>NZ_OZ186847.1:3795000-4517500 GCF_964272855.1 Streptomyces sp. enrichment culture | reverse complement strand
CTTCGTGCTGTTCTTCGCCTGCTACGGGCAGTTCGAGTCGGGGCTGAGTGCCTACGGGGTGGAGGCCGCCGGGATTTCGACGTCCGCGCTGGGGACGGCGCTGGCCGCCAACACCGCGATGATCGTCGTGGCCCAGTTCGCCGTACTGCGCTTCGTGGAGCGGCGTCGGCGTTCCCGGGTGATCGCGGCGGTCGGGCTGATCTGGGCCGTGGCGTGGCTCGCGGCCGGGTACGCGGGGCTGGGGCACGGCAGCCAGGAGATGGCCACGGCCGCGTTCGTCTCGACATACGCGCTGTTCGGGCTGGGTGAGGCGATGCTGTCGCCGACCGTGGCCCCGCTGGTCGCCGATCTGGCGCCGGAGGGCCTGGCCGGTCAGTACAACTCGGCGTTCGCCCTGGTGAAGCAGCTGGCGCTGGCCGTGGGGCCGGCGGTGGGCGGGCCCATGGGCGCCTCGCTGCACGCGCCGTACATCGTGACCTTCCTGCTGTTCTCGCTGGGCATCAGCGTGCTGGCGATACGGCTGGGGCGGCGGCTCACCGAGATCCAGGACCAGCCGTGGGTGGCGCGCAACCGGGTGGTCGCGCGCGGCGGCTCGGCGGCGGAGCCGGTGGCCGCGGAGGCCTGAGCCGGCGCGGCCGCCTCAGCTCTTCGGCAGTGCGAACTCGCACCAGACCGCCTTGCCGCCGCCCGGTGTCCGGCGGCAGCCCCAGTTCGAGGCGATGGTCGCGACGATGGCGATGCCCCGCCCGGATTCGTCGCCGGGTTCCGCGCGGCGGCGTCGGGGGAGGTGGTCGTCGCCGTCGGTGACCTCGATGATCAGGCGGCGGTCGGTGCGGCGCAGGCGTAGCCGCATGGGCGGGGTGCCGTGCTGGAGGGAGTTCGCGACGAGTTCGCTCGCGGCCAGGACGCCCAGGTCGTGCAGGTCCGCCGGGAAGCGCCAGCTCGTCAGGACGCCGGAGGCGAAGGCGCGGGCGCGGGGGGCCGCTTCCACGCCGCCGAGGAGTTCCAGGGCGGCGTTGCGGAAGAGGTCGGCGTCGGGGCCGGTGCGGGCCGGGTGCTGGAGGACGAGGACGGCGACGTCGTCGTCGTGGTCGGCGGTGACGCCGGCGGAGCGGACCAGGCGGTCGCAGACGACCTGCGGGGTGCCGGTGGCGCCGGCGAGGGCGCGTTCCAGGGCGGCGATGCCCTCGTCGAGGTCCTCGTCGCGGCGTTCGACGAGGCCGTCCGTGTAGAGGACGGCGGTGGAGCCGGGGCCGAGCGGGACGGAGCCGGAGGCGTGCATCCAGCCGCCGGTGCCGAGGGGCGGGCCGGTGGGCTCGTCGGCGCGCTGGACGGTGCCGTTCTCGTCGCGGACCAGGATCGGCAGATGGCCGGCGGAGGCGTACACCAGCCGACCCTCGTTGGGGTCGTGGATGGCGTAGACGCAGGTGGCGATCTGGTTGGCGTCGATCTCGGTGGCGAGGCCGTCGAGGAGCTGGAGGACCTCGTGCGGGGGCAGGTCGAGGCGGGCGTAGGCGCGGACCGCGGTGCGGAGCTGGCCCATGACGGCCGCCGCGCGGACGCCGCGGCCCATGACGTCGCCGATGACGAGGGCGGTGCGGCCGCCGCCGAGGGTGATCACGTCGTACCAGTCGCCGCCGACGGCCGCTTCCGTGCCGCCGGGCTGGTAGGTGGCGGCGATCCGCAGGTCGTCCGGCTGTTCGAGTTCCTGGGGGAGCAGGGAGCGCTGGAGGGTGACGGCGGTCTCGCGCTGGCGGCGTTCGCTGGCGCGCAGGCGTTCGGCGGCCTCGGCGTGGTCGGTGACGTCGGTGGCGAAGACGAGGACTCCGCGGCCGCCGCTTCCGCCGCCTTCGCGGACCGGCGTGCAGGAGAACGTGTAGGAGCGGCCGTCGAGGGCCTTGCGGGACTTCAGGGTGCGCGGCTTGCCGCTGCGCTGGACCTGGTCGAGGAGCGGGAGCAGGCCCAACTCCTGGAGCTCGGGCAGGGCGTCGCGGGCCGGCTCGCCGGGCGGGCGGGCGCCGAAGGCGGCGGCGTAGGCCTCGTTGACGTACGCCAGTCGGTGGTCGGGGCCGTGGACGAGGGCGACCAGCGCGGGGACGCGGTCCAGGACCTCGCGCACCGGCAGTTCGTCGACGGCGGGGAGGGCGGGGAGCTGGTCGGTGAGGTGTTCGGCGCGGGCCGCGGGGACGGAGCCCTCGCCCCGGCCCTCCGCCCGGCGGTCGGAGTTGACCGTGGGTTCGGTCCGCGCTGCGGCGCGGCGCTGCGTTCCGGGGAGCCGGGCGCTCCAGCGCGTGAAGTTCACGAATCCTTGCCTCGTGTAGTTGTCGTCGGCCGGCTCCGGACCCGGCCCGGTCCCCCGGGGGCGGCACGGTGGTGACCGTGGGGTGGCACCGCCCCTGGGATGTGCAGCACTTGGGAAAGCCTCGTGGGTTCGGCGGGCAGGGCGGGCGGCGGCCCGCCCGTTTCGGCGTGGACCAGTCTGGCAGTGTGGCCGACCGGGCCGACATCCGTCAGACGCCCGGGTGGCTCCGGGAGTTCCTTGCTTCGGTCAGGACGACCCCTTCGGGTCGTCGGCAGGTTTTCCCCCGGCCGCGAGTTCGAACTCCGCACGGGGGTGTTCGAGTGAACCGAGGGAGACGATCTCCCGTTTGAAGAGGCCGGCGAGGGCCCATTCGGCGAGGATGCGGGCCTTGCGGTTGAAGGTGGGCACGCGGCTGAGGTGGTAGGCGCGGTGCATGAACCACGCGGGGTAGCCCTTCAGCTTGCGTCCGTACACATGGGCGACGCCCTTGTGCAGGCCGAGGGAGGCGACGGAGCCGACGTACTTGTGGGTGTACGTCAGAAGTGCCTCGTCGCGCAGGGAGCGCACGATGTTGTCGGCGAGGACGCCGGCCTGGCGCACGGCGTGCTGGGCGTTGGGGGCGCATTCGGTGCCGGGGTCGGCGGCGGTGACGTCGGGGACGGCGGCGGCGTCGCCCGCGGACCACGCGTGGGGGTGCCCCTCGACGGCCAGCTCGGCGGTGCACCGCAGACGGCCCCGCGCGGTGCGGGGCAGGTCGGTGGCCGCGAGGACCGGGTGCGGTTTGACGCCGGCCGTCCAGACGACCGTACGGGTGGGGAATCGTTGTCCGTCGCTGAGGACGGCGACCCGGTCCACGCAGGACTCCAGGCGGGTGCCGAGGAGGACCTCGATGTTGCGGCGGCGCAGCTCGGTGACCGTGTAGCGGCCCATCTCCTCGCCGACCTCGGGCAGGATGCGGTCCGAGGCCTCGACGAGGACCCACTTCATGTCCTCGGGCTTGATGTTGTGGTAGTACCGCGCGGTGTAGCGGGCCATGTCCTCCAGCTCGCCGAGGGCCTCCACGCCCGCGAAGCCGCCGCCGACGAAGACGAAGGTGAGGGCCGCGTCGCGGATCGCGGGGTCGCGGGTGGAGGAGGCGATGTCCATCTGCTCGATGACGTGGTTGCGCAGGCCGATGGCCTCCTCGACGGTCTTGAAGCCGATGCCGTGGTCGGCGAGACCGGGGACGGGCAGGGTGCGCGAGACCGAACCGGGGGCGAGGACGAGCTCGTCGTACGCCAGCTCCTCGGGCGGCGCGCCCCGCTCCCGGGTGGCCAGCGTGGCGAGGGTCGCGGTGCGGTCGGCGTGCCGGACGGCCTCCGCCTCCCCGATCACGACGCGGCAGTGGGGCAGGACGCGGCGCAGCGGTACGACCACGTGGCGCGGGGAGATGGCACCGGCGGCCGCCTCCGGGAGGAACGGCTGGTACGTCATGTACGGGTCCGGGGTGACGACCGTGATCTCCGCCTCGCCCGTCTTCAGTTCGTGTTTCAGCTTCTGCTGGAGGCGCAGGGCCGTGTACATCCCGACGTAGCCGCCGCCGACAACGAGAATGCGCGCACGTTCCTTCACCATCCCATGACGCACCCAGTGCTTGCGTTTGTCCACAGCCCCGGCAATTTGTGTGACCGCACGGCGCGCGTGCCCGGTGTTGGCCGAATCACCCATGTGCGGGAAAGCTGCGCAGGTCAGGGGGTGTGAGACAGGTGACATAGGGGGGTGCAATCGGGGCGTATACGGCCCGTACTCCGATCGGGGGGCGCTCCGTGCGGAACCTGCCCCTTCTGAATTGACTGTCTCTCAACTATGTTCGTCTCACGACGGGGTGTAGGGGGTGCCTCTCGGGTCCGCGACGGGTGGGCTCGACCGGCGGGCTCGGGGTTTGAGCCGGTTCCGTGCGCTCCGGCATCCAATGACGGGGAGAGTCTCCGGGGGGAGACGTCATTACCGGGGGATTTCTTATGCACATTCAGGACTCTCGTTGGTCTTCCGCGTCGGCCATCGCAACCGGCGGCGCGGTCGGCGCGGCGGTGAGCACCGGACGCGGGGACACCTCGCGGACGACGCCGCTGCGTGTGGACGCACAGCGCAACCTCGAGCACGTACTGCGCGCGGCGCGCGAGGTCTTCGGCGAGCTGGGTTACGGCGCGCCGATGGAGGACGTGGCGCGGCGCGCCCGGGTCGGCGTCGGCACGGTGTACCGGCGTTTCCCGAGCAAGGACGTTCTGGTCCGGCGGATAGCCGAGGAGGAGATCTCCCGGCTGACCGATCAGGCGCGGGCCGCGCTCGGGCAGGAGGACGAGCCGTGGTCGGCGCTGTCCCGCTTTCTGCGGACCTCGGTGGCGTCGGGCGCGGGCCGGCTGCTGCCGCCGCAGGTGCTGCGGGTCGGCGTCGCCGAGGAGGGCGACGCCGAGCCGGAGGAGACGCGGGTGCCGCAGCAGCGGACCCAGCCGGGCGGCGGGGAGCTGCGGCTGGTGCCGGAGCAGCCGGCGGCCGAGGACGACGCGGGGGCGGCGGCGCTGCTCGACGTGGTGGGCCAGCTCGTGGAGCGGGCCCGCGCGGCGGGCGAGCTGCGTGCCGACGTGTCGGTGTCGGACGTCCTGCTGGTGATCGCGACGGCGGCGCCCTCGCTGCCGGACCCGGCGCAGCAGGCGGCGGCCTCGGCACGGCTGCTGGACATCCTGCTGGAGGGGCTGCGGTCGCGTCCGGCGTGAGGTGTCGGCCGATCGGCGTAACCCGATGAGGTGACAGGGGCGTGGGTGCCGAGGTGCCCGCGTCCCTCGCCTCCTCGCCGCCGGCGACCCCGGGCACATCCGGGAACGGCGCTCAACTGCACATCCACGCAGGTCCGTTGCTGCTTCCCCGAACGGGTGACGATCAGTACCGTGCGGCGACAAGTCCCCTCGGAGGAGTGGACGGCCGTTCACTGCCGGGGTCCGGCCGAAAGGCCTTGTGGCACTCTGACCCGGTGGTCGGGACTGGTTGGGCAGGCGGCGAGGGCTTTCCGCGATGAGCGTTGACGGGCGGGACGAGTCACTGGACGACGGCGACCCGGAGGCCGGTGGCCTCGTTCCACCACATGTGCCGAGCCAGGGCAAACGCGCCGGCCTCCCGGCGGGCTTCTCACCCGAGCGGGCCGTACCGGCGCAGCGTGACCGCCGCGACGACCACGGCATCCTGCCGCCGCCGCGCGAGGTGCCGCCCTCCGACGCCGAGCTGATCGGCCGGATGCGGTCCGGGGACGACACGGCGTACGAGGAGCTGTACCGGCGCCACGCGGACGCCGTCCGCCGGTACGCGCGCACCTGCTGCCGTGACGCCCACACCGCCGACGACCTCACCGCGGAGGTCTTCGCCCGCATGCTCCAGGCGGTGCGCGGCGGCTCCGGCCCCGAGCACGCCGTGCGCGCCTATCTGCTGACCAGCGTCCGCCGGGTCGCCGCGAACTGGACGAGCTCGGCGAAGCGGGAGCATCTGGTCGACGACTTCGCGGTGTTCGCCGCTCAGGCCGCGCGGGCCTCCGACGTCCCCGACGCCGGCACGCTCGATCTCGGGGCCGACGCGCGGGCGATGCACGAGGCCGAGCAGTCGATGGCCATGCGGGCCTTCCGCTCGCTGCCCGAGCGCTGGCAGGCGGTGCTGTGGCACACCGAGGTCGAGGACGAGTCGCCGAGCGAGGTCGCGGTGCTCTTCGGGCTCGACGCCAACGGCACGCGTGTGCTCGCCAGCCGGGCCCGCGAGGGCCTCAAGCAGGCGTACCTCCAGGCGCATGTCAGCACCAGCCTCGCCACCGACCAGGAGTGCGCGCGCTACGCCGACCAGCTCGGGACCTATGCCCGCCGCAAACTCCGCACCCGCGCGGAGCGGGGTCTGCGCAAGCACCTGGAGGAGTGCGCGAAGTGCCGGCTGGCGGCCGGCCAGATCGAGGAGGTCGCCGCCGGCATCCCGGCCGTCGTGCCGGTGGCCGTCATCGGCTGGTTCGGCGCCGCCGGGTACGCCAAGGCGGCCGGGCTCCTCGCGGGCGGGGCCGGAGCCGGTGCGGCGGGCGCCGCGGGCGCGGCCGCCGCGGCGGGCGGTTCGTCCGGCGGGGCGGGCACGGGCGCCGGAGCGGCCGCGGGCGCCGGGGCAGGCACGTCCGGCAGCGGGGTGGCCGCGGGAAGCGGGGCGGGCGCCGGAAGCGGGGCGGGCGCCGGAAGCACGGCAGGTGCCGGAAGTGGGGCGAGCGCCGGTGGTGTGGCCGCCGAAGGGGTGGGCGCGCCGGTGAAGGCCGGAGTCGCGGCCGGGGTGGTCGCGGTGGCCGCCGCTGCCGTCGCGCTGGCGCTGGTCGGCGACGACAGCCCGCCCGGGAAGCCGGTGGCCAAGCCGCCCGTGTCGGCACCGGCCGTCCAGCCGGAACCGCCGTCGCCGACCCCGTCGCCGACCCCGTCGACGACCCCATCGGTGGTCCCGTCGCCGAAGAAGCCCGCGCCCGCACCCCCGCCGGCGCCCCGGGTGATCGCTCGGAAACCGACACCCACGCCTACCCCCACGCCCACCCCGAAGCCTCCCCGGACACCGACTCCCGCACCGACCCCGACCGCCGCCCCGAAGCCGACCCCCACGGCCCCCCCGACACCGGCGCCCGCTCCCCCGCCCGCGCCGGTCGTCTACCAGTGGAGCGACCTGGCGTACGACATCAGCGGCGACGGCAGCGAGCCCGAGATGCGGATCGGCGAGAGCGGCTGGGTGTGGCAGCGGCAGGGCCTGTCGATCGGCGGGACGTCCTACGCGCGCGGGGTCACCGTGCACGCCGAGTCCTCCGTGACCATCGACCTCAACCGCGAGTGCAGCTCCTACCAGGCGCTGGTCGGCGTCGACGACATGACGCTGAAGCTCGGCAGGGTCTACTTCTCGGTCTATGCCGACGGTGTCCGGCTGTGGAAGTCCCGCATGGTCAAGGGCGGCGACGCGGCCGTCCCCGTGCAGGTGGACCTGGCCGGGCGGGAGACCGTGCGGCTGGTGGTGGAGCCGCACAACCACGTCGACGACGTGGCCGTCGCGGACTGGGCGGACGCCAGGTTCACCTGCTCATAGGGTTCACGGCGGCACCCGCGCCCAGCGCGCCGCGCTGCGGGACGATGCCCGCCGGGACGGCCCGCGCGCGTCCAGGGGTGCCGGTCCAGCAGGTGCCGCGGCGGGCGAGCAGGCGGCGCAGCCACAGTTCCAGGGAGACGAGGTCGGCGAGCCCGTCCAGGGGCAGCGGCTCGCCCTCGGCGGCGCGGCGCAGCGCCTTGCGGACCACGCGGGCCTCGACCAGACCGGCCTGCGCCAGCAGGGGGGTGTCGAAGAGGGCCATCAGGGAGTGCGCGGCGACGCGCAGGCCGGTGCGGGCGGCGGCGGCCTGCGGGGCCTGGGAGGTGGCGCCCCAGCCGGGCGGCAGGTCGGTGACACCGGCGCCGGTGAGCACGCTGCGCAGGATCTCGGCGCGCGCCCCGGGCTGCACGCGCAGCGCCTCGGGCAGTTCGCGGCAGGCGCGGACGACCTGGTTGTCCAGGAACGGCGTGTGCAGGCGCTGGAAGCGGATCTCGGCGGCCTGTTCCAGGACGCGGACGTCGGCGGCGGTGCGCGCGAGGGCCGCGCGGGCGCGGAAGTCGCCGGGGCGGCGGTCGGGGCCGACGGCGGACCGTTGGAGGGCCGTCTGGAGACGAACCGATACTTCAGCGAGCGCCTCGCCGGTCAGCCAGCGTGCCGCCGGGCCGGGTCTGGCCCAGGTGAGCCCGGCGAGAGACGCCCCCGTGGCACCGCCGGGTTCGTCGAAGCCCCGCTCCAGGAGCTGGGCGGCGAGGCTTTCCACGCCGGCCCGGTACGGGGTGCGGGCGAGGCGGCGGGCGGCGGCGTAGACGCGCGCGGGGACCAGCACCGAGCCGTCCGCCTTCGCGAGGGCGGCCACCGGGCGCACCAAATGCCGGCGCCGGCGGTCCATGAGGAGGTCGGCGAGGCGCGCGGGGTGGGCGTCGAGGACCTGGCGGGCGCCGTAGCCGGTGAGGTGGTCCGCGCTGCCGGCGGCGAGCCGGGCGCGGTGCCGGACGGCCGACACCAGCATGGGGCTCGGCTCGTCGGTTAGCGGTCCGTCCAGGTCGGCGTACGGCAGGGTCTCCTCGTCGCCGGTCACCACCACGTGGTGCAGCCGGGGCCCGGCGGCGAGCGCCCCGGCGCGTTCCAGCTCGGCCTCCCGGCCGCCGACGGCGAGGTCGTTGAAGGTGACGGCGAGCAGCCGCTCACCGGCGCCGGTGCCGTGTCCGAGGACGGTGCCGGGCATGCCGGGCAGTCCGGCGGCGAGCAGGGCGAGGGTCGCCGAGGCGGGGCCGCCGGACAGGTCGGCGCCGATGCCCGGGACCGGCATCCCGCGCGCGGCACGCCGTTCGGCGGGACCCATGCCGGGCACGGGTCCGGGGTCGATGTCGGCGCCGGGGACGTGGCGGGGGGCGGACAGCCGGGTCCGCACGGCCTCCACGAGGGCGTCGCGTACGGCGTCGACCGCGCGGTCGGGGTCGGCGGGGGGCGCGGCCACGGCGAGGGAGGCGACGGGCTCGTACCCGGCGATCTCCCGCGCCCCGGCGCGCAGGATCAGCGCGTGCCCCGGCGGAATGCGCCGTACGCCGTCGTACGGGGTGGACTCCTGGACGGCGGCCGGGACGTCGGGGGCGGCCAGCAGGGCGGCGAGGTGGCCGAAGTCGAGGTTGGCCTCGACGAGGTCGGCGAGCGGCAGCGCGGCGGTGGCGTAGGCGGTGCCGCCGGCCCATGGGGTGTGGAAGACGGGGCGGGCGCCCGCGAGGTCGCCGCAGACGGTGATCCGGCGGCCGACCTGGACGACCGCCGTGTAGCTGCCGGGCCAGGCGGTCAGATGCCGCAGTGCGCCGCCGCGCGCGGCGAACAGCCCGACCCGCAGCTGTTCGTCGGTGGCGCCGCAGGTGCCGAGGACGGCGATGCGGGTCTGCGCGTCGGCGGACACCACCCGGACCTCGTCGGGGCGCCAGTCGCCGACCGCCCACAGCGGGTCGGGATCGCCCCACAGGAGCTGGGAGCCCACCGGCTGCAGGGTCTCGCCGTCGTACCCGGTGGCGCCGGCGGTGCCGATCCGGGCGGTGCCCGCGGCGGTGCTGCTCCAACCCACCAACCACCGCATCGACGCCTCCACAGACTGTGGACAACCAGTGCACCGCGAGAACCGGTTCACCATGCTGCCACGAAGGAGGCGCCGCGGAGGGTCGGCGGAGCCGCTTGCGATCCCTTGAATGCGCCCCGCGCGCCCTGGCATGCGCCCTTGGCATGCGCCTGGCATGCGCCTGGCATGCGCTTTGGAGGCAGGCCACCGCCCGGCCCAACTGCCGTTCAGCGCAGGGAAGTGCGGAGTGGACCGCGGGGAGGACCCCGGGGAGAAGCGCAGGCGGACCGCCCGCGCCGACGACGTGAATGCGCCCCCGGTACGCCCCCTGAAAACCCCCAACGCGCCCTCAAACCGTGTGGTGGACGCAGGTATTGGCCAACACCCTACGGGGTCGAATTTCGGCCATTCCAAGACCACCAAGGCCGTGCGCCACCGCCGCCGTGCACGCTCCGTACATGCTCTGCGCATCACCGAACGGGCGCACGGCCCGGGAAACGGAGCACGCCCCCCGGGCCGGACCGCCGCCCGCGGGGATGTGAGGCGGCGGTGTCCCCCAGCCCACTGGTCAGTACAGCGGGCCGACCCACGCAGAAGCCATGGAATCGCTCCCGAGTTGGCCGGAGAAGAGCGCACGGACGGGCGCACGGCCACACACCGGGAGCACGCCGCAACGGTGCGTACAGGGCCCGTACTGCCGTACGGACCACAATCCCGCCAACCGGAACAATGCCCCTTAACGCTTGGGATGCGGCGAACTACGCTGGGTTTACGAATGCCGCACGGTTATGCCAGCGCGGCAGCCGTCTGTGTCGAGGGGTGGCGCATGTCCAGGGAGCAACGCGGGCCGAACGAAAAGCTCGGCGCCGTTCTCGCCCTCGCGGGAATCAGCAACGCGGGACTCGCACGACGCGTCAACGACCTCGGTGCCCAACGCGGGTTGACGCTTCGCTACGACAAGACCTCGGTGGCCCGCTGGGTGTCGAAGGGCATGGTCCCGCAGGGTGCCGCGCCCCATCTCATCGCGGCCGCGATCGGCCAGAAGCTCGGCCGTCCGGTGCCGCTGCACGAGATCGGCCTGGCGGACGCCGACCCCGCGCCCGAGGTGGGTCTCGCCTTCCCCCGGGACGTCGGCCAGGCGGTGAAGTCGGCGACCGAGCTGTACCGCCTCGACCTCGCCGGGCGGCGCGCCGGCTCCGGCGGCATCTGGCAGTCGCTGGCCGGTTCGTTCGCCGTGAGCGCCTATGCGACCCCCGCGTCACGGTGGCTGATAACCCCGGCCGACAGCTCGGTGGCGCGCGAGGCGAACCCCGCCGAGGGCTCGGGCGCACCGATCAAAGTCGGCCACAGCGATGTGCAGAAACTGCGGGAGGCCGCCGAGGACGCGCGCCGCTGGGACTCCAAGTACGGCGGCGGGGACTGGCGTTCGTCCATGGTCCCCGAATGCCTGCGCGTGGAGGCCGCCCCGCTGCTCCTGGGCTCCTACTCCGACGAGGTCGGCCGCGCCCTGTTCGGCGCCAGCGCCGAACTCACCCGTCTCGCCGGCTGGATGGCCTTCGACACCGGCCAGCAGGAAGCCGCCCAGCGCTACTACATCCAGGCCCTGCGCCTGGCCCGCGCGGCGGCCGACGTGCCCCTGGGGGGCTACGTCCTGGCGTCGATGTCGCTGCAGGCCACCTACCGGGGCTTCGGCGACGAGGGCGTGGACCTCGCCCAGGCCGCCCTGGAACGCAACCGGGGCCTGGCCACCGCCCGCACCATGAGCTTCTTCCGTCTCGTCGAGGCACGCGCGCACGCCCGCGCGGGAGACGCCCAGGCGGCCGGCGCGGCTCTGAAGGCGGCCGAGAGCTGGCTGGAGCGGGCCCGCCCCGGCGACCACGACCCGAGCTGGCTCGCCTTCTACTCCTATGACCGCTTCGCCGCCGACGCGGCCGAGTGCTACCGCGACCTGAAGGCTCCCCGCCAGGTCCGCCGCTTCACCGAGCAGGCCCTCTCGCAGCCGACCGAGGAGTTCGTCCGCTCCCACGGACTGCGCCTGATCGTCGGGGCGGTCGCCGAACTGGAGTCCGGCAACCTGGACGCGGCCTGCGCGGCGGGGGTCCGCGCGGTGGAGGTCGCCGGGCGCATATCGTCCGCGCGGACCACGGAGTACGTCAGGGACCTGCTGCACCGCCTGGAGCCGTACGGCGACGAGCCGCGCGTCGTGGAGCTGCGCGAACGCGCCCGCCCCCTGCTGATGGCCCCGGCGTGACACCGGACACGTCCCGGGTTTGAGGGCATTGTCAGTGGCGCAGTGCACTATCGAAACCGGGAGGTGGTGCAGGTGCGGAAGATCGCCTACGACTGTGACGTGCTGGTGATCGGCGGCGGGATCGTCGGCCTGTCGACGGCGTACGCGATCACACGCCGGGCGCCCGGCACGCAGGTCATGGTGCTGGAGAAGGAACCGGGCCCGGCCCGGCACCAGACGGGGCGCAACAGCGGCGTCATCCACAGCGGCATCTACTACCGCCCCGGCTCCCTCAAGGCGCGGTACGCGGTCCGGGGCGCCGCCGAGCTGGTCAAGTTCTGCGCCGAGTACGACATCGCGCACGCCGTCACCGGCAAGCTGATCGTCGCCACCGACCGCGCGGAGCTGCCCCGCCTGCACGCCCTCGTGCAGCGCGGCCGGGAGAACGGCATTCCGGTGCGGGAGCTGGGCGCGGCCCAGATCGCGGAGTACGAGCCGGAGGTGCGCGGCCTCGCCGCCATACACGTCGGCACGACCGGCATCTGCGACTTCGTCGGCGTCGCCCACCGGCTCGCCGCCGCGTCCGGCGCGGAGCTGCGCTACGGCGCGGAGGTCGTCCGCGTGGACCGGCGGCCGGAACTGGGCGTGGCCGTGGAGACGGCCGACGGGGCGGTCGTGCGGGCACGGGTGCTGGTGAACTGTGCCGGACTGCGGTGCGACGAGGTCGCGCGGCTGACCGGGGACGACCCCGAGATGCGGATCATCCCCTTCCGGGGTGAGTACTACGACCTGCGGCGACCGGAGCTGGTGAACGGGCTGGTGTATCCCGTCCCCGACCCCGCGTTCCCGTTCCTGGGCGTCCACCTCACCCGGGGCATCGACGGCACCGTCCACATCGGCCCCAACGCGGTGCCCGCGCTGGCCCGCGAGGGGTACGGCTGGGGCGTCGTCCGGCCCCGGGAGCTGGGCGGCACGCTGGCGTGGCCCGGGGCGTGGCAGCTGGCGCGGCGGCACTGGCGGTACGGGGCGGGGGAGCTGCGGCGGTCGGTGTCCAAGGGGGCGTTCACCGAGGCGGTGCGAAGACTGCTGCCTTCGGTGACCGAGGCGGATCTCGCGCCGAGCGCCGCCGGGGTGCGGGCGCAGGCCGTGCTGCGGGACGGGACGCTGGTGGACGACTTCCTGATCCGAGAGGGGGCGCGCGCGGTGCACGTGCTGAACGCGCCGTCTCCCGCGGCGACCGCGTCCCTGCCGATCGGCAGGGAGGTGGCCCGGAGGGTGCTGCGGGTGCTGGGGGAGGCGCGCTGAACGGCGTCGCGGCCGAGGCGTCGCGGCGGCTCGCCGCGGCTGCCCGCGGCCGAGGCAATGCCCGTAAAATCGACCTCACTGTGTCTGACTCCCTGAGCTCCCCCGCGCCCCGCCACCCCAGCCGCCCCAAGGGCCAGCCCCGGTTTCCCGAGGGGCCGCAGGCCGATCCCGCCGGTTCGCACTTCGAGCGGCGGATCCGGAGTTTCCAGCCGCGGCGGAGCCGGGTGACCGCGGGGCAGGCGGACGCGTTGCAGCGGCTGTGGCCGAAGTGGGGGCTGGACATCGACGGCGGGCGGGTGATCGACCTCGCGGAGCTGTTCGGGAACACCGGCCCCGTCGTCCTGGAGATCGGCTTCGGCATGGGCGAGGCGACCGCCCAGATGGCCGCCGCCGACCCCGGCACCAACATCCTCGCGGTCGACGTGCACACCCCCGGCCAGGGCAACCTGCTGAACCTCGCCGACCGCAACGGCCTGACCAACGTCCGGGTCGCCAACGGCGACGCCATCATCCTGCTCCGCGAGATGCTGGCCCCGGACGCGCTGGACGGCCTCCGGGTCTACTTCCCGGACCCCTGGCCCAAGAAGCGCCACCACAAGCGGCGGCTCATCCAGCCCGAGTTCCTGAGCCTCGCCGCGACCCGGCTGAAGCCCGGCGCGATCCTGCACTGCGCCACCGACTGGGAGCCGTACGCGGAGCAGATGCTCGAGGTGCTCACCGCGCACCCCGACTTCGAGAACACCCGGGCCGACGGCGGCTTCGCGCCCCGCCCCGAGTTCCGTCCGCTGACCCGTTTCGAGGGACAGGGACTGGACAAGGGTCATGTCGTGAACGATCTGCTCTTCCGCCGCGTACCCCACGTACCGTCAGCTCAGCCTCCCGCCGACGTCTGATCCCCCGCGGGCGGCTCCGTCCCTCGTTAGGGTCAATGCCGTGGCCAGCAGTCCCCCGTACCCCCCGCCTCCCGGTTTTCCCCCTCCCGGGGCGCCCCGGCACGCGCACTGGTGGCAGCGCTCCTGGGTGCGCTACGGCGCGCTCGTCACGCTCCTCGCCCTGTCCGGTCTGGTGATCCTCGCGCTGGTGCGGGAGGAGACCGGCACCGAGGGCTTCCTCGTCGGGCTGGGCCTGGCGATCCTGCCCGTGCCGCTGCTGATAGCCGCGTTCCGCTGGCTGGACCGGGTCGAACCCGGCCCCTGGCGGAACCTGCTGTTCGCCTTCGCCTGGGGGGCCTGCGCGGCGGCACTGATAGCCATCGTGGCCAACAGCTTCGCGACCCGCTGGATAGCGACGGCCACCGCCGACCCGTCCAGCGCGGACACCCTGGGCGCGACCGTCATAGCGCCGGTCGTGGAGGAGACCGCGAAGGCCGCCGCGATCCTGCTGATCTTCCTCTTCCGCAGACGTGACTTCACGGGGATCGTCGACGGCGTGGTGATAGCCGGGGTGACCGCGACCGGCTTCGCGTTCACCGAGAACATCCTCTACCTCGGCACCGCCTTCGGCACCGACCAGCTGCACGGCGACCGCGGCATCGCCTCCGTCACCGCTGCGACGTTCTTCGTGCGCATCGTGATGTCCCCGTTCGCGCACCCCCTGTTCACCGTCCTCACCGGCATCGGCTTCGGCTTCGCCGCGCTGTCGGGGGAACGCCGGCTGCTGCGCCGGGTGCTGCTGCCCCTGGGCGGGCTGCTGCTCGCGATGGGCATGCACGCGTTCTGGAACGGCTCGGCGACCTTCGGCGAGTACGGGTTCTTCGCGGTGTACGGCGCATTCATGGTGCCCGCGTTCGGGCTGCTGACGTGGCTGGTGATCTGGACACGGCAGCGGGAGCTGCGAACCGTCCGCGAGGAGCTGCCCGCGTATGTGATGGCGGGCTGGCTGGGGCCGGCGGAGCCCTTCGTGCTCGGCTCGATGCGGGCGCGCCGGCTGGCCCGCGAGTTCGCCGGCCACCACCTGGGCAAACCGGCGTCCCGCGCGGTGGCCGAGTACGAGGCGTACGCGACGTCGCTGGCGTTCCTCAGACACCGGGGGCGGCGGGGCCGGGCCGGCGCGGACTTCGTCGTACGGGAGCGGCAGCTGCTGCACGAGCTGTGGCGCCGCCGCGAGGTGGCCCGCCCGGCGCTGGAGTACGCCGCGCGGGTCACGGCCCCGCCGGTGCCGGTCCTGATGCCGTGGTCGGCGTACGGCCCACCGGCGCACGGCCCGGCGGTGTACGGCGCGGCGGTGTACGGCGCGACGGCCCCGTATCCGGCGTACAACCCCTACCGGACCTAGCCGCAGGTTCCAGGACTTACGCGGAGGCCTCTCCCAGCCTCTTCAGCTCCTCCTCCGTGAGCCGCAGCTCCGCCACGCCCAGCAGGGCCGGGAGCTGCTCCACGGTCCGCGCGGAGGCGATCGGCGCGGCGACCGTCGGCTGGGCGGCGAGCCAGGCGAGGGCGACCGTGGCGACCGGCGCCTCGTGGGCGGCGGCGATGTCGTCGAGCGCGGTGAGGACCCGGCGCCCGCGCTCGCTGTGGAGGTGCTTGGTGGCGCCGGACGCCCGCGCGCTGTCGACGGTGGTGCCGGGCCGGTACTTTCCGGTGAGGAAGCCGGAGGCCAGCGCGTAGTAGGGGACGGCGGCGAGGCCGGCCCGCGCGGCGACGTCCTGGAGCTCGCCCTCGTAGGTCTCCCGGGACACCAGGTTGTAGTGCGGCTGGAGCGCGACGTACCGGGCCAGGCCCTCCCGGTCGGAGAACTCCAGGGACTCCCGCAGCCGCTCCGCCGAGATGTTCGACGCGGCGATGTGCCGGACCTTGCCCGACTTCACCAGTTCGTCGAGCGCTCCGATGATCTCCTCGACCGGCACCTCGGGCCGGTCGAAGTGGGTGTAGTAGAGGTCGATGTGGTCGGTGCCGAGGCGGCGCAGGGACGCGTCGGCGGCGGCCTTGATGTTCGCGGCGGACAGACCCTGGTACTCGGGGTGCTGGCTGACCTTGGTCGCGACGACCACGTCGGCGCGGTTGCCGCGGGCCTTCAGCCACTCGCCGATGATCGTCTCGGACTCGCCGCCGGAGTTGCCCTCGATCCAGGCCGAGTAGACGTCGGCGGTGTCGACGAAGTTGCCGCCCGCGGCGGCGTAGGCGTCGAGGACGGCGAATGACTGATCACGGTCGGCGGTCCAGCCGAAGACGTTGCCGCCGAGGGAGAGCGGGAAGACCTCGAGGTCGGAGGAGCCGAGCTTGCGCAGAGAAGTCATGCTCGAAGTCAACGACCCCGGGGGAAGCGGCTATTCCGTGAACCGGCAGCCCTGACGTCGGGGGGTTGCCGTCAGGACCGCCGGGGTTCGAAGCCGGCCGGGATCAGGGGGTGAGGCCCTTGCCCCGAAGCCAGGCCAGCGGGTCGAGGGCGCCGCCGTCGGAGGTGTGCACCTCCATGTGCAGGTGCGGCCCGGTCACGTTGCCGGTCGCGCCGACCCGTCCGATGACGTCCCCGGTGCTGACCTTCTGCCCGACGCTCACGCTGATCGACGACTGGTGGGCGTAGAGGATCTCGGTGCCGTCCTCCAGGGTGAGGACGGTCTTGTAGCCGTAGGCGCCGTCCCAGCCGGCCTGGGTGATCGTGCCGGTGTGCACGGCCTTGAGGAGGGTACCCGTGGGTGCGGCGAAGTCGAGGCCGGTGTGGTAGCCGGAGGACCACATGGCGCCGGCCTGACCGTAGGTGGAGGTGAGCGTGTACGAGGAGGTCGGCAGCGTGAACTGCTTGGCCAGCTCGGCCAGGCGCTCGGCTTCGGCCTTCTTGCGGGCCTCCTCCTCCGCCTTCTTCTTCGCGGCGGCGGCCTCGGCCTCGGCTTCCTTCTCCGCCTGCGCGGCGGCCTCCGCGGCCTTCTTCTCGGCGGCTTCGAGCGCCTCGGCGGCGGCCTTGGACTCGACCTGGTCCTGCTGCTGCTCGGCCTGCGCCATGATGCGGGCACGCAGCGCCTCACCGGCGTCGGCGGTGCCCTGCGCGGTGTCGACGGCGGTGACGCCGACGCTGCTGAGCGGGGTGGCGGTGGTCTCGGCCTCGGGCTCGGGCTCGGCGTCGTCGGAGATGAGCGAGCCGACGTTCGGCAGGTCCGGCATCGAGATGGACACCGGCGGCTTGCCGGTCTGCGCGGTGGCCATGCCGCCCGCGCCGACGGCGGCTATGACACCGACGCCCAGGACGGTGGAGCTGCGGGCGAGTCCGCCGCCGCGCTGCTTGGAGACGCGGTGCCGGCCGCGTACGGGGCGAATGGACTCCGCGGTGGGATTCCACTCCTCGAACGGCCCCTCATCGGTGCGCTGACCGCCGTAGAGCAAGGTGTCGGCGGGATCGCCGGTGCGCTGGCCGGGCACGAAGGGGGCCCCGGGGGCAGGCCGGTTGGACGCCACGTGGGCGTACTCCTTTCCTTCCTTCTCGCCTACCGGGTTAGCTGACGGGTTCGGAGCAGGAAGGTCTCCTACGCGCGTAAATCAGCCGTGTGGACACGACCGCTTACGCCCGATTCACCCCAAGGTGGTGGTTCCCCGGTTCCCTTACGGGATTCGGCGCGTGCGCACGGAGCCGCCTCTTGTGACGGCTGGGACGACCGCGCTGCGTTATCGGACGTTAATAGAACCGGGGGGTGATTTCCAAGCCGTTCCACTTGATCATTAAGGATGGCTGCCGGGACGTACGCCCCAGCATCGGCGAAAACCGGGCGAGTTGACCCGCCTTCGCGACAACTTCAGCAGCATTCCCTTTTTTGATGGTGTCTCAGATGTTATGCGGAGGGGGTTCGATCACTCACTCCCGGTGACAGCTCACGACCACCGCGTGTTTCACGGCCACCCGTATGTTTTCGGCCGCACGCCCGGCGCACGGCGGGTGAAGGAAACGCGAAAACACTCAGGGCCGGAACCCATTTCCATGGATTCCGGCCCTGAGCCTTCAGTAGCGGGGACAGGATTTGAACCTGCGACCTCTGGGTTATGAGCCCAGCGAGCTACCGAGCTGCTCCACCCCGCGTCGTTGAAACCAGTGTACGCCATGCGGGGAGCCGTCCGCGCCAGGGTTTTCCCACGGCCTCCCGCACCGCCGGCGCACCGCACCTGACCTGCGGTGATTACCCCACATTCAGTCCGGTCAGGTCGGCCAGCGGCAGGGTGTGCCGGGTCTGGAGGACCTTGGCACGCAGGTAGTGGACGTTGTGGGCGGTGGTGAAGACGCCGGTCGGGACGCGGTCGCGGACGTCGACGCCGAGGGCGCGCAGCTGCTCCGCCTTGTCCGGGTTGTTGGAGAGCAGGTCCAGCTCGGTGATGCCGAGGGCGGCGAGCATCTGGGCGGCGGCCGTGTAGTCGCGGGCGTCCTCGGGCAGGCCGAGGGCCAGGTTGGCCTCGTAGGTGTCGAGTCCCTGGTCCTGGAGGGCGTAGGCGTCGAGCTTGTTGTAGAGGCCGATGCCGCGGCCCTCCTGGCGGAGATAGAGCAGGACACCGCCGCGCTCGGCGATGCGTTCGACCGCCTCGCGCAGCTGCGGGCCGCAGTCGCAGCGGGCGGAGCCGAAGACGTCGCCGGTCAGGCACTCGGAGTGGAGCCGGACCAGCGGGGTGCTGCCGGGGGCGGGGTCGCCGAGGACGGCGGCGAGGTGCTCCCGGCCGTCGGCCAGGCCGTGGAAGGTGACGAGTTCGGCGTCGACGCGGTAGCCGTCGTGGAACTGCAGGGGCACCCGGACGCGGGCGCGCTGGGTGGCGGCGGGGGTGTCGGACATGCGGTTCTCCGGGTCGGCGGCTGGAACTCCTCATGCTTCAGTTTTGAAGCAGCCTGTCGATCAGGACCCTACCCATGCTTGAAACTTAAAGCAACAGCCGGTGAGGCAGCTCACGAACAGGACGGCGGCGCCGACCGCCGCAGCCAGGGGACCTCCCCGCCGCCCCGGCCGTCCTGGAGAGCCCCGGCGACCCTGGTGAAGATCTCCTCGACCTGCCCCACCTGCTCGGGCGTGAGGTGGTCGAAGAGCGCGGCCCGCACCGTCCCGACGTGCCCCGGAGCCGCCCGCTCGACGGCCGCCATCCCCTCGCCTGTCAGGACGGCGGTACTGCCCCGCCGGTCACTGGCGCAGCCCTCCCGCCGCACCAGCCCGTCCTTCTCCAGCCGCCCCACGGCGTACGTCAGCCGGCTGCGGGTGATCTTCAGCTGCCCGGCGAGGTCGGTCATGCGCAGCCGTCGCTCGGGCGCCTCGGACAGGACGGCCAGGACGGAGTAGTAAAGGTGTGGCATGCCGGCCTCCCGCTGGAGCTGCCGGTCGAGCGCGTCCTCCAGGAGATGGGCGGCGGCGATGTACGCGCGCCAGGCGCGCTGCTCCTCGGGCGTGAGCCAGCGGGTCGTCATGCCGCCCAGTGTAGGTTTGCTTAAAACTTGAACCAAGATCCGCCGTCTCCCAGATGGGTGCGCCGATGCCTTACCCGTACGTCCTGCTCTCCGCCGCCGTCTCGCTCGACGGCTACCTGGACGACACCGGTCCCGAACGCCTCCTGCTGTCAGGGCCCGCCGACTTCGACCGGGTCGACGACGTACGGGCATCCGTCGACGCGATCCTCGTCGGCGCCGGCACCATCCGCGCCGACAACCCCCGCCTCCTCGTCAACTCCCCCGAGCGCCGGGCGGCCCGGACGGCGGCCGGACGGCCGGAGTACCCCCTGAAGGTGACGGTCAGCGCGACCGGCGACCTGAACCCCGGCGCGCAGTTCTGGCACACGGGCGGACAGAAGGTCGTCTACACGACGCCGGAGGGCGCGGACCGCCTGCGGGCGGCGGGCATCGCGGCGGACGCGGACGTGGTGGCGCTGGGCGCCTCTCTCGACTGGCGGGCCGTCCTGGAGGACCTGCACGACGTACGCGGCGTACGGCGGCTGATGGTGGAGGGCGGCGGCACCGTCCACACCCAGCTCCTCCAGCAGGGCCTGGCCGACGAGGTCCAGCTGGCCCTCGCCCCGCTGTTCGTCGGCGATCCGGACGCCCCGCGCCTGTTCGGCCCCGGCGCCTACCAGTCGGGCCGCCTGCGCCTGGTGGAGACCCGCCAGGTCGGTGACGTCGTCCTGATGCGCTACGAGCCGACCGCCCCCGGCACCGGCGCCGTCGCGTCGGCCGCGGACCGGCACTGGCTCTCGCTGGCCTGCGACCTGGCACGGCAGTGCCCCCCGTCGTCGTCCGCCTTCAGCGTCGGCGCGGTGGTGGTCGCCGCCGACGGCGCCGAGCTGGCCCGCGGCCACTCCCGGGAGAGCGACGACCCGGTCGTCCACGCGGAGGAGGCGGCGCTGGCGAAGATCGACCCGGCGGACCCCAGGCTGCCCGGCGCGACCGTCTACAGCAGCCTGGAACCCTGCACCCACCGCGCCTCCCGGCCCCGCCCGTGCGCCCGGCTGATCCTGGACGCGGGCGTGCGCAGGGTGGTCACGGCGTGGCGGGAGCCGGACACGTTCGTGACGGGTGCGGACGGGGTCGGCGCGCTGTCCGCGAAGGGCGTGGACGTGGTGGTCCTGCCGGAGTACGAGGAGGCGGCGACGGCCCCGAACCGCCACCTGCTGACCTGACCGGGCGGGCCGGGGCCGGGCCGACCGACCGACGGGACGCGGCCGGTCAGCCGTGCGTGGCGAACATCTGGTGCAGCGGCACCACCCGCAGCGCCTCCGGCGGCACCTGCGCGACGAGCCAGGTGTTGCCGCCCGCGTGCCGGCACTCCAGCCCGTCGGGCTCGGGCACGCACAGGAGCACGCTGGGGCCGTGCCGCCGCCCGGCGCTCAGCGCGGTCGCCGGGTCGGTCGTCAGGTGCACCCACTGCCGGGTCATGGGCCGCAGCCCCTCACCCCGCTCGAAGATGCTGCCCAGCGCGGCGGTCGGCGTGCAGTGGTAGAGCGGGCCGTCCGGTTTGCGGACCTCGTACTCGACGGCCGCCGGACGCGAGTGCCCATAGCGGGCCCGGATGAGGCCGTCGCGCACCTGGAAGCGCGTCTCGGTCACCGCGCGCGCCACGCTGATCAGTTCGTCGGCGGAGACCTTGAGCCTCGGCCCGAGCGCCGCGACCAGCGTGTCGACCGGCACCCACCCCTGACCGTCCCGGTTGATCCCGTGGTCATGGCGCAGGTGATAGGCGAGGGTGCGGCTGATCCGGCGCCTGCGGCCCTCGCTGAGTTCGCGCAGCGGGGCGTCACCGGGGGTGCCGCGCCGCTCCGCCCAGGCGTCCCGCAGCCTGATCGCCAGGTCGTGCGGGGAAACCCGGCCGGGGCCGTGCGGGTCGCCGTCGGCCGGGGCGTCCAGGCACAGCTCGTCCAGCATCGCCTCGCCGTGCTCGCGGACGCCCGGTCCACCCGTGCGGTCGGTCAGGCTGCGCACCGAGCGGACCAGCAGGGAGGCCCGGTAGGCGGCCCACAGCTTCTCCATGTCGACGGCCGGGGCGTCCGTGCAGCGCGCCAGCGCGTCCACGTAGGCCGTGACCACCTCCCGGCGCAGGTCCCAGCGGTCCACCGGGAGCGCCGGCACGTCGTCCGTGAGCTGGGCGAGCTCGTACCCCATGGGGCGCCAGTGCGACGCCTCCAGGTCGACCGCGATGATCCGGTCGGTGTCCGTCACCAGCCAGTTGAAGGCGTGGGCGTCGCGGCGCGGCTGCGGCGGCAGGTCGCTCTCGCCGAGCAGCGCCCACCACTCCTCGAACAGCGCGCTGTCCTCGCCGGGCGGCTCCTCGGGCAGGATCGCCCGCAGCCACATCTTCACCTCCTTGCGCACCTCCTTGCGCACGCCGGGGACCCGGGCCGGGGGCGGCTCGCCGGACCCGTGCACGTACGCGAGGAACCTGGCCGCGCGCTTGAGCAGTTCGCAGGACGAGTCCGGCGCGGCGGGCGACAGCCGTTCGGCGAGCACGGTGCCGTGCTCGAAGCGGCGCACCGAGATGATCTCGGTGCCGAGCGCGAACTGCGCGTCGCCGTGCGGCAGGTCGGCGACCGGGATGGTGGTGATCAGGTCGATGATGCCGAACTCGCCCTCGGCACCCATCCGGTTCAGCGTCGCCTGCACCGCGGCCGACTTCTCGGTGTCGCGCTGGAAGCAGAGCCGCGTGGTCGGCTTGAACACCAGGGTGGAGTTGGTGAAGCCGAGGTAGTCGTCGACGGTCACCACGTTGCTGCGGCCGCCGAGGTTGCGGCGCACCAGGTCGGGGCTGCTGATGGCGCGGTCGGCGGCGTGCTCGTAGAAGAATCCCGGGTCGCCGTCCGCGACCGCCTGGATCCACCGGTCGGCCTGCGAGAGGCCGCTCAGCCGGCCCCGCATGAGCCCGCGTTCGGCCTGGTTGACGGTCACGCCGCCGCGTTCCAGCTCGCGGCCGAGCCGGACGAGCGGCACGCAGGAGGTGGTGTTCGTCTCCGTCTCCCGGATCAGCCGGGTGACGCCCTCGATCCAGAACGACCGGTTGTCGCGCAGCGCGGCCACGGCCAGCATGTCGTCGGCGTAGCGGATGCGGCTCAGCTCGTCGGTCAGCGGCCCGGTCTTGACGAGCGACCCGTCCTGCAGCCCGAGCGCGTTGTGCAGCAGCAGGTAGCGGTCCATCTCGCCGACGTCCTCCAGCTGGACGTACGCCCGGAGGCAGTCCGACAGCAGGCGGCGGTGCAGCGGTTCGGTGGAGCTCATGAAGCGGGTCTGCAGGGCGTGCACGAGAGCGGCCGGCAGCTCCACCGCCGGATGGCCGGCCTCCGCGAACCGGCGCAGGTGTTCACCGAGGCCGAAGGGGTTGTTGAGCCGCCGCAGACCGAGCCGTATCTGCGGGAGCAGCGCCGGGGCCCGGCGGGCGGCGGCGGTCACGCACGACAGCAGCACCTGCTGCACGGCCTCGCCGCCGCTCGGCTCCCCCGCGAGCCTGAGCGCCTCCTCGGCCCGGCGCAGGTAGACGGCGAAGTTGTCGTCCTTGGGCATCCCGTCGGCCAGCCGGAGCCAGATCTCGGCCATGAGCAGGTGCCAGGTGGTGCCGCGGGCCACGTCGGGATGGGCCCGGTCCGTGCGGACCGCCCGGCCCAGGTACTCGCGGTTGCCCGTGTGGTCGTGCAGCCGCAGATAGCACTCCAGGAGGTAGGGCACCGCGTCCTGGGCGGGGTTCCCCTCGACGATCGAGACCTGGAACTGCTCCGCCGACGCCTCCAGGTCCGCGACACCGACCTGCTCGAACCGCGCCAGCAGCACCGCCGCCTGCCCCAGCCGCCCGGAGAACTGGAGTTTGCTCCCGGCGTCGGTCAGTTCGCTGTCCCCCACCACGTGGACCAGGTAGGTCCGTGCCAGCCGCAGGGCCCGGCAGAACACCACGGGCCGGCGCCAGTTGATGGACAGCGCGTGGTCCCACAGGGAGAGCGCGGTGCGCTGCCGGACCACGTGGAGCGTCTTGTCGTAGTGCATCCGGCCCGGCATGCTCGTCGCCGCCCGGGCCGCGTACCGGCACAGGTTGCTCTCGAAGACGAACGACTCGAGGACCAGGATGGACCTGGAGCGCGCGTCGAGGACGTCCTTCCACGCGGTGGCGATCCGCCCAGGGTCGCTGCCCGCGTCGAGCACCCCGCCGACCCAGGCCGCGCCGCGGTGCTGGACCCACTCCCCCATCAGGTCGTCGAAGGACTCGCAGCCGATCCAGCGCAGTAAGTGGACGACTTCCGGGTAGCGCTGCTCCAGCAGCGCGGTGAGCTCCGGCACGGACGGCCCCGGCTCGGGAGCCGGCGCGGCGCTCGCGACGGTCTTCTGCCGCGGCCACGCCGCCCGCCGGGCCAGATCCAGTGGGGTGACTCTGTCACTCACGAACGCCCCCGTCGTCCGAGTACCGGGACGTGCGAGTCTAGCGTTCAGCCCTCACGTACGACCCGGAAACAGCGGCTACCGGCACTTCGCCAATCGGGACGCCCTGCTCGACGCCGTCGCCGACCTCGCCATCGCCGAGGTGCGGGACCCGGGCCCCGGCCTGCCATGGGACGAGCGCGTCACGGCCACCGCCGACGCCCTCCGCGAGGCGGCGCTGAGCCATCCGGGGGCCACGGCGCACCTGGTCGCGCGTCCGCCCATGGGAGAGCACGGCCGGCGGATCGGCGGGAGCGTGCTGGCGGCGCTCCAGGAAGGCGGGCTGCCGCCGGCCACGGCGGTGCGGTGCTTCCGGACGCTCGTCGCCTGCCTGGCGTCGTCGCTGGCCATGGCGGTCCGGGCGGGAGAGCGGGACCGGCGCTGGGAGCGGGTGCGGGACATGGTGAACGAGCCGCCCGCGGCCGCCGCCGTCGGCGAGGAGCTGTTCGCCGTCGGGTCGGCCGAGCAATTCCGTTTCGGGCTGAGGCTGTTGATGGCCGGCATCCGGGAAGAGGCCGTAGCTCACCCGCACGGCCGCCCGAGCGGAACGACCGGGACGTGAGGACCGCGTCACTCGCGCGGCTCGGGTTCGCCCGAATCTTCCTCCTCCTCCATGAACCGGATGCCCTCGTGGGTCAGTGCGGCGGTGGCGGGAGTGTTGTGCGACGTCCAGTCGACGGCTATCAGGCCCTCGTCGGCCAGATAGACGCAGGCGGCGGACAGGTCGTCGTCGGGCATCCCGAGCTGCTCGCGGAGCGCCGCCCCGCTGATCTCGGGACGGTTGCGCTCCACTGCCCCGTACAGACACCGGAGAATGGCCTTGCGGTAGATCCTTCGTTCGCGGAGTGTCGTCATGGCTGGCGCCCTCGGACTCGCGGCCGACCCAGCGGCCTCGCTCATCTGGTCCGGGTGCCCCGCTGCGCGGCCCCCATGCGGTTTTTCACGGCCGTGTACAGGTGTCAGCGCGATCCCCTCGCCGCCGGTCGGACCGGATGCGCGATCAGCCCCGCCACTCCACCAGGAGCAGCGTGGCGTCGTCCGTGGTGTGTCCTCCCCGTGCCCTCTTGAGGGTGTGCGACAAGGAGCGCGCCACGGCCCGGACACCGCGGCAGGTGCGCTCCAGCCCGTCGACCCAGTCGATCAGCTGCTCCTCCCCGAACTGCTCCTCGCCCACCGCGTGTTCCTCGACCAGCCCGTCCGTGAAGCAGAGGACGCGGTCCCCGCGCTCCAGACCCAGCTCGCCGACCTCCGGCTCCGCACCGCCCAGGCCGACCGGGAGGGTCGTGGGGGCGTCAAGCCGGCGCGTGACACGGTGATCGCGAATGAGCATGGGCGACGGGTGTCCCGCGTTGACCCACCGCATCCCCCCGGTGGTCGTGTCCAGCCGCATCATCTGCGCGGTGACGAAATGGTCGGGACCGAACTGGTGTGCCACGGCCTCGTCCATGGCGGCGTAGATCTCCGGCAGGTCGGTGCCGAGGCGGCGGGCGTGGCGGTAGGCGCCGATGGCCACGGTCGCCATGACGGCCGCACCGAGGCCGTGTCCCATCGCGTCGATCATGGCCACGTGCAGGACGTCGCCGTTGAGCGCGTAGTCGAAGCTGTCACCCGCCACGTCGTACGCGGGCTCCAGGGTCCCTGCCACGGCTACCCGCGGCATGATCATGGCCAGTGGCGGCAGCAGGGACCACTGGATCTCGGCTGCGACGCTCATCGGTTCACCGCGGCGGGTGGAGAAGAACAGGTCGGAGTAGCCGTGCTTGGTCACCAGCAGGTCGGCCACCAGCGCGGCGAGCCTGTCCAGCAGCCGTCGGTCGTCGTCGTCGATCCGGTCCAGCGTCACGGCCATGACACCCACCTGGTCCCCGCCGTCCAGCAGCGGCAGGTGGATCCGTACGCCGTCGTCCTCGGGCAGCTCGACGGGCTGCGCGTCGAGGAAGCAGCGGCCCGCGGCGGTGTCGTCGATGTCCTGCGGGTCCCCGCCCGCGAGGCCCTCACCGGGCAGGGGTGCGAGCAGCACCTGGCCGTAGTCCTGGAGGAGCAGCTGCGGTCGGCGGCCCCCCAGTCGCTCCACCACCTCGGCGACCAGCGGGCCGATGAGGTGGGGCGAAAGTTCGTGCGCGCGATCGAGCACCGTCCCCAGAAGCGCTTCACCGAAGCTCTCGGAACGGTCCGAGCGCGGTCGGGCCGTCATCCGCTCGCCCACGAACGAACTGCCTGTCCCATCACTCCATCATCGGCGGTGCCGCTCCTCCGCGCCCTTCCGGCCGGCGTCGGCCTCGGCGCCTGCCAGAATGCGCCGGGCGGACAGCGGGTTCCACGGGTCGGCGGCGGCGGTCAGCAGGCGCTCGGCGTCTCCGGCCGGCTCTTCGGGCGGGATGACCATCAGCTCCCAGCGCCCCACGGTGCCGCAGTCCACGGTGATGACGTGCTCCTCGTCCGCGGCGTCGCTCAGCACGACCTCGATCAGGTGGTCCGGCGCCGACACCGTCCGCGGGGCGTCGGCCCACGTCGCGGCACCCACCGTGACCCGGGTGACCGTGCCGTGGCCGGGGTCCAACGAGCCCACGAGCGCGGGCAGTTCCAGCTCCAGGGCGTCGCAGCGCGGCCACCACGCCCCGTCCAGCGGACCGTGGCTGCACTCCGGGGTGACGCTCAGTCGCGACAGCGGCATCGTGTACGTGTGCGCGTCATCCGCGGAGGTGCCTCCGGCGGGCGGCCTGGGAGAGTCCATCGTGCGTTCCGTCCCGGGCGGCCTCGGGCCGCCCTCGTTCGTCACTCTCCGGGAACGACGCATTCATGATCGTGCGCCCGACATGCTCTCGGTGTCTCCCAGGCTACGCCCGGCCTGCCCCGTCGGCCCGGGGCACAGCCGGCGAACGTCCGCAGACGGGAACGCCCCCGGCTCGAACTGCTCGGGAGCCGGGGGCGTTTCGGTAGGCCCTGTGGGACTCGAACCCACAACCAATGGATTAAAAGTCCACTGCTCTGCCAATTGAGCTAAGGGCCCAGGCGATGTTCGCCACCCCGAGCATAGCCGGATCGGGCCGTGTCTCCGATCGGGTATCGGGGACACGGCGTGGACAGACCGCCGGGGGCCGTGAACGAATCGCCTCGCAGGCTACGAATCGGCGGTTTCCGGTACGGCCGCCCGCTCCCCCGCGGGCTTCAGGAACCAGTGACGCGCCGACGCCAGCCACCAGGCCGCGGCGAACCCGAGCACCACCAGGACGGCCACCGGCGCGTAGTTGAACGTCTCGCCGGTGACCGGGTACACCTGCGGCAGCATGAACAGGACGGTGATCACACCGACCCAGCCGACCGCCACCACGCCGACGGCCCGCGACCAGCGCCCCAGGTGCCAGGGCCCGCGCTCGAACGCGTCGCCCTTGCGCAGCCGCAGCAGGGTCGGGATGACGTAGGCGATGTAGAGCCCGATCACGGCGATCGAGGTGACCGCCGCGTACGCGGTCACATTGATCAGGTACGGCAGCCCGAGCGCCAGTGCCCCGCCCGCCGCCAGCCACACCGCCGCCACCGGCGTCCGGGTGCGCGGGCTCACCGTGTGCCACACGCGGGAGAACGGCAGCGCGCCGTCGCGGGAGAAGGCGTAGATCATGCGGCTGTTGGCGGTCACGGAGGCCATCCCGCAGAACAGCTGCGCCCCGATCACGACGAGGAGCAGCAGCTTCCCGGCCGTGACGCCCAGCGCGTCGAGCAGGATCTGCGCGGGCGGTACGCCGGTCGGGGAGCCGAGTGCCCCCTCGTACGACTGGATGGCGAAGGTGAAGCCGAGCAGCAGTACGAATCCGGCGATCCACGACGTCCAGATGGACCGCACGATGCCCTTCGGCCCGGCGGTCGACGCGTCGTGGGTCTCCTCGGTCATATGGGCGGAGGCGTCGTAGCCGGTGAAGGTGTACTGGGCCATCAGCAGCCCCAGCAGCACCACGTACGGCCCGCTCCCCCACCCGGTGTTGTTGACGAACTCCCCGAACACGAACGACGCGGACTGATGACGGTCCGGTACGAGGGCCAGCGCGCCGACGATCACCGCCACGCCCAGCACGTGCCACCACACGCTGACGCTGTTCAGCACGGCGACGATCCGCACGCCGAAGGTGTTCAGCAGACCGTGCAGCAGCAGGATCGCCGCGAACAGCAGGATCGTGCGGCCCGGGGTGACCTCCCAGCCGAACTCCAGGTTCAGATACGCGCCGAGGAACGACGCCGCCCCGAAGTCGATACCGGCGGTCACCGCGACCTGCCCCAGCACGTTGAACCAGCCCGTGAACCAGGCCCAGGCCGCCGCGCTCCGCCGCGGTGCCAGCCGGTGAGCCCAGAAGTACAGGCCCGCCGAGGTCGGATAGGCGGAGCAGATCTCCGCCATGGCCAGCCCGACGAACATCGTCATCAGCCCCACGGCCACCCAGCCCCAGGTCATCACCGCGGGCCCGCCGGTGTTCATGCCGAACAGGTACAGCGTCAGGCAGCCCGACAGCACCGAGATGATCGTGAAGGAGACCGCGTAGTTGGAGAACGCCGACATGCGGCGGGCGAGAACCTGCGTGTAGCCGAGCTGGGCCAGCCGCTCTTCGTCCGACAGCCCACTCACCTTGGCGTCATCTGTCATGCACCCAGCAATGCCCAGAGCTGTGGCGTGACATGCGTCACAGGGAAAAGCGGAGGGCCCGCACGACCGGAGTCGTACGGGCCCTCGTGCTTCAGTTGTCAGCCGTTGCGCTTCCAGCGCGGCTTGTCCTCGCGGCGGCCGAAGGAACCGCCACCGCGGTGGTCGTCACGGCGGCCGTAGGGACGCTCGTGGCCGCCGGTGCGGAAGCCCGGACGGTCGCCCTGGCGGTCGCGGTTGAACGGGCGGTCGCTGCCGCGGTGGCCGGTGCGGTCGTCGCGGCGGAAGCCGCCACGGTCCTCACGGCGGTCGTCGCGGCGGAACCCACCGCGGTCACCGTCACGGCGGTCGAACGAACGGCCGCCGCGGTCCCGGTCACGGTCCCGGTCGAACGGGCGACGCTCGTCACGGCGCTCGTCACGACGGTCGTCCCGGCGGAAGCCACCACGGTCGTCACGGCGCTCGAACGAACGGCCACCACGGTCCCGGTCGAACGGGCGACGCTCGTCACGACGGTCGTCCCGGCGGAAGCCACCACGGTCGTCACGGCGCTCGAACGAACGGCCACCACGGTCGTCACGGCGCTCGAAGGAACGGCCGCCACGGTCACGGTCGCGGTCGAACGGGCGACGCTCGTCCCGACGGTCGTCCCGGCGGAAACCGCCACGGTCCTCACGGCGCTCGGCGCGGTCCACGTCCTGCGCGGCCGGCTGCTCCGGCACCGCGACGGCGTCGGCCTGGGTCTCGGCGGCCGGGGTCTCGGCGACGACGGCGGCCTCGGCCACGGCCACGGCCGTCTCCGGGTCCTCGCCCCGCTCCCGGGCGAGCCGGGCGACCAGGCGGTCGGCCTCGTCACGCAGCTCGGCGGCCCGGCGCTGGGCGCGCTCCAGCTGCTTGGTGAGCTGGGCGACCTCGCGCTCGGCCTGCTGCGCGGCGTGGCCCGCGGACTCGGCCTGCACCTCGGTCATGGACCGGGCGCCGGTGATCTCGGCGACCTCGGGGTCGAAGGCGCCGCCGCCCTGGATGATGTGGCGCGAGGCGTCGACGCCCGCGTCCTCCATCAGGCGGAAGATCTGGCGCCGCTGGTGCGGCAGGGCCAGGGAGACGACGGTGCCGGTGCGGCCGGCGCGGGCGGTGCGGCCGGCCCGGTGCAGGTAGTCCTTGTGGTCGCCGGCGGGGTCGACGTTCAGCACCAGGTCGATGCCGTCCACGTGGATGCCGCGCGCGGCGACGTCCGTCGCGACCAGCACGTTGACGTAGCCGTCCTTGAAGTCCGCCAGCGTCCGGGTGCGCGCGCCCTGGGTCATGCCGCCGTGCAGTGCCTCGGCCTTGGCCCCGGCGTCACGCAGCTGCTCGGCGACGCGGTCGGCGCCCAGCTGGGTGCGGACGAAGATGATGGTGCGGCCCTTGCGGGAGGCGATCGCGGCGGTGACCGGCGCCTTGTCCTTGGGCTTCACGATCAGGATGTGGTGCGACATGGTCGTCACCGCGCCCTGCGCCGCGTCGACCTCGTGCGAGACCGGGTCGTTCAGGTACCGGTCGACGAGGGTCTGGATCTCGTTCTCCATCGTCGCGGAGAACAGCATCCGCTGGCCGCCCGCCGGGACCTGGTCGAGCAGCTCGGTGACCTCGGGCAGGAAGCCCAGGTCGGACATCTGGTCGGCCTCGTCGAGGACGGCGATCTGAACGTCCTCGAGCGAGCAGGCGCCGCGGTTGATGATGTCGCGGAGCCGGCCCGGGGTGGCGACCAGGATGTCGACGCCCTTCTCCAGGGCATAGATCTGGTTGCCCATCGACGTACCACCGCAGACGACCTTCATCTTCAGGCCGACGACGTCGCCGTAGGGCTGGAGCGCGTCGGCGACCTGCATGGCCAGCTCACGCGTCGGGGTGAGGATGACGGCCCGCGGCCGCTTCTTCTCGGTGCGGCCGCCGGCCAGCTGGGCCAGCGTCGGCAGACCGAAGGAGAGGGTCTTGCCGGAGCCGGTGCGGCCCCGGCCGAGGATGTCCTTGCCGGCCAGGGCGTCCGGGATGGTCGCGGCCTGGATCGGGAAGGGGGTGGTCACGCCGTTCTGCGCGAGCTTGCGCACGACGCCCTCGGGGAGGCCGAGGTCCGCGAAGGTGATCTCGGGGGCGGCTTCCGCCGCGGCCTCGGTCACGACCTCGATGTCTGCCTCGTTCTCGGGCATGACGGAATGATCAGTACTGGCGATGGACATACGTCTGCGAAACCTTCCGGAGTCTCAGTCGGCACGCGCCCGTCAACTCCGTGATTCGCAATACGACCGCCTCGATGCGGTCAGCCACGGCAAAGGAGAGTACGCGCCACACGGCGCGCTTCTGATTGGCGCCGGGCAAATGGGATCAAACGATCTACCACCATACGCACCCACCACCCCTGAAGGCAAACCGCCAGCCCAGCGCCACCACGTGACCCTCGTTACGCCGGCGATCCCGCCTCCGGCGCGGGTTCCCGCTCCACCAGCTGCGGTCCCGGCTCCGGATGCGCGGACGACGACGGCTCGGCGGCCGTCGGCTCCGGCGAGGCCGTCGGCTCCGGCGACGGCGGCTCGGGCTCCGGCGCGGGCGTGGTGGGCGCTGGCGTCGGCTGCGCGGGCGGGTGGCCGGGGCCGCCGGGCCCCTCGGTGCGGCCCGGCCCGGCCGGTTCCGGGGCGGACGCGCCGCCGCCCGGCACGGCGGAGCCGGACGGCGCCGCCGACTTCCCCGGCTTGCCGCCGTCGCCCTTCTTCCCCTTGCCCTTGCCGTCCGCGCGCCCGGCCTCCCCGGCCGCCACGCCCTGGTACCCGGCGCCGCCGCCGGACACCGCCGGACCCCCGTCGGGCGCCGCGCCGCCCTCGCGTCCCGCCGAGTGGGACGGCTTGGCCCGGCCGGCGTCGTCGTCGCCCACGCTCACACAGCCGGCGGCTGCGGCGACGGCCACGACGGCGGCGGCCAGGCGGACGGGTACGTACAAGGGGCGCACGAGCAGCCACCTCCGTGGGCCGGTGAAGAGTCAACGTGCCCAACTCCCGCCGCCCGCAAGAGGACACGCGCCAGGCTCATCCGTAACCGAGCGCGTGCAGCCGGGCGTCGTCGATCCCGAAGTGGTGGGCGATCTCGTGGACCACGGTGATCTCGGTCTCCGCGACGACGTCCTCCCGGTTCTCGCAGATGCGCAGCGTCGGCCCCCGGTAGATGGTGATCCGGTCCGGCAGCACTCCCGCGTACCACTCGCCTCGCTCGGTCAGCGGGGTCCCCTCGTAGAGCCCGAGCAGCTCCGGGTCGTCGGTCGGCGGTTCGTCCTCGACGAACACCGCGACGTTGTCCATCAGCCGCGTCAGCTCCGGCGGGATCCGGTCCAGCGCCTCGGCGACCAGTTCCTCGAACTCCTCGCGCGTCATCTCCAGCACAGGCCCATTGTCGGGTACGACACGGCCGTACGAGAGCCCGCGCGACCCGCCCGTACGACGACCCGGACGTCCCCGCATAGCCACCCCCGCGCCCGGGCATACGGCCCCAATGGCCCGCGTCCCCGCCGCAGTCCTGAACGTCCTGACCCGCAACCGCAAGCCGTCCCGTCCCCGCCCGCCCGCGCTCGAACTGGCCGCCGGGCCCAGCCCGTGGGCCCGCGCCCTCGGCCTGGTCGCGGTCGTGCTGCTCGGCGGGTGGCTGGGCCTGCTGGTCGTCGGCCAGGTGAGGGTCCCGGTCGGGCCGATGGACACGACGATGACCCTGCGCCCGTCCTTCACCGGCGGCACGAAGATCAACGTCTCCCCGCTGGGCGCGCTGCACCTGGACAGCCACATCGCCCCGGTCCGCCTGGACGTCAACGTCGACCAGCTCGACCCGGTCCGCTCCCAGGCCCTGGTCGACCACCCCGAACGCCTCTCCGGACTCCAGGACGAGGTCACCCGCGACGTCGGCCACGGCACCCTCGACCTGGCCGTCCGCTCCGGCGTCGCCGTGGTCGCCGGCGCCACCGCCCTCGGCCTCGCCGTCTACCGCCGCCCGCGCCGCGCGCTGGCCGCCGGCGGCCTCGCCCTCGCCCTGCTCGCCGCCTCCGGCGCGACGGCGTACGCGACCTGGAACCCGAAGTCGGTCCTGGAGCCGCGCTTCTCCGGCCTGCTCTCCTCCGCGCCCAGCCTGGTCGGCGACGCGCGCAGCATCGTCACCGAATTCGACGTCTACCAGAAGGAGTTGGCGCGCCTGGTGACGAACGTGACGAAGCTCTACGACGCCACGTCCACGCTCCCCGCGTACGCCCCCGACCCGACCACCATCCGCGTCCTGCACGTCTCCGACATCCACCTCAACCCGGCGAGCTGGACGATCATCGCCTCGCTGGTGAAGCAGTACGAGGTGAACGTGATCGTCGACTCCGGCGACACCATGGACCACGGCACGGCGGCGGAGAACGGTTTCCTGGACCCGGTCGAGGACCTCGGCGCCCCGTACGTCTGGGTCCGGGGCAACCACGACTCCCGGGTCACCCAGCGCTATCTGGAACGCCTGGAGAACGTGCACGTCCTGGACGACGGCCGGGCGGAGACCGTCGCGGGGCTGCGCTTCGCGGGCATCGGCGATCCCCAGTTCACCCCCGACCGCACGGCCGCCCGGACCGGCGCCGAGCGGTCCCAGGAGCTGGCGGGCGCCCGGCTGGCCTCCGCCCTGCGCGACGAACGGGCCGCCGGTACGCCGGTGGACGTCGCCGTCGCCCATGAACCGGCGGCCGCCCGGAGGACCGACGGCGAGGTGCCGCTGGTCCTGGCGGGGCATGTCCACCACCAGGAGACGGAGGTCATGAAGTACGGCACCCGGCTGCGTATCGAGGGCTCCACGGGCGGCAGCGGACTGCGCGCGGTGGAGGACCAGGACCCCGACCCGATCGAGGCGTCGATCCTCTACTTCGACCGTGACTCCCGCCGTCTCCAGGCCTGGGACGCGATCAGGCTGGGCGGCCTCGGCCTGACGACGGCGGAGGTCAGCCGCCATCTGGTGGAGGAGAACCAACCGGGCGCGTCCCCGTCGCCGGCCGGCTCCGGCAGCCCCTCTCCGTAAACCGTTTTGGCGATCCCTCCCGCCATCCCATATGCTTCTCACGTCCCCGACGCGCTGAGAAGCGCCCAGGCGGGCCGATAGCCCTCATCGTCTAGCGGCCTAGGACGCCGCCCTTTCAAGGCGGTAGCACGGGTTCGAATCCCGTTGGGGGCACGCAGTACCGTGTGCGACACTTAGCTACGCTGGTTCGCACACACCACGCTTGGTCCTGTGGAGCAGTTTGGAGTGCTCGCCACCCTGTCAAGGTGGAGGCCGCGGGTTCAAATCCCGTCAGGACCGCTGAGGTTTCACGTGAAACCTCGTGGCTGGGTAGCTCAGTTGGTACGAGCGTCCGCCTGAAAAGCGGAAGGTCGCCGGTTCGACCCCGGCCCCAGCCACAAAGAGAAGGGCCCGATCGTCTGATCGGGCCCTTCTTCCGTTGCCGTCCCGTGTCGGCGGAGCAAAAGCGTTAGCCAGGAATTTCAGGGGGATGCGATCCTGGACTGCGTATGTCTACGCATCCCGCCCCCGCCCTCGGCGCTCTCGCCCCCCGTCTGACCGAGCTCTCGCTGCGCGACGCGCACCGGCTCGGGCGCAGGCTCGAAGGCGCGCGCAAGATCCGCAAGCCGGAGGCCCGGGCCGCCGTTCTCGCCGAGATCGAGGCGGAGGTCGCCAAGGCCGAGGGGCGGATGGCCGAGCGGCGCACCCGTGTGCCCGGGATCAGCTATCCCGAGCAGCTGCCCGTCAGCCAGAAGAAGGACGAGATCGCGGCCGCCATCCGTGATCACCAGGTGGTGATCGTCGCGGGTGAGACCGGCTCCGGCAAGACCACCCAGATCCCGAAGATCTGCCTCGAGCTGGGCCGGGGCGTACGCGGCATGATCGGGCACACCCAGCCCCGACGGATCGCCGCCCGCACGGTCGCCGAGCGGGTCGCCGACGAGCTGGACACGCCGCTCGGCGAGGCCGTCGGCTGGAAGGTGCGGTTCACGGACCAGGTGAACCCGGACGCCACGTTCATCAAGCTGATGACGGACGGCATCCTGCTCGCCGAGATCCAGACCGACCGCGAGCTGCGCGCCTACGACACGATCATCATCGACGAGGCGCACGAGCGGTCCCTCAACATCGACTTCCTGCTCGGGTATCTGGCCCAGCTGCTGCCGAAGCGGCCCGACCTCAAGGTCGTCATCACCTCGGCGACCATCGACCCCGAGCGCTTCTCCCGGCACTTCGGCGACGCGCCGATCATCGAGGTCAGCGGCCGGACGTACCCGGTGGAGGTGCGGTACCGCCCGCTCCTCGAAGAGGACTCCGAGGACACCGACCGGGACCAGATCACCGCGATCACGGACGCGGTGGAGGAACTGATGGCCGAGGGGAAGGGCGACATCCTCGTCTTCCTCTCCGGCGAGCGCGAGATCCGGGACACCGCGGACGCGCTCAACAAGAAGCAGTACAGGTTCACCGAGGTGCTGCCCCTCTACGCCCGGCTGACCCACGCCGAGCAGCACCGGGTGTTCCAGCCGCACACCGGGCGCCGGATCGTGCTCGCCACGAACGTGGCCGAGACCTCCCTGACCGTCCCGGGCATCAAGTACGTCATCGACCCCGGCTTCGCCCGGATCTCCCGCTACAGCCACCGCACCAAGGTCCAGCGGCTGCCCATCGAGGCGATCTCGCAGGCCAGCGCCAACCAGCGCAAGGGCCGCTGCGGCCGTACGTCCGACGGCATCTGCATCCGGCTGTACAGCGAGGACGACTTCCTCGCCCGGCCCGAGTTCACGGACGCGGAGATCCTGCGGACCAACCTCGCCTCCGTCATCCTCCAGATGACCGCGGCCGGCCTCGGCGACATCGAGAAGTTCCCCTTCATCGACCCGCCGGACCACCGCAACATCCGCGACGGCGTGCAGCTGCTCCAGGAACTGGGCGCGCTCGACCCGCAGCAGAAGGACCCCCGCAAGCGGCTCACCGACACCGGCCGCAAGCTGGCCCAGCTGCCGGTCGACCCCCGGCTGGCCCGCATGGTCCTGGAAGCCGACCGCAACGGCTGTGGCCGCGAGGTCATGGTCATAGCCGCCGCGCTCTCCATCCAGGACCCGCGCGAGCGCCCGGCCGACAAGCAGACCCAGGCCGACCAGCAGCACGCCCGCTTCAAGGACGAGACCAGCGACTTCCTCGCCTACCTCAACCTGTGGCGGTACGTCCGCGAGCAGCAGAAGGAGCGCGGCTCGTCGTCCTTCCGCCGGATGTGCAAGCAGGAGTACCTGAACTTCCTGCGCATCCGCGAATGGCAGGACATCTACACCCAGCTGCGCACGGTCGCCAAGCAGATGGGCATCCACCTCAACGAGGACGACGCCCCCGGCGACCGCGTCCACGTCTCCCTCCTCGCCGGCCTCCTGTCGCACATCGGCATGAAGGACGTGAAGGACGGCAACAAGAACGAGTACCTGGGCGCCCGGAACGCCAAGTTCGCCATCTTCCCGGGCTCCGCGCTGTTCAAGAAGCAGCCGCGCTTCGTGATGTCCGCCGAGCTGGTGGAGACCAGCCGCCTGTGGGCCCGCGTCAACGCGAAGATCGAGCCGGAGTGGGTCGAACCCCTCGCCGAGCACCTGATCAAGCGGACGTACAGCGAACCGCACTGGGAGAAGGACCAGGCGGCCGTGATGGCGTACGAGAAGGTCACGCTGTACGGCGTCCCGATCGTCGCCCAGCGCAAGGTGAACTACGGCCGGATCGACCCGGAGGTCAGCCGCGAGCTGTTCATCCGGAACGCGCTGGTCGAGGGCGACTGGCGCACCCACCACAAGTTCTTCGCCGACAACCGCAGACTCCTCAGCGAGGTCGAGGAGCTCGAGCACCGCGCCCGGCGCCGGGACATCGTCGTCGACGACGAGACGCTGTTCGACTTCTACGAACAGCGGGTCCCCGACCACGTCGTCTCCGGTGCCCACTTCGACTCCTGGTGGAAGCGCAAGCGGCACGAGCAGCCGGACTTCCTGGACTTCGAGCGCGAGATGCTGATCCGGGAGTCGGCGGAGGCGGTCACCAAGGCCGACTACCCCGACACCTGGCGGCAGGGCCCGCTGAAGTTCCGCGTGACGTACCAGTTCGAGCCGGGCGCGGACGCCGACGGTGTCACCGTCCACATCCCGCTCCAGGTGCTCAACCAGGTCACCGGCGAGGGCTTCGACTGGCAGATCCCGGGCCTGCGGGAGGAGTTGGTGACGGAGCTGATCCGTTCGCTCCCGAAACCGATCCGCCGCAACTACGTGCCCGCGCCGAACTACGCGAAGGCGTTCCTGGAGAAGGCGGTACCCCTCCAGGAGCCGCTGACCGTCACCATGGCCCGCGAGCTGAAGCGGATGGTCGGCGTTCCGTTCGAGGCGGACGACTTCGACTGGGCGAAGGTGCCGGACCATCTGCGGATCACCTTCCGCATCGTCGACGAGCGGCGCCGCAAGCTGGCCGAGGACAAGGACCTCGAAGCGCTGAAGCTCAAGCTGAAGCCGAAGGCGCGCCAGGCCCTGTCCCAGGCCGCCGCGGCGACCGCCGTGCGCCAGGGCGGGGAGTCCCTGGAACGCAAGGGCCTCAACGACTGGACGATCGGCGCGCTCACCCGCGTGTTCGAGACCCGCCGGGCCGGGCAGCCCGTCAAGGCGTACCCGGCGCTCGTCGACGACGGCGACACGGTCTCCGTGCGCCTCTTCGACACCGAGGCCGAACAGGCGGAGGCGATGTGGAAGGGCACGCGCCGGCTGATCCTGCGGAACATCCCGGTCAACCCGGCGAAGTTCGCGTCCGAAAAGCTGACGAACGCCCAGAAGCTCGCCCTGTCGGCGAACCCGCACGGCTCCATCCAGGCACTGTTCGACGACTGCGCGATGGCGGCGGCGGACAAGCTGATCGCGGACTTCGGGGGTCCCGCGTGGGACGAGGAGTCGTACCGGAAGCTGTACGACAAGGTCCGCGCGGAGATCGTCGACACGACGGTGCGCACGGTCGCCCAGGTGCAGCAGGTGCTGGCCGCCTGGCAGGCCTGTGAGCGTCGCCTGAAGGGCGTACGCAGCCCGGCGCTGCTGCCGAACCTCCAGGACGTGCGCAAGCAGCTGGACGCGCTGGTGAAGCCGGGCTTCGTGACGGAGACGGGGCTGCGGCGGCTGCCGGACCTGATGCGCTATCTGGTGGCGGCGGACCGCCGCCTGCAGCAGATGCCGACGAACGTCCAGCGGGACACCACCCGCATGGAGAAGGTCCACGAGATGCAGGACGAGTACGCCTGGCTGCTGGAGCAGATGCCGCAGGGCCGCCCGGTGCCGTCCGCGGCCCTCGACATCCGCTGGATGATCGAGGAGCTGCGGGTCAGCTACTTCGCCCACGCGCTGGGCACGGCGTACCCCGTCTCCGACAAGCGGATCGTGAAGGCGATCGACGCGGTGGCACCGTGACCGAGCCGACACACAGGGTGAGTTCGACCAGGCGGCCCGGCTCCTGTACAGTCTCTTCTCGCAGCGCAACGCAGGAATAGCGCAGCGAAACCTGGTCCTGTGGAGCAGTTTGGAGTGCTCGCCACCCTGTCAAGGTGGAGGCCGCGGGTTCAAATCCCGTCAGGACCGCATCAACGAAGAAGGCCCGCCCCCGCGAGGGAGCGGGCCTTCTTCATGCACCACTTCTTCATGCACCACGACCGACACACCTCGCCGCCCTGTCAAGGTGGAGGCCGCGCCCGCGGCGCAGCCGCAATCGGGTACCGCAAATCCCGTCAGGACCGCATCGAAACGAAAGAGGCCCGCCCCCGCGAGGGAGCGGGCCTTCCGCGTTCCCTTTGGCAGCCCTCTGGCAGGCCTCCGGCGTGCACTCCACACTGGCGCGGGCCCTGACGGCCCCTCACGGCGCTTCAAGGGCGTCCGGCATCCCAAATCCGCCTCCGGCTCGTATACGGCCCTCCTGGCGCCGCTGGCGCCCTTGACGGCGTCACATTCGGTCGGTACCCCAGGAGTCAGGGCACTGTTTCCGGCACGGCCCCCGGAGGTGGCGTATGACGGCATCGGCGAGGCACGAGACGCGGGCACTGCTCCGCGCGCACCTGTCGGCCGCGTCGTCGTACCGCCACCTGACCCGGCACTGTCCGATCTGCCACCAGCTCCTGCGGCTGGCGATGCAGGGAGCCGGCCAGGAGGACCGGGGCGAGCGGACCGAGCGGACCGAGCGGGGAGAGCGCGGCGAGCGGATCGAGGACGAGAGCCCCTCGCCCGCGTGACCCTCGGCGGCCCCAACACCCGTACGAACGTGGGGCGCTGGAACGCGTGGCTCCACTAGCGCACATACGCCAAGGGCAACAAGTAGCCTGGCATGTGACGGGAGTCACCGCATGAGTTTTTGAAACTGCGGAACTTACCCCGCCCCTACAACCGATCAATTTAATATGTGCAATTGCACTGTCTCCGAAGGGTGTCTCACAGCCGTTCCGACACCCCTCCCCAGACTCCGACAAGCCCGCTCACAGGCCGGCCCGGCACGCCGGGGCGCGCGCACAAAAAAGATCGCGCTGGACCCGGCGGAGTCCAGCGCGATCGACGACGCACCCTGTGACATCTGAAGAGCTTGGGCGAGGAGCCTGTTGGGGCAGGATCCGCGTCGCTTGGAGCTAGGGTTTCGGGCCGCCCGGCAGGTTGGGGGACCTGCCGTTTTGCCCGGCTATGCAGTTGTTCAGGCCTCGCTGCGCTGCTGCGGGATGCCCGCGAGCAGGGCGCGGACCTCGGCCTCGCGGTAGCGGCGGTGCCCGCCGAGCGTGCGGATGGAAGTGAGCTTGCCGGCCTTCGCCCACCGCGTGACCGTCTTGGGGTCGACACGGAACATGGTGGCGACCTCAGCCGGGGTCAGCAGCGGCTCGGCATCAGGGGTGCGAGCGGTCATGAGCGGCCTCCTCGGGAGAACCGAACCTTCTCGGTTCTTTCCTCTAAATTCTGCACCTTGACCCGCGTTGCCCGAAATGGCGGACGCGAGTCGAGTCGGTTATAGGACGAACGGCTTGTCCTCGGCACTACAACTACACCATCTGTCCAGCCGCGTCGGCCAAACCGATGGAATTGCCCTCCCAGGTGTTCATCAGCGACGGAAGCCGATGGACCATGCCATAGCGGACAGTCACGCCACTGTGACGATCAGTCACAGGGCGATCAGGAGGCACCAGACCCCCCAAAGCGTGCAATGCTGAGATTCCACCCACAGTGGAGCACAGCGGGGCGGACAGAGTCCTCCCCGGACTCCTTGTCCTATTTTGGCACGAGGAGGGGCAAGCGGCGCAAGGGTGGTGTACGTGCGGTCCGTCACCCTTGACACCCGTCGCCACATACGCCCGGATCAGGACCTACGTCCCTTCTTGACGATCCGTGAGGTGTCCCGCGTCACCCACGGTGGCCCGGGGTCCAGCTCGGGGCCCGGTCCGTGATCCGGCCCGGGATTCAGTTCGCCGAACGCAGGTCCCGCACCGAACGCCAGCGCGCCACGAGCCGACCGTACGCCTCGCCCGCGGCGACCCCGTCGCCCTCGCGCAGCGCCTCGATGCCGGCGGCGACGTCCGCCGCCGAGTGGTCGTCCTCCAGGTCGCCCGCCGGCAGGGCGTGCACCAGCCCGCCGTAGTCCAGTTCGACCAGCGAGCGCGGGTGGAACTCCTCCAGCCAGCGCCCCACGTCGAGCAGGCCGTCGATGAGCGGCCCCTCGTCCATGGCCTCCTTCAGGGTGCGCAGGCCGCGTGCCACCCGGCGGCGGGCCTGCACCATGGGCGTGCGGTAGCGCAGCACCGGCGCGGTCTCCTCCGACGCGCCCCCGGCGCCCTTGGCGTACTCCCGCTCCTCGTCGGTGACCAGCACGAACCAGTGCAGCGGCACCTGCCAGGTCGCGGTGCGGATCCAGGGGCGCGCGTCGGGGTTGCGGGCCAGCCAGCGCTCGTAGTCCTGGGTCGCCTGGTGGCGCACGACCGGCGGCAGCACCGCGTCCAGGACCGTCGCGGGCAGCTCCTCGGCGAGATCGCCGAGGGCCTGCCAGCCGCGCAGCCGGGTCCGCCACGGGCAGACCACCACCACTCCGTCGGCCTCCAGCACGAACGCGTCGCCGCTCTCGTGCACCGGCACCGGGACGGGCGGGGTGGGCACCAAGTCGGCCAGGGAGCGCCGGAGTTCGTCCTGGTACGAGGGGCGGTGGGGGCGGCGGGCGTAGCGCTCCCAGTGCCCGCGCTCCGGCTCCGGGAAGGCGGCCAGCGGTTCGTACACGCGCAGGTATGCCGCGTACGGGACGATCACCGAGGACACCTTGGGCACGCCTGCTCCCTCCCCCGCGGGGCGCCGGGGAAAACTGCGGAACCCGCCGACAAAGCCGCGGGAAATCTATGCAAATCGTCGCACGGTGGTACTCCGGGAGGAGGTGATCCTGAACACTGTCCGTTCGGCGGGGCTGCCAGGCTCTACTCTCGTGCTCACAGCCCCCGCCACCCGCACGGGAGCTGATCCCCACCCGCCGTTCTCCACCTCAGGAGTCACCACAGTGACCGACGTAACCGACGGCGTCCTGCACACCCTGTTCCAGTCGGACCAGGGGGGTCATGAGCAAGTCGTGCTGTGCCAGGACCGCGCCAGTGGCCTGAAGGCCGTGATCGCCATCCACTCCACCGCCCTGGGCCCCGCCCTCGGCGGTACCCGCTTCTACCCGTACGCCACCGAGGAAGAGGCCGTCGCCGACGCGCTGAACCTCGCGCGCGGGATGTCGTACAAGAACGCCATGGCCGGGCTGGACCACGGCGGCGGCAAGGCCGTGATCATCGGGGACCCCGAGAAGATCAAGACCGAGGAGCTGCTGCTCGCCTACGGCCGTTTCGTCGCCTCCCTCGGCGGCCGGTACGTCACCGCCTGTGACGTCGGCACGTATGTCGCCGACATGGACGTCGTGGCGCGCGAGTGCCGCTGGACGACCGGGCGGTCCCCCGAGAACGGCGGCGCGGGCGACTCCTCCGTGCTCACCGCCTTCGGTGTCTACCAGGGCATGCGGGCCAGCGCCCAGCACCTGTGGGGCGACCCGTCCCTGCGGGGCAGGCGGGTCGGCATCGCCGGCGTCGGCAAGGTCGGCCACCACCTGGTCGAGCACCTGATCGCGGAGGGTGCCGAGGTCTTCGTGACGGACGTGCGCGAGGACGCCGTGCGCCGGATCACCGAGCGGCACGCCGGCGTGGTCGCGGTCGCGGACACCGACGCGCTGATCCGGACCGAAGGCCTGGACATCTACGCGCCGTGCGCGCTCGGCGGGGCGCTGAACGACGACTCCGTGCCGGTGCTGACCGCGAAGGTGGTGTGCGGAGCGGCCAACAACCAGCTCGCCCACCCGGGTGTCGAGAAGGACCTCGCCGACCGCGGGATCCTGTACGCGCCGGACTACGTGGTGAACGCCGGCGGTGTCATCCAGGTGGCCGACGAGTTGCACGGCTTCGACTTCGACCGGTGCAAGGCGAAGGCGGCGAAGATCTTCGACACCACGCTGGCCATATTCGCACGTGCGAAGGCGGATGGGATTCCACCGGCCGCCGCGGCCGACCGGATCGCCGAGCAGCGGATGCACGACGCCGTCGCGGCACGCGGACGGTGAGGTTCCGGGCGCGGTTCCACGGGGTCGACGCGCGGGTTTGAGCGGTACCTGCCGGTGGGCACTTAGAGAGAACTCTCACTTCCACCGGCGGGTCGTCCGCCGATAAGTGGTTAAAATCGCCACTGACCAGCGAGGACGGGGCGCCTCGAAGGTCCTGGGCGCGGGCACGTCATGCGGGCGACGTACCGTATGGGCGCGGGCTCAGGTACCGTGGAAGCCCTACGGACGGGCTCTCTGAGGAGAGACCGTTCTAGATCATGAACGCGTGTCAACCTGGGGCCGTCGAGCCCCGTCGTTGAGGGGGTCGAGCCATGGGGCGCGGCCGGGCCAAGGCCAAGCAGACGAAGGTCGCCCGCCAGCTGAAGTACAACAGCGGTGGGACGGACCTCGCACGCCTGGCCGAGGAGCTGGGCGCATCGACGTCGAACCAGTCGCCGAACGGTGACCGATTCGAGGACGATGAGCATGACGACGACGACCTGTACTCCCGGTACGCCGACCTCTACGACGAGGACGACGACGAGGAGGACGAGGACGACAACTCCTCGCAGCAGCGTCGCGGCGCTTGACCTTGCACTGAGTATCAACCCGGTCGGTGACCTCGGTCACCGACCGGGTTCTGTGCTACCCGCAGGGCCTCAGCCCGCGTAGTCGCCCACCAGAGCAGCGCCCGTCTCGTGGTCGCCGCGGTCGGTGATCTCGCCCGCGATCCAGGCGTCGACACCGCGGTCGGCCAGCGTCGCCAGGGCCACCTCGGTGGACTCCTCGGGAACGATGGCCATCATGCCCACGCCCATGTTGAGGGTCTTCTCCAGCTCCAGCCGCTCGACCCGACCGGTCTTCCCGACCAGGTCGAAGACCGGGGCCGGGGTCCAGGTGGACCGGTCGACGACCGCGTGCAGCCCGTCCGGGATGACCCGGGCCAGGTTGGCGGCGAGGCCGCCGCCGGTGATGTGGCTGAAGGCGTGCACCTCGGTGGTGCGGATCAGGGCCAGGCAGTCCAGCGAGTAGATCTTCGTCGGCTCGAGCAGCTCCTCACCGAGGGTGCGGCCCAGCTCGTCGATCCGCGCGTCCAGGGACAGGCCGGCCTGGTTCAGCAGCACGTGCCGGACCAGGGAGTACCCGTTCGAGTGAAGACCGGAGGCCGCCATGGCGATCACCGCGTCACCCTTACGGATACGATCCGCGCCCAGCAGCCGGTCGGCCTCCACGACGCCCGTACCGGCGCCGGCGACGTCGAAGTCGTCCTCACCCAGCAGGCCCGGGTGTTCGGCCGTCTCACCGCCCACCAGGGCGCAGCCGGCCAGCACACAGCCTTCCGCGATGCCCTTCACGATGGCCGCCACCCGCTCGGGGTGGACCTTGCCGACGCAGATGTAGTCGGTCATGAACAGCGGCTCGGCACCGCAGACGACGATGTCGTCCATGACCATCGCGACCAGGTCGTGGCCGATCGTGTCGTACACGCCCAGCTGCCGGGCGATGTCGACCTTCGTGCCCACGCCGTCGGTGGCGGAGGCGAGCAGCGGGCGCTCGTAGCGCTTGAGGGCGGAGGCGTCGAAGAGGCCGGCGAAACCGCCGAGGCCGCCGAGGACCTCGGGGCGCTGGGTCTTCTTCACCCACTCCTTCATCAGCTCGACCGCACGGTCGCCCGCTTCGATGTCGACGCCCGCGGCTGCGTAGCTGGCACCAGTTGTCTCAGACATGACTTTGAGAACCTTCGTGTCGTACGTCAGGTAACGCGGACGGCTACGGGCGACGGATGGCGTCGGCGGCGGCCGTGGCGGCGGGACCGGCGGCGAGCTCGGTCTCCAGAAGCTGCTTGCCCAGCAGCTCGGGGTCGGGCAGCTCCATCGGGTACTCGCCGTCGAAGCAGGCGCGGCACAGGTTCGGCTTGGCGATGGTGGTCGCCTCGATCATGCCGTCGATGGAGATGTACGCCAGCGAGTCGGCGCCCAGCGAGGTGCCGATCTCGTCGATCGTCATGCCGTTGGCGATCAGCTCGGCGCGGGTGGCGAAGTCGATGCCGAAGAAGCAGGGCCACTTCACCGGCGGCGAGGAGATCCGGATGTGGACCTCGGCGGCGCCGGCCTCGCGGAGCATGCGGACCAGGGCGCGCTGGGTGTTGCCGCGCACGATCGAGTCGTCGACGACGACCAGGCGCTTGCCCTTGATGACTTCCTTCAGCGGGTTCAGCTTCAGGCGGATGCCGAGCTGGCGGATCGTCTGCGAGGGCTGGATGAAGGTCCGGCCGACGTACGCGTTCTTGACGAGACCCGCGCCGAACGGGATGCCGCTGGCCTCCGCGTAGCCGATGGCCGCGGGAGTGCCGGATTCCGGGGTCGCTATGACCAGGTCGGCCTCGACGGGGGCCTCCTTGGCGAGGCGGCGGCCCATCTCGACCCGGGAGAGGTACACGTTCCGGCCGGCGATGTCGGTGTCCGGGCGGGCCAGGTACACGTACTCGAAGACGCAGCCCTTGGGCTTCGCTTCCGCGAATCGGGAGGTGCGCAGGCCGTTCTCGTCGATGGCGACGAACTCGCCCGGCTCGATCTCCCGGACGAAGCTCGCGCCGCAGATGTCGAGGGCGGCGGTCTCGGAGGCGACCACCCAGCCGCGCTCCAGGCGGCCGAGGACCAGCGGGCGGATGCCCTGCGGGTCACGGCCGGCGTACAGGGTGTGCTCGTCCATGAAGACGAGGGAGAAAGCGCCACGGACCTTCGGCAGGACCGTGTGGGCGGCTTCCTCGATGGTCAGCGGCTTGCCGTCCTCGTCGACCTGGGCCGCGAGCAGCGCGGTGAGCAGGTCGGTGTCGTTGGTGGCCGCGACGCGGGTGGTGCGCCCGTTGTTGTCCTTGGGCAGCGCGGCGACCAGCTCGGCCAGCTCGGCCGTGTTCACCAGGTTGCCGTTGTGACCGAGCGCGATGGAACCGTGCGCGGTGGCGCGGAACGTCGGCTGGGCGTTCTCCCACACGGAGGCGCCGGTGGTCGAGTAGCGGGCGTGTCCGACCGCGATGTGACCCTGGAGCGAACCGAGTGAGGTCTCGTCGAAGACCTGGGAGACCAGGCCCATGTCCTTGAAGACGAGGATCTGGGAGCCGTTGCTGACCGCGATTCCCGCGGATTCCTGACCCCGATGCTGGAGGGCGTAGAGCCCGAAGTACGTGAGCTTGGCGACCTCTTCGCCCGGAGCCCAGACACCGAAGACGCCACACGCGTCCTGGGGGCCTTTCTCACCGGGGAGCAGGTCGTGGTTGAGTCGTCCGTCACCACGTGGCACGCCACCGAGTGTAGGCGAGGTCGACCACTGGTCCGAATTGGGGAATGCCTGATCAGCGCCGCCGCAGTGGATCACTCGGCTGCGACGGCTGTCACGCTCTCGCCGTTTCCGCTGGTCAGAGTGAGGGTGCGGTGGTCGAGGCGGTACTCGACGGTGCCGTCGAAGAGCCGCAGGAGCCGCTTTTCCGTTTTCATGAGTGAGGCGTCGCACATCATTCGGGTCGTGGACGGCGTGCCCAACGTGATATTTCCGTCGCGTACCGTCGCGGTGGCGTTCACCTTGTTGCAGCCGAGCCGTCCGGTGACCTTGCCGTCCTCGTCGAAGGTGAGGTGGGCCTCGGCGTCCTCCGGGAGGGACTGGGCGACGCCCTCGTCGCCGAGTGCCGTGACGTTCCAGCGGGTGCCGAGCAGGGGCGCGTCGGGCACCTTGCTGAGCCGCACGGTGTCGCCTCCGTCCGTGGTGAGGGTCAGCCGGTCCTTGGTCGTGCGCGCCTTCAGCGCGCCGTCGGCGAGCGTGCGGGCCAGGGTCTCCTCGAACTTCATCGGCTTCTCCTCGCAGCCCATCTCGGTCACCGAGGTGTCCTCCAGCCGGATCCGGTCGCCGTCGAAGGAGGCCTTGGCGTTGAAATGGTTGCAGCCGAAGTTGCCCTGCGCCTTGCCGCCGTCGTCGATCGTGACGAACGCGCCGGTGGGGGCGTCGTGCGTGGTTCCGTCGACGGTCACGCCGTCCACGGACCAGTGGACGCCGGTGACCCCGCCGACGGTGTTCCCGGGGCTGCCTGCGCCGTCTGTGGCCTTCTCGGTGCCGCAGGCCGCCGCGAGGGGCAGCAGGGCGAGGACGGCGGCGCTGAGGGTGATGCGGTGCGTCTGCCTGTACATGCCGCTTCGACGGGGCGGGTGGGGTGATCGGTTCCACCCGCGCGTTCACCCGTGGCTACGACAGGGCTACGACAGGCCTACGACAGGATCGGCAGCAGCCCGCCGAGGTCCGCCCGCTCCCCGCTCGCGCTGACCTTCGCCTCCTCCAGCGCCTCGGCCCAGGCCAGGCGCCCGGTCGCCAGCCGGATCCAGGTCAGCGGGTCGGTCTCGACCACGTTGGGCGGGGTGCCGCGGGTGTGCCGGGGGCCTTCCACGCACTGCACGACGGCATAGGGCGGAATCCGCACCTCCGTCGACCCTCCGGGCGCCTTGGCCGCCAGCGCGTCCGCCAGCAGCCGCGTACAGGCGGCGAGGGCCTGGCGGTCGTACGGGATCTCCAGGCCCGGCACGGCGGCGTTCAGGTCGTCGGTGTGGACGACGAGCTCGACCGTGCGGGTGACGAGGTAGTCGTCGAGCGGCATGGCGCCCGTGCGGGCCGCGAGCAGCCGGGTGCCGGGGGCGCCGGCCAGGGCCTCGGTGAGGCGCTGCCCGGTGCGGGCGTAGAGGGCGTCCAGGTCGGGGTTGGCCTCGGCCAGCCGCCGGGTGCCGTCGGCGATGTCGGCGGCCCGGTCGGCCGTCGCGAAGGGCCACTCCAGCAGGGTCAGCTCCGCCTTGGCCGGCTCGTCCCGCTCCAGATTGCGGCTGACCGTCTCCAGGGCCATGGTCACGTGCGCGGCCAGGTCCCTGACGGTCCAGTCGCCGAGCCGGGTCGGCGACGCCAACTGCTCCGCGTCGAGGGTGCGTACGGCCTGCCGTACCTGCTCGAACTGGGCGAGGACCGCGGCGCGGGTCTTGACGGGGTCGTAGCTGCGGGTGCGCTTCTTGGCCGGCATGACGGTGAGCCTAGGCCAAGGCAGGCGAAGGCCCCGCCCGGTTCTCGACCGGCCGGGCGGGGCCTTCGTACGGCCTGCGGTTACGCCAGGAGCGCCGGGATGGTGCTCTCGTGGGCGGTGCGCAGCTCCTCCAGGGAGAGGCTGAACTCGCCCTGGATCTCCACCGTGTCGCCGTCGACGACACCGATGCGGGTGGCCGGGAGGCCCCGGGCGCCGCACATGTCGTTGAAACGGACCTCCTCCGAGCGGGGCACGGCGACGACCGCGCGGCCCGCCGACTCCGAGAAGAGGAAGGTGAAGGCGTCCAGGCCGTCGGGGACGACCAGGCGGGCGCCCTTGCCGCCGAGCAGCGCCGACTCCACGACCGCCTGGATCAGACCGCCGTCGGACAGGTCGTGCGCCGAGTCGATCATGCCGTCGCGGGAGGCCGAGATCAGGATCTCGGCGAGCAGCCGCTCGCGCTCCAGGTCCACCTGCGGGGGCAGGCCGCCGAGGTGGTCGTGGACGACCTGGGACCAGGCCGAGCCGCCGAACTCCTCACGCGTGTCGCCGAGGAGGTACACCAGCTGGCCCTCCTCCTGGAAGGCGACCGGCGTGCGGCGGGCGACGTCGTCGATGACGCCCAGCACGGCGACGACCGGCGTCGGGTGGATGGCCGCCTCGCCCGTCTGGTTGTAGAGCGAGACGTTGCCGCCGGTCACCGGGGTGCCGAGCTGCTGGCAGGCGTCCGCCAGGCCGCGCACGGCCTCCGCGAACTGCCACATGACCGCCGGGTCCTCGGGGGAGCCGAAGTTCAGGCAGTCGGAGACGGCGAGCGGCTTGGCGCCGGTCGTCGCCACGTTGCGGTAGGCCTCGGCGAGGGCCAGCTGCGCGCCCGTGTACGGGTCGAGCTTGGCGTACCGGCCGTTGCCGTCCGTCGCGATGGCGACGCCGAGGCCGGTCTCCTCGTCGATGCGGATCATGCCGGAGTCCTCGGGCTGGGCGAGGACCGTGTTGCCCTGCACGAAGTGGTCGTACTGGGACGTGATCCACTTCTTGGAGGCCTGGTTCGGGGAGGCGACCAACTTCAGGACCTGGTCCTTCAGCTCCTCCGAGGTCTCCGGGCGCGGCAGCTTGTTCGCGTCGTCCGCCTGGAGCTCGTCCTGCCAGGACGGGCGGGCGTACGGGCGCTCGTAGGTCGGGCCCTCGTGGGCGACCGTGCGCGGGTCGACGTCGACGATCTTCTCGCCGTGCCAGAAGATCTCCAGACGGTCGCCGTCGGTCACCTCACCGATGACGGTGGCGATGACGTCCCACTTCTCGCAGATCTCGAGGAAGCGCTCGACCTTCTCCGGCTCGACGACGGCGCACATCCGTTCCTGCGACTCGCTCATCAGGATCTCCTCGGGGGAGAGAGTCGAGTCACGCAGGGGGACGTCGTCCAGGATGACGCGCATGCCGCCGGAGCCGTTGGACGCCAACTCGCTGGTGGCGCAGGAGATTCCCGCGGCGCCCAGGTCCTGGATGCCGACGACGAGCTTCTCCTTGAAGGCCTCCAGGGTGCACTCGATGAGCAGCTTCTCCTGGAAGGGGTCGCCGACCTGCACGGCGGGACGCTTCGAGGGCTTCGCGTCGTCGAAGGTCTCGGAGGCCAGGATCGAGGCGCCGCCGATGCCGTCGCCGCCCGTGCGGGCCCCGTACATGATGACCTTGTTGCCCGCGCCGGACGCCTTCGCGAGGTGGATGTCCTCGTGCCGCATGACGCCGATGGCACCGGCGTTGACCAGCGGGTTGCCCTGGTAGCAGGAGTCGAAGACGACCTCGCCGCCGATGTTCGGCAGGCCGAGGCAGTTGCCGTAGCCGCCGATGCCGGCGACGACCCCCGGCAGCACACGCTTGGTGTCGGGGTGGTCGGCCGCGCCCATGCGCAGCGGGTCGACGACCGCGACCGGGCGGGCGCCCATCGCGATGATGTCGCGGACGATGCCGCCGACGCCGGTGGCCGCGCCCTGGTAGGGCTCGACGTACGACGGGTGGTTGTGCGACTCGACCTTGAAGGTGACCGCGTAGCCCTGGCCGACGTCGACGACACCGGCGTTCTCGCCGATGCCGACGAGCATCGCGTCGGACTGGGGGGCCTTCTCGCCGAACTGGCGGAGGTGGACCTTGGAGGACTTGTACGAGCAGTGCTCGGACCACATGACCGAGTACATGGCGAGCTCGGCACCGGTGGGCCGGCGGCCGAGGATCTCGACCACGCGCTCGTACTCGTCCTTCTTCAGGCCGAGTTCGGCCCAGGGCAGCTCGACGTCGGGGGTCGCGGCCGCGTGCTCGACCGTGTCCAGAGGCGTCCGGCTCATGCGTTGACCAGCTTCTTGAGGATCGAGGTGAAGAACGGGAGGCCGTCGGTGCGGCCGGTGCCGATCAGCGGCTCCACGGCGTGCTCCGGGTGCGGCATCAGGCCGACGACGTTGCCCGCCTCGTTGGTGACGCCGGCGATGTCGCGGAGCGAGCCGTTGGGGTTGAAGTCCACGTAGCGGAACGCGACGCGGCCCTCGGCCTCCAGCTTGTCGAGCGTGTACTCGTCGGCGACGTACCGGCCGTCCATGTTCTTCAGCGGGATGTGGATCTCCTGGCCCGCCGCGTAGTCGGTCGTCCAGGCGGTGTCCGCGTTCTCCACCCGCAGCTTCTGGTCGCGGCAGATGAAGTGCAGGTGGTCGTTGCCGAGCATCGCGCCGGGCAGCAGGTGCGCCTCGGTGAGGATCTGGAAGCCGTTGCAGATACCGAGGACCGGCAGGCCGGCCTTCGCCTGGTCGATGATCGTGTCCATCACCGGCGAGAAGCGGGCGATGGCTCCGGCGCGGAGATAGTCGCCGTACGAGAAACCGCCGCACAGCACCACGGCGTCGACCTGCTTGAGGTCCTTGTCCTTGTGCCAGAGAGCGACGGGCTCGGCACCGGCGAGACGGATCGCCCGCCGGCTGTCCCGGTCGTCGAGAGAGCCCGGGAAAGTGACGACGCCAATACGAGCGGTCACTTCACGGCCTCCGCGACTTCCTCGATCCGGACGGTGAAGTCCTCGATCACGGTGTTGGCGAGGAAGGATTCCGCAAGATCGTGGATGCGGGCGAGCGCGGCCTCGTCGACGGGCCCGTCAACTTCCAGTTCGAATCGCTTTCCCTGACGTACGTCGGAGATGCCGTCGAAACCCAGCCGCGGCAGTGCGCGCTGCACCGCCTGGCCCTGGGGGTCGAGGATCTCCGGCTTGAGCATGACGTCGACTACGACGCGTGCCACTGGCACTCCCGGTGTGTGGTGCTGAGCAGGTTCCTTCAGACTACCCGCACAAAATTTCTACGCGAGTAGAGTTGTAGGAACCTACGGAACGATCGTCACGATCCGGCATCGGAGCCACCCCTTCACGAAAAGTTCAGGGAAAGATCCCGGATCGACCCGGGATAGCTATTGCGCCGGGACACGCGGGGAGATTTAGTCGGGCTTCACATTGCTTTGCCAGGCACTGTACAAATGAATTGGCAATAGCCGACACTCGGCACGTCATCGCAGATGAGCTGCATTGAGGTGCCGCACGAAGGGACCGATATTCGTGGCGCAAAAGGTCGTGGTCACCCTCTTTGACGACATCGACGGCTCGGAAGCGGCGGAAACGATCGCCTTCGGACTCGACGGCAAGTCGTACGAGATCGACCTGAATGAAGCCAATGCCAGGAAACTGCGTAAGGCGCTCGCGCCCTACGTGGAGGCCGGCCGCAAGCGGTCGAAGTCGGGCAAGGCCTACAAGCAGACCGAGGTGGCCCCCGACCCGGCGGCGGTACGCGCCTGGGCCCAGGCCAACAAGATGGACGTGCCCGCGCGCGGCCGCATCCCCAAGAAGGTCTACGAGGCGTTCACCGCCGCGCAGTGAGCCGTTTGCGTGGGCCGTCCGCGCCGTCCGTGCCGTGCGCGCCGGCCCCGCGCGCCCCGCGCGCGGCGGGCCCGCCGACGGCCGCTCAGCCGCCCCTCACGACAACCGACTTGCGCAGCACCCCCGCTGATCAGCTAGAGTCTGGAGCACGCCGAGGGGCGAGGCCGAAAGGCCCGGCTCACGGAGTACATGCGGGTGTAGTTCAGTAGTAGAACATCCCCCTTCCAGGGGGAAGGCGCAGTGTGCAATTCCTGTCACCCGCTCTGCACCGCCGTACGGACCACTCTTGTGGATCAGGTAGGCTGGTGCTCGCGCCGGTCAGTGAGAGCTGATCGGAGGCAATGCGGACGTAGCTCAGTTGGTAGAGCGCAACCTTGCCAAGGTTGAGGTCGCGAGTTCGAGCCTCGTCGTCCGCTCCAGTCACCAAGGCCCCGGTCACCGACCGGGGCCTTCGGCGTATGTCCCACGTATCGCGCGCGATCTCTCTGACATTTGTCATGTCCGCCTATGACAGCGCGCACTGCCGAACGGCCCCGGCCGCCGGGACGCTGAAGTCATGAAAACCGACGAACACGAGCACGTGATCGAGGTCACCGACCTCAAGCGTGTGTACGGGGGCGGGTTCGAAGCTGTGCGCGGGATCACGTTCGGCGTGACCCGCGGTGAGGTCTTCGCGCTGCTGGGCACCAACGGCGCCGGCAAGACGTCCACGGTCGAGCTGCTGGAAGGGCTCGCCCCGCCGACCGAGGGCCGGGTGCGGGTGCTCGGGCACGATCCGCACGGCGAGCGGGAGGTCGTACGGCCGCGCACCGGGGTCATGTTGCAGGAGGGCGGGTTCCCGGCGGAGCTGACCGTCGCCGAGACCGTACGGATGTGGGCGGGCTGCACCAGCGGCGCCCGGCCGGTCGGCGAGGCGCTGGAGACCGTCGGGCTCGGGAAGCGGGCCAAGGTACGGGTGAAGCAGCTGTCCGGCGGCGAACGGCGGCGGCTGGACCTGGCGCTCGCGCTGCTCGGCGACCCCGAGGTGCTGTTCCTCGACGAGCCGACGACCGGACTGGACGCCGAAGGCCGCCGCGAGACCTGGGACTTGGTGCGCGCGCTGCGCGACGGCGGTACGACCGTGCTGCTCACCACGCACTACCTGGAGGAGGCCGAGCAGCTGGCCGACCGGCTGGCGATCCTCCACGAGGGGCGCATCGCGGCGAGCGGCACCCCGGACGAGGTGACCGCGGCCCAGCCGTCCCGGATCTCCTTCGAACTGCCCGAGGGCTACTTCCTCGGCGACCTGCCCGCCCTCGGCGAGCTGGGCGTCGTCGGCCACGACGTCGACGGCAGGACCGTACGGCTGCGGACGTACGAGTTGCAGCGGGCGGCCACCGGCCTGCTGGTGTGGGCGCGGGACGCCGGGGTGGAGCTGCGGAGGCTGGACGCGCGGTCCGCGTCGCTGGAGGAGGCGTTCCTGGGGATCGCCGGGCGGGCGTCGGCCCTCGCGGCGCACAAGGAGGGGTCCGGCGTATGAGCACCACGACTGTCGCGGGGCGGATGGGCGCGCTGGCGCGGGCCGAACTGACCCTGCTCGGGCGCAGCAAGGCCACACTCGTCGCCGCGGTGATCGTGCCGCTGGCGCTGCCGTTCAGCGTGCGCGGCGCGGTCGACGAGATGGACCTCGAGGGCGCGGGGCTGACCGTCGGCACCGTGATCCTGCCCGCCGCCGTCGGCTTCTCCCTGCTGTTCGCCGTCTACGCCTCCCTCACCACCGCCTACGTCACCCGCCGCGAGGAGCTGGTGCTCAAGCGGCTGCGCACCGGCGAGCTGCGGGACCGGGAGATCCTGGTCGGCGCCGCGCTGCCGGCGTCCGGGATCGGGCTCGCGCAGTGTCTGCTGGTCGCGGTGGGCAGTGCGGTGGTGCTGGACGTCGGTGCCCCGTCCGCGCCCCATCTCGCCGTGGCGGGCGTGCTGTTGGGGATCGTGATGTGCGGGGCGCTGGCCGGGGTCACCGCGGCCTTCACCAGGACCGCGGAGAGCGCCCAGGTGACCGGGCTGCCGATGATGTTCGTCTCCATGCTGGGCTCCGGCATCACCGTCCCGCTGGAGGTGCTGCCCGAAGGGCTGGCGTCCGTCTGCGAACTGCTGCCGCTGACCCCGGTGATCGCACTGGTGCGGGGCGGCTGGACCGGGGACCTCTCCGGCTCCGAGGCGCTGGGCGACCTCGCCACCGCGCTGGCCTGGACCGCACTCGCCGTGTTTGCTGTACGGCGGTGGTTCCGGTGGGAGCCGCGACGCTGACGGACGGGGGTGGCGGGCAGGTGTCCGGGCCGGGGAGATGGTGGCGGCGCAAGAGCACGCCGGCGAAGGTCGAGACGTACACGCGGTGGTCGTTCCACTTCTTCGCGGTGGCCGAGGTTGCGGTGTTCGGCCTCCCGGCCCTCGGCGAGGTGCCGCTGCCGTACGCGCCCTGGGTGTGCCTGATGGTGTGCGCGCACGCGGCGTTCGGCGCGGTGGTGGGCAGCCGGGCGCTGGACTGGACGCGCGGGCGGCGGGCGCAGCCGCTGCGGCTGATGTCGGCGTTCGGGGTGACCAGCGCGGTGTTCGCGGGCGTCACGCTCTGGCTCGTCGACCGTGGCCTGGACGGTGAGGAAGCCGCGACCGCGCTGGGCGCGGTGACCGGTGGTCTGGTCTTCTTCGGCGTCGGGATGATCACGCTCGGCATCCGCAGCAGGCGCCGGGTGCCGGCGCTGGTGCTCGGCTTCTCGGCGGGCCTTGGCCTGTTCGCCCTGGCGCTGGGAGCCGTCATGAGCGCCGCGCTGATCACGGCGCTGACGGCACTGCTGGGCACCGGCTTCTTCGCCATGACCTCGGTGTTCTCCGTCTGGCTGCTCAACGCCGTCTACGAACTCGACGAGGCCCGCGAGACCCGGGCCCGGCTCGCCGTCGCGGAGGAGCGGCTGCGGTTCGGGCGCGACCTGCACGACGTCATCGGCCGGAACCTCGCGGTCATCGCCCTGAAGAGCGAGCTGTCCGTGCAGCTCGCCCGGCGGGGGCGGGAGGAGGCCGTCGAGCAGATGATCGAGGTGCAGCGGATCGCGGCGGAGTCGCAGCGGGAGGTGCGGGACGTCGTACGCGGCTACCGGGAGGCGGACCTCGGGGTCGAACTCCTGGGCGCGCAGGGTGTCCTGAAGGCCGCCGGGATCGACTGCGAGGTCACCGGCGAGACGGCCGGACTGCCCGCCGAGGTGCAGTCGGCACTCGCCTGGGTGGTGCGCGAGGCCACGACGAACGTGCTGCGGCACGGAGATGCCCGGCGGTGTTCCGTGGGGCTGCTGATGTCCGAGGGACGTGTGGTGCTGACAGTGGAGAACGACGGCGCCGAGACCGCCGCCGGAAGCGGCGGCGGAGGCACCGGCCTCGCGGGACTGCGGGAGCGGCTGCGGGCGGTGGACGGCACGCTGGAGGCCGGGCCGGCCGGGGCCGGGGTGTTTCGGGTGGTGGCCAGGGTGCCGGTGGGAGAGGCCGTGACCGGGGACGCCGTTGCCTGCGCGCCCGTGGCCGTGGACGTCGTCGCCGGGGAGGCCGTGGCCGACGAGCGGGGGGCTGCGGCGTGAGTGTGCGGGTGTTGCTCGCCGACGACGAGCACCTCATCCGGGGGGCACTGGCCGCGTTGCTCTCGCTCGAGGACGATCTGCTCGTCGTCGCGGAGGCGGCGAGCGGGCCGGAGGCGCTGGCGATGGCACGGGCGCACGCGCCCGATGTGGCGGTGCTCGATCTGCAGATGCCGGGCGCCGACGGTGTGAAGGTCGCCACATCGCTGCGGACGGAGCTGCCCGGGTGCCGGGTGCTGATCGTGACCAGTCACGGGAGGCCCGGGCATCTGAAGCGGGCCCTCGCGGCCGGTGTGCGGGGGTTCGTCCCGAAGACGGTCAGCGCCCAGCGGCTCGCCGAGATCATCCGGACCGTGCACGCCGGAAACCGGTACGTGGATCCGGAGTTGGCCGCCGACGCGATCTCCGCCGGGGACTCGCCGCTCACCGCGCGCGAGGCCGAGGTGCTGGAGCTGGCCGCCGACGGGGCGCCGGTCGCGGAGATCGCCGAGCGGGCCGCGCTGTCCCAGGGGACCGTCCGGAACTACCTCTCGTCGGCCGTCTCGAAGCTCGGCGTGGAGAACCGGCATGCGGCGGTGCGTCTCGCACGCGAGCGAGGTTGGGTATAGTTGCTCTCGCGCCACGGCGCAACGCGGACGTAGCTCAGTTGGTAGAGCGCAACCTTGCCAAGGTTGAGGTCGCGAGTTCGAGCCTCGTCGTCCGCTCCAGTCACCAAGGCCCCGGTCACCGACCGGGGCCTTCGGCGTGTCAGCTCCAGGCGAGGCCCGTCAGGCGCTCGTACGCCTCCACGTACTTCGCCCGGGTCGCGTCCACGACCTGCTGCGGCAGCGCGGGCGGCGGCTGCTCGCTCTTGCGGTCCCAGCCGGACTCGGCGGAGGTCAGCCAGTCGCGCACGAACTGCTTGTCGTACGACGGCTGCGCGCGCCCCGGCTGCCACTGGTCGGCCGGCCAGAAGCGGGAGGAGTCCGGGGTCAGCACCTCGTCGGCGAGGATCAGGGTGCCGTCCTCGTAGCCGAACTCGAACTTGGTGTCCGCGAGGATGATGCCCCGGTCGCGGGCGATGTCCCGGGCCCGGGAGTAGACGGCGAGGGTCGCCTGGCGCAGCTGGGCGGCGGTCTCGGCGCCGACCTGGCGGGCGACCTCCTCGTAGGAGACGTTCTCGTCGTGCTCGCCGACGGCGGCCTTGGTCGCCGGGGTGAAGATCGGGGCGGGCAGCTCGGAGCCGTCGGTGAGGCCTTCGGGGAGGGCGAGGCCGCAGACCGTACGGGACTCGTTGTACTCGGCCAGGCCGGAGCCGGTGAGATACCCGCGGGCCACGCACTCCACCTGGACCATCCGCAGCGACTTGCACACCAGGGTGCGGCCCGCCCAGTCGGCGGGGGCGCCCTCGGGCAGCTCGGTGCTCAGGACGTGGCTGGGTACCAGGTCGGCGAGCTGGTCGAACCACCACAGGGAGAGCTGGGTGAGGACCCGGCCCTTGTCGGGGATCTCGGTCGGCAGCACCCAGTCGTAGGCGGAGATGCGGTCGCTGGCGACCATCACGAGGTCGCCCGCCTCGTTCTGGTACAGGTCGCGCACCTTGCCGGTGTGCAGATGTACCAGACCCGGAACCTGGAGCGGCTCGGGCTTTTCGACGAATCCGGACACGGTTCCTCCCCGTGGTTCTGTCCAATGGCTCGATTCTCCCGTACGGGAGAGTGATCACGGACAGTGGGTCAGTCACGTTTGCAGATGCGGTCCAGAAGGTTGGCGGTGGCGCGCTGGATACGCCGGTCGACGTGGCCCGGGCGGTCCAGTGCCGGGGACCAGGCGAAGGTTCCGGACGCGAAGACCCAGGCGCCGGAGGGGGCGCGGTAGAGGGACGTCTCCTGGTGGCGGGTGACGCCGTCGGCGTCGGTGTAGGGCGAGTGGGCGAGCAGGACGCGCTCGTCGTGCTCGGGGAGCGGGGCGCGCGGGAAGTACCGGTCGGCCTCACCGGCGACCAGGCCCGCGATCTCGTCGCCCTCGTGGGCGCCGGTCGCCTCCCACAGCCAGTGGCCGGCGTTGCGGACGATCAGCGGGTGGGGCTCGGGGACCTGGCCGGCGTACTGGATGCCCAGCAGTTCCTGTTCGGGGCGGTCGATCTCGCGCCACAGCACGGGCTTGCCGGGGCCCTGGCGCTTGCGGCAGGTGAGGAGGCGGTCGGGGCTGCCGGACGGGGACGGGCCCAGTTCGACCTGCCAGTACACCGAGTTGGAGGAGAGGAACACCAGGGAGGTGCCGTGGTCGCGGGCCTGCTCGGCGGCGCGGCGCATCGGCACGGACCAGTACTCGTCGTGGCCGGGGAAGATCAGGGCCTGGTAGCGGGCGGGGTCGATCCGGCCGGCGTGCAGATCGCGGGCGTCGGCGTAGGCGAGGTCGTAGCCGTAGCGCTCGGCCCAGCGGATGACGTCGTAGGCGTGTCCGACGTGCAGCGGGAGGCCCGCGCCGGCGTATGGCCGGTCGAAGGAGACGGTCGTCGCGGCGTCGCGCTCGCCGAGCAGCCGGCCGTCCTCGTCCCAGGCGTGGTAGAGGCTCGCGCCGGTGCGGCCGTCCTCCGGGTAGAGGTTGTACGCCTGCCAGGTGACGTCCGGCAGCACCAGCAGGAAGTCGGCCGGGCGGTCGTCGCGGACCGTGAAGGGCACGTGGGAGCGGTAGCCGTCGGCGGTGGTGAGGACGGCCACGTAGGCGCCGATGGGCCAGTGGGGCGGGACCTGGAGCCGCCAGGACAGCCACCAGTGGTGGCAGGAGACCGTGCGCTCGGCGGCGAGCGGCGCGGACTGGACGATGCCGGAGAGGCGGGGGCTGGTGGTGATCTTCGCGGCGCCGTCGCCCCCGTAGTGGCCGATGCGGTAGACGTCGACGCCGAATTCCTGGGGCGGGTCGACGGTGATGTGGAAGTCGACGGCCTCGCCGGGGGCGACCGCGCCGGTGGAGGCGAAGCCCTTGATCTGCCTGCGCACGTCGTCGGCGGAGCGGATGGCGCCGGGGGCGCTGCGGGGGGCGGGGACGCGGGCGCCGGTCCTGCGGCGGCCGTCGGGGGTGTCGGGGGCCGGCTCCACGTCGACGTACCAGGGGACGACCTGGCCGGTGTCGTCGAAGTAGGTCTCGCTGCCGCGCAGCCAGGGGAGCGGGCCCTGGCCGAAGGGGTCCGTCACGGCGTGCGCGAGTGCTCCCGACTCCCAGCGGCGGATGTGGTCCGAGCCCATGGTCCGTGCTCCCCTCCCTTGGGCCCCCGTGTGCCGTGGTGCGTGTGCGTGCGGTGCCTGGTGCCTGCGGTGCCTGATGCCTGCGCTGCCTGCGGTGCCTGCGATGCGTTTTCGGTGTGCTGCTGTGCCGCCTGTGCGTAGCGGTGGGGTGGCGATCTGGTGTGGCGTTCTTGTGCTTGTCGTATGTCGCAAGCCTTTGCCATGTGCCTGTTCGGTCCCAGCACATCACATTACGCACGGACTCCGTCACCGTTCGTTTCGAATTGACCGAAAGCGGAACTGCGGGCTCCGGGAAAGGGGGTTCTCGGGAGGGCCCTCAGACGAGCCGTACCGGCTTCTCCGGGCGTATGCCGACCTCGGTCAGCCAGGCACGGAGCGGGGCCGGATCGCCGTCCTCTATGAGGCTCAGGACCTTCGGGGCCAGATCGGCCGCCCGTTCGCCCTTGATCAGGAGGGAAGGGCCGTCGAGCCAGTCCAGGCCGGGAGTCGCGCCCGCGGTGTCCATCGCGGCGCAGCAGACCATCGCCGTGATGTGGTCGGCGAGCAGTTCGCGTGGGGTGCGCGGGGACTGGAGGGGGAAGAGCGGGAGGGTGCCGTCGTCCCAGAGCGGGATGTCCGGCGTCGTGGCGGCGGGGGCCGCCGTCGGGGGTGCGGCGGTGGCGGCGGTCTCCTCCTCGCGGGTGAGCTCGTCGGTGAGGCCGGCGGCCAGCGCGGCGCAGCGGGGGTTGGAGGGGGAGAGCTGGTCGGGGTCGGTGCCGTCGTCCAGGTCCGCGTCGAGGTTCGTGTCCAGGTCCGGGTCCAGGTCCCGGGGGGCGGGGGCGGCCGGGTCCGTGGGCGGCTGGGCGTCGGGGGCGGGGTGCCTGCGGGGCTGCGGTGTCAGGCCCTCGCGAGGTTGGTGGGGGTCATGCGGCTGGTGAGGCCGGCCCGTGAGGTGGTCGAGGACGCGGGCCAGGGTCGGGCCCTGCGCGTCGGGCGCGGTGCGGCGCACGCCGAGGGTGTCGAGGACGCGGTGCAGCCGGGCCGCGTCGGTACGCCATTTGCGGTCGACGACCTCCTCCGGGTACTCCTGCCAGTCCACCGGGGACCAGTCCGGGCCCTGCTCAGCCGGGCCGCCGTGGAAGAGGCGGGCGGCGAGCAGCGAGGCGGCCTCGTCCACCGCGCCGGGCTCCTCCAGCAGGTCACAGGCGGGCCGCTCGCCGAGGCGGGAGGTGAAGCCCTCGGCCAGCCGGTCCCGCCGGGAAAGTTCGGTGAGGGCGGCGACGACACCCGCGTCCAGCCGGGAGGGCCAGCGACCCATCCGCCAGGCGGGCAGCGCTACCCGGGTGAGCAGGCGGTCCCAGCCCGCGTACGCCAGGCCGACCTGTTCCTGCGCGACGATGCGGAGTCCGTAGTCCACGGCCTGTGCGCGCTCGGCGGCGGCAGCGGCGACGCCGCGCTCCATCTCGGCGGCGTGCTCCCGGCAGCCGCGCAGCAGCAGCCGGGCCAGCCAGCCTGCGCCGGCGCCGGGCAGGCGGGTCAGCGGACCGCGCCCGGGAGCGGAGGCGACGGCCACCGCGGCGTCCAGCCCCCGCACGAAGCGCCGGGCCGCGGCCAGGTCCGGGTGGGCCGAGGGGCCCGTACCGGCGACGACCGGGGCGAGGACGGCGCGCAGCTCGCCGACGCGCATCCACCACAGGAAGGGCGAGCCGATGACGAGGACGGGCGCGGCCTGCGTACGCCGGTGGACACGGCGGCCGAGGCCGGGCGGCTCGTCGGGGTCGTCGGGCGGCGGAGGCGGGCCGTGGGCCGGATGCGTGCGGTCCTCCAGCCAGCTGTCGCAGTCCGGGGTGAGGGCTATCGCCGAGGGGGCCGGCACGTCGAGGCGGTCGGCGAGGTCGCGCACCAGCCGGTACAGGTCCGGGGCCGCCTGCTCGGCGATCGGGACCGTGGGGCTGACGGCGGGGCGGGCGCGGGCCACGACCAGCGCGAAGGCGCCCGCGGCGAGCAGTACGAGCAGCGCGACCACGCAGACGGCCCAGCGGGCCGCGTCCCAGCCCGGCCCCGTCAGCCGGCCGGTGGAGCCGCCGGCCAGCAGGACCACGGCGACGGCGGCCGGCAGCAGGGCCACGGCCAGCGCGCGGCTGCGTATCCGCAGCACGGCGAGCGCACGGGACCGCGCGGCCTGTGCTCCCGCCTCCACACCCATACCTGTCACGACCCGACCTCACCCCCTCCCAAGCGGGCTGCTCTTGCTGTCCTGGCGTTGCTCACTCCCCCACTGTGGCACCCACGACTGACATCGCAATGCCGGTGGGCCAAGTGCCGGAACACTTGCGCCGCACCCTAGTTGGGGTGTCGCCGCCCGTCAGCCGGATAGGGGATCGGTCACTCGATGGAATGGCTTTGGGGAAAGGTGAGCGACGCAGGGCAAGGGTCAGGCCCCGGATTCTCTGGGAGTCCGGGGCCTGTGCGGTGCGGGTGTCGATGGAGGTCCGGGGCGCTTTACGCGCCTGCCGCCGCCTTCGCCGCGATGTCCGTGCGGTGCTGGGAGCCGTCGAGGCGGATGCGGCCGACCGCCCGGTAGGCGCGCTCGCGGGCCTGGGTGAGGTCCTCGCCGGTCGCGGTGACGGACAGGACGCGGCCACCCGCGCTGACCACGTCGTCGCCGTCGCGCCTGGTGCCGGCGTGCAGCACGTACGCGTGCGGGGCGTCCTGGGCGGCCACCTCGTCCAGACCGGTGATCGGGTCACCGGTGCGGGGGGTGCCGGGGTAGTTGTGCGAGGCGACGACCACGGTGACCGCGGCCTCGTCACTCCAGCGCAGCGGCGCCAGATCGCCGAGGTTGCCGGTCGCGGCGGCCATCAGCAGACCGGCCAGCGGGGTCTTCAGCCGGGCCAGCACGACCTGGGTCTCCGGGTCGCCGAAGCGGGCGTTGAACTCGATGACCCGCACGCCCCGGCCGGTGATGGCCAGACCGGCGTAGAGCAGACCGGAGAACGGCGTGCCGCGGCGGCGCATCTCGTCGACCGTCGGCTGCAGGACGGTCTGCATGACCTCGTCCACCAGCTTCGGGTCCGCCCACGGCAGCGGGGAGTAGGCGCCCATGCCGCCGGTGTTCGGGCCCTCGTCGCCGTCCAGGGCGCGCTTGAAGTCCTGGGCGGGCTGGAGCGGGACCACGGTCTCGCCGTCGGTGACGGCGAAGAGGGAGACCTCGGGGCCGTCCAGGTACTCCTCGATGACGACCCGCTCACAGGCCGCCGCGTGCGCGCGGGCCTGGTCCAGGTCGCTGGTGACGACGACGCCCTTGCCGGCGGCGAGACCGTCGTCCTTGACGACGTACGGCGCGCCGAAGGCGTCGAGGGCCTCGTCGACCTCCTGCGGGGTCGTGCAGACGTACGAGCGGGCCGTGGGCACGCCCGCGCCCGCCATGACGTCCTTGGCGAAGGCCTTGGAGCCCTCCAGCTGCGCGGCCTCCTTCGAGGGGCCGAAGACCGGGATGCCCGCCTCGCGCACCGCGTCGGCGACGCCCGCGACCAGCGGGGCCTCCGGGCCCACGACGACCAGCTCGGCGCCCAGCTCCGTGGCCAGCGCGGTCACCGCCGCGCCGTTGAGGGCGTCGACCTGGTGCAGTTCGGCCACCTCGGCGATGCCGGCGTTGCCGGGTGCGCAGTGCAGCGCGGTCACGGCGGGGTCGAGGGACAGGGAACGGCACAGGGCGTGTTCGCGGGCGCCGCTACCGATGACGAGGACCTTCACGGGGTCAGCCTAACCGGCGCGGGGCGGGTCGGTTTGTGCGGGCTGCTGAAGGGGTGGGGGCGGGGGGATTGTGGGTTTGTCCAAAAACAGGGGTTGGGCAGGGGTCGGACGGGAGTCCGCGGGGCGGACCGCAGGCGTCCGCCGGGGGGCTGACAGGGGTCCGCCGGGGCCTACTCGTTGGTGAACTCCTCCATCACCGTCGCCCCCAGCTCCCTCACGATCAGCTCCTGCCCGGAGAGTGCCGACTCGTCGAGGTCCGGGTCGTCGTCCTCGGGGATGTCGTCCTCGGGGGCGACCGGCACCGGGGCCGGGTCCGGGGCGGGCGGCGCCGGAGACACGGGGGTGGGCGCCGCGGCGGGGGCGGACGCGGAGGCGGAGGCAGAGGCACTGGGGGCGGGCGGGGCCGGGGGCTGCGGCTGGGCGGGGCGCTGGGGCGCGGCCGTACCGCCACCGCCGTAGCCGCCGGTGGCCGGGCCGCCGCCGTAGCCGCCGCTGCTGAAGCCGGGGGCGCCGGAGCCGCCGGTCGGTGCGGAACCGCCGGACGGGTCGACGATCGCGTCGATCTTCCACTGCACGTTGAACTGCTCGGCGAGCGCCTGCCGCAGCACGTCCTCGCTGCCGCTGCTCGCGAAGTTGTCGCGGGCTCCCGCGTTGACGAAGCCGAGCTGGAGGGTGGTGCCGTCGAAGCCGGTCACCTGGGCGTTCTGGCTGAGCAGGATCCAGGTGAAGCGGCGGCGGTTCTTCACCGCCTCCAGGATGTTCGGCCACAGGGCACGGGGGTCGAGCCCGCCGGGCGCGGGGACCTGGGCGGGAGACGGTGCGGCGGGGGGCGCGGACGGGGACGGGGCGGTCTGAGCAGGGGCGGGGGCGGGGGCGGCGGCCTGGGGGCGGCTCGCGCCGCCGCCCGGGGACGTGGCGGTGGGCCAGCCGCCGGGCCGACGGCCACTGCCCGCGGCGGTGGCGGTGGGCCAGGCGCCGGGAGCGGGTGCGGCCGCGGCGGCCGCGGGGGCAGCCGGGGCCTCCGTGGGGGCGGGCTGCTGCGGCGGGGCGGCGGGAGGCGCGCTGGGGGCGTGCACGGGGGTCGGCGCGGGTGCCGGAGCCGGGGCCGGTACCGGGGGCTGCGCGGCAGGCGGGGGCGGCGTTCCCTGGCCCTGTATGGGGGCCACGGGCGCCCCGGAGCCCCGTACGGCTGCGCGGGCCGCGGCGGCGCCGCCACCCGGCGGGACGGCCGCGTGTGCCGCGTGGGCGTCCGGACCCGGCGCGTAGGCCATGGCGGGCGCGCCGGCACCCGCCGAGAAGTTCACGCCGCGTTCCAGCCGGTCCAGACGGGCCATGACGGACCGCTCGTCCCCGTAGGCGGCGGGCAGCATGACGCGGGCGCAGATCAGCTCCAGCTGGAGCCGCGGGGAGGTGGCGCCGCGCATCTCGGTCAGGCCCTCGTTGACGAGGTCGGCGGCACGGCTCAGCTCGGCGGCGCCGAAGACGCCGGCCTGGGCCTGCATGCGTTCCAGGACGTCCGCCGGGGCGTCGATGAGGCCCTTCTCGACGGCGTCCGGGACGGCGGCGAGGATCACGAGGTCGCGGAGCCGCTCCAGCAGGTCGGCGACGAACCGCCGGGGGTCGTTGCCGCCCTCGATGACACGGTCCACGACCTCGAAGGCGGCAGCGCCGTCACCCGTGGCGAAGGCCTCGACGACGGAGTCCAGGAGGGACCCGTCGGTGTACCCGAGCAGGGAGGTGGCCATGGCATACGTCACACCCTCCTCCCGAGCGCCGGCGAGCAGCTGGTCCATCACGGACATCGAGTCACGCACGGAGCCGGCACCCGCGCGCACCACCAGCGGCAGCACTCCGTCCTCGACCGGGATGTCCTCCTTCTGGCACACCTCGCCGAGGTAGTCGCGGAGGGTGCCCGGGGGGACGAGCCGGAACGGGTAGTGGTGCGTACGCGACCGGATGGTCCCGATGACCTTCTCGGGCTCGGTCGTGGCGAAGATGAACTTCAGATGCTCCGGGGGCTCCTCGACGACCTTCAGGAGCGCGTTGAAACCGGCCGACGTGACCATGTGGGCCTCGTCGATGATGTAGATCTTGTACCGGCTGGAGGCGGGGCCGAAGAAGGCCTTCTCCCGCAGCTCACGGGCGTCGTCCACACCACCGTGGGAAGCGGCGTCGATCTCGATGACGTCGATGGATCCGGGACCGTTCCTGGCGAGGTCACGGCACGACTGGCACTCCCCGCAGGGTGTCGGGGTGGGACCTTGCTCACAGTTCAGGCAGCGGGCGAGGATCCGCGCGCTGGTCGTCTTGCCGCACCCGCGCGGACCGCTGAACAGGTACGCGTGATTGACCCGGTTGTTCCGCAGCGCCTGCTGCAACGGGTCGGTGACATGCTCCTGCCCGATGACCTCGGCGAACGACTCCGGGCGATAGCGGCGGTACAGCGCGAGAGACGACACGCTTACGAGGTTATAGGCGCCCACTGACAACCTGCCCCGCCCGAAGATCCACACCCCGGAACGCAAGCGCCCCCCACGCACCCGCCAGAGCCGACCTACCCTTGCTGCCTTCCGGCCCTGGGGGAGTTCAGTCAGATAGCGCCGCGTGAGGGGCTGCGCCAAGGCTACCTGATGCGAGGGGTCGGGAACGAGTTCGCGAGCACTCCTCTCGGTCATGTAATGTTTCCGGCGGAGGATTCGCCTAGAGGCCTAGGGCGCACGCTTGGAAAGCGTGTTGGGGGCAACCCCTCACGAGTTCGAATCTCGTATCCTCCGCCTCCGCCCAGCAGGGCAGTCGAGGGCCCCGACCGGTTCGCCGGTCGGGGCCCTCGTCGTAGACAGGGGTCAGTCCGTCGACGGCGGCGCGGACGAGGTTTCGGGAAGCGGGCTTATGCCGGGTTCGTAATGGGCCCGCAGGTAGATGCGGGTGCGGTCCGGGGCGTAGTCGTGGGCGTACAGGCGGACGCATTGTTCGTCCGATGCCGAGGCGTCGTACGCGGGCGCGCCGGGATCCTGGGAGGCCTCCGTGGCGCCCGGGCAGACGTAGCCGTAGCGCATGCCGGTGCTGAACTTCTCGGGTTCCGGGAGGCCGAGGTGGGCGAAGTCGTGGGGTGGGACGTCGATCACGGCGGCCGTGGGCTTCAGCCACCTGATGCCCTCGGCCCATCTGGAGTCGGTCCGCCGGGGCGTCTCCTGGCTGCCGGCGCACGCGGTCGGGCCGACCGGGACGGCCAGCACCACGACGGCCGTCCACGTGAGTCGCCGCACCCGGGGCGCCGGGTGCCGGGTTCCTCGGGGCGGCAGTGGCCCCGCTGGTGACGTCTGTGTCCGATCTGGTGTTCAAGGGATCAGTCGCTGTTCCTTCGCCGTCGCCACCGCGCCCGCGCGCGTGGTGACGCCCAGTTTTTCGTAGATGCGGCGCAGGTGGGTTTTGACGGTGGCCTCGCTGATGAAGAGGGTGCGGGCGATGTCGCGGTTGGTGAGGCCCTGGACGAGGTGGCCGAGGATGTCGCGTTCGCGTGGGGTGAGGGTGGGGCGTGGGGTGCGCAGGTGGGCCATGACACGACCCGCGACGGGGGGTGAGAGGGCCGTGCGGCCCTGGGCGGCGGCGTGGATCGCGGCGAAGAGTTCCTCGGGGCGCTCGGCCTTGAGGAGGTAGCCGGTGGCGCCGGCCTCGATGGCGCGGGTGATGTCCGCGTCGGTGTCGTAGGTGGTGAGGACCAGGACGTGGGGTGCCGGGTCGGTCATGGCGAGGATGCGGCGGGTCGTCTCCACGCCGTCGATGCCCTCGCCGAGCTGGAGGTCCATCAGGACGACGTCCGGGGACAGTTTGCGGGTCAGCGCGATGGCCTCCTCGCCTGTCGCCGCCTCGCCGGTCACCTCGATGTCCGGGGCGCTCGACAGCAGGGCGCGCAGGCCGGCGCGGACGACCGCGTGGTCGTCGCAGAGGAGGATCCGTACGGTCGTCGCCGTCATCGGGGCTCCGTGGGGGTCGTCAGCGGGATCGCGGCCGACACGACCGTGCCTTCGCCGGGGGCCGACTCGATCGTCAGGGTGCCGCCCAGCTGGCGGAGGCGGGCGCGGATGGCGGGGAGGCCGTGGCCGCGCACGTCGCGTGCGGGGGCGGGTGTGCGGGGGTCGAAGCCGCGGCCGTCGTCGGCCACGTCCAGCACGATCTGGTCGTCCAGGCAGGTCAGGGTGAGGGTCGCCGTGGTGGCGGCCGCGTGTTCGCGGACGTTGGCGAGGGCGCCCTGCGCGATGCGCAGCAGGGCTGATTCGACCAGGGCGGGCAGCGGGGCCGCCGGGGTGCCCTCGGTGTGCAGCCGGACGGTGAGGTGGGCGTCGCTCTCCCGCTCGGCCAGCGCGGCGAGGGCGTGGCCGATGCCGGTGCCGCCCGCGAGGTCGGCCGGGGTGAGGTCGTGGACGAAGCGGCGGGCCTCGGCGAGGTTGTGTTCGGCGACGGAGGCGGCCGTACGGATGTGGGAGCGCGCGGTGGCCGGGTCGGTCTCCCAGACCCGGTCCGCCGCCTGCAGCAGCATCCGCTGGCTGGACAGGCCCTGGGCGACGGTGTCGTGGATCTCCCGGGCGAGGCGTTCCCGTTCGGCCAGCATGCCTTCGCGGCGTTCGGTGGCGGCGAGGACGCGGCGGGTGCGGACGAGGTCGTCGATGAGGGCGCGCTGGCGGGCCGACTGGCGTTCCATGGTGACGAACACCGTGGTGGCGATCGCGGCCACGGCCGGGGGTGCGAGGAGGACGTTCGGGTCGGCCCAGCCCGCCAGTTTCAGCTGGGCCGCCACCACGAGTGCGGTGAGCAGCACGACCAGGGTGATGGCCGCGCGGAGCGGCAGGGTGCGCAGGCCGGTGTAGAAGAGCGGGACCGCGCACCAGGCGAAGCTCGGCGCCAGTGCCACCAGCGCGGCCCAGGCGGCCACCACCGCGCCGAGCCAGATCATCCGGCGCGCGGTGAGGCGGGCGCCGAGGGCCGGGCCCAGCACGTACAGCGCGGCCAGCAGCACGGACAGGGCGATGATCCACGGGGTGCGGGGTTCGGGGCCGTGCCGGGCGAGGTAGCGGGCGAGGGAGGCGCCGAGCAGCACGAAGAAGGCGGAGTGCATGACGACGGCGAGGGTGGTGCGGGCATCGCGTCCGGTCTCCCGTACGTCGCGGTCGTCCGCCGGGGCATGCGTCACGGGCTTCACCGCCTCTCGCGCCGAATCCTTCGCCGCTTCCGCACTGAGCTGGGCAAACACCTTCATTGTCGGCCCTGGGAGGCGGGGTGGGGTCAGCCGTTCGGATGACCCGGGTCAGCTGATCCGTACCGGGCGGGCCACCGTCACCTGGTCGAACTCCGACAGCCGCACGGTCGTCCTCATGGTCCACGTGCCCGGGACGGGCAGGTCGAGGCTGTCGGTGGCCCAGTAGCCGCCGCGGTCGGCCAGTTCGGCGTCGATGGGGCCGATGTCCTGGGCGGGCAGGGTGAAGGTGAGGCGGAGTTCGGGGACCGTGGCGACGCCGCCGTCGGCGCCGAAGACGACCGCCTGAACGGAGTTCTCGCCGGTGCGGGCCGGGTCCAGGGTGATCTGCACCTTGCCGCTGCCGCCGGGGGTGCCCACGTCGAAGGGGACGGTCGTGGTCGTGGTGGGGGGCAGCACGGTCGTCTGTCCGGCCGCCGCGGCCTCGTTCTCGGCGCGGCCCGGGAGGGTGCCTGTCAGGAGGGTGGTGATCAGGAGCACCGCCACGCCCACCGCTGCCTCGACGAGGACCGAGCGGCGCAGACGGCGCTGGTCGAGCGGACGCTCCGGCTCGGAAGCGGCCCCGGGCCCGGGCCCCGGCTCGGGCTCCGGCTCGGGAAGCGGTCCGCCCACCGGCTCCGGCACCCTCTCCCGTACGGTCGTCCGCTCCCCCGGCACCCGTATCAGCCGCCGCGACACCCCCGCCGCCGCCAGCAGCAGCGCGACGCCGGCGAGTTTGGCGAGCAGGAGACGGCCGTACGACGTCTGAGTGAGCGCGTCGAACGAGCCCAGGCCGCGCCAGGACTGGTAGGTGCCGGTGACGGCGAGGACGGTCACGGAGGCGAAGGCGAGCCGGGAGAAGCGGTGCACGGGGCCGGCGGGGAGGGTGCCGTGGCGCAGGCTGGTCAGCAGCGCGGCGAGGCCGCCCAGCCAGGCCGCCGTCGCCAGCAGGTGCAGCACCGAGGACGTCATCGCCACCGGCACCTGGATCCCCGCGGAGGCGTGCTCGGCGGCGGCCCAGGTGAGGGCCAGGCCCACGGCGAGGGGGACGTGGACGGCCGGCAGGGGGCGCCTGGGGAGCCGTACGAGCAGCAGGAGCAGGGCCACTCGGGCCAGCAGGGCCATGCCGGGGCGGCCTGTCAGGGTGCGGGTGAGGGCGGCGGGGTCGAAGGCCGTCCAGGGTGCCGTGCCCGTCTCGTACGGGGCACGCAGCAGGAACAGGGCGAGGGTGGACAGCAGCAGGGCCCACCAGCCGGTGACGAGCAGGCGGCGCAGCGGGCGGGGGTCGGGTGGGCGGCAGACTGCGATGAAGGCAGCCGTGCCGAGGAGCAGGGCGGCGGCGAGGTACGCGAGGTGGCGGGCGAGGGTGTGCAGGGCCTTGGTCGCCGGGTGCTCGGGCGGGCCGGTGTCCGGTACGGCCGTCGTGCGGGTGGCCTTGCCGACGGAGAAGGTGAAGACGCCGGAGACGGGGTGGCTGTCGGCGGAGACCACCCGCCAGGCCACGGTGTAGGTGCCGGTGCGCAGGCCGTCGGGCAGGGTGACGCGGACCCGGTCGTCGCCGCCGGGTACGTGACGCGGCTCCTCGACGTGGACCCGCCGATTGTCTGGGCCGAGGAGCCGTACGGAGCCGTCGAGCAGGCCGACGGACTCGGTGAAGTCCAGGGTGAGGGCGCGCGGCGCCGATTTCAGGACGGTGCCGTCGCGGGGGTCGGTGCCGGCGAGGGCGGCGTGCGCGGAGGCGGGGGCGGCGGAGCCGAGGAGGAGCAGGATCAGCAGTACCGCCGTCAGCGCCGGCCGGCGGCGCGGTCGTCCGCCCGTGTGCATCAGATCCGTACTCCCGGTGTCCGCGGCTGCCCTTCGGGAGGGATACGGACGCCGGGCTCCGGATGTTCAGTCGGCTCACCAGGCCGGCCGGGCCGTCACCCCGCCGTCCACCACGAGGTCGTGTCCGGTCACCCAGGACGCGAGCGGCGAGGCCAGGAACACGCAGGCGTCGCCGATGTCCTCCGGCCGTCCCAGCCGGCCCAGCGGCGCGGCCTGCCGCCAGCGTCGTACGCCGTCCGGCCAGGCCTCCGCCAGGCCCTCGCGGTCGATCAGGCCGGGCGAGACGGTGTTGACGCGGATGCCGAGGGGGCCGTACTCCAGGGCCGCCGCGCGGGCGTGCATCACCACGGCCGCCTTGGATGCGCTGTAGTGGGCGTGGGCCGGGGCCGGGGCGCTCGCCTCGATGGAGGCGATGTGGGTCACCGAGCCGCCCTCCCCCATGACGTCGACGGCCGCCTGTGTGCACGCGAACACGCTGCCCAGGTTGGTGTCCACGACGGTCCGCCACTCCTCGGCGGTCATCCCGGCCAGTTCGCGCATCGGTTGCACGCCCGCGTTGTTGACCAGCGCGGTGAGCCGTCCGCCGGCCCACTCGGCGGCGTGGCGGACGACACGGTGGCACGTGTCCTCGTCGGTGAGGTCGCCGCGCAGGACGACGGCCCGGCCGCCCAGGTCGTGGATGCGGCCGGCCACGGCCCGCGCCTGTTCCACCGCCGTACGGCAGTGCACGGCGACCGCCGCGCCGTGTTCGGCGAACCGCAGCGCGATGCCTCGGCCGATGCCGCCGCCCGCGCCGGTGACCAGGGCGGCCTGGCCTTCCAGGAGCCTCATGGACGGCAGAGTTCCATGATCCGCGCGGCCTGCGCCGGGTAGCGCGCCGTGAGTTCGGCGGACTCGCCGTGCTCGTAGTCGGCGTAGGTGAAGCCGGGGGCCATGGTGCAGCCGAACAGCGTCCAGGAGCCGCCGGCGGCGACCCGGCCGCCCATCCAGGTGCCGGCGGGCACGGTGAACTGGACGTGCTGGCCGCCCAGGACATCCGCGCCGAGCACGACACTGCGGGTGCCGCCGTCGGGGGCGAGCAGCAGGAGTTCCAGTGGGTCGCCGAGGTAGAAGTGCCAGATCTCGTCGGCGGGGAGGCGGTGCAGCGCGGAGTGGTCGTCCTGGGTGAGCAGGGCGATGATCGCGCTGCCCTCGGGCCGGCCGTCCGGGCGTTCGGGCCCGGCCCAGGTGCGCCGGAACAGTCCGCCCTCGCGCGGGATCGGTTCGAGTCCGTAGTGGGCGACGAGGGCTTCGGGAGTGGGTGACGTGGTCTCGTGGTCCGGGGTCACTCCGGGAAGGCTACCTCCCGGCTGAGGAAGCCCAGTTGTGCCCGCTTCTCCGGCAGGTGCACCTCCGGCAGATGGATCTCCGGCAGCACGACCGCCGGGCCCGCCACGAAGCCCTGCTTCACGAAGCGGGCTATCGCCTTGTCGTTGCGGACGTCCGGGTCGACGACGATCCGCTGCCGGCCGAGCGTGCGGAAGACGTACCCGGTGATGGCCATCGTCAGCCCCGCCGTCCAGCCGGCCCGCGCGCCGTCCGCCGGGGCGGGCGCGAGGAGCAGGTGGATGCCGATGTCCCCGGGTTCGACCGGGTAGCACTCGCCCACCCGGTCGGCCTCCGGGGCGTAGGTCTGGAGCAGGGCCGCCGGGACGCCGTCCTTGACGAGGAGGAAGGCGTGGTGGGTGTCGAGGCTGTCCAAGTGGACGTAGATCTCGGCGACCTGGTCTTTCGTCAGGTCGTTCATGCCCCAGAAGAAGGCCCGCTCCTCGCTGACCCAGCCGTGGATCAGCTCGGCGTCGCCCTTGGCGTCGAGGGGGAGGACGCGGACGGTGCCGAAGCCGGCGACCGTCTCCTCATGGACGGTTTCACGTGAAACATACGGGTCAGACATCGGTCTCCTTCATGAGCTGGTCCCAGTCGGTGACGACCGGGACGAGTTCTCCCTCGACCCATCGCGGGAGTTGGTCACGGTGGTGCGGCGAGCCGGGCACACCGGACGCGCCGAACGGCACCACCCAACGGCTGTCCTCGCGTCGGGCCAGATCCCACACGTAGCGGGCGGCCGGGCCGCGCGCGGCGAGGTCGGTGAGGCCGGGGACGGCGGAGGTGCACAGCACACAGTCATGGTCGCCGGACAGGCCGGGTTCCGCGAACGAGGTGGTGGTCAGGGCCCGCCAGGGTGCGAGGCGGTGGGTGTCGCCCCAAGTGCCCTGCGGCGGACGCGCGGCGGTCTCCTCCAGGGCATCGCGGGCCAGTGCCGCGCGGTCGACGCCGTACAGCTCCCGCGCGCGCAGCAGGTGTTCGAGGGCGTAGCCGATGCGCACGGTGAGGTTCAGCCAGGGCAGCAGGGCCTCCGGGTAGGCGGGCACGTCGGTGAGCGGCGCGAACACCGGGTGGGCGGCGAGGCTGCGGACGAGCGCGCTCCGAACGGCCGCGAAGGCGGCGGCGTCGGCGCTGGTCGCGTCCATACGGCGGTCCCAGCGCAGCAGGCGCTCGCGCAGCCGTTCCGCCCCGGGGCTGAGGCCGTCGAGGCCGGCGAGGAGGTCCAGGAGGGGCGCGGCGGAGGCGAGATGGGTGTCCGTGTGGATCGCGGGCATGTCGCCGGCCGCCCAGTGCTCCTTCTCGGCGAGCAGGGCGGCGATGCGGTCGGCGCGGTGCGGTGGGGCGAACTCGATGCCGAGGGGGGCGGCGGGGCCGCGCTGGTTGGCCATGACGGCGATGCCGTCGGTGAGGCCCGCGCGGGGCGTCTCGTGCCAGCCGGTCCACTCGTGGCCGGGTTCCCAGGCGGGCACCGGGCCGAGGCGGTTGGCGAAGGAGCGTTCCGGCACCCGGCCGGCGACCCGGTGCAGGGTGCCGCCCTCGGTGTCGGCGGCCTGGACGACGTTGACCGGCTCGGCCCACTGGTCGAAGGCACGGTCGACGTCGGCCACCGTGCGGGCCCGCAGCAGCGGCAGCAGGGCGCCGAAGCCGAGGTCGGCGGTGACGCGGGGCGGCTGGCGCAGGCTGAGGGCGAGCGGGGTGCCGTCGTCGAGGCCTTCGGGGCCCCCCGCGACGACGGGACCGCGGTCGGTCTCGATCACCTCGACGGGCACGCGTTCCTCGCCGCACACGTCGACGTACTCGGTGTGCCGGGTGGCGTGCCGCCAGGTGCCGTCGGGTCCGAGGGCCTCCACGCCCGCTCCGGTGCGGCGCAGCCGCTCCTCGTAGAGGTCCTGGTAGTCGGCCATGGCGTTGGTGATGGCCCAGGCGACGGTGCCGGTGTGGCCGAAGTGGGCGATGCCGGGGACGCCGGGCACGGCGAGGCCGACGACGTCGAACTCCGGGCAGGACAGGTGGATCTGCTGGTAGACGCCGGGATCCTCGATCCAGCGGTGCGGGTCCCCCGCGATGACCGCCTGTCCGGTGACGGTCCGCTCACCGGACACCAGCCAGCCGTTGCTGCCGGAGGTGCCGGGGCCGTCGGTGGCGAACAGGCCGACGGCCTCCGGACCGAGGTGCCGTGCGGCGTGCGCGCGCCAGAGCTTCGCGGGGAACCCGGCGAAGAGGACGTGGGTGGACAGCCAGACGGCGAACGGGGTCCAGGGCTCCCAACGGCCGGGGACCAGGCCGGTCTCGGCGAACTCGGGTGTGCGGCGGGCACCTGCCGCGAGACCGTCGTTGACGCCGTCGACGTACGCCCGTACGAACTCCGCCGACTCGGGGTCCCGTTCGGCCAGCGCGTCGAAGCAGCGGCGGGCGGTGTCGGCGAGGCGGGCGCGACGGGCGAGAATGTCCCAGGCGAGGGATTCGGTGCCGAGGAAGGCGGCGGAGGTGCCCTGGGCGCGGTGGCGTTCGACCTCCAGCTGCCAGGCGCGGTCGATGGCGGTGACCCGGCCCTGGGCGCGGGCGAGTTCCGGTGCGCTGCCGGCCCGCACATGCGGGATGCCCCAGGCGTCCCGGTAGAGCCCGTGGATCCCGCCTCTCTCGGTGGTCACCGCTATGCCCCTTTCTTGCTTTAGGTTAGCCTTGCCTAAGTGTGTGGTGGCGGAATCGTACGCGACCTGTGAAGGAGCGCCATGGGGCAGGGGCACGGTTGGCAGGGCGCGGTCCTGAAACTGATGCGCGCGAAGGACTTCGTCCTCACCGTGACCGGAGCGGAGGACGTCACCGACGACTACCGGCGGCTCCACCTCACCGACGGCGGACTGCTCGCCGCGACCGGCGTCCACCCCACCATGTGGGTCCGGCTCTGGTTCGAGAACGCGGGCAAGCCCCACCAGCGGGCCTACACCCTCGTCGACCCCGACCCGGAAGCCGGCACCTTCAGCCTCGAGTTCGCACTCCACGAGGGGTGCGCCAGCGACTGGGCGCGGGCGGCGAAGCCCGGGGACACCATCGAGGCGACGGTCCAGGGCACGGGCTTCCAGCGGCCCCGGCCCGAGCCCTCGCACGTCTTCGCGATCGGCGACCCCGCGTCGCTGCCCGCGCTCAACTCCCTCTTCCAGGAGTTCGCGGCCACCCCGGCCACGGTGTGGTTCGAGGGCGAGCCGGACGGACTCCCGAGCCGCGCCGACGCCTCCCGGCACGAGATACGGACGGTGCCCCGGGAGAACGCCGGCGCCCGCCTCGCCGAACAGGTCCGGGCCGAGCTGCCCGGGCTGCTGCGGGCCGCCCCGGACCCGTATGTCTGGATCGCCTGCGACACCGCGACGACCCGCACCCTCACGACGTACGTCCGCAAGGAACTGTCCGTGCCGAAGGACCGGATGCACGCGCTGGGGTACTGGCGAGCGACCTGACGCCCGCCCCGCGCGCCCAAGGGCGCGCCCCCGTACCCACCCAGGGCGCGCGCCCCCGCGCCGGACGCGGGATCATCGGTCCATGGACGTCACCCTCCGCCTGGCCCAGGATCCCGACGCCGACGCGCTGCTCGGCCGCAGTCCGCTCGCCGCGCTCGTCGGCATGCTGCTCGACCAGCAGATCCCGATGGAGTGGGCGTTCAAGGGTCCGGCGACGATCGCCCGGCGGCTCGGCGCCGACGACCTGGACGCCCACGACATCGCCGCCCAGGACCCCGAGGCGTTCGCCGCCGTGCTGTCGGAGAAGCCGGCCGTGCACCGCTACCCGGGCTCGATGGCCAAGCGGATCCAGCAGCTGTGCCAGTACCTCGTCGAGCACTACGACGGGGACGCCGAGGCCGTGTGGAAGGACGTCGGCAGCGGCGCCGAACTGCTCAAGCGGCTCCAGGAGCTGCCCGGCTTCGGCAAGCAGAAGGCCCAGATCTTCCTCGCCCTGCTGGGCAAGCAGCTCGGGGTGCGCCCCACGGGGTGGCGGGAGGCGGCCGGGGACTACGGGCAGCCGAAGTCGTTCCGCTCCGTCGCCGACATCACCGGCCCGGAGTCGCTGGCGAAGGTGCGGGCGCACAAGCAGGAGATGAAGGCGGCGGCGAAGGCCGCCAAGGCGGCCGGGAAGTAACGCCGGCTCCTAGGGGACGTCTCGCCGATCATGCCGGGCTCGGCCTGATCGACGAGACACCCCCTAGGGGGTGTCATCCAGGTGGCCCGCGCCCGGTGGCGGGCGGCCCGCGCGCGGTCCAAGCATGGACCATGACCGAGGCACCGTCGGGCTCCCCGTGGGGGCCCGATCACAACGACCGGAAGGTCCACCACTCCAGGCCCCCGGCGGCCGGGCACGCGCCCGAGCCGCCGTTCGAGGGCCCCCTGCACGCCCTGTCCCGCGCCGCCTGGCAGATCGTGCTGCTCACCGGCATCACGTCCCTGGTCCTGGGCATCCTGGTCCTCGCCTGGCCGGACGCCTCACTGCGCGTCGCGGGCGTCCTCTTCGGCCTCTACCTCCTGCTCAGCGGCATCCTGCAGCTGGTCTCCGCGTTCGGCACCCACAAGACGACCGCGCTGCGCGTGCTGGCGTTCATCAGCGGCACCGTGTCGATCCTGCTGGGCCTGTTCTGCTTCCGCGGCCCCATGCAGTCGATCCTGCTGCTCGCCCTGTGGATCGGCATCGGCTGGCTGTTCCGCGGCGTCGCCCAGACCATCGCCGCCGCCTCCGACCCGGGCGTGCCCGCCCGCGGCTGGCAGATCCTCCTCGGCGTCGTCACCTTCCTCGCCGGAGTCGTCCTGATCGTCTCCCCGTTCGAGTCACTCGCCGTCCTCACCGTCGTCGGCGGCTGCTGGCTGGCCGCCGTCGGAGCCGTCGAGATCGTCACCGCCCTGCGCATCCGCGGCCGGGCCCGGCAGGTCCCGCACGAGCTGTGAACAGCGCCGACCGTACGCCGAGCGGGCGGTTCCCGGGGACCGCCCGATGAAGGCCGTACACCTGCCGGGGAGACGACTTCCGTGAGTGCCGCACCGAGCCTGCCGCGCAGCCGCGCAGGGCTGCGGGTGCTCGTCCTGCTGCTGGCGCTGGTGATACCGGGCTCGCACGTCGAGGCCACCGGGATGCCGGTCGCGGCCGGTGAGGTGGCCGAGGCGGACCTCGTGGTGGTGGCGCCGCGGCCGGTGGCGCGCAGCGCCCGGCGGGCCGCCGTGCCCCAGCCGCCGGTGCGGACCGGGGCGACGGGCCCCGCCCGCTGCCTGCCGGGGCACCTCCCGGCCGCCCCGCCGCCCGCGCCGCCGTACACCCTGCGCACCCTGCGCTCCGTGGTCCTGCGCTGCTGACCGGGCCTTCTCGAACTCAGGTCAGTCGGCAGGACCACGACACAAGGAGCACAGACATGCCCGCAGATCCCTACGCGGTGCTGCGCGCCCTGCTGCGCGCGGAGGCCGCGCGCAGTGCCCCGAAGCAGGACGCGCCGAAGACCGGGCCGCAGCAGCCCCAGCCGAACGAGCAGGACCGCTGAGCCGACGGTACGGTCCGGCCGGGACTAACGCCTCCGCCGGGCCGTACCGAAGAGGGAACGGGTGATCTCGCGGCCGATCTGGGTGCCGATCGAACGGGCCAGGGACTTGAACATGCCGCTCCCGACGACCTGCTCGACGACGGACGGCTCCTCCCGCGGCCGCCTCTCCCGCCGGGACTCCGGCTCGGGCCGTTCGGGCCGTTCGAGCCGTTCGGGCCGTTCGGGCCGTTCGGGCCGTTCGGGCCGTTCGGGCCGTTCGGGCCGTTCGGGCCGTTCGGGCCGTTCGGACGGTGCGGGTTGCCCGGGCTCCGGCCGTCGCTGGAGTTTCTCGTACGCCGACTCCCTGTCCACAGCCTGTGCATAACGTTCGAACAGCGGGGAGCCCGTCACCGCCCGTTCCAGCACGGCCGGCTCGACCGGGCCCATCAGGGACTCCGGCGCCCGCAGCCGGGTCGCGGCGACCGGTGCTGGCGCGCCCTTCTCGCTCAGCACCGTCACGACCGCCTCCCCCGTGCCGAGGCCGGTCAGCAGCTCCTCCAGGTCGTACGCCGAGTCCGGGAAGGTCCGCACCGTCGCCTTCAGCGCCTTCTGGTCGTCCGGTGTGAAGGCGCGCAGCGCGTGCTGGACACGGTTGCCGAGCTGGGCGAGGACGTCGGCGGGCACGTCCTTCGGGGTCTGGGTGACGAAGAAGACCCCGACCCCCTTGGAACGGATCAACCGCACGGTCCGCGTGATCGACTCCAGGAACGCCTTCGACGCTCGTCGAACAGCAGATGCGCCTCGTCGAAGAAGAACACCAGCTTCGGCTTGTCGGCGTCGCCGACCTCGGGCAGATCGTGGAAGAGATCGGCCAGCAGCCACATCAGGAACGTGGAGAACAGCCGCGGCTCGTCCTGTACGGCGGGCAGCTCCAGGACGGAGACCACGCCCCGCCCGTCCTCCGCCGTCCGCAGGAACTCCGCGGTGTCGAACTCCGGCTCCCCGAAGAAGTCCCCCATGCCCTGCGCCTCGAACGCGGTCAGCGAGCGCAGGATCACCCCGGCCGTGGCCGGGGACAGCCCGCCGAGACTCTTCAGCTCGGCTTTGCCCTCGTCGGAGGTGAGGAAGGCGACGACCGCCGCGAGGTCCTTCAGGTCGAGCAGTTCCAGACCCTTCCGGTCGGCGTAGTGGAAGACCAGGCCGAGGGACTGCTCCTGGGCCCGGTTCAGCCCGAGCACCTTCGACAGCAGCACCGGGCCGAAGCTGGTGACCGTGGCCCGTACGGGGATGCCGTGGCCGATGCCGCCGAGCGCGTAGAACTCGGCGGGGAAGCCGGTCGCCGTCCACCGCTGGTGCACCTCGGCGGCGCGCGAGCGGACCTTGTCGCCCGCCACGCCCGGCGCGGAGATCCCGGAGACATCGCCCTTGACGTCGGCGAGGAACACCGGAACGCCCTGCGCGGACAGCTGCTCGGCGATCAGCTGGAGCGTCTTGGTCTTGCCCGTGCCGGTGGCGCCCGCGACCAGACCGTGCCGGTTGAGCATCGGCAGCGGGGTGCGCACCTGCGCGTCGGGCAGGCACGCCCCGTCCCAGAGCAGGGCGCCCAGATCCAGGGCGGGCCCGGCGAAGGCGTACCCGGAGGCGATCTTCAGGGCCTCCTCCGGGAGCGCGGGCGCGCTGCCGGGCACCTCGGGCGCGGCGGCGCCGGGCAGGGTCTCACGGTCGCTCATGGCAGGCCTTCCCTCTCAAGCCCCGTCCGTTTCGCCCTGATTCACGGCATCTTTTCCAGCGTCGCACTCCCTCTTCATGGCTGCGCCCGGAACGTCAGGACCGGTAGGCTTTCCGTGTGATCTTCAAGCGCATCGGAAACGGCCGGCCGTACCCCGACCACGGCCGGGAAAGCACCCGGCAGTGGGCGGACGTCGCGCCGCGCCCGGTCCGCCTCGATCAGCTCGTGACGACCAAGCAGCAGCTCGACCTGGAGACGCTGCTCGCCGAGGACTCCACCTTCTACGGCGACCTCTTCGCGCACGTCGTGAAGTGGCAGGGCGACCTCTATCTGGAGGACGGCCTGCACCGCGCGGTCCGCGCGGCCCTCCAGCAGCGCCAGGTGCTGCACGCGCGCGTGCTCGAACTGGACTGATCCGCCCACAGGGCCCGCCTTTGGCCCTTTCGGGTTCTTTCCCGATGCCCCGCGCGGCGTCGAGTGATCATCTAATAGGCATCGTCGTCCAGGCGCACTACGCTGCGCCCATGAGCATGCTGACTCCCCCAGGCATGGGCGGCCAGTACCGGATCACGGGGGACAAGTACCCGCGGATGCGCCGGCCCCGCCGACGCGGCAGGCTCGTGTTCCTCGGCGCCGCCTCCGCCGCCGTCCTCGGCATGCTCGGCTGGGGCACGCTCCAGCTGATCGACGTCTTCACCGGCAACAGCGGGAAGGCCTCCGCGGCCGGCCCCAGGGCCGACTGCGCGAAGAAGGCGAGCCCCTCACCCGCCGCGGACAAGCCCGCGGCGGTGCCGAAGCCGGGCACGATCACCGTGAACGTCCTCAACGCCACGACACGCACCGGCCTCGCCAAGGAGACCGCGGACGAGCTGAAGAAGCGCGGCTTCCGCATCGGCGACGTGGGGAACGCGCCGAAGGAGTACGACAAGAAGGTCAAGGGCACCGGGATGCTGCTGGGTCCCGCCGCCGCCCTCAACACCTCGCTGCCGGTGCTCGCCACCCAGCTCCCGGCGGCCGAGCGCCGCACCGACGCCGCCCGCCAGGGCACCACCGTCGACCTCGTGCTGGGCGACGCGTTCAAGGCCCTGGCGCCGAGGCCGGCCGCCGACAAGGCACTGGCCGCACTGAGCGCGCCCGAGCCGACGCCGACGGGGCCGAAGAACACCTGCTGAGGCCTGGATGGGCCGGGGCCTGGATGGGCCGGGGCCTGGATGGGCCGGGGCCTGGATGGGCCGGGGCCTGGATGGGCCGGGGCCTGGATGGGCCGGGGCCTGGATGGGCCGGGGCCTGGATGGGCCGGGGCCTGGATATGCCCCGGAGCCCGAAGAGGCCGCCTACTCGGCCGCCCCGTACATCCGGTCCCCCGCGTCGCCGAGGCCCGGGATGATGTAGCCGTGCTCGTTCAGGCGCTCGTCGACCGAGGCGGTCACGACCGTCACCGGCGTGCCGGCCAGCTCGCGCTCCATGACCTCCACGCCCTCCGGGGCGGCCAGCAGCACCACGGCGGTCACGTCGTCCGCGCCGCGCTTGATCAGCTCCTGGATCGCCGCGACCAGGGTCCCGCCCGTGGCCAGCATCGGGTCCAGCACGTACACCTGGCGGCCGGACAGGTCCTCCGGCATCCGGGTGGCGTACGTGGACGCCTCCAGCGTCTCCTCGTTGCGGATCATGCCGAGGAAGCCCACCTCGGCGGTCGGCAGCAGCCGGACCATGCCGTCCAGCATGCCGAGCCCGGCACGCAGGATCGGCACCACCAGCGGGCGCGGACGGGCCAGCTTCACGCCCGTGGTCCGGGCGACCGGCGTCTGGATGTCGACCTGCTCGGTGCGCACGTCGCGCGTGGCCTCGTAGGCGAGCAGGGTGACCAGCTCGTCGGCGAGACGGCGGAAGGTCGCGGAGTCGGTGCGCTGGTCGCGCAGCGTGGTGAGCTTGTGGGCGACCAAGGGGTGGTCGACGACGTGGAGACGCATGACCTAACAGTAACCGCGCCCGCCGGCCCCTTCCGCTCGTCGCACGCTGGCGTCAAACCCGCCGTCCGGGGGAAAGTGAAGGGACGGACTGGGAGGTGTGCCTGTGCCCGAGCTGCCGGACCTGCCCGCGCCCGACCCGGCGGACGACGGATCGCGCCCGGAGACCGACGCCGAGCGCCGCCGTCGGCGAGCGCGATTCCTGCGGGAACTCGCCGAGGCCCGGGAACTTCGTGACCGCGTCCAGCCCCGCCGCGCGAAGGCCGCCAGACTGCGCCACGCGATGCGTATGCGAACGTTCCGCTGGTAGCCGTACCGACCCGGGCCCGCCCGGAAGATCCGCGCGGCGCACCGGTGTTGTGGGGGTGGGCATGCGTGGGCGGCGCCGAAAGCCGCGTACGATCCGCAGGTGGCGGCAACGAGTGTGCTGGTGAGTCGTTCGTGGACGTGCGATCAAAACAGCCGGACACAGGGAGCCGAAGACGTCCCCTGAACGCTTTGTTTCTGCCACGATTCCGAGTGGGTGGGGCTCGGAGCCCTCGACTCCCCGCCCGTAACCTCCGCCGGGGGGACCCCCAACCGGCACGCCTATGACCAGTGGGAGAGTCACGGTGTACTTCGCCGCACTGCTCGCGCGCACCGAAGACGGGTGGGAAGCGAGCGACACAGAGCTCGACGATGTGGAAACCCTGTCGGATCTGGCCGACCTGGCCCGGGAAGCCTCTCCCGACGAGGACACGGTGCTCGTCCTGATCGAGCAGGAGGACGCCTGGTTCGGCGTCGTCCGGGTCGACGGCGAGGACGACCCTCGTATCTACGTCTCGGAGGCCGCCGCCGCTGCCCGCAGCAGCTACGGCGAGATCCTGCTCACCGACGAACTGCTCGGCCGGGAGCCCGGCGACGACGCCGCCGACCTGGACGCCCTCGACCTCGACGGCACGGAGGACGGCGAGCCGGAGCACGGCGACGCCGACGACGACGCCGAGGACGGCGGCTCCGCCGAGGCCGTGCCGCACGGCCCGGTCGGCGACCCCGGCCTCCTGGAGGACCTGGGGATCGACGCGAAGGAGCTGCTGGCCCTGGAGGGCGACGCGCTCAGCACCATCGCCGACGCCCTCGGTGCCGCGGACGTCCTGGAGGCGGTCCGCTGACCGCCCCCGAGGGCGCCGGCGGCGCTCTGGACCCGGTGCGCGACCGCTGGCGGGACGCCATGCGCCTCGCGCTGGACGAGGCGCACAAGGCCGCCCGGGGCGGAGACGTCCCGGTCGGCGCGGTGGTCCTCGCCCCGGACGGCACGACGGTCCTCGCGAGCGGCCACAACGAGCGCGAGGCCACCGGCGACCCGACCGCGCACGCGGAGGTCCTGGCGATCCGCCGGGCCGCCGCGCGGCTCGGCGAGTGGCGGCTGGCCGACTGCACCCTGGTGGTCACGCTGGAGCCCTGCACGATGTGCGCGGGGGCCCTCGTGCAGTCCCGGGTCGACCGGGTGGTCTACGGCGCCCGGGACGACAAGGCGGGCGCGGCCGGCTCCCTGTGGGACGTCGTCCGCGACCGGCGGCTCAACCACCGCCCCGAGGTCGTCGAGGGTGTCCTCGCCGAGGAGTGCGCGCGGTTGCTCACGGACTTCTTCCGCGCCCGCTGAGCCCCCGTGCGCCGGGGACTTCCGGGAAACGGATTTCAGAGCATGGCCCGGCGTGCTGTAAGGTCTCCCTCGGTAGCGTGTCCGAGCGGCCGAAGGAGCTCGCCTCGAAAGCGAGTGTGGCGCAAGTCACCGAGGGTTCAAATCCCTCCGCTACCGCAGGTAGAAGGGGCGCCCGGTTCATCGAACCGGGCGCCCCTTCGGCTTCCGTCTCAGTTTCCGTCTCAGTTCATCGCGATCCAGCGTCCGGCCGGAACAGCCGAACAGGCCCCAGCGGTACCCCACCCACCCGCGAACAAGTCAACGACATGGATCCGTCAGCGCCGACCGCCCACGAGGAAGGGGCGAGCGCCTAAATTTCGCCATACCGCTGTCGGAGTGGCCGATTTACTACCGCTTAGCCTCTGACCTGCGAAGAGTTGCGAAAACAGCGACCTTAAACGACATGTGCACCCGAAGAATTGCGGGTTCTTACAACGCCCCCTGTATCGTCCTGCTTACTCCTTCCGGGGACAAACGAACCGCGCCTTCCAGCTGGGGCGCGGATGCGTCTCCAGCGGCGCGGGGCGCCTCCCCGCCTCCCCGGCCCTCGGGTCAGGAAGGAGCCGGTCTTGAAGCCGCTTCAGTGGCTGAAGGATCGGTGGCAGGAACACGTACGGCCGCACGTCTCCTCGGAGCGTGTGAGCGCAGGCTGCGAGGTCTTCCTCGTGGTCGCGTGGCTCTCCGAGCGCTGGCCGTGGTCCTAACGCAGGTGAGCCCCAGCTGAGTGATCAGCTAGGGCTCACGACGCCACCAAAGCCCCGCCCTCGCTGTCCGCAGGCCGCTATCCCGCGGGAGGGCGGGGTCTGGTCGCCTCTGTAGACGGTATCAGTTTGGCGGTATCACTTTGACAGTACGGCTTGTGGAAACGATTTGAGGCAACCGCGCAAAGTGATTTGGCGAAACATTGGTGCCTGCGATTTCGCCAAACATTTGGTGACCAAAGTTGTGTGACGCCCGCTACCGGGCTAGGTTTCGCTGCTCACGCAGCCGGGCCAGTACCATCCTGCCTCCAGATGAGCCCGTCGAGCTGGCGCGCGATGTCTGCGCGAACCGTGTCGACCATGTGCTGGTACCGCGCCGCCATGGCCGTCGTCGACCACCCCATGAGACCCATGACGGCCCGCTCGGACACTCCGAGGATCAGCAGCACCGTAGCCGCCGTGTGCCGGGCGTCGTGCAGACGGCCGTCCCGGACCTTCGCAGAGTTCAGCAACTCCTTCCAGTCGTCGTAGTCCGTTCGGGGGGAAGTTCCGCGGCCGGTCACCGTAGCGAAGAGCCAGCCCTCATCCGTCCACTTGTCCCCGGCCGCCGCGCGCTCGGCCTGCTGCCGGCGCTCATGCGTGCGCAACATGTCCACAAGCTGTGGAGGGAGCCCAACGGCGCGTCGGCCCGCGCGGGACTTCGTATCGGCGGTCTCCGGGTTCGTCCGCTGCCGCTGCGGGCAGTACCCGGCTTTGCGACCGCAGGGCTCACTGCACCCGTGCGCGTAGCGCGGGCGCCGGCGACTCCGGCGGACCAGCAGGACGCCGTTGTCCAGGTCGACGTCCGACCACTTGAGGCCCAGCGCCTCGCCCTGCCGGAGCCCCAGCGCGAGCGCCACGGCCCAGCGTGCGGAGTTCCGTCTGCGGGCGGCGGCACGCAGCAGGTGCTGCACCTCTTCCACGGTGTACGGCTCGATCTCCTCTTCGCTCACGCGCGGCGCCTTGGCGAGCTTCACCGGGTTCTGGGCGAGGTGGCCGCGCCGGACCGCTTCGTTGAGCGCGGTCCGGAAGGTACGGTGCGCCTGGTGGGCGGTCGCGGGCCTGCTGCCGTTCGCCTGCATCTTGGCGTAGAAGGTCTCGATGTGCTCCGGCTTGAGCCGATCGAGTCGGTGGGCGCCGAGACCGGGGATCAGGTGCTTTCGTACGGCGACGCCGTAGCCGACCATGGTGTTCTCGTTGACAGCGAGGGGCGCGATGTTGTCGATCCAGTGGGTCAGCCACGCCTTGACCGTCCAGGGCTTGCCCGGCTTGCGCACCGTACCGGCGTCGCGCATCCGTTCCAGCTCCTTCACGGCCTCGACGACTTCCGCCTTGGTCTTCCGCTCGACGTGCCGCCGGTCCGGCTTGCCGTCATCGCGTACGCCGACGGTGACGCGGCCGTGCCACTTGCCGTCCTTGCCCAGGTAGATGGACGAACGGCCGTTCGGCTGTCGGGTGCGCTTCCTCTTGTCTTCCACGGGTGTCCTCTCAGGCGGCGTCGGCCATGGGCGCGGCGGCGAGGGTGGCGCGGTTGGCCGCGCGGAGTCGGGCGACGTAGTCGTTCACGGCGTCGGCGGGCACGCGGCGGAGTCGACCGACGGGGACGGACTCCAGTTCTCCCGAGCCGATGAGGCGGTAGCAGAGGGTGCGACCGATGCGGAGCCGACGGGCGGCCTCTTCCACGGTCAGCAGTACGAGGGTCGGGTCGATGGAGTCGGCGAGGTGGGCCGTGTCCATATGGGTGACGCTCCTTCGTCTCGCGACGGTGGGGGCAAGCCCCCTTGCCCGGAAGTCCGCTACATGCGCCACGGTTGCTACGTCGCAGCTCAGAGCCTGTTTCCGGCGTAGCGGTAGGGCGTGATGTAGCGAAAGCAGCCGCTACGCGCTCGGGCGCTGTAGCGGCTGCGGGATGTCCGTAGCGGGGGCGTAGCGGCTTACGTGGGTAACAGCCGCTACGCCGTTTCCGCTGGTCAGACGGTGATCAGTCGGTGTCGGTGGCGGGTGTAGCGGACTCCTTCGACGCAGGGCAGTAGCGCTTCCACGCGTCATACAGGTCCGCGGCGTAGTAGCCCTTGACGACTCCGGCTCCGCTGCGGATGTTGCGGGCCTTGATCGGGGTGTTGTCGGCGGTGACGTACTCCCCGAGTCGCTTGGCGAGCTGGCGGGAGTCGAGCGGCTTGCCGCCCATGTCGGCCCAGGGCGCTTCGTCCATGGCGTTGAGCGTGGCCAGGATCTGCGCGGTGGGCATCCGGTCGGCGCCGTTGAACACCACGTCGCGCAAGTCGGTCAGCAGTCGGATGCCCAGGGACGCCTTGTCCCCGGCCGTGGCCGCGGCGACCAGTTCGACGCACGCTTCGCGGGCGCGCCGCGGCCAGTCCCCGCCGACCGCGTCGGCGATGGCAAGCAGGGGTTCCCACACGTCCGCGGGGCGGTCGGAGACTCCGTCGGGCATCTCGGGGAAGGCGTCCTGGAGTCGGTTCCGTACGGTGTCCGCCCATGCGGCCAACCGGTCACGCAGGGCGCGGCCCTCGGGTTCGTGGAGTCGGCTGCGGAAGGATTCCACGATCTCGTTGGGCGCCCGGCGGCGCATGCGGATGATGATCGAGCGAGTCAGGATCGTGTCCGGCAACCAGCCGAGACCAGCGACGGCGACCGCGGCGTACGAGGGGAATGCCTGCACGCTCTGATTGCCGCCGTCCCCGACGCACCGGTACGAGACGCCGGTCCGGCGGTGGCCCGCATTGAGCAGGCCGCGCAGCTCCTCGTTGTCCTTGGCCTTGGGGCCGAAGACGGTGTCGATCTCGTCGAACAGGATCGTGGGGCGCCCGGACTCCATACCGGAGACCGCGCGGAACAGCGCTGCCGGGGACGCGTTGACGGCCACCATCGGCTGCGGGACCAGGGTTCCGCAGATCTCTAGCGCGCGTGTCTTGCCCGACCCCGGCTCCGGAGACAGGAAGGCCAGGCGAGGGGTGGACTCGAACGCGTCCAGCAGGTGCGCGTGCGCGTCCCATAGGGCGACGGCAACGTAGGCGGCTTCGGTCGGGAAGACGTTGAAGCGGCGGTGGAAGGCCTCCACCTCATTGAGCAGCGCGGCGCCGTCGATGCTGTCGGTCATGCGGCGGCCCTCCCTTCCTGGGGGATGCGGAGCGGGCAGGTGGTGCGGTGGGCTTCGTGGTCGGTGATCAGAGCGAGCACCCGCGTGTGGCCTACGGCGCTGCGGTCCCGGCCGCACTCGCACCGCGAGGTGGCGGTGGGCACGGCTCCGTACGGCGCAACGATGTGCAGGCAGGCCACGGGGTACCGACCGTCCCCGCGCTGCGGGTCAGCGCGAGCAGCAGTTCGGACGCCCTTACGGGCGGCGCCCTTCGGCTCGCCCACGGCCGTCGGAGGCGCGGCAGGCCCGGCGGTGTGCGCGCCGGTCGGGGTGGTGGGGAGGCTCTTCAAAGGGCGGCGGGGAGGGGGGCTCATGCCGCCGCCCCCGTGCGGGCCTGGTTGTGGGTGATGGACCAGTCCAGGGCGCTGCGCAGAGTGGCGCGGCACTCGGCAGCGGACAGTCCGGCCGACTCCCCCGCCCTTTGAAGAGCCGTTTCCACCTCGGTGCGGGTGAGGTCGCCGGATGCGACGAACCGGCCCAGCGCCCGCCCGGCCCGCAGCAGCGTCGCATTGCGCTGCCCCTGCCGCGCCGTGGCGACAGCGGTGGTCTCCCGGGTGAGGGCCGCATCGACGTAGGGGCGGTGGCGCTGTCCGGCCGGTTCGGCTGCGGGCCGGTTAACCGGGTGCGGCGGCACCACAAGCGCCTTGAGCCAGTCGGGCAGGGGCCGCAGCAGGGCGGGGCCTACGGTCTCGTACCGGGCGCCGTCGACAGTGCTGCCGGCAGCGACGACGTATCCGCCCCACGCCCGGGTGTCGACCAGCGGGGCGAGGGTCCCGGCAGTGTTGTGCAGCCGCACCGCGGCGGGGGCGGTGAAGTACAGGTGGGTGCCGCCGCTCGCGGTCCGGATCGTGCGGGTGTGTGGGACGGGCTGCCCGGTGCGCTCGCAGAGCGCCGCGAAGGTCGCCGCGCCGCCAGGCGCGTCCGCATTGCTCTTGTTCTTCGGCTGGTCCAGGTCGATGACCAGCAGCCCGGAGGGGCCGGTGGCGATACCGACGTTGAACGGCGCTCGGGACCAGGCGGTGCGGATGCGGTCCGGGTCGGTGGTGGCCCGCTCCTCCCACTTGCGGTGCCCTCCCGCGCACGGGCCGGTGCCGGGGCAGGCGGCCTCACCGTGCAGTGCCGGGCGCTTAGTTCCGGGGCGGAGGGGGAAGACGTGCCATCCGCGTTCGGCGGCGTTCAGGGCGGCGCGCATCAGGTCCTCGTTCATGCCGCCGTCTCCAACCCGGTTGTTGTCAGCAGGGTGAGGGCGGCGCGGCCGATGTGCTGGGTGTAGGCCGGGGGGATGCACTCGCGGATGCCGTCGCGGTTCATCCACGGCACCCCCAGCACCTTGCGGGCGAGGGGGACGCCGGAGAAGTTGCCGACGAACTGCCCGTAGTGGCCGGGCGGGACAGGTCGGCCCATCTTCGCCTGGGGCACGAGGTGGGCGGGGTGGGCGGGCTGGGTGAGGGTGAAGCCACCGCCGGTCTCGAAGTACCGGTGCCGGTAGTTGGCGAGCTCGAACATCTGCCCGCACAGCATCACCGGATCGAGCAGCTTGGGCACCGCGCCGCGCACGTTCTCCATCACCCACGGCCGGCCGGTCGTCTCCAGCGCGGCACGGGTCGGGCCGATCAGGTCGGGGTGGGTGTTGCCCTGCATGCGCTGGCACTCGGTGTCGTGCTGGCACGGCGGGGAAGCGTGGATGAAGTCGAACGCGGCCCCGTGCTCCAGGACGAACGCGATCGCGTCAGCCTGGGCGAACCGGTACGGGTAGCGCGGCTGCGGGGCAATGTCGACGCCGGTCACGTCGAACCCGGCGTCGACGTAGCCCTTGGCGGCGCCGCCCTGACAGCAGAACAGATCCAGCAGCCGCGGCCGTCGGCCGCGCACTCGCCGGATGGTGGCGGGTTGCGTCATGCTGGGAGACCTCCACAGGTCAGGTGATGGCAGGTGGACAAGGGCGGCCCCGGTTCTTTGGCGAGATGCGGGGGCCGCCCTTGGCGTAGCTAGGTGTGCTTGCCGCGGAACAGGCGGAGGGTGATCCCTCCGACGCCGATGGGTCCGGCGGCGCCGGCGATGGCGACGGCTGTGTGGGCGGCGAAGTCGAGCAGCGCGAGGAACGCGGCCACGAGTCCGAACACGCCGACCACTCCCGCGCCGGCGATGGCGATTGGGAGCAGGCAGTGCCGCAGGGGCCGGCCGGTGCGGTCGGTCGTGTGGACGACGATGACAACGGGAGCGCCGGTGGTTTCGGCGCGGCGGTAGGCGTCGGCGGGGATGTGCGGGGCGATGATCCCCGGCGGGTCGCGGTGGGTCATCCAAGCCTTCCTCGGGAGTACTGCGGGCCCGCGCCGCTGGGTGGCGCGGGCCCGTGCGGGTGGGGTGTCAGACGCGGGTGTCAGGGGGTGTCACGGTCGGGTTTCAGGAGCGCGTGACAGCGCGTCTGCCTAGGGGTTTGGGTGTCAGGCTGGCGTGACGGTGTCAGGTGTCAGGCGGCGGCCATGGCGGGGACGATGCGCCACCGGCCGGTGGTGTTCGTCGGCTCCAGCCGGCCGTCGGCGGCGGCTTCCTTGAGGCGGGCGGAGACCCACGGGCGGGAGAGCTGGTGGCGGTCGCACCAGTCGGTGAAGTCCTTCGGGCCCACGATCATCTGACCGTTCTGCTCGAACTCCTCCAGCGCGGCGGCGAACAGCTCCCGCGCTTCCTCGGGGGACGGCTTGCGGCCGGTGTCCTGTCCGAAGATCGGGGAGTCGTCGCCCTCCTCGGTCCCGGGCAGGTCCGCCTCCGGGTCGATGTTCGCGTCTTCGGGGTCGACCAGCAGGCCGCCGTGGTTCATGTCGTCCTCCTCGGTGACGGCCCGGAGCGCCGTCGGCTGCGGGCCGTCGGCGGTGCGGCCGGTGTAGGCGGTGCCGGCGACGCTCACGGCGGCCCCGGCGGTGACCGGGTCGGCGTGGGCGCCGTTGCGCTGCGCCCACGTGGCCAGCAGCTCCATGACCGGCACGGCCCGGTGTGTGAACCGGCGGGTGCGGCCCGGGGAGGCGTAGCGGTCCTCGGGGATGCCCGGGGAGACGACGTAGCAGTAGCCGGGTCGGCGGTTGCCCCACGCGCCGGGGTGGGCGCCCGCGGCCAGCACCTCATCCGGCAGCGAGAACCCTTCGTCGCGCGGGTCGCAGCCGAGCGCGATCACGGACGGCAGGGAAGCGCGGGTGGAGGTGGACATCTGGTCGTAGGAGGGCCGCTGGAGCGACACGATCAGCGAGATACCCGCGGACCGTGCTTCCTGCGCGATGCCAGTGAAGGCGTCGTCCCCGAGTGCGCGGAGGGTGTTGGCGGCTTCCTCGAACCAGGTGACCAGGAACGGCATGCCGGGGCAGCCGCACGGCCGGCCGTCGGGTCGGCAGGTGTGCTCCGGGCTGGTCTGCTGCTCTGCAGCAGCCGGTACCCACTGCCGGTAGCCATGCGCGCCGAGCCAGCGGGTTCGGGCGGGGATGGCCTCCTGGACGGCGGCGACCATGACCTCTGTCTGCGTGCCGCCCTCCGCAGCCCAGTCCAGGCCCGGCCGCAGCGGCGCGAAGTCCTGGAACGCCTTCGGGTCGGAGAACCACACGATCACGTCCCGGCGGGACAGGATCTCGGTCAGCAGATTCAGCGCCGTGTCACCCTTACCGGACCCCGTGCCGCCCGCGATCAGCACATGCGTGCTGTTACGGCCGACCTCCGGGTCACCGGGCAGCCACATGACCAGCGGGGCGCCGTCGTCGTAGCGGCCGATGACCAGCGGCTCGGCTATCGAACCACCCAGGTTCGACGGGCCGTCCCACTCCACCACCTCGGCGAGCATGTCTTCCGGGACGATGACCAGCTCGCCGCGCCGGTTGGAGTCGGGGTCGGGGGTGTAGCGGATGGCGCTCTTTGGCAGGTCCAGGGCGGACGCAACGTTGCCGAGCGCCTTGGTCATGTCGTCGTTGGTCTGCTCGCCCGCGGCGAGCGCGACCGGCGCAGTGACCCGGTTCGGCTCCACCTTCGCCTCCCCGATCTGCGCCCGCGCGAGCCCCACCTTGGCCAGCAGGCCTTTGTCAGAGTCTTCACCGGACGGGTCGGCGTTGTGCCGCAGGACCATCCGCACATTCCACGACAGGGCCAGCGCCGGGCCGCCCATCAGGTACAAGTCATCGATCGGGCCTGCGGTCGGGCCTGCGAGGCAGGCGGCAGTCACCCACGCGGAGCCTGCGGCCACGGTGATGGCAGAGTGCAGGCGCCGCTGCTGGCTGGTCGACTTGCCCGCCCACCAGGTGACGCCGGTCAGCGCCACCGAGGCGAGCGTGAGGCCGACGCCGGCGGCGGCGCTCTCGCCCCACCGCCAGTTCCCCAGCGCGCCGGCCACACCGGCGCCGCCGACGGCAAGCCACGGGGGCAGGTGCGGCTTGGCCCGGTGCAGCAGGTAGCCGCGCACGCTGCCCCCACCGCCCTCACCGGGCAGCAAACCGGTACCGGTGTACTGGGCGACCATCCCGTTGTCGAGGAAGTCGGTGTGCCGCACGCGGCGGCCGTTGTTCCGTGACATCAGCCAGCCTCCTTACTGCTGGGACCAGTTCATGACCGGCTGCTGCGGGCGCCGGGCCCGGTGCCGGACCCGGTTGATCTCCTCCTCGAACTCCTGCTGGAACACGGAGTAGCAGGCGGCGGCGTTTTTCGCGGCGTCCCGCAGCGCGTCCGCGGACCGCTGCATCTTCCGCGCCACCTTCGCCGCCCTCACCCGCGAGCCGAACGCCCGCCCCTCCGGGTCCGGCACCGCGGCGAGGATGCCCTTGAGGATTTCGGCGCCCATCGCCACCTCGATCGACAGGGTGACGGCGGCGGCCCGCAGGGTGTTGCAGTAGTTGCGCACCTGCGCCGGGGAGGTGAACTCCGGGGACGGCAGCAGGCTCTCGGCGTGCGAGCGGCCACCGCCGCCGCGGGGCCCGCTGCTCTTGTTGTTGTTCACGGTGACGTTGACGGGCGGGACGAACGAGCCGCCCAGCGCGCCGACGAAACCGCCCGCGGCGGCGCCGGCGTTGGCGAACTTGTTGCCCTTGTCCCCGCTGCTGCTGTTGTTGCGCGTCGGAGTAGCCATCTGGTCGGGTCTCCTCGGGTCAGTGGGTGCGGCGGACGATGAGCCAGGCGGTCTGGGCGGTGATCAGGGTGAGCAGCCACCACAGCTCCAGCGCCCCGGCGAGCGGGCCGAACCCGGCGGCGGTGGCGAGCCAGGCGAGCGCGGACGATGCCAGCACAGCCAGGCCGGTGCGCCAGGCGAGGACGGAGCCGGTGGCGGGGCGGCGGCGCTGCATGAGCAGCAGCCAGAGCAGCGGGCCGGCCGCCATCGGGGCGAGCAGCAGACCGGACCACCACGCGATGACGTGGAGCAGCCCGGCCACCACCAGTGCCAGAACGGCGAGCACGGTCGGGAGGAGCGCGCGGCGCGAGCGCCACAGCAGCCCGCCCAGCGCGGTCAGCGCCTCGCGGGTCAGGGAGGGGCGCTCGGGGACCACGACGACGAACGGGGCACTGCTGCGGCGGCCACGCTGGCGGGGGATGCGGACGGTGTGAACCCCGGCGGCCGTCTTCACGCCGCGGGCACGGGTACGACTGGACACAGGACACTCCTGTTCAGGGAGTCGGGAGGTGGTCAGGCGGCGCGCTGTTCGTCGGGGAAGGCGCAGGTGGCGCACATGCCGAGCGAGGGCGGGATGACGTATCCGGCGTCGCGTCGGCACTCCGGGCAGATACGGCGGGCGGCGTTGGCCTTGGCCAGCGCCGCCCGCTTGGCCGGGGTCATCGGCCGGACGGGCTTGGCCTGCTCGATGGAGTAGAGGTAGGCGACCAGCGGGCCGCGGCGGCGCCGCGGTCGCTCGATCTGCGCGGCCACATCCTGCCCGCCCGGCCGCAAGCCCAGGGCGCGCAGCTGCCGGCGGGTGGCCAGGCCGTCAGGGGCGAGCCGCCACCGGTAGACCGGAACGGCACCCATCAGCGGCTCGCAATGGCCAGCTCAGCACCGTGGGCGCTGGGGACGCGGTGTTCGGCGTAGCGGGCGGACACCCACCCGACCGACCAGCCGCACAGCTCGGCAGCGGCGCGCACCGGCAACCCGGCCTCGAACGCGGCCTGCACGGTCGCGCGCGCCCGGTCCTCCGGGAACTTCTCGACGGCGGGCCCGGCGGCCAGCAGGGCGGCGCGTTCACGCTCGGCCCGCTCCTCGCGCTCGGCCCGTTCACGGCGTTCACGCTCGATGCGCTCCTGCCGCTCCCGCTCGCGCCGCTCGGCCGCTTCGCGCTCAGCGCGTTCACGCTCCTGCTGGAGCCGTTCACGCTCGCGCTCACGGCGTTCACGCTCTTCCCGCGTGGCCCGCTCGCGGGCTTCCTCCCGCTCGCGTTCCTCACGGCGGGCGCGCTCCTCCCGCTCGGCCTGCTCGCGGGCCAGGCGGGCTTCGTGTTCACGCTGTTCACGCGCCAGCATCGCGGCGTGCTCGCGCTGCTCACGCGCCATCCGCTCGGCCGCCTCGCGCTCTTCCCGCGCGGCTTGCCGCCGTGCCTCCCGCTCCGCCTGCTGCCGTTCCTCCAAAGCTGTCACGGCGGCGGCGATGGCGCGCCGGTAGGCAAGCCCGGTCTCTGCCGTGACGATGAGCAGCAGCGGGGCGACCGCGTGCACGGCCACGCCCACAAGGTCCCTGTTCAGCGCAGAGTCGGCGACGTTCAGGGCCAGGGTCATGCAGCCGGTCATCCAACGCAGGGCGACCGGCCAGCGCCCACCGCGCCCGCCCAACCGTGCCAGCACGGCATCGAGCCGGACCACGATGACGACGGCGGCGTCGACTACGAGGGGCAGGATCGGCGCCGTCCAGTCCCACTCATCCGGCGTGTGCTCGGCTGCGAGCGGGGTCACGGTGAGGATCGAGTAGAGCATGGCGCCCGCCACGATCAGCCACGTGCCGACCGACAGGGCCCGTTCCGCTGAGCGGATCTGATCAGTGTTCACGCGCCCGCCGCCATCCATGAACACACCCGAGTCGCGGCGATCAGCACGACCGGGGAGGACGGGTCGTCGGGGTCCTGACTGTCCTCCGTCCACCGCCACTCGGCCCCCGGAACCGGCTCGAAGCCCAGCACGCTGAGCGCTTCCGTCCGCTCCGTGAGCGTCGGCACCGGAGCAGCCCGGTCGAAGCTGAACTCCGGCCACAGGTCCGTGGTGTTCAGCAGAACGACGTACAGGCGCCACCGGCCCTTGTACACGGACATCTGCGCAGTGAACTCACGCGCCATCAGGCCACCTCCGGCGCGTCGGCGCCGTCCCGGTTGGCAAGGTCCCGGCGAGCGGCCAGCACCATGCGGCGGGCCCGGCGCAGCCGGCGCGCGTCCAACTCGGTCACCGGCCGGTCCATGAGGCTGATCTGAACGTCCAGCTCCTCGACCTCCGCGCGGATGAGCGGCATCTCGGCGTCGATGGCGCTCAGCTCCGCGTCCGTCGGTTCGCGGTCCTGCTCGGTCGCGTCGATGTCGGACAGCAGGTGAAGGGGGAGAATCTTCATGGGTCGTGTTCCTCTCGAAGGGTGGAACGGCCCGAACGCGGCTCCCGGGTGGCACCCCGGGGGCCGCTTGCCGTTGAAGCCGGGAACGTCTCGGCTCCCCGCGCCCCGCCCGTACGGACCCCGCGCGGTACGCGGGCCCGGACGGGCGAGGGAGGCAACCGGCCGCAGCGCTAGCCGCTGCGATGGCAGGAAGAGAGCGGACCGGATTGGCCGCGAGCGCGCGTTCCGCTCACCGGCCGGGATGCCGCACTGGCGCCCGTCGGCCGGTCCATCGCGGCGGCGCCCAAAGTCTTCGTCGGTGCACTGGAGGGCCTCTCAGTCGGGATCAACAGGGATGAAGCACTGCAAGGGGGACCACGTCCCCACCCTCCGGCCGTTGCTCGCGGTCACCGGGCCACCTCGCCAGTCAGGCCGAAGCCCTGTCCCCTGGCCTTCAGCGGGATTGCAGCGTCCCCGCCTTCTGCGCGTGCGGCATGAAGCCGCCTTCCGACCGAGGTGTTGCGCTCCGTCGTCGCAGTACCTGTTTTACAGGTACTGCATGAGCTCTCGTCAAGTACGCGGACGGAACCTCTCGGTTTTCGCGCCGGAACCTCTTGGCGCACATTCAGAATCGCGCCAGGTCAGGGGAGTTGGTTACCTCGCACGTAGACAGCTCCCGGCCTTCTGGCTACGGTCAAGAAGTCCCTAGAAGTCCCTACGGGGGTGCAGATGTCGAACGAGCGTCTACGGTCCGCCCTCCTCGCCCGCGGCATGACCGTCCAGAGCCTCGCCGAAGAGATCGGCGTCATCCCGAAGACCGTCGAACGCTGGATCACGCAGGGGAAAGTGCCGTACCGGCGTCACCAGTACGCGACGGCGGCGGCGTTGAACGTCGACGTGACGACGCTGTGGGATGACAGCCGGACCATCGACAGCGCCGCGGATCTGACCAAAGCCGAGATCGTTGCTGTCTACCCGCACCGGCACACGGTGCCGCCCGGTCTCTGGCGTGAGCTCTACGAGCGAGCCGAGAGCAACCTAGACGTTCTCGTCTACTCCGGGCTCTTCCTGTCCGAGGATCCGCTGTTCCACGATCTTCTGAAGAAGAAGGTGAAGGCGTCCACGCAGGTGCGGATCCTGCTCGGGGACCCGGACTGCGAAGCCGTCCGGCAGCGCGGCATAGATGAGGGGCACCGGATCATGGATGGCAAGATCCGGAACGCATTGGTGAACTATCGGCCCCTCATGGAGAGCCACCCTGAAATCGGCTTCCGGCTCCACGCGACCACGCTCTACAACTCCATCTACCGGTCTGATGACGAGATGTTGGTCAACCCCCACGTGTACGGCATCGGCGCCTACATGGCTCCCGTCTTCCACCTGCGGCGCATGCCGGGCGGCGGCCTCTTCGACACCTATGCGAATAGCATCGAACAGACCTGGGGAGGCGCCCGCCAGGTCACGGATCGCGACATCACAGGAGCCTGAGCATGGGACGCATTGACTACCTGCACGACCCCGACGCCCCGCCGGCCAACTCCGTCGTGCCGTCCGTCGTCGCGTTCGTGCAGAACGACGCGGGTCAGGTGCTGGTGATCCAGCGGTCCGACAACGGGCGCTGGGCCCTGCCCGGGGGCGGCCACGACGTGGGCGAGTCGATCAGTGACACCGTCGTGCGTGAGGTCTGGGAAGAGACCGGGATCAAGGTGGAAGTCGTCGACGTGTCCGGGCTCTACACGGACCCCGGGCACGTGATGCAGTACGACGACGGCGAGGTGCGCCAGCAGTTCAGCATCTGCTTCCGTGCCCGGCCGGTCGGCGGTGAACTCCGTACGAGCAACGAGACGACTCAGGTCCGCTGGGTCGACCCCGCGGACCTGTCGACGCTGGACGTGCACCCCACGATGCGGCTCCGGATCGAGCACGCCATGGACCGGACGCGCACGACTCCTTACATCGGCTGACGCTTGGCCGCGGCGACCCGTTCGAGTACACGGGACGTGCAGGCCAGGATCTCGGGTTCCGCGCGACGGATGAACGTCCCAATCAGGCTGTCCGGCCCGTAGCGCCCCGCGATCTCGTTGATCCGGTCGATCGGGTTCGTGGGCGTGCCGTCCGGCGTCGTGTTCATGTCGCAGAAGCACAGCGCGTCATTGAGGTGCGCGCCCTCGCGGGGGAACTCGCCCTCCAGCTCCTCGCGCAAGCCGCGGGCTTCCGCCTCCATCCAGGCACAGGAGTGGTGGGCGACCAGGTTGATGACCCGTGCGTCAGCGTCGGCCACGTCCCGGAGGTAGCGCGCGCCGTCCAGCGGGTGAAAGCCCGTCTTGGCGAGGTCCGGCGCATAGCCGATGTCGTGCAGGACCGCCGCGGCCTCCAGCAGATCCGCGTCCTCGTCAAGGATGAGCGCGATCGTGCGCGCCCTCTCGGCGACCCCGAGGCAGTGATTCCACCGCCGCGGTAGCGGCTCGGCGAGCAGGGACTCAGCCAGGGGATAAGCCCACTCCGTCAACTTCGGCAAGCTATGAACGCTCCTCTCGCGTCGGCACGGCGCGGACCGTCCGCACCCTGCCCTGTCCGCCCCCCGCCAGCACGCCGGCGGTCTCCAACTTCTCCAGCGCCTTGGTCACCGTGGGACGGGAGACCCCGAACCGTTCGGCCAGCGCGGAAGCGCTGGGGAATGGCTGCCCCACTTCGAGCCCGTCAGCAGTGATGATGTCCGCGATCCTCTGTTCGAGCGGTCGCCGGTCGACTCGCGCACCCGGGCGAAGTACGCGCCACCGACCGCCCGGCACCGGCTCGGCCACACCTTCCTGCCTCAGCACAGCAAACGCGCGGAGAGCGACCCCACGCGAGACCTTGTGGTCGCTCATGACCTGAGCCAGGGACGGGAGCTCCGTCATGTCCGAGTCTGTCTCGATCCACGTCTTCAGCATGTCGGCGATCTTTAGGAAAGTCCCCCGAGGGTTGGCCTGATGCGACACTCGCTCTCCCTCTCCGCTCGCCCGTAGTTATCCCAAGAATCCCACGAGTGAGGCCCATCCCGGAGAGGGTCAGACAGGCCGCAGCTGTCTATGACAGCTCTGCTGCACGAGCTCAGCGCTTGCTGACATAGGCATAGGAGCCTGACAACACGAGGTGCCAGGCTCCTATGCATGTCCGTCACCGGAAGAGGTGTACCGGAACCGTGAACTGCTCCTCCAAGTCCTTCCAGAGGGTGTCCCCAGTGACCAGCGGGCGGTACAGGCGCTCGCCGAGGGCGACGCACAGGGCGTCCCCAAGGGCCAGCGTCCGGCCTCCGTAAAGCTGCCGGTCACGGTGAGATTCGTAGATAAGCTGTCCAGCCCGAACCATCTGATCAGTGGTGGTGTTCTCGACCCTGAGCCCCAGGGCGGTCAGGTCCTGGTGCAGCTGCTCGGGCGGGTGCAGATACCCGCGCCGAAGACAGACGGCGACCACCTCCGTGAAGTTGGCGGCTGCCATGGTCGCCTCGGGCAGCAACTCGTCGACGACATCGGCTCCCTTCTCATTGAAGACCCAGGCCACTACGGCACTGGAGTCAAGGACGACGGGGGATTCGGGATTCACTAGTACTCCTCAGCGGTGCCGTCACTTAACGGGCGGACCAGCCCGAGAGGCGGGCCGATCCGATAGCTCCTGAGGGGTGCTGAGGTGATTCATTCGGCTTCCTTCGGCGTCGCGCAGGGCGCGGACCTCCCCGACTGCGTCAAAGTTCTCCGTCTCCGCTGTCGGCGGGATGCCGGCGCGGATGCGGTCCTTGACCGCTTGCGGGGTCTCCACGATGACGACACCGGGCCGCAGGGCCCTGATGATCACCTCGGCCCCCTCGGTGAGGCCGACAGCCCGCTGAACGGCAACGGGAACCGTCACCCGGCCGCGGGGGCCGACCTTGGTGCGAGTGGGCTCGAACATAAGTACCTGCTCCAGGTAGTGGAGCCAGGCGCCTGGCAGGGCTGCGATACCTCCGGGCGTCTGGCTCGGCGCGCACCCCGACCTCGCCACCTCGCGCGCCACGGCGAGATGTGGAGGCCTGTAGGCAGCGGTCGCCTTCCTTGTCGTTGTCTCTTCCGGGACGGGTTTCGAGTAGGCGCCCCCGGCGGCTCCCACATCGCTCAGCGTGGGAGTCACAGGGAAGAGTGGACGCCATACCTAGATGTTACACACCCCCGCTCCTGTGTCACAAAGATTAAAACCTCCCACAACCTCAAGAACTGCGGGTAGAACCGCTTTGATCGAGTCGAGGCAGGGCGGACTTAAGGCGGCAGTCCGCAGCGCGCACATCGCCGACGAGGGTTTTCGGGACCGCCGGACCGTCTCAGTTCCCGTCTCATTCACCACCGTCCGGCCCCGTTCACGGGCCGCCCCCTCCCCCGCCTGTCGTACGGCCGTGAACGGCCACGAACAGCGTCGGATCGTGCTCCTACCAGCACGAACAGACCTCGAAAGCGAGTGTGGCGCAAGTCACCGAGGGTTCAAATCCCTCCGCTACCGCTGAGAAGGGCCCCGTCGGAAGACGGGGCCCTTTGTGCGTCCAGGGGTTCTTCGTGCCCGCGGCCGGGGGAGGCGGCTACGGGGGATTCAGCCGCCTCCCCCGCTGGGGGCCGACCCGCAGTACGCCGCGTCCGCGGGGAGGCAGCGCGGCGCACCCCGCAGAGGGGTCGGCCCCGGTTCCCCACGGTCTCCTGCCGGATCCGGCGGGGCAGAGCTCCATCCTGCGCCGCCGGCCCGGCCCGCGGACCCGGCGAAGGGCCCCTACATCAGGGTCGTAAGTCCTTAAATACGATGTGAGTGACGGGGTGGCAGTTACACTCACCGCCGGCAACAGGGGCCCCTCGGGGCACGCAGTCACAGGGGAGGCCGCGGTGGCGGTGAACGCCAAGAAGATCGCCGTCTATCTGGTCGTGGTCTTCGTCCTGTACGTGATCATCACGGACCCGGCCAAGGCCGCCGACTACGTGCAGATAGGCTTCGAAGGCATTTCGGACGCCGCCAAGGCCCTCGGCGACTTCGCGACGTGGGTCGCCAACGGAGGAAAGTCATGATCCGCCACCTGGTCCTCTTCAAGCTCGACGAGGGCGTCGACCGCGACGACCCGCGCGTGGTGAAGGGAGTCGAGGCGTTCCGCGCCCTCGACGGCAAGATCCCGGAGATCCGCTTCTGGGAGCTGGGCTGGAACCTCAGCGACCGGCCCATCGCCTACGACTTCGCCATCAACTCGGGCTTCGACGACGCCGACGCGCTGCGCCGGTACGTGGAGCACCCGGAGCACCAGGCGGGCGTGGCGCTCTGGAAGGAGTTCGCCACCTGGGTGATCGCGGACTACGAGTACTGAGCCGCGCACCCCTTCCCGGCCGAGCCCTCCGCCGTCCAGGCGGGGGGCTTTTTGCCGTCATATGCCTCAACTCATCCCCCAACACGGTGTTATGGGGTGCTTGCACACAGTGCACATGTCTTGTGATGCTATGACCGCTTTTGACGGATGAGTTGACGGATGAGTTGACCGATGAAGAGGTGGCGTTGACCGTGTCGGCCAGTACTGCGCCGCCCCAGGAAGCCGCACCGCGCAGCCGCGGTGCCGACACCCGGGCCCTCACCCAGGTGCTCTTCGCCCAGCTCAAGGAGCTAGAGCCGGGCACGCCGGAGCACGACCGGGTGCGCGGGGCGCTGATCGAGGCCAACCTGCCACTCGTCCGTTACGCGGCCGCCCGCTTCCGCTCCCGCAACGAACCCATGGAAGACGTCGTCCAGGTCGGCACCATCGGGCTCATCAACGCCATCGACCGCTTCGACCCGGACCGGGGAGTGCAGTTCCCGACCTTCGCGATGCCGACCGTGGTCGGCGAGATCAAGCGGTACTTCCGCGACAACGTGCGCACCGTCCACGTACCGCGCCGGCTGCACGAGCTGTGGGTGCAGGTCAACAGTGCCACCGAGGACCTGACCACGGCCTTCGGCCGTTCCCCGACGACCGCCGAGATCGCCGAGCGGCTGCGGATCACCGAGGACGAGGTGCTGTCCTGCATCGAGGCCGGGCGGTCGTACCACGCCACCTCGCTGGAGGCGGCCCAGGAGGGCGACGGACTGCCCGGCCTCCTCGACCGGCTCGGGTACGAGGATCCCGCCCTGGACGGCGTGGAGCACCGGGACCTCGTCCGGCACTTGCTGGTGCAACTTCCGGAACGCGAACAGCGCATCCTTCTCCTGCGCTACTACAGCAACCTCACCCAGTCGCAGATCAGCGCGGAGCTCGGCGTCTCCCAGATGCACGTGTCCCGGCTCCTGGCGCGCAGCTTCCAGCGGCTGCGGTCGGCGAACCGCATCGAGGCCTGAGAGACCCGAGAGACCCGGGACGCGCGTGACGCCCGTATGGAGCCGTTTGCGGGCCTGCTGAATCGAACCGGCGCACAACCGAAAACCTGATCCATCGGTCACCGTGGCGGGCGAATCGCTCACCTGGGCCGTTGCCGGTGAAACAGCGCCGAAAGCCCGTCAGACCCCTTGTTTCCAGGGCGGATTCGCGTCTTGCATGTCGACATGTCACTACAGCGTGTTGCCGACATGTGACATTCTGCGGGAAGAGCGTTTGCCGGTGCCCCGGCTCCGGTATTCAGGTGAAGGCTGCGTTCCCCGGTGGGAGCGTCCGCCGCGACCGTCCCGCGACCCAAAGGGGGTGGCATGTCCGCAGACCAGGGCAGCTCGAAGGTGCTCACGCTCACGAAGAGCGAGGCAGCGACCGTCGAGCCCGACGTGCTCGACGACGTTACGGCGCTCGAGGCCGTGCCGGCCCCGGCCATCCCGACGGCGCCGGAGGCCATCGACACCCGCACCCTGTCCCGCTCCCTGTTCCTGCGGCTCGCCGCACTCGACGAGGACAGCCCCGAGCGCGCCTACGTCCGGGACACCCTGATCGAGCTCAACCTCCCCCTCGTGCGCTACGCGGCCGCCCGGTTCCGCTCCCGCAACGAGCCGATGGAGGACATCGTCCAGGTCGGCACCATCGGCCTGATCAAGGCCATCGACCGGTTCGACTGCGAGCGGGGCGTGGAGTTCCCGACGTTCGCGATGCCGACCGTCGTCGGTGAGATCAAGCGGTTCTTCCGCGACACGTCGTGGTCGGTGCGCGTGCCGCGCCGGCTGCAGGAGCTGCGCCTGGCCCTGACCAAGGCCAGCGACGAGCTCTCCCAGAAGCTGGACCGCTCCCCCACGGTCGGCGAACTCGCCACCGTGCTCGGCGTGTCCGAGGACGACGTGGTCGACGGCCTCGCGGTCGGCAACGCGTACACCGCCTCCTCCCTCGACTCGCCGGCCCCCGAGGACGACGGCGGCGAGGGCTCCCTGGCCGACCGGCTCGGCTACGAGGACTCGGCGCTGGAGGGCGTGGAGTACCGCGAGTCCCTGAAGCCCCTGCTGGCCAAGCTGCCGCCCCGCGAACGCCGCATCATCATGCTGCGCTTCTTCGCCAACATGACCCAGTCGCAGATCGGCGAGGAGGTCGGCATCTCCCAGATGCACGTGTCCCGCCTGCTGACGCGCACGCTGGCGCAGCTGCGGGAAGGGCTCATCTCGGACTGACGGTTCTCGACCGACGGTTCTCGACCGACGGTTCTCGACCGACGGTCCTCGACCGGCCGTCCCCATCTGGCGCGGCGTCAGTCACCACGGCCCGATGCTTCGGGCATCGCTTCGAACGACATGGACTCGTGGCCGCCGAGGCGCCCTGACCGGCGCATCGGCGGCCGTCGTGTGCCCGGGGGACAGCCCGAGTACGTCACCTGAGCGGGGCTCGGGGCCGGAGCCGCGGCCGGAAGGTTCACCACCGCCGGCGCCGGCCCGGACCGCGGAGCCGAAACCGGGACCGACGCCCACGTCATCGCCCACGACCCCGACGACACCCCCTCCCGCACCCGCCGAGCTGAGCGCCGGCGTCGTCGCGCGGGACGGGACGGACAAGCGGTGGTGCGAGGAGGTGACCGTCGCCTTCCGGAACACCGGCGGTACGGCGGTGCGCGACGGCACGGTGACCTTCGGGACGCACGTCATCGGCGCGCCGGGGGTCGACTGGGGGACCGGGGAGAGCACCGAGGAGCTCCCGGTGCCGATCGAGGCCGGCACGCGGAAGGAACGGGCCTGGACGGTGTGCGTCGACGCCTGGAGAGTGCCGCTCGGCATGCACTTCGAGACGCGGGACGTGTCCGTCCAGGGGGAGTGAGGGCGCGGCGGCGCGCGTTACTTCAGCGCCAGCCAGGCGACGGCGGCGACGATCGCCACGGCGACGACGACGCCGACGATCAGACCGATACGGGGGCCCGCCGGGGCGGGCGCCTGCTGCCGGGCCTGGGGCGCCTCGTCGACGAACGCGCGGAACATCTGGGTGCTGCCTGCGGGGTCGTGGTTGCCCTGCGGGTTCTGGGTGTTGGCCATGTCCCGAGACCCTAGCGAAGACACCGGGTCCGGCCCAAGGCCGGCTCTGCGACCTGCGTCTTTACACCCGCCAATACTTGCCTTTGCCAAGTTTTTATGCCCCGCATGCCCGTTTTAGTTTGCCTGCGGCAACCATCCATTCCTATGGTTGCTCTAAGCAACAAAGAACCGGGAGATGCCACATGGCCGAGCAGGCGCAGTACGAGGAGCTCGTGCGTCAGTTCAGTGCTTTCGGGGCCGTGAAGCGGGAGATGGGACGGATCCTGCCGTCCGACTGCCCCGCCGGCTCCGCTGCCGTACTGACGCTGCTCGGCCGGCACGGCGAGATGCGCATGAGCAGGCTCGCCGAGCTGCTGAGCGTGGACATGTCGGTCACCAGCCGCCATGTCACCCACCTCGCCGAGCGCGGCTGGATCCAGCGGTCCCCCGACCCGGCGGACAAGCGCTCCCGCATCCTGCACCTCACCCCGGCCGGGCAAGCCCAGCTGGACGAGTTGTCCGAGCGGACCAGCCGGCTGCTCGCCGAGCGGCTGAGCGACTGGTCCGACGACGACGTCGGCCGGCTCACCCAGCTCATGGCCCGGCTGCGGGCGAGCTTCGACGACTGCCGGGCCGCTCCGCCCCGGCCACCGGTGCGGCCCCCCGCACCGCCGGAGGCCGAGCAGCGCACGGCTCCCACCACCCGTACACCCGCATCAACGACGTAAGCAAAGGAAGCCCATGGCAACGACCACACCAGCCGGTGTGCGGGCTCACGCCAAGCACGGCGGAGGCGCCCACGGCGCCCATTCCGCCGGCGGCGCATCCATGTCCCACCGGCAGATCATGGAGGCGCTCTCCGGGCTGCTGCTCGGCATGTTCGCCGCCATCCTGTCCTCCACGATCGTCTCCAACGCCCTGCCCGAGATCATTCAGGACCTCGGCGGCGGACAGAGCGCGTACACCTGGGTCGTCACCGCCGCGCTGCTGTCGATGACCGCGTCCACCCCGCTCTGGGGCAAGCTGGCCGACCTGGTCAGCAAGAAGGCGCTGGTGCAGATAGCCCTGCTGATCTACATCGTCGGCTCGGTCGTCGCCGGTCTGTCGCAGAACAGCGGGATGCTGATCGGCGCCCGGGTCATCCAGGGTCTCGGCGCGGGCGGTCTGACGGCCCTCGCCCAGATCATCATGGCCGCGATGATCTCCCCGCGTGAGCGTGGCCGCTACTCCGGCTACCTGGGCGCGACGTTCGCGGTCGCGACGGTCGGCGGTCCGCTGGTCGGCGGTGTCATCACCGACACCGACTGGCTGGGCTGGCGCTGGTGCCTGTACGTCGGTGTGCCGTTCGCGCTGATCGCGCTGGTGGTGCTGCAGAAGACGCTGCACCTGCCGGAGAGCAAGCGCAAGGTGAAGGTCGACTGGGCCGGCGCGTTCTTCATCACCGCCGCGGTCTGCCTGCTGCTCATCTGGGTGACCTTCGCCGACGACAAGTACGAGTGGCTGTCGTGGCAGACGTACACGATGGTCGGCGGCGCGGCCCTGCTCGCCCTCGTCTTCCTGTTCATCGAGGCGAAGGCCGCCGAGCCGATCATCCCGCTGCACCTGTTCCGCAACCGCACCATCACGCTGGCCTCGGTCGCGTCGCTGTTCGTCGGTATCGCGATGTTCGCGGGCACCGTGTTCTTCAGCCAGTACTTCCAGCTGGCCCGGGACAAGTCCCCGACGATGTCCGGTGTCATGACGATCCCGATGATCGCCGGTCTGTTCGTCTCCTCCACCGTCTCCGGTCTGATCATCACCAAGACCGGCAAGTGGAAGGCGTGGCTGGTCAGCGGTGGTCTGCTGCTGACGGCCGGTCTGGGTCTGCTCGGCACCATGCGCTACGACACCGACTACTGGAAGATCGGCGTCTACATGGCGGTCATGGGTCTCGGCGTCGGCATGATGATGCAGAACCTCGTGCTGTCCACGCAGAACCAGGTCGCCCCGCACGAGCTGGGCGCCGCCAGCTCGGTCGTCACCTTCTTCCGGTCCCTCGGCGGCGCGGTGGGCGTCTCCGCGCTGGGCTCGGTGATGTCGACCCGGATCACCCACTACGCCGAGGACACCATCGGCACCCTCACCCCCGAGCAGCAGGCCGGTGCCGCCAAGGCCATGGGTTCCGGGCAGCTGCCCGACATGGACCTGCTGCCCGCTCCCATCCGCACCTGGCTGGAGAGCGCCTACGGGCACGGCATCGCCGACGTCTTCCTGTACGTCACCCCGGTCGCCCTCGTCGCGTTCCTGGTGACCCTGTTCATCAAGGAGGTCCCGCTGCGGACGTCCGGCGCGCTGGCCCAGGCGGCGGAGGCGGACGCTCCGGCGCAGGCCCAGGCGCAGGCCGCGGCCCCGGCCGCCACGGTTCCGGCCGCCACGGCTGCCACCGCCGAAGCCGCGACCGCCGAGGAGCAGGTCCCGAGCTGGGCGGTGGCCGTCCCCGCCGACACCACCGGCGGCATCCCGGTCCGCGGCCACGTCCGCGGCGCCGAGAGCGCACCGGTCCCGCAGGCAGCGGTCACGCTGATCTCGCTGTCCGGGCGCCAGCTGGGCCGGTCGGTCACCCAGGCCGACGGCTCCTACGCGCTCGACGCGCCGGGCGCGGGCTCGTACGTGCTGATCGCCTCCGCCGACGGGTTCCAGCCGCAGGCGTCCACGGTCGTCGTGAACGACGAGCCGCTGGCGTACGACATCCTGCTCAGCGGCACCAGCGGGCTGAGCGGTGTGGTGCGGGCCGCCGACGGCGGGCTGCCGGTGAAGGACGCGATGGTCGTCGTCACCGACGTGCGCGGTGATCTGCTGGTCGGCGCGGCCACCGGGGAGCAGGGCGAGTTCGGCTTCGCCGAGCTGGTGCCCGGTCCGGTGACGATCGCGGTGAACGCCGCCGGGTACCGGCCGCGTGCCCTGCCCGTCGAGGTGGGCGGCACCGGGGTCACCCGGGTCGAGATCGACCTGGACGCCGGCGCCCGGGTGCAGGGCGTGGTGCACGCGCCGCACGGTCCCCTCGCGGACGCCCGCGTGACGCTGGTGGACGCGGCGGGCAACGTGGTCGGCTCGGCCACCACCGGGACGGACGGGGCGTACGCCTTCACCGACCTGGACGGCGGCGAGTACACGGTCATCGCGACGGGTTACCCGCCGGTGGCGACCGCGCTGACGGTCGCCGGCGCGGGCGTCGACGACCACGACATCCGGCTCGCCCACCCCGGCGAGTAGTCCGGACCCCGGCCCGTGGCGCGCGCTCTGAGCGGAGGTGCGCGCCGCGGGCCGGTTCACATCCAGGCCGAACGACTCGGCGAGAAAGCTTCGAAGGACGTAGGGACATGGGACTGACCGCGAGGATCCGTACCCGGGACGGATGGGCCGTGTCGCACGCGGTCGTCACGCTGACCGACATGACCGGTACGCAGGTGCTGCGCGCCGAGGCGGACGCGGAGGGAGCCGTACAGGACACGACCGGGCTGGCGCCCGGGGCGTACACCGTGATCGTCACCGCCGTCGGGTACGCGCCGCACGCCGCCAGCGCGATCGTCACCGCGAGCGGACGCGCCGAGGCCGGCACGGTGACGCTGGCCCGGCAGGGCGGTGGCTCGGAGCTGCCGCCGCCGGGGCCCTGGACGATCGATCCGGCGCACTCCAGTGTCGCCGCCGTCGCCCAGCACCTGGGGATCTCCAGCGTGCACGGGCGGTTCACCGAGTTCGGCGGGGTGATCGAGATCGCGCCGGACGACGTCGCCAAGTCGCGGGTGGAGGCAGTCATCCGGGCCGCGTCCATCGACACCGGCAACGGCATGCGCGACACGCATCTGAGGTCGGCGGACTTCCTGGACGTCGAGCGGTTCCCGGAGATCACCTACCGGTCGGCGGGCCTCACCGAGGCCGGCCCCGACCGCTGGACGGTCCACGGCGAGCTGGGCCTGCACGGCGTCGTGCGCCCCGTCGACCTGGACCTCTCCTACCTCGGCACCGGCGCCGACCCGTGGGGGGGCACCCGGGCCGCGTTCCGGGCGACGACCGAGCTGCGGCGCGACGACTTCGCCATGCACTACAACCAGGTCGTGCAGGCGGGCATCGCCGCCATCGGCACGACCCTGCGGGTGGAACTCGACATCCAGGCGGTCCAGGGCGAGGGCCTGCCCCAGTCGTAGGCTGCGGTCATGGCACCGAACATCGCGACCAACACCCGCGTATCGCTGACCGAGCTGCTGGACTTCGTACGTCCCCGCCACCGTGCCCTGCTGATCACCCGCCGTGCCGACGGCAGCCCCCAGGCGTCGCCGCTGACCTGCGGTGTCGACGACTCCGGGCGGATCGTGGTCTCCACCTACCCCGAGCGTGCCAAGACCCGGAACGCCAAGCGGGACGTGCGGGTCAGCGTGGTCGTGCTGAGCGACGACTGGAACGGGCCCTGGGTGCAGATCGACGGCACCGCCGAGGTCGTCGACTCGCCCGAGTCCGTCGAGCCGCTGGTGGAGTACTACCGGAACATCGCCGGTGAGCACCCGGACTGGGACGAGTACCGGGAGGCGATGGTCAAGCAGGGCAAGTCGATCATCCGGATCACCCCCGAGCGGTGGGGGCCGGTCGCGACGGGCGGGTTCCCGGCGCGGCTGGTGTCCGGAGAGGGCGGGCAGTAGGCCGGGCTCAGCCCCGTTCGACCATCGCCTCGATGCCCGCGACCAGCAGGTCCAGGGCGTAGGTGAAGTCCCGGTCCAGCATCTCCTCGACCGTGTCGCCGCCGCGGGCCGCCATGATGTCCTTGGACTCCTGGAGGACCTCGGCGGTCTCCGGCACCTCGCTGACCGAGCGCATGGCCTGCTCGAAGTAGTCGTCCGGGGTCACCCCGGCGTCCGCGACGCGGGCGAAGAAGTGGCCCTCGATCGTGCCGTAGCCGTAGACGAACTGGAAGACCGCCGAGATCGCGCTGGTCACCCGGTGTGCGGGCATCCCGGTCCGGCGGATCACCCGCTGCACCACCCGGGAGAAGGCGAGCGAGTTGGGGCCGATGTTGAGGTAGGCGCCGGCAAGCGGCGACAGCCACGGGTGGCGCACCAGCAGCGAGCGGTACTCGGCCGCCAGCCCGCGCAGCTGGTCGCGCCAGTCGTCGCCGGCGTCCGGGTCGGGCAGCCGAAGCTCGCCGTAGACGGCGTCCAGGGCGAGTTCGAGCAGGTCGTCCTTGGTGTCGACGTACCAGTACACGGACATGGCCGTCACGTTCAGCTCGGCGGCCAGCCGCCGCATGGAGAACCTGGCCAGTCCCTCCGCGTCCAGCAGCCGCACGGTCACCTCGGTGATCCGCTCCCGGTCCAGCCCGGACGGCTGCCCCCCGCCGCGCCGGCGGCGCGCCTCCCCCAGCCAGACGCTGGCCCGCGCCCCCGAGTCCTTCGTCATACCGTTCCTCACCTTCCAGCGCGGGTCGTCCGAGGCACCCTAGGGGCGCGGGGAACTCCGCGACCAGCCACGACGGCCCGCAGCCTCACGGCACGCCGCACCCTCCGGGTTCCTAGGCGTCTTCCCGCTCGGCCCGCCGCAGCAACGCGGCGGCCACGAACCCGCCGAACAGCACGGCCAGCGCCCCCACCAGCTGACTGACCGACAACCCGTCGGCGTACGCGTCGATCACCCGCTGCCGCTCCGCGGCCGTGCCCGCCGCCGCCAGCGCCACCGGCAGGGACACCGCCGCGAACCGGGAGTTCAGCACCGCGCCCAGCACGGCCACCCCCAGCCCGTTGCCGAACTCGGCCAGCGTGCCGTTGACACCGGCGCCGACCCCGGCCTTGGCCGGCGGGATGGCGCTCATGACGGCGTGGGCCATCGCGGGGTTGGCGACCGCGCAGCCCACCCCGATCAGCACCAGGCCGAGCAGCATCCCGGCGTATCCGGCGGAGCCGAGCGTGGCGATCGACACCAGGCCCGCGGACATCAGCACCATGCCGAGCGCGACGGACACCGGGGTGCCGAGCTTGGTCAGCCACTTGGCGGACAGCCCGGAGAAGTTCAGCGCGACGACCACCAGCGCCAGTGGCGCCGTCCGCACCCCCGCCTCCAGTGGGCCGTAGCCGAGCACGAACTGCAGGTGCTGGGTGAGCAGGAACAGCGCCCCGCCCATGCCGAAGGTGATCAGCACCGCGCCGGCGACCGCGCCGGTGAACCGGCGGTTGCGGAAGAAGTGCATGTCGAGCATGGGGTACGGGATCCGGCTCTCCCACCAGGCGAACAGGGCGAGTACGACGACCGCGACGCCGCCGCTGGTCAGCACCCGGCCCGAGGACCAGCCGTGCTCCGGCCCGGAGATGATCGCGAAGACCAGTGACGACATGCCGATGGTGGAGAGCACCGCGCCGAGCAGGTCCGGCCGGTCCCCCTGCGGGTTCCTGGACTCGGGGACCAGCGCGACCACGGCGGCCAGTCCCAGCGCCGCCACGGGGAGGTTGATCAGGAAGATCGCGCCCCACCAGTAGTGGTCGAGCATGAAACCGCCGACCAGCGGGCCGGTCGCGAAGCCGAGCGCGTTGACCGCGCTCCAGATGCCGATCGCCTTGGGGTGCTCCTCCGGCGTGAAGATCTGCATGGCGACGGCGAGGGTGGTGGTCAGCAGCAGCGCGCCGCCGACGCCCATGCCGGCCCGCGCGGCGATGAGCTGGGCGGTGGAGTCGGCGAGTCCGGCGGCCAGCGAGCCCGCGCCGAACAGGGCGAGACCGGTGATCAGCATCTTCTTGCGGCCGTAGCGGTCGGCGGCGCTGCCCGCGGTGAGCAGCAGGCCCGACTGGACCAGCGAGTAGGCGTTGATCATCCACTGGATGTCGGACGTGGCGGCCCCCAGTTCCTCGGTGAGGGAGGGGATCGCCACGTTCAGGACGGTGTTGTCGAGCAGCACCGTGAGCTGTGCGAGACAGATGACTCCGAGGATCAGCCAGCGCTGCGGGTGGCCGCCCTGGGTGTCCTGCGGGGACCGCGCCTGGGAGGTCGATGACATGCTGTACACCGTATAGGGACTCCCATACGGTGTACAGCGCTTATCGGGCCGGGGTGTCGGTGCCGGTCAGTTCCCGCTCTTCGGCTGGGTCAGGTCGTAGAAGGTGGCCGAGCCGGCCGTGACCTCCTCGAAGTTCTCCTCGACCCAGGAGCTGATCTGCGAGGAGCTGCCGTCGGCGCCGCCGCCCGGTCCGCCGCCCATGCCGCTCGCGATGAAGTAGTGGATCCTGCCGTCCGCCACGTACTGCTTGAACTGGGCGAGCGTCGGGGACGGGTCGGTGCCGTTGAAGCCGCCGATCGCCATCACCGGCTCGCCGGTCGCCAGCTGGTAGCTCGCGGCGTTCTGGGAGCCGATGGCCGCGGCCGCCCAGGTGTGGTCCCCGGCGTTCGCCTCCAGCAGTTCCTTGGCCTCGTCGGAGACGGAGGCGCCGTTGAGCAGGCCGCCCATGCCGCCGCCGCCCTCGCCCGTCTGGCCGCCGGCGGCCTGGCCGCCGGGCGTCTGGTTCTGCGGGCCGCCTTGCCGGCCCTGCTGGTTCTGGCCGCCGCCGGGGAACCCGCCGCCGAAACCGCCCGCCGGGGGCTGGCCCATGCCGCCGCCCTGCCGGCCCTGCTGACCGCCCTGCTGGTTCTGGCCCCCGCCCGGGAGGCCGCCGACCCCGCCGGGGCCGCCGCCGGGACGCCCGCCGCCCATGCCGCCCAGGCCGCCCGCGACCGACGGGCCCGCTGTGACGATGGAGCCGCTGTGACCCTCGCCGAGGGTGGTGAGGCTGTACGCCGCCGGACCGGCCACCCCGGTCACGACGCTCAGCGCGACCACGCCGAGGGCCACGCGACGGCCCAGCCGGTTCGCGAAGACCAGGCCGAGCGCGGCGAGCAGGCCGCCGACCAGGACCAGCCACTTCAGCCACGGGAGGTAGTCGGAGGAGCGGTCGAGCAGGACGTATCCCCACGCCGCGGTGGCCGTCATCGCCGCCGCCAGGGTCAGCGAGGCCCGGGCCCGGCCGCGCTCCGCCCACAGCAGGGCCGCGCCCATGCCGGTCAGCGGGGCGATGTACGGGGCGAGGGCGACGGTGTAGTACTCGTGGAAGATGCCCTGCATGAAACTGAAGATCACCATGGTGATCAGCAGGGAGCCGCCCCAGAGCAGGAACGCGGCGCGCGTGGCGTCCGTGCGCTTCAGCCTGCGGGTGGCGAACAGCGCGCCGACGAGGAGGATCAGCGCGGCCGGGATCAGCCAGGAGATCTGGCCGCCGATGTTCGAGCCGAACATCCGGTCCCAGCCGGTCTCGCCCCAGCCGCCGCCCCCGTTGCCGCCACCACCGCCGACGCTGCCGGTCTCCTCGCCGTTGATGCGGCCGAGGCCGTTGTAGCCGAAGGTCAGCTCCAGGAAGGAGTTGTTCTGCGAGCCGCCGATGTACGGCCGCGAGGACGCCGGCCACAGCTCGACGACCGCCACCCACCAGCCGCCCGCGACGACCATCGCGGCACCGGCGAGCAGCACCTGCCCGATCCGCTTCCTCAGCGGGGCGGGCGCCAGGGCGACGTAGACGAGCGCGAGCACCGGCAGGATCAGGAACGCCTGGAGCGTCTTCACCAGGAAGGCGAGGCCGATCGCCGTGCCGGCGAGGAGCAGCCACTTGGTCCGTGCCTTCTCCAGGGCGCGCTGCGTGCAGTACACGGCGGTGGCCATCAGCAGGGCGAGCGCCGCGTCCGGGTTGTTGAAGCGGAACATCAGCGCGGCGACCGGGGTGAGCGCGAACACCGCCATGGTGAGCAGTCCGGCCGGCGCGGGGAAGCGGCGGCGCACGGACGCGTACAGCACGCCCGCCGTCGCCACCGCCATCAGCACCTGCGGGAACAGGACGGCGAAGGAGTTCAGGCCGAGGAGCCGCACCGACAGGGCCATCGGCCACAGGGCGGCCGGGGGCTTGTCGACGGTGATGGCGTTGCCCGCGTCCAGCGAGCCGAAGAAGAACGCCTTCCACGACTGGCTGCCGGCCTGGACGGCCGCGGAGTAGAAGGAGTTGGCGTAGCCGGACGCCGTCAGGTTCCAGGTGTAGAGCGCGCCGATGACGAGGAGCGCGCCGAGGAAGGCCGGGCGGACCCAGCGCGCGTCCTCGGGACGGCCGCGCCACAGCCGTCGTACGAACGACCGCTCCCGGGTCTCCGGCGAGGGCGCGGGAGTGCCGACGGGCGGGCCGTGCAGGGTGGTCGTGGTCATCGGAAGTCCCTTGGATCGGTGTCGTACGGACGCACCGGCTGCAACCGCATGGTGTCGTCCCCCCAGGTCGTGGTGGTGCGGTCCGGGAAGACCCAGGCCCGGAAGAGCAGGAAGCGCAGCACCGTCGCCGCGAGGTTCGCGGCGATCAGCACGGCGAGTTCGGTGGAGTGCGCGGGGTCGGGGGTGGCCGCGCCCAGGGCGGCGAGGGAGCCGCTGGTGAGGGCGAGGCCGATGGCGAAGACCACCAGACCCTGCGCCTGGTGCTTGACGGCCCCGCCGCGGCCGCGCACGCCGAAGGTGAGGCGCCGGTTGGCCGCCGTGTTGGCGATGGCGGAGACGAGCAGGGCGAGCGCGTTGGCGGTCTGCGAACCGGTGAAGGAGCGAAAGCCGCTGTAGAGGAGGAGGTAGAAGAGGGTGGACAGGGCGCCGACGAAGCAGAAGCCGAGGAGCTGGCGGGCCAGCCCCCTCGGGACGTCGGGCAGTTCGCGGTCGCGCGGGTCGTCGCCGAACGGCCGGGTGAGCCGGTCGAGCGGCAGCGAACCGGTGGCCAGGGCCTTGCCCACCCGCCAGACGCCCTTCAGGTCGTCCGTGGCGGTCCTGACGATGTGGACGGTGGAGTCGGGGTCGTCGACCCAGTCGACGGGCACCTCGTGGATCCGCAGGCCCGCCCGCTCGGCGAGCACCAGCATCTCGGTGTCGAAGAACCAGCCGGTGTCCTCCACCAGCGGCAGCAGCACCTGCGCGACGTCCCGGCGGATCGCCTTGAAGCCGCACTGGGCGTCGGAGAAGCGGGCCTGGAGCGAGCCGCGCAGGATCAGGTTGTACGAGCGGCTGATGAACTCCCGCTTGGCGCCGCGCACCACGCGCGAGCCGCCGGCGAGCCGGGAACCTATCGCCAGGTCGGAGTGTCCGGAGATCAGCGGCGCGACCAGCGGCAGGAGCGCGTTGAGGTCGGTGGACAGGTCCACGTCCATGTAGGCGAGGACCGGCGCGTCCGAGGCCGACCAGACGGTGCGCAGGGCGCGCCCCCGGCCCTTCTGCTCCAGCCGCACGGACCGCACCTGCGGGATCCGGGCGGCCAGCCCGGCGGCGACCCGCGGGGTGGTGTCCGTCGACGCGTTGTCCGCGATCGTGATGCGGAATGCGTACGGGAAGGTGCGTGCCAGGTGCTCGTGCAGCCGCAGCACGCACGGCTGGAGGTCCTTCTCCTCGTTGTAGACGGGAATCACTACGTCCAGGACAGGCGTACCGGCGTCTCCGGCCGGGAGGTGCTCCCGCGCCGGCAGGGTGCCGGGAGAAGAGTCGGTTCGCATGGCACCGACTCTTCTCAACTCCCCTGTCGCACCCGTGTGGTGAGGCTGTGCCGTGCCTGTGAGTGCGGTTGCCGGTTCGTTTCGGCGGCTGTGGGCGTCGTGAGCGCCGGCAGGTGGACGGTGAAGACGGTCCGTCCGGGCACGCTGTCGACGGTCACCGCGCCACCGTGCGCGGTCGCGACGGCCTGCACGATGGCCAGCCCGAGGCCCGTGGAGCCGGTGGCGCGGGAGCGCGCCGAGTCGCCGCGCGCGAACCGCTCGAAAACGTGCGGCAGCAGTTCGGGCGGGATGCCCTGACCGTCGTCCTGCACGTCCACGCACAGCCACGCCCCGCTCCGCCGCACCCGCGCGGTGACCGTCGTACCGGGCGGGGTGTGGGTACGGGCGTTGGCGAGCAGGTTGACGAGGACCTGCTGGAGCCGGGCCGCGTCCGCCGACACCGGCGCCGGCTCGTCCGGCAGCTCCAGGCGCCAGTTGTGGTCCCGTCCGGCGGCCCGCGCGTCGCTGATCGTGTCGACGACGAGCGGGACGAGGTCGGTCTGCTCGAACTGGAGCGGGCGTCCGGCGTCCAGCCGGGCGAGCAGCAGCAGGTCCTCGACCAGCAGGGTCATCCGGCCGGCCTCGGACTCGATCCGGCCCAGGGCGTGCCGGGTGTCGGGGCCGACCGCCTCCCGGCCGCGCCGGGTCAGCTCGGCGTAGCCGCGGATGGAGGCCAGGGGCGTCCTGAGTTCATGGCTGGCGTCCGCGACGAACTGCCGTACCCGCGTCTCGCTCCGCTGGCGGGCGTGCAGGGCGCCGTGCACGTGGTCCAGCATCCGGTTCAGGGCCGCGCCCACCTGGCCGACCTCGGTGTGCGGGTCGCACTCCGACTCCGGGACCCGCTCGTCGAGGTTCACCTCGCCGCTGTGCAGGGGGAGTTCGGAGACCCGGGTGGCGGTCGCGGCGACCCTGCGCAGCGGGCGGGTGGCGACACCGACGATCACGACTCCGGCGAGGAAGGCGGCGGCCAGGCCGGCGGCGGTGACGCTGACCTCCACGATGATCAGGGTGTTGACGGTGCGGGTGACGTCGGAGGTCGGGATGGCGACGTAGTAGCTGCCGTTGGGGCCGGTCTGGTACCGCGCGAGGTATCCGCCGAGGCCGGGGACGTCCACGGTGTGCGCCTCGCCGTCCCGGGCGACCGAGCCGAGCGCCTCGGTCTGGGCGTCGCTCAGCGGCTCCGGGTTCAGCTGGGGCACGTTGTTGCCGTCGGCGGCCTTCTTGCCGACCTCGGCCTCGGCGATCGAGCCGTCGCGCACCTCGGCGGCGATGGTGCCGACGGGCTGCGGGCCGCGTGTGACGAACTTGGAGAGGTCGATGTCCTCCGGCGGCTTGTCCTGCCCGCCGATCAGACCGGCGCCGCCACCCCCGGTCACGTCCTTGTCGGGCGGGTCGAACCTGCCGGACGCGCGCGCGGCGACCTCCTTCAGCTGGCCGTCGAGCTGGCCGTAGAGATAGGAGCGCAGCGCGAGCGTCGTCACCGAGCCGATCACCGCGCAGACGACGGCGATCAGCACCACGGACGCGACGACGAGCCGCGTCCGCAGGGTGCGCGGCTGCGGACGCGGCCGTCGTCGCCCGCTCATGAGACGGCGGGCTTGATCAGGTAGCCGGCGCCGCGCCGGGTGTGGATCATCGGCTCGCGGCCGGCGTCGATCTTCCGCCGCAGGTAGGAGATGTACAGCTCGACGACATTGGCCTGCCCGCCGAAGTCGTACGACCAGACCCGGTCCAGGATCTGCGCCTTGCTGAGGACGCGCCGCGGGTTGCGCATGAGGAAGCGCAGCAGCTCGAACTCGGTGGCGGTGAGGTGGATGGAGTCCCCGCCGCGGGTGACCTCGTGGCTGTCCTCGTCCAGGGTGAGGTCGCCGACGACCAGCAGCGAGTCGGAACGCCGGTCGGCGGCGCCGGAGCGGCGGATCAGCCCGCGCAGCCGCGCGACGACCTCCTCCAGGCTGAACGGCTTGGTGACGTAGTCGTCGCCACCGGCGGTCAGCCCGGCGATACGGTCCTCGACGGCGTCCTTGGCGGTCAGGAAGAGGACGGGGACGTCCGGCAGCTCGCGACGCAACCGCCCGAGCACGGTCAGGCCGTCCATGTCCGGCAGCATCATGTCCAGCACGACGGCGTCCGGCCGGAACTCCCGCGCGGTCTGCACGGCACCGTGGCCGTCGCCCGCCGTCCGGATCTGCCAGCCCTCGTAGCGCAGGGCCATGGACAGCAGCTCGGTGATCGACAGCTCGTCGTCCACCACAAGCACCCGGACGGGGCTCCCGTCCGGCCTCAGCAGTTCGGTGCGCCCCTGGGGCGAGGTCGTGGTCATGCTGAACACCCTGTCGGGGCGCTCTGAGAGCGTCCTTTCGGCAACCTGTGATTTTCCTGAGAAACACACAGGCCGTGGACAGAGGTCTCTCAGCTACCGCACGGGTCCCTGCTCGTCCACGTGGAAGGCGGGGGTGCCGAGGAAGACGTCGTCGGCCGGTACCTCGCCGTAGGCGATGTTGAACGTGTCCAGCCAGTACGTCCAGTCCTGCATGCCGGCCGCGCTGCTGAACCGGTAGTTGAGCTGCCAGCGCACCCACTCGCCGGGCGCGAGCCGCACGGCGGGCGGGCGACGGGGCCGCGGGGGCAGCGCGTACAAGGGCTCCACGCGGGGCAGCACCCGCAGCCGCCCGTCCCGCTCCCGCAGTTCCACGCCGACGCGTCTCGGCTCCGCCCACCCGTGCCGGGGCGTGAAGTCGTCCCGCTCGTGCATCCGCACCGTGTGGGCGCGGGCGGGGACACCGTCCGGCAGGGCGAAGGCGACGGGTACGGCGTTCCGCCGGGCGGCGGCCGGGCCGCCGCGGGACCGCTTGGTCCACAGCGTGCGCACCCACTGCACGGTGATGTCCACGCCCGCTCCTCCTCCTGTCGCCGCGCCCGGTGTCAGAAGAGCCCGCCCTGCTCATGGGCCGGCGCGCCGCGCAGCTCCCGCACCGGCACCGACAGCTCGTCACCCCCAGCGGACACCAGGTCCCACCCTGTCATCAACCGGATATCGAGTACGACGACCCGGCCGCCGCCCGTCGCCACATGCAGGTCGGGCCCGGCCGCCGCCACCAGCTCCCCGCTCACCGCCCCGCCGGGCACCAGCTCCGTCACCTCCGCCGCGGCGGGGGGCGCGGCGGCGAGCCCGAAGGCCCGGACGTGGTCGACGGGCCGGAACGGCTCGGGGGCCAGGGACTCCGGCCAGCCGGGCAGGGCGACCGCGCGGGCGTGCAGCCCGGCCAGCTCGGCGGCCCGCTCGGCCTCCGTCGCCGGCAGCGCGGCCCGCACGGCCCGCTTCTCGGCGTACGGGATCCGGTCCGGCACGCGCAGCGCGGCCCGCAGCAGCTCCTCCGTCCGCCGCGCGGCCATCAGGGGCCCGGCGCCGAGCCAGCTGAAACAGACCGCGCCCTGCTCCAGCAGCCTCGCGGAGCCGCGTTCCACGGCGGTGATGCCGACCTTGGTCATGCCGGGCCCGAACCAGGCGAGGTAGACGTGGTACGGCCGTGGATCGTCGGCGACCGTGTCGGCGGCCACGGAGTGCGCCCGCTCCAGCCGGGCGCACTCCTCGCACCGCCCGCCGGTACTCCGGCCCGCCACCACGGCCCGCACCGGACATCCGTGCCCCCGCGCCCCGAGACACCTCCGCTCACCCCCGTCCACCACCCGGAACGCCACCCGCCGCCCCCAGCCCAGCGCACTGCGCCGTCCCCCGTCCCACCGGAGAACGGGTCCGCTGTCCGTCCACCGGAGACCGACGCATGTCCATGTCCGTGCCATCACCTGCGAGCGTAGGGGGAGGCACTGACAACGCGATGCGCCGCAGGTGGGGGCTCTAAGGTCTGGCCACCGGCAGGCAGTAACCACCGGCAGCCGCCGACGGCGATGGCATCCCACGGGGGCCACCCGCGCCCGACGATGAAAGTCGCACGGGTGGTGCGGGTGGGAACCCTCGACGGCCGAAGGCGAAGCCGAGGCCGAGCCGGACTACAACCGCGGCTCCACCCGAGCCACCCTCCGCAATACCCCCGGCAGGAACCGCGCCAGCAGATGCGCCCCGCGAGCCTCGGGAGTCACCGGCACCACGGCCTGGTCCTCGACCACCGCCCGCAGGACCGCGTCGGCGACCTTCTCCGGCGGATAGTTCCGCAGCCCGTACAGCCGGGCGGTCCGCTTCTGCCGCCGCCGCTCCTCCTCCGCGTCGACCCCCGCGAACCGCGCCGTGGCGGTGATGTTGGTGTTCACCAGCCCCGGGCAGATCGCGCTCACCCCGATGCCCTGCCCGGCCAGCTCCGCCCGCAGGCACTCGCTCAGCATCAGCACCGCCGCCTTGGAGGTGCTGTACGCCGGCAGCACCTTGGACGGCTGGTACGCCGCCGCGGACGCGGTGTTGACAATGTGCCCGCCCTGGCCCCGCTCCGCCATCTGCTTCCCGAAGAGCCTGCACCCGTGGATGACACCCCACAGGTTCACGTCGAGTACCTTCTTCCAGTCCTCGGGCGTGGTGTCGAAGAAGGACCCGGACAGCCCGATCCCGGCGTTGTTGACCAGCACGTCCACCACGCCGTACTCGGCGGCGACCTTCTCCGCGAGCTTCTCCATGCCCTGCTCGTCGGAGACGTCCACGGTCTCCGCCCACGCCGCCGGCGCTCCCAGCAGCCGCGCCATCTCCGCCGTACGCGCCGCCGTCTCCGCGTCCCGGTCGACGGCGATCACCCGCGCCCCGGCTTCGGCGAACGCGTACGCCGTGGCCCGCCCGATGCCGCTGCCGGCGCCGGTGACCAGCACCAGCTGGCCGCCGAACCGTTCGGCGTAGCGTCCCTTGCCGGTGGCCGGGGCGGTCCGTCCGCCCTCCACGCCGGTGACGAACTCCTCGATCCACGCGGCCAGCCGGTCGGGCCGCGTCCGGGGCACCCAGTGCTTCGCGGGCAGCGTGCGCCGGGTCAGTTGCGGCGTCCACAGCTCCAGTTCGTCGTACAGCCGCTCGGACAGGAACACGTCTCCGACAGGGATGATCAGCTGCACGGGCGCGTGCGCGTACGCGTCACCGCGCGGGCGCCGCAGCCGGGACCGCACGTTGTCGCGGTACAGCCAGGCGCCGTGGGCGGCGTCGGTGGGCAGCGAGGAGGTGGGGTAGTCGCCGGCCGGGACGTTCTCGAGTCGTGCCAGCATGCGCGGCCAGGCCTTGCCGAGGGGGCCGCGCCAGGCGAGTTCGGGCAGGGCGGGGGTGTGCAGCAGGTAGACGTACCAGGACTTGGCGCCCTGGCCGAGGAGCTGCCCGACCCGGCGGGGGGTGGGCCGCTTGACGCGGTTGTTGATCCAGTGGCCGAAGTGGTCGAGGGAGGGCCCGGACATCGAGGTGAAGGAGGCGATCCGGCCCTCGGTGCGCTTGACCGTCACGAACTCCCAGGACTGCACCGATCCCCAGTCGTGCCCCACCAGGTGCACCGGCCGGCCGGGGCTGACCGCGTCGGCGACGGCGAGGAAGTCGTCCGTCAGCTTCTCCAGTGTGAACCCGCCCCGCAGCGGCTGCGGCGCGGTCGAACGCCCGTGGCCGCGTACGTCGTACAGCACCACGTGGAAGCGGCCGGCGAGCCGCGCCGCCACCTCCGACCAGACCTCCTTGCTGTCGGGATAGCCGTGCACGAGGACCACCGTCGGCTGTTCGGGGTCGCCCAGCTCGGCCACGCACAGCTCGACGCCGCCGGTCCGTATCCAGCGCTCCCGCGCGCCCTTGAGCACCGTCACTTCTCCTCCGTCCAGCGCCGCACGTGCGGCAGATCGTCGTCCAGCCAGAAGGCGCTTTCCTCGGGGTCCCGGGAATCGGTGACGACCAGGATCTCCTCGAACTTCGCGCCCGTTCCCCGGAAGCCGAGGTGGGGTTCGACCGCCCACAGGCCCGGCTGCGGCGGATGGTCGGAGAAGCGGTACGGCGACCACAGCGGCGACCAGCCCTCCCGGTGGCCGTGCAGCGCGTCGGCCGCGAGCCCCTTCAGGGACTGGGTCCCGAACCCGAACAGCCGGGGCGAGAAACGCCGTTCGCGCACCCGGTCGACCTTGTGCGCGATCACACCGAAGGGGTACGCGCGGTGCCGGTTGGCGTAGCCCTGGCGGACCATGAGGCGGTCGACGTCCTCGTAGATCTCCCGCAGCGAGCGGCGCTCGCGCACCTCGCGCAGGATCAGCTCGCGGTGCGCCTCCAGGTCGGCCATCAGCCTGTTCTGTACGGGGTTGATGCCGAGCGAACCGGAGTAGCCGATGTCGGCGGTGTGGCCCCGGTGGACGGGCGCCATGTCCAGGATGAACGGCATCCCGGGCTCCAGCCGGCGGTTGGTGGGGAAGAACTGGAGCGGGACGCGGAAGTTCACGAAGGCGGTGCGGTCGCCGAACCAGGCGAACGGCAGGTGGAACCAGTCCCGCACGCCCCGCGCGCCGAGCCATTCCCGCTGCATGCGCGCCGCCTCGCGCTCGGTCACGCCCGGCTCGAGCCGTGCGGCGACGGCCTCCGCGCACTCGTAGGCGAGCCGCTGGACCTGCCGGAACCCGTCCAGCTCCGCGGAGAGTGCCGCCGCCGAGAGTCCGCTTGTCAACGCCGTGGTCATGCCGGCTCCTTCGACTGCGCTACGCGCCCGTAACTTGACAGGCCTGAATCTCGCAGTTGTTAGAGTCCGCGTCAATAGGCGTGATCCCTCACGCTCCGGAGCCCGCTCCGGGACCCGGTCCGTAGCCCTCAGGCACTGCATCCCCTACGGGTCCGTACGACTGGAGGCTGACGCGAAGACGGCTCTGCGGGGTGACGCCCGGCGTGCCACGCGTCACTACCTTCTATGACGTGACTGTGATCGCGACCGAAAGCCTGAGCAAGCGGTTCCCCCGGGTGACCGCGCTTGACCGGCTCTCCGTGGACGTCGGGCCCGGTGTCACCGGACTCGTCGGAGCCAACGGTGCCGGCAAGTCCACACTGATCAAGATCCTGCTGGGTCTGTCCCCGGCCACCGAGGGCCGCGCCGAGGTGCTCGGCCTCGACGTCGCCACCGAGGGCGCCGCCATCCGCGAGCGCGTCGGCTACATGCCGGAGCACGACTGCCTGCCGCCCGACGTCTCGGCCACCGAGTTCGTCGTCCACATGGCCCGCATGTCCGGCCTCCCGCCCGCCGCCGCCCGCGAACGCACCGCGGACACCCTGCGGCACGTGGGGCTGTACGAGGAGCGCTACCGCCCCATCGGCGGCTACTCCACGGGCATGAAGCAGCGCGTCAAACTCGCCCAGGCCCTGGTGCACGATCCGCAGCTGGTCTTCCTGGACGAGCCGACCAACGGGCTGGACCCGGTCGGCCGGGACGACATGCTCGCCCTGATCCGCCGCATCCACACCGACTTCGGCATCTCGGTCCTGGTCACCTCCCACCTGCTCGGCGAACTGGAACGCACCTGCGACCACGTGGTCGTCATCGACGGCGGCAAGCTGCTGCGCTCCAGCTCCACCACCGACTTCACCCAGACCACGACCACCCTGGCGATCGAGGTCACCGACAGCGACGAACACCCCGACGGCACCCGCGCGATGCGCGACGCGCTGCACGCGCGCGGGATCACCGTCGACCACGCCGGCGGCCTGCCCGGCGCGGGCCACGTCCTGCTCCTCACCGCCCAGGGCGAGGAGACCTACGACCTGGTCCGCGACATCGTCGCCGGCCTCGGCCTCGGCCTGGTCCGCATGGAGCAGCGCCGTCATCACATCTCGGAGGTCTTCCAGGAGACCGGCGACCAGCGGAAGGAGGCCGTGGGCCATGGCGGTTGAGCATCCCCTGCCCACCTCGGACGCCCCGTCGGGCCCGGGCGACCAGAGCCGCATCCACAACATCGGCTACCGCGGTTACGACGGCCCCCGCCTGGGCCGCGCCTACGCCCGCCGCTCGCTCTACTCGCAGTCCCTGCGCGGCGCCTACGGCCTCGGCCGCTCGGCCAAGTCCAAGGTGCTGCCGATGCTGCTGTTCGTGGTGATGTGCCTGCCCGCGGGCATCATGGTCGCCGTGGCCGTCGCCACCAAGGCCGACGACCTCCCGGTCGACTACACCCGCTACGCGATCCTGATGCAGGCCGTGATCAGCCTCTACGTCGCCTCGCAGGCACCCCAGTCGGTCTCCCGCGACCTGCGCTTCAAGACCGTCCCGCTGTACTTCTCGCGGCCCATGGAGACCGCCGACTACGTCCGTGCCAAGTTCGCGGCACTGGCCTCGGCGATGTTCCTGCTCACCGCCGCCCCGCTGCTCGTGCTCTACATCGGCGCTCTGCTCGCCAAGCTCGACTTCGCCGACCAGACCAAGGGATTCGCACAGGGACTCGTCTCCGTGGCACTGCTCTCGCTGCTCTTCTCCGGCATCGGCCTGGTCATCGCCGCGGTCACCCCGCGCCGCGGCTTCGGCATCGCGGCCGTGATCGCCGTACTGACCATCGCCTACGGCGCGGTCACCACCCTCCAGGCCATCGCCTTCGAACAGGACACCACCGACGCCATCGCCTGGATCGGCCTCTTCTCACCGATCACCCTCATCGAGGGCGTGCAGTCCGCCTTCCTGGGCGCCACCTCGACGTTCCCCGGCAACGTCGGCCCCGGTGACGGCCAGGGAGCCGTCTACGTCCTCGTCTCCCTCGGCCTCATCGCCGGCTGCTACGGCCTGCTGATGCGCCGCTACCGGAAGGTGGGCCTGTGACCACACTCAGCATCGACCACGTCTCCCGCTGGTTCGGCAACGTGGTCGCCGTCAACGACATCACCATGACGATCGGCCCCGGCGTCACCGGCCTGCTCGGCCCCAACGGCGCCGGAAAGTCCACCCTCATCAACATGATGGGCGGCTTCCTCGCCCCCTCCACCGGCTCGGTCACCCTCGACGGGCAGCCGGTGTGGCGCAACGAGCAGATCTACAAGCACATCGGCATCGTCCCCGAGCGCGAGGCGATGTACGACTTCCTCACCGGCCGCGAGTTCGTCCTCGCCAACGCCGAACTCCAGGGCCTGGATGCCAAGGCCGCCCAGAAGGCGCTGGCCACGGTGGAGATGGAGTACGCGCAGGACCGCAAGATCGCCACCTACTCCAAGGGCATGCGGCAGCGCGTGAAGATGGCCTCCGCGCTCGTCCACGACCCCTCGCTGCTGCTGCTCGACGAGCCGTTCAACGGCATGGACCCGCGCCAGCGCATGCAGCTCATGGACCTGCTGCGGCGCATGGGCGACGAGGGCCGCACGGTGCTGTTCTCCTCCCACATCCTCGAGGAGGTCGAACAGCTGGCCTGGCACATCGAGGTCGTGGTCGCGGGCCGGCACGCGGCGAGCGGCGACTTCCGCAAGATCCGCCGCCTGATGACCGACCGTCCGCACCGCTACCTGGTCCGCTCCAGCGACGACCGCACCCTCGCGGCCGCGCTCATCGCCGACCCGTCGACCTCCGGCATCGAGGTGGACCTCGCCGAGGGCGCGCTGCGGATCCAGGCCGTCGACTTCGGCCGCTTCACCGCCCTGCTGCCCCGGGTGGCCCGGGACCACGGCATCCGGCTGCTGACGGTCTCACCGTCCGACGAGTCCCTCGAGTCCGTCTTCTCGTATCTGGTCGCGGCGTAGGAGGCCGAAGATGTACGACCCCACCGTCGCCCGGCTCACCTACCGGGCCCTGCTCGGCCGCCGCCGCGCGCTCATCCTCGGCGCGCTGCCACTGCTGCTGATCGTCATCGCCGTCGCGGTGCGCGCCCTGTCCGGCGCCGACGACCAGACGGCCGTGAACGTCCTCGGCGGCTTCGCCCTCGCCACCATGGTCCCGATCATCGGCGTCATCGCCGGCACCGGCGCGATCGGCCCGGAGATCGACGACGGCTCCGTGGTGTACCTGCTGTCCAAGCCGCTGAAGCGGCCGACGATCATCTACACCAAGCTGATCGTCGCGATCGCCGTGACCATGGTGTTCTCCGCGATCCCGACCCTCGTCGCGGGCCTGATCCTCAACGGCAACGGACAGCAGATCGCCGTCGCCTACACGGTGGCCGCGCTGGTGGCGTCCATCGCCTACGCGGCGCTGTTCCTGCTGCTCGGCACGGTCTCCCGGCACGCCGTGGTGTTCGGGCTGGTCTACGCCCTGGTCTGGGAGGCGCTGTTCGGCTCCCTGGTGCCCGGCGCCCGCACCCTCAGCGTCCAGCAGTGGTCGCTGGCGGTGGCCCAGAAGGTCTCCGGCGGGGATCTGATCACCTCGGACGTGGGGCTGACCACGGCGACCGTGCTGCTGGCCGCGGTGACCGTGCTCGCCACCTGGTACGCCGGGCAGAAACTGCGCTCGCTGACCCTCGCGGGCGAGGAGTAGACGCCCCGCCGCGGACGGCCCCGTTAATCGGTGGCACCCGACTCCTCGTACCGGCACAGTGGTTGTCGTCCACCACGAACCGGGAGAGGAGTCCGGCGATGCCCATGCACGGCAGTACGCCGCACTCCCTTCAGGGCAGCCGCCGGCGGGCTCCGGAGTAGTCGCCACCCCTCCGTAGAGCCCGCCGCACACGGGGAGCTGCCCGGGGCGGCCGCTTCGAGCACGCGACGCACACTCGCGTGGGCCGCCCTTCCCGCCTTCGCCTCTGTTCGAAAGAGGCGCCTGGGCAGCCCGAGGCTAGGGGGTGTCTCCTAGGCCAGCAGTCGTTCCAGCACCACGGCGATCCCGTCCTCCTCGTTGGAGGACGTCACCTCGTCGGCGACCGCCTTCAGCTCCTCGTGGGCGTTGGCCATGGCCACGCCTCGGGCCGCCCAGCCGAACATCGGGATGTCGTTGGGCATGTCGCCGAAGGCGAGCGTGTCGGCCGCCTTCAGGCCCAGCCGCCGCGCCGCCAGGGACAGGCCCGTGGCCTTGGACAGTCCGAGCGGCAGCAGCTCCACGATGCCCTCGCCCGCGATGAGGACGGTGACGAAACCACCGGCCACACGGGTGGCGATCGCGGCCAGCTCGTCGTCGTCGAGGGTCGGGTGCTGGATGTACAGCTTGTTCAGCGGCGCGGTCCACAGGTCGGAGGCGTCCGTGAACGGGACCGCCGGAAGGGTGCCCTGCACCTCGTAACCGGGGCCCACCAGCACATCGCCGTCCAGACCGTCCCGGCTCGCCGCCAGATACAGCGGGCCGGTCTCCGCCTCGATCTTGGCCAGCGCCACCCCGGCGAGCTGCCGGTCCAGCGTGACCGAGGTCAGCAGACGGTGCTCGCCGGCGTGGTACACCTGGGCGCCCTGGCCGCAGACGGCGAGGCCCTGGTAGCCGAGGTCGTCGAGGACGGGCCGGGTCCACGGGACCGCGCGCCCGGTGACGACGATGTGCGCGGCGCCCGCCGCGGTGGCCGCGGCGAGCGCGTCACGGGTGCGCCGCGACACCGTGTCGTCGGAGCGCAGCAGCGTTCCGTCCAGGTCGGTGGCGATCAGCCGGAACGGGAACCCGGAGGCCGTACTCACTTGGCGACCGGCTCCAGAACCTCACGTCCGCCCAGGTAGGGGCGCAGCACCTCGGGCACGCGCACCGAGCCGTCGGCCTGCTGGTGGTTCTCCAGGATCGCCACGATCGTGCGCGGCACGGCGCACAGGGTGCCGTTGAGCGTCGCCAGCGGCCGGACCTGCTTGCCGTCGCGGACGCGGATCGACAGGCGGCGGGACTGGAACTCGGTGCAGTCCGAGGTCGAGGTCAGCTCGCGGTACTTGCCCTGGGTCGGGATCCACGCCTCGCAGTCGAACTTGCGGGAGGCCGAGGAACCCAGGTCGGCCGAGGCGACGTCGATGACGCGGAACGGCAGCTCGAGCGAGGTCAGCCACTGCTTCTCCCACTCCAGCAGGCGCTGGTGCTCCGCCTGCGACTCCTCCGGAGCCACGTAGGAGAACATCTCGACCTTGTCGAACTGGTGCACGCGGAAGATGCCACGCGTGTCCTTGCCGTGCGAGCCGGCCTCACGGCGGAAGCAGGGCGAGAAGCCCGCGTAACGCAGCGGGAGGCGGTCGGCCTCGATGATCTCGTCCATGTGGTAGGCGGCGAGGGCCACCTCGGAGGTGCCGACCAGGTACAGGTCGTCGTTCTGCAGGTGGTACACGTCCTGCGCGGCCTGGCCGAGGAAGCCGGTGCCGGCCATCGACTGCGGGCGCACCAGCGCGGGCGTCAGCATCGGGGTGAAGCCCGCCGCCGTGGCCTGCGCCATCGCGGCGTTGACCAGCGCGAGCTCCAGCAGCGCGCCGACGCCGGTGAGGAAGTAGAAGCGGGAGCCGGAGACCTTCGCGCCGCGCTCGACGTCGATGGCGCCGAGGAGCTGGCCGAGCTCCAGGTGGTCCCTGGGCTCGAAGCCCTCCGCACCGAAGTCGCGGATCGTGCCGTGCGTCTCCAGCGTGGCGAAGTCCTCCTCGCCGCCGACGGGGACGTCGGGGTGGACGAGGTTGCCGAGCTTGAGCAGCAGCTCCTGGGTCTCGGCGTCGGCGGCGTCGCGCTCGGAGTCGGCGGCCTTGACGTCGGCGGCGAGCTGGCTCGCCTTCTTCAGCAGCTCGGCCTTCTCTTCCGGCGAGGCCTTGGGGATGAGCTTGCCGAGCGACTTCTGCTCGGACCGCAGCTCGTCGAAGCGGACGCCGGACGACCTGCGCCGCTCGTCGGCAGACAGGAGAGCGTCGACGAGCGCGACGTCCTCTCCACGGGCGCGCTGGGACGCGCGCACACGGTCGGGGTCCTCACGGAGCAGGCGAAGGTCAATCACGCGCTCAAGGCTACCGGTGCGGGGTGACGGCTCACGACCCACTATTCCGCGTCGCCACTTACGTTCCGTTATGCGTCATTTGCCGACTGTGCTCTACGCTGTCAATAAAAAGGATCTCACCCCCCGGAACGGGGCACTCCGGAAGGTCGCCCGTTGACCGGAACCCTCTGGAATCCCTTGCGGCAGGCGGGACTTGAGGACCGTTCGTCCACAGGAATCCACAGCCGCGAAGAGTTATCCACAGGCTGTGCGAAAGTTCTGTGGACAGCGGAAGTGATCATTCCGAATCGGGCAAGCGGGACGAGGAATTCCAGATCCAAACCACCCCCGCCCCCACTTTCGAGTGGAATTGGGTCACCCCAAAGGATTGATCGAAGGAAACAGATGGACGAAGGGTGACCTGTGACCCTGTGGACGGCCTTGCCGCCTGTAGGGCGATTTGTCGACTACATCGCACTTCGTTGTCGACTTGTCCCCAGGTCGAGAAGCGGACCTGTGGATAACTTCTGTGGACAAGGAAAATCGGCCGGTAGGACCAGTGGGACAGTGGGACTGGCTAGAACCGACCGTCCTGGCAGCGCGCCACCCAGTCCGACGCCGTCGTGAACGCCTCGTCCGACGTCCCCTGCCGAGGCGGCAGCACCTCGCCCGGCCGGACATCCGCCCGCGGGTACGAACCGAGGAAGCGCACCTGGAGACAGATCCGCTTGAGTCCCATCAGCGCCTCGGCGACCCGGCGGTCGGAGATATGGCCCTCGGCGTCGATGCAGAAGCAGTAGTTGCCGATGCCGGCGCCCGTCGGGCGGGACTGGAGCAGCATCAGGTTGATGCCGCGTGACGCGAACTCGCCCAGCAGGTCGCGCAGCGCGCCCGGGTGGTCGTCGCGCTGCCACAGCACCACGGAGGTCTTGTCCGCGCCGGTCGGCGCCGCGGGCCGGGCGGGGCGGCCGACCAGCACGAAGCGGGTCTGGGCGTTCTCCGCGTCGTGGATCTCCGTCTCCAGGGCCTCCAGGCCGTACCGGGCGGCCGCGAACTCACCGGCGAAGGCGGCGTCGTAGCGGCCCTCCTGCACCAGCCGGGCGCCGTCCGCGTTGGAGGCGGCCGACTCCCAGGTGACGTCCGGGAGGTTCGCCTTCAGCCAGTTGCGCACCTGGGGCTGTGCGGCCGGGTGGGCGGTGACCGTCTTGATGTCCGACAGCTTGGTGCCCGGGCGCACCAGCAGCGCGAAGGTGATCGACAGCAGCACCTCGCGGTAGATCATCAGCGGCCGGCCGGCGACCAGCTCGTCGAGGGTGGTGGTGATCCCGCCCTCGACGGAGTTCTCGATCGGCACGAACGCCGCCTCGGCCTCACCGTTGCGCACCGCGTCGAGCGCGGACTGCACGGACACGTACGGGATCAGCTCCCGCGTCGCCGCCTCCGGGAGGGTGCGCAGGGCGACTTCGGTGAAGGTGCCTTCGGGGCCGAGATACGCATAACTGGCTGGCATGACCTCACCCTAATGCGGCGTCTCACCCCATGGCTCGGACGTCTCGCCGACGCGCACCCCGGTCAGCCCTCCAGCAGCCGCTGCCCGACGTACTCGCCCTCCGCCGCCCCGCCCGGCACCGCGAACAGCCCGCTCGCCTCGTGCCGGATGAAGCGTGACAGCGCGTCGCCGCGGTCGAGCTTGCGCTGCACCGGCACAAAGCCGCGCAGCGGGTCCGCCTGCCAGCAGACGAACAGCAGCCCCGCGTCGGGCACCCCGTCGGCGTCGATGCCGTCGTGGAAGGAGAAGGGGCGCCGGAGCATCGCCGCGCCGCCGTTCTGGTCGGGCCGGGTGATCCGGGCGTGCGCGTTGATCGGCACGACCAGGTTGCCCTCGGCGTCGACCTTCTCCAGGTCCATCTCGGTGGTCTCGTCGCCCCCGGACAGCGGCGCCCCGTCGGACTTGCGGCGCCCGATGACGTCCTCCTGGGCCTTGACCGACAGCTTCTCCCAGTCGTCGAGGAGCATGCGGATCCGGCGTACGACGGCGTAGGAGCCGTTCGCCATCCACGCGGGCTCCCCGCTCGCGGGCACGAAGATCCGCTGGTCGAAGTCGGACTCGGCCGGCTTCGGATTGCGGGTGCCGTCGACCTGGCCCATCAGGTTGCGGGAGGTCATCGGGTGGGCGGTGGCGCCCGGCGAGCGGTTGAAGCCGTTCATCTGCCAGCGGACCCGGGCCGCGCCTCCCGCGTCCTTCTGGATGGCCCGCAGCGCGTGGAAGGCGACCAGGGCGTCGTCGGCGCCGATCTGCACCCACAGGTCGCCGTTGCTGCGCTTCTTGTCGAGCTGGTCGGAGGAGAAGTCCGGTAGCGGGTCCAGGGCGACCGGGCGCTGCTTCTCCAGGCTCGTACGGCCGAAGAAGCCGTGCCCGAAGCCGAAGGTGACCGTGAGGGACGACGGTCCGGCGTCCCGGGCGATGTCCGTGTCGTCCTGCCCGGCCGGTTCGCCCGCCATCAGCCGCCGAGCCGTCTCCGACCAGCGGCGCAGCAGCGCGGCGGCCTCCTTGCGGCCGGCGCCGGGCGCGAGGTCGAAGGCGACGAGATGGCCACGGGACTGCGTCGGGGTGGTGATGCCGGGCTGATGTTTCCCGTGAAACATCACCTCCTCGGCGCCGAGCGAGGTGAGCGGCGTCGCCGCGGAGGGCGCCGAGGCGTAGCCCACGGCGCCGCCCGCCGCGCCGAGCACGAGCCCGGTGGCACCGGCGGTGCCGAGCAGCCGGCGACGGGAGAGGCCGTCCCTCGGGGGCGTGCCGGACGTGCCCGGGTCGCCGGGGGTGCCGGGCGTCCGGGCCTGCGGAATGGACTGGTCAGCCGTCTGGTCAGGCATGGTGTGGGGTTCAGCCGATCTGCGCGTTCTTGTCGACGGTCACCTGGTCGATGTCGGAGGTCCGCACGGTCACGGCGATCTTCCACTCGCCCGCCATGGGGATCTGCACTCCGCTCGCCGACCAGTGTCCGGTGGTGATGTGGTCCGGGACGACGGGCAGCGGCCCGATGTCCTGGGACTCCAGGGTGAAGGCGACCTTCACCTCGGGGACGTCGAAGGCCCGGCCGTTCGGCCGTGTCACATAGACGTGCATCTCGTTGGCGCCGGCCCGCGCGGGGTCGAGGTCGATACGGACGACGCCCTTGCCGTCCTCGCCGCCGGTGTCGAAGGGGATGTCGAGGGTGACGGTCCCGGTCGTGGTGGTCGACGACGAGGCCGCCGTGGCCGCCTTGGCCTCCTCCTCGGTGCGGCCCGGCTCGGTGGACGTCAGCGCGGTGGTGACGGCCAGCAGGACGACGGCGACACCCGCCTCGGCCAGCACCGAGCGGCGCAGTCCGTACCGGTTCGGGTCGGCGTCCCGCTCCCGCTTCTGCCGCGCGGTGTCGACGGCGGCCCGCTGCCGGGCGAGCTGAGCGGCGCGCTCGGGGTCGGGCCCCGCGCCGGAGGAGGAGGACGACGAGGACGAGGCCGATGAGGCCGCCCCCTTCTTGACGCCGTCGCCCTTCTCGGCGACCTCGGCGCCATCACCGGTCCCGGCACCTTCTGCGGTCACCGCGCCCCCGGCGCTCCTGGCGCCCCCCGCCGTCCCGGCACCCTCGGCCAGACGCTCGGCCCCGGCGCTCCCGACCCGAGCCTCGACACGCTCCCCACGCTCTTCCACCGCCACGGTCACCGTGTCCGCCAGCCTCGCGGTCCATCGGCGTGAGATCCACGCGACCCCGAGGAGCAGCAGCACGAGCCCGACCTTCACGCACAGCAGCTGCCCGTACCGGGTGCCGGTGAGCGCCGACCAGGAGCCGACCTGCCGCCAGGACTGGTAGATCCCGGTCGCGACCAGCGCGAGCACGCTGCCGAAGGCGACCTGGGAGAACCGCCGTACGACCGTGGCCCCGAGCGGGGTCTCCACGGGTGCCCGGTAGAGCGCGACGAGCAGCGCGCCGAGTCCGCCGAGCCAGGCCGCGACGGCCAGCAGATGGGCGACGTCGACGGGCATGGCGATCCCGGGCTGGATGCCGGTGGAGGCGTGCTCGGCCATGGCCCAGCTCGCCGCGAGCCCGGCGGCCACGACGACCCCGCCGACGGCGAGCCCGAAGGCGAGGTCCCGTGTCTCCTTCAGGTCCTGCTCGTCCTCGCCCTCGACCCGCCGGGCGAACGCCCCGAAGAGCACGGAGATGAACAGCGCCGCCGCGGCGAGCAACAGCAGCCGGGAGACGAGGGCCGCGCCGGTCTTGGTCTGCAGCACCTGCCCGAGCAGGTCCAGGTCGAAGACGTCCGCGAACTTCCCGGACGTCGTGTAGGAGCCGCGCAGGAGCAGCAGGCCGAGCGTGGCCGCGGTGAGGGCCAGCCATCCGGACACGACGAGCCGCTGCACGGCCCGTACGCCCGCGCCGCGCGGCCAGCAGGCGAGCACGAACGCGGCGCCGCCGACGAGCACGATGAACCCGGCGTACGACGCGTACCGTCCGAGGTCGTACAGCAGGCCGACGACTCCGCCGTCCGACGTCTCGCCGGACACCGTGACGGTGGTCTCGGAGGGCGCGCCGACGGAGAAGGTGAACGCCCCGGCGACGGGATGGCTGTCCGCCGACACCACCTGGTACGACACGGTGTACGTACCGTCGGGCAGGCCGGGCTTGAGCTTCACGGAGTAGGTGGCGCCGCCGGTGCCGGTCGGCTCGCCGGTGTCGACGCGCCCGCCCTTGGGGTCGAGGACCCGCAGCGCGTCGTCGGACAGCGAGACCGTCTCGGAGAAGGTGAGCGAGACCTGCGCGGGCGCCTTGTCGACCACCGCACCCTGCTGGGGGTCGCTGCCGGTGAGCGCGGCGTGCGCGGAGGCGGGCGCCGCACCGGCGAGGAGCGCGCCGACGACGGCCAGGAGCAGCAGCACCAGGCTTCGGACGCGCGGTGCGATGGTCTGCGGCACGGTGGTTGGTCCCTCCCTCAGTGTCCGGACACCGGGCGGTACGTCGCCGGCTTCACGGGCATCTCGACCGTGACCGGGTCGGTCCCGGCGAAGTGCAGTTCGATCTCGACCGTCTCACCCTGCTTCGGCTTGCGCTTCAGCTTCTCGAACATCAGGTGGTTCGCGCCGCTCTCGAAGACGAGCCGGCCGTGCGCGGGCACCTCGGCGTCCGTCATCTCGCGCATCGCCGAGTCGACGGTCTCGTGGAGGGTGACCTGGCCGATCTCGCTGGTTATCGAGGTCAGCTCGGCGGCCTCGTCGCCGTCGTTGGTGACGGTCAGGAAGCCGGCCGCCATGGAGTCGGAGACCGGCTGCGGCATGTAGGCGCCGCTGACGGAGAGGTCCGCGCCCGGGTCGCCGGCGCCGGACCCGGAACCGGAACCGGAGTCCGAGCCGGTGCCGCAGCCCGCGAGGGCCAGCGCTCCGGCGGCGAGCAGGGCGGTCGCCGCTGTGCGCCTCACGGCTTCTCTCCCTTGACCAGCTTGGGCAGGTCCTTGGTGTAGTCGTCGACGGTGGCGTCCTCGCCGTAGAGCACGTACCCCGCGTCGGTCTTCGGCGAGAAGGCGATGACCTGGGTGCCGTGCATGGAGACGACCTTGCCCTTCTCCTTCGTCGTCGGCTCGATGGAGATGCCGATGGTGCGGGCGCCGGCCTGGATGGTGTCGAAGTCGCCGGTCAGGCCGACGACCTGGGGGTCGATGCCCTTCAGCCACTTGCCGAGGGCCTCGGGGGTGTCGCGCTCCGGGTCGGTGGTGACGAACACGACGCGCAGCTCGTCCTGGTCCGCCTTGGGCAGCTGCTTCTTGGCGACGGCGATGTTGCTCATCGTCGACGGGCAGACGTCGGGGCAGTTGGTGTAGCCGAAGTAGATCAGCGTGGGCCTGCCCGCGGTCTCCTTGCGGAGGTCGTAGGCCTTGCCGTGGGTGTCGGTCAGCACCAGGTCCGGCTTCTCGAACGGCTGGTCGAGGACGGTGGCGGCCTTGTCGGAACCGGTCTCCTCGGAGACCACGGAGACCGGCGAACCGGCCTCGTCGTCACCGCCGCAGGCGGTCAGGGTCAGGGAGGCGGCGGCGAGCAGCGCGGCCGCCGCGAACATCTTCTTGCGCATGTCGGTATTTCCTGGGATGGGAGTGATCCGGCAGGCGCCGGGGCCTGCCGCGGCCCCGGCGCCCGCCACGAGCGGAGAGCGTCAGGCGTTGCCGCGCCGACGGCCGGCCAGCACGCCGTAGGCGACGCCGGCGGCGCCCACGACGATGCCGACGATGCCGAGGACCCGGGCGGTGGTGTCGGTGCTGTCGCCGGACTCCTCGGAGGCGGTGGTCTGCGCGGCCGCCTCGGTGTCGTCGGCGGTCTCCTCGGACGCCTCCTCGGCACCGGAGCCGCCGTGGTGGTCGTCCCCGGCCTCGGACAGGGTCAGCACGGGCGCCGGGCTGTCGGGCTCCTCCTGGCCCTCCTGCGGCACCTCGATCCAGCGCACGACGTCCTTGTTGTCGTAGGTCTGGATCGCCTTGAAGACCAGTTCGTCGGCGTCCTCGGGCAGCTGGCCGACGGAGACGGGGAACTTCTGGAGGTAGCCGGGCTCGATGCCGTCGCCCTTCGCCGTCCAGGTGATCTTGGAGACGGCCTCGGTGATCTTCTCGCCGTGCGAATCGACAGGCTTGTCCAGCTCGGCCTTGGTCACCTTGACGTCCCAGCCGTCGACCGGCACGGGCAGCGCCGAGGTCAGCGGGTGGTCGGCCGGGAAGCTGACCTCCAGCTTGATCGTCGCGGCGTTGTCGCGCTCGTTGGGGACCCGGAAGTCCACGATCGCGTAGCCGCCCTTGGCGGCCGTGCCCTCCGGCTGCACGGTGACGTGCGCGAAGGCGGGCACGGACAGGGCCAGGACGGCCGAGGCGGCGAGGGCGCCGGCGGCGGCGATACGGGAAGCCTTCATGGTGATGAGCACTCCACTTCGAGTGAGAGTCCGTTGACGGACGTGATCGCGGTGGCGGACCGCGGACGGTCCACCGCTCGGGAGGGATACGCGCGGAACGGCGCACCGTCGAAGACGGAAGTGCGCACGCGCGCGTGCCGCGCGACGGCGGACCCTCCCCACCGCGGGTGGAGTGCCGGGTCGCGTCGCGTCAGGCGGCGAGGGCGAACACAGCGGCCGGCGGGCCGCGCCGGATCACGGTGTGCTGGAGTGCGAGGGTGCGGGGCTCGGGAACGGTGAGCAGCGTGGTGCGCGGCAGGCGCGGGCCCGCGTGGGGCGCGGCCGGGAGCCCAGTGCACAGGGCGCGCACCAGCGCGAGCGCCGCGCGCAGGGAGCGTACGAACGCGCCGTCGGCGACGGTTTCCGCCGACAGGCCGAGGATGCGCAGCAGCGCCAGGTCACCGCGCCGCAGCAGCCAGCCGGCGGTGACGGCCGCCAGGACGTGGCCGAGGAGCATCGGCAGGGACGGCAGCAGCGCGGCCGGTGAGCCCGCCGCCGTGGACAGGGCGTCCGACGGCTGATGGGCCAGGTGTGTGCCGGGATCGATCCGGGCGTCCGCGAGGATGCGCTGGGCCTGGGCGGGGCTGAGGGCCGCGGCGGTGGTGCCGCACACCAGCCGCGCGGCCTGCTGGACCAGCGAGGCGTCGGTCGCGGCGGTCGCCGCCGTGCCCGCCGTGCCGTGCTGCCCCAGTCCGAACAGCATGTGCAGGACCGTCTGTCCGCCCGCGAGGAGCACCGCGATCCCCGGCAGCGAGCGCGCCCGCCCGGCGAGCGGCGCCGCGACCAGGACCGCCCCCAGGAAGCCCGCGCCCAGCGTCCACAGCGGCACTGTGGCGCACGAGGCGATCGCGTGACCGGCCGCGGCCAGCACGACGCAGACCGCGGCGAAGACCGCGGCCCGCAGCATCCGGAGATCGCGTCCGGCGGGCGCCGGGCGCGCGTGGGGGGCAGACATGGCGGGCTCATCATCCCACTGGACTTACCGCCGCCATACGGCAGGTCCGCAAAATCGCCGACTGATGCATTCGGCCCTACATACACCGATTGGCGCCCTCGGCGCATCCCCTGTATGGGCGGCATCACGTTGACGGAGGGCTTACGCACGGACGCGCGCGGTAATACGTAACGGTATGTCGAGCCGCGGCCAGGAGGCCGGCGCCCAGGAGGCTGGAGCATGAGCATCTGGTGGTCACTCCATCTACGGCGCGAGGCCGCGAGCGTGCCGCTCGCCCGCAGGCTGCTGCTCGGCACGATGGAGACGGCGGGCGTCGACCCCGAGGTCTCCTACGACCTGTCCGTCGCCCTCACCGAGGCCTGCGCGAACGCCGTGGAGCACGGCGGCGGCCGCGCCTCCGGGGCGTACCGGGTCACCGCGTACCTCGACGGCGAGAAGTGCCGGATCGAGGTGACCGACTCGGGCCCGGGCTTCACCCGTACGACCTCCCGCCCGGCCCCCGCCCCCGCCGCCGACGAGGCGGAGCACGGCCGCGGCCTGTGCCTCATCCGGGAACTCGCCGACCACGTCCACTTCGGCAACAAGCCGGGCCGGGGCGGCGCGGTGGTCAGCTTCGACAAGATGCTGAAGTGGCGTGACAACGCCCCCCTGATGACGGCGTCCTGAGCGCCCGCCGCATTCACAGCGCCCTCTTACGCCGGACCCGACTGCCTGACGGGCTGCGGTCCTACGTTCCCGCTCATGACGGAGAACACGACGGGCGCCCCGAAACGGGCGGCCCACAAGGACACATCCCTCACCCGGCGCCGCGCCCTCGCGGTGACCGGCGGCACGGTCGTCGCCGGCGGTCTCGCCGTCGCCGGCTACCAGGCGGCGTTCGCCGGCCCGGCCACCGGCACGGAGGCGACCGGCCGACGTCCTGACCCGGGCCCGGCGGGCCTGCGCCACGTCCAGGCGGGCGCGCGGACGGTCCTGGACGCGGGCGGCACGGCGACCCCGGCATGATCCGCGAGACACCCCCTAGGGAAGTGCGGGCCTGCTGGCGGGCGCCCTGTTCCTGGACGCCCTCCAAGGGGCGCGGGGCTGAGCCGACACGCGGCCCCGCCCCGTGGGCACGGCCGACCGCGGCACAGCCTCGCCCAGCAACGATGGCCGGGCACCCGGTCGGTGCCCGGCCATCGAGCGGAACGTCAGCCCTTCAGCGCGGCCATCCAGGCCTCGACCTCGTCCGACCTGCGGGGCAGCCCCGCGCTCAGGTTCCGGTTACCGTCCTCGGTCACCAGGATGTCGTCCTCGATCCGCACGCCGATGCCCCGGTACTCCTCCGGCACGGTCAGATCGTCGGCCTGGAAGTACAGCCCCGGCTCCACGGTCAGGCACATGCCCGGCTCCAGCACGCCGTCGACATACGTCTCGGTCCGCGCGGCGGCGCAGTCGTGGACGTCCATGCCGAGCATGTGGCCGGTTCCGTGCAGCGTCCACCGGCGCTGGAGACCCAGCTCCAGCACCCGCTCGACCGGCCCCTCGACGAGCCCCCACTCGACCAGCTTCTCGGCCAGCACCCGCTGGGCGGCGTCGTGGAAGTCCCGGTACTTCGCGCCCGGCTTCACCGCCGCGATACCGGCCTCCTGGGCCTCGTACACGGCGTCGTAGATCTTCTTCTGGATCTCGCTGTAGCGGCCGTTGACCGGCAGCGTGCGGGTGACGTCGGCGGTGTAGTACGTGTGCGTCTCCACACCCGCGTCGAGCAGCAGCAGATCACCGGACCGCACGGGCCCGTCGTTGCGCACCCAGTGCAGCGTGCAGGCGTGCGGTCCGGCGGCGGCGATGGTGCCGTAGCCGATGTCGTTGCCCTCGACGCGCGCGCGGAGGAAGAAGGTGCCCTCGATGTACCGCTCACTGGTCGCCTCGGCCTTGTCGAGGACCTTCACGACGTCCTCGAAGCCGCGCACGGTGGAGTCGACGGCCTTCTGCAGCTCGCCGATCTCGAACTCGTCCTTGACCAGCCGGGCCTCGGAGAGGAAGACCCGCAGTTCCTCGTCGCGCTCGGCGGTGACCTTGTCGGTCAGCGCCGCCTCGATGCCGGTGTCGTAGCCGCGGACGACGCGCACCGGGCCGGTGGCCTCGCGCAGCTTGCCGGCCAGCTCGCGCACGTCGGAGGCGGGGATGCCGTACAGCTTCTCGGCCTCGGTGAGGGAGTGCCGGCGGCCGACCCACAGCTCGCCCTGGCCGTCCAGCCAGAACTCGCCGTTCTCGCGGTTGGAGCGCGGCAGGAGGTAGATGGTCGCCGTGTGGCCGTCGGTCGTCGGCTCCAGCACGAGGACGCCGTCCTCGGTCTGGTTGCCGGTGAGGTACGCGTACTCGACCGAGGCGCGGAAGGCGTACTCCGTGTCGTTCGAGCGGGTCTTCAGGTTGCCGGCGGGGATCACCAGGCGCTCACCCGGGAAGCGGGCGGAGAGCGCGGCACGGCGGGCGGCGGTCTCGGCGGCCTGGGCGATCGGCTGCAGGTCGTGCAGCTCGGTGTCCGCCCAGCCGGAGCGCATGTTCTCGGCCAGCTCGTCGGACACGCCCGGGTACAGGCCGTTCTTCCGCTGCTTGATCGGCTCTTCCGTCTCCTCCGGGGTCTCCGGGGTGAGCTCGTCGGCCACGGTCATCCTCCTTGATACGGCACTGGACCTCCCCCATCGTACGGTCGTACGGCTCGGAGCCCAGGTGCCGAAGGACCCGTCACCTGCCGTTGTGGCCGTTCACTCGAACCGCGCCGCGAGCAGGACCACGTCCTCCTCGCTGTCGGCCTCGTCCAGCCCGTCGGGCAGCACGGTCCGCAGGACGTGGTCCACCACCGCCTCCGGGTCGCGCCGCTTGGTGCGGGGCAGGCCGGCCGCCGCCGCGTGCAGGCGGGCGAAGGCGCGGTCGGCCGGGTCGCCGGTGCGGTGCAGCAGCCCGTCGGTGTAGAGCAGAACCGTCTCTCCGGGTTCCGCCTCGATCTCCACGCTGGGCGCCTCCCAGCAGGCCAGCATCCCGAGCGGGGCGGAGACGGAGGTCTCCGCGAACTCGGTGCGCCGCTCGCCGATCAGCAACGGCGGACTGTGCCCGGCGCCGGCCAGGGTGATCTTGCGCAGCGCGGGCTCGCAGAACGCGAAGAGCGCGGTGGCCGAGCGGGCCGGTTCGGTCAGCCGGAGCAGCAGTTCCAGGTCGGACAGGACGGCGACCGGGTCCTCGCCCTCCATCACGGCGTACGCCCGCAGCGACGCCCGCAGCCGGCCCATCGCGGCGATCGCGCTGGGCCCCGAGCCGGTGACCGAGCCGACGGCGAGACCGAGGGCCGCGTCCGGCAGCGGCAGCGCGTCGTACCAGTCACCGCCCCCGCGCGGGCCGGTGCGGTGCCGCGCGGCGAGCTGGACACCGGAGACCCGGGGCAGCCGGGAGGGGAGCAGTTCCTCGGCGATCGTCGTCATGCACGCGCGCGTGCGCTCGACCTCGAGGAGCCGGGCGAGGTGTTCGGTGGCGTAACGGATGTACAGGCCGGCGAGATGGCGCTGCCGCTCGGTGGGCTCGGCGGGCTCGTCGTAGACCCATACGGCGGCGCCGAGGCGGCCGGCGGTGTCGGTGGACAGCCGCAGGGCGTAGCTGGCGGCGTAGCCGAGGCGGGCGGCCACCTCGCGGTGGCGGGGGTCGAGCCCGTCCTCGGCGAACAGGTCGGGGCGGACGATCTCGGTGACGCCGCCGGGCCGTCCGGCGGGCGGGTCGAGGAGGTCGCCGTACGGCAGCGCACCGCGCGGGACGGTCTCCAGGTGGCCGAGATCCGACGGGCCGAGCCCGAGGCCGACGGTGCCGCGGGGCGCCAGGCCGTCGGCGGGTTCCAGGACGACGAGTCCGCGCCGGGCGCCCACGAGCGCGGCTCCCGCGCGCAGCAGTTCGTTCAGGGCGTCCGCGAGGGTGTCCGTGCGGACCAGGCGTTCGGTGAGCTCGTGCAGGGTCGTGAGATCGGAGACCCAGCCGGCGAGCCGGTCCTGGAGAAGAGCCCCTGGTCCGGTCGCCGCGGCGGCGACGCCCGGGGCCAGCGACGCGGGCGCGACAGTGTGTGCGGGCGCCGGAACCGTTGAATCGATTCCGGCCACTTTCGGAGGGTGCGGGGCGTTCATGGCGTCCGGCTTTCCGACCGGCGCGTATTGCTCAAAAGCATCGCAAACCCCCATGTCAATCTGCGCCGCTGGCAATGTCTCCACATGTACACGCAGTCAGGAGGAGATGTCCAGCATTGTCCTGGTGGGATTGGTGGTGTCAGTGGGATTTCAGGGACTTGGAGCCGACTCTCTTGCGGAAAGGCAAAGTTGGCTTAAAACTGCCTCGGGTAAGCCCATATTGCGGTCGACTGGGCTTGCTCGACGGAGCGTCACAGCGGTCGTGATGGGTACGTACTTCGGTGAAGGCCAGGGGCGGTTGGGAGCCGCCCGGAACCTGGCGACGGACCCGGGCGTCCTATCCACCGACGACCGTGCCCCATCCTCCCGTGGCGGCGGCGGAGAGAAATACGCGGGACGGCAAAACGCCACACTTCGCCACCCCACGCCAGGCCCCACGCTTTTGAAACACGGCGGCGGAGGCAGCCAACGCTCGGCCCATAGGGGTTCCCCGCGCTTCGACGCAGGGTGTGATGCGCCAGCAGGTACGCACAGTGAAGTGATCGACACATGATGTGATGTGGCCCACCGTGTTGCCAGGCGTGCAACGGAAAGGACGAGCGCTCATGCGCGAGATCCCCGGAAGGCGACGCAGGCTCCTGTCCAGGCGGAACGACGGGAGGCGTGAACTGATCAGCGCGGCCCTGACCTTCGCGACGGAATGGCAGTGGCCCGTACTCCCGGGTGTGGCGGCCGACCCGCAAGGGCGCGACCGCTGCGGCTGCCCGGACCCGGAGTGCCCGGCGCCCGGCGCCCATCCCTTCGACCCCGGCCTGCTCGCGGCCACCACCGACGAACGCATGGTGCGCTGGTGGTGGACCAACCGGCCGACGGCACCGATCATCCTGGCCACCGGCCACAAGGCGCCCTGCGCGGTCAGCCTGCCCGCCTCCGCCGCCGCCCGCGCGCTGGCCGCGCTGGACCGGGAGGGCGTCCGCGTCGGCCCGGTCGTCGCGTCCCCCGCCCGGTGGGCCGTGCTCGTCCGGCCGTACTCCATGGAACGGCTGGGCGACCTGCTGTACGCCCAGGACTTCGTCCCCGGCTCGCTGCGCTTCCACAGCGAGGGCGGCTATCTCGCCCTGCCCCCCTCCGAGACCGGACAGGGCCGGATCCGCTGGGAGCGTGCCCCGCTGCCCGCCCCGGCCGCCCCCTGGGTCCCGGACGTGGAGACCGTGGTGGGCGCCATGGTCGACGCCCTCACTCGTACGGGTGTGAGCGCGCCCGAGTTCTAGGGTGTCGGGCGCGCGCGGAACCGGGCGCCCGACATGGATCGTTATCGTCCTGTTCATGCCGCGTCACTCTGGGGGCCCCAGGTCCCGAACGCCGCGCCGCCACCGGTCAACGGCCGCACCCAACGCCCGAAGGTTCCGACTCCTCGCCGTCGCGGGCGCCGCCACATGCGCGGTGGCACTGCCGCTGGCGATGGCCTACGGAGGGTCGGTGGGGTCCCGGGGCGCCACGAGCACGGCGGAGCCGGGCACCGGGTGGCCCCTGGGCGCCGGGCCCGCCGCGGGGCCTGAATCCGCTCGGGAGGGCGCCGGGGAAGCCTCGGACGCCGAGGGCGCCGGGCATGCCGGAGAGCGCGGGGGCGCCGGGGACGACCGGGCGCCGTCGGACCGGGGCAGCGCCGGACCCGACGCCCGCCGCTCCCCGTTCCTCCTCGGCCTCGGACTGGCCACCGCCGCCCGCTGCGGGCCCGAGCTCACCTCGCCCGACGGCATCGAGGCGCAGACCTGTGTGCTGACCCAGAACGAGGAGAACTGGGCGCGCACCTACTACCGCAACGCCACCGGCCGCTCCCTGGACGCCGTACTGACCCTGATGGAGCCCGGCGGACGTACCGTGCGGATCCGCTGTGCCGTCGGCGCCGAGGACGAGCCGGCGAGCTGCGAGACCCCCCGCGAGGGCGGCCGGGGTCCGGTGAGCGGGTACACGGCGGTCGCGGAGTTCGCGGAACGGGGCGGCCGGGGGCCGCTGCTGCTGCGGGTCGGCAGCAACTCAGGGCAACTTGACGGCAGTTGAGGCGCGGCCGCGCACCGGGCGCCGGATCGCACATGGAAAGACCCGGTTGCTGGCGACGGGGGATGCACCAGCAACCGGGCTACTGGAACGGTAACAAGAGATCGGCGGTTCGCAAATTCGATCTCAGGATTGCCTCGGCTATTCGGACACCGACTCCCCCTGCTCCAGGGGGAGTTGTGACACGATTCACCCGATGCGCCGGATCCGGTTCGGCTGACCGGTCGGTCAGCCGAACCGGGTCCGCGGGGTCCGCGTCAGCTGAGCGTGACCTGCCGGTTGGTCAGTCCGCCGCGCGCCCGGCGCTCCTCCGGGGTGAGCGGCGCGTCCGTGGCGAGGGCGGCGGCCAGGCGCTCGGCGAACTCGGCCGCCGGCTTCTCGATGTCCTCGGCCGAGACGCCGCTCGGCAGGTCCCAGACCGGGACCGTGAGCCCGTGAGCACGGAAGGAACCCACCAGACGGGTGCCCTCGCCGAGGCTGGAACGGCCCGCGGCGTGCAGCCGCGCGAGCGCGTCCAGAAGCTGCTCCTCGGGGTGCGGCATGACCCAGCGCAGGTGGTTCTTCTCCGGGGTCTCGCACCAGTAGGCGGCATCGACGCCGGTCAGCTTCACGGTGGGGATGGCCGCGGCGTTGGCCCGCTCCAGGGAGGCGGTCACCTCGGGAGTGGCGTTCTCCGCGTCCGGCACCCAGAACTCGAAGCCGCTGTGGACCACCGGCTCGAACGCGCCCTCGGTGTCGAGCAGGTCCTGCAGGCGCGGTCCGTCGGCCGGCGCGCGGCGGCCCTGGACGGGCGTACCGGGCTTGGCCTGAAGGGCTCGCTCGAGGGTGTCCGCGAGATCGCGGCTGATGTCACCGGACGCCGTGTCGTTCTGCAGGCCGAGCAGGACCGAGCCGTCCTCGCGGCGCAGGGCGGGCCAGGCCATCGGCAGCACCGTGGCCAGGGTGACCGACGGGACTCCCTCGGGCAGGCCGTCCTTCAGGGTCAGCTCGGCGGTGGCGGCCGGCACCAGCTCGCGCAGCGCCACCCAGTCGCACTCGCCCGGCAGCCCTTCGAACGGGCGGTGCACCAGCTCGGTCACGGCGTGGGCCGCGGCCCGGCCGTGGCAGGCCTTGTAGCGGCGGCCGCTTCCGCAGGGGCAGGGCTCACGGGCACCGACGACCGGGACCTCACCGTCGGTGATCTGCGGCCGCGTGGCCTTCGTCTGGGGTCGCTTCTTGGCCATGGTGGGTGTCTCCCGGTGACGGCTCATCTCGTACGTCGGGAGCCTAGCCGTTTGCGCCATGACCGACGGGCCCCTGTGGACAACGCCCCGGGCGTGGACTACCCGAGCGGCGGTGCGGAGTGCTCCCCCAAGGGCCCGGAACGGTGCTCAGTCCAGGTCGTCGAAGGCGTCCGCGAAGTCCAGCTCCGGCATGGCGGCCACCGACGGGGCGGCGACGCGCGTAGCGAAGTCGTCGCGGCGGTGCCCGGCATCCGGATCATGGACGTCGTCGTGGACCACGACCCACACGGTGACCTCGCCGTGGAGCTCGTCCCGTACGCCCCAGTCGTCGGCCAGGGCCGTGATGATGTTCAGCCCGCGGCCGCCGTGGGCCGTGACCGACGGAGTGGCCGGGGCCGGGCGGGTCGGGCCGCCCCCGTCCGTCACCTCGACGAGGAGCCGGCCGCCCGGATCGACGCGCCACGCGGCCCTGACGTCACCGTCCCCGGCGAGGGCATCACCCAATGGCCGGCCATGTTTGCAGGCGTTGCTCAAAAGTTCCGAAAGGATCAGTACGGCATCGTCGATGACCGATTCCGCCACGCCGCCTCTGCGCAATTGATCACGCATACGGTGCCGTGCTTTCCCCACGCCCGCAGGGCCATGGGGTACGGCCATGCTCGACGACGTGGGCACCTCCTGTGCCACCACCAACGCCACCCCCGAGACCTCCTTCGCCCCACGCCACGGTGTGGATGCCCCATTGGCCTGTACCGGAAACCGGCCGATTCCTCTCCGGTGACGCATTCGAAACGATCGAATACGGACCGAACACGCCGGAGCACTACCCGTGACGACGCTGCGGTCAGGGGCGGTTTTCGGTCAGCGGCCGAGCCGGTCCAGCACCGCGCGGGGGCGGTTGGTGATGATCGCGTCGACCCCCAGCTCCACACAGAGGTCGATGTCCTCCGGCTCGTTCACCGTCCAGACGTGCACCTTGTGCCCGGACTGCCGCAGCCGCTCCACATACGCCGGGTGACCGCGGACGATCCGGATCGACGGGCCGGCGATGCCGACGCCGACGGGCAGCCGCCCGTCGCGCAGCCGGGGCGAGAGGAACTGCATCAGATAGACCGTCGGCAGCGTCGGGGCGGCGGTCCGCACGCGGTGCAGCGAACGCGCCGAGAAACTCATGATCCGCACCGGGGACTCCTCCGGAGCGGCCGGCGCGTCCAGGCCGAACCGCTTCAGGAGCACCAGCAGCCGTTCCTCGACCTGCCCCGCCCACCGCGTGGGGTGCTTGGTCTCGATGGCCAGTTCCACGCGGCGTCCGGCGTCGGCGACCAGCTCCAGCAGCCGCTCCAGGGTCAGCACCGACGTCTCCGCGGGATCCTCCGGGCGGTGCTCCCAGTCGGGATCCTCGTCCCGCACGCGCCCCGCCGGGGTTCGCTTCCAGGAGCCGAAGTCGAGGGCGGCGAGATCGGAGAGCTCCAGGGCGGAGACCGCTCCGCGACCGTTGGACGTACGGTTGATCCGGCGGTCGTGCACACAGACCAGATGGCCGTCCGCGGTCAGCCGTACATCGCACTCGAGGGCGTCGGCGCCGTCCTCGATCGCTTTCTTGTACGCGGCCAGGGTGTGCTCGGGGGCGTCTTCGGAGGCTCCCCGGTGGGCGACGACTTGGATCCGGTGCTGCCGTGCGTGGGTCACCGCGTCATGGTGCCACCGGGACGGGGTAGCCGTCGGGTCGGATGGAATGCGAAGAGCCTGCGGGCCTCTGCAAGGCGCCTGAGATGCACCGCTTGTCGATAAAAGATCCTATATAAAGAATGACCGCGGACCCACAGGCACGGCTTATGGTGCCCTGACGGCCCGTGGGAAAAGCTGACGGCATACAAAAACACCGGCACAGCTGCGTGACCGAGCATGAGGAGAAGAGCTGTGAGCACCGAGAACGAGGGCACTGCGGTACCCCCGGCCCCGTCCGCACCTCCGGTGCCGGTGGACACTCCGGCAGCTTCCCCCGCGCCCGCGCCTCCGGCCCCGGACCAGCCCCCGGCGCCCGCGTCGCCGGCCGCCCCGGAGACCGGCTCCCCGTACGCCGCCCCCACGGCCTCCGGCTCCGCCCCCGACAGCAGCTGGCCGCCCCCGCCGCCGCCGAGCGGCCCGTCGGCGACGCCGACGCAGACCTCGGCGTACGGCCAGGACGGGCTCGGCACTCCGGGTGCCCCCGGCGGCCCCGGCGGTCCGGACGCCGGATGGGGAGCCGCGTACCAGCAGCCCCCCGCCCCCGAGCCCAAGCGCAGGCGTGGCGGGCTGGCCGCCGCGATCCTGGTGGCGGCGCTGCTCGCGGGCGGTCTGGGCGGCGGCCTCGGCTACACCCTGGCCAAGAACGACGACAGCTCCAGCTCCACCACCGTCTCCTCCTCCGAAGCCGGCGGCGACTTCAAGCGCGACCCCGGCACGATCGCGGCCGTCGCCTCCACGGCACTGCCCAGCACGGTCACCATCGAGGCGGAGAGCAGCAGCGGCGAGGGCGGCACCGGCACCGGTTTCGTCTTCGACACCGAGGGCCACATCGTCACCAACAACCACGTCGTCGCGGACGCGGTGGACGGCGGCAAGCTCACCGCGACCTTCCCCAGCGGCAAGAAGTACGACGCTGAGGTCGTCGGCCACGCGCAGGGCTACGACGTCGCGGTCATCAAGCTCAAGAGCGCCCCGTCGGACCTGAAGCCGCTCACCCTCGGCGACTCCGACAAGGTCGCCGTCGGCGACTCCACGATCGCCATCGGCGCCCCCTTCGGCCTGTCCAACACGGTGACGACCGGCATCATCAGCGCCAAGAACCGCCCGGTCGCCTCCAGCGACGGCACCGGCAGCCAGGCCTCCTACATGAGCGCCCTGCAGACCGACGCCTCGATCAACCCCGGCAACTCCGGCGGCCCGCTGCTGGACGCCAAGGGCAACGTCATCGGCATCAACTCCGCCATCCAGTCCGCCGGCAACGGCCTGGGCGGCACCAGCCAGTCCGGCTCCATCGGCCTCGGCTTCGCCATCCCGATCAACCAGGCGAAGTACGTCGCCCAGGAACTGATCAAGACCGGCAAGCCGGTGTACGCCAAGATCGGCGCCTCGGTCTCCCTGGAGGACGCCGTCGGCGGCGCGAAGATCACCGACACCGGCGCCGGCGGCTCCGACCCGGTCGAGGCGGGCGGCCCCGCCGACCAGGCGGGCCTCAAGCCCGGCGACGTCATCACCAAGCTCGACGACACGGTGATCGACAGCGGCCCCACCCTGATCGGCGAGATCTGGACCCACAAGCCCGGTGACGAGGTCACCATCACCTACGAACGCGACGGCAAGACCCGGACGGTCGAACTCACCCTGGGCTCACGGGTCGGCGACAGCTGACACAGGGCCGCACCCAACCGTTACTCTTGTCCCGCGCCGCCGATCACCGACGGCGCGGGGTGGGTTGCCCGAGCGGCCTAAGGGAACGGTCTTGAAAACCGTCGTGGCGCGAGTCACCGTGGGTTCAAATCCCACACCCACCGCGTGGTGAGCTGTGAGAATGGCCCCTGACCTGCATGTTCGGTTGGGGGTCGTTCGCATGCGGAGACTCTGTGGCTACCCGGTGTTCCCCGTGGTTTCCCGGTCGATCGGGCACGCCTGGGGCACGGTTGTGTGCGACGGCCGAGGCGACTTCTCCGGGCAGGATGCAAGTCGGCAGCCCCCGAGAAATTCCCTGCCTAAACGCCTGGCATCATGCCTATCCTGTGAATCATGGCGCGACAGCAGCTGCAAACATGGTGGATAGATCCCGCGCTTCCGGGTTGCGGAGAGGGTGGGTCTGGGCGGTCCGGTATGACGTCAGAGGAAAACGCTCTTAAGGACCTGGCAGAGTTCTCGCACGCTCACGCTGATTACCGGATCAAGAATCACCAGAACGCATACGACAGGATTGACGCCATATTGGCACTCAAGCGGTCTATGCAAACCCGCATAGATCACTTAGATCAGCTGTATGGGTTCAAGCAGTACCCGGAGTTCAAGCAGCTCGGTCCTCTTGGTCTACTGGATCACTGGGGCGTCATTCGTCGGCGGATGCTGCATCGCATGAGGCAGCTTCGTAATGCGGTTGAGCATGACGGCGCTGAGCCTCCGAGCCTGGATGACTGCGAGGACTACGCTGAGGTGACCTGGTGGTTCTTGCGAGGGACTTCTCCGCTCTTGCAGCCGATCGAGAATGTCGATTACCTCGGCAAATTTCGCGGCGACATTACGTACACTTACCAGCCGCTCCAGATCAGGATTTCGGGCGATGTGGCCCGTGATCTTATCTCTGATTCGGAGCGTTTGGGGTGGTCCAAGCTGAAGACCGAGGTGGCTCGGTACGGTGCTCGAAAAGGGGACATGACGCCGGTTGAAGATCGTGACGGGCGTTACCAACTCGAGGCCACCGTCGCTGACACTGAATGGGCACACGAATTCCTGAGGAATGCATTCCGGCAGCTGCTGTGACGCTGCTCTTCGGGTTCGCCTTCCCGCCTGCCTTTCTCACCACTTACCCCAGCTCCCATCCCGTCTGCCGTCGACCCACACACCGTGGAGCGGGCGTGGTCCATGGCGTCCAGGTGGAGCGCGCCACTGTACGAACGACCTGGACGCCATGGGCCGCGTCTGCTCGGCTCTGCCTGGGTCGACGGCAGACGGGATGGGAGCTCCCCGCGCACGCCACCACTCCGCCGGCACTTGCGAACGGCGCCCCTCCATCTCGGAGCCTGAGCGCCCCCGCCGGAGGCACTGCTTTGAGCGTTGCCGCGCCATGCGGTGATCGACTCATGGCCACCCGGCCCTATCCACATGTGGGCGCGCGTCGGCGGCGGCAGCGCCGAGCGGGCCGAAGGCAGGAGCGCGGGCGCAGCCAGAGCCGGGAAGCGCGCCCGGCGGAGCGGAGCGCAGCCGGGGCTTGATGAGGTAGAGAAACCTGTAACAGCTCTCGTTTCGCTGGTCAGGTCGAAGATGTCGCGGCGGATGTAAGTCGGCTCGTGTACCCGGCTTGGCACAGGCGCTCGTACGCCTCGGCCACGTCGGCGGGTACTGGCTGGCGGATCATGAATCCCTGATCCGGGTAGATCATCAGCCGTTGCAGGGCGCCGACCAGCATGTCGATCACCAAACGGGCGTCACCGATGGAGTCGACGTACTCGTCGAAGGTCATGGGCGTGGAAGCGCTGACGACGTCGACCTCGGGCCAGAGCTTGCGTGCCGTGGCGTACGCGCGCCGCTCCTCGTACGGCTTGCTGATCAGCAGCACGGAGGCGACCTCTACCCCATTCTCCTCCAACACCTTCCGGGAGAAGCGGATGTTCTCCCCGGTGTTCCGGGCGTGCGGCTCCACAAGGATGGCCTCGCTGGGAACCCCCAGCTCCAATGCCCGCTCGCGGTAGTGGACGGCTTCGCCGCGGGGCATGCGGTCCCGTGTCGTCGGGCTGGTGGCTCCGGTGAAAACGAGCAGTGGGGCCATGCCGCGCTTGTACAGGTCCACGGCGGTGTCAGCCACTCCCAGGTCGTGACTGCCGAGTCCGATGGCCACCGAGCACGGCCGGGGGGCATGGCCCATCTGGTGGTAGTCCCACACGCGCCGGGCGTCGGCCCAATCCTGCGTTGAGATCACTGCTGCCCTTCTCCGTCCCTCGCCGAGTCGGGCACCTTGAAGTCGTACTCCCACGCGAAGCGTGATGCCGCGTGCACCCCGATGGCGAACTCCACGACGGTGCCGTCCGCCGTATACGTCGTCCGATGCAGCTCGACCACCGGTTCGCCCGGCGGCAACTGGAGCTGCTTCACCTCGTCCGGTGTGGCGGCGCGAGCGAACAACTGCTCCTTCATGTGGTCGATCTCGTAACCCGCGTCGTACAGCACGCGGAATCCGCCGCCTCGGCCGGCGGGGCCCGGAGTGGGGTCGACCAGTCGCGTCCCTTCCACGTGCTCGGGCCGGTAGTAGCTGGTCAGCGTGTGCGTCGGTTGGTCGCCTTCTTTGACCAGGCGGGCGCGTGCGTAGACCTCCGCGCCTTCCGGCAGCCCGTGTGCGGCTGCGACCTCCGGCGGTGCCACGACGCGGCTCACCGTCTGAGTCTGCTCGTTCCGGCGGTAAGTGCGGCCCGATGCCACGCGGTCCGCGATGAACGCGACCTCGTCGCCGTCTCGCCACTTGGCCTTGTCGTAGCGGGCAATGCCCAAGCGCTTGAGGGGGACCTGCTGGCGCACGACAGTGCCGTGGCCGCGTGAAGAGGTGACCAGGCCTTCGGCTTCCAGTGCCTTGTAGGCGGCGTGCACGGTTGCCTTGGAGCCTTCACCGGCGTCGACGAGTTCTCGGATGTGAGGCAAACGCTGGCCAGGGGCGTAGTCACCCCTTCTGATCTGCTCGGCCAGCTTGTCCGCCAGCTCCCGCCACTTGGACGCCATCTCGAACCCCTCTCAACGAGGTCTAGTGAAACATAGTCCTAGGACTGTTGACAGTCCTAGGACTGCGATGCACTATCTCAATCAGCGGCTCGCAGTCCTAGGACAGCGAGTCATGCAGTCCGGTTTGGGCTGCCTCGTCTTCAACGCTGGGAGAACTGATGCCGTCCTTCAAGATCGACACGTCGTCTGCTGTGGTGTTCGTGGCGACCGCGCCGGTGCCGAAGCTGGCCAACGCCAAGACCGGGGAGCGGGCGATGGACCGGGAGACCGGAGCCGCGCTGTCCACGGTGGGCCTGCTGGTCTCGGACGAGGGGGAGGGGAACCTCTACCAGGTGACCATCCCGGAGACGGGCCTGCCCGAGGGTCTTCAGCCGGGTATCCCGGTGCGGGTCGTCGGGCTCAAGGCGCGGGACTGGGAGAACGAGTTCAACGGCCAGAAGCGGCACGGGATCTCCTTCCGTGCGGTCGCGATCACCCCGGCGGCCTGACCATGAGCGACTGGACGTTGTGGCTGGAGGCCACGGGGGCGTTAGCGGGGGCCGGCGGTGTCGGCTACGCCAAGGCTCGGGCTCCGCGCGTGTACTGGTCGACGGTGGGTCTGCCGCTGACGTGGGGCCGCTTCGCCTGGTCGTATCGGTCCACGATGGAAGTGTGCGGGCTGACGGTGCAGCCGACGGGTCTGCGGGCGTTCATGACCCGCAACCTGGCCCGGCGTGAGGTCCGGCCCGTCGCGCCGAAGGTCCGCCGTATCCGCCCGACCTCGACGGGCCTGCGGGTGACGTTGCGGCTTCCGGCCGGTCTTGAGCCGGTCGACGTGGCGGTGTCCTCGGAGCGGCTGCGGCACGCCTTCGGGGTGCAGTCGGTGACCGTGGCGGAGACCAAACCGGGCTATGTAGAGCTGCGGATGACGGGCTACGACGTGCTGCGCCGGGTGCGTCTGCCGCGCAAGGCCCGGCCGCGTGACCTGGTGGTGCCGGTGGCGCTGCGGGAGGACGGCACGGTCTTCGAGCGGGACTACCGCAAGATGCCGCACGCCCTGACCCTGGGGGCGAACTCGTCGGGCAAGTCCATGTACCAGCGCAACCTGGTGATGGGCCTGGCGAAGCTCCCGGTCGGCCTGGTCGGGATCGACTGCAAGCGCGGTGTCGAGCACAGCCGGTACCTGCCCCGCCTGTCGGCGCTGGCCACCGATCCGGACATGGCCGGCCGCCTGATAGACGCGCTGGTGCTGGAGATGAGCGAACGGTTCGATCTCCTCGCCCTGCACGGGGTGTCCGACCTGTGGGACCTGCCCGAGAAGCTGCGGCCGGTGCCGCTGGTCGTCCTGGTCGACGAGGTGGCGGAGCTGTTCTTCGTCACCTCCAAGAAGGAGGAAGCAGCGCGGGACAGGACCGTCATGCAGCTCGTGCGGCTGGGGCAGATGGCCCGCGCGGTCGGGATCTACCTGGAGGTGTGCGGGCAGCGCTTCGGCTCCGACCTCGGCCGCGGTGCGACCGCGCTGCGGGCTCAGCTCACCGGCCGTGTGGTGCACCGCGTCAACGACAAGCAGACGGCAGAGATGGGCCTGGGTGACATCGCCCCTGAGGCGGTGGTGTCCGCGACCTCGATCCGGGTGGACCGTCCCGGTGTCGCGGTGGCCGGTGACACCTCCGGTGGCTGGTCGCGCATCCGCACCCCGGAGACCACGCCGGCCCAAGCGGCGGCCGTCTGCCGGGAGTACGCCCACCTGACCCCGGACCTGCCGTTCCTGGCCTCGTTCCGCCCGCCCGTGGCGGTCCCGCCGATGCCCACCACACCGCCGTCCGTCCCGCAGTCCTGACCACTGAGGGGAGGTGAGGACGTGTTCCGCTCGATCCGCATCGATGCCGTGCTCATTCAGGCCGTGATCGCCGGTGCCCTGTCCTTCGCCCACCTGCACGACCTCGCCGAAGCGGCCGGACAGTCCGGCTGGAAGGCGTGGGCCTACCCGGTCTCCGTCGACCTGCTGTTGGTGGCGGCCTGGCGTCGACTGCGCGGCGCTCGCCGGGACCGTTCGGCCTGGACGTGGTTCGTCATCGCCCTGGTCGCCTCCCTCGGCGCGAACGTCGCGACCGCCGGACTCCTCGACCTGGCCAACGTTCCCGCCTGGCTGCGCATCCTCGTCGCGGGCTGGCCCGCGCTGGCCTTCCTGGGCGGCACCCTCCTCGTCCACCAGCCCACCGAACCCGCACCGGCACCCGCGCCCGCGGCTTCTGCCGATCCCGCGCCGGTCATCGACCGCCCCGACGTGGCGGACGAGGGACCGGAGATCGCCTCGGCCGAACCCGTCCCGGCTCTGCCGGAAGCCCCGGCCCCGGCCTCGGTGCCGGTGGTGCCCCCGGCTCTGGTCGACCACGCACGCAAGGTCGCCACCGAGCACCGCACCCGCACCGGATCCGACATCGACACCGCCACCTTGCGCGCTCGCCTCGGCATCCCGGAAGACCTCGCCGGCGCGATCGTCGCCCAACTCGCCTGAAAGGAGGTGACCAGGTGCGCCCCAACCGCTTCTACGACGTGATCCGCATCGGCCCCGTGCAGGTCGGCACGTTCAACAACGGCCGTGGCCAGACCCGGCACACCGCCGCCTGCACCGCCCCTGAGTGCGGCTTCTCCACCGAGCACCGCGACCGCTCGGCCGCCGAACTCGCCGCCCGCACCCACCGCTGCAACCCCTGAGAGGCCGACCATGCAGCTCCCCGAGGACCAGCTCCGCGCCGGTCACATCCCCGCCGACGTCTACCGGCGGCTCCCGCCCGGCACCGACGTGCACAAGGTCGTGATCGTGCAGGAAGCGCCCCACTCCTACACCGGGCCGATCGTGCTGACGCTCGTCGTCGTCACCGGGTCCATCGCCGTGCTGCTGGTCATCGCCTTCGTCGCCCAGGTCGTCGCCGGCGCCGCCGTCGCGGTCCTGTCGGCTACCAGCGGACTCACCTACACGATCAACCGCGCGGCCAAGCGCCGCGCCGTCAGCAAGTAACGCCCTCCGGGGCGGCCTCGGTCGCCAAACTTCCGCCGCCCCGGACGGCTCCACCCATCCAGATCCAACGGACCCGAAAGGGAAGCCTCATCATGCCCCAGCACGCCCAGAACACGCGTGTCTGCCGCGACTGCGACGGCTTCGCCACCGCCGCGATCACCACCGGCACCCGCCACCGCGACGGGACCCGCGTCACCCTCCGCGTCACCTGCCCGACCTGCAAGGGCACCGGCATCACCCGCCACGTGCGCCCGCTGGGGGTGAACGCCTGATGCCGCGCCGCTGGAGCCTCGGCCTCGACCGCCTGCACTACGAGGCCATCGACGGCGACTACGACCGCTTGAAGAAGACAGCCAAGGCCCACGAGCTGCACGACGGCGACCGCAAGATGCCCCTGTCCGGCCGCAGTGGCCCGTCCAAAGGCCTGTCCGGACCGTCCAGCAACGACGCCAACACCCCGAAGAAGCGTCGTTGGGGGCGGTGATCAAGTGACTGACACCGCCACGATGGCGGGCCTGGACCCGGCCACCCTCGCCGACGTGCTGAGGCTGGCCGGGTCTCCCGGCTTCGACCGCATCCAAGAGCAGCTCCGCCGTACTGGCGGCTGCACCGACCCGATCCGCCTGACGGGCTCGACCGTCACCCGCGACGCCGCCACGGGGCAGGTGCTGTACTCGTACTCCACCGACACCGAGCCCGGCGGGGTCCTGCGCGTCGCCTGCGGCAACCGCCGCGCCTCCCGCTGCCCGGCCTGCGCCTGGACGTACGCGGGCGACACCTACCACCTGATCCGCGCCGGCCTCGTCGGTGACCCCGCCAAGGGCACCCCCGAGACGATCCGCGACCACCCGCGCGTGTTCGCCACCCTCACCGCGCCGTCCTTCGGCCCGGTCCACAACCGGCCCGGCAACCGGCCCTGCCGCTGCGGCACCCGCCACGCCGAGGACGCCCCCGAACTGGGCACACCACTCGACCCCGACAGCTACGACTACGCGGGCGCGGTGCTGTGGAACAACCACGCCTCCGAGCTGTGGCGCTACTTCACGATCTACCTGCGCCGAGAGATCGCCAAGCGGGCCGGACTCATCCAGAAGGCCGCACGCGAGCAGTCGCGGGTGTCGTTTGGGAAGGTCGCCGAGTACCAAAAGCGCGGGGCCGTGCACTTCCACGCGGTGATCCGCTTCGACGGCCCGGCCGGCCCCGACGACCCGCCGCCCGCGTGGGCCACCCTCGACCTGCTCACCGACGCCATCCGGGCCGCTGCCGCCCGCGTCGAAGTCGACGTGCCCCCGTCCGGGGACCAACCGGCCCGGACCCTGCGGTGGGGCACCCAGCTCGACGTACGGCCCATCCGCGCCTTCGGTGACGGCGAGGACATCACCGAGCAGGCGGTCGCCTCCTACGTCGCCAAGTACGCCACCAAAGCGGCCGAGACCACCGGCACCGTGGACCGCCGCATCGGCAACAAGGAAGCCCTGGTCCTGCTCGACGTCCCCGACCACCCGGCCCGGCTCATCGCCGCCTGCCTCGACCTCCACCCGCTCTACCCGGACCGCAAGCTCCGCGACTGGGCCCACATGCTCGGCTTCCGCGGCCACTTCTCCACCAAGTCCCGCCGCTACTCCACCACCCTCGGCGAGCTGCGCCAGGCGCGCGCCGACTACCGCGCCGCCCAGCAACGCGCCGCCCTCGGCCTGCCCGACCCCGACGACGAGGAAGCCACCACCCTCACCGTCGCCCACTGGGCCTACGCCGGCCACGGGCACACCCCCGGCGAATCCTGGCTCGCCGCCAACATCCGCCGGGACCTGCAAGCAAGCCGCGAACTCGCACGCGAAGCGCTCACAGACCTGCGCTCGGAAGGGGAGGACTGGTGAACACGGACCGACTGCTCACCGTGCAGGAAGTCGCCGAACGTCTCGGCACGGGCGTGCGGTTTCCTCGACGGCTCATCGAGGAACGGCGGATCACCTTCGTGAAGGTCGGTCGACACGTGCGCATCCCTGAGAGTGCGGTGGACGCGTTCGTAGCTGCCCACACCGTGCAGCCGGTCAACCTGCGTCTGGTGGCTCTGCGGGGTGCTGCCTGATGGCTTCGAAGCGTAGGTCCCGCCGGCCGTTCGGTCGTGTCCGTAAGCTTCCGTCCGGCCGCTTCCAGGCTCGCTATCCGGGACCGGACGGGGTGTTGAGGCCAGCGAACCGGACGTTCGCCACGTCGACGGACGCCGACCGGTGGCTCATGCGGAAGCGCATCGAGATCGAAGAGGGCCGTTGGCTCGACCCTGCCGAGGGGCGGACGACCGTGCGGGACTGGTCCGCTCGCTGGTTGGCCGCTGTCGCTCCGCAGCTGAAGCACAAGACGCAAGCGACGTACCGGTCGCTGATCAACTCACGGATCAATCCGGCACTCGGGGACCGGGAGTTGTCGAGCCTGCGGCCGATCACGATCACTGAGTGGGTGGCCGCGATGCGCACCGAGGGCCTGAGTGCTTCGCGCATCCGCCAGGCGTACCGGGTGCTGTCGCAGATCATGGCGTCGGCCGTGGACAACGACCTGATCCCGCAGACTCCGTGCCGTGGTGTCCGGCTTCCGCGTATGCCGCAGACCGAACCGCACATCGTCACGCCGCAGGAGGCTTCGGGCATCGTCCGCGCTGCCGAGAAGCCGCACGACTTGCTGATTGCGCTGCTCGCCTTCGCCGGTCTGCGGGTGGGAGAGGCGTTCGCGCTTCGGCGCTCGGACGTGGACGTCGTCGGCGGCTTCCTCCTGGTCGACGAGAACCTTGCCGAAGCGAACGGCACCCTCGTCTTCGACACCCCGAAGTCGCATCAGAAGCGGGTTCTACGGCTGGCGCCCTCCCTGGCTCAGCGGCTCGGGGCCTACCTCGAGGAGCTGCCGGACGGGGAAGACGCGCTGTTGTTCACCACACCCGCGGGCAAGCCGCTGCGCTACAACCAGTGGCGCAAGGTGTATTTCGACCCTGCCGTCTCGGCGGCCGGCCTCGCCGACGTGACGCCTCACGACCTCCGGGCCTCCCACGGCACATGGGTCGCCGACCGGTACGGCGTCATGACTGCCGCTCACCGCCTCGGCCACTCAAATGCGAGCGTGACCACCCGGCACTACGCCAGGCCGGTCGCCGGCCGTGACGACCAGGTGGCGGATGCGGCCGATGCATGGCTCAGATGGCAAGAGGGAGAGGCCTCTCCTGAGGCGCGTAAGCCGTTCTGAGCAGCCTGCACTTACTGATGCCCCTGGCCAGGATGTAGCCAGGGGCATCACCGTTTGTGACCCTCAGTGTTGCGCAGGAAGCCTTCACCTCTACATGGTCACCTGACCAAAACGTCTCTATGCACCATGCATATGCGCGGATACTCTGCGTGCTCATGGCGAAAGTGGTGCATCTGTACTGGGGATACATGGTGGCCGCGGCTTTGATCGTGGCTTGGAGTCAGCAATGGTCCTTGCCCGTGATCGTGGCTCTATCGCTTGGCGTCTCGGCCTACGCGGCCTTCCAAGTGCCTGTCTGGTGTGGAGCGGTCAACCGGGACGGGCAGACCTACTGCCGCAACAACGCCTATGGCGTGTTGATGGGTTGTTCGAAACGTCAACACAGGTGGCAGAAGGTGAAGATGATCGTCTTGCGTAGCAAGGTCGGTAACGCGAGTCGCTCCGTGTTCCCTACGGCCAAAGAGAAGTTCAATGGCGCCCTCGCTGTGGCAGGGCTGCTGTCGGCCGTCGCGGCCGTGATCGTTCCCGTTGTGACGGGAGGCTGAGGGGCACGATCGTGCCGCCTGGGGCACGTAGAGGGCACGACATCGCTGACGACGGCTCCGCAGGGGCTTTCACACTTGCTTGACCTGCGGCGGAGCACACTGCGCGCCGTACGTCGGGAAGGTCTTGAAAACCGTCGTGGCGCGAGTCACCGTGGGTTCAAATCCCACACCCACCGCACGGTGAACGGCCCCTGACCGGATGGATCGGTCAGGGGCCGTCGCGTGCCCGGGATGCCTCGACAGCGTCTTCGTGCGCGACGCACCATGAGGGGGAGGCGGCGCCGACGCGCGTGCCCGGTACGTCGGAGCTCCTCCCGATGAAGTGGAGGCCCCGATGAGATGCAGGACCGCGGTGCGCGGCGCGGGGTCGGCCCCGCTGGCCCTGGGGATGGCGTTCGGCCCGGTCGGGCGGTGCGCAGGTCGCGGAGCCAGGCCACGGCCGCGGTGCCGTCGCCCGGCCAGGTGACGGCGGTGCGGTCCCGGGGCGGACGGCCCTGAAGGTGGTCCTGGGCGACGGTCCACCACCAGCCGATGTGCCAGGTCAGTCAGCCGATGGTGGGGACCGGGACGGGATCCGGCTCGGTGTCCGACCAGTCCGGCAGCCAGGGTGCCGTCGGCCGTGGGGCGGACGGTCCAGGAGCCCGGCGCGGGCTCCCAGAGGAAGTCCTCCGGGGCCAGCCGCTCCAAGTGGTACTCGAACAGCGCCCACGTCAGGTCGAACTGGCGGCGAAGCAGCGCCACCGTCGCGTCAGAGTTCGTAGTCAACGGCCAGCTCCTCCCAGGCGATTCCGCGCAGCCCTTCGTCCGCGTCGTGCTCCGCCGGGATCCGCGGTGTCGGCTGGTACCAGACCACGGTGAGGCCGGAGCGGTACTCGACCGGGTCGTGCTCCGGGTCGACGGCGGTGGAGTGGAACGAGCCGACGCAGGAGACGGACGGCAGCACCTCGACCGGGCCGAACGGGCCGGCCGGCTCGTCGTGCCGTTCACGCGGGGGCGGGACGAGGTGCACCGGCAGGAAGGGGAAGGCCGTTTCCGCGGCGGCCACCAAGGTGTCGACCTTGCGGTCGTTCAGCGGCTTGCTGGGGTAGCCCTCCAGCATCCCGCCGTAGGTCGACGTCAGCCGCAGTTCGACCAGCTCGAGCGAGCGGCCGGAGGCGAGCACTACTCGGGTCAGGGACATGGCGCTCACCCTAGGAGCGCTCCCGGGGCGCGGGCCCGGGATTTTTCCCCTCTCAGTGACGCTGTCCCGTCAGCCGCGCCGCCGAGGCGATCGTCGCGCGGGCCTCGCGTTCGGTGAGGCCGGTGCTGCGGGCCGCGTCGATCAGCGGGGCGACGAGGTCGGGGCCGATGCCGTTCTCGTAGGCGCGGCAGGCCGCCCAGAACAGACGGGTGTTGCGCTGGCCCTCGTGGGCGGCGAGGACGAACTGGACGAGGCCCTGGCCGTGCCCGCCGGACGAGGCGGGCGGTGGGGCGGGGGTGCGGGGCGGGGGCAGGAGGAGCCGCAGCAGGGCCGGCGGGCAGGGCGCCGGGGGCAGGCCGGCGGTGCCGGGGGCCGTGCCGTACACGCCGTGCTCGGTGCGGGAGCCGGGGCCGACGAGGTAGCCGCCGGCGCCCCGGATGTCGATTCCGGGGGCGAGGCGGCCGGCCGAGTTGGGGACGACCACGTCCGGCGGCCCGGTGAGCCAGAGGTGACGGCCGCCGCTGGGGGTCAGGACGACGACCGTGTCGGGGATCGTGAACAGATGCCGCAGGGCGAGTTCGCGCAGGGCCGCCGAGGAGTCGGTGCCTGTCTTGGTGTCCAGGTCGATGCCGATGAGGTGGTGCGGGGGCAGTCCGCAGGCGATGCCGTAGCCGGTGGCCCAGGGGGCGGCGGCGAACAGGGCGCGGATGCGCGCGGGGTCCGTCGAGGCGTCGTACACGCCGTGGCCGAACCGGCCGCATTCGCCGTGGCAGGGGATGGGGACGGGGTCGAGGCGGTGGGGGGAGCGCAGGGCCGGGAGCTTCGTCCGGGACAGGGGGATGACGGGCAGTCCGCGTTCGGCGGCTGACAGGGCGTGCGCGAGGGCCAGCGTCGTGGCCTGCCGGTCGGTGGTGGCCATACTTCATGTTCGTACACACGTTCGAAAAAGGAAAGGGGCAGACCAGGGCGACGCGCCGGGGCTCGGAGATTGGCCGGAATCGCGCCGGAACGCTTCACCTCTTGTGGCGCTTGGGGTGGAGGTGTCCTGCCTGCCCCGTCGTGGGGCTCCAGTGAAGTAAAGGTGGCGAAGGGGGTTTATCGACTTGTCATCACGCTTGAGGGCGAATCGGTGCTTCCGGGGTGGTTCGCCAGGGATTCGGTGGGCAACTCTGGTCTCGCGACGTCGTGCACAGCACCGAGGCGGTCGGCCAACTGCCTGGGTGGAAGCCGTACTTACGCACTGAACGGCCCACAGGCCGGTGCGACATTTGCTTCTGAGAGGAACCAACATGGCAAGCTTCCGTACCGCCCACGTCATCGCCGCCGTCTCCGCCCTTCCGCTCGCGGCCGCCCTCTTCAGCGGCGTTGCGACGGCTGACAATGGCGCGATCGCGGACAACGGATCCAGCGCGGCCGTCACCAACGCCATCCAGGGCAGCCTCGGCAGCGGTGTCGGCGGTGACAACAGCGGCAACTCGGCCACCACGCAGCAGCAGGCGATCGGCTCGGGTGCGTCGAACCAGAGCAACACCGCCCAGGTCGACGGTTCCGCCTTCACCGCCGTCAACCAGGGCAACGACAACGTCGCCGTCTCCTTCACCCCGCTGTGGTGGTGAGCTGAGGGGCCGGTGCCGGGGTACCGGCCCCTCGACTTCCGGTGGGGTGTTCCGTGGGGTGAGCAAGGTCCGGCTGCGCGGCGGTGCTTCGGCACCGCCGCGCAGTCGTTCTCGGCCCTTGACAGGCCTTCACATCTGGCGGCCAGTCAGATTCCTGCCGGAGGGAGGCACCGCAGTGGACGACGACGACCTCGCCGCACGGCTCAAGGCCTTCGAAGGCCGCCGCACCACCGTCGCCGGCCGGGGCAAGGACCCCGTCAACCTGCCCATGATCCGGCACTGGTGCGAGGCCCTGGGCGACACCAACCCCGCGTACACCGGCCCGGACGCCATCGCCCCGCCGACCGTGCTGCAGGGCGTGGACATGGGCGGCCTCTCCGGCCACACGAGCCGCACGCGCGCGTAGGACGACCTGCTCGCCCTGCTGGACGAGGCGGGCTGCACCTCGGTCGTCGCCACCGACTGCGAGCAGGAGTATCCGCGACCGCTGCGTCCCGGCGACGAGATCACCTTCGACACGGTGATCGAGTCGGTGTCCGCGCGGAAGACCACCAGGCTCGGCACCGGCTACTTCGTCACCACGCGGACGGACATCCGCGCGGGCGGCGAACCCGCGGGCACCCACCGCTTCCGCATCCTCAAGTACGCGCAGGGCGCGGGGCGGGCGCAGGGGCAGATGACCGGCTTCCACCACGGCGACCTGACCGGCCTGCCGGAGGCCCGGGTGGTGGCGCGGCAAGTGTGGCGGCGGTCCGGACTGGGGCCCGCCGACATCGACGCGGGGATCCTGTGCGACCGCTTCACCGCGTTCGTCCTGATGCAACTCGAGGAGTACGGCTGCTGCGGCCCCGGTGAGGCGGCCGGCTTCGTCGCCGAGGACCGGCTGCCGCTGAACACCCACGGCGGCCGGCTCGGCGAGGCCTGCCTGCACGGCATGAACGGCGTCGCGGAGGCGGTGCGGCAGCTGCGCGGCACCTCCCCCAACCAGGTGCGCGGCGCGGAAAGGGTGCTGGTGACGGCGGGGACGGGGTGCCGACGTCGGGACTGGTGCTCACCGCCGACCGGTGAGCACCGCGGCGCCCTCCGCCTCCTGCCTCCAGACGAGCCCCCAGGGGTAAACCCGCAGGCGTTCTCCCCGCCTCGTCCGCCTTCAGGAGGTGCGGCGGACCCCACCTCTACAACCTGAGGGGGAGTCGTCTTCGGGACCTGCGGGCGATGAGGACTACACGCTCGCGAACCTAGCGTTGAGCCATGACCACACCCGTCTGCACCAGCGCCTCGGACGCCGCCACGTTGGCCACGCGGGTCCTGCCGCACGCCGCGTACCCGTCGTTCTCGTCGTACGTGCGGGCCCGGCAGCCGGTACTGCTGCGCACCGCCCGGTCGCTGACCGCGAACCCGAGCGACGCGGAGGACCTGCTGCAGACCGCGCTGACCAAGACGTATGTCGCGTGGGACCGCATCGAGGACCACCGCGCGCTCGACGGCTATGTGCGCCGCGCCCTGCTGAACACCCGCACCTCGCAGTGGCGCAAGCGCAAGGTCGACGAGTTCAGCTGCGACGAGCTGCCCGAACCCGAGCCGATGCCCCACGGGGACGACCCGGCGGAGCGCCAGGCGCTGCACGACGCGATGTGGCGGGCGATCATGCGCCTGCCCGCCCGGCAGCGGGCGATGGTCGTCCTGCGGTACTACGAGGACCTGACCGAGGCCCAGACCGCCGAGGTGCTCGGCGTCTCGGTCGGCACGGTGAAGTCGGCGGTCTCCCGCGCCCTCGGCAAACTCCGCGAGGACCCGGAGCTGGAGCCGATCCGCTAGATCTGGTCGACGTCGCCCCCGCCGGCCGGCGATAGCAGCGCGCCATTGTTGCCGCAAGGTGACAAGTTCTATCGCCCGCGCCTAGTGACATACCGCGCGGTATGCGTCCAGAATCAGCGCAACCTTTACCACCGCGCAGGCAATGCCGCCCCGGGAGGACGCCGTGCTGAGCACCATGCAGGACGTACCGCTGCTGATCTCCAGGATCCTGACCCACGGGTCCACGATCCACGGATCGTCGCAGGTGACCACCTGGACCGGCGAGGGTGAACCGCACCGCCGCTCCTACGCCGAGATCGGCGCCCGCGCCGCCCAGCTGGCGCACGCCCTGCGCGAGGACCTGGGCGTCGCCGACGACGACCGCGTGGCCACCCTGATGTGGAACAACGCCGAGCACGTCGAGGCGTACTTCGCGATCCCCTCCATGGGCGCGATCCTCCACACCCTCAACCTCCGCCTGCCTCCGGAGCAGCTGGCCTGGATCGTCAACCACGCCGCCGACCGGGTCGTCATCGCCAACGGCTCCCTGCTCCCGCTGCTCGCCCCGCTGCTGCCGCACCTGAAGACGCTGGAGCACGTCGTGGTCTCCGGCCCGGGCGACCGCTCCCTGCTCGCCGGGGCGTCCGTGCGGGTCCACGAGTACGAGGACCTGATCGCCGGCAAGCCGATCACCTACGACTGGCCCGAGCTGGACGAGCGCCAGGCCGCCGCCATGTGCTACACCTCCGGCACCACCGGCGACCCCAAGGGCGTGGTCTACAGCCACCGTTCGATCTACCTGCACTCCATGCAGGTCAACATGGCCCAGTCGATGGGCCTGACCGACCAGGACACCTCCCTGGTCGTGGTCCCCCAGTTCCACGTCAACGCCTGGGGTCTGCCGCACGCCACCTTCATGACCGGCGTGAACCTGCTGATGCCGGACCGCTTCCTGCAGCCCGCGCCGCTCGCCGAGATGATCGAGGGCGAGAAGCCGACGCACGCCGCCGCCGTCCCCACCATCTGGCAGGGCCTGCTCGCCGAACTGACCGCCAACCCGCGCGAGGTCTCCTCCCTCGGCCAGGTCACCATCGGCGGCTCCGCCTGTCCGCCCTCCCTGATGGAGGCCTTCGACAAGCTGGGCATGCGGGTCTGCCACGCGTGGGGCATGACGGAGACCTCCCCGCTCGGCACGATCGCCCGCCCGCCGGCCCACGCGGTCGGCACCGACGAGGAGTTCGGCTACCGCCTCACCCAGGGCCGCTTCCCGGCGAGCGTCGAGGCCCGCCTCACCGGCCCCGGCGGCGAGCGCCTGCCCTGGGACGGGGAGTCGGCCGGTGAGCTGGAGGTCCGCGGCCCGTGGATCGCCGGCGCCTACTACAACGGCCCGGACGCCGAACCGCTGCGCCCGGCCGACAAGTTCAGCGAGGACGGGTGGCTGAAGACGGGCGACGTCGGCACCATCTCCGCCGACGGCTTCCTCACCCTCACCGACCGCGCCAAGGACGTCATCAAGTCCGGCGGCGAGTGGATCTCCTCGGTGGAACTGGAGAACGCCCTGATGTCCCACCCGGAGGTCGCCGAGGCCGCGGTCGTCGCCGTCCCCGACGAGAAGTGGGGCGAGCGCCCGCTGGCCACGGTCGTCCTCAAGGAGGGCGCCACCGCCGACTTCGAAGCCCTGCGCGCCTTCCTCACCGAGGAGGCCAAGATCGCCAAGTGGCAGCTCCCGGAGCGCTGGACGGTCATCGCGGCGGTGCCGAAGACGTCCGTCGGCAAGTTCGACAAGAAGGTGCTGCGCAAGCAGTACGCGGAGGGCGAGCTGGACGTCACCAAGCTCTGAACCCTCCGCGCGGACGGCAGCGCGATCGTCGTACGGCGGCCTCACCGCCGTGCGGCGGTCGTCCCCCAGCCCAGCAGCAGCCACAGCCCCGCCACCGCGCACACCCCGCCCCAGGCGAAGTGGGCGTAGGCGGAGCCCGCGAGGGCTGAAGCGGTGGCGCCGCCCGCGAAACCGGCGACGACGTAGGCGGTGTTGGCGGTGGCCGGGGTCGAGGTGGTGGTCAGGGCCAGGGTCTGGTTGGCGACGTGCGAGGCCACCAGCGCCGCGTGGATCGCGATCGCGGCGACGAACAAGGCCGCGAGGACCTGACCGCCGGCCCAGAACAGCGGCACGGACACGGCGGCGAGCAGATACGCGGTACGGACGACCCGGGCCGCCCCGAACCGGTCCACCAGCCCGCCCGCCAGCGGCGCGACCACGGTCGCCGCCAGGCCGAAGAGGCCGAAGAGACCGGCGGTCGCCGTGGACAGACCGTACTCCGGGCCGGTCAGCAGCAGCGCGAGCGAGGTCCACAGCGCGCTCCACGCGCCGAACATCCCCGCCTGCCGGACGCAGGCCCGCCACAGGTCGGGCGAGTGGCGGACGACTCCGGGCAGCGCGGTGATGCCCCCGAACAGCGATCCGGTGCGCGGCCGCCGCTCGGACGGCAGCACGAGCGAGGTCGCGAGACCGAGGGCGAGAGTCAGTACGGCCGCGCCCGCGAACACCCAGCGCCAGCCGAAGGCCTGCCCGGCCAGCCCGCCGGCCACCCGGGCCGCGACGATGCCGGTGAACAGCCCCGCGACGACGGCCGCGACATGGCGGGCGCGGCGCTCGACGGGCGCCCGTTCGGCGACCAGCGGCACGAGCAGCTGGGGGATGACGGTCGCCGCGGAGGCGACGAGTACGGCGGCCGCGAGGGCGGCGGAGCCGGGGGCGGCCGCGGCGGCGGCCAGTGCCAGGGCGGTGACCACGGTGAGACCGGAGACCAGCCGGCGCCGGTTCACGCTGTCCCCGAGCGGGGCGAAGAGCAGCAGGCCGAGCGCGTAGCCGAACTGCGCGACCGAGGCGATCCAGGCCACGGCGGAGGGCGCGGAGCCGAAGTCGCGGGCGATGAGGGTGAGCAGTGGGGCGGCCAGATAGATGTTGGCGGCGGTGACCGCGCTGCACACGGCCAGAAGGGTGAGGAAGAGGGCGGGTGCGGGGGTGCGGGGCCCTCCTGCGGAGGGCGTACCGGTCGCACCACGTGTCGCGGTGATCTGCTGGGTGGTGCTGCTCGCTGACGGCATGAGCGGGAGCCCCTTCGAGCCGACTCTAATAACTAACTGGTTGGTTGGACGATGGGGGAACAGTCTGCGCCGCCTCCGATTCCCTGTCAACCAAACAGTTGGTTATCCGCCTTCCCGCGTTACCCTGTCCCCCATGGGAGCAAGGGACCCCGAGGCCACCAAGGCCCGGATCTTCGAGGCGGCCGTCGCCGAGTTCGCCCGCCACGGCATCGCGGGCGCCCGCATCGACCGCATCGCGAGCGAGGCCAAGGCCAACAAGCAGCTGATCTACGCCTACTTCGGCAACAAGGCGCAGCTGTTCACCCACGTCCTCGAGAAGAAGATGCTCGACCTCGCCGCCTCGGTCCCCGTCGACCCGGACGACATCGAGGCCTGGATCGACCGCCTCCTCGACCATCACTCCGCCCACCCGGAGATCCTGCGCCTGCTCTACTGGGAAGGCCTCGAATACGGCTCGTCCGAACTCCCCGACGAAGCCGAACGCCAGGAGCACTACGCCCGCAAGGTCGCCACCGTCGAGGACGGCCAGCGCCGGGGCGTCATCACCGACGCGATCCCGGCCCCCGACCTGCTGCTCCTGCTGACCGCGCTGGCCAACTGGGCGACCGTCGTCCCCCAGATGGCCCGCATCCTGGTCGGCGCGGACAGCCCCGACCGCGAGCGCCTGCGCGCGTCGATCAAGGAGGCGGCACGCAGGCTGGTCGCCCCGTAGGCCTGGGCGTCGTACCCGTAGGCGCAGGGGTCAGTTGGTGCCGATCCGCGCCAGCAGGTCCACGATCCGCGACTGCACCTCTTCGCTGGTCGACCGTTCCGCCAGGAACAGCACCGTCTCCCCCGAGGCGAGACGCGGCAGGTCGGCCTGGTCGACGGCGGCCGTGTAGACGACCAGCGGGGTCCGGTTGAGCTGCCCGTTCGCCCGCAGCCAGTCCACGATCCCGGCCCGGCGCCGATGCACCTGCATCAGGTCCATCACGACCAGGTTCGGCCGGAACTGCCCCGCCAGCGCCACCGCGTCCGTATCACTCGCCGCCCGCGCCACCTGCATCCCGCGCCGCTCCAGCGTCGCGGTCAGCGCCAGCGCGATCTCCGCGTGCTCCTCGATCAACAGGACGCGCGGCGGGTGCTGCTCGCTGTCGCGCGGGGCAAGCGCCTTCAGCAGGACGGCGGGGTCGGCGCCGTACGCCGCCTCCCGCGTCGCCTGACCGAGCCCGGCCGTCACCATCACCGGCACCTCGGCGGCGACCGCCGCCTGCCGCAGCGACTGCAGGGCCGTACGGGTGATCGGCCCGGTCAGCGGGTCCACGAACAGCGCCGCCGGGAACGCGGCGATCTGCGCGTCGACCTCCTCGCGCGAGTGCACGATCACCGGCCGGTAGCCGCGGTCGCTGAGCGCCTGCTGGGTGCTGACGTCCGGCGCCGGCCACACCAGCAGGCGCCGCGGGTTGTCCAGCGGTTCCGGCGGCAGCTCGTCGTCCATCGGCTGCGGCCGCGGCGTGTCGGCCACCTCGACGGCCCCACCGGGACCGTCCAGCGGCTCGGGGCCCTCGGCGGCGTTCTCGTCGGGTGCGCCTATGGCGTACGACCGCCCTGCACCCTCACTGGCCTGCCCGGGCAGCCGCGGCGGCTGCGCCGGCTGCGCCGACGGCTGGGGGACGGGCTGCTCGGCCGAGGGGTGCGGACGGGCGGCGGCCGGGTCCGGGGGCGTGCCCAGCTTCCGGCGCCGGCCGGAGCCGCCCGGCTGGTTCGGGGGAGGCGTCGCGGTCGACGGCTGCTGTACCTGGGCGGCCTGCCGGGTGAACGGCACGCCCTGGCCCAGCGTGCGCACGCTGATCGACCGGCCCTGCGTGGAGGTGGAGTCGGTGTCCGCCGGCGCCGCCGCCTCGGCGGGCAGCGGCTGGGCGACCCGCGCGGCGGTGGCCTCCGGGGGCAGCGGGGTGCCGGAGCTCGGGGTCGGCTGCGGCTGCGGCGCGGCCTGCGGCGGCACGGCGGCACCGTCGGCCGGTACGGCCGTACCCGCGCCGGACGTGTCGCCGTCGGCGGCCGGCCACGGCTGGGGCGCCGGGGTGCCCGCGGCGGGGGTCGCGGCGCCGGGGGCCGCCTCGGCCGGGAGCGGCCGGCCGGGCAGCGGGGGCGCCACCGGCTGGACGGCGGGCTGGGCGACCGAGTGCCCCACGGGCTGCGGCGCGGCCTGCGCGGGCACGGTCACCTGGCCGGTGCCGGACGCGGGCTGCGCGGGGGCCGCCGCCGGGGCCGCCGGGACAGGGGCGGGAGCCTGGGCGGGCCCGGCGTCGGGCCTCGCCACCGGCGTCGCCTGATCGGCGTGCCCCTGCTGGGCGGCCACCTGCGCCGGGATGCCCTGCGGGGGCGTCACGGACGGCTCCGCGGGCGGGGCCACGGCACGCCGGCGACGGCCCGTCGGCGCGCTCGCGGGGTGCGGCTGCGGCGGGGTGTGGTCGTGGGACTGGTCGTGCGGTACGGCATCGTGCCGACCGTGGTCGCGGGCGTCGGCGTGCGCGTCGGCCGGCGGGACCTGGTGCGGGACCTGGGCCGGAACGGGCGTCGGCAGGGGCACGGAAGCGGGCGCCGGGGCAGCAGGTGCCGGGGCAGGCGCAGGCGCGGGCTGCGGTGCCGGAACCGGAACGGGGACGCCGGGGGCACCGGGGGCGTCGGCCTGTGGGGCCTGCGGAACCTGCGGGACGGGCTGCTGGGCGGTCCGCGGCTGTTGCTGTTGCTGTTGCTGTTGCGGGGGCGATGCCTGCTCGGGCAGCTGAGGCGACACCTGCTCGGGGAGCGTCTGCTGAGGCAAAGCCTGCGGCGGCAACGCCTGCTGGGACATCGCCTGCGGCGGCAAAGCCTGCGGCGGCAGCGCCTGCTGCGGCCCCGCCTCCCCCTGCGGCCCGTCCGGCGCCCGGTCCGCCTCCGCGGGCGGCAGCGCGAACACCGTGCGCGGCCCGGCCTCCTGAGCCGCGGCGCGCTCCTGCGCGGCGGCCAGGGCACGGCGCCGACGGCCCGTCGGCTGCTGGTCCTCCCCCGACACGGCCGGCAACGCCGGTGGCAGGGCGTGCTGTTCCTCCGGGGCGCGCCGGGCACGCCGGCCACCGGACGCGGGAACGCCCTGCGGCGGAACCGTGCCGCCCAGGCCGCTGCCCACGGCCGCGGTCCCCGCGGCATGCTCGTCGGCCGTGACGACGGACCCCTCGGCCACGCCCTCGCCCGCGTCGGCCTGCTCGGCGCCCTCGGCGGGCCGGCCGCGCCGGCGGCCCGTGCCACCGGCGGCCTCGGGCCCGTCGGCCGGGACGTGCAGCTCGACCTCCGCCGCCGCGGCCGCGGCACGCCTGCGCCGCCGTCCGGTCGGCACCGGGGCGGCCTGCTCGGACTCCGCCTCCGTGCCGCCCTCGGGCGCGCCGGGCACGTCGCTCTCCAGGAAGGCGTCGGTGGAGGCCCGCCGGGCCCGCCGCCGCCCACCGCCGGAGGTCTGCTCGGCGGCGGGAACCAGGTCGCTCTCGGGGGCGGGAGCGGGTGCGGACACGGCGCCCGCGCCGCCGCCGAGGGGCACTTCGAGCACGTAGGCACTGCCGCTCATGCCCGGCACCTCATGGGTCTGCAGCACACCGCCGTGCGCCCGCACGATGCCGCGCACGATCGGCTCGTGCACCGGATCGCCCCCGGCGTACGGCCCACGCACCTCGATCCGTACGACCTCGCCCCGCTGCGCCGCCGCGACCACCACGGTGTTGTCCATGTAACCGCCCGCGGACACCGGGGAGTTCCCGGTCGCGTCGACCCCGGCGACATCGGCGACGAGATGCGCGAGCGCGGTCGCCAGCATCCGGGCGTCGACCTCGGCCTCGATGGGCGGCGCGTGCACGGCGAACTGCACCCGCCCCGGCCCGATCAGCTCGACGGCCCCGTCGACACCCGAGGCGACCACGGAGTCGAGCATCACCTTCGTACGGGTCACCTGCTCGGTGCCGGAGTCGAGGCGCTGGTAACCGAGGACGTTGTCGATGAGGGCGGTGATGCGGGAGTAACCGGCGGAGAGGTGGTGGAGGACCTGGTTGGCCTCGGGCCACAGCTGGCCGGCGTCGTCCGCGGCGAGCGCGGACAGCTCGCGGCGCAGCTCGTCGAGGGGCCCGCGCAGGGACGTGCCCAGCAGGGTCAGCAGCTGCTCGTGCCGCCCGGCCAGCGCCTCGTAGCGGTCCTTCTCCCGCTCGCCGAGCGCGGCGTACCGCTCCTCACCGGCGGCCAGCTCCTCCTCGTGCCGCTCGCGCAGCTCCGCCAGCTCGGTGACGTGCTGCTGGCGCAGCGCGGTGAGGTCGGAGGCGTGCTCCTCGGCGAGCCGTTCCAGCTCCTCGGCGTGCCGCCGCTCGGCCTCCTCCTTCTCCTCCACCAGCGCGTCGTACGGCCGCCGGTCGAGGAAGGTCATCACGGCGCCGACGAGCTGGTCGCCGTCGCGCACCGGCGCGGTCGTCAGATCGACCGGCACCTTGTCGCCGCTCTTGGACCACAGCACCTGCCCGCGCACCCGGTGCTTGCGCCCGGAGCGCAGGGTGTCGGCGAGCGGGGACTCGTCGTACGGGAACGGCGAGCCGTCGGCGCGCGAGTGCAGGACGAGGTCGTGCAGCTCCTTGCCGCCGAGGTCGCTGGCCCGGTAGCCCAGTATCTGCGCGGCGGCCGGGTTGACGAGGACGATCTGCCCGTCGGTGTCGGTGCCGACCACGCCCTCCGCGGCGGCCCGCAGGATCATCTCGGTCTGCCGCTGCGAGCGTGCCAGCTCGGCCTCGGTGTCGACGGTCCCCGACAGGTCGCGGACGACGAGCATCAGCAGCTCGTCGCCGGTGTAGCCGTAGCTGTCGTAGGCCTGCTGGCCGTTCTCCAGATTCGCGGACGTGACCTCGACCGGGAACTCGCTGCCGTCGGTGCGCCGGGCCATCATCCGGGTCGGCTTGGTCCGACCGCGCGGGTCCATGTGGTCGGGCCGCCGCATGGAGCCGGGGATGAGCTTGGAGTCGAACTCCGGCAGCAGATCGAGCAGGCCGCGCCCGACGAGGGCGGTGCCCGGTGCCTCGAAGGCCTCCAGGGCGATGGCGTTGGCGTTGACGACGGTTCCGTTGGCGTTGACCAGGACCAACGCGTCGGGCAGCGCGTCGAGTATGGCTGCGAGGCGAGCAGCGCCTCGGGGTGGCCTGCTGCTCACGAGACGCTTCCTCCCTGTTACCGCACCTTGCCGACCGCTCGGGCCATCTTGCCAACCGGCCCGCGGCGTGTCACGCGAGGGAGTCTAAGGGCTGGGGTTGCGCTCGCGACGCCGGATGGGAGAGAGGTCGCACGAGCCGGTGACGACCGGTGGCGTCGGACCGGCAGGGAGCGCATGACCGCGTACGTCCACGCCCATGCGCTCCTTCTCGCCACCTCCGCAGGACGTCTACAGAGGCCCGCGTTCTCTCCTTCTCCCGTCCACCTGCCGTTCCCGCTCTTCCGGGCCCGGTCCTACTCGCTGGGGGCCGGCAGCAGCGGTACGAGCCGGTCCCAGCGAGCGATCTCGCAGCCGTTGCTGCGGTCGAACGTGGCGTCGACGGGGCGTCCGGCCCAGGTTCCGGTGACGCGCGCGGTGGCGGAACCGCCGTACTGCATGGTGCAGACGGTGCCTTCGGGAACGGGCGCGAAGACGTCCTCGCCCCACCGGGTGTTCCGGTCGACACTCGCGCAGGCCCCGCCCGCGTCCGGGTGGCTGCCGCCGGCCGGGTGGCAGGCCAGCCGGAACGTGCCGTCCGCGCCGCCGCCCATGTGCCGGACGGCGACCGTGAGGTGGTCCCCCAGGCCGGCGCCGTGGAGGGGCGGCGGCGGGGCGGGGGACGGAGCCGCGGTGACGGCGACGGCGGCGGGCGCGGCGGAGAGCGAGCCGAGCGCGGCGAGAGAGGTGCCGACGGCGACGATCAGCCGGCGGAGTGCGTGGGGGGTGGTGACCTGCGACATGCCCTGACTAACGCCGCACGCGTCTCCACGTTGCGTTCGACGCCCCCGGCGAATCTCCCTCGGGCTTCACCCGGGAAGCCCTTTGCTCTGTGGCCCGCCTGCCTAGTACCGTGGGGGGCGATTGGTGACAGCACGCTCGACTGTGTCATCATCTGCACGCACCACTCGCGCTCGCGCGGGCGGCTGTGCTGGAGGCGTCGCCTAGTCCGGTCTATGGCGCCGCACTGCTAATGCGGTTTGGGCCTTAAAGCCCATCGAGGGTTCAAATCCCTCCGCCTCCGCGCAAGATCACCGAAGCCCCGGTCCACACGGACCGGGGCTTCGTCGTTCCCGCCTGGTCAGCGCCCCCGCCCCGCTCCGTGCCCGACACCCCTCATCCGGCGTTTCCGCAGGTCAGACGGGGTGAGCCAATCGGATTTCACATGACGGCGGCAGTCATGTAATGTTCTTCCTGTCGCCGCGAGCGGGCCGAAAGGACCAGGAGCGGCGGAGAAAAAAGAACAAGCACTCGTAGCTTAACGGATAGAGCATCTGACTACGGATCAGAAGGTTGCAGGTTCGAATCCTGCCGAGTGCACACAGGTGAGAGGCCCCGGAGAGATCCGGGGCCTCTGGCGTTGCCGGGGATTGTCCACAGGAAGCACCAAAATCCCTGTGGATAACTGCACTTGCTGTGGATCAAACCTCAGGATGTATATCGACTGAGTGATCCACGTCTCTCCCGAGGCCCGTCTCCCCGTCCGTGGCCGGTCTGCCGCGCACGGTGACTGTTTCACGTGAAACACCGAGCGGCGCATACGCTCGATGCATGAGTCTGCGTCTGAGCACCGTGATCCTCCCGTACCGCCGCTGGCACGAGGGCGCCAAGGAGGCGTGGCAGCGTGCGGAGCAGCTCGGCTTCCACACCGCTTACACCTACGACCATCTGTCCTGGCGCAGCTTCCGGGACGGCCCGTGGTTCGGCGCCGTTCCGACGCTGACGGCCGCGGCGGCCGTGACCGACCGGCTGCGGCTGGGCACCCTGGTGACCTCGCCGAACTTCCGGCACCCGGTGACCCTCGCCAAGGAGCTGATCTCCCTGGACGACATCTCCGACGGCCGGGTCACGCTCGGCATCGGCGCGGGCGGCACCGGCTTCGACGCCACCGCGCTCGGCCAGGAACCGTGGACGCCGCGCGAGCGGGCCGACCGGTTCGCCGAGTTCGTGCCGCTGCTGGACCGGCTGCTGACCGAGGACTCGGTGTCGTACGAGGGCGACTTCTACTCGGCGCACGAGGCGCGGAACATCCCCGGCTGCGCGCAGCGGCCCCGGCTCCCCTTCGCCATCGCCGCCACCGGCCCGCGCGGGCTGAAGCTGGCGGCCCGGTACGGGCAGGCGTGGGTGACCACCGGCGACCCGAAGCTGTACGAGACGGGGACGCCCGAGCAGTCGGTCCAGGCGATCCGCGGGCAGATCGAGAAGCTGGCGGACGCCTGCGCGGTGGCCGGACGGGATGTGCGGGCGCTCGACAAGGTTCTGCTCACCGGCTTCACCCCGGACCGCGGCCGGCCGCTGGAGTCCCTGGACGCCTTCGTCGACTTCGCGGGCCGGCACCGGGAGTTGGGCTTCACGGAGATCGTGATCCACTGGCCCATCCCCGACTCGGACTTCGCCGCGGACCTGAAGGTCTTCGAGCAGATCGCCATGGAGGCACTGGCCCAGCTGGACTGAGACGACGGAGCGTGACGGTGCTGGTGAGGACCGTCACCACTCAGATGTGCGGAGACCCGCACGACCGTGCGGGCATATGCGGGAGAATGACGCGGTGACCTCAGCGACTCGACAGCCCGAGACCCCGGCCCCCGCGATACCGCCCCGCCTGATCGCCACCGACCTCGACGGCACGCTGCTGCGCGACGACAAGTCGGTGTCCCCGCGCACGGTCGCCGCCCTCGCCGCCGCCGAGGAGGCGGGCATCGAGGTCTTCTTCGTCACCGGCCGCCCGGCCCGCTGGATGGACGTCGTCAGCGACCACGTCCACGGCCACGGCCTGGCGATCTGCGGCAACGGCGCCGCCGTGGTCGACCTGCACGGCGGCCCCGGCACCCACCGGTTCGTGAAGGTGCGCGAGCTGGCGCGGGAGAACGCGCTGGACGCCGTACGACTGCTGCGGGACGCGGCGCCGGGAACCGTGTACGCGGTGGAGCAGACGTACGGCTTCCACCAGGAGCCGGACTATCCCAAGCTGCACATGGAGATCCCGGACACACTCGCGTCGGCCGAGCGGCTGCTGGCGCCGGACGCCCCCGGTGCCGGGGAGCCGGTGCTGAAGATCCTCGCGTACCACCCGACGCTCGACCCGGACGCCTTCCTCACCCTGGCCCGGCTCGCCATCGGCGAGCGCGCCAACGTCACCCGCTCCAGCCCCAGCGCCCTGCTGGAGATCAGCGGGCCGGGCGTCTCCAAGGCCAGCACGCTCGCCCTGTGCTGCGCCGACCGGGGCATCTCGCACGAGGAGGTCGTCGCCTTCGGGGACATGCCGAACGACGTCGAGATGCTGACGTGGGCCGGCCGGTCGTACGCCATGGGCAACGCCCACCCGGACGTGATCGCCGCCGCCTCGGGCCGCACGGTCGCCAACAACGACGACGGGGTCGCGGTCGTGATCGAGCGGCTGCTGACGGAGCGGGGCTAGCTCCCATGCTTCCGGGCCGGTGCCCGCGCTAGGCTCTGTCGTTTGGATCAGACCGGCTGTGAGGGACGGTGCGTCCTGGCCGAGCCGAGCGGGGTCTGGTGCGTGCAGCTGCAAGGGGGAGTGCGTGCCGGATCCCGCGACGCCGGGATGATCCAAACGACAGGGCCTAGCCGATCGGGACGTTTCGCTCCGTCAGCCACGGCACCGGGTCGACGCCCGAGCCGTGCTCCGGGGTGACCCGGACCTCGAAGTGCAGGTGCGGGCCGGTGGAGTTGCCGGTCGTACCTGCCTGGCCGATCCACTGGCCGGTCTCCACCCGCTCGCCCTGGTCGACGGCGACGGACGCGAGATGGGCGTACTGCGTGTAGTAGCCGTCCGGGTGTTCCAGCACGATCTGGATGCCGAAGGCGCCGCCGCACACCACCCGCACCACCTTGCCCTCGCCGACCGCCCGCACCGGCGTGCCGATGGGCACCGCGAAGTCCTGCCCGGTGTGCACGTTGGCCCACCGGGCACCGCCGCTGCCGAACCCGGCGGACATCTCGTACGTCTCCACCGGCGCGACCCAGGCGTTCGTGAAGGACGTCTCCGGCTGGTCCAGGCGTACCGCGCCCCGGCAGGTGCCCGCCGCCGCCGACGCGTCCGCCTCGCCCTGCAACCGGACGCGCGCCTCCGCCAGCTTCTGCTCGATGGACTGCTTCATCGCCGCCATCTCGGCGTTCCGGTTCTCCAGCTCCTGCCAGGCCTTCTCGGCCTTCGTCTCGTCGGCCGCCAGCCGGGCCTCCGCGTCCCGGCTCTTGCCGATCGCGTTCTTCACCGCCTGATCGGCCCGCGAGAAGACCTGCTGACTTCGCATCAGCGCCTCCGGATCGTCCGAGAGGAGCATCTGGGCGGCCAGTGGCACACCCCCGCCGTCGCGGTACTGAGCGCTGGCGATCCGGCCCAGGTCCTCGTGCAGCGCACCGATCCGCTGCCGCTGCCGGTCCAGCAGGCCCTCCAGCCGCTCGACCTCGGCTCGCTGTGTGTCCGCCTCGCGCCGCGCCTGCTCGTACCGCTGCGTCACCACCGCCGCTTCCCGGTACAGCCGCGCCACCTCAAGGCTGGCGCCGCCCGCCACGACACCGCCATCGCCCGAGGGCTCGGCGGGCCGAGCGGCGAGCACGGCGAGCGCGCAGGCGAGCGCGGCGTAGAGCTTGGAGTGACGACGAGGTGACAACATGTCAGCGATCCTGGCCCGTACGGACACCGCACCGCTTGTTCAAGTCGTACGCATGGGGGATCCACGGGCTCGGATGGAGCAGTCCCGGGCCCTGCTGACGGCGTGTCAGCCGAGAGGAGGGTCGGACGAACCTAGGGTCAGTGCGGCACGCCTGCGCCTTGTCATACCGCCGCCGGCAGCTCCGCCTCCGCCTCCCGCGCCACCATCTCCCGCAGCGGCCCCTCCACCGCGGCCAGTTCGGCGTACGGCCCGCGCTGCACCACACGGCCCGCGTCCAGCACGATCACCTCGTCCACGGCCTCCAGCCCGGCCAGCCGGTGGGTGACCAGGAGCGTCGTACGGCCCTCGGTGGCGGCCAGCAGGTCGGCGGTGAGGGCGTCGGCCGTCGGCAGGTCCAGGTGCTCCGCCGGCTCGTCGAGGACCAGCACCGGGAAGTCGGCGAGCAGCGCCCGCGCGAGGGCCAGCCGCTGCCGCTGGCCGCCCGACAGCCGGGCCCCGTGCTCGCCGACGAGCGTGTCCAGCCCGTCGGGCAGGCTGTCCGCCCAGTCCAGCAGCCGGGCCCGGGCGAGCGCGTCGCGCAGCTCGCCCTCCGTGGCGTCCCGCCGGGCGAGCAGCAGGTTCTCCCGCACGGTGCTGTCGAAGAGGTGCGCGTCCTGGGCGCACAGACCGACGAGCCGCCGCACGTCGTCGCCGTCGAGGGCGTACGCGTCCACACCGGCCAGCGTGTAGGAGCCCGCGCGGGCGTCCACGAACCGCAGCAGCACCTGCGCCAGGGTCGTCTTGCCGGACCCCGACGGGCCGACGATCGCGATCCGCCGTCCGCGCTCCAGGGTGAGGTCGAGACCGGCGAGCGCGTCCCGGTCCTGGCCGGCGTGGCGGGCGGCCAGATCGCGCAGCACGAGCGGGAACGGTGTCGCGGGCGCCTGCCGGGGCCGCGCGGGCTCCCGGACCGGCTCGGGGGCGTCCAGCACCTCGTACACGCGCTCCGCGCTGCGGCGCACCCGCTGCCGGTACTGCACGGCCAGCGGCAGCCCGAGAACCGCCTCGAAGGCGGCGAGCGGAGTGAGCACGACGACGGCCAGCGCCACACCGCTCAGCCGTCCGTCGGCCACGGCCTGGACACCGGCGAGCGCGGCGGCGGCGACGGTCAGGCCGGAGATCAGCGCGGTCAGACCGTCGCCGAGGGCGGTGGCGGTGGCCGCGCGCGAGGCGATCCGGGTCAGCTCGGCGTCGGCCCGCCGGGTCTCGGCGGTACGGGCGGGCAGGGCACCGGCGACGGTCAGCTCGGCCGTGCCGGTGAGCAGGTCGGCCACCCGGGTCGCGAGCACGCCCCGCGCGGGGGCGAGCCGGCGCTCGGCCCGCCGGGCCACGGCACCGGTGATCAGCGGGACCCCTGCGCCGGCCGCCAGCAGGCCCACGGCGAGCGCGGCACCGGCCTCGGGCAGGAGCCAGGCCGTGAAACCGACGGACAGCGCGGACACGGCGATCGCGGCACCGGCCGGGAGCAGCCAGCGCAGCCAGTAGTCCTGGAGGGCGTCCACGTCGGCGACCAGCCGGGACAGCAGGTCGCCCCGGCGAGTCGTCCGCAGGCCCGCGGGCGCCAGCCGCTCCAGGCGCCGGAAGACGGCGACCCGGGTGTCGGCCAGCATCCGCAGCACCGCGTCGTGCGACACCAGCCGCTCGGCGTAACGGAACACCGCCCGGCCGATGCCGAAGGCCCGCGTCGCCGTCACGGCCACCATCAGATACAGCACGGGCGGCTGCTGCGAGGCCCGTGAGATCAGCCAGCCGGACGTCGCCATCAGCCCCACGGCACTGCCGAGCGCGAGGCTGCCGAGCAGCAACGCGAGGGCGAGCCGGCCACGGCGTGCGGAGGACAGGAGACGGACGCGGGCGAGGATGCCGTCGGGGGCGGGGTTCGCCGGGGGGTGCGGCGCGGACTCCGCGAGGGTGCCGACGGGGGCCGACTCCACCGGGATTCCCGGCACGGGCTCAGCGAGGGTGCCGTCAGGGTGTGACGGTGCCGGGGCCTTTGGTGCGGGGCCGGGGCGGATGCCGCCCGGGGCGGGTGCCGTCCGGGCGGGGGGTACCGAGGGCGTCGCGGAAGGAGTCGCCGGCGGTACCGCCTGGGCGTCGGTGACAGCCGGTCGTACGTCCTGGTCCGCCGTGTCCGTCCGAAGGGGGCGGTCGGCCCCGTCCAGCCGTACGACCCGGTCCGCCACACCCAGCAGCGCCGGGCGGTGCACCACCAGCAGGACGGTGCGCCCGGCGGCGAGGCGGCGGACCGCCGCGACGATCTCCGCCTCCGTCGCCCCGTCGAGCGCGGCCGTCGGCTCGTCCAGCAGCAGCACGGGCCGGTCGGCGAGGAACGCGCGGGCCAGGGCGAGCCGCTGACGCTGCCCGGCCGAGAGGCCCGCTCCGTCCTCGCCCAGCACGGTGTCGACGCCCTGGGGGAGGGCGTCCACGAAGCCCAGCGCGCCTGCGTCGCTCAGCGCCCGGCGCAGGGCATGGTCGTCGGCGTCGGGACGGGCCAGCCGTACGTTCTCGGCGATCGTCCCGGCGTACAGATGCGGTCGCTGCGGCACCCAGGCGATGCGTGAGCGCCACTGCTCCAGGTCGAGGTCGGTGAGGTCGGCTCCGCCGATCCGGACCCGGCCCTCGGTGGGCCGTACGAATCCCAGCGCCACGTTGAGCAGCGTGGACTTGCCCGCGCCGCTCGGGCCGACGAGGGCGACGGTCTCACCGGGTTCGACGGTGAGCGAGACACCGGAGACCGCGTCCGCCGAGCGTCCCGGGTAGCGGACGGTCACGTTCTCGAAGGCCACCGCCCCGGCCGGGACGGGCGTGGTGCCCGAGGCCGGTACCGGGGTCTCCAGCACCGAGAAGATCTCCTCGGCCGCCGCCAGGCCCTCCGCCGCCGCGTGGTACTGGGCGCCGACCTGCCGCAGCGGCAGATAGGCCTCCGGAGCCAGAACGAGGATGACCAGGCCGATGTACAGATCCATGTCGCCGTGGACCAGCCGCATGCCGATGGTCACGGCGACCAGCGCCACGGAGAGGGTGGCCAGCAACTCCAGCGCGAAGGAGGACAGGAAGGCGATACGCAGGGTGCGCATGGTCGCCCGCCGGTACTCACCGGTGATGCGCTTGATCGACTCGGCCTGGGCCTTGGCCCGTCCGAACACCTTCAGCGTCGGCAGCCCGGCGACCACGTCCAGGAAGTGCCCGGACAGCCGGGACAGCAGCTGCCACTGGCGGTCCATCCGGGACTGGGTGGCCCAGCCGATCAGCACCATGAAGACGGGGATGAGCGGCAGGGTGCCGACGATGATCACCGCCGACACCCAGTCCTCGGTGACGATCCGCGCCAGCACCGCCACCGGGACGACCACCGCGAGGCCCAACTGGGGCAGGTAGCGCGAGAAGTAGTCGTCGAGGGCGTCCACTCCCCGCGTGGCCAACGCGACCAGCGAGCCGGTGCGCTGGCCGCTCAGCCAGCCCGGGCCGAGTGCCGCCGATCGTTCCAGCAGCCGCCCGCGCAGCTCCGACTTCACCGCCGCGCTCGCCCGGTGGGCGGCCAGCTCGGTGAGCCAGGCGACCAGAGCGCGGCCGCAGGCGACGGCCACCAACAGCAGCAGGGGGGTGCGGAGTTCCGCGACCGCCATCCCGTGCTGGAAGGCGCCCACCACCGTCTCGGCGATGAGCATCGCCTGCATGATGACCAGCCCGGCGCCGACGGCACCCAGGCCGATGACGGCCACCAGGAAGAACCGGGTGGCCCGGGCGTAGCGAAGCAGCCGTGGATCGATCGGTTTCACGTGAAACACACCTCAGTGCGCGGCTTCGGGGGTGGTGTGTGGTTCGGGAGTGGTGCGCGATTCAGGAACCTCGTGCGCTTCCGGGGCAACGTGTGCGCCGGGAGCCGCGTGCGGGTCGGGAGCGATGTGCTGGGTACCGATCCGCTTGCGGAAGACCCAGTACGTCCACGACTGGTAGAGCAGCACGAGCGGCGTGGCGATCGCCGCGCACCAGGTCATGATCTTCAGGGTGTACGGGCTGGACGAGGCGTTGGTGACCGTGAGGCTCCACTCCTCGTTCAGCGACGACGGCATGACGTTCGGGAAGAGCGACAGGAAGAGCATCGCCACGGCGGCCACGATGGTGACGCCGGACAGCGCGAACGACCAGCCCTCACGCCCTGCCTGGTTCGCCGCCAGTGCCGCCAGCAGCGCGGCCACGGCCACGACGAGCGCGACCAGGCTCTTGCCGTCCCCGCTGTCGGCCTGCGTCCACAGCAGGAAGACCAGCGCGAGGACGGCCGTGACGAGGCCGACCTTGAGCGCCAGCTTCCGGGCGCGTTCCCGGATCTCGCCGACCGTCTTCAGGGCGGTGAACACCGCCCCGTGGAAGGTGAACAGGGTGAGCGTCACCAGGCCGCCGAGCAGGGCGTACGGGTTGAGCAGGTCCCCGACGGTGCCGACGAACTCCATGTCCTGGTCGATCTTCACGCCTCGCACCAGGTTGCCGAAGGCCACACCCCACAGGAACGCGGGGAGCAGCGAGGTCCAGAAGATCGCGGTCTCCCAGTTGCGCTGCCAGTGCTCCTCGGGGCGCTTGGCGCGGTACTCGAAGGCGACACCGCGGATGATCAGACAGACCAGGATGAGCAGCAGGGGCAGGTAGAAGCCGGAGAAGAGGGTGGCGTACCACTCGGGGAAGGCGGCGAAGGTGGCGCCGCCCGCGGTGAGCAGCCACACCTCGTTGCCGTCCCAGACCGGGCCGATGGTGTTGATCAGCACCCGCTTCTCGGGCCGGTTCCGGGCCAGCAGCCTGGTGAGGATGCCGACCCCGAAGTCGAAGCCCTCCAGGAAGAAGTAGCCGATCCACAGGACGGCGATCAGAACGAACCAGACGTCGTGCAGTTCCATGACTGTGCAGCTCCCTCGGCCTAGTACGAGAAGGCCATCGGCTTGTCGGCGTCACGGAGGTCGCCGCCGATCTTCGTGGGCGGGTTGAGGTCGGCCTCGGTCAGCTCGGGCGGGCCGGCCTTGACGTACTTCACCAGCAGCTTGACCTCGATCACGGCGAGGACGGCGTAGAGCACGGTGAAGGTGATCATCGAGGTGAGGACCTCGGCCGTGGAGGTACCGGGGGAGACCGCGTCCCGGGTCTGGAACAGGCCGTAGACGACCCACGGCTGGCGGCCCATCTCGGTGAAGATCCAGCCCCAGGAGTTGGCGATCAGCGGGAAGCCCATCGTCCAGAGCGCCAGCAGCCAGTACAGCCGGGTGAGGCGGGATCCGAGCGGCTTCTTCAGCAGCACCAGTCGCGGCACCTCGTCGTCACCGGTGCGGTGGGCGGCCGGCAGCAGGAACTTCTTCCGGGTGAGCCACAGGCCCAGCACGCCGAGCGAGAAGGAGGCCATGCCGAAGCCGATCATCCAGCGGAAGCCCCAGTAGGCGACGGGGACGATGGGCTTGTAGTCGCCGGGCCCGAACTGCTCCTGGAGGGCCTCGTTGGTGTCGTTGATGCCCGGTACGTACGACTCGAAGTCGCTGTGGGCGAGGAAGGACAGCAGGCCGGGGATCTCCAGGGCGACCGTGTTGTGCCCCTTGTCGACGTCCCCGTACGCGAACACCGAGAACGGCGCGGGCTTCTCGCCGTCCCACAGGGCCTCGGCGGCGGCCATCTTCATCGGCTGCTGCTCGTACATGACCTTGCCGAGGGTGTCGCCGCTGACCGCGGTGAACAGGCCGCCGACGGCCAGGGTGACCAGGCCGAGCCGGAGCGACGTCCGCATCACCGGGATGTGCTTCTTGCGCATCAGGTGGAAGGCGGCGATGCCCACCATGAAGGCGCCACCGGTGAGGAACGCGGCCGAGAAGCTGTGGAAGACCTGGTTGAGCGTGGTGTTCTGGGTGAGGACCAGCCAGAAGTCGGTCAGCTCGGCCCGGCCCTTCTCCTCGTTGATCCGGTAGCCGACCGGGTGCTGCATCCACGAGTTCGCCGCGAGGATGAAGTACGCCGACAGCAGCGTGCCGATCGACACCATCCAGATGCAGGCCAGGTGGATCTTCTTGGGCAGCTTGTCCCAGCCGAAGATCCACAGGCCGATGAAGGTGGACTCGAAGAAGAAGGCGATGAGCGCCTCGAAGGCGAGCGGCGCGCCGAAGACGTCACCGACGAAGCGGGAGTAGTCCGACCAGTTCATGCCGAACTGGAACTCCTGCACGATGCCGGTGACGACACCCATCGCGATATTGATCAGGAAGAGCTTGCCCCAGAACTTCGTCGCCCTGAGGTACTTCTCCTTCTCCGTGCGCACCCATGCGGTCTGCAGGCCGGCCGTGAGGGCGGCGAGCGAGATCGTCAGGGGGACGAACAGGAAGTGGTAGACGGTGGTGATGCCGAACTGCCAACGCGCCAGTGTCTCCGGCGCCAAAGCCAATTCCACGTCGTCAGTCTCCTTACATCGCCGTGGACGCGGCAGTTTGCCCCTTATGCCATGCACAACACGGGAGCAATCGGGACGCGCTTGTGAACGCGTTCACATTCACAAGTAATTATGACGCACTGATTTTCGGTCTGGACAGGGGGGTCCCTCCTTGGCCTCTGCGTCAATCCCTTGGCAGCGACTTCAACGTCTTGTTGAATTGCGCGCCATGCACACAGAGCACTCACAGACACACTCAGAGGCGCGGACCCGCATACGGATCTCCTGGCCGGCGGGCCACCTGACCGCGATCCTCGACGACACACCGACGACGCGGGCCCTCACCAAGGCCCTGCCGCTCACCTCCACCGCCCACACGTGGGGTGAGGAGGTCTACTTCGACACCGGCGTCGCGGTTTCACGTGAAACCGACGCGCGTCAGGTCGTCGAACCGGGCACGGTCGCCTTCTGGACCGACGGCGACGCCCTCGCCCTCCCCTACGGCCCCACGCCGATCTCACACGGCGACGAATGCCGACTCGCCAGCCCCTGCAACATCCTCGGATGCCTCGATGGCGACCCCCACCTGCTGGCGACCGTGCGCAACGGTGATCCGGTGCGCGTGGAGCTCATGGATCTGTAGATCGTCCCCTAGCCCTGTTCCAGGTGCCGCACCACCGGGACGGGCGTGTGATGGACGGCATGCGATGGACGGCGTCGGCGACGCGATGCAGGCCGGGCACGGCGCGCGACGCGCCGGAGCGCGAACGAACGCCGTGACCATGACCCGCTCTCGGGCTCACACAGCCCTTGATTCAGACCTTCCTGCCGAGCCTCTTGCTCAGACTTCCTTGCGAAGCGCCTCCGACACCTTGAGGAAGATGTCGTTGCCCTCGGCCTCCCCGATCGTCACCCGGACACCCTCACCGGGGAACGGCCGCACGACCACGCCCGCCTGCTCGCAGGCCTCGGCGAAGGCCATCGTGCGCTCCCCCAGCCGCAGCCACACGAAGTTCGCCTGGGTCTCCGGCACCGTCCAGCCCTGGGCGCGCAGCCCGTCGACCACGCGGATGCGTTCGCACACCAGCGAGCCGACCCGGCCGAGCAGTTCGTCCTCGGCACGCAGGGAGGCGATCGCCGCCTCCTGGGCCAGCTGGCTCACCCCGAACGGCACGGCCGTCTTGCGCAACGCCGCCGCCACCGGCTCGTGGGCGATCGCGAAGCCGACCCGCAGCCCGGCGAGGCCGTACGCCTTGGAGAAGGTGCGCAGCACACAGACGTTCGGCCGGTTCCGGTACAGCTCGACGCCGTCCGGCACCTCGGGGTCACGGATGAACTCCCGGTACGCCTCGTCGAGGACGACCAGCACATCGCTGGGCACCCGGTCCAGGAAGCGCTCCAGCTCGGCCCGGCGGACCACCGTACCGGTGGGGTTGTTGGGGTTGCAGACGAAGATCAGCCGGGTCCGCTCGGTGATGGCCTCCGCCATCGCCTCCAGGTCGTGCACATCGCCCGGCGTCAGCGGCACCTGTACCGAGGTCGCCCCGCTGATCTGCGTGATGATCGGGTACGCCTCGAAGGACCGCCAGGCGTAGATCACCTCGTCTCCGGGGCCGGAGGTGGCCTGGATCAGCTGCTGGGCCACACCGACCGAGCCGGTGCCGGTGGACACGTGGGTGACGGGCACCCCGAACCGCTCGGCCAGCTCGTTCATCAGGCCCGTGCAGGCCATGTCCGGGTAGCGGTTGAAGGACGAGGCCGCGGCCGTGACGCTCTCCAGCACACCGGGCAGCGGCGGATAGGGGTTCTCGTTGGAGGAGAGCTTGTAGGCCACCGGGCCGCCTGCGGCCGCGGGCTTGCCCGGCTTGTAGGTGGGGATACCCTCCAGCTCGGCGCGCAGCTTGGGGCTCGTCTCGCTCACCGCAGTCCTCCTCGCGACCACCGACGCCGCCTGACCGCCGCCGGCTTCCAATGCTTCTCACCTTATGAGGATTCGGCCCTGCTGCGAACAGGTGAGCGCGGACCTCCTCGCTGAGAGGAAAACCTCAGGTGTCTCATGGGCAACAGGGGCATCTCTGAGCGAAGGCGTACGAAGCCGGGGGGCGCGCCGTACATATATCTATGCGCCGGTGGCTCACGCCGTGGCGCGCGTCCCTCGTGAAGGTGAGTTGAGACCTCTTCGATACCTCGGCGACTTGGCAGGCCGGTGCACGCCAACGAGTCACGTCCTATGCCACGCAGCCCCAACTCCCTTGCATTCCAAGGCAATTGGCTCGCTTTCACCATGCAGAAACGTGCCTGTCAACGGTTGCATATGCGTCCGCACTACCCCGGCGCATGAGCCCTACTATCGGCTCGCCATGACAGCAGCAGGGAAGCACCAGGTGAGCCGCGCGGAAACCTCACGTCGAGGCAGCCGGCCGGGCCGGGCGGGCATCAGAGACGTGGCCGCCGCCGCCGGGGTCTCCATCACGACCGTCTCCGACGCCCTCAACGGCAAGGGCCGGCTCCCGGACGCCACCCGACGCCATGTCCGAGAGGTCGCCGACCGGCTGGGCTATCGCCCCTCGGCCGCGGCCCGCACCCTCCGTACCGGCAAGTCGGGCCTCATCGGCCTGACCGTGACCACGTACGGGGATGAACCTTTCACCTTCACCGAGTTCGCGTACTTCGCGGAGATGGCGCGGGCCGCCACCTCGGCCGCGCTCGCCCGCGGCTACGCCCTGGTCATCCTCCCGGCGACCTCCCGCCACGACGTCTGGTCGAACGTCGCCCTGGACGGCACGGTCGTCATCGACCCCTCCGACCAGGACCCGGTCGTCAGCGAACTGGTCCGGCAGGGTTTACCGGTGGTCTCCGACGGCCGCCCGGCCGGCTCGCTGCCGGTCACCGCCTGGGTGGACAACGACCACGAGGCCGCCGTCATGGGCATCCTCGACCACCTGGCCGACGCCGGCGCCCGCCGGATCGGCCTGCTCACGGGCACCACCACGGACACGTACACCCACCTGTCGACCACCGCCTACCTGCGCTGGTGCGAGCGAGTCGGCCAGGACCCGGTGTACGAGGCCTACCCGGCGCACGACCCCTGTGCGGGCGCGGTCGCCGCGGACCGGCTGCTCGCCCGCCCCGACCGGCCCGACGCGGTGTACGGGCTGTTCGACCCCAACGGCACCGACCTGCTCGCCGCCGCCCGCCGCTACGGACTGCGCGTACCGGACGACCTGCTTCTGGTCTGCTGCAGCGAGTCCGCCGTCTACGCCAACACCGAGCCGCCGCTCACCACGCTCTCCCTGAAGCCGCGCCGGATCGGCACGGCCGTGGTCCAGCTCCTCATCGACGCCATCGAGGGCGTGGAGTCGGAGCAGCCCGTCGAGCAGGTGATACCGACCGAGCTGATCGTGCGTACCTCGTCCCAGCGACGCCAGCCCCGGACGACGGTCAACCCTCCACGATCGCCCGAGAAGGGCTAGTGGGAGCGGTCACCAGGTCGGGCCAAGACCCGCCCAATCGGGGCGAAAGCCGCGGTGAACCGGAGTCTTGCCCTGATTCACCACCCCTGGGTCATCACACGGCGCGATCCGCATTCCTATGATGGGCCCACGACACCGCGGGCCGCTGCGACCAGGCAGTCCGAAGCGGTGCAGCGGCGCGCGATGGTGGAGGGGTCGATGACTCAGGGGGCCGGTCAGGGACCCGAGGTGGAGCGGACGGCGACGTTGCGCGACTTCCGGGTACCCGCGTACGTCCACGAGACCGGTCCGTACGTCCGCAGCGCGCACCCCGGCGACGCCGCCGAGCCCGTCGCGGAGCCCGTGGGCTTCCCGCAGGAGTACACGCCGACCGAGCGCGACCTGCCCGTCATCAACCGCGGTGACACGGTTCAGGTGCACGTCGACCCGACGCCCGTCGCCCAACCCGCCGCCGGCCCCGGCCCCGGCCCGCTGTTCGTCGTGGGCGACGTGCACGGCTATCTCGAGGAACTGGTGGCCGCCCTCCAGGAGAAGGGCCTCATCGACGCCGCCGGGCACTGGTGCGCGGGCACGGCCCGGCTGTGGTTCCTCGGCGACTTCACCGACCGCGGCCCCGACGGCATCGGCGTCATCGACCTCGTGATGCGCCTGTCCGCCGAGGCCGCCGCGGCCGGCGGCTACTGCAAGGCCCTGATGGGCAACCACGAACTGCTGCTCATCGGCGCCAAGCGGTTCGGCGACACACCCGTCCACTCCGGCGCGGGCACCGCCACCTTCCAGGCGGCCTGGTTGCTCAACGGCGGCCAGAAGACCGACATGGACCGCCTCCAGGACCACCACCTGCAGTGGATGGCCCGGCTCGACGCCCTCACCGAGACGGACGGCCACCTGCTCGTCCACTCCGACACCACCGCCTATCTCGACTACGGCGACTCCATCGAGGCCGTCAACGACAACGTCCGTGAGACCCTCACCCGCAACGACGCGGACGAGGTCTGGGACCTCTTCCGCAAGTTCACCAAGCGCTTCTCCTTCCGCGACGAGGGCGGCGCGGACGCCGTGCGCTCCCTGCTCGATACGTACGGCGGCACCCGCATCGTTCACGGCCACAGCCCGATTCCGTACCTGCTGGGCGAGGTCGGCTCCGAGGACGGCGAGGACAACGGCGGCCCCGTGGTCGAAGGACCGCATGTCTACGCCGACGGACTCGCCATCGCGATGGACGGCGGAGTGACCATGGCCGGAAAGCTGCTGGTCCAGCAACTCCCCTTGAATAAATGACGTTTCACCGGGCAGGCGTCCCCCGACGCCGGACCGGCGAGTGACGGCGCAGGCCAGGGCCCAATTTCGGCAAACCCCCTGTCACCACGTACCGTCACCGCTCTACCATCGGCTTATCCGTAGCAGGCTCCCCTCCGTTTCTGCCCGACGGCTCGTCAGCGTGCGAGCCCCAAGCCCTACGGAGCATCGGGGGATGCACATGAACAGCGTTCCGCAGCACCTGCTGAGTGAGGACCGCCAGGACTACGAGCGGCTCCTCGACGAGGCGCTGCGCTCCGCACCACACCGCCCGGAACTGGCCGCCGTCGGCCGGCGGCTCAACACCGAACAGCTGCGCACCATGGCACTGGGCGCCACCGCCCTCATCACGGCGGCCGCCTCGACCGAGTACCAGCACTATGTGAAGGTCCGCGAGGAACTGCGCCGTCCGGCGCCGTCCACCCCGTCGTCGGTCCGCGCCTCCGGCTCCGAGGAGCCGGGACCGAGCGCGATGGGGCTCGCCACCACCGTGGGGGAGGCCGCCGAGACCGTCGGCGCGGGCGTCATAGCCGTCGTCGCCGTCCTCGCCCCCGTCCTGGCCGGAACCGCCGCAGCGATCTTCCTGCTCGTCGGGTACATCCTGCGGATGCTCGCCCCCGGACAGGCGTTCGCCCAGACCATGCTGACCACCGGATGGGTGTTCGGAGCCGTGGCCGCACTGGCGATCCTGGTCGCCGCCGGCGGTCTGCTGCTCACCGCCCTGCGCAACCGGCCCTCCCCGGAACCGGGGCCGTACGGCGAACCCGCCGGCGAGCTGGCCCTGGCCAGGGAAGCCTGGCGTGAGGCCCTGCTGGAGCGCGGCATCCTGCCGTTCCTGCGGGACGCCCTCGCCGAGCCCGGTACGGCCGCACTGCACCACACCGCCCCGCCCGCGCCGGCCGGCCGGATGCCGCACCTCGGGTACGACCGCCCCGGCTTCACCAGCCCGGGCGGTGGCCCGACGACCGGACCCCGGCCGAGCTTCAGCAGCCCGGACTACACGAGCCCGGACTTCGGGGGTCCTGAACACCGGCCGGAGTGACCCTCGGTCCGCGCGCCCGCCCAGGGGAGCGCAATCCGACGGCTCCATCCGAGGGCTCGATCCGACGACCGGCTCCTCGCCGGGCCGCCGCAGGACGACGGCGTGCCCGGAGGCGCCGGCCCGGCGCGAAGACACGGTCCGGCGCGAGGACGGGGCCCGGCGAGGACGTCCGGCGAGGACGGGGCCCGGCCGGGCGCGGGTCAGTCCGCGATCGGCAGGTACACCCGGTTGCCGGCCGCGGCGAACTCCTTCGACTTCTGGGCCATGCCCTGCTCGATCTCCGACTGGGTACCGCCGTGTTCGCGGCGGATGTCCTGGGAGATCTTCATCGAGCAGAACTTCGGCCCGCACATCGAGCAGAAGTGCGCCGTCTTGGCGGGCTCGGCCGGCAGGGTCTCGTCGTGGAACTCGCGGGCCGTGTCCGGGTCGAGGGCCAGGTTGAACTGGTCCTCCCAGCGGAACTCGAAGCGGGCGTCGGACAGCGCGTCGTCCCACTCCTGCGCACCGGGGTGCCCCTTGGCGAGGTCGGCCGCGTGGGCGGCGATCTTGTAGGTGATGACGCCGGTCTTGACGTCGTCCCGGTTGGGCAGCCCCAAGTGCTCCTTGGGCGTGACGTAGCAGAGCATGGCCGTGCCCCACCAGGCGATCATCGCGGCGCCGATGCCGGAGGTGATGTGGTCGTACGCCGGAGCGACGTCCGTCGTCAGCGGGCCGAGCGTATAGAACGGAGCTTCATCACAGATCTCCTGCTGAAGGTCGATGTTCTCCTTGATCTTGTGCATCGGGACGTGACCGGGGCCCTCGATCATCGTCTGCACATTGAAACGCTTCGCGATCCGGTTGAGTTCCCCGAGCGTCTTCAACTCGGCGAACTGGGCGGCGTCGTTGGCGTCCGCGATCGAGCCGGGCCGCAGGCCGTCACCGAGCGAGTAGGTGACGTCGTACGCGGCGAGGATCTCGCAGAGCTCCTCGAAGTTCTCGTAGAGGAACGACTCCTTGTGGTGCGCCAGGCACCACGCCGCCATGATCGAGCCGCCGCGCGAGACGATGCCGGTCTTGCGGTTCGCGGTGAGCGGGACGTACGCCAGCCGCACGCCCGCGTGGACCGTCATGTAGTCCACGCCCTGCTCGGCCTGCTCGATGACCGTGTCCTTGTAGATCTCCCAGGTCAGCTCCTCGGCCTTGCCGTCCACCTTCTCCAGGGCCTGGTAGAGGGGCACGGTGCCGATGGGGACGGGGGAGTTGCGCAGCACCCACTCGCGGGTGGTGTGGATGTTGCGGCCGGTGGAGAGGTCCATGACGGTGTCGGCGCCCCAGCGGGTCGCCCACGTCATCTTCTCGACCTCCTCCTCGATGGAGGAGGTCACCGCGGAGTTGCCGATGTTGGCGTTGACCTTCACCAGGAACCGCTTGCCGATGATCATCGGCTCGATCTCCGGGTGATTGACGTTGGCCGGCAGCACCGCCCGCCCCGCGGCGATCTCCTCGCGGACCACCTCGGGAGAAACGTTCTCTCGGATGGCCACGTACTCCATCTCCGGCGTGATCTCGCCACGGCGTGCATACGCCAGCTGCGTGACCGCCTCACCGCCACGCGCCCGGCGCGGCTGCCGCGGTCGTCCCGGGAAGACCGCGTCGAGGTTGCGCAGCCCGCCGCGCGGCGAGGTGTGCTTGATGCCGTCGTCCTCGGGACGGACGGGCCGGCCCGCGTACTCCTCGGTGTCGCCGCGGGCGATGATCCAGTTCTCCCGCAGCGGCGGCAGGCCCCTGCGGACGTCGGTTTCGACGTGCGGATCGGTGTACGGGCCCGACGTGTCGTACAGCGTGACCGACTGCCCGTTTGTGAGATGCACCTGACGGACCGGCACCCGCAGATCGGGGCGGGTGCCCTCGATGTACGCCTTGTGCCAGCCGATGGACTTCCCGGCCTCCTCGTTCGTCGACGTCTCCGTCGCGATCTCAGCGTTCTGCGTGGAGGCAGGCGTGCGCGCGTCCTTGATGGTCATGAGACCTACTCCCTACGCCGGCATTACCCGGTAACAGGTTCGGCGGTCGACGCAGCGGTATCCGTCTGCCGATGTCTCGTGTGAAACATCACTCGTGTGAGGTGATGTTTCATGTGAAACATCGCTGGGACGGAGGTCAGCGCCCTCTCAGCCCGGTGCTCCGAGCTCCCGCGTGTACAAAGGTGCCCCCACGCTAGCGTCAATTCGGGCGCGGTGAACAGAGGGCCCCGTTCGTACTTGCGATGATCGGTCGGTGACCACGACGCAGCATCCTCCGTTCCCGCCGTCCGAGCCTCCCCACGGAGGTGGTGCCGGAGCCGGTGGTGGAGCGGGATCCAATGGCGGGCACGGGGCGGGAGGCGGCCACGGGGCCGGAAACGGGAACGGCCATGGGAACGGGAACGGCCATGGTCATGGGCATTCGCACGCACATGGGCCCGCCGCGCCCGTCTCCAAGCACCTGCGCAAGCTGATCGCGGCGGTACTCATCCCGTTCGCCACCGCCGTGCTGGTCGGGCTGGCCGTGCTGTGGCCGGGTGGCGCGCCACCCCACGAGCGGACCGGGGTCGGATTCGACCGGCAGACCGAGCAGGCCACCGTCACCGAGGTCGTGGAGGTGGGCTGCGATTCGGTCAACGCCTCGGCACCGCCCCCGACCGGCGACACCTCCACCGCCGAGGGTTCCTCCGCCCAGCAACAGGCCGACGGCACCTGCAAGAAGGCGACGATCCGGGTCGACACCGGAGAGAACAAGGGCCGTACCTTCACCGAGATCGTCCAGCCGGACCAGTCGCGCCAGCTGCACGAGGACCAGAAGGTGATCGTCGCCTACGAGCCCTCGGCGCCCGAGGACCTGCAGTACTCGGTCGCCGATGTGAACCGCAGGCTGCCGATGACGGTGCTCGCCGGGCTCTTCGCCCTCGCCGTCGTGGTCGTCGGGCGGATGCGGGGCGTCATGGCTCTGATCGCGCTGGCCATCAGCTTCCTGGTGCTGAACTTCTTCATCCTGCCGGCCATCCTCCAGGGCTCGAACCCGCTGCTCGTGGCGGTCATCGGGGCGAGCGCCATCATGCTGATCGCCCTCTACCTCTGCCACGGGCTGTCGGCTCGTACATCCGTGGCGGTGATCGGCACCCTGATCTCGCTGCTGCTGATCGGCGTTCTGGGCTCGGTGTTCATCGACTGGGCCGCGCTCACCGGCAACACGGACGACAACACCGGGCTGATCCACGGTCTGTATCCGTCGATCGACATGAGCGGTCTGCTGCTGGCGGGCATCATCATCGGTTCGCTCGGTGTGCTGGACGATGTGACCGTCACGCAGACGTCGGCGGTGTGGGAGCTGCACGAGGCCAACCCGACGATGGGCTGGCGCGGCCTGTACCGCGCGGCCATCCGGATCGGCCGCGACCACATCGCCTCTGTCGTCAACACGCTCGTCCTGGCCTACGCGGGTGCCGCGCTGCCCTTGCTGCTGCTCTTCTCGATCGCGCAGAGCAGTGTGGGGACGGTCGCCAACAGCGAGCTGGTCGCGGAGGAGATCGTGCGCACTCTGGTGGGCTCGATCGGCCTGGTGGCCTCCGTACCGGTCACCACGGCCCTGGCCGCGCTGGTGGTCTCGGCTGACAAGCCGGGCACGGAACCGGCGACGACGGGCACCCGGGCTTCCCTGACGCTCGGCGGCGGCCGAGGGCGGCGCCGCAAGCGCTGAGGGCGTAGGGGGCGGGGGCACACCAAGGCGAAACCGCGCCACCGGGCCACGCCCGTACCCGCACCGGTCCGCCCATCCTCCGATACGCCGGTAAGCCAAAACGGAAAGAAGAAGCGTTACGCCACTCGTGGTACGCGACGCCTCAACCCGCGCTCTGCTCCTCCGCGAGGATCCGGTCAAGCGCCTCGTCGAGATGCGCGTCGAAGTCGGCGAGCGATCCTTCCTGCCCCAGCGGCACCAGCTTGTCGGTGCGGTCCAGAAAAGCGACGAGCGGCGCCGCGGAGGAGCGGAACAGCGCCTGGTCGGCGCCGACCTGAAGCCGGATCAGAACCTCACCCAGCGAATCGGGCTCCACGGGCGACACCCGCACATCGCCCTCGCCGCACGGCCGGCCCACTCCGTCGATCAGCAGCTCACGACCGAAGGCCCAGGTGACCGGAGCGTCACCGGGCAAATGGAAGGTGAGCCGCACGGCATAGGGATCACAGGTCTCGTAGCGCAGTTCCACCGGAATGCGGAAGGAGAGCTCCTCGGAAACGAGGAAGCTCATCATGACCTCTGCCTGTACGGACTCGCGCATCGCCTACCCCGTCTTTGCCGTCGACTGGCCGGGAATCAACCGTTGAATACTGGAGGCATCTTGCTGAACGTACACGAGAGATCACAAGGAGTGAGTTTTCAGATACTGATAGAGATCGCCAGTGACCCCAGAAGCCGCCCGACCTCGGCCTGCAATTGCCGTGCCGCGGGCAGCAGACGGTCGGCCTGATGACATGGCAGTGAGATGGCCATCGTGGCCGCTGTCGTGCCCACCGTGATCGGAATCGCCGCACAGACCGTCCCCAGCGCGTACTCCTGTCGCTCGATCACCGGTTCCATCCGGCCGATCCGGTCCAGCCGCTGCAGCAGGGTGTGGGTGTCACGGACCGTGTACGGGGTGATCGACTGCACCGGGTAGCGGTCGAGGTGGTCGCGGCGGGCGGACGGGGGGAGCTGGGAGAGCAGGCACTGGCCGATGGCGTGCGCGTGGCCGGTCTCCCGGAAGTCGGCCCACTCCTCGACCGCCGGACTGCTGGGGCTGTCCGAGACGCACACGACCTCGATCTCGCCGTCCCGGTAGATCGCGTAGTACACGGGTACGCCGATGGAATCCCGCCAGCGGGCGAGCAGCTCGGCGACCGTGCTGCGACGTTTCTCCTGTGCTCCGCTGCTGCTCAGCCGCTCGGCCGCCTCACCGAGGAAGAACAGTCCCTTCTCCCGGCGCAGATAGCCCTCGTGCACCAGGGTGCGCAGCAGGTGGTACGTCGTGGGGAGGGCCAGGCCGGTCTCGCGGGCCAGTTGCTTGGCGGGGGCACCGTACTCGTGCCCGGCGACGCACTCCAGGAGACGCATCGCGCGCTGCACGGATCCGATGAGGGTGGTGGTCTGCTGCGGTGCGGGGGAGGCCGTCAGCGGTGCCGCCGAGGCCGCCGGCGTGGGTGCGGCCGGTACCGAGAGGGCCGTACGCCGGTCCTCCTCCGGGCTTCTCGGTGTCGACCTCGGTGGGGCGGGCTGTGCCGGTGGCCGGACGCGGAGGGCCTCGGCGGAGAGTGCGGCTCGGGTGGGGGGTGCGTGGGGTCCTGCGGGGGCGGTGTCAGCCGTGGCCATGGGTCACTCCCGAAGCGCGAGGTGGCCGGCCCGTGCGGAGGGACACGGGCGGGTTGTACGGGGGTGTACGCCACTCGCGGTGTCGTCTCCGCGAGGGGTTCCGGACTCTAACCGTCCGCCACGGCTCGCAGACTCTGTGCTCCGGAAACTTCCCTCGCCCGAGGGAACCGGTCAGTCTCGCTACCGGTCCCCGTCACCCACTCCTTTACCAGTCGCCCCGTGAGGACGAGTTCGTGGTGAACTTCCGCACGACGTAGATGAGACCGCCGACCAGCGCCACGAAGACCAGCACCTTGAACAGCAGACCGATCACGAAGCCGACGACGTTGGCTATCAGACCACCGAACACGACGAGGGCGATGACCGGCACCGCGACCCACTTGACCCACCACGGCAGCCCCGCGAAGATCTCTCGCATCGCCCCAGCCTTTCTCTCAACTGCGATGTCCTGCCCTCGATGCTAGGTCCGCGACCAGGCCGGACGGGGGCCTCGCATCCCTTGTCCTCCCCTGACCGGTCCCCTAGGGAATCCGGGGGCGCCGGATCAGCTCTCGGGCGGAGAGAACACCACCATCACCCGGAGGTCCTCGGTGATGTGGTGGAACTTGTGTGCCACCCCGGCCGGGACGTACACCACGCTGCCGCGCGCGACCTGCGTGGTCTCCATGCCGACGGTGATCGAGGCACGGCCGCTGACCACGAAGTACACCTCGTCCTGGTCGTGCGGCTTCTGCGCGTCGTGCTCCCCCGCGTTCAGCGCGTACAGACCGACCGACATGTTCCGCTCCCGCAGGAACTGAAGGTAGGCCCCGTCGTTGGCGGCGCGCTCCGCCTCCAGTTCGTCCAGCCGGAATGCCTTCATCGTTGCGTCGCCTCGCACCCCTGCTCGTATCCGATCGCGTCTGCCACGATCAGACACATGATGAATTTCCTAGTCAAGACGATCGCCAACGCGGGCGCCCTCGCGGTCGCGGTGTGGCTGCTCGACAAGATAACCCTCACCGGGGACGGCACCGGCAAGAAGGTCGGCACCCTGCTGATCGTCGCGCTGATCTTCGGGCTGGTGAATTTCCTGGTCAAGCCGATCGTGAAGCTTCTCAGCCTGCCGCTGCTGATCCTCACGCTCGGCCTGTTCACCCTGGTGGTGAACGCGCTGATGCTGCTGCTGACCTCGTGGCTGGCCGACAAGCTGGACATCGGCTTCCACGTCGAGGGCTTCTGGACCGCCGTCCTGGGCGGCCTGATCATCTCGATCGTGTCCTGGGCCCTCAACGTCGTCCTGCCCGACAAGGACTGAGCACCATGACGTACCGCCTCTGCTTCGTCTGCACCGGCAACATCTGCCGCTCCCCGATGGCCGAGTCCGTGTTCCGCGCCCGCGTCGAGGAGGCCGGGCTGGACGGCCTCGTCGAGGTCGACAGTGCCGGCACCGGCGGTTGGCACGAGGGCGAGGCGGCCGACCCGCGCACCGTCGCCGTACTGGAGGAGCATGGGTACGACAGCGAGCACACCGCACGCCAGTTCCATTCGGCCTGGTTCGACCGGCTCGACCTCGTCGTGGCCCTGGACGCCGGCCACGCGAAGGCGCTGCGCCGCCTCGCGCCCACCGAGGAGGACGCCCGGAAGGTCCGGCTGCTGCGCTCCTACGACCCCGCCGCAGGCGACGATCTCGACGTCCCCGACCCGTACTACGGGGGCCTGGACGGCTTCGAGGAGTGCCTTGAGATGGTGGAGGCGGCGAGCACCGGGCTGCTCGCCGCGATCCGTGAGCACGTGGAAGGGCAGACGGCATGAACGATTCGGAGCGTTTCGCGGGCGGTGACGGCACCCGCGCCGTGCGGGCGGGGCTGCCCGAGCCGGTCAAGTACGAGCCGACCCTGCCGGGACCGGTGTTCGCCGCGCACTTCCATCTGCCGGGCGAGCCCACCGGGCCGTACACCTACGGCCGCGACGAGAACCCGACCTGGACGCACCTCGAAGCGGCGATCGGGGAGCTGGAGGCGCCCGGCGAGGAGGGCGTGGAGACGCTGGTCTTCGCGTCCGGCATGGCCGCCATCTCGTCGGTGCTCTTCTCCCAGCTGCGCGCCGGGGACGCGGTCGTGCTGCCGAGCGACGGCTACCAGGTGCTGCCGCTGGTGCGGGTGCAGCTGGAGGCGTACGGCATCGAGGTGCGCACCGCCCCGACGGGCGGCGACGCCCAGCTCGGCGTCCTGGACGGCGCGAAGCTGCTGTGGATCGAGAGCCCGTCCAACCCCGGGCTGGACGTCTGCGACATCCGCCGGCTCGTCGAGGCGGCGCACGCGCGCGGGGCACTGGTCGCCGTGGACAACACCCTCGCGACCCCGCTCGGGCAGCGGCCGCTGGAGCTGGGCGCGGACTTCGCCGTGGCCAGCGGCACCAAGCAACTCACCGGGCACGGCGACGTTCTGCTGGGGTACGTCACCGGCCGCGCGGGCGAGCCCATGACCGCCGTACGCCGCTGGCGCAAGATCGTCGGGGCGATTCCGGGACCGATGGAGGCCTGGCTGGCGCACCGCTCGATCGCCACGCTCCAGCTGCGCGTGGAGCGGCAGAACGCCACCGCTCTGGTGGTCGCCGAGGCGCTGCGGCAGCGGCCCGAGGTGTACGGGCTGCGTTATCCGGGGCTTCCCGACGACCCGTCCCACAAGGTGGCGGCGCAGCAGATGCGCGGCTTCGGCTGCGTGGTGTCCTTCACGCTGCCCTCACGCGCGCGTGCGGACCGTTTTCTCGACGCGCTGCGGCTGGTGGACGACGCGACGAGCTTCGGCGGGGTGCGCTCCACGGCCGAGCGGCGCGGTCGCTGGGGTGGTGACGCGGTGCCGGAGGGCTTCATCCGGCTGTCGGTGGGCGCCGAGGACCCCGAGGACCTGGTGGCGGATCTGCTGCGCGCGCTGGACGAGTCGGCGGACTGACTACGTAGAACGGACGGTCCGGGCCTCCCCCCTCGTGGCTCGGACCGTCCTCGGTTCCGCGCGCGAAGAACCGCGCTAGCAAGGCTAGTTGACTGTGTGTCAGTGTCCAATCACAGTAGCGACAGCGACCTATCGACATATTTATAGTTGGGCCCTGTCCGGGGGCTGGGAGATGGGCAGGGGAAGGGGGACATCGCCGTGGACCTGGCCTTGCTGCGCACCTTTGTGACGGTGCACCGGGCCGGTTCCTTCACCCGCGCGGCCGCCCTGCTGGGTCTGTCCCAGCCCGCCGTCACCTCGCAGATCCGCACCCTGGAGCGGCAGCTGGGCCGCCCGCTGTTCCTGCGGCAGGCCCGGGGCGTCACCCCGACGACCATCGGCGACGAACTCGCGCACAAGGCCGCGCCGCACCTCGACGCCCTGGTGGAGATCGCCGAGCGGGGGCTCGACGACGAGTCCTCGTTACGCACCCTGCATCTGGCCGGTCCGCCGGAGTTCACCGCCGAGCGTGCCCTGCCCGCCCTGGTGGAGCTGATCGGCGACGACGGCCAGGGGTTCGCTCTGCGGACCTCCTTCGGGAACGCCGAGGACACCCTGGAAGGGCTGGCCGCCGGGCATCACGATCTGGCCATCAGCCCCGCCCGGCCCCGCGGCGCCCTGCTCACCGCGACTCCCCTCTGCGACGAGGAGCACGTCCTGGTCGCTTCCCCCCGCTGGGCCGAACGCGCCGGCCTCGGCGAGCTGCCCCTCAAGGACGCGGCCGCCCTGGAGCACCTGCCCGTCGTCGAGGTGCACGAGTCGCTCCCTTTCGTCTCCCGTTACTGGGCCTCCGTCTTCGATTCCCGTCCGACCGCCTCCGGCACGGTGATCGTCCCCGATCTGCGCGCGGTGCTCGGATGCGCGGCCGCGGGTGCCGGGCTCGCCGTACTGCCCCGTTATCTGTGTACGACCGCGCTGGAGCGCGGTGACGTCGTCGCCCTGCACGAACCCGCGGTGCCGCCGCTGCGCACGTATTTCCTGGTGGTCCGCACCGGGACGCTGGCGATGCCGCACATCGCGCGGGCCCATGAGTGGCTTCAGCGGGCGGCGTCCCACTGGTGCTGAGCGCGGTCGGCCCTGACCACGGCCGCAGCGTTACTCCATGAGCCCCATCGGTCACATTTCGCAATGTTTCACGTGGAACCAGCCGGGCCACATTCCACCCATGACCGTCCGACCCGTGGTCAAGCGCACCGCCCGCGCCGTTCTGCTGGACGGTGACGACCTGATTCTGATCAAGCGCACCAAGCCCGGCGTGGACCCTTACTGGGTCACTCCCGGCGGCGGTGTCGAGCCCGAGGACCCGACCGTCGTCGACGCCCTGCACCGCGAGGTGTACGAGGAGCTGGGCGCCAAGATCGTCGATGTGGTGCCGTGCTTCGTGGACACCGTCGAGCACATCGGCGAGGACAGCAGCGCGACCGGTGTGAAGGTGCAGCACTTCTTCGTCTGCCGACTGGAGTCCATGGACCCGGCCCTGCGCCACGGCCCGGAGGTGGACCAGCCCGCGGGCGAGTACGAGATCGTGCGGGTGCCCTTCACCCGCGTCGGCATCGCGTCCGTCCATCTCGTGCCGCTGTCGCTGCGGCACTACCTCGACGGGAACATCGAGGGCGTACGGGCCATGCACGCGCCGGACCTGGGCTGAACCGTCGGCTGCTCCACATCGGCTGCTCGGCCTCAGCTGTTCGCGGCGACCAGTTCCTCCAGCGAGTCATGCCGTATGCGGTCCGACGGGATGCCGGCGTGCCGGAGGACGTCGACACCACTGCGGATCATGCCGGGCGGGCCCGAGAGGTAGGCGTCGTACTCGTTCCACGGCCCGTACTCGCGGATGGCGTCGGGGAGCCGGCGATGCGCCTGCTGGTCGGTGATCGCGCGGACCGAGAGCCAGGGGTGGCTCTGCTGGAGTCGGAGCATCGTGTCGATGTCGTACAGGTCCTGGTCGGTGCGGGCGCCGTAGAAGACGTCGACCGTCCGCCGCTCACCGTGCTCGGCGACCTCCTCGACGAGCGCCTTGATCGGGGCGATGCCGGTGCCGCCGCCCAGACAGAGCAGTCCGCTGCCGGTGCCGTGATCGACGGTCATGGAGCCCGTCGGCGGGCCGAGCCGGAGGACGTCGCCGGGCCGCGCGCGATGGACAAGGGCGTTGGAGACCCAGCTCGCCGGCTCGTGTGAGACCACCTCGGCGTACCACCATGCCGGAGCCCGCAGTTCGTCCGCGGCCGCTGCGTCGATCATGACCTGCAAGATCGTCGTGTACGTCCGGACCCAGGCCGCTTCCGTCTCCGGGCCCCAGACGGCGTCGGCATACCGGCTCAGCGCGCCGATCAGGCATTCCCCGAGGGCCGGATAGTGCTCCGGACGGGTGCCGTACTTGCGGTGCCCCCGGCCCAGGTTCTGCAGGTAGTCGACGAGCACGGGGGTGTTGTCGATGTGCTCGGCGGCGGTGAGGAGCGCCTTGAGCAGCCGGTCCCGCTGAATGTCCATCGCGGGCGGGAAGAGCGGCCTCAGCTCGGGGTGGCGGTGAACCAGCCGCCCCCGCCGTAGGAAGTGCCGTAGTCGGCCGACGTGGTGGCCGGAGCGTCCATGCTGTGCCTCGCCTCGACATCTCTCGGTCGGTCTGCGCACTCGCGTCACCATGGAAGGTGCCTGCCTCCCCCACGGAGGGCTTGCTTTCCCGCACGTGCTGCCGCGTCCGATACGGCCCCATCCACCCCGTTCCGTCTCTTCACGGGCGCGAACCGGACTCGACCATACCGGCCACCGCACCGCACACAAGTACCCCCTGCGACCGTCACCGATCCGCCCTGGGGCGAACCAGCGGTTCCCTCAATTACCGGTCAAGGCGCACCAGTTCATAGGCATCCCACAAATCCTTCCCCTCATAGGCGTGGGTGGCGATCCCGGTCAGATGGCGGTCCGCGTTGACCGCGACGGAAACCGGTACGGCAGCGAACAGATCCTTGTCCGACAGTGAGTCCCCATAGGCGACACAGTCCGCTCGCGTCACCCCGAACTCCTGGCACAGCCGGTCCGCGATCAGCACCTTGGCCGCCGCGCTGAGCACCCCAGCCGGATCTACGGGCTCGGTGAACGGCACGGCGGGAAAGCGCGAGCCGTGCGCCGCGTGCGCTCCCCATCCCGTGAGCCGTTCCACGAAGAACGAGGGCGACAGCGAGACGACGGCGCAGTAGTCGCCCCGCGCTCTGATCTCCGCCCAGACGTCCCGGATGCGGGCCAGCCAGGGGGCCCCGTCGAAGGCGGCCGCCACATGCGCCTCCGTCAGCTTCGCCCAGAGCGTGTGGACCCGCCGCGCGTACTCGGGTGGGTCCATCTCCCCGGCCGAGATCGCCCGGTCGAGCGCCACCGTCTCCGCCTCCAGCCCGAGTTGCCGTGAGATCTCCACCGGTGCGGAGGTTCCGTGGAGCAACGTGCCGTCCAGGTCGAAGAGATGCAGTCTCGCCATGGGCCTGGAGGCTACCTGCGCTCGTTCCCCGGCCACGGCACTCGGACGCCGGCGCATCAGGGCTATGCCGACCGTTCGCCGATGTTTCACGTGGAACACCTCGTCCCCGTCCTCCAGTGCCGTGCACCGGGCCGCGACATGGCCAAAAGGACGTACGTCTCACCTGAAACGGCTGGACGCCGAGGGCACCCGTCGGACAGCCTGACCTGCGTGCCCACTCCTTCCCTCGCCGCTCTGCCCATCCGCCGCCTGACGCTTCGCGATCTCACCGCCTGCGCCGACCTGTCCGAGAACCGGGGGTGGCCACGCGAGGAGCACAAGTGGGGCTTCCTCCTCACCGCAGGGAAGGGGTACGGCATCGACGACCCCGACGGCGGACTCGTCAGCGCCTGTGCCGTCACCGAGTACGGCCCCCACGACCAGCCCGATCTCGCGGCCATCGGCATGGTGCTGGTCGCCGACCGGCACGCCCGTCAGGGCATCGGACGCCGGCTGATGCGCCACATCGTCTCCGCGATGGGCACCACCCCGCTCACACTGCACGCCACGCCATACGGCCGCCCGCTCTACGAAGAGCTCGGCTTCAAGGTCACCGGCCGGGTCGAGATGCTGCGGGGCCGCTTCCTGCCGGGTGGGCCGACGCCCCGCATCGCGACCCGGCCCGCCACGGCGGAGGACCTGCCGGCGATCCTGCGGCTCGACGAGGAGGTGTTCGGCGCCGACCGCACGCACATCATCACGCGGCTGCCCGCCTTCGCCGACCAGCTGCGGGTCGCCGAGGAGGACGGCCGGATCATCGGCTACACGGCCGCGTGGCCGAACATGGACACCCATGTGGTGGGCCCGCTGATCGCCCGGGACACGGAGACCGCGAAGGCGCTCATCACGTCTCTCGCCGCCCACACCGACCGGCCGCTGCGCACCGACATCGACGTACGGCACGACGAACTGCTGTCCTGGGCCAAGGAGCGAGGGCTCGCGTCCGTCGCCTTCAACGCGGTGATGACGTATGGCATCGAGGAGCTGCCCGGCGACTGGAGCCGGCGCTTCGCTCCGCTGACGGTGGCCGCGGGCTGAGGCATCCGGACACCGAAGACGCCGGTCCCCGTCGGGAACCGGCGTCTTCTCTGTGGGGGGTGTCAGGCGAGGCTTTCCACGGCGGTGGTGGCGAAGGTGTGGTCCTGCTCCGGCGCGCCGCCGCCGACACCGATCGCGCCGATCAGCCGGCCGTCGCGGTGCACGGGCACGCCACCCGCGATGAACAGCAGCGGCTGGTTGAGCGCGGTCGGGAGGCTGTGGAACGGCCCGTCGGGCTTGACCGCGTCGACGACGTCGGCGGTGGCGGTGTTGAGCTGGAGGGCGGTATACGCCTTGCGGGTGCTGGTCTCCCCGGAGATCAGGACGGCGCGGTCGTCCCGCCTGAAGGCCAGCAGATGGCCGCCGGCGTCCAGGACGGTGACGCTGACGGTGACTCCGGCGGCCTCGGCGGCACGGGAGGCCACCGCGACCAGGGTCTCGGCGTCCTGGGTGGTCAGGGGGGCGACGGCGGTGGTGGTGCTCATCAGGGGGTTTCTCCTTGTGAGGGGTTGCTGTCGGACCGACGGCCGCGGGGACGGCCCTGGCCCTGCGGGGTGCGGCCCGCGTCTGGTAACGGTGACCCGGTGGACGTCACGGGGACGGCCCTGGCCCCGTGACGCCCGGATCGGGTCAGTGGTGGACGGCGGCCGGCTGCGGCGCGACGGGCTCGGACGCCGAGACGGCAGCGGAGGCGTTGTCACGGCGCTCCAGGCCGGCGGAGACGAACGCCAGGACCAGGGCGGCGGCGGCCAGCAGGGCGCCCACCCAGTTCGGGGCGGTGTAACCGAGGCCGGCCGAGATCACCAGTCCGCCGAGCCAGGCGGAGAGGGCGTTGCCCAGGTTGAAGGCGCCGATGTTCACGGCGGAGGCCAGGGTCGGGGCGCCGTGCGCCTGGTCGAGAACGCGCTTCTGGAGCGGCGGGACGGTGGCGAAGCCCAGAGCACCGATCAGGGCGATGGTGACGGCCGCGAGGATCTTGTTGTGCGCGGTGAGCGTGAACAGCGCGAGCACGACGGCGAGGGCGCCCAGGGAGACGTAGAGCATGGGCATCAGCGCGCGGTCGGCGAACTTGCCGCCGACGAGGTTGCCGCCGACCATGCCGAGGCCGAAGAGGACCAGCAGCCAGGTGACGGAGCCGTCGGCGAAGCCGGCGACGTGGGTCATCATCGGCGCGATGTAGGTGATGGCCGCGAAGACGCCGCCGAAGCCGAGGACGGTCATCGCCATGGCGAGCAGGACCTGGATGTTCTTGAAGGCGGCCAGTTCGTGGCGCAGGTGCACGCCCTCCTGCTTGGGCATGTCGGGCACGAGCTTGGCGATGCCCGCCAGGCCGACGACGCCGAGCGCGGCGACGATGGCGAAGGTGACGCGCCAGCCGACGGACTGGCCGACGAGGGTGCCCAGGGGGACGCCGACGACATTGGCGACGGTCAGTCCGGTGAACATCATCGCGATGGCGCCGGCCTTCTTGTCCGGGGCGACCAGATCGGCGGCGACGACGGAGCCGATGCCGAAGAAGGCGCCGTGGGCGAGTGAGGCGACGATCCGGCCGATCAGCATGACACCGAAGACGGGGGCGACGGCGGACAGCAGGTTGCCCACGATGAACAGGCCCATCAGCAGCATGAGCATCCGCTTGCGGGAGACCTTGGTGCCGAGCACGGTCATCAGCGGGGCGCCGAACATCACGCCGAGGGCGTAGCCGGTCACCAGGTAACCGGCGGTGGGGATGGAGACCCCGTAGTCGCTCGCGACCTCGGGCAGCAAGCCCATGATCACGAACTCGGTCGTTCCGATCCCGAAGGCCCCGATCGCGAGGGCCAGAAGCGCGAGAGGCATGGGTGGGTACACCTTCCCAGAAGATTGCAGGAGCGCTTTGCGTGCGTCCACAATAGTTGCAGACGCGGGTTAAATGCAATCGCAGGCTTTTGCGGGCCTGCTCTATCCTGGGATTCAGCCGCTCCGGGACGGAGGAAACGCCAATGACAGCGACGGACCCCGCGCTCACCGCCCTCACCCAGGGCTGGTGCGCCCTCTCCTTGCTCCACGGCCGTATCGAGGCGCACATCGAGCGCGCCCTGCAGGCCGGGCACGGACTGAGCGTGCGCGAGTACTCCCTGCTCAACGTGCTCAGCCGACAGCACGACGGGGAGGGCGGGCATCTTCAGATGAAGCAGGTCGCCGACGCGGTCGTACTCAGCCAGAGCGCCACCACACGCCTGGTCACACGGCTCGAGGACCGCGGTCTGCTGGAGCGCTATCTGTGCCCCACCGACCGCCGCGGGATCTACACCAACGTCACCGAGACCGGCCTGAAGCTGCTGGAGGAAGCGCGGCCGACCAATGACGCCGCGCTGCGCGAGGCGCTGGACGAAGCCGCCGAGAACCCCGAGCTGGCCCCCTTGGTGCGAGTCGTGGAGTCGCTGAACGTGCCCGCATAGGGTGCGGGCATGGGAGATCTTGAGATACGTGCCGCAGCCGCCGAGGACGTCCCCGCGATCGTTGCCATGCTCGCGGACGACCCGCTGGGCGCCCAGCGCGAGTCCCTGGACGACATGACCCCGTACGTGACCGCGCTGGACCGGCTCGCCGCCGACCCGAACCAGCACCTGGTGGTGGCCGTCCGAGAGGGAAGGGTGGTGGGCACGCTGCAGCTCTCGATCATCCCGGGCCTCTCCCGGCGCGGCACCATCAGGTCGATCATCGAGGCCGTCCGCGTTCACGCCGAGGAACGCGGAAGCGGGCTGGGGACCCAGCTCATCCAGTGGGCCATCGAGAAGTCCCGCAGCGAGGGCTGCCGGCTGGTGCAGCTGACGTCCGACGCCTCACGTGCGGACGCGCACCGCTTCTACGAACGGCTGGGCTTCACGGCGTCCCACGTGGGCTTCAAACTGCAGCTCTGAACGACTGAACGGAGAAGGGGCTCTGTTTCACGTGAAACCGAGCCCCTTCTCCCTTGGTGCCCTTCTTCGTCGGCGCCTCTCTCCGGCGCCTACTTGATCCCTCGCCAGCCCTCGGGGTCCACGCCGCCCGGTACATCGGCCGTCTCGTCGTACGGCTGACGCGTGAAGACGAACGAGCCGAGGTCCAGATGACTCACCGACCCGTCCGGCCGCCGTACGGCCCGCAGCAGCTCGCCGGCGTAGTAGCCCTCCAGCCCGGTCCAGGTCCCGTCGCCGTTCGCCCGGAACCGCGAACGGCGGCCTGCGGCAGTCAGCGGGCCCAGTGAGACCCCGCCATCGGCGGTGAGCCGCAGGGCGAACACCTGCGTCCCCCAGTACCACTGGCCCGCCAGCTCCAGTACGGACAGGTCGACTTCGGGCAGCGGACGCCAGGGCTCGGGGATCCTCGGCTCCGCCTCGGCGACGATGCGTACGAGATCGGCTCCCACAGAACCCGGCAGCGGCCCAGAGGTGCAGTTGGTCAGCACCACCGCCGCCACGTCGTCGTCCACGTTCATGGTGAGGTTCGCCAGGAAGCCCGGCAGCGAGCCCGAGTGGCCCGCGAGCAGTCGGCCGTCCCGGTGCTGGATCTGCAGTCCGAGGCCGTACGTGACCCCGTCGGCGACATCCGCGGGCTCCGCCGGGGCCGCGGGCGCCCGCATCTCCCGTACGCTCTCCGCACTCAGCACCCGCTCGTCGCCGTACATCAGGAAGGCGGCGAACTTGGCCAAGTCAGCGGTCGTCGACCACAGTTGCCCGGCCGCGGCCATCCGGCCCAGGTCCTCCAAAGGCTCCGGCAGCAGCACGTCGGCCCATGGATGCACCGCCCAGCCACCGGCGTGCGGGGCGGACGGCTGGGCGCTCGTCCGGTTCAGCCCCAGAGGCTCGAGCACCTCCCGCCGCAGCACGTCCTCCCAAGGCGCACCGCGCAACTTCTCCACGAGTGCGCCGAGCACGGTGTAGCCGGGATTCGAGTAGTGGTGGCGGCGGCCGACCGGATGCCGGAAGGGCTGGTCGCCGAGGACGTCCGAGAGTTCGGGGCGCAGTGATCCGGGCGTCCGTTCCCACCAGGGCGCGGGGCTCTCGGCGGCCAGGCCGCTGGTGTGCGCCAGGAGTTCGGCGATGGTGGCCTCCCCCGCACCGGTGCCCGGCAGGTGCTTCTCCAGCGGGTCACCGAGGTCGAGCACGCCCTCGTCGCGCAGCCGGAGGACGAGGACCGCGGTGAAGGTCTTGGTGATCGAACCGATCCGGTACTGCACGTTCTCGTCCGGCGCGTGCCCGTCGACCGAGGTCCGCGCCCCGTGCCACACGACCCGCCCGCCCCTGACCACGGCCGCCACCAGCGACGGAGTCCGCCCTTCGGCCTGCGCCACGGCGATCCGGTGCAACAGCGCCCGCTGTGTGCCGGGCAGCAGCTCTTCCTGAGTTGTCGTCATGTGCCCAGTCCATACCGCGCGGGACCGGGGGTCGAGTTGATTTCCGGGTTCCGCGCGGCCCGTCGGCCGATAGGGGATCAGGTCTGTGCCATGTCCACGAATCGCGAGTAGTGGCCCTGGAAGGCGACGGTGATCGTCGCCGTGGGGCCGTTTCGGTGCTTGGCGACGATCAGGTCGGCCTCGCCCGCGCGGGGGGACTCCTTCTCGTAGGCGTCCTCGCGGTGCAACAGGATGACCATGTCGGCGTCCTGCTCGATGGAGCCGGACTCTCGGAGGTCCGAGACCATCGGCTTCTTGTCGGTGCGCTGCTCGGGACCACGGTTCAGCTGGGAGAGCGCGATGACCGGGATCTCCAGCTCCTTGGCGAGGAGCTTGAGGTTACGGGACATGTCCGAGACCTCCTGCTGCCGGCTCTCGGCCCGCTTCGAACCGCCGGACTGCATCAGCTGGAGGTAGTCGATGACGACCAGCCGGAGGTCGTTGCGCTGCTTGAGGCGGCGGCACTTGGCGCGGATCTCCATCATCGACAGGTTCGGGGAGTCGTCGATGTAGAGCGGCGCTGCGGAGACGTCGGGCATCCGGCGGGCCAGGCGGGTCCAGTCCTCGTCGGTCATCGTGCCGGAGCGCATGTGGTGCAGCGCGACCCGGGCCTCGGCGGACAGCAGACGCATCGCGATCTCGTTGCGGCCCATCTCGAGGGAGAAGATCACGCTGGGCAGGTTGTGCTTGATCGACGCGGCCCGGGCGAAGTCCAGCGCCAGCGTCGACTTACCCATGGCGGGACGCGCGGCGATGACGATCATCTGGCCCGGGTGCAGGCCGTTGGTGAGCGAGTCGAAGTCGGTGAAGCCAGTGGGGACACCGGTCATCTCGCCGCTGCGCGAGCCGATCGCCTCGATCTCGTCGAGCGCGCCCTCCATGATGTCGCCGAGCGGCAGGTAGTCCTCGCTGGTGCGCTGCTCGGTGACCGCATAGATCTCGGCCTGGGCGCGGTTGACGATCTCGTCGACGTCGTCGTCCGCGGCGTATCCCATCTGGGTGATCCGGGTGCCGGCCTCGACCAGGCGGCGCAGGACCGCGCGCTCGTGGACGATCTCCGCGTAGTACTCCGCGTTCGCCGCCGTCGGCACCGTCTGGACGAGGGTGTGCAGATAAGCGGCACCGCCGACCTTGTTGATCTCGCCGCGCTTGGTCAGCTCGGCGGCGATGGTGATGGGGTCGGCCGGCTCGCCCTTGGCGTAGACGTCGAGGATGGCCTGGTAGATCGTCTCGTGGGCCGGCTTGTAGAAGTCGTGGCCCTTGAGGATCTCGACGACGTCGGCGATGGCGTCCTTGGACAGCAGCATGCCGCCGAGCACGGACTGTTCGGCGTTGAGGTCCTGCGGCGGCACCCGCTCGAAGGCGGAGCCTCCGCCGTCCCAGGCGCCGTTCTCACTGCCGCGGTCGTGCTGCTCGTCGCGCCCCCGGCCGGCGTCGGGACGGCGACGGGAGGGCAGGCGATCGCTGGGACCACTGTCGGCCCACGGATCGTCCAAGGGCTCGGAAATGCTCACCGAGCCACCTCCTCCCGTCCGCGGAGCGGACCTCGCCGCGCCTCTCTTTTCTACGGCACGGCACTGACAAAACGAGAGGCCCAACTCCGGTTCTGGCCCGCCTGTTTTGTGACGGTTTCCCGGTCGGCGGGCGGAGTGGGCGCCGGACCACGGTAGGGCCCCGGGCACCGTCAGCCAATCTGGTTATCCACAGGCCATGTGGACGACGAGCCCGATGCTGTGGAGAACTGCCCGAAACCTGTGCACGACACGGTGGACAGCCCTGTGAACAAGAACTCGCGCCGCCCCGACAAACGACCCTGACCAGCGGCTTTACCATCCACCGGCTGTGCAGAAGAAAAACTTCCTCAGTCGGATCAAGATCAGTTCACACCGTGCACAGAACCGCGCGCGGCGAGACTCACAGTAAGGGGCACATTGGCTTTGCATCTCTTACCTGTGGACGATTAGATTGGTGCTCATGACACAGGCTCCCGCGACCCCCGCAGCTACCGCACGACGGCACGATCGGGAGATCGTCGCGCTGGCCGTACCGGCCTTTGGCGCACTGGTCGCCGAGCCCTTGTTCGTCATGGCCGACAGCGCGATCGTCGGCCACCTGGGCACGGCACAACTCGCCGGTCTCGGCGTCGCCTCCGCCCTCCTGATGACGGCGGTGAGCATCTTCGTCTTCCTGGCCTACGCCACCACCGCGGCCGTGGCCCGCCGCGTCGGCGCCGGCGAACTCCAGGCCGCCATCCGGCAGGGCATGGACGGCATCTGGCTGGCCATGCTCCTGGGCGCCGGAGTGATCGCCGTCGTCCTGCCCACAGCCCCCGCCCTGATCGAACTGTTCGGAGCGTCGGACACAGCCGCCCCCTACGCGACCACCTATCTGCGCATCTCGGCGCTGGGCATACCCGCCATGCTCGTCGTCCTCGCGGCGACCGGAGTGCTGCGCGGACTGCAGGACACCAAGACACCGCTCTACGTCGCCATCGCGGGCTTCGTCGCCAACGGCGCTCTCAACGCGGGTCTCGTCTACGGCGCCGACCTCGGCATCGCCGGTTCCGCCTGGGGAACCGTGCTGGCCCAGTGCGCCATGGCCGCCGCCTACCTCGTGGTCGTCGTCCGCGGTGCCCGCCGGCACGGAGCCTCTCTGCGGCCCGATGCCGCCGGGATCAAGGCCTCTGCCCAGGCGGGCGTCCCGCTGCTGGTGCGCACGCTCTCCCTGCGAGCGATCCTGATGATCGCCACCGCTGTCGCGGCCCGACTCGGCGACGCGGAGATCGCCGCCCATCAGATCATCCTGTCGCTGTGGAGTCTGCTGGCCTTCGCACTCGACGCCATCGCCATCGCCGGACAGGCCATCATCGGCCGCTACCTGGGCGCCGGTGACGGGCAGGGTGCCCGGGACGTCTGCCGCCGCATGGTGCAGTGGGGCATCGCCGTCGGCATCCTGCTGGGTGTTCTGGTGATCGTGTCCCGGCCGCTCTTCCTCCCGCTGTTCACCAGCGACTCCGCCGTGAAGGACGCGGCGCTGCCCGCTCTGCTCGTGGTGGCGCTCTCGCAGCCGATCAGCGGCGTGGTCTTCGTCCTGGACGGTGTCCTGATGGGCGCGGGCGACGGACCGTATCTGGCCTGGGCGATGGTCCTCACGCTGGCCGTCTTCACTCCGGTGGCCCTGTTGATCCCCACGTTCGGCGGTGGGCTCACCGCGCTGTGGATCGCGATGACGCTGATGATGATCACGCGGATGGCGACCCTGTGGTGGCGAGCCCGCTCGGGCCGCTGGGTCGTCACGGGGGCCGCCCGCTGACGCTGCCGGACACGACCGGACGCACGGCCACCGACCGTTTCACGTGAAACCGTCGTTCCACGTGAAACGGCACATACGAAGCGGGGCCGCACCCAGCAGGGTGCGGCCCCTCTCTCAGCTGTTCAAGCCGAGCGCGGCGATCAGGCCGCGACAACCTCGATGTTGACCTTGGCGGCAACCTCGGGGTGCAGACGCACGGACGTCTCGTGGGCGCCCAGGGTCTTGATCGGCGCGCCGAGCTCGATGCGGCGCTTGTCGACCTCGGGACCGCCGGCGGCCTTGATCGCCGAAGCGACGTCGGCCGGGGTGACGGAACCGAAGAGGCGGCCGGCGTCGCCGGAGCGAACGGCCAGGCGGACCTTGACGCCCTCGAGCTGGGCCTTCACAGCGTTGGCCTGCTCGATGGTCTGGATCTCGTGGATCTTGCGAGCACGACGGATCTGCTCGACGTCCTTCTCGCCACCCTTGGTCCAGCGGATCGCGAACTTCCGCGGGATCAGGTAGTTGCGAGCGTAGCCGTCCTTGACGTCGACGACGTCGCCGGCGGCACCGAGGCCGGAGACCTCGTGGGTGAGGATGATCTTCATTAGTCGGTCACCCTTCCCTTAGCGCGCGGTGGACGTGTAGGGCAGCAGCGCCATCTCACGGCTGTTCTTGACGGCCGTGGCGACGTCACGCTGGTGCTGCGTGCAGTTGCCGGTCACGCGGCGGGCACGGATCTTGCCGCGGTCGGAAATGAACTTCCGCAGCATGTTCGTGTCCTTGTAGTCCACGTACGTGACCTTGTCCTTGCAGAACGCGCAGACCTTCTTCTTCGGCTTGCGCACAGGCGGCTTCGCCATGGTGTTTCTCCTGTGTGATCAAGAAGTTGGGGTGCGAGCCCGCCCTTAGAAGGGAGGCTCGTCCGAGTAGCCGCCACCGCCGCCGGAGCCGCTGCCCCAGCCGCCGCCACCCTGCTGGCCGCCGGCGGGAGCGCCGGTCGCCCACGGGTCGTCGGCGGGAGCGCCGCCACCCTGCTGGCCGCCGCCGGGGCCACCGCCCCAGCCGCCGCCCTGCTGGCCGCCGCCGCCGTAACCACCCTGGCCACCCTGGCCACCCTGGCCGCCTCGGCCGCTGGTCTTGGTGACCTTGGCCGTGGCGTTGCGGAGGCTGGGGCCGACTTCCTCGACGTCCAGCTCGAAGACCGTGCGCTTGACACCCTCACGGTCCTCGTAGGACCGCTGCTTCAGACGGCCCTGCACGATGACGCGCATGCCTCGCTGAAGCGACTCGGCGACGTTCTCCGCCGCCTGACGCCAGACCGAGCAGGTCAGGAAGAGGCTCTCGCCGTCCTTCCACTCGTTGGTCTGACGGTCGAAGGTGCGGGGAGTGGACGCGACACGGAACTTCGCGACGGCCGCACCGGAGGGGGTGAAGCGCAGCTCGGGGTCGTCGACAAGATTGCCGATGACCGTGATGACGGTCTCGCCTGCCATGGGGAACCTCTCGGCGGGTTTGCGGGCTGCTGGTGGTGCTACTCGTTTCCCGAGATCAGCTGAGCGGGAGAGCTCAGTGGGTCTCGGGGCGGAGGACCTTGGTCCGGAGGACCGACTCGTTCAGGTTCATCTGGCGGTCGAGCTCCTTGACGACCGCAGGCTCGGCCTGCAGGTCGATGACCGAGTAGATGCCCTCGGGCTTCTTCTTGATCTCGTACGCGAGACGACGACGGCCCCAGGTGTCGACCTTCTCGACCTTTCCGCCGCCGTCACGGACGACAGAAAGGAAGTTCTCGATCAGCGGGGAGACAGCGCGCTCCTCGAGATCGGGGTCGAGGATGACCATCACCTCGTAGTGACGCATGTGGAACCCACCTCCTTTGGACTCAGCGGCCACGGTCGTTCCGTGGCAGGAGGGTTGTGATGCGTACGCAACGGTATCGGTCGCCACTGACAATCAGAGGTCGGTGAGCGACGTCCCAGGTGGGTCTGGCGTTATCCCCCAGCCGTGCCTGGGCAGACACCGGTGCAGACGGTACAGAGTACCCGCACACGAGCTTCCGGTTGAAATCCGGCCGCGAAGGCCGTCAATCTGTACACATCGGGTGTGTATGGCGCTACAGTGCGCCGCCTTCCGCAAGGAGGTGCCTCATGGCACAGGCATTGCGACCCAACACCGCCGGTTCCCTCTTCGCCACCGACGGCAGGTCCCACCCTGTCCAGGACACGCTGATGGTGGTGACCCTGGTACTCGGAGTGGTCTCCTTCGTCACGGCGCAGTTCGACAGCCTGCATCTGCTGGCTTCCTGGACCGGGCTGGCGGGGATCTTCACCGGTGCGTACGGCCAGTGGATCTCGGAAACGACCCGCGAACGCTTCGGACTGATCCTGGGCCTCGGTGCCTCCGCCGTCGGCTTCTTCCTCGGTATGGCGCGCGGCGGCCTCTTCGGCTGACACGACACCCACCCGGCCGCCGGGCCGACAGACCTCGTCCCCACCCCGGCGGCCGGCAGGCCGTGGCCAAGGTGCCGTACGCCCAGCCTGGCCGCTCTGCGGGCGCAGTAGGCTTCGGCGCTAGAGCCGGAGCCCCTGACCCATGGGGACACACCAGCCCGAGGAGCGCCCCGAATGAGCCTGACCCTGAGGACCATCAGTCGCGAGCAGCATCTGGCGTACATCCAGAGCCTGCCGGCGGCGAGTCACATGCAGGTGCCGGCATGGGCTGACGTCAAGGCGGAGTGGCGGTCGGAGAACCTGGGCTGGTTCGACGACCGGACCGGCGAGCTGGTCGGCGCGGGCCTCGTCCTGTACCGCCAGCTGCCGAAGATCAAGCGGTACCTCGCCTATCTGCCCGAGGGTCCGGTCATCAACTGGTTCGCGCCGAACCTCGAGGACTGGATGCAGCCGATGCTGGCGCACCTGAAGCAGCAGGGTGCCTTCTCGGTGAAGATGGGCCCGCCGGTCATCATCCGGCGCTGGGACGCTACGTCCATCAAGCAGGGCATCCAGAACCCGGACGTGAAGCGCCTGCGCGACATCGAGGCCGACTTCATCGAGCCGCGCGCCTTCGAGGTGGCCGACAAGCTCCGCCGCATGGGCTGGCAGCAGGGCGAGGACGGCGGCGCCGGCTTCGGCGACGTGCAGCCCCGCTATGTCTTCCAGGTGCCGCTGGCCAACCGCTCCCTGGAAGAGGTGCACAAGAACTTCAACCAGCTGTGGCGCCGCAACATCAAGAAGGCCGAGAAGGCCGGGGTCGAGGTCGTCCAGGGCGGATACCACGACCTGGAGGAGTGGCAGCGGCTGTACGAGATCACCGCTGTGCGCGACCACTTCCGGCCCCGCCCGCTGTCCTACTTCCAGCGCATGTGGACGGCCCTCAACAGCGAGGACCCCAACCGCATGCGGCTGTACTTCGCCCGGCACAACGGGGTGAACCTTTCGGCAGCGACGATGCTGATCGTCGGCGGACACGTCTGGTACTCCTACGGGGCCTCCGACAACATCGGGCGTGAGGTCCGGCCCTCGAACGCGATGCAGTGGCGGATGCTGCGCGACGCCTACGCGCTCGGCGCGACCGTCTACGACCTGCGAGGCATCTCCGACTCGCTGGACGAGTCCGACCACCTCTTCGGTCTGATCCAGTTCAAGGTGGGCACGGGCGGCCAGGCCGCCGAGTACCTCGGCGAGTGGGACTTCCCGCTGAACAAGCTGCTCCACAAGGCACTCGACATCTACATGTCGCGCCGCTGAGCCCGGGGCGTTTGCTTCGATAGCTTCGACAGCTTCCATACCTCTGATACACCGCAGCCACGAGAAAGGTTCCAGGTCCGGCCATGGCGCTCACGCTCTACGTCGACACCGCGCGCTGGCGGGCGCACCACAAGCACGTGCAGGAGCAGTTCCCGGGGCTGGTCCCGGTCTGCAAGGGCAACGGCTACGGCTTCGGGCACGATCGGCTCGCGGAGGAGGCCACCCGGCTGGGCTCCGACATGCTGGCCGTCGGCACCACGTACGAGGCCGCGCGGATCAAGGACTGGTTCGGCGGTGACCTGCTGGTGCTCACGCCCTACCGGCGCGGCGAGGAGCCCGTACCGCTGCCCGACCGCGTCATCCGCTCGGTGTCGTCGATCGACGGCGTGTACGGCCTCGTGGGCGCCCGGGTCGTCATCGAGGTGATGTCCTCGATGAAGCGGCACGGCATCAGCGAGCAGGACCTGCCGCAGCTGCACGCGGCCATCGAGAACGTCCGCCTCGAGGGCTTCGCGATGCATCTGCCGCTGGACCGCACCGACGGCTCGGACGCCGTCGAGGAGGTCATCGGCTGGATGGACCGGCTGCGCGCGGCCCGGCTGCCGCTGCACACCATGTTCGTCAGCCACCTCAAGGCCGACGAACTGGCCCGGCTCCAGCAGCAGTTCCCGCAGACCCGGTTCCGTGCCCGCATCGGCACGCGGCTGTGGCTCGGCGACCACGAGGCCACGGAGTACCGCGGCGCGGTGCTGGACGTGACCCGGGTCGCCAAGGGCGACCGCTTCGGCTACCGGCAGCAGAAGGCCGCCTCCGACGGCTTCCTGGTGGTCGTGGCGGGCGGAACGTCGCACGGGGTGGGTCTGGAGGCCCCCAAGGCGCTGCACGGCGTCATGCCGCGCGCCAAGGGCGTCGCCCGGGCCGGCCTCGCCACGGTCAACCGGAACCTCTCTCCGTTCGTCTGGGCAGGCAAGCAGCGCTGGTTCGCGGAGCCGCCGCACATGCAGGTGTCCATCCTCTTCGTGCCGTCCGACGCCACGGAGCCGAAGGTCGGCGACGAGCTGGTGGCCCATCTGCGGCACACCACCACGCAGTTCGACCGGATCGTGGACCGCTGACCTGACGGGGCGCGCCCCTCAGTCCTGAGTCACGCAGAAGGCCGTACGCGGTACCCCCGCGTACGGCCTTCTGCGTGACGCCTCTTCATCGTGTTCGCTCAGAGCGAACCATCTGTCTTTGAAGCGCCCCACTCCACCTGCGGCCCCTCGAAGTCGGCCGTGTGGCGCGACGGATGAGCCGCGGCGCCGAGGACGAAGACATCCTCCGCCTCGTCGAGCACACCCCCGGAGGGGTCGTCGTCGCCGTCCCGGCGCACCACGTCCCGTTCCGGCATGAGGATGTCGCGCACGACGATGGCGCACAGGTACAGCGTCCCCACCAGGTGCAGGCCGACCGCCCAGTGGTAACCGTCGGTCGGCAGCCCCTTGTGGGCGTCACCGCTGGTCGTGTACGCGAGGTACATCCAGATGCCCAGGAAGTACATGACCTCGCACGCCTGCCAGATCAGGAAGTCCCGCCAACGGGGCCGGGCCAGTGCGGCCAGCGGCACCAGCCACAGCACGTACTGCGGCGAGTAGACCTTGTTGGTGATGATGAACGCCGCGACGATCAGGAAGGCCAGCTGGGCGAAGCGCGGACGGCGCGGAGCGGTGAGGGCGAGGGCCGCGACGCCCACGCAGCACAGCGCCATCAGCAGGGTGGCGAGGGTGTTGACCGTCTCGGTGTCGAGCGGGTCGCTGGAGTTCTGCGCCATGATCAGCCAGAAGGAGCCGAAGTCGACACCGCGTTCCTGGCTGAAGCGGTAGAACTTCGACCAGCCCTCGAAGGCGAAGAGCATCACCGGCCCGTTCACCACGACCCAGGCGACGACGGCACCGCTCACGGCTTTCCCGAAGTCCCGCCATTTGCCGGTCCGCCAGCACAGCACGAGCAGCGGGCCGAGCAGCAGGAAGGGGTAGAGCTTGGCGGCCGTGGCGAGCCCCAGGAGGACACCGAAGGCGAGGGAGCGGCCACGGGCCCACATCAGCATCGCCGCGGCCGTCAGGGCGACGGCCAGCAGGTCCCAGTTGATGGTGGCCGTCAGCGCGAAGGCGGGCGCGAGAGCGACCAGCAGGCCGTCCCAGGGGCGACGGACGTGCGTCCGGGTCACGCACACGGCGATGACGGCCGCGCAGACCATCAGCATCCCGGCGTTGACCATCCAGTACCACTGCTCCTGGTGCTGGATGCTGCCGCTGCCCGTGGTGAGCCACGCGGCGACCTCCATGAAGACTCCGGTCAGCACCGGATACTCCAGGTACTCCATGTCGCCGGGCAGCCGGTCGAAGTACGGCACCAGCCCGTCGGCGAAACCGCGGCCCTGGTAGAGGTGCGGAATGTCCGAGTAGCACGCGTGCGTGTACTGGGAGCTGGCGCCGAAGAACCAGGCTCCGTCGTAGCAGGGCGCCTTCTGGACCAGGCCGAGGGCGAACATGCCGATCGCCACGAGCGCGATCACCCGTACGGGAGTCCACCAGGACGTCCCCAGCAGGGCGTGCCGCCCGACGGGGCCGCCGATCAGCTCGCTGCCGACCGCGGCGACCTCATCGGCCTTCGTCGGCCGTACCCGGTCCTGCTCGTGCGCGCTCGTCTGCGTCGTTTCTGCACTGGGCATGGGGCACATCCTGCCGTACGCGGCTGAGAGTCCACGGTGACGTCGGCCCACGACAAGAAAAGTGCCCCTGTTTCACGTGAAACGAAGGGTTTCACGTGAAACAGGGGCACTCCGCCACGGTCAGGACGAGCCGTGACGACCGGCGTCACTCAGCTGAGGTTCCTGCGAAGATTCCGCCGTTCCCATTGCCTCCGCCATTTCCGTTGCCGCCGGTGTCGAATGTCTCGCTGGCCGTGGGTGTCGGCGTCACATCGCCGCCTGTGCCTCCCGTGTCGGTGCCGCCGTCGTCACCGCACCACTCGAACGGACGGCACTGCTTGCTCTCCGAGGGACTGGGAGTGGGCGACGTCTCGGACGCGCTGGGCGACGGGCTCGCCTCCTCCGTCTCGGTCTCGCTGGGCTCCACGGTGACGGACGGCGTCGGCGACGGGGCGCCCACCTGGTCGAAGACGTCTCCGATCGGAGTGGGCTCCGGGAAGCCGGGGTCGGGCTTCCCCTTCAGCGCGACCTTCATGTACTCGGTCCACACCTGGGTCGGGATGTCACCACCGTGGATGGAGTCGACACCGGCCGTGCCGTTCATGGAGAGCAGCGCATGGCTCTTGGGGTTCTCGCGGAACATCGCGATCGAGGTCGACAGCTGCTGGGTGTAACCGACGAACCAGGCGGACTTGTTCTCATCGGTGGTACCGGTCTTGCCGGCCGCCGTCCGCCCCAGGGCCTTGGCGTTCTTACCCGTGCCGTTCTCGATGACGTTCTCGAGGACCTTCGTGACGTTGTTGGCCACGTTGTCGGGCATCGCCTGCGCGACCTTCGGCTTGTCGAACCCGGGCAGAGGCTGACCGCCCTCCTTGACCTCCTTCACCGAGTACGGGTCGGCCTGCTTGCCGGACGCCGCGAACGTCGCGTAGGCGTCGGCCATGCGGATCGCACTGGGCGTCGAGGTGCCGAGCGCGAAGGACGGGTTGATGTCGGAGAAGCTCTGGTCCAGGATGCCCGCCTCCTTGGCGACGTCCCGCACCTTCTCCATGCCGACATCGACGCCGAGCTGCACGAACGGCGTGTTGACGGACTGCTCCATCGCCTTGTGCAGGGTGATGTAGCCCCAGGGATGGTCGCTCTCGTTCTCCTGGTAGAAGAGCGAGTTGTCCTTCTTGAGGTAGTAGGTGCCGTCCGGCTTCTGGACCTTGAGGTGGTCGTTGCCGTTGTACTTGCTCATCGGCGAGACGCCGACGCCGTCGCTCTTGTACGTGCCGTACTGCATGGCCGCGGCGAGCACGAACGGCTTCCAGGTCGAACCGACGGGGACACCGGCGGTGTCGGCGTTGTTGGTGAAGTGGCCGTTCTCGTAGCCCGCGCCGCCGTAGAGCGCGACGATCGCGCCGTCGTTGGGCCGCACCGACGCGGCGCCGAACTGGACGTGCTTGTCCAGCTCCCGGTTCTCCGGGTCGATGTGCTCCTTCTCGACCTTCTTGACGGCCTTGGCCAGGGCGTCGACCTTCTTCTTCTCGAAGGTCGTGTAGATCTGGTAGCCGCCTTGGTCGAACTTGGCTTCCGTGATGTCGGAGTGGGCCAGCACGTACTTCTTGGCGGTGTCGACCAGGTAGCTGACCTGGCCGGTCATCCCCTTGATCGCCTTGCGGTCGTCAGGCTCGGGGTACTTGCTGACGGCCTTCTGGTACTCGGCGTCCGAGAGGTGGCCGTCCTTGTTCATCTCGCCGAGGATCCAGCGCCACCGCTTCTCGGACCGCTCGCGGTTGGCGTCCCGGGTCGCCGTCCTGTCGATGCCCTCGTTGCCCGCCGGGTCGTAGTACGTCGGGCCCTTCAGCAGGGCCGCGAGGAAGGCGGACTCGCTGGCGGTGAGGTCGATCGCGTCCTTGCTGTAGTACGTCTGGGCCGCGGCCTGGATGCCGTACGCGCCCCGCCCGTAGTACGAGGTGTTCAGGTAGCCCTGCAGGATCTCGTCCTTGGTGAGCTCGTTGCCCACCTTGATCGAGATGAACATCTCCTTGAACTTCCGGGAGACGGTCTGCTCCTGGGACAGGTAGGTGTTCTTGACGAACTGCTGGGTGATCGTCGAACCGCCCTGCGTGTCACCGCCGGTCGCCATGTTGCCCAGGGCACGGACGATGCCCATGGGGTCGACGCCGGAGTCGTCGTAGAACGTCTTGTTCTCGGCCGAGATCACCGCGAACCGCATGTGCTTGGGGATCTGCTCGATGGTGACGTTCTGGCGGTTCTCTCCCGCGCCCGTCGCCACCATCTGGGTGCCGTCCGCCCAGTAGTAGACGTTGTTCTGCGACAGCGCCGCGGCGTTCTCCTCGCTGGGGACGCCCACCATGGCGTAGCCGATGCCGGCGATGGCGACCAGGCTGCCGAAGAACGCCAGGAACAGACCGGAGACGAACTTCCAGGAAGGCACCCAGCGCTGCCAGCCGTACTTGCCGGCGCGCGGGTAGTCGATGAACCGCTTCCGGCCGGAGGTGTCGGCCCGCCCGCGGCCCCGTCCGGGACCGCTCGGACCGCCGGGACCTCGGCGGCCGTTCTCGGCCACTCTGCGGCGTCCGCCCGTACTTCTCTGGGCGGCCCGGCGCGCCTCGGCGCGGCCGCCGTACGACTGTTCTCCTTCCGCCCCGTGGGAACCCGACCCAAATGCGTCGGAAGGAGACCCAGTGGCGCCTCGCGGTGCCGCTCGGCGGCCGGAGGACGAGCCGGACTGGCCGCGTCGGGCCGCGGCACGTCCGCCTCCCTGCGGCTGCGGCGGTTTGCGACGGTGCTCGCTCATCGAACGACTACTCCTCGGGCAGGCGCACCCTTGCGCGCCTGGAAACGGCGGCTGGTTTCCGGTCCCCCCGAAGTACGGATGTGGTCTGTTCCGCATTCACCCGTACTGCACCAGGGACAGGGACGCCCCCAGTCGCAACTCGGTTCCCGGTGGTGTGCATGCCGCACAGACTACGCAGCGCCAAAACCCACCGAGCCCTGAAGTTCACCCCAAAACAGGCAACTCGCATCCAACGAATCGGTGATGTGACGCCGTTCACGATTCCCCCTCTTGTCGCAAGAGGGGGGCCGTTCTATCGTGCTGATGTATCGAGTCGATACATCAGCACGACATAAAGACCGTGACGGCACGACCGCGGAAGAGAGGAGGCGACCATGAGCCGGCGTTCCGGGATCCTTGAGTTCGCCGTACTCGGCCTGCTCCGCGAATCTCCGATGCACGGCTACGAGCTGCGCAAACGACTCAATACGTCACTGGGTGTGTTCCGTGCGTTCAGCTACGGGACGCTCTACCCGTGCCTCAAGACGCTGGTCGCAAACGGCTGGTTGATCGAAGAGCCGGGCCAAAGCGCCGAGGAGGCGCCGGCCACCGCGCTCGCGGGGCGCCGCGCCAAGATCGTCTACCGGTTGACGGCCGCGGGTAAAGAGCACTTCGAGCAGCTGCTCTCGCAGACCGGCCCCGACGCGTACGAGGACGAGCACTTCGCCGCGCGGTTCGCCTTCTTCGGGCAGACGTCGCGCGATGTACGCATGCGCGTGCTGGAGGGCCGCCGCAGCCGGCTGGAGGAGCGCCTGGAGAAGATGCGCGCCTCCCTGGCGCGCACCCGAGAGCGCCTCGACGACTACACCCTCGAGCTCCAGCGCCACGGAATGGAGTCCGTGGAGCGCGAAGTGCGCTGGCTGAACGAGCTCATCGAGAGCGAGCGGGCCGGGCGGGACCTCCGGGGTTCCGCCTCCGGGGAGACCGCTCAGCAGGACACCACATCTGGAGCGACGGGCGGCCTGCCCCGGCCCGGGGACGACACCCGGCCGGATACGCCCGGCGACACCGCCACGTGAGGCTCCCGTCAGGGCCTCACCGAGTACACACAGGGAGCAACCGGAATGGGTTCGGTTCGCGTAGCCATCGTCGGCGTGGGCAACTGCGCCGCGTCGCTGGTGCAGGGAGTCGAGTACTACAAGGACGCCGACCCGGCGTCCAAGGTCCCCGGCCTGATGCACGTCCAGTTCGGCGACTACCACGTCCGTGACGTGGAGTTCGTCGCCGCGTTCGATGTCGACGCGAAGAAGGTCGGTCTCGACCTCGCGGACGCCATCGGCGCCTCCGAGAACAACACCATCAAGATCTGCGACGTGCCCAGCACCGGCGTGACCGTGCAGCGCGGCCACACCCTCGACGGCCTCGGCAAGTACTACCGCGAGACCATCGAGGAGTCCGCCGAGGAGCCGGTCGACATCGTCCAGGTCCTCAAGGACAAGCAGGTCGACGTCCTCGTCTGCTACCTGCCCGTCGGCTCCGAGGACGCGGCGAAGTACTACGCCCAGTGCGCCATCGACGCCAAGGTCGCCTTCGTCAACGCCCTCCCGGTCTTCATCGCCGGCACCAAGGAGTGGGCGGACAAGTTCACCGAGGCGGGCGTCCCGATCGTCGGTGACGACATCAAGTCCCAGGTCGGCGCCACCATCACGCACCGCGTCATGGCGAAGCTGTTCGAGGACCGCGGTGTCATCCTGGACCGCACGATGCAGCTGAACGTCGGCGGCAACATGGACTTCAAGAACATGCTCGAGCGCGAGCGCCTGGAGTCCAAGAAGATCTCCAAGACGCAGGCCGTCACCTCGCAGATCCCCGACCGGGAGCTCGGCGAGAAGAACGTCCACATCGGCCCGTCCGACTACGTCGCGTGGCTCGACGACCGCAAGTGGGCCTACGTCCGCCTCGAGGGCCGCGCCTTCGGTGACGTTCCGCTGAACCTGGAGTACAAGCTCGAGGTCTGGGACTCCCCGAACTCCGCGGGTGTCATCATCGACGCCCTGCGCGCCGCGAAGATCGCCAAGGACCGAGGCATCGGCGGCCCGATCCTCTCGGCGTCCTCGTACTTCATGAAGTCCCCGCCGGTCCAGTACTTCGACGACGAGGCCCGCGAGAACGTCGAGAAGTTCATCAAGGGCGAGGTCGAGCGCTAGCCGGACACGGCGCCGCGCACCAAGGCTCCGCTCTCCCTGGGCTGTTGAGGGTCCCCGAGGCATTGCGCCCGGGGACCCTCCCCATATGTGAGGCTGGCCCCATGGCCGTCGTACGTGATCTGCGCGTCCTGCTCCGCTTCCGGGACTTCCGGCGCCTGCTCGCCGTACGGCTGCTGTCCCAGGGCGCCGACGGCGTCTACCAGGTCGGACTCGCCACCTACGTCGTCTTCTCGCCGGAGAAACAGACCTCGCCCACCGCGATCGCCTCCGCCATGGCGGTCCTGCTGCTCCCGTACTCCCTGGTCGGCCCCTTCGCCGGTGTCCTGCTCGACCGCTGGCGGCGCCGCCAGGTCCTCGTCCACGGCAACCTGCTGCGCGCCCTGCTGGCCACGGTCACCGCCCTGTTGATGATCGGTCACGTCCCGGACTGGCTCTTCTACGTCTCCGCCCTCTGCGTCACCGCGGTCAACCGCTTCGTGCTGTCCGGCCTGTCCGCCGCGCTGCCGCGCGTCGTGGACGCCGAGCGCCTGGTGGTCGCCAACTCCCTCTCACCGACCGCCGGAACACTGGCTGCGACCGCCGGCGGCGGCCTCGCCTTCGTCGTACGGCTGCTCGTGTCCGACTCCGACGCCGCGGTGGTGCTGCTGGGTGCCGCCCTGTACGTGTGCGGAGCCGCAGCGTCCCTCCGCATGCCCCGGGAGCTGCTGGGACCGGACCCCGAGCTGGTACGGCCGCGGCTGGCGTCGGCGCTGTCCGGTACCGCCCGCGATCTGGTGGCGGGAGTACGCCACCTCTCCTCGCCACCGCGCCGGGAGGCCGCCTGGGCGCTGACGTCGATGACGCTGATGCGGTTCTGCTACGGCGCTCTCACCGTCATGTTGCTCATGCTCTGCCGATACGCCCTGACATCGGACGCCGACGACGGGCTCGCCCTGCTGGGGCTGGCACTGGGCGTGTCCGGCGCCGGGTTCTTCGTCGCGGCCGTGGTGACGCCCTGGGCGGCCGGACGACTCGGCCCCGGCCGCTGGATCGCGGTGTGCGCGGCGGCTGCCGCCGTGCTGGAACCGGCCCTGGGACTGCCCTTCGCCACCGCCCCGCTCCTTGTGGCGGCCTTCGTGCTGGGACTGACCACACAGGGCGCCAAAATCGCCACGGACACCGTCGTGCAGTCCTCGGTCGAGGACGGCTTCCGCGGGCGCACCTTCTCCGTCTACGACGTCCTGTTCAACGTCGCCTTCGTGGGCGCGGCCGGAGTGGCGGCGCTGATGCTGCCGCCGGACGGCCGGTCGGCGGCGCTGGTGGTCGTCGTGGCCTTGATCTACGCGGCGGTTGCGGTGGCTATGGCCCGCTTTGAGCGACGGCAAGTGTCACATCAGTGACACAGACCGGCTCCCGGGTGCGGCGATGTCAGTGGGGGCCGATAACTTACGTGGGTCTTATCGGATCTTTATGCGCGTCGTTTTTCCGCGTCACGCACCCAGTTTCTAGGGGGACCCCCAAGTGACCACTCCGCCGCCCCAGGGCAACCCGTTCGCGCAGGGCCAGCCGCAGGGCCAGAACCCGTTCGCCCAGGGGCAGCCCCAGGCCCCGTACGGCCAGCAGCCCGGCTTCCCGCAGCAGGATGCGTACGCCCCCGCACCGGCCCAGCCCCGTCGCAAGCTCAGCTTCAAGACGATCAAGAACATCGTCATCGTGATCGCGGTCGCCACCGCGGCCATCGGCGGTTTCATAGCCAGCCGTGACGACGCCAACACCGCCGCGGTCGGCGACTGCATGCACCGCGGCAGCTCCGACGACAACAACCCGGACCTGGAGGTCGTCGACTGCACCGACTCCAAGGCCGAGTACGTGGTGCTGGCCAAGGTCGAGGGTTCGTACTCCGCGCTGACGGCCGAGTCCAAGTGCGCCGAGGAGGCCAAGGACTTCCAGTACTCCTACACGGAGTCCGGCGACGGCAGCGACTTCCTGCTCTGCCTGAAGGACTACAAGAAGTAAGGCAGACAGCGAGAGGGGCGATGTTTCACGTGAAACATCGCCCCTCTTCACATCCGGGGGTTCCCGCGAGCCTCGTGGAGGGGTCATGTTTCACGTGAAACATGACCCCTCTTTCACGCGCTCAGCCCTGCGCGGCCCACCACTCCTTGAGCGCCGCGACCGCCTCGTCGTGCCCCATCGGCCCGTTCTCGAGCCGCAGCTCCAGCATGTGCTTGTAGGCCTGGCCGACCTCCGGGCCCGGCTTGATGCCCAGGATCTCCATGATCTGGTTGCCGTCGAGGTCGGGCCGGATGGCGTCCAGCTCTTCCTGCTCCTTCAGCTGGGCGATGCGGTCCTCCAGACCGTCGTAAGCCCGGGAGAGCGCGGCCGCCTTGCGCTTGTTCCGCGTCGTGCAGTCCGAGCGGGTCAGCTTGTGCAGCCGGTCGAGGAGCGGGCCCGCGTCCCGGACGTAACGGCGCACCGCGGAGTCCGTCCACTCACCGGTGCCGTAGCCGTGAAAACGCAGATGCAGCTCGACGAGTCGGGAGACGTCCTTGACCAGCTCGTTGGAGTACTTCAGCGCTGTCATGCGCTTCTTGGTCATCTTCGCCCCGACCACCTCGTGGTGGTGGAACGAGACCCGGCCGTCCTTCTCGAAGCGGCGGGTGCGCGGCTTGCCGATGTCGTGCAGCAGCGCGGCCAGGCGGAGCGTCAGGTCGGGGCCTTCATGCTCCAGCGCGATCGCCTGCTCCAGGACGATCAGTGTGTGCTCGTAGACGTCCTTGTGGCGGTGGTGCTCGTCCCGCTCCAGACGGAGGGCCGGCAGCTCGGGCAGGACATGCCGGGCGAGCCCGGCGTCGACCAGCAGCGTCAGTCCCTTGCGGGGGTACGCGGACAGGAGCAGCTTGTTCAGCTCGTCCCGGACCCGCTCGGCCGAGACGATTTCGATCCGTCCGGCCATCTCCGTCATCGCGGTAACGACCTCGGGGGCCACCTCGAAGTCGAGCTGTGCGGCGAACCTCGCCGCACGCATCATCCGCAGCGGGTCGTCCGAGAAGGAGTCCTCGGGCGTGCCCGGGGTGCGCAGTATCCGTGCCGCGAGATCGTCGAGACCACCGTGCGGGTCGATGAACTTCTTCTCCGGCAGGGCCACCGCCATCGCGTTCACCGTGAAGTCACGCCGGACGAGGTCCTCCTCGATGGAGTCGCCGTACGACACCTCCGGCTTGCGCGAGGTCCGGTCGTAGGCCTCCGACCGGTAGGTGGTCACCTCGATCTGGTAGCCGTCCTTCTGCGCGCCGACCGTACCGAAGGCGATACCGACGTCCCATACGGCGTCGGCCCACGGCCGTACGATCTTCAGCACGTCCTCGGGGCGGGCATCCGTCGTGAAGTCCAGGTCGTTGCCGAGCCGGCCGAGCAGCGCGTCCCGCACCGAACCGCCGACCAGGGCGAGTGAGAACCCGGCCTCCTGGAATCGGCGGGCGAGGTCGTCGGCGACAGGGGCGACCCGCAGCGGCTCGCTCACCGCACGGTGCGTCTCCTGGCTGAGGGCGCTGGTGGTTTCTTCGTTGGCGTTCGGCACAACAGAAGAGGGTACGTGCCCTGGACGGCCTCGGGCGCCCCGATAAGCACCGCGACAATCTCTCCGCCGATACCCGCCCAAGGGCAGCCCTTGTGACGTACTCCACCGCTCCCCTTTATCGTGCACATACGGGACGGCGGACCGGAGTCCCCCGATCTTCTGGCGCAGTCCGCGGCACTTAGTCTCAGCGCACCTCGTTACCATGCGTGGACGCACATTCCGACGACCACTGACGACGACGAGGGACGGGCGAGCGCGTGGCCGAGGCGGCAGACTTCCAGGGGACGTGTCCCTCACCTGCCCGCCGGTGGCTGCTGCGCACCGGAGCGCTGCTGGCGGGGGCACCCCTGCTGGCCGGGCTGTTCCAGCTGCCCGCCGCGCCGGCCGCGGACGCCGCCGGGCAGACCTCCGCGAAGGCGGACTCCGGCGGCTCCCGCACGGTGGCGGTCGCCCTCGACTCGTTCAGCCCCGCCGTCCCGACGGACGGCGACACCCTGACCGTCTCGGGCACGGTGACCAACAACGGCAAGGACACGGTCACCGACGCGCATGTGGATCTGCGTGTCGGCCCCGAGCTGAACACCCGCTCGGCGATCGACGACGCCGCCAAGAACACCGGCTACGTCGACGGCACCGTGGTCGGCGACGACTACACGCAGGAGTTCGACAAGCTCGCCCCGGGCGTCGCCCAGCACTTCAGCATCTCCGTGCCGGTCGACGAGCTGGACCTCGGCGGCGACGGCGTCTACCCGTTCACGGTCGCCCTGAGCGGTGAGACCTCCGCGCAGTCCTGGGAGCAGGTGCTGGGCTTCCAGCGGACCCTCCTGCCGTGGCAGCCCGACGAGGCGGACCCGACGACGAAGACGACGGTCATGTGGCCGCTGGTCTCCTCCGCTCACATGACGGCGGAGACGGGATCGAACGAGCAGCAGACGCCGGTCTTCCTCGACGACCGCGACCTCGCCAAGGAGATCTCGCCGGGCGGCCGCCTGGCGCAGATGGTCGCGCTCGGCAAGGACCTCGACATCACCTGGGTCATCGACCCGGACCTGCTGGCGTCCGTCGACGCCATGACCCGTGGCTACGAGGTGCAGGACGGAGACGACACCCGGCCGGGTGGCCACCAGCAGGTCGCCCGGCAGTGGCTCGCCGACCTGCAGCGCGCAGTGGCCGGCGAGGAGGTCGTCGCACTGCCCTTCGCCGATCCGGATCTGGCCTCACTGGCGCACAACGGCACGGATGTCACCGGCTCGCTGAACCAGTTCAAGGCGGCCACGGAGGTCGCCGCCACCACCGTCGACGCGATCCTCCATGTGCAGCCGAACACCGACTTCGCCTGGCCGATCGACGGGGCGGTCGATCCGTCGATCGTGAAGGTGGCCACCTCCGCGGGCGCCGACAAGGTGATCGCGCGCAGCGACAGCCTCCAGGAGACCAGCGGCCTGCCGTACACGCCGTCCGCGGCCCGTCCCATCGGCAGCGGCACCACCGCGGTGGTCGCGGACGAACGGCTGTCGACGGCGTTCGAGGGTGATCTGACGAAGGCGTCCGCGAGCACGCTCGCCGTGCAGCGGTTCCTCGCCCAGAGCCTCGCCCTGAACCTCCAGACAGGCAAGCAGCGCAGCATCGTCGTCGCCCCGCAGCGCATGCCGACCGCGAGCCAGGCCCGGGCGATGGCGGAGGCGGTCACGGCCCTCCAGGGCGGCACCTGGACCGAGACCCAGGAACTGTCGGCCGCCGCGGAGGCCAAGCCGGACTCCGCCGCCACCACCAAGGTCCCGCCGGCCTCCGCGTACCCCTCCGCGCTGCGCAAGCAGGAACTGCCCCGCGAGGCCTTCGAGCAGATCGCGACCACGCAGGACAAGCTGGACGACTTCAAGGTGATCCTGAGCTTCCCGCTGCGCGTGGTGACCCCCTTCGGGCGGGCCATAAACCGTGAGATGTCCACGTCGTGGCACGGCCGCTCCACCGAGGCGCAGAGCTACCGCAACGGGGTGGAGGGCTACCTCGACGAACTGGCCGAGCAGGTCAAGCTGATCGAGAAGTCGGAGACGAAGCTCTCCGGCCGCAGCGCCACCATCCCGGTGACCGTCCAGAACAACCTGGTGCAGGGCGTCGACAACCTGGTGCTGCGCCTCACCTCCACCAGCCCGACCCGGCTGGAGATCGGCGACAAGACCTACGACGAGCAGCCCGTGTCCGTCTCCGGAGGGCACAGCCAGTCGGTGAAGTTCGACACGTCCGCCAACGCCAACGGCCGGGTCACGGTGATCGCCCAGCTGTTCACGGAGGACGGGCAGCCGTACGGTGAGGCCGTCACGTTCGACGTGAAGGTCACCGAGATCACGGCCACCGTGATGCTCGTCATCGGCGGCGGTGTCCTGCTGCTGGTCCTCGCCGGGTTCCGGATGTACACCCAGCGCAAGCGCGCGGCGGCCCGGGAAGCCGGGCAGGACGGCCCGCACGGGAACGACGGGCCAGCCGACGCCGAGAAGCCCGCCGACGCGTCCGAGAACCCAGAAGACCCCGACGACCGTCTCACTGAAGAGTCCGGCAACCGGCCCGGGGAAGACGACCCGGAGCAGCCGAGTGACCCGACACCGGACACCGCAGCGGAAAACGCAGACCCATCCGGCACGGGTGAGAGAGTGGACCGTTGAGGATGTCGTGGCCGGTGGGCCCGGGACGATGAGGTGGGGTAAGCATGAACGCGCCGTATGACGGTGACCACGGCCAGGCCGTGGGCAGCTCGGGCTACCCCGAGGGCCCGCCGCCCGAGCACGGCCAGGTGCCGCCGCAGCACCCCGCGGACATGTACCTCCAGGACGCCTACGACCAGGACCCCTACCGGGCACAGGACCTCACCGCCCAGGACCCGGTCGCCGAGGCGCTGTACGACCGTGCCGCGCACCCCCCGCCCCCTCCGGGCACCTACCCGCCCCAGCAGCCGCTGTACGCCCAGCCGCCGCAGTCGCCGTACGCCCCCGACCCGCAGATCTGGGCGCAGCCCCCGGCCCCCGAGCCGGACGGCGCAACCCAGTACCTGCCCTACGGCGACGACCCGCGCACCACCCACTACGTGGGCGTCGACGACCTGGTCACCCAGGCCGGCGAGGAGGCCCCGCAGCACGACGCGTTCGCGCACCTCTTCCGCGACCAGCAGCACACCGGCGCCCCCTCGATGGACCACCCCGCGGTGCCGGGTCCGGCCGCCGCGCCGGCCATGGGCCACGCACCGGCACAGCAGTACGCCGCGCCCGGGCACTACCAGGAGCCCACGGAGCAGTACCCGCGCCACGAGGAGCAGGCGCCCGAGCCCGAGACCCCACCGGCACCCGCGCAGAAGAAGGGCGGCCGGGCGGCCGGCCTGCTGAAGTCGAGCGCCGTGATGGCGGCGGGCACGATGGTCTCCCGCCTCACCGGCTTCATCCGCTCGGCGATGATCGTCTCGGCGCTGGGCCTGATGCTCCTCGGCGAGTCCTTCCAGGTGGCCTACCAGCTGCCGACGATGATCTACGTCCTGACCGTCGGCGGCGGCCTCAACTCGGTGTTCGTGCCGCAGCTCGTGCGGGCCATGAAGAACGACGAGGACGGCGGCGAGGCCTACGCCAACCGGCTGCTGACCCTGGTCATGGTGAGCCTCGGTGTCCTCACCGGCCTGGCGATGCTCGGCGCCCCGCTGCTGGTCCGCGCCCTGTCGAACCCGCTGGCCTCGGACCCCGCCGCGTTCGACACCGCCGTCACCTTCACCCGGTACTTCCTGCCCTCGATCTTCTTCATGGGCATCCACGTGGTGATGGGCCAGATCCTCAACGTCCGGGGCCGCTTCGGCGCGATGATGTGGACCCCGGTCCTGAACAACATCGTCATCATCGTCACGCTGGCCCTGTTCCTGTGGGTGTACGGCACCGCCGAGCACTCCGGCATGACCGTCGAGAACATCCCGCCGCAGGGCGTGCGCCTGCTGGGCGTCGGCGTCCTGCTCGGCCTCGTCGTCCAGGCCCTCGCGATGATCCCGTACCTGCGGGAGACCGGGTTCAAGCTGCGCCTGCGCTTCGACTGGCGGGGACACGGCCTCGGCAAGGCCGCGATGCTCGCCAAGTGGACCATCCTGTTCGTCCTCGCCAACCAGGCGGGCGCCCTGGTCGTCACCCAGCTGGCCACCGCCTCGGTCGTGGACACCAAGATCGACGGCACCGGCTTCAGCGCCTACGCCAACGCACAGCTGATCTGGGGCCTGCCGCAGGCGATCATCACCGTCTCCCTCATGGCCGCGCTGCTGCCGCGGATCTCCCGCTCGGCGGTCGAGAACGACAGCGGCGCCATCCGCGACGACATCTCCCAGGGCCTGCGCACGACCGCCGTCGCGATCGTGCCCATCGCCTTCGGCTTCGTCGCCCTCGGCGTCCCGATGTGCACCCTGATCTTCGGCACCTCGGGCACGAGCGCGGCCACGAACATGGGCTACATGCTGATGGCGTTCGGCCTCGGTCTGATCCCGTACTCGGTGCAGTACGTCGTCCTGCGGGCCTTCTACGCCTACGAGGACACCCGCACGCCCTTCTACAACACGGTCATCGTCGCCGCGGTCAACGCGAGCGCGTCCGCGCTCTGCTACCTGCTGCTGCCCGCCCGGTGGGCGGTGGTCGGCATGGCCGCCTCGTACGGCCTGGCCTACGTCATCGGCGTCGGCGTCGCCTGGCGGCGGCTGCGCAAGCGGCTGGGCGGCGACCTGGACGGCTCGCGCGTGCTGCGCACCTACGCCCGGCTGAGCATCGCCTCGGTCCCGGCGGCGCTGCTCAGCGGCGCGGCCTGCTACGGCATCACCCAGGTCCTCGGTCAGGGCGTCCTCGGCTCGTTCGCCGCGCTGCTGGCCGGCGGAGCCGTCCTGCTCGGGATCTTCTACATCGGTGCCCGCCGGATGCGCATCGAGGAGCTGAACTCGCTGGTCGGCATGGTGCGCGGACGCCTGGGCCGCTGAGGCGGGGGGTACGCGCACAACCATCGTCCGCCGCCGTGTGTCGTGCATAGCGGCGGACTGTGGGCACAATTGGTTTCGGCGTCGGACGGCGCGCACGGGGTCGTACGGCGCGCGATGGATGGGGAGGCAGGAACGACGGTGGCGGAACGGAGCACGGCTGCCGTCGACGTGGCAGACAACAGCGGCGAAGAGTCGCTGACCGCCAAGGCGGACCAGGCGGACCAGTCCACGGCCGACGGGGTGGCCCAGAAGCGGGAGCGGAACACGGAACCGGACGAGGCACAGGGGAGTGGCGGGACCGAGGGTCCCGGGAAGAAGGCCTCGCCGCCCGAGCTGCACAGCGGCCACAAGCTCGCCAGACGCTACCGGCTGGAGGAGTGCGTCACCCGACTGGACGGTTTCAGCAGCTGGCGCGCGGTCGACGAGAAACTTCGCCGCGCCGTCGGCGTGCACGTGCTGCCCGCGGACCACACACGGGCCCGCTCCGTCCTGGCCGCCGCCCGCTCCTCCGCCCTGCTGGGCGACCCCCGGTTCGTCCAGGTCCTGGACGCCGTCGAGGAGAACGATCTCGTCTACGTCGTCCACGAGTGGCTGCCCGACGCGACGGAGCTGACCACGCTGCTCTCCGCCGGGCCGCTGGAGCCGCACGACGCGTACCAGATGGTCAGCCAGCTCTCCTCGGCCATGGCCGCCGCACACCGCGAGGGCCTCGCCCATCTGCGCCTGAACCCGAACGCCGTGCTGCGCACGTCCACCGGGCAGTGGCGCATCCGCGGCCTCGCCGTGAACGCCGCCCTGCGCGGCATCAGCTCCGACACCCCGCAGCGCTCCGACACCGAGGCCATCGGCGCCCTGCTGTACGCCACGCTCACCCAGCGCTGGCCGTACGAGAGCGACGCCTACGGCCTGTCCGGGCTGCCCAAGGACGTCGGGCTCATCCCGCCGGACCAGGTGCGCGCCGGTGTCCACCGCGGCCTGTCGGAGCTCGCCATGCGCGCGCTCGCCAACGACGGCGCGACCGCGTCCCGGCACGAGTCCCCCTGCACCACGCCCGAGGAACTGGTCAAGGCGATCAGCGAGATGCCTCGCATCCGCCCGCCGGAGCCGGCGTTCACCGCGCCGCCCGAGTACCAGCGCACGACCTACCAGCAGGGCACGTACGGCCGTACCGCGCCGCACCCGGGCGTCACCCAGCCGGTCCCCGCCCCGCCGCCCCCGCTGCAGAGCCGTACCGGAAAGGCGCTGAAGTGGGCCGTCTCGGCCCTGCTGATCGCCGCCCTGGGACTGGGCAGCTGGCAGCTCGCGGACGCCCTGATGGACCAGGGCGGAAAGGCCGACGACCCGAACCAGACGCAGACCACGGACGGCGACGACAACAACGTCGAGAAGCCGAAGAAGCCGCAGCCCATCGCGATCCAGGGCGCCAAGGACTTCGACCCGTTCGGCTCCGACGGTTCCGAGAAGCCCGGCGACATAAGCAAGGTCCACGACAGCGCTTCCGGCACCTACTGGCAGACGGACTATTACCTGGGCGCCAAGTTCGGCAATCTGAAGTCCGGCGTCGGCGTCATCCTCGACCTCGGCAAGGTCCAGGAGGTCGGGAACGTCACCGTCACCTTCGTGGGCAGCACATCGGTCGAACTGCGCGCCGCGGACGGGGAGACGCAGCCGCAGACCTTCGACGGTTACACGAAGGTCGCCGACGGCACCGGCACCACGGTCCAGCTGAAGCCGGACAAGAAGCTCAAGTCCCGGTACCTGCTGGTCTGGCTGACCGAGCTGCCGCTCCAGGCGGACACCGGCGAGTACCGCGGCAGGGTCGTCGACATCAAGGTGACCAGCTGAAAGGGCGGGGGCGGGGGCGTGCAGAGCGACCATCACGATGCACCTGACGAGGTCCTCCTGGCGCGGCACGTCGCCGGCGACCCCGACGCCTTCGGCGAGCTCGTCCGCCGCCACCGCGACCGGCTGTGGGCCGTCGCCCTGCGCACCCTCGGCGACCGCGAGGAGGCGGCCGACGCGGTGCAGGACGCCCTCGTCTCCGCCTTCCGGGCCGCCCACACCTTCCAGGGCAAGTCGGCCGTCACGACCTGGCTGCACCGGATCACGGTGAACGCCTGCCTGGACCGCGTCCGCAAAGCCGCCTCACGCAAGACCGCTCCTGTGGACGACACCGAGCGGCTGGAGCAACTTCTGGAGCCGCACGAGTCGGCCTCGGAACCGGCGGAGCGCAACGATCTGCACCGCCAGCTCCTGGAGGCGCTCGGCACGCTCCCCGCCGAGCAGCGGGCCGCCCTCGTCCTCGTCGACATGCAGGGCTACCCGGTCGCCGAGGCGGCCCGCGTCCTCGATGTGCCGACCGGGACGGTGAAGAGCCGCTGTGCGCGCGGTAGAGCGAGACTCCTGCCGCTGCTCACCCATCTGAGGCCGGAAAACACCGGTACCGACAGGCAACCGGGTGAGGAGCGGAACCGGACGCAGGGGACATCCGTCCCACCGGCAGCGGGACCGCACGATGCGGGACCACAGGATGCCGGGCCGAGCGATTCAGCTGCTGTGAAGGGCGGAGGTGGGCGAGCGTGACATCAACGACGGACACGGCCGGGCACCCGGACATCACCGAGATCTCCGACCTCACCGAAGGCCTGCTCCCCCCGTCCCGCACAACGGACGTCCGACGGCATCTGGACGACTGCGAGCTGTGTGCCGACGTCTACGCCTCCCTGGAGGAGATCCGGGGCCTGCTCGGCACCTTGCCGGGGCCTCCGCGCATGCCCGCGGATGTCGCCGGCCGGATCGATGCGGCCCTCGCCGCGGAGGCACTGCTCAGCGCCACAGCGTCCGAGGCACCCGGGGAAGCTGGCAGCAGCGCGGCGCAGCAGGAGGCGGTGGACGTGCCTCACGGCCCGTCCGAGGCCGATGGCAGCGCCCACGTTTCACGTGAAACATCGACAGCGGCAGACCGTCCGGCCGGGCGCGCCCGCACCGCCTCCACAGGGCCGGGCCGCAAGGAACGCAAGCGGAACGGCCGTCGCAGGACCGTCGCCCTGGGCGCCGTCCTCTCGGCAGCTGCTCTCGGTTTGGGCTCCGTGCTGTGGACTTCGCTGACCGGTACCCAGCCGGACACGCCTGCCCAGGAACGGCAGACCACCGCCGTGGACACCTTCTCCGAGGGACGGCTGGAGAGCCAGGTCGCCGATCTCCTGACGCAGAAGCACACGCCGAGGGACGGCTCCCGCACTCCGGAGTGGGGCGTCGCGTCGGCCCCCGGTTCCGAGCAGCCCCGTGTCCTCAAGACGCCCACGGTCGACGTCCCCGAGTGCGTCCAGCAGGGCATCGGACGCGACGAGCCGGCCCTGGCGAGCAAGCCAGGCGTCTACAAGGGGACGGGCGTCCTCCTTGTCGTCCTGACCGATCCCGCCGACCCCTCACGGGTGACCGCCTACATCGTGGAGTCCACCTGTGTGGACCAGCCTTCACCGACCACGGCGAAGGTGCTGCTGGAGCACTCCTACGAGCGTTCCTGACGCCCACTGCTTCACACGGCCCCGATCTTCACGGCTCGCGGAGCCCGTCTCGTATAGCGGTCACCCGCCCGTGTGCCCGGACACAACGGGAATGCGCGCCCCTTAGGATCCGTTGGGTGGGGTGAGAGTTCTGAAAGGAGCTCCCACCGGTCAAACGACGCCGTCCAGAGACGAGGAATCAAGCCGTGAGCGACGTCCGTAACGTGATCATCATCGGCTCGGGGCCCGCCGGCTACACCGCGGCGCTGTACACCGCGCGCGCGTCGCTGAAGCCGCTGGTCTTCGAGGGCGCCGTCACCGCGGGCGGTGCGCTGATGAACACCACCGAGGTGGAGAACTTCCCGGGCTTCCAGGACGGCATCATGGGCCCCGAGCTCATGGACAACATGCGCGCCCAGGCCGAGCGCTTCGGCGCCGAGCTCGTCCCGGACGACATCGTCTCCGTCGACCTGACCGGTGAGATCAAGACCGTCACCGACACCGCCGGTACGGTCCACCAGGCGAAGGCCGTCATCGTCGCCACCGGCTCCCAGCACCGCAAGCTCGGGCTGCCCAACGAGGACGCGCTCTCCGGCCGCGGTGTCTCCTGGTGCGCCACCTGCGACGGCTTCTTCTTCAAGGACCAGGACATCGCCGTCATCGGCGGCGGCGACACCGCGATGGAGGAGGCCACCTTCCTGTCGCGCTTCGCCAAGTCCGTGACGATCGTCCACCGCCGGGACACCCTGCGCGCCTCCAAGGCGATGCAGGAGCGCGCCTTCGCCGACCCGAAGATCACGTTCGTCTGGGACAGCGAGGTCGCCGAGGTCCAGGGAGACCAGAAGTTGTCCGGCCTGAAGCTGCGCAACGTCAAGACCGGCGAGCTCTCGGACCTGCCGGTGACCGGCCTGTTCATCGCGATCGGCCACGACCCGCGCACGGAGCTGTTCAAGGGCCAGCTCGACCTGGACGAGGAGGGCTACCTGAAGGTGGACGCTCCGTCCACCCGGACCAACCTCACCGGTGTCTTCGGCGCCGGTGACGTGGTGGACCACACCTATCGCCAGGCGATCACCGCGGCCGGCACCGGCTGCTCCGCTGCCCTCGACGCCGAGCGGTTCCTCGCCGCCCTCGCGGACACCGAGCAGCAGGCCGAGCCCGAGAAGACCACTGTCTGACCCTCATCCCCACGCACAATCAGTTAAGGAGCCCTCCGTGGCCGGCACCCTCAAGAACGTGACCGACGACTCCTTCGAACAGGACGTCCTCAAGAACGACAAGCCCGTCCTGGTGGACTTCTGGGCCGCCTGGTGCGGTCCGTGCCGCCAGATCGCCCCGTCCCTTGAGGCGATCGCCGCCGAGTACGGCGACAAGATCGAGGTCGTCAAGCTCAACATCGACGAGAACCCGGGTACGGCGGCCAAGTACGGCGTCATGTCGATCCCGACCCTGAACGTCTACCAGGGCGGCGAGGTCGCCAAGACCATCGTCGGCGCCAAGCCGAAGGCCGCGATCATCCGCGACCTCGAGGACTTCATCGCCGAGTGACCTCCCACGGGAACGAGCAACGTTTCACGTGAAACACGAATGGGCCAGCCCGAAAGGGCTGGCCCATTCGTATGGCCGAAGCATCGCTGAGAGAAGCCCCCGGTCGGGGGCCCGCCCTACAACGGCCGCAGCGCCGGCTCCTTCTGCACGGCCCCCAGAAGCCGGTCCAACGCCATCTCCACGTCTTCCTTCCAGGAGAGCGTCGTCCTCAGCTCCAGCCGCAGCCGGGGATGCGCCGGGTGCGGCCGGACGGTCTTGAAGCCCACGGCCAGAAGATGGTCGGCGGGCAGCAGACAGGCCGACTCCTTCCAGCGCGCGTCACCGAACGCCTCGATCGCCTTGAAGCCGCGTCTCAGCAGATCCTTGGCCACCGTCTGCACCATCACCCGGCCCAGCCCCTGCCCCTGGTAGCCCGGCATGATGAACGCCGTCATCAGCTGCACCGCGTCGGGCGAAACCGGGCTCGTGGGGAACGCCGTGGAGCGCGGCACATAGGCCGGGGGCGCGTAGAGCACGAACCCCACCGGAACGTCGTCGACATACACGACCCGGCCGCAGGAGCCCCAGTCCAGCAGGACCGAGGAGATCCAGGATTCCTTCTCCGTCGCAGCGGTACCCGCCCTGACTGCGGCCTCACCGCTGACCGGGTCCAACTCCCAGAAGACACACGTGCGGCAGCGCTGGGGAAGATCCTCAAGGTTGTCCAGCGTGAGCGGTACGAGCCGACGCCCCATGAAGGCTGTTCCTCGCTTCCTATACCCGAACGCATCGTATCCACGAAGCGATTCCATCGATACCGCCAAAAAGCAAAGTGCGGGCCGTGTTCCGGTACACACCGGACACGGCCCGCACGCGCACGATCAAAGAACGCACTAGGCGAAGGCTCAGGCCTCCGACTCCTCGTCGTCGCTCTCCAGCAAGCTCTTCTGCAGCACCGGCCCCTCACCCGGAGCCAGCGTGCCGAGGATCCGCTCAAGGTCCTCCACCGAGGCGAACTCGACGGTGATCTTGCCCTTCTTCTGACCGAGGTCGACCTTCACCCGCGTCTCGAAGCGATCGGACAGCCTTGTCGCGAGATCATTCAGCGCCGGGGAGACCAGCGAGCCGGCGCGAGGGCCCTTCGGCCGCTGAGCGGTCTTGGGGTGAGAACCCATGAGGGTCACGATCTCCTCGACGGCCCGCACGGACAGCCCCTCGGCCACGATCCGGTGGGCCAACCGGTCCTGCTCCTCCGAGTCCTCGACCGAGAGCAGAGCCCGGGCGTGACCGGCGGAGAGCACGCCCGCGGCCACCCGGCGCTGGACCGCCGGGGAGAGCTTCAGCAGACGCAGCGTGTTGGAGACCTGCGGGCGGGACCGGCCGATGCGGTCCGCCAGCTGGTCGTGCGTGCAGTTGAAGTCCTTCAGCAGCTGATCGTAGGCAGCCGCCTCCTCCAGCGGGTTCAGCTGCGCCCGGTGCAGGTTCTCCAGCAGCGCGTCCAGGAGGAGCTTCTCGTCCTCGGTCGCCCGCACGATCGCCGGGATCGCTTCCAGGCCGGCCTCGCGACAGGCACGCCAGCGCCGCTCACCCATGATGAGCTCATAACGCCCGGCGCCCAGCTGCCGCACCACGACCGGCTGGAGCAGTCCGACCTCCTTGATGGAGGTGACCAGCTCGGCCAGCGCGTCCTCGTCGAAGACCTCACGCGGCTGCCGCGGGTTCGGCTTGATGGCGTCGAGCGGGATCTCGGCGAAGTGAGCGCCCATGGGAGGAGCGGGCACGTCCACGACGCCGTTGATCGACGGCTCTTCGGTTTCACGTGAAACAGGCGGCAGCATGGCCACCTTCGCCGCGGCCACTCCGCGGTCGGTGGTGAGTACCGGCACCGCCGTGGGAGACGTCGACGCGGCACCCCCCACCGCGGCCTGCGCCGGCGTCTTCTCGGTCGGGGCCGCAGGGATCAGTGCGCCGAGACCGCGGCCCAGCCCCCTCCGTCGCTCACTCACTGGATCCCCTCCACCATGCTCTGGTCGTTCTGAGCGCCGACGTGGCCGTGCATCCCGTCATAGCTGATGCCGACACCCCTCAGCGCGATTTCCCGTGCCGCCTCAAGATAGGAGAGGGCGCCGCTCGATCCCGGATCGTAGGTCAGCACCGTCTGCCCATAGCTCGGCGCCTCGGAGATGCGGACAGAGCGGGGGATGCTCGTCCGCAGCACCTCGTCACCGAAGTGGGTGCGCACCTCTTCGGCGACCTGGGACGCAAGTCGCGTCCGGCCGTCGTACATGGTGAGCAGAATCGTCGATACATGCAGGACGGGGTTGAGGTGCCCCCGCACCAGATCGACATTGCGCAGCAGCTGGCCCAGCCCCTCCAGCGCGTAGTACTCGCACTGGATCGGGATCAGGACTTCCTGCCCGGCGACCAGCGCGTTGACTGTCAGCAGGCCGAGTGAGGGCGGGCAGTCGATGAGGATGTAGTCCAGCGGCTGCTCATAAGCCTGGATCGCCCGCTGCAGACGGCTTTCTCGTGCCACCAGAGACACCAGCTCGATCTCCGCACCGGCGAGATCGATCGTGGCGGGGGCGCAGAAGAGACCTTCGACATCGGGGACCGGCTGGACGACCTCCGAGAGCGGCTTGCTGTCGACCAACACGTCGTAGATGGAAGGAACCTCGGCGTGATGGTCGATACCCAGAGCAGTGGAGGCGTTGCCCTGCGGATCGAGGTCGATCACCAGAACCCGGGCACCGTGCAGAGCCAGCGAGGCGGCAAGGTTGACGGTGGTCGTCGTCTTGCCCACGCCACCCTTCTGGTTGGCGACCACGATGACTCGCGTCTGCTCGGGCCGTGGCAGGCCCTCACCGGCGCGGCCCAGAGCCTCCACCGCCAGTTGGGCAGCACGACCGATGGGAGTGTCGTCCATCGGAGGCGGTGTTTCACGTGAAACATCCGCCCCCGTCGACTCGGTACGGGGACCGGGGACCGGATCGGTCATCGGTCCCGCGATGTTGGCGTCGGACCGCAAGGATTCACTCTCCTCGACTTCAGGCTCGCAATGAACAGAGCCTCCCATGCCTTCGGGGTCGTGAACCAGTGAGGCCTGGTCTTCTGTGGAGAAATCCACCTCTGTGGACAACTCCGTGCCACTCCCGAGGGATGAGGCGTCGGGGAGATCGGGAGCCTCGCCAAGAGACCCGAGAGGCTTACGGTCGCGGGGTTCGGCCGCGGCGCGGCCCCGGCTGATGATGCCGTGCAGCAGTGAGCGACGTTTCACGTGAAACACGATGCACAGCGGCCGAGGCCGAACTGCCGCGACACTCCGGCATGCGTAGGTTTGGCACCTTGTGTGGAGTAGGCGTTGTTGACCGCGGTGATCAGCGTCGGCGGCGAGCCCGCCCCGTCCGGGCCGCCTTCGCCCGCTTGGCCGCGAAGCGCACACCGCCGGGGCTCTCCCCGACCTCCACCCGCACGACGGTCGACAGCGGGTCGACGACCCCTTCTCCCACATGCAGGATCGAGGTCTCCACAGCACCGAGCTTGCTCAAGGCCGTCGCCGCGGCCTTCAGCTCCTCCTCGGCGGTGTCGCCCTTCAGGGCCAGCATCTCGCCGTACGGACGCAGCAGCGGGATGCCCCAGGTGGCCAGCCGGTCGAGCGGGGCCACAGCGCGGGCCGTCACCACATGGACCGGGGGCAGCTTGCCCATGACCTCCTCGGCACGGCCGCGGACGACGGTCACATGGTCAAGACCCAGCAGCTCCACGACCTCCGTAAGGAAGTTCGTCCGCCGCAGCAGCGGCTCCAGGAGCGTGATCTTCAGGTCCTCCCGGACCAGGGCCAACGGGATACCGGGCAGGCCGGCGCCCGACCCGACGTCGCACACCGTCACCCCCTCGGGCACCACCTCGGAGAGCACCGCGCAGTTCAGCAGGTGCCTCTCCCACAGGCGAGGCACTTCACGCGGGCCGATGAGCCCCCGCTGCACTCCTGCATCGGCCAGCAGCTCCGCGTACCGGACCGCGTCGGTGAAGCGATCGCCGAATACGTCACGAGCCTGTTCGGGCGCAGGGGGGAGCTCAGCTGCCTCCGTCACGGGGACCGTCCTTCCGTACCGCATCGGCGCGACGAGCGCCGACCTCCAGAACTACCAGGCTGACAAAGTTCGGCCCCGCCTGCGCAACAGACGGGGCCGGAGGAAATGTGCGTACCGAATCAGTTGGGCAACACGACGACGAAGCGCTGCGGCTCCTCGCCTTCGGATTCGCTGCGCAGACCGGCGGCCTTGACCGCGTCGTGCACGACCTTGCGCTCGAACGGCGTCATCGGCTTCATCTTGACCGGGGAACCGCTGCTCTTCGCCTCAGCGGCGGCCTTGGCGCCCAGCTCGGACAGCTCGGCGCGCTTCTTGGCCCGGTAGCCCGCGATGTCCAGCATCAGCCGGCTGCGGTCCCCGGTCTCCCGGTGCACGGCCAGGCGGGTGAGCTCCTGAAGGGCCTCCAGCACCTCGCCGTCCCGGCCGACCAGCTTCTGCAGATCACGGCTGCCGCTGTCGCTGATGATCGAGACAGAGGCGCGGTCGCCCTCGACGTCCATGTCGATATCGCCGTCGAGGTCGGCGATGTCCAGCAGACCCTCGAGGTAGTCCGCCGCGATCTCGCCTTCCTGCTCCAGGCGGGACAGGGTGTCTGCACCCTCGGCAGCGGCGGAGGTGGTGCCTTCCGTCACGGGATGGACTCCTTCTTACTTCTTGGACGGGGACTTGGGCCGCTGCGGACCCTTGCGCTGGCCGGACTGGGCCCGGCTGCGGGTGCCGCCGGACTTGGGCGCCTTGCCGGTGGATTCCCCGGCCTCGCTGTCCTGCGGTTCGTCGGACTTGCTCAGCGAGGTCTTCTCGCCGCCGCCCGCCGGCTTGGGGCCGCCGGTCTGCCGCTGGGCCTTCGTCTGCCGCTTCGGCTGCTGCCGCCTGCCGGCCGCGGTGGTGGTGGTGGTGGTGGTGGTCGTACCGTCCTCGTTCTCGGCGACGACGGTGCTCTCGCCCTTCACCACGGTGCCGTCGGCCTGAGCCGCGAGCCCGGCCTTGCTGAGGCCGTTGATGAACTTCCGCTCGTGCTCGTTGCGGTCACGGCCCTTGGCGACGATGGCCTTGACGATGGCGCGCTCACGGCGGTTGCGGGTCTTGCCGTGGTGGGTGACGTGCTTGTACAGGCGCTCCAGATACGCGGCCTGGGCCTTGGAACCCGGGGTCGGGTTGTTGTGGATGACGTACATCTGCTGGCCCATGGTCCACACGTTGGTGGTCAGCCAGTAGACGAGGACACCGACCGGGAAGTTGATGCCGAAGACGGCGAAGATCACCGGGAAGACGTACATCAGCATCTTCTGCTGCTGCATGAACGGCGTCTTCACCGTCGTGTCGACGTTCTTCATCATCAGCTGGCGCTGCGTGTAGAACTGCGACAGCGACATCAGGACGATCATGAGCGCGGTGACGATCCGCACGTCCGTGATGGTGGACCCGAGTGCTTCGACCTTCTCCGAGCTGTCGGTGAACTTCGCGGCGAGCGGGGCGCCGAAGATGTGGGCCTTCTGCGCGCTCTCCAGCAGCCGCTCGTTGATCACACCGATGGTGTCGTTCGACGCGATGCTGTTGAGCACGTGGTACAGGGCGAAGAAGAACGGCGACTGCGCCAGGATGGGAAGGCACGAGGACAGCGGGTTGGTGCCCGTGTCCTTGTAGAGCTTCATCATCTCTTCGGACTGGCGCTGCCGGTCGTTCTTGTAGCGCTCCTGGATCTTCTTCATCTCCGGCTGGAGCGTCTGCATGGCTCGCGTCGCCTTGATCTGCTTCACGAAGAGCGGGATCAGGCAGATGCGGATCAGGATCACCAGAGACACGATGGACAGGCCCCAGGCCCAGCCCGTGTCAGGGCCGAAGATCGCACCGTACAGCGAGTGGAACTGGACGATGACCCACGAGACGGGTGTGGTGATGAAGCTGAAGAGGCTGGCAATCGTGTCCACTAATCATGCTCCTTGGGCATGGGACGGGGTCTCTGCGGCCGGGCTCGAAGGGGCGTTGCTCCGAGAAGCATTCTCTTCGGTGGCCGTTTCGGCGGCGGAGGGCCCGCCCTTGCGTGCGCTCCAGGCGTTGCGCAGGATTTCGTGCCACCGCGGACGCTTGCGCGGCGGGACGTGGTCCACGCCGCCCAGTGACCACGGATTGCAACGCAGGATGCGCCAGGCCGTGAGTGCGGTGCCTTTGAGAGCCCCGTGCCGGTCGATGGCCGTGTAGCCGTAGTGGGAACACGACGGGTAGTACTTGCACACCGGCCCGAGCAGCGGGCTGATGGTCCACTGGTACAGCTTGATCAGCGCCAGCAGCGGGTACTTCATCGCGCGCCCCCTCCCAGCAGCCGCTGAAGGGCGGCGTCCAGGTCTTGGGCCAGTTGGGCGTATTCGGCGTCACCCGCACCGGGCAACGCTCGTACGACTACCAGGCTACCGGGGGGAACCTGAGCGACTCGATCGCGCATCAGATGGCGAAGTCTGCGCTTCACCTTGTTGCGCACGACGGCACCGCCCACGGCCTTGCTCACGACGAAACCCGCACGCGTCGGGGGAGCGCTCTCCCCAGGCGCGTGCGGGTCCGTGGCACCGCTTCGAAGGTGGACGACGAGGAGTGGGCGTCCGGCCCGGCGCCCTCGTCGTACCGCGGTCGCGAAGTCCTCGCGCCGCCTCAGCCGGTTCTCGGTGGGCAGCACGACGTCATGACCTGACCGGGATCAGGCGGACAGACGGGCGCGACCCTTGCTACGGCGGGACGCGAGAATCGCGCGGCCGGCACGGGTGCGCATACGCAGCCGGAAGCCGTGGGTCTTCGCGCGACGACGGTTGTTCGGCTGGAAGGTGCGCTTGCTCACTCGGGGGCTCCAGAAAAGAATCGGTGGTGGCGGGGTGCCGTCCTGGCTGTCACCGTGCGCCCACGAGTAGCTCGCGTTACGCCCGAGTGCACCGCTTTCCGATCACCGGACTACCCCCACACTGGCGGGGACGTGATCTGTGCCCATCGGAGGCAGGCGGCAGCAGCCATCGACAACTCGACCTGGTTACGGTACGCGGGGCTACGCCATCCGGTCAAACCGACAGCGACTGAGGGACACTATCCACAGGCTGGGGACAACAACTTGAACCGCACGGGTCGCCCTGACTACCGTGACTGGACTCCGATTCGTTCCCTTATCCCTACCCACCCCGATTTACATCCCGACCCGTCCCACAACCACACGTTCGTGGGACCTGTGAGAGAGCGTGCCCTGTGGCTGACGTACCTGCCGATCTTGCCGCAGTGTGGCCACGAGTACTCGAGCAGCTTCTCGGTGAGGGCCGCGGACAGGGTGTCGAGGCCAAGGACGAGCACTGGATCCGGCGCTGCCAGCCGCTCGCGCTGGTCGCCGACACCGCACTGCTGGCCGTACCGAACGAGTTTGCGAAAGGCGTGCTCGAAGGCCGCCTCGCGCCGATCGTGAGCGAGACGCTGAGCCGCGAGTGCGGCCGCCCGATCCGTATCGCGATCACCGTGGACGACTCCGCCGGCGAGCCCCCGGCCCCGCCGGCGCCGCCCACCGCGCCGCGCTACGAGGAGCCCGAGCTCCCGTCCGGCCGGTACGAGGGCTACGGCCGCCACCGCGCGGAGCCGCTCCCCGGCACCGACGACCAGCTCCCCACCGCCCGCCCGGCCTACCCGGGGGAGTACCAGCGCCCCGAGCCGGGCGCCTGGCCGCGGCCCACCCAGGACGACTACGGCTGGCAGCAGCAGCGCCTGGGCTTCCCCGACCGGGACCCGTACGCGACCCCGCCGCAGGAGTCGTACCGCTCCCACGGCCAGGACTCCTACGGTCCGCCCGCCAAGGAGTCGTACGGGTCCTCCGGGAACGACACCTACGGGCCGTCCGGCGGTGACGCCTACGGCGCGCCGTCCCAGGACTACCGGACGGGCGTGGACCGCCCGGGCATGGACCGCGCGCCGTACGACCAGCATCAGCAGCGCTCCGACTACGAGCCGTCCCGCGGCGACTACGACCAGCAGGGCGCCCGGCGCGAGCTGCCCGAGCCGCCGTCCGGCGGCGGCCCCGCGCACCGCGGTCCGGGTGGCGTCCAGCCTCCCTCCGCGGGCGGCGCCCCCGGCCCGCTGGCCGCGCAGCCCGCCCCGGCGGCCGGCCCCGGCGAGCCGACCGCGCGGCTGAACCCGAAGTACCTCTTCGACACGTTCGTGATCGGCGCGTCGAACCGTTTCGCCCACGCGGCCGCGGTGGCCGTCGCCGAGGCGCCCGCGAAGGCGTACAACCCGCTGTTCATCTACGGCGAGTCCGGCCTGGGCAAGACGCACCTGCTGCACGCGATCGGGCACTACGCGCGGAGCCTCTACCCGGGCACGCGGGTGCGGTACGTGAGCTCGGAGGAGTTCACCAACGAGTTCATCAACTCCATCCGCGACGGCAAGGGCGACAGCTTCCGCAAGCGCTACCGCGAGATGGACATCCTGCTCGTCGACGACATCCAGTTCCTGGCGGACAAGGAGTCGACGCAGGAGGAGTTCTTCCACACCTTCAACACGCTCCACAACGCCAACAAGCAGATCGTGCTCTCCAGCGACCGGCCGCCCAAGCAGCTGGTGACCCTGGAGGACCGGCTGAGGAACCGTTTCGAGTGGGGCCTGATCACGGACGTCCAGCCGCCCGAGCTGGAGACGCGGATCGCGATCCTGCGCAAGAAGGCGGTCCAGGAGCAGCTGAACGCCCCGCCGGAGGTGCTGGAGTTCATCGCCTCCCGCATCTCGCGCAACATCCGCGAGCTGGAGGGCGCGCTGATCCGGGTGACGGCGTTCGCGTCGCTCAACCGGCAGCCGGTGGACCTGGGCCTGACGGAGATCGTCCTCAAGGACCTGATCCCCGGTGGCGAGGACTCGGCGCCCGAGATCACCTCGACGGCCATCATGAGCGCCACGGCCGACTACTTCGGGCTGACCGTCGAGGACCTGTGCGGCACCTCGCGCGGCCGCGCGCTGGTCACCGCGCGGCAGATCGCCATGTACCTGTGCCGTGAGCTGACGGACCTGTCGCTGCCGAAGATCGGCGCGCTGTTCGGCGGCCGCGACCACACGACGGTGATGCACGCCGACCGCAAGATCCGCAATCTGATGGCCGAGCGGCGCTCCATCTACAACCAGGTCACCGAGCTCACGAACCGCATCAAGAACGGCTGACAGGCCCACCCGTACGGCACTGAGGGCGCCCCTGGAGACGATCCGGGGGCGCCCTTCGTCATGCCGGCGCCGCTCCTGCCGGTCACCCGGTGTTCGATTTTCTGCCCGGTTACGGCCACTCTCCACAGATTCGGTGACTTTCTTCCGTCCACACACTGGGGACTGCGAAGTTGTCCAGATCGTGTCCACAGGCAACCCTGTTGAAAGACGATCAGACCAGGTCAGCCGCTTGTGGATTGGTGGACGAACGATCTCCACAGCTTGTGGACAACGCGGCGGTCCACAAGCTGTGCACGAAGTTGTCCACGGGCAACCCACAGGCTGGGGGCGGTTGTCCCCAGTGATCCCCAGCTTCTCCACATGGCTGTCCACTGTTCGGCAACGTGACGCACCTGCTCACCGCGTCGAGTGAAAGCCGTCACACAAAGCTGCCGGGTTGGGCTGTGGGAAAGACGGGTAAAGCTGGGGACGGCGCTGGGGAGAACTCGCCCTCGCCTGTGCACGGGGTGTGCAGAACTTTCCGTTCTCCACAGAGACCGCTGGTTGTCCACCGGCGCCACCCACAGGGCCCGTGGACAAAATCTCCGCGCTGAGCTGGGCAAACGTGGTTATCCACGGTATCCACAGGCCCTACTACTACCAACGACTAGAGAGAGCGCGGAATTCGTTTCGAAGAGGGCCCTGTGCACAACTCGCTCTTCGCTGCCCGGCTGCCCCTCGTCACGACTTGACCCCGAGAGGCACCTACTGTCAGTGCGGTGCGTCAGACTGGACCCCGGTGTCCTTCCCCTCACCGGGGCCGGTGACACCGAGACAGACGACGAAGGCGAAGCAGGGCGAGAAGCGCCGGCAACAGCAGGAGGCGGCTTACGGTGAAGATCCGGGTGGAACGCGACGTACTCGCGGAGGCAGTGGCCTGGGCGGCGCGCAGCCTCCCGGCCCGTCCGCCGGCGCCGGTCCTCGCCGGCCTGCTGCTGAAGGCCGAGGACGGTCAGCTGAGCCTGTCGAGCTTCGACTACGAGGTCTCCGCGCGGGTGAGCGTCGAGGCCGAGGTCGAGGAGGAGGGCACGGTCCTGGTATCCGGCCGCCTGCTCGCAGACATCTCGCGCGCCCTCCCCAACCGGCCGGTGGAGATTTCCACAGACGGTGTACGGGCGACCGTGGTCTGCGGCTCCTCCCGCTTCACGCTCCACACACTGCCTGTGGAGGAGTACCCGTCGCTGCCGCAGATGCCGAACGCCACGGGCACCGTCCCCGGCGAGGTCTTCGCCTCCGCCGTACAGCAGGTCGCCATCGCCGCCGGCCGTGACGACACGCTGCCCGTGCTCACCGGTGTGCGCATCGAGATCGAGGGCGACACGGTCACGCTGGCCTCCACCGACCGCTACCGCTTCGCGGTCCGTGAGTTCCTGTGGAAGCCGGAGAACCCGGACGCCTCCGCGGTCGCCCTGGTGCCCGCCAAGACGCTCCTGGACACCGCCAAGGCGCTCACCAGCGGCGACAGCGTCACCCTGGCGCTCTCCGGTTCCGGAGCGGGCGAGGGCCTGATCGGTTTCGAGGGCGCGGGCCGGCGGACGACCACCCGCCTGCTGGAGGGCGACCTCCCGAAGTACCGCACGCTGTTCCCGACGGAGTTCAACAGCGTCGCCGTGATCGAGACCGCCCCGTTCGTGGAGGCCGTCAAGCGTGTGGCGCTGGTCGCCGAGCGCAACACCCCGGTGCGGCTCAGCTTCGAGCAGGGCGTGCTGATCCTGGAGGCGGGCTCCAGCGACGACGCACAGGCTGTGGAAAGGGTCGACGCCCAGCTGGAGGGCGACGACATCTCGATCGCCTTCAACCCGACCTTCCTGCTGGACGGTCTGAGCGCGATCGACTCCCCGGTGGCCCAGCTGTCCTTCACCACGTCCACCAAGCCCGCGCTGCTCAGCGGCAAGCCGGCGCTGGACGCGGAGGCGGACGAGGCCTACAAGTACCTGATCATGCCGGTGCGCCTCAGCGGCTGATCGCCCTCGGCAGCGGTCGGCAGCAGCGAAAACGGCAGCTCAGGGCATGTGTGCGTATGAGCGCGTATGCCCACAGGTGTGCACGAGAATCCGGGTTTAGGCTCGGACACAGGTACGCCGGTGCCGGGGCGGGAAACCGCCCGGCACGGCCGTGCCGTCACGCCACCTCGGACACCTAAGGAACACAACTGATGGAGCTCGGTCTCGTCGGCCTCGGCAAGATGGGCGGCAACATGCGCGAGCGGATCCGCCGCGCGGGCCACACCGTCGTCGGATACGACCGCAATGCGGACCTCGCCGATGTCCACAGCCTGGAAGAGCTTGTGGGCAAGCTCAAGGGCCCGCGCGTCGTATGGGTCATGGTGCCGGCCGGTGAGGCCACCCAGTCGACCGTCGACCAGCTCGCCGAGCTGCTGGAGCCCGGTGACATCGTCGTGGACGGCGGCAACTCGCGCTGGACGGACGACGAGAAGCACGCCGCCCAGCTGGCCGCCAAGGGCATCGGTTTCGTGGACTGCGGCGTCTCCGGCGGTGTGTGGGGCCTGGAGAACGGCTACGCGCTGATGTACGGCGGCGACGCCGAGCACGTCGCCAAGGTGCAGCCGATCTTCGACGCGCTCAAGCCGGAGGGCGACTTCGGCTCGGTGCACGCCGGCAAGGTCGGCGCGGGCCACTTCGCGAAGATGGTCCACAACGGCATCGAGTACGCCATGATGCAGGCCTACGCCGAGGGCTGGGAGCTGCTGGAGAAGGTCGACTCCGTGGAGAACGTCCGCGAGGTCTTCCGCTCCTGGCAGGAGGGCACGGTCATCCGTTCCTGGCTGCTGGACCTGGCGGTCAACGCCCTCGACGAGGACGAGCACCTGGACGAGCTGCGCGGTTACGCACAGGACTCCGGCGAGGGGCGCTGGACTGTGGAAGCCGCCATCGACAACGCCGTGCCGCTGCCCGCGATCACGGCCTCCCTGTTCGCGCGGTTCGCCTCGCGTCAGGACGACTCGCCGCAGATGAAGATGATCGCCGCGCTGCGCAACCAGTTCGGCGGCCACGCGGTCGAGAAGAAGTAATCCACACCCTGGGGAAACCCCGGGACGCACGTCCCGGGGAACTCCGGGACACACTGCCCGGGGAAACCCGGGAACCCCCGGGGACGACCCGGGGAGACCACGCCGGGGAGGTCGGCGAAACGACCATGCACGTCACGCATCTGTCGCTGGCCGACTTCCGCTCGTACGCCCGGGCCGAGGTCCCGCTCGACCCGGGCGTCACCGCGTTCGTCGGCCCCAACGGCCAGGGCAAGACGAACCTCGTCGAGGCCGTCGGCTATCTCGCGAGCCTCGGCAGCCACCGCGTCTCCTCCGACGCCCCCTTGGTCCGCATGGGCGCCGAGCGGGCGATCATCCGCGCCCAGGTCCGGCAGGGCGAACGGCAGCAACTGGTCGAGCTGGAGCTGAACCCCGGCAAGGCCAACCGCGCCCGCATCAACCGGTCGTCGCAGGTCAGGCCCCGCGACGTGCTCGGCATCCTGCGCACCGTCCTGTTCGCGCCGGAGGACCTGGCGCTGGTGAAGGGCGACCCCGGGGAGCGGCGCCGCTTCCTCGACGAGCTGATCACCGCCCGCTCCCCGCGCATGGCCGGCGTGCGCTCGGACTACGACCGGGTCCTCAAGCAGCGCAACACCCTGCTGAAGACGGCCGCGCTGGCCCGCCGCCACGGCGGCCGCTCCATGGACCTGTCCACCCTCGACGTCTGGGACCAGCACCTCGCCCGCGCGGGCGCCGAGCTGCTCGCCCAGCGCCTCGATCTGATCAATGCGATCCAGCCGCTCGCCGACAAGGCGTACGAGCAGCTGGCTCCCGGCGGCGGCCCGATCACTCTGGACTACAAGCCGTCCGCCCCCGGCGAGGCCCACACCCGCGAGGCGCTGTTCGAACAGCTGATGGCGGCGCTCGCCGACGTCCGCAAGCAGGAGATCGAGCGGGGCGTCACCCTCGTCGGCCCGCACCGCGACGACCTGCTGCTCAAGCTCGGCGAACTCCCCGCCAAGGGCTACGCCTCGCACGGCGAGTCCTGGTCCTACGCTCTGGCCCTGCGCCTCGCCTCCTACGACCTGCTGCGCGCCGAGGGCAACGAGCCGGTGCTGATCCTGGACGACGTGTTCGCCGAGCTGGACGCCCGCCGCCGTGAGCGGCTGGCCGAGCTGGTCGCGCCCGGCGAGCAGGTGCTGGTGACGGCCGCGGTCGACGACGACGTACCCGGCGTACTGACCGGGACGCGGTACGCCGTGTCCGGCGGGACGGTGGAGCGCGTATGAACGAGTCCGAGAAGCGCAACGGCCCCGAGCGGCCGAAGCAGCCCGAGCCGTCCGGCGTCGACCTCGCGCGCGTGGCGCTGCGCGCGGCGAAGGAGGCGGCACGCGCGCGTGGGGACGCGGCGCAGCAGAAGAAGCAGGCCCGGCGCGGCGGTGGCCTGCGCTCCGGCGCGCGCGCCGACGGCCGCGATCCGATGGCGCTCGGCGCGGCGATCAACCGGCTGCTCACCGAGCGCGGCTGGGAGGCGCCGGCCGCGGTGGGCGGGGTCATGGGCCGCTGGCCGGAGATCGTCGGCGAGGACCTGGCCAAGCACTGCGTGCCGGACCGGTACGACGAGGACGAGCGGGTGCTCGTGGTGCGCTGCGACTCCACGGCCTGGGCGACGAACCTGCGGCTGCTCGCCCCGCAGCTGGTGGCCCGGCTGAACGAGGACCTGGGCCACGGCACGGTCCGGATGATCAAGGTCTACGGTCCGGGTGGCCCCGCCCGCCGCTACGGCCCCCTGCGCGCTCCGGGCAGCACCGGGCCGGGCGACACCTACGGCTGAGCGCCGGCACCCAGGGCCGAGCGCCCCGCGAGCACGTCCGCAGCCGGGTGCGGCCCTTCACCAGTCTCACGTGACCGACCTCACGTTCACTCGCCCCAGAGCCCCTCTTTTCCACAGCAGTCACTGTCTTGTCGTACAACCGCACGCGCATGCGAATTTCGACCTGACCGGGGAGTAGCTATGGGTTGACACCTCGAAGCGCTGGGTGCCGCTGTGAGCCTCTTGGAGCCCCCATCCGCATATCGGGACCCGATCGAGGACGGTTCAGGGCGGCACATGCGGACTCAGGTACCGGCAAACCCCCATCACTGTCAGTGCTACCGGTAGACTGGAAGACAATCCCGCCCCGAACGTGGGGACCGCCCGGGAAACGCTGAGCAACGCTGATCAAGGCTTACCAACGCAACATGCCGCAGCCGCTCCGGCAGCCCTCCAGGAGGGGGTACTCCCAGGAGCCCGGCTCGTGCTGTGCCAGAAAGGGCGCTTCGTGGCCGATTCCGGCAACCCCAACGAGAACATCCCGTCCACCGAGGCCATGGCAGAAGGTGCCGAGGCCTCCGTCACTGCGTCCTACGACGCCAGTGCCATCACCGTCCTCGAGGGTCTGGACGCGGTCCGCAAGCGACCCGGTATGTACATCGGCTCCACCGGCGAGCGTGGTCTGCATCACCTCGTGTACGAGGTCGTCGACAACTCCGTCGACGAGGCGCTGGCCGGGCACGCGGACACGATCGAGGTGACGATCCTGGCCGACGGCGGCGTCCGTGTCGTCGACAACGGCCGTGGCATCCCGGTGGGCATCGTCCCGTCCGAGGGCAAGCCGGCCGTCGAGGTCGTGCTGACCGTGCTCCACGCGGGCGGCAAGTTCGGCGGCGGCGGCTACGCGGTCTCCGGTGGTCTGCACGGTGTCGGCGTCTCGGTCGTGAACGCCCTGTCCAGCAAGGTCTCCGTCGAGGTGAAGACGGACGGCCACCGCTGGACGCAGGACTACAAGATGGGCGTTCCGACGGCCCCCCTCGCCCAGCACGAGGCCACGGACGAGACCGGCACCTCGGTCACCTTCTGGGCCGACGGCGACATCTTCGAGACCACGGAGTACTCCTTCGAGACGCTGTCGCGGCGTTTCCAGGAGATGGCGTTCCTGAACAAGGGACTGACCATCAAGCTCACCGACGAGCGCGAGTCGGCGAAGGCCACGGCCGGCGCGGACGAAGCGGGCGCGGACGAGAAGGACGAGCCCAAGACCGTCACGTACCACTACGAGGGCGGCATCGTCGACTTCGTGAAGTACCTCAACTCCCGCAAGGGAGACGTGGTGCACCCCACCGTCATCGACCTGGAGGCGGAGGACAAGGACAAGAGCCTCTCCCTCGAAGTCGCGATGCAGTGGAACAGCGGCTACAGCGAGGGCGTCTACTCCTTCGCCAACATCATCCACACCCACGAGGGCGGCACCCACGAAGAGGGCTTCCGCGCGGCGCTGACGAACCTGATCAACAAGTACGCGCGCGACAAGAAGCTGCTCCGCGAGAAGGACGACAACCTCACGGGTGACGACATCCGCGAGGGTCTGACCGCGATCATCTCGGTCAAGCTGAGCGAGCCCCAGTTCGAGGGCCAGACCAAGACCAAGCTGGGCAACACGGAGGCCAAGACCTTCGTGCAGAAGGCGGTCTACGAGCACCTCACCGACTGGCTCGACCGCAACCCCAACGAGGCCGCGGACATCGTCCGCAAGGGCATTCAGGCGGCCACCGCGCGCGTGGCGGCCCGCAAGGCCCGCGACCTGACCCGCCGCAAGGGCCTGCTGGAGACGGCATCGCTGCCGGGCAAGCTGTCCGACTGCCAGTCGAACGACCCGACCAAGTGCGAGATCTTCATCGTCGAGGGTGACTCCGCCGGCGGTTCGGCCAAGTCCGGCCGCAACCCGGAGTACCAGGCGATCCTCCCGATCCGAGGCAAGATCCTCAACGTCGAGAAGGCGCGGATCGACAAAATCCTGCAGAACCAGGAGATCCAGGCGCTGATCTCCGCCTTCGGCACCGGAGTCCACGAGGACTTCGACATCGAGAAGCTCCGGTATCACAAGATCATCCTGATGGCGGACGCCGACGTCGACGGCCAGCACATCAACACCCTGCTGCTGACCTTCCTGTTCCGCTTCATGCGGCCGCTGGTCGAGGCCGGCCATGTGTTCCTGTCCCGTCCCCCGCTGTACAAGATCAAGTGGGGCCGGGAGGACGTCGAGTACGCGTACTCCGACCGCGAGCGCGACGCGCTGCTCGAGATGGGCCGCCAGCGCGGCAAGCGGGTCCGCGAGGACTCGATCCAGCGCTTCAAGGGCCTCGGTGAGATGAACGCCGAGGAGCTGCGCGTGACGACCATGGACCAGGAGCACCGCGTCCTCGGCCAGGTCACCCTCGACGACGCCGCCCAGGCCGACGAGCTGTTCTCGGTCCTGATGGGCGAGGACGTCGAGGCCCGCCGCGCGTTCATCCAGCGCAACGCCAAGGACGTCCGCTTCCTCGACATCTGAGTCGGTCTCAGCTGACCGCACCAGGAAGGATCCCCACCCGCAATGACCGACGAGAACACTCCCGTCACCCCGGAGCAGGGCGGCGAGGTCGCCATGCGCATCGAGCCCGTCGGGCTCGAGACGGAGATGCAGCGCTCGTACCTCGACTACGCGATGTCCGTCATCGTCTCGCGTGCGCTGCCGGACGTCCGGGACGGCCTCAAGCCCGTCCACCGCCGCGTGCTGTACGCGATGTACGACGGCGGCTACCGCCCCGAGCGCGGCTTCTACAAGTGCGCGCGCGTGGTCGGCGACGTCATGGGCAACTACCACCCCCACGGCGACAGCTCCATCTACGACGCCCTGGTCCGCCTCGCCCAGCCGTGGGCGATGCGCATGCCGCTCGTCGACTCCAACGGCAACTTCGGTTCCCCGGGCAACGACCCGGCCGCGGCCATGCGGTACACCGAGTGCAAGATGGCGCCGCTGTCGATGGAGATGGTCCGCGACATCGACGAGGAGACCGTCGACTTCACGGACAACTACGACGGCCGCTCCCAGGAGCCGACCGTCCTGCCCTCCCGCTTCCCGAACCTGCTGATCAACGGCTCCGCCGGTATCGCGGTCGGCATGGCGACCAACATCCCGCCGCACAACCTGCGCGAGGTCGCCGCCGGCGCCCAGTGGTACCTGGAGAACCCCGAGGCCTCGCACGAGGAGCTGCTGGACGCGCTCATCGAGCGCATCAAGGGCCCCGACTTCCCGACCGGCGCCCTCGTCGTCGGCCGCAAGGGCATCGAGGAGGCCTACCGCACCGGCCGTGGCTCGATCACCATGCGTGCGGTCGTGGAGGTCGAGGAGATCCAGAACCGCCAGTGCCTGGTGGTCACGGAGCTGCCGTACCAGACCAACCCGGACAACCTCGCGCAGAAGATCGCCGACCTGGTGAAGGACGGCAAGATCGGCGGCATCGCGGACGTCCGCGACGAGACGTCGTCCCGTACGGGCCAGCGCCTGGTGATCGTCCTGAAGCGGGACGCGGTCGCCAAGGTCGTCCTGAACAACCTGTACAAGCACACCGACCTGCAGACCAACTTCGGCGCGAACATGCTGGCGCTGGTGGACGGCGTGCCGCGCACCCTCTCGCTGGACGCGTTCATCCGTCACTGGGTGACGCACCAGATCGAGGTCATCGTCCGCCGTACGCGTTTCCGGCTGCGCAAGGCCGAGGAGCGCGCGCACATCCTGCGCGGCCTCCTGAAGGCCCTGGACGCCATCGACGAGGTCATCGCGCTGATCCGGCGCAGCGAGACCGTCGAGATCGCCCGCGGCGGCCTGATGGACCTGCTGGAGATCGACGAGATCCAGGCCAACGCGATCCTGGAGATGCAGCTCCGCCGCCTCGCGGCCCTGGAGCGGCAGAAGATCGTCCAGGAGCACGACGAGCTCCAGGCGAAGATCAACGAGTACAACGAGATCCTGGCCTCCCCGGTCCGCCAGCGCGGCATCGTCAGCGAGGAGCTCGCCGCGATCGTCGAGAAGTACGGCGACGACCGCAAGACCCAGCTGGTGCCCTACGACGGTGACATGTCCATCGAGGACCTGATCGCCGAGGAGGACATCGTCGTCACCGTCACGCGCGGCGGCTACGTCAAGCGCACCAAGACGGACGACTACCGCGCCCAGAAGCGCGGCGGCAAGGGCGTACGCGGCGCGAAGCTGAAGGAAGACGACATCGTCGACCACTTCTTCGTGTCGACCACGCACCACTGGCTGCTGTTCTTCACCAACAAGGGCCGGGTGTACCGCGCGAAGGCCTACGAGCTGCCGGACGCCGGCCGGGACGCGCGCGGTCAGCACGTCGCCAACCTGCTGGCCTTCCAGCCGGACGAGGCGATCGCCGAGATCCTCGCGATCCGCGACTACGAGGCGGCGCCGTACCTGGTCCTGGCCACCAAGGCCGGCCTGGTGAAGAAGACCTCGCTGAAGGACTACGACTCCCCTCGCTCGGGTGGCGTCATCGCCATCAACCTGCGGGAGCGGGAGGACGGCTCCGACGACGAGCTGATCGGCGCCGAGCTGGTCTCGGCCGACGACGATCTGCTGCTGATCAGCAAGAAGGCGCAGTCGATCCGATTCACGGCAACGGACGAGTCGCTGCGGCCCATGGGCCGTGCCACTTCGGGCGTCAAGGGCATGAGTTTCCGTGAGGGAGACGAACTGCTCTCGATGAATGTTGTTCGACCCGGTACGTTCGTGTTCACTGCCACCGACGGCGGGTACGCGAAGCGGACCGCTGTCGACGAGTACCGCGTTCAGGGACGCGGCGGCCTCGGCATCAAGGCCGCCAAGATCGTCGAAGACCGCGGTTCGCTCGTCGGTGCGCTGGTGGTCGAGGAGACCGACGAGATCCTCGCCATCACGCTGTCGGGCGGTGTGATTCGTACGCGAGTCAACGAGGTCAGGGAGACGGGCCGTGACACCATGGGCGTTCAACTGATCAATCTGGGCAAGCGCGATGCCGTGGTCGGCATCGCACGTAACGCCGAGGCGGGGCGCGAGGCGGAGGAGGTCGACGGCGACGTGGCCGTCGACGAGACCGCCGAGGACGCCGTGACCAGCGGCACGGACGAGGGTGAGGCGCCCTCGGTCGAGTAGCACGAGGAGTGAGTCAGCGTGAGCGGAGCCACGGGCGCCGGATCGGCCGGTACCTCGACGGGTCGTACGACCGGTCAGGAAACGGACGGCGGCGCCCGTGGCTCCGCCGCGCCGGCGACGGATCCGCACACGACCAACCTCCAGGCGATCAAGCCGTCGGAGCGGAAGACGAAGCCCTCGCCCTCGCCCGACACTCATGGATCCCAGGGGGGAACTGTGACGGACACCCGAGGCCCGCAGACCCAGCAGCAGGGGGCCTCGCCGCTGCCCGGGGAACGGCAGCCGCAGCAGCCCTCCGGGCCGTACCACCCGCCGCAGGCCTACCCCGCGCAGGGGCAGGCCGCGCAGGGCGGTCAGGCGGGCGGTGCCGTACGCCGCCCGCGCACCGGCGCGCGCACCACTCCGCGCGTCCGCAAGGCACGGCTGCGGGTGGCCAAGGCCGACCCGTGGTCGGTGATGAAGGTCAGCTTCCTGCTGTCGATCGCGCTGGGCATCTGCACCATCGTCGCGGCGGCCGTGCTGTGGATGGTCATGGACGCGATGGGCGTCTTCTCGACCGTCGGCGGCACCATCTCCGAGGCGACCGGCTCCAACGAGTCGAACGGCTTCGACCTGCAGGCGTTCCTGTCCCTGCCGAACGTCCTGCTCTTCACCTCGATCATCGCGGTCATCGACGTCGTCCTCGCGACGGCCCTCGCCACCCTCGGAGCGTTCATCTACAACCTCTCCGCGGGCTTCGTGGGCGGTGTGGAGCTGACGCTCGCCGAGGACGAGTGAGCCGCCGGTCCCCATCGAATCCCCATCGATTTTGGGACTGCCCCGGTCGTGCGCTAATCTTCAGGAGTCAGCGCGCGGGACACACACCGCAGAGCGCGGCGGGGCTATAGCTCAGTTGGTTAGAGCGCATCCCTGATAAGGATGAGGCCACAGGTTCAAATCCTGTTAGCCCCACAGCGAGAAGACCCCCGGTCCGGATGGATCGGGGGTCTTCTGTGTCGTCAGGCGATCGGCTGCGGGCTCTTCTCCAGGTTCTTCTCCGGGTCTCGGGGGCGTCCTCGGCGGGCTGCTCGGGCTTGCTGTCGCGCATCACCAGGGTGGCGACGACCGCGGCGGCGAGGACGCCGATCGCGCTGAGGGTGAAGGCCGTGGACATCGAGGTGGTGAAGGCCTCGCGGGCGGCGTGCAGCAGGCCGCTGTCGGGCCCGGCGACCGCCAGGGCGCCCGCGATGGACTCCTTGGCCTGCTCAGGGGCGTCGGAGGGCATCTCGGCGGTGTAGGAGCTGGTCAGCAGCGAGCCGAGGATGGCGATGCCGAGGGCGGTGCCCGCCTGCTGGATGGTGTCGTTGAGGGCGGATCCGACGCCGGCCTTGTCGGCCGGGACGGTGCCCATCAGCGCGGCGACCGCGGCGGGCATCGCCATGCCGGCGCCGAGGCCCAGCAGGCCCGGGGCCACTGCCGGGACGGTGAAGCCGGAGTCGGTGGTGACCGTGGCCAGCAGGCCGAAGGAGCCCGCCATCACGAGCATGCCGGCCAGGATGACGAACCGGTTGCCGATCTTCTGCGCGAGCTTCACCCCGCCGCCGTTGCCCGACGAGGGCCGCGACCGCCATCGGCAGGAAGGCCAGACCGGCCTTGACCGGCGAGTAGCCGAGCACGAACTGCAGCTACTGGGTGAGGACCAGCAGCAGACCGCCGTTGCCGATCTGGACGAGCGCCAGGGAGAGCGAGCCGCCGCTGAAGTTGCGTCGCCTGAACAGGACCAGCGGGACCATGGGGGACGAGGTGACGTTCTCCCAGATCACGAAGGAGGTGAGCGCGACCGCCGCGACGGCCAGCGTGATCACGGAGTCGCCGCCGAACGCGCCGTGCTGCGGGATCTCGATGATCCACCAGACCAGCGCGGTCATACCGGTGGCGGACAGCAGCGCGCCGAGCGGATCGGGCTTCTGCCAGGGCGCCCTGGACTCCGGCATCAGGGTGCGGCCGGCGATGAGGGCGAGCACGACGATCGGCACGTTGATCAGGAAGGTCGACTGCCAGGAGAAGTGGTCGATGAGGACGCCGCCCAGGACCGGGCTGCCCACCAGGCCGGGCATCGACACCGAACCCCACGCGGCCACCCTCCGCAGTAGGGCACACACGCGCACGAAGGCCCGGTCACCTAGGGGTGACTGGGCCGCTTCGTGAGGGCGTGTACGCAGTTCGCCGTTCTGACAGGTTGGATCCAGGGGGGAAGGAGGATCAGGCCTTATGGAAATGGATTGGGTCTTGGTCTGGTCTGGGCTGGTCTGGGCTGAGGGTTCGGCGGTCGCGCTCAGCGCTGGAGTGGCGGTGCGACGGGCTCGGTCAGTTCGGCCGGTTCTGCCTGGGACGCGGGGGCCGGTGGGGAGCAGTCGGTGGTCGCCGGGGCGGCGTCAGCGAGGGTGCGGTGCCGGCAGCTCGGGGACTTTCCGTGGGCCTCGGCCCGGATCCGTTGCTTCATCGTGGGGGGCAGTGACCTGGCGTAGGACCAGGACCAGGACCAGGGGGCCATCGCCGGTGTCGTGACCGGGGCGGTCGTGTCGTCGCTGCTGTTGCGGCTGGACTCGGTCTGCGGTACCGCCGCGGCGGCGGTCGTGGTGATGAGTCCCAGCGCCGTGCACAGCGCGAGGAAGGCGGTGACGAGTGCGGTCCACAGATTCATGACCTTGTTGCGGGCCATGGCCCCTCACTTTCGGGTCGGGCGATTTGCGTACTTTCCTCATGATGTGTATGAGGGTCGCGAAGTGGTGGACCGACGCCCGTGGCGCGGCGATGTTCAGATCAACACCACTCGAATGGCCGCAAGAGCCATGAAGAAGCCCTATAGAGGAAGAAAAGTTGCGAAAAGCGGCAAGGTGTGACGCTCGGTGCTGATGTGATCACCCTCAGATCGGAGTGGCCGCGTCCGCTTCTAAAGCGGTGCCCCAGGCGGCAGTTGAGCCCGGGGCGCAGGTCACCGATCGATATCGGTCGGTGTGTATAGTCGGGCGCCAGAGGTCCCCTACGTCAAGGAAAGACGAGGTCGCGCGGTGAAGAAGCTTCTCCTGGTCGCACTGGCCGCCATCGGCGGGCTCCTCGTGTACCGCCAGATCCAGGCGGATCGCGCCGAGCAGGATCTGTGGACGGAGGCGACTGACTCCGTGCCCACGGGTTCGTGACCACCGACATACCCTTCCGGGCACTCGGGACACCCCGAGCACTCGGAACAGTCTGAACAGACCCCGGCCGCCGTTGCGGTCGGGGTTTCGTGTGTGGACGGTGAGGACGCCTGGGTAAGGGGGCCCGCGTGAGGTGGTGTCGTTCATCGGCGGTACGCGCGCGCGTGACCGTCACCGGAGTGGTATTAGGAGCACTGGCCGCACTGACGGCGTCACCCGCCTCCCCCGCTCCTCGCACGTCGGCCGAAGGCGACGTCCGCTCCTACGCCTTCGCGGAGGACGCCCGGCGCGTACCCGGCGCGACGACTACCACCGGCGCCGCCCTCCTGCGGCCCGGCGGCACCTACCGCAGCACCCTCCCTGCCGACGGGACCGCCTACTACCGCCTCGACCTGGACGCCACATCGAACGCGTACGTCGCCGCCACCGCCGTACCCGGCCCCGACGCCGACGTCTCGGCCGCCGACGGCGTCGACGTGTCCGTGCAGGACGGCGACGGCCGCTCCTGCTCCTACGACAGGACGATCGTCGGCTCCTCCCGCAGCCCGCGTCCGATCACCGCCTGGGGCGCGCGGGAGACGAGCGGAACACGGTGCGCGGACTCCGGAACGTACTACGTCGTCGTCGAACGCGTCCGACCCGGTGGGGCCACGGCCGGCTCGGCGCCGGAACCCTGGGAGCTGGAACTCACCGTCGTCACCGAACCCCAGCCGGCCCGGCCCGGCGTCACCGACGCGCCCCAGGCCTGGGACTCAGCCTCCCCCGCGCCTCCTACGGACGCTCCCGAGCGGCGCCCGGGCGGTGCCGGGTTCGACACGGCGGCGACCGTGGGGCAGGGCGTGTGGAGCGCCGACATCGAACCCGGACAGACCCTGTTCTACGAGGTCCCCGTCGACTGGGGACAACAGCTGTCGGCCACCGCCGAACTGGGCAGCGCGGGCGGCGGCGACCGCCACGACTACGCCGTCGGCGCGCTGAACCTGTCCCTCCACAACCCCGTGCGCGCCGTCGTCGACGACGACGGCACCGGCTACGACGGCAGACAGCAGTCCGCCTCGCTCGATCCTCTGCCACCCGTCGACTTCGCCAACCGGAACGCCACCACCGACCGGGTGAGCGGCATGCGGTTCGCCGGCTCCTACTACCTCGTCGTCCACCTCGCCGCCCAGGTCGCCGAGAAGGTCGGCCCCGGGCCGTTCGGGCTGACGCTGCGGGTGCGGGTGAAGGGCGACCCGCAGGACGGTCCCCTCTACGCCGGCCGGTCCGTGCCCGAAGGGCTCTTCGACCTCACGGAGGGGGAGCGGGAGGCCTCGGCGGGCAGTGCCGGGGGAGACGGCGTCGCGATGAAGGCGGTCGCGGCGGGCGGATTCGGCGCGGGGACGCTGATTCTGGTGGGGCTGGTGGTGTGGACGGTGCGGGGGCGGCGGCGGTCTGGGGCGGTTGTGGGCTAGGGGGTGTCTCGTCGATCAGGCCGGATCAGGGAGCGGCGTCTGGTGCCGTGCATCGCAAGGCGGAGGAGGGAGTCGATGCGATGGGGGTCCCTCCCTGCTCGAGCGGAGCCGAGAGCTTGGGGGAGTCGCGGACCGACGACAACGCGGCGAGGCGCGGTGCCAGGCGCCGCGAGCCCGGCATGATCGGCGAGACACCCCCTAGGGCGTACTACAGCTGGCCCAGCGCCCAGAACCCCACCGCGTAACAGGCCAGCGCGAGGAGCACCAGCGGGATCGCCACCTTGGCCGGCGGGCCCGGACGGCGGGCCGCGGCGTGCGAGCGGCGCCGGGAAGTTCTCTGCGCGGGGAGTGGAACCTGCGGGGCTTGAGCGGTGTACGAAGCAGTAGAGGCGTCGGCGGGCTGCTGCGGGAGCCGTGGCGGTGAGGGTGGGGGCGGGGCCGACGCCCAGGTTGGCGGGGCCGGAGCGGTGGTCTGAGGTCGCTGGGGCGGCTGTGCTGCAGGTGACTGAGGGGACTGGGGGGAGGACCTGACGTGGGTGGGAGCGTTGGGGGTGCTCAGGGAGTCGGGAGCGATCGGCGGTGGCAGGTGGAAGCTGCCGGTGTCCGACATGCCGGTGCTCGTCTGGGAGGGGGCAGGCGGGGGAGCGGTCGGCCGCGGAGTGACCGGGCCCTGGGCCTCGCCGGGATCCTGCTGGGGCTGGGGCTGGGGCTGGGGCGCGGGTTGTGCCTGGTGGGCGCGCTGGTCGAGCTCCTGGCGTGGGTCCACCGGACGCCCCGCGCTCGCCCCGCTCGCCGCGCCCGACCCGTACGGCACGGAGGACGTGCCGGGCCACGGCGAGGCCGTGACCGAGCCGGACAGGGAGTCCGCGTCGTCGCCGGCGCCCCGGGACGCTCCCGGGCGGAAGTCCGTCCGCAGGCCGGGCGCGACCTTCAGCGGGCCGTCCGGCCCGAACCCGTCCGGCAGTGGTCCCAGTTGGTCGAAGATCTCGATCAGCTCGTCGTCGGGGCCGGGCTCCGGCAGGAGCTCCGCGGCGGCCGCGAGCGCCTTGCGCGCCCCTGTGGCCGTGCGGAAGCGGGCGTCCGGGTCCGGCTGGAGCAGCGTCGCCACGACCTGCCACAGCGGCTCGGGAATGCCCTTGGGCGCCCCGGGCGTCCCGTGCTCCGCGAAATACTGGATCAGCGCCTTGGCGTCCGGCTTGGCGCCCTCCAGCAGATACAGAGCGACCAGCCCCACGGCGAACAGATCCGCCGGGAAGTCCGGTTCGGCGCCCATCATCTGCTCCGGCGCGAGGTAACCGGGCGTGCCCACCACGAGGTTGGTCTCGGTCAGCCGTGGCTCGCCGAACCGCATCGCTATCCCGAAGTCGGACAGCCGCAGCTTCGGCCGGCCCGTGCCGGTCGCCTCCAGCAGCACGTTGGCGGGCTTGATGTCCCGGTGCACCACGCCCTCGGCGTGCACCGCGGACAGCCCGGACAGCAGCTGGTCGAGCAGCGTGCACACGAACGCCGGTGGCAGCGGACCGTAGTCCCCGACGAGATGGACCAGCGAACCACCGGCGACCAGGTCCATGGTGAACAGCACCTTGTCGTCGTCCGCGGCCCAGCTGGCGGGCGCCAGGACGTGAGGGTGGTCGATCCGCAGCGCCTGCTCGCGGACGAAGCGGAGCAGCGAGTGGGCGTCGCTCTGCTGCAGGACCTTGGCGGCGACGTAGCGGCGGCGTCGGTGGTCCCAGGCGCGCCAGACGGCACCCACCCCTCCGCGCCCGATCGGGTCGACCAGTTCGTACCGACCGGCGAAGACCTCACCCATCGCTGTACGGCGCTCCTCCCCCTCGACCCTCTGGAGTATTCCCCCCGCTCTGGCCCTTCGCATTCCCCCGTCGCTCGGATCTCCCCCTGCTTTCGCCCCCGAGCCCGTCCCCCGTGCTCGGCTTCGTGCCGGCCCCGAGCCGGTCCCCCGTGTCCTCGCTCGTTCAGGCCCGCGGCCCGGCTGCCGCATCCCTTCGGCTACCGGGCCGGTGGATCAGTTCTGGTGGGACTGGTAGTGCGCGACCGCGTCGGAGGTGCGGCCGGCGCCGTAGACCCGGAGGAACTCCGCCAGCTCCGGGTGGGTCGGGGCGAGGGAGTCCGCCGCCTCGATGATGTCGCCCGCGGCCGCCACCGAGCGCAGCAGCGACTGGATCTCGCGGACCACCCGCTTCACCGTCGGCGCTCCCGAACTGCTGGTGGTGTGTGTGGTGTTGTTGAGCACCGAGCCCCCCTGCGACTTCTTGATCTCCTCCATGCGCTCGGTGGCCTCGGCCGCGCTCACGCTGCCGTCCGACACCAGCCCCGCCAGCTCCTGCAGCAGCTGCACCCGCTGGACCACGGCAGGATTGCCGATCTTCGCCCGCTGACCGCTCATCAGCTGCGACAGCATCGGTGCGGACAGTCCCAGCACCCCCGCGAGACGAGCCTGGTTGAGGCCAAGATCGTCGATGAGCTTACGGAAGAGCGCCCCCAAAGGCTCCCCGTACCAGTTCCGCTGCAGTTCCCGCGCTCTTGCGGTGGCTTCCTGCTGTGCGGCGTCCATTGCGTCTCCCCATCGCTTCCCCAAAAACCGTGGTTCGCTGTAGCGAACCACGCCGAGCATCTTACGGAGAGTGGTCGTTCACGGGGACCCCCCAATCTTTTTGCGAGATACCGGGGGCGACCCGCTACTCTGGTCTGCGGCGCCTGCCGGTACGCGGTTCCTCCGGCCGGACGTCTCCCTCACGGGGCCTTAGCTCAGTTGGTAGAGCGCCGTCTTTGCATGGCGGATGTCAGGGGTTCGACTCCCCTAGGCTCCACACCAGGAAAGCCCCTCCGACTTGCGGGAACGCGAGCCGGAGGGGCTTTGTCGTCGGTCCGGGCCCCGCCCCCGGCCCCCGGCTCGCGAATGCAACCGGGTCACGTTTTGCCAGGTGGGACCAAACGAGCCACGACTTGACCCGTGATGGTCCCGGACTTGGCTTTCGCGAACGTTTTCGTCACGCGTGGAACATGGCTGTGGGGCAGAAGAGCCATGAACTCTCCTGCCCCACAAGGACGTTGTCTCCTCGGGCGCTCCGTCAGCCGCGTTCGTCCCGGTCCGCGGCCTCGTCCTCGGCCTGCTTGGCCTGGACATCGGGGTCCAGCGTGGACGTACCACTGCCGTCCACCGACGTCAGGCGGCCGGACTCGGGCACCTCGGTCGCGGCGGGCGGCTCGACCAGCCAGTCGGGGTTGGCCTGCTTGTCCCACCACTTCCAGGCGGCGAAAGCGCCGCCCGCGACGGCGCCCAGCACCGCCAGGGCCTTGAACGCGCGGCCGGCCTTGGCCCGCCGCTCGTGCTTGCGGACCAGCTTCCGGATTTCCGCGGGCGAGACCTGGCCGCGCAGTGCGGCCAGCGCGGCAGCGCCCCGTGCCGTCGCCTCCTCCTTGACGGGCCCGGCCGCGGCGACCGCCTGCTCGATCTTCGGCCGGGAGTAGTAGGCGGCCTGCCGCGCGGCCCTGCGGGTGCGGTAGGCCGCCTCGTGGGCGGCGTGGTCGACCTTCGGCGGCACATGCGCGCGGGCCTGCTCCACGTACGGCGCCAGATGGGCGGCGTACTGGACGCGGGCCTGCCCGGCGGCCTGCGACATCATTGGCGCGATGCGGGCACGAGCCTCGTGTGCGTACAGTGCGGCCCGGTCCTTGGCCGTGTCGGCGTAGGGCGCCACCACTTCCGCGGCGTGCAGCACGCTGTCCTTCGCCGAGCCGGTCGCGGCGCGCACGCTGTCGATGCGGGTCACGGGATCCTCCTCCTCGGTGGCGTACGGTATTTCGACTTTCCACCCTTTTACGGATCATGCCTGTCGACGCGCGGCACGGCATGCGAGAGCGGGCATCCGGGTCACTCCATCGGTGCTGGGAGTGGGCCAGGGGGTCGATAAGGGATGAATCCGGAGCAACCGGAGCTTGTCGTCGACAATGCCACGGATCGTCGCCGTTCGCTGGCGAACCCGGGCGCCGGACGACGCAGGGCGTGGGGCGTGCGAGGATCAGAGAGTCACAGGAAGACAACGGAAGGCAGATCGTGGCTGAGCAGCTGTACGCCACCCTGAAGACCAACCAAGGCGACATCGAGGTCCGGCTCTTCCCGAACCACGCGCCGGAGACGGTCAAGAACTTCGTCGAGCTCGCCCAGGGCGAGCGTGAGTGGACCAACCCGGCCACCGGTGAGCGGTCCTCGGCCAAGCTGTACGACGGCACGGTCTTCCACCGGGTCATCAGCGGCTTCATGATCCAGGGCGGCGACCCGCTGGGCAACGGCACGGGCGGTCCGGGCTACCAGTTCAAGGACGAGTTCCACCCGGACCTGAAGTTCGACAAGCCGTACCTGCTGGCCATGGCCAACGCCGGCCCGGGCACCAACGGCTCGCAGTTCTTCATCACCGTCTCCCCGACGGCCTGGCTGAACCGCAAGCACACCATCTTCGGCGAGGTCAGCAACGCGGCCAGCCAGAAGGTCGTGGACGCCATCGCGAGCACCCAGACCAACCCGCGCACCGACCGCCCGCTCAAGGACGTCGTCATCGAGTCGGTCGTCGTCGAGACGCGCCAGGCCTGAGACCGCACCCGGGCCGGGACCGCGCCGGCGCTCCGACCGCGCCTCGCCGGGACCGCGCCCAAAGCGTCATAAGGGAACCAAACGCCCCCTCCGTCCGTAAGGATGGAAGGGGCGTTTCTCGCTTACGACGACGTAGGGGACCTCATGGACCAGGTGTCGGAAAGTCCGCAGGAAGCGCACAGCCTGCCCGGCTGCTACCGGCACCCGGACCGTGAGACCGGAGTGCGCTGCACCCGCTGCGAGCGCCCGATCTGCCCCGAGTGCATGGTCAGCGCCTCGGTCGGCTTCCAGTGCCCGGACTGCGTCCGCGACGGCTCCGGCACGGGCCACTCCCCGGGCGCCGCACAGCCGCGCAACCTCGCCGGGGCGCCCGTCACCACCACCGGCGACCCGCATCTGATCACCAAGATCCTGGTCCTGATCAACCTCGCGGTGTTCGTCGCCGTCCAGGTGTCCTCGACGGTGCTGGGCGAGCTGTTCCTGATCGCCGAGTGGCCGCCGGCGCCCTGGGTGCCCACCGAAGGCGTGGCCGAGGGCGAGTGGTACCGCCTGATCACCGCGATGTTCACGCACCAGGCGATCTGGCACATCGCCTTCAACATGCTGAGCCTGTGGTTCCTGGGCGGTCCGCTGGAGGAGGCGCTGGGCCGGGTCCGCTATCTCGCGCTCTACCTGATCTCGGGGCTGGCGGGCAGTGCCCTGGCGTATCTGCTCCAGCCGGCGTCCACGGCGTCTCTGGGCGCCTCGGGCGCGGTCTTCGGCCTGTTCGGTGCCACCGCCGTTCTGATGCGCCGCCGCAACTACGACATGCGCCCGGTGATCGTCCTTCTGGTGATCAACCTGCTGTTCACCTTCAACCCCAGCCTGAACATCTCCTGGCAGGCCCACATCGGCGGACTGGTGGGCGGCGTGGTGATCGGCTACGCCATGGTGAACGCGCCGCGAGAGCGGCGGGCGCCGATGCAGTGGGGTGCCTGTGCACTGGTGCTGGCGGTGGTCGTCGGCATGTACCTGCTACGGACGGCTCAGCTCACCTGAGCACCCGTCCTCATCCTCTGAGCGGTGGTTTTCCACAGCGTGTGCCCGATCTTGTGCACACGGTGCGGGAACAGGTGTGCCCCCTGTCACCGACCGGTGTTTCCGCAGGTCAGACAGGGGGCGAACGTAGATTCGGATGCCGGTCGTTCCGTCACACCGGCGTCAACCTCCGGTGAGTTATCCACAGATCGTCTTTCTTTTCCCCATGTGGAAAACGGCTGTGGATAACTCGGTGGATAGCCCTGGGCAGAGCTGTGTTCACTGCCCGGCAGGCTCTACTTCCACTGCGTCGATACACCGAATCCGGCGGCGATGAACCCGAAGCCCACGACGATGTTCCAGTTGCCGAGCGCGTCGAGCGGCAGCGAACCGTCGGTCACATAGAAGACGACGATCCAGGTCAGGCCGATGAGGAACATCGCGAGCATGACGGGCGCGACCCAGGCGCGGCTGTTCAGTTTGATACTGGCTGCCTGCTTCGCCGGCGGCGGCGTGTAGTCGGCCTTCTTGCGGATACGTGACTTCGGCACGAGGGTCTCTCCTGTCGATGCGCTGCGTGGCCGCGCAGGGAACTGGGTCGGGCTCGGGGCAGCGTACAAGGGGACACTGAGCGCTCCCCCGGGCGTCCGTTAGCGTAGTGCTTCCGTGGCGCCGAAGGAGATAAGGGTACGTTGAGCAATTCTGCCGACTCCCCCCAGTCGGGATCCAGCGCCCGTCGGGGATCATTCCGTCCCGTCCGTCTCCTCACGGTGAGCGTGTTCGCTCTCGCGGGGCTCATTTTCTTCACCAGTTTCCATACGGCCAAGGGCACCAATATCCGCACGGATGCGTCCTTGCTGAAGCTTTCCGACCTCATTCAGGAACGCAGCCGCAAGAACGGCGAACTGGACGAGTCCAACGCGGCGCTGCGCGACCAGGTGGAAGCCCTCGCCGAACGGGACGACGGCAGCACGAAAGCCGAGGACGAGAAACTCGCCGCCCTGGAGAAGAGCGCGGGCACGCAGAAGGTCACCGGCGAGGCCGTCACCGTCACCCTGAACGACGCACCGCCGAACGCCACCGCCAAGCTCCCCGGCTACCCCGAGCCGCAGCCCGACTACCTGGTCATCCACCAGCAGGACCTGCAGGCCGTGGTGAACGCCCTGTGGCAGGGCGGCGCCAAGGGCATCAAGGTCATGGACCAGCGGCTGATCTCCACCAGCGCCGTGCGCTGCGTCGGCAACACCCTGATCCTCCAGGGCCGCGTCTACTCGCCGCCGTACAAGATCCAGGCCGTCGGTGACCCGGAGAAGCTGCAGCAGGCGCTCGCCGAGAGCCCCGCGATCCAGAACTACATGGTGTACGTCAACGTCTACGGCCTGGGCTGGAAAGTCGAGGAGAACGGGACGGTGACTCTTCCCGGCTACTCGGGCACAGTGGACCTGCACTACGCGAAGCCCGTGGAGTAGGCCCACCCACCAGCCCTCGCACCCTCGCAGGAGCCGCCGGTGCGCGTGATCGTGAGGACCGTCAGCGAGCTGTGCATCACCGTCGGCACCGTGATCGTGCTGTTCGTCGTCTACGTCCTGTACTGGACCGGCGTGCGGGCCGGCTCCGTCATGGACGACCAGATCGACGCGCTTCAGGAGCAGTGGGCGCAGGAAAGCGTGCGCCCCGGCGTATCGGGGGCCACGCACGCTCCCGGAGCCTCCGCCCCGGCCGCCGGTGCCTCCGCGAGCCCCCCGGAGTCGCGGCCGTACCGGGACGGAAAGCCCTTCGCGATCATGTACATCCCACGTCTTGGTTTCACGTGGAACAAGCCGGTGCTGGAAGGCACCGGCACGGGCACCTTGAAGAAGGGCCTCGGCCACTACACGGCCACCGCCCGGCTCGGGCAGAAGGGCAACTTCTCCGTCGCCGGCCACCGCCGCACCTACGGCGACCCCTTCAAGGACTTCCCGAAGCTGCGCCGCGGGGACGCGGTGGTGCTGACCGACGGTGCGACCTGGTTCACGTACCGGATCGACAAGGGCCCCTACAAGACGGTCCCCAGCGATGTCGCCGTGATCGATCCGGTCCCCCGCGCCTCCGGCTACACCCGCCCCGGCCGCTATCTGACCCTGACGACCTGCGAGCCGGAGTGGGGGCACAGCCACCGGCTGATCGTCTGGGCGCACCTGGACTCCACCCAGCCCGTGGAGGCAGGCCAACCCGAGGCCTTGCGCCGTTAGTCTGGTGCCGTACGGCGTGAGTCTGGTGCCGTGGTGCGACGGAAGGGACGGCATGTACGGCTGGATCTGGCGGCATCTGCCGGGGAACGCGTGGGTGAGGGCGCTGATCTCACTGGTACTGGTCCTGGCCGTGGTCTACGTCCTCTTCCAGTACGTCTTCCCATGGGCCGAACCGCTGCTTCCCTTCAACGATGTGACGGTGGACAACCAGTGAGCGCGCGCATTCTCGTCGTGGACAACTACGACAGCTTCGTCTTCAACCTGGTCCAGTACCTGTACCAGCTGGGCGCCGAGTGCGAGGTGCTGCGCAACGACGAGGTGTCGACCGCGCACGCGCAGGACGGCTTCGACGGCGTCCTCCTCTCGCCCGGCCCGGGCACCCCCGAGCAGGCCGGCGTCTGCGTCGACATGGTCCGCCACTGCGCGGCCACCGGCGTCCCGGTCTTCGGCGTCTGCCTGGGCATGCAGTCGATGCAGGTGGCGTACGGCGGTGTCGTGGACCGTGCGCCCGAGCTGCTGCACGGCAAGACCTCGCTGGTCGAGCACGAGGGCAAGGGCGTGTTCGCGGGGCTGCCCACGCCGTTCACCGCGACCCGCTACCACTCGCTGGCCGCCGAGCCGGCCACCGTGTCGGCCGAGCTGGAGGTCACCGCGCGGACCCACGACGGCATCATCATGGGTCTGCGGCACCGCGAACTGCCCGTCGAGGGCGTCCAGTTCCACCCGGAGTCCGTGCTCACCGAGCACGGCCACCGCATGCTGGCCAACTGGCTGGTGGAGTGCGGCGACCATGACGCGGTCGCCAGATCGGCGGGGCTGGCCCCGGTGGTGGGCAGGGCCACGGCGTGACCGCACTGCGCCCCGAGCGCGAGAGCACCTCGTACGGGCAGCAGCCGTACGAGGGCTCCGGCGTGCTCGGGGACGGGTACGAGCAGACGTCGTACCCATCGTCGTACGGACCCCTCGACGACGAGACCGTCGCGTTGCGGATAGCGGATCCGCGAGGCGCCTCGACACCGGCCTCAGAGCCCCGGTCCGGCAGCGCGGGCGATCCCCCCGCCCCGGGTGGCCGTGCGGCCCGCAGGAAGGCCGCCAAGGCCCGTCACGGGCGTCGTCGCAAGGGTGCGCCCCCGTCGCCGCCCGCCGGTGAGGACGGCGAGCGGCGCGCGCCGCTGTCCCGGGTAGAGGCGCGCCGCCTGGCGAAGGCCAGCAAGCCGAGCCCCGGAGTGATCGCCAGCCGGGTGATCGGCGAGGTGTTCATCACCACCGGCGTGCTGATGCTGCTGTTCGTCACCTACCAGCTGTGGTGGACCAACATCAGGGCCCAGGCCCAGGCCGGCAACGAGGCCAGCCAGCTGGAGGACGACTGGGCGAGCGGCAAACGCAACCCCGGCACCTTCGAGCCCGGACAGGGCTTCGCCCTCCTGCACATCCCCGATCTCGACGTCAAGGTCCCCATAGCCGAGGGCACCAGCAACAAACGGGTCCTCGACCGGGGCATGGTCGGCCACTACGCCGACGGCGGGCTGAAGACGCCGATGCCCGACGCGAAGACCGGCAACTTCGGGCTCGCGGGCCACCGGAACACCCATGGCGAACCCTTCCGGTACATCAACAGGCTGAAGCCGGGCGATCCGATCGTCGTCGAGACGCAGGACACCTACTACGTCTACAAGATGGCGTCGATACTGCCGGTGACCTCGCCGAGCAATGTGAGCGTCCTCGACCCCGTCCCGAAGGGCTCGGGATTCACCACGCCCGGCCGGTACATCACCCTCACGACATGCACGCCGGAGTTCACCAGCAAGTACCGGTTGATCGTCTGGGGCAAGATGGTCGAGGAACGGCCGCGCAGCAAGGGCAAGCCGGATGCGCTCGTCAGTTAAGGGCAGATGAATCGTGGCAGCGACCACCGACGACACCGAAGAGCAGACCGCGGCGCCGGAACCCGCGTCCGAGTCCGAGTCCGCGCCCGCTCCCCGGCGCCGCCCCGGCAGGATCGCCATGGCGGTCAGCGTCTTCGGAGAACTCCTCATCACGGCAGGCCTGGTCCTGGGCCTGTTCGTCGTCTACTCGCTGTGGTGGACCAACGTCCTCGCCGATCGCAAGGCGGCCGAGGAGGGCGACAAGGTCCGCGACACCTGGGCCCACGAGGGAAGCGGCGGCCCCGGCGCCCTCGACACGAAGGACGGCATCGGCTTCCTGCACGTCCCGGACATGAACGATGACGAGATCCTGATCAAGAAGGGCACCGCGACCAAGATCCTCAACGACGGTGTCGCCGGCTACTACACCGACCCGGTCAAGGCGACCCTGCCGACCAGCGGCAAGAACGGCAACTTCGCGCTCGCGGCGCACCGCGACGGGCACGGTGCCGAGTTCCACAACATCCACAGGCTCGAGGAGGGCGACCCGATCGTCTTCGAGACCAAGGACAAGTGGTACGTCTACAAGGTCTACGCCATCCTCCCCGAGACCTCGAAGTACAACGTCAAGGTCCTCGACGCGGTCCCCAAGGAGTCCGGCCGGAAGAAGGCCGGGAAGTACATCACCCTGACCACCTGCACGCCCGTCTACACGAGCCGCTACCGGTACGTCGTCTGGGGCGAGCTGGAGCGGGTGGAGAAGGTGGACGCGGAGCGGACGCCGCCGGAGGAGCTTCGCGGCTGATTGCCTATCGCAGGAACGGGAAAGTCCCGGCGACCTGAGGTCGCCGGGACTTTCCCGTCGTACGGGCGGATGAGCCGCGTCGGTCAGCCGCCGTCGCCGCCTCCGAAGAGGCCGCCGCCGTTGTTGCCGCCGCCGTTGTTCTGACTGCCGCCCACGGTGATCAGGTTGACCGCCGTGCCCTTGTTGACCGTGCTGCCCTGCTGCGGGTCGGAGCTGAGGACGAGGGAGTTGTCGTCCGGGGAGCCGGCGATGTTGCCCACCTGGAGGCCCGCGTCCTGCAGGGCCTTCTTGGCGTCCTTCAGGGTCTGGCCCTGGATGGCCGGGACCTGGACCTGCTCCTGCTGGAGCTTGCCGACCTTGATCGTCACCGTGGAGCCGGGGTCGACCGAGGTGCCCGCGGCCGGGCTGGTCTCGATGACCTTGCCGTCCTGGTTCGGGTCCGTGGTCGGCGTGTCGGCGCAGGTGCCGGTGAGCCCGTTGGCCGTCATCTGCTGCTGGGCGGCCTCACAGGTCTGGCCGGTGACCGTGGGAACGGTCGCCTTCGCCTCTTCCTTGGCGACGGTCAGGGTGATCGTGGAGCCCTTCTGCACTTCCTGGCCGGAGACCGGGTCCTGTTCGAGGACGGTGCCGGGCGCCTCCGGGGACTCCTTGGCCTCCGTCTCCACCTGGAACCCGTACTTGTCCGCCTTCAGCTTCGACTGGGCGTCCTCGAGGCTCAGGCCGATCACGTTCGGCACGGCCACCTTGGGGGCGCCCGTGGAGATCACCAGCTCGACCGTGCTGTTCTTCTTCACATCGACCTTCGGCTCCGGGGCCTGGTCGCAGATCTTGCCCTTCGGCTGCTGTTCGCAGGCCTTGGGGGTGAAGTTCAGCTGCAGGTCGGAGTTGGTCGCCCGTTTCTCGGCCTGTTCCTTCGTCAGCCCGACGAAGTTCGGCATCGGCACGGTGTCGTTGCCCACGCCGCCGCCGCTGAACGCGAACTTGCCGATGAGGATCGCGCCGACGAGGACCAGGATGCCCGCGACGACGAGCAGGATCGTCGAGGTGTTGGACTTCTTCTGGTTCTGGCGGCGCCGGTCGGGGCGGTCGTCGTAGCCGTAGCCGCCGTCGTCCGGGTTCATCGGGGGCAGCATCGAGGTGGCGCCGGCGTCGGTGGGACGCATGGCCGTGGTCGGCTGGTCGTCGGGGTAGCCGCCGTAGCCGACCGCGCCCATGGCGGCGGTCGCGGCGACGGGGGCGCCGTCGAGGCAGGCCTCGATGTCGGCGCGCATCTCGTCGGCCGACTGGTAGCGGTAGTTCGGGTCCTTGGTCAGCGCCTTGAGGACGATGGCGTCCATCTCCGGCGTGATCTCCGGGTCGAACACCGACGGCGGCTGCGGCTCCTCGCGTACGTGCTGGTACGCGACCGCGACCGGGGAGTCGCCGACGAACGGGGGGCGGACGGTCAGCAGCTCGTAGAGCAGGCAGCCGGTGGAGTAGAGGTCCGACCGCGCGTCCACCTGCTCGCCCTTGGCCTGTTCCGGGGAGAGGTACTGGGCGGTGCCGATGACGGCCGCGGTCTGGGTCATCGTCATGCCGGAGTCGCCCATGGCGCGGGCGATGCCGAAGTCCATCACCTTGACCTGGCCGTTGCGCGTCAGCATGACGTTGGCCGGCTTGATGTCGCGGTGGACGATGCCGTTGCGGTGGGCGTACTCCAGGCCCTGGAGGATGCCGATGGTCATCTCCATGGCGCGCTCCGGCAGCAGCTTGCGGCCGGAGTGCAGCAGTTCCCGGAGCGTGGAGCCGTCGACGTACTCCATGACGATGTACGGGATCGAGACCCCGTCGATGTAGTCCTCGCCCGTGTCGTAGACCGCGACGATCGCGGGATGGTTGAGCGAGGCGGCCGACTGGGCCTCCCGGCGGAACCGGGCCTGGAAGGACGGATCGCGCGCGAGGTCCGCGCGGAGCGTCTTCACCGCCACCTGGCGTCCGAGCCGGGTGTCATGTGCGTGGTAAACCTCCGCCATGCCACCACGGCCGAGCACCGGGCCCAGCTCGTACCGGCCGCCGAGGCGACGCGGCTCTTCCATAGCTTCCTACCAGCCCTCTCCGTCGGTCCCGACCGCCGTACTCGTGCGGTCGGAGGCTGCCGTCCGGGCCTACCGTACCCGGCTCGCTTTCTGTGACCTGGCCAAGCCCGTCACCCGATACAGGACCGGTATCGCAACGTGCACCGATGTGAAGGTGACGTGAGCGGGGTCACTTCCGGTTGCCGATGACCGCCTCCATCACACTCTTGGCGATCGGCGCCGCGAGACCGCCGCCGGAGATGTCGCCGCGGTCGGCGGCCTCGTCCTCGACCACCACGGCGACGGCGACCGGGGAGCTGCCGTCGCTGAGCTTGGCGTAGGAGATGAACCAGGCGTACGGCTTCTCGCTGTTGTCCACGCCGTGCTGGGCGGTACCGGTCTTGCCGCCCACCTTCACGCCCGGGATCCGCGCGTTCTTGCCGGTGCCCTGGTCGACGACGGTCTCCATCATCGACTGGAGGATCTGCGCGTTCTCCTCCGACAGCGGCTGGCTCAGCTCCTCCGGGTCGGTCTGCTCGATGGTGTCGACGTTGGGCGCCTGCAGCTTGTCGACCATGTACGGCTTCATGAGCGTGCCGTCGTTGGCGACCGCGGAGGCGACCATGGCCATCTGCAGGGGGGTCGCGGCGGTGTTGAACTGGCCGATCGACGACAGCGCGACCTCGGAGGGGGCCATGTCCTCGGAGAAGACGGAGGCGTTGGCGCGGACCGGGGTGAACTGCTCGCTGGTGAAGCCGAACTTCTTGGCCTGCTCCAGCATCTTGTCGTTGCCGAGGTCGGAGCCGACCTTGCCGAAGACGGTGTTGCAGGACCACTGGAGCGCGACGCGCAGGGTCGCGTTCTCGCAGGGGATGTTGCCCTCGTTCTTCAGCACGGTCGTGGTGCCGGGCATGGTCCACGGCAGCGGCGTCTTCGTCTTCTGGTCCGCGCCCGTGTACAGGCCGTTCTCCAGCGCGGCGGCCGCGGTGACGACCTTGAACGTGGAGCCCGGCGGGTAGGTCTCGCGCAGGGCCCGGTTCAGCATCGGGTCGTCGGGGTTGTTCTTCTTCTGGAGCTTGTTCCAGGCCCGCTCGTCGTCGGCGGAGTAGCCGGCGATCGTCGACGGGTCGTACGACGGGTACGACGCCAGCGCGAGGATCTTGCCGGTGGACGGCTCGATCGCGGCGACGGCGCCCTTGCCGCGGCCCTTCAGCCCCTCGTACGCGGCCTTCTGGGCGGCCGAGTTGAGGGTGGTGACGACGTTGCCGCCCTCCTTCTTCTTGCCCGTGAGCATGTCGAGGGTCTGGCGGAAGAACAACCGGTCGTCGTTGCCGGTGAGGATGCCGTCCTCCAGGTTCTCCAGCTGGTTGGTGCCGAAGGCCTGGGAGGCGTAGCCGGTGACGGGCGCCCACATGGCGCCGTCCTTGTAGGTGCGGACGTACTCGAAGTCGCCGCTGGAGGCTTCCTTGTAGCCGGTGATGGCCTTGCCGTCGACGATGATGTCGCCGCGCGGGCTGGCGTAGCGCTCGATGGCGACCCGGCGGTTGTCGGTGTCCGTGGCCAGCTCGTCCGCGCGGACGTACTGGAGCCAGTTGTCGCGGATCAGCAGGGTCAGGATGAGCAGCCCGCAGAAGATCGCGATCCGTCGCAGGGGCTTGTTCACGGGCGGACCACCTGGGTCATCTCGGCGTCGGGGTTGGGGGCGGGGGAGGGTGCCGGGCGGCGCGCGGTGTCGCTGATTCGCAGCAGGATGCCGATGAGCGCCCAGTTGGCGATCACGGAGGATCCGCCGTAGGCGAGGAACGGCATGGTCATACCGGTCAGCGGGATGAGGCCCATGACACCGCCGGCGACGACGAACACCTGGAGGGCGAAGGCGCCGGACAGGCCGATGGCGAGCAGTTTGCCGAACGGGTCGCGGGCGGCGAGGGCGGTGCGCACGCCGCGTTCCACGATCAGGGCGTAGACGAGCAGGATGGCCATGACGCCGGCCAGGCCCAGCTCCTCGCCGAAGGTGGCGAGGATGAAGTCGGAGTTGGCGGCGAAGCGGATCAGTTCGGAGTGGCCCTGGCCCCAGCCGGTGCCGAGGGTGCCGCCGGAGCCGAACGCCCACAGGGCCTGCATGGCCTGCTCGGAGTGGCCGGCGACGCCCTGTCGGGAGAGCGTGTACTCGCGCATCGGGTCGAGCCAGGCGTCCACACGCTGCTGGATGTGCGGTTCGAAGCTGGCCACGCCGACGGCGCCGACCGCGGACATCAGCAGACCGAACACGATCCAGCTGGTCCTCTCGGTGGCGACGTACAGCATGATCACGAACATGCCGAAGAACAGCAGCGACGTACCGAGGTCGGTCTCGAAGACCAGGATGAGGATCGAGATCGCCCAGACCACGATGATCGGTCCGAGGTCGCGGCCGCGCGGCAGGTAGAGGCCCATGAAGCGGCGGCTGGCCAGCGCGAGCGCGTCCCGCTTGACCATCAGGTAACCGGCGAAGAACACCGCGAGGACGATCTTCGCGAACTCACCGGGCTGGATGGAGAACCCGGCGACCGAGATCCAGATCTTCGCGCCGTAGATGTTCTGGCCGAGGCCCGGCACCAGCGGCAGCAGCAGCAGGAACAGCGCGCCGACCATCGAGATGTAGGTGTAGCGCTGCAGGACGCGGTGGTCCTTGAGGAAGATCAGCACCACGATGAACAGCGCGATGCCCATCGCCGTGTACATCAGCTGCCGCGGCGAGGCCGTGCCCGCCTGCTTGATCGACTGCAGCAGCTCGGACTGGTCCAGCCGCCAGATCGCGACCAGCCCCAGCCCGTTCAGCAGGGTGGCCAGCGGCAGCATCAGCGGATCCGCGTACGGCGCGAACTTGCGTACGACGAGATGGGCGATGCCGGCCAGCAGACCGAGGCCCAGGCCGTAGCTCAGCAGCCCGGACGGCACCTGCTCGTCGATGGCGAGGCCCACATTGGCGTACGCGAAGACCGGAATGAGCACCGCGAAGACCAGCAGGGCCAGCTCGGTGTTGCGGCGGCTCGGCGCGCCGATGGAGCCGATCGTGGACGTGTGGTGCGTCGGCGTGTTGGTTGAACTGCTCATCGTGTGACAGGGCCTCTCACGGCTTGCCTACTGCTTACCGCACAGCGAGACGACCTTCTGCTCTTCCTCCGAGAGGCTGGGGCCGGGGCTGGGAGTGGCGGTCGGGGTCGGGCTCGCGGACGCGGACGGGTTCGGGGACACCGAAGGGCTCGGCGACGCCTTGGACGTGACGGAGGTGCGGGTGGTTCCCGTGATACCGCCGGCCTCGCCCTCGCCGGTCCGCGCGTTGTTCTCACGCTCGGCGGCGCGCTGCTCCGACTGCTTCTTGCACGCGGAGGCCTGCACGGCCAGCTCGTCGATCTTCTCCTGGGCGTTCTTCAGGTTGCCCTCGGCCATCGTCGCCTCGACCCGTTTCCGCTGGTAGGGAGGCAGGTACTTGAGTTCGATCTCGGGGTGGTCCTTCTCGACCTCGGACAGCGACACCCAGGCCAGGTCCTGGCTGATGCCGCGGTACAGGGCGACGTGCTCGCCGTTGGTGCCGACGTAGTACTGGGTCTGGGTCCAGCGGTAGCCGCCGTAGAGGCCGCCGCCGACGACGGCCAGCGCCAGGGCGCCGTAGAAGGAGCGCTTGAGCCACTTGCGGCCCTTGCGGGGCTTGGCGAAGTCGTCCTCGTCGTAGGCGCCGAAGCCGCCGGTGGGGATGAACCCGGTGACGTCGCCGGAGCCGGGCGGGCCGAACTCTCCGCCGCCCTGTCCGGGCACCTGGCGGCCGAGGCCGGAGGCGCGGCCGGCGGGGGTCTGCATGATGCCGTTGTCGGACAGCTGGTGCTGGTTCTCGGCGACCGCGCCGACCACCACGGGGGTGTCGGACAGCTGCCCGGCGAGGGTGTCCCCGGTGTCCAGGTCGAGGACATCGGCGACGATCACGGTGATGTTGTCGGGGCCGCCGCCGCGCAGCGCGAGCTGGATCAGCTCCTGCACGGTCTCCTGCGGGCCCTGGTAGCTGGCGAGGGTCTCCTCCATCGTCTGGTGGGAGACGACCCCGGACAGTCCGTCGGAGCAGATCAGGTAGCGGTCACCGGCGCGGACCTCACGGATCGACAGGTCGGGCTCGACGTGGTCGCCGCTGCCGAGGGCGCGCATCAGCAGGGAGCGCTGCGGGTGGGTGGTGGCCTCTTCCTCGGTGATCCGGCCCTCGTCCACCAGCCGCTGCACCCAGGTGTGGTCCTGGGTGATCTGGGTGAGGACGCCGTCGCGCAGCAGGTAGGCGCGGGAGTCCCCGACGTGCACCAGCCCGAGTCGCTGGCCCGTCCACAGCAGGGCGGTGAGCGTGGTGCCCATGCCCTCCAGCGACGGGTCCTCCTCGACCATCTGCCGCAGCTGGTCGTTGGCCCGCTGCACGGCCGCGCCGAGCGAGGTGAGGACGTCGGAGCCGGGGATGTCGTCGTCGAGGGCGACGATCGTGGAGATCGCCTCCGAGGAGGCCACCTCGCCGGCGGCGGCGCCGCCCATGCCGTCGGCGATGGCGAGCAGCCGGGGACCGGCGTAACCGGAGTCCTCGTTGCCCTCCCGGATCATGCCTTTGTGCGAACCGGCGGCGAAGCGCAGTGACAGACTCATGCGCACCTCGCCCGTCGGCTCCGGGTACAGCCGATCGTGTCGAGCCACACTGCCCACCCTCCGGTCGGGAGCGCGCCGGGGCCCCGGGTGTGGACCGCCGCTGCGTGCTCGCTCCGCTCGCGCTCATTCATGACGTGGCACTACTTCCGCAGCTCGATGACGGTCTTGCCGATGCGGATCGGCGCACCCAGCGGGATCGGCGTGGGGGTCGTGAGGCGGTTCCGGTCGAGGTACGTGCCGTTGGTGGACCCCAGGTCCTCCACGATCCACTGGCCGTCCCGGTCCGGGTAGATCCTGGCGTGCCGGCTGGAGGCGTAGTCGTCGTCCAGCACGATCGTGCTGTCGTGCGCCCGGCCCAGCGTGATGGTCTGGCCCTGCAGCGCGACCGTGGTGCCGGTGAGGGTGCCCTCGGTCACCACCAGCTTGGTGGGGGCGTTGCGGCGGGCGCGGCCGCCCGCCGGCTGCTGGCGCTGCTGCGGGGGCGCCTGGCGCGCGGCCTGCTGGGGCCGGGCGGCCTCCCGCCTCGCCCCCCGCTGGGTGACGCGCGTACCGAACAGGTCGCTGCGGATGACCTGCACGGCCACGATCACGAACAGCCACAGTACGGCCAGGAAACCCAGCCGCATGACCGTGAGGGTCAGCTCTGACATTGCCCCCGGATCACCCTTCGGCTTGCCTATAGATAACGGTGGTGCTGCCCACGACGATCCGCGAGCCGTCGCGGAGCGTAGCGCGGGTGGTGTGCTGCCCGTCCACCACGATGCCGTTGGTGGACCCGAGATCCTGGATCGTCGAGGGCGTTCCGGTCCGGATCTCGCAGTGCCGGCGGCTCACGCCGGGGTCGTCGATCCGCACGTCGGCGTCGGTGCTGCGACCCAGCACGAGCGTCGGGCGGGAGATCTGATGGCGGGTGCCGTTGATCTCGATCCAGTAGCGGGTGCGTCCGCCGCCCGCCGGAGCGGCGGGAGGACGCTGGCCGGCCGCGGCCGGGGGATAACCGTAACCGCCGGGGCGGCTGCCGGGCGGCGGGCTGGAAGGCATGGGGGGCGCGCCCGCGGGGGCGGCCGGCGGGTAGCCGTAGCCGCTCGGGGCGCCGGAGGGCGGGGCGGAGGCGGGTGGCTGCTGCTGGCTGCTGGACGAGGCGAGCGTGCGGCTGCGCACCCGGTACAGGCCGGTGTCGAGGTCGTCGGCCTTCTCCAGGTGGACCTTGATCGGGCCCATGAAGGTGTAGCGCTGCTGCTTGGCGTAGTCGCGCACCATGCCGGCCAGCTCGTCGCCGAGCTGCCCGGAGTAGGGGCTCAGCCGCTCGAAGTCAGGGGTGCTCAGCTCGACGATGAAGTCGTTGGGGACGACGGTCCGGTCGCGGTTCCAGATGGTGGCGTTGTTGTCGCACTCGCGCTGGAGCGCGCCCGCGATCTCCACGGGCTGCACCTCGGACTTGAAGACCTTGGCGAAGGTGCCGTTGACCAGACCTTCGAGACGCTGCTCGAAACGCTTCAGGACTCCCATGGGGCACCTCCTCCGTAGTTGCCGTCCTGCGTACTGCTGTGCGTGCTGCCGTGCCTGCTGTCGTGCCTGCTGTTCTCTGTACTGCTTACCCGGTACTGCTTACTGATCGTATCCACGCGCCCGTGAATCGGCTGGTTCCCCCTGTCCGCCTGGTCGACGGGTGTCGAACGGGTGTCGACGCCTGCGAGGTTCCCTTGGGAGCCGCCTCCGAACTCCTGCCATGGATCGTAGAGGCGGTCGTGGACAAGTGTCCCGCACCGGACTGTGGACTCGGTCCGGCTCCTGGGCAGACGGCCGGGACCGGTACGAGGTTGATACGTGAACGGACCGGGACGGGCACGGGACGGGCATGGGAAGGGGGGCGGGACGGGGGTGGAGACAAGGGATGTGAAGCCACCCCGCGCAGCGTGCTAATGTTCTGCGTGTCGGAAGGCGCCGGGCCGAAAGGAACGGAGCCGGAAGACACACCCAATGCGCGGGTGGCGGAATAGGCAGACGCGCTGGATTCAGGTTCCAGTGCCCGCAAGGGCGTGGGGGTTCAACTCCCCCCTCGCGCACCAGCTGGAAGCCCCGCAGGTCTAGGACCTGCGGGGCTTTCGCTTGTCCGGGGTGTAGTTCGTGGCTGGTGGTTCTGCTTCGCGGCTCCTGGTCCGCCTGGTCCGTGGTTCGTGGCTCCTGGTTCGCAGTTGGTGATGTGAGCGATGTCTCAGATCATGTCGCCGCGTGGACCGGGGTGCGCCGCAGGGCCAGTGCGGCGGGTACGACGGAGGCGATCACGGCGAGGACCGCGCAGCCGGCGAGGACCGTGCCGAGGACCGGCCACGGGATCCGGATGCCGGCCGGGACCTCCAGGAGCGCGAGGGCGGCCCGCATGCCGAGCAGGTTCAGCACGGCGACCAGCAGGCCCAGCGCGCCGCCGAGCGCCACGACCGTCAGGGCCTCGGCCGCGACCACCCGCAGCGTCTGGGCGCGGGTCGCCCCGGCCAGCCGGAGCGCCGCCAGCTCGCGGACCCGGTCGGACGTCGCCATGACCATGGTGTTGACCAGGGAGATGCCGGTGTAGAGCAGGGCGATGCCGAGGACCAGGAACAAGCCGTAGCGGGTCGACCGGTCGGTCTCGGGGTGCGTGGCCCGAACCCACGCGTCCCCGGTCCGCACCTGTGCCCACTCGCCTGCCGCCTTCCGCAGTGCTGCCCCGACCGCGGCCGCCGCACCCTCATCCCGGAGTCGTACGCCGACCCGGTCCGCGCGGGCGCCCGGCGCGTTGGCCGGGGTGACGTAGACGCCGTTGTCCCCGGTGCCGGTGCGCAGCACCGCGGCGACGCGCAGCGAACGGCGGGTGCCGTCACCGAGCCACACGTCGACCCGGTCGCCCACGCGGTGCCGCTCCCACTCCTCGTTGACGATGATCGAGCCGTCGTCGAGATCGGCGACCCGGCCGGCGGCCAAGGGCAGGCGGGCGGTCGCGGCGAGCGCGTCCGGCTCGGCCGCGCGGGCCTCGGATCTGATCAGGGCGACGCCCTCCTCCAGTACGTACACGGCGCTCGACGAGGTCACGGAGACGTCGGCGCCGGGCACCGCGCGCAGCCGCCGCAGTGCCATCGGGTCGAGAACCGTGTCCCCGCGCGGGGTGACGACGAAGTCGGCGGCCGTCCGGGCACGTGTCTCGGCGGCCTTCGCCGCGTTCACGGTCGCGGGGGCGCCCAGCAGGGAACCCGCGAGCCCGACCGTGACGAGGACGGGCGCCGCGATCGCCGCGGTACGGCGGACCCCGGTGGCGGCGTTCTCCCGCACCAGCATGCCGGTGGCACCGGGCAGCCGGGCGAGCAGCCGGGTCAGCGGGCGGACCAGGACCGGCGCGAGCAGCGCGACCGCGGTGATCAGCAGCATGGGGCGGCTGACGTACGTCTTGCGGTGCAGCAGCTCGCCCGGGTCGTCGGCCAGGGCGAGGACCAGGGTGACGGCTGCGGCCAGCAGCAGTCCGGCCCCGCACAGCCACCGGCCCCACGTCATCGCCCCCGCGTCCACGGACGCCTCGCGCAGCGCCTGCGCCGGACCGGTACGGCCGGCCCGCCAGGACGCGGCCACCACACCGAGCAGCGCGACCAGCAGACCCGTCCAGAAACCCAGGTGGTACGGCCAGGTGTGATCGCCGATCACGAACCAGGGCGGGGCGAGATCCGCCGCCACCACCCAGGCCGTGAGGCGGGGGGCGCCGTATCCGCCGAGCACGCAACCGGAGGCCGAGGCGAGCACACCGACGAGCAGCGCCTCCGCGCCCACCATGCGGCGGATCTGCCCCGGCGTCGCGCCCGCGGTGCGCAGCAGGCCGAACTCGCGGCGCCGCTGGGCCACCGCGAAGGCGAAGGTCGAGGCCACGACGAACACCGAGACGAAGGCGGTGACGCCGCCGGCCGTGCCGAACAGAGCGTTCATCGCGGTGAGGGCTTCGGCGTCCCGGTCGGGCCCCGGGTCGGCGAGGTGGCGGGCGTCACCGGTGAGGACCTGGACGCCGGAGGCGTCCGCGACGGCCGCGCGGACGGCGGCCGGGGCCGCGGTGACGATCAGTTGGGTGGGGGCGGACGGGGAGAGCTGCGCGGCGCGGGTGTCGGTGAAGAAGAGGGTGGGATCGGTGGGGCCGGCCGGTTCGGAGCGCTGGGAGGCGGTGCGTGGCTCCGCTGTGCCGACGACGTGGACGGTGCCCCGGTCGGTGCGGAGGCGGGTGCCGGGGTGGGTGTCGGTGCCCGCGGCCACCACCTCGTCCGGGGTCCTCGGAGCGCGGCCCGCGGTCAGCTCGTACGGGGTGAAGGCGGCGGTCGACCAGGGGTGGCCGGTCAGCACCGTGCCGTCGGCGGCCCGTACGGCGAACGTGCGGTCCTCGACGACCCGGCCCAGGCCCTTGAGGCGGGCGACCGTCTCGGCGGGCACCGCGCGGGGATGGGCCAGCTTCTGGATGCGGTCGCCGACCGGGGTGCGCACGCGGAGGGTGTCCTGGCCCCGGACCACGACCGGGGCGGCGGCGAAGCGTCGCGGCGCGTGGTCCGGGGCGTCCAGAGAAGACGCGAGGGCCAGTCCCGTCACGGTGAGCAGGGCGACGCCGAGCGCGAGGGCGACGAAGCTGCCGGTGAAGGTGACCCAGCGGGTGCGGAGTGTGCGGAGGGCGACGGTCAGCACGGCTGGGCCTCCAGGGTCCCCAGGGTCCCCAGGGTCTCCAGGGTGGTCATGTGGGCGGCGATCGTGTCGGCGCTCGCGCCGGTCAGTTCGCCGTGCGGGCGGCCGTCCACCAGGAAGACGACGCGGTCGGCGTGGGCGGCGGCCACCGGGTCGTGCGTGACCATGACGGTCGTCCGGCCCTCGCGGTCGACCATGCCGCGCAGCAGGGTCAGCACCTCACGGCTGGTCCGCGAGTCCAGCGCGCCGGTGGGTTCGTCACCGAACAGCACGTCGGGGCGGGTGATCAGGGCCCGCGCGAGGGCGACACGTTGCTGCTGGCCGCCGGACAGCTCGGTGGGCCGGTGTCTCGCGCGGTCACCGAGACCGACCTGGGCGAGCACCTCGCGGATCCGGGCCTTCGCGACGCGCCGGCCGGCCAGACGCAGCGGCAGGGCGACGTTCTGCTCGGCGGTGAGCGACGGCATCAGGTTGAACGCCTGGAAGACGAAGCCGACCCGCTCGCGGCGCAGCAGCGTCAGCCCGCGCTCACTGAGCCGGGTCAGCTCGGTCCCGCCGATGGTGACCGAACCGGACGTGGGGCGGTCCAGTCCCGCCGCGCACTGGAGCAGCGTCGACTTGCCGGATCCGGACGGGCCCATCACGGCGGTGAACGTGCCCTCGCGGAAGGCGAGGGAGACGTCGTCGAGCGCGGTGACGGCGTGGTCGCCGGTGCCGTGTGTGCGGGTGACGGAGGTCAGCTGGACGGTGGCGGGCTGGGCGGCGGGGGGCTGAGTGGCGGCTTGCTGGGTCATCGGGTTCCCCGTGGTTTCTGTGAAGGCAGTGAGGTCAGGGACGTTGTGAGGTCGGCGAGGTGAGGTCGGTGATGTCGGCGAGGACGTGATGACGTCACGAAACCGCGCGGGGCCTGTCGGGCGCAGTGCGGCAGGGGCGAGAAACGGGGTAGGGCCGGCCATACCCCTCGTAGGCCCACTGGACGGATGGAGACGGGGCGGGGGCGGCTTCTACGGTGGCGGGCATGCGTCCACTGGAGTCCCGAAGCGTGTGGCAGGCCATGGCCCGGCCGGGCTTCCCGCTGTCGTCCTGGCCGTGGCGGGCGGCCGGATACCTGGTGAGCGGGGCGGTGTTCGGGGCTGTGGTGCTCGTGGCGCTGGCCGGTCTGGCCGTCGCCGGGGGCGTACTGGCCGTCGTCCTGGTGGGGCTGCCGCTGCTCGTCGGGCTGGCGCTGGCCGGGATACCGGTGGCGTGGGTGGAGCGACGGCGGCTGCGGCTGCTCGGCCCGGAGCCGGTACCGGCGTGGCACGGGGAGCCGGCGGCCACCGGGCCGTGGGCGTGGCTGACGACCCGGCTGCGGGAGCGGGCGACCTGGCAGGAACTCGGCTACGCGCTGCTGTTCGCGGTGCTGTTGTGGCCGGTCGACGCGCTGCTGGTCTGCGTGGGGCTGCTGGTGCCGGCGGCCGTGGTCGCGACGCCGGTGCTGATGGCCACCGTCGGGGACGGGCGGGAGGCGAAGGTGGTCAAGCTGTGGACGGTGACCACCTGGCCGACGGCGTTCGCGGTGGCCGTACTGGGGCTGCTGCTGATGGCCGTGGGCGCGTACGTGCTGGGCGTCGGCGCGGGGGCGCGGGCCGGGCTGGCACGTCTGCTGCTCACCCCGCGGGACGGGGCCAGGGAGGGCGAGCTGGACGCGCGGGTGGTCGAACTGACGCGGTCCCGGGTGCGGTTGGTGGACGCTTTCGAGGCGGAGCGCCGGCGGATCGAGCGGGACCTGCACGACGGCGCCCAACAACGGCTCGTCGCCCTGACGATGACGCTGGGTCTGGCCCGTCTCGACGCCCCGCGCGGACCCCTCGCCGAACAGCTCGCCAAGGCGCACGAGGAGGCGGGGCTGGCGCTGGCGGAGCTGCGGGAGCTGATCCACGGGATCCATCCCAAGGTGCTCGCCGACTACGGGCTGCGGGCCGCGGTCGCCGACGCCGCAGACCGGTCCGTCGTGCCGGTCGACGTGGCGGTGGAGTTGCCGGGGCGGCTGCCGCAGGCGGTTGAAGCCGCCGGGTACTTCGTGGTGTGCGAGGCGTTGGCCAACGTCGCCAGGCACAGCGAGGCGGAACGGGCACGGGTGCGCGGCGGGCACACGGCGGGCCGGCTGTGGCTCGAGGTCTGGGACGACGGGCGGGGCGGCGCGCGGGCACCCGGAGACGGTTCCGGGGGCGGCAGCGGGCTCACCGGGCTCGCGGACCGGGTGTCGGTGCTCGATGGCAGACTCGTGCTGTCCAGTCCGCCCGGCGGGCCGACCCTGTTGCGTGTGGAGATCCCTTGCGAACCGATCGAGGCGACGACCGGTCCCTGCGGGTAGTGCTGGCCGAGGACAGCGTGCTGCTGCGGGAGGGCCTGGCCGGGCTGCTCACCCGGTTCGGGCACGAGGTGGTGGCGGCCGTCGGGGACGCGGAGGCACTGGTCGACGCGGTCGGCGAGCACGCGCCCGACATCGTCGTGACGGACGTCCGGATGCCGCCCGGCTTCCAGGACGAGGGACTGCACGCCGCCGTCCGGCTGCGCGCGACACGGCCCGGACTGCCGGTGCTGGTGCTCAGCCAGTACGTGCAACGGACGTACGCCGCCGACCTGTTGGACTCCGGGGACGGCACGGGCGTCGGCTATCTGCTGAAGGACCGGGTCGGGCAGGTCGAGGAGTTCGTCGACGCGCTGGCCCAGGTCGCGGCGGGCGGCACGGTCGTCGACCCCGAGGTCGTACGCCAGTTGCTGCGCCGGCGCCGCGACCCGCTGGAGCGGCTGAGCCCCCGCGAGCGGGAGGTGCTGGCGCTGGTCGCGCAGGGCAAGTCGAACGGCGCCATCGCCCGGGAGCTGGTGGTCTCCGAGGCGGCGGTCGGCAAGCACATCGGCAGCATCCTGGCCAAGCTGGATCTGCCGCCGGCGGAGGAGACGCATCGGCGGGTGCTGGCGGTGCTGGCGTTTCTTCGGGGGTGAGGGCCGCAGGGGCGGTGCGGTGACAGGGGCTGTGCGGTTCGCAGGGTTGTGCGGGTCTGCCGGGGGCTGCGCCGGTCTGCCGGGGGCTGCCTGGGTCCGCTGGGCGCTGTTTGGGGCTACCGGGTTTTCCACAACCGTGGAGTTGTCCACAGGGGCTGACGCGGTGCCGTCGGGCGGCTGTACGGTCGGCACGAACTGAGTCGGGGGCGGGCGCCGTGAGGACAGGGGAGGCGGTCGGAGTGACCGAAGTCGGTGCGGAGGCGCGGGGCGTCGCACAGGCCGGCGGCGAGTCCGGAGCGGGGGCCGGCGCGGGATCCGCTGGGGGACGGCGGCTGCCCCGGGTGCCGGGATTCGCCGAGTGGCCCGCCCAGGGCTCGCCCAAGGACGAGGGCAAGGCGATGCGGCAGCGGGTGCCGCGGCGCGCCCATGCCGCACTCGAACTCGACGGCTCCCGCCCCGACGCGGTCACCGCGGTCGAGGAGTCCAGCCGCGACCGCATACCCGAGCTGGCGCCACTCCGGGTCGGCCGGATGGCGGCCACGCCGTTCGCCTTCCTGCGCGGCTCGGCGGGACTCATGGCGTACGACCTCGCCCGCACGCCCGTGACCGGGATCGGCGCCCAGATATGCGGCGACGCGCACGCGGCGAACTTCGGCCTCTACGGCGACGCGCGCGGCGGCCTGGTCATCGACCTCAACGACTTCGACGAGACCGTGTACGGCCCCTGGGAGTGGGACCTGAAGCGGCTCGCCGCCTCGCTGGTGCTGGCGGGCCGGGAGGCGGGCGCCGACGAGGACACCTGCCGCGCGGCCGCCCACGACGCGGTGGGTGCCTACCGGCGCACCATGCGGCTGCTGGCGAAACTGCCGGTGCTGGACGCGTGGAACGCCATCGCGGACGAGGAGCTGGTCTCCCACACCGACGCCCACGATCTGCTCGGCACTCTGGAGCGGGTCTCCGAGAAGGCGCGGGCCAACACCAGCGGACGGTTCGCGGCGAAGTCCACCGAGTCGACGCCGGACGGCGGACGCCGGTTCGTCGACGCGCCACCCGTGCTGCGCCGGGTCCGGGACGAGGAGGCGGCGGCGGTCGCGGCGGCACTGGAGGAGTACGCGGCGACGCTGTCCGAGGACCGCCTGCCGCTGCTGGCCCGGCACGCGGTGCACGACGTGGCGTTCCGCGTGGTGGGCACGGGCAGCGTGGGGACCCGCTCGTACGTCGTCCTCCTCCTGGACCACCGCGGGGAGCCGCTGGTGCTCCAGGTCAAGGAGGCGCGGGCGTCGGCGCTGGTGCCGCACCTGGTGACCGCCGGGTTCGAGGCGCCGCCGGCGGAGCACGAGGGCCGCCGGGTCGTCCTCGGGCAGAAGCGCATGCAGGTCGTCAGCGACATCCTGCTGGGCTGGACGACGGTCGACGGGCGCCCCTTCCAGGTCCGCCAGTTCCGCAACCGCAAGGGCAGCGTCGACCCCGCCGCCCTCGCCGCCGACCAGGTCGACGACTACGCCCGCATGACCGGCGCCCTCCTCGCCCGCGCCCACTCGCACAGCGCCGACCCACGGCTGATCGCCGGGTACTGCGGCAAGAACGAGGAACTGGACGAGTCGATCGCCGCGTTCGCCGTCGCCTACGCCGACCGCACGGAGGCGGACCACGCGGCGCTGGTGGCGGGCGTGCGGGCGGGGAGGGTTGCCGCGGAGACGGGGGGCTGAGGCTTTTTTGGGGGGAGGGGGACGGGGCGAGGGAGGGAGGGGGGAGGGGGAGGAGGGGGCGGGGGCCCCGCCCCCGAAGGCGGCCACGTCGGCGTGGACCGGGCCCGCATCAGCCGAGGGCGCCACCCCCGGAAGCCGTGGCCTACGCTGGTCGGGTGACCACCCCGGAAGCTGAGCAGCCCGAGTCCGTGTCCGATGGTGCCGAGTCGCGGCCCGAGGAGCGGTTGGAGCGGGCCGTGCGGGCGGCTGAGCAGGCGCTGATCGAGTTCGAGATCGCGGTGGAGACCTTCCGCGTGGAGGTGGAGAACTTCTCACGGCTGCACCATCAGCGGCTCGGCCCGATGTACGCCCGCCTGGAGGAGCTGGACGCGTGCATAGCCGAGGCCAAGGCGGCCCGTACCGGCGATCCCGAGGATCTGCGGATCGCGCAGGAGCTGCGGGCCCGGGTGCTGCCGATGCCGTCCGTGGAGGAGCTGTTCCACGGCTGGATGGACGGCGACGGCCTGTTCGAGGAGGCCACCGCGATGCTCACGGACCAGCCGGTGAGGCCCCCGCAGCGGGTGCGGCCCAGCGACGAGGCCCGCAGGCTCTACCGGGACCTGGCCCGCAAGGCGCACCCGGACCTGGCGCAGGAGGAGGGCGAGCGGACCCGGCGTGAGGAGTTCATCACCCGGGTGAACGCCGCCTACGCCCGCGGCGACGAGGTGCTGCTGCGGGAGCTGGCCGGGGAGTGGGCGGCCGGCCCGGTGCCGGCGGAGCGGCGCCCGAGCCGCGCCGAGGAGCTGTACGCCCGGCTGGAGTGGCTGGCACAGCGCAAGGAGCTGCTGACGGTGGTGGCCCGCGAGCTGGAGGACGGCGCGATCGGGGGGATGCTGCGGCTGGCGCCGGACGACCCCGACCGGCTTCTCGACGAGATCGCCGAGCAGCTGCTGGCCGAGGTCGCCAAGCGCGAGGCGGAGCTGGCGGCGTTGCAGGCGCAGGGCGGCTGAGTCGCCGCTCCTGGGGCGGCGGCCGAGTCGGGTAGCGTCGGGAGCATGAATTTCGGAGCTGGGGTGCCCACGGTTCAGGTCACCGACCTGAAGGACGACGACTTCCTGCTGGACGTCCGCGAGCACGACGAGTGGCAGGCGGGTCACGCCGAGCGGGCGCTGCACATTCCCATCAGCGAGTTCGTCGCGCGCTACGGCGAGCTGACCGAGGCAGCGCCGCAGGACGGCCGTATCCACGTCATCTGCCGCTCGGGCGGGCGTTCGGCGCAGGTCACCATGTATCTCGCCCAGCAGGGCATCGATGCCGTGAACGTCGACGGCGGAATGCAGGCGTGGCAGGCGGTCGGCCGCCCCGTCGTGACGGACGCCGGGCAGCAGGGTCACGTCCTGTAGGCAGGCTCAGGCGGCCTCTGGCCGGGGCAGCGGGTGTGGCCGGGGCCGGGTCCGGTCCGGGTTCAGGCGAGCTGGTGTGCGGCCAGCAGGTCTCCCAGGGTGTCCTCGTGTGCAGCTGCCGGGCCGAGGGAGAGTTCCAGGTGCTTGGCCCAGGCGCGGTAGCGGTGCAGCGGGTACTCGACGTCGGCGCCGAAGCCGCCGTGGAGGTGCTGCGCGGTCTGCACGACCCGGCGTACTCCTTCCGCCGCCCGGATCTTGGCGACGGCGACGTCCCCGGACGCCGGCAGTGCGCCGTGCGCGCAGGTGCCGATCCGCCAGGCGGCCTGCCACAGGCTCCGTCGGCGTCGATCAGGTGGGAGGCGGTGATCCGCGCGGACTCCAGGCGCAGCGATGGGGTCGAGGCCCGCTCCGCCGTGTTCCGGGGCGAGCAGCAGGCCCAGCAGGTCGGTGGCGGCGAGCCGTGCCCACAGGGCCCGGTCGAAGTCCTCGGCGACGGCGCCGCGGGTGAGTGTCGGGCTGGGTACCGAGTCCGGTACGACGTCGGCGAACACGCCCCGCGCCGCCTCGGCCGCCGCTTGCTGCTCCTCGCTGAAGGCGAAGTCCACGGCCCTGTCCTCTTGGCGGCTCCGGCAAGCTCACTGCGATCTGACGGAGCGTCAAGACAGGACAGGTTCCAGTAGAAGGGAACGGTCGCGCCGAGCCCGGTGCCACCGTGAGCACCGGGCCCCGGGGTCTGGGGCCCGGGCCCCGGGCACGAGGCTCAGCGGTCGAAGTCCAGCTCCACCCGCTCCGTCACCGGATGCGACTGGCACGCCAGCACATAACCCGCCTCCGTCTCCTCCGCCTCCAGGGCGAAGTTGCGGTCCATGCGCACCTCGCCGGAGACCAGGAAGGCCCGGCAGGTGCCGCACACCCCGCCCTTGCAGGCGTAGGGCGCGTCGGGGCGGTTGCGCAGGACCGTCTCCAGCAGCGACTCGCCGGCCTGGACGGGCCAGGTCCCGCCGCGGCCGTCCAGCCGGGCCGTCACCGCGCTGTGCGCGGGGGCCGGGGAGGCCGTCGCGTTGGTCGTACCGGCGTCCACGTGGAAGATGTCCTCGTGGATCCGTGCGCGCGGCACCTCCAGGTCGCGCAGGGCGCGCTCCGCGCCCTGCACCAGCCCGTACGGCCCGCACAGGAACCACCCGGTGACCTCCGCGACCGGCAGCAGCGCCGGAAGCAGCCCGGTCAGCCGCTCCCGGTCGAGCCGGCCGGTCGGCAGGCCCGCCTGCTGCTCCTCCCGGGACAGCACGGTGACCAGCTGCAGCCGCTCGGGGTAGCGGTCCTTGAGGTCGGCGACCTCCTCCAGGAACATCGTCGAGGCCGTCGTACGGTCGCTGCGGATCAGGCAGAACCGGGCCTCCGGTTCGCGGGCGAGCAGCGTCGAGACGATCGACAGGACGGGTGTGATGCCGCTGCCGCCGACGATGGCCGCGTAGAGGCCGGGTGCGGGGTCGAGGGTGAAGCGGCCCGCCGGGGTCATCACCTCCAGCTCGTCCCCGATGTCGATCTCCTTCAGGGCGTACGTGGAGAACGCGCCGCCCTCGACCAGCCGGACGCCGACCCGCAGGGTGCGCGGGCCGTCGCCGTCCGGGGCGGGGGCCGGGGAGCAGATCGAGTAGGTGCGCCGTATCTCCGTGCCGTCGGCGGTGCGGCGCAGGGCGAGATGCTGTCCGGGTTTGTGCCGGTACTCCTCGCGCAGCTCCGGGGGCACGGTCAGGGTCAAGGCGACGGAGTCGTCGGTGAGCCGCTCGACCGCGGCCACGGGGAGCGTGTGGAAGCGGGCCATCACAACTCCTTGAAGTGGTCGAACGGTTCGCGGCAGGCGAGGCAGCGGCGCAGTGCCTTGCACGCGGTGGAGGAGAAGCGGCTGAGCAGTTCGGTGTCGGCGGAGCCGCAGTGCGGGCAGTGGACGGGGTCCGGCTCGGCCGCGGTCGTACGGGTGGGTCCCAGTCCGACGAGGACGGGTTCGGAGGGCGTCTGCCGGACGCGCGGCGGGGCGATGCCGAACTCCCGCAGCTTGCGGCGGCCCTCGTCCGTGATGTCGTCCGTGGACCAGGCCGGGGCGAGCACCGTGCGGACGGTGACCTCGCGTACGCCCTGCTCGTGCAGTGCCCGCTCTATGTCCAGGGACATCGCCTCGATGGCGGGACAGCCGGTGTACGTCGGGGTCAGCTCGACCTCGACCGCGTCGGCGCCGCGCACATGCACCGCGCGCAGCACGCCCAGCTCCCGGAGGGTCAGCACGGGCAGCTCGGGGTCGGGGACCGAGCCGGCGATCTCCAGGAGTTCCGCCTCCAGCGGGGTGACGGTCACCATGACGCCCCCGGGTGGCTGCGGTGCAGGTGCTGCATCTCGGCGAGCATCCGCCCGAACGACTCGGTGTGCAGGCCCTGCCGGCCGGCACCGGCCGACCAGGCGCCGGTCCGTGAGCCCTCGGGGACGGTCAGGGTGGCCCGGCGCAGCACGTCCCCGACCTGCTCCAGCCAGGCCGTCTCCATGCCCGCCCAGTCGACGTCGAGGCCTTCCACGGGCTGGAACATCTCGCCGGTGAACCGCCAAAGCGCGGTGCAGGCGTGCCGCATCCGCTCGTGGCTGACGTCCGTGCCGTCGCCGAGCCGCAGGGTCCACTGTTCGGCGTGGTCGCGGTGGTAGGCGACCTCCTTGACGGCCTTCGCGGCGAGGCCGGCGAAGGGGCCGTCCCCGGTGGCCAGCCGGTCGTAGAGCAGGTGCTGGTAGGTGGAGAAGTACAGCTGGCGGGCGATGGTGTGGGCGAAGTCGCCGTTGGGCTGTTCCACCAGCTGGAGGTTGCGGAAGGCGCGCTCCTCGCGCAGGTACGCCAGCTCGTCCTCGTCGCCGGCCGTCGACAGCAGCACCCGGGCCTGGCCGAGCAGGTCCAGGGCGATGTTGGCGAGGGCGACCTCCTCCTCCAGGACGGGGGCGTGGCCGGCCCATTCGCCGAGCCGGTGGGAGAGCACCAGGGCGTCGTCGCCGAGCGCGAGGGCCGCCGTGGTGGGCACGGTCGTCGTCACAGGTGCTTCACTCCCTCCGGGATCTCGTAGAACGTGGGATGCCGGTACGGCTTGTCGGCGGCGGGTTCGAAGAACGGGTCCTTCTCGTCGGGCGAGGACGCGGTGATCGCCGAGGACGGCACGACCCAGATCGAGACGCCTTCGCTGCGGCGGGTGTACAGGTCGCGGGCGTTGCGCAGGGCGAGTTCCGCGTCCGGCGCGTGCAGGCTGCCGGCGTGGGTGTGGGAGAGTCCGCGCCGGGAGCGGACGAAGACCTCCCACAGCGGCCAGTCGGTGTTCGTCATGCGTGCGTCGCTCCCGTCTCGCTGTGCTTGGCCGCGTAGGCCGCGGCCGCTTCCCTGACCCAGGCGCCCTCTTCGTGGGCCCGCCTGCGCTGGGTCAGCCGCTGTTCGTTGCACGGCCCGTTGCCCTTGAGGACGTCCCAGAACTCCGTCCAGTCGATCGCGCCGAAGTCGTAGTGCCCGCGCTCCTCGTTCCACCGCAGGTCCGGGTCGGGGAGGGTGAGTCCCAGGGACTCGGCCTGCGGGACGCAGATGTCGACGAAACGCTGCCGCAGCTCGTCGTTGGAGTGGCGTTTGATCTTCCAGGCCATCGACTGTGCCGAGTGCTGCGACTCGTCGTCGGGAGGGCCGAACATCATCAGGGACGGCCACCACCAGCGGTCGACGGCGTCCTGCGCCATCGCGTGCTGCTCGGGGGTGCCGCGGCTGAGCGCCAGCAGCAGTTCGTAGCCCTGGCGCTGGTGGAAGGACTCCTCCTTGCAGATGCGGACCATCGCGCGGGCGTACGGGCCGTAGGAGCAGCGGCACAGGGGGACCTGGTTGGTGATCGCGGCGCCGTCCACCAGCCAGCCGATGGCGCCGACGTCGGCCCAGGTGAGTGTGGGGTAGTTGAAGATCGACGAGTACTTCTGGCGGCCGGAGTGGAGCTTGTCCAGGAGTTCGTCGCGGCTGGTGCCGAGGGTTTCGGCGGCGCTGTAGAGGTACAGGCCGTGGCCGGCCTCGTCCTGGACCTTGGCCATCAGGATGGCCTTGCGGCGCAGTGAGGGCGCGCGCGTGATCCAGTTGGCTTCCGGCTGCATGCCGATGATCTCGGAGTGGGCGTGCTGGGCGATCTGCCGGACGAGTGTCGCCCGGTAGGCGTCGGGCATCCAGTCGCGTGGTTCGACGCGCTCGTCGGCGGCGACGGCGGCGTCGAAGGCGCGCTCGTAGGCGGCGGTGTCCTGGGCGGTGCCGTCGGCGGTGTGATCGCCGTCCGCCTGGCCGCGGGCGGTGTGCTGCGCGGCTGCTGTCGCCATGAGGTCCCCCTCGACCTGGGCTCCGCGAGGAGCAAGCTCCCGACCGATCGTTCGGTCCGTGCGATTCCATGGTGGGACGGGCGCCGTAAGGTGTCAACCGCTGTGGATAACCTGCGGACGGCGGCCGTGCGGCTGTGGACGACCGTCGGGGCCGGCCGAAGGGGCTGTGCCGGGCGGCCAGGCCTGAGTAGCGTTCGCCTTCGGCACCGCTCGGCGGTGCGGGCGGGTGATGACGGCTCCGGACCGGCTCCGTGGCGGGCGGCACGGCGGTATATGAGGCTTCGCGGACGGGCGGGCGGAGAAGTCGGACCGGAAGGAATCGGGGAACGGGGCGGAATGGACGCGCACGGCGGAACGGACGCGCACGGCGCAGGGGAGGCGCGCGGGACCGGCGCGGCCGCTCCGGGCGTTCCGGGGGAAGCGGTCGAGGCGGCGAAACCGGCCGGCCCCACCGGCGCGGCGGACCCGGACGGCCGGATCGCCGACCGCCGTACCGGCGTCGCCGCGCTCTCCCTCGACTGGCAGATCGGCGTGGCACTGGCGCTGGCCGTCGTCGCGGTCGCCGTCTGCGCGCACGTCGGGATGGTCTTCCTGCACGTCGCGCCGTCGAACACGGTGACCAAGGCGCACGGTGACGCGATCGACGACTGGATATACCCGGAGTTCGAACAGAACTGGAAGCTGTTCGCGCCGAACCCGCTCCAGCAGAACATCGCCGTCCAGGTCCGCGCCCAGATCCGCACCGAGGACGGCGATCTGCGCACCACCGGCTGGTACGACCTGTCCGCCGCGGACGGCCGGGCGATCGACGGCAACCTGCTGCCCAGCCACACCCAGCAGAACGAGCTGCGCCGCGCCTGGGACTTCTACACCGCCACCCACGACGACGACAGCCGGTCCAGCGCCTCGCGGGGCCTGCTCGCCGAGACCTATCTGCGCCGCATCGTCGTGATGCGCCTGGACCGCGCGGACGCGGCCGGTCCCGGCGGTGCCGTCGAACGCGTCCAGATACGCTCCCGTACCGCCAATGTGCGACCGCCGGAGTGGAGCGAGGAACGGATATCGCTGAAGCCGGTGTACCGGGTGCTGCCCTGGTGGTCGGTCCCGGCGGAGGAGACCCGTGGAGGTGTCGGGTGAATCGCCTCGCCCTCGCGCTGTCCGGCGCGATCGCCCGGGTCACCGAGTCCGCTCTCGGCCCCTACCAGACCGCGGTGGTCCGCATCGGTTTCTCCGCGACCTGGCTGCTTTTCCTGCTGCGCGAGTTCCCCCACCGCGCGGAGCTGTACGGCCCCGACGGCCCGTGGAGCAAGCCTCTCGCCGAAGAGCTGGTCGGGCAGAACGGCGCCTTCACCGCGCTGCTGTGGTTCGACGGCCGGGTCTGGTTCGAGATCGGCTACGGATTCGCCATGCTGTCCAGCCTGCTGCTGATGCTGGGCTGGCGGACCCGGACGATGTCCGTGCTCTTCATGGTGGGCGTGCTGTCGCTGCAGAACCGCAGCGTCTTCATGGGCGACGGCGGCGACAACGTCCTGCACCTGATGAGCGTCTACCTGGTCTTCACGCGCTGCGGTCAGGTGTGGTCGCTGGACGCGCGGCGCGCCCGCCTCACCGCCGCGGCACGCGCGCGTGGGGAGCGGTCCGGCGACGCCACGGGTCCCGCGCTGTGGGCCGTGCTCGGCCTGGCGCTGGCCGCGGTGGCCGCCGCGGGCCGCCTCGACGGCGACCCGCTGGTGCCGGCGCTGCTGCTGGCCGTCCTGGTGGCGCAGGCCCTGTGGTGGGCCGTCGGCCGGTACGCGCGGACCGCGCAGCCGCGGATCGCGCTCGATCTGGTCGCCAACATCGTGCACAACGGCGCGCTGCTGGTGATCATGGCCGAGGCCTGTCTGATCTACGCCACGGCCGGCTGGTACAAGATCCAGGGCTCTCGCTGGCAGGACGGCACCGCCGTCTACTACCCGCTGCACCTGGACTCCTTCTCCCCCTGGCCCGCCCTCGCCGACCTGCTCTCCAGCAGCGGCACCCTGGTGATGCTGGTGACCTACGGGACGGTCCTGGTGCAGGTGGCCTTCCCGTTCACGCTGTTCCACCGGCGGGTCAAGAACGTCCTGCTCGCCGGCATGATCACCGAGCACGCGGTGATCGCCGTGGTCCTCGGGCTGCCGTTCTTCTCGCTGGCCATGATCGCGGCGGACGCCGTCTTCCTGCCGACGTCGTTCCTGCGCCGCCTCGGCGGCTGGGCGGCACGCGCGCGTGGACGGCTGTTCTCCCGCATGGGCCTGTTCTCGCGCCTCTCCCGGGCGGGCCGGGCCTCCGAGCCCGAACCGCGGGTGCCGGAGCCGGGCACGCCCAGCCACGTAGGCTTCACGGCATGAACGACCTGGCCGGCCCGGCCGACCCCGTGACCGTCTGGCACCGGCTCGCCGGCGGCTGTGTGCTGCTGGACGGCTTCCACGCCCTCAAGCACGCGCTGCGCTTCGACGCCGAGGTGCCGGTGGCGGTCACCACCGACCGGCGGGCCGCCCTCGCCCTCGCCGACGAGCTGGCCCCCGACGTCCGGCAGCCGCTGGAGGCGCTGCTCACCGAGGTGCCAGAGACGACGTACGCCTCGCTCGTGCCGCGCCCGCACCCCACCGGCGTGGCCGCGCTCGCCGTACGGCCCTCCCGCGCGGCCAACCTCGACCGGCTGGGCGGCACCGCGCGCACCGCCCCCGTGGTGGTCCTCGACAACCCGCGCAACCTCGGCAACGCGGGCGCCGTGATCCGGCTGGCCGCCGGTTTCGGGGTGACCGGCGTGGTCACCACCGGCACCCTCGACCCCTGGCATCCGACGGTGGTGCGCGGCGGTGCGGGCCTGCACTTCGCGACCGCCGTGGAGCGGCTGACCGTGCCGGAGCTGCCGCCGGGGCCGCTGTTCGCGCTGGACCCGGAGGGCGACGACATCCGCGGCGTGAAGCTCCCGGACGACGCCGTCCTCGCCTTCGGCTCCGAGCGCAGCGGGCTGTCCGCCGAGCTGCGCGCGCGGACCGACCATCTGCTGGCCCTTCCCATGCGGCCCCAGGTCTCCAGCTACAACCTCGCCACCAGCGTGGCCATGACGCTGTACCACTGGAGCCTCGGAAGCGCGTAGGCCCGCGCGCTCGGGCCACGCGCCTCGCGCATCACCTCAGGCGGCTCGCGCCGCACCGAGGCGCCTCCCTCCGCACTCAGGCCTCGCGGCGTACCTCCACCACCCGGAAACGGTTGGCGACGAACGCCCCGTCGGTGAGGGCCGAGTTGGCCGCCGGGTTCCCGCCGGAGCCGTGGAAGTCCGAGAAGGCGGCGGTCTGGTTGACGTACACCCCGCCGGTGAGGTTGAGGGAGAGCTGGGCGGCCTCCTCCAGGCAGACCTCCTCGACGGCCCGCTCCACCTCCGTGTCGGTGGTGTACGCGCCGACCGTCATGGCGCCCTTCTCGCGGACCGTGCGGCGCAGCAGCTCCAGCGCGTCGGCCGCCGAGTCGACGGCGACCGCGAAGGAGACCGGGCCGAAGCACTCGCTCATGTAGGCGGCCTCGTCGTCCGGCTTGGCGCCGTCCAGCTTCACGATCACCGGGGTGCGGACGACCGCGCCCGGGAACTCCGGGTTGGCGACCTCGCGGGAGGCCAGCGCGACCTCGCCGAGACCGGCCGCCGCCTCCAGGCGGGCCTTGACGTCCGGGTTGACGATCGCGCCGAGCAGGGCGTTCGCGCGGGCGTCGTCGCCGAGCAGACCGTCGACCGCGCGGGCGAGGTCGGCGACCACCTCGTCGTAGCTCTTGGGGCCCTGGTCGGTGCGGATGCCCTCGCGGGGGACGAGCAGGTTCTGCGGGGTGGTGCACATCTGGCCGCTGTACAGCGACAGCGAGAAGGCCAGGTTGGACAGCATCCCCTTGTAGTCGTCGGTCGACTCCACGAGGACCGTGTTGACGCCGGCCTTCTCGGTGTGGACCTGCGCCTGGCGGGCGTTGCTCTCCAGCCAGTCGCCGAAGGACGTGGAGCCGGTGTAGTCGATGATGCGGATCTCGGGGCGCGTGGCGAGTGTCTTGGCGATGCCCTCGCCGGGCCGCTCGGCGGCCAGCGCGACCAGGTTCGGGTCGAAGCCCGCCTCGGCGAGGACCTCCCGCGCGATCTTCACCGTCAGCGCGAGCGGCAGCACCGCGCGGGGGTGCGGCTTGACGAGGACCGCGTTGCCGGTGGCGAGGGAGGCGAACAGGCCCGGGTAGCCGTTCCACGTCGGGAAGGTGTTGCAGCCGATGACCAGCCCGATCCCGCGCGGGACCGGCGTGAACCGCTTGGTCAGCGCGAGCGGGTCGCGCTTGCCCTGGGGCTTGGTCCACTCCGCCGAGTCGGGGGTGCGGACCTGCTCCGCGTACGCGTACGCAACCGCCTCCAGGCCGCGGTCCTGGGCGTGCGGGCCGCCCGCCTGGAAGGCCATCATGAAGGCTTGGCCGGAGGTGTGCATGACCGCGTGGGCGAACTCGTGCGTCCGGTCGCTGATCCGCTTCAGGATCTCCACGCAGACCAGGGCGCGCAGCTCCGCGCCCGCGTCCCGCCAGGCGCGCTGTCCGGCGCGCATGGCGGGCAGCAGTACGTCGATGTCCGCGTGGGGGTACTCGACGCCCAGCTCGATGCCGTAGGGCGACACCTCGCCGCCCACCCAGTCGTCCGTGCCGGGCTGGCCGAGGTCGAGGCGGGTGCCCAGGAGGGCGTCGAAGGCGGCCTTGCCCGCTGCCGCGTCCAGGCTGCCGTGCTCGCCGTAGGCCTTGGGGTGTTCGGGGTGCGGGGACCAGTACGCGCGTGTGCGGATCGCTTCCAGCGCCTGGTCGAGGGTGGGCCGGTGCTGGGCGGTCAGCTGGTTCGCGGTGAGTTCGGCGGCCATGCGGGACCAACTCCTCGTCTCAAGAGCTCCTCGTCGAGCTCATGACCTGGGCAAAGACATGGGCAGGAACAGGCAGACAGAGTTAGAGTAACCGAACGATCGGTCGGGACAAGGGGGACCGGCGCATCTGTGGAAAACGCCGTGCGGGAGGATCGCGCTCATGACAGCACTCGACCTCAGCAGCCCCGTCGCCGTCGTCGGCACCGGCACCATGGGTCAGGGCATCGCCCAGGTGGCGCTGGTCGCGGGGCATCCCGTACAGCTCCACGACGCCGTTCCCGGGCGCGCCGCGGAGGCGGCCGCCGCGATCGGCGCCCGCCTCGACCGGCTCGTCGAGAAGGACCGGCTCACCGGCGCGGAACGCGACGCGGCCCGCGCCCGGCTGAAGCCGGCCGAGAGCATCGCCGACCTCGCGGACTGCGCGCTGGTCGTGGAGGCCGTCCTGGAGCGGCTCGACGTCAAGCAGCAGCTCTTCCGCGAGCTGGAGGACGTCGTCGCCGACGACTGTCTGCTCGCCACCAACACCTCGTCGCTGTCGGTGTCGGCCATCGGCGGCGCCCTGCGCAACCCGGGCCGCTTCGTCGGCCTGCACTTCTTCAACCCCGCCCCGCTGCTGCCGCTGGTCGAGGTCGTCTCCGGGTTCGGCACCGACGTCACGTCGGCCACGCGCGCGTACGAGACGGCCCGCGCCTGGGGCAAGACGCCGGTCGCCTGCGCGGACACCCCCGGCTTCATCGTCAACCGCATCGCCCGGCCCTTCTACGCCGAGGCCTTCACGGTCTACGAGTCCCAGGGCGCCGACCCCGCCACCATCGACGCGGTGCTGCGCGAGTCGGGCGGCTTCAAGATGGGCGCCTTCGAGCTGACCGACCTCATCGGGCAGGACGTCAACGAGTCCGTCACGCACTCCGTCTGGCAGTCCTTCTTCCAGGACGTGCGGTTCACCCCGTCGCTCGCCCAGCGCCGGCTGGTCGAGTCCGGCCGCCTCGGCCGCAAGAGCGGGCAGGGCTGGTACGACTACCGCGACGGAGCCGACCGTCCCGAGCCGCACACCGCGGAGCCCGCCCAGCCGCCCGCGTACGTCGTCGCCGAGGGGGGACTCGGTCCCGCGGCCGATCTGCTGCCGATGATCCGCGAGGCGGGCATCGAGGTCCGCGACGAGGACGAGGACAACGGCACCCGCCTGGTGCTGCCCAGTGGCGGCCAGCTGGTCCTCGCCGACGGCCAGACCTCCGTGGAGTTCCGCGACGTCGTCTACTTCGACCTCGCCCTCGACTACCGCAAGGCGACCCGCGTCGCCCTCTCCGCCTCCCAGGACACCTCCCCGCGGACCCTCGCCGAGGCCACCGGGCTGTTCCAGGCGCTCGGCAAGAAGGTCAGCGTCATCGGCGATGTCCCCGGCATGATCGTGGCCCGCGCGGTGGCCCGCATCGTCGACCTGGCGTACGACGCCGTCGCCAAGGGCGTGGCCACCGAGGAGGACATCGACACCGCCATGCGCCTGGGCGTCAACTACCCGCTGGGGCCCTTCGAATGGAGCCGCCGGCTCGGCCGGGGCTGGGCCTACGCCCTCCTCGACGACCTGCACCTGCGCGACCCGTCCGGCCGCTACGCGCCGTCCCTCGCGCTGTACCGCCACGCGTACGCCACCGACAAGCGGGAGGGCAGCACGTCATGACCACCGCCAAACGCGACACGTACACGCCGGAGAGCCTGCTCTCGGTCGCCGTGCAGGTCTTCAACGAGCGCGGCTACGACGGCACGTCCATGGAGCACCTGTCCAGGGCGGCCGGTATCTCCAAGTCGTCGATCTACCACCACGTCACCGGCAAGGAAGAGCTGCTGCGCCGGGCCGTCAGCCGGGCGCTGGACGGGCTCTTCGCGATCCTCGACGAGGAGCACGCGCGCGTGGGGCGCGCCGCCGACCGGCTCGAGTACGTCGTACGGCGCATGGTCGAGGTGCTGATAGCCGAACTGCCGTACGTCACCCTGCTGCTGCGGGTGCGCGGCAACACCGACACCGAACGCTGGGCCCTGGAGCGCCGCCGGGACTTCGACCACCGGGTCGCCGAGCTGCTGAAGGCGGCCGCCGCCGACGGGGACGTGCGCGGTGACGTGGAGGTCCGGCTGGCGACCCGGCTCGTCTTCGGGATGATCAACTCCATCGTGGAGTGGTACCGGCCGGACGGACGCGGCATGGGTGAGCGCGAAGTGGGCGACGCGGTGGCCCGGTTGGTGTTCGGGGGGCTGCGCCAGGCCGACTGACGGCGGCCTCGCGGGTGAGTACGCGCGCGTGGCGGGCATGAGTACGTCTCCCGATGCCCGGCCGGCGCGCCGGTGATGGGGTGGGACGCATGCCTACCGCCGACGTGCCGTCCTCCTCGTCCTCCGCCGCCGCCCACCCCACCTGGTGGCGGGCGCCCCTCGTGGCCTCCCTGTTCGGTGTGCCGATCCTGGCGCTGGAGTACAGCTGGTTCGCGTCCGAGGACGGCCCCGGAGCCTTCGGCGGCATCCTGTACTGGGCGACCGGCTTGTTCGTGCTCGCCTGGGTGCTGCCGCACCGCCGGTCGCTGCGCGGGGTCCGGATGGCCGCGGCGGTCACCGGGCTCGGGTGCGCGCTGCTTCCGCTGGCGTTCGCGATCCTGCTGGGCGCGGCGATGGCCTCCGGCTGACGGACGCAGGCCGGGGCGTTCACCCCTGCGGGTCCAGGTCCTCCTCCTCGAACACCAGCAGCGTGCGGGTGGAGAGCACTTCCGGGATGGCCTGGAGACGGGTGAGCACCAGCTCGCGCAGGGCCCGGTTGTCCGGGGTGTGCACCAGCAGCAGGACGTCGAAGTCGCCGCCGACCAGGGCGATGTGCGAGGCGCCGGGCAGCCGCCGCAGCTGTTCGCGCACCGTGCGCCAGGAGTTCTGGACGATCTTCAGGGTGATGTACGCCGAGGTGCCGTGACCGGCGCGCTCGTGGTCGACGCGCGCCCCGAAGCCGCGGATGACGCCGTCCTCGACGAGCCGGTTGATCCGCGCGTAGGCGTTGGCCCGCGACACGTGGACCCGCTCGGCGACGGAGCGTATGGAAGCACGGCCGTCCGCTTGGAGCATCCGCAGGATGTCCTGGTCGATGGCGTCGAGGGGGCGGGGTGGCGGCAGGGGAGCGCCGGTGTCGGCGGCCTCGGCCATTTGTTCAGATGCCATGTCCCCCCGCCTCCCTACCATGGACGTACTGCGTCCATCTCAGGCTGTGCAGAACCGTTTGTCCACAGCCTGGACCCGCCCGTAGCCAAAATGTGCCGACGACCGAACAATCGGTAGGTGAGGCGCATCACAGACGCTGCGCCTCTCGAAGCCACCCCCACGAGGAGGTGCCGTCATGACGGTCATGGAGCAGCGGGGCGCGTACCGGCCCACACCGCCGCCCGCCTGGCAGCCCCGAACCGACCCCGCGCCGCTGCTGCCCGACGCGGAGCCCTACCGCGTCCTCGGCACCGAGGCGGCGGCCAAGGCCGACCCCGAGCTGCTGCGCACCCTGTACGCCCAGCTGATCCGCGGCCGCCGGTACAACGCGCAGGCCACCGCCCTCACCAAGCAGGGCCGGCTCGCCGTCTACCCGTCCAGCACCGGCCAGGAGGCCTGTGAGGTCGCCGCCGCCCTCGTCCTGGAGGAACGCGACTGGCTGTTCCCCAGCTACCGCGACACCCTCGCCGCCGTCGCCCGCGGCGTGGACCCCGTCGAGGCGCTGACCCTGCTGCGCGGCGACTGGCACACCGGCTACGACCCGTACGAGCACCGCGTCGCCCCCCTGTGCACCCCCCTCGCCACCCAGCTCCCGCACGCGGTCGGCCTCGCCCACGCCGCCCGCCTCAAGGGCGACGACGTGGTCGCGCTGGCCATGGTCGGCGACGGCGGCACCAGCGAGGGTGACTTCCACGAGGCGCTGAACTTCGCCGCGGTCTGGCAGGCACCGGTCGTCTTCCTGGTCCAGAACAACGGCTTCGCGATCTCCGTCCCGCTGGCCAAGCAGACCGCCGCCCCCACCCTCGCCCACAAGGCCGTCGGGTACGGCATGCCCGGCCGCCTGGTCGACGGCAACGACGCGGCCGCCGTGCACGAGGTGCTGACGGACGCCGTACGGCACGCCCGCGCGGGCGGCGGCCCCACCCTCGTGGAGGCGGTGACGTACCGCCTGGACGCCCACACCAACGCCGACGACGCCACCCGCTACCGCACCGACGACGAGGTCGAGACCTGGCGCGAGCACGACCCGATCGCGCTGCTGGAGCGGGAGCTGACCGACCGCGGCCTGCTCGACGAGGCCGGAATCCAGTCCGCGCGGGACGCCGCCGAGGCCATGGCAGCCGACCTGCGCGCCCGCATGAACCAGGACCCCGTGCTCGACCCGATGGACCTGTTCGCCGACGTCTACGCCGAGCCCACCCCGCAACTGCGTGAGCAGCAGGCCCAGTTGCGGGCGGAGCTGGCGGCCGGCCAGGAAGGGGCCCACCGATGACCACCGTCGCCGTCAAGCCGGCCACCATGGCGCAGGCCCTCACGCGGGCGCTGCGCGACGCCATGGCCGCCGACCCGGCCGTGCACGTCCTCGGTGAGGACGTCGGCACCCTAGGCGGTGTCTTCCGCGTCACGGACGGGCTCGCCAAGGAGTTCGGCGAGGACCGCTGCACCGACACCCCGCTCGCCGAGGCCGGCATCCTCGGCACCGCCGTCGGCATGGCCATGTACGGGCTGCGGCCGGTCGTGGAGATGCAGTTCGACGCCTTCGCCTACCCGGCGTTCGAGCAGCTGATCAGCCATGTCGCCCGGATGCGCAACCGCACCCGCGGGAAGATGCCGCTCCCGATCACCGTCCGCGTCCCCTACGGCGGCGGCATCGGCGGGGTCGAGCACCACAGTGACTCCTCCGAGGCCTACTACATGGCGACCCCGGGACTCCACGTCGTCACGCCCGCCACCGTCGCCGACGCCTACGGCCTGCTGCGCGCCGCCATCGCCTCCGACGACCCGGTCGTCTTCCTGGAGCCCAAGCGGCTGTACTGGTCGAAGGACTCCTGGAACCCGGAGCAGCCGCAGTCCGTCGACCCCATCGGCCGCGCGGTGGTGCGGCGCCCGGGCCGCAGCGCCACGCTCATCACGTACGGCCCGTCGGTGCCCGTCTGCCTCGAAGCCGCCGAGGCCGCGCGGGCCGAGGGGTGGGACCTGGAAGTGGTCGACCTGCGCTCCCTGGTGCCGTTCGACGACGAGACGGTCTGTGCCTCGGTGCGGCGGACCGGGCGGGCGGTCGTGGTCCACGAGTCGGGCGGCTTCGGCGGGCCGGGCGGGGAGATCGCCTCCCGGGTCACCGAGCGCTGCTTCCACCACCTGGAGGCGCCGGTGCTGCGGGTGGCCGGTTTCGACATCCCCTATCCGCCGCCCATGCTAGAGCGGCATCATTTGCCCGGCGTCGACCGGATCCTGGACGCCGTGGCGCGTCTGCAATGGGAGGCCGAGAGCTGATGGCACAGGTGCTGGAGTTCAAGCTCCCCGACCTCGGCGAGGGGCTCACCGAGGCGGAGATCGTGCGCTGGCTGGTGCAGGTCGGCGACGTCGTCGCCGTCGACCAGCCGGTCGTCGAGGTCGAGACGGCCAAGGCGATGGTCGAGGTCCCCTGCCCCTACGGCGGTGTCGTCACCGCCCGCTTCGGCGAGGAGGGGACCGAGCTGCCCGTCGGGGCGCCCCTGATCACGGTCGCGGTCGGCGCTCCCGCCTCCGAGGGCCTGGCCTCCGAGGCCCCGGCCCCGGGCGGTGCGGCCGAGAGCGCCGAAGGCCCGGCGGGCGAGAGCGAGGGCTCCGGCAACGTCCTCGTCGGCTACGGCACGGGCGCGCCCCCGGCCCGCCGCCCGAGGGTCCGTCCGCAGCAGCCGGCCGCCGCCACGCCTCCGCCGGCCCCGGAACCCGCCGTGCGGAGCACTCCCCCTCCGGCCCCCGTGTCCCCGGCCGCCCCCGAAGGCGACCGCGTCAACGGTGACGGCCCCATCCCTGTGATCTCCCCCCTCGTCCGCCGGCTCGCCCGCGAGAACGGGCTGGACCTGCGGGAGATGACCGGCTCCGGCCCGGACGGGCTGATCCTGCGCGCGGACGTGGAGTACGCCCTGCGCGCCGCCGCGGCACAAGGCGGCCGTACGGCGGCCCCGCAGGCCGGGACGCCCGTGCGCGCGGTCCCCCAGCCCGCCGCCACGGCCCCGCCCGCCGCCTCCTCGGCTCTCGGCGGGGGCACCCGCGTACCGCTGAAGGGAGTACGCGGCGCCGTCGCCGACAAGCTGTCCCGCAGCCGGCGCGAGATCCCGGACGCCACCTGCTGGGTGGACGCCGACGCGACCGAGCTGATGCGGGCCCGGGCCGCGATGAACGCGGCCGGCGGACCGAAGATCTCCCTGCTCGCCCTGCTGGCCCGGATCTGCACCGCCGCGCTCGCCCGCTACCCCGAGCTGAACTCCACCGTCGACCTGGCCGGCCGCGAGGTCGTCCAGCTCGACCACGTCCACCTGGGCTTCGCCGCGCAGACCGAGCGGGGTCTCGTCGTCCCCGTCGTCCGGGACGCGCACGCCCGCGACGCCGAGGGCCTGACCGCGGAGTTCGCCCGGCTGACCGAGGCGGCCCGGACCGGGACCCTCACACCCGGGGACCTGACCGGCGGCACCTTCACGCTGAACAACTACGGCGTGTTCGGCGTCGACGGCTCCACGCCGATCATCAACCACCCCGAGGCGGCCATGCTCGGCGTCGGCCGCATCGTCCCCAAGCCGTGGGTGCACGAGGGCGAGCTGGCGGTCCGCCAGGTCGTCCAGCTGTCGCTGACCTTCGACCACCGGGTCTGCGACGGCGGCACGGCGGGCGGCTTCCTCCGTTATGTCGCGGACTGCGTCGAACAGCCGGCGGTGCTGCTGCGCACCCTGTGACCTGTCGCCCCCACCCCCGCCACCCCTGCCACAGCCGTACTGTCCACATGCTGTGCGCAGGGGTGGCAATGATCTTTGCGGCGCTCATACTCGGGACATGACCTCTAACAGGGCTCCGACCGCGCCCGACGCCGTCGTCCCCGACGCCGTCGTCCACGACGCCGTCGTGCTCGCCGGGGGAGCCGCGCGGCGGCTCGGCGGTGCCGACAAGCCCGCCGTGCGGGTGGGCGGGCGGCCCCTGCTCGACCGTGTCCTCGCCGCCTGCGCCGAGGCCCGCACCACTGTCGTCGTCGCCGCCCCGCGCCCCACCGCGCGGCCGGTGACCTGGGCCCGCGAGGACCCGCCCGGCGCGGGCCCGCTCGCCGCGCTCGACGCCGGGCTGCGGCACACCACCGCCGAGCACGTCGTGGTGCTCTCCGCGGACCTGCCGTTCCTCGACGAGGGCACGGTACGGCGGCTGGGCGCCGCCCTGGACGCGGGCGGTGCCGACGGCGCGCTGCTCACCGACGCCGACGGCCGCGACCAGCCGCTGGTCGCCGTCTACCGCGCGGCCGCCCTGCGCCGCGAGCTGACCGCGCTCACCGCCGCGCACGGCTCGCTCACCGGGCTGCCGCTGCGCCGGCTGACCGGCGCCCTCGACCTCACCCGGGTCCCGGATCCCGTCGCCTCCTTCGACTGCGACACCTGGGACGACATCGCCACCGCAAGGGCACGCATCAGGGAGCATGATCAGGTGTTGGATGAATGGATCTCCGCGGTCAAGGACGAACTGGGCATCGACCTCGATGTCGACACCGGCGTCCTGCTCGACCTGGCCCGCGACGCAGCCCACGGGGTGGCGCGTCCCGCCGCCCCGCTGACCACCTTCCTCGTCGGCTACGCCGCCGCCCGCGCCGGGGGCGGCCCCGAGGCCGTCGCCGAGGCCGCCCGCAAGGCCGCCGCCCTGGCCCAGCGCTGGGCGGACGAGGAAACCGCCGCAGGGGCCGACGCGCGTCCGGACGCCGGATGACCGCCCCCGGCATCCGGACCGGCGGGGAAACCGACGACCTCGACGTCGAGGAGGCACTGGCCCTGGTGAAGAAGGCACACGGCCGAGACGACCACGCCCACGCCCCGACGGGCCGGGAGGTGCCCGCCACCGCGCCCGCCGCCTCCCCGAAGACGGATGCCCACCACCGCGCCACCCCCTGGCCGGAGGCCCGCGCGATCGCCGAGCGGGCCGGACGCGGCCTCCGCCCGCACAGCACCGGCGCCGACGCTCCCGTCGGCCGGAACGGGCACACCGACCGCAGCGACGCTCCCGCCGAGCCCCGGTCCCCCGCCTCCGTGCCGCTCGACGCCGCCCTGGGCCTGGTCCTGGCCGCCCCCTTGGCCGCCCTCACCGACCTGCCCTCGTTCGACACCTCGGCGATGGACGGCTGGGCCGTCGCCGGGCCCGGGCCCTGGGCGCTGCGCGACGAGGGAGTGCTGGCCGGGCACGCGGGGCCCGCGCGGCTCGCCGACGGAGAGGCGGTCCGGATCGCCACCGGCGCGCGGATCCCGCCGGACACCACGGCGGTCCTGCGCAGCGAGCACGGCATCACCGACGACAAGGGCCGGCTGCACCCCACCCGGGAGGTGGGCCACGGCCAGGACATCCGCCCCCGCGGCCAGGAGTGCCGCAGCGGAGACCAGCTGCTGCCGACCGGCACGCTCATCACCCCCGCCGTCCTCGGCCTCGCCGCGGCCGCCGGATACGACACCCTCACGGTGGTGCCCCGCCCCCGCGTCGACGTCCTCATCCTCGGCGACGAACTCCTCACCGAGGGCCTTCCGCACGACGGCCTGATCCGGGACGCCCTCGGCCCCATGCTGCCGCCCTGGCTGCGGGCGCTCGGCGCCGAGGTCAGCTCGGTGCGGCGGCTCGGGGACGACGCGAAGGCCCTGCACCGGGCGATCACCGGCAGCAAGGCCGACCTGATCGTCACCACCGGCGGCACCGCCGCGGGCCCCGTCGACCACGTCCACCCCACCCTGCGCCGTATCGGGGCGGAACTGCTGGTCAACGGCGTCAAGGTGCGCCCCGGCCACCCGATGCTGCTCGCCCGCCTCAAGGAGCACCAGCACCTCGTCGGCCTGCCCGGCAACCCGCTCGCCGCGGTCTCCGGCCTGCTGACCCTCGCCGAGCCGCTGCTGCGCGCCCTGGCCGGCCGCCCGTCCCTGGAGCGGTACGCGCTGCCGCTGAAGGACGGTGCGCACGGGCACCCGCACGACACCCGCCTCATCCCGGTCACCCTGCGCGGCGACCGGGCGGTGCCCCTGCACTACAACGGCCCGGCGATGCTGCGTGGCGTCGCGGCGGCCGACGCGCTGGCCGTCGTGCCTCCGGGCGGGGCCGACCCCGGCCAGGAGACGGAGATCCTGGACCTGCCGTGGGCGACGGCGGGGATCGGGACATGTTTCACGTGAAACACGCCCCACACCGGCCCTACGGGCCGCACCGCCCTACTCGGCGGCCTCCGTCACCGGCCGGCTCACGGCGATCACCCGGTCGCCGGCGCGCAGCTCGGTCTGCCAGCCGACGGCGTAGTCCAGTCGCTTCCGGTCCCGGACGATCGCCAGGACCAGGTCGTCGCACTCGCGGGGTGTGCGGCCCACCTCCTCCAGGGTGACGGTCCGCTCGATGAGGTCCAGGCCGCTGCCGAGGGTCATCAGATCCTCCAGCGTCCGGGCCGTGGGCGGGCTGGCCATGAACGTGCCGAGCAGACGGCCGGCGGAGCTGGAGCTGGTGACCACGGTGTCCGCGCCGGACTGCTTCAGCAGCGGCACGTTCTCGTCCTCCCGGACGGCCACGACGATCGTCGCCCGCCGGTTCAGCTGCCGGGCGGTGAGGGTGATCAGCGTGGCCGTCTCGTCCCGCTGTGGGGCGACGATCACCTGGGAGGCGCGCTGCAACTCGGCCTTGAGCAGGGTGTCCGTGAGCGTGGCGTCCCCGGTGACCGCCACCAGTCCGTCGTCGCCGGCCGCGGTCACCGCCTTGGTCTGGGCGTCCACGACGACGATCCGGTCCTTGCCGATGCCCTGCCCGACCAGGGTCCGGACGGCATGGCGGCCCTTGGTGCCGTAACCGATGACCACCACGTGGTTCCGGGTCCGGGAACGCCAGCGGTGGATACGGACCTGCTGGCGGGTGCGCTCGGTGAGGACTTCCAGGGTGGTGCCGACGAGGATGATCAGGAACAGCACCCGCAGCGGGGTGATGACGAAGATGTTGATGAGCCGGGCGCTGTCGCTCACCGGGGTGATGTCGCCGTAGCCGGTGGTGGAGAGGGTGACGGTGGCGTAGTACGCCGCGTCGATGAAGTCGACGGACCCGTCGGAGTTGTCGTTGTAACCCTCACGGTCGAAATAGACGATCATCACCGTTATGACCAGCACCGTCAGCGCCATGACCAGGCGCTTGATCACCTGCTGGAGCGGCGGGACGACACTCTGCGTGGGCATGGTGATCGCGCGGCCGGCCTCGACGTCGTCGCGGGCCTCCTTGCGCGAGCGGTACCAGAGGGACCGTAGGAGGGATGCCCCCGTCCGCTGGGTATGCGGCTGTTCGTCGCCCTTCATCATGTGCCCCCTGGGATGCTGATCCGGACAGTCGGCACCATGGTTCCTGACGATCTCCCGTCCGTCACAAACCACACGCTGGAGGCCCATCTTGCGGGATCACACCGTCGTCGTCGGCTTCGGTACGAAGGGCCGGTCGGCGATCCACGCCGTCTGCACCACCGGTCTGCGCAAAGAGCGGGTCGTCGTGATCGATCCGAGCAGCAAGGCGATCGACGCCGCGACGACCGAGGGCTACGGCGGAGTCGTGGGCGACGCGACCCGCAGCGAGGTGCTGAAGCGGGCCGAGGTGCAGCGGGCCGGCCAGATCATCATCGCCACCCAGCGGGACGACACGGCCGTGCTGGTGGCATTGACGGCGCGGCAGCTCAACGCCGGGGCGAAGATCGTGGCCGCGGTGCGTGAGGAGGAGAACGCACCGCTGCTGAAGCAGTCCGGCGCGGACGCGGTGATCACCAGCGCCGGGGCGGCCGGCCGGCTGCTGGGGCTGTCCGTGCTCAGCCCGGCGGCCGGCCTGGTGATGGAGGACCTGATCCGGCAGGGCAGCGGCCTGGAGATCGTCGAACGGCCCGTCACCCGGGCCGAGGTGGGCCGCGGCCCACGTGAGACGGAGGAGCTGGTGGTGAGCGTCGTCCGCGGGCACCGGGTGCTCGGCTACGACGATCCGGCCGTCGGCGGGCTGGAGCTGACGGATCGGGTGATCACCATCGTGCCGGCGATCGCACCGGAGGACCGACACGGCCTGCACCACTGGCGGGACATCTCCGAGGGAGGCCCGCAGCTCTGACACCGAGGCGGGCCCACGCCTGCGACCACGCGCGCACGCTGGTCGGCGACGGCACCCGCTACTTGCGGTTGTAGAGCCGCATCGTGATCGGCCCGAAGACCAGCACGAACAGCGCCGCCCATCCCAGCGTCCAGGCGATCTCGTCGGCCGGCCAGCCGCCCGCCATCAGCTCGCGCACCGCCGAGGCGAGATGGGTGACCGGGCTGTTGTCGACGAACGCCTGGAGCCAGCCGGGCATGGTGCTCGGGTCGACGAAGACGTTGGACAGGAAGGTCAGCGGGAAGATCACCATCATGCTGACGCCCATCACCGACTTCTCGGTGCGCAGCATCAGCCCGAACATCGTCCAGATCCAGGAGAACGCGAAGGAGAAGACGATCAGCAGCGCGATGCCGGCGATCACCCCGCCGACCCCGCCGTCCGGGCGGTAGCCGAGGACGATGCCGACGGTGAGCATCACCACGGACGCGATGGTGTAGCGCAGGGCGTCGCCGAGGAGATAGCCCACCATCGTCGACGGACGCCAGATGGGAAGTGACCGGAACCGGTCGAAGACGCCCTTCTCGATGTCCGTGTTGACCGAGACGCCGGTGTACATCGTGATCATCACGACCGACATCACCAGGATGCCCGGCAGCAGGAACTGGATGTACTCCTTCGGCGACCCGGCCAGCGCGCCGCCGAACAGGTAGGTGTACATCAGCACCATCATGATCGGGAACGCGGTGACATCGAACAGCTGCTCGGGCACATGCTTGATCTTCAGGATCGCCCGCCAGCCGAAGGTCAGCGAGGCCGACCAGGCGCTCGGCCGCGGCGGCCGTTCCCTCGCCACCAGCAGCGCGGCCAGCGACTCGGCACTGACGGGGGCGAGTTCCTTGGTCTCCGTGGTCGCCGCGGTGCTCATGCCGCCACCTCGTCCTTCGGGGCCTGTGTGTCGTGTCCGGTCAGGGCGAGGAACACCTCGTCCAGGCTGGGCTGGCCCAGCGAGAAGTTGTCCACGGTGATCCCGGCGCGGGCCAGCTCGCCGAGCGCCCGCGCGGCCTGCTCGGCCGCGGTGTCGTCGCTCGCCGCCGTACCGAGCCGGGCGGTCAGCGCCACCGGGTCGGGTTCCGGCTGCACATGGGCGTCCAGGGTCCGGCGCAGCACGTCCGCCGCCTCGGTCCGCTGCTCGGCGTCCCGCAGCCGCAGATGGACGGAGCCCGCGCCGACGGACGCCTTCAGCTCGCCCTTCGTCCCCTCGGCGATCACCCGGCCGCGGTCGATGACCGCGATCCGGGACGCCAACTGGTCTGCCTCGTCCAGGTACTGCGTGGTCAGCAGCACGGTCGTGCCCTGTGCGACCACCGCGCGGACGATCTCCCAAACCTGGTTGCGGCTGCGCGGGTCCAGCCCGGTGGTCGGCTCGTCGAGGAAGAGCAGATCGGGCGTGTTCAGGATGGACGCGGCGATGTCGATACGGCGCCGCATGCCGCCGGAGTAGTTCTTGACCTGCTTGCCGGCAGCCTCGGTCAGCCCGAAGGCCTCCAGCAGCCGGGCGGCGCGCTCCCGCGCGTTCTTCTTGCCGTGCCCGAGCAGGCGGGCCAGCAGGACCAGGTTCTCCGTGCCGGTCAGGTCCTCGTCCACCGACGCGTACTGCCCGGTCAGGCTGACCCGGCCGCGCACCTCGTCGGCCTCGCGGACCACGTCGTGGCCGAAGACATGGGCCTGGCCGGCGTCGGGCCGCAGCAGGGTGGCGAGCATCTTGACGGTGGTCGTCTTCCCGGCGCCGTTCGGACCGAGGACTCCGTAGACCGTGCCGGTCGGCACGGCGAGGTCGACGCCGTCCACGGCCCTGGTGTCACCGAACGTCTTCACCAGTCCCGCGGTCTCGATGGCCAGGCCGGAGGTCTGCTGGCTCATGGTGGGTGTCCTTCCGCGTACTCGGATTACGCAAGGGAAGACCTCCACCGTCGCGCAAACTCATCGCTCCCGCATACGCTTTTCGCCGCGATTCCGCCCGATGTCCCAGGCGCCTCCGCCTTCCGACCGAGGAGTAGCGTCGCTTCCATGCATGCGATCACGATTCCCAAACCCGGCGGTCCCGAGGCGCTGACCTGGGCGGAGGTACCGGATCCTGAACCCGGCGAGGGCGAGGTCCTGGTCGAGGTGACGGCGAGCGCCGTGAACCGGGCCGACATCCTTCAGCGGCAGGGCTTCTACGCGCCGCCGCCCGGCGCCTCCCCCTACCCCGGCCTGGAGTGCTCCGGACGGATCGCCGCCCTCGGCTCCGGCGTCGGCGGCTGGTCCGTCGGCGACGAGGTGTGCGCGCTGCTCTCGGGCGGCGGTTACGCCGAGAAGGTCGTCGTCCCCGCCGGGCAACTGCTGCCGGTGCCCAAGGGACTGACCGTCACCCAGGCCGCGGCGCTGCCCGAGGTGGTCTGCACGGTCTGGTCGAACGTCTTCATGGTCGCCCATCTGCGGCCCGGTGAGACGCTGCTCGTGCACGGCGGCTCCAGCGGCATCGGCACGATGGCGATCCAGCTCGCCAAGGCCGTCGGCGCCGACGTCGCCGTCACCGCCGGTACCCGGGAGAAGCTGGACCGCTGCGCCGAGCTGGGCGCCGACATCCTGATCAACTACCGGGAGCAGGACTTCGTCGCCGAGATCAAGGAGGCCACCGGCGGCGCGGGCGCCGACGTCATCCTCGACAACATGGGCGCCAAGTACCTCGACCGCAACGTCCAGGCGCTTGCCGTCAACGGCCGGCTCGCGATCATCGGGATGCAGGGCGGCGTCAAGGGCGAGCTGAACATCGGCGCCCTGCTCGCCAAGCGCGCCGCGATCAGCGCGACCTCGCTGCGGGCCCGCCCGCTCTCCGAGAAGGCGGCCATCGTGGCGGCCGTACGCGAGCATGTGTGGCCGCTGCTGGACGCCGGTCACGTACGGCCGGTCGTCGACCGCGAACTGCCGATGCGGGAGGCCGCCGCCGGGCACCGGCTGCTGGAGGAGAGCGGCCACGTCGGCAAGGTGCTGCTGGTCACGGAGTGACGGTGCCGCGCTGACGGCGGCGCGGCCGTCAGCCCCGTCCGCGCCGCACCCGCAGCCCGACGAAGGCGAGCCCGAGGCCGAGCCCGATGAGCACCATCCCGGAGCCGAGCGGCAGGATCCGCAGCACGGGCTCGCCGGTCCGCTCCACGGCGGCCTCGGGCGCGCCGGTGGCGGGTTCCGACGGCGGAGTGTCTGCTTCTTCCGCCGCGTCTGCGGGGGGCCGGTCCCTCGGGGGCTCCCGCAGGGGTTCCTCCATCCGCCCGGGCCGGTTCCGCCCCTCACCCGCGGGGTTCCCGGCCCGGCTGGGCGAGGGGGACTCCGCGGGCGGGGTGGGCGGCGGCGTCCCGTAGGCCGATACGGTCCCGTACGACGAGACGATGGCGTACGACGAAACGCCCACGTACGACGAAACGCGACCGTACGTCGAGACGTGGCCGTACGTCGAAACGCCCTCGTACGACGAAACGCCGCCGTACGACCCCGCACCACCCCCCGGCAGGACCAGTACCGCTCCCAGTCCCGCCGCGCCCAGTGCCCGCGGCCATCGGCTCACGGAGTCAGCCTCACATCTCGGACAGACCCCGGCATTCCGGATGCCGCCAGGTGGCTGGCCGTACCGGGGTCATTCAGTGCGGTGCACGCGTGGGAGAGAATGACCGTATGGAGATGCCGAGGAACGAAAGGTCGCCGGAGAACCCCCAGCGCATCCTGGTCGTGGGCCAGGACGGCATGGCACTCAGCGGCGGCGGTGGAGACGAGGACTCCCACGAGACCCCGGTGACGGACCAGGTCGAGCAGCCGGCGAAGGTCATGCGGATCGGCAGCATGATCAAGCAGCTGCTGGAGGAAGTGCGGGTGGCGCCTCTCGACGAGGCCAGCCGGGTCCGGCTCAAGGAGATCCACGCCAGCTCGGTGAAGGAGCTGGAGGACGGTCTGGCGCCGGAGCTGGTGGAGGAGCTGGAGCGGCTCTCCCTGCCGTTCACCGACGACGCGACCCCGTCCGACGCGGAACTGCGCATCGCGCAGGCTCAGTTGGTGGGCTGGCTGGAAGGCCTCTTCCACGGGATCCAGACGACGCTGTTCGCCCAGCAGATGGCCGCGCGGGCCCAGCTGGAGCAGATGCGCCGCGCGCTCCCGCCCGGCGTCGGCGGCCACGACGGCCACGACGACCCGCGCGGGGGTGGCCGCCAGGGCGGCCCGTACCTGTAAACCGTCCGCCCCACTCACCAGACGTACGACCGAGAAAGGCCCGGCATCACGCCGGGCCCTTTCTCGTCCCCGGGTCTGTCAGGACGCCGGGTTGCCGGTCGAGACGTAGAGCTGGATCTGGACGGTCTCCTCGGGATCGACGTCCGTGCCCGCGGCCGGGAACTGGCTCATGACCGTGCCGTCGCCGTAGGTGTTCTCGTCCTGGTCCTTGACCTCCACCTGCCAGCCAGCGGCCCGCAGGCACGCCTTGACCGACGTGATGTTCTTGAACTGGAAGTCCGGGATCTTGATCTTGTCGGGGTCGTTGTACGACTCCTGGGGCTCGGTGCACTCGGTCGTCTCGATCGTCCGAGAGGTGTCCGGACCGCGGTACCCCGGCTTCTGCGTCGCCGTGGCCGAAGGGCTGGCGTCGCCGCCCTTGCCCCGCTCCTCCTCACCGCCGCCGCTCAGCGACAGCGCCGCGATCAGACCGCCGACCGCGAGCACGGCCACGATGGCGGAGCCGAGGATCACCGGCTTGTTGCTCCTGCGCCCGCCGGAAGCCGAGGGGGCCGGCGGCTGCGGGGTGAGGTTGTACGCCGGCGTCGGCTGCGCGGCGTACGGCGCCGGCGTCTGGTAGCCGCCCTGCTGCGGGTAGCCGTACGACGGCTGGGGCGTGGGCGGCGGAGTGCCGTACGGGTTGGGGACCGGCGTCGGCTGGTACGGCGTCTGGACGCCGCTCACGGGCGCCGGGGTGCCCTGGTCGACCGGCGGGAAGACGGCGGAGCCGACGCCCGCACCGCTCTGCGTGGGGGCGCCCGGCACGATGCTCGGCGGGGCCGCCTGGACGGAGGCCGCGACCCGCAGGCACTCGTCGCGCATCGACTCGGCGGTGGGGAAACGCTCGTTCGGGTTCTTCTTCAGCGCGCGGGCGATCAGCGCGTCCACGGCCGGCGGCAGGGAGCGGTTGATCGAGGAGGCCGCGGCCGGCTCCTCCTGGACGTGCGCGTAGGCGATCGCCAGCGGTGAGTCCGCGTCGAACGGCAGCCGTCCGGTGACCAGTTGGAACAGCATGATGCCGACCGAGTAAAGGTCGGAGCGGGCGTCCACGCCGCGGCCGAGCGCCTGCTCCGGGGAGAGGTACTGCGGGGTGCCGACGACCATGCCGGTCTGCGTCATCGAGGTGACACCGGACTGCATGGCCCGCGCGATGCCGAAGTCCATCACCTTGATGACGTTCCGCTTCGTCACCATCACGTTGCCGGGCTTGATGTCCCGGTGGACCAGCCCCATCTCGTGGCTGATCTCCAGAGCCGCCAGCACGTCCGCGGTGACCTTGAGGGCCTTGTCGGCGGGCATCGCGCCGAACTGCCGGATGTCCTCCTCCAGCACGGAGCCCAGCGGACGGCCCTCGACGTACTCCATGACGATGTAAGGCGTCGTCATGCCGTCGACGTCGTCCTCGCCGGTGTCGAAGACCGAGACGATGTTGGTGTGCGTGAGCTTCGCCACCGCCTGGGCCTCGCGGCGGAACCGCTCGCGGAACGCCTGTTCGCGGCCCAGTTCGGTGTGCAGGGTCTTGATCGCGACCTGGCGGTCGAGCACCGCGTCGTACGCGAGGTGGACGGAGGCCATGCCGCCCTGGCCGAGCAGATCACGCAGCTGATAGCGGCCGCCGGCGAGCGAACGCCCCGCGTACCGGTCCTGTGCGCCGTCCTGGCTCATGATCCGTATCCCCCGTAGGCCTGCAGGCGCCGTTGATCGAAAGTGCTATTCCCGGCCAAGTCTGCCCCAGGCCACTGACACGTCAAGCTCGGTGCCCGTTCCGTGACCGTACGCGAAAGAAGCGTCGCGGAAGCGTTACAGCGGCCGTACGCCCGGTACACAGGATTTGCACGACCGCGCGGGCGCACGGTTTCATGGCCGGTCCGTCTCGTGCCGGTCACGGCGCCCGTCCCGGACCGGTGGCTTGCGCGGAGGCTGTAGCGTGGCCGACGGAGACCGTAACAACACCGCGCGCACCGCGGGCAGAAACGACGGCGAGGACTGATGGCACAGCAGCAGCGCGCTCAGGGCCCGTCCGACCCCGAGGCGAGTGGCGGCGGGATGTCGGATGCGCCGGAGCTGTGGGGTAATGGCGGACTGGTCGGGGACGGCCGGTACCGGCTGACGCACCGGCTCGGCCGGGGCGGCATGGCCGAGGTGTTCGCGGCCGAGGACGTACGGCTCGGCCGTACCGTGGCGGTCAAGCTGCTGCGCGCCGACCTCGCCGAGGACCCGGTCTCCAAGGCCCGCTTCACGCGCGAGGCGCAGTCCGTCGCCGGCCTCAACCACCACGCGATCGTCGCCGTGTACGACTCCGGCGAGGACTTCGTGGGCGGCCAGTCGGTGCCGTACATCGTGATGGAGCTGGTCGAGGGCCGCACCATCCGCGATCTGCTGCACAACGCCGAGGCGCCCGGCCCCGAGCAGGCGCTGATCATCGTCTCCGGCGTCCTGGAGGCGCTGGCCTACTCGCACCAGCACGGCATCGTGCACCGCGACATCAAGCCCGCCAACGTCATCATCACCGACAACGGCGCCGTGAAGGTGATGGACTTCGGCATCGCCCGCGCCCTGCACGGCGCGTCCACGACGATGACGCAGACCGGCATGGTGATGGGCACCCCGCAGTACCTCTCCCCGGAGCAGGCGCTCGGCAAGGCCGTCGACCACCGCTCCGACCTGTACGCCACCGGCTGTCTGCTCTACGAACTCCTCGCACTGCGCCCGCCGTTCGTCGGCGAGACCCCGCTGTCGGTGGTCTACCAGCACGTCCAGGACATCCCGACGCCGCCGTCCGAGGTCTCCGAGGGCACCGCCCCGCCGGAGCTGGACGGCCTCGTCATGCGCTCGCTCGCCAAGGAGCCCGACGACCGCTTCCAGACCGCCGAGGAGATGCGGGGGCTGGTCCAGTACGGCCTGCAGATGCTGTACGAGCAGGGCGGCCACACCGGCACCTGGAACACCGGCCCGGTCGAGGCGCACGAAGGCCGGCACACCCCGGCCGGCGGTCTCGCGGGCACCACGGTGCTGCCGCACCCCGTGGACGCCTCCGGCACCACCCAGATCCCGCAGCAGATCCTGCCGAACTACGGCGGCGGCCGGGACGACGGCGGCTTCGAGGGGCACGGCAACAAGGGCAGCGGCCGCGGCAAGCTGTGGATCCTCGCCGTCCTCGCGGTGATCGCCATCGCGGCGGGCGTCGCGCTCGCCCTCAACGGCGACAACGGCAAGAAGCCGAGCACGGACAACTCGCCGTCCCCGACGGTCTCGCAGAGCACCGACGAGGAGACGCCCGAGGAGTCGCCGAGCGACGACACGCCCGAGGAGTCCCCGGACACCTCCACGGGCCAGGACACGGGCACCGGCGACGGCTGGGGCAACTACGACCCGACGCCGGCCCCCTCGTACTCCCCGCAGCCGTCCTTCACCGACGGCCCGTCGGACCAGCCGACGAACACCGCGCCGACCGACACCGGCGGCACCGACACCGGTGGCACGGACACCGGCGGTACGGACACCGGCGGTACGGAGAACGGCGGTACGGAGAACGGCGGTACCGAGAACGGCGGTACCGAGAACGGCGGCACCGAGAACGGCGGCACCGAGAACGGCGGCACGGACGCGGGTGTCATCGGCGGTGCCGACGGGGGCGGCGGCGTCTGAGCCGCTGGCGCCCCCGCGCGGACGTCCTTACACCCACGTCCGCCCCCGCGCGGACGTCCTTCACACCGACGTCCGCCCCCGCGCGGACGTGCTTGCACCAACGCCCCTTGCGCGGGCGTCACTCCACGAACGCCCCGCACACCTCGTCGTACTCCCGGGTCCACCACACCGCCAGCGCCGAGGCGGCGGGGAACTGGGGGTCCGCGCGGGTGTCGCCGCGCTCGTAGTGCCAGCGCAGCATCCAGAAGTCGTTGAGGCGTTCCCACCACACGCGGTGCACGGCCGCCGCGAGTTCCGAGGGCGTGGCCTGCGCCGCACGCCGGTACGCGCGCGCGTACGCCCCCACCTTGGGCAGGTCCAGGGTGCCCGCGGGCTGGACGAAGAAGATCGCGGCGGCGCGTACGGCCTCCTCCGCGCGGGGCTGCACGCCGAGCCGGTCCCAGTCGACGATCGCGGCCGGGGCGTCGCCCTGATAGAGCACGTTGAACGGGTGGAAGTCGCCGTGCACCCAGCCCACCGAGCCTCCGCGCGGGGGCCGTCGGTCCGCGTGCCGCTCCAGTAGGGCGCGCCGCTCCAGGAGGCGGTGCCGGGCGAGTTCGTCGAAGGAGTCGGCGGGCCGGTGCCTGCGCACGCGCGCGAGGAGGTCGTCGATGAGGTCGAACGTGTCGGCGGGGTCGGCGCTCTCCACCGGGTGCGGGCTGGTGGCGGGGGGCGTGCGTCCCTTGGGCGGCATCACGCGCTCCAGGCTCGCGTGCACGGCTCCCAGGAGCGCCCCGAGCCGGGCGCACTGGCCGGGGGTGAGCTGGCCGCCGTGGCGGTGCCGGCCGTCGATCCACGGGTGCAGGGCGTAGGCGTGGCCGCCGACGACGGCGACCGTGCGGCCGTCGCGTCCGGCCAGCGGCGGCGCGACGGGGACGCCGAGGGCGGCCAGGCGCTGGGTGGCGCGGTGGCGGCGCTCGATCGCGGCGGGGTCGGCGGTGTCGGGGTCGAAGTGGTGCTTGAGGAAGTAGCGGCCGCGGGTGGTGCACAGCCGGTAGCCGCGGTTCAGCAGCCCTTGGTCGACGGGGTCGCAGGCGAGGGCGGAACCTGCGGCGTACTGACGGAGCAGAGCGCTCAACGGGGGCGCATGGGGGGCGGGGGGTGGTACACAGGGGCGCGGCACGCGCCAGATGCTAGGGCACCGAATGAGCCCGTGAGCTGGGCGTTGTCACAGGAAGTCGCCGACGATCGCATTCGGTCACAGGGTGTCACGGTATGCCTTTCGAGGCGCCTTTTTCATAAAGTCCGACCCCGAGTCCGGGCTCAAGTCCGACCCCGAGTCCGGCCCCGAATCACACCACGATGCTCAGCGTTTCCCGGCCCGCATCCGCGCCACATGGGCGGCCGCCTGGGAACGCCGCCGCATACCGGGTTTCGCCAGCAGACCCGGCACGTAATTCTTGATCGTCTTCTCGGCCGGATGCAGCTCGTGCCCGGGCCGCCCTCCCGCAGCCGGGCCGGCATCCGCGCGGTCGCCGCCGGGTCCAGCAGGGACTTGCCCGCGGCCACGTCCCGCACCGCGGACAGCAACTCGTACACGCCGCGGCGCACGGTCTCGTGATCGTCGAGTAGGAATATCCTGATTTTTCAGTCTTCGCGCACGGGATCAGTGTCACACACCAGCTCTTCCCGTGACCTGGGTGGCCGGGATAACGTGCCCGTGTTCCGGCCCCCTGCAAGGCTGTGACCAGGGTTCCTTCCCGGCTTTTCGATTTACTTGGATTTCCAAGCAAAAACGCAGGTCAGGAGGGGTTTCACAGAAATGTGGAGCACTGGGTAACGTGATTGTTGCAGGGCGCTCGCCGGGGCACCTGTCACGCCTGTTCCCGGCCGAGTGGCACCCACCCCGTGCCCGGAGGCCGAGAAAAGGTGAGCCGCACTGGCCTTACCGGCGAACCCGGGGGCCGGACCGACGGAGGAGCACACGTGACCGTGGAGAGCACTGCCGCGCGCACACCGCGACGCAGCGCCAGTACGAAGAGCACGGCCGGCAAGCGCACGACGGCGAGGAAAGGGACCGGCGCCGCCAAGGGCACCGAACCCGAGCTCGTGCAGTTGCTGACGCCCGAAGGCAAGCGCGTCAAGAACGCCGAGTACGACAAGTACGTCGCCGGCATCACCCCCGAAGAGCTGCGCGGTCTGTACCGCGACATGGTGCTCACCCGCCGCTTCGACGCCGAGGCGACCTCGCTCCAGCGCCAGGGCGAGCTGGGCCTGTGGGCGTCGCTGCTCGGCCAGGAGGCCGCCCAGATCGGCTCCGGCCGGGCGCTGCGGGACGACGACTACGTCTTCCCGACCTACCGCGAGCACGGCGTCGCCTGGTGCCGCGGGGTCGACCCGGCCAACCTGCTCGGCATGTTCCGCGGGGTGAACAACGGCGGCTGGGACCCGAACGGCAACAACTTCCACCTGTACACGATCGTCATCGGTTCCCAGACCCTGCACGCCACCGGCTACGCCATGGGCATCGCCAAGGACGGCGCCGACAGCGCGGTCATCGCGTACTTCGGCGACGGCGCCTCCAGCCAGGGCGACGTGGCCGAGTCCTTCACCTTCTCCGCGGTCTACAACGCGCCCGTGGTGTTCTTCTGCCAGAACAACCAGTGGGCGATCTCCGAGCCGACCGAGAAGCAGACCCGCGTCCCGCTCTACCAGCGCGCGCAGGGCTTCGGCTTCCCCGGCGTCCGTGTCGACGGCAACGACGTCCTCGCCTGCCTCGCGGTCACCAAGTGGGCCCTGGAGCGGGCCCGCCTCGGTGAGGGACCCACCCTGGTCGAGGCGTACACGTACCGCATGGGCGCGCACACCACCTCCGACGACCCCACCCGGTACCGGGGCGACGAGGAGCGCCTGGCCTGGGAGGCCAAGGACCCGATCCTGCGCCTTCGCCGGTATCTGGAGGCCTCAAACCACGCGGACGAGGGATTCTTCGCGGAACTCGACGCGGAGAGCGAGACGTTGGGCAAGCGAGTACGCGAGGCGGTCCGCGCCATGCCGGACCCGGACCACTTCGCCATCTTCGAGAACGTGTACGCGGACGGACACGCGCTCGTCGACGAGGAGCGCGCCCAGTTCGCCGCCTACCAGGCGTCGTTCTCGACGGAGTCCGAAAGCGGCTTCGCCGCGGGTGAGGGGGTCTGACATGGCAGCGGAGAAGATGGCTCTGGCCAAGGCGATCAACGAGTCGCTGCGCCACGCCCTGGAGGCCGACCCGAAGGTCCTCATCATGGGCGAGGACGTCGGAAAGCTCGGCGGCGTCTTCCGGGTGACCGACGGCCTGCAGAAGGACTTCGGCGAGAGCCGCGTCATCGACACCCCCCTCGCCGAGTCCGGCATCGTCGGCACGGCGATCGGCCTCGCGCTGCGCGGCTACCGCCCCGTGGTCGAGATCCAGTTCGACGGCTTCGTCTTCCCGGCGTACGACCAGATCGTCACGCAGCTCGCGAAGATGCACGCCCGCTCGCTGGGCAAGGTCAAGATGCCCGTCGTCGTCCGCATCCCCTACGGCGGCGGCATCGGCGCGGTCGAGCACCACTCGGAGTCCCCGGAGGCGCTCTTCGCGCACGTGGCGGGCCTGAAGATCGTCAGCCCGTCCAACGCCTCCGACGCGTACTGGATGATGCAGCAGGCCATCCAGAGCGACGACCCGGTGATCTTCTTCGAGCCCAAGCGGCGCTACTGGGACAAGGGCGAGGTCAACACCGAGGCCATCCCCGGCCCGCTGCACGGCGCGCGCGTGGTCCGCGAGGGCACCGACCTCACCCTGGCCGCCTACGGCCCGATGGTGAAGACCTGCCTGGAGGCCGCCGCCGCGGCCGCCGAGGAGGGCAAGTCCCTCGAGGTCCTGGACCTGCGCTCGGTCTCGCCGCTCGACTTCGACGCCGTCCAGGCCTCCGTCGAGAAGACCCGCCGACTGGTCGTCGTCCACGAGGCGCCGGTGTTCTTCGGCTCCGGCGCGGAGATCGCCGCCCGGATCACGGAGCGCTGCTTCTACCACCTGGAGGCCCCGGTGCTCCGGGTCGGCGGCTACCACGCCCCGTACCCGCCGGCGCGCTTGGAGGAGGAGTACCTGCCGGGCCTGGACCGGGTGCTCGACGCCGTCGACCGTGCCCTGGCGTACTGAGGAGAGGGTCGTGACGACGATGACGGAAGCGTCCGTACGCGAGTTCAAGATGCCGGACGTGGGCGAGGGCCTCACCGAGGCCGAGATCCTCAAGTGGTACGTCCAGCCCGGTGACACGGTCACCGACGGGCAGATCGTCTGCGAGGTGGAGACGGCCAAGGCCGCCGTCGAACTGCCCATCCCCTACGACGGCGTGGTTCGCGCGCTGCACTTCCCCGAGGGCACCACGGTCGACGTGGGCACGTCGATCATCGCGGTCGAGGTGGCGGGCGGCGCCCCGGCCGGCGAGGCTCCCCAGCCCCAGCCCGCGCCGGCCGTGACGGAGGCGCCTGCGGCGGAGGAGCCGCAGCCCGAGGGCCGCCAGCCGGTGCTGGTCGGTTACGGCGTGGCCGCCTCGTCGACCAGGCGCCGCCCGCGCAAGGGCGCCGAGGTCCCGGCCCGGCAGGTCTCGACGGCGATCCAGACGGAGCTGAACGGCCATGGTGGAGCCACCCCGGCCCCGCCCGCCCAGCCGCCCGCTCCCCCCGCGCAGGCCGCTCCCGCGCAGCCCGCCGCGGTGGCCCAGCAGCGCCCCCTGGCCAAGCCCCCGGTGCGGAAGCTGGCCAAGGACCTCGGCGTCGACCTCGCCACGGTCGTCCCGACCGGCCCCGGCGGCATCATCACGCGCGAGGACGTGCACGCGGCGGTGGCCCCGCCGCAGGCCCCCGCCCAGGCCCCGGCCGCCGCACCCGCGGCCCCGGCCCCGGCCCAGGTCCCGGCCGCCGCCCAGGCGCCGGCGCCGGTCGCCACGTACGACGCGGCGCGCGAGACCCGTATCCCGGTCAAGGGCGTCCGCAAGGCGACGGCCGCCGCGATGGTCGGCTCGGCGTTCACTGCGCCGCATGTCACGGAGTTCGTGACGGTCGACGTCACGCGCACCATGCGTCTGGTCGAGGAGCTGAAGCAGGACAAGGAGTTCAGCGGGCTGCGGGTGAACCCGCTGCTGCTGATCGCCAAGGCCCTGCTGGTGGCCGTCAAGCGCAACCCGGACATCAACGCGTCCTGGGACGAGGCGGCCCAGGAGATCGTGGTCAAGCACTACGTCAACCTGGGCATCGCCGCGGCCACCCCGCGCGGTCTGATCGTCCCGAACATCAAGGACGCCCACGACAAGACGCTGCCGCAGCTGGCCGAGTCCCTGGGCGAGCTGGTGGGCACGGCACGCGAGGGCCGGACGTCCCCCGCGGCCATGCAGGGCGGCACGATCACCATCACCAACGTCGGCGTCTTCGGCGTCGACACCGGCACGCCGATCCTCAACCCCGGCGAGTCCGCGATCCTCGCGGTCGGCGCGATCAAGCTCCAGCCGTGGGTGCACAAGGGCAAGGTGAAGCCGCGTCAGGTCACCACTCTGGCGCTGTCCTTCGACCACCGCCTGGTCGACGGCGAACTGGGCTCCAAGGTGCTGGCCGACGTGGCGGCGATCCTGGAGCAGCCCAAGCGGCTGATCACCTGGGCGTAGGACCCCTGGAGCCGCGTGTCCCCTCGGGGGCGCGCGGCTCCCGCCTTTCGGGAGGCCGGGCCGGCTTCGGGAGGCGATCCGTCCTCGGGAGGCGGTCCGTCAGTCCTCCCAGAAGGCCCAGAAGACCCCGACCTCCGTGTCCGAGACGGCGACCAGGCCGCAGTCGGTGGTGTACACGGACAGGCACTCCCACGCGGTGTCCGCGTCGAGCAGGTCGACGTCCGGGTTTCCGCGGGCCTCGGACACATTGGTGAAGTAGCGGGCTCGCGGGCCGAAGCGGGACAGGACCTGCCGGGAGCTTCGGAACAGCCGGTCCCGGCGGCCGTCGAAGTCGGGAATGCCGGCCGCCCGGTAGTGCTCGCCCCGGAGGGCGACGAGCAGTTGCCGGGCCGACGCCTCGCGCACCTCGTACAGGGAGTCGCCGAGCTGGTCCGGGGACCAGCCCATGAACGGCGCGCCGATGCCGGAGCGGTCCTCGCGGACCTCCGGGGCGTGGTTCAGGGAGTGCCACCGGCGCGGGTCCTCCGCGCGGAGCGTCATGACGGCCACGGCGTCACGGCGCCAGTCCTCGTGCCGTCTCGGTCCGACCCGCGCGAAGGTCCAGCCGCCGCCCAGGAGGTCCAGGACGGCGGCCTTCCACGAGCCTGCGTCGAGCACGGACCAGGCTCAGCCGAGCTTCGCGAAGCCGTAGTTCAGCAGCTTCGTCGCGTCCGACTTGCGGGTCGCCGCGTCGGTGGAGGCGAGGATCGTGCCGTAGACCGTCTTGCCGTTGCGGGTGGCGGCGAAGACCAGGCAGTACTTGGCCTCGGTGCCCGAGCCGGTCTTCACACCGGTCGCGCCGGTGTAGGAGCCGAGCAGCGGGTTGGTGTTCTTCCACGGGTCCATCGTGCGGACCGTGTTGTTCTTGGTGATGGTCTTCGCCGTGTACGACTTCGTCTTCACGATCGTGCGGAACGTGGAGTTCTTCATCGCGTTGGCGGCCAGTTTCGTCAGGTCGCGCGGCGTCGAGTAGTTGGCGCCGTGGCCGATGCCGTCGAACGAGTCGAAGTGCGTGTTGGTCAGGCCCAGGCTCTTGGCCTGCGCGTTCATCTTGCCGATGAACGACTTCACGCGTGCCGCGCGCGTCGAGCCCGTGCCGAACTTGTCGGCCAGGGCGTAGGCCGCGTCGCAGCCGGACGGCAGCATCAGGCCGTACAGCAGCTGGCGGACGGTCACCTTGTCGCCGACGATGAGCCTGGCGTTGGAGGCCCAGTTGTTGTCGACGATGTAGTCGCTGTACGCCTTCTGGATGGTGACCTTGGCGTCCAGGTTGAGGTTCGGCTGGGACAGCACCACCTTCGCGGTCATGATCTTGGTCGTGGAGCCGGTGGAGCGCTTGGTGTCCGCGGCCTTGGTGTAAAGCGTCTTGCCGTTCGCGGCGTTCATGACGAAGCCGCCCTTGGCGGCGATGGTGGGTGTGGCGACGGCCTGCGCTGGGGCCGCGCCGAACGCCCCGGCGGCGAGCAGGGCGCCGGTGGTCATGGTGACGGCGGCTGCTCTGCGGACACGGAAGACCTTGGTGCTGAGGCCCTTGTTGGCGGTGATCAAGTGAGATACCCCGATTACGTCGGATGCGCCTGTGGTGCGGCCGGGTTGACAGATCTGCCTGGTGCAGAGCTGGCGCAGAGAGGGGGGCCGCACCTGTGTGACTCGTGACTACCGCGAAGGGTTGTACGCGGGCCCGGAAAAGCCTGTGAGTCGGGGAGGGCGGCGGGCTGTACGTCCGGATGTTGGACGTTCCCCCTCATGGGTACGTGTTGTATCTATCCTGTCGGCATGACCATGGCCGTGAAGCAACCGCCCGCCGCCGACCGCGTGTACGCCCACGTCAAGAACGGTGTCCTGGACCGCCGCTACGAAGGCGGGACGCTGCTCACCGAGGGCGAGCTGGCCGAGGCGGTCGGGGTTTCGCGCACGCCGGTGCGTGAGGCGCTGCTGCGGCTGGAGGCCGAGGGGCTGATCAAGCTCTACCCGAAGAAGGGCGCCCTGGTGCTGCCGGTCTCCGCGCAGGAGATCGCCGATGTCGTCGAGACGCGCCTGCTGGTGGAGGAGCACGCCGCCCGCAAGGCCGTCCCCGCGCCGCCCGGACTCGTCGCCCGCCTGGAGCAACTGCTCGCCCAGCAGAAGGAACAGGCCGCCGCCGGGGACCTGGCCGCCGTCGCGGTCACCGACCGCTGCTTCCACGCCGAGATCGTCCGCAGCGGCGGCAACGACATCCTCTCCCGCCTCTACGACCAGCTCCGCGACCGCCAGCTGCGGATGGGCGTCGCCGTGATGCACTCCCATCCCGACCGCATCGCCAAGAACCTCGACGAACACGAGGAGATCCTGGACGCGCTGCGCTCCGGCGACGCCGAGGCGGCCGTCGCGGTCGTCCACCGGCACGTCGGCTGGTTCTCGCACCTGGCGCGGGGTGAGGTCCGATGAGCGCACCTGCCACAGCACTGCCGGGCGATCCGCCCGGCGGCCGCCGCGCGGTCGCCGTCTGGTCGATCGGCGTCGCCGTCTACTTCGTCGCCGTCATCTTCCGTACGTCGCTGGGGGTGGCCGGCCTCGACGCCGCCGACCGCTTCGACGTGGGTGCCTCCGCCCTGTCGACCTTCTCCATCCTCCAGCTGCTGGTCTACGCCGGGATGCAGATCCCCGTCGGCCTGCTCGTCGACCGGCTCGGCACCAAGAAGGTGCTGACCATCGGGGTCGTGCTGTTCACGGCCGGACAACTGGGCTTCGCGTACTCCCAGTCGTACGGCATGGCGCTCGCCTCGCGGGCGCTGCTGGGCTGCGGTGACGCGATGACGTTCATCAGCGTGCTGCGGCTCGGCACCCGCTGGTTCCCGGCCCGGCGCGGTCCGCTGATCGCGCAGCTCGCGGGGCTCGTCGGCATGGCGGGCAACCTGGTCTCCACGCTCGTCCTCGCCCGGCTGCTGCACGGCATCGGCTGGACGCAGGCGTTCGCGGGCAGCGCGCTCGCCGGAGTCGTCGTCCTCGTCCTGCTGCTGCTCTTCCTGAAGGACCACCCGGAGGGCCACGAACCGGAACCCGTCCCGCACCAGGGGGCGGCCTACGTGCGCCGGCAGATCGTCACGTCCTGGCGCGAGCCCGGTACCCGGCTCGGCCTGTGGGTGCACTTCACCACCCAGTTCCCGGCGATGGTGTTCCTGCTGCTGTGGGGTCTGCCGTTCCTGGTCGAGGCGCAGGGCCTGTCCCGCGCGGCGGCCGGTGAGCTGCTGACGCTGGTGGTGCTGTCGAACATGGCGATCGGACTGGTCTACGGCCAGATCGTCGCCCGGCACCACGGGGCGCGGCTGCCCCTCGCGCTGGGCACGGTCGGTGCGACGGCGCTGCTGTGGGCGGTGACCCTGGCCTGGCCGGGCGAGCGGGCGCCGATGTGGCTGCTGGTGGTGCTGTGCGCGGTGCTCGGGGCCTGCGGGCCCGCCTCCATGATCGGCTTCGACTTCGCCAGGCCGGCGAACCCGCCGGAGCGTCAGGGCACCGCCTCCGGAATCACCAACATGGGTGGTTTCATCGCCTCGATGACGACCCTGTTCGCGATCGGGGTGCTGCTGGACGCCACCGGGGACGACTACACCGTCGCCTTCTCCGCCGTCTTCGTGCTCCAGGCGCTCGGCATCAGCCAGATCCTGCGGCTGCGCGGCCGGGCGGCCCGCCGGGAACGGGAGCGGCTGGTGGCGAGCCGGGTGGAGACGGTGCACGTACCAGCGTGAGCCGGGCCCTCGCGCGCCGTCAGCGGACCACCGGCACGAGGGTGAGGTAGGCCAGGCCCAGCACACCCCGGTAGTGCAGCCACTGGGACCGGTGCCGGTCGACCTGCTCGCGGGTCGCGTCCGCCAGCGGATGCCCGGGGTGCCGGGCCAGCCACACCTCCACGTCCGCCTGGTACGCCGACTCGAACTCCTCCCACTCCTGGAGGGTCGCCGTCTCCACGTACTCCGGGCGGAACCCCGCCTCGATCGCGAGGTCGACCAGCGTGCCCAGGTCCGGGTGGTCGTCGGCCGAGGCGCCCGGCCACATCCCGGACAGCTCGGCGGCGGTCGGCGTCCGCTGCCAGAAGCCCTCGCCGAGCAGCACCCGCCCGTCGTCGGCGACCAGCTCGCGCAGGGCGCGCAGCGCCGTCGGCAGATGCCCCGGCGGCCGGACGTCGGTCAGCGCCTGACTGGACCCGACGCACAGCACCAGGTCGGCGGGCCCGCGCCGGGTGCCCACGGCGGACTCCTCGACGAACGCCGTCCGCTCGGCGAGGTTCCGGCTCGCCGCCGCGCGGCGGGCCCGGTCGAGGTCGCCGCGGTTGATGTCGACGCCGGTGCCGGTGGCGCCCGGGACGGCGGCGAGGACCCGCAGCAGCAGCTCGGCCCAGCCGCAGCCCAGGTCCAGCACGGTGGCGGGGGAGAGCGTGGACAACCGCCCCACGAGCGTGGCCGCGCGGGCCTCGGAGAGCGGGTTGTGGAAGGTCAGCCGGGTCAGCCGGGGCGGGCCAACCGCCTCGGGGACGGTCACGGTGTCACCGCGAAGTGGCGCAGGATCGCCGCGGTCAGATCCGGATCGCCCTCCAGCTTCACCCGGTCCGCGGCGGCCTCCGGGCTCACCCTGCCGCAGGCGAGCCGGACGTACGTCTCCCAGTCGAGGGTGAGGGTGGCGGCGGGGCCCAGCGCGGGCGCGGTCTCCAGGGTGCCGCGGCCCTGGATGTCGACGCGGATGGTGCGCAGGAACTCGACGGGCCCGTGCACGTCGAAGACGATCGCGGAGCTGCGCGGCGCCTCCGCCTTGACCGCGACCACGTCCGGCAGCGCCGCCAGCAGCACGTCACGGGCGACGTGGGCACCCGGCGAGTCCAGGTTGCCGGGGCGGCCGAGGGCGGTGCGCAGGTCCTGCTCGTGCACCCACACGTCGAACGCGTGCCGGCGCATCGACTCCTCCAGCGTCAGCTCCGCGCCGAGCGGGCCGCGCACCTTCGCCGAGGGGTCGCGGGACTCGTTGCGCAGCTGCCGGTTGCGGCGGATGACCGTGTACTCCAGCTCCGAGGTCATCTCCGGCGCCGTGTGGTGACGGCGCACGTCGACCTGCATCTCCATGTACCGCTGGTGTTCGTTGGTGACGTGGAACAGGTCGCGCGGCAGGGTGTGGATGGGCCGCGGATCGCCCAGCATCTCGCAGTCCAGGCCGATGACGTGGGACACGATGTCGCGCACCGACCAGCCCGGGCAGGGCGTACGCCGGTTCCAGTCGGCCTCCACAAGCGGCTGCACCAGCTCGGATATCGCTTCGATGGAGTGGGTCCAGGCGTCGGCGTAGGGCTGGAGGGTGGGATGCAGACTCACGGGAACAGGACCCCTCGGCGGTCGGTACACGGGCAGGTGGTGGCGGCGTTGCCAGTGGGAGGTGGCGGCTGCGGTCGACGGGTGTCTTGAACCGCTAAGTTACGCTGCTCCCAGGCACCCCGGCAGGCCTTTCGTGTGACGATCGTAGGCCTGAGTGGACGCCGGTGGGGACGCCCTAGTGGACGGCTCGAATGCCAGGACGGTGGTAGTGTGCGCGCCTCTCTGATCCAGATCGCCGTAGAAGAGGGCGAATCGGTCGACGCCCGTCGGCGCAGAGCCGCCTCCCTGGTGCGTGAACAGGCGGGCGCGGACCTCGTCGTCCTGCCCGAGCTGTGGACCACCGGCGCGTTCGCGTACGAGGACTTCGGCCGCGAGGCGGAGACCCTGCACGGACCGACCTTCGAGTCGATGGCCGAGGCGGCGAGCGACGCGGGTGTCTGGCTGCACGCCGGCTCCGTCCCCGAGCGCGATCCCGAGGGCACCCTCTACAACACGTCTCTCGTCATCTCCCCCTCCGGTGAGCTGGCCGCCGCCTACCGCAAGATCCACCGCTTCGGCTTCGACAAGGGCGAGGCCGTGCTGATGGGCGCGGGCGGCGAGCTGGTGACGGTCCGTCTTCCCGGGACGACACTGGGCGTCGCCACCTGCTACGACCTCCGTTTCCCCGAGCTGTTCCGCGGACTGGTGGACGCCGGGGCGGAGACACTGGTGATCCCGGCGGGCTGGCCGGAACGCCGCCGCTCCCACTGGACCCTCCTCGCCCAGGCCCGGGCGGTGGAGAACCAGGCGTACGTCCTCGCCTGCGGAACGGCCGGGACGCACGCGGGAGTTCCCCAGGCCGGTCACTCGATCGTGGTCGACCCCTGGGGCGAGGTCCTGGCGGAGGCGGGCCCCGGCGAGCAGGTCCTCACGGTGGAGTTCGACCCCGGCAAGGTCGCGGTGACACGGGATCAGTTCCCCGCGCTGAAGGACCGGGTTCTGGGGCTGGGGACACCCCGCCGCTGAGGCCGGCCGGCACGGCGGCGGTCAGTCCCCCCGGTCGTCGTCCCCCTGCTTCTCCGCCAGCTCGATCACACACACCGCCACCGCGATCAGCAGCGCCGGATCCACGTCCTCGCGGACCACGTCCACGCAGTACGTGTCGCGGAGGTGCAGCACGCGGCGCGAGATCACGGCGAGCAGCTCACCGTCGTACTCGACGGCGAACTCCCGGTCGAGGATCTTCCCGCTGACGTCGAGTTCCGTGCCGTCGACCAGCGTCACCCGATAGTGGTTGCGCAGCAGGGACAGCCGCTTGCGGCGGATCGTCGCCAGGGCTTCGCCGTCCCGCTCGATGAGCATGGTGTCGCGCAGCGCGAGCATCTTCTCGCGGATGTCGATCAGGACCCGTCCGTCGGGGTCCTTCAGCTCGAAGGTGTCCCGCAGCCGCAGGGCCTTGCCGTCGACGAGGAACTGCTTGGCGCCGTGCTCGTCCTCGATCCAGTAGTCGTCACCGAAGCCCAGGAGCCGGTCGCGTACGAGGTATCTCATGTCACCAGCGCTTCCCCGGCGGCCGTCCCGAAACGCCGTCGATAGGCCGAGGGGCTGAGCCCGGTCTCCCGGCGCAGCCGGACGCGCAGGTTGGCGGCGGTCCCGAGGCCGCTCCGCGCGGCCACGACGTCCAGCCGCTCCTCCCCGCGCTCGATCAGCCGGCACGCCAGCGCCACCCGCTCGCCCGTCAGCCAGGCGAGCGGTGTCGTGCCGAGCTGCGCGCGGAAGCGCCGGTGCAGGGTGGCCGGCGACACGGCCGCGCGGGCGGCGAGACCGGCCACCGTCAGCGGCTCCGCCAGCCGCTCCTGGGCCCACGCCAGCAGCGGTCCCAGCGACTCGTCGGGCACGTCCGGAACCGGGCGCTCCACGAACTGCCGCTGGCCGCCGTCGCGGTGGGCGGCGAAGACGAGGCGCCGGGACACGGCGTTGGCGATCTCGGCGCCATGGTCCCGTCGTACGAGATACAGCCCCAGGTCGAGCGCGGCCGCGCTGCCGGCGGCGGTCAGGACGTCGCCCTCGTCGACGAACAGCACGTCGGGCTCCAGCAGCACCTCGGGGTGCAGGTCGCGGAAGGCGTCCGCCCACATCCAGTGGGTGGTGGCCCGCCGCCCGTCCAGCAGACCGGCCTCGGCGAGCGCGAAGCTGCCGGTGCAGAAGCTGACGACGCGGGCGCCACGCGCGTGCGCGCGGCGGATGGCGTCCAGGACGGGCGCCGCGCGGGGGACGACGTTGTCCGGCCGGCCGGGGACGACGAGGGTGTCGGCGCCGTCCACCGCGTCGAGTCCGGGCACGCCGGTCATACGGAAGAAGCCGTGGTTCATCCGCACCTCGGGTGAGGGCGCGCACAGCGTCACCTCGTACAGCGGCCGCGGAAGCCCCAGCTCGGGCCGCGGCAGGCCGAACAGTTCGGTCGCGACACCCACCTCGAAGGGGTTCGTGCCCTCGTCGACGATCACGGCGACCCGATGTGGTTGAGAGGATCCTTGCGGCACATGCGATTCCTATCACTCGTGCCCGGGGCCCGCAGCCCCGCACGATGACCGCATGGAACCGATCTCGCTGACCACGGCCCTCGCGTCCTTCACGCAGCAGTGGAGCCCCCGCATCGTCACCTCCGTCAACGACTACGACGTCCGTGTCGCGAAGGTCGAGGGCGAGCACCTGTGGCACACGCACCACCACACCGACGAGTTCTTCCTCGTCCTGACCGGCGAACTCCACATCGGCCTGCGCGAACCGGCGGGCGAACGCACGGTCGTCCTGCCCAAGGGCTCCGTCTTCACCGTCCCCCGAGGCACCGAGCACAAGCCCTACGCCCCCGTCCCCACGGAGATCCTGCTCTTCGAACCCACCGGCACCCTGACGGTCGGCGACCGTCACGACCCGGTCCCGGAACACGTCGACGCGACGACGGGACACTCGCTGGCCTAGGGGACGTCTCGCCGATCATGCCGGGCTCGCGGCGGGCCGGAGCGTCAGTCGCCCACCTGGTGCTCCACGCGGTGGCGGATGTAGTCGTCCGGGTGGGACCGGGCCGTCGCCACCGCCGTGTCCACCAGGTCGTGCAACTCCGGTGGGTAGGCCGACTTGCGCAGCGGCAGGACGGGAAGGACGCAGCGCCGGACGTCCAGGTGCTCGTTGCCTACGAACTCGCGCAGAGCCGCCTCGTTCCACTCGGCCACCACGGCCGGGTCGGCGTCGGGCGGGGCCGGTCCGGCGGCCGGGTTCTCCGCCCGTACGCCGGGCATTCTCGGCGGCAGCGCCGACCAGTACCAGGCCCGCGCGGCCCCCGCCCGTTCGAGATCCGTGCCCGTCCGCAGGCAGGCCAGCAGGGCGGACTGGACGCGCACCCGGCCGAACGCGTTCAGCACCGGCTCCAGGAAGTGCCGGTTGAAGCTGGGGTCGGGGTCGTGGACCGCCGCCCGGAGCAGCACGTCGAAGGCCTCGTCGGAGAGGGTCGTGCCTCTCTGGCAGGCCTCACGCAGTGCCGTCCGGACGCGGCGCTCCCAGACCCGCCGGTCATCGGTTCCGGGGCCGGGAGCGACGCCGAGCCCGAGGACCCGGACGACGTCGGCCACGCACCGGGAGAACAGCTCCCGCCGGTCCTCCGTACGCCCCGGCAGGGCCATGAACTCCCGGGCGGGCCGCCCCGTCTCGTTCCCGTCCCCGGCCAACCGCCGCTCCCCCCGTTGGTGTCGCTCGTCGTGTTCCGCTACACGCCGTACCCGTCGCTGTAGCCGTCCCGCCGGTGATGGTGGTGGTGGGGCTCCTCGTCGACGACGGGTGTCGTCGGTGGCACCACCACCCGCCGGCGCCGCGCGATGCTGCTGAACGTCGTCACACCGATCAGTCCGACGATCATCAGGATGATGCCGACCAGGTCGAGGTTGACCCCCTCCATGTCCCAGTCGGTCGCGAACGTGAGGATGGCTCCCACGGCGATGAGGATGATGCACCCGCCGAGGCCCATGAGTTGTCGCCTCCTGTCCGGTCCGGTGTTTCCGGTGCTTCCGGTCGACGACGGGTACCCCGGTGGGCGGCGTCCACGCCGGGTCATCCCTCCAGGAACGCCACCAGCGCGTTCGCCAGCAGATACGGGTCCTTCGCCCCGCACAGCTCGCGCGCGCTGTGCATCGACAGGATGGCCACGCCGATGTCGACGGTCCGGATGCCGTGCCGGGCGGCGGTGATCGGGCCGATCGTCGTGCCGCACGGCATGGAGTTGTTGGAGACGAACGACTGGAAGGGCACGCCCGCCTTCTCGCAGGCGGCGGCGAACACCGCGCGGCCCGAACCGTCCGTGGCGTAGCGGTTGTTGACGTTCACCTTCAGGAGCGGTCCGCCGTCGATCCGCGGGTGGTGCGTCGGGTCGTGCCGTTCCGCGTAGTTGGGGTGGACGGCGTGGCCGGTGTCGGAGGACAGGCAGACCGTGCCGGCGAAGGCGCGCGCCCGGTCCTCGAACGATCCGCCGCGCGCGAACACCGAGCGCTCCAGGACGTTGCCGAGCAGCGGCCCGTCGGCGCCGGTGTCCGACTGGGAGCCGTTCTCCTCGTGGTCGAAGGCGGCCAGCACCGGGATGCAGGGCAGGTCGGCGGCACCGGGGCCGGTCGCCGCTGCGACGAGCGCCGCCGTGCCCGCGTGCACCGACAGCAGGTTGTCCATGCGGGGGCCCGCGACCAGCTCCTGGTCCCGGCCGAGGTACGCCGGCGCCTCCACGGAGTGGGTCATCAGGTCCCAGCCGGTCACCTCGCCCTTGGGCAGTCCGGCGGCCTCCTCGAGGAAGGCGATCAGGTCGCCGTCGCGGACGTCGTCACCGAGCCCCCAGACGGGCTGCATGTGGCGCTGCTTGTCGAGCTTCAGGCCGTCGGCGGAGACCGCGCGGTCCAGGTGGATCGCCAGCTGGGGGACGCGCAGCAGCGGGCGGTCGACGTTCACCAGGCGGGTCGAGCCGTCCCGCAGGGTGAGCCGGCCGGCCAGGCCCAGGTCGCGGTCGAGCCAGGAGTTCATCAGCGGGCCGCCGTAGATCTCCACGGCCACCTGGCGCCAGCCGTGCGCGCCGCTGTCGGGCAGCGGCTTGACGCGCAGGTTGGGGGAGTCGGTGTGGGCGCCGACGATGCGGAACGGCGTGTGGGGGGCGGCGCCCTCGGGGACGTACCAGGCGACGATCGCGCCACCGCGCAGCACGTACTTGCCGCCACTCGTCCCGTCCCAGGCGTCCGTCTCCGCGACCTGCCTGAAGCCTGCCTTCTCCAGCCGCTCGGCGGTGTTCGCCACCGCGTGGTACGGCGACGGGCTGGCCGCCAGGAAGGACATCAGGTCGTCTGTGTGGCCGCGGTCGAAGCGGGGGGGTTCGCTCATGGGGTTCACCTTAACGACGGACGAAAGCCCGCTCCCGGTGAAGGGAGCGGGCTGACGTGAGGACGGTGTGGAGTTCCGCGAGGCTTTCGGGGGGTGCCCCTCAGGGGTGCCTCAGAAGGCGGCCTCGTCCAGCTCCATCAGGTCCAGGTCGACGCCCTGGGCGACCTTGCGGGCCAGGGTCACGCCGGGCAGGACGCTGGCCGCGAAGAACTTCGCCGCGGCGATCTTGCCGGTGTAGAACGCCTGGTCCTTGGCGGGGGCCGACTCCAGCTTCTCGGCGGCGACGGCGGCACCCTTGAGCAGCAGGTAGCCGACGATGACGTCACCGGAGGCCATCAGCAGGCGGGTGGTGTTCAGACCCACCTTGTAGATGTTCTTGACGTCCTTCTCGGTGGCCGCGAGGTCGGTCAGCATCAGACCGACGATCGCCTCCAGCTCGACGGCCGCCTTCGCCAGGTGCTCGCGGGCGCCGGACAGGGCCTCGCCGCCCGTGCCGAGGGCGAGGAACTTCTTGATGTCCTCGGCGAGGGAGTTCAGCGCGGCGCCCTGGTTGCGGACGATCTTCCGGAAGAAGAAGTCCTGGCCCTGGATGGCCGTGGTGCCCTCGTACAGGGTGTCGATCTTGGAGTCGCGGATGTACTGCTCGATCGGGTACTCCTGCAGGAAGCCGGAGCCGCCGAAGGTCTGCAGCGACTGGGCGAGCTGCTCGTAGCCCTTCTCGGAGCCGTAGCCCTTCACGATCGGCAGGAGCAGGTCGTTCAGCGCGTGCTCGGCGGAGGCGTCCTCGCCGTTCGCCTCCTTGACGGCGATGGCGTCCTGCACGGAGGCCGTGTAGAGGACGAGCGCGCGCATGCCCTCCGCGTACGCCTTCTGCGTCATCAGCGAGCGGCGCACGTCCGGGTGGTGGGTGATGGTGACCTTCGGCGCGGCCTTGTCCATGAAGTTGGCCAGGTCCGGGCCCTGGACGCGCTCCTTGGCGTACTCCAGCGCGTTCAGGTAGCCGGTGGACAGCGTGGAGATCGCCTTCGTGCCGACCATCATGCGGGCGAACTCGATGATGCGGAACATCTGGCGGATGCCGTCGTGCTTGTCGCCGATCAGCCAGCCCTTGGCGGGGTGGCGGTCGCCGAACGTCATCTCGCAGGTGTTGGAGGCCTTCAGGCCCATCTTGTGCTCGACGTTGGTGGCGTAGACGCCGTTGCGCTCGCCCAGCTCGCCGGTCTCGAAGTCGAAGAGGTACTTCGGGACGAGGAAGAGGGACAGGCCCTTGGTGCCGGGGCCGGCGCCCTCGGGGCGGGCGAGGACGTAGTGGAGGATGTTCTCCGACATGTCGTGCTCACCGGACGTGATGAAGCGCTTCACGCCCTCGATGTGCCAGGAGCCGTCCTCCTGCTGCACGGCCTTGGTGCGGCCGGCGCCGACGTCGGAGCCCGCGTCGGGCTCGGTGAGGACCATGGTGGATCCCCACTGCTTCTCGACGGCGATCTGCGCGATCTGCTTCTGGACCTCGTTGCCCTCGTCGAAGAGGATGCCGGCGAACGCCGGGCCGGAGGAGTACATCCACACGGCCGGGTTCGAGCCGAGGATCAGCTCCGCGTACGCCCAGATGAGCGACGGCGGGGCGGTCGTGCCGCCGATGGCCTCGGGCAGGCCCAGGCGCCAGTACTCGGAGTCCATGAAGGCCTGGTAGCTCTTCTTGAAGGACTCCGGGACCGGCGCGGTGTTCGTCTCCGGGTCGAAGACCGGCGGGTTGCGGTCGGCGTCCGTGAAGGACGCGGCCAGCTCGTTCTCCGCGAGGCGCGTCAGCTCCTCGAGGACGCTCTTCGCGGTGTCGGTGTCCATCTCCTCGAACGGGCCGGTGCCGTACAGCTTGTCGCGCCCGAGTACTTCGAAGAGGTTGAACTCGATGTCGCGGAGATTCGACTTGTAGTGCCCCATGGCGACGGCTCCGTAGAGAGAGATCGGCGAGGCACTGGCTCCTCGCACCTAATTCACGTACCAACAAGTAGCTACGATGATGCTACCCGTCAGTAATAAGACGCAACCCCGAACCGGCCATCTGTGACTCAGCCCTCTGCGGCGGTCGATACCCTTACCCGCATGTACGGCTACGACCAGAGCGCCGGAGCGCAGCAGCAGTACGCCCCGCCGCAGCAGCAGATGCCCGGCGCGGGGGGCTACGGCCAGCAGTCGCCGCTGTACCCGGAGCCGTCCCCGCCCTCCCTCGCCGACGCGGTCCGCTCCTTCACCACCGGGCAGCTGACCGCGGAGGACTTCCAGCAGATCTTCGCCACGTCCAAGGTCTACTGCCCCCGCGGCGACACCCCCGGCTTCCTCGCCCTTCACAACACCCAGCAGCCGGTGATCCCCATGTTCACCTCGCTGAAGGAACTGCGCCGCTACGCGGGCAAGGAGTCCAAGTACTTCGTCATCACCGGCGCGGAAGTGATCGACCTCCTCCCCACCGGCTACGGCTTCGTCCTCGACATGGAGGGCGAACACCGGATCGTCTTCGACGCGAAGGCCGTGGAGGAGATGGTGGAGTTCGCGATGCGGCGGATGTACGGGGGCTAGGCACGGCGAAGGCCCGAAGCCGCAACGGGAACTTGCGGCTTCGGGCCTTGTCGTGCCTTACCGGCCTTCTCAGGCCTGCGGGCCCTCCGCCGTCATTCCGTGGACCGCGGGGATCGTTCCCAGGCGGCCCTTCTGGAAGTCCTCGAACGCCTGCATGAGTTCGTCCTTGGTGTTCATGACGAACGGGCCGTAGTGGGCCATGGGCTCGCGGATCGGCTGTCCGCCCAGCAGTACGACCTCCAGGTCCGGTGTGTGCGAGTCCTGCTTCTCGTCGGCGCGGACGGTGAGGGAGGAGCCCGTGCCGAAGACCGCCGTCTGGCCCGAGTGGATCGGGCGGTGTTCGGCGCCGACCGCGCCCTTGCCCGCCAGGACGTACGCGAGGCCGTTGAAGTCCTCCCGCCACGGGAGGGTGATCTCCGCGCCCGGCGCGAGCGTCGCGTGGATCATCGTGATCGGGGTGTGGGTGATGCCGGGGCCCGCGTGGCCGTCGAGTTCTCCGGCGATGACGCGCAGGAGCGCGCCGCCGTCGGGGGAGGTGAGCAGCTGGACGTTCCCGGCGCGGATGTCCTGGTAGCGCGGGGCCATCATCTTGTCCTTGGCGGGGAGGTTCACCCACAGCTGGAGGCCGTGGAAGAGACCGCCGGACACGACCAGGTGCTCCGGCGGGGCCTCGATGTGGAGGAGGCCCGAGCCCGCCGTCATCCACTGGGTGTCGCCGTTGGTGATGGTGCCGCCGCCGCCTTGGCTGTCCTGGTGGTCGAAGATGCCGTCGATGATGTAGGTGACGGTCTCGAAGCCGCGGTGGGGGTGCCAGGGGGTGCCCTTGGGCTCGCCCGGCGCGTACTCCACCTCGCCCATCTGGTCCATCATGATGAACGGGTCGAGATGGCGGTAGTTGATGCCGGCGAACGCCCGGCGCACCGGGAAGCCTTCGCCCTCGAAACCGCTGGGCGCGGTGGTGACGGTGAGCACGGGACGTGCCACGGCGTCTGCGGGTGCGGTTACGCGGGGCAGCGTCAACGGGTTCTCGACGGTCACTGCGGGCATGGTCGTTACCTCCTCGGGCGACGTGCGTCCTACTTTAGTTGAGCGTTGAACTTTCTGCCACCTCCAACAGCGGACGCCGGGCGCGCATTCCCCCGGCCGGCCGTCCGCGCGGGACAGCCCGGCGTGGTCGTGATCCGCTGGTAGACGTGCACCTCCTCCCCGACCCCGTGCGCCGGCTCGCCGCCTGGTGCGCCGTCGTCCTGCTCGTCGCCGGCGTGGGCTACATCGGGGTCCGGCTGTGTGTGGAGTTCCGTACGGCCGTCGTGCCGGTGCTGCTCGCCCTGCTCGGGACGGCGCTGCTGGGACCGTTCCACCGGCGGCTGGTCAAGGCGCGGGTCAACCGTTCCGTGGCGGCCGGGCTCACCTGCGTCGCGGTCGTCGCCGTGGTCGGCGGGGCCGTCTACATCGTCGTCGCCGCCCTCATCGACAGCGGCGACCAGATCGTCCGCTCGCTCAGGCAGGCGGCACGCGGGATCGCCGAGCACTTCGGGGCGGCCGGGACCTCGCTGGACGACCTCGCGTCGAACGCGCGGGAACTGCTCGGCAAGTTCGGCGGTACGGCGGCCTCCGGAGTGATCAGCGGGGTGAGCGTGGTGGGCGAGAGCATCGCCATGGCCGTGCTGGCGCTGCTGCTGGTCTTCTTCTTCCTGCGCGACTCCCACCTCGCCGTCGGCACCCTGCGCTCCCTCTCCCCGCACACCACCGCCGACACCCTGGAGGCCATGGCGCGGCGCGCCTACCAGGCCGTCGAGGGGTTCATGCGCGGGACCACGCTGATCGCGCTCATCGACGCGCTGTGCATCACCGTCGGACTGCTGGTGCTGCGGGTGCCGGGAGCCGCCGGGCTCGGCGCGCTCGTCTTCGTCGGCGCGTACATCCCCTACCTCGGCGCCTTCCTCTCCGGCGCCGTCGCCGTGCTCGTCGCGCTCGCCGACCGGGGGTTCGTGATCGCGCTGTGGGCGCTGGGGGTGGTGCTCGCCGTGCAGGTGCTGGAGGGGCATGTGCTCCAGCCGCTGGTCCAGAGCCGTACCGTGCAGATGCATCCGGCGGTGGTGATGCTCACGATCACCGCCGGCGCGTCCGTCGCCGGGATCCTGGGGATGCTGCTCGCCGTACCGTTGACCGCCGCCGCCTTCGGTGTCGTCCACGAGCTGCGCGCCCGTTACGCCACCTCCGCCTCGGCGCCCTCGACGCCCTCGTCGGACTCGTAGATCTCGAACCAGATGCTCTTGCCCTCGCCGCGCGGGTCGACCCCCCACTCGTGCGCCAGCAGCTCGATGAGCATCAGCCCGCGCCCGGAGGAGGCCAGCTCCCCGGGCCTGCGCTTGTGCGGCAGGTCGTCGCTGACGTCGGTGACCTCCACCCGCATCCGCCGGCCGCCACCCGTGCCGGTCACCTCCGCGACCAGCAGCGCGTCGGTGTCGGTGTGCACGAGGACGTTGGTCAGCATCTCGGACAGCAGCAGGACCGCCGAGTCGACCTGGTCGTCGGACGCCCAGTCGTGGAGCAGCTCCCGCAGATGCTGCCGCGCCACCGCGATCCGCTCCGGTTCGGCCTGGGCGACGGTCAGCATGGTGCGCCGTACGGGCGGCCGCGCGGTGGCCGCGCCGTTCCCGTCGGCGGAGCCGCAGCCGAAGCCCGCGCCCTTGCGGCACAGCAGCAGGACGGCGATGTCGTCCTCGCGGCGGTCGGCGAGCGGGCCGGTGGTGTGGTGCGAGGAGGGGCCGTGCACCGCCTGGACCAGGGAGTCGGCGAGGGCTTCGAGATCGCCGTCGTGCTGCTCCAGGATGGCGCGGACGCGTTTCCAGCCGCTCTCCAGGTCGTGGCCGCCGGTCTCGATGAGGCCGTCGGTGCAGATGAGCATGGTCTCGCCGGGCTCCAGGGCGAGCCGGGTGGTGGGGTAGTCGGCGTCCGGGTCGATGCCGAGGGGCAGTCCGCCGGCGGTGGGCCGCGTCAGCACGGTGCCGTCGGCCATCCGGACGGCGGGGTCGGGGTGCCCGGCGCGGGCGATGTCCAGCACGCCGGACAGCGGGTCGACCTCGACGTACAGGCAGGTCGCGAAGCGCAGGTCGCCGGGGTCGTCGGCGGCGGAGCACATGCCGTGCAGGAAGCGGGAGGCCCGGGAGAGGACGGCGTCGGGCCGGTGGCCCTCGGAGGCGTAGGCGCGCAGGGCTATCCGGAGCTGGCCCATCAGGCCGGCCGCGCGCACGTCGTGGCCCTGGACGTCGCCGATGACCAGCGCGAACCGCCCGGACGGCAGCGGGATCAGGTCGTACCAGTCGCCGCCGACCTGGAGTCCGCCACCGGTCGGCACATAGCGGGCGGCCACGTTCATGCCGGGTATCTCGGGGCCGAGCGTGGGCAGCATGGAGCGCTGCAGCCCGTCGGTGAGCTCCCGCTCGCTCTCGGCGGTGCCGGCCCGGGAGAGCGCCTGGGCGAGCATCCGGGCGACGGTGGTGAGGACCGACCGCTCGTCGGGCGTGAACCGCACGGGATACGTGAAGGCGGCCATCCAGGCGCCCATCGTGCGCCCCGCGACGGTCAGCGGCAGGAACGCCCACGACCGGCGGTCGAACTGCTGGGCGAGCGGCCAGGTGAGCGGATAGCGGCTCTTGTACTGCTCGGGCGAGGACAGGTACACCGCGCGGCCGGTGCGCACCACCTCCGCCGCCGGATAGTCGGTGTCCAGCGCCATGTGCGTGAAGGGGCCCTCGTCGCCGGGCCGCTGCCCGTGGTGGCCGATGATCGTCAGCTGGTCGCCCTCCACGCCGAAGACGGCCAGCCCGTCCGGTGAGAACCCCGGCATCGACAGTCCCGCCGCGACCCGCAGCACCTCGGCCGTGGACCGTGCCTCGGCCAGCGCCCGGCCCGCGTCCAGCAGGAACGCCTCCCGGGAGCGCCGCCAGTCGCCGGTGACCGCGTTGCGGCCGGCGGGGGTGCCCGGCGAGGGCTCGGTGACCTCCTGGAGGGTGCCGATCATGACGTACGCCCGGCGGTCCGCGTCGAAGCTCGGCTTCGAGCGGCTTCGGACGGTGCGCACCACGTGCCCCCGCTCGTCCATGATCCGCACCCGCACCTCGGCGAGCGTGCCCTCGGCGGTGGCCAGGCCGACCACGCTGACGATCTCGTTCCAGTCGACGGGGTGCAGCCGGGACCGGGCCTGGGCCTCCGTGAGCGTCGTCGGCTCGTCGGGCAGCCCGAGGAGCCGGGCGGCCTCGCCGTCCACTCTGACCAGCTTCGTGGCCGTGTCCCAGTGCCACAGGCCGGTCGCGAGGGCGGCGAGAACCTGCCCCACGGCGGGTAGGGGCTCACCAGTACGCATTGCCCCACTTTAAGAAGGTGCCGTGGGACGCTGCCACCGAAGGGGGACGCCGGTAATGGGGCCGGACGATCCGGGAGCGGCCGGTACCCTGGGGAAGTCCGGGCACCGGGCCCCGGAGATTCCCGATCCGCGAAGACTGGATGAACGACGATGCATCGGTACAGGTCCCACACCTGCGGCGAGCTCCGCGCCTCTGACGTCGGCACCGACGTCCGGCTGAGTGGCTGGCTGCACAATCGGCGCGACCTGGGCGGCATCCTCTTCATCGATCTGCGCGACCACTACGGCATCACGCAGCTGGTCGCCCGACCCGGCACGTCCGCCTACGAGGCGCTGGACAAGGTCTCCAAGGAGTCCACGGTCCGAGTGGACGGCAAGGTTGTTTCACGTGGAACCGAGAACGTGAACCCGGACCTGCCCACCGGTGAGATCGAGGTCGAGGTCGGCGAGGTCGAGCTGCTCGGCGCCGCCGCCCCGCTGCCCTTCACCATCAACACCGAGGACGGCGTCAACGAGGAGCGCCGCCTCGAGTACCGCTTCCTCGACCTGCGCCGCGAGCGCATGCACCGCAACATCATGCTGCGTACGGCGGTCATCTCCGCCATCCGGCACAAGATGACGGCGCTGGGCTTCAACGAGATGGCGACGCCGATCCTGTCCGCGACCTCCCCCGAGGGCGCCCGCGACTTCGTCGTCCCCTCCCGCCTGAACCCGGGCAAGTTCTACGCCCTGCCGCAGGCCCCGCAGCAGTTCAAGCAGCTGCTGATGATCTCCGGCTTCGACCGCTACTTCCAGATCGCGCCCTGCTTCCGCGACGAGGACGCCCGCGCCGACCGCTCGCCGGGCGAGTTCTACCAGCTCGACGTCGAGATGAGCTTCGTCGAGCAGGAGGACGTCTTCCGCCCGATCGAGCAGCTGATGACCGAGCTGTTCGAGGAGTTCGGCGGCGGCCGCCACGTCACCTCGCCGTTCCCGCGGATCCCGTTCCGCGAGGCGATGCTGAAGTACGGCTCCGACAAGCCGGACCTGCGCGCCCAGCTGGAGCTGGTCGACATCACCGACGTCTTCGAGGCGTCCGAGTTCAAGGCGTTCGCCGGCAAGCACGTGCGCGCGCTGCCGGTCCCGGCCGTCCAGGACCAGCCCCGCAAGTTCTTCGACCAGCTCGGCGAGTTCGCGATCACGCTCGGCGCCAAGGGCCTGGCCTGGGTGCGCGTCGGCGAGGACGGCCAGCTGTCCGGCCCGATCGCCAAGTTCCTCACCGAGGAGAACGTCAAGGTCCTCACCGAGCGCCTCGGCCTGGAGGCCGGTCACGCCGTGTTCTTCGGCGCGGGCGAGTTCGACGAGGTCTCGAAGATCATGGGCGCGGTGCGGGTCGAGGCCGCCAAGCGCGCCGGGCACTTCGAGGAGAACGTCTTCCGCTTCTGCTGGATCGTCGACTTCCCGATGTACGAGAAGGACGAGGAGACCGGCGCGATCGACTTCTCGCACAACCCGTTCTCCATGCCGCAGGGCGGCCTGGAGGCCCTGGAGACCCAGGACCCGCTGGACATCCTGGGCTGGCAGTACGACATCGTCTGCAACGGCGTCGAGCTGTCCTCCGGCGCGATCCGGAACCACGAGCCGGAGATCATGCTGAAGGCCTTCGAGATCGCGGGCTACGACCGGGAGACGGTCGAGGAGAAGTTCGCCGGCATGCTGCGCGCCTTCCGCTTCGGCGCCCCGCCGCACGGCGGTATCGCCCCCGGCGTCGACCGCATCGTCATGCTCCTCGCGGACGAGCCGAACATCCGCGAGACCATCGCCTTCCCGCTCAACGGCAACGCCCAGGACCTGATGATGGGCGCGCCGACCGAGCTGGAGGAGGCGCGGCTGAAGGAGCTGCACCTGTCGGTGCGCAAGCCGCAGCCGAAGTAGGCGGCCGAAAGCCGAAGGGCGCCCGGGTGTTCCCGGGCGCCCTTCGGCTTTTCTGGGAGGAGCGTCGGGACTCGGCGATGCCGGTTCCGGTGCGGGGGTCGAAGACGGCGTAGACGGGGATGCCGATCAGGGCCTCGTCGAGGACCGCGCTCAGCTCGCGGAGGGCTTCCCGTGCGACGTCCGGGTCTTCATGCTCCAGATTGTTCTCGCACTGGCCAGAGTATCCGGCCTGCCGGAAGAGAACGGGACAGAAGGGTCTCAGGCAGTGGTGACGAGGCGTGTGTTGCAGTCACGGCAGAGTCCTGGGGTCGGTGAGCGGAAGGCGCGGTCGCAGCCGTCGCAGGTCTGGAGGGGGTGGCGGGGCTCGGGGGCCGGTGAGGCCGGGGGCCGGAACGGTGGCGGGGGCGGCAGCTGGGCGGCCAGGCGGTGGGCGAGGAGGGCGGCCGGACGGATCAGGGGTTCCGCTGGGAGGTTCCCGGTGAGGGCGTGGCGTACGGCGGTGGGGGTCAGGTCGCGGTCCAGCCAGGCGGCGACGCCCGGGGCGAGGTGTTCGGCGTCGGTGGCGGACAGCAGCAGGCGGGGGTCGTGGCGGCGCAGGCCGGAGAGGACGTCGACGGCCGTCTGGAGCAGGGTGGGCGAGGGGCACGACGGCTGGGGGACGGCGGGGAGGCGCTTGCGTGGCGCGGGCTCGTCGGGGGCCGTACGCCGGGCGGGCCCGCGGGAGGCCGCCTCCCGGGCGGCGCGGTGTCCGGGCCTGTTGCAGGAGACCGTGCGGGTGACGATCCGGCCGGTGGGGGTGCGTTCGCGGGTGCGGCGGAGGTAGCCGTGGGCTTCCAGCTCGCGCAGGGCGGCGGCGATACGGGTGGGGCCCTCGGGGAAGCGGGCGGCGAGGGTCTTGATGTCGACAGCGGTGCCCGGCCGTACCGACTGGATGTAGCAGGCCAGTCCGATGGCGAGCAGGGACAGCTCCGCGTGCTGGGCCAGGTCGTTGCCGATCACCGTGAAATTCTCGGTGTGGCGGACGTGGTCGTGGACGACGCCGGCGGTCCGCTGCCCGTCGGGGTGGTTTTTGCCCGGGATACGGGACTGGGCGCACGGGGCCGCGCTAGGGTTTTCGGTGTCCATCGGGAAGCTCTTCTCTTCCTCGGTGGTCAGGCCCTCGCAGGGATCGCTACTCCCGGCGGGGGCCGTCTCATGTCTGCGGTCGGATCTTGCTTCGGTGAGCGTAAGGCAGGCAACCGGGCCCGAATCCAGCCGAGTTGGGCATATTCACTCGCGGGAGTGAGTTTGCCCGGCGGGAGGGAGGGGTGGGGCTTGGTGGGGTGCTTTCTCCCCTGTGGGCAGTGCATAGGGAGCGCAGGTCAGACCGGAGACTGGGCAGTCAGGTGCCGGTGATTCGCCCGATGGCAGGGTGAGTTCGGCCCATACCGTCTTGCGGGGTGGCAGGCCGTGGGCGGCTCCCCAGCGGTCGGCGAGGGCCGCCACGAGGGTCAGGCCACGGCCGGCTTCCTCGGCGGGATCGTCGGGCTGGAGGCGAGGCAGCCGGTCACCGCGCGTGTCCGTCACCTCGATGCGGAGGGTCCCGCCGACCACGTAGAGCAGGAGCTGGAAGTTCCGGCCGAGGACGCGGCCATGGGTGGCGGCGTTGTTGGCCAGTTCGGCCACGATGAGTCGCGCCGGGTCCAAAGGCAGTCCCCAGGCGCGCAGTTGCTCGGTGGCGAGCAGCCGGGCGAGGCGGGCACCTCGGGGAGTGGGGGAGAGCAGGACGTCGAAGTGGCGGATGGGGGCGCCGGGTTGGGGGAGTTTTTGGATCACATCACTCAGCGTGGCCGAGTGCGCCTACCGTGAGGAGTGATGCCGCGGTTGCGTACGGTGACTGTCCGGCCGTTGTCCGGTGGTGTCCGGGCTTGTCGGGGCGGTGCGTACGGGTAGGGCCGTGGCTGGTACGAGGCGGTACGACGGAGGGGCGCGCATGTCGGTGGACGGCGAGGTTCGGCGGCTGAGGACCGAGGCTGACGAGCCGGGGTGGGAGGTGGACCCGGACGACGAGTGGGGCGTGGCTGTTGTGGCCACCGTGGGGCGGCAGCTGAAGCTCCGGCGCGAGGCGGTGGGGATGCGGGCCGGAGACTTCGGGAAGGCCGTGGGGTACGGCGAGGACCTCGTCTACAAGATCGAGAGCGGTAAGCGGATTCCCCGGCCCGAGTTCCTGGACAGGGCGGACGAGGTGCTGGGGGCGGGCGGGTTGCTCTCGGCGATGAAGGAGGACGTGGCGAGGGTCCGGTACCTGAAGAAGGTGCGGGACCTGGCACAGATGGAGGCGCGGGCGGTCGAGATCGGGGTGTACGAGGACAGCAACATCGCAGGTCTGTTGCAGACCGAGGAGCATATGAGGGCGCTCTTCGGTGTGTGGCTCCCCGCCTACTCGGATGAGGAGACGGAGCGCATGGTGGCCGCGCGCATGGCTCGCCGTTCGATCTTCGAGAGGTCACCTGCGCCGACGCTCAGCTTTGTCCAGGAAGAGGTGACGCTTCGGCGACCGGTCGGGGGCAAAATGGTGTGGCGTCGGCAGCTCGAACGTTTGCTTGAGCTGGGGGAGTTGAGGAACGTGGCGATCCAAGTGATGCCGACAGACGTCGAGGACCACTTCGGCACGGGTGGTCTGATCGAGGTGCTGAAGTTCTCGGACGGTACGGCTGTAGGGCGCTCAGAGGGGGCGTTCAACGGTCGGCCCGTGACCGATCCGAAGCAGATCCGCATCCTTGACCTGCGCTATAGCATGATCCGGGCCCAGGCGCTCACGCCCCGAGAGTCGCGGGCCTTCATCGAGCAGATGCTTGGAGAAACATGAGCGGCAACCCCACCACCGAGGACAGCTCCGCGCTGGCGTGGTTCAAAAGCAGCTACAGCAGCAGCGGCGACGGCAACTCCTGCGTGGAAGTCGCCACCACTCCCGGCACCGTCCACGTCCGCGACTCCAAGTACCAGGACGCCAGCCCCCGCCTCGCCCTCGCGTCGGAGGTGTGGGCGGACTTCGTGACGTACTGCGCGTCCGTAAGCCCGCCCCTCGACTGACCGCGCCCTTACCGCGCCACGAACTGGGTGAGGATGGCCTGCACCTCGTAGATGTCCACGCCCTTGGTGAAGGTCTTCTCGATCGGCATCGAGCTGCCCGACAGCCAGATCTTCAGCTCGGCGTCGAGGTCGAACGTGCCGGCGGTCTCCACCGCGAAGTGGGTGATGCTGCGGTACGGGATGGAGTGGTACTCCACCTTCTTGCCGGTGATGCCCTGCTTGTCGACCAGGATCAGCCGCCGGTCCGTGAACAGGATGGTGTCGCGGATCAGCAGGTAGGCGGCGTGCACCTGCTCCCCCTGGCCCAGCAGCCGGGCGTAGTCCTGCGCGGCCTGTGCCGGGTCGATCGCGTGCGCGTTACCGAAAAGAGCCATGAAAGTGGACCCCCCACTCGAATGTCACATGAACGGACTTCATGTGATCTTGGCCAGGTATACCTGCTGCGCAGGGGGGCCGAGAAGAGCTGGTGGGCGAGCTGTTACGCGGCTGTTTCCCCGCCGAAGCGCTCCTTGTACGCGGCGAGGTCGTCGTCCGTGAGCTTGGCGAACAGCACCGGCGGCACCGTGAACGGCGTGCCGACCGGTACGGCGGTCAGCGCGCGGGCCTCCTCCGGGGTGACCCAGGACGCCGTGTCGTCGGCCAGTTCGAACGCGCCGCGCATGGCCGCCGAGGTCGCCGGGATGAACGGCTCGGAGACCACCGCGTACAGGTGGATGAGGTTCATCGCGGTCCGCAGGGTGAGAGCCGCGCCCTCCTTGTCGGTCTTGATCTCCAGCCAGGGGGCCTTCTCCTCCAGGTAGGAGTTGCCCGCGGACCACAGGGCGCGGAGCGCAGCGGCGGCCTTGCGGAACTGGAGGGCCTCCATGTGCTCCTCGTACTCCGCCAGGAGCCGGGCGATCTCCTCGCCGAGGCGGGCCTCCGCCTCGCCGGGCTCGCCGCCCGCCGGGACCTCCTCGCCGAAGCGCTTCTTGGAGAAGGAGAGGACTCGGTTGACGAAGTTGCCCAGGGTGTCGGCCAGGTCCTTGTTCACCGTCGCCGTGAAGTGCTCCCAGGTGAACGACGAGTCGTCCGACTCCGGGGCGTTGGCGATGAGGAAGTAGCGCCAGTAGTCGGCGGGCAGGATCTCCAGCGCCTGGTCGGTGAAGACACCGCGCTTCTGGGAGGTGGAGAACTTTCCGCCGTAGTACGTCAGCCAGTTGAAGGCCTTGACGTAGTCGACCTTCTTCCACGGCTCGCGGACGCCCAGCTCGGTCGCCGGGAACATGACCGTGTGGAACGGGACGTTGTCCTTGGCCATGAACTCGGTGTAGCGGACCGTGTCGTCCGCCTCGTACCACCAGGACTTCCAGTGCCGGTTCTCCGGGTCCTGGTCCGCCCACTCCTTCGTCGCGCCGATGTACTCGATCGGGGCGTCGAACCAGACGTAGAAGACCTTGCCCTCCGCCGCCAGGTCCGGCCAGGTGTCCGCGGGGACCGGGACGCCCCAGTCCAGGTCACGGGTGATGGCGCGGTCGTGCAGGCCCTCGTTCAGCCACTTGCGGGCGATGGAGGAGGCCAGCTGCGGCCAGTCGTCCTCGTGGCGGGCCACCCAGGCCTCGACCTCGTGCTGGAGCTTGGACTGGAGGAGGAAGAGGTGCTTGGTCTCGCGGACCTCGAGGTCCGTGGAGCCGGAGATCGCCGAGCGCGGGTCGATCAGGTCGGTCGGGTCCAGGACACGGGTGCAGTTCTCACACTGGTCGCCGCGGGCCTTGTCGTAGCCGCAGTGGGGGCAGGTGCCCTCGACGTAGCGGTCCGGGAGGAAGCGGCCGTCGGTGGGGGAGTACACCTGCCGGATGGCGCGCTCCTCGATGAAGCCGTTCTCGTTCAGCTTGCGCGCGAAGTGCTGGGTGATCTCCACGTTCTGGGCGCTGGAGCTGCGGCCGAAGTAGTCGAACGCCAGTGCGAAACCGTCGTAGACGGCCTTCTGGGCGTCGTGCGCCTGCGCGCAGAACTCGTCGACCGGCAGGCCCTGCTCCTTCGCGGCCAGCTCGGCGGGCGTGCCGTGCTCGTCCGTCGCGCAGATGTACAGGACGTCGTGACCGCGCTGGCGGAGGTACCGGGAGTACACGTCCGCCGGGAGCATGGACCCCACCATGTTGCCCAGGTGCTTGATCCCGTTGATGTACGGAAGGGCGCTGGTGATGAGGTGTCGAGCCATCGGGGGGCTGCTCCCAGGTCGGTGTTCTTGTCTGTTGCGAACCTTGAAATCGTAGCCGACATGGGTGGGCCGCCCGCTTCCCGTTTTGAGGGGTGGGAAGGGGCGGCCCTTCGGGCGTGAGGCCGAGGCGGGGTTCGAGGCGGGGTTCGAGGCGCGGTTCTACGGGCGCCAGCCCGCCAGTACGCCCTTGTACAGCTCGGCGTCCGTCAGCTCTCGCGGGGCCGGGCCCGCGTGGAAGAAGGACGCGTTGTCCGACTTCAGCTTGCGCAGGTAGTCGAAGGCCTTGTTGTCGTGCTCACCGAAGGCGACGAAGGCGAAGTGGATGTGGGGGTGGCTGCTCGCGGCGGCGGTCAGGGCCTGGGTCGCCGGGGTCTTCGCGTCCGGCGCGCCGTCGGTCTGGAAGATCACAAGGGCGGGGGTGTCCGCGCCGGCCGTCTTGTCGTGGTGGGCGAGGACATCCTCGACGGCCACGTGGTAGCTGGTACGGCCCATGCGGCCCAGGGCGGCGTGCAGCTCGTCGATCTTGTTCTCGTGGTCGGAGAGGGTCAGCTCGCCGGTGCCGTCCAGCTCCGTGGAGAAGAACGTGACGTGGACCGTCGCCTCCGGGTCCACGTGAGCGGCGAGCGCGAGGGTCTGCTCCGCGAGGGCCTGGGCGGAGCCGTCCTTGTAGTACGGGCGCATGGAGGCGGAGCGGTCGAGAACGAGGTAGAGCTTCGCTCGGGTGCCGGTGAGGTCGGCTTTCTTGAGGGCGGCGCCGGCCGCCTTGTAGGCGGTGGTGAGGGCGGGGGCGCGGGACTTCAGGCGGGTGAGGGGGAGGGCGGGGGTGGGCTTTGTGTCGGCCTCGGCGTTGTCGTCGGCGTCGGCGTCGGCGGTCGCGGTTGCGGATGCGGGTTCCGGTTCGGGGGTGGTGTCGGCCTCGGCTTCGCCTTCGGCCGTGGTGTTCCCACCCGCACCACCCGTGACGGTTTCGTCGTCGGGTGCGGGTGGCCCCTGCGGGGCGGGCTCGCCGTCGGCGGCTGCGGGCTCGGGGGTGGCGGCTGGCGTCGGCTCCGCCGTGACTTCCGGGGCGGGGGTCGGCTCGGGCTCCGCTGAAGCCTCCGGCTCGGTGGCCGTCTCCGGCTCAGGGGTCGCCTCGGCGGCCGGGGTCGCTTCGGGCTCCGCCGGTGCTTCCGGCTCAGGGGTGATCACCTCGGCGGTCGGCTCGGGGTTCGCCGACGCCTCCGGCTCCGGCGCGGGCTGCGGCTCCTGCTCCGGCTTCGGGGCCTCCTCTGCCTCAGGGGCCTCCGTCGCCACGGACCCTTCCTCGCCCGGCGTCTCCTCGGCCTTCGCCGTCTCCTCCGGCTCCGGCGTCTCCTCGGCCTTCGGCGTCTCCTGGGCCTCCGCCGTCTCCTCGACCTGCGGCGTCTCCTCGGCCTTCGGCGTCTCCTGGGCCTCCGCCGTCTCCTCGACCGAGGTCTGCTCCTCGGCCTTCGGCGTCTCCTCGACCGAGGTCTGCTCCTCGACCGAGGTCTGCTCCTCGACCTTCGGCGTCTCCTCGGCCTTGGGCGCTTCCTCGACCGGCGTCTGCTCCTCGGCCTTCGGCTTTTCCTCCGCCCCCGGCGTCTCAACCGGCCTCGGCGTCTCCTCGACCGGTGTCTGCTTTTCGGTCCCCGGCGTCGTGTCCGCCCCCGCCGTCTCCTCCCCCTGCGGCGGCCTCGGGACCGTCACATTGTCGAAGGCCGCGGCGACGAGTTCGTGTTCCTCGGCGGTCGGGCGGGGGTCCGGGGCTGTGGGCGCCGGGGTTTCCTTCGGGGCCGGGGTCTCCCGGCGTGCCGGGGGTTCCTGGCCTGCCGGGGGTTCCTGGCCTGCCGGGGTTTCCTTCGGGGCCGGGGCCTCCTGGCGTGCCGGGGTTTCCCGTTCTGCCGGGGCAGCTTCCTGGACCGGCGGCGCTTCCGAGGTTGCCGGAGTTTCCTGGGTGGCACCCTCCGGCTCGGCCTGGCGTGGCTTGCGGGATCGGCCGAATGCGTTCCGCAGGAGAGTGAGAATGCCCATGTGCGCAACCCTTCGCGTGAGTTGTAGCCCGTCAATCCCTGGCCACGACGGACACGTAAGGTTAGCGGGCTCTGGTGGCGATCTTGAGGGGTGTCAAGGGCTCACTACAGCCACTGTGGGTTCACTCCCCGTTCACGCTCTGGCCCCGCTCCCGCACAAACGTGCTCCTAGCGTCCGTGGCGCTGGAATCCAGGGGAAGTCAGGGGAGAACAGACAAGTGCGTCGTATCACGCTGCCCATCATCAGAACGTCGTCCGACTCGCATCCGGGTGGCAGGTCCGCTCTGACCTGCCGTTTCCGGTGTGGTGACGCCTGTTTCCACGAGGTGCCGAACACCACCGCCAACCCGTACGTCGGCGACGTCATCGCCTCCGCCCTCAGCCGCCGCTCCGTGATGCGTGCCGCCGCCGTCGTGACCGCGACCGCCGCCGCGGGTGCTGCCGTGGTGGCCGGTACGCCCACGCCCGCGAGCGCCGCCCCCGCGGCCGGCCTGCCCGCGAAGGACGCCTCCGGCGCCAAGGGCAGGGGCGCCCGTGGTCTGCGGTTCACCCCGGTCGCGCCGAACACCGCCGACGCCGTCACCGTCCCCGACGGCTACGCGCAGAACGTCGTCATCCGCTGGGGCGAGCCCATCCTGCGTGGTGCGCCCGCGTTCGACCCGGAGAAGCAGTCGGCGAAGGCGCAGGCCGGGCAGTTCGGGTACAACAACGACTTCCTCGCGCTGCTGCCGCTGCCGGGCGAGCGCGGGCGGCAGATCCTCGTCGCGAATCACGAGTACACCGACGAGGTGCTGATGTTCCGCGGCTACGACGCCGCGAACCCGACCCGCGAGCAGGTCGAGATCGCCTGGGCCGCCCACGGGCTCTCCGCGGTCGTCGTCGAGGGCGAGCGGCGGACCGGCAAGCTGGTCGCCGTGCCCCGGCACCCGCTGAACCGGCGTGTCACCGCCACCACCGAGTTCCGGCTGACCGGCCCGGCCGCCGGGTCCGACCTGCTGAAGACGTCCGCCGACCCGACCGGCACCAAGGTGCTCGGCACCCTCAACAACTGCTCCGGTGGCACCACCCCGTGGGGCACCACGCTGCACGGCGAGGAGAACTTCAACCAGTACTTCGCGAACGCGAGCCGTGCCACCGACAAGCGGTACGGGCTGGGTTCCGGCGCCACCGAGCGCAAGTGGGAGCGTTTCGACAAGCGGTTCGACGTGGCGCAGGAGCCGAACGAGCCGCACCGCTTCGGCTACGTCGTCGAGCTGGACCCGTACGACCCGGACTCCACGCCCCGCAAGCACACCGCGCTCGGCCGTTTCAAGCACGAGGGTGCGACGGTGCGGCTGACCGAGGACGGGCGGCCGGTCGTGTACTCCGGTGACGACGAGCGGTTCGACTACTTCTACAAGTTCGTCGGCAGCAAGCGGATGAAGACGGGCTCGTCGCGGGCCGTGCGCGAGCACAACCTCTCACTGCTCGACGAGGGCACGCTGTACGTCGCGAGGCTCACCGGCGACTCCCCGGCGATCGAGATCGACGGCACCGGCAAGCTGCCGTCCGACGGCGAGTTCGACGGCTCCGGCGAGTGGATCCCGCTGGCCACCGCGACCGCCGACGGCGCCGTCTCGCACGTGGAGGGCATGACCGCCGAAGAGGTGTTCGTCTTCACGCGGCTCGCCGGTGACAAGGTCGGCGCGACGAAGATGGACCGGCCCGAGGACATCGAGCCGAACCCGCACACCGGCAAGGTGTACGTGGCGCTCACCAACAACAGCAACCGGGGCAAGACCGGTTACGCCGCCGCCGACGAGGCGAACCCGCGCAACAGCAACAAGCACGGTCAGGTGCTGGAGCTGACCGAGCGCTGGAACCGCGCGGACAGCAGGAAGTTCGCCTGGTCGCTGTTCCTCGTCGCCGGTGACCCGAACGACCCGGCCACCTACTTCGCCGGGTTCCCGAAGGACAAGGTCAGCCCGATCTCCTGCCCGGACAACGTGGCCTTCGACCCGCACGGCAACCTGTGGATCTCCACGGACGGCGCGCAGCTCGGCTCGCACGACGGGCTGTTCGGCGTGGCGACGCGGGGTGACCGGCGCGGTGAGCTGAAGCAGTTCGCGACCATGCCGAACGGGGCGGAGACCTGCGGGCCGGTGATCCAGGACCGGCGGGTGCTGGTGGCCGTGCAGCACCCGGGTGAGATCGACGGGGCGAGCGTCGAGAAGCCGGCGTCGGCGTGGCCCGACGGTCCCGGGAAGATCGTACGGCCCGCCGTCGTGGCCGTGTGGCGCGAGGACGGGGCCGACATCGGCGTCTGATCCGGCCGGCCGGATCCTCAGTGCGGCGACGCGATCGCTCGCGCCGCCGCCACTTCCTGGCGTACCGGCTCCAGGACGCTGCCCGGCGGGCCGGTGAGGTCGGTGCGGACGGCGTACAGGGTCTCCGCCTCCCGTACGCCGTCCGCGAGTTCCCTCAGTTGCAGGGCGACCTGCGTGACCTCGGCCGCGGACGGTGCCGCCGCGCCCTGTTTCACCCGGACGCGGGCCGCCGTCGTCGCGTCGACGATGCGTTCCACCGCCACCACCAGGGGCCACCAGGCCGCCGCGAGGCGGCCGGTCGGCGGCGGCTCGGTCAGGGCACGCTGGAACTCGGTGCGGATGGCGGAGAGGTCGCGGTAGAGGCGGCGGCGCATCCGGGCGCGGTCCGCCGGCTCCGCCCCCGGGTGGAACGCGCATTCGACGTAGTGCGCGGTGTCGGCGACCGCGTCCGCGAGGCGGTCGCCGACCCGGGTGTGCCAGCTCTCCGGCCACAGCAGATAGCCCGCGACGAGCGCGATCGCGCAGCCGATGAGGGAGTCCACGAGGCGGGGCAGCAGCAGGGCGGTGCCCTCGCGGTTGAGGATGTCGGAGAGGAGCAGGATCACCGGGGTGATGGCGGCTGTCTGATAGCCGTAGCCCCTGGGGGTGAGGGCCGGGATCAGCGGGGCCAGGAGCAGTATGACCGGTACGTCCCACCAGCCGCGCGGTACTTCGGCGAGGACGGCGGCGGCGACGACCAGTCCGGCGACCGTGCCGAGGGCGCGCAGCAGGGCGCGGGAGAAGACCGAGCCGAAGTCGGGCTTGAGGACGAAGGTGATGGTCAGGGCGATCCAGTAGGAGCGGGGGACCGGGACGGTCGACACCAGGACCTGCGCGATGCCGATGCACAGTGCGAGGCGCAGGCCGTAGCGCCAGGACGCGGCGGACAGCAGGACGCCGCGGGCGGCGCGGGCGGCGCGGACGCGCAGGACGGCGGGTCGGCCGAGGGGGTCGGGGGTGCCGGTGGGGTCGATGTCGGGGGTGGCGACCACGTCGGCGGCGTGGCGCAGGGCCTGGTCGACGGCGCGGCCCGTCTCCGTCAGCGGCAGCGGCAGGCGGAGCCCTATCGGTCCGCTGTAGCCGGTTTCGACCGCTTCGGCGAGATGCCGGGTGGCCTGCGGGACCTCGGGCGGGAGCGGGACGCCGGCCAGGTGGGCCGCGGGGGCCGCCTCGACGACCGGGGTGACCGCGTTCAACTGGGCGAGCAGACGGGTCAGTTCGCGGCTGCGGCTGTGGTAGCGGGAGCGGTGGGCGAGGACGACGTCGTACGTCTGGTTGAGGGCCTGGGTGGCGGCGTGCCGGGCCTCGTCGTACGTCTCGTTGTCGGCGCCGCACGCGGCGAGCAGGTCGGCGACGGCCCGGTAGGCGCCCGCGACGGCGGTGCGTTCGGGCACTCCGGAGCGCAGCGGCCAGGACAGCAGGGCGAGGGCGAGGACGAGGAGTCCGCCGCCGGTCATCAGCAGCGGGGCCAGCCACCAGGGGCCGGGCATGGGCAGGCCCGCTCCGACCACGGCGTTGAGCAGCAGGAGCAGTCCGGAGACGGAGGCGACGGCGCCGATCGTCGAGATCATCCCGGAGACCAGCGCGACGGCGGTGAGCACGGCGACGGCGACCCAGCCGTGCCCGTAGGTGAGGGAGCCGAGGGTGACGCCGACGGCGCCGAACAGCTGGGGGACGGCGATGTTCAGGATGCGCAGGTGGTAGGCGTCGGCGGTGTCGCCGATGACGCCGGAGAGGGCGCCCATGGAGGCGAGGGCGCCGTACGCGGGTTCGCCGGCCGCGAGCCCGACGGCGAGCGGGAGCGCCATCGCGACGGCGGCCCTGGCCATGGCGGGCCGGTTGACGGGGGCCCGCTGGGGTCGGAGGTTCCGGACCAGCCAGTCGGGAGGGGTGAGGCCGATGCGGAACTCTCGGGGCATGCGCCCATTATGGGCGCCTTGTGCAGGTCGGCGGGGCCTAGACCTCGTCGTCGTGGAGCGTGAGTTCGACGAGGACGGCCCGGTGGTCGGTGCCGGTGAGGTCGAGGAAGCGGGTCTCCTGGGCGGCGAAGTGCCGGGAGACGAGGACGTGGTCGATCTGGACGCCCAGCGTGGGCGCGGTGCGGGCGGGCCAGGTGGGGGTGCGGTCGGCGCCGGTGAGGCGGGCGGCGTCGCGCAGGCCGGTGTCGAGGACGCGGCGGAAGGCGGCGTGGTCCTGGGAGGCGTTGAAGTCGCCGGCGACGACGGTGGGGGTCTCGTGGTCGGCGGCCGCGTGGTCGCGCAGGGCGTCCAGTTCACGACGCCAGACGCCGACCTGGCCGGGCAGCGGCGGCATGGGGTGGGCGAGCTGGAGCCGTACGGCGTGTCCGCGTACGTCGGCGACGGCGCCGGGCATGCCCATGGTGCCGGGCAGCACGGACGTGTTCCGCAGCGGGTGACGGCTGAGCAGCACCGAGCCCGCCGACCCGGTGCGGTGGGCGGCCGAGCGATGCGGGTACGTCTCCCCCACCCGCTGCCGCAGCAGGGTCTGGCAGGCCGGGTCGCACTCGGGGACGAACAAGACGTCGGGCCGGTGCCGCCGTACGGCGTCCGCCAGCTCGTCCGTGCCGTTGCCGAACGCGACGTTGGCGGTCAGCACCCGCAGCGTGGCGACGGGCGGCCCGTCGGGGTGCCCGCCGCCGGTGCCGTACGGCTCGATGAACCAGGCCAGCAGCCCGAGGGCGGCGACCCCCCACACCACCCCGGCCCACCACCGCCCGAGCAGGGCCAGCAGCAGTCCCGCGCCGGCCGGCACCAGCAGCCAGGGCAGGAACGCCAGCAGCTGCGGTACCGGCGTCACCCCGTCGACGTCGGCCGTACGGCAGCCGACGACCGCGCTGACCCCCGCCAGCAGCAGCCCGGAGCACCAGACCGCGGCCGTCCTCAGCGGAACTCCCGGACGACCTCGATGCGGCCGACGATGTGCGCGTTGAACTCCTCCAGCTCCTCGGCCGGAACCCAGAGTTCGAGGATGGTCTCGCCGCCCGCCTGGCGGACGGGGTAGCGCTCCAGGAAGGCGGAGTCGACCTCGAAGCGCGTGACGTAACCGGCGCCGGAGGCGGGGACGTTCCAGTCCCGCGCGATGCGGACGGCGTAGTCCTCGTTCAGGACCGGGTAGAAGATCGGCTGCTCGGGCAGGCGCGGCGGCCAGGCCGTCCAGCCGGAGGCCTCCACGAGGGCCAGTTCCTCCGGGCCCGTGGGGCGCCACAGGGTCGTCGTCTCGCGCATGAACGGTGACGGTAGCCGGGGGGCACCGCCGCCACCAGGGGATTACGGCGCGATCCGGGCCAGGAAGGCGGCCAGCGCCTCGTTGAACTCGGCCGGCCGTTCCAGGTTCGGCATGTGGGCCGCGCCCTTGACGACCCGCAGGGTGGAGTCGGGGAGCAGGGCGTGCAGGGACTCGGCGACGGGGACGGGGGTGTACTCGTCGTCCTCGCCGACGACGACCAGGGCCGGGACCGTGACCCGGGCCAGCACGGGCCGGTAGTCGGGGCGTTCGGCGCGGCCGCGCAGGGCCGCCGCGGCGCCCTCGGGCGGGGTCGCCGTCATCATGCCGTGCACATGGGACTGCACGGCCGGGTCGGCGTAGGGGGCGACCATCTTGTGCAGGACCTCGTCGGCGTAGCCCCGCATGCCCTCGCGCAGCAGCCGGTCGGCCATGGTGTTGCGGGCGCGCCTGCCCTCCGGTGTCTCGGGTTCGGCGAAGGTGTCGGCGAGGACCAGGCCGCGGACGCGGTCGCCGAAGCGGGCGCAGCACTCCATGGCGATCTGGCCGCCCATGGAGAGGCCCGCGAGCACGAAGGTGTCCACTCCCAGTTCGTCGAGCAGGGCCTCGATGTCCTCCGCGAAGGCGGACAGCGGGGTGACGCCGGGGACCACGGGGGAGGCGCCGTAGCCGCGCAGGTCGGGGGCGACGACGCGGCGGCTCGGGGCGAACGCCTCGATCTGCGGGGCCCACATGGTGTGGTCGAAGGGGTGGCCGTGGACGAGGACGAGCGGCACGCCGGTAGCGGAAGCGGTATCGGTGCCTTTGTCCTCGTATGCGAGGAAGGGGCTCATGGCGTCGACCGTACGGGCCGCCAACTCCTCGGTGCAATAGGATCTTTGCCCTCGGTGCAATGCCAACGAGGGGGCTCACATGGACGACTACCTGCGGCTCGCCGACCGTGTCGCCGCCGACATCGCCTCCGGCCGGCTCCGGCCGGGCCAGCGGCTGCTCCCGCAGCGGACGTTCGCCCGCCGGTGCGGGGTCGCCGCGTCCACGGCGGGCCGGGTCTACGGCGAACTGGTGCGGCGCGGCCTCGTCGTCGGCGAGGTCGGCCGCGGCACCTTCGTCCGGGCCACCCCGCCCGAGACCACCGACGCCCGCGCCCTCACCGAGCCGGCGGCCACCGCTCCCCCCGGCCGGGAGCCCGCCGGCCACCCGCCCGTCACCCCCGTCAACCTGGAGCTGAACTACCCTTCCGTCCCTGGCCAGTCCGAGCTGCTAGCCCCCGCCCTGGCCGCCCTCCTCGACCCGGCCTCCCTCACCGACGCGCTGCGCCCGGCCCCCGCCACCGGCACGTCCGGCGCCCGCGCGGCCGTGGCGGAGCTGCTCGGCGTTCCCGGGCACCGGCCCGCGCCGGGGCAGGTGCTGTTCACCGGCAACGGCCGTCAGGCCATCGCCGCCGCGCTGGCCTCGCTGGTCCGCCCCGGTGGCCGGGTGGGTGTGGAGAAGCTCACGTATCCGCTGGTCAAGGAGATCGCGGGGCGGCTCGGCATCACCCTCGTCCCGCTCGACACGGACGCCGAGGGACCGCTTCCGCGGTCCGTCGCCGCCGCGCACCGCAGCACCCCGCTCTCCGCCCTCTACCTCCAGCCGGCCCTGCACAACCCGACCTCGCGGACGATGCCCGAGCCGCGCCGGCGGGCCGTCGCGCGAGTCGTCACCGACCTGGGCATCCCGGTCGTGGAGGACCGCGTCTGGTCCTTCCTGCGGCCCGAGACCCCGCTCGCCGCCCTCGCCCCCGCCCTCACGCACGTCGTCGACGGGCTGTCCAAGCGGGTCGCGCCCGGTCTCACCACCGGCTTTCTCGTCGTACCGCAGGAGCGGGTGCCGGCCGTGGCCGCCGCGATCCGGTCCGGCGGCTGGAGCGCGGGCCGGTTCGCGCTGGACGCGGCGGTGCGGTGGATCGAGGACGGCACGGTGGCCCGGCTGGTGGCCGCCAAGCGGGCGGACGCGGCACGCAGGCAGCGGCTGCTCGCCGCCTGTCTGCCCGGATTCGCCGTACGGTCCGACCCGCACGCCTACTACGCCTGGTGGGAGCTGCCCGCGCCGTGGCGGGCCGACACCTTCACCGCGGCCGCCGCCGCCCACGGCATCGCCGTCACCCCCGGCCGCGCCTTCGCCGTGGACCCCGCCCACACCCCGGACGCGGTCAGGCTCGGGCTCGCGTCGGCTCCGCCGGCCGATCTGGAGCGGGCGCTGCGGACGCTCGCCGACGTCGCCCGGCGGGGCCGTAGCGGCCGCTGAGCCAGGCCGCCGCGGCGACCGCGAGGCCGACCGCGCACAGCAGCCAGGAGACCGCGCGCAGCGTGGTGGTGAGGGCGTCGTAGACGGCGCCGACGGCCGGGCGGTGCGACACGGCGGGCAGGCCGGCGAGGGTCAGCTGCCGGCCCACGGCGACCGCGAGGGCGAGCAGCGCGCCGCCGAGGGCGGTACCGAGCGCGGTCGCGGTGACGGCGCGGCGGCGGCAGGCGGCGACGGCGATCCCGGTGACGGCGAACACCGCGGACGCGGTGGGCAGCCAGAACCCGGCGACTTCGAGCACGTCGTACCCCTTGCGCAGCCGGTCGGCGTCCGACGCGGGCAGCACGGCGACCTCGGTGGGCCGGACGGGGATCCGGTCCGCCAACGCCGGGTTCCGGTCGGCGAGGTGGCGTCTGACCTCGGCGGCGACCGGGGCGACGTCGACGGTGACCGGTCCCTCGCCGTCCTGGCGGACGGCGTGCAGCAGCGCGGTGTGCGTGACCCGGTTCGCGGCGTCCCAGCCCGCGCGGAAGGCGTCGGTGCGGGTGAACGAGCGCAACGCGTCGTGCACGAACGGGCCCATGACGGCCCGTGACGGCGGGCTCAGCTGGTCCATCACCTCCGCCTCGACGGTGTCCACGACGGCTTCCCGCACCGCCGGATCGGCGGCGAGCGGCCCCATCGTGCGCACGTACCGGCCGGTGTCCGTCAGTCCGTACGCCGCCCAGGCCGCCAGCACGCCGAACGGCAGCGCGCAGCAGGCCAGGGCGATGAGCACGGCCGCCAGGCCGTCTCGCAGGCGGGGCGGAATACGGGGGGACACACCTCAAGGCAACGGCGTACGCGCGGGCCGCGCGAGCACGGTACGGCCGTATGGCGGCGTGCGGCGCCCGGGGCGGCGGCGCCTCACACACCGTCGGAACTGCGGTTTCCGCGCTCAAGTGGAGGGCTCACCCGAACGGGTGTTTCCTGGTGCTGTCGACACATTTGCTTTCAGGCCTCGTCGGGCGACCGGGAGCGACCGCGAACGGCTTCCCGTCGTCCAGGCGAGTGGAGGGATGAGGGAGACGCGCGGATCCCGGTCGCCATGCCGGGGTCCGCGCGCCGTCGTGGGTCAGCCGGTGCGCCGGCCTTCCGCGTCCTCGTGGGTGTAGTAGCGGTAGAACAGCACCGCGAACATGATCACCCCGATCCACGCGCCCATCCCGACGGAACCCCACGCGCTGGCGCCGGTCTGCGCGTACAGGAAGCCGAACGCGCAGCCCGAGAACACCCCCCACAGCAGCGCGTGCACTTCCCGCTGCAGGTGCGAGCCCGCCGCGCGGACGGCCATGCACAGCACGGTGAAGGCGAGCGCCGCCGCGAAGCCGAGCAGCAGGTTCCAGCCGGTGATGGGGCCCCCGGACCGGTCGTTGGCGGCCACCCAGTAGCCGTAGACGAGCCCGAGGCCCACGGGCCAGGCCCAGTGCGCGATCCGGTGGGTGCGCGCCGAGAACACATCGGGCAGGCGGGTGTCGCGGGTGGTGACGCCGGTGGTCCGCCGGGGGACCGGTGCAGCGTGAGCCATGGGAGGACTCCTCTCTCCTCGCCCCTGACTTCCAGGGCACACCTGGCCGACACCACCGGCAACTCGGCAGGTCACGCAGCGTGGCCGGGCCGGGCCGCGGGGGCGGGGACCGGATGCGCGGCGCCCGGCCCCGTGTTTCGCTGGGGGCCATGGAGCCCGTGAGCGCGCGCGACGGCCGCGGCGGCGTCCGGCGTCTGCGCGAGCGCTGTCCACGTGCCGCGCGCCCCGACGTACTGGACCGGCAGCAGCTGCTCCGGGTGCGCGGGCACAGTGTGGCGTGGGTGCCGCCGCTGCTGCTGCTCGTGACCATCGCCGTGATCGACGTGAACACCGGCGAGGACTTCCGGATCGTCTCCTGGATCGTGCTGGTGCCGGGGATCGCCGCCACCATCTGCGGAGTGTGGGGCACGGGCGTGTTCTCGGTGCTGTCCGTCGTGACGTACGCCGTCGTGGACGGCCTGTGGCCCGACGCCTACCAGGCGGGGCTGCCCGACTTCATCCTGGTCGCCGTGGGCGGCGTCCTCGCCACCCTGGCCTGCGCGGTACGGGTGCGCGGGCAGGAACACATGCTGAGGATGCGGTACATCACCGAGACCATCCGCCGGACCGTGCTGCGTCCGCTGCCGCCGGTGTGGGGCGGCCTGGAGCACGCCGAGGTGTACCTGCCCGCCGACGTGGAGGCGAGGGTGGGCGGCGACTTCTACGACATCCAGCCCGGCCCGAACGGCACCCGCGTGCTCGTCGGCGACGTCCAGGGCAAGGGCCTCGGCGCGGTGGAGACGGCGGCGGCGCTGCTCGGCACGTTCCGCGAGGCCGGGTACCACGAGGCGGACCTGCGGACGGTGGCCGAGCGGCTGGAGACCCGGATGTTCCGGCACCGGGGCCACACCGTCGCCGTGGGCCGCGCCGGGGAGGCCGACCGGTTCGCCACCGCCCTCCTCCTCGGCTTCCACGAGGACGCCCCCGGCACCGTCGACATCGTGAACTTCGGCCACGAGCCCCCGCTGGTCGCCGGCCCGCACGGCGTCCGCATCCTGCCGCCCGGCGACCGTCTCCCCCTCGGTCTCGGCGAACTCGCCGCCGGGAGCGCCTGCCCGCCGTCCGTGCGCCGCTTCCCCCTCGCCCCCGGCGAGACCGTGCTCCTCACCACCGACGGCGTCACCGAGGCCCGGGACGACGGCGGGGTGTTCTACCCGCTCGCCGACGCGGTGGCCGGCGTGCTCGCCGCCGACCCCCGCATGGCCGGTCCCCGGCGGCTGGTGGCGTACGTCCGGGACGCGGTGCTGCGGCACAGCGGCGGCCACCTGGAGGACGACACGACGATCTTCGCGGTCCGGCGGGCGGAGAGCGCCGGGCTGTGAAGACGCCCGCGCGGCCCCCCGGCCCCGCGATTACCGGTTACGGTGCTTTGCGTACGTGATCGACAGGGGGAGGGACCGAATGCCCGGAACCGTGCTGCTGCTCGCCGCGTCGCCCGTGGGCAGGGGGCGGCTGGTGGACGCCGCGGCCGTACTCCCCGTGCTCGCGGCCGTCGACCCGGCCGTGCTGGCCGGCGCCGACACCGCCAACATCGTCGAACTCGCCGACCCGCTGGATCCGCAGGCCGTCCTCACCCGGCTGCGCGCCGCCGCCGGGGCACCGGGACCGCTCACCGTCTACGTCACCGGCCAGCTCCAGCTCGACCGCCGCCAGCGCCTGCCCCACCTGGCGCTCGCCCGCACCACCCCGGCCACGGTCCGCTACACGGCCTTCCCCTGGCACTGGTTCCGCGAGGAGCTGCGCCTGCGCGCCCCCGGCGACACCACCGTCCTCGTCGACCTGCACGCCGACGCGGACACCTGGGAGCTGCTGCGCACCACCCCGCTCGACACGGGCCGCACCAGCGCGGTCTACGGCCGGATCGCCCCGCCGCCGAGCCGCCGCGACACCCCCGCCGCCCCGGCCTACATGAAGGCGCTCGCGACGATACTGCGCAGCGGCCACCGCCCGCCGCTCGGCCGGCTGCACGAGCAGGCCCTGATGCGCACCGGCGGCACCGGCGACCTCGTCCTCACCGCCGCCCCGCCCGTCACCGCGAACGACCCGCACGCCGCGATCACCGCCGCCGTGCAGTCGGGCCGGCACGCCCACGCCGACACGCTCGCCGCGCAGTGGGAGCAGGCCGCCGTACGGGCGCACGGGGCGGGCTCGGAGGAGGCGCTGCACTGGGCGGAGGTACGGGCCGACCTGGCGATGTTCGCCGGTGACCCGGCGCGCAGCTGCCGCACCTGGCTGGCCGTGGCAGCCGCCCGGCTGGCCGCCGGACAGGCCGTGGACGCGCCCGCCGTCGAGTCGGCGGTGGACCGGGCGCACCACCAGTGGGGGCAGGTCAGGGAACCCGCCCGGGTCCGCGAACTGGGCATCGCCCTGGCCGGGTTGCGCGCGCGGGTGCCGGGGCGCAGGGAGGGCGCGCTGGAACACGTCCAGCGCAAGCTGCGCCGCCTGGAGCCGCAGCCGCAGCCCTGACGGTTTTGGCGGGCCCTGGCACGCGACGGCTGCCTTGACGGGCCTTGGCGCGGCTCCTCAGCCGAGAGGGGGCTGGGCGGGGGTCGGGCCGAGGGTGGTGGTGCCGGGGGCCGTGCGGTGGCCGAGGCCGGTGCGGTAGGCGTCGAGGGCGGCCTCCACCCGGCCGGTGCGGCGGAGCAGGTCACCGAGGACACGGCACAGGTCGGCGAGGTCGCCGGCCGCGCCCGCGCGTTCCAGCAGGCTGAGCGCGCGGACGTAGTGCTCCTCGGCGGTGTCGGTGTCGCGGGCGGACTCCGCGATCCGGCCGAGGAGACGGTGGGCGGCCGCGGCGTGCACGGCGCCGCGCTCGGAGGACAGGTCCCCGAGGACGTCGTGCAGGAGGGCGGCGGCCTCCTCGGACTTGCCGCGGCGGTGCAGCACGTCGGCGAGTTCGACCGCGACCTGGCTGCTGTACAGGGCGGCGCGCTTGGCGGAGAGCATGGCCTGGGCGGCCCGCAGCTCGGACTCGGCGTGCTCCAGGTCGCCGTTCTGGGCGTGGACGTAGCCGCGCATCCAGTGGCAGTTGGCCAGCTCGGTGCGGATCTGGAGCTGGCGGTACAGCTCGGCCGCCTTGGCGAGGGAGGCGTCGGCCTCGGCGATGCGGCCCTCGGCGAGCAGGGTGCGGGCCACCGAGCGGTGCATCCGGGCGACCAGGGCGGGGTCGGCGGCCCGCGGGGCGAGGGCGAGCGCGAACTCGGCGGCCTGGGCGGCACGGGCGTGGGCGCCCATGTCCATGTAGGGGCCGATGACACTGGCGTACAGCAGCAGCAGTGCGTCGGGGTCGTGGAGGCCGCCCCGGTTGAGCTCGTCGAGGGTCGTCTCCAGCAGGTAGACGGCGTAGCGGAGCTCACCGGCGAGGTAGTGGGCGACGGCCCGGCCGCGCAGGGCGGGGACGCGGGCGGGCAGCGGGGCGTCGGCGAGGGCCTGCTCGGCGTGTTCGAAGTGCCGGCGGGCGGCACCGAGGTCGCCGGTGTCGAGGGCGCATTCGCCGAGGCCGAGCAGGGCGGTGTACCGGGCGTCGGCGAGGCCGTGCGTCTCCGCCTCGGCGAGCAGGGCGGCGTACCGGCGGGCGGCCTCCTCGGCGTCCCCGGTGGCCAGGGTGCGCTGGGCCTCGGTGAGGCGGAGCCGCAGGTCGGTGGCGAGGTGGGCGGGGCGGCCGGTGGCCAGCTCGTCGAAGGCGACGCCGAGCCGGCCGGCGAGGTACCGCAGGGCCTCGTCGGAGGGGCGGACGCGGCCGGATTCCAGGGTGGAGATGTAGGCGGGCGTGTAGACGGGCTCCGCCAGCTGCCGCTGGGTCAGACCGCGTTCCCGTCGTAACCGCTGCACCCTGCGCCCGATGGTCTCCGGGTCGTCGCGCTTCGCCATGCGCTCATGATGCCAGCGCCAACTGGCAAGACAGCTCTTCCCGTTGAAGTCCGCACCCCCTAGGTTGGAACAACGTAACCGGAGAAGTTAAGCCCGCTTAATCGTTCGCTGTTGCTTTGCGAGGTCTGCCGTGCCCGTGTCCGCGCCCGCACGTCTCACCCCCCACGCCGCCCGGCGATACGCCAGGGCCCTCGCCGCCGCGGTCATCGCCGCGACCGCCTTGATCACGGCGGCGAACGCGGGACCGGCGGAGGCGGCGGAGCCGGGGCGCGGGGTGGCCGTGGACCGGGCGCCCCGGACGCCCTGACGCGGCCGGGCCCGGTCGTGGCCGAAACGGTCGTTTCGGGACACCCCGGTCGGGTAGTCGGGCCACGTTTCCGGTTCACCACCGTGAGAAGGGGTTCGGACGTGCGGCCCAGGGACGAGCGGGACGGGGCGTGGGCCGCCGACGTGATCGCGGAGTCGGTGCGCGGCGTCGGCCCCGGCGACCTGCCGCGCCGGCTGTGCCAGGTCGCGACCCGGGTGCTGCCGGTGGACTGCGCCAGCGTCTCGCTGTGCGGCGACCGGATGCCGGTGCCGCTGAGCGCCGGGGACGACCGGGCCGCCGACCTCATGGAGATCCAGGCCACCCTGGGAGAGGGGCCCTGCCTGGACGCCGCCCACAGCGGCAGGCCCGTGCTCGCCGCCGACCTGACCTCGACCGCGAACGCCGGCCGCTGGCCCGTCTTCGCGCAGCAGGCGACCGCGGCGGGCGTACGGGCGGTGTACGCGCTGCCGCTGGGCGACGGGGTCGGCTGCGTCGGCACCCTCGACCTGTACCGGGACGCCCCGGGCACCCTCACGGCCCGCGAACTGCACATCGCGCACCTCGTGGCCAAGGTCATGACCGTCGCGCTCACCACCCTGCCCTGCGACGACGAGTACGGCGACCGGGCCGACGGCACCTGGCTGAGCGACCTGGCCGACGGCCACGACCAGGTCTTCCAGGCCGTCGGCATGATCATGGCCCGCCTCGGCATCGGTTCCGACGAGGCGCTGTCCCTGCTGCGCGCCCGGGCCTTCGCCCATGGGCGCACCGTCCTGGACCTCGCCCACGAACTGGTCGCCCAGCGCAAGCCGTTCGACTTCGAATAGCGGCCCCCGCCCGCGAGCGGCGCGTCACACCTGCACCCGCCCCTGCCTGCGGACCTCCCCCAGCCGCTCGGCGCCCAGTTCCGTCATCCCGGTCGTGACCTCGGGGGAGACGTCGCCCAGGCCGCCGTTGGTCAGGGTGAGGGCGTCGTCGCCGACGCGGACGGCCACGGCGTGCAGGGTGAGGGTGACCGGTTCGCCCTCGTACTCGATGGTCACGGTGAGCCGCAGCGCCTGGCGGGCGTCCCCGACCTCCGGGAGCGGGGCGCCGTTCACCGTCACCTGCTGCTCGGTGCCGGACGCGGTGGTGGCGGAGAACCCCGCGCACTTGCCGGGCAGCGTCCGCATCCAGGCGAGGGTGCGGTCGACCTCCGCCGGGCGCTGGGCGGTGACCTGGTAGCGCAGCTGGGAGCCGCTGGACCAGTTGTCCAGGGCGACGACCGCCCGCGCGGGCGCGCCCAGCAGTTCGTCGGCGTAGAGCGCGTCGAGCAGGCGCTGGCAGTCCGGGTCGGTGCCCTGGGCGGCCCGTGTCTTGAGGAAGGCGTCCCGCCAGGTCGCCGCGCCCTTGGTGGGAGTCCAGGGCTCCCCGAGGTCCGTCGCGTCGATGAGCGCTTCCCGGGCCTGGGCGTCGGTCAGCGCGGGGGCGGTCGCCGGGGCCGGGGACCGGGCGGGGTCGGCGGACGAGGCGGCCCGCGAGGACGCGGAGGGCGTGGCCGGCTCGCGCGGCTCCGCCTCCACCTTGATCGCGGAGCAGGCGGCGGCACCGAGCAGGGCCGCCGCGGCGAGGACGCGGGCGGTGAGGCGGGTTCCGGTCCGGGCGGGTGACGAGGGCAGCGATCGGGGCATCGAGGGGGACTCCAAGGGCTCCGGAGCGGGGGATGTGCGACGGGGTACGTCCACGGCATCACTGCCCGCGACGGGTCACCAGCGCGCCGGGCCGTCCGGGTGATCATGCGCGGTCGCCGGGAGAAAACGCCTCGCGCTCCCGCGCCGGCCCCCGCTACCGTCGGGTCCATGAAGCGCGCCATCCCGTCCTGCACGACGACGCCGGAGAACGTCCCGGCGCGCTGACTGCTGAGCAGATGTCCGAAGCCCCGGGGTGAGCGCCCCGGGGCTTCGTCGTGCGGTGCTCACCTCGCAACCGAGAGGGCTTCGAAGCGAGAGGAGACCGCGATGACCTCGTACGACCACCGACGACTCGGCCGCGAGCTGGGCGTCTTCGACACCGATCCGCTGATGGGCGCCGGGCTGCCGTACTGGCTGCCCGACGGGGCCGTCGTACGGCACACCCTGGAGGAGTACGTCAGGGAGGCCGAACGGGCCGCCGGGTACCGGCACGTGTACTCGCCGGTGCTCGGCAAGCGGGAGCTGTACGAGATCTCCGGGCACTGGGACCACTACAGCGAGGACATGTTCCCGCCCATGGAGCTGGGCGCCGAACAGGTCGTGCTGCGGCCCAGCCTGTGCCCGCACCACGCGCTCATCTACCGCTCCCGCTCGCACAGCTACCGGGAACTCCCGTTCCGCCTGGCCGAGTTGGGTGGCATGTACCGCTCCGAGCCGTCGGGGGTGCTCGGCGGGCTGACCCGCGTCCGGGCCATCCAGCTCAACGACGCCCACATCTTCTGCACCCTCGACCAGGCCGTGGCGGAGGCCCGCGACGCCCTCGCCCTCATCCGCCGCGCCTACGCCGACCTCGGCATCCGGGCCGCCCGCTTCCGGCTCTCCCTGCCCGGCGAGGGCGGCAAGTACGTCGCCGACCCGGAGCTGTGGCGGCGGGCGACCGCGCTGCTGCGGGAGGTGCTGGAGTCGGCCGGGGTGGCGTACGAGGCCGTGCCGGGCGAGGCCGCCTTCTACGGGCCCAAGATCGATGTGCAGGTCGTGGACGGCGCCGGACGCGAGTCCACCCTCTCCACCGTCCAGATCGACTTCCACCAGCCCGAACGCTTCGACCTGCACTACATCGGCGCCGACGGCGGCAGGCACCGGCCGGTCATGGTGCACCGCAGCGTCATCGGCAGCGTCGAGCGGGCCGTCGCGCACCTGATGGAGCAGCACGGCGGCGCCTTCCCGGCGTGGCTCGCGCCCGTGCAGCTCGTCGTGCTGCCGGTCGCCGAGGCGCAGGAGGCGGCGGCGGGGGAGATCGTGGAACGGGCAGTCCGGCTGGGGCTGCGGGCCGAGCTGCGCGGGCCCGGGCAGGGCAGCCTCGGCGCGCGGATCCGGGCGGCGCGGCTCGTGCCGTACCAGGCGGTGGTCGGCGAGCGGGAGGCCGGCGGAGGACTGGCCGCCGTACGGCTGCGGGACGGGCGGCAGCCCGGAGCCCTGCCGGCCGACGCCCTGCTGCGACGCGTCGCGGAGCGGGTCGCCGCGCGCGGCACCGAGCTGTGGGAGGCCGCGGGGAGCGGGGAGTCCGCATAGGGTTCGTCGCAGACGGAAGGAGTGCCCGTGACCGGCCGGCCCATCCCCGTGATCATCGACTGCGACACCGGCGTCGACGACGCCCTGGCCCTCCTGTTCGCCGTCCGGCACCCGGGGCTCGACCTGCGCGCGGTCACCTGTGTCGCCGGGAACACCGGGGTGGACGGGGTCGTGCGCAACACCCTCACCGTGCTGGAGCAGGCCGGCGCCCCCGGGATCCCCGTCGGGCGGGGCGCCGAGCGGCCGCTGGTCGAGCCGCCGCGCTCGGCACGGCACGTGCACGGCGAGGACGGGATGGGCGACCTCGGTCTGCCCGCCCCCGCCCGCACCCCGGCCGAGGTGGACGCGGTCACCCTGCTCCGCCGCGAGATCCTCGCCTCGCCCCGCCCGGTCACGCTGATCCCCACCGCCCCGCTCACCAACATCGCCCTCCTGCTGCGCACCCACCCGGACGTCACCCGCAACATCGAGCGGATCGTGTTCATGGGTGGCGCGGTGGCCTGCGGGAACGCGACGCCGGTCGCCGAGTTCAACGTGTGGCACGACCCGGAGGCGGCGGCGGTGCTGCTCACCGCCGGGGTGCCGATCACCATGTACGGGCTCGACGTGTTCACCCGGGTCGTCGTCCCCGGCCCCGACGTCCGGCGGCTGCGGGCGAGCACCGAGCCCGGCGCCCGGCTGGCCGGCGAACTCCTCGCCCACCGCCCGGCCACCCCGGACGCCGACCCGGCCGACCCGGGCGGCGGCATCGGCGACGCGGGCGCGGTGTGCGCGGTCGCCGACCCGGCCGGCCTCACCACGCGTCTGCTGCCGGTCGAGGTCTCCCTCGCCCCGGGGCCGGCCCGCGGCCAGACCGTCGTCGACCGCCGCCCCCGCCCCGGCGAGGCCGAGATCCACGGCGAGGGCCGCGCACCGGGCCTGGTGGACGTGGCCCTGGACGTGGACGTGGAGCGGTACGTGAAGTTGTGGGTGGCGACGGTGGAAGGACCGGAAGCGTCCTGACGGGTCGTCGGCGGAACGCCGCACGGACAGAACGCCTACGGCGACAGAACGCCGTACGACAACAAGGGCATCACATCATCTGACAATCCGTCCGGTAACCCGCTGCGGCGCAAGGAATGTTCGCTTTTCCGGCGATGTGGACAGTCATTGCACTGTCACCCGCATCACCCGCAATGCCGCGAAGGAGACCGCGTGCCCGACATCTCCTCCCAGAACCCCGACTGGTGGCGCCAGGCCGTCATCTACCAGGTCTACCCCCGCAGCTTCGCCGACGCCGACGGCGACGGACTCGGCGACCTCAAGGGCATCACCCAGCGGCTCACGCATCTCGCCGCGCTCGGCGTCGACGCGCTGTGGCTGAGCCCGTTCTATCCGTCCGAGCTGGCCGACGGCGGCTACGACGTCGCCGACTACCGGGACGTCGACCCGCGCCTCGGCAGCCTCGACGACTTCGACGCGATGGCCGCCGAGGCGCACCGGCTGGGCCTGAAGGTCATCGTCGACCTCGTCCCCAATCACAGTTCCCACCGGCACGTGTGGTTCCAGGAGGCGCTGCGCGCAGGGCCCGGCTCGGCCGCCCGCGACCGGTACGTGTTCCGGGACGGACGCGGCCCCGGCGGGGAACTGCCGCCCACCGACTGGCAGTCCGTGTTCGGCGGCAGCGCCTGGCAGCGCGTCCCCGACGGACAGTGGTACCTGCACCTGTTCGCCCCCGAACAGCCCGACCTCAACTGGGAGAACGAGGAGGTCCGCGCCGACTTCCGCACCACCCTGAAGTTCTGGTCCGACCGGGGCGTCGACGGCTTCCGCGTCGACGTCGCGCACGCCCTCGCCAAGGACCTGAGCGAGCCGCTGCGCGACCTCGGCGCGCCCGAGCTGAGCGACGAGGAGTACCTGACCGAGTTCGCCCCCGGCACCCACCCCTTCTTCGACCGCGACGAGGTCCACGAGATCTACCGCGACTGGCGCAAGATCCTCGACGCCTACTCCCCGCCCCGCATGGCCGTCGCCGAGGCCTGGGTGCCGGGCCCCCGCCGGGTGCTGTACGCCCGGCCGGACGAACTCGGCCAGGCCTTCAACTTCGAGTACCTGAAGACCCGCTGGGACGCCGGCGAACTGCGCCGTGTCATTACCGACTCCCTCGCCACCGCCCGCGCCGCCGGGGCCTCCGCCACCTGGGTGCTGTCCAACCACGACGTCGTACGGCACGCCTCACGGCTGGTCCTGCCGCCCGGCACCGACCTCGACGCCTGGCTGCTGTCCGGCGGCAGCGCACCGGCCGTCGACCCCGCCGCCGGACTGCGCCGCGCCCGCGCCGCGACCCTGCTGATGCTGGCGCTGCCCGGGTCGTCGTACCTGTACCAGGGCGAGGAACTGGGCCTGCCCGAGGTCGCCGACCTGCCCACCGCCGTCCTCCAGGACCCGATCTGGGAGCAGACCGGCCACGTCCGCAAGGGCCGCGACGGCTGCCGGGTACCGCTTCCGTGGACCACCACCGGCCCGTCGTACGGCTTCGGCGCGGGTGGCGCCTGGCTGCCGCAGCCGGACGTGTTCGCGCGCTACGCCGTCGAGGCGCAGGACGGGGTCGAGGGCTCGACCCTGGAGCTGTACCGGCTGGCGCTGAAGCTGCGCCGGAAGCTGCTGGAGGGCGAGGAGCTGACCTGGCGGGAGGACACCCCGGACGGTGTGCTGGCGTTCGACCGCAGCGATGGCTGGCGGTGCGTGGCCAACCTGTCCGGCGGGCCCGTGCCGCTGCCCCCCGGCGAGCTGCTGCTGAGCAGCACGCCGCTCGACGAGCAGGGGGTGCTCCCGCCGGACACCACCGTCTGGCTCGGGTAGGGCGAGACACCCTCCGGGGCTTGACAGGCCCGGCCGTGCGGGCCTACCCAAGGCGTGTAGGCGAGTGCACGGGCAGGCCGAGATGGAGCACAGCCGGTCTCAGGGATGGGAACGCCTGGTCGCCGAGGTCGCGGAGCGGACCGCCGACCTCAAACGGGTCCAGGCCGAGTACGCCCGTTACCGCGAGCGGGTCCGGCGCGACCGGCTCGCGGTGCGGGAGATCGCCGTCGCGAACGTGCTGCGCGGGCTGCTGCCGGTGCTGGACGTCGTCGACGCGGCCCGCGCCCAGGAGCCGGCCACGCCGGGCCTGACCGAGATCGCCGGGGTGCTGTACGCCCAGGTGGGCGGGCTGGGGCTGGTGGCGTTCGGGGAGGTGGGCGAGCCGTTCGACCCGGTGTGCCACGAGGCGCTGGTCCACCACGTCTCCCCGACCGCCGCACACCCTGTCTGCACGGCGGTCCTGCGCCCCGGCTACCGGGTCGGCGACGTCCTGCTCCGCCCGGCCGCCGTGGAGGTCACGGGCCCGGCGTAGGGCGCCGGGAGGATCACGGCCGTGGGTCAGTAGCGCAGGGCGCGGCTCACCTCGGTCTTCACGTTCCCGCTCAGGTCGCGGTTGCTGCGGGCCGTGCCGGAGCGGGTCTCGCCGGCCGGCACGTCGGCGACGGTCACCACGACCGTGTCGAGGAAGTTGCCCCCCTGGTCGTTGTAGGTGACCTGCACGGCGAAGGACTTGGTCGAACCGGCGGTGTTCCGCACGGTGACCTCGGCCGCGGCCCGCCCGTCACGGTCGGTCGTGGGTTTGCCGAGCGTCACGTCCTTCTTGACGTCGACGCCGCCGGTGATGTCGTCGAACCGCTGCTGCACCTCGGCGGTGGCCGACTCCACCACCTCGCCGGCCCGGGAAGCGGCGGACTCGGCCGCCGAGGCGGCGCTGCCGACCGGGTTCTGCGGCGTGCTCTCCTCGTCGGCGCAGCCGGTGAGCGCGAGGGCCGTGGCCGCCGCGGCGGCCGTGAGCGCGGCCCAGGTCCTGCGGTGACAGGCCATGGTGCCTCCCAGGGTGCGGGTCTTCATTCCAGTGAAGGCCCGACCGGGTGACGCCGCACTCCGGGTCCTTCGGGGTCACCCGAACGGACGCTTCCGCCTGGTGGGGGCGGGTTGACCGGCGGATCGTCGAGACATGAGCCAGCAGCAGCCGAGGTACACCGAACCCGCCGCCTCCGCCAGGCCCCCGAGCGTGGACCTGGCCTCCGGCGGCACCGTCTTCGCCGGTGTCCTGCTGCTGGTCAACGGCATCCTGGCGGTCCTGCAGGGCATCGCCGCGATCGTCGAGGACGACGTGTACGCGCGGCTCGGCCACTACCTGTACGAGGTCAGCCTCACTGGCTGGGGCTGGGTGCTGCTGGTCCTCGGCGTGATCGCGGCGCTCACCGGCGCGGGCATCCTCAGGGGCGCCGAGTGGGCCCGCGCGGTCGGCATCGTGCTGGCGTCGCTGGGCCTGATCGTCCAGTTCATGTTCCTGCCGTACGCGCCGTTCTGGGCGCTGATCATGATCGCCGTCGACTTCTTCGTCATCTGGGCACTCGCGATGCACCGCCCGCCGACGACCCGGTGAGCTCCTCCGTCTTCGCCTCCGCCGCGCGCACCCGGGCGCCGTGCCGCAGCAGCAGGACGCCCGCGGCGCTGGACGCCAGGGTGATGGTGGTGGTCAGGGCGATGCCGCCCTGCCACAGCCGCGCGTTGCACAGCCACCCCACCGGCAGCTGGAGGAGGAACAGCCCCAGAGCGGTGTGCCCGAACCGGCGCCGGGTCTTCTCGACGACGCCCCAGACCATCAGCAGCACCGGTACGACGAGCATGGCCGCCGTCGCCACGGTCCGGCTCGGGCGGGGCACGAAGCTGTCGGAGGCGGGCAGGGCCAGGGCCACGACGGCGAGGATGAACCCGAGGGCGAAACGGGCGGAGCCGGGGCGGTGCTTCGGGGGAGCGGGCTCGGCCGGTCGCGAAGGATCGGACGCCTTGGAGAGCGTGAGCTTGGGCGCGGGCGGTGCCGTCCGCGCGGGCTGCGGCTTCGGCGTGGGGCGTGAGGTCTGTGCCGGCTTCTGCTTCCGGGCGGCCGAGCTGATCCTGCGGGCGGCCGCGTTGACCGGGTTCATCGCGCCGTCGAGGGCGTACACGAACAGCGCGATGTCGTTCTCGGCGGCGTACTCGACGGCCGTCGAGGCGTAGCTGCTGCCGGTGAAGAACAGCAGCTGCCGGTCCATGTGCCGCCCGCGCGCCCCGAACAGCCGCTGCAGCTCCGGCCGCCCCACCGCGTGGGCCTGGAACTTCACCTGCCCCAGCGCCCGCGTCGACCGTACGTCGACGCCGCCGTCCGCCCCGCCGGGGCGTGCGGCGGCGTCGTGGTAGCCCCAGTGGCGCATCCACGCGGCGGCGTTGCGCTCGGCTTCCTGCCAGCTGCGTATGGGGCGGCGGGCCGGGGGCTGGTGACGTCCGGCCTGCTGGGCGTTGTCCGTGCTCACGGGCTGGAGTATCGCAATCCCGTCGTACGGCCCCGGCCGAGGGACCCCGTCTCAGCCGCTGTGCGCCCCGCAAGTCGGGCACCGTTCGCGGGTATCGGTGTGCCCGGCGAGGGTGCCGAGGGCCTGCTGGAGGGCGAGTTCGACGGCGGCGGGCACGAACAGCGACCCGGTGCCGTCGGGCGGCACCAGCCAGCGCAGCCGGCCCGCGGCCCGGTACGGGGCGGGGACGGCGATCCAGGAGCCCCGGCCCGCGTACCGGATGTCGGGGCCGACCCACCGCCCCTGCGGGTCCGGCGGCAGGAAGAAGCCGACCCGGCGGGATCCGGTGTCCGCGAGCACCGGGCCGGGCGCCTGCGGGATGCACAGCAGGGCGTCCAGGGCGAGCACGCCCAGGTTCTCCGGGACGGTCAGCACGTCCCAGAACCGTCCGCAGGCCACCATCGATATCCCGCTCTCCCCTGCCCACTGGCGCTTGCACGCACGTGGGTCCGTGGCCGCCGCGGAGAGCCATTCCTCGGCCCGTCTCTGGGCGCCTCGCATAAGTGCACCTCCGAGTTCCGGAACAGGGGTGCTCATGCTTGTGGATATTTCTAAGCCGGGGAAGGGGTGGCGAACCGTGGCGAATGGGTACGAGCTGCCTCCGCGCCCCCCGCGCCACCTCGCACGCCCCTCAGCCGACTGCTTCGCCGACTCCTCCTCTGCTCCTCCTCTGCTCCCCTTCTGCTGTCCGTCCGCGCTTGGTCTGTTCCTCTTCAGTCCCAACAGGCAACCTCCACACCTGATTTACCGGTCTCACAGGTTGCTCACAGGCTCGGCCAGGACGCGTGGGGAGCGTCCGCGGCACATCGGCCGGGCGTGAGCTGCCCAGTCCGATGCCGCTCGACCGCGGCACTCGCAGACGAGGAACCGATGACCAGTAAGAAGAACCGCACACGCCTGAAGCGGGCCACGCTCGCCACCGGCGCCGCGCTCACCGTCGTCGTCGCGGCGGCGGCGGCCGCACCGGGCGCCGGGAAGGCCACGCCGGCGGCCGGGGGCAAGCCGAAGCTGAAGCTGATCGCCGCGTCGAACGCCGTGACGATCGACCGCTGGGAAGGGGAACCCGGCGTATACCTGGACCTCGGCACGTACGTCTCCGTAGACGGCGCGCCGCTGGAGTTCAAGGTGACCAGGAAGTCGTACAAGGACCCGGTGGTCGCCAAGCAGATCCTCCGCGACGGCGGCACCACGAAGACGAAGACCCTGCCCGCGGGTCTGGTGAAGGACTTCTCCGGGCTGCCCGGCTTCCTGGAGGTCACCGTCACCGACGCGGCCGGGAAGGAGGTCGCCAAGAGCAAGGGCACCTTCTGCCCGAACAACGCCTCCGGCCGTATCCGCCCGGACGCCCCGGCGACCTCGCACTACCCGGAGAGCTGCCCCACCAACCCGTTCACGCTGGGCTCGGTGTGGGGCGTGGAGAAGGGCTGGGCGTCCAACTCCAGCACCGTCGACTACGACAAGCCGGTTGACCTGCCGGCCGGTGAGTACACGGCGAAGGTGGCGGTCGCGAAGAAGTACCGCGACCTGTTCTCCATCCCTGACGACCGGCCCACCGTCAAGGTGACGGTCCGGGAGACCGGCGACGGCGAGGGCCAGGGCGCGGCAGCCGCCCGCAAGTCGGCCCACCACGGCGCGGGTCACGGCGCGGGTCACGGCGCCGGCCACGGCACGGCCCAGGCCGGTGCCGCCCACCACTACGGCCCGCGCGGCGCCGACGCCCCCACCCCGCCGGCCCTCTCCCACGCCCTGGAGGACCGCGGCCTCGCCCACCACCTCGGTGACGGCCCCGGCCACACCGACGGCTCCCGGATCGCCCCGGCGCTGAAGCCGAACGCCAAGCGGCCCACCGGCCGGGCCGGCGTCCCCGCGGACGTGCCCAAGCCCGACCTGCGCTCGCTGCCGGCCTGGGACATCGCCATCACCGACGGCGAGGACGGCGACGTGCCCGGCAAGGACTACCTCGCCTTCAGCGCCAACGTCTGGAACGCGGGCCCGGCCCCGCTCGTCGTGGACGGCTTCCGCAGCCCGGGCAAGGACCTGATGGACGCGTACCAGTACTTCTACGACGCGAACGGCAAGCAGGTCGGCTACAGCCCCACCGGCACCATGGAGTGGGACCCGCGCGTCGGCCACGAGCACTGGCACTTCACCGACTTCGCCAGCTACCGCCTGCTGAGCGAGGACCAGACCAAGGAGGTGCGCAGCGGCAAGGAGGCGTTCTGCCTCGCCAACACCGACGCGATCGACTACACGGTGAAGAACGCCAACTGGCACCCGTACAACACCGACCTGTCGACCGCCTGCGGCGAGCAGAACTCCATATCGGTGCGTGAGGTCCTGGACGTCGGCTCCGGCGACACCTACACCCAGTACCGCCCCGGCCAGTCCTTCGACATCACCGGGCTGCCGAACGGCACGTACTACATCCAGGTCATCGCCAACCCGGAGAAGCGCCTGAAGGAGACCAACCTCAACAACAACGTCGCCCTGCGCAAGGTCGTCCTCGGCGGCACCCCGGGTGCCCGCACGGTGACGGTCCCGCCGCACCAGCTGATCGACGCGAAGTAGCCCGCACGGCTCACGGCGGGGCGGGCGTCACCGCCCGCCCCGCCCCTTCCCGGGCCGCCGACACCACCAGTTCCCGCAACCGCTCCACGTACCGCCGCAGGTTCTTGTGCGCGCTGTCGGTGTCCGGGTGGCGGCAGGCGAACTGCACCCCCTCGTGCAGCCGGGTGAGCCAGAGGCAGACCTGGTCGCCGTACGAGACGCGGATCAGCCCGTACGCCTTCAGCTCCTGCCAGCGCTCGGCGCCCGCCGTGCCGCGCGTGTCGACGTACGACACGATCGAGTACAGGTCGGGCGAGGTGGGGCGGAAGTGGGCGCCCAGCAGCCGCAGGACCCGGGCCAGCGGCATCCGGGCGAGCCGCCGGTTGTGGCGCAGCGCGTCGCGGGTCAGCCGCAGCGCGCCGTCGAAGTCCGGTGCCTGCGCGATGGGGATCTCCACCGGCGCGCCGCCCACGTACCAGCCCACCGAGTCGGCCCAGCGGGACGTGGCGCGGGTGTGGAACGGCACGACCGTGCGGTACACGTCCAGGCCGCTCAGCTCGTGGACCGCGAGGGCGGTGGCGGCCAGGACGCCGACCAGACTGCCGCCGTACGGACGGCAGTACGCCTCGAAGCCCGCCGCGGTGACGTCGTCGACCAGCATCTCGTGCAGGAGCTTCTGCTCGGGCAGCGGGCCGCCGGGGTCCAGGCCGAGGTCGACGGGGAAGTTCGGCAGCCGGCCGTCGCAGCGGGCGATGAAGTCCCGCCAGCGGGCCACGATCTCGTGGGAGTCGTCGATGCGGTCGGCGTCCGTGCGCTCCGTCGCGCAGAAGTCGATGTAACTGGCGGCCGGGGTGACGGCGGCGGGGTGGCCCGCCAGGCCCGCGGCGTACAGCTCGTGGATCTCGGCGGCGATGCGGTGGATGGAGTACGCGTCGACGTTGCTGTGGTCGAACGCCATGTAGACGCTCGCGCCGTCGTCCCGGACCACCGCGGCGAAGAGGAAGTTCGGCCAGGTCAGCGCGTCGGCCCCGGCATCGAAACGATCCCGCAGCCAGCGGGTGAGCGCCGTCGCGTCCGAGAAGTGCCCGATGTCCGCGCGGTGCAGCGCGACCGCCTCCGGGGCCAGCGTGAACCGCCGTACCTCCTCGCCGGACCAGCGGAAGCCGCTGCGCAGCGTCTCGTGCCTCAGCGTCCAGGTGTGCAGCGCCGCCTGGAGCGCGTCGAGATCGACCCGCCCCGGGAGGTCGAACGCGGTTCCCAGCCAGGTCGGCACGAACAGGCCGTCCTGGCGTACCGAGCGGGAGGTGCGCAGATGGGACTCCTGGACGTAGGCGGGCGGACGCGCGTCGTCCGGCAGGGCGCCCGCCGCCGCTACGGCCGCCGGGTGCAGCGTCCACTCCACGAGTCGCCCCGGGCGGATCTCACACCGCTCGAGGTCGGTCATGCGCATGGGGGGCCTCCGCTCGATCGACGCATAAGGAGACCAACGACCGGACGCCCCTCGAGGCAACGCGGACCCGGCACGGTGCACCCGATCCGGGATATAACCGGCGGGTGATCCACCACATCGTCCCCGCCACCGCCTGGACCGCGGCCCCGGAACGCCCGTACGCGCCCGCGACCCTCGCCGAGGAGGGCTTCGTCCACTGCTCGCCCGGCGAACAGGTCACCCTGGCGATCGCCGACGCGTTCTACCGCGCCGCGCCCAGGCCGCTGCTGGTCCTGCACATCGACGAGACCCGCCTCACCGCGGAATGCGTGTGGGAGGAGGCCGACCCCGCACCGCCCCCCGGCGTTCCCGAGGGGACTCGTTTCCCGCACGTGTACGGCCCGATCGCGCGGGAGGCGGTGGTGCGGGTGCAGGAGGTCGTCTGGGACCCGGAGGACGGGGGCCGGGCCACGGGGCTGCGGGACGCCGGCTGAGCGGGACCGCCCGGCACCGGCGGATTGCCGGTCCCCGGCAGTGAACCGTCGTCGAAGGGTGCCCGACCCCGCTGTGTCCGCCGCCGCCTCGGTGCCGCAGGATGAGCCCATGACGACCCCGGCCACCTCCCGCCCACCGAGGACCGTCGTGCACCTGCGCGCCGCGGTGGCGATCGGCGTCGTGTGCGCGCTGATCTCGGCGTTCGTGCTGATCGTCCCGCTGCGCGGCGCCCTCGACGACGAGCGTGCCTTCCGCGCGGCCGTCGCCTGCGCGCCGGGCGGCCACGGCGACGACTGCCTGCGGACGGTCACCGCGCGCGTCGAGCGGACCGAGCGGAAGAAGGGCCGGCGTTCGGCCTCGTTCTGGCTGTACCTGGACCAGGTCGACGGGAAGTCCAGCCGGACCCGGCTGCGGGGCGGCGAGTACGACTACCCGGGCGCCCGCCCCGGCGGTCGCGTCGACGTCACGTACTGGCGGGACCAGATCCGCTACGTCGACTTCCCGGGCCAGCGCGCCTACACGACCGCCGACCCGCGCGGCGACTGGCGGCTGTTCTGCGCGTGGGGTCTCGGTGTCGGCCTCTACGGGCTGGGTTTCCTGGCGGTCACGGCCTGGTGGCGCCGGCGCCACCACATCTCCCGCCGGGCCTACTCCTGGCAGTTCGGCACCCCGCTCCTGGGCGCGGTGTTCCTCGCCGGGGTCGGTGCCCTCGCGCCCTGGCCCACCGGCAGCCCCGGCGAGGCGTTCCTGGTGGTCGGCGCGGCCACCCCGGTGGTCGTGGCGGTGTGCGCGGTGGCCGTACGGGTCGTACGGCGCGGGGAGAGCGGCGACGACACGGTCGCCGTCACCCCGGCCTTCCCCGCCGAGCAGCGGGTCTTCCCCGGGGTGATCGTGGGCGAGGTGCCGTACGCGCGCGCCGACGGCATGCTGGCCGCCGGTCCCACCGGCCTGGCCACGACACCCGACCCGACGGGCGCCGCCCTCCGCCGCGAGGCATCCCCGGCCCTCACCCCGGTCCGGGCCCGCCCGCCCTACCGGACCGACCCGGAGTTCCCCGACTACGGGGGCAAGGCGCTGGTCCTGGAGTGCGAGGACGAGGGCGTGCCGGTCCTGGTGGTGACCCACCGCAAGCACATGCGCTGGGTGCTGGGCGCGCTGCGGCGCCCGGCGGGGGTGCCGTAGGCCGGGGCCCGGCCGCGGATCACTTGACGTGCGCGGCGATGGTCCGGGCGCAGTCCATCGCCTCCGCGTGGGTGGTGTCCACCTCCAGGTCGTAGGAGACGCCCCGGTGGACCAGGTCGGCCTGGGCCGCGGCCATCCCGACGATCCGGTCACCGCGGGCGACCTCCCGCCCGGCGGCGACGGCCGCGTCGCACCGGACGCCGACCCACAGCACGCGCAGTCCGCTCAGCGCCTTCAGCCACTCCGCCTGCGAGCCGGCCCCGCCGAGGAACACCTCGTCGACGACGACCCGCGCGCCGGCCCGCGCCATCGCGGCGACGCCCGCGATCCATGCCGCCTCCAGCGCCCGGAACTCCGGCCCGACGATCACCTCACCGTCCGGGGCGAACTCGATCCCGCCGTCCGAGGCCCGCATGGCCGCCGGCAGCGCGTCGACCAGCGTGTCCGTCCCGAGGGCCAGCCACGGCTCCGGCAGGACCGCCTGCAGACACCTGACGATCCCGGACTTCCCCGAGCTGGAGCCGCCGTTGAGCACGATCACCTGAGTCGTCATCGCGCCACGGTAAAGGCGCCGGGGCGGCACGGGGTACGGGTTTTCCGGGCCGCCGCCGGGCCTTCAGCGCCTGCCGTGCGAGCGCCTGCCGTGCGAGGCGGGTGTCACCAGGTGACCTGCTTGCCGCCGAACGTCACCACCAGTCGCCCGTCCGAGGCGTACGACCAGGAAGTTGAAGTTGCGGCCGCCCCTACCCGTCCGGCGGCGAGCTGAAGGAGTGCATGGCCGAGGGCGGGTACGTCTCCCGCTTCTACGAGGCCATCCCCGCCGGGGACTACTGGACCTTCCAGTGGATCGACACCGCCCTGCTCGGCGGCCTCACCGTCGCCCTCCTCCTCGGCACGGTCCTCGTCATGCGCCGCCGCGCCTGACCGCGCACCATTTCCTTACGCACCGTCCCCTTCCGGCATCCCCTTCCCGCATCCACTTCCTGTTCCTGTTTTCCGTACGGAGGTCGCTTCGCCATGCCCGCAGACGCCAAGTCACCGAGGAAACTGCGCAGCAACCGCGCCGCCGTGACCCACAAGGTCGGCTACGCCCTGCGCCACCCCGGCCGTATCGCCCCCTACGTGCGCCGCGCCGGCCGGGACGCCTGGCTGCGCCTGAAGCACCGCGACCACGTCGGCTACTACCGGGCCGTGATGGCCTCCGACACCCGCCGCGACCCGGACGCCGCGGTCGGCAGCCAGACCCACGACCGGTGGCTCGCCCTGGGGCAGATGCAGTTCGACTACCTGCTGGAACACGGGCTGCGTCCCGAGCACCGCATGCTCGACATCGGCTGCGGCAACCTGCGCGGCGGCTGGCGCTTCATCGACCACCTCGACACCGGCCACTACTACGGCATCGACATCTCCCCGGACATCCTCATCGAGGCGAAGCGGACCCTCGCCGAGCTCGGACTCCAGGACAAGCTGCCGCACCTGACCATCACCGGCGATCTGAAGCTCGACTTCCTGCCCGCCGAGCACTTCGACGTCGTCCACGCGCACAGCGTCTTCTCCCACTCGCCCCTGGACGTCATCGAGGAGTGCCTGGCGAACGTGGGGCGGGTGCTGACACCGACCGGCTTCTTCGACTTCACCTTCGACCGCACCGAAGGCACCGAACACCAGGTGCTGCGCGAGGACTTCTACTACCGCACCGAAACCCTCCTCACCCTCGCCCGCCGCCACGGACTGCACGCCCGTTTCATGGACGACTGGGAGAAGCGGCCGCACGGCCAGTCCAAGATCCGGGTCAGCCGTTCGCCGCTGGACTGACGCGACCCATCGGACCCGCCCCTCGCGCAGAGGGGCGGGTCCGTTCGTGTCCCCGCGGGGGATGGTGCAGGGTGGACGCCATGCCGAGGGAGATACAGCCGGGTGCGGGCCCGGACGCCGTCGACGATCTGGTGCGGATCTGTCCGCCGCCGGCCGGTGCCGGGCGGAGCGTCGAGTGGGACGCCGTGGAACGGGAACTGGGCTGTGCCCTGCCCGCCGACTACAAGCGGCTCGTCGAGGTCTACGGCGGCGGGGTGTTCGCCGGGGAGCTGTGGCTGCTGGAACCGGGCTGCCCGGAGGCCATGTACGACCTGGTCGCCCAGAACGCGGAGCGCGCGGAGATCCTCGCGGAACTCTGGGAGGCGGGCGAGGAGAAGCCGGCGGAGCTGGCCGACGGCGATGCCGGGCTGGTGCCCTGGGCGTACGTGGAAGGCTCGGGACACGTCCTGTACTGGCTGGTCCGGCCCGGCGTCGCCCCGGAGGACTGGACCGTGATCCTCAACGAGGGACGCGGGCCCCTCTGGGAGGCGCATCCGGTGCCGTGCGGCCGGTTCCTCCACGACGTGGTGGCCGGCACGACGACGTCGTACTACTTCACCGACCGCGACGCCGTCGTCGATCCGGAGGAGCGGACCCGGTTCCGTCCGAACGCGGAGATCATCCGCCGGCACTGACCGGGGCGTGGACGCAACCGGCCCAGGCCCGTCGCGTACTGTGCCGCCCCGGCCGATCCACCACGCCGGGCCGCGTAGCGTGTGTGCACTGCCGCCTCGACGCGGTTGCCGGCATCCGACCCGAACGAACCGGAGCAGATCAGGATGGCCGTGAACCTTCCCACCCACGACGAGGCGACCCGGCTGCTGCGCCGCTGGACCGGCGTCGCGGACCCCCGACCGCTGGGTCAGGGCATGGAAGGGCTCGTCTACGAGATCGACCGGGACCGTGTCGCCAAGATCTGGTTCGGCCAGCCGGAGGCCGCGCTGCACAGGACCCGGATGTTCCACGACGCTTTGCGCGCCAAGCACTTCGAGTTCGCGGTCCCGCGCATCCATGAGGTGCACGTGATCGAGGGCCGGTGCGTCACGATCGAGCAGCGGCTGGTCGGCACGCCCCTGAGCGAGCACCTGGCAGCCGGCCGCGTCACCCTCGACGAGGCCCGATCCTCGTTCGTCGACGTCCTGGCCGGTCTGGCCGGCAGCGGCCCGCTGCCCGAGGGCCGAACCTTGTCGGTCATGGACGAGGAGAGGTCCCTCTACGACGCGGCCGACGACTTCCCGGCTGTCCTCTGGGCGTTGGCCGAGCGCCGCCACAGCCGGTTCAGGCAGGTGCTCGAACCGGCCGTCGAGGACCTCGACAAGAAGCTCCGGGCGCTGCCCGGCCGCCTGCGCGACGTCGACAGCGGACGCCGCGCCGTCATCCACGGCGATCTGATCCCGGCCAACATCCTGGCCGACGACGCCGGTTCCCCGACCGCGGTGCTCGACTGGGGTTTCCTCACCACCGAGGGCGACCCGGTCTTCGACGCCGCCGTGGCGGCCTCGGTCTTCGACATGTACGGCGAATCCGCCCTGGAAACAGAGCTGGGGCTGTACGAGCGGATCGAGGAGCGCCTGGGCTGTCAGCGGGACGCGCTTCTGGTCTACCGCGCGGCGTACTCGCTGATCACCGCGAACGCGTATGACGCCGAGGGCGGGGACGGTCACTTCGCCTGGTGTGTCGCCGCCCTGAACCGGCCGGACGTCGCACGGGCACTTCTGGGCTGAGCGTCCCGGCCCTCCCGGCGGCCGTGGCCACACCCGGTCAACGGAAGCCGCCCGAATCAGGCCGATGGGACGTGCCGTCCCTGCCGCACTTTCGTCGGCGGATTCCAGCAGGTGAAAAGGCGGCGGCAATTCGATTTCGGTTATGGGGTGCCCCGGCGGCGATCATGAACAAACACGTTCGCCGGTCTCGACACGGACTCACGGCGTTCTGTGCCGTGCCGTCGACCTACGGGGCGCCCGGGTCAGGGTGATCTGCCGGACGGCCTGCTGGAAACAGGCGAGAGAGGCGAGTCCCGGCAGCGCGGCCGCGGTGGTGTCGAGGAGGTTCTTCGGCGCCTGGACGACGCATAAGAGGACCGCGATCGCCGAGAACAGGACCACCGTGCACCAGGAGTGCACCGCCCGGCGCTGATGCAGCGCGGCCCGCAGGACGGAGAGCGACGCGACCAGCCAGGGCCCGTACACCAGCAGCGGCCACCACGCGACGACGGCGTCCGGGACGCGGGTCGCGGCGACGACGCGCAGCGGATCGCAGGCGACCAGTCCGCTGAAGAAGCTGACCGCGGAGGCGATGACCGCCGCCAGCGCGGCGACGAGGTAGCTCGTGGTCTGCAGGGCGGTCGGCCGCTTGCGGTCGGGAACCCTGCGGTGACGCCGGGAGATGTGCCTCAGCGGCGGCAGTTCCGCCGTGATCTCCTGAAGATTTCCCATGGGTGTGCCGCCGGCGGGAGCGGTGACTGATTCCTCGTCGCGGGGAGAGGGGATTCTGGGAAGCTCCTCCTCCATGGCCTCCCGCAGCATCCAGGCCAGTTCCTCGGCCGGATCCCAGGCCGCGTCCGGGGGTGACAGGGGTTCCGGGAACGCCTCGGTCGGAGCCCGGTGCCGCCCCCTGCCCACCTTGTCGTGCATCGCCAGGCGATCGGTTCCTTCGTCATACATGACGCAGCCTGATTGCTCCGATCCGTTCCCCTCCCGGAAAGATTATCGACCTTCGGCCTTGATCCATCGCTGAGCGAGATCAGCTTCTAGTCTGTTCAACAGATCCAGGAATTCCCGCAGAAGGGGCTCGGTCGCCTGAACGACGGCCGGAAGCTCACTCGTTGCGACGGCGGGGTGCTTCACGAGGAGGCGGTAGCGCCCTTCTTTGGCTGCCTTGTTCATATCCCGACTAACGCCGTCGTACTTCGACGGATGCGCGGCAAATGAGTGAAGGGGCACCCGGATAATTACTTGATCGAGGAGCCATTCAGAAACCAAATATCCCTGTACGAAAAGCGTGTTGGCGTGACCGCGGCGCCGTGGTGACCGGAAGTCGCTGGGGGAAAACCCTGAGGGCGGCACAGGGCCGGACCGGGGTCGGATGGGGGGATGCCCCGATGCCCGGACACCGGTCGCGCGGCGAACCTTGAACCATGTCCCGGATCAAGCGCGTCCTCGTCGTTCTCGGATCGGTCGTCACCGTGCTGGCGCTCGCCGTCGGCGGCCTCTTCCTGTGGCTGTGGACCGGCACCGACGTCAGCACGGTGGGCGAGGAGCCGTTCGAGAACAAGCTGGTGATACCGCCCCTGGCCGAGTCGCGCCTCGACAAGGACGGCACGCGGGTGTTCGACCTGCGCATGCAGGCCGGCGAGAAGGAGTTCGAGGACGGCCGCAAGACCGCCACCTGGGGTTTCAACGGCGCCTACCTGGGCCCGACGCTGCGCGCCGAGCGCGGTGAGAAGGTCCGGATGCGGATAGCGAACGGCCTCGACGAGGCCTCGACCGTGCACTGGCACGGTATGCACCTGCCCGCGAAGATGGACGGCGGCCCGCACCAGATGATCGCCGCGGGCGGCAGCTGGAGCCCGCACTGGACGATCGATCAGCCCGCGGCCACCCTCTGGTACCACCCCCACCCGCACGGGGCGACGGAGAAGCATGTGCAGCGCGGCCTGGCCGGCATGTTCATCGTCGACGACGACGCCCGGCAGCCGGATCTGCCGAACCGGTACGGAGTCGACGACCTGCCCGTGATCGTCCAGGACGTCAAGTTCGACGGCGCGGAGTTCGATCACGGCAAGGGCTTCATGCAGAACGCGGGCTTCCTCGGCGACCGCACGATGGTCAACGGCACCCTGAGTCCCTACCAGGAGGTCACCGACGAGCGCGTACGGCTCCGGCTGCTCAACGCCTCCACGGCCCGCACCTACTCCTTCGGCTTCTCCGACGACCGCGCCTTCACCGTCGTCGGCACGGACGGCGGGCTCCTGGAACGGCCGGCGCGGCTGGACCGGATCCAGCTGTCGCCCGGCGAGCGGGCCGAGGTCGTCGTCCGGATGCGGCCCGGCGAGCGGACCGTGCTGCGCAGCTTCCCGCAGGACAACTACGCGGGCGCCTGGCAGCAGCGGTTCAACGGCGGCGACGACGCGTTCGACGTGCTGCAGCTGCGGGCCGCCGACCGGCTGCGCCCCTCACCGGAAGTCCCCGGCGAACTGGCCCGGCTGGAACTGCCGAAGGAGTCGGACGCGGTGCGCGGACGCCACTTCGACCTGAAGCGGTCCGGGATCAACGGCCGGGAGATGGCCATGAACCGGGTGGACGAGACGGTCGTGCGGGGCACCACCGAGACCTGGACGGTGCGCAACGACAACGGGATGCCGCACAACTTCCACGTCCACGACGTGCAGTTCCGGGTCCTGGAGGTGAACGGCGAGGCGCCGCCCCCGGAGCTGCGCGGCCCCAAGGACACGGTGTTCCTGCCGCACGGCACCACGATGAAGCTCGCGCTGCGTTTCGACGGCCCCGCCGACCCGGACACGCCGTACATGTACCACTGCCACCTGCTGTACCACGAGGACGAGGGCATGATGGGCCAGTTCGTCGTGGTGGAGAAGGGCGGGCGCGCGGGTGACGTCGCCGGTGGGACGGAGGGCTCCCACACGGCACACGATCACTGAGCGCGGGCCGGCTCAGCCCGACTCGCTCCGCCGCGGTCCGTCGGTGCCGTACAGCTTCGCCGAGGCGTCGACGTGGGCCATGCGGCGCAGCGCGCTGAACACCGCCTCACCCAGGACGGTGCCGATGACCACCCCCTCCACCATGTCCTCGACCGCCACCTTCCGGTCCACGTACGCGAGGTCGGTACGGGCGACCCGCTCGGCCGCCTCGGCGTAGTCGTCGAGGCATTCGACGAAGGCCCCGTGACCCAGCCGGGCCATGGCGGCGAGAGCCTTGGCCAGGTCGGCCGCGGCGCGGTTGGACTCGTGCGTCAGCCAGCCACGCCGGGCGACGAGATCGGTGACGGCGGCACGGGCGGCCGCCGACTCGGCGTCGTCACGTTCGGCACTCGCGTCGCCGAGGCGGTCCGCGGCGGCGCCCAGCACCTTGTGCAGCGGGCGCCGCGGGTCGTCGACGGCCGCCAGGACCTCCGCGATCTCGGCCACCCTCATGCCGCCCACGTCGAGCAGGGCGCGGATCAGCTGGAGCCGGCGCTCGTGCGCCTCGCCGTAGCTGGCCTGGTTGCGGCTGGTCAGCTCGCCCGGAGGCAGCAGACCTTCGCGGACGTAGTACTTGATCGTCGGCACCGGCACCCCGGTCCTCCGGCTCAACTCTCCGATGCGCACTGCCGGTTCACTCCTCGGCCCTCGTCCTGCTCGCCCCTGCCGGCGCTTGCCAGCTCGCCTCTCATCATAGATAGTGGCGCTATCGGATAGCGGATAGCGTCACTATCTACTCATGGGGGTCATCATGTTCTCTTCACATGCGCCGGCATACCGGTCATGGCATCGGCCGCTCGTCCTGTTCTCCGCGGCGATGGCCGCGATGGCGGTCGTGTCCGCGGTGGGGCTGGTGGTCGACGACCGGGTCCTGGTGGGGGCGCCGATCTGGTCCAAGCCGTTCAAGTTCGCGGTCTCGTTCGTGGCGTACTGCCTCTCCCTCGCCTGGATGCTGTCGCTCCTGCCCAGGGGCCGGCGCGTCGGCTGGTGGGCGGGGACCGTCGTGGCACTGGCGAGCCTCGTCGAGATGGTGATCATCACCACGCAGGTGGTGCGCGGCAGGCGCAGCCACTTCAACCAGGAGACACCGTTCGACGAGGCGCTGTTCGACGCGATGGGCGCGACGGTCGTCGTCCTGTGGCTCGGCACCCTCGTCATCGCCGTGCTGCTGCTCCGCGCCCGGATCGCGGACCGCGCGTCCGCCTGGGCGATGCGCTCCGGCATCGTCATCGCCCTGGCCGGCGCCGCCGTCGGCATCCTGATGACCCGGCCCGCGCCGGGGCAGCGGCCCGGCGTCTCCGAGGTGGTCGGCGCGCACAGTGTGGGCGTGCCGGACGGCGGTCCCTCGATGCCGCTGACCGGCTGGTCCACCACCGGCGGCGATCTGCGGATCCCGCACTTCGTCGGCATGCACGCGCTGCAGCTCCTGCCGTTGCTGCTGATGCTGCTGGCCGCGCTCGCACCGCGGTTCGCCCGCCTCGCCGACGACCGGGTCCGCATCCGCCTGGTGCTGGTCGCCTCCGGTGCCTACGCCGCCGTCTTCGCGCTGGTTCTCCGGCAGGCGCTGCGGGGCCAGCCGTTGCTCCGCCCGGACGGCGCGACGCTCGGGACGGCCGGGCTGATCGTGCTGGCCGCCGCGCTCGGCACGTACGGCTCCCTGCGGGCGGCGCGAAAGCCCCTCGCGTCCAGGGCGACGACCGGGACCGAAGGCGCTCTTCCCGCGAAGGAGCTCGTGTCGTGACCGGTTTCCTCTTCGAACTCTCCTTCTGGCTGGCCGCCCCCGTCTGGCTGCTCATGATCTTCGCGCCGACCTGGGGCCCGACCGCCCGCGTCGCCGCGTCACCGTGGACCGTGGCGCCCGTACTGCTCGTCTACCTCGCCCTCGCGATCCCGGTCTTCCCCGAGCTGTGGACCGCGGTCAGCAGCCCGGACCTCGACGCCTTCCGCGACCTGACGGCACTCGCGGACGGCGCCGGGGCCCTGTGGGCCCAGGTCATCGCCTGGGACCTGCTGATCGGCCAGTGGATGTACCGGGAGGGCAGGCGGCTGGGGATCTCCCCCCTGCTGATGGGACCGCTGCTGGTGCTCACGATCCTGCTGTCGCCGATCGGCCTGCTGGTCTTCCTGGGCCTGCGCGAGACGACGTCCAGGCGCCGTGGGCGATGAGCTCGTCATCCGGGGCCTACGACCACCACACGCCTCGGGTCCGTCCTCCGAGGACGACAGCGGTGCGCCCGGGCCGACCGGTGCCCGGGCGCACCGCCCTCCCGCCCTCGGAGCGGGGCCGTCGGCCCGCCGGTGGTGTCATTGCCGGGGGTGGACCTGCCGGAGCAGGGACCGGATCTCCTCCAGGGTCATCTTGGCGCTGCCGTCGGATTCCCAGTCGGCGACCACCTCGTAATGCTTCTCGGCGGCGGCCAGATCGCCCCGGCGGCGGGCCAGGACGCCCGCGAGGCGGTTGCCTTCGACATGGCGTGGATACTGCTCCAGGATCTCCCCGACCAGACCGGCCGCCTCCTCGTCCCGCTCCGCGTCGACGAGCAGCCCGGCCAGCTCCGGCCGCGGGTCGGCCCGCCGCCGGAACAGCCCGTCCGACTCCGGCTCGAACTCGTTCCGCCGCTCCACCGCGAGCCGCAGCCACTCCTCGGCGTCCGCCTGCCGCCCCCGTGCGCGCAGGGAGCGGCCCAAGTCGTACGACGCCTGGACGATGCCGTCCTCGTACGCGAGCCGCAGCCATCGTTCGGCCTCCGCGTGGCGCCCGTACCGCACCATGCTCTTGCCCGCGAGGTAGGCGGGCCGGGACAGCCCGGTCTCCGCCGCCCGCACGTACCAGCGCTCCGCGAACTGCGGGTCGCCGCCGCGCTGCTGGGAGACCCAGGCCACGGCCCAGGCGGCCCGGCCGTGCCCGAGCCGCGCCGCCCGCAGGTGCCAGAGCCCGGCGGAACGCGCGTCCTTGGCCCGGTCGTGGATCTCGGCGATCTCGTAGGCCGCCTCGGCGTCACCGGCCTCGGCGGCCGGCTCGTAGAGGTGGATGAGGTGCCTGCCCTTGGCGCCGCCCCGCTCGTACAGCATGCGCCCGAGCGCGAGCAGCGCCTGCGGGGTGCCCGCCCGGCGGTACCACTCGGCGGCCTCGGGCAGCCGCCGGAGCCGGTCGAGCGCGTCGGCGCAGGCGAGCATCTCCGCCGGGCCGGCGCCGTCCGCCCCGGCGGCGGCCAGCAGCTCCGGCAGCCGCTCCCGCAGCGCCGCCTCGGCCGGCTCCTCGGTCTTGTCGCGCGCCTCGGCGATGTCCTGGTACGTCTGGACGATCCGCTTGTGCGTGCTGTCCCACGGATCGTGGTTCTCTTCGTCGACACCGGTGCCGCGCAGCCACTCCTCCGCCTCGTCGAGCCGGAGCTGGCGCGCGCAGAGCCGGCCGAGGTTGGCACGGGCGACGAAGTGTCCGCCGTCCGACGCGTCGGCCGCCCGGTACCACTTCTCCGCCTCGCGCAGCTCGCCGCGCTGCTCGTACCAGATGCCGAGGACGCACGCGCCACCGGAGTAGCCCAGTTCGTGGCTGCGCTCGGCGAGGGCGCGTGCCTCCGGCCAGCGGTTGTCGTCCCGGACCGCGAGGAGCGCCTGGTCCACCAGTGCCTTGGCGTTGCCGAGGGCCGCGGCCCTGGCGAACAGGGCCTCCGCGGCCGCGGCCGCGGCGGGGTAGTTCTCGAAGACCTGGTCGTATTCGCCTTCGGTCAGCTCCCCCAGCGCGTCGTAGGCGGCCTCCGCGTCGCCGTCCTGCTCGGCCTCCGCGAGGTCGGCCTCCCGCTGTCCGAGGTCTTCGAGGATGCGGTTGACGGCGTCGAGGGCGTGGTAGGCGACGTGGTCGCCCCGCTCGTCCGCCTCTTCGAGCCGCCGCACCGCCTCGTCCCACTCGCCGCGCCGGGCCAGCCGGACGGCCCCGTTGGTCAGGCACTCCACACTGCCCAGCTCGGCGCCCCGCTCGTACCACTCCCGCGCCCCGGCGTGGTCGCCCGCCTCCTCCAGCAGGGTCGCGAGCCCGAACGCACAGCCGCCGTCCCGGTCGGCGGCGCTGCGGTACCACCGCTCGGCCTCCGCGAAGTCCCAGCGATCCCGGTGGACGATGGCGAGGGTGCGGGCGGCCTGGGCGTCGCCCTCGTCGGCGGCCTTCTCCCACCAGGGCAGGGCCTGGTCCACCTGCCCCTGCTTGGTCAGGAGTTCCGCGTACGTGCGGGCCGCTCCCGGCTGCCCTGCCTCGGCGGCGGCCAACTCGGGTATCACGTCCGCGTTTTCGGCGAGTGTCTGCTCGTGCATCCGCAGATCGTGTCAGACGCCCGGCACCGCCCGCCGGGCACCACCGCCGGGGGCCGGGAGGCCCGTACTAGGATCCGGCCCATGGCCCTCACCATGAACGACGTGGACCGGTTCGAGGCTTCCAGGCCGCGTCTGGAGGCCATCGCCTACCGTCTCCTCGGCTCCGCGAGCGAGGCCGAGGACGCCGTGCAGGAGACGTTCCTGCGCTGGCAGGCCGCCGACGTCGACCGCGTCGAGGTACCCGAGGCCTGGCTGACGAAGGTGCTCACGAACCTGTGCCTCAACCAGCTCACCTCGGCCCGCGCGCGGCGCGAGACCTACGTGGGCCAGTGGCTGCCCGAGCCGCTGCTCGCCGGGGACCCGATGCTGGGCCCCGCCGACACCGCCGAGCGGCGCGAGGCGGTCTCGTTCGCGGTGCTCACGCTGCTGGAGCGGCTTTCCCCCAACGAGCGGGCGGTGTACGTCCTGCGGGAGGCGTTCGACTACCCGCACCGGGAGATCGCGGCGATCCTCGACATCAGCGAGGCCGCCAGCCAGCAGATCTTCCACCGTGCCAGGAAGCACGTCGCGGCCGGCCGGGCCCGCACCGAGATCGACGAGGCCGCCGCCCGGCGGATCGTCGAGGAGTTCCTGGCGGCCGCGACCAGCGGGCAGACCGAACCGCTCGTGCGGCTGCTCACCTCCGACGCCGTCTCGATCGGTGACGGCGGCGGGAAGGTCCCGGCCCGCGCGAAGGCGTTCGAGGGCGCTCTCGCGGTCGCGAAGTTCATGCGGGGCCTGTTCAAGCCCGGCAAGGCCAAGCGCGCCCTGGTCGGCGGTTCGCCCGACGTGTACGCCACGACCGCCAACGGCGACCCCGCCGTCGTCGTGGTCCTCGACGGCCGGGTCATCGGCGTCATGTGCCTGGAGGTCACGGCCGAGGGCATCGCCGGGTTCCGCAACCAGGTCAACCCCGACAAGCTCGAACGCGCGACCCGGGTGTGGGCGGCCACCGACCACGGCGAACCGCTGTTCCGCTCGGCGTTCTGATGTTCCGCGCGGCCGCCTGACCGCCATGTGACGTGCTTCACATCTCCTTCCTGTCAGGAAACGGCGGGCTGCCCGGTTCAAGGTGCGAAACCGCGCACGACAAGGGCCGGACCCGCGCAGACAGGAGCCGAAAATGCAGCACCGCGTCATCGTTCTCGGAGCCGGATACACCGGAGCCGGCGTCGCCGGGCGCCTGGCCAGGCGGCTGCGCCGTGAGGACGTCGCCATCACCCTCGTCAACGCCGAGCCCGACTTCGTCGAGCGGGTCCGGATGCACCAGCTCGCCACCGGCCAGGACCTCAGGCCGCGCCCCTTCAGCGAACTGCTCGCCGGCACCGGCGTCGAGCTGAAGCTCGCGAAGGTCACCGGTGTCGACGCCGACCACGACACGGTCACCGTCACCGACGCGGACGGCACCGAAGAGCTGATGGAGTACGACACCCTCGTCTACGCCCTCGGCAGCGGCTGGAACGACCAGGGGGTCCCCGGCACCGCCGAGCACGCCCACGAGATCGCGAGCCGTCCCGGAGCCCTCCGGCTGCGGGAACGCCTGGCCCGCCTGGACGCCGGGCAGCCCGTGGTCGTGGTGGGTGGCGGCCTCACCGGCATCGAGGCCGCGACCGAGATCGCCGAGTCCCGCCCGGACCTCGACGTCGCCCTCGTGGCCCGCGACGGCCTCGGCGACTGGCTGTCGCCCAAGGGCCGCGGCCACCTGCGGAAGGTCTTCGGCAAGCTCGGCATCACCGCGCACGAGCACACCGCCGTCACCGCCGTCGGCGCCGACCGCGTCACCACCGCCGACGGCACGTCCCTGCCCGCCGCGGTCACCGTGTGGACCACCGGCTTCGCCGTCCACCCGATCGCCCGCGCCACCACCTTGGAGGTCACCGGAACCGGCCAGATCGTGGTCGACGGGACCATGCGCTCCGTCTCCCACCCGAACGTCTACGCCGTCGGCGACGCGGCCATGGCGATGGGCCCCGGCGACAAGCCGCTGCGCATGTCCTGCGCCACCGGCACCCCCATGGCCTGGCAGGCCGCCGACGCCATCACGGCCCGCCTGACCGGCGGGAAGCTCCCGAACGTGCCGCTGCGCTACTTCAACCAGTGCATCTCGCTGGGCCGCAAGGAAGGCCTCATCCAGTACGTCACCGCCGACGACCGTTCGGTCGACGCGGCCCTCACCGGCCGCCTCGCCGCCCTCTACAAGGAAGTGATCTGCAAGGGCGCGGCCTGGGCCGTCGCCCACCCGGCCTTCGGAGTGCTGGGCCGCCGCCGCCCCGTGGTGACGGACCCCGCCCGGACGGGTTCACCGGTCGGGGCGAGGTCCGAGGCGACCGCCGAGGCGACGCTCTGACGTGCACGGCCCGGGATCAGGGCTGGGCGGTGCCGCGGCCCAAGGCCTGGCAGGGCGGCTGCTCCGTCTCCCGCACGGTGAACGCTGCCTCCGTCACGCGGCACAGCGCCTGCACCGCGTGGCGGAGCGAGCGCCAGGAGGCCAGGCCGAGGAGGACGCCGGCCGGGGCGGCGGGCCACCACCAGGCGCCGAGCACGGTGAACGCGAGGCTCCAGGCCAGGGCCTCGCAGGCGGCGTCGTAGGCGTCGCGGGCCTCGGACAGCGCGGCGCGGGACGGGTCCTGCGCGCCGAGCAGGAGCGCGGTCCAGCCGGTCACGACGTCGCCGCCGGTGTCCTGGGCGACGTTCGCCTCGGTGCGGCGGAACCGGTCCCCCGACCAGGTCGGCGACTCGGGCGGCCCGGCCGCCCGGGCGCGGGCCGCCCGCGCGTCGAGCCGGTCGGCACGCAGCGCGCGGCCCGCGGCGCGCGCCCGCACGGAATCCCTGGCCAGGGTGTCCGGTTCGACCCAGCGGCGTACCCGCCAGGCCGTCACCCGCCGGCCCACCGGCATCAGCCACCACGGCCAGGCCCCGGACGACAGCGCCCCGATCGCGGCCCCGGCGTAGGGCACCGCGAACGCGGCCGCCACCACCGGCACCGCGAAGAGCACGACCGAGGCGACGGCGTCCGCCGAGAGACCGCCGCCCGTCCGCAGCGCGTCGGCGATCCGTTCCCGGGCGAGCGCGATGTCGTCCCAGTGGGCGTGGCCCAGCTCCCCGCCGCCGACGACCGCCACCACGACGAACAGGGCGGCGGGCAGCAGCCGTCGCAGGAACCAGCGGTCCGGTATGCGTTTCTGCAGTTCGACGAGGAGCCCCACCGCCGTCAGCCGTCCACCAGGCGCATCGGGCCCCCGCCCAGCGCACAGGACGGCGTCGGGGCGGAGGCGCCGTCCCGCAGTTCGACGCGGGCGCAGCGGCTCGTGGGGCAGACCCAGCCCGACGACCGGGGTGTGGGGGCGCCGGGCCAGTCGCCCACGCCCATGGTGGCGGGCAGCCCGAGCCCGTTCGGAATCCCGGCCGACTCGACCGCGTCGTGCAGGGCGCGTACGGCGTCCCGCCACTCGGGGCCGGCCGGGTCGGCGTCCCGTACGACGGGGAAGGCCGACTCCCAGACGGCAGGGGCGATCAACGGGCGCAGCTCCCCGGCATTGCGGCACAGGTATTCCACGGCGTCCTCGTACACCCTGCGCGCCTTCGCCCCGTCCGCCACGACGGCCTCCCCGGAAGTCCTGAGAACGACTGCTCTCTGACAGTCAGTCAGACTAATGTAAGAACGATGTCCGAGCTTCGGGAACGAGTGGTCGCACGCATCCTCACGGCTCAGAACGCCCGCGATCCCGCGGTCCTGCGCGATCAGGAGGCGGTGGCCGACGCGCTGGCCCTGCTGCGGCAGGTCGCGCCGTCGCCCGACGAGCTGATCGACCTGGACCCGCTCGCCGCCGTCTTCTTCACCTTCTGGTTCCGTCACCTGGGCGCCGAGGACCCCGACGCGGCGCGGAACCTGACCGTCGTGTTCGGCACCTTCGGCTTCCTGTGCCCGCGGGTCCCCGACCCCACCGGGCTCCCCGAGGCCCTGAGGGAGGGCTTCGATCCCGCCGACCCGTCCCATGACGCGCGGTTCGCCCACCTGATGAGCTCGGTGTTCGCCGAGGCCGTGGCCGAAGGGCCGGAGCGGGAGCGGGACACCGCGCTGGAGTCGGCGCTCGCCTGGTCGGACACGGCACTCGAGTACGTACGTCCCGAGGACGACGCGGGTTTCGTGGAGCTGGCCGTCCACGCCCACGACCTGCACCTGGCCCGCTTCCAGCGGGCGGCGGACCCCGACGGACTGGCAGCCGCGGCCCGCTACGGGCGGGCGGTGTGCACGCGCCTCGCCACCGCCGGACCGGACCTGTTCGAACCCGACGTGGCGCGGGACGTCGCCGCGGCGACCCTGCGCACGGTGGTCGACGCGGCACGGCTGCTCGGCGCACCCCCGCTCGCCCTCGTCGAAGAGGTGGTCGCGGCCGCGCCGGACGGCGCCCTCACCCCCGAGACCGCCGAAGGCCTGCGCTTCCTGCGCCTGCTGGCCGCCCAGCCCCTCACCTGGCCCGGCGAGCGCGACCTGCACGTCGGCGCGGCCATCGCCGACGCGGGCATCGCCGAGCACGACGCGGGCCGTATGGCCTGCGCGGTACGACGGCTGCGCGCGGCCCTCGACGGCACCCCCGCCGACCACCCCGCGCACAGCGCGGTCACCACCGCCCTCGGCCGGGCACTCGCGGCGTTCGCGATGGAGCGGGACGACGAGGAGGCCGCCCTCGAAGCAGCCGGACTGCTGTCCTCGTCCGGTGCGTTGAGCGACGAGCAACGGGAAATGTTCGCCACCTACCAGGAGTTCCAGGAGCTGAGCCGCAGCGAGGACCCGGGCGACCTGGACCACGTACGGTCGTTGATCGGGCGCCTGGTCGGGCAGTACCGGGAACACACCGCGCGCGAGGGCGACGGCGAGGGCGGCCCGGCCCCCGTCGACATCGACATCGAGATCGCCGACCTGGCCGCCGGGTTCGAGCCCGACGACACCGCCGACGAGCGCATCGCCCGCTACCGCACCGCTCTCGCCGCCCTCCCCGCCGACCGCCCGAACCGCCGCGCCTACGTCGCCGTACTCGCCGCACTGACCGGAATGCGGGCGCAGGCGCTGCGCGGCGGCGCGCCCGCGCGGGCCGACCTGCTGGCGGCGGAGTGCCGGGAGCTGACCGGGGAGGCGACGGACGGCGCACCGGACGGCTTCCTCGCCGCCGACCTGCTGCGGCGCGGCATGTACGAGGCCGCGCTGCCCGTCGCCGTCATGGTGGTCGGCGCGGCGGGTCCGGACGGCACCGGCGATCTGGACGACGAGACCCGCGCGGCGGTCGAGCAGCTGCTTCGCGCGGCCGACGTCCGGCTGGACGGCGACACCCTCGACGACGACATCGAGATCATCCGGGAACTCCTCGACGGCCTGGGCGAGAAGGACGCGACCCTGCGCCCCTACCTCGCCGCCGCGCTCGCCAACGCCCTGTCCGCCCGCGCCGCCGTCCGCCCCGACATCGCCACGCTCGAAGAGATCGTCGAGCTGATGCGCTACGCCCGCGCCAACGCCTCCGACCTGCCGCCCGGGTCGGACCGGACGCTCGCGGACGCGCTCACCGTCCTGTCGATGCGCGGCTTCGACGCGGAGGGCGCGCGTGAGGCGGCGTACCTGCTCGCCTCGGCGCCCGGCGCACCGCTCCTGCCCGCCGTGGAGGGGGAGCCCGGACCGGACGACCCGGCGGTGTCGCAGACCGACCTGGAACTCATGGCGGCCCGCACCGAGTTCCACAACGCCCTCCAGAACTACCTCTTCGGCCATGAACCGGCCCAGCTGGAGAGGGCCCGGCAGATCGCCCACCGGATGCGGGACGTCGTACGCGCCGCGCCCGCGGGGGACGAGGTGCCCTGGTACGACCTGATGGGCGATGCCTACGCCGACCTCGTGGAGACCGTGGGACCGGGCGGCGGCCCGCGCCTGGACCTGACCGACGCCCTGGTCGACCAGTGCCGGGCGACCTACGCCAGGTGCCGGCCCGGGCACCCGATGCGGCCGATGATCGCGATGACCCTCGGCCGGGCGCTCGCGCAGCGCGCCTTCGCGCTCCGCGTGTCCGAACCGCGGCGGGCCGAGGCCCTGCTGGCCGAGGCGGAGGAGCTGACAGGCGTCCTCACGGAGGAGACGCCGCCGGGCTCTCCGGTCGACGTGGGCGCCACCATGCGGATGTTCCTCGACCTGATCGGCCGGGGCCGCCTCCCGGAGACGATCACCGACCCCCGCCCGCCGGACGCCCCCGGCACAGAGGAGGACGGCGCCCCCGCGGACGACGCCTCGCAGGACCTGCTCTCCGCCCTCCTCGGCCCGCTGGCGGCCCGCCTGGACGGCATGGCGTCCCCCGGGGCGTGGCGCGACCCCGGGGTCCCGGTGTGGATGCGGGCCCACGGCGAGATCGGCGCCGCGGCCGGTGCGCTGGGTGGGGAACGACCGCGTGTCGACCTGGCCCTGGACCATCTCGAAGCGGGTGTGGAGGCCATGGCCGGCCTCACCGACCGGGGCAGCGACCAGGCGTCCGCCGAGCACGGTCTGTCGACGTTCGAGGGGGACATCAGGTCGATCACCGAGCTGGTCCTGTGCACTCTCCAGGGCCGCGAGTACGCCGCCCGGATCCCCGCGTACCTGGAGACCGTGGAGGAGGCGCTGCGTGAGGCGGAGGCGGGCCGGGTCCCGCCCGCACCGCCGGGCGCCTTGGACGTCACGTTCGAAGGCCCGGACGTCGACCGCGCCCTGGAGCTGCTGGAACGCGGCCGCGGACTGCTGCTCGCCCGGCGGATCGAGGCCCGCGCCGACATCGGCGACCTGCGCTTGGCGCACCCCGGGCTCGCCGACGAGTTCGAGCGGCTCACCGAGGAGCTGGACGCGCGGCCCGACACGGCCGGCGCCGGTACCGCCGAGTGGGCCCGGCTGGCCGGCCTGCGCGCCTCCCGCGAACTCGACGCCCTCATCGAGCGCATCCGAACACTCCCCGGCTTCGAAGGCTTCTTACGGCCCCTCGTCGCCGACCGGTTGAGGGAGCTCGCGGCCGACGGACCCGTGATCGTCCTCAACCACGGCGGCAACCGCTACTGCCACGCCCTCGTCGTCACCGACCGGGCGATCACCGCCCTGCCCCTCGAAGCCGAGGCCGACGAGATCGCCGAGACGGCACGGCGGCTGCGGGACGCGGTCGACGCCATCAACGCGCAGGGCACGGCGCGGCCGTCCCCGCTCCAGCTCGTCGCCGCCGGGAACACGGTCCGGGAGACGCTGGCGTGGACCTGGCACAAGATCGTGCGGCCGGTCCTGGAGCTGGTCGGCTCCGCGGCCCCCGTCGCCCGCGACACGGAGTGGCCGCGTGTCTGGTGGGTGCCGACCGGCTCCTTCAGCGCCCTGCCCCTGCACGCCGCCCAGTGCACGGCACCCGACTGCCCGCTCGAAGGGTGCGGCGCCGCACTCGACGCGGTGGTGTCGTCGTACGTGCCCGGCCTGCAGACCCTGGCCTACGCCCGTGCCCGCGCCCGGGACCGCGACACGGCCGGCCACGGCAGCGCCCTCCTGGTCGCCGCCCCGGAGGACGACCTCCCCGGGGTCGCGGCGGCCACCGAGCACGCCGCCGCCCTCCTCGGCGCTCCGCGGCCGCTGATCGGCGCGGCGGCGACCCGGGAGGCCGTGCTCACCGCGCTCCACGACACCTCATGGGCGCACTTCGGCTGCCACGCCGCCACCGACCCGACGGAACCCTCCGGCGCGCTCCTGCACCTCCCCGGCGGCGAGTCCGTCACCGTCCTGGAGATCTGCCGGGCCCGCCCGCGCTCGGCCCGGCTGGCCTTCCTGGCGGCCTGCGGCACCGCCCGCACCCCCGAGCGCCTGACCGACGAGGCCATCCACATCACCAGTTCCTTCCTACTGGCGGGTTTCCCCGCAGCGGTCGGCACCCTGTGGAAGATCGACAGCACCCACGCCGACCACGTGACCCGCGCCTTCTACCGGCACACGACGGCCCCCGCCCCGCTGACCCCCGCCCACGCCCTTCACACCACCCTCCGCCAGCTCCGCCGCCGCATCCCCGACCGCCCGCACATCTGGGCGGCGTACGTGCACGCCGGGGCGTAGCGGGGTGCGGGGTCCGCGGCCGTGGGGGGGATCAGCCGGCGTGCAGGACCCGGAAGCGGTCGGGCTGCGCCGGGTCCCGGTCCACGACCTGGGCGGGCGGCCAGACCCATTGCCAGACGCTGATGCCGGGCGTGCGGGAGAACCGGATCTTCCCGCGGGTGCCCTCGACGGCGACGCGCGGCCAGGATCCGGCGATGCGCGCACGGTCCGGTCCGTGGGCACGCAGCACGTCGGCGAGGACGGTGACCGTGTCGTAGCCCTCGAACGCGACGAAGGAGGGCGCTTCCGCCAGCCGTTCACGCAGGGCCGTCCCGACTCGCGTGCCGAGCGGGCCGAACTGCTCGGGCAGGTAGCGCAGGAAGGGGACCCCGGCGCCGTCGGCGCCCAGCAGGGCCGCCCATTCGGAGAACTCCGGCTGCCCGGCCGGAGCACCCAGCAGGACGTCGGCGAGGCGCTGGTCGCGGCGGACGGCCCTGACGATCGGTACGGCCGGTTCCGGGAAGCCGGCCAGCAGCAGGAGGGCTGTCGCGCGGTTGTCGACGAGCGCGTCGCACAGGGCCGCGGGGGTGAGGGTGCTCGCGTCGAGTTCGACGACGGTGCCGCCGCGCGGAGCGAGGTGTTCGCGGAGGATGCGGGTCCCTGACGCCCAGTAGACACTCGGCTGGGTCGCCACGGCTATGCGGCTGTGGCCCGCACCGAGGAGGAAGTCCGCGTAGAGCCGCCAGCCGTGCGACTGCGCCGGGGCGAGGCGCGCGACCCGGTCCGTCGGCTCGTCGGTGAGCGCGTCGAGAACCCCCGACGAGCACAGGAACGGCAGGCCGAGCGCGTCGGCCCTGGCGGCGGCGGCACGGGCGACGACGCTGTGGTACTCCCCGGCCAGCGCGGCCACGCCCAGGCGGGCCAGTTCGTCCACGGCCGCCGCGGCCTTCCGCGGATCGGCGGCGGTGTCCCGCACCACCAGTTCGAGCGGCCGTCCGCCGATCCCGCCGGCGTCGTTGACTTCGCCGACGGCCAGTTCGAGACCGGCGAGCAGATGCCGGCCCGCCTCGACCCAGCCGGGCGGAGTCAGCGGAACGAGAGCCCCGATCCTGACGGTTGACGCGTCGGCGTGTTCCGCCGCGAGTCGCGATGATGGCGTGTTCACGTGTCGGCGTCCCCCTGTGTCGACGATCCGGCTGCCGTCAGCCCAAGATCAGCCTTCCAGATCCGCGCCCTGACGACCATGCCGGACCCCTGACCGCCGACCTGTGTCGAAACGGTGCAAATCCGACTCCGCGCGAGACGCTGCACCCATGACAGCCACACCTTCCTCCGACGGCCCCCACCGCTTCGACGACCTGACCGCCCTTTTCGTCAACTGCACCCTCAAACCGTCCCCGCAGCTCAGTCACACCCAGGGCCTGATCGACAAGAGCGCGGAGATCATGATGTCGCGCGGGGTCACCACGTCCGAGATCCGGGCCGTCGACCACGACATCGCACCCGGCGTCTACCCGGACATGACCGAGCACGGCTTCGCCACCGACGAGTGGCCCGCGCTGTACGAGCGGGTGATGGCCGCGGACATCCTGGTCATCGCCGGCCCGATCTGGCTGGGCGACAACAGCTCCGTGACGAAGAAGGTGATCGAACGCCTCTACGCCTGCTCCAGCCTGCTCAACTCACAGGGGCAGTACGCCTACTACGGCCGGGTCGGCGGATGCCTGATCACCGGCAACGAGGACGGTGTGAAGCACTGCGCGATGAACGTCCTCTACAGCCTCCAGCACCTCGGCTACACGATCCCGCCGCAGGCGGACGCCGGCTGGATCGGCGCGGCCGGCCCCGGCCCGTCCTATCTCGACCCGGGCTCGGGCGGTCCGGAGAACGACTTCACCAACCGCAACACGTCCTTCATGACCTGGAACCTGATGCACGTCGCGGCCCTGCTGAAGCGCGCCGGAGGCGTCCCCGCCCACGGCAATCAGCGCTCGGAGTGGGACGCGGGGTGCCGGGCCGGCGCGGACAACCCCGAGCACCGCTGACCTAGGGGGTGTCTTGCCGATCATGCCGGGCTCGCCCCGAGCAGTCGCGTCATCGCCTCGGCGGCCCGTACCGCCGCCTCGGCGCAGCAGTTGTTGAACAGGACGTGGAGCTGCTCGGTCCGCTCGGCGAGGTGGCGCAGGCGGGGGAGCCATTCGGCGAATTCGGCGTCGTCGTAGGTGTGGCGGAAGCGGTCCTCCTTGCTGCCGGTTCCCCAGGCGGCGCTGCGCCCGTGGAACCGTACGACGGACAGCCGCGGCGAGGTGACCGGGACCACGGGCGGTATCGACGACGGCAGCGACCGGTTCATGTCCACGGCGACCGCGGCCATGCCGTACCGCGCGAGCAGCGCGCGCGTGGTCCCGGCTTGCTCCTCCCGCCACCACCCGGGGTGCCGGAACTCGACGGCGACGGGCCACCCTTCCGTACGGCGGGCGGTCCGCGCGAGAAACGCCTCGGCCCGCGCGCCGGGACGGAACCACGGCGGGAACTGGAACAGCACGCTCCCCAGCCGTCCGGCCCGCCGCAGCGGTTCGGTCCCCGCGGCGAAGCGGGCCCACACCTCGTCGAGCACTCCCGGGTCGCGGCTGTCGGCGGGCAGGCCGTCCGGCATCGCCGCGCTCCCCGTGGGGTGCCCGGTGAGAAGGGAGAACGCCTTCACGTCGAAACGGAAGCCCTCCGGCGTGCGCTCCGCCCAGAGGCGGCTGTTCCGCTCGCCGGGGAGGGCGTAGTAGGCCGAGTCGACCTCCACGACCGGGAACCGCTCGGCGTAGTGCCGTAACCGCCCTTCGGCGTCCCGCCGCCCCGCCGGGTACCAGCCGCTGCCGACCAGCGCCCGATCGGTCCACGAGCACGTGCCCACGAGGATGTCACCCATGCCGTCCGGTTACCCGCCGCGCCCGCGATCGTGCACTCCGGCGCGAGACGCCCCCTAGGGGGTGTCGGCCGTCCCGCCCCCGCCGGTGGCGACACCACCCTGCGGCTTGGACGTGGAGAAGGGCGGCGTGTCCTGTTCGCAGGTGGTGCCGGGCGGCGGGAGGGTGCCGTCGACGAGGTAGCGGCTCTCGTGGGTGCGGACGCAGGTGCTGGGGTTGTACAGCGCGGTGTGCCCGTACCCCTTGTTGGTGAGCAGGCGGGCGTCGGCGAGTTGCCCGGCCATGGCCTGCGAGGCCGCGTAGGGAGTGGAGGGGTCGTCGGTGGTGCCGACCACCAGGACGGGGTTCGCCGTCGCCTTGTCCCACGGGCCGCGGTAGCGGTTGGCGGCGACCGCCGGCCACCCTGCGCACGCCGCCCCGGCCCAGGCCCAGTGGCGTCCGAGGTCCCCCGCACGGTTGACGGCGGTCTTCTCCAAGGCGCGGTAGGCGCCGGGGTCACGCGGGTTGGGGCTGTCGGCGCAGAACACCGCGCCGGCCTGTTCGTCACCGAGGTACGGGTTCGGGTTCGGGACCGGCGGCGGGGGCGGGAGCTGGGTCGGCTGCGGGGAGCGGCCCTGCCACAGGGCCTGCAGCCGGCCGGCGAGGTCCGTCCAGCCGGGCTGGACGAGGTAGAGGCCGTTCACCACGTCGCTGACCGTGAGTCCGTACGTCCAGGGCCCCACGGGACGTTCCTGGAGCCGCCGCATCAGCGTGTCGAACTTCTTCCGGGTCGCGTCCGCGCCGCCCGCCGAGAAGGCGCAGCGGTCGGTGGTGGCGGCTCCGCACAGGGCGAGGAACTCGTCCAGGACCGCTGCCGCTCCGCGGTCCGAGCCCAGGCGCAGGAACGCCGCGCTCCGGGGGTCGTCGGAGCCCTGGTCCGTCCACGCCCGCGGGTCCCAGTTGCTGTCGAGGACCATGGCGCGGACCTTGCCGGGGAAGAGGTTGGCGTAGGTGGCGCCCAGGATCGACCCGTAGGAGACCCCGAGGTACGTGAGCTGCGGGTCACCCACCGCCTGGCGGAGGTGTTCGAGGTCGTACGCGGTGTCGGCGGTCGACACGTGCCGCAGCAGCTCGGGGTCGCGCCGCTCGCAGCGCCGGCCCAGGTCCTGGTACGCGGCGGTCCACGCCTTCTGCTCCTTCTCGCCCACCGGTACGCCCGCCGGTTTGCCGACGGCCCAGTCGGCGGCCTCATCGGAGCTGCCGAAGCAGTTCACCGCGGTGCTGCTGCCGACGCCGCGCGGGTCCCAGCTGACGATGTCGAACCGCTCCCGCACCTCCCGCGGGAACTTCTCGTACGCCTGCGGCATCTGGACCGTGCCCGGCCCGCCGGGTCCGCCGGGGTTGAAGAAAAGGGTGCCGATGCGCCGTCCGGGGTCGGTCGCCTTCCGCTTGACGACCGCCAGGTCGACGGTGCGACCGCCGGGGTGGAGGTGGTCCAGCGGCACCCTCGCGGTCGCGCAGTCGAACGGACTGCCCTGGACGCAGGGCTTCCAGCCCAGTTCCGGCGCGGGCTCCGCGGGCGTCGGCCCGCCGGCCGCGGCGAGGTTCGGCCAGGCCAGGGCCATCGAGCAGGTCACCGCCGTGGCGATGGCCACGGCACGGGTCCGCCGGCGGCCCGCCACCAGTCCGGATATGTGCATGCCTTGTCCTCCACGTCCGAGCGCCCGACGCCACTCCGGTGCGGACGACGGCACGCGTCCGTGCCAACATCACCGCTGCCCGGAGCGGCCCGCGAGCCGGACACCGCCGAATGGCGGAGCCGCCGCCGACCGGCGCGGCCGCCGCTCACACCGGTCCGCCCGGCCCTGTGCGACGGGCGTAACCCCTCGTGATCGGGCGCGGAGACACCGGCGTAATGCGCGGTTCGTACGGTCGGGCCAGGCGGGATCGGACCTAGGGCCTGTCTGACAATTCCCGGCGCCTTGCGATCACACGCACCAGACGCCGCGGGGACCGCCCTTCGGGCGAACGACGGGAATTGTCAGACAGGCCCTAGCACAGCAAGGGAGGCGCCCGTGGCCGCGCCGGGCTCGCGGAGCGAGGGCACGACGAAGGTGCGGACGGTCTGCTCGTACTGCGGTGTGGGCTGCGGCCTGGTCCTCGACGTCGGCGCGGGACCGGACGGGCGGCGTACGGTCCTGAAGGCGACGGGCGACAAGGAGCATCCGGCGAACTTCGGCCGGCTGTGCACCAAGGGCGCGACCACCGCGGACATGCTCGCCGCGCCGGGGCGGCTGACCACCGCGCTCGTCCGGCCGGACCGCGGCGACGAGCCGCGGCCCGCGTCCGTGGCGGTGGCCGTCGAGGAGACCGCCCGCCGGCTCCGCGCGATCGTCGACGAGCACGGCCCCGACGCGGTCGCCCTCTACGTCTCCGGGCAGATGAGCCTGGAGGCCCAGTACCTGGCGAACAAGCTGGCCAAGGGCTACCTGCGGACCAACCGGATCGAGTCGAACTCCCGGCTGTGCATGGCGAGCGCCGGCACCGGCTACAAACTGTCGCTGGGCGCCGACGGGCCGCCCGGCTCCTACCAGGACTTCGACAAGGCCGACCTGTTCCTCGTCATCGGCTCCAACATGGCCGACTGCCATCCCATCCTCTTCCTGCGGATGATGGAGCGGGTGAGGTCGGCGGGCGCCAAGCTGATCGTCGTCGACCCGCGGCGCACCGCCACCGCCGCCAAGGCCGACCTGTTCCTGCAGATCGAGCCGGGCACGGACCTCGCCCTGCTGAACGGGCTGCTGCACCTGCTGCACGCGAACGGCCGCACCGACGACGGGTTCATCGCCGCGCACACCGAGGGCTGGGAGGCGATGCCCGCCTTCCTCGCCGACTACCCGCCCGCCACCGTCGCGGAGCTCACCGGCCTCCCGGAGGACGACATCCGCGAGGCCGCCCGGCTGATCGGCGAGGCGGGGGAGTGGACGAGCTGCTGGACGATGGGCCTGAACCAGTCCACCCACGGCACCTGGAACACCAACGCCCTGATCAACCTGCACCTCGCCACCGGCGCCATCTGCCGCCCCGGCAGCGGGCCGTTCTCCCTCACCGGCCAGCCCAACGCCATGGGCGGCCGGGAGATGGGCTACATGGGGCCGGGGCTGCCCGGGCAGCGTTCCGTCCTCGTCGACGCCGACCGGGCTTTCGTCGAGGAACTGTGGGAGCTGGAGCCGGGGACCCTGCGCGCCGACGGCGTCGGCAAGGGCACGGTCGAGATGTTCCGGAGGATGGCCGACGGGGACATCAAGGCGTGCTGGATCATCTGCACCAACCCGGTCGCCTCCGTCGCGAACCGCAGGACGGTCATCGAGGGCCTGGAGGCGGCCGAGTTCGTCGTCACGCAGGACGTGTTCGCCGACACGGAGACGAACGCGTACGCCGACGTCGTCCTGCCCGGCGCGCTGTGGACCGAGACCGAGGGCGTTCTGATCAACAGCGAACGCAACCTCACCCTCGCCCGCCCGGCCGCCGACCCGCCCGGCGAGGCGACCGCGGACTGGCGGCTCATCGCCGCCGTGGCCCGCGCGATGGGCTACGAGCATGGCTTCGCGTACGACAGCGCCGAGGAGATCTTCGAGGAGATCAAGCGTGCCTGGAACCCGGTGACCGGCTGGGACCTGCGCGGCGTGAGCTACGAGCGGCTGCGGGAGACACCCGTGCAGTGGCCGGCGGCGAGCCCCGACGGCCCCGACCGCAACCCGATCCGGTACGTCGGCGCGGACGCCGCGGGCGGGGCGCCGGTCTTCCCCACCGCCACCGGCCGCGCGGTGTTCCACGCCCGCCCGCACCTCCCGGCGGCGGAGATGCCCGACGACGACTACCCGTACGTGCTCAACACCGGCCGCCTACAGCACCAGTGGCACACGCTGACCAAGACGGCCAAGGTCGCCAAGCTGAACAAGCTCGACCCCGGGCCCTTCGTCGAGGTGCACCCGGACGACGCGGCCCGGCTGGGCCTCGCCGACGGGGACTCGGTGGAGGTCGCCTCGCGGCGCGGGCGGGCCGTGCTGCCCGCCGTCGTCACCGACCGGGTGCGGCCGGGCTGCTGTTTCGCGCCGTTCCACTGGAACGACCTGTTCGGGGAGTACCTGAGCGTCAACGCGGTGACGAGCGACGCCGTCGACCCGCTGTCGTACCAGCCGGAGTTCAAGGTGTGCGCGGTGTCGCTGACGAAGGCGGCCACGGCGGTGACCGTTCAGATCCCGGCACTGGCGGGCGCGTCGGCCGTATCAGCGGCCCCGGCAGCGGCTCCGGCCCCGGCCACGGCGGCGCTCGCGCCGTTCGGGCTGGACCCCGCGCCCCCGCCGCCGGTCCTCGCCGAACACGAACGCCGGTACCTGACCGGCTTCCTGGCGGGCATCCCCTCGGGCGCCCCCGGCGTGCCGGTGCTGCCGCCCGACGCCCCGTTCAGCCCCGAGCACGCCCTGTGGGTGAACGGCGTGCTGGCCGGGATGTACTCCAGGGCCGAGACGTCCCCCGCGTCCGGCGTCGGCGGCGGCCCGTCGGCGACCGCCCCGTCCGGCGCCGCCCCACGCCGCCAGGTCGTGATCCTGTGGGCGTCGCAGACCGGGAACGCCGAGGAGTTCGCCTCCGCGGCGGCGGAGCGGCTCACCGCGGACGGCCACCCCGCCGCCCTGCTGCCCATGGCGGATGCGAGCCTTGCCGCGCTGCCGTCCGACGCCGACCTGCTGCTGATCACCAGCACCTTCGGCGACGGCGACGCCCCGGACAACGGCGCCGGCTTCTGGGACGCCCTCGCCGCGCCCGACGCCCCGCGTCTGAAGGGCAGGCGGTACGCCGTGCTGGCCTTCGGCGACTCCTCCTACGACGACTTCTGCGGCCACGGACGGCGCCTGGACCGCCGTATGGAGGAACTGGACGCGGTACGGCTGGCGCCGCGCACCGACTGCGAACCGGACTATGAGACGGAGGCCGAGGCCTGGCTCGAACAGGTGCGTACGGCGCTGACGGACAGCCGCCCCGCACTGCCGGCACCGGCCCCGGCGGCCCCCCGGCCGAGCCGGCCCGCTCCCGTCACCGCCCGCCTCACCGGCAACCGCCTGCTCAGCCTGCCCGGCGCGGGCAAGGAGGTCCGCCGCTTCACCTTCGACACGAGGGACAGCGACACCCCGCTGGTCTACGAGGCCGGGGACGCCCTCGCCGTGCACCCGGCCAACCAGCCGGAGCTGGTGGCCGAGTGGCTGGCCGTCACCGGCCTGGACGCGGACGCGGCCGTGCGGGTCGGGAACGCCGGAGACATGCCCTTCGCCGAGGCCCTGCTGCGCCGGCTCGACATCACACGCGTCACACCCGGCCTGCTGCGCTTCGCCGCCGACCGCGCCCGCGACCCGCGCGAGCTGCGCAAGCTGCTGCGTCCGGACAACAAGGGCGAGCTGGCCCGCTGGTCCTGGGGACGGCAGGCCGTCGACGTGGTCGCCGAGTTCGGCATCCGGGCCGGGGCACAGGAGTGGGCGGACGCGCTGGGGCGCTTGCAGCCCCGCCTGTACTCCATATCCTCCAGCCCGCTGACCGACCCCCACCTGGTGTCGCTGACCGTCTCCGTCGTCCGCTACGAGAACCTGGCCGGCCGCCCCCGCCAGGGCGTCTGCTCGCCCTTCCTCGCCGACGCCGAGCCGGGCACCCCGGTGCCGGTCCGCGTCCAGCGGGCGCCGCACTTCCGCCCGCCCGCCGACCCGGCCACACCGGCGGTGATGGTGGGCCCCGGCACCGGCGTCGCGCCCTTCATCGGCTTCCTGGAGGAACGCCGGGCCCGTGGCCACCGCGCCCCGAACTGGCTGTTCTTCGGCGAACAGCACCGGGCGACCGACTTCTACTACGAGGAGGAGCTGGCCGCCTTCCTGGCCGACGGCACCCTCACCCGCCTGGACACCGCCTTCTCCCGCGACCAGCGCGCCAAGATCTACGTCCAGGACCGGATGCGTGAGCACGGCCCGCTGCTGTGGTCGTGGCTGCGGGACGGCGCCCGCTTCTACGTCTGCGGTGACGCCTCCCGCATGGCCAAGGACGTCGACGACGCCCTGCGCGAGATCGCCGCCGTCCACGGCGGCCTCGCGGAGGACGAGGCGGCGGCGTACGTCAAACAGCTCGCCGCCGACAAGCGCTACGTGCGTGACGTGTACTGACCGAGGGGACATCACCGGCGGTGCCGCCGTTAGCCGCCCACGTACCAGCTGAACCCGTCGTTGCTGGCGGCGAGGGCCAGGAGCACGAGCCAGAGGACGATGTCGACGACGCCGAGGATGATGCCCGCCTTCGCCATTCCGGCGCCGTTCTTCACCCCTGCCTGACGGCGGGCGACGGCGCCGAAGACGATGGCCAGGGGGCCCAGGACGATGTTCAGGAAGAACAGTCCGACGATGCCGCAGCACAGGCTCGCGATCGCCAGGCCGTTGGTGCGCGATCCGGAGGACGTGGCAGGGGAACTGCCGTAACTCGTCATTGCATACTCCCGATTGTCGATGGCACGGACCGAACGGGCCGTATGGACCTTTCTGTTGACGTGCCGCACGAGTCCCCCTGCGGGCCGCTTCCATGCCTGCGCCGTGTGTGCGGACGCCGCGTGCCGACGTCGTGTGCGTCGGCGGGCGGCATGAAAAGCACCGGAAGGTTGCCGGAAGCAGGCAATGCGGCCTGCGGCACCGGCGTGTGAACATGCGTTCGCAACGGGGGAGCAGGGCAGGGACCGCATGGGAAGGCGGTGAGCGCGGATGGCCTGGTTTCGGGGTCTCGGCCTCACGGGGGCCGTTCTCCTCATGCTGTCCCTCGTCCTCGACGGAGTGCTGGACGGGCTCCTCGACGGACTGCGCAGGCGGAGCGGGCCCGGCTGACCGGTGAGGGCGATAAGCAGCGCCGCGGCGCGCTGGCCGAGGCCCAGGCCAGGCAGTCCGCCGGTCAGGGCGTGGCCGCGTGGGCGAGCCGGGTCAGCGCGGTCTTGAGGCGGTCGGTCGACAGCCCCTGACCGCGCTGATGGAGGAAGACCTCGGGTGCCAGCGGCGCCAGCAGCGCGTCCGCGAGGGCTTCGGGGTCGGGTGTGCCCGCCTCCCGCAGGAGCGCGAGGACGTGGGCGCGCCAGAAGCCGTAGGCGCCGACGGCGAAGCGCTTCGCTCCGGCCTCGGCGCCCAGGACGAGATGGCCGTGCTGCTCCAGCAGATCGATCATGGCCGTGAAGAAGGCGGCCAGGCGCTCGCGCGGCGGCGCACCGGGCCCCAGCGGGGGCGCGCCCCGCAACAGCTCGCCCTGCAGGAGCCGTTCGTGCTCGTCGAGGAGCGCCGCCGCGATCGAGGTGACGTCCGGGTAGCGCCGGTAGAGCGTGCCCCGGCCGACGCCGGCGGCGCGGGCGATGTCCTCCATCGTGACCGCGCGAGGGTCCCCGGCCGCGAACAACCGGGCTGCCGCGTCGAGCACCTTGGCCCGGTTCCGTGCGGCGTCCGCGCGTTCCTTCGTCTCCACGGGAGCCAGCCTACGTGAGCCCGCCGGAATAACCGGACGCGGCGTCCGGTTGCTGCAGTCGTCCACGCAACCGGACACCCCGTCCGGTTGACGCTCCGTGTTTTCTCCATGAGGCAGGAGTCATCCCATGGCCACCCCCGCACAGACCTTGCTGCACCTCGACGCCAGCGCCCGCCGCCGGTCCTTCAGCCGAGAGATCGGTGACGCCGTCGCCGCCGCCTGGCGGTCGTCCCGCCCCGACGGCAGGTACCTGCACCGCGACCTGGCGCTCGCCCCGGTTCCCCAGATAGCCGAGGCGTGGACCGAGCTGTGCGACTACGTGCTGGAACACCGGATCACCGACATCGCGCGGTACCGGGAGGCGGTGCGCACCCCCGCCCAGGCCGAGGCCTGGGCCGTCGTGGAGCCGCTGCTCGACGAACTCGTCGCCGCCGACGCCGTACTCATCGCCACCCCGATGTACAACTTCTCCGTCCCGGCGTCGCTCAAGGCGTGGATCGACCAGGTCACCTTCCCGAAGATGTCGCTGGCCGGACGGCGCTTCGTCGTGGCCTACGCGCGCGGCGGGGCGTACGGGCCCGGCACCCCGCGTCACCCGCACGACCACCAGGAGCGCTATCTGCGTGACTTCCTCACCGGCCACTTCGCGGTACCCGGCGAGGCGATGACCTTCCTCGGCACCGAACTGGTCAACTCCCGGGTCGACCCCGCGCTCGCCGCCCGCCGCGAGGCCCACGACGCGTCCCACGCCGCCGCGCTGGCCGCGGCCCGGGACATCGGACGGTCGCTGTGAGCTGGCTGCTGCTCGTCGCCGCGGGCCTGGTCGAAGTCGCGTGGTCGCAGAGCATCAAGCCCACGGCCGGTTTCACCCGCCCGCTGCCCACGCTCGTCTCCGTCGCCCTGGCGGCCGTCGCGGTCTACCTGCTGTCCCTGGCCATGAAGGGGCTGCCCGTCGGCACGGCCTACGCGGTGTTCACCGGCATCGGCGCGGCCGGCGCCATCACCCTGGGCGTCGTCCTCCACAAGGACCCCGTGAACCTGGGCCGTGTCGTCGCGCTCGGCCTGATCATCGGAGGCGTGGCCCTGGCCCGCGCGACCACGCCGGACGCCTGACGGCCGGCGGCCGGTTCGCCCGTCACGGCCCTTCCTCCCGCGCACGGGCCCGAGCGGGCCTCCCCCGGGCGACGAGGCACGCCGGTACCGCCACGGCGGTGCCGACGTACAGCAGCGCCGGGTAGTCCCGGGCGTGCACGATCTGCCCGCCGACGGCACCGGCCAGGGACAGACCCACGAACAGCGCCCCGTTGTTCCACGACAGCATGGCCGTCGCCCGCTCGGGGAACAGGTCGACCAGATGACGCTGCTGGGCGGGGAAGAAGGCGTAGGCGGCCAGTGCGAACAGGGCCAGCGCGCAGGCCAGCGCCCACGTGACGGGGAAGACCAGGGCCACGACGGCTTCCAGAACCGCCGTCAGCGCCAGCGCGGTCCTGGTGACCCGCACGGGCCCGGCCCGGTCGGCGAACCGCCCGCCCAACTGCCCGCCGACGACGGCACCGACGCCGTAGACGACCAGCAGCCAGGTCACGGCGGTGTTCCTGCCGTCGGCGTGCAGCGCGACCGCCAGGAAGGTGTAGAGGCTGTACACGGAGAACGCCCACAGAGCCGTCACCGCGACGGCGCACACGGCGACGCCCGTCCCGGGGCGCCCGGCCCTCTGCGGCACTCCCGGCGGGCCGGCGTCCGCCGGGACGGGACGGGCCCGCCACACGAACGCGTGAGGGAACGCCAGTACGAACGTGCCGGCGGCCAGGATGACGAAGGCGGCCTGCCAGCCCACGTACCGCCCCAGCAGTGACCCGGCCGGCGCGCCCACCCACAGGGCGGTCAGCAGCCCCGACCCCACCACGGCCAGCACCTGCGCCCGGGCCCGCGGCCGCGCACGGGTGCTGACGAGGGCGTACACGGTGGGCCCGGTCGCCGAGGCCGCGACGCCCGCCACCACGCGAGCCGCCAGCAGCGCGCCGAAGCCCGGCGCCAGCGCGGTACCGGCGTTGGCCGCGGAGAACAGCACCAGGGCCACCACCAGGACCGTGGCGCGGTCCCATCGGTCGGAGAGCCGGCCGGCGAACGGCGAAGCCACCACGTACGCGACGGAGAAGGCCGTGACCAGCAGACCGGAGCCGGCCGTGGAGACGTCGAAGGACGCGGCGATGTGGGGGAGCAACGGCGCCACCACGAACAGGTCGGTCCCCACCAGGAACTGCGTCAGCCAGGCCAGCACCACCGGCCCGGCGCCCAGGCCGGGCACCGTTTCTCCGGCCGGCTCGCCGCGCGGCGGGTGCATGGTCCGACGCTAGGGGGCGTCTCGCCGATCATGCCGGGCTCGCGGCGCCTGGCACCGCTCCCTGATCCGGCCTGATCGACGAGACACCCCCTAGGTCTTCCACCGGGACGCGGCCATCGGGGACGTGCCGGGCGTGGCAGGGTGTTCAGCCGTCGGCCCGCGTCACGCCGGCAGCGCTCCGCTAGCATGTTCGAACTCGCGACGAACACCGTTATCGCCCGTCGCTCACCGGAAAATTGGTCGAACAATTGATACCTAGAGCATCGCGGGTGTCTTCGCGAACAGACGGCGAAAGCGCGCCCTCCATATGGCGGCCCCGGACGATCCTGTGGGCCGCCGCGGGTGTGGTGACCCTCGGATTCCTCGTCGCGCTGGAGGTCGCCGCGCGGCGTTACGGCGTGCCGGGGCCGATCACCAACCAGGCGCGAGAAGTGATCTTCCCGCCCAAATCGGGTGGTCTGCTGTACGCCAGCATGGCGTTGATGATGGTGGTGCTCACCTGGCGGCAGCGGCTCGTCGCGATCGCCGCCGCGATCGGCATCGATCTCGCCTTCCTCCTCGTCCGGTGGGCCACCGACACCAAGATCACCGAGGGTCATCCCTTCGGAAACGGCGCGTTGTTGGTGATGCTGGGATGCGCGGTCCTCGCCGTCACGCGCCGCACCGGCCGGGAACGCGCGCTGCTGCTGAAGGGCGTCGGGCTGGGCCTGCTGCTGATGACCGGCCGCAAGACCGGCGACACCTGGCTGCTCATCACCGCGAAGACCCGCCCCACCGTGCTCGACGAGTACGTGGCGACCGCCGACCAGGCACTGGGCAACCCGTCCTGGCTGGTGGGCCGGATCGTCGAGGCCACCGGTCCGATCGGCTTCAACACCCTCGACTTCGTCTACGGCCAGCTCCCGGTGGCCGCCGTCATCGTCGCCCTGTACCAGCTGCGCCACGTGGCGATCGAGCGCCGCTTCCCCCGCCACCACCTGGTGCGCAGCTTCCTGATGATCGGCCTCCTCGGACCGGCCGTCTACATGATCTACCCGGTGGTCGGGCCGATCTTCGCCTTCGGCACCGGCACCGAGCACTGGGCGTCGGTCAGCCTGTGGGCGGACACCTGGCCCACCCGGCAGTGGGCGGTGGCCGAGATCTGGCCGACGACGCCCCCACCGATCGGCACCCCGCACCCCATACCGTTCGACGAGGCCACCCCGCGCAACTGCATGCCCAGCCTGCACACGGCGTGGGCCGCCGCGATCTTCATCCACACCCGCAAGGGCTCACGCATTCTGCGCCACGCGGGAACGTTCTGGCTGGTCGCCACCCTCTGCGCGACGCTCGGCTTCGGCTACCACTACGGCGTGGACCTCGTCGCCGGCGTGGTGTTCGTCCTCACCATCGAGGCGGCCCTGCGCGCGCTCGACCACGGCTGGGACCGCTCGGGAACCCGGCTGGTCGCTTACGGCGTGACCGTCTTCGCGGTGCTCCTGGTGTCGTACCGCTACCTGCCGACGGCGATGGCCAGGCTCCCGTGGCTGTTCGGGCCGCTCCTCATCCTGGCGATGGCCTCGGTGATCTACGGCTACGTCCGGACCACCGCACGCTGGGCAGCCGAAGCCGAAGCCGAAGCCGAAGCGGTACCCGAAGCGGGAGGCCTGCCCACGCCTCCCGTGGTACCCGCGGCGCGCGGCCCCGAGCCCGAGCCGGTCGAACCGGCTGCCGGGGGGACTGCCGGGGATACGCCGCCCTCGGCCTCGGCGCCCGACGTCGTCGACGCCGGGCGTTGACGACCGACCGAGGTCAGGCTAGGTCAGGCTTCCAGGACCCGTCGCTTCTGTTCCTGGAACTCAGCCTCGGTGAGCACCCCTTGGGCCTTGAGATCGCCGAGCTGCTTCAGCTGCTCGATCTTGTCGGTCATGTCGGGGACCGGCGGGGCGGCAGCCGGGGCGGCCGCCGGCTCGGCGTAGGACGCCGGTTGCGGCGCGGGCGCTTCGTACGCGTGGGGCTGCTGTGCGGCCCATCGGCCCTGTTGTCTGCGGGAGACACGGTTCGACACGGCGGTCGCCGTCCCGGCGACGACGGCAGTCCGCGCCACTCCGCGGAGAAGACCTGGCATGGCAGTCTCTCTCTCGTCCGTCAGCCGTGATCGGTGGCCGCGCTCACTGCGCGGCCTCGGTCGCTTCGAGGGCGGCGAGGAGGTCGGGCACCGGGATCCGCCCGGAGGCGACCAGCCGGGCACCGCCCCGGCGAAGGGCGGCGGCGAAGGGCGCGGCCCAGACGTTCTCGTAGATCAGGACGCCGGCGGAGCTGCCGGGTTCCAGCACGGAGGCCGCCTCCTCGAGGTCGTCCTGGCCCAGCAGCCCGGACGACGCGCCCTCGAAGACGGCCAGGTCGAGTGCGCCGTCACCGGTGAGGTCGGCGATCTCCATGCCGGTGACGGTTCCGTCCTCGTCCTTCCTGACGAACATCAGGTCGAGGATGCGGATGAGGCCGCGGTCGACCAGGTCCACCAGGATGGGGAATCCCTCGCCTGTCATCCGGTTGCCGGGAAACTCGACGACGAGGTAGTCGATCGGGCCCACTTCTGCTGTTTCGTCGGTCACGGTGCCACCTCTGGTGCGCATGGGCTGCCGCCAGTGACGTCCCCCCTCGCCACAATTGCAGCACCGGCCCGCGGCGTCCGCACCCCGGTGTGCCGTTCACCCGCTTGATACGCCTGGGTCGCGCGCTCCCTGCCGCGCGAATCTGCTGGTGGCCATGAGTGATACCGGTGACGAAGAACTCTCGGCCCGGGAGCGCAACGAGCTGGACGAACTGCGGAGCCGGGTGACCGCCCTGGAGGGCGCCGCCACGCCGCCGCGGCGGCATCACCCGTTCCGCTCGATCGGCTCGGTGCTGCTGATCCTCCTCGCGGCGCTGCTGTCGCTGCTGTCCGTCGTCGCGGTGTGGGCGAACAGCATCGTGCAGGACACGGACCGCTACGTCGCCACCGTCGGGCCGCTGGCGAGCGACCCCGACGTACAGCAGGCGGTCACCAACCGGGTCACCGACGCCGTGCTGTCGCACGTCGACGTGAAAGCGCTGGTCGACCAGCTCACGGACGCGGCGTCGGAGCAGGGGGTGCCGCCGAGGGCGGCCGAGCTGCTGAAGAACCTGGACGGCCCGATCGAGAGCGGGCTCAAGCAGCTGGTCAGCGGTGCGGTGGAGCGGGTCGTCACCAGCAGCGCCTTCGAGAAGGTGTGGGTGGACGCCAACCGCCGGGCACACTCGGCGCTGGACAAGGCCCTGACGGGTCAGTCCGACACCGCCGTCCAGCTGAAGGACAACCAGGTCGTCATCGACATCGGCCCGATCGTCGAGCAGGTCAAGACCCGGCTGGTCGACGCGGGCTTCTCGCCCGCCGCGAAGATCCCGGAGGTCCACACCGACTTCGTGGTGTTCGCGTCGAAGGAGATCGGCGAGGTCAAGACGTACGTGAGGGTGCTGGAGATCCTGGGCGGATGGCTGCCCCTGATCGCGTTGCTGGTGGCGGCCGCCGGTGTGTACGTGGCGTTCAACCGCCGGCACGCGCTGATCGGGGCGGCTCTCGCGGTCTTCGCCGCCATGGTGATCCTCGGCATCGCCCTCACCGTCGGCCGCGACGTCTACCTCAACCAGCTGCCGCCGGGCACCTCCCAAGCGGCCGCGGGGACGGTGTACGACGCGCTGATCAAGTTCCTGCGGGCCGGTGTGCGGGCGCTCGGTGCCGCCGCCCTCTTCACCGCCGCCGGCGCCTTCCTCGCCGGCCCGTCCCGGATCGCCGTGCTCACCCGTACGGGCTGCCGCAGGAGCATCGGCAGTCTGCGCGACGTGGCGGCGTCCGCCGGGTTCCGTACGGGGCCGGTCGGCCGGTTCGTCCATCGCTACAAGCGCTGGATCGGCGTCGTCATCCTGGTGGCCGCGGCGATCGTCCTGTTCACCTGGCACTACCCGACCACGGCGGTCGTGGTGTGGACCGTGGTGATCACGCTGGTGGCCCTCGCGATCCGCGAGTTCCTGGACGACCCCTCCGCAGCACCGGCCGGCTCCGCACACCCGCCCGGTTCCCCACCGCCGGCCGGCTCGCCCACCGATGCCGCCGCTCGCTGAGGCCATACGCCGGGACAGGGCCGCGCCATCCGCCAAGTCGCCCTCCGATATCCCGAATGTGTAGATTTGTACGACCGGGTACACAGCTGCCAGGCGCGCCGACGGTCGCGCCGACGCGCATGAGCCTCGCAGGCGAGGGCCGATGTTCGACTTGAGCGCGCCGATCGTGGCCACGTTCCTGGTGTACGTGGCCGCCATGATCGGAACGGGTGTCTGGGCGTACGCCCGCACCCGCACGTTCGCCGACTTCGCCCTGGGGGGCCGCAGGCTCAGCGCGCCCGTCGCCGCGCTGTCCGCGGGGGCCAGCGACATGTCCGGCTGGCTGTTCGTGGCGCTCCCCGGAGCGGTGTACGCGGCCGGACTCGGCGCCAGCTGGATCGCCGTCGGACTGGTCGTCGGCACCTACCTCAACTGGCTGTTCGTCGCGCCGAGGCTGCGCACCTACACCGAGCGGGCCGGGAACGCCGTGAGCCTGTCGGCGTACCTGGAGGAACGGTTCGAGGACCGCACCCGGGTGCTCAGGATGGCCTCGGCCGCGGTCACCCTGGTGTTCTTCACCGTCTACGTCGCCAGCGGGCTGGTGGCCGGCGGGCTGCTGTTCGAGAGCGTCTTCGACCTGCGCTTCGGGCTCGGCGTGACGCTGACCGCCCTGGTGATCGTCATCTACTCGTGCCTGGGCGGCTTCCTCGCCGTGAGCCTGACGCACGTCATGCAGGGCACGCTGATGTTCCTGGCCCTGATCGTGCTCCCGCTGACCGGCGTCGTCGTGCTCGGCGGCTTCGGGGCGCTGGGCGAAGCCCTCGACGCCAAGGCACCGGCGCTGCTGGAGATGAGCGCCGAGGTCCGCTACGAGGACGGCCAGTGGTTCGCGGACGGGCCGCTCGGCGCCGTCGCGATCGCCTCGCTGCTCGCCTGGGGCCTGGGCTACTTCGGCCAGCCGCACATCCTCGCCCGGTTCATGGGCATCCGCAGCATCCGCGCCATCCCCGCGGCCCGCCGTATCGGGACGGGCTGGGCCATCGTCGTGCTCGGCGGCGCCACGCTCGTCGGCCTCGTCGGGATCGGACAGCTCGGCGCACCGCTCCCCAACCCGGACACGGTTTACATCGTCCTGAGCCGGACCCTGCTCAACCCCTGGATCGCCGGGGTGATGCTGATCGCCGTACTGGCCGCGATCATGTCGACCGCGGACAGTCAGCTGCTGGTGTCGTCCGTCGCCCTCACGGAGGACTTCTACCACGCGTTCCTCAACCGGCGTGCCCCGGACAAGGCGCTGGTGTGGGTGGGGCGCGGCGCCGTCGTCGTGGTGATCCTGGTCGCCTTCGGGATCGCGCTCAGAGCCGACGGGCTGCTGAGCATCGTCGCCTACGCCTGGGCGGGCTTCGGGGCGGCCTTCGGGCCGGTCGTCCTGCTCTCGCTTTACTGGCCGCGCATGACCTGGGCGGGGGCCATGGCCGGGATCGTCTCCGGGGCGGCCACGGTACTGCTCTGGGACGAGATCAACCCACGGCTCGGACGGTTCGAGTCGGGCATCTACGAGATGGTCCCGGGCGTGCTGGTCGCCACGGTCGCCGCGCTGGTCTTCGGCAGATTCGTCGGCCGCCCGCCGAAGCAGGCCTTCTGGCGGATGCCGGGCGGCGGGATGAACCAGCTGGTGCTGGCGCCGTTCCTCACCCACGCACCCGTCGGCATCGCCGTCCTGGACGCGGACCTGCGCTACGTCTGGGTGAACGAGCCGCTGGACCGCATGGTCCCGCTCGCGCGGCGGCTTGGCCGGGAGGCGAGCGAGGTGCTGCCCAGCTCGGACGCGGCGGCGTTCGAGGAGCACATGCGGACGGTGCTCAGGACCGGGCGCCCGGTGATGGACCACGAGTTCCGCGGCGTCAGCCATCTCGACCCGGACCGGGAGCGGGCGTACTCCGCGTCGTTCTTCCCCATGAAGGACCGCCATGGCCGGCAGGTGGGCGTCTGGTACATGATCATCGACGTCACCGAACGCTGGGAGGCCCAGGCCCGCCTGGCGCTGCTGAACGACGCCGGTGCCCGGATCGGCAGCACGCTGGACGTGACGCGGACCGCGCAGGAGCTGGCCGACGAGGCCGTGCCGTCCCTCGCCGACTTCGTCGCCGTCGACCTGCTGGACACGGTCATGAGGGGAGAGGAACCGGCGCCCGGACCGGTCGGCATGATGCCCGTCATCCGCCGCGCGGGGCAGCAGTCGGTGCGCGAGGGCTGCCCGGAGGCGAGCCTGGCCGTGGGAGAAACGGTACGGCGTGCTCCGTCGTCGCCCGTGACCCGCTGCCTGCTGGAGAGCACGACCCTGGTCGAACGGACCCTGGACCCCGCCAGCCCCTGGCTGACCGAGGACGAGGCCCTGGGCGCCTCCATCCGCGAGTTCGGCTTCCGCTCGCTGATGGTGGTCCCGGTCCGGGCACGCGGCGTCACCCTGGGCGTGGCCACGTTCGCCCGGTCCCGGCGCGCCGGCCCCTTCGAGGACGACGACGTACGCCTCGCCGAGGAGATCGTCTCCCGCGCGGCGGTGAGCGTCGACAACGCGCGCCGGTTCACCCGCGAGCGCACCGCGGCCCGTTCCATGCAGCGCTCGCTGCTCCCGCAGAAGCTGACGGGCGGCTCCGCGGTCGAGGTGGCGTCCTGGTACCTCCCGGCCGACGCCCCCAGCGGTGTCGGCGGCGACTGGTTCGACGTGATCCCGCTCTCCGGGGCCCGGGTCGCCCTGGTCGTCGGGGACGTCGTCGGCCACGGCATGAACGCGGCCACCACCATGGGGCGCCTGCGCACCGCCGTCCGCACGCTCGCCAACCTGGACCTCCCGCCGGACGAACTGCTGGCCCACCTCGACGACCTGGTCATCGGCGTCATCGGGGCGGACGACGGCAACGAGCCGACGGGGGACGGGGACGAGACCCTGGGCGCCGCGTTCCTGGGCGCCACCTGCCTGTACGCCGTGTACGACCCGGTCAGCAGCCGGTGCACGCTGGCCCGGGCCGGACACCTCCCGCCCGTGATCATCGGCCCGGACGGCCGAGCCGACCTCCTGGACCTGCCCGCCGGACCACCCCTCGGACTCGGCTACCTCCCCTTCGAGTCCGTCGAACGGGAGCTGACCGAGGGCAGCCTCATCGCGCTCTACACCGACGGCCTCATCGAGAGCTTCCACCGGGACATCGACGTCGGACTCTCCCGCCTCGGCGACGCCCTCGCGGCGCCCGGACCGACGCTGGAGGAGATCGGCCGCAAGGCGGTCGACGCCCTGCTGACCGGTCCCCCGTCCGACGACGCAGCCCTGCTCCTCGCCCGCACCCGGGTTCTGGCCCGGGACCGGGTCGTCGCCTGGGACCTGCCGAGCGTCCCGACCGCCGTGGCGGAGGCCCGCGGCCTCGCGAGCCGGCAGCTGGCCGACTGGGGCATGGACGAGCTGACGTTCACCACGGAGCTCATCGTCAGCGAACTGGTGACCAACGCCATCCGCCACGCCGCCGGCCCGGTCGCGCTCCGCCTGATCCGGGACCGCGGCCTGATCTGCGAGGTCTCCGACGCCAGCAACACGTCCCCGCGCCTGCGCCACGCCCGCACCACCGACGAAGGCGGCCGGGGCCTGCTGATCGTGGCCCAGCTCGCCCAGCGCTGGGGCACCCGCTACACGACGACCGGCAAGACCATCTGGACGGAACAGGTCATCCCCACGGAGATGATCGCCGTCGAGACGGTCGAATGACTCGCTCTCACCATGGTTCCCGCCGGGCCTGCCGCGAGGGTCACCCGTCTCCCAGGGGGAACCCGGACCGCAGGGGCGGGGCCAGGCGACGTCTGTCGGTGACGGGAGGGCTGGCGATGCTGGGCCCGGATGGTCCGCGGCACGTGATGGCCAGGGCTCTCGACGCCCTCGGCACGGGCGCCTATCTGGCGGACGAACAGGGTCTGATCGTCGCCGTCAACGCGCGCGCCGAACAGTCCCTGGTCCGCACCGCGGCCGATCTGATCGGCCGGGACGCCCACGACCTGCTGCACCGCACCGGCTACGGGGAACCGGTGCCGAGGGCACAGTGCCGGATGCGGGAGAGCCTCCTCGCCGGGAGCACGCGGCAAGGTGAGGACGAGTGGTTCGAACGAGGAGACGGCACGCTGCTGCCGGTGGCCTGGCTGGCCACTCCCTGCGACATCGGCATCCGCACGACGGCGACGCTCGTCCTCTTCCACTCCCCGGCGCACCCCGGGCACACCGGCCGGCAGCCACCGGCCGGCGGACGGCTCTCCGAAATGGAACGGCTCGCCCTGCTCGCCGAGACGACCACCCTGCTCACCTCCACCCTGGACATCGACGAGGCGCTGCGCCGCCTGATCAGCCTCGTCGTGCCGCGCATCGCCGACTGGGCCGTCATCGACCTGATCGGCGACCGGGACGAGGTCTCGCGCTTCGCCGTCGCCCAAGCCGAGGGCGGCACCGTGCGGTTCCGGGACGATCTCCAGGGGCCCATGCCGCCGGTGCCGCAGGAGTCCCCGATGCCCCTGTCCCGCGCCCTGCGCGGCGTCGCGTCCTCCTTCGTCGGCCCCGAGACGTACCAGGGCCCGCCCGACTCCGGGATCGCGGTGGAGCAGCGCCGGCTGTTCGAGGCGACCGGCATGCACTCGGCCATCCTGGTGCCCCTGCGCAGCCTGCACGACGTGATGGGTGCCCTCACCCTGGGGCGCGCCGACCAGCCCGACCGGTTCACCACGGCCGACACCGCCCTGCTGGAGGACATCGCCCGGCGCGCCAGCCTCGCCCTGGAGAACGCCCGCCTCTACCAGCGCCAGCGCCAGGTCGCCGAGACCATGCAGCGCCATCTGCTGCCGAAGCTCCCGCGTTCGCCCGGCCGCAGCATGGCCGTCCGCTACCTGCCCGCGCCGGACGCCTCCCACGTCGGCGGCGACTGGTACGACGCGTTCGACCTGACGGACGGCGCCACCGCCCTCGCCGTGGGGGACGTCGTCGGCCACGACCTGGAGGCCGCCGCCGGCATGGCCCAGTTGCGCAACATGCTCCGCGCGTACGCCGTGTCCCAGCTGAAGCCGCCGAGCAAGATCGTGGAATGGCTCGACCAGGCGACGCTGGACATCACCGAGGTCTCCATGGCGACGCTGGTCTTCGCCCGTATGGGTGAGAACGCCGCCGGGCAGTGCGAGCTGTCCTGGACCAACGCGGGCCATCCACCTCCACTGCTGGTCACCCGCGAGGGCGTGGCCGCCTATCTGACCGACGGCCACGGGATGCTCCTGGGCGTCGCGCCCGAGCAGGTCCGTCCCGACGCGACGGCGGAACTGCCGCCCGGGGCGACCCTGCTCCTCTACACCGACGGCCTGATCGAGTCCCCGGGCCACAGCCTGGACGAGGGCCTGGAACGCCTGCGCCGCCACGCCGCGTCCTTGGCCCGCCGCCCTCTGGAGTCCTTCACCGACGAGCTGCTGGCCCGGGCGCGCCCGCCCGACAACGACGACGACGTGGCCCTGCTGGCCGTGCGGCACGGGCCCCACTACCCGACTTGAGGGGCGCCAGGGGCGCGGAAAACGACCTGCCGACGGGTGACTTCGGCATGGCGATGCTTCCCGCCTGTCGTTTGTCCGTTCTGCGTTTTCTCCCCCCGGAGCCGGCGACTCCCGAAGCCGGCGACGGCCTCGACCACGCGGTCCAGACCGCCGCCCGCCTGCGCTCAGGGCGTCACGACTGGGATTCGGACTCCGAGGTCCAAGTACCCAGGGACATCTCGGCGGTGATGCCGGGTCCGAATCCGGCCATCAGGCCGCGGTGACCCTCCAGGGCCGATCCCTCGTCGAACATGCGCGCCAGGGCGTCGAGTACCACCGCGCTGGCTATGTTGCCGTACTCGGTGAGCGTGGCGCGGCTGAAGCGGAACGCCTCGTGTGGCACGTCGAGGAAGCGGCTCAGGTCGTCCAGGATGCGTGGACCGCCCGCGTGGATGATGTAGAAGTCCATCTTGCTGGCGTTCCACTGGTGCTGCTCCGCGAGGGCCTGCAGGGCCGGGGCGAGCGGCTCCATGGTTCCGGGCACGCGCTTGTCGAGCTGGAAGTGGAAGCCCGTGGAGCGGACCGCGTAGGAGATCCACTCCTCGGTGCCCGGGATGATGTACGAGCCGTTGCGCTCCAGACGGACACCGGTGGCGCCGTCGTCGCCCCGGACCACGGCCGCGGCGATCCCGTCGCCGAACAGGCCGTTGGACAGCAGGGACCCCACGCCCAGATCGGTGGGCTGATAGCACAGCGAGCAGAACTCGCAGGCGATGATGAGCGCGTTGGCGTCCGGGTACGCCGTACAGAAGTCGTGTGCCCGGTTGATGGCGGCACCGCCCGCCGCGCAGCCGAGTTGCGCGATGGGCACCTGCCGGGTCTCCGGACGGAAGCCCATCGTGTCGATGAGCCATGCGGTCGGCGGGGGCATCATGAAGCCGGTGCAGGACACGTAGATGATCACGTCGATCTGCTGCGGCTCCAGTTCCGCCTGCTCGAGAGCGCGGCGCACCACGGCCGGCACGCGGGCCTTGGTGTGCTCCTCGTAGGTGGCGCTGCGGGCGTCCACGCCCGGGTGCTGCAGCACCTTCTCGATGGGCTGGATCAGATGCCGCTTCCGCACCCCGGTGTTCTCGATGAGCCTGAGCGCCAGTCCGAGCTGTGGGTGGTCGCCGTGCAGCCGACGCGCCAGCTCGAGTGTTTCCTCGTTGGTGATGACGTACTCGGGCACTTCGATCGCCGGCTTGCAGAGAACCGCCATGGATTGCCTCCCAGCGCACGTGGTCCACACGGCCGGACCATGACCAGGTCGGGCATTAACCCTCCGGCGGTAGCCACTCGGACCTGTCCGCGCGGAAACGGTGCGGAACGGATCGTCGGTGGGTCCCGGCGCCGGTTTCGATGTCCCTGGCACGGGCGCGGTCGGTACGGACCGTCGAAGACTGAGTTCTCCCCGTTCGGACGGATGTGATCCGCCACGGCCTGGTCAGCCGTCTGACTCACGCTACGACGGGAGGATGACGGCCGCACGTCGAGCACGTGCGGCGCGGATCCCCGGAAAAGAGTGGTCCCCGGTTGCGCACGGAGTCCATGCGCGACCCGGGGGCGCCGCGGTCACCAGGTGACGGGCAGGGCGAGCGGATAACGCCAGATCGACGTCTTGTTCCAGCGGATTTCCTCGGCCGGCTTTGCCAGCCTGAGATCGGGGAACCGCTCCAGGAGGGTCCCGAGAGCGACCTGCAGCTCCGTGGTGGCGAGCGGGGCACCGAGACAGTGATGTCCACCCCAGCCGAAGGTCATGTGGGACGGACCGGAGCGACGCAGATCCAGCTCGTCGGGCCGGTCGAACTTCCGTCCGTCACGGTTGGCCGTCAGATAGGAGACGTGCACGATGTCCCCTGCCTTGATCCTCACCCCGCTCAGCTCCACGTCCTCCAGGGCGACGCGGGGAATGCCGACGCCTTTGCGGAAGGGGATGTAGCGCAGCATTTCCTCGATGGCCTGCGGGAGCATCGAAGGATCGGCGCGCAGCATGGCGAGCTCTTCGGGCCGGGTGAGCAGGAGATAGGAGATGTTCCCGATCTGGTAGGTGGTGGTGTCCTGCCCGGTGATGAGCAGGACCATCGCCATGACGGTCAGTTCCTGGTCGTTGAGGATCTCGTCTCCGTCGCGAGCCGTGGCCAGCGCGCTGATCAGGTCGTCGCCCGGGTTCTCGCGCCGGTCCCTGGTCAGCGTCTGGAAGTAGGCACGGAGCTCCGCCTTGGCCCGTACGGCGTCGTCCCGGTTGTCGATGCCGGTGTCCATCATGGTCCGCGCGTGGGCGCGCAGTTGGGCCCGGTCGGCCTCGGGGATGTCGAGGACCTCGCAGATGGTGGCGAGGGGCAGCGGGTCGGCGAGGTGCTCGGTGAGGTCCGCGGGAGAGCCGTGCTCCTCCATCCGGTCGAGCAGTTCGTCCACGACATGCTGGGTGCGGGCCCGCATGCGTTCCATGTGACGGGGCGCGAATCCCTTGGAGATGAGGCTGCGCAGGCGGCTGCTGGCCGGCGGGTCCATCACATTGATCGCCTCGTCCTGAACGATGGGTTCAGGGGTCATGCGCGGGAAGTTCCGGCCGATGATGGCGTGGCGGCTGAAACGCCGGTCCGTGGTCACCGTGCGCACGTCGTCGTAGCCGGTGACCAGCCACGCCTCCCCCTCGCCGTGGGGCAGCCGGATGCGGGAGACGGGCTCCTCGGTCATCAGTTGCCGCAGCACGGGATCGAACTCGAGGGCCTCGGCATAGTCGAACGGACAGATTCGCGGGGTGGCGACTGGTTCCACGCGTGGCTCCCGATGGGCTGTGATAGGCGGTCCGAGGTGTCCGGGACTCCGGGACGGAACATGGGTGCCCGACCACCCGCGCGGGCACGCCCCGCTCCGGCCATTCGGCCTAACAGCGTTCCGCCCCCCCCCGCGAGCGGTCACCACCCGGTGCGCAGCAGATGGTTCAGGAGCAGCGCGAGTACCGCCTGGCCGGCGAGCCAGGCGCGGGGGCCGGTGAGAAACGCGCAGGCCGGGAGCAGCCACAGCGCGAACGGCAGCCAGATCCGTTCCGTCTCCGCCTTGCTCATGCCGGACAGGTCGGCGACCAGCAGGGCCAGGAGGGCGGCGGACACGAGGAGCGCGAGGCGGGCATCGGCGGCCCGCAGGGAGGCGGCGTCGCCACGGTGCCTCAGGAGCGCCGCGCCTGTGCGTCGCAGGCCCGCCGCCGTCGCCAGGCCCGTGATCAGCACCGTGCAGGCCAGGTTGGCCCACACCCAGTAGCCGTAGGGACGGATGCCGCCCACGCCCTGGTGGTAGCGGGTGACCAGCAGGCGGTACGCCTCCCACCAGTCGAACCCGGCGAGCGTGAACGCCGTCGGGACCACGGCAAGTCCGGCGAGCAGCGGCACCAGCAGGACGGGACGCGCCCGGACGCCGTCCCGGCCGAGCACCAGCACCGCCGCCGCGATCAGGGCGACGAGGGTGAGGCCGTACGACAGGTAGCAGGTCAGGCCGAACAGCACCCCGGACGCCCCCGCCCACCACAGGGGCCGTCCGGTGACCGCCAGCGCCAGCGACGCCACCGACCACGCCGCCACCGCCGTGAAATACGCGTCGGCCGAGGTGCCCATCCACACGGCGGCCGGGGCCAGGACCAGGAAGGGCGCCGCCCTGCGCGCGAGTGCCTCACCGGCCAGGGCACGGATCGTGACCAGCACGGCCACGCAGGCCGTCGCCCCCACGGTGATGCACCACACCCCGGCCCAGCCCCCGCCCCGCAGCCCGATCCGGTCGAGCAGGACGAAGGTGAGGGTGGCCCCGGGCGGGTGACCGGCGATGTGGGCGGGCCAGTTGTCGGGGGAGCCCAGCAGGATGTGCCCGGTGAAGTCCCGCAGGGCGGCGGGAATGTCGTGGAAGCGGTCGATGACCTGGAGGTATTCGTGCGGGGTGGTGAGCCGGGCGGCGATGCCCCGGTGCCAGCCGTCGATCAGGGCGAGGGAGCAGATCCACGCGGTGGCCGTGCTCCAGGCCACCGGCAGCAGGGCCCGCCAGGGGAGTCGGGCCGCGAGACCGGGGCCGTACGCCACCACGGCGACGGCCAGCAGGACGGCCGCCGGAGTGCCGGGGCCCGGATGAGGTCCCCAGGACGCCAGCAGCGGGGCCCAGTCGACGAAGAGGGTGTGGCTGGTCCCCTGGATGTGGCGGCCCGTCAGCACGGCCGCCGTCACGAGCAACAGGGCGGCCCCGGCGGCGTACAGGTCGCGGCGCAGGCCGCGGGGCACGCCGGAGCGCGCGGCATCGGGCTCGGCGGAGGGCAGGGTGCGGATCACACCGGAACGCTAGGCCGCGCGGCCGGTCCCGGACCGCCGTCCGGGCCCGACGTCAGCGTTTCGTCATGGGTCGGGCACCCTTTCGCGGGGTGGTCCCGGCCTACCGTCGGGACATGCGCGACGCTCCCGACGCCCCACGGCTCCCCTCCTCGCCCGGCTTCTGGCGCAGCCCGCTGCGCGGCCCCTGGTTCACCTCGGTGCTGGGCATCGTCCTGCTGGCCGGCATCACCGTGCTGTTCGTGACGGGCCTGGTCTCGTACGCCGCCTACAACCCGGACCTGGCGCCGGTGAACGACAAGACGCCGGACAAGGGGATCCTCGGCTTCTACCTCTTCGACTGGCCGACCGGCCCGCACTGGCTGTACCGGCTCAACCAGGGAGTCCACGTCACCCTCGGCATCACCCTGATCCCCGTCCTGCTCGCCAAGCTGTGGTCCGTGGTGCCGAGACTGTTCGCGCTGCCGCCGGCCCGCTCGCTCGCGCACGCCCTGGAGCGCATCTCGCTGCTGCTCCTGGTGGGCGGCGCGCTGTTCGAGTTCGTCACCGGTGTGCTCAACATCCAGCTCGACTACGTCTTCCCCGGCTCCTTCTACGCGCTGCACTTCTACGGAGCGTGGGTGTTCTTCGCCGCGTTCGTCGCCCACGCGCTGCTGAAGCTGCCCACGGCACTGCGCAACCTGCGGCACCTGCGGGACCCACTGGAGGACAACAGCGACCTGGTGTCCCCGCGCCCCGCCGAACCGACCGTCTCCCGCCGGGGTGCCCTGTGGTTCGTCGGGGGCGGCTCGCTGCTGCTGTTCGCGACGACGGTGGGGCAGAACTTCGACGGCCCGCTGCGGCGCACCGCCCTCCTCGCACCGCACGGCGGGGGCGACCCCGGGAGCGGCCCGAACGGGTTCCAGATCAACAAGACCGCCGCGTACGCCGGGATCGACGCGGCCCGGACGGGCGAGGACACGTGGCGGCTCGTCGTGACGGGGCGCACGGGCACCGTCCGCCTGAGCCGAGCCCTGCTCACCGAACTCCCCCTGCACAGCGCGGCGTTGCCCATCGCGTGCGTGGAGGGCTGGTCGACGTCGGACCAGTGGTGGCGCGGGGTACGGCTGCGCGACCTGGCGGCACTCGTCGGATACGAGGACGACCCGCCGGACGTGTTCGTCGAGTCGCTCCAGCAGCGCGGCGCCTTCCGGCAGGCCGCACTGCGCGCCAACCAGGTGGCCGACCCGCGTTCCCTGCTCGCGCTCCACGTCAACGGCGAGCCGCTGTCCCCCGACCACGGCTACCCGGCGCGGATCATCGTGCCCGCGGCGCCCGGTGTGCTCAACACCAAGTGGGTGGCCCGTCTGACGTTCGGAGACCTGTGATGCCGACGAGCCGGCTGCGGATCCCTGTCGGAAGCCCCTTCCAGCTCCTGCTGCTCGGCTGCTCCTTCGCGCTCGCCGGCTACGCGGGCGTGCGGCTGCTCGCGGACGACTGGTTCGGCGTGGCGCTGTGGTTCGTGGGCGCGGCGCTGCTGCACGACCTTGTGCTCCTGCCCTTGTACGCGGCCCTGGACCGGGCGGCCGTACGAGGGCTCGACGCGGCCAGGCGCCGCGAGTGGGTGCCGTACGTGCGCGTGCCGGGGGCCCTGTCCGGGTTGCTCCTTCTCGTGTGGTTCCCGCTGATCAGCGGCATGGTGGAGCGGCGCTACCGGCTCGGCACCGGACTGCCGGCGGACGTGTTCCTCGCCCGCTGGCTGCTGATCACCGCGGTCCTCTTCGGAGGCTCGGCACTGCTGCTGGCGCTGCGGGTGCGCAGGGCGGCGAAGTACCGGCCGCCGGCCGTCCACTGACCGGCCACGTCCCAGCCCCGCGCGTACCGCAGCAGCGCCCGCGTGCCGAGCCGCGCCCAGGGGAACGGGGCGTCGGCTCCGTCGGCGCCGGTGAGGTCGACGACCTGGACCCGGGCGCGTTCGTCGACGTCCACCGGAGCGGTCTCGGCGATCAGCAGGCCGCCGGGGCGCAGGACTTGCGCAACCCGGTCCAGCAGGGCGCGCGGGTCGCCGCCGATGCCGACGTTGCCGTCCATGAGCAGGACGGTGCCCCAGCGGCGCTCGCCGGGCAGCGGCTCGAAGACCGAGCGCCGCAGCGCCTGACCCCCGCGCCGCACCGTCTGGTCGACGGCGGCCTGGCTGACGTCGATCCCGAGGACGGCCCGTCCCCGGGCGGCGAGCTCCGCCACCAGCCGCCCGGGCCCGCACCCCACGTCCAGCACGGTTCCCTCACACCGGTCCAGCACCTCCCGGTCGACCACGTCGGCCCGGGCGCACCAGCGCTCCACCTCCAACGGCAGCAGCCACCCGTCGGCCCGCCGCAGGAACAGCGGCCCGCGACCGGCGCGCAGCGCCGCGGCGTACGGGCCGGCGGCCGCCCAGGCGGGGGTGGTGGCGGGCGGGGTGCTCATCGGGGCGGGCCCGGGCGCGGATCCGGTTGCGCGGGGGGTTGGGGGCGGGGGCGGGGGTCTGATGAGTGGGCCGGCGTGACCGTCGGACACCGGGCCAGCCGTGCCGCGAAGCGCCCCTCCGGGGCCAGGGCGGCGACCGCGTGGGCGTCGGCGGCGGTGTCGACGTCGCGCAGACGCGGCAGGTCGCGCACCCGCAGGCCGGCGGCGACGAGCCGGCCCCGTTGGACCGCGCCCGTCGTGGGCGTGGACATGGGGACGCCCCGCAGCAGGGCGGGGTCGGGGTCCGCCAGGCCGAGGGCCCAGAAGCCGCCGTCCTCCGCCGGGCCGAAACACGCGTCGCAGTCGGCGAAGTCCACGGTGAGCAGTTCCGGTGTCACCTGCGGCGTGTCCATGCCGATGAGCAGGGCCGGGCCGTCGCAGTGCGCGAAGGCGTCCGCCAGCCGTACGTCCAGCCCGCCCGCGCACTGCGGTACGACGTCGAAGCCGGGCGGCAGCCAGGGCCCGGGCGTGCCGTCGAGGCAGAGGACGCGCCGGGAGGCGGGCGTGGCCGCCACGGCGTGCAGGGTGTCCGCGAGGGCCGCCTCGGCCAGCGAGGCCGCCTCCTTCGGCGTGAACGGCGGCGTGAGACGGGTCTTGACCCGGCCGGGCCGCGGCTCCTTGGCGATGACCAGGAGCGTGGGCAGCCGACGCGACGGACGCGACGCACTCGACGGACACAACGGACGCAACGGGCTCGACGGGCTCGACGCACTCGATGGACTCAACGGACGGTTCCTCCTCCGTGCGCCGGGGCCTCACTCAGCACGCGGCTCATGTCCCGCACGGCCTGCCATGTCCCGCGCCACGTGCCGGTCACCTTCGAGGCCCCGGTGCGCGGCAGGTAGGGCACGTCGTGCTCGGCGATCCGCCAGCCGGCGTCGGCCGCGCGGACGACCATCTGCAGCGGGTAGCCGCTGCGCCGGTCGGTGAGGCCGAGGGCGAGCAGCGGTTCGCGTCGGGCGGCGCGCAGGGGACCGAGGTCGTGCAGGCGCAGCCCGGTACGGCGGCGCAGCATCCGCGTGAGCGCGAGGTTGCCGGCGCGGGCGTGCGCGGGCCACGCGCCCCGGCCCTGCGGACGCCGCCGCCCGAGCACCAGATCGGCCTCGCCGTCCCGCACTTCGCGCACGAAGGGGACGAGGAGTGACGGGTCGAGGGAGGCGTCGCAGTCGCAGAAGCACACGACGTCGGCGGTGGCGGCGGTCAGCCCGGCGTGGCAGGCGGCGCCGAAGCCCCGACGCGGCTCGTGCACGACGGACGCGCCGAGCGAGCGAGCGACCCGGTCGGAGCCGTCGGTGGAACCGTTGTCGACGACGAGGGCGCGCCAGCCCGGCGGGATCCGCCGGAGCACCCAGGGCAGGGCCTCGGCCTCGTTCAGGCAGGGCAGCACCACGTCGACGTCTGAAGGAGTCGTCGTCACGGTCTCACCCTACGAACGCGAATAGGGCATAACGGACGTCCGCTCCTTACGAAACGCGGACGTCGAGGCGCTGGCGATGCTCGGGCCCGGCGCAGGCGGACGCCCGATGCCAGGCTGGGGGCATGCAGCAGCCGTATCAGCACGAGGAGACCGCGGGCCCACCCTCGACCCGGATCCTGGTCGTCGACGACGACCCGACCGTCGCCGAGGTCGTCACCGGGTACCTGGACCGCGCCGGGTACGTGGTCGACCGCGCCGACGACGGCCCGAAGGCCCTCGCCCGTGCCGCCGCCCACCGGCCCGACCTGGTCGTCCTCGACCTGATGCTGCCCGGCATGGACGGCCTGGAGGTGTGCCGCCGGATACGCGGGCACGGGCCGGTCCCGGTCATCATGCTCACCGCCCGCGGCGACGAGGACGACCGCATCCTGGGCCTGGAAGTCGGTGCCGACGACTACGTCACCAAGCCCTTCAGCCCCCGCGAGCTGGTGCTGCGCGTGGAGTCGGTGCTGCGCCGCAGCAGGCCCGCCGCGACCGGTCAGCGACTGGCCGCGGCCGGCCTGACGGTCGACCCGGCTGCCCGCCGGGCCACCAAGAACGGCACCGAACTCGCCCTGACCGTCCGGGAGTTCGACCTGCTCTCGTTCCTCCTGCGGCATCCGGGACGGGCGTTCGGCCGCGAGGACCTGATGCGCGAGGTGTGGGGCTGGGACTTCGGCGACCTGTCGACCGTCACGGTCCACGTGCGCCGCCTGCGCGGCAAGGTCGAGGACGACCCGGCCCGGCCCCGCCTCATCCAGACCGTGTGGGGCGTGGGCTACCGCTTCGAACCGGATGGTGAGTGAACGTGCGGGACACCCTTCTCATCGCCGTCTACGCCTTCGCCGGTGCCGCCGCCACCGGGCTGGCCGGGGCGGCCGTACTGCGCCTGATCCGGCGCCGCTCGCTCACCGCGTCGCTCGCGGTGGTCGCGGCGGTCGGGGTCGTCGCGATGCTCGCGGGCACGCTGGCCGTGGCATGGGCGATGTTCCTGAACCCGCACGACCTGACCGTCGTCACGACCGTCGTCGCCATGGCGGCCGTGGTCTCCATGGCCACCGCACTCCTCCTGGGCCGCTGGGTCGTGGCCCGCAGCCGCGCACTCACGGCCGCGGCACGGTCGTTCGGCGACGGCGGGAACTTCGCCGCCCCCGACGGCCCCACAACCGCCGAACTCCACTCACTGACCCGCGAGTTGGCGGCAACCAGCGCCCGGCTCGCCGAATCCCGCGAACGGGAACGCGCACTGGAGACCTCCCGGCGCGAACTCGTCGCCTGGATCTCGCACGACCTGCGCACCCCGCTCGCCGGCCTGCGCGCCATGTCGGAGGCCCTGGAGGACGGCGTCGCCGCCGACCCCGACCGCTACCTGAAGCAGATCCGCACCGAGGTCGAACGCCTCAACGACATGGTCGGTGACCTCTTCGAACTCTCCCGCATCCACGCCGGCACGCTCCCCCTCACCCCCACCCGGCTCTCCCTCTACGACCTGGTCGGCGACGCGCTGGCGGGAGCCGACCCGCTCGCCCGGGAGCACGGGGTGCGGCTGGTGGGCGATCACATCGAGCCCGTACCGGTGGAGGTGGACGGCAGGGAGATGAGCCGGGTGCTGGGCAACCTGCTGGTCAACGCCATCCGCCGGACGCCGGCCGACGGCACGGTCTCGGTCGCCGCGGAGCGTTCCGCCGAGGGCGTGGTGCTGTCGGTGACGGACGGCTGCGGCGGCATCCCCGAGGAGGACCTGCCCCGCGTCTTCGACACCGGCTGGCGCGGCACGCACGCGCGGACGCCCCCGGCGGGCGCCGGCCTGGGCCTCGCCATCGTCCGGGGCATCGTCGAGGCACACCAGGGGCGGGCCACCGTACGCAACATCCCCGGCGGTTGCCGCTTCGAGGTGGTGCTGCCCGCCGCCGCTTCCTGAACACGGGCAGCACCACCGGTCCCGTGATCCCCCGCGGTCCTACGCGCCCCGCATCCCGGCACGTGCGAACTCCGCCATGCCCTCGGCGAACCCCACCTCCGGCTTCCACCCCAGCCCGTCCCGCAGCCGTGACGAGTCGGCGGTGATGTGCCGCACGTCCCCGAGCCGGTACTCCCCCGTGACGACCGGCCCGGGCCCGCCGTACGCGGCGGCCAGCGCCCGCGCCATCTCGCCGACGGTGTGCGGATCACCGCTGCCGGTGTTGTACGCCGTGAGCACACCCGGAGCGGCCTCCGCCTCCAGCGACACCACGTTGGCCGCCGCGACGTCCCGCACGTGCACGAAGTCCCGCCGCTGCCGCCCGTCCTCGAACACGCGCGGTGCCTCGCCCCGGGCGAGCGCCGAGCGGAAGAAGGAGGCGACACCGGCGTACGGGGTGTCGCGGGGCATTCCGGGCCCGTACACGTTGTGGTAGCGGAGCGCCACCGCCGAGCCGCCGGCGCAGCGGGCCCAGGCGGCGGCCAGGTGCTCCTGCGCGAGCTTGGTCGTGGCGTACACGTTCCGCGGATCGACCGGTGCGTCCTCGCCGACCAAGCCCGGGGCCAGATCCGCCCCGCACACCGGACACGGCGGCTCGAACCGGCCCGCGTCGAGGTCGGCGACGGCACGCGGCCCGGGCCGTACGACCCCGTGCCGCGGGCACTCGTACCGCCCCTCCCCGTAGACGACCATCGACCCGGCCAGCACCAGCCGCCCGACGCCCGCCTCCGCCATGGCGGCGAGCAGCACGGCGGTGCCCAGGTCGTTGTGCGAGACATATCCCGCCGCGTCGGTGAACCCGTTGCCGAGCCCGACCATCGCGGCCTGGTGGCAGACGGCGTCGACACCGGCGAGCGCGGGTCCGACGGCCGCCGGGTCCCGCACGTCGGCGCCGGGATCCTCCCGCACGTCGAACACGACCGGCTCGTGCCCGCGCGCGGCCAGCGCCTCGACCACATGGGACCCGATGAACCCGGCACCGCCGGTGACCAGTACACGCATACGGCCACGCTAGGCCCGCCCCGCTGCCGCACCACGGGAGCACGCCCTTACGTCATGACTCCGTAAGGCCTGAGGCGGACGTAAGACTTTCGTCATCCGCCGACCGCCCCCGAACGGCCGCGTCCGCCCGTTGAATGAAAGCGAGGACGGGCGACTCCCAGGAGGCGGGCGGCATGAGGCGGACGCGGATCACGTGGACGAGACGGTGGGCGATCGGTGCGCTGGCGGCGGCGGTCATCGGGCTCGGCTTCGGGCTCTACTGGTTCCAGCCGTGGAAGCTGTGGCAGGACGAGACGGTCCAGGAAGCCCTGCCCGGCACCACGACCGCCTCGAAGCCACCGGCCGGACCGCCGTCGCCCGGGGCACCCTCCGCTCCGGCGGCGCCGGTGACGGTGGCGGACGGCGACCTGATCAGCCACGAGCACACGACGTCCGGCACGGTGAAGCTCGTACGGCTGGCAGACGGATCCCACGTCGTACGCCTGGAGAACCTCGACACCAGCAACGGCCCCGACCTGCGCGTCTGGCTGACCGACGCCCCCGTGAAGGAGGGCAGCGCCGGCTGGCACGTCTTCGACGACGGCACCCATGTCAGCCTCGGCAAGCTCAAGGGCAACAAGGGCAGCCAGAACTACCCCGTGCCCGAAGACATCGACCCGGCCCGATACCGCAGCGTCACCATCTGGTGCGACCGGTTCGACGTCTCCTTCGGCGCCGCCGAACTCACCGGGGCAACAAAGAACCCCCGGGCCGTCGGCCAGGGGGCTTGAAGAAGAGCGGGTGACGAGAATCGAACTCGCGCTCTCAGCTTGGGAAGCTTGGGTCTTCTAGGGGCGCCTGTCGGGCTGGCCTGCGGCGGAGCGACTTTGACGCCTGACTGACTGTGGACATGGCCCCATCATTCCCCGTGGTTCCCCGCACGATCTGGCACGGGTCTGGCACGGTCGTCGTAAGAGCTTGTGGCCACAAGGCGACGAGGAAGCCCAGCTTCCGCTAGCGGCGGCCGGACCGCTCTTCCCGGAGACCGGCGCCGAAGAGCACTCCCGGAGTGCTAGCTCAGTCCTGACACAATACGTGCCATGAATATTGGGGGCACGGCCCTAACCGCCGCTGTAGCAGCCGTAGTTGCTGCCGCGCTGGGTGCCTGGGGTGCCGTGCGCGCGGCCAGACACAACAGCCGCACGCAACGCAGCAGCCAACACGAACACTGGCGTCGGCAAGGTCGAAGGGATGCTTATACCGCATTCGTCAGTATTGCTGCCGAGTACAGCTCAATTGCCGCACGTGCTTCCGTACTCGCCCAGGCAGATGGACCGCGGACCCAGGAGTTGCAGAGCCTCCTCGACCAAGCTGCGGAACTTGACGGTTCACTCGCGAAAGCTGCTGCGGTAGTCGGAGTCGAAGGGCCGCAGGACGTAGCAACGGCGGCAACCAGGCTGACACGCTCCCTGCAACAGTGGGTCAGCGATTCGCGGTACCGACACGAACCGCGCCCACAGCTGCGCCACGCTCCGCCCCCAGCTCCTCCACGAGCAACAATTCCCTCATCCGCCAGAGAAGACATGCGAGAGTTCCGCCGGCTGGCAAGCCTTGCCCTGGACGACCCGACTGCAGCACTCGGCTAGCGAGTGCGGGTTCGCCTCGGGAATGTAGCCGTGCCGGGACATCGCCTGATCCCGCCCCCAACTGGCAGGTCTCTCCGTGCCGAAGCGACTCGCCGGAGCGCCCTGCCTTGAGCGGGACGCCTCTCACCTGCTGCGATGCTTTACAGGCGTCCGTACTCGTCCGCCGCTCTCTATGTCGGCGTTGTCACGCACTTAGACACTCGTGTCCGTTACCACCCAGTACTCCTCTAGCCTATGGCCCACCGCGCGGGGTGGGGACCCCGCTGACGCAGGGGTGGGGTCATGAGGCTTGTCATTCTTGTCGGCTTGGCTGTGGGCGCCGCATACGTGTGTCGTGGCACACCGCTGTTCATCCCGGCGGTGATCGTAGCGATCTGCTCCTTCTGGTCCAACGGCGTCATGTCCAACTTCCGTCGCACGCCCGAGGTCCCACAATTCGCCACGCTCATGAGTCTGATCTGCTTTGTCCTCACCCTAATCTTCGGCGTAACGGGCTTGATCATCGGATGACTGAACAAGGTAACACCCGCCGCCTCGGGAGGGGCATATGAGCTTCTGGTTTGAGTTGGGGTTTGGCAGCAACCCTTACGTCGTTAAGCCGCTTCCATCGAGCGCAGACGGCCGCGAGTTGCTCGTTGGTCGAGACGTAGAGCTAAGGGCGTTACTGCGGAGGATCGAAGAAGGTGACACGCACGTTGTCCTCGAAGGTCCGAACGGGGTCGGAAAGACCAGCCTCGTGGCAGTGGCAGCCTGGGTTGCGACCGAGCGGTTCCTAGAAAAAAAGACCCCACAGCTCTACCTCGCCCTCCCCGAGCCGCTGCAAATCAAGGAAGATGCCTCCGAGTTCATTAGCGACTGTTACTTCGCTATTGCTCGCGCCTTCCTCGACAACGAGGAAATCTTGAAGCGTGCCGATCGCAAGGTCCCGCGCACCAAAGACATCAAGGCCTGGCTGGAATCTCCCGTATTGAAGGGACGCGGCTTCAATCTGTCGTCGCCATTTGGGGGTGGCGGAATGGCCGGGAGTGCTGCTGTCAATGGCTCTTCTGGATTCTCTAACGCTGGTTTCAGGGCCACAATCCGAACCTGGTTGCGGGACGCCTTTCCTGAGGGAACGGGCGGCATGGTGGGCGTCATCGATAACCTGGAACTTCTGGAGACGTCTAATGCCGCCCGCCGTCTTCTTGAAGAGATCCGCGATCCTGTGCTTCAGTTGACCGGGATGCGTTGGGTTCTTTGCGGAGCACGGGGGATCGCTAGAAGTGTCGCTGCAACCCCTCGCCTGAACGGCGTGCTTTCCGACCCCATCGAGATCACCCCAGTCGCGGACGAGTACATCCCAAATTTGATCGACACTCGATTGCGGCATTATTCCGTTAGGCCGACCAGTAATGCGCCGGTGTCAGCAGCGTCGTTTGAGCATGTGTACGAAGTGGCTCACAAGAACCTGCGAGATTCGCTGCGGCACGCTCAAAGTTTTTCGCAAGATAATGAATCGTCCTTCTTTCTCTCCAGGTCAGAATCGGAGATCGCCGAGGCATTCATTAAGTGGATCGAAAGCCTGGCTGTTAAGCATGAAGCTAGCGCCAAGCTGCAACCTCGAACGCGAAAGCTGCTGGAAGACCTGGCGGCCTTCGGGGGAACTTGCTCCCCGAGCGATTTCGATCAATTTGGCTTCAATGATCGAGCGCACATGCGAAAGAATGTAGTGGAGCTTGAGCGGTACGGGCTTGTCATCAGCAGCAAAGACGACGATGACCAGCGGCGGCGATCCATTGAAATCACATCCAAGGGCTGGCTAGTGCATTATGCCCGTTCGCAAGGGCTAAGTGCACCCACAATTCCGGGCCTATAGGTGCAGCTATGAAGGTCGGCGGAGCGGCTTTGGGCTGGAGCTGCTTTGGCGCGAGTGATCATGGCCCCGTAAGCTTGCGGCGCGTCGGGCAGTCTGTGGACCTGCCCGGTAAAGCACGACGTTGGGGCCATGATCTTCGAGGCTCGCGCCAAAGTGGCTGCCTAAAGCCGTGGAGCCGACCGCCCCAGCCACGACGTACCCTTTCTCTGACGTCAGGCGGCCGATTGCTGCGGGCGCGGCATGGGCGCCGGCCGGGCTGGAGCGGGGCGGAGACAGGAGCGCAGGCCCGGCCGGGGGCCGGGCCGCGCGCGGCGAGTGGAGCGAGCCGCCTTGAACCAGTAGAGAAAGTTGTAACTCAGTCAGTTGGGTGAGGTGATGGGTCGCTCGTCAGCCTTCGCCCCTTGCGGCTGGCAGTCTGCGCCTTCTGCCGAACTTCGGAGTGGCAGATGCGCAGAGAGTGACACCTTATTGGCTAGGCGGGTGCGGTCGATATGCGTAGAACCGACTTAGATCCTCGGTGCAATCCGTCACTTGGTGAGCACGCTACGTACGCTGCCCATAGGTCGTACGGACTAGGGGGCGAGCGTGACTACGACAGTGCAGCCGGGGACTCGTCCTCAGCCTGACGGGCCGGACGAGGGAACTCCTTCGAGGCGGCTGACTTGGTGGGCCCGGATTCGTAGGCCTCTAGCTTCCATCACTGCGGCACTGGCTGTGCTCGGAATCGCCTCATCAGCCACTGGTTACACGGTCAAGGACGACATCGTGCCGTGGGTAAGCCAGCATCTTCCCAATGCTCCAGGACCTACCACCTACACGATCACTTCCCCCGCACCGGCGAGCCAAGGCGAGCCCACGCTGATTCCCAGATGCACGCGGGTTGAGGTCAAGGTCAATGGTGAGCTGCCTGACGGTACGGAACTATGGGCCGGCAGCATTCTCGGCGAACGTAAGGCGGTCGTCGTGGCCTTGGAACCCCAGGTGGGTGCCCCCGGCACCTATGCATCCGACATGAATGTTGGTCGGATCCAGGATGTGAATCAGGAGCGGCAGCTTGTAGTGCTGACTTTGAGTTCCAAGCAAGCCGATTGGCTTCGTGGGGCCATGGATGTAACTCCCTACGACATCGGCAGCCGTGCGTGGCCGGAGGGGGCGAAGCCGGTTGGTTCCGTGTTCGTACGGAGGGACTTGGCACACACCGACGAGTGCTAGCGCCGGCCCCGGCTGGCTGTCCCTCGGGGGGTGTGCCTGTCGGGCGCTTTGTGTTCGCATCCAAGTGGACGTTCACTCAGTCCTCGATTTGCCACAGCGGAGCTGCGTACTGCTCCGGCCGGCTGTTGATGAGCAGCTGGCGCAGGGCCTCGCGCTGAGCGCCACCAAGGTTCAGAGCCTCTGTGAGCCGGCGGAACGTCGTGTGGGTGACTCCGCGGCTTCGGGCCTCGGCCTGGTACTGGTCGAGTTGGGGCAGCAACGAGTCGGCGTCCAGCGGCACCGGCCGCTGCTCCTTGAGCCATAGCGCCTTGTTGCGCTCGTAGTCGATCTCCGAAAAGCCGCACACTTCTCGGCTCAGTGCCTCGACCTCATCAAGGGTGGCCGTTGTCATGATGGCGCGGGCCAACTCGTTGTAGCCCAGCGCTTCGTCCAGGTCGACTTCGTGGATCCTCGGGCCTTCGTCGGTCAGAGGTATGGGGAGTCCAGCGTCGCGTACCTCGCAGGTGCCTCGTACTCCTCGTGCTGTCGCTGCGAGCATCCCTGTCGCCTCGGAAGGATGCCACTCCAGGACTGCGCTGACCGGCTCCACATCCGTGGCCGTGAGGGTGTGGACAGCCGGGCCAAGCATGCCGCTCATGGCGTCGAGCGGCAGTTCCCCGTCCAGTCCCGGCCCGGCAACCAACAGTCTGATGGCCGCGTTCACTTGACCGCATGCGGCCAGCGTGAGGGCATCCGCGAGGGGACTCTTCAGCGTCGGCTCGTCGCCTCGGGCCAGGATGTCGCCGCCCACGTCCAGGAGGTCGATCGACTCGGGCTGCAAGTGGGTCACCAGCTCTTCGAGTTGGCGTGTGATGCCCTCGGCGCCGTGTCGTGGATCGATCAGCGCGAAGGTGTGCGGGAGTTCTGCCGCAAGCCGGGGAAGAGTGGAACCTGCCGGCGCGATCGGGCGGGCCTGCGCCGGCACCTTCCAGACCGTCGGAGTGATCGGTTCAAGGCCGGTGAAGTTCTGGGGACCTCGGGGGCCTGGTACCGGGTCGATCAGCAAGCGGTCCCATGCATAAGTGAGGATCACCGCCCGGCCCGTGTCGTCGCCGTAGAGGGCGGCGTCAAGCATTGCGGCGGCGACTGCGTCGCCCCCTCCTCCTGCTGCGACGATCAACCGCGTCATGGGGCCCAGACTACGGGGTTCGGTCTTGACCACCCACCCTATAGTGGCCAGAGGCCATAGCCACTTGCCGTCCGCGCGGCACTGAACGAGGAGGGGACATGCCCCAGATCGAGGAGGCTCAGCCGAAGTATCTGCAGATCGCGCACTACATCCGCGATCAGATCCTTCGAGGTGACCTGAGGGCCGGGGATGAAGTCCCCTCCGAGCGGCAGCTGGCGGCGGGCTGGAACGTGTCGAGGCCGACGGCGGCTCGTGCGTTGCAAGCGCTCAGCCATCAGGGGCTGGTCGAGAAGCGGCAGGGGTCCGGCACGTATGTGCGGGGCCTTGAAGTCAACCGTAGGGCCCGTGAGTTGTACGGCCGTGCGCGCCAGACCGGGAAGATCTACACGCCTGGCGAGTACGCGGTCATCACGTCGGCCGGCTGGCTGGAGGCGCCGGATCACGTGGCTGAGGCGCTGGGGCTCGTGAAGGATCGGCGGGCTGTTCACCGGCGGCGGGTGACCAACAACCAGGACGGCCCCATCACGCTGTCCACGTCGTGGTTCGCGCCGGACGTCGGGCAGCGGGCACCGAAGCTCATGGATCCCGAGCGGATTCGCGAGGGGACCCTGATGTACGTCGAGAACATGACTGGACGCCAGGGGAGCTACGCGGAAGATCGGATGTGCGCTCGGACGGCGACGGAGGAAGAGGCCGCAGACCTCCGGCTTGACCCCGGATCTGCCGTGTTGGTCGTGCATCACGTCGTCTACGACCTGCAGGACCGGCCACTGGAGTTCGCCGAAGCCACCTACCCGCCGCACCGCTGGGCCTTCGAGCAGGGCTACCCGCTCGTCTGATGCACGGTCAGTTATGGCGAACCGCTTGCGGCTCCAAGTGGCTAATGCCACTATCCAGAAAGTGGCTAAGGCCACTTCATCGGAAGGGGGCACGGTGTGACGAGTCAGCGGCCGGACAAGGGCACGCACTTACCTTGCCGGGGATGTCGGGGGCGGGGATGGAAGCGTGTCGGCTCCCGTACGACCCTGGCGCTTGCCGCCGCCGCTGACCGCACCCGCGCCACGTCGAAGCGGCGCTGCCTCGACTGCGACGGCAGCGGCAGAGAGTGAGCACGGATGGCCTACACGATCGACCGCTATCCCTCCGAGGACTCCCCGCGACTCGGTGCCATGACCTTGCATCCTGTCGCGGAGTCCGTACCTCGGGCCCGGCGCTGGTTCCGGAAGTTCATCGCGCCGTACAACCCGGCCTGCTCGGTCGACGACTGTGCGCTGATGATCTCGGAACTGGTGACCAACGCCATCGTCTACGGCCGGTCTGACGACCCCTGGGTCGTCCGGGTGGAGTGGTTCCGCGACGGAGCTTCGCTCCGTGTCGACGTGCACAACCCGGGGTTCCCGGCGAACGTGCGGCTCCGGCATCCCGATGCCGACGAAGCACACGGCCGCGGTCTCCTCCTCGTCGACTCCATCGCCGAATCCTGGCACTTCGGGCCGAGTCGATTCGGCGGCACCGTGGTCTCCTTCGAGATGGCCGATGCCTGGCCGTCGTGACCGCAATACGCTCCGCTGGTACTGCGCCGGCGGAATCGTCGCTAGTCTGGTTGACCAGTTGACTTGGCCAATCTCGACAGGCGGCGGCACTCATGGCGTATGAAGTGGAGGCACCGAAGTACGTGCGCCTCGCTCAGACCATCCAGCGTCGCATCGAGGACGGCACATACGCACCCGGCACCCGCGTCCCCAGTGAGAATCAGCTGGTGCAGGCCTTCGGGATGTCCCGGCCGACCGTGGTCCGGGCGCTGGAGCTGCTGAAGCGCGACGGCTGGCTTGAGTCCCGGCAGGGGTACGGCACGATAGTGCGCGGACGTCCGGCGGTCGTCGAGAAGCAGGACCGCCGGGGGCGGCAGGCGCTGGCGCGGGATGAGTCGGAAGCTCCAGGGCGGCTGGTCGAAGTCGGCTACGTTCCCGTACCGGCGCGCGTCGCCTCCGTGCTCGGGTTGCCCAAGCGGGCGAAGATCCTCATGCGCCGCTTCCTGGTCGAGGAGGACGGCGAACCCGTTGAGCTGGTCTCGTCGTACTTCCCCGCCGGCCTGGTCGAAGGCACCGAGCTGGAGAGTGCCGAAGCGCTGAGCGGCAGTGCCCGCGCTCACCTGGAAGCGCGGAAGAAGGTGCGCTTCGATCACGTGACGGAGCGGGTCTCGGCCCGACTCCCCGAGCGTGCCGAAGCACAGCTTCTGGACCTTCCCGACGGCGTTCCCGTCCTCAGTGTCCTGGTCATCGCCTGTGACGCCTCAGGCCAGGCGCTGCAAGTCTCCGACGTGCTGCTGCCTGCCGATCGGCAGGAGCTAGAAGACACCTACCGCCTCAACTGAGCCCGAATCCAGGTCAGTTCTTCCCTTGGCTGCCTTCCGGATCGAGCTTGACAAGTCAACTTGGCATCCCTAGCTTCGAACTTGCTAAGTCAACTTGTCAGGTGGCGGGTTGATCGACTCAGAAGGAGAAACCTGTGCGCGTGATCCGCATTGATGCCTCGACCGCCACGATCCTGCTCACCGAAGCGCCGGCGCCGAAGGTGCGCGACCGGCAGACCGGTGAGATCGCGAAGGACGCGGTGAGCGGTGAGGCGCTGATGACCGTCGGCGTCGTCTACATCGACGAGGGCGAATCCTCGCTGATCCAGGTCACCATCCCCGAGAGCGGTGTGACGGGCGGCCTGACCGTCGGCGCGCCGGTCTCCCTGCCCGGTCTCGTCGCCCGGCCCTGGCAGAGCGTGTTCAACGGCCAGCAGCGGCATGGCATCGCCTACCGGGCCACCGCCGTGACGCCCGGTGCCTTCCCGATGGACCAGGCGAGCTGATCGACGTGACCGACCTGGTGACGTGGGCCGAGCTGGGCGGGTCGCTCGCTGCGGTAGGCGGCGCGGCCTACGCCCGGCACGCCCACCCGGCGGCGTACTGGTCCGCTGTCGGGCTGCCCGTCTCGGTGGTCCGGCTGCTGGCCTCGTACTCCTCGACCATGGACGCATGCGGCCTGACGGTCGAGCCGCCCCGGTGGCGGGCCCTAGCCGTCAAGGCGACCACTCGGCGTGAGGTCCGGCCGGTGCCTCCTCGGCGGGGCATAATCCGGCCCACCTCGACCGGTCTACGGCTTCGGCTGCGGCTGGCTCCGGGGCAGGAACCGGCGGACGTGGCGGCCTCGGCCGAACGGCTTCGGCACGCCTGGGGTGTGCACGCCGTGTATGTGCGGGACGTCAAGCCCGGTGTCGTGGAACTGCGGCTGGTCGGCTTCGACGTCCTGCGGAAGGTACGGATGCCTCGCAGGATCGACGCCGGTCCGCTCCGCGTGCCGGTGGCTCTGCGGGAGGACGCGACCGCCTTCGTACGGGACTACCGGGCCGTACCTCATGAACTCGTGCTCGGCGCCACCCTGTCCGGCAAGTCCATGTTCCTGCGGAACCTGCTTGCTGGGCTGGCCGCCCAGCCGGTGGTCCTGGTGGGGATCGACTGCAAGCGCGGTGTCGAGCTGGCGCCGTTCGCCCCTCGGCTCTCCGCGCTGGCGACCGACCCGGAGCAGGCGGCCGAGCTGCTGCCCGTACTCGTCAAGGAAATGGAGGACCGATACGACCTGATCAAGGCACGGCAGGGCATCACACCCAGCACTCCGGATGAGCTGATCACCTCGGACGTCTGGGGCCTGCCGGAGGGCGAACGTCCCTCTCCCATCGTGCTGTTCATCGACGAAGTGGCTGAGCTCTTCCTCGTCGCAGCGAAGAAGGAAGAGGAACGGCGGGACGAGATGGTCACCCAGCTGATCCGGCTCGCTCAGCTCGGCCGCGCGGCTGGCATCCATCTGGAAGTGTGCGGGCAGCGCTTCGGGGCCGAGCTGGGCAAGGGCGCGACGATGCTCCGAGCGCAACTGACCGGCCGAGTCTGCCACCGCGTGAACGACGAAGCCTCCGCCAAGATGGCACTCGGCGACATCGCCCCGGAAGCGGTCCTCGCCGCCTGCGACATTGCCCCTGAACGGCCCGGCCTGGCCGTCGCGGGCAACACGTCCGGCGGCTGGTCCCGCATCCGGACTCCCTATCTGTCTCTCTCCGACGCTGCGGCCACCTGTCGCGATACAGCGCACCTCGCTCCGGAGATTCCGGCGCTCTCGCAGTTCCGGCCGTACGTCCCGCCGGTGCCGGTGAAGGGGCCTGGCTCCGGGGCCACTCCTGAGCCGATCACCGAGTAACCCACCCCTCCCACGGTCGGCGCGGCCGTCCCGCGCCAAGTCCCTACCCCACCCATGCCCGGAACTGGAAGGAATCGCCGTGCGCGCTCTGCCCGTCCGCGTGGACGCCGTACTCGTCCAAGCGCTGATCGCCGCCGCGCTGTCCTTCGCTCATCTGCACGACCTGGCGCTGGCCGCCGGACAGCACGGCTGGAAGGCGTGGGCCTACCCGATCTCCGTCGACCTGCTCTTGGTCGCGGCCTGGCGGCGGCTCCGCTCCGGTGAGGCGAAAGCGGCCGGGTGGTGCTGGTTTCTCGTCGCCCTGACCGCGTCTCTCGGTGCCAACGTCGCCACCGCCGGACTGCTCGACCTCGACGATGTTCCGTCCTGGCTCCGGATCCTCGTAGCGGGCTGGCCCGCGGTCGCCTTCCTGGGCGGCACGCTGCTCGCCCACGGAACACCGAAGCCGAACGAGGCCCCGAGGACGGCATCCGAACCGTCCACCACAGCCACGGATCCGAAACCCATCGACGCAGGAACCCAACCGCCCTCGGCGGCGGCCGAACCACCCGGTGTCCAAGCAGAGCCGGCTTCGGCCCTGCCTTCCCCGGTACCGGCTGCCCTCGTCGCTCTCGCCCGGAAGGTCGCGGACGAACACCGTGCCCGGACCGGGATGCCCATCGACACCTCGACGCTTCGCGCCCGGCTCGGAGTGCCGATGCCGCTCGCCGAAGCCATCGCCACCCAACTCACCTGACCCCAGAGGACTCCACCTTGCGCCCGTCCACGCTCCGCGCGCTGAAGCGCGCCGCAGAGCTGACCCGCCAGAACCGCTTCACCGAAGCCGTGCTGATCGCCGAGCCAGTGATCCTCACCGCCGACCTCGACGAGAGCAACGAGATCCGCCGCTGGCTCGCCGACCACGTCACCGACTTCACCGACAAGACCGAGAGGGAGACCAGCTGATGCCCGCCAACCGCCGCTTCCGCCGTGTCGTCCGCATCGGCCCCGTGCAGGTCGGCACCTACTACGACGGCCGGGGCCGCGAGAAGCACGCCGCCGCCTGCACGGCTCCCCGCTGCGGCTTCTCGACCGACTACGACAACCGCGCCGCCGCCGAGCTGGCCGCCCGCACCCACCGCTGCCGCGTCCGCTGAGGAGACCCCCGGTGACTGTCTCGCTGCCGCTCGTCTTCGTCCTGGGCGTCATCGCCTGGGCCGCGATCAAGTTCCTCGGCATCCGCCTCTGGGTCGCCGTCGTGATCGCCCTCTTCGGCTTCTGGCTCTCGCACACCTTCCTTGCCCCGGCCATCGAATCCGGCACCCGCTCCGGGGTGGACGTCGTCAACCGCACCAACGACTGACACCCCGACCGACAAGGAGTCTCGCGATGTTCCGCCCCAAGCTGCCCGACAGCCCGCACGTCCCGAGCATCACCACTCACATTCCGCAGGATCACGCCCCGGCTACCTCCGCCGGCCGCCCGGTCACCTCGTTCATGGGGGTCGGAGCCGGAGCGATCGTCGCCGTTGTCGTCGTCGGCGTCGTGCTCACCGCGCTCCTCGCGGCCGTGGCCGTTTCCGCCATCGCCGTAGCCGTCGCCGCCGTGGTCCTGCGCTCCCTGCTCAATGGCGCGAACAAGCGCTGACCGGCCACCGGGGCGGCAGCAAGCCGCCAAGCATCCCGTCGCCCCGGGGCCGTCCCTCCCAACCGCCGAAACAGCCGAAAGGAAAACCCATCATCACCCGGCAGACTCCGCCCCCGCTGGCGGAACTCTCCATGTTGGCCTCCCTCGGCACCATGCCCGAGCTGGCCAGCCAACTCTCCACACTGGGCGGCTGCACCCGCCCCGTACGCCTCGACGGCCACCGCACCGAGTACGAGGTGAACCAGACCACTGGTGAGATCGGCCGCGTCCTGCACCACCTGGACTCGACCACCCTCCCCGCCGGGAACCTCCTCGTCCGCTGCAACAACCGCCGCGCCACCCGCTGCGCGGCCTGCGCCGAGACCTATCGCCGCGACACCTACCACCTGATCACCGCCGGACTTCGGGGCGGCAAGGGAACCCCCGAACGGGTCGCCACCCACCCGCGCGTCTTCACGACCCTCACCGCTCCGAGCTTCGGCCCGGTCCACAACCGCCCGTCGGGCGACCGGAACTGCCGCTGCGGCGACCGGCACGACGAGGGGGACGCCGTCCTCGGCACGCCTCTCGACCCTGACACCTACGACTACGAAGCGGCCGTGCTGTGGAACGCGCACGCCGGCGCCCTGTGGCGGCGCTTCTCGATTTACCTTCGCCGTGAGGTCGCCAAGCGTGCCGGTCTGACGCAGCGGGCGTTCCCGGACCATGCCCGGATCTCGTTCGCGAAGGTGGCCGAGTACCAGAAGCGGGGTGCCGTCCACTTCCACGCCGTGATCCGCCTCGACGGTCCGGAGGGTGGTGACTCCCCGCCTCCCGCCTGGGCCTCGGCCGATGTGCTGACCGACGCCATCCGGGCTGCGGCCACCGCCGCCCGAGTCGACGGCCCGTTGATCGACGAACGGGCACACGCCTTCGTTTTCGGCCGACAGCTCGACGTCCGTCCGATCCGCTCCGCCGACTTCGACGGCGCCCAAGAGCTGACCGAAAGGGCCGTAGCGGCGTACATCGCCAAGTACGCCACCAAGGGAGCCGAGACAGCGACCGGCACTCTCGACCGGCCGCTTCGCTTCCTTGCCGAGCTGGCACAGGCCAGGATCACCGAACACGCCCGGCGCATGATCCGCACCGCCTGGAGCCTGGGTGCTCGTGCCGAGCTGGCAGACCTCCGCCTGAGGGCCTGGGCCCACATGCTGGGCTTCCGCGGCCACTTCTCCACCAAGTCCCGCCGCTACTCCACCACCCTCGGCGCACTTCGCGACGCTCGCGCCGACTGGCGCAGGGCCCAATCGGCTCCGCCCGGCTCACGGAGCGACCAAACCACTCTCGTCCTCTCCCACTGGGTCTTTGCCGGAACCGGCCTGAGCGCCGGCGAGACGTGGCTCGCCGCATCCCTCGAACCCGCCCTTGGAACGGAAGGAGAGCCGACCGTATGACCGACCGCTATCTGTCCGTCGACCAGGTCGCCGAGCTGCTCGGTACCTCGGTGCGTTTCCCCCGGCGGCTCATTGAGGAGCGGCGCATCCGATACGTGAAGGTCGGTCGGCATGTGCGCGTCCCGGAGAGCGCGCTTGAGGAGTTCATCAAGTCCCGCACGGTGGAGCCGCTGAGGCGCCCTCGCGCCCGCTACGGGAGGGCGGCCTGATGGCCAACAAAAAGGGCAGGCGTCGCCGGTTCGGTGCGATCCGCCGGCTTCCCTCCGGGCGCTACCAAGCGCGTTATCCGGGCCCCGACGGTGTGATGCGCCCGGCTCCCGTCACCTTCGAGACGACTGCGGACGCGGATGACTGGCTCGCTGAAAGGCAGACTGAGATCCGCCGAGGCGAGTGGAGGGACCCCGAGGCCGGGGCAGTGAGCTTCCGGGCCTACGCCGACAAGTGGGTGGAGGAGCGGGAGCTGGCACCGCTTACTCAGGATCTCTATCGCTACCTGCTCGACAAGCACCTGACCGCCTTCGCGGACCTGGACCTGGACGAGATCACCGCACCCCGCGTGCGTGAGTGGCGGGCCGAACGACTGCGGACCACCGGCGCCAAGACGATGACGGCCAAGGCTTATCGGCTCCTCAAGGCGATCATGGAGACGGCCGTCGATGACGAGCTGATCCAGCGCAATCCATGCCGGATCAAGGGCGCCGGAAAGGAGAAGGCGGCCGAGCGTCGCATCGCCACCGTCGCCCAGGTCGACGCGCTCGCCGATGCGGTGGGGATGCGCTGGCGGCTCATGGTCTACCTCGGCGCCTACGGTCCCATGCGGCCGGAAGAGCTGGCCGGCCTTCGTCGCCGGGACGTCGACGTGGACACCCTCCGCATCAGCGTTCGCCTCGCCGAGCCGGAGCGGATGAACGGGCGGCGCGTCCAGGGGGACACCAAGTCGGAGGCCGGGACCCGGACTGTGATTCTTCCCGCGTTCCTGCGCCGGGAGCTCCGGTGGCACCTGGAGAGCTATGCCGAGCCGGGACCGGACGGGCTCCTCTTCGTCGGGGAGAAGGGGGCGCCCTTCCGGCGCAGCACCTTCGGGCGGAAGTGGCGCAAGGCACGGGAGGTCGTCGGCATGCCCGAGGGCTTCCGCTTCTACGACCTCCGCCACACCGGGCACACGCTGTCCACGCGGTCCGGTGCCACACTCAAGGACACGATGGTCCGCGCCGGGCAGTCCTCGGAGAAGGCCGCGCTGATCTACCAGCACTCCGACGAGGAGCGGCAGGAAGAGGTGGCGGCCGGCCTCGACGCGACCGTGCGGAAGGCTCGGGCTGAGGCTGCGAAGAAGGCCGCCGACAAGCCTTCTGGCACGAATCTGGCACGCGGCGAGTGATCACCGAAGACAGCAAAAAGGCCCGGGTCTCTGACCTGGGCCTTCTTCGTGGAGCGGGTGACGAGAATCGAACTCGCGCTCTCAGCTTGGGAAGCTGATGTTCTACCATTAAACTACACCCGCGTAAGGCGCCGACCGAAGAGCCGGTGTCCGAACGCTCGCCCACTGTACCAAACCGCAGGCTCCCGGTGTTCTCGCCGAGGGGCCTGAGTGTGCTTCAGGGGTGTGAGGCGGCTGCGGAGAGCGGGAGTTGGGGCGTACGGTGGGGGCACAGAGAGGGGTCCGGGCGGGACCGGAGTGCCGCCTGGAGGGGCTTCCCTTTGATCCCGTAGTGTGGCTTTTGTCGTCAGGCAAGCAGTAGCCAGACGCGGCTCTTGGGGAAGGGACTCTAGGACTTGATGGAGCGCACCGTCGTCCGCTGTGCCGATGGGCACGTGTTCACCACCGCTTCGTTCCCGATGCAGCAGGCCGAGCGCCTCGGCCCAGGGCGGCTCGTCCGCTGTCCGCGCTGTGCGCGGCTGCGGAGCGTCGTGCCGGTGGCGTTGGAGAAGCACTAGCCGGCACTGACCGGCACTGGCCGCCGGTGACCGGCTGTAGTCGTTCGTAGCCGGTCCGAGGCATCCGGGTACGGCATGGGCGCGTGGAGTCGTCGCGATTGTGGGGGCTCCGCGCGCCTTGCGTATCCTCGGGGCGTGCTTCTCTCAGACAAGGACATCCGGGCCGAGATCGACGCCGGGCGGGTACGGATCGATCCCTACGACGAATCCATGGTGCAGCCGTCGAGCATCGACGTGCGGCTGGACCGCTATTTCCGGGTGTTCGAGAACCACCGGTACCCGCACATCGACCCTTCCGTCGAGCAGGCGGATCTGACGCGGCTCGTGGAGCCGGAGGGGGACGAGCCGTTCATCCTTCACCCCGGTGAGTTCGTGCTGGCCAGCACGTACGAGGTGATCACGCTTCCCGACGATCTCGCCTCGCGGCTGGAGGGGAAGAGCTCGCTCGGGCGGCTCGGGCTGGTGACGCACTCCACCGCCGGGTTCATCGACCCCGGTTTCTCCGGGCACGTGACCCTCGAGCTGTCGAACCTCGCCACGCTTCCGATCAAGCTGTGGCCCGGCATGAAGATCGGCCAGCTGTGCATGTTCCGGCTCAGCTCGCCGGCCGACGCCCCCTACGGGAGCGAGCGGTACGGGTCCAGGTACCAGGGGCAGCGCGGACCCACCGCCTCCCGCTCCTTCCTCAACTTCCACAGGACGCAGGTGTGAGCAGCGTGAGCGACGTACGACGGGAGAACCTGACCTACGAGCGGTTCGGCACCGCGATCCGCGAGCTCGCGCAGACCATCGCCGACGACGGCTACGAGCCGGACATCGTGCTCAGCATCGCCCGCGGTGGCGTCTTCGTCGCCGGCGGCCTCGCCTACGCGCTGGACTGCAAGAACCTCCATCTGGTCAACGTCGAGTTCTACACCGGCGTGGGCACGACCCTCGAGATGCCGGTCATGCTCGCGCCCGTTCCCAACGCGATCGACTTCACCGACAAGAAGGTGCTGATCGCCGACGACGTCGCCGATACCGGCAAGACGCTGAAGCTGGTGCACGACTTCTGCCTGGAGCATGTCGCCGAGGTGCGCTCCGCGGTCATCTACGAGAAGTCGCACTCGCTGGTGAAGTGCGAGTACGTGTGGAAGCGGACCGACGACTGGATCAACTTCCCGTGGTCGGTCGAGCCGCCCGTGGTGAAGCGGAGCGGGCAGGTGCTGGACGCCTGAGGCCGGTTTGTTCACGGGGAAGGGCCCCTGGCGTCGTGCCAGGGGCCCTTCCCCTTTGCCCTTTGCCCTTTTCGTGAGCCGTGCGACGGCTTCTAGAACGTGCCCAGCTTCACGATCGACAGCAGTGCGATCAGCTGGATCGCCGACGCGCCCAGTGCCTTCGGCCACGGCAGGTCGTGGGACCGGGAGACCATCAGGGTCAGGAGCGCGCCGCCTGCGACCCAGGTGGCCCAGCCGAGGATCTGGACGAACGGGGCGTCGCCGCCGAGGAACATCGCGACGATCAGGCGGGGCGCGTCCGTGATGGACATGATCAGCATGGAGAGGCCGACCGTCGGCTGCCAGGCGCCGTCGCCGCCGAGCTGGCGGGCCAGGGTGTGGGTGACGACGCCCAGGATGAAGGCGCTCACCGCCATGGCGACCGCGGTCGTCAGGACGATCGGGACGGCGTTGGAGAGGGTCGCGTTGATCGCGTCCTCGCGGGCTCCGTCGAAGCCGAACACCGCGAGCAGGCCGTAGAGGAGGGTCACGACGAGGGCGGGGCCCCACATCGTGTAGTCCCGCATCTGGAGGAACGTCTGGTTCGGGGCGAGGACGATGCCCTTCAGCAGTTCCTTCCAGCGCAGCCGCGGGCCGATCGGGCCGGACGGGGCCGTGGAGCCCGCGCGGTAGGTGTCGCTGTGGGTGTAGGGGTCCTCACCGATGGCGAACGCCTGGGTGTGGCCGGGGTTGTTGGCCGCGTACGGGTCCGCGGTGCCCGGGTGGGGGTACGAGGAGCCGTCGTCGCCGAAGTACTCCGGTTCCCCTCCGCCGTGCCCGCCGTGCCCGCCGTGTCCGCCACGGCCGCCGTGACCGCCGTAGCCCCCGTGCCCGCCGTTCGACGGGGGCCACGGGCCGCCGCCACCGCCGTAGCTCTGCTGACCCGGGTACGGGTGCGGCTGCGGCGCCGGAGGTTGGCCGTAGGACGGGCCCTGGGGCGCCTGCTGTCCGTACGGGGGGTGTTGCGGTCGCGTGTGCGGGGCGCGGTTGTCCCGGCCGCCGCGTCCGATCCTGAATCCAGCCACGTCATCGAACGTACCTGGTCCCGGAGAGTGACGTGCCGGGCCCGGGGTTCCCGGCCCGGCTTTGCGGCCGAGCTGTGACATCCCTTACGGATGTCCGGCCCGCGTCCCCTAAGGGGCAGGGCGGGCCGGGGGGTTGGGGTCACGAGCCGCGCGGCGTCACTGCGCGATCGCCCAGGCGAAGTTGGCGTCCCCCTTGAGGGAGACGTTCGCTCCGGAGATGAACACGGAGCCCGTGGTGGTCGGGCCGGAGGCGGTGCCGCGCAGGGTGGTGATCGCGCCGGTGCCGTTCTCGTAGGCGGCGCCGACGACGAGGTCGGCCTTGCCGGTCTTGTCGAAGTCGACCAGGTGGACGGTGCCGCCGAACCAGTCCATGTACTCGGACGAGCCGGGCACGCCAGCGGTGTCCTGGTTGTAGCTCTTGGCGCCGGTGCCGGTGAGGCCCGCCGCGGAGCCGAACAGGACGGTCACCGAGCCGGCGTCCTTCACCGAGCCCAGGTCCTCGCCGGGCGCGCCGACCGCGACGTCGGCGTACGTGTCGCCGTTGATGTCGCCGACGCTGACGGACGCGCCGAAGATGTCGTCCGCCTCGCCGGAGCCGGGCACACCGGCGGTGTCCTGGTGGATGACGGTGGGCTTCTGGGCCGGGTCGGGGCCGTTCGGGCCGCCGTACCAGACGCTGATCTGGCCGCCGAGGTGACCGCCGGCCACGCCGGTCTGCGGGTCGGAGTGGTCGCCGAGGATCAGGTCGCCGTAGCCGTCGCCGTTGACGTCGCCGATGGTGCCGTGCCCGCCGTCGGCGGCCGGCAGTTCGGTGAGGGCGTAGTCGGACTCGGGGTGGTCCATGTTGCCGGGGTCGTGGCGGAAGTAGCGGATGTCGCCGCGCTCGTCGCCGTCGACGAAGAACGGGTAGACGCGCTCGGCGGCCTTGTCGCCGTTGAGGTCGCCCGCGATCGCCTCGTACGCGCCGCCCAGCTCGCCGACGTCGGTGTGGCTGAGCGGGGTGCCGGTGCGGGTGAACGAGCCGCGGTAGAGGTGGACGCGGCCCTGGCCGGTGGCGGTGACGTCGGTCTTGCCGTCGCCGTCGAAGTCGCCGGTGGCGACGGCGGCGCCGTAGCCGCCCCACTCGGGCAGGCCGGCCGGCTGCGGCAGGGCCGCGCCGCCGGACAGGCCGGCGGAGCCGCCCCACAGGATGGTGACCGAGCCGACGCCGTCGCGGTCGCCGATGGCCTCGAACTGGGAGCCGACGACCAGGTCGGCGTAGCCGTCGCCGTTCAGGTCGCCGGCGGCGAGGCTGCTGCCGAAGCGGTCGCCGGACTCGGCGGCGCCCGGCACGCCGGTGGAGTTCTGCGTGATCACGGTCTTCTTCGCCGCCGAGATGCCGGTGGACGAGCCGTACAGCACGACGACCGCGCCCGCGCCCTGCACGGAGCCGACGTCGGCGCCCATCGCACCGAGGGCGACGTCACGGTAGCCGTCGCCGTTGAAGTCGCCGGCCAGCCCGGAGGGCGCGGCGACGGCCGGGGTGGCGGGCAGGGCGGTCAGCAGGCCGGTGGTGGCGAGGGTGGCCGCGATGAGCAGGCTGCGCTTGCGCAAGGAAGGCTCCGGGTCTGAGGGGCGGGGCTGGTCGGGTGAGCGGGGTGGGCCGCCGGGCCCCGGGGGGTGCGGGCCCGGCGGTGGTTGGACGACGGCGGTGGTCGGTACGACGGTGGTGGTTGGTACGGCTCGCGCCGCCGGTGTCCGTACGACGGCTCAGTCGGCGATGTTGACGCCGAAGGACGGGGTGCCGGTGGTCGAGACGCCGCTCGTGCTCGGGGAGACGGTTCGGCTGCCGGTCGTGGTGATCTTCGTGCCGTTGGACGGCAGGTAGAGGATCGCGCCGTTGCCGTCGTTCTCGTACGAGCCGGCGATCAGGTCGGCGCGGCCGTCGCCGGTCACGTCGTCGAGCTTGACGTCGGCGCCGAGCGCGTCGTTCTTCTCGTCCTCGCCGGGGACGCCGGCCGTGCTCTGGGCGAAGGACTGGGCACCGGAGGCGGTGTTCAGGCCGGAGGCCGAGCCGTACAGGACGGTGACCATGCCCGTGTCGGTGATGCCGTCGATGTTCTCGCCGGCCACGCCGACGACGAGGTCCTGGTAGCCGTCGCCGTTGACGTCGCCGAGGTCCAGCTCGTAGCCGAAGTAGTCGTTCTTCTCGGAAGTGCCGGGCACGTTGCCGGTGTTCTGGGTGACGCCGGTGGTGGAGCCGGTGCCGCTCGCGGCGCCGTAGGTGATCCACACCTTGCCGCCGTCGGAGGCCTCGGGGAAGGTCAGGCCGTCGCCGTCGGTCCGGTTCCAGTACATGCCGGTGACGATGTCGCCGTAGCCGTCGGCGTCGATGTCGCCGATGGCGGTGATCACGCCCGCCTTGAGGGTCTTCGCGGAGGCGGTGGACAGGCCGCTCGCGGTACCCGGCAGCAGGTAGTTGGTGTTCCAGCCGTAGTCGGTCTGGGTCTCGAAGCCGTCCACGACGAGGTCGGTGCGCTTGTCGCCGTTGACGTCGCCCGCGGTGAGGTTGAGCGGGCCGCGCGCGGTACCGCCGGACTGGATCGGCGGCTTGACGGTCTGACGGCCGAGGCCCGGCTTGCCGGTGGCGCCGATGCCGCCCTTGAACACGTGGATGGTGCTGGAGGTGTTGCCGACCGCGAGGTCCGCCTTGCCGTCGCCGTCGAAGTCGCCGGCGGCCAGGTTCTTGCCCCACAGGTCGTGCGCGGAGGGCGCCGGGTCGGCGACGGTGACACCGGCGCCGGTGAGGCCATTGGCGGAGCCCCACAGCACGGCGACGCCGCCGCCGTCCTGGTCACTGCCGACGTCCTCCCAGGGGGCGGAGACGGCGAGGTCGTCGTAGCCGTCGCCGTTGAAGTCGGCGTAGGCGTGCTCGGCGCCGAAGCCGTCACCGGTCTCGGCGGTACCCGGGGCGCCCGTCGTGTTCTGGCTGATGACGGAGCGCTTGGCGGAGGAAATTCCGGTGGCGGTGCCGTACAGGGCGACGAGCTGGCCGGCGGTCTGCTTGCCGCTCACATAGGCGCCGGAGGCGCTGAAGGCGATGTCACCGATGCCGTCGCCGTTGAAGTCGGCCTGGGGGACGTGCGTCGAGTCCGCGGCCGTCGCCGTCGCGGCCGTGAACGTCAGCAGCCCGCCCGTCAGCGCGGCCGCGGTGGCCGTCGCGAGGGCGAGTCGCAGGGTGTGCTGCATGCGGATCTCCTGCGGCATGCGGGGATGCCCGGCGGGCGTCCCGGAGTCGATGGGTGCGCCGGACCGCGTGATCGCCGGGTTGTCCCTGCTTTGCCGGGGGTTGTCCTCGGGTTCACGGTCCGGTTGGCGATGGGGAGACCAACGAAGTGACGGGAGGGTTGTACGAGATTCAAAGAGACTCGAAGGGATTCACGAGGGCCGAGGAGCCGTACGAGAGTTGAGTGAGCGCCGGGAAGGGCGGCGGCCGCCGGGACGGTGACCTCCGGCTTGTGCGCGGCGCCGGTGCGCGCGTGCGAGATCGGGGGACACCGCGGGGACGCGGATTGACTGGAACGCGCTGCTCCGAACGGGCCGGACCTGCCACGCAGGGCCGCCGAAGGCACCGAAGGGCCTCGCGGAGGACGGCCGAGATCGCGCGATGCCGTCACGGACAGGGGGTCCGGCGCCCTACGCTGTCCGCCATGGACGAAGACCGATCCATCATCGAGCTGTTCCATGCCCTGGACCGCCTGCCCGGACCGGAACACCTCGAATTCCCCGACGGGTTCGACCTGGCCCAGGCCCGCATGCGGGCCGCACTGCTCAGGAAACGGCTGAACGACGTGTTCAGCCGGGAGCACCAGAACCCCGTCCGCCTGGACGACCGTATCCAGGACGCCTCCTACTACTTCGCCCTGCGCATCCCGCCGCGCGCGACGGAGGCCGGCGAGTGGATCTGCGTACGGCTCAGCAACTACGGCGACCTCGCCGTCATCCTCGCCCCCCGGCCGGACAGCCATCCGGACCTGGACGCGGCCGTCGCGGCCGGCGCCCTGTCCGAAGGGGACCGCAAACGCGTCGAGACCACGCTGACCGACCTCGGCTACCGGGTGGTGCCGGCACGGCTGCTGCACCGCCCGTACGACGGCGTGACCTGGCTCGCGGACTCCGAGAGCGACGAGCGGATGGCGGCGCATGCCGTGCAGCCGGGTGAGGCGACGTGGTGGACGAGGTTCTTCGAGTACCTGTGAGGCGTGCTCCGCTGTGAATCCTGTGCCGGATTCCCGGCCGGCTCCTGGCCGGTTCCTGGCCGGTTCCTGTGCCGCCGGTCGGGCTCCGGCCCGGTGTTACGCTCACCGGGTGAACACCTACTGGCACGTCGTTCTGCCGCCGCTCTGCGCCTGACGGGCGCGGACACCGACGGTTCGACTTCCGTTCGACCCCCGGCCCCGGCCGGCCCACGCAGGGCGGTCACGGTCACGGGGTGATGTCGTGCGCCCGTCTCGAATCCCTTACCGATTCCCGGATTCCCGGGCGCATTCGACGACGGAAGACTCACGCCAGTGCCGATTCGCACACCCTCCACCAGCACGCCCTGCCCGAACACGCCTGCCACGCACCATCGGCCCCATTCGCGCTTGCACCGCGCAGGCCTCCTCGGCGGCCCCACCCCCATCCTGATCGCGGCCCTCCTGTGGGGCACGACCGGAACCGCCGGCGCCCTCGCCCCCGCCACGGCCCCCGCGGCCGCCATCGGCTGCGCCGGCCTCACCCTCGGCGGCCTCCTGCTCTACGTCACCTCGCGCGGCGCCCGCGCACTGCCCGCCGCGTGCACGCGCGGCGAACGATGGCTGCTCGTGCTCGGCGCCCTGGCCGTGGCCGGCTACCCGGTCACCTTCTACCCGGCGGTGGCCCGCACCGGCGTGGCCGTCGCCACCGTGATCGCGCTGGGCAGCGCACCCGTCTTCACCGGCCTGCTGTCCTGGGCCACCGGACAGTCCCGCCCGACCGCCCGCTGGACGGCAGCCACGGCGGCGGCCGTACTGGGCTGCACGCTGCTCGTCCTGGGCCCGAGGTTCAGCGGCGAGGGCGAACCCCTGGACATGACCGGCGTGGCGCTCGCCGCCTGCGGCGGACTGTCGTACGCCGTCTACTCGCTGATCGGCGGCAGGCTCATCGCGGGCGGACACGGATCCGACGCGGTGATGGGCGTGCTGTTCGGGGCGGCGGGCGTACTCGTGCTGCCGCTGGTGGCGGGCACGGACGCGCGGTGGCTGACCGAACCGCGCGGCGCGGCGGTGGCGCTGTACCTGGCCCTGTTCACCGTCGCCCTCGCGTACCGCCTCTACGGCCACGGCCTGCGCCGCACACCCGCGTCGGTGGCGACGACCCTGACCCTCGCCGAGCCGGCGGTGGCGGCGGTACTGGGCGTCGCCGCCCTCGGCGAGCGGCTGCCGGTCCCCTCCTGGTGCGGCTTGGCCGTGCTGGGTCTGGGTCTGGCGCTCCTGAGCGGGGGCAGGTCGGGCAGGATGGACTCATGAGCGTAGTGAAGATCAACGTGCTGGCCGTTCCCGCCGAGCAGCGGGAAGTCCTCGAGAAGCGGTTCGCTTCCCGCGCCCACGCGGTCGAGTCCTCCGACGGCTTCGAGTGGTTCGAACTCCTCCGCCCCGTCGAGGGCACCGACAACTACCTCGTGTACACGCGGTGGCGGGACGAGGAGTCCTTCCAGGCATGGATGGAGGGCCCGATGAAGGCGGCCCACCAGGGCGGCGGCGAGGGCGCGGAGCGCCCGAAGCCGGCAGCCTCCGGCTCCACGCTGTGGTCGTTCGAGGTCGTGCAGCAGGCGGCGCCGAAGGGGGAGTAGGCGGTTCTGGGGCCGGGGGCACTGACCCCCGGCCGTCCCCGCCGGTCCCGATCGCTCGCCCCACCGAAAGGCAACTAACCATGGTCACGGCCCGTTTACGTACGGCGGCATGCAGCTTCACGACCCTCGCCGCAGGTGTCCTGCTCGTCGGCTGCTCGGTGTCGGTCGGCGGCACCGGCGGTTCCGCGCCCAAGCTGTCCTCGGACAAGCTCGCCGACACGGTGGCCCAGAAGCTCGCGGACACGACCGGTCAGCCGAAGCCGGACGTCACCTGTCCCGAGGACCTCACCGGCAAGGTCGGCACCACCACCCGCTGCACGCTCACCGCGGGCGACGGCAGCACCCTGGGCGTGACGGTCACCGTGTCCTCCGTCGAGGGGGACCGGATCGACTTCGACATCAAGGCCGACGAGACGGCCTCCCCGGCCGTCAACCGATCCTGATCTCGTAGCGCAGCCGCTGCCGTTGCGCGGGCATCACCATCTGGTCCACCTGGATCGGGCGGTCGTCGCCGTCCAGGGTCAGTCTGGTGAGGCGGAGGACCGGGTCCGTCGGTGAGGTGTGGAGCGTGTGCCGTTCGTCCTCGTCGGGCAGACCGGCCGTCACGTCCTCGCGCACGACGGCACCGACGTGGCCCAGCCGGGCCAGCAGGGTCACCGCGCCGCCGCGGATCCTGGCAGTGCCGGCCAGTGCGGTGCCCCGGGCGATATGGGCCGGGTAGTAGGTGTCGGTCAGTTCGACCGGGGCGTCGTCCAGGAGGATCAGGCGGCGGCGCACGACCACCGGTTCGCCCTCCGGCACGCCGAGCAGCTGTGCCACCTCGGCCGGCGCGGGCACCTCTCCCGCGTGCAGGATGCGCTGCGTGCCCCGACGCCCCTGCGCGGCGGCCTCCGCGCTCCAGGCGTCGCCCTGCCCGTTCTCACGGGGCGTCAGGTACGGCATCGACGCGCTGACCCACTTGCCGGTGCTCACGGCTTGCTACTCCTTGCCCTCCGAGGCCTTTACGAACGAACCGAGGCCGACCTCGGCTCGGATGAGTCCTTCGTTCTTGAGGTGGGTCAGCGCCTTCTGCGCGGTCGAGGCCGCGATCCCGAACTCGGCCGACAACTCGACGACGGACGGCACCCGGCTGCCCACGGGGTACGTCCCGTCGGTGATGCGGTCGGCGACGACTGCGGCTACCTGTCGCCAGACAGGGCGGGTGCGATCAAGTTCGGGACTCATGCGGTGGACGCTAAAACTCTGCGGTAGACCGCGCGACCGCAGTAGACTGCGGTAGACCGCGATCGGCGGGACAAAGTAATGACCCCCGCGACGGGTGGAGCCGTCCGGGGGCATGGCCGCCAGCTGAAAAGGAGCTGATGACGTGTCCGACCCTATCCGCCGTCTCCTGGCCCGGGTGAGCCTGTTCGTGAAACCGCGTGGACGACACCGCCGCGTCGGCTTACCCCCACTCCGCGCCTGCGAACTCCCGGCACAGCCGGAAATCCCGCTCCCCGCACACCGCAGCCCCTACGGCCTCCACGGGCCCCTCGACGGTGCCGCCACCGTGGCCGTACGCCCGTACCTGCTGATGGAGGTGGCCTGATGGGAGCGGACGACGAACTTGCCGGGGCCGCCCTGCGGGAACCGCGGCTGTTGCCCTGGACGGGGCCCGAGGGCAAGCCGAGTTATCTGATCAGCGACGAGCGCGGCGGACCGCTGTCCCGGCTCGCCGACACCACGGAGGAGATCCAGCTCGGCATGGGTGTCCAGCTGCTCGCCCACGCTCACGGCATCCTCCCGCACGCCCCCGCAGGGGAGTTGCGATTCCTCGCCGAGCGGCTGACCGAGGCTCTTCAGGACGCGCTCCGCGTCGCCGAGAGCCGGGGGCTGCGGCTCGACCGGCTGAACTGAACCCCGCAGCGGATACGGCCACGCCCCCACGTCCGCAACGGACATGGGGGCGTCGGTCGTACCGAACGGGACGGTTACTTCACCGGCTCCGGCTCCGGCGTGCTCTCCGTCTCCGCGGAGCCCTCCGGGTCCACCGGGGTCTTGACGGAGTCCAGCAGGAGCTGGGCGACGTCGACGACCTGGATGGACTCCTTGGCCTTGCCGTCGTTCTTCTTGCCGTTGACGGAGTCGGTCAGCATGACCAGGCAGAAGGGGCATGCGGTGGAGACGATGTCGGGGTTGACCGACAGGGCCTCGTCGACGCGCTCGTTGTTGATGCGCTTGCCGATGCGCTCTTCCATCCACATCCGCGCGCCGCCGGCGCCGCAGCAGAAGCCCCGCTCCTTGTGGCGGTGCATCTCCTCGTTGCGCAGGCCGGGGACCTTGCCGATGATCTCGCGCGGGGGCGTGTAGATCTTGTTGTGGCGGCCCAGGTAGCACGGGTCGTGGTAGGTGATGATGCCCTCGACCGGGGTGACGGGGATCAGCTTGCCCTCGTCGACCAGGTGCTGGAGCAGCTGGGTGTGGTGGATGACCTCGTAGTCGCCGCCGAGCTGCGGGTACTCGTTGCCGAGCGTGTTGAGGCAGTGCGGGCAGGTGGCGACGATCTTCTTCGCCGACTTGGGCTTCGCGGACTCGGGGACGACCTTGCCCTCGTCGTCCAGCTCCTCGCCGAAAGCCGTGTTGAGGGCCATGACGTTCTCCATGCCGAGCTCCTGGAACAGGGGCTCGTTGCCGAGGCGGCGGGCGGAGTCGCCGGTGCACTTCTCGTCGCCGCCCATGATCGCGAACTTCACGCCCGCGATGTGGAGGAGTTCGGCGAAGGCCTTCGTGGTCTTCTTGGCGCGGTCCTCGAGGGCGCCGGCGCAGCCGACCCAGTACAGGTACTCGACCTCGGAGAGGTCCTCGATGTCCTTGCCGACGACCGGGACCTCGAAGTCGACCTCCTTGGTCCACTCCAGGCGCTGCTTCTTCGCCAGGCCCCAGGGGTTGCCCTTCTTCTCCAGGTTCTTGAGCATCGTGCCCGCCTCGGACGGGAACGCGGACTCGATCATGACCTGGTAGCGGCGCATGTCCACGATGTGGTCGATGTGCTCGATGTCGACCGGGCACTGCTCGACGCAGGCGCCGCAGGTGGTGCAGGACCACAGGACGTCCGGGTCGATGACGCCGTTCTCCTCGGCGGTGCCGATCAGCGGGCGCTCGGCCTCGGCGAGAGCGGCGGCGGGGACGCCGGCCAGCTGCTCCTCGGAGGCCTTCTCCTCGCCCTCCATGGTCTTGCCGCCACCCGCGAGGAGGTAGGGCGCCTTGGCGTGCGCGTGGTCCCGGAGGGACATGATCAGCAGCTTCGGCGAGAGCGGCTTGCCCGTGTTCCAGGCGGGGCACTGCGACTGGCAGCGGCCGCACTCGGTGCAGGTGGAGAAGTCGAGCAGGCCCTTCCAGGAGAACTGCTCGACCTGGGAGACGCCGAAGACGTCGTCGTCGCCCGGGTCCTCGAAGTTGATCGGCTTGCCGCCGGACGTCATCGGCTGGAGGCCGCCCAGCGCGGTCTCGCCCGTCGCGTTGCGCTTGAACCAGATGTTCGGGAAGGCCAGGAAGCGGTGCCAGGCCACACCCATGTTGGTGTTGAGCGAGACCGTGATCATCCAGATCATGGTCGTGCTCAGCTTGATCATCGCGAACAGGTAGACGAGGTTCTGCAGCGTCGCGACGCTCAGGCCCTTCAGGGCGAGGATCAGCGGGTACGAGGCGAAGTACGCGGCCTCGTAGTGGTCCACGTGGTGCAGGGCGCCTTCGAGGCCCCGCAGCACGTAGATGGCGAGGCCGATGGTGAGGATGACCCACTCGACGAAGTACGCCTGGCCCATCTTCGAACCGGCGAAGCGGGACTTGCGGCCCGGGCGGGACGGCAGGTTCAGCAGACGGATCACCATCAGCACGGCGATGCCGAGGACCGTCATCGAGCCGATGAACTCGATGTACATCTCGTACGGCAGGAAGCCGCCGATGACCGGCAGCGTCCAGTCGGCCTGGAAGAGCTGGCCGTACGCGGTGACGATGGTCGGCGGCAGCGTCAGGAAGCCGATGGCCACGAACCAGTGGGCGACGCCGACGATGCCCCAGCGGTTCATCCGGGTGTGCCCCAGGAACTCGCGGACCAGGGTCACGCTGCGCTGGTAGGGATTGTCCGTCCGGGTACCTGCCGGAACCGGCTGGCCCAGCTTGAAGTACCTGACGAACTGGCCGATTGCGCGTGCGAGCAGCGCGACACCGACCACGGTCAGGACCAGCGACACGATGATCGCGGCGAGTTGCATTGGGGGCTCCTCGGGCCTGCGAGGGTTACTGAGCGGTAGCTTATGCAGTCCGTCTGAGACTACCCGTATCTTCCGCCGCACTGTAGCCGGGCGCCAGGTGATCTGAATCGCTCAGGGTTGCCTCAGCAACGCGGGGAAGTGTTCCGCCCGCCGATGGTGTTACTCGTATCAAAGCAGTGCATTTGCCGCCCCGCATGTCCCCTCCCGTCCGCTGCCGTCACGGCGTCCGGTGCCGTGCGCTCACTCTTGCGTGTAAGCGGTGGACAAGAGTTGAGCCGACTCGGCTCAGGTCTGTTGACCCGGCGGGGGTCGTCGTGCACACTTGAGCCTGTTCCACTCAAGTCAGCTGGAGGAATCAACCATGGCACGTGCGGTCGGCATCGACCTGGGCACGACTAACTCCGTCGTCAGCGTTCTGGAGGGCGGCGAGCCCACCGTCATCACCAACGCCGAGGGCGCCAGGACCACGCCGTCCGTCGTCGCCTTCGCCAAGAACGGCGAGGTGCTGGTCGGTGAGGTGGCCAAGCGCCAGGCCGTCACCAACGTCGACAGGACCATCCGGTCGGTCAAGCGCCACATGGGCACCGACTGGAAGATCGAGCTCGACGGCAAGCCCTTCAACCCGCAGCAGATCAGCGCCTTCGTGCTGCAGAAGCTGAAGCGGGACGCCGAGGCCTACCTGGGCGAGAAGGTGACCGACGCGGTCATCACCGTCCCGGCGTACTTCAACGACGCCGAGCGCCAGGCCACCAAGGAGGCCGGCGAGATCGCCGGTCTGAACGTGCTGCGCATCGTCAACGAGCCGACGGCCGCCGCCCTGGCGTACGGCCTCGACAAGGACGACCAGACGATCCTCGTCTTCGACCTCGGTGGCGGTACGTTCGACGTCTCGCTGCTGGAGATCGGCGACGGTGTCGTCGAGGTCAAGGCCACCAACGGTGACAACCACCTCGGTGGTGACGACTGGGACCAGCGCGTCGTCGACTACCTGGTCAAGCAGTTCCAGTCCGGTCACGGCGTGGACCTGTCCAAGGACAAGATGGCGCTGCAGCGTCTGCGCGAGGCCGCCGAGAAGGCGAAGATCGAGCTGTCCTCGTCCACCGAGACCTCGATCAACCTCCCCTACATCACCGCCTCCGCCGAGGGCCCCCTGCACCTCGACGAGAAGCTGACCCGCGCCCAGTTCCAGCAGCTGACCGCGGACCTGCTGGAGCGCTGCAAGACGCCGTTCCACAACGTCATCAAGGACGCCGGCATCTCCATCAACGAGATCGACCACGTCGTCCTCGTCGGTGGCTCGACCCGTATGCCCGCCGTCGCCGAGCTCGTCAAGGAGCTGACCGGCGGCAAGGAGGCCAACAAGGGCGTGAACCCGGACGAGGTCGTCGCCATCGGCGCCTCGCTCCAGGCCGGTGTCCTCAAGGGTGAGGTCAAGGACGTCCTGCTCCTCGACGTGACCCCGCTGTCCCTCGGCATCGAGACCAAGGGCGGCATCATGACCAAGCTCATCGAGCGGAACACGACGATCCCGACCAAGCGGTCCGAGATCTTCACCACCGCCGAGGACAACCAGCCGTCCGTGCAGATCCAGGTCTACCAGGGCGAGCGCGAGATCGCGGCGTACAACAAGAAGCTCGGCATGTTCGAGCTGACCGGTCTGCCGCCGGCGCCGCGCGGCGTCCCGCAGATCGAGGTCTCCTTCGACATCGACGCCAACGGCATCATGCACGTGACCGCGAAGGACCTGGGCACGGGCAAGGAGCAGAAGATGACCGTCACCGGCGGCTCCTCGCTGCCGAAGGACGAGGTCGACCGCATGCGCGAGGAGGCCGAGCGCTACGCGGAGGAGGACCACAAGCGCCGCGAGGCCGCCGAGACCCGCAACCAGGGCGAGCAGCTCGTCTACCAGACCGAGAAGTTCCTCAAGGACAACGAGGACAAGGTCCCCGGCGAGATCAAGACCGAGGTCGAGGCCGCCGTCGCCGAGCTGAAGGAGAAGCTCAAGGGCGAGGACACCGCCGAGATCCGCACCGCCACGGAGAAGGTCGCGGCCGTCTCCCAGAAGCTGGGCCAGGCCATGTACGCCGACGCCCAGGCCTCCCAGGCGGCCCCGGGCGGCGCTGAGCAGCCCAAGGCCGACGACGACGTGGTCGACGCCGAGATCGTCGACGACGAGCGCAAGGACGGTGCCGCGTGACGGAGGAGACCCCGGGCTTCGAGGAGAAGCCCGACGTCCCCTCCGGCGCCACCCCTGACGACGCCGAGCCGAAGGCCGCCGCCTCCTCCTCGGAGGAGGGGGCGGCCCCGGCCGGGGACGCGAACGAGAACGCGGGTCTGGTTGCCCAGCTGGACCAGGTGCGCACCGCGCTCGGCGAGCGCACCGCCGACCTCCAGCGGCTCCAGGCCGAGTACCAGAACTACCGCCGCCGGGTCGAGCGCGACCGGATCGCGGTCAAGGAGATCGCCGTCGCGAACCTCCTGACCGAGCTCCTGCCCGTCCTCGACGACATCGGGCGCGCGCGGGAGCACGGCGAGCTCGTCGGCGGCTTCAAGTCGGTGGCGGAGTCGCTGGAGACCGTGGCGGCCAAGATGGGCCTGCAGCAGTTCGGCAAGGAGGGCGAGCCCTTCGACCCGACGATCCACGAGGCCCTGATGCACTCGTACGCGCCGGACGTCACGGAGACGACCTGCGTCGCGATCCTCCAGCCGGGGTATCGCATCGGCGAGCGCACCATCCGCCCCGCGCGGGTCGCCGTCGCCGAGCCCCAGCCGGGCACGCAGACGGTCAAGGCCGAGAACTCCGAGTCCGGTGCGGGCGCGGAGAAGGCCGACGACAAGGAGAACGGTGGCCCGGAGGAGGGCTGACGTTATAACGCACGCAGGAGAGGAGGGACGTCGGGGATGAGCACCAAGGACTTCATCGAGAAGGACTACTACAAGGTCCTCGGCGTCCCCAAGGACGCCACCGAGGCCGAGATCAAGAAGGCGTACCGGAAGCTCGCCCGCGAGTTCCACCCGGACGCCAACAAGGGCAACGCCAAGGCCGAGGAACGCTTCAAGGAGATCTCCGAGGCGAACGACGTCCTCGGCGACCCCAAGAAGCGCAAGGAGTACGACGAGGCCCGCGCCCTCTTCGGCAACGGCGGCTTCCGGCCCGGCCCCGGCGCCGGCGGCGGATCGTTCAACTTCGACCTGGGCGACCTCTTCGGCGGCGCCCAGGGCGGCGGCGGGGGCGGCGGCTTCGGCGGAGGCCTCGGCGATGTCTTCGGCGGCCTGTTCAACCGGGGCGGGCCGGGCACCACGCGCACCCAGCCCCGGCGCGGCCAGGACATCGAGTCCGAGGTCACCCTGAGCTTCATCGAGGCGATCGAGGGCGCCACCGTCCCGCTGCGGATGTCCTCGCAGGCACCGTGCAAGGCCTGTTCCGGCACCGGCGACACGAACGGCACACCGCGCGTGTGCCCGACCTGCGTCGGCACCGGCCAGGTCGCGCGCGGCTCCGGCGGCGGCTTCTCACTCACCGACCCGTGCCCGGACTGCAAGGGCCGCGGTCTGATCGCGGAGCACCCCTGCGAGGTCTGCAAGGGCAGCGGCCGGGCGCAGTCGTCCCGCACCATGCAGGTGCGCATCCCGGCCGGGGTGAGCGACGGCCAGCGGATCCGGCTGCGCGGCAAGGGCGCGCCGGGCGAGCGCGGCGGCCCGGCGGGCGACCTGTACGTGGTCGTGCACGTCAAGGACCACCCGGTGTTCGGCCGCAAGGGCGACAACCTCACCGTCACCGTCCCCGTGACCTTCGCGGAGGCGGCGCTCGGCGGGGAGGTCCGGGTGCCGACCCTGGGCGGCCCGGCCGTCACCCTGAAGCTGCCCCCGGGCACGCCCAACGGGCGCACCATGCGGGCGCGGGGCAAGGGCGCGGTCCGCAAGGACGGGACGCACGGGGATCTGCTGGTCACCGTGGAGGTGAGTGTCCCGACGGAGTTGTCGGGGAAGGCTCGTGACGCACTCGAGGCGTATCGCGAGGCGACCGCGGGCGAGGACCCGCGGGCGGAGCTGTTCCAGGCCGCGAAGGGAGCATGAGTCTGATGGACGGCCGTCGACGCAATCCGTATGAACTGACCGACGAAACCCCGGTCTACGTCATCTCGGTGGCGGCCCAGCTCTCCGGCCTGCACCCGCAGACGCTGCGCCAGTACGACCGCCTGGGCCTGGTCTCCCCGGACCGCACCGCGGGCCGGGGCCGCCGCTACTCGGCCCGCGACATCGAACTGCTCCGCCAGGTGCAGCAGCTGTCGCAGGACGAGGGCATCAACCTGGCCGGCATCAAGCGCATCATCGAACTGGAGAACCAGGTCGCGGCCCTGCAGGCCCGGGTCGCCGAGCTGCAGTCCGCGCTCGACGGCGCGGCGGCGGCCATGCGCCAGCGCGAGGCCGCGGTGCACGCGTCGTACCGGCGCGACCTGGTCCCGTACCAGGAGGTCCAGCAGACCAGCGCGCTGGTGGTGTGGCGGCCGAAGCGCCAGCAGCAGTCGGACTGACCGGGCGGCGAACGCGTCGAGGGGCCCGGAGGATACGTTCCTCCGGGCCCCTCTCGCGTCTCGCGACGGGTCAGTTCGTTTCCGTCTCGCGTCCGGTCAGAGCCAGTCGTCCCAGATGCCGTAGGCGTCCTCCTGGACGACCTTCTCGTTGCCCTCCGGGTCGATGTAGACCGCCCGGTAGTAGTACAGGCCGAGCCGGTCCTCGTGCACCGTCCGGTCCATGTGGAACTGCGGGTCGTCGACCTTGCCCGTGGCGAACAGGGTCCACGTCCCGGCGGCCGGGTCCCACTTCTCCCAGCGGTAGTCCGTGTGGTTCTCGCAGGGCATGTCGTAGATGGTCTGCCCGCAGCGGACGTAGAGCTCCGGGTACTGGTCCTGAGTGACGTCGGTCGCGGTCCAGCCCGGCGGCCGGGTGTCGGGCAGCGTCACCGAGATCTCGGCGGGGTGCAGGACGTCGATCGGCTCGTCGTCGTACTGGAGCCGACCGTCGCTGGCTGCCACCTTGTACACGTGGGCGGCGCCGTCGGGGACCGTCGGGCAGATGATCTCGGTGGCGGCCATGGAGCTGCTCCTCCAGCAGTTCTCCTCCCAGACCGTCTCACCGCTGTCCGGGTCCTTGACGCCCTGCCACACGTGGTAGCCGGTGACGTCGTCGTCGGCGGTCGGCGGGGTCCAGGTCAGGCGGACGCCGAGCGGGATGTGCTCCGCGGCCAGGTTCTCGACCGGTGCCGGGCGCACGGTGTCCGGCGTGGTCGCCGTGGCGGCCGGGCCGGGCTGCGACTCCTTCCCGTACGGGTCGACGGTCACGATGCGGTACTCGTACGTCGTCTCCGAGTTGCCCTGGACGTCCCAGCAGGTGCCGTTGATCTGCTTGCGGGCGGAGTAGGGGGCGTCGTCGTCCGCCCACGTCACGTAGACGGCCGGGGCCTCCAGCGGCTTGTCGTACGAGGAGTTCGGCTTGCACTGGTCCACGACGGCGCTCTCACCGGTCGCCGGGTCGGTGCGGACGATCCTGTACTCAGGGAAGGGCCCCTCGTCGATGATCCACGGGTCGACGCTGCTCCAGGAGACCATTACGCCTTCGCCGAACCTGTTGGCGGTGGTCTTGAACGCGGGGATCGCCTCCGGCCGGTCGGCCATCTTCAGCGTGATCTCCACCGGCTTGGCGGCGTTGCCCTTGGCGTCCACCGAGCGCACCGCGTACCGGTAGCTGTCGGCGACGGCGGCCACCTGGCGCGGCACCACGTCGGTCTCCGTGGTGGTGCCCCCGCCGGGCAGCGCGTCGACATGACCGCCGGTCGCCGGGTCGTACTGGACGACTCGGTAGGACGCGGCCCCGGTGACGGGCGACCAGACCAGGTGCGGAACGCCCTCCCGGTACTCGACGCGGACGTCCGCGACGGGGGCCGGCGGGGTCAGGTCGGGGGTGGTGAACGTCGTGGCGGCCGAGTACGCCGACCAGTTCCCGGCGGCGTCCCGGGCCCGGCCCCGGTAGGTGACCTTGCTGCCGTCGGCCGGGTACCCGGTGTCGCAGATCGCGCCCTTGGCGCCGGAGTAGACGGTGCTCCAGGTGTTCGTGGCGGCGTCGAGCCGCTGCATCTCGTACCAGGCGATGTCGGCGGCGTTCGCCGCGGTGGTGACCAGCTGCGGGGCCGCGTAGGGCTGGTCGGGCGGGCACGCGTCCCACTCGACGAACGGCGCGGCGGGCGGCGTCTTGTCGATGGTGGTGACGAGCTGGTCGGCGCTGCCGCCGGAGACGTTGCCGGCTTTGTCGACGGCGCGCACCTCGTAGTAGTAGGAGGCGCCGGTCTTCGGCAGGGTGGAGTCGGTGTACGAGGTGGCGGTCGTCGTCGCCAGCGGGGTGGCGGGGTAGGACGCGCCCTTGAGTCGCCGGTAGACGCGGTAGTTCGCGAGGTCCATCTCCTTGTTCTTGGACCAGGTGAACTTGGCCTTGCCGGTGGCGTTGTCGTAGGTGACGGCCCCGCCGGTCGGTGCGAGCGGCTTGACCTTGTCGACGGTGGCGGACGTGCGGGGCGTGTAGGCGAACTTGACGTTCGCGGTGCCGGTCCAGTTGACGAAGTCGACGCGCAGGGTGTGCTTGCCGGAGGGGATGGTGACGTTGACGGTCTGCTTGGCGGTCGTCGACACGTTCTTCCACAGGTCGACCTTGCGGGTGCCGTCGAGGTAGACGCGTACGCCGTCCTGGGCGGAGGCGGTGAACGTGAAGGGCCCGCCGGAGCCGAAGTCGCGGGTGACGGTCCAGCGGACGCCGAAGTTGTTCGACGGGACGCCGGAGACCGGTGCGCCCGTTCCCCAGTCCTGGTCGACGGCCGAGTCGCAGTCCGTTTTCTTCGGAGTGCCGGAGAAAGTGGTGTTCGCGAAGAACTGGCGTGTGAAGACAGGGGAGGCGCAGCTGGCGGTCGCGGCGGCGGGGCTCGCGACCGTGGCGAGCACCCCGCCGGCCGTGGCGAGTACCAGGGCGGTGGCGGTGGTGCGTCTGGCTGGTTTCATTCGGTCCTCTGGTCGGGATCGGACCTCCGGGCCGGGGTCCTCGTGATCACGACACGTGCCGAACGTGATTGGTTGTACGGGGCGAAGCGGAATGTGGTGTTGTCATCTCGTTAAGTAGTTTTGCTTGACGCTGGGGCCCGCCGCCGCGTTGGCTTTTCAGTCACATGGGTCGCAGAGCTGCACCCACGTCCGGAAGACATCAGAAGTGAGCCCCTCCATGCGTCGTCGTATCGCCATATCCGTGGCCACGTGTTCGTTGGCCCTGTCGCTCGCCGGTTGCGGTGTGCTCGACGCGAGCAGCGACGGCGGCGACGCGACGCCGACCAAGGGCAACGACATCACGGTGGGTCTGCTGCTGCCGGAGAAGGCGAACACGCGCTACGACAAGTTCGACCACCCCATCATCCGGGCGAAGGTCGCGCAGCTCACCGAGAACCGGGGCAAGGTCGAGTACGCCAACGCCGAGGCGAGCGCGAGCAAGCAGGCCCAGCAGCTGCAGAAGATGGTCGACGACCAGGTGGACGTCATCCTGCTGGACGCGGTCGACTCGCACGCCATCGCCGACGGCGTCAAGAAGGCCAAGGACGCGGGCATCCCGGTCATCGCCTACGACCGCCTGGCCGAGGGCCCGATCGACGCGTACATCTCCTTCGACAACGAGCTGGTCGGCGAGGTCCAGGGCCGCAGCCTGCTCGACGCGATGGGCCCGGACGTCGACACCTCCGACAAGATCGTGATGATCAACGGGTCGCCGACCGACCCGAACGCCAAGCAGTTCAAGGCGGGCGCGCTGTCCGAGCTGAACGGCAAGGTGCGGATCGCCCAGACCTACGACACCAAGGACTGGAAGCCGGAGAACGCCGAGGCCAACATGGCCAAGGCGATCGCGGCGATCGGCGCGAGCAACATCGCCGGTGTCTACTCCGCCAACGACGGCATGGCGGGCGGTGTCATCAAGGCCCTGGAGGCCGCCGGCGTGACCAAGCTGCCGCCGGTCACCGGCCAGGACGCGGAGCTGGCGGGCGTGCAGCGGATCATCAGCGGCGAGCAGTACATGAGCGTCTACAAGTCCTACCCGGCCGAGGCCGAGGCCGCCGCCGAGATGGCCGTGGCCAAGGTGCAGGGCAAGGACATCCAGTTCGACGCCCTGACCCGGGACCGGGTCGACAGCCCGAGCCACCAGGACATCCCCGCGCAGCTGGTCTCCGTGGTGGCGCTGACCCGGGACAACATCAAGCAGACCGTCGTCTCCGACGGCATCTACAAGGTCTCCGAGATCTGCACCGCGCCGTACAAGGCGGCCTGCGCGGAGCTGGGCTTGAAGTAGACGACAAGTCCTCCGGACTTCCAAGGCTTCCGTAAGGGGAGTTCACGTCAAATCGGCGCGAACTCCCCTTCTGGGTTTCCGATGTGTGAACGTTCAACGGGGGACTTGGGGGCGGATCGCGCAGGGCGGCAACGAATGGTTGCCATCCGTTGTCGGAATGTGACGGACCGGGGCGGGTGCGAAAGCCCGCATACCGGTGGTTTCCGGCGGTCACCGTGGAGAGAGGCGTGTTGCGGAGCAGGTTCGCTCCGCGCATAGTTGCGCTGCGGAAGACGTGGAAACCGGGGGTGGGATGGGCGATGGCCGGGCACGGGACGGACGGGCATCCACACGGTGCTGACCGACTGTGCGAGGCCGGGGATCGGGTGTATTCCCGGGCCGTGCGGCGCGGCCGTGTGTCCCGCCGTGACGCCGCCGCGGCCCCCTGCCTGCTGGACCTCGCCCTGCTGCACCCCGACCCGGACGACATGGAGTGGCTGGTGCCGACCTCCCCGCAGGAGGTCATGACCCGGCTGCTGCGCGGCGTCCACGACGAGATCAGCGCCAGCCAGCGCCGGGTGGGCTCGGCGGTGGCCGCCTTCGAGTGGTACGCGGGCCTGGGCGGCCGTACGGCCGACTCCGCGGCGGGCGAGGGCACCGCCGCGATCCGGGTGCTCGACGGGCCGGCCCGCATCCAGGCGGCGCTGGACGAGGCGACGGCCGCCTGCACCACCGAGGTGCTGACCGTGCAGCCCGGCGGCATCCGGCGCGAGCACGAACTGTCCGAGGGCCTGCACCGGGCCCTGGCGCTGCGCGGGCGGGGCGTACGGATGCGGGACCTGTACAACCACGTGGCCCGGCACGGGCAGGGCCTGCTCAACTACCTGGACCTGATGGGCGACGCGGTGGAGGCCCGCACCCTGGACGAGGTGATCGAGCGGCTGATCCTGTTCGACCGCACGGTCGCCTTCATCCCGGCCAACGCCGACCGGACGATGGCCCTGGAACTGCGTCATCCCGGCCTGGTGGCCTACCTGGTGACCGTCTTCGAGCGGCTGTGGCGGCTCGCGATCCCGCTCACCGCCGCGCTCCCCGACACCGGCATCGAGGGCATCTCGCACCGCGAGCAGTCCATCGCCGCGCTGCTCGCCGAGGGCCACCAGGACGCGGTGATCGCCGAACGGCTCGGGATCAGCGTCCGCACCTGCCGCGCCCACATCGCCCGGCTGTGCGAGACGCTGGGCGCGGCGAGCCGCACGCAACTCGGGGTGCGGATCGCCCAGGTGGGCCTCGACGGGCCGCCGCCAGCCGCGGGCCTGACCGCTCCCGGGCGTGAGTCACCGAGTGTCCGGTGAGCCGTGGGCCCGGCTCCCGGGAGCGGCCCGCTCCGGCTCAGCGGTCCCGGTCCAGGATCCCCGCCTGGGCGATGAGGTAGCCGAGTTGGGCGCGGCTGCCGCTGCCGAGGGCGGCGGCGAGTTTGGCGATGTGGGCCCGGCAGGTGCGGACGTTCATGCCGAGGCGGCGGGCGATGGCCTCGTCGACGTGGCCTTCGATGAGCAGTTTGGCTATCGAGCGCTGGACGCCGGTGATGCCCTCCGGGGTGGACTCGTAGGGCACTTCCTCCATCAGCGGCACGGCCCGCTGCCACAGTTGTTCGAAGACCCGGATGAGGTACTGGACGAGGCCGGGGTGGCGCAGTTCCAGGGCGACCTGGCGGTCGTCCTGGGCCGGGATGAAGGCGACCGTGGAGTCGCAGATGATGAGCCGTTCGATCAGCTCTTCCAGGGTGCGGATCTCGACCTTGGCGCCGGCCATGCCCTCCATGTACGCGAAGGTGCTCTGACTGTGCCGCACGGTGTGCTGGTACAGGGTGCGGACCGAGATGCCGCGTTCGATCAGCGGCTTGCTGCGCTTGAGCGCCTGACTGAGGATGTGCTCCGGCCTGCTGCCCCCCGGCTGTACGGTCAGTACCTCGGTGCGGGCCTCGGCTATCGCCACGTCCAGCGCGGCATGGATCCGGTCGATGCCCTCCAGCACGGTGATGGCGTGGGTGGCCGCCGGCTGCTGGGCACTGATGGCGAGGAAGGGCTGGAAGGTGTCCGTGAGGTCGACGGAGAGCCGCCGACGGTCCTGTATCTCGCGTTCCAGGGGCTGGAGTTGCTGGGCGAGCACGATGGACGGGGGAACGGGGCGCAGCCAGTTCGCGTCATCCGGGTCGGGGTGGAGGAGAGCGAACTCAAGCAGGCAGGGAGCGGGCTTGACCTCGTCGCGGGCGATCCGCCCGGAGCTGAGGGCGGCGGCGTACAGCCGCGATCCGTCGGCGCACAGCTCAGCAATGCCGTGAGGATGTGTCGGGTTTGTGCTCTTCGGTGACAAATCTCCACCCCCCAGGGTCCTGAACGTGCAGGAACATGATGCATCTCCCTGGTGGCATTGACGTGCCTGAATGAGCCATCGTCTTGTTTCGCGGGGGAGAGGAAGCCATCAAGTGAGGACGAAGCCGACCATGAATAAGAGAATGCTTCGCTCGGTGCTTGCTACTGCCGTCGTTGCTCCGGCGCTGGCCTTGGCGGCCGGTCCTCTCGACGTCGGCTGGCGGACCCCTGCCCAGGTGGAGAGCGCGGCGGACGTGACCGGGGACGTCGGCTGGTCCGTCGAGGCGACGCCCGGCGACGTCGGCTGGAGTGTCGTGGCCGGCGGCGAGGACGTCGGCTGGTCGGAGCCGGTGGGCGCGGACGCATGACCACTCCACCCGACGACCGATCCTTCCGGCGTGAAATGGCCACCGCGTACCGTTCCGGCTGGCACTTCATCGACCTGGCCACCGCAATCCCCCACAACGGTGACTCGCTCATGGTGACCGTGTTCGGTGAGCCGGTCGTAGTCACCCGGGACGAGGACGGCGACGTACGGGCGTACCGGTGCCTGCGTCGGCCTCGCGGTGCGCCGCAACCCGTGCGGTGCGCCATCCGGTACGGAATGATCTTTGTGAATCTCGACCAGCGTGACCACCGGTTGGCGGAGCCGGAGACCCCGGACCCCATGACCATCTCGGCCACCCCCCGCAGTGCCTGACGCGATTCCCCCGTCGTAAAAGATCGCTCAGGTACTTCCCCCCGCAGCGGCGTCACCGTGACCTGAACACGGTGACGCCGCTGCAGTTTTGCCAGGTGTATGCAGGTTCCGGCCAGATCGGCGGTTGGCTGAAACCGGCTCTTCAGCGGGTCCTGCTGCCCATCGCCCGGGTCAGCTCGATCTCGATGACCACCCGCTCCGGGTTGGGTCCCGGCGTTCGCTCGTAGCGCTCGGCGTACCGCCGCACCGCCTCCGCCACCCGCTCCGGCTCGGTGTGCACGAAGGCCCGGCCCTCCAGCGTCGCCCAGCGTCTGCCGTCCACCTGGCAGACGGCGACCCGCGCCCCCTCGGCCCCCGCCGCCAGCACGTTCTGCACCTTCCTGCTGGACTTGCTCGCGATCACCCGGGCCAGCCGCGCCTCGGGGTCGTAGGTCACCCCCACGGGCACCATGTGCGGGCTGCCGTCCGGGCGGGGTGTCGTCAGCGTGCACAGGTGCCGCTCCCGCCAGAAGGCGAGGTACTCCGGGCCGGGGGAACCCGGGTCTACGGAATGGGTGGCCATGGGACTGCCCCTCACTGCCTTGAGTGGAATAGACTCAACTTTGTGTACGTTACCCACGTCAGTATGGATGACGGCTGACGCCAGGAGGAGAACGCGAACGTGGACGCCGAGCTGACCAACCGGAGCCGGGACGCGATCAACGCGGCCAGCAACCGGGCCGTGACCGAGGGCCACCCCGACCTCACCCCGGCCCACCTGCTCCTCGCGCTGCTCCAGGGGCAGGACAACGAGAACATCACCGACCTGCTCGCGGCGGTCGAGGCGGACCTGGCGGCCGTCCGCGCCGGAGCCGAGAAGATCCTCGCCGGGCTGCCCAGCGTGACCGGGTCCACCGTCGCGCCGCCCCAGCCCAATCGCGAACTGCTCGCCGCCATCGCCGACGCGCAGAGCCGCGCCCGCGACCTCGGCGACGAGTACCTGTCCACCGAACACCTGCTGCTCGGCATCGCCGCCAAGGGCGGCCAGGCCGCCGACCTGCTCACCCAGCAGGGCGCCAGTGCCAAGAAGCTGCAGGAGGCCTTCCGGAAGGCGCGCGGCGGACGCCGGGTCACCACCGCCGACCCCGAGGGCCAGTACAAGGCGCTGGAGAAGTTCGGCACCGACTTCACCGCCGCCGCCCGCGAGGGCAAGCTCGACCCGGTCATCGGCCGGGACACCGAGATCCGGCGCGTCGTCCAGGTGCTGTCCCGCCGTACGAAGAACAACCCCGTGCTCATCGGCGAGCCCGGTGTCGGCAAGACCGCCGTCGTCGAGGGCCTCGCCCAGCGGATCGTGAAGGGCGACGTGCCCGAGTCCCTGAAGGACAAGCGGCTGGTCGCGCTCGACCTCGGAGCCATGGTCGCGGGCGCCAAGTACCGGGGCGAGTTCGAGGAGCGGCTGAAGACCGTCCTGGCCGAGATCAAGGACTCCGACGGCCAGATCATCACCTTCATCGACGAGCTGCACACCGTCGTCGGCGCGGGCGCCGGCGGCGACTCGGCGATGGACGCCGGCAACATGCTCAAGCCCATGCTGGCCCGCGGCGAGCTGCGCATGGTCGGCGCCACCACCCTCGACGAGTACCGCGAGCGCATCGAGAAGGACCCGGCGCTGGAGCGCCGCTTCCAGCAGGTGCTGGTCGCCGAGCCGTCCGTCGAGGACAGCATCGCGATCCTGCGCGGCCTCAAGGGGCGCTACGAGGCCCACCACAAGGTCCAGATCGCCGACAGCGCGCTGGTCGCCGCCGCCACCCTCTCCGACCGGTACATCACCTCCCGCTTCCTCCCCGACAAGGCCATCGACCTCGTCGACGAGGCCGCCTCCCGGCTCCGCATGGAGATCGACTCGTCCCCCGTCGAGATCGACGAGCTCCAGCGCGCCGTCGACCGGCTCAGGATGGAGGAGCTGGCGCTCAGCCGGGAGACCGACGAGGCCTCCCGGGAACGCCTGGAGAAGCTGCGCCGCGACCTCGCCGACAAGGAGGAGGAGCTGCGCGGCCTCACCGCCCGCTGGGAGAAGGAGAAGCAGTCCCTCAACCGGGTCGGCGAGCTGAAGGAGAAGCTGGACGAGCTGCGCGGCCAGGCCGAACGCGCTCAGCGCGACGGCGACTTCGACACCGCGTCGAAGCTGCTGTACGGCGAGATCCCGGCCGTCGAACGCGACCTGGAGGCCGCCTCGGAGGCCGAGGAGGAGGCCTCCAAGGACACGATGGTCAAGGAGGAGGTCGGCGCCGACGACATCGCCGACGTCGTCGCCTCCTGGACCGGCATCCCCGCCGGACGCCTCCTGGAGGGCGAGACGCAGAAGCTGCTGCGCATGGAGGACGAGCTGGGCAAGCGCCTGATCGGGCAGACGGAGGCCGTGCGCGCGGTGAGCGACGCCGTACGCCGGTCCCGCGCCGGCATCGCCGACCCCGACCGGCCCACCGGCTCGTTCCTCTTCCTGGGCCCGACCGGCGTCGGGAAGACCGAGCTGGCGAAGGCCCTGGCGGACTTCCTCTTCGACGACGAGCGGGCCATGGTCCGCATCGACATGTCGGAGTACAGCGAGAAGCACAGCGTGGCCCGGCTGGTCGGCGCGCCGCCCGGATACGTCGGCTACGAGGAGGGCGGCCAGCTCACCGAGGCGGTCCGCCGCCGCCCGTACAGCGTGGTCCTGCTGGACGAGGTGGAGAAGGCCCACCCCGAGGTCTTCGACATCCTGCTCCAGGTGCTGGACGACGGCCGTCTGACGGACGGGCAGGGCCGCACGGTCGACTTCCGCAACACGATCCTGGTGCTGACGTCCAACCTGGGCAGCCAGTTCCTGGTCGACCCGATGACCACCGAGGCGGAGAAGAAGGAGCAGGTCCTGGAGGTGGTGCGGACGGCCTTCAAGCCGGAGTTCCTGAACCGCCTGGACGACCTCGTCGTCTTCTCCTCGCTGACCAAGGAGGAGCTGGCCCGGATCGCCCGCCTCCAGATCGACCGGCTGGCCCGGCGCCTCGCCGAACGCCGCCTCACCCTGGAGGTCACCCCCGAGGCCCTGGCCTGGCTCGCCGACGAGGGCAACGATCCGGCCTACGGCGCCCGCCCGCTGCGCCGCCTGGTGCAGACCGCCATCGGCGACCGGCTCGCCAAGGAGATCCTCTCCGGCGAGATCAAGGACGGCGACACGGTCCGCGTCGACACCTTCGAGAACGGCCTCCTCGTGGGCCCGGCGACACCGGAACCGGCGGACCTGGGCAAGACGCTCTGACCCGCTCGTGTGACCCGACCGGCCGGATCATGCCGACGGTCCCCCGACAGGCGGGGCGAGGGCTTGCCACCCCCCGCCCCGCATGGGGGAGGATGGCGGAATCCGTACGAAGGGAAATTCACGGTGAGCATCGACCCGTCCTCGATTCCGAACTTCGGGGGCCAGCCCCAGCCGCAGCCCCAAGGACCGGCGGGCCCCGTCGTCCCGAATCAGGACCTTGTGAAGCAGCTCCTGGACCAGATGGAGCTGAAGTACGTCGTCGACGAAGAGGGCGACCTCGCGGCGCCGTGGGAGCAGTTCCGTACGTACTTCATGTTCCGCGGCGAGGGTGACCAGCAGGTCTTCTCGGTGCGGACCTTCTACGACCGCCCCCACCAGATCGACGAGAAGCCCCAGCTGCTGGAGTCGATCGACGACTGGAACCGGCGCACCCTGTGGCCGAAGGTCTACACGCACACCCACGACGACGGCACCGTCCGCCTCATCGGTGAGGCGCAGATGCTGATCGGCCCCGGGGTCAACCTGGAGTTCTTCGTGTCGTCGACGGTCAGCTGGGTGCGCGCGGCCATCGAGTTCGACCGGTGGCTGGCCGAGCAGCTGGGCCTGGAGCAGGACATCAACGACGCGGAGAAGCCCGAGGACGAGGAGTAGTCAAGGCTTCCTCCGCGAGGACCGGGGCGGGCGGCGGCGCGCCGTCCGCCCTTCCACAGCCTGTGGGAAACCGCCTGGTGGGTGACCGCGTGGACGCGGTGGTTCAGCCCGCGAGCGACTTCAGCCGCCGTACGGCTTCCTCCAGCACCCCCGTCTGCTTGCAGAACGCGAAGCGCACGAACGGCGCCCCCTGATCGCGGTGGTCGTAGAAGACCGCGTTGGGGATGGCCACCACGCCCGCCCGCTCCGGCAGGGCGCGGCAGAAGGCGAAACCGTCGCTCTCGCCGAGGGGGCGGACGTCGGTGGTGATGAAGTAGGTGCCGGAGGTGCGGAAGACACCGAACCCCGCCTCCGCGAGTCCCGCCGCGAGCAGATCCCGCTTGGCGTGCATGTCCGCGCGGAACCCGGCGAAGTACGACTCGGGCAGCGCCAGCGCCTCCGCGACCGCGTACTGGAAGGGCCCCGACGCCACGTAGGTGAGGTACTGCTTCGCCGACCGCACGGCGCTGACCAGCGCGGGCGCCGCCGTGATCCAGCCGACCTTCCAGCCGGTGAACGAGAAGCTCTTGCCGGCGCTGCCGATGGTCACCGTACGGTCCCGCATGCCGGGGAAGCCGGCCAGCGGCAGATGCTCGGCGTCGTCGAACACCAGATGCTCGTAGACCTCGTCGGTCACCACCAGCAGGTCCCGCTCCACCGCCAGCTCGGCGATCGCGGTCAGCTCCGCGCGGGTCAGTACGGTGCCGGTCGGGTTGTGCGGGGTGTTGATCAGCAGCAGGCGGGTGCGGTCGGTGACGGCGGCCCGCAGCTCGTCCAGGTCAAGCCGGAACGCGGCCCCGTCGGGCCGCAGCGTCACCGGCACCCGGCGCCCGCCCGCCATGGCGATGCAGGCCGCGTAGGAGTCGTAGTACGGCTCCAGCGCGATCACCTCGTCGCCGGGCTCCAGCAGCGCCAGCAGCGCGGCGGCGATCGCCTCCGTCGCGCCGGCCGTCACCAGCACCTCGCTGTCCGGGTCGGACGACAGCCCGTACCGGCGCTGCTGGTGGGCGGCGATCGCGGTGCGCAGCTCGGGGACGCCCGGGCCCGGCGGGTACTGGTTGCCGCGCCCGTCCCGCAGCGCCCGCACGGCCGCCTCCCGGATCTCCTCGGGGCCGTCCGTGTCGGGGAATCCCTGGCCCAGGTTGATCGACCCGGTCCGCAGGGCCAGCGCCGACATCTCGGCGAAGATCGTGGTCCCGAACTCGGCGAGGCTGCGGTTGAGGAAGGGGCGCTCGGTGGAGGTCATGCCGGCCATCCTGCGCCGAAGCCCCGGCCTTCCTCAACCAGCGTTCGCCCAGCCGGTCGGTCACGCACGGCCCCCGACCTGCAGTTGAGCGCAGGCCAGGGGTCTTTTTGCTGGTAGGACCCTCAGAAGTTCCTCAACTCTGCTTTGACCGTCGCGCACGGCGGGCATCCCCGGTTCACGCACCACACGAGGCGCCCACGGGGGGCCGCTTCGGGGGAACTGAAAGGAGGGTGACGCCATGGTCATCGGCATCATCCTGGCGGTCGTCGCGGTAGTCGTCGCGGTGGGCGTGCTGGCGAGCCGGAGTGCACGGCGGGCCGGCGCGCGGGGGCCTGTGCGGTCGGGGGGCCGCCGGGGGTCCGGGGGAAGCGCCCGTTCCGGCTCCAGCTCGAGCTCCGGCTCGAGTGACGCCAGCTGGTGGGTGGTCGCGGGGGCCGGTGGGGACGTGTCGGGCGGCGACAGCGGGTCGTCCTCGGACTCCTCGTCCTCGGACTCCTCCTCGGGCCACAGCTCGGGCGGACACTCCTGCGGGAGCAGCTCGTCGTCCTGCGGGAGCAGCTCGTCGTCCTGCGGGGGCGGCGGTGGCGGATGCGGTGGAGGCAGCTGACACGGGGCAGCCGAGCTCCGAAGGGGGAACCGCATCGACAGGCGCCCGCCGGGAACGACCGGCGGGCGCCTTGCCTTGTCCGGCCCGCTCCGGCGTACGCCGTAGTTGAACAGTTGAGCTGAGGAGCCCCCTGAGGGATGAGAACCGCCCGAAGTTGGGTAAAAGCGCTGTGGCAGCGACACAGTTCATGATTCCCTCTAACACACCAACGCAGCCCCTCGGACGTCCTGACGGACACCCCTTCTGACTGGGCTGACCGGGCCGATCTTCCCGGCGTCGTTCTCTCTTTGCGTGCTAGCGGAGCCGATCCATGCTCACGACCCTGAACACCTCCTATACCGATACACGCGCAGCCGACCTCGCCTGGGCCCTGGGCCGTGAGCCGCTGCCCGCCCTCGCCACCCTCGACCTCCAACTGGACGGCGCGAAACTGCAGTTGCGGCTGCTCGGCGCGTCACATCAGGTGCTCCTGGAGGAGGAGCGGACCAACTGTTCCGAGACGGTGGCGTGCATCCCCGGCAGCAGCACCCCGCTCCCGCTCGGCGTGGCCAAGCGGGTGGGCGACTGGGAGTACGAATTCGCCGCCCGCGTCGAGGACTTGTCCCCGGGCTCCTTCGAAGGCCGGGCCCAGGAACTCCTCGCCCTCGTCTCCGACCATCCGCACGGCCTCGCCGGCGTCTTCCCGGGCAGCCCGCACGCCTTCACCGCGATGCTGGCCCAGCGGCACGAGGGGCAGGTCCACTGGCGGACCTGGCACGCGTACCCGCAGGACGGGCAGTTGGTGGCGACCCGGACGAGAGTCGGGTCGCGCCGGGCGGCGAGCACCTGACGGCACCTCGAACCAGAGGTGCCGTTCTCAAACCCAGATCCACACGTGTGGGTGACGAAGCGCACCACACCCCTGACGTAACGTCACTGTCGTGATCGATCCGCACGCGCCGGCCCGTCCCGGCGCCCCGCCGTCCTGGCGCGGTCCCGCGCGGCTGCCCGTCCGTCCCGGAACCGGACGGTGGCTGGTCCTCGCCGGCGTGTTCGTCTGCGCGGCCTGCGGACTCGTGTACGAACTCGAACTGGTCGCCCTCGCCGCGTACGTCACCGGCGACTCGGTCACCCAGACCTCCATCGTCCTCTCCGTCATGGTCTTCGCGATGGGCATCGGCTCCCTGGTCGCGAAGGGCCTGCGACGGCACGCCGCCGTCGGGTTCTGCGCGATCGAGGCGGCGCTCGCGCTGGTCGGCGGGTGCAGCGCGATGGCGCTGTACGCCGTCTTCGCCTGGACCGGCGACTGGGGCGGTCTGTGGGAGGACGGCCCGCGCTGGCTGATGGTCGCCTTCTCCCTCACCATCGGCCTGCTGACCGGCGCCGAGATCCCCCTGCTGATGGAGCTGATCCAGCGCATCCGCCGCCAGGACGCCGGCGGCGCGGTGGCCGACCTGTTCGCCGTGGACTACGTCGGCGCGCTGGTCGGCGGCCTCGCCTTCCCCTTCCTGCTGCTGCCCCTCATGGGCCAGTTGACCGGGGCGCTGCTCACCGGCGCGGTCAACGTGGTCGTGGGCGGCGCACTGGTGCTCGGCCTGTTCGGCCGCGACCTCACCCGCCGCGCCCGGCTGCTGCTGCTCGCCGTCAACGTCACCGTGCTCGCCGTGCTCGCCGCGGCCGCCGTCCTCGTCGACGACTTCGAACGGGCCGCCCGCCACGCGGTGTACGGGGCGGACGTACGGGTCGCGCTGCGCACCGACGTCCAGGAGGTCGTCCTCACCGGCGGCACCGACGGCCGGCCCCTCGGCCTCTTCCTCGACGGCCGGCTGCGGGTCAGCGGCAGCCATGAACGCCGGTACCACGAGGCGCTGGTCCACCCCGCGATGACCGGCCCGCGCACGCGCGTGCTCATTCTCGGCGGCGGCGACGGACTCGCCGCGCGGGAGGCGCTGCGCTTTCCCGGCGTGCGGCGGGTGGAGGTGGTGGAACTCGACGCCGCGCTTGTGCGGTTGGCGCGTACCGATCCCGCGCTGTCCGCGCTGAACGAGCACGCCTACGACGACCCGCGCGTGCGGGTGACGACGGCGGACGCCTTCCGCTGGCTGCGCGGCGCGCCGCACGCGGCGTACGACGTGGTGATCACGGACCTGCCCGGGCCCTGTCGCACGGCGGGCGCCAAGCTGTACTCCCAGGAGTTCTACGGCCTCGCCCGCCGCGCCCTCGCGCCGGGCGGCCGTCTGGTGGTCCACACGGGCTCGTCGGCCGCCCGCCCCCGTGTCCTGTGGACGGTCGACGCCACGCTGCACGCCGCCGGTCTGCGCACCGCCCCGTACCTCGACGGCCGTGACCGGGGCTTCGTCCTGGCCGCCCCCGGCACCCGTCCGCCGCTGCGGCTGGACACCTCCCCGGACGCCCCGCGCCCGCTCACGCTCACCCCCGGCCGGCTGGCCGCCGCCGAGTCCGCCGCCGCGTCCGCCCGGCTGCCCGGCCTCCCGCCGTCGACCCTGGTGCACCCCCGCTACCACGGCTGACGGCAGCGCCGCGCGAGGGTGACGAGGGGGCGCAGCGCGGGGTGTGTTCCGGCCGTCACTGGGTAGGCTGCGACGACATGGAGCACGAGGTGTTCGTACCGGTACCGGCCGACCGGCTGAAGGCGGCGCTCGCGGACCCCGCGCGGGTCGCCCGGGCGGTTCCCGGGCTCCAGCAGGAGGCGGGCGCCGAGCCCGTCGCCGGACGGCTCAAGCTGCGGGCGGGCGGCACCACCATCACCTACCGGGGTTCCGTACACGTCTCCGCGCGGGACGACGGTTCGTACGCCGTCGTCGGCGACGGCACCGAGACCCGCGGCACCGGCACGGTCAAGCTCGCCCTCACCCTCCGCCTGCGCACCCAGGACGACGGCACCGCCCTCGCCTTCGAGGGCAGGGCCTCCGCGGACGGCCGGATCACCGAACTGCCGGCCGAGGCGGTCGCCTCGGCGGTGAGCCGCCTGCTGAACCGTTTCGGGGAGAACCTCGCGGCGGAGGCGGCGGACACCTCTGAGGCGAGGGAGGAGGCCGAGTCGGAGACCGAGACCGAGAGCGAGGCGGTGTCCGTCTTCGACACCGAGATCCCGCCCTCGTCCCTCGACCGGGACGCCGACGACGAGCCGGGCGGCGAGACGGGCGGCGAGCCGGACGAGGCGACCGGCGACGACGCCGCATCCCTCACCCGTGACTTCGCCGAGTCCCCCGCGCCCCCCGCCGAGGCCGCCCACGCCCGCCGCACGATGATCGGGCGCAGCGCGGAGGAGGTCGACCACGCCCCGCCGCGCGGCCGCTACGCCCCCGTGCCCGCCCCGCAGACGGTCGTCCCGAACAGCACCCTGCGCTGGGCCGCCCCCGCGGCGGCGCTGGTCGTGGCCTCGGCGATCGTGGTCGGCCGGGCGCTGCGCCGCCGCCGCTAGGAGAGATCCCCTGGGAGGTGCCTCGCCGACGTCCGGCCAGTTGGCGCGAACGCTCTCTTGATCAGGCCAGTAGGGTCGTCCCGTGAGTAACGAAGACATCACGCTGACCGCGGGCGACGCGGAGGTGACCCTGCACCCCGGGAACGGCGGCCGGGTCGGAGGACTGCGCGTCGGCGGCACCGAGCTGCTCCGCCAGGGCGAGCGCTTCGGCTGCTTCCCGATGGTGCCCTGGTGCGGCCGGATCCGCGACGGCCGGTTCCGGGACGGCGCGACCGAGCACCAGATGCCGCTCAACGCCGCCCCGCACGCCATCCACGGCACCGCCCGCGACGGCGCCTGGAGCGTCGCCCGCACAGGCGCCGACGAGGCGGTCCTCACGTACGACCTGGTCGACCCCTGGCCGTACACCGGCCGCGTCACCCAGATGTTCGCGCTGACGCCGGACTCGCTGACGCTGACCATGTCCGTGGAGACGTACGAGTCGTCCTTCCCGGCGCAGATCGGCTGGCACCCGTGGTTCAACCGGAACCTCGGCGGCACCGACGCGGAGATCGACTTCAAGCCCGCCTGGCAGGAGGAGCGCGGCGCCGACCACCTTCCCACCGGCAACCGGATCGACCCGGAGCCCGGCCCCTGGGACGACTGCTTCGGCATGCCCGGCGGCGTCGACGTGACGCTGACCTGGCCGGGCGCGCTCCGGCTGAAGGTCACCAGCCCCGAGGAGTGGGTCGTCGTCTACGACGAGCAGGAGGCCGCCGTGTGCGTGGAGCCGCAGACCGGCCCGCCCAACGGTCTGAACACCCGCCCGCGCCTGGTCACGCCGCTGGAGCCGCTGGAGGCCACGACGACCTGGAGCTGGACCCGGCTCTAAGCTGGTCGGCATGACGGACGTCAACGAAGCAATGCCGCCAGGCACACGTGCGGCGCTGCTGCAGCAGATCAAGGACAAGGCCGTGGTGCACGGCAAGGTGACCCTCTCCTCGGGTCTGGAGGCCGACTACTACGTCGACCTGCGCCGCATCACCCTCGACGGCGAGGCCGCCCCGCTGGTCGGCCAGGTGCTGCTGGACCTGACCGCCGACCTGGAGTTCGACGCGGTGGGCGGCCTGACCATGGGCGCCGACCCGGTCGCCGCCGCCATGCTGCACGCGGCCGCCGCGCGCGGGAAGCGGCTCGACGCCTTCGTCGTACGCAAGGCCGCCAAGGCGCACGGGCTGCAGCGGCGCGTGGAAGGCCCGGACATCGCCGGCCGCCGGGTCCTGGTCGTCGAGGACACCTCCACCACCGGTGGTTCCCCGCTGACCGCCGTCGAGGCGGTGCGCGAGGCGGGCGCCGAGGTGGTGGCCGTCGCGACGATCGTGGACCGGGCCACCGGCGCCGCCGAGAAGATCCAGGACGGCGCGGGGGTGCCGTACCTGTACGCGTACGCCAAGGACGAGCTGGGTCTCGACTGACCACGGCTCGGACGGCCCCATGGACCTTCCGGCCGAGTCTGGAAAGATGGGGCCGACGATGACGTCGCCCCCATGGTCTAGGTCAGGGCCGTAAACGCACCACACGCCCACCCGCACATACAAGGAGCGGACAGATGCCCATCGCAACCCCCGAGGTCTACAACGAGATGCTCGACCGGGCGAAGGCAGGCAAGTTCGCCTACCCGGCCATCAACGTCACCTCGTCGCAGACCCTGCACGCGGCGCTGCGCGGCTTCGCCGAGGCCGAGAGCGACGGCATCATCCAGATCTCGACGGGTGGCGCGGAGTTCCTGGGCGGCCAGCACAACAAGGACATGGTCACCGGCGCCGTCGCCCTGGCCGAGTTCGCGCACATCGTGGCCGCGAAGTACGACGTGACGGTCGCCCTGCACACCGACCACTGCCCGAAGGACAAGCTGGACGGCTACGTCCGTCCGCTGCTGGCCGTCTCCGAGGAGCGCGTCGCCCGCGGCGAGAACCCGCTGTTCCAGTCCCACATGTGGGACGGCTCCGCGGAGACCCTGGCCGACAACCTGGCCATCGGCCAGGAGCTGCTGGCCCGTGCCGCCGCCGCCAAGATCATCCTCGAGGTGGAGATCACCCCCACCGGCGGTGAGGAGGACGGCGTCACCCACGAGATCAACGACGAGCTGTACACGACGGTCGACGACGCGATCCGCACGGCCGAGGCGCTCGGCCTCGGCGAGAAGGGCCGCTACCTGCTGGCCGCGTCCTTCGGCAACGTGCACGGCGTGTACAAGCCGGGCAACGTGGTGCTCCGTCCCGAGCTGCTGAAGGAGCTGAACGAGGGCGTCGCCGCCAAGTACGGCAAGCCGGCCGGCTCCCAGCCGTTCGACTTCGTCTTCCACGGCGGCTCCGGCTCCACCGAGCAGGAGATCCTGACCGCTCTGGAGAACGGCGTGGTCAAGATGAACATCGACACGGACACCCAGTACGCCTTCACGCGTCCGGTCGCCGACCACATGTTCAAGAACTACGACGGCGTCCTGAAGGTCGACGGCGAGGTCGGCTCCAAGAAGACCTACGACCCGCGCACCTGGGGCAAGCTGGCCGAGGCCGGCATGGCCACGCGCGTCGTCGAGGCCTGCAAGAACCTGCGGTCGGCCGGTACGAAGCTGAAGTAACCCGTACGCCCGTACGTCCGCACGGCGAGCCCGGTGCCACCGCACCGGGCTCGCTGTATACCTGGGGGCATGCCCGACGTCCGGCTGGCCTCCACCCAGGGCAAGTGGGTCCTGTTCACCACGGTGCTCGGCTCCAGCATGGCCATGCTGGACTCGACCGTCGTGAACGTCGCCCTGCCCCGCATCGGCACCGACCTCGACGCGGACCTCGCCGTGCTGCAGTGGACGGTCAACGCGTACATGGTCACGCTGGCCGGGCTGATCCTGCTCGGCGGCGCCCTCGGCGACCGCTACGGGCGCCGGCGGATCTTCGTGCTCGGTGTCGCGTGGTTCGCGGTCGCCTCGCTGCTGTGCGGGCTCGCCCCGAACGCCGGGGTCCTCGTCGCCGCCCGGGCCCTGCAGGGCGTCGGCGGCGCGCTGCTCACGCCGGGGTCCCTGGCGCTGATCCAGGCGTCCATCCACCCCGACGACCGGGGCCGCGCGGTCGGTCTGTGGTCCGGCTTCGGCGGCATCGGCGCCGCCGTGGGGCCGTTCCTGGGCGGCTGGCTGGTGGACGGGCCCGGCTGGCGCTGGGTGTTCCTGATCAACGTCCCGCTGGCCCTGCTGTGCGTGCCGGTCGCGCTGCGGCACGTACCGGAGTCCGCGAGCGGCTCCCGCGGCCGGTTCGACGTGCTCGGCGCGGTGCTCGGCGCCCTCGCGCTCGCCCTGGTGACGTACGCGCTGATCGAGGCCCGCGCGGGCACGCTGACGGTGGCCGTGACGGGGGTCCTGGGCGTGCTCGCCGCCGTGGCGTTCGTGGTGGTGGAGCGGCGGCGGCCCGATCCGATGATGCCGCCGGACATCTTCGCCTCCCGCCAGTTCACCGCGGTCAACCTGGTCACGCTGTGCGTGTACGCGGCCTTCGGCGGCTTCTTCTTCCTCGTCGTGATCCAACTCCAGGTCGTCTCCGGGTACTCCGCCCTCGGCGCGGGTACGGCCCTGCTGCCGACGACCGTGCTGATGCTGCTGTTCTCCGCGCGGTCCGGGGAGCTGGGGGAGCTGACCGGGCCGCGCCTCCCGCTGACCGTGGGGCCGCTGCTGTGCGCGGCGGGCATGCTGCTGATGCTCAGGGTCGGGCCCGACGCGTCGTACGTCGTCGACGTGCTGCCCGCGCTGCTGGTGCTGGGCCTCGGCATGGTCACCCTGGTCGCCCCGCTGACCGCCACCGTCCTCGGCTCCGTCGACACCGCGCGGGCGGGGCTTGCCAGCGGCATCAACAACGCGGCCGCGCGGGCGGCGGGCCTGGTCGCGGTGGCCGCGCTGCCGCTGCTCGCCGGGATGGGGCCGGAGGCCTACCGCTCGGCGTCCGCCTTCGACGCCGCGTTCGGCCGGGCGATGCTGTGGTGCGCGGGCGTCCTGGTGGTGGGGGCCGTGCTGGCCTTCGCGACCGTACGGCGGCCCGCGCCGGGCTGCCGGCACCCGGAGTGCCGTACGCACTGCGGGGTGACGGCGCCGCCGCTGGAGGGCGAGGAGCCGTCGGCCGCGCCCGGAGGGCCACCGGCCGACGGCACCCACCGGTGACAGACTGAACCCATGACGATTCACGAGAACCTGCTCGGGGGACCGCCCCCGACCCACCTGCCCGACGACCCGGAGCCGCGCGAGCTGCTGGCGGGCGGCGCCCCGGCCGCCGAGGTCGCCGGGAAGTACCCGACCTCGTCGCTGGCCTGGGCCCGGCTGGCCGACGAGGCGTTCGAGCGGGGCAGCGTGGTGGAGTCGTACGCCTACGCCCGTACCGGCTACCACCGTGGCCTGGACGCCCTGCGCCGCAACGGCTGGAAGGGCCACGGGCCGGTGCCGTGGGAGCACGAGCCGAACCGCGGCTTCCTGCGCGCCCTGCACGCCCTGGCCCGCGCCGCGCAGGCGATCGGGGAGCAGGAGGAGTACGAGCGCTGCACCCAGTTCCTGAAGGACTCGTCGCCGACGGCGGCGCAGACGCTGGGCTGACGCCCGCGCGCCTCCGCGTGCGTCCCCGCGAGGCCCGTCTGTGATCAGGCGGGCCTTGCGATGTTCCCGGGCTTTGCGGAGGATGCGGGGTGGGGACCGGGGCCCCCGTGCCGGTAACGGCAGGGGCGGACCGCTACCCGGAGCAACAACAGGAGACAGCGATGTCCCACGAGGCTCAGGCGACCCACGAGCCCGAGACCCCGCATCTCGACTTCCAGGGGACCACCCCGTACGAGGACTACGTCAAGGCGGATGTCCTCACCCACCTCCAGCACACCCTCTCCGACGATCCCGGAGAGATGGTCTTCCTGGTCACGACCCAGGTCATGGAGCTGTGGTTCACGGTGATCGTCCACGAGTGGGAGACGGCCGCGAAGGCGCTGCGCGAGGACGACGTTCCGACGGCGATGGCCGCGCTGAAACGTTCCGTCCGGGAGCTGGAGGCGCTGAACGCCTCCTGGAAGCCGCTCGCCCAGCTCACGCCGGCGCAGTTCAACTCGTACCGGGGAGCCCTCGGGGAGGGATCCGGCTTCCAATCCGCGATGTACCGCCGGATGGAGTTCCTGCTCGGCGACAAGTCCGCGTCGATGCTGGTGCCGCACCGGGGCGCGCCCCGCGTCCACGCGGAGCTGGAGAAGGCGCTGCACGAGCCGAGCCTGTACGACGAGGTGCTGGCGCTGCTGGCACGCCGCGGGCACGCGATCCCCGAGTCGGTGCTCACGCGGGACATCTCCCGGCGCTACGAGCCGTCGCCGGAGGTGGAGGCGGTGTGGACCGCCCTCTACTCCGCGGACGAGTCCGACGAACTCGCCCGGCTCGGCGAGGCGCTGACCGACGTCGCCGAACTGGTGTGGCGCTGGCGCAACGACCACCTGGTCGCCACCCGCCGCGCGATGGGCGCGAAGACCGGCACGGGCGGCTCCGCCGGGGTCGCCTGGCTGGAGAAGCGCGCGCAGAAGAACGTTTTCCCCGAGCTGTGGACGGCGAGGTCCTATGTCTGAGCCGGGGACGCCCGACCTGCGCACGGCCGAACTGGCGATGCGGGCGGAGAAGCTGGACGGGGCGGACGAACTGGCGGGCAAGCGCGCCGAGTTCGTCCTCGACGACGTCGTCTACCTGGACGGGAACTCCCTGGGGGCGCTGCCTGCGGCCGTCCCCGGGCGGGTCGCCGACGTGGTCGGCCGCCAGTGGGGCGAGCTGCGGATCCGCTCCTGGGAGGAGAGCGGCTGGTGGACCGCGCCCGAGCGGATCGGCGACCGGATCGCGCCCCTGGTCGGGGCGGCGGCCGGGCAGGTGGTCGTCGGCGACTCGACCAGCGTGAACGTCTTCAAGGCGCTGGTGGCGGCGGTACGGATGGCGAACACGGGTCCGGGCGGGGGCGAGGGCGCTTCCGGCGCTTCCGGCGCGTCCGGTGGCGAGGGCCCTTCCGGGAGCGAGGGCTTTTCCGGGCGGCGTGACGAGATCGTCGTCGACGCGACGACCTTCCCGACCGACGGGTACATCGCCGAGTCGGCGGCGCGGATGACGGGCTGCACCCTGCGGCCGGTGGTCCCGGCGGAGGTGCCGGGCGTGCTGGGCGACCGCACGGCCGCCGTCCTCCTCAACCACGTCGACTACCGCACCGGACGCCTCCACGACCTGCCGGCCCTCACGGCCGCCGTGCACCGCGCGGGCGCGATCGCCGTCTGGGACCTGTGCCACAGCGCGGGCGCGCTGCCCGTCGGGCTGGACGAGCACGGGGTGGACCTGGCGGTCGGCTGCACGTACAAGTACCTGAACGGCGGCCCGGGTTCACCGGCGTACCTCTACGTGCGCCGGGAACTCCAGGACCGCTTCGACTCCCCGCTGCCCGGCTGGAACTCCCACGCGGAGCCCTTCGGCATGCGGCCCGGGTACGAGCCGGGACCGGGTGCGCTGCGCGGGCGCGTCGGCACGCCGGACATCCTGTCGATGCTCGCCCTGGAGGCGGCACTCGACGTCTGGGACGGGGTGTCGATCGAGGCGGTGCGCGCCAAGTCGCTGGCGCTGACGGACTTCTTCCTGGAGTGCGTGGCCGCCTACGTCCCGGCGGGACGCGTGGAGTCGGTGACTCCGGTGCCCCACGGGGAGCGGGGCAGCCAGGTGGCGTTGCGGTGCGACGACGCCGGAGACGTCATGGAGCGGCTCATCGAGCGGGGAGTCGTCGGCGACTTCCGCGCCCCGGACGTCCTGCGCTTCGGCTTCACGCCGCTGTACGTCGGGTTCGGGGATGTGGAGAGGGCGGCGAGGGTGCTCGCGGAGGTCCTGCGGTAGCCCGGCCGCACCCGGTCACTCCCCGACGAAGACCCCCGCCACGGCAGCGGCGTGCGCCGCCCGCGCGGCCCGCTCCGCGGCGGGGGCGTCGGGGACCGCCCCGGACGTCAGCAACCCGTAGTACAGCGGAGCGGACACCGCCCGTACGACCGCCCGCGCGTCCGTGCCCTCCGGCAACTCGCCCCGGGCCACTCCCTGCTCCACGCACCGCGCCCACTCGGTCACCCGCACCTCGTAGAACCGCCGCAGCGCCTGCGCCGTCCGCTCGTCGCACGTCGCCGCCGCGATCACCGCGCGGAACAGCGCCCCCTGCCGCTCGTCCGCCAGCGTCCGCTGCACGAGCAGCGCGTTGGCCCGCAGATCGCCGAGCACCGACCCGGTCTCCTCCCGGGGCGAGGACTGCTCGGCCATGTCGACGAGCAGGTCCGCCACGAGCCCGGTGACGGACCCCCAGCGCCGGTACACGGTGGTCTTCCCGACCTCCGCGCGCCGCGCCACGTCCGCGAGGTCCAGCCGGTCGAACCCCTGCTCGGCCAGGACGTCCCCGGCCGCCCGCAGCACTGCGGCGCGTACCCGCGCGGTGCGCCCTCCGGGACGTACGGTGCCGGGTTCGGCGGTCGACATATCGGCCTCCTGGGTGCACTTGGTGCCCGTACGGGTCACCCCGCCAGGGTAACGAAACAGCAGAACCGTTTACCTCTTCACCGAGCGTGACATCCCCATGTCCCCGCACGTCATCGTCCTGATACCGTCCCGGCCAACGGCCCGTGTCCCACCTGGTCCGCCACATACGTTTCATCGCTGAGAGGTTGAGCATGACGGACGACGTCGCAGCAGCACGGGCCGCCGCCGAGGAGGAGTCCGCCTTCTCGCACCCGCCCGTCGACCCCGACGCCACGGCCTCCTACGGCGACCACCCCGACCAGGTGATCGACTTCTACGCCCCGCGCGGTGCCGAGACCACCGGTCCGGCCGTCCTCGCCCCGCTGGTCGTCGTGCTGCACGGCGGCGCCTGGCGCGCTCCGTACGACCGCAGGCACATCAGCCCGTTCGCTGACTTCCTGGCCCGTAGGGGATTCGCGGTGGCCAGCGTGGAGTACCGGCGCGGGGGCACGGAGACCGGCGCCGGGGACCAGCCCGTCGCCGGCCGCTGGCCGGACACCTTCGACGACGTCGCCGCGGCGCTCGATGCCCTCCCCGGCCTCGTCCGCGAGGCGCTTCCGCAGGCCGACCCCCGCCGCACGGTGCTCACCGGCCACTCGGCGGGCGGCCACCTCGCGCTGTGGGCCGCCGGCCGGCACGTCCTGCCGGCCGGCGCGCCCTGGCGCACCGACGGTCCCGCACCCCTGCGCGGGGTCGTCGCGCTCGCCCCGATCGCCGACCTCGCGGTCTCGGTGAAGCTGGACGTGTGCGGTGGAGCGGTGCGGCAACTCCTGGGCGGCGAGGACGCGTTCGCCGACCGGCAGCCGTACGCCGACCCGGCGCTGCTGCTGCCCACGGGCATCGCGACGACGCTGGTCCAGGGCCGTACGGACCTGGACGTGCCGCAGGCGGTCGCCGAGTCGTACGCGGAGGCGGCGGCGAAGGCGGGCGAGGTCGTCGGGCTGACCCTGCTGGAGGACGTCGGTCACTTCCCGCTGATCGACCCGGCGGCGGACGCGTGCGCGGTGGTGGCGGAGGAGATCGCCCAGCTGGCGTGGTGAGGCCCCGCGGCTTCGCGGACCCCGTCGCTCCGAGGCCTCTGGGGCTCGTCCGCCTGGGCATGTCCGCATGGCCCTGTCTGCCTGGCCATGTCCGTCTGGCCATGTCCGTCTGGCCCAGTCCGTCTGACCCTGTCATACCCGTCATACCTGAGAGCTACGTCCGCGAAGAGCTCTCCGGCGTGACGCGGGCGACGGCTCCCGCTCCGTAACTTCCCGATCAGTGAAGCCCGATGGCCGGGCGGACGGGGAGGGAAGCGAGTCATGGAGCCGACCGCTGCGCGGCGTGCCGACACCGGGGACGGGACCACGGCAGACCGCCGCCGTGCGCCCCGTGGGCTGCGTTCCCTGCTCGCCCTCCTCGTCACCGCCGCGGTCGTCCTGCCGCTCTCCGCCGCGGCCCGCCCGCAGATCCCCGCCCCCGCACCCGCCGTGCTGCCCCCGCTCTCCGCGGCCACCCTGGACGCGGCGTACGCGGCCAACCGCGCCAACGCCGAGCAGGCCTCCCGCATGGCCGCCGCCCACGGCGACCGCCACCGCGCCGCGGCCGACCGCGCCCTGGCCGGCCGGTCCCGGCAGCTCCTCGCCTTCGACGGGCGCGGGGCCGGCCGGACCACGGAGGTCTTCGGCGACCTCGCCCACGCCGACCACGTCGCCGTCCTGGTCCCCGGATCCGACACCGGCCTCGACACCTACGGCCGCTTCCGCGCCACCGCGACCGCCCTCCACCACCAACTCGCCAAGCAGGCGGGCGAGTCCACGCGTACGGCGGTGGTGGCCTGGCTCGGGTACGAGACGCCCGGCACCGTCAGCTCCACGGTCCTCACCACCGGCCGCGCCGACGAGGCCGCCCCGCGTCTGGACCGGTTCCTGCGGCAGCTGCGCACCCTCACCGGCCGCGACGCCCACGTGTCCCTGGTGTGCCACTCCTACGGCTCGGTCGTCTGCGCCCGCGCCGCCGCCCTGGGCTCACCGATGGCCGACCTGGCCCTGCTCGGCAGCCCCGGCACCGGCGCCGACTCCGCGGCCGCGCTGCGCACCACCGCCCGGGTCTGGGCGGCCCGGGGCGGCGACGACTGGATCGCCGGAGTCCCGCACGCGAAGGCGGACCTCTTCGGCACCACCGTCGGCTTCGGCACCGACCCGGTGTCCCCGGCCTTCGGCGCCCGTGTCTTCGCCGCCGGAGACGGCGGCCACAGCGACTACTTCGCGCCGGGCTCGGTCTCCCTGGCGAACCTCGCCCGGATCGTGCTCGGCCGGACCTCGGAGGTGACCCATGCGTGAACCGACGCCCCTCATCAGGAGCGCCGCGCGGCTCGACGCGGCGACCCCCGTCACCCGTGACCGCGCGGTCGACGCCCTGCGCGCCCTCGCCATCCTCGGCGTCGTCCTCGGCCACTGGCTGGTGACCGCCCTGGTCGCGGACGGCGGCACCCTGCGCACCGACAGCCCGCTGCGGCACCTTCCCCGGCTCGCCCCGATCTCCTGGGTCTTCCAGACACTCGCCGTGTTCTTCCTGGTCGGCGGGCACGTGGCGACCCGCAGCCACGCGTCGGCGCGGGCTCGCGGGGTGACCTACGGGCAGTGGCTGCGCGCCCGCCTGGTCAGACTGTTCGGCCCGGTGGCCGCCCTGCTCGCCCTGTGGGCGGTGGCCACGGCGGGCCTGCTGCTGAGCGGCGCCGAGTACGCCACCGTGCGCACCCTGGTGAAGCTAGCCCTGTCCCCCTTGTGGTTCCTGCTGGTCCTCGCCGCGCTGACGGCGGCGACTCCGCTGCTCACCAGGGTCAACCCGCTGTGGCCGCTGGCCGTCGTACTCCATGTGGATCTGGTGCGTTTCGGCCTCGGCGGCCCCTCCTGGCTGGGCTGGGCCAACCTGGCGGCCGGCTGGCTGGTGCCCTACACGCTGGGCGCCGCCTGGACCCGGGGGGAGCTGGAGCGCCGGCGCGCCGGATGGGTCCTGCTGGCCGGCGGGGCGGCGGTGACGGCCGCGCTGGTGGCCTGGGCGGGGTATCCGGCGTCGATGGTCGGCGTGCCGGGCGCCGCGGTCTCCAACCTGAACCCGCCCACGCTGGCCGCCGTCACCTTCGGCCTGGCCCAGTGCGGGCTGGCCCTGCTGCTGCGCGAGCCGCTGCGCCGCGTGCTGCGCCGGCCGGTCGCCTGGGCGGCGGTCGTCCTGGTCAACCTCTCCGCCATGACGATCTTCCTCTGGCATCAGACGGCCCTGATGGCCACCACGGCCACCGCCCTCCTCGCGGGTCCGCTGCCCGGTCTGCACACGGTCCCCGACGACCTGGGCTGGATCGCCGTGCGGCTGGCCTGGCTGCCGGTGTTCGCGCTCGCGCTGACCGTCTGCTGGGTCGCCTTCCGCTCCCACGAGCAGCACCCGGCCCCGCGTGGGCGCCCGTCCCGAGTGGTCCGCGTGCACCGGGCCGAGGGCAGCACGGTGGCGAAGGAGGCCCGGCGTGCCTAGCGAGACGCCCCCTAGGGTTGAGCGCGTGACGGAGACGGGGAGGGGCCGACACCCGGTGGTGCGCCGCCTGCGGGGCTGGCTGGGCGTGCTGCGCGACGACCTGTGGACGGTCCGCGCGGACCCGCTGCCCGCCTTCGTATGGCTGCGCTGGCTGCCGCACGGAGTGCTGTGCCTGGCGGCGTTGGGCATCTTCCTCGGCGAGGTCGCGCAGCTCCAGGACCACGGAGGCCTGCCCCTCGGTTACGCCCTCCCGGTCGGGCTGGCCAAGGCCGGCGCGGTGGTGCTCGCGCTGTCGCGGCCGATCCCCGCGTGGTGGCTGTCGACGGCGGCCACGGTGATCGGGGCGCTCGGTGTCCGGCAGCGGATGATGTCCGGCGACTCGCACGACTTCACCTGGCCGTGGACGTCTGCCGGCCTCATAGCCCACCTGCTCGTGCTGCTGCTGCTCGCGCTGCGCGTGCCCAGCCGGGTGTCGGCAGAGGCCCTGTTCGTGACGCTGGGGATCACCTGGCTCCTGCAGGGGGTGCTGGGCGCGCCGGGCTACCAGAGCACCGGTGTCCTCGCGATCTGCCTGTTCTCGTTCGCCGTGATACTCGGCATGGCCCTGCGCGGCCGCCGCGAAGCCCGCGCCGAACTCGGCCGGCAGGCCACCATGACCGCCGAGGAACGCGCCCGCCGCACCCTCCTGGAGGAGCGCAGCCGGATCGCTCGGGAGCTGCACGACGTGGTCGCCCACCACATGTCGGTGATCTCCATCCAGGCGCAGGTCGCCCCGCACCTGGTGGAGAACCCGTCCGAGGAGCTGAAGGAGAACCTGGCGGGCATCCGGCAGAACGCCCTGGAGGCGCTGACCGAACTGCGCCGCGTCCTCGGCGTGCTGCGCTCCGAGAACCCCGAGGACCCGTACGGGCTGGGAACGCCCGGCGGCGGTACCGCACCGCACGCCCCGCAGCCCACCCTGGACCGCCTGGACGCGCTGATCGAGAACACCCGGGCCGCCGGTCTGAACGTCGTCGCCGACATCCGGGGCGAGCCCGGCCGCCCGTACCCGCCCGGGGTGGAACTGTCGGCGTACCGGATCGTCCAGGAGGCCCTGAGCAACGCGCTGCGGCACGCGCAGGGTTCCGATGTCCGCGTCGAGGTCGGCCACCGGCGCGAGGGCCTGGTCCTGGAAGTGACCAACAGCCGTCCGGAGCGGCCCGTCCCGCCGTCCCCGGGCGCCGGTCACGGCCTGCTCGGCATGCGCGAGCGCGCGGCGATGCTCGGCGGCCACGTCTCGGCCGTGCCGACGCTGCACGGCGGGTTCCAGGTGACGGCGTTCCTGCCCAGGGACGGCGGTGCCACCGACTACGCGAACCTGCCCCTGGAGCGCGTGCCCGGCATCCCGGAACCGGAGTACGTCTTCCCCGAACCCCTGCCCAGACGCGACCCCCCGACAGGAGAAGAGACCCCATGACGAGCGGCACGATCCGCGTACTCATCGCCGACGACCAGCAGATGGTCCGGCAGGGCTTCACCGTGCTGCTCAACACCATGCCGGACATCGAGGTGGTCGGGCAGGCGGTGGACGGCCTGGACGCGGTCGCCCAGGTCGCCGAACTCGCCCCGGAGGTCGTGCTGATGGACATCCGCATGCCGGAGCTCGGCGGCATCGAGGCCACCCGGCGCATCACGGCGGAGGCACAGGCCCCCCGCGTGCTGGTGCTCACCACCTTCGACCTCGACGAGTACGTGTACGAGGCACTGCGCGCCGGGGCCTCCGGGTTCCTGCTGAAGGACGCCTCCGCGGAGCAGCTGGCCGAGGCGGTCCGGGTGGTGGCCGCCGGGGACGCGCTGCTCGCGCCCGGCATCACCCGGCGGCTGATCGCCGAGTTCTCCCGCCTGGACGGCGCGCCCCGCGCCCCGCTCAAGGAACGCGTCGCCGACCTCACCGAGCGCGAGACCGAGGTCCTGGCGCTGATCGCCCGCGGTCTGTCGAACGCGGAGATCGCCCGGCAACTGGTGGTCGCGGAGCAGACCGTGAAGACCCACGTCGGCCGCATCCTGGTGAAGCTGGGGCTACGAGACCGGACGCAGGCGGCGGTGTTCGCGTACGAGTCGGGCCTGGTACGGCCGGCGGGTTACTGAGCGGGCCCTGTGCGGGGGCCGTGGCGGGCCTGTGCCGGGCCCCTTGTGGGGCCTGCGCGGGGAGCGTGGCGGGCCCGGGCCGGGGCCGTCGTGTGGCTTGCGCGGGGGCCGTGGCGGGCCTGTGCCGGGACCGTTGTGGGGCCTGCGCGGGGAGTGTCGCGGGCCTGCGCGGGGGCCGTGGCGGGCCTGGGCCGGGCCCGTCGTGCGGCCTGCGCGGGACCATCGCGGGCCTGCGCCGGGCCACCCGTAGTACCTGAGATGGATGCCGCAGGACCCCTCTCGCTGGTGACGACGGGGACACCCGGCCCGGCCTAACGTTTCGAACGTGACCGAGACGCCCCAGACGCACACGACGCCACCGGACGGCGCGGACTCCGCGTACGCCGCCTACAAGCCGCGCAGCCCCGAGTACCGGCTGGCCGCCGACGCCCTGCGCGGGCTGCGGCAGGACCTGTTCCACGACGCCCTCGCCTACCGTCCGCTGCCCCGCATGGCCGTCGACGGCCCGATCACCCGGCGGCTGCGCGGCCGGACGCGGGAGTACGTGTCGTGGACCCCGCACGCGATGATCGCCGTGGCCGGTTTCTTCGTGCTGATGATCGCGTCGACGACCACCAGCGGCGGCCCGAGCCCGCTGATCGGCCTGCTGGCCCTCGCGCCGGTGCTGGTGACGATGGTCCGGCCGGTCGTCGCGTTCTGGCTGTCGCTGGGCGCGGCGCTGGCCGCCACCGTGCTGGGCGGCCAGTGGGACTGGCCGTGGCCGGCCGGCGCCTTCGCCTGCCACCTGGTGGTGCTGACCGTCGTCGCGATCCGCACCCGGCCGCGCACGGCGGCGTGGATGTGGCTGCTGACCGGCGTCTACAGCCTCTTCGCCGAGAGCCTGTTCGGCATGGGCCACTACAACACCAACACCGGCCCCATGATGGTCGTCTCGGCGCTGATCCTGCTCGCCGTCACCGTGTGGCACATACGCCGGGACGCCGAGCAGGAGGTGACCGCCCAGCAGACGGTGACCGCGCACGAGCGTTCGCGGCGCACCCTGCTGGAGGAGCGCACCACGATCGCCCGCGAGCTGCACGATGTCGTGGCCCACCACATGTCGGTCGTCGCCATCCAGGCGGAGGCCGCCCCCTACCGGGTGGAGAACCCGCCGCCGGAGCTGGAGCGCGCGTTCGTGACCATCCGGGAGAACGCGGTGGCGGCCCTCACGGAACTGCGCCGCGTCCTGGGCGTGGTCCGCGCCGAGGACTACGAGGCCCCGGACGCCCCGCAGCCCACCCTCGCCGACCTGGAGGCGCTGCTCGCCAATGTGCGGGACGCGGGCCTCGACGTCGGCAAGACGGTGACCGGCGCGGTCCGCGAACTCCCCCAGGGCGTGGAGCTGTCGGCCTACCGGATCGTGCAGGAGGCGCTGAGCAACACCCTCAGACACGCGCCCGGCGCGGGCGCGCGGGTCGAGATCGGCTACGTTCTCGGGGGCCTGGGCCTGCGCGTGGTCAACGGCGCGCCGCCGGAGCCGTCCCTGGTGAAGCCATCGCCCGGCGCGGGGCACGGCATCACCGGGATGCGCGAGCGGGTCTCCATGCTGAACGGCGAGATGACGGCGGGCCCGACGGACGAGGGAGGCTACGAGGTGACGGTGTTCCTGCCGGTCCCGGCGACGAGCGAGGGTGACGCATGACCATCCGCGTCCTGATCGCGGACGACCAGATGATGGTGCGCGAGGGCTTCTCGGTCCTGCTGAACGCGATGCCGGACATCGAGGTCGTCGGCGAGGCAGTCAACGGGCGGGAAGCGGTCGCCCGGGTCCGCGAACTCGCCCCGGACGTGGTGCTGATGGACATCCGCATGCCGGAGCTGAACGGCATCGAGGCGACCCGGGAGATCGTCGCCGCGGACGGCACGGCGAAGGTGCTGGTGCTGACCACGTTCGACCTCGACGAGTACGTGTACCAGGCGCTGCGCGCGGGAGCCTCCGGGTTCCTGCTGAAGGACGCCTCGGCCCGTCAGCTCGCCGAGGGCGTCCGGGTGGTGGCCTCCGGGGAGGCGCTGCTCGCGCCGTCGGTCACCAAGCGGCTGATCACGGAGTTCTCCAAGCTGTCCGAGGCCCCGCGGACCCTGCCGGGGGCGCAGGAGGCGTACGGGGATCTCACCGACCGGGAGACGGAGGTGCTGGTCCTGATCGCCCACGGACTGTCGAACGCGGAGATCGCGGAGCGGCTGGTGGTCGCCGAGTCCACGATCAAGACGCATGTGAGCCGCATCCTGGTGAAGCTGGGGCTGCGGGACCGGACGCAGGCGGCGGTGTTCGCGTACGAGTCGCGGCTGGTGACGCCGGGCTGACCCGTGATCGTGAAGGGGGAGGCGGTCGATCCGGGCCGCTGGTCGGAGCCCTGGTCGGAGCCCTGGTCAGAGCGGGGTTCGCCGGGCTAGCGTCCGTTCATGTCAGCCTTCGACCCGTGGGACCCGGCGTTCCTCGCCGACCCGTACCCCGCCTATGCCGAGCTGCGCGCCCGGGGCCGCGTGCACTACTACGCGCCCACGAACCAGTGGTTGGTCCCGCACCACGCGGACGTCTCGGCGCTGCTCCGGGACCGTCGCCTGGGCCGCACCTACCAGCACCGGTTCACCCACGAGGACTTCGGACGCACCCCGCCCCCGCCGGAGCACGAGCCGTTCCACACGCTCAACGACCACGGGATGCTGGACCTGGAGCCGCCGGACCACACCCGGATCCGCCGTCTGGTGTCGAAGGCGTTCACACCGCGGACGGTCGAGCGGCTCAAGCCGTACGTGGAGCGGCTGGCCGGGGAGCTGGTCGACGGGCTCGTCCGGCGCGGCGGCGGCGATCTGCTCGCCGACATCGCCGAGCCGCTGCCGGTGGCGGTGATCGCCGAGATGCTGGGGGTCCCGGAGTCCGACCGGGCGCCGCTGAGGCCGTGGTCGGCGGACATCTGCGGGATGTACGAGCTGAACCCGTCGCAGGAGGCGGCGGAGCGGGCGGTGCGGGCGTCGGTGGAGTTCTCCGGCTATCTGCGCGAGCTGATCGCGGCGCGCCGTAAGGAGCCCGGCGACGACCTGATCTCCGGACTGATCGCGGCGCACGACGAGGGCGACCGGCTCACCGAGCAGGAGATGATCTCGACCTGCGTCCTGCTGCTGAACGCGGGCCACGAGGCGACGGTCAACGCCACGGTGGGCGGCTGGTGGACGCTGTTCCGCCACCCGGACCAGCTGGCGGCGCTCCGCGCGGACCACTCCCTGATCCCGTCCGCGATCGAGGAGCTGATGCGCTACGACACCCCGCTCCAGCTCTTCGAGCGCTGGGTCCTGGACGAGATCGAGATCGACGGGACGACGATCCCCCGGGGCGCGGAGCTGGCCCTGCTGTTCGGCTCCGCCAACCACGATCCGGCGGTGTTCACCGACCCCGGCCGCCTGGACCTGGCCCGCGCGGACAACCCGCACATCTCCTTCAGCGCCGGCATCCACTACTGCATCGGCGCCCCGCTGGCCCGCCTGGAGCTGGCCGCCTCCATGCGGGCGCTGCTGGAGCGGGCGCCGACGCTGACCCTGGCGGCGGAGCCGCGGCGCAAGCCGAACTTCGTGATCCGCGGCCTGGAAGGGCTTCAGGTGCGGGTCGGGTAGGTGATCAGCCGGTGAGCAGGTCCCGCCGTCGCAGGCCCGCCAGCCCCGCCGTCACCAGGGCCGCCGCCAGGGCGGTGAGGATCAGCACCGGCGTCCACTCCATCGCCCCGCCCGGCAGCTTCGGCAGATGCCCGAAGGGGGAGAGGTCCAGGACGGCCCGCGGTACGTCCAGGGCGGGGCCGATCCAGCCGATCAGCAGGACGGCCCCGGCGACCGCCCAGGCCGCCGTCGCGGCTCGCGGCAGCAGCCCGTGGAGCAGTACCGCGACGCCGCCGATCACCCACACCGCGGGCACCTGCGCCAGGCAGGCCCCGAGGACGGGCCCAACCTCCTTGCCGTAGCCGACGGCGAAGCCGAGTCCGGCCAGCAGCATGATCAGGACCGTGCCGCCGAACGCCACCACCAGATGGCCGGCGGCCCAGCGCAGCCGTCCCACGGCGTTCGCCAGTACCGGTTCGGCCCGGCCGGAGGTCTCCTCGCCGTGCAGCCGCAGCACCGACGCGACGATGTGCAGGGCCGCGACCAGCCCGAGCATCCCGATCATCGCCGAGAGGAACGCGTCGGTCAGCCCGGCCTGTCCGCCCATCCGCTCGATGATCCGCCGGGCGTTGTCGTTCTCGCCGACCAGGTCGGCCGCGCCCTCCGTCATCCCGCCGTACACCGTCCCGGCGAGCAGGAAGCCGGTGCTCCAGCCGAGCACGCCGCCCCGTTGCAGCCGCCAGGCCAGCGCGCCCGCGCTGCCGAGCCGCCCGGTGGCCGGTCCCGGCCGGGCCGGCAGGAAGCTCATGCCGATGTCCCGGCGTCCGGCGAGTTCGTAGGCGGCCACGCCCTGGAGGAGCGCGGCGCCCGCGAGGAGCAGCAGCACCCACCAGCGTTCTCCGGCGTAGGGGCGGAGGTTCTCCAGCCAGCCGATGGGGGACAGCCAGGTCAGTACGGAGGAGCCGTCGTCGGTCGCCGAGTCGCCGGCCGCGCGCAGGACGAACGCGGTGCCCAGCACGGCCGCCGTCAGGCCGCGGGCCAGCCGGGCGCTCTCGGTGAGCTGGGCGACGGTCGCGGCCAGCGTCGCGAACACCATGCCGAGCCCGGCGACGCCGAGCCCGAAGGCCAGCGCCCCGGTGCCGCCCTGCCCGGCCAGCCCGGCGGCGATCAGCGCGCCGAGGAGGGCGTTGGCGACGGCGGCGGTGAGCAGGGCCGCGGTCAGTGGGGCGCGGCGGCCGACCATCGCCGAGGCGATCAGCTCCTGGCGGCCGCTCTCCTCTTCGTCGCGGGTGTGCCGGACGACGAGGAGGAGGCTCATCACGGCGGCGAGCGCGCCCGCGTACACGCCGACGCGCCAGACCGTCAGGGCGCCGTAGGAGTCGTCGAGGACGGGGCCGACCATCGCGCGCAGGGAGGTGTTGGTCTCCATCTGGCGGACGAGGTCGGCGCGTTCGGCCGCGGTGCCGTACAGGCTTCTGATGGTGTTCGGCATGGACAGCACCATCAGGGCGTTGACGCCGACCCAGAGCGGGATGGTCGCCCGGTCGCGGCGCAGCGCGAAGCGCAGCAGGGTGCCGGTGCCGGCCAGCGGGCGCGCGCCGCCGGACCGTACGGCGAAGGCGGTGGCGGTCATCGGGCCGCCTCCCCGGCGAGGTCGTCCTGGTAGTGCCGCAGGAACAGCTCCTCCAGGGTGGGCGGCGTGGAGGTCAGCGATTGCACGCCGGACTCGCTCAGCTGCCTCAGGACGGCGTCGAGTTTGTCGGTGTCGACCTGGAGGCGGACGCGCCGCCCCTGGACGTCCAGGTCGTGCACACCGGGCAGCCGGGACAGGCCGTTCGGGGGGCCGGCCAGCTCGGCGGTGACGCTGGTGCGGGTCAGATGCCGCAGCTCGGCGAGCGAGCCGCTCTCCACGGTCCGCCCCTTGCGGATGATGCTGACCCGGTCGCACAGCTCCTCGACCTCGCTGAGGATGTGGGAGGACAGCAGGATCGTCCGCCCGCGCTCCCGCTCCTCGGTCACACAGCGCTGGAAGACCTCCTCCATCAGCGGGTCGAGGCCCGAGGTCGGCTCGTCGAGGATCAGCAGGTCGACGTCGGAGGCGAAGGCGGCGACGAGGGCGACCTTCTGCCGGTTGCCCTTGGAGTAGGTCCGCCCCTTCTTGGTCGGGTCCAGTTCGAACCGCTCGATCAGCTCCGCGCGCCGCCGGGGGTCGAGGCCTCCGCGCAGCCGGCCGTAGAGGTCGATGACCTCGCCGCCGGAGAGGTTGCGCCAGAGGGTGACGTCGCCGGGGACGTAGGCGATGCGGCGGTGCAGTTCGACCGCGTCCTTCCACGGGTCGCCGCCGAGCACCTGGGCGGCGCCCGAGTCGGCGCGCAGCAGGCCGAGCAGGACGCGGATGGTGGTGGACTTGCCGGCTCCGTTGGGGCCGAGGAAGCCGTGCACCTCGCCGGACTCCACCGAGAGGTCGAGGCCGTCGAGGGCGTGGGTCCGGCCGAAGGACTTGTGCAGTCCGGAGACGGTGATGGCCTTGGTCATGCTTGGAACGTACGCTTCTTTCAGAAATTTGTGAAGTTAAGGAATCGTATAAACCACAAGTAGACTCGCGGGCGGCGGCTCGACCTGGGGAGATGATCGGGGCATGGCGGAAGCGGAACGCGATCCGGAGACCGTCTCGCGGTTCGTGGAGAACTTCGCGGCGCAGCTCGTCGAGGCCGGCATGCCGCGCATGCCGGCCCGGGTCTTCGCGGCCCTGCTCGCCTCCGACTCCGGCGCCCTCACCTCCGCCGAACTCGGCGAGCAGCTGAAGATCTCACCCGCCGCGGTCTCCGGGGCGGTGCGCTACCTCTCCCAGGTGCACCTGCTGTCACGGGAGCGCGAACCGGGCTCGCGCCGGGAGCGGTACCGGGTGCACAGCGACCAGTGGTACGAGGCGCTCACCAACCGCGAGGCGATCATCAAACGGTGGGAGGACGCCCTCCGCGACGGCGTCTCCAGCCTCGGCGCGGACACTCCGGCCGGACGCAGGCTCACCGAGACGCTCGCCTTCTTCGAGTTCGTCGAGAAGGACGTCGAGGGCATGATGGAGCGCTGGCGCGCCCACCGCCGGAAGCTCTTCGGCACGGACTGAACGCACGAACCGAATGCCCGGCGACGGCCACGACGGCTACCCACGCCTACGACGGCTTGGGCAGGGTCAGCGCCAGTCCGCCCTCCCGGACCGTCCACGTCCGCCGCCGCACCGGCCCCGACACCAGCGCGTCCGCCCGGTAGCGGAAGTCCGCCCCGGACACGGTCACCCGGTGCCCGTCCGCCCGCAGCGGCGTGGCGGCGGCGCCGACCGACAGGGGCCGCACCTCCACGGTGACCGCGCCGGAGCCGCCGGGCGTCACCGTCACCGCCTCCACCGGCTGGCCGAGATCCACCAGCGTCTCCCCGTCGACCTCCACCCGCAGCCGGGCGGGCCCCGAGGCGGCGCTCGGCACGGAGGCGGCGGTCACCCGCGTCGTACGCGTCGGCACCAGCGTCCGGACCAGCGACTGGCAGGTCCGCAGCCACGGCCGCCCCACCGCAGTGGCCCCCGCCGGCGGCTCCGGCCCGGCGGGCAGCGGCGGAATGCCCACCGTGCCGACCACCACGCCGTCACTGTCGTCGACGAGCAGGTCCAGCCGCCGCTCGGAGCCCTCCAGGACGGCCCGTGCGGCCGCCACGGCGCTCGTCGGCACCCCGAGGGACCGGGCCAGCGACAGCACCCCGGAACCGGCCCCGACGGGCACCACGGACAGCACACATCCGGCCAGCTCCCGCTGCCGGTGCAAAAGGGACACGGCCCGGACCAGCGCGTGGTCGTCACCGACCACGACCGGTCGGCGGGAACCGCGCCGGGCGAGCATCCGGGCGAATTCCTCGGGGCCGTCCGGCAGGCACACCTTGGTGGCTGCACCGGCGCTGAGCACGTCTTTCGCGATCCGCGCCGACTCCGAGTCCACTCGCCTGGCGACCGGATCGATGATCACCAACAGTTGCTCGGACGTCGCGGAAGTCGCCACCTCGGTCATGCCTCGCTTCCTCGGGTAGCATCTTTGTGCAAGAGCCCCTTGCGCTATTGCGCCAGGGGCTTCGTCTATTCCGGGGCATCCGGTCCGACGGGTTGCGGCCAACGAAGGTCGCCGGTGTACCACCCGCACACGCGTGGTGTACACCCCTGACCCTGGACATGCCCCGCCCGGAAGGGGTGTACGCGCGTGCCCGCACTTGTGCTGCTCGGTGCTCAGTGGGGTGACGAAGGCAAGGGAAAGGCGACGGACCTGCTGGGCGGATCCGTCGACTATGTGGTGCGCTACCAGGGCGGCAACAACGCCGGCCACACGGTAGTCGTGGGTGACCAGAAGTACGCCCTCCACCTGCTCCCTTCCGGAATCCTGTCCCCCGGCTGCACGCCGGTCATCGGCAACGGCGTCGTCGTCGACCCGTCGGTCCTGCTCTCCGAGCTGAGCGGGCTGAACGAGCGAGGCGTTGACACGTCCAAGCTCCTGATCAGCGGCAACGCGCACATCATCACGCCGTACAACGTCACCGTCGACAAGGTGACGGAACGCTTCCTCGGAAAGCGCAAGATCGGCACCACCGGCCGCGGCATCGGCCCGACCTACGCGGACAAGATCAACCGCGTGGGCATCCGGGTCCAGGACCTGTACGACGAGTCGATCCTCCAGCAGAAGGTCGAGGCGGCGCTCGACGTCAAGAACCAGCTGCTGACCAAGCTCTACAACCGCCGCGCCATCGCCGTGGACCAGGTCGTCGAGGAGCTGCTGGGCTACGCCGAGCAGATCAAGCCGTACGTCGCCGACACGGTGCTGATCCTGAACAAGGCGCTGGACGACGACAAGGTCGTCCTGTTCGAGGGCGGCCAGGGCACCCTCCTGGACATCGACCACGGCACGTACCCGTTCGTGACCTCGTCGAACCCGACCGCTGGCGGCGCCTGCACCGGCGCCGGCGTGGGCCCGACCCGGATCAGCCGGGTCATCGGCATCCTCAAGGCGTACACGACCCGGGTCGGCGCGGGCCCGTTCCCGACCGAGCTGTTCGACGAGGACGGCGAGGCGCTGCGCCGGATCGGCGGCGAGCGGGGCGTGACCACCGGCCGTGACCGCCGCTGCGGCTGGTTCGACGCGGTGATCGCCCGCTACGCGACCCGGGTCAACGGCCTGACCGACTTCTTCCTCACCAAGCTGGACGTGCTCACCGGCTGGGAGCAGATCCCGGTCTGCGTCGCCTACGAGATCGACGGCAAGCGCGTCGAGGAGCTGCCGTACTCGCAGTCGGACTTCCACCACGCGAAGCCGGTCTACGAGACGCTGCCGGGCTGGTCCGAGGACATCACCAAGGCCAAGTCGTTCTCCGACCTGCCGAAGAACGCCCAGAACTACGTCAAGGCGCTGGAGGAGATGTCCGGCGCCCCGATCTCCGCGATCGGCGTGGGCCCCGGCCGGGACGAGACGATCGAGATCAACTCGTTCATCTGATCCCGCCGAGCATCGGCCGCCGGGCATCGTCGTGCGTCACAGCACGGCGATGCCCAGCGGCCTCTCACCCGCCGCGAGCCGGCGGGTTTTCCATGTCCTGGGGCCGTTCCCCAGGTCGACGACGGTGATGCCGTCCCAGTAGCCGCCGCGGGTGAAGCCGCCGGTGACGTAGGCGGTGCGGCCGTCCGCCGAGACCGTGACGTCCTCGTGGGGGCCGTCGAGGGGGACGACGGTCTCCTCGCCGTCCGGGGCGCGCACGGTCAGGGACGGGCCGTCGTCCGACGACGGGTCGATCGGGCCGGTGCCGACGACGAGGAGGGTGCCGTCGGGGGTGATCGCGGCGCCGTGCTGGTGGGTGTTCGCGGTCATGTCCTGGATCGTCGAGCGCCCGGTGGCCGGGTCGAGGACGACCAGCCGCTCGCCCTCGAACGGCAGCAGCAGACGGCCGTCGGAGGGCCGTACGACCGCGTAGTGCGGCTTCAGCCAGGAGCCGAGGCCGCCCTCGGTGCCGTAGGGGGCGACCTCCATGCGGCGGGGGGCGCCGTCGCCGTCGGTGGGGACGGCGGTGACGTCGAAGGAGTCGTGGCCGGTGGCGTACACCTCGCGGCCGTCGGGGGAGACGTCCACGTCGAAGGGGCGGCGGCCGACCGGCGCGGTGTCCGTGACCTCGCGGGTGGCGGTGTCGATGGTCTCCAGCGTGCCGTCGCCGGACGGGACGTTCACGCCCACGTACACGTGTCGTTCGTCGGGGGCGAGCGCGATGCCCATGCCGCCGCCCCGGTACTCGCCGTCCGTGACGGGACCCAGGTTCCTCGTCCGGTAGGGGACGAGACCGAGGCGGGTACGGGTGCGGGTGTCGACGACGGCGACGCCCTCGGCCGTGGCGACCCAGGCCCGGCCCCGCCCGTCCACCACCAGCCCGTAGGGGGCGGTGCCGACCCGTACGGAGTCCAGCGGACCCTTCTCGGGGTCGACGAAGGTCACGGTGTCGGAGCCGAAGTCGGCGACGAGGAGGGTGCCGTCGGGGAGCGGCCCGGAGGACGTGGGGGAACTAGCCGGGGAAGCGGTCGGGGAAGCGATCGGCGTGGGGGAGGCGGACGCCGCCGGGCGGGCCCCGCTGTCCCCGATGCCCCCGGCACCCCCGGCGCCCCCGGTGCAGCCCGCGCACAGCGACACGGCCGCCGCCACGGCCGCGCCCACGGCCAGGCCCGCCCGCCTCACCGTACGGCCTTCAGCAGTCCGGCGATCTCGGTGAACCCGCGCCGTTCGGCGTGCTCCAGGGCGGTGACGCCGTCGCCGTCGGGCAGGCCGGGTGTGGCCCCGGCGGTGATCAGGAGTTCCACGATCTCCTGGTGGGCGCGGCCCCCGTGGCCGAGGATCACCGCCTCCAGCAGCGCGGTCCAGCCAAGGCGGTTGACGTGATCGACGTCGATGTCGGTCTCGCGCAGCACCGCACGGACGTAGGCGACGTGGCCGCGTTCGGCGGCGGGGATGAGGGAGACGCCGCCGAACCGGTTGCCCTGCTTCAGGTCCGGGCCCGCCGGGAGCAGGGTGCGCATCATCGGGACGCTGCCGGTGACACCGGTGACCAGCCACGGGCTGTCCGCCCGGTCGTCGGCGGCGTTCACGTCGGCGCCCGCGGCGACCAGCACCTCGGCGGTGGCCACATGGTCGCCGAGGGCGGCCAGCAGCAGGGGCGTGCGGCGGTGGGCGTCGCGGGCCTCCGGGGCGGCGCCGGCGGCGAGGGCGGCGCGGACGGCGGCGGTGTCGCCCGCCTCGGCGGCGGTCAGCAGGGCACGGTCGGCGGAGGTCATGGGGGTGCTCCCGGGGCGGATCGGGGAGAACAGCCGGCGGCGCACGCCACGGGGGGTCGCGTGCGCCGCCGGGGTCCGGAGGGACGTGGTCCTCAAGGTGTCACGTCAGCGGGTCAGCGCCGCCACGCCGGCCCGCGCGTACTTCTCGTCCAGGTCGCCGGAGGGGGCGCCCGCGACACCGATGCCCGCGATCGGCGCGCCCTTGGCGGTGACCGGGGCGCCGCCGCCGAGGAACAGGGTGCCGGGAATGTCCTTCAGGTTGGGGGCCTGCTCCAGGCGCTTCACCAGCTCGGAGGTGGGGGCGTTCCAGGAGACGGCGGTGAAGGCCTTGCGCTCGGCGGACTCGTAGGACTGCGGGCCGGCGCCGTCGCCGCGCAGGGTGACGATGGTGTTGCCGTTGCGGTCGACGACGGCGACGGAGACGCGCTGGCCGTCCTTCTCGGCGGCGTCCAGCGTGGCCTGCGCGGCCTCGGTCGCGGCGGCGACGGTGAGGTGGGTGGACTGGACGAGGCCGGGGTTCTTCACGTCGGCCCGCACGGCGGCCGGGGCGCCCTGGGCCGGGGAGTCGGCGTTGGCGGCGACGGCGCCGAAGGTGCCGAGGGCGACGGCGGCGACGAGGGTGCCGCCGGTGATGACACGGGCGCGCTTCGAGATCTTCTTGTGCTGCTGCATGTCCTCCATGCTGGTGCCGCGAACGGGCCCGGCCCGTCGGTGTTCCGGCTGCCTCCGGCGGCCGGAACGGGTGACGCGGGTGTCAGCCGAACGGTTGACCCCGGCGGGCTCCGAGGCGGGGTAGGGGCGTCCGCCCGGCGCCCGGGGGCGCGGGCCTGCGGCCCCGCGCGCCGGTGCGCTTGCACGATCAGGTGAGGGAGGGGCCGGTGCGCCTCGCGGGGCGGGTGGCGCCCCGTATCCAGAGTCCATGGATGATCTCCAGGACGACCGTACGTCCTTCTCCCGCCGCCGCTTCACGACCGCCGCCGCCGTCACCACCCCCGCACTGCTCGGTCTGACCGCCCAGACCGCCGCGGCGGCTCCCGCCGTCGCGCCCGGTGCGCCCACGGCGGCCCCCGCGGCCCCGCGCTCCACCGCCGACTGGGACACCTGCCTCGCCGTGGCCCGCGCGTTACTGCTGGTCGACGAGGACGACCGGTCGCTGGTGCCGACGTACAGGCGCGTCCTCGAATCCGGACTGCCGAAGGGCCGCGGCGGGACGAAGGAGATCCTGGTGATCGGCGCCGGGCCCGCCGGGCTCGTCGCCGCCTGGCTGCTGAAGCGGGCCGGGCACCGGGTCACCCTGATCGAGGCCAACGGCAACCGGGTCGGCGGCCGGATCAAGACCTTCCGCACCGGTGGGCACGAGAACGCGGCCCAGCCGTTCGCCGACCCCCTGCAGTACGCGGAGGCCGGTGCGATGCGCATCCCCGGCAGCCATCCCCTGGTGATGCAGCTCATCGACCAGCTCGGGGTGAAGCGGCGCCGGTTCCACCTCGTCGACGTGGACGGCGAGGGCAAGCCCGTCAACAACAGCTGGCTCTACGTCAACGGCGTGCGGATGCGCCGGTCCGCGTACGCGCGGGCGCCGCGGCGGATCAACCGCTCGTTCGGGGTGCCGCGCGAGCTGTGGGACACGCCCTCGTCGACGATCCTGCGGCGCGCCCTGGACCCGGTACGGGACGAGTTCAGCACGGTGGGCGCGGACGGCAAGCGGGTCGACAAGCCGATGCCGGAGCGGGTGCGGGGCTGGGCCCGGGTGATCCAGAAGTACGGCGACTGGTCGATGTTCCGCTTCCTGACCGAGGAGGCCGGGTTCGACGAGCGCACCATCGATCTCGTCGGCACCCTGGAGAACCTGACGTCCCGGCTGCCGCTGTCCTTCGTGCACAGCTTCATCAGCCAGTCGCTGATCAGCCCGGACACCGAGTTCTGGGAGCTGGTCGGCGGCACCGCCGTGCTGCCGGACGCGCTGCTGGAGCGGGTGGACGACGTGCTGCGGCTCGACCGGCGCGCCACCCGGATCGAGTACCGGGACGAGGGCGGGCCCCGGGTGGCGGTCGACACCGTGTCCGAGGGCCGCGACGGCAAGGTGGAACGCGAGCGGTTCACCGGCGACCTCGCGATCGTCACCGTGCCGTTCTCCGGTCTGCGCCAGGTGCAGATCAGCCCGCTGATGTCGTACGGCAAACGCCGTGCGGTCGCCGAACTGCACTACGACAGCGCGACGAAGGTGCTGCTCGAGTTCAGCCGCCGCTGGTGGGAGTTCGGCGAGGAGGAGTGGAAGACGGAGCTGGACGCGGTGCGGCCCGGGCTGTACGAGCAGTACCGGTCCGGGAAGGCGCCCGACGACGGCAGTCTGCTCGGCGCGCACCCGTCCGTTCCCGAGGGCCACATCAGCAAGGCCCAGCGCGCGCACTACGCCGCCAACCGCTGGGACACCCGGGAGCAGCCGGAGGCCGCGCGGGTCGTCGGCGGGGGATCGGTCGCCGACAACTCCAACCGGTTCCTGATCCATCCCTCCCACCCGGTCCCCGGCAGCGACGGCGGTGTCGTCCTCGCCTCCTACAGCTGGGCCGACGACGCCTCCCGCTGGGACTCCTTCGACGACGACGCCCGCTATCCGCACGCCCTGCGCGGACTGCAGCAGGTGTACGGCCAGCGGGTGGAGGTCTTCTACACCGGTGCCGGCCGCACCCAGAGCTGGCTGCGCGACCCGTACGCCTACGGGGAGGCCTCGGTGCTGCTGCCCGGCCAGCACACGGAACTGCTCCAGGCCATCCGGGCCGCCGAGGGCCCGCTGCACTTCGCGGGCGATCACACCTCCGTCAAGCCGTCCTGGATCGAGGGCGCGCTCGAATCGGGGGTGCGGGCCGCGCTGGAGGCGCACCGGGCGTCGGCCGGCGCCTGACTCAGCTGAAGACGATCATCGATCCCTGCGCCAGACTCCGCGTCGCCGCCGCGTGCAGCCCCAGCCAGACGTGCCGTTCCCGGGCGAACGGGCTGGGGTCGTACGGGGCCGGTACGGCGGGCTCCTCCAACTCCGTCGGTCCGAGCGGGGGTTGGGGGGCCGCCGGCGGGTTGGCGGGGTCGATGCCGATGGCCGGGGCGACGGACTCCAGCTCCCGCAGCAGGGAGTGGGAGGAGCCCAAGGGGCCGCCGCCGGCGAGGAGTTCCTCGTTGGAGAGCGGGTGCGGGAAGTCGACCGGGACGTACGCGCCCGCGTGGTCGTAGTGCCAGACCAGGTGCGACTGCTGGGCGGTGGTCTCGAACATCTCCAGGAGCTGTTCGTAGTCGCCGCCCAGTTCGTCGACCGGGGTCACCGGCAGGCCGCAGACCTGCAACAGGTAGGCGCGGCGCAGGAAGTGCAGGGCGTCGTAGTCGAATCCGGCGACGGGGGCGACCTCACCGGACAGGCCCGGCATGTACTGGTACACCGGCACCGGCGGCAGCCCGGCCTCGGCGAGAGCCTTGTCGTATTGCGCGAGTTCCTCGGCGAAGGGGTTGTCCGGCGTGTGGCACAACACGTCGACGAGCGGGACCAGCCACAGGTCACAGGCCAAAAGAGGCTCCTCGGATACTACGCACGCACAGTGGTCAGGGAAGCGTAATGGGTGAGGGCCGCACGGGTCCCCTCCCGTACCGGTCCCATACCCACAAGGGCCGTCAGCTGCCCGCGAGCCGCTCGATCAGCGCGACGGAGTGCGCGTTGTACGCGGCGATGATCGACCGCGCGGCGTCGGTGTCGCGCCGCACCAGGGCGTCCACCAGTTCGGTGTGTCCGGCCCACAGCCGCCCGCGCAGGTCGGTCAGCCGGCGCAGGTGCTGCACCGCGCACACCCAGGACTGAACCCGCAGCCGGTGCAGGAAGTCGGAGAGGTACGGGTTGCCGAACAGGCCGCTCAGCTCGCGCCAGAAGCGCAGGTCGTAGCCGATGAGCACGGTGAGGTCGCCGGCGGTGGCGGCGCGCTGGGCCTCCTCGCCGCGCCGGCGCACACCGGTGAGCGCGGCGGACGTGCGGGGGTCGCCGGGGTCGCGGAAGCCGCGGTGGCCCTCGCCGAGGGCCTGGAACATGCCGTCGGTGACCAGGCTGCGGGCCTCGACCAGGCCCCTGTAGTCGTCGAGGGAGTACTCGCGGACGTGGAAGCCGCGATGCTGGTCGGCCTCCAGCAGGCCCTGCGCGGACAGGTCGACCAGCGCCTCGCGGACCGGGGTCGCGGAGACGCCGTACTGGTCGGCGATCTCCTTGACGGTGAATTCCTGCCCGGGCTGGAGCCGTCCGGCCAGCACCTCGTCCCGCAGCGCGTCCGCGATCTGCTGCCGCAGGGTGCTTCGGGTCACAGCGCTGTTGCCGCTGATGCCGGGCATGGTGGGGGGACTCCCTTGTCGCGTTCGAGTGGTGTGCACAGATGTGCCTGTGAGCACGTCACCTTACGCGGTCCCCCCACCGGGGGTAACCGACTGCGCCGACGCGTACGCGGTTACGCCGTCACGTGCTCGTCCGCCACGGTGAGCGCCGCGTCCAGCGCCGCCAGGCCCTCCTTCAGCTCGGCCTCGGAGACGTTGCACGGCGGCACCACGTGGGTGCGGTTCATGTTGACGAACGGCCACACGCCGTGCGCCTTCGCGGCGGCGGCGAACGCGGCCATCGGGGCGTTCGCCTCACCGGCCGCGTTGTACGGCACCAGCGGTTCCCGGGTCTCCCGGTTCTTCACCAGGTCCAGTGCCCAGAACATGCCGACACCGCGCACCTCGCCGACGCTCGGGTGCCGCTCCGCCAGCTCGCGCAGCCCCGGCTCCACGACCTCCGCGCCGAGCCGCGCCGCGTGTTCGACGACGCCCTCCTCGGCCATGACGTTGATCGTCGCGACGGCGGCGGCGCAGGCGAGGGGGTGCCCGGAGTAGGTCAGGCCGCCCGGGTAGGGCCGCTTGGCGAAGGTCTCGGCGATCGCGCCGGAGATCGCCACACCGCCCAGCGGCACATAGCCGCTGTTCACGCCCTTGGCGAAGGTCATCAGGTCCGGCGTGACGTCGAACAGGCCGGCCGCGAACCACTCGCCGGTCCGCCCGAAGCCCGCCATCACCTCGTCGAGGATGAAGACGATCCCGTACTTGTCGCAGATCTCCCGCACGCCGGCGAGGTAACCGGCGGGCGGCACCATGATCCCGGCCGTGCCGGGGATGGTCTCCAGGATGATCGCGGCGACGGTCTGCGGCCCCTCGAAGGCGATCGTCGTCTCCAGGTGCTCCAGCGCCCGCGCGCACTCCTGCTCCTCGGTCTCGGCGTAGAAGCGGGAGCGGTAGAGGAAGGGCGCCCAGAAGTGCACGACTCCGGCGGTGCCGCTGTCGTTGGCCCAGCGGCGCGGGTCGCCGGTGACGTTGATCGCCTGCTGGGTGCCGCCGTGGTACGAGCGGTACGCCGAGAGCACCTTGGGGCGGCCCGTGTGCAGCCGGGCCATCCGCAGCGCGTGCTCGACGGCGTCGGCGCCGCCGTTGGTGAAGAAGATCTTGTCCAGGTCGCCCGGGGTGCGCTCGGCGATCAGCCGGGCCGCCTCCGACCGGGCCTCGACGGCGAACGCGGGCGCGAAGGTGGTCATCTTCGCGGCCTGCTCCTGGATCGCGGCGACGACCTTGGGGTGCTGGTAGCCGATGTTGGTGTAGACGAGGCCGCTGGTGAAGTCGAGGTAGCGCTTGCCGTCGTAGTCCCAGAAGTACGATCCCTCGGCGCCGGCGACGGCGAGCGGGTCGATGAGCTCCTGTGCGGACCAGGAGTGGAAGACGTGCGCGCGGTCGGCCGCCTTCACGGCGGCGCCGGCCTGGGGGTCGGGATGAGGGGTCATGCGGGCGAGCGTAAATGTCCGCGATGCGGACGCGGTATCGGCGTCCTGTCTGTGGTCAGGGGCTTTCCGCGACAGGTTGTCGACGGACGGAGGCATCGCATATTGACAGCATGCTGCCCAAATGACAGTCTACTGTCGTAAGAGGAACCGCTGGAGGAGGAACCATGAGCCGCAAGCCCGTCCACCTCGCCGTCTACGACACCCTGGCCGACTGGGAGCCCGGTCACGCCACGGCCCATCTCGCCCGCGCCGGCCACGAGATCCGCACCGTCGGCCCCACCACCGCCCCGGTCCGCACCCTCGGCGGCCTGCGCGTCCAGCCCGACCTCGCCCTGGACGACGTACGGCCCGAGGACAGCTCGCTGCTGATCCTGCCGGGCGCGGACCTCTGGGACGCTTGCGACGACCTGGCCCCCTTCGCCCGCAAGGCACGCGAATTCCTCGCCGCGGGCGTCCCCGTCGCCGCGATCTGCGGCGCCACCGCCGGACTCGCCCGCGAGGGCCTGCTCGACGACCGCGCCCACACCAGCGCCGTCTCCTTCTATCTGGCCGCCACCGGCTACCGGGGCGGCGACAAGTACGTCGACGCCGACGCGGTCACCGACGGCGCGCTGATCACCGCCGGACCCACCGAGCCCGTCGCCTTCGCCCGGGAGATCCTGCGGCTGCTCGGGGTGTACGAGGGCGAGGTGCTGGACGCCTGGTACCGGCTGTTCCACGACTCCGACGCGACGGCCTACGCCGTGCTGGAGAAGGCGGGCGCGCTGTGAGCCGCGCCCGTCAGGACCTGTTCAGCCGGAGCGCGCTCGGGGTGTTCCGGCTGAACGGCCAGTTCCTCGCGGTCGCCGAGGAACTGGCCCGGCCCGCCGGACTGACGGCGGCCTGGTGGCAGGTGCTGGGCGCGGTGCTGCGCGAGCCGCTGCCGGTGGCCGGCATCGCCCGCGCCATGGGCATCACGCGGCAGAGCGTCCAGCGCATCGCCGACCTGCTGGTCGAACGCGGCCTCGCCGAGTACCGGCCCAACCCGGCCCACCGCCGCGCCAAGCTCCTCGCGCCGACCGAGGAGGGCCGCGCCGCGGTCGGCCGCATCGACCCCGGGCACGCGGAATACGCCGACCGGCTCGCGCAGGCGCTCGGGGAAGCAGAACTCGCCGCCGCCGTGGAGGCGCTGGAACGCCTGTCGAAGGTGCTCGACGAACTGGGGCCGCCCGCTCGGCCGGGACCTCCTGTTACGGAACCGTAGACGGGGGCCCGCACGACTCCCCTGGGGGCCGCATTATTCTCGGCCTGTTGCTCACCTGGGGGGAGGCGGTGGGGATGGAGAGACTGGGGCCCGGGGACCCGCAGCAGGTCGGGGCGTACCGACTGCTGGGGAGGCTCGGCGCCGGTGGCATGGGACAGGTCTACCTGGCCCGGTCGGACCGGGGCCGGACCGTCGCCGTGAAACTGGTCCGCGAGGAACTGGCCGCGCGTGAGGAGTTCCGGGCGCGGTTCCGGCACGAGGTGCGGGCTGCGCGGCGGGTAGGCGGCCACTGGACGGCGCCCGTCCTCGACGCCGACACCGAGGCCACCGTGCCCTGGGTCGCCACCGGGTACGTCGCCGGACCCAGCCTCCAGCAGGTCGTCGGCCACGACCACGGGCCGCTGCCCGAACGCACGGTGCGCATCCTCGCCGCCGGGCTCGCGCACGCGCTCAAGGACATCCACGCCGCCGGGATCATCCACCGCGACCTCAAGCCGTCCAACGTCCTGCTGACCATCGACGGGCCGCGCGTCATCGACTTCGGGATCGCGCGCGCCCTGGAGACCGTCACCGACGGAGGGCTGACCAGCACCGGCGCGGTCATCGGCTCACCCGGCTTCATGGCGCCCGAGCAGGTGCGCGGGGACCGCGTCACCACCGCCTGCGACGTCTTCTGCCTGGGTTCCGTCCTCGCCTACGCCGCCACCGGCGCGCTTCCCTTCGGGGGCGCCGACAGCGGGGTGCACGCCCTGATGTTCCGCATCGCCCAGGACGAACCCGACCTGGAGCGGGTCCCGGAGGGCATCGCCGACCTCGTCCGCGCCTGCCTGCGCAAGGACCCCGCCGCCCGCCCCACCCTCGACGACGTCCTGCGGCAGACCGGCGCGGACGACACCGTCGCCGACGGCCGCGCCCTCGACCCCTGGCTGCCGAGCGCCCTGGTGGCCCAACTCGGCCGGCACGCGGTACGCCTGCTGGACACGGAGAACCCGGAGGGACCGACGCCGGCGAACTCTCCGGGCCCGACCGGGCCCCCGGCCCGGACGGCGTCCCCGGAGCACGGGGCGACGGTGGATGAGGCGGGTACGCCGGCGGGTGCGAACGGGGCTGGTGGTTCTGGGGGCTCGGGTGGTCGGAGCGGCCAGGGTGGTACCGCTGGTTCGAATGGCTCGATTGGCTCGGGTGGTCCCACGGGTCCCGGTGGTCCACGTGGTCCCGGTGCTCCGGGTGGCTCTGGTGTTCCTGGTGCTCCTGGTGTTCCTCCCGGTGGTCAGGGTGCTCCCGGCGTCTCGGGTGTTCCCGGTGTTCCTGGTGGGCCGGGCGCTCCCAGCGTCTCGGGTGCTCCGGGTGCTCCGGGTGCTCCGGGTGTTCCTGGTGGTCCCGGCGCTCTTGGTGGGCCGGGCGCTCCTGGCGTCTCGGGTGTTCAGGGTGCTCCCGGTGCTCCGGGTGGGCCAGGTGGCCTGGGTGCTCCGGGTGCTCCGGGTGCTCCGGGCGGTCCGGGCGGTCCCGGCGCCTCGGGTGGTCCGGGCGCCTCGGGTGGTCCGGGCGAACCAGGACGTCGCGGTGTCCCGGGCGGTCAGGCCGGACCGGGTGCGGTCGCGCCGGGCTCCGGCAGCCCGGGCCCGGCTGCGCCGCTGAACAACCTCCCGACGGTCACAGCCGGTCAGCCCGTGCCCCCGGGCACGCCCCCGCCGAGCCACCCGGCATCGCCGGGAACCCCGCCGTCGGCCCACCCGGCAACACCGGCAACCCCACCACCGACCCACCAGCCCACACCGGGAACCCCACCACCCGCCCACCCGGCGACACCGGCCCCGCAGCCGCCCGCTCACCCCGCCGACGGCGCACCGCCGGTCCCCGGCGCGCCCCAGGGGCACCCGCAGCACGGCTACGGCTTCCCCGCGCAGGGGCACGGCCCGGCGGGCGGTTCCGCGCAGCCGGCGTACGGCGGCGGCTACGCGCTGCCGCCCGGTCCGTCGTACGGCTATCCCCAGGTGCCCGGCCAGGCATACCCGCCACCGCCGTACGCCGGGCAGGCCCCGCCTCCCAACCCCTACGGCGACCGAGCCGCGCCGCCCGCCCCGTACGGCGGCGGCCCCGGCTCCACCCCGTCGTACACGCCCACGCCGTACACCCCGCCCCAGGAACCACCCCGCAGGAACGGCCGTGCCACCGCGCTCCTCATAGCCGTGGCGGTGGTCGTCGCGCTGGGGGCGGGGGGTTCGGTGTACGCCCTGATGAACGGGGACGACGACCCCGAGGCGTCCCCGTCGCCCACCCCGAGCCGGTCCTCCTCCGCCGCCCCGACCACCCCGGGCCCGACGAGCTCCGGCCCGGTCACGCCGTCCCCGTCCGCCTCCACCGAGCAGGACGGCGCGATACCGACGGAGTACCTGGGCACCTGGGCGACCACCATCGACAACGCGGACGGCACGCACACCCGCCGCCTCACCATCCAGCAGGGCGAGCCCGGCGACACGGTCCTGTCGCTCACCGCCGAGGGCGCCGACTACCGCTGCGTCTTCGAGGCGGAACTGAGCGAGGAGCCCGGCCCGGACGGGCCGCTGCGGATCGGCCCGTCCACGGTGACGGTCGGCGAGCCGCCCACGTCCTGCACGCCCGGAGGCGCCACGGAGATCACCCTCGTCTCGGCGGACGCCCTCCAGCGCGTGAACACGAGCACGGGGGAGAAGCTGACGTACACCCGGCAGTGAAGCCCCCACGGGCGGGGCGACGGTCAGCGCGGCTCGGGCGGCCGCTGCCGGGGCATGTTCGGCCGGGCGGGACCGGGCGGCATCGGGAACCGCCCGTGCATACCGGCCGGGTCCACGCGCGGCCCGGCCGAGACCGCCGACTGGATGCCCAGCGGCGCGGACCCGGTGCGGAACTCCACCATCCAGTCGGCGGTCTCGGTACGCACCAGCTCGGTCACGTCCTCGCAGAACCGCCGCAGCACCCCCAGGCACCGCTCGGCCGCCTCGCTCGCCGTCCCCTCGGCCGGGCCCAGCACCTCGCGCACGCTCTCCGACGCCCAGTCGAACTGCAACGCCTGCAACCTGCGCTGGACGGCCTGCGCGGTGGCCACGTCCCTTATCCACCCCGAGGTGACCCCGAAGAACCGGTCGACGCCCACGCACGCCACGGCCAGCATCAGCGCCAGGTACCCCCAGGGCGCCACCCCGCCCACCACGCCGGTCAGATCCAGCAGCGGCAGCGCGGCCCCCAGCACCGCCCCGGCCGCCGCGCCACCGCGCAGTGCCCGCGCCCCGCGGCGCTTCCACACCCGGTCGGCGAGATACCAGGCCGCCGTGTCGAGGGCGCCGCGTTCCACCCACCGGAACAGTTCGTCCAGGCGCTGGGCGGGCTCGGCCCAGTCGCCGAGCGGGAACGCCCGCCCGGTCAGATCGCCCGGCCGCAGCCCGGCCGCCCCCTCGCCCCGCCCGTCCTGAGGCGGCCTCTCGGGCTGCATCTCCGGCTGACCCACCCGGCACTCCCTTTGGACGAGATGGACGTTGACGTGCGGGACCCTTCCTACCGCCCAATGGGTGGCGAAGGTGAGCCTTTCATCGCTTTTCCGCCCGGAAGAGGGTCTTGGTCAGGTATAGGCCACCGTGACAACTCACTCGAAAGAGTGCTGGGGCGTTGCCCGCACGGACCACGTAGGCTCGTGCCAGGCGGAAAACACATACGAAAGCAGGAGCTGATCGTGATTCCCGGTGGTGGCCAGCCCAACATGCAGCAGCTGCTCCAGCAGGCCCAGAAGATGCAGCAGGATCTGGCCCGCGCCCAGGAGGAACTGGCGAACACGGAGGTCGACGGGCAGGCGGGCGGCGGTCTGGTCAAGGCCACGGTCACCGGCGCCGGCGTGCTGCGCGGCCTGGTCATCGACCCGAAGGCGGTGGACCCCGAGGACACCGAGACGCTGGCGGACCTGATCGTCGCGGCCGTCGCCGCGGCCAACGAGAACGCGCAGTCCCTCCAGCAGCAGAAGCTCGGCCCGCTCGCCCAGGGGCTGGGCGGCGGCGGCATCCCGGGTCTGCCCTTCTGACCTTTCCGATCCCCGTCCTGCCTTTCGAAGACAGGCACGGGCCCTCTACCGTACGTACTGAAGGCACCCCAGGAAGGACGGCAGTCCGTTGTACGAAGGCGTGGTCCAGGACCTCATCGACGAGCTGGGCAGGCTGCCCGGCGTCGGTCCGAAGAGCGCCCAGCGGATCGCCTTCCACGTCCTCCAGGCGGAGCCGACGGACGTACGCCGTCTCGCCCAGGCCCTGCTGGAGGTGAAGGCGAAGGTCCGCTTCTGCGCGGTGTGCGGGAACGTCGCGCAGGAGGAGCAGTGCGCGATCTGCCGTGACCCGCGACGCGACCCGTCGGTCATCTGCGTCGTGGAGGAGCCGAAGGACGTCGTGGCGATCGAGCGCACCCGCGAGTTCCGCGGCCGCTACCACGTCCTGGGCGGGGCGATCAGCCCGATCGAGGGTGTGGGCCCGGACGACCTGCGTATACGAGAACTTCTCGCGCGGTTGGCCGACGGGACGGTCACGGAGCTGATCCTGGCCACCGACCCGAATCTGGAGGGTGAGGCCACCGCCACGTACCTCGCCCGGATGATCAAGCCCATGGGCCTCAAGGTCACCCGCCTGGCCAGCGGCCTCCCGGTGGGCGGTGACCTGGAATACGCGGACGAGGTGACCCTCGGCCGCGCCTTCGAGGGGAGACGACTCCTAGATGTCTGACGCCACGCTGCACTCCACGACGCAGGACCCGGACGACTTCGCGGTCCAGATCGCGGACCAGATCGCAAGCTTCCTGGTAGCCGTCACGGAGGTCGCGAAGGGCGACGAACCCGACTCGGCGGTCCCGTTCCTCCTCCTGGAGGTCTCCCAGCTGCTGCTCGCCGGCGGCCGCCTCGGCGCGCACGAGGACATCGTCCCCGACGAGCGCTACGAGCCGGACCCCGGCCCGGAGCCGGACGTGGACGAGCTCCGCGAGAACCTGGCCCGCCTCCTGGAGCCGATCGACGTCTACTCCGAGGTCTTCGACCCCTACGAGCCCCGCAAGGCCCCGGTCCCGGCCCGTATCTCGGACGACCTCACCGACGTCATCACCGACCTGCGCCACGGCATGGCCCACTACCGCGCGGGCCGCACCACGGAAGCCCTGTGGTGGTGGCAGTTCTCGTACTTCTCCAACTGGGGCGGCACCGCGTCGGCCACCCTGCGAGCCCTCCAGTCGGTGGTCGCCCACGTCCGCCTGAACCAGCCCCTGGAGGAACTGGACGGCCTGGACACCGACCAGAGCCTCGGCGACGAGACGCTGGAGTTCGAGGCCGGAAAGGTGATGCAGCAGGAGATCGCCGGGCCGCTGGGCCTGCGCGTCCAGTAGCGTCCGGCGGCCGACGCCCGGGCGTGGGGGTCCGTGCGTGGGGGGTGCTAAGCCCCCCACACCCCTTTCGCCATGGCGCTGACCCCGCCGGCGAGCGCCAGCCCCAGCACCAGCCGTCGTGCCCACACCTCCGGTGTGCGCCGCGCCAGCACCCGCCCCAGGCCCGCCCCCACGACCATGGCGGCCACCACCCAGCCCCACCGCTCGCCGCCGAGCCGCGGCGCCCCGTTGGCGGCCACGGACACGACGTTCACGACGACGCCGTAGAACTGCGCGTTGGGCACGAACTCCCGTACGGTCCACCCCGCGTTCAGCGCGTACAACGACACGGGCGGCCCCCCGACTCCCGCCGCCGCGTTCATGAACCCGCCCGCGGCCCCCGTGACGACCGCCCCCGTCCGCCCGCGCAGCGCGGCGGCCCGAGCGCCCCGCATCACCAGCAGCACGGCCACGGTCACCAGCCCGCCCATCACCACGAACAGCACGCGCTCCGGCAACTGCCGCGTCAGCCAGGCGCCGGCGGGCACGGTGCACACGGCGGCCACGCACAGCGGCCCCATCGCCGCGAGCCGCACCCGCCGCCACCCGCTCACCAGCCCGACGAGGCAGATGACCCCGGCGGCACAGTTGGTGAGCACGACCCCTTCCACCGGCCCCAGCACCCACACCAACGCGGGCACGGCGACAAGGGCGAAGCCCATGCCGGTGAGCCACTGCACGCACGAGCCGAGCAGCACGATCCCGAAGAGAAGAAGGTCTGTCACAGACCGAATGATCCACCGCCCCACACCGTGTCGAGGAGACCTCTGGCATCGACGTACGGGCACCCCGCCGTCGGCTCGCTGTACCACTGCAACGGCCAGGTGTTCCCCTCCAGCGCCGGAATGCCGATGTAGGTGACGGTCCGGATCCCCCGCCCGCCGAACTGCTGCACCCCCAACGGCCAGCTGTGCCGCCGCACTTCCCCCGGCGCCAGCAGGAAGTACATCCACCGGAACCCGCTCGCCTCGCACACGATCGGCCCCGCGTCGCCGTCGGTGACCTCGACGAGCCGTTCGGCGACGCGCTCCCCTCTCACGCCTTCGATCCGTACGGCGTCGAAGTGGACGCCGGTCACGCGGAGTTGGTGACCGGAGGCCGGGATCCAGTCGGGGCGGCGGTTGATCGCGTTCGTCATGGTCACACGATGGCGACGGTGGCGATACGCTCGGTAGTGACTCAGGTGATACACGCTGTTGTGTATCGGTCGGAGGTGCGCGCTGTGTTCCAGTCGCCCGTCATGTGGCGTTTCACCGGCAACCAGTTGAAGCGCTGGCGCACGAAGGCGAACATCAGCCGGGAGCAACTGGCTGTCGCCGCGAACTACTCCCCGGACACCATCAAGGCGATGGAGCAGGGGGTGCGGATGCCGACGGCCCGAGTCCTCGACGTGGCGGATGAGCTGTGCGGGGCGGAGGGCATGCTCAGCGCGGTGAAGGACTACTTGCGAAGGGAGAAGTTCCCGCCGAGGGCTCAGGAGTTCATGGAGCGGGAGAGGGAGGCGGTCAGTCACTGGTCGTACGAGTCCACGCTGGTCCCGGGACTGTTGCAGACCCCGGGGTACGCGCGGGCGCTGATCGAGAACCGCTATCCGCCCCTGGACGAGGAGACGGTGGAGTCGCGGATCGCGGCGCGTATGGAGCGGCAGGCCATCCTCACGGAACGGAATCCGCCGGTCGGGCTCAGCTTCGTCCTCTATGAGGCGGTGCTGCGCGGCCCGCAGGTGGACGGTGAGCAACTGCGCCGCCTGCTGGACGCGGCCCGGCTGCGGAACGTCGAGCTTCAGGTGCTCCCCTTCGAGCGGGCCGTGACGTCCGCGCTGATGGGGCCCATGGTGCTGCTGGAGACCCGTGACCACGAGCGATTCGCGTTCACCGAGGGGCCGTTCGCCAGCGAGTTGTCCACCGCCCCGGACGTTGTCAGCCGCGTGGCCGGGCGGCTTAGCATGATCCGCGCGCAAGCCCTCAGCCCCGCTGAGTCGACCCTTTTCATCGAGCGGATGGTGGATTGCCATGACCGACAAGCTGAAGTGGCTTAAGTCGAGTTACAGCGATGACGAGGGCGGCAACTGCGTCGAAGTCGCGTTCGGTCCCCGCGTCCACATCCGCGACTCCAAGAACCCCGCCGGCCCTGACCTCCGCGTGCCCGCCTCCGCCTGGGCGGCCTTCATTTCCGCAGTTCAGCCCGAGGCTTGAGCCCCGAGCTCCGAGCCCCTCCATGGGTTCTGGACTGGGTTGGGAATCTCCCAACCAACCAAGTCTGAACGTGAGTTAAGGCGGCCTACCTCGAAAGAGTGACGTTCCGTGATCGGCTTGCGCCGGAACGTAAAGCCGCTCTAGGTTCGCGGCAAATAGATCGGCCCCGGTCGGTGCTGCAACACCGGCGCCGGGGCCTCGCCCTACGCATCGAAGGAACAGTTCGATGGTGGCTTGCGCCTACCCTAGTCCTGCTCTGCCGTCCCCGTCCCACCCCATGGCCAAAACGGGGTACGGGAAGCGTCCTGCAGGTGACGAAGACCCGCACGCGGACGCGGACTTCGCACACTTGAGCGCCCGGGACCGTGAGATCGCCGTCTTCGTCGACCACCTCGAAGAGGGCCACGCGATGGGCTACAAGGCCATCGCGGCGGAACACCCCCGGTACGGCCAGCAGGCCGTGCGCACCTCGCTGGGCCGCATCGTGCTCGCGGGTCATCTGCGCTGGATCAGGGAGCACATCACCGTCGAGGACGACTCGATGCGCTGGGTGACGCGGACGTACTGGTCGCGTACCCGCAGGTCGGAGGAGTGGTGGGCGGACTTCGTGCGGGAGCGCGACGGCAAGGACGTGACCGAGGACCACATGCCGGGGCTGGCCCGTGTGGAGAACGCCGAGGAGCAGCCGGCCCCGGAACCGGAGGACGCCGCCGAGCAGCCCAGCACCGCCTACCGCACGCTCGCCGAGGTGCGGTCCGCCGATACCCGTATGCCGCTGTCGGACGGTGACTGCCGGTCCCTCGAACCCCTGGTCGCGGAGTGGCTGACGCGCGGCGCGACCCCGGACGACATCACCAAGGCCCTGACGGCCGGGTTGCCGCCCGCCGTCACCAACCCGGGCGGTCTCGCCCGCAAACGACTGGAGAGCAAGATGCCCCCGAAGAAGGCGAAGATCCGGCAGAAGGCGGCCCGGCGGGCCCGGGTCTCCCGAGTGATCATGGTCTGCGGTCTGTGTGACGCGGACGAGCGGACCACGAAGATCTCCGGCGGGCTGTGCGACGAGTGCCGGGCGCTGATCGAGGCGGAGGGACCGGCGTACGGCCACGTCCCGGACACCTTCCTGCCCGCCCAGCGCGACGCCGGCGGTCTGCCCGGCGCGGACGAGGTCATCGACGTGACGGAGAAGGTCAACGCCCTCCGGCGCGCGGCGGGTCTGTTGTGAGCGTGCGGGCCGCGCCGGTCAGGGCACCATGGAGTCGAGGAGGCGACGCCATGACCCCCAGGACCGAGCAGCACCGGCCGGAGATGTCCGTCGAGGAGTTCGAGGAGCTGGAACGCCACGCCCCGGAGACCGTGCGGCTGGAGTTCATCGGGGGAAGGGTCCAGGTCAAGCCGGTGACCGACGGCAACCACGACCACATCATCGCCTGGCTGCAGAGGCTGTGCATGCAGCATCGTCCCGAGCTGTGGCTCTACGCGGACCGTGGCATGAAGGTCGAGAGCTACCGCAAGGGCCGGGCACGCCCGGATGGCGTTCTGGCCCCCTTCGGGTTCCCGAAGGGGCATGGGGACTGGTCCGGGACGGAGGGCGTTCTCATGGCGGTGGAGGTCACGTCGTACGACTCCGACACGCATCGGCGTGACCGGGTCGAGAAGCCTGACGCTTACGCGGCTGCCGGGATTCCCGTCTACCTCCTCATCGACCGCGACGACCACGCGGTCGTCGTCTTCGACCAGCCCGAGGACGGCCGGTACCGGCACGAGGAGAAGATCCCGTTCGGCGCGACGGTGAAGCTTCCCGACCCCGTGAGCCTCACCCTCGACACCGATCCCCTCAAAGACCTCGCCGACTGACTGCCCCGGCGCCATCATGGCCGTATGACGGCTCAGGCGAAGGCGTTGATGGGGACCGGGATCGGGCTCTGCGTGCTGGGCGCGGTGGGGCTGGTCGTCGGGGCCGTGGTGGATGTCGAGGGTGCGGATCCCTGGGCGAGCGTGGCCGGCGGGGTGGCGGGGCTGCTGGGGCTGGCGGTGACGATCTTCGCGTTGACGCGGGGGGAGTCCGCGTCGGACGGGGCCTCGGGTGCCGACGCGCCCCCCAGGGTCGACGTAACGGCCGGCGGCGCGGGGGCCGTTGTCGCCGGGCGGGACATCGGGTTCGTGTCGACGGGCAGCGGCAACATCGCGGCGCCGCCGAACCCGCCCGCGCCCGCGACCCCCGTACCCGGCGAACCGTCGGCGCGGAACGTCACGGCCTCCGGTGACCGGTCCATCGCCGCCGGGCGTGACATCCACCAGGCGCAGACCGGCGACGGTCCCACCGCGTGACCGCTTCGGCGGAGGCGTCCGGGGACCGGTCCATCGCCGCGGGCGGGTCCATCCGGCAGGCGATCAGCGGGGACGGCTCGGTGGGGATGTACGCCGAGACGGCCCTGATGCTGCCCGCGGAAGCGTTCGCGATGCCGGAGGCGGCGCCGGACGGGCTGGTCAACCTGCCGGAGCGGGCCGGGCTGTTCGTCGGGCGGGAGCGGGAACTCGCTCTGCTGGACGAGGCGTTCCAGGCCACCGGCGGGGTCGTCGTGCAAGCCGTGCACGGCCTCGGCGGCATCGGCAAGTCGACGCTCGCGGCCCGATGGGCGGCGGAGCACACGGACGCCTTCAACCCGGTGTGGTGGATCAACGCCGAGACCACCGCCGAACTCGACGCCGGTCTCGCCGACCTCGCGATCGCGTTGCAGCCCGCGCTGCGGGACGTACTCTCGCGGGAGGCGCTGCGGGAGCGGGCGGTGCAGTGGCTGGCGACGCACGAGGGCTGGCTGCTGGTCCTGGACAACGTCTCGTCGCCGACGGACGTGAAGGCTCTGCTGGCCCGGGCGACGGGCGGCCGCTTCCTCATCACGACCCGGCGGGCCACCGGGTGGCACGGCATCGCCGAGCCGCTGTCGCTGGACGTGCTCGAACTCGCCGAGGCGACCGAGCTGTTCGCCCGTGTCCAGGGCGGTGCCGCCACCGACGCCGAGGGGCTGTGCCGCGAGCTGGGGTGCCTTCCGCTCGCCGTGGAGCAGGCCGCCGCGTACTGCGCGGAGGCGGGGATCACGGCGGACGAGTACGCGGAACTGCTGGCGCGCTACCCGGACCGGATGTTCGCGAGCGCGGCGGAGGGCGGGAGCAGCGAACGGACCGTGGCCCGGGTGTGGCGCGTGACCCTGGACCGTCTGGCGGACACGCCGCTCGCGGAGACCGTCTTGCGGACCATCGCCTGGTGGGCGCCGGACCGGATTCCCCGCGCGTACCTGGAGCAGCTGGGCAGCCCGCCCGAGGTGGCCGAGGCGATCCGACGCCTGGCCGCGCACAGCATGATCGGCCTGCACGAGGACGGGACGGTCTCGGTGCACCGGCTGGTGCAGGCGGTGACGCGCTCGGCAGGGGAGGCGCACGCCGACGCTGCGGCCCTTCTGCTGTTCAGGGCCGGGCTGGGGCTGCGCGACGCCAGAGCCGAGGCAGTGTGGCTGACGCACCTGGACGCGCGGACCGCGTACGCGGGGCCGGAGCGTGACGGGGCAGGCGCGGCCGTGCTGTTCTATCTGGGCGGTATCAAGCACCTCCACCTCGACATCGCCCGCACGATCGGGCTGTACGAGAGAGCCCTGGCGGCGGCGCAGCGCGTTCTGGGGGAACGTGACGAGCTGACCCTGTTCATGCGCTCCCACCTGGCTCACGCCTTCGGGATGGCCGGTGACCGACCGCGCGCGATCAGGCTGCTCGAACGGAACGTGACCGACCACGCGCGGGCGTTCGGGCGCCGTGATCCGCGCACCTTCGAGGCGAGGACGACACTGGCCGACGAACTGGTCATGGCGGGACGCGCGCGCGACGCGCTGTCCCTGGCGGCGAAGAACGCCAGGAAGGCGGAACGGGCGCTGGGCGCCGACGCCAAGCAGGCCGTGGAGGCCTGGGCGACCTGGGCTCTCGCCCTGGGGGAGCTGGCCGAGCAGGACGCCGGCCGTTACGCGGTCCGGGCCCGCGACGCGGCCGAACGGCTGCTGGACAGGGCCGTGCGCACCACGGGTGGGGACAGCCTCGTCTCCCGGCACCTGCGGCACACGTTGGTGTGGGCGCGGACACGTGTAGGCGACATCGAGGGGGCCGTGGCCATGTACGAGGAACTGATCGAGAGCCGGATCCGCGCGGACGGGGCGACGGACAGAACGACTCTGGAGTCCCGCGCCCTGTTCGCCGGATTCCTGTGGATGACGGCGAACGACCCGGCCCGCGCCCACGAGGTCATCGTCTCCGTCCTCGCCGACTGGGAACGCCTCCTCGGCGACACCCCCTACGTACGACAGCTCCGTGAGGACTTCGCCCCCCTCCTCGGTGCCACCGACTGACCACCCTCCGCACTGGTGGGCATCGATCCCCCGACTTTGGGCAGGGACTGTCCTGGACGACGCCGACGTCTCACCATGCGGGAGCGCAGAGGTGGATTTCGGACGCTCGTTAGACTGAGCCGACCCGCAGTACACCGTCGTATATGCGGAACGAACACACATCGAGCGAGGAGCGCACGTGGGCCTTGTCGTGCAGAAGTACGGAGGCTCCTCCGTAGCCGATGCCGAGGGCATCAAGCGCGTCGCCAAGCGGATCGTGGAAGCGAAGAAGAACGGGCACCAGGTGGTGGCCGTGGTTTCCGCGATGGGCGACACGACGGACGAGCTGATCGATCTCGCCGAGCAGGTATCCCCGATTCCTGCCGGGCGCGAGCTCGACATGCTGCTGACCGCCGGAGAGCGGATCTCCATGGCCCTGCTGGCCATGGCGATCAAAAACCTGGGCCACAGCGCCCAGTCGTTCACGGGCAGCCAGGCAGGTGTCATCACCGACTCGGTCCACAACAAAGCGCGGATCATCGATGTCACGCCGGGCCGCATCCGGGACTCGCTGAACGAGGGCAACATCGCCATCGTCGCCGGGTTCCAGGGCGTCAGCCAGGACACCAAGGACATCACCACGCTGGGGCGTGGCGGGTCCGACACCACGGCGGTGGCTCTCGCGGCGGCGCTCGACGCCGAGGTCTGCGAGATCTACACGGACGTCGACGGTGTGTTCACCGCCGACCCGCGCGTGGTGAAGAAGGCCCGGAAGATCGACTGGATCTCCTTCGAGGACATGCTGGAGCTGGCCTCGTCCGGGTCGAAGGTGCTGCTCCACCGGTGTGTGGAGTACGCCCGTCGCTACAACATCCCGATCCACGTCCGCTCCAGCTTCAGCGGCCTTCAGGGCACGTGGGTCAGCAGCGAGCCGATCAACCAAGGGGACAAGCAGGTGGAGCAGGCCATCATCTCCGGTGTCGCGCACGACACCTCCGAGGCCAAGATCACGGTCGTCGGTGTGCCCGACAAGCCGGGTGAGGCCGCCGCCATCTTCCGCACGATCGCCGATGCCGAGATCAACATCGACATGGTCGTGCAGAACGTGTCCGCCGCGTCGACCGGCCTGACGGACATCTCGTTCACGCTGCCGAAGACCGAGGGCCGCAAGGCCATCGACGCGCTGGAGAAGAACCGGTCCGGCATCGGCTTCGACTCGCTGCGCTACGACGACCAGATCGGCAAGATCTCGCTGGTCGGCGCCGGTATGAAGACCAACCCCGGCGTCACCGCCGCGTTCTTCGAGGCGCTGAGCGACGCGGGCGTGAACATCGAGCTGATCTCGACGTCCGAGATCCGCATCTCGGTGGTCACCCGCGCCGACGACGTCAGCGAGGCCGTGCGCGCCGTGCACACCGCGTTCGGGCTGGACTCCGACAGCGATGAGGCCGTCGTCTACGGAGGCACCGGCCGATGACCGGCAAACCGACGCTCGCGGTCGTGGGAGCGACCGGGGCCGTCGGTGCGGTCATGCTCCAGATCCTGTCCCAGCACGCGGACATCTGGGGCGAGATCAGACTCGTCGCCTCACCGCGCTCGGCCGGCCGCAAGCTGGCCGTGCGCGGCGAGGAGGTCGAGGTCGTGGCCCTGTCGGAGGAAGCCTTCGACGGGGTCGACGTCGCCATGTTCGACGTACCCGACGACGTGTCCGCGCAGTGGGCTCCCATCGCTGCGGCCAAGGGTGTGGTCGTCGTCGACAACTCGTGCGCCTTCCGGATGGACCCGGACGTGCCGCTGGTCGTCCCCGAGGTCAATCCGCACGCGGTGCGGATCCGGCCGCGCGGGATCGTCGCCAACCCGCACTGCACCACCCTGTCGATGATCGTCGCGCTGGGCGCGCTGCACGCCGAGTTCGGGCTGCGCCGGCTGGTGGTGTCGTCGTACCAGGCGGTCAGCGGGGCCGGCCGGGCCGGCGTGGACACGCTGCGCGAGCAGCTGTCCCTGGTCGCCGGTACGGAGCTGGGCACCAGCCCCGGCGATCTGCGCCGGGCGGTCGGCGAGCGGACCGGGCCGTTCCCGGAGCCGGTGGCGCTGAACGTGGTGCCGTGGGCCGGGGAGCTGCGCGAGGACGGCTGGTCGTCCGAGGAGATGACCTTGCGGGACGAGTCCCGCAAGATCCTCGGGCTGCCGCGGCTGCCGGTCGCGGTGACCTGTGTGCGGGTGCCGGTGGTCACCGCGCACGCGCTGACCGTGCACGCCGGCTTCGAGGACGAGGTCACGGTGGACCGGGCGCGGGAGATCCTGGCCACCGCGCCGGGCGTGGTGCTCTACGACAATCCGGCCGCCGGGGAGTTCCCGACGCCGGCGGACGTGGTGGGCACCGATCCGACCTGGGTGGGCCGGGTGCGGCGGGCGCTGGACGACCCGACGGCGCTCGAGATGTTCGTCTGCGGTGACAACCTGCGCAAGGGCGCCGCGCTCAACACGGCGCAGATCGCGGAGCTGGTGGCCACGGAGTTTTCGTGAGAGCTTCTCGTGAGAGCTTCCCCTCACGGAAAAGATCCTGGCAGTGGCTTGATCCGTTTGTAGGATCTGCGTAAGAGAGATTTCCTCCCCGTCCTCCGCAACCGAGCGGAGGGCGGGGAGCGTCTATGCGGTCACCCTTCCGGGGTGGGGGGAGCCGTGAGCGAGGCGTGGGGACGCTTCGTTCAACAAAGGACATAGGGGAAGAGCGGGACGCATGAGGGCATTTGAGGCACCGTCGGCTGTGCTGCCTGACGCGAGATCGAACGTGACGCTCGGCACGTACAACCATGCCGGGGGTGAACGTGTCCAACTGGCGTGGCAGAGGTTCTCGACTTCCCAGCGCCGACCCGCGGCACGGCTCTCCGGCCGCCCCGCCGGCCGGTTCGCACCCGCATGCCCGGCGCGCCCGGCGGCATGCCGGTGATCGCGCCCATGCCCGCAGCGCGGCCCGCCCGCATACCCAGTCAGCGTGACGGTGCCGAGTACACCGAGGAGACACAGGCCGCCGGTACCACCGTCGACCACCTCACCGAGACGTACCGCGCCCACTACCGCTCCCTGCTGGGTCTCGCAGCCCTCCTCCTCGACGACACCGCCTCCTGCGAGGACGTCGTCCAGGAGGCGTTCATCCGTGTCCACTCCGCGCGCAAGCGCGTCCGCGACCCGGAGAAGACGCTCGCCTACCTCCGGCAGACCGTCGTCAACCTCTCCCGCTCCACCCTGCGCCGCCGCATCCTCGGCCTGAAGCTGCTCTCCAAGCCGATGCCGGACATGGCGAGCGCGGAGGAGGGCGCCTACGACCAGCTGGAGCGCCGCGACCTCATCCAGGCGATGAAGGGCCTCCAGCGCCGCCAGCGCGAGGTCCTGGTCCTGCGGTACTTCGCGGACATGACGGAGGCCCAGGTCGCCGAGACCCTCGGCATATCGCTGGGCTCGGTGAAGGCGTACGGGTCCCGTGGCATCGCCGCCCTCCGGGTCGCCATGGAGGCGCCGGCATGACCGGAGAACCACGCGAGCCGACCGGGGCGCCCGAGCCGACCGAGGCCGGGGCGCCCGAGCCGACCGAGGCGCCCGAGCACAAGCCGAAGCAAACGCACGCTGGGAACGGAACCGTGAACCACAGCCCCGACGAACAGGGCCCCGAAGGGCTCGACTCGGACGAGCTGGCACTGCGCCGGTTGCTGCACGGCGCGGTCGAGGACATCGCGCCGCGCGACGGCACCCTGGAGCACCTGCGGCGGGCGGTCCCCGCCCGGCGGGCGCGCAAGCGGCAGGCCGTGGTCGGCATGGCCGCCGCCGCGCTCTTCGTCGGCACCGCCGTCCCGGCCCTGGTGCACGTCTCCAACGCCACCGGCCCCGACGCCAACCCCTCCATCGCCGGCCACGGCTCCCAGGCCCAGGGCGGCACCGGAGAGGGCAAGAGCACCGCGGGCGGCGGCGAGAGCTCCGGCAGCTCCTCCGGCAAGCAGGAGGAGAAGGGCGAGGACGGCAAGAAGGACCCCGACAAGGGCGAGGGCGGCAGCACCGAGAGCGGGTCCGGCGGCAGCGCCGACCCGTCGGCGCCGAGCGCCGACACCACCGCGGTGTGCACGGCCGACCAGCTCGGCGCCACCGGCGGAGTCGACGCCCCGGACTCCATGGGCACCGTCTACGGCACCTTCCGGATCACCAACATCTCCGGCGGCAGCTGCACCGTCAGCGGCCCCGGAAGCCTGGTCCCGCTGGCCCAGGGCGCGGCCGACCCCGCCAGGATCAGCCTGGTCTCCCACACCGCCGGCGACCCGGCGGCCGGTCTGCCCGACCCGTCCCTGGAAGTGCCGCAGCTGGTGCTGCTGCCCGGGGCGGCGTACGAGGTGAAGTTCGCCTGGGTGCCGTCCGACACCTGCCCCACCGGCGGCGGCGACGGCGGCACCGACGGCGGCGGCACGGGCGGCCCCGACCCGAGCCCCGACCCGACGCCCACCGAGACGAGCGGCACCACGCCCGAGGGCACCTCCACGGGCGGCGACACCGGCACGACCACCCAGCTGATCAGGGCGGACGGCACCCTCGACGGCAGCGTCGCCGTGTCGTACACCGCGGACGCGGGAGCGTCGACCGGCGTGACCGTGCCCAACGCCTGCGCGGGGACCGTCTACCGCACCGGGATGCTGTCCGCCTCGTAGCCCGCGCGGCTCACTCGGCTCGGCTGCCGGACGGGGCGGGCACCCGCTCCTCCTCGTCCGGCGCGATCCCCATCTCCGCGTCCCGGACGAACTCCAGCTCGCGTCGGAACAACCGGAACCACATGAAGACGACGAAGCCCGCGAAGACGAACCACTCGCCGGTGTAGCCGAGGTTCTGGAACGCCTTGAGGTCGAGACCGGTGTCCGGGGTCACCGCCACGGGGACCGTCTTCATGCCGGAGTCGGCCTTGTTGAGGGTGACCCAGCCGTCGTGGAGGTCGTACGGCACCAGGTTGACCAGCGAGGCCGCGCTGATCGCGGCGGTCTGCCCGGACGGCAGTCCGCCCGCCGCGCTGACCCCGTTCTCACCCGGGTTCTCGGACGCCTGCAGCGCGCCGGTGACCGTGACCTCGCCGGCCGGCGGGGCGGGGGCCCGCGCCGGGTCGGCGGTGCCGGGCAGCCAGCCGCGCACGACCGGCAGCGCCTCGCCGCCGTCGGTGCGCAGCAGCGTCAGCACGTAGTAACCGCGCTTGCCGTCCAGCTCCCGGTCGGGAACGAGCAGCTGCTTGCCGTAGGTGCCGGTCGCGGTGGTCTGCTTGCCCGCGGTCGCCTTGGTCACCGGCAGCAGCTCGGCCAGCGGACGGGCCGCCTCCCGCTGGTCCTGCGCGGCCCGCGCGTCCGCGCCGCGATGGCTGTCGACCCGGTCCTCGAACCGGCTCAGCTGCCAGGACCCCATGAACACGCAGAAGGGGATGGCGAGCGCCACGAAGACGTTGATGCCCCACCAGCGGGGCGTCAGCAGAAACCGGTACACGCCTTCAAAGGTACGGGGGCGGTGGCGGGGGCCCGCCGGTGGGGTCGGGGCTCAGCGGCTCCGCACGGGGCCCTGGGAGGACGGGGCGGGCGGGGCCGACGGGGCGGAAGAGGGCTGGTGAGCGGACATGATCCAGAAGTTTTCCACAGGCTGGGGGCCTTGCCCGCGGAATGTCGGCGGGGACAGGCAGTATGGGGTCATGACTGAGAGCAACGCGGTCGCCGCGACCGGGCGGACCGAGGACATGCCGGACTGGGAAAAGCGCTTCAGAGCACCGCGGGTGTCACTGCCCGACTGGGCGCAGGACGCCCCGGACCGCTCCCTGTTCGTGTCGAACGCGACGGGGACGTACGAGCTGTACGCGTGGGACCGCGCGACCGGCGAGCAACGCCAGGTCACCCACCGCCCCAACGGCACCACGGACGGCGTGCTCTCCCCGGACGGCACCTGGATCTGGTGGTTCGACGACAAGGACGGCGACGAGTTCGGCGTCTGGCGCCGCCAGCCCTTCCAGGGCGGCGAGGACGACCTCGCGGTGCCCGGCCTGGACCCGTCCTACCCGGCCGGCCTGGCCCTCGGCCGGGACGGGCGTACGGCGGTGATCGGCCGCTCCACCGACGAGGACGGCACCACGATCCACCTCGCCCGCGAAGGTGAGTCGCCGGTGGAGATCTACCGGCACCGCGAGTCGGCGGGCGTCGGCGACCTCTCGCACGACGGGACGCTGATCGCCATCGAGCACACCGAGCACGGAGACGCCATGCACTCGGCGCTGCGCGTGCTGCGCCCCGACGGCAGCACGGTCGCCGAGCTGGACGACACCAAGGGCGGCAGCGAGGAGCTGGGCCTGGAGGTGCTGGGCTTCGCCCCGGTCGACGGCGACACCCGGCTGCTCATCGGCCACCAGCGGCGCGGCCGCTGGGAACCGCTGGTGTGGGACGTGGCCACCGGCGAGGAGAGCGACCTCGCCCTGGAGCTGCCCGGCGACGTCAGCGCCGAGTGGTACCCGGACGGCTCGGGACTGCTCATCGGGCACAGCTTCGAGGCCCGCAGCGAACTGTTCCGGTACGACTTCGCGAGCCGCCGCCTGGAACGCATCCCGACCCCGGCCGGCACGGTCTCCGGCGCCACACCCCGCCCCGACGGCAGCGTCGAGTACCTGTGGTCGTCGGCCGCCGAGCCGTCCGCGGTGCGCTCCACGCGCGGCGGGGTCGTACTGGACCCGCCGGGGATGAAGTCGCCGGGCTCGGTGCCCGTGGAGGACGTGTGGGTGGAGGGCCCCGGCGGCCGCATCCACGCCCTGGTGCAGAAGCCGGCCGGCGCGACCGGCCCGCTCCCCACCGTCTTCGACATCCACGGCGGCCCGACCTGGCACGACAGCGACTCCTTCGCGGCTGGCCCGGCGGCCTGGGTGGACCACGGGTACGCGGTGGTGCGGGTGAACTACCGCGGCTCCACCGGATACGGCCGCGCCTGGACGGACGCCCTGAAGCACCGCGTCGGCCTGATCGAGCTGGAGGACATCGCGGCGGTACGGGAGTGGGCGATCACCTCCGGCCTGGCCGACCCCGCCCGGCTGATCCTCACCGGCGGCTCCTGGGGCGGCTACCTCACGCTGCTCGGCCTCGGCACCCAGCCGGACTTCTGGACGCTGGGCATCGCCGCCGTCCCCGTCGCGGACTACGTCACCGCGTACCACGACGAGATGGAGGCCCTGAAGGCCATGGACCGCACCCTGCTCGGCGGCACCCCCGAGGAGGTCCCCGAGCGTTTCGAGGCGTCGTCCCCGCTGACCTACGTCGACCAGGTCAAGGCCCCGGTCTACATCTCCGCCGGGGTCAACGACCCCCGCTGCCCCATCCGCCAGATCGAGAACTACGTCAAGCGGCTCGAGGCCCGGGGCGCGGACCACGAGGTGTACCGCTACGACGCGGGACACGGCTCGCTGGTCGTGGACGAACGGATCAAGCAGGTCCGGCTGGAGCTGGAGTTCGCGGAGCGGCACCTGTCGGGCGCCTGAGAAGGCGGCTGAGAAGGCGGCTGAGAAGGACTGAGAAGGACTGAGCAGGGCTGAGAAGGGCTGAGAAGGACGGCGGGGCGGGGCCCCGGCCGGCGTCACGCGCCCGCCCGCTCCCGTCCCCGCCGTCCCAGCAGCTCCGCGAGCCCCCGCCGGGTCGCCGCCAGCACGACCCGGTCGCCGTCCTTGAGGACGTAGCCGTCCGGCAGGTCCCAGACCAGCCCGGACGGCCGCGCGGCGGCGGCGTCGCCGTCCCCGTCGTCCACCGCCGCGCGGTCCTCGGCCACCCCCGTGTCCAGCGCCAGCACCCGCCACGCCCCCGGCCGGAACGCCTCCGCGACGGTCCGCCCCGCCAGCCGGGGATGCCCGCCGACGTCCACCGCGGCGAACAGCAGCACCCGCCGCTCCACCGGGATCGCCCCGAGGATCTGCCGCCCGAACATCGCCCCGGCGAACGCGGGCGCCGCCAGATGGGACACGCTCCGGCTGCGGGTCAGCGCGTGCGGATGCGCGGCCCGGAGGGTCCGGTACACGGCGGTCGCGAAGTCGTCGTCGTACAGCCGCAGCACCACCCGCAGATCCGGCCGCACCGAGCGGGCGTACAGCACCGCCTCCAGGTTGGTGGTGTCCGCGCTGGTCAGCGCGAGCAGCGCGTGCGCCCGATGGATCTTGGCGGCTTCCAGCACGCCCTCCTGGGTGACATCGCCCAGCACCACCGGCACCCGCAGCCGCCGTGCCGTGGCCATCCCCCGCGCCTCCGGATCGGACTCCACGCACACCACCGGGATGTGCAGCTCCCGCAGCCGGGTCAGCACACGCGTCCCGATCTTCCCCAGCCCGAGCAGCACCACGTGCCCGCCCAGCCCGCGCGGGGGCCTGCGCAGCGCCGACACGCTCCGGAAGGTGCCCAGCCCCTCCAGCACCGCGGCCAGCAGCACCGGCAGAAGCAGCAACCCGACCAGCCCCGACAACAGCTGCAGCACCTGCCGGGCGGTGGACTGCTGGAGTGCCGGCTCGTTGATCGCGAACAGGTCGAGCAGCGTCACGTAGGTGGCGTAGAGCAGGTGCTCGCCGGTCACCACCTTCAGCGCCACGGCCAGCGCGATCACACACGCCACCAGCCCGAACAGCGACCACCGAAGCCGCCGCGAGAACAGTGAGGCGAACGGCAGCGCACCGCCGCTCCGCGCGCTCTGGGCGGGCCCGGAGTACGACACCTGCTCCAGCACCACCGCGCCCCGCCCGGTCGCCGCCCGTACCGTCGCCGCGTCCGGCAGCAGCTGCGGCCCGTGCTCCCCGCTGCCCTCGGAGCCGTCGGCGCCGGCCGGGTCGTTGCTGGTCGCGGAGAGCAACGCGAGTGTGGCCAGGCCCGGGTCGGCCACTTCGCCGGGCGCCGGCGGCTGCCGCTCCACCGCCCGCAGCAGCAGCCCGTCCGTCTGGAGGACCTTGCTGGTCCCGGCGAGCGCGGTGGCGGCCAGCGCGGGCGCGGCCGTGTCGGCGTCGGACAGCACGGTCGTCGAGGCGTCGAAGCCGGTGGCACCGTCGCCGAGGGCCAGGGTGGCGGCCTGGTCGAGCAGGTCCTCGATGTGCTGGCCGAGCCGCCGGTTGTAGAGGCGCAGCACCAGCCGGAGCCGGTGGTTGAGACGGCGGGCGGCCAGCGCGGCACGGATGTTGGTCTCGTCGTCGTCGTACACCAGCGCCAGCGCGGCGGCCCGCTCCACGCCGGCCTCGGCGAGCACGGCCTCCGTCAGCTCGGGCGCCTCGACGACCCGTTCGGCCCCGGAGGGTTCGGGAGTGCCGCTGGTGTTGCCGTTGCCGTTGCCCCGGCCCACGGCGGCGTTCACCATCCGGTCGAGCAGCGCGGCCGACGCGGCGCGGGCCCGCCCGACGACCGGCTGGCGCACCCGGCGGCCGGAGGGCGGCACGACCAGCGTGACCTGTTCGCCGTAGACGCTCCGGAGCTCGGCGGCGAGCCGGTGCGCGAGTCCGTCGTCGCCGCACACCACCATGTGCGCGGTCGCATCACCCGGCAGACCCTGATTCGGAACGCTCCCCATGTGAGGAAACACTGCCCCAAAGGGGTTGGTGGTTCCAGTAATTGATCACACGTCAGTGCCGTCGGCACCGGTCGGCGGGGGTCAGTGCACGGACAGCCCGCCGTCCACGAAGAGCGACTGTCCGGTGACGTACGCGGAGGCGCGGCTCGCCAGGAACACCGCCGCGCCCTCGAAGTCCTCGGCGAGCCCGTTGCGGCCGGTCATCGTGCGCGCGGCCAGCTCGGCGACCTTGGCGGGGTCGGAGGACAGCCGTTCGTTGAGCGGGGTCATCACGAAGCCCGGCACGAGCGTGTTGCAGGTGACGCCGTACGGCGACCAGGCCTCCGCCTGCGACCGGGCCAGCGACTCCAGTCCGCCCTTGGACACCCCGTACGCGCCGCTCTGCACGAACGCGCGGTGCGCCTGCTGCGAGCTGATGTGGATGATCCGCCCGAAGCCCCGCTCGGCCATGCCGGTCCCGAACCGCTGCCCGAGCAGGAAGGGCGCCTCCAGGTTGACGGCGAGGGTGGTCTCCCAGACGTCGTCGCCGAGTTCGCCGAGCGGCGGGCGCAGGTTGACGCCCGCCGAGTTCACGAGGATGTCCGGCTCCCCGAAGACGGCCGCGGCCCGGTCGGCGGCCTCCCGCACGGCCCGCCGGTCGCCGAGGTCCGCGCTCACCCAGTCCGCCCGGCAGCCGTCGGCGGTCAGCTCCGCCACGGTCGCCCGCAGCTCCGCCTCCCTGCGCGCCACGACCACCACTCGCGCGCCGGCCCGCGCCAGCGCCCCGGCGATGGCCCGCCCGATCCCGGAGCTGCCGCCGGTGACGAGGGCGACGCGGCCGTCGAGCGAGAACAGGTCGGACAGATAGCTATGCGAGTTCATCCGATCAAGGTACGTGAATGCCGGAGATCGGCTACCTCTGGAAAAGTGATGCTCCGTCAGCCATGGTCGCCGCGCCAAGCCGTCCGTGAAGGGGGCCTCGGCAAGGCGGGCCTCTACGACCTCACGGACGACGACCGGACCGCCGTCCACACCCTTGTGGACCGGCTGGACGAGACCACGGTCCGCCGCCCGGCCCGGTGGCTGACGACGGCCGGTACCGCCGGCTGACCGGGTTCGGGGCGGCGCCCGCCGGGCAGTTCAGCGATGACGACCGGCTTGATCAGCGACCGCCTGGAGGGCACATGAAGGTCCGCGTCGACCCCGAGCTCTGCTACGGCTCCGGTGACTGCGTGTACCGCGCGCCGCACGTCTTCACCGCGGTGGACGGTCTCGGCGCCGTGCTGCCGGGCCGCGAGGAGACCGACGACGACCCGAGGGTGCGCGAGGCGGCCGAGGGCTGCCCGTCCCAGGCGATCACCCTCACCGGGTGACGGGCCACCGCCACCCGCACCCCGCCAGCGCCCGCGCCCGGGCCTCCACCACCGCCATCCGGGCCTGCCGCTCCGCCGTGTGCGTGTGCGCCGGCTGCCCGGTGACCTGGCCCTCCCACTTGCGGTAGAGCAGACCGGCCTCCCCGGTGAACCAGCCGCGGCTCACCGCGTCCAGCGCGAGCAGCAGCCCGGTGTCCTCGGAGGCGGGCAGGGCCATCCAGCCGCCGAGCGCGAGGAGCAGGTCGCGGCGGGCGAACAGGGAGGCGGGGTGGACGGGGGCGCGGTAGCCGTTCGACGCCCAGTGCGCGAGGACGGTGCCGGGCTCCAGCGGGCCCTCCTCCGGATCGTCGGGGAAGCCGACGGTCGAGCCGTCGGGGAGAAGGTCGAGGACGCGGGAGGTGGCCCAGCCAAGGCCGGGATCCGCCTCCAGGGCCGCCAGGTCACGGGCGAGCGCGCCCGGCGTGAGCCGGTCGTCGGCGTCGAGGACCTTCACGTACTCCCCGTCGGCGTGCGCCAGCGCGATCGTGCGGGCGACACCGGGCCCGCCGGGCCGCCCCTGCCGGAAGGTGACACGCTCGTCGTCGGGGACGTGCGGGCGCACGGCGTCCGTCTCGCCGTCCTCCTGGACCAGCCAGCGCCACTCCCAGCCCTCGGGCAGCCGCTGGGCGCGCAGCGACTCGTACGCCTCGGACAGGAAGCCGGCCGAGGGGGCGTGCACGGCGGTGACGACGGTGATGCGCCGGCTCACGGGCGCGCTCACCACCTTTCCAGGTGAGTGGTGAAACGCAGCTCGGTACGGTCGCCGGGCAGCGTCAGGAAGGACACGTCGACGACCCGGTCGTGGATGTCGTACGACGTCTTGCGCAGCCGGAGCACCGGCGCGCCGGGCGGCAGGTCCAGCTCCCGGGCCTCCAGCGGGCGGGCTGGGCGGGCGGTGACGCGCTCCTCGACCCGGTCCACCTCGATGCCGACGGAGTGCAGCTGGCTCTGGGTGCCGCCCGGCCAGGGTTCGTTGGTCTCGTCGAGCAGGTCGGGGTTGCCGTCGATCAGATCGCGGCGCAGGTAGGAGGTGACGATGCTGAACGGGGCGGCCTCGTCGGCGTGCCGGGTGCGGTAGGCGCGCTCCAGCAGGGGAGTGCCCTCCGGGACGCCGAACGCCTCGGCCAGCTCCGCGGTCGCCACGGTCCGCCGGTAGGCGGCGACGAACTCCAGGTCGCCGGTGTGGACTCCGGTGTCGCGCTCGGTGGCGCCGGTGCGGGCGCGGGCGGCCCGCGGCTGCCGGGCGCGGTCCTTCTCCCACTGGTGGCGGTTGTTGTCACGGACAGCCGGGGTGCGCCCGGGCCGCCGCGGGTCCGTGGTCTCTTCGTACGCCTGGGACACGGCCCCAGCCTATGCGGAGGGCGGCGATCCGCCCGGCTGCGCCGGACATGGAAGTGCCCGATCGCTGGTGACGGGGGATACACCAGCGATCGGGCTGACACCCAGCCTAACAAGGCGGCCCGCACGACGGGACCCGACTGCCTCAGACCGCCGAAGGGTTGTGAGCGGTATCACTCGACTAGCCGTCGCACGGCGGGTCGTAGGAGAGGCGCGAAAGGTACTCGGCCCACTTCTCGCGCGTCAGTACGCCCCGCGTGGTCGCGCAGATGTGCTGGATCGCCCGGTCGACGTCGAGGTTCCACAGCCGCACGGTGTCGGTGCCGCTGGACACGCCGAGCATGTTCCCGGCGGGGCTGAAGGAGAGGAAGTTGCCGGTCTTGCCGTTGGGACTCATGGACTGGCCGATCGGCTCGGCGTCCCCAGGGTCGGCGACGTGCCACAGCCGGACCGTGTTGTCGTTGCCGCCGCTCGCCAGGGTCCGGCCGTCGCCGCTGAACGTCAGCGACACGACCGCCTCCGTGTGCCCGGTGAGGGTGGCGGCCGGGCGGGCGCCCTCAAGAGGGTCGTCGAGGGTCCACAGCCGCACCGTGTCGTCGTCGCTGCCGCTGGCCAGGGTGTGCCCGTCGGGGCTGAACGCGAGCACGTTCACCGGGCCGCGGTGGTCGGTGAGCGGTGCGTCGAGCCGGGTGGCCCGCGCGGGGTCGGTCACGTCCCACAGCCGCAGGGTGCCGTCCGCGCTGCCGCTCGCCAGGGTGCGCCCGTCGGGGCTGAACACCAGCGCGTTGACGTACCCCCGGTGGCCGGTGAGCGGCGTGCCGAGCGGCCGGGGCCGGGCCGGGTCGGCGATGTTCCACAGCCGGACGGTCCGGTCGTCGTAGGCGGTCGCCAGGGTGCGCCCGTCCGGGGTGAAGGCCAGCGCGTCGGGCCCCATGAACCGGGTGCGCAGGGTGATCGGCGGGCCCGCCGGAACCGGATGCTCCGGGTCGGCGACGTTCCACAGGTACACCGACCGCTTCGCCGTCAGCACCGCCAGCAGCCTGCCGTCCGGCGAGAACGCCAGCGACCGGTCGCCGCCGTCCCCCGGCACGAACGGCTCGCCCAGCCGCACCGGCCGGTGCGTCCGCCGTACGTCCCACAACCGGACCCTGCCGTCACGCGCGGCGGTCGCGAGCAACCGCCCGTCCGGACTGAACGCACCGCTGCGGCCGATCATGTCGGAGGTCGGCAGCGACCACAGCCGCACCTTGCTGTCACCGCTGCCGGTGGCCAGGGTGCGCCCGTCCGGGCTGAACCCGAGCGCGTACATCTCCCCGCTGCTGCCCGCCAGCGGTTCCCCCACCTGAGCGGGGTACTCCCGGTCGCTGACGTTCCACAGGCTGGCCGTGCTGTCCGCGCTGGCGGCGGCGAGCGTACGGCCGTCCGGGCTGAACGCCACCGACCAGACCGGGCCGGTGTGCCCGGTCAGCGGGGCGCCGAGCCGGGCGGCGTGCCCGGCGTCGGCCACGTCCCACAGCCGGACGGTGTCGTCCGCGCCGCCGCTGGCCAGGGTCCGGCCGTCCGGGCTGAACGCCACCGAGTGCACGGTGTCCGTGTGACCCGTCAGCGTCGGGCCGAGCGGCTTAGGGCGGCGCGGATCTGCGGTGTCCCACAGCCGGATCGTGGTGTCGTCGCCGCCGGCCGCCAGGACCCGCCCGTCCCCGCTGAACGCCACCGACCGTACGGCGGCGTCATGCCCGGACAGCTTCCCGAGCGCCCGCGCCCGCCCCGGCTCCCGAACGTCCCACAGACCGACCGTGTGGTCCTCGCTGGCGGAGGCGAGGGTCCGGCCGTCCGGGCTGAACGCCAGCAGGTACACCGTGCCCTCGTGCCCGGTCAGCGGCTTGCCCAGCGGGCGCGGGTGAGCGGGGTCCCGTACGTCCCACAGCCGGACGGTGCCGTCGTCGCCCGCGCTGGCGAGCGTGCGGCCGTCCGGGCTGAACACCGCGCTGCTCACCCAGCTGGAGTGGCCGGTCAGCGGCTTGCCCAGGGGCTCGGGCCGGGTCGGGTCGGTGACGTTCCACAGCCGTACGGTCCGGTCGTAGCTGGCGGTGGCGAGGGTACGGCCGTCCGGGCTGAACGAGGTGAGGTAGACCGCGCCGGTGTGGCCGAGCAGCGGCGTGGCCAGCGGCGCGTTCACGATCGAGATCAGCCGGTTGTTGGTACCGGCGTCGTTCGGGCGCAGCCGGTGCGCCACCAGGTCGAGCTGCGCGGACAGTGACGGGTCGGTGTGCTGGACCCGGTCGGCCTCGGCGACCACCTGCTCGAACACCGCGTCGTCCCGCTGCTGCCAGGCCACCAGCGCCGACCCGACCGCCACCAGCGCGAGCACCACCAGCGCCGCGATCGCCCCCCGGCTGATCCACGCGGTCCGCCGGCGCAGCCGCACCGAGGCGGCCAGGAACTCCACCGCGCCGCGCGTCAGGAACGTGTCCCCGGCGGACTTCGCCCAGCTGTCCGCCTGCTCCAGCCGCGACCCCCGGTACAGCAGCGCCGAGTCCCGGTGCGACTCCTCCCAGGCCCGGCCGTCCTCCTCCAGCCGCTGGCGCAGCAGATTGCCGCCCCGGTCCTCGTCGATCCAGTCACGCAGCCGGGGCCAGGCGTGCAGCAGCGCCTCGTGGGTGATCTCCACCGTCTCCGCGTCGAGGGTCACCAGCCGGGCACGCACCAGCGCCTCCAGCGACTCCTCCGTCTTGTCCGGGTCCGTCGACTCGTCCGCCAGCTGCCGCCGGGTGCCGCGCCGCCGGGTCGCGGCGGTGTCCTCGCCCACCCGGACCAGCCGGAGCAGCAATAACCGCGCCGCCGTCCGGGCCGCCGGGTCCAGCCCGGACCAGGCCCGCTCGGCGGTCGCCGCCACCGCGCCCTGGATGCCGCCCGCCGCGCGGTACCCGGCCAGCGTCAGCCGGCCCGCCTTGCGGCGCTGCCAGGTGGCCAGCAGGGCGTGCGAGAGCAGCGGCAGCACGCCCGCGTCATGGGCGCGCGCCCCGTCCGCGCCGACCTCCCGCACGATCAGCTCCGCCAGCCCCGGCTCCAGCTCCAGCCCCACCGCCTTCGCCGGCCCGGTGACCGCCTCCCGCAACTCGGTGGTGGTCAGCGGCCCGAGCACCATGTGCCGGTGCTGGAGCGCGTCCGCGAGCTCCGGGTAACGCAGGCACTGGTCGTAGAAGTCGGCCCTTATGCCGAGCACGACGAGCACCGGCGGCGACCCGCCGGGCCCGGGACCCGGAGAGCAGGCGGCGTGCAGCACCCGCACGAAGGCACGCCGGTCACCCTCGTCGGGACAGAGCGTGAACGCCTCCTCGAACTGATCGACGATCACCACCGGCCGAGCCCCGGGCTCCGCCCACTCGGCGAAGGCACGGCGGACGGCATGGGCGAAGTGGGGGGTGGTTGTGTCTGGGGGGAGGGCGGGGGCGGACGGGGGGCCGGGGTTGTGGGGAGTGCCGTTGGTGCTCGGCGTGCTCGGCGTGGTCGGCGTGCCGGTCTCGTGCAGGGTGTTGGCGCCGTCGTCCGGCCCGCCGGCCTCAGCGGGGGGCGCGTCGCTCCCGTCCGGGGCGTCGGCCCCGCCCGCCGCCCCGCTGACCCGTCCCAGCACCCCGGCGAGCCCGGGGACGCGCGAGCACAGCTCGCCGAGCGGGTCCGGGCCCGGTACGAGATGCAGCACCTGCCGGGTCCGCCCGTCGCGCAGCGCCGGCACCAGACCGGCGTTGAGGAGCGAGGACTTCCCCGCACCGGAGGCGCCGACGAGCATCATCAGGCCGCCCGTACCGGCCTTCTCCAGGGCGTCGAGCCGGGCGACGAGCGTCTCGGTGCTGCGCTCCCGCCCGAAGAACCACCGGGCGTCCTCCTGCCGGTAGGCGGCGAGCCCCCGGTACGGGCACACACCGCCGGGCAGGGCCGGCTCCTCCGTCTCCCCGGCCTCCCCGGCCTCCCTGGCCTCCTCGGGCCGCTCGGCGACCGGGTCGGCCACCGCCCGCCCCCACAGCCGCTGCCAGTCGGCCACGTCGTACAGCCCGGGACTCACCGGGACGGCCCGGTTCCGGCGGGCCTGCGGGATCAGCACCTGGAGCACCGCCGCCAGCGCCGCGAACTGCGCGGGCACGTTCTTCGCCCGCCGCCAGTCGCTGATCCGCTGCGCGGACACCCGTACGGGCCGCCCCCGCTCGTCGATCCGCTCCAGTCGTGCGACCGCCTCGGAGACCCGTTTCAGTGGCGGATTGCCGGCCTCTCTGTACAGCAGCGCGAGCCGTTCAGCGAAGGCTGTGCGTGCCGCCCCTGAGTCGGAACCCAAGGCCTTCACCCCCTACTTCCGCCACCTGGGACATCCGGACCGGAAAACTCACTCTATATGTCTGACCTGCGGCTTAGCCGGGATTCCGGCACCGGAACCTCCTCCTCGGAGCCACTGAATGGCAGGATCTCGACCGAACCCGACACAGTAGCCGCTCCACCACTCAGCGCGAGTGTGGAACCCGATCGTCCGGTACCGGTCCCCACGAGGGGAGGGACCGGTGCCGACGATCGCATCCGGGGCACCGATTGAAGTTCGTGTCACGAACCAATATGGTTCGTGACACGAACCTATTGGTGTTCCTGGGGGAGGACTGGCGATGCGCGACCAGCAAACGTTCGAACCGGCATACGAGGAATCCGGCACCGACATCTCCGCGAGACCCGTCGTCTTCGGCTTCGGCGCCCCGACCGGCATCGCGGACACACCCGAAGTGCTGACCCTGGTCCAGCAGGCCGACCGCGACGGCCTCGACCACTTCTCCCTTTCCGACCACCCCTACCTGGGCGACCGGATCGACGCGTACGCGGCCCTCGGCTTCCTCCTCGGCCGCACCCGGCACATCGCCGGCTTCGCCAACGTCACCAACCTGCCGAGCCGCCCGGCACCCCTGCTGGCGAGAACGGTGACCTCCCTCTCGGCGATCTCCGGCGGCCGCGTCGTCCTCGGCATGGGCGCCGGCGGCCTGTGGGACCGCATCGCCGACCTGGGCGTGCCCCGCCTGTCGCCGGGGGCGGCGGTCGAGGCGTTCGAGGAGGCGATGATCCTGGTCAAGCTCCTGTCGGGCGGCGGCGACCCGGTGACGTTCAAGGGCCGGCACTACCAGGTGAACGGCATCGATCCGGCTCCCGTCCCCGCGCCGCCGATCTGGACCGGCTCGGTCGGCCCCAAGTCGCTGGCCGCGACCGGCAGGGTGGCCGACGGCTGGATCCCCGGCCACGCGGCGGACTGGCGCAGCGAGCGGTACCGGACCTCACGCCCGGTCGTCGACGAGGCGGCGAGCGCCGCGGACCGCGACCCGGCCGCCATCCGCACGATCTTCAACCTGCCTGGCCGGATCACCGAACGCCCGCTCGCCGCTCCACGCGACGGTGACGGCCGCTGGCTCGGCGGCTCGGTCGCCCAGTGGACCGACGAACTCACGGACGCGGTCCTGAACCACGGCGCCTCGGGCTTCACCCTCTTCGCCGCGGACCACGGCACCGCCGACCCGACGACTCTGGCCCGCTGGGCCCAGGAGGTCGCACCGGCCGTACGCGAGGCGGTCGGGAAGGGACGGGCCTGACCACAGCCGACGGGCCTGATCACAGCCCCTCGGCGAGGGTGTGGGCGACCAGCGCGTTGGCGTGTCCGTGCCCCAGCCCGTGCTCGGTCTTGAGCATGCCGACGAGCTCCATGTGCCGGGTCAGTCCGGAGGCGCGGATGACCTCCTTCCACTCGGCGATCGGACGGCCGTACTTCTTCTCGATCGACGGGAAGTAGCTGGCGGGACCCTTCACGGCGGCTGCGGTCATGGTGGTGGCATCCCCTCTGCGTGCGGCGCTGTCGTCCGCGTGCGGTGCCGGCGTCCGCGTGCGGTGCCGGCGTTGTTGAAGACCGCGGACCGCGCCGGAACTCATCGCCCGGAAAAGGTGTCCCGCGTCACATGCGGTGCGGCGAGGGGCTCACTGATCCGAGTAGCCGATGTCCCCGATGGTCCAGGCGCTCACATCCTGGATGGCGACGCGGTACATGCCGCCGGTGTCCGGGATGCCGAAGCTGCCCTGGAGGATGCGGGCGAGATGGAAGTGGAGATGGGTGGGGCGCCGATCGGTGGAACCGCCGCCGGACCGGGCGAACACACCCGCGAAAGGCTGCAGATCCTCCGAGTCCCGCAGCACCTCCGCCACGCGTTCCTTCCACATGTCCTCCGGCGCCAGCCGTCCCGTGATGACGGCTCCGGGGACCACCACGGTCAGGGACATCCGACTGCTGTGCTGCGCCTCCACCGCCTCGGCGATGCCAAGGAGCAGGTCGTCAGGGTGAGACATGCCTGAGGAGCCTAGCCGAGCGGCGCCTGCCTGGCCCCACGGACCGCCGACGGCCCGGACATTGCCGCGCTAAGAGCTGATGCTGTCCAGGAAGTTGCCGATGGCTTCCACGATCCGGTTCCTGCGGCGATGTGCCTTGCTGCAGTACCGCCGAGTGCGCCAGCGCCGTGGCTGAGGCACCGGCGTCCCGCACCACGTGCAAGGTGCCGTACGTATTGATCCCCCGCTCATGGACGCACACGGTAGCGACTCGCCCCGGGGTGGGGCGAGCCGCCGAGTGCGGTCCCTACTTGGGGTCCCGGTTGAACAGCGACTTGGACCAGACGTAGCCGAGCGCGGCCAGCCCCACGCACCAGGCCACGGCCAGCCACCCGTTGTTGCCGATCTCGCTGCCGAGCAGCAGCCCGCGCAGGGTTTCGATGGCCGGGGTGAAGGGCTGGTACTCGGCGACCGGCTGGAACCAGCCCGGCATCGCGTCGACCGGCACGAAGGCGCTGGACAGCAGCGGCAGGATCATCAGCGGCATGGCGTTGTTGCTGGCGGCCTCGACGTTCGGGCTGGACAGGCCCATGCCGACCGCGATCCAGGTGAGCGCCAGCGACACGAGCGTCAGCAGCCCGACCGCCAGGATCCACTCGAGGACCGTGGCATCCGTGGTCCGGAACCCGATCGCGACGGCGACGGCGCCGACGACGAGCACGCTCATCACGCACTGCAGCACGCTGCCGACGACGTGCCCGATGAGCACCGACCCGCGGTGGATCGCCATCGTGCGGAACCGGGCGATGATGCCCTCGGTCATGTCCATGGAGACGGACACCGCGCTGCCGATGGTGGTGCCGCCGATGGTCAGCATCAGGACGCCGGGGACCAGATACGCGAGGTACTGGGACCGGTCGCCGTGACCGCCGCCGATGCCCGCGCTCATCGTGTCGCCGAAGATGTAGACGAAGAGCAGCAGCAGCATGACCGGCGTGAGCAGCAGGTTCAGCGTCAGGGACGGATAGCGCCGCATGTGCAGCAGATTCCGCCGCAGCATCGTGGACGAGTCGCGCACGGCCAGGGAGAGGGAGCTCATCGGGCGTCCTCCTTGGACTGGTTCGGCTGGGTGGTGACGCCGGTGACGCCGGTGCCTCCGGTCAGGGCGAAGAAGACGTCGTCGAGGTCGGGGGTGTGGACGGTGAGTTCGTCGGCCTCGATGCCGGCGGAGTCCAGCCAGTCGAGGATGGAGCGCAGTTCGCGCTGGCTGCCGTCGCTGGGCAGTTGCAGGGCGAGGGATTCGTCGTCGCGGGAGGCCTCGCGCAGTGCGGAGACGGCGTGGTGGTAGGCGGTCGGGTCGGTGAAGCGGAGGCGGACGTGTCCGCCGGGGACGATCCGCTTGAGTTCGTCGGCGGTGCCCTCCGCGGCGATCCTGCCGTCGTTGAGGACGGCGATGCGGTCGGCGAGTTCGTCGGCCTCTTCGAGGTACTGGGTGGTGAGGAAGACGGTGGTGCCGCCGGTGACGAGTTCGCGGATGATCTGCCACATGTTGTGGCGGGAGCGGGGGTCGAGGCCGGTGGTGGGCTCGTCGAGGAAGATGATCCGCGGGCTGCCGACCAGGGTCATGGCGATGTCCAGGCGGCGCTTCATGCCGCCGGAGTAGGTGGAGGCGGGCTTCTTCGCGGCCTCGGTGAGGTCGAAGCGTTCCAGCAGTTCGGCGGCCACCCGCCGCCCCTCACGCTTGGACAGGTGATGCAGGTCGGCCATGAGGAGCATGTTCTCCTCGCCGGTGATCAGGCCGTCGACGGCGGAGAACTGCCCCGTCACCCCGATCGCCGCGCGCACGGCCTGCGGGTCGGCGGCGAGATCGTGGCCCGCGACCCGCAGCTCGCCGGCGTCGGCGGTGATGAGCGTGGACAGGATCTTCACGACGGTGGTCTTGCCGGCACCGTTCGGACCGAGCAGCGCGAACACGGACCCGGCCGGGATCCGCAGATCGATGCCGTCGAGGACGGTCTTGTCGCCGTAGGACTTGCGCAGCCCGGCGGCGGAGACGGCGACCGGCGAGGGCTGACCGTCACCTTGTCGGGGGCTGGACATGGGCATGACAGAAGAAGGCATGAGGCCCTCCGTTTGAAGGCTGAAGTGGACTGAAGCGGGTGGAGATGAAGCCGCTTGAGGGCGCGGTGATGCGGTGATGCGGCGCTGGGGGAGTGGCGCTCGGGGCGCGGCGCTCAGACCTTGGCGCGACGGATGTCGATGTTGCCGTACTTGGTGCGGGCGCGGACCTTGACGGTGTCCTCGGTCGCGTCCGGGGTCTCGGACGCGGTGAGCGTGTTGCGCACCTGGCCGGAAGTCGAGCTGACGTCGAGCCAGGCGGCCGTGCCCTCGCGCACGCCGACCTCGATGGCGCCGTAGTTGGTTTCCAACTGGACCGTGCCACGGGCCACGTCGTCGACCCGGAGCGTGCCGTGGGCGGTGGTGGCGGTGACCGAGTCCTCGGCGCGCCGGATCTCGATGTCGCCGTTGGCGCCGCTCACCCGCAGCTCGCCGGTCGCGGCGCCGACCGTCGTGGTGCCGTGCGAGTTCTTCAGGACGGCGGGGCCGTCGAGGAGGCCGACGCGCATGCTGCCGGAGCTGGTGGTGATCTCGGCCGAACCCTCGACCCGGTCCACGGTGATCGAGCCGTGCGACGCGGTCAGCCTGAGCGGGCCGGTCGTGTCGAAGCGGACGTCACCGGACGAGGTCTTCACGCGGACCTCGCCGAGCCGGCCCTCGCCGAGCACCTGGGCCCAGGCGCCGGTCATGTCGATGCGCGAGTCCGTGGGAAGTTCCACCGTCACGTCGACGGTCCCGGTGCGGCCGAACAGGTTGGGCTTGGGCGTCCTGACGGTCAGTACGCCGCTGACGTAGGTGACCTGGGTCTGGTCGGCTGCCCGCACGTCCAGATCCTTCTTCGGGTCGCGGGGCCGCACCTCGACGACGGTGTCGACGCGGTCGCCCGCGGTGAACTGGATGGAACCGGCGTCCACATGCGCGGTGACGGAGATCGGCGCGGCGGTGTCGAAAGAAGGCATGGCTGTCCCGTCCTCTTGGGTCTTCAGGGCGTCCCCGCTGGTGGGACGTGGTCTGGGTGAAGTGCTGCGATTGCAGTGCGAGTTCAGGTGCAGTGCGGTGGAGTGCGCCGCAGTGCGGTGCGGTGCGGTGCGGGCGGGGGTGCGGCTAGCGCACCCAGCCCGTGAAGCTCTGTCCGACGTTCTGGGTCTTCTCCGGCGTACGCGGCCGCGCACCACCGTCGACCGCGGCCGACACGGCCCGCACCAGCCAGGCGTTGACCGACAGCCCCTCCCGGCTCGCGGCCTCCTCGGCACGCGCCTTGAGGTGGGCCGGCAGCCGCAGATTGACGCGAGCGGTACCGCCTTCGTCGCCTTCGGCCGGCACCGGGGCCGGGGCCCTGAACGGTTCGGCGGGCGCGTTCGGCTCCACGGCGGTGCCGCTGTCGGTGGGCGGCCGGGTCACCACGAAATCGGGGTCGAGCCCGCGCAGCCGTACGTCGACGGAGCCGGGGGCGAGTTCGCGGGTGATCTCGTCCATCGCGGCGGAGAGCACGTTGAGCATGGTCAGCCGAGTCGCCGATTCCAGAGGAGCGGTGAGCCTCTCGGCCAGCTCGCGAGCTTCGTCACCGCCGGCTTCGGCGGCCACCGCGAGTTCGCGGCGGAGGGAGTCGACGTACGGGGTGAGGTCCATGACGCCATGATGGCACCATGATGGCGCCATGCGCAACCCTGGACGGCGCCATGAGTCGCACGGACCTGCTGCCGGCCCCCAACCTGCAGAAGCGCGCAGCTGACACCGCATGGCGCCACGCGGCACCAAACGGCACCACGTGGCATCACGTGGCACCGTGTGGCGCCCCCCGATCGTCCGCGCCGCCGGGCCGGTGAACGTAACCGCTCCAACTCCCTTGCCATATGTACCCCCCGGGGGTATACATGTCTCACCGAGATACCCCCTAGGGGTATGTGAATGAGCGATCGAGGAGGATCTCATGTCGGGCTGCTGCACCCCGAACGGAAGCTGCCACACCGGCGCCGCCACGCAGGTCGTCTACAAGGTCCAGGGAATCGGCAGTGCGCACTGCCAGGGCGTCGTCACCGACGCCGTGAGCGCGCTGGGTGACGTGACCTCCGTGAAGGTCGAGATCGGGACCGGACTGGTCACCGTGACGACCGCCGCCGAGGCGGACCAGGCGTTCGACGAGCTGATCGCCAAGACCGTCGACGAAGCCGGCTACGACTTCGCGGGCCGCGTACCCGCCTGAACGCCTGCACGATCTGCACGAGCTGAGCGATCCGAACGATCTGAACGATCACCTGACCGGGCCGGGGACCACTGCGCCCCGGCCCGGTCACCCCCTCCAACTCTCCTCCTCCACAAGAGAGGCCGGCCATGTCAGCCGTCAATCCACGCCGTTGGTGGGCCCTAGGGGTCCTGGCCGCGGCACAGTTCATGGTCATCATGGACACCTCGATCATCGGGGTGGCCCTCCCCGAGATGCAGCGGGACCTCGGCTTCACACCGGGCGACCTGCAATGGGTGTTCAACGCCTACGTCATCGCCTTCGGCGGCCTGCTGCTGCTCGGCGGCCGGCTGTCCGACCTGCTCGGCGCCCGCCGGGTCTTCACGGCGGGCTGGGTGGTGCTGATCGCTGGCTCGGTCGTCGCGGCCGCGGCCCAGACCGCATGGGTGGAGGTGCTCGGCCGAGCCGTCCAGGGCGTCGGCGGAGCGCTCATCGCCCCGTCGGCCATGACCCTGCTGATGATCCTGTTCGCCCACGACCCACGTGAGCTGGGCAAGGCCATGGCGCTGTACGGCGCGGCCGCACCCGCGGGCGGCACGGCCGGCGTCTTCCTCGGCGGAGTGTTCACCGAGTGGCTCAGCTGGCCATGGGTGTTCATCGTCTACATCCCCATAGGCGTCGCCACCCTCGCGGCCACCGGCCTGCTCCCGGCCGTGCCGCCCCGCCGCGGCTCCGTCGACGTGCTCGGTGCCGTCACCGTCACCGCCGGCCTGGCGTTGGCCGTCTTCGCGGTCGTACGAGCCCCGGAGGCCGGCTGGGCATCCACGCAGACCCTGCTCGAACTGGGCGGAGCCGCAGCACTGCTGGCACTGTTCCTCGTCGTGCAACGGACCGTGCGCGAACCGCTGATGCCGCTCGGCATCTGGCGGGTGCCGCGCCTCGGCTCGGCCAACCTGGCGATGACGCTGCTCGGGGCCGCGTGGATCCCCATGTGGTACTTCCTCAACCTCTACCTGCAGCAGGTCCTCGGATACGGGGCCTTCGCCTCCGGCGCCGCACTGCTCCCGATGACCGGCCTGCTGATGGTCTTCATGACGGCGATCACCGCACGGCTGCTGGGCCGCTTCGGCGCCAGGCCGCTGATCGGCGGCGGTCTCCTGGTCCTCGCGCTCGGACTGCTGTGGCTGTCGGCCGCGGAGCCGACCGGCACCTTCGCCGTCGACGTCCTGCCCGCATCACTCGTCGCCGCGCTCGGCATGTCGCTGGCGTACATCCCGGCGATGATGGCCGCCATGTCAGGCGCCCCTCAGGAACAGGCGGGCCTGGCCTCCGGCATCGTCAACACCACCTACCAGGTGGGCTCGGCCCTGGGCCTCGCCGCCCTCACCGCCCTGGCCACCTCCCAGGGAGCCGACCGACTCGGCGACCCCACCACCCTCACCGACGCCTACGGCACAGCCTTCCTGACCGCCGCCGCGATCGCCGCCATCGCCGGGCTGACCACCCTGCTGATGATGCGCCCGGAGAACTCCGCCCAGCCGAGCCCGACGACGGAGGAGAAGGTGCCTGTCTGACCGGACCACGGCCACCTTCCGGCAGCCCCTCACGGCGAGGAAACGGCTACCGCGTGGCCCCCGAGCGCCACGGCGGCGATCAGGCAGGCGACGGTGACGCCGACGGCGGTGCGCCGCCCCAGAGGAAACCGGCGCGGCAGGCACAGCACCAGCACCGCACTGGTCCACGCGGCCGACACCAGTCGGGGGAGCCATGCCTCCGCCCGGTCGTTGACCAGGTAACAGTGTTCGGCCCGCGGTCCGTCGACGCCGAAGTAGAAGAGGCAGTCGTTCCCGAAGTTCTCGGACAGCAGCGCGGTGAGCCCCCACCACACGGTGGTGAGGACTGCCGCGGCCACCGCGACACCGAAGACCGAGCAGCCACCGGAACCACGCGGCGCGGCTGTGTCCATGTGCTGATCTTCCCTGGTGAAACTCAGCAAAGCCAGAGGGCCCGCACCGAATCGGTAAGGGCCCTCTGGCTACTGCTTGGCTGTCGGGGGTGGCGGGATTTGAACCCACGACCTCTTCCTCCCGAACTGGCCGGCCAGTTCGGGGACGCCCGTCACTCGTAGGCCGCGGGCGCGCCTTCGTCGGTCTGGCCTCCTCCTCAGCCTACGAAGTCCGTCCCTGTCTGCCTGCCGATGGTGGGCTCTCGGGTCATGGGGCGCCGACGTTATATCGGGGACATTCCGGGCACTGCTGAACGCCAGGGCAGCCGACGGGAAGGGGCCGTCATGGGTGAGTCGTCGCAGGGCGTTACCGTCGTCGCTCTCCTGGCGGATCCGGACGCGCCGACAGACGTCGCGCAGCACATGGCCGGCGTACTCCCTGCTCGGCTCGCGGACAAGTCGGGCCGGGGGCGACGGTTCGACGTCGAGGTGGTCAGTGAGCCCTTCACCGCAGGGACCGAGGACCTGTCCACGTTGACGCGCCGGATCATGGACCGCGGGCGTGCGGAGCATTGGGACATAGTCGTGGCCATCACCGACCTTCCGCTGCACTCACACGGACGCAAGCTCGTCGTCGACCTGAGTCACGAACACGGCTTGGCGCTGCTGTCCCTTCCGTCGCTGGGGGGCCTGCGTTTCCAGAGACGGGCCCGCCGGGCGGTTGAGGAAGCCGTGCTCAGCTTGGCGAGTCCGCGAGCCACTGACGCCGAGGAGCCTGCCCAGCGTCAGTCGCTGGGACGTTTCGCCAGTCGTCTCGCGCCTGTTCATCCGGGCCCGATCGGCGAGGACGAGACCGCTGATCTCCGGTACGTCGTCAGCGGACCGCGCGGTTACCTGAGGGTGCTCGGCGGTATGGTTCGCGCCAACCGGCCGTGGAGGTTGATCCCGGGCCTCTCGAAGGCCTTGGCGGCCGCACTCGCCGCAGGAGCGATCGCCACCGTGAACTCGACACTCTGGAGTCTGGCCGTGGCCCTGGACACGCGCCGGCTCGTGATCGCCACGGTCGGGTCCGTCGTACTCATGATCGGCTGGCTGATCGTGGATGCGCACCTGTGGCATCGATCATCGGAGGCCTCGCCGGAGGAGAGGAAGAGGACGGCTCTGTACAACGCGTCCACGGTCATGACCGTGGGTATCGGGGTGATCGTCTGCTACGCGGGTTTGCTGGTCATCAATTTGGTGTGGGCGCTTTTCATCCTCAACGACCGAGTCTTCGCCTCCGTGACACGAACCCCGCTGCACGCCACGGATTACTGGACGCTGGCGTGGTTCGTCGCTTCGGTCGCCACGGTGGGCGGCGCGCTGGGATCGGGCTTGGAGAGTGACGAGGCGATCCGGGCAGCCGCCTTTTCCAAGCGTGAACAGGAACGTCGCCGCATGCTCAAGAACGACCAGGACTAGCTGGTGACCTGAGCCGGCGGGCTGGATGCGAAGAATCCGCGATCGATCGGTGCACGACTGTTTCGCGCCGGAGGCCGACGGGGACTCGCACGACGTGCTGCCGGAGGGGCGGCGCTCCTCCTGGCGGGTCCGCGGTGGACACCGTTCCACCTGATCCGGGAGAACGGCCCGCAGCGGCGTGCCGGAGCCACGGACCCGTAGCAACTTCCGAGAGTCGGGCGAGTCGGCCTCTTTGAGCCGTCTCATCATCGCCGTGCCGCGGTCATGCCGCGACACCAAGGGAAGTCATCATGAAAGCAGCGGTATATGAAGGACCGCGAACGGTCACGGTGAAGGACGTACCGGACGCGAAGGTGGTCCTGCACCCCAACGGACACGGCAACGGCCACAGACAGTAAGGACCCCGGGCCGTCCGCCACCCCCGGACCGGGCCGGCCGACGAGCGGCGTCCACCCAACCCCGGCTCCGGCCGGGGCGTTGAAGGGGCCGTCGTCGCCTGGCTGCCGTCACACCTGGGCAGCGGCGATGGGCCGCAGTCGGCTCGGGAGGGTGAACGGAGGGCCCCGCCACCCAACCGGACCACGCGGAAACTCCGGCGTTGTCTGCCATACGCCCTTCACCTTCCTTCTGAAGTGGCTCGTCTTCCGTTCACCTCACCGCACGTGGGGAGCACTCATGACAACGGACACCCGTTCCACCTCCCGCCTACGGCACGATTCGCTCGTGCGTGGCCTCGGCTGGGCCAGTGCGCTTGTGGGCGTGCCCCAGGTCGTCGCCCCGGCGGGCTTCGCCCGGGCCGTGGGCGTGGAAGACACCTCCCGGCACCGCTCGGTCACGACCGCCGTCGGTGTGCGCGAGCTGGCGGCGGCGACCGGGCTGCTGGGACGGCCGCATCCCGTCTGGCTCTGGGGCCGCGTCGGTGGCGACCTCATGGATCTGACGATGCTGACCCGGGCCCTGAGGAACCACAACGGTCGCGGCCTGGGCCGCACCGTTGCCGCGACCGCCGCGGTCACCGCCATCACGGCCACGGACGTCTATGCGGCCGTGACCCGCACCCGCAGGAGCACCCCCATGGAACTGACCGCGGCCACCACCGTCACCCGATCCCCGGGCGAGGTCTACGCCCTCTGGAAGGACCTGAAGCGACTGCCGGACTTCATGGCGCACCTGGACGAGGTGCGCGTCACCGGTCCGCGCACCAGTCACTGGCGGGCCGGCGCGCCGTTCGGCAAGGCGGTCGAATGGGACGCCGAGATTACGCAGGACGAACCCGGCCGGCTGATCGCCTGGCGGTCGGTGGACGGCGCCGACGTCGACAACTCCGGCGAGGTCCGCTTCGGGGCCGCTCCCGGTGGCCGGGGCACGGAGATCCGGGTGACCTTGCGCTACGCCCTGCCCGGCGGGGAGCTGGGCAAGGCCGCGGCGCGCTACTTCGGCGAGGAACCGCATCAGCAGCTGGACGACGACCTGCGCCGCTTCAAGCAGATCGTGGAGATCGGCGAGGTCGTCCGCTCCGAGGGCGCGCCCGGCGGCAAGCGGGCCCGCGGAGAGTTCCCGCAGCACCCGGCCCGACCGCTGACCGAGGACGAACTGAAGGAGGCCCTGGCATGAAGGCGAACTGCTGGACGGGACGCAACGCGGTCGAGGTGCAGGACGTCCCGGAACCATCGATCCTGAACAGCCGCGACGCCATCGTGAAGATCACCTCGACGGCGATCTGCGGCTCCGACCTCCATCTGCTCGACGGCTACGTCCCCACCATGGAAAAGGGCGACATCCTGGGCCACGAGTTCATGGGAGAGATCGTCGAGGTCGGCCCCGGCGTCAGCGACAAACTCCGCGTCGGCGACCGGGTCGTCGTACCCTTCCCCATCGCGTGCGGCGCCTGCGCGTCCTGCCACGCGGAGCTGTACTCGTGCTGCGAGAACACCAACCCCAACGCCGGCATCTCGGAGAAGCTCTTCGGCCACCCCACCGCCGGCATCTACGGCTACTCCCACCTCACCGGCGGCTTCGCCGGCGGCCAGGCCGAGTACGCCCGCGTGGTGCTCGCCGACGCCAACGTCCTGAAGATCGGGTCGGAGCTCACCGACGAGCAGGTGCTGTTCCTGTCCGACATCCTGCCGACCGGGTACATGGGCGCCGAGATGTGCGACATCCAAGAAGGTGACGTCATCGCCGTCTGGGGTGCCGGTCCGGTCGGCCAGTTCGCCATGGACAGCGCCCGGGTCCTGGGCGCGGAGAAGGTCATCGCGATCGACAAGGAGACCTACCGGCTCGACATGGCCGCCGCCCAGGGCTACACCACCATCGACTTCGAGGACACCGACGTACGGTCGGCACTGCTCGAGCTCACCGGCGGCCGGGGTCCCGACAAGTGCATCGACGCGGTCGGCATGGAGGCCACACACGGTGCCTCCCACGTCCACCTCTACGACCGCGCCAAGCAGGCCGTCCGCTCCGAGACCGACCGGCCACACGCCCTGCGCCAGGCCATCCTGTCCTGCCGCAGCGGCGGCGTGGTGTCGGTCATCGGCGTCTACGGCGGACTGATCGACAAGTTCCCGGCGGGCGCGTGGATGAACAGGTCCCTGACCCTGCGCACCGGGCAGTGCCACGTGCACAAGTACATGAAACCGCTGCTGGGCCTGATCGAGCAGGGCAAGATCGACCCCACCCGGGTCATCACCCACCGGCTGCCCCTGACCGAGGCGCCGACCGGCTACGACCTGTTCAAGAACAAGAAGGACCGCTGCGAGAAGGTCGTCCTCACACCGTGAGGGCCGTGCCGGCCCTGGGGATTCGAAACGGCCGCACCAGCCCGGCCGAGCCGAGGAACTTCACCCGTGAGTTCGACCGCCGCTGTGAGCGCGCCGGCGTCCGCCATATCCGCGTGCACGACACCCGCCACACCTGCGCCTCGCTCCTGGACGGCCGGCAAGAGTCATGGCGGTTGCTGTATTTCGCTGCTGCACGCACGACAGAGGCCACATACGAAAGTTCGTATGTGGCCTCTGACCAGCGTCGGGGTGGCGGGATTTGAACCCACGACCTCTTCGTCCCGAAGCAACTCATGTGATGGCAGGACCAGGGGCGATTGAGTCGTTGACCTGCTGCGATGGTTCACGGTCGTTCGTGCTTGTTCGGCGTTGTTCGCCGCCGTTGTCACTCACTTAGACACTCACCTACCCCCATCACCTCACACCTCCCTGCCCACTTCTCCGCCCCGCCAGCCTGAGCGCTGACGGCGGCGTGAGGTCGGCGGAGCGACTTTGGCCTGGAGCTGCTTTGGCGCGAGTGATCAGGGCCCATTACGCTAGCCCGCGGATCGGGCAGGCTTGTGGACCTGCCCGTTAGTGCCCGATTTTGGGCCCTGATCTTCGAGGCTCGCGCCAAAGTGGCTGGCTAAAGTCGTGGAGCCGACCGCCCCCCATCGGGGTATGTCGGGGGCTCCCGCATGGCCACCGGCCCTATCCACACGTGGGCGCGCGTCGGCGCAGCCCGCGCGGAGCGGGCCGGAGGCAGGAGCGGCGCGCGGAGCGGAGCCGGGAAGCGCGCCCGGCGGAGCGGAGCGCAGCCGGGGCTTGATGAGGTAGAGAAATCCGTAACTCCGGTCTGTCTGGGGGCGGTTCGAGCGTCCACTGTCACTTTTACTGACAGCGCCACGAATCGGCGTGGGTACCGTCGTAGTGTCGAAGGGAACCCATGATGAGGGAACTGACAACGGGGCAGCGTGTCGCAAGGGCCCGGCGCCGCCTCGGCTGGGATCAAGCGCAACTGGCTGTCGCTGTCGATCGCTCCGTGAGCTGGGTATCCAAGATCGAAACCGGGCGCTTGCCGCTGGATCGCATGAGCGTTCTCGGTCAGCTCGCCGAGGTTCTCGGCGTGGAGGTCATAGAGCTAACTGGACAGCCGTACCGGCACGAGACTTCGGAACTCGACTCGGGACACTCCTCCATCCCCGGCCTCCGCCTTGCACTCCAACAGGCGACGATGCCCGGCGGGGCGGCCCTCATTACGGCGGCTCATCCCCCCACCCTCCTCGACCTCACGGCCCGGGTAGAGGCTGCCGAAAGGCTGAGGCAGGATGCCAAGTTCACGGCACTGGGGGATGTTCTCCCGCAGATTCTTCGTGACCTGGTCGTCCTCTGCGACGTGGCCGGAGGTGAGGATGTACCGCGTGCCGAAGCGCTCATGCTCCGGGCAAGTCATATGGCGCGCGTCTCCTCCAATCTGCTCGGGCATCACGACCTAGGGTGGAGCGCCGTTCAGCGCGAACTGGTGGCTGCTGAGCGGGCGGATTCTCCGGTCCTCCGCGCTGCGGCACGTTGGGATCTGTGCGGCGTCTGGCTGCATGAGGGCGAGCTGGGAGCGGCGCGGGACATGGCTCGCAAGGCCCTCGATGATCTCGAACCGCATATGTCCACTGCTGATCAGGCTGTGCGCTCGCTGTGGGGTGCGATGCATCTTCGTGCGGCGGTTGCTTGGTCTCGGCTCTGGGATCGCTCGGAGGCGGAGTCGCACCTAGCTGAGGCCCGCCAAGCAGCCGCCGGCGTAGCGGAGGACGGGAACGTCTTCCAGACGCAGTTCAACGCCGTTAACGCGGAGATCCATTCTGTGGAGGTGAGTTTGGAGCTGGGGCATCCCCGCGACGTGCTCTCGCGGGCCGAGCTGGTCGGCATCGAGCGCATCGCGTCGGGCGAGCGACAGTCGCACTTCTGGGTCTGCACCGCTGTCGGGCAGATGATGAACGGCAAACCTGCTCTCGCTGCGGACGCGATTTTGAAGGCCGATGGGATCGCCCCTCAGCACGTGCGTAACAGGCCGATCGCCCGCAACCTCGTTGATGACCTCAGGTCGTCGGATCGGCACGCGCACTCGGCGGAGATTCGGCGCCTCGCCACGAGCATGAAGCTGGGCTGATCACAACTGAGAGGGGGAGACGGCCGTGAGGGTCGCGGACAGGGCACGGTTATTAGTTGAGCTGCACGACATCAGGAGGAAGCTCGCCGAAGCCACCCAGCGCGTTGAACGGCTGTCTTCCTCGATCAGTGACGCTCGCGAACCCGGTGTTCGAGCCGATCAAGCCGCGAGTTGATCAGGTCTAGGGCGGCCTTAATCTCGCTCAGCTCGTCGGCCATGGCGCTGTCCGGCACGGCTGAGTCCGTGGTTACCGGGTCGCTGGCTACGAAGGTTCCGCGTCCTTGCTGGCTGACGATCAGTCGTTCGCCGCGAAGGATGTCGAGCGCATGGCGGATGGTCATTGCGGCAACGCCGTAGTGCTCCGCCATCTTGGCGTTCCCGTCGAGCCTCTGCCCAGGCTTTAGCGCTCCCGATGCGATCTTCCGGCGAAGGTCGTCGGCTACCTGCTCGTAGGCGCTGCGCGGGTCGTCCTGGCTCACGGTCACGCCTCCAGGTTACCTAAGTGACCTAAAGAAATCTGCCCCCAGGTCTTGCGTAGAGCCTTGAGGCAACTAATCTAGGTAACACAAGAGAAGTTAGACAGGTTGCTTTGCCTGTCTCAGCCGGGGGCGGCGCTCCTACCGCCAAGCAGATTCGCCGCCCCCTCGTCCCCTGAGGGAGCTTCCATCATGCCTGCCTCTCCCCTGACTGTGCAGATCTCGCTTCAGCGTGCTTGCCCGGCCTGCCTGGGCGTTCGGTGCGCCGACCCCGCCGAGTGCCTGTACTTCCTGACCTCGCGCCCGTGGGGTGACTGCATCAAGTGCGACGGCACCGGATGGGCCGGTGAAGACTCCCTGCTGGAGATCTTCTGCGGCTACTGCGACGGCTCCGGTCTCAACGAGTACACCCCCGGCACGATCACCCCGGACGAGATCAGCGATCGGGCCAAGGAGCGGCTCGCCGCCTACATCGCTCGCCTGAACGAGATCGTGTCCCAGTCCCCGGCTCCACTGGCGGTGGCTGCGTGACCGCGACGTTCCCTGTCGCCCCTGAGGCCGTGGCTGGTGCTGCGGCCTCTTTGGGTACCGACCCGCTTACCCTCGCTGATCTGCTGCGGGTGGCGAACTCGCCCGGATTCGACCGCTGGCAGGAACAGGTACGCCGCACAGGTGGCTGCGCTCACCCGATCCGGCTGCGGGGCGAGACCGTCACCCGCGACCGCGCGACCGGTGAAGTCCTCTACTCGTACAGCACCGCGAACGAGCCGGGCGGCATGCTCCGGGTCGCCTGCGGCAACCGGCGGGCCTCCCGCTGTCCGGCCTGCGCCTGGACCTACGCCGGGGACACCTACCACCTCATCCGGGCCGGGATCACCGGCGACGAACACAAGGACGTGCCCGCCACCGTGCGGGATCACCCCCGCGTCTTCGCCACCCTCACCGCCCCCTCGTTCGGACCGGTCCACAACCGGCCCGCCTCCGGCCGGTGCCGCTGCGGCACCAGCCACGCCGAGGACGACCCCGTCCTGGGCACGGCACTCAACCCGGAGACGTACGACTACGCCGGGGCGGTGCTCTGGAACAACTTCGCCGGGGACCTGTGGCGGCGCTTCACTATCTACCTCCGCCGGGAGATCGCCGCCCGCGCTGGCCTGACCCAGACGGCCATGAAGGCGGTGTGCCGGGTCTCCTTCGGCAAGGTCGCCGAGTTCCAGAAACGCGGCTCCGTCCACTTCCACGCCGTGGTGCGCCTGGACGGTCCGGACGGCCCCGACACCGCGCCCCCGGCCTGGGCCACGGTTGCCCTCCTGGACGGCGCGATCCGTGCTGCCTCCGCTCGGGTCGCCGTACCGGTGCCCTCCGCCGGCGCTTTCGCGCATCGCGTGCTGCGCTGGGGCTCGCAGGTCGACGTCCAGGCCATCGGCGCCCTCGGGCAGGAGGAACTGACCGAGCAGGCCGTCGCCTCCTACGTGGCCAAGTACGCCACCAAAGCGGCCGAGACCACCGGCACCGTGGACCACCGCATCGGGGAGCTGTCCGAACTCGACCAGCTGCCGCTGCCCGACCACACCCGGCGTCTGATCGAAGCCTGCTGGGACCTGGACGACGCCTACCCGGAACGGCTGCTCGCCCGCTGGGCTCACATGCTCGGCTTCCGCGGCCACTTCTCCACCAAGTCCCGCCGCTACTCCACCACCCTCGGCGCCCTCCGCCAGGTCCGCGCCGACTACCGCGCCCGCCAGGAACGCCGCGAACGCGGACTCTCCGAAGACCTCGACGACACGGAGGGCTCCACGCTCGTGCTCGCCCACTGGACCTACGCCGGACAAGGCCACACCCCCGGCGAATCCTGGCTCGCCGCCACGATCGCAAAGGAGATCCGACTGAACCGAGAGACAGCACGCGAAGCCCTGACGGACCTTCAAGGTATGGGGGGCTGGGATGACTGACGAACTCCTGACGGTCCGTGAGGTCACGGCCGCACTGAAGATCGGTCGGACCAAGGTCTACGACCTCATCCGGACCAAGGAACTGCCGTCGTTAACCATCGGTCGTAGTCGCCGGATACCGGCTGAGGCGGTGCGTACATACCTCGCTTCTCGTATGGACCTGGGGAAGGCAGCCTGATGACGAAGCGACGGAGCCGGGGTGACGGCGGTCTCCACTGGGATGAGAAGCGGCAGCGTTGGATCGCCACGGCGAGTCTCGGCTACGACGCCAGCGGCAAGCGGATCGTGAAGCGGGCCAGCGGCAAGACCAAGACGGAAGCCAAGGCCAAGCTCAAGGAGGTCTTGCGCGACTACGAAGACGGCCTTGCCATCGCGCCGACCGGCTACACCGTCAAGGACGCGGTGACGGACTGGCTGACGTACGGTCTGGCGGGCCTCGACCCCAGCACTGTCGAGACCGTGACCCTGCTGAGTCAGAAGCACGTCATCCCGTCGCTCGGCGCCCGCAAGCTTCGTGACCTGAGCGCGGAGGACGTAGATCGCTGGCTGGCCACCAAGGCGAAGACGCTCAGCACACGCACGCTCCAAGGGATCCACTCCTGCCTGAACCGCTCGGTCAAGCGGGCCATGGCGCGGGACAAGGTGAAGCGGAACGTCGTTGAGCTGTGCTCGGTACCTCAGGGGCAGGCGGGGCGCCCCTCCAAGGCGCTCACCTTCGCTCAGGCTGAGGCAGTGCTGAAGGGGGCCGAAGGGACCTCGATGTACGCCTACATCGTCGTTGCGCTGCTGACGGGGGCCCGGACCGAGGAACTGCGGGCGCTCACCTGGGACCACGTCTTCCTGAAGGGGCGGCCGGACCTCGACCCACCACAGCCTCCGCATATCGCTGTCTGGCGGTCGGTGCGGCGGAGCGGCGACACCAAGACGCGGAAGTCTCGGCGCACGCTCGCTCTGCCGGCGCGATGCGTGGAGGCCCTTTGGCAGCAATTCGAGGATCAGGGGTGGGACCGGCTCGCCGCTGATGAGGAGTGGGAGGAACACGGCCTCGTCTTCTCCTCGGCCGTGGGCAAGCCGCTCGACGCTGCCAATGTCCGCCGTGCCTTCCGCCAGGCGCTCAAGGGCATCGAAGGGATCAACGCGGACGAGTGGACGCCGAGGGAGCTGCGGCACAGCTTCGTGTCGCTGCTGTCCGATCGGGGCGTTCCGCTGGAGGAGATCTCCCGGCTCGTCGGGCACTCCGGGACGGCCGTGACTGAGGAGGTCTACCGGAAGCAGATCCGGCCCGTGATTCAGACGGGGGCCGTCGTAATGGACGGGATCTTCGGCGCCGACGCGGGAGGCTCGTAGACACTCAGAAATCCATAGTCACGCACATAGACACGCAGCAAAGCCAGAGGGCCCTCACCGAATCGGTAAGGGCCCTCTGACCTGCTACTTGGCTGTCGGGGTGGCGGGATTTGAACCCACGACCTCTTCGTCCCGAACGAAGCGCGCTGCCAAGCTGCGCTACACCCCGGTGTCGCTGCTTGTCGCGGCGACGTCGTTTACTTTAGCCCACCGGGGGCTGGAGACGAAATCCGGTTTTCGCGCGGTGGCGGATCGGGTTGGGGCGGGCATGGTCGAGGGCCACGAGGAGGACGGCGAAGGCGTACATGGAGAGGCCCAGGAGGAGGGCGTTGCCGAGGACGCCCTTGTAGCCGTGGGCCTCGACGTCGAGGAAGGGGTAGAGGTAGCGGGCCTGGGTGCCGGGGATGAGGAGTTCTCCGCGGATGAAGGAGAACGCCAGGTAGGCCAGGGGGTAGAGCATCCAGCCGGGGGCCTGGCGCAGGTGCAGGCGGCCCGGGGCGGTCAGGAGGAGCCAGTCCAGTACGGCCGCGGCGGGGACCACGGTGTGCAGGAGGTGGTTGGCCGCCGTGTGCCACAGGGTGGGGGAGGCGGTCGCCTGGTCCGTCATGGTGAAGGGGGTCGCCGTGTCCGCCAGCAGCAGGTGGTACACCAGGCCGGCGATCACCGCGTACACCAGCACCGCGCCTGTCAGGGCGCCCGGCAGCGGGTTGCGGGCGGTCCATGCGCGGCGGGCCGAGAGCAGCAGGACCAGTGCGAGCAGGATGCTGCTCTGGATGGTGAAGTAGCCGAGGACCCTCAGCGGGCTGCCCAGCATGAGGTGGATCGTCACGCCGGTCAGGGCCGTGAGGGCGGTGAGCAGGCGGAACACGGCGGCCAGGGGGCGGCGTGCGGGCGCCACCACTGCCGCGGCCGGGACGGGAGCGGGCAGCAGGCCGGGTATGCCCGGGATCGCTGGGAGGTCCGGGATGTCCCTGGGTATCGGGGCGGTCATGCCCTCAAGGTAGGTAGATCAGGCGAAAGGGGCGATTTGGGTGGGCCGAGTGGGTTATCCCGGTCATCCGCCTTCTTCGCCCCTGTCCTGGCTCCTAGCTCAAGCTCATTTGCGTTCCACCAGCGTCAGCAGCGTCGCCTCCGGCGGGCACGCGAAGCGGACCGGGGTGTAGCGGTTCGTTCCGCAGCCCGCCGAGACGTGCAGGTAGGACGTACGGCCGTCCACGGTGTGGGTCGACAGGCCCTTCACGCGGTCGGTGTCCAGGTCGCAGTTGGTGACCAGGGCGCCGTAGAAGGGGATGCAGAGCTGGCCGCCGTGGGTGTGGCCGGCGAGGATCAGGGGGTAGTCGTCGGCCGTGAAGGAGTCGAGGACGCGCAGGTAGGGGGCGTGCACGACGCCCATCGAGAAGTCCGCCGTGCCCGACGGGCCGCCGGCCACCTGCGTGTACCGGTCCCGCTTGATGTGCGGGTCGTCCAGGCCGGTCAGCTCGACCGACACCCCGTCGATCTTCAGCGTGCCGCGCGTGTTGGTCAGGTTCAGCCAGCCGGCGGCGTCGAAGCCGTCACGGAGGTCTTCCCACGGGTTGTGGACCGCGCCCACGGCGGGCGGGTTGCCGTTCAGGCCGTGGCGGCCCTGGACCTTCTCGACCAGGTAGCGGGCGGGGTTGCGGAGCTTGGGGCCGTAGTAGTCGTTCGAGCCGAAGACGTAGGCGCCCGGGAAGTCCATCAGGGGGCCGAGCGCGTCCAGGACCTCCGGGACGCCCTCCGGGTCGGACAGGTTGTCGCCCGTGTTGATCACGAAGTCCGGGCGCAGGCCGGCCAGCGAGCGCAGCCAGCGCTGCTTCTTGCGCTGCCCGCCGACCATGTGGATGTCGGAGACCTGGAGCACCCGCAGCGGGCCCATGCCCGGGGGCAGGACCGGGACGGTCACCCGTCGCAGTCGGAAGGAGCGGGCTTCGAAGCCCGCCGAATAAAGCAGTCCGGCGGCGCCAACCGCCGCGATTCCCAGGGGAACTCCGTATCGCGCGCGCATACGCCCATCGTGTCAGACCCGGCGGTCCGGCCACGCGACGGGCGTCGGCCGCATAAATGAGCGGGCGTCGGGCGTCGTACACCTGCGACAATCAAGCCCATGACCACGCTCAAGTCGAAGCTGCAGGAAGACCTCAACGCCGCGATCAAGGAGCGCGACGAGCTCCGCTCCTCGACGCTCCGGCTGACGCTCGCCGCGATCACCAAGGAGGAGGTCGCGGGCAAGGAGAAGCGCGAGCTCTCCGACGACGAGGTGCAAAAGGTGATCACCCGCGAGGCGAAGAAGCGTCGGGAGGCGGCCGACGCGTTCGCGCAGGGTGGCCGCGCCGAGCAGGCCGAGCGGGAGAAGGCCGAGGGTGAGGTGCTGGCCGACTACCTGCCCAAGCAGCTCAGCGACGAGGAGCTGAACCAGATCGTCGCCCAGGCCGTCGAGGAGGCCAAGGCCGCCGGTGCGGAGGGGCCGCGGGCCATGGGCGCGGTCATGAAGATCGTGAACCCGAAGGTCGCGGGGCAGGCCGAGGGCGGGCGGGTCGCCGCCGCGGTGAAGAAGCTCCTCGCGGGCTGACCAGGCCGGTTCCCAGGCTTGGCCGGGCCGAGCGGCAAGGCCTTCGCCCACGTACGACAGGGCCTTCGCTCACGTATACAGCCACGACGACGGGGGCGCCCCTCTTGCGCAGGGGCGCCCCCGTCGTCGTGAGCCACACGCTTCGCGGTCGGCTACGGCCAGTTCCCGCCGTTCCCGTTCCCGTTGTTCCCGCCGTTGTCGCTGCCCTCGAACCAGCCCTCGGGGATGGAGAAGGACGGTGACGGTTCGGTGCCACCGGTGGTACCACCGGTGGTGAGGCCGCCGAACAGGCCGCCGATGGCGCCGTCACCGTTGCCGTTGTCGTTGTCCCCCCGGCCACGGCCCCGGTCGTCCCGGTCGTCCTCGTCGTCCCGGTCACGGTCCTCGGCGTCGGGGATGTCGACGAGGCTGAAGGACGGGGCCTCCTTGTTGGCGAGGGCGCCCGACATGGCGTCCCGCCAGATCGGGCCGGGGACCTCACCGCCGTAGACCTTGCTGTGCCAGCGGCCGCCGATGTTGATGTTGACCATCTTGACCTGCTGGGTCGCGCTGCCGACCCAGACCGCGCCGGAGAGGTTGGGCGTGTAGCCGACGAACCAGGCGTTCCTGCGCTCGTCCGTCGTACCGGTCTTGCCGGCGCTCTCGCGGCTGGTGAGGCCCGCCTGCTGACCCGTACCGGAGTCGACCACACCGCGCAGCAGCGTGTTGACCGTGTCGGCGGTCTTCTCGGACATGGCGCGCGAGCAGGTGGACTTGGGCACCTCCAGCGACTTCCGCTGGTCGCCGATCTTCTGCGTGATCGCCTCGATCGCGATCGGCGTGCAGTACATGCCCCGGGCGGCGAACGAGGCGTACGCGGTCGCCATGGTCAGCGGCGTGATGCCCCTGGAGCCGAGGGAGATCGCCGGCACCTCGGGCAGCTTCTCGCCGTTGCCCTGCACCACGTCCAGCGCGTCGGTCATCTTCATCACCGGGCACAGGCCGATGTCGGAGATCATCTGGACGAAGTAGGTGTTGACCGACTTCGCCATGGCCTCCTTCAGCCGGTACGGGCCGACCTCGGACTCGTCCTCGTTCTCGACACGCTCGGACGTGGTGTTGACCCACGGCTTGCCGCTGCACGTCTGGACGGGGTCCGGGTACGGCATCTCGTACGGCGAGGAGTACTCCTGCGTCGGCGGGCGCCCTTCCTCCAGGGCGGCCGCGGCGACGAACGGCTTGAAGGTCGAACCGGTCGGGAAGCCGTAGTTCGAGCCGCCCATGGTGCTGCCGACCGAGTAGTTGATCTCGGTCTCGTTGTCGCCGTAGCCGAAGGGCTTGGACTGGCCCATGCCGAGGATCTTGCCGGTGCCGGGCTCGACCAGGGTGGCCGCCGCGGCGACCGAGTCGGACTTGTTGACGTGGTTCTTGAGCGAGTCCTGGACCGACTCCTGGGCCTGAGGGTCGAGGGTGGTGCGGATGGTCAGGCCGCCCTGGTTCCAGACCTTCGCCCGCTCCTCCTTGGTCTTGCCGAAGACCGGGTCGTTGAGGAAGACCTTCTCGACGTACTTGCAGAAGAAGCTGGCGCCCTTGACCGCGGTGATGCAGCCGTTCTTCGGCCGGCTCACCTTCAGCTCCAGCGGCGTCTCCTTGGCGCGGTCGGCGTCGGCCTGGGAGATGTCGCCGACCTCGGCCATCCGCTGGAGGACGACGTTGCGGCGCTTGGTGGCCTCCTCCTCGTCGTTCACCGGGTCGTACCGGCTCGGCGACTGGACGATGCCGGCGAGGAGGGCGGCCTCCTGGAGGTTCAGCTTCTTGGCGGACTTGGAGAAGTACCGCTGGGAGGCGGCCTCGACGCCGTAGGCCTGCTGACCGAAGAACGTGATGTTCAGGTAGTTCTCGAGGATCTTCTTCTTGCCCAGCTCCTGCTCGACCTGGATCGCGTACTTCAGTTCCTTGATCTTGCGGCCGAGGGTCTGCTGGGTGGCCTGCGCGACCTTCGTCGGGTCGTCGCCGGCCTCCTCCACGAAGACGTTCTTCACGTACTGCTGGGTGAGCGTGGAGGCGCCCTCGGCGACCTCGCCGGACTGCGCGTTCTTGTTGAGGGCGCGCAGGACGCCCTTCAGGTCGACCGCGCCGTGCTGGTAGAAGCGGGCGTCCTCGATCGCGACGATCGCCTTCTGCATGTACGGCGAGATGTCCTTGAGGTCGACCACCGTGCGGTCGCGCGAGTAGACCGTGGCGATGGTGCCGCCCGCGGAGTCCAGGATCGTGGTCCGCTGGCTGAGCGGTGGCGTCTTCAGGTTGGCCGGGATCTCGTCGAATCCCTCGACCGACCCCTTCGCCGCGAGCCCCAGCGCGCCCACGGCGGGCAGCGCGATGCCGGCCATGACCGCTCCCGCGAGCACACTGACACCGAGGAACTTGGCGGCCTGCTGCGTTGGCGACAGACCCCCGCCCGAGCGCTTGTTTGCCATGAGGGCAGCCTACGTTCTCATTCGCCGGACACGCGTATATGCCTTGGCCTAAGCTGCTCTCAACTGTCACAGCAGTGGGGCCACGTATCAATACGTCCGGCGACCGCGAATCGTTCCGGATCTGTGGGGCGAGTTCTCGGAGGTATGTCCGAGGGCGTGTTGAGTTCGTGTCCGAATCCGCCTTGTGTGTCACCTGGCGTCCGTTGTGACGCAACTGAACCATCCCGGAATGCCGGGATTGCCGTGCATGTCGCAGGCTCACTCCCCCGGGTGATCTGCCGCTTACGCATAGTCCGTTCGGGCCATTCAAGATTGGGCCCGAAGGGGGTGTTGCGCTGTGCCCACCTTCCGTAACGTCCTCAACTGGCGGCGGTGAATATGCCGCTGCCGCCGTGGGGGAGCCTCGATTCGGGAGAGGACGGCGCCGGTATGGGCTGGGTAACCGACTGGAGTGCGCAGGCGGCCTGCCGCACTACCGATCCGGATGAACTGTTCGTTCAAGGAGCAGCGCAGAACAGGGCCAAGGCGGTGTGCACCGGATGCCCGGTGCGGACCGAGTGCCTGGCCGACGCGCTCGACAACCGCGTCGAGTTCGGCGTGTGGGGAGGCATGACGGAGCGGGAGCGCCGCGCACTGCTGCGCAGGCGGCCCACCGTGACCTCCTGGCGCCGGCTGCTGGAGACGGCTCGTACGGAGTACGAGCGGGGCGCCGGGCTGGTGCCTCTCGACGACGACCAGGTGTACGAGAACTACGCGGCGGTGAGCTGAGCCCCGCAGGGCTCAGGCCGACGGGGGCCGGGAAGCCACCGTCGGCCGTTGGAGGCTCGGGCCGCGTTGCGACTCGGCCGCGTTGCGGACTCGGACCCTGAGGGTTCGGGTTCTGTGGCTCGGAGCACGGATTCGGCGCGTCGCAGTTCAGGGCAGTAACCGCGCACGCGCCGTCAGGGCGAACACTCTCACCCGCCTCCCGGCTCGCCTTCCGTCGGCTCCGGCCGGTACGCGGCCAGCCGGTCTCCGATGTCCCGCAGTCCCGCGAGGTCGTGCACGTCGCCGGGCAGCGCGGCCACTTCGGTCACCGCCACCTCGGGATGGAGCGCGGTGAAGCGGTCACGTGTGCGCCGCTCACGGGCGATCAGCTGCATGCGCTCGGCGTGCAGCCTCAGCAGACTCGCGGTGATGCGGTCGACGGACCGCTCCTCGTCGGCGCGCTCGTCAGCCGTGCGCTCCGCTGCGGAGTGTTCCTCGTCGGTCTGTTCCAGGTCCGGTGCGGCGGGGGAGCCGTCGGCGTCCGGTACGGCGGCCTCGGCCGGGTCGGCGGGGGAGCCTTCGTCGGAAACCGAACTGCCGCGTGTGTCGGGGGAGTTACGAAGTCCAGCTTTCCCGCCCCCCTGATCCACAATGCGGGTCTCCTCAAGATTTTCCGCGGCGGCGAGCGCCCGCTCGGCCGACAGCCCGTCGGCGCCGCTGCCGTGGACCCGGTTGAGCACCAGCCCGGCGAGCGGCATGTCCTCCGCGGCCAGCCGCCGCACGAAGTACGCGGCCTCGCGCAGCGCGTCCCGCTCCGGGGCCGCGACCACCAGGAACGCCGTACCGGGCGCCTGGAGCAGCTTGTAGGTGGCGTCCGCGCGGGTGCGGAACCCGCCGAAGGTCGTGTCCATCGCGGCCACGAACGTCTGGACGTCCTTCAGCAGCTGACCGCCGAGCAGCTTGCCGAGGGTGCCGGTCATCATCGACATCCCGACGTTCAGGAACTTCATCCCCGCGCGGCCGCCCAGCTTGGCCGGCGCGGTCAGGAGCCGGATCAGCCGCCCGTCCAGGAAGGAGCCGAGCCGCTTCGGCGCGTCGAGGAAGTCCAGCGCGGAGCGCGAGGGCGGCGTGTCGACGACGATGAGGTCCCACTCGTCCTTCGACCGCAGCTGCCCCAGCTTCTCCATCGCCATGTACTCCTGCGTGCCGGCGAAGCCGGCGGAGAGCGACTGGTAGAAGGGGTTGCCCAGGATCGCGGCCGCCCGGTCGGGGTCCGCGTGCGCCTCGACGATCTCGTCGAAGGTGCGCTTCATGTCGAGCATCATCGCGTGCAGCTCGCCGTCGCCCTCGACGCCCTTCACCCGGCGCGGGGTGTTGTCGAGGGAGTCGATGCCCATCGACTGGGCGAGGCGGCGCGCCGGGTCGATGGTGAGCACGACGACCTTGCGGCCGCGTTCGGCCGCGCGCAGGCCCAGCGCCGCCGCCGTGGTGGTCTTGCCGACGCCGCCCGAGCCGCAGCACACCACGATCCGGGTCTGCGGGTCGTCGAGCAGCGGGTCGATGTCGAGCACGCGCGCGGGGGCGAGGTGATGGTGGGTCGGGGTGGAGTCCGGACTCATGTCATCCCCTGCTTCCGCAGCTCGGTGGCGAGTTCGTACAGGCCCGCCAGGTCCATGCCCTCGGCGAGCAGCGGCAGCTCGTGCAGCGGCAGGTCCAGTTCGCCGAGGACGGCGCGCTGCTCGTGCTCCAGCTGGTACCGCGCGGCGTACTCGTCGGCCTGCCCCAGCAGCGGGTCCACCAGCCGCTCGGCGTGCTGGCCGCGGCGCGCGCCGCCCAGCCCGGCCGCCGACAGGGAACGGGCGAGTTCGGCGTGCGGGAGGGTCCGTACGAGGTCCAGGTCGGCCGCGTCGAGCAGCTCGGGGCGGACCATGTTGACGATGACCCGGCCGACCGGCAGCCGGGCGGCGCGCAGTTCGGCGATGCCGTCGGCGGTCTCCTGGACCGGCATCTCCTCCAGCAGCGTCACCAGGTGCACCGCCGTCTCCGGGGACTTCAGGACCCGCATCACGGCCTGCGCCTGATTGTGTATCGGGCCGATCTTGGCGAGCCCGGCCACCTCGTCGTTGACGTTGAGGAAGCGGGTGATGCGCCCGGTGGGCGGCGCGTCCATGACGACGTAGTCGTAGACGAACCGTCCGGTCCTGTCCTTGCGCCGGACCGCCTCGCAGGCCTTGCCGGTGAGGAGGACGTCCCTCAGGCCGGGCGCGATGGTGGTGGCGAAGTCGATGGCGCCGAGTTTCTTCAGGGCCCGTCCGGCGCTCCCCAGCTTGTAGAACATCTGGAGGTAGTCCAGAAGGGCCAGTTCGGGATCGATGGCGAGGGCGAACACCTCCCCGCCCCCGGGAGCGACGGCGATCTTCCGCTCCTCGTAGGGCAGCGCCTCCGTCTCGAATAGCTGTGCGATGCCTTGCCGGCCTTCGACCTCGACGAGGAGCGTCCGCTTCCCCTCCGTGGCGAGGGCCAGCGCGAGGGCGGCGGCGACCGTCGTCTTTCCGGTCCCGCCCTTGCCGCTGACGACCTGGAGCCTGCTCACGCCTTCGAGCGTAACCAGTCCGCGCCCGACGCAATCCGGAGGCTGTGGACAACTGTCGTCCGTGGCTGCTCGCGGCCGTCCGCGGGAGCCCGTCACCGCTGTCGCCGGGCCGTCCGCCGGAGCCCGCCGCGACAGCGGCTACAGTCGCCCCATGACCAAGTGGGAATACGCAACCGTGCCGCTGCTCGTCCATGCCACGAAGCAGATTCTGGACACCTGGGGCGAGGACGGCTGGGAGCTCGTCCAGGTCGTGCCCGGCCCGAACAACCCCGAGCAGCTGGTGGCCTACCTGAAGCGGGAGAAGCAGGCGTGAGCGCGGTCGAGGCGAAGCTCGCCGAGCTGGGCCTGACGCTGCCGGCGGTCGTCCCGCCGCTGGCCGCCTACCAGCCGGCCGTGCGGTCCGGCGTGTACGTCTACACCGCCGGCCAGCTGCCGATGGTGGACGGCAAGCTGCCCGTCACCGGCAAGGTCGGCGCGGAGGTCACGGCCGAGGAGGCCAAGGCCCTCGCCCGGACCTGCGCGCTGAACGCGCTCGCCGCCGTCAAGTCCGTCGTCGGTGACCTGGACCGCGTCGCGCGGGTCGTCAAGGTCGTCGGCTTCGTGGCGTCGGCCGCGGACTTCACCGGCCAGCCGGGCGTCCTCAACGGCGCCAGCGAACTGCTGGGCGAGGTCCTGGGCGACAAGGGCGTCCACGCGCGGAGCGCGGTCGGCGTCGCGGTGCTGCCGCTGGACGCGCCGGTGGAGGTCGAGATCCAGGTGGAGCTGACGGAGGCGTAGGCTCATCGCCTCGCCCTTCCGTCGCGGCGGTGATCGTTTGCCTCTCGAACATGCGCGCGTTCCGGGATAGCCTCCGGCCATGGCGAACGGTCAGTGGTACCCCCCTGAGTGGCCGGAGCTCATCCGCGCGCTGGCGGACGGCACCCTCACCCCGGTGCTCCCCAAGCGCGCGGCCACGGTGATGCTCCTGAAGGACACCGACAGCGGCACCGCCGTCCACATGCTGCGCAGACGCGCCTCCATGGCCTTCGCCGGAGGCGCGTACGCCTATCCGGGCGGCGGCGTCGACCCACGGGACGACGACCGGCACGTCCGCTGGGCGGGCCCCACGCGCGCGTGGTGGGCGGACCGGCTCGGCGTCGACGAGACCGCCGCCCAGGCGATCGTCTGCGCCGCCGTCCGGGAGACCTATGAGGAGGCGGGCGTCCTCCTGGCCGGCCCCGCACCCGACACCGTCGTCGGCGACACCACCGGCGACGACTGGGAGGCGGACCGCGCGGCGCTCGTCGCCCGCGAGCTGTCGTTCGCCGAGTTCCTGGACCGCCGCGGCCTGGTGCTGCGCTCCGACCTGCTGGGCGCCTGGACCCGCTGGATCACCCCCGAGTTCGAGCCCCGCCGCTACGACACGTGGTTCTTCGTCGCCGCGCTCCCCGAGGGCCAGCGCACCCGCAACGCCTCCTCCGAGGCGGACCGCACGGTGTGGATCCGGCCGGCGGACGCCGCGGCCGCGTACGACAAGGGCGAACTGCTGATGATGCCGCCCACCATCGCCACCCTGCGGCAGCTGACGCCCTACGGCACGGCCGCCGAGACGCTGGCCGCCGCACCGGACCGGGACCTCGCTCCCGTCCTCGCACAGGCCCGCCTGGAGGGCGGGGAGATCGTGCTCTCCTGGCCGGGCCACGACGAGTTCACCAAGCACATCCCGACCGGGGGAGCCCCCGCATGACCGACGCAAGCGCCCTTCCCGGCCAGCCGCGCGGCGGGGTCCTCTCCGGACCCGCCACCGCGCGGGCCGTCAACGTCCTCGCCCCCAACCCGTCCGCGATGACCCTGGACGGCACCAACACCTGGATCCTGTCGGAACCCGGCTCCGACCTGGCCGTCGTGGTCGACCCCGGACCGCTGGACGAGGGCCACCTGAAGCACGTCGTCGAAACCGCCGAGCAGGACGGCAAACGCGTCGCCCTGACCCTGCTGACGCACGGCCACCCCGACCACGCGGAGGGCGCCGCCCGCTTCGCCGAACTCACCGGCACGCGCGTACGGGCCCTCGACCCGGCGCTGCGCCTCGGCGACGAGGGCCTGGCGGCCGGCGACGTGATCCGCGTGGGCGGCCTGGAGCTGCGCGTCGTCCCGACCCCCGGCCACACCGCGGACTCCCTCTGCTTCCACGTCCCGGCCGACCAGGCGGTCCTGACGGGCGACACGATCCTCGGCCGCGGTACGACGGTCGTGGCGCACCCCGACGGCCGCCTCGGCGACTATCTGGACTCCCTGCGCCGCCTGAGGTCCCTCACGGTCGACGACGGCGTCCACACCGTCCTGCCGGGCCACGGGCCGGTCCTGGACGACGCCCAGGGCGCCGTGGAGTTCTACCTCGCCCACCGCGCCCACCGCCTCGCCCAGGTAGAGACGGCCGTGGAGGACGGCTACCGTACGGCCGCCCAGGTCGTCGGCCACGTCTACGCCGACGTGGACCGCTCCCTGTGGCCGGCGGCGGAACTGTCGGTCCGGGCGCAGCTGGAGTACCTGGAGGAACACGGGCTCATCTAGGGCCTCGGCGCTTTGACGCCGTGCACGCGCGCGTACTCCTCGGCGAGCCAGGGCCCGAGGTCGCCGGTGTACGAGTCGAGGACGGCCCGATCGCCCGACGGCTCGTACCCGAGGGCGGCCGCCGCGCGGAGCTGGTCCGCGCGGGCGGGGTAGTACGCGGCGAACACCTCCGCCATCTCCCTCAGGTCGCTGGTCCAGCCGCCCCAGCGCGGCATGACCAGCGTGAACCCGGTGCGGACGAGATGCCGGGACATGAACCGCACCAGCGGCCGCCGGGCCTCCTCGGTGTCGTCGGCGGCGGCGATCCGCGCGCGCCAGCGGGGCAGGAGCAGGGGCAGGTCGCCGTTGGTCTCCCGGGCCAGGAGGCCGTCGGGGCGGTAGCGCGGCAGGTGCGCGGCCAGGTCCTCGCCGGTCAGCGGGGTGCACAGGCAGGCCACGAACCAGCCGAGATCGTGGGTCTCCACGTCGCTCAGGAGCCTGGCCCGGCTGTGGAGCAGGATGCCGACGCCGTCGATCTCGGCGAACTCGTCGTCGAGCTCCGCGCCGAGCCGGTCGGCGGCGGCGCGGTCGGCCTCCCCGGCCTCCCAGTCCTCCGCGCGGAGGGCGACCAGCAGATCGAGGTCGCTGCGCCCCACGCGCGCGGTGCCCCGGGGAATCGAGCCGTAGAGGTACGCGCTGTGCAGCCGCTCCCCGAAGGCGTGCGGCAGTCTGTCGCGGGCGGCGGCCACGACCGCGCGGAAGGCGGGCTGGACGCGCTCCAGGGAGCCTTCACGCGTCAGCCGGCCCTGGGAGTCGACGCCCTTCGGCGGAACGGTTTCGCACACCCGCCCACCATGCGCCGACGGGGTCCCGCCCTCCAAGAGGCGGGACCCCGTCGACGGTGGTCCGGTGCCCGGCGTCAGCGCGAGCGCTTCGCCAGGCGCTCGACGTCCAGGAGGATCACCGCGCGGGCCTCCAGACGGAGCCAGCCGCGCTGGGCGAAGTCGGCGAGCGCCTTGTTGACCGTCTCACGGGAGGCGCCGACGAGCTGGGCCAGCTCCTCCTGGGTGAGGTCGTGGACGACGTGGATGCCTTCCTCGGACTGCACGCCGAAGCGGCGCGAGAGGTCCAGCAGGGCACGCGCGACACGGCCCGGGACGTCCGAGAAGACCAGGTCCGACATGGCGTCGTTGGTCTTGCGCAGCCGGCGGGCGACGGCGCGCAGCAGCGCGGCGGCCACCTCGGGGCGGGCGTTCAGCCAGGGCTGGAGGTCGCCGTGGCCGAGGCCGAGCAGCTTGACCTCGGTGAGCGCGGTGGCGGTCGCCGTGCGCGGGCCCGGGTCGAAGAGCGACAGCTCGCCGATCAGCTCGCCGGGGCCGACCACGGCGAGCATGTTCTCGCGGCCGTCCGGCGACGTGCGGTGGAGCTTGACCTTGCCTTCGGTGACCACGTAGAGCCGGTCGCCCGGGTCGCCCTCGTGGAACAGGGAGTCACCACGCGCGAGGGTCACCTCACTCATGGAGGCACGCAGCTCCGCGGCCTGCTCGTCGTCGAGCGCCGCGAAGAGCGGATTCCGCCGCAGAACGTCGTCCACGAGTTCTCTCCTTGTCGACCTGCTCAGGGGATCTTGCTCCCCCTTGTACCAGGGGACCGTGGTGCCCATTTTGCCGGACGGTCCAAACAGTGTGATCTGTCACAAGGATGCCGCACTGGTGTCCCGTGGTAAGCGGCAGGGGTCCAATTGGGCGCCGATCTTCGAGGTCCGGGGCGGATGTCAGTGCGGGGCCGTAGGCTGGCCGAGTGTCCAAAACGCCGGTGAGAGCACAGGCCTAGGGGGCTGCACGGGTGGTTGTACGTCGCGATTCCGCTGTGGGCGAACAGAGTGCCGGTGGTGAGGGAAAAACGGCAAAGGCGACAAAGGCGGCAAAGAAGGCTGCTGTGAAGAAGTCGGCCCCCGCGAGGAAGGCCACCGCAGCCAAGGCCAGGAAGTCCGTGCCCGCGAAGAAGAGCACGGCCGCCGCCAAGAAGAGCACGGCCAAGAAGGCCACGGGCAAGAAGACCGCCGCTGAGAAGGCGACCGCCACCGTCGTCCGCAAAGCCACCGTCAAGAAGGCCGAGATCGCCCCCAAGAAGGCCACCGCCGCCGTCGAGAAGGTCGCCCCCGCGAAGACGATCACGCCGAAGCCGCCCCGCGCGGAGTCCCGTGTCGCCCTGGTCCGCCGGGCCCGCCGGATCAACCGCGAACTCGCCGAGGTCTTCCCGTACGCCCACCCCGAGCTGGACTTCGACAACCCCTTCCAGCTCCTGGTCGCCACGGTGCTCTCCGCCCAGACCACCGACCTGCGCGTCAACCAGACCACCCCCGCGCTGTTCGCCCGGTACCCGACCCCCGAGGAACTGGCCGCCGCCAACCCGGAGGACGTCGAGGAGATCCTGCGTCCCTGCGGGTTCTTCCGGGCCAAGACCCGGTCGGTGATGGGGCTGTCCAAGGCGCTCACGGAGGAGTTCGGCGGCGAGGTCCCCGGCCGTCTCGAAGACCTCGTCAAACTGCCCGGCGTCGGCCGCAAGACGGCCTTCGTGGTCCTCGGCAACGCCTTCGGCCGTCCCGGCATCACCGTCGACACGCACTTCCAGCGGCTCGTACGGCGCTGGCAGTGGACCGAGGAGACCGAACCGGACAAGATCGAGGCCGCCGTCGGCGCGCTGTTCCCGAAGAGCGACTGGACGGACCTCTCGCACCACGTCATCTGGCACGGCCGCCGCATCTGCCACGCCCGCAAGCCCGCCTGCGGCGCCTGCCCCATCGCTCCGCTCTGCCCGGCGTACGGCGAGGGCGAGACGGACCCCGAGAAGGCGAGGAAGCTGCTGAAGTACGAGAAGGGCGGTCTGCCCGGCCAGCGCCTGAACCCACCGCAGGCCTACCTGGACGCGGGCGGCAAGCCGGCCCCGCCGCTGGGGGCCGGATGAGGGGCGCGGCGGTGCACGAGCCCCGCGCCGGGGCGCGCGGCCCCCACGCGTCCGCGCCGACACCACCGGGCCCAACCGTGCGCGCGGAACGATCTCAGGTGTCTCGGGCGTTGGAAACGGCAAGGCGACGGGGGTGGCGATGAGGCGGGCGAGCGAGACGCAGGGCGGGCCGGTCGTGGTCAGCAGGGAAGGGCTGCCCGGCTGGCTGGATCCGGTGGTGCGGGCCGTGGAGACCGTCAAGCCGCTCCAGCTGAGCCGCTTCCTGCCGCCGGAGGACGGGGCGGGCCGCCAGTCCGCCGTCCTGGTGCTGTTCGGTGAGGGCGAGCGCGGACCGGAGCTGTTGCTGATGGAGCGCGCCGGCACCCTGCGGTCGCACGCGGGGCAGCCGTCCTTCCCGGGCGGCGCCCTGGACCCCGAGGACGGCGACGCGCACGGCGACGGCCCGCTGCGGGCCGCGCTGCGTGAGGCCGAGGAGGAGACCGGGCTCGACCCCTCGGGCGTCCAGGTCTTCGGCGTGCTGCCCAAGCTGTACATCCCGGTCAGCGGCTTCGTGGTGACCCCGGTGCTGGGCTGGTGGCGCGAGCCGAGCCCGGTCGGTGTCGTCGACCCCAACGAGACCGCGCGCGTGTTCACCGTGCCCGTGGCGGATCTCACGAACCCCGACCACCGCGCGACGACCGTCCACCCCAGTGGCCACCGAGGTCCGGCATTTCTGGTCGAATCGGCTCTGGTCTGGGGTTTCACCGCCGGGATCATCGACCGGCTGCTGCACTACGCCGGCTGGGAGCGCCCCTGGGACCGCGAGAAGCTGGTCCCGCTCGACTGGCGTGCATGACAGGGTGGCCCCCGTGCTGTGTTTCCCCGGGGGACGCCCCCGGGACCCCCGGCCGAGTCGGCGGGACCGGAGAATGACGAGGCGAGGCCTGAATCGGTGAACGTGCTGGACATCCTGTTGCTGGTCGCGGCCGTGTGGTTCGCGATCGTCGGCTATCGCCAGGGCTTCGTCGTCGGCATCCTGTCGGTGATCGGCTTCCTGGGCGGCGGCCTCGTCGCCGTCTACGCGCTGCCCTTCATCTGGGATCTGCTCACCGACAACGCGGAGGTGAGCACGACCGCCGCCGTCGTCGCGGTCGTCGTCGTGATCGTCTGCGCCTCCGTCGGCCAGGCGCTGACCACCCATCTCGGCAACAAGCTGCGCCGGTACATCACCTGGACCCCGGCCCGTGCCCTGGACGCCACCGGCGGCGCCCTCGTCAACGTGGTCGCGATGCTGCTGGTCGCCTGGCTGATCGGTTCCGCCCTCGCGGGCACCACGCTGCCGACGCTCGGCAAGGAGGTCCGTGACTCCAAGGTGCTGCTCGGGGTGTCGCGGGCGCTGCCCGCGCAGGCCGACATCTGGTTCGCGGACTTCTCCTCGGTGCTCGCGCAGAACGGCTTCCCGCAGGTCTTCAGCCCGTTCGCGAACGAGCCGATCACCGACGTCCAGCCGCCCGACCCGGCGCTCGCGGGCAGCCCGGTCGCCGCCCGCGCCCAGCGTTCCATCGTCAAGGTGGTGGGCACCGCGCAGAGCTGCGGCAAGGTACTGGAGGGCACGGGCTTCGTCTTCGGCGACCGCCGCGTCATGACCAACGCCCACGTCGTGGGCGGCGTCGACGACCCCACCGTGCAGATAGGCGGGGAGGGCAAGAAGTACGACGCCACGGTCGTGCTCTACGACTGGGAGCGCGACATCGCCGTACTGGACGTGCCCGATCTGCGGGCGCCCGTACTGAAGTTCACCGAGGACGACGCCGCGAGCGGCGACGGCGCGATCGTCGCCGGCTTCCCGGAGAACGGCGCGTACGACGTGCGCTCGGCGCGGGTGCGCGGGCGCATCACCGCCAACGGGCCGGACATCTACCACCGCGGCACCGTCCGGCGCGACGTGTACTCGCTGTACGCGACCGTCCGTCAGGGCAACTCCGGCGGCCCGCTGCTCACCCCGGAGGGCGAGGTCTACGGCGTGGTGTTCGCCAAGTCCCTGGACGACGCCGAGACGGGGTACGCGCTGACCGTGGACGAGATCCGGGAGGACATCACCGCGGGGCGTACGGCCAACCAGCAGGTGGGCACCGACAGCTGCGCGCTGTGACGCGCGCGGCGTCAGCCCCGCGGGTGACGCAGGCGTACCGAGACCCAGCGGGCCCGGCGGCGCAGGATGCGCGGAATGCCCACCCTCGGGTCGCCGGCCGCCAGTTGCGGCGTACCCCGCTGGTGAGAGCTCAGGGTGTTGCCCGAGCGGCGGTCGCGTGCGGCGTCACTGTAGTCGTGCGTCCAGCCCATACCCCGACGTGTGCCCCCACCCCATGGTCGATAACCGCCTCGCGGGCCCTCAATTGGCCTATGCGCCGGGCATGTGGCCGTTCGTAGGACAGATGTTCACGTCCGGATACCGGGCGCATCGGTGCGGTCACCCGTTGGGGTCATCCGCCGGGCTCACCGGTCGGGTTCGGGGTCCTTCAGCCAGCCGATCAGCTCGTTGGAGAACGCCACCGGGTCCTCCTCGTGCGGGAAGTGGCCCAGCCCGTCGAAGAGCCGCCAGCGGTACGGGGCTTCGACGTACTCGCCGGAACCGGCCGCGCTGCGGGTGCGCATCACCGGGTCCAGGGAACCGTGCAGATGCAGCGTCGGCACCCGAACGGGCCGTTTCATCCGGCGGTTGAACTGGAAGCCGTCGGGACGGGCCAGGGAGCGGACCATCCAGCGGTACGGCTCGATGGAGCAGTGCGCGGTCGACGGGATGCACATCGCGCGCCGGTACGTCTCCACCGCCTCGTCGTCCGGGGTGCGCGGCCCGGACCAGTCCCGGATCAGCCGCCCGACGAGCGCCCCGTCGTCCGCGACGAGCTGCCGCTCCGGGATCCAGGGCCGCTGGAAGCCCCAGATGTAGGAGCCGGCGGTCGTCTGTCTGGGGTCGGAGAGCATCGCCGAGCGCCAGCGCCGCGGATGCGGCATCGAGGCGACCGCCAGCCGCCGCACCAGCTTGGGGCGCATCACGGCCGCCGTCCACGCCAGGTAGCCGCCCAGGTCGTGCCCGACGAGCGCGGCGTCCGGCTCGCCGAGCGAGCGGACGACGCCGGTGATGTCGAGGGCGAGGTTGGCCGGGTCGTACCCGCGCGGCGTGCGGTCGCTGCCGCCGACACCCCTGAGGTCCATGGCGACGGCCCGGAACCCGGCGTCGGCGAGCGCCACCAGCTGGTGCCGCCAGGCCCACCAGAACTGCGGGAAGCCGTGCAGCAGCATCACCAGCGGCCCGTCGCCCAGCTCCGCGATGTGGAAGCGGGCGCCGTTGGCGGCCACGTCCCGGTGGATCACCTCGTGCCCGCCGGGCAGGCCGAGGCGTACGGCCGAGGCCGGCTGGGCCGGTGGAGTGTCGGGTTCCGTCATGACGACGAGCGTGCCACAGGTTCGATGGCCGCGGGCACGCGGTCGGCGGGCAGCTCCGGACGCGGGTGCGGCTTGGCGTTCTGCAGGACGCCCGCCGTCTCCTTCATCGACGCGGCGACCTTCTGGGGGCCGCGGCCCTTCTTCGCCTTCTTCGCGAAGACCACGCCGATCAGCGCGAGGACGCCCGCGACGAGCACGTTGGCCGCGAAGGACAGCAGGAAGCAGATCGCGAGGTTCCAGTGGGTCCAGGTCCGAATGCCGTACGCCAACGCGAAGTTGAGCATCGGCAGCGAGAACAGCAGGAGCACGCCGGCCGCCATGAAGGCGCCGCCACTGGTCGCGCCCCGCTTGACGTCCTGTCGGAGCTGGGCCTTGGCCAGTGCGATCTCGTCGTGCACCAGCGCGGACATTTCGGTCGTCGCCGTGGCGAACAGCTGGCCGATACTGCGTTCGGCGCCGACCGGGCTGCCGTCGGGTGCGCTCATCGCGGTCTCCCTCTTCTGCCTGACTGGTGACGGTCCCGTCATTTGTACCGTCTCGTCAGATCATGCCGGACCGTGGTTCTCCTCGCCTGCCCCGCCCGCCACTTCGGCAGTCGTATCGCGCCCGGCGGCCTTCTCCTCGGCCATCCGGCGGTGCTCCGCGGCCTTGCGCTCGTGGATGGCCGCCATCCGCAGGTGGTACTCGGGCTGGTCCTCCTCGTAGACGTCCGGGATGCCGTCGAGGTCGTCGTCGCGCTCCTCGGCCTCCCACATCCGGCGGTACTTGGCGTTCCGGATCTTCAGCAGCACGGTCGCCGCGGCCGCCGCGAGCAGGGAGCCGGTCAGGACGGAGGCCTTGACCTCGTCGGTGAGCGTCGCGTCGCCCTCGAAGGCCAGTTCGCCGATGAGCAGCGAGACGGTGAACCCGATGCCGGCCAGGGTCGCCACCGCGAACACGTCCGGCCAGGCGAGGTCGTCGCTGAGCGAGGCCCGGGTGAAACGCGCCGTCAGCCAGGTGCCGCCGAAGATGCCGAGTGTCTTGCCGACCACCAGACCCAGCACCACCCCCAGGGTCTCCGGCCGGGTGAACACCTCGCCGAGCGCCCCGCCGGACACCGACACGCCCGCGCTGAACAGGGCGAACAGCGGCACGGCGAGGCCCGCCGAGAGCGGCCGTACGAGGTGCTCGATGTGCCCGCCGGGGGAGTGCTCCTCGTCCTCACGGGTGGTGCAGCGCAGCATCAGACCCATCGCGACACCGGCGATGGTGGCGTGGACGCCGCTGTTGTACATCAGCGCCCAGATCACCAGCGCCAGCGGGACGTACACGTACCACCCGCGTACACCCTTCCGCAGCAGCAGCCAGAAGACGGCGAGGCCGGCCACCGCGCCGCCGAGGGCGGCGAAGTTCAGGGTGTCGGTGAAGAACACCGCGATGATCAGGATGGCGAACAGGTCGTCGACGACGGCGAGGGTCAGCAGGAATGCGCGCAGGGCGCTCGGCAGGGACGTGCCGATCACCGCGAGCACGGCGAGCGCGAAGGCGATGTCGGTGGCCGTCGGCACCGCCCAGCCGGCCAGGGAGCCGCCGCCGACGACGTTGGTGAGGGTGTAGACCAGCGCGGGTGCGGCCATGCCGCACAGCGCGGCGACGACCGGCAGGGCGGCGGCTCTGGGGTCGCGCAGGTCACCGGCGACGAGTTCGCGCTTGAGTTCGATGCCGGCGACGAAGAAGAAGATCGCGAGCAGACCGTCGGCGGCCCAGTGCGCGACGGAGAGGTTCAGGCCGAGTGCCTCGGGGCCGAAGTGGAAGTGACTGACCGATGCGTAGCTGTCGTGCACCGCGGGAACGTTCGCCCAGATCAGGGCGGTGATCGCGGCGACGAGCAGCAGGACGCCGCCGACCGTCTCGGTGCGCAGCGCGTCCGCGACGTAGGTCCGCTCGGGCAGGGAGAGCCTGCCGAAGACCTTGCGGGGGGTGCGGGGGGCGGACACGGGGACCTCCGGTGGGTGGGCAGCGCGAATCGCTTGCCGACCAGACTTCCCGGCGCACCTTTTATTTACTTTACCTAAGGGGCTTCGCCTGAGGAACGGTGGGCGGGTCCACCACCGTCCCACCCTAGGCGCGCGAAGGGTGCCCGGCACGTTCGGTGCCGGACACCCCTCGACACGGTGAGATCAGTCCTCGCTCGGCGCCGCCGGGAGCTGCGACTGGATGAGCTGCATGACCGTGCTGTCGGTCAGCGTCGTGACGTCCCCGAGCTCACGGTTCTCGGCGACATCACGCAGCAGCCGGCGCATGATCTTGCCGGAGCGGGTCTTCGGCAGCTCGGCCACCGGCAGGATCCGCTTGGGCTTGGCGATCGGGCCGAGCGTGGCACCGACGTGGTTGCGCAGCTCGGCGACCAGCTCCCCGGTCTGCGCCGCCGTACCGCGCAGGATCACGAAGGCGACGATCGCCTGGCCGGTGGTCTCGTCCGCCGCGCCGACCACGGCCGCCTCGGCGACGGCGGGGTGCGAGACGAGCGCGGACTCGACCTCGGTGGTGGAGATGTTGTGCCCGGAGACGAGCATGACGTCGTCGACGCGTCCGAGCAGCCAGATGTCGCCGTCGTCGTCCTTCTTCGCGCCGTCACCCGCGAAGTACTTGCCCTCGAAGCGCGACCAGTAGGTGTCGATGAAGCGCTGGTCGTCGCCCCAGATGGTGCGCAGCATGGACGGCCACGGCTCGGTGAGGACCAGGTAGCCGCCTCCGCCGTTCGGCACCTCGTTCGCCTCGTCGTCGACGACCGTCGCGGAGATGCCGGGCAGCGGGCGCTGCGCGGAGCCCGGCTTGGTCTCCGTGACGCCCGGCAGCGGCGAGATCATCATCGCGCCGGTCTCGGTCTGCCACCAGGTGTCCACGACGGGCGTCCGGTCCGCGCCGATGTGCTTCCGGTACCAGACCCACGCCTCGGGGTTGATCGGCTCGCCCACGGAACCCAGCACGCGCAGGCTGCCGAGGTCGAACTTCGCGGGGATGTCGTCGCCCCACTTCATGAACGTGCGAATGGCCGTCGGCGCCGTGTAGAGGATCGTGACCCCGTACTTCTGCACGATCTCCCAGAACCGGCCCTGGTGCGGGGTGTCCGGCGTGCCCTCGTACATCACCTGGGTCGCGCCGTTCGCCAGCGGCCCGTAGACGATGTAGGAGTGCCCGGTGACCCAGCCGACGTCGGCGGTGCACCAGTAGACGTCCGTCTCCGGCTTGAGGTCGAAGACCGCGTGGTGGGTGTACGCCGTCTGTGTGAGGTAGCCGCCGGAGGTGTGCAGGATGCCCTTCGGCTTACCCGTCGTACCGGACGTGTAGAGGATGAAGAGCGGGTGCTCGGCGTCGAACGCCTCCGGCGTGTGCTCCGCGCTCTGGCGGCCGACGAGGTCGTGCCACCACACGTCCCGCTCGTCGTTCCAGGCGATGTCCTGGCCGGTACGGCGGACCACGAGCACGTGCTCCACGTTGTCGACGCGGGTGATCGCGTCGTCGACGGCCGGCTTCAGCGCGGACGGCTTGCCGCGCCGGTAACCGCCGTCGGAGGTGATGACCACCTTGGCGTCCGCGTCCTGGATGCGGGTCGCGAGCGCGTCCGCCGAGAAGCCGCCGAAGACCACCGAGTGCGCGGCGCCGATCCGGGCGCAGGCCAGCATGGCGATCGCCGTCTCCGGGATCATCGGCATGTAGACGGCGACCCGGTCGCCCTTGCGGACCCCCAGCTCCAGCAGGGCGTTCGCGGCCCGGGACACCTCGTCCTTCAGCTCGGCGTAGGTGATGGCGCGGCTGTCGCCCGGCTCGCCCTCGAAGTGGATGGCCACCCGGTCGCCGTGCCCGGCCTCGACATGGCGGTCGACGCAGTTGTACGCGACGTTCAGCTCGCCGTCCTTGAACCACTTGGCGAACGGCGGGTTCGACCAGTCCAGCGTCTCGGTCGGTGCCTTGGCCCAGGTCAGCCGTCGGGCCTGCTCGGCCCAGAAGCCGAGCCTGTCAGCCTTGGCCTGCTCATACGCCTCCGCGGTGACGTTGGCGTTCGCGGCCAGGTCGGCGGGGGGCGCGAACCTGCGCTCTTCCTTCAGCAGGTTGGCCAGGCTTTCGTTGCTCACGACATCTCCCTTTCCCAGGGTGTCCGTTGTGTCCCAGGCCACAGCTCATCAGACCCGGGGGGCCGATGACAAGGGTCGTTGGGAAATTGGTTTAGACCTATTCGCTGATCGACTGCGGGTCGGGGTCATCCGTACCCACGGACGCGGGGGCAGCGGAGTTCAGGTGTTGTAACGCCTCTCACACTTCCGCCCAAGTACAGGTGAAGACAGACGAGATCCGGTGAGAGGGGACAGCCAGTGGACGGCATACGGGGCGGGCCCGCGGCGGCGGTACGGGACCCTCGGCTCTTCGAGGAGTTCTACCGCCGCCATGTCGACGCCGTGACCTCTTTCGTGGCCCGGCGTGTCGCCGACGCCCACACCGTCGCCGACCTCACGGCCGAGGTCTTCCTCGCGGTCCTCGACTCCGCCCACACCTACCGCGCCGGGCGCGGTGGCGAACGCGCCTGGCTCTACGGCATCGCGCGCAACGTCGTCTCCTCGGAGTACCGGCGCCTGGACCGCGAGAGACGGCGCGACCGGCTGATCTCCGGGCGGCGGCTGCTGGACGCCGACGACATCGCCCGCCTGGAGGACAAGCTCGACGCCGAGTCCCCCGGACGCCGCGCCCTCGCCGCGCTGGAACGGCTGCCGGAGGGTGAGCGCGCGGTCCTGGAACTGATCGTGGTCGACCAGCTCACGGTCACCGAGGCGGCGACCGCGCTCGGCATCCGCCAGGTCACGGCACGGGTCCGGCTGCACCGGGCGCGGAAGGCGCTGCGGGCGGAGGCGGGGCACGAGGAGGCGGGGCGTGAGGAGCCCGTCCCGCCGGGTGGTGGAGCGCACGGCACATCTCTGTCATACGTCACCGGAGGAAACGGGGGAGAGGCATGACCAGCGGCACGACCAGGACGACCTTCGAGGACCGGCTGCTCGCGGAACTGCGCCGCGAGATCGAAGCGCGCGCGAGTGAGTCCGCGGCCGTTCCGACGTCCGCAGCCGTCTCGGCATCCGCAGCCGTTCCGACGTCCGCAGCGGTCCCGACGCCTGCAGCGGTCCCGGCACCTGCTCCGGGACGCCGTCGCAGGGCCGTCACGGCGCCGAGGCTCGGCCTCGTCGCTCTGGCCTGCGTCGCCGCCGGGGCCGCATGGGTACTGGCACCGGGCTCCCCGGCCGACACCCCGGCCTACGCACTGGAATCGCACCCCGACGGGAGCGTGACCCTCACCCTGAACGACATCGCGCTCGGCGGTCGCTTGCAGGACGGGCTCGCCGAGCGGCTGAAGCGGCAGGGCATCCACGTGTCCGTGGACGAGCTGCCCGTCGGATACCAGTGCACCCACCCGCGCGGCGAGACCCTTCCGGGCCCCTTCGCCCGGGGTGAGGACGGCGCGGTCGGCTGGGAGATCACCCTGCGCCGCGGGGACTCCCTGGCTTTCGAGAGCACCTCTCAGCCGCAGCCGGACGGCAGCCGGCAGCGGGTCGTCAGCTTCTACGGGGTCCGCGGCGAGATCGCCCCGTGCGATCCCGTCCGCGCCCCGGAGCCCCGCCCGGCGGAGACGTCCGGCCTCCGCTGAGCGGGGCTCCCGCTACGCCGGGCTGCGCAGATCCTCGGCGTCGGGCACATGGTCGAAGACCTCCGCCCCGGCCGCCTCGGTGAGCAGGTAGGCCTGTGCCTCACCCACGTGGAAGTACATCCCGTGCAGCTCCAGCGCTCCCTCGCGCAGGGCCCGGGCCACCGACTCGTGGGCGCGCAGATGCTCCAGCTGCTGGACGACGTTGGTCAGGCACAGCTGCTCGACCGCGTCGGCCGGCCGCCGTCCGGCGAGCCGCGCCCAGGGCCGTTCGGTGTCGGCCATCCGCTCCAGGCTGGGCATCCCGTGCCGCAGCCATCGCTTGAGCGGGGTCTGCGCGCCGCCGGGTTCGGAGTTGATCAGTGCCTGCATCGCTCCGCACCCGGAGTGCCCGCACACCGTGATGGACCGCACCTCCAGCACGTCCACCGCGTACTCGATCGCCGCGGCGACGGAGTCGTCACCGCTCTCCTCGCCCGGCAGCGGCACCAGGTTGCCCACGTTGCGGACCACGAACAGGTCACCCGGACCGCTGGAGGTGATCATCGAGGTGACGAGCCGTGAGTCGGCGCAGGTCAGGAACAGCTGCACCGGCCGCTGCCCCTCCCTGGCCAGCCGCGCCAGCTCACCTCGCACCAGCGGGGCGGTCTTGCGCTGGAACGCGCTGATGCCGCGGGCGAGGTGGTGACCGCCTGGGCTGTCGGCGGACACGGAGCCGGTGGACGGGGCCGAGCTGGTGGAGCCGGTGGGCGGGGCGGACGGGGTGGGGGTGGTGGGGTTTTGCCGGGCTCTCGGGCTGTCCGAGTCTTCGGCGCGTCCTGGGCTTTCGAGTCGTCCCGTGCCTCCGGGGCGTCCTGAGCCGTCGGGGCTGCCCGGGCCTTCCGGGTCCGCCGAGCCCGTCACGCCGGCCGACTGGCCGGAGCTGCCGGAGCTGCCGGACCTACCGGGGCCACCGGTGTCACCGGAGTCCTCGGTGCCGCCGGTGATGTCGGCGTCCTCGGATCCGTCCGGACCGTCGCCCCGAACCCTGCCCGCTCCGGCATCCGCCGCAGGCTCCGGCATCGGCCGCTCCCACTCGCACTGGTGGTTGCGCCAGGCCGTCCACGGCCGGCATCTGCAGTCGCCGGCGCCTTCCGGGTCGTCGGCGTCGGTACCGGTGTGCGGCTCGGAGGGGGCGCCCGGCTCGGCGATGCGGATTCCGGCGCGGCGGCCGGTCAGCTCGACGGTGCCGCCCTGCGCGGTGTGTGTGTTCTGCCAGTCCTGAAGGGTCTCGTACGCCGCGTGGTCCATGAACGAGCCGTCCAACTCCACGACGACGTCGGTGCCTTGAGGTACGTGGTGCAGCATCCGGCTCAGACGGGGCACGGCGAGGAACGTCAACTGGCCGCGTACATGGACGTGATGGACTCCCTTCTCCTCCGTGTGCGTGATACGGGTGCGGGTCAGGCGGTGCAGGGCGACGGCGACGGCCACGGCGATCCCCAGGGCAACGCCCTCCAGGACGCCGAAGAGCACCACGCCGAGGGTGGTGACGGCGTACACCAGCACTTCTCGGTGGCGGGTCACCGTGCGGATGTGGTGCAGGGACACCATCTGGATGCCGACGGCCATCACCAGGGCGGCGAGCGAGGCGAGCGGGATGAGCTCCAGGAGCGGAACCATCAGCAGCGCGGCGACTACTACGAGAACGCCGTGCAGCATCGTGGAGTTCCGGCTCACCGCGCCCGAGTTCACATTCGCCGTGCTGCGCACCGCCACGCCCGCCACCGGCAGTCCGCCGAGGGCGCCGGAGACCATGTTCGCCGCGCCCTGGCCGAGCAGCTCTCGGTCGAGGTCGGAGCGCGGCACCCGCCCGGTGAGCCCGGGCCGGGCGGCGGCCAGTTTGTCCACCGCGACCGCGCCGAGCAGCGACTGCACACTGCACACCAGCGTGATGGTGAGCACCGCGGCGATCAGGCCGAGCACCGGCCCCTCCGGCCGCCCGGCCAGCGCGTGGTTGCTCCAGGAGGGCAGATCCACCTTGGGCAGGGTGAGCCCGGCGAGCGAGGCGGTCGAGGTGGCCCCGGCGACGGCGATGAGCGGCGCCGGTGCCTTGCGCAGCAGACGTCCGGCCCGGCCGGGCAGCCGGGGCCAGACGAACAGCAGGGTCAGGGTGAGCGCGCTCATCGACAGCGCGGCGGGGTGCAGGTGCGCGAGCTGGGCGGGCAACGCCCGCAGATTGTCCAGCACGGCGCTCTGCGGGGTGCCGCCGAGCACGATGTGCAGCTGGGCGACGGCGATGGTGACACCGATGCCGGCCAGCATGCCGTGCACGATCGCGGGGCTGACCGCGAGGGCGGTGCGGGCCACGCGCAGGCAGCCCAGGCCCAGTTGGGACAGGCCGGCGAGGACGGTAATGGCGCAGGTCGTCCGCCATCCGTAGAGGTGGATGAGGTCGGCGGTGACGACCGTGAGTCCGGCGGCGGGGCCGCTCACCTGGAGCGGGGAGCCGCCGAGCCGCCCGACGACGATGCCGCCCACGGCGGCGGCGACGAGGCCGGCCTGGAGCGGGGCGCCGGTGGCGAGGGCGATTCCGAGGGACAGGGGCAGCGCGATCAGGAAGACCGCGATGGAAGCCGACACATCCGCCCCGGCGATCCGGGAGCGGAGGGGCCCGCGCGATGGCGGGCTGTGCGGCTGGTGACTGCGGTTGGACTGGTGGGGGTCGGTGGGGCGAGTGGGGACGCAGGCTGACATGTTTCCCGTCTCCTCCGGGGCAGCGCGGTCGCGGAACAGGTCGGTCCCGCCGGGCAGCGGGTCGGTCGCGGCCGTGGGTCACGGCATGCAGTGGCGGGATGCATCAACTCTCAGTAAACGGATCGTAATCAAGAGTAAAGGTCAAGCATGTATTTTCCCGGCAAATGGGTCAAAGAATCACTCCGAAGAGTGAAGTGAGCAGTTGATCGGCTTGTCGTACTAATTCCTTCTCGGCCCCATGCGACCTTGGCGGCGCTGTCGGCTTTTCCGGCGTATCAGGCACCTGCCTGCACACCGCCGCATATCGCTGTGTATCGCCCGAAACGCCCCAACGGCGTTGGCCCGAGAGAAGGAAGAAGGTGGGCGGAAGATGGCCGCCACCCAGAGAATCGCCGCGGGCGCCGTGGCCGCCGCGGCCTGTGCCGCGTCGCTCGCCGGTTGCTCGTTCGGCTCCGACACCGACACGGAGGGCGCGCCCGGACCGCAGAAGGCGGAGGCGGCCCTGGCCCCCAACGGCCCCTATCGGCTGATCGGCGACGGTTCCACGGCGTTCACCGGAGCACAGCCGCGTCTGCCCGAGCCCGAGCGGCTGAAGCCGGGGGAGAAGCCGCCGCAGTTCGTGGTGTTCTCCTGGGACGGGGCCGGCGAGGACAGCCAGAAGCTGTTCTCCCACTTCCGCGAGGTCGCCAGGGCCAACAACGCCACCATGACGTACTTCCTCAGCGGGGTGTACCTGCTGCCGGAGGAGAAGGCCGAGCTCTACAAGCCGCCGCAGCACTCACCGGGCCGCTCCGACATCGGCTTCAACGACCGGCAGGGCATCGCCGACACCGTCGAGCAACTGCGGCTGGCCTGGCTGGAGGGCAACGAGATCGGCACCCACTTCAACGGCCACTTCTGTGGCGAGGGCGGCGGTGTCGGCGAGTGGTCGGTGCAGGAGTGGAAGGACGAGATCGCCCAGGCGAAACGATTCGTCAGGTCCTGGAAGACCAACGCCGGGATGACCGGTGCCGAGCCGCTGCCCTTCGACTACGACAAGGAGCTGATCGGCGCCCGCACACCCTGCCTGGAGGGGCAGGAGAACTTCATGGAGGCGGCTCGGGACCTGGGCTTCCGGTACGACACCAGCGGCGTCAACAACCAGGTCTGGCCGGAGCAGAAGGACGGCCTGTGGGATCTGTCGATGCAGCTGGTGCCGTTCCCCGGACACACCTATGAGCAGCTGACCATGGACTACAACTTCATGGTCAACCAGTCCGGCACCACCACCCAGGGTGACCCGGACAAGTACCAGCGCTGGGGCGACCAGATGCGCGACGGTCTGCTCGCGGGCTTCCGGCGGGCCTACGACGGCAACCGCGCGCCGCTGATCATCGGCAACCACTTCGAGTCCTGGAACGGCGGCACCTACATGCGTGCCGTCGAGGAGGTCATCGAGCAGGTGTGCACCAAGCCCGAGGTGCGCTGTGTGTCGTTCCGCCAGCTGGCCGACTGGCTGGACGCCCAGGACCCGCAGACCCTCGCGAAGCTGCGCACGCTGAAGGTCGGCGAGGCCCCGAAGCAGGGCTGGGCGTCCTTCCTGTCGGGACGCCCGGCCCCCGCCCCGAAGGGCGTGCCCGGGGCGCCGGCGAACAAGGGATAGGGCGGACCCGCCCTGCGGCCCGTGTGGCGGACGGCTGTGTCAGGCGCTCGCCGCCACGCTCTCGCCGAGCACGAAGGCGGGGTCGACCTGCGCCGCGAGGTCGGCCCCGGTGCGCTCGTTGCCCCAGGACCGGGCGTTCTTGAGGTGGAAGTGGACCATCTGGCGGGTGTAGCGCTCCCAGTCGCGCCCGTCGTATGTCGCGTCGGCGGCCGACTGCAAGGTGAGCAGGGCGCGGCGGTTGGCGTCCTCCAGGAGCTCGAACCGGGGCGGGCGGCCCTTCTCCATGGCGCGCACCCAGTCCGAGTGCCCGACCACGACGAGCAGGTCGTCCCCGACCTCCTCGCGCAGGTAGTCGAGGTCGTCCTGGCCCTGCACCTTGTTGCCGACGACTTTCAGACGGACGCCGAAGTCACGGGCGTACTCCTTGTACTGGCGATAGACGGAGACCCCCTTCCGGGTCGGTTCGGCGACGAGGAACGTGATGTCGAAGCGGGTGAACATGCCGGAGGCGAAGGAGTCGGAGCCGGCGGTCATGTCGACCACGACGTACTCGTCGCGGCCGTCGACCAGGTGGTTCAGGCACAGCTCCACCGCTCCGGTCTTGGAGTGGTAGCAGGCGACCCCCAGATCGGCCTCGGTGAAGGGGCCGGTGACCATCAAACGGACGGCGCCGCCGTCGAGTTCCACCGGCCGGGCGCAGGTGTCGTAGACCGGGTTGTCCTCGCGTACCCGCAGCAACCGGGAGCCCTCGCCGGGCGGCGTGGTCTTGATCATCGTCGCGGCGGAGGAGATGCGCGGGTTGGTGCCGCGCAGATAGTCCTTGATCAGCGGAAGGTGGTCTCCCATCGCGGGCAGCGCGGCGGATTCCGTCTCGTCGAGGCCGAGTGCGGCGCCCAAGTGCTGGTTGATGTCGGCGTCGACCGCGATGACCGGTGCGCCGGTGGCTGCCAGGTGGCGGATGAACAGGGAGGACAGGGTGGTCTTGCCGCTCCCGCCCTTCCCGACGAAAGCAATTTTCATGTTCAGTAAGCGTAGTGGCGCGAGGACGGCCCGGGCGGGCCCGACGTGAAGAAGACCACTCCTTCGTGGGGTCCGGGCCCTGGGTGCGTAATGTCGTACCCATGAGTACGACAGGCGCGACCGCCGACCCCCTCGCGGCCTTGGGCGCACTGCCCGGCGTGGCCGAGTCCGTGGAGTCCGTGCGCAAGGCAGTGGACCGCGTGTACGGACACCGGATCATGCGGCGCCGCAGCAACGCGATCACCTCTGAGGCGGCGCTGCGCGGCGCCCGCGGTTCGGCGGCGCTGTCCGGTGCGGACTGGGCGCTGGAGGAGGTCCGCCGGCGCACCGACTTCAGCGGTGACGACGAGGCCCGCACCGTGGGCGCGGCGCTGCGGCTGACCGCCGAGGCGGGGCAGCTGCTGTCCATCTGGCGGCAGTCGCCGCTGCGGGTGCTGGCCCGGCTGCACCTGGTGGCGGCGGCCGCCAACGCCGATCAGGTGGGGCGGCCGCGGCAGCAGGGCGAGCCGGTCGACGAACCGTTGGTCGAGCAGCCGTTGCCGAGCGCCGCCGAGGTGGCGGGGCGTCTGGACGGACTGTCCGAGCTGATCATCGCGGGGGGTTCGGCGCCCGCGCTGGTCACGGCCGCCGTCGTGCACGGCGAACTGCTCGCGCTGCGCCCCTTCGTCTCCCACAACGGCCTGATCGCGCGTACGGCGGAGCGGATCGTCCTGGTCGGCAGCGGCCTGGACCCGAAGTCGATCTGCCCGGCCGAGGTCGGCCACGCCGAGCTGGGGCGGTCCGCCTACCTGGCGGCGTTCGACGGCTATCTGTCCGGCACCGCGGAGGGCATGGCGGCCTGGATCGCGCACTGCGGCAAGGCGATCGAGCTGGGTGTGCGCGAGTCGACGGCGGTGTGTGAAGCGCTCCAGCGCGGGGCCGCGTGAAATAGGGCCCCCCGGGGGGCCTGAAAGGGTTGCGGCGGTACGAGGATTCGTACCGCCGCTGGCATGCGCACCCAGTTACCAAGCGTCCTCGATATGTCGCCCATCAGGTCGGGGTCTTTGCCCGTCACCTGGTGCGGCTGGCCCGTAATCGACGGGTCGACGTCGCGTGGGTGCCAGGTGTTCATGCATCGGTCCGTGGGGCCAATGTGCGTATTTAAGGTGATCCTTTCGGATGTCCTTGGTCTCGCGGGCCGTTGAGTCCTTTGTACTCCTGCGCAAAGGTAAGCGGAAGTGCTGGCTCTAGTTTTTACTTTTAAGTTCAAACAGGCCGGGAAAAGCGCGCTCAGGCGGTCTCCGCGCGGCGTCGGCTGGCGTACAGGACGAGGCCCGCGGTGGCCGCCGCCGCTCCTATCGCCGCCGCCGCGACCAGTGCGGGCCGCGGCGGTACGGAGAACGAGGGGATGCGCTGCTTGAGTCGGACCGGGCGGTGGAAGTCGAGAATCGGCCAGCCACGCGCGACGGCCTCCCGGCGCAGCGCGCGGTCCGGGTTCACGGCGTGCGGCCGGCCCACGGACTCCAGCATCGGCAGATCGGTCGCCGAGTCGCTGTACGCGTAGCAACGCGCCAGGTCATAGCCTTCGGACTCGGCCAGCTCCTTGATCGCCTCGGCCTTGGTGGGGCCGTAGGCGTAGTACTCGACCTCGCCCGTGAAGCAGCCGTCCTCGCCTACGACCATCCGGGTGGCGACCACCCGGTCCGCGCCCAGCAGCTCGCCGATCGGCTCGACCACCTCCGCGCCCGAGGTGGACACGATCACCACGTCACGGCCGGCGGTGTGGTGCTCCTCGATGAGCGAGGCGGCCTCGTCGTAGATGAGCGGGTCGATGATGTCGTGCAGGGTCTCGGCGACGATCTCCTTGACCTGTTGGACATTCCATCCGCGGACGAGCCGGGACAGATACTCGCGGGTCCGCTCCATCTGGTCGTGGTCCATACCGCCCACGAGGAAGACGAACTGGGCATACGCCGTACGCAAGGCGGCCCGGCGGTTGATCAGGCCGCCTTGGTAGAAGGACTTGCTGAAGGTGAGCGTGCTCGACTTCGCAATGACCGTCTTGTCCAGGTCAAAGAAGGCCGCTGTGCGGGGCAAGGAGTGGTTTTCCACAAGGCAGAGCATAGGCGCAGCCCATTCGGCGTAAGGTGGGGCGCGTGGGTTTGCCTGAGAGGGCTCTCGGGTACACCATGGAAGTCACGGATCGTTCGCGACCGTGCTAACCCGGTCCGACTCCTCCCCCCCCGAGTCGGCCGTGGGGACGACCCCCGCTCTCCCCCCCGGCGGGGGTCGTCGCATGTCCGGATGCGTTTTCCCCTTCACGACGCGGCGTCGGAGCCGTCTCGAGGCGGCCGCGGCCGCCCTTCTCGTCTGCTCATGATCCGTCACTCTGAGTAGCTACCGGACTGCTCTGCGGAAGTCGCGCAGGAGATGGCGTGGAGCCGTCCCGCGCTCACCGGTATGAGTGACGGCGATATTCACAGGTGCCCGGTTGTCCACAGTTATCCACCAAGATCCACATCATTTCCGCGTTCGCTGCACTGTGATTCCCACGCGCCCCGCTCCGACGAGTTCATGGCCGGTTCCGTTTGCCGGGCGCGTATGGCCGGTTTCCGGCGGCCGCTCATATGGGCGGCCCCGTCACCGGTTCTTCATCCGTCGCGGAACGCGCGCCGTCCGAGGCCCGCGAGCGACGAAGTCAGCAGCGAAGGGGGACATCCGCCATGGCCGGAACCATCACGCAGGACCAGTCGTCCGCCGCCGGAGGACGGCAGGGCAGGCCGCTGATCGTCACCGAGGACGCCGATCTCCTCGACGACCTGCTGCGCCTGTGTGCGGCGGCCGGAGCGACACCCGAGGTACACCACGGCCCGCCCGAGCGCGGCGGCTGGGAGTCCGCCCCGCTCGTCCTGGTCGGCGACGACGCGGCGCGGCGGCTGCGCGGCGCCCCGCGCCGAGGCGGGGTGGTACTGGTCGGGCGCGACCAGGACGACTCCGGCGTGTGGCGGCGCGCCGTGGAGATCGGCGCCGACCATGTGCTGATGCTGCCCGACGGCGAGCAGTGGCTGGTCGACCGCATCGCCGATGTCGCCGAAGGCGTCGGGCGGCCCGCACTCACCGTCGGCGTCATCGGCGGCCGGGGCGGCGCCGGAGCCTCCACACTCGCCTGCGCCCTCGCCGTCACCTCCGCGCGGGAGGGCCTGCGCACCCTGCTCGTCGACGCCGATCCGCTCGGCGGAGGCCTCGACGTCCTCCTCGGCGGCGAGACCGCGGAGGGCCTGCGCTGGCCCGCCTTCGCCGCCTCGCGCGGCCGGGTCGGCAGCGGCGCCCTGGAGGAGTCGCTGCCCGAGCTGCACGCGCTGCGGGTGCTCAGCTGGGACCGCGGCGACTGCCTCGCCATCGCCCCGCAGGCCGTACGGGCGGTGCTCGCCGCCGCGCGGCGCCGCGGTGGCACGGTCGTCGTCGACCTGCCGCGCCGGATCGACGACGGGGTCGCCGAAGCGCTCGCCCAGCTGGACATCGGACTCCTCGTGGTCCCCGCCGAACTGCGCGCCGTCGCCGCGGCGGGCCGGATCGCCTCCGCCGTCGGCATGGTCCTGAGCGATCTGCGGATCGCCGTCCGCGGGCCGTACGCCCCCGGCCTCGACGACCGCGAGGTGTCCCGGCTGCTCGGGCTGCCCCTGGCCGGAGAACTGCCCGTGGAGGCAGCGCTGTCGCGCCCCGGCGAGGGCAAGGCACCACCCGGCGCGGGCGGGCGCGGGCCGCTGGCGCGGTTCTGCAAGGAGTTCTGGGAGCGGGCACTGGTCGAGGCGGGAGCGGCATGAACGGCGGGAATCCAGCAGCCGCGCCGAGCCTTCCCGTGCCGCTGCTGGACGGCGTACGGCAGTGGCTGGCCGAGAGCGGGGCCGAGCCCACGCCCGCGCGGGTGGCACAGGCGCTGCGGGAGCAGGGGCGGGTGCTCGGCGACGCCGAAGTCCTCGGCGCGGCGGAGCGGTTGCGTTCCGAGCTGGTCGGCAGCGGGCCGCTGGAGCCGCTGCTCGCCGACCCGTCGGTGACCGACGTGCTGGTCTCGGCCCCCGACCGGGTGTGGGTGGACCGCGGCGGCGGACTGGAGCTGACACACGTCACCTTCGCCGACGCGGGCGCCGTACGACGGCTCGCGCAGCGGCTGGCCGCGGTGGCCGGCCGGCGCCTCGACGACGCGCGCCCCTGGGTCGACGCCCGGCTGCCCGACGGCACCAGGCTCCACGCGGTGCTGCCGCCGGTGGCGGTCGGCTGCGCCTGCCTGGCGCTGCGGGTGGTACGGCCGCGCGCCTTCACGCTGGACGAGCTGGTCGCGGCGGGCACCGTGCCGCCCGGCGGGGACCGGGTGCTGCGCGCGCTGCTGCGGGCCCGGCTGTCGTTCCTGATCAGCGGGGGCACCGGCAGCGGCAAGACGACCCTGCTGAGCGCGCTGCTGGGACTGGTCGGGCCGGGGGAGCGGATCGTGCTCGCCGAGGACTCCGCGGAGCTGCGGCCGGACCATCCGCACGTCGTCCGGCTGGAGACCCGACCCGCCAACCAGGAGGGCGCGGGCCTGGTGACGCTGGAGGACCTGGTCCGCCAGGCGCTGCGGATGCGGCCGGACCGGCTGGTCGTCGGTGAGGTGCGCGGGCCCGAAGTGGTCCATCTGCTGGCCGCGTTGAACACCGGCCATGAGGGCGGCTGCGGCACCGTGCACGCCAACGCGGCCGCCGACGTGCCGGCCCGGCTGGAGGCGCTGGGCACCGCCGCCGGACTCGACCGGGCCGCACTGCACAGCCAGCTGGCGGCCGCCCTGTCGGTCGTCCTGCACCTGGTGCGCGACCGGACGGGGCGGCGCCGGATCGCCGAGGTGCATGTGCTGGAGCGGGACTCCGGCGGGCTGGTGCGGACGGTGCCCGCACTGCGCTGGGACGCGCGGGCGTTCGCCCGTGAGCGGGGCTGGGAGCGGCTGCGGGAGCTGCTGCGCGACGAGTGGAGCGACGAGGGAAGCGACGAGCGGACCGGGGGAGCCGGACATGGGTGAGACGGCGGTGGTGGATACGGCGATGAGCGCGGCGGTGCTGTGCGCCGGGGCGGCGGCCTGGGTGATCGGCGGCCCGCACTCCGGGGCCCGCCGGGCGCGGCTGCTGTTCGCGGGCGGCGGAGCGGTGGGCACCGGACCGCCCGTGCCGTGGCGGTGGGCCGAAGCCCTGCGGCGGCTGTGCGGGCGGACGCGGGCCGAGTGGTGGGCGCCGGTCGCCGGGCTGGTTCTGGCGGTGCTGGGCTCGTCCGTGCTGCCGGTCCTCGCGGGAGCGGCCGGGGTGCCGCTGCTGCGGCGGGCGCGGCTGGCCCGGGAGGCGCGGCGCGCTCGGGAACGCCGGGGCGACGCGGTGATCGCGCTGTGCGGGGCGCTCGCCGGAGAGGTGCGGGCCGGACGGCAACCGGGCGAGGCGCTGCTGCGGGCCGCGCGGGACACCGGAGGGCTCGCAGACGCGCAGGCGGCGGTGCTGGCGGCCGCCCGGTTCGGCGGGGAGGTGCCGGGCGCGCTCTCGGCCGCGGCCCGGCAACCGGGGGCCGGCGGGCTGCTGGGGCTCGCCGCCTGCTGGCGGGTCGCCGTCGACCACGGCGCGGGCCTCGCGGCCGGGCTCGACCGGCTCGAAGCGGCCCTGCGCGCGGAACGCGATCAACGGGCCGAGGTGCGCGCCCAGTTGGCGGGCGCCCGCGCCACGGCCGCCATGCTCGCCGCCCTCCCGGCCCTGGGCATCCTCCTGGGCGCCGCCCTCGGCGCCGACCCGCTGCACGTCCTGCTGCACACCGGAGCGGGGCTGGGCTGTCTGCTGGTCGGCGCGGTGCTGGAGGCCGTGGGGCTGTGGTGGGTGCTGCGGATCGTGCGTGGGGCGGAGGGGGCCGCATGAGCGCCGAAGTTGTCCACAGGCTGGGGGTTCTCCCGGGGACGGCGCTGCTCCTCGGGTGGCTGCTGCGGCGGGCGGCGGCGGTGCGGCGCGAACGCCGGCTGCGACGGCGGTTGGCCGCACTGTCGGCCCGGGAGGTCCGGGACGCGAAGCGGCACGTCGATGTGCCGGACGCCGTGCGACGGCTGCTGCCCGAGCTGGCAGTGGCGGGCGCCGGGTGGGTGCTGGTCGGCGGGCTCGCGGGGCTCGTCGCGGGGCTGCTGGGCGCCGTGGCGTTCCGGCGGTGGCGGCAGTGGCAGCGGCTGCGGCGGACGGCCGCCGGTGAGGTGGTCGACGCCCGCGTGGCCGCCGGGCAACTGCCGCTCGCCGCCGACCTGGTGGCCGCCTGCGTGGCGGCCGGCGCCGGGCCCGTCGTGGCCGCGCAGGCCGTCGGCGAGGCGCTGGGCGGACCCGTGGGGGAGGCGCTGGCCCGGGGCGCGGCCGAGGTGCGGCTGGGCGGCGAACCGGGTGAGGCCTGGCGGGCTTTGGCGGCGGTGCCGGGAGCGGGAGGGCTGGCGCGGCTGCTGGAACGGGCCGACGTCTCGGGCCTGCCGGCCGCCGGACCGGCCGCCCGGCTCGCCGCCGACGCCCGCGCCGCGTGGGCGCGCGCGGCGACGGTGCGGGCTCGGCGGGCGGCGGTCCTGGTCACCGGGCCGGTGGGGCTGTGCTTCCTGCCCGCGTTCATCGCGGTCGGCGTCCTGCCCGTGGTGATCGGGATGGCGGGTGAGGTGATGGGACGGGGTGGTGGATGAGGCGGGACCGGACCGGGGCGACACGTGGACACATCAAGGGCAATGCGATCGAAGGAGTCGGAAATGAACAGGGTGGTACGGGTGCTGGTCGGCCGGACGCGTGGCGGGCGTGAGGACGCCGGGATGGTCACCTCCGAGTACTCGGTGGGGATCATCGCCGCGGCGGCGTTCGCGGTCGTGCTCTACAAGGTGGTGACCAGCGGACAGGTCAGTGCGGAGCTGCACAGCATCGTGAAGCAGGCCCTCGATGCGGGGATGTGAGCGGCGGTGGGCACGCCGGGATCAAGGGTTCGTGACGGCGGAGTCGGCCGTGGTGCTGCCGGTGCTGGTGACGGTCGCGATGGCGCTGGTCTGGGGGCTGCTGGTGGTGGCCGCCCAGATCCGGTGCGTGGACGCGGCCCGGACCGGCGCCCGCGCGGCCGCCCGCCAGGACCCGGCCGACGCGGTCGTCGCGGCGGCCCGCGATGCGGCACCGCGCGGTGCGAAGGTCGCGGTCGCCCGGGAGGGGGACCGGGTGCGGGTGGTGGTGACCGTCCGGCCGCCTGTCCTGAACGGCCTGCCGTTCGAGGTGCGCGAGGAGGCCGTGGCGTCGGTGGAGGGGGCGCGATGAGAGGGCCGGTGCCCGTGACGCGCGGGCCGCGCCGGTCGCGGCGCGCCGACCAGGGGTCCGCCACCGTGTGGAGTGTCGGGGTGATCGCCGTGCTGTGCGTGGTGTTCGGGGTCGGGCTCGCCCTGGGGCAGGCGGTGGTGGCTCGGCACCGCGCGGCCGGCGGCGCGGACCTCGCCGCGCTCGCCGCGGCGGACCACTGGGCGCGCGGCAGTACCGAGGCCTGTGCCCGGGCGGAGGAGGTGGCGCGGGCGCAGGACACACGGCTGGTGCGGTGCGTGCTCGTGGGCGAGATCTCCGACGTGTCGGTGGCGGCGGGGACGGAGCCGTTCGCGGCGGAGGTCAGGGCACGGGCGGGCCCGGCGGGCACGGCACCCGGTCCGCCGGCTCCGTCACCCGCTCGGGCGCATCCCGGTTCCGCGACACGTCCTGGCTCCGCGGGGCCTCCTGGGCTCACGGGGCCTCCCGGCTCCGTGGAACCTCCCGGCGCTACGGCGCCTGCGCTCCCGAGGGCGGGCCCTGCGCCGCATCCGCAGCCTCCGCCGCCCCCTTCTCCTCCACAGCCTCTTTCTCCTGCGGCGCCCCCCGCAGCAGCACCGTGAGGAGCCGGACCGCGCCCCTCTTGTGCAGTGGGTCGTTGCCGTTGCCGCACTTGGGGGACTGGATGCAGGACGGGCAGCCGGCGTCGCACTCGCAGGACGCGATGGCCTGGCGGGTCGCGGTGAGCCAGGCGCGGGCGGTGTGGAAGGCGCGCTCGGCGAAGCCCGCGCCGCCGGGGTGACCGTCGTAGACGAAGACCGTCGGCAGGAGGGTGTCGGGGTGCAGCGGGACCGACACGCCGCCGATGTCCCAGCGGTCGCAGGTCGCGAACAGCGGGAGCATGCCGATCGACGCGTGCTCTGCGGCGTGCAGGGCGCCGCCGAGGATCTCTGGGTTGATGCGCGCCTCGTCGAGCTGGTCCTCGGTGACGGTCCACCACACCGCGCGGGTGCGCAGTGTGCGAGGAGGGAGGTCGAGCTTCGTCTCGCCCAGGACCTCGCCGGTGATCAGGCGCCGGCGGAGGAAGGAGACGACCTGGTTGGTGACCTCGACGGAGCCGTAGCAGAGGCGGCCGTCGCCCCACGGGATCTCGACGTCCGTCTCCAGGACGGAGATCGACGTGGTGTCGCGGGCGACCGTGGAGTACGGCGGGTTCGCCTCCTCGACCAGTGCGACCGAGTCGTCCAGGTCGAGGGAGCGGACGAGGTAGGTGCGGCCCTGGTGGAGGTGGACGGCGCCCTCGTGGACGGACGCGTGCGCGGCGCTCTCGTCGACCGTGCCGAGCAGCCGGCCGGTGCCGGACTCGACGATCTGGACCGGGCGGCCGCCCTCGCCGCGGATGTCGGTGAGGTCGGCGGCCCGCTCACGGCGGGTCCAGTGCCAGGCCCGGGTGCGGCGGCGCAGCAGCTTCGCGGCCTCCAGCTGCGGCAGCAGCCCCGCCGTCTCCGGTCCGAACAGCTCCAGGTCGTCCTCGGTCAGCGGCAGCTCCGCGGCGGCCGCGCACAGGTGCGGGGCGAGGACGTAGGGGTTGTCGGGGTCGAGGACCGTGGATTCCACCGGACGGTCGAACAGGGCCTCCGGGTGGTGGACGAGGAAGGTGTCCAGCGGGTCGTCGCGGGCCACCAGGACGGCCAGGGCGCCCTGCCCGGAGCGGCCCGCGCGGCCGGCCTGCTGCCACAGGGACGCGCGCGTGCCCGGGTAGCCGGCGATCACGACCGCGTCCAGCCCGGAGACGTCGACGCCGAGCTCCAGGGCGGTGGTGGCGGCCAGGCCGAGGAGTTCGCCGGAGTGCAGGGCGCGCTCCAGGGCGCGGCGCTCCTCCGGGAGATAGCCGCCCCGGTACGCCGCGACCCGTCGGGCCAGCGAGCGGTCGATCTCGGAGAGCCGTTCCTGGGCGATGACGGAGATCAGCTCGGCGCCGCGCCGGGAGCGGACGAAGGCGACGGAGCGCACGCCCTGGAGGGTGAGGTCGGTGAGCAGGTCGGCGGTCTCGGCGGTGGCCGTACGGCGGACCGGGGCGCCCTTCTCGCCCTGCATCTCGGTGAGCGGGGGCTCCCAGAGGGCGAACACCACCTCCCCGCGCGGGGAGGCGTCGTCGGCGACCTCCACCACCGGCAGGCCGGTCAGGCGGCCGGCGGCGACCGCGGGCTCGGCGGCGGTCGCGGAGGCCAGCAGGAAGACCGGGTCGGCGCCGTAGCGGGCGCACAGCCGACGCAGCCGGCGCAGCACCTGGGCGACGTGGGAGCCGAACACGCCGCGGTAGGTGTGGCACTCGTCGATCACGACGTACTTGAGCGCCTTGAGGAAGGAGGACCAGCGCGGGTGGGACGGCAATATGCCGCGGTGCAGCATGTCGGGGTTGGTGAGGACGTAGGTGGCGTACTGCCGGATCCACTCGCGTTCCTCGTACGGAGTGTCACCGTCGTACACGGCCGGCCGAACGGCCTGTCCCAAAGGTTGTGAAAGTTCCTTCACCGATCGGCATTGATCCGCCGCGAGTGCCTTGGTGGGCGCGAGGTACAGGGCGGTGGCGCCTCGGCCGTTCGGAGCCTCGGAGCCGTCCAGAAGAGTGGAGAACACCGGGACCAGATAGGCCAGCGACTTGCCGGAGGCGGTGCCGGTGGCGACCACCACCGAGTCGCCGTCCAGGGCGTGCTCCGCCGCGCGGGCCTGATGGGCCCACGGGTGCTCGATACCGGCTGCCTGAACGGCGGCGATCACCTCCGGACGGATCCGGTCCGGCCAGACGGCATGGCGACCCGCGCGCGGGGGCAAGTGCTCCGTATGAGTGATGCGCGAAGCCCGGCTCGGTCCCGAGGCGAGCCGGTCCAGGAGCGTGCCCGGCGCGAGGCGGGACACGGCTTCCGACGAGTGTCGATCGGATCGGTGATTCTTGGCCATCGGCACCGAGTGTGTCACTGGCGTGACGGACAATGGGACCAAGGCGTCGTGCACGCCTGCCGGTAAGTGATTGAATGCCATCGCGGCTGGCGAACCGTCCTGGGGGCTGAAAGCCGAGATGCCCCGAGGGCGACCGCTCGATAGCAAGGTGCTGGAGGATCCGTGGACCTGTCCCTGTCGACCGAGACCATGGGCGATCGCACGATCGTCAGGGTCGGTGGCGAAATCGACGTATATACCGCGCCCAAGCTGCGCGAGCAGCTGGTCGAGCTGGTGAACGACGGCAGTTTCCACCTCGTCGTCGACATGGAGGGCGTGGACTTCCTCGACTCCACCGGGCTCGGCGTGCTGGTCGGCGGCCTGAAGCGCGTGCGTGCCCATGAGGGCTCCCTGCGCCTGGTCTGCAACCAGGAGCGCATTCTGAAGATCTTCCGCATCACCGGCCTCACCAAGGTGTTCCCGATTCACACCTCGGTCGAGGAAGCGGTGGCGGCCACCGACTGACCCGTCGGTCCGGGCGTGTGCCCGGACGGCACAGAGTGAACCGAGGGGGGCTGGGCTTTCGGCGGCCCGGCCCTCCGACAGTACGCCCGTAGCTCCGAGGGGGATGTGCATGGCCACCGTTGAGCTCCGTTTCAGTGCGGTCCCCGGACATGTCAGGACCGCCCGACTGGTGGCCGCTTCCGTCGCCCGCAAGGCCGGAGTGGACGAGGCCGTCCTCGACGAGGTCCGGCTCGCCGTCGGTGAGGCCTGCTCCCGCGCGGTCGGACTGCATCAGAACAGCGGGATCACCGCGCCGGTGCGGGTGCTGCTGATCGAGGACGAGAAGCAGTTCTCCATCGAGGTCGGCGACGAGGCACCGCACCCGGTGTCCGGCGGTGCGCCCGGCGCGTCCGACGACGCCGACGCGGAGGCCGAGGAGGACGAGATGGGCCTCGCGGTCATCAGCGGCCTCGTCGACGACGTGGAGGTCAACACCGGCGCCGACGGCGGGCAGATCCGGATGACCTGGCCGACCACGCCCCCGCCGACCGTGGTACTTCCCTGACGCGCGCATCCGCTCGCACGAACTCCGAGGGCCCTGCTCAGCAGGGCCCTCGCTGTTTTGCCCACGGGGGCACGGGAGCGGCGACGTGTCCGGAGAATTCGTGAAGCATTTCACGATCAATTTCCGATCACCCAATCACCCGAATGGCCCAGCGGCCCCAGAATGCTTTCGAGGCATTACCCGGCGGCCCACCGGGGTGTACTGATTCCGTTTCCCGCGTACTGTTTTGATCCGGAACAGATCTCTAGAATCCGTCCACATCTTGAGCTCAGCCCAAGCGTCAAGGAGGACGAATGGCGGGGCTTTCTTCTCCAGATCAGCTCGATCAGCTGGATCACTCCACCGCGCTCGCGGCCGCGGTGCTCACCGACGGCAACCGGGCCATGGTGGTCGTCATCGCGGTCGTGGCACTGGCCGCGCTCCTGGTCGCCGGAGTCCTGCTGCGGCAGGTACTCGCGGCCGGCGAGGGCACCGACAGCATGAAGAAGATCGCGGCAGCGGTGCAGGAGGGCGCGAGCGCCTATCTGGCACGGCAGTTGCGCACCCTCGGCGTATTCGCGGTCGTGGTGTTCTTCCTGCTCATGCTGCTGCCCGCGGACGACTGGAATCAGCGTGCCGGACGATCGGTGTTCTTCTTGATCGGCGCCGCGTTCTCGGCGGCCACCGGTTATATCGGCATGTGGCTCGCCGTGCGCAGCAATGTTCGGGTCGCCGCGGCGGCCCGGGAAGCGACGCCCGCGCCGGGTGAGCCGGAAAAGGATCTCACCGCAGTCGCGCACAAAGCGATGAAGATCGCTTTCCGTACCGGCGGCGTCGTCGGCATGTTCACGGTGGGGCTCGGTCTGCTGGGCGCCTCCTGCGTGGTGCTGGTGTACGCGGCCGACGCGCCGAAGGTGCTGGAGGGCTTCGGTCTCGGCGCGGCGCTCATCGCGATGTTCATGCGGGTCGGCGGCGGCATCTTCACCAAGGCCGCCGACGTCGGCGCCGACCTGGTCGGCAAGGTCGAGCAGGGCATTCCGGAGGACGATCCGCGCAATGCCGCGACCATCGCCGACAACGTGGGCGACAACGTCGGCGACTGCGCGGGCATGGCGGCCGACCTCTTCGAGTCGTACGCCGTGACCCTGGTGGCCGCGCTGATCCTGGGCACCGCGGCGTTCGGCGACGCCGGTCTGGGATTCCCGCTGCTCGTCCCGGCGATCGGCGTGCTCACCGCGATGATCGGCATCTTCGCGGTCGCCCCGCGGCGCGCCGACCGCAGCGGGATGAGCGCGATCAACCGCGGTTTCTTCATCTCCGCGGTGATCTCTCTGGTGCTGGTGGCGGTCGCGGTGTTCGTCTATCTGCCGGGGAGGTACTCGGAGCTGGACGGGGTCACCGACGAGGCGATCCTGGCGAAGGACGGCGACCCGCGGATCCTCGCGCTGGTCGCGGTGGCGATCGGCATCCTGCTCGCCGCCGTCATCCAGCAGCTCACCGGCTACTTCACCGAGACCACCCGCCGCCCGGTGCGGGACATCGGCAAGACCTCGCTCACGGGTCCCGCCACCGTCGTACTCGCCGGTATCTCGGTGGGTCTCGAATCGGCCGTCTACACCGCCCTGTTGATCGGTCTCGGCGTCTACGGGGCCTTCCTGCTCGGCGGTACGTCGATCATGCTCGCGCTGTTCGCGGTGGCGCTGGCCGGCACCGGCCTGCTCACCACGGTCGGCGTGATCGTCGCGATGGACACCTTCGGGCCGGTCTCCGACAACGCCCAGGGCATCGCCGAGATGTCCGGCGACGTCGAGGGGGCGGGCGCGCAGGTGCTCACCAACCTGGACGCCGTCGGCAACACCACCAAGGCCATCACCAAGGGCATCGCCATCGCCACGGCCGTGCTCGCGGCGGCGGCGCTCTTCGGGTCGTACCGTGACGCCATCACCACCGGCGCACGCGACGTCGGCGAGAAGCTCAGCGGCGAGGGCGCGCCCCTCACGCTGGCCATGGACATCTCGCAGCCCAACAACCTCGTCGGTCTCATCGCGGGCGCGGCGGTCGTCTTCCTCTTCTCCGGACTGGCCATCAACGCCGTGTCGCGGTCGGCGGGTTCGGTGGTGTTCGAGGTGCGGCGGCAGTTCCGTGAGAAGCCGGGGATCATGGACTACAGCGAGACCCCGGAGTACGGGAAGGTCGTCGACATCTGTACGAAGGACGCGCTGCGGGAGCTGGCCACGCCCGGTCTGCTCGCCGTGATGGCGCCGATCTTCATCGGGTTCACGCTGGGCGTCGGCGCGCTCGGCGCCTATCTCGCGGGCGCGATCGGCGCGGGCACGCTGATGGCCGTGTTCCTCGCCAACTCCGGTGGCGCCTGGGACAACGCCAAGAAGCTGGTCGAGGACGGTCACCACGGCGGCAAGGGCAGTGAAGCCCATGCCGCGACGGTGATCGGCGACACGGTCGGCGACCCGTTCAAGGACACCGCGGGCCCGGCGATCAACCCGCTGCTGAAGGTGATGAACCTGGTGTCACTGCTGATCGCGCCGGCGGTCATCAAGTTCTCCTACGGCGACGACGCGAACGTCGGAGTGCGGGTGCTGGTGGCCGTGATCGCCTTCCTGGTGATCCTGGGCGCGGTGTACGTCTCCAAGCGGCGCGGGATCGCCATGGGCGACGAGGGCGGTGCCGGGTCGGGCTCCAAGTCACCCGACGCGGCAGCGGTTTCATAGGCGGCCGGCAGCGGCTCGTCCCAAGGGGCGGGCGGGTGGCGCGCGTTGACGCGCTACCCGCCCGCCCCGCTTGTGTGCCCGCTTTCGCCGTGAGCCTTCTCTCGCTTGATGCAAATGGTTATAAACGGTTCATATAGGATGCTCATCGTGCGATTGTCGTGCGCTTGGCGTGTATGTTCCGGGGCCGAGAGCCATGGAAGGGACCAATCCGGTGAACAAGAAGCTCGCGGCCGCACTGTCCGGCGGTGCGGTACTGGTACTGGCGCTGTCCGGATGCAGCAGCGACGACGAAGGCAACGAGAAGCTGGACGCCTGGGCCAAGCAGGTGTGCGACTCGGTGCAGGTTCAGGCGCAGAAGATCAAGGCCGCCAACGCCTCGATCCAGAAGGAGACCTCGGACAACAGCACGCCGGAAGAGGTCCAGAAGGCGGACTCCAAGGCCTTCCAGGACATGTCCGACGCCTACAAGGCGATCGGTACGGCCATCACCAAGGCCGGCGCGCCGAACGTCGAGAACGGTGAGAAGAAGCAGCAGGACGCGGTCAAGGAGCTCAACGCCATCTCCGCCTCCTACGCCTCCCTGAAGAAGCAGGTCGACGGGCTCGACACCAAGGACCAGGCCGAGTTCGCCGACGGCCTCAAGGACGTCGCCACCGAGCTGGACAAGCTCAGCAAGAGCGGCAACGACGCGCTCAAGACGCTGGAGGAGGGCGAGGTCGGCCAGGCGATGGGCAAGCAGGAGAGCTGCAAGTCGGCGTCCGCGACGGGGTCGCCGGCGGCCGCGTAGGGCGCAGGGCCGAAAAGGGAGGACCGCGCGGGGCTGAAAGCGGTGCCCGCGCGGGGCTCAAGACGCGGCCGGGACGCGGCCGGAAGGCACGCGCGCGTGCGGTGTCGGTGGGAGCCGACACAATGGGGTGGTGAGCAACGCCAGCCTCTCCTCGCCGTCCCCCCTGCCCGCCACCGACCGCCCCGAGGTCGCCGCCCGGCTGCGGGAGGCCCTGCTCGGGGCCTCCTTCACCGCCGACGGACTGCTCGAACTGCTCGGCGCCCCCGCGTACGCGGCGCTGGCCCGCAGCGAGACCGTGCCCGCGCTCCGGGCCACCCGCGGGGACACGCCGCTGGAGATGCTCGTACGCCTGTTCCTGTTGCAGCAGCCCGTGCCGCACGCGCGCGTGACGGACGTGCTGCCGGTCGAGGCATGCCTGGAGAGCGGCTGGCTGGTCCCGGCCGGTCAGGACGAACTGGCGGCCACCGTGGACGTGCGGCCGTACGGCGGACCCGGCGGCGAGGACTGGTTCATCGTGTCCGACCTGGGCTGTGCGGTCGGCGGCGCCGGAGGCATCGGGCGCCGGGACGAGGGCGTGGTGCTCGGTGTCGGCGGCGCCTCGACGACGCTGGCCGGGATCACCGTGCGGACGCCCGTCACCTCGGCCCTCGACCTCGGCACCGGCTCCGGCATCCAGGCGCTGCACGCCGCCCAGCACGCCACGCGCGTGACCGCGACGGACGTCAACCCGCGCGCCCTGCACATCGCCGCGCTCACCCTCGCGCTGTCCGGCGCCCCGGCCGCCGAGCTGCGGGAGGGCTCGCTGTTCGAGCCGGTCGAGGAGGGCGAGACGTACGACCTGATCGTCTCGAACCCGCCCTTCGTGATCTCACCGGGCGCCCGGCTGACCTACCGTGACGGCGGCATGGGCGGCGACGATCTGTGCCGCACGCTCGTCCGGCAGGCGGGGGAGCGGCTGAACGAGGGCGGGTTCGCGCAGTTCCTCGCCAACTGGCAGCACGTGGAGGGGGAGGACTGGCAGGACCGGCTGCGGTCGTGGGTGCCGCGCGGGTGCGACGCGTGGATCGTGCAGCGCGAGGTGCAGGACGTCACGCAGTACGCCGAGCTGTGGCTGCGCGACGCCGGCGACCACCGCGGCGACACCGCCGAGTACCAGACGCGGTACGACGCCTGGCTGGACGAGTTCCAGGCGCGGAAGGTGAGGGGTGTGGGCTTCGGCTGGATCACCCTGCGCAGGACGGCCTCCGCCGAGCCGTCCGTCACCGTCGAGGAATGGCCGCACCCGGTCGAACAGCCGCTCGGCGAAACGGTACGGGCGCACTTCGCCCGCCTGGACTACCTCCGCGCGCGGGACGACGCCGCCCTGCTCGCCGAGCGCTTCCGGCTCGCCGACGAAGTAGTCCAGGAACAGGTAGGACTGCCCGGCGCCGAAGACCCCGAGCACGTCGTCCTGCGCCAGAACCGCGGCATGCGGCGCGCCACGAAGGTCGACACGGTGGGCGCCGGCTTCGCCGGGGTCTGCGACGGGTCGCTGAGCGCCGGGCGGATCCTCGACGCGATCGCCCAACTCGTGGGCGAGGACCCGGTCCTGCTGCGCGACCGCACGCCCGCGCAGATCCGGCTGCTCGTGGAGCAGGGTTTCCTCGAACCGGCGTGATCCCGCCGTCACCTCCGAGGCCTGCGGGGCCCATGGGGCGCAAGCGTCCGATCTGACTGGATTGCTCCGGAAAAGGGCTCCTGTCAGTGGTGGGTGCGAAGCTACCTTCAAAGGGACAGAGTCCACGCGTCCTCGGGGGAGGCGCGCTGTCCTCGGGGGGAGGCGGGATGGCGGGGGAGACGCCGGATCAGGGCGACGGCAGGATCATCAACGGGCGCTACCGGCTGCTGCGCGCGCTCGGCGCGGGCGGCATGGGCCGGGTGTGGCTCGCCCACGACGACGAACTGGCCTGCGATGTCGCGATGAAGGAGATCGCGCTCTCGGACGCGCCGGCGGACGGGGGCGAGATCGCCCAGCGCATCGCGCGGGCACGCAGCGAGGCCCGGCACGCGGCGCGGCTGCGCGGGCACGCGCATGTGGCGACGGTGCACGACGTGGTGGTGCACGAAGGGCTGCCGTGGATCGTCATGGAGTACGTGCCGGACGCGGTCGACCTCCAGGCGGTCGTACGGCGGTCCGGGCCGCTGCCGCCCGCGCACGTGGCCCGCATCGGACTGGCCGTGCTGGACGCGCTCACCGCCGGCCATCGCATCGGCATCCTGCACCGGGACGTGAAGCCGGCCAACATCCTGCTCGCCCCGGACGCTTCGGGCGACCCCTACGCGCGCGTGCTGCTCACCGACTACGGCATCGCCCTCCGGCCCGAGTCCCGCGAACCCCGGCTCACCGCCACCGCCGGCATCCTCGGCACGCCCGGCTACCTCGCCCCGGAGCGGGCACGAGGCGAGCCGCCCACCCCGGCCGCCGACCTCTTCTCCCTCGGCGCCACGCTGTACTGGGCGGTCGAGGGCCGCGGCCCCTTCGACCGCAACGGCGAGTACGCCACGCTGACCGCCCTGCTGGGCGAGGAGCCGACACCGCCGGCGCGGGCCGGGGAACTGGCTCCGGTGCTTCAGGGACTGCTTGTCAAGGACCCGGTGCGCAGGTCGGCACCGGAGACGGTGGCGCGTGGGCTGGAGTGGGTGGCGGGGCGGGGCACCGGGGGAGGGGACGCCGGTGGGTTCGGTGCCGCGCCGCAGCGATTCGGGCCGCCGCCCGCGGGGTTCGGGGCGTCGGCGCGAACACCGGGTACGCCCGAGACGCCCGGTGCCGCTGTGACGCCGGGGACTTCTGGAGCTACGGGAACGCCGGGAACGCCGGGGTTGGCCGCTGTGACACCGGGGACTCCGGCACCCGCAGGAACTCTAGGAGCCCAGGGAACACCGGGAACACCAGCAACTCCAGGCACCTATGGCGCCACAGTCCCACCCGGCCCCCCGGAGCCCCCGAGCACGCCGCAGACCCCGCACACCCCGGCGGGAGCGGTCGCCGGTTTCGGCGCGGGCGGCCCCGCGGTGCCGGGCAACCCGTACGCGCAGACGCAGGCCGCGCCGTACGCGGCGGCGTACGCGAGCGGCGGTGCGGGCCGGCCGCCGTACGGATCCGGCGCGAACCTCCCACCCCCGTCCGGCGCCGGCCGCCGCAAGCCCGCCCTCCTCGTCGCCCTCGCACTGGCCGTCGTCCTCGTGGTCGGGCTCGGCGGCTGGGCGGCCGTGTCGCTGACCGATGACGACGGACCCGGAAAGAAGGACACGGCGTCCGGGACGTCGCCCTCGGCCGGCCCCGCCGACGACTCCGCCTCGCCGGCCGGGCCCGTGCTGCCGTACGGGGAGGTGGTCGGGCTGAGCGAGCCGCTGGCGGCCGGGGACTGCGTGAAGGCGGTGTGGACGGGGACGCCGTTCGAGTCGGCGCCGAACCTCGGCGTCGTTGACTGCGCCGACGACTGGCCGGACGGTCAGGTCGTGGCCGTCGACACGGCGGCCGACCACGCCGACGCCCGCGCCAACGGGGCGCGGCGGTGCGCGGACCAGACCCGCTCGGTCGTCGACGCGCTGCCCGACGCGGGCGGCTACGCCGTCCTGCCGACCAGGGAGGGCTTCGCCGAGGCCGACGGCGGCACGGCCTGTCTGGTTCTCGGCCGGCACGCCGCGATCGGCGGCGAGGTGGGCCGCTTCCGCGACACCGGCACCGACCTGTGGGTCGGGCAGATGAGCGTCGGCGACTGCTGGGACTACGAGGAACTGGACGACGGCTACCGGGCCCCGCTCGTCGACTGCGCGGAACCGCACACCGACCAGGTCGTCGGCACCGCGCAGGCCCCCGACGGGATGAGCTACGACAAGGGCGGCGACAACGCGACCAAGCTGTGCGGCAACAAGTTCGAGTCGAGTTGGGCGCCCGGTTCCGAGCGGACCGTGTACGGCTGGATCGCCGACGAGGAGGACTGGGAGCAGGGCTTCACCAAGGTGGTCTGCACGGTGAGCCGCGCCGACAACGAAAAGACGACCGGAAAGATATCGGCGCCCGGCGCCGTCTGACCCCCCTGCCCGCCCCGCCCGGACCGATCGGCGGTCTCGCGTTCACCCGGGGTTCGCCTGATCGCAGCCCGCGCGTGTCAACCTCCCGAGGGCGGGGCACGCGTGGACGTAGAAAAGGGGCACGGGGAGCCATGGAGAGCGGGCCGGCGATCTTCGCGGGATTGGTGTTCGCCCTGTTCGGGGGCGGACTGCTGGTGTGGATCGGGGTGCGGACGCGGCAGCGGCAGCCCGTCGCCCACGGTGTGAGTCCGGTCGCATCGGCGGCTCTCGCGAGCGTCGCCGCGGTGCTCGCGCTGGTGGTCGGGGCATGGTGCTTCACACGGGTCTGAGCACTCCGGAAGCGTTCCCTCCGCAGTAATCGAGAGATCACGCTCCGGATCGGCCGGAAAACGGCTCCGGGCACTCCGTGCGGCAGGAATGGCGGAAGTCGGGTTACCGTTCGAGTGGCCGTTGCGGGCTTTTCCCGTTTGACACGGGGGCGGGATGTACCGTCACACTCCGCAGCGTCACCATGACCCGACCCCGGGAACGAAGGCCTGGGGAGGCCCCAGCGTCGACCGGAGAGAAGAGCGAAGTTGTCCCCGACCAGCGAGACCGCACAGGGCGGCCGCCGACTCGTCATCGTCGAGTCGCCTGCCAAGGCGAAGACGATCAAGGGCTACCTGGGCCCCGGCTACGTAGTCGAAGCGAGCGTCGGGCACATCCGCGACCTTCCCAACGGCGCCGCGGAGGTGCCGGAGAAGTACACCGGGGAAGTGCGCCGCCTCGGTGTGGACGTCGACCATGACTTCCAGCCGATCTATGTGGTCAACGCCGACAAGAAGGCCCAGGTCAAGAAGCTCAAGGACCTGCTGAAGGAGTCCGACGAGCTCTACCTCGCCACCGATGAGGACCGCGAGGGCGAGGCCATCGCCTGGCACCTCCAGGAGGTGCTCAAGCCCAAGGTCCCGGTCAAGCGGATGGTCTTCCACGAGATCACCAAGGCCGCGATCCAGGCCGCCGTGGCCAACCCGCGCCAGCTCAACCAGAAGCTGGTCGACGCCCAGGAGACCCGCCGCATCCTCGACCGCCTCTACGGCTACGAGGTCTCGCCGGTGCTGTGGAAGAAGGTCATGCCGCGCCTGTCGGCGGGCCGTGTGCAGTCCGTCGCCACCCGGCTCGTCGTCGAGCGGGAGCGCGAGCGCATGGCTTTCCGCTCCGCCGAGTACTGGGATCTGACCGGCACCTTCGCCACCGGCCGCGCGGGCGACCCGTCCGACCCGTCGTCGCTGGTCGCCCGGCTGCAGACGGTCGACGGCCGGCGTATCGCGCAGGGCCGCGACTTCGACTCCCTGGGGCAGCTGAAGAGCGCGAACATCCTCCACCTCGACGAGGCGAACGCCCGCGCGCTCGCCGCCGCGCTGGAGAACACCCGGTTCGCCGTCCGCTCCGTCGAGTCCAAGCCGTACCGCCGCTCGCCGTACGCCCCGTTCCGTACGACGACCCTCCAGCAGGAGGCCAGCCGCAAGCTCGGCTTCGGCGCGAAGGCCACGATGCAGATCGCGCAGAAGCTGTACGAGAACGGCTACATCACGTACATGCGTACGGACTCCACGACGCTGAGCGAGACGGCGATCGCCGCCGCCCGCGCCCAGGTCACGCAGCTGTACGGCGCCGACTACCTGCCGCCGCAGCCGCGGACGTACGCCGCGAAGGTCAAGAACGCGCAGGAGGCGCACGAGGCGATCCGCCCCTCGGGTGATCGTTTCCGCACGCCTGCGGAGACCGGTCTGACCGGCGACCAGTTCAAGCTGTACGAGCTGATCTGGAAGCGGACCGTTGCCTCACAGATGAAGGACGCCACGGGTAACTCCGTCACCGTCAAGATCGGCGGCACCGCCGCCGACGGGCGGGACGTCGAGTTCAGCGCGTCCGGCAAGACCATCACCTTCCACGGCTTCCTCAAGGCCTACGTCGAGGGCGCGGACGACCCGAACGCCGAGCTCGACGACCGCGAGCGCCGGCTGCCGCAGGTGAACGAGGGCGACCCGCTGACCGCCGAGGAGATCACCGCCGACGGCCACGCGACCAAGCCCCCGGCCCGCTACACCGAGGCCTCGCTGGTCAAGGAGCTGGAAGAGCGGGAGATCGGCCGTCCGTCGACGTACGCGTCGATCATCGGCACGATCCTCGACCGCGGCTACGTGTTCAAGAAGGGCACGGCGCTCGTGCCGTCCTTCCTGTCGTTCGCCGTGGTCAACCTGCTGGAGAAGCACTTCGGGCGGCTCGTCGACTACGACTTCACCGCCAAGATGGAGGACGACCTCGACCGCATCGCGCGCGGCGAGGCGCAGGCCGTGCCGTGGCTGAAGCGCTTCTACTTCGGCGAGGGCACCGTCGAGGGCGTGGCCGCCGACGCCGGCAACGGCGACGGGGACCACCTCGGCGGCCTCAAGGAGCTGGTGACCGACCTGGGCGCGATCGACGCGCGCGAGGTGTCGTCGTTCCCGGTCGGCAACGACATCGTGCTGCGGGTCGGCCGCTACGGGCCGTACATCGAGCGTGGTGAGAAGGACGCCGAGGGCCACCAGCGGGCCGACATCCCCGCCGACCTGGCGCCCGACGAGCTGTCCGTCGAACTGGCCGAGGAACTGCTCGCCAAGCCGAGCGGCGACTTCGAGCTGGGCACCGACCCGGCCACCGGCCACCAGATCGTCGCCAAGGACGGCCGCTACGGCCCGTACGTCACGGAGATCCTCCCCGAGGGCACCCCGAAGACCGGCAAGAACGCGGTCAAGCCGCGCACGGCCTCCCTGTTCAAGTCGATGTCGCTGGACACGGTGACCCTCGACGACGCGCTGAAGCTGATGTCGCTGCCGCGGACCGTCGGCACCGACGCCGACGGCCAGGAGATCACCGCGCAGAACGGCCGCTACGGCCCGTACCTGAAGAAGGGCACGGACTCGCGGTCGCTCACGTCCGAGGAGCAGCTCTTCACGATCACGCTGGAGGAGGCGCAGGCGATCTACGCCCAGCCCAAGCAGCGTGGCCGCGCGGCCGCCAAGCCGCCGCTGAAGGAGCTGGGCACCGACCCGGTCAGCGAGAAGCCGGTCGTGGTGAAGGACGGCCGCTTCGGCCCGTACGTCACCGACGGCGAGACCAACGCGACCCTGCGCTCCGGCGACAGCGTCGAGACGATCACGCCCGAGCGGGGCTTCGAACTGCTCGCCGAGAAGCGGGCGAAGGGCCCCGCCAAGAAGACGGCGAAGAAGGCGGCCACGAAGAAGACCACGGCCGCCAAGACCACGGCCGCGAAGAAGACCGCCGCCAAGAAGACCACGGCGGCGAAGAAGACGACGGCCGCGAAGAAGACCGCTGCCAAGAAGACGACCGCCACGAAGAAGACAGCCGCGAAGAAGACCACGGCGTCCAGGGCGGCGTCCGAGGACTGAGCCCCGGGACGAACGCCGGGCGGGTGCCCCCGTCCGGCGTTCGCGAAACCAACGCCTCGCCACCGTTCGGGTGCCGGGGCGTGCGGGCGTTCGGGCACTGCTCCGGAGTGTCGGCGGGGCCCGATAGGCTGAAAGCATGACGCGAGCCGAGCAGCCAACGGCCCCTCACCCGGACCCCGACGACGCGCTGGTCGCGGACTCCCGCGAGCGCGCTGTCCGTTCCCTGTTGCGACAGCCGCAGTTGCGGCGCCTGTGGAGTGCGCACCTGGTGAGCGGGGTCGGTGACGTCCTCGCTCTTCTCGTGCTGGTCCTCCTCGTCCTCCAGACGGCCATCGCCGAGGGCTCCTTCGGCGGCGGCTACCGGGGCGTGGCGTTCGCAGTGGCGACCGTTTTCGGGGTGCGGATCCTCGCCACCCTGCTCTTCGGCGCCGTGCTCCTCGGCCCGCTCACCTCACTGACCTCCCAGGACGGCCCGCTCGACCGCCGCTGGACCATGGTCGGCGCGGACGGCCTGCGGGCCGCGCTGCTGATCGTGGCCCCGCTGTGGATCGACTGGACGCCGGACGACGCGCTCGCCGTCCTCCTGGTCACCGTCTTCGTCACCGGCGTCGCCGAGCGCTTCTGGACGGTGTGCCGGGAGAGCGCCGCGCCCGCGCTGCTGCCCGCCCCGCCCCTGGAGGGCGCGACGGTACGGCCGCTGCCGGACCACATGGACGCCCTGCGCCGCCTGGCGCTGCGCACCGCCTTCCTGGCGGTACCCGGCGCGGCCGCCGTACTCGTCGCCGCTTCCCTGCTGAACAACCTCCTCGGCGCCGGCATCGCCTGGTTCGCCGAGCACCAGGCGGCCCTCGGCTCGTACGTCGCGGCCGGGCTGTTCGCCGCCTCGCTGTCCGTGCTGACCTTCCTGGAGCTGCCCGGCACCCGCACCCCGCGCGCGCGGTCGCCGCTCGAGGGCCTGCGCCGCCCGAAGACCGGCACCGGCGCCGACAAGGGCCGTACCGGCGCGATCCCGCTGCTCGTGCTCGCCTGCGCCGCCGTCGCGGGCGCGGTCGCCGCCGCCGTCGCCGTGTCCGTGCTGCACGCCAAGGACCTGGGCGGCGGCCCGGTCACCTTCGGTCTGCTGGTGCTCGCGCTGACCGGCGGGGTCGGCATCGGCATCCGTACGGCGCCGAAGGTGCTGGTGTCGCTGTCGCGGCGCCGGATGCTGGCGCTGTCGGTCGCCGTCACCGGCGTGGCGCTGCTGGCCGCCGGGCTCGTCCCGGACGTCACCACAGTGCTGCTGATCACCGCGCTGGCCGGCGTCGCCGCGGGCATGGCCGCCAACACCGGGCACGCGCTGCTCGACCAGGAGACCGAGGACTTCCGCCGCCCCCGCACCACCGAACACCTGCACGCCGTCGTCCGGGTCTTCGTCGCGCTCGGCGCGCTGATCGCGCCCCTGGTGGCGGCGCTGATCGGGCCGCACCGGCTGGAGAGCGGCAAGTTCGTCTTCGCGCACGGCGGGGCGGCGTTCACGCTGATGCTCGTCGGCGCGCTGCTGCTGCCGGTGGCCGCGCTGGTCCTCGCCAAGCTCGACGACCGCTCCGGCGTGCCGCTGCGGCACGACCTGCGCGACGCGGTGCTCGGCGGCGACGACCCGGTGCAGGCGCCCGCCGCGACCGGCTTCTTCATCGCCCTGGAGGGCGGCGACGGCGCCGGGAAGTCCACGCAGGCCGAGGCGCTCGCCGAGTGGATCCGGGCCAAGGGGCACGAGGTCGTGGTGACCCGCGAGCCCGGCGCGACGCCGGTCGGCAAGCGGCTGCGGTCCATCCTGCTCGACGTGTCCAGCGCCGGACTGTCGCACCGCGCGGAGGCGCTGCTGTACGCCGCCGACCGCGCGGAGCACGTGGACACCGTGGTGCGGCCCGCGCTGGAGCGGGGCGCGGTCGTCATCTCCGACCGCTACATCGACTCGTCCGTCGCCTATCAGGGCGCCGGCCGCGACCTGTCCCCGACGGAGGTCGCCCGGATCAACCGCTGGGCCACCGACGGGCTCGTCCCGCACCTGACCGTGCTGCTGGACGTCGCGCCGGAGACCGCGCGTGAGCGGTTCACCGAGGCGCCGGACCGGCTGGAGTCCGAGCCCGCCGAGTTCCACGCGCGCGTGCGGTCCGGGTTCCTGACGCTGGCCGCGTCCGACCCCGGCCGGTACCTCGTCGTGGACGCCGGGCAGGAGCCCGAGGCCGTCACCACCGTCATCCGGGCCCGGCTCGACCAGGTGCTGCCGCTGTCCCAGGCCGAGATCGAGGCCCGCGAGGAGGCCCGCCGCAAGGCCGAGGAGGAAGCCCGCCGCAAGGCCGAGGAGGAGGCCGCCCGCAAGGCCGAGGAGGAGCGCCTGGAGCGCGAGCGCCAGGAGCAGCTGGCCCGGCTGCGCGCCGAGGAGGAGGAGCGCAAGCGGCGCGAGCTGGAGGAGGCCCAGCGGCGCGAGGCCGAACGGCAGGCGGAGGAGGCCCGGCAGCGGGCCGAGGAAGCCCGCCGCCGGGCCGAGGAGGAGCGGCAGCGGCTGCTCGCCGAGGAGAAGGCCCGCGCCGAGGAGGAGGCCCGCCGCAAGGCCGAGGAGGAGCGGCGCCGCCGCCAGGAAGAGGAGGAGGCCCGGCTGCGGGCCGAGGCCGAGGCACGTCGCGTGGAGAAGCAGCGCAAGGCGGAGGAGGCCCTGCTGCGGGCCGAGGAGGCCCGCCGGGCGGCCGAGCAGGCGGCGGCCGTGGCCCAGGCCGGGCCGAAGCCGGCCGCGCCCGGCGCCGCCGGGACCGTGGCTCCGTCGGAGGCGCTGACCGTGCCGACGCCGGTCGTGCGGCCGGACGGGGCGCCGGACGGGAAGTCCGACGGCGAGCCGGCCGGCCGGCCGGGAGCCGCGGACGACGCCACGACGGTGCTGCGGCCGGTGCGGGAGGACCGCGCCAAGGGCCCCGACCCCGACTCCGAGGTGACGGCCGAGCTGCCGCAGCCGCCGGCCGCGCCGAACACGCCGGGTGCCGTGGACGAGACGGCGGTGCTGCCGGCGGTGCCCGGGGCGGCGGACGAGACGGCGGTGCTGCCGCCCGTCACCGACGCGGCGGACGAGACCGCGGTGCTGCCCCCGGTGCGGGGCGAGGCCCCCGCGGACCGGGTGCCGCAGGGCTTCTTCCGCAAGGAGCCGGACGGGACCGACGACCGTACCCGCGAGCTGCCCCAGGTCGACGCCGAGACCGCCGAGGGCGACGCCCCGCGCCGGCCGCGGCCCGACTGGGCCGAGGAGACCCCGCTGGACGACCTGCCGACGCTGGCGGACGAACTGCTGGGCCCGCGGGAGGACGAGTACGGCGACGAGGGACGCCGCGGGCGGAATCGGGGCCGCTGAGCCCCGGCCCGGCCAACGGGCGGCGGGCGGAGCCGGTGGGCGCCGCTCGCTGTCAGTGGGCGCCCCCACAATGGAGGGCGTAACGCGGAATGTGACGGAAGGGCACGGTGGCCCATGGCGGTCTGGGACGACCTGGTCGGGCAGGAGCGGGTGAGCGCGCAGCTGGAGGCCGCGGCTCGGGACGCCGACGCCCTGGTCACCGCGGTCGCGGCCGACGAGCCGCTGCCGGAGGCGTCGAAGATGACGCACGCGTGGCTGTTCACCGGCCCGCCGGGCGCCGGCCGGACCCAGGCGGCGCGGGCGTTCGCGGCGGCGCTGCAGTGCGTGAGCCCCGACCGCGCGCTGGGCGGAGCACCCGGCTGCGGCTTCTGCGACGGCTGCCACACGGCCCTGGTCGGCACGCACGCCGACGTCACCACGGTGGCCGCCGTCGGCACGCAGATCCTCGCCGAGGACATGCGGGACACCGTCCGCAAGTCGTTCACCTCGCCGGCGAACGGCCGCTGGCAGATCATCCTCGTCGAGGACGCCGAGCGCCTGAACGAGAAATCGGCGAACGCCGTCCTCAAGGCCGTCGAGGAGCCCGCCCCCCGCACGGTCTGGCTGCTGTGCGCGCCCTCCGTCGAGGACGTGCTGCCGACGATCCGCTCCCGCTGCCGGCACCTGAACCTGAGCACGCCGTCCGTGGACGCCGTCGCCGACATGCTGATCCGCCGGGAGGGCGTCGAACCGGAGGTCGCCGCCGCGGCCGCGCGGGCCACCCAGGGCCATGTCGACCGCGCCCGGCGCCTGGCCACCGACCCGGCCGCGCGGGAACGCCGCGCCTCCGTGCTGAAGCTGCCGCTGCGCATCGGCGACGTCGGAGGCGCGCTCAAGGCCGCACAGGAGCTGGTGGACGCGGCCGCGGAGGACGCCAAGCAGCTCGCCGAGGAGGTCGACGCCAAGGAGACCGAGGAGCTGAAGGCTGCCCTCGGCGCGGCCCAGGGCGGCCGGATGCCGCGCGGCACGGCAGGCGTGATGAAGGACCTGGAGGACAAGCAGAAGCGCCGCCGCACCCGCACCCAGCGCGACAGCCTCGACCTCGCCCTGACCGACCTCACCGCCTTCTACCGCGACGTCCTCGCCCTCCAGCTCGGCTCCCGCATCGCCCTCGCCAACACCGACGCCGAGGACGCCCTGGAGCGGATCGCCCGCGGCAGCTCCCCGGAGACCACCCTGCGCCGGATCGAGGCGATCGCCGCGTGCCGGGACGCCCTGGACCGCAACGTGGCGCCGCTGCTGGCGGTGGAGGCGATGACGATGGCACTGAGAGCGGGCTGACAGCGGTATCGACGAGGCGCGTCGTCCGGCGAGGTCCGTGGTCCGACGAGGTACGTCGTGCGTCGAGGTTCGTCGTTCGACGGCGTACCCCTTCCGTCGGACAACCACCACCCATCCGTGGCACGCCCGCCACACACAGCGTACGAACGGTCGCGCAGGGTTACGCTCGCTGAATGAACTCAAGGCGCCCCCACCGCAGGTCCAGGTCCCGAACCGGAGCCGTCCTCCTCGCCGCCGCCGCGCTGGTCGTCTCCGCCTGCAGCACCGGAAGTTCCACGAGCTCCGCCACCTCGGCGGCGCGGGCGGCACAGACGGGCCAGGCCACGCTGACCGCCCTGCCGCGCGCCACCCCGGCCGCGCTCGCGCCGTACTACGCGCAGAAGCTCAGCTGGCGCGCTTGCGGTGCCCCCGGCTTCGAATGCGCCACCCTGCGCGCCCCGCGTGACTACGCCGCTCCCGGCGAGGGTGACGTCCGGCTCGCGGTGGCCCGCAAGAAGGCCACCGGGCCGGGCGAGCGGCTGGGCTCGCTGCTGGTGAACCCGGGCGGGCCGGGCGGCTCGGCGATCGGCTACCTCCAGAACTACGCGGCGCTCGGCTACCCGGAGGAGGTCCGCGCCCGCTACGACATGGTGGCCGTCGACCCCCGCGGGGTCGCCCGCAGCGAGCCCGTCGAATGCCTGGACGGGCCGGCCATGGACACGTACACGCAGACGGACACCACGCCCGACGACGAGCGGGAGCGCGCCGGGCTGGTCGACGCGTACAAGAAGTTCGCCGAGGGGTGCGGCGCGGACGCGCCGGAGCTGCTGCGGCACGTCTCCACCGTCGAGGCGGCGCGGGACATGGACATCCTGCGGGAGGTGCTGGGCGACGAGCAGCTGACGTACGTGGGGGCGTCGTACGGCACTCTCCTCGGCGCGACGTACGCCGGGCTCTTCCCCGACCGGGTGGGCCGGCTGGTGCTGGACGGCGCGATGGATCCGTCGCTGTCCGCGCGCCGGCTGAACACCGACCAGACGGCGGGCTTCGAGACCGCGTTCCAGGCGTTCGCGAAGGACTGCGTACGGCAGCCGGACTGCCCCCTCGGCGAGCCCGGCACCCCGCCCGAGCAGGTCGGCAAGAACCTGAAGGCGTTCTTCGACCGGCTGGACGCGAAGCCCGTCCCCACCAGTGACCCGGACGGGCGCGAACTCGGCGAGTCGCTGGCCACCACCGGTGTGATCGCGGCGATGTACGACGAGACGGCCTGGCCGCAGCTGCGCGAGGCGCTGACCTCGGCGATGAACGAGAACGACGGCACGGGCCTGCTGGCCCTGTCCGACAGCTACTACGAGCGCGACGCGGACGGCGCCTACTCGAACCTGATGTTCGCCAACGCCGCCGTGAACTGCCTCGACCTGCCGCCCGCCTTCAGCGGCCCCGACGACGTCCGCAAGTCGCTGCCCGAGTTCGAGAAGGCGTCGCCGGTCTTCGGCGAGGGCCTGGCGTGGGCCGCGCTGAACTGCACGTACTGGCCGGTGGCCCCCGCCGGCGAGGCCCACCGCATCGAGGCGCAGGGCGCCAAGCCGATCGTCGTCGTCGGCACCACCCGCGACCCGGCGACCCCCTACCCCTGGGCCCAGTCCCTCGCCGGCCAGCTCTCCTCCGGCCGCCTCCTCACCTACGACGGCGACGGCCACACCGCCTACGGCCGCGGCAGCGACTGCATCGACAGCACGATCAACGCCTACCTCCTGCGCGGCACCCCGCCCACGGACGGGAAGCGCTGCTCATAGCCACCGCGCCGCCCACCCCACCGGCCCCGGAGCGCCCGCCCCGGGGCTGGTGCGAAGCACCCCCGGAAACTGTGTAGACTTACCGACGTCGCCGATCGCACCATAGTGCGGGCGACGCGCCGCTTTAGCTCAGATGGCCAGAGCAACGCACTCGTAATGCGTAGGTCTCGGGTTCGAATCCCGAAAGCGGCTCCACACGAACCCCAGGTCGGAAGCCTCTGACCTGGGGTTTTACCGTTCAGTGGGTGCGGCGACGGCGGCGGTACGAAGAACTCGCCCATACGCCGCATGGCGTCCTTGGGCAGTGTGTGCGCCTCGGGATCTCCATGCTGGTGATCGAGAACAAGACAGCCGCCGAGAGGGCGCGTGTCCGGCGGGATCCCGCAGTCGTTCAGCAGCCTTCCCTGTGCTGCGCAAATACCGCTCCAGAGCAGTTGCCAAGTGGACGGCGAGCGGTCAACACGCTGGACACCGGTCCCTCACAAAGGTGCGTCCCGCAGTCTGAATATGACTGTCCGTATTGGATCTAATGCAGTGAGTGACAGCCGCTTCATGGTCAAAGCGATGTCAACACCGTGTCCCCGGAGGATTCGTGGCACGCTTCCGCACTCGCCTGGCCCCGCTCTGTTCGGCCGCAGCTCTCGCCGCCGGCGCTCTTGCCCCCGCGCAGCTCGCCGGGGCACAACCCGCCGCCGCGGCCGAGGACCAGCAGTGGGTCGCCCTGGTGACTCCTACACCGCCGGGGTCATCCTGGCCCCGGGCAACACCTTCGAAGTCCCGCACGACGGCTGCGAGCGCACCGACCGGTCCTACCCCCAGGTCATCGACCGCGACCTCTACGGTCTCTTCGAGCTGACCAACGTCAGCTGCGGCGCCGCCACTTGCCGCCGCAGTCCGAGGGGGTGGGCCCCGACACCGACGTCATCACCGTCGGCGTGGGCGGAAACACCCTCCCCGTGCAAGGACGCCCCGGCCGCCGGCATCCCGGACCGGCTGAAGAAGGTGCGCCGGGAGTACGAGCGGATGCTCGCCGTGCTCCACGAGCGCGCCCCGCACACGAAGATCCTGGCCGTCGGCTACCCCACGGTCATCCCCCAGGACCCCGTCCCGCAACCACTGCGTCAGCGACGACTCCAAGTGGGTCGAAGGCTTCGTCACCCTCCCCGACCAGCTGTCCTTCGTACACAACGCCCTCGGCCACCGCAACGCCGCCGACCACGTCGAAGAAGCGATGCTCAACGCCATCAGCTGAACCTGCTCCCCGCCACGCGGCATCCCCGCCCCCCCATAACGAACTGGCCCTCGGCACCAGCCGGAGGCCAGTTCCGCGACACGGCCGTTCAGAGGACGCGTACCTCCGGCACGTACGTGATCCACTTGCCGCCCGCCGCGCGGAACGCGGTCTCCTTCGCCATGATCTCCTCCGCGTGGTTCCAGGCGAAGAGAAGCGCGTAGTCCGGGTACGGAGCGGTGAAGTCGGAGGCCGGGTGGACGGGGAGGCGGGCGCCCGGGGTGAGACGGCCCTGTTTGGCGGGGGTGGTGTCGTGGACCCGGGAGATCAGGGCCGGGGTCAGGTCGCAGTAGTTGGTGACCGTCGCGCTCTTCGCGGTGGCGCCGTACGCCACGACCGAGGCGCCCTGCGCGCGGAGGCGGGTCAGGAGGGCGTGGAGGTCGGCGCGGACGCCGTCGACGCGGGTCGCGAAGGATTCGAGGGTCCTCAGGTCGTGGAGGGCGGTCCTCTCCTCCTCCGCCAGCAGGGCCGCCACCGCCGGGGCGGGGGTGCGGGTGCCCGTGCGGGACAGGGTGTAGCGGACCTCGCCGCCGTGCACGGGAAGGCGTTCGACGTCGACCAGGTCGAAGCCGTGGCGGTGGGCCAGGGCGCGGACCGAGCGGGCGGTGAAGAAGTAGAAGTGCTCGTCGTAGATCTGGTCGAAGGAGGTGCGGTCGACGATGTCGCCCAGGTAGGGGTCCTCGAAGACGAACACGCCCGTCGGCTTCAGGACCGCGTCCAGGCCGCGGAAAACCGAGTCCAGATAGGGGATGTGGCAGAGGGTGTTCGCGGCGTAGACGACGTCCGCGCGGCCCTCCGTCGCCGCGATGTCCCTCGCCGTGTCCTCCTCGAAGAACGCCGTGCGGACGCGTACGCCCTTGCCGCGCGCCAGTTCCGCCACCCCGCCGGACGGCTCCACGCCCAGGTGCCGCACGCCCGCCTCGCTGACGGTGCGCAGCATCACGCCGTCGTTGCAGCCCAGTTCGACGGCGAAGGCGTCGTCGCCCCGCAGTTCCGTGGCGAGGAGCCGGCGGGCCGTTTCCGTGAAGTGGGCGCGCATGACCGAGGAGCCGGACGAGCGGTACGGGTAGTCCTCGCGGAACATGCGGTCGCGCGGGACCTCCTCCAGCAGCTGCACCATGGCGCAGTCGCCGCACACGCCGACCCGGAGGTGGAAGAAGAACTCCTCCGCCGGGTCGTCGGGGAGGCGGAAGGCGTCGGAGAGCGGCTGCCGGCCCAGGTCGAGGAACGGGGTCAGCGGGCCCGAGCAGACGCGGCAGGCGTGGGGCACGGTCGTGGTGGTGGTCATCGCAGTTCAGCGTCCTGAGTGATCGAGGGAGTCCTGGAAGCAGGGCAGTACGCCCGCCTCCTCCGCCTCCGCCAGCGTCATCGCCCGGCGGTCGCGGTCCGAGAGGATCGGGTTCGGGGGGAGGGGGAGCGCCAGCGCCGGATCGTGGACCGAGACGGCCAGTTCGCGTTCCGCGTCGTAGCTCTGGGAGAGCAGGTACGACATCACGCTGCCGTCGCGCAGCGAGACGAAGGCGTGGCCGACGCCCTCGGGGATGTACAGCGCGCGGGAGGTCCGCTGGTCGAGCCGGACGGAGTCCCAGGCGCCGAAGGTCGGCGAGCCGACGCGCAGGTCGACGACGATGTCCAGCACCTCGCCGTGCGGGCAGCAGACGTACTTGGCTGTGCCCGGCGTGCCGGTCGTGAAGTGGACGCCGCGGACGACGTCACGGCGGGAGACGCTGTGGCTGGCCTGGGCCACGGGGAACAAGCCGTTCCCCATCACCGACTCGAAGTGCGGCAGCTGGAACTGCGAGACGAACGTGCCGCGCTCGTCCGGGAACACCCGCGGCGTGAACTCCACCACTCCGCGCACCGCCAGCTCGCGCGTCCTCACAGCTTCCCCAGCTTGTCCAGCTCGTCCAGGACGTCGAGGAGCTCGCCGATCACCCGGTCCTGGTCCGCGTCCGTGAGGGACGGGTACATGGGCAGCGAGAAGATCTCGTCGGCCAGCCGCTCCGTGACCGGCAGGGAACCGCGCGGGACGCCGAGGTGGGCGAAGCCGGTCATGGTGTGCACCGGCCAGCGGTAGCTGATGTTCAGGGAGATGCCGCGTTCCGCCATGAGCCGCAGGACGTCGTCGCGGTGGGGGTGGCGTACGACGTAGACGTAGTAGACGTGCTCGTTGCCGGGAGTGGTGCGGGGCAGGGTCAGGCCCGGGGCGTCGGCCAGCGCCTCCTCGTAGCGGCGGGCCACGCGGCGGCGGGCCTCGACGTATCCGTCCAGGCGGGTCAGCTTGCGGCGCAGGATCTCCGCCTGCACCTCGTCGAGACGGCTGTTGTGGCCGGGGGTCTCGACGACGTGGTACTGCTCCGCCATGCCGTAGTAGCGCGACCGGCGCAGGGCCCCGTCGATGTCGGCGTCGGACGTCAGGACCGCGCCGGCGTCGCCGTACGCGCCCAGCACCTTCGTCGGGTAGAAGGAGAAGGCCGCCGCCCGCCCGAACGTGCCCGCGAGGCGGCCGTGCCGGCGGGCCCCGTGGGCCTGCGCGCAGTCCTCGAGGACGGGCAGGCCGTGCGCCTCGGCCACCGCCATCAGGGGGTCCATGTCCACGCACTGGCCGTAGAGGTGGACGGGGAGCAGACAACGAGTGCGGTCGGTGATCGCGTCGGCGACCCGGGTGGTGTCCATGAGGTGGTCGTCCTCGCGGACGTCGACGAAGACGGGGGTCGCGCCCACCGCGTCGATGGCCACCACGGTCGGCGCGGCGGTGTTGGACACCGTGATCACTTCGTCGCCCGGGCCCACGCCGAGGGCCTGGAGGGCGAGCTTCACCGCGTTGGTGCCGTTGTCGACGCCGACGCAGTGCGCGGTGCCGTGGTACGCCGCGAACTCCTCCTCGAAGCCGCGCACGCTCGGACCGAGCACCAGGCGCCCGGAGCGGAACACCGTGTCCACGGCGTCCAGCAGGTCCGTGCGTTCGGCCTCGTACTCGCGGAGGTAGTCCCAGACGTACATCGTCATGACGGTTCCTTCTCGGTCTTCTTCGAATGCTCGATGGTGTGGTCCAGGGCGGTGCGCAGGTCCGTCGCCGGGTGCCAGCCGGTCCGCGCGGAGAACGGGGCGATGTCCGCGCGGACGTGGCGGAAGTCGGCGGCCGTCGCGTAGGCGGGCGGGTCGACCCGGACGACCGGGACCGGGGGGCGGCCGGTGTGGTGGGAGACCCGTTCGGCGACGGCGCGCAGCACGTCCTTGAGGGGGACGCCGGTGCCGCCGCCCACCGTCCAGGGGCGGCCGGCGAGGGCGTCGGCGTGGTCGAGCGCGGCGGTGAAGGCGGCGGCCGCGTCCGTGACGTACAGCAGGTCGCGTTCGACTGTGCCGTCGTGCCACATGGTCAGGGGCTCGCCGGCGAGTGCCCGGCGGATCATCGTCGAGACGACGCCCCGGTCGCGGCCCACGCCGAAGACCGTGGTGAGGCGAAGGGGTACGGCTCTGAGCACGCCGTCCTCGGTGGCCGCGCACAGGGTCCGCTCGGCGGCCAGCTTCTGACGGGCGTAGGCGCTGTCGGCGGAGTGGGCCGTACCGGCGAAGAGGACCACGGGAGGCCGGTCGCGCCTCTCCGCCCGTACGACGTCGACGAGTTCCCGGGCCAGGCCCTCGTTGAGGTGCCGGGCGCGCGGGTCCGCCTCCGGGTTCCGCCAGTTGCCGGTGCCCGCGGTGTGGGCGACCAGGTGGACGATCACGTCCGAGCCGGTGACGGCGGCAGCGAGGGCGCCGGGGACGCTCAGGTCCGCCTGCCGGCGTCCCACCGGCCGCACCCGCGCTCCCCGCCCGGCGAGGGCGGCGACCACGGAGGAGCCGATGAAGCCGGTCGCGCCGAGCACGGTGATCAGCGGTCTCATACGGCGGCTCCCCCGGACACGGCCCCGGTCCGGGCTGCGGTCGCGGCCCCGGACACGGCCCCGGCTGTGGTCGCGGTCGCGGCCCCGGCCCCGGTCGCGGCCCCGACCCCGGCGAGCCCCCCGCGCCCCGCCTCCACCGCGCGCAGGCACGCCAGCAGGCTGCGGGTGTGCATGTTCACGTAGAAGCTGTGGCGGAGCAGTTCGGTGAGCTGGCCGAGGCTCAGCCAGCGGAAGCCGGGGGGTTCGGGGCGGGCGTCCGGGGTCTCGACGATCAGGTGGCGGTTGCTGGAGTGATGGAAGCGGCCGCCCTCGTCGGAGAGCATCGCGTCGAACAGCACGGTGTCCGGGGCGGCGCCCAGCACCTCGTCCAGGAGCGGTGACGGCTCGATCGGGTCGCCGATCGCGTGCTGCACGGTCGGCGCGAGTTCGGCGACGTCCGCGCAGCCGGGTTCGGCGGCCGGCCGGACCAGGGCGTGCGGGGTGCCCTCGACACGGGTGACGAGGAGGGCGACCAGGCCGGGGCCGCGCGGGGCGAGCATCGGCTGGCTCCAGCGCGCCACCTCGCGGCCGGCCGCCTCGACCTGGACGCCTATGACGTCGAAGAGGCGCCCCTCGTGGTGGGAGATCCGGTCGCGGTCGCGCCGCCAGCCGGCCAGGCCGTGCAGCGGACGGCGTTCGACGGTGACCTCGGTGAGGCTGCGGACGTCGGTGATCCAGCGGAGCAGCTCGGGCAGCGGGTGCGCGGGCCGGTCCGTGACGGGGTTCTCGTCCGGCAGGCACGCCAGCACCGACCGCGTGTCCATGTTGACCAGGTCGTCCTCGCCGAGCAGCGCGTCCAGTTCGGCGCGGGTCAGCCAGCAGAAGCCGGGGCGCACGGCGATGTCGTCGGTGGTCTCCACGACCATGTTGCGGTTGCGTTTGCCGAGGAAGCAGGAGGCGTGCTCGGACTGCCGGACGTCGAGCAGCACCCGGTGCCGGGCGGCGTCGCGGAAGTACGACAGGTAGGGCACCGCCGAGCCGAGGTGGACGCCGGTGTAGTTGCTGCGGGTGGCCTGGACGGTGGGGGAGATCTGGACGCCGTTGCGGTTGCCGGGTTCCGGCTTGAGCTGGACGAGGAAGCGGCGCACGCCGCCGGTCCGCTTGGCGAGCAGGCCCAGGATGCCGACCTCGGGCTGCACGATGATCGGCTGCTGCCAGTCGCGGTCGCCGAGCCGGACGCGCAGGCCCTCGATGCTGAAGAAGCGGCCGCTGCGGTGCCGCAGCGCACCGGTTTCCGGGTCGGTACGCCAGTCGTCCAGGGCGTCCAGGGGAATCGGCCGTGTGTGCGTGTGCACACGTTCCCGAGTGGCCGCCAGGGTGGCGCGGAACGCGTCGAGACTCACCGGACCACGCTCCCCTCGGGCAGCACCTCGCACAGGAAGTCCTGCTGGTGACGCATGGTCCGGCGGAAGAACGCCGAGTAGCGGGCGGCGTGTTCCGCGGTCATGGTGGGCAGCAGCTGGCTGAGCGAGACGCGGTCCGCGTGCCGTTCGACGACCAGGCCGCGCCACTTGTCGGCGGAGCCGCGCAGCTGCGCGTCGACGGCGGCCGGCAGGGCGTCCGCGCCGCCCTCCCAGCCGCGCGGGAAGACGAGTTCACCGCGTTCGGCGAGCGCGGTGTACCAGTGCACGACGTCCTTCCTGGTCGCCTCCCGTTCGGCGGCGGTGAGGGCGGGGTGGCACAGGGTGCGCAGTGCCGCGCGGGCCGCGAGCATGCTGTCGAAGCGGGCGATCTCGTGCCGGTGGTCGCAGGGCATGCTGTGCTGGCGGGTGCCGGGGTCCTGCAGGACGCGGACGGTCTTGTCGAGGTGGGTGGTGCAGCGGACGCCCACGTCGGCGAACCGCAGCCAAAGGTCCCAGTCCTCCAGGCCGACCGCCGACTCCCGCCAGCCGCCGACGCGTTGCGCGAGCCCGGCGACGTGTCCGGCGCAGGAGTTCTCGAACAGGGGGCTCATCAGCTGGAGTTCGGGATGCCAGACCATGGCGAGGGCCGGGGTGGCGGCGTGCACGGCGCCGGTCGCGTCGACGTCGACCGTGCGGGTCGCCACGAACTCGGCGCCCGCGTCGAACGCCTCGGCGAGCAGCCGCAGATGCCCGGGCTCCCACAGGTCGTCGTGGTCGAGGTAGGCGACGTACGCGCCGGACGCCTCGGCCAGCGCGAGGTTGGTCGGGCCGGACTGGGAGCCGAAGCGGGGGGTGCGCAGCAGCCGGACCCGGCGGTCGCGTGCGGCCACCGCGCGCACCCAGTCGTCGGTGTCGTCGCTGCTCGCGTCGGACACCACGATCAGCTCCCAGTCCGTCATGGTCTGGCGGCACACCGATTCGAGGGTGGGCACGATGGCCCGGCCCCGGTTGTAGGCGGGGCAGATCACCGTCGTGTGCGGCAACGCGGCTCCTCTTTGCGTCTGGGAACATCTGTGAGCGCCGTGCGAGCGGCGGTTAACCGGCCCGCGAGGGCCGTGTCCGGAGGGGTGACCGGGAGGTTCGGCGCAGGTGGCCGGTCGGCGAACGCAAACGGAGGCGTGTGTTACGTTCCCCTCCAACTGCACGGACATTGCGGGGAAATGCCGGGCGACCGACCATCGCCCCGGACGCGGCCACAAGCCCGAGCCTCCCCGCGAGTTGACTTAACGGGGAGTCATGTCATGCGTCGAGTCGTCGTCGCCATCAGTTCTCCTTCGCTGCGGAGACGGGTGAGCCAGGCGCTCGCCGCCTCCGGCTGGGAAGTGTTCCTCTGGGACGGGACGTCCCCGCTCGGCGAGAGCGCCCGCGTGGACGCCGCCGTGGTGGACTCCGCCGTCCTGCCGACCGCCGCGGCGCCTGACACGAAGGCCGGTGTTCCGCTGATCGCGCTGGTCAGCGGCTTGGACGATCCGTTCTGGCAGGCACGCCGACCGGCCCGGGTGGTGGGCGTCGTCGACCGGGACGACCCCGATCACGGCTTCGTCTCCGCCGTGCGGGAGGTGCTGCACGGGCGGGGCTGGCTGTCGCCGGAGCTGGTGCCGTACGTCCTGGGCGGCGGAGCGCCGCGCGCTCCGCGGCAGCGGTCGGCCCAGGTGCTGGGCGAGGGCGGGCTCACCGGCCGGGAGCGGGATGTCGCCCTGCTGGTCGCGGAGGGTCTGTCGAATCTCGAGATAGCCGAGGAACTGACCGTCGAACTCAGCACCGTGAAGTTCCATGTGTCGAATGTGCTGCGCAAGCTGGGCTGCCGGGACCGGTCGCAACTGGTCGCGGTCATTCACGCGGGCCGGCACATGGCGGGGCGCGCCTAGATTCGCCGAAGTCGAAGGCGGGCCTGGGAAGGAAATCACCCGTACATAAAAGGTGCGGGGCCGGAAGTCTGTCCAGGAATCCCTTTGGGGCGCGGGGAATCCCCGACCTGCGACGGGGGAGAAGACTCTCCTCAGGGCGGGGGTTGGAACCTGGAGGGCCGGGCTACCGTCTTCCCTGCCGGGAGGCCGCCGAGCGAAATCCATTCTGACTGACCATCGGTAATGGATGGGTAGCCTCCGGGTAAAGACAACGGAATGGCTTCTCGGGGGATTTGATGACCGCGTATTCGGTGCTCGTGCCGTTTCTGCCGCGCAGGCCGGAACAGCTGCTGCCGTACGCGGCGCTGGTCGAGTGGACGGCCGCGCGGCGGCTCTGGCAGGGCCAGGCCATGCTGATCGAGCCGTTCCAGGGCTTCGCCTCGGCGGCCGGCGCGGGCTTCCGGGTGCCGACCGGCGTGGGCGTCACACTGATGGCGCTGCGCCACCCCTACGAGGCCGCGCACCAGGTGCGCTCGCTGGCCCTGGCCACCGGGGAGCCGGTGGTCGCGGGATTCGGACCGGGCGGCCGGCAGTTCCAGGAAAGCGTCCTGAGCAGGCCGTACGCCAGTCCGCTGACCGCTTCGCGGGAGTATCTGACCATCGTGCGGGGCCTGCTGGAGCAGGGCGCGGTCGACTTCGACGGCGAGTACTTCTCCTGCCACGGGGCGATGCCGCCCGCGATCCACCCCCGCGTCGACCTCGGTCTGGGGGTGCTGCGGGCGGGCATGGCCCGGCTCGCGGGCGAGGTCGCCGACGTCGGCATCACCTGGCTGACCCCGGCCGGCTATCTGCGGGACGTGATCCTCCCGGCGCTGCGCGAGGGCGCCTCGCGGGCCGGCCGGCAGACGCCGCGGCTGACCGCGATGGTGCCGCTGGCGCTCGCCGGACCCGACCGGGACCCGGAGAAACTGGTGCTGGCGAGCAATGCGGCACATATGCAGGCGCCGCACTACATCGACATGCTGAAAAAGGCGGGAATCGAACTCGCCGGAGACGCCTCGGTCGCCGACGCGAAATCCATGCTGCATGGAAAGGCATTTCTCTACGGCGGCCTGGAGGAGATCCGGGCGGAACTCGACGCCTATCGGGAGATCGGCGTCGACGAGGTGATCCTCAATCTGACCGGCGTGTACAACCTGTACGGCCCGCAGGCGGCCATGGCCGATCTCAGGAAACTGCTGGCCGCGGCCGCGTGACAAGGGGGAGAACGCATATGGCTGCCACTCGGATATCGAGTGTGAAGAAGCACCTCAGTTCCTGGGGAACCGGTCGGGTCCAGCCGCTGGAAACACCCGCCGGGAAGGGCTCGCTCACCGTCGTCCTGGAGGACGCGGACCATCTCGACGCGCTTCTCGCCTCCGATCTCGTCGGCGGCTCCACCCTGGTGCTGAGCCCCGGTGAGTCCCGCGAGGACGTCGCCGGCGTCGCCGGTGTCGTCGGCTACGAGGGCTCCCTGGCCGAGCCCGGCGGCGACCTCTCCATCGACGACGAGTTCTTCCTCCAGACCCAGGACTACGCCAGCGCCGGCTACATGTCGGTGATCGGCGCCACCCTCGTCCGGGTCGTGGAGCAGGCCGACCTCGACGCCTTCCTCGACGACGCGGACCGCGCCCGCGCCGACGGCACCTTCCCGACCCACGTCACCAGCCCCGCCGTCCAGCTCGCCGACCTCGCCGCGCTCGGCGCCGGCCCGGCGGAGGACGGCCCGCGCACCCGGCTGTACGTGGACGCGGACGGCACGGCCGCGGTCTCCCCGTGGGGCGCCCCGCTCGGCACGATCGCCGACGGCATCGACGCGCTGGACGCCCGGTGGCGGCGGCTCACCGAGGACGCTGGCCACCCCTGCGCGGTCGCCCTCGGCCGGGCCGTGCCCGCGGCGGCGGGCCAGGCCGCGGCCGCCGGCCGGCCCTGGCTGGGCCGTTACCTCGCGGCCGTCGACGCGCTGCGCGAACTGCACGCGAGGGGCATCGCCGACATCCGCGTCTCCGGCTTCGGCGGCCGGCTGTCGCCCGCCCTGGCCGAGTTGCCCGACGGCGACGACACCGGCGTACCGCTGCTGCTGTGGACCGACGACGCCGCGTACGTGCACCTCACCGGGGACCGTCGCACCTTCCGCGTCGACCACGCGGCCGGCGCGCTGCTCGAGGCGCTGCTGTTGTGCGGATCCGTCGACGCGGCCGCCGGGTACGCCGACCGGGACGGGCTGCTGCGCGCCGAGCGGCTGCTGACCGCGGCCGGTGTGCGGCTCCGGGCGGTGACCCCGGCGTGACGACCACCCTGGACGTGCCGGGCCGGGCGGGCGAGTTCGTCAGGGAACTCGGCGGCCGCGCCCGCCTCCACGACCTGTACGACGACACCGGCGCCGGCGTCTACGACGACCTGTGCGCCGCCGACACCTCCGAACTGCGGGAGATCCTGCACCTGGTCCGCCGTACCAAGGGCCCGGTGCTGGAACTGGCCGCCGGATCAGGCCGGCTGACGTTCCCGCTGCTCGCCACCGGCCGCGAGGTCACCGCCCTGGAACTGTCCCCGGGCATGCTGCGCCTGCTCACCGACCGCCTCGCCGAGGCGCCCGCGCGACTGCGCGAGCGGTGCCTGCCGGTGCGGGCCGACATGAGCCGGTTCGCGCTCGGACGGCGGTTCGGCGCGATCGTGCTGGGCACGACGTCGGTGTCGCTGCTGGACGAGCACGGGCGGGCGGGCCTGTACCGGGCGGTCGGGGAACACCTGCTGCCCGGCGGATCCTTCCTGGTGTCGGTCATCGACCCGGCACCCGGGGAGGTCACCGACCCCGAGACCGAGTTCGCCGTCACCGGCGCCACCGGCCGCCGCTACCGCATGGTCGAGCACTGGCCGCCCGCCGCGGCCACCCGCACGGTCACCGTCCTGCCCGCCGACCCGCCCGCCGAGGGCCCCGTCGACGTCTGCGTCTCCACGGTCCGGATCGTCTCCGCCGACCTGCTGGCGGCCGAGCTGACCGGCGCCGGACTCGTCGTCCGCGCCCGGCACGCCCTGCCGGGCGGGGGACCCCGGCACCACGAGGTGCTGCTGGAGGTGGGCACCGCATGAGCAACGCCCTGTGGCCGTCGCTGCTCGCCCCCGCCGACCACGGCCGCCCCGACCTGTGCACGGTCGCCGCCTCCGGCGTCCGGCTGACCTTCGCCGACGGCCGCACCCGCCTGTGCGGCACCAGCGGACTGTGGAACACCAACCTCGGCTACGGCAACGAGGCCGTCGCCGCCGCCGTCCACGAGGCGCTGCTGAAGGCCTCGTACCTGAGCGTGTTCCGGTACGAGAACGACTACGCGCGCCGGGCCGCCGAGGCGCTGGTGGAGCTGTGCGGCGCCGAGACGTACGGCAGGGTGCTGTTCTCCACCTCGGGCGGCGCGGCGAACGACCTCGTCATGAAGCTGGCCCGGCACTACCAGGCGTTGCGCGGTGAGACCCGCCGCACCCTGGTGGTGGGTTTGCGCGGCGGCTACCACGGTCTGACCTACGGCGGTCTCGCCCTGACCGGCGAGGACCTGGGCCAGCAGCTGTACGGCGTGGACCAGCGGCAGATCCGTCACGTCGCGCCGAACGACCTCGGTGAACTGGCCACCCTGATGGACCGCCAGGGCGCGCGGATCGCGGCCGTGGTGGTGGAGCCGGTGCTGGGCTCCGGTGCCGTACCGCTCACCGCGGAGTACGTGGCCGAGCTGCTGCGGCTGCGGGACGAGCACGGGTTCCTGCTGGTCGCCGACGAGGTCGCGACCGGGTTCGGGCGGACCGGCACGTTCCTCGCCTCGCAGGGCTGGCCCGCGCCGCCCGACCTGGTGATCGTCTCCAAGGGGCTCACCAACGGCACCTGCGCGGCGGCCGCCGTGGTGGCCGCGCGGCCGGTGGCGGACGCCTTCGACACCGCCGGGGCCGTCCTCACCCACGCCGAGACCCAGGCCGGCACGCCCGCCACCTGCGCGGCGATCCTCGCCACCGTCGAGGAGACACACAGGCTGGACGCGATCGCGGCGGGCCGCCGGCTCGCCGCCCGGCTCGACACCGCGCTGGACCGGCTGGTCGTCGAGGAGCCCGCGGTCACCGGCACCACCGGCACCGGCCTGTTCCGGTCGGTCCGGCTGTCCGGGCCGGACGGCACGCCGCTGCCCGCGCCGCGGGTGCCGGAGCTGGTCGCGGCGATCCGGGAGGCCGGCGCGGTCGTCCACCCGGGCCCGTCCGGCATCCAGCTCATCCCCGCCCTGACCTGTACGGACGCGGAGCTGGACGAGCTGATGTGCCGGGTCGCCGACGGCATCGCCGCGTACGTGGCGACCGCGGGGGCCGCCGTATGAGCCTCGGCTGGCACTGCCCGACCATGCTGATCGCCGGCCACGAGGGACTGTCCGTGTGGCTGGCCGAGCAGCCGGACGTCCGCACGGTGACCGTCCTCGCGGACCCGGCGGTCGCGCACGGCGAGATCACCGTGCTGGTCCGCGCCCAGATCGCCAAGGCCGGCCGCACCGACCGGGTGCTGACGGTCGCCGGCACCGGCGACCTGGCATCCGCCGTCGCGCTCGCCGACCGGCTGACCGGCACCGACCTGGTGGTCGGCGTGGGCGGGGGCTCGCTGCTCGACCGGGCCAAGCTGGCCGCGCTGCTGGGCGATCCGGCGGCCCGCGCCCGCCTGGCGGTGGCCCAGCGCGGCGGACTGACCGCGCTGCCGCACGATCTGCGGCGCACGGTACGGCTGGTGGCGGTGCCCACGACCCTGGGCACCGGCACCGAGCTGAGCCCGGTCGCCTGCCTGGCGCGGGACGGCGGCAAGCGGCTGGTGCTGGGCAACGCCCTCCAGCCGGACGTGGCCCTGCTGGACCCGGCGGCGACCGCGACGCTGCCGCGCGAACTCGTCGCCGAGGGCGTGCTGGAGGTGCTGTTCCGGGTCGCCGGGCTGTACGTCGGCGACCACCGGGACCTGCCGACGGAGGACGCGCTGGCGGTGGCCATGGCGGAGGCGGCGGTGCGGTACGGCAACGCGGCGCGCGACGCGTACGCGGCGGGCCGGGCGCCGGACGCCGCGCTGCGCACCGAGATCGCCAAGCTGAGCGGGCTCAGCCACCAGGGCTGGAGCGTGCTGGGGCGGGAGCCGTACTGCTGCCGCGGCTGGTACGTGGCCAACGAACTCGCCGCGGTGTGCGGGGTGCGGAAGATGACCGCTGTCGCCGCGCTGCTGCCGCCGCTGTGGCGGGCGGTCGCCGACGGGGACGCCCGCTGGGGCTCCGCGCGCCGCCTGCACGCGCTGTGGGAGCGGCTGCGGGCGACCGATCCGCGGCTGCCGGGGGATCCGGCGGACGGGATCGCGGCGCTGATCGACGGCTGGGGCGTCGGGCGGCGGATCGTGGCGCCCGGCGTGGCCGAGGAGGTCGCGCGGCGCAGCGTCCGGGCCTGGGGCTCGGGGCTGCCGATGCTCGGCGCGTTCCGCGGCGCGGACATCGCGCGGCTCGTCGAGCGCACACAGACTTCCGGGTTTCCGGTCACGGCCTGACCGGTCGGCCCACGGAAACACGGATGCACAAAAGAAAAATGACCACGAAAGGGGGAGAAGAAATGCTGCACTCTGTCGAGGTTCGTGAGCAGGACGAATTCGCGCTCGAACTCGGAATGCAGGAGCTGGAGGCCCTGGAGGCCCCGGGCTGGTGGTCGGTCACCGGCTACATCAGCGGCGCCGGTGTCGGTGGCGCGGTGACGTACTCCGTCGTCGCCACCGCGATCAGCGCGACCTGATCCGGAATCGATCACATTTCACCGAACGACATGAGAAGGAGGTGTTCCATGCAGGACACCAAGGCTCCGTTCTCGCTCGACGACATGCCGGCCCTGGAGCTGGGCATGCAGGAGCTGGAGGCCATGGAGGCCCCCGGTTTCTGGAGCAACTTCAAGGAGGGCGTCTCCGTCTCCGTGGCCGTCAGCGCGGTCTACGGCGGCGTGGCCTCCGCGATCTCCGCGACCTGATCCGTCGACCGGAGGGGTGCGCTCCGGCGCACTGTAGGATCCCGCGAGCGAATTTCCCGGACAACTTTTCGATGAGCGTACGCAGTTGAAATTTGTTCCGCTTGCGGAGTGCCGGCCCCGGTCGACTCATGACCTTCCGGGGCCGGTGCCCATGTGTCCGCCACGATGAAAGGAATCACATGTCGGAAAACGAGTCCTGGCGCGCGGCCAACGCGAAGCTCGCGCTGGTCATCCCGGTCCTCGTGGCGGGCATCGCCGTCAGTCAGGTGTCGCTCGACGGCTGGGCCGCCGACGGGCTGACCGTCTTCTGCGCCGCCGCCCTGATCGCCGTGCTGCTGCGCATCGGGCTCAACGCCCGTTCGGGAGGCGGACGGTGACCGACACGGCCGTTGCCCGCTTCGACGGCGTGACGAAGCGGTTCGGTGACACGGCGGCCGTTGAGGACGTGTCCTTCGAGGTCCGTCCCGGCCGGATCGTCGGTCTCCTCGGCCGCAACGGCGCGGGCAAGACCACCTCGCTGCGCATGCTGCTCGGACTGACCCGGCCGACCTCGGGCCGGGCCACCGTGTTCGGGCGGCCGTACGCCGAACTCCCCGGCGCCGAGCGCCGGGTGGGAGTCAGCATGGACGGCATCGGAACGCTGCCCGGCGTCACCGGGCGGCGGGAGCTGTCCATCTGGGCGCGGATGCTGGAGCTTCCCGCCTCGCGCGTGGACGAGGTGCTGGAGCAGACCGGCCTGTCCGACGCCGCCGACAGGAAGATCAAGGGCTACTCGACCGGTATGCGGCAGCGGCACGCGATGGCCGCCGCGCTGCTCGCCGACCCCGAGCTGCTGGTTCTCGACGAGCCGGCGAACGGCCTGGACCCGGACGGCATCCGCTGGCTGCGGACCTTCCTGCGGTCGCTCGCCGACCAAGGGCGCACGATCCTGCTGTCCAGCCATCTGCTGGCCGAGGTCGAGCAGACGGTCGACGACGTGGTCGTCCTCCAGCGCACCCTGCGCTACAGCGGGACGCTGGCCGAGCTGACCGAGGACGGGAAGCACGCTCTGGAGGATCGTTTCTTCGAACTCGTGGGCACCGGAGCCGGCGGCGGGAACGGAGCAGTCGCCCATGCGTAACGTCATCGCCGCCGAGTGGCGCAAGGCCTGGACCGGATCCGCGTGGTGGCTGCTGCCGTTGTGCGGCGTCTTCCTGTCCGTCCTCGCGAGCAGCGGCTACGCGGCCCAGGCGGAGGAGCAGCTCGCCGCCCGGCAGACCGACCTCGTCACCGTCACCGACGAGATGGTCCGCTCCTGGTTCATGCTGCTGCTCTTCTCCGCCCTGTTCGGCGCCGTCCTCGTCACCCGCGAGTTCGGCTCCGGCGCCATCCACCGCTCGGTGCTGCTCGGCGGCACCCGGGACCGGCTGTTCGCGGCCAAGCTGATCGTCGGCACCGCGATGGGCGTGCTGTACGCCGCCCTGGCCGCCGGCCTCGCCGCCGCCAGCCCGTACGTCTTCCTGCCCGGCATCGGCGAGTCCCCCGAATGGTCGGGGGACACCACCCTCACCCTCCTCGGCGTGTTCACCGTGACCGTGCTCGGCGCCCCCTGGGGCGTGCTGCTCGGCTGGGTGCTGCGCCACCAGGTCGCCGCCGTCGGCACCCTGCTGGTGCTGACACTGCTCGTCGACGAGTCGCTGCTGCGGCTGGTGCCGGACGCCGGCCGGTTCACCATGACCATCGCCATGAGCTCCGTCTACCGCGACGGCAAGCCCGAACTGCTCTCCGTCCCGGTCGCGTTGCTGGTCATCGGAGGGTGGCTGGCGCTCGCCGGGTTCGTGGGGCGGCGGCTGTTCACCCGGCGGGATCTGAACTGATGCGCGCGCTCCAGCTTTTGGAGAAGCGGCGGAGCGCCGCCCCCGCCCCGGCCGACCACCTCACCCGGCCCCGTCTCGCCCCCGACGTCCGCGTCCACGCCCCGCTGGCCACCGGCGCGCCCTGGGTGGTGCAGCGCGGCAGCCAGCAGTACCTGCGGGTCGGCGCCGACCTGGCCCGGCTGCTGCAGGTGCTCGACGGCGAGCGCGGCCACGCCGGTCTGGTGGCGGAGCTGGGCCCGCCGTGGACCGAGCAGGCCGTCGGCCGGGCGGTGGCGAGCCTCGGCGAGAAGGGCCTGCTGGACGACGGCAGCCGCAAACGGCACAGCGGCACCTGGTTCAAGTTCGTGCCACCGCTCACCTTCCAGCTGACCCTGCTGAAGCCGGAGCGGCTGCTGAACGCCCTCGCCCCGCTGGTCGACCGGCTCGCGAACCGGGCCGGCGCGGTCGTCGCCGCCGTCCTCGCCCTCGGCGGCCTGCTCGCGCTCGCCGCGCAGGGGCCCGCCCTCGCCGACGCGCTGGGCGAGCCGCTGCCGCTGGCCGTGCTGCTCGGCGTCTCGCTCGGCTCGACCGTGACGACCGCCCTGCACGAGATGGGCCACGGCGCGGTCCTCACGTACTACGGCGGACGCCCCAGCCGCATGGGCGTGATGCTCTTCTACCTGACCCCCGCCTTCTTCTGCGACGTCTCCGACGGCTGGCGGCTGCCGCACCGCGAGCAGCGGGTGCGGGTGGCGCTGGCCGGGATCGTCACCCAGGCGGTGGTCGCCGGCACGGTCGCCTTCGCCGCGCTCGCCACCGGCCTCGCGGGCGGCGCGCCCACGCTGCGCGCCGGACTGACCGTCTTCGCGGTCTCCACGTACGTCACCGGCGTCCTCAACCTGCTGCCGTTCGTGAAGCTCGACGGCTACCTGGCGCTGATGAGCCACCTCGACACCTCGCACCTGCGGGACCGCGCGATGACCGACGCGCGCCGCCTGGTGGCGCGGGTGCTGTTCGGCGGCCGGCGCTACGAACGGGAGCTGCCCGCGCTGCGCTGGGCCCCGGCGTTCGGCCTGGCCTGCATGGTCTTCCCGCTCTACCTGATCGGGCTGGCCCTCACCCTGTGGCTGGACATCCTCACCGGGCTCGGCGTGATCGGCGCCTCCGTGGTCCTCGCCGCGCTGGCCTACCTCGGCTACCGGGCCTGCAAGGGCGCCTCCCTGCTGGTCCGCGAGGCCCGCAAGGGCGGCGCCCGGATCTGGCGGCTGCTGCTCGCGGGCGCCGTCGCGGCGGCGGGGCTCGGCGCCGCGCTGGCCTTCGTCACCGTGCCGTACACGATCACCGGCGGCTTCGTCTCCGAGGACGGCCGCACCCGGCTGGTGCTGTCGGACGCCGCCGACCGGGCCGCCGTCCGCGAGGGCGCCGCCGTCACCCTGCAACGCCGCGGACTGGTGCTGCGCACGGACCTCGGCACGGCCACCGTGACCGGCGGGGCGGAGCTCGGCACCGCGCCGCTGTCGGCGTTCGTGCCGGTGCGCGAGGGCGACGAGCTGCCGGTGCCGGCGTACGAGGTGCCGCTGGCGTTCGACGGCGGCACGGACGACCACGCGGGCCTGGCCCGGGTGGACGCCGGGGAACGGCCGCTGGGGGAGTGGCTGTACCTCTCCTACGTCGCGCCGGTCTGGCGCTGACACCTGATGGAACACCGACGGGGATGAGCAATGGACATCGTTCGGCATCTGCACTTCTGCCCACCGGGCACGCCCTTCTTCGACGCACCGGCCTCCGCCCCCGACCCGGCGGACGACTTCGGGCCGGTGCGTGACGCCCTGCCGGCCGGCTGGAGCCGCAAGGTCGGCGGCGAGTGGGTGCAGTGGGCGCCGGACGGCGTCGAGATCCCCCTCCAGGGCTGGAAGATCCACGCCTCGGCCACCCCGGACAGCGCGCCCGCGATCCTCGACACGGTCGTGAAGTACTGCGTCGCCGAGCGCGTGATGTTCAAGTTCATCCGGAGCCTGCCGGTGCTGCGGCGGCGCAACGGCAAGTACGGCGACCGCAGCGCGAGCGGCAAGTTCGTCACCCTCTACCCGGTCGACGAGGCGCAGTTCGAGAAGATCCTGCGCGAACTCGGCGGCCTGCTCGAAGGACAGCCCGGCCCGTACATCCTCAGCGACCTGCGCTGGGGCCCCGGCCCGCTGTACGTCCGCTACGGCGGCTTCGCCCTGCGCACCGCCCGCACCGACACCGGCGAGCAGGTGTACTGCGTCGAGGACCCCGACGGCCGCCTCGTCCCCGACCGGCGCGGCCCCGGCTTCCGCCCGCCGGAGTGGGTGACGCTGCCCGACTGCCTCGCCGAGTCACTGGCCGCCCGCAACGCGGGCACCCTCAAGGACTTCCCCTACCGGGTCACCCAGGCCCTGCACTTCTCCAACGGCGGCGGCGTCTACCGGGGCGTCGACACCCGCACCGGCGCCGACGTGCTGCTGCGCGAGGCACGGCCGCTGGCCGGACTGGACGGCGACGGCCGCGACGCCGTCGCCCGGCACGAACGCGAGCACTGGGCGCTGCGGCAGCTGGACGGGCTGGACTGCGTCCCCCGGCTGGTCGACTACCGCATCGGACACGAGCACTACTTCCTGGTGCGGGAGTACGTCGAGGGCCGCTCGCTGTCCAAGGAGACGCTCCGGCGCAACCCGCTGCTGCTCGGCGAGACGTCCGCGCAGGCCCGCGCGGAGTACGCGGCGTGGGCGCTGGACGTGCTGGACCGCATCGACCGGGGCGTCACGGCGATGCACGCGCGCGGCGTCGTCTTCGGCGACCTCCACCCCGGCAACGTCCTCGTCCAAGACGACGGCACGGTCCGGTTCATCGACTTCGAGACCGCCAGCGCGGTCGACGCGGACGCCGCGCAGACCATGGCGGCGGTCGGCTTCGCCGCGCCGGAGGGCGTGCGCGGGGCCGCCGTCGACCGGTACGCGCTCGGCTGCCTGCGGCTCGCGCTGTTCGCGCCGGTCGCGGCGGTGCTGCCGTGGGGACCGGAGAAGGTGACGGAGGCGCTGGAACTGGTCCGGGCGCGGTTCCCGGTGCCGGCGGACTTCGCGGAGACGGTACGGCGGGACCTGGGGCTGCCGGAGACGCCGGGGGAGCCGTCCCCGGGCGTCTGGCACGGCGACCCGGCGGAGTGGCCGCGGCTGCGGGACGCGCTCGCCGAGGGCATCGCCGGTACGGCCACCCCCGACCGCACGGACCGGCTCTTCCCCGGCGACGCCGAGCAGTTCTTCGCCCCCGAGGGCGGGGCGGGCTTCGCGTACGGCGCGGCGGGCGTGCTCTGGGCGCTCGCGGAGGCCGGGATGCCGGTCCCGGAGGAACACACCGACTGGCTGACCAAGGCCGCGCTGGAGCTGAACGAACCGCAGCCCGGCTTCTGGACCGGGCTCGCAGGCATCGCGTACGCCCTCGACCGCCTCGGCCGCGCCGACACCGCCCGGCGGCTCGTGGACCGCGCCCTCGACGAGACGGTACGGCCGCGCCGCGGCGGCCTGCTCGACGGCGCGTCCGGCCTCGGCCTCACCGCCCTCCACTTCGGCGACACCCACCTGGAGGCGGCCGTCCGCATCGCCGAGACGGTCACACCGGCCCCCGACACCGGCCGGCCTCCCGGCCTTCTGCACGGAGCCTCCGGCACCGCCCTGTTCCTCATACGGCTGTACGAGCGGACCGGGGACCCGGCGCTCCTCGACCGTGCCGCGACCGCCCTGCGCGCCGACCTCGCGGCGCTCGGCTGGTCGTCGGAGGAGGGCCGCTTCGGCGCGGAGTCGGTGGGGCGGCTGCCGCTGATCTCCACGGGCAGCGGCGGCACGGCACTGGTTCTCCAGGCCTGGCTGCGGCACCGTGAGGACCCGGACTTCACCGCCGCGCGGGACGCCGTACTGGCCTCGACGGAGGGCCACTTCGCACCCCAGGCCGGGGTGTTCCACGGACGCGCCGGGGTGCTCGCGGTACGGCTGGGGCTCGGCGGCGGGGCTGATGGGCCGGGGCGCCCGGGGGGTGCCGCGGGCGACCCCCAGGGCCTCCTCGACCCCTTCGGCCTGCACGTCGTCCCGCACGACGGCCGGCCCGCCTTCCTCGGCCGGGAGAACCTGCGCGTCTCGACGGACTTCGCGACCGGCGGGGCGGGCGTGCTCGCCGTACTGGACGCGGCGGTCGGCGGGCGGGTGCCGCGGCTGCCGTTCCTGTAAGCGGCCGGCGTCCGCCGCGGTTGCCTCGAGCGGCCGGCGTCCGCCGCGACGGCTTCGAGTGGTCGGCAACCGCCGCCGCTTCGACCGTCAGCCGTGCGCGGTGCGCGGTGCGCGGTGCGCGGTGTGGCGTCCGCCGACCGCCGACCGCCGACCGCCGACGCGACCGTCCGCCGTCCGCCGTCCGCCGTCCGCCGTCCGCCGTCCGCCGTCCGCCGACCACCAACCACCCACCACGCCCGCGACCGTTCGGCGTCCGCCGCCCCCGCCTTCCTGCCCGACCCGGCCCCTTCACCCGACCGCCCCCGGGAGCCCACCCATGATCGATGTCCTCCCCGCCCTGGAGCCGAGCGCCGGGCTGGTGACGCTGTCGCGGATCAGTCCGCCCGCGCCCCCGGCCGACCTGCTGTGGCGGTGCACGGTCGAGCTGGCGCGGGCCGAACCGGACCGGGCGGGCGGCGTGCTGAGCGCACGGCTGGCCGGGGCGCACGGGCACTCCGGCACGGACGCGATGCTGCGCGGCGTGGGTGAGGCGGTCGAGCGGTACGCCCTGCACCCCGACAGCCCGGCGCCCGCCGGGGCGGTCCGGGCGACGGCGGCCGGACTGGGCTCGCGCGCCCAGCGCTTCCACGGCCCGGACGTGGCCCTGGGCGCCGCGACGGACCGCGAGCTGACCTGGTACCCGGCGACGCGGCTGCGCGACGGGGCCACGGTGCTGGTGCCGAGCGCCCTGGTCGACTACCCGCTGACCGGCCCCGACGCGGACGGCTTCGACCCGTCGCCGTCCGGCGCGGCGGCGGGCGAGGGCTGGACGGCGGCCGTGCGTTCGGCCCTGCTGGAGACGGTGGAGCGGGACGCCTTCCAGGTGGCGTGGGAGCGCGACCTGCGCCCGGTCCGGGTGGCCGACCCGGGCACCGACCGCACGCTGACCCGGCTGCTGCGCCGCGCCGCCCAGGCCGGTCTGGAGGCCGTCCTCGCGGAAGTGCCCACCGGCGTACCGGGCGTGGCCTGCGCGATCGGTGTCGTCGTCGACGAGGCCGGGCCCGACCCGCTCGCCACCCTCGGCTGCAAGGCCTCCGACGACCCCGCCCGCCGGCTGCTCGGCGCGCTTCAGGAGGCGCTGCAGATCCGGTCGGCCGCGCTGGTCGCCCGTGAGCGAGCCGACCGGTGGCCGGGCGGTGCCGTACGGGACGACGACGACCGGCTGCGCTTCCTGGCGTCCCCCGAGGGGTACGCGCAGGTCCGCGCCTGGGCCGACGCGTTCACCCCGGGCGGTCCCGGTGGTCCCCGCGACCCCGCCGCCCGGCGGGTCTCCACCGATGAACTCGTCCGCGCCATGGTGGCCGACGGCGCCGACCCGCTGATCGTCGACCTCACGCACCGGCTCCCCCTCGGCGTACGGGAGTCGGGCTGGGCCGCCGTCAAGGCCGTACCGGTCGGCTACCAGCAGCTGCGCATCGACGACACCCGCACGGACACCTGGAACAGGGCGCGGCTCGCGTCCGCCGAGACCCGTACCGGACTGACCGCGGGGCCCGCCCCGACCGGCGTACGCCCGCACCCGCTTCCCTGAAGGACCGTATGAAAGCCCTCGTCCTCGCCGGCGGCACCGGCAGCCGGATGCGTCCGCTCACCCACACGGCGGCCAAGCAGCTGATCCCCGTCGGCAACAAGCCGATCCTCTTCTACGGCCTGGAGGCGCTGGTCGCGGCCGGGGTGACCGAGATCGGGATCGTGGTGGGGGACACCCACCGGGAGATCCGGGACGCGGTCGGCGACGGCGGCCGGTTCGGGGCGCGGGTCACCTACCTGCGGCAGGAGCGTCCCCTCGGCCTCGCCCACGCCGTGCTGATCGCCAGCGACTTCCTCGCCGACGACGACTTCGTGCTCTACCTGGGAGACAACTTCCTGGTCGGCGGCATCGACGAGGTCGTGGCGGACTTCCGCGCCGCCCGGCCCGACGCCGGTGTGCTGCTGACCCGGGTGCCCGACCCGTCCGCGTTCGGGGTCGCCGAACTGGGCCCAGACGGGCGGCTGGCCCGGCTGGAGGAGAAGCCGGCCGAGCCGCGCAGCGACCTCGCGGTGGTCGGCGTCTACCTGTTCACGCCGGTGATCCACGAGGCCGTACGCGCCGTCGAGCCGTCCCCGCGGGGCGAGCTGGAGATCACCGACGCCCTGCAGTGGCTGATCGACCAGGGGCACGTGGTCCGGCCGACGCTGGTGAAGGGGTACTGGAAGGACACCGGCACCGCCGCCGACCTGCTGGCCGTCAACCGCACCGTGCTCGACGGCCTCACCCCCGAGGTGCGCGGCACGGTCGACGAAGGCAGCGTGATCAGCGGGCGGGTGCGGGTCGAGCCCGGTGCCCGCGTGGTGCGGTCCCGGGTGGTCGGGCCCGCGGTGATCGGCGCGGGGGCGGAGGTCGTCGACTCGTGCGTGGGGCCGTACACCGCGCTGGCGGAGGGCTGCCGCGTCGTGCGGAGCGGGGTGGCCGACTCGATCGTGCTGAGCCGCGCGGAGATAGCGGGGGTCGGGCGGGTCGAGGCCTCGCTCGTCGGGCGGGACGCGAGCGTGCACAGCACCGATCACGTGTCCACCGCCCACCGGCTCGTCCTCGGTGACCACAGCAGCGTCCACATCGGACACTGACCACGGGCCACCGACCCGCCCCCCGACGCCCCGCCCCCCACCGACCCGCGACCGCACCGATCCCCGACCCTCAGGAAACCCGTGCGCATCCTCGTCACCGGCGGAGCCGGTTTCATCGGCTCCCACCTCGTCCGCCTGCTGCTGGGCCCGGACCCCGAGTCCCGCCCCACCGCCGTGACCGTGCTCGACGCCCTCACCTACGCCGGGGACCTCACCCGACTGGACGCGGTGGCCGGGGACCCCCGCTACGACTTCGTGTACGGCGACGTCCGCGACCGCCCGCTGGTGGAGGAACTGGTGGGCGGGCACGACGCGGTGGTGCACCTCGCCGCCGAGACGCACGTGGACCGCTCGATCGGCGGGGCGGGCGAGTTCGTCTCCAGCAACGTCCTGGGCACCCAGGTGCTGCTGGACGCGGTGCTGCGGCACGGGCGCACCCTGGTGCACGTCTCCACCGACGAGGTCTACGGCTCGATCGCGGAGGGCTCCTGGACGGAGGACTGCCCGCCCGCGCCGCGCTCCCCGTACGCGGCCGCCAAGGCCTCCTCTGACCTGCTGGCGCTGGCGTACCACCACACCCACGGCCTGGACGTCCGCGTCACCCGCTGCTCCAACAACTACGGCCCCTACCAGCACCCGGAGAAACTCATCCCGCGCTTCTCCACCCTGCTCCTCGACGGCGGCCGGGTGCCGCTGTACGGTGACGGCCGCAACGTGCGGGACTGGCTGCACGTCGAGGACCACTGCCGGGCCCTGCTACGGGTGCTCCTGGCGGGCCGCGCCGGGCGGGTCTACAACATCGGCGGGGGCGCCGAGCTGACCAACCTGCGGCTGACCCGGCTGCTGCTGGACGCGTTCGGCGCGGGCCCGGAGCGGATCGAGCGGGTGCCCGACCGCAAGGGCCACGATCTGCGCTATTCGGTCGACTCCGGCCGGATCCGCCGGGAGCTGGGCTGGCGCCCCCGGCACTCCTTCGCCGAGGGCCTGGCCGCGACCGTGGACTGGTACCGGGACAACCGTGCCTGGTGGGAGCGGCACCTGGCCGAGCGTGACCCGGCCGCGGCCCCTCAGCCGAGCAGCCGGACCGGCTCACCGTCCAGGTAGGCGCGGATGTCCTCGACCGCCTGCCCGTAGTAGCGGGCGTAGTTGGCGCGGGTGACATAGCCGAGGTGCGGGGTGGCCAGCAGGCGGGGGGCGGTTCGCATCGGGTGGCCGGCGGGCAGCGGTTCGACGTCGAACACGTCGACGCCCGCCCCGGCGATCCGGCCCTCGTGCAGCGCGGCGAGCAGGGCGTCCTGGTCGACGATGGCCGCGCGGGAGGTGTTGACCAGGAAGGCGTCCGGTTTCATCAGGGCGAGTTCGGGGGCGCCGAGCAGGCCGCGGGTGCGGTCGGAGAGGGCCAGGTGCACGGAGACGACGTCGCTCCGCGCCAGCAGCTCCTCCTTGCTCGCGGCCCGGCGCACGCCGACCTCGTAGGCGCGTTCGTCGGTGAGGTTGCGGCTCCAGGCGACGACGTCCATGCCGAAGGCCTGCCCGATCGACGCCACCCGGCTGCCGATCTTACCGAGGCCGAGCAGACCGAGGACGCGTCCGTGCAGGTCGGCGCCGACCGTGGACTGCCAGGGGCCGCCCTCGCGCAGGCCGGTGTTCTCCTGGACCAGGCCGCGGGCCAGGCCGAGGATCAGCGCCCAGGTCAGTTCGACCGGCGGGGTCGAGGAGCTCTCGGTGCCGCAGACCGTGACGCCGTGGGCCCGGGCGGCGGCGTGGTCGATCACCGTGTTGCGCATGCCGGTGGCGACGATCAGGCGCAGTCGGGGCAGCCGCGCCAGCAGCGACGCGGGGAAGGGGACCCGTTCGCGCAGGGTCACGACGATGTCGAAGTGGGCGAGGGCGGCGGCGAGTTCGTCCTCGTCGCCGATGTGCTCGGTGAAGGGGACGACGTCGACCCGGTCGGCCACGGGGGACCAGTCGGCGGCGGTGCTGCCGGCGTTCTGGAAGTCGTCGAGGAGAGCACAGCGCAGTCGCATGGCAGCAGTGTCCTCGCCCCGGCGGGGGACGCGACGCGGGCCCCGGTCGTTCACCTCTGACGGCCGGGGCCCACTGGCGTTCCGGATCCGGCCGCGGCGGCGACACTCCCCCGAGCAACGCGTTTACGCGCGCGCACCGACGGGCCGGTTCCGATGAAGTGATCACATCAGACCGCGCCAACGGATCGCTAACATGTGGCCAACGGTTCTCCGGGGACCTGCCTGGCGGTTGGCGCGAAGTCGCCCTCCGGCCACCGGGGTGACACCGGGAGACGGCCGGAACGGTAGCGGATCCCGCCGGGAACCGGCAGTGAGCGGGTGGCGGGAAACCGTCGTGATGAGGGCGGAAATGCGCCAGAGTGTGATGCGGTTCGGACTGCTGGGGCCGCCCGTTCTCTACCAGCCGTGTGCGGCCCAGGGCCCCCAGGGCCCCCAGGGCCCCCAGGGCACCTTCGTACGCACCATTCGCAGTCCCAAAGCGCGCGCCCTGCTCGCCGTGCTGCTGCTGGAGGCCGGCCGGGTCGTGCCGGTCGGCTCCCTCAAGGACGCCCTGTGGGGCGGCGCGCCGCCCGCCTCCGCGCACGCCTCCCTGCACAACCACGTCACCCGGCTGCGCCGCCTGCTCGACGACCCCGACCGGCTGCGCGCCGTGCCGCCCGGCTATCTGCTGCGGGTCGAGCCGGACGAACTGGACGTCCATGTCTTCGAGCGCCATGCCGCCGCCGCGCGCACCGCGCACGCCGCGCACGACTGGGAGCGGGTCGTGCGCGAGGCCGGGGCCGCGCTCGCGCTGTGGCGGGGCACGCCGCTGTGCGGCCTCCCGCCCGAGCTGGGCGGCTACGCCTTCGTCCAGCGCCTCGAGGAGGCCCGGCTGCTCCTGCTGGAGTGGCGCTACGACGCCGAGCTGGCCGTCGGCGGGGACCGGCTCGGCGAACTGGTGCCGGAGCTCGCGGAACTGGCCGCCGAGCACCCGCTGCGCGAGGCCTACCAGCGTCAGCTGATGCTCGCCCTGCACCGCACCGACCGCCGCGCCGAGGCCCTGGCCGTCCACCGCGACCTGCGCGCCCGGCTGCTGGAGGAGCTGGGCGTGGAGCCCGGCCCGGCGGTGCGGGAGGCGCACCTGGAGGTGCTGCGCGCGCTGCCGCGCACCGAGCCCGCGGCCGAGCCGGCCCCCTCGGACACCGCGGCGGAGACCGACGCGGAGGCGGCTTTGTCCGCTCCCCGCCCCGCGCAGCTCCCGCCGCCACCGCCGCACTTCACCGGCCGTACCGCCGCCCGCGACGAGCTGTGCCGGGCGCTGCTGGAACCCGGTGCCGTGGCCGTGGTCAGCGGGATGGCGGGTGTGGGCAAGAGCGCCCTCGCCCTGCACGCGGCCCACACTCTGGCGGAACGTTTCCCCGACGGTCAGCTCTACATCAACCTGCACGGCGCCACCCCCGGCATGACCCCCCTCACCGCCGCCCAGGCCCTCGCCGCCCTGCTGCGGGACCTCGGCGCCGAGCCCCGCCACATCCCCGAACCCCCGGACGCCGCCGCCGCGTTGCTGCGCTCCCTGCTCGCCCCCACCCGCACCCTCCTGGTCCTCGACGACGCCGCCCACGCCGCCCAGATCCGGCCACTGCTGCCGGGCGGCCCCGGCTGCGCGGTCATCGTCACCAGCCGCTCCCCGCTCACCGCCCTCGACGGCGCCCGCCGCTTCCCGCTCGCCCCGCTCACCGGCGAGGACAGCGCGGCGCTGCTGCGCGCGGTCTCCGGCCGGGACGGCCTCGACGCCGCCCACCCGCTCGTCGACCTCACCGGCCGCCTCCCGCTCGCCCTGCGCGTCGTCGCCGCCCGGCTCGCCGCCCGCACGGCCCTCACCCCGGACGTCCTCGCCGACCAGCTGGCCGCCACCGGGAGCCGACTGCACCACCTGGAGTACGACGACCTCAGCGTGCGCAGCTCCCTCGCCGTCGCCCACGACGCGCTCGCCGCGTCCTCCCGCGAGGCCGACCGCGACGCCGCCCACGCCCTGCGCCGCATCGGCGCGCTCGACCTCCCCGCCTACGGCGCCCCCCTCCTCGCCCGCCTCACCGGCATCGACGAACGCCGCGCGGAAGCCGCGCTGGACCGCCTGGTCGACGTGGCACTGCTGGAGGAGACGGCGTACGGCCGGTACGAGCCGCACGACCTGGTACGGGACTTCGCGAGGGAACTGGCGGAGAAGCAGACGGGCACGGGCGCGTGGGGAACGGACGCGGGCGGGGAGTACGAAGGGGCGCACAGCGGGGAGTCCGGCGCGGAGCCGGGCGAGGCGGCGCCGGTGAGTGAAGGGGAGGCCGACGCCGAGTCGCGGGCACTCCCTCGGACGGGTGCGGGCGCGGGCGGCACCCCGTCGGCGCCGGGCCGTGCCGACGAACCCCGCACCGAGGCGAGCGGTGCCGTGGAGACCGCCCTGCACTGGTACGCGGCGGTGGCCGAACGCGCCCTCACCGCCATCGTCGAACCCGGCCTGGACCAGGACGACCGCCGCCGCCCGACCGCCGCCCAGCCCCCCGAGCACGCCGCCCACGTCGCCGCCACCGCCCCCTTCCGCTCCGCGAAGGCGGCCTTCGCCTGGGGCGACCTGGAACTGCCGAACATCGTCACCCTCGTCGAGCGGCACGCGGGCGACCCCGCCCACGACCACCGCACCGCCGCCTATGTCTCCACCCTCATCCGCCTCCTCTTCCCGTACGTCCAGCGCAGCGGCCGCGTCGCCGAGATGGAGGTGCTGGGCGGCGCCGCGCTCGACGCCGCCCGCCGCCTCGGCGACCCCGCCGCGGAGGCGTACGCCCTCGGCGACCTCGCCGGACTGCACTTCCTCACCGGCCGCCAGGGCGACGCCCTCGCCCTCAACGACCGCGCCCTGGAGATCTGGCGGCGCCTCGGCGTCGTCTCCTGGATCCGCCGCTGCCTGAACAACCGCGGCCTGCTCCTCGAAGGCCTCGGCCGGTACGCCGAGTCCGAGGCCGCCCTGCGCCAGAGCCTCACCTACTCCCGGCAGCTGAGGGACCCGCACGGCGAGGCCGTCACCTACAGCCACCTCGGCAACCTCTACGAGCACACCGACCCGCGCGCCGCCATCGAACAGCACCGGCGCTCACTGTCGATCGGCGTCTCGATCGGCGCGGTCATCGTGCAGCACTCCGCGCACTGCAACATCGGCTACGCCCACCTCAGCCTCGGCGAACCGGCCGCCGCCGCCCGGCACTTCGAGGAGAGCCTGCGCATCCTCGGCTGCCGCGGCGACTGGCACGGCGAGTCCCAGACCCGGCTCGGCCTGGTGCGCGCCCTGCGTCAGCTCGGTCTCACGGACCGCGCCGCGAGCGAGTGCGCGGAACTGATGCGCCGCGCGGACGCCCGCGCCGACCACTACACCGGCGGTCTCGCCCGCCACCAGAACGGTCTGCTGCTGCACGCCCGGGGTCTGCACCAGCGGGCGTACGACGAGTGGCGCACCGCTCTCGCCGCGCTGGACGGCACGGACGACAGCGCGGTGACGGCGGAACTGCGGGCGCTGCTGGCCGGCGCCGACGCCCGCCGCTGACGGCCCGGCCGGTCACTTGGCGTCGGCATAGCACTTCACCACCGCGGTGGTGAACGGGAACCGCACCGGCGTCTCCCCGAACGTCAGCCGCCCCGCCAGCTCCGCCGCCTCCCGGATCGCCGCGACGACCGTCTCCGCCTCCTCCTCGGGGCAGTGCACGATCACCTCGTCGTGCTGGAAGAAGACCAGCTCGGCCGCCAGGCCGGCGCAGGCCCTGCGCAGCGCGGCGAGCAGCAGCAGGGCCCAGTCGGCGGCGCTGCCCTGGACCACGAAGTTGCGGGCGAACCGGCCGCGGGCGCGGGCGTCGGTCGAGGCGTGGCCCGGCACCCACTGCCGGTCGTCGCCGTCCTCGTCCGGCGCCGGGATGCCGGCCTCCTCCGCCGCGTCGTCGCCCGTACGGGTCGCCGGCGGGCAGGTCCGGCCGAGCCACGTGCGCACCAGCCGCCCCTCCTCACCGGCGCGGGCGGCGTCGTCGACGTAGGCCACGGCCCTGGGGAAGCGGCGGCGGAGCGCGGCGAGGTTCTTCAGGCCGTCCCCGGAGGTCTGTCCGTAGACAGCGCCGAGCACCGCGAGCTTGGCCTGGGCGCGGTCGCCGGAGAAGGCGCGGTCGGAGACCGACTGGTAGAGGTCGCTCTCACGGCCCGCGACCTCCATCAGCCCGGGGTCGCGGGAGATCGCGGCGAGCACGCGCGGTTCCATCTGGTCGGCGTCGGCGACGACCAGCCGCCAGCCGGGGTCGGCGACGACGGCCCGGCGGATCACCTTGGGGATCTGCAGGCCGCCCCCGCCGTTGGTGACCCAGCGCCCGGTGACCGTGCCACCCGCGAGGAACTCGGGCCGGAACCGCCCGTCGCGCACCCAGTCCTGGAGCCAGGACCAGCCGTGGGCGACCCAGATCCGGTACAGCTTCTTGTACTCCAGCAGCGGTTTCACGGCCGGGTGGTCGACGGACTCGAGCTCCCACCGGCGGGTGGACCTGACCTTGATCCCGGCCTGCGCGAACGCCTTGACGACGTCGGCGGGCAGATCGGGCCGCACTCGCCGCCCGAACGCGGCGGACACCTCGTCGGCCAGCTCGGCGAGGCGCCGGGGCTCGCCGCCGCCCGCGTACCGCTCGCCGAGCAGGTCGTGCAGCACCGCGCGGTGGACGTCCGTGCTCCACGGCAGTCCCGCGCGGTTCATCTCGGCGGCCACCAGCATGCCCGCCGACTCGGCGGCCGTCAGCAGCCGCATCCGGTCCGGGTGGGCCGTACGGTCGTGCCGCCGCTGCTGCTCGGCGTAGACGGCGAGCAGGTCGGCCAGGGGCAGCGGGCGGTCCTGCGGTTCGAAGAGCGGGGACTGCGCGCCGGGTTCCGCCGCGCGCTGCGGCGGATCCGGCGGGACGGGCCCGCCGCGCAGCCGGGCCAGGGCGGCGGCGGCCGAACGCGGCTCGCCGTACCGCCCCTCGTGGCCCAGGAGGAGGGTTTCGGCGTCCTCGATGTCGTAGCACCGCTCCACTCGCACCCCCGTGGCGAGCAGACGCGGATAGACCTCGTGGGTGGACCGCCACACCCAGCGCGTCACCTCGGGCCGCTCCCGCACGGCCCGCGCCAGGTCCGCCTCCCGCAGCACCGGCCCGGAGGGCAGCCCGTCCGGGCCGAGGGGGGCGAGCTCCACGCCGCCCTCGGCCGGTGCGAGCGCCCACCGGTCGGTCATGCATGCGAGTGTGGCACCCGGGTCTGACAACGGCCCTGTGTCAGGCCTCCGCGCCGCCCTCGCCGTCTTCCGCGCCGGCGTCCTTGTTGGTCTCCCCGGTCGTCTCCTTGTTCGTCTCCTTGTTCGTCTCCAGGAACCGGGCGAGCAGCTCGGTGACGTACTGCTCGGCCTTCTCCTTGGTGATGCCGAGGCCGGAGAGCGGGCCCTCGCCGTTCTCGAACTCGAGCAGGGCGAGCAGCAGGTGCTCGGTGCCGATGTAGTTGTGGCCCAGGCGCAGCGCCTCGCGGAAGGTCAGCTCCAGCGCCTTCTTGGCGTCGGGGCCGTAGGGCACGAGGTCGGGGACCTCGTCCGCGGCGGGCGGCAGCGCTGCCGTCGCGGCCTGGCGCACCTCGTCCAGGGTGACGCCCTGCGCGGTGATCGCGTGGGCGGCCAGGCCCTCCGGCTCGGCGAGCAGCCCGAGGATCAGGTGCTCCGGCCGGCCCTCGGCGTTGCGGGCGGCGATGGCCTCGTTGTGGGCGGCCACGACGACGTTCCGCGCGCGCGGGGTGTAGCGGCTGAAGCCCTGGCTGGGGTCCAGGTCCGCCGACTCCTTCGGCACGAACCGCTTCTGTGCCGCCTGCCGGGTGACACCCATGCTCTTGCCGATGTCCGTCCAGGACGCGCCGGAACGCCGGGCCTGGTCCACGAAGTGGCCGATCAGGTGGTCCGCGATGTCGCCGAGGTGCTCCGCGGCGATGACCGCGTCCTGGAGCTGGTCCAGGGGCTGGTCGTGGACCGTCTTGATGGCCTCGATGAGGTCGTCGAGGCGTACGGATGACGTGATCTTGGAGTTCGTCGTCATGTGTCAACCGTAGGTTGCGCTCCTCAGACTGTCAACCTTCGGTTGACAGTCTGACGGCGAGTGCCGTGAACACCGTCCCGCTGAAGACGTTCAGCCCGCGCGCCACCCGCCGGCTGCGCCGCAGCAGCGCCGAGAGCTTCCCGGACAGCAGCCCGATCGTGCCGTCCACCGCGAAGCCCATGACCACGATCGTCACCCCGAGCACCATGAACTGCCCCGGCACATGGCCCAGGTCCGGGTCCACGAACTGCGGCAGGAACGCCACGTTGAACAGGATCACCTTCGGATTGAGCAGATTGGTGATCGCGCCCTGCCAGAAAGCCCGCCGCAGCCCCGCCCCGGCCCCCGGCGAGTCCTCCTCGCCGGGCACCGAACGGTCCCGGAACGCCTTCACCGCGAGATACAGCAGATACGCCGCCCCCGCCCAGCGGAGCACGTGATACAGCGTCGGCAGCGTCGTGAACAGCGCCGACAGACCCAGTGCCGCGGCCACCGCGTGCACGAGCATCGCGCAGGCCACCCCGAACGCGGCCATCACCCCCGCCGCGGGCCCGCCTCTACCGCCCACGGCGACGATGAACATCATGTCGGGTCCCGGAGTGACACAGAGCGCGAAGGCGGCGACCAGGAACGCCGCGTACAGATGCATGTCCACCATGGGGCCATGCTCGAAACAGCCCTCCCGCGCGGGCGACCGAATTCCGGGGAGTGAGACGGAACGAGGTACCCACGCGCGCGTGGGGGTCCCGACCCGCGCGTGACACCATCGGCGGGTGAGTACGCCCAGCACCGTCGACCGCGCCTTCGAAGCCGCCCTCTACGCCGCCGACGACACCGGCCTCGACACCGGCGCGTCCCTGCTCGCCGCCGACCCGGCCGCCGACGCGGAACTCGGCCGGCGCGGCCGGGAGTTCGTCGCCGCCGCCTGGCGGCGCGGCTGGCAGCCCGCCGACGTCGTACGGATCGCGCGCCGGGAACTGGACGACGTCCACGTGCACCTCGTGGCGGAGCTGATCCGCGCGCAGGCCCCCGACGACCGCCCGCGCGGCCGCCGCTGGGCCGCCCAGCTCGACGGCCTGCCCGCCGGAGAGCCGCCCCGCGCGGACCGCTTCTCGCGCGCGACCGCCCTCCTGGAGCTGTACCGGCTCCTGCTGCGGCTGCCGGCCCTCGAACCCCTCGACGAGCACGAGCCGGTACGCCGGGACGCGCCCGCCGAGTCCCGCATGCTCAGCCGGATCCGCGCGCTGCTCGCCAAGGCGGAGGCGACCGGCTACCCGGAGGAGGCGGAGGCGCTGAGCGCCAAGGCGCAGGAGCTGATGGCCCGGCACAGCATCGACGAGGCGCTGCTCGCCGCCCGCTCCCCGGCTGCCGCCACCGACGCGCCCGGCGCCTGCCGGATCGGTGTGGAGGCGCCGTACGAGCAGGCCAAGGCGGTCCTGCTGGACGCGGTGGCCACCGCGAACCACTGCCGGGCGGTGTGGAACGAACCCCTCGGCTTCTCCACGGTCGTCGGCTTCGACGCGGACCTGGAGGTCGTCGAACTGCTCTACACCTCACTGCTCGTGCAGGCCACGACGGCGATGACGAAGGCGGAGGCGGCGCAGCGCAAGGGCGGCCGCAAGCGCACGAAAACGTTCCGGCAGTCCTTCCTGGCCGCCTACGCCCACCGCATCGGCACCCGCCTCGCGGCCGCCGCCGAGACGCAGGTGACCGACGATCTGCTCCCCGTCCTCGCCTCCCGCGACGTCGCGGTCACCGACCGCGCGGAGCGCATGTTCCCGGAGACCACCACGACCCGGCTGCGCGGCGTCAGCGACGCGGCGGGCTGGAGCGAGGGCGCCCGCGCGGCGGACCGGGCGCAGGTGAGGCACCGCCGCCGCCTCGGCTGACGCCGCCGGCGTCAGTCCCCGACGGGCTGCTGGAACGGGCCGACCGAGGCCTCCGCCTCCGCCTCGCCCTTCAGCGCGACCTCGCCGTACGACCACGGGAGGTCGTGCGTCACCGTGTCGTCCGGCAGGCCGACCTTCACCGTCCGCACCGCCAGGGACCGCTCCCCGCCGGCTTCTCCGCGCGTGTACGTGAGCGTGAACAGCGCGGTGCCGCCCTCCGCGAGGGTCAGCTTCCGCGCCGACGCGGCGTCGTCCGGCCGCACGGCGACGGAGGTGTCCCCGGCCGCCAACTCGACCGCGGGGAAGCCGTCCAGCGTGCACGGGGCGCCCGCCCGGTTGGTGAGCGTCACGGTCACATTGCCGGTGTCCCCGGCGGCCGGCGCCGCGTCCACCGGTCCGTACTCGACACCGATGTCCGCACCGGCGCAGACACCGCCGCCGCCCGTCTCCTGTCCCCGGCTCTCCTCCGCTTCCCCGCCGCACCCGGACAGCACGAGCGCGGCGGCGAGCGCGCCGACGACGGCGCCGGTGGTGGCGGTGAACGACTTGGCGCGCATGAGCGGACTCCCTGGGACGGTGACGGTGCCGGAGAGATCATCACCCACGGCGGTGCGCTCGCCGTGCGGCCACCCCACCGACAACCCGCCCTTTATGTCCCGTACGCTGACGGAATGAGCTGGTTCCGGGCGCTGAGACAGACCGCGCGCTCGGGGCTCGTCGTGCAACGCAAGCCGTTGGAGCCGCTGATCGCGCTGCGCGGCGCGGTCGGGCTGGCGATCACCATCGGGGTGAGTCTGTGGGCGCTCGGCCCGGAGGCGGCGGCCAGCTCGGCGTTCGGGGCGCTGCAGGCGGCGATCGCCACCTTCCAGCGCAGCTGGCGGCCACGCCCGGAGCTGGCGCTGGCCTCCGGCACCAGCCTCGCCGTCTCCACCTTCCTCGGCTACCTGACCATCCCGCACCTGGCCCTGTTCCTCGCCCTGCTCGCCGTCTGGACCTTCGCCGCCGGCCTGAGCTGGGCCGCGGGCCCCACGACCGGCCTGATCGCCTCCTCCAACGTGGCGATGATGCTGGTGACGGTCACCCTGCCGACCTCCGTCGCCCAGGCGGCCGCGCACGCCGTGATGATGATCGCCGGCGGAGCCGTGCAGGCGGCGCTCATCGTCCTGTTCCCGATACGCCGCTGGGGCCCGCACCGCGACGCGCTCGCCGACGCCCTGGCCGCCGAGGCCGACTACGCCCGCCGCCTGCGCCACGACCCGGTCGCCCCCTTCGACCCGCTCCCGCTGATGGAGGCCCGCGACGCCGCCGCCGTCACCCCGCGCCAGGCCCGCCGCCGCCCCGCCGAACTGCACGGCACCCGCGGCCTCGCCGAGCGGATCCGCCCGGTCCTCGCCTCCCTGGCCGACCCGGCGCTCGGCGTCCCGCCGGAGGGCCGCGCCCGCGACCGGGTCCGCGAACTCCTCGCCGCCGCGGCCACCGTCCTCGACGCCGCCGCCCACGCCGTCCGCCACGGCACGCCCGTCACCCTCCCCGCTCCCGCCACGGCCGCCCTGCGCACCCCCGACACCGGCTCGATCCTCACCGGCCCGCCGCAGCGCGCGGCCACCCGGCTGGCCCGCCTGCTGGCGGACGTGGTGGAGACGGCGGAAGCGGAGCCCCGAAGGGGCGGACGCGCGAGTCCCGCACCCGAACCGGCCCCCCATCTGCCGCGCCCCACCCTCCCGCGCCTCGTCCCCGTCGTACTGCGGTCGATGCGCGACGAACTGCGGCTGCGCCACGACTCGCCGATCACCCGGCACGCCGTCCGGGTCACCGCGGTCGCCACCACCGGCTACCTCCTCGGCACCGCCCTCCCCCTGGGCCACGGCTACTGGGCGCCCCTCACCGCGGTCATGGTCATGCGCCCGGACTTCTCCCAGACGTACAGCCGCGCGGTGGCCCGCCTGGCCGGCACGGTCCTCGGCGTGGCCGTCGCCACCGCCATCGTGCAGCTCACCCACCCCGGTGTCTGGCTGTCCGCCGCGCTCGCCGTGGTCAGCGCCGCCCTGCTGTACCTCGTGATGCGCATGGGCCAGTTCGCCGCGCAGGCCTGCATCGGGGCGTACGTCGTCTTCCTGCTCGGCATGGCGGGCGAGCAGTGGACCCGGACCGGGCCCGAACGCGTCCTGCTCACCCTGCTGGGCGGACTGCTGGCGATGCTCTCGTACGCCGTCTACCCGGCGTGGGAGACACCGCGCCTGCGCACCCGTCTCGCCGAGTGGCTGGCCGCCCAGGGCGGGTACGCCGCCGCGGTCCTGCGCCACCACGCGGACCCCGCGAACACCTCCGCCGACGACATCCGGGAGGCCCTGCTCACCGCCCGCGCGGCCCGTGCCGCCTGGCACGCGGCGGTCGCCCGCGCGGAGAGCGAACCCGTACGCCATCGTGGTCTGTCCCGGGCCACGGCGGACGACGCCGAGGAGGCGCTGACCCAGATGGGCCGCGTGGCGATGCTCCTGGAGGCCCACCTCCCGGACCACGCGGCCCCGCCGCTCCCACCCGCCGCCCGTCTCGCCGACGCCTTGCGCAAGGCCACGGCCCACGGCGCGAAGGCGGTGCGCGACCGCCGCGTCCCCGACTGGGACACCGTACGGGCGACCCTCGAAGACCCGTCCTGGACGAACCCGCCGCCCAAACCGGAGCGGCCCGCTGTCCCGGACCCGACCCCGACGGACCCCGCGGGCGAAGCCCTCTACGTCCGTCAGGCGGCCCACCTGATGCTGGCCTGTCTGACAGAGCTGTCCGACGCCCTGGACGGCAACCGGAAAGCAGTCGGCTGACCGGCCCCGCCAACCGCCGGCAGGCGCTACGGCGTCGTGGGCAACCCCGACGGCAGCTTGCCGCCCTCCGCCTTCGTGTACGTCTCGGCGCCCACCGTGCCCTCCCAGGTCACCTCCAGCCTGGTCGCCGTGGCGGAGTCGACCGTCCCGGTGCCCCGCTCCTCGTCCCCGCCGCCGCAGCGCAGCCGGATCGTCGGCTCTCCGGACGCCTCGCCGACCTGCCCGCTGCACACCGCGCCCCTGCTGGCGAACAGCCCGGCGTCGTCACCGGTGATCACGAGGGCCACGGCCTGTCCGCCGGTGGTGGCGAGCCAGCTGCCCTGCAGCTCCGCGCGTCCGGCGCCGGACGGCCTCGCGCTCTCGGGGGCGGAGGCGGACGGCGAGGCGGGGTCGGACGCCGAGGAGGTGGGCGTGACCGCCTCCTCGGTGCCGCCGTCGTCACTGCACGCGCTCAGCAGCAGCACGCCGCCCAGCCCCGCGGCCGCGGCCATGGCCGAGATCCGTGTCCGCCCGCGCGCCCCGCGCGCGTACGTCGCCGAAGTCACTGCGAGCCCCCAGGGATCAGGTCGGACGGTACGACCGCAGCAAGCTACCAGGAAGTAGGTACTACCAGGAGGACTTCCGGACCCCCGGCAGGTACCCCGCGTGCGCCTGCTCCCGCAGCGACACCCGCGACAGTCCGAACGCCCGGAGGTAGCCGCGCGGGCGCCCGTCCACCTGGTCCCGGTTGCGCACGCGCGTGGCGCTCGCGTCTCGTGGCTGCGCGCGCAACTCGGCCTGCGAGGCACGCCGTTCCGCGTCGGTGGTGGATGGCCGGCGGATGATCTCCTTCAGTTCGGCGCGCCGCGCGGCGTACCGCGCGACGGTCTCCTGCCGTTTCGCGTTCTTCGCGATCTTGCTCTTCTTCGCCATCAGACCCGCACCCCCCGCGCGCGGATCCGGGCCACGGCGGCCTCGATCCCGATCGTGTCGACGGTCTTGATCCCCTTGGTGCTCAGCCGCAGCCGGACGTATCGGTTCTCGCTCGGCAGCCAGTACCGCTTGGACTGGACGTTGGGGTCGAAGCGGCGCGGGGTGCGCCGGTGGGAGTGCGAGACGCGGTTGCCGAAGCCGGGCCGGGTGCCGGTCAGCATGCAGTGGGCGGACACGGGGTGACGCACCTCTCCTCGATCGAGTTCGTAATGGAATTCATTTTCAGTAACATAGCAGCATGGCACGCAACGAACTCCGCCCGGTCATCAAGCTCCGGTCCACCGCCGGCACCGGCTACACCTACGTCACCCGCAAGAACCGCCGTAACGACCCGGACCGTATGACCCTGCGCAAGTACGACCCGGTCGCCGGCCGGCACGTCGACTTCCGAGAGGAGCGCTGAGCAGCCGTGCGCCAGGGAATCCACCCCGACTACGGCCCCGTCGTCTTCCGCGACCGCGCCGCCGACTACGCCTTCCTGACCCGCTCGACCATGACGAGCGACAGGACGATCGAGTGGGAGGACGGCAACACCTACCCGGTCGTCGACGTCGAGATCTCCCACGTCAGCCACCCCTTCTACACGGGCACGGCCCGCGTCCTGGACACCGCCGGCCGCGTCGAGCGCTTCGAGCGCCGGTACGGGAAGCGGAGCTGACACCGTGTCCGACCTCTCCGTCGTGATCGTCGGCGGGCTGCACTCCGACGCCCGCAAGGCGGCCGTCGCACGGCTGCTCGCCGACGTCCCCGGCAGCGTCGCCCTCCACCACGACCTGACGACGGCCGCGGCCGGCACCGTCGTCCGCACCGTCCGGGACGCCGACGGCATCCGGGACGCCGGTGAGGCCCCGCTGGTCAACGACTGCGCGTGCTGTGCCCTGCGCGAGGACCTGGTGCCCGAGCTGCGGCGCCTCGCCGACGCCGGGGACACCCGGCTCGCGGTCGTCGAGCTGTGGGACTCCGTCGAACCGAAGGCCATGGCCGAGGTCGTCACCGCAGGCGGCCTCACCGTCACCGGCGTACTCACCGCCGTCGACCCGGCGCTGCTGCTGCCGTACCTCGGCAACGGCGACGACCTCGCCGAGGCCGGGCTCGCCGCGGCCGCCACCGACCAGCGGACCGTCGCCGACACCTTCGCCCGCCAGCTGGAGTACGCCCCCGTCCTCGCCGTCGCCGACTCCGAGGAGGCCGACGACGAGGACCGCGAGCTGCTGGCGCAGCTGCACCCGACCGCCCGCCGGATCGCGATCGGCCACGGCGATCTGGCGGGCGCCGCACTCGCCGGTTTCGACGTCGAGGCGGCCGCCGCCGCCCAGCACCCGGCGTGCGCGCTGCTGCCCGCCGAGGCCGACGCGCACGGCGTGACCACCTTCGTCTGGCATCGGCGCCGCCCGTTCCACCCGGAGCGGCTCTACCAGGCGCTGGAGGACCTGACCTGCGCCGCCGCCCGCAGCCGGGGCCGGTTCTGGCTCGCCGACAGGCCGGACACCCTGCTGCACTGGGACGCGGCGGGCGGCGCGCTGTGCGTGGAGAGCGCCGGCCCGTGGCTCGCCTCGCTGCCCGACGCGGCCTGGGAGATGCTGCCGCCGATACGCCGCGCCGCCGCCGCGCTCGACTGGCACCCCGAGCACGGCGACTGCTGCCAGCACCTGGTCTTCACCTCGCCCGGCCTCGACCGCGACAACCTGCGGCGGCTGCTGGAGTCCTGTCTGCTGACCGACGCCGAGTACGCCGCCGGGCGGGACGCCTGGAAGCGGCTGCCGCCCGCCTTCGACACCCTCCTGGAGGTCTGAACCCGCATGCCCCGCAAGCCCGACCGCAAGCCCGCCAAGAACCGGCCGAATCCCCTGGACGAGGCGGGGGTGACGTACGTCGACTACAAGGACACCGATCTGCTGCGGAAGTTCGTCTCCGACCGCGGCAAGATCCGCAGCCGCCGCGTCACCCGGGTCGGTTCGCAGCAGCAGCGGCAGCTGGCCCGCGCGATCAAGAACGCCCGCGAGATGGCCCTGCTGCCGTACGCCGGTCGCTGACGCCCCGCCGGCCCCGCGCGACGAGCCCCGCCTCACCGGAGGCGGGGCTCGTCGGCGTTCGTGTCAAATCTCTTGGGAAATAAGGAAGTTCGCGGAAGTTCAATGGAACACAAAGCTGTTGGCGAGCGTCTGTTCCTAGTACCGGCACCACTCCGGTAAAGCGGGGGCAAAGTTGTAGTCACGGGAACACCCCGCGTGCACGTGCATCTGCTCATGCAACTGCAGATGAAGAAGGTTATGATCCGGCACAGTTGACCACTGCACCTATGGCCAGACAGCCAGTGCACCACCGGGGAGCGACCTGTGGACCACGACGTGTACAACGGCATGGCCGCCACCGAGCTGCGCGGTGTGGCCTGGCAGAAGAGTCGGCACAGCAACTCGCAGGGCTCGTGTGTGGAGTTCGCCCGGTTGCCGGGCGGACGGGTGGCCGTACGGAATTCCAACTTCCCAGACGGGCCCGCGCTCGTGTACACCCGGGCGGAGATCGAGGCCATGCTGCTCGGGGTGAAGGACGGCGAGTTCGATCACCTGGTGGCGGGCTGAGGACCGGGTCTGCCGGAATTTCCGGAAACGGGCCCCGCTTTTAGCCATGACGCGCGTAGAACCGCGGCACGCGCGCGTGCCGCGGTTCGTCACTCGGCGGGCTGCAGCCGGAACAGCGCCCAGACCACCTTGCCGCTGAGCGTGCCGGCCAGCGGGTGCCAGCCCCAGCTGTCGCAGAAGGAGTCCACGAGGAACAGCCCGCGGCCGGACTCCGCCGAGAAGTCGTCCGCCTCACGGGCTACCGGGCTGTCGTTGCTCGGGTCGCGCACCGCGCACACCAGCCGGTCGGTCCAGCGCATCAGGTGCAGCCGTACCTGCGGGTCCTGGTCCGATGCCCGCGCGGTGTCCGGCAGGGCGTGCCGCAGGGCGTTGGTGACGAGTTCCGAGACGACCAGACAGACGTCGTCGAACCGTTCGCCGAGACCCCACTGGTCGAGGGTGCCGCGGGTGAACCGGCGTGCGTCACCCACCGCTTCGTAGCGGGCGGGGAGGGCGCAGGAGGCGGCGCTGGAGACGGCCGCGGGATCGAGCGGGGGAAGGCCCTGCCGTAACGGCTCGAGCATGGTCGATCCATTCGTTGCCATGCGGGGCACTCCCGGAATTCGCGGTCGTTGCGATGCAGCGGTGGCGCGGGACCATGGTTTCGGATGCGCAGAGCAGATGCAAGGGCAGATGCACGTGCACGTGACCGAAATCGACCCTCCCGTACCGCTTCTTGGCCAATTTTTCCGCCATCTTCTCGTCGTCCGCCGGTCGCCTCCCGGTCGTCCGGCTGCGCGCGCCTGCCCGGAATCTTTGGCTTCTTTCCGTCTGTGTAATCGGACGAGTACAGCTCGGAGTGATTTAGTGGCAGACTGCGGGCCCTAAGACGGTTGGGGAGGCTGGCGAACGTGAGCGCGGGAGAGCCCGGATCGGTGGTGCGGCGCATGCTGCTCGGCTCGCAACTCAGGCGGCTGCGCGAGGCGCGTGGCATCACCCGCGAGGCGGCGGGCTACCACATCCGCGCGTCCGAGTCGAAGATCAGCCGGATGGAGCTGGGCCGGGTGAGCTTCAAGACGAGGGACGTCGAGGACCTGCTGACGCTGTACGGCATCACGGACGAGACCGAGCGCAACTCGCTCGTCTCGCTCGCCCGCGAGGCCAACGTCGCCGGCTGGTGGCACAGCTACTCCGACGTGCTGCCCAGCTGGTTCCCGACCTACGTCGGCCTGGAGGGCGCCGCGTCGCTGATCCGCGTCTACGAGGTGCAGTTCGTGCACGGCCTGCTGCAGACCGAGGAGTACGCCCGCGCGGTGGTGCGGCGCGGCATGAAGGGCGCGAGCGAGGCCGACGTCGAACGCCGCGTGGCGCTGCGCCTGGAGCGGCAGAAGCACCTCGTCGCGGAGAACGCCCCCGACTTCCACATCGTCCTGGACGAGGCCGCCCTGCGCCGCCCCTACGGCGACCGCGAGGTGATGCGCGGCCAGCTCCAGCACCTCATCGAGATCTCCGAGCGGCCCAACGTCCGGCTGCAGATCATGCCGTTCGGCTTCGGCGGGCACTCCGGCGAGAGCGGCGCCTTCACCATCCTCAGCTTCCCCGAGTCCGACCTCTCGGACGTGGTCTACCTCGAGCAGCTGACCAGCGCCCTCTACCTGGACAAGCACGAGGACGTCGCCCAGTACGAGGGCGCCCTGAAGGAGCTGCAGCGCGACAGCCCGGGACCGGCGGAGAGCCGCGATCTCCTCAGGGGTCTCCTCCAACTCTCCTGACTCCAGGGCCAAGTTGGCAAACCGGCCAGTAGGATGACGGGCGATCAGACACATCTGTCCGTCTGCTTCTGCGGCAGGGATTGAGGGATCACATGTCGTCCTACTTCACCGACCTGGCTCAGCAGTACATCGACGGCGAGTGGCGTCCGGGCACCGGCTCCTGGGACATCATCGACTTCAATCCGTACGACGGCGAGAAGCTGGCCTCGATCACCATAGCCACGGCCGACGAGATAGATCAGGCCTACCGCGCCGCCGCCCGCGTCCAGCCGGAGTGGGACCGCGCGGGCGCCTTCGCCCGCCGCGCGGTGCTGGAGAAGACGCTGCGCCTGGTCGAGGAGCGCGAGGCGGAGATCGCCGAGGCGATCGTCGCCGAACTGGGCGGCACCCGAGTGAAGGCCGCCTTCGAACTGCACCTGGCCAAGGAGTTCCTGCGCGAGGCGGCCGCCCTGGCGACGCGCCGTGAGGACCGGCTGATCCCCTCGCCCGACCCCGGCAAGGAGAACCGCCTCTACCGCGTCCCGGTCGGCGTCGTCGGCGTCATCAGCCCCTTCAACTTCCCCTTCCTGCTGTCCCTGAAGTCCGTCGCGCCCGCCCTGGCCCTCGGCAACGCCGTCGTCCTCAAGCCGCACCAGGACACCCCGGTCCTCGGCGGCACCCTCGTCGCGAAGCTCTTCGAGGACGCGGGCCTGCCGGCCGGTGTGCTGAACGTGGTCGTCACCGACATCGCCGAGATAGGCGACGCCTTCATCGAGCACCCGGTGCCGAAGGTCATCTCCTTCACCGGCTCCGACAAGGTGGGCCGCCATGTCGCCACGGTCTGCGCCGGGCAGTTCAAGCAGGCGATCCTCGAACTCGGCGGCAACAGCGCGCTGGTGGTCCTCGACGACGCCGACGTCGACTACGCCGTCGACGCGGCCGTCTTCTCCCGCTACGTCCACCAGGGCCAGGTCTGCATGGCCGCCAACCGCGTCCTCGTGGACCGCTCGATCGCCGGCGAGTTCACCGAGAAGTTCGTCGCCAAGGTGAAGTCCCTGAAGGCGGGCGATCCGCGCGACCCGGAGACCGTCATCGGCCCGGTCATCAACGCCTCCCAGGCCGAGTCCGTCTCCGGCGCCGTCGAGCAGGCGGTCGCGGACGGCGCCACGGCGCTGCTGCGCGGCGCCGTCCGGGACAACCTCGTCGAGCCGTCCGTCCTCACCGACGTGCCCGCCGGCTCCCCGCTGCTGCACCAGGAGATCTTCGGCCCGGTCGCCTTCCTCATCCCCTTCGACGGCGAGGAGGAGGCCGTACGCCTGGTCAACGACACCCCGTACGGCCTCAGCGGCGCGGTCCACACCGGCGACGTCGAACGCGGCGTCCGCTTCGCCCGGCGCGTCGACACCGGCATGTTCCACGTCAACGACGGCACCGTCCACGACGAGCCCCTCGTCCCCTTCGGCGGCGAGAAGCACTCGGGCGTCGGCCGTCTGAACGGGGAGTCGACCCTGGACGCCTTCACGACCCTGAAGTGGATCTCGGTGCAGCACGGCCGGAGCGGGTTCCCCTTCTGAGGGATTTCCGGGCCGCCCCGCCTTTAGGACAGCAATTGACCGCGATCCCTCCTACCGTCATCGGTGTCAGGCGAAAGCCCCCCGATGAAAGGCGGTCGACATGGTCACCCACGTGCGCGCGGAGGCCCCCGGCGACGAGCGCGGCGCGCTGCTCTCCTTCCTGGCGGAGCAGCGCGGCGGCATCCGGCGGGCGGTGCTGGGACTCACGGACGAGCAGGCGTCGAGCACGCCCAGCGTCAGCGAGCTGAGCCTCGCCGGGCTGGTGAAGCATGTCGCCGAGGTGGAGCAGAGCTGGGTCGCGCGGGCCAAGGGCGAGCCGCCGGCGGTCAAGCGGGACGAGACCAACTGGCAGGAGACCTTCCGCCTCGTCGGCGACGAGAGCGTCGCCTCGCAGCTGGCGTACTGGGAGCGGGTCGCCGCCGAGACGGAGGCGTTCGTCCGCGCGGTGCCCAGCCTGGACGACACCTTCGAGCTCCCCGACGAGCCGTGGTTCCCGGAGAGGACCGTCTCGATGCGCTGGCTGTGCCTCCATCTCATCCGGGAGACCGCCCGCCACGCGGGCCACGCGGACATCATCCGCGAGTCGCTGGATGGCAGGACGGCCTTCGAGCTGGTCGCCCTCGCCGGAAACGGGAGCGGCGACACGCCCTAATCTGGACCGCATGTCAGCGATCCGACTCCTGGTGCTGGGCGCCGTCCGCCAGCACGGACGGGCTCACGGCTACCAGGTGCGCAACGACCTGGAGTACTGGGGCGCGCACGAGTGGTCCAACGCCAAGCCCGGCTCGATCTACCACGCGCTGAAGCAGATGGCGAAGCAAGGGCTGTTGCACGCGCACGAGATCGCCCCCTCCACCGCGGGCGGCCCGCCCCGCACCGAGTACGAGATCACCGACCTCGGTGTGGAGGAGTACCTCGGCATGGTCCGCGAGGCGCTCACCAACTACGACCAGAAGATGGACATCAAGTCCGCGGCCATCGGCTTCATGGTCGACCTGCCGCGCGCCGAGGCGGTGGCCCTGCTGAAGGAGCGCATCCGCCGCATCGAGGAATGGCGCGGCGCCGTCACCGAGCACTACGTGCCCGAGAACGGCCCCGGCCAGCTGGGCCACATCGGCGAGATCATGAACCTGTGGCTCCACACGGCCGACGCTGAGGCCGACTGGACGCGTGGGCTGATCGAGCGGATCGAGGGCGGGGCCTACACCTTCGACGGAGAGGGCGCCTCCTTCGTCGGCGTCCTCGCCGACGGGCAGGACAACCCGTACGCGACGGGGGAGCGGCACCCCGAGGACGCCGGCTGACGGCTGGAAAGGATGGACTAATCAAGTTTGACGAATGAGTGGGCGGGCATTACGTTTCCGACCTAGTCAAGGTTGACTAGCTAGAAAGCGGGTGGCCTGTGACCCATACGGCGATCGCCGTGGACGGCGCACGCAAGGCATACGGGGACAAGAAGGCGCTGGACGGACTCGACCTCGTCGTCCCGCGAGGCACGGTCCAGGGCGTACTGGGCCCCAACGGCGCCGGGAAGACGACCCTGGTACGCGTCCTGTCGACGCTGCTGCGGCCGGACGCGGGCCGGATCGAGGTCGCCGGACACGACGTGGTGACCCAGGCGCGCGAGGTCCGCCTCCGCATCGGTCTGCTCGGCCAGCACGCGGCCGTCGACGAGGAACTGGACGGCCGCCAGAACCTGGAGATGTTCGGCCGCCTCCACCACCTGGGCGCCCGCCGCGCGCGGGCACGCGCCGACGAACTGCTGGCGCGCTTCGACCTCACCGGCACCGGGCGCAAGCCGGTCAAGCGGTACAGCGGCGGTATGCGCCGCCGCCTCGACCTCGCCGCGTCGCTCGTCACCGACCCCGACGTGCTCTTCCTGGACGAGCCCACCACCGGCCTCGACCCGCGCGGCCGCGCCGAGGTCTGGGCCGCGGTCCGCTCCCTGGTCGGCGGCGGCACGACGGTCCTGCTCACCACCCAGTACCTGGAGGAGGCCGACCAGCTCGCCGACCGCGTCTCGGTGGTCGACTCCGGCCGGGTCGTCGCCGACGGCACACCCGACGAGCTGAAGTCCGCCCTCGGCGGCGACCGCATCGACGTCGTCCTGCGCGACGCGGACCGGCTCGGTGCGGCTGCCGCCCTGTTGCCCGCGCCGGAGGACGCCGTCCGCGTCGACGCCGACCGGCGGCTGCTCAGCGCCCCGGTCACCGACCGCATGACGGCCCTCACCGGCGTCGTACGCGCGCTGGAGGAGGCCGGCATCGAAGCCGAGGACATCGCGCTGCGGCGGCCCACGCTCGACGAGGTCTTCCTGCACCTCACCGGCGGCGAGCGCCGCGAGAAGGAGGCCGTGTGAGCACCTACGCCCTGACCGACTCCTGGACGATGACCCGCCGCGAACTCGCCCACTGGGCGCGGCAACCGGTGCAGGTCATGGTGAACCTGGTGTTCCCCGTGATGCTGATGCTGATGTTCGGCTACCTCATCGGCGGCGGCCGGGGCGTCAGCGGGCCGTACGTGGACTACCTGGTCCCCGGCATGCTCGCCCTCACCATGGCCTTCGGCCTGGAGGGCACGATGATCGCCGTCACACAGGACATGAACAAGGGGGTGATCGACCGGTTCCGGTCCATGCCGATGACCGACGGAGCCGTACTGGTGGGCCGGTCCGCCGCCGACATGCTCCAGTCGGCCCTGGTGCTGGCCGTGCTGACGGGTGTGGGCCACGCCGTCGGTTGGCGGGTGCACGGCGGCCTCGCCGACTTCGGGGCGGCGGTCGGACTGCTTCTGCTGTTCCGGTTCGCCATGCTGTGGATCGGCATCCACCTCGGCCTGCTCGCCGGCCGGCCGGAGATGGTCCAGGCCGTCCAGATCCTCGTCTGGCCGATCGGCTTCCTCTCCAACGTGCTCGCCACCCCGGACTCCATGCCCGGCTGGCTGGGCACGGTCGTGGAGTGGAACCCCCTGTCCCACACGGCGACCGCGGTACGCGAGCTGTGCGCGGGCGGGACGGTCGACGCGGGCCACCTCTGGGCGGCGGTGGCCTGGCCGGTGGGTCTGCTCGCGGTGTTCTTCCCGCTGGCGGTACGGAGGTTCGGGCGGCTGAGCGAGTAGCGGCGGGCCCGAGGAAAGCGGCTTGCACCTCACGTGACGTGAGGGCGCACCGTGGAGGGCGTCACAGAAGGGAGCGGAAGAAGTGAGCTACTCCGTGGGACAGGTCGCCGGTTTCGCCGGAGTCACGGTGCGCACGCTGCACCACTACGACGACATCGGCCTGCTCGCACCCGGCGAGCGCAGCCGTGCGGGACACCGGCGCTACAGCGACGCCGACCTCGACCGGCTGCAGCAGATCCTGTTCTACCGCGAGCTCGGCTTCCCGCTCGACGAGGTCGCCGTCCTGCTCGACGACCCGGACGCGGACCCGCGGGCCCACCTGCGCCGGCAGCACGAGCTGCTGACCGCCCGGATCGAGAGGCTGCGGAAGATGGCGGCGGCCGTGGAGCACGCCATGGAGGCACGCGAGATGGGCATCGACCTCACGCCCGAGGAGCGGTTCGAGGTCTTCGGGGACAAGGACCCGGAGCAGTACGCGGAGGAGGCGGAGGTCCGCTGGGGCGGCACGGAGGCCTACGCCGAGTCGCAGCGCCGCGCCGCGGGCTACACCAAGCAGGACTGGCAGCGGATGCAGGCCGAGGTGGCCGACTGGAGCGAGCGCTACGCCGCCCTGATGGCCCAGGGCGAGCCGCCGGCCGGCGAGCGCGCCATGGAGATGGCCGAGGAGCACCGCCGGCACATCTGCGGCTGGTTCTACGAGTGCGGCTACGAGATGCACCAGGGCCTGGGTGAGATGTACGTCTCCGACGAGCGCTTCAAGGCGTTCTACGACGCGATGCGCCCCGGCCTCGCCGAGCACCTGAGGGACGCGATCGTCGCGAACGCGGCCCGGCACTCCTGCTGATCCGTGGGCCCGGGGGCCGTACCCCGGGCCCACGGCTTTGTCCCAGCGGGCACACAGGGCATCCTGAGGACTCCGGTGGAACCTGGGCCGGGCAGAGCGCGTTGATAGCTTTGTCCGGCCGAACCGGACGCCGTACTTCCCTCACCCCTCAGGAGCCCGGAACCGTGACGACGCTTGCTCTCGGACCCAGCTGGCTGGATCCGAACTACCTGCTCGACACCTTCGGGATCTGGGGTCTTCTCCTCATCGTCTTCGCCGAGTCCGGCCTGCTCATCGGCTTCTTCCTGCCCGGTGACTCGCTGCTGTTCACCGCGGGCCTGCTGATCACCTCGGGGGAGCTGGACTTCCCCCTGTGGGCGGCCATCGTCCTGATCTGCCTCGCCGCGATCCTCGGCGACCAGGCGGGCTACATGTTCGGCAAGAAGGTCGGACCCTCGCTCTTCACCCGTCCCGACTCCCGCCTCTTCAAGCAGGAGAACGTCACCAAGGCCCACGAGTTCTTCGAGAAGTACGGCCCGAAGTCCCTGGTCCTGGCCCGCTTCGTGCCCATCGTCCGCACCTTCACGCCGATCATCGCCGGCGTCAGCGGCATGCGGTACCGCTCCTTCCTGATCTTCAACATCGTCGGCGGCGTCCTGTGGGGCGCGGGCGTCACCCTGCTCGGCTCCTGGCTGGGCGGCATCGACTTCGTCAAGAAGAACATCGAAGCGATCCTGATCCTGATCGTCCTGATCTCCGTCGTGCCGATCATCATCGAGTTCTGGCGCGCCCGCTCGAAGAGCAAGAACGCCCCGCAGCAGCAACCGGAGCCGCAGGGCCGGCAGCAGCCCTCGTACCCGGTGATGGACGACGCCACCACCCAGCTCCGCCGGGTCCCGCCGGCCGAGCAGCAGCAGCCCTACCCGCCGCAGAATCAGCAGCAGTACGGCTACGACCAGCAGCAGTACGGCCATGACCAGCAGCAGTACGGCCATGACCAGCAGCAGTACGGTTACGACCAGAACGGTTATGGCCAGGGCGGCTACGAGAACCAGCAGCCGTACGGAAACCAGCAGCCGTACGGAAACCAGCAGCCGTACGGAAACCAGCAGTACCCGCGGCAGCAGTACCCGTACGACAACCAGAACCAGGGCTACTGAGCCGACCCCGGCCGGGGACGTGGGCGGCGCGGGCCGCGCGGGTGCTCAGAACCCGCGAGTCCGCTTGGCGGCCTTCCGCCCGCGCCCCGCGCCCCGCAGGAACAGCCGCGACATCTCCGAACCGAGATTCACCCCGATGGCGATCGCCATGGCCAGCGCCGCCGCCTTGCTCAGCGACGTCAGCCCGCCGTCGACGTCGTTCTGCGCGAACGCCAGCAGTCCGAAGTACGTCGCGGAACCCGGCAGCAGCGGGCCGATCGCCGCAGTGGTGTAGGGCAGCGCCGACGCGTACCGGTACCGCGACATCAGCTGCCCGAACAGCCCGACCAGCCCCGCCGCCACCGCCGTCGAGGCGACCGGCGACAGGTCACCGGCGTAGTGCATGGCGCCGTACACCACCCACGCCACACCACCGTTGAGCGTGACGGCGAGCACGGTGGATCGTTCCTGCTGCAGGAGCACGGCGAACGTCAGTGACAGCAGCATCGACGCGATGATCTGCACCACCGGCTGCTCGTTGCTGCCCAGCGCCGCCTCGGGATTCAGCTGCGCCCCCAGCTGGACGCCGAAGTACAGCACCACCAGCACGCCGACGACGATGCCGACGAAGAAGTACATGACCTCCAGCAGGCGCGCCGCCGCGGTGATGTAGAACCCGGTCAGCCCGTCCTGCACGCCCGCCACCAGCGCCCGTCCGGGCAGCAGCGCGAACAGCCCACCGGTGATCACGGCGGACGCCTTCACGTCCACGTGGGCGACGGTCAGCGCCACCCCGATCGCGCCCGGCGGCATCGCGGCGGCCGTGAACTGGTAGAACTCCGGCAGCCCGCGCCCCGCGCACAGCCACGCCAGCCGGTCCCCGAGCATCGCGCCCAGCGCGGCCGCGACGAACACGATCAGATCGCCGCCGACCAGCACCGAGGCCGCGCCCGCGAGCAGCCCGCTCGCCGAGGTCAGCACCCAGGTCGGATACGGGTGCCGGTTGCGGCGGATCTCCGCGAGCCGCCGGTAGGCCTCCTCCAGCGAGATGTGCGTCTCCGGGTCGCTGAGGTCGTCCACCAGCTGGAAGACGGCCGCGAGCCGCGTGTAGTCCGTCCCGCGCCGCCGTACGGTCCGCGCCGCCGACACCGGATCGTCCACCAGCGACGGCTGGTACGAGATCGACAGCAGGGTGAAGGTGACGTTCGGTTCGCACCGGTCCAGCCCGTACGAGCGGCACACCGCGAACATCGCCGCCTCGACGTCCTCCGCGCCCTCACCGCCCGCCAGCAGCAGCTCGCCGATACGCAGCGTCAGGTCGAGCACGCGGGGGACGGCCGGGCCGCCCTCCTCCGCCTTGTGCACCGGCTCCGGCGCGGGCCGCTCGGTCACCGGCATGCGCAGCATGGTGCGCATCCGGTCCTGCCACGGCGCGTCCTTGGTGAGACTGACCGCCGGTATCCCGTTCGGCGGCGTGAACGCGGGCGGCGCCTCCCGCGCGCTGTAGGCGCTCGGTGTGCTGAACGCCGACCCCTCGGGCTCCGCGCCCGGCGGCTGCGGGACGTCCAGCCCGACGGGCAGGGCGAACTCGGAGGTGGTCTCCGACTCGCTCTCCCCGACCTCGACACCGGCGGGCGGCGTGAAGGCCATCCTCGCCTCGTCCGACTGCGGCTTGCGGTCCTCCGCGTCCGTCACCTGCGTAGCGCTCCCTGTACGACACCTCCGGTGCCCTCAGTATGCGCAGTATCCGCGCACCCATGCCGAACGGGCCGCACGCAAGCGCGTACGGCCCGTTCCGGCAGGCACGGGAGGTCAGTGACCGCCCTGCTCCTTGAAGCGCTTGTACGACCGCTCGATCTCGGCCTCGGCGTCGGTGCGGCCCACCCAGTTGGCGCCCTCGACGGACTTGCCGGGCTCCAGGTCCTTGTACACCTCGAAGAAGTGCTGGATCTCCAGGCGGTCGAACTCGGACACGTGGTGAATGTCGCGCAGGTGCTCCACACGCGGGTCCGTCGCCGGGACGCACAGCAGCTTGTCGTCGCCGCCGGCCTCGTCGGTCATACGGAACATGCCGATCGCGCGGCAGCGGATGAGGCAGCCCGGGAAGGTCGGCTCGTCCAGGATGACCAGCGCGTCCAGCGGGTCGCCGTCCTCGCCGAGGGTGTTCTCGACGAAGCCGTAGTCCGTCGGGTACGCGGTCGACGTGAACAGGCGGCGGTCCAGGCGGATCCGACCGGTCTCGTGGTCCACCTCGTACTTGTTGCGCGAACCCTTCGGGATCTCGATCGTGACGTCGAACTCCACCGGTGGCTCCTCCATGATCAACACACAGTTCTGGTGATTAAGTGTCCCTCACGCAGGTGTGTGATCGCGAAAGGGGCTGGTCGTCGTGCCCGAGCTGAGGCCTTGGCGAGCCGCGAGGCCGCGTCTGACGCGGGTCGCGAACGCCGTACGTCCCCGTCTCGCCCGTGCCGCCACGGCCGCGAGGCCGCGGGTCGCGCGGCTGGCGCGGGCCGCGTCACCGCAGGTCGCACGGATCACGCGAGCCAAGACCTGGCAGTACACCGCGGGTGCCGCCACCGCCGGTCTGGCGCTGGCCGCCTGCGTGGTGACCGCCGCGGGCCCCTGGGACTCCACGGGTCAGCGTACGGCCGAGCGGGATCGCGCCGCTGCCGCCGGACAGCGGGGTGGCGCATCTCACGACGGCACGTCCGGCAGGTCCGGGGCGGGCGGTACGGCGCCCGGCGGCCCCAGACCCGCCCCCAGCGCTGCGTCCGTGCTGACCGGTCTGGGCGGCGCGACGGGCGGCGGACGGCCGGCGCCGGACGCCAAGGCCCTCGCCGCCGCCCTCGACCCGCTCCTGAAGGACGCCGCGCTCGGCGGGCGCCGCGCGGCCGCCGTCGTCGACATCGCGACCGGCGAGCGGCTGTACGGCAGCGCCGCCGAGGAGGCGCTGACCCCGGCCTCCACCACCAAGATCGCCACCGCCGCCGCCGCGCTGTCCGCCCTCGGCGCCGACCACCGCCTCACCACCCGCGCCGTCTTCGAACCCGACACCAAGGAGCTGATCCTGGTCGGCGGCGGCGACCCCACCCTCACCGCCGACCGCGACGCCGAAGGCCGGGCCGGTCTGCGCGCCCTCGCCGCCGAGACCGCCGCCGCACTGGAGAAGCGGGACATCCGCGCGGTGACCCTGTCGTACGACACCACCCTGTACGCGGGCTCCGATCTTCACCCCATCGGGGTCAACGACAACCTCGCCCGCGTCACCGCCCTGATGGCCGACGAGGCCCGCACCGACGACTCCACCAGCGGCCCGGCGCCGCGCTTCGCCGACCCCGCGGCGGAGGCCACCCGCGCCTTCGCGGACTTCCTCCGGGCCGAGGGCATCAAGACCACGCCTCCCGGGCCGTCCAAGGCCACCGGCCGCGCGGACACCCTCGCCACCGTCGCCTCGCCGCCGCTGTCCGCCCTCGTCGAGCGGATGCTCACCAACAGCGACAACGACATCGCCGAGGCCCTGGCCCGGCACACCGCGATCGCGACGGGCGAGAGCGCCGACTTCGACGGGGCGGGCCGCGCGATCGAGGCGCAGCTGAAGAAGCTGGGAGTGCCGACGAAGGGCGTCGTCATCAAGGACGGCAGCGGTCTCGACCGCGGGGACAAGCTCACCGCCGGCCTCCTCACCGCCCTCCTCGCCAAGGCCGCCGACCCCGACCGGCCCGACCTGCGCCCCACCCTCACCGGCCTCCCCGTCGCCGGCTTCACCGGCACTCTGACGAGCCGCTACGGCGACGGCGCGGCCGGCGTCGTACGTGCCAAGACCGGCACCCTCACCGGCGTCAACACCCTCGCCGGCACCGTCGTCAACGCCGACGGCCGAGTCCTCGCCTTCGCGCTCCTCGCCTCGGACACGACGAACCCGGCCGCCGCCCAGACGGCCCTGGACCGCACGGCAACGGCACTGGCGGCATGCGGCTGCGGCTGAGAACCGGCCACCGGCACCGCCGCCCCGCGCAGCCGCCCGCGGGACCCGTCGCCCCCTCGCACGCCCTGCCCCCGCGGGGACCCCTCACGTACGGTTGACACATGACGAGCATCGGTGGCACGGCATCCGGCATGGTCGACTGGAATCTCGCGGTGGCGACCGCGACCCGGCTCGTGCGGCCGGGCCCCGAGGTGAGCCGCGACGAGGCCCGCGCCGTCGTCGCGGAGCTGCGCCGGCATGCCAAAGCCTCGGAGGAACACGTCCGGGGCTTCACTCGTATGGGCACCGAGGAGACCCACGACACGCCCGTCCTCGTCGTCGACCGCCCCGGCTGGGTCCGCGCGAACGTCGCCGGCTTCCGGGAGATCCTCAAACCGCTGCTGGAGAAGATGCAGGAGCGCCGCGGCACCGGCGCCGGCAACGCGGTCCTCGGCGCCGTCGGCGGCAAGGTCACCGGCGTGGAGCTGGGCATGCTGCTGTCCTTCCTGGCCTCCCGCGTTCTCGGCCAGTACGAGACCTTCGCACCCGCCACCCGCGACCTCCCGGCCGGCGCGAACGGCGGCGGCCGGCTGCTGCTCGTCGCCCCGAACATCGTCCACGTGGAGCGCGAACTCGACGTGGAGCCCCACGACTTCCGGCTGTGGGTGTGCCTGCACGAGGAGACCCACCGCACGCAGTTCACCGCGGTGCCCTGGCTCCGCGACCACCTCGAGGGCGAAATCCAGTCGTTCTTGGCGGAGACCGACGTCGACCCCATGACCGTTCTGGAACGCGTCCGGGAGGCCGCCCAGACGCTGGCCGGGGGCCGGCCCGAGGGCGAGGAGGACGACGGCGGCAGGTCCCTCGTCGAACTGGTGCAGACGCCCGCCCAGCGGGAGATTCTGGGCCGCCTCACCGCCGTGATGTCCCTGCTGGAGGGCCACGCCGACTTCGTCATGGACGGCGTGGGGCCCGACGTCGTCCCGTCCGTCGCGGAGATCCGCGAGAAGTTCCAGCAGCGCCGCGCGAAGGGCGCATCCCGTCTGGATCTCGCCCTGCGCAAGCTGCTCGGGCTGGACGCCAAGCTGCGGCAGTACCGGGACGGCGAGCGCTTCGTCCGGGCCGTCGTCGACGAGGTCGGCGTCGACGGCTTCAACCGCGTGTGGACCTCGCCGAACACCCTCCCCACCAAGTCGGAGATCGCCAAACCGGCGGACTGGATCGCGAGGGTGCACCGCCGTAGCGAAACATGACATCGGGGTGAGACGTCGTGAACCGAATCCGGCCGACGGCAGGCGAACGCCCCTCCAATCACCCGTCCGAGGGAGCGTGAGCCGTGCACAGGCGTGCAATGCTCGGGGAACGGCCCGGTTCTGTCACCATCTACACACTCTGAGTGACCGTCTCGGGCTCACCCCCCGAAAACTTCATGAAGGGAACCGGACATGGGTCCCCATCCTGCGGTCGCGGCGATACGCCTGGCGGTGCGCCGCGTCCTCCACGACCTCCTCAACGACCACACCCCCGACGCCATCACCGACGAGCCGACGCCCCCGCTGCTCGTCCTCGTGGCGTGCTCCGGCGGCGCCGACTCCATGGCGCTCGCCTCCGCCCTCGCCTTCGAGGCCCCCAAGCTCGGCATCCGTGCGGGCGGCGTCACCGTCGACCACGGGCTGCAGCCCGGCTCCGACCTGCGCGCCGAGGAAGTCGTCCTGCGCCTGCGCGGCCTCGGCCTCGACCCGGTCGAGTCCACCGCCGTGACCGTCGGCCGTGACGGCGGACCGGAGGCCGCCGCCCGCGACGCCCGGTACGCCGCCCTGGACGCCGCCGCCGAACGCCACGGCGCCGCCGCGATCCTGCTCGGCCACACCCGCGACGACCAGGCCGAGACCGTGCTGCTCGGACTCGCCCGCGGCTCCGGCATCCGCTCCCTGTCCGGAATGGCCGCGGTCTCGGGGGCCGGCGGCCGTTACCGGCGCCCCTTCCTGGAGCTCGACCGGCAGACCGCCCGCAAGGCCTGCATGGTCCAGTCGCTGCCCGTCTGGGACGACCCGCACAACGCCGACCCGGCCTACACCCGCTCCCGGCTGCGCCACGAGGGCCTGCCCGCTCTGGAGAAGGCCCTCGGCAAGGGCGTCGTCGAAGCCCTCGCCCGCACGGCCCAGCTCTCCCGCGACGACGCCGACGCCCTCGACGCCTGGGCCAGCCAGGCCGAGGCCACCGTCCGCGACGCCGCGGGCCTGCTGGAGTGCGCCAAGCTCTACGCCCTGCCGCCCGCCGTACGCCGCAGGATCCTGCGCCGCGCCGCCATCGAGGCCGGTGCCCCGGCCGGTTCCCTCTTCGCCCGCCACATCGAGGAAGTCGACCGGCTGATCACCGGCTGGCGTGGTCAGGGGGCCATCAACCTCCCCGGCAGAGTCGTCGCCCAGCGGCAGGGTGGCAGACTGGTGATTCGGCAAGGCTGAATCCCGGCCCCCCTTCCGGGGGCGGGCAGCCGGTGGGACGACCGAAAGTGATGCGGGTGGACGCGAAAGACATGGGTGCCGACCTCCAGCAGGTACTCATCACCAAGGAAGAGATCGACGCCAAGCTGGCAGAGCTGGCCGCGAAGATCGACGCGGAGTACGCGGGCAAGGACCTGCTGATCGTCGGCGTCCTCAAGGGCGCGGTGATGGTCATGGCCGACCTCGCTCGGGCGCTGTCCACCCCCGTCACCATGGACTGGATGGCCGTGTCCTCCTACGGCGCGGGCACCCAGTCCTCCGGCGTCGTGCGGATCCTCAAGGACCTCGACACCGACATCAAGGGCAAGCACGTCCTCATCGTCGAGGACATCATCGACTCCGGCCTGACCCTGTCCTGGCTGATCTCCAACCTCGGCTCCCGCGAGCCCGCCTCGCTCAAGGTGTGCACGCTGCTGCGCAAGCCCGAGGCCGCCAAGGTCGCCATCGACGTCGAGTGGGTCGGCTTCGACATTCCCAACGAGTTCGTCGTCGGCTACGGCCTGGACTACGCCGAGAAGTACCGCAACCTGCCGTTCGTCGGTACGCTCGCGCCCCACGTCTACGGCGGCTGAGCCAGTGGAGCGGCCCTCGTAGGGGGAGCGGGAACCCCGGCGGGACTCGCGCCGTTGAAGCATGCAGACGGGATTGCCAGCCCTACTGCGCGGCTTCGGGCGACAATGCTGGGGTACCGTCAGAAGAACTGTCTTATCAAACTCACTATGGCAGGAGGGACGGGGCGGCACCGCTCCGTATGGATGGACGTGAAGCGATACTTCCGTGGGCCGGTCATGTGGATCGTGCTGGCCGTCCTTGCCGTGGTCGTGTTGATGCAGGTCGTCGGCTCGTCCGGCGGCTACAAGACGGTGGACACCGGCCAGGTCGTCCAGGCGATCAATGAGAACAAGGTCGAGTCGGCCAAGCTCACCACCGGCGACGAGCAGATCATCAAGGTCCAGCTCAAGGACGGCGTGAAGGTCGAGGACAGCTCGAAGATCCAGGCGAGCTACATCGGCGACCAGGGCGTGGACATCGCCAACACGCTGCAGAACAAGTACCAGGAGAAGCAGATCCCGGACGGTTACACCGTCTCGCCGTCGAAGCAGAACCCGTTCGTCGGCATCCTGCTCTCCCTGCTCCCCTTCGTCCTCATCGTCGTCGTCTTCCTGTTCCTGATGAACCAGATGCAGGGCGGCGGCTCCCGGGTGATGAACTTCGGCAAGTCGAAGGCCAAGCTCATCACCAAGGACACCCCCAAGACGACCTTCGCGGACGTCGCGGGCTCCGACGAGGCCGTCGAGGAGCTGCACGAGATCAAGGAGTTCCTGCAGGAGCCGGCGAAGTTCCAGGCCGTCGGGGCGAAGATCCCCAAGGGCGTCCTGCTCTACGGCCCTCCCGGTACCGGCAAGACCCTGCTCGCGCGTGCCGTCGCGGGCGAGGCCGGCGTGCCGTTCTACTCGATCTCCGGTTCCGACTTCGTCGAGATGTTCGTCGGTGTCGGTGCCTCCCGGGTCCGTGACCTGTTCGAGCAGGCCAAGGCGAACGCCCCGGCGATCGTCTTCGTCGACGAGATCGACGCGGTCGGCCGCCACCGCGGCGCCGGCCTCGGCGGCGGTCACGACGAGCGCGAGCAGACCCTGAACCAGCTGCTCGTCGAGATGGACGGCTTCGACGTCAAGGGCGGCGTCATCCTGATCGCCGCCACGAACCGCCCGGACATCCTCGACCCGGCGCTGCTGCGTCCCGGCCGTTTCGACCGCCAGATCGCCGTCGACCGCCCCGACATGCAGGGCCGTCTGGAGATCCTCAAGGTCCACCAGAAGGGGAAGCCGGTCGCCCCGGACGTCGACCTGTCGGCCGTCGCCCGCCGCACGCCCGGCATGACCGGTGCCGACCTGGCGAACGTGCTCAACGAGGCCGCCCTGCTGACGGCCCGCAGCGACCAGAAGCTCATCGACAACAAGATGCTCGACGAGGCCATCGACCGCGTCGTGGCGGGCCCGCAGAAGCGGACCCGGATCATGTCGGACAAGGAGAAGAAGATCACCGCGTACCACGAGGGCGGACACGCCCTGGTCGCGGCGGCCTCCCCGAACTCCGACCCGGTCCACAAGATCACGATCCTGTCCCGCGGCCGCGCCCTCGGCTACACGATGGTGCTCCCGGACGAGGACAAGTACTCGACCACGCGCAACGAGATGCTCGACCAGCTGGCCTACATGCTGGGCGGCCGCGCGGCCGAGGAACTGGTCTTCCACGACCCGACCACCGGTGCCGCCAACGACATCGAGAAGGCCACCAACCTGGCCCGCGCGATGGTCACGCAGTACGGCATGACGGAGCGCCTGGGCGCGATCAAGTTCGGCGGCGACAACACCGAGCCGTTCCTCGGACGCGAGATGGCGCACCAGCGTGACTACTCCGAGGAGGTCGCGGCGCTGGTCGACGAAGAGGTCAAGAAGCTCATCGAGACCGCGCACAACGAGGCGTGGGAGATCCTGGTCGAGAACCGCGACGTGCTCGACAACCTGGTCCTGGCCCTCCTGGAGAAGGAGACCCTGGGCAAGGAGGAGATCGCCGAGATCTTCGCCCCGATCGTCAAGCGCCCGCCGCGGCCCGCGTGGACCGGCTCCTCGCGGCGCACTCCGTCGACCCGCCCGCCGGTGCTCTCCCCCAAGGAGCTGGCACTGACGAACGGCGCGAACGGCGCGACAGCGTCGCTCACCGCGAAGTCCACGGCCACGGAGTCCGCCCCGGACCCGGTCCAGGAGGACCGCTCCGACAGCTGACCCGGACACCGGTGGCTGCCCCTGGCGGCGGCCTCACCAGGCCCGGAATGGATGCCGCGCCCCCCTGGTTCTAGCCTGGGGGGCGCGGCTTTCCGCCATTCTCGGGCTGCCAGGCACGCACGACACACAGGAACGAGGCACCACACATGACCGACCCCGTGACGCTGGACGGCGAGGGCACCATCGGCGAGTTCGACGAGAAGCGCGCCGAGAACGCCGTACGCGAGCTCCTGATCGCGGTCGGCGAGGACCCGGACCGCGAGGGGCTGAGGGAGACGCCGGCGCGGGTGGCGCGGGCTTACAGGGAGATATTCGCCGGGCTGTGGCAGAAGCCCGAGGATGTCCTGACGACTACGTTCGACCTGGGGCACGACGAGATGGTGCTCGTGAAGGACATCGAAGTTCGATCTTGCTGTGAACATCACCTGGTGCCATTCGCAGGAGTTGCCCATGTTGGGTACATTCCGTCTATTGAAGGCAAAATCACCGGGCTTTCGAAGCTTGCCCGGCTCGTGGACGTCTACGCCCGCCGCCCGCAGGTGCAGGAACGACTCACAACGCAGGTTGCCGACTCCCTGATGCAGATCCTCGAGCCGCGCGGAGTGATCGTCGTCCTCGAATGCGAGCACATGTGCATGTCGATGCGGGGCGTGCGAAAGCCGGGGGCGAAGACCATCACGTCGGCAGTGCGCGGCCAACTGCGCGATCCCGCCACGCGTAATGAGGCGATGAGCCTGATCATGGCGCGGTAGTCCAATTGTCAGTGGTGTCCTGTACGGTCTCGGATCAGCCGAGTTGTTCGCTGATCCAGGGGGATCAGGGTGGGGTACGGGCTGCCCAGCAAGCAGACAGTGAACGGTGTCGGCGGACGTCTTCAGGCGCGCAGTGTGCGAGTCGGGTGCCGTCTGTGGACGCTGGACGGCAATCGGACGGTGCAGACCTCGGTCACGGAGGTGGCGACCGTCAAGGTCCGCGAGATCGTGGATGTGGTCACCGACCATGTGGCATTCACAGTCGCGGCGGATCAGATGCTGGGTACGCCTGACGGATGGACTCATGCGAGGGACGCCGAGGGAGCGGTTCTCGCATGGACGCACGCACGGAAGCTGTGCCGGGAACGGCTCACCATTACACCCGGCTACGAGTTCGGTTACCTGATCGGGGCGACGTGCTCGGACGGCACAGTCGGCAAGAACTACGTGTCCCTGGTCGTCAACGACCAAGGGTTCGCCGAGCGCTATGCGAGGTGCCTGACTGCCTCGACGGGCCTGGAGGCTCGGCTGGAATCGATCACGCGTCCCTCCGGCTACCTGCAACGACCCGCCCCCGGCTTCCGGGTGCGGGTCGTCTCGTCTTACCTGGCGGACCTGATGCGGCAGTACGTGGGCGGGGACGCGCACCATATGCGGCAGAGGTTCCCCCGCGTCGTCCTGCGCGACAGGGAGACGTTCGACGGCTTCCTCGACGGATACACAGACGGAGACGGCTGCCGGATCACGACCTGGCCGGCGCGGGTGCTCGTCAGCGCCAATGTGCCTTTCCTCGCGGAACTCGCCCGTGTCGTCGGTGCCAGGTTCACTCCGAGAGTCGACGTGGCGTCGCATCTCGTCATCGCGGACAGTTGGCCGTCGCGGGGCACCTTCACGCTTGAACAGCACCGCCTCGACCTCGTCGGGTCCACCTGGGTCGAAGTACGCGACGTACGGCTGCGCCGGGCCGAGGGAGCTAAGCCGTTCACCCTCTACAGCTACCGCCTTGACCCGCACCCCGGCTTTCTGGTCAACGGGCACCTTGCTCGGCAGCCCTGGTGAGGCTCACGCCGCCGGGGCCGTTCCTGGGCCGCCCTGTTCGTCGTCCTCCGGGAGCTTGCAGACCCGCTCCAGGAAGATCGCCGCCGCTATGACGGCGATGCCGGCCAGGACCGAGAAACCGGCGTAGATCGCCTGGTCGCGGCGGGCCGGGATGTCCAGGGACTCCAGGAGGAAGACGCCCGCGCCGCCGTACATACCGGCGACGAGGGCGGCCACCAGGGCGCTGGCCTGGCCGAAGACCACCGCGCGGGCCGCCATCAGCGGGTCGACGCCCTTGGCGCCGGGGCGGCGCTCGCGCTGGGCCCTGAGCCGGGAGCGCAGCGAGAGCGCCGTGGCCAGCAGGACCGCGGCGATCAGCGCCAGCACGATGGGGGCGGCCAGCGGGACGCTCGGCAGGGTGCCCAGCGAGCTCCACAGGCGGGCGCCCGCCCAGGACAGCACCCCGGCGACGGCGAACACGCCGGCCAGCACCCTGATGCGCAGCTCTCTCACGGTGTCCCTTCGGCTTCCCGGGTCTCCGGCTGGCGGATCTTCCCGATGACGGTCGTCTCGACCTTAACGACTACTCGGGCAGCCGGAGTTCCAGGTCGGCGCGGGCCGCGACGCCCTCTCGGGTGAGCGTGTCGAGCAGGTCGGCGACGGCGCCACGGCCGGGCAGCTGGGCGTCGGGGTCCACGTCGTGCCACGGGGCGAGGACGAAGGCACGCTCGTGGGCACGCGGGTGGGGGAGGGTGAGCCGCGGGTCGTCGGAGACGACATCGGCGTACGAGACGATGTCGACGTCGAGGGTGCGTGCGCCCCAGCGCTCGTCCCGCACCCGGTGGAACGCCTCCTCGACCGCGTGCGCCCGCTCCAACAGGGAGGACGGCGGCAGGGTCGTCTTCAGCACCACGACGGCGTTGAAGTACGACGGCTGGCTGCCGGGCTCGACGCCCCACGGCTCCGTCTCGTACACCGGCGACACCGCCTTGATCCGCACGCCCGGGGTGTCCTCCAAGGCGTCGACGGCCCCCTGGAGGGTCTCCAGGCGGTTGCCGAGGTTGGAGCCGAGGGAGAGCACGGCGAGTTTGGGGTTGTGCAGGGTGGTGTCGGCGGCGTCGACCTTCTCGACGACGGAGGCGGGCACCGGCTGTACGGTCGGGTCGGTGGGACCCTGCGTGAAGGATGCGGTCATGCTCGGCTCCGGGTGATGGTGACGGTCACGTCGTCGAAGGGCACCGTGATCGGCGCGTCCGGCTTGTGGACGCAGACCTCCACCTGCTGGACCCCTTCGTGCTTCAGACAGGTCTGGGCGATGCGCTCGGCGAGCGTCTCGATGAGGTCGACCGGCTCGCCCTCGACGACCGCCACGACCTCTTCCGCCACGATGCCGTAGTGCACGGTCTTCGCCAGGTCGTCGTCGGCCGCGGCCGGTCGGGTGTCCAGCCCCAGGACGAGGTCCACGATGAAGGTCTGGCCCTCCTCGCGCTCCTTGGGGAACACACCGTGGTGTCCACGGGCCTTCAGGCCGCGCAGCGCGACACGATCCACGCGAATCACTCCTGCAATCGTCGGTTGTGGCCGGTTCGTGCCGTGTGCGGACGGCGCACCGGCCTCGGACGAATCTACCTGCGGACACTGACGGCACCGGGCCGCGGGGCGTGGGTCCGGGCCGGGCCGGGAGGTCTTTATCGGGCGTTTCCCCTGGAGAACCCGGTGGCTCACGGGCCGGTGGCCGCCTCTGCCCGGGCGTCCGTGATTCCAACCACTCCTTGGTTCCTTCGGGCCCCTTCCGGTGCGCGAACCGGTGTGGGCACCGGCTTCCGCAGGACCGCCTACCCACTCAGGCGGGGGTGTCGTCGCCTTCTTCGTCGTCGCTTTCGGTCAGGACCGGGGAAGCGTGGTGCGACCAGAGCTTCCACCCCTCGGGCGTGCGCCGGTACACATTGGTGGCGACCACGAGCTGCCCCACGAGCGGGCCCAGCTCGTCGCCCTCCGCCGGGGCGGGGCCGCCGCTGAGGATGTTCTCGGTGCAGGTGACCAGGGCGGTGTCGCCGGTGACGGAGACGTGCACGTCGGTGAGGAAGAACTGGATGTAGTCGGTGTTCGCCATGATCAGCGCGTACGAGCGCAGGACCTCGCCGCGGCCGGTGAGGACCGGCCAGCCGGGGTGCACGCAGGAGACCACGCCGGTGTCCGCCGGGTCGTGGTAGGTCTCGTCGACGCCCAGGTCGGACGGGGTGAGCCAGATCCCGGAGACGGCTTCGAAGTCGCCGCGTTCCAGTGCTTCGTAGAAGGCGGTGTTGGCGAGCTCGACCTGCTCGACGTCGGTGTGCGGGGCGCTCACCGCGCTCCTTCCACGGCGCGCGCGACCCGTACCGCGTCCGCCGTCGCGCGCACCTCGTGCACGCGCACCGCCCACGCGCCGGCGTGCGCCGCGAGCGCCGAGACGGCGGCCGTCGCCGCGTCGCGCTCCCGCGCGGGCGGTGGGGCGGCCTCCGGGCCGGCGAGCACCCGCCCGAGGAACCGCTTGCGGGAGGCGGCGACGAGCAGCGGGTGGCCGAGGTCGCGCAGCCGGTGCAGGTGGGCGAGCAGGGCCAGGTCGTGATCCGCGTCCTTGGAGAACCCGAGGCCCGGGTCGACGACGATCCGGTCGGCGGCGATCCCGCCCTCCATGACGGCCTCCACGCGCGCGTGGAGCTCGTCCACGACCTCGGTGACGACGTCGTCGTAGACGCCCCGGACGTTGCCGCCCTCCAGGAAGCCGCGCCAGTGCATGACGACGAAGGGCGCACCGGCGTCCGCCACGACCGGGATCATCGCCGGGTCGGCGAGGCCGCCGCTGACGTCGTTGACGAGCGCGGCGCCGGCCGCGAGGGACTGCTCGGCGACCGAGGCGCGCATGGTGTCGACGGAGATGACGACGCCCTCGGAGGCCAGGCCGCGGACGACGGGGATGACGCGGCGCAGCTCCTCCTCCTCGTCCACCCGCGTGGCGCCGGGGCGGGTGGACTCGCCGCCGACGTCGACCAGGTCGGCGCCCTGGGCGACCATCTCCAGGCCGTGCTTGACCGCGGCGGTGGTGTCGAACCAGCGGCCGCCGTCGGAGAAGGAGTCGGGCGTCACGTTGACGACGCCCATGACCGCGCAGCGGTCCCATTCCGGAAGGCCCGCGATGTGTCCGCGTCCGCTCTGGTTGCTCATACGTTCAGCGTAGGCCCCGACGGCTCGCGCCTCTCCACGCGGAGTACGGCCGGGCCCGGCCGGGGCGTCACGCCGCGCGGACGTTCCTTTCCGGCAGGGCGTGGGCGCACGGGCGCGGCGCGGGCCGGCGGTGGCGCAGCCGGCGCGGCAGCAGCCGGGCCGGGTCCAGGAAGCCCTCGGCCTGCATGGCCGCGAAGCCGATGCGCGGCAGGTCGGCGGGCGCGCGGTAGACGACGAAACGCGGCTCCCAGCGCGGTCGGAACTTCGCGTTGAACTTGTACAGCGACTCGATCTGGAACCAGCGGGACAGAAACACCAGCAGCCCGCGCCAGGCGCGCAGCACCGGCCCCGCGCCGATCTTCTCGCCGCGCGCCAACGCGGCACGGAACATGGCGAAGTTGAGGGACACGCGCGTGATGCCGAATTTCGGCGCGGCCTGGAGGGCGGCGACGATCAGCAGTTCGTTCATGCCGGGGTCCGCCGCGCGGTCGCGGCGCATCAGGTCCAGGGAGACCCCGTCGGTGCCCCAGGGCACGAAGTGCAGGACGGCCATCAGGTCGCCGTACGCGCCCGGCTCGGCGTCGGCCTTGTGCGCGGTGGCGATCAGGCAGTCGCCGTCGGCGCTGTCGCCGATGCGGCCCAGTGCCATGGAGAAGCCGCGCTCGCTGTCGGTGCCGCGCCAGTCGTCGGCGGCGCGGCGGATCCGCTCCAGCTCGGCCTCGCCGAGGTCACGGACATGTCGTACCCGGGTCTGGTAACCGGCGCGCTCGATGCGCTTGACCATCTGGCGCACGTTGCGCATCGCGCGGCCGGCGAGGGAGAAATCCGCGACGTCCACCACCGCCTCGTCACCCAGTTCGAGGGCGTCGAGGCCGGTCTCGCGGGTCCACACCTCACCGCCCGTCTCGGAGCAGCCCATGACGGCGGGGGTCCAGGAGTGGGCGCGGGCCTCGTCCATGAAGCGCTCGATGGCGCCGGGCCAGGCCTCGACGTCGCCGATCGGGTCACCGCTGGCGAGCATCACGCCGGACACCACGCGGTAGGTGACCGCGGCCTTCCCGCTGGGCGAGAAGACGACGGCCTTGTCGCGGCGCAGCGCGAAGTGGCCGAGCGAGTCGCGGCCGCCGTGCTTCTCCAGCAGGGCCCGCAGCCGGGTCTCGTCCTCCTCGGTCAGCCGCGCGGCGGGGTGTTCGGGCCGCAGGGCGAGATAGACGGTGGTTACGGCGGTGAGCAGACCCAGGGCGCCCAGGGAGAAGGCGACCGTCCAGGAGGTGCTGCCGCGGTAGCCGACGGGGCCCTCCAGGCCGAACAGGCCGTACAGGACGTGGGCGATGCGGTCGGCCAGGCTCGGGTCGCCGACGATACGGCCGGGGTGGGCGCTGACGACGACCAGTCCGAGGGCGAGCGAACCGGCGCCCATGAGGACGAAGTTGGCGAGGGCGCGCCACCGGCTGCGCGGGTCGGGCAGGGCCGCGAACTGGTCGCGGTGCCGCAGCAGGAACGTCAGCAGGGCGAGCGAGATGACCACGCCCAGCAGGGAGTGCCGGTAGGTGAACTGGGCGACCGCGCCGACCGGCAGCAGCCCGACGGCGGCCCGCCAGGCGCGCCGCTTGTGCCGCCTGAGGCCGTGGGCGAGCAGCAGCAACAGCACGCCCGCGCTGAGCGAGAGCGCGGCCGCGAACGGCCCGAGCGCGCCGGGCAGCACTTCGGCGAGGGCGTGCATACGGCTGTGCCTGAAGCGCGGGAACACACCCGCGGCGATGTCCAGGAGCCCCACGAGGGCGCAGGCCCTGGCGACGAGGGCCGGTACGGACTCCGGTCGCGGCCCGCGCGGGAGTCGCCGCGTGCGCTTCGGCCGGCCCGGAACCCGGCCCGGCACTTCCCCATCTTCCCTGACAGACATCGCATCCCGTAGTTCCGCGCGAGACCTCGACTCCGGTGCCGATTCGGGCATCCGGCGACATTGCGCCCTCTAGGACGGTGTCTTGGGGAGGGAGGTTCACTCCTTACGGCAAGCGCGTTCAAAGGACTCCGGGGCGGAAATGATCTTGTGGAATTCGGAGACGGGGGCATTCACTCCCCGCCGGGTTTCCTGATGCGATGTGAACCCTTCCGCTTGGCTTTCTTTTTGCGGCCCAGGGCACCACGATTCGCCTACGCGCGGTAAGTTTCTGGCCATGCCACGTGGACGTCACCGCCATTCCCCTCCTTTGCACAGGATGCTTCCTCCCTCGGCGATCGCAGGCGTCTCCTTCGTCTGCGCCCTCGGCCCCTGGGTGTTCACGGAACCGATGGTGCTGCGAGGGCTTGCCGCGGCCGCCGCGGTGACGGCGGCGGTCGGCGCGGTCGTCATGCGGCGCTGGGACACCCAGGCGGGCAAACGCGTCGCCGACCTCACGCGCGCGCGGGCGAGCGACGAGTGGCGCTTCGAGGAGCGGGTCGCCGAACTGGAGGCCGATCTCGACGAGTCGCGCGAGCTGCGCCGCAAGCTGGAGCAGCGGCTGCGCGCCAAGCGCACCGAACTGGCCGGTCTGCGCAACGAGCACGCCGCCCTGCTGCGTCGGTACGCCACGGCCGAGACCGAGCGGGCGAGCGCCCTCGAAAACCGACGGCTGCTGGAACTGGAGGCCGCGGTGCCCGCGCGGGCGCTGCCGCCGGTGCCGGTGCGCGAGTCGGAGCCGGAGCGGGCGGAGACGGCGGAGCAGGCGGCGGAGGCCGCCGAGGAGAAGCCGGGCGTGCCCGCGCTCTTCTCCCCGGAGGGCTCCCGGCTGTTCGCGCGGGCCGGCGCGGCACTGGCCCGGCTCGACGCCGATGCCGACGTGGCGGCCGAGGACAAGGCCAAGGACGCGCCCAAGGGTGTTGCTGAGGACACGGCCAAGGACGCGGCCAAGGGTGTTGCTGAGGACACGGCCAAGGACGCGGCCAAGGCTGACTCGGCTTCTGATTCCGGTACCAAGACCGACCCGGCGACGGCTTCCGACCGGTCCGGTGCCTCCGTGCCGCGGCAGGCCGCGGCGCCGGACGCCGCGCGCCCCACCGAGACGGAGGCCGCGCCGGAGGACGAGGCACAGGGGAAGCCCGAGGCGGCCGCCGGGCAGGAGCACGCGGCCGCCGCCTCCACGGACCCGGCCGCCGAACCGCCCGCCGGGCAGCAGCCCGCGGGGCACTTCACCGTGCCGACCGCGGTCGCCGTCGTACCGGCCGCTCCCGCGCGGCGGCCCGCGATCGAGGGCGGGTTCGACTTCTTCGGCACCAAGGACAAGGCCGCCGGCTCCGCCGCTCTGGAGGCCGTGCAGAACGAGGACCTGGCCGACGTCGTCGGCCGCGAGGCGCTGGACGAGCACAGGACCGAGGCCGGGGACGCGTCCGAGGACGGTTCCGAGCCGGCCGCTGCCGCCGCCGCCGAGCCCGCCGTCGGTCACGTCATCGACCTCACGGCGCACGACGAGACGGAGCAGATCGACCTGCAGGGGCTGCGCAGCGCGGCCTCCTGAGGTCACCGCCGCCGGAGGGGCGTTCGGGCGCCGACGGAGGGCCGGCCCCGGAGGGCGTTACGCCATCCACCGGTCGGGCCGCGCGTCCTTCCGGCCCGTCCGTGACCTCTCCGCCTGCTCCTGCAGGAGTCGTGTCGCCTCCTCGGCGTCCCTCAGGCGCGCTGTGACGGTGTGCCCGGCGCCGGTGTCCACCCGCACGTCCGCGAGGCCCCACACGCGCTCCCAGGGCCCTTGGGTGAGCCGTACGCTCTGCACCTTCGCGTGCGGGACGAGCGCGAGGCTGCGGCCCAGCAGTCCGCGCCGGGCGGCGAAGACGGCGTCGGTGACCGTGAAGCCGTAGCCCCGCCACCACAGCGGCAGGCAGCGGCCCGCGCGGCGCGGGGAGCCCGACAGCTCCGGCCCGCGCGGAACGGTCACCCCGGGGAGCACGCGTTCGACCAGGGACTCGGCGACCTCGCGCGGGGCCACCGGCAGCAGCGCGGAGTTCGACGACCCGGCCACGTCCAGCTCCACCCGGACCCAGCCGCGCCGCCGCCACAGCAGCGGTTCCACGATCCGCACGGTCTGCACGCGCCCCGGCGGCACCGTCTCGTGGACGCGGTCGAGCAGTCCGCGGTCGACCCGCAGTCCGTCCGGGGACTCGGCGACCGTCCAGTCGTAGTCGGCGACGAACCGCCCCACGCTGGTCGCGCCCGCCGCGCCGAGCAGCGGCAGCGCGGTCGCGAGGACCGTCCACAGGTTGTGGGTGGCGAACCACAGGACCGGCGGAACGACAAGCGCGGCGGCCAGCGAGCCCCAGGTGGCGCCCGTCAGCACCAGGGAGAGCGCGAGGACGCCGGGCGGCACGCGCAGCAGCTGACGCGCCGGCGCCTCGCCGACCTCGTGCGCCGTCTGGGGCGCGAAACCGGCCGCCCGCGCGAGCAGCTCGGCGCGCAGGGCACGCGCCTCGCTCTGGCCCAGGAAGGCGAGTTCGTCCTTCTTGCCGGTCCCGACGACGTCGAGTTTGAGCTTCGCGACGCCCGCCACGCGCGCGAGGAGCGGCTGGGTGACGTCGACGGCCTGGACGCGCTCCAGCCGGATGTGCGCGGTGCGCCGGAAAATCAGGCCGGTGCGTATGCGCAGCTCCGTCTCGGTGACCGCGAAGTGCGTGAACCACCAGGTGAGGAAGCCGTACAGGGCGGCGGCCGGGATGAGCACGGCGAGCGCGATCAGCAGCGTGGTCGTGGTCAGCCGGGCCAGCTGGCGCTGCGCCTGGTCCGGGTCGTGCGCCGCCCAGCCGAGCAGCACGGCGACCGGCGCCCACGCCCGCCGCAACGGCGTCACGGGGTGCAGCCGCCGCTCGCTCACGGTCTGGTCGCGGCGTACGGCGTCGTCGGTGTCCGGCGTGCTCACAGCCCCGCCGATCGGGCCTCGCCCAGCTCGGTGAGCCGGTCGCGCAGCCGTTCCGCCTCGGCCGGGTCCAGGCCGGGGATGGTCGCGTCGGTGGCGGCGGCCGCAGTGTGCAGTTGCACGCTGGCCAGCCCGAAGTGCCGCTCCAGCGGGCCGGAGGTGACCTCCACGAGCTGCATGCGCCCGTACGGCACGACCGTCTCCTCACGCCACAGCACGCCCCGGCTGATCAGCAGGTCGTCGGCGCGCTCGGCGTACCGCCAGGAGCGCCAGTTGCGGGCGGCCAGGTCCCAGCCCCACGCCATCAGGGCCAGCGGCAGCAGCGCGAACGCCGCCCACGCGGGCCCCACCAGCAGCCAGAGCGTCAGTCCGCCGCCCAGCGCCAGCACTCCCAGCCACACCACCAGCAACAGGCGCCGCATCCGCAGCAGCCCCGGAGGCAGACCGGTCCACACCGGCTCGGCCCCCGTCACCTCCGTGCCCCGTGGGCTCCCCGTTTCCATGAGGCCAGCGTACGTAGGGGAGACTGGGGCCATGACTCCTACGACGGAGACCACGGTCGGGATCGGCGGCGCCGCGGAGAGCACCGACATGGTGCTCAACATCGGGCCTCAGCACCCGTCCACGCACGGTGTGCTGCGACTGCGGCTGCTCCTGGACGGCGAGCGCATCACGAGCGCGGAGCCGGTGATCGGCTACATGCACCGGGGCGCGGAGAAGCTGTTCGAGGCGCGCGACTACCGCCAGATCATCATGCTCGCCAACCGCCACGACTGGCTGTCGGCGTTCTCCAACGAGCTGGGCGTGGTCCTGGCCGTCGAGCGGATGCTCGGCATGGAGGTGCCTGCGCGCGCGGTGTGGACGCGCACGCTGCTCGCCGAGCTGAACCGGGTGCTCAACCACCTGATGTTCCTCGGCTCCTACCCCCTGGAGCTGGGCGGCATCACGCCGGTCTTCTACGCGTTCCGGGAGCGCGAGGTCCTCCAGAACGTCATGGAGGAGGTGTCCGGCGGGCGTATGCACTACATGTTCAACCGCGTCGGCGGCCTCAAGGAGGACCTGCCGGCCGGCTGGACCGCACGCGCGCGTGCCGCCGTCGCCGCGGTGCGCTCACGCATGGACGTCTACGACGACCTGGTGCTCGGCAACGAGATCTTCCGGGGGCGCACGCGGGGCGTGGGCGCGCTCACCCCCGAGGCCGTGCACGCCTACGGCGTGAGCGGCCCCATCGCGCGCGCCTCGGGCGTCGACTTCGACCTGCGCCGCGACGAGCCGTACCTGGCCTACGGCGAGCTCCAGGACACCCTCAAGGTCGTCACCCGGCGGGAGGGCGACTGCCTCGCCCGCTTCGAGTGCCTGCTGGAGCAGACCCACAACGCGCTCGACCTCGCCGACGCCTGTCTCGACCGGCTCGCCGAGCTGCCGCCCGGGCCGATCAACCAGCGCCTGCCCAAGGTGCTGAAGGCGCCCGAGGGGCACACCTACGCGTGGACCGAGAACCCGCTCGGCATCAACGGCTACTACCTCGTCAGCAAGGGCGAGAAGACGCCGTACCGGCTGAAGCTGCGCTCGGCCTCGTACAACAACATCCAGGCGCTCACCGAGCTGCTGCCGGGCACGCTGGTGGCGGACATGGTGGCGATCCTGGGGTCGATGTTCTTCGTGGTCGGGGACATCGACAAGTAGGCACGCAGGACGGGCGGGACGGTGGACGGTCAGCGCTCGTCCGCCGCCGTCCCGGTCAGTGGGTCCGGGATCCCGACCGGCTGCACCAGCCAGCCGAAGTCGCCGAGGCCGCCCGGCGCGGTGAGCTCCGCCGCCTCGCCGGCGCTCGTGAGGGCGCGCACGTAGGCCGCGGGGTCCGTGGAGGCGAGCGTGAGCGGGGGGCGTGCGCCTGCGACCCCCAGGGCGTGCAAGGCGTCGCGTTGTCGCAGTACGCGCCCCCCGGGGAGCGTGCACGCGTCCAGCGCCACATGCGCCGTGATGTCGCACGACCCGTCCGGCACCGGCGCCGTCTCCCGTCCCTCCCGGAAGCCGGTGAGCGTCCCGAACGGGGGGCGCGTGTCCGCCGTGTGCGCGTAGTCCACGGCCACCGCGAGCCCCCGCTCCACACAGGAGACGGCCGACGCCCACGCAGTGTCCCTGGGGAGCCCGATCTCCGCCCGCAGCCCCTCCTCGCCCGGCAGCGGCCACCACCGCTCCAGCCACGCCGCCTCCGCGCCCGCGACCGGCTCCCCGAGCCGTTCCGTCCCGTCCGCCCGCACCAGCACCCGCCGCGGCACCCCCGCGCGGTCGGTCTCGACGACCTCCACGGGCACGTTGTCCAGCCACTCGTTGGCGAACAGCAGCCCGGTGAGCCCCGCGGGCGGCTCGGACCGCCACTCGATGCGGTGATCGAGCCCGTCCGGACGGTCGGCGATCTCGACGGCGTACGCGCGCGTGCGGGCGGCCACCTCGGCGGGCAGCGCGGCCAGCACACCGGTGACGAGTTCGCCGCGCCCCGCCGCCATGTCCACGAAACCGAGCGCCGCCGGGCGGCCCAGCGCATCGTCGACCCGGCACAGCAGCGCGGCCACCGCCCGCGCGAACAGCGGCGACGCGTGCACGGACGTACGGAAGTGCCCGGCGGGGCCCTCGGGCCTGCGATAGAAGCCGCCCGGCCCGTACAGCGCCGCCTCGGCCGTCGCCCGCCACCCCTGCCGGCCGTCACCCGGCGCCCCGGCCGTCACGCCGGTCGCATCGCCAGTCACAAAGCGGGGCTCGTCGCCGGTCGTATCGCGGGGCTCGTCACCGGTCACATCGTGCGTCACATCGCCAGGCTAGGCGCACAGGAGAACGGCTCCTCCACCTTGGGGAGTACGCGGGCCCGCTCCGTATCGATCCTCCGGTTGACCCCCGCACGCATCACGCTTCCCTACGCTGGGTTACGTGCAGCGCCTCTATGACTTCCTCCGCAGGCACCCGACATGGGTCGACGGCTTCTGGGCCGTGATCCTCCTCGGGATCTCCCTTGTGGGCGGACAGGTCGAGCAGGAGAACCGGGGCACGGATCTGCCGGTCCTGTGGGTGCCCGTCGTGGTGCTGCTCAGCATGGTGGTCGCGCTGCGTCGCCGGATGCCGGAGAAGATGCTGCTGCTGGCGGCCGCGGTGGGCGTGGCGCAGCTGGTGCTGGACGTCGCCACGACACCCGCGAACTTCGCCATGCTGGTGATCGTCTTCACGGTGGCCGCGACGGGGGCGCGCTGGGCCTCCCGGTTCGCGCTGATCGCCGCGCTGGTCGCGGCGCCGCTCGCGCAGCTGCGCTGGCCGTCCCCCGACGGCGGCACGGCGGGACACATCGTGGGCACGGTCTTCACGACCGTGCCGTTCGCGCTCGCCTGGGTGCTCGGCGACTCGATCCGCACCCGCCGCGCCTACTTCGCGCAGCTCGAGGAGCGCGCCGCCCGCCTGGAGAAGGAGCGCGAGGCACAGTCCAAGGTCGCCGTCGCCGCCGAGCGCGCCCGGATCGCCCGCGAGCTGCACGACGTCGTCGCGCACAACGTGTCGGTGATGGTGGTGCAGGCCGACGGCGCCGCCTACGTCCTCGACGCCGCGCCCGACCAGGCGAAGAAGGCCCTGGAGACCATCTCCTCCACCGGCCGGCAGGCGCTCGCCGAGATGCGCCGGCTGCTCGGCGTGCTGCGCACCGGCGAGCACCAGGAGGGCGGGGAGTACGTCCCGCAGCCCGACGTCGAGCAGATCGAGGACCTGGTCGAGCAGTGCCGGGTGTCCGGGCTGCCGGTCGACTTCAAGGTCGAGGGCACCCCGCGCCCGCTGCCCAGCGGCGTGGAGCTGACCGCCTACCGCATCGTGCAGGAGGCGCTGACCAACACCCGCAAGCACGGCGGCCCGAACGCGGGCGCCAGTGTGCGTCTGGTCTACTTCGACGACGGCCTCGGCCTGCTGGTGGAGGACGACGGCAAGGGTGCCCCGCACGAGCTGTACGAGGAGGGCGGCGCCGACGGACAGGGCCACGGCCTGATCGGCATGCGCGAGCGGGTCGGCATGGTCGGCGGCACCCTGGACGCCGGGCCCCGCCCCGGCGGAGGATTCCGCATCAGCGCCCTGCTGCCGCTCAAACCGGCGCACTGACGCCCGCGCACGCCCCCTGTTGACACCTGTCACACCCCCCCCGCAACGACCATGGACACGGAAGAGGCCCCGATGACGATCCGCGTGATGCTCGTCGACGACCAGGTGCTGCTGCGCACCGGGTTCCGGATGGTGCTCGCCGCCCAGCCGGACATGGAGGTCGTCGCGGAGGCGGGGGACGGCGTCGAGGCCCTTCAGGCGGTGCGCTCGACCGCGGTCGACGTCGTGCTGATGGACGTCCGCATGCCCAAGCTCGACGGCGTGGAGGCCACCCGGCGCATCTGCTCGGAGCCGGACCCGCCGAAGGTGCTGATCCTGACCACCTTCGACCTCGACGAGTACGCCTTCTCCGGGCTGAAGGCGGGCGCCTCCGGGTTCATGCTCAAGGACGTGCCGCCCGGCGAGCTGCTCGCCGCGATCCGCTCGGTGCACAGCGGCGACGCCGTGGTGGCGCCCTCGACCACCCGGCGGCTGCTGGACCGGTTCGCGCCGATGCTGCCCAGCGCCGGCAAGGAGCCCCAGCACAAGGAGCTGGAGCGGCTGACCGACCGGGAGCGCGAGGTCATGATGCTGGTGGCGCAGGGCCTGTCCAACGGCGAGATCGCCGCCCGGCTGGTGCTGTCGGAGGCGACCGTGAAGACGCACGTCGGACGCATCCTGACCAAGCTCGGGCTGCGGGACCGGGTGCAGGTCGTCGTCCTGGCGTACGAGACGGGACTTGTACGGGCCGGCGGACACGGCTGACGGAGCCCAGGACTCGCTCGCCTGGGCCGGCCCCGGCACGGGCTCCCCGCGCGGTCAGCGCAGGACGCCCTCGATGAAGTCGCTGCCCAGGCGGGCCACCGCCGACAGGTCCAGCTGGTGCTGCGCGTAACGGCCGCGGCGGCGCGTGGTGATCAGACCGGCCTTCTTCAGCACGCTCAGGTGCCGGGATATCTCGGGCGCCGACATGCCGTGCGCGTCGGCCAGCTCGCTGGTGGTGTGCGGGGCGCGGGCCAGATGACGGCACAGCCGCATCCGCACCGGGTGCGCCAGCGCGTCCAGCCGGCGGGTGAGCTGTTCGACGGACGGGGCCTGCGGCGCGGAACCGCTGACCGGGTAGGTGATCGCGGGCTGCCAGCCGTACCGGTGCAGCACCATCACATGCGGCCAGCCCAGGCTCGTCGGGACCAGGACCAGGCCGCCGTCCCCCGTGGCGGTGCGGCCCACGATCAGCTTGTCGACCGTGACGAGCCCGGCCTCCTCGTCCAGCGACACCGCCGAGGACACCGCGGCCAGGGCGTCGCCGAGACCCTTGTGGCGCAGCAGCTCCGTCTTGTGCCGGGCGTCGGCGGCCAGCTGCGGCTGGACCCGGGCCCAGACGTCCGCGAAGAAGGCCTCGTCGCAGTCCAGCATCAGCTGGCGGAACCAGGCGCGCACGGCCGGCGGGTCATCGAGCAGCCGCCGGGTGAACCGCTCCTGCACACAGCCCCGCGCGGCGGCCATGTCCAGTGCGCGCCGGCGCACGGTCTCGTCCTGCAGCGGGCCGGCGCTCTCGGTGTCGTAGCTGATCTGGCAGGTGAACTCCAGGGCCGCGTGCACGAACTGCTGGTCGGTCAGCTTGTCCAGCAGGTCCAGTTCCTCGGCGAGCGTGCCGCCCGGAAGCGTGTGCGTGCCGGGGAGACCGGCGAAGGGCGCGAAGACGTCGGAGAACGTCGTGCGCCAGAGGAAGTCCGCCTCGCACAGCCGGTCCGCGAGGCCCGGATCGAGCTGCGAGGAGACCGCCGTCGCCCAGCCCTGGAGCCCCGGATGGTGCCCGGGCTCGGCGAGCGCGTGCAGGGCCATGCCGAGTCGGCCAGCGGCGACGGCACGAAGGAGATCCGCTCCTGGGGCAGCCCGGTGATGTCGATGCTCACGCTCATGCCCCCATGGTGCACCCGGCCACCGACAACGCCCCGTCGATTGACGGGAGCTGCCAATCGGCGGGACACGCCGCCCCGCCGGGCGCAGGCTGAGCACACCGGGGCAGCCGCGGAGCCTTCCGGAATCCCCTCTGTCCCGACGTCCCGAAGAGGCGAACCGTCATGAGCGTCACCCAGCAGTACTTCCTCGACACCTACCGCGCCCAGCGCCTCGGCGAGACCTTCCCGCCGCAGCCCGGCGCCCACGACTGGCAGGTCGTGCGCGAGTGGCGCGACCGCCGCGAGTTCCGGGCCGTCCTCGCGGGCCGCCCCGTCCACGGGCGGACACGGCGGGTCCTCGGCAGGTGGCTGCGGCTGCGGCCGCGCTTCTAGTCCCGCCCTGCCGTTCAGGTCCGGGCCTGGGCGCCCGCCCCGCCGGCGGCCTCCTCGGCCAGCCGTGCCGCGAAGTCCGCGACCGCGGACCGCACGTCGGCCGCCGTCCACTCCAGGCCGGTGGCGCGGACGTAGACCTCCGTCATGGCCAGGCCGGGGCCCTTCCGGTCCCAGGCGTTGGCGAAGAGGACCGTGCCGGTCTCCTCGGCCGCGCGCACCGCCGCCTCGGCGACGACATCGGCGTCGTACGGCAGCCAGACCTGGAACTCGTTGGTGTGCGGCACCTCGGGGTGGACGCGCGACCACGGCACCCCGGCCGCCGCGAGGCCCTCGCGCAGCGCGGCGGCCACCACGCGCGCGTGGGTCACGTACGCGGGCAGCCGGGGCAGTTCCCGCTCCAGGCCGACGAGTGCCGACAGCACGGTGGGGAACTGCTGGAAGACCGTGCCGCCGTACCGGTGCCGCCAGGTCTTCGCCTCCTCCACCAGCGTCGCAGGCCCGGCCAGCGCGGCACCGCCGAAGCCGTCGAGGGACTTGTAGAACGAGACGTACACGCTGTCCGCGAGGCCCGCGATCTCCTCCAGGGGGCGGCCGAAGTGGACGGTGGACTCCCACAGGCGCGCGCCGTCGAAGTGCACCACCGCCTCGCGTTCGCGCGCCGCCGCCACGGTCTCGGTCAGCTCCTCCCACGAGGGCAGCACGAAACCGGCGTCCCTGAGGGGCAGTTCCACCATCAGCGCGCCGAACGGTTCCGCGAGCCCGCGCACCTCGTCGGCGCTCGGCAGTCGCGGCTCGCCGGTCACATGGACCGGTCGCAACCCGCCGACCTGGCTGAACGCGTGGCGTTCATGCACTTCGGGGTGGGCGAGCGGATGCAGGGCGACGGCCGTGTTCCCGGTGCGGCCCGCCCAGCAGCGCAGCGCCACCTGCTGCGCCATCGTGCCGGTCGGGAAGAACGCGGCGGCCTCGGTGCCGAGCAGTCCGGCGACCTTCTCCTCCAAGGCCTCGACCACGCCGTTGCCGTAGAGGTCGACCGGCTCGTCCAGGTCGTACACCTCTGCCGCGGTGTCCAGCAGCGCGAGGCGCTCGCGGAGGGTGAGCAGATAGCTCGGGCGCGCGAGTATGCGCCGGGCGCTCCGGCTCGCGCCGAGGCGCCGCTCCCGGCGCCGCTTGCGCTGCTCTTCGTCCGTCAGGATGTCCTCGTCCGTCAGGGTGTCCGGTGTGCCTCGGTCGGCCGTGTCGCTCATGGACGCGATGATCGCGCGCGGCGCCCCGCGCGGGCACACGCTTTTCCCTCACGCGCCGTCTGGGAACCCCGAGTCCGCGGGGACCCCCGGAGACACTGCGAGACCCTCGGAACCGGTCGGGGAGCCTCTGGTCCGCCGGGCCCCCGGCCCCCGTCCGAACCCCGGACGGAAACCCACAGCCTGTGGGCAACCGGACGCCCCTCGAACCGATCGCGTTAACATGACGAGAAATCGTCCGGTACCCAGAGCGGACTGGAACGGGAAGGCCGCCGTCGCGTGAGTACAAGCCAACAGCCAGATCCCAGGGACCGCCCCGCGCGGCTCACCGTCGGCGTCGTCGGCGCCGGCCGCGTGGGACCCGCGCTCGCCGCGTCCCTCCAGCTCGCCGGGCACCGCCCGGTGGCCGTCTCCGCGGTCTCCGACGCCTCCCGGCGCCGGGCCGCGACGCTGCTGCCCGACGTACCGGTGGTGCCGCCCGCCGAGGTGCTGGAGCGCTCCGACCTGGTGCTGCTGACCGTCCCCGACGACACCCTGCCCGGCCTGGTGACCGGCCTCGCCGAGACCGGCGCCGTCCGGCCGGGCCAGCTCCTCGTGCACACCTCCGGACGCTACGGCGCGAAGGTCCTGGACCCCGCCCTCCGCGCGGGCGCCCTCCCGCTGGCCCTGCATCCGGCGATGACCTTCACCGGCACCCCCGTGGACGTCCAGCGGCTCGCCGGCTGCTCCTTCGGCGTCACCGCCCCCGACGAACTGCGCCTCGCGGCGGAGGCCCTCGTCATCGAGATGGGCGGCGAACCCGAGTGGATCGCCGAGCGGAACCGGCCGCTCTACCACGCGGCCCTCGCCCTCGGCGCCAACCACCTGGTCACCCTCGTCGCCCAGTCCATGGAACTGCTGCGCACGGCCGGCGTAGAGGCCCCCGACCGGATGCTCGGCCCGCTGCTCGGCGCCGCCCTCGACAACGCCCTGCGCTCCGGCGACGCCGCCCTGACCGGCCCCGTCGCGCGCGGGGACGCGGGCACCGTCGCCGCGCACGTGGCCGAGCTGCGCGCCCACGCCCCGCAGACCGTCGCCGGCTACCTGGCGATGGCCCGCGCCACCGCCGACCGGGCCCTCGCCCACGGCCTGCTGAAGCCGGAACTCGCCGAAGACCTGCTGGGTGTGCTCGCCGACGGCGCGGCCCTGCCCGAGAACGGGGAAGACCAATGAGCCGCGACTTCGAACTCGTCCCCACCCTGGACGACCTCGGCTACGCCCTGGACCACTTCTCGGTGCCCGGCCGCACCGCCGTCGTGATGACCATGGGCGCGCTGCACGAGGGGCACGCCACGCTGATCCGGGCCGCGCGGGAGCGCGTGGGCCGCGACGGCTACGTGGTCGTCACCGTCTTCGTGAACCCCCTCCAGTTCGGCGCCGGCGAGGACCTGGACCGCTATCCGCGCACCCTGGAAGCCGACCTGAAGACCGCCGAGCAGGCCGGCGCGGACATCGTGTTCGCCCCGTCCGTCGACGAGGTCTACCCGGCGGGCAAGCCCGAGATCACCCTCCACGCGGGAGCCATGGGAGAGCGCCTGGAGGGCGCCTCCCGCCCCGGCCACTTCGACGGCATGCTCACCGTCGTCGCCAAGCTGCTCCACCTCACCCGCCCCGATGTCGCGTTCTTCGGGCAGAAGGACGCCCAGCAGCTCGCCCTGATCCGGCGCATGGTGCGGGACCTGAACTTCGGCGTGGAGATCGTCGGCGTGCCGACCGTCCGCGAGGAGGACGGCCTGGCCCTGTCCAGCCGCAACCGCTACCTCGCCCCCCAGGAGCGGCGCACCGCCCTCGCGCTGTCCCGCGCCCTGTTCGCGGCACAGGACCGGCACGTGGCACTGGAGGCACTGCGCGCACGTGCCCGGGAAGTGCCCTCCACGCGGGCGCGCGCCGAGGCGCTGAGCGCCATAGGGGAGTCCCGCGCGGCCGCCGACGCGCACGCCGTCGCCAAGGCCGCCCCCGGCGGCCCGGCGGAGGTCCGCGCGGCGGCCCGGCTCGTCCTCGACGAGGCCGCCCGCCTCGACCCGCCGCTCGCCCTGGACTACCTCGCGCTGGTCGACCCCTCCGACTTCACGGAGGTCCCGGACGACTTCACCGGCGAGGCCGTCCTCGCCGTCGCGGCCCGGGTCGGCGCGACCCGGCTGATCGACAACGTCACCCTCACCTTCGGAGCCGCCTCGTGACCAGCACAGGCATACGACTGCACGCGCCCGCTCCGGGCTGGTCCATCGACGCGGACGTGGTGGTCGTCGGCTCCGGCGTCGCCGGCCTGACCGCTGCCCTGCGCTGCGAGGCCGCCGGCCTGAACACGGTCGTCGTCACCAAGGCCCGCCTCGACGACGGCTCCACCCGCTGGGCCCAGGGCGGCATCGCCGCGGCCCTCGGCGAGGGCGACACCCCGGAGCAGCACCTCGACGACACCCTGGTGGCGGGCGCGGGCCTGTGCGACGAGGAGGCGGTACGGATCCTCGTCACCGAGGGACCCGACGCCGTACGCCGGCTCATCGAGACCGGCGCCCAGTTCGACGAGTCCGTCGAAGGGGGCCTCGCGCTCACCCGTGAGGGCGGCCACCACCGCCGCCGCATCGCCCACGCGGGCGGTGACGCGACCGGCGCGGAGATCTCCCGCGCGCTGGTGGAGGCGGTCCGCGCGCGGGGCGTGCGCACCATCGAGAACGCACTCGTACTGGACCTGCTGTCGGACGCCGACGGCCGTACCGCGGGCGTGACCCTGCACGTGATGGGGGAGGGCCAGCACGACGGCGTGGGCGCCGTGCACGCCCCCGCGGTGGTGCTCGCCACCGGCGGCATGGGCCAGGTCTTCTCCGCCACCACCAACCCCTCGGTCTCCACCGGCGACGGCGTGGCCCTCGCGCTCCGCGCGGGCGCCGAGGTGAGCGACCTGGAGTTCGTCCAGTTCCACCCGACCGTGCTGTTCCTCGGCCCCGACGCGGAGGGCCAGCAGCCGCTGGTCTCCGAGGCGGTCCGCGGCGAGGGCGCCCACCTGGTCGACGCCGACGGCGTGCGCTTCATGGCCGGCCAGCACGAGCTGGGCGAACTCGCGCCCCGCGACATCGTCGCCAAGGGCATCACGCGGCGGATGCAGGAGCAGGACGCCGAGCACATGTTCCTCGACGCCCGGCACTTCGGCGCCGAGATGTGGGAGCAGCGCTTCCCGACGATCCTCGCCGCCTGCCGCGCCAACGGCATCGACCCCGTCCAGGAGCCCATCCCGGTCGCCCCGGCCGCCCACTACGCCTCCGGCGGCATTCGCACCGACTCCCACGGCCGGACCACCGTCCCCGGCCTGTACGCGTGCGGCGAGGTCGCCTGCACGGGCGTGCACGGCGCCAACCGGCTCGCCTCCAACAGCCTCCTCGAAGGCCTGGTCTACGCCGAGCGCATCGCCGCCGACATCGCGGCGGCCCACGCCGAGAGCGGCCTCCACGCGCGTGTGCCCGAACCGGTGCCCTACCCGGAGGTGCCCGCCCACCCGCTGCTCGCCCCCGAGGCCCGCTTCACCATCCAGCGGATCATGACCGAGGGCGCCGGCGTACTGCGCTCCGCCGACTCCCTCACCCAGGCCGCCGACAGGCTCCAGCAGCTGCACGCCGAGGCCCGGGACGCGCTCACCGAGAACGGCAAGACCGCCGAGCCCGGCGTCGACACCTGGGAGGCCACCAACCTGCTGTGCGTGGCCCGCGTCCTGGTCGCCGCCGCCCGGCTGCGCGACGAGACCCGCGGCTGCCACTGGCGCGAGGACCACGCCGACCGCGACGACACCGCGTGGCGCCGCCACATCGTCGTACGGCTGAATCCGGACCGCACGCTCGCCGTGCGCACCACGGACACCCCACACTTTCCCCCGACCCGGCCGAACCCGCCGGCGTACCGTCCCCAGGAGCAGTGAGAGCAGTGAGCACCCCCGACCTTCCCCTTGCCGGCAACGGCGGCTGCGGCGACGGCTGCGCCTGCGGCGCGGACACCGACGGCGACGCCTACCTGGAGTGCGGCCTCGACCCCGCGCTCGCCCAGCTGCTGGCCGAGGCCGGCCTCGACCCCGTGGAGGTCGAGGACATCGCCAACGTCGCCATCCAGGAGGACCTGGCGGGCGGCGTGGACGTGACGACGGTCGCGACCATCCCCGAGGACGCCGTGGCCACCGCCGACTTCGTCGCCCGCGAGGCGGGCGTGGTGGCCGGCCTGCGGATCGCCGAGGCGGTCGTGTCGATCGTCTGCGAGGACGAGTTCGAGGTGGACCGCCACGTCGAGGACGGCGACCGCGTGGAGGCGGGCCAGAAGCTCCTCTCCGTCACCACCCGCACCCGCGACCTCCTCACCGCCGAGCGCAGCGCCCTGAACCTGCTGTGCCGTCTCTCCGGCATCGCCACCGCCACGCGCGCGTGGGCGGACGTTCTGGAGGGTACGAAGGCACGCGTGCGTGACACCCGTAAGACGACCCCCGGTCTGCGCTCGCTGGAGAAGTTCGCGGTCCGCTGCGGCGGCGGCGTCAACCACCGCATGTCGCTCTCCGACGCGGCCCTCGTCAAGGACAACCACGTGGTCGCCGCGGGCGGCGTCGCCCCGGCCTTCCAGGCGGTCCGCGAGCGCTTCCCCGACGTGCCCATCGAGGTCGAGGTCGACACGCTGCACCAGCTGCGCGAGGTCGTCGACGCGGGCGCCGACCTGATCCTGCTGGACAACTTCACGCCGGGCGAGTGCGCGGAGGCGGTGGCCCTCGTGCACGGCCGCGCGGCGCTGGAGGCCTCCGGCCGGCTCACCCTCGAGAACGCCAAGGCGTACGCGGACACGGGTGTCGACTACCTCGCCGTGGGGGCCCTGACCCACTCCTCGCGGATCCTGGACATCGGCCTGGACCTGCGAGCGGCGGAGTAGGGGGACGGGGGCCGGCCATGCTGCTGACGATCGACGTAGGCAACACGCACACCGTGCTCGGACTGTTCGACGGTGAGGACATCGTCGAACACTGGCGCATCTCCACCGACGCCCGCCGCACCGCCGACGAGATGGCGGTGCTGCTCCAGGGCCTGATGGGCATGCACCCGCTCCTCGGGGAGGAACTGGGCGACGGCATCGACGGCATCGCGATCTGCGCGACCGTGCCGTCCGTCCTGCACGAGCTGCGCGAGGTGACCCGCCGCTACTACGGCGACGTCCCCGCCGTCCTCGTCGAACCCGGCGTCAAGACGGGTGTGCCGATCCTCACCGACAACCCCAAGGAGGTCGGCGCGGACCGCATCATCAACGCGGTCGCCGCGGTCGAGCTCTACGGAGGCCCCGCGATCGTCGTGGACTTCGGTACGGCGACGACGTTCGACGCGGTGTCCGCGCGGGGCGAGTACGTCGGCGGCGTCATCGCCCCCGGCATCGAGATCTCCGTCGAGGCGCTCGGCGTCAAGGGCGCCCAGCTGCGCAAGATCGAGGTGGCCCGGCCGCGCAGCGTCATCGGCAAGAACACGGTCGAGGCGATGCAGGCGGGCATCGTCTACGGCTTCGCCGGCCAGGTCGACGGCGTCGTCAACCGCATGGCCCGCGAGCTCGCCGACGACCCCGACGACGTCACGGTCATCGCGACGGGCGGCCTCGCACCGATGGTCCTGGGCGAGTCATCGGTGATCGACGAGCACGAGCCGTGGCTGACACTGATCGGGCTCCGCCTGGTCTACGAGCGGAACGTGGCGCGCATGTAGCACGGCCCGGCTCGGGCTGGGCGCGGTTGCCCGGAGCGGGCCTGATGCGGGTGTGCGCGTCGGCTGGGGTGCGCCACGGTGTGGCTGCCCGGAGCCGGGGCCGACGCAGGCGGGTGCGTGGGCCTGGTGTGCTGGGCGCGACCGCCTGCCTCGCCGACCGCGACGCACAGCGCCGCGCGCGGGGGCGGCACCAGCCCGCAGCCGCGTCGGCTCCGGGGCGCCGGGAGGGCCTGACCGCAGCCCCGCCACAGGCGGGTGCGTCGGCCGCGGTGCGGCGGGGCGCGACTCCCGCATCCGCCCCGGCGCAGCCGCACACGCCCGCGCAGTGCAGCCAGCACGCCCCGCCCGCAGCAGGTCGGCGCAGGCACGCCCGCCCCAGGCGCCTACGTCCGCCGCCGTGCACCCCGGACGCCCCGCCCGCCACCAGTACGATCGTCACCGCGAACGGACCCGCCGCGGTCGGCCCCGTGACGCTGGCCAGCCCAGCCCAGCCCAGCCGAGCCCAGCCCCGGCCGCGCCCCCGCCCCGCGACGCACGCGCATACGGGTGGCTCCCCCCACGCCACACCCATTCGCTATGCGAAGTTTGTCCGATTAGCGCGTATCGTCGCCGCATGCCCACGCCATACGGATCCCGCGGCGGCATGGCGTTCGGCGTGGAGGAGCTGCGTGTGCTCCGCCGCGCCCTCGCCCTCGCCCTTCACCCCGGCCAGGCCCGCACCGAGGACGTCCAGGACTGTCTTCGCCTGGCCGACTCGCTCGACGAGGCGATGCGCGAGGGTGCCCGCCTGCGGGCCTTCCTCGTGGCCGACCTCGCCCGCTACCGCGCCGCCCTCCCCGGGACCGCGGCCGGCTACCTCCCGCTGCTGGAGGAGGCCTTGAGTGCCGGCCACCGACCCACCCCGGACGACCTCGCGGCGCTGCGCGCCCTGCGCGGCAACCCGGCGGCAGCGGCCCTCCTCGACCGCTGCCAGGCCCTCGCCGAGCAGGACGTCCGCGCCGGCCTCGCCGGCCGCGCCCCCGAGGCCGCGCGGGCCAACCCCCTCGTCCCGGTGTCCCGCACCCGCCTCCTCGCCATTCCCGGCGGCCGCGGCGCCGACGAGCGGCCCGCAGGGCAGCCGGAGCGGAAGCCCGCGGAGAAGCCCGCCGGGCCGGCGCCCTCGCCGTCCGCCCCGCAGCCCCCGTCCCGCCGCCCGATCCCGACCCCGGGCGAGGTCTTCCCCCGCCGCAAGCCGCCACAGGACCCCGCGAACCCCCCGCAGCAGCTGGCCGTCGGCTGAGGCCCCCCGCCCCGGGTCCGCGTTCCCCCACGATTACCCTGGAGCCATGGACTACGTCTCCGCGCTTCTGCCCCCGGTGGTCATGGCCGTGTTCTTCATCAGCGTGATCAGGGTGATCGTGAAGACCCAGGGCGGGGCCAACAAGGCCAAGGAGGACGCGGCCGTCGACGCGGCGCTCGCCCGCGCGGAGGCCGCCCGCCAGCCTTCCACGTCGCCCTCCGCGGAGGCCTGAGCCGCCGCTCGCCCCGCTGCTTCATCATTCGCCCGCGCACACGCGCGGGCGTCCTTTTTGCTCCTGTTTGCAGGGAAAGGGCCAGTCCGGCACGCCAATGCCGGGATCTCCCACTATTGTTCAAGCTGTGCCTCGCCCATTGGGAGAACTCGAAGACGCGGTCATGACGCGGGTGTGGAAGTGGAACCGCCCGGTGACCGTTCGAGAAGTCCTGGAAGACCTTCAGCAGGAACGGTCCATCGCCTACACCACGGTGATGACCGTTTTGGACAATCTCCATCAGAAGGGCTGGGTCCGCCGTGAGGCGGAAGGCCGCGCCTATCGATATGAGGCGGTCTCCACCCGCGCCGCCTACGCCGCCGCCCTGATGAACGACGCCTGGTCGCAGAGCGACAACCCCGCCGCCGCACTCGTCGCCTTCTTCGGCATGATGAGCGAGGAACAGCGACATGCCCTGCGGGACGCCGTACGGATCGTGCAGGGCCCGGAAACACCCGAACCGGAACCGGAGCGGCGGCGAGAAGAACCGGACGCCGCACCCGACAACCCCGGCTCGGCGCCGGAGCGCGGCGGGCGATAGCGTCCGCACATGTCAGCAGAGAGCCATCCGCCGAGAACCCCGAAGTCACCGCTAAAGCCCTCACCGTCCGACGGGCCCGGACCAGCGATGTCCCCGCCGTCCGCCGACTCCTTGACGCGTACGTCCGGCACGGCATCCTGCTCGACAAAGCGATGGTGACCCTTTACGAGGACATCCAGGAGTTCTGGGTCGCGGAACGTGACGACAACGCCGAGGTGGTCGGCTGTGGCGCACTGCACGTGATGTGGGAAGACCTCGCGGAAGTCCGCACTCTCGCGGTGAAGCCCGGCCTGAAGGGCGCCGGCGTCGGTCACCAGTTGCTGGAGAAGTTGCTGCAGACCGCGCGCTGGCTCGGCGTTCGCCGGGTTTTCTGCCTCACCTTCGAAGTGGACTTCTTCGGCAGGCACGGCTTCGTGGAGATCGGCGAGACACCGGTCGACACCGATGTCTACGCGGAGCTGATGCGCTCCTATGACGAGGGCGTCGCTGAGTTCCTGGGTCTCGAACGAGTGAAACCGAACACCTTGGGCAACAGCCGGATGCTTCTGCATCTGTGATCGACGTTATTCCGCCGCGGTGACCCTGCCCGGGTGCCCTATGTCCGAAACGCGTACGTTTCCGGGCCGGAGGCGGGCTGTAGGTCTCTCCCAGGGGTTTGTGTTTTTCCAGCAAAAGCGGTTTGCTTTCCGACGTACTGCAGTACTGCATATAACAGGGGGCGGCGAAACGGCGGGACGCCGCGGACCCCAGGTCCTCACGTTATCGATGAAAGGAAATCCGGTGGCACAGAAGGTTCAGGTCCTTCTTGTCGACGACCTCGACGGCGGCGAGGCGGACGAGACGGTGACGTTCGCACTGGACGGTAAGACGTACGAGATCGATCTGACGACTGCCAATGCGGACAAGCTTCGCGGCCTTCTCGAGCCCTATGTGAAGGGCGGTCGTCGTACCGGGGGCCGTGCTTCGGGCGGGCGTGGAAAGGCGCGGGCCGCTTCCGGCGGCAGCCAGGACACCGCCGCGATCCGTGCCTGGGCGAAGGAGAACGGTTACGAGGTCAACGACCGCGGCCGTGTTCCGGCGACCATTCGCGAGGCCTACGAGAAGGTCAACGGCTGAGCGCACGCGTGCAGCCGGATCCGGTGGCACTGGGTCGCCACCGTGTCCACGACCCGTACGAGATCGGGGGCGCCCCCACCGCCCCCCAGCGCCGACAGTGTCGGCAGCGAGGCCTCGACCTCGCGCACCGGCCCGGGGGGCCGCACCCACACGGCGGCCCCCTGCACAGAGCCGACGCCGCCGGCGGTGACCGGCGGCCCACCCTCCCCCCACCGCGCGGTCACCGGCGGACCACCGGGTGACCACTCCGCGCCCATGTCCGGCGCATCAGTCAGCGCCCCCTCGCCGAGGACCGTGAGGTCCAGCTCCAGCGAGCCCCACTCCAGCCAGTCGAGCAGCCCCGGCAGCTCCTGCGCGCTGCCCGGGGCCATCAGGATCCGCATCCGGTCCCCCTGGGCGGCCACCGGAGAGGCGGGGGCGAGATGCCGCAGCGCGGCGCGCCCTGCGGCGGCGGGGACGTCCAGGACGTCGAAGCGCGGGCCCACGACCAGCCGAAGCGGCCTGCCGGGCACTGTGGGCCACCCCAGGTCGTTCTCGTACCAGGCCCGGAGCCGATCGCTCGGGACGGGCGGCCGACGGGGGACCGGCAGGGCGACGGGGGGAGGGAGCTGTGGGGGAGCGCCGACCATGCCCAGCGCAACCGCTGAAACACCTCCGGGGTTACGTTGCGTGCTCGAACCATCGCGAAGAGTTTCAGTTCGGGGGGCGTACGAGAGCACGGGGAGGCGCAAGGTTGTTCGCCCGTAGCGGAGGGAAAGGGTGCGCGCGGCATGGACTGTCAGTGCGGGCGGGTAAGACATCCCTAGTGGGAGGGGGCGACACGGAGGCAAGGCCGTCTCGCGTTCGCCATCGGCGTACTGATGGTGAGGGTAACTGCCTGGCCTGCGGGAACATCGTCTCGCACCATCGGGTTGGAGCAGATGTCGGCGTTCGGGGTCAGGAGGCCAAGGACGGTGTCGGCAGTTGGAATGAGCGGTCCCCGCTTGCGGGACTAAGCTGCGGAAGGACAGGGAGGGGAAGTTCCCCTTACTGCCTGACCGCTCTGAGGAGCGATTAACGATGTTCGAGAGGTTCACCGACCGCGCGCGGCGGGTTGTCGTCCTGGCTCAGGAAGAAGCCCGGATGCTCAACCACAACTACATCGGCACCGAGCACATCCTCCTGGGCCTGATCCACGAGGGTGAGGGTGTCGCCGCCAAGGCCCTTGAGAGCCTCGGGATTTCGCTCGAGGCGGTCCGCCAGCAGGTGGAGGAGATCATCGGCCAGGGCCAGCAGGCGCCCTCGGGTCACATCCCCTTCACCCCCCGTGCCAAGAAGGTCCTGGAGCTGTCGCTCCGGGAGGCCCTTCAGCTGGGCCACAACTACATCGGCACGGAGCACATCCTGCTCGGCCTGATCCGCGAGGGTGAGGGTGTCGCCGCCCAGGTCCTCGTCAAGCTGGGCGCAGATCTCAACCGGGTGCGGCAGCAGGTCATCCAGCTGCTCTCCGGTTACTCCGGGGGCAAGGAGGCCGCCACCGCCGGCGGTCCCGCCGAGGGCACTCCCTCCACGTCCCTGGTCCTCGACCAGTTCGGCCGGAACCTCACCCAGGCCGCTCGTGAGTCCAAGCTCGACCCGGTCATCGGGCGCGAGAAGGAGATCGAGCGGGTCATGCAGGTGCTGTCCCGCCGTACCAAGAACAACCCGGTCCTGATCGGTGAGCCCGGCGTCGGCAAGACCGCCGTCGTCGAGGGCCTCGCCCAGGCCATCGTCAAGGGCGAGGTGCCCGAGACCCTCAAGGACAAGCACCTCTACACCCTGGACCTCGGCGCGCTGGTCGCCGGCTCCCGCTACCGCGGTGACTTCGAGGAGCGCCTGAAGAAGGTGCTCAAGGAGATCCGCACCCGCGGCGACATCATCCTGTTCATCGACGAGCTGCACACGCTGGTCGGTGCGGGTGCCGCCGAGGGCGCCATCGACGCCGCTTCCATCCTGAAGCCGATGCTGGCCCGCGGTGAGCTGCAGACCATCGGTGCGACCACGCTGGACGAGTACCGCAAGCACCTGGAGAAGGACGCGGCCCTCGAGCGCCGCTTCCAGCCCATCCAGGTCGCGGAGCCGTCGCTGCCGCACACGATCGAGATCCTCAAGGGTCTGCGCGACCGGTACGAGGCCCACCACCGCGTCTCCATCACCGACGAGGCGCTGGTCCAGGCCGCCACCCTGGCCGACCGGTACATCTCGGACCGCTTCCTGCCGGACAAGGCGATCGACCTGATCGACGAGGCCGGTTCCCGGATGCGCATCCGCCGGATGACCGCGCCGCCGGACCTGCGCGAGTTCGACGAGAAGATCGCCGCCGTCCGCCGGGACAAGGAGTCCGCGATCGACTCGCAGGACTTCGAGAAGGCCGCCTCCCTCCGCGACAAGGAGAAGCAGCTCCTGGCCGCGAAGGCCAAGCGGGAGAAGGAGTGGAAGGCCGGCGACATGGACGTCGTCGCCGAGGTCGACGGCGAGCTGATCGCCGAGGTGCTGGCCACGGCCACGGGCATCCCGGTCTTCAAGCTCACCGAGGAGGAGTCCAGCCGCCTGCTCCGCATGGAGGAGGAGCTGCACAAGCGGGTCATCGGCCAGGACGACGCCGTCAAGGCGCTGTCGAAGGCGATCCGCCGTACGCGCGCCGGTCTGAAGGACCCGAAGCGTCCGGGTGGCTCGTTCATCTTCGCCGGTCCGTCCGGTGTCGGTAAGACCGAGCTGTCCAAGGCGCTCGCCGAGTTCCTGTTCGGCGACGAGGACGCGCTGATCTCCCTCGACATGTCGGAGTTCAGCGAGAAGCACACGGTGTCGCGGCTCTTCGGTTCGCCCCCCGGCTACGTGGGCTACGAAGAGGGCGGCCAGCTGACCGAGAAGGTCCGCCGCAAGCCGTTCTCCGTCGTCCTCTTCGACGAGGTCGAGAAGGCCCACCCGGACATCTTCAACTCGCTGCTGCAGATCCTGGAGGACGGTCGCCTGACCGACTCCCAGGGCCGGGTCGTGGACTTCAAGAACACGGTCATCATCATGACGACCAACCTCGGCACCCGGGACATCTCCAAGGGCTTCAACCTGGGCTTCGCCGCCGCGGGCGACACGAAGACCAACTACGAGCGCATGAAGAACAAGGTGTCGGACGAGCTGAAGCAGCACTTCCGTCCCGAGTTCCTCAACCGCGTCGACGACGTGGTCGTCTTCCCGCAGCTGACGCAGAACGACATCCTCCGGATCGTCGACCTGATGATCAGCAAGGTGGACGAGCGCCTGAAGGACCGGGACATGGGCATCGAGCTCTCCCAGTCCGCCAAGGAGCTGCTGTCGAGGAAGGGCTACGACCCGGTGCTGGGTGCGCGTCCGCTGCGCCGCACCATCCAGCGCGAGATCGAGGACACGCTGTCGGAGAAGATCCTCTTCGGCGAGCTGCGCCCCGGTCACATCGTGGTCGTGGACACCGAGGGCGAGGGCGAGTCCCAGACCTTCACCTTCCGCGGTGAGGAGAAGTCCGCGCTGCCGGACGTCCCCCCGATCGAGCAGGCGGCCGGCGGTGCCGGGCCGAACCTGAGCAAGGACGCGTAAGCGCCACGGCATGTGAAAGGGCCGGTGCCTCCCAGGGCACCGGCCCTTTCGCGTGGCCGCGGTGCTACGACAGCTGCCCGTCGTAGTCCGGCAGCTTGTACGCCTTCTCGGCGTGGCCGCCCGACAGGTCGGTGGTGTTGTTGCCGATGTTGGCGATGATCGTGTAGCCCTTCGACTCGATGGCGGCCCGCTGGGCCGTCTTGTAGTCGGCGACGTTCTTGAAGAGGTCGAGGAAGCCGCGGACGTGCAGCCCGGCGACCTCGTAGCCGACCTTCTCCAGGTTGTACTCGGTGGGCGCGTAGATGACCCCCGGCCGGGCCGTCACGAAGAAGAGCGCGACGCCGTGCTCCTGGGCGTACTCGGCGACGTCCAGGACCGGCTGGTTGGCCGGCTGCGGGTAGCTGAAGCCGAAGTCGGTCTCCAGGGTGGTGTTGTCGATGTCGAAGACGATCGCCTGCTTCTCGCCCGGCTTCTGCTGGGCGATCCGCTGCTTGAGGTACGGCAGTGCCTGGTCCATCACGGCCTGGCAGTCCTTCTGCCAGGTGGCGTAGTCGACGTCCGCCGCGGCGGTGGCGGTCGCGGTGGCGACCGTGGTGGTCGTGGTGCCGGTCGCGGCCTCTGCGGGGGCGGCGACGGTCACGAGGGCGGCCGCGGCGACGGCAAGGGTGGCCGTACGGCGGATCCCGGCTCTGCTCGTCATGGGTGTGGGGGTCCTCTCACATCGGTGCTGCCACGTGTCGTGTGCATGTTCGTAGGTGAGGGTGACGCGAGGAGAACCGTAGGGTTACCGGACGGTAGGTGGCTAGAGGTGTGCGCGGACGAACATGGCAGCACGTGCCTCACACCACCGCGCGGACCCTCAGCACGCTGGGCGTGCCGGGCAGCTGGGCGAGGACGTCGTCCGGGATCTCGGAGACGTCCGGCGCCGGGACGATCACGACCGTGCGCAGGCCGGGGAACAGCTCCGGGACGCGGGAGAGGTCCTCGCTGCCGTGGAAGTCGTTCAGCCGCAGGCTCGTCACACCGGGCAGCGGCGGGCCCTGCCAGCCGACGACCCGCCAGTTGATCCGCAGGTCAGTCAGCTCGGGCAGCCGGGCGATCTCCTCGTAGTCCCGCGGGGCGAGCTCGCCGTACAGCGAGGCGAGGCTCAGCTGCCGCAGCGAGCGGAACCGGTGCAGGCCGCGCAGCCCGGTGTGCCACAGCGCCTTCTTGGTGAACCGCAGATAGCGCAGCGGAAGGCTGGGCGGGATCGCCTCGTCGAGGCTGTTGGCCTCCAGCGGCACCCCCAGGTCGAGCTGGTCCAGCGTCCGTGACCCGGCGAGGACGGCCAGCGCGCCCGGCCGTTCCAGGCCCGGCAGCAGGTCCAGCGACAGCCAGGACAGCGGCAGCCCGGCGAGCGGCGCGAGGTCGTCCACGTACGGGCATCTGCTCAGGTCGAGGTAGCTCAGCCGGTGCAGGCCGGCGAGGCAGTTCAGGTCCCGCAGCTCGTCGTTGTCCCGGATGACCAGCTCCTTGGTGCGCTCCGGAACAAGCCCCTCCGCGATCGCGTCCGCCGGGATGTCCCCAGCCAGCTGGAGTGCCCGGCGCCCGCCCAGCTCGCGCAGGAAGCGCAGCTGGTCGGCGGAGTGAGCGGCGAAGAACAGCCCGTACTCGTTCAGGTGCACGATGACCTCCTCCCCGTACCGCCGCACCGGGAAGCGGTGCCAGGTCCAGGTGAGCTGGGCCCGTACGTCCAGGCGGGGGTGGTCGCGGAACCTGGCCAGCACGGGAAGCGCCGCGTCCGTCCCGATCAGCGACGCCGTGACGACGACCGCCCGCGCCTCCTCCGCGCTGAGCCCGTCCGGCCCGGGCAGCAGCTCCAGGGCGAGCGGCCCGGCCTCGGCCAGGGCGCGGGCCTCCTGGGTGGTGCGGGGCGGGATCAGTACGGCGGCCCGCCGCTCGACCTCGGCGCGGACCCGGGGGTCGAGTTCCGTGGCGTGCTCCAGCGAGGCCAGCGCCAGCAGGCGTACCCGGGTGCTCGCGGCCCCCTCCAGCCGGTCCGCCGTCTCTGTCAGGCCGCGCAGCAGGTCGGCGCGTTCGCGGGGCCGGGCGTGGGCGACGGCCATGCGGATCACGTCCGCCCACTGCTCGTCCGCCGCGCCCCGCACGAGCAGCCCGAAGTCGCCGTCCTCCACGGCGGCCCGCGCGCCGAGGTAGTCCTGGAACGTGCGGTGCACGAACTCCACGGTCCCGGCGGACGGTTCGCGCAGCAGGCCGCTGCGCAGCAGCAGATGGCCGAGGATCCGCTCGGCGTCGCCCTGCGCGGCGGCGGCCGGGAGGGCGGGGAGGACGTCGGCGACGATACGGACGGCGCGTTCGCGGTCCATCTCCGACTGGTTGTTGCGGATCAGCCAGTAGGCGAGGCGCTGGAGGAGCTGGATCTGCGGCAGCTCGGTGAGGTGGACGCCCTCACCGGGGGTGATCATGTCGCGTTCCTCGTCCCGGCGGGCGAGCAGCATCGACAGTGCCGCGTCGTACAGCTCCTGGCGGCCGTGCGGGAGGTAGCCGCGCCGGTCGCGGTGGAGGGCGCAGATCAGACCGCACATCAGCGGGTTGGTGGCGAGGCGTCCGAGGTCGGGCTTGGTGCGGACGGCGTCGAGGAGGGAGCGCTCGTAGCCGTCGAGGACCTCCGGTTCGCGGGCGCCGGCCCGCGCGGCGGTGTGCCAGCGGGTGACGAAGGCGGCCACGTCGTCGTCGCTCATGGGGCTGAGGGCGAGTTCCGTGAAGCCGTCGGCGGCGAGCCAGTCCGCGCGGACGGCGGAGGGCCGGGAGGTGACCAGCCACCGGTTCCCGGGATAGACGTCCAGCAGGTCGCGCAGCCAGCGCCGGGTGCGCTCGCGTTCGCGCTCGGGGATCTCGTCGATGCCGTCGACGAGCAGCAGCCCGCGGCCGTCGCGCAGGACCCGGTCGGCCCAGCCGTCCGGCTGGGTGTCGTGGAAGGGGACGCGTACGGCGGCCAGGAAGGCGCCGGGCGCGGGCAGCCCGTCGGGGCGGCGGACCAGGGTGCGCAGCGGGAGCACGAACGGGATCCGGCCGCCGGGGAGGTCCCGGCCCGGGTCGTCGCGTTCGCCGCGGGCCGTGCTGACCGCGAGCCACTGCACCAGCGTGGTCTTTCCGGAGCCGGCCACTCCGCGCAGCAGCACCCGGTCGTGCTCGGCGAGCGCCCGGTCGGCGGGCAGGGCGGTGGCGGCGGAGGCGACCGGCTGCCCGTCCGGGTCGTCGGCGGGCTCGTCCGCGGCGTCGGGGTGCAGGGCCGTCAGACTCAGGTAGGCCGCGTCCAGGGGCCAGCGGTCGGGGGAGTCGACCAGGTCGATGCCGTAGATCGTGAGATGGGCGTGGTGGGTGGCGACGTAGGCGAGGTAGCGCTGTTCGAAGGCCGGGTCGGGGCCGTCGGGCGGCGGGGTGCGGGCGATCAGCGTGTCGACCTTGGTCAGCAGCTCGCGCTGGCGGCGGGTCTGCTCGACCAGGGTGCGCGGTACGAAGGCCGAGCGCTGGGTGAAGAAGTGCAGGATGTGCAGGCAGGCGGTGGTGAGCAGCCGGTCGAGGAAGAGGCTCGCGTCGCGGGAGAGGTGCCGGGCCGGGTCGCCGGCGGCGGCGCGCAGCCGGGCGGCCAGGGCCTCGGGGCCCAGTTCCACGGCCTGGACGTCGGTCATGGTGAGGTCGCCGAGGGCGTACAGGGTGTCGGCGAGGGCGTGTACGACGGCCTGCTCCTCGTCGGCGGGCAGTGGGCGCTCGCCGACCCTGAGGGCCTGCCGGACCAGCTCGGCGGCGAGCCGTGCGACGTCCGTCCGGCCGAGCCGCCGCTTCTCGCCCCGGAACGAGACGTGGCCGGAGATCCGCACCGGCCGGTCGACGAGCCCGGCGCCCGGCCCCTCCGTAACGAAGAGCTTTCGTATGAGCGGCGTCACAACGCCGGTCGCCAGCCTGACCCCGATGGCGGTCGGTTCCACCCCGGCCTCCCCCGAAAACCGTCGACACCCCGTCTGACCAGCAGCGTAGCGCCCGTCACATTCCAGGGTCCGTGGATCTCGTCCTCCGGTGACATGCCGCACAGGCGATTTGTCCGGTACTAGCCGGAATAGTGGATACGCCGATCCGGACAAAAAGGGACTTACGTCCCTGAACCCTTTGGCGGCAATCGACCTTATGGGGTGGTTCGTCCCGAATGAGGGCTCTGTCAAGAGTCAGGCGGTTTCAGGGTCAATTACTAGCTTGGGTCGTAGAAGGGGGGTTTGAGGCTTTGCGGAGCCGCGGGTTACCAAGGACTGGCCATCCGGGGCCGATGCCCAGTGCGCCGGGTGGTTCTCTCTGTCCCCGACCTTCCGAGGTAGCGAATGTCCCCGCGTGTCACGTCCCGTTCTTCCCGTACGGCCCTGCTCCGCACCCGCGCGGCCGTCCTGGCCGCCGGCCTGGGTGCCTCGGCTGTGCTGGGGGCCGGGGTCGCGGCCGCCGCCACCCCCACCGCCACGACCGCCGCCACCACCGCCGTCTCCGGCTCCGCCCACGCCGTCCAGGCGCAGGCCGCCGCCCAGGCGAAGGCCGCCGAGCTGGCCAAGAAGGCGGCGACCGCGAAGGCGGCGCAGGCCAAGCAGGCCAAGCCGGCCGCCGCCAAGAAGAAGGCCGCTTCCTGGGTCGCCCCGGTGAAGGGCTACACCAAGACCGCCAGCTTCGCCCAGAACGGCGCCCGCTGGCAGTCCACCCACAGCGGCCAGGACTTCGCCGTGCCGGTCGGCACCAAGGTCGTCGCCGCCCACGGTGGCACCGTCGTCAAGGCCGGCGGCAACGGCGCCGGTGACGGTCCCGCTTACGGCAACGCCGTCGTCATCAAGCACGGCAACGGCTCGTACTCCCAGTACGCCCACCTTTCCAAGGTGAACGTGCGCATCGGCCAGGTCGTCGCGGCCGGCCAGCAGATCGCCCTGTCCGGCAACACCGGCAACTCCAGCGGTCCGCACCTGCACTTCGAGATCCGCACCACCCCGAACTACGGCACTGCCGTCGACCCGATCGCCTTCCTCCGCGGTCAGGGCCTCTCCCTCTGACGCCACACCGGCTGACCTTCACGACCCCGGGCGCACCCCAGCGCCCGGGGTCGTTGTCCGCACCCCCTTAGGCCCGCACCGGCCGCACCTGCTCGGCGGCCCGGGGTGTCACCCCTCCGACGGCAGCGGCAGCATCGGATAGCTGCCCGTGTTCGTCGGCGCGTGCTCCGGCAGCCACAGCACCGCGACCGCGCCCTCGGCGGGCACGTGCTCGGGCGCGCCCGGCGGCCGGACGTTGCGGAAGGTCAGCCGGGCGCCCAGGACCCGCGCCTGACCCGCGGCGATGGTCAGCCCCAGGCCGTGGCCGCGCCCGGCGCGGTCCTTGCTGCCGGTGCGGAACCGGCTCGGACCCTCGGCGAGCAGGTCCGCGGGGAAACCCGGCCCGTGGTCGCGGACCCGGATGACCCGGCCCTCGACGGTCACCTCGACCGGCGGCCGGCCGTGCCGGGCCGCGTTGGCGAGCAGGTTGAACAGCACCCGCTCCAGGCGCCGCGGGTCGGTGGTGACCTCCGACTCGTGCACCACCCGCATCAGGATGTCCGGGTCCTTCGCCGCCACCCGCCGGGCGACGAACTCGCCCAGCATGATGTCCTGCAGCTCGGCCCGCTCGGACGCGCCGTCCAGCCGCGCCACCTCCAGGACGTCCTCGACCAGCGTGCGCATGGCCTTCGCCCGGTCCAGCACCAGCTCGGTCGGGCGGCCTGGCGGCAGCAGTTCGGCGGCGGTGAGCAGCCCGGTCACCGGGGTGCGCAGCTCGTGCGCGATGTCGGCGGTGACCCGCCGCTCGGCCTCCAGCCGCTGCTGGAGCGCGTCCGCCATCGCGTCCACGGCCCGCGCGAGATCGTCGGTCTCGTCCCGGACGACCCCGCCGATCGCCTCCCGCACCCGTACCTCCGTCTCGCCCTTGGCGACCCGGTTGGCGGCGGCCGCCGCCTTGCGCAGCCGGCCCGACAGCTGCCCGCCGATCAGCACACCGAGCGCGCTGCCGCCGAGGACGACCGCGATGGAGCCGATGACGAGCGCCTGGTCGAGGTCGTTGAGGATGTCGGTGCTGCGCTCGGTCAGTCCGGTGTGCAGGGACAGCACATGCCCGTCGGCCAGCGGTACGGCGGCCCATATGTCCGGCGTGCCGCCGGGGCTGTCGGCCACGTACGTCGCCCGGCGCCCCGCGCCCACCTTCGCCCGCAGCTCGGCCGGCAGGTTCGGGTCGTCGATCCTGACGTTGGCGAAGTCGGCCCGGTTGGACAGGTCGAAGGTGTGCTGGGCGATCTGCACGTCCGCGAGGTCGCGCTGGGCGATCTGGATGCGCTCGTCCGCGAGGTCGCGCGCGTTGTCGAGCATCGACACCCGGGCGGCGTTGTGCACCACCAAACTCAGCGCCACCGCGACCAGCGCGCCGACCAGCGCGATCGCCGCGCTCAGCTTCCAGCGCAGACCGGTGCGCAGTCCCGAGTCGCCGAGCCGCGCGACACCGGCGTCCAGCGTCCCGCCGAGGCGCGCGCGGACGCCGCCGCGCCCCGCGGCGAGGCGTGTGATCCCCCGCATGACGTCGACCGCCCCCGCTCAGGCCTTCAGCTTGTAGCCGAAGCCGCGGACCGTCTCGATCCGGTCCTGGCCGATCTTGTGCCGCAGCCGCTGCACATGGACGTCGACGACACGGGTGTCACCGCCCCAGCCGTAGTCCCAGACCCGCTCCAGCAGCTTGTCGCGCGACAGCACGGTGCCCGGCGCGGCGGAGAACTCCAGCAGCAGCCGCATCTCGGTCGGGGTCAGCCCCACCGGCTGCCCGGCCCGGCGCACCTCCATGCCCTCGGTGTCGACCTCCAGCTCGCCGAAGGTCAGCACCCCGCCGGGCGCCGCGGCACCCGGCTCCTCGCCCCGGTCGCCGCCGCTCGCGTGGCCGAAGCGGCGCAGCACCGCGCGGATCCGGGCGACCAGCACGGCACCGTCGAACGGCTTGGTCACGTAGTCGTCGGCGCCCGCCTCCAGGCCGAGGACGACGTCGATGGCGTCGGCCCGCGCGGACAGCATGATCACCGGCACGGTCGACTCGTCGCGGATCCGGCGGCACAGGCTGACCCCGTCGAGGCCCGGCACCATCACGTCGAGCAGGGCGATGTCGGGGCGGTTCGCGCGGAACGCCTCCAGACCGGACAGCCCGTCGGGCATGGCTGTGACCGCGAAGCCGTCCCGCTCCAGGGCGAGCTGGGTGGCCTCGCGGATGACGTCGTCGTCCTCGACGAACAGGACGTGGGTCTGGTCTGCCATCCGGATGCTCCGTCGATGCTGATCAGTGGCTGCTGGGGTCAGTTGCTCTCGGGCGCCGGGGCGGGCTCCCCGCCTCCGACGGCGCCGCCGTACTCGTTGTGCGCGCGGTACTCCTCGGCGAAGCGGCTCCCCGCCCAGCGGTAGGTGATCACCACTTCGCCGGAGGGGTTCGAGACGGGGTCGCCCTCGTCGTAGACCTGCTTGGTCACCACCAGATCGCCGCGGTCGATCTCCGCGTACACCGGGGACTCCTCGGCCCCGAAGACATTCTCGTACCGCCCGTCCACGCGGTGGTACACGTACGACCCGACCCCGACCGCGTCACCGCAGGTCAGGACATTGACCACGAGGTCGTCCGCGGAGCCGCCGGTCAGGTCGCCGTACGACACGTCGACCGGGTACTCGTCGGGCACGCACGGCTTCAGCTCGCGCTTGACCGCCGCCGAGACCCGCGGATCGCTGCGCACCAGCCGGACCGTGTCCATCCGGTCCGGGGTGGCGGAGGGCGACGGCTGGGCCGACGGCGCGGTGCCCGCGCCCGCCCCCGCTCCGACGTGCGCCGGTCCCTCGTCCCGCGCTCCGGTGCCGCCTGTGGCGCAGGCGGTCAGGAACAGGCCGAGGGCGGCGAGTAAGACCACCGCCTTGCTCACCGCCTGGAAGCTCTGATCACTCGATCCCGCGCCGGTCAGGCCGCGCACCGCTCCCGCTCCTCACGCTCCAGCGCGCGTGCGTCCAGATCGCGGGCCTCCAGCTCCTCGCGGAGCCGGGCGAGCGCCCGGTGCAGCGTGCTCTTGACCGTTCCGGCCGACATGCCGAGGGCGGCGGCCGTCTCCTCCGTGGACATCTGCTCCCAGTGTCGCAGCACGACCACGCTCCGCTGCTTCGGGGCGAGCACCTTCAGGACGTCCATCAGCAGGGCGCGGTCCGCGTGCTGCTCGGTGGAGTCGTCGACCGAGGCGTCCGGCAGCTGCTCGGTCGGCACCTCCTCCAGCTTCCGCGCCCGCCACCACTCGGTCCGCGTGTTGATCATGACCCGGCGCAGGTAGGCGTCCGCCAGCCGCTTGTCCGAGATGCCGTCCCAGCGGCCGTACGTCCGGGCCAGCGCCGTCTGCAGCAGGTCCTGCGCGTCGACCGGGTCCGGGACCAGGCGCCGGGCGCTGCGCAGCAGCGCGTCCTGCCGGGTGCGGACGTACTCCTCGAACTCGAGCACCTCGCCCTGCGCCATGATCAACCGCCTCCGAATTCCCCGTTGTTCCGTGCTCAGTCCCGCCCCTGTCGGGCACGGCAATGAAGCTACGGAGGCGTTGTCACGGGGCTGTCCGAAGCAGCCTGCGGCTATCAATCGGCTGTCCGTCGGTTGTGTAACGAAAGTAGGAACGGGGTAAAGCGACGGCCCTGTTGGTTCAGGTATGGGGTGATTCGGCCCGTTGTTCTCGGCGGCCCTCTCTGTCGCGATCCCCGTGCCGGCACGGCTGTTCCGTTACGGCCGTCAGCTCAGCGGCAGCCGGTACATCCCGTCCGGCAGCGGCTCCACCAGGCCGTCGGCGACCAGGCCGTCCAGCGCCCGGGCGCGCTGCACCGGCTCGTGCCACACACCGTCCAGCACGGCCTGCGGCACCGGCGCGTGCGCCTCGCGGAGCACGGCGAGCAGCTTGCCGCGGACCTGGCGGTCGGTGCCGGCGTACGTCTGGCCGCGGCGCGGCGGGCCGTCGTGCTCGGGCTTGCCCGCGAGCCGCCACGCGCACTGCGCGGTGATCGGGCAGCGATGGCAGGTCTCGTTCTTGGCGGTGCACACCAGCGCGCCCAGCTCCATCGAGGCGGCGGCCCACCGTGCGGCGGTCCCCTCGTCCTCGGGCAGCAGCGCGCGGGCCAGCCGGCGCTCGGCGGCGGTGGTGGCGTTCGGCGGGTACTGCACACCGGTGACCGCGCGGGCGAACACCCGGCGCACATTGGTGTCCAGCACCGCGTGCCGTCGGCCGTACGCGAACGAGGCCACCGCGGCGGCCGTGTACTCGCCGATGCCGGGCAGTGCGAGCAGCTGGGCGTGATCGGACGGTACGTCGCCGCCGTGCCGTTCCGTTATGGCGACCGCGGCGCCGTGCAACCGCAGGGCGCGGCGCGGATAGCCGAGCCGGCCCCAGGCGCGCACGGCCTCGCCGGGCGGTTCCGCGGCGAGGTCGGCGGGACGGGGCCAGCGCGCCATCCACTGCTCGTAGACGGGCAGGACGCGGCTCACCGGCGTCTGCTGGAGCATGAACTCGCTGACCATCACGCCCCACGGCCCGGCCTCCGGGCGCCGCCAGGGCAGGTCGCGCGCGTGCTCGTCGAACCACGCGATGACGGGGGCGTGCAGATGCTCGCCGGGGGCGGTGTCGGCGGTGCGGTCGGGGTCGCCGGGGGCGGGGCTGCCGGGCAGGGGTTTCGTGGGCGCAGTCATGACGGTTCCGATCCTGCCACGCCGAGGGGTGGCGACGGGGTTCCCGGCGTACCGGGGTGTGGCGGAGCCGCCCGTCGACCCATGGCCAGAGGTGCAAGGCGTGCGAATGCGAACGCCTGACCGGCGCGCGGGAGATCGGAACGGCAGGTTCCGTGATGATGATCCGGAAAAGTTGTGGCTCAGGGCGGCGGGTGGGGCCAGTTAATGCGCTGATCTCTCGTACAGTTTGCGCCGTGGGATCTCTGCGCAATCCGGTCGGGCCGCTTCCCTCCTCCATCTACTGGCGACGGAGGGTCATCCTGGTGTCCGTGGTCGCCGTGCTGGCGTTGCTGATCACCTGGGTGGTCACCTCGGGCGACGGCGGCGGCACCAACGGCGCGGACGGATCCAACGACAAGAACCCGGCACCCTCGACCATCACCCCCGGACCGTCCGGCTCCGGCCCGGCGATCACCGAACACCCGGGCGGACGCGACGAGTCGGGCGACGGAGACTCCAGCGGAGCGGGCGGCTCCGGCGGCACCGGCGACGGATCGGACGACGGCCCCGGGACGGGTTCGGGCTCCGGCGGATCGGGCGGCACGGACGGGTCGGACGGTACGGCGGGCGGGTCCGGCTCCGGTGCCCCCGCCACCGTCGTGGGCGCGAGCGACGCGCTGCCCGAGGGCTCTGCACTGCCCAAGTGCACCGCGAACGCAGTCACGTTGAGCGTGCGCAGCGTCCGCAACTCCTACTCGCCGGACCAGACCCCGGCCTTCCGGATCATCGCGAGGAACACCTCGGGAAGCGACTGCAAGGTCGATCTCGGCCCGCGCGGCGCGGTGTTGACGATCACTCAGGCCGACGGCGACGACGCGTACTGGTCGTCCGCGGACTGCCCCAAGGGCGCGGCCAGCCTGCTGTACCGGGTGCCGGCCGGCAGCAGCATCGGCTACACCGTGAAGTGGGACCGCAAGCCCAGCGCCCCGGAGTGCGGGACGCCCCCGGCGGGCTCGGCCAAGGCGGGCACGTACCTGCTGGAGGCCAAGGCGGCGGGCTTTGCGAAGGTGCAGACGTCGTTCGTGCTGAACGCCGACTGAGAAGACGAAAGGAGGGCCGCACCCGGCAGGGGTGCGGCCCTCCTCCTTTCGCCTGGGCCGTCGGTCAGACGTACCGCTCCAGGATCGAGCTCTCGGCCAGCCGCGACAACCCCTCGCGCACGCTCCGCGCCCGGGCCTCGCCCACACCGTCCACGGTCTGCAGGTCGTCCACGCTCGCGGCGAGCAGCTTCTGCAGCCCGCCGAAGTGCTCCACGAGCCGGTCGATGATCGCGCCGGGCAGCCGCGGCACCTTGGCCAGCAGCCGGAAGCCGCGCGGCGACACCGCGGAGTCCAGGGTCTCCGGCGAGCCGGTGTAACCCAACGCACGTGCCACCGTGGGCATTTCCAGCAGCTCGGCGTGGGTGAGCGCGTCCAGCTCCGACAGGGCCTCGTCGACCGTGCGGGAACGCTTGGCGGTCGGCTCGGGCACGTAGTCCCGCACGACCAGTTCGCGCTCCGGCTCCACGCCGGCGATCAACTCGTCCAACTGGAGGGCGAGCAGCCGGCCGTCGGTGCCCAGCTCCACCACGTACTCGGCGATCTCGGTGGCGATCCGGCGCACCATCTCCAGCCGCTGGGCGACCGCGGAGACGTCCCGGACCGTCACCAGGTCCTCGATCTCCAGCGCCGACAGCGTGCCCGCGACCTCGTCGAGGCGGAGCTTGTAGCGCTCCAGGGTCGCGAGGGCCTGGTTGGCGCGGGAGAGGATCGCCGCCGAGTCCTCCAGGACGCGGCGCTGGCCGTCGACGTAGAGGGCGATCAGGCGCATCGACTGGGAGACGGAGACGACGGGGAAGCCGACCTGCTTGGAGACCCGGTCCGCGGTGCGGTGCCGGGTGCCGGTCTCCTCCGTCGGGATCGTCGCGTCGGGCACGAACTGCACACCCGCCCGCAGGATCTTCGACAGGTCGGAGGAGAGCACGATGCCGCCGTCCAGCTTGCACAGCTCGCGCAGCCGGGTCGCGGTGAACTCGACGTCGAGGACGAAACCGCCCGTGCACATCGACTCGACGGTCTTGTCGGAGCCGAGCACGATCAGGCCGCCGGTGTTGCCGCGCAGCACCCGCTCTAGGCCGTCACGCAGGGCCGTACCGGGTGCCACGGCGCTCAGTGAGGCGCGCATCAGGCCATCGGCGCCGGAACTCCCACCGGACTTTCCGGGAGCTGCTGCCCGGTCGTTGGCTGCCACTGCACTCCTCCGGTCGCAGGTTCTGGGGCGCTCCCGCAACGCGCACTCGGTTCGTACGGACGGGCGAGACCAGGGCAAAGTCTACCGGCGGTCCTCCGCCTCCCGGGGGGCCTCTCGGCGACGGGAGCGCGGGAGGACCCTCAGGGCGTCCCCCATGTCGGCCACTTCCAGGACCTTCATGCCCGCGGGGATCTTGCCCGGGTCGCCCGGCACCAGGGCGTGCGTGAAGCCCAGGCGGTGCGCCTCGGCGAGCCTGCGCTGCACCCCCGTGACCCGTCTGACCTCGCCCGCGAGGCCCACCTCGCCGATCGCGACGAGGTTCTTCGGCAGCGGGGTGTCGCTCGCGGCCGACGCCAGGGCGAGCGCGATCGCGAGGTCGGCGGCCGGCTCGGAGAGCTTCACGCCGCCCACCGTGGCGGAGTAGATGTCCCTCTTGCCCAGGGCGCTGATACGGCCCCGCTGTTCCAGCACGGCCAGCATCATCGAGACGCGGGACGTCTCCAGGCCGGAGGTGGTGCGGCGAGGGGAGGGGATCTGGGAGTCGACGGTGAGCGCCTGGACCTCCGCGACCAGGGGGCGGCGGCCCTCCAGGGTGACGGTCAGACAGGTACCGGGGACCGGTTCGTCACGACGTGTCAGGAAAAGTCCGCTCGGGTCGGCGAGGCCCGTGATGCCCTCGTCGTGCAGTTCGAAGCAGCCGACCTCGTCCGTCGCGCCGTAGCGGTTCTTGACGCCCCGGACGAGACGCAGGCGGGCATGCCGGTCGCCCTCGAAGTGCAGGACGACGTCCACCAGGTGCTCCAGCAGACGCGGGCCGGCGATCGCGCCGTCCTTGGTGACATGGCCCACCAGGAGCGTGGACATGCCGCGCTCCTTGGAGGCGCGGATCAGGGCGCCGGCGACCTCGCGGACCTGGGCCATGCCGCCCGGCGCCCCGTCGATCTCCGGGGACGCCACCGTCTGCACCGAGTCGAGGATCAGCAGCGAGGGCTTCACCGCGTCCAGGTGGCCGAGGACGGCGGACAGGTCCGTCTCCGCCGCGAGGTAGAGGTTCTCGTCGAGGGCGCCGATCCGGTCGGCGCGCAGCCGGACCTGGCTCGCCGACTCCTCGCCCGTCACATAGAGGGTCCGGTGCTCCTCGCTCGCCGCCTTGGCCGCCACGTCCAGCAGCAGCGTGGACTTGCCGACGCCGGGCTCGCCCGCGAGCAGCACGACCGCGCCGGGCACCAGCCCGCCGCCGAGCACCCGGTCCAGCTCCGGCACGCCGGTGGAGCGGGCGGTGGCCTGGCGGCCGTCGACCTGGCCGATGGGCAGGGCGGAGGTGGTGACGCGGCCCGGCGTCGTGGTCCGCACCGCGGGCGCGCCGTACTCCTCGACCGTCCCCCACGCCTGGCACTCGGGGCAGCGGCCGAGCCACTTCGCCGTCTGCCAGCCGCACTCCGTGCAGCGGTAGGACGGACGGTCCTTGGTGGTCTTCGTACGGGCAGCCATGGACGAAACGGTAACCGGCGGCACTGACAACGCGGGACGGACCGGCCTCACACCCCAGGCGAACCGGCCCGAACCGGCGCGAACCGGCCGGTTCCATCGGGAACGAGACGCGGAACGAACCGCTCCTGTCCCCTTATGAGGGATCGTTTCACCCGTACGGATTAAAAGCGCTCAAGCGGGCGGAAGGCGCCGCGCCCGGCCCCCTACCGTCGCCGGATGATGAGCAGCAGCCCGGACACCTCGACCCGCACCGCCGGCGCACATCGTGCGCACCGTGATGCGCGAGACCGCGCTGCGGCGCGCACGCTCGCGCAACGACCGCCCGCGCGCTACGAGCCCTACCTCGACGGACTGTTCACCTACTGCCTCTCCGTCCTCTGCGACCACGACGCCGCGACCGCCGCCCTCGGCGAGGTGCTGGTCGTCGCCGAGCGGCGCGGCCAGCGGGCCCCGGAGGCCGCCGCGGACCGCCGGGCCTGGCTGTACGCGCTGGCCCGCTGGGCCTGCCTGTGCAAGCTGGCCGAGGCCAAGCAGAAACGTCAGGCCACACACGCGGCGGGCCGTCACAGCCCCGGCCGCCAGCGGTCCGAGCCGCCCGCCCCGCCCGCCGTCCCCGACGACGTCCAGGAGCGGCGCCGGCGAGAACTCGCCCTGCTGGCGTGGCCGGAGGCCGCCGGCACCACCCCGGAACAGCGCGAGGCGCTGGAACTCGCCGTACGCCACCACCTGGCCGCCCACGAGGTCGCCGCCGTGCTCGGCATGGCCCCCGCCGCCGCCCGCGACCTGCTGGCCGTCGCCGCCTGCGAGGTGGAACGCACCCGCGCGGCCCTCGCCGTCGTCGAGACCGGCACCTGCCCGAGCGTCGCCCGCCTCACCGGCGACCACCAGCTCGTGCTCAGCCCCGCCCTGCGCCGCGAACTGGTCAGGCACGTCGACGACTGTCCGCGCTGCCGCCGCGGCGCCGAACGCGCGGTCCCCGGCCGCTGGCCCGGCGCCTCCGTCACCCCGGCCGCGCTGCCTGTCCTGAAGGCGCCCCGCGCGGCCCTGCACACGGCCATGGCGCATCACCCGCGCGTGCGGGGTGCCGCCGCGCCCCGCTTCGACCGGCGCGGCTTCCCCCTCGACCCCAAGGACCGCGTCGCCCGCCGGGACCGGCTACGCGCGCGTGCCGTCACCACGACGGTCGTCGCCACCGTCGTCGCCGCACCCGTGATCGCCCTGTGGTCGGCTTACCAGGGAGCGCCCGTCACCGGCGAGGGCGAGGACGGCCGCGGGGCCGCCGCCAGCCGCGACGACAGCGCGGGCGGCATCGCCGGCGAGGCGGCGGGCAACGGCTACGAGAACACCGGCAACGCCAGCACCCGGCCCGGCGGCCGCTTCTCCCAGGGCAACACGCCCGACGTCTCCGTGGAGGTCGTCAGCGTCGCCGGAGCCGGGCGGCAGGGCACGGGCCGCCTGGAGGTCACCGCCGGCCACAGCGGCGACACCACGCTCGTCACCCTCACCGCCTCCGGCGCGTCCCCGGTGCGCTGGTCCGCCTCGACCGGCGCGCCCTGGCTGTACCTCAGCCAGTCCTCGGGAACCCTGCGGCCCGGCGAGTCGTCGACGATCAAGGTGTACGTCGACCATCTGCGCGAGCCGTCCGGGTACTGGACCGCGCGGGTGGCGATCTCACCCGCCGGCGCCGTCGTCTCCATCGCGGGCTACGGCACCGCGCCCGCCCCGTCCCGCCCCGGACCGGCCCCGTCGGCCGGCACGCCCACGACCCCGGTTCCGTCCGACCCCGACCCGACGCCGACGCCCACCGCGCCGACCGAGCCCCCGGCCGGCAGCAGCCCGCCGCCGTCACCCGACCCGGAACCCACGCCCAGCGCGTCCACCCCGACCGACCCCGCGGGCTCGACGCCGCCGTCCGGTGACAGCGGCGAACCGAGCCCCGGCACGTCCTGACCGCGTCGCCGTCAGGCCACCGGGTCCGCGGGGTGGGGTGCGACCAGGGGCAGCTGCGAGGCCAGCCGCTGCTCGCACAGCTCGACCAGACGGTCATAGCCCGCCTTGCCCATCAGCTCGGTCAGCTCCGCGCGGTAGGAGACGTACACCGGCTCGCCCGCGCCGTGCGCCGACGTCGCCGAGGTGCACCACCAGTGCAGGTCGTGACCGCCCGGACCCCAGCCGCGGCGGTCGTACTCACCGATCGAGATCTGCAGCACCCGGGTGTCGTCGGGCCGGTCGATCCAGTCGTAGGTCCGGCGGACCGGCAGCTGCCAGCAGACGTCCGGCTTGGTCTCCAGCGGCTCGCGGCCCTCCTTGAGTGCGAGGATGTGCAGCGAGCAGCCCGCGCCGCCCGCGAAGCCGGGCCGGTTCTGGAAGATGCACGACCCCTGGTACGGCCGGGTCTGCCGGGAGCCCTCGTCGTCCTCGGAGATCCAGCCGGTCTGCGTGCCCACGTCGTGGTGCTGCCAGATCTCCGGCGTGAGCCTCGCCACATGCTCGGCGACCCGCTTCTCGTCGTCCTCGTCGGAGAAGTGCGCGCCCAGTGTGCAGCAGCCGTCGGCCGCGCGGCCCGCCTGGATGCCCTGGCAGCCGCTTCCGAAGATGCAGTTCCAGCGAGAGGTCAGCCATGTCAGATCACACCGGAAGACCTGCTCGTCGTCTGCCGGATCAGGAAACTCCACCCACGCGCGGGCGAAGTCGAGGCCCTTCTCGTCGGCCGTCAGGTCCTCCCGCGCCCGCTCCGGGGCGCCCTTCGGTGCTGACGCCTGCGAAGGACCCAGGACCTTTTTGTCCTTCTTGGCCTTCTTGGTCGTCTTTTCGTCCTTCGCCTTTTTCGTCTTTGGCACGGATCCAGAGTAAGTCGCCCGCGGCCGGTGCCGGGACCGGATCGAGCCCGGCACCGGGGGCGGCCGACGGTCCCGCTGGCAGTAGCGTGCCGTACATGAGACTCGGTGTCCTGGACGTGGGATCGAACACGGTGCATCTGCTGGTGGTGGACGCGCACCCCGGCGCGCGCCCGCTGCCCGCGCACTCGCACAAGGTCGAGCTCCGGCTCGCCCAGCTCCTCGACGACGCCGGGGCCATAGGGCCCGAAGGGGTCGACAAGCTGATCGCCGTCGTCCACGACGCCCTCCAGGCCGCCGAGGACAAGGGCGTCGAGGAACTGCTGCCGTTCGCGACCTCCGCCGTGCGCGAGGCCAGCAACGCCGACGACGTCCTCGCGCGCGTGAAGGCCGAGACCGGGGTCGAGCTCCAGGTCCTCACCGGCGCCGAAGAGGCCCGGCTGACCTTCCTCGCCGCCCGCCGCTGGTTCGGCTGGTCCGCCGGGAAGCTGCTCGTCCTGGACATCGGCGGCGGCTCCCTGGAGATCGCCTACGGCATCGACGAGGAGCCCGACGCGGCCGTCTCCCTGCCGCTCGGCGCCGGCCGGCTCACCTCCGGCTGGCTCCCCGGCGACCCGCCCGACGCCGAGGACGTCCGGGCCCTGCGCCGCCACGTCCGCGCGCGGATCGCCCGCACGGTCGGCGAGTTCAGCCGGTTCGGCGCGCCCGACCACGTGGTCGCCACGTCGAAGACGTTCAAGCAGCTCGCCCGCATCGGCGGCGCCGCCCGCTCCGCCGACGGCCTCTACGTCCAGCGCGAGCTCAAGCGCGCGTCGCTGGAGTCCTGGGTCCCCCGCCTCGCCGCCATGACCACCGACGAACGCTCCGAACTCCCCGGCGTCTCCGAGGGCCGCGCGAACCAGCTCCTCGCGGGCGCCCTGGTCGCCGAGGGCGCGATGGACCTGTTCGGCGTGGAGACGCTGGAGATCTGCCCCTGGGCGCTGCGCGAGGGGATCATCCTGCGTCGGCTGGATCACATGCCGGGGGAGTGAGCGGTCCGCCGGGGCGGCGACCTGGCCGAATGCCATGCCCTCACAGGGGGCGCACAGCGGCTCACACAACAGTGCCGAGCGGCGCCCCGTACCCTGTCCCTCGTGGCAGAACCAGTGGTGCGCATCCCGGATGCGAAGGTCGCCCTGTCGACGGCCTCGGTCTATCCGGAGTCGACGGCGACGGCCTTCGAGATCGCCGCGCGCCTCGGTTACGACGGGGTCGAGGTCATGGTGTGGAACGACCCGGTCAGCCAGGACATCGAGGCGCTGCGCCGGCTCAGTGACTACCACCACGTCCCGATCCTCGCCGTCCACGCCCCCTGCCTGCTCATCACCCAGCGCGTCTGGTCCACAGACCCCTGGACCAAGCTCCAGCGCGCCCGCGTGGCCGCCGAGAAGCTGGGCGCGAGCACGGTCGTCGTGCACCCCCCGTTCCGCTGGCAGCGCCAGTACGCCCGGGACTTCGTCGCCGGGATCTGGCGGATGGCGAACGAGACGGATGTGCGCTTCGCCGTCGAGAACATGTACCCCTGGCGCTACCGCGACCGCGAGATGCTCGCGTACGCCCCCGACTGGGACGTCACCAAGGACGACTACCGTCACTTCACGATCGATCTCAGCCACACCGCCACCGCCCGGACGGACGCCCTCCAGATGATCGACCGGATGGGCGACCGCCTCGGCCACATCCACCTCGCCGACGGCGGCGGCTCGGGCAAGGACGAGCACCTGGTCCCCGGCCGCGGCACCCAGCCCTGCGCCGAGCTGCTGGAACGTCTCGCCACGACCGGCTTCGACGGCCATGTCGTCATCGAGGTCAACACCCGCCGCGCCATGTCCAGCGCCGAGCGCGAGGCCGACCTGGCGGAGGCCCTGGCCTTCACGCGCCTGCATCTGGCGTCCGGGGCGCGGGTGCCGCGGCGATGACCGACGAGACCGCCCGCCGCCGGGGCCGCCCCCGCCGTACGGAGGCCGGATCCGCCGACACCCGCGACCGAATCCTGGCCGCGGCCCGCGAGGAGTTCTCCGAGCGCGGCTACGAGAAGACCTCGGTGCGCGGCATCGCCAAGACGGCCGGTGTGGACCCGGCGCTGGTGCACCACTACTTCGGCACGAAGGAGCAGGTCTTCCAGGCGGCCGTCGAGACCGTCTTCGCACCCGCCCTCAGCGCGCCGGACGTGATCTTCGAAGGGCCGGACGACGAGATCGGCGAGCGGTTCGCACGGTTCCTGTTCGGGGTCTGGGAGAACCCGGCGACCCGGACGCCGCTGCTGGCCGTGCTGCGGTCCGCCTTCACCAACGAGATCGCCGCCGCCGTCTTCCGCCGCCTGATCGCCGGCCAGCTGCTGCGCAGGGTCGCCAGCCGGCTCGGCCTGCCCGACGCCGAACTGCGCGCCGAGCTGGCGGCGGCGCAGCTCGTCGGCGTCGCCGTGATGCGGTACGTGATCAAGCTGGAGCCGCTGGCGTCGACGGACGTCGAAGTAATCGTCAAGCGGGTCGCGCCGGTGGTGCAGGGGCATCTGACCGGCCCCTGAGGCGGTTCGGTGACCCTTGGTCCGCCGGTTAGGCCACCCTTGGTTCCTGAGACGCCCGTCCCGCATTCCGGACAGCCTGCCCGGGCTGTCGTACCCCCGGCGTACGCTCGACTCATCCAGAACTCTCTGTTTCATCCAGAACTCTCTGGCAGAGATCATTGAAGGAGCGAGCGACGATGCCCGAGCTGAGGTCCCGCACAGTCACCCACGGCCGCAACATGGCGGGCGCCCGCGCCCTTATGCGCGCCTCCGGTGTACCCGGTGCGGACATCGGCCGGAAGCCGATCATCGCGGTCGCCAACAGCTTCACCGAGTTCGTGCCGGGCCACACCCACCTCCAGCCGGTCGGCCGGATCGTCAGCGAGGCGATCAAGGAGGCGGGCGGCATCCCGCGCGAGTTCAACACCATCGCCGTCGACGACGGCATCGCGATGGGCCACGGCGGCATGCTCTACAGCCTGCCCTCCCGCGACCTGATCGCGGACAGCGTGGAGTACATGGTCGAGGCGCACTGCGCCGACGCCCTGATCTGCATCTCCAACTGCGACAAGATCACCCCGGGCATGCTGAACGCCGCGCTGCGGCTCAACATCCCCACGGTCTTCGTCTCCGGCGGCCCCATGGAGTCCGGCCGCGCCACCCTGGTCGACGGCACCGTCCGTACGCTCGACCTGGTCGACGCGATCTCCGACGCCGTGAACGACAAGATCTCGGACGAGGACATCCTCCGCATCGAGGAGAACGCCTGCCCGACCTGCGGCTCCTGTTCCGGCATGTTCACCGCCAACTCGATGAACTGCCTGACCGAGGCCATCGGCCTCTCCCTCCCCGGCAACGGCTCCACCCTGGCCACCCACACGGCCCGCCGCGCGCTCTACGAGAACGCCGCCCGCACGGTCATGGACATCACCCGCCGCTACTACGAGCAGGACGACGACTCGGTCCTGCCCCGCAACGTGGCCACCTTCGCGGCCTTCGAGAACGCGATGGCCCTGGACATCGCGATGGGCGGCTCCACCAACACGATCCTGCACCTGCTGGCCGCCGCGCAGGAGGCCGGCGTCCCGTTCGGCCTCGAGGAGATCGACGCGGTCTCGCGCCGGGTCCCCTGCCTGGCGAAGGTCGCGCCGAACGTCGCCAAGGACCGCACGTACTACATGGAGGACGTGCACCGCGCGGGCGGCATCCCCGCCCTGCTCGGCGAACTGCACCGCGCGGGCCTGCTCAACGAGGACGTGCACGCCGTGCACAGCCCGTCCCTCGCGGACTGGCTGAAGACCTGGGACGTGCGCGGCGGCTCCCCGTCCGCGGAGGCCGTCGAACTGTGGCACGCGGCCCCCGGCTGCGTCCGCTCCGCCGAGGCCTTCTCCCAGTCCGAGCGCTGGGAAGCCCTGGACACCGACGCCGAGGGCGGCTGCATCCGCTCCGCCGAGCACGCCTACTCCAAGGACGGCGGTCTCGCCGTCCTCAAGGGCAACCTGGCGGTCGACGGCTGCGTCGTGAAGACGGCCGGAGTCGACGAGTCGATCTGGACCTTCGAGGGTCCGGCCGTCGTCTGCGAGTCGCAGGAGGAGGCCGTCGAGAAGATCCTGAACAAGCAGGTCACCGACGGCGACGTGGTCGTCATCCGCTACGAGGGCCCCAAGGGCGGCCCCGGTATGCAGGAGATGCTGTACCCGACGTCCTTCCTCAAGGGCCGCGGCCTCGGCAAGACCTGCGCGCTGGTCACCGACGGCCGGTTCTCCGGCGGCACCTCCGGCCTGTCCATCGGCCACGCGTCCCCCGAGGCGGCGTCCGGCGGCACCATCGCGCTCGTCGAGGACGGCGACCGCATCCGCATCGACATCCCGAACCGCTCGATCGAGCTGCTGGTCGACGACGCCGAACTGGCCCGCCGCGAGCAGGCCCTGAACGGCGTCTACGCGCCGAAGAACCGCGACCGCAAGGTCTCGGCCGCCCTGCGCGCGTACGCCGCGATGGCGACCAGCGCGGACAAGGGCGCGGTACGGGACGTCAGCAAGCTGGGCTGAACTCGCACGCCTCGCCCTCGTGACTGTGAGCGGCCGCCTCCTTCAGGGGGCGGCCGCTCACTGCTCACCAGTCGCCCGGAGCCCGCCCGTCCACTCCGAAGACCGTGCCGTCCGGCGCGGCCGCGTACACCCGCGTGCCCACCAGCACCGGCGCGGGCACGTCACCGCTGACCTTGCCGGAATCCGTGCCCAGCCGGGCGGGCGTCTGCCCGACGAGCCGCCCGCTGCGGGCGTCGACGGCCATCAGCCGCCCGTCCGCGGCGGTGAAGTACACCTGCCGGCCGTCCGCCACCGGTGCCGAGCCCCGGCTCACGGACGTCTCCAGATGCCACAGCCGCTTCCCCCGCGCCAGGTCGAAGGCCTCCAGGGAACCGCCGGCCGCCAGCACGTACACGACGTCGCCGTGCACGGCGGCCTGGGTGTCCTGGCGGGGCACGGGCAACGCCACCCGCTCCACCGAGAGGGACGCCGGGTCGTACCGGACGACGGCGTCCGTGTCGCCGTAGACGGCGTCGACGGCGGTGAAGTAGACGGCCCCGGAGCCGGCCCCGGACGCCGACCCGGACCCTGATCCGGATTCGGATCCGGACCCTGATGCGGATCCGCCGCCCGCCGAGCCGACCGGCTCCAGCGTGCCCTCCAGCAGCGCCGTCCACCGCACCTCGCCGGTGGCCGGGTCCACCGCGCTGACCCGGGTGCCCGAGCCGTCGTCGGACGGGGTGGCCGCGTAGGCCAGCGAGTCCCCGGCGAAGGCCGTGAAGTACGGCATGGCATGGCCCGGAATCCGCCGCTCCCAGCTCGTCTCGCCGGTCGCGCTGTCCACACCGGTGACCGTTCCGTCGGCCCCGGTGACCAGCAGCGTGCCCCCGGCGTACCGGGTCGCGGCGTGCCGGGGCAGATCCCGGTGCCAGACCTCGGCGCCCGAAGCGGGGTCGAGGGCCGCGAGCCGCCGTCCGCCGTCCGTGTCGGGTTGTACCAGCCCGCCCGAGACGACGGGCGGTCCGCTCGTCTGGCCGGTCGCGGCGGAACGCGTCCACGCGCGCGTGCCGTCGGCCGGGTCGAGGGCGAAGACCTGCCCGGGCCGCGAACACAGCAGCAGCTCCGCGCCGTACGCGCACTGCGGTACCGCGCCACCCGCCGTCGTGGGCTTCGCCGCCCACGCGCTGAACCCGGCCGTCGCCGTACGGGGTGTGGCGTCCTCCGGCGCCCCGTCGGCTCCGCCGAGCAGCCGTACCGACGCGAGCGCACCGCCCACGAGGACGGCGGCGGCGAGTCCGGCGAGCACGAGACGCCGACGGCGCGCCCGCCGCACGACGGACGCCGGTTCGCCGGCAGCCCCCTCGGCACGCCCGCCGGCCCGCCCCTTCGACCGAAGCCGCTTGACGACCGCACCGGCCCCGGACGCACTGCCCTCGGACCCGCTACCCGCGGACCCGCCGCCTTCGGCTTCCGGGCCCTCGGCTTCCGGGCCCTCGGACCCCGTGCCCTCGGACCCCGTGCCCTGGGCACCGCCCGGCTCCTGTCCGCCCCACGCCTCCTCCGCCAGCGTCCGCTGTGCCGGTATGAACGCCTGCGTGTCGTAGGACGCCGCGACCGACCGCAGCTCCCGCATCAACTCGTCCGGACTGGGACGCTGTTCGGGCTCCTTCGCCAGACAGCGCAGCACCAGCGGAGCAAGCCCCTCCGGTACGCCGGTCAGGTCCGGCTCGTCATGGACGACCTGGTAGGCGACGACGTACGGACTGTCGGAGTCGAACGGCCCGCGCCCCGTGGCCGCGTGCACCATGACCGAACCGAGCGCGAAGATGTCGGCGGCGGGCCCCACCTCGCGCGGCCGCCGGAACTGCTCCGGCGCCATGAACGGCGGCGTCCCGATCAACTTCCCGGTCTCGGTGCGCAGTTCGCTGTCCTTCGGCCGGGAGATGCCGAAGTCGATGACCTTCGGCCCGTCCTCGGCGAGCAGCACGTTGCTCGGCTTCAGATCGCGGTGCACCACACCCACCCGGTGGATGTCGCGCAGCGCCTCCGCCAGCCCGGCCATCAGCCGCCGCAACTGGGCGGCGGGCATGGGCCCGTTCCGCTTCACCTGCTGGGCCAGGGTGGGGCCGGGGATGAACAGCGTGGCCATCCAGGGCCGCTCGGCCTCCGGGTCGGCGTCGACGACCGGCGCCGTGAACGCGCCGCTGACCCGCCGCGCCGCCGCCACCTCCTGCCGGAACCGGCCCCTGAACTCGGGGTCCCGGGCGAACTCCGCGTGGACGACCTTCACCGCGAGCTTCATCCCGGAGGCACTGCGGGCCAGGTGCACGACGCCCATGCCGCCGGAGCCCAGACAGGACTCCAGACGGTAGTGGCCGACGTATGCGGGAAGTTCCGCTTCCGCGCCCGCTCCGGTGTTGCGCTGTGGCGCCATGGACCACCCCCGTGCTCTCGTCCGCGCGCGCGACGCACGGAGCCTAGTCGATGACTCGTACGAGACCGAGGCGGCTTGCTAGCCTCCGTGTGCGAGTCGCGCACATATGTTTCGCCGCGCGATTCCGGGGAATGAAGGCGACCCCATGGCCGTCCGGGCCATGGGTCAACGGGGGAGGTTCGGCCATGGCCGTGAACCATGTGGAAGAGACCGAGGGCGTCGACGGCGCCGGGGACGGCGCGGCCGTGACGGCGGCGGACGGCGTCACGACGATGGCCCTGCGCTACTACGCGGTCGCCCCGGGCGTCCGGCTCAATGTGCGACGGGGGCCCGGCACCAACTACGACATCGTCCGCGTACTGGCCGAGGGCGCGCGCGTCCCGATCTACTGCCAGCGACCCGGCGAGACGATCAGCGGTCCGTACGGCACCTCGAACATCTGGGACAACATCAGCAACGGCGAGTACGTCGCCGACGCGTTCGTGAACACGGGCAGCGACGGTTACGTCGCCTCCCGCTGCCTCTGACACCACCGGGAGCCCGCGACCCGGGCCGTCGGCACACGGGAGCCATAATCGACGCGTGAGCGACGAATCCGGCACCCCGACGACCCTCGCGGGCTCCCAGCCCACCTCGGGCTCCCAGCCCACCTCGGGCCCGCGCCCCGAGCCCATCCGTTTCTTCGGCACCACCTGGCTGCACCACGACAACGGCTACGCCTGGCGCCGCATCGGCGTCTCCGCCGGCTCCCTGGCCACCGCCGTCGCCGCCTGCCTGGTGCTGCGCTTCGCCTACGAGGGCCTGACACTCGCCAACACCGGCAACCTGGTCTCCCTGCTCGTCGTCGTCATGTTCGCGGTGTGCAGCGCGCTCGCCTTCCGGCACACCTGGGACGGCTTCGGCAAGCGGCCCGACCCCGAGCGCCAGTCCTCCCTGCGCGGCCTGCTCACCATCGGCTTCGTCGGCTCCCTCCTCGCCTACTTCTTCCGCTCCCTCACCGAGGCCCCGGGCGAGAAACTGCACCGCGAGGAGTACGAGACCGCCCGCGAGCAGCACGAGAAGCGCACCGCCCGCCGCACCGGCAACCCGTCGAAGAAGCGCCGCCGCGGCTGACCCGCCCCACCGGGCTCCCCCGGAAATCCCTGTCACCGCTCACCCCCCGGCGGCCACCATGGCCGTATGCCGACTCCACGACGCCCACTCCCGCCGCCCGCCTCCGCCGGCCCCGCCCAGCCCGGCTCCCCCCTGGCCCGTCGCGCCCGGTCCTTCGACGCCGTCGCCGCCCAGTACGCCGCGAACCGCCCCTCCTACCCGCCCGCCCTCTTCGACACGATCGAGCGGATCGCCGACCGCCCCCTCGCGGGCGCCCGCGTCGCGGACATCGGCGCCGGGACCGGCATAGCGTCCGCCCTGCTGCACCAGCGCGGCGCCGATGTCGTCGCCGTCGAACCCGGTGACGGCATGGCGGCCGAGTTCCGCCGCGCCCACCCCGGCATCCCGCTCGTCCGCGGCGACGGAAACTCCCTCCCCCTCGCCGACTCCTGCGCCGACTTCGTCACCTACGCCCAGGCCTGGCACTGGACCGACCCCGCACGCGCCCTGCCCGAGGCCTTCCGGGTGCTGCGGCCGGGCGGCACGCTCGCGCTGTGGTGGAACCGCGACGCCCAGGACATCCCCTGGATCGCCGAGCAGACCGACCGCGTCAAACGGCACTACGGCGAGGGAGTGATCGTCTCCTGGGGCGTCCGCGGCCCCCACACCACCTCCCTCCCCGATTTCACGGCCGCGGCCGACGCGGCCGACGGCATCACCCTGAACTGCGTCCGCGAGGTCGTCCGCTGGAGCCGCCGCATCCCGCTCGACACCCACCTCGCCAACCTCGGCAGCCACTCGATCTTCCTGGTCCACGGCCCGGAACGCAGCGCCGCCTTCCTCGCCGAGGAGCGGTACCACCTCCTGAGCCGCTTCCCCGACGCGGTCGTCGAGGAGGTCTACGACGTGGAACTCCTGATCGCCACCGCCGTCGCTTGACGCACCCCGACTCCGGGAGGATTATTCATCACGTGATGAATAATCCTTCCAAGCCTCCCGACGGACCCGCCCCACGGCCCTCCGACCCCACCGCGGAACCCGCCGTCCACGCCGCCGGCCTCACCGTCACCCGCGGCCCCCGCACCGTCCTGCGCGACCTCGCCTTCACCGTCCCCCGAGGCCAGATCACCGGCCTCCTCGGCCCCTCCGGCTGCGGCAAATCGACCCTCATGCGCGCCATCGTCGGCACCCAGGCCAAAGTCACCGGCACCCTCGACGTCCTCGGCCACCCCGCCGGCCACCCCACCCTGCGCACCCGCATCGGCTATGTCACCCAAGCCCCCTCCGTCTACGACGACCTGACCGTCCGCCAGAACCTCGCCTACTTCGCCGCGATACTCAGCCCCGGCCGCGCCGCAGCCGGACACCGCCACCGCGACGTCACCCGAGCCATCGCCGACGTCGACCTCACCAGCCACGCGGACGCCCTAGCCGGCACCCTCTCCGGCGGCCAGCGCAGCCGCGTCTCCCTCGCCGTCGCCCTGCTCGGCACCCCCGAACTCCTCGTCCTCGACGAACCCACCGTCGGCCTCGACCCCGTCCTGCGCCGCGACCTGTGGAACCTCTTCCACGACATCGCCGCCACCCGCGGCGCCACCCTCCTCATCTCCTCCCACGTCATGGACGAGGCCGAGCGCTGCCACCGCCTCCTGCTCATGCGCGACGGCGAGATCCTCGCCGACGACACCCCGGACGCCCTGCGCGCCCGCACCGGCGCCGACACCGTCGAAGCCGCCTTCCTGCACCTGGTCGACGAGGCAGCCGACCGCGCGAAGGAGACCACCCGATGAGCACCACCACGACCCCGGCACCCCGGCCGACCCCCACCAGCGCCCTGAACATCTCCCGCACCACCGCCACCGCGGCCCGCGTCCTGCGCCAGCTCGCCCACGACCCGCGCACGATCGCGCTGATGATCCTCATCCCCTGCGTGATGCTGTTCCTGCTGCGCTACGTCTTCGACGGCAGCCCGCGCACCTTCGACAACATCGGCGCCTCACTCCTCGGGATCTTCCCGCTGATCACCATGTTCCTGGTGACATCCATCGCCACCCTGCGCGAACGCACCTCGGGCACCCTCGAACGCCTCCTCGCCATGCCCCTCGGCAAAGGCGACCTCATCGCGGGCTACGCCCTCGCCTTCGGCACCCTGGCGATCATCCAGTCCGCCCTCGCCACCGCCCTCGCCCTGTGGGCCCTCGGCCTCGACGTCACCGGCTCCCCCTGGCTCCTCCTGCTGGTCGCCCTCCTCGACGCCCTGCTCGGCACCGCCCTCGGCCTCTTCGTCTCCGCCTTCGCGGCCTCCGAGTTCCAAGCCGTCCAGTTCATGCCCGCCGTGATCTTCCCCCAGCTCCTCCTCTGCGGCCTGTTCACCCCGAGGGACAACATGCACCCCGTCCTCGAAGCCATCTCCGACGTCCTGCCCATGTCCTACGCCGTCGACGGCATGAACGAGGTCCTCGAACACACCGACATGACCGCCGCCTTCGTCCGCGACGCCCTGATCGTCGCCGGCTGCGCCCTCCTCGTCCTCACCCTGGGCGCCGCCACCCTGCGACGCCGTACGACCTGACGACACGGCGTCCGCCCACCGGACACCAGCCCCCTCCCCGCACCCCGAGTGCGAGGATGGCCCTGGACGACGCACAACCCGGAGGGCACCGCAGTCATGAGCCAGAAAGTCGCAGTCCTCGGCACCGGCAAGATCGGCGAAGCCCTGCTCAGCGGAATGATCCGCGGCGGCTGGACCCCCGCCGACCTCCTGGTCACCGCCCGCCGCCCCGAGCGGGCCGAAGAACTCCGCACCCGCTACGGAGTCACCCCGGTCACCAACCCGGAAGCCGCCAAGACCGCCGACACCCTGATCCTCACGGTCAAGCCCCAGGACATGGGCACCCTCCTCGACGAACTCGCCCCCCACATCCCCGCCGACCGACTGGTCATCAGCGGCGCCGCCGGTATTCCCACCTCCTTCTTCGAGGACCGCCTCACCGCCGGCACCCCCGTCGTCCGCGTCATGACGAACACCCCCGCCCTCGTCGACGAGGCCATGTCCGTCATCTCCGGCGGCAGCCACGCCACCGCCGACCACCTCGCCCACACCGAGGAGATCTTCGGCGCCGTCGGCAAGACGCTCCGCGTCCCCGAGTCCCAGCAGGACGCCTGCACCGCCCTCTCCGGCTCCGGCCCGGCCTACTTCTTCTACCTGGTCGAAGCCATGACCGACGCCGGCATTCTCCTCGGCCTGCCCCGCGACAAGGCCCACGACCTGATCGTCCAGTCCGCGATCGGCGCCGCGACCATGCTCCGCGACAGCGGCGAACACCCGGTCAAGCTCCGCGAGAACGTCACGTCCCCCGCGGGCACGACCATCAACGCCATCCGCGAACTCGAGAACCACGGCGTACGCGCCGCCCTCATCGCCGCCCTCGAAGCCGCCCGCGACCGCAGCCGCGAACTCGCCTCCGGCAACAGCTGACCCGCCCGCCGGGGGCGGTCACCGCGCCGCGTCCACGACCTCCTTCGTGAGCACCACCCGCGCGAACCCGCCCCCGTGCAGCGACACCGCCGACGCCTGCGCCACCTCGTCCGCACTCCGCCGCCAGCCGAACGGCCCGGCCAGGTCGAACGTGTACGTCGCGTCGTACGCCACCACCACGTCGAACCCCAGGTTCCCGCCCATCCGCGCGGTCGTCTCCACACACATGTTGGTCTGGACACCGACCACCACGACCTGCGAGATCCCCTCCGCCTTCAGCCTGGCGCCCAGATCCGGCATCCCCAGGAAGGCCGAGTTCACGGTCTTCGTCACCAGCAGCTCCCTCCCGGCCCCCTTCCCAAGCCGCTCCCGCACGTACTCCTTGAAGTCATTGCCCGAGTAACCCCGCCGCAGCGGCGACTCCGGCTTCACCGAGTCATGCCGCACGAAGACGACCGGCCGCCCCGTCGTCTGCCAGGTGTCGATGAGCGAGGCGATGTTCTCGTCGGCCCCGGGATTGTTGCGCCGCCCCCAGAACCCGGACTCCTCGAAGCCCTGCTGCACATCGACGACCACCAACGCTGCGTTCTCCGCGATCTCCATGCCCACGAGCATCCCGCCACCGGACCACCCACCCCAGAGGCGAGAAAGTCATCGATCGATGGTTTACTGCCACCCATGGACCGCGTGGCCCTCGTCGCCTTCCCCGGCATCCGCGCCTTCGACGTCTCCGTCATCACCGAGGTCTGGGGGGCCGACCGCACCGACCGTGGAGCGCCTGCCTTCGACCTGCGCCGGGTCGCCACCGACACGACCACCCCCATCCCCATGCGCGGCGGCCTCTCCCTGCTTCCCGACCGCACCCTCACCTGGCTGTCCCGAGCCGACCTGATCCTGATTCCCGGCCTCGACGACCACATCACGCCCGCACCAGGCCCCGTCCTCGACGCCCTCCGCCGGGCCCACGCCCGCGGCACCACCATCGCCGCCCTCTGCGGCGGCGCCTTCACCCTCGCCCAGGCCGGCCTCCTCGACGGCCGCCGCGCCATCACCCACTGGAACCTCGTCGACCACCTCCGCACCCTCCACCCCCACGTCACCGTCGTCCCCGACACCCTGTTCATCGAGGACGACAACGTCTGGACCGCCGCCGGAACCGCCGCCGGCATCGACCTCTGCCTCCACCTCGTCCGCCGCACCCACGGGGCCGAGGCCGCCGCCACCATCGCCCGCTCCATGGTCACCGCCCCCTTCCGCACCGGAACCCAGGCACAGTTCATCGAGCACCCCACCCCACGCGCGGACCGTGACGCCGACACCCTCGCCGCCGTACGCGAACACGCCCTCCGCCACCTGCACGAACCGCTCACGGTCGGCGACCTGGCCGCCCACGCCGGCATGTCCCCGCGCAGCTTCGCCCGCCACTTCACCGCGGAGACCGGCACGACCCCCCTGCGCTGGCTCCTCGACCAGCGCATCGCCGCCGCCCAGAGACTCCTCGAGCGCACCGACCTCCCCATGCCCGAGGTCGCCCGCCGTGCCGGCTTCGGCAGCGAGGTCACGATGCGCCAGCACTTCGCATCGCGCCTCGCCACCAGCCCACGCGCCTACCGCGCCGCGTTCAGCACGGCCTCCGCCTCGGCCCCCGTATCAGAGGAGGCCGGCAGCAACCCGATCGCGCGATAAGCGGCATCCACCGTCGGCCGGGCCATCGCCCGAGCCCTCTCCGCACCGTCCCGCAGCACCCCCTCCACATAGCCGGGATCGGCAACCAACTCCTTGTGCCTCTGCTGCACGGGCCTCAGCACCTCGACCACGGCCTCCGCCGTGTCCTTCTTCAAGGCGCCGTACGACTCGTATACACCGCTCAGCGTCTCCGGGTTCCCACCCGTACAAGCCGCGAGGATCTCCAGCAGATTCGCGACGCCCGGCCGGGCCTCCCGGTCGTAGACGACGTC
>NZ_OZ186847.1:0-3790000 GCF_964272855.1 Streptomyces sp. enrichment culture | reverse complement strand
GGTGACGCAGGAAGGTAGTCCATCCCGGGCGGTGGTTGTCCCGGGGTAAGGGTGTAGCCCGAGTGGTAGGCAAATCCGCCACTCATGCAGGGTGAGACCTGATGCCGAGCCGATTGTGGTGAAGTGGATGATCCTATGCTGTCGAGAAAAGCCTCTAGCGAGTTTCATGGCGGCCCGTACCCTAAACCGACTCAGGTGGTCAGGTAGAGAATACCGAGGCGTTCGGGTGAACTATGGTTAAGGAACTCGGCAAAATGCCCCCGTAACTTCGGGAGAAGGGGGGCCACACCCGGTGATCCGATTTACTCGGTGAGCTGGGGGTGGCCGCAGAGACCAGCGAGAAGCGACTGTTTACTAAAAACACAGGTCCGTGCGAAGCCGTAAGGCGATGTATACGGACTGACGCCTGCCCGGTGCTGGAACGTTAAGGGGACCGGTTAGCTAGGATTCGTCCTGGCGAAGCTGAGAACTTAAGCGCCAGTAAACGGCGGTGGTAACTATAACCATCCTAAGGTAGCGAAATTCCTTGTCGGGTAAGTTCCGACCTGCACGAATGGCGTAACGACTTCTCGACTGTCTCAACCATAGGCCCGGTGAAATTGCACTACGAGTAAAGATGCTCGTTTCGCGCAGCAGGACGGAAAGACCCCGGGACCTTTACTACAGTTTGATATTGGTGTTCGGTTCGGCTTGTGTAGGATAGGTGGGAGACTTTGAAGCGGGCACGCCAGTGTTCGTGGAGTCGTCGTTGAAATACCACTCTGGTCGTGCTGGATGTCTAACCTGGGTCCGTGATCCGGATCAGGGACAGTGTCTGATGGGTAGTTTAACTGGGGCGGTTGCCTCCTAAAGGGTAACGGAGGCGCCCAAAGGTTCCCTCAGCCTGGTTGGCAATCAGGTGTTGAGTGTAAGTGCACAAGGGAGCTTGACTGTGAGACCGACGGGTCGAGCAGGGACGAAAGTCGGGACTAGTGATCCGGCGGTGGCTTGTGGAAGCGCCGTCGCTCAACGGATAAAAGGTACCCCGGGGATAACAGGCTGATCTTCCCCAAGAGTCCATATCGACGGGATGGTTTGGCACCTCGATGTCGGCTCGTCGCATCCTGGGGCTGGAGTCGGTCCCAAGGGTTGGGCTGTTCGCCCATTAAAGCGGTACGCGAGCTGGGTTTAGAACGTCGTGAGACAGTTCGGTCCCTATCCGCTGTGCGCGTAGGAGTCTTGAGAAGGGCTGTCCCTAGTACGAGAGGACCGGGACGGACGAACCTCTGGTGTGCCAGTTGTTCTGCCAAGGGCATGGCTGGTTGGCTACGTTCGGGAGGGATAACCGCTGAAAGCATCTAAGCGGGAAGCCTGCTTCGAGATGAGGACTCCCACCCACTTGATGGGGTAAGGCTCCCAGTAGACGACTGGGTTGATAGGCCGGATATGGAAGCCAGGTAACTGGTGGAGTTGACCGGTACTAATAGGCCGAGGGCTTGTCCTCAGTTGCTCGCGTCCACTGTGTTGGTTCTGAAACCACGAACAGCCGTCGTAGCCGATGTGTTGCGGCTCCGGTTGTCAGTTTCATAGTGTTTCGGTGGTCATAGCGTGAGGGAAACGCCCGGTTACATTCCGAACCCGGAAGCTAAGCCTCACAGCGCCGATGGTACTGCAGGGGGGACCCTGTGGGAGAGTAGGACGCCGCCGAACAATTTTTGGGAAAACCCCCGTGCCATCCGGCACGGGGGTTTTCTGCGTTTAGGGTCTAGAGCATGCGCTATGACCTTGTCATCTTCGACAACGACGGTGTTCTCGTCGACAGTGAGCCGATCTCCAACCGGCATCTGGCGGCCTATCTCACCGAACTGGGGCATCCGACGACGTATGAGGACTCCATTCGGACTACATGGGGTCCGCCATGCATCGGATCCATGAACTGATCGCCGAGCGGACGGGGCAGCGGCTGCCCGAGGAGTTCGACGACGTCTTCCATGCCCGGGTGTTCGCCGCGTTCGAGCAGGAGTTGAAGGCGGTGAGCGGGGCCGACGAGGTGCTGGGGAAGCTGGCCGCGGACGGCGTGCCGTACTGTGTGGCCTCCTCCGGGAGTCATGAGCGGATCCGGGTGGGGCATCGGGTGGCCGGGCTGGGACGGTGGTTCGACGAGGGCCGGATCTTCAGCTCGCAGGACGTCGGGCGGGGGAAGCCGGCGCCGGATCTGTTCCTGTACGCGGCGGAGCGGATGGGCGTGGCGCCGGAGCGTTGTGTCGTCGTCGAGGACAGTCCGCTGGGCGTGCAGGCGGCTGTCGCGGCGGGCATGGACGTGTACGGGTTCACGGCGATGACGCCGGCCGCGAAGCTGGCGGGGGCCACTGGGCTGTTCTCCGACATGGGGGAGCTGGTCGGCCTGCTCGGTTCAAGCTGAGGGAAATTCATCTTTGGCTGGATATACCCAGCCGTACGACAGGGCCCTACGCTCGCCGCCATGACTGATGTGCTGCGGCGCGGCAGGGCCTCGTTGGCGTTCGGTTTCTTCGCTCAGGGTGTCGCGTTCGCGCTGCTCGTCACGCGGATTCCGGCGATCCAGGACCGGTACGGGGTGTCGGACGCGCTGCTGCCGGCGTTCCTCGCGGCCGTGCCGGTGCTGGCCGGGATCGGGAGTGTGGCGACCGAGTGGCTGGTGCGGCGGGTCGCGCCCAGTGCGGTGCTGCGGTGGTCGCAGCCCGTCGTGCTCCTGGCGCTCCTCGGGGTGGGGGCGGGGGAGCGGGTGGGGGAGCTGGCTGTCGCGCTGGGGGTGTTCGGGCTGGCGGTGGGGGCGTTGGACGCCTCGATGAACATGCTCGGGGTGAGCCTGCAGCGGTCGTACGGGCGGAGCATCATGCTCGGCTTTCATGCCGCGTACAGCCTCGGCGGGATTCTGGGAGCCTCGCTGGCGTGGGTGGGGGCGCGGTGGGATCTGGCGCTGTTCGTGTCCTATCTGCCGGTGGTGGGGGTGCTGTTGCCGCTGTGTCTGGTGGGGAGCCGGTGGTACGTCGACGGGGGTGCGGAGCCGGACGGCGGCCGGGCGGGGAAGGGGGAGGCCGGAGGCGGTGGGGTCGCGCTCAAGGCATTGCTTCCGCTGTGTGTGGTCATGACGTTCGCCTATATCGGCGACTCGACCGTCTCCAACTGGAGCGCGAAGTACCTCCAGGACGTGCTGGGGAGTTCCGAGCAACTGGCGACGGTTCCGTACAACGTCTACATGGTGACCACGCTGGTGGGGCGGGCCATCGGGGACCTCGGGGTGCGGCGGCTCGGGGCCGTGGCGGTCGTACGGGGTGGGGCGCTGGTGGCGGCGGTGGGGTTCGCGGTGGTGGCCGGGGCGCCTGGGGCGTGGGCGGGGATGCTCGGGTTCACGCTGGTGGGCGTCGGGCTGTGTGTGCTGGTGCCGCAGACTTTCGCGGCGGCGGGGCGGTTGTTCCCCGGGGCTTCCGATGTAGCCGTCGCGCGCCTGAACGTTTTCAACTATGTGGGGTTTTTGATCGGTTCGCCGTTGGTGGGGGTGTTGGGGGATGCGTTCGGCTACCGGGGGGCGATGCTCGTGCCGATGGTGTTGGTCCTGGTGACGCTCGTGTACGCCCGGTCGTTCGCCGCTCAACCTGACCGATACGGTGGCGGGCATGAGCGGCCGCGCACAGCTGATGTGGGACGAGGCAGTAACGGGGTATGACTTCGGGCCGGGGCATCCGATGGATCCGGTCCGGCTGGCCCTGACCCGGCGACTGATCGAGGCGTTCGGGCTCGACCGGGAGATGGAGGTCGTGGCGGCGAGGCCGGCGGGCGAGTCGACGCTGCGGCTCGTCCACCGCGAGGACTACATCGCTGCCGTGAAGGCGGCATCGGCGGATCCGAAGTCGGCCGACGGGTCGTACGGGCTCGGGACGATGGACGATCCGGCGTTCGCCGGGATGCACGAGGTGTCCTCGCTGATCGCCGGGCTGTCCGTGGGGGCGGCGGAGGCGGTGTGGCGGGGGCAGGCGCTGCACGCGGTGAACTTCGCGGGTGGGTTGCATCATGCGATGCCCGGGAGCGCGGCGGGATTCTGCGTCTACAACGACGCGTCGCTGGCGATCGCGCGGCTGCTGGAGCTGGGGGCCGAGCGGGTCGCGTACGTGGACGTCGACGTGCATCACGGGGACGGGGTGCAGGCGGCGTTCTGGGAGGATCCGCGGGTTCTCACCATCTCGATGCACGAGCATCCCCGGACGTTGTTCCCGCAGACCGGGTGGCCGGAGGAGACGGGGGCGGGGGCCGGGGAGGGCAGCGCCGTGAATCTGGCGTTGCCGGCGGGGACCGGTGACGCGGGGTGGTTGCGCGCGTTCCACGCGGTGGTGCCGGAGCTGATCGCGGACTTCCGGCCGCAGGTGCTGGTGACGCAGCACGGGGCGGATACGCACTTCGAGGATCCGTTGGCGCATCTGGCGGTGTCGCTGGACGCGCAGCGGGCGGTGCAGGTGGCGTGTCATGAGCTGGCGCACGAGTACGCGGACGGGAAGTGGGTGGCGCTCGGGGGTGGGGGGTACGCCGTGGTGGAGGTGGTGCCGCGGTCGTGGACGCATCTCGTGGGGATCGCGGCGGGGCGGGAGATCGCGCCGGAGACGGTGATTCCGGAGAGTTGGCGGCGGGAGGTGTTCGCGCGGACTCGGGAGTTGGGGCCGGCGCGGATGACGGATGGGCGGTGGCCCGTGGCTTGGGGGGACTGGGAGGCGGGGTACGACCCTGCGGATCGGTTGGACCAGGCGGTGCTGGCGGTTCGGCGGGCGGTGTTTCCGTTGCGGGGGTTGTTGGCGTAGGGGGGTTGGGGGGCGCCGGTGTTTTGCGGTGCTCGGCGTGAGGCTTGGTTGAGGTGCCGGTGCTGCTGCCGTGCCCGGCGTGAGGTTTGCTGAGGCGCCGGTGCTCTTGCCGTGCTCGGCGTCGGGACTGGCCGGGGGTGTTCGCGCGGCCCGGCGCTGGCGGGGTGCCGCCGCGCCCACCCGTGCCGCCCTTGGCGGCACGCATGCCCGCGGCTAACCGGCGTAGCGCGCCGGCCTTGGCGACCCGTATGCCACGCGGCTGACCGGCGTAGCCCGGCGTCCTCGGCGGCACGCATGCCCCGCACCGCAGCTGGAGTGGACGCGGTGAGGCGTCCGTGCGGGCGCTGGAGGGGTGCCCGCGGCCTTGAGTCAGCGCGGGCGGGGTGTCCACGGCTGGAGGGGGCGCCGGTGAGGTGTCTGCGGCCTGGTGGGTGGCGGTCCGGCGGCCGGGACTGCGTGAGGTGTCCGCGGTCCGGTGGGTGGCGGCCCGGCGGCCCGAGCTCCGTTACGCCGACCGCGCGGTATTCCTTCATTCGCCGGGTGCGGGAAGGTTTCCTCCGGCACCATCGGCGCATGGTGAGTGGCGGGGTTCTGCGGGAGCACCTGCTGGCCGTGGGGCTGGCCGGGAGGGTGGCCACCGGGCGGGAGGAGAGCCTGCGGAGCTATCGGTTGTTCGCTGCTCGGGATCCTCGGGTCGTGATCGGGGTTGATCCGGTCGGGGCTTGGCAGGTGCCGGATTTGGTCGGGTTGATGGCTGAAAGGTGTGGCGTTTCTGGGGACATGGGGTGCGTTTCGGGTCCGGATCTGATTGATCCCGAGCTGACCGTCGCCGCCCTGGACGCCTTCGCCGAGCGGGTCGGCGCGGCCGCGCGGCGGCGGGCGCCGGTGCTGTTGGGGACCGGGCACCCGCACCGGCTGCTCGGCTTCTACGCCGCCTTGGCGGACGCCCTGTCGGCGGCCGGCTGTGCTGTTCTCACACCGGCGAAGGGTCGCTGTGTCGACATAACGACCCGGTTCGGCCTACGCACGCACAACCTCGACTACGTACGAGGAGTCGCGCTGGTGCGGGAACCCGGTGCCCGTGGCCGCGGTTGTGCGACCGGCGCACACACCCACTCCCCGCTCCCGATTCGTACCGCGCTGGCCGCTGCCGCGGAGGCCGGCGGGCCGCTTCCGGAGCTGGTGATCGGGGACCATGGATGGGTCTGCGGAGCAGGTCAGCTGGGGTTTGAGGCCATTGGGCTGGCTGACACCGACGACCCCGCGCTCTTCGTGGGGCAGGCGGAGGGGTGCGTGGCCGTCGTCGTTCCGGTTGATGACGCTGTGCGGTCTGATTGCTACAGGCCGCTTACCCGCTACGTACTCAATCGAGCGTGTCTGTCACAGTAGGCCGCCGATGGGTGCACCTCTTCCCCACTTGCATCACCCGCCCCTACATTGGGGAGTGAGCACGCAGCGACGAAGAGTCACCGGAAGGGGAAGCCGGTGGCCGTCGAGTGCGGAAGGTTCAGGTGTGTCATGGCTGCAGCTGGCGAGAGGCCTCTGAGTGAGGTTCAGTTCCTTACCGTGGCGGAAGTCGCCTCGGTGATGCGAGTGTCGAAGATGACCGTGTACCGCCTGGTGCACAGCGGTCATCTGCCCGCGATCCGGGTCGGAAGGTCCTTCCGGGTCCCGGAGAACGCGGTTCACGAGTACCTTCGCGACAGCTACGTGGGGGTGGAATCGGCCTGACGGCGATCCGGGGGGATCATCACAGGGCACTTTTCGATCTCCCCGGTCCCCCGATTACGACCTCAGCGCTCGGGCGGGTAGGCTAGCCCCTCGTAGGTCGTGTGGGCCCATGGCGCCCAAACACCGAGTGATGAGAAGTGAGCGAGGGTAGTCGTGGGCTCTGTTATCAAGAAGCGGCGCAAGCGGATGGCCAAGAAGAAGCACCGCAAGCTGCTCAAGCGCACGCGCGTTCAGCGTCGTAACAAGAAGTAAGGCGACGCACCACAACGCTGCGACAGCGTGTCTGTGGCCCTCCACCGTTTCCGGTGGGGGGCCACTCGCGTTTCTCGCGTGTTTTTCTCGCATGTTTTCCGCCGCGTCACGCCTCAGGCGGTCGTCACAGGGCCGCATCGACCCGCTAAGTTGGCCGACAGCGGGGAACGCGGCAGGGTACGAGCGAAGACGCAGGTACGGCAGTACGGCACGTACGAAGGAAGGCGCTGATCTTGGGCAAGGTCGTGCTCGTCACCGGAGTGGCCCGCCCGCTGGGGGGCCGGTTCGTACGGCGCATCCAGCGTGATCCGGAGGTGGACCGGGTCGTCGCCGTGGACGCGGTGCCGCCCGAACACCATCTGGGCGGGGCCGACTACGTCCAGGCGGACATCCGGCAGCCCACGATCGCCCGGGTCCTCGCGGAGACCGGCGCCGACACGGTCGTCCACATGGACGTCACGGCCACCGCGCTGGGCAGCGGCAGCCGGACAACGGTCAAGGAGACCAACGTCATCGGGACGATGCAGCTGCTCGGCGCCTGCCAGAAGTCCCCGTCGGTGCAGCGGCTGGTGGTGAAGTCCAGTACGAACGTGTACGGGTCCGCGCCGCGCGATCCGGCCGTGTTCAGCGAGACCACCCCGCCGAAGTCGCTGCCCAGCGGCGGCTTCGCCAAGGACACCGTCGAGGTCGAGGGGTACGTTCGCGGGTTCGCCCGGCGGCGTCCGGACGTCGCCGTGTGCGTGCTGCGGTTCGCCAACATCCTGGGCCCGAGCGCGGACTCGCCGCTCGCCTCCTACTTCGCGCTGCCGGTGCTGCCGACCGTGTTCGGCTACGACCCGCGGCTGCAGTTCGTGCACGAGGACGACGTCATCCAGGTGCTGCGGCTCGCCTCGCACGAGCCGGCCCGGGGCACCCTCAACAGCGGCACCTTCAACATCGCCGGCGACGGCGTGCTGCTGCTCTCCCAGTGCTCGCGGCGTCTCGGGCGGCCCACGGTGCCGCTGCTGCTGCCCGCGGTGACCTGGGCGGGCTCGCTGGTGCGGACGCTGGGGATGACGGACTTCTCACCCGAGCAGATCCGGCTGCTCACCCATGGCCGGGTGGTGGACACCACCCAGATGCGCGAGACGCTGGGGTTCCGGCCGAAGTACACCAGCGCGGAGACGTTCGCGGACTTCGCCCGGGGGCATGGCCCCGGACTCCTGCCGCCGGAGGCCCTCGCGGGGGCCGTGGACCGGCTCGCCGCGGCGCTGCCCGAGCCGGGCGTCACCCACTACTCCCCGAGCCACCCCCCGACGCACAGCGCCAACTGAGGAGCGCAGCAACGATGGCGGACGCCAAGGTCATTCCGTTCGACGACGACCGGTCCCGCGGGGGCGCCGTGCAGCGGCCGCCGCGGCGCCGGAGTGCGGGGAGCCGGCGCGGCAGCGGGGAGCCGGCGCGGGTGCGTGAGGCCGGCGAGGTCGGCGAGGTCCAGGCCCTGCCGACGCGGGAGGCGGCACCGGAGGACGTACCGGAGGTGCCCGTGGCCCGGGCGGACGGGGACGACGGGAGCCTGGAGCGGCGGATCGCGGGCGGGCTCGCCTTCCTGCGGCGCCGGCTGACCGGGGACTACGAGGTCGACGACTTCGGGTACGACGAGGAGCTGACCGACCAGGTCCTGATGTCGCTGCTGCGGCCGGTGTACGAGAAGTACTTCCGGGTCGAGGTGAAGGGCATCGAGAACATCCCGGCGGAGGGCGGTGCGCTGATCGTCGCCAACCATTCGGGGACACTGCCGCTGGACGGGCTGATGATGCAGGTCGCCGTCCACGACCACCATCCGGCCGGGCGGCATCTGCGGCTGCTCGCCGCCGATCTGGTCTTCGTGCTGCCGGTCGTCAACGAGCTGGCCCGCAAGCTGGGGCACACCCTGGCGTGCGCGGAGGACGCGGAGCGGCTGCTGGCGCAGGGCGAGCTGGTCGGGGTGATGCCGGAGGGCTTCAAAGGCATCGGGAAGCCCTTCAGCGAGCGCTACAAGCTCCAGCGGTTCGGCCGGGGCGGTTTCGTCTCGACGGCGCTGCGGCAGGGCGCTCCGATCATCCCTGCTCGATCGTCGGGGCGGAGGAGATCTACCCGATGATCGGCAACGCGAAGACGCTGGCGCGGCTGCTGGGCTTTCCGTACTTCCCGATCACGCCGACGTTCCCGTGGCTGGGGCCGCTGGGGGCGATCCCGCTGCCGACGAAGTGGACGATCCAGTTCGGGGAGCCGATCCCGACGGACGGGTATCCGGCGGAGGCGGCGGACGATCCGATGCTGATGTTCAACCTGACGGACCAGGTCAGGGAGCAGATCCAGCACACGCTGTACAAGTTGCTGGTGCAGCGGCGCTCGGTGTTCTTCTGAACGAACGGTTCTTCTGAACGAACGGTTCTTCTGAGCGAGTGCTTCTTCTGAGCGAGTGGTCCCCTTGTGAACGCGACGGGGGCGCCCGGTGAAAGGGGCGCCCCCGTCGCGTTCATCGTCCTACTCCGCGTCCTCCGCCTCGATGCCCAGGCCGGGCAGCAGGCCCGGCAGGAGCGGCGGGAGGGTGACGTCGGGTTCGGCGGTCGGCGCCTTGCTCTGCGGAGGGGAGGCGCTGCCGGTGTCCTGCGGCGGGTCGAGCAGGCCGCCGGTGTTGCCGCCGAGCAGGCCGTCGCTCTCGCCGCCGGAGTCGGCGGACTGGCTGGGCCGGCTGCTGCTGCCGGAGTGGCCCGTGTCGGCGGTGCCGCTGCCGCTGCCGGTGCTGGGCGTCGAGGAGCGGCCGGTGCCGGAGGCGCCGGGGGACTGTCCCGCGCCCGGGCTCCGCTGGGTGCCGTCCGTGCCGCCGCCCCGGGCCGGGGGCTGGGGGAGCAGGGACTGCAGCGGGGCGACCTCTTGGTCTATGGCGTCGAAGACCGACGACACCTGTTCGCTGACGTCTCCGAGCTGGAGCGGCAGCTTGTCGCGGAGCGCGCCCCAGGTCTCGCGGTGGGAGCGGGAGAAGGCGGAGAGCGCCTGGATGGGGCCCAGGGACTCGGGGTCGCGCTGGTAGGCCGCGCTGAGCAGCCGGTGGCCTTCGGAGGCGTCGTGCTGCATGCCGGACAGGGCGCGGCGGACCTCGCCCAGGGATTCGTGGTCGAGGTGGCCGCCACGGCCGCGTTCCATCAGCCGACGGGCTTCGTTCAGGCGGGTGGATGCCTGGTCGAGGTACATCTCGCCGCGCTCGTCGTCTCCGTCGGCGAGGTTGAGTTTGAAGTCCTCGATGCCGCGTTTGAGGCCGTAGAGCGAGTCACCGGGCAGGGCGTCCGAGCTGGCAGCGGCGACTCCGCCGAAGGCGCCGGCGGCCACACCCACGCTGAGGCCGCCGGCGGTGAGGCCTTTGGCCAGCCGGGTGCGCGGCCGGAGCTTTCCCAGTGAGGTCGCCCGGTGTGCGCCGCGGGGGCGCCGCTGTTCGGGCACCGAAGGGTTCGCCGCCTGGTCGCCCTCCTGCAGCATGGCCTCCATCGCGGCCACCAGCTGGGCCCGTTGGACGACCTTGACCTCGGGGTCCAGCTCCGGTTTGGGCAGTTCGCCGAGACTGGTCGCGAGGGCCAACAGGCGGCCCTGCTCGGTCGGTTCCGCGGCCACCGGTGCGGAGGCCGCGGACTGCTCGGCCGCCGTGTCCCGGTCGGGCTGCTCCTCCAGAGCCTGGGCGAAGGCGTTCGCCCGCCGGTGCGCCGATACGTTCGCGATCACTGGCGGCACCTCCTCTCGTCATGACGGTCGACTCCCCAGGGGGTCCTGAGGGTTGCACACCCCGGCCACGTCGACACGAACGAGCGATCGGAGACGGCCGGGGAGTGACCACAGGGAGCCTGCATCCCGCACAACGAGCGGCGCGGCACTTGGGTTACGGACGGCGGATGATCGGACCGAGAAGCCAACGGACTTTCACCGATGGTGAGTTGGGGACAGCGGAGTGTGCGGGCGTACGGGGGCTCAGCGCGCGTCGTCCGGGAGCAGCCGGGCGAGGGTGCGTACGGCGCGGTACTGGAGGGTCTTGATGGCGCCCTCGTTCTTGCCCATGACCCGGGCGGTCTCGGCGACGGAGAGGCCCTGGAGGAAGCGGAGCGTCACGCACTCCTGCTGCTGGGGGTTGAGCCGCCGTACGGCGTCGAGGAGGGCGGCGTTGGAGAGGGACTCGAGGACGGACTCCTCGGGGGAGCGCTCGACCTCGTTGGCGTCGAGCATCTCGCCGGTGGTCACTTCGAGCCGGAAGCGGCTCGACTTGAAGTGGTCGGCGACCAGGTTGCGGGCGATGGTGACCAGCCAGGCGCCGAAGTCACGGCCCTGCCAGGTGAACGTGCCGATGCGGCGCAGGGCGCGCAGAAAGGTCTCGCTGGTCAGGTCCTCGGCGGTGGCCTTGCCTCCTACGCGGTAGTAGATGTACCGGTACACGGTGTCGCTGTACTGGTCGTAGAGACGGCCGAAGGCTTCGGCCTCGCCGGCCTGGGCGCGCTCCACGAGGTCCATCATCCGGGCGCTGTCGCTGTCGGCGGCCGGGCGGCGCGCGGTCGCGGCGCCGGTTGAACGTCCTCGTCTGCCGACCGCGGCGCTGCCGTCGGCCAGTGCGTAGCACGGGCCGACGGGCGCGGCGGAGGCGAAGACGGGGACGGCGTACGCGGTGGGGACGAAGTCGCGCAGCAGTCGTTGGACCGTTGCGCGCAGCGTAGCCAGGCCCGAGGCGTCAACCCCGACGTGTGGGTACACGGGACTCCCAGAGGCAGAGCTTCCATCACGTGCAGTGCGGGACCGTTCACCCGTCGTAGCGACGGAGGGGTACCGGTTTGCGTCTGAGGAGAATAACGCTTCGTGCAGGCGCTGCTACGCCCAGTTGCTCAAATCATCGATTACGTCGCTTCTGTAACCGATTGACGCTCACTCGAGTGCCGCAGAGTGACAGGTTCTTGATCGGAAAGGTTCGGGTTCCGGGTGGGTCCGAGGCGTGTTGTGGCCGGGTGCGGGCAGCCGTGACTGGCCGGGCGTCCGGCTGGGTACGACTGGTGGATTGGCCTCGTCGACACGGCGTGTCGGCACGCCCCCGCGGCCGGGCGCGGCTAGGCCCCGTCAACCGGATGGGCGCGAGGCGGGCGCAGGCGGCGCCGACGGGTGGGTGGCTAGGGGGTGTCTCGTCGATCAGGTCGGATCAGGGAGCGGCGGCTGGTGCCGTGCATCGCAAGGCGGAGGAGGGAGCCGATGCGGCGCATCGGGGACAGACGACAACGCGGCGAGGCACGGTGCCAGGCGCCGCGAGCCCGGCATGATCGGCGAGACGCCCCCTAGCGCCGGCGGCGGTGCATCGCGATGGCGGCGGCCGTGCCGCCGGCCACCGCGCCGACGCCCGCCGCGGCCGGGATGCCGACCTTCGCGGCCTTGCGGCCGGTGCGGTAGTCGCGCAGGCGCCAGTCCTTCTCGCGGGCGTGCTTGCGCAGCTTGCTGTCGGGATTGATCGCGTAGGGATGGCCGACGAGCGAGAGCATCGGGATGTCGTTGTGCGAGTCGCTGTAGGCGGCGCAGCGGGAGAGGTCCAGGCCCTCCGCGGCGGCCAGCGCGCGCACCGCCTCCGCCTTCGCCGGGCCGTGCAGGGGCTCGCCGACCAGCTTGCCGGTGTAGACGCCGTCGACGGACTCCGCGACGGTGCCGAGCGCGCCGGTGAGGCCGAGGCGGCGGGCGATCACCGTGGCGATCTCCACCGGGGCGGCGGTGACCAGCCACACCCGCTGGCCGGCGTCCAGGTGGGCCTGGGCCAGCGCCCGGGTGCCCGGCCAGATCCGCTCGGCCATGTACTCGTCGTAGATCTCCTCGCCGATCGACCTCAGCTCGGCGACGCGGTGGCCCTTGACGATGGACAGCGCCGAGTCGCGGGCGTCCTGCATGTGCTCGGGGTCCTCGACGCCGGCCAGCCGGAACCAGGCCTGCTGCCAGGCGAACCGGGCGAGGTCGCGGGTCTCGAAGAACTTGCGCTTGTACAGGCCCCGCCCGAAGTGGAACAGGGCGGCGCCCTGCATGACGGTGTTGTCCAGGTCGAAGAAGGCGGCGGCCTTCTCGTCGCCGGGCACCGGGAACTCCGGCTCCTTGCCGGAGACCTCGGGGGTCTCGGCGAGCTCGGCGGACTTGCGGGCGGCCTCCGCCGAGGCCTCGCCTGCCAACACGCTCCGCGCCGTGGCGGAGCGCCTACGGGGGGTGAGCCATCCGAGAGCGGCCATGGCGTGAGCATAGCCAGTTTGTTCGGGACTTCCGTCCGGGGCGAGGTTGGGAGGTTGTGAACTCTCCGGGTCCGAGCCGTTAAGCGGGGGCTCCGGGCGGGCGAGAATGGCCGGTATGAGTCCCATCTTTCGGCGCAGGGCCGCAGCCGCCCCACAGGACCGTCTGGTCACCCTGATCCGCAAGCCCGGCTGCCATCTGTGTGATGACGCACAGATCGTCATCGAGAAGGTCTGCGGGGAGCTGGGGGTTCCCTGGGAGCAGAAGGACATCACGCAGGACGCTGACCTGCACGATCGCTACTGGGAGCAGATCCCGGTGGTGCTCGTGGACGGGGAGCAGCACACCTTCTGGCGGGTCGGTGAGGAGCGCCTTCGCAAGGCGCTCACGGCTTAGGATCCATGGCTGTTGTGGTCTCGGGGGCGTGGATCGTGAGGAGAGTATTCGGTCGTGACCCCCGTCACGTTGGCCGGGCAAATCGGACACCATCTTTGTGCACGCGTTCACAAAGACATAGCCTGCTTTCGACGGGGCGGTCTGGGGACGCATGACCGCCTGCAGCCCCGCTCTACCCGCAGGAGCACCGTGGCAACTGGCCGAACTCACCGACCGGCGACCCGTAGCCGAGGGATTCCCGAGGCCACCGTCGCCCGGCTTCCGCTGTACCTCCGCGCACTGACCGCGCTCTCCGAGCGCTCCGTGCCGACCGTCTCCTCCGAGGAGCTGGCCGCCGCGGCGGGGGTCAACAGCGCGAAGCTGCGCAAGGACTTCTCGTACCTGGGCTCCTACGGGACGCGTGGCGTGGGCTACGACGTCGAGTATCTCGTGTACCAGATCTCCCGTGAACTCGGCCTCACCCAGGACTGGCCGGTTGTCATCGTCGGTATCGGTAACCTCGGCGCCGCGCTCGCCAACTACGGCGGCTTCGCCTCCCGTGGTTTCCGGGTCGCCGCGCTGATCGACGCCGACCCGGGCATGGCCGGCAAGCCCGTCGCCGGGATCCCCGTGCAGCACACCGACGACCTGGAGAAGATCATCCAGGACAACGGCGTGTCGATCGGCGTGATCGCCACCCCCGCCGGTGCCGCCCAGCAGGTCTGCGACCGGCTCGTGGCCGCCGGGGTCACCTCCATCCTGAACTTCGCGCCGACCGTGCTGTCCGTCCCGGACGGCGTCGACGTGCGCAAGGTGGACCTCTCCATCGAACTCCAGATCCTGGCCTTCCACGAGCAGCGCAAGGCCGGCGAGGAGGCCGCGGGCGAGGCCGCCGTACCCACCGCCGCGAAGCGCGGCGACTCCGCCGACCAGGGACCCGACGGGGACGTACCCGCCGTGATGCCGGCATGAGCCTCCTCGTCGTCGGTCTGAGCCACCGCAGCGCCCCGGTCAGCGTGCTGGAGCGGGCGGCGCTGAACGCGGACGCGCAGATCAAGCTGGCGCAGGACACCGTCGCCGCCGAGCCGGCCACCGAGGCCGCCGTGCTGGCCACCTGCAACCGCATCGAGCTGTACGCCGACGTGGACAAGTTCCACGCCGGTGTCGCCGAGCTGTCCACCCTGCTCGCCCAGCACAGCGGGGTCGGGCTCGACGAGCTCACTCCGTATCTCTATGTGCACTACGAGGACCGGGCCGTCCACCACCTGTTCTCGGTGGCCTGCGGACTGGACTCCATGGTCGTCGGCGAGGGCCAGATCCTCGGCCAGATCAAGGACTCCCTGGCCCGCGCCCAGGAGCTGCACACCGCCGGCCGGCTGATCAACGACCTGTTCCAGCAGGCCCTGCGGGTCGGCAAGCGCGCGCACTCCGAGACCGGCATAGACCGCGCCGGGCAGTCCCTGGTCACCTTCGGGCTGGAGCAGCTGGCCGTCGGCACGCCCGTCGAGGACTGGGCGCGCGGCAAGAAGGCCCTGGTGATCGGCGCCGGGTCGATGTCCTCGCTGGCCGCCGCGACGCTCGCGCGCGTCGGGGTCGCCGAGGTCGTCGTCGCCAACCGCACCCAGGAGCGCGCCGAGCGCCTGGCGCAGATCCTCACCGAGGCCGAGGACACGGACGTGTCGGCCCGCGCGGTACCGATGGACGCGGTGCCGGCCGAGCTGACACGTGCCGACATCGCCGTCTCCTGCACCGGCGCGACCGGTCTGGTGCTCGGCGCCGAGACGGTCGCCGCCGCGGTCGAGGGCCGCACCGGAGCGCCGGCGGCGGACGCCGGCCCGGACCGCCGTACGACGGACAAGGCGGCGGGCGTACGGCCCGCCACCCCGCTGCCGCCCACCAGCGTCGGCACCGAGGACGGATGTCCGCTGGACCTGTCGGCGCCCGGCTTCTCCGTGATGGGCGAGGCCGCCGTGGCCGGGATGGACGCGGCGACGCTGGAGCAGCACGCCGCCTGGGTCGCGGGCGCCCCGGCCGAGCGCCGGGACACCGTCCGGCGGGTGCCCGAGGCGGACGCCGAGCTGATCGGCGCGCTGGCCGCGACGGCCGCGACCGTCGGCCGGATCCCGGAGCGGCGCAAGCCCGAACCCGTGGCGGCCGAGCGCCCCGAGCCCGTGCTCTTCCTGCTCGACCTCGCCATGCCGCGCGACATCGACGCGGCCGTGCACCGGCTGGCCGGGGTGCGGCTGGTCGACATCGAGTCGCTGGCGGAAGCCTCCGCCGACGCCCCGATGGCGGCCGACGTCGACCAGGTCCGCCGTATCGTTTCGGACGAGGTGGCGGCCTTCGGCGCGGCGCTGCGGGCCGCGCACATCACGCCGACCGTCGTCGCGCTGCGCACGATGGCCGCCGATGTGGTCGCCGCGGAGATCGCCCGGCTGGACGGGCGGCTGCCCGGCCTCGACGACAAGCAGCGCGGCGAGATCCGGCAGACCGTGCACCGGGTCGTCGACAAGCTGCTGCACGCGCCGACCGTCCGGGTCAAGCAGCTCGCGGCCGAGCCCGGCGGCGCCGGGTACGCGGACGCGCTGCGCACCCTGTTCGACCTCGACCCGGAGACGGTGGCCTCCGTCTCCCGCGCCGAGGACAGCACCGAGAAGAACCGAGGGCCACGATGAGTGAGAAGGCGCTGAGGCTCGGGACCAGGCGGAGCAAGCTCGCCATGGCCCAGTCCGGGCAGGTCGCGGACGCCGTGAGCCAGGTGACCGGGCGGCCCGTAGAACTGGTCGAGATCACCACGTACGGCGATGTCTCCCGTGAGTCGCTGGCGCAGATCGGCGGCACGGGTGTGTTCGTGACCGCGCTGCGCGACGCGCTGCTGCGGGGCGAGGTCGACTTCGCGGTGCACTCGCTGAAGGACCTGCCGACCGCGCAGCCCGAGGAGCTGGTCATCGCCGCCGTACCGGTGCGCGAGGACCCGCGTGACGTGATCGTCGCCAAGGACGCGCTGAAGTTCACCGACCTGCCGCGCGGCGCGCGCATCGGCACCGGTTCGCCGCGCCGCATGGCGCAGCTGAACGCGTACGCCCGCGCCCACGGACTCGACATCGAGTGCGTGGCGATCCGCGGGAACGTCGACACCCGGATCGGATTCGTCCGGAACGGTGAGCTGGATGCCGTGGTGCTGGCCGCCGCCGGAATGAACCGGATCGGCCGCAGCGAGGAAGTGACCGACTTCCTGTCGGTCGACACCGTTTTGCCCGCCCCCGGCCAGGGGGCACTGGCGATCGAGTGCACCGCGGACAACGCGGACCTCATCGCCGCGCTCGCGGAGCTCGACGACCCGCTCACGCGGGCCGCCGTGACCGCCGAGCGGTCACTGCTCGCCGCCCTGGAGGCCGGCTGCAGCGCCCCGGTGGGCGCGCTGGCCGACCTTCTGGCCGACGGGCAGATTGTCAAGGAAATGCGCCTGCGGGGCGTCGTCGGCACGACCGACGGCACCGCGCTGGTGCAGCTGTCCACCACCGGTCCCGTGCCCCAGACGCACGACCAGGCAGTGGCGCTCGGCCGTGACCTCGCGGACCGGATGCTTGCCCAGGGCGCGGCCGGTCTGATGGGGGAGCGAGCACATTGAGCCCCACCACCCTTCCCGCCGGTCCGGAACACGGGCACGTCACCTTCCTGGGTGCCGGACCCGGAGATCCGGGACTGCTGACACTGCGCGCCGTGGAGGCGCTGGCGAACGCGGACGTCCTCGTCGCCGAGCACGATGTGCTCGACGTCGTACGTGTCCACGCCAGGCCGGGCGTCTCCGTGGTGAACACGGACGCGGACCCCGCGGATCCTTCCGCGGACCAGCGTCCGGGCACGGGCACGCCTCAGCTGACGGTCGTTGACGGCACGTCAACAACCGTCGGGGTCCCCGCAGAACGGGATGCCGCACATCTTGTCATGGAGGCCGCGCGGGGCGGCAGGCGGGTCGTGCGTGCGGTGTCCGGCGACCCCGGACTCGACGCGTACGCCGCCGAGGAGATGCTCGCCTGCGCCGCCGCCGGGGTGCCCTTCGAGGTGGTGCCCGGCGTCGCCGCCGCCGTCGGCGTGCCCGCGTACGCCGGTGTGCCGCTGCGTGACGCGCAGGGCGCGGACGTGCGGTTCGTGGACGCGCGCACGGCATCGGACCGGTGCTGGACGGAGGTCGGCGCGTCCGATGGGACCGTGGTCGTGTCGACGACGCTCGACTCCGTGGCCGCGGCGGCGGGAGAGCTGGTGGCCGCGGGCCGCAAGCCCGATACGCCGCTGACGGTGACGGTCGCCGGTACGACGACCCGGCAGCGCACCTGGACCGCCACCCTCGGCACCATCGCCCAGACGCTGAAGCAGGCCAAGGTGCTGCCCTCGCCCGAGGGCGGCCGGCCGGTGATAGCCGTGGTCGGTGAGCGTTCCGCCGCCGCCCAGCGCGACCAGCTGTCGTGGTTCGAGTCCAAGCCGCTGTTCGGCTGGAAGGTGCTCGTGCCGCGTACGAAGGAGCAGGCGGCGTCGCTCTCCGACCAGCTGCGGTCCTACGGTGCCGTGCCGCACGAGGTGCCGACCATCGCGGTCGAGCCGCCGCGCACGCCCCAGCAGATGGAACGGGCGGTCAAGGGTCTGGTGACCGGCCGCTACGAGTGGATCGCCTTCACGTCGGTCAACGCGGTGAAGGCCGTCCGGGAGAAGTTCGAGGAGTACGGGCTCGACGCCCGTGCCTTCGCCGGGATCAAGGTCGCCGCGGTCGGCGAGCAGACCGCGAAGGCGCTGATCGCCTTCGGCGTGAAGCCGGACCTGGTGCCGAGCGGCGAGCAGTCGGCCGCGGGCCTGCTGGAGGACTGGCCGCCGTACGACCCCGTGTTCGACCCGATCGACCGGGTCTTCCTGCCGCGTGCCGACATCGCGACCGAGACGCTCGTCGCCGGGCTCATCGAGCTGGGCTGGGAGGTCGACGACGTCACCGCCTACCGGACCGTGCGCGCCTCGCCGCCGCCGGCGGAGACGCGTGAGGCGATCAAGGGCGGCGGGTTCGACGCGGTGCTGTTCACGTCGTCGTCGACCGTGCGGAACCTGGTCGGCATCGCCGGCAAGCCGCACAACGTGACGGTGATCGCCTGTATCGGCCCGGCCACGGCGAAGACCGCCGAGGAGCACGGGCTGCGGGTCGACGTCATGGCGCCCGAGCCGTCCGTCCACAAGCTGGCCGAGGCGCTGGCCGCGTTCGGGATGCGGCGGCGCGAGGCGGCGCTGGAGGCCGGGGACCCGGTGACCCGGCCGAGCGAGCGGCGGCCGGGGGCGCGGCGGCGGCGGTCCACGACCTAGGGGGTGTCTCGTCGATCAGGCCGGATCAGGGAGCGGCGTCTGGTGCCGTGCATCGCAAGGCGGAGAAGGGAGCCGATGCGGCGCATCGGCGAGTGACGACAACGCGGCGAGGCGCGGTGCCAGACGCCGCGAGCCCGGCATGATCGGCGAGACGTCCCCTAGGGCCGGGTCCCGAGGAGCCGGATGCCTGACCGAGGTTGCGTGACAGCTCGTGGTGGCTGTCGCGCAACCCGGCGTGGCGCGGTGCCGGACGCCGCTGCCGATGCCCGGTGCCGGATGTTCGCCGCGGGTTGTCCGCTGCCGGGTGTCCGTTGTCGGTTGTTCGCTGCCGACGTCGCGTCGGCAAAGGTGCCGGCGGGGCGGGCGTAGCGTTAGGGGCATGACGAAGTACGGATCCTTCCCCGGGACACGTCCGCGTCGGCTGCGTACGAGCCCCGTCATGCGGCGCATGGTCGCCGAGACCCGGCTGCATCCGGCCGACTTCATCCTGCCCGCGTTCGTGCGGGAGGGTGTGAGCGAGCCGGTTCCGATCGCCGCGATGCCGGGGGTCGTCCAGCACACGCGGGACAGTCTCAAGAAGGCCGCCGCCGAGGCGGTGGAGGCCGGGATCTCCGGGATCATGCTGTTCGGCGTGCCGGAGGAGGCCAAGAAGGACGCGGTCGGGACCCCGGGGACCGACCCCGACGGGATTCTGCAGGTCGCCATCCGCGACGTGCGGGCCGAGGTCGGGGACGAACTGCTCGTCATGTCCGACCTGTGCCTCGACGAGACCACGGATCACGGGCACTGCGGAGTGCTCGACGAGCACGGCCGCGTCGACAACGACGCAACCCTCGAGCGGTACGCCGAGATGGCGCAGGTCCAGGCCGACGCCGGGGCCCACGTGGTCGGCCCCAGCGGGATGATGGACGGCCAGATCGGCGTCATCCGTGACGCGCTCGACCAGATCGGCCGTGAGGACGTCGCCGTCCTCGCGTACACCGCGAAGTACGCCTCCGCCTTCTACGGCCCCTTCCGGGAGGCCGTCGGGTCCTCGCTCCAGGGCGACCGCAAGACCTACCAGCAGGACCCGGCCAACGTGCGCGAGTCGCTGCGCGAGCTCGCCCTCGACCTGGAGGAGGGGGCGGACCTGGTGATGGTCAAGCCCGCCGGCCCCTACCTCGACATCCTCGCGCGGGTCGCGGACGCGGTGGACGTGCCGGTCGCCGCCTACCAGATCTCCGGCGAGTACTCGATGATCGAGGCCGCCGCCGAGAAGGGCTGGATCGACCGGGACCGGGCCATTCTGGAGGCGCTGACCGGCATCAAGCGGGCCGGCGCGCGCAACATCCTCACCTACTGGGCCACCGAGGTGGCCCGCAAGCTGGACTGACGCCCCCGGCCCGGGGCCGGGGTCAGTTCAGGGCGGCCTCCATCGAGGACTGCCAGTACGTCACCGCCAGAGAGCTGTCGTAGTAGAGGCCGTCGGCGGGCAGCGACGGGGTCGCGGCGGCGCCTCCGTCGCTGTTCGGCGTGCCGCCCTGGAAGGCGACGGTCAGCTTGTGGCCGGTCGTGCCGCCGTCGCCGCTGCCGTCCGCCGCGGAGAGCCGCACGCCCGCGTAGCCGGACTCGCCGGGGGCGAGCGTCGGCACCGCCTGCGGCTTGGTCCCCGCCATGGCCTGCGGCACCCACTGCATCTCGTCGAATCGGAGCACCGGGTAGTACATCAGGCTGCACGGCTCGGAGCCGGTGTTGGTGACCGTGAGCAGCATGTGGTTCAGGGGGCGCGGGACGGGCTGCGCGGTGACCTTGGTGTTGGAGCCGTTGCAGATCGTGCGCACCGGGCCGTCGTCGCCATCGGCGGCGGGGCTGGGGGTGGCGGCAGGCGTCTGCTTCGGGGTGTTCTCCGGCTGTCCGGGCTTCGTCGCGTCCGGGGCCTCCTGCGTCGCCTCCGGCGCCTTTGCGGTGCCCGACGGTCCCGACGTGGCCGACGGGTTCGCCGTCGAGGCCGGCGCCGACGCGCCCTCGTCCCGTGCTCCCGTGCCGTTCTCGCAAGCGGTGAGCGCGAGGGCGGTGAGGGCGGCGCCGGTGGCGGCGAGGACACGGGTGCGGCGGAAGATACGCATGGCTGATTCCTTTGCATGCAGGTGAGTTGAGGCGAGCCGCTCGACCGGGTGCCGGGAGCGGCGTGCTTGGATGACTGAAGCCTGCGCGGCGATCCGTCCCGGCTGCCAGACCCGGCGGACTTTCAGGGACGCTGGAACGCTCGCAACGGCTCTGACCTGGGGGAACGGCCATTCCCTGGAACGCGGGAATGGGACATGGGGGAGCGGAGGAACGGTGTCGGAGGACTTCGCGGCGCTGCTGCGCGAGCTGAAGGAGCGCTCGGGGCTCAGCTACGGGACGCTCGCCAAACGGCTGCACATGAGCACGTCGACACTGCACCGGTACTGCAACGGGGACGCCGTCCCGGCCGACTACGCGCCCGTGGAGCGGCTGGCCCGCGCCTGCAAGGCGTCACCGCAGGAACTGGTCGAGCTGCACCGGCGCTGGGTGCTGGCGGACGCGGCCCGGGGGCGCAAGGCGGCTCCGGCCGAGGTACGGCAGCCGGAGCGGCCGACGGGCGTCGAGCGGACCGCGAGCGCCGAGCGGCCTGCGAGCGGCGAGCAGCCTGCGAGCGTCGCGGAGCCGGTGCCTGTCGGGGAGCCCGCGCGCGTCGCGGAACCCCCGAGCGGCGAGCAGCCGTCCGCGCCGAGCGCCGAGCGCACTTCGGTCGCGGAGGAGCCGTCGCGGCCGAGTGCCGAGCGGCCTCGCTCCCGTCGCCGTACCGCGCTCCTCGCGGGGGTGTCCGTGGCCGCCGTGCTCGGTGCCGTCGTGCTCGCCGTGAGTCTGCCGACCGGGGACGCGGACGACGGGCGGGGCAGCTCCGTCGGTGCCGCCTCGTCCGCCGACGGTGGGGCGCGGGTGTCCGCGGAGCCGTCCGGCACCGCCTCGCCCTCGGCGTCCCGCTCCGCCGGGGAGAAGGACGGCCGCGAGAAGAAGGACAAGCCGGCCGCCTCGGGCGGCTCCAGCCCGTCCGCGAGCGCCGGTTCCGGCGCCGGTGCCGCGCCCGCGCAGGGCGACGAGCCCGCGTCCGGCGTCCCGCTCACCGTCGTCACCCGCCCGTACGCCTGGGAAAGCCCGTGCTCCCAGCACTATCTGATCGACAGTCCTCCGGACGCGGTGCATCCGCCGCCGACGGAGCAGGACGCGCCCGCCTGGGTCGCGGCGGAGCGGGCGGTGTCGTCGGGTGAGCAGTATGTGACGCTCACCGTGCAGGGCACCGGCGCGGAGACGGTCGTCCTCGACAGCCTGAAGGTGCGGGTGGTGGGCCGGGGCGCGCCGCTGCCCTGGAACGACTACGCGATGGGCGTCGGCTGCGGCGGGAGCGTGCCGAAGCGGCCGTTCACCATCGCGCTGGACGCGGCACGGCCGACGGTCGAGGCCGTGGCGGGCGGCCGGGACTTCCCGCTGAAGGTGAGCGAGTCGGACCCGGAGGCCATCCACATCACGGCCGACGCCTCGGCGTACGACGTGCGGTGGTACCTGGAACTGGCCTGGAGCAGCGGATCGCGCAGCGGCACGCTGCGGATCGACGACGAGGGCAAGCCGTTCCGCACCAGCGGCAACAACGGCCGTCCCGCGTACGACTTTCCGCTGGGCGGCTCCGGCTGGGGCGAGGCGGCGGTGGAGAACGGGGAGTAGGCGTCCGTATCGCGGAAACACATGTGTAGACGGCAGCTATCTCTCTAGGGTGCGGTTCCAGGACTTGAAACCGTCGTTCCGACGTACCCAAGGAGCCGCACCGTGAGCCTCGTCGCCGAGTCAGCGTCCACCGCGTCCGTCCCGCCCCTCGCCGCCCGGGTGAGTGCCGTAGGCGGTTCGCCGGTACGGGACATCCTGGCGGTCACCGCCCGCCCCGAGGTGATCAACTTCGCGGGCGGGCTGCCGGCACCGGAGCTGTTCGACGCGGAGGGTGTCGCGGCGGCCTACCGGGACGTCCTGGCCGAGACGCCCGCGCGGGCGCTGCAGTACTCCACGACCGAGGGTGAGCCCACGCTGCGGGCCGCGCTCGCCGCCCGGACGAGCCTGCGCGGGCTGGCCACCGGCCCCGACGACGTGCTCGTCACCACCGGTTCGCAGCAGGCGCTGTCCCTGCTGGCGACCGCGCTGATCGAACCGGGGGACACCGTCCTGGTCGAGAACCCCTGCTATCTGGCGGCCCTCCAGGTGTTCGGCTTCGCGGGCGCCCGGATCGTGCCCGTGCCGGGCGACGCGGACGGGGTGGACCCGCGGGCGCTGGAGGAACTGGTGGTGCGGGAGCGGCCCAAGCTGCTCTACACCGTGCCCACCTTCCAGAACCCGACCGGCCGCACCCTGCCCGCCGACCGCAGGGCCGCGATCGCCGCGGTCGCCGCCCGGCGGGGCCTGTGGATCGTCGAGGACGACCCGTACGGCGAGCTGCGGTTCGAGGGCGAGCGGGTGCCGTGGATCGCCTCCTACGAGGACGCCGCGGACCGGACCGTGCTGCTCGGCTCCTTCTCCAAGGTCATGGCGCCGGGCCTGCGGCTCGGCTGGCTGCGGGCGCCCGCCGGGCTGCTGCGGGCCTGCGCGGTCGCCAAGCAGGCCGCCGACCTGCACACCCCGACCGTCAACCAGCTCGCCGCGGCCCGCTATCTGGCCGACCGCGACCTCGACGTCCATGTGGCGCGGGTGGCCGGGGCCTACGGCGAGCGCCGCGACGCGATGCTCGCCGGGCTCCCGGACGCGCTGCCGGAGGGCTCGGTCTGGAACCGGCCCGAGGGCGGCATGTTCCTCTGGGTGCGGCTGCCGGAGCCGTACGACACGACCGCCCTGCTGCCGAAGGTGGTCGAGCAGGACGTGGCCTACGTGCCCGGCGCCCCCTTCCACGCGGGTGAGCCCGACCGGTCGACCCTGCGGCTGTGTTTCGTGACGCAGACGCCGGAGGAGATCGGGGAGGGGCTGCGGCGGCTGGGCCGGGGGCTCGGGGTGGCCTGAGCGCGGGTCAGTCCCACCAGAAGGACCAGGTGCGGGCGCCGGTCAGCTCCTCGGCGTAGGCGCCCACACTGCGGGAGTGGGCGAGGTTGTCCGGGCAGAACGCGAAGTGCTCGGCGGCCAGGGCCTCGGCGTCCGCCCGGATGACGGGCGGGGCGGCGACGGACACGACGAGGGTGTCGAAGCCGAGCGCGACGACGCGTATGCCGAAGCGGTCCTCCCAGGAGCGCAGGACCGCGCACAGGCGGGCGACGTCGTCGTCGTGGTTGAGCGGGCCGGACCAGCCGACGGCGGCGGGGATGTCGGCCGAGCGGCGGGCCGGGACGAGGGCCAGGTGCGGTGCGCGCGGCCAGTCGCGCGAGCCGTCGGACAGCGTGTCGGCGACCTGGGCGGCGCAGGTGCCGGGGTCGATGGTGAGCTGCCCGGCGGGGGCGAGGCCGGGCCAGTCCGGGCCGAACGGCGCCAGGAGGTCCAGCGGTTCGGAGTCCTCGCCGTCCTCGTCGCCCTCCCAGTACTCCGCGAGCACGTCCTCCGCGTCGTGGTCGCCGGGATACGACACGTCGGCCGGCGCCAACTGCCACTTCTCCGGGCCTCCCTGACGGTCGCCCAGGTCGACGAGGACCGGCAGCAGCCCCACACGCGCCGCCGGTCCGCCGAGCGCGGTCCAGTGTCCGGGCGCGGCGGGCGTGTCGGCGTGCCACAGCAGCGGCTCGGGCCAGGGCCCGTCCTCCGTCGCGTCGATCAGCCTGCCGGGCGGCAGTTGAAGCCCCAGGGACCGCCCGCTGGGGTCGGTGGTCAGGCGGGGCAGTGGGTTCGGAAGCGTCGCCATGCCGGTGACTCTAGGGGCGCCCACTGACATCGCCTTCGAATGTTTCGCTAGCAGGTCTCACGCGTCGATCATCATGGCGTGGTGAGCATTGACTGATTTTGTCGTGATGAACAAGTCATGCCAACTGAACTGGTGAAACTACTCGCTTACTTGACCAGTAAGGCTTCGAATCTTTCGAAGGTACTGCCGAAACTATTGACGCGCGCTGCGTGCAGCTCAACACTGACGCCTCGCCGCACCCGCAACGCACGCACGGCCTACACGAGGAGGAAGCACGTACATGAACGCGCTTGTCCGACCGATCAGAAGAGCCTGCACCGTCGCGCTGGCCTTCGTGGTCGCGATGCTTCTGCCGGGCACCGCCAGTGCCGACACCGTCATCAACTCCAACCAGACCGGCACCGACAACGGCTACTACTACTCGTTCTGGACCGACGCCCCCGGAACGGTCTCCATGAACCTCTCCTCCGGCGGCTCCTACAGCACCAGCTGGAGGAACACGGGCAACTTCGTCGCCGGCAAGGGCTGGGCCACCGGCAGCCGGCGGACGGTGCAGTACTCGGGCACCTTCAACCCGTCCGGCAACGCGTACCTGACGCTGTACGGCTGGTCGACCAACCCGCTCGTCGAGTACTACATCGTCGACAACTGGGGCACCTACCGGCCCACGGGGACGTTCAAGGGCACCGTCACCAGTGACGGCGGGACCTACGACATCTACGAGACGACGCGCTACAACGCGCCCTCGATCGAGGGCAACAAGACCTTCAAGCAGTTCTGGAGCGTCCGGCAGTCGAAGCGCACGGGCGGCACCATCACCACCGGCAACCACTTCGACGCCTGGGCGAGCAAGGGCATGAACCTCGGCACCATGAACTACATGATCATGGCCACCGAGGGCTACCAGAGCAGCGGCAACTCCAACATCACCGTCGGCGGCACCGGTTCCGGCGGCGGTGGCGGCGGCACGGGCTGCACCGCCACGCTGTCCGCCGGGGAGAAGTGGAGCGACCGGTACAACCTGAACGTCTCGGTGAGCGGATCCAGCAACTGGACGGTGACGATGAACGTGCCGTCCCCGGCGAAGGTGCTGTCCACCTGGAACATCAGCGCCAGTTACCCCAGCAGCCAGACCCTCGTCGCCAAGCCCAACGGCAGCGGCGACAACTGGGGCGCCACCATCCAGGCCAACGGCAACTGGACCTGGCCTTCCGTCTCGTGCAGCGCGAGCTGACCGCCGTGCCGACGACGTCCGGAGGAGCACTCCGTATGAGGAACGGAATCGTCACCGGGCTGGCCGCCGTCGCCCTGGCCGCCGCGGGCACTGTCACCGTCGGCTCCGGGCCCGCCCAGGCCGCCGCCTGCACCGGCTATGTCGCCCTCACCTTCGACGACGGGCCGTCCGGCAGTACGTCCGCCCTGCTGGGCGCGCTCAGGCAGAACGGGCTGCGGGCCACCATGTTCAACCAGGGCCAGTACGCCGCCGCGAACCCGTCCCTGGTGAAGGCGCAGGTGGACGCCGGGATGTGGGTCGCCAACCACAGCTACACCCACCCGCACCTCACCCAGCTGAGCCAGGCGCAGATCGACTCGGAGGTCGGACGGACCCAGCAGGCGATCGCCAACGCCGGCGGTGGCACGCCCAAGCTGTTCCGGCCGCCCTACGGGGAGACCAACGCGACGGTGAAGGCCGTCGCGGCCAAGTACGGGCTGACCGAGGTCATCTGGGACGTCGACTCGCAGGACTGGAACGGGGCGAGCACCGACTCGATCGTGCAGGCCGCGAACCGGCTCACCAACGGCCAGGTCATGCTGATGCACGACTGGTCCGCGAACACGCTCGCCGCGATCCCGCGGATCGCCCAGGGGCTGGCGAGCCGCGGGCTGTGCGCCGGGATGATCTCGCCGCAGACCGGCAGGGCCGTCGCTCCCGACGGGGGCGGCTCGGGCGGAGGCGGGAGCGGCTGCACCGCCACGCTGTCCGGCGGGCAGAAGTGGGGCGACCGGTACAACCTGAACGTCTCGGTGAGCGGATCCAGCAACTGGACGGTGACGATGAACGTGCCGTCCCCGGCGAAGGTGCTGTCCACCTGGAACGTCAGCACGAGCTACCCCAGCGCCCAGACCCTCGTCGCCAAGCCGAACGGCAGCGGTGACAACTGGGGCGTGACGATCCAGGCCAACGGCAACTGGACCTGGCCGTCCGTCTCCTGCGCCACCGGCTGAGCACGGGCCGGAACGCCGAGCGGCGCGGTGACCGACCGTCGGTCACCGCGCCGCTTACAGGCCTCACAAGGCCGGGATCAGAGCCGCTCGGGCGTCCGGATGCCCAGCAGGGCCATGCCCCGGTGGAGGGTACGGGCCGTCACGTCACACAGGAACAGCCGGTTCTCGACCTGCTCCGGCGTCTTGGCCTTCAGCACCGGGCACTTGTCGTAGAACGAGGTGTACAGGGAGGCGAGCTGGTAGAGGTAGGCGGCCAGCTTGTGCGGGGCGTACTCCGTCGCCGCCTCGTTCACCGTCTCCGCGAACCCGTCCAGGTGCAGGCCCAGCGCCCGCTCCGCCGCGTGCAGCTCCAGCTCCGGGCGGGCGGCGGGGCGGACCTCGCCGGCCTTGCGGAGGATGGACTGAATACGGGCGTACGCGTACTGCAGGTAGACGGACGTGTCGCCGTTCAGCGAGACCATCTGGTCCAGGTCGAACTTGTAGTCCCGGTTCGCCGACGTCGACAGGTCCGCGTACTTCACCGCGCCGATGCCCACCTGGGCGCCCCGCTCGGCGATCTCCTCCTCGGAGAGGTCCTGCGCCTTCTCCCGCACGACGGCGGAGGCGCGGTCGATGGCCTCGTCAAGCAGGTCGACCAGCCGGACCGTCTCGCCCTCACGCGTCTTGAACGGCTTGCCGTCCTTGCCGAGGACCGTGCCGAAGGCCAGCTGGAACGCCTTCACGTCGTCGTTCAGCCAGCCGGCCCGGCGGGCGGTCTCGAAGACCATCTTGAAGTGCAGGGACTGCCGGGCGTCGACCACGTAGACCAGCGAGTTCGCCTTCAGGTTGAAGACACGGTCGCGGATCGCGGACAGGTCGGTCGCCGCGTAGCCGTAGCCGCCGTCCGACTTCTGGACGATCAGCGGGACCGGGTTGCCGTCCGGGCCCTTGACGTCGTCGAAGAAGACGCACAGGGCGCCCTCCGAGCGGACCGCCACGCCGGACTCCTCCAGGAGGCGGCAGGTCTCCGCGAGCATGTCGTTGTAGCCGGACTCGCCGACGATGTCCGGGTCCCGGACCTCCATGTCCAGCTTCTCGAAGACGGAGAAGAAGTAGATCTTCGACTCGTCGACGAACTTCTGCCACATGGCCAGCGTGTGCTCGTCGCCGGCCTGGAGGTCGACCACCCGGCGCCGGGCGCGGGTCTTGAACTCCTCGTCGGAGTCGAACAGCTTGCGCGCGGCCTTGTAGAGGCGGTCGAGGTTGGACATCGCCTCCTCGCCGGTGACCTCGGCGGCCTTGTGGTCCAGCTCGTGCGGGTGCTCGTCCAGGTACTGGATGAGCATGCCGAACTGGGTGCCCCAGTCGCCGATGTGGTGCCGCCGGACCACGTTCTCGCCGGTGAATTCGAGCAGCTGGACGACCGAGTCGCCGATCACCGCGGAACGCAGGTGGCCGACGTGCATCTCCTTAGCCACGTTCGGCTGGGCGTAGTCGATCACCGTGGTGCCGGTGTTCTCCGCGAACGGCACGCCGAGACGGCCCGTGTCGTCGGCGTAGCGCGCGGCGAGGTTCTCCGTGATCGCCTTGTCGGCGACCGTGATGTTGAGGAAACCGGGGCCGGAGACCTCGACGTCCTCGATCACCTCACCGGCGACGACCTGGGAGACGACCTGCGTCGCCAGCTCCCGCGGGTTCGCCTTCGCCTTCTTGGCCAGCGCCAGGATGCCGTTGGCCTGGAAGTCGGCCCGGTCGCTTCGTCGCAGCAGCGGGTCCGCGCCGGCGGCCTCCGGCAGGGTGGCCGAGAGGGCGGACGCGAGGTGCTGCTGGACGGAGTCGCTGAGGGACGTGACCGAGGCCATAGGTGGGGTGCCGTTCTCCTCGAGGGGATCGATAGACACGGCCAGTATCCCATGGGGGGTAAAGCCGTTTTCCCGGGCACGAGGCGGTCTGGGAGAATGGGTCAACCATCAAGCCTTCAGTAAAAGAGGACGTGCCGATCGTGGCTCAGAGCACCGAGACCACCGACTGGGTCTCCCGTTTCGCGGATGAGGTCATCGAGGAGTCGGAGCGTCGGGCCCCGGGCAAACCGGTCGTCGTCGCGTCCGGGCTCTCCCCGTCCGGCCCCATCCACCTGGGGAACCTGCGCGAGGTCATGACCCCGCACCTGGTCGCCGACGAGATCCGGCGGCGCGGCCGGCAGGTCCGCCACCTGATCTCCTGGGACGACTACGACCGCTACCGCAAGGTGCCCGCCGGTGTCACCGGCGTCGACGAGACCTGGGCGGAGCACATCGGCAAGCCGCTGACCTCCGTGCCGGCGCCGAAGGGCTCGCCGTACCCGAACTGGGCCGAGCACTTCAAGGCGGCCATGATCGAGGCGCTGGGCGAGCTGGGCGTCGAGTTCGACGGGATCAGCCAGACCGAGCAGTACACCTCCGGCGTGTACCGGGAGCAGATCCTGCACGCCATGAAGCACCGCGGTGACATCGACGCCGTCCTCGCGCAGTACCGGACCAAGCCGAAGGCGGCGAAGAAGCAGTCGCAGAAGCCGGTCGACGAGGCCGAGCTGGAGGCCGCCGAGGGCTCCGGCGCCGCGTCCGAGGACGACGGCAGCTCCGGCTCCGCCGGGTACTTCCCGTACAAGCCGTACTGCGGCAACTGCGAGAAGGACTTCACCACCGTCACCGCCTACGACGACACCACCACCGAGCTGACGTACGCCTGCACCACCTGCGGCTTCTCGGAGACCGTCCGGCTGAACGAGTTCAACCGCGGCAAGCTGGTCTGGAAGGTGGACTGGCCGATGCGCTGGGCGTACGAAGGGGTGATCTTCGAGCCGAGCGGTGTCGACCACTCCTCCCCGGGCTCCAGCTTCCAGGTCGGCGGCCAGATCGTCGGCATCTTCGGCGGCAAGCAGCCCATCGGCCCGATGTACGCCTTCGTCGGCATCTCCGGCATGGCGAAGATGTCGTCGTCGAAGGGCGGGGTGCCGACCCCCGCCGACGCGCTGAAGATCATGGAGCCGCAGCTCCTGCGGTGGCTGTACGCCCGGCGCAAGCCCAACCAGTCCTTCAAGATCGCCTTCGATCAGGAGATCCAGCGGCTCTACGACGAGTGGGACAAGCTGGACGCCAAGGTCGCCGACGGCACCGTGCTGCCCGCCGACGCCGCCGCGCACTCCCGCGCGGTGCGGACCGCCGCCGGTGAGCTGCCGAAGACGCCGCGCCCGATGCCGTACCGGACCCTCGCGTCCGTCGCCGACATCACCGCCGGCCACGAGGACCAGGCGCTGCGCATCCTCAGCGAGCTCGACCCCGAGCAGCCGCTCGGCTCCCTCGACGAGGTGCGGCCCCGGTTCGACAAGGCCGAGTCCTGGATCAACACCCAGGTGCCCGCCGACCAGCGGACCATCGTCCGTGACGAGCCCGACCTCGACCTGCTGAAGTCACTCGACGAGCAGGCGCAGGGCTCGCTCCGGCTGCTGCTCGACGGGCTCACCGAGCACTGGTCGCTGGACGGCCTCACCCACCTCGTCTACGGCGTGCCGAAGGTGCAGGCCGGGTTCTCCGCCGACGCCACGCCGAAGGAGCTGCCGCCGGAGATCAAGACGGCCCAGCGGTCGTTCTTCGCGCTGCTGTACCACCTGCTGGTCGGCCGGGACACCGGTCCGCGGCTGCCCACGCTGCTGCTGGCGGTGGGGCAGGAGCGGGTGCGGCGCCTGCTCGGCGAGTAAGCCGTTCTCCACGAAGGAGGGGGCGCCCGGTGTTCGCCGGGCGCCCCCTCCTTCGTCGTGTGCGGGCGTTACGCGATGTGGTCCTCTTCCAGCTCCGCGTTGAAGCGCTGCTGGAAGCGGTCCGAGAGCGCCTTCAGGGCACTCGGGGCCAGCTTGATGCCGTACGTCGCCTCGATGTTGTCGCCGAGGACGCCGGGCGTGGGGAAGCTGCCGTCTATCGACTGGCGGAACACCTGGTAGTACGCCTCCTCGTCCGGCTCCGGCGTGCCGCCGCCCTCGCCGAGTTCGCGGGTGCGGCCCGGGACGACCGGGATGGGGAAGCTGCCGGTGTCCTCCGGGGCGGGCAGCGGGTCCGGCTCCTCCTGGTACTGGTCCTCGTACTCCTCGGCCTGCCGCTGCTCCTCGTACCACTGGGCGTACGCGGCGTCCGGGTCGTAGTTCGGGTCGTAGCCGCCCTGGTACTGCACCGCCTGCGGGTCCCGGGCCTGCAGCCACGGGTTCTGGTCGGCCGCGACGTCGCCGGGCTGCTGCCCCGCGCGGCCGTTGGCGACGAGCTCCGGGCGCTGCCCGCCGGGTACCGCGCCCATCCGCGCCGGCCCGTCGCCGCGACTGCCCGCGGCGACCTCGGCCGGCTGCGGCGCCGGCGGGATCAGGGCCGGTTCGATGCCGGCCGCCGCCAGGCCCGCCGGGGCGGTCTCCGCGAGGGGCACGCCGTAGCGGGCCAGGCGCAGCGGCATCAGGGACTCCACCGGGGCCTTGCGGCGCCAGCTGCGGCCGAAGCGGGAGCGCAGCCGGGCCTGGTAGACGAGACGTTCCTGCTCCAGCTTGATGACCTGGTCGTAGGAACGCAGCTCCCACAGCTTCATCCGGCGCCACAGCAGGAAGGTGGGCACCGGCGAGAGCAGCCAGCGGGTGAGGCGGACGCCCTCCATGTGCTTGTCGGCCGTGATGTCGGCGATCCGGCCGATCGCGTGCCGGGCCGCCTCGACCGCCACCACGAACAGCACCGGGATCACCGCGTGCATACCGACGCCCAGCGGGTCCGGCCAGGCGGCGGCACCGTTGAAGGCGATGGTGGCCGCGGTCAGCAGCCAGGCCGTCTGCCGCAGCAGCGGGAAGGGGATCCGGATCCAGGTGAGGAGCAGATCCAGGGCGAGCAGGACGCAGATGCCCGCGTCGATGCCGATCGGGAACACATAACTGAAGTTCCCGAAGCCCTTCTTGATGGCGAGCTCGCGCACGGCGGCGTACGAACCCGCGAAGCCGATGCCCGCGATGATCACGGCACCGGCCACGACCACGCCGATGAGAACGCGGTGCATCCGTGTCAGCTGTATGGGCGCGGCCACCCGTACTCCCCTCCCACTGCGTGTTGTTGCGCGCAACAGAGTGGCACACCTGTGCGGAGGACGAGTGGCCGGACCGTGCGGGACTGCGCTTTCGTGACCTCGGGGGTCAGCTCTTCTTCGCCGGCGTCCTGGACGAAGTGGCCGCCTTGGACGGGGACTTCGACGCGGACTGGGACGGCGCCTTGGACGCGCTCGGCGCCTTCGACGAGGTGCTGCCCTTGCCCGCCTCGGCCTCGTTCGCCTCGGTCACCGCGGCGACCACCTCCTTGGCGGCCTTCGTCGCGTCCTTCATCAGCTCGTCGGCGTCCGGGGTCTTCTCGCCGGCCAGGCCCGCGCCGTTGTAGTCGAGGGTGACGACCACGTTCTCCACGCGGACGACGATCGTCTGCTGCTTGAAGGAGCCTTCCTTCTTCTTCAGGTCGTAGCGCACCGCCGTCGCCTGGTCACCGGTCCCGGTGAGCGGCTCGGCCTTGGTGTTCTTCGCGTCCTTCACCGACCGCGCGTCGGTGACCTGCTTCGCGTAGTACTCCTGCGCCAGCTCGTCCGCCGAGCCGCGCGTCACGTCGGACTCGAAGCGCAGCAGGGAGACGTTCAGCCAGCGGAACTGCGAGCCGTCCACACCGTTGTTGTCGAGGCTGTCCCAGGAGCAGTTGCTCCGCGACGAGGTGTCGTCCGAGTTGCCTTCCTTGCCCGACTTCGCACCCTTCGGGACAAGTTCGCCCAGCGTCTTCTTCGACAGCACGTCACACGGCTCCGGCAGCGTCCGGTACGCCGCCGCCTGCACCGTCGGCGACGGGCTCGCCGACGCGCTCGCGCTCTCGGACGCCTTCTTCGCGTCGTCGCCGGAGCCGGAGTCCGAGGAGCAGCCGGCGGCGAGCAGGATCGCGGGGACGGCGGCGGCGGAGACAAGGACGCGGTTCAGACGCCCGGCTCGTACATCACGCTGGTGCTGTGCTCGTCGCTGCATGGTTCCTTCACTCATGACGCTCTGTTCCTGCCGTCGGATCGGGTCCGAGGGGTCACGGTACGCGGTGAGGGAACCGCGCGGTTCCCGTTCGGCTGATGAGCCGACCGCCGGGGCGGGCCGTCAACCGGCCAGCGAGTCGTCCAGTTGAGAGGCCAGTTTCCGGGCCCTGTCCTGCATTTCCTCGCTGTCCGGGACCAGGCCGACGGTCGCCGCCTGCTCCTCGTACTTGACGGTCACGATGACGTTCGACGTGCGGAACACCACAGTCACCGTCCGCTGCTTGGCCGTCGAACCGGCGCTGCTCAGCTCGTCGTCCAGGAACGCCTCGTCGCCGAGGTCGTCGAGCACGCGGGGCTGAAGACCGGTCGGGGTGGCGCTCGGCGAAGGGCTGGAGGAACCGGAGGACGAGGCGGACGCGGAGGACGCGGAGCCGGCGGCGCTCGGCTTGCCGGAGGGGCTGCCGGACGGGCTCGGGGGTGCCTCCGACGGGGCGGACGTCGTCGGCGCCGGCAGGTCGGCCTCCGTCTGGCGTGCCGCGAAGAGCTGCTGGGCCTGGTCGTCGTCGCTGACCGCGTTGTCGTACGACACCACCCGCTCCAGGTCCACGAACAGATGGTCCGTGGCCGTCGCGGACGGCACCTGCCAGCGGCAGCCGATCTTGCGGTCGTTGTCGAAGGTGAGCGTGGCCTCGCCCGCGTAGGCCTTCTCGCGCTGCTCCTCGTCGGCGATCTGGGGGATGCCCGGCAGCAGGGAGTCGAGGGTGTCCTCGTCGACCCTGCACGGCTCCGGCAGGGTGCGGTAGCGGCCCGGCTCGGCGGTCCGGGTGGCCGCGGAGTCGCCGTCGGGGTTGGCGTCGTCCGTGCCGCCGCCGTCGTCCGAGCCGCCGGTGCAGCCGGCCAGCAGGGCCGCGAGGAGCGCGGCGATGCCGGATACGTACGCCTTCCGCTGCACGGTCAGGCTCCTCTCGACGGTGGTAAATCGGTTGCCGGGCCGATGACTGCCCTGGACACAATGTGTATCGCACGCACAGCCGTGGACGCCGGTCCGTTGCCCCTTTCGTCGACCTTGGCGCCGGTTTTTGCGATTCGAGAATTCCATTTGCTTTGCCGTATTTGACGGGGGATGAGCCGTTATGTCGTATGTGGAGATACCGGGCGCGAAGGTGCCGATCCGGATGTGGACCGACCCCGCGGCGGTCGAGGAGGGCGCCCTCCAGCAGCTCCGCAACGTCGCCACCCTGCCGTGGATCAAGGGCCTAGCGGTCATGCCGGACGTCCACTACGGCAAGGGCGCGACCGTCGGTTCCGTCATCGCCATGCAGGGGGCCGTGTGCCCCGCGGCGGTCGGCGTGGACATCGGCTGCGGGATGTCGGCGGTGAGGACGTCGCTGACCGCCAACGACCTCCCGGGGGACCTGTCCCGGCTGCGGTCGAAGATCGAGCAGGCGATCCCGGTCGGGCGGGGGATGCATGACGACCCCGTCGATCCAGGGCGGCTGCACGGGTTCGGCACGGCCGGGTGGGACGGGTTCTGGGGGCGGTTCGACGGAGTGGCCGAAGCGGTCAAGTTCCGTCATGATCGCGCCGAGAAGCAGATGGGAACGCTCGGATCCGGGAACCACTTTGTCGAGGTGTGTCTCGACACGACCGGTGCGCTCTGGCTGATGCTCCACTCCGGCTCCCGCAACATCGGCAAGGAACTCGCCGAGCACCACATCGGCATCGCCCAGAAGCTCCCGCACAACCAGGGCCTGGTCGACCGCGACCTCGCCGTCTTCGTCGCGGACACCCCGCAGATGGCGGCCTACCGCAACGACCTGTTCTGGGCACAGGAGTACGCCAAGTACAACCGCTCGATCATGATGGCGCTCCTCAAGGACGTGGTCCGCAAGGAGTTCAAGAAGGCCAAGCCGACCTTCGAGCAGGAGATCTCCTGCCACCACAACTACGTGGCGGAGGAGCGGTACGAGGGCATGGACCTGCTCGTGACCCGCAAGGGCGCGATCCGGGCCGGCTCCGGCGACTACGGGATCATCCCGGGCTCGATGGGCACGGGCTCGTACATCGTGAAGGGCCTCGGCAACGACAAGTCCTTCAACTCCGCGTCCCACGGCGCGGGCCGGCGCATGAGCCGCAACGCGGCCAAGCGCCGGTTCACGACGAAGGACCTGGAGGAGCAGACGCGGGGCGTGGAGTGCCGTAAGGACTCCGGTGTGGTGGACGAGATCCCGGGTGCCTACAAGCCGATCGAGCAGGTCATCGACCAGCAGCGGGACCTCGTGGAGGTCGTCGCGAAGCTCAAGCAGGTTGTTTGCGTGAAGGGCTAGGGGGCGAGACGCCCCCTAGGCCCGTTTGGATCAGGTGAGCCTCTTCTCCAGCAGGGTCACCGCGTACGGGCTGCCCGTGCCGTCCGTCTTGGCCTGCTGTTCGCCGACGGCCGTGTAGCCCGCCGACTCGTAGTACGCGCGCAGGCGGGGATTGGTGGTCAGGCAGTCCAGGCGGCTGTAGGGGCGGGAAGCCGCCTCGATGCGGGACTCGGCGTGGGTGAGGAGGGTGCGGCCCGTGCCGGGTGGGGCGAGGTGGGGGACCGTCATCAGGCGGTGGATGTAGCCGGCGTCCGCGGGCCGCGGGCCCCAGGCCGCCGGGTCGGTCCACCACAGCTCGTAGGCGCCGGCCAGGTGGCCGTCGGCGTGGGCCAGCCAGACCTCGCCCTCGCGGACGCGGGTGTGGAAGTGGGCCTCGTCCTTCTCGCCGGGCTGCCACTGGTCGATGCCGCGGGCCAGCTGCCACAGGGCGGCCGTGTCGCGCAGGCGGACCAGGAGTGGCGCGTCGGCGTCCGTCGCCCGGCGGAAGGTGAGGGGCGGCCGGTCGGCCGGGGGTGCCTCCAGGAGGTGGGTGCGGAGGGTTGCCGCGAGGGCGTCCGCGTCCAGGGAGAGCGACTTCTCGACGTAGTTCTCGACCGAGCCGTACCGGTCCTTCAGGGCTGCCAGGAACAGGCGCATCACCGCTTCCGGGGCGCGGGCGAAGCCCGGCCAGGTGGGAGTGCGGCCCTCGTTGCGGGCCGACCACTCCGCGAGGAGGGCCGGGGTCGCCAGTTCGGTGAGGCTGAAGTCCTCGACGACGGTGGGCTCGTCGACGCCGAGCAGGGTCAGGACGAGGGCCGCGATCTCGCCGGTGCGGTCCTTGCCGGAGGCGCAGTGGAAGACCAGCGGGGTGTCCGAGCGCGCCGCGTCGGCGATGACCTCCAGTGCCCGGCGGATCTCCTCGGTGCCGTCCTCGGCGACCTCCATGAACCGTTCGGCGAGGTAGGGCCCGGGGTCGACGTCGGCGGTCAACGCGGCCTGGTCGTACGGGCGGTGCTCGATGCTGAGGTTGTGGTAGGCGAAGGACGGGTGCTCGGGGATCCGGCCGCGGGCGTCGATCTCCCAGGGGTAGCGCAGGTCGATCACCGCGCCGACACCCAGGGACAGGAACCGGTCCCAGTCGGGGGTGCCGGGGGTGAGCTTGCCGAGGGAGTCGGAGCGGTAGAGGCGGCCGGGGCGGACGCGCAGGCCGTCCGCTGTCGAATAGCCGCCCAGGTCGCGGAAGTTGTGCAGACCGGCGAAAGGTATGTGTCTGTCCACGAGTGGTGAGCCTACGGGCCCGTCGATCACTTGGACGGGGCGTGGGTCACCGCGTAGATCATCACGAAGGCGATGAAGTGGATGCCGAAGAGGAAGTAGGCGAGCCACATCCACATGTGGCGCTCGCCGTACTTCTCCCTGGCGTGGCGGGCCGCCCGCTGCTCCTCCGGCTCCGGGCCGGGCGAGGTGGACGGGGAGGGCCCGTCGGTCGTCACGGGGCTTCCCGGTGCAGCTTGGTGTTGGACGCCTGGGCGCGGGGACGGACGACCAGCAGGTCGATGTTGACGTGGCTGGGTCGGGTCACCGCCCAGGTGATGGTGTCGGCGACGTCGTCCGCGGTCAGCGGGTCCGCGACGCCCTCGTAGACCTTCGCCGCCCGCTCGCTGTCGCCGCCGAACCGGGTGAGGGCGAACTCGTCGGTCTTGACCAGGCCGGGCGCGACCTCGATGACGCGGACCGGGCGGCCGACGATCTCCAGGCGCAGGGTCTCGGCGAGGACGTGGGCGCCGTGCTTGGCGGCGACGTAGCCCGCGCCGCCCTCGTACGTGCCGTGGCCGGCGGTCGAGGACACGACGACCACCGTGCCGTCGCCGCTCGCCTCCAGCTTGGGCAGCAGAGCCTGGGTGAGGTTGAGGGTGCCGATGACGTTGGTCTCGTACATCTGCCGCCAGTCGGCGGGGTCGCCGCTCTCCACCGGGTCGAGGCCGAGCGCGCCGCCCGCGTTGTTGACCAGGACGCCGACGGTCTTGAAGGCGGTGGCGAACTCGTCGACGGCCGCGCGGTCGGTGACGTCGAGCTGGTAGGCGGTCGCGGAGTGGCCGGCCGCGGTGATCTCCTCGGCCAGCGCCTCGATGCGGTCCTTGCGGCGGGCGGTCAGTACGACGCGGTAGCCGGCCGCGGCGAGCTGCCGGGCGGTGGCGGCACCGATTCCGCTGCTCGCCCCGGTGACGACGGCGATGCGGGACGCGGCGGCGGGGGTCATACGAGTGCTCCTCTGACGGGTGTGCGGTGCGGTGGCCGGCGGTGCGGGAGGTGCTTCCGGCCAGGATAGGCGGGGTGCCCGGCGGGGGTGCGGGGGGCCGGTCCCGGCGCGGGCCGGGGCCGTGCGGTTCACTCGCCGCGCGGCGCCCACATGATCACGGCCATGCCGGCGAGGCAGATCAGCGCTCCGACGACGTCCCAGCGGTCGGGCCGGTAGCCGTCGGCGATCACGCCCCACAGGATGGATCCGGCGACGAAGATCCCGCCGTACGCGGCGAGGATGCGGCCGAAGTGGGCGTCGGGCTGGAAGGTGGCGACGAATCCGTACGCGCCGAGGGCGAGCACGCCGCCGGTCACCCACAGCCAGCCGCGGTGCTCTCGCAGGCCCTGCCAGACCAGCCAGGCGCCGCCGATCTCGAAGAGGGCGGCGACGACGAAGAGGGCGGCGGAGCGGAGGACGAGCATGCCGGTCAGCTTGGCACGGCCCCGCGTGCCGGGGTCCGGCCGTGTCACCTGTTGGAGGGCGCCTGCCGGGTCCGCCGCGTGGGATACATCCGTCCTGGGAGCCGTACGGCGGCGGCATGAGCGGCGGATGAGGAGTGGTGGCATGGGCGCGCGAGGGTTCGTCGCGGGTACGGCGGTGCTGGCGGCGCTGGCGGTGGCCGCGCCCGGTGTCGCGCGGGCGGGGGAGGCGGAGGCGGACCTGGCGTATCACGGGGCGGCGGGGCTGGCCGGCGGATGGTTCGACGTGCGGTTCGTGCCGCGCAACCACGGTCCGGCCGCCGTGCCGGAGGCGACGGTGCGGCTGCGCTGGTCGGAGGCGCTGGAGGACCGGCAGTGGCTGCCCGGCGGGTGTGCGCGGGCGGGGGAGCGGACGGTGCTGTGCCGGATCGCCGGGGTGCCGGCGCAGGGGCTGGGCGAGCAGCTGCGGCTGCGGGTGCGGCTGGCCGGTGAGCCGTCCGAGGTGCTGGCGGAGATCGACACGGTGTGGGGCGGCGGCACGGTGGACCGGAACCGGGACAACGACCGGCGGCGGGTGCTGGTGCTGGACACCGGGGACACGTACTACTTCTGATTGTTTTACCGCTGATCGCTTCCGGGCGGTTTACTGGGGCCGACGGACAGGTGGGGCAGGCGGGGGTCGTGGGGAGGGCTGGTCCAGAGATGCGGGCCATCGAGGACACGGGCATACGGGCGCGGGAGGCGGACCCGGCCGACGAGGAGCCGGCGCGCGGGCTGCCCCGGAACTGGCTGCTGCTGCTGGTCGGCGCGGCCGTGCTGCCCGGTACCGCGCTGGTGCTCGTCGGGCGGTCGCTGGACGAGCCGGCCGTGCAGGCGTGGCGGACGGTGTGTCTGGCGGTGACCGTGCAGGCGATGCCGTTCCTGCTCCTGGGCACCGCCCTGTCGGGGGCGATCAACGCGTTCGTGCCCGCGCGTGTCTTCAACCGGCTGCTGCCGAAGCGGCCCGCGCTCGCGGTGCCGGTCGCGGGGGCCGCGGGAGTGGTGCTGCCGGGCTGCGAGTGCGCGTCCGTGCCGGTGGCGAGCAGCCTGATCGGCCGGGGTGTCACTCCGGCCGCGGCGTTCGCGTTCCTGCTGTCCGCGCCCGCCGTGAACCCGATCGTGCTGACCGCCACGGCCATCGCGTTCCCGGGCAGCCCGGAGATGGTGCTGGCCCGGCTGCTGGCCTCGCTGGTCACGGCGGCCGTGATGGGCTGGCTGTGGCTCTGGCTGGGGCGCGCCGAGTGGCTGAAGCCCGCCGTACGGCACACCGGGCACCGGCCGGGGCACAGCCGGTGGACGGAGTTCCGGCGCGGTTTCCAGCACGACTTCCTGCACGCGGGCGGCTTCCTGGTGGTCGGGGCGATGGCCGCGGCGACCTTCAACGTGGCGGTGCCGCGCTCGGTGGTCGACGCGTTCGCCGACTCGCCGTGGCTGTCGGTGCTGTTCCTGGCGGTGCTGGCGATCGTGCTGGCGGTGTGCTCGGAGGCCGACGCGTTCGTGGCGGCCTCGCTGAGCGGGTTCTCGCCGGTGGCCCGGCTGACGTTCATGGTGGTCGGGCCGATGGTGGACCTGAAGCTGTTCGCCCTGCAGGCGGGCACGTTCGGGAGGGCGTTCGCGATGCGGTTCTCCGCCGCGACGGCCGTGGTGGCGGTGGTGTGCAGCGTGCTGGTGGGAGGGGTGCTGCTGTGATGCGGTTCGTGCGGGTGGGGCTGCTGGCGCTGAGCGGTGTGGGGCTGCTGCGGGTCTCGCTGTTCACGGACGCCTACCTCCGCTACGTGAAGGAGGGCATGCGGCCGCTGCTGATCGCGTCGGGGGTGCTGCTGGTCGCGCTGGGCGCGGCGGAGGCGGTGTCCTGGTGGCGGGAGCGGGACCATGCCGAGGGGCACGGGGACGACGACGGCCACGGTCATGACCACTCCGGTGTGCCGCGCGTCGCCTGGCTGCTGCTCCTGCCCGCGCTGAGCCTGCTCTTCTACGCGCCGCCCGCCCTCGGCTCGTACACGGCGTCCCGTGGGGCGCCGAAGGCCGTCGCCGTCGTGGAAGAGGACGGTTTCGAGCCGCTGCCCGCGACCTCGCCGTTGCCGATCACGCTCACCGACTTCACCCAGCGGGTGCAGCAGGACACCGAGCGGGCCATCGAGGGGCGCACGGTCCGGATGACCGGGTTCGTGACGCCCGCCGACGACGGTGACGGCTGGTATCTGACGCGGCTCATGCTGTCGTGCTGCGCGGCGGACGCCCAGTCGGTGAAGGTGCGGGTGTACGGGCCGGCGGCTCCACCGGCCGACACCTGGGTGACGGTGACGGGCACCTGGCACGCGGGCGGCGAGCTGGGCACGTCGTCGGCGGCGGTCGCGCTGGACGCGCGGGACGTCGAGCGGGTGGAGCGGCCGGTGAACGGATACACGGACGCGCTGCCGATACCGTCCTGAGGACGGTTCGGCGGGCTCGGAAGCACACGGGAATAGGGGCGGCGGGGGTGTCGTTCAGCGGTATAGTTGAACGGTCAACCACTTGGAGGGTGAGCGACCATGCAGTTCGGGATCTTCAGCGTCGGGGACGTAACCCCGGACCCGACCACGGGCCGTACGCCGACGGAGCGTGAGCGGATCAAGGCCATGGTCGCCATCGCGTTGAAGGCCGAGGAGGTCGGACTCGACGTCTTCGCGACCGGTGAGCACCACAACCCGCCGTTCGTGCCGTCGTCCCCGACCACCATGCTCGGCTACATCGCGGCCCGCACCGAGCGGCTGGTCCTGTCCACGTCCACCACGCTGATCACCACCAACGACCCGGTGAAGATCGCCGAGGACTTCGCGATGCTCCAGCACCTGGCCGACGGCCGGGTGGACCTGATGATGGGCCGCGGCAACACCGGCCCGGTCTACCCCTGGTTCGGCCAGGACATCCGCCAGGGCATCAACCTCGCCATCGAGAACTACGCCCTGCTGCACCGGCTGTGGCGCGAGGACGTCGTCGACTGGGAGGGCAAGTTCCGCAGCCCGCTCCAGGGCTTCACGTCCACGCCCCGCCCGCTGGACGGCGTACCGCCGTTCGTCTGGCACGGCTCCATCCGCTCGCCGGAGATCGCCGAGCAGGCCGCGTACTACGGCGACGGCTTCTTCCACAACAACATCTTCTGGCCGGCCGACCACACCAAGCGGATGGTCGAGCTGTACCGGAGCCGGTACGCCCACTACGGGCACGGCACCCCCGAGCAGGCGATCGTCGGACTCGGCGGGCAGGTGTTCATGCGGAAGAACTCCCAGGACGCGGTGCGCGAGTTCCGGCCGTACTTCGACAACGCGCCGGTCTACGGGCACGGCCCGTCCCTGGAGGACTTCACCGACCAGACCCCGCTGACCGTCGGCACGCCGGAGCAGGTGATCGAGAAGACACTGAGCTTCCGCGAGTACGCCGGTGACTACCAGCGCCAGCTGTTCCTGGTCGACCACGCCGGACTGCCGCTGAAGACCGTGCTGGAACAGATCGACATGCTGGGCGAGGAGGTCGTGCCCGTGCTGCGCGAGGAGTTCGCGGCGCGGCGTCCGGAGGGAGTGCCGGACGCGCCGACCCACCAGTCCCTGCTCGCCGCCCAGGAGGTGACCACCGTATGAGCGACCGTACGAAGCTCGTCGTCGTCTCGGCGGGGCTGAGCGTCCCGTCGTCCACCCGGCTGCTGGCCGACCGGCTGGCGTCGGCCGTCGTCCAGCGGGTCCCGGCGGACGTGGAGGTCGTCGAACTGCGTGACCTCGCCGTCGAGATCGCGCACAACTTCACCAACGGCTTCCCCGGCCGGAAGCTGGCCGCCGCCATCGACTCGGTGACCGGGGCGGACGGGCTGATCGTGGTGACGCCGGTGTTCTCGGCGTCGTACAGCGGACTGTTCAAGTCGTTCTTCGACGTGATCGACAAGGACGCGCTGACCGGGAAGCCGGTGCTGATCGCCGCGACCGGCGGCACCGCCCGGCACTCCCTGGTGCTGGAGCACGCCCTGCGGCCGCTCTTCGCCCACCTGCGGGCCGTCGTCGCCCCGACCGGCGTCTACGCCGCCTCGGAGGACTGGGGCGCGGAGGGGCTGCCGGAGCGGATCGAGCGGGCGGCGGGGGAGCTGGCCGCGCTGATGGCCCGGCTGCCGGCCGCCCGCCCCGCCCGGGACGACCTGGCGGTCACCCCGTTCGAGGAGCAGCTCGCCGCGCTGCGCGGGAGCGGGTGAGGCGCCGGGGCCCGGACCGGGTGAGAGGCCAGTAAGAAGCGGGGCCGGGCGTCCACCGTGCGGTCGTACGGGAGTACGGCTTTGCCACACTGGACGCGTGGCCCCGACTGTTCTGCTCGCCGAAGACGACCGCGCGATCCGGCACGCCCTGGAGCGGGCCCTGACCCTGGAGGGCTACCGGGTCACCGCGGTCGCCGACGGCGTCGAGGCGCTGGCGCAGGCCCACCGCATCCCGCCGGACGTGCTGGTCCTGGACGTGATGATGCCGGGCATCGACGGCCTCCAGGTGTGCCGGGTGCTGCGCGCCGAGGGCGACCGGACGCCGATCCTGATGCTGACCGCGCTGGTGGAGACCGCGGACCGGATCGCGGGCCTGGACGCCGGCGCCGACGACTACGTGGTGAAGCCCTTCGACGTCGAGGAGGTCTTCGCCCGGCTGCGGGCACTGCTGCGGCGCACCGCCGCCCCGGCCGGGGCCGACGCGCCCGCCTCGCCCGCGCAGCCGCTGCCGCCGGTCAGGCCGCCCGAGGGGCGGACCGTCGAGGCCGCCGGGCTGCGGCTGGACCCGCAGGCGCGCCGCGTCTGGCGGGGCGAGCGCGAACTCGAGCTGACCCGCACCGAGTTCGAGCTGCTGGAACTGCTGGTGCGCAACGCGGGCATCGTCCTCGACCACTCCACGATCTACGACCGCATCTGGGGCTACGACTTCGGGCCCGGCTCCAAGAACCTCGCCGTCTACGTCGGCTACCTGCGCCGCAAACTCGACCAGCCCGGCGCGCCGCAGCTGATCCACACGGTGCGCGGCGTGGGCTACGTGCTGCGGGAGGACTGAGTGGGGTGGCGGCCGCGGCTGGTGTCCCTGCGCACCACGTTCGCGGTGTCCTTCGCGACGGTCACGGCCGCGGTGACCCTCCTGGTGGGCTTCCTGTCCTACACCGCCGCCGCGCGGCTGGTCCGGGTCGACCAGGTGTCGGTGTTCGACGAGGTCGTGCAGGACCTGCGGGGCGAGGTGCGGCAGTACCGGATGAGCCCGGCGGACTTCTCCTCCTCCGCGCCGGGACACGACCTCGTCCGCCCCGCCCGCACGGACGTGCAGGTGCTGGGCCCGGACGGCGGCGTCGTCGACAAGGGCAGCCCCGGGCTGCCGGTGACCGGCCCCGACCGCGAGATCGCGGCCGCGCGCACCGCGGGGCAGCTCGTCGTGCACGAGGACGTCGACGTCGGCAACGACATCTACCGGGTCGCCACCGTCTCGCTCGGCGGCGGCCGGGGCGCCGTACAGGTGGCGCAGGAGTTCAGCGACACCGAGGACCTGCTGCGGGCGCTCCAGCAGCGCACGCTGCTGTTCATGGCGGCGGTGGTGGTCGGCGCCGGACTGTTCGGCTGGTGGCTGGCCCGGCGCATCACCCGCCGGCTGGTGATCCTCACCGACGCCGCCGAGGCCGTCGCCCGCACCCGGCGGCTCGGCATCGAGGTGCCCGTCACCGGCCACGACGAGGTGGGCCGGCTGGGCCGCGCCTTCGACCGGATGCTCGGCCGGCTCGCCCAGTCCGAGGAGGACCAGCGGCGCCTCGTCCAGGACGCGGGCCACGAACTGCGGACGCCGCTCACCTCCCTGCGCACCAACATCTCCCTGCTCCGCCGCATCGACGAACTCCCGCCCGCCAGCCGGGAGGAACTGGTCGCCGACCTGGGGCAGGAGGCCCGCGAACTGACGGACCTGGTCAACGAGTTGGTGGATCTGGCGGCCGGTCAGTCCGACGCCGAGCCGCCGCAGCGGGTCGACCTCGCCGAACTGGCCGAGGACGTCACGGGCCTGGCCCGCCGCCGCACCGGCCGCGAGATCGCCCTGCGCGTCACCGGCGACACGACGGCCGAGGGGCGGCCCGGGATGCTGAGCCGGGCGATGTCCAACCTGGTGGAGAACGCGGCGAAGTTCGACCGCGCGGGCACGGCGCCGATCGAGCTGGTGGTGTCCGGCCCGGACCCGGGCCGCCGCGGCCCGGTCCGCGTCGAGGTCCTCGACCGGGGTCCCGGGATCGCCGACACCGACCTCGACCGCATCTTCGACCGCTTCTACCGCGCCCCCGACGCCCGCTCCCTGCCCGGATCCGGGCTGGGCCTGTCCATCGTGCGGGAGGTGTCACTGGCGCACGGGGGAACGCCGTTCGCGTGCCCGCGGGACGGGGGAGGGGTGGCGATCGGGTTCACGGTGGCCGGCGGCGGCGAGACGGCCTGAGCCGGGGTGGACGGGCATCCGGGACGTGTACCGGCTGCTGGGCGAGCACTACGGACTGAGCCTGCCCCGCGGGACGATCGCCGACGACGACCTGGTCGGGGTGTTCACCTCACCGCGCGTCTACGCGAGCGGCGAGCCGAACACCCCGTACGGCAACCTCAGGCTGCCCTGACCCGGTTCAGCCGAGCGCGTCCAGCGCCGCGAGCACGTCGGCGGGTTCGGCCCGGTTGACGTAGTCGGTGTCGGCGAAGGCCCAGCGGATCACCCCGTCGCGGTCGATGACGTACGTCGCGGGCAGCGGGAGCGTGCGCGGGTGACCGCCGTTGACGCGCTGGAGGTCGAAGCCGAGCTTGTCGTAGACGGCGGCGAGGTCCTCGGGGAGGTCGAACGCGAGACCGTACTGCTTGGCGGTGCCGGAGCCGACGTCGCTGAGGACGTCGAAGGCCAGCTCGTGCTTCTCGGTCAGGGAAAGCGCCTCGTCGGGGACCTGCGGGGAGACGGCCACGAGCCGGGCGCCGCGTTCGGTGATGGCGGAGTGGTGCTGCTGGAGCGAGCGCAGGGCGATGTTGCAGAACGGGCACCAGGCGCCGCGGTAGAACGTCAGCACCACCGGCCCGGCGGCGAGCAGGTCGTCCAGGGCGACGATCCGCCCGGTCGCGGAGGGCAGGGCGAAGCGCGGGGCGCGGGCGCCGGCCGTGAGGGCGCGGTCGGCCTGGCCGGAGTCGGCGAGCTCCTGTCCGGCCCGGTGCATGACCTCGCGGAGCTCGGCGGGGATCTCCTCCTTGCGGGACTCGTAGAAGGCGCGTAATTCGGCGTTGAGCGACATGGAAACGGTCCTCCTGGACGCACGGGCACATGGATCGAGCGATCAACTGGGAGCAGCGGCTTGGAACGACAACTCGGAACGACAACTCGAAACGACCGTTCCAAGATAGCCGCGGCGAGCGTATCCTGGAACCCTCGTTTCAAGATTGGTCGGTGAGACATGCCGGACATCAAGCACTTCGACCCGGACGCGGCTCTGGAGACCGTGGTCCGGCTGTTCTGGCGCCAGGGGGTCGCCTCGACCGGCATCCAGGACGTCGTGACCGCGACCGGGCTCAACCGCTCCAGCCTCTACGCCACCTTCGGCGGCAAGCAGGACCTCTACCAGGCCGCCCTGCGCCGCTACGTCGAACGCCACTCCCACCCGGCGTTCCGTCACCTGGCCGAGGACGCACGGGGCCTGCCCGCCGTCGAGGACTTCTTCGCCGGCCTGATCGAGACCCGGTGCTCGGGGGAATTCGCCCGCTGGGGCTGCATGGTGGTCAACGCCCACGCGGCGGCCGAGGACGCCGATCCCGAGGTCCGCGACCTCCTCGACCGCCACCACCGGCAACTGCGCGACGCCCTGCGCGCCGCGCTGGTCACCGCCGGGGCCCGGGGACAACTCGCTCCGGGAGCCGACCCCGCAAGCGCCGCCGAACTGCTCGCCCTGCTCGCCTACGGCGTGAACCTGCGCTCCCGGGCGGGCGCGCCGGCCGAATCACTGCGGGCGACCGTGACGACCGCGCTGGAGGCACTCGGCGCCACGTTCGCGGGCGGTCCGGGCGCGGTCGGCTGAGGCGCACCCCGAGGAGGGCTTCGGCTTGCCGGTCGGCTTCAGGCCGAGTCGCCTTGCAGGGCGGGCCGGAAAGGATGGAGCACGTCCCCGCCCGGCTGGATGATGCCGTAACTGCTCTCCGGCACCTCGTTCCAGACGCCGGGGAGGGTGCCCAGCAGTTCGGAGACGACGAGGCGGGTCTCCTCGGAGATGTCCCGCAGGAACGCGGCATCCGGGTGGAGCGCACGCAGGGTGTCCACCCTGGTGCTGTAGAACAACGACCGCGAGCGGCCCTCGCTGGAGTAGCGGAAGGTCCATACGCGGTCGCCGTCGGCCACCGCGATGGTCATCTGCAGTGGGTTCGGGATGCCGTGCGCGTGCCCCGCCTTCTCGATCAGGCCGGCCATGCGTGCCACGGCACCGGGAGGATCCTCCCTCAGGTCGAACGTGAGAGCCAGGAAGAACATGAGCTCGGAGTCGGTGGAACCCTCGATGTCGGGATACAGGGCCGGATCGACGGCCAGGGCGAGGTCACGCCGGAGGCGGTGGAATCCGCTGATCGCCCCGTTGTGCATCCACATCCAGCGCCCGTGACGGAAGGGGTGGCAGTTGGTCTGCTGCACGGCCGTCCCGGTCGAGGCCCTGATGTGCGCGAAGAACAGACCCGAACGGACGTTGGCCGCGCCATGGCCGAGGCGGAAAGGTCCGGGGACCCTGTCGTCCTCGCCGCCAGCGTCCGCGTTCACGCTCACGTGCTCGTACGGGAGAAGCACACAGCCCAAGCCGTGAACATGGTGCGCCACACCGTCGACCAGCTCAGCGGCTCCTACGACCAACGCTCGCCCCGATACCTGGCAGCGGTCGGCCTGCTGCTGCTCCGCGGAGCTACCGCCGCCAGCAGAAACGGCGACCGCGACACCACCCAGGACTTCCTCACCGAGGCCAAAGAGGTGGCCCGCTACGTCACATTCGACAGGCCGGACGCCTGGGCGAACTTCAGCCCGACCAACGTAGCCCTGCACGAGATCAGCGCGGCTGTCTCATTCGGCGACGCCGGAATCGCCCTTCAAACCGCTCGCCCCCTCATGCGGCGGCACATCCCCGTCCCCGAGCGACGGGCCGCGCTCTGGGTGGAGGCCGCCCGCGCCTACAGTCAGCAGGGCAGACTCGCCGACGGCTACCAGGCCCTGCGCATCGCCGAGAGCTGCGCGGCACAGGATGTCCGCCGCCCGGCCGTACGCGAACTGGTCGCCGACATGGCAGCCCGTGACCGTCGTCGGGCGCTGCCCGAGCTCCACCACTTCGGCCGCCAACTGGGAGTGCCCGCGTGAGTGACCAGCACGACAAGCCGTTCCTCCAGATCGTGGTCTGCGCGGCCGGGGTCGCCGCCGACGTCGGCCGGCTGATCACGGCAGCACAGGAACGGCACTGGGACGTCGGCGTCGTAGCCACCCCGCAAGGAGTCGGCTTCCTTGATGCGGAGGCGGTCGAGGCCCAGACCGGCCGCCCCATCCGCTCGGCCTGGCGGTCACCGGGTGAGCCACGCCCGAGCCGGCCTGCGGATGCGATCGCGGTCGCCTCGGCCACCTTCAACACGGTCAACAAGTGGGCCGCCGGGATCTCGGACAATCTCGCGCTGGGCATCCTGTGCGAGGCGCCCGCAATGGGTGTACCGGTCGCCGTGCTGCCGTACCTGAACTCCGCCCAGGCCGCCCATCCTGCATACCGCCGGAGGTCTGGACCTCCTGCGAGAGATGGGCGTCCTGATCGGCTCCTACGAGCCTCACCGGCCGAAGGCGGGCGGCGGGGCCGACCGCTACCGCTGGGAGGAAGTGCTGGAGCTGCTCGCCCCCAGGCTGTCCCTGCGGTCGTGATCAGCGCCTTCGTGCTTGCGACGGTCGTGAGAGCGAGACCGCAGATGCTTCTTGAGGCGCTCGCGACACTCAGCAAGTGCGCCCCGCTCGAATGGCAGCGGGCGACGGGGGCTGACCTGGGCCGAGCGACTGACCGGCGGCAGCCTGAGTACGCCGACCACTCGGAGCCGGACTTAACGCTGCGGACGTACACGCACCCGCTGTCGTCCAGCGAGACGCGTACCCGCAAGACGATCGACGACGCCTTCAGACAGCAGCCAGCACCAGAAGCCCAGGGCACATCAGTGCCCTTGGCTAAACCAATGTGCCCTGGCCGGCTGAGGGCCCTTTTCCTGCAAGCACAAGGGCGAGGCCCGAAGACCCCGCCCGACCCCTACGAAACCCCAGCTCAGGGCCACACCAGGCAGTACGGCTGATGCCCCGCCTCATGCAGCCGATGGCTGAAGTCCTGCCACTCGTGCAGCAGCTGGTACACGTTGAACGCGTCCCGTGGTCCGCCCCGGTCCGGGACCGTCGACCAGATGAACGCCGCCGCGCCGACCGCCTCCTCGCCGATGCCGCGGAGCGGGTCGACGACGGTCATCGGGAGCTTGACCACCGCGTAGTCGGGATGCAGGACGACGAGTTCCAGTGGCGGCACCTTGTGGAGGGGGACGCCCTCGATGCCGGTGAGGACCATCGCGGCCATCGTCTCCGGCTTGATCTTGGTGAACATGCCGTTCATGCCGAGCTCGTCGCCGCCGAGTTCCTCGGGACGCATCGAGATCGGGACGCGGGCCGCGGTCGCGCCGTCCGGCGCACCGAAGTACTTGTACGTCACCCCCACCCGACCACCATTCCTGCTCCCCGCCCTCAACCCGTCGACCGTGCGGTCGACGCGCTCGGGCTCCCTCGGTCCACCATGTGCCTGACGTGCTTCGGTCGTGTCCTCCGCGTCGCGTCGGTGCCTTCCCCGCCGGGCACGTCGAGGACCCAGGTCATCAGTCCCCTCGCCCAGTCCGCCACCGCGATGCATATCTCCACCCGACTGCTTTTCTAGGACGCGTGGCCCCCGCCGCGCAACCCGATCATCGTGTCAGTGACCTCCCCCACGGCCGCGCGCCGAAACGTGCGGGGACCACCTGTCCGCAGGATCCATGCGCCGGGGAGCCGGTCCCTCTGACCAAGCCATGCCCAGTTTCGCAGATGGGTGGGGCCGACGCCGGGTTGTCCGGACGCCTACCCTGAGGAGGTCACCCCAGCAACCGGAGTCCGAGAAGTCGGAGAAGTCGCAGGTCATGAGCGAACTGCCCTATTCATACGAAGCGCCTGTCTCACAGGCTCTATTCGACCGTGCGGCCGCCGTCACGCCTGGCGGAGTGAACTCCCCGGTGCGCGCCTTCCGCGCCGTCGGCGGCACACCCCGGTTCATGGTGTCCGGCCGGGGGCCGTATCTGACGGACGCGGACGGGCGGGAGTACGTGGATCTGGTGTGCTCCTGGGGCCCCATGATCCTCGGCCACTCGCACCCCGAGGTCATCGCCGCCGTCCAGGAGGCCGTCGCCCGCGGCACCTCCTTCGGCACGCCCGGTGAGGGCGAGGTCGCGCTCGCCGAGGAGATCGTCGCCCGGGTCGCGCCGGTCGAGCAGGTGCGGCTCGTCTCCAGCGGCACCGAGGCCACCATGTCGGCGATCCGGCTCGCCCGCGGGTTCACCGGCCGGTCCAAGGTGATCAAGTTCGCCGGCTGCTACCACGGGCACGTCGACGCGCTGCTGGCCGCCGCGGGCTCCGGCGTCGCCACCTTCGCGCTGCCCGACACGCCCGGCGTCACCGGTGCGCAGGCCGGCGACACCATCGTGCTGCCGTACAACGACCTCGACGCCGTGCGGGCCGCCTTCCAGGCGCACCACGGCGAGATCGCCTGTGTGATCACCGAGGCCTCGCCCGGCAACATGGGCGTCGTGCCGCCGCTGCCCGGGTTCAACCAAGGGCTGAAGGACGTGTGCGCCGAGAACGGCGCGCTGTACATCTCCGACGAGGTCATGACCGGCTTCAGGACCAGCCGCGCCGGGTGGTTCGGCGTCGACGGGGTGGTCCCGGACCTGATGACCTTCGGGAAGGTCATGGGCGGCGGCTTCCCCGCCGCCGCGTTCGGCGGGCGTGCCGACGTGATGGCGCACCTCGCCCCGGCCGGGCCCGTCTACCAGGCCGGCACCCTCTCCGGGAACCCGATCGCCACCGCCGCGGGCCTCGCCCAGCTGCGGCTGCTCGACGACGCGGCGTACACCAAGGTCGACGCGGTGTCGCAGCAGATCCAGGCGCTGGTGAGCGAGGCGCTGACGAAGGAGGGTGTGACGCACACGCTGCAGAACGCATCCAACATGTTCTCCGTCTTCTTCACCGACCGCCCGGTGCGCGACTACGAGGACGCCAAGGCGCAGGAGTCGTTCCGCTTCACCGCGTTCTTCCACGCGATGCTGGCGAACGGCGTCTACCTGCCGCCGTCCTCCTTCGAGTCCTGGTTCGTCTCCACGGCCCACGACGAGCGGGCGGTGCAGCGGATCGCCGACGCGCTGCCGGCGGCGGCCCGGGCGGCCGCGGAGGCGACGGCATGAGCGGCACCCGCAGGGACATCACCGTCGTCCATCTGATGCGACACGGTGAGGTCGCCAACCCGGACGGGATCCTGTACGGGCGGCTGCCCGGCTACCACCTGTCCGACCTGGGGCGGCGGATGGCCGACCGGGTCGCCGAGCACCTGGCCTCCCGTGACGTCACCCACGTCGGCGCCTCGCCGCTGGAGCGGGCGCAGGAGACGGCGGCGCCGATCGCCAAGGCGCACGGGCTGGACGTCGCCACCGACGAGCGGCTGATCGAGGCCGACAACGTCTTCCAGGGCAAGACCTTCGGCGTCGGCGACGGCGCCCTGAAGAAGCCCGACAACTGGAAGCACCTGGTCAACCCGTTCAAGCCGTCGTGGGGCGAGCCGTACATCGACCAGGTGGTGCGGATGATGGGGGCGCTGGACGCCGCCAAGGACGCGGCCCGCGGGCATGAGGCGGTGCTGGTCAGCCATCAGCTGCCGATCTGGATCGTGCGGTCGTACGTTGAGCGGCGCCGGCTGTGGCACGACCCGCGCCGCCGGCAGTGCACCCTCGCCTCGCTGACCTCCTTCACCTACGACGGCGACCGGATCGTCTCCGTCGGCTACAGCGAGCCGGCCCGCGATCTCGTCCCGCCGCATCTCCTCGCCGGTGCCAAGCCGGTGAAGGGGAAGGGCAAGGCGTTCGGGGCGTGAGCCCCGGCCCGGTCGCGGTTCTCAACCCGGCCTAGGCCCCATACCTCCGCACTTGTTACGAAAAGCGGATAATCCGGGGCAACCTCCCCGTTCGTCGTGCCCTCTGACTGGGTGACCACCACAGAGCACGACGGACGGGGGACGGCATGCGTCACATCAGCCGACGGGGAGCGATCGGACTCGGGGCGGGAGCCGCCGCCGCGCTCGGCGTCGCGGGGTGCGGGACCCACACCTCCTCAGACGGCTCCTCCCATGCCGGGGGTTCCGGCAAGGGCAAGGGCAAGCCGAGCGCGCCGGCCGCCCGGCCGATCGGGGACGGCTCCACCGCCTACACCGGCAAGCAGCCCCACCAGCCCCCGGCCCCGGAGCCGTTGGAGCCGGGGCAGACGCCGCCGCAGTTCGTGGTGTTCTCCTGGGACGGGGCCGGCGAGGTCGGCAACGGGCTCTTCCCGCGCTTCCTGGACCTGGCGAAGGAGCACGGGGCGCACATGACCTTCTTCCTCTCGGGGCTGTATCTGCTGCCCGAGTCGAAGAAGCGGCTCTACGACCCGCCGAACAACCAGCGCGGCGCCTCCGACATCGGCTATCTCACCGACGCCCACATCAAGGACACGCTGAAGAACCTCCGCCGGGCCTGGCTGGACGGCCACGAGATCGGCACGCACTTCAACGGTCACTTCTGCGCCGGTTCCGGGTCGGTCGGCAACTGGACACCGCAGCAGTGGCGCAGCGAGATCGAGCAGGCCAAGTCCTTCGTGAAGGAGTGGCGCACCAACACCGGCTGGAGCGACCTGCCGTCCCTGCCCTTCGACTACGACAAGGAACTCGTCGGCGGCCGTGCGCCCTGTCTCCTCGGGCAGGAGAACCTGCTGCCCACCGCGCGGGAGCTGGGCTGGCGTTACGACGCCTCCTCGCCGGGCGGACGTCAGGTCTGGCCGGACAAGAAGCAGGGGATATGGGATCTCCCGCTTCAGCAGATACCTTTCCCCGGGCGTTCGTTCGAGGTCCTGTCCATGGACTACAACATGCTCGCCAACCAGTCCGTGAACTCGACGAACGCGCCCGCGCACAACTACCCGGCCTGGCGCGAGCAGTCGGCGCAGGCGTACATACAGGGATTCAAGCGGGCGTACGAGACAAACCGGGCGCCCTTCTTCGTCGGCAACCACTTCGAGCAGTGGAACGGCGGCATCTACATGGACGCCGTCGAGGAGGCGCTGAAGCACATCGCACGGGAGAAGGAGAAGGGCGAGGACGTACGCCTGGTCTCCTTCCGGCAGTTCACCGACTGGCTGGACGTACAGCGGCCCGAGGTGCTGGCCAAGCTGCGCACACTGGAGGTGGGGCAGGCGCCGGCCGGGGGCTGGAAGCGGTTCTGAAATGGGGGTTTCCGCCTGTAAGGGGGGTGCCCAAGATCCCCAGAACGGGCATGCGAAACTTTTCACATGACTGCCGCCAGCCGTACCACTCTGCTCGCCGCCGGTGCCGTCGTCACCGCGCTGGCGCTGTCCGCGTGCACGTCCGGGGGAACATCGGGCGGCGGCGGCAACACCAACCTCGTCACCGGCAAGGAAGGCATCGCCACCGCTGCCCAGGGCAAGCGTGCCGAGGCCCCCGAGCTGTCCGGGAAGACCATCCACGGCAAGCAGCTCAGCACCGCCGACTACCAGGGCAAAGTCCTCGTGGTGAACTTCTGGGGCTCCTGGTGCGGGCCCTGCCGGATCGAGGCGAAGAACTTCCAGAAGGTGCACGAGGACCTCAAGGACGAGGACGTCCAGTTCGTCGGCGTCAATACCCGAGACACCAGCCTCACCCCGGCCCTCGCCTTCGAGGAGGAGCAGGGGATCACCTTCCCGAGCCTGTACGACCCGACCGGCAAGCTGATGCTCCGCTTCGAGAAGGGCACCCTCAACCCGCAGCTCGTCCCCTCCACCCTGGTCATCGACCGGGAGGGGAAGATCGCGGCCCGTGCCCTCTCGGCGCTCAGCGAGGAGAAGCTGCGCGGCATGATCGAGCCGGTGCTCGCGGAGAAGTCGGGGAAGTGACGTGACCGTCACGCTCGCCGCGGCCACCGACCCCAACCAGACCGTGCTGAACGGGGCGCTGCTGCTCGCCCTGCCGATCGCCGTGCTCGGCGGTCTCGTCTCCTTCTTCTCCCCGTGCGTCCTGCCGCTGGTCCCCGGCTACCTGTCGTACGTCACCGGGGTCACCGGCACCGACCTCGCCGAGGCCCGGCGCGGCCGGATGGTCGCCGGCGCCTCCCTGTTCGTGCTGGGCTTCACCGCCGTCTTCGTCTCCGGCGGGGCGCTGTTCGGCTACTTCGGCGAGTCCCTGCGCGAGCAGCAGACCGTCCTGTCGAAGGTGCTCGGCGTGCTCATGATCCTCATGGGCGTCTTCTTCATGGGCCTGATGCCCTGGCTCACCCAGCGTGAGTTCCGCTTCCACAAGCGGCCGGTGGCCGGCCTGGCCGGCGCCCCGCTCCTCGGCGCGCTGTTCGGCATCGGCTGGACGCCCTGCATCGGCCCGACCCTCGCCTCCGCGCAGGCCCTGGCGATGCAGCAGGCGAGCGCGGGCCGCGGCGCGCTGCTGACCGTCGCCTACTGCCTCGGCCTCGGCGTCCCCTTCGTGCTCGCCGCGGTCGCCTTCCGCAAGGCCCTCGGCGCCTTCGGCTGGATCAAGCGCCACTATGTCTGGGTGATGCGCATCGGCGGCACGATGATGATCGTCACGGGCGTGCTGCTGCTGACCGGTGCCTGGGACCGCTTCGTGCAGGAGATGCAGGTTTGGTCCAACGGCTTCACTGTGGGGATCTGAATCGATGAGCAAGACGACAACCAGCGCCCCCGAGGGCCAGGACGACGACCAGGACCTCGGCGCCGCCGGTTCCCAGCTGTCCACCGCGCCCCGCGAGGAGGCCGCCAACCTGCCCGCGCTCGGCGTGGTCGGCTGGATCCGCTGGTTCTGGCGGCAGCTCACCTCGATGCGGGTGGCGCTGCTGCTGCTCCTGCTGCTGTCGCTGGCGGCGATCCCCGGCTCGCTGATCCCGCAGACCGGCATCGACGCGATGAAGGTCGAGGACTTCCGGGAGCGGCACACCACCCTCGCGCCGGTCTACGACAAGCTCGGCCTCTTCAACGTCTACAGCTCGGTGTGGTTCTCCGCGATCTACATCCTGCTGTTCGTCTCCCTCATCGGCTGTATCGTCCCGCGGACCTGGCAGTTCGTCGGCCAGCTGCGCGGCCGTCCGCCGGCCGCCCCCAAGCGGCTGACCCGGCTGCCCGCGCACACCACCTGGCGCACCGGGGCCAAGCCGGAGGAGGTGCGGGAGGCCGCGCTGGAGCTGCTGCGGAAGCGCCGCTTCCGCGCGCATCTCGCCGGTGACGCCGTCGCCGCCGAGAAGGGCTATCTGCGCGAGGTCGGCAACCTCGCCTTCCACATCGCGCTGATCGTGATGCTGATCGCCTTCGGCTGGGGGCAGCTGTTCAAGTCGGAGGGCAACAAGCTGGTCGTGGAGGGCGACGGGTTCGCCAACACGCTCTCCCAGTACGACGACTTCAAGTCCGGCAGCCTCTTCAGCAACGACGACCTGGAGCCGTTCAGCTTCGACCTGAAGAACTTCACCGGCACCTACGAGGCGTCCGGCCCCAACCGGGGCACCCCGCGCATCTACGAGGCCGACCTGACCTACAGCGCGGGCGCCTACGGCGAGGAGCGCTCGACCACCGTCAAGGTGAACGAGCCGCTGGAGATCGGCGACGCCAAGGTCTACCTGGTCAGCCACGGCTACGCGCCGGTCGTCACGGTCCGCGACGGCAAGGGCAGGATCGTCTACCAGGACGCCGTGCCCCTCCTGCCGCTCGACGGCAACGTCACCTCGTCCGGCGTGGTCAAGGTGATGGACGGCTACAAGGACGCCAAGGGCAAGAGCGAGCAGCTCGGCTTCAACCTGTTCTTCCTGCCGACCTACGGCGGCGGCACGATGCTGTCGCAGTTCCCGGCGCTGGTGAACCCGATGCTCGCCGTCTCCGCCTACCACGGCGACCTCGGCGTCGACTCGGGCATCCCGCAGAGCGTGTACCAGCTGGACAAGAAGCACCTCAAGGAGTTCAAGGACGACAAGGGCGAGCTGCTGAAGAAGCAGCTGAAGCCCGGCGACACCCTGACGCTCCCGAACGGCGCCGGCTCGATCACCTTCGAGCGGGAGGTCCGGGAGTGGGCCGGGTTCCAGATGGTCCAGGAGCCGGGCGGCGGCTGGGCGCTCGGCGGTGCCGTCATCGCGATCCTGGGCCTGTCGGCCTCGCTGTTCGTCCAGCGCCGACGGGTGTGGGTGCGGGCGACCGAGGGCCCCGACGGCGTCACCGTGGTGGAGATGGCCGGGCTCGGCCGCAGCGAGTCCGCCAAGGTGCCCGAGGAGCTGGGCGACCTCGCCGAGACCCTTTACGAGAAGGCACCGGGCGCGCCCGATGCCGACGACCCCTCAGAATCCCCTGTACCTGCCGAAGGGTCTGACCAGCAGTGACTCTCGCCGCCGCGACGAACGAAAATCTCGCGAACCTCAGCAACACGCTGATCTACTCCGCGATGGCCGTCTACACCGTGGCCTTCTTCGCGTACATCGCCGAATGGCTCTTCGGCAGCCGCAGCAAGGTGGCCCGCACCGCCGCCGCGCTGACCTCCGACGAGGCGGCGGCGAAGGCCGGCCCGGCCGTGACCGTGAAGAAGGCCGGCGGCACCGCCGTACTGGAGCGGCCGCAGGTCACGGTGCGGGCGCAGGCCGGGACGCGGGACGTGCCGGACGGGCCGGGGGCGCACGGCGGGAACGAGAAGGGCGACCTCTACGGGCGTATCGCCATCTCGCTCACCGTGCTGGCCTTCCTGCTGGAGTTCGGCGGGGTGCTCTCGCGGGCCCTCTCGGTGGAGCGGGCGCCGTGGGGCAACATGTACGAGTTCAACATCACCTTCACCACGGTGGCCGTCGGCACGTACCTCGTGCTGCTGGCACTGAAGAAGAACGTCCGCTGGATCGGGCTGTTCCTGACCACCACGGTCCTCCTCGACCTCGGTCTCGCCGTCACCGTCCTGTACACGGCCAGCGACCAGTTGGTTCCCGCCCTTCACTCGTACTGGCTGTACATCCACGTCTCCACGGCGATCTTCTGCGGCGCGGTCTTCTACCTGGCCGCGGTCAGCACGGTCATCTACCTGTTCCGCGACTCCTACGAGACCAAGCTGGCCCGCGGCGGACAGCCCGGCCGCTTCGCGTCCTCGGTCCTGGAGCGGCTGCCCGCCGCGGCCTCGCTGGACAAGTTCTCCTACCGGATCAACGCGGCGGCCTTCCCGCTGTGGACGTTCACGATCGTCGCGGGCGCCATCTGGGCGGGTGACGCGTGGGGCCGCTACTGGGGCTGGGACCCCAAGGAGGTCTGGTCCTTCATCACCTGGGTCGCCTACGCCTGCTACCTGCACGCCCGCGCCACCGCCGGCTGGAAGGGCCGCAAGGCCGCCTACCTGGCCCTGGGCGCCTTCGCCTGCTGGCTGTTCAACTACTACGGCGTGAACATCTTCGTCTCCGGCAAGCACTCCTACGCCGACGTCGGCCTCGGGGCGCTCCAGGCCGTCGGGTTCTGACCCGCGTACGACAGCACGCGGGGCGGGCGTCCCCGACCACGTGCGCAACTTTGCGCGAGGGGTCAGGCTGGAATCATGACCGGAACGGCCGGAGCGAGCGGATCCATCGAGCAGGGGACCAGCCAGACCCACGGGAACACGCACATCCTGCACTTCCTGGTCCGGCTGCCGTGTTCCATGGAGTCGGTCTGGTCGGCGCTGGCCACCGCGGAGGGGCTGGCGACCTGGTTCACCCCGGCCGACGAGCTGGAGCACCGCCTGGGCGGGGCGGTCACGCTGCGTGATGTCGGGTCCGGGCGGGTGACCGCGTGGGACGTGGACCGGGTCGCCGAGTACACGGTGGAGGGCGGCGGCCGGATCCGTTTCCATCTGGAGCGGGCCGGTGCGCGGGCCAGCGTGCTCCGCTTCACCCATGAGTTCGAGGGGGAGGGGGAGACGGAGCAGGGCTGGCGCACCCGCTTCGAACGTCTGATCGAAGAGCTGGGGCCGGGCTGAACGTCTACGACGGCGGCAGGCAGTCCTTCCCCGGCGGCTTCCCCTCCGGCCACGCGATCTCCACGAACCGCGCCCGCCCCCGCGGGGTCAGCTCGACGATCGGTACGGCCTTGTCGTACGGGTTGCCGTGCACGTCCAGGCAGATCCACCCGCTGGCACCGTTCACCCGCAGCGAGCCCTTCACCTGCGGCCACTGCAGGCCCACGTCCGTCAGCGGAGGGTCCGTCCGCCCGTCCGGGGTGGCCTCGCGGATGCCGTGCACCGCGAGCCGCATCGCGTCGTACGCGATGATCAGCTGCCCGTCCTCCAGGTCGACCGGTCCGATCGGCCCGACCGGCTCCCGCACGCTGTCCGTCAGGAGCCCGTCCAGCACCCGGGTGTCGGCCTCCGAGCCGCCGGTCCTCGGCGGGTCCTCGGTGAAGGCGTCGGGGTGGGCGAGCGCGGTGTAGCGCACGGAGAGGTTGCGCAGCGCGCTCCGGTCGAGGTCGTGGTCGCCGGTGAGGTAGGACCCCTCGTCGCCGGTGAGGACGGTGAACTTCCGGTCCTGGCAGCCGCGTCCGCCGAGCGCGTTGACGAACTGCCGCAGCTGGGTGTGCCGCCCGGCGAACAGGATGGTGTCGGTGTCCCGGGAGGTGTCGCACACCAGGTGGGTGATCTGCCGGAACGTGTTGGCGGTGGTGCCCTCCTGGCTGCGGTCGGCGGGCGGGGTGAACGGCTGCGGCTCGTACGGCGAGCCGTCGATGAGCCGCTCGAACGACTCCTGGAGGGTGCGCGTGTACGGGTCGCCCGGCTTGTCGTACACCAGCAGCGCCCGCCCCGCCGTCACCTTGGCGAACGAGGCGAGCGCGCGGGCCTCGTCGGTGTTGGTGGGGGAGACCCGGGCGAGACCGGGGAACGGGTCGGCGCCGCCCTGCCCGTTGGCGAGGTCGTCGGCGGTGATGGAGGAGCCGATCACGGGGATGCCGCGCCGGGTCAGCTCCCGTACGGCCTTCTTGGTGAAGTCGGTGCTCTGCCCGATCCCCGTCACGGCCCGCAGCCGTTCCGGGCCCTTCGCCAGCCGCTCCAGCTCGTCGACGGTGTGCTCCCAGTGGTCCCCGCCGGCCCCCGGGTTGGCCAGCGCCAGCCGGATCGCCGGGGTCTGCCCGTTCGCGGAGTGGTTGGCCTGGTACTGCGCGAGATAGGTGCCCTGGAGCTGGTGCAGGACGTGGTTGACGGTGTCGCGGTCGGTCGCGGTGAACGGCTCCAGCAGGGCGACGGTGACGTAACCGCCCTCCTTCAGCGACCGGTTCTCCCGGTCGATCGCCCGCAGCAGCTCACGCAGCCGCGGCTGCCCGAAGTCGTACGCCGTCGTCGACACGCCCACGCACTCGTCGCTGCCCTCCAGGCGTACGACGCCGGGTGCGCAGGAGGGGTCCTCACGGGTGACCGCACGGACGGCGAGGGCCAGCCCGGCGACCAGCGCGGCAGACAGCAGCAGGGCGAGATACCGGCGCAGCGGGATCTCCCAGACGTGCTCGCGCAGCCAGACCCAGAATCCACGTCGCATCACGCACCCCCTGCGTTCTGGTCGTCGTCCTCCGGCAGCCGCAGCGGCCGTCCGGCGAGCGCGTCCTCGGGCCACTCCCGGGACGCCCGCCACAGCAGTTCGTTGCCCGCGGGGCGAAGGTTGGACAGCTGCTCCAGCTCGAACCGCAGCCGGTCCGACACCGTGCTGTCGGGCAGCACCAGCGGGTCGGACAGCTGCCACACCGCGTGCAGCAGCCGCCGCACCCGCAGATGCAGCGTCGGATCCGCCCCGTCCGGCACGTCGTATCCCGCGTCGGTTCGCCCGAGCGCGACCGCCGCCCGCCCGTCGCCCCGCCCGGTGAAGTCGCGGCCCTGCGCGTCGTGCGCGTGGAAGTAGGGCGCGGAGGCGACGAAGCGCAGGGCGGCGAGCCAGCCGCGGGTGCCGAGGACGGGGAAGGCGTCCCGGAGCCGCGCCACGGCGGGTTCGGTGTCGCCGAGGGCGAGCTGGTGGTGCAGCCGGTAGCCGGTCCCTACGGTGCCGTCCCCGGCGGACGCGTAGTGCCGGATCAGCGTCTCGTGCGCCAGACGCCAGCGCGCGTGGTCCGCGTCCAGGTGGTGCAGCCGGAGCAGCAGCAGAGTCCGTACGAAGGGGTCCCCGACGAACTGCCCCGGCGTGGGGGGCAGCCCCTCCTGCGCGAGCCGGGTCTCCAGGGCCCGGACGTCGGCGGGGCCGAACGCGTCGGAGAGGAGCACGGCGGCGAGGGCGCACGCGGAGTCGTGGTCGTGGGCGGCGGCGAGCACGGTCAGCTCGTCCAGGCGGTCGGCAGGGACGAGTTGGTCGAGGAGTTCGAGGTAGGCGGGGGCGCCGGGCTGGTCCTGCGCGAGCCGGACCTCCCCGGTCAGCAGCTCGCCGAGCGAGCCGGCGCCGGGCTGCCGCTGGGCGGCGGCCTCCGCGAGCACGGTGATGCCGAGCGGGTTGCCGCCGGTCAGCCGGTGGGTGGCGTGCGGCAGCTGGGGCGGTACGGCGAGCTCCCCGCAGGCGGCGCCCACGATGTGCAGGGTGTCGTCGGGGCCGAGCGGCGGCAGCGGCACCAGCAGCGCCCGCGACGAGGGCGCCCCCGCGTCCGGCGTCCAGTCGGTGCGCCGCGCCAGCTCGGACAGCTCCCGCCGGACGGCGCTGCGCAGCAGGTCGCCGGTGCCGCGCAGCCCGGCGACGAACACCACCTGGTCGGCGATGTCCTCCGCCCGATCCCGCAGCACGGCGTCCATCAGGCCCGGCCCCGGCGGGCTCTGCGCGTTGTCGACGAGGACGAGGGGCCGCCCGATGCGCTGCATCCGGGGCAGCACACCGGCGTAGGCCTCGGTGAGGTCGGCGAGCAGCGCCCGCACGAGGTACCGCTCGGCGTGCTGCCGTGAGGTGCCGCCCGCCCGGAAGTGCCCGGAGAGCAGCATCAGACCGCGCCGCGCGTGCCCGCCCGCGTTGGGGTAGTCCCGGTACCAGATGGAGGCCCGCTGGTGCCGCCGGTTGCCGAAGCCCTCGGAGAGCGAGTCGAGGGTGGCCTCGATGGCCGCCGTCAGCAGCTGCCCGGTGCCGCTGACCGCCGTGACCACGTTGGCGGCGACCCGCCCGGCCCACCGCCCGGCGATCCCCGACAGCCACGATCCGCTCTCGTTCAGCAGCAGGATCCGTTCCACCTCGCGCCGGATGCGCTCCGAGTCGGCGTCGCCCCAGCCGCCGGCCGCGACCGCGACCAGCCCCGACATCAGCCGCGGGAACTGGATCCGCCCGGCCCCGGTGACCGGCGCGGCCAGCTGCTCGGCGATCACCAGCAGCGCGTGCGCCAACGGCGACCAGGCCTCGGCGGGCCGCCCCGAGGGCGGTGCGGCGAACTCCGGTGCGGCACAGTCGACGAGCGCGACCGGCGTGTGCCCCCGGTAGGCGTCCCGCAGCTCCTCCAGGACCGCGCTCTTGCCGAGCCCGCGCGCGCCGGTGAGCACGACGAACGGCACCTCGCGCGGATGCTCCACGGACACCGCACGGTGCTGGTGCGGACGCAGCCCCACCAGCCGCGGAGCGAGTCCGGCCGGATCCGTCCCGAACAACGCCGCGCGCCCGTGCAACCGTCTGTGCACCGAACCTCCCCCGTCCGACGCGACCCCAACTCCAGGGTAAATAGAGGGCGTTGATTCGGACCAGATTCAGTGGTGACCGTTGGGTCACGAAATGCCGGAGCGTCAGTTCACGGCGATCGAATCGAGCTTGGCCCGCAGGTAGACGTGCGAGTCGACCGGCTCGTACGCGACCCGGCCCACCGGCGCGGGCACGGACTCCACGAGGGTGCCGGGGGTGCACTCCCCGAAGTAGACCAGGGACATCAGCTCCTCGGCGGGCGCGTCGGCGGGCGGCGGCAGCACCCGGTGCCGCCCGGAGCGCCACCGGTCGCCGGTCCACCGGGCCATCAGGTCACCGACGTTGACGGTGAACGCTTCGGGGTCGAAAGGCGCGTCCTGCCATCCCCCGTCGTCCGTGTACACCTGGAGCCCGCCCTTGCCGGCCTGCCGGTCGAGGATCGTCACCGTCCCGAAGTCGGTGTGCGGCCCGATCCGGAACTGCCCCGGCTCGGGCGGCCCGGTCACGTCCCGCCCCGGATACCAGTTGATGTTGAACCCGTACGTCGGATGGTCCATGTGCCGGGTGAAGAAGTCGGCGTCGAGACCGAGGGCGTGGCCCAGCAGCTCCAGGAGGCGGTTCTCCAGCTCGGCCATGCGGGCCAGGTACTCCTCGCACAGCGGCCGCAGCGCGGGCACCTCGGCGGGCCAGACGTTCGGCGCGTACCACTCGGCGTTCACGACCGGGTCGTCGAACGGCTCGTGCGTCGCGAACGTCAGCGACTCCTTCAGGTCCGGCGGGGTCTCGGTCCCCTCCGCGTACCCGTTGGCCTCCGCCCCCGGCCCCAGCCAGCCGCGCCCGCCGACCCTCGCCTCGTACGCCCGCTTCACCCCGGTCGGCAGCAGGAAGAACTCCCGCGCCGCCGCCCGGATCCGCGCCCGCAGCCCCGGATCGACCCCATGCCCGGTGACCAGCAGGAACCCGGCCCTCCGCAGCGCCTCGTCGACGGTGCGGGCGATCCGGGCACGGTCGTCCGGGCCGCCGCCGAGCCAGGGGCGCAGGTCGACGGCCGGGACACGGGCTTCACTCACCGATGTCCTCGTTCCGCAGCCGGGGATGTAGCCGGGGATGTTCCATCACGAGGGTCCATGCCCCCACTCTTCCCCCCGGCGGGCCCCGGGCAACGCGGCGTTCGGCGGACGTCCGGCGGTCTGTAACCTGAGCCGATCATCGCCGCGCGCAGAGCGGCAGTCGGGGTCCCGTCGGGAGGAACGTCCATGGTTGCTGCTCCGGTGCTTCAGGAGCTGCGCGAGGTGTGCCAGCCGCACGCGAAGCTGGCGAGCCGCAACGGCGAGCACTGGGCGGGCCGCCTGTACATGCGCAGGATCTCCCTGCGCTTCACCCGGCAGCTGGTGCGCACCCCGGTCACCCCCGACCAGCTGACCTGGACGATGGTCGTGTGCGGGGTCGCCTCCGGGGCGGCGCTGATGATCCCGGGACTGACGGGCGCCGTCCTGGCCGCCCTCATGATGCAGCTCTTCCTCCTCTTCGACTGCGTGGACGGCGAGGTCGCCCGCTGGAAGGGCCAGAACAGCGCGACCGGCATCTACGTCGACCGCCTCGGCGCCTACCTGGCCGACGCGGCCCTGCTGGCGGGCGCCGGTTACCGGGCCGCGGAGTCAGGCCTGGGCGGCTGGCTGTCGCTGGGCATCGCCACGGCCCTGGGCGTCGTCCTCCTCAAGGCGTCCACCGATCTGGTCGACGTGGCGCGCGCCCGGCGCGGCCTCGCGGTCGCCGACGACGAGGCGACCCGGCCGCGCTCCCAGGGCGTGGCGACGGTACGGCGGGTGGCCGCCGCGTTCAAGATCCACCGCGTGACGAACGGCATCGAGGCGTCCCTCGTGCTGCTGGCCGCGGCCGTCGCGGACACCGTCCTGGGCGGCGGCGTGGAGGTGACCCGCTGGGCGCTGGCCGCGCTCGCGCTCATCACCTGGCTGATGGTCCCGGCCCACCTGCTGTCGATCCTGGCGTCGTCGCGGCTTCGCTGAGCACGTCCAGATAGCCGTACAGGCGGCCCGCACCTCCGAGCATCGCCCGGGTGCGGGCCGTCAGTGTCTCGCCGCGTGCCGCGACCGCCGCCCGCAGGGCCTCGCTGCTGCCCTCCCGGCGCAGCCCCTCCAGCACCGGGCGGATCTGGTCCAGCGGGTAGTGGCTGCGGCGCAGCGTGTGGATCAGCCGGGCGTCCCGCACGTCCACGGGCCGGTACACGCGGTACCGCGTGCCGCGCTCCCGCTCCGGGGTGACCAGCCCGGCCGCCTCCCACACCCGCAGCGCCGACGTCCGTACGCCGATCAGCGCGGCGGCCTCGCCGATCCGCAGTCCGCCGCTGGGCAGTTCGGCCGGTTCCCGCCCCGCCAGCGTCTCCAGGGCCTGGCGCGCGGCCTCCAGAGCGACGCGTTCCGCGTGCAGCGCGGCGTGCGCTGCGTCCACGAGGGCGAGGGCACCCGGCACGTCACCGGCGTGCACGGTCTGCATGATCCTGGCGGCGCCGGTCGTCCCGTACCCCTTCGACAGCGCCCGGTAGGTCAGCAGCGCCTGCCGGTGGACGGGCGTGAAGGCGCGGTGGCCGGACTCCGTGCGCGCGGCGGGCGGGAGCACTCCCGCGTCCTCGTAGTTGCGGATCTGCTGGGTCGACACCCCGGCGAGACGGGCCAGGTCGACGGGCCGGAGCCGCTTGTCTGCACTCACGGATTTGAAGGTTACGCGACCCTGCGACGGCAGTTCCCGGGCAAAAGTCCCAACAGGAAGTTCAATGGAAGACTTGAAGCCATGGACGACTCCATTCACGTCACGGGTGCCCGTCTCCACAATCTCAAGAACGTCTCCCTCTCCCTCCCCAAGAACAAGCTGGTCGTCCTGACCGGCCTGTCCGGCTCCGGAAAGTCCACGCTCGCCTTCGACACCCTCCACCGGGAGGGCCAGCGGCAGTACATGGAGTCGCTGGGCATGGTCACCGGCTTCGTCAGCAAGCCCGCCGTCGACTCGATCACCGGCCTGTCCCCGTCCATCAGCGTCGACCAGCACCACACCAACCGCAGCCCGCGCTCCACGGTCGGCACGGTCACCGAGGTCTTCACCTACCTCCGCCTGCTCTGGTCGCGGATCGGCGTCCGGCCCTGCCCGTCCTGCGGCGAGCGCGTCCCGCCCGCCCACTCCTCGGCGTCCCCGTACGACGAGGACGCCGAGCCCGGCACGACGCCCTGCCCGCACTGCGGCACCGCCGTGCCCGAACTGGTGATGGGCACGTTCTCCTTCAACAAGCCGGCCGGGGCCTGCCCCGAGTGCACCGGGCTCGGAGAGGTGATCCGCGCGGACGTACGGCAACTCGTCGACGAGGAGCGGTCCGTCGCGGACGGGGCGGTCGTCGGCTGGCACCCCAAGGCGACCGAGCGCAACCTCGTCCTGCTGCGGGCGGCGGCCGAGCACTACGGCCTCGCCTTCTCCGCGAACACCCCGATACGCCAACTCGCCCCGCTCACCCGGACCCTGCTCCTCCACGGCGTGGAATCCCCCGAGTTCCGCACGCACTTCCCGGACACCGAACCGCCCGCCACCGTCTCCGCGGGCCGCTTCGAAGGCGTGGCCACCGCGCTGATGCGCCGGTACGCCGAGCGGATCGACGACGTCGAGTACCGGGAGAAGACCGAGCGCCTGATGCTGAAGGAGCCGTGCCGGGCGTGCGCGGGGACCCGGCTGCGGGCGGAGAGCCGGGCGGTGACCGTGCGCGGTCTCGGCATCGTGGAGGCGGCACGGCTGCCGCTGACCGGACTCGCCGCCTGGCTGGCCGGGCTGCGGGAGCAGGTGACACCGGACGAGTGGCTGTTCGTGGAACCGGTCGTCGCGGACCTCACCGAGCGGGTGCGCCGCCTGGTGGACGTCGGCGTCGGCTACCTCACCCTGGACCAGCCCACCCCCAGCCTCTCGGCGGGCGAGACCCAGCGGCTGCGCCTCGCCGCACTGCTCGGCTCCGGCCTGACCGGCGTGCTCTACGTCCTCGACGAGCCGACCATCGGCCTGCACCCCTCGGACACCGCCCGCCTCATCGACGTCCTGCGCCGGCTGCGCGACCTCGGCAACACGGTCCTCGTGATCGAGCACGACCTGGACGTCCTGCGCGCCGCCGACCACGTCGTGGACATCGGACCGGGCGCGGGCCGGGACGGCGGCCGGGTGGTCGCCGAGGGCACACCGGAGGAGGTGGCGGCGACCGAGGGCTCGGTCACCGGGGCGTACCTGTCCGGCCGGCTGCCCGCACCGGCGTCGAAGGGCCGGGGCGACGCGGACCGCGCCCTGGTCGTCCGGGGGGCACGCGAGCACAACCTGAAGGACATCACCGTACGGATCCCACTGGGCCGCCTGGTCACGCTGACCGGCCCCTCCGGCTCCGGCAAGTCGACCCTGCTGCTGGACATCGTCGACCGCGCCGCCCGCCGGCATTTCTACCGCGCGGGCGACCTGCCCGGCGCGCACGACGGCATCGACGGCTGGGAGCACCTGGGCAAGGTCGTCACCATCGACCAGGAGCCCATCAGCCGCGTGCCGCGCTCCAACGCGGCGACCTACTCGGAGGCGTTCACCCCGATCAGGGAGGCGTTCGCGGCCCGTTCGGGCGGCCGTCTGACGGCCGGCCACTTCTCCTTCAACGTGCCCGGCGGCCGCTGCGAGCGCTGCGAGGGGGCGGGCGTGCTGACCGTGCACATGCACTTCCTGCCCGCGGTGGAGGTCCGCTGCCCCGCCTGCCAGGGCCGCCGCTTCCGCGGCGAGGTGCTGTCCGTCCGCTACGAGGGGTACGACATCGCCGAGGTGCTGGAGGCGACGGTGGAGGAGGCCCTGGACGTCTTCGCGGAGGTCCCGGCGGTCGCCACCCGCCTGCGCCGCATGGCGGACGTGGGCCTCGGCTACCTGCCCCTGGGCCAGCCCGCGACGACCATGTCGGGCGGCGAGGCCCAGCGCATCAAACTGGCGAAGGAACTGGGCCGCAGGACCACCGCCCGCACCCTCTACCTCCTCGACGAACCGACGACCGGCCTGCACGCCGCCGACACCGCCCGTCTGCTGGACGTCCTCCAGCGGCTGGTCGACGCGGGCCACTCCGTCGTGACGATCGAACACAACGAGGACGTCGTCCGAGCCTCCGACTGGCTGATCGACCTGGGGCCGGAGGGCGGGGCGGGGGGCGGACAGCTCGTGGGCGAGGGGGCCGCGCTGTAGCGTTCACGGCAGTCTCATTGCAACGATGTGAGAGAGAGCTCGTTGCATTAGTTCGACAACCGTTGCAACGAAATAATGGCTCTGAGCTGTAATAACACTTATAGCGCGCAACAAGTTCGTTGCCAGATATCTGAACGCAACGTAGCGTTTCCTTCATCGGAAACGCCGGGTCGCAAAAAGGCCCGGCGTCGGATGAAGGAGAAGAACGATGCAGAAGTTCGACACCCCGGCCGCCGTCACCGCCGTCCTGGACATCCCCGCCGGACGCATCCAGCTCATCGCCGCCGACCGCGCCGACACCACCGTCGAGGTCCTGCCGGCCGACGCCGCCAAGAGCCGTGACGTGAAGGCCGCCGAGCAGGTGCAGGTCGTCTACAGCGACGGCGTGCTGCGGATCGAGGCGCCGGAGGCGAAGAACCGGGTCCTCGGTCAGTCCGGGTCCGTCGAGGTGACGGTCCAGCTGCCCGCCGGATCGCGGGTCGAGGCGAACGCGGCCGCCGCCGAGTTCCGCGGCGTCGGACGGCTCGGTGACGTCGCCCTCGCGGGCGGCCACCGCTCGGTCAAGCTCGACGAGGCCGCGAGCGCCCGCCTCGCCGCCCTCGACGGCGACATCACGGTCGGCCGTCTCGGCGGCCCCGCGGAGATCAGCACCCAGCGGGGCGACATCCAGATCACCGAGGCCGTACACGGCATGGTCACCCTGCGCACCGAGCAGGGCGGCATCTCGGTCGGCGCCGCCCGCGGAGTCTCCGCCTCCCTGGACGCCGGCACCGGCTACGGCCGCATCAGCAACACCCTCAAGAACGACGGCACCGCCGAACTCGACATCCACGCCACCACCGGTCAGGGCGACATCACCGCCCGCAGCCTGTAACCGCTCGAAGTCACTGAAACAGGGGGCACTTCTCATGACCAGCTTGGCCATCGCGGCGAACGGGCTGCGCAAGTCCTACGGCGACAAGACCGTCCTCGACGGCATCGACCTGGCCGTCCCGGAAGGGACGATCTTCTCCCTCCTCGGTCCGAACGGCGCGGGCAAGACCACCGTCGTGAAGATCCTGTCCACGCTCATCACCGCCGACGCCGGCGAGCTGCGGGTCGCGGGCCACGATCTCGCCGCCGACCCGCAGGCCGTGCGCGCGGCGATCGGGGTGACGGGGCAGTTCTCCGCCGTCGACGGCCTGATCACCGGCGAGGAGAACATGCTCCTCATGGCCGACCTGCATCACCTGTCCAAGCGTGAGGGGCGGCGGGTGGCCGCCGAACTGCTGGAACGCTTCGACCTCACCGAGGCCGCGAAGAAGCCCGCCTCCACCTACTCCGGCGGCATGAAGCGCCGCCTGGACATCGCCATGACCCTGGTCGGCAGCCCGCGGATCATATTCCTCGACGAGCCCACCACCGGCCTCGACCCCCGCTCCCGCCACAACATGTGGCAGATCATCCGCGAACTCGTCACCGGCGGCACCACCGTCTTCCTCACCACCCAGTACCTCGAAGAGGCCGACGAACTCGCCGACCGCATCGCCGTCCTCAACGACGGCAGGATCGCCGCGGAGGGCACCGCCGACGAACTCAAGCGGATCGTCCCCGGCGGACACGTCCGCCTCCGCTTCACCGACCCGACCGCCTACCACCACGCCGTCTCCGCACTGCGCGAGGCCTCCCGCGACGACGAATCCCTCGCCCTGCAACTGCCCAGCGACGGCAGCCAGCGCGAACTGCGCTCCATCCTCGACTGGCTGGACTCCGCCGGCATCGAGGCCGACGAACTCACCGTCCACACCCCCGACCTCGACGACGTCTTCTTCGCCCTGACCAGCCCCACCGTCATCCCCGCCCAGTCCAAGGAGGACGTCCGATGAGCTCCCTCTCCCTCGCGATGCGCGACTCGTCGACGATGCTGCGCCGCAACCTCCTGCACGCCCGGCGCTACCCATCCCTGACGCTGAACCTGCTGCTCACGCCGGTCATGCTGCTGCTGCTCTTCGTCTACATCTTCGGCGACACGATGAGCGCGGGCATCGGCGGCGGCGGTGGCGGCCGCTCGGAGTACATCGCCTACATCGTCCCGGGCCTGCTGCTGATGACCATCGGCAGCACCACCATCGGTACCGCGGTCTCCGTCTCCAACGACATGACCGAGGGCATCATCGCCCGCTTCCGCACGATGGCGATCCACCGCCCCTCGGTGCTCGTCGGGCACGTCGTCGGCAGCGTGCTGCAGTCCGTGATGAGCGTGATTCTCGTCGGCGCCGTAGGCGTGGCCATCGGCTTCCGTTCCACCGACGCCTCCGCGCTGGAGTGGCTGGCCGCGTTCGGACTGCTCGTCCTCTTCGCCCTGGCCCTCACCTGGATCGCGGTCGGCATGGGCCTGGTCAGCCCCAACGCCGAGGCCGCCAGCAACAACGCGCTGCCGCTGATCCTGCTGCCGCTGCTGTCCAGCGCCTTCGTGCCGGTCGACTCCATGCCGGGCTGGTTCCAGCCGGTCGCCGAGTACCAGCCCTTCACCCCGGCCATCGAGACCCTGCGCGGCCTGCTCCTCGGCACCGAGATCGGCAACAACGGATGGCTCGCCGTCGCCTGGTGCCTGGGCCTCGTGATCCTCGGCTACTTCTGGTCGACCTCCAAGTTCGACAACGACCCGAAGTAACCACGATGGCAACGCGGGCCACTCCCCGCAGACTCGTCCCACCCCCCGGGGCGGCGTGCACCGACATCCCGTCGGATTACGCCGCCCCGTTCTCGTGAGGTGATCGGAAACTTCGGGCCACCCCCACCCCCACCCACCCAGGCACCGTTCCAGGGGCTCCTCCCCCCCGGCGTCCCAAAACTTCCGATCAACCACCCACCCGCCTTCAGCCGCCAAGCCCACCCGGCGTGCCGCCGCCGCGCTGACGCGCCTCCTGCGCAGGGTGCAACTCAGCCCACGGTGCCGGAAACCGGCAGGGGGCCACCGTCTTTCCGGGCCGTCCGCTCGCTTCTCACCCGTGCTGGAGCGAGCCGAGTCAAGGGTGGCCCGGAGGGCCATCGCCGAAGGCGACGCGGAACGCAGCGCAGCGGAGTGAAGCGCCCTTTACTCGGCTCGCGGAAGCACGACACTGGCCAAGAAGCGGGCGGCCCCTCCCTTCACTGTCTCTCCAGTACGGCATAGTCCGCGAAGCTGCGCCGGTAACGCAGGTGGCGGGTCTCCTGGGTGTGCTTGCGCTGCCACTCCTCGACGTCCGCCGGATGAGCCCGCGGCCCCGACGCCGCCCCGCAGTCCGCCTCGTCCCCCGAGACGCAGTACGCCTCGTACTCCGGCTGCGCGGACGGGTCCTGGACGATCGAGTACGGCACGAAGCGGAAGAGGCGGCGGCCCGTCGACCGCTCGTTCGCCGCTCTTACGCCGGCGCTCAGCCGTTCCTCCGGAGTGGCCGCCCTGATCCTCGCCGGGTCCGCCTCCCACTCCCGGCCGCCGCCGACGGGGCGCACCAGCGCGTACGGGCCGACCCTGGCCTGGAATGCACCCACCTTGCGCGTCTGCGGGTCGTACACGAGCGTTCCCGGTTCCATCCGTACACCTTTCGTGACTCTGGGTGTATCGAGCGTCGCGGACGGGAACAGCCGCAATCAACGCTGGACGCGTGCGACTGGCTGTTTGGCACGGAGGGGGAAGCGGTGACCAGGCGGAACGCGGAGGGGACCTCCGGTGCGACGAACGCGGAGATGTTCGGCGAAGTGCTGCGCCATTTCCGGGAGATGGCGTTGCTGACGCAGGAGCGGCTGGCGAAGGAGGTCTACTGCGACCGGTCCCATGTGGCGCGGGTCGAGGCGGGGGCGCGGGTACCTCAGGACACGTTCGCGAAGAGGTGCGATGAGGTGCTGGGTACGGGTGGGGTGCTGGCGCGGCTGTGGGCGAAGGTCGACTGGTATCCGCAGGTGGAGCATCCGGACTGGTTCCAGCGCAGGGTCGACATGGAGGCGCAGGCTCTGGCCTTGCGGGAGTACCAGGAGTTGCTGGTGCCCGGCCTGTTGCAGACTGAGGACTACGCCCGAGCGCTGTTCAGCCGTCGGGGCAGAAGCGCCGAGAAGGTGGAGTCGAGCGTACGGGCCCGGCTCAGCCGACAGCATCGGTTCCTTGCGGACGACGGCCCGATGTACGCAGTGATCCTGGACGAGAGTTGCCTGCGCACCATGGTCGGGAGCCCCGAGATCATGAGGGGCCAGTGCGCCCATCTGCTGAGCGTCGGCCGACGTCCCAACATCCGCATCCAGGTGGCCCCGGCCGGCCTTCTCGGGCTTGTCCGGCCCCGCATTTCCATGTCTCTCATGGAGCTGCCCGGCAGCCGGTGGGTGTACTCCGAGTCGTTGGACCGGGGCCATTTCAGCAATAATCCGGCCGTCTACGCGGGCCATAGCCAGACCTATGATGTGCTCAGGGCGGACATCCCGTCAGCTCGCGAATCTGCCGCTCTGATCAGCGACGCGAGGGAGGGGTTCGAGCACCATGAACAGGTACGACCTGAGCGCGGCGACCTGGGTCAGGAGCAGCTACAGCGGCGACAACGGCGGCAACTGCGTCGAAGTGGCCCCCGACTTCCCCACCGCCGTCCCCATCCGCGACAGCAAAACCCCTGACGGCCCGGTCCTCCTGATATCCCGCCCCGCCTGGGCGGAGTTCACCGCCTCGCTCGCAGATCTCGCATGAGCGGGGGCGCAACCGTCGCCAGCCCGGCCACCGCCATCCCCGCTCCCAACCACAGTGGCGCCCGCAACCCCCATGTGATCGAGGGGCGATCAGCAGGACCGGCACCGTGCCGGTGGAGAAACCGGTGACCTCGGTGAGGATCGGGTTGAAGTAGCTGAACGCGCAGGACGTCGCGCCGATGACGAGCGTGCTGGTGGCCAGCGCCGGCAGCAGCCCCGGTCGCCGGAAGACGCGCAGTTCCTCGCGGAAGCCGCCGCCGGTCTCCGCGGGGTCGAGGCGGGGGACGTCGACGGGGTGGCCGCCGCGGCGACGACGGTGATGAGGGTGATCGCCCGGAACGCCGCCCGCCAGCCCCGGTGTTCGCCGATCAGCGTGGACAGCGGCAGGCCGCCGAGGAGTGTGCCGAGCATGAGGCCGTTCATGGCGACGGCGATCGCGCGGCCCCGCGTTTCGGGGCGGGTGGGCCCCATGAAAATCAGCGCCGGCGTCGCGGTGCGCTCCTCAGCCCGTGAGCGCGTCCATCGTCACCTCGGCGATCGCCTCCAGCGTCGCCCGGTCGGCGCCACCTTGGCTGGAGACGCGCATGCCGCCGATCGCCGCGTTGACGAAGCGGGCGAGGGAGGCGGAGTCCCGGGGTGAGGTGATGCTGCCGTCGCGCCGGCCCGCCTCCACGGCCGCGCGCAGGGCCGCCAGGCGGCGGGCCGTGTCGCGTTCCAGCAGTCGGTGGCGCGGTCGTCGCGGCCGGCCGGTTCGACCGTGGTGTTGACGGTGAGGCAGCCGAGGCTCCGGCCGCCCGCGCGGTGTTCCGTCTCGCCGTCCACCACCCAGGCGAACAGCGCGCGGACGCGTTCCGCGCCGCTGAGCCGGGTGTCCTTTAGGAGGGCCAGCTGGGCGGTCGTCATGGTGTCGATGTAGTGGGCCAGCGCGCGCTCGAACAGGTCGTGCTCGCTCTTGAACGTGTTGTAGACGCTGCTGCGTCCCAGTCCGGTGGCGTCGCACAGGCCCTGGGTGGAGGTGGCTTCGTAGCCCTTCTCCCAGAACGTGCGCATCGCCGCGTCCAGGGCCCGTCCCTCGTCGAAGTTCCGTGGTCGGGCCATGAGGCGAGATCACGGTTCTGGATCGGACGTTCCAATAGCGATGGACCGCCAGATCCGGTCCGGCAGCACCCGCATCGCCTCCTCGAGGTCGGCGTCGTCCAGGCCGGACAGCCAGCGCCGGGCCGTCGCCACGACGGGCCCCAGGACCAGGGACTCCATCAGCGCCTGGGGCAGTGGCGCCACCTCGCCCGAGTCGACGTGCGTCTGGATCCACAGCCCGAACGCCGAGACGCGGGCCTCCTGGGTGTCCCGGAGCTCCTTCGCCTGGGTCATGTTCTGGCGGTCGGCCCGCGAGGAGTGGAGCAGGCGGGAGGCGGCCGGGTGCTTCCGCACGAAGGTCAGGTATGTCCGTGTGAGCGCCCGGATGCCCGTGCGGGCGGTGCGGGTCTGCTGGAGCGCTCCCAGCAGCTCGCCGAGCAGCTCGTTCAGCCAGCGCCGGGTCAGGGCGTCCAGGAGGCCGTCGATGCTGCCGAAATGGTGGTAGAGGCTTCCGAGGCTGACCCCGCTCGCTCTGGTGACGGCGCTCACGGTCAGCCCCTGCTCGCCTGCCTCCGCGTAGACGCGCAGGGCGGTGTCCAGGAGGACTTCGGCGGTCGCCGCACCTCGTTGCTGCTTGGGGCTCATGTCGTGCAGGGTAGATCACGTGAATTTCTAGAATCAGTTTCTAGAAAGATCTTCCAGTACGACATCGCGCTGCACCACACTGACGGCATGTCACAAACAGCGCAGCAGTCCGGTGCGGGGGCTCGTGGCCGCCTTGCGGTGGTCGCGGTCGCCGGAGCCGTGCTCTTGACCGTCGGCTGCACCGGCCAGACGAACGACGACAGCACCAACTCGTCCTCCGATTCCTACGCGACCTCCTCGCCGTACGACCCGTACACCGAGGACCCCTCCACGGAAGATCCGTATGCGGAGGACACGTACTCGGATGACTCGGACGACTCGTACTCCGACGGCTCCGACGACTCCGGTTCCGGCGACTCGTACGAAGACCCCTACGCGGAACCCTCCGAGACCGAGGAGCCCGACCCGTACACCTCCGGCACCTGCCTCAACGGCGAGCTGCCGAACTCCACCACCGCCCAGAGCGTCAGCAACGTCGACGAGGTCGACTGCAACGCCTCCGACGCGCACTACAAGGTCATCGAGTCCATCCCCATGACCTCCGACATGAGCCGCTGCAACGACAACCCGCAGACGCAGTACGCCTTCTCGTCCCGCTACACCCTCAACGGAGTCACCATCAGCGAGTACGTGTACTGCCTCGTCGGACTCGGGGCGTACGCCCGATGAGCGGTGCTCCCGGAACCGAGCCGCTGGGGGACGACGACCCCCGGCGGATCGGTCCGATCCCGCTGCTCGGACGGCTGGGCGCCGGCGGCATGGGGCGGGTCTACCTCGGCGTGCACGAGGGCCGGTACGCCGCCGTCAAGCAGTTGCTGCCCTCCGTCGTCGGCGAGGACAGGGACTTCGTTCGGCGCTTCGGGCACGAGCTGGACAACCTCGCCCGGCTCCCCGAGACGGCCACCGCGCCGCTGCTCGCCAGCGACCGGGACGCCACGCCGCCCTGGTTCGCCACCGCGTACGTGCCCGGGGCCATCGGCGCCGCCGATGGCCCCATCGTCAGGACGCCCCACTGGCGCGTGGACCCGTGCCTTCACCCGCTCGTAGCGTCCTGGGCATGACCTCGCAGACCTCCTCGCGGACCTCCTCGCAGCACAAGGGCACCGCCCAGCTGACCGCCGCCATGGTGCTCTCCGGCACCCTCGGCGTCTTCGTCGTCGAGTCCGGCGCCTCGCCCTTCAACGTGGTCTTCTTCCGCGTCCTGTTCGGCGCCCTCGCCCTCGGCGGCTACGTCCTCGCCCGCGGCTGGCTCAGGAACCACGGCTTCACACCCCGCACCCTCGGACTCGCCGTCCTCGGCGGGGTGTTCATCGTCTTCAACTGGGTGCTCCTCTTCCAGTCGTACGAGAACACGTCCATCTCCGTGGCGACCGTCGTCTACCACACCCAGCCGTTCTACGTGGTGCTGCTCGGCGCGCTGCTCTTCCGGGAACGGCTCACCGCCGCCAAGGTCGGCTGGATCGCCGTAGCCTTCGCCGGGCTGATCCTCGTCTCCGGAGTGACCCCGGGGGACTTCGCCGACGGCGGCGGGTACCTCCTCGGCATCGGCCAGGCCCTGCTCGCCGCGCTGCTCTACGGCCTGTCCACCGTCGTCACCAAGCGCATCACCGGCGTCCGCCCGCACCTCATCGCCCTTGTCCAGGTCCTCGTCGGCATCCCGCTGCTGCTGCCCTTCGCGGACTTCGGCGCGATGAGCGGGACCGGCGCCGACTGGGGCTGGCTGGTCGGGCTCGGCGTGATCCACACCGGGCTGATGTACGTGCTGATGTACGCCGCCTACGCCCAGCTGCCCACCGCCAAGATCGCCGTGCTCGCCTTCGTCTACCCGGCCGTCGCGATGGTCATGGACTGGGCGGTGTACGGCCACCACATCGGGCTCGTGCAGGCGCTGGGCGTCCCGCTGATCGTCGCCGCCAGCCTCAAGGTCACCCTTGCTCGGACGCCAGCTTCCGCGCCTGCTCCAGGAACAGCCGGGCGTGCGCCGGAAGCCGCTTCCCGGACCGCCACGCCAGTTGCGTCCGAAGCGTGAACGGCGGCTCCCAGTCCAGCCGTACCAGGGAACCCCCGGCGAGTTCGGCGGCGACCGTGATCTCGGGCAGCAGCGAGACCCCGAGACCGGCCGCCGCCGCCCGTTTGGTCGCCTCGATCGTGCCGAACTCCATGAACGCCACGGGAGCCAGCGAGGTCAGCTCCTGTTCGAACAGGTCGCGGTAGGCGCAACCCGGTTCGGTGGCGAGGAGGGACTGGGGGAGGAGGTCGGCGGTGGTGAGCGGGCGGCCGGCGAGCGGGTGGCCGGGGGCGGCGACCAGGGCCAGCGGCTCGACCGCCAGCACCTCCGTCTCCAGCCCGGCGTGCTCGGTCTCCCGCTCCATCAGGAAGCCCAGGTCGTAGGTGCCCTGGCGCAGGGCCTGCCGGGTCTCGTCGCCGATCGTCGTGCGCAGCGAGAGGCGGACCTTCGGGTAGCGGTGGTGGAAGAGCTCCAGGAGCGGCGGCAGGCGGTGGTTCGTCAGCGACTCCATGGTCCCGACGGTGAGCGAACCCGCCGGCTCCTCGGCGTCCGCGACCGCCGACCGCGCCTCCTCGGCCAGCTCCAGGATCCGGCGGGCGTACGGCAGCAGCCGCTCACCCGCCTCCGTCAGCCGGATGCGGCTGCCGAGCCGGTCGAACAGCTCCGCGCCCAGCGAGGACTCCAGGGCACGGATCTGGCTGGTCACACTGGACTGGGCGTACTTCAGCTCGGCCGCCGCCCGGGTGAAGCTCAGGACGGTCGCGACCTTCTCGAAGGTGACCAGCAGCCGCAGCTCCACGTCAGGGCTCGTCCCGCTTCTTCTTGTCGCTCTCGCCCTCGCCGCCGCCGTCGTTGTCGTCGCCGTCCTTGTCGAGGGACTTCAGGAACTCCGGGTTGTCGTCCGGGGCGACCCACTGCCGCGACCGGCCGCCGCCGCCCCGCACCCCGGACCAGCCGTCGGCGGCGAGCGCGCGCTTCTTGCCGGCGATCAGCCAGGAGATGGAGCCGACCAGGGGGAACAGGAGGACGAGGATCGCCCACAGCGGCTTCGGCATGTGGCGGATGTCCTGCTCGTCCGTGCTGATGCAGTCGATGAACGCGTACACGCTCAGCGCCAGTGGCACGACGAACATCAGGACGCGGAGCATGGTGCACCCCCAGTGGAACGGCGGTCGGGACCCGCGCAGGCGGCCCCCGTGACGGGGCCAGGGTAGCCCCTCGGGGATACTTGACCCCATGGCTTACGACGATCTTCGCTCCCTGCTCAGGGCACTGGAGCGCGAGGGAGACCTGAAGCGCATCAAGGTGGAGGTCGACCCCCATCTGGAGGTCGGGGAGATCGTCGACCGGGTGAACAAGGCCGGCGGTCCCGCGCTGCTCTTCGAGAACGTGAAGGGCTCGTCGATGCCCCTCGCGATGAACGTCTTCGGGACCGACCGGCGGCTGCTGAAGGCCCTCGGGCTGAAGTCGTACGACGAGATCAGCGGCAAGATCGGCGGGTTGCTGAAGCCCGAGCTGCCGCACGGCTTCGTCGGTGTGCGGGAGGCCTTCGGGAAGCTCGGCGCGATGACCCACGTACCGCCGAAGAAGGTCAAACCGGACAACGCGCCCGTGCAGGAGGTCGTGCTGCACGGCGACGACGTGGACCTCGACCGGCTGCCGGCGCTGTTCACCTGGCCCAAGGACGGCGGCTCCTTCTTCAACCTCGGGCTCACCCACACCAAGGACCCCGAGACCGGCATCCGCAACCTCGGGCTGTACCGGCTGCAGCGCCACGACAAGCGCACCATCGGCATGCACTGGCAGATCCACAAGGACAGCCGCAACCACTACCAGGTGGCGGCCCGGCGCGGGGAGCGGCTGCCCGTCGCGATCGCGTTCGGCTGCCCGCCCGCCGTGACGTACGCCTCCACCGCCCCGCTCCCCGGCGACATCGACGAGTACCTGTTCGCCGGGTTCGTCGCGGGCAAGCGGATCGAGATGGTCGACTGCAAGACCGTGCCGCTGCAGGTGCCGGCGAACGCCGAGGTCGTGCTGGAGGGCTGGCTGGAGCCCGGCGAGATGCTGCCGGAGGGGCCGTTCGGCGACCACACCGGCTTCTACACCCCGCAGGAGCCGTTCCCCGCACTGAGGATCGACTGCGTGACCATGCGGAAGCGCCCGCTGCTCCAGTCGATCGTCGTCGGCCGCCCGCCGACGGAGGACGGCCCGCTGGGCCGCGCCACGGAACGGTTCTTCCTCCCCCTGCTGAAGATCATCGTCCCGGACATCGTCGACTACCACCTGCCCGAGGCCGGCGGCTTCCACAACTGCGCGATCGTCTCGATCGACAAGAAGTACCCCAAACACGCGCAGAAGGTGATGAGCGCCATCTGGGGCGCGCACATGATGTCCCTGACCAAGCTGATCGTCGTCGTGGACTCCGACTGCGACGTCCACGACCTGCACGAGGTCGCCTGGCGGGCGCTCGGGAACACGGACTACGCCCGTGACCTGACGGTCGTCGAAGGCCCCGTCGACCACCTCGACCACGCCTCCTACCAGCAGTTCTGGGGCGGCAAGGCGGGCATCGACGCGACGAGGAAATGGCCGGAGGAGGGCTACACCCGGGACGGCGGCTGGCCGGACATGGTGGAGTCCGACCCGGACACGGCGGCGAAGGTGGACCGCAGGTGGAAGGAGTACGGACTGTGAGCGGCGCGGCCTCCGCGGCGATCCCCCAGCCCGGGCGGACCAAGGCGTTCCTGCGCCTGGTGATGATCGAGCACTCGATCTTCGCCCTGCCCTTCGCCTACATCGCCTCCCTCACCGCGATGTTCCAGCTGGACGAGAACATCCACTGGGGCCGGCTGCTGCTCGTCACGGTCTGCATGGTCGGCCTGCGCACCTTCGCCATGGCCGTCAACCGGATCATCGACCGCGAGATCGACGCCCGGAACCCGCGCACCGCGCACCGGGAGCTGGTGACCGGCGCGATGTCGGTGAAGCACGCCTGGACGGGCGCGCTGATCGCGGTCGTGGTGTTCCTGGGCTCGGCGGCCCTGCTGAACCCGCTCTGCCTGGCCCTGGCGCCGGTCGCCGTCGTGCCGATGGTCGTCTACCCGTACGGCAAGCGGTTCACGAACTTCCCGCAGGCCATCCTGGGCCTCGCCCAGGCGATGGGCCCGGTCGGCGGCTGGCTGGCGATCACCGGGGAGTGGTCCTGGGACGCGGTGATCCTGGGGCTCGCGGTCGGCATCTGGATCGGCGGCTTCGACCTCATCTACGCCTGCCAGGACGTCGAGACCGACCGTGAGATCGGCGTCCGCTCGGTCCCGGCCCGGTTCGGCATCCCGGCGGCGATCTGGGGCGCGCGGGCCTGCCACGCCGTGACGACGGGCCTGTTCGTCTGGTACGCGCTGGCGACGGACGCCGGTGCCTTCTTCTGGCTGGGCCTGCTGATCGTCGCGGGCGCGTTCGTCTACGAGCACACCATCGTCCGCCCCCACGACCTGTCCCGCCTCAACCGGGCGTTCTTCTCCGTCAACGGGTTCATCGGCATCGCCCTGTTCGCTTGCGCGCTGCTCGACCTGCTGGTGCGGGGACTGACGGTCTGAGCCGCGGGCCTGGACTGTCGGTCCGCGCGGCCCGGCGGCTAGGGTCGGTTCGGTTCCGTTCCGCCGCCTGTCTGTGAGAGGCCCCGATGCCGTCCGAGAACACGCCTCCGCCGGATCCGTCCGCCCAGCACTTCGGCCCGGAGGGCATGCGCCGCATCGACGTCCCGGCCGCGTACGCCGGCGGGATCCCGGAGGAGGCGCGGGCGCTGCTCGCCCGTACCGGGGTGCCGCTGCACGTCGGCTCTTACTTCACCGCCGCCCGTGAGACCGACGCCCCGACGCTCGGCCTGTTCGCGGGCCACCACGGGGTGACCGTCCCGGACACGATCGCCGACCTGGTGCGGCTGGGCACCGACCGGCTGGGCCAGATCTGCGTCCGCGCCGACGGGGCCGTGCAGGCGCTGTTCCTCGGCCAGTTCGGCATGGACGACCTGTACGTCAGCTCCGGCGTCGACGCCTTCAACCGGTCGCTCGCCGCGCTCGACCGCCGGATGCCCGTCATCGCCGCCGCCGAGAGCCTGCCGGTCGCCGCGGCCGCGTTCCGGGAGCTGAACGCCGAGCTGCGGTCCCTCGACCCGGCCGCGTTCGAGAACCGGGAGAGCTGGTGGCCGCGCGTCCTGGACGACGTACGCCACACCCTCAACTTCCCGTTCTCAGCCGCCTTCGAGTACGTCGACGGCGACGGGCAGAAGCAGATCGTCACCGACGCGACCGGCCCCGGCCGCCCGCACCCCGAGGAACTGGTCTGGGACCGGCTCGCCGGGCAGGGCGTCCAGCCCGAGCAGGTGCGGCGCGTCTACTGCGAACTCGAACCGTGCATGATGCCGGGCCACTACTGCGCCGTCTGGCTCCAGCGGCTCTTCCCGCACGCCGAGTTCACCCACAGCTTCGACTACGGCGACACCGCAGACTCCCGCGAGGAAGGCATGAAGGAGCTGATCACGCACGCCGCCCAGCAGGGGCCGCGGTGACCGCGCCCGCATCCGGCGAGCAGCGCTGGGCACGGCCCGCCGCCGGACGCGAACCCGCCGCGGCGGCCCTGCTCGGCTGGCTCGCCGACCCGAAGGCGCCCGGCCTGTGCGTCGTCACGGGCTCCGCGGGCTGCGGCAAGTCGACGCTGCTCGCCTGGCTGGTCGGGCACGGCACCCGGCCGGGCACGGCCGCGGAACGCCGGGTGCACGCCTTCGCCCCGGCGGGCGGGCTCGGCGTACGGGCACTGGCGTGGATGCTCGCCGACCAGCTGGACGTGGCGGCGCGGACACCGGGGGAGCTGGCGCGGGCGCTGGCGGCGGACGCCCGCCGCACGGTGATCGTCCTGCCGGAACTGCACGGCGCGGCCGACCCGGAGGCGACGGCCGCCCTCGTCGACCTGCTCGTCGGGGTGAGGCACGTCCGCCTGGTCGTCGAGGTCCGCACCGGGGACACGCCCCGGCCGGCCGCCGCCGGCAACGCCGCCGTCCTGGACCTGGACGACCCCCGCTGGACGGACGAGGCACGGCGGGCGGCGTGGGAGCGGGACGGGCACGCGGAGCGCCCCGAGGCGCCGCCGGAGCAGACGGACTCCCTGCCCGGCCTGGCCGACCCGGTCGCGGTCCTCGCCGCCGAGCCGTACCGGGTGACGACGGCGTACGAGACCGCCGCCGACGCGCACGGAGGGCTGCGGGACGCCTGGCTGCGCGCCGGGCAGGCTCTGGTCGCCGATCAGCCGCCCGCGGCGCGGGCCCTGGCGCTGCGGGCCGTGCTCGGCGACACGGCGGACCCGCGGCTGGCGCCCGCTCTGGACGAGGCGGCGGCGGACGCCCCGTGGCGGATGGCGTGGTCCCGGGTACGGGGTGACGTGCGGCCTCCGTGGCCGGGGCCGGCGCTCGCCCTCGCCCACACCGGCGGGCGTCTGCTGAGCTGCGACCACCAGGGCACCGTACGGGTCCTGGACGCCGGGACCGCCGCCGCCGAGGGCCGGCTGCCCGAGCCGTATCCGGGGGCGACGGCCCTGGCGGCGCTGCCCGACGGCGCCGTCCTCGTGTTGGACGCGCGGGGCCGGGTCCACGTGGACCGCGCCCTGGTGGCCCGCCCGACCGGACTGGAGGCGCTGGTCGCCGAGGACGCCGGGCCCGCCCAGGAGGAGGCGGCGAAGGCGCTGCGGGGGGCCTGCGAGGCGACGGCGCTGGCGACCGGCCCGAGCGGCCTGGCCGCGGTGGGGGACGCCGACGGCACCGTGCACCTGCCCGCCGTCAACCGCTCCGCCCGTCTGCACGAGGGCCGGGTGACCGCCCTGACGGTCTGTGAGCTGCCTCCGTCCGATGTCCCGTTGCTGTACAGCGGCGGCGTGGACGGACGGGTGCGGGCCTGGGGGCCGGGCGGCGATCCGCTCGCGACGCCGGTCGCGGAACGCCCGTGCGCGGTGACGGCGTTGAGCGCGCGGTACGTCGCCGAGACGGGGCCGGTGCTGGTGGTGGCCTGGTCGGACGGCCGGGTGGACCATCACGTCCTCGACACCGGGGTACGGCGCTCCTTCCGGCCGGGTCAGCCGGTGACGGCCGTCGCGGTCACGCCGGAGGGCGGCATGGTCGTCGGCACCGCCGAGGCCCTGGTGGCCCTGCGCCCCGTCTGATCCCCGTACCGGGTTCTTCACAAGGGTGTCGCAACTGCCCGCCGTTCCCTTGCGTCCCTCCCGGCGACGATCGTTATGGTCTTTGCTCGCGCTGAACGTCCCTTGCGGGAGGGGGACTTCGACGGGAGGAGTGCGGCGATGGGTTACACGATCCCGGGTTGGCTGGACGAGATCCTGGACTTCATCGGGATCAACTTCCCCAACGTCGACGAGGACGACTACCGCGAGATGGCCACGGCCATGCGCGACTTCGCCGACAAGTTCGAGGGCCACGGCGGGGACGCGCACAAGGCGTTCGGAAGAATCCTTTCCTCGTCCGAGGGATGGGCCGTCGATGCCATGGAGAAGCATTGGGGCCATGTGAAGGCCGAACACCTCGACAGGATTCCCGAGATCGCGAGGCTGTTCGCGGACGCCTGCGACGTGGTCGCGGACATCATCTTCGGGATGAAGCGCAAGGCCGAGGTCGAACTCGCCGTCATGGCCGGGTCTGTGGGCATCTCGCTGGGACTGTCGGTTGTGACCGGCGGTCTGTCCGCGCTGATCGGGGCGGCCGAGGTCGCCGCCATGCGGCAGCTGGTGAAGCGGATCATCGACGAGGCCGTCGACCGGATCGTGGAGGAGCTGACGACCCGGGTCACCGAGCCCGTCACCGCCAAGCTGGAGAAGCTCGCCGAGGACGCCGTACTGGACTTGGTGGAGGGCGCGTTCCAGCTGCCGCCCGGGGAGGACGGCGGCGACGGCAAGAAGGGGCCGGGCATGCAGCTGGCCTCGGCCGGCGGAGGAGGCGGACCCGGCGGGGAAGGCGGCGACAAGAAGCTGCACATCGACCACGTCGAGTTCGAGGACGGGGCGGGGAAGGTCGCCGCGCACGGGGGAGAGCTGAGCATCGCGACGGCCACGCCGTTCGCCAAGGCGAAAGGCTCCTTCAGTAAGACCAAGGGCAAGGACTCGTTCACTGCCGCTTTCGACGGGGTGCTGGAAGGTGCGCTGAACGGTGCCGAGAAGGCGGTCAAGAAGATAACCAAGCATGTCACCGAGACCGTCCCCGACAAGGTCAAGGCCACGTCCAAGACGCACAAGGGGAGCGACCTGGACGTCGGGCACGACGCTCAGAAAGTCAAGACGAACGGCAAGGGGGGCGGGGGCGACACCCCGATGTACCTCCTCAATCACGACGGCACGGTCGAACGGCTCCATGCGGACGGCAGCAAGCCGACCAGAATGAAGGGCGACGAGGCGGGCCTCCCCGACTTGGTCGGGGAGGACGGCAAGGTCTGGCGATACCGCGCCACGGTGGACAAAGGCGAAAATCCCTACAGTCTCAAGCCGGACCCTGACAATCCCAAGGTCGAGTCGAGGCGGCTGAAGCCCCACGAGAAGAGCGAGCTGGCCTACGCCACACAGTTGGCGCGTTACTCCAAGCAGGATTACAAAGGCGGAAACTACGCCGCGGCCCATTACGTCGACTCCAACGGCAATTCCTTCATCCTGGTCGGGCACAGCAAGGGGGTGCACTCGGAACGCACCATCGGCTATCCGGTGCTCAGGGACGGAAATCCAGACGGGCTCGGGCCCCTGTATACCGAGCGACAACCGTGCCAGGCCGCCAGCTCATGGTGCGACCAATGGCTTGCCGAGCACTTCGAACAAGACATGGATGTGACGCACTCGCACAAATACGACCAGACGCCAGGTCCGGACGGCAAGACCGACCCCAAGAAGGACGAAGAGCACAAGACGTACCGGTTGAACCTGCGTGACTGGCACGAGAAACACGGCCTCGGCCATGGGATGATGACCGAAGCGGACGGCGCGGTCATGGAAGCCGCCCGCAAAGCCAAGAAAGGGTGATCCGTGATCTTCGATCTTGATCACGAGAGCTTGACCGACGTGGTCGGAGAGGAGAACGTGCACCTGCTGCCGCGGAGCACCGCGGAGCAGTACGGTTTCACCGGAGAGACGCTGGGATTCCTCGCGGAGGTGGGCATCCCGTCGTCCGAGGAGTGGGAGCTGCCGTTCGGACTTCCCGCGGACTTCGATCCCGAACTCCTGTGGGACCGTGCCTCGCGGGAGCAGCGGGGGTGGACGTTCCCGGCCGGTGTGAAGGCGGTCGTTCCCATCGGGAATTTCCCGGTCAACGCTGTGGTGATCGATCCGGAGACGGGAGTGGTGTACCAGTACACCGATGCTCTTCAGGAGATCGTTCCGATCCACCGGGACCTGTCCTCCCTGGCCAGAACCCTGACCGCTTTCGTCGGCTACATCGAGTCCTACGAGCAGGCGAACGGGGAAGCCCCCGAGTGGGAGGACGCGCGCCGTCAGCGAGAAGTCGAGACGCTGCTGGCGGACATCAAGCAGGTCGACCCGTTGCCCTTCGCCCACGAACTGAGCGAATGGAACGAACTCTTCGAGAACCTGTCGACAGGTGTCTACACCTGACCGGGGGCGTTCGTGTCGTTCTCCGGCGAATTCGATCCCACTCCGTTCGAGGACGAGGAATTCCAGTGGAATGTGATCCTGGAGGAACTCGAAAGCGGCATCTGGTGAGCTGGGCGCCCCCGGCCTGAACATCGCCCGGCCCGCCGGTAGGCTCGGGGGTGTGAACGCAGGAGAAACACAGCGCGCGCCTTGGATCGTGGGGGTGTCCGGAGCGTCCGGGACGCCCTACGCCGCCGCGGTGCTGCGTGCGCTGCTGGACGCGGGGGAGAGCGTCGACCTGGTGGTCAGCCGGGCCTCACGGCTCACCCTGCTGGACGAGACCGGCATCTCCTTCCGGGACGCGCACTGGCGGGACGACCTCGGGGAATGGCTGGCGCGGGGGGCCGACGGGAAGCCGGACGCCTTCCGGGTCGACCTCGACGCGGTGCGGTACTGGAACGCCGGCGACCTGGCCGCCGGGCCGTCCTCGGGCTCGTACCCGGCCAAGGGCATGCTGATCGTGCCCGCCTCCACCGCGTGCGTCGCCGGAGTCGCGCTCGGACTCTCCAAGGACCTGCTCCAGCGGTCCGCGAGTGTCACGCTGAAGGAACGGCGGCCCCTGGTGGTCGCCGTGCGCGAGGCGCCACTGAGCGGACAGACCCTGCGGCACCTCGTCGCCCTGGACGACGCCGGAGCCTCCGTCGTCCCCGCCTCGCCCGCCTTCTACGCGGGCGCGACGCACATCCAGGACCTGGTCGACTTCGTTGCGGGACGTGTCCTCGACGCGGTCGGCGTCCCCCACACTTTGTACCGCCGCTGGAAAGGGGAACTCGGCGGCGGCGCCCGCAACGACTGACCCCCACACGCTCGTTTCTCGGATCTCAGATTTCTTCAGCGGAAGGCTTCGAATCGCATGGACGCGGTGGACAGGCAGCTCATCCAGGCCCTGAGGGAGAACGGCCGGGCCTCCTACGCGGAGCTGGGACGCCTCGTCGGCCTGTCGGGACCCAGCGTCACCGACCGCATCAACCGGCTGGAGGCGGCCGGTGTCATCACCGGCTACCGCGCCACCGTGAACGCCGCCTCGCTCGGCCTCGGTGTCACCGCCCTGGTCGGCATCTCGCTCTCCGACGCCGCCGACCACGAGGACGTGGCACGCCGGCTGAAGGACCTGCCGGAGATCGAGGACTGCTGGTTCATCGCCGGCGACGACTCGTACATGCTCAAGGTCCGGGCGACCGACGTGGACGGGCTGGAGCGGATCATCCGCCGGCTGGGCGGCACCAAGGGCGTCTCCCGGACCCGTACCACCATCGTGCTCTCCACCAAGTGGGAGAACCGGGTGGGGGAGTTGCCGGAAGAGGCGTAGGCGTACGGTTTACGAAGTCTGTCTAGGAAGGGATCACCCATGGACGTCGGGCTCAAGCGCGAGCTGGAGGAGAAGGTCCGCGCCGGTGAGCGGCTGACCCGCGAGGACGGCATCGCGCTGTACGAGTCGGACGACCTGGCCTGGCTCGGCGGGCTCGCGCACGAGGTGCGCACGCGCATGAACGGCGACGTCGTGCACTTCAACGTGAACCGGCACCTCAACATGACCAACGTCTGTACGGCCTCCTGCGCGTACTGCTCCTTCCAGCGCAAGCCGGGCGAGAAGGACGCGTACACCATGCGCATCGAGGAGGCCGTGCGGCTGGCCAAGGCGATGGAGTCGGAGAACCTCACCGAGCTGCACATCGTCAACGGGCTGCACCCGAACCTGCCGTGGCGGTACTACCCGCGTTCCCTGCGGGAGCTGAAGGCCGCGCTGCCGAACGTCTCCCTGAAGGCCTTCACGGCGACGGAGATCCACCACTTCGAGACCATCTCCGGGCTGAGCGCGAGCGAGATCCTCGACGAGCTGATCGACGCAGGGCTGGAGTCCCTGACCGGCGGCGGCGCGGAGATCTTCGACTGGGAGGTCCGGCAGCACATCGTGGACCACCGCACCCACTGGGAGGACTGGTCCCGCATCCACCGCCTCGCGCACGAGAAGGGGCTGAAGACCCCGAGCACCATGCTGTACGGGCACATCGAGGAGCCCCGGCACCGGGTGGACCATGTGCTGCGGCTGCGTGAACTGCAGGACGAGACCGGCGGCTTCCAGGTGTTCATCCCGCTGCGCTACCAGCACGACTTCGTCGACATGAAGGACGGCAAGGTCCGCAACCGCCTCCAGGCCCGCACCACCATGGCGACCCCGGCAGAGGCGCTGAAGACCTTCGCGGTGTCGCGGCTGCTGTTCGACAACGTTCCGCACGTCAAGGTCTTCTGGGTGATGCACGGTGTGCAGACCGCGCAGCTCGCGCTGCAGCACGGGGCGGACGACATGGACGGGTCGGTGGTCGAGTACAAGATCACCCACGACGCGGACAACTACGGCACGCCGAACAAGCTGACACGGGACGATCTGCTGGATCTCATTCGGGACGCGGGATTCCGGCCGGTGGAGCGGAACACCCGGTACGAGGTCATCCGGGAGTTCGAGGGGCCGGACGCGGGGCGGCGGGAGTCGCCCCAGCCGATGAGGGTGTGAACGCCGGGTGAGCGTCGTCGTTCGGGTGCGGGTCGGGGGGCTCGCGCCCACGCGGCGGAGCCGCATATCGACAGAGTCCCGCGCCCCTTAGGGGGGTACTCGCGAGGGCGTGAACAGTGCGCCCGAGGAGCAGTACACCGCCGAGCCCTTCGTGCCGGACGGTGCTGATCTGGATGATCTGCGCCGGGCCGCCGGCGAGTGCCGTGGCTGCCCCCTTCACCGTGATGCCACGCAGACCGTGTTCGGGGCCGGTGACGCGCGCGCCCGCGTCATGCTCGTCGGTGAGCAGCCCGGTGATCAGGAGGACCGGCAGGGTAAGCCCTTCGTCGGGCCCGCCGGGAAGCTGCTCGACCGGGCGCTCGCCGAAGCGGGGATCGATCCCGGTGAGGCGTACGTGACCAACGCCGTCAAGCACTTCAAGTTCACCCAGGCCGAGCCCCGGAAGCGGCGGATCCACAAGGCGCCGAGTCTGCGGGAGATGACGGCCTGCGGGCCGTGGCTCGCGGCCGAGCTCGCGTTGGTGGAGCCGGAGCTGATCGTGGTGCTGGGGGCGACGGCGGGCAAGGCGCTGCTGGGTTCGTCGTTCCGGGTCGGCGAGGTGCGCGGGACGGTGCTGGAGCGGGAGATCCACGGGCGCGCGGAGCGGCTGGTGCCGACCGTGCATCCGTCGTCGGTGCTGCGGGCCGACGACCGGGAGGGGGCGTACCAAGGGCTGGTGGCGGATCTGAAGGTGGCGGCGCGGGCGCTGTCGTAATGACTAGGATGCCTGTATGCCCCTTACGTTCACGCTCGATCCCGCCGTCACCCCCGACCTGCGCGACGGCATCCTCGACCTGTGGGCCGACGTCTCCAATGCGGGCGGAGCCGTCGGCTTCGTGCCGCCGGTGGAACGGGAGACGATCCGGCCCGAGCTGGTGAGGCACCTCGTGGCCATGGCGGAGGGCCGGGCCCGGCTGCTCGTCGGCCACGACGAGGACGGGCGCGTCGCCGCCACGGGCTTCTTCCACTTCAACACCCACCGGCTGATGACCCACTGGCTGTGGCTGTACACGGTGATGGTGCACCCCCGCCACCAGGGGAAGGGGTACGGCCGTGACCTGCTCGCCGCCGCCGAGGACGCCGCCCGCGGCTTCGACGGGATCGAGGCGATCCGGCTGACCTGCCGCGGCGGTCTCGGCCTGGAACGGTTCTACGCGTCCTGCGGCTACAAGGAGGTCGGACGCGTGCCCGGCGCGATCCGGGTCGCCCCGGACGACGACCGGGACGACGTCGTCATGCTGCTGCCGCTGGGCTGAGCCCCGCCTGCAAGATCGGGTGGTCGGCGTGCTTCACTGGATCGTGCCCCTGTTCGTCATCGGAAGAGTGGATTGAGATGCTCCGATACACGCTGATGCGCCTCGGCATCTTCGCCGGTTGCCTGGTCGTCGTCTGGGGCCTCGTCTACTCCGGTGTCGCCCCGCGCGGCCTCGGCGACTCCAACGGCATGTGGATCGTCCTGCTCGCGCTGGTGATCTCCGCGCCGATCAGCTTCGTGGTGCTGCGCGGCGCCCGGGACCGCGCGTCCGAGGGCATCGTGCGCAAGGTGGACCAGGTGAAGGCCAACTTCGAGGCCAACCGCAGCCAGGAGGACCGCGCCGACGACGCGGCCCGCGCCCAGGGCCAGTCCGCGCAGGGCCAGACGTCGTAAGACGCGTCACACAAGTACAGAGCCCCGCGCCTCCGAACACCTCGGAGTACGGGGCTTCTTGCGTTCCGTGGGTGCCGGTGGCCGCCCACCTCTCAAAGTAAGGCTTTGGGACTCCCAAAGTTCAGGTGTTAACGTCTTCGGTGTGAAGTCAGCAGCCGCGTCCCCCTGGTCCCCGAGCCTCATGCTCGTGGCGCGCCTGCACGTGGACCTCTGCCGGTGCGCCTCCGGGATCTGTCCCCGCTGACGCCGCCCGGCCCTTTCGTCGTCAGTCCACGTATTTCCCCTACGCGCCCCCAACGGAGCATGTCCGTGTCCGCGAACACGAAGTCGTTCAAGGTGCCCTTCTGGGCCCAGATACTCGCCGGCCTCGTCCTGGGTGTCCTGCTCGGCTGGATAGCCCGCAGCCAGGACCTCTCCTGGCTGGTCACCACCCTCGAGAAGATCGGCGGCACCTTCATCGGGCTGCTGAAGCTCGCCGTCGCCCCGCTCGTCTTCTTCGCGATCCTCGTCTCGATCACCAACCTGCGGAAGGTCAACAACGCGGCCCGGCTGGCCGGCCGCACCCTCCTCTGGTTCATGATCACCTCGCTGATCGCGGTGGCCATCGGCCTCGCCATCGGCCTGGTCACCAACCCCGGCGCCGGTACCGGCCTCACCCCGAAGGACGGCGCGGAGCCCGAGCACACCGGGTCCTGGATCGACTTCCTGACGGGCATCGTCCCGACCGACGTCATCACGCCGTTCACCGAGCTGAACGTGCTGCAGATCGTCTTCATGGCCGCCGTCGCCGGTGTCGCCGCCCTCCAGCTCGGCGACAAGGCCCAGCCGATCCTGAGCCTCAGCGAGTCCGTCCTTGAGCTGCTGCAGAAGGCCCTGTGGTGGGTCATCCGGCTCGCCCCGCTCGGCACCGTCGGTCTCATCGGCAACGCCATCGCCACCTACGGCTGGGACCTGATCGGCAAGTACGCCACCTTCACCGCCGACGTCTACATCGGCTGCGCGCTCGTCCTGTTCGGCGTCTACCCGGCGCTGCTGGCGACCGTCGCCAAGGCCAACCCGCTCCAGTTCTTCAAGGGCGCCTGGCCCGCCATCCAGCTGGCGTTCGTCTCCCGCTCCTCCGTCGGCACCATGCCGCTCACCCAGAAGGTCACCGAGCGGCTGGGCGTGCCGAAGGAGTACGCCTCCTTCGCGGTGCCGTTCGGCGCCACCACGAAGATGGACGGCTGCGCCGCCATCTACCCGTCGATCGCCGCGATCTTCGTCGCGCAGATCTTCGACATCCAGCTGAGCGTCGGCGACTACCTGCTGATCGCGTTCGTGTCCGTGGTCGGCTCCGCCGCCACCGCCGGCCTCACCGGCGCCACGGTCATGCTGACCCTGACGCTGTCCACGCTCGGCCTGCCCATGGAGGGCGTCGGTCTGCTGCTCGCGATCGACCCGATCCTGGACATGATGCGCACGGCCACCAATGTGGCCGGCCAAGCCCTCGTCCCGGTCGTCGTCTCCGCCCGTGAGGGGCTGCTGGACCGCGCGGCCTACGACTCGGTGGGCGGCGGCTCCCCGGTCGACGAGTCGGCCGCGGGTCCGGTCGACGAGTCCCGGGCGGTTCAGGCCGCGGCCTGACCGAGCGGTCAGTAACGGCGCGGCACGGACCGTACGCTGTTCCGCATGGGTTCCGTGAAGACCAAGCGGATGCCGCGTGCGGTCCGTGAGCAGCAGATGCTGGACGCCGCCGTACGGATCTTCGGGCAGCGCGGGTACATGGCGGCCTCGATGGACGACATCGCGGAGGTCGCGGGCGTCTCCAAGCCGCTGGTGTACCTGTATCTGCACTCCAAGGACGAGCTGTTCAGCGCCTGCATCCGCCGTGAGGCGCGGGCGCTGATCTCGGCCGTCCGCTCCGGCATCGACCCGTCCCTGCCCGCCGACCGGCAGCTGTGGGACGGGCTGCTGGCGTTCTTCACGCACACCGCCCGGCACCCCGACGGCTGGTCGGTGCTGCACGTCCAGGCCCGCACCCACGGGGACGCCTTCGCCGCCGAGGTCACCGCGATGCGCGCGGAGGCGGTGGCGTTCGTGACCGGGCTGATCTCGGAGGCCGCCCCCGAGGCGTATCCCGAGCGGGAGGCCGCCGGGCTCGCCGAGTCCCTGGTGGGCGCCGCGGAGTCGCTCGCCGCGTGGGCCAACGCCACTGCCGGGGTCACCGCCCGGCAGGCGGCGGCGACGCTGATGAACTTCGCCTGGGCGGGCCTCGGCGGCCTGCTGGAGGGGCGGGCCTGGTCACCGCCGCAGGGGTGAGCCGAGCGGTTCGACGCTCCCCGTGAGGTGGACCCGTTCGCCCCCGCGCAGCTCGAACCGCCCGTCCCGCGCGCCGTACCGGACCGTCCCCGGCAGCGGTACGGGCGCGAGGAACCGGGCCCGTACCCGCACCGCGTCCGGTGTGCCGTGTTCGGCGAGGCAGCGGGCCACGCTCCACATGCCGTGCGCGATCGGCCGGGGGAAGCCGAGGGCGCGGGCGGTGAGCGGGTGCAGGTGGATGGGGTTGCGGTCGCCGGAGGCGGCGGCGTACCGGCGGCCGAGGTCGCCGGCGAGGTGCCATTCGGCGAGCTCGGGCAGGGGGGTGTCCGGGTGCGCGCCCGCCGTGCCGGCCGGGTGGCCGGCGCGGTGCCGGGCGAGGTACGTACTTCTCGACTCCCAGACGACTTCTCCGGCTTCTTCGGCTTCTTCGGCTTCTTCGGTGTCTCCGAAATCTCCGGCTTGTCCGGCTGACCGCAATTCGGTCACCACCGCCGCCTCCGTGCCCCTGCGGTGCGGCGCCAGTCCCTCGGCGCGGACGGTGACGTCAGTATGCGCCGGTGGCCGGGAGGGTGGCGTACCGGGTGAGGTCGAGGGAGGTGTGGACGAGGCCGACCAGCGGCAGCGGGAAGTCCCGGCCGCTCATCAGCCGCATGGCCGGCGGGAAGCCGAGGATGTGCGGATACGTCGGCGGCAGCGCGTCCGCGCCGGTCGGGAAGCCGCAGGCCCGCTCGTAGGCGGCCAGCCGGGCCAGGTCGACGCGGGCCCGGGCGAGGGTGAGCGGGGCGCGGGGGTAGCCGGCGTCGGGGCGGGGGCGTTTGAAGGGGGACAGCAGGGCGCCACGGGTGAGGGAACCGGTGAGTGAGGCCATGTCGGGGGCTCCCGGGGACGTGTCCGCTGTGCTTACTCTGAAGTAAGGTTACCTTAGGTAAGGCGAGTTGATGTTTGTGCTCTGCACACATCAGACCCGGGACCGTTCCCGAAACCTCCAGGAACCCGCACAGGCCCCTCACGCGGGCGCCGTAGGATCCCCGTCCTACCGGCGGTAACACCCGAGCCGCCCGGAGGAGCCGCATGCCCATCTCGTACTCGTCCCAGCCGGTGCCGCCGGTGTCGTCCGCCTCGGCACTCGACTACGACCCGGACAGCGGTCCCGTCCTCGTCGAACCGGAACTGCGGCGGCTGGACGGCGAGGTGCGCGAGGTGGCCGTACCGCCGCTCGTGCCGCCCGTCACCCACGGCTCGCTCGCCGACCTGCCGTTCGAGAACGCCGCCGCCGAGCCCGGACGGGCGGTCCTCAGCCGCCGTGCCGACGACGGCGCCTGGACCGATGTGACGGCCGCCGGCTTCGCCGCCGAAGTGCTGGCCGTCGCCAAGGGGCTGATCGCCGAAGGGCTCGTCCCCGGCGACCGGATCGCGGTCATGGCCCGCACCTCGTACGAGTGGACCCTGCTCGACTTCGCCGCCTGGGCGGCCGGGCTCGTCACCGTGCCCGTGTACCCGACCTCCTCCGTCTTCCAGACCCGCTGGATCCTCCAGGACTCCGGAGCGGTCGCCCTCGTCACCGAGACGGCCGGGCAGGCCGCCGCGATCGGACCCGAACTCGAACGGCTGCGCGACCTGCGGTACCTGTGGGTCGTCGAGAAGGGACACGTCGAGGCGCTGGCCCAGCGCGGCGCGCTCGTACCGGACCAGGAGGTGGACGTACGGCGGGGCGTCCTCGGCCCCGACACCCTCGCCACCCTCGTCTACACCTCCGGCACCACCGGCCGTCCCAAGGGCTGCGCCCTCACCCACGGCAACTTCCTCGCCGAGGTCGACAACGCGATCGAACTCCTCTACCCCGTCTTCAAGGCGCGGACCGACGAGGAGCCGTCCACCCTGCTCTTCCTGCCGCTGTCACACGTCTTCGGCCGGATGGTCGCCGTCGCGTGCGTCCGGGCCCGGGTACGGCTCGGGCACGCGCCGAGCCTCAAGGCGGAAGACCTGCTGGCCGACCTCGCCGGGTTCCGGCCGACCTTCCTGCCGGCCATCCCTTACATGCTGGAGAAGGTCTTCAACAACGCGCGGGCCACCGCCGAGAGCGGCGGCAAAGCGGGCGCGTTCGAACGCGCGGTGAACACGGCCCGCCGGTACGGGGAGGCCGTCGAGGCCCGCCGGCACGGCACCGGCCCCGGCCCCGGCGCCGCCCTCAAGGCCGCCCGCGCCCTGTACGACCCGCTCGTCTACCGCCGCCTGCGCAACGCGCTCGGCGGCCGGGTCCGCTACCTCATCTGCGGCGGCTCACCCCTCGGCCGCGACCTCGCCGCGTTCTACGCGGGCGCCGGCATCGAGGTGTACGAGGGCTACGGGCTGACCGAGACCACCGGCGCCGCCACCGTCACCCCGCCCCTCAAGCCCCGCCTCGGCACCGTCGGCTGGCCGCTGCCCGGGTCGCGGGTGCGGATCGCCGCCGACGGGGAGATCCTGATCTCCGGCGGACAGGTCTTCCGCGGGTACTGGGACCCGCACGCGGGCGGAGTGGTCGCGGCGACGCCGGACGGCTGGTTCCCCACCGGCGACCTCGGACACCTCGACGACGAGGGCTATCTGACCATCACCGGCCGCAAGAAGGAGATCCTGATCACCGCGGGCGGCAAGAACGTCGCCCCGGCCCCGCTGGAGAACTGGCTGCGGCAGCACCCGCTGATCTCCCAGTGCGTGGTCGTCGGCGACCACCGCCCCTACGTCGCCGCCCTGATCACCCTGGACATGGAAGGCGTCGGCCACTGGCGGCGGATGAACGGCAAGCACCCCGTGCCCGCGGAACTGCTCCTCGACGACGCGGAGTTGCGGGCCGTGCTGCAACGGGCCGTGGACGAGGCCAACGAACTGGTCTCCCGCCCCGAGTCCATCCGCCGGTTCACCGTCCTCCCCGTCGACTTCACGGAGGAGACCGGCCATCTGACGCCGTCCATGAAGCCGCGCCGGGCGGTGATCCTGCGGGACTTCGCCCGTGAGGTGGACGGCCTGTACCGCTCCTGAAAGTGACTGTGGTCACATCGGATCGTTCCCCGTCACACTCGCCCGCCGGGCCGTGTCAGCCAGGTGAACGAGCCGAAACGATGGGAGCCGAAACCATGTCCACTGCCTACGTCGTCGTCACCGTCCTGGGTGCCCTGATGGCGGGTTTCTCCGCCGGAGCGATCCAATTCCGCGCCGCCTGGGTGGTCAAGCCGCTCGCCGACTACGGCGTGCCGCGCGCCTGGTGGCCGTGGCTGGCCACCGCGAAGGCCGCGGGCGCGGTGGGCCTGCTGGCCGGGCTCGTCGTCCCGTGGGTGGGCCTGCTGGCGGCGGTCGGCCTGGTCCTCTACTTCACCGGCGCGGTGATCACCGTCGTCCGCGCCCGGTGGTTCTCGCACATCCCGTTCCCGCTGGTGTACGCCGCTCCGGCGCTCGCCTCCCTGGTCCTGGGCGTCACCGCCTGACAGCCGGACGTCACCCGGGAAGCGACCCGGGAAGCGACCCGGGCAGCGCGGCGACGGTCAGCTCCGCCAGCCGCTCCCGGTCCGCGACGACGTCGATCTCCGTGATGCCGTCGTCCGTGACGGTGAAGAACAGCACCAGCGCCAGCCGTCCGCCCGGCGCCATCGCCAGCCCCACCCGGCCGTCCAGCAGCGCCGGGCCGGTGAACCGGGCCCGGCCCATGGCCGCCATGGCGCCCCGCGCGACCCGGTCGGCGCCGGCCACGGTGACCGGCTCGGGCGTCGGCACGACCCACTTGTCGGCGGTGAGCACGACGTCCGGGGCGAGCAGCGACACCAGCGCCTCGAAGTCCCCGCCGCGGGTGGCGGCGAGGAACGCGGCGACGGCGGTGCGCTGCCGGCCGAGATCGGCGGGCGCCGGGTCCGTGCCCCTGACCCGGCGCCGGGCGCGGCTCGCCAGCTGCCGGGCGGCGGCCGGGGTGCGGTCGATGAGCGGCGCGATGTCGTCGAAGGGGACGGCGAACATGTCGTGCAGCACGAACGCCAGCCGCTCGGCGGGCCCCAGCCGGTCGAGGACGACGAGCAGCGCGACCCCGACGGAGTCGGCGAGCAGCGCCTCCTGCTCCGGGTCGGGCCGGGTGTCCAGGAGCGTGTGGTCGAGGGGTTCCTCGGGCCGGGCGCGCCGCGCGCGCAGCACGTTCAGGCAGACCCGGGCGACGACGGTGGTCAGCCAGCCGCCGAGGTTGCCGACCTCGCCGGTGTCCGCGCGCGAGGCCCGCAGCCAGGCCTCCTGCACGGCGTCCTCGGCCTCCCCGAGCGACCCGAGCATCCGGTAGGCGACGGCCCGCAGCCGCCCCCGCTCGGCCTCGAACCGCTCGGCGGACAGTGTGCCGGCCGGTACGCCCATTCCCTTTCCCCCCCGCTCGCCGAACTCCCGGGAAATCTACCGCCCTCCACTCGGCGTCGCGTCGGCGCGGCGGCTCGCCGCCACCGTCTCGGCGAAGGCGCGGGCGAGCGGGGTGAGCGCGTCCCACTGCCGGGCCGCCCAGCCGACTGTCAGCGGTCGCAGCGCCGGGAGCGGCACCAGCCGCAGGCCGCCGCCGCTCGCCGCCCGCAGTCCCGGCAGCGCGGGCACCACTGCCCGGCCCAGGCCCAGTTCCGCGAGCAGCAGGGCGGTGTCCCAGTCGGCGACGCTGGTGTCGTGGGCGAGGCGGACGCCGAGGTCGGCGCAGGCGGCGTCCAGGTGGGCCGCCGAGGTCGAGTCAGGGGGCAGGCGGATCAGCCGCAGGTCCGCGAGGCCGGCGGGGTCGAGGGCGGGGCGGGCGGCGAGCGGGTCGTCGGCGTGCACCGCCAGGACCCAGGGCAGGTCGACGACCGGGCGCTGCTCGATGCCGCGCACCGGTGGGCCGAGGGTGATCCAGGCGAGGTCGAGGTCGCTGCCGGCGAGGGCGTCGAAGCAGGCGCGGCTGGAGCTCTCGGTGCGGAACTCCAGGCTGACGCGCGGGTGCCGGCGCCGGAAGCCGACGATGGCGTCCGCCATGAAGTGCCGTACGGTCGTGCCGCCGGTCGCCACCCGCACCGAGCCGGTCTCGCCGTCGACGAGGTCACGCAGTCGCCGCAGCGCCAGGTCGAGCCCGCCGATGCCCTCGGCCGCGGCGGCCTCCAGGACCCGCCCGGCCGCCGTCGGCACGACACCGCGCGGGCGCCGCTCCAGCAGGCTGACCCCGGTCTCCCGCTCCAGCCGCTTCACGTGCTGGCTCACCGCCGACTGCGTGCAGCCGAGGTCACGGGCCACGGCACTGAGGCTTCCGGCACGGCACACGGCCACGAACACGCGGAGGTCGTCGAGCGTCATGAGACCCAAGGTATCGCTTGGATGTGTGCAGTATTTCTTAGGATTGACTGGGCGTCAGCCGGTGTACGACGATCTCGGCAGGGCCCGGGCGGCAACCCGCTCCGCGCCCCGCCGAGGTCCGGACCGGTGGCGGGGGAGGAGCGGGTGCCGACCCACACCACCGGAGGACCCCATGCAGGCACGCACCTTCCTCGAACAGCTCGGCGCGGGCGCCCTCGCGCACCGCGGCGGCACCCTGCTCGCCCATCTCGACCGCGTCCGCGACCGGTTGGCGGCCTGGCAGGCCCGCCCCGCCCTCCAGCAGGCCGGCCTGTGCCACGCCTGCTACGGCACCGACGGCTTCCCGGCGGTCCTGCTCCCGCTCGACCGGCGGGCCGAACTGATCGCCGTGATCGGCCCGGAGGCCGAGGCGATCGTCTACCTCTACGGCAGCTGCGACCGCTCGGCGAGCTACGCGACCCTCGCCGACGGCACCGGGGAGGTACGCGACCGCTTCACCGGCGCGCGGCACCGGCCGGACGAGCGGCTGCGCCGCGACTTCGCCGAACTCACCGCCGCCAACGAACTCGACCTCGCCCGGCACGACCCGGTGTTCCGCGCCCGGTGGGGCCCCGAACTGCTGTCCCTGTTCACCCGCTTCCGCCCCCTGCTCAGCCAGGCGGCGTGGACGGACTGCCTGGCCGTGCTGGGCGACGCCCCTTAGGGCCGCCGTACGGCGATCAGGAACGCTTGCGGAGCGGACTCGCCCAGGGTCTCGTCCGGCTCCCGCACGGTCCGCGACCGCAGGGCGAACCCGGCCCCCTCCAGCAGCTCCGCCATCCGCTCCGGCCGCCGTCGTTCGAAGTCCAGGGCGACCGGGTGGCCGAACGGCTGGTCCAGGTGGAGGGGTGCGTCGCCGACCTGGAAGGCGAGCAGCAGGTGCCCGCCCGGGGCCAGGACACGGGCGAACTCGGCGAAGAGGCCGGGGAGCCGGTCCACCGGCGTGTGGATCGAGGAGTACCAGGAGACGACCCCGGCGAGCTCCCCGTCGGGCAGGTCGAGGTCCAGCATGGAGCCCTGCGTGAACCGCAGCCCGGGGTGCTCGCGCCGGGCCACCGCCAGCATCGACGCCGACAGGTCCAGGCCGGACACCGGCAGCCCGAGGGAGGCGAGGTGCGCCGTCACGAGGCCCGTTCCGCACCCGAGGTCCACCACCTCCCCGGTGCCGCCGACGAGTTCCGCGTACGCGCCCAGCAGCGCCCGCTCCAGCGGCTGGGCGGCGAAGACGCGGGTGGCGAGTTCGGCGTACTCCTCGGCGATGGCGTCGTAGAAGGTGCGGGTGGTGGCGAGGAAGTCGGTGTCGGTCATGGGCACGGACCCTAGAGGCCCCCTGTGACACACCGGCCGGTTCAGGCCACGCCCGCCGCCCGCAGCAGCGCCGTCACCCCGGCCGCCCCCAGCACCACCACCACGAACGGCGCGCCCCTCCAGGCCAGGACGACGGCCGCCAGCACCCCGGCCGGCCGTGCCCAGCCGGCGAAACCGCCGCCCTCGGTGAGCGCGCCGCCGGCCAGCAGGGCGACGAGCAGCACCACCGCCCCGGCGGACAGCACCTCCTGCACCCGTGCCGGTATCCCGACCCGCCCGTGCAGCACCGGCCCGACCAGCCGGAAGGCGTACGTGCCCACGGCGAGCGCCAGGATCATCGCGACCGTCGGGTTCACGCCGCGGCCCCCTTCCGCCCGCCGCCGTACAGGGCGAGCCCCGTGAGGGCCAGCAGCACCGGCACTCCGGCCGGGACGACCGGCGTCACCAGCAGGGCGACGCAGGCGCCGAGCAGCGCGCAGCGGCGGGTGCGGGCGTCGTCACGCAGGGCGGGCAGCACGAGGGCGGCGAGGACGGCGGGGAACGCGGCGTCCAGCCCGTAGGCGGCGGTGTCGCCGAGCGCGCTGCCGGCGAGGGCCCCGGCCAGGACCGAGACGTTCCACACGGCGAACAGTCCGAGCCCCGAGACCCAGAACGCCGTCCGCCGCCGCTCGGGGTCGGACTGGGCGAGGGCGAAGGCCACGGTCTCGTCGGTGACGAGGTGGGCGCCGAGCAGCCGGGCGAGGCGGCCGTGGCCGATCACGTCGGCGACGGCCAGGCTGAACGCGGCCGTACGGGTGTTGAGCAGCAGGCCGGTGGCGGCCGCGGCGAGCGGTCCGCTGCCGGCCAGCAGCACGCCGACCGCGCTGAACTGGGCCGACCCCGCGTACACCACCAGGGACATCACCACCGGCACCCACACGGGCAGTCCGCCCGCGACGGCCACCGCGCCGAAGGAGATCCCGACGACGCCGCCGGCCACCCAGACGAGGGAGGCGTCGCGAACGAGGGGGAGGACCATGGGTGTTCGGAAGGACGAACGCATGTTTTCTACAATGAACAGACGGCCTCCTGTTCGTCAAGCCGAACGATCGTACTTCTGGAGCGAACGACATGACCGGTTCCGCGCCCGGGAGCGGCACCCCGCCCCGCCTGCCCCTCGACTGGATCGCCGCCTCCCTGCGCCGGGAACGCACCCGGGCCGGGCTGTCGTTGTCCGAGCTGGCCAAGCGGGCGGGGATCGCCAAGTCGACGCTCTCCCAACTGGAGGCGGCGAGCGGGAATCCGAGCATGGAGACGATCTGGGCGCTCGGCGTGGCGCTCGGGGTGCCGTTCAGCGCACTGGTCGAGCCGCCGGCTCCGGCCGTACGGGTGATCCGGGCGGGAGAAGGGCCCGCGGTCGCGTCCGAACAGGCGAATTACGTGGCGACCCTGCTCTCGGCGTGTCCGCCCGGCGCCCGCCGGGACATCTACGCCCTACGGGCGGAACCGGGCGCCGCGCGGGAATCCGAGCCGCATATTCCGGGCTCGGTGGAGCACCTGGTCGTGAGCTCCGGACGGGTGAAGGCGGGCCCGCGCGGGGAGAGCGTGGAACTGGGCCCGGGCGACTACATGACCTATCGCGGGGATGTTCCGCACGCCTACGAGGCACTGCTGCCGGGCACGACGTTCGTGCTGATCATGCAGCACATCTGACGCATCCGAGAATTCGTACAGAATTCACCGGAAAGCGGCCTGCGAATGGGCCGGGGAAAGGGCAGGAGCCCCGTCGCCGAAAGGCGCGGGGCTCCTTGGGTACTGCGCTAGATCGGATCCCGGATCAGGAAGGATCAGACCGGGGTGACGTTCTCAGCCTGCGGGCCCTTCGGACCCTGCGTGACGTCGAAGGACACCTGCTGGTTCTCCTCAAGGGACCGGAAGCCGGTCGCGTTGATCGCGGAGTAGTGGACGAAGACGTCGGGGCCGCCGCCTTCCTGGGCGATGAAGCCAAAGCCCTTTTCGGCGTTGAACCACTTAACGGTTCCGGTAGCCATAAGCCCTCCTTGGGCTCAAAGGGTTGCCCTGCTCCAGAACCAGCAAGTGTGAAGACGAGTTCTGCACAACTGCATCCGCCTGAAAACGACGAGAGCCCGCGGTCACATGCTCCGCAGGCTCTGTACTGCAAGGGAAACCAAACTGCAACTTGCGGCGAGCCTAGCACGCGGGCACCCGAAAGCAATAGAGGTCAAGATCACGTCACTCGGACGTTTGAAGATCACCACGCCTGTCCGACGCCGGGGGCGAGGACAGCAGCCTACTGCCCAGGGTCTAGCCTCGCGATGTGGACATTTCTCGCACCCGGCCGCGCGTCGGCCACATCCAGTTCCTGAACTGCCTGCCCCTGTACTGGGGGCTCGCGAGAACGGGCACGCTCCTCGACTTCGAGCTGACGAAGGACACCCCGGAGAAGCTCAGCGAGAAGCTGGTGCAGGGAGACCTCGACATCGGGCCCGTCACCCTCGTCGAGTTCCTGAAGAACGCGGACGACCTGGTCGCCTTCCCCGACATCGCCGTCGGCTGCGACGGACCGGTCATGTCCTGCGTGATCGTCTCGCAGGTCCCGCTGGACCGCCTCGACGGCGCCCGGGTCGCCCTCGGTTCGACCTCGCGCACCTCCGTCCGGCTGGCCCAGCTGCTGCTGGCGGAACGCTTCGGCGTCCAGCCCGACTACTACAGCTGCCCGCCCGACCTCAGCCTGATGATGCAGGAGGCCGAGGCCGCCGTCCTCATCGGCGACGCCGCGCTGCGCGCCAACCTGCACGACGGGCCGCGCTACGGCCTCGCCGTGCACGACCTGGGCGCGCTGTGGAAGGAGTGGACGGGCCTGCCGTTCGTCTTCGCGGTCTGGGCGGCGCGCCGTGACTACCTGGAACGCGAGCCGGTCATCACCCGCAAGGTCCACGAGGCCTTCCTCGCCTCCCGCAACCTCTCCCTGGAGGAGGTCGGCAAGGTCGCCGAGCAGGCGGCCCGCTGGGAGGCCTTCGACGAGCGGGTCCTGGAGCGGTACTTCACCACCCTGGACTTCCGCTTCGGCGAGCCGCAGCTCGCCGCCGTCGCGGAGTTCGCCCGGCGGGTCGGCCCGTCGACGGGCTTCCCGGCCGACGTGAAGGTGGACCTGCTCCAGCCGTGAAGGCCTGAAGGCCGTGAAGGTCGTGAAGGCCGTGAAGGTCGTGAAGGCCGTGACCCCGTGCCCCCGTGACCGCCGTGCTGCCGCCCGGACTGCGTAACCTGCTGGGAGACTCGACAGGTCCACGGGGGGCCACGGGGGAGGGGGCGCGCGATGCAGCCGCTCGGAGTCGACGAACCCACCGGCGTGGGGCCGTACCGCCTGCTCGGCAGGCTCGGCTCCGGCGGGATGGGGCGGGTGTACCTCGGCCGCAGCGCGGGCGGGCGCACCGTCGCGGTGAAGGTCGTCCACCCGCACTTCGCGCTGGACGAGGAGTTCCGGGCCCGCTTCCGGCGTGAGGTCGCCGCCGCGCGGCGGGTCGGCGGCGCCTGGACCGCGCCGGTCCTGGACGCCGACCCGGAGGCGCCGGTCCCCTGGGTCGCCACCGCCTACGCGGCCGGTCCGTCCCTGACCGCGGCGGTGGCCGAGGTCGGGGCGCTGCCCGTCGGCACGGTACGGGCGCTGGGCGCCGGGCTCGCGGAGGCGCTGGCCGCGGTGCACGAGCTGGGCCTGGTGCACCGGGACGTGAAGCCGTCGAACGTGCTGCTCACCCTGGACGGCCCGCTGCTGATCGACTTCGGCATCGCCCGCGCCACCGACGGCACGGCGTCGCTGACCTCCACCGGTGTCTCGGTCGGCTCGCCCGGCTACATGTCGCCGGAGCAGATCCTCGGCAAGGGCGTCACGGGCGCGGCGGACGTCTTCTCCCTCGGCGCGGTACTGGCGTACGCGGCGACCGGCGAACCGCCGTTCCCCGGCGACTCCTCCGCCGCGCTGCTGTACAAGGTCGTCCACGAGGAGCCCGAACTCGCCGGTCTCGAGGGCGACCTGCGCGAGCTGGTCGCCGACTGCCTGGGGAAGGACCCGGGCGCCCGCCCCGCACCGGGCGAGGTGGCCCGGCGCCTCGCCCCCGAGGGCGCGGCACGCCTGGTGGCGGACGGCTGGCTGCCCCGGGCGCTGGTGGAGGGGGTGAGCCGGAGCGCGGTACGGCTGCTGAACCTGGAGGCGGCGACGGACACGCCGTCGGGGCCGGCCGGGTTCAGCACCCCCGCGGTGAGCGTGCCGCAGTCCGTCGGCACGTTCGGGCCGCCGCCGGTGATGCCGCCCGCCGTACCGGCGCAGAGACAGGAGCCGCAACCGCAGCAGTCCCAGCCGCAGCCGCAGCCGTACGACAGCGCGCCACCGCGGGACACCGTCACCCCCTCCGGAGGGCGCCCCGGCAAGCTCTCCGTCACCGTGGCCGCCTCGGCGGCGCCCGGAGCGGACGGCAGGGGGCGGCGGTTGAGCTGCTCGGTCGCGCTCGCCGTCGCGGGCGCGCTGGCGGCGGTGACGGTCGGCTCGGTCTTCGTCCTCGACCTCCTGCCCGGCGGCCACCGGGACACCGCGGAGGGCGGCAAGGACGGCGGCGCCTACTCCCCGGCCCCCAGCGACGGGGATCCCGGCAACCCCGGGGACGCCCCGTCCCCGGCCGAGGTGCCCGCCCGCTACCTCGGCACGTGGGAGGGGCAGGGCACCGCCCTCGGCGGCACGCTGCCCGTCGGCACCTTCCGGGTCACCCTCCGGCAGGCCGAGGTCGGCGAGGAACTGGGCGAGGTCCGCCAGACGGACGCGCTGGGCGGCGTCTGCACGGACGTCCTGACCCTGGAGCAGGTGACCGAGAAGCAGCTCGTCGCCACGTCCGTCGGTGTCGAGTCCAACCACGGCGGCTGCAGCGGGGCGAAGGCGACGATACGGCTGACTCCCGTGGGCGACGACCTGAAGTACCAGTCGGACAGCTCCGAGTCGGGCAAGCCGGAGGCCCGGCTGTCGAAGCTCAGGTAGCGGCGGCGCTCTCCCGGATCCGGCTGATCAGCCGCGGGATCCCGTCCCGTACGGCGGGCAGCGGGCCCTCCGACTCGTCGTACGGCAACCGGCGTCCGCCGCCGTCCGGCAGGGTCAGCCGCATCCCCGGCAGCGAGGCGGGGATGGCCGTCGCCGCGTCGCGGCACGGCTCGCACACCGGCAGCCAGCGCCTGCGGTTGCGGTGCTCCGCCGAGACGCGGACGTCACGGCGGGTGCGGGCCGGGCCGTGCAGGGGGTTCACCCCGCACACCCGGTCCTCGGGCCCGCCCTCGTTCGGGGGCAGCGCCGCCTGGCCGGCCCGGGCGAGGACGATGAGCGCGACCAGCGTCGCGGGGTCCAGCGCCGGGTCCTTCGCGGCATCCGCCGCCCGCTCCCGGCCGTCACCGGTCAGCAGCAGCACCGCCTCCATGCAGTTCCGGGCACGCGCCCCGGCACCGTCCGTGAAGTGGGCTTCGAAGGCACGCAGTTCGGCGCGCGCGGTGCGGCGCAGGAAGTCCGCCGACGGCTCGGTGGGCTGGGTGTACGGCAGTGCCTCCGTCGGCACCGGATGCGCACCGCGCCGCCGCAGCGCCTTCCCGGTCAGCGCCAGCACCGCCGCCACCAGCGCGCACAGCAGCCCCGCCAGCACGGCACCCGACCACAGGCCGGGCCAGAACTCCCCGGAGAACAGCGGCCGGAGGGTGTCCTCCTCGCGGGGGTTGGGGGCGGGGGCGGGGTCGCCGAGGGAGCCGGGCTCCACGGTGCGCGGAACCTTCTCCAGGAAGGTCATGAGCCGGTCGAGGCGCCGGCCCATCAGATGGTCGTCGGCCCGGCCCGCCGCGTCGTCGCCGTACGCGACGGCCTCCGGCACGTCGAAGGTGACGCTGCGGCTGTCCAGCCGCAGGCCGTGGTTGTAGACGCCGATCACGCCCAGCACCGGGTCGGCGACGACGTACACGCCGTCCTCGCCCACCCGGTGGTGCACGGCGGCGGCGAACAACTCGTCGTCGCCCGCGGACTCGTCCTCGGGCTGCTGCGGGACCAGCGCGACGTACACCGGGCCACCGCCCTCCGAGCGGGCGAAGGCGCGGATCCGCTCGTGCAGCCGCTCCCGCTGCCGCGCGGTCAGCACCCGCGGGCTCTCCGGGTCCTCGTACACCGGGTCCTGCCTCAGCCCCGCGGCGACCCGCTCGACCCGCGCGGACATGTCGTCGGGGGTCGGTGCGGGCGCGGCGCCGGAACGGGTCTGGTCGAAGCGGGCGTTCGCGGTGACGGCGACCGCGACGGCGCAGGCGACGGCGACCGCCGGGACGACCCAGCGCCGCCGCGCGGCCGGCCGACCGGCGGGCGCGCCCGGCAGCCCGCGCCGCCACCGCCGTACGTACGGCACCAGGAGCAGCACGGTCAGCGGTACGCCGGTCAGCGCGGCCCCCGTCATGAGCGACTGGTCGTCCCGGTCGGAGGGGCCGATGTAGAGGGGGTCGGGCTCGTCGCCGTCGCCGTACTTCCCGCGGGCGGCCGCGGCCCGCGCCGCGGCCCTCTCCCCGCCCTGCGCGACGACGTCGGCGAAGCGCCGCAGGCTGAGCAGCGGTCCGGCGTCGTAGGGGAGTTCGTACAGCGAGACGGCCACGGCGTCGTCGGCGGGCGCGGTCACGCCGTACGCGGCGGCGTCCGTGACGCCCGAGTCGTCCAGCAGGACGTACAGCCCGTCCCGCCCGAGCCGGTCGTGCACCGCGTCCAGCAGCGCCTCGCCGCCGGTGCTCCCGGCGGGCAGCACGAGGACGTAGGTGGGCAGGCCGGTTCGCTGCGCCGCTTTCGCGAAGTCGGGCGCCGTGGATCTCGGCACCTCACGAGGGAGTTGATCCGATATGTACACCGGTTCGTCGCGCAGCCGCTCGGCGAGATGGCCGGCCTGCGCGACCGGCACGCCCTCCGCGGCACGCGCACCCGGCACGGCGAGCCCGAGCAGGGTGGCGACGAGGACGAACAGGGCGATGCCCGCCCGGCCGGCGATTCGCTCCATGGAAGACCCTTCGCTGTCGCGCACACGGCAAGCAGTGATCATGACACGCCGTGCTCTCCGGCCGGCCGCCGCGTACGCGGCCTGACGTGAGCGCGCGGAAACGCCTGGCGTAGGCTGGTTCGGTCCGTCCACAACCCTTGACGAAAGGGACGCCCCGGTGACCGAGAAGGCCGACCTCCAGTCTGTGCTCGACCGCGCCGCAGCGGGTGGGCGGATCACCCCCGAGGAGGCACTGGACCTCTACCGCGACGCGCCACTGCACGCCCTGGGCGCCGCCGCCGACGCGGTGCGCCGCCGCCGGTACGCGGGCGTCGAGCACATCGCGACGTACATCATCGAGCGGAACATCAACTACACGAACGTGTGTGTCACGGCGTGCAAGTTCTGCGCCTTCTACGCCCCGCCGAAGAGCGACAAGGGCTGGACCCGCGACCTGGACGACATCCTGCGCCGGTGCGCGGAGACCGTCGAGCTGGGCGGCACGCAGATCATGTTCCAGGGCGGCCACCACCCGGACTACGGCGTCGAGTACTACGAGAAGCACTTCTCCGCGATCAAGAAGGACTTCCCGCAGCTCGTCATCCACAGCCTGGGGGCGAGCGAGGTCGAGCACATGGCCCGGATCTCCAAGGTGTCGGTGGAGGAGGCCATCCAGCGCATCCACGCCGCCGGCCTCGACTCCTTCGCCGGCGCCGGCGCCGAGCTGCTGCCGGAGCGGCCGCGCAAGGCGATCGCCCCGCTGAAGGAGAGCGGCGAGCGCTGGCTGGAGATCATGGAGACCGCGCACAACCTGGGCGTCGAGTCGACCTCCACCATGCTCATGGGCACCGGCGAGACCAACGCCGAGCGGATCGAGCACCTGCGGATGATCCGTGACGTACAGGACCGGACGGGCGGCTTCCGCGCCTTCATCCCGTACCTCTACCAGCCGCAGAACAACCACCTGAAGGGCCGCACCCAGGCGACCATCTTCGAGTACCTGCGGATGATCGCGATCGCCCGCCTCTTCCTCGACAACGTCGCCCACATCCAGGGGTCCTGGTTGACCACCGGCAAGGACGCCGGCCAGCTGACCCTGCACTACGGCGCCGACGACCTCGGTTCGATCATGCTGGAGGAGAACGTCGTCTCGGCGGCCGGTGCCAAGCACCGCTCCAACCTCATGGAGATGATCGAGATGATCCGGGGCGCCGACCGCGTCCCGGCGCAGCGGAGCACGACGTACGAGCACCTGCTCGTGCACGACGACCCGGCGAACGACCCCGTCGACGAGCGGGTCGTCTCCCACATCTCGTCGACGGCGATCGAGGGTGGCACCGCCCACCCCGAGCTGAAGATCCTCGCCCCCAACTGAGCCCGCGTTGCTGACCCTCCACGTCGCCGAGGCCTCGCCCGAGACCGCCGTCCTGGTCGACGGCGCGCACCTCGCCGCCGTCGGCCCGTACGACGAGCTGGCCGCCGCCCACCCGCGGGCCCGGGTGCGGCGCTGGCCCGGCATCCTCACCCCCGGGCTGCTCAACCCGTACGGGCCGGAGCTGCTGGAGCGGACGTACCACCCCGACCCGCGCGAGGCCGACCGGCTCGGCACGGAACCGATCGGCGGGGAGCGCGCGCAGGCCCTGTTCCGCGCGGACCCCGCCCGCCGCGGCGCCAGCGCGCGGCGCGGCGTGCAGCGGCTCCTCGCGCACGGCACCGTCGCCATCGCGGGGGAGCTGCGTGAGCGGGCCGCGCTGGACGCGGTGCGGCGGGCCGGGCTCGCCGTCGGGCAGCGGCCGCCGTCGCTGCCGGGGCCGCCGTCCCTCTCCCCGGTCCCGCTGATCCTGCTGCCGCCGCTCGCCGCGGGCGGCCCCGCCCGCTTCGCCGTCTTCGACGTGCCCGACCGGGCCGCCCTGGTCCGGCAGGGCGCCGCCACCTGCGTGGCGACGGTCGTCGCGGGGCGCTTGGTGCACCGCCGCCGGTAGTTCCACCAGGACCTGGTGAGGGCTTCGCGGACGGCATGACCGGCGTGAGACGCTGGTGGCGCTCGATTGGTCTGTACCTGCCATCAGGAGGTTCGGGTCCATGCGCGGCACCACCGTCCCGCCCGGGACACCCTCTCTCCCGCCCCGTACCGGCGAACCGCCCCTGCACCGGCTGGAAGTGGCCGGCCCCGGAGCCGTCCCCTTCGTGGCCGGCGACTTCGACTCCCTGGGGCCGTACGCCCGCTGGCACCGGCCGCACCGGCACACCTTCTACGAGATCGTCCACGTCACCGCCGGGTCCGGCACCCACGTAGTCGACCTCACCCGCCGGCCGCTCGCGCCGCAGCACCTGGCCGTGCTTGCACCGGGCCAGGTGCACCACTGGGAGGACGGCCACGCCCTCGACGGCACGCTCCTGCTGTTCACCGAGGACTTCCTCGTGGACCACCCCGGCGACCGCGAGCTGCTGCGCCGGCTCGCCGCGCGCGGCTGGTTCCGGCCGCCGCCGGGGGAGGGCGAGCGGATCGGCGCCCTCATGACGGAGATGGTCAGGGAGTACGAGCAGCGGGGACCGGGGTACGAGGGCGTGCTGCGGGCACTGCTGCACGTACTCGCCGTCCGGGTGGCCCGGCTCCCGGACGGGCCCGCGCCCGGCGTCCCGGCCGAGGGCCGCGGGGCCGCCGTCGCCCAGGCCTTCGCCCGGCTGATCACCCTCCCCGACGCGGTCGCCTGGACGGTCCGGGAGTGCGCGGACCGGCTCGGCGTCACCCCCGGCTACCTCACCCAGGCCGTACGGTCCGCCACCGGCCGCAGCCCGGGACGGCTGCTGCGGGAGGCCCGCACCTGCCAGGCCCAACGGCTGCTCGCGCACACCGAGCTGTCGGTACGTCAGGTCGCCGCCCGCACCGGCTTCACCGACCCGGCGTACTTCAGCCGCTTCTTCCGCCGCGAGACCGGGCAGAGCCCCGGCGCCTTCCGAAAACACCACAGCCGCGCACACCAGTCCATCGAACCCCCGCACACGCACGCCTAGGTTCGGTGCCGTTCAGTCCGAAGTCGTTCCGACAGCCCCCACAAGGAGCAGGCATGGACAACGCGACCAACGAGACGCGCGACCCGGCCGAGGAGAACTCCCCGCTCGTCAGCCGCAAGACGGTGCTGCGCGCCGCCCTCGCCGCGACGGTCGCGGTCCCCGCGGCCCTGGCCGGCGCTCCCGCGCTGGCCCGCACCCTCACCGCCCAGGATGCGGCACCCCCGCTCACCCCGGCGTGCGACGACGGCGACGACCCCACGCCGCCGCAGACCGAGGGCCCCTACTTCAAGCCGAACTCGCCCCGCAGGACCAGCCTGCTGGAAGCCGGCACGCCCGGCACCCGGCTCACCGTGAGCGGCTACGTCTTCGGCCTCGCCTGCCGGCCGATAGCCGGCGCCCTGCTGGACTTCTGGCAGGCCGACGTCAACGGGGCCTGCGACAACACCGGGTTCCGGTTCCGCGGCCACCAGTACACCGGCGCCGACGGCGCGTTCACCCTCACCACGATCGTCCCCGGCCTCTACCCGGGCCGGACACGGCACATACACGTGAAGGTGCAGGCCCCGAACCGGCCCGTGCTGACCACGCAGCTGTACTTCCCGAACGAGCCCCGCAACAACACCGACACCATCTTCGACCCGCGCCTGCTGATGACCGTCCGCGACGCGGGCGGCGCCAAGGAGGCGGCGTTCGACTTCGTCCTCGCCGTCCCGCAGGACCCCGGCCCCACCCCGCCGCCGGGCGGCACCTGGACCGTCGGCACCGCCTACCGGCCCGGCGACCGCGTCACCCACGACGACCGCGCCTGGCTCTGCCTCCAGGCCCACACGGCACAGCCCGGCTGGGAACCCCCGTCCGTCCCGGCGCTGTGGCGGATCGCCTGACCCGGCTCAGCCCGCGAACACCGCACCGAACGCGCCGTCCTCCTGCGCCACCCCACTGCACTCGGACGCCGTGTCGCCCTCCCCGCACGCCCGGTCGCGGAACGTCGCCCACATCGACACCCAGGCGAGCCCGTGCCGCTCGGCGAACGCCCGGACCCGCGCCGCGTCCGCCAGGGTGAACGTCTCGCCGTCGACGTCGTTCACGCCGATCATCGACGTCAGCGCCATGCCCTTCCAGGCGGCGGCCGACGACAGGCCGAACACGTCGGCGAGCTGGGTGTGCGCGGCACGGGCGGCACGGACCGCGTAGCCGCCCATGTCGCCGGTGTAGGAGCCGCCGTAGTTCATCGTCATCAGGTTGACGGTGGAGACCTGCACGTCGTGCCCGTTGGCGGACGCCAGCAGCGCCAGGCTGTCGGCGTCCAGCCCGGACGGCATCACCGGGAGGGTGAACGAGACCTCCAGCTCCGGCCGTTCCTCCTGGAGCAGGGCGATCGCCCCGCTGCGCAGCGCGACCGAGTCCGCGTCGGTCAGCTCGTCGCCCTCGATGTCGAAGTCGGCCCGCGTCGCCCCCGCCGCGTCCAGCGCCGCGCCGTACGCCTCGGCCAGCTCGGCCGCGCTGTCGCAGACGGCGGCGAGTTCCTTGCCGGAGGCGCCGCCGAACGAGACCCGGACGGGGATGCCGGACTCCGTCAGCTCCGCGATCCGGGAGGTGACGGTCGCGTCGGTGAGCGCCTGGGTGCCGTTCCACTCGGGAGTGCAACCGCTGCCGTCCGACAGGACGAAGGCCAGGTTGTAGGCGTCGGGGGAGCCGGCCGAGTCGGTGGCGGAGGCGGTGGTGGCGCTGACGTAGGGCGCGTACGACAGGGCGTACGACGCGGTGGACGATGCTGTGGCGGACGGCGTGGACGACGGCGTGTGCGACGGATCGGACGTCGTGGCCGCCGTCTCGGCGGAGCACCCGGCCGTGGCCAGGGCGACCAGACAGGCGAGCGCGGCCGTCGGCTTCAGGAATCCCTTCATCGCGGGAACGTCTCACCCGCACCTGGGAGCCACCCGTGAGAATCCGGGCCCCCGGCGGGATCTCTCAGCGAGCGCACAGGCTGCGCCGTTTCTCATGGACGCTTCACAGGAAGCCGGTGACCTCGGCACATGAAGGCTCCCTAACGTCCGGGGAATGCATTCCGAGCCTGTCACCGAAAGCCGCGCGGCCGCGCGCGGCCGCCGCCGCAAACGCGGCACCGGGTCCGCCGAGGGGCCCGTGTTCGTCGACAACTCCGGACGCAGGTCCAGGCTGCTGCGCCGGATCGGCGTCCTCCTCGGCGTCGGCTGCCTCGCCTACGCGGCCGTCCTCGGCGCCGCCTTCATGGGCTGGGGCACCTCACTGGCCCCGTCGTCGCTGCTGCCCTTCGGCGCGGACGCCCAGGGTGCCGCGGGCGGCGGCCATGGGCCCGGCGGCGTCCGCCCCGGCGGCATGGGCGAGCGGATCGGCCTGCCCGGCAGCGCACCGCCCTCCGGCACCGCCGCCCCCTCCCCGTCCGCCTCGGCGACCGCCGACTGACGCCCACGACCGGAACGCAGCCACACCCATGACGACGACTTCCTCCCGCGGCCGGCGCCGTGCCCCCACCCGCATCGAACGGGCTGCGGGCAAGGCCGCGGCACTGCAGAAACCGCGTGTCATCCTCGCCCTGCTGCTCCTGCTCGCGCTGACCAGCGTGATGCTGCTCGACGGCTATCTGCGCGCCGAGGTCGGCGGCGACCAGCGGGTGCGCACCGGGGCCGGCTCCAGCGGTGTGCCCGACGACGTCCTCGACGGCGGCCCGATCCTCACCTTCCGCGGCGGACAGGCGACGACCGTGTCCGTCCCGGACAAGACGATCGCGCTCACCTTCGACGACGGCCCCGACCCGACGTGGACGCCGCGGGTGCTGGAGATCCTGGAGGAGTACGACGTCCCGGCCACGTTCTTCGTGCTCGGCTCGATGGTCGCCCGGCACCCGGACGTCGTGGCGGACATGGTCGAGCAGGGAAACGAGATCGGCCTGCACACCTTCACCCACGTCGACCTGTCCTACCAGTCCGAAGCCCGCGTGAACCGCGAGATGCAGCAGACCCAGCTGGCCCTCGCGGGCGCGGCCGGCATCACCACCACGCTGTTCAGGGCGCCGTACTCCTCGAAGACCGACGCCATCGACGACTACAGCTGGCAGGTCTACGAGCAACTCGGCGAACAGGGCTACACCAGCGTCTTCATCGACACCGACAGCGACGACTGGAAGCGCCCCGGCGTCTCGAAGATCGTCGAGTGGGCCACGCCCGAGGACGGCGAGGGCGCGTCCGTGCTCTTCCACGACGCCGGCGGGGATCGCTCGCAGACCATCGAGGCGCTGCCGAAGTACATCGAGAAGATGCGGGCGAAGGGCTACACCTTCACCACCGTCAGCGGGGCCATGGGGCGGCAGGCCCCGGGCGCCGCCGCGTCCGGTGCCGGTTCGCAGGCGGCTCACCGCCCCGCCACCGGCGCCACCCTCTACGAGGGCAGGGCGCTCGTCGCGGCCGTCGCCGTCGCCGAGTGGACCGTGCCGGCGCTGTCCGTCGGCCTGGCGGTCGTCGGCGTCGCGGTCCTGGGGCGCTTCGGGATGATGCTGATCCTGGCCCGCCGCCATCACCGGCAGCGCAACAGACGCCGGTTCTCCTGGGGGCCGCCGGTCACCGAACCGGTCAGCGTGATCGTCCCGGCGTACAACGAGAAGGAGTGCATCGCCAACACCCTGAACTCGCTGGCGAGAAGCACCCATCCGATCGAGATCATCGTGGTCGACGACGGCTCCACTGACGGTACGGCGGACATCGCCGAGTCCCTGGGCCTGCCCAACGTCCGCGTCATCCGCCAGGCCAACGCCGGCAAGCCCGCCGCCCTCAACAACGGGGTGCGCAACGCGTCGTACGACATCGTCGTGATGATGGACGGCGACACCGTCTTCGAACCGCACACGGTACGGCAGCTGGTGCAGCCCTTCGCCGACTCCGGCGTCGGCGCGGTCGCGGGCAACGCCAAGGTCGGCAACCGCGACACGGTCATCGGCGCCTGGCAGCACATCGAGTACGTGATGGGCTTCAACCTCGACCGGCGCATGTACGACCTGCTGCGCTGCATGCCGACCATCCCCGGCGCGATCGGTGCCTTCCGGCGCGAGGCGGTGCTGGACGTCGGCGGGATGAGCGAGGACACCCTCGCCGAGGACACCGACATCACCATCGCCCTGCACCGCGCGGGATGGAGAGTCGTCTACCAGGAGCACGCGCGGGCCTGGACCGAGGCGCCCTGTTCGCTGAAGCAGCTGTGGTCGCAGCGCTACCGCTGGTCGTACGGCACCATGCAGGCGCTGTGGAAGCACCGCAAGGCGCTCACCGACAAGGGTCCCTCGGGGCGGTTCGGCCGGGTCGGGCTGCCACTGGTGGTGATCTTCCAGATCGTGACACCGGTCTTCGCGCCGCTCATCGACGTCTTCACCGTCTACTCGATGGTCTTCGTCGACTTCCAGGCGGCCCTGCTGGCGTGGCTCGCGGTGCTGGGCGTGCAGCTGCTGTGCGCCGCGTACGCCTTCCGCCTGGACCGCGAGAAGTACCGGTACCTGCTGATGATGCCGCTGCAGCAGCTGGCGTACCGGCAGATGATGTACCTCGTCCTCATCCACTCCTGCGTCACCGCCCTCACCGGCGGCCGGCTGCGCTGGCAGAAGCTGAAGCGGACGGGCGAGGTCGGCACTCCGGCGGGGGTGAGCTGACGTGGGCTCGCACCGGAGGGGTACGGCTGCCGGACGCGACCGGTACTTCGACGCCCTCCGCGCCGCGGCCCTCGTCCGCGTGGTCGCGTATCACACGTTCGGGTGGGCCTGGGCGGGCCTGGTGTTCCCGTCGATGGGCGTCATGTTCGCCCTGGCCGGCACGCTCATGGCGAAGTCACTGGAGCGCCCGGCCCCGAAGGTCGTCATGAGCCGGGTGCGCAGACTGCTCCCGCCGTTCTGGTTCTGGGGCGTCTTCGTGGTCGCGGCGATGCTGGTGCACGGCTGGATGCCCGGCTGGCAGATCGTCTTCTGGATCGTGCCGCTGGGCGACCCGCCCGGCGACGCGTCGGGCGCGCAGGCCTGGGAGGTCCTCTGGTACCTGCGGACGTACCTCTGGTTCGTGCTGCTCTCCCCGCTCCTGCTGCGGTTCTTCCGGCTCGCGCCGGTACCCGTGCTGGCGCTGTCCCTCGCCCCGGTCGTCGCCCTCCGGTTCGCCTGGCAGCCGCCGGACGACCGCTTCGGCACCGCCCTGCTGGACCTGGCCACATACCTCTTCTGCTGGCTCCTCGGCTTCGCCCACCGCGACGGGGTGCTCCGGCGGCTGAAGCCGGCCGCCGTCGTCCTGTTCTCGCTGGCCGCGCTGGCGTACGGCGGCTGGTACGCCTTCGCGCACCAGGCCGAGTACGGCACCTACGACCTGGACGAGAACCCGCTCGCCCAGGCCTTCTGGTCGGCGGGGTTCGTGACACCGCTGATGTACTTCAAGGCCGATTTCTCCTGGCTCGCCCGCGCGCCGAGGCTGGACCGGATCGTGAGCGTCTTCAACGCGCGCGCGGTGACGGTCTACCTCTGGCACGAGATCGCGCTGATCCTGGCCGTGCCGCTGATCGACCGGTTCTGGGAGGTGCCCGCCTTCGAGGCCCACCTGCCGCTGGAGAACCAGTGGTTCATGTTCGGGGTGGGCTGGGTGCTGATCGCCGTCTTCGTGCTTCTGTGCGGGTGGGTGGAGGACGTGGCCGGGAAACGCACGCCGCGCCTTCTGCCGCCGGGCCCTGCTGCAACAATGAGGGCGTGACCCGCGCATCCCTGGACAAGCAGCCGCACGAAGTCGCCTCGATGTTCGACGACGTGGCGGACCGGTACGACCTCACCAACGACGTGCTGTCCCTCGGGCAGGCCCGCGCCTGGCGCAAGGAGGTCGCCAAGGCCGTCGACGCGCGGCCCGCGCAGAAGGTCCTCGATCTGGCCGCCGGTACGGCGACCTCCTCCCTGCCCTTCGCCCGCACCGGCGCCTACGTCGTCCCCTGCGACTTCTCCCTCGGCATGCTCCAGGTGGGCAAGCGCAAGCACCCGTGGCTGCCGCTGACCGCGGGGGACGCGACCCGGCTGCCGTTCAAGGACGACGTCTTCGACGCCGTCACCATCTCCTTCGGGCTGCGCAACGTCCAGGACTTCGACGCGGCGCTGCGCGAGATGCACCGGGTGACGCGACCCGGCGGACGGGTCGTGATCTGCGAGTTCTCGCACCCTACCTGGGCGCCCTTCCGCACCGTCTACACCGAGTACCTGATGCGGGCGCTGCCGCCGGTGGCCCGCGCGGTGTCCTCCAACCCGGAGGCGTACGTCTACCTCGCCGAGTCCATCCGCGCCTGGCCCGACCAGGCGGCGCTCGCCGACCGGCTGACGGGCGCGGGCTGGTCGCGGGTGGCGTGGCGGAACCTCACGGGCGGCGTGGTGGCACTGCACCGCGGGTTCAAGGAGAGCTGAGCGGCTCAGGGAGCGCCGAGCGGGCTCAAGGAGAGCTGAGCGGGCTCATCGCCCGTGGTTCCTCCGGCGTGATCAGCTCGCGGCGGACGCCGCCGTGCGGCGGGCCCGGGACGCGGGGCTCACGGACGCCCGAGCCTCCGCCGCCATCGCCCTCGCCGAAGTCGAACCAGACGGTGACCACGGCGCCGCGTGGTATCTCGGCTCCGGGTGGCGGGTACTGCCGTACGACGTAGTCCACGACCGTGCGCGGGAAGTCCGGCCGGTCCGGTGCGGCGAGCAGCACCCCGTGCGACTCGGCCGCCTCGCGCGCGTCGACGGCCATGAGACCGACGAGTCTCGGCACACGCACTTCGGGTGTTTTGGGTGGTATACGCACAGATGTCACCCCCAGCGGTACTGGCAGGGTAACCGCCCGGGGGTGCCGTCCGGAAGCGTCAGGTGTCTTTCCGTAGCCGAGTATTACTCTGCGTCACAACGCCAGTCGGTAGCAGTGCCCCTGCTGCTCGGACTCGGGCGTCGTGAAGGTCTCGGCGAGCCGCATGCCCAGCCGCTGGGTGACCGCGATCGAGCGGGCGTTGCGGGCGTTCACCATCGCCACCACGCCGGGCACGTCCGCCGCGCGCAACCGCTCAAGCGTCATCTGCGCGGCGGCGGTGACATAGCCCCGGCCCCAGTGCTCCCGGCCCAGCCGCCAGCCGATCTCGATCTCCCCGGCCGGACCCCACTCGAGAGGCCAGGGCTGCGCGCCGGTGAAGCCGATGACCCGGTCCTCCTCGTCGAGCATCGTCCACAGACAGAAGCCCAGTTCCGCGTCGTGCTTGCGCTGGCGGGCGGTCAGCTCCTCGTAGACGGACAGCCCGGCGGAACGGCCGCCGTGGAACTCCATCACGTCCGGGTGGTCGAAGACCCGGTGCCAGGCGACGGCGTCCTCGTCGGTGGGGACGCGCAGCCGTACCACGGGGAGCGTTCTGTTCACGGGGCAGCCCTTCAGCCGGTTGATCAATTGTGCTGAATAGACTGCCCATGTCCAGTGCCGGTCGGCACGCAGATTTCGAACTTGGGGAGATCCCGCCGTGACCGAGCCCCTCCTCTCCGACAACACCGCCGACGTGATCGTCGTGGGCGCGGGGCCAGCGGGCTCCACCACGGCGTACCACCTCGCCAAGGCCGGGCTCGACGTCCTGCTGCTGGAGAAGACCGAGTTCCCGCGCGAGAAGGTGTGCGGTGACGGGCTCACCCCGCGGGCGGTCAAGCAGCTCGTGGCGATGGGCATCGACATCTCCGAAGAGGCCGGCTGGCTGCGCAACAAGGGCCTGCGCATCATCGGCGGCGGCGTCCGGCTCCAGCTCGACTGGCCGGATCTCGCCTCCTTCCCCGACTACGGCCTGGTCCGCAAGCGCGACGACTTCGACGAGCAACTGGCCCGGCAGGCGCAGAAGGCGGGCGCCCGGCTGTACGAGCGCTGCAACGTCAGCGGCCCGATCGTCGACGACCGCACCGGCCGCATCACCGGTGTGACCGCCAAGCTCGGCGAGGACAAGCGCGAAGTCTCCTTCCACGCCCCGCTCGTGGTCGCCGCCGACGGCAACTCCACCCGCCTCTCGCTGGCGATGGGCCTGCACCGCCGCGAGGACCGCCCGATGGGCGTCGCCGTGCGCACGTACTTCACCTCCCCGCGCCACGACGACGACTACCTGGAGTCCTGGCTGGAGCTGTGGGACCGCCGCGGCCCCGGCGAGGACCGCCTCCTCCCCGGCTACGGCTGGATCTTCGGCATGGGCGACGGCACCTCCAACGTCGGCCTCGGCGTCCTGAACACCTCCGACTCCTTCAAGGAGCTGGACTGGCGGGAGGTCCTGAAGGCGTGGTGCGCGTCCATGCCCGAGGACTGGGGCTACACCCCCGAGAACATGACCGGCCCGATCCGCGGTGCCGCGCTCCCCATGGCCTTCAACCGCCAGCCGCACTACACCCGCGGCCTGCTGTTGGTCGGCGACGCCGGCGGCCTGGTGAACCCGTTCAACGGCGAGGGCATCGCCTACGCCATGGAGTCCGGCCAGATCGCCGCCGACGTCATCGTCCAGGCGCACGCGCGGGCCACCCCCGCCCAGCGGGAAGTCGCCCTCCAGCGGTACCCGCGCGTGCTCAAGGACACCTACGGCGGCTACTACACCCTCGGCCGCGCCTTCGTGAAGCTCATCGGCAACCCGAAGGTCATGAAGATCGCGGCCCAGCGCGGCCTGACCCACCCGATGCTGATGAAGTTCACCCTGAAGCTCCTCGCCAACCTCACCGACCCGACGGGCGGCGACGCGATGGACCGCATCATCAACGGACTGACCAAGGTCGCACCGAAGGCCTGATCACGTCACGGGGTTGCGCCGAGCGCGGGCCGTGCCTGCCGCGACGATGACGCCGGTGCCGGAGGTGGCGGCACCGGCCAGCAGGGGCTGGCGAATGCGCCTGCGTTCAGCGGGCTGGCCAAGGCCGCACCGAAGGCCCGATCACGCCACGGGGTTGGGCCGCGCGCGGGCCGTGCCTGCCGCGATGACGACGCCGGTCGCGGCCAGCGCGGCGCTGACCCAGGCGGCGGCGCGCTGGTCGCCCGTGGCAGAGGTGGCGGCACCGGCCAGGAGGGGGCCGGTGAACGCGCCCGCGTTCAGCGCGGCGGTGGCGAACGCCCCGCCCAGCGCGGGCGCGTCGGCGGCGGCCTTCAGCACCCGGTTCACCAGCGCCGAGCCGACGCCGAACGACAGAGCGCCGAGGGCGGTGGCCGTGACGAACAGCGGCAGCGCGTGCGCGCCGGCCACGGCCAGCACCGCCCACCCCGCGGGCAGCGACGCGAGCGCGGGGAACAGGCGGCCGTCGCCCCTGCGGCCCGCCACGGTCACGCCGACGAACGCGCCCGCCCCGAACGCCGCGAGCAGTCCGGGCACCGCCGCCCCGGGCAGCCCCGTGACGTCGGTGGCGATGACGGCCAGGTAGGCGAAGGTCGCGAACGTCGCCCCGTTGACGACGGCGGCGAGCAGCAGCGCCGACCGCACGGGGCGAGCCGTCAGCACCCGCGCCTCCCGGCGGACCGAGACCTCGGCACGCCGGGCGGCGTCGGCGGGCGCCGAGCGGAACACCAGCGCCAGCGCGGGCAGGCACAGCGCGGCCACCGCCCAGAAGGCGGCGCGCCAGCCGGCCCGCTCGCCGAGCAGCGCGCCCGCGGGCACCCCGGCGACACACGCCAGCGTCACCCCCGACAGCAGGACGGCGGTCGCCCGCCCCTGCCGATCCGGGGCGACCAGGGACGTCGCGACGGACATCGCGACGGCGAGGAAACCGGCGTTGACGACCGCGCCGACGATCCGGGTGCCGAACAGCACGGCGAAGTCGTCCGTGACCGCGCCGACGGCATGGACGGCGACAAATGCCGCGAGAAACCCGGCCAGCGCCCGGCGGCGCGGCCAGCGCGCGCTCCAGGCGGCCATCACGGGGGCGCCGACGACCATGCCGATCGCGTACGCCGACGTCAGGCTCGCGGCGGCGGCCACCGGTACGGACAGATCACGGGCGATGCCCGGGACGAGCCCGGACAGCATGAACTCGGAGGTTCCCTGGGCGAAGACGGCGAGGCCCAGGACATGGATGAAGACAGGCAAGGAGTCCACTCCGGCGTGAGTGTGCGGGCAGGAGCATCCGCGCGCTGGAGGGAAGGAAGAACCGGCCAGGCACGCGGAGCGCGTGTCCGGTCGCCGGAGGCGGGGGCGGCTCGGGGAGCCGTACGACCGTCAGCCTGCGGCCCGCCGCCGGGCGACCGGCGGCTCCGCTCTGTCGGACTCGGGGTTCGTCACGTGAGGCACGCTAGCGGCGGCCTCGCGGGACGGCAACGGAAATACGGCCGGGGAACGGGCGAAGGCCGCAGCCCCCGAGCGGCTGCGGCCCTTCCCACGTTGTGCGACGGCTCAGAGGACGCGGACCGCGCCGGAGGCCGGGTAGCCGGAGAGGTCCTGGATGACGACGCCCTTGGAGGGGTTCGCGGCGTCCAGGTACTGGCCGTTCCCGATGTACACGCCCACGTGGTACGCGGAGCCCTTGCCACCCCAGTACAGGATGTCGCCGACCGCGAGGTTGGACAGGGAGACCTCGGTGCCCATCATCGACTGGTCCTGCGACACGCGCGGCAGGTCCACACCGACCTCACGGAAGGCGGCCTGGACGAGGCTGGAGCAGTCCCAGGCGTTGGGGCCGGTGGCGCCCATGACGTAGGCGTCGCCCAGCTGGGCCTTGAGGAAGGAGATGACCGTCGCGACGCTGCCGCTGGCGGGCGCGGAGACGGACGTGTCGGCGGCGGACGCCGACGTGGACGTCGACGCGGAAGCGGACAGGGTGGCCCGCTCGGCGTTCCGCGAGGCACGCTCGGCGGCGGCCTTGCGTGCGGCCTCCTCGGCCTTCTTCTTGGCCTCGGCCTTCTTCTTCGCGTCGGCGAGGTCGGCCTTGGCCTCCTTGGCCGCCTCGGCGGCGGCCGCGTCACGCTCGGCCTGCAGCTCGTAGTTCGCGGCGGCCAGCTCGGTGGCGTCCGCGGACTGGGCGACCTGGGCGGCCAGGTCGGCCGTCAGGGTGGGCAGTTCGATGGTCTGCGTCACCGGTTCGGCGGCGTTGGCCGCCCCCGACGCACCGGCCACTGCCACGGTGCTGAGGATGCCACCGGCAACTCCGGCCCGCATCGCGATCGTCGACGCGCTGCGGCGGGGCTTCCGGTGGCTGCGTATGTGAGCGGTGTGGGACATGAGAACAACCGGTATCAGGGCCTCCTTCATACCTTCAAGAAACGTGTCCTGCGCCACAGTTGTTCAATCGAGCCCGTGAAACGTGGGGCGCGGAGTCCTTATTGACGCCTTAACGGACATTGCGGACCCCACCCCACAAGCCTGTGATCACGGTCTTTCGTCGTTACGCCCGAATTGCCCGTGGCCTACCACTGGTTGGGGTGGTTGGCCAAGCCCGGTTCTCATCGGCCTCTCATGAATGTGGCGGAGGTCACGGAACGGTCACCGCGACGGGCGCGTCCGGCGCGCGGACCGGCGGTCGGCGAGCTCGTGAACGCGTGCACGCGTCCACACCCGGCCCCGCGCCTCCCTCCGAGGTGTGAATGGCGCCCTCTATCAAGAGATCAAGTCCAACGCCAATTTGCATGCGCGGGAACCCTCTTGATATTGAGACGCCCCTCGCGAGCTGGGCCGACGAGCGGAAATGTCACCAGTAGTGATCACTCTGGTGCTTCTAGTGCGAAGATCACTGCTCATATGACTTCATGATCCTTCGTCAGGTGGTGGAGATCACAAAGCTTGTGGAATACCCCGTGTCGCAGATCACAGAGCGGCGGGCATAAGATGCGAGGCAGTTGGGCTTGTGACCTGCTTCACATGTTCTCGATCTTCGCCGGGACCAACGGGGTTCGTGGGACTGGTGGGGCGGATGTGAGCCCGATGCAACCGCCAGCAGTCAGTGCCGACTGAGAGGAGCGAGGAGCGGTGAACGCGTATGCGCCCATCCTCGTACTGGGAGCCCTCGGGGCAGGCTTTGCGATCTTCTCCGTGGTCATGGCCACGCTGATCGGTCCGAAGCGGTACAACCGCGCGAAGCTCGAGGCCTACGAGTGCGGCATCGAGCCGACCCCCACGCCGGCCGGCGGCGGGCGCTTCCCCATCAAGTACTACCTGACGGCGATGCTCTTCATCGTCTTCGACATCGAGATCGTCTTCCTCTACCCCTGGGCCGTCACCTTCGACGCCCTGGGTGTGTTCGGGCTCGTGGAGATGCTGCTCTTCGTGCTCACCGTCTTCGTCGCCTACGCCTACGTCTGGCGGCGCGGCGGCCTCGAATGGGACTGAGGGACCTTTAGTCATGGGACTCGAAGAAAAGCTGCCGAGCGGCTTCCTGCTGACCACCGTCGAGCAGGCCGCCGGCTGGGTGCGCAAGGCGTCGGTCTTCCCCGCCACCTTCGGCCTCGCCTGCTGTGCGATCGAGATGATGACCACCGGCGCCGGGCGCTACGACCTGGCCCGCTTCGGCATGGAGGTCTTCCGCGGCTCCCCGCGCCAGGCCGATCTGATGATCGTCGCCGGGCGGGTCAGCCAGAAGATGGCGCCGGTGCTCCGGCAGGTCTACGACCAGATGCCGAACCCCAAGTGGGTGATCTCCATGGGCGTGTGCGCCTCCTCGGGCGGCATGTTCAACAACTACGCCATCGTCCAGGGCGTCGACCACATCGTCCCCGTCGACATCTACCTGCCCGGCTGCCCGCCGCGGCCCGAGATGCTGATGGACGCCATCCTCAAGCTCCACCAGAAGATCCAGAGCTCCAAGCTCGGGGTGAACGCCGAGGAAGCGGCCCGCGAGGCGGAGGAAGCGGCGCTCAAGGCCCTGCCGACGATCGAGATGAAGGGGCTGCTGCGGTGAGCGACGCGAACGGCACCAACAGCGCGAACGGGCCGAACGGGGTGAACCCCGAGAAGGACCTGTCCGCCTCCAACCTCCCCGGCCAGCGGGGCCAGGGCGGCGAGGAGATCCGCGTCCAGCGCGGCATGTTCGGCGCGAACAACGGCGGCGACACCTCCGGCTACGGCGGCCTGGTCCGCTCGGTCCGGCTCCCGGGACCGGCGAGCCGCCCCTACGGAGGCTGGTTCGACGAGGTCGCCGACGAACTGGAGGGCGCCCTGGAGGAGCAGGGGCTGCTCCCGGAGAACGCCATCGAGAAGACGGTCGTCGACCGGGACGAACTCACCTTCCACATCGAACGCGAGCACCTGGTCCGCGTCGCCCGCACCCTGCGCGACGACCCGGCCCTGCGCTTCGAGCTGTGCACCGGGGTCAGCGGCGTCCACTACCCGAACGACAAGGGCCGCGAGCTGCACGCCGTCTACCACCTGCGCTCGATCACCCACAACCGGCTGATCCGCCTGGAGGTCAGCGCCCCGGACGCCGACCCGCACATCCCGTCCCTGGTCCCCGTGTACCCGACCAACGACTGGCACGAGCGCGAGACCTACGACTTCTTCGGGATCGTCTTCGACGGTCACCCGGCGCTGACGCGGATCATGATGCCGGACGACTGGCAGGGCCATCCGCAGCGCAAGGACTACCCCCTCGGCGGCATCCCCGTCGAGTACAAGGGCGCCCAGATCCCGGCTCCGGACCAGCGGAGGTCGTACTCATGAGCACGCACACCCCGTCCTCCGCGTCCGCCCGCGAGACCACCGAGGGCACCGTCTACACGGTCACCGGTGGCGACTGGGACGAGGTCGTCCAGACCGCGGCGAAGGCCGACGACGAGCGCATCGTCGTCAACATGGGCCCGCAGCACCCCTCCACCCACGGGGTGCTCCGTCTGATCCTGGAGATCGAGGGCGAGACGGTCACCGAGGCCCGCTGCGGCATCGGCTACCTGCACACCGGCATCGAGAAGAACCTCGAGTTCCGGACCTGGACGCAGGGCACCACGTTCGTGACGCGCATGGACTACCTGACGTCCTTCTTCAACGAGACCGCCTACTGTCTCGCCGTCGAGAAACTGCTCGGCATCGAGGACGAGATCACCGAACGCGCCGAGATCATCCGAGTGCTCCTGATGGAGCTGAACCGGATGTCCTCCCACCTGGTGTGCATCGCCACCGGCGGCATGGAGCTGGGCGCCACCACGATCATGATCTACGGATTCCGTGATCGTGAAATGATTCTCGACATCTACGAGCTCATCACGGGCCTGCGGATGAACCACGCGTACATCCGCCCCGGCGGACTCGCCCAGGACCTGCCGCCCGGCGCGGTGGACCAGATCCGCGAGTTCGTGAAGAAGATGAAGAAGAACCTCCCGGAGTACGACAAGCTCGCCACCGGGAACCCCATCTTCAAGGCCCGCATGCAGGACATCGGCTACCTCGACCTGGCCGGCTGCATGGCCCTCGGCGCCACCGGCCCGATCCTGCGCTCCACCGGCCTGCCGCACGACCTGCGCAAGACCCAGCCGTACTGCGGCTACGAGACGTACGACTTCGACGTCCCGACCGCCGACAGCTGCGACGCCTACGGGCGCTTCCTGATCCGCCTGGAGGAGATGCGCCAGTCGCTGCGGATCATCGAGCAGTGCCTGGACCGGCTCCAGCCCGGCCCGGTCATGGTCGGCGACAAGAAGATCGCCTGGCCGGCCCAGCTCGCCCTGGGACCGGACGGCCTGGGCAACTCCCTCGACCACATCAAGAAGATCATGGGCACCTCGATGGAGGCCCTGATCCACCACTTCAAGCTGGTCACCGAGGGCTTCCGCGTCCCGCCGGGACAGGCGTACGCGGCCGTCGAGTCACCCAAGGGCGAACTCGGGGTGCACGCCGTCTCCGACGGAGGCACCCGCCCCTACCGGGTCCACTTCCGCGACCCGTCCTTCACCAACCTGCAGGCCATGGCGGCGATGTGCGAGGGCGGCCAGGTCGCCGACGTCATCGTGGCCGTGGCGTCCATCGACCCCGTGATGGGAGGCGTCGACCGGTGACCACCTCTTCTTCGGAGCGCGGCGTCAGCCTGGGCATGCCGGAGCTGCCCGCGCCCGACTACCCGGACGACGTTCGAGAACGGCTCGAGCGGGACGCGCGCGAGATCGTCGCCCGCTACCCCGACTCCCGGTCCGCCCTGCTGCCGCTGCTGCACCTGGTGCAGTCGGAGGAGGGCCACGTCACGCGCACCGGGATGCGGTTCTGTGCGGAGACGCTCGGCCTGACCACGGCCGAGGTCACGGCGGTCGCCACCTTCTACACCATGTACCGGCGCAAGCCCTCCGGTGACTACCAGGTGGGCGTCTGCACCAACACCCTGTGCGCGGTGATGGGCGGCGACGCGATCTTCGAGACGCTCCAGGAGCACCTGGGCGTCGGCAACGGCGAGACCACCGACGACGGCAAGGTCACCCTGGAGCACATCGAGTGCAACGCGGCCTGCGACTACGCGCCGGTCGTGATGGTCAACTGGGAGTTCTTCGACAACCAGACCCCGGAGAGCGCCCGGCGCCTGGTCGACGACCTCCGCGCGGGAACCCCGGTCTCGCCCACCCGCGGGGCGCCGCTGTGCACCTTCAAGGAGACCGCCCGGATCCTGGCGGGCTTCCCCGACCCGCGCGAGGGCGCCGTCGAGGCGAGCGGCAGCGCGGGACCGGCGTCGCTGGTGGGCCTTCGCCTGGCGAAGGGGGAGACCGCACCCGCGCGCGTGGTCCACCCGCGGGAGGGCGGGCCGCACGACGAGCCGCAGGACAGGGTCCACGAGCCGTCGCCCGCGGAACACCTCAGCTCGCACGACGCGCCGCAGGACACATCGGCATCCGACCCCTCCCACCCGTCGCCCGCCACCGCCCTTGATGGAGGGGCTTCGCCCCGCCCCGCCGACTCCGCAGGGCCCACCGCCGAGGAGGGGGAGTGATGACCTTGGCACCCGAGCTGAAAGACCCCAGCCCCGAGAAGCTGCTCGCACCCGTGCTGTCGGCTTTCTGGGACGAGGACCGGTCCTGGAGCCTGGACGTCTACCGGGCGCACGAAGGGTACGAGGGACTTCGCAAGGCGCTCGCCATGTCGCCGGACGACGTGATCGCGTACGTCAAGGACTCCGGTCTGCGCGGGCGCGGCGGCGCGGGATTCCCGACGGGGATGAAGTGGCAGTTCATTCCCCAGGGAGACGGAAAGCCGCACTATCTGGTCGTCAACGCCGACGAATCGGAGCCCGGGACCTGCAAGGACATCCCGCTCCTCTTCGCGAACCCGCACAGCCTCATCGAGGGCATCGTCATCGCGTGCCACGCCATCCGGTCGTCGCATGCCTTCATCTATCTGCGGGGTGAAGTCGTCCCCGTCCTGCGGCGGCTGCACGAGGCCGTGCGCGAGGCCTACGCGGCGGGCTACCTCGGCAAGAACATCCTGGGCAGCGGACTCGACCTCGAACTCACCGTGCACGCCGGCGCCGGCGCGTACATCTGCGGTGAGGAGACCGCGCTCCTGGACTCGCTCGAAGGCCGCCGTGGTCAACCGCGGCTGCGTCCCCCCTTCCCCGCCGTCGCGGGCCTCTACGCGTGCCCCACTGTCGTGAACAACGTCGAGTCGATCGCGTCGGTTCCCGCCATCATGAAAAACGGCAAGGACTGGTTCAGGTCGATGGGCAGCGAGAAGTCACCCGGCTTCACGCTGTACTCGCTCAGCGGCCATGTCGCCAGCCCCGGCCAGTACGAGGGCCCGCTCGGCATCACCCTGCGCCAGCTGCTCGACATGAGCGGCGGGATGCGGCCCGGACACCGGCTGAAGTTCTGGACGCCCGGCGGTTCCTCGACGCCGATGTTCACCGAGGAACACCTCGACGTCCCGCTCGACTACGAGGGCGTCGGCGCCGCCGGTTCCATGCTCGGCACCAAGGCGCTCCAGTGCTTCGACGAGACGACCTGCGTGGTCCGCGCCGTCACCCGCTGGACCGAGTTCTACGCCCACGAGTCCTGCGGCAAGTGCACCCCGTGCCGCGAAGGCACCTACTGGCTGGTGCAGCTGCTGCGGGACATCGAGGCCGGCAAGGGCGTCATGGCCGACCTCGACAAGCTGAACGACATCGCGGACAACATCAACGGCAAGTCCTTCTGTGCCCTCGGCGACGGTGCCGCCTCGCCGATCTTCTCCTCGCTGAAGTACTTCCGCGAGGAGTACGAACAGCACATCACGGGCCGCGGCTGCCCCTTCGACCCGGCCAAGTCGACGGCCTGGGCCGATCACCGCACGGAGGTGAACGCATGACCGTGACCACCAGTGCTCCCGCAGGCGGCGGAGAGGCGGCGGTCCCCCCGGAAGACCTCGTCACGCTGACCATCGACGGCGCCGAGATCAGCGTGCCCAAGGGCACCCTGGTCATCCGTGCCGCCGAGCAGCTCGGCATCGAGATCCCGAGGTTCTGCGACCACCCCCTGCTCGACCCGGCCGGCGCCTGCCGGCAGTGCATCGTCGAGGTCGAGGGCCAGCGCAAGCCGATGGCGTCCTGCACCATCACCTGCACCGACGGGATGGTGGTGAAGACCCAGCTGACCTCGCCGGTCGCGGAGAAGGCCCAGAAGGGTGTGATGGAGCTGCTGCTCATCAACCACCCGCTGGACTGCCCGGTCTGCGACAAGGGCGGCGAGTGCCCGCTGCAGAACCAGGCGATGTCGCACGGCAACGAGGAGTCCCGCTTCGAGGGCAAGAAGCGGACGTACGAGAAGCCGGTGCCGATCTCCACGCAGGTGCTGCTCGACCGTGAGCGGTGCGTGCTGTGCGCGCGCTGCACCCGGTTCTCCAACCAGGTCGCGGGCGACCCGATGATCGAGCTGGTCGAGCGCGGCGCGCTCCAGCAGGTCGGCACCGGCGAGGGCGACCCGTTCGAGTCGTACTTCTCCGGGAACACCATCCAGATCTGCCCGGTCGGCGCGCTGACCTCGGCGGCGTACCGATTCCGCTCCCGCCCCTTCGACCTGGTCTCCTCGCCGTCCGTGTGCGAGCACTGCGCGGGCGGCTGCGCGACCCGCACCGACCACCGGCGCGGCAAGGTCATGCGGCGGCTGGCCGCCAACGACCCAGAGGTCAACGAGGAGTGGATCTGCGACAAGGGGCGCTTCGCGTTCCGGTACGCGCAGACGCGGGACCGGCTCCAGACGCCGCTGGTGCGGAGCGCCGACGGCGTCCTGGAGCCCGCGTCCTGGCCGGAGGCCCTGGAGGCCGCCGCGCGGGGGCTGCTCGCCGCGCGCGGCCGGGCCGGGGTGCTGACCGGCGGACGGCTCACCATCGAGGACGCCTACGCGTACAGCAAGTTCGCGCGCGTGGCGCTCGACACCAACGACATCGACTTCCGCGCGCGCGTGCACAGCGGCGAGGAGGCCGACTTCCTGGCCGCGCAGGTCGCCGGCCGCGGCCGTGACCTGGACGGTACGGGCGTCACGTACACCTTCCTGGAGAAGGCCCCGGCGGTGCTGCTGGCCGGGTTCGAGTCCGAGGAGGAGGCGCCCAGCGTCTTCCTGCGGCTGCGCAAGGCCTGGCGCAAGCACGGGCAGAAGGTGTTCGCGCTGGCCACCCACGCCACGCGGGGCCTGACGAAGGCGGGCGGCACGCTGCTGCCGGCCGCTCCCGGCACCGAGACCGAGTGGCTGGACGCGCTCGCCTCCGGGGTCGGCCTGGACGAGGCCGGCGGCCACGCCGCCGAGGCGCTGAGCGCCGAGGGCTCGGTGATCGTCGTCGGCGAGCGGCTCGCCGCGGTCGCCGGGGGCCTCACCGCCGCCGTACGGGCCGCCGCGGCGACCGGGGCGCGGCTGGTGTGGATCCCGCGGCGGGCCGGCGAGCGCGGGGCCGTGGAGGCCGGCGCGCTGCCGTCGCTGCTGCCGGGCGGGCGTCCGGCCACCGACCCGCGCGCGCGGGAGGAGGTCGCCGCCGCGTGGGGCCTGGCCGAACTGCCGCACCGCTACGGGCGGGACACCGGCCAGATCGTGGAGGCCGCCGCCACCGGAGAGTTGGCGGCGCTGGTCGTCGCCGGGGTCGAGGTGGCGGACCTGCCCGATCCGGCACGCGCGCGTGCGGCACTCGCCGAGGTCGGCTTCCTGGTCTCCCTCGAACTGCGGCCCAGCGAGGTCACCGCGCACGCGGACGTCGTCCTGCCGGTCGCCGCGGTCGCCGAGAAGGCGGGCACCTTCCTCAACTGGGAGGGCCGGGTGCGCTTCTTCGAGGCGGCGCTCAAGCCCGACCAGATGACCCGGCGCCTCGCCCCGAGCGACGCGCGCGTCCTCCAGATGCTGGCCGACGCCATGGACGTCCATCTGGGCCTGCCGGACCTGCGCACCGTCCGCGCGGAGCTGGACCGGCTCGGCGCCTGGGACGGCCCGCGCGCCACCGAGCCGCTGGAGACCGCGAGCGCCCTGCCCCGGCCCGCCGCCGGGGAGGCGGTGCTCGCCGGGCACCGGCTGCTCCTCGACCAGGGCGTTCTCCAGGAGGGCGACGAGGCACTGGCGGGCACCCGGCACGCCGCCCACGCGCGCGTGTCGGCCGCGACGGCCGCCGAGGCCGGCGTCAAGGACGGCGACGCGCTCACGGTGACCGGCCCCGCCGGCACCGTCGAACTCCCGCTGGAGATCACCGAGATGCCCGACCGCGTGGTGTGGCTGCCGCTGAACTCCACCGGCGGCGGCGTCGCCTCCGACACCGGGGCGCTGCCCGGCTCCCTCGTCCGCATCGGCCCGGCCACGCTCGCGACCGAGGCCCCCAAGGAGGTGGAGGCATGAGCCCGTACCTCGCCGCCGAAGACCTCTCGATGTTCGGCCACGACCCGTGGTGGCTGGTCGTCATCAAGGCGGTCTTCTGCTTCGCCTTCCTCATGGTGACCGTGCTGTTCTCCATCGTCTGGGAGCGCAAGGTCGTCGCCTGGATGCAGCTGCGCATCGGCCCCAACCGGCACGGCCCCTGGGGCATGCTCCAGTCGCTCGCCGACGGCATCAAGCTGATGCTGAAGGAAGACATCATCGTCAAGCGCGCGGACAAGGTGGTCTACGTCCTCGCGCCGATCGTCGCCGCCATCCCGGCCTTCATGGCGATCGCGGTGATCCCCTTCGGCCCGGCCGGCAACGAGATCTCGATCTTCGGCCAGCGCACCACGATGCAGCTCACCGACCTGCCGATCGCGATGCTCTACATCCTCGCGGTCGCCTCGGTCGGCATCTACGGCATCGTCCTCGCCGGCTGGAGCTCCGGATCGACGTACCCGCTGCTCGGCGGTCTGCGCTCGTGCGCGCAGATGATCTCGTACGAGATCGCCATGGGCGCCGCGTTCGCCTCGGTGTTCCTCTACTCCGGGTCGATGTCGACCTCGGCGATCGTCGAGGCCCAGCAGGACCGCTGGTACATCGTCCTGCTGCCGGTCTCCTTCATCATCTACATCGTCACGATGGTCGGCGAGACCAACCGCGCCCCCTTCGACATGCCGGAGTCCGAGGGCGACCTGGTCGGCGGATTCAACACCGAGTACTCGTCGATCAAGTTCGCGATGTTCATGCTCGCCGAGTACGTGAACATGGTGACGGTCTCGGCCGTGTCCGTGACGCTCTTCCTGGGCGGCTGGCGGGCCCCGTGGCCGGTCAGCACCTTCTGGGAGGGCGCGAACCACGGCTGGTGGCCGCTGCTCTGGTTCGTCGTCAAGGTGCAGCTGCTGCTGTTCTTCTTCATCTGGCTGCGCGGCACGCTCCCGCGGGTCCGCTACGACCAGCTGATGAAGCTCGGCTGGAAGGTCCTCATCCCGGTCTCCGTGGTCTGGCTGATGCTCGTCGCCACCGTGCGGACGCTGCGGAACGAGAACTACGACTTCGCCGACATCGCCCTCTACGTGGGCGGCGGCGTCCTCGCCCTGCTGCTGCTCTCCTTCGTCGCGGACTTCTTCCGCGACCGCGGCAAGCCGGCCGGGGCGCCCGCCGAGGCCGCTCCCGGATTCGACCCGATGGCGGGCGGATTCCCCGTGCCGCCACTGCCGGGACAGGAGCTCCCGCCGGTGCCGCGGCGCCGCTCGCGCCGTGAGCGGGAGCTGATTGTCAGTGGCGGGCCCGATACTCACAGTGACGGATCGCTGGGTGGATCCACGGATGGAAAGGAGGCGTCCGATGGCTGAGGAGCCCAAGGAGGCCGGGCAGACGTCGCCCGGTTTCCAGAACCCCGTGGCCGGCTTCGGCGTGACCTTCAAGGCCATGTTCAAGAAGCGGCTGACCGAGCAGTACCCGGAGCAGCAGAAGACCACCGCTCCGCGCTTCCACGGACGGCACCAGCTCAACCGCCATCCGGACGGCCTGGAGAAGTGCGTCGGCTGCGAGCTGTGCGCCTGGGCCTGTCCCGCCGACGCGATCTACGTCGAGGGCGCGGACAACACCGACGAGGAGCGCTACTCCCCGGGCGAGCGGTACGGCAGGGTGTACCAGATCAACTACGCCCGCTGCATCCTGTGCGGCCTGTGCATCGAGGCCTGCCCCACCCGCGCGCTCACCATGACCAACGAGTTCGAGCTGGCCGACTCCAGCCGCGCCAACCTCATCTACACCAAGGAGCAGCTGCTGGCCGGCCTCGAAGAGGGCATGGTCGACACGCCGCACGCCATCTACCCGGGGACGGACGAACAGGACTACTACCGGGGCCTGGTGACCGAGGCCGCGCCCGGTACGGAGCGCCAGGTCGCCGTCTCCAAGGGCGAGAAGCCACAGGAAGAGGGGGTGGAGGCATGAGCGCGCAGCTCGCCGCCTACTCCACGTCCACCGGAGAGGCCGTCCAGTTCTGGATCCTCGGCACGGTCGCGGTGATCGGCGCCCTGTGCACCGTCTTCATGAAGAAGGCCGTGCACAGCGCGCTCTGCCTGGCCGGCACCATGATCGTCCTGGCGGTGTTCTACCTCGCCAACGGCGCCTACTTCCTCGGCATCGTGCAGATCGTCGTCTACACCGGCGCGATCATGATGCTGTTCCTGTTCGTGGTGATGCTCGTCGGCGTCACGGCCGCGGACTCCCTGAAGGAGACCATCAAGGGCCAGCGCTGGCTGGCCCTTCTCTGCGGGCTCGGCTTCGGCGTCCTGCTGATCGGCGGCATCGGCAGCGCCTCGCTGAAGGACTTCGACGGCCTGGGCACGGCCAACGCGGGCGGCAACGTGGAGGGCCTGGCGGCCCTGATCTTCACCAAGTACGTGTTCGCCTTCGAACTCACCGGCGCCCTGCTGATCACGGCCGCGGTCGGCGCCATGGTGCTCACCCACCGCGAGCGCACCGAGCGCGCCAGGACGCAGCGCGAGCTGGCCGAGCAGCGCGTCCGCGAAGGGAAGCACCTGCCGCCGCTGCCCGCGCCCGGTGTGTACGCCCGGCACAACGCCGTGGACATCGCGGGCCTGCTGCCGGACGGCACCCCGTCGGAGCTCACCGTCAACAAGACGCTGCGTGAGCGCGGCCAGATCAGGGACGTCTCCGCCGAGGCGCTGAACGACCTGCGGGCGCTGGAACAGCGCGCGGAGGAGCGCCTGGAGCGGACCGGGATCGAGCCGGCGGCCTTCAAGCGGACTGAGGAGGCGTCGAAGTGAACCCCGTCAACTACCTGTATCTCGCGGCTCTGTTGTTCACGATCGGCGCCACCGGCGTGCTGATCCGGCGGAACGCGATCGTGCTGTTCATGTGCGTGGAGCTGATGCTCAACGCCTGCAACCTCGCGTTCGTCGCCTTCTCCCGGATGCACGGCAACCTCGACGGCCAGATCATCGCCTTCTTCACGATGGTCGTCGCCGCCGCGGAGGTCGTGGTCGGGCTCGCGATCATCGTGTCGCTGTTCCGCGCCCGCCACTCGGCCTCGGTCGACGACGCCAGCCTGATGAAGCTCTAAGGGGTCGCTGAAGTGGAGAACCTGATTGCGCTGCTGATCGCGGCGCCCCTGCTCGGAGCGGCCGTCCTGCTGTGCGGTGGCCGGCGGCTGGACGCCGTCGGCCACTGGATCGGCACGGCCCTGGCGTTCGTCTCCTTCGCCCTCGGCGCGGTGCTCTTCGCCGACCTGCTGGGCAAGGACGCCGAGGACCGCACGCTCACCCAGCACCTGTACAGCTGGATCCCCGTCGAGGGCTTCCAGGCGGACGTCGCCTTCCAGCTCGACCAGCTGTCGATGACGTTCGTCCTGCTGATCAGCGGCGTCGGCTCGCTGATCCACCTCTACTCGGTCGGGTACATGGAGCACGACGAGCGGCGCCGCCGCTTCTTCGGCTACCTGAACCTGTTCCTCGCGGCGATGCTGCTGCTCGTCCTCGCCGACAACTACCTGCTGCTGTACGTCGGCTGGGAGGGTGTCGGTCTCGCCTCCTACCTGCTGATCGGCTTCTGGCAGCACAAGCCCAGCGCCGCCACGGCCGCGAAGAAGGCCTTCCTGGTCAACCGGGTCGGCGACATGGGCCTGTCGATCGCGATCATGCTGATGTTCACCACGTTCGGCACCTTCGCCTTCGGGCCGGTGCTGGACAGCGTGGGCGACACCTCCGAGGCCACGCTCACCGCGATCGGCCTGATGCTGCTGCTCGCCGCGTGCGGCAAGTCGGCCCAGGTGCCGCTGCAGTCCTGGCTCGGGGACGCGATGGAGGGCCCGACTCCGGTCTCCGCCCTCATCCACGCCGCGACCATGGTGACCGCGGGCGTCTACCTGATCGTCCGCTCCGGCACGCTCTTCGACGCGGCGCCCGACGCCCAGCTCGTCGTCACCATCGTCGGCGCGGTCACGCTGCTCTTCGGTGCGATCGTCGGTTGCGCGAAGGACGACATCAAGAAGGCGCTGGCCGGCTCGACGATGTCGCAGATCGGCTACATGATCCTGGCCGCGGGCCTCGGCCCCGTCGGCTACGTCTTCGCGATCATGCACCTGGTGACGCACGGCTTCTTCAAGGCCGGGCTGTTCCTCGGCGCGGGCTCGGTCATGCACGGCATGAACGACGAGGTCGACATGCGCCGCTACGGCGGCCTGCGCAAGTACATGCCGGTCACCTTCGTCACCTTCGGCCTCGGCTACCTCGCGATCATCGGCTTCCCCGGCCTGTCCGGCTTCTTCTCCAAGGACAAGATCATCGAGGCGGCGTTCGCGAAGGGCGGCACCGAGGGCTGGATCCTCGGCGGCTGCGCCCTGCTCGGCGCGGCCATCACCGCCTACTACATGACGCGCGTGATGCTGATGACGTTCTTCGGCGAGGAGCGCTGGCGCAACGCGCCGACGCCGTCCCCGGCCGAGCCCGACGTGGAGCCCGCCGCCGAGACGCGCGGTGCGCACGCCGAGCCGCACCCGCACGAGTCGCCGAAGATCATGACCATCCCGATGATCGTGCTCGCCGTCGGATCGGTCGCGGGCGGCGCCTTCTTCAGCATCGGCGACCGGTTCGTCCACTGGCTGGAGCCGGTCACCGGCTACGAGCACGGCCACCCGCCGGTCAGCGCCGCCACGGTCACCGCGGCGACCGTGGCGTGCATGGTCATCGGTGTCGCGATCGCCTGGGCGCAGTACGGCCGCCGCCCGGTCCCGGCCGTCGCCCCGCGCGGATCGCTGCTCACCCGGGCCGCCCGCCGCGACCTGCTCCAGGACGACTTCAACCACGTCGTCCTGGTCCGCGGCGGCGAGCACCTGACCCGGTCCCTGGTGTACGTCGACCACACCCTGGTCGACGGAGTCGTCAACGGCACGGCGGCCTCGGTCGGCGGCCTCTCCGGACGGCTGCGCCGAGTGCAGAACGGCTTCGCGCGGTCGTACGCGGTCTCGATGTTCGGCGGTGCGGCGGTCCTGGTCGCCGTGACCCTGCTGATGAGGGCGGTCTGATACCGATGTCCTTTCCCCTGCTGACAGCGACGGCGGTGCTGCCGGCCCTCGGGGCGGTCGCCACGGCCGCCGTCCCGGCCGCGCGGCGCACCGCCGCCAAATGGCTGGCGCTGCTCGTCTCGCTCGCCACGCTCGCCCTCGCGATCGCCGTCGTGGTCCGCTTCGACCCGGACGGCGCCCGCTACCAGCTCACCGAATCCCACTCCTGGATCGCCGACTTCGGGGTCCGTTACGAACTCGGGGTGGACGGCATCGCGGTCGCGCTGATCGCGCTGACCGCGCTGCTGATCCCGTTCATCATCCTCGCGGGCTGGCACGACGCCGACCCGCTGGAGACCGGGAGCAGGCGGTGGCGGCCGACCCAGGGCTTCTTCGCCCTGATCCTGGCCGTCGAGGCGATGGTGATCATCTCCTTCGAGGCCACCGACGTCTTCGTCTTCTACATCTTCTTCGAAGCCATGCTCATCCCGATGTACTTCCTCATCGGCGGCTTCGGGGACCGTGCCCACGAGCACGGCGAGAAGGCGGCGTCCACCCAGCGGTCCTACGCGGCCGTGAAGTTCCTGCTCTACAACCTGGTCGGCGGCCTGATCATGCTGGCCGCGGTGATCGGTCTCTACGTGGTCGCCGGGAACTTCTCCCTCACGGAGATCGCCCAGGCCCGCGCGAGCGGCGAGCTGGACATGGCGACGAACACCGAACGCTGGCTGTTCCTCGGCTTCTTCTTCGCGTTCGCGGTGAAGGCGCCGCTGTGGCCGCTGCACACCTGGCTGCCCAACGCCATGCAGGAGTCCACCGCCCCGGTCGCGGTGCTGATCACCGCGGTCGTCGACAAGGTGGGCACCTTCGCGATGCTCCGCTTCTGCCTCCAGCTGTTCCCGGAGGCCAGCAAGTGGGCGACGCCCGCGATCCTCGTCCTCGCCCTGATCAGCATCATCTACGGGGCGCTGCTCGCGGTCGGCCAGCGCGACATCAAGCGGCTGGTGGCGTACGCGTCGATCTCCCACTTCGGCTTCATCATCATGGGCATCTTCGCGATGACCAGCCAGGGCCAGTCCGGCGCGACCCTCTACATGGTCAACCACGGCATCTCGACGGCCGCGCTGATGCTGGTGGCCGGCTTCCTGATCTCGCGGCGCGGCTCCCGGCTCATCGCCGACTACGGCGGTGTGCAGAAGGTCGCTCCGGTGCTCGCCGGCACCTTCCTGGTCGGCGGCCTCGCGACCCTGTCGCTGCCCGGCCTCGCCCCGTTCGTCAGCGAGTTCCTGGTCCTGGTCGGCACCTTCGCGCGTTACCCGGTGATCGGCATCATCGCCACCTTCGGCATCGTGCTCGCCGCGCTCTACACCCTCGTCCTCTACCAGCGGACGATGACGGGCCCGGTGAAGCCGGAAGTGTCCGCGATGCCGGACCTCCGGGTGCGTGAGCTGGTGGTGGTCGCCCCGCTGGTCGCGCTGCTGATCGTGCTGGGCGTCTACCCGAAGCCGCTCACGGACATCGTCAACCCGGCGGTCGAGCAGACCATGTCGGACGTTCAGAAGAAGGACCCCCAGCCCGAGGTGGAGGCGGCCAAGTGAGCGCATCAGCCGTCCACAGCCTGTGGACAACGGCGGCAACCGCAGCCGAACCGATCTCGAAGATCGACGCGCCGAAGATCGAGTACGGGCAGCTGGCGCCCATCCTGATCGTCGTGGGCGCGGCGGTCGTCGGAGTGCTCGTCGAGGCGTTCGTCCCGCGCAAGTCCCGGTACTACGCGCAGATGTTCGTCTCCGTCGTGGGCTTCGCCGCCGCCTTCGCCGCGGTCGTCGCCCTCGCCGCCGACGGATACGGCACCACCAAGGCGCGGATCGCGGCGATGGGCGCGATCGCCGTCGACGGTCCGGCCCTGTTCCTCCAGGGCACCATTCTGCTGGTCGCGCTGGTCAGCCTCTTCACCTTCGCCGAGCGGCGCCTCGACCCGGCGGCGCACGGCAACCGGGTCGACTCCTTCGCCGCGCAGGCCGCGTCCGTGCCGGGCAGCGACAGCGAGCGGGCCGCGGTGAAGGCCGGGTTCACCACCACCGAGGTGTTCCCGCTGCTGCTCTTCGCGGTCGGCGGCATGCTGCTCTTCCCGGCTGCCAACGACCTGCTGACGCTGTTCGTGGCCCTGGAGGTCTTCTCCCTGCCGCTGTACCTGCTGTGCGCGCTGGCCCGCCGCAAGCGGCTGATGTCGCAGGAGGCCGCGGTGAAGTACTTCCTGCTCGGCGCGTTCGCCTCCGCGTTCACCCTGTTCGGCATCGCGCTGCTGTACGGCTACGCCGGCTCGATGTCGTACGGCACGATCGCGCAGGTCGTCGACGGCACGATCACCGACGTCACCCCGGCCCTCGCGAACACCATGGGCAACGACGCGCTGCTGCTCGTCGGCACCGCGCTGATCGTGATGGGCCTGCTGTTCAAGGTGGGCGCGGTGCCGTTCCACATGTGGACGCCCGACGTGTACCAGGGCGCGCCGACGCCGGTGACCGGGTTCATGGCGGCGGCGACCAAGGTGGCCGCGTTCGGCGCGCTGCTGCGCGTCCTCTACGTCGTCCTGCCCGGCCTGCGCTGGGACTGGCGGCCGGTGATGTGGGGCGTGGCGATCGTCACCATGCTGGGCGGCGCGATCATCGCGATCACGCAGACCGACATCAAGCGGCTGCTGGCGTACTCATCGATCGCGCACGCGGGGTTCATCCTCGCGGGTGTCATCGCGACCACGCCGGACGGCGTCTCGTCGGTGCTCTTCTACCTGGGTGCCTACTCGTTCGTGACGATCGGCGCGTTCGCGGTCGTCACCCTCGTCCGGGACGCGGGCGGCGAGGCCACGCACCTGTCCAAGTGGGCCGGGCTGGGGCGCAGGTCCCCGCTGGTCGCCGCGGTGTTCGCGGTGTTCCTGCTCGCCTTCGCGGGCATTCCGCTGACCTCCGGGTTCGCGGGCAAGTTCGCCGTGTTCAAGGCGGCGGCGGAGGGCGGCGCGGTCCCGCTGGTCGTGGTCGGTGTGATCTCCTCGGCGATCGCGGCCTTCTTCTACATCCGGGTGATCGTGCTGATGTTCTTCAGCGAGCCGAAGCCGGAGGGCCCGACCGTCGCCGTGCCGTCGCCGCTGACGATCACGGCGATCACGGCGGGTGTGGCGGTGACGCTGGTGCTCGGTGTGGCCCCGCAGTACTTCCTGGATCTGGCAGGTCAGGCGGGCGTCTTCGTGCGCTGACCGGCACGGTCGCTTCGTCGGGCCCCGGTTCCCCGTGAGGGAGCCGGGGCCCGTCCCGTGTGCCGCGTCACGCACGGTGACCGGAACCGGCCTGTGGATAACTCCCGGACGTGTCAGTGCGGGCCCCTATCGTGGAGGCAGTGGTCGAGGGACGACGCACGGGGGGCGCGACGATGGATGTGACGGGCGGTATCGCCGAAATGGCAGTGACACAGAGTGAGGCGCTGGCCACGCTGCACAGGGTCTTCGGATACGAGGCCTTCCGCGGCGAGCAGGAGGCCGTCGTCGAGCATGTGATCGTCGGCGGCGACGCCGTGGTCCTCATGCCGACCGGCGGCGGCAAGTCGCTGTGCTACCAGATCCCGTCCCTGGTCAGACCCGGTACGGGCATCGTCGTCTCCCCGCTCATCGCCCTGATGCAGGACCAGGTGGACGCGCTGCGGGCGCTCGGTGTGCGGGCCGGGTTCATCAACTCCACGCAGGACTTCGACGAGCGCCGGGTGGTCGAGGCCGAGTTCCTGGCCGGGGAGCTGGACCTGCTCTATCTCGCCCCGGAGCGCCTGCGGGTCGAGGCCACGCTGGACCTGCTCTCCCGCGGCAAGATCTCCCTCTTCGCGATCGACGAGGCGCACTGCGTCTCCCAGTGGGGCCACGATTTCCGCCCGGACTACCTCACCCTGTCCCTGCTCGGCGAGCGCTGGCCGGACGTCCCCCGGATCGCCCTCACCGCGACGGCCACCCGCGCCACGCACCAGGAGATCACCCAGCGGCTGAACATGCCGACGGCCCGGCACTTCGTGGCGAGCTTCGACCGGCCCAACATCCAGTACCGGATCGTGCCGAAGGCGGACCCGAAGAAGCAGCTGCTGAGCTTCCTGCGCGAGGAACACGCGGGTGACGCGGGCATCGTGTACTGCCTCTCGCGCAACTCGGTGGAGAAGACCGCCGAGTTCCTCTCCCGCAACGGCGTCGAGGCGGTGCCGTACCACGCGGGCCTGGACGCGGGCACCCGCGCCGCCCACCAGTCCCGCTTCCTGCGGGAGGACGGCCTGGTCGTCGTCGCGACCATCGCCTTCGGCATGGGCATCGACAAGCCGGACGTACGGTTCGTCGCCCACCTGGACCTGCCCAAGTCGGTGGAGGGCTACTACCAGGAGACGGGCCGCGCGGGCCGCGACGGACTGCCGTCCACGGCCTGGATGGCGTACGGCCTCAACGACGTCATCCAGCAGCGCAAGCTGATCCAGTCCGGCGAGGGCGACGAGGCGTTCCGCCGCCGGGCGCAGGCGCACCTGGACTCGATGCTCGCGCTGTGCGAGACCGCCGCCTGCCGGCGCGGCCAGCTGCTCGCCTACTTCGGCCAGGAGCCGGACCCGGCCGGCTGCGGCAACTGCGACACCTGCCTCACCCCGCCGGAGACCTGGGACGGCACGATCGCCGCGCAGAAGGTGCTGTCCACGGTGGTGCGGCTGCAGCGGGAGCGCGGGCAGAAGTTCGGCGCGGTGCAGATCGTCGACATCCTGCTGGGCAAGCGCACCGGCAAGGTGATCCAGTTCGACCACGACCAGCTCTCCGTGTTCGGCATCGGCGAGGAGCTGACCGAGGGCGAATGGCGGGGCGTCATCCGCCAGTTGCTGGCCCAGGGGCTGCTCGCGGTGGAGGGGGAGTACGGCACGCTGGTGCTCACCGAGGCCAGCGGGGCGGTGCTGCGGCGGGAGCGGGAGGTGCCGCTGCGCAAGGAGCCGAAGAAGCCGGTGACGGCCAGGCCCGGGTCGTCCTCCGGGCGCGGCGAACGCAAGCCGAGGGCGGCCGCCGCGGAGCTGCCGGAGGAGCTGGTGCCGGCGTTCGAGGCGCTGCGGGCGTGGCGGGCCGAGCAGGCGCGGGAGCAGGGCGTCCCGGCATATGTGATCTTCCACGACGCGACCCTGCGGGAGATCGCCACGGCGTGGCCGGCCTCGGTGCGGGAGCTGGGCGGCATCAGCGGCGTCGGCGAGAAGAAGCTGGCGACGTACGGGGAGGGCGTCCTGGCGGTGCTCGCCGAGCTGCAGGCACCGGCAGGCCGGGCAGCGGCCTCCGGGGGGACCGGCGGGACCGGCGAGCCCGAAGCCGACCCCTTCGGGGGGGACGACTGGCCGGAGCCGCAGGACGAGCCGGAGCCCGACTGGGATTAGGGGGTGTCTCGTCGATCAGGCCGGATCAGGGAGCGGTGCCAGGCGCCGCGAGCCCGGCATGATCGGCGAGACGTCCCCTAGCGGAACGCGAGCCGCCGGCCCGCTCAGCCGAGTGCCGTCAGCCCCGGCGCGAAGGTGATCAGCAGGGGCAGCAGCGGCACCAGAGCCGCCACCGCCGTCGTCAGGGCCCGATGGCGGCGGCCCAGCCGGGGCGGCGGCTCCAGCAGCCGGTCGACGCGCTCGCCGAGCAGCCGGTGGCTGGAGGCGCAGGACAGCACGCCCCGGTGCTGATTCAGCTCGATCAGCGCGAGCGCGGTGGTGAGGTGACCGCAGCGGCGGGACGCGGTGTCGTCGGCGGCCAGTTCGACGAGGCGGTGCGTCTGGTCGCAGAAGTGGGTGAACAGCGGGATCCGGGGAAAGCCGGTGGCCAGCGCGGTCGACAGGTGCAGCAGCCAGTCGTGGCGGGCCCGGGCGTGGCCGCGCTCATGGGTGAGGACGGCGTCGAGCTGGTGGTCGGTGAGGCGGTGCAGCGCGCCGGTGGTGACGACCAGCTGCGCCGGATGGCCCGGCAGCCACCAGGCGTCCGGGTACTCGTCCTCCAGGACCAGCAGCGGGCCGCGTGCCGCAGGCAGCCCGGCCGGCAGATCCGGGGCGCGTTCACGCAGGTGGGCGCGGGCCTGGCCGCGCCGGCGGCGGGCCTCGACCAGCTCGCGGGCGAGCATCGCGGTGGTCCAGGCGGCGCCGCAGGCCAGCAGCAGGGTGAGCGCGGCCGCCCAGGGCGGTGCGGCGGACAGGTCGTAGGCGGCGGTGACGGCCGGCGGGGCGGGCGCGAAGACATGGTCGCGGACGGTCTGGAAGACCGCCGCCGCGCCCAGGGTCAGGGCGGTGAGACAGCACAGCAGGACGGTGGCGACCAGGCACTGCCACACCCACAGCCCCACCACCGGCTCCCGTTCGGGCCATGCGGCACGGGTCAGCGCGCGGGGGACGGGCACGGCGGCCGTCAGAGCGAGGACGCTCAGCAGGAGCAGGCAGACGGTCATGCCACAGGCTCCGGATCTGGAGTGAGAGGGCGGCTTCGGGTCGTGCTGTGCGGGCGAAGGGCGCGCCGCCGGCATCCCACGTCCGTGTCACGCGCAACCGCCCGACGCCAGTATGACGGCGTCGGGCGGTGTGCGTCAGCGGTTGAACAGCGGTACGAAGCGGGGAGGTTCACTCCGCGGGGCGGGACACGATCGTTCCCGTCACCTCGCCCAGCCCCACCCGCGCCCCGCCGGGGCCTGGGGCCCAGGCCGTCAGGGTCACCGTGTCGCCGTCCTCCAGGAACGTGCGCTTGCCGTCGGGGAGGTCGAGCGGGTCGCGGCCGTTCCAGGTCAGCTCCAGCAGGGAGCCGCGCTGGGCGGGCTCGGGGCCGCTGACCGTGCCGGAGCCGTAGAGGTCGCCGGTGCGCAGCGAGGCGCCGTTCACGGTCATGTGGGCGAGCTGCTGGGCGGCGGTCCAGTACATGGTGGAGAAGGGCGGCTCGGAGACGACGTGGCCGTTGACGGAGACGGAGATCCGCAGGTCGTAGCCGCCGGGCTCGTCGTCCGCGTCGTCGAGGTAGGGCAGCAGCTCGTGGGTGCGCTCCGGCGGCGCCACCCGGGCGTCCTCCAGCGCGTCCAGCGGGGTGATCCACGCCGACACCGAGGTGGCGAACGACTTGCCGAGGAACGGCCCGAGGGGGACGTACTCCCAGGCCTGGATGTCCCGCGCCGACCAGTCGTTGAGCAGACACAGCCCGAAGACGTGCTCCCGGAAGGCGCCCAGCGGGACCGGGCTGCCCATCGGTGACGGCGTGCCGACCACGAAGCCGACCTCCGCCTCGATGTCCAGGCGGACGGACGGCCCGAAGACCGGCGCGGGGTCGGCGGGCGTCTTGCGCTGGCCCGCCGGGCGGACCACGTCCGTGCCGGAGACCACGACCGTGCCGGAGCGGCCGTGGTAGCCGATCGGCAGGTGCTTCCAGTTGGGGGTGAGCGAGTCGGGGGCGTCCGGGCGGAACATCCGGCCGACGTTGCGGGCGTGGTTCTCGGAGGCGTAGAAGTCGACGTAGTCGGCGACCTCGAAGGGCAGATGCAGGGTCACCGACGACAGCGGGTGCATCAGCGGGGCGACGGTCTCGCGGTGGGAGGGCACCGTCACCCAGGCCGTGAGCGCGCGCCGTACGTCCGACCAGGCGGTGCGTCCGGCCGCCAGCAGCGGGTTCAGCGTCGGCTGCGCGAGCAGGGAGGCGTACGGGGAGCCGAGCACCCGGGCCGCCGCGCCGGCGTCGAGGACGTGGTCGCCGAGCCGCACGCCGACGGTCCGCTCCTCGGAACCGGCGGGTGAGAACACGCCGTACGGAAGGTTGTGCGGACCGAAGGGGTCGCCCTCGGGGACATCGAAGGGGGGCATGGGGTACTGCCTCACTTTCGTACGTGCGGTCCATGCGGTCGCGCCACACGTTACGGCGGTGATCCCGGTTTGGGCAGTGCTTAAAGAGTCCGGAATGTCCGCATGTCACCACCTGGGTCTCAACTCGGGCTTCCGGTCAGGTCTCCACCTGGGCCCGCTGCCAGGCCAGGAACTCCCCTGTCAGTCCGGGCGGGTTGGCGGCCTCGGTCGCCTCCACCTCCCAGCCCGGACAGGCCATGTCGAACACGACGACGGGCAGCGGCCGGCCGAGGATCCGCTCGATATGACCTTCGGCGTGCAGCGTTCGGGCGAGGCCGACGCACGTGTCGTAGAAGTGCGACCGGAGTTTCAGATCGGACTTCGCGTCGACCTCGTCATCGTCATCGTCGAAGCCGCCGTCCCCGGCCCCCTCCTCGTCCGGGACCTCGAACCACAGTCCGGCCGCCCGCGCCTGCTCCTGGTGGAGCGCCGAGCCCACCGGGTCCTCGGGGACGCTCCCCAGCGTCTCTAAGCCGTCGAGCAGCCAGCAGGCGTAGTTCCAGCGGGCCTCGCCGGGGTCCTCACGGTTCGCGCCAGATGTTCCGCGAATGTGTCCCGCCGGTCCGTCACAACCCTCGCCCCCGGTCCGCCAGTGCGTGAGTCCAAGCATCGCATCGACCACTGACAACCAGGACGGGCAAGGGAGTTGAGAGGTGAGCGGGGCGGGCCCGGTGTCCGTATTCTCTGATCATGGCCCCTCCCACCGCATATGCCGCGCGCACCACGTACTCGCTCATCGCCACCGACCTCGACGGCACCTTGCTGCGCGGCGACGACACGGTCTCCGACCGGTCGCGCGCCGCGCTCGCACGGGTGACCGCGGCCGGGGCCCGGCATCTGGTGGTGACCGGCCGCCCGGCGCCCCGGGTGCGTCCGCTGCTGGAGGACCTGGGCGGCACGGGGCTGGCGGTGTGCGGGCAGGGTGCGCAGCTCTACGACGTGGGCGCCGACCGGCTGTTGTGGTCGGTGACCCTCGACCGGGAACTGGCGGAGCACGCGCTCGGCAAGATCGAGGCCGAGGTGGGGCAGGTGTACGCGGCGGTCGACCAGGACGGGACCGACGGCCTGACGCTGATCGAGCCCGGCTACCGGATGCCGCACCCCACGCTGCCCGCGGTGCGGGTCGGGCGCCGTGAGGCCCTGTGGGGCGAGCCGATCAGCAAGGTGCTGCTGCGCCACCCGACGCTGTCCGACGACGAGTTGGCGGCGGTCGCCCGCTCGGTGATCGGCTCGCTCGCGACCGTCACCATGTCGGGGCCGGGGACGGTCGAGCTGCAGCCGTGCGGCATCACCAAGGCGACCGGGCTGGCGCTGGCGGCCGAGCATCTGGGGCTGTGCGCCAGGGACACCCTCGCCTTCGGCGACATGCCGAACGACATCCCCATGTTCGACTGGGCGGCGCACGGCGTCGCCATGGCCAACGCCCATCCCGAACTGAAGGCGGTGGCCGACGAGGTCACCACGTCGAACGAGGACGACGGCATCGCCGTCGTCCTCGAACGTCTCTTCAGTCCCGCCGTGCGGCCTCAGCCTCAGTACGCGCCGAAGACGTTGTCGATGGAGCCGTAGCGGTCGGCCGCGTAGTTGCAGGCCGCCACGATGTTCGCGACCGGGTCGTACGGGTCGTAGGCGGTGCCGGGCACGTGGTACGCGGCGAAGGTCGGGTCGATGACCTGGAGCAGGCCCTTGGACGGGGTGCCCTTGGCGGCGTTCGAGTCCCAGTTGTTGATGGCCAGCGGGTTGCCGGAGGACTCGCGCATGATGTTGCGGTAGATGCCGTCGTAGCTGCCCGGGATGCCGTGCTGGGCCATGATCGTCATGGCCTCGCGGATCCAGCCGTCGAGGTTGTTGGGGTACGCCGTCACGGCGGTCGTCGCGGCCGGGGTGGCCGCGGAGGCGGTCGTCGCGCCGATCAGCGGCATGGCGAGCACGGCGGCACCGGTGCCGGCGACGGCGAGGGTGCGGGCGAGACGGGCACGGCGGCCCTTGGCCGGCTGGCTCTTTGCGGGCAGACCGTTTGCAGGCATGGCGAATTTCCTCTCCGGCGCCTGCGAGGTGAGCTGTCGGGTTCGGGCTGGGAGGTGCCCGGCCGTGTGCCACGGCACACGATTTCACCCCAAGCCGTACCGGGGCGATGCCCGGCCCGGCGACTTACCTGGGTCCCCCGCTCCTGCCTTGCGAGTGAGTTGGCGGATCGATGTGCGGGCGGCGGCAGGATTCGGCGTTCCGCCCGACGGACCGGGAAGTTATGCGAGAGCACATGTCCGGAACAAGTGGCGGAATCACATATCGTGCCCGTTGGCCATGATCAGTCCGTTTGGGGTACTTGATCCTTTGCGACTGCCAAGAGTCAACTGCCAATGGGGGATGGGTTTTCGGGGGAAAACCGCGAAAGGGCCGCGTAAACGTCCTCGTGAGTCAAGTCACGTGCGTGCACAAGAATGGCAAATCGGGCAATAAGGCCAGTTGTGCTCAAGTCGCCGTCACCCGGCGGTTCGTGGGATCCGCTTCTCCCAAGTCCGGTGGAACACGACCTCGTCGCCCTCGGTGCAAATCACCTCATTGATGGACATAAAGGTATTCGCGTCGCAGTCGATCTCCGAGCGGGTGCGGACCGTCGTGTCCCAGGCCATGTCCGGCCGGTGCAGCCGGATCGACCAGTCCGCGCGGGCGCGGGGGGAGAGCGGATCGTCGTCGCGGACCGTGTACGTCTCCCGCGCCTCCTCGGTGCACTCCAGTCCGTCGGGATACATGCGCGTGCCGCCGTACCGGGGCCCGGCCTCCAGCCGCCACTCGCCCCCGGCCACGTCCCGCACCACCAGCCGCTCGGGGCGGGGCTCGTCCAGCGTGGCGGGAACGCTGACGCCGAGCGGCGCGGCCTGCTCCGGCTCCTCGAACCCGATCGCCCCCGCGGCCTCCCGCGCCCGGACCGGCAGCTCCAGCGTGCTGCCGGCCGGCTCCAGGGTGAAACCGGCCGCCGACTCCGGCTGCGGCCAGACCCACGGCCAGTACACGGAGGAGACGGCGAGCCGGATGCGGTGGCCGGGCGCGAAGGCGTGGCCGATGCCGGCCAGCTCGAACGTCACGTCCTCCGTCGCCCCCGGCTCCCACGGGACCGCGCGGTCCGGGCCCCGGCGCGCCGACAGGTTCAGCACACCCCGGGTGACCAGTGTCGACGCGCCGTCCGGCGCCACGTCGCACAACCGGGCGATCACCTGCCCGCGCGGCACCTCGCAGGTCAGGCGCAGCCGCACCCGGGGCCGCCCCAGCACCCAGGTCTCCTCGGGCACCGCGAACTCGAAGCAGGCCGACCGCGCGTCCTCCTCCCGCTGGTCGGGCGGCAGGTCGGTGTCGCCGCCGCGGGGGAGGAACCGGCCGGCGTCGAGGCCGGTGTGCAGGGGGGACCGTACGAGCGCGGGGGCGCCCTGGAGTGCGTAGGTGATCGGTGTCACGTTCGGTGAGGGCCAGGAGGGCTCGCCGACCCAGCGGCCGGGCAGCGCGGGGTACGTCGTGGCCGGGCGGTGCGAGTCGGTGACGTACGCGCGCAGCAGGGGATCCGTGAGGACGCCGGTGTCGGCGCCCTTCAGCCAGTGGTCCCACCAGCGCAGGGTCTCCTGGAGGAAGCCGATCGCCGGGCCGGGTGGCAGCCCGCGGTCGGGGTACTGGTGGGACCAGGGGCCGATCAGGCCCCGGACGCGATCGGCGGGGAGATGTTCGACCAGGCGGAGCACGGTGTCGCGGTACGGGTCGTGCCAGCCGCCCACCGCGAGGACGGCGGCCCGGATCGCCCCGTAGTCCTCGCGGACGCCGTCGGCGCGCCAGTACGCGTCCCGGGTCTGGTGGGCCAGCCAGGTGTGCAGAAAGGGTTCGACCTGCTCCAGGCGGCTCAGCCACAGTTCACGCCAGGCCTCGCCGGCGTACCGCGGGTCGGGCGGGCGGGCGGTGAAGGCGAGCATCGTCGCCGACCGGGCGTGCATCTCCGCCGCGAGGACGGAACCTCCCAGGTAGTGCACGTCGTTGTCATATCGGTCGTCCGTGGCGCAGACCGTGACGACCGCCTTGAGCGGCTCGGGCGCGAGGGCCGCGATCCGGAGGGAGTCGGAGCCACCCCAGGAGATGCCGAACATGCCGACCTTGCCGTCGCACCAGGGCTGGGCCGCCAGCCAGTGCACCACCTCGACGCCGTCGGCCGCCGCCCGCGCCGGGTGCGCGTCGGCGGGCAGCCCCTCGCTGTTCCCGTGCCCGCGGGCGTCGACCCGGACGGAGGCGTAGCCGTGGCCCGCGTACCAGGGGTGGCGCTGGGCGTCGCGCGGCGCGGTCCAGTCGGTCAGCCGGTCCGGCAGGTACTCGAGGAGGGCGGGCACGGGCTCGTCCGTCAGGGGGCGCCACACGCGCGCGTGGAGAGAGGTCCCGTCCGGCAGCGGGATCCGGGTGTCGTCGTGGGTCGTCTCGTGGGGGAAGGACGTGCGGATGCGGATGCTCATCGGGGGCCTCGGTGGGGCGGTCGGGGTACCTCCGGAGGGCCGCTGGGGTGCGGTTCCGTAAATATCCCTTCTTATGAGCTGATCAAAAACATACCGGTCGTGATCCGATACCGCCCGTGCTGTAACCGTGGGCGGCATCGGTGATCGAAACGTGACCGGATACGCTGACTTGAGTGAAGGCAGCGACGTATCGACAAACCGCGTAAGCGCCGGTAGACACCAGCAGACAGGAGACCCCTCGTGACCGTCGTCGGGCCGTTCGGGCTGAGCGTGCGGGACCAGGCTCTGGAAGCCGATGTCCAGGCCGGATTGGCGGCTGTCGAGGAAGGGTTGCTCGAGGCCACCAAGAGCGAGGTCCCCTTCATCACGCAGGCCGCGCAGCACCTGGTGCGGGCCGGCGGGAAGCGGTTCCGGCCGCTGCTCGTGATGCTCGCCGCCCAGTTCGGCGACCCCTACGCGCCCGGAGTCGTGCCCTCCGCCGTAGTGGTGGAGCTCACCCACCTGGCGACGCTGTACCACGACGACGTGATGGACGAGGCGGCCGTCCGGCGCGGGGTGGCCAGCGCCAACACCCGCTGGGGCAACTCCGTCGCGGTCCTCACCGGCGACTTCCTCTTCGCCCGCGCCTCGCACATCCTCGCCGACCTCGGACCGGAGGCGGTGCGGGTGCAGGCCGAGGCGTTCGAGCGGCTGGTCACCGGGCAGATCCTGGAGACCGCCGGACCGCAGGACGGCCGCGACCCCGTCGACCACTACCTCGACGTGCTCGGCGGCAAGACCGGCTCGCTGGTCGCGGTGTCCTGCCGCTTCGGCGCGATGATGTCCGGGGCCGACGAGGCGGTCGTGAGCGTCCTCACCCAGTACGGGGAGCGCCTCGGCGTCGCCTTCCAGCTCGCCGACGACGTGCTGGACATCGCCTCCGACTCCCACGAGTCCGGCAAGACCCCCGGCACCGACCTGCGCGAGGGCATCGCCACCCTGCCCGTGCTGCGGCTGCGGGAGCAGGCGGCGCGCGGCGGACGGGCCGAGGACATCGCCCTGTGCGAGCTGCTGGAGTCCGACCTCAGCGACGACGCGCGGCACGCCGAGGCGCTGGCCGCGCTGCGCGCCCACCCGGCGCTGGAGCAGGCCCGCCGCGACACCGTGCGGTACGCCGAGGAGGCGCGGGCCGCCCTCGCCCCGCTGCCGGACTGCTACGCGAAGCGGGCGCTAGTGGAGCTGTGCGACGCGGTGGTCCACCGGGCCGGCTGACCCCGGACCGTCCCCGAGAGCCGTGCACCGGCGCCCAGTTGAGGCCCCCTCACCCCTACGGGTCGGGGGAGGCATCGGCCCGGGGTGTCATACCGGAGCAGTACGTCGAGTTGAGCCCGCGGTCTGACGAAAACCGTTCTCGCCTTTGGTCAGATGGGAAGCGCGAAAAGCAACCAGTCCTCACCCAATCGGGTGAGAATGGGCGGGCCGACGACGGAGGTAGGGCACACATGGCACCGTACGAATCCGACGACAGCACGGCGACCCGGCGGCGGAAGGCCGCCCGCTACGCCGTTCCGGTCGCGGTGTTGGGCGTGGCGGCCGGGACCATCGGGCTCGTCCCCGCGCTCGCCGACTCCGGCAGCCCCGACCTGCCGAAGATCACCGCCGAGCAGCTCATCCAGAAGATCGCCGAGTCGGACGTACAGCAGCTGTCCGGCACCGTGAAGATCACCACCGACCTGGGGCTGCCCGACCTCGGCGGCCTCGACGGAGCCCTCGGCTCCGGCGCGACCGCGCCCGGCGGCGAAGGCGACGGCTCCGCCGCCGACCCGTCCGCCAAGCTGACCGAGCTGGCGACCGGCACACACACCCTGCGCGTCGCGGCCGACGGCCCCGACCGGCAGAAGCTGTCGGTGCTGGAGAACGCCGCCGAGTACAGCCTCATCCACAACGGCGACGACGTCTGGGGCTACGACAGCGCGTCCAACGAGGTCTTCCACGGCACCGCCGGCGAGAGCGGCAAGCACGCCGAGCAGCCCGCCGCCACCCCCAAGGACTTCGCCGAGCAGGCGCTGAAGGCGGTCGACGACACCACCTCCGTCACCGTCGACGGCACCGCTCAGGTCGCCGGACGGGACGCCTACAAGCTGGTCATCGAGCCCAAGCAGTCCGGCTCCACCGTCGGCGCGATCAGCATCGCCGTCGACGCGAAGACCGGCCTGCCGCTGAAGTTCACCCTCACCCCGGCGAGCGGCGGCGCCGCCGTCGTCGACGCGGGCTTCACCCGGATCAGCTACGCCGAGCCCGCCGCCTCCACCTTCGACTTCACCCCGCCCAAGGGCGCGAAGGTCACCGAGGAGAGCGAGGCCGAGCGGCCGGTCTCCCCGCAGGACGAGGAGGACTTCGCCAAGGGGCTCGACAAGGGCCTCGAAGGACTGAAGGTGATCGGCGAGGGCTGGAACTCCGTCGCCGTCCTCGAGACCGGCGGCGAGGGCATCCCCAGCGGCGACGAGGTCGGCGGCGACCTGGGCGGCTTCATCGGCTCCCTCGGCGACCAGGTCGAGGGCGACTTCGGCACGGGCACGGTCTTCAAGACGCGCCTGATCAACGCCCTGATCACGGACGACGGCAAGGTCTACGTCGGCGCCGTCACCCAGGACGCGCTGGTGAAGGCCGCCGACACGCGGAAGTAGACACACCCCAGGTGAAGCGAGGGAGCCCATGCAGCGACCGCCCGCCACGAAACCGGACGGCGACGACGAAGGCGTCATCACCACCCGTGCGCTCACCAAGCGCTACCGCGGCGGGCAGCTCGCCGTCGACGGCCTCGACCTGACCGTCCCGGCGGGCAGCGTCTTCGGCTTCCTCGGCCCGAACGGCTCCGGCAAGACCACCACCATCCGCATGCTGATGGGCCTGATCGAGCCGACCTCCGGCACGGCGCGGGTGCTCGGCCGGCCCATGCCGCGCGCCGCCCGCGCCGTACTGCCGCAGGTCGGCGCCCTCATCGAGGGCCCGGCCCTGTACGGCTTCCTCTCCGGCCGCGACAACCTCCTGCGCTACGACGCCGCCGACCCGACCGCCGATCCGCGCACCCGGCGGGCCCGGGTCGCGGCGGCGCTGGACCGCGTCGGACTCACGGCGGCGGCCGGGAAGAAGGCGAAGGCGTACTCCCTCGGCATGAAGCAGCGCCTCGGCCTCGCGGCGGCGCTGCTCCAGCCCCGCCGGCTGCTCGTCCTCGACGAGCCGACCAACGGCCTCGACCCGCAGGGCATGCGGGAGATCCGCACCCTGGTCCGGGAACTCGCCGACGACGGCACCACCGTCTTCCTCTCCTCCCACCTGCTCGACGAGATCGAGCAGGTCTGCACGCACGCCGCGGTGATGGCCGGGGGGCGGCTCATCACCCAGGGCACGGTCGCCGACCTCGCGGCCGGACTGCGGGGCCGGCTCGTCGTGGTCACCCCGGACACCGGGGACGCGGCCCGCGTGCTCAAGGAGTCCGGGGTCGGGGACGTCGTGGTGGGGGAGGAACGGGTGAGCGGGGAGGCACCCGAAGGGGAACTCGCCGACCTCAATGCCGCATTGGTCTCGGCGGGGGTGCGAGTGCGTGGCTTCGGGATCGAACGGGCGTCGCTGGAGGACGCGTTCATGGCACTGACGGGGGAGGGCTTCGATGTCGCGGGCTGAGGTCGCGGACGGCGTGCGCGACGGTCGTACGCCCAGCCCGCTGTGGACCCTCGGTCTCCTCCGCAGCGAGCTGACCACCACCTTCCGGCGCTGGCGCACCCTCGCCCTGCTGGGTGTGCTGGCGGCGGTGCCCGTGCTGGTCGGGATCGCGGTGAAGATCGAGACCAGTGACGGGTCGTCGGTCCACGGCGGGGGCGGCGAGGGCCCGGCGTTCATCACCCAGATCACCAACAACGGCCTGTTCCTGGTGTTCACCGCGCTCGCCGCGACCCTGCCGTTCTTCCTGCCGATGGCGGTGGGCGTGGTGGCGGGCGACGCCGTCGCCGGCGAGGCGAACGCGGGCACCCTGCGCTACCTGCTGGTCGCCCCGGCCGGCCGCACCCGGCTGCTGCTCACCAAGTACGCGACCACCATGGCGTTCTGCCTGGCGGCCACCGTCGTGGTCGCCCTGTCGGCACTGGCGGTCGGGGCACTGCTCTTCCCGGTCGGCGACCTCACCACCATCTCCGGCACCCGGATCGGCTTCGCCGAGGGACTGGGCCGGGCCCTGCTGATAGCACTGGTCGTCGCCGCGTCACTGATCGGCGTCGCCGCGCTCGGCCTGTTCGTCTCCACGCTGACCAACAGCGGCATCGCAGCCATGGCGACGACCGTCGGCCTGCTCATCACGGTGCAGATCCTCGACCAGATCCCCCAGCTGGACGCCCTGCACCCGTACTTCTTCTCCCACTACTGGCTGTCCTTCGCCGACCTGATGCGCGAGCCCGTCTACTGGGACGAGGTGACGAAGAACCTCTGCCTGCAGGCCCTGTACGCGGTCGTGTTCGGGTCGGCGGCATGGGCGCGCTTCATGACGAAGGACATCACCGCCTGACGCTGCCGCCCGGGCGGGGCTCGCGGCTCAGCCGCCGGACGGGAACCGGGCGAGCGGGGCCTCCTGCGCGAAGAAGGTCTTGGCGCGGGTCATCGCCTCCGTGTCGTTCAGTACGTCGCCGGGCCTGCTGCCGTTGCCGAGGAGCACCCCGCCGAAACGCATCCCCATGTACGCGGCCGTGTTGTTGAGCGTGCCCACCAGCGGCTCCGCGACCACGGCCTCGGTCGCGAGGGCGGTCACGCCCCACAGGGTGCGCCCGGCCATCCCCGCCCGGAAGTCGGTGCCGGGGGTGCGCAGCCAGGCCGACCAGTGGTCCAGGTAGCGCTTGGTCTGGGCGGACACCGAGTACCAGTACAGCGGCGAGGCGATCACGAGGTCCGTCGCGGCGAGGGTGGCCTCGCGCAGCGCCGCGGCGCCGTCGTGCTCGGCGCGGGCGCGGGCGCGGGCGCGGTCGCCTTCGCCGTCGTGCCGGAGGTCCTCGAAGTCGGGCAGCGGGTGCTCGGCGAGGCTGATCCAGCGCTGCTCGACGTCCTCGGGCAGCTGCTCGGCGGCCCGGCGGGCCAGCAGTTCGGTGTTGCCGTCGCGGCGGGCGCTGCCGAGCACGAAGAGAAAGCGGCGGGCCATGGTTTCCCCCTTGGAAGCGAACCGGTGCCGGGCAGCATCATATGCACATGCATCTAAATGTCGTCCAGGGTGTGATCGGGGGACGGGTCTTGGGACGATGCTGTGACGCCGTGGTGACCGCGGCGCCGTGCGGGAACGGCGAAACTCGACGGTAGGGTCCGCCCGACACGCGGACGCGTTTCGATCGAGGGAACCGATGTCTCGACTCAGCCGGGAGAAGCAGCCGGAACAGCAGCGCCCCAGCGCACCCCTTGCCACGCCGATCGACGTCCGGGTCCTCGCCGACGCCGAACCCGGCACCGACCGCGTCACGGTCGGCGGTACACCGCTCACCCCCGCACCCGGCGAGGAGCCGCAGCAGGCCGTCCTCAACCACCTCCACCGCATCGCCCTCGCCACCGGCCACCCCGTCCTCGCCACCATCCACGACGAACGCATCGGCTACGTCGTCCCCCTCCAGGTCTCCCCGGACGGCTCCAGCACCTTCACGGGCCGCCCGGCGGCTGCGGCTCCGGCGAGTGGCACGCCGTCCGGCGCCGCTCCGGTGAGTGCCGCGCAGTCTGGGGGCGCCCTGGCCAACGCCGCTCCGGCGAGTGCCGCGCAGGCTGGTGCCGCTCCGGCCGCTGCCGCTCTGGCCGCTGCCGCGCCGGTGAGTGCCGCGCCGTCTGGCGCCTTCCCGGCCAACGCCGCTTCGGCGAGTGCCTTCCCCGCCAACGCTGCGCCGACCAGCGCCGTGCCCACTGGTGCCACCCCAGTTGGTGGGGCACCGGCGACCGGCACGCCGTCCGGTGCCGCTCCGGCGAGCGCCCCGCCCTCCGGTGCCGCCCCGGCTGACGTCACCCCGCCCGGTGCGAGCCCGCCCGCAGCGACCCCGTCCGGCACCACCCCGGACGGTGCCACCAAGGTGCTGCGTCTCCCCGCGCAGCCCGAACAGCAGCCGCAGGCCGCCTCCGGCCCCTCGTCGAGCGTCACCCCGGGCTCCGCGCCCACCTTCCGGCTGCGCGCGGTGCCCGAGCAGGCCGTAACCCCGTCGCACGCCCCCGGCACGGTCGCGCCCCCCACGGGCGCGTTCGGCCCGCCCCCGGTCATGGACTCGAAGCCGCTCCCGGTCCCGCACTCGGGCCCGGATGCCCCTCCCCGCGCGGACGACCGCCTCACATCGCCTGCCGCCTCGACCGGGGCTTCCACCTCGGATGGGCGTCCCCGTCCCGAAGGCATCCCGCTTGCCGCCTCGGTCGGCGCTTCCGCCGCGCCCCTGACCCAGGCTGCCCGTCCCCGCCCCGACGACATCCCGGCCGGTGCCCCCGCCGCACCCCTGACCCCCGACACCCCGCCCCGCTCCACGCCGCCCGCCCCCTCCGTCGGCGCCGCCCCCCTCTCGGCCCAAGCCCCGGCTCCGAGCCCTGCCTCATCCCCCCGTCCCCGTCTCCTCCCCGATCCCGGCCCGTCCTCCTCGAACCCCGATCCCAAGCCCACCCCACCCCGGGGTTTCGACGCCGTCGCCGAAGCGGTGCTCGGTGATGACAACGCGCCGGAGCAGGGCGTCGCCCCGACACCCCTCACCGCGCCGCTGGCCCGGATCAGTGAGGCTGTGAAGGAGGGGCGGATCGACGCCGCGTCCGGGCTCGCCGAGGAGGCGTTGCGGGACGGGGCGGCGATGCTCGGCCAGGATCACCCGGAGGTCCTGCGGCTGGGTGAACTGGCCGCGTACGTCGCCTACTTGGCCGGTGACCCGGTCCGTGCCTTCCGGCGCTCCGTCGAGCTGGTGCACGCCCGGCGCCGCACGGGTGACGCCGAGGGGGCCTACGGCAACGTCCAGAGCGCGGCGACCGCCTGGCGTGCCGTACGCGATCCGCTGCTGGGCCTCGATCTGGGGCGGGAGCTGATCGAGCTGTGGGCCGAACTCGTCGCCGAGCCCGGCCCGGCCGCCGAGGACACCGAAGAGCTGGAGTCGGCGCACGCCCGCATGACCCGCCTGGCCGACAGGGCGGCTCGCCGTAGCGGCGACTGAGGGTCAGCCGTGCCCAGCGCCTGACACCCCCTAGTGCACGCAGAACTCGTTGCCCTCCGGGTCCGTCATCACCACCCACTGCCCGGACGGCTCCTTCACTTCTCTCAGCACGCTCGCGCCCAGCCCCCGCAGGCGTTCCACTTCGTCCGCGCGGCGGTCCTCGCCCGGGTGGAGGTCCAGGTGGAGCCGGTTCTTGCCGGTCTTCGCCTCGGGAACGCGCTGGAAGAGCAGGCGCCGGCCGAGTCCGGTGCCCGTGTTCTCGTCGTACGGGTCGTCGGGGTGCCGTACGGCGATGAGGTCCCGGAAGGCGGGGCGGTCGTGGAAGTCCACGGTCGCCTCGGCGGGGAGCGCGCCGAGGTCCAGCAGCCGCCGGATCAGCGCGCTGTTGTCCTCGACCCGGTAACCGAGGGCGGCGGCCCAGAAGTCGGCCTGGGCGTGCGGGTTCCGGGCGTCGATGACGAGCTTCCAGTGCACGGGGGTCACGGGGGCGGGCGCGGACGCCTCGTTCTCTGTCATGCCATCAGTTATAGGGCGAGGCACTGACAACGGCCCGTCGCCGCAGGTCACAGCGGTGCGACGGCCGGGCCGGCCGGCTCAGACGTCGGCGTCCTCCGCCTCGTCGTCCTCCTCCTGCTCCTCCGCGTCCTCCGACTTCCTCGGGTCGTGCTGCTCGACGGCCGCGACGATCTTCACGGCGTCGTCCCGCAGCGTCGCCCACTCCTCCGCGTCACCCAGCAGCGGCGGGAACGTCCGCTGGGCGCCCAGACGTTCCAGGTTCGTCAGCGACTCGATGGCCCCGGTGAGCTGTTTGGCCAGCAGCTTCCGCTGGTCCTCGATGAGTTGTGCGGTGGACGGCCTGCGAACCGGGCTCGACACGGGCTGCGCCGAACCGGTCTGCTGGGCGGGCAGCACGGCCGACGGCGCCGGCGACGAGGCGACCGTGACCGCGCCCACGGCGCCCGACTGCCGCAGCGTCAGCTGGATCTTCTCCTCCGCCCGGGGCGTGTCCGAGGCGTACACCACGTCCCACGTGGTCAGCGCCCGCTCGGACCGCCCGTCGCGGGCGACGCGGTCGGGTGCGTCGAGGTCGACGGCGACGTGCTGGTACGGCGGGGTGGTGGCGCCGGCGCCGAGGCGGGGGCGGGCGCTGGTGTTGCCCGGCATGGTCCCGGACCGGAAGCGCTGGGCGGCGTGGGCGAGGAGCCACAGGCCGGCCGCGTTGTCCCGCCCGGCGAGTCCGCCGATGACGACGGAGACGTCGGCCCGGAACGGCACCTTGCCCACCTGCCGCACCGCCGCCACCGCCGATCCGACGTTCCGGGTGAGCAGCTTGTCGGCGATCAGGGCGATGCCGCCGGCGACGGCGAGGGTGCAGCGGGCGTGGACGTCACCCTTGAGGGCGGGTTCCACCAGGCTGGTGAAGTCCTCGGTGGGCACCGGGTTCCAGCCGTCGGCCAGGACGTCCGCGCAGAGCACGCCGCCGTTGCTCCAGGCGTTGCGGGCCTGGGCGAGCGCGGAGCCTTTCTCCGAGCGCCAGGGCAGGTCGATGACGGGGCCGAGGAGTCCGGCGTAGCCCTTGGTCGACATGCGGCGGTCGTTCTTGATGTCCTTGGCGCGGGTCTTCAGTTCCTCGTGCAGCGGGGGCCGGGTGAGGGCGTGCACCAGGTAGACCGCCCGCCACAGGGCGGTGCGGGGGATCCGCGGGTCGTCGAAGACGTCGGGGACGGCGGTCTCGGGGAGCCGTCCGGTGGCCAGCGCGTGCACGTCCTGGAGGAGTCTCTCCATGCCCCATTCGGCGGACCGGGTCTGGGCGACGAGTTTGAGCGCGCGGGTGGCGACCTCCACGTTCTGGGCGGCGTCGTCCCACGGTTTGAACTCGACGTGCACGGAGGCGAGGATCGAGCGCAGCGCGTCGTCGAAGACGTCCTCCACGCGCAGCGCGCTCAGCTCGTGGCCCTCGATGCCGACGGCGATGTGCGCGGGCACCAGGTAGGTCTGGGCGATGCGGACGGTGCGGTCGGTCACCGCGCCGCCGGCGCCGGCGGCGTCGATCGCGGTGGTGAACTCCTCGTGCAGGTGTCTGCGGTACTCCTCGCGGCCGAGCGCGAGGCGCTGGGTGAGCGGCTTGCGGGGCTCGTTCGCGGGCTGCCGGCGCTCGGTGAGCAGGGCGTCCGCGGCCTGCGCGGCGATCTCCTCGTTGCTGAGACCGGCGCCGCCCAGCACCTTCCAGGCGCTGGCCAGCCGGGTGATGCCGTCGCGGGCGACCAGCGCCGTCACCGGTTCGCCGCCGTCCTCGAACTCGAAGACGACGGGGTGGACGATCAGCGCCCGGGTCACCCGGCGGGCCAGGATCGACTCGGCGTAGGAGTTGCGGTGCAGGGTGACGGAGAGGGTCTGCTTGATGTGCTCCCACAGGTGGTCGCGGTCCTCGTAGCGGTAGCGCAGCAGGGCGAGCGGGCGGTCGCCGTCGGCCTCGCCGATCACCTTCGGGTCGTCGACGTCCAGCTTCTCCTGGCTGGTGCGCGGCTGGATGCCGGGGAACAGCTCGCTCAGCCACACCCGGGAGTGCACGGACCGCAGGGTGGCGCCGTCGACGTGCTCCTCCAGCAGCAGACCGGAACCGTCGCTGGTGGGCGGGCGCAGCTGGTGGGCGACGAGGGCCGGTGCGGTGCTGGCGCGGGCCACCGCGTGCCAGGCGTCCTCGGTGAGTCCGGCGAGCGGGTTGGCGGTGCCCGCGCGGACCAGTTTTGCGCGGTCGTCGACGGCGGAGGCGCCGGGCAGGGTGCGCGGGAAGTCGGAGACGACGACCGTCTCCTTGCCCCACTCCACTGTGATCGGGCGGCTGACGGGCTTCGACATGGACCCTCCGTGGTGGGTGGTTGGTGTGGAAGACTGGACGTGCGGTTCTGGCCCCGGGACTCGGGGTCCAGGTCCGGCCCGGCTGGACCCCGGCCGTGTGCTGGGGTCCAGCCCCTTTTTCCGCGCGGTGCGCCGTCAGAGCGCGCGCGGGCCGTCCGCGCCGGGCAGTACGGCGCCGAACCAGTCCCACATGAAGCGCCGGTTCTCCTGTTTGGCCACGTTCTGATGGGCGGCGTAGGCCACGATGTCGGCCGCCTGGAGCAGGTGGTTCTCGCGGGCGGGCAGGAACAGCGGGTCGCCGATGATGCGGCGGCCGTCGTCGGGCAGGCTCCGGTGGGCGCGGCGCAGGGAGTCCTCGGTGCCGTCGCCGTCCACGATGAGCACGCCGTGGTGGCCGGTGGCCGCCAGTTCCGCCTGGATCTGCCGCAGCAGGGCGGCGTACAGCCCGGGCCGGTCGTGCGCGTAGTCGTCGGTCTCCCGGTAGACGGCCCGGACCCGGACGCCGGTGAGGCGGGCGACGGTGTGCAGGCCGCGCAGGATCACCTCGCGGCTGTGCCGGCGGTGCTGTTCGCGGTCGCTGCTGCGGGCGCGGTGGACGTACCGGCCGCGGACGCCGGCCAGTTCATGGGAGTGGAGGGGCGCGGTGGCCGGTATCAGCAGTCGGGCGTCGGCGGCGAGTTCGGCGCGGAAGCCGAGCCAGGTCGCCTGGGCGTCGGCGGTGTGCGCGAGGTCGATGCCGAGGGCGGCGAAGGACACGAGCCGTCTGCCGTCGCCGGAATCGTCGACGTAGTAGAGCCGCAGCGGTGCCGCTGCCGGCGTGATGGTCATGGGGCGACCAACTCCGCGCGGAGACACACTCGGGCCGCGTCCGGCGCCATCGCCGGGCCCTTCCTGTCGGCGGCAGCGCGCCGGAGCAGGGCGCGGGGTACTCCTTCACCGCGCACCACGCCCCGTCCAGCCAACCGCAGCGGTCACCGCTCGACGGACGATCAGGCTTCGTGGGAAGCGCCACCCCCGCCAGCGGAAGCCGGTGCCGGGCCGCGCGCCCGGCGATGGCCTCCGGGACTGTTCCCGGCCCCATACGACGATGTGTCTGCACAGTGCGTTCATCGCAACGATAGCGCCCCGTGAGGCCTCCGTTGCGTCAATTGGCGGCAGTGCGACGGTAGTTCGGTATGTGCGGAGTGAGGGGCGGGCGCGGCGGTCTACTGCTTGGCGTCGACCCGGAGCGGGGGGACGGGGTCGGCGGTGCCGGCATTCGGGGCGTCGCCGGTCTTGACGGTGTCACCGGTCGTGAGGGTGTCGCCGGTCGCGAGTCCGGCCCCGGGGGCGGTTTCGGCCGCCGCGGTCGCGGCCCTGAGCGCGCGGGCCGACCGGCGCGCGGTGCGCAGCGCGTCCCAGGTGAGCAGCGACAGCGCCAGCCACACCAGCGTGAAGCCGGCCCAGCGCTCGGGCGGCATCGCCTCGGCGAAGTAGACGACGCCGATCAGGAACTGGAAGACCGGGGCCAGGTACTGGAGCAGGCCGATCGTGGACAGGGGGACGCGGATCGCGGCGGCGCCGAAGCAGATCAGCGGGAGCGCGGTGACGACACCGGTCGTGACGAGCAGCGCCGTGTGCCCCGGCCCCTCGGTCGTGAACGTCGAGTTGCCCTGCGCGGTCAGCCACAGCAGGTAGCCGAGGGCGGGCAGGAACTGCATGGCCGTCTCGGCGGCCAGCGACTCCAGGCCGCCGAGGTTGACCTTCTTCTTGACCAGGCCGTAGGTGGCGAAGGAGAAGGCGAGGCAGAGGGAGATCCACGGCGGACGGCCGTAGCCGACGGTCAGCACGCCGACGGCCGCGAGGCCGACGCCGACGGCCGCCCACTGCACGGGCCGCAGCCGTTCCTTGAGCAGCAGGACACCCATCGCGATGGTGACCAGCGGGTTGATGAAGTAGCCGAGGGAGGCCTCGACGACCCGGTCGTTGTTCACGGCCCAGATGTAGACGCCCCAGTTGACGGCGATGACCGCGGCTGCGACCGCGATGAGCGCGAGCCGGCGCGGCTGCTTCACCAGCTCGCCGATCCACTTCCACCGTCGCAGGACGAGCAGCACCGCGGCGACGACGGCGAGGGACCACACCATCCGGTGGGCGAGGACCTCGAACGGCCCGGCGGGCTTGAGGAGCGGGAAGAAGAGGGGGAACAGCCCCCACATCCCATATGCCGCGAAGCCGTTCAGCAGGCCTATGCGTTGCTCGGCCCTGGTCTTCTCGGCCACGGCGCCTCCCTCTTCCTCTTCGTGCTCAGGCCTCGACTGCACGAAGGTAACGCCGAAAGGGCCCCGCTGTCATGCCCGTATCGTCATACGGTCATGACAGCGGGACGCCGGGAGTGCCGGTCAGCCCTTGAGCGCGGCCTCGACCGCCTCGGCGAGCGGGGTGGTCGGGCGGCCGGACAGGCGGGAGAGGTCGCCGGTGGTGATCTCCAGCTCGCCCTTCTCGATGGAGGCGTCCACGCCGGCCATCAGCGCGGGCAGCGGCTCGGGCAGCCCGGCGCCGGTGAGGATCTCGGCGTACTGCTCGGTGGAGACGGCGTTGTACGCGATCTCCCGGCCGGTCTGCCGGCTCAGCTCGGCGGCGTACTCCGCGAAGCCGAACGACTGGTCGCCACCGAGTTCGTACGTGGTGTTCTCGTGCCCCTCGCCGGTCAGCACGGCGACCGCGGCGGCCGCGTAGTCGGCGCGGGACGCGGCCGAGATCCGGCCGTCACCCGCCGCCTGGACGACGGCACCGTGCGCCAGGACGGGGGCCAGGTTCTCGGTGTAGTTCTCGAAGTACCAGCCGTTGCGCAGCAGGCTGTAGGGCACGCCGGAGGCCAGCAGGACCTCCTCGGTGGCGCGGTGGTCGTCGGCGAGCCCGGCGGTCAGGCTGCCGGGGGCGCTGGTGTAGGCGAGCAGGGCGACACCGGCCGCCTTGGCGGCGTCGATGACGACGCGGTGCTGGCCGACGCGGCCCTTGTCGAACTCGTTGCCGGAGATCAGCAGCACCTTGTCGCCGGCGGAGAAGAGTCCGTCGAACGTCTCGGGGGCGTTGTAGTCCGCGACGGCCAGCCGCACGCCGCGTGCCGCGAGGTCGGCGGCCTTCGCCTCGTCCCGTACGACCGCGGTGATCCGCTCGGCGGGGACCTTCTCCAGCAACTGCCCGACGACGTGGCGGCCGAGCTTTCCGGTGGCTCCGGTGACGACGATGCTCATGATGTTTCGATCTCCTCGTGGGGGTGCGTGTGGCACTAACCCTAGGAGGTGCGCTAACCTCACGAAAGTACCCACTTTGAAGTAAGGTACTGGCATGAAGGTAAGTGGTGGGATCGACTGGAAGCTCGACGCGGACACGATGTGCCCCCAGCGGCTGGTGCTGGAGCACCTCACCAGTCGCTGGGGCGTCCTCGTTCTGATGCGCCTGCTGGAGCGTCCGTACCGGTTCAGCGAATTGCGCCGGGCCATCGGCCGGGTCAGCGAGAAGATGCTCACCCAGACCCTGCAGACCCTGGAACGCGACGGTTTCGTGCACCGGGACGCCAAGCCGGTGATCCCGCCCCGCGTCGACTACTCGCTCACCGAACTCGGCCGCGAGGCCGCCGAGCAGGTGCGGGCGCTGGCGATGTGGACCGAGCGGCGGATGGCCGAGGTGGAGGATGCCCGACGGGCATACGACGAGGCCCGGGCGTAGTCACCCGGGCCCCTGCGGTCGACGGTCGTCGGTGGGCGGTCGTCGATATGCGGTCGTCAGCCGACGACCGTCCACGTGTCGCCGCCCGCCAGCAGCGCGGCCAGGTCGCCCTTGCCGTGCTGGTCGATGGCCGCGTCGAGCTGGTCGGACATCTGGGTGTCGTAGACCGGCCGCTCCACCGAGCGGAAGACGCCGATCGGGGTGTTGTGCAGGGTGTCCGGGTCGGCGAGCCGGGACAGCGCGAACGCGGTGGTCGGGGAGGCCGCGTGGGCGTCGTGGACCAGGATGTCGGCCTCGTTCTCCGGGGTCACGGCGACGACCCTGAGATCCCCGGTGGTCGCGTCCCTGACGACACCCTTGGACAGATCGCCGCCGAATCGGATCGGCTGCCCGTGCTCCAGCCGGATCACCGCCTCCTCGGCCGACTGCTTGTCCTTAAGGGCGTCGAAGGCGCCGTCGTTGAAGATGTTGCAGTTCTGGTAGATCTCGATCAGGGCCGTGCCCGGGTGGGCGGAGGCCTGGCGCAGCACCTCGGTGAGGTGCTTGCGGTCCGAGTCGACCGTACGGGCGACGAACGAGGCCTCCGCGCCGAGTGCCAGCGACACCGGGTTGAAGGGCGCGTCCAGGGATCCCATCGGGGTCGACTTGGTGATCTTGCCGACCTCGGAGGTGGGGGAGTACTGCCCCTTCGTCAGGCCGTAGATCCGGTTGTTGAACAGCAGGATCTTGAGGTTGACGTTGCGGCGCAGCGCGTGGATCAGATGGTTGCCGCCGATGGACAGGGCGTCGCCGTCGCCGGTGACCACCCAGACGGACAGGTCGCGCCGGGAGGAGGCCAGGCCGGTGGCGATGGCCGGGGCGCGGCCGTGGATGGAGTGCATCCCGTAGGTGTTCATGTAGTACGGGAAGCGGGAGGAGCAGCCGATGCCGGAGACGAAGACGATGTTCTCGCGCGCCAGGCCGAGCTCCGGCATGAAGCCCTGCACGGCGGCGAGGATCGCGTAGTCACCGCACCCGGGGCACCAGCGCACTTCCTGATCGGACTTGAAGTCCTTCATGGACTGCTTGGCCTCGGCCTTGGGGACCAGCTTCAGTGCCTCAGTCATCGATGGCCTCCTTCAGGGCCTTGGCCAGCTGTTCGGCCTTGAACGGCATGCCGTTGACCTGGTTGTAGGAGCGGGCGTCGACCAGGTACTTCGCCCGGATCAGGGTGGCGAGCTGGCCGAGGTTCATCTCCGGCACGACGACCTTGTCGTACGCCTCGAGGACGCTGCCGAGGTTGCTCGGGAACGGGTTGAGGTGGCGCAGATGGGCCTGCGCGATCTGCGTCCCGGCCGCGCGCAGCCGGCGGACGGCCGCGGTGATCGGCCCGTAGGTGGAACCCCAGCCCAGGACCAGGGTCCGCGCGCCGTGCGGGTCGTCGACCTCCAGGTCGGGTACCTCGATGCCGTCCACCTTGGCCTGCCGGGTACGGACCATGAAGTCGTGGTTGGCGGGGTCGTACGAGATGTTGCCCGTGCCGTCCTGCTTCTCGATGCCGCCGATCCGGTGCTCCAGCCCCGGGGTGCCGGGGACCGCCCACGGGCGGGCGAGGGTCTGCGGGTCGCGCTTGTACGGCCAGAAGACCTCGGTGCCGTCCCCGAGGGTGTGGTTCGGCCCCTGGGCGAACTGCACCTGGAGGTCCGGCAGCTCGTCCAGCTCGGGGATCCGCCACGGCTCGGAGCCGTTGGCCAGGTAGCCGTCGGAGAGCAGGAAGACCGGCGTCCGGTACGTCAGCGCGATCCGGGCCGCCTCCAGCGCGGCGTCGAAGCAGTCGGCCGGGGTGCGCGGCGCGATCACGGGGACCGGCGCCTCGCCGTTGCGGCCGAACATCGCCTGGAGCAGATCCGCCTGCTCGGTCTTGGTCGGCAGACCGGTCGACGGTCCGCCGCGCTGGATGTCCACCACCAGCAGCGGCAGCTCCAGCGACACGGCGAGCCCGATCGTCTCGGACTTCAGGGCCACCCCGGGGCCACTCGTCGTCGTCACCGCCAGCGAACCGCCGAAGGCCGCCCCCAGCGCGGCGCCGATGCCGGCGATCTCGTCCTCCGCCTGGAAGGTGCGCACGCCGAAGTTCTTGTGCTTGCTCAGCTCGTGCAGGATGTCGCTGGCCGGGGTGATCGGGTACGACCCCAGGAACAGCGGCAGGTCCGCCTGCCGGGAGGCGGCGACCAGGCCGTACGACAGGGCCAGGTTCCCGGAGATGTTGCGGTAGGTGCCCACCGGGAAGGCCTTCGCCGCGGGCGCCACCTCGTAGGAGACCGCGAAGTCCTCGGTCGTCTCGCCGAAGTTCCAGCCCGCGCGGAACGCCGCGATGTTGGCCTTCGCGATGTCCGGCTTCTTGGCGAACTTGCTCCGCAGGAACTTCTCGGTGCCCTCGGTCGGCCGGTGGTACATCCACGACAGCAGGCCGAGCGCGAACATGTTCTTGCTGCGCTCTGCCTCCTTTCGGGTGAGGTCGAACTCCTTCAGGGCCTCCACGGTCAGCGTGGTGAGCGGCACCGGGTGCAGGTTGTACCCGTCCAGGGAGCCGTCCTCCAGCGGGCTGGTGGCGTAGCCGACCTTCTGCATCGCCCGCTTGGTGAACTCGTCGGTGTTGACGATGATCTCCGCACCGCGCGGCAGGTCGCCCACGTTGGCCTTCAGGGCCGCCGGGTTCATCGCGACCAGCACGTTCGGCGCGTCGCCCGGCGTCAGGATGTCGTGGTCGGCGAAGTGCAGCTGGAAAGAGGAGACACCGGGGAGCGTGCCGGCGGGGGCCCTGATCTCGGCCGGGAAGTTCGGCAACGTCGACAGGTCGTTGCCGAACGACGCGGTCTCCGAGGTGAAGCGGTCGCCGGTGAGCTGCATGCCGTCACCCGAGTCCCCCGCGAATCTGATGATCACTCGGTCGAGCCGGCGGACGTCTTTGGTCCCCGCCGGATGGCGCTGCTCTCCCACGACGGCTCCGTCGGCGTGCTCCGCTGGGCTACTGACCTGGCTCGTCACTGAACTGGACCTCCTTCGAGGCGGCTGTCGGGGAGCGGCCTTCCCCAGGCGTTCCCAGGATCAACCCTACGACCGGGAACGGCGCACGCCCTCGGAGATTCGCATGAAGAACATCCCCGCGTGCTGCCCCCCGGCACCGCCCCGCCCTGCCTGACACCTGACCGTCACCGCCCCCCACCAGGCGCTTTGCCGATCCGCTCTCCGATGTAGACGCTTCCCACACGGCATCGGGTTCACGTGTCGCGATGACCACCCAATGACTGACAGAGTGTCAGACGGGTGAAGGTTGAGGAATCCGGGAGCCCTGGAATTCAGCAGGTTCAAGAGTTCAGAAGTTCAGAAGTTCACACGTCGAGTGGTTCAGGAGTTCAGCGGTTCAGGAGTTCAGATACGTCAGCACCGCGAGCACCCGGCGGTGGTCGCCGTCGCTCGGTGACAGGCCGAGCTTCAGGAAGATGTTGCTGACGTGCTTCTCGACGGCCCCGTCGCTGACCACCAGCTGCCGCGCGATCGCGGAGTTGGTGCGCCCCTCCGCCATCAGCCCCAGGACCTCGCGCTCCCTCGGGGTGAGCCCCGCCAGCACGTCCTGCTTGCGGCTGCGGCCCAGCAGCTGGGCGACGACCTCCGGGTCCAGGGCGGTGCCGCCCCGCGCCACCCGCACCACCGCGTCCACGAACTCCCGCACCTCGGCGACCCGGTCCTTCAGCAGGTACCCGACCCCGCGGCTCGACCCGGCCAGCAGCTCGGTGGCGTACCGCTCCTCCACGTACTGCGACAGCACGAGCACGCCCAGTCCCGGATGCGCCTTCCGCAGCTGCACCGCCGCACGCACACCCTCGTCGGTGTGCGTAGGCGGCATCCGGACATCGGTGACGACCACGTCGGGCAGCGCCCCCTCGGCGTCCAGCTCGGTGATCGTCTTGATCAGCGCCTGAGCATCGGCCACCCCGGCGACCACGTCGTGCCCACGGTCCGTGAGCAACCGGGTCATCCCCTCCCTGAGCAGCACCGAATCCTCGGCGATGACCACCCGCACCCTGTCTTCCACGCCCTTGGTCCCCCAGCCGACCCGCAGTGATCCCTTACGGGTCCAGCATTCCAGCAATCCGGGCGGAATGCGGGTGGGGCGAGGAGTTTCCGGCCCGGCGGGCGGTGAGGATACGGATGTGAAGATCGCTCAGTCCCGCCAGGGCAGTTCCGCCGTGACCCTCGTGGGTCCGCCGGCCGGCGAGTCCACGACCAGGATTCCGTCCACCGCGTCGAGGCGTTCCGCGAGGCCCGCCAGACCGGAGCCCGCGGACGCGTCGGCGCCGCCCACGCCGTCGTCCACGACCTGGAGCATCAGCCGGTTCTCCGACCGCCACACGTCCACGCTCGCCGACCGCGCCCGGCTGTGCTTGCTGACGTTCTGCAGCAGTTCGGAGACGGTGAAGTAGGCGATGCCCTCGATCGCCGGGGCCGGCCGCGCCGCCAGGTCGACCTCCACCCGTACCGGCACCGTGGACCGTGAGGCGACCGCGGAGAGCGCCGCGTCGAGCCCGCGGTCGGTGAGGACCGCCGGGTGGATGCCGCGCGCCAGGTCGCGCAGCTCCCGCAGTGCCGTCTTCACCTCGCCGTGCGCCTCGTCCACCATGCGGGCCGCCGCCTGCGGATCATGCGCCAGCTTCTCCTTCGCCAGCCCCAGATCCATGGCCAGCGCCACCAGCCGGGCCTGCGCCCCGTCGTGCAGATCGCGCTCGATGCGCCGCAGATCGGCCGCGGCCGTGTCGACGACGGCTCCCCGGTCGGACTCCAGCTCCTCCACCCGCGACGCGAGGCGCGACGGCCCGAGCAGCCCGTGCACGAGCAGCCGGTCCACGGTCGTCAGGGCCCGCACGATCCACGGCGTGGCCAGCGTGAACAGCAGGCCCACCAGCGCGGTCACGGTGATCTCGAACGGGTTGTCCAGATAGACCCGGTGGGTCTCGTCGCCGTACAGCTGGAGCCCGTCCTGCCCGCCGTACATCGGGAAGACCCAGAACCACAGCGGATACGTCAGCATCGCCCAGCCGTACGCCCAGAAGGCCACCGCGACGGAGAAGGAGAACACCGCCCACGGGAAGTGCAGCACCGCGTACAGCAGGTGCCGCCACGACGTGCCGCTCTTGAGGACCGCCCCCATCCACGCCATCAGGCCGCTCTTGCGCACCCGCACCGGCTCCGGATCGGCCACCCGCATCCCGAGCAGCGCCCGCGCCCGGGTCCGCTCCAGCGCTCCCAGACCCCGGCACCCGGCGAGGCCCGCCGCCAGCACCGGAACACCGAGGAAGGTCACCAGCAGCCCGGCGCCGAGGGAGAGCATCGTGACGGCGTACGTGAAGAGCAGCACGCCGATCGGCAGGCCGAGCAGCACGTACGCGAACTCCCGCCAGCTGCGTGCCGCGAACGGCGCCCGCAGCGCGGCGGGCAGCCTCGGCTCGCGGTGACCGTACTCCCGTCCGTACCCGTACCTCTGCCCGTACTCCGTGGCCATCGGCGTCGTCCTGTCCTTCTCGTCTCGGATCGCCCTGCTGGTGTCGTGTCTCCACCCTGCTGGGCGGCGGGCGGCGGAGCCATGGAGGCCGTCGGCGTCTTGGAAGGGGGGTTTTCCCTACCTGTCCAACCTGTCCACGGGCCTGTCGGGCCTGCCATGGGCCTGTCCACCGGGCCGGTCCCGCCACGGCAGCTCGGCGGTGACCAGCGTCGGCCCGCCCTCCGGCGAGTCGACGACGAACAGTCCGTCCACGGCGCCCAGCCGCTCGGCGAGCCCCCGCATACCGGTCCCGGCGTCCAGGCGCGCGCCGCCGCGGCCGTTGTCCTGGACCTGGATCAGCAGCCGCGCCTTCGACCGCCACACCTCGACGGACGCGGAACTCGCCCCGCTGTGCTTGCTGACGTTCTGCAGCAGCTCGGAGACGGTGAAGTAGGCGATGCCCTCGATCGCCTCGGCGGGCCGCTCCGACAGGTCGACGTTCACCTTGACCGGGACGGTGCAGCGGGACGCGACCGCGGAGAGCGCCGCGTCGAGCCCGCGGTCGGTGAGGACGGCCGGGTGGATGCCGCGTGCCAGGTCGCGCAGCTCCTGGAGCGCCAGCTTCACCTCGCCGTGCGCCTCCTCGACCATCGCCGCCGCCGCGTCCGGGTCCTCCAGCAGCTTCTCCTTCGCCAGGCCCAGCCCCATCGCCAGCGCCACCAGCCGGGCCTGCGCCCCGTCGTGCAGATCGCGCTCGATGCGCCGCAGATCGGCCGCGGCCGTGTCGACGACGACCCCGCGGTCGGACTCCAGTTCGGCGATGCGCCGCTCCAGTTCGTCCGACGGCGACAGCAGCCCGCGCACCATCGCGCGGTCCGCGTTGGCGAGCCCCCGCGCTATGAACGGCAGCACCGGCCACAGCACGAACAGCGAGGTCAGCGCGATGGTGAAGGTGAGGACACCCCACGGCAGCCGGATGAAGTCGTACAGGACGGTCCGCCAGCCGACCGGGTCCTTCAGCATCATCCACAACTGGGAGAAGGCGCCCCCGCTCCCCTTGGCGCCCCGGTTGCGCAGCGGCAGCGGGCTGGGCTCGTCGATCCGCACGCCGAGCAGCGCCCGGGCCCGTGCCCGCTCCAGCTTGCCGAGCTGCCGCGCGCCCATCAGTCCGCCGGCGAGCAGCGGGAACCCGATCACGGTGACGGTCAGGACGGAGGTGGTGAGCAGCACCGTGGCGACGTAGACGAAGCCCAGCAGGGACATCGGCAGATTCGCCAGGAGATGCGCGATCTCCTTCCAGGTGTGAACGTCGAAGGCGAGACGGGCCGGTGGCGGACGGTGGTCGTCGTCGCCTTGCGAGGCCGTCACCGGGCTCGAGGGCGGGAAGCGTTCGGTCATACGGGTCAGCCTGCCGGGCGGCACGCGCTCGCGCCATGAGGTGCGCCGCCGAGGCCGGGCTGGGGAAAACCCCACCTCCGCATCTCAAGGCGTGACGACCTGCTTACCGCCTCTTTAACAGGCCCTAGACTCGCCTGCGTACAGATCGTTCGGGATCGAACAGCGTTCGAACAAGGCGCAGGATTTGTTCTAGGTTGTTCGAAGAACGTCGAGGTCACGTCGGAGTCAGGGAGCGAGGGGACGGACGTGCGGGAACCGACCGTCGAACCTGCCGTGGTCGTCGCGGCGGACTACTTCCAGTCCTATTCCGTCGTCGGACTGCTCGCCGCCATCGGCGTGCTCTTCGTCGCGGTGGCCTTCGGCGCGGGCCGGCTGCTGCGCCCCGTCGTGCCCACACCGGAGAAGCTGCTGACGTACGAGTGCGGCGTCGACCCCGTCGGCGAGGGCTGGGCCCACACCCAGGTCCGCTACTACGTCTACGCCTTCCTCTACGTGATCTTCGCGGTCGACTCGATCTTCCTGTTCCCCTGGGCGACGGTCTTCGCCGACCCCGGCTACGGGGCCGCCACGCTCGTGGAGATGTTCATCTTCCTCGGCTTCCTCGCCGTGGGCCTGCTGTACGCATACAAGAAGGGCGTCCTGGCATGGACGTGACGCCAGAAGTCAACTCGCCGGATCCTGTGCTGCTGCCCGAGCCGAAGCGCCTCGGCGCCCTCGCGCGCCTCGCCCCGGAGCCGATGAAGGTCGTCCTGAACTGGGGCCGCCGCTACTCGCTGTGGGTCTTCAACTTCGGGCTCGCCTGCTGCGCGATCGAGTTCATCGCCGCGTCGATGGCCCGCCACGACTTCATCCGCCTCGGGGTGATCCCCTTCGCCCCGGGCCCGCGCCAGGCCGACCTGATGGTGGTCTCCGGCACGGTGACGGACAAGATGGCGCCCGCCGTCAAGCGGCTGTACGAGCAGATGCCCGAGCCGAAGTACGTCATCTCCTTCGGCGCCTGCAGCAACTGCGGCGGCCCGTACTGGGACTCCTACTCCGTGACCAAGGGCGTCGACCAGATCATCCCGGTCGACGTCTACGTCCCCGGCTGCCCGCCCCGGCCCGAGGCACTGCTCCAGGGCATCCTCAAGCTCCAGGAGAAGATCGCCCGCGAGTCGCTGGGGGAGCGCTACGGCACCGAGCCGGCCCGGCCCTCCACCGCGGCGCTGCAGAGCGGGCTGGTCCGGCCGCCGGCCGCCGAGGGCACGGCCGCCGAGGGTTCGGCCTCTCCCGGGGAGGCCCGATGAGTGCCGTCGGCTGGCTGCCCGCCCCCGCCGAGGAGCTGTTCGGCACGGAGGCCACGGCCGAGGAGTCATACGAGGTCCTGACCGTCGACGTACCGCCGGCCTCCTGGACCGAGGCGCTGCGCACCGCCCGCGACCGCCTCCACTGCACCTACTTCGACTGGCTGAGCGCCGTCGACGAACCGGACACCGGCTTCCGCGTCACGGCGCACGTCGTCGCGCTGTCCCCGGTACGCCGCCTGCTGCTGCGGACGACGGTGCCGCACTCGGCCCCGACCCTCGCCTCCGCCGTCGGCGTCTACGCGGGCGCCGCCTGGCACGAGCGCGAGACCCACGAGATGTTCGGCGTCTCCTTCGACGGCCACCCCGGCCTGGACCACCTCCTGCTCCCCGAGAACTTCGAGGGGCACCCCCTGCGCAAGGACTTCGTCCTCGCCGCCCGCGTCGCCAAGGCGTGGCCGGGCGCGAAGGAGCCGGGGGAGTCCGAGCACGGCGGACCGAAGCGCCGCCAGATGCTGCCCCCGGGCGTCCCCGACCCCAACGAGTGGGGCCCCCTCAAGGGCCAGCTCCCCCCGGCCCCGGCCCGCCCCGCCCGCGGAGCCGGCCGCCCCGCGGCGGCGGGGGACCGGCCGGTACGGCGCACCCGCACGGCCGGCGAGGGATCGGCCGGCCAGACGACGCGCGCGGCTGCCGGTGCGGGCACGGACGCGGCCGCCGGTGCCGAGGCGCCTGCGACCCGCGCCGCCGGACCGCGTCGGGCGCGCAGCGCGAGCGCGGGGTCGGCATCGCAGCGCGCGGCGGCCGGGGAGACGGCGGGGACGGCCGAGGCGGCGAAGGCCGCGGAGGCCGCGGAGGCCGTAGGCACCGCGGAGGCCGCGACGGCCGCGCGGCAGGAGGGTGAGCCGACGACGCCGGCACCGACCGAGGCCCCGACGGCGCCGGCAGGCCCGCGTCGCGCCCGGAGTGCGACAGAGGGCTCGGCGAGCCAGCGCGCCACGGCGCCCGGCACCCGGCGTGCACGCAGTGCGAGCGAGGGCTCGGCCTCCCAGCGCGCGGAGGCCCCGGCACCGGAGACACCGGCGCCAGAGACCCCGGCGGCCCGCCCCGGCACCGCGCCCCGCAGCCCGGACGCGCCGTGGCACCACGCCCGCCCGGCGTTCGACGAGGAGGCCCCGGCCGAGGGCGGCACCGAGAACGCCGACAGCGCTGACGCCACTGACGACCCCGGCGAAAAGCCCGCACCCGAAAACCCCGAACCCCCCCGAACCCCCGAAGACCCCTCAGGAGGCCCGCGGTGAACGACGCCCTCGACGTCGCCCTGCGACTGCTGATCGTCTTCGGTGTCTTCCTCACCTTCCCGCTGCTGGTCGGCCAGACCGAGCACAAGGTGATGGCCCACATGCAGGGCCGCCTCGGCCCCATGTACGCCGGCGGTTTCCACGGCTGGGCCCAGCTCGTCGCCGACGGCGTGAAGTTCGCGCAGAAGGAGGACGTGGTCCCGTCCGGCGCGGACCGCCGTATCTTCCAGCTCGCCCCCGCCGTCGCCCTCCTGCCGTACCTCCTCGTCCTGCTCGCCATCCCCATCGGCCCGAGCGAGGGCGCCGTCGGCGAGGTGATCGACGCGGGCGTCTTCTTCGTGCTCGCGGTGATGGGCGTCGGCGTCCTCGGCTCCCTCATGGCCGGCTGGGCGTCCGCCAACAAGTTCTCCCTGCTCGGCGGCCTGCGCACCGCCGCCCAGCTGCTCGCCTACGAACTCCCGATGCTGCTCGCCGCCGCCTCGGTGGCCATGGCGGCCGGCACGGTCTCCCTGCCCGGCATCCTCGACGCCTTCGAGTGGTGGTGGCTGCCCTGGCAGATCGTCGGCGCGATCGTGTTCTTCGTGGCGGGTCTCGCGGAGCTCCAGCGCCCGCCGTTCGACATGCCCGTCGCCGACTCGGAGATCATCTTCGGCGCGTACACCGAGTACACCGGTCTGCGCTTCGCCCTCTTCCTGCTCGCCGAGTACGCCGGGATCGTCGTCCTGTGCGGCCTGACCACCGTCCTCTTCCTGGGCGGCTGGCACGGCCCGTGGGGCGCCGACGGCCTCGGCTGGGTCTGGACCCTCCTGAAGACGGCGGTGCTGGCCTTCATCGTGATCTGGCTCCGCGTCACCTATCCCCGTCTGCGTGAGGACCAGCTCCAGAAGCTCTCCTGGACCCTCCTCGTCCCTCTCTCCCTCGCCCAGATCGCCCTCACCGGCGTCGTGAAGGTGGTGATCCAGTAACCATGGCCCCCATTCCTGGTTCCGGCCTCGCCAAGGGCCTGGCCGTCACCCTCCGCACGATGACGAGGAAGAGCGTCACCGCGCAGTATCCGGACGTCCAGCCCGATCTCCCGCCCCGCACCCGCGGGGTGATCGGCCTGTTCGAGGAGAACTGCACGGTCTGCATGCTGTGCGCCCGCGAGTGCCCCGACTGGTGCATCTACATCGACTCCCACAAGGAGACGGTCCCGGCGGCGACCCCCGGCGGCCGCGAACGCAGCCGCAACGTGCTCGACCGCTTCGCCATCGACTTCTCCCTGTGCATGTACTGCGGTATCTGCATCGAGGTCTGTCCTTTCGACGCCCTGTTCTGGTCCCCGGAGTTCGAGTACGCCGAGACCGACATCCGCGACCTCACCCACGAGCGGGACAAGCTCCGCGAGTGGATGTGGACCGTCCCGGCCCCGCCCGCCCTCGACCCCGCCGCGGAGGAGCCGAAGGAACTGGCCGCCGCCCGCAAGACCGCCGAGAAGCTGGCGGCCCAGCAGCAGCCCCCGGCCACCGAGGCCCACGCCGACGAGCAGACCCGCGCGGCCGAGCAGCCCACCCGCCCGCAGGGCGCGTCCCGGCAGCAGACGGACCAGCCGAGGCAGGAGGGCGCCGAATGACGCTCGCAGCAGCCACCGCCCGCCTCGCCGCGGACACCTCCTCGACGGTGACCACGGCCGCCGAGAGCCACGGTTTCCTCTCCCCGAACGGCGTCGAGATCGCCTTCCTCCTCGTCGGCCTGGTCACCTTCGGCGCCGCCCTCGTCACCGTCACCACCCGGCAACTGGTGCACGCCGCCCTGTGGCTGGTGGTGACCCTCGGCGGCCTCGCCGTCGAGTACCTGCTGCTCACCGCCGAGTTCATCGCCTGGGTGCAGGTCCTCATCTACGTCGGCTCCGTCGTCGTCCTCCTCCTGTTCGGTCTGATGCTCACCAAGGCGCCGATCGGCCGCTCCCCGGACGCCGACTCCGGCAACCGCTGGGCCGCGCTCACCGTGGCCGTCGCCGCGGCCGCCGCCCTGGTCTGGGTCGTCGTCGACGCCTTCCGCACCACCTGGATCGACCTGGACGGCCCGGCCGCCGGATCCACCCGGGTCACCGGCGAGAGCCTGTTCCAGAACTGGGTGCTCCCCTTCGAGGCACTGTCCGTCCTCCTCCTGGCCGCCCTGGTCGGCGCGATCGTCCTGTCCCGCAAGGCGAAGGCCCAGACCACCGGCCTCTCCGCGGCCACCGGCGCCTCCACGACCACGGGCCCCTCCGTGACGACCGGGGCCCCCGCGACCACGAGCCCGGCCGCCGCCGGCGCCCGTTCCGACGCGCAGGCCGAGGACGGTGGCCGCTGATGCACCTCGCCTACCCCGCCGTACTCTCCGCCCTCCTGTTCTGCACCGGCCTGTACGGCGTCCTCGCCCGCCGCAACGCGATCCTGGTCCTGATGTCGGTCGAGCTGATGCTCAACGCCGTCAACCTCAACCTGGTCGCCTTCGACGTGTGGCTCAGCAGGGCCGCCGAGGAGACCCTGCACTCCGGCCAGGCCCTGACGCTGTTCACCATCGCCATCGCCGCCGCCGAGATCGGCATCGGCCTGGCGATCGTCCTCGCCGTGTACCGCAACCGCGGCACCTCCGACATCGACAAGCTCCGCGACACCGCCGAGAGCCACGAGACCGACGGCCCCGACGACGCCCTCACGGCCGGGAAGACCGAGAAGGCTGAGGCCACCGCGTGACCACGACCACCCTCGCCGTCCTCGTCCCCCTCCTGCCGTTCCTGGGTGCCGGCGCCGGCCTGGCGCTGGGCCGCACCGCCCCCGGCTTCGTCCGCCCGCTCGCGGTGCTGCCGACGCTCGCCGCGCTCGCCCTCGCCGTGGTCGTCGCCGTCCACCAGGGCGGCGACGAGGCCGTCGACGCGGCAACGGAACTGACCCCCACCGGCTCGGTCCCGATCGAGCTGGCCCTGTACATCGACGGCTTCGCCGCGCTCGTCGCCGTCCTGGTCGCCTTCGTCGCCACCTGTGTGCAGATCTACTCGACGGGCTATCTGCGCGACGATCCGCGCTACCCCTCGTACGCGGCGCTCGTCTCCCTGTTCACCTCCGCGATGCTCCTCGTCGTCTACTCGGGCGACCTGATGGTGCTGCTGGTCGGCTGGGAGGTCATGGGCATCTGCTCCTACTTCCTGGTCGGCCACTACTGGGAGACCCCGGAGGCCCGCGCCGCCTCCCTCAAGGCCTTTCTGGTCACCAAGCTCGGCGACGTCCCCTTCCTCATCGGTCTGTTCGCGCTGGCCACCGACGCCGGGTCGTTCCGCATCACCCGGGTCCTCGGCGCCGTCGCGAACGGCGGCATCGACCACCCGACGCTGATCGCCCTGCTCCTCCTGGCCGGTGTGGCCGGCAAGTCGGCGCAGTTCCCGCTGCACACCTGGCTTCCCGACGCGATGGCCGGCCCGACGCCCGTCTCCGCGCTGATCCACGCGGCGACGATGGTCGCCGCCGGTGTCTACTTCGTCGCCCGGCTCCTCCCGGTCTTCGAGGCCTCCCAGGCCGCGATGGTCGTCCTCGCCGTCATGGCCGCCGTCACCATGGCGGGCTCGGCGCTCGCCGCGCTCGCCCAGGACGACATCAAGCGCGTCCTCGCCTACTCGACGATCGGCCAGCTCGGCTACATGACCGGCGCCCTCGCCGTCGCCGACCGCGGCGCCGCCGTCTTCCACCTCCTGTCGCACGGCGCCTTCAAGGCGCTGCTGTTCCTCGCCGCCGGCGTGATCATCCACGCCACCGGCACCAACTCGCTGGCCGCCATGTCCCGCATGTCGCACCTGCGCGACCGCGTCCCCGACGCCTACTGGACGATGACCGTGGCGCTCCTGGCGCTCGCCGCGATCCCGCCGTTCAGCGGCTTCTTCTCCAAGGAGTCCGTCCTCGGCGCCGCCGAGCACGTCGCCACCGGTCACACCGAGGACGCCCCCGCCGCCGCGGGCTGGATCATCCTGGTCGTCGGCCTGCTCACCGCCCTGCTGACCGCCGCTTACGCGATGCGCCTGTGGCTGCTCGCCTTCCGCGGCCACGGCGCCGAGGCCCCCGACCACGGCCGCCAGCCCCTGGCCATGACCGTGGTGCTGTGGGTGCTCGCCGCGCCGTCCCTCGCCCTCGGCGGTTTCGCGTACCAGTCCTTCCCCGGCTGGTTCGACGGCGGCGACCTCGGCCCGACCCTGACCACGTCCGTGCTCGGCACGGGCCTGGCCCTGGTCGGCGGCCTCGTCACCTACGCCGCCTGGCGGCACACCACCGCGCTCGCCGCCAAGGTGCCGATGGGCGCGGTCGCCGCCCACCCGGAGGGCGACGCCGGGCTGGTCGAGGCCGAGGCGATCGCGAGCCACGCGCCCGCCTACGGCGACGTCGCCCAGGCCCCCGACCCGGCCGACCCGGGACGGCTGCTGCTCGGCCCGCTGCACCGCCACGCGGCGGTCGGCTTCCACGTCGACGCCGTGTACTCGGCACTGTTCGTCCGCCCGGTGCGGGCCGGCGCGAGCCTCGTACGGTTCCTCGACCGCGAGGTCGTCGACACCTATGTGCGCGGCGCGGGCGCCCTTCCCCGCTGGCTCGGCGCCGCCGTACGGCGCGCCCAGACCGGCAATGTGCAGACCTATGTGAGCGCGCTGCTCGCCGGCACCGTCGTCCTGGTGGTCGCCGTCGTCCTCGTCGCCACGGGAGCGTGAGCAGGCGTGATCGATATCAGCGAGTCCGTGATGCAGTTCCTTCTGGCGTTCGTCGTGGTCGGCCCGCTCCTCGGCGCCGCCGCCGCTCTCCTGCCCGCCCCGCCCGGACTGAAGGGGAAGTCACCCGAGCAGGCCGTGCTGCGGCACGGCGTGACGGTGACCGGAGCCATCCTCATCGCCGCGATCGTCCTCGCGCTCGGCTTCGACCACGACCAGCCGTCCAGGATGCAGGCCACGACGGACATCAGCTGGATCCCCGCACTCGACGTTCGGATCCACCTCGGCATCGACGGCATCTCCCTCCCCCTTGTGGTGCTGACCGCGCTGCTGACCTTCCTCTGCGCGCTCTACTCGTACTTCAAGCCGCCCTCGGGCCCGTCCCCGAAGGCCTTCGTCGCCCTGCTGCTCGTCCTGGAGACCGGCACCCTCGCCACCTTCGCCGTCCTCGACCTGCTGCTGTTCTTCCTCGCCTTCGAGACGGTCCTGATCCCGATGTACTTCCTCATCGCCCGCTGGGGCGGCGAGGGCCGGGCCGGGGCCGCCTGGAAGTTCATCCTCTACACGCTGCTCGGCTCCGTGGTCATGCTGCTCGGCCTGCTCCTGATCGGCCTTCGGGCGGGCACGTTCGACATGGTGGCACTCGCCACTGACAACGGCCGGTCGCTGAGCGCGTCCGTGCAGGTCATCGCCGTTCTAGCGATCGGGATCGGGCTCGCGGTGAAGACGCCGATGTGGCCGCTGCACAGCTGGCTGCCCGACGCCCACACCGCCGCCCCGACCGTCGGCTCGGTGCTGCTGGCCGGCGTGCTGCTGAAGATGGGCACGTACGGGTTCGTCAGGATCCTGCTGCCGATCACCCCCGGCGGCTTCGCCGACTTCGCGCCGTACCTCGCCGCGTTCGCCGTCGTCGGGATCATCTACGGATCGCTCGCCTGCCTCGCCCTCGCCAAGCAGGGCGCGAAGGGCGACCTGAAGCGGCTGATCGCCTATTCCTCCGTCGGCCACATGGGCTTCGTGCTGCTCGGCATCGCCACCATGACCCCGACCGGCGTGAACGGCGCCCTGTTCGCCAACATCGCCCACGGCCTCATCACCGGCCTGCTGTTCTTCCTGGTCGGCGCGTTGAAGGACCGCACCGGCAGCACCGACCTCGACACCCTCGCCGAGGAGACCGGCGCCGCCCTGTACGGCAGGGCACCGCGCCTCGGCGGCCTGCTCGCCTTCGCCGCGGTCGCCTCGCTCGGGCTGCCGGGTCTCGCCGGGTTCTGGGGCGAGATGCTGGCGCTGTTCGGCGCGTTCGAGCCCGCCGACGGCCTCAGCCGCCCGGCCTTCCTCACCTTCATGGCGATCGGCGCGTTCGGCACCCTGCTCACCGCCGCCTACCTGCTGGTCGTGGTCCGCCGGGTCTGCATGGGCGCCCTGCCGCAGGACACCCCGAAGCTGGCCGACGTACAGACGTACGAGTTCGCGGCCTGGGCGCCGCTCGTCGCCCTCACCGTCGTCGCCGGACTCTGGCCGAAGATCCTCCTCGGCCTGACCGACCCGGCCGTGCAGCAGCTCCTCGCAGGAGGCACCCGATGAGCTCCCAGGCCCAGCCGCTCGCCGAGTCGCTGATCCAGTCCGTCGACTGGCTCGCCGTCGCGCCGCCCACCATCGCGGCCGTGGTCGCGCTCGCCGTCCTGGTCGCCGACCTGTTCGTGGCCGAGCACCGCAAGGCGCTCCTCGGCTGGATCTCCGTGGCCGGCCTCACCGTCGCCACCCTGATGCTGCTGCCCCTCCTGGACGGCGACCGCTCCACCTTCTGCCTGACCGGCGACCCCGGCGTGTGCAGCTACACCGCGGACCGCTTCACCCTCGTCCTGCAGCTCCTCGTGCTCGGCGGCGCCCTGGTCGCGGCCCTGCTGTCGGTCACCGGCCTGAAGGACGCGCGCGGGGGACTCCCCGAAGGGGAGTTCTGGTTCCTGCTGCTCTCCTCCGCGGCCGGCGCGGCCCTCCTGCCGGCCTCCCGCGACCTCGCCACCCTGATCGTCGCCCTGGAGGTCGCCTCCCTGCCCGCCTTCGCCCTCGTCGGCCTGCGGTACGGCGACCGCAGGTCCTCCGAGGCGGCCCTGAAGTTCTTCCTGTCCTCGGTCACCGCCACCGCGGTCAGCCTGATGGGCATCAGCTTCGTCTACGCCGCCACCGGCAGCCTCTACCTCACCCAGATCGCCGAGCGCGTGGACGGCGTCGACGGTCAGCTGCACACCCTCACGCAGACCGGTGTCGTCCTGACCCTGATCGGCTTCGCCTTCAAGACGGCCGCCGTGCCCTTCCACTTCTGGGTGCCCGACACCTATGTGGGCGCCCCGCTGCCGGTCGCCGCCTACCTGTCGGTGGTCGGCAAGGCGGTCGGCTTCACCGGCCTGATCCTCGTCACCGTCATCGCCCTCCCGTCGTACGCCGACGTCTGGGGCCCGGCGCTGGCCGTGCTCGCCGCGCTGACCATGACCGTCGGCAACGTCGGCGCCCTCCGGCAGCAGTCCACGCGCGCGTACAGCGCGGTCCGCCTGCTCGCCTGGTCCTCCGTCGGCCAGGCCGGCTACCTCCTGGTGCCGATCGCCGCGGCCGCCTACTCCGACGACGCCGAGCGGTCGATCGGATCCACGGTCGCCTACGCGCTCATGTACGGCGTGGTGAACCTCGGCGCCTTCGCGGTGGCCGCGCTGGTCGGCCGTACTAAGAACCTGAACCGGGTCGCCGACTACCGGGGCCTGTACGCCACGAACCCCGTGACCGCCCTCCTGATGGCCTTCTTCCTGCTGTGCCTGGCCGGGCTGCCGCCGGGCATCATCGGGCTGTTCGCCAAGGTCACCGTCTTCTCGGCGGCCGTCGAAGCGGGCCTCGGCTGGCTGGCCGCGATCATGGCCGTGAACGTCGTGATCGCGCTGTTCTACTACCTCCAGTGGACGGCCCTGCTCTTCCGGGCCCCCGAGGGCGAACCCGCGCGGCACCGCCTCCCGGCGCCCGTCACCGCCGCGATCGCCGTCACCGCCGTCCTCGGCGTCGCGCTCTCCGGCGCTCCCCAGCTTGTGCTGCGCTTCACGGACACCGGCCTCTTCTGACGCCGCCCGCCACAAGGGCCGTCCGGGGCACCGTCACCCGGACGGCCCAGCCGCGCCGCCGTGCGCACAAGGGAACTAGTGGTCCCCGCCTGGCGTTGACCAGTACGGGAGGGTCCACTGGACGTGACACCACGACTCCAGTGAGCCGACAGATCACAGCAAGCAAAGGGTTCCCCTGCTGCACCACTTGGAGGGCGTACCGTGCACCGCCGGCACAACGGGCTCAGGACCGCAGTACTCCTCGGGGGACTGTCCGCACTCATCATCGTCATCGGCAGCTTCTTCGGTCGTACGGGCCTCGTCGTCGCCGTGCTCATCGCCCTGGGCACCAACGCCTACGCCTACTGGAACAGCGACAAACTGGCCCTCCGCGCGATGCGCGCCCGCCCGGTGAGCGAGTTCGAGGCACCCGCCCTGTACCGCATGGTCCGCGAGCTCTCCACGCAGGCCCGCCAGCCCATGCCCCGCCTGTACATCTCCCCGACGGAGGCCCCCAACGCCTTCGCGACCGGCCGCAACCCGCGCAACGCCGCCGTGTGTTGCACCGAGGGCATCCTGCGCCTGCTCGACGAACGCGAACTGCGCGGCGTCATCGGTCACGAGTTGAGCCACGTCTACAACCGCGACATCCTGATCTCGTCGGTCGCCGGTGCCCTCGCATCGGTGATCATGTTCCTGGTCAACTTCGCCTGGCTGATCCCGATCGGCCGCTCGGACGACGACGACGGCCCCGGCATCCTCGGCATGCTGCTGATCCTGATCCTGGGACCGCTCGCGGCCTCGCTCATCCAACTGGCCATCAGCCGCTCGCGCGAGTACGAGGCCGACGCCTCCGGCGCCCAGCTCACCGGTGACCCCTTGGCCCTGGCCAGCGCCCTGAGAAAGCTGGAGACGGGCACCAAGCAGCTCCCGCTGCCGCCCGAGCCGCGTATCGAGACCGCCAGTCACATGATGATCGCGAACCCGTTCCGCCCCGGCCAGGGGCTGTCCAAGATGTTCTCCACCCACCCGCCGATGGCGGAGCGCATCCGCCGGCTCGAACAGATGGCAGGTCCGCACCGGTGAAGACGATCCTGAACCTCATCCTGAACGTCATCTGGCTCGTCCTGAGCGGCTTCTGGCTGTTCCTCGGCTATCTGCTCGCGGGCGTGCTGCTCTGCATCACCGTCATCGGTATCCCGTTCGGCATCGCCGCCTTCCGCATCGGCGTCTACGCGCTGTGGCCCTTCGGGTACACCACGGTCGAACGCCGCGACGCCGGTGCCCCGTCCTGCGTCGGCAACGTCCTCTGGCTGATCCTCGCCGGCTGGTGGCTCGCCCTCGCCCACATCGCCACCGGCATCGCCCTGTGCGTCACGATCATCGGCATCCCGTTCGGCATCGCGAACTTCAAGCTGATCCCCGTGTCCCTGCTGCCGCTGGGGCGCGAGATCGTGTCCACGGACCGCCCGTTCGCGCCGACACCCTGGTAGCGCGCAGCCCTGGTAGCGCGACGCGCCGGCAGCGTGACGCCCCGGCAGGGCCGCGGTCAGCTCCGCGCGGTGCCCCGGCGCCGTACGGCGTACGCCACCACACCCACGGCCAGCACCCCCGAGCCCACGGCCACCGACACGCCGGGCAGGGAGAACGCCAGCAGCGCGCAGCCGAGGAGGCCCACGCCCGGCACCAGGCGGGCGCGCGGCGACGGATCGAGGGTCCAGGCCGAGGCGTTGGCCACGGCGTAGTAGGCGAGCACCCCGAAGGAGGAGAAGCCGATCGCGCCCCGGACGTCCACCGTGGCGGCCAGCACCGCGACCACCGCGCCCACGGCCAGCTCCGCGCGGTGCGGCACCCGGAAGCGCGGATGGACGGCGGCCAGCGCGCCCGGCAGATGCCCGTCCCGCGCCATCGCGAGCGTGGTCCGGGAGACACCCAGGATCAGGGCCAGCAGCGACCCCAGAGCCGCCACGGCGGCCCCGGCCCGCACCACCGGCACCAGCCCCGGCATCCCGGCCGCGCGCACCGCGTCGGCCAGCGGAGCGGTCGCCTCACCGAGCCCGCCGGACCCCAGCACGGACAGCACGGCGACCGCCACGCACGCGTACACCACGAGGGCGATCCCGAGCGCGAGAGGAATCGCGCGGGGGATGGTACGGGCCGGATCCCGGACCTCCTCGCCGAGCGTGGCGATCCGCGCGTACCCGGCGAACGCGAAGAAGAGCAGACCGGCCGCCTGAAGCACGCCGCCGAGGCCCTCGGAGGCGCCGACGTCCAGCCGTCCGGCGTCGGATTCCGCCGACCCCAGACAGACGACCACCACGGCGGCGAGCACGCCCAGCACCACGGCCACGATCGCCCGCGTCAGCCAGGCGGACTTCTGGACGCCGCCGTAGTTCACGGCGGTCAGCGCCACCACGGCCGCCACCGCCACCGCGTGCGCCTGCCCGGGCCAGACGTACGCCCCCACGGTGAGCGCCATCGCCGCGCAGGAGGCCGTCTTGCCGACCACGAAGGACCAGCCCGCCAGGTACCCCCAGAACGGCCCCAGCCGCTCCCTGCCGTACACGTACGTACCGCCGGAGGCCGGGTAGCGGGCCGCCAGCCGCGCGGAGGACATGGCGTTGCAGTAGGCGACCACGGCCGCCACCGCCAGCCCGGGCAGCAGCCCGGAGCCGGCCGCGCGGGCCGCCGGTGCGAGCGCGGCGAAGATCCCGGCTCCCACCATCGAGCCGAGCCCGATGACGACGGCGTCGCCCACGCCGAGGCTGCGTCGCAGTTCGGAGGCGGAGGAGGTCATGGCCGCACCCTACTGAAGGGGTGGGCCGGCGGCCCACACAGGAGAAGGGCGGGCACCTGATGCCCGCCCTCCCGTCATCTGCCGGTCTCCGCGAATTACCGGTAGTTCACGAACTGCAGTGCGAAGTCGAAGTCCTTGCCCTTCAGCAGGGCGATGACGGCCTGCAGGTCGTCCCGGCTCTTCGAGGTGACCCGCAGCTCGTCACCCTGGACCTGGGCCTTCACGCCCTTCGGGCCCTCATCGCGAATGATCTTCGCCACCTTCTTGGCGTTCTCCTGGGAGATGCCCTCCTGGATCGACGCGAAGATCTTGTACTCCTTGCCGGAAAGCTGCGGCTCGCCCGCGTCCAGGGCCTTCAGCGAGATGCCGCGCTTGATCAGCTTGGACTGGAAGACGTCGAGGACAGCCTTCACCCGGTCCTCGGAGTTCGCCTCCATCAGGATCTTGTCACCGGACCACGAGATCGAGGCGCCCACGCCCTTGAAGTCGTAGCGCTGGGAGATCTCCTTGGCGGCCTGGTTGAGGGCGTTGTCGACCTCCTGCCGCTCGACCTTCGAGACGATGTCGAAACTGGAGTCGGCCATGTCCTGTGGCTCCTTGTATCGGGGTGCGAAACGGGTGCGTAGCGGCGTACGCGGTCGTCGGCCGGTCCCCACGCGGGGCACGGACCGCATCCGGACAAGCCTAGCCACCCCCGTCCCTCAGGTCCCGATCAATCAGGTGGCGAAGCACCCCTCCGCATCGGGTATTGTTTACGTCGTTGCCAGGGAGCACCGCCGAAAAGCGGTTCGAAGGGCAGCAACCCCGGCGGTGTGCCCGAGCGGCCAAAGGGAGCAGACTGTAAATCTGCCGGCTCAGCCTTCCCAGGTTCGAATCCTGGCGCCGCCACACTGGGGAAAACCCCCTCCGATCTGCGGAAACGCAGACGGAGGGGGTTTTTCGTGTACGGGCACACTTAATGCATGTCGCCCCGTCGCAGAACCTGCCCAGAATGCCGTCGTGAGATCGCCGTCGTCGCCGGGCGGTTCGCTCGGCACGATCCGCCCGGGGCGCGGGGGAGCGGGCAGCTCGTCTCGTGTCCGGGGTCGCGGCGGTACGCGCAACTGGGGGCGGTACAGCCGTCGTTGGACGGCCATGTGGTGCCCGAGTTCCCGGGACAACTGCCGCTGTTCTGAGGCGGTTTTCCGCGTCGGCTCAGTTGCCGGCGATCGACTTCACCGCCACCGACACCGGCGTCGAACCGCCGACCAGTTCCAGGGTCAGCCCGGCCGTCGCGGGCGTTTCCAGCAACTCGGCGAGTACGGCGGCCACATCGTCGCGCGGGACGGCGCCGCGGCCCGTGTGCGCCTCCAGACGGACCAGCCCGGTACCGGCGTCGTCCGTGAGCGAACCGGGGCGCAGGATCGTCCAGTCGAGGCGGTCCAGGCCCTGCACGTACGCGTCGGCCGCGCCCTTGGCGCGCAGGTAGACGTCGAACACGTCGTCGCCCTCGTGCCCGGGGTCCGCGCCCATCGAGGAGACCACCAGGAAACGCCGTACGCCCGCGCGGACCGCCGCGTCCGCGAACAGCACCGCCGCGCCCTTGTCCACGGTGTCCTTGCGGGCCGCTCCGCTGCCGGGCCCGGCGCCCGCCGCGAACACCGCCGCGTCCGCGCCCTGCAGATGGGCCGCGACCCCCTCGACGGTGGCCGACTCCAGGTCCAGCAGCACCGGTTCGGCGCCCGCCTCCCGCAGGTCGTCGCCCTGTCCCTCGCGGCGGATGATGCCCGCCGCCTCGTGGCCGCGCTGGGCGAGCAGGCGCTCCAGGCGCAGCGCGATCTGTCCATGACCACCAGCGATGACAATGCGCATGCCTTCGACCGTACGCCCGAACGGCCGCCCGTGCCGCCCGCACGGCCCGGGTGTTCCCCCGCCCTCACGCCCGGGCTCAGGAGGGCTTGCCCCGCCCCTGCCGGGGCAGCCCCAGCTCGTCCACCGCCGCCGAGTCGCAGTACTCCCGTACCGCGCTCGTCCGCGCCACCACACGCCCCTGGTGCACCACGATCCTGCTGTACGCCAGGGACAGGGCGCCCGCCAGCCGGTCTCCCCGCACCGCCAGCAGCTCCGCCGGGAAACCGGCCTCCACGCGGACCTCGGGCAGCCCCAGGGCCGCGCGGGCGGAGGCGCTGACGGTGTCGTAGGCGTCCTCGGGGCGCAGGCCCTGGCGGGAGGCGAGGAGGTAGGCCGCCTCCAACGGGTCCCCGCGGCCCACCGGGTTGGACACGTCCCGCAGCGCGCCGCTCCCGGCCGCGACCCGTACGCCGGCGGCGCGCAGCAGTCGTACGGGCGCCGTGCCGGGGTGGTCCACGCTCCCGCAGCCGCCCTGGGGCAGGCACACCACCGTCACTCCCGCCGCGGCGAGCTGGTCCGCCGTCCGGGACGCCAGGTCGGTGGGGAGGCGCGCGACACCGGCGCACGGTCCGACCGTCACGCCGGGGCGCAGGCCGCCCGCCATCGCGGCGAGCCGCGCCAGACGCGCCGGGTCGGCGGCGTCGGTGTGCAGGTCGACCGGGCAGCCGTGCTCGGAGGCGACCGCCAGGACGGCCTCCACATAGCCCGTGGGATCGGGGTCCGCGTCCGGGCAGCCGCCCACCACGGAGGCGCCCATCTTCACCGCGTCCCGCAGCATGGCGAGCCCGTCCGCCCCGGCCGCCCCGGTCAGCACCCGCGGCATCGCCACCGCCGTCAGCTCGACGAGCCCCCGTAGCGAACGCCGTGCCCGCAGCACCGCGCGGAGCGCCTCCAGCCCCTGGACGTCGCCCACGCGCACATGGGCCCGCAGCGCGGTCGCCCCGTGCCCGAGCTGCAGCAGCGCGGCCTGCGTGGCCCGGCGCTGGACGTCCTGGAGGTCGTAGGAGACGGGGCCGCCGGCGTCGGCGGTCAGGGCGGTGTCCGCGTGGGCGTGCGGTTCGGCGGGAGCCGGCAGCAGCAGATAGCCGCCCAGGTCCACCCGTGCCCCGCTCGCGCGCGTGCCGCCCAGACTGCCGGCCGTGCCGACCGCCTCGATGCGACCGCCGCTCAGCAGTACGTCCACGGTGCGGCCGTCGGTGAGCCGTGCCCCGGACAGCAGCAGGGCGTCCCCGTCGGTCTGTCCGGGGGAGCCCGGCGGGGACGACGAGCGGGGCGGCTGTGGCGGGCTGTCGGGCATCGCGCTCCAGTGGCTCGAGGGCTGTGCCCGGGGCGGCACAAGATCACAGAGTGTGTCGAGCGTAGGACGGCGGCCCTGCCCGGGCGGGGAGGAGCGGAATAGTCGTACCGGTGCGGTCCCGGCGCGGGGGAGCCGCGGTGAGGCTCCGGTGAGGCTCCGGGGAGGCTCCGGGGAGGTGCGCCGGACGGGCCGGGCAAGGGGTCGGGAAACGGATTTGGGCGAACGGCGGGCGACCGTGTAATGTCTTCATCGCTCGCCCCAATAGCTCAGTCGGCAGAGCGTCTCCATGGTAAGGAGAAGGTCAACGGTTCGATTCCGTTTTGGGGCTCTGGTGTGAGAGGTTCCCGTCGCAAGGCGGGGCCCGATCGCATCGCAGCGGTGTAGCTCAGTCGGTAGAGCAAGCGGCTCATAATCGCTGTGTCACCGGTTCAAGTCCGGTCACCGCTACAGACAGTAGCCGATTGCGGGGTCGGTCCTTCGATCGGCTACTCTTCTTGCGTTAACTAATTTCCATCCGTTCGTCAAGGAGCACTCACGTGGCTGCCACCGACGTCCGCCCGAAGATCACGCTGGCCTGCGTGGAGTGCAAGGAGCGGAACTACATCACCAAGAAGAACCGGCGTAACAACCCGGACCGTCTTGAGATGAAGAAGCACTGCCCGCGTTGCAACGCGCACACCGCGCACCGCGAGACGCGATAAAAAGGCTCGTTCACGAGGCCGTCCCCGTAGTTTCAGGGGGCGGCCTCGTGGCGTTCTCGCCCACCATCCGTCGCGACGACAGCAGACACCAGGAGGTGCCGAGCCATGGCGCTCGACCAGTCCTTCGTGGGGCGGTCCTATCCGCCCACCGAGCCCTACGAAGTGGGCCGGGAGAAGATCCGGGAGTTCGCGGAGGCGGTGGGAGATTCCAACCCCGCCTACGTCGACCCGGACGCCGCCAAGGCCCTCGGACACTCCGACGTGATCGCGCCGCCGACTTTTGTGTTCGCCATCACGTACAAGGCCGCGGGGGAGGTCATCGCCGACCCGCAGCTCGGACTGGACTACAGCCGTGTGGTGCACGGCGACCAGAAGTTCGCCTACAGCCGCCCGGTGCGCGCCGGTGACCGGCTGACGGTGACCTCGACCATCGAGTCGATCAGGTCGATGGCCGGCAACGACATCCTGGACATCCGCGGCGAGGTCCACGACGAAACCGGTGAGCACGTCGTGACCGCCTGGACCAAGCTCGTGGCCCGCGGGGCCGAGGAGGCGTGAGCAAGATGACCGCCCACATCGCGTACGCCGACGTCGAGGTCGGCACCGAGCTGCCCGCGCAGACCTTCCCCGTGACCCGCGCCACCCTCGTCCAGTACGCGGGCGCCTCCGGTGACTTCAACCCGATCCACTGGAACGAGAAGTTCGCCAAGGAGGTCGGACTGCCGGACGTCATCGCGCATGGCATGTTCACCATGGCCGAGGCGATCCGTGTGGTCACCGACTGGGCCGGCGACCCGGGCGCGGTCGTCGAGTACGGCGTCCGCTTCACCAAGCCCGTCGTCGTCCCGAACGACGACCAGGGCGCGACCGTCGAGGTCAGCGGCAAGGTCGCCGCCAAGCTCGACGACAACAAGGTGCGCGTCGACCTCACGGCGACCAGCGGCGGGCAGAAGGTGCTCGGCATGTCCCGCGCGGTGGTACGACTGGCCTGAGGCCTGACATACCGCGTAAGGGGCGCTCGCCAATGGTGGGCGCCCCTTACTCATGCCCTCCCTTGCTCACGCCCGCCCTTCACGCTCTCCCTTGACCAAGTTAGTGATTGAGTACTAACTTACTTTCATGGCCAGGATGAGTGCAGAGGAGCGACGCGAGAGTGTCGTCCGCGCGGCGATCACGGAGTTCGCGCGGAACGGCTACCACGGCACCTCCACCGAGGCGATCGCCAAGCGGGTCGGAGTGTCGCAGCCGTACCTCTTCCGGCTCTTCCCGGGCAAGAAGGCGATCTTCCTCGTGGCGGCCGAGCGCTGTCTCGAGGACATGCGCCGGCTGTTCCAGGAGGCCGCGGGGGACCTGCGGGGCGAGGACGCCCTGCACGCCATGGCCGAGGCGTACACCCGGCTGATCGCGGTAGAGCCCGAGCGGCTGCAGATGCAGTTGCAGACGTACGTGACGGTGGCGGCCGCCGAGGCCGCCGGGGACCACGAGTTCGGCGAGATGGTCCGCCGGGGCTGGATGGAGCTCTGGGACACGGTGCATCTGCCCCTCGGGGCGGACGTCGAGGAGACCACCACCTTCCTGGCGTACGGAATGCTCGTGAACACGCTCGCGGCGATGGGCTTCCCGTCCGAACACCGGGTGTGGGACGGGCTCTACGTCTCCGCCAAGGTGAAGAGGGTCACCGAGTAGGGGGGCCTCGCCTGCGGGGGAGAGGGAATGTCCGCGGGCTTCGCTTCTTCGCGCCCACGAAAGTTAGTCATCAATAACTAACCAACACGCTCTGGGGGAACGATGTCACAGCAGCAGACCGCACCACGCGGGGGAGTCCTCTGGGCTCTCCTGATCACGGGTGTCGCCGGATTCATGGCGTCCCTCGACAACCTCGTCGTGACCACCGCCCTGCCGTCCATCCGCGAGGACATGGGCGGCGCGCTGCACGACCTGGAGTGGACCGTGAGCGCCTACACGCTCACCTTCGCCGTGCTGCTGATGACCGGCGCGGCGCTCGGTGACCGCTTCGGCCGCCGCCGTCTCTTCGTCGCCGGGCTCGCCCTGTTCACCGCCGCCTCCGCCGCCGCGGCCCTCGCGCCCGGCCTGGACTCACTGATCGCCGCCCGCGCGGTGCAGGGCGTCGGAGCGGCCGTCATGATGCCGCTGACGCTCACCCTGCTCACGGCCGCCGTGCCGGCCGAGAAGCGCGGTATGGCGTACGGCGTCTGGGGGGCCGTCAACGGGCTCGCCGTCGCCTCCGGGCCGCTCATCGGCGGCACCCTCACCGAGCACATCTCCTGGCAGTGGATCTTCTGGCTGAACGTCCCGCTCGGCATCGCCCTGCTCCCGCTGGCCCGCCTGCGCCTGTCCGAGTCCTACGGCGCCGGCGCCCGGCTCGACCTTCCCGGCACCCTGCTGGCCAGCGGCGGCCTCTTCGGGATCGTGTACGGCCTGGTGCGCGGCCCGGTCGACGGCTGGAGCGGCGTGCCCGTGGTGGGCGGTCTGATCACGGGCGCCGTCCTGCTCGCCGTCTTCGTCGTGCACGGCACCCGCAGCCGCAACCCCATGCTGCCGATGCGGCTGTTCCGCTCCCGCGCCTTCTCCGGCATCAACGCGGCCGGCCTGCTGATGTTCCTCGGCATGTTCGGCTCGATCTTCCTGCTCAGCCAGTACATGCAGGGTGTGCTCGGCTACTCGCCCACCGAGGCCGGGCTGCGGATGCTGCCGTGGACCGCCGTGCCGATGCTGGTCGCGCCGGTCGCGGGCCTGCTCGCCGACCGGATCGGCGGCCGTCCGGTCGTCGCCACCGGGCTCTTCCTCCAGGCGTCCGGCCTCGGCTACCTCGCCCTCGTGGCGACCGCCGACGCCTCCTACGTCTCCCAGCTGCCCGGACTGATCCTCAGCGGCATCGGCATGGCCCTTTACTTCGCGCCCGCCTCCACCCTGGTCATGGCCAGCGTGAGCGCCGAGGAGCAGGGCGTCGCCTCCGGCGCCAACAACGCGCTGCGCGAGGTGGGCGGCGCGCTCGGCATCGCGATCATGTCCTCGGTCTTCTCGGCCCGGGGCGGCTACGAGTCCGCGCAGACCTTCGTCGACGGACTGCGCCCCGCGCTGGTGGTCGGCGCCGCACTGGTGGCCCTGGCGACCCTGGCGGCCCTCGCCATCCCGCGCACCCGCACCGCCCCGGCGGCGCCCACGGCACCCGAGCCGGGCCCGGTCCTGGAGACCGCCGCCCGCTGACGCCCCGGCACGCGCGCGTACGGCCCCGTCCCACGGCCCCGTCCACGGCGGGGCCGTACGCGTGTGCCGGGGCTGTCAGTGCCGTCTCGTAGTCTTGAGCCCGTGCAGGAACTCCACGACGCCCCCCTCGCCCCGCTGACCACCTTCCGGCTGGGCGGGCCCGCCACCCGCCTGGTCACCGCGGAGACCGACGCCGAGGTGATCGCCGCCGTCCGCGAGGCCGACGACACCGGCACCCCGCTGCTGCTGATCGGCGGCGGATCCAACCTGGTCATCGGCGACAAGGGCTTCGACGGCACCGCCCTGCGCATCGCCACCCGCGGGCTCACGCTGGACGGCACGAAGCTGGAGCTCGCCGCGGGCGAGGTGTGGACGGACGCGGTCGCCCGCACCGTCGAGGCCGGGCTCGCCGGCATCGAATGCCTCGCCGGCATCCCCGGCTCGGCGGGCGCGACGCCGATCCAGAACGTGGGGGCGTACGGCCAGGAGGTCTCCTCCACGATCACCGAGGTGATCGCGTACGACCGCCGGGCGGGCGAGACGGTGACGCTGGCGAACGAGGAGTGCGCCTTCAGCTACCGCCACAGCCGCTTCAAGGCCGACCCCGAGCGGTACGTGGTGCTGCGCGTCCGCTTCCGGCTGGAGGACGCGGGCGGGCTCTCCGCGCCGGTCAAGTACGCCGAGACGGCCCGCGCGCTCGGCGTCGAGCCCGGCGACCGCGTGCCGCTCGCCGACGCGCGCGAGACCGTGCTCAAGCTGCGCGCCGGCAAGGGCATGGTCCTCGACCCCGAGGACCACGACACCTGGTCCGCCGGGTCCTTCTTCACCAACCCGATCCTCACCGACGCGCAGTTCGCCGCGTTCCACGCGCGCGTGCGGGAGCGGCTGGGCGCCGAGGCCCAGCCGCCCGCGTACCCGGCGGGGGAGGGGCACACCAAGACGTCCGCCGCCTGGCTCATCGACAAGGCTGGCTTCACCAAGGGCTACGGCACCGGCCCCGCCCGCATCTCCACCAAGCACACCCTGGCCCTCACCAACCGGGGAGAGGCGACCACGGAGGACCTGCTGGCGCTGGCCCGCGAGGTCGTCGCCGGAGTCCGCGAGGCCTTCGGGATCACGCTGGTCAACGAGCCGGTCACGGTGGGCGTCAGCGTCTGACGGCGGGAGCCGGCGGGGCGGACCACGTCACGCCGGTGTGTTCAGCCACCGGTCCACGCCCGCCAGCAGCTCCGCCTTCACGCCCTCCGGCGCCACCGACGCCCGCACCGACTGCCGGGCCAGTTCCGCCAGCTCGGCGTCCGTGAAGTCGTGGTGGTGCCGCGCGATGTCGTACTGGGCGGCGAGGCGGGAGCCGAAGAGCAGCGGGTCGTCCGCGCCCAGCGCCATCGGCACGCCCGCCTCGAACAGCGTCCGCAGCGGTACGTCCTCAGGCTTCTCGTAGACGCCGAGCGCCACGTTCGACGCGGGGCACACCTCGCAGGTCACCTGCCGGTCCGCCAGCCGCTTCAGCAGCCGCGGGTCCTCCGCCGCCCGCACGCCGTGACCGATCCGGTTCGCGTGCAGGTCGTCCAGGCAGTCCCGCACCGACGACGGGCCGGTCAGCTCGCCGCCGTGCGGCGCCGACAGCAGGCCGCCGTCCCGCGCGATCGCGAACGCACGGTCGAAGTCGCGCGCCATGCCGCGCCGCTCGTCGTTGGACAGCCCGAACCCGACCACACCGCGGTCGGCGTACCGCACCGCCAGCCGCGCCAGCGTCCGCGCGTCCAGCGGGTGCTTCATCCGGTTGGCGGCGACCAGCACCCGCATCCCCAGCCCGGTGTCCCGCACGGCCGTCTCAACCGCGTCCAGGATGATCTCCAGCGCCGGGATCAGCCCGCCCAGCCGGGGCGCGTACGACGTCGGGTCCACCTGGATCTCCAGCCACCCGGAGCCGTCCCGCAGGTCCTCCTGCGCGGCCTCCCTGACCAGCCGCTGGATGTCCTCCGGCGCCCGCAGGCAGGAACGCGCGGCGTCGTACAGCCGCTGGAAGCGGAACCAGCCCCGCTCGTCCGTCGCGCGCAGTCTCGGCGGCTCCCCGCTCACCAGCGCGTCGGTCAGCACGTCCGGGAGCCGGACCCCGTACTTGTCGGCCAGCTCCAGCAGGGTGCCCGGCCGCATCGAGCCGGTGAAGTGCAGGTGCAGATGGGCTTTCGGCAGCTCAGAGAGATCACGTACGCGCTCCATTCCCAGATCCTGCCGTACGCCCCCGCCGCCCCGGTAGCCGATTCCCCGATCGTGGTCTTGCTCGCACAAACGACGGGGACCACACCTCGGCGTCCAGGTGTGGTCCCCGCGGCAAGGAGACGGGTCAGTCCCGCGCCTCCGCCAGCAGCTTCTGGATCCGCGAGACACCCTCGACCAGGTCCTCGTCGCCCAGCGCGTACGACAGCCGCAGGTAGCCCGGCGTACCGAACGCCTCGCCCGGCACCACCGCGACCTCGGCCTCGTCCAGGATGAGCGCGGCCAGCTCGACCGAGTCCTGCGGACGCTTGCCGCGGATCTCCTTGCCGAGCAGCCCCTTCACCGACGGGTACGCGTAGAACGCGCCCTCCGGCTCCGGGCAGAGCACGCCGTCGATCTCGTTCAGCATCCGCACGATGGTCTTGCGGCGGCGGTCGAACGCCTCCCGCATCTTCGCGACCGCGTCCAGGTCACCGGAGACCGCCGCGAGCGCCGCCGCCTGCGCCACGTTGGACACGTTCGAGGTGGCGTGCGACTGGAGGTTGGTCGCGGCCTTGACGACGTCCTTCGGGCCGATGACCCACCCGACGCGCCAGCCGGTCATCGCGTACGTCTTGGCGACACCGTTGACGACGATGCACTTGTCGCGCAGCTCCGGCAGGATCGCGGGCAGCGAGGTGAACTTGGCGTCGCCGTAGACCAGGTGCTCGTAGATCTCGTCGGTCAGCACCCACAGGCCGTGCTCGACGGCCCAGCGGCCGATCGCCTCGGCCTCGGCCTCGCCGTAGACCGCGCCGGTCGGGTTCGACGGGGAGACGAAGAGCACGACCTTCGTCTTCTCGGTGCGCGCCGCCTCCAGCTGCTCCACGCTCACCCGGTAGCCGGTGGTCTCGTCGGCGACGACCTCCACCGGCACACCGCCGGCCAGCCGGATCGACTCCGGGTACGTCGTCCAGTACGGCGCCGGCACGATGACCTCGTCGCCCGGGTCGAGGATCGCGGCGAACGCCTCGTAGATCGCCTGCTTGCCGCCGTTGGTGACCAGGATCTGCGACGGGTCGACCTCGTAGTTCGAGTCGCGCAGGGTCTTCGCGGCGATCGCGGCCTTCAGCTCGGGCAGGCCGCCGGCCGGGGTGTAGCGGTGGAACTTCGGGTTCTTGCAGGCCTCGATCGCGGCCTCGACGATGTAGTCCGGGGTGGGGAAGTCGGGCTCACCGGCGCCGAAGCCGATCACCGGACGCCCGGCGGCCTTCAGGGCCTTGGCCTTGGCGTCCACGGCGAGGGTGGCGGACTCGGAGATCGCGCCGATTCGGGCGGAGACCCGGCGCTCGGTGGGTGGGATTGCAGCGCTCATGAAGCCCATCGTTCCAGACCGGAAACCTGCCCGGCACACTGGTTTCACGGACTGAACATCACCGGGCAAACCACTGAACACCCGTCCGGATCCACGCGGTGGCCTGGGTGATCTTCCGGCGATTTCCCGACGATCCCGTTCCACCGGCGGCTTCACGGGCGCTTTCTGTTCGACGCCCGGCGCCGAACCACGTACACTCTCACCTCGTTGGCCCTCGCAGGCCGCACTCGTGCGGTGCACACCGAGCACCCGGTCGGATGCGGTACGTTGGGGGACACGCAAAGGGTCGTAGCTCAATTGGTAGAGCACCGGTCTCCAAAACCGGCGGTTGGGGGTTCAAGTCCCTCCGGCCCTGCTACACACACCGCCAGGATGTGTGCGCAGGTTACGTACAGCAATGCACCGCCGTGCGGCTCAGACCGGGCGCGGCACGGCCACGACCCGGGATCAGGTGAGGACTATGACGGACGCCGTGGGCTCCCTCGACACGCCTGATGCCCAGGACGAAGCGCCCGAGTCCAAGAAGAAGACCCGCAAAGGCGGCAAGCGCGCGAAGAAGGGCCCGCTGAAGCGGCTAGCGCTCTTCTACCGGCAGATCGTCGCGGAACTCCGCAAGGTCGTCTGGCCGACGCGCAGCCAGCTGACGACGTACACGACCGTCGTGATCGTCTTCGTCGTCATCATGATCGGCCTGGTCACCGTGATTGACTATGGACTCGACCACGCAGCCAAGTACGTCTTCGGCTGAGCCAAGAGCGAAGGGCGCCGTCACTGGCGCCCCTTTCGCGTGTTCCACCCGTATGTATCCAGGAAGAAGCAGCCACCGTGTCTGACCCGAACCTGAACGACGCCATCGAGCCGGATGCGTCCGTGGATGACGAGCTCGACATCGTCGAGGGCGCGGACGAGGACCTGGACGAGGTCGAGGCTGCCGACGCCGAGGCGGGCGAGCCGGCCGAGGAGGCCGAGGAGGCCGCCGTCGAGGTGACCGACGAGGCCGAAGAGGCCGAAGAGGCCGAGGCGGAGCCCGAGCTCGACCCGGTCGAGAAGCTGCGCCAGGAGCTGCGCGTGCTGCCCGGCGAGTGGTACGTGATCCACACCTACGCCGGTTACGAGAACCGCGTGAAGACCAACCTGGAGCAGCGCGCCGTCTCGCTGAACGTCGAGGACTACATCTTCCAGGCCGAGGTGCCGCAGGAAGAGGTCGTCCAGATCAAGAACGGCGACCGCAAGACCATCCGTCAGAACAAGCTCCCCGGCTACGTCCTGGTGCGCATGGACCTGACGAACGAGTCCTGGGGCGTCGTCCGCAACACGCCCGGCGTCACCGGCTTCGTGGGCAACGCCTACGACCCGTACCCGCTGACCCTGGACGAGATCGTCAAGATGCTCGCGCCGGAGGCCGAGGAGAAGGCCGCCCGCGAGGCCGCCGAGGCCGAGGGCAAGCCGGCGCCGCAGCGCAAGGTCGAGGTCCAGGTGCTGGACTTCGAGGTCGGCGACTCGGTCACCGTCACCGACGGCCCGTTCGCCACGCTCCAGGCGACCATCAACGAGATCAACCCCGACTCGAAGAAGGTCAAGGGCCTGGTGGAGATCTTCGGCCGAGAGACGCCGGTCGAGCTCTCCTTCGACCAGATCCAGAAGAACTAGCCCCCGAGGCCGGTCCTTCCAGGACACACAGCGTCCGAGCAGGTCAGGTGGTTGCCCCGGTGACCGTCTGACCTGCTCGGTTTTTGGCCGCGCATCCATACCCGTTATCGTTGTGCGGTATGCCTGCGTCCGGGTTGTCCCCGATGCGCAGGCAGGACCCGAATCGAAAGGACCCGGAGAGCCATGCCTCCCAAGAAGAAGAAGGTCACGGGGCTCATCAAGCTCCAGATCCAGGCCGGTGCCGCCAACCCGGCTCCGCCGGTCGGCCCCGCGCTGGGTCAGCACGGCGTGAACATCATGGAGTTCTGCAAGGCCTACAACGCCGCGACCGAGTCGCAGCGCGGTTGGGTCATCCCGGTGGAGATCACGGTCTACGAGGACCGTTCCTTCACCTTCGTCACCAAGACGCCGCCGGCCGCCAAGATGATCCTCAAGGCCGCGGGCGTGGAGAAGGGCTCCGGCGAGCCGCACAAGACCAAGGTCGCCAAGATCACCCAGGCGCAGGTCCGCGAGATCGCCGAGACCAAGATGCCCGACCTCAACGCCAACGACCTGGACGCCGCGTCGAAGATCATCGCCGGCACCGCCCGTTCCATGGGCATCACGGTCGAGGGCTGACCTCCACCCCCGTAAGCCAGCAGTAGTGGCAGGGCCTGCTCGGCCCGGACCACGACTCCTAAGAAGCAACAGGAGCTTTAAGTGAGCAAGCGCAGCAAGTCTCTCCGCGCTGCGGACGCCAAGATCGACCGGGAGAAGCTCTACGCCCCGCTCGAGGCCGTCCGTCTCGCCAAGGAGACCTCCACGACCAAGTTCGACGGCACCGTCGAGGTCGCCTTCCGCCTGGGTGTCGACCCGCGCAAGGCCGACCAGATGGTCCGTGGCACCGTGAACCTGCCGCACGGCACCGGCAAGACCGCCCGGGTCCTGGTCTTCGCGACCGGTGACCGTGCTGCGGCCGCAGAGGCCGCGGGCGCCGACATCGTCGGCTCCGACGAACTGATCGACGAGGTTGCGAAGGGCCGTCTGGACTTCGACGCCGTCGTCGCCACCCCGGACCTCATGGGCAAGGTCGGCCGCCTCGGCCGCGTGCTCGGTCCGCGTGGTCTGATGCCGAACCCGAAGACCGGCACCGTGACCCCCGACGTCGCCAAGGCTGTCACCGACATCAAGGGCGGCAAGATCGAGTTCCGCGTCGACAAGCACTCGAACCTGCACTTCATCATCGGCAAGACGTCGTTCGACGACACCAAGCTGGTGGAGAACTACGGCGCGGCCCTGGAGGAGATCCTCCGTCTGAAGCCGTCCGCCGCCAAGGGTCGCTACATCAAGAAGGCCGCCATCACCACCACGATGGGCCCCGGCATCCCGGTCGACCCGAACCGCACCCGCAACCTCCTCGTCGAGGAGGACCCGGCCGCGGTCTGAGCCTGAGGCTCACCCAACCGGTTCACGGGCCCCGCGTTCCTTCGGGAATGCGGGGCCCGTTCCCGTTTCCGGCCCGTTGTCGGTGCCCTGGGTTAGCGTTCTGGTACGGGACGGGCACGGGGGGACCGATGACGAGGACGGGTGGGCGGTGGCCGGCGGGGCGGGCGGTGCTCCTGTCGGCCATGCTGGTCGCACTGGCGGGGACGGCCGCCTGTACGACGTCCGACGACTCCAGGAGCCTCGCGCGGCCCTCCCGGGCGGCCGAGGTGCCGGGTGGGCTGCGGCAGGCGGAGCGGGCCACGGAGGCGGCCCGGTCCGCGCGGGTGGAGTCGACCACGCGGATCGGTTCGACGATCTCCCTGACGGCCGACGGCGTCCTCGGCTGGAAGGACGGGGTCACCGGCACCCTGACCATCACGTACACCGGTGGCGCGCTGGCCGACACCATGCGCCGCCTCGGGAGCGACTCTATGGAGGCCCGCTATCTGCCGGACGCTTACTACGCGCGGATGGGCGACGAGTTCGCCGCGCAGGCGGACGGCCGGCACTGGCTGAGATACGGCTACGAGGACCTGAAGGACGTCGCGGGCGGCTCCGGGGCCCAGCTGGGCGACCAGATGCGCGACTCGACGCCCGACCGGTCCCTGCGGCTCCTGCTGTCCTCCTCGGATGTGCGGGAGGTCGGCGAGGAGCGGGTGCGCGGACGGCGGACCACGCACTACTCGGGCACGGTCGAGGCGGCGGACGACGGCGTCTTTGAGCAGACCGTCGACGTGTGGATCGACGACCGGGACCAGCTGGTCAAGAAGGTGGAGAAGGCGCGGACCGCCGACGGCGAGCTGACCCAGACCGCCTTCTACGACGACTACGGCGCCGAGGTGAGGGCGGAGAGACCCCCGGCGGAAGACACCCGGGACGTTACCGAGCTGCTGCGGGGGACCGCCGGGAATTCGGGGGAGCCCGGTAAACCTCTGGGCTAAGCTCACTCCGCTTGCTTGTATTCGACAATCTGTTCCTTGTGTCCCTTGGGGGGAATCGATGGGGCTTTCCGTACGTACGCGGGGCGGGGCGACTCTCGCCGGGATCGCGGCACTGGTGCTGGCCGGCGGAGCCGTCGGCTGCGGTGCCGAGAAGAAGGACGGGGCGTCCGGCTCCGAGCGCACCGTTCAGCAGGTCCTGACGGCGGCCTACGAGAAGACCGCCGAGGCGAAGTCCGCCAAGGTGGAGATGTCCATGTCGATGCCGGCCGCGCTGGACGGCGGCGGCGACATGACCATGTCCGGCGTGATGGGCTGGGACCCGACCATCATGGACCTGACCATGAAGGGCTCCATGCTCGCCACCGAGCCGGACGCCCCGGAGCAGGTCCGGATGATCTGGCAGGACAACGTCATGTACATGGACATGGGCGCCGAGTCCGCCAAGGACATGGACGGCAAGCGCTGGATGAAGCTCGACCTGGGCGCCGCGGCGGAGGCCTCCGGTGACGAGGAGCTCACCAAGCAGATGACCTCCGGCCTGGAGAACATGAACCAGAACCCGGCCGAGCAGCTCGCCATGCTCATGGAGTCGCCCAACCTCAAGCACGTCGGCGGCGAGAAGATCGACGGCGTCGACACCGAGCACTACAAGGGCACGCTCACCGTCAAGGAGATGATGGAGAGCAACGAGAGCCTGGACGTCCTGAAGCCCAAGGAGCGCGAGCAGCTCCTGAAGAACATCGAGGAGTCGGGCATCAAGGGCTACGACACCGAGGTCTGGGTCAACGAGGACGATCTGCCGGTCCGGATGGACGTCACGATGGAGTCCCCGCAGGGCGACGTCGACATGAGCATGAAGTTCTCCGACTACGGCGCCAAGGCCGAGGTCGAGCTGCCGCCGGCCGACGAGACCTTCGACCTGTTCCAGATGCTCAAGGAGCTGGGCGAGATGTCCGGCGAGGAGGGCGCCTTCGACGAGGAGAGCACCTTCGACGAGGAGATGATCGACCTGGAGGGGCTGGAGTCGCCCTCCGGCGTGTAAGCCCCGCGGCCGCTCACTCGGGTGTCCGGTGGCCGGATTTGCTTGACGGCGATCCGGTCGGGTACCTTCCTTCAGAAGCCAAAGACCGCTGGTCGTTGCCGTGTGCTCGTTCGAGGGCACGGTGGCCGAAGGATCCGCTGAACTGCGGACGACCCGCGCAGGTGACAGTGGAAGTGCTCCCGGACCGGTTCTGTTCGACGGAACCCGACTGGTCGAGCTACGCCCCGTGCGCCTGCGCCGGGGCGTTTCGTTTTCCCCAGTCCTCCTTCGGGTCCGCGCGGTCCGAATCACCCGGAAGGAGGCCGAGGCTCTATGGCGAGGCCCGACAAGGCTGCCGCGGTTGCCGAGCTGACGGACAAGTTCCGCAGCTCCAACGCCGCCGTGCTGACCGAGTACCGCGGTCTCACCGTGGCGCAGCTCAAGACGCTGCGTCGTTCGCTCGGTGAGAACGCCCAGTACGCCGTGGTGAAGAACACGCTGACCAAGATTGCGGCCAACGAGGCCGGGATCACGCTGGACGACCAGCTCTTCGCTGGTCCGACGGCCGTCGCCTTCGTCACCGGTGACCCGGTGGAGTCGGCGAAGGGTCTCCGTGACTTCGCCAAGGAGAACCCGAATCTCATCATCAAGGGCGGTGTCCTTGACGGCAAGGCGCTGTCCGCCGATGAGATCAAGAAGCTTGCGGACCTCGAGTCCCGCGAGGTTCTGCTCAGCAAGCTGGCCGGCGCGCTCAAGGGCAAGCAGTCCCAGGCTGCCTCTGTCTTCCAGGCGCTGCCGTCGAAGCTCGTCCGCACCGTGGACGCGCTCCGTGCCAAGCAGGACGAGCAGGGCGGTGCCGAGTAATTCGGCTCGCTTTCTGATCCTCGCCGCCTGAGCGCGGCAAGGGTCGCAGCGGGCCCGACGTACGCCCGCCTTACCCAGTACATCCGGCACCTGCCGATTTAGTGGAAGGACCGCCATCATGGCGAAGCTCACCCAGGACGAGCTGCTTGCCCAGTTCGAGGAGATGACCCTCATCGAGCTCTCCGAGTTCGTGAAGGCCTTCGAGGAGAAGTTCGACGTCACCGCCGCCGCTGCCGCGCCGGTCGTCGTCGCCGGTGCCGCCGGTGCCGGTGCGGGCGCCGAGGCCGTCGAGGAGAAGGACGAGTTCGACGTCATCCTCACCGGCGCCGGTGACAAGAAGATCCAGGTCATCAAGGTCGTGCGTGAGCTGACCTCCCTCGGCCTGAAGGAGGCCAAGGACCTGGTCGACGGCACCCCGAAGCCGGTTCTCGAGAAGGTCAACAAGGAGGCCGCGGACAAGGCTGCCGAGGCCCTCAAGGGCGCCGGCGCCTCCGTCGAGGTCAAGTAAGACCTCGCGGGCTGTCCCGCATCTCCTGCGCGCTGAGTACGGCCTCCTAGGGCTGTAACGCGAACGCACCGAAGAGCGATCATCCATCCGGGTGGTCGCTCTTCGGCGTTCTCAGGGGAGGGGCCGCGGTTGCCTTGCGGCCTTCGTGACGGGGGGTAAGGTGATCTTCGTCGTGTCTCCGGAGCTCCTGGTTCCGGCCAAGGGGGCCTTGACGAACCGCACGCAGCGCGCAATTCTCAGGACGCGTCGTCACAACGGTCCGAATCCGAGGCATGGATCGACGACGAAGAGGGCAGTATCAACGTGCGTTGAGGGCAGGCATGGCGCAGGCGTTGAGAACAGATGGGTCTCCGAAATGTGGGACTGGACATCAGTGTGCCGAGTGGCTACACTGACCCTTTGCGCTGCCTGTTAGCTGTCCCCTGCCCGTCACCAGGGGTCTGCCCTCACCCGAGCACCGGCGACCGGATTCCCCCTGACCTGGGGATTCGAGTCCCACGCCTGGGGGAGGGGCCGGTACGCGCGTAGTGAGTCCGAGCCCTCGGAAGGACCCCCTCTTGGCCGCCTCGCGCAACGCCTCGACCGCGAATACGAACAACGCTGCCAGCACCGCCCCGCTGCGCATCTCCTTTGCAAAGATCAAGGAGCCCCTCGAGGTTCCGAACCTTCTCGCGCTCCAGACCGAGAGCTTCGACTGGCTGCTCGGCAATGACGCGTGGAAGGCTCGCGTCGAGGAGGCCCTCGAGAACGGTCAGGACGTCCCCACCAAGTCCGGTCTGGAGGAGATCTTCGAGGAGATCTCCCCGATCGAGGACTTCAGCGGGTCGATGTCCCTGACCTTCCGCGACCACCGCTTCGAGCCGCCGAAGAACTCGATCGACGAGTGCAAGGAGCGCGACTTCACGTACGCCGCGCCGCTCTTCGTCACGGCCGAGTTCACCAACAACGAGACCGGCGAGATCAAGTCCCAGACGGTCTTCATGGGCGACTTCCCGCTCATGACCAACAAGGGCACCTTCGTCATCAACGGCACCGAGCGTGTCGTGGTGTCGCAGCTGGTCCGTTCGCCGGGTGTGTACTTCGACTCCAGCATCGACAAGACGTCCGACAAGGACATCTTCTCCGCCAAGATCATCCCGTCCCGGGGTGCCTGGCTGGAGATGGAGATCGACAAGCGCGACATGGTCGGTGTCCGCATCGACCGCAAGCGCAAGCAGTCCGTGACCGTCCTCCTGAAGGCGCTCGGCTGGACGACCGAGCAGATCCTCGAGGAGTTCGGCGAGTACGAGTCCATGCGCGCCACCCTGGAGAAGGACCACACCCAGGGCCAGGACGACGCGCTGCTCGACATCTACCGCAAGCTGCGCCCGGGCGAGCCCCCCACGCGTGAGGCCGCGCAGACGCTGCTCGAGAACCTCTACTTCAACCCGAAGCGCTACGACCTCGCCAAGGTCGGCCGCTACAAGGTCAACAAGAAGCTGGGTGCGGACGCTCCGCTCGACGCGGGCATCCTGACCGTCGAGGACGTCATCGCGACGATCAAGTACCTGGTGAAGCTGCACGCCGGCGAGACCGAGACGGTCGGCGACAGCGGCGAGACGGTCGTCGTCGAGACGGACGACATCGACCACTTCGGCAACCGTCGTCTGCGCAGCGTCGGCGAGCTCATCCAGAACCAGGTCCGTACGGGTCTGGCGCGTATGGAGCGTGTCGTCCGCGAGCGCATGACGACCCAGGACGTCGAGGCGATCACGCCGCAGACCCTGATCAACATCCGGCCGGTCGTCGCCTCCATCAAGGAGTTCTTCGGCACCAGCCAGCTGTCCCAGTTCATGGACCAGAACAACCCGCTGTCCGGGCTGACGCACAAGCGTCGTCTGTCCGCGCTCGGCCCGGGTGGTCTGTCCCGTGAGCGGGCCGGCTTCGAGGTCCGTGACGTGCACCCGTCGCACTACGGCCGTATGTGCCCGATCGAGACGCCCGAAGGCCCGAACATCGGTCTGATCGGCTCGCTCGCGTCCTACGGCCGGGTCAACGCGTTCGGTTTCGTCGAGACCCCGTACCGCAAGGTCGTCGACGGCCAGGTCACCGACGAGGTGGACTACCTGACCGCCGACGAGGAGGACCGCTTCGTCATCGCGCAGGCCAACGCCACGCTCAACGAGGAGCTGCGGTTCTCCGAGGCTCGCGTGCTGGTCCGCCGCCGTGGCGGTGAGGTCGACTACGTCAGCCCCGAGGACGTCGACTACATGGACGTCTCGCCGCGCCAGATGGTGTCGGTCGCGACCGCCATGATCCCGTTCCTCGAGCACGACGACGCCAACCGTGCCCTCATGGGCGCGAACATGATGCGCCAGGCCGTTCCGCTCATCAAGGCGGAGGCCCCGCTCGTCGGCACCGGCATGGAGTACCGCTCCGCCGTCGACGCCGGCGACGTCGTCAAGGCCGAGAAGGCCGGTGTGGTCCAGGAGGTCTCCGCGGACTACATCACCACCGCCAACGACGACGGCACGTACATCACGTACCGCCTGGCCAAGTTCGCCCGCTCCAACCAGGGCACCTCGGTCAACCAGAAGGTCATCGTCCACGAGGGCGACCGGATCATCGAGGGCCAGGTCCTCGCCGACGGTCCGGCCACCGAGAACGGTGAGATGGCCCTCGGCAAGAACCTGCTCGTGGCGTTCATGCCGTGGGAGGGTCACAACTACGAGGACGCGATCATCCTGTCGCAGCGCCTCGTGCAGGACGACGTCCTCTCCTCGATCCACATCGAGGAGCACGAGGTCGACGCCCGTGACACCAAGCTCGGCCCCGAGGAGATCACCCGGGACATCCCGAACGTCTCCGAGGAGGTCCTCGCCGACCTCGACGAGCGCGGCATCATCCGCATCGGTGCCGAGGTCATCGCCGGTGACATCCTCGTCGGCAAGGTCACGCCCAAGGGTGAGACCGAGCTGACGCCCGAGGAGCGCCTGCTGCGCGCAATCTTCGGTGAGAAGGCCCGTGAGGTCCGTGACACCTCGCTGAAGGTGCCGCACGGCGAGACCGGCAAGGTCATCGGCGTGCGCGTCTTCGACCGCGAGGAGGGCGACGAGCTGCCGCCGGGCGTGAACCAGCTGGTCCGCGTCTACGTCGCGCAGAAGCGCAAGATCACCGACGGTGACAAGCTCGCCGGCCGCCACGGCAACAAGGGTGTCATCTCCAAGATCCTGCCCATCGAGGACATGCCGTTCCTCGAGGACGGGACCCCGGTCGACATCATCCTCAACCCGCTCGGTGTGCCGTCCCGAATGAACCCGGGACAGGTCCTGGAGATCCACCTCGGCTGGCTCGCCAGCCGCGGCTGGGACGTCTCCGGCCTCGCCGACGAGTGGGCGCAGCGCCTCCAGGCGATCGGCGCCGACTCCGTCGCCCCCGGCACCAACGTCGCGACCCCGGTCTTCGACGGTGCCCGCGAGGACGAGCTGGCGGGTCTGCTGCAGCACACCATCCCGAACCGCGACGGCGAGCGCATGGTGCTCCCGTCCGGTAAGGCACGGCTGTTCGACGGCCGTAGCGGTGAGCCGTTCCCGGACCCGATCTCGGTCGGCTACATGTACATCCTGAAGCTGCACCACCTGGTCGACGACAAGCTGCACGCCCGTTCGACCGGTCCGTACTCGATGATCACCCAGCAGCCGCTGGGTGGTAAGGCCCAGTTCGGTGGCCAGCGGTTCGGCGAGATGGAGGTGTGGGCACTCGAGGCGTACGGCGCCGCCTACGCGCTCCAGGAGCTGCTGACCATCAAGTCCGACGACGTCACCGGCCGTGTGAAGGTCTACGAGGCCATCGTCAAGGGCGAGAACATCCCCGAACCCGGCATCCCCGAGTCCTTCAAGGTGCTCATCAAGGAGATGCAGTCTCTCTGCCTGAACGTGGAGGTGCTGTCCAGCGACGGTATGTCCATCGAGATGCGCGACACCGACGAGGACGTCTTCCGCGCTGCGGAGGAGCTCGGCATCGACCTGTCCCGGCGCGAGCCGAGCAGCGTCGAAGAGGTCTGACGGGAGTACGGCCGGGGCTCACAAAGCCCCGGCCGGCCCCAGGACCCCCGTATCAGACCCCAAGACTCACGACCCTGAGAGGGATTGACGCATAGTGCTCGACGTCAACTTCTTCGACGAGCTCCGGATCGGCCTGGCCACCGCTGACGACATCCGCCAGTGGAGCCACGGCGAGGTCAAGAAGCCCGAGACCATCAACTACCGCACCCTCAAGCCCGAGAAGGACGGACTCTTCTGCGAGAAGATCTTCGGTCCGACCCGGGACTGGGAGTGCTACTGCGGCAAGTACAAGCGCGTCCGCTTCAAGGGCATCATCTGTGAGCGCTGTGGCGTCGAGGTCACGCGCGCCAAGGTGCGCCGCGAGCGGATGGGCCACATCGAGCTGGCCGCCCCCGTCACGCACATCTGGTACTTCAAGGGCGTTCCGTCGCGGCTGGGCTACCTGCTCGACCTCGCCCCGAAGGACCTGGAGAAGGTCATCTACTTCGCGGCGTACATGATCACGTACGTCGACGAGGAGCGCCGTACCCGCGACCTGCCCTCGCTGGAGGCCCACGTCTCCGTCGAGCGCCAGCAGATCGAGCAGCGCCGTGACGCCGACCTGGAGGCCCGCGCCAAGAAGCTCGAGTCCGACCTGGCCGAGCTGGAGGCCGAGGGCGCCAAGGCCGATGTGCGCCGCAAGGTGCGCGAGGGTGCCGAGCGCGAGATGAAGCAGCTGCGCGACCGCGCGCAGCGCGAGATCGACCGCCTCGACGAGGTGTGGAACCGGTTCAAGAACCTCAAGGTCCAGGACCTCGAGGGCGACGAGCTGCTCTACCGCGAGCTGCGTGACCGCTTCGGCACGTACTTCGACGGCTCGATGGGTGCCGCGGCGCTGCAGAAGCGCCTGGAGTCCTTCGACCTCGACGAGGAGGCCGAGAAGCTCCGCGAGATCATCCGTACCGGCAAGGGCCAGAAGAAGACCCGTGCGCTCAAGCGCCTGAAGGTCGTCTCCGCGTTCCTGCAGACCAGCAACAGCCCCAAGGGCATGGTGCTCGACTGCGTGCCGGTCATCCCGCCGGACCTGCGTCCGATGGTGCAGCTGGACGGTGGCCGCTTCGCGACCTCCGACCTGAACGACCTGTACCGCCGTGTCATCAACCGGAACAACCGACTGAAGCGCCTTCTCGACCTCGGTGCGCCCGAGATCATCGTGAACAACGAGAAGCGCATGCTCCAGGAGGCCGTCGACGCGCTGTTCGACAACGGCCGTCGTGGCCGCCCGGTCACCGGACCCGGCAACCGCCCGCTGAAGTCCCTCAGCGACATGCTGAAGGGTAAGCAGGGCCGCTTCCGTCAGAACCTGCTCGGCAAGCGTGTGGACTACTCCGCGCGTTCCGTGATCGTCGTCGGTCCGCAGCTGAAGCTGCACCAGTGCGGTCTGCCGAAGGCGATGGCGCTGGAGCTGTTCAAGCCGTTCGTGATGAAGCGCCTGGTCGACCTGAACCACGCGCAGAACATCAAGAGCGCCAAGCGCATGGTCGAGCGCGGCCGCACCGTGGTGTACGACGTCCTCGAAGAGGTCATCGCCGAGCACCCGGTGCTGCTGAACCGTGCGCCCACCCTGCACCGCCTCGGCATCCAGGCCTTCGAGCCGCAGCTGGTCGAGGGCAAGGCCATCCAGATCCACCCGCTCGTCTGCACCGCGTTCAACGCGGACTTCGACGGTGACCAGATGGCCGTGCACCTGCCGCTGTCCGCGGAGGCGCAGGCCGAGGCCCGCATCCTGATGCTGTCCTCGAACAACATCCTCAAGCCCGCCGACGGCCGTCCGGTGACGATGCCGACCCAGGACATGGTGCTGGGTCTGTACTTCCTCACCACGGACGCCGAGGGCCGCGACATCAAGGGCGAGGGCCGTTCCTTCGCGTCCGTCGCCGAGGCGATCATGGCCTTCGACGCCGGCGAGCTGTCGCTGCAGGCGCCGGTCGACATCCGCTTCCCGGTGGGCACCATCCCGCCGCGGGGCTGGGAGCCGCCGGTCCGCGAGGAGGGCGAGCCGGAGTGGCAGCAGGGTGACAGCTTCACGCTGCGCACCACGCTGGGCCGCGCGCTCTTCAACGAGCTGCTGCCCGAGGACTACCCGTTCGTCGACTACGAGGTCGGCAAGAAGCAGCTCTCCCAGATCGTCAACGACCTGGCCGAGCGCTACCCGAAGGTCATCGTGGCGGCGACGCTCGACAACCTGAAGGCGTCCGGCTTCTACTGGGCCACCCGTTCCGGTGTCACCGTGGCCATCTCCGACGTCGTCGTTCCCGAGGCGAAGAAGGAGATCGTCCGCGGCTACGAGGCGCAGGACGAGAAGGTCCAGAAGCAGTACGAGCGCGGTCTGATCACCAAGGACGAGCGCACCCAGGAGCTCATCGCGATCTGGACCAAGGCGACCAACGAGGTCGCCGAGGCGATGAACGACAACTTCCCGAAGATCAACCCGATCTTCATGATGGTGAACTCGGGCGCCCGAGGAAACATGATGCAGATGCGCCAGATCGCCGGTATGCGCGGTCTGGTGTCGAACGCCAAGAACGAGACCATCCCGCGGCCCATCAAGGCCAGCTTCCGTGAGGGTCTCTCCGTGCTGGAGTACTTCATCTCCACGCACGGTGCCCGTAAGGGTCTGGCGGACACCGCTCTGCGTACCGCCGACTCGGGTTACCTCACCCGTCGTCTGGTGGACGTCTCCCAGGACGTCATCATCCGCGAGGAGGACTGCGGCACCGAGCGCGGTCTGCGGCTGCACATCGCCACCCGTGGCGAGGACGGTTCGCTCCTCAAGGAGGAGAACGTCGAGACGTCCGTGTACGCGCGCTGCCTCGCCGAGGACATCGTCGTGGACGGCAAGGTGCTGGCACCGGCCGGCACCGACCTGGGCGACGTGCTCATCGACGAGCTCATCCGCAACGGTGTCTCCGAGGTCAAGACCCGCTCGGTCCTGACCTGTGAGTCCGCGGTCGGCACGTGCGCCATGTGCTACGGCCGTTCGCTGGCCACCGGCAAGCTGGTCGACATCGGTGAGGCGGTCGGCATCATCGCCGCCCAGTCCATCGGTGAGCCCGGTACCCAGCTGACGATGCGTACCTTCCACACCGGTGGTGTGGCCGGTGACGACATCACCCAGGGTCTGCCGCGTGTCGTCGAGCTCTTCGAGGCCCGTACCCCGAAGGGTGTCGCCCCGATCTCCGAGGCCTCCGGCCGCGTGCGGATCGAGGAGACCGAGAAGACCAAGAAGATCGTCGTCACCCCGGACGACGGCAGCGACGAGATGGCTTACCCCATCTCCAAGCGTGCCCGTCTGATGGTCAGCGAGGGCGAGCACGTCGAGGTGGGCCAGAAGCTCACCGTGGGTGCCACCAACCCGCACGACGTGCTGCGCATCCTGGGTCAGCGTGCCGTCCAGGTCCACCTGGTCGGCGAGGTCCAGAAGGTGTACAACTCGCAGGGTGTGTCGATCCACGACAAGCACATCGAGATCATCATCCGGCAGATGCTGCGCCGCGTGACGATCATCGAGTCCGGCGACGCCGAGCTGCTGCCCGGTGAGCTGGTCGAGCGCTCGAAGTTCGAGACCGAGAACCGTCGTGTGGTCCAGGAGGGCGGTCACCCGGCCTCCGGTCGTCCGCAGCTCATGGGTATCACCAAGGCCTCGCTGGCGACCGAGTCGTGGCTGTCGGCGGCGTCCTTCCAGGAGACGACCAGGGTCCTCACGGACGCGGCGATCAACGCCAAGTCCGACTCCCTGATCGGCCTCAAGGAGAACGTCATCATCGGTAAGCTCATCCCGGCCGGTACGGGTCTGTCCCGCTACCGCAACATCCGGGTCGAGCCGACCGAGGAGGCCAAGGCCGCGATGTACTCGGCCGTCGGCTACGACGACATCGACTACTCGCCGTTCGGCACGGGCTCCGGCCAGGCCGTTCCGCTGGAGGACTACGACTACGGTCCGTACAACCAGTAAGCGAGTCGCTTGAGTCGCTCGAGTGGCTTGAGACGAAGGGCGGTCACCCTCAGGGTGGCCGCCCTTCGGCGTGTCCGGGTTTTCTCCGGGTGGGACCCCGATGCCGGAAATGCCGCCTCGGCGGATGATGGAGGGACTTCGCGTTCCGGGAGGTGCCCGTGTCGCAGTCGTCGTATCCCTCGTGGCAGCACAGTGCCCCGTCGATGCTCGCCTCGCACGCCGACCGGGAGCGTGCCGTGGACGTGCTCAGAGCTGGTTACGGGGAGGGGCGGATGGAGCAGACGGAGTTCGAGCAGCGGGTCGCGCGGGCCTGTTCGGCTCGTACGGTGGGGGAGTTGGCGCTGCTGGTCGCCGACCTGCCGCAGGGCCCCGCACCGCATCCCTCGGCCCTCATGGCGGTGCCCCGGACCTTCATGCCGGTCCACCGGCCGAAGACGAACGGGAAGGCGCTCGGCGCCGCCGTCTGCGGGCTGCTCTGCCTGCCCACCATGGGCCTGACCGGCATACCGGCGGTCGTGCTGGGGCACGCGGCGCGATCCGAGATACGGCGCTCCGACGAGGGCGGCGACGGGCTCGCGCTGATCGGGCTGGTGCTCGGCTGGGTGTCCGTCGTCGGCTGGGCGCTGCTGGTGGGCCTGGTCGCACTGGTGACGGCCCTGTCGGGCCCGGGCTGAGCCCGGGCGGGCGGACCGGTCAGCGGTGCGGCTGGAGGTAGGCCTGCAGGTGGTGCAGCCGGGTGTGGTAGTCGGGGTGTGAGGCCAGCAGCTTGCTGACCGGGCTCTCGGCCAGCGGGACACCGCCGTTGGCGGCGGCGAGAGCGGCGGCCTGCTGCTGCTCCTCTTGGTGCAGCTTGTCCAGTACGGCGACCAGCATCGGGGCGAAGCCGAGCGCGGCGGCGTGCTGGTCGGCCCGCAGCTCGGCACGCCGGCCGACCGCCGCGAGCGCGTACGGCATGCCGAGGATCAGCAGCGGCAGTCCGTACAGGGTGCTGATGGTGGCCAGGGCGATACCGCCGACGAACAGGCCGAAGAACAGCACGCCGAAGCAGGAGAACACACGGGAGACCCGGAACAGCAGGCCCGTGGCCACGCGGAGCACCCGCCAGGCGATCCGGCCGGGCAGCGCGTACCAGTAGCCGAGCAGCCCCGACCAGGCGTGCCCGCCGACGTGGTGGCCCAGCTCGTGCGCCATGACGGCGGCCAGCTCGCCGTTGGGCAGCTCGTTCATGGCGAAGCGGGTGACGCCGACGATGTGGCCGGCGGCGGCGACCGCGTTGAGGCTGTCGCTGTCCTCCACCCACAGCTCGTAGTTCCGGCCCTCGACGCCGGCCCGGGCGGTGACCTCGCGCCAGACGGGTTCAAGTCTGGCTCGTTCTTGTGGAGTGGGGTAGCGCAAGCGGAGCAAATGGCGCGCGAGGGCGCTTTCGGTCGGCCGGTGGAAGACGAGTGCGCCGCTCGCGAGCCAGGCGAGCACGAGCAGGAAGCCTAGGTCGCCGAAGACGAGGGAGAGGAGGCCGACGACGAGGAGGCTGCACAGGAAGTTCGGCAGGTAGAGGAGCAGGTTGCCGACGGCGGTGGCGTCGGTGCGGCGCTGCTGGGCGGAGATGTGGATCCGGCTGCGGTCGGTGCTGATGTGGTGGGGGTGCGCGGGGTCGTCGGCGGAGAGGGTGGCCGCGGGAGCGGTTCCGGAGGGCGCGGGGGGTGCCGGGGGCGGGGTGATGCCGGGGGCGGGGTAGGCGGGGGCAGGCCCCGATGGGGTCGCGGTCGGGTATTGGGGAGGCGGAGGGCCGTATGCGGGGTGGGGCTGGGACTGGGTGGGGTGTTGCGGCTGGGGCTGCGCGTACGGCGGCTGCGGCTGTGGGTACGGCGGCTGGGGGTGGGGGTACTGCGGTGGGACCTGGGCTTGGGGCTGTGAGGGCTGTGGCTGCGGGTACTGCGGGGGCATGTGGGGCGGCTGCGCCTGGGTTGGCTGCTGCGGGTACTCCGGTGGGGACGGTGGAGGCTGCTGGGTCATCGTGGTTCCTTCACTTGGCCTTCGTTCGACTGGGGTGGCGGCGGACTCGGGGTCAGCCGATCAGCAGGGATGCGGGCAGCAGGAGCGTGCCGGTGCAGAAGGCGATCAGCCCGGCACGGATCCACTGGTGCTTGCGCCAGGCGATCCGGCTGGTCTCGGTGAGCGCCGCGACCAGGCCGGCCGTGGGGTCGGCCGCGGTGTCGGCGAGCGCGTCGTCCAGCCGGCCCGTCTGGACGGCCCGCCGGATGTCGCCGAAGTACGACAGGGGCTGCCCCGGCGCCCAGGACCCGGCCCGGTACCGGGGCAGCACGGCCAGGAGCAGCGCGACCAGGGAGAACGCGAGGGACGCGGTCCCGGCCCACCACAGCGCGGTGCCGGGCGCCGCGAGCGCGTTCGGGGTCCAGTCCCGCCCGGCGAGCAGGCCGCTGAACACGCCCGCGGTCATGCCGAGCGCGGCGACCAGGACCGCCGCCTTGCTGTCGGCCCGGGCGATCTCGGTACGGAGGTCGGCCAGCAGCCGCTCGCACACCTGGGTGCGGGCCGGACCGGTCGCGGGTGGGGTGGGCGTGCCGGTGGTCGGTGAGGGCACCGGGTCGACCGTGGTCATGAACCGGGGGTCTCCTTCGGGGTGCCGTCTTGGGGGGTGCCGTGCTGTGTGGTGCCGTCCTGCGGAGCGTCCGGTGCGGAGGCGACGGGCGGCGTCGCCGGGTCCGGCTGCGGAGGCGCGGTCGGGGTGGTGCCGTAGCCGGGCGGGGGCTGCCAGGCGGCAGTCGGCACGGGAGCTGCGGGAGGGGTGCTCGGCGTGGCCGGGATACCCGGCATCGGCCCGCCCGCGTAGGGCGGGTACGGGGCGGCGGGAGGGGCGTACGGGGCGGTCGGCTGTGCGTGCGGCACGACCGGCGGCTGTGCGTACGGCATGGGCGGCGGGGCGTAGGGCGTCGGCGTCGGTGTGGGGGGTGCCGGCTGCTGCGCGTACGGCGTCGGCGGACCGAATACCGCGCCGACCTGCGGTGGCGCGTCACCGGGAACGCTGGGAACGCTCGGAACCCCTGGAACACCTGGAGCCGACGTCTCGGGTGTGGCCTGCCCCGGCGCGGTGTCGCTCGCCCCGTCGGCCTGCCCCGCGTCCGGATGGGTGGGCGCCGCCGGAGGCAGCAGAGGGGGGTTCTGCGGTACGCCGGGGAGGCGTTGGTTGAGGATGTCGCTGACCGTGCGCAGGGCGAGCTGCTTGGGGCCCTCCAGTTCGAACTTCTCGGCGCCCTCGCCGCTCAGCAGTTCCTTCACCAGGTCCATCTGGGCCTGGATCATGCGGAGCTGGTCCTCGCGCATGCTGCTCATGACCAGCCCGGAGTCCTCGGGGTGCTGGGCGAGGTGCAGCGCCCACGCCTGGACGCCGCCCTGCTGGAGGTGCCACTGGTAGAAAGCGATCTTCTGGGCCTCGATCTGCTGGAGTTCCACCATGTGCTGCCCCTGGAGCAGCGCCTGCTCGTGCTGCCAGCGCTGCTGCTGGAGGATGAGTTCCTGCTGCTGACGGCCGTAGTCCATGGCCCGGCCGAGCTGGAGGGCGTCCTGCTGGCGGTGGCGGTGGTCCATCTCGACGTCGACCCGCATGCCCTGCTGCGCCGTGTGGATCTGCTCGGTCGCGGAGTGGTCGATGGCCTGGAGCCGCTGCTGGTGCTCGATGTTCGCCTGGTCGCGCCGCAGCCGCAGGGTCCAGGTGACCTGGAGTCCGGCGGGGGCGCCGAGTGGGCCGACGAGGTGGACCGCCTTCAGCAGTTCCGCCTCGGCCGCCGCGCTGTCGGCGATGCTGAAGCGGCGGGTGACGGGCCGGGCCGTCTGCTGCAGTTCGCCGAGCAGCAGCCCGGGTACGTCCCGGATCCCGCTGGCCACGAACCGGGCCGGGTCGAGCACCTGCCAGGAGACGTCCACCTCGGCGGTGAACTCGAACGCGTCGTTGTCGCTGGGCAGCGTCAGGGTGTCGGTGAAGGGATGCACGCCCATGTCCACCTCGTACACGGCGGTGTACCGGTGGGCCATGATCTCGCTGCGGGACGGCCGCTGGGGCGGCGGATAGGCCTCGTAGCCGCCCTTCGGGGTCGAGAAGACCAGCGCGTGGTCGATGCGGACCACATGCTTCAGCGACAGCTCGAAGCGCGACAGCTGCCGCACGGTGAGCACCGGGTCGATCAGCCGGGTGTGCCGGTCCGCCGGCTGCTGCCACTCCGGCTGGCGGTGGAAGGTGGGCATGGTGCGTGTCTCCTCGGGGACGTGCCGGGTCCGTCAGCGGACCGGGAGGGTGGTCTGCAGGCGGGCGGCGACCGGCGGCGGGGGGTTGCCGTCCTCGCCGGGCATGGTGCGCAGCAGGTGGCTCAGCCGCTGGTACTCGGGCGTGGTCGTGACGAGCCGTGGCAGGAGCGCGGCGAGCGCCCACTCGGTGGCCGTGGAACGGGCGGCGATCAGCACCCACTCCCGCAGCAGGTCCAGGGCGGGCCGGGTGGCGTTCGGGTCGCCCAGCGCCCGGCGCCACAGGAGCGCGATGCCGTCGGCGGCGGCCTCGTCGTCGGTCGTGGCGCGGGCGTACCAGCCGAGGACGAGCGGCAGGCCGTACCGCTCGTCGCCCTCGGTGCGGCGGCAGGCGTTGATGAAGCCGCCCAGGGTCAGATCGTGCACGGCCCGGTCGTCGTCGAGGTGTTCCCGCAGTTCGGCGAGGACCTGGGCGGCGGCGGGCGACAGCAGCAGCAGTTCCACGGCCTCGGCCAGCTCCGCCGCCATCTCCCGGTCGAAGTCGTCGGGGTCGCCGAGGTCGGCGTACAGGCGGCGGGCGGCCTGCCGCAGCGCGGCGAGGGCCTGCTCCGGCCGTTCCGGTCCGATGAGCGCGTAGGCGCGGACGGCGACCCAGCGCAGCCGGCGGTCCCCGTCCTCGGACCAGCCGTCGAGGATGCGCGGGATGTTGGGCGTGTCGATGAGGTGGGCGAGGGTGAGCGAGTTGACCGCGACGAGCCGGTGCCGGAACCGGTTGGAGAGCGCCCACGGTTCGATGACCAGCGCCATCGCGGACGGCAGGTCGGTGCGGGCGAGGACGGCGACGGTGGACGCGGCCCGGGTGCGGACCAGGGGGCGGCCGTCGTCGGCGAGCCGGCGCAGCCATTCGATCAGCGCGGGCCGGGCGGACGGGTGGCCCGTCCACACCTCGCGCAGCAGCACCAGCGAGACCCGGTCGTCGGCGAACGCCGCCTTCGTCTGGGTGACCGGGCCCCACTCGGTGTGCTCGTCGCCCTCGTACCGCTCGGCGCGCGCCAGTTGCAGGCGCTTGCCCATGTGGGTGCCGAAGACGGGGACCTCGGGGACGCGGGCCGGGTTCTCGGTCTTCTGGAGGAAGCGGTAGAGCAGGTCGCTGAGTTCGGCGGTGAGCGCGTACGGGCCGCCGTCGAAGGCGGCGAGAGCGACGAGGAACGCCTTGTCCCGCAGGTGGACGGCGCTCTCGTCCTCCTCGAACCACTCCTGGACCTGGTTCTCCAGGGAGACGAGGGAGAAGTCGGCGACGGCCTGCTCGGTGACCTCCCCGGCGGCGTACCGGCCGAGCAGCCGGGCGAACGCGGCGATCTCGCGCAACTGGTGGCCGCGGCCCAGGAACTCCTTGACGTCCGGCAGGCCGAGCAGGCGCCCGGCCGTCTCCTCGTCCGTGACGGCACGCAGGTGCGCGCTCAGCACGTCCTCGGCGGCGGGCGCCCGCCACTCGACGGCGGGCACGTCCTCCAGTACGGCGGTGGGACCGACGGTGATCACCAGGTAGGCGTCCTGCTCGGCGAGCCGGTCCCGGGCGGCGAGCACGTGCGGCTCGCGCAGCGGGCTGCCGCGCCGGGTCCCCAGGTCGCACAGGACGTAGCCGCGGGCGCCGCCGGCACCGTCGGCGGGTGCGGTCAGGCGCTCGGAGAGCGCGCCGGGGGACGTGTCGCGGTCCAGGACGTGCACGGGGGACGCGCCGAGCCGGTGCAGCAGCATCAGCGCGGCCGTGCGGCGGCCGGTGAAGCGGGCGCCGGACAGCACCAGGACGCGTTCGCGGCGCAGCCGGTCCAGCAGGCCCTCGACGGTCTCCTCGGCGGCTACGAAGGACTCGGCGAGCCGGTCCAGCCTGGCACGGGGGATCTCTCCGGAGGCGGTGACGGAGGCGGCCGCGGAGAGCCCGGAGAACGTCCAGTGGTGGATCTCCGTCTTGCTGCCCATGATGACGTCGCCGGTGACCCGGCCGCCGCTGACGCCGTGCTGGTCGCCGGCCGCGTAGCCGCCGCCGAAGCTGGTGCGGGCGCCGACGTTCATGGTGCGGGGGCTGTGGTCGACCAGGTCGCGCCGCGCCGACCAGGCGTTCTGCGGCTGGTCCCGCTCCTCGGACTCCTCGGCGCCGCCCTCCTTGCGGGCCTCGTCCGGGGCCGGGTCGCCGCCCTGGTCCGGCACGGGCCCGCCGCCGGGCGCCGCCGGTGCCGGGCCCTGCGGCTCCTGCCCGGCGGTCACGGCCGCTCACCCCGCTGCGCCTTGTCGCCCATGACGACCTGTTTGCCGCCCATCACGACGTCGCCGGTGACCTGCCCGCCGGACACCGCGTGCTGGTCGCCCGCGGCGTAGCCCCCGCCGAAGCTGACCGAGCCGCCGCTGATGTGCAGCCCGGAGCCCGGCGCCGGGGCTCCCGATCCGCCCGACGCGGGGCCGCTCTGGTGCCGCCCGTCGGCAGCGGAGGCCGCAGGTGCACGCCGCCCGTCACCGCCGGCGGCCCCCGGCGCGCGCTCGCCCTCGCCGGCCGCGGCCCCATGCGCCTGCCCCCCGTCGCCGACGGCAGCCGAGCGGGCCCGCTCGCCGTCGGCACCCGAAGCCGAAGCCGAAGCCGAAACCGAAACCGGAGCCGAAGCCGCAGGCGCCTGCGTGCCGTCAGTCGTGGGAGGCGCCGGGCGGTCCCCCGATCCGCCCGGCGCGTCCCCCTTCCCCCTCTCACCGTGGTCCGTGTGGGCCGCTCCGAAGTCGCCGGCGGGGAGCGGACCGTGCAGCCAGGCCGTCAGCGGCCCGTTCTTGCTGGCCACCGTCACCGCGTGGAAGCCGTCGGCCGGGATGCCCGGGTGGTCGTGCCGTACGACACCGGCGTACAGGCCGTCCGAGACGCACAGCGCGAAGTCGTCGGCGCGCTCGCGCAGCGCGGCGCGCAGCACGTCGGCGTCGAGCAGACGGCAGGCGTGGTTGAGGTCGGAGCCGACCCAGCCGTCCCGGTCGTCGACGGCGACCCAGCCGGAGGCGACCACACCGCGCAGCCGGATCTGCGCGGAGCGGGACGCCATGCGGTTGACCGCCCGCAGCTGGGCCGGCACTTCGGTGAGCAGGGCCCGCAGCAGTGCCGTGACGGGGGCGTTCGCGTCGATGAGCTCCATCACCGAGTCCCCGCGGTCGGCCCGCAGCCGCCGGGTCTCGTCGATGCCGGCGCGTTCCAGCGTGCGGTCGGTGATGTCGTAGAGCATGCGCCGCAGGTACGCCTGTTCCACGTCGTCCCGGTCGCTGAACCTCTCGATGTCCAGCAGCAGGATCGTGCGGCTCACGGGGTCGCTCATGGTCGCCTCTCGAACGGGGGTGGCGGGCATGCAGCAGAGTGGTCGTCCGGGGCGTGTGGTGGTGAGGGCGGATGACCCATTCGGAGTGTGACCGTGTGCACAGAAGGGCCCGTGGGACCTGCGGGTCACTGCTCGCGCGGCCCCGGCGGCGAGGGGATCCCGGGCGCCGGGGCCGCCGCGCCGATGCGGCGCAGGACGTCCGGACGGCGGATCAGCAGGGTGCGGCGGCCGGTGATCACGGCCTCCTTGTCCCGGAGTTCCTTCAGCAGCCGCTGCACCATCTCGCGGGAGGCGCCCACCGAGCCGGCCAGCTCCTGCTTGCTGAGCGGTACGGCGAGTTCGACGCCGTCGGGGGTGCGCCGGCCGTGGGTGCGGGCGAGTTCGAGGAGCAGGACGGCGAGCCGTTCGCGGACGCTCATCGACGCGAACTCCAGCCGGCGCCGGTCGGCCGCCCGGGTGCGGTCCGCGGTGAGGCCGAGCAGGGCGAACGACGCGGCGGGGGAGCGGCCCAGGAAGTCGCGGAAGCGTTCACGTTCCACGGCCACCGCCCGCACCGGTTCCAGCGCGGTGACCGTGGCGGAGCGCGGCCGCCCGGTCAGCGCCGCCGACTCGCCGATGATGTCGCCGGGGCCGCGCAGCGCCAGCAGGGCCTCGTAGCCGTTGGCGGCCGACGCGGTGACCTTCGTCCAGCCGTCCACCAGGAAGAGCACGTGGGAGGACGGCTCGTGCTGGTGCAGCAAAATCGTGCGCCGGGTGAAGGAGAGGGTGCGGCCGAGGGCCAGCAGCGCGGAGCGGTCCTCGCTCTCCAGCCGTGCCAGGAACGGCACCCGGTCGTCCAGGCCGCCGTCGTCCGGAGCGTACGTCCGTATTGTCATGCGCATTCCCCCGTTTGTCGCCGCGGGCGGATCAACGTACTGAACGTGCAAGACCGCCGACGCGGAAAGAGCGGGTTTCGGCCATCGGCGCGACGGGAGGACGAAAGGCAGGTATGGAGGTGAGAAGTCCGGCGTGTCGGGGTGGGCTCCATTTGTTTTGACCGAAGTCCGTGAGGTAGGTACGCTCAGACCTTGTGCCTGGGGTGTGCCTTGGCTCTCCTGCGTGCCTTCAACCGCATAGGGAGCTGTGACCGGCCACCGTGATCCGCGCCTCTTTCTGCCTTGCGGCGGGAGTCCGCAGGATTCGACACACCCGACCGCGTGGGTCGGCGACGTTCCAGGTTAGCTGTACCCATCGGCACACAGAAACCGGAGAAGTAGTGCCTACGATCCAGCAGCTGGTCCGTAAGGGCCGGCAGGACAAGGTCGAGAAGAACAAGACGCCCGCACTCGAGGGTTCCCCTCAGCGTCGTGGCGTCTGCACGCGTGTGTTCACGACCACCCCGAAGAAGCCGAACTCGGCCCTGCGTAAGGTCGCGCGTGTGCGTCTGACCAGCGGCATCGAGGTCACGGCCTACATTCCGGGTGAGGGACACAACCTGCAGGAGCACTCCATCGTGCTCGTGCGCGGCGGCCGTGTGAAGGACCTGCCGGGTGTTCGCTACAAGATCATCCGCGGCTCCCTCGACACCCAGGGTGTCAAGAACCGCAAGCAGGCCCGCAGCCGTTACGGCGCCAAGAAGGAGAAGTAAGAATGCCTCGTAAGGGCCCCGCCCCGAAGCGTCCGGTCATCATCGACCCGGTCTACGGCTCTCCTCTGGTGACCTCCCTGATCAACAAGGTGCTGCTGAACGGCAAGCGCTCCACCGCCGAGCGCATCGTCTACGGCGCCATGGAGGGCCTGCGCGAGAAGACCGGCAACGACCCGGTCATCACGCTGAAGCGCGCTCTCGAGAACATCAAGCCGACCCTCGAGGTCAAGTCCCGCCGTGTCGGTGGCGCCACCTACCAGGTTCCGGTCGAGGTCAAGCCCGGCCGTGCCAACACCCTGGCGCTGCGCTGGCTGGTCGGTTACTCCCGCGCCCGTCGCGAGAAGACCATGACCGAGCGTCTGCTCAACGAGCTCCTCGACGCGTCCAACGGCCTCGGTGCCGCTGTGAAGAAGCGCGAGGACACGCACAAGATGGCCGAGTCCAACAAGGCCTTCGCGCACTACCGCTGGTAGTCGCAGACCCCATCGAGACCGAGAGAAGACTGAAGCCTTATGGCTACCACTTCGCTTGACCTGGCCAGGGTCCGCAACATCGGGATCATGGCCCACATCGACGCGGGCAAGACGACCACCACCGAGCGGATCCTGTTCTACACCGGCGTTTCGTACAAGATCGGTGAGGTCCACGACGGCGCTGCCACCATGGACTGGATGGAGCAGGAGCAGGAGCGTGGCATCACGATCACCTCTGCTGCCACCACCTGTCACTGGCCGCTGGAAGACGTCGACCACACCATCAACATCATCGACACGCCGGGCCACGTCGACTTCACCGTCGAGGTGGAGCGTTCGCTCCGCGTGCTCGACGGTGCCGTGACGGTGTTCGACGGCGTCGCCGGCGTTGAGCCGCAGTCCGAGACCGTGTGGCGTCAGGCGGACCGCTACGGCGTTCCGCGTATCTGCTTCGTCAACAAGCTCGACCGCACCGGTGCCGAGTTCCACCGCTGCGTCGACATGATCTCCGACCGCCTGGGCGCGCAGCCGCTGGTCATGCAGCTGCCGATCGGTGCGGAGGCGGACTTCAAGGGCGTCATCGACCTCGTGACGATGAAGGCCCTGGTCTGGTCGGCCGAGGCGACCAAGGGCGAGATGTACGACACCGTCGACATCCCGGACACCCACATCGAGGCTGCCGAGGAGTACCGCGGCAAGCTGCTCGAGGCCGTCGCCGAGAACGACGAGGAGCTCATGGAGCTGTACCTGGAGGGCACCGAGCCCTCCGTGGAGCAGCTCTACGCCGCGATCCGTCGTATCACCATCGCGTCCGGCAAGGGCGGCGGCACCACCGTCACCCCCGTGTTCTGCGGCACCGCGTTCAAGAACAAGGGCGTCCAGCCCCTGCTCGACGCCGTCGTGCGCTACCTGCCCTCCCCGCTCGACGTCGAGGCCATCGAGGGCCACGACGTCAAGGACGCGGAGCAGGTCATCGCCCGCAAGCCGTCGGACGACGAGCCGCTCGCCGCGCTGGCGTTCAAGATCATGAGCGACCCGCACCTCGGCAAGCTCACCTTCGTCCGCGTGTACTCCGGTCGCCTGGAGTCCGGCACCCAGGTGCTGAACTCCGTCAAGGGCAAGAAGGAGCGCATCGGCAAGATCTACCGCATGCACGCCAACAAGCGTGAGGAGATCGAGTCGGTGGGCGCCGGCGACATCGTCGCCGTCATGGGCCTGAAGCAGACCACCACCGGTGAGACGCTGTCGGACGACAAGGCCCCGGTGATCCTGGAGTCCATGGACTTCCCGGCGCCGGTCATCCAGGTCGCCATCGAGCCCAAGTCGAAGGGCGACCAGGAGAAGCTGGGCGTCGCGATCCAGCGCCTGGCCGAGGAGGACCCGTCCTTCCAGGTCCACTCGGACGAGGAGACCGGCCAGACCATCATCGGTGGTATGGGCGAGCTGCACCTCGAGGTGCTGGTCGACCGTATGCGCCGTGAGTTCAAGGTCGAGGCCAACGTCGGCAAGCCGCAGGTCGCGTACCGCGAGACCATCCGCAAGTCGGTCGAGAAGGTCGAGTTCACCCACAAGAAGCAGACGGGTGGTACCGGCCAGTTCGCGCGCGTCATCATCGCGATCGAGCCGATCGAGGGCGGCGACGCCTCGTACGAGTTCGTGAACAAGGTGACCGGTGGCCGTATCCCGAAGGAGTACATCCCTTCGGTCGACGCCGGTGCGCAGGAGGCCATGCAGTTCGGCATCCTCGCCGGTTACGAGATGACCGGTGTGCGCGTGACGCTGCTCGACGGTGCCTACCACGAGGTGGACTCCTCCGAGCTCGCGTTCAAGATCGCCGGTTCGCAGGCCTTCAAGGAGGCCGCGCGCAAGGCCAGCCCCGTGCTGCTCGAGCCGATGATGGCCGTCGAGGTCACCACGCCCGAGGACTACATGGGTGAGGTCATCGGCGACATCAACTCCCGCCGTGGTCAGATCCAGGCCATGGAGGAGCGGGCCGGTGCCCGCGTCGTGAAGGGCCTCGTGCCCCTGTCGGAGATGTTCGGCTACGTCGGAGACCTCCGCAGCAAGACGTCGGGTCGCGCAAGCTACTCGATGCAGTTCGACTCCTACGCCGAGGTTCCGCGGAACGTCGCCGAGGAGATCATCGCGAAGGCCAAGGGCGAGTAACGCACAGCGTTCCCACGCTTTAGGCTTGACTCCGGAGCCTCACGGGGCAAACAGCCGCAAACACGGATGTTCGCCCCGGGTTTCCGGGCTTTAACAGCAAAGATCACCTGGCGCCGATGAAGTAAGGCGTACAGAACCACTCCACAGGAGGACCCCAGTGGCGAAGGCGAAGTTCGAGCGGACTAAGCCGCACGTCAACATCGGCACCATCGGTCACATCGACCACGGTAAGACGACCCTCACGGCCGCCATTACCAAGGTGCTGCACGACGCGTACCCGGACCTGAACGAGGCCACCCCGTTCGACAACATCGACAAGGCTCCTGAGGAGCGTCAGCGCGGTATCACCATCTCCATCGCGCACGTCGAGTACCAGACCGAGGCGCGTCACTACGCCCACGTCGACTGCCCGGGTCACGCGGACTACATCAAGAACATGATCACGGGTGCGGCGCAGATGGACGGCGCCATCCTCGTGGTCGCCGCCACCGACGGCCCGATGCCGCAGACCAAGGAGCACGTGCTCCTGGCCCGCCAGGTCGGCGTTCCGTACATCGTCGTCGCCCTGAACAAGGCCGACATGGTGGACGACGAGGAGATCCTGGAGCTCGTCGAGCTCGAGGTCCGTGAGCTCCTCTCCGAGTACGAGTTCCCCGGCGACGACGTTCCGGTCGTCAAGGTCTCCGCTCTGAAGGCCCTCGAGGGCGAGCAGCAGTGGGTGGACTCCGTCCTCAACCTGATGAACGCCGTCGACGAGTCGATCCCGCAGCCGGAGCGCGACGTCGACAAGCCGTTCCTCATGCCGATCGAGGACGTCTTCACGATCACCGGTCGCGGTACGGTCGTCACCGGCCGTATCGAGCGTGGTGTCCTGAAGGTCAACGAGACCGTCGACATCATCGGCATCAAGACCGAGAAGACCACCACCACGGTCACCGGCATCGAGATGTTCCGCAAGCTGCTCGACGAGGGCCAGGCCGGTGAGAACGTCGGTCTGCTCCTCCGTGGCATCAAGCGCGAGGACGTCGAGCGCGGCCAGGTCATCATCAAGCCGGGCTCGGTCACCCCGCACACCGAGTTCGAGGCCCAGGCCTACATCCTGTCGAAGGACGAGGGTGGCCGCCACACCCCGTTCTTCAACAACTACCGCCCGCAGTTCTACTTCCGTACCACGGACGTGACCGGCGTTGTGCACCTCCCCGAGGGCACCGAGATGGTCATGCCGGGCGACAACACCGAGATGCGCGTCGAGCTGATCCAGCCCGTCGCCATGGAGGAGGGCCTGAAGTTCGCCATCCGTGAGGGTGGCCGGACCGTCGGCGCCGGCCAGGTCACCAAGATCGTCAAGTAAGTTCCGCTTGCTTGAGGGTCCTGTGACCCGGTAGCTCCAGCTGCGAGCTCCTGAAGGGGCCCGTACGACTTCGGTCGTACGGGCCCCTTTGTCATGGGCTACGAGGCGTTACGAGGTCTCCGGTGCGGGCTGGGGGCCAAGGGCCATCAGGGCCAGGACAGTCCCCCGGACGATGACGCCGCCGAGCAGGGCGGTGAGGAAGCCGTCCACATGGAGGCCGTAGTCCATCTGGGAGCCGATCCAGGAGACCAGCAGCCACAGCAGCGTGTCCTGGACGACGCCGAACGCGGCGAGGAGCAGCAGCGCGACCGGCGGGGCGCTGCGGATGGCGCTCGGATAGCTGTAGATCAGCTGGTTGACGATGAGGAAGACGGCGCCGGCCAGGATCGCTTCCCAGGGCGGACTGTCGAGTATCGAGGTGATGCCGGGGAGCAGGGCGGCGGCCGCGGCGACTCCCAGATAGGTGCCCAGAAGGCGTCTTCGCTTGTACATGGCCGGATCTTGAGGTCCCGGCGCCGCCGCTGACAAGGCCCGGGGATGAAACCTGATGAAACCTTCTGCGGCGGTTTGGGGAGAGTTCCGTCAACTTCCGTGACCGTGTGGGGGGATTGTTCTTTTCTGTCCTCGTGGGGGCGGATCGTGCGGTCGTAGCGTGAGCCGTCGGCATACGACACGAGGTTTGCTGGGGTTTCTTGATGCACGGGGTTGCACTCGCCGATCGGCCGGCACGGACGGTGCCCACGGCCGCGCGGAAGCCGGTCACAGCGTCCGGCGGCCGGACCCGTCCCCGCCTGTACGTCCTCGACGGCATCCGCCTGCTCGCCGCGCTGCTGGTGGTCCTGCACCACTACGCGGGGACGAACCGAGTGAACCAGCCCGGCAACGCGATCTGGGGCCGGCCGGTCTCGGAGCTGATGCCGAGCTGGTTCCGGGTGGCGTCGTTCGGCTGGATCGGCGTCGAGATCTTCTTCGTCATCAGCGGCTTCGTCATCTGCATGTCCTGCTGGGGCCGTACGCCGAAGGACTTCTTCGTCTCGCGGGTGATCCGCCTGTACCCGGCGTACTGGTTCGGAGTCCTGTTCACGACGGCGGTGCTGGTGGCCCTGCCCGGTGTCTGGGAACGCCTTCCGGTCCGCGAAGTCCTGTTCAACCTGACCATGCTCCAGCAGGGCTCCGACATCCCCAACGTCGACCTCGTCTACTGGACCCTCTGGTCGGAACTCCGCTTCTACCTCCTCTTCCTCGTCGTCGTCGCCATGGGCCTGACCTACCGGCGGGTGGTGGTGTTCTGCTGCGTCTGGGGCGCCGCCGCGATGCTCGCGCCGGTGTCCGAGTTCCCGCTCCTCGTGCTGGCCGCCGATCCGAGCGGCGCCTGGTACTTCATCGCCGGCCTCGCCCTCTACCTCATGCACCGCTTCGGCCAGGACCTGCTGCTCTGGGGCATACTCGCCATGTCCTGGCTGATGGGCCAGCTGGAGCTGGGCGAGCGGGTGGCGTACGAGCAGGTCAGCAGCTGGCGGGGCGCGGTGCTGATCTACACGGCGTTCCTGCTGTTCATGGCCGCCGTGGCGCTCGGCCACACGGACCGGGTTCGCTGGAAGTGGCTGGCGACGGCGGGCGCCCTGACGTATCCGCTGTACCTCACCCACTACCTCGCCGGTACGGCGATCATCCACCGCTTGCGCGACACCACGGACCCACGTCTGCTGGTCGTGGGCGTGACGGCCGGGTTCCTGATGCTGAGCTGGTTGGTGCACCGGGTGGTGGAGCGGCCGGTGGCGCGGGTGCTGAAGCGAGGGCTGGACAGGTCGTTCACGCGGTTGCGGGCGTTCCAGCGGGCTGCCTGAGGCACTGACCCGGCGCGGGGATCGTGGGCTCGGGGCGCCGGGATCGAGGTGTCGGGATCGAGGACGCGGGGCTCAGGGCGCGGTGGAGGCGGTGGCACCCTCGCCGGTGACGCCGTACTCGTGGCGGACGCAGCCGCCGTCGGCGCGCAGGACGGGCTGCTCCGAGTACCAGTCCGGGGCCAGGGTCAGTTCGATCCCGCCGTCGGTGGCGGTGACGCCCGGGAGGCCCGAGTCGTCGTCCGGAGCCAGGCGCCGCACGTCGACGCCCCGCGCGGTCCAGGTCCGGCGGAGGTCCTCCACGGCGGCGAGATAGGCGGCGCGGTCGGCGAAGTCCAGCTTCCACTCGTAGGCCGGCCGGTCGCGGGTGACCCCGGTGTCGTCGAAGCCGAAGTCGTCGACGCAGGAGCCGTCGGCCTCCTCCAGGGAACCCTCGTCCGCCGTGGGCAGCGGGTCCAGGTCCCGAAGGACCCGCTCGCCCGCCGCCTCCGTACGCGCCACCCGCTCCCGGTACTCCGCCGCCGACAGCACCGGCCCGCCCGCCAGCTCCTGGCAGGCGGCCGAGCCGAAAGCGATCAAGAGGGCGACGGCGATGCCGGTCGTGGCCGGGATGACGCCTCGGGGGAACGCGGGATGGAGCCGGGACCTGGGTGCGGGCATACGTCGATCCAAGCCGCGGGGCGGGTGCGACGGGAGGGCGGAGATACCCGGTCCGGATGAGTAGAAGTCCCCATGTTTCCGAAAGCGCTTGTGCGAGCGGTGGTACTCGCCTAGGAATGATCACGGACAGGCCGGGTCCGTCCGATCCACCGGACATCCCCCGGACCCTCCCGGCCGCCCCTCCCGAGAGAGTGAGCCCGTGAGCACCGTCCCGCCGTCCGAGCAGCCCGACGAGCAACCGTCCATATCAGACGAGCAGTTGGCAGCCTTCCTGCGCGAAGCCGCGGAGGGCGGCGGCACCGCCGCGCCGAAGGAGCCCTCGGCGCGGGCGCGGATGGTGACCCAGCGGCTGCGGGAGCAGGGCGACGCCCCGCCGCCGGGCTGGCGGACGGGCCCGGCGTCGCACGAGGTGAACGGCCGCACCCGCCGCAGACGCAGACTGGGTGCCGTGCTCGGCGTACTGCTGGTCGCGGGTCTGGCAGTCGTCGCGATCCGCCCCTCGCTTCTGCTGGACCAGCTGCCCGGCGCAAGCGACGACAAGCCGGAGGCCGGCGCTTCCGTTTCCGCGTCCCCCGTCACCGGGGGCGGGCCGACCCTGGATGCCCCGTTCCGTGGCTCCCCGGCCCGCTCCTGGGCCGAAGGCGCGGACGCGATCGAACTCCCGGCCGCCAAGGCGGTCGGCGACATGAGCGAGGAGCAGGTGGAGCAGGCCCTGCGCCGGACCAAGGACTTCCTGGTCGCCTCCAACCTCGACCCGGCCGTACGGCGCGGCGCCCAGCCGGCGAAGGCACTCTCGTTCCTCGACCCGAAGCAGCCGGACATGCTGCCGGACGCACGCCGGGCCCTTCGCTCGCCGGACCGCGAGCACGACCCCGTGAACCTGTTCACCCGCTTCGACCCCGACGAGGTGCGCCCGGTCGGCGACGTGGTCAAGGTGCGCGGCCGGATGACGTACGAGGCCGGCGAGCCCGGCCAGGTCCGGGTGCGCGCCGACTACACCTTCGTCTACCCGATGGCGAAGGCCGAGTCCGGCGCCGACCGCATCTCCCGCACGATCGTCCGCCGCGGCCTGACCATGGTCCTGTCCGACCCGGCCCGCTGGGATGTCACGGCGGGGAAGCTCCTCGTGGAGCGCTACGACGCGGCGTACTTCAACGTCGCGTGCGAGAACGACGGCGGCTTCCTGCACCCGTCCTTCCCGACGGTCGCCCCCACCGACAGCCCGCCGACCGGTGAGGCCCGCGACCCGTACGACCTGGACACGCCGCTGGGTGAGGTGTTCGACGGGGAGGCGTGCGGGACGGTCACGCGGAGCTAGTGCTGTGACCGCGTAGGTTCGCCGGGCCAGGGCATGGCCCTGCCCCGAAGGCACGGAGCACTCGTGCAGGGAACCCTTGTGACGGGGACGGCAGGTGTCACCGAGAGTCAGGTGACACCTGGTGTCGCGAGAGGGTCAGCCTGCGCCGTTCTCGGTCGACGTCCGTGACGACGACGGTCACCTCGTCGCCGGCCTCAACGACGTCCCGTGGAGTTGCCGCGGGCGTCGAGGTGAGTTCTTGAAGATGGACCAGTCCCTGAACGCCGTCGGCGACCTGGACGAAGACGCCGAACGGGACCACTTTGGTGACCTGTCCCTGCAGAGTCTGGCCAACCGCGATGCTGTCGGCGAATGCCTGGAAGGGGTCCGGCTGCGTCGCTTTCAGGGACAGCCTGGCCTCTCCGTTCCATGTGTCGAACTGGAGGAACTCGCACGAGACGCGCTGCCCGACCTGAACGACGTCCGAAACTGCTTCGATGTGTCGCCACGACAGTTCGGGAATCGTGATGAACCCGACGCCGGGGAAGACCGGATGGTCGGGGCCGTCGTCCAGCGCCACGAACACCCCGAACGGTTCGACGGCCGTGATCGTGCCGGAAAGGATCTCGCCGCGGTGACGTGATTTCAGGAACGCCCACAGTTCCGGGTTCTCGGTGGCGGTCATTGCCAGCCGGGCGTGGCCCTCATCCAGATCAATGGCGATCACCTCGGCGGTGATCCGCTGGCCGACCTTCACGGCCGCAGACTGATTCCAACTCCAGGAGACGTCCAAAGGCCAGATGGTCCCCAGCGGGCGTGCGGAGAATCCGTCCAGGGTGACCGTCACCCCGCGAGATCGTGTCACCTCTGCCACAGTCCCGCTGCAGAGGTCACCGATGCGGATTCCTGCCAGGAACTCCCGACAATCCTGATCGCCCGACGCTGCCCCCATGCCGTCCAGCCTCTCATGAAGAGCCGTGCGCTGGCTCGGCGATGGGTGTCAGGCTGCGGGCTTGCGGGCGCGTCCGCCCCAGCGGCTGCCTTTCTCACTGAGGACCCGGGCGCGCTCACGGCGTTCGGCAGCCAGGACGTCCCGGTGGCGGGCGTTGGCGTTGCGCCACCGAAGGTATGCGTGCAGTGGTTAACCGGTGGATCACGTCCCGGACGGTGTCCTCATCGGCCTGCACCAGCTGGGCGATCACCGCTCACTTCCCTGCCACGGTCAAGACATTGTCATGCGGCTGAAGTAGTCAGGCGAGCGTTGCGGCAGTCGCGGCAGTAGGTGCCTGGGCGCGGAGTCCGGATTGCGCGTTCGCAGCCCTCGCAGTTGTGGAAGGGGGGAGGGGCGGCCGGCCTGTCGGCGGGTGGTGGTGCCGTGGGTGCTGATGGTGGCAGTAGGTCGGTGAGGCGGTGGGCCAGTAGGGCCGGCGGGTTGCGCAGGGGCTCGCGTGGGAGGTTCGCGGCCAGGGTGTGGCGTACGGCGTCGGGGTGGGCGCCGCGTTCGAGCCAGGCGCCGACGGCTGGGGCGAGACGGCGGACGGCGCGCTCGGAGAGGAGCAGGCGGGGGTCGTGGTGGTGGAGTGTGGCGAGGAGGGCCGTGGCCGTGCGGTGACGGTCCAGGTCGGGTGCTTCGGGTTCGGGGAGTGGTGGCTTGAGTGAGGGTGAGGGTGCGGTTGCGGCCTCGTCCTCCGGCTTCGGCTCGGGTTCACGTCGGTGCGGCTGCGGCGGCGTCGTGTCCCTCGGCGGTGGTGGGGGAGTGGGAGTGGGAGTGGCCTCGATGGGCTGCGGCTGGTTGTACGACACCGTGTGCGTGACGATGCGGCCGCTGGGAAGGCGTTCGCGGACTCGGGCCAGGTAGCCGTGGGCCTCCAGCTCCCGCAGGGCTGCGGCGATGCGGGTCTCGCCCTCGGGGAAGCGAGCGGCGAGGGTCTTGATGTCCACGCGGGCGCGGTCGGGCAGCGACTGGATGTGGGCGGCCAGGCCGATCGCGGTCAGCGAGAGGCTGCGGTGTTGGGTCAGGTGGTTGCCCACGACCGTGAAGCGGTTCGTGTGCGGGGTGTTGATGTGGGTGATACCGCGCGGATTCAGCGGCTGCGCGCACGCGGGCGCGCTAGGGTGCTGCGTATCCATCGGGAAGTCCTCCAACTTCCTCGGTGGTCAGGCCCTCGATCGGGATGCCAGTCCCGGCCGGGGGCCGTCGCATGTCTGCTGTTGTGGTCGCCGCGGCGAGCATATGCCAGCCAACCAGGCGCGAATCCAGCCGAGTCGGGCAGCGCCACTCTTCCGGGTGACAGGGGTGCCTGGGGACCTTCGGTGGGGTCGGGTGGGGTGGGGTTTGGTTGGTTCTTCTTCCCAGGCGTTATGGAAAAGCTTTGATCACGCGCCGGGCCGGGCCGCGGCTGACCGGGACGGGGTCGGTCGCGATCCGGTCTCTCCGGTCCTCACTTCCGCCCATACGGTCTTGCGCGGAGGCGGGCCCTCCGTGACTCCCCAGCGGTCCGCAAGTGCGTCCACGATCAGCAGGCCGCGGCCCGATTCGGCGTCGGGCGCGGCCGGGGCGGTCTGCGGCAGGCGGTCGGCCCGCGTGTCGGTCACCTCGATACGCAACGTGTCGTCGACGACGTAGAGCAGCAGCCGGAAGTCCCGGCCGGGGGCGCGGCCATGCGTCGCGGCGTTGGCCGCCAACTCCGCCACGATGTGCTCCGCCGGGTGCAACGGCAGTCCCCAGGACCGGAGTTGTTCCGTTGCCAGCAGGCGAGCCAGGCGGGCGCCTCGTGGCGTGGGGGACAGTTGCAGGCTGAAGTTGCGGACGGCGATTTCCTGATTCACGTCACTCAGCGTTGCGGGACTTGCCTACCGTGTTGAGTGACAGCGGCGATACGTAGAGTCACTGTCCAGCCCTTGTCCGGCCGTGTCCAAGCTTGTCGGCTCGGGCGACGCGGGTAGTGCGGCGTTGAAGTGGCGCGGGCGACGGAGGGGCGCGGCATGGTGGCGGTCGACAGTGACGCGGGGCGGGTCAGCGGCATCCGCGAGGCGGACGAGCCGGGGTGGGAGGTGGACCCGGACGACGAGTGGGGGCTCGCGGTCATCGCCACCGTCGGGCGGCAGCTCAGGCTGCGGCGCGAGGCGGTGGGCATGCGGGTCGCCGAGTTCGCGACAGCGGTCGGGTACGGGGAGGACCTGGTCTACAAGATCGAGGCCGGGAAGCGGATTCCCCGCCCTGAGTACCTGGACAGGGCCGATGAGGTGCTGGGCGCGGGCCGCTTGCTTGCCGCGATGAAGGAGGACGTGGGCAAGGTCCGGTACCCGAAGAAGGTGCGGGAACTGGCGAAGTTGGAGGCCCAGGCGGTCGAGATCGGCGTCTACGAGTGCAACATCATCGCCGGGTTGTTGCAGACGCCCGAACACGCGCGGGCGGTGATCGGTGCGGCACAGCCGCCGTACTCGCCGGACGACGTGGACCGCATGGTCGCGGCTCGTCTGGCCCGGCAATCGGTCTTCGCACGTGACCCGGCGCCTGCGCTCAGTTTCGTCCTGGAAGAGGGGGCCGTGAGGCGCCCCATCGGGGGCACAATGGTTTGGCGTCACCAGCTCGAACGGCTGCTGGAGGTGGGGCGGTTGCACAACGTCGTGCTCCAAGTGATGCCGATGAATTGCGACACCCACTCCGGTTTGGACGGCCGTATCGAGCTGCTGAAGTTCGCGGATGGCGCGGCGGTGGGCCGCTCCGACGGCGCGTTCAACGGTCGACCGGTGCACGACCCAAAGCACCTGCGCATCCTTGAGCTGCGGTATGGCACCATCCGGGCTCAGGCGCTCTCGCCCCGGGAGTCGCTGGCCTTCATTGAGCAACTGCTGGGAGAGACATGATGCGCAAGCCCGCTGCCGGGGACGCCTCCGAGCTGGTGTGGTTCAAGAGCAGCTACAGCGGTGGCAACGACGGCAACTCCTGCGTCGAGGTCGCCATAGCGCCCCGCACCGTCCACGTCCGTGACTCCAAGAGCCTCGCCGGCCCCGAGCTCGCGCTCCCCGCGGCCGCGTGGACCGACTTCCTCGCCTACGCGTCACGGGGTGCCTGAAGCATGATCGGCGAGCCCACCGCCGGAGACTCCTCTGCACTGGCCTGGTTCAAGAGCAGTTACAGCGGCGGCACCGATGGCGAGTCCTGCGTCGAGGTCGCCACAGCGCCCCGCACCGTCCATGTCCGTGACTCCAAGAGCCTCGGCGGCCCCCAGCTCGCGCTCCCCACGGCCGCGTGGACCGACTTCCTCGCGCACGCCCGTCAGTCCCAGTAAGCGGACTCCGCCGGCAGCTTCACCCCCGTGCAACCACGCCGCTCCGCGACATCGGCGACGTACGCCTCGAACAGCGCCTCGCGGCGGTCCGCGATGACGCCGTCGTAGGTGTAGCTGATCGTCAACGTGTGCAGTGCGGGCTCGCCGGCGCAGGTGGAGGACGCCCACAGGATGCCGCTCTCGTGGCCGCCGGCGGTGCCGGGGCGGAGGTGTCGCAGGTCGCCGCCGTAGTCCTCGTAGCCGACCGACCGCGCGTCCGCGCCGAAGTACGAGGCCGTCCGCATCCACCAGGGCGAGTGCGTGAGCGCGCTGTCGCCGTAGTCGGCCGCGTCCTCAGGGCCGCTCCACCGCACGGCTCGGGCGCGGTCGGGGCTCATGGCCAGCAGGCAGGTCTCCTCGGTGGCCCGGGGCGCGGTGGGCAGGCCCAGGGCGCGGTCGGGGAGCCGGCTCTGCCCCGTGCGGTCGAGGTACGGGCCGTACCAGGCGCATGAGCCCTTCGCGGTGTCCGCCGCGCGAAGGGTCCGGGACGGCGGGTTCAGGCGGTCCGGGAGGTCTGGGAGGCGGGTCTCGCAGCCGAGCGCTGTGGCGGCCCGTTCCGCGGCCCCGTGGGTGATGGACGCCAGCCGGGAGAGGTCCTCGCCGGAGACGTCGTCGTAGTCGGCGCGCGCCGTGACGGTCAGCAGGTCGGGGGTCTCGTCCGAGCCGGGGGAGGCGCAGTCCGCGCGTACGGTGACGGACTGGTCCGTGTACGAACCGAGCGTCCCCTCGCCCAGGGACCGGCCCTCGGGCCGGTCGGCGCGCCGTGTCACGTCCTGCTCACCGGAGTCGTAGGAGAAGGGCTCCGAGGCTGTCTCGTCCCCCACCGTGTGCACCGGCGCCCCGTCGGACGACGTGCGGACGCTCAGCGTCAGCAGGCCGTCGGACCGGTCCGGTCCCGGCACGCCGTAGACGCGGCACCAGCCGGGCGCGGGCGCCTCCAGGTCGATGGTCCGGTCGGTCGTGGCCCGCACCGTCCCGCCGTCGAGGTCCATCACGTCCTCGCCGGACACCAGCCCCGCGCACGCCTGCGCGATCTCCCGTTCGCTCGCCGCGCGGTCGCGGCTGTCGTCGTACGTCAGCCAGAAGGCCCAGAGCGAGGCTCCGATGCCCAGAACCGCCGTGCCGCACCACAGCCGGGTAAGCATGCTCATGCCCGTCAGACTGCCAGGTGTTTGACCTGCGTCACGCTCGGGGTATTCTTCCCGGCTCGATTGGCGTCTGCCGTGCCTGCTATGGCAGACTGTCCGAGTTGCTCGGTCGAGTGTTGATGCTGCGCGCCTCCCGCCGGGAGGACCGGAAGCGAGTCCCACAGTACTCGTCGCCCCTGATCAGGGGCGGACGTACGGGAATCTTCCGGGAAGTGTCGGTGCGGCACCGGCCAGGCACCCGGTGGGCTTCTCGTCCCCGGCTTGCGGTTCCGGCAGGGCCGTGTGCATTCCCCGCAGGGATGTTCGAACAAGGGACATCTGTGTCAGCGGGAGCGCGACACGCCCGACCGCGTGGGTCGGAGAAGAGCAACGGAACACCGGGTTCCAGAGCGTTAGAGAGACAGGACTACTGAGTAGCCATGGCGGGACAGAAGATCCGCATCCGGCTCAAGGCCTACGACCACGAGGTCATCGACTCCTCGGCGAAGAAGATCGTCGAGACGGTGACCCGCACTGGTGCGTCGGTCGCGGGCCCGGTGCCGCTGCCCACTGAGAAGAACGTGTACTGCGTCATCAAGTCGCCGCACAAGTACAAGGACTCGCGCGAGCACTTCGAGATGCGCACGCACAAGCGCCTGATCGACATCCTCGACCCGACCCCCAAGACCGTTGACTCTCTGATGCGACTCGACCTCCCGGCCGGTGTCGACATCGAGATCAAGCTCTGAGGCCGGTGATCTGAGAGATGGCTAAGCAGATCAAGGGCATCCTGGGCGAGAAGCTCGGCATGACGCAGGTGTGGGACGAGAACAACCGTGTTGTTCCGGTCACCGTCGTCAAGGCCGGCCCCAACGTCGTCACCCAGGTCCGCACGAACGACGTCGACGGCTACGAGTCCGTCCAGATCGCCTTCGGCGACATCGACCCGCGCAAGGTGAACAAGCCCCTCAAGGGTCACTTCGCCAAGGCGGACGTCACCCCGCGTCGTCACCTCGTGGAGATCCGCACGACGGACGCCGCCGAGTACACCCTCGGCCAGGAGATCACCGCTGAGGTGTTCGAGGCCGGCGTGAAGGTCGACGTCACCGGCAAGAGCAAGGGCAAGGGCTTCGCCGGTGTCATGAAGCGCCACAACTTCCGTGGTCTCGGCGCCGGTCACGGCACCCAGCGCAAGCACCGCTCCCCCGGTTCCATCGGTGGCTGCGCCACCCCGGGCCGTGTGTTCAAGGGCCTCCGCATGGCGGGTCGCATGGGCAACGAGCGGGTCACCACCCAGAACCTGACCGTCCACGCCGTTGACGCGGAGAAGGGTCTGCTGCTCATCAAGGGCGCGGTTCCCGGTCCGAACGGCGGCCTCGTCCTGGTCCGCACCGCGGCCAAGGGGGCCTGAGGTAACCGATGAGCACTGTTGACATCCTTTCGCCGGCGGGCGACAAGGCCGGTTCCGTCGAGCTCCCCGCGGAGATCTTCGGCGTTGAGAAGGTCAGCGTTCCGCTGATCCACCAGGTCGTCGTCGCGCAGCTGGCCGCTGCCCGTCAGGGCACGCACAAGACCAAGACCCGTGGCGAGGTCCGTGGTGGCGGCAAGAAGCCGTACCGCCAGAAGGGCACCGGTCGCGCCCGTCAGGGTTCGACCCGCGCGCCGCAGTTCGCCGGTGGTGGCGTCGTGCACGGTCCCGTGCCGCGCGACTACTCGCAGCGCACCCCGAAGAAGATGAAGGCTGCCGCTCTGCGTCACGCCCTCACCGACCGGGCGCGTCACAACCGCATCCACGTCGTCACCGGCGTGGTCGAGGGCGAGACCCCCTCCACGAAGGCCGCGAAGAGCCTGTTCGGCAAGATCAGCGAGCGCAAGAACCTGCTCCTGGTCGTCGACCGCGCCGACGAGGCCGCGTGGCTGTCCGCCCGCAACCTGCCCCAGGTCCACATCCTGGAGCCGGGCCAGCTGAACACGTACGACGTTCTCGTCTCCGACGACGTGGTCTTCACCAAGGCCGCTTTCGAGTCCTTCGTGTCCGGCCCGAAGGCTGCTGACACCGAAGGGAGCGAGGCCTGATGGCTATCCGTCACCCCGCCATTGCCTCCAAGGCCGCCAAGGCCGCCAAGGCCGCCCGCGTCGCCAAGGCGCGTCGCCACGCCGCCGAGGGCAAGAACACCGTCGTCACTCCGGCGAGCAAGGCGTACACGGACCCCCGTGACGTCCTGATCAAGCCGGTCGTGTCCGAGAAGAGCTACGCGCTGCTCGACGAGAACAAGTACACGTTCATCGTCGCGCCGGGCTCCAACAAGACCCAGATCAAGGAGGCCGTCCAGGCGGTCTTCTCGGTCAAGGTCACCGGGGTCAACACGATCAACCGCCAGGGCAAGCGCAAGCGGACCCGTACCGGCTTCGGCCAGCGTGCGGCGACCAAGCGCGCGATCGTGACCCTCGCCGAGGGCGACCGTATCGACATCTTCGGCGGTCCGACCGCCTAAGGGCGGTCCGGATCGTCCGATATCGGACGAGGACTGAGAAATGGGAATCCGCAAGTACAAGCCGACTACGCCGGGCCGCCGTGGCTCCAGCGTCGCCGACTTCGTCGAGGTCACGCGGTCCACGCCGGAGAAGTCGCTGGTCCGTCCCCTGCACAGCAAGGGCGGCCGTAACAATTCCGGTCGTGTGACCGTTCGCCACCAGGGTGGCGGGCACAAGCGCGCCTACCGCGTGATCGACTTCCGTCGTCACGACAAGGACGGCGTGCCGGCGAAGGTCGCGCACATCGAGTACGACCCCAACCGCACCGCGCGCATCGCGCTGCTGCACTACGCCGACGGCGAGAAGCGCTACATCCTCGCCCCGCGCAACCTGCAGCAGGGTGACCGCGTCGAGAACGGTCCCGGGGCCGACATCAAGCCGGGCAACAACCTGGCCCTCCGCAACATCCCGGTCGGTACCACGATCCACGCGATCGAGCTCCGTCCCGGTGGCGGTGCCAAGTTCGCCCGCTCCGCCGGTGCCTCCGTGCAGCTGCTCGCGAAGGAGGGCGCCTACGCCCACCTCCGCATGCCGTCCGGAGAGATCCGCCTGGTCGACGTGCGCTGCCGCGCCACCGTCGGCGAGGTCGGCAACGCCGAGCAGAGCAACATCAACTGGGGTAAGGCCGGCCGTAAGCGCTGGCTGGGCGTTCGCCCGACCGTCCGTGGTGTGGTCATGAACCCGGTCGACCACCCGCACGGTGGTGGTGAGGGTCGTACCTCCGGTGGCCGCCACCCGGTCTCCCCGTGGGGCAAGAAGGAAGGCCGTACTCGTTCGCCCAAGAAGGCGTCGAACAAGTACATCGTCCGCCGCCGCAAGACGAACAAGAAGCGCTAAGGACGGGTTGAGATGCCTCGTAGCTTGAAGAAGGGGCCCTTCGTCGACGACCACCTGATGAAGAAGGTGGACGCCCAGAACGAAGCGGGCACCAAGAACGTCATCAAGACCTGGTCCCGTCGCTCGATGATCGTGCCGGCCATGCTCGGCCACACGCTCGCGGTGCACAACGGCAAGACCCACATCCCGGTGTTCGTCACCGAGTCGATGGTCGGCCACAAGCTCGGCGAGTTCTCGCCGACGCGCACCTTCCGGGGCCACGTCAAGGAAGACCGGAAGTCGAAGCGCCGCTAGTAGCGGATCGCATTCAGACACGTAAGTAACTGAAGGGACAACCATGGAAGCCAGGGCCCAGGCGCGGTACATCCGCGTCACGCCCATGAAGGCCCGCCGCGTGGTGGACCTCATCCGTGGCATGAACGCCACGGAGGCCCAGGCTGTTCTGCGATTCGCTCCGCAGGCAGCCTCCGTGCCGGTCGGCAAGGTGCTCGACAGCGCCATCGCCAACGCCGCGCACAACTACGACCACACCGACGCTGACAGCCTCTACATCTCCGAGGCCTACGTCGACGAGGGCCCGACCCTGAAGCGGTTCCGTCCGCGTGCCCAGGGCCGTGCCTACCGGATCCGCAAGCGGACCAGCCACATCACCGTGGTCGTCGCCAGCAAGGAAGGAACCCGGTAATGGGCCAGAAGGTAAACCCGCATGGGTTCCGGCTCGGTGTCACGACCGACTTCAAGTCGCGTTGGTACGCCGACAAGCTGTACAAGGACTACGTCAAGGAAGACGTCGCCATCCGTCGGATGATGACGTCCGGTATGGAGCGCGCCGGCATCTCGAAGGTCGAGATCGAGCGCACCCGTGACCGCGTCCGCGTCGACATCCACACCGCGCGTCCCGGCATCGTCATCGGTCGCCGCGGCGCCGAGGCCGACCGCATCCGCGGTGACCTGGAGAAGCTGACCGGCAAGCAGGTCCAGCTGAACATCCTCGAGGTCAAGAACCCGGAGACGGACGCTCAGCTGGTGGCCCAGGCCGTCGCCGAGCAGCTGTCCTCCCGTGTCTCCTTCCGCCGCGCCATGCGCAAGAGCATGCAGTCGGCGATGAAGGCGGGCGCCAAGGGCATCAAGATCCAGTGCGGTGGCCGCCTCGGCGGCGCCGAGATGTCCCGCTCGGAGTTCTACCGCGAGGGCCGTGTGCCCCTGCACACGCTCCGCGCGAACGTGGACTACGGCTTCTTCGAGGCCAAGACGACCTTCGGCCGCATCGGTGTGAAGGTCTGGATCTACAAGGGCGACGTCAAGAACATCGCCGAGGTCCGCGCCGAGAACGCTGCCGCCCGTGCGGGTAACCGCCCGGCCCGCGGTGGCGCCGACCGCCCGGCCCGTGGTGGCCGTGGTGGCGAGCGGCGCGGTCGTAAGCCGCAGCAGGCTGCCGGCGCCGAGGCCCCCAAGGCCGAGGCCCCCGCGGCTGCCGCTCCGGCTGAGAGCACCGGAACGGAGGCCTGACCGAAATGCTGATCCCCCGTAGGGTCAAGCACCGCAAGCAGCACCACCCGAAGCGCAACGGTATGTCCAAGGGTGGGACGCAGGTTGCGTTCGGCGAGTACGGCATCCAGGCGCTGACCCCGGCGTACGTCACGAACCGCCAGATCGAAGCGGCTCGTATCGCCATGACCCGTCACATCAAGCGTGGCGGCAAGGTCTGGATCAACATCTACCCGGACCGTCCCCTCACCAAGAAGCCTGCCGAGACCCGCATGGGTTCCGGTAAGGGTTCGCCGGAGTGGTGGATCGCCAACGTCAAGCCCGGACGCGTCATGTTCGAGCTGTCGTACCCCAACGAGAAGATCGCCCGTGAGGCGCTGACTCGTGCCGCGCACAAGCTGCCGATGAAGTGCCGGATCGTCAAGCGCGAGGCAGGTGAAGCGTGATGTCGGCCGGTACCAAGGCGTCCGAGCTGCGCGAGCTGGGCAACGAGGAGCTTCTGGCGAAGCTCCGCGAGGCCAAGGAAGAGCTGTTCAACCTCCGCTTCCAGGCGGCGACGGGCCAGCTCGAGAACCACGGTCGGCTCAAGGCCGTCCGTAAGGACATCGCGCGGATCTACACCCTGATGCGCGAGCGCGAGCTGGGCATCGAAACGGTGGAGAACGCATGAGCGAGAACAACGTGACTGAGCAGAACACCGAGGCGCGCGGCTTCCGTAAGACCCGTGAGGGCCTGGTCGTCAGCGACAAGATGGACAAGACCGTCGTCGTCGCCGTCGAGGACCGCGTCAAGCACGCGCTGTACGGCAAGGTCATCCGCCGTACGAACAAGCTCAAGGCGCACGACGAGCAGAACGCCGCGGGTGTCGGCGACCGCGTCCTCCTCATGGAGACCCGGCCGCTGTCCGCGACGAAGCGCTGGCGCGTCGTCGAGATCCTCGAGAAGGCCAAGTAGGTAATTCCCGCAAGGGAATTCCAAAAAGTACGTTCCTGCGGGGCATCCCTCGCAGGACAGTTCCGCCAGGCTCCGGGGGCCGCTCGCTGAGCGGCCCCCGGGGAACCGGCAGACAAACAGGAGATAGACGTGATCCAGCAGGAGTCGCGACTGCGTGTCGCCGACAACACTGGTGCGAAGGAGATCCTTTGCATCCGTGTGCTCGGTGGCTCCGGTCGCCGCTACGCGGGCATCGGTGACGTCATCGTCGCCACCGTCAAGGACGCGATCCCCGGTGGCAACGTGAAGAAGGGTGACGTCGTCAAGGCGGTCATCGTTCGCACCGTCAAGGAGCGCCGCCGTCCGGACGGCTCGTACATCCGCTTCGACGAGAACGCCGCCGTCATTCTGAAGAACGACGGCGACCCTCGCGGCACCCGTATCTTCGGCCCGGTGGGCCGTGAGCTGCGCGAGAAGAAGTTCATGAAGATCATCTCGCTCGCGCCGGAGGTGCTGTAAGCATGAAGATCAAGAAGGGCGACCTGGTCCAGGTCATCACCGGTAAGGACAAGGGCAAGCAGGGCAAGGTCATCGCGGCCTACCCCCGCGAGGACCGCGTCCTGGTCGAGGGTGTCAACCGGGTCAAGAAGCACACCAAGGCCGGTCCGACCGCTCGCGGTTCCCAGGCCGGCGGCATCGTGACCACCGAGGCGCCGATCCACGTCTCCAACGTCCAGCTGGTCGTTGAGAAGGACGGCAAGAAGGTCGTCACGCGTGTCGGCTACCGCTTCGACGATGAGGGCAACAAGATCCGCGTTGCCAAGCGGACGGGTGAGGACATCTGATGGCTACCACCACCACTCCGCGTCTGAAGCAGAAGTACCGCGAGGAGATCGCGGGCAAGCTGCGTGACGAGTTCAAGTACGAGAACGTCATGCAGGTGCCCGGCCTCGTCAAGATCGTGGTCAACATGGGTGTCGGCGACGCCGCCCGTGACTCGAAGCTGATCGAGGGCGCGATCCGCGACCTGACCACCATCACCGGTCAGAAGCCGGCCGTCACCAAGGCCCGCAAGTCCATCGCGCAGTTCAAGCTGCGTGAGGGCCAGCCGATCGGTGCCCACGTCACGCTCCGTGGCGACCGCATGTGGGAGTTCCTGGACCGCACCCTGTCGCTCGCGCTGCCGCGCATCCGCGACTTCCGCGGCCTGTCCCCGAAGCAGTTCGACGGCCGTGGCAACTACACCTTCGGTCTCACGGAGCAGGTCATGTTCCACGAGATCGACCAGGACAAGATCGACCGCGTCCGGGGTATGGACATCACCGTGGTCACCACGGCGACCAACGACGCTGAGGGCCGCGCGCTCCTTCGTCACCTCGGCTTCCCGTTCAAGGAGGCGTGAGCGAGATGGCGAAGAAGGCTCTGATCGCTAAGGCTGCTCGCAAGCCCAAGTTCGGTGTGCGTGGCTACACCCGCTGCCAGCGCTGCGGCCGTCCGCACTCCGTGTACCGCAAGTTCGGCCTCTGCCGCGTGTGCCTTCGTGAGATGGCTCACCGTGGCGAGCTGCCGGGCGTGACCAAGAGCTCCTGGTAATCCCCGTACATAGGGATTCCTGGACCTCTCGGTAAGCAACTGGGTCGGCGGAGGCCCACACCTTCCATGCCTTAGGCTAGGAGGGTTGGGCCTCTGCCGCCCTGGATCGACTTACTACGCCGTAGGTCCCCGCGCCGCACCCGTCCCGTCTGAAGAAGTACGGGGAGAGGGATGGCGCATATAGGAAACCCCGGCGAGAAAGGCCACAGGCCAATTCATGACCATGACTGATCCGATCGCAGACATGCTGACGCGTCTGCGGAATGCGAACTCGGCGTACCACGACTCGGTGTCGATGCCGCACTCCAAGATCAAGTCCCACATCGCGGAGATCCTCCAGCAGGAGGGCTTCATCACGGGCTGGAAGGTCGAGGACGCCGAGGTCGGCAAGAACCTCGTCCTCGAGCTGAAGTTCGGCCCGAACCGTGAGCGCTCCATCGCGGGCATCAAGCGGATCTCCAAGCCCGGTCTCCGGGTGTACGCGAAGTCCACCAACCTGCCGAAGGTGCTCGGCGGCCTGGGCGTGGCGATCATCTCCACGTCGCACGGGCTCCTCACCGACAAGCAGGCCGGCAAGAAGGGCGTGGGTGGGGAAGTCCTCGCCTACGTCTGGTAGCAGAAGGGAACGGAGGAAACAGCTATGTCGCGCATCGGCAAGCTCCCCATCGCGGTTCCCGCCGGCGTGGACGTCACCATCGACGGCCGCACGGTCAAGGTCAAGGGCCCCAAGGGCGAGCTGACCCACACCGTTGCTGCTCCGATCGACATCGCCAAGGGCGAGGACGGCACCCTGCAGGTGACCCGCCCCAACGACGAGCGTCAGAGCAAGGCCCTGCACGGCCTGTCCCGCACGCTGGTGGCGAACATGATCACCGGCGTGACCCAGGGTTACGTGAAGAAGCTCGAGATCAGTGGTGTCGGTTACCGCGTGACCGCCAAGGGCGCCAACCTCGAGTTCGCGCTCGGTTACAGCCACCCGATCGTGGTCGAGGCCCCCGAGGGCATCACCTTCAAGGTGGAGACCCCGACTCGTTTCCAGGTCGAGGGCATCGACAAGCAGAAGGTCGGCGAGGTTGCGGCCAACATCCGCAAGCTGCGCAAGCCCGACCCGTACAAGGCCAAGGGCGTCAAGTACGAGGGCGAAGTCATCCGCCGCAAGGTCGGAAAGGCGGGTAAGTAAGCCATGGCATACGGGCAGAAGATCCTGAAGGGCGACGCCTACAAGCGCGCCGCGATCAAGCGCCGTCACATCCGGATCCGCAAGCGGATCTCCGGTACGGCGGAGCGTCCCCGTCTGGTCGTGACCCGCTCCAACCGCCACATCGTGGCGCAGGTGATCGACGACCTGAAGGGCCACACCCTGGCGTCGGCGTCCACCCTGGACGCTTCGATCCGCGGTGCCGAGGACAAGTCCTCGCAGGCCAAGAAGGTCGGCGCCCTGGTCGCCGAGCGTGCCAAGGCCGCCGGTGTCGAGGCTGTCGTGTTCGACCGTGGTGGTAACCAGTACGCCGGGCGCATCGCCGCCCTGGCGGACGCCGCCCGCGAGGCCGGACTCAAGTTCTGAGTCCTGGTTCCGTAGCTAGCGGAGACAGAGAGAGGTAATTCCAATGGCTGGACCCCAGCGCCGCGGTGGCGGTGCCGGTGGCGGCGAGCGGCGGGACCGGAAGGGCCGTGACGGCGGCGCAGCTGCCGCCGAGAAGACCGCGTACGTTGAGCGCGTTGTCGCGATCAACCGCGTCGCCAAGGTTGTGAAGGGTGGTCGTCGCTTCAGCTTCACCGCGCTGGTCGTGGTGGGCGACGGTGACGGCACCGTGGGTGTCGGATACGGCAAGGCCAAGGAGGTGCCGGCCGCCATCGCCAAGGGCGTTGAGGAGGCCAAGAAGCACTTCTTCAAGGTCCCCCGGATCCAGGGCACCATCCCGCACCCGATCCAGGGTGAGAAGGCTGCCGGCGTCGTGCTGCTCAAGCCCGCGTCCCCGGGTACCGGTGTTATCGCCGGTGGTCCGGTGCGTGCCGTGCTCGAGTGCGCCGGTATCCACGACGTGCTGTCGAAGTCGCTCGGCTCCGACAACGCGATCAACATCGTGCACGCCACCGTGGAGGCCCTGAAGGGCCTGCAGCGTCCCGAGGAGATCGCGGCCCGCCGTGGTCTGCCGCTCGAGGACGTCGCTCCCGCGGCCCTGCTGCGTGCGCGTGCCGGGGCGGGTGCGTAATCATGGCGCAGCTCAAGATCACGCAGGTCAAGTCCTACATCGGCAGCAAGCAGAACCACCGTGACACCCTGCGGTCGCTTGGTCTCAAGGGGATCAACACCGTGGTCGTCAAGGAGGACCGCCCCGAGTTCCGCGGCATGGTGCACACCGTCCGCCACCTCGTGACGGTCGAGGAGGTCGACTGATCATGGCGGAGCAGAACCCGCTGAAGATCCACAACCTCCGTCCGGCCCCCGGCGCCAAGACCGCCAAGACCCGTGTCGGTCGTGGTGAGGCGTCGAAGGGTAAGACGGCCGGTCGTGGTACCAAGGGCACGAAGGCCCGCTACCAGGTTCCGGAGCGCTTCGAGGGTGGCCAGATGCCGCTCCACATGCGCCTCCCGAAGCTGAAGGGCTTCAAGAACCCGTTCAAGACCGAGTACCAGGTCGTGAACCTCGACAAGCTGGCCGCGCTGTACCCGGAGGGTGGCGAGGTCACCGTCGAGGGTCTGGTCGCCAAGGGTGCCGTTCGCAAGAACAGCCTCGTCAAGGTGCTCGGCCAGGGCGAGATCTCCGTGGCGCTGCAGGTGACGGTCGACGCCGTCTCCGGCTCCGCCAAGGAGAAGATCACCGCCGCCGGCGGTTCCGTCACCGAGCTCGTCTGAGTCCTTCAGGCGTCTCGATGACTTGAGCGATCCCGACCGGGGATACCCCACAAATGGGGTATCCCCGGTTGGTCGTTCCTAGGGTGGCAGTCTCGCCGGTAAGGTGGCCTGCACTGCCAACTTTCACCGGGTGCCGCACCTTCGGGCACTCGGAGCGGCAGTCGACCGTTACGTATTTCGTTGTCCATCGGAATCTCAAGACCGTCACCCTTGACGCAGATGCGCGGGGGTCGCAGGAGGCACCGTGCTCACCGCGTTCGCCCGGGCGTTCAAGACGCCCGACCTGCGCAAGAAGCTGTTCTTCACGCTCGGCATCATCGTGATCTACCGGATCGGCACACATATCCCGATCCCCGGCGTCGACTACAAGAGCGTCCAGATCTGCATCGACCAGGCGAACGCCAACCAGGGCATCTTCGGTCTGGTCAACATGTTCAGCGGCGGCGCGCTCCTGCAGATCACGATCTTCGCGCTCGGCATCATGCCCTACATCACGGCGAGCATCATTCTGCAGCTGCTGACCGTGGTGATCCCGCGCCTGGAAGCCCTCAAGAAAGAGGGACAGTCGGGTACGGCAAAGATCACCCAGTACACCCGCTACCTGACGGTCGCGCTGGCGATCCTCCAGGGCACCGGTCTGGTGGCCACCGCCCGCAGCGGCGCGCTCTTCGCGAACTGCTCGGTCGCCGGCCAGATCGTGCCGGACCGCTCGATCTTCGCGACCGTCGTCATGGTCATCACCATGACCGCGGGCACCGCCGTCGTCATGTGGCTGGGTGAGCTGATCACCGACCGCGGCATCGGCAACGGCATGTCGATCCTGATGTTCATCTCGATCGCCGCGACCTTCCCGTCCGCGCTGTGGGCGATCAAGCAGCAGGGCACCCTGGCCGACGGCTGGATCGAGTTCGGCACCGTGATCCTCGTCGGCCTGTTCATGGTCGGCCTGGTGGTCTTCGTCGAGCAGGCCCAGCGCCGCATCCCGGTCCAGTACGCGAAGCGCATGATCGGCCGCCGGTCCTACGGCGGTACCTCGACGTACATCCCGCTGAAGGTGAACCAGGCCGGTGTGATTCCGGTCATCTTCGCGTCGTCGCTGCTCTACATCCCCGCGCTGATCGTCCAGTTCTCCAACTCCACTGCTGGCTGGGCCGGCTGGATCCAGGCGAACCTGGCGGACACCGGGGCGCCGGTTCACATCACGATCTACTTCTTCCTGATTGTCTTCTTCGCGTTCTTCTACGTGGCCATCTCGTTCAACCCCGAGGAAGTCGCGGACAACATGAAGAAGTATGGTGGCTTCATCCCGGGCATCCGGGCTGGCCGACCGACCGCTGAGTACCTGTCGTACGTGCTCAACCGGATCACCTGGCCGGGTTCGCTGTATCTGGGTCTGATCGCTCTCGTGCCGACAATGGCGTTGGCTGGTTTCGGGGCAAACCAGAACTTCCCGTTCGGCGGGACCAGCATCCTGATCATCGTGGGTGTCGGTCTCGAGACCGTGAAGCAGATCGAGAGCCAGCTCCAGCAGCGCAATTACGAAGGGTTCCTCCGCTGATGCGAATCGTCCTCGTCGGGCCGCCGGGTGCCGGTAAGGGAACGCAAGCCACGCGCCTTGCCGAGAAGCTGTCGATCCCGCACATCTCCACGGGCGACCTGTTCCGCGCCAACATCAGCCAGCAGACGGAGCTCGGCAAGCTCGCGAAGTCCTACATGGACGCCGGCAACCTCGTGCCGGACGAGGTCACCATCGCCATGGCGAAGGACCGCATGGAGCAGCCGGACGCCGAGAACGGCTTCCTCCTGGACGGCTTCCCGCGCAACGTCTCGCAGGCGGAGGCGCTGGACGAGCTGCTGACCACCGAGGGCATCCAGCTGGACGCGGTGCTCGACCTGGAGGCTCCGGAGGACGAGGTCGTCAAGCGGATCGCCGGCCGCCGGATCTGCCGCAAGGACTCCAGCCACGTCTTCCACGTGACGTACAGCAAGCCGAAGACCGAGGGTGTCTGCGACGTCTGCGGCGGCGAGCTCTACCAGCGGGACGACGACTCCGAGGACACCGTCCGCACACGGCTCGAGGTCTACCACACGCAGACCGAGCCGATCATCGACTACTACAAGGCCCAGGGGCTGGTCGTCACCATCTCCGCGATGGGTGCGGTGGACGAGGTCACGGGGCGCGCCCTGGAGGCGCTGAAGCGTGAGGACGACGGCAAGTAGCCGTCGGAGCGGTAGCGGCCGTGGCACCCCGAGGGGCGTCACGGCCGTACTGTTGTGTAGGTAACCGGTTGACGTGAGTGACGGAGAGCGCAGGGCCCCCATGGTGCAGATCAAGACCCCCGAGCAGATCGCCAAGATGCGTGCGGCGGGGCTGGTCGTCGCAGCCATCCACGCGGCCACCCGGGAGGCCGCGGTGCCCGGCGCCTCCACGAGGGATCTCGACCAGGTCGCCCGCAAGGTGCTCGCCGAGCACGGGGCGAAGTCGAACTTCCTCGGCTACGGCGGGTTCCCCGCGACCATCTGCACCTCCGTGAACGACGTCGTCGTCCACGGCATCCCCTCCGAGGACGTCGTCCTCAAGGACGGGGACATCATCTCCATCGACTGCGGCGCGATCGTCGACGGCTGGCACGGTGACGCCGCCTACACGGCGTTCGTGGGCTCCGGTCACGCCCCGGAGCTTGTCGAGCTCTCCCGGGTGACCGAGGAGTCGATGTGGGCCGGCATCGCGGCCATGAAGCAGGGCAACCGGCTCGTCGACATCTCCCGGGCCATCGAGACCTACATCCGCCGCCAGCCGAAGCCGGGCGGCGGCCGTTACGGGATCATCGAGGACTACGGCGGCCACGGCATCGGCACCGAGATGCACATGGACCCGCACCTGCTGAACTACGTCGACCGCCGCCGCGGCAAGGGCCCCAAGCTGGTCCCCGGCTTCTGCCTCGCCATCGAGCCGATGGTCTCCCTGGGCACCCCGAAGACGGAGGTCCTGGAGGACGACTGGACGGTCATCACGACCGACGGCACCTGGTCCTCCCACTGGGAGCACTCCGTGGCGCTCACCGAGCAGGGCCCCCTGGTCCTGACCGCCCCGGACGGCGGCAAGGCGAAGCTGGCGGAGTACGGGGTCACCGCGGCGCCGGACCCGCTCGCATAATGATCTCCGGCGTGGGGCAGACTGCCTCGATTCGTGTTTCCGGGTGCGCTGACGTAGACTGACTCGTCGGCTCTTGTGTACCCGCATGTCTGCATGCGCTCGCACTGAGTCGATCAAGGTAGTCGATTCGAAGGGCGAAGCGTGGCCAAGAAGCAAGGTGCCATCGAGATCGAGGGCACTGTCGTCGAGTCTCTGCCGAACGCCATGTTCAAGGTCGAGCTCCAGAACGGCCACCAGGTCCTGGCACACATCAGCGGCAAGATGCGTATGCACTACATCCGCATCCTCCCTGACGACCGGGTCGTGGTGGAGCTGTCTCCGTACGACCTGACGCGTGGCCGGATCGTCTACCGGTACAAGTAGATCTTGCCCGAGCCCCGTGCTCTCCCTGTGCACGGGGCCGCCGGCAACTGACCCGGAGAACCTCACATCCCATGAAGGTCAAGCCGAGCGTCAAGAAGATCTGCGACAAGTGCAGGGTGATCCGCCGTCACGGCCGGGTCATGATCATCTGCGAGAACCCGCGCCACAAGCAGCGCCAGGGCTGATCGCAACCTGATCACACCCTCTGCATCGACATCGCAGAGACTTCGCGCGACGCGAGCTGAATATGTTCATACGCAGGACCCAAGCCCTCGGCTTGACACCCCCGGTTCGGAGGCCGGGGACCCAGTTCGTACCTGGTACGGCGGCTGGGATCCGGTTCTGTGGAAGACCTCCGAAGATCAACTGGAGCCATTGAATGGCACGCGTTTCCGGTGTTGACATCCCGCGCGAAAAGCGCGTGGAGATCGCCCTCACCTACGTGTTCGGCATCGGCCGGACCCTCTCCCAGCAGACGCTGGCCGCCACCGGCGTGGACCCGAACACCCGTGTTCGTGACCTCTCCGAGGAGCAGCTGGTCGCGATCCGCGAGTACGTCGACAACAACATCAAGACCGAGGGTGACCTCCGTCGCGAGATCCAGGCCGACATCCGCCGCAAGGTCGAGATCGGTACCTACCAGGGTCTGCGTCACCGTCGCGGTCTGCCCGTCCGCGGTCAGCGCACCAGCACCAACGCCCGTACCCGCAAGGGTCCGCGTCGCGCCATCGCCGGTAAGAAGAAGCCGGGCAAGAAGTAGTCCACAGCGGACGCCTGTCCACGGTCTTCGCTGTAGGACCGACCACCTCCCGTAGGAGTTATAGATGCCCCCCAAGGGTCGTCAGGGCGCTGCCAAGAAGGTGCGCCGCAAGGAAAAGAAGAACGTCGCTCACGGCCACGCGCACATCAAGAGCACGTTCAACAACACGATCGTCTCGATCACGGACCCGTCCGGCAACGTGATCTCCTGGGCCTCCGCCGGCCACGTCGGCTTCAAGGGCTCCCGGAAGTCCACGCCGTTCGCCGCGCAGATGGCCGCCGAGTCGGCTGCCCGCCGCGCCCAGGAGCACGGCATGCGCAAGGTCGACGTGTTCGTGAAGGGCCCGGGTTCCGGTCGTGAGACCGCGATCCGCTCCCTGCAGGCCACGGGCCTCGAGGTCGGCTCCATCCAGGACGTCACCCCGACCCCGCACAACGGCTGCCGTCCGCCGAAGCGCCGCCGCGTCTGACGCGAGGCTGCTTCGCGCAGACCGAGGTTCCGGGCGGTACGGCTCCGAAAAGGGCCGTATCGCCCGTACCCTTGCAGTACCCGCCTCTTCTTGTCGGGGGCGGTTCAAGTCGGGCGTCAAATAGCGGGCGCCCACGACTGAAGGATCTGATCCACACATGCTGATCGCTCAGCGTCCCTCGTTGACCGAAGAGGTCGTCGACGAGTTCCGCTCCCGGTTCGTGATCGAGCCGCTGGAGCCGGGCTTCGGCTACACCCTCGGCAACTCCCTCCGCCGTACCCTCCTCTCCTCGATCCCGGGTGCCGCCGTCACCTCGATCCGGATCGACGGTGTCCTGCACGAGTTCACCACTGTGCCGGGCGTCAAGGAGGACGTCACCGACCTGATCCTCAACATCAAGCAGCTGGTCGTCTCCTCGGAGCACGACGAGCCGGTCGTGATGTACCTGCGCAAGCAGGGTCCGGGTCTGGTCACCGCCGCCGACATCGCGCCCCCGGCCGGTGTCGAGGTGCACAACCCCGACCTGGTCCTCGCCACGCTCAACGGCAAGGGCAAGCTGGAGATGGAGCTGACGGTCGAGCGCGGCCGCGGTTACGTCTCCGCCGTGCAGAACAAGCAGGTCGGCCAGGAGATCGGCCGCATCCCGGTCGACTCCATCTACTCGCCGGTGCTCAAGGTCACGTACAAGGTCGAGGCCACGCGTGTCGAGCAGCGCACCGACTTCGACAAGCTGATCGTCGACGTCGAGACCAAGCAGGCGATGCGTCCGCGTGACGCCATGGCCTCCGCCGGTAAGACGCTGGTCGAGCTGTTCGGTCTCGCCCGCGAGCTGAACATCGACGCCGAGGGAATCGACATGGGTCCGTCCCCGACGGACGCCGCGCTCGCCGCCGACCTGGCGCTGCCGATCGAGGAGCTGGAGCTCACCGTTCGGTCGTACAACTGCCTCAAGCGTGAGGGCATCCACTCCGTGGGTGAGCTCGTCGCCCGTTCCGAGGCGGACCTGCTCGACATCCGCAACTTCGGTGCGAAGTCGATCGACGAGGTCAAGGCGAAGCTGGCCGGCATGGGCCTGGCCCTCAAGGACAGCCCGCCCGGATTCGACCCGACCGCTGCCGCGGACGCGTTCGGCGCGGACGACGACGCGGATGCCGGGTTCGTCGAGACCGAGCAGTACTGAGAGCTCGGGCCAGACGGTCCGTTTTCGGGTGCGGGTGCGCTGTGCTTGATCGCGCCGTTCCCCGCGCCCCTTCCGGAGGCGCCCCTTGGGGGCCGCCTCCGGATCTCCGACAGGCGACCGCCTGCTCGGATACTGACCCCGGTACCTGATACGGCCGGGGCAGACACACAGGAGAAGAACCATGCCGAAGCCCACCAAGGGTGCCCGTCTGGGCGGCAGTGCCGCGCACGAGAAGCTGCTGCTCGCGAACCTCGCGAAGAGCCTCTTCGAGCACGGCAAGATCACCACGACCGAGGCGAAGGCCCGCCGCCTGCGCCCGTACGCCGAGCGTCTGATCACCAAGGCGAAGAAGGGTGACCTTCACAACCGCCGTCAGGTGCTCCAGGTCATCACGGACAAGAGCATCGTCCACACGCTCTTCACCGAGATCGGCCCGCGTTACGAGAACCGTCCGGGTGGCTACACCCGCATCACCAAGATCGGTAACCGCCGTGGCGACAACGCGCCCATGGCTGTCATCGAGCTGGTCGAGGCGCTGACGGTGCAGCAGAAGGCCGTGGGTGAGGCCGAGGCCGCCACCAAGCGTGCGGTCAAGGAGGCCGACGAGGCCAAGGCCGAGGAGACCAAGGTCGACGAGACCGAGGTCGCGGAGGCTCCCGCCGAGGAGTCGAAGGACGCGTAAGCGTTCCTCGCGCGCCTACAGGGCGTTGGCGGGCCCGTTCCTTTCGAGGAGCGGGCCCGCTTCTGTGTTCTGAGAGGATCAGTACGTGAGTGAAGAAGCAGCGCCGGGCCGCGTCCGTGTCCGCCTCGACGTGTCCTACGACGGCACGGACTTCCACGGCTGGGCCAAGCAGGCCGGCGGGAAGCGGACCGTGCAGGGGGAGATCGAGGACGCCCTGCGGACGGTCACCCGCTCCCGGGAGACGTACGAGCTGACGGTCGCCGGACGCACCGACGCCGGGGTGCACGCGCGCGGGCAGGTGGCGCACGTGGATCTGCCCCGGGAGGTCTGGGCCGAGCACAAGCAGAAGCTGCTCAAGCGGCTGGCGGGGCGGCTGCCGAAGGATGTGCGGGTGTGGGCGCTGCGGGAGGCGCCCAGTGGCTTCGACGCGCGGTTCGCGGCGATCTGGCGGCGCTACGTCTACCGGGTCACCGACAACCCGGGCGGCGTGGATCCGCTGCTGCGGGGGCACGTGCTGTGGCACGACTGGCCGCTGGACGTCGCCGCGATGGACGCCGCGGCCAAGTCCCTGATCGGTGAGCACGACTTCGCGGCGTACGCGAAGAAGCGCGAGGGCGCCACGACGATCCGCGAGATCCTCGACTTCGGGGTGAGCCGGGGCGCGGACGGCGTCGTCGCGATCGAGGTGCGCGCCGACGCCTTCTGCCACAACCAGGTGCGTGCCATGGTCGGCGCGCTGCTGTTCGTGGGCGACGGGCACCGCGGCGTGGAGTGGCCGCGGAAGGTGCTCGACGCGCGGGTCCGGGACAGCGCCGTGCATGTCGTCCGGCCGCACGGGCTGACGCTGGAGGAGGTCGGCTATCCGGCGGACGAGCTGCTCGCGGAGCGGCAGCGGCTGGCGCGCCGGCGGCGGGACGAGGCGACCACCGAGAAGGCGATGTGACGAGGGCCCTGCGGCGAAGTCGCCGCGGGGCCCTGTCCGGGCGCGTGGAGCCGCGGCGGGTCTACCCCTCGGCCGCGGCGGCGGACGCCTGGGCCTCGCCGCGGCGGCGGATCTGGCGGAAGGTGAACTCCGCCAGGTCGTCGCCGGTCTGGAAGACCTCGGTGTCCTTGGTGGTGACGTCCTTGCCGTCGGTGAAGCCGGCGATGGTGAAGTAGGCGTACCTGCCGTAGGAGTTGGTCGTGGTGCGGCAGACGGCGGACTCGCAGAAGGCCTTCACACCGCCCCCGTTCAGGGACTTCACGATGCTCTTGTCGTCGGCCTGGGTCTTGGCCTTGGCGGCCTGCGCCTCGGTGTCGAAGACGGCCACGCCGACGGTGACCGCCATGCCGTCCTTGGTGTAGGTGACCCGGAGCATGCGGGTGCAGTCGTTGGCGTCGAGGACCTTCGGCAGGGTCTGCCGGGCGGCCGACGCGCAGCTCTTGGTGTCGGCGGTCGGGCCCTTCTTGTAGACCGTGTCGCCCATGGTCAGCTGGGTGCCCGGGAAGAGGATCTGCGGGCTGAGCGGGGCGGTGTCCTTCTTCGCGCTGGAGACGAAGTCCTTCGGGTCCAGGGGCGGCGGGGCGCTGGTGGGGGCGAAGGAGGGGGCCGGGCCGGTGGACTCGCTGGGTATGTCCGCGGTCGCGGGCAGCTGGGAGGTCTGGTTGCCCGCCTGCCCGCCGTCGCCGTTCGCCGAGACCACGGCCATCGCCACGGCCGTGCCGATCGCGACGGTGGCCAGCGCGCCGCCGCCGATGAAGAACAGGCGGCGCCGCTTGTGACGGGCCTCGGAGGCCTCGGCGAGCGCGGCCCAGTCCGGGGTCTGGTCGGCCCCGCTGTTCCAGGGCTGCTGCGATTGCGGTGTCCAGGGATCCCACTGAGACTGGGGTCCCCCCTGCCCAAAGCTCATGGGGCGCATCTTAGACGGGCCGGGCGGCGTGCTGGTCCGCCTCGGGCGGCCCCGGAACCCCTAGCGTGCCCTGCATGAAATCCGGCAAAAACAGCAGTAAGTACGACATCTCCGGGTGGCTGGCGCGACGGGCGACCTGGCATCTGTGGGCGGTGCCGGCGATCGTGCTGGGCGCCCAGGCGGTGCGGGTGGCACGGCTGACCTCGGACGGCGGCATGGACAACGCCATCGTCGTCCGCGCGGCGCGGACCTGGCTGGCCGGCGGCTCCCCGTACGACGACCCGCACTTCCTCTATCTGCCGAGCGCGGTGCTCGCGGCCGCCCCGCAGGCCCTGCTGCCCCAGGTGTGGCTGCGGGTGCTGGTGCCGCTGACGGTGATCGCCCTGCTGACCGGTGCCTGGGCCTGCGCGCTGCGGCTGCACCGCCTCCCGCTGGGCAGCCGGTTCGCGGCGCTGGGGCTGGCCGGGCTCGCGGCCGGGTTCGCGCCGTTCGCGCATCTGGTGTCGCTGGCGAACTGGACGGTCACCGCCGCACTGGCCCTGCCGCTGGCGCTGCTGCTCGCGGCCCGCGGGCGGTGGACGGCGGCGGGCGTGGTGATCGGCGCGGCGGTGGCGCTGAAACCGCTGCTCGCGCCGATGGCCCTGCTGTTCCTGTTCGCCCGCCGCTGGCCGGCGCTGGCGGCGACGCTCCTGGTCCCCGCGGCGGCCTCGGCCGGGGCGGGGCTGCTGATGCCGGACCCGGCGGGCTTCCTCACCCGCACCCTGCCCTTCCTGCTGCGCGGCGACGACGCGTTCGTACGGCTCTACGAGGCGTCCCCGGCCGCCGTGCTGCCGCGCCTCGGGGTGCCGCCGACGCTCGCCGGGCTGCTCGCCGCGGCGGCGGCCGGGGTGGGCGTGCTGTGCGCGTACCACCGGTGGCGCCGGGCCGACGCCGGCCCGCTGCGGCTGACGGAGACCGCGGCGGGCCTGATGCTCTCCGCCTTCCTGGTGTCCAGGCCGTCGTACGACCACTACCTCGTGGTCGTGCTGCCGCTGCTGCTCGCCGGGCTGCCGTACCCGGGGTCGGTCGCCCGGCGTCCCTGGTTCTGGCTCGCCCTGGCCCCGCAGCTGCCGTCGCTGACCCTGCCCTACCTGGAACCGCCCCGCCGCCGTGCCTTCAAGGACGCGCTCACGCTCTGCGTCCTCGCCGCCACCGTCGCCGCGCACGGCGTCCGCAACGGGCCGGCCGGCGCGCCCGGCCGTCTCGTCACTCCGCGACGGGAGCGGTCCGGTGGTGCGGCTCGCGTACCCTGGAAGCGTGCAGGCGCCGGGCTCGACGCCCGGTGATCGCGCGTTTTGACCCGTCCGGGCCGACGCGGGTATCCTGCATGTTCGTTGTGTATTGGCTTGCTCATTCTCACGGGACGGGCCCTTACACCGGTCCACCGGGCCGATGACCAGCGACCAGCACGCGGTTTGCGTCACCGCAGTGCGGTCAAGGCTGTCGTGATCGTTTCGGTGACCTGTTCAGGACCATTCACTCGAAGCGAAGGCTACGAACCGTGCGTACGTACAGCCCCAAGCCCGGCGATGTGACGCGCCAGTGGCACGTCATTGACGCTCAGGACGTCGTCCTGGGCCGTCTCGCCTCCACTGCCGCGACCCTCCTCCGGGGCAAGCACAAGCCGATCTACGCGCCGCACGTCGACGCTGGTGACTTCGTCATCATCATCAACGCCGACAAGGTGCACCTGTCCGGCAACAAGCGGACCCAGAAGATGGCGTACCGCCACTCCGGCTACCCGGGTGGTCTGCGCTCCGTCCGTTACGACGAGCTGCTCGACAAGAACCCCGAGAAGGCCATCGAGAAGGCCGTCAAGGGCATGCTCCCCAAGAACTCCCTGGGCCGTCAGATGCTCTCGAAGCTGAAGGTCTACAAGGGTGACCAGCACCCGCACGGCGCGCAGCAGCCGCAGCCGTACGAGATCACCCAGGTCGCGCAGTAAGTCCGGCCACCCCCTAAGACTGAAGAGAATCTGAGGAGAATCGTGGCCGAGACCACTGCCGAGCAGCCGCTCGAAGAGCTTGACATCGACAGCTACACCACCGAGTCCGAGGTCCCCGTCGAGGGCGAGTACACCTCGGAGTCCCTGGCCTCCCGCTTCGGCGAGCCGCAGCCGGCCGCCGGCCTGGGCCGCCGCAAGAACGCCATCGCCCGCGTCCGGATCGTCCCGGGCACCGGCAAGTGGAAGATCAACGGTCGCACCCTCGAGGACTACTTCCCGAACAAGGTGCACCAGCAGGAAGTCAACGAGCCCTTCAAGGTGCTGGAGCTCGAGGGCCGTTACGACGTCATCGCCCGCATCGCCGGTGGCGGTGTCTCCGGTCAGGCCGGTGCGCTCCGTCTCGGTGTCGCCCGTGCGCTGAACGAGGCCGACGTCGACAACAACCGCGGCCCGCTGAAGAAGGCCGGCTTCCTCCGCCGCGACGACCGCGCGGTCGAGCGGAAGAAGGCCGGTCTGAAGAAGGCCCGCAAGGCTCCGCAGTACAGCAAGCGCTAATCACAGCTGCCTGCTCGTACTCCGAACGCCCCGGCGGCACGCCACTGTGCCGCCGGGGCGTTCGTTTATCACAACCACAGGCGTATAACGGCACAAGACGCTCAAAGGCTTGTGTGATCGGATGGCCGGGCAGGGTGTCGCTTCGCCCGGGATCACGGGAGCCGCCTGCCCGGGCCGCACCGGCGGTGGCTTTCCGGAACTGATGCTTCCTCAGGAGGACAAGTGGGACGACTCTTCGGCACGGACGGTGTGCGCGGTGTCGCCAACGCGGATCTGACCGCCGAGATGGCGCTCGGACTGTCCGTCGCGGCGGCCCACGTACTGGCCGAGGCGGGCACCTTCGAGGGTCACCGGCCGAAGGCGGTGGTCGGACGGGACCCGCGCGCGTCCGGGGAGTTCCTGGAAGCCGCCGTCGTCGCCGGCCTCGCCAGCGCCGGCGTGGACGTACTGCGCGTCGGCGTGCTGCCGACCCCCGCCGTGGCCCACCTCACCGGCGCCCTCGGCGCCGACCTGGGCGTCATGCTCTCCGCCAGCCACAACGCCATGCCCGACAACGGCATCAAGTTCTTCGCCCGGGGCGGCCACAAACTGCCGGACGACATCGAGGACCGCATCGAGTCCGTCTACGAGGAGCACCGCACCGGCGCGCCCTGGGACCGGCCCACCGGGGCCGGCGTCGGCCGGGTGCGGACCTACGAGGAAGGCGCCGACCAGTACGTCGAGCACCTGCTCGCAGTGCTGCCCAACCGGCTCGACGGGCTGAAGATCGTCCTCGACGAGGCGCACGGCGCGGCCGCGCGGGTGTCGCCGGAGGCGTTCACCCGGGCCGGCGCCGAGGTGATCACCATCGGCGCCGAGCCGGACGGGCTCAACATCAACGACGGCTGCGGGTCGACGCACCTCGGGCAGCTCAAGGCCGCGGTCGTCGAGCACGGCGCGGACTTCGGCATCGCCCACGACGGGGACGCCGACCGGTGCCTCGCCGTCGACCACACCGGTGCGGAGGTCGACGGGGACCAGATCCTGTCCGTGCTGGCCCTCGCCCTGCGGGAGCGCTCCGAGCTGCGGGCCGACACCGTCGTCGCCACCGTCATGTCCAACCTGGGCTTCAAGCTCGCCATGGAGCAGGCGGGCATCCGGCTCGTCCAGACCGCGGTCGGCGACCGGTACGTCCTGGAGGAGATGAAGCAGCACGGCTTCGCACTCGGCGGCGAGCAGTCCGGGCACGTGATCATCCTCGACCACGCGACCACCGGCGACGGCACGCTGACCGGGCTCCTGCTGGCCGCCCGGGTCGCGGAGACCAAGCGGTCGCTGCGGGAGCTGGCGGGCGTGATGGAGCGGCTGCCGCAGGTGCTGATCAATGTGCCGGACGTGGACAGGTCCCGGGTCGGGACCTCGGTCGAGCTGGGTGTGGCCGTCGCCGAGGCCGAGCGGGAGCTGGGGGCGACGGGACGGGTGCTGCTGCGTCCCTCCGGGACCGAGCCGCTGGTCCGGGTGATGGTCGAGGCGGCGGACATCGAGCAGGCGCAGTCCGTCGCGGGGCGGCTGGCCGATGCGGTGAAGTCCGCGCTGGGGTAGTCGTCCGCGCCGGGTTCGGGGTGCCGGGTTCTGCCGTCGCCCCTGACCGGCGTTCCGCTACACGGCGATCTTCTTGCGGACCTTCTTCGACCACAGGGCCTTCTGGGCCAGGAGGGTCAGGGTGCCCGCGAGCATGATCCCGGCCAGGTTCAGCAGGAGCTGTTCCGATGAGCCCCAGGCCTGGCGGTACTCGTCGTAGCTGAAGGCGACCGCCGCGTTGGCCGCGGCCGGGACCGTGGTGACCGAGATGGCGACGCCGACCAGGGCGCCGGACTTCGCCGAGGTCAGGGAGAGGGTTCCGGCACAGCCCGCCAGGACCGCCACGACGAAGGAGAACCAGTCGGGGCGGTAGATGAAGTTGGTGTTGGGGCGTTCGGCGTCCAGGGCCTCGGCGGTGAACAGGTCGACGGCGTCCATGAAGTGGCTGAAGCCGACCGTCACCAGCATCGCCACGGCGAAACCGGCCAGCAGGGCGACCAGGGAGCGCAGCGCCAGGCGGGGGCGGCGCTGGACGAGAGACGTGCAGACGCCGGCCAGCGGGCCGAACTCGGGGCCCACCGCCATCGCGCCCACGATCAGGATCGCGTTGTCGAGGACCACACCGCAGGCCGCGATCATCGTCGCCAGGGTGATGAACGCGAGGTAGGTGACGGAAAGCGTCGATTCCTCGTGCGTCTCCTCCACGAGGTGCTCCCACAGGACGGCGTCCGCGGCCTCGCCAGGGGCCTCCTCCTCCGCCTTCTCGGCGCGTTGGGAGAGAGACAGGTCGATGTTCTCGACCGCGATCGAGCCGGACTCGTCGAGCCCCAGCCGACTCAGTGCCGTGATGAGTTCGTCGGCGGCCTCACGGGCGACGTCGCACAGCACGACGTCGCCGACCGGGTCGCGGGCGGCGCCCGGCAGCACGACCAGGTGCGCGGTGCCGACCGTGTCCTCGATCAGGCGGGCCACGGCGTCCGTCCGGTCGGACGGCGTGATCAGGCGCAGATGCAGCATGCCGCCCTTTCTAACAGCCCTCGGTGACGGGGTTACAGCTTTCGCAGGCTCAGGCGCTGCACCTTGTGGTCCGGTCCCTTGCGCAGGACGAGGGTGGCCCGGCCGCGGGTGGGGGCGATGTTCTCCACCAGGTTGGGCTTGTTGATGGTGCGCCACATCGTGCGGGCGTAGTCCAGGGCCTCCTCCTCCGACACCTGCGTGTACTTGCGGAAGTAGGAGGAGGGGTTCTGGAAGGCGGTCGCGCGCAGCTTGCGGAACCGGTCGAGGTACCAGTGCTCGATGTCCTCGGTGCGCGCGTCGACGTACACACTGAAGTCGAAGTAGTCGGCGAGGCCGACCCGGGTGCGGCCGTCCTTGCCGGGCAGGGCGGGCTGGAGGACGTTCAGGCCCTCGACGATCAGGATGTCGGGGCGGCGCACCACCAGGCGCTCGCCGGGCACGATGTCGTAGATGAGGTGGGAGTAGACGGGGGCGCCGACCTCGCCCTTCCCGGCCTTGATGTCGGCGACGAAACGGGTCAGGGCGCGCCGGTCGTAGGACTCGGGGAAACCTTTCCGCGACATCAGGCCGCGGGCCTGGAGCTCCCTTGTCGGCAGCAGGAAGCCGTCCGTGGTGACCAGCTCCACGCGCGGGTGCTCCGGCCAGCGGGAGAGCAGGGCCTGGAGCAGGCGGGCGACCGTGGACTTGCCCACGGCGACCGAGCCGGCGACCCCTATGACGAAGGGGGTGCCGGACTGGGAGCCCTGTTCGCCGAGGAAGGTGTTCAGCGCGCCGCGCAGGCCGTCGGTGGCGCCGACGTAGAGGTTGAGGAGCCGGGACAGCGGGAGGTAGATGTCCCGCACCTCGTCGAGGTCGATGACGTCGCCCAGGCCGCGCAGCTTCTCGACCTCCTCGGCGGTCAGTGGCAGCGGCGTCTTGTCACGCAGCGCGCTCCACTCGGCGCGGGTGAGATCGACGTAGGGAGTCGCCTCCGGGCGGGGCCGGTGGGCGCTCCGGGGCATCGAGGAGACCGGAGAGATCACAGTCCATTGTTACGGGAGTACGAACGGAAGGTGGGGTGGCATCCGTCACGCGGGGCTCCGGAGCGCTCCGACGGCCTCGTACCCCCGTGGGAATTTCCGATTTCGGGCACGCTACGGCAGGTTCGGAGCGCGAAACGACCGTAGGCTGCCGCTCATGTGCGGAATCGTGGGATACGTGGGAGCGCAGTCGGCGCTCGATGTCGTGATGGCCGGACTGAAGCGGCTGGAGTACCGGGGCTACGACTCGGCCGGTGTCGCCGTGCTCGCCGACGGCGGGCTGGCGGCGGCCAAACGGGCCGGGAAACTGGTCAACCTGGAGAAGGAGCTGTCCGAGCGACCGCTGCCGACCGGCTCCACCGGCATCGGACACACCCGGTGGGCCACCCACGGCGGACCGACCGACGCCAACGCCCACCCGCACCTCGACAACGCGGGCCGGGTCGCCGTCGTCCACAACGGCATCATCGAGAACTTCGCCGCCCTGCGGGCCGAGCTGGCCGAACGCGGACACGAGCTGGCCTCCGAGACGGACACCGAGGTCGTGGCGCACCTGCTCGCCGAGGAGTTCTCCTCCTGCGCCGACCTCGCCGAGTCGATGCGGCTGGTGTGCCGGCGGCTCGAAGGGGCGTTCACGCTGGTCGCGGTGCACGCCGACGAGCCGGACCTGGTCGTCGGCGCGCGCCGCAACTCGCCGCTCGTCGTCGGCGTCGGCGAGGACGAGGCGTTCCTCGCCTCGGACGTCGCCGCGTTCATCGCCCACACCCGCTCCGCGATCGAGCTGGGCCAGGACCAGGTGGTGGAGCTGCGCCGGGACGGGGTGACCGTGACCGGCTTCGACGGCAGCCCCGCCGACGTCCGCTCGTACCACGTCGACTGGGACGCGTCCGCCGCCGAGAAGGCCGGCTACGACTACTTCATGCTCAAGGAGATCGCCGAACAGCCCAAGGCGGTCGCCGACACCCTGCTCGGACGCATCGACGCGGCGGGCTCGCTGACGCTGGACGAGGTCCGCATCCCGCCGGGGGTGCTGCGGGAGGTCGACAAGGTCGTCATCGTCGCCTGCGGTACGGCCTTCCACGCCGGGATGATCGCCAAGTACGCCATCGAGCACTGGACGCGGATCCCCTGCGAGGTCGAGCTGGCCAGCGAGTTCCGCTACCGCGACCCGATCCTCGACCCGCAGACGCTGGTCATCGCGATCTCCCAGTCCGGGGAGACCATGGACACCCTGATGGCGCTGCGGCACGCCCGCGAGCAGGGCGCCAAGGTGCTGGCGATCTGCAACACCAACGGGTCGACGATCCCGCGGGAGTCCGACGCGGTGCTCTACACGCACGCCGGGCCGGAGGTCGCCGTCGCCTCGACGAAGGCGTTCCTGACCCAGCTGGTCGCCTGCTACCTGGTCGCCCTGTACCTGGGCCAGGTGCGCGGCACCAAGTGGGCCGACGAGGTCCGGGACGTCATCCGGGAGCTGTCGAAGATCGCCGACGGGGTCGAGCGGGTCCTGGAGACCATGGAGCCGGTGCGGACGCTGGCCCGCAGCCTGGCCCACAAGAACACCGTGCTCTTCCTGGGCCGGCACGTCGGCTACCCGGTGGCCCTGGAAGGCGCCCTCAAGCTGAAGGAACTCGCCTACATGCACGCCGAGGGCTTCGCGGCGGGCGAGCTGAAGCACGGGCCGATCGCGCTGATCGAGGAGGACCTGCCGGTCGTGGTGGTGGTGCCGTCACCGCGCGGCCGGTCCGTCCTCCACGACAAGATCGTCTCCAACATCCAGGAGATCCGCGCGCGCGGCGCCCGCACCATCGTCATCGCGGAGGAGGACGACGAGGCGGTCGTGCCGTACGCCGACCACCTGATCAGCGTCCCCGCCACCCCGACGCTGCTCCAGCCCCTGGTGGCCACGGTGCCGCTCCAGGTCTTCGCCTGCGAGCTGGCCACGGCCCGCGGCAACGAGGTGGACCAGCCGCGGAACCTGGCGAAGTCCGTGACCGTGGAGTAGCGGCCGGGCGGGCCGCGCCGTCAGCGGGCTCCGCGGCGCGGCTCGCGCAGCAGCTTCCACGTCACGAACAGCAGCGGCAGCTCCAGCGCCCAGATGCCGATCACCGCGTCCCACTCGGGACGGGCGGCACCCGCCTCGTCGAGCGTGACCAGGGCGCACAGCAGACCCCACACGAAGGTCAGCGCCGAGCTGATCCAGAACCCGGTCTGCCAGGCCCAGGCGGTTTTGCTCCGGCCCCCGGGCGCGCGGCCGGAGCCCTTCGGGCGCTCGCTCGGCCGGGGGATGTCCTCCGGGTCCCTGGCGGGGAGGCGGACCACCACACCCGGCGGGACGGCCGCGTCCAGGGCCGCGATCCGGTCCGGGGTGACACCCCGGTAGAGGGTGGGCTCCACGGTCACGGAGAAGCCGTCGTGCCCGGTGAGGCCGCGTGCCCCGTCGGGCCGGACGGACATCGCCGCGCACGCGTCGTACCGCACGGTCACCGGGCCGCCCGGCGTCAGCAGGCTGACGCCCTCCGCGCCGATGACCAGGGTGACCCGCTCGTCCTCCAGCGAGGCGTGCCGGGTGCCGGTGACCGCGTCCGGCGAGTACTGCGGGGCCAGGGTGAGGCCCGCCCAGTCGGCGCCCCGGCCCGGCACCTGGAGCAGGCCCGCGTCCCAGGCCTCCCGGGCCACCTCGCGCAGATCGTCGACGGTCACCGCATCCAGCTCGGCCCGGTGCTGGTCCGGGGAGAGGATGCGGTGGCCGAGCAGCAGGCTCAGCGCGTACGACGGCAGCGCGGCGGCGCCCAGGTCCGGCACGTCGTACATCTTCAGGATCTTGGCCCGTACGGCGTCCAGCTCCGCCTGCTCGATGCGGCCGGCGCGCAGGCGCGCGAGCGTGTCGACGAACCCGCCGACGACCGCGTCCTGCTTCTGCGGCAACGCGTCCGCGTACGCGGTGAGCGTGGCGAAACCGGCGTCACGCGGGCTGTAGTCGGCCTCCGCCGTGTACGAGTAGCCGCCCTCCTGGCGCAGGTCCTGGAACAGGGCGCGGCCGAGGACGTCGGCGAAGACGGAGGCGGCCGTGGTCCGGCGCAGCACCGAGGTGAACACGACATGGCCGTCGTCGCCGTGGATGTACGCCGGGGTGACCGGCAGGGCGCTCGTCGCGGCCGGGGCCGGGATGCGGGTGCCGGCCGGGAGCGTGAGGTCCAGGCCCGCCGGGACGTGGTCGCTGGTGATCCACAGCACTGCGTTGTCCCGGGTGAACCGGGTCTGCGCCCAGTGCCGGACCTGGTCGGCGGTCAGGTTCCAGGTGCCGAGCTCGCGGTAGCTGGACAAGCCGTAGCCCTGGGCGCCGTAGCGCCACAGCGGCATCTGCGAGTTGGGTCCCTGGCCGCGGCCGGCGGCCTCCGTCCGAAGGATCTCCTTCTCCGTCTCCAGCCGGTCCAGCGGCAGGTCGCGCAGCGCCGCGCAGACGGCGTTCAGATGGGCGACGACCTCCTCCTCGCTGCCGGTGACGTGGAAGAGGGTGTACGCGTTGGCCGTGGCGCCGTTGTAGTGCAGGTCGGACAGGCCGAGGCGGTGCAGCGCCAGATGCTCCACCAGGTGGGTGATGCCGCTGGTGGCGAGGGTCTCGTCGGCGCGGCCCACACGGAAGAAGAGGCCGGCGGTGATCTCGCTGCCCTGGGCGGGGGCGTGGAGAGTGGGGATGCCGTGGGTCGTGGTGTGCGAGATCAGGCCGGAGAGGGCGTCGAGGCCGCCCGCGATGTCGGTGGTCATGTGTGCCGCCCCCTCAGAACGTCGCCAGCGCGGACTTGCGGTACTTGATGAACGCGGCCTTCGGATCCGACATGTACGACCAGGGGAACTCGCTCGCCCGGTCGCCGAGGACCGCGAAGTGCCGGTGGGCGTCCTCGAAGTGGCCGCCGAGGGAGAAGGCCATCGCGAACGCGCTGTGCGCGCCGATCCAGTGCCAGCCCGGCCGGTAGTCCGCGTGCAGCACGGAGACCTGCGCCGCCAACCGCAGGTCGTCGCGGACCGGGACGCCCCGCATGTACGCGGTGCCCTCGGCGCCGTCCAGGTCCAGCCAGCGCTCCAGGTGGGCGAGCGCCACCAGGGCGCCGGTGTGCGAGCCGTCCGGGGCGGCGGTGGTGGCCTCGCGGGCGAAACCGTGCGCGGCGTCCCAGGAGCCGCTCCACTTCGGGCACAGCTGCTGGAGCAGCTGCATCTGCGCCGGGTAGTGGTGCGGGTGGTGCGCGCTGAGCCGGTCGTAGCGGCGGCGGGCCTCGGCCTGGCCGAGCTGCAGCCCGCGCGCGGTGATCAGCCGTACGGTCCAGGCGGGGGCGTACCAGGGATGCTGGGCGCACACCTCGATGAGGATCTGCTCCGCCTTGCGCAGCCAGTCGTGGAACTGCGCGAACTGGTCCCGGGAGACGTGCTGGGCGCGCAGATCGCTGCGGATCGCCCAGCCGATGCGGACATAGCGGTCGGCGAGCAGGGTGCGCGGCAGCGGATCCGCCGGATGCTCGGCGGCGACCCGCTCCAGCATCGCCTCCACACCGTCCTCCTCGGCGAGCAGGCCGACGGCATACGTCACCTTCTCAGGCGAGTCGAGCGAGGCGAAGTACGCCCGCACGGCGGCCCAGTCGCCGTCGCGGGCGGCGGTGCGCAGCGGGAGGAGTTCGGGGAGGGTGTCGTACGGGTCGAAGTACGGCCCCGTCCCGGGCACCGCGCCCGGTATGCCGCTGGTGGTCCTGCTCATGCCTCCGCCCCCTGGCGTGCCGTGACAACGCCGGGTGCGCGAACTGGCCCCCCAGGGCGCGCCGGCGTGTGAAGTGTGAAGTCGCCGCAGGCTAGCAGCCCGGAGCGGGGGCGTCCGACCGTAGGGTGCTCGGCATGAGCATCATCGGAGTCGGTATCGACGTCGCCGAGATCGACCGCTTCGCGGCGGCCCTGGAGCGCACCCCCGGCCTGGCGCAGCGCCTCTTCCGGGACAGCGAGTTGCTGCTGCCCGGCGGCCAGCGCCGGGGCATCGCCTCCCTCGCCGCCCGCTTCGCGGCCAAGGAGGCCGTCGCCAAGGCCCTGGGCGCACCGCCCGGCCTGCACTGGACGGACGCCGAGGTGTACGTCGAGGACAGCGGGCAGCCCCGGCTACGGGTGACCGGAACCGTGGCGGCCCGCGCGGCGGAACTCGGCGTACAGAGCTGGCATGTGTCCCTCAGCCACGACGCGGGGGTGGCTTCGGCGGTGGTGGTGGCGGAGGGGTGAACGTTTCCGCTTGCCTCGAAAGGATGAACGGACGCTGATCGCCGGGGCGGAGTGCGCGGGACCCGGCAGAGTTCCGCGCATGGTGACATCCACCCACGAGGCATCACACCGGATCTTCCAGGACCATCCGGAAGTCCTCGCCCCCATCTTCGAGGCGTTGGGCCTGCCGCCGCCGGCGAAGGCGGTCATCGAGCCGGTCACGCCCGACACCACGGAGATCAAGCCACTCGAACGGCGCGTGGACACGGTCCTGAAGGTCGAGCCGTCGGACGGCGACGGCTTCCTGCTCGCCATCGAGGCCCAGACGCGCAAGGCCGGCACTGGCGACGTTCAGCGCGATCGTGCACAGCGAGAGCGACGGAGTCGACGCCATACTGGAGCTGCTGGCTCGCGGAATGCGGTCGTTCGACCCTGAGACCGTCGGCTACTGGGCGGAACTGATCGAAGTCGGCCTGGAGGGCACTCCGGCCAGGGAAACGTGGAGAGAGCTGGGGAAAATGGTCGTCAGTCACTTCCCGGGTAGGGGCACCCTCATCGAAGAGGCGTATCTGGAGGGCGAGGCCGCGGGGAAGGCCGCGGGGAAGGCCGCGGGGAAGGCCGTGGGCAGGGCGGAGGCGGTCGTGGCCGTTCTGGAAGCACGCGGGCTCGCTGTCCCGGAGGCCGTGCGGGATCGCCTCTTCGCCTGCGCGGATCTCGCCAGCCTCGACACCTGGCTCGCCCGGGCCGTGACGGTCGGGCGGGCGGAGGAACTGTTCGGGGAGGACTGAGCCCTGCGCGTCGCCGGTCGCCCCGCGGCACGGGGCGACCGGCGGGGCGTCAGCAGATCGACTGGGTGCTGTTCACCAGGGTGATGTTGCGGAAGTTGGTGTTCTCGCCGCAGGGGCTCTCCCGTGTCGACGAGTTCGTCACCGTCAGGTTCTGGAGGGTGATGTCCTTGTTGTTCGGGAACTCCGAGCGGGCCGCCAGGCGAACTTCGCCGCCGCCGGTGATGGTGCGGGACTGGGCGGCGAGGGTGACGTTGTAGCAGTTCTCCACGAGGACCGCGTTGTTGCCGGTGCCGGAGAGGGTCACCCGGTCGATGACCGCGCCGCCGCTCTCGGAGACGCAGAAGACGCCGCGTCCGCCGCCGCGGGCGACGACCTCGCCGACGCGGATGTTCGTCGGGTACGAGCTGCCGACGCGGCCGTTGCGGTTGGCCATGCGGAAGGCGGCGTAACCGGTGCCGGTGCCGGCGTTCTGGGCGTCGACCTCGGTGACGGTGGCGTTGACGGTCTGGTTGAGGAGGAGCCCCGACTCGCCGACGTCGCGGGCCGTGACCGTGCCGACGGTGAGGCCGTCGACGCCGTAGGTCTCCACGGCGTGGCTGGAGGCACCGGAGACGTACACCCTGTCGATGCGCACGTTGCGGGTCCACTGGCTGGTGTCGCCGCGGTTGTCGATGCGTACGCCGAGGCCGGAGGAGAGGCGCATGTCGATCTCGCCGAGGGTGGCCTTCTGCCCTGTCGAACCGGTTCGACTGAATCGATTCATATCGGGGGGGCGGCGAGTGTGGCGATGCGCTGGAGGGCGTCAATGGGTACGACGTGACCGAAGTGGTCGACGAGGTGCTGGAGAGGTGGACGGATGCGGACCGCGTACGGCGTGGAGACGGTCAGGGCGGCGGAGCGGGAGCTGATGGCCCGGTTGCCGGAGGGGACGCTGATGCAGCGGGCGGCGGCCGGACTCGCCACCGCCTGCGCGCAGGTGCTGGGACGGGTGTACGGCAGCCGGGTCGTGCTGCTGGTGGGCAGCGGTGACAACGGGGGTGACGCCCTGTACGCCGGGGCGCGGCTCGCGCGGCGCGGTGCGGGTGTCACCGCCGTGCTGCTGTCGCCCGGGCGGGCGCACGCCGGAGGGCTCGCGGCGCTGCGGCGGGCCGGAGGCGCCGTCGCGGAGGCCGGTGCCGGGGAGGCGCTGATCGAGCGGGCCGACCTCGTCGTCGACGGGATCGTCGGCATCGGGGGGAAGGGCGGGCTGCGGGCCGAGGCCGTACCGCTCGCCGAGGCCGCCGCGCGGGCCCGGGCCGCCGTCGTCGCCGTCGACCTGCCGAGCGGCGTCGACGCGGACACCGGAGAGGTGCGGGGCGCGGCGTTGCGGGCCGATGTGACGGTGACGTTCGGGACGCACAAGCCGGGGCTGCTGATCGATCCGGCGCGGGAGTACGCCGGGTCGGTACGGCTCGTGGACATCGGGCTGGAACTGCCCGCCGACGCCGAGGTGGAGGCGCTGCAGCACGCGGACGTCGCGGCGCTGCTGCCGGAGCCGGCGGGGGAGAGCGACAAGTACCGGCGCGGAGTCGTCGGCGTCGCCGCCGGGTCGGCTCGGTACCCCGGGGCGGCGGTGCTGGCCGTCGCGGGCGCGCTGCGGGGCGGGGCCGGGGCGGTGCGGTACGTGGGGCCCGCCGGGGACGCGGTCATCGCCCGCTTCCCCGAGACGCTGGTGTCGGACGCGGGGCCGAAGCGGGCCGGGCGGGTGCAGGCCTGGGTCGTGGGGCCGGGGGCCGGGGACGACGCGGGGACGGTCGCGGAGGTGCTGGCGGCCGACGTGCCGGTGCTGGTCGACGCGGACGGGCTGCGGCTGGCCGACGCCGGGGTGGTACGGGCGCGCACCGCACCCACCCTGATGACGCCGCACGCCGGGGAGGCGGCCGCGCTGCTCGGGGTGAGCCGTGAGGAGGTCGAGGGGGCTCGGCTGTCGGCGGTGCGGGAACTGGCGGGGCGGTACGGGGCGGCCGTACTGCTGAAGGGGTCGACGACGCTGGTCGCCGGGGCGGGGGGCCGGGGCGTGGTGCGGGTGAACCCGACCGGCACCGCCTGGCTGGCCACCGCCGGCAGCGGGGACGTGCTGTCCGGACTCGCCGGGTCACTGCTGGCAGCCGGGCTGCCGGCGGTCGACGCGGCCAGCGTGGGCGCGTACCTGCACGGCCTCGCCGGGAGGTTCGCGGCGGAGGGGGCGCCGGTGGGGGCGGGGGATGTGGCGGAGGCGGTGCCCAGGGCTTGGCGGGGGGTCAGGGGGGATTGAGCTGGGCTCGGGGGTGGGGTTGGCCGGGGGTTGTCGGGTGGACGGGTCCGTGTGGGCGTGTTGTGCGACACGCCCATGTCGTGCCTGGCCTGTGCGGCCGCCCGGGCCGGTGGGGGCCTCTGAGAGACTGGCCCCGATGAGTACGACTGCACATCTGCCGACCGCCCCGTTGCGCGCTCGTGCCGAGATCGATCTGGGCGCGCTGCGCGCCAATGTGCGGGCCCTGCGCGGCCATGCTCCCGGTGCGGCTCTGATGGCCGTGGTGAAGTCCGACGCGTACGGGCACGGGGCGGTGCCGTGTGCCCGGGCGGCCGTCGAGGCGGGGGCGACCTGGCTGGGTACCGCCACGCCCGAGGAGGCGCTGGCGCTGCGCGCGGCCGGGGTGGTGCCCGCGGAGGTGCGGATCCTGTGCTGGCTGTGGACGCCGGGCGGGCCCTGGCGGGAGGCCGTCGAGGCCGACGTCGACGTGTCCGTGAGCGGGATGTGGGCGCTGCGGGAGGTCACCGAGGCCGCTCGGCTCGCGGGGCGGCCCGCGCGGGTGCAGCTGAAGGCGGACACCGGGCTCGGGCGTAACGGGTGCCAGCCCGGCGGCGACTGGCGGGAGCTGGTCGGTGCGGCGCTGCGGGCCGAGCGCGAGGGGCTGGTGCGGATCACCGGGCTCTGGTCGCACTTCGCCTGCGCCGACGAGCCCGGCCATCCCTCGATCGCCGCGCAGTTGACCCTGTTCCGGGAGATGGTGGGGTACGCGGAGGAGCAGGGGGTGCGCCCCGAGGTGCGGCACATCGCCAATTCTCCGGCGACCCTCACCCTGCCCGAGACCCATTTCGACCTGGTCCGTACGGGTATCGCTCTCTACGGCGTCTCGCCCAGCCCCGAGATCGGCACCCCGGCCGACTTCGGACTGCGCCCGGTGATGACCCTGGTGGGCTCGCTGGCCCTGGTGAAGCACGTTCCCGGCGGGCACGGCGTCAGTTACGGCCACCACTACACGACTCCCGGGGACACCACTCTCGGTCTGGTCCCGCTCGGTTACGCGGACGGCATTCCGCGGCACGCCTCGGGGACCGGTCCGGTGCTGGTCGGCGGCAAGTGGCGCACGGTCGCGGGGCGGATCGCGATGGACCAGTTCGTCGTGGACCTCGGCGGCGACGAGCCCGCGCCGGGTGACGAGGCCGTGCTGTTCGGGCCGGGTGACCGCGGGGAGCCCACCGCCGAGGACTGGGCGCAGGCCGCGGGGACCATCGCGTACGAGATCGTCACCCGCATCGGAACCCGTGTTCCCCGCGTCTATGTGGACGGCGATGTGAACGGCGATGTGAACGGCCCGGGGAACGGGTAACCGATAAGCGACCGGTCAGTAGTGCGTGAGTCCGTGAGGAGCGGTACGTGAGCGAGAGCAGCGCGGAGGCCGTCGCGGACGTCGTCTCCGCCGCGGGGGCGGCCGGGAACTGGCGCCGGGCGACCGGGATCGCGGGCGCCGCGATAGGCGTACTGGCCGCCGGCGCGGCCGCCGGCGTCGCGGTGGAGCGGATGACGGTCGGGCGCGGCATGCGCCGCAGGGCCCGGCTCGCCCTCGACTCGGCCGGGCCGTACGGGGCGCTGCGCGGCACTCCCAGCAAGGCGTACGCCGACGACGGCACCGAGCTGTACTACGAGGTCGACGACGTCCAGCCGGACACGGGTGCCGCAGTCAGCCCGCGCCGGCGACGGCTCTTCGGCCGCAAGGCGCCCGCTCCCGTCACCGTCGTCTTCAGTCACGGCTACTGCCTGACCCAGGACTCCTGGCACTTCCAGCGGGCCGCGCTGCGGGGCGTCGTACGGACCGTGCACTGGGACCAGCGCAGTCACGGGCGGTCCGGGCGCGGGGCGGCGCAGCTGACGGAAGGGGTGCCGGTCAGCATCGACCAGCTGGGCCGCGACCTGAAGGCCGTCATCGACGCGGCCGTGCCCGAGGGGCCGATCGTGCTGGTCGGGCACTCCATGGGCGGGATGACCGTGATGGCGCTGGCCGACCAGTACCCGGAGCTGGTCCGGGAGCGGGTGGTCGCGGTGGCGCTCGTGGGGACGTCGTCGGGACGGCTCGGCGAGGTCAACTTCGGGCTGCCGGTCGCCGGGGTGAACGCGGTGCGGCGGGTGCTCCCGGGGGTGCTGAAGGTGCTCGGGCAGCGGGCCGAGCTGGTGGAGAAGGGGCGGCGGGCGACCGCCGATCTGTTCGCCGGGGTCATCAAGCGGTACTCGTTCGCGTCCCGGGACATCGACCCGGCCGTCGAGCGGTTCGCCGAGCGGATGATCGAGAGCACGCCGATCGACGTGGTCGCCGAGTTCTACCCGGCGTTCACCGAGCACGACAAGACGCAGGCGCTGGCCCATTTCGCGGAGCTGCCGATGCTGGTGCTGGCCGGGGTCCGGGACCTGGTGACGCCCAGCGAGCACAGTGAGGTCATCGCCGATCTGCTGCCGGACGCCGAGCTGGTGCTGGTGCCGGACGCCGGGCATCTGGTGATGCTGGAACACCCGGAAGTGGTCACCGACCGGCTCGCCGACCTGCTCACCCGCGCGGGTGCCGTGCCCGCAGGGGCTACCGTGGGTGGCTATGGAAGCACCAGCGGCACCGCACGACCCGGCTGAGACCGAGCTGACCGTCACCTCCCCCGACCAGATGCGCGAGCTGGGCCGCCGGCTCGCCAAGCTGCTGCGCGCCGGCGACCTGGTGATGCTCACCGGTGAGCTGGGTGCCGGCAAGACCACGCTGACCCGCGGACTCGGCGAGGGGATGGGCGTGCGCGGCGCGGTCACCTCCCCGACGTTCGTGATCGCCCGGGTGCATCCCTCGCTCGGCGACGGCCCGCCGCTCGTCCACGTGGACGCCTACCGGCTGTCCGGCGGGCTGGACGAGATGGAGGACCTGGACCTCGACGTGTCGCTGCCCGACTCGGTGATCGTCGTGGAGTGGGGCGAGGGCAAGGTCGAGGAGCTGACCGACGACCGGCTGCACGTCGTCATCCACCGGGCCGTGGGCGACACCACCGACGAGGTGCGGCACGTGACGTTCACCGGGATCGGGGAGCGCTGGACGGCGGCCGACCTGAGCGCGCTGTCCGCCTGAGCGGGGATTCCGAGCGGCCCGACGGCGGTTTCCGATGGCCCGGTGACGGTTTCCGACAGGACGTCGGGAAGATATTGCGCTGGGCCCGTCGGGCGTGGTCACATGGTATCCCGTCCGTAGTTAGGTCTACCTAACTACGTCCGCCCCCAGAATCCAGGAGGCGTCCATGTCGGCCACGGAACGAGACGAGACACCGCCGCGCGCGGCTGCCCCCCTGTCCCCGGTCCCGCCGTTGTCCATGCGTGACCTGCTGGCGTCCTGCGCCGCGGCCACCGCCGTCTCGACCCCGCCCCGCGAGCCCCGCCTGCCGGAACCCGAACGGCTGACCCGGCAGCGGAAGGCCGCGTAGGGCAGGCCCTGGTCGCCCTAGCGGATGACGACAACCTGCTGGCCGATCGTCGCGAAGTTCCACATCGCGTTCCCGTCGGCGCGGGACTGCCGGATTCCGCCGGTCAGCGTGCCCGGCTCCGGGGGCGGGGTGGAGCCGTCCACCGCCGCGCTGAAGCCGATGGTCACGTGGTCGACCGAGGCGAACCGGACGACGTGCTCGACGGGGGTGCCGTCGGAGCCGGTGGTGCGGTTCGAGCGGGACGTCACCTCGTACACGCCGGGAACCGGGTCCAGCTCGCTCGGGGTGACCTCGAAGGTGCGCCGGACCTTGTTGTCCGCGCCGACCAGCCACACCCGGTCGTCGTCCAGCGAGTACACGACGCGCTTGCCCCGGCCGGAACCCGCGGGCAGCGCGGCCGGGTTCAGCTCGTCGCGGGGCGCCTTCGAAGCCGCCGCCGGGAGGGTGCCGCGCGCGTGCTTCCCCAGCACCGGAGGCACCGTCGCCGCCGCCTGGAAGGCGAGGAACCCGATCGTCCCGATCGCCGCCGCCGTCAGCCCGGTCACGATTCCGGCGCTGCTGCTGGCCACGGGCGTCCACCTCCGCCTCGTATGTCCACAGACGTACCGTAACGGGACGTGACGGTAGCAGTCGGTGAGTGAGGGAACCGGGACTTCCGACACGGGCCGCCGGGAGCCGTAGGCTGTTGGCGTGCTCTTGCTCGCTCTGGATACCGCCACGCCCGCCGTCACCGTCGCCCTGCACGACGGAACGGATGTCATCGCCTCGTCCAGCCAGGTGGACGCGCGACGGCACGGTGAGTTGCTGCTGCCCGCCGTCGACCGTGTGCTCGGCCGCGCGGGGCTCGCGCTCGACGCCGTGACCGGCATCGTCGTAGGGACCGGGCCCGGCCCGTACACCGGGCTGCGCGTCGGCCTGATGACCGCCGACACCCTCGGGCTCGCCCTCGGCGTCCCCGTGCACGGCGTGTGCACGCTCGACGGCCTCGCCTACGCCACCGACCTCGAAGGCCCCTTCGTCGTGGCGACCGACGCCCGGCGCAAGGAGGTCTACTGGGCGCGGTACGCGGACTCCCACACCCGGGTCACCGACCCGGCGGTGGACCGCCCCGCCGACATCGCCGAGCAGGTCGAGGGCCTGCCCGCGGTCGGCGCCGGGGCGCTGCTGTACCCGGACACCTTCCCCAGCGCGCACGAGCCCGAGCACGTCTCCGCCGCGGCGCTCGCCTCCCTGGCCGCCCGCAGGCTGGCCGCGGGGGAGGAGCTGCCCGCACCCCGGCCGCTGTACCTGCGCCGGCCCGACGCCCAGGTCCCCAAGAACTACAAGGTGGTCACCCCCAAGTGACCGGCACCGAGACCCCCCGACTGCGTGAGATGCGCTGGTGGGACATCGACCCCGTACTCGAACTGGAGCGGGACCTCTTCCCCGAGGACGCCTGGTCGCGGGGCATGTTCTGGTCCGAACTGGCCCACTCCCGCGGGCCCGAGGCCACCCGGCGGTACGTCGTCGCCGAGGAGGAGACGGAGCAGGGCGGCAGCCGGATCGTCGGCTACGCCGGACTCGCCTCCGCCGGTGACATCGGCGACATCCAGACCATCGCCGTCGCCCGCGACCAGTGGGGCACCGGCCTCGGCGCCCGGCTGCTCACCGAACTGCTGCGGGCCGCCACCGCGTTCGAGTGCGCCGAGGTGATGCTGGAGTGCCGGGTGGACAACGTCCGCGCGCAGAAGCTGTACGAGCGCTTCGGCTTCGAACCCATCGGCTTCCGGCGCGGCTACTACCAGCCCGGCAACGTGGACGCCCTCGTGATGCGCCTGACCACAGCGCCTGACAGCGGCCCGGCCGCGGGCACCGAAACCGAAGAAGGAACCCAGAGCAATGGCTGACGAACCCCTCGTCCTCGGTATCGAGACCTCCTGCGACGAGACCGGCGTCGGCATCGTCCGCGGCACCACCCTGCTCGCCGACGCCGTCGCCTCCAGCGTCGACGAGCACGCCCGTTTCGGCGGTGTCGTCCCCGAGGTCGCCTCCCGCGCCCACCTGGAGGCGATGGTGCCCACCATCGACCGCGCCCTGAAGGACGCCGGGATCAGCGCCAGGGACCTGGACGGCATCGCCGTCACCGCCGGTCCGGGCCTCGCGGGCGCGCTCCTGGTCGGCGTCTCGGCGGCGAAGGCGTACGCCTACGCCCTCGGCAAGCCGCTCTACGGCGTCAACCACCTCGCCTCCCACATCTGCGTCGACCAGCTGGAGCACGGCCCGCTGCCGGAGCCGACGATGGCGCTGCTGGTGAGCGGCGGACACTCGTCCCTGCTGCTCTCCTCCGACATCACCTCCGACGTCCGCCCGATGGGCGCCACCATCGACGACGCGGCCGGCGAGGCCTTCGACAAGATCGCCCGAGTGCTGAACCTCGGCTTCCCCGGCGGCCCGGTCATCGACCGGTACGCCCGCGAGGGCGACCCGGAGGCGATCGCCTTCCCGCGCGGGCTCACCGGGCCGCGCGACCCCGCCTACGACTTCTCCTTCTCCGGTCTGAAGACCGCCGTGGCCCGCTGGATCGAGGCCAAGCGGGCGGCGGGCGAGGAGGTGCCGGTGCGCGACGTGGCAGCCTCCTTCCAGGAGGCGGTCGTGGACGTGCTCACCCGCAAGGCCGTGCGGGCCTGCAAGGACGAGGGCGTCGACCACCTGATGATCGGCGGCGGGGTGGCCGCCAACTCCCGGCTGCGGGCGCTCGCCCAGGAGCGGTGCGAGGCGGCCGGGATCCGGCTGCGCGTGCCACGCCCCAAGCTGTGCACGGACAACGGCGCGATGGTGGCCGCGCTGGGCGCCGAGATGGTCGCCCGCAACCGGGCCGCGTCCAGCTGGGACCTGTCGGCGGACTCGTCCCTGCCGGTGACGGACCCGCACGTCCCCGGGCACGACCACGACCACGTGCACGAGGTCAGCAAGGAGAACCTGTACTCGTGACGGTCGCGTTGATGTGGGAGGCGCGGGCGGTCCCCGGCAAAGGCGGGGAACTGCTGGCCTGGGCCCGCGCCCAGGAGCTGACCCCGGCCCCGCTGCGGCGGGAGACCTTCCGAGCCCCGCAGGACCGGGTGCTCGTCGTCACCTGGTGGGACGCCGGCTACGACGCCGAACTGCCCGAGCTGCCGGAACCGGCCGGTGAGCTGGTGACCCGCGCGGTGCACCGCTGGCGGTTCGAGTCGGTCGGCGTCGCCCCCGCCGGCTGACCGCCGCTCAGCCCCCCGGCAGCCGGCCCAGCGAGGTGACGAGGGCGACCACGCCCGCGCTGGTGGCGGCGCCCTCCCGGGTCATGATCAGCCAGTTCCGCACCCGGCCCCGGTCCACCGGCTCGCCCGCGATGCCCGCTGCACCTTCGATATGAACGCGTCAATCCAGCCGGTGCACCTCCGTCTCGCAGCGCAGTCGCCGCTCCGGCCCCAGCACCCGTTCCGGCCCGGTCAGGGTCAGGTCCGCCGTGTGCCGTACGTCCGCGCTGGACGCCGCCAGCCGGAGCTGGAGGGCACCCGGTTCGACCACGCGGCGGCCGGTGCGGTCGGTGAACGCGGAGAGGTCGGCGGGGAAGCGGAACGTCACGCGGGCCGCCTCGCCGGGCTCCAGGGCCAGCCGCTGGTAGCCGACCAGCCGCACGTCCGGGCGGGTGACGCGGGCGACCGGGTCGTGCAGGTAGAGCTGGACGACCTCCGCGCCCGCCCGGTCACCCGTGTTGCGGACGGTGACGGACAGGTCGTACGAGCCGTCCGTGCCGATCTCCGGGCTGCCGCCGGTGACGTCCTCCCAGGAGAACGTCGTGTACGAGCGGCCGTGGCCGAAGGGGTACAGCGGCGTCGGGTCGAGGTTGCTGACCTCGCCCGCCAGGCCCAGCGGCGGCTGGAGGTACGTCCACGGCTGGCCGCCCGGGTCGCGGGGCACGCTCACCGGGAGCCGGCCGGACGGGTTCACCCGGCCCGACAGGACGCCCGCCAGCGCGGGGCCGCCCTCCTCGCCGGGGAAGAAGGCCTGGACGGCCGCGCCGAGCCGGCCGTGCCAGCGGCCGAGCGCGTAGGGGCGGCCGGTGAGCAGGACCAGGACAACCGGGACGCCCGTCGCGACCAGGGCGTCCAGCAGTTCGCCCTGCACGCCGGGAAGCGCGAGGTCCAGGGCGTCGCAGCCCTCGCCCGAGGTGCCGCGCCCGAACAGGCCCGCCCGGTCGCCGAGCACGGCCACGCAGACGTCGGCCTCGGCCGTCCGGGCCACCGCCTCCTCGAAGCCGGAGGTGTCCGGGTCGGAGGTGTCGCAGCCCCGCGCGTGGGTCACCTTCGCGTCGGGGAGTTCGGTGCGCAGGGCCTGGAGCAGGGTCGGGATCTCGATGCCCATGGGGGTCTCGGGGTGATGGGCGCCCACATGGGAGGGGAAGGAGTAGCAGCCCAGCATGGCCAGCGGGTCGTCGGCGCGTGGGCCGACCACCGCGATCCGGGTGTCCGGCGGCAGCGGCAGCAGGCCGTCCGGGTCGGACAGCAGCACCACCGACTCCTCCGCCAGGCGGCGGGCCAGGGCGCGGTTCGCCGCCGAGTCCAGGTCGATGGGCCCGGCCGGCTCGGGCGTCCAGTCCTCGTCGAGCAGGCCCAGCTCGCACTTCTGGGTCAGCACCCGGCGCACGGCGCGGTCGACGAGTTCCTCGGGGACCTCCCCCGCCCGGACCGCCTCCAGCAGCGGCTTGCCGTAGCACTTCACCGTCGGCAGCTCCACGTCGATGCCCGCCGCGAGCGCGGCGTGCGCCGCCTCGGCGTCCGAGCCGGCGACGCGGTGCAGGCTCTGCAGGAAGCCGACGGCGAAGTAGTCGGCGACCACCGTGCCGGTGAAGCCCCACCGGTCGCGCAGGAGTTCGGTGAGCAGCCCGGGGTCCGCCGAGGCGGGCACGCCGTCCGTCTCGGTGTACGCGGCCATCACCGAGCGCGCCCCGCCCTCGCGCAGCGCGTGCTCGAACGGCGGCAGGGTCACGTCCGCGAACTCCCGGATCCCGGCCCGGACCGGGGCCAGGTTGCGGGCGCCCGCCGAGGACGCGTACCCGGCGAAGTGCTTCAGCGTGGCCACGATCCCGGCCGACTCCAGGCCCCGCACATAGGCGGCGCCGACCGTGCCCACCAGGTACGGGTCCTCGCCGATGGTCTCCTCCACCCGGCCCCAGCGCAGATCCCGTACGACGTCCAGGACCGGGGCGAGGCCCTGGTGGACGCCGACCGAGCGCAGGTCGCGGCCGATGTGCCGGGCCATCTCCTCCACCAGTGCCGGGTCGAAGGCGGCGCCCCAGGCCAGTGGCACCGGGTACGCCGTCGCGCCCCACGCGGTGAAGCCCGCCAGGCACTCCTCGTGGGCCAGCGCCGGGATGCCGAACCGGCCGGCCGCGGCGATCCGGCGCTGGGCGCTGGCCAGGGAGCGGGCGCCGGCCTCCGGGTCGACGGGGGCGGTGCCGAAGGGGCGGGTGAGCTGGCCGAGGCCGTGGGTGATCAGCTCGTCCCAGTCATAGTCGACGGTCATGTCGTGCTGGTGGGGTGCGACACCGGCGCCGTCCGTGGCCGCGCCCACCCACACGCCGTACAGCTGAGCCGTCTTCTCCTCGAGGGTCATCCGTGCGAGCAGGTCCTCGACGCGGGCGGCGGTGGGCAGAGCGGGGTCACGCCAGGGGCTGGTCATGAAACTCCTGTCGGTAAGGGCGGATGCGCGGGCCGGGTTCACTTGCCGCCCACTCCCATCAGGCCGCTGACGAGGGCTCGGCGGGCCACCAGGTAGACGGCGAAGATGGGGATGCCGGAGAGGACGACCGAGGCGAGGAGCGCGGGGACGTCGACCCCGAACTGGCTGACGTAGTTGAAGAGTCCGAGGGTGAGGACCCGGGGGCCGTCCGACTGGGTGAAGATCAGCGGGAAGAGGAAACCGTTCCAGGCCTGGAGCGCGGAGTAGATCACCACGGTGCTGATGCCGCCCTTGGCCAGCGGGATCACCAGCTGGAACAGCATCCGCAGCGAGGAGGCGCCGTCCAGGGCCATCGCCTCGTACAGCTCCTCCGAGATGTCCCGCAGGGTGCCGGTGAGGATCAGCACCGAGACGGGCATCGCGAACGCCGCCGTCGGCAGGATCACGGCGGGCAGGGTGTCGTACAGGCCCAGCTTGGCGATCAGCAGGTACAGCGGGACGACGACCGCCTGCGCCGGGATCGCCACGCCCAGCAGGAACAGCCGGAACGCGGCCCCTGACCAGCGGTTGCGGGTGCGGACCGCCACGTACGCCAGCGGCACCGCCAGCACGAGGACGAGGCCGACGACGGCGATCGCGGCGATCGCCGTGTTGCCCAGCAGCTGGCCGAAGCCGCTGTTCAGGACGGTGCCGTAGTTGTCGAGGGTGGGGTCGCCCGGCGGTTTGAGGGGGTTGCCGGTCAGGGACTGGTCCTGCCGGGTCAGCGAGGCCGAGAGCATCGCGTAGATCGGGACGAGGACGACCACCAGCCAGATCAGGGCCCCGAGGCCCGCGACCGGGTTGGGGCGCTTCGTCCAGTGCCGTCGGCGGCGGTGGGACCTCACCGGCTGCCGGGCGGGCTCCCGGAGCTTCGCGGGACGCGGCAACGTATCGTGTGACACTCCGTCACATCCCTTCGCGCGTGCTGCGCATGGTGCCGAAGCCGGTCAGCCTGACCAGCAGCAGTGACAGACCGGTGGCCGCCAGCACCAGGAACGAGGCGATGGCGCTGGCGTAGCCGAAGTCGTACGTCTTGAAGCCCGCCTCGTACATCAGGTACGGCAGGATCGCCGTGTCCGTGCCGGGGCCGCCCTTGGTGAGGATCAGGACCGTCTCGAAGTACGTCAGGGAACCGACGACGATCAGCACGCTGGACGTGGTGACGGTGTGCCGCAGCTGCGGCAGGGTGATCGAGAAGAACTGGCGGTAGCGGCCGGCGCCGTCGATGGCCGCCGCCTGGTAGAGGACCGCGGGGATCTGGCGGGCGCCGCCCTGGTAGATCAGCGTGTGCAGCGGCATGAACTGCCAGCCGCCGACGAACACGATCGCCAGGAACGCGCCGCTCGACGAGCCCAGGGTGTCCTTCTGGATGATGCCGAAGTTCGGGTCGAGCAGGGCGTAGAACAGCACCGCGATCGCCGTGGAGGACAGCAGCAGCGGCAGGAAGAAGATCGCGGAGAGGACCGCCCGGTTGCGCTGCGGGCCGGCCGCCCAGACGCCGAGGAGCAGGGAGACGACCGTCTGGAAGAGCCAGCTGCACACCGTCAGCAGGACCGTCAGCCACAGGGACTGGGTGATCCGGGGATCGTCGAGCAGCTTCCGCCAGTTGTCGAGGCCGACCGGCCGGGGGTCGCCCAGGCCGTCCCACTCGGTGAAGGACAAGTAGAAGGCCAGCGCCATCGGGACGACCGCGAAGAAGGCGAAGAAGAGCACCCCGGGCAGGGCCCAGGCGGCGTGTGGACGCCCCGCCCGGGCCTTGGCCGTCCGCGTCGGCGTGGACTTCACGGGGGTGGTGCCGCTCACTTCAGCCCCTTGCAGGCCGCAACGAACTGGCTCGGCGACGACTTCCCCGCGAACAGCTTGCCGATCTCGGTGTGCATCCTCGTGCCCAGCTCATCGCCGAGCGCCTGGTCCCAGGACAGGGTGAACGCGGGGGCGCTCTCGACCATCTGGTACTGGAAGCGGGCGTACTCCGGGTTGGGCGCGTCGCCCAGCAGCAGCGCCGCGTTCGAGGTCGTCGGCACGTCGCCGTTGGCCACCAGCGCCTTGGCGTACTCGCGGGACGCGCTCTCCTTCAGGAAGGCGATCGCCGCGTCCTGGTTGCCGGCGCGGGCGTTGACCGACCAGTAGTTGGTGGGGTTGCCGACCACGTTGCGGGCGTCGCCGGAGCCGTCCTCGATCTTCGGGAACGCGGCCCAGCCCAGGTGCTTCTTCGCGAAGTCGGGGAACTTGCCGAGCTGCGTGGAGTACTCCCACGAACCCATCAGGTGCATCGCCGCCTTGCCCTTGGCGAACACGGCGGGGGCGCCGCCGTTGACGTACGACACCGAGGTGAACTTCGAGCCGAACGCGTCGGCGTCGATCAGCTCCTTCACCATCTCGGCCGCCTTCAGCACCGCCGGGTCGCCCCAGCCCTCGGCGTCGCCGTCCTGGATGCGCCGGAAGACCTCCGGGCCGCCGAGGCGGTCGACCAGGTACTCCAGCCACATCAGTTCCGGCCAGATGTCGGAGCCGCCGAGCGCGAAGGGGGTGATGCCCGCCTTCTTCAGCTTGGTGTTGACGTCGAGCAGCTGGTCCCAGGTGGTGGGCGGTTGCAGCTTGTGCTCGGCGAACACGGACTTGTTGTAGAACAGGATCACGGGCTGCATGCCGCGCATCGGGATGCCGTAGTGGCGGCCCTTCAGGTCGCCGGCCGCGAGCACCGAGGGCAGGAAGCCGTCCTTCAGGACCGGGTCGCCTTCGATGATGTCGGTCAGGTCGACGAGCTTGTCCGCCTCCACGTACGGCTTGATCGAGCCGCCGCCCCAGTTGAAGAACACGTCCGGGGCGCTGGGCGAACCCATGGCCGTGCGCAGCTTGGGGGCGTAGTCCGAGCCGGGGATCTTCTGCAGCTTGATCTTGCCGCCCGCCTTCTCGGCGGCGGCCGACTTGTTGAACCGGTCCACGGCCGCCTGCTGCACCTTCACCGCGTCGTCGCCGTAGACGAAGGCGGTGAGCGTGCCGCCGTCGCCGCCGGAGCCGCTGCCGGAGCCGCAGGCGGTCAGACCGGTGGTGAGCAGGGTGGTGGCGCCGGCGCCGAGCACCCAGCGTCTGCTGAACGAACGTCCGCCGTTGGACGTGTGGGACCCCATGGCAGCAACCTCTCGGCTTGCGTGGACGCCCGGATCGGGCGAGATCGGGCGACTGTTTCGGCGAATGTTTCGGACTGGATGTCGAATGTTCCGGGAAACTATGGCGCCGCGCGGGGTCCGTCAAGAGGTCGCGCAGAGATACGATCGCGGGCATGACTCCACCGGAACGCGCTCGAACCCAGACGGCACGGCGGTCCACGCAGACCGCTACGCTCGCGGAGATCGCCCGCGAGGCGGGCGTGTCCGCACCGACTGTTTCGAAGGTCCTCAACGGGCGGGCGGACGTCGCCCCGGCGACCCGCAACCGCGTGGAGGAGCTGCTGCGCGCCCACGGATACCGGCGCCGCCGGGCCGAGGCGACCCGGTCACCCCTCATCGACCTCGTCTTCCACGAGCTGGAGAGCGCCTGGGCGCTGGAGGTCATCCGGGGCGTGGAGAACGTGGCCCGGGACGCCGCGCTGAGCGTCGTGCTGTCCGAGAGCGCGGGACGGCTCAGCCCCGGCCGGACCTGGGCCGACCAGGTCGCGGCGCGGCGGCCGCACGGGGTGATCCTGGTGCTGTCCGAGCTGGACGAGTCGCAGCGGGCGTTGCTGACCAGCCGGTCGATCCCGTTCGTGGTGATGGACCCGGCCGGCGACCCGGGGTCCGACGTGCCGTCGATCGGCGCGACGAACTGGCAGGGCGGCCTCGCCGCCACCCGGCACCTCGTCGACCTGGGGCACCGCCGCATCGGGGCGATCAGCGGGCCGTCGCGGATGATGTGCAGCCGGGCCCGGATCGACGGGTACCGGGCGGCGCTGGAGACCGCCGGGGTGCCGGTGGACCCCTCGCTGATCAAGGGCGGGGACTTCCACCACGAGTCCGGCTACCGGCTGGGCCTCGAACTGCTGCGCCGCCCGGACCGCCCGACCGCTGTCTTCGCGGGCAACGACCTCCAGGCGCTCGGCCTGTACGAGGCGGCGCGGGAGCTGGGCCTGCGGGTGCCGGAGGACCTGAGCGTGGTGGGCTTCGACGACCTGCCGGTCGCCCGCTGGGTGGGCCCACCGCTGACGACCGTGAAGCAGCCCCTGACCGAGATGGCGGAGGCGGCGGCACGGCTGGTGCTGGAACTGGGCCGCGGCGGCGACGCGACACCGGCCGCCACCCGCGTGGAACTGGCCACGAGCCTGGTGGTCCGCAGCAGCACGGCGGCACCGGCGGGGCGGTGAGCCGGGGGCTGCTGCCGAGCCGGGGGCTGTGCCTGAGCGGGCGGCGCGGCCCGTGCAGGCGGCTTGGCCGAAAGTTGCCGTATTGACGCCTGGCCGCTCGCACCCAACACTCCTCCGCAGCCAATCGGTTATACGACCGAAACTTTCGGAGGCACCCGCATGAGATCTCTGAGATCCGGCTTCTCCCTGGCGTCCGTGGTGGCCGGCGTCGCCGCCACTCTCGGCGCCCTGCTCACCGCCGCTCCCGCCGCGCAGGCCGCCGACGTGCCGCTGCGCGATCTGGCCGACGCCAAGGGCAAGGTCATCGGCACGGCCATCGGCGGATCCCACCTCACCGGTACCCGCGGCGAGATCGCCGCGCGGGAGTTCAATTTCGTCACCCCCGAGAACGCCATGAAGTGGGAGGCGGTGGAACCCAGCCGCGGCTCGTTCAACTGGGCCGAGGCCGACCAGATCGTGAACTTCGCCCAGACCAACGGGCAGCAGGTGCGCGGTCACACCCTCGTCTGGCACAGCCAGAACCCCGGCTGGCTGGCCAACGGCTCCTTCACCCCCGCCGAACTGCGGACCATCCTTCAGGACCACGTCACCACCGAGACGACCCGGTACAAAGGCAAGATCGCCGCCTGGGACGTCGTCAACGAGGCGTTCAACGAGGACGGCACCTACCGGCAGTCCCTCTGGTACAACAACCTCGGCACCGACTACATCGCCGACGCCCTGACCTGGGCCCGCGCCGCCGACCCGAACGCCAAGCTGTACATCAACGACTACAACGTCGAGGGCGTCAACGCGAAGAGCACCGCCCTGTACAACCTGGTCAAGTCGCTGAAGGAGCGCGGCGTCCCGATCGACGGCGTCGGCCTCCAGGCGCACCTGATCCTCGGCCAGGTCCCCTCCACCCTGCAGCAGAACATCCAGCGCTTCGCCGACCTCGGCGTCGACGTGGCCATCACCGAGCTGGACATCCGGATGCAGCTCCCGGCGACCGAGGCCAAGCTGACCCAGCAGGCCGCCGAGTACAAGGCGGTCATGAACGCCTGTCTCGCCGTCGACCGCTGCACCGGCGTCACCGTCTGGGGCTTCAACGACGCCGACTCCTGGGTCCCGGACGTCTTCGACGGCTACGGCGCGGCGACACCGTACGACGAGAACCTGGCGGCGAAGCCGGCGTACCACGCCATCGCCGAGTCGCTGGGCGGAACCGGTCAGGAGCCCGGCCCCGGCGACGGGTGCACGGCGACGTACAGCGTCGTCAACCAGTGGAACACCGGCTTCACGGGCCAGGTGCGGATCGCCTGCGACGGTGCCGCGCTGTCCTCCTGGAAGGCGAACTGGACGTTCACCTCGGGCCAGCGGATCAGCCAGGCCTGGAACGCGAACTGCACCCAGTCCGGCACCGCCGTCAGTTGCTCGAACCTGTCCTACAACGGAACGGTCCCGTCCGGAGGTTCGGTGACATTCGGGTTCAACGGCACCTGGAGCGGGAGCAATCCGGTGCCCGCGGTGACCCTGGGCTGACGCGGAATCTGAGATTTTCCCAAGAAAAGGCGGCCTGGCGTTCCTGCTCGTAATAATTCGGACTTACGTTCCTGTCTGTGGCGGGACTTGACGAACACGGGGACGAGGGCAGACCAGTGGGCCGGCGGTCGACATTGCTGAAGACCGCCGGCCTCACCCTCGCGGCCCTGCTGGTGCTGGGCGCCGGAGCGGCCGGCTGGGTCTACTGGCAGCTCGACGACAACATCACCGGCGTCGACATCAACAGCGCCCTCGGCGACAACCGCCCCCCGCGGCCCCTGGTCACCCCGTCCGCCGACGCCTCAGCCTCCGCGCTGCCCAGCGGCGCCCTGAACATCCTGGTGCTGGGCTCGGACTCGCGGGACGGCGCCGGGAACCGGGAACTGGGCGGCGGCGAGGGCGGCAGCGCCCGGTCCGACACGGCGATGGTCGTCCACCTCGACGCGGGGCGCACCGCGGCGACCGTGGTGAGCATCCCGCGCGACACCCTGGTCACCCGGCCGTCCTGCCCGCTGGAGTCCGGCGGCGAGTCGGCCGAGACGTACGGCGCGATGTTCAACAGCGCGTACACGGTGGGCGGTCCGGTGTGCGCGGTGAAGACCGTGGAGACGCTGACCGGCGTCCGCATGGACCACTACCTGGAGATCGACTTCTCGGGCTTCGCCGAGCTGGTCGACGCCCTCGGCGGGGTCACCGTCACCACCGAGGAGGACATCGACGACGAGCAGAGCCATCTGCGCCTGGACGCCGGCACCCACCACCTCGACGGCGAGCAGGCCCTGGGCCTGGCCCGCACCCGGCACGGCATAGGCGACGGCAGCGACCTGGGCCGGATAGAGCTCCAGCACACCCTGGTCAAGGCCCTGCTGGAGCGGATCTCGGCCCTCGGCCTGCTCACCGACGCCGCGCGGCTCTACGACGTCGCCGACGCGGTCACCGGCAGCCTCACCACCGACACCGGCCTCGACTCGCTCGGCGAGCTGATCGACCTGGGGCGGAGCCTGCACGGTCTGTCCGCCGACGACGTCACCACGGTGACCATGCCGGTCGTCCCGGCCCCCGCCGACCGCAACCGGGTCGTCGCGGACGAACCGGAGGCGGGCGAGCTGTGGGAGTCGCTGCGCTGAGCCGAGCGGGGAGGACTCAGGCGGGCCGGCCGAGCAGCATGGCCGGCGCGCCCGCGACCCGGGTGAGGAACACCGTGGCCGACCCGGGCCCGTGAGGCTTGGGCAGAACCTTGCGGCGCAGCTCCTCCGGCTCGACCGCCGAGCCGCGCTTCTTCACGGTCAGCACGCCCACCTCCCGTTCCCGCAGCAGCGCCTTCAGCTTCTTGACGTTGAAGGGCAGATGGTCGGTGATCTCGTACGCCGAGGCGTACGGCGTCGGCCGCAGCTCGTCGGCCGTGACGTACGCGATGGTCGCGTCGAGCAGCCCGCCGCCGACCTCCTCGGCCACCTCGGCGACCAGATGCGCGCGGATGACGGCCCCGTCCGGCTCGTACAGGAAGCGTCCGACGGGCCGTACGGCCGGGTCGGCGAGGCCGCGTCCGGTCAGTGTGCGCGGCCCCGGCAGCAGGGTGGCCCGCACCAGTCCGGGCTCCGTGCCGAACCACAGCACGGCCTCCTTCACGTCCCCGCCGTCCGAGATCCACTCGGCCTCGGCGGTGTCCGGCACCGCCTCGTGCGGGATGCCGGGCGCCACCTTGAGGGCGGCGTGCCGGGCCTTCCCGGCGGCCTCGACGGCCCAGGACAGCGGCGGCGAGTAGGCCTCCGGGTCGAAGATGCGCCCACCCGCCGCCCGGCCACCGCCCCTCACGGACGCGCTGCGCGCGGCCCCTCTCGATGGTCCGCCGCGCCTGGCCGGGTCGACGAACACGGCGTCGTAGCCGGCCGTGTCCACCTCGGTGACGTCCGCCTCCCGCACCTCGACCAGGTCCGCCAGCCCCAGCTCCTCGGCGTTCGCCCGCGCCACCGCCGCCGTCAGCGGGTCCCGGTCGACGGCGAGCACCCGGATCCCGGCCCGCGCCAGCGCGATCGCGTCGCCGCCGATCCCGCAGCACAGGTCGGCGACGGAGGCCACGCCGAGCTCGCGCATCCGCCGCGCCCGGTACGCGGCGACGCTCGCCCGGGTGGACTGCTCGACTCCGTTCGGCGTGAAGAACATCCGCCCGGCGTCCTCGGCCCCGAACTTCGCCGCCGCCCGCTGCCGCAGCCGCGCCTGGCCGAGCGCCGCCGAGACCAGCTCGGCCGGGTGCTCGCGGCGCAGCCGGGTGGCGACGGCGAGTTCGTGGGCGGGGTCGGTGCCGCGGACCTCGTCGAGGAGGGCGGTGCCTTCCGGGGTGCGCAGGGCGTTCAGGTCGTTCACCGGGTTGTTCACCGGCTCATTGTCGGCCAGTCGGTGGACGGTGGCCCGTCGGTGGCGGTGTCGGCGGGGGATCGGGAATGCCTGCTGGGAAGATCCGGCCTCATGCGACTAGTAGTACAAAATGAAAAAGGCGGGGCATATGCCCGTCGTCTCCGTGCCGCCGCCACCGTCCTCGCCGCCGCGGCCGTCGCCTCCGGCTGCACCCTGATCGGCGACACCAGGCGCGGCAACCCCGCCCCCGAGCGGGAGAAGCCCCTCCAGGCGCCCGAGGCCCGCGCCCTCGACCGCTACGCCTCCCGGCTGCGGACCGACCACGCCGCCCGCGCGGCCGCCGCCAGACGCTGGGGCCTGGAGCAGGTCCCGCTGCAAGCCCCGCCACCCCCGGCGAGGAAGCCGGAGATCACCACCCGCGAAGGCTTCGAGGTCACCGGACACGACGAACTCGGCCTCCCCCCGGTCTTCACCACCGTCCCCACCGAGCACAAGGTCGTCTTCCTCACCATCGACGACGGCGCCGAGAAGGACCCGGCGTTCCTGCGGATGATGAGCGAACTGGACATCCCGTACACCGCCTTCCTCAGCGACTACCTCGTCAAGGACGACTACGGCTACTTCAAGCGCATGCAGGAGCGGGGCGCGCCCCTCAACAACCACACCCTCCACCACCCCTACCTGCCGGGCCTGTCCCGCTCCGGCCAGCTGCGTGAGATCTGCGGCATGCAGGACGTCATGGAGGAGAACTTCGGCAAGCGCCCGCGCCTGTTCCGCCCGCCCTTCGGCAACTACGACCGGGACACCCTGCGTGCCGCCAAGGCCTGCGGGATCACGCATGTGCCACTGTGGAACGAGGAGGTCTTCGTCGATCGCTGGGAGTACCGCGAGTGGGACCAGCGGATCCGTCGCGGCGACATCGTCCTCACCCACTTCCGGGGCGAGGACCACTGGGAGGGATCCATGCCCGACATGATCCGGCGGTTCCTCGACAAGGTCACGGCAGAGGGGTACGCCGTGGCCCGCCTGGAGGACTACCTGTGAGGCCGCGCCGGTCCGGTCCGGCCGTCGCCCTGCTGCTCCTGCTGTGCGGCTGCACGGCCACGCACGGGCTGCGGGGCGCACCGGGCCCGGCGCCCGACCGTCCGGAGCCGTCCTCGTCCCCGTACCTCCGCTGGGGCCTCACCGAGCCGCTCCGCACACCCCCGAAGACCCCACGGCGGCCCACCCTGCCCGCCGACGGAGACCTCCCCCCGGTCCTCGACCGCGTCCCCACCCGCGACAAGGTCGTCTTCCTCACCTACGACGACGGCGCCGAGAAGGACCCCCGCTTCGTCGACCTGGTCCGCGAACTGCGCCTGCCCGTCACCATGTTCCTCACCGACAGCGTCGCCGGCCCCGGCTACGGCCACTTCGCCCGCCTGCGCTCGGTCGGCGCCGGCCTGCAGAACCACACCCTCGACCACGCCGCCCTGCGCGGCCTGCCGTACGCCGGGCAGCGCGCCGAGATCTGCGGCCAGCAGCACAAACTCCGCGCCCGCTTCGGGGTGCGCCCCCACCTCTTCCGCCCGCCCTACGGCACGTACGACCGCACCACCCTCCGCGCGGCCGCCGACTGCGGTGTCCGGGCGGTGATCCTCTGGCGCGCCACGATGACCGGCACCGACCTCACCTTCACCACCGGCACCCACCGCCTCCGCCCCGGCGACATCATCGCCGTCCCGGCGACGGAGACGCTGACGCCGAGTCTGAGGGAGCGGACGGTACGCCTGCTGCGCCGCGTCCAGGAGGCGGACCTGACGGTCGGAAACCTGGAGGACTACGTGGGCGTTCACGGGCGGCCCCGCGGACGCGCCGCACGGTAATTGGCACTCCGCTTGACCGAGTGCTAACCACGGTCATAGTCTCGGCTCTGGCACTCCCCCCTGGAGAGTGCCAAACACGCGACGGGCAGGTCCGGCACCCGCGACGACGGATCCACCTGGTCGCCACCTCAGACAGTTAACCCCGTGAGATCTCCGAAGGGGGAGGTCGGATCGTGACGACCGCCAGCTCCAAGGTTGCCATCAAGCCGCTTGAGGACCGCATCGTGGTCCAGCCGCTCGACGCCGAGCAGACCACGGCCTCCGGCCTGGTCATTCCGGACACCGCCAAGGAGAAGCCCCAGGAGGGCGTCGTCCTGGCCGTGGGCCCGGGCCGCATCGAGGACGGCAAGCGCGTCGAGCTCGACGTCAAGGTCGGCGACGTCGTGCTCTACAGCAAGTACGGCGGCACCGAGGTGAAGTACAACAACGAGGAGTACCTCGTTCTCTCGGCTCGCGACGTCCTCGCGATCATCGAGAAGTAAGCCGCTTCACCGAAGCACATTTGCCTTGAGCTGCGCCCCTGGCCCCCGCGACCGATAACGAAGCCGGGCGCCCGGGGCGCAGTCGCTTTACACCCGAGATTTCCGAGAGGGCTCCCGCTGCCATGGCGAAGATCCTGAAGTTCGACGAGGACGCCCGTCGCGCCCTCGAGCGCGGCGTCAACAAGCTTGCCGACACGGTCAAGGTGACGATCGGCCCCAAGGGCCGCAACGTCGTCATCGACAAGAAGTTCGGCGCCCCCACCATCACCAACGACGGTGTCACCATCGCCCGCGAGGTCGAGGTCGAGGACCCGTACGAGAACCTCGGCGCCCAGCTGGTGAAGGAGGTGGCGACCAAGACCAACGACATCGCTGGTGACGGCACCACCACCGCCACCGTCCTGGCCCAGGCCCTGGTCCGCGAGGGTCTGAAGAACGTCGCCGCCGGCGCCTCCCCGGCCGCCCTGAAGAAGGGCATCGACGCCGCCGTCAAGGCCGTCTCCGACGACCTGCTGGCGACCGCCCGCCCGATCGACGAGAAGTCCGACATCGCCGCCGTGGCCGCGCTGTCCGCCCAGGACCAGCAGGTCGGCGAGCTGATCGCCGAGGCGATGGACAAGGTCGGCAAGGACGGCGTCATCACCGTCGAGGAGTCCAACACCTTCGGTCTGGAGCTGGACTTCACCGAGGGCATGGCCTTCGACAAGGGCTACCTGTCGCCGTACTTCGTGACGGACCAGGAGCGCATGGAGGCCGTCCTCGACGACCCGTACATCCTGATCCACCAGGGCAAGATCTCCGCCATCGCGGACCTCCTGCCGCTGCTGGAGAAGATCATCCAGTCGAACGCCTCCAAGCCGCTGCTGATCATCGCCGAGGACGTCGAGGGCGAGGCCCTCTCCACCCTCGTCGTGAACAAGATCCGCGGCACCTTCAACGCCACCGCCGTGAAGGCCCCCGGCTTCGGCGACCGCCGCAAGGCGATGCTCCAGGACATGGCGGTCCTCACCGGCGCCACGGTCATCTCCGAGGAGGTCGGCCTCAAGCTCGACCAGGTCGGTCTGGACGTCCTCGGCACCGCCCGCCGCGTCACCGTCACCAAGGACGACACCACGATCGTCGACGGCGCCGGCGCCAAGGCCGACGTCGAGGGCCGCGTCGCCCAGATCAAGGCCGAGATCGAGGCCACGGACTCCGACTGGGACCGCGAGAAGCTCCAGGAGCGCCTCGCCAAGCTGGCCGGCGGCGTGTGCGTGATCAAGGTCGGCGCCGCCACCGAGGTGGAGCTGAAGGAGAAGAAGCACCGTCTGGAGGACGCCATCTCCGCGACCCGCGCCGCGGTCGAGGAGGGCATCGTCTCCGGTGGTGGCTCCGCCCTGGTCCACGCCGTGAAGGTCCTGGAGGACAACCTCGGCAAGACCGGCGACGAGGCCACCGGTGTCTCCGTCGTCCGCCGCGCCGCCGTCGAGCCGCTGCGCTGGATCGCCGAGAACGCCGGCCTCGAGGGCTACGTCATCGTCTCCAAGGTGGCCGAGCTCGAGAAGGGCAACGGCTACAACGCCGCCACCGGCGAGTACGGCGACCTGGTCAAGGCCGGCGTCATCGACCCGGTGAAGGTCACCCGCTCCGCCCTGGAGAACGCCGCCTCCATCGCCTCCCTGCTGCTCACGACCGAGACCCTGGTCGTCGAGAAGAAGGAAGAGGAGCCGGAGCCGGCGGGCCACGGCCACGGTCACGGCCACGCGCACTGACGCACCGCTCACGCAGGAAGGCCCGGCACCCGATGAGGTGCCGGGCCTTCCCGTTTCCCCTCGCGGGTCTCTCCGGCAGCTCTCAGCGCTCCATCTCCTCGAAGACGCCGAGCTGCTCCATCAGCCCCATCCGGTCGTACTCCCACCAGCCCTCGGCGAGCTTCCCGTCCACACCGCACCGGAAGACGGTCGTACCGCTCATCGAGACTTCCTTCCCGGTGGCCGTGATCCCCAGGAACTCCCCCTTGTGGGTGCCCTTCCAGAACCACCGCGCGCACACCCGGTCGGCCTCCGCGATCAGGTCCTCGATGCTGAACTCGAAGTCGAAGCCGTCCCGCCACACCCGGATCTCGCGCCGGATGTGATCCATCCCGATCGCGTCCTCCGGGTTCGCCGGATTGTGGTCGTGATAGTGCTCCACCATCACCTCGTCCAGCGGCGGCAGCTCCCCGGGCGCGGCCACCAGCTCGAAGAACCGCCGGACCGTCGCCGTGGACAACTGCTCGTCCCGCACCACGTCCAGATCCGTGAACGTCGGCGTCTCGTCACAGATCGAGACCATCTCCCGGAAGATCCGATCGGTCTCCGGCAGCTCGGAGTTCCGCATCGCCTCCTCGTACGACGGAAACTCCACGATCTCGATGAAGTGCGACGCGTCCGACCGGTCCTTCCCGATCAGACTGTGCGTCGCCGTGCGTTTTCCCTTGGTCTGCTCGACCCACCTGTCCATCAGCCGGTCGATCTCCTCGAAACGGCTGGTCTTGCAGTCGATGACCTGCACAAATGTCATGGCGCAGCCTCCGGCCCCCCTGGGTCCGGGTGAACAGCTACATTCTCCCACCGGCCCGGGCAACCGGCGGCCGGGCCACGAACCGGTGCGGGCCGGAAGCGCGCTAGCGCTGCCCCCGGTGCTCCGGCCCGTACTTGCGCCCCGCCCGCGAGCTGATTCCCCCGAGCATCCCCCGCGGCACCAGCTTGGTCGCGCCCATCAGGACCTTGTAGCGGGGGTCCGGGATGGACAGGGACTTGCCGCGGGAGAGGTCCGTGAGCGCCGACGCGACGAGTTTGTCCGCGTCGAGCCACATCCAGCCGGGGATGTTGTCGGTGCCCATGCCGGCCCGCTGGTGGAACTCCGTGCGGACGAAGCCGGGGCAGAGGGCCATGAGGCGGACGCCGCTGCCGGCGAGGTCCTTCGCGGCGCCCTGGGTGAACTGCACGACCCACGCCTTGGAGGCGCCGTAGGTCCCGCGCGGGAGGAAGGCGGCCACGGAGGCGACGTTGATGACGCCGCCCCGGCCGCGCTCGCACATGGCCTGCGTCGCGGCGGAGGTGAGGCGCAGCACCGCCTCGCAGTGCACCTTGAGCATCTTCAGCTCGTCGGCCATCGGCACGTCGAGATAGCGGCCCTTGTTGCCGAAGCCGGCGTTGTTGACCAGCAGGTCGACGGGGTTCTTGCGGTCGGCGAGGCGCGCGGCGACCGCCTCGATGCCGTCATCCTGCGCCAGGTCCGCCGTCAGCACCTCCGCCTCGATGCCGTGCCGGTCGTGCAGTTCGGTCGCCTGCTCCCTGAGGCGCTTGGTGTCCCGCGCCACCAGGACGAGGTCGTGTCCGTCAGCCGCCAGCCGTCGTGCGAAGGCGGCACCGATTCCCGCGGTCGATCCCGTAATCAGAGCCGTTGTCATGCGCCAAGGGTAGTGACCTGGACGGACGGCGTCCGCTCCCGTGACGTCCGTTCAGGAGCTGTTCGCGCGAGGGTGCTTCGCCACGTACGTCCGGGCCGCCGCCAGCGACTCGGGGTGCAGCGCCTCGCCCGCCGCGAGCAGGCGCGGCAGCAGCTCCCGCTCGGTGGTGACCGCGCGGAACTGGAGCGCGACCGTCACCTCGTGGCCGGGGCGGTGGACGATCCCGACGGGATCGCCCGCGCGGATCTCGCCCGGTTCGATCACCCGCAGGTACGCGCCCGGCGCCCCGCGCAGCGTGAACCGCTTCACCCAGCCCTGTTCACCCAGATGGCCCTGGAAGGTGCGGCAGGGTATCCGGCCGCAGGTGACCTCCAGGACCACCTCGCGGCCGATCCGCCAGCGCTCGCCGATCAAGGCACCGGAGACGTCGAGGCCCGAGGTGGTCAGGTTCTCGCCGAACGCGCCGTCGGCCAGCGGTCGGCCCAGCTCCCGCTCCCACTCGTCGAGGTCCTCGCGGGCCACCGCGTACACGGCTTGGTCGTTCCCGCCGTGGTGGCGGGTGTCGCAGACCGCGTCCCCGGCCAGTCCGCTCGCCCCGACGCCCTTCGGACCGGGCGCCGCCACCCGCACCGGCCCGTCGACCGGGCGCTTGTCGATGCCGGTCAGACCCTGCGGGTGGTCGGTGTAGGGAACGGTCCGCGGCCGGCCCAGGTTCACGGAGAGAAGCCTCATGGCGGCACGGTAGGCCGCGTCGACCAAAGTGTCGACGCATTATTCGCCCTCGTATCCAAGATTCGCTTATGCTCGAAGGGTGATCGAGGCCCGTCATCTGCGCGTGCTGCGCGCCGTCGCCGCCACCGGCTCCTTCTCCGCCGCGGGGCGCGAACTGGGCTGCACACAGCCCGCCGTCAGCCAGCAGATGAAGGCCCTGGAGACGTCCGTGGGCACCCCGCTGCTCGTGCGCAGCGGGCGGGAGATGCGGCTCACGCAGGCCGGTGAGGCGCTGGTGCGGCACGCGGCCGGGATCCTGGCCGGGCTCACCGCGGCGGAGGAGGAGGTCGCCGCCATCGCGGGCCTGCGCGCGGGCCGGGTGCGGCTCGTGTCCTTCCCGAGCGGCAGCTCCACCCTGGTCCCCACCGCCCTCGCCGCGCTGCGCGCCGCGCACCCCGGCACCCGGGTCTCCCTGGAGGAGGCGGAGCCGCCGCGTTCGGTGGAACTGCTCCGCGAGGGCGACTGCGACATCGCGCTCGCCTTCCGTTACGAGGGGGCCGCGGGCGCCGAGGAGTGGGACGACCTCGTCGTACGGCCGCTGCTGACCGACCCGCTGGTCGGTCTGGTCCCGGAGCGGCACCGGCTGGCCGGTGCGGCATCCGTCCCGATCGCCGAGCTCGCCGACGAACCGTGGATCGCGGGCTGCCCGCGCTGCCGCGGTCAGCTGGTGGAGGTGTGCGAGGCGGCCGGCTTCACGCCCCGCATCGACTTCGCCACCGACGACTATCCGGCGGTGGTGGGCCTGGTGGGCGCCGGTCTCGGCGTGGCCGTCCTGCCCCGGCTGGCGATCGAGTCGGTACGGCCCCGGGGGGCCCGGACGGTGTCGCTGGAACCGGCGGTGCGGCGGGAGATCGTCGCCCTCACCCTGCCCGACCTGGCACAGGTGCCGGCGGTGGCGGCGACGCTGCGGGAGCTGGGGCACGCCGCGGCGCGCTGACGGCGGGCCCGAGTGCGTGCAGAAACGTTCCTTCAGGTGTTCGAGGCGGCGCTCCCGCCGGCCGTCGACGCCGACACCAGGCGGTGGCGCGCCCGCCCCATGAGCTCTTCTCGCTCGTCTTCGGTCAACCCGCCCCACACGCCGTACGGTTCGCGTACCGCCAGCGCGTGAGCCGCGCACTGCGCGCGGACCGGGCACCTCATGCATACCTCTTTGGCCGAGTTCTCGCGGGCGCTCCGTGCAGCCCCGCGCTCACCCTCCGGATGAAAGAAGAGTGAGCTGTCCACCCCGCGACAGGCAGCCAGCAGCTGCCAGTCCCACAGGTCCGCGTTCGGTCCGGGAAGGCGGGAGAAATCTGCCATTGCGTGACCCCTTGCAGCCGTTCTGAGCGGATACGGTGCCCACGACCGTACATCTACGATCTAAGGAGATGAAAATATGACTCATTGCGAATCTAGCCCCAGACACCACCAGATAGGAAGAAATAGGGCTAAATGGGGCATGGTTGTGATGAAACCTTGAGGGTCTGCCCCGCGTGTCTGCACCGTGTCCGCGCCCTCACGTAGAGTGCCGAAGATGACACACAGCCCCGTAACTCTTTCGAGTGACCATCGTTGAGAGGGCGGAGGCGGTTGAAAACACAAGCGCTCGGGCAGGCGTCCGAGACGGTCGACCGCACAGGTGACGATTTCGTACCAGCCTGGAGGCTCAAGGTGACGCGCATCAGCTGCGGAGGGCGGCCATGACTTCCGTCCTCGTCTGCGACGACTCCCCGCTTGCCCGAGAGGCGCTTCGCCGCGCGGTCGCGACCGTGCCCGGCGTGGAGCGCGTGACGACGGCGGCCAACGGCGAGGAAGTCCTCCGCCGCTGGGGCGCCGACCGCTCGGACCTGATCCTGATGGACGTACGCATGCCCGGTCTGGGCGGCGTCGAGACCGTGCGGCGGCTGCTGTCCGCCGACCCCGGTGCGCGCATCATCATGCTCACCGTCGCCGAGGACCTGGACGGCGTGGCCCTCGCGGTCGCCGCCGGCGCCCGCGGCTACCTGCACAAGGACGCGTCCCGCGCGGAGCTGCGGGCCACGGTGACGCAGGCCCTCGCCGACCCGACCTGGCGCCTGGCGCCGCGTCGGCTGCGCTCCGCCGAGATGGGGGCCGCGCCGACGCTCACCGCGCGTGAGATCCAGGTCCTCGAAGGCATGAGCCACGGCCGCTCCAACGCCGAGATCGGCCGCGAGCTGTTCCTCTCCGAGGACACCGTCAAGACCCACGCCCGACGGCTCTTCAAGAAGCTCGGCGCCTCGGACCGGGCGCACGCCGTGGCACTCGGCTTCCGCTGGGGTCTGGTTCGCTGAGGCGCCGCGTTCGGCCGGACCGACCGCGGTCCGGGCCGGCGACGCCCGGCCGCGCGGTCGAGCGGGGGCCATCGGCCGCCCCCGCGCGAGCGGTCCGTACGGCGCGGGAGCATCCGGCCGCGAGGCGGAGGAGGGAGTCGACGCGATGGGGACATCCCTCTGCGCCGGCCGCGCCGCGAGCGGGCGCGCGACGGCACCCGCCGATGACCCGCGCGGGGCGGGCCGCGGACGCGGCGGCGTCCGCGCGGTGTGTGTCCGAGCCCCGCGAGGCGCACCCGGTGGTGCTCCGCCGAAGCCGGATGACCGCTGGTCGGCGGCGTGCGGGGGCCGTGGGAACGGGGCCGGTGAGAGGGTGCTGAGGGTGCCCGCTGCTCGTTTCGCCGCGGATGCCGCATCCTTGAGGTGTGGAGTTCCTCGGGGACGAGTCGGTCGAGCGGAAGGGGAGGGCGCAGGGGATGAGTTCCGGCGCACCTGCTCATAACGCTTCGGTGCACAACAACGGAGGCGGTGCCGCGGAGCGCGCGGCCGCAGGGCACGATGGACCGATGCGCGACGACGAGGCGGTCACTGCCCCCGGATCGTTCGGTGCGCTCGTCCACCGCGCCGTCGACGGGGACGAGCAGGCCACGCACGATCTGCTCGCCCATGTCCATCCGCTCGCGCTGCGCTACTGCCGGACCCGGCTGTCCCGGCTGCCGGGCGATGCGCGGCACTTCGTGGAGGACCTGGCGCAGGAGGTCTGCGTCGCCGTCCTGCTCGCCCTGCCGCGCTACAGGGACACCGGCCGCCCCTTCGAGGCGTTCGTGTTCGCCATCGCCGCCCACAAGGTCGCCGACCTGCAGCGGGCCGCGATGCGGCACCCTGGTTCCACGGCGGTGCCCTCCGACGAGATGCCGGAGCGCCCCGACGACTCCCTCGGGCCCGAGGAGCGGGCGTTGCTCAGCAGTGACGCCGAGTGGGCCAAGAAGCTGCTGGCCAACCTCCCCGAGAACCAGCGCGAGCTGCTGCTGCTGCGGATCGCGGTGGGCCTCACGGCGGAGGAGACCGGCCAGATGTTGGGAATGTCACCCGGCGCCGTCCGGGTCGCCCAGCACCGCGCGCTGAGCAGGCTGCGCGCACTCGCCGAGCAGTAAGCGGCGCCGTACCGGCCCCCGATGAACCGGCCGGACCATATTTCCGTACGAACATACGAAGCCGCAGGGTGCCTCGTACCGTGGAATGAGACGGGTTCATCTCCCGTTAGCATGGACATCCGCACCGATCAAGGCCATTTGGGGAAGGTGTCATGACTGCCAACGTCGACGGAGTGCCCGGAAAATTCGCGACACTCGGGCTGACCTACGACGACGTGCTGCTGCTGCCGGGCCCGTCGGACATGGCACCCGACGAGATCGACACCGCCTCGTACGTCTCCAAGAACGTGCGGGTGAACATCCCGCTGCTGTCCGCCGCCATGGACAAGGTCACCGAGTCGCGCATGGCGATCGCGATGGCCCGCCAGGGCGGTGTGGGCGTGCTCCACCGCAACCTGTCCATCGAGGACCAGGCAAACCAGGTCGACCTGGTCAAGCGCTCCGAGTCCGGCATGGTGACCGACCCGATCACCATCCACCCGGACGCCACGCTCGCCGAGGCCGACGCGCTGTGCGCCAAGTTCCGCATCAGCGGCGTCCCGGTCACCGACGGCGACAAGAAGCTGCTCGGCATCGTCACCAACCGCGACATGGCGTTCGAGAGCGACCGCGCCCGCCGGGTGCGCGAGGTCATGACGCCGATGCCGCTGGTCACCGGCAAGGTCGGGATCTCCGGCACGGACGCGATCGAGCTGCTGCGCAAGCACAAGATCGAGAAGCTGCCGCTGGTCGACGACGACGGCGTCCTCAAGGGCCTGATCACGGTCAAGGACTTCGTCAAGGCGGAGAAGTACCCGAACGCCGCCAAGGACGCCGACGGCCGCCTCCTCGTGGGCGCCGCGGTCGGTGTCGCCGGTGACGCGTTCGAGCGCGCCCAGGCGCTGATCGAGGCGGGCGTCGACTTCATCGTCGTCGACACCGCGCACGGTCACTCCCGGCTGGTCGGCGACATGATCGCCAAGATCAAGTCCAACTCCTCCGGCGTCGACGTCATCGGCGGCAACGTCGCCACCCGCGACGGCGCCCAGGCCCTGGTCGACGCGGGCGCGGACGGCATCAAGGTCGGTGTCGGCCCCGGCTCCATCTGCACCACCCGCGTGGTCGCCGGCGTCGGCGTCCCGCAGGTCACCGCGATCTACGAGGCCGCCCTCGCTGCCAAGGCGGCCGGCGTCCCGGTCATCGGCGACGGCGGTCTGCAGTACTCCGGCGACATCGCCAAGGCCCTGGTCGCGGGCGCCGACACGGTGATGCTGGGCTCGCTGCTCGCGGGCTGCGAGGAGTCCCCGGGCGAGCTGCTGTTCATCAACGGCAAGCAGTTCAAGTCGTACCGCGGCATGGGCTCGCTGGGCGCCATGCAGACCCGCGGCGACCGCCGGTCGTTCTCCAAGGACCGCTACTTCCAGGAGGGCGTCGCCTCCGACGAGCAGCTGATCCCCGAGGGCATCGAGGGCCAGGTGCCCTACCGCGGCCCGCTCGCCTCCGTCGTCCACCAGCTGGTGGGCGGTCTGCGCCAGTCGATGTTCTACGTCGGCGGCCGGACCGTGCCGGAGCTCCAGGACAACGGCCGGTTCGTGCGGATCACCTCGGCGGGTCTGAAGGAGAGCCACCCGCACGACATCCAGATGACGGTCGAGGCGCCGAACTACAGCCGCAAGTAGTCACGAGGCTCGGTCAGGGGCGGCTCCGGGAACTCCGGGGCCGCCCTTGTCGTACCCGTCGGGGATACTGGAAGGCGCTGAAACGCATCAGGGAAAGGCCACACACGTGACTGAGATCGAGATCGGGCGCGGCAAGCGCGGCCGCCGGGCGTACGCCTTCGACGACATCGCCGTCGTCCCCAGCCGCCGTACGCGGGACCCGAAGGAGGTCTCGATCGCCTGGCAGATCGACGCCTACCGCTTCGAGCTGCCCTTCCTGGCGGCCCCCATGGACTCGGTCGTCTCGCCGGCCACGGCCATCCGGATCGGCGAGCTGGGCGGCCTCGGCGTGCTGAACCTCGAAGGCCTGTGGACGCGGTACGAGGACCCGCAGCCGCTGCTGGACGAGATCGTCGGCCTGGACGCCGAGACGGCGACCCGCCGCCTCCAGGAGATCTACGCCGCGCCGATCAAGGAGGAGCTGATCGGGCAGCGCATCAAGGAGGTGCGCGACGCGGGCGTGGTCACCGCCGCCGCGCTCTCTCCGCAGCGCACCGCGCAGTTCTCCAAGGCCGTGGTCGACGCGGGCGTGGACATCTTCGTCATCCGCGGTACGACCGTGTCGGCGGAGCACGTCTCCGGCTCGCACGAGCCGCTGAACCTGAAGCAGTTCATCTACGAGCTGGACGTCCCGGTGATCGTCGGCGGCTGCGCCACCTACACCGCCGCCCTGCACCTGATGCGCACCGGCGCGGCGGGCGTGCTCGTGGGCTTCGGCGGCGGCGCGGCGCACACCACGCGCAACGTGCTGGGCATCCAGGTCCCGATGGCGACCGCCGTGGCGGACGTGGCGGCGGCCCGCCGCGACTACATGGACGAGTCCGGCGGCCGGTACGTGCACGTGATCGCGGACGGCGGCGTCGGCTGGTCCGGCGACCTGCCCAAGGCGATCGCCTGCGGCGCCGACGCGGTCATGATGGGCTCCCCGCTGGCCCGCGCGACCGACGCGCCCGGCCAGGGCCACCACTGGGGCATGGAGGCCGTCAACGAGGAGCTGCCGCGCGGCAAGAAGGTCGGCCTCGGCACGGTCGGCACCGTCGAGGAGATCCTCACCGGCCCGTCCCACACCCCGGACGGCTCCATGAACTTCTTCGGCGCCCTGCGCCGCGCCATGGCCACCACCGGCTACAGCGAGCTCAAGGAGTTCCAGCGGGTCGAGGTCACGGTCGCGGACTCCCAGCACAGCCGGTAGTCCCCGCATCGGAAAGGGGCCCGTCCACCTGGCGTGGACGGGCCCCTTCCGGGTTTCTGCGAAGTCTGCCTACGCCGCTGCCTTCTTCGCACCCGAGAACGCCGCGACGGCGCCGATGGCGAAGAACAGGAAGGTCATGGCGTCGGCCGTCTCCTTCCAGGCATCGGTGAGGAGGCTGAAGTTCTCGGTGAACATCTCGACGGCGGAGATGCCGGTGATGTCGGCGGCCAGCATCGCGACACCGATCAGCTGGCCCAGGTAGACCGCGCCGAGCGAGAGGACCGCGCTGATCACGGGCAGTACCGGGTGGGAGCCGCCGACCTTGCCCGAGGCGAAGCCGACGAGGAAGCCGACGCCGATGGCCGCGTAGCCGATCTCGTACTCGGTGGCGCCGACGATCGCGCCGTAGACACCGGCCGTGACCAGGGCCACGACGACGGCGGTGACCACGCCGAGGGCGATGTTGCCGCCGCGGGCCGGGGCGACCGGGGCCGGGGGAACGGCACCCGGCTGCTGGGCGAACGGGTTGCCGTCGGTCGGCTGCGGCGGAACTGACTGGGTCATGACAGAGATCCCCCCACGGGACTGGTGTACGAGCGGAGTGTGCGCACGGCTGTGCGACGGAGACGCCGCAGGTTAGCAGGCGCACCGACTCCGGCCACCAGCGAATTCCGCGGCGGACGGCCGCGTGCGGGGCCTCAGAGCCGGTGCGCGGCGCCCGTCGGGGTCGCCCCCCGGGTGTCCAGCAGCAGCTGCGCCTTCACGGACAGGCCCTGGAGGTCGTACGTCCGGTGGTGCTGGAGGAGGATCGTCAGGTCGGCGTCGGCCGCGGCCTCGTAGAGGGTGTCCGCGCGGGGCACCGGCCGGTCCAGGACGCTCCAGGACGGCACGTGCGGGTCGTGGTAGCTGACGGCGGCGCCCAGCTCCATCAGCCGTACGGCGATCTCCCGCGCGGGCGTGCCCTGCCGGTCGCCGAGGTCGGGCTTGTAGGCGACGCCGAGCAGCAGCACGCGCGCGCCGCGGGCCGACTTGCCGTGCTCGTTGAGCAGCGTGGCCGCGCGCTGGACGACGTACCGGGGCATGTACTCGTTGACCTGCCGGGCCACCTCCACCACGCGCAGCCCGCGCCCCGCCTGGCCGATCAGGTCCTGCGGGTCGGCGTGGCCGCCGACGCCGGGGCCGGGGCGGAACGCCTGGAAGCCGAAGGGCTTGGTCTCCGCGCAGCGGATGACGTCCCACAGGTCGACGCCGAGGTCGTGGCAGAGCACGGCCATCTCGTTGACCAGGGCGATGTTGACGTGCCGGTAGTTGGTCTCCAGGAGCTGGACCGTCTCCGCCTCGCGGGTGCCGCGCGCGCGGACCACCTTGTCGGTGAGGCGGCCGTAGAAGGCGGCGGCCGACTCGGTGCAGGCGGGGGTGAGGCCGCCGATCACCTTGGGGGTGTTGGCGGGGGTGAAGGCGCGGTTGCCGGGGTCGACCCGGCTGGGGGAGTAGGCCAGATGGAAGTCGCGGCCCGCGCGGAGCCCGGATCCCTTCTCCAGCAGCGGACGCAGGAACTCCTCCGTGGTGCCCGGGTGCACGGGCGACTCCAGGATGACCGTGGTGTGCGGGCGCAACCGCGGGGCGAGGGTACGGGCGGCCGACTCCACCTGTCCGAGGTCGAGCCCGCCGTCCTCGGCGCGCGAGGTGGGCACGCAGATGACCGCCGTGCGCACCCGGCCCAGCTCGGCGGCGCCGACGGCGTGCCGGAAGCCCCCCGAGAGCATCCGGCGCAGCTCGGCGGGGCTGAGGGAGTCGGGCTCGGGGCCGGTCCGGTAGCCGACGGTGGGGATGCCGGCGGCGACGGCGGCCTGGGCCAGCGGCAGGCCGAGCGGGCCGAGTCCGATGACGGCGAGATCTGCGGGCATGGCGTGGGCCGTCCTTCCCAGTAACCGAAACGGGACAGGTGCGCAAGCCGTGTGGACAGGAAGAGCGAGCGCGCAATGTCAGACTAGGAGTAAATATGACCGTTTTGCGGTATTGGGCGCCCGAGTTTCGGTGAGTGTTTCCGTGAGTGTTGTCCACAGGCTGGGGGCGAGTGGTGGCTGAAGCCGGGCATCCCGGTGAGAATCTGGGCAGGGGGTAACCGAACCGGGCCCGCCCCGAGTGGTGCGGCCGGCGCGACGCGATGAGCGGGAGGCAGCGGTGAGGACAGGGACCCTGGGGCCGGCGCAGCGCGCCGAGTCACTGGCATCGATGGCCGAGCGCGAGCTGGACGTGCTGGTCGTGGGCGGCGGAGTGGTCGGCGCGGGCACCGTGCTGGACGCCGCCACCCGCGGCCTGTCCACCGGCCTGGTCGAGGCGCGTGACTGGGCGTCCGGCACGTCGAGCCGGTCAAGCAAGCTGATACACGGCGGCCTGCGCTATCTGGAGATGCTCGACTTCGCGCTCGTGCGCGAGGCACTGAAGGAACGCGGACTGCTGCTGGAGCGGCTGGCCCCGCACCTGGTGAAACCGGTGCCGTTCCTGTACCCGCTCCAGCACAAGGGCTGGGAGCGGTTGTACGCGGGCTCCGGCGTCGCGCTCTACGACGCGATGTCGATGGCGCGCGGCCACGGCCGGGGCCTGCCCCTGCACCGGCACCTGACGCGCGGTCAAGCGCTGCGCGTGGCGCCCTGCCTGAAGAAGGACGCCCTCGTCGGCGCCCTGCAGTACTACGACGCGCAGATGGACGACGCCCGCTTCGTGACGACCCTCGTGCGCACGGCCGTGGCGTACGGGGCGAAGGCCGCCAACCGCGCGCGGGTTACCGGCTTCCTGCGCGAGGGCGAACGGGTCGTCGGCGCGCGCGTGCAGGACGTCGAGGCGGGCGGGGAGTACGAGATCCACGCCAAGCAGATCGTCAACGCCACCGGCGTGTGGACCGACGACACCCAGGCCATGGTCGGCGAGCGCGGGCGGTTCCACGTGCGGGCCTCCAAGGGCATCCACCTGGTCGTCCCCAAGGACCGCATCCACTCCACCACCGGCCTGATCCTGCGCACCGAGAAGTCCGTGCTGTTCGTCATCCCGTGGGGCCGGCACTGGATCGTCGGCACCACCGACACCGACTGGGACCTCGACAAGGCCCACCCGGCCGCCTCCAGCGCCGACATCGACTACCTGCTGGAGCACGTCAACTCCGTGCTCGCGGTGCCGCTCACCCGCGACGACGTCGAGGGCGTCTACGCCGGCCTGCGCCCGCTGCTGGCCGGCGAGTCCGACGCCACCAGCAAGCTCTCGCGCGAGCACACCGTCGCCCACCCGGTGCCGGGGCTGGTCGTGGTGGCGGGCGGCAAGTACACGACGTACCGGGTCATGGCCAAGGACGCGGTGGACGAGGCGGTGCACGGACTCGACCTGCGGGTCGCCGAATGCGTCACCGAGGACATACCGCTGCTCGGCGCGGAGGGGTACCGCGCGCTGTGGAACGCGCGGGCGCGCATCGCCCAGCGCACCGGCCTCCATGTCGTCCGTGTCGAGCACCTCTTGAACCGGTACGGCTCACTGGCCGAGGAGCTGTTCGAACTCATCGCCGACGACCCGTCCCTGGGCGAGCCGCTGCCCGGCGCCGAGGACTATCTGCGCGCCGAGGCCGTCTACGCCGCCTCCCACGAGGGCGCCCGCCACCTGGACGACGTCCTGACCCGCCGCACCCGCATCTCCATCGAGACCTTCGACCGCGGCACCCGCTGCGCCGGCGAGGCGGCCCGGCTGATGGCCCCGGTCCTCGGCTGGGACGAGGGCCAGATCGAACGCGAGGTCCAGCACTACGAGAAGCGGGTGGAGGCCGAACGCGAGTCGCAGCGTCAGCCCGACGACCTGACGGCCGACGCGGCACGCCTGGGCGCCCCGGACATAGTGCCCTTGTAGGCCCTGTCGTCAAATTCCCGCCTGCCCGGCGACGCCATGCGCGCACTCTCGCCGCACCGGGCCCTGGCCCACGTACATCCGGTACGAGGACCAGGGCCCGGCACGCCGAGAGCACGCACCTGACGCCACCGGGCCCGCCCTCCGGGCGGACGACGGGAATTTGACGACAGGGCCTAGCCCGGTCCGGCGGGCCCCGGGAACGGCGCGGGACGCGCGGCGAGCGCCGCCCGCGCCCAAGTCCCCTCAGGAACTCACTCGAACGAGTGTGGCGAATCGGGATCTCTGTTCGGAACCGTCTCGTTCTACGGGTGCGGGGACAGAACCCCGCAGCGCAAGGGGCGGGGAGCCACCCTGGGCGTCGAGCACTTGTCGGGTGAGGGACAATGGAGGCTCTGTCAGGGCGGGTTGTATGAGGGGACGCATGTCGGAGGCGGAGCGGGCGGGGACATCCCGTCAGGACACTCGTCAGGACAACCGCGAGCGTCTCCTCGCCGGTCGGTACCGGCTGGGGGACGTGCTCGGCCGGGGCGGCATGGGCACGGTCTGGCGCGCCGTGGACGAGACCCTGGGCCGGACGGTCGCCGTCAAGGAGCTGCGGTTCCCGTCGAACATCGACGAGGAGGAGAAGCGCCGGCTGATCACGCGCACGCTGCGCGAGGCCAAGGCCATCGCGCGGATCCGCAACACCAGCGCGGTGACGGTCTACGACGTGGTCGACGAGGACGACCGCCCCTGGATCGTGATGGAGCTGGTCGAGGGCAAGTCGCTCGCCGAGGTCATCCGCGAGGACGGCCTGCTGGACCCCCGGCGCGCCGCCGAGGTCGGCCTCGCCATCCTCGACGTGCTGCGCTCCGCGCACCGCGAGGGCATCCTGCACCGCGACGTGAAGCCGTCCAACGTGCTCATCGCCGACGACGGCCGGGTCGTGCTCACCGACTTCGGCATCGCCCAGGTCGAGGGCGACCCGTCCATCACCTCCACCGGCATGCTCGTCGGCGCCCCCTCCTACATCTCCCCGGAGCGCGCCCGCGGCCACAAGCCCGGCCCCGCGGCCGACCTGTGGTCGCTCGGCGGCCTGCTCTACGCCTCGGTGGAAGGCACCCCGCCGTACGACAAGGGCTCCGCGATCGCCACCCTCACCGCGGTGATGACCGAGCCCCTGGAGGAGCCGAAGAACGCCGGCCCGCTCCGGGACGTCATCTACGGCCTGCTCACCAAGGACCCCGCCCAGCGGCTCGACGACGCGGGCGCGCGGGCGATGCTCAAGGCCGTCATCAACGCTCCCGACGAGACGGAGCCGGAGCACCCGGCCGACGCCACCAAGGTGGTCCCGCTGCCCGCCCGGCCCGACGCCCCGGCGTCGACCGGGAGCAAGCGCGGCGAGGAGGCGGCCGACCGGCTGCGCGGGGCGCTGCGCTCCGCGCGGAAGGCGGCGGCAGCGGCGGGCACGGCCGGCGCGGCGGCGGTGAGCCGCGGCTCGTCCGGCACCGGCACGCCCACGACGCCCGGCACGCCCACCACGGCGGTCTCCCCGTCGGTGTCCGACGCGGCCGGCGCCTCCGGCTCGGCGAACGGCGACAGCGGCGCCCGCAGTTCCGGCTGGCCCGTCGTGCCCCCGCCGGACCTGCCGCCGCGGCCCGCGCCCCGGGCGCCGCTCACCGACGTGGTGCCCCGGCGAACGCTGCTGATCATCGCGGTCGCCGTGGTCGTCGCGGTGCTCGGCATCGTGCTGGCGCTCACGCTCGGCGGTGACGACGACGGCTCGTCGCAGTCGCGGGGCAGCGGCAAGGAGACCGCCGCCGGCGCGAACGCGGGCAGCGACACCAAGGACGACACCGAGGGCGGAGTCCACACGGACGGCGCGGCGTCCGGCTCGGCCGACGCCAGCCCGGACGGCACGCCGAGCGGCGCCGAGTCCGGCGACACCGAGGACGCCTCCGCGGGCGATGAGTCCGGCAAGGAGTCCGGCGAGGGAAGCGGCAAGGAGTCCGGCAAGGACGACGACATCGCCGCCGACTCGACCCACCAGGGCGGACAGGGCTACTCGATCGGTCTGCCCGAGGGCTGGAAGTACCAGTCGTCGGACCGGGCCGGCGACCGTTTCACCGGCCCCGAGGGCCAGAAGCTGCTCGTCGCCTGGACCAGCACGCCCAAGGGCGACCCGGTCGCGGACTGGGAGAACCAGGAGCGCTACATGGTGCGCTCGCAGTACGACAAGATCCGTATTGAGAAGGTCGACTACCGCGGCTGGAACACGGCCGACTGGGAGTTCACCTACGTGGACGGCGGCACCAAGTACCGGACCATCGACCGCGGGTTCGTCGTCGACGACGACCAGGGCTACGCGCTGATGTACACGGCGAAGGCCGCCAAGTGGGACGGCGAGCTGCGCCGGATCACCTGGCGGACGCTCACGAAGACCTTCGAACCCAAGGCGTGACCGGGCCGCGGCAGGGTTGGGCATGTGATATCTCCGATCCCCTCCGTGTGAGTTGCCTCCGGCACGTATCGTGAGTGCTTGCGAACCGTACGCATCCGGAACCGGCGTATCCGCAACAGGCCGGAACGGGGCGCCGGACGAGCGGAATTGACCAGCAGGGCGGCCGGGGGAGGCAACGTGGACGACTATGCGGGACGGGTCCTCGCCGACCGCTACCGCCTGCCCCTGCCCCCGGCCGACGAGTACGAACTCACCGAGACCCGGGCCTTCGACACCTACAGCGGGCAGGAAGTCCTGGTCCGCCAGGTGCCGTTGCCGGAGGTCGTCGAGGCGGAGGTGCTGGACGCCGACGGACTCCCCGAGGGCTTCACGGCACGGGACCGCGGGGTCCGGCGACCCGACCGGGGGCGCGCCGCCGGGGGAGTGCGGCGATCGGCGGATCCGGCGGTTCGGCGGGCGGTGGAGGCCGCGCAGGCCGCGGCCCGCATCCCCGACCATCCGCGGCTCGACCAGGTATTCGACGTGTTCGCCGAGGGCGGCTCGCTGTGGATAGTGAGCGAGTTGGTGCCCGCGCGGCCGCTGGCGGCACTTCTCGCGGAGCAGCCGCTCACCCCGTACCGGGCGGCGGAGGTCGCCTCCGACGTCCTCATGGCCCTGCGTGTGCTGCACGCCCACGGTTGGGTGCACCGCAACATCACCGCCCGCACGGTCCTCGTCTGCGACGACGGCCGGGTCATGCTGACCGGGCTCGCGGTCGGTGCGGCCGAGGAGGCGCTGTGCGGGTACGACCCGGTGCCGGCGGAGGAGACCGAGGAGGGCGACGGACCCGGGGGCGGCAGCTGGAGCGGCCCCGCAGGGCCGCAGGGACACGGCGGAACGGGCGGCCCCGACCGCGGACCCGGACGTGAGCTGGAGCGCGGCGCCCCGGGCGGGCCCGGTGGCTTCCGGGGCGTGCCCGGCAGCCTGCCCGGCGCCGACCCCGAGGCCGCGCGGCGCGCCGCGATCGAGGCACGGGCGGCCGGTGGACTTCCGGGCGCCGACGCGGGCAACGGCACGGGCACGCCGGGCGGTGCGGGAGTGCCCGCCCGCGGGACGCCCGAGACCGGCGGGGACATCAGGGCCGCGCGGGCCGGGGCGATCGCCGCCTACCGCGCCGGAGCCCGGGCAGCGGCCCGCGTCCAGGAGGGGCAAGCCGGCCGCGCCGCCCTGCCCGGCGCCCGCCCCGCCTCCGACGACGGCCACGGAACGGCGCAGGGGCAGCCGTACGAGGGCGCCCCCGGCACCCCCCGCACACCCGGCGATGTCACCGGCACCCCGCCCGGGCAGATCGCCGACCCGTACGGCGTCCGCGCGACGCCGTGGCACGGAGCGTCCCCGCGCGGACAGGGCGCGCCCGGCACCCAGGGCGCCCCCGGCGCTCACGGCACCGGCCGGCCACCGGCCCTCGGCCAGGCAGGGCCCAACGGCCAGGCGGCCCAGGGCTACGCCCGGCACCCAGGCGACAGGCAGGCACTGCCGTACGTACCGCAGCCGCAGCCACAACCACAGCCGTACACCACCGGACCCGGCACCGGCACGCCCCGGACCGGCGACCCGGCGGGCATCCACGGTCACCCGGCGGGCCCGCACAGCCGCGCCGCGCTTCCCGCGAGCGGCGACCCGGGTCTCGCCCCGGCCGGTGACCCCGCGCAGCCGACCGGTCGTTGGGACGAACCGTCGGCCGGTGCCCCCGCGCGCCGCGGCCCCGCCACCGCGCTCGCCGCCGAGCGGGCGCGCCAGGCCCGGATGGCGGTGGTCGGGCCGGTGACGGAACGCTGGGCGCCCGAGCAGGCCGGCCCGGTGCACGAGAACTGGCAGCTGGCGCCGCCCATCGGCCCCGCGACCGACCTGTGGGCGCTGGGCGCGCTGCTCTTCCGCGCCGTCCAGGGGCACGCGCCGTACCCCGAGGAGTCCACGGCCGAGCTGGTGCAGCTGGTGTGCGCGGAGCCGCCCGCCTTCGCCGAGGAGTGCGGCCCGCTGCGTCCGGTCGTCGAGTCGCTGCTGCGTCAGGACCCCACGGAGCGGCTGGACTTCGAGGAGCTGCGCGGCTGGCTGCGCTCCCTGGTGCGTTCGGCGCCCGAGCCCGAGGCCGGGGTGCACGTGGTCGCCGCGCCGCCCGCCGGCACCGGCCGGCTGCCCGTCGTACGCCGCCGGGGCGAACTGGTGCGCAGGCGGCGCGCCGGGCTGCCCGTGCATCACGGCCGGCACAAGCGGGACAAGGAGAGGGAGCGTTCGCCGCGCAGCCTCGGCCGGACCCTGCTCCTGCTGGTGCTGCTCGGTCTGGGCGCGGCGATCGCGTACGCGATGCTGTTCATGCCGAAGGCGGAGTCGAGCGGCGGCGCGGACGGGGTGGAGCGGACCGGCGCCGCGGGACAGGCGAGCCAGGCGCCCGCCGAGTCGCCCGGCACCGGCAGCGAGCCCACACCCGACCAGGCAGGACCCACGACGGGCGGCCCGTCCGGATCGGGCGGTTCCACCCACGCGCAGACCACCGGCCCGGAGGTCGCCGACGGCTTCACCCTGCGCACGGACGAGGAGGGCTTCGAGGTCGCCGTCGCCGAGGGCTGGCAGCGCACGCCGAAGAACGGCAGCGGTCAGGTGGTCTACGCCAAGGGCGACTTCGAACTGGTCGTCGTCCCCGGACGGGACGCGGCCGACGAGTACGGGAACGACCCGATGGCGTACCAGCGGGAGCGCGAACCGGAGTTGCGGCCGTACCGCGAGTCGAGCTGGGCCACCGCCACCGGACTGAAGTCGATCCAGGTCGGTGAACGGAACATGGCCGAGGGCCAGTTCACCTGGACCGGTGAGGACGGCACCGAGCTGTTCGTGCGCAACCTCGCCGTTCTGACCGGCGGGCGATACCACGTACTGCAGGTGCGCGGCCCGGAGTCGGAGCGCGACGAGGTGACCCGGCTGTACGAGCAGGCGGCGGCGACCTATCAGGTCACCGGCTGACCACACCGCCGTAAAGCGGAGTTGGGCGATCGGTTCCCGGTCGGCGGCGAAAGCGAAAACCGTCACAGTGCGGTTTCCGTGCCGCCCCCGCGGTTCCCCGGACGAGTGCGGGTCCTTACGCTGACCCTGTCAAGTGCATTGCGGGGAAACGTGTATCAGATGCAGGGCCTGCTCCTGGGGGGCCGCTACCGGCTCGAAGACGCCATCGGCAGCGGTGGCATGGGCCGGGTGTGGCGCGCCCGCGACGAGGTGCTGCACCGGGCCGTCGCCATCAAGGAGTTGACCGCGGCGCTCTACGCGTCCGAGAGCGACCAGGCCGTACTGCTGGCCCGCACCCGCGCCGAGGCACGCGCGGCCGCCCGCATCAACCACTCCGCCGTCGTCACCGTGCACGACGTCCTGGAGCACGACGGCCGCCCGTGGATCGTGATGGAGCTGGTCGAGGGCCGCTCGCTCGCCGACGCCGTCAAGGCGGACGGCCGCCTGGAACCCGCCGAGGCCGCCCGCATCGGCCTGTGGGTGCTGCGCGCCCTGCGCGCCGCGCACACCGCCGGTGTCCTGCACCGCGACGTCAAGCCCGGCAACGTCCTGCTCGCCCACGACGGCCGGGTGCTGCTCACCGACTTCGGCATCGCGCAGATCGAGGGCGACACCACCATCACCCGCACCGGCGAGGTCGTCGGCTCGGTCGACTACCTCGCCCCCGAACGCATCCGCGGCCACGACCCGGGCCCCGCCTCCGACCTGTGGGCGCTCGGCGCGGCGCTGTACACGGCGGTCGAGGGCACCTCGCCGTTCCGCCGCACCTCCCCGCTGTCCACCATGCAGGCCGTCGTCGAGGAGGACCTCGACGAGCCGCGTCACGCGGGGCCGCTGGCACCCGTCATCGCCGCGCTGCTGCGCAAGGACCCCGCCGCCCGGCCCGACTCGGCCGGCGCCGAACGCCTGCTCGCCGAGGCGGCCGAGGGCCGGCGGCCGCAGGTCGCGGCGTACGAGGTGACGCGCCCCGTGCAGCCGGCTCGCACGGGGCCGGACACGCGGGCCCACACCTGGCCGGGCGCGCCGGTGCCCGCCGCCGCTCCGCCCCGGCGCCGCCGGCTGCGCACGCTGGCCCTGGTCGTCGCCGTCGCCGCGATCGTCGGCGGCGGAAGCGTCGCGGCGTGGCAGACCTGGGGCGGCGGCACCGAGGGCGGGGCCACGCCCTCGCCGTCCCCCTCCGTGTCCGTGCCGGACTCGTCGTCGCCGGGCCCGGTGACCGGCAGCCCCGTCCCGGACGGCTGGGTACGGACGGACGACCCGGTGGGTTTCGGCCTCTCGCTGCCGAGCGCCGACTGGAAGCGGAGCGTGTACGGCGACGACGGCGAGCTGACCCAGATCGACTACTCGCCCGACGGCGGGGTGCACCTGCTGCGCGTCGCCGTCGACCGCGCGCCCGACTTCGACGACGCGCGCGAACACCAGCTCGACCTGGAGGAGCAGGTCCGGCGGCTCGCCGAGTACCAGCGGGTCTCCTTGCGGGAGAACGTCTACCGGGACCGGCAGGGATCCCTGTGGGAGTACACGTGGACGGCGCTGGAGAAGGACCCCGGCACGTACGTCGGTCCGCGCCGCGCCATCGACCAGATGTACCTCACCCGGGACGGCGTCGAGTACGCCATCTACATGGCCGGTCCGGTGTCCGACTGGGAGACCACGAGGGAACAGTTCGACGCGGTGCTGCGGAGCTGGCGGCCCGGCCACAGCTGAGCCGTGTGGCTGACGGACCGTCGGTTGTCGGCCAACCTGCGTCTTTTCCCCCGGAGGGGGTGCCTCCGGCTGGGGCATCATGGGCGCATGGGGACCGAGCGGACGGACGGCCGGGTCATCGCGGGGCGGTACCGGCTGGAGGCGTTGCTCGGACGCGGCGGCATGGGCGTCGTATGGCAGGCCACCGATCAACTGCTCCGGCGCCGGGTCGCGGTCAAGGAGATCGCCCAGGACGCCTCCCTCTCCCCGGAGGAGGCGCGGCGCCAGTGCGACCGCATCCTGCGTGAGGCCCGCGCGGTGGCCCGCTTGAGCCATCCGCACGTCATCGTGGTCCACGACGTCGTCGTCCACGAGGAGCGCCCGTACATCGTCATGGAGTTGATCGAGGGCGGTTCGCTCGCCGACCGGATCTCGGCATGCGGGCCCGTCGACGCGGACGAGGCCGCCCGGATCGGGGTCGACCTGCTCGGCGCGCTGCGCACCGCGCACACGGCCGGTGTGCTGCACCGCGACCTGAAGCCGGCCAACGTGCTCATCGAGTCCGGCACCGGCCGGGTCGTGCTCACCGACTTCGGTGTCGCCCAGGTGCCGGGCGCCACCACGCTCACCGAGTCCGGGTCCTTCGTCGGTTCGCCCGAGTACACCGCGCCGGAACGGATGTCCGGGGCCGGTACCGGGCCCGCCTCCGACCTGTGGTCGCTGGGCGTGCTGCTGTGCGCGGCGGTCGGCGGCCGCTCGCCCTTCCACCGGGACACCCTGGGCGGCATCCTGCACGCGGTGGTGGACGACGAGATCCGCCCGCCCGCGCAGGCGGCGCCGTTCCTGCCCGTCGTCCAGGGCCTGCTGGAGCGCGATCCGCAGCAGCGGCTGGACGCGGCCGAGGCCGAGCGGATGCTGCGGGCCTTCCGGGAGACGGGGCGGGTGCCGCCGCCCCGGACGGGACGCGCCCCGCGGGACAGGCTGATGACCGCGCTGCTGGTCGCCGCGATGGCCGCGGCGGGCGTGTCGGCGGCGGCGCTGCTGATGACCGGGGGCGGCGGTGACGGCGGCGGTACGCCGTCGAGTCCCACGCCGAGTGTGACGGTGACGGAGACGGTCACGTCGTCGGCTTCCTCCAGTTCCTACGACTCTCGTATGAACGGGAGATAAGCCGCGTCCTGGGTCACGGCTCTGTGACTGCGCACCCCCCGCGGTGGATGCCTGAGTGCCCGGCGCGATATGCATGACCGTATGAGCAACAACGGGGGAGCCCGCTACGGGGCTGACGAGCCGACGAGTTTCGGACTGCAACCACCGAATCCGAACCCGCCCACAGGCGTGCCGCATCCGGGCAACCCGTACGCGGCGCCGACCCAGGTCGTGCCGCAGCAGCACCCCGGGCACCAAGCGTCGCAGCCGCCGTCGCAGCCGCCGGCACAGTCGGCCTCGCAGCCGCCCGCGCAGCCGGCCGCCGCTCCCGACCCCGGTACCGGTCGGCTGATCGCCGGGCGCTACCGGCTGCTCGCCAAGCTAGGGCACGGCGGCATGGGCACGGTCTGGCGGGCCAAGGACGAGACGGTGGACCGCGAGGTCGCCGTCAAGGAGCCCCGGGTTCCGGACCATCTTCCCGAGCGGGAACGCGCCAACGCCTTCGAGCGGATGCGTCGCGAGGCGCGCGCCGCGGCCCGGCTGGACCACCCGGCGGTCGTCAACGTGCACGACGTGGCCGTGGTCGACGGCCGGCCGTGGATCGTGATGGAGCTGGTCCAGGGCCGCTCCCTCGGCGACGCCCTCCGCGAGGGCACGCTCGGCGCGCGCGACGCCGCCCGGATCGGCCTGGAGGTGCTGGGCGCGCTGGAGGCCGCGCACGCGGCCGGGATCCTGCACCGAGACGTCAAGCCGGACAACGTCCTGCTGGGCCGGCACGGCCGGGTCGTGCTCACCGACTTCGGCATCGCCCAGATCGAGGGCGAGACCAATCTGACCGACACCGGCGGCTTCGTCGGCTCGCCCGAGTACATCGCCCCGGAGCGGGTCCTGGGCCAGCGCCCCGGCCCGGCCGCCGACCTGTGGTCGCTGGGCGTCGTGCTGTACGCGGCGACCGAGGGCGTCTCGCCGTTCCGCCGCAGCAACACCCCGGCCACCCTCCAGTCCGTCCTCAACGCCACGCCCGCGCCGCCCGCCTCCGCACAGGGCCCGCTCGCCGAGGTCATCAACGGCCTGCTCCAGAAGGACCCGGCGCACCGGCCGGGCGCCGCGCAGGTGCGCGCCCTGCTGGAGGCCGCCGCGAACCCACCGGCGCCCCTGCCGCCCGCCCCGACGCACGTGGTGTCCGCCCCCGGCGACTCCGGCCCCCGGGACGGCATCCGGATCAGCCGCAAGACGCTGTTCGGGCTCGGCGCGACGGTGGTCGCGGCGGTCGTCGCGGCGGCGGTGACGGCGTATCTCGTCATCGCCGACCCGTTCGCCGGCCCGCTGCCGGAGCACTGGGACACGAAGGAGGAGAAGGCGCTCGGCGCCACGCTGGCGGTGCCGGAGGGCTACAAGCGCAGCGCGCCCGAGGAGGACGACGACAGCCACTGGGTGTCGTACACCGACCTGAGCGGCAGCATCTGGCTCGGCCTCACCCTCGACAAGAAGGCGGAGGACACGGGCGGCGAGATCGCGGGCTCGGCCGAGGCCGAGATGTACGAGGACGAGGCCGCCTACAAGGAGAGCGGCAACTACGACCTCGGCATGCCCGAGAACCCGAGGACCAAGCCCGACGACGGGGCCACGTACAAGGACCGGCCGGCCGCCGAGAACACCATCAACTACACCACCACCGACACCCAGAACCCCCGCCCCCGCGAGCTGCGGATCTTCTACTACAAGACCAAGGGCGGCGACATGTACAAGCTCACCGTCAGCTACCCGGGCGGGGGCGACTTCACGGAGCGCGGGCGCGAGGTGGCCGAGACGGCGATCGCCAACCTGGAGATCACCAAGCCCTGATGCACCGCATGAGCGACGGCGGTGAACAGCGGCGCGACGGGCGGGTGGTCGGTGGGCGCTACCGGCTGGTCGAGCGGATCGGCTCCGGCGGGATGGGCACCGTCTGGCGGGCCCACGACGAGACGGTGGGCCGCGAGGTCGCGGTCAAACAGCCTCGGCTGCCGGGTGACCCCGAGGACGAGGTCCACCGCCGGGCCGCCCGCCGCCTCTACCGGGAGGCCCGCGCCGCCGCCCGCGTCGACCACCCCTCCGCCGTCTCCGTCCACGACGTCGTGGAAGAGGACGGACTGCCGTGGATCGTCATGGAGCTGGTGCGCGGCGAGTCCCTGCACGAGGTGCTGCGGCGGGGGCCCCTGAAGCCCGCCGAGGCCGCCCGCGTGGGTCTCGCGGTCCTCGGCGCGCTGCGCGCCGCGCACGCCGTCGGGATCGTGCACCGTGACGTGAAGCCCGCCAACGTCCTGCTCGGCCCCCACGGCCGGGTGGTGCTCACCGACTTCGGCATCGCCCACGTCCAGGGCGAGGAATCCCTCACCGCGAGCGGCGAGTTCGTGGGCTCGCTGGAGTTCGTCGCGCCCGAGCGGATGTCCGGCCGGAGCGCGGGACCCGCCTCCGACCTGTGGTCCCTGGGCGTGCTGCTGTACGCCGCCGTGGAGGGCTGGTCCCCGTTCCGCCGTACGGCGGTGGAGTCGACGCTCGCCGCGATCCTGACCACGGACGCGCCCGACCCGGAACAGGCCGGCGCGCTCGGTCCGCTCCTGGTCCGGCTGCTGGAGAAGGATCCCGCCCGGCGACCGGCCGCGGAGGACATCACCGCGGTCCTCGAGGCGGCCGCGCGCGAGGCGGGGCCTGAGGAGTGGCCGACGCTGCCGGACGGCCCCGCACCGCAGGACGCCTCGGCGCTGGCGGAGTTCGGGGACGACGTCGGGACGGTACGGCTGGGGGCGCGGCGGGCAACGGCTGCGGTTCGGCTGGGGGCGCGGCAGGCCGGGACCGACGCGGACGCGGACACCGTGTCGGCCGACGGTGCCACGGCCGCCGAGCCGGAGGACGACGCGGCGCCCGCCCCCGTGCCCGTCGTACGACGCCCCTTCGCCCGCCGCGTCCTCGGCCCGGGCACCCCCGCCGGGCGGCGACCGCTCCACCGCCGCCCCGTCCCGCTCGCCGCCCTCGGCGCCCTCCTGGCAGGCACCGCCTGGCTCGGCGTCTCCGTCCTCACCGGCCTGGACGGCGGCGCGGTCGCGGACAACGCGAAGACCACCGGTGCCGGCCGGGCGGCCGACCGACCGGCCTCCCCGAAACCCAGCTCCGAGCCTGGTGGCGGCCCGGCCCTCGGCGGCTGGACCCCGCACCCCGAAAAGGACATGGGCGCCACCCTCGCCCTCCCTCCCGAGTACGAGGAGTTCGCCCGCCAGGGCAGTGCGAGCTTCCAGCCCCGCGTGGTCGAGTACGCGCACGCCACCGGTTCCGTCCAGGTCCGCCTCACCCAGTGGGACAGCGCCCCCGGGACCCTGATGAGTCAGGCGAAGCAGCACGCGGCGACGCTCGAGTTCTTCGGCGACGCCGAGACGCGTCACACCTCCACCCGCTTCCAGGCCTGGGACGCCGTGCGGTCCGACAGCACCTACGGCGAGGCGGGCGCCCGGCGCCGGGTCATCGAACTCTTCGTCCGCACCGACGACGACCGGCTCTACGAGCTGCGCGTCGAGATGCCCGAGGGCACGGCGGAGGAGAAGGAGGGCGTGGCGGTCTTCCAGGGCGCCCGCGACCGGCTGGATCTCACATCACCCTCATCAGCCGCACAACGCCCCTGATCAGCATGTTTGTTGCCAGTGATCACTGGCGGCATGTGTGCACTCCGTGAATCCCGATTACCGACGGGTACACAAAGCCCGCGCCGGGGCATACCCTGCGGCTCATGACCGACGCGCAGGCTCCTGAGAAGGCCGGTACCGGCACCAACCCCGTCGCCCCCGCCCCGGAGGGCGTCCGCACCGCCGCCGATGTGGTCACCCCCGAGCTGGTCGCCCAGCTCACCAAGGGCGTGGTCGGCTCCGGACGAACCGCCAACCACACGCCGTTCACCGGCGAGAAGCTGGCCGACCTGCCCGAGTCGACGCCCGAGGACGTGGAGAAGGCGTTCCAGGCGGCCCGCGCCGCGCAGCCGGTCTGGGAGCGCACGCCGGTCCGGGACCGCGCCGCCGTCCTGCTCCGCTTCCACGACCTGGTGCTGGAGCGCCAGGCCGAGGTGCTGGACCTGATCCAGCTGGAGACCGGCAAGGCCCGGCTGCACGCCCACGAGGAGGTGCAGGCCGTCGCGATCGCCGCCCGCCACTACGGCCGCAAGGCCGCCTCGTACCTGCGTCCCAAGCGGCACGCGGGCGCCATGCCGACCCTGACCAAGGTCGTCGAACTGCGCCACCCGCGCGGGGTGGTCGGTCAGATCGCCCCCTGGAACTACCCGCTGGAGCTCTCCGTCGGTGACGCGCTGCCGGCCTTCGTCGCGGGCAACGCGGTCGTGATGAAGCCGGACACCGAGACCTGCCTCACCGCCCTGTGGGCCCGCGACCTGCTCATCGAGGCCGGACTGCCCGCCGAGGTCTTCCAGGTCGTCCTCGGTGACGGCCCGGTCGTCGGCCCCGAGGTCGTCCGCCACGCCGACTACGTCTCCTTCACCGGCTCCACCCGCACCGGCCGCGAGGTCGCCCAGGGCGCCGCCGCCCGCCTCGTCGGCGTCTCCCTGGAACTCGGCGGCAAGAACGCCATGCTGGTCCTGGAGGACGCCGACATCGAGAAGGCGGCGGCCGGCGCGATCCGCGCCTGCTTCTCCTCCGCGGGCCAGCTGTGCATCTCCATCGAGCGGCTGTACGTCCACGAGTCGGTCGCCGACGCCTTCGCGGAGCGCTTCGCCGCCCGCACCAAGGCCATGCGGCTCGGCAAGTCCCTGGCGTACGGCGCCGAGATGGGCTCCCTGGTCGGCGAACGCCAGCTCGAAACCGTCAAGCGGCATGTCGAGGAGGCCGTCGCCAAGGGGGCGAAGGTGCTGGCCGGCGGGGTGGCCCGCCCGGACGTCGGCCCGTACTTCTACGAGCCGACCATCCTCGACGGCGTGACCGAGCCGATGGCGGTGTGCACCGAGGAGACCTTCGGCCCGGTCGTCTCCCTCTACCGCTTCAAGACCGAGGAGGAGGCGATCGCCCATGCCAACTCCACGCCGTACGGCCTGAACTCGTCGGTCTGGACGAGGGACGCGCGCCGCGGCCGCGCCGTCGCCGCCCGGCTGCGCACCGGCACCGTCAACATCAACGAGGGCTACGCCCCCGCGTACGGCAGCGTCCAGTCCCCGATGGGCGGCATGAAGGACTCCGGCCTGGGCCGCCGCCACGGCGCCGAGGGCATCCTCAAGTACACGGAGGCCCAGACCGTGGCCCACCAGCGCCTGCTGCCGATGGCGCCGTCGCTCGGCATGGACGACGAGAAGTACGCGGCGCTGATGAGCCGCAGCCTCCGGCTGATGAAGGCGTTCCGGTTCCGGTAGAGCCCAGCCCCACCCGGCCAGTTCTCAACGAGGAGAGCACGTGTACGACTACGACGTCATCGTCGTCGGATCGGGCTTCGGCGGCTCGGTCACCGCCCTGCGCCTGACGGAGAAGGGTTACAAGGTCGGCGTCCTGGAAGCCGGCCGCCGCTTCACCCGCGACACGCTGCCCAGGAACTCGTGGGACCTGAAGAACTACCTCTGGGCGCCGAAGCTCGGCATGTACGGCATCCAGCGCATCCACCTGCTCGGGAATGTCATGGTCCTGGCAGGAGCGGGGGTGGGCGGCGGGTCGCTGAACTACGCCAACACCCTCTACGTTCCGCCGAAGCCCTTCTTCGACGACCCCCAGTGGCGGCACATCACCGACTGGCAGGACGAGCTGAAGCCGTACTACGACCAGGCCCAGCGCATGCTCGGCGTACGGCTCAACCCGACGATGACCCCCTCCGACGTCCACCTGAAGGACGCCGCCCAGCGCATGGGCGTCGGAGACACCTTCCACATGGCGCCGGTCGGGGTGTTCTTCGGCGACGGCAAGGACGCCGACGGGAAGGTGAGGGCCAAGCCCGGCGAGGAGGTCGCCGACCCGTACTTCGGCGGCGCGGGCCCCGCCCGCAAGGCCTGCGCCGAGTGCGGCGAGTGCATGACCGGCTGCCGCCACGGCGCCAAGAACACCCTCAACGAGAACTACCTCCACCTCGCCGAGAAGGCGGGCGCGGTCGTCCACCCGATGACGACGGTCGTCTCCGTCACCGACGACTCCCGCGGCGGCTACGCCGTCGCCACCCTCCCGACCGACGACAGGAAGAAGGGCAAGGGCCGCGTCCTCACCGCCCGCCAGGTCGTCCTCGCGGCCGGCACCTACGGCACCCAGACCCTGCTGCACCGCATGAAGGCCGGCGGCCGGCTGCCGTACATATCCGACCGGCTCGGCATGCTCACCCGCACCAACTCCGAGGCCCTGGTCGGCGCCCAGACCACCGACCGGCGCTACCGCAAGGCCACCGGCGAGCGACGCGCCGACTTCACCCGCGGCGTCGCCATCACCTCCTCGATCCACCCGGACGACAGCACCCACATCGAACCGGTGCGCTACGGCAAGGGCTCCAACTCGATGGGCGGCCTGTCCATCCTCCAGGTCCCCTACGCCGAGGGTTCCTCCCGCGTCCTCGCCTGGCTCGGCAACGCCGCCCGCCACCCGGTGCTCGTCCTGCGCTCCCTCTCCAACCGCCGTTGGTCCGAGAAGACGATCATCGGCCTGGTGATGCAGTCGCTGGACAACTCCCTGACGACGTATCTGAAGCCGGCCGGCGTCGGCAAGGGCCTGCTCACCGCCCGCCAGGGCCACGGCGCCCCCAACCCCAAGCAGATCAAGGCCGCCGCCGAGGGCGCCTCGGCACTCGCTGCCTCCATCAACGGCTTCGCCGGGTCCAACGTCGGCGAGCTGATGGGCACCCCGCTCACCGCGCACTTCCTCGGCGGCTGCCCGATCGGCGACTCCCGCGAGACCGGCGTCATCGACCCGTACCACCGGCTCTACGGCCACCCCGGCATCTCGGTCGTCGACGGCGCGGCCGTCTCCGCGAACCTCGGCGTCAACCCGTCGCTGACCATCACCGCGCAGGCCGAGCGGGCGATGTCGTACTGGCCCAACAAGGGCGAGGCCGACCCGCGTCCGTCCCAGGGGGCGGCGTACGAACGCCTGCAGCCGGTCGAGCCGAAGCAGCCGGCCGTGCCCGCGGACGCGTTCGGCGCGCTGCGGCTGCCGTTCCTGGGGATGCCGGCGATGCCGCCGAAGAAGCAGGACGCCTGAGCGGGCGGCGGGCCCGCCCGGGCAACACGCTTGAACGCATGTAAAGAGGGACCTGTGCCCCCCTCCGAGCGCAGGTCCCTCTTCGTCTTTACGGCCGTGAGGCTTACGCCTCGGCCTTCTTCCGGCGCACCACGTACACCGCGCCCGCACCGGCGACGACGGCGAGACCGCCGACCAGGCCGATCATGGGCAGTGCCGAGCCGGCGCCGGTCTCGGCGAGGCTGCCGGTGGCCTCCACCTGGCTGACCTCGTCGAGGTCGGACATGCCGCCCTGCGGCTTCGGCTCGGCCTCGCCCGGGTCACCGGCGTCGGAGCCGGCTTCCAGGATGGCGAACTCGTAGATCCAGCCGTTCGGGTCGTCGGCGAGCCAGCAGCCCTCGTCGTCCGAGTACTGCGCGAAACCGCCGGTCAGGCCGATCGCCTCGGGCACGTCACCGCTGACGCTCAGGCGCATCGGGAACGAGACCGACTGGCCCGCGCCGAGCGAGAACGCCGGGAAGGTGCCCCCCTCGCCCGCGGCACCGGCGATGGTCTGCCAGCCGTTGGCCTTGTCGTAGACCTGGACGGTGATCTCGCCCGAGTAGTCCTGCTCGTCCCAGCCGATGGCGGCGACGCCGACCAGCGGCACGATGTCCTTGATCTCGTCGTCCCCGTTGTTGGAGACGTCGAAGGAGAACTCCTCCCAGCCGCTGCCCGCGACGATCGTGTCGGCCAGGCCGGACAGACCGCTGCTGAGGTCCTCGCTGAGGCCCATGGAGTCGCCGTCGGGGTCGGCGCAGAAGTCGGGCTCCGGGTCGGTGGACTCGCTCGCGGACGGCGAGGGCGAGGCCGACGTGGAGCCGGTCGGCTCGGGGGCCGACTCGCTGGCGGAGCCGGTCGGCGCCGGGGCGGACTCGCTGGCCGAGCCCGTCGGGGCCGGGGCGGACTCGGTGGCGGAGTTGGTCGGGTCAGGCGTGGTCTCGCCGGTCGACGTGGTCGGGGACGGCGTGGCGGACTCGGACACCGTCTCCGTCGCGGTCACGCTCGGAGACGCAGACGGCTCGTCGGACGCGAACGCGGCCGGTGCGGCGAGCAGGGCCAGCGGGGCTATCGCTGCCGTCGCGGCCGCTGCCGCCATGGCGCGGCGAAGCTTCATGAGGACCTCGAGATGTCCGGTGCTGCGTCACGCAGCACGCGTGGGGCGGAGGGCCCCGCGTGTGGGGCGCGGTTGGTGACCCTGGATTCAGGAGGTTTGATCCGCGAGTCGTGGGAATGGTTGTCCCTCGTTTCACAGAATTCTTATGTGGCTTGAGTCACATGTGATGTGGCTGTGGCGCGGGGGGGGGGCATGTGGGGCGCGGGGCGTGCTCTTGGGGTCGGCGCCCGGACATGAAGAAGGGCCCCGCGGGACGGAGCCGCGGGGCCCTTCTTTGGTCAGCACCGGCGTCAGGGCAGCGCCGGTGCCTGGGGAGCGGCGCCGGGGGGTTGCGCCGCTGGTCTCGATCCATGGCGGTTACTGACGGTATGGCACCGGGGTGCGCATGCGGGGCCTGTGGGATGCAAGACCCTTGTCCGCTCCGGGACTTGAGGGGGACGAGGGCTGCTCTCGGGCTTTCTCCGCATCGTGCTGGTTCGTCATGGTCTGCGCAACCTTCCGGCCCAGCTTCGGACGATTCCGCCGGCCGGCCCCGGGCGTCCCCGGAGCCGACCGTTCTCTTGGGTGACCGGGCTGCTGTCCCCTGCCGTCCGGTCACTTCCCTGGAGCGAGGTCCCACGACGCACAGCACGATCCGTACGCCTCATCGCTCCAGCGAGCCACGCGTGGTTCTTTCGGGCCCGCCCCTGGCTGGCACGGACACCGGGACCAACGAAGGGGTGCCGGTGCCGGTCACGCGCCGTACGGGTGAGAGGTGATGCGTACGTACGTACAAGGAACGTGGACTTCCCTGTCAGATCTTGCCGCGGCAGAGCTCCAGCAGCGTCATCGCGAGGGCGGTGCCGGGCTTGCCCAGCTCCCGCCGGAAGCGGTCCAGGATCTCCATCTCGCGGGAGAGGTTCACCCGGCGGCCGCCGGAGGTGATGCGGGCCTCCTGGATGACGGCCGAGACGGCCATCCGTTCCTGGATCAGCCCGATGATCCGGTCGTCGAGCGCGTCGATGCGCTCGCGGGCGCCGCTGATCACGTCGGCGGCCTCGGAGGTACGGGCACCGGTGACGTCGAGGGCGGTCATGTGGAGCTCCTTGGGGGAAGGGGTGCCCCGGAGCGGCAGGACCCGGAAACGACAGGCGCCCCGGGCCTTGTCGGCCCGGGGCGCCTGGGAAGTCGCTTGTCAGTTGCTCAAGCAGCACGACCATGGCAGCCGGCGGGCCGGATGCCATAGGTAAAGAGGAAGGTCGAGTGCGTGAGCATGGGGTCAGTATGCCGTGGCCCTCCGTGAGCGCCAACCCGGTTCGTATCCTGAGACGAGAGTCGTCCGCCGCCACCCCGGTAGAATCGGACACACAGCCCTTGTCAAGCCGCCGGAAGGCAACCCGTGTCACCAGCGACCCCCGCTGCCGCCGCCCCCGACACCGTTCTGGTCGTCGACTTCGGCGCGCAGTACGCACAGCTCATCGCCCGTCGAGTCCGCGAGGCCCGGGTCTACAGCGAGATCGTGCCGAGCACCATGCCGGTCGACGAGATGCTCGCCAAGAACCCGGCGGCGATCATCCTCTCCGGCGGCCCCTCGTCGGTGTACGAGGAGGGCGCCCCCCGGCTCGACCGCGCACTCTTCGAGGCCGGCGTCCCCGTCTTCGGCATGTGCTACGGCTTCCAGCTGATGGCGCAGACCCTCGGCGGCACCGTCGACAACACCGGCGCCCGCGAGTACGGCCGCACCGACCTGCACGTCTCCCGCTCGTCGTCCACCCTCTTCGAGGGCACCCCGGCCGAGCAGGACGTGTGGATGTCGCACGGCGACGCCTGCTCCGCCGCCCCCGAGGGCTTCTCCGTCACGGCGTCCACGGACGTCGTCCCGGTCGCCGCCTTCGAGAACGACGAGAAGAAGCTCTACGGCGTCCAGTACCACCCCGAGGTCATGCACTCCACGCACGGCCAGCAGGTCCTGGAGCACTTCCTGTACCGCGGCGCCGGCCTGGAGCCGAACTGGACGACCGGCAACGTCATCGAGGAGCAGGTCGAGGCGATCCGCGAGCTGGTCGGTGACAAACGGGCCATCTGCGGCCTGTCCGGCGGTGTGGACTCCGCCGTCGCCGCCGCCCTGGTCCAGAAGGCCATCGGCTCCCAGCTCACCTGCGTCTACGTCGACCACGGCCTGATGCGCAAGGGCGAGACCGAGCAGGTCGAGAAGGACTTCGTGGCCGCGACCGGCGTCCAGCTGAAGGTCGTCGACGCGGAGGAGCGGTTCCTGAAGGCGCTCGCCGGGGTCAGCGACCCCGAGGAGAAGCGCAAGATCATCGGCCGCGAGTTCATCCGCGTCTTCGAGCAGGCGCAGGCCGAGATCATCGCGGACGAGGGCCCGGCCGTCGAGTTCCTGGTCCAGGGCACCCTGTACCCCGACGTCGTCGAGTCCGGCGGCGGCACCGGCACCGCCAACATCAAGTCCCACCACAACGTGGGCGGTCTGCCGGAGGACCTCGAGTTCAAGCTGATCGAGCCGCTGCGCAAGCTGTTCAAGGACGAGGTCCGGATGGTCGGCCAGGAGCTGGGCCTGCCGGAGGAGATCGTCCAGCGCCAGCCGTTCCCGGGTCCCGGCCTCGGCATCCGGATCGTCGGCGAGGTCACCAAGGAGCGCCTGGACCTGCTCCGCGAGGCCGACGCCATCGCCCGCGAGGAGCTGACCGCGGCCGGCCTCGACCGGGACATCTGGCAGTGCCCGGTCGTCCTGCTCGCGGACGTCCGCAGCGTCGGCGTCCAGGGCGACGGCCGCACCTACGGCCACCCGATCGTGCTGCGCCCCGTCTCCTCCGAGGACGCCATGACCGCCGACTGGTCGCGGCTGCCCTACGACGTCCTCGCCCGGATCTCCACCCGGATCACCAACGAGGTCCGGGACGTCAACCGGGTCGTCCTCGACGTCACCTCCAAGCCGCCGGGGACGATCGAGTGGGAGTGACTCCCGCGTGCGCTTGACCCCTACGTGCGCTTGACCGTGCGCAGGGGAGCGCCGGGCTTCCAGACCTGGAGGACGAGGTACTCGTCGTCCTCCACGCAGGTCCGTGTGACCTCCGTCAGCTCGGTGCGGAAGAGGTGGAACGGCTCCGGCGGTTCCACCTCTTTCGTGTACGCGGCCTTCACCTCCGGATCGTCCACCTCGACCGCCCGCCCGCTGATCCGGACGTCCCCGCCGCCCATCCCGGTGCCCTCCCCGGGGTTCGCCTGGAGCGCGAACCGCGGGTCGCGGCGCAGGTCGAGCGCCTTCAGCGAGTCCGGCATCATGCCGAACCACAGCTCACCGCCGAGAAAGCGCACCTCCAGCCCGGTCGTCCGGGGCGAGCCGTCCTTGCGGAGCGTCGCGAGGACGTGATGGGTGAACGCGCCGAAGCGCGCCTCGACGGTCGCCGCCAGCTCCGGTTCCGCCGCGGAGAAGGCCGCCCAGTTCGATTCCGTGGTCTCTGCCATACGACGAGTGTGACGGCGAAACCCGACACCTTCTGTCCGATATCCGTCCGGTGCCGCAGGTGTCGGACGAGAGCTGTTCACTCGGGCTGACCGGGGGTAACTTCCGCCTCGTACCGCAACCCGGCAAACACCCAGCGCTGGAGGACGTATGCACGGGACGCCCCGGCCCACTCCGCCCCCGCCCCTGCCCACCGACCGGCTGCAGTTCGCGATGCCGCCCATGCACGAGAGCGTCGAGGACGAACGCCGGCACCGCAGGGAACGGCTGGCCGGCGCCCTGCGGATCTTCGGGCGGCTCGGCTTCGAGGACGGCGTCTCCGGGCACATCACCGCACGCGACCCGGAATTCACCGACTGCTTCTGGGTCAACCCCTTCGGCATGCCGTTCAAGCACGTCACCGTCAGCGACCTGGTGCTGGCCAACGCCGACGGACAGGTCGTCCAGGGCCGTTACCACGTCAACCAGGCCGCCTTCACCGTCCACGCCCAGGTCCACGCCGCCCGCCCGGACGTCGTCGCCGTCGCCCACTGCCACTCCGTGCACGGCCGCGCCCTGTCGGCCCTCGGCGACCTGCTGGACCCCATCACCCAGGAGAGCTGCGCCTTCTACGAGGACCACGGCCTCTACGACTCCTACACCGGCGTCAACGTCGACACCGAGGAAGGCCGCCGCATCGCCTCCGCGCTCGGCTCCCGCAAGGCGCTCGTCCTGCGCAACCACGGCCTGCTGACCGTCGGCGACTCCGTCGACGCGGCCGCGTGGTGGTTCCTGTCGATGGAGCGGTCCTGCCAGGTGCAGCTGACGGCGCAGGCGGCGGGCCGCCCGGTGCTCATCGACCACAAGGCGGCGGTGGCGACCCGCGAGCAGCTCGGCGGCGACCTCGTGGCCTGGATCAACTACCAGCCCCTGTGGCAGGACATCAGCCGCAGCGAACCCGACCTGCTGAGCTGACCCCCCTGCCCGTTCTCGGCCATATCGGGATTCTCCCAGCCGGGTCAACACGGCGACCGGAATTTCACTCGCCCTGACCAGACTTGTGACCCGTACACGGCGTGTCGTACGGCACAATTCGCTGTCGTCGTAGGGGAGTTGTACGGCGGCGTCGGACGGGCGTCGCGAGGCGGTGGCCGGGAAAGGCAGGCGTCGGGCGTGGCGGTGCAGGAGGCGAGGCAGAGCGCGGAGCCGGGAGCGTACGGAGGTCCCCACGGGGGCGGCTGTACCTGCGGGGGCTGCCCGCACGGGGCGCGCGAGGGACACCGGCGGGCCGTCGCCGCGTTCCTGCTCAGACGCGACGAGTTCGCGGCCGGACAGGGGTTGCCGGCGGCGGTGGTGCACTCGGCCTCGGCGTCCAGGCAGTGGATCTCGGACGAGCTGACCCAGTCCGCCCAGCTCGTCGCCGAACGCGGGCGCGCCGAGGGCGCGGCCTGGCTGGCCCGGCTGTGGCGGCGAACGACGATCACGGTGTGGGCGCTGGTCCTGCTGTTGCTGCTGGTGCAGTCGCTGACCGCGATCGGCGCCGGCTGGACGGCGGCCCGCACCGCCGGGCTGCTCGCCGCGCTGGTCGCGGCCGGGGCGCTGACGGCGGCGTCCTTCTTCCACCGGGCGCGCGGCGGAGCGCTGGCGCCGGTGATCGGTGAGGACAACCGGCTGTCCACCTCCCGGGCCGTGGCCGCGGCGTGGGTGCTGTTCGTCGCCTACGCGGTGCTCTTCCTGGCCGGCCGGCTCGCGGCCGCCTCGGATCACGAGGAGCGTGACGCGCTGATCGCCGGGCTCGAACTCGCCCGGGGCGCCGGAGCGGTGACCGTCCTCGCCGTGGTCTGCGCGATCGCCGTGCTGGTGCGGCGCGTGGTCGGGCTGCGGGTGCTCGGCCAGCGGCTGCAGAAGGTCCGCGCGGACCGGCCCCGGCCGGCCGACCTGCTCACCGACGACGCGGGCCGGGGCAGCTTCGCCGACCTGCAGTACGTCGTGATCAGCGCCGTCGCCCTGGTGTTCGGCGTGGTCCGGCTGGCCCGCCGCCCGGACCAGCTGCCCGACCTCCCGTGGGGGCTCGCGGTGGTCGTCCTGGTCTCCGCCGCGACCTACCTGGCCGGCAAGTACGCGGAGGGCGGCCGCCCGGTGATCCTCTCCGTCGTGCGCGCCCGGGAGGCGGGCGACCTGGACGCGCCGATCCGCACCGGCGAGGACATCGAGATCCGCGGCGCCGGTTTCGTCCCGCTCGGCGCGCAGGGTGCCGAGCGGCTGTCGCGGATGGCGGTACGGATCGGGGCCGTGCACGTCCATGTGCCGCTCGTACCGGTGGCCGGCGGCTTCAGCAACCCCACCGACACACTGCTCACCGTGCCCGTACCGGTCGACGTCGAACCCGGCCGGGTGACCGTCCAGGTGGTCACGGCGGCGGGCGTGGAGACGAACCCGTACGTGATCGAGGTGACGGACTAGACGGCGGGGCCGGATGTGATGAAGGAGGCCAAGGGGGCGAAGGGGACTGGACAGGATACGTCGGACGCGGGAGCGGAAGCGGGCCACATGCCTGAAAACCGACCGGAACATGAGTGAGAGAGTCCTCTTCTGCGTACGTATCGTCTGATGAGGAGTCACGGCACGGCGGGCGAGAGGCGGCTATCAGCGATGACTCAGGGTATTCGTCCCGACACCCACATCTCACGCTACGGTGGCGGCGGCACCCGGCGGGTGCGGGACACCGCCACCCACTACGCCCTGCTCCCCCTGCGCGTCTTCCTCGGCGTCACCTTCATCTACGCCGGCCTCGACAAGCTCACCGACAGCGCCTTCATGCAGAGCGCCGGATCCGGTTCGGTCGGCGACCTGATGCGCTCCGTCCGCGACTCCTCGGCCATCCCGGCCCTGGTCGACCTCGCCCTGAAGAATCCCGTCGGCTTCGGCTACGCCATCGCCCTCGGCGAACTCGCCGTCGGCATCGGCACCCTCCTCGGGCTTTTCGCCCGCCTCGCCGCGCTCGGCGGCGCGCTGATCTCCCTCTCCCTGTGGCTGACCGTGAGCTGGGCGTCCGACCCGTACTACTACGGCAACGACCTCGCCTACCTCATGGCGTGGACACCCCTCGTCCTCGCCGGCGCGCCGTACCTGTCCGTGGACGCGGCCCTGCGGACACGGCGACGCCTGTGGGCGGACGGGGACCGGTAGCGGGCGCATCCGCGATCGACGGCGTACCCCCGCTTCCGTCCGGTGGGGGCGTCGTCGTCAGCCCCGTGCCTCCGGTCGGGCCTCGCCGGGGCGGGACCGGGCCGTGCCCCGGCGGCGTATCGCTCTGCCGAGTATGCCCGTCGCGCCGGCCAGGAAGAGACCGCCCACGACCAGGGGGATCACCACGAACCACGGTGTCTCCCAAGCGCCGCCCGCGTCCCCGGCGTACGTGACACCCGCAATGGCGAGGAAGATCCCCGCGACGAGCCTCCCCGGCTGGAACTCATGACGCAGCACGGCTCACCTCCACCTGTCCCACTCCGACCCGGAGGTCGAGAGCGATCGTGCCGGTGCCCTTGGCGCCCGCCTTCGGCGGGATCGTCACCTGCTTGTACTTGCCCGGCGCCACGTCGACGTCCTGGGTCTTGTCACCCGGCAACTGGATGTCGCCCACTCCCACGTCGATGTCCGCCTTCAGCGTCACGTCCGGCGGCAGGATCACCCGCAGCTTCCCCACGCCCACCTCGGCCTCCGCTGCCAGCGTCTGCCCCTCGGCCGGGTCCAGCCGGGACAGGTCCAGGGTGCCGACGCCGGTCCCCACGTGGTACTTGTCCCGCACGTCCGCCACCGCGGCCGGTTGCCACGTCGTCCGTATCCAGTCCGTGCCGATGTCCTTGGGCAGCGCCGCCGAACCGGCGAGCAGCGCGGCCGTGACCACCGCCATGAACACCGAACCCGCCCCGGTCCGGCCCAGGAACGCGCTGAGCGCGATGCCGAGACCGAAGACGGCGAGCGCACAGGACAGACCGGTCTGCAGGCTGGTGCCGAGCGGATGCTCGTCCCACGTCAGGCCGGTGCCCAGGCCACCCGCGACGAGCGCGAGGAGGAAGACCCAGCCGCCGATCCAGCGGGGACCGCGCGGCTTCGGCGCCGGCCCGCGGGTGCGGCCGGTGTCGCGGCCGTGCGGGTAGTCGTCGAGGTCGAGGCCCACGGTCGCCGCGATGTCCTGCTCCCGGGAGTCCCGAGGACCCCACAGATAGCCCGTGCCGCCGACATGGGTGCCGTCCTTGACGATGGGGTCGCGCCACCACGAGTACGCGGCGAGCACCGGCGGGGCCTGCGCCTCCGGCGGGGCGTCGGCGGCGGCCTGCGCCGCCAGCGGATCGGGGTCGGGCGCACCGCGCCGCTGCGACCAGTAACCGGCGCCCGCGAGAAGCAGGGAGAGCACGACGGCGAAGGTCAGCACGCCGCCGTTGTTCAGCATCGACAGGAAGACGCCGCAGCCGACCAGCGCGAACAGCACCGCCGCAAGGGCGTGGCCGTCGACGCGGCCGGTCAGCAGTTTGCGGACCTCGTTCTCCTCCTCGTCGTCGTACGGGACGAAGAGCCAGGCGAAGCCGTAGAAGATGAGGCCGATGCCGCCGGTGGCCGCCAGCACCGCCAGCGTGATCCGGAAGATCACCGGATCCATGTCGCACTGCCGTCCCAGCCCGGAACAGACACCGGCGATCATCTTGTGCCGCCGGTCCCGCCGGAAGCTCAGCGGCCCGTCGCCGGCCTGCGCCTCCGCCGGCGCGTCGGCCGTGCCCGGCTGTCCGTCCTTGCCCAGCCCCGCCGACGCGTCCCCTTGATCGCGCGCGCCCGCCCGCCCCTGCGTGCCCGCGCGCTCGTGCGCGCGCGATTCTGCAGCGGCGGAGGCCGTGGTCGCCGGGTCGGACGCGGAGCCCGTGTCGGGCCCGGTGTCCGCGGCGTGCTGGTGATCAGTCATGTGTCCATGGTGACCGCTGAGCCGCGCCGGCGGCAGTCGGAACGACCCTGGCCCGACCCTGATATCGCCCCTGACACGGTGCGAGGGCTCCGGGCGCCGGGACGTTCGCTCGGAGATCAGGGGAGTTTCGGGGGGCGACCCTGATGCCCGAGGCCGCCCGGCGTGTGACCATCGATGGCATGCCGGAAGCCGCGCCCACAGCAGCGCCACTCGTCGAACCGCGGCCGCCGCGCAAGCTCTACCGCAGCAGTGACGGACGCTGGCTCGGTGGCGTGGCGCGGGGGCTCGCCGGACATCTCGGGCTGCCCGTGATCTGGGTGCGGCTGGTCTTCGTCGGCCTGTTCATGGCCAACGGCCTCGGCGCGCTGCTGTATGCCGCGTTCTGGTTCTTCGTGCCGCTCGGCGTCGGAGGCGTCGACGCGGAGAAGCCGCCGTCCTTCGTCACCACCGAGACCTCGCCCGACGGCCGCCGCAGACGCGTCACACGCAAACCCGACCGGGGCCAGATCGTCGCGCTGCTGCTCATGGTCGTCGTGGCCATGGTCTTCGTCAGCAGCGTGAACCTGGGCAGCGGAGCCAAGGCCTATCTGCTGCCCGCCGTCCTCGTCGGCGCCGGTGTCGCCCTCGTCTGGCGCCAGGCGGACAACGCCCGCCGGGCCCGCTGGGTCGAGGTCGGGCGGCGTCGGCGCACGCTCACCCTGCTGCGCGCCGGGGCCGGCGTCCTGCTGGTGACGGCCGGCGTCTCCGGCATCTTCGTCCTGCAGGGCTCCGCCGCTCACCTCGGCTCGGTGCTGCAGGCGGCCCTCGCGGTCCTCGTGGGCATCACGCTGCTCGCCGGTCCGTATCTGGTGCGCATGACGCAGGACCTCTCCGAGGAACGCCTGATGCGCATCCGCGCCCAGGAGCGTGCCGAAGTCGCCGCCCACGTGCACGACTCGGTGCTGCACACCCTGACGCTGATCCAGCGCAACGCGGAGAACGCGAGCGAGGTGCGCCGCCTCGCCCGTGCCCAGGAGCGCGACCTGCGGACCTGGCTCTACAAACCGGAGGGCACCGGCAAGGACGAGGCGGACGAACCCGCCACGCTCGCCGACGCGGTGCGACGCAACGCGGCGGAGGTCGAGGACAAGCACGGCGTGCCCATAGAGGTCGTCGTCGTCGGTGACTGCCCGCTCGACGAGGGCACCGGCGCACAGATGCAGGCCGCGCGTGAGGCGATGGTGAACGCCGCCAAGTACGGTGGCGAAGGCGGCGCCGTCCAGGTCTACGCCGAAGTCGAGGGCAGGACGGTCTTCGTGTCCGTCCGTGACCGCGGCCCCGGCTTCGACCTCGACTCGATACCCGCCGACCGCATGGGCGTTAGAGAATCAATCATCGGCCGCATGGAGCGCAACGGCGGCACGGCCCGGCTGCGGGCGGTGCCCGGTGGCGGCACGGAGGTCGAGCTGGAGATGGAGAGGGCGGAGAAGACGTCATGAGCGACCCGACCGAGGCGAACGGGACGGCGGGAGCGGCGGAACCGGCCGAGCCCGCGGAGTCGGCCGGCCAGAGCACCGGTGAGCGTCGGGTGCGTGTCGTCCTGGTCGACGACCACCGGATGTTCCGTACGGGCGTCCAGGCCGAGATCGGCCAGACCGAGCAGACCGGTGTCGAGGTCGTCGGCGAGGCGGCGGACGTCGACCAGGCGGTCACGGTCATCACCGCGACCCGCCCCGAGGTCGTCCTGCTCGACGTGCATCTGCCCGGTGGCGGCGGCGTCGAAGTGCTGCGTCGCTGCGCTGCGTTGACGGGGGACACCGAGCGGCCGGTCCGCTTCCTCGCCCTGTCCGTCTCGGACGCGGCGGAGGACGTGATCGGGGTGATCCGGGGCGGCGCGCGGGGTTACGTCACCAAGACGATCACGGGCTCGGACCTCGTCGACTCGATCTTCCGGGTCCAGGAAGGGGACGCGGTCTTCTCTCCGCGTCTCGCCGGGTTCGTCCTCGACGCGTTCGCCTCCACCGACGCGCCGCCGGTCGACGAGGACCTCGACCGCCTCACCCAGCGCGAGCGCGAGGTGCTGCGGCTCATCGCCCGGGGGTACGCGTACAAGGAGATCGCCAAGCAGCTGTTCATCTCCGTGAAGACGGTCGAGTCGCATGTCTCCGCCGTCCTCAGGAAGCTTCAGCTCTCCAACCGGCACGAGCTGACGAGATGGGCGACGGCGCGGCGGCTGGTGTGACGGCCGCCGGGGCGGCGCCTATCGCCGGAGCCGGAGCCGGAGCCGGAGCCGGAGCCGGTGCGGGGACCGGAGCCGCTCAGCGGTGCCCCGGCTGCGGCGCCGGCACGGCTCGCAGAGCCCACCGGTAGTGCCGTACGGCCTTCGTCACGCCGATCAGCCCCGTCACCCAGAGGATCAGGCCGATGCCCATGCCCAGGGCGGCGTCGTAGTAGGCCGACCGGCCGGGTTCGGCCTCCGCCGCGGCCGCGAAGGAGGCCCACAGGCCGATCGCGCAGATCAGCATGGAGGAGAGCAGCCAGAAGAGACTGAGGCCGGGGGAGCGCAGGCGGGCGTCGGTCGGCGGGTGGGTGTCCAAGGCCAGCCAGGCGTCGATGAGTTCCTGTATCCGCCGGTCACGGCGGATGGCGAGGGCGACCGCGATGACGGACGGGGCGAGTGAGGCGAGGCCGAGGAACGCGAAGACCGGGCCGAGGATGAGGCCGAGAGGGTCCTTCTCCTCGATCTGCTGGAGCGGCAGTACCAGCAGCGACCAGCCGATGATCGCCGCGACTGCCAGCAGCCACAGCAGCAGGACCCGGTGCACCCCGAGGCTGCGCCGCCGCAGGTCCTCCAGCGCTCTCCCCCGGTCGGCCAGCAGCGCCGCCCGGTCCGGCCAGGTCCGGATGTGGGGCGGCGGCGGAGGCGGAGGCAACGGGGAGCGGGGCATCGGGACCTTCCGGCGGACGGGGACTGCGTGGACGTGGGAAGCGGCGCACACCGCCTCGGCGCCCGACGCTACCGTGCCGCCGTGCTCATGCCATGCCCGTGTCGATCCCGTGTGGCGTGTTCACACGACGCGCGTGGCGCCCGCGAACGGCATCTCGTCGATCGGTGCCACCCGTACGGGAGCCGAGGGGTTGGGGGCGTGGACCATCTGCCCGTTGCCGACGTAGATGCCGACGTGGCTGATGCCGGAGTAGAAGAACACCAGGTCACCGGGGAGGAGTTCGGAGCGGGTGACACGGCGGCCGGCGCCGATCTGGGCGTAGGTCGTGCGGGGCAGGCTGACGCCGGCGGAGCGGTAGGCGGCCTGGACCAGTCCCGAGCAGTCGAAGGCGTCGGGGCCGGTGGCGCCCCAGACGTAGGGGCTGCCGAGCTTGGAGTAGGCGTAGGAGACAGCCGACGCCGCACGGGAGCCGGGTGCCGTGACCGCCCCGCCCGGGGCCGTCAGGCCGTCCCGGGCCGCCGTCGCGTCCCGTGAGGCGCGGTCGGTGCCGGTGCCGTCCTGCGCGAACCGTGCCCGCTCCTCGGCCGTGAGCCGGGACAGGAGCCGGCGGGCGGCGTCCAGCTTGCCAGTGACCGTCTTCTTGTGCCGCTCCAGTTCCGCCTGACGCGAGGCCAGCGAGGCCACCTCGACGCGGGCGGCACCGCGCAACTGCTCCAGTTCCCGTAGTTGTTCGCGGACGCTGGAGACGGTGGTGGTCTGCCGGTGCTCGGCCCGTTCGGCGAGCGAGGCGCCGTCGAGGTACCGGTCGGGGTCGTCGGAGAGCGCCAGTTGCAGTGCGGGGGAGAGGGCGCCGCGGCGGTACTGTGCCGCGGCGATGGAACCGAGGCTGTCCCGTTCCGCGTTGAGCCGTTCCGCCCTGCGGGCCGCCTGGTCCTGCAGGCTGGACAGCCGCCGACGGGCCGCCTCCGCCTTCTCCTTGACGCCGTTGTACTTCTCGGTGGCCACCTCGGCCTCCTGGTACAGCTTCTCCACCTTGGCCTTGACCTGCGCCGGCGTCAGCTCCGGCTCGGCGTGCCCGGTCCCGTCGAAGGCCGTCGCGGTGGCCGCGCCCGCCAGCGCGATGGTCGCCGCCGTACGGGCCCTGTGGCCGCCGGCCAGGCGCTTCCGGGGCTTGCGGTGCGCTGCCACGTGGACTGCACGTCCTTTCCATGACCGGGGATCCGCGCGGTCCGGCGGTGGTCCCGCACACGGGAGCGGGACCGCCGCCGGGCCTTCTCGGCGGAGACGTCCGGCTGCCGCCCCTGGCCCGGGCGGCGGTGGGGAGCCGGACGCCTGGTGGAGGACGCTAGGCCCGGCTGTATCGGGACGGTAACGGGATGTGCGGAAGTGACGGGAGCGGGCCGCCGGACGACCGGATGCGACCGCGATCTCGTCGCGAAAGCGTCGATGGCACGTGGGGACCTGACCGAAGTGACGATTCTGTGAGCCGCGTGAGGGGCGGGATGCTATGCGCCGCATATATCCACTCGTCCACTCGTGACAGCCGCGTATCCACCGGTGCCGGCCTCCCGTGCCCGGGTGCCTTCGGGCGTCCCGGCGCCGGGGCGGTGTCGGGCGACCGGTGACCGCCTCGTTAGGCTCCGGCCTCATGGACGTACTCATCCATCTCTTCGTCGGCCTGCACATCATCGGCATCGCCTCGCTCCTCGGCGGCTTCCTCACCCAGATGAAGGCGATGGGCCAGGGCACCGCCCGCTTCGTCCCGGCGATGCTGCACGGCGCGCTGACGATGCTGGTCACCGGCGTGATCCTGGTCGGTCTCAACCAGGCCGACGACCAGACGGTGAACAACATCAAGATCGGCGTGAAGCTGGCCCTGCTGATCGTCATCCTCGGCCTCGTCTACGTGAAGCGGGACGACGAGAAGGTGGACAAGGGCCTGTTCGGCCTGGTGGGCCTGCTGACGACGGCGAACGTCTTCATCGCGGTCCTCTGGACCTGAGGCCCGCCGCGCCCTGCCGCGGCGTCCGGGGCCGTACGGCGGCCCGGGCGGCCGCGGCCGCGCCGACGGCGACCGCCAGCCAGGCGGCCACCGTCACCCACAGCAGCACCTCGCCCGGCCACGCCAGCCAGGAGACGCCGACGGCGGATGCCACGGACAGCGTCGCCGCCGCCGTCATCCCCATCGGGAACACCGTGGACCAGCGGCGCACGTCGTATAGCAGCCGGGGCCGGACGATCTCGGCGGTGAGCAGGACGGCGTACCAGGACAGATCCAGCACGAGCAGTGCGAGGGTCACGTCGTGCAGGACGCCCCGGTCGTCGACGTTCCACAGGGAGAGGTCCGGGCCGTCTGCGGCGATGAGCTTCGAGCCCGCCAGCGCCGAGATCGCGAGCGCCCCGCCCGCGACCCAGTGGTCCCCGCCGCCCTCGATCACCTGCCGTGGATCGAAGCGGGTCAGGGCGAGCCCGTAGATCACGATCCCCAGCCAGAACAGCACCAGAGCGGTGTGCGCGAGCCAGGCCGCAGACTCCGTCGCGGCGAGGGTCGCCGCGAGCACCGCCAGGCCCTGCGTCGCCACGCACGCCAGGAACACCGAACCCGGCATACGCCTGCGCCAGTGTCTCACGCTCAGCACCAGCAGCACCGGCCACAGTACGGCGGCCAGTGCCAGCAGCGCCCCCGCCGAAAGCGTCCAGCCCAGCGCGGCGAAGCGGGTTCCCAGCACCGTCGTCGCCGCCACGGCGGTCAGCGCGGCCGGTGTGCCCGCCTGGATCAGCCACTGCTTCCGCTGCCCCAGCAGGAGGACGAGGAATTCCGCCGCCAGCGCCAGCCAGGCGGCGCCGGCCACCACCAGGAAGACGCGGGAGACGACCTCGCGGCCCGCCAGGTGGAGGCCGACCGAGACGATTCCGGTCGCCATCACGGCGGCCCCGGCCGCCGGCGCGCGCCGCGCCCACCAGTCGAGGAGGGGGGAGGTGCCGGGCATGGCCCGATGCTATGGAGCCCTGCGCGCCCTGCGAGCGGGGCACGCGCGCGGGCGCGGGGAAATGCACGCGGGCGCGTGCAACCGGGTGCGCACCCGCGCTCGCGTCAGGCCGGACGCACCACGCTGTGGATGGACGACTCGCCGTCGTAGTAGATCGACTCCTCCCGGACGTACGCCCCGGGCTTCGGCGCGTGGATCATCATCCCGTTGCCGATGTAGATGCCGACGTGGGTGACGTCGTCGTAGAAGAAGACCAGGTCGCCGGGCTGGGCGGCGCCGATCGCGACGGTGGTGCCGGCGTTCACCTGGTCGTAGGTGGTGCGGGGGAGGGTGACACCGGCGGCCTTCCAGGCGGCCTGGGTGAGGCCGGAGCAGTCGTACGAGCCGGGACCCGTGGCCCCCCAGACGTACGGCTTGCCGATCTGCGCGCGGGAGAAGGCGATCGCCTTCTCGGCCTTGGCCGCGTACGTGGAGTCGGTCGAGGTGGAAGTGTCGCCGGTGCCGGTCTCCGCCTGAGAGGTCTCTTCCTGCGCGGTCTCCTGCTGGGCGGCCGCCGCTTCCTCCGCCTCCTGCTGCCGCCGCTGCTCCTCCGCCGCCTGCTGCTGACGGGCCAGCTCCGCGGCCTTGCGGGCCGCCTCCTCCTGCTTGCGCTTCTCGATCGCCGCGAGCCGCGCCTTCTCCTCGGCGGTCAGCTGCGACAGCAGTTCCCGCGCGTCGGCGAGCTTCTTCTGGACGGTCGCCTTGGCCGTCCTGAGGTCGGTCTGCGACTCGGTGAGCGTCTGGAGGCTCTCGCCGGCCTCGCGACGCTTCTCCATCGTCTCGGCCTGCTGGTCGAAGTAGTCGTCGACCGCGTCCTTCTGCCGGCTGGTCAGCCGGCCCATCAGCTGGTTCTGGTCGAAGTAGTCCTGCGGGGAGTCCGCGAGCAGGAAGGTCGCGGTGTCCGGCACGGCGGACCCGGTGCGGTACTGCGCGGCGGCGTACGACCCCAGCTCCTCACGTGCCTCGTTGAGCTTCTGGGTCCGCTTGGCGACGTCGTCCAGGAGGGCGTCGACGCGCTTGCGCTGCTTGGTGGTCTTCTCCTTGACCGCGTTGTACTTCTCGGTCGCCGACTCCGCCTGGCGGTAGAGATCGTCGACCTTCTTCTCGACCTCCTCCAGGCTCGGCTTGTCGTCGGCCGAGGGGGTGGCGCCGGCGGTCTGCGAGAGCAGGGCCACGGAGGTGAGGGCCGCGGTGGCGAGGGCGGGGGTGCGTATGCCGGCCACGCGCGGGGTGGGACGCGACTTGCGGTGCGACGCCAAGGGAGGCGACTCCTTCCATCGGCCGCCTACCGGGTTAGCTGTCGGGTTCGGGCGGGTCGTTCGGAAGGGTTGCCCTACGGCTCCTCCCTGAAAGGGAGGGGCCGATTCACCCCAGAGTCGGTTGGGTCCCCGGCTCCGGTCGCCGTACGGGCGCGCCGGACTCGGCGGAGGCCGCGCGGCCCGGCGAGGTTCGCCGGTGGGGGTCGTACGGCCTGCCCGGCACGGTAGCCAACTCGTGTGGCTGCTGTGAAGGTTGGTGGGTGATATGCCCGATACATTTCCGTGACCTTCCGAAAGGTGTCGCTCGCCGTCGCCGAGCCTGAGCACCCCGTGTCCGACCTGCGCGGTAGCCGGGTGGACGCGGTGCGTGACGCGCCCGGTTCCCCGGTGACCGCCGGACCGCGGCGGCTGTGATGTTCTGCGGGCGGCCCTCGGTTGTCAGTGGGGCGCCCTAGACTCGGAGAGCGATGAGCAGCCTCTTTGACGACAGCTTCCTGGCGGACCTCCAGGCCCCGCGGGCCCACGCGGAGGAACCCCCGCCGCCGCCCGAGGACGATCACGTACCGGAGCCGATCCCGGACGATCTGTTCGGCGGGAAGTTCGACGTGCCCCCGGACCGGGACGAGTACTACCGCGACGGCGCCCCCCGCCCCGCCGTGGACTCCGCCGCGCTCCTGGAAGGGCTGAACGAGAACCAGCGCGCCGCCGTCGTCCACTCCGGCTCCCCGCTGCTCATCGTGGCCGGCGCCGGCTCCGGCAAGACCCGCGTGCTCACCCACCGCATCGCCCACCTGCTGGGCGAGCGGGGCGTCCACCCGGGCCAGATCCTCGCGATCACCTTCACCAACAAGGCCGCGGGCGAGATGAAGGAGCGCGTCGAGCAGTTGGTGGGCCCGCGCGCGAACGCGATGTGGGTGATGACCTTCCACAGCGCGTGCGTGCGCATCCTGCGCCGCGAGAGCAAGAGGCTCGGCTTCACCTCCTCCTTCTCGATCTACGACGCCGCCGACTCCAAGCGCCTGATGGCCCTGGTCTGCCGTGATCTGGACCTGGACCCCAAGCGCTTCCCGCCCAAGTCGTTCAGCGCCAAGATCAGCAACCTCAAGAACGAGCTGATCGACGAGGAGGACTTCGCCGCCCAGGCCTCCGACGGCTTCGAGAAGACCCTCGCCCAGGCCTACGCCCTGTACCAATCGCGGCTGCGCGAGGCGAACGCCCTGGACTTCGACGACCTGATCATGACGACGGTCAACCTGCTGCGCGCCTTCCCGGACGTGGCCGAGCACTACCGCCGCCGCTTCCGCCACGTCCTGGTCGACGAGTACCAGGACACCAACCACGCGCAGTACGCCCTCGTCCGCGAGCTGGTCGGCACCGGCACGTACGATGAGGACGTCCCGCCGAGCGAGGGCGACATCCCGCCCGCCGAGCTGTGCGTCGTGGGTGACGCCGACCAGTCGATCTACGCCTTCCGCGGCGCGACGATCCGCAACATCCTCCAGTTCGAGGAGGACTACCCGGACGCGACGACGATCCTGCTGGAGCAGAACTACCGCTCCACCCAGACGATCCTCTCCGCGGCCAACGCGGTCATCGAGCGCAACGAGTCCCGCCGCCCCAAGAACCTGTGGACCAACGCCGGCCAGGGCGCCCGGATCACCGGCTACGTCGCCGACACCGAGCACGACGAGGCCCAGTTCGTCGCCGACGAGATAGACCGCCTGACCGACGCGGGCGACGCGAAGGCCGGTGACGTCGCCGTCTTCTACCGCACCAACGCCCAGTCCCGTGTCTTCGAAGAGGTCTTCATCCGCGTCGGCCTGCCCTACAAGGTCGTCGGCGGTGTCCGCTTCTACGAGCGCAAGGAGGTCCGGGACGTCCTGGCCTACCTGCGTGTCCTGGCCAACCCCGAGGACTCGGTGCCGCTGCGCCGCATCCTGAACGTGCCCAAGCGCGGCATCGGCGACCGCGCCGAGGCGATGATCGACGCGCTCTCCCAGCGCGAGAAGATCAGCTTCCCGCAGGCGCTGCGCCGCGTCGACGAGGCGTACGGCATGGCCGCGCGGTCCACGAACGCGGTCAAGCGGTTCAACGCGCTCATGGAGGAGCTGCGCACGATCGTCGAGTCCGGCGCGGGCCCGGCGACGATCCTGGAGGCGGTGCTCGAACGCACCGGCTACCTCGCCGAACTGCAGGCCTCGACCGACCCGCAGGACGAGACCCGGATCGAGAACCTCCAGGAACTCGCCGCCGTCGCCCTGGAGTTCGAGCAGGAGCGCGCCGAAGGCGAGACGGGCACGCTGGCCGACTTTCTGGAGCAGGTCGCGCTGGTCGCCGACTCCGACCAGATCCCCGACGAGGAGGACGGCGACGGCGTCATCACCCTGATGACCCTGCACACCGCCAAGGGCCTGGAGTTCCCGGTCGTCTTCCTCACCGGCATGGAGGACGGCGTCTTCCCGCACATGCGCGCCCTCGGCCAGACCAAGGAGCTGGAGGAGGAGCGCCGGCTGGCGTACGTCGGCATCACGCGCGCGCGGGAACGGCTGTATCTGACGCGGTCGTCGATGCGCAGCGCCTGGGGCCAGCCGCAGTACAACCCGCCGTCCCGCTTCCTGGAGGAGATCCCGCCCACGTATGTCGACTGGAAGCGCACCGGGGCCGTCGCGGCTCCGGCGGGCCCGGTCTCCGGTGTGGCGGCCTCGCTGTCGTCGTCCCGCTCGCGCTCGTCGGCGTCCGGCGCCTCCGGGTTCGCCACCAGCCGGACCGCGGAGAAGTCGGTGGTGTCGCTGTCCGTCGGCGACCGGGTCACGCACGACCAGTTCGGGCTCGGCACGGTGGTCGCGGTCAAGGGCACCGGCGCCAACGCCGAGGCGACGATCGACTTCGGCGACGCCAAGCCCAAGCGCCTGCTGCTGCGTTACGCGCCGGTGGAGAAGCTCTGACGTGAGAGAGCCCCCGCCGGACACGGCGGGGGCTGCGGCCCGGAGCGGGCGGGGGTTGCGGCGCAAAAGGCTAGGAGGGCTCCAGTCCGTGGCTGCGCAGCCAGGACAGCGGGTCTATGGCCGAGCCACCGCCCGGGCGGACCTCGAAGTGCAGGTGCGGGCCGGTGGAGTTGCCGGAGTTGCCGGAGTACGCGATCGGGTCGCCGGCCTTGACGGTCGTACCGGAGGCGACGCGGTACGTGGAGAGGTGGCAGTACCAGGTCTCCGTGCCGTCCTTGGCGGTCACGATCATCATGTTGCCGTAGGCGCTGTTCCACTCGGTGCGGACGGTGCCGTCGGTCGCGGCCATCACGGTCGTGCCGTAGGCCACCGGGAAGTCGATGCCGGTGTGCAGGGACATCCAGTTGATGCCGGACTGGCCGTAGTAGGCGCTGAGTCCGTGCTGGGCGACCGGGAGGGCGAACTTCGGGCGGAGCCGCTCCTTGCGGGCGGCCTCCTCGGCGGCGCGCTTCCGCTCGGCCTCCTGCTGGGCCTTGAGGTCGATGCGCTCCTGGGTCCGGCTGGCCCGGTCGGCGAAGTCGTCGGCCTCGGCGGAGAGGCTTTCCAGCTGGGTGTCCAGCTTGTTGTTGGCTGCGGACGGTTTCACCGGCTGGGCGTCGGCCGCGGTCGTCGAGGACTCCTGGGCGTCGTCGGAGGAGAAGGTTCCGACGGAGGCGGCCGCGATGCCCGCGACGCCCATCACACACGCCGACGGCACGGCGACGGTCAGCAGCGCGGACCGTTTGGCGGGCGTACGGCGGCGGGAGCGGGAGCCGCTGCGGGAGGCCGCGCGCGAGACCGGGGCGGGGGTGCTCTCCTCCTGGTCGTCGAGGAGCGCGGTGACGGTGGGAAGTTCGCCGGTGGCGGCCGGGCCGTCCTCCGGAGGAACGGTTTGCCCGTGCTCCTCGTAGGAGGTGCCGTCGTCGTAGCCGGAACCGGTGGCGTCCTCGTAGGACGGGGTGTCCTCGTACGCGACCTGGTCGAAGGACGCCGTCGCCTGCTGCTCGGGCTCGCCGCCGTCGGTGTTCCACTGCGTGGCGTCGTACGCCCCGGTGTCGAAGACCTGCGTGCCCCACTCCCACTGCTGGGTCTGGTCGGCCGGGCCGCCAGTCTGCTCGGGCTGCAGCCAGGCGCTCGCGTCCCACTGGCCGCTGACGTCGGGCGCCGTGGCCTGGTGCGGGATGCCGCCGAACTGCTGGTAGCCGGTCGCCCAGGTGGTGCTGTCGTAGGCGCCCGTGTCGTAGGCGGCGTGGTGCTGGGCCGCGTACGGGTCCTGGCCGAGGGTCTGGTGGCTGCCGGTGGACCACTGGGTCGCGTCGTACGCGCCGGTCTCGTGGCCGCCCGCGTTCAGATCGCCGAAGAGCGGGTCCGCCTGGAACGTCGTGGTGGGCCCGGTCGGGTGGCCGGCGGCGTCAAAACCGCTGGCCTGATAGCCGCCGTATGTGGTGAGGTCGCCGTAAGGGGCTTCCTGGGTGCCGTACGACGCATAGGGCGCCGAGGCGGCGTCGGAAGCCGGAGCCGGGGTGGTCATGCTCCCCGACGGGTGACGGTCGTTCACCAACTTCTCTTTCGCCTCGACAACAGGGGCTGCCAGAGCAGTGCGGCGACTGTACCCGGCGGTACGCGGGCACGACAATCTTCGGCAGGTTTCGTGCGCGGGGGAAACGGGCATTCGGCCGTGTTTCGGGGGAGGGCGGGCACGACTTTGGCTTTGTGTTCGGTGAGCGTTCGATTTTTTACGGCTTTTCGACGTCGGTGAACGGGCTGTGACAACCGGGTGTTGAGGTCCCTTAAGACATTCCTGGGGTGGGGGATGCTCAGGCCACGGTGATGCCGCCGGTGCCCGGAATGGCGTCCGCGGTGGCGTCCGCGGGGGTGCCCGAATCCGTCTGATGCGCCTCGTCGAGAACCTGCCGTACGACGGAGGCGACGGCCGGGTGCACGGGCAGCGCGAGATGCCCGATGCCGGTCACCCGGATGTTCCGGGTCGCCAGATCGGGGTGGTCGAGGCGGGCGGCCTCCGGCGGGTCCATCACATGGTCGAGATCGCTCCAGAAGCTGACGAACCGCGTACGGCAGCCGGGCGCGGGCCCCGCCAGTTCCTCCAGCACGTCGGAGCCGGGGCGCATCTGCCGTGCGATCGGGTGCGCGTTGGCGAGCCGCGCGACCCGGGTGCCGGAGTGCGGGGTGCCGAGCGTGACCAGCGTGCGCACGCGGTGGTCGCCGCCGAGCCGCTGCACGTAGTAGCGCGCGATCAGGCCGCCGAGGCTGTGGCCGACCACGTCCGCCCGTTCGCTGCCCGTGCGCTCGCAGATCTCCTCGATGTGCCGGCCGAGCAGGGCGGCCGCGGTGCGGATGTCACAGGTGAGCGGTGAGTAGTTGAGCGATTCGACCCGCTGTCCGCCGTGCTGGGCGAGGCTGCGGCGCAGCAGGACGAAGACCGAGCGGTTGTCGATGAACCCGTGCAGCAGGACGACCGGCGGCCGGTCCTGCGTCGGCAGCCGCAAGGGCGCCGTCTCGGGCGACCGTGAAGGCGATGGCGGGGCCGGGGGGCGGCGTTCCTGGGTGATGCCGGAGGGATAGAGCAGGAGGTGGCCCGCGAGGATCGCGATCTCCAGGGCGGTCGCCTTCAGGAGCGCCGTGGACAGGCCGGTCAGGCCGCCGGGGAGGAGGCGGCAGACGGGTGGCAGCGGCAGTGAAGGAAGGGGCGGAAGCGCCCCGATGATCGGTAAGGCCTTCATGGCCGACCTCCTGTCGGCACGCGGGAGGACGGCTCCGGCCCCCGTATGCCCTTGGGGGAGGCCGCGGCGGAGGTGGACGACGCGGCTCCCGTCGCGCAGGGTCCCGGCCCGGCCCGCGGGCCGTCGGCTGCCGCGGCGGGTGGGTCGCGACGGCTCGGAACGGTGCGCTGCGAATGTGTCCCACGTGTGATTTCCCCCTCGCTCTCCACCGCGAAACTGCCGGTTGCGGGATGCTGGAGATAACGTTCGTTCACTTCCCGGTGGTGGCGGACCGCGCGGTGCGCGCGCAGCGCGTGTGTGAGGGGCGCCACAAGTGCGGCATATGTGATGTGTGCGGTGCTTGACGGTACGGATGGATGTAGTCGCTTCATGGAGGCAGTGATGGGTGTGGCAGCCGGTCCGATCCGCGTGGTGGTCGCCAAGCCGGGGCTCGACGGCCACGATCGCGGGGCCAAGGTCATCGCGAGGGCGCTGCGCGACGCCGGTATGGAGGTCATCTACACCGGGCTCCACCAGACTCCCGAGCAGATCGTCGACACCGCGATCCAGGAGGACGCCGACGCGATCGGGCTGTCCATCCTCTCCGGCGCGCACAACACGCTGTTCGGGGCGGTGATCGACCTGCTCAAGGAGCGTGACGCGGCGGACATCCTGGTCTTCGGCGGCGGGATCATCCCCGAGGACGACATCCCTCCGCTGAAGGAGAAGGGCGTCGCGGAGATCTTCACGCCCGGCGCGACGACGGCGTCGATCGTGGAATGGGTGCGGGCGAACGTGCGGCAGCCGGCCGAGGCGTAGCCCCTCGTCAGGCGCCGGACGGAGCTTCGCCGCCGACCGGCGCCGGTCCCAGTTCCTCGGCCATCGCCGCCCGCAGCCGCAGCGTGGTCACCAGACGCTGGAACGCCTCGGCCCAGTACCCGCCCGCCCCCGGTGACGCGTCCTCCGCTTCCTCCGGTGCGGCCAGGAGGCCGTCGAGGCGGCGCGCCTCCGACGGGTCCAGGCAGCGCTCGGCCAGTCCCATCACCCCGCTGAAGCTCCACGGGTAACTCCCCGCGTCACGCGCGATGTTCAGCGCGTCGACCACCGCCCGCCCCAGTGGCGCGGCCCACGGCACCGCGCACACCCCGAGCAGCTGGAACGCCTCCGACAGGCCGTGGGCCGCGATGAACCCCGCCACCCACGCGGCCCGTTCGTCCGCGTCGAGCGTGCCCAGCAGCTTGGACCGCTCGGCCAGGGACACCGCCCCCGGGCCGCCCGCCTCAGGCGACGAGGGGGTGCCGAGGAGGGCTCTGGACCACTCGGGGTCCCGTTGCCGGACCGCCGCCCGGCACCAGGCGGCGTGCAGTTCGCTCCGCCAGTCGTCCGCGACCGGCAGGGCCAGGATCTCCCTGGGCGTACGGCCGCCCAGCCGGGCCGGCCAGGTCGCGAGCGGCGCCGACTCCACCAGCTGTCCGAGCCACCACGACCGCTCACCCCGCCCCGCCGGGGCCTTGGCGATCACGCCGTCGCGCTCCATGCCGGCGTCGCACTCGTGCGGTGCCTCGACGACGAGCGTCGGGGTGTCGGCGGTGTGGTCGACGGCCACGCAGGCCGCCGCGCGGGACGCCATCCGCCCGGCCAGCGCCGAGCCCGGCAGCGCCGACAGCAGTTCCGCCGCCGTCGCCCGGACGTTGCGGCTCCGGTCGGCGAGCGCCTGCTCCAGGAACGGCTCGTCCTCGGGGCTCAGCCCGGTGCGCAGCGAGTCCAGGAACATCAGCCGGTCCTCCGCGCGCTCGGTCGGCCAGGTTCCGGCCAGCAGCTCGCGCGCGGCCGCCGGATCGTGCGCCCGGACCGACGCCAGCAGGGCGACCCGCTCGGCGAAGAGGCCCTCCTGCCACAGCCGCCGCACCCCGTCCGCGTCCGTCGGCCGGGGGAGCGCCGTATCGCCTCCGGGTGCCGAGCGCAGGGCGAACCGCCAGTCCGGGTTCAGCCGGGCCAGCCACAGGGCGCGCGGCCCCGCGAACGCCAGCGCCGCCGGCCGCAGATCCGTGCGCCCCCGGGCCGCGTCCAGCAACGCGGGCAGGGCTTGCGGGGGCGCCGCGAAGCCGCGGGCGTTGGCCGTCGCCAGCCACTGCGGCAGCAGCTCCATCAGATCGGGTGCGGTGCCCCGGCGCCCGCCGCCCGCCGTGCCGGACCGGTCGGCGAGCAGCATCGCGAGCCTGCGGGCCGCCGGGGCGGGCAGCGCCGGGCGCGGGTCCTCGGGTGCCGGTTCCGGGCGCCGCGCTGCCCGCGCGGGGCGCAGCCCGGCACGTCTCCGTACGGTCTCCACGGCGGCCGCGTCCAGCAGCGCCGCCGGCGCCTGGGGGCCCGGCGCGACGCCGGGTGGCGTACGGCGCTCCGTGCCGAGCAGCGCGGCGGTGACGAGCTCCTCCCAGGCGCCCGGGGCGGGCGGATGCGCGGGAGCGGAGGTCCTGGTCACGAGGTTCCTTTCCTCCGGGCGCTTGCCGGAGTGGTCGAGGGCCCATCGGTGGCGGGTGTCCGCTCGGCGGGACGGACACGCCTGCCGGGACGGCAGGAGGAGGGCTGCGGCCTCAGTGCAGGGGCACCGCCTCCCCGGCGCCCCGCGGCCAGGCCGTCAGGGGGGTGAAGCCCTGGTGGCCGCACTCCCCGAAGACGGTGACCGGGGCGCCGCCCGAGAGCGCGACCAGGCGCCACAGGCCGGGCCGGGAGCGGGCCGACGGCGTCAGCGGCAGGGCGGTGTCCTGGTCCGCGTCGGCCAGCTGCCAGGAGTCGCCGTCCGGGGCCGGCACGACCCGGTCGAGGGTGACCGGGACCGAGTCCAGCCACGGGTCGTCCCGCAGCGCCTCGCCGTAACGGGCGGCAGCCTCGGCCGTCGTCACGCCCGGTGGCCGTATCGCCGACGGCGCGGGGGGCGCGAACCGTTCGCCCAGGGACGCCCGCGGCTGCCCCGCGCCCGGGTAGGCGGACAGCTCCGCGTCCAGGGTGAGCCCGACGGGCAGCGCAAGCTCCGGCACGCGGCCGGCGGCGCCGTACGACAGGAGCAGCGCGGTGCGGCGCGACTCGGCGCCGTACAGCCAGATACGGCGGGTCGTCAGGCGGCTGTCCGCCACGTCGTACTGAGCGAGGACCAGCCAGTGGTCGCGCACCGGCGGGCCGTCCGCCGACGCGGGCAGCCCGACACGGGAGCGGACCGTCGCCGCCAGGGCGCCCGGCAGGCGCTCGCGCCGCAGCCAGCCCTGGTCGAGGAGATGCAGCAGCGCGCACTCCTCCAGCAGACGCACCGGCCAGTCCGGCCCCGACGCCGGGATCGCCCCCAGTTCCCGGACCCGTGAGGCGAGGCCGGGAGCCTGGGCGTCGACCATGCGGGCCGCGGTCTCCTCCCACAGCCCGTACCCCGCCTGCTCGGCCGCGGCCAGGCCGCCGCGCAGCAGGTCCGTCAGACGCTGCTCCAGCTCCGTCGCGCCCGCCGTGACCCGCTCGGCCCGGCGCGCCGCCCGGCGCCGCGCCGCCTCCGGATCACCCGGACCGGGCGTGGAACCCCCCGCGTCGGCCGCGTCCCGCTCCGCCGCGCGCCGTCGTCTGGCGGCCAGCCACTCCCCGGCCCAGTCCGGTGCCCGGCCCTGTGCCTCCGCGACGTCCCCGCCGACCCACAGCAGCAGCAGTCCGAGCGCGTGCTTGCACGGGAACTTCCGGCTCGGGCAACCGCACGTGTACGCGGGGCGCGACGCGTCCGTGACATCGACGACCGTCTGATACGGCTTGCTGCCGCTGCCCTTGCACAGCCCCCACACCGTCCCCCCGTCCGTCCCCGTCTCGGACCACGGCCCGGCCGCGCCGAGTTTGCCGCCCGCCTTGCGTGACGCGGCGTCAGGCGCCAGTGCCAGCACCTGGTCCGCCGTCCAGCGCACCCCCTGCTGAGTCATGTCATCGAAGGTAAGTCCCGCCACTGACAATCGGCTCGGCGAGCGCCGCCGTGAGCGCGTTTGCGCAGGTCGGAACGGATTGTCAGTGGCGTGGTGCACGGTTGATGGCAGACCGAACCGGCCGAGCTGGAGGGGGATCTTCGCCATGTCCGTGTCCGTGGAACCGACACCCGTGCGACCGGCGGCGGGAGAGGCGTTGCGGCCGCACGCCGAGGACGCCTTCGCGGACGAACTCGCCGCGCTCGCGGCGCAGGACGACCGGCCGCGCCCGGCCCGCTGGAAGCTGTCGCCGTGGGCCGTCGCGACCTACCTGCTCGGCGGCACACTGCCCGACGGCACGGTGATCACACCGAAGTACGTGGGCCCGCGCCGCCTCGTCGAGGTCGCCGTCACCACCCTCGCCACCGACCGTGCCCTGCTCCTGCTCGGTGTGCCCGGCACCGCCAAGACCTGGGTCTCCGAACATCTCGCCGCCGCGGTCAGCGGCGACTCCACCCTGCTCGTGCAGGGCACGGCCGGCACCCCGGAGGAGGCGATCCGCTACGGCTGGAACTACGCGTCCCTGCTCGCCCAGGGCCCGAGCAGGGACGCGCTGGTGCCCAGCCCCGTCATGCGGGCCATGGCCGAGGGGATGACGGTCCGCGTCGAGGAACTGACCCGTATCCCGGCCGACGTGCAGGACACGCTGATCACCATCCTGTCGGAGAAGACGCTGCCGATACCGGAACTGGGCCAGGAGGTGCAGGCGGTCCGCGGCTTCAACCTGATCGCCACGGCCAACGACCGCGACCGCGGGGTCAACGACCTGTCCAGCGCGCTGCGCCGCCGCTTCAACACGGTGGTGCTGCCGCTGCCGGAGAGCGTCGAGGCGGAGGTCGACATCGTCTCGCGGCGCGTCGGCCAGATCGGCCGCTCCCTCGACCTGCCGGCCGTGCCCGACGGCATCGACGAGATCCGCCGGGTCGTGACCGTCTTCCGCGAACTGCGCGACGGCGTCACCGCCGACGGCCGGACGAAGGTGAAGTCGCCCAGCGGCACCCTGTCCACCGCCGAGGCCATCTCCGTCGTCACCAACGGCCTCGCTCTCGCCGCCCACTTCGGCGACGGCGTGCTGCGGCCGGGCGACGTCGCCGCGGGCATCCTCGGCGCCGTGGTCCGCGACCCGGCGGCCGACCGGGTCGTCTGGCAGGAGTACCTGGAGGCGGTGGTCCGCGAACGCGAGGGCTGGACCGATTTCTACCGGGCGTGCCGGGAGGTGAGCGCGTGAACGGCAACGGCGGCGAGAACAGCGGCAACGGCGGCGGCAACGGCAGTGGCAACGACCTGGGGTGGCCGCGGAGGCGAGGGGGGACGGTGTGACGGGCGTCGACGGGGGTGAGGCGGTAGGGAACGGCGGGAACGGCGGTATTGGCGAGGCTGTCGGGCGTGGCGGGACGGCGGCTCCGGGTGGACGGCCCGGTTCCGTCGAGCCGTTGCTGCTCGGCGTAAGGCATCACGGGCCCGGGTCGGCGCGGGCCGTGCGGGCGGCGCTGGACGCGGCACTGCCCCGGGTCGTGCTGATCGAGGGCCCGCCCGAGGCCGACGCGCTGATCCCGCTGGCCGCCGACGAGGAGATGCGGCCACCAGTCGCCCTCCTCGCCCACGCCGTGGACGAACCGGGCCGGTCCGCGTTCTGGCCGCTGGCCGAGTTCTCCCCGGAGTGGGTGGCCGTCCGCTGGGCGCTGGACCACGACGTCCCGGCCCGCTTCATCGACCTGCCGGCCACGCACACACTGGCGTGGGGCGTGGACACGGCGGAGGAAGCCGCGGGGGAGCCGTCCGCCGCCGGTGCCGATGTGCGGGTCGATCCGCTGGCCGTGCTCGCCGAGGCCGCCGGTTACGACGACCCCGAGCGCTGGTGGGAGGACGTGGTCGAGCACCGGGGGGCCGGTGACGGGGACCCGTTCGCGCCGTTCGCCGCGATGGAGGAGGCCATGGGCTCGCTGCGGGAGGTGTACGGCGTCGGGGGCCAGGACCGGGACCTCGTGCGGGAGGCGTACATGCGGCTGCAGGTCCGGGCGGCGCGGCGCGAGTTCGGGGGCGGTGTGGCCGTGGTCTGCGGGGCCTGGCATGTGCCCGCGCTGCGGGAGAGGACCACCGTCGCCGCCGACCGGGCCCTGTTGAAGGGGCTGCCCAAGGTCAAGGCGGACATGACCTGGGTGCCGTGGACGTACCGGCGGCTGGCCAGAGCCGGCGGGTACGGGGCGGGCATCGACTCGCCGGGCTGGTACGGGCATCTGTTCGCCGCGCCGGACCGGCCCGTCGAACGGTGGATGACCAAGGTGGCCGGGCTGCTGCGGGACGAGGACCGGCTAGTCTCCTCGGCCCATGTCATCGAGGCGGTCCGGCTGGCCGAGACGCTCGCCGCACTGCGCGGCCGCCCGCTGCCCGGGCTGGGCGAGACCACCGACGCCGTCCGCGCGGTGATGTGCGACGGCTCGGACGTGCCGCTGGCGCTGGTGCACGACCGGCTGGTGGTGGGCGACGTCATGGGGCAGGTGCCGGCGTCGGCGCCCGCCGTGCCGCTGCAGCGGGACCTCACCCGGCTCCAGCGCAGGCTGCGGCTCAAGCCGGAGGCGTCGGAGCGCGAGCTGGAACTGGACCTCCGCAAGGAGACCGACGCGGACCGGAGCAGGCTGCTGCACCGGCTGCGGCTGCTGGGCGTGGCGTGGGGCGAACCGGCGGTCTCGCGCGGCGGCACCGGCACCTTCCGGGAGACCTGGCGGCTGCGCTGGGAACCGGAGTTGTCGGTGCGGGTCGCGGAGGCCGGTGTGTGGGGGACGACGGTGCTCGGGGCCGCGACCGCCAAGGCCGAGGCCGACGCGGTCAGTGCGCGGGGCCTCGCCGAGGTCACCGCGCTGGCTGAACAGTGCCTGCTGGCCGAACTGCCGGACGCGCTGCCGACGGTGATGCGGGTGCTCGTCGACCGCGCGGCCCTCGACACCGACGTCGGCCATCTCGCGCAGGCGCTTCCCGCGCTCGTCCGTTCCCTGCGCTACGGCGATGTGCGCGGCACGGACACCGGGGCGCTGGCCGAGGTCGCCGCGGGTCTCGCCGAGCGGGTCTTCGTCGGCCTGCCCTCGGCGTGCGCCGCGCTCGACGCGGACGCGGCCGAGGAGATGCGGCGTCATGTGGACGCGGTGCACGGGGCGGTGGGGTTGCTGGGCGAGACGGCATCCGCCACCGAGCCGCGTGACGACCGCAAAGGCCTGCGGGGGCGTTGGCAGGCGGTGCTGGGGGTGCTGTCCGCGCGGGACACCGTGCCCGGTGTGCTCCGGGGCCGGGCGGTGCGGCTGCTGCTGGACGACGGGGCGCTGGAGCAGGAGGAGGTGGCGCGGCTGATGGGGCTCGCGCTGTCACCGGGGACACCGCCGGGGGACGCGGCCGCGTGGATCGAGGGGTTCGTCGGGGGCGGCGGGGGCGGCATGCTGCTCGTGCACGACGAGCGGCTGCTCGGCCTGGTCGACGGCTGGCTGACCCGGGTGCCGGCGGAGGCGTTCACGGATGTGCTGCCGCTGCTGCGCCGTACCTTCTCGGCGTACGAGCCGGGTGTGCGCAGAACCCTGGGCGAGCTGGTGCGGCGCGGGCCCGGTGCGCGGGGGAGCGTGGCCGGCACCGGGAGCGGCCTGCCGGGGTTCGCGCCCGAGCCGGACGCCGAACGGGCGGACGCGGTCGTGCCGGTGGTGCGGCTGCTGCTGGGGCTGGACAGCGAGGAGAACCGACCGGCGGGGGTGGGCACATGACGACCGAGGCGACCCAGGCGGCCCAGATGATCAATCCGACCGAGCCGACCGAGCCGACCGAGCCGAGCGAGCCGACCGAGCCGACCGAGGCGACGGGTGCGGCGGAGGAGCGGTTGCGGCGCTGGCGGCTGGTGCTCGGCGGGGAAGCGGCCGACGGCACCGGGTACGCGCTCGGCGGGCCGGACGCCGCGATGGACGGCGCGCTGAGCGCGCTGTACGGGAAGTGGGACAGGGCGTCGACGGGGAAGGACCGGGCGGCGGGGCTCGGGGCGTCGGCGCCGTCCGTGGCGCGGTGGCTCGGGGACATCCGGACGTACTTCCCGTCCTCCGTGGTCCAGGTGATGCAGCGGGACGCCATCGACCGGCTGGGGCTGTCCACGCTGCTCCTGGAGCCGGAGATGCTGGAGGCGGTCGAGGCCGACGTGCACCTGGTCGGCACGCTGCTCTCGCTGAACAAGGCGATGTCCGAGACGACGAAAGAGACGGCACGGGCGGTCGTGCGCAAGGTCGTCGAGGACCTGGAGAAGCGGCTCGCCACCCGTACCCGGGCCACCCTCACGGGCGCGCTGGACCGCAGCGCCCGCGTCGGCCGTCCCCGCCACCACGACATCGACTGGAACCGCACGATCGCGGCGAACCTCAAGCACTACCTGCCCGAGCACCGGACGGTCGTGCCGGAGCGGCTCATCGGGTACGGGCGGGCCGCGCGGTCCGTGAGGAAGGACGTCGTCCTGTGCGTCGACCAGTCCGGGTCGATGGCGGCGTCGGTGGTGTACGCCTCGGTGTTCGGTGCGGTGCTGGCGTCCATGCGGTCGATCAGCACGCGGCTCGTCGTCTTCGACACGGCCGTCGTCGACCTCACCGACCAGCTCGACGACCCGGTCGACGTGCTGTTCGGCACCCAGCTGGGCGGCGGCACGGACATCAACCGGGCCCTGGCGTACTGCCAGTCGCAGATCACCCGGCCCGCGGAGACGGTGGTCGTGCTGATCAGCGACCTCTACGAAGGCGGCATACGCGACGAGATGCTGAAGCGGGTCGCGGCGATGAAGGCGTCGGGCGTGCAGTTCGTGGCACTGCTCGCGCTGTCGGACGAGGGGGCGCCCGCGTACGACCGGGACCACGCCGCGGCGCTGGCGGCGCTCGGGGCACCGGCGTTCGCCTGTACGCCCGACCTCTTCCCGGAGGTGATGGCCGCGGCGATCGAGAAGCGGCCGTTGCCGATACCGGACACGGTGTGACGACCGGGAAGCACGGTACGAGACCTGCGGGAAAGGGGACATGACTACCCATCGGTAACAGGGGGCTTGCGCAACCTCAGGAGTCCCGTGCGAGGATCGACGCCTCCCAGGGCTTTCACTGACGTCTGCCGCCCTGCCCCGCCGCCCCGCCCCGTCGCACGGAGGAACCTTCCCCTCTTGACCTGGTCAGCAGTCCTGCCTGGTGCCGCTGCGCGTGTGCTGCGCGCCGCGGCCGGGTGGCGTGCGCTGCAGTTGGCCATGCTGGTCGGAGGTTTGTTCCTGCTCGGGGTGTTGTGCGGAGAGCAGGCCGAGGCGGCTGAGGGTTCGCCGGTGAGCGCCGAGAGGGTCACGGAGGCTTCGCCGGAGGCCCAGGCCCCGACCGAGGCCCAGGACGAGCTCAAGGCCAAGGTCCAGGCGGGTGTCGGGGCCGTACAGCCCCTCCGGGGTGTCGTCGAGTCGGTGACGCGGACGCTGGCCGAGGGGCGGACGGCGGCGCCGTCGTTGCCCTCGCTCCCGTCCATCCCCCGTACGCCGGACGACCCGTCCCTTCCGGACCTGCCCGAACTCCCGGAGCAGCCGGTTCCGACGCCGGTCGACGTCCTCCCGGAGCCACAGGAGCCGCAGCAGCCGTCGGAACCGCAGCCGGAACTGCCGGAGTCGTCGGCCCCGGGCGGGTCCGGTGACCGCGAGGCGGTGTCTTCCCACCGGGCGGACGACTCCGGAGAGCCGCGCCCTCAGTACGGGCCGCACCGCACCATCACCCTCACCGCCACCACCGCACCCGCGCCCGTCGAACTCTCCGCCGACGGTGACTCCATCGGCGTCGGTACTGGCGCCGGGCACGCCCCCGCCCACCCCGCGCCCGCGGACGGCGGCAACGGCGTCCTCGGCAGTCGTACCGCCGCGGACAACGGCAGCTCGCGGCACGGTGACGCGTACGCCGTGACCGTGCAGCACCGGCCGGCGCTGTCGCTCGTGCCGGGCGGTCTCGCGCGGGCCGAGGCGGGCGAGACGCGGGATCGGTACCGGGACATTCCCGTCTTCCCCGGCTAGGCAGGCCCTTCCCCCGCCCTGACCTGCCGCGCGGGGGCGGAACAGGTCTGCCCAGCCACCCGGAGTTCCCACCTCCGGAATGTCCCCAAGCCCGGAGTCCGTCCGGTTCCCGGCCGTCGCCTCGCCGAGCCGACGGACTCCCCGGCGTCGAACCTCGAAGGAACAGACGCACGCAATGAACAAGAACATCCGCCGCTCGATCGTCATCGCCGCCGGAGTCACCGGCGCGTGGGCACTCGGCTCCACCGTCGCCAGCGCCGACGAACTGCCCGCCTCCTCCCTCTCCCTGCCGGACGCCACGGACGCGACGGTCACTGCCGACGTCACCGAGACGCTGGACGGCACCGTCTCCGGCGTGACCTCGACGGTGGCCGACACCCTCGGCACCGCCGAGCAGACGGTCGGGAGCGTCACAGCGCCGACCGCCTCCTCCGCCGACCAGGCCCGCCGTTACGTCGACGCCCAGATCTCCGTCCCGAAGGCCACGCATGCCACGCAGGCCGCGAAGACCACGACGGCCACCACCACAATCACCAACGTCACCGAGGCCACGAGGCCCACCAAGGCCACCAAGGTCCGAGGCGCCCAGGCCATCCAAGGAGCCCACGCCGCGCGCGCCGCAGCCGAGGGCCGGGCCGCCGGCACCGCCGAGGCGGTCCGGGACGCGCTGCCCGACGCCCCCGCCACCCCGCACCACACGATCGACTACCTCTTCGGCCCCCTCTCGGCCTTCGCGCCGGAGCTGGAGCAGGCCCTGGCGGGCGCGCAGACGCGCCTGCACCGCACGCAGTCGGCGGCGCGTGCGGGCGCGGGCCGTACGGCCGTCGGCGCGCAGGGCGCGGCGCAGGCCGGGCTCGCGGGAATCCGGTCCCACCTCGCCGGAGCGGCCACCGTCGCCCGCGCGGAGGCCGGCGAGACGGGGACGGCCGCCCAGGCCTCCGTCGCCTCCGTGCCGAGCCACGTCACCGGCCAGGTGAGCACCGTCGGCGCCACGGCGGCCGCCCTCCCCGCCCAGGTCGCCCCGGTCGTCCACGAGACCGGCGCCTCCGCGATCCCCCCGCTCGTCACCTCCGCGGTCCACGGCGTGCAGCCGGTGGCAGGCGAGGCGGTGCACGGGGTGCGGCCCGTCGTGGCGCACGTGGTGCAGGGTGTGGGGCCGGTGGCCACCGGTGCCGTCCAGGGCGTGCGGCCGGTCGCCGGTGACGCCGTGGCGGGCGTCACGCCTGTCGTCACCGACGCGGCGCACGGCGTCACGCCCGTCGCCACGCAGGCCGTGCACGGTGTGACCCCTGTCGCCACGGACGCCGTCGCGGGTGTCGAGGGCACCGCGACGCACGCCGTGGAGGCCGCGACCGCGGTCGCGTACGGCGTCGTCGCTGATGTCCGGCCGGTCGCGGACGGTGTCGTCCAGGGCGTCCAGCCGGTCGCCGGCGACGCGGTGGCCGGTGCCCAGCCCGTCGTCGCGCACGCGGTGCACGGGGTGTACCCGGTGGCCGCCGGTGCCGTCCAGGACGTGCGGCGGATCGCCGGGGAGGCCGTCGCCGGTGTGTGGACGGTGGCCGACGGCGCCGTCGCCGAGGTGCCCGGATACGCGGCCGGGGTCGTCGCGGACGTGCCGCCGTACGCCACGGGGCTCGTCGGCCAGGTCGACGCGGATGCCGTGCTGCCGCCGGTCGCGCACACCGCCGTGCGCGGAGTGGTGCCGGTCGCCGGGCAGGCCGTCGCGGACGCGGGCGGGCTGACGTACGGCGTGACGGGCGACGTGCGCGGCTTCGGGGAGGGCGTCGCCGCTGACGTACCGCCCTTCGCTAACGGCGTGACCGGGCAGGCAGGGGGCTTCGCGGAGGGTGTCGCGGGGGCCGTCCAGCCGGTCGTGGAGACCGTGTACGACACCGTGCGCCCGGTCGTCGACGGCGTCCAAGGGATCGGCGGCAGTGGCGCGACGCTGGCGTACGGCGTGACGGGTGAGGCGGCCCCGTTCGCGGGCGGTGTCGCGGGTGACGTCAGCCCCTTCGCCGGGGATCTGACCGGCACCGTTCACTCCTCCGGCGGAGCCCTCGCCGGGCACGCGGTGACCGGCCTGCACGGCATCGCCCGATCGGTCACCCCGGGGTACGCCCAGGACGCCCACGACGTGTACGGCGCCTGACCCACAAGCCCCGCGGGGCTACGCGCCGGACGGCCGAAAACCGTCGGTCCGGCCGGGCGGACGCCCCGCGGTGAGGGCCCGGCGATCCCCGTTGGGGTGGGGATCGCCGGCCCGAGCCCCGAGAGGGACGGCCGTTCGTCCCCCTCGGGGCCTGTACGAGGAACCTCACCGGGTCCACCCCAACCCGGTGAGGTTCCGCCCCGTTCGCAAAGGCCCCGGCACGCCGTGCCGCGGATCGCGGCATCATGTGACAGGTATCACCGCTCGTGTGTGACTCGCGATTTAGATAGCCCCCGCAACCGGCGATAACCTGCGAGACGGACATGCCGCGCGCTCGGACACCGTGTGCGCCTCCCTAGTGACAGCGGACGTCACGTTGCCCTTCGCGGCACGCCCACGCATCCAACGAACCGCGAGATCACTGATAGGGACGGAAGCGCGTGGACCTGTTCGAGTACCAGGCGAGGGACCTCTTCGCCAAGCACGATGTACCGGTGCTGGCCGGTGAAGTCATCGACACGCCTGAGGCGGCGCGCGAGATCACCGAGCGTCTGGGCGGCAAGTCCGTCGTCAAGGCGCAGGTGAAGGTCGGTGGTCGCGGCAAGGCCGGTGGCGTCAAGCTGGCCGCCACTCCGGACGAGGCCGTCGCCCGTTCGACGGACATCCTCGGCATGGACATCAAGGGCCACACGGTCCACAAGGTCATGATCGCCGAGACCGCTCCGGAGATCGTCGAGGAGTACTACGTCTCCTTCCTCCTCGACCGTGCCAACCGCACCTTCCTGTCCATCGCCTCCGTCGAGGGCGGCATGGACATCGAGGAGGTGGCGGCCACCCGTCCGGAGGCCGTCGCCAAGACGCCGGTCGACGCCATCGACGGCGTGACCCCGGAGAAGGCCCGCGAGATCGTCGAGGCCGCGAAGTTCCCGGCCGAGGTCGCCGACAAGGTGGCCGACGTGCTGGTCAAGCTGTGGGACGTCTTCATCAAGGAGGACGCCCTCCTCGTCGAGGTGAACCCGCTGGCCAAGGTCGCCTCCGGTGAGGTCATCGCCCTCGACGGCAAGGTGTCGCTCGACGACAACGCCGAGTTCCGCCACCCCGACTTCGAGGAGCTCCACGACAAGGCCGCGGCCAACCCGCTCGAGGCCGCCGCCAAGGAGAAGAACCTCAACTACGTCAAGCTCGACGGCGAGGTCGGCATCATCGGCAACGGCGCGGGTCTGGTCATGTCGACCCTGGACGTCGTCGCGTACGCCGGTGAGGCCCACGGCAACGTCAAGCCGGCCAACTTCCTGGACATCGGCGGTGGCGCCTCCGCCCAGGTCATGGCCAACGGCCTGGAGATCATCCTCGGCGACCCGGACGTCAAGTCCGTCTTCGTCAACGTCTTCGGTGGCATCACCGCCTGTGACGAGGTCGCCAACGGCATCGTCCAGGCCCTGAAGCTCCTCGAGGACCGCGGCGAGGAGGTCACCAAGCCGCTGGTCGTCCGCCTCGACGGCAACAACGCCGAGCTGGGCCGCCAGATCCTCACCGACGCCAACCACCCGCTGGTCCAGCGCGTCGACACCATGGACGGCGCGGCCGACAAGGCCGCCGAGCTGGCCCACGCCGCCAAGTAAGCACTCAGGACGAGGACACCAACACACCATGGCTATCTGGCTCAACAAGGACAGCAAGGTCATCGTCCAGGGCATGACCGGCGCCACCGGCATGAAGCACACCAAGCTCATGCTCGGTGACGGCACCAACGTCGTGGGCGGCGTGAACCCGCGCAAGGCGGGCACCACCGTGGACTTCGACGGCACCGAGGTACCGGTCTTCGGCACCGTCAAGGAGGCCATCGAGAAGACCGGTGCCAACGTCTCCGTGATCTTCGTGCCGGAGAAGTTCACCAAGGACGCGGTCGTAGAGGCCATCGACGCGGAGATCCCGCTGGCCGTCGTGATCACCGAGGGCATCGCCGTGCACGACTCGGCCGCCTTCTGGGCGTACGCCGGCAAGAAGGGCAACAAGACCCGCATCATCGGCCCGAACTGCCCCGGCATCATCACCCCGGGCCAGTCGAACGTCGGCATCATCCCGGGCGACATCACCAAGCCGGGCCGCATCGGCCTGGTCTCGAAGTCCGGCACGCTGACGTACCAGATGATGTACGAGCTGCGCGACATCGGCTTCTCGACCGCCGTCGGCATCGGTGGCGACCCGATCATCGGCACCACCCACATCGACGCCCTCGCCGCGTTCGAGGCCGACCCCGAGACCGACCTGATCGTCATGATCGGCGAGATCGGCGGCGACGCCGAGGAGCGGGCCGCCGACTTCATCGCGAAGAACGTGACCAAGCCGGTCGTCGGCTACGTCGCGGGCTTCACCGCGCCGGAGGGCAAGACCATGGGTCACGCCGGCGCCATCGTCTCCGGTTCGTCGGGCACCGCCCAGGCGAAGAAGGAGGCGCTGGAGGCCGCGGGCGTCAAGGTCGGCAAGACGCCGACCGAGACGGCGAAGCTGGCCCGGGAGATCCTGGCCGGCTGAGGCCCCCTTGGCTGACCGGCGGTGGGCCCGTCCCCTGTGTGGGGGCGGGCCCACCGCCGTTTTCTCGCTCGCCGGGCTCACCCGGCTTCAGGAACCAGCCTCTCCGGCCCGCTCGCCAGTTCCTCGCGGAGCTTTTTCCGCAGCTTCAGCTCTCGTGCCGACAGCGGGCCCGGTGCCGCGCGCGAGGGCACCCCGCGGACCTTCTCACCGGGCGGTACCGGCGGCTCGTAGTGCGTCGGCGCGGTACGGGCCGTCAGGGCGGTCGCGCCGATCAGCGTCGCGGTGAAGGCGATGGCGGCGCGGGTCCAGAAGCGCGCCCGGCGCTCGCTGCCGCCGCGCACCACGGGGGGCCGGGCGGCGCGCAGCCGCTCCGCCGAGGCCAGTTCCGCGAGCCGCCGGTGCAGTACGGCCGGGTCAGACAGCTCCGGCAGCCGCGTGGCAACCTCCTCGCGCGCGTGCAGCAGCCGGTTCGCCGCCGCCGGGGTGCTCGCCTCCGTCTCCGCCGCGGTCTCCGGCAGTCCGAGGCCGACCCCGTCGAACAGCACGAGCGTGCGGCGGTAGGACGGCGGGAGGGCCAGCAGGACGTCCAGCAGCGCCCTGTCCGAGGCGTTCGCGAGGGGCGGCTCGGGGTGCCGGTAGCGGGGGCGGAAGCGGTGCCAGGGCGAGAGGGCGTAGTCGTACGCCGCCGCGCGCACCCAGCCCGCCGGGTCCGGGTCGACGGCCACCTCCGGCCACCGCTGCCAGGCCTGCTGGAACGCCCGCTCCACGGACTCCCGGGCGAGTTCCCGCCGCCCGGTGAGGAGGTACGCCTGGCGCACCAGGGCGGGAGCGCAGAAGGCGTAGAGGGCGTCGAAGGCCTGGGCGGGGGTGAGGGGAGAGGCGGCGGGTTCGGAGTCTACGAGGGTGCTGAGAGGCTCCGCTGAGGGAGCTGAGACAGATGATGTCGTCGGCACGATCGGGGCGGTCGATACTTCTGGTACTGCTGGTGCGGCCAGCTCGGCCAGTAACTGCGCGTACGCCTCCAGCCTGGAGCCGCGCGGCGTCGCGCGGCCTGACTCCCACGCGCGCACCGTGTGCCGGCTGACGCCCACCCGGTCGGCGAGCTGAGCCTGCGACAGCGACGCGGCCTCCCGCAGGCGTCGGCGCTCCTTGGGCGGGGGAAGCGGGGATGCGGGACTCCGAGTCACCGGTCGCCGCCCCTCCGTACGAAAAGGCACATAAGCACATATTGAGCGACACGGCGGGGGTTCGCCTGTTACAACGGAAAAGCGCGTGTCGTTGGGAGCATGACGGGCGTGAACCGGATGACCGAGCGCCGACCGTCGTTGTCGCCCCTGCTCACCCCGCTGACGGCCCGGCTGCCCGGGCTGGCCGACGGCCTGCTGGGCGGCGCCCTCGCGGCCGGGCTGGGGCTCGGCTCGATCGCCGTCCTGGTGATGGTGCTGTGGATCAGCTCGCCGTACCCCGACAGCGGGCCCGGCGGCGCACTGCACATCGCCGCCGCGCTGTGGCTGCTGGCACACGGTGCCGAGCTGGTCCGCCCCGACACCCTCTCCGGCGTACCCGCCCCTGTCGGCGTCACCCCGCTGCTGCTGTTCGCCCTCCCCGTGTGGCTGCTGCACCGGGCGGCGCGGGACGCGGCCGAGGGGGAGGACGACACCGGGCCCATGGTGGAACCGCGGACGGCGTGGACCGGGGTGGTGCTCGGCTATCTGGCCGTCGCGACCGGTGCCGTGATCTACACGGCGGGCGGGGCGCTGCGGCCCGCGTGGCTGTGGACGGTGCTGTGGCTGCCGCTGGTCGCCGCGGTGGCGGCGGGCCTCGGCGTGTGGACGGCGTACGGCCGTCCCATCGACCCGCTGGACCGGCTGCTGGTGCGGCTGCCGCGCGGTGTGCGCCGCTTCGTCCGGGGCCTCAGGAGACGGGCGGGCCGCGAGCGGCTGGCGCTCGCGGTACGGGCCGCCGGAGCCGGGACCGCGGCGTACGTCGGGGGCGGGGCGCTGCTGGTGGCGGTGTCGCTGGTGTGGCACGGCGGGGCCGCGCGGATGTCGTTCGCGCAGCTGACGGAGGGCTGGTCGGGGCGGTTCGCGGTACTGCTGCTCTGCGTCGTGCTGGTGCCGAACGCGGCGGTGTGGGGCGCGGCCTACGCCCTCGGCCCCGGCTTCATGCTCGGCGTCGGCCGGGTCACGGGGCCGCTGTACGCCGACCCGGCGCCGCCGCTGCCGCCGTTCCCCCTGCTGGCGGCCGTGCCGGACGGCGGTCCCGGAACGCCGCTGCACTGGGCGACCGGGGTGGTGCCGGTGGCGGCCGGGGTGACGGTGGGGTGGTTCGTGGGCCGGGCGGCGCGGCCCCGCTGGTCGCTGGGGCGTACCGTCGCCGGGGCGCTGCGCGCGGCCGTGCTGGGCGCGGCGCTGCTCGCACTGCTGGCCGCGCTGGCGGGCGGCCCGCTCGGCGTGGGAACGCTGGCCCGCTTCGGGCCGGTGTGGTGGCAGGTGGGAGCGGCGGCGCTGGCGTGGACGACGGTCGTGGCGGTCCCGCTGGCGGTGGTGGTGGCGGCGTGGCGGAGACGGGCCGCGCGGCGGCAGGCCGAGGCCCCCGAACCCGCCGAGCCGCAGGTCCCGGGTTCCCGAGGCGCGGAGCCCAGGTCCACGAGAACGAGGCTCGCGGCACCCGAGGCCGCCCAGCCGCCGGTCACCGAGCCGCCGGACGACCCCGGAAGAACACCGAGCCCGGCCCCGACGGCCCCGGACGCCGACGAGCCGTACGACTTCCTCCCCACCGACCCCTGGCGCGACGAGGGCGCCGTGCACGAGGCCCGCTTGGCGGCACTGAAGCAGGCCTCGACGGACACCCCGCAGTCAGAGGACTCACAGGAGCCGGAGAAGCCAGAACAGCCGGAGAAGCCCGAAGGGCCCGAAGAATCAGCAGAGCCGGTAGGCCAAGGCAAGCCGGACGAGCCGGAGGACAGAGACGAAGAGAAGTCAGAGGCGGCGGAGAATCCCGGGGTTCACGAGAATCCCGGGGCCCTGGAGAACCCCGAGAGCCCGGAAACCCCGGAAGACCCCGAACCGGAACCCCCGGAGACGACCCCGGCACCTCGGAAGCGACCGAAGCAATCCCCGAACCGCTGAGAACCCCTTAGCCGCTGTTGCCCAGAACCCCCCGCAGCTCCTCCGGCAGCAACTGCTTGCACGCCTGCTTCGACTCGTTCGTCAGCGCGTCGTTCACGCACGTGTAGTAGTCCTGGTAGACCAGCTGCGCCGTGAAGGACGCCGCGACCAGGGCGATGGCGAGGGACGCGGTGACGAGGCCGCTGATCGCGGCGGCGGTCTGCGGGCGGGCGGGCGGCACGGGGGCCGGGGCGTCGGGGTCCGGCGTGCGGGGCTTGGCGCGCAGCGCGCTGACGCCCCAGTACAGGGAGAGCGCGCCGAGCAGCAGGGCGACGTACGCCCAGGAGAAGAGGGCGAAGAAGAAGGCCCACATGCCGGCGAGCAGCGCGTACCGCGCGCGGCGCTGGGCGGGGTCCGTCGGGTCCCAGCGGAGCCCGCCGGGGCCGCCGCCCTGCCCGTCCGGACCGCCGCGGGGCCGCTCGCCGAAGCCGCCGGGGGAGCGGCCGGGCTGCCGGTCGCTCCACTGGCTGCCCCACGACGGACGGCCGCCGCCCTCGCCCTGCGATCCCTCGCCGTCGGCCGGCCGGCGCGGCTGCCAGGGCCGGTCGGGGGTGCCCTCCGGCGGCGGGGCGAACGGGTTGTCGTCCTTCCCGGCGTCACCGCGCTCGTCGCCGTCGGGCCTGACCTGGGGCGCGTCGGGCGGGGAGGTGGGGCGCTCCCGCAGCAGCACGCCGCTGCGCTGCCCTCCCTGCGCCGACTGCGGGGTGAGCGTGAGGAGTCGCAGGCTGCGGTCCGGCATCAAGTGAGCGTCTTCCCCTGGTGAGTGCGGCTGAGTACGAACGAGTACTACTGACTTGAGACAACTGACGGATACGGCTGGGACGAGGCCGTCACCTTACGAACGCGCCGTGCGCACCGCGCGTTCCCGCCCCGGCTCTCCCAGACGCTACCTTCCGGCCACGCCCCCGTCCCATGGGGGCCGCCCGGAGTGCCGGTATCGTTGCTGACGGTCGGCCGCTTCGTAGGCTTCCCCGTATCCGGGGGCGCGATGCATTCGTACGAACGCACATACGGCGCCGTACTCGGCCGACCGTACCGTCGTACCCCCGAGAAAGGGCCCCACCGTGGCCGCCAAGCCCGTGGCCAAGCGCCTCGTCGTGCTGGTCTCCGGATCCGGCACCAACCTCCAGGCGCTGCTCGACGCCATCGCGACGACCGGCGTCGAGGCGTACGGAGCCGAGATCGTCGCCGTCGGCGCCGACCGCGACGGCATCGAGGGGCTGGCCCGGGCCGAGCGCGCCGGACTGCCCACCTTCGTGTGCAGGGTCAAGGATCACGCCACCCGCGAGGAGTGGGACGCCGCCCTCGCCGAGGCCGTCGCCGCGTACGAGCCCGACCTCGTGATCTCCGCGGGGTTCATGAAGATCGTGGGCAAGGAGTTCCTGGCCCGCTTCGGCGGGCGGTTCGTGAACACCCACCCCGCCCTGCTCCCCAGTTTTCCCGGCGCCCACGGTGTCCGTGACGCGCTCGCGTACGGCGCCAGGGTCACCGGCTGCACCGTCCACTTCGTCGACGACGGCGTCGACACCGGGCCGATCATCGCGCAGGGCGTGGTGGAGGTCCGGGACGAGGACGACGAGAGCGCTCTGCACGAGCGCATCAAGGAAGTCGAGCGAAGGCTGCTCGTCGAGGTCGTGGGGCGGCTCGCCCGCAACGGCTATCGCATTGAGGGACGAAAGGTAGTTATCCAGTGACCGCCGACAGCACTGTCATGGCCGAGGGCGACAAGCGGGCCATCCGCCGCGCGCTCATCAGCGTCTACGACAAGACCGGGCTCGAGGAATTCGCCCGGGGGCTGCACGAGGCCGGCGTCGAACTCGTCTCCACCGGCTCCACCGCCGCCCGTATCGCCGCCGCCGGCGTCCCCGTCACCAAGGTCGAGGAGCTCACCGGCTTCCCCGAGTGCCTGGACGGCCGGGTCAAGACCCTGCACCCCAGGGTGCACGCGGGCATCCTGGCCGACCTGCGCCTGGAGGACCACCGGCGGCAGCTGGAGGAGCTGGGCGTCGAGCCGTTCGACCTCGTCGTCGTCAACCTCTACCCGTTCCGGGAGACCGTCGCCTCCGGTGCCTCGCCCGACGAGTGCGTCGAGCAGATCGACATCGGCGGCCCGTCGATGGTCCGCGCCGCCGCCAAGAACCACCCGTCCGTGGCGGTCGTCACCGACCCCGGCTCCTACGCCGCGGTCCTCCAGGCGGTCCGCGAGGGCGGCTTCACGCTGGGGCTGCGCAAGCGGTTCGCCGCCGCCGCGTTCCGTCACACCGCCGCGTACGACGTGGCCGTCGCCGGCTGGTTCGCCGAGTCCTACGCCCCCGACGACGACAGCGGGCTGCCCGGCTTCCTCGGCCAGACCTACACCCGCCAGAACGTGCTGCGCTACGGCGAGAACCCGCACCAGCCGGCCGCGCTCTACGTCTCCGGCACCGGCGGCCTCGCCGAGGCCGAGCAGCTGCACGGCAAGGAGATGTCGTACAACAACTACACGGACACGGACGCCGCCCGCCGTGCCGCGTACGACCACGACGAGCCGTGCGTCGCCATCATCAAGCACGCCAACCCGTGCGGCATCGCCGTCGGCGCGGACGTCGCCGAGGCGCACCGCAAGGCGCACGCCTGTGACCCGCTGTCCGCGTTCGGCGGTGTGATCGCCGTCAACCGCCCGGTGTCGAAGGAGATGGCCGAGCAGGTCGCCGAGATCTTCACCGAGGTCATCGTCGCGCCCGACTACGAGGACGGCGCGCTCGAGGCCCTCACCAAGAAGAAGAACATCCGCGTCCTGCGCTGCCCCGAGGGCCCGGCCAACCCCGTCGAGGTCAAGCCCATCGACGGCGGCGCCCTCCTCCAGGAGACCGACCGTCTCCAGGCCGCCGGCGACGACCCGTCGACCTGGACCCTGGCGACCGGCGAGGCGCTGAGCGAGGCGGAGCTGGCCGAGCTGGCGTTCGCCTGGAAGGCCTGCCGCGCGGTCAAGTCGAACGCGATCCTGCTCGCGAAGGACGGCGCCTCGGTCGGCGTCGGCATGGGTCAGGTGAACCGGGTCGACTCCGCGAAGCTGGCCGTGGAGCGGGCGGGCGCCGAGCGCGCGCAGGGCTCGTACGCCGCGTCCGACGCGTTCTTCCCCTTCCCCGACGGTCTGGAGATCCTCGTCGAGGCCGGCGTGAAGGCGGTCGTCCAGCCGGGCGGCTCGGTCCGTGACGAGCTGGTCGTGGAGGCCGCGAAGAAGGCGGGCGTCACGATGTACTTCACGGGGACGCGCCACTTCTTCCACTGAGGCACTGAAGCAGTGAGGCACTGAAGCAGTGAGGCACTGAGGTCCGAAAGCGTGTAGGCCCGCCGGTTCGATGACCGGCGGGCCGACGCGTGCCGCGGGTCGTCGGGTCAGCAGGACGGCAGCGGGTCCGTCTCCGAGACGATGTCGTTGTCGCTCATCCAGCCCCACTCGCCGTTGTCCGCCTGGGTGTGGACCCAGCGGTTGGGGTGCGGGCCGCCGTGGTTCTGGCCGCCGTCGAACTTGCAGACGAAGAAGGACGGGTTGGAGTACATCCGGCCGACGACCTGGTTGCTGTTCGCACCCGCGTAGACGTTGGCGCCGGTCGCGTTGTTGCAGTACCAGACGGAGCCGTCCTGCCAGCAGGGCGCGGCGGCCTGGGCGCTGCCGGCGGCGGTCAGGGTGAGCGCGGCGCCGGCGGTGACGGCGGCGGCGCCGAGGGCGAGGGTCTTGCGGAGCATCGTGGTCATGACTGTTCCCCCAGTCGTTGTACGGGTGGTACGGCGGGCGGCCCCGGCACTCCCCCGAGAGAGCCGGGACCGCCCTCGGTCGTACTCCACCGTGCCGCCCCGCCGCCCGCTGGGGTACCTCGGAACTCTGAGGGTCACTTCGCGCGCGGTGGCGTGTACTCCTTGAGGTAGTGGGCGACACGTTCGGCGTAGGCGCGGGCCTTCGGCGGCACCCCGCCCGTCTCGTTCACCGTCTTGTACGACGTCCGGTACGCGGCGGCGGCCAGCACCCGCCGGTCCCCGGGCAGGGAGGACTTCAGCCGTGGCTCGACGAAGCAGAGGTAGCGGCCCATCGCCGGGATCGACTCGGCGGGGGTGATGGGCGGCCTGGGCGTCTCGGAGGCCGGGAGCCCGTCCTCGCGGATCCACCAGCGCAGCACCCGCGGCGTCCAGCGGGCGATGCCGTACTCGTCAAGCGTCGGATCGGCGAGGTCGGGGTCGAAGTCGCTCTCCACCTTCAGCATCGCCGCGATGAGCGGCGGGGTGATCTCCGGCTGGGTGCAGGCGTGCGCCGCGTCGACGATGAGCCGTCGGTAGGCGACCGGGATGCCCTTGTCGGTGCGCAGCTCACGGGCGCCGTGAGCCGCCGCGGCGGTGGCACCCGCCCGCCCGGCACCCGCACCGGTGTCATCCGTCCAGGCGGTGACGCCGTAGCCGAGCGCCACGGCCGCGGCCGTCGTTGCCGCCGCGGCCAGTACGGCGGTACGGCCGCGGGGGCGGAGGCGGCGCGGGCGGGCCTCGCCCGCAGCCTCCCGGACCCGCCGCAGCAGTGCCTCCCCGCCGATCCGCTCCCGGTGCGTACGGGCCAGACAGGCGCCCACGATCTCCCGCCAGTCCTGCGGCAGGTCCGGGGCCAGGCGCAGCTCGTCGGTGCCGCGCGCATACGCGGCGGCCGCGTCGCGGCGGGCCGCCGGGGTGCCGCCGGGCAGCGGGAAGGCCCCGGTGAGCACCAGGTGGGCGAGGACGCCGAACGCCCAGACGTCGGCCGACGGGCGGATCCTGCGGCCGCGTTCGCCGATCTCCGCCCACAGCAGTTCGGGCGGGGTGTAGTCGGGGGTGGAGAAGGCGGGCGTGTAGGCGTGGGTGCCCTCCAGTTCGGCGGCCATGTTGAAGTCGGCCAGCCGTGCCGAACCGTCCCTCATCAGCAGCACGTTCGCCGGTTTCAGATCGCCGTGCACCCAGCCCGCCGCGTGCAGCTGGTGCAGACCCTCGCAGATCTGCGCCAGCAGCGCGGGGCCGGCGGGCGGGCGGGGCGTGCGGGCCAGCAGCCCCGCCAGGGAGCCCTCCGCCCGCTCCAGCACGAGGACGGTCGCGCCGTCGAGCCCGGGGCGGCCGGGGTCGTCGACGGTCAGCGTCTCGTACATCCGGATCAGCCGGGGCCGGGCCACCCGGCGGTGCAACTCGACCTCGCGGTCGACCAGTTCGCGCAGGTGGGCCAGGTGGCGGGGCGTGCTGGTGCCGGTCGGCAGGAACTTCAGGGCGGCGGTCCTGGGCAGCCCGTCGCCGGTCCGCCGCCCCTCGTAGACGCTGCCGAACGCGCCGGTCGCGATCGGCCCCCGGACCTCCCAGGCGCCCACCCGGTACCCGCGCGGCACCGGTACCGCGTACGGCCCGTCCCGTCCGGTCACCCGGTGGCCCGGCCGGTGGCCGTTGCCGTGGCCGTCGCCGGGGGCCGGGCGGCGAGGACGCACAGGTCGTCCTCGCGGACCAGGTCGAAGCGGAGCGCCAGGGACACCAGGGACTCCTTCTTGCCGTTGAGCCGGGGCCCCGGGTCGGCGGTCTCCGGGGCAGGCTTCAGCCGCAGCTTCACGGCGAGGTAGTCGATGTTCCACTGCACCGAGGTGCGGGAGGCGGCCGGCCAGCCCGGACGCAGCCGGTCCACGACCTGGTCGACGGTGGGCAGCGGGGCGTGCGGTTCGCCGCGCAGCCGGGGCTCGCACAGGGCGGCCAGCACCGCGAAGTACCGCTTGGTGGGGTCCAGGGAGAAGGCGGGCGCGGTCGTCGCGCCGTCCGCACCGGACTCGGGGCGCAGATAGTCGTGGCGCGGCGCCCACACCTCCACCGGCAGCAGATCGCCGGCGGCGGGCAGCACGATCCGGGAGAACTCGAACGGCACGGGGGCGTCGAGCCGCCCCGGCCCGACCTTGATGTGCTCGCCGGCCCCCTCCGGGTTCTCCACGACGTACGTCTGGTCCCGGCTGAGGTTGCTCAGTATCCAGAAGGCGCCCTGCGCGGCGATCTCACCGGCTCTGCGGGAGACCCCTTCGTGGGCGATCAGCAGCTCGTTGCCGGCGCCGCGTCCGAAGGACAGCCGCTCGCCGGGGGCGAGCCGGAACCGGTGGTCGCGGCGCTCGCCCTCCTCGGCCGGCGGAGGTACCACGATGATGCTGTACAAGGTCCGTCTCCCGTGCCCCGACCCGTTGCCCGACACTCGTCGGGCCCGACAGCTACCCAGGCCGGGGCGGGGTGACGCACCAGGGCCGTGTCCCCCCTCGAACGGGTGAGACACGGCCCTTGGGTGTGAACGGCGACCGTACGCTCAGTAGCGCGGGCGGGCGAACCAGGCGGTGCCGCTGGGGACGACCGGCGCGGCCGTGATGATGGCCGCGAAAGAGACCCACAGCAACGGGAAGATCACGGCGGATGCCAGACCTGTGTCGATTCCGACGAAGAGGTAGATGGCACCGACAATGAACCCGAGTGCCCCGTAGATCACCGTGGTGATCCGGATGCCCTGGCCGCCCTTGCCGAACTTCACGCCGAGCGTGATGGAGAGCGCGGCGAGACCCAGCGCGATCAGCGCGAAGAAGACCATCACGCCGGCCGCCATGTCACCGCCCTCGCCGATCGCGCTGAACGGGTCGTCGGAGGAGGTCGACAGGTCGTCGGCGGCGTCCGTGACGTCGTTGACGAAGGCCGCGAACCAGAGGAAGGCCAAGCCGATGAAGATCTGCGCCGCGGACACGAGGTAAAGGAGGACACGGGCGGTGGTCAGCAGACCCGGCATGGACTGCGGGCCCATCATGTTGGCGCCCGGGTAGCCGGGGTACGCCGGCTGCTGCGGGTAGCCGTAGCCCTGCTGCGGCGGTACGCCGGGCGGGGGCGGGGACTGCTGCGGGTAGCCGTAGCCCGGTGCGGCCGACGGCGGCTGCTGGGGCGGCTGCCCGTAGGGGTTGTTCGGGTCGCCGAAACTCATGGCGGTCTTTCCTCCGTTTGCCGAAGTGCGGGGACGACGCGCGGCGCGATGCGGAGGAAGGTTCTACAGATGCGGTTCGTCCCCCCGGTACTGCCCGCGGCACTGTGGCCACAATCGTTCTTCAGCCACCGGTCGATTGTCCAGCCGCGCCCTCCAGGTGTTGTGCAAGTGCAACAAGGTCACGACTCGGGAACCGAGCACCCGGATTGGAACCGGGGGCAGGTCATCCGGGAGGATGGGGGCCATGACCGCCCAGATTCTCGATGGCAAGGCCACCGCAGCCGCGATCAAGTCCGATCTGACCGCCCGCGTGGCGGCGCTGAAGGAGAAGGGCGTCACGCCCGGCCTCGGCACGATCCTCGTCGGGGACGACCCCGGCAGCCAGAAGTACGTCGCGGGCAAGCACCGCGACTGCGCCCAGGTCGGCATCGCCTCCATCCAGCGCGAACTGCCGGCCACGGCGACGCAGGAGGAGATCGAGGCAGTCGTCCGCGAACTGAACGAGGACCCCGCCTGCACTGGCTACATCGTCCAACTGCCGCTCCCGAAGGGCATCGACGAGAACCGGATCCTGGAACTCATGGACCCGGACAAGGACGCCGACGGCCTGCACCCGATGAACCTCGGCCGTCTCGTCCTCAACGAGCCCGCCCCGCTGCCCTGCACCCCCAACGGCGTCCTCACCCTGCTGCGCCGCTACGGCGTCGAGATCAAGGGCGCCGAGGTCGTGGTCGTCGGCCGCGGCGTGACCATCGGCCGCCCGATGCCGCTGCTGCTGACCCGGCGCAGCGAGAACGCCACCGTCACCCAGTGCCACACCGGCACCCGTGACCTGTCGGCGCACCTCAAGCGCGCGGACATCATCGTCGCCGCCGCCGGTTCCGCCCACCTGATCCGCGCCGAGGACGTCAAGCCGGGCGCGGCCGTCCTCGACGTCGGTGTCTCGCGCAACGCCGAGGGCAAGATCGTCGGCGATGTGCACCCCGACGTCGCCGAGGTGGCCGCCTGGATCTCCCCGAACCCCGGCGGCGTCGGTCCGATGACCCGGGCCCAGCTGCTGGTCAACGTGGTCGAGGCGGCGGAGCGCAGTGTCGGCTGAGGAACGCGGCGCGGACGGCACCACCGGCGCCGACGAGCCGCGGATCACCGGCAGCACCCCCGAGACCGTCGAGGTGCGGGAACCGGTCAGCGCGCCCGACGCCGACGGCAGGCCGCGCCGGGCCACCCGTCGTTTCCCGCTGTTCACCCGGGACACCGCCCGGCCCGAGGGCGGCGGCCGGGCCGCGTCCGGGGCCGCCCCGGCGCCCGCGCGGCAGTGGCCGATGCTCGCCGTGCTGGCGACGGTCGGCCTCGGACTGCTGCTGACCGCCTTCGACGCGTTCCGGCTCGGCACCCTGCTGGTGGGTGTCGCGCTGCTCGGCGGCGCGGTGCTGCGCTGGCTGCTGCCTGGTGTCGGCATGCTCGCGGTGCGCTCCCGTTTCACGGACATCGCGACCTACGGCCTGCTGGGCGTCGTGATCGTCCTGCTGGCGTTGATGGTGCAGCCGAAGCCCTGGCTGGAGATCCCGTTCCTGAAGGACACGCTGCACTTCACGGTCAGCGGCTGAGCGCCGGTACGGCGGCCCGTCCCCACCCCCGTTGGGGGACGGGCCACCGCCCACGAACAACCTCCCGCACCTCGAACAGCCCGTTCAACGTCTGTCAGTTCGCTGTGGCACGGAAGTGACCGTTCCGCTACGGTGTCCGCGCGTTGGGGCTCCCGATACGGACGAGACGGACCATGTGTCCCCGTTGTGGTGATGTTCTGACAAGTTCGAGGATGTATAGCCAAGGCGCTGCACAGCGTGGCTAATGTGTCCCATCGGGCAATAAGGTCGGGCAATCTGGACGGCGCGGGGGTGCGCCGCCGCCGGGGGAACTGAGATCCTGACGACGCGCATCCCAGTGGGCGGGGGAAGAGCAAGCACCTACCGGGGGAAGAGGGGGAAGCAATGCCTCGTTGGAAGGCCTTGCCGGACGAACTCGATCCGCAGATCAGGGAGTTCACCAGCCAGCTGCGGCGGCTGGTGGACCGCAGCGGCCTCAGCGTCGCCGCGGTCGCCGACCGCACCGGTTACAGCAAGACGTCCTGGGAGCGTTACCTGGGCGGCCGGCTGCTCGCCCCCAAGGGCGCGATCGTGGCCCTGGCCGAGGTCACCGGCGCCAACCCGGTCCATCTGACCACCATGTGGGAACTCGCCGAACGTGCCTGGAGCCGTTCGGAGATGCGCCACGACATGACCATGGAGGCCATCCGGATCTCCCAGGCGCGCGCCGCGCTCAGCGAGTTCGGCCCGCCGCCCGCGAACGCCAAGGGCGGCAAGACCGCCCGCCGCGGCGGCAGCGCCACCGCCACACCGGGCATCGCCGGCCCGGCGGGCGTCGCCCCGACGGTGCCGCCGCAGCCGACCGCGTCGGACGCGGACACCCGGACGCCGCCGGCCGGCCAGGGTTCCTCCGGGGGCAACTCCTGGGGCCTCGCGGGATACACGGGCCCGTCCTCGGCGGGCGGCCGGACGGCGGGGGGCCGGACGGCGGATGCCGGTTCGGGTGCCGGTTCCGCCTCCGTCGCCGCCGCCTCCGGATCGGGCGGCAGGGCCCCCGGCGGTACGACCGCTCCCGCCGGACCCGCCGGACCCGCTTCCCCCGGCGGTGGCAAGCGGCAGCTGACGATGTTCCTCGCGGGCGCCGTCGGCGCGCTGGTCGTCATCGCGGGCGCGTTCTGGGTCACCAAGGGCGGCGACGACGGCAAGGCGAACGCGAAGGCCTCACCCTCACCCTCCGTCACCACGGACGCCGCGCTGCCGCCCGGCGTGGAGTGCAGCGGCGCCGGCTGCACCGGCAAGGACGCGGAGCTGATGGGGTGCAGCGGCGACCTGGTGACCACCGCCCGGACCGCCACCGTCGGCACCACGGTCCTGGAGGTGCGGTACAGCGAGACCTGCGGCGCCGCCTGGGGCCGTATCACCCAGGCGGCCCCGGGTGACGAGGTCGTGGTGACCGCGGGCAAGGTCCGGCAGAAGGGCTCGATCACCGTCGCCGGCGACACCATCGCGTACACCCCGATGGTGGCCGTGAAGGACGCGGGCGAGGCGGTCGCGTGCGCGACGCTGACGACGGGCGAGAAGGGCTGCACGCAGCAGCCGTAGCGGACGGATTCCCGCAGGCGATCCCGCGGGGGCTCCCGGAGGGGAACCGGCCGGTGGAAATCGGCCGGGCGAAACAGGCATGGCCGTGCGGATCCCGGGCAGGCGGAAAGTACCCCCACGGGAGTCCGGCAAGAATTCGGTACCCCCGCACGGCGGCCGCCTTCGTCTCCCCTCTCCCGGACGGGCGGCCGCCTTTCTTTGTGGGGCCGCCCCGTCCGGCAGTCGGGCGGTCTGTGGGCTGGGCCACACCCACCCGGCGGTCCGTGATCCCGGATGCGCGATAGCCTGACCCGCGGATATCTCTTGACGCCAAGAGATCGATCATCCGAACCCCCGGGGCAGGGACGCCCCACCGCCAGCTGTCATACGGAGAACGCCATGACCCGCACTCCCGTGAACGTCACCGTCACCGGCGCGGCCGGCCAGATCGGTTACGCCCTGCTCTTCCGCATCGCCTCCGGCCAGCTGCTCGGCGCGGACGTGCCGGTCAAGCTGCGCCTCCTGGAGATCACCCCCGCGCTGAAGGCCGCCGAGGGCACCGCGATGGAGCTGGACGACTGCGCGTTCCCGCTGCTCCAGGGCATCGACATCAGCGACGACCCGAACGTGGCCTTCGACGGCGCCAACGTCGCCCTGCTGGTGGGTGCCCGCCCGCGCACCAAGGGCATGGAGCGCGGCGACCTGCTGGAGGCCAACGGCGGCATCTTCAAGCCGCAGGGCCAGGCCATCAACGCCCACGCCGCGGACGACATCAAGGTCCTCGTCGTCGGCAACCCGGCCAACACCAACGCGCTCATCGCGCAGGCCGCCGCCCCGGACGTACCGGCGGAGCGCTTCACCGCGATGACCCGCCTGGACCACAACCGCGCGCTGACCCAGCTCGCGAAGAAGACCGGCTCGACGGTCTCCGACATCAAGCGTCTGACCATCTGGGGCAACCACTCCGCCACCCAGTACCCGGACATCTTCCACGCCACCGTCGCCGGCAAGAACGCCGCCGAGGTCGTCAACGACGAGAAGTGGCTGGCCGAGGACTTCATCCCGACCGTCGCCAAGCGCGGTGCCGCCATCATCGAGGCCCGCGGCGCCTCGTCGGCCGCCTCCGCCGCCAACGCCGCCATCGACCACGTGTACTCGTGGGTCAACGGCACCGCCGAGGGCGACTGGGTCTCCATGGGCATCCCGTCGGACGGCTCCTACGGCGTCCCGGAGGGCCTGATCTCCTCCTTCCCGGTCACCTGCAAGGACGGCAAGTACGAGATCGTCCAGGGCCTGGAGATCAACGAGTTCTCCCGCGCCCGGATCGACGCCTCCGTCAAGGAGCTGGAGGAGGAGCGCGAGGCGGTCCGCGGCCTCGGCCTCATCTGATCCCACCGCTTCACCCGCGAAGGCCCCGTCCCCGGACGGGGCCTTTTCGTGCCTGATGTGCCCTATATGCCCGCATTTTCAGTGACGCAGCGCACGTTCGACCGTGAATTCCGCATGCAATCGAGGGCCAAGGGCAGGTGCTCCCGGTCCTGAACGGGGGACGCACAGGAACGGAAGGCAGCACCAGGCATGGCGGACAGTACGGAACTCGACACCCGGAAGAGCATCCACGCGGCAGGCGAATGGCGGCACGCCGTCTCCGGAGCCACGCGCGAGATCCTCGACCCCGCGGACGCCGCACCGTTCGCCCTGGTCGCGGAGGGCGACGAGAAGGACGCGGACCTCGCGGTCGAGGCCGCCCGCAGCGCCTTCGACGGCGGCGCCGGCGCATGGCCGCGCACCCCGGTCGCGGAACGCGCCGCCCTGCTGCGCCGCGTCGCCGACCTCCTCGTACGCGGCCGGGAGGAACTGGGGCTCCTGGAGAGCCGCGACGCGGGCAAGACCGTGGAGGAGGGCCGCGTCGACATCGACTGTGTCGCCGACGCCTTCCGCTACTTCGCGGACCTCGTCGCCGCCGAGGCTCCGGGCCGGGTCGTCGACGCGGGCTCGCCCGACGTCCACAGCGTCGTCGTCCACGAGCCGGTCGGCGTCTGCGCGCTGATCACCCCCTGGAACTACCCCCTGCTCCAGGCCAGTTGGAAGATCGCCCCGGCGCTCGCGGCCGGCAACACCTTCGTGGTCAAGCCCAGCGAGATCACGCCGATGACCACGATCGCCCTCATCGAGCTGCTCGCCGAGGCGGGACTGCCCGCCGGTGTCGCCAACATCGTCACCGGCCCCGGTCACACCGTCGGCGCCCGGCTCGCCGAGCACCCCGACGTCGACCTGGTCTCCTTCACCGGCGGCCTGGTCAGCGGCACCAAGGTGGCCCAGGCCGCCGCCCCGACCGTGAAGAAGGTCGCCCTCGAACTCGGCGGCAAGAACCCCAACGTCGTCTTCGCCGACGCCTGCGCCACCGAGGAGGGCTTCGACACCGCCGTCGACCAGGCCCTCAACGCGGCCTTCATCCACAGCGGCCAGGTCTGCTCCGCGGGCGCCCGCCTCATCGTCGAGGAGTCCGTCCGGGACCGCTTCGTCACCGAACTCGCCCGCCGGGCCTCGCGGATCCGCCTCGGCCGAGGCACCGCCGACGGCGTGGAGTGCGGGCCGCTGGTCTCAGAGCAGCACCGGGCGAAGGTCGAGGCGTACGTCGCCTCCGCGCTGGCCGAGGGCGCCGTACTGCGCACCGGCGGCAAGCGCCCCGAGCCGTCCGCCGAACGGCCCGCCGCCGGCTACTTCTACGAGCCGACCGTCCTCGACGCCTGCCACCGCGAGATGCGGGTCGTCCGCGAAGAGGTCTTCGGACCGGTCCTCACCGTCGAGACGTTCCGCACCGAGGACGAGGCCGTCGCCCTCGCCAACGACACCGAGTACGGCCTCGCGGGCGCCGTCTGGACCGCCGACGCGGGCCGGGCCCGCCGGGTCGCCGGCCGGCTGCGGCACGGCACCGTCTGGATCAACGACTTCCACCCCTACCTGCCGCAGGCCGAGTGGGGTGGCTTCGGCAAGAGCGGAACGGGCCGCGAACTCGGCCCCGCCGGGCTCGCCGAGTACCGCGAGACCAAGCACGTCTACCAGAACCTCGTCCCGCGGCCGGTGCGCTGGTTCGCCGGCTGAGCCCACGACCCCGGCCCCCCTTCTTCGTTCTTCGACCCCCCACTGGAGTACGACCCATGTCCGAGAACACCCACGTCTACGACTACGTCGTCGTCGGCGGCGGCACGGCGGGCTCCGTCATCGCCTCCCGCCTCACCGAGAACCCCGACGTCACCGTCGCCGTCATCGAGGGCGGCCCCAGCGACGTCGGCCGCGACGACGTGCTCACCCTGCGCCGCTGGATGGGCCTGCTCGGCGGCGAACTCGACTACGACTACCCGACCACCGAGCAGCCACGCGGCAACTCCCACATCCGGCACAGCCGTGCCCGGGTGCTCGGCGGCTGCTCCTCCCACAACACGCTGATCGCGTTCAAGCCGCTGCCGTCCGACTGGGACGAGTGGGAGGAGGCAGGCGCCAAGGGCTGGGGCTCGGTGCCCATGGAGGCGTACTTCGCGCGCCTGAAGAACAACATCGTCCCCGTCGACGAGAAGGACCGGAACGCCATCGCCCGCGACTTCGTCGACGCCGCGCAGAGCACGCTCGGCGTGCCGCGCGTCGAGGGCTTCAACAAGAAGCCGTTCAACGAGGGCGTCGGCTTCTTCGACCTCGCCTACCACCCGGAGAACAACAAGCGGTCGTCGGCGTCCGTGGCGTACCTCCACCCGGTGATGGACGAGCGGCCCAACCTGACGATCCTGCTGGAGACCTGGGCGTACCGGCTGGAGCTGGCCGGCACCCGCGCCGAGGGCGTCCACGTGCGCACGAAGGACGGCGAGGAACTGCTGATCCGGGCCCGCGACGAGGTCGTGCTGTGCGCGGGCGCGGTCGACTCCCCGCGGCTGCTGCTGCACTCCGGCATCGGCCCGAAGGCCGACCTGGAAGCGCTCGGCATACCGGTGGCGCTCGATCTGCCCGGCGTCGGAGAGAACCTCCTCGACCACCCCGAGTCGGTGATCGTCTGGGAGACCCACGGACCCATCCCGGAGAACTCGGCGATGGACTCCGACGCGGGCCTGTTCGTGCGCCGCGACCCCGAACACGCGGGCCCCGACCTGATGTTCCACTTCTACCAGATCCCCTTCACGGACAACCCGGAGCGGCTGGGCTACGAACGGCCCGCGTACGGGGTGTCCATGACCCCGAACATCCCCAAGCCGAAGAGCCGCGGCCGGCTGTACCTGACCAGCCCCGACCCGGCCGTGAAGCCCGCCCTCGACTTCCGCTACTTCACCGACGAGGACGACTACGACGGCCGCACCCTCGTCGACGGCATCCGCATCGCCCGCGAGATCGCCAAGTCCGAGCCACTGGCCGGCTGGCTCAAGCGCGAGGTGTGCCCCGGCCCGGAGATCGTGGGCGACGCCGAGCTGAGCGAGTACGCCCGCAAGGTCGCGCACACCGTCTATCACCCGGCGGGCACCTGCAAGATGGGTGCCGCCGACGACGAACTGGCCGTCGTCGACCCCGAGCTGCGCGTCCGCGGCCTGGAGGGCATCCGTGTCGCCGACGCCTCCGTCTTCCCGACCATGACGGCCGTCAACCCGATGATCGGGGTGCTGATGGTCGGGGAGCGGGCCGTCGACCTGATCGGTGGTGACGCCCGATGAGTACCGCCAACCCGAAACCCGAAACCCTCACTCCTCCCGTGTTCTCCGTCGAGAACCTGTGGAAGGTGTTCGGCCCGAAGCCCGACCGCGTCCCCGCCGACCCCGAGCTGGCCGCCCTCACCCCCGCCGAACTGCGCTCCCGCACCGGCTGCACGGCGGCCGTCCGGGACGTCACCTTCGACGTCCGCAAGGGCGAGGTCTTCGTCGTCATGGGCCTGTCCGGCTCCGGCAAGTCCACGCTGGTGCGCTGTCTGACCCGGCTGATCGAGCCGACGTCCGGCACGATCGCCATCGACGGCGAGGACGTCCGCGCCATGGACAAGGCCCGGCTGCGCGAACTGCGCCGCCACCGCGCGGCGATGGTCTTCCAGCACTTCGGCCTGCTCCCGCACCGCACCGTCCTCGACAACGTGGCCTACGGCCTGGAGATCCAGGGCGTGGGCAAGGCGGAGCGGCGCGCGAAGGCCGCCGAGGTCGTCGCCAAGGTCGGCCTCGCGGGCATGGAGCAGCGGCGTCCCGGGCAGCTGTCGGGCGGCCAGCAGCAGCGGGTCGGGCTCGCGCGGGCGCTGGCCGTGGACCCCGAGGTGCTGCTCTTCGACGAACCGTTCAGTGCCCTCGACCCGCTGATCCGGCGGGACATGCAGGACGAGGTCGTCCGGCTGCACCGCGACGAGGGCCGCACGATGGTCTTCATCACCCATGACCTCAGCGAGGCCCTGAAGCTCGGCGACCGGATCGCGCTGATGCGCGACGGACGGGTCGTGCAGCTCGGCACGCCCGAGGAGATCGTCGGCTCCCCGGCCGACGACTACGTGCGCGAGTTCGTCCGTGACGTCCCGCGCGAACAGGTCATCACCGTCCGTACGGCGATGCGGCCCGCGTCGGCGGACGAGGCGGCCACGGGTCCGGCGGTGGCCCCGCACGCCACCGTCGCCGAGGCCATCGAGGCCGTCGCCCGCAGCGGCGAACCCGCCCGCGTGATGGACGGGCCACGCTGCGTCGGGGTCGTGGACCACGAGGGGCTGCTGGATGTCGTGGCCGGGGTGACCGGCGTGGCTGCGGACAGTCGTGCCGACGGGGTGGCACGGGCGGGCGCCGGGGACATCCCCCGCCCGAAGAACTCGGGGGAGGCACCCCGCGGGCGCGGGGAAGCGGCACGCCCCGACGCCAGCCCCCACGCGGAGGCGGTCTGATGGCGACGATCACCGCAACGCCCGCACGCAGACTCCCCGCACTCCTGGGCAACCGCGCCGCGGCCAAGCTCGCGCTGCTCGCCCTGATCGCGGCGATACTCGTCCCCTTGGCCCACGCCCGTTGGGCGTCCGGCACCTGGCCCGACGCCCTGACCGTCGACCTGACCGCCCCCCTCACCGACACCAGCGACTGGATCATCGACAACCGGGACAGCCACCCGCTCTTCCTGTACTTCTTCGGCCACGTCAGCAACGCGGTCGTCCTCTCCGTACGCGCCGTCTACCTCGCCCTCCTCGCCGTCGGCTGGGCGGGCGTGACGGCACTCGGCGCCTTCGTCGCCTGGCGGGTCGCGGGCGTGCGGCTCGCGCTCGGCACGGCGGCCGCGTTCCTCGCCTGCGGGCTGCTCGGCATGTGGGTGCCGACCATGCAGACGCTGGCCCTGATGACGGTCGCGGTGCTCGCGTCGGTCGTGGTCGGCGCCCTGCTGGGCCTCGCGGCCGGACTGTCCGACCGGATGGACCGGATGCTGCGTCCCGTCCTGGACACCATGCAGGTGCTCCCGGCGTTCGCCTACCTCCTGCCCGTCGTCCTGGTCTTGGGCATCGGCGTGCCCGCCGCCGTCCTCGCCACCGTCGTCTACGCCGCCCCGCCGATGGCCCGCCTCACCGCGCTCGGGCTGCGCGGCGCCGACCGGGGCGTGCTGGAGGCCGTGGAGTCGCTGGGCGCGACCTCGCGGCAGCGGCTGCTGACCGCCCGGATCCCGCTGGCCCGCAAGGAACTCCTGCTCGGCGTCAACCAGACGATCATGATGGCGCTGTCCATGGCGGTGATCGCCTCGGTGATCGGCGCCGGTGGTCTCGGCGACCGCGTCTACCAGGCGCTGGCCTCGGTCGACGTGGGCGCGGCGCTGGCCGCGGGCATCCCGATCGTGCTGCTCGCGGTCGTCCTCGACCGGGTGACGGGCGCGGCGGGCGGCGACACCCGCGGCGCCGGGCGAGCCGCCCGGCCGTACGCCCTGGCCGTCGTCGCCGCCGTGGCCGTGGCCGTGGCTGTCGCCGGGCGCCTGGCGGGCCGGGCCGAGTGGCCCGAGGCGTGGACGGTGAACATCGCCGAGCCCGTCAACCGGGCCGTCGACTGGATGACCGCCCACCTCTACTCCGGTGTGCCCGTCATCGGCGGCACCGCCGACTGGGCTGGGCACTTCACCACCTGGGTGCTCGACCCGCTGCGGGACGGCCTGCAGTGGCTGCCGTGGTGGTCGGTGCTGCTGGTGGTCGCCGCCCTCGCCTGGCTGATCGGCACCTGGCGCACCGCGCTGACCGCCGTGCTCGCCATGGCCGCGATCGGCGTGCTCGGGGTGTGGGAGCCGTCGCTGGACACGCTGTCGCAGGTGCTGGCGGCCGTCGCCGTGACCCTCGTGCTGGGTGCCGCGACCGGTGTCGTGGCGGCCCGCAACGACCGCTTCGAGCGGCTGCTGCGGCCGGTCCTGGACGTCTGCCAGACGATGCCGCAGTTCGTGTACCTGATCCCGGTCGTCGCCCTCGCCGGTGTCGGCCGCGCGCCCGCCGTCGCCGCGGCCGTCGTCTACGCGCTGCCGGCCGTCGTCCGCATCACCACGCAGGGCCTGCGCCAGGTCGACCCGGCCGCCCTGGAGTCGGCCCGCTCGCTCGGCGCGACCGGCGCACAGCAGCTGCGGCAGATCCAGCTCCCGCTGGCCCGGCGGTCCCTGCTCCTCGCGGTCAACCAGGGCGTGGTGCTCGTCCTCGCCGTCGTCATCATCGGCGGCCTGGTCGGCGGTGGCGCGCTCGGCTACGACGTCGTCTTCGGCCTCGCCCAGGGCGACCTCGCGACCGGCCTGGTCGCCGGTGCCGCGATCGTCTGCCTGGGGCTGATGCTCGACCGGGTGACCCAGCCCACCGACCGCCGTACGACGAAGGGAGCGTGACATGTTCCGTCGCGCCACACGCCGTACGGCCCTGATCGCCTCGGCGGCCGCCTTGCTGACGCTGGCCACCGGCTGCGGCGCCGCCGACATGACCCGGCAGGCCTCGCCGTTCGCGAACGCCCGCGGCTCGAAGACCATCACCCTGTCCGTGCAGTCCTGGGTGGGCGCCCAGGCCAACGTGGCCGTCGCCCAGTACCTGCTGGAACACGAACTGGGCTACCGCGTCGACACCGTCCAGGTCGACGAGGTCCCCGCCTGGGACGCCCTCAGCCAGGGCCGCGTCGACGCGCTCCTGGAGGACTGGGGCCACCCCGAGCAGGAACAGCGGTACGTCAAGGACAAGAAGACCATCACGCCCGGCGGCGACCTGGGCGTGACCGGGCACATCGGCTGGTACGTCCCCACGTACCTCGCCGAGCAGCACCCGGACATCACCGACTGGAAGAACCTGAACAAGTACGCCGGCCTGTTCCGCACCCCGGAGAGCGGCGACAAGGGCCAGCTCATGGACGGCTCCCCGTCCTACGTCACCAACGACAAGGCGCTGGTGGACAACCTGGACCTGGACTACAAGGTCGTCTTCGCCGGGTCCGAGGCCGCGCAGATCACCCAGATCAAGCAGTTCGCCAAGGAGAGGAAGCCCTTCCTGACGTACTGGTACTCCCCGCAGTGGCTGTTCGAGAAGGTGCCGATGACGGAGGTGAAGCTGCCCGCCTACGAGGAGGGCTGCGACGCCGACCCGGCGAAGGTCGCCTGCGCCTACCCGCACACCCCGCTCCAGAAGTACCTCAACACCGACTTCGCCGAGAACGGCGGCGACGCGGCGGCCTTCCTCAAGAAGTTCGAGTGGAGCACCGAGGACCAGAACGAGGTCTCCCTGATGATCGCCGAACAGAAGCTCAGCCCCGAGGAGGCGGCGAAGAAGTGGGCGGAGCGGCACGAGTCGACGTGGAAGGCGTGGCTGCCGTGACCGCCGTCAGGTGACGAGGCCTTCGGCGATCTCCCGCAGCGCGGCCGTCGCTCGCCGCTGGAGACCCGGCCCGAAAGTGATCCGGGTGGCCCCTCGCGCGCCGAGTTCGGCGAGCGAGGGGCCCTCGCCGTCCAGGCGCGCGACGACGTTCAGCGGCCCCTCGATGCCCGCCCGCAACCGCGGCAGCACGTCCGCCGGGGCGCCGATCGGAAAGACGCAGTCGGCGCCCGCCGCCACGTACCGCCGCGCCCGTCCGACCGTCTCCTCCAAGTCCGGGACCTGCCGTACGAAGGTGTCCACGCGGGCGTTGAGGAACAGCCGGTCTCCTGCCACCGCCCGCACCTCGGCCAGCCACTCGGCGTGCTCCCGCGGGTCCTTGAGGACGCCGTGCCGGGAGTCCTCCAGGTTGCACCCCACGACGCCCGCCTCCAGCAGCCGCCCCACCAGCTCCTTCGGCGCCAGTCCGTAGCCGTCCTCGACATCCGCCGACACCGGCACGTCCACCGCCCGCGCGATCCGCGCGATGGCCGCGAACATCTCGTCGGCGGGTGTCTCGCCGTCGGCGTGGCCGAGGGCGGCGGCGACTCCCGCGCTCGGTGTCGCCAGCGCCGGGAAGCCCGCCGCCACCAGGGCCTTCGCGGAGGCCGCGTCCCAGGGACCGGGCAGCACCAGCGGGGTGGCGCGGTCGTGGTGGAGCGCGCGGAACGCCTCGGCCTTGGTCACCATGCCGTGCTCCCCGGCGGGATCCGTCGGCTGACCATCAGCCGGTTCCAGCCGTTGACGACGGTGATCAGGGCGACGAGGTGCGCGAGTTCGGCGTCCTCGAAGTGCTTCGCCGCCCTCTCGTACACCTCGTCCGGGACGAAACCGTCCGTGAGGACGGTGACCGCTTCGGTCAGCGCGAGCGCGGCCCGCTCGCGCTCGTCGAAGACGTCGTCCCCGGCCTCCTGCCAGACGGCGAGGAGATCGAGCCGGCGTTCGCTCACGCCGTGCCCGCGGGCGATCGCCAGATGCATGTCCAGGCAGAACGCGCACCGGTTGAGCTGCGAGGCGCGGATCTGGACGAGTTCGGCGAGGGCCGGGTCCCCGAAGCCGTTCTTCGCGGCGGCGCTCAGGGACCGCATCGCCGAGCGTACGGCGGGGGCGAGGTGGGTGGTGCGCGCGGTCACTTGTGACCGGCCGGCTCGTAGTGGCCGGGCGTCATCCGGCAGGTCACTCCGAACCGGTTCCAGGCGTTGATCACTGTGATGGCGGCGATCAGCTGCGCCAGCTCGGCCTCCTCGAAGTGCTCGGCGGCCTTCTCGTACACCCCGTCCGGCACGAACCCGTCCGTCAGGACGGTCACCGCCTCCGTCAGCTCCAGCGCCGCGAGCTCCTTCTCGGTGTAGAAGTGGCGGGACTCGTCCCAGGCGCTGAGCTGGATGATCCGCTCCACGCTCTCTCCGGCCGCGAGCGCGTCCTTGCTGTGCATGTCGATGCAGAGGGCGCAGTGGTTGATCTGGGAGGCGCGGATCTTCACCAGCTCGTACAGCTTCAGGTCCAGGCCCTGCCGGGCGGCCGTGTCGAGCCTGATCATCGCCTTGTAGACATCGGGGACCAGCTTGGCCCACTCAAGGCGCGGGGTGGACTCGGGGGCGTATCGGACGGTCTCGGGACCAGTCGATGCGGTCGCACCGGTCGTTGTCGTCATGCCTCGACCCTAGAAACCCGGCGGCCCAGGCGTATGGTCCATTTCCATGGCGAAACCATGGGCCACTCTGGGCATCGACCTGCACCTGGAACCGGCCGGCGGCGGAGTGCGCCGCGGCCTCACCGACGCCCTGCGCGACGCGGTCCGCACCGGCCGGCTCGCCCCCGGCACCCGGCTGCCCTCCTCCCGCACCCTCGCCGTCGACCTCGGACTCGCCCGCAACACCGTCGCCGGCGCCTACGCCGACCTGGTCGCCGAGGGCTGGCTCACCGCCCGCCAGGGCTCCGGCACCCGGGTCGCCGACCGCGCCGTACCGCCGCCCACCCGGCGCCCGGCCCCCTCGCCGAACCGCACCGGCCGCCCCGCGTACAGCCTCGTCCCGGGCACCCCCGACCTCGCCTCCTTCCCCCGCGCCCAGTGGCTCAGGGCCGCCCGCCGCGCCCTGGCCACGGCCCCGAACGACGCCCTCGGCTACGGCGACCCGCGCGGCCGCGTCGAACTGCGCACCGCCCTCGCCGGCTACCTCTCCCGCGCCCGCGGCGTGCGCACCGACCCTGACCGGATCGTCGTCTGCGCCGGGTTCGCCCACGGGCTGCGGCTGCTCGGCCAGGTCCTGCACGCCCGCGGCGAACGCGCCCTGGCCGTGGAGTCGTACGGCCTCGACGTCCACTGGGACCTGGTCGAGCGGGCGGGGCCGCGGACGGTGCCGCTGCCGTTCGACGCGGCCGGCACGGCACTCGACGGGCTGGACGGAACCGGCGCCGGAGCCGTCCTGCTGACCCCCTCCCACCAGTTCCCCATGGGCGTGGCGCTGCGCCCCGAGCGGCGAGCGGCCGTCGTCGACTGGGCCCGCCGCACCGGCGGACTGATCCTGGAGGACGACTACGACGGCGAGTTCCGCTACGACCGCCAGCCCGTCGGAGCCCTCCAGGACCTCGACCCCGACCACGTCGTCCACCTCGGCACCGCCAGCAAGTCCCTCGCCCCCGGCCTGCGGCTGGGCTGGATGGTGCTGCCGCCGTCGCTCGTCGACGAGGTGACCGCACTGGGCGGCTCCGCGGTGGCCGCCCTCGATCAGCTGACCCTCGCCGAGTTCATCACCTCCGGCGCCTACGACCGTCATGTCCGCGCCGCCCGGCTGCGCTACCGGCGCCGCCGGGACGCCCTGGTCGCCGCCGTCGCCGCCCGCGCCCCCGAGGTGACCGTCACGGGGATCGCCGCCGGACTGCACGTGCTGCTCCAACTCCCGCCCGGCACCGAACAGTCCGTGGTCCGCGCGGCCGCCTGGCAGGGCCTCGCCGTGCACGGCCTCTCCCGCTACCGCCACCCCCGGGCCGCCGGCCGGCCCGTCGACGCCCTCGTCGTCGGCTACGGCACACCGCCCGACCACGCCTGGGCGGGAACCCTGGAGGCGTTGTGCAACGTCCTGCCCTGAGGTGACCGTGCTCAGTCACGCCCCGTATGATCGCGGGCCGACGTGACGACGGCACGGCGCGCGACACTCGCGAAACGGTGAACGGGGAGAAGACGGACATGGCAGAGACCCGTCGACGGCTGCGCTCCAGCACCGTCGTACTCGGCGGGATGGGCGTGATCGCCGCGGCCCTCACCTCCTGCGGCTCGGACCCCGACCGCCGCTGCGTCGACCGCGACAGCTACGACTACATCAACGGCTACAAGATCATCGCCGACAAGAACTGCAAGTCCGGCTCCTCCTCGTCCGGCAAGTCCGGCAAGTCCGGCAAGGGCAAGAAGACCGGCAGCGGCAGCGGCAAGCGCGTCGACGCCGCCTGGTACTACGACGCCGAGGTCAGCGGCGGCTACGCCGACTACGGCACCTTCAGCCGCGACGAGGCCGTCGACCGCGGCGGCTTCGGCTGCTCCGGCTCCGGCAGCAGCGGCGGCTGACGGACCCCCGCGCCATGGAACGCCGCACCATCGAACCCCGCCCCGGCTGGCAGCAGACCGTCGAGGAACAGGGCCTGATCTACCCCCTCACCCGCTACCCCGACGACTCCCTGCGCCCCTACTGGGACGAGAGCGGCTACTACGTCTTCTCCCTCGACGAGGTCGAGGCCCTGGAGGAGGTCGTGGAGGAACTGCACCGCATGTGCCTCGCGGCGGCCGACCACATCGTCACCACCGACCGCTTCGCCGACCTCGGCATCACCGACCCGCGCGTCGCGCAGGCCGTCGCCGAGGCCTGGCACCGCCGCGCCGAACTCCCCTCCGTCTACGGCCGCTTCGACCTCCGCTACGACGGCCGCGGCCCGGCCAAGCTGCTCGAGTACAACGCCGACACCCCCACCTCCCTCGTCGAGGCCGCCTCCCCCCAGTGGTTCTGGATGGAGGAGCGCTTCCCCGGCGCCGACCAGTGGAACTCCCTCCACGAACGCCTCGTCGACGCCTGGCGCAAACAGGCTCCGCTCCTCCCGCCCGGCAGCCCCCTGTACTTCGCCTACTCCGACGCCGACGAACTCGGCGAGGACCTGATGACGGTCGCCTACCTCAAGGAGACCGCCGAGCAGGCCGGCCTGGACACCGGCTGGATCTCCATGGAGGAGATCGGCTGGGACCGCCTCTCCGGCCGCTTCGTCGACCGGCAGCTCCGCTTCATCCGCAGCTGCTTCAAGCTCTATCCGTGGGAATGGCTCACGACCGACCGCTTCGCCGACCACGTCCTCGACACCCTGGACAACGGCGGCGGCACCGGCACCACCCTGTGGATCGAGCCCGCCTGGAAGATGCTGCTCAGCAACAAGGCCCTCCTCGCCATCCTCTGGGAGCTGTACCCGGACCACCCCAACCTCCTCCCCGCCTACCTCGACGGCCCCCGCGACCTGGCCACGACCACCGGATACGTCGCCAAGCCGCTGCTGGGCCGGGAAGGCGCCGGCGTGACCGTCCACGAGCCCGGCACGCCCCCCGTCGTCCGCGACGAGCCCTGCTGCTACCAGGAACTCGCCCCACTGCCCGACTTCGACGGCAACCGCGTCGTCCTCGGCGCCTGGGTCGTCGAGAACGAGTCGGCAGGCCTCGGCATCCGCGAGTCCTCCGGCCTGATCACCGACGAGTACGCCCGCTTCCTGCCACACGTGATCCTCTGACCCCACGGACGGGCCACTGCCGGCTGCACCCGGCCTCGCGCCCGCTGCCCGACGGACCGGCAACCGCTCCCTCGCGGGCGCATGGCCGCTCCCGGCGGGGCCGCTGCCGCTTCCCGGCAGGCCCGTTGCCGCTTCCCGGTGGGCGCATGGACGCCTATCGACGGGCGCACGGCCGACCAGCGGCGGGCGCGGGAGGTTTTCCCGGTGGGCGCTTGGACGCTTCCCGGCAGGCCCGTTGCCGCTTCCCGGTGGCCGCACGGACGCCTATCGACGGGCGCATGGCCGGCCGCCCAGCGGCGGGCCCGGGACGTTTCCCGGCGGACGCACGGCCGACCGGCGACGGGCCCGAGACGTTTCCCGGCGGGCCGCATGGACGCCCATCGACGGGCGCACGGCCGGCCGCCCAGCGGCGGGCCCGGGACGTTTCCCGGCGGGCGCACGGACGCCTACCGGCGGCCTGCCGCCCGCTTCCCGGCGGGCCCATGAACGCTCCCCGACGGGCCCGCGGACGCCCATCGGCGGGCCCGCGGACGCCGACCAGCGGGCCCGCCAACACCCACCGACGCGCCGTCGGCGCCCAGAGGTGTCGCTAAACCCCCAGCACGCCCCGCAGCTGCGCCACCCCCCAGTCCAGGTCCTCCTCCTCGATCACCAGTGGTGGCGCGATGCGGATCGTCGAGCCGTGGGTGTCCTTGACCAGCACACGCCGGTCCATCAGCTTCTCCGAGATGTCACGCCCCGTCCCGTACCGCGGATGCACATCCACGCCCGCCCACAGTCCCCGCCCCCGCACCTGCGTCACCCGCCCCGTCCCGGTCAGCTCCTCCAGTTGCCGGTGCAGGCGCTCGCCCAGCTGCGCCGCCCGGGCCTGGTACTCGCCCGACCGCAGCATCGCGATCACCTCCAGCGCCACCGCGCACGCGAGCGGATTCCCGCCGAACGTCGACCCGTGCTCCCCGGGCCGGAACACCCCCAGCACCTCGGCCGACGACACCACCGCCGACACCGGTACGATCCCGCCGCCCAGCGCTTTCCCCAGCACATACGCGTCCGGCACCACCCCCTCGTGCTCACAGGCGAACGTCCGCCCGGTCCGCCCCAGCCCCGACTGGATCTCATCCGCGACGAACAGCACGTTCCGCTCCCGCGTCAGCTCCCGCACCGCCGGCAGATAACCGGCCGGCGGCACCAGTACCCCCGCCTCGCCCTGGATCGGCTCGATCAGCACCGCGACCGTGTTCTCCGTCAGCGCCTGACGCATCGCCGTCAGATCCCCGTACGGCACGATCTCGAACCCCGGCGTGTAAGGCCCGTAGTCCGCCCGCGCCTCCGGATCCGTGGAGAAGCTGATGATCGTCGTCGTCCGCCCGTGGAAGTTGCCGCCCACGACCACGATCTTCGCCATCTCCGAGGGCACGCCCTTGACCCGGTACCCCCACTTCCGAGCCGTCTTCACCGCCGTCTCCACCGCCTCCGCCCCGGTGTTCATCGGCAGCACCATCTCCATCCCGCACAGCTCGGCGAGCTGCTCGCAGAACGCCGCGAACCGGTCGTGGTGGAACGCCCGCGACGTCAGCGTGACCCGCTCCAGCTGCGCCTTCGCCGCCTCGACCAGCCGCCGGTTGCCGTGCCCGAAATTGAGCGCCGAGTAACCGGCCAGCAGATCCAGATAGCGCCGGCCCTCCACATCCGTCATCCACGCGCCGTCGGCACTCGCGACCACCACCGGCAACGGGTGGTAGGTGTGCGCGCTGTGCGCCTCGGCGGCGGCGATCAGGTCGTCCGTAGCGGTCACGGCACCTCCAGAAGGTGAACCAGAAGCTCAGGGCGCCCTCCTTCCTATCCTCGCTCGCATGGTGGACGCGGGAACTTCGCTCTTCGGCGCGCCCGGTAGGCTGAACCACGGGCCGTGACTGGCGCGCTAGGGATGGGACCGACCATCGGGGAGCGGCCCGAACGGGAAACTGTGCCGTGCGCCTGGGCCGAACCGTGTACGCCGAACGCCACGTCCGGAGGTCCCTGATGTCTGACACGTCTGCGCCCCTCTCCACCGAGTCCACCGCCTTCCGAGCCGCCCTCGACGTGATCCGCGCCGTCGAGCCGCGCGTGGCCGACGCCATCGGCCAGGAGGTCGCCGACCAGCGCGAGATGCTCAAGCTGATCGCCTCCGAGAACTACGCCTCCCCGGCCACCCTGCTGGCCATGGGCAACTGGTTCAGCGACAAGTACGCCGAGGGCACCGTCGGCCGCCGCTTCTACGCCGGCTGCCGCAACGTCGACACCGTCGAGTCCCTGGCCGCCGAGCACGCGAAGGCACTCTTCGGTGCCCGCCACGCCTACGTCCAGCCGCACTCCGGCATCGACGCCAACCTCGTCGCCTTCTGGTCCGTCCTCGCCCAGCGGGTCGAGGTCCCCGCCCTGGAGAAGGCGGGCGCCCGCCAGGTCAACGACCTCTCCGACGCCGACTGGGCCGAGCTGCGCCGGGCCTTCGGCAACCAGCGGATGCTCGGCATGTCCCTGGACGCCGGCGGCCACCTCACCCACGGCTTCCGCCCGAACATCTCCGGCAAGATGTTCGACCAGCGCTCCTACGGCACCGACCCCGCCACCGGCCTCCTCGACTACGAGGCCCTGCGTGCCACCGCCCGCGAGTTCAAGCCGCTGATCATCGTCGCCGGCTACTCGGCCTACCCCCGCCTGGTGAACTTCCGCATCATGCGCGAGATCGCCGACGAGGTCGGGGCGACCCTGATGGTCGACATGGCCCACTTCGCGGGTCTCGTCGCGGGCAAGGTCCTCACCGGTGACTTCGACCCGGTCCCGCACGCCCAGATCGTCACCACCACCACCCACAAGTCGCTGCGCGGCCCGCGCGGCGGCATGGTCCTGTGCGACGACTCCCTCAAGGACCAGGTCGACCGCGGCTGCCCGATGGTCCTCGGCGGCCCGCTCCCGCACGTCATGGCCGCCAAGGCCGTCGCCTTCGCCGAGGCCCGTCAGCCCTCCTTCCAGGACTACGCCCAGCGCATCGTCGACAACTCGCGCGCCCTCGCCGAGGGCCTGATGCGTCGCGGTGCCACCCTGGTCACCGGCGGCACCGACAACCACCTCAACCTGATCGACGTCGCCTCCTCCTACGGCCTCACCGGCCGCCAGGCCGAGGCGGCGCTCCTCGAGTCCGGCATCGTCACCAACCGCAACGCCATCCCCGCCGACCCGAACGGCGCCTGGTACACCTCCGGCATCCGCATCGGCACCCCCGCCCTGACCACCCGTGGCCTGGGCACCGCCGAGATGGACGAGGTCGCCGGCCTCATCGACCGCGTCCTCACCACCACCGAGGCCGGTACCACCAAGTCCGGCGCGCCCTCCAAGGCCGCCCACGTCCTCGACCCGAAGATCGCGGACGAGATCTCCCGCCGCGCCACCGACCTCGTGGCCGGCTTCCCGCTGTACCCGGAGATCGACCTCGGCTGACCCGGCTCACACGTCGATCAGTTCCTGACGTGACCCCCCGTGCGGCGGCCCGGCATCCGGCCGGCCCGCCGCACGGCGTATCAGCAGCGAACCGCCGCCCCCGCGCGGCGGCCCGGCGGCCGGTCCCGGTACCGCCCGCTTCCAGCGCCGCCTCCCGGCCGGCGAGCGTGCGCCGGCGCGCCGCCGTCCGCACTGTGTTCCTCGTCTCATCGGCGACGACCGACAGCAGCCACGGCGACCGATCGGGTCCCACCTGTTCCCGACCAGTTCCGGAGCGACCCCCGCGCTCTGAGAGAATGGTGAGCATGGCCTCTGATCGACCCCGTGTGCTCTCCGGAATCCAGCCCACCGCAGGCTCGTTCCACCTCGGCAACTACCTCGGCGCCGTTCGTCAGTGGGTGGCCCTGCAGGAGTCCCACGACGCCTTCTACATGGTCGTCGACCTGCACGCGATCACGGTCCCGCAGGACCCGAAGGAGCTGCGCGCCAACACCCGGCTCGCCGCCGCGCAGCTGCTCGCGGCCGGGCTCGACCCGGAGCGCTGCACCCTGTTCGTCCAGAGCCATGTGCCCGAGCACGCGCAGCTCGGCTGGGTCATGAACTGCCTCACCGGCTTCGGCGAGGCTTCCCGGATGACGCAGTTCAAGGACAAGTCCGCCAAGCAGGGCGCCGACCGCGCCTCCGTCGGCCTGTTCACGTACCCGGTCCTCCAGGTCGCCGACATCCTGCTGTACCAGGCGAACGAGGTGCCGGTCGGTGAGGACCAGCGCCAGCACATCGAGCTGACCCGTGACCTCGCCGAGCGCTTCAACGGGCGCTTCGGCCAGACGTTCACGGTCCCGAAGCCGTACATCCTCAAGGAGACGGCGAAGATCTACGACCTCCAGGACCCGGCGATCAAGATGAGCAAGTCGGCGTCGACGCCGAAGGGCCTCATCAACCTGCTCGACGAGCCGAAGGCCACCGCCAAGAAGGTCAAGAGCGCGGTCACCGACACGGACACCGTGATCCGCTTCGACGCGGAGGCCAAGCCGGGCGTCAGCAACCTCCTCACCATCTACTCGACCCTCACCGGGACGGGAATCGCGGAACTGGAGCAGCAGTACGCCGGCAAGGGCTACGGTGCGCTCAAGACCGACCTCGCCGAGGTCATGGTCGAGTTCGTGACGCCGTTCCGGGAGCGCACCCAGCAGTACCTGGACGACCCGGAGACGCTGGACTCGATCCTGGCCAAGGGCGCGGAGAAGGCCCGCGCCGTCGCCGCCGAGACGCTGGCGCAGGCCTACGACCGGGTGGGTTTCCTGCCGGCCAAGCACTGAGCCGGGCACCGAGCCGGGTACGTGGCCGTAGTGCGCCGCGTACGCGGTGGAGTGCCGGGCCGCGTGCGGGTCGTGCGCGAAGATCACGGTCCGGTCCGCACCACGCACAGCGCTGCACATCACTACGGCTGCGCCTGCCCAGGGCACAGCCGTGGCCGTACAGTCGATAGCCGGGCGACCGCACCGCGGCCGCCCGCGTCCGCACAGGCGTACGTACCGACACGACGACAGGAGACGACGTGGGGACCGTAACGATCGGTGTGTCGATCGCGGTCCCGGAGCCGCACGGCAGCCTGCTCCAGGAGCGGCGCGCGGGCTTCGGCGACGCCGCGGCTCACGGCATCCCCACGCATGTCACCCTGCTGCCGCCGGCGGAGATCGACGACAGCGAGCTGCCGGCCGTGGAGGCGCACCTCACGGCGGTCGCCGCGGCCGGGCGCCCGTTCCGGATGCGGTTGTCCGGGACGGGCACGTTCCGGCCGCTGTCGCCGGTCGTGTTCGTGCGGATCGTCGACGGCGCCGAGTCCTGTGCCTGGTTGCAGCAGCAGGTCCGTGACCCGTCCGGTCCGGTGGCACGCGAACTGCAGTTCCCGTACCACCCGCACGTCACGATCGCGCACGGCATCGCCGAGGAGGCGATGGACCGCGCGTACGAGGAACTCGCCGACTACGAGGCCGAATGGTCCTGCACCGGCTTCGCGCTGTACGAGCAGGGCGTCGACGGGGTCTGGCGCAAGCTCCGCGATTTCGTCTTCGGCGGCGGCTCGGTGGTACCGCCGCAGGCGGCTCCCGCGGAACGCGGCACGATTCCCAGCTGGTAGCCCTCCCGGGACGGCGTGGCTAGATCGGCAGTCGGCGGAACACCGCGCGGGGCGTGTGGCGCAGCGCCGACATGGTCAGGCGGAGCGCCCCCGGGACCCACACCGTCTCCGAACGCCGGCGCAGCCCCAGTTCGACGGCCGTCGCGACGGCGTCCGGGGTGGTGGTGAGGGGCGGCTCCTCCAGGCCCGCCGTCATCCGCGAACGGACGAAGCCGGGGCGTACGACCATGACGTGGACGCCGGTGCCGTGCAGCGCGTCGCCCAGGCCCTGGGCGAAGGCGTCCAGGCCGGCCTTGCTGGAGCCGTAGATGAAGTTCGAGCGGCGGGCGCGTTCACCGGCGACGGAGGAGAGGAAGACCAGCGAGCCGTGGCCCTGGGTCTGCAGCGCTCGCGCGGTGACCAGGCCGGCGGAGACCGCGCCGGTGTAGTTGGTCTGCGCGACGCGCACCGCGCTCGCCGGTTCCCGCTCGTCGCGTGCCTGGTCGCCGAGCACGCCGAAGGCGAGCAGCACCATGTCGATGTCGCCCTCCGCGAAGACCTTGCCGAGGACCGTCTCGTGCGACTCGGGGTCGAGCGCGTCGAAGGCGACGGTGCGTACGTCGGCGCCGAGGGCGCGCAGTCCTTCGGCGGCCTCCTCCAGGCCGGGCGAGGGGCGGCCCGCCAGCCACACGGTGCGGGTGCGGCGGCCGATCAGGCGGCGGGCGGTGGCGAGCGCGATCTCCGACGTGCCGCCGAGGACGAGCAGGGACTGGGGGAGGCCGAAGGCGTCCTTCACGGCGGCTCCTAGAGGGTGAGTCGACGGGCGAGATCGGAAACGAACACCCCGCGCGGGTCGAGTTCCGCGCGCAGGGCGCGGAAGTCGTCCAGGCGGGGGTACATCGCGGCGAGCAGGTCGGGCCGCAGCCGGGAGTCCTTGGCGAGGTAGACACGTCCGCCCGCGCCGGCCACCTCCTCGTCCAGTTCGTCGAGGAAGGCGTCGAGGCCGGGCAGGGCGGCCGGGATGTCCAGGGCCAGGGTCCAGCCGGGGGCGGGGAAGGAGAGCCAGCCCGGGTCGGCCTCCCCGAAGCGTTTGAGGACGGCCAGGAAGGACGGGCAGCGGCGTTCGGAGATCCGGCGCACGATGCGGCGCAGGGCCTCCTCCTGGCCGTGTCCGACGACGAACTGGTACTGCACGAAGCCGCTGCGGCCGTAGATCCGGTTCCAGTGCGGCACGCCGTCCAGCGGGTGGAAGAAGGTGGAGATCTTCTGCAGTTCGCCGGCACGCGCGCGTGGGGCCCTGCGGAACCAGAGTTCGTTGAACAGGCCCACCGTCCGCCGGGTGAGCAGGCCCTCGGGGAGGACGGCGGGGGCGGCCGGCAGCTGGGAGGGGCGGAAGGCGAGCGGGTCGCGCCGCGCGCGCGTGCCCTTCGGCAGCGCCTCCAGGGGCGCGTGGTCGCCGCGGGTGAGCACCGCGCGGCCGGTCGCCGCGCCGCGGGCCAGCAGGTCGATCCAGGCGACCGAGTAGCGGTAGTGGTGGTCGGTGGCGGTCAGACGGGCCATCAGGTCGTCGAGGTCCGCGGCGCGCTCGGTGTCGACCGACATCAGGGAGGTCTCGACCGGCTGGAGCTGGATCGTCGCCGTCAGGATGACCCCGGTCAGGCCCATGCCGCCCGTGGTCGCGTCGAACAGGGGGGTGCCGCGGCTCACGCCGTGGACGCCGCCGTCGGCCGTCAGCAGCTCCAGGGAGAGCACATGGCGGGAGAAGGATCCCGAGGCGTGGTGGTTCTTGCCGTGGATGTCGGCGCCGATCGCCCCGCCGACGGTCACATAGCGGGTGCCGGGCGTCACCGGCACGAACCAGCCGAGCGGCAGCAGCACCTGCATCAGCCGGTGCAGGGAGACCCCGGCGTCGCACAGCACGGTGCCGGCGTCGGCGTCGATGGCGTGCACGCGGTCCAGGCCCGTCATGTCGAGCACCGCCCCGCCGGCGTTCTGTGCCGCGTCCCCGTAGGCCCGTCCCAGGCCCCGCGGGATGCCGCCGCGGGCTCCGCAGTCACGGACGGCGGCGACGGCCTCCTCGTAGGACCGCGGGCGGATCAGACGGGCGGTGGTGGGAGCGGTGCGGCCCCACCCCGTGACGGAAACGGTCTCGGCAGGCATGTCGGTGACCGTATCGCCCCTATGGGGGCTATTAGGTTTGAAACCTGCACCTCTCCCCGAAATGGGTGATTAATGGGATGTCGCTCAATATTGCCGGAGTTCCGGCGGTGGGGGCGTGAACAGTGAGTCCACATGGACGACCTCGACGACATGGACCACCGAATCCTTTCGGCGCTCCGGGCCTACGGCTCCGACCCGCGTGTCGCCGCGGCCGCGCGCGCCCTGTCGTGGGCCGGTGAGCACGGGGCGCTGTGGCTCGCGGCGGGTCTCGCGGGAGCCGCCGTGGACGGCGCACGGCGTGGCGCCTGGTTGCGTGGAACGGCACTCACCGCGGGCGCGCACGTCGCCAGCATGGGTGTGAAACGGATCGTGCGGCGTCCGCGCCCCGAGCATGTCGAGCCCCTGGTGCGCACCGCCGGACGGCACTCCTTCCCGAGCTCCCACGCCGCCTCCGCGGCCGCCGCGGCCGTCGCCTACGGCGCGCTCGGCACGCTGGGCGCCCAGGTGTTCCCGCCCCTCGCCGTCGCGATGTGCCTCTCACGCCTGGTGGTGGGGGTCCATTACCCCTCCGACGTGGCGGCCGGCGCGGCACTCGGAGCGCTCGCCGCGCGCATGGGGGCGCCCTGGGTGCAGCGGGGCGTGCCCAACGGCCTGGGCGTGAGCGGGTGCGCCGTGACAGGGAGCGCGCATGACTGAGGCAGCGCCCATGACGAACGGCACGCGCACCACCGACCCGGCACCCCATGACGTCACCGCGTGGGCCCCCGAATCCCTGCCCCACGACGTCACCGCGCGGACCCTGGGCTCCGCGCCCCAGGCCGACACCGCGCGGACCCCCGAACCCGCCCTCCGGGAGCCGCGTCCGCCCCGCCCGCGACACGCCGAACAGCCCCGCGGAGGCGGCCTCCTAGGGGGCCTCGTCAGGACCGCGCGGCCCAAGCAGTGGGTCAAGAACGTCCTCGTCGTGGCCGCCCCGGCCGCCGCCGGACAGCTCTTCTCCCAGCAGGCCCTGGTCCGGCTCCCCCTGGTCTTCGCGCTCTTCACCGCGTGCGCCGCGGCCGTCTACCTGATCAACGACGCGCGGGACGCGGAGGCCGACCGCGCGCACCCGACCAAGCGGCACCGCCCGGTCGCCGCCGGGCAGGTCCCGGTGCCGGTCGCCTATGCCGTCGGCGGCGGGCTGGCCGCCCTCGCGCCGGCCGCGGCGGCGTTCCTGACGTCGCCGGTCGTCGCCGCGCTGCTCACGGCGTACGTCGGCATGCAACTGGCGTACTGCGTCGGCCTCAAGCACGTCCTGGTCGTCGACCTCGCCGTGGTCACGACCGGGTTCCTGATGCGGGCGATGGTCGGCGGGCTGGCGCTCGGCATCCCGCTGTCGCGCTGGTTCCTGATCACGACCGGGTTCGGGGCGCTGTTCATGGTCGCGGCGAAACGGTACTCCGAGGCCGTGCAGATGGCCGGGAAAGCGGGCGCCACACGCCCGCTGCTCACCGAGTACACCGTCGGATACCTGCGCTTCGTATGGCAGTTGGCGGCCGGGGTGGCCGTGCTCGGCTACTGCATGTGGGCGCTGGAGGAGGGCGGCGACCCGCACACCGGGCTGCTGCCCTGGCGGCAGCTGTCGATGGTCGCGTTCATCCTGGCGATCCTGCGGTACGCCGTCTTCGCCGACCGGGGCACCGCGGGCGAGCCCGAGGACGTGGTCCTGCGCGACCGCGCGCTCGCCCTGATCGGTCTGGTGTGGCTGGCCATGTACGGCCTGGCGGTGGCCGATTGGTGAGCCGGCCGGTGACTCACGCACCCGCCCGCGCGGATCCCCGTCCACGCCCGCACCGCCGGGAAGTCCTCTCCTTCGCCGCCGTCGGCCTGCTCGCCTACGCGGCGGACCTGGCTCTCTTCACCTGGCTGCGCGGCCCCGTGGCCCTGGACCCGCTCACCGCCAAGGCGCTGTCCTTCGTGGCGGGTTGCACGGTCGCCTACGCGGGCAACGCGCTCGGCACCTACCGGGGGACCGCGCCGGGCTCGCCCTGGCGGCGGTACGCCGTGTTCCTCGCCGTGAACCTCGCCGGCGCCCTGGTGCAGCTGCTCTGTCTCACCGTCAGCCACTACGGCCTCGGCTTCACCTCGCAACGCGCGGACACGGTCTCCGGGGCGGGAATCGGCATGGCACTGGCCACGATCCTGCGCTTCTGGGGAACCCGGACATGGGTCTTTCACAGCGAGGGCGAGGGCAAGGTCGGATCATGGACTGGCTGAAAAACCTCCCGGTCATCGGCCCGTGGGCCGCCCGTCTGATGACCACGCACGCGTGGCGTTCGTACGAGCGCCTGGACCGCGTGAAGTGGACCAGGCTGGCCGCGGCGATGACGTTCACCAGTTTCATCGCGCTGTTCCCGCTGCTGACCGTGGCCGCCGCGATCGGCGCCGCCATGCTCAGCACCGACCAGCAGAAGGAGCTGGAGGACAAGGTCGCCGAGCAGGTGCCCGGCATCTCGGACCAGCTGAACATCGGCGCCCTGGTCGACAACGCCGGCACCGTCGGGATCATCGCGGGCGCCGTGCTGCTGTTCACCGGCATCAGCTGGGTCGGCGCGGTGCGGGACTGTCTGCGCGCGGTGTGGGAGCTGCCCGACGAGGCGGAGAACCCGGTTCTGATCAGGGCGAAGGACGGCGGTGTCCTGGTCGGCCTAGGGGGCGCGGTCCTCGTCACCCTGGCCACCTCCACGGTCGCCTCGGCGGCCGTCGGCTGGATCTCCCGCCAGCTCGGTCTGGTCGAACACGGCTGGGGCAGCCTGCTGTTGCGGATCGCCGCGTTCGCCGTCGCCGTCCTCGCCGACTTCCTGCTGCTGCTGTACGCCCTGACGCTGCTGCCCGGCGTCGAGCCGACCAGGCACCGGCTGGTGGTCGGGGCGCTGATCGGCGCGATCGGGTTCGAGCTGCTGAAGCTGCTGCTGAGCGGCTACCTGCAGGACGTGGCCACGAAGAGCATGTACGGCGCGTTCGGCGTGCCGGTCGCCCTGCTGCTGTGGATCAACCTCACCTCGAAGCTGCTGCTGTACAGCGCCGCCTGGACGGCGACGCCCAGCAAGGACGCGGAGGGCGTCACCGCCGGCGACGCACCAGGTCGGGCAGCGGCCAGCGACGGTTGACCAGGAACGCGGCGCCGCCGAGCAGCAACAGCAGCCCGCCCGCGATCGCCAGGGCGGTCGCGATGCCGCTCGAACCGTTCTCGGCGGTGGCGCTCGCCACCGGCTTGTCCGAGGTCCCGCCGGCCGCGGCGCCCCCGGCCTCGCCCGCGCCCGGCGCGGCGGCCGTGGCCCCCGGCTCGGCGCCGGGCCGGGCCGCGCCCTTGGGCGGCACCAGCTCGCCCACCGGATCGACCTTCCCGGACGCCTTGAAGCCCCAGTCGAAGAGCCTCGCGGTCTCCTTGTAGACCTCGTTGTGGTCGCCCTTCTGCGGGTTCATGACGGTGACGAGCAGCACCTTGCCGCCGCGTTCGGCGACGCCGGTGAAGGTGGCGCCGGCGTTGGTGGTGTTGCCGTTCTTGACGCCCGCGATGCCCTGGTACTGGGAGATGTCGTAGTCGCCGGTGAGCAGCCGGTTGGTGTTCTGGATCTCGAAGGACTCGCGGACCGTCTTGCCCTTCTTGTTCTTCTTGGTCTCGCCGGGGAACTTCGCGGTCACCGTGGAGCAGTACTCGCGGAAGTCCTTCTTCTGGAGCCCGGAGCGGGCGATCAGGGTCAGGTCGTAAGCGGAGGAGACCTGCTCGGGGGCGTCGTAGCCGTCGGGGCTGACCACGTTCGTGTCGAGGGCCTGGAGTTCCTCGGCGTGCGCGTTCATCTCCGCGACGGTCTTCCTGACGCCGCCGTTCATCGCGGACAGCACGTGCACCGCGTCGTTGCCGGAGCGCAGGAAGACACCGAGCCACAGGTCGTGGACGGTGTACGTCTCCTCCTCCTTTATCCCGACCATGCTGGAACCGGCGCCGATGCCTTCCAGGTCGGAGAGGGCGACCTTGTGCTTCTCGTTGCGCGGGAACTTGGGCAGCACGGTGTCGGCGAACAGCATCTTCAGCGTGCTGGCCGGGGCGAGCCGCCAGTGCGCGTTGTGCGCGGCCAGCACCTCGCCGGACTCGGCGTCGGCGACGATCCACGACCGCGCGGTGACGTCCTTCGGCAGCACCGGCACGCCCGGCGCCAGATTGACCTGTGTCCCCGGCTGCCCCAGCCGCTCCCCGCCGACGGTCGACATCTTCGCCGGGGGAGTGGCCGACGGGCTGGCGCTCCCACTCGCCGACGGGGTGGGCTTGGGCGCGGCGAGCGCGGCCGGAGCGGTCAGCGAAAGGGACAACACGGTCGCCGAAGCGACCAGCAGGGATCGACCGGCGATCTTCATGGGTGCGGGCACGAGCGAGAAAGTACAGGGCGGGTTCGCGGAAGTCCCACCCCCCTCTCCACCCCGGACAAGGAACCGGACAGCCGACGGCGATACTGAACGCATGAAACTCAGCCGCCCGATCTCCTGGTTCCTGCTCGCCTTCGGGGTGTGGAGCTGGGTCATCTGGGTCACTTTCGTCAAGAACCTGATCAAGGACGGCAGCGGGCTGGCCTTCGACGACGGTCACCCGACGGCGTACTTCTGGGTGCACCTGCTGCTCGCGGTCGTCTCCTTCGTATTGGGGACGGTCATCGGGGTCATCGGGTTGCGCGGACTGCGTGCACTGCGCCGAACGTCATAGCGGTCGCCGGACCGCAACCACCCCGCCTCAGGAGAGAGCAACGGCATGGTGATCGTCTTCCTGCTCGTCACGGTGAGCGTCCTCGTGGCGGCCAACTGGTACCTGTGGCGCCGCCTGTTCCGGGACACCACGCGCGCCCCGGGACCGGCCCGCCGCGCGGGCGCGGCGCTGATCGCGGGCGGCTGGGTGCTCGCGATCTGCGCGCTGGTCGCCGAACGCGCGGGCGCCCCGTTCTGGCTCCAGCGCACCCTGGCCTGGCCGGGCTTCCTGTGGCTGGCGCTGTCGATCTACCTGCTGCTCGCCCTGCTGGTGGGCGAGGCCGTACGACCGCTGCTGCGCCGTTACCTGGAGCGCCGGGACCGCGCCCCGGAGCCCGTCGCCACGGACGTGCGGCAGCCGGAGCCGATACCGGCGGGCGCGCCGCCCAAGGAGGCCGCCGGGACGCCGGACACGGACCCCGCGCGGTCGCCGTCCGACGACTCCGGGCCGCCCCGGGAGGACGGCCCCGAGCAGGCGCCGGCCGGTCCCTCCCGCCGTCTCTTCGTCTCCCGCGTGGTCGCGGGCGCGGCCGCCACGGCGGCCCTGGGGACGGTCGGCTACGGCTCGTACGGCGTGCTGCGCGGCCCGCGCGTGAAGCGGGTCACCGTCCCGTTGGCCAAGCTCCCGCGCGGGGCGCACGGTTTCCGGATCGCGGTGGTCAGCGACGTCCACCTGGGCCCGGTGCTCGGCCGGGGCTTCGCGCAGAAGGTCGTCGACACCATCAACGCGACCCAGCCCGACCTCATCGCGGTCGTCGGCGACCTCGTTGACGGCAGCGTGAAGGACCTCGGCCCGGCCGCGGCACCCCTCGCCCAGCTGAAGGCCCGTCACGGGGCCCACTTCGTCACCGGCAACCACGAGTACTTCTCCGGCGCCGAGCAGTGGGTCGACGAGGTGCGGCGGCTCGGCCTGCGCCCGCTGGAGAACGACCGCACGGAACTGCCCTACTTCGACCTCGCGGGCGTCAACGACGTGGCGGGCGAGAGCGAGGGGCAGGGCCCCGACTTCGCCAAGGCGCTCGGCGACCGGGACACCGCGCGGGCGTGCGTGCTGCTCGCCCACCAGCCGGTGCAGATCCACGACGCGGTCGAGCACGGTGTCGACCTCCAGCTCTCCGGCCACACCCACGGCGGCCAGCTCTGGCCCGGCAGCCTCCTCGCGGCCGCCGCGAACCCCACGGTGGCGGGCCTGGAGCGGTACGGCGACACACAGCTGTACGTCAGCCGGGGCGCGGGCGCGTGGGGGCCGCCGACCCGGGTCGGGGCGCCCTCGGACATCACCGTGGTGGAACTGGCGTCGCGCCAGGCGTGACCGACCGGCCGGGCGTGGGCCGTCCCCGCCCTGGCCGGTTTTCGCCCTGGCCGGTTCTCGCGGTCCCGCGCGGTCGTGAGAACGCCGCATCCGCACAACGGGCACCACGCGGCCGTTCCGCATCGCACCATGTGTCAGAGGTGTGTGGGGGGTGAGGAGCGAACGTGGTGAGGCGCTACTCCTTTCGGCTGCCCAGGCATCCGGCGTCCGTGGGGCTCGCCCGGCGCCGGGTGCGCGACCATCTGGGCGACTGGGGGCACGGCCCGGACGATCCGGCGCTCACGGACGCCGTGCTGCTGGTGTCCGAGCTGGCCACCAACGTCGTACGGCACGGCGCCCGCGCGGAGGGCGAGTTCGAGGTGACGGTGACCGCGCTGGCCGACGGTTCCTGTCTCGTCGAGGTCTCCGACGAGGACCGGGCCGTCCCCCGGATGCGCACCCCGGACCCATGGGAGGAGAGCGGCCGGGGTCTGCACCTGGTGGAGCACGTCGCCGCCGCGTGGGGCGTGTGGAGCCGGGGGAGCCATGGGAAGACGGTCTGGGCGCTCGTCCACGCGCGCCCCTAGGGGACGTCTCGCCGATCATGCCGGGCTCGCGGCGTCTGGCACCGCGCCTCGCCGCGTTGTCGTCGGTCCCCGATTCCCCCAAGCTCTCGGCTCCGCTCGAGCAGGGAGGGACCCCCATCGCATCGGCTCCCTCCTCCGCCTTGCGACGCACGGCACCAGACGCCGCTCCCTCATCCGGCCTGATCGACGAGACACCCCCTAGGTCGTCCACCGGGTCATTCAGAATCCCTACCGGGTCCTTCAGGACCTCCGCCGGGTCGTTCCGCGGACTTGCCACCGGGGGCGGGCAGCATCCGCGTCATCCCGGGCAGGAAGTCCGTGAACAGCTCGTGCACCTCCCGCACCAGCGGCCGCAGCACCCGGAAGCGGGCCAGCGAAACGCCTCGCGCGGTGAGCCGGGCGCCGCGCTCGGCGAGCCGGTAGCTGCGTTCCCGGCCCTCGGTGCGGTCGAAGATCCAGTACAGGCAGAGTCCCATCTGGGACAGCCACATCAACTCGGGCAGAACGTCCCGCAGTTCCTCTGGCACCTTGGTCTTCGTCGCCCCGGCGAGCACCTGCCGGTGGACGCTGATGGCCTCCACGCGCGCGTGCTCCGACTCGGGGGAGAACGGGCTGAGCGGGCTGTCCGGGTCGGCGGCGTTCTTGAAGAACTGCACCGCGAACTCGTGGTACGGCGTGGCCACGTCCAGCCACGCCTTGAGCACGCCCGCCAGCCGCGCCTCCAGCTCCGTCTCCCGGTCCAGGACTTCGCGGACCGCGGCCTGGTGCTCGGCGGCGATCCGGTCGTAGAAGCCCTGGATCAGGTGTTCCTTGCCGGCGAAGTAGTAGTACGCGTTGCCGACGGAGACCCCGGCCTCCTTGGCGATGGCCCGCATGGTCGTCTTGTCGTAGCCGCGCTCCTGGAACAGCCGCATGGCCGTCTCCAGGATCAGCGCGCGGGTCTGCTCGGACTTGGTGGGCGTGTCGCCCGCACCGGGGCTGTCGTTCTTCGCAGGCACGGTGGAAGAGCCTAGTCAGTGGCCCGGGTCTCCAGGGGGCCAGGCCTCGCCGCCGCAGCCGGGCGGGTCGTACCGCCAGCCGACGCCGGGGTCGTACACCCATCCGTCCGCGCGGCGGTAGGCCCGCCCGGCCCACTGCCCGTCCTGCCGCCGCCCGCGCCTCCCCCGCGCGCCCCGCAGCTTCGCGGCGGCCAGGACCGCGCCGCGGGCCAGCAGCGCCCCCGACGGGGTGCTGAGGCGATGCGCGAGTCCCCTGTGCTCGCGCAGCGCCCACAACGTGACGATCCACGCGGCCGTCCCCTGATACACCTGTCCGGCGTCCCCGACGACGGTGATCTCGTCGAGCGTGCCGCCGTGGTCGAGGCCGGGGAAGCGCCGCCGCGCCTCGTCGGAGCCGGCGGTCACCACCTCCAGCGGGACGAGCTGGGGCTGCCGTACCAGCCAGTCGCGCAGGAAGCCGCACAGGCCGCACTCGGCGTCGTACAGCACGGTGAGCCGGCGGACCGGGACGCGCGCGGCGTCCCGGCCCCAGGCGGTGGCGGCCACCGCGTCCACCCCGTCCACCGCGTCGACAGCGCTCACCGCGTTCACGCCCCGGCCGTGGGAGCGGCCCAGCTCTGAGGGGCGACCGGCGGCAGCTGCTCGCGCTCCATCACGCCGCGCCGCCGGATGCGGTTGAGCACGTACACGTTGCCCAGGTGCATGACGCCCAGCACCAGCAGCACCACGCCCAGCTTCGTCGACAGCGCCTCGAAGATCCCGCGGGTGTCGGTGAGGGTCTCGTCGTCGCTCAGGTACAGCGCCACGAAGCCGAGGTTGACGAGGTAGAAGCCGACCACGAGGAGGTGGTTGACGGCGTCGGCGAGCTTCTCGTCGCCGTGCAGCACGTCGGCGAGGAAGACCCGCCCGTTGCGGCTCAGCGTGCGGGCCACCCAGATGGTCAGGGAGATGCTCACCAGCAGGTAGATGACGTAGGCGACGACCGTACGGTCCATGTCCCCCACCCTTTCTTGAACGCGTTCAAAACGCTGACAGGGGAGACTGTAGACCTGTTTTTGAACGCGTTCAACGCAGAAAGGAGTGCTGCCGATGTGACGCCCGCCTCAGGGGCGGCGCCCCAGTTCCGGCCGCTTGCTGTAGTCCGTGAACCCCAGGACGTTCCCCCAGGGGTCGGCGATCTCGACCGTCCATCCGGTGGCCACGGGGGAGGGTTCGTCGAGCAGGGTGATACCTGCGCCGGTCAGTGCCCGCGCCGCCGTACGCGCGTCCGGCACCTCCAGCCACACCCGTGGCGTCGGCCACGGCGGCGGCCGGTGCCCGAACTCCTCCTCCTGTCGCAGCAGCAGGCCGGGCGTCTCGCCCCCGACCTTCAGCAACGCGATCCCGGCCTCGTCGATCCGGAAGGCCGTCGTGAACCCGGCGCGCTCGTAGAACGTCACCGCCTCGGCGAGGTCGCCGACGGGCAGCAGCACGTTGTCGAAACCGAGCAGCTCGTACGACTGGTTGTCTGACATAACGTCAGAATAAGAGGCAAATTGCCCAAACCCCGGCATTGTGCCGCCCGTAGACACGCCAGGGCCCCGCCCCCAGTGCTGTGCACCGGAGACGGGGCCCTGGGCCACGTACCCGAAAGAGGGTCAGTAGCGGCGCGTGATCAGCGCCCTCTTCACCTCGGCGATCGCCTTCGTGACCTCGATACCGCGCGGGCAGGCGTCCGTGCAGTTGAAGGTCGTACGGCAGCGCCAGACGCCGTCCTTGTCGTTCAGGATCTCCAGGCGCTGCTCGCCGGCCTCGTCACGCGAGTCGAAGATGAACCGGTGCGCGTTGACGATGGCCGCCGGGCCGAAGTACTGCCCGTCGTTCCAGAACACCGGGCAGGAGGACGTGCAGGCGGCGCACAGGATGCACTTCGTGGTGTCGTCGAAGCGCTCACGGTCCTCGGCCGACTGCAGCCGCTCACGGGTCGGCTCGTTGGTGTCCTTCGTGATCAGGAAGGGCATCACGTCCCGGTACGCCTGGAAGAACGGCTCCATGTCCACGACCAGGTCCTTCAGGACCGTCAGGCCCTTGATGGGCTCGATCGTGATCGGCTTCTCGGGGTTGATGTCCTTGATCAGCGTCTTGCAGGCCAGACGGTTCTTGCCGTTGATCCGCATGGCGTCCGAGCCACAGATGCCGTGGGCGCAGGAGCGGCGGAAGGTCAGCGTGCCGTCCAGGTCCCACTTGATCTTGTGCAGACCGTCGAGGACGCGCTCCTTGGGGTCGATCTCCAGCTGGAAGTCTTCCCAGGTCGCCTCCGCCGAGACCTCCGGGTTGAACCGGCGGACCCGGAAGGTGACGGTGATGTACGGCGAGGCCGCGGACCCCGAGTCGGGGGTCTCGACCTTGTCCAGAACAGGGGTAGCCATCAGTACTTACGCTCCATCGGCTGGTAGCGGGTCTGGACGACCGGCTTGTAGTCGAGACGGACGGTTTCCGACCCGTCGGCGCCGACCTCGCGGTACGCCATGGTGTGGCGCATGAAGTTGACGTCGTCGCGGTTCGGGTAGTCCTCGCGGTAGTGACCGCCGCGGGACTCCTTGCGGGCCAGGGCGGAGACCGCCATGACCTCGGCCAGGTCGAGCAGGTTGCCCAGCTCGATGGCCTCCAGCAGGTCCGTGTTGAACCGCTTGCCCTTGTCCTGGATCGCGACGTTCTTGTAGCGCTCGCGCAGCTCGGCGATCTTCTCGACGGCCGTCTTGATCGTCTGCTCGGTGCGGAACACCATGACGTTGGCGTCCATGGTCTCCTGCAGCTCCTTGCGGAGCTGGGCGACCCGCTCGTTGCCGGTGGAGTTGCGCAGCCGCTCGATCTGCTCGACGACCAGGGACTCCGGGTTCTCCGGCAGCTCGACGAAGTCCGCCTTCTGGGAGTACTCGGAGGCGGCGATGCCCGCGCGGCGGCCGAACACGTTGATGTCCAGCAGCGAGTTGGTGCCCAGGCGGTTGGCGCCGTGCACCGAGACGCAGGCGACCTCGCCGGCGGCGTACAGGCCCGGCACGACGGTGGTGTTGTCCGCCAGGACCTCACCCTCGACGTTGGTCGGGATGCCGCCCATGGCGTAGTGCGCGGTCGGCTGGATCGGGATCGGGTCCGTGTACGGCTCGATGCCGAGGTAGGTCCGCGCGAACTCGGTGATGTCCGGGAGCTTGGCGTCCAGCTGCTCCGGCGGCAGGTGCGTGAGGTCCAGGTAGACGTGGTCGCCCTCGGGACCGCAGCCGCGGCCCTCACGGATCTCCGTGTAGATGGAGCGGGACACGACGTCACGGGACGCGAGGTCCTTCATGACCGGCGCGTACTTCTCCATGAAGCGCTCGCCGTCCTTGTTGCGGAGGATGCCGCCCTCACCGCGGGCGCCCTCCGTCAGCAGGATGCCCATGCGCCAGATGCCGGTCGGGTGGAACTGGAAGAACTCCATGTCCTCCAGCGGCAGACCGCGACGGTAGACGGCGGCCTGGCCGTCACCGGTCAGCGTGTGCGCGTTGGACGTCACCTTGAAGAACTTGCCGCAGCCGCCGGAGGCGTAGATCACGGCCTTCGCCTGGAAGACGTGGATCTCACCGGTCGCCAGCTCGTACGCGACGACACCGGCCGACTTCTTGACGCCGTCGACCTCGGTGATCAGCTGGTCCAGGACGTAGAACTCGTTGAAGAACTCCACGCCCTCCTTGACGCAGTTCTGGTACAGCGTCTGGAGGATCATGTGGCCGGTGCGGTCCGCGGCGTAGCAGGACCGGCGGACCGGGGCCTCGCCGTGGTTGCGGCTGTGACCGCCGAAGCGGCGCTGGTCGATCGTGCCGTTCGGGGTGCGGTTGAACGGCAGGCCCATCTTCTCCAGGTCGAGGACCGAGTCGATGGCCTCCTTCGCCAGGATCTCGGCGGCGTCCTGGTCGACCAGGTAGTCACCGCCCTTGACCGTGTCGAAGGTGTGCCACTCCCAGTTGTCCTCCTCCACGTTGGCCAGCGCGGCGGCCATGCCGCCCTGCGCGGCGCCCGTGTGGGAGCGGGTGGGGTAGAGCTTGGTCAGGACCGCGGTGCGGCTGCGCTTCGTCGACTCGATGGCCGCGCGCATACCGGCGCCACCGGCGCCGACGATGACGGTGTCGTACTTGTGGATCTTCATGATTCTCGCAGCCCCGTGCCTAGCGGATGTTCGGGTCGAAGGTGAAGATCACCAGCGTGCCCAGCAGGATGGTGAACACCGTGGCGGTGTAGAGCAGGCCCTTGAGCCACAGCCGGGTGTTCGCACGTTCCGCGTAGTCGTTGATGACCGTGCGCAGGCCGTTGGCGCCGTGCAGCATCGCCAGCCACAGCATCAGCAGGTCCCAGACCTGCCAGAACGGGGAGGCCCAGCGGCCGGCCACGAAGGCGAAGCCGATCTTGGAGACGCCGCCGTCGAGCACGAGCTGGATCAGCAGGTGGCCGATGACCAGGACGACCAGCACCACGCCGGACAGGCGCATGAAGAGCCAGGCCGCCAGCTCGAAGTTGCCCCGCGTGGACTTCGGGGTCTTCTTCGTGCGCTTGCGCGGGGCCTCGATGTAGGGCGCCGGGTTGTCGACGCTGTAGCCGCCCTCGACGGGGCCGACACCGGATGCGGTGGTCTCAGTGGTGGACATGGGCGTCAGCTCCCGAACAGTTCACGAGCGGCGTGGCCGAGGACGGGGTAGATCGCCCCGAGCATCAGCACGACCCAGATGCCTACGACGGTCCAGAGCATCTGCTTCTGGTAGCGCGGGCCCTTCGACCAGAAGTCGACGGCGATGACGCGGAGGCCGTTGAGCGCGTGGAAGAGGATGGCGGCGACGAGGCCGTACTCCAGCACGGCGACGATCGGCGTCTTGTACGTGGCCACGACCTTGTCGTAGGCCTCTGGGGAGACACGCACGAGTGCGGTGTCCAGCACGTGTACGAACAGGAAGAAGAAAATGAGGACGCCGGTGACTCGGTGAGCCACCCAGGACCACATTCCTTCCCGTCCGCGGTACAGCGTTCCAGCCGGCACGGAAGAACCCTCCGGGAGCGGGATTGGGGCCTGCCGGCTTCGGTGGTCGGACGGGCCCGGCCGGGTACGGTCCACCGGCCCCCAGCATCGTAGCGACGGTTGCCTGCGGCGCTTACGCGGGGCCTACCGGTGTGATCAAACTGGCACGCGGATGGGTTAGGGTGCGGCTTCTGTCGCGGGGTGTCCTGTTATCCGCCGGTTGCGTCGCCATTGTGGCTGGTCGCGCCCATGCGGCGGCAGTCGCAGGATCGATTACGGCCCCGCGTCCCTGAGGGCGTCCGCCAGCCGCCCCTTTGCCAGGCGCCGGAGTTCCTCCGCCACCACCAGGCGTTCGTCCTCCGGATCGTTGGCCAATCGTGACCGGATGGCCGTCAGGGCGTGGTTGAGCGCCTCGTCCGGTGATACGTCGTTCACGCAGATGACGAAGACATGACCGAACTTGGCCTCGTAGGCGGCGTACGCGGCGTTCAGGGCGGTATGTGCCGCCTCGTACGTTCCCTCCGGAAGCTCCGGCAGGGACTCCGCCGCCAGGGCCTCCGTCACGTCCGCCGGTGTCAGGTCGTACGCCGCCTCGTCCGCCGCGGCCAGGAGGGAGCCGAGGTCGGGGTAGGGGCGGTGGGCGGCGACGCGGTCGGCCCAGCGGTGGCTGTGCAGGCAGGTGAGAAGGGTGTGCCGGACGGAATCGGCGGGTGCGGTGTTGAAGGCGGCCGGCGGGGCACCGGTGTGGCGGGGCCGATCCGGTATGGCGAGCCGGCTGGGGAGGTCGGGGAGACGGTGCGCGGGCAGCGTGGGTCCTCGAGGAAGGTGTGAAGGATGTGTGCTCACGTTATCGAGAGTGGTCACGGCGTGTCCGACGGTTGCCCGAATTTCACCCGCACGGGAGAGTTTAGGAACGTTTGGTGGACGCGTCGCGTCCGCTTCCGGCGTACGTTGGCGGCGTGAGCCAGCACAGGCGCCGGGCGCCGGCGAGGAGGGCGAGGCGGACGCGGACGGCTGCGGTGGCCGCCGGCGCCGCCGTCGTCGTCGTGGCGGCCGGGGTGGGCCTGGGAGTGTGGGCCGGCGGAGGTGACGACGGGCGCGGCGAGCCGGTCGGCTCGGCCCGCTTGCCGTCGGCCGGGCAGTCCGCGCGGGCGCCCGCCCCGGCGGAGCCGAGCCCGACGCCCACCCCCAGCCGGAGCTACCCGCTGTCCTCGGCGCCGGACACCATTCCCGCCGTACGGGCGCACACGCCGGCGCGCGGGCCCGGTTGGCAGCCCGAGCGCGGGTACCGGGTGGTGGTCAGCGACGCCGCCCTCGAGGACGAGGGGCGGCTGATCGCCGACGAACTGGGGGTGACGTACGGCGGGCGGAAGGGCGACCTGAAGGCCGGGGACGTACGGCTGGCGCTGAACGACGACGAGGGCGCCGACCCGGAGTCGTACACCATGACCGTGCGCGGCGGCCGGGTCACCATCACCGCCCCCGACGACGCGGGGGTCTTCTACGGCACCCGCACCCTGAAGCAGGCCGTGCGCGGCGGCGGGAGCGCCCCGGAGGGCGTGGTGCGCGACGAGCCGGCCAAGCCGCAGCGCGGGTTCATGCTGGACATCGCGCGCAAGCACTTCGACGCGGGCTGGATCGAGGACCGGGTACGGGAGCTGGGGGACCTGAAATACAACCAGCTGGGCCTGCACTTCTCCGACGACCAGGGCTTCCGCATCCAGTCCGACACGCACCCGGAGATCGTGTCGGAGGACCACCTGACGAAGGCGCAGGTGCGGAAGATCGTCGAGCTGGCCGAGAGCCGGCACATCACCGTGGTGCCGGAGATCGACTCGCCGGGGCATCTCGGCGCGGTCATCGACGCCCACCCCGACCTCCAGCTGCGCAACGCGCAGGGGGTCGCGGCGCGCGGCGCGGTCGACATCTCCGACCCGAAGGCCGCCGAGATCGTCGACGACCTGCTGAACGAGTTCGCCGGCCTCTTCCCCGGCACGCCCTGGCATCTGGGCGGCGACGAGTACCTGGCGCTCACCGCCTCCGACCCCGAGGCGTCGTACCCGCAGCTCGCCGCGGCCGCGCGGGAGGCCTACGGCGCCGGCGCGACCGTCGCCGACCTGGCCACCGGCTGGCTCAACGACCGCGCGCTGACCGTCCGGGTCCACGACAGGACGCCGCGCGCGTGGAACGACGGGTTCTACGAGGGCACGTCCGTGAAGGCCGACGAGAAGATCCAGGTCGCGTACTGGACGGGCAAGGAGATCGGGGCCCGGCAGCCGGTGGAGTATCTGAGCACCGGACGCCAGGTGATCAACTACAACGACGAGTTCCTGTACTACGTGCTCGGCGAGCCGCAGACCTTCGTCTATCCGACGGGGGAGCGGATCTACGAGCAGTGGACACCGCGGGTGCTGCGCGGCACGGAGGCCGTTCCCGAGCGGTACGACGGGCAGATCCTCGGCGGCACGTTCGCCGTCTGGTGCGACCTGGCCGGCTCGCAGACGCAGGAGCAGGTCGCGGCGGGCATCCGAATGCCCCTGCGCGCCACCGTGCAGAAGCTCTGGAACCCGGGCGAACCCTCGCTTTCCTGGGCGGAGTTCAGGAAACTGGCGGACAGGCTCGGCTGATTCCGCGGTACCGCTGCGGCGTCCGGCGGGGCTGTGGTTGTTCGGGCCGGGCCGACAGTGCGGGGGCGGGACATGGGCTACTGGGGGTACTTCGTCGTGGGCCGCGCCGAGCGGCCGCTGGACGGGCTGACGGCGCTGGCGGGCATGGAGGGGCTGCGGCCGCACGCCACGGCGCCGGGCGGCTGGCAGGTGTGGGAGTGGCCCAGCGCGGACGGTGAGATCGCCGGGATGGGCGCGCTGGCCCGGGAGACCGGGGCGCCCGCGCTCTTCGGCTACGTCATGGACAGCGCCTGCGTGGTCCTGGAGGCCGCCGGCGAGGAGAGCGGGGTGTGGACCGGCTGTCTGGCGCGGGCGGCGACGGCCCGGTACCTCGGCGCCGAGAGCGAGGGGCTGACCCTGGAGGACTACTTCCTGCCGCCCCGCGACGCCGCCGAACGGGCCGTCGCCTGGGCCGCCGAGGCGGGGCACACCGTCCCCGCCGAACCGCTCCACGACGTGCTGACCGCCGAGCCCGACCCCTTGGCCGAAAACCTCTTCTTCCGCCTCCTCGACCGGCTGGGTGTCGTGCCGCTGTGACAGAACTCGGCGGTCGCACGCAGTAAGGGGAAGTGCGGGCTCCGTTAAGGTCGGTGCCCATGACAGGCCGCAGACGGGCCCGAAAAGGGAGGCGTGGATGAGCCTGGTGGAACTGATCGCTCAGGCCGACGAACGCGGGCTGGCCGCCAGCGGACTGGCTTGTTTGGATCGGTGCGTGCCCCTGCTGGGCGCGGACGACGAACTGCTGCGCCCGCTGTGGGCGAACCTCGTGGACGGCGGCGACGCCGGTGCCTGGGGCGCCCTGCTGGACCGGGTGCGTGCCGAACTGGGCGTCGCGGATGTCGTGGACGCCGAGGACGCCGAGGACGAGGCCGCCCTGCTCGTCCGGCGGATGCTGGCCGCCGCCCCCGCCATCAGGTCCGCCCCCGAGGCGCGGGCGTGGGCCGATGCCTGCTCCGTCGCCGCCCTCCAGGTCCACCGGATGCTCGACTCCGCCGACGACGCCGACTCGGTCGACTCCCGGCGGGCCGGCCGCACCGACGGCATGCCCCCGCTCGTCGCCGCCGAACTGCGCCGCCAGGTCACCGTCCTGGAACTGCTCGCCGAGCACGGCACCGGCGGCCTGCGCCGCGCGCTGGACGTCTCCACCGAGGGCCGCCGCGTGCTGCGCGCGGTGGTGTCACGCCGGGCCCGGCACGCGTAAACCCCCGACCGCGCGGAAATCCTGTGACCGTTCCGGGGGCGAGTGGGGCGGTCCTGGGCCGGTTGCGGGGAAGGCGCCGCATCCGGGTGACGGAACTCCGGCTCTGAGCGCTTACCCCCATGTGACGACGACACAGCAGGAGATCAGGCCCTCCGCCGCGGCGAAACCGGTGCGGTGGGCGGGAGACGCGGTCGCGGCGATGCGGGAGGGGGCGCGGGTGCGCCTCGACTACTCGGCGCAGAGCCTGTGGCGCGTCGACCGGTTCATCGCCGATCTGCGCCGCGAGCAGCCGCCGTACGCCGCCGTGCAGGCGGTGCTGCGGGGGTTCGGGGCGTACGCGGGCGAGGTGATCGTCCGGCAGACGGGCGCGGAGTGGTGGGCGACCGGCGGCGACCACTGGGTGCGCACCCCCGACGGCCGGCTGTGGGACCCCATCGAGGAGGCCCGCCGCTGCTTCTCGGGCGACGGCTCGCTGCGGCTGCTGTGCCGGGACGCGACGGACGACGTCGCGCTCCGGCACTGAGCGGCCGGGTCAGGGGGCGGTCGGCACGGTGAGCCGGCGCGCGTCCGCGGCGAGGACGCGGATCGCGGGCAGGTCGCCGTAGAGGCTCTGGCCGGGGCAGTCGGTGGGGTAGCCGTCGCGGTGGCCGGAGATCCGGTACAGGGTGACCTTCTGGCCCGCGGTGTACCTGCCGTTGTCGGCGCCGGCGGTCAGTGTCACCGTGTCGGACGGGTCGCGGTCGTACAGACCGAGCTTCCAGGCGGCGACCTTCGCGATCGACGCGCGCGCCGCGGCGCTGACGGCCTTCGTGTTGTGGTCGCCGAGCACCGAGATGCTGCTCGTGGCGGTGTTGAAGCCGTAGGTGTGCGCGCCTTGCACCGGCTTGTCGATGCCGCCCGCGCGGCCCTCGAAGACGGTGCCGCACTTGTCGACGAGGAAGTGGTAGCCGATGTCGTTCCAGCCGTTGCTCTGCACGTGGTACGTGAAGATGCCGCGGACGATCGACGCCGACTCGTCGCAGGTGTAGTCGTTGGTGCCGGCCGTGTGGTGGACGAAGATCGCCTGGGTGCCGGTGGTGTAGGTCGGCGGGTTCTGGACCAGCGACTCGTCGGCGCCCCAGCCCGCGCGCGAGGTGACGGCGGGCCGGTCGGCGGTGGGCAGCGGCGTGCCAGCGCCCGTGCCGGTGTCGGAGGGCGTGCCCGTGCCGGCGGACGTGCCCGTGCCCGTGTCGGAGGGCGTGTCCGGGTCGTCCCCGTCGGGGTCGACCAGCTCCACCCGCATGCCCTCGGGCAGTCGCAGGCCCGACGCCCGCACCTGCACCCCGTCGGCGAGGCCGGTCCACAGCGGCTGGGTGCCGCCGCGCACCCCGGCGCGGATGTGGTCGGGGCCCGTCTCGGGGGTGCGGGCGTCGGTGTCGAGGGCGCGCCAGCCGGTCCACTCGCCGGTCGCGGCGGAGCGGGTGCGGACCTCGATGGTGCCCTCCAGGGCGGTGTGCGGGTCGTCCCAGGTGACGCCGACCATGCGGAACGGCTGTGTGGCGCGCCGGGGGACGGCCCGGTGCATGGGGTCGGAGCCGAGGATGTCGATGGTGTGGACGGTGCCCGTCCCCTCGGCGTGCGCCTGCCCGGCGGGACCGGTCAGGCCGAGGGCGGCGAGTGCGAGGGCGGTCGCGACGACGGTGCGCGGCAGAAGACGCATCAGGGGGTGACCTCTTCCTACCCGGCTGGAACCGGCTGGCTGTAACGCATCGGGAGAAGCCGTTCCCGCCCCGGGGCCACCGTGGGGGCACCTGCCGTGAAAGCTCACCCGAACGGAGCGGCCGCGGCACCGCCGCCACGGATCCGTCACGAGCGACGACCGAGACCGTCAAAGGTTGTACAGGGCCTGTGATTTGCCAGTGTGCGAATGGACACGCCCGTGCCCCGTGATGTTCCGGTGGCGGCGGGCGCTGGATCATCCGGGGGAGCCGGAGCGGGTTCCCCGGATGAGCGAAGGGACGGGCTCGTGAACGCGGCGGCTACCGGCGGGAGAACACCGTGCGCGCGAGAGATGCGCCCCTACACCACGGCCTTCGTCAGGCGCGTCACCGCCCGCAACCGGCTGCCGCTGGACTACTCCGTGGCCAGCCTGCGGGTGGTCGACTTCCTGCTCGACGGACTGCGCAAGGGCGGAGCCGAACGGGAACGGCCCGCGGAGACGCTGTTCGGGCTCGGCGGGTACGTCGGTGAGGTGCTGGTGCGCCGCGCAGGGGCGGTCTGGGTGGACTTCGACGCCCACCAGCGCGCGTACTTCGGCCAGCCGGTCGGCGTCCGCATGCCCGACGGACGGGTCTGGAACCCGCTCGGCAAGGTGCACAACCGCTTCGACTCCGGCGCTCCCGAGGAGTCCCTCCAGACGTTCTACCTGACCCTCCACGGGCGGGCGCGCAGGGCTGTGGCATAGGGACGGGCAGGCGCCGCCGGGCGGCTGACGAGCTGTGACACTTCTGTGCGGCCCGGCGCTGATGACCGTGGGGGACACGGGTGGGCAAGGGCGGCCGGTTCCCCGGTGCGGATCCGCCACGACCGGTAAAGGGCGAGGACAGTTCTTGGGCCAGGGAGGGGAACCCCGCGGAACGCAGGCGTACGACGGGGAACTGGGCGCGGCCGTCGCGCGGGCCCAGGACGGTGACGAGGCCGCCTTCGCGGTCGTCTACCGGCTGGTGCAGCCCGGGCTGCTCGGCTACCTGCGCGGCATGGTCGGCGACGACGCCGAGGACGTGGCGTCCGACGCCTGGCTGGAGATCGCCCGCGACCTCCGGCGGTTCAAGGGGGACGGAGCGGGCTTCCGGGGCTGGAGCGCCACCATCGCCCGGCACCGGGCGCTGGACCACCTGCGCCGGCAGCGGGTACGGCCCCGCGCGTCGGCGCTGGAACAGGACGTACTGGACCTGCCCGGCCCGCACACCACCCACGACCAGGCCCTGGAGTCCATCTCCACCGAGCAGGCCCTGGAACTGGTCCGCGCGCTGCCGCGGGAGCAGGCCGAGGCCGTGCTGCTGAGGGTCGTCGTCGGCCTCGACGGGCCGGCCGCCGCGCGCGTCCTCGGCAAGCGGCCCGGCGCGGTGCGCACCGCCGCCTACCGGGGGCTGAAGCGGCTGGCCGGGCAGCTGGCCGACCGGGGTGTGACGGATGTCGGCCGCGGGACGCTGGGTGAGTCGAAATGAACAGTGACGACGACGGCGAGGGCGAAGGATCCGGCCGCGCGGGTCGCAGAGGTCGGACGGGACGGGAAAACGGACATGGGTGAACGGCTCAGCGGTGACGGAGCCCCCGACCGTCTGCACGCGCACCACCCCGGCACCTCCGCGTCCGGCCCGCTGGACGAGGACACCGGCCGTCTGGAGGCGTGGCTCGCCGCCACGATGCGTACGAACGGTGTGGACGCCGAGGCCGAGGGACGGGCCGTGGCCGCGTTCCGGGTCGCCCGGGAGACCGGCGCCCGGCGTCCCCGCACCCGGCGCCGCGACGACTGGCGGCCCCGCACCCGGCCCGGACTCGCGCGCTCGGCGAAGGCGGCGCTGTCGCTGTTCGCCGTGAGTCTCACGCTGGGCGGTGTCGCGGTCGCGGCGATCGGCTCGGCCGGCTCCTCCGGTCGGGACACCGCCGGCGACCACCGCCGCGCCACCCCGTCCCACAGCGCTCGCTCCCAGCCCGCCGACCCGACGGCCGACCGGCCCTCCGCCCGGCCGTCGGCCCCGGCGTCCGGCACCGGACCGGCCCGCCCGGACCGTCCGGACGCCGCCGCTGACACCGAGGCCCAGTGCCGGGCCTTCGAGCAGGTCGGGGGTCGCGGCAACGCCCTGGACGCGACGGCCTGGCAGCGGCTGATCGCCGCGGCGGGCGGCGCGGAGAAGGTCGCCGCGTACTGCGCGGCGCTGGGCGAGGACGCCCGGACGAAGCCGGACGAGCAGGGCAGGCCGGACGGGACGGGAGCGGACACGGGCACGTCGACGCCCCCCGGCGACCAGGCGAAGCCGGACGATCAGGGCGAGCAGGCGGGGCAGAGCGAGAAGAACGAGCCCGGGCAGGCGAAGGGGAAAGAGGAGTAGGCCGGGCGGGTGACTCCTCGCCGCGGGGGCTCCGCCGGTGCTGCCCGGGCAACGGCCGGGGCCGCCACCCCCCACAGGAGAGGCCCCGGCCGTCGCGCGGCACGGGCCGCGCGGCGACCCGTACTTCCTACAGCGCCACGGATGCGTTTTCTGTCACACCCGGGCCGCCCCCAGGGCCGTATCTCGGCGTCGTCCCAGCTCCCGCGCCCGCGCGCAACCATCGAGTCACGAGTTAGTTGCATCTTCTACCGACCTTCTGGGGGCGTGGACGGGGAGCGGTTTCACGCCGTAACGTGCCATTCGCGCCGGGCCGCGGACAGATGGAAGACGGACAGAGCGAGACGTGGCAGACGCCCGCGCGAAAGCGGCGCCGGTGTGGCGCAGAGGGAGTGCGGTGCTGGGGGACGACGCGGAGCTGACGGCCGCGGTGCTTGCGGCACAGGACGGGGACGAGACCGCGTTCCGTACTGTGTACCGCGCGGTGCACCCGCGGCTGCTCGGATACGTACGGACGCTGGTCGGCGAACCCGACGCCGAGGACGTGGCGTCCGAGGCCTGGCTGCAGATCGCCCGGGACCTCGAACGGTTCAGCGGGGACGCGGACCGCTTCCGCGGCTGGGCCGCCCGCATCGCCCGCAACCGCGCCCTGGACCACATACGCATGCGCGGCCGCCGCCCCGCGATAGGCGGCGACGAGACGGAACTGACGGGGAAGGCCGCCGAGTCCGACACCGCCGGCGAGGCCATAGAGGCGCTGACCACCGACCGCACGCTCTCCCTGATAGCCCGCCTCCCGCAGGACCAGGCCGAGGCCGTCGTGCTGCGCGTGGTCGTCGGCCTGGACGCCAACACCGCCGCCGAGACGCTCGGCAAGCGGGCCGGCGCGGTACGGACGGCGGCGCACCGCGGACTGAAGCGGCTGGCCGAACTCCTCGGCGACCCGAGCGGCGATCCGGAATCGGCCGGGGTGCTCGACGCCCTGCCGCCCCAGCGAGAACCGCGCGGCCGCGCGGTGACGTCCGCGAGTGTGACGCATACGCGCGCGCGGACGCAGAAGGACATGTGATGGCCGACGAGCAGTACCCGTGGCTGGACCGTGAGACGGTGGAGCGTCTGCTGAGCGGCGAGTCACCGGGCACAGCCGGCGCCGACGCCCGCATCCAGGCCGAGCGGCTCGCCCAAGCACTCGGCGCGCTCGCCGCCACACCCCCGCCGACCAGCGACGAACTCCCCGGCGAGGCCGCCGCGCTGGCCGCCTTCCGCAAGGCCCGGGACCAGCGCGAGGAGCACGTCGAGGCACCCGCCACCGCCGCCCGACCCGCCCGCGGCCACCTGTCCGACGCCGGGCTGTTCCGCATCGGCGCCCGCCCGGACGACCGTACGACGACCGGCCGCGGCGCCCGCCGGCACCGCCCGCTGCGTCTGGCGCTGGCCGCCGCGCTGGCCGCCGGCATGATCGGCGGGGTGGCCTTCGCGGCCGGAACCGGAGTGCTGCCGACGCCGTTCGACGAGGCCGAACCGGCCCCCGGAGCCTCGGTGTCGGCCGCCGCCACTCCGAACCGCCCGCTGATCACGCCGTCCCCGGAAGGCACCCACGGCGGTACGTCCGGCCTGGCCACCCCCGACCCGGGGGAGCCGTCGGGAGAGTCGCCCGAGCGTGAACCGGAGGCCGGCCGGGACGGCGAGGACCGGGCGACGCCCCCTTCAGGCGACGGCGACTCCGGCCGCTCGTGGACCGAGCTCGCCGCGGCCTGCCGTGCCGTGCGCGACGGCCGCGGCCTGGACGCCGACCGCAGACGCGCCCTGGAGGAGGTGGCGGGCGGCTCCTGGCGGGTGACGCGGTACTGCGAGAACGTCCTGCGGCACGCCCCCGGCGGGTCCACCGCCGGCAAGGGCAACGGCAAGGGCGACGACAACGGCGAGGGCACCGGCAAGGACGAGGGCAAGGGCGACGGCAACGGCGGCGGCAACGGCCAGGGCCACGGGGCCGGCGACAACGGCAACGGCCAGGGCGACAACGACGACGACGGCCACGGCATAACCCGCCCCGGCGCGCACGGTCACGACGGCGACGACGACGGCCCCGGCGGCGACGACCGCCGGGAGCGCCCCGGCCGGGCGTCCCTCTCGCCGCGCCCCTCCTTCACGCCGCCGTACACCACCGGCTGACAGCACCGGCCGGCACCACCTGGCAACCTGGCCTGACCTGCGCTTTTGTATTTCGCTCAACTTTTTTTCGCGAAGGTGTGACGTTTTCCGTCGCCTCGGCGCAGTACAGAGTGAGCCGACTGGTCATCGGCCGTTGCACCGAGCCGGGGTTCCCCCCGTACCCGCGGCTCGTGCACCTGGCGCGGGCGGGACACGTTCCCCCGGTCCCGCCCGCGCCCCGCATCCTCACCAGTGGACGACGACCTTGTCGCCGGTCCGCACCTCCTCGAACAGCTCCGCGATCGCCGCCTCGTCCCGTACGTTGACGCAGCCGTGCGAGGCGCCCGCGTAGCCGCGCGCGGCGAAGTCGGCGGAGTAGTGCACCGCCTGACCGCCGCTGAAGAACATGGCGTACGGCATCGGCGAGTCGTAGAGCGTGGAGTGGTGGTGGCGGGACTTCCAGTAGACCTGGAACTCGCCCTCGCGGGTCGGGGTGTACTCCGAGCCGAACCGCACCGGCAGCGTCGACACCGTCCGCCCGTCGATCATCCAGCGCATCGTGCGGCTCGACTTGCTGATGCAGAGCACCCGCCCGGACAGACAGCGCGGGTCGGGCGCGTCGGCGGGCTGCCCGCCCATCAGATACAGCTCCCACTGCCCCGGTTCACGCGTCATGTCCAGCAGCCGCTGCCAGGTGACGGTGTCCGTCTCGCCGGTCCGCGGCAGTCCGCGCTTGCCCTGGAAGCCTCTGACGGCCTGCTCGGTCAGATCGTCGTACGTCCCCGTCGGGCCGTCGTACAGCCAGGCGACCTGCCGGAGTCTGGCCTGGAGCTCGCGGACGTCGGGCCCGTTGTCGCCGGGGGACCACAGCACCGGGGGCGGGGGCGCCGGCGCGGCGGGCGCGGTGCTCGGCTTGTCGTCCTCGGGAACGGCGGGCGACGGGGTGGAGCGGGCCGGGGCGGACGGCGCCGGGGTGGCCGGGGCGGTGCCGGTCACCTCCATGTGCACGGGCCCGCGCGGACCGCCGTCGGCGTCCACCGCCTGTGCCGTGCAGCCGCCCACCGTCAGCAGCGCCGCCAGCGCGGCGACCGCCCGTGCCCCACCCGTCGTACCGCGCATGACAGCCCCCCTGTCGTCGCACCGCCGTGCCCCGCGCACCGCACTGGTGTCACCTGAGATGTTCCCCGCGCGTGACGGGTTGCGAACGGCGCGGCATCGTTGTGAGGAAGGTCCCAGTACGCAGAAGCGCGGAGGCACGCCATGGCACGCGAGTCGGAGTCCGGACTGCCCATCGAGCCGGTTTACGGCCCAGAGGCGCTGGAGGGCTGGGACCCGGCGGAGAAGCTGGGGGAGCCGGGCGCGTATCCCTTCACGCGCGGCGTGTACCCGTCGATGTACACGGGCCGCCCCTGGACGATGCGGCAGTACGCGGGGTTCGGCACGGCGGTGGAGTCCAACGCCCGCTACCGGCAGCTGATCGCCCACGGCACCACGGGCCTGTCCGTCGCCTTCGACCTGCCCACCCAGATGGGCCACGACTCCGACGCGCCGATCGCGCACGGCGAGGTCGGCAAGGTGGGCGTGGCGATCGACTCCATCGACGACATGCGGGTGCTGTTCGGCGGGATCCCGCTGGACAAGGTCTCCACGTCGATGACGATCAACGCCCCGGCGGCGCTGCTGCTCCTGCTCTACCAACTGGTGGCCGAGGAGCAGGGCGTCGGCGCGGACCAGCTGACCGGCACGATCCAGAACGACGTGCTGAAGGAGTACATCGCGCGCGGCACGTACATCTTCCCGCCCAAGCCCTCCCTCCGGCTGATCGCCGACATCTTCAAGTACTGCAAGGCCGAGATCCCGAAGTGGAACACCATCTCGATCTCCGGCTACCACATGGCGGAGGCGGGCGCGTCCCCCGCGCAGGAGGTCGCGTTCACGCTGGCGAACGGCATCGAGTACGTGCGCACGGCGGTCGCGGCGGGCATGGACGTGGACGGCTTCGCGCCCCGCCTGTCCTTCTTCTTCGTGGCCCGTACGACGCTCCTGGAGGAGGTCGCCAAGTTCCGGGCCGCCCGCCGCATCTGGGCGCGGGTGATGAAGGAGGAGTTCGGCGCGCGAAACCCCAAGTCGCTGATGCTGCGCTTCCACACGCAGACCGCCGGCGTGCAGCTGACCGCGCAGCAGCCCGAGGTCAACCTGGTGCGGGTCGCCGTCCAGGGCCTGGCCGCCGTCCTCGGCGGCACCCAGTCCCTGCACACCAACTCCTTCGACGAGGCGATCGCCCTGCCCACGGACAAGAGCGCCCGTCTGGCGCTGCGCACCCAGCAGGTGCTGGCCCACGAGACCGACGTGACGGCGACCGTCGACCCCTTCGCGGGCTCCTACGTCGTCGAGAGGATGACCGACGACGTCGAGGCGGCGGCGCTGGAGCTGATGCGGAAGGTCGAGGACCTGGGCGGCGCCGTCACCGCCATCGAGCACGGCTTCCAGAAGAACGAGATCGAGCGCAACGCCTACCGGATCGCCCAGGAGACCGACTCCGGCGAGCGGGTCGTCGTCGGCGTCAACCGCTTCCGGCTCGACGAGGAGGAGCCCTACGAGCCGCTGCGCGTCGACCCCGCCATCGAGGCCCAGCAGGTCGAACGCCTGAGCAGGCTCCGCGCGGAACGCGACCGGCAGGCGGTGGACACCGCCCTCACCGCCCTGAGGAAGGCCGCCGAGGGGCAGGACAACGTCCTGTACCCGATGAAGGACGCGCTGCGGGCGCGGGCGACGGTGGGGGAGGTGTGCGGGGCGTTGCGGGAGGTTTGGGGGGTGTATGTGCCGGCGGATGTGTTCTGAGCTGGGCAGTTACTTCGAACGAGTGAACTGGGTGGGAAGCGGCACATCCGCGGTTACGCTCATGGAGGGTGTTCCCGAACGGAGGGTGCCGTGGCTGTGATGCTGCACGAGTCGTCGCTTTCCGATGCTGCCGACTGGCTCTGGGAGGAGCTGCCCGGGCACCGGGTGGAGATCCTCAACGGGAGCATCGTCGTGACACCGCCGCCGGATGGGCCGCATCAAGTGCCACTGTCTTGGTTGATCGTGGAATGCCACAGAGCGGGAGACCGGCAGGCCGGACTGAGAACGGTGTCGGGGATCGGCCTTTGGCTGCCGACGGGACCCGAGGATTACGCGGTACCGGACTTGTCCATTGTCGATGCCGACTACAAGGACGCCGGCGTCGAGAAGAACTGCTACGCCCCGCACATCTTCCGTCTCGTCCTGGAGGTCACCTCCTCCAACTGGACGAACGACACGGCCACCAAGGTCGATGTCTATGCCCGGGCCAACATTCCCGTCTGCATCATCGCGGATCGCAAGCACGACGAGGTCCTCCTCTACCAGAACCCGATCGACGGCAAGTACCCCGACCCTCAGCGCTTCGAGCGAGGTCAGAGCGTGCCCGTCCCCGAGTCCGTCGGCGTCACCCTCGACCTCCCCGTGGACACCCTCCTCGACGGCGACGACTGACCGTCCCACCCTCTGAGACCCGGCATGCGGTGTCGTACCCCCGTGCGACACTCCATGCCATGTTCGGCGTCATCGATCTCCCCACCTACCTGGCAGGCCTCGTCCTGATCGTCCTGCTCCCCGGGCCCAACTCGCTCTACGTGCTGTCCGTCGCCGCCCGCAAGGGCATCCGTACCGGTTACGCGGCGGCGGCCGGGGTGTTCACGGGGGACGCGATCCTGATGACGCTGGCGGCGCTCGGCGCCGCCTCGGTGCTCACGACGACGCCGCTGCTGTTCCTGGTGGTGAAGTACGCCGGTGCCGCGTATCTGGCGTGGATGGCGTACGGCATGCTGCGCTCCGCGTGGGCCATGTGGAAGGCGCGGGGGCAGCAGACCGAGGCGGCGGCCGTCGCGCCCGTCGCGGAGTCCGCCGAGGAACACCCGTACCGCCGCGCCCTGGTGGTCTCCCTGCTCAACCCGAAGGCGATCCTGTTCCTGATCTCCTTCTTCGTGCAGTTCGTCGACCCGGACTACGCCTACCCCGCGCTCTCCTTCGTCGTCCTCGGCGCGCTGCTCCAGACGGCGAGCTTCCTCTATCTCTCGCTGCTGATCTTCGGCGGCACCCGCCTGGCCGACGCGTTCCGCCGCAGGCGGCGGCTGGCGGCGGGGGCCACCTCGGCCGCGGGGGCGCTCTTCCTGGGCTTCGCGGTGAAGCTGTCCGTGGCGAGCGCCTGACCCTGCCGCCCGCCCCTTGCCGCTACCGCGCGAGGCCCATCCGCGCCGCGTACTCCGGCAGGCCCGCCGCCGTGTCCCCGGCCCAGCCTACGTAACCGTCGGGGCGGACCAGGAACACCCCGGTCCCGTAGGGGGCGTACGCGGGGATCCGTACGACGGGTGCCGCGAGCGCGGGCAGTTCGGTGTCCGTGCCCACGGTGAGCAGCGTCCAGTGCGGCCCCCGGAAGGCGTCGAACAGCCGTACGCCGTCCCGGGTGCCGTCGGGCGCGCGGTCCCCGGCGCGCAGCGCGCCGGGTGCCTGCCGGGTCTCCCGGGTGAGTGCCGACTCCCGGTAGCCGATCCCGAGTTGCCGGGTCGCGTCCCCGCGCCGCTCCTCCCCGCGGTGCACCCGGGTGGACAGGCCCAGCATGTCGGCGGCGACCGGGCGCCGTTCCGCCTCGTACGTGTCGAGCATGCCCGCGTCCACCCCGTCCCGCAGCACCGCGCCCAGCTTCCACCCCAGGTTGTACGCGTCCTGCACGCTGGTGTTCAGGCCCTGGCCGCCGGCCGGTGAGTGCACGTGCGCGGCGTCCCCCGCGAGGAACACCCGCCCGGCCCGGAAGCGGTCCGCCAGCGCCGCGCGCGGCCGGAAGTCCGACGCCCAGCGCACCTCGGTCACCGCCTCGGGGGCGAGGTGGGACCGGCCGGCGATCACCTTGCGCACGCCGTCCGGGGAGACGTCCACCGTGCCGCCCTCCGGGAAGCGGGCCATCACCTGGAAGTCCTCGGTTCCCGCGAGCGGGCAGACGGCGAGGAAGCCGTCGTCGTCCCCGCGCGGCGGGAAGATGTGCCAGTTGTCGCTGTCCAGGCCGGTGATCCGGACGTCCGCCACCAGCATCGGGCCCGGGTCGACGAGTTCGCCGGTCATGCCGATGCCGAGCGCGGCGCGCACGGCGGACCGTCCGCCGTCGGCGGCCACGACGTACCGGGCACGCAGTACGGAACCGTCGGCGAAGCGGGCCGTGACGCCGTGCGCGTCCTGGGCGATGCCGGTCACCTCCCGGCCGAACGCCACCCGCCCGCCCAGTTCGGCGAGCCGCGCCCGCAGGATCTCCTGGGTGCGCCACTGCGGCACCATCCACCCCTCCGCGTACGGCGCGTCCTCGGTCGGCTCGACCGGGTCGAACATCCGGTGCTCGCCTACCTTCGCGCCGTCCTGCCAGATCGCCCCGACCGGGTACGTGCCGCCCGCCGCGCGGATCGCGCCGAGGACGCCGAGGTCGTCGAAGACCTCCATGGTGCGGGGCTGGATGCCCTTGCCCCGCGATCCGGGGAACAGCCCGTCGGCCCGCTCGACGAGGAGCGCGTCGACGCCGCGCCGGGCGAGGTCGATTCCCAGGGTGAGCCCGGTCGGGCCGGCGCCGACGATCAGGACGTCCGTGTCGACAGCAGTGGTCATGAGGTCTCTCCTTAACGTTGTTAAGTGCGCCTGCCTCCGAGAGTCCCCTTAACGTTGTTAAGTTGTCAAGCGGGCCGCGCGATAAGTTGGCTCCCGTGAGCACGGAACGACGAGCCCCCCTCGACCGCCGCCGCGTCGCGGACGCCGCCCTCGAACTGCTGAACGAGGTCGGTCTGGAGGGCCTGACCCTGCGCGCCATCGCCAAGGAACTCGACGTCAAGGCCCCCGCCTTGTACTGGCACTTCAAGGACAAGCAGGCGCTGCTCGACGAGATGGCGACGGAGATGATGCGCCGGATGTCCGCCGAACCGGCCCCCGGCACGGACCCGGCCGACGGCGACTGGCGGGAGACCCTCCTGCTCCGCATGCGCGGCCTGCGCGCCCACCTGCTGCGCTACCGGGACGGCGCCAAGGTCTACGCGGGCACCCGCTTCACGGATCTGTCGTACGCCGAGCCCATGGAGGCCCACCTCCGCGCGCTCGTCCAGGCGGGCTTCACCCCGCAGGCCGCCGCCCGCGCCTGGTTCACCGCGTACAGCTACACCATCGGCTTCGTCATCGAGGAACAGTCGATGGGCCCCGACCCGGCCGACGGAGCCGGGGGATACGACCTCGACGCGCGCGCCGAACGGCTCGCCGACTACCCGCTGGCCGCCGCCTCCGGCCGCGAGTTCTTCCAGAACCGCGACCAGGGCTTCGAGGCCGGGCTGCGCACGATCGTCGAGGGCGTGGCCGCGACCCTGCTCTGACGGCGCCGCCCGCCCGGCGTCACCGCAGCGCCCGCCGCAGCGCGGGCGTCGCCCGCGTCTCCACGTAACGGTTGACCAGCCAGGCCAGCAGCAGCATCAGCGTGACGGTCGAGGCGGCCGTGAGCCAGGACGGCAGGCCGAGGTCCTGGTGCAGGACCTCGATCACGACCCACCCCAGATGCTCGTGGATCAGATAGAACGGGTACGTCAGGGCGCCCGCCACCGTCAGCCACCGCCAGTCGGCCCGGCGCAGCCGGCCCAGGGCGACGGCGAGGACCGCCAGGAAACCCAGGGTGACGATCAGGATGATCACCAGGGACGAGCGGTGGGAGAACTGGCCCGGGCCCGGCGGATGCCACAGGCTCCGCACCGCGTAGTGCTGCCCGGTCAGCCAGCTCACCACCACGACACCCCACGCGGTGACGTCCCGCCGGTCACGGTGCAGCAGGTAGATGCCGACACCGCCGATGAAGAACGGCGCGTACTCGGGCATCAGCAGCAGCGACAGCAGCGGTTCGCCGGCGGCCCGCGCGACGGCCGCCGCCGCCGTCCACACCGCGCAGAACAGCAGGACCCGCCGGCGGTCGGCGCCCGGCACCACGACGAACAGGGCGAACAGCGCGTAGAAGCGGACCTCCACCCACAGCGTCCAGTCCACGCCGAGCACCCGGTCCGCGCCCAGCGGCTCCTGAAGCAGGGTCAGGTTCAGCAGCGCGTCGCTCGCCGACACCGCCGGGAAGGCCACCACGGGCAGCGCGGACACCGCCGCCACGAGGGCGACCGCCACCCAGTACGCGGGCAGCAGCCGGGCGGCCCGCGAGGCGAGGTAGGCGCGCGGCGACCGGCCCCAGCCGCTCATGCAGATGACGAAACCGCTGATCACGAAGAAGACCTGGACGCCGAGGCAGCCGTAGGCCAGCAGCGGGTGCAGGGTCGGGAACTGCACCTTCGGCGACGACCCCCAGGCCCCGGTGACGTGTCCGCCCCGGCCGCCGTAGTGGTACGCCGCCACCATCAGCGCGGCCAGCAGCCGCAGCCCGTCCAGGGCGCGGAGCCGGCCGCCCGCGTCCGCGTCCCGCCGCGCCGGCTCCCGTGTGTCCGGGGAAGACGCGGGCCGCCCGGCCGGCGCGTCCCCGAGTGCCGTGCTCCCGACCGTTTCGGTCACGCTGACCCCTCGTGCCGTGTCCGCGGAACGTACACGTCAACAGTAGGGGCCGGAGATCAGGAAGCCCGCAGATACGCCGAGAGCGCGGCCTTTCCCAGGTAGGTGAAGCGGGTCTCGCCGGTCAGGTGCTTGTCCAGGGCGTCCTTGATGCCGGGCCACTTCGGGTCGCCGTAGTCGTCGAGGACGACCACCGCGCCCGGCGCGGCGATCTGTTCGGCCCACTGCAGGTCGGCGAGGACGCCCTCGGCCGAGTGGTCGCCGTCGACGACGATCACGCCGTAGGAGCGGTCGGAGACGGCCGCGCGGGTCCCGGGGTCCTCGGAGAAGCCGCGCTGGATCCGGGCGGCGGCGCCCGCCGGGCCGGCCAGGGCGAGGTTGGTGCGGACGGCGTGCTCGTCGACCGGGGCGCCGGTGGGGTCGGGGCGCTGCGGGGTGCCGGGCTGGAGCTGCACACCGGCGAACGGGTCGACGATCGTCACGCTGGGGGTGCGGCCGGCCCGCTCCATCATCCGGATCAGCCCGGCGGAGAACATGCCGTACAGCGTGCCGATCTCCAGGATCTCGTCGTTCTCCGGCGGGGCGAGCAGCGGGATCGTGCCGAGCTTGCCGCAGATGTTCATGGTGCCGCCGGCGATCCGGCCCACCCCCAGCGACTCCAGCGCCACCAGCAGCCGGAACGCGGTGGCGACATTGCGCTCGGCGGCGTCCCGGTCCCCGGCCAGCGCCGCCACGTCGGCCTGCAGGCGCTCCAGGGGGCCGGGGCTCACGATCCGCGACAGGCCGCGCGCCCGGGACCCGAGCAGGAGGTCGAGGGTGAGCTGGTGCTGCTTCATCAGTTCGACGGCGTCACGCAGCCGTTCCCGCTCGGCCGCGTTCGCCGCCGCGGCCGAGCGGATCCGCCGGTCGATGCGCTGATCGATGAGATCGGCGACCGGCCGGAGCAGACGCCGGGATGCCGGACTGGTGAGCAGGGTGCGCCTTTTCATGGAACCGAGAACCTCAATCCGTCGCGAGTCGAGTCGGAGTGTTGCGGTCCGAGACTCCAGTCAGGCTAGGTGGGCGGCACCTGACGGGAAGGCGTACGGAGTTGACCGGTCGGTTAACACCTGGCGAACGCGGTCAGCCGAGCAGCCGCCGCAGATTCAGCCTGCCCCACAGCAGGCTGGCGGCGAACGACAGCGCCATCACCGTGGCCACCAGGCCGACCAGCAGCAGCCCCGCCACCGGACCGCTCAGGTCGGGCGACACCAGCGGCCGGACGATCTCCTCGACGAACAGCACGTGCACCATGTACGCGCCGAGGGCGGCTCCCGCCAGCTTCTTCAGCAGGGGCCGGCGCTTCTCGGGCACCCGGATCCTGCTGATCAGCAGCAGTACGCAGATGCTCATCGCGGCGACGAACAGGTGCGCGTTGGGCATCACGTAGTGGATCTGCGTGTTGTACCAGAGGCTCCCGGCCATGGTGAGCGGCAGCAGCAGCATCAGCGCGCGGCGCCACCGCACGGTGACGCGGGGAAGCGCGAACAGCAGGGCCCCGCCGACCGCGTACACCAGCGAGTAGGTGCCGAAGCCCCAGGCGACGGTCGGCATCTCGTGGCCGGTGACCTCGGAGACCGTGGTCATGACGCTCGGCAGGACCGCGATGCCGAGCAGTACGGCGCCCAGCCGCCAGGGCCGCTGCCCGGCCTTGATGAGCATCGCGAAGGCCAGCAGGATGATGATCGGGATGTAGGTGTACATGAACCACAGGTGGTACGCGGGCTGTACCGAGGCGAAGAGGGAGTCCGTCGCCAGCTCGGTCATGGGCTCGTCGTTGCGGTTCCGCAGCCAGGCCCAGACCAGGTAGATCGCCGTCCACGCGAACAGCGGCACGGTGTTACGGACGATCCGCTTCCACATCTTCCCGGTGTCGCGCGGGGGCGCCCCGACCAGGACGGCCCAGCCGGCGATGGCGAAGTACATCGGGACGGCGTACGGGTTGATCGCCTCGGCCACATGCCCGGCCCAGTACGATCCGGCGCCGTTGGCCGGGTCGTTCTTCGTCGCGAGGATGAACTGGGCACCCACGTGCCCCAGCATGATCGTGGCGGAGCAGATCAGCCGCATCAGGTCGATGTCGTAGCGGTGTTCGCGCTGCTGGGCGGACTGCTCGGACTGCTCGGACGTGCCCTGTCTCTGCTGCGGCAAGCGTACGGCTGCGTTGTTCGGCACCGCGCACCTTTCCTGGGGGGTGAGCTGGGGAGGTCGAAGCCCGTGGGGGCGGGTCACTTCCGGGCGCCGCCGCGGCGCACCGCCCGGCGTACGACGCGCTTGGCGCGCCGCACCTGGAGCTTCGCGCGCACCTGCGGGCGGCTGCCGGGCAGGCCGAGCTCGGCCAGCCGCAGCTCGGGGAAGTACTGGCGAGGGGTGTCCGCCAGGTGGTCGCGCAGCCAGGCGACCGTCGGCTCCCGCAGCTTCTTGTACGCGTCGGGCTGCATGCAGAAGCCGATCGCCCGCACCAGCGGCGACAGGGTCTCGGGGGCCGCGCCGACGACGGCGGGCGTCGCACCGCGCTCCAGGTCGGGCACCACGTGGTCGATCACGGCGAGCGGCACCCGGTTGCTGTTGGGATACGGCTTCAGACGCTCCATCACCAGCCTGGTCCCCACCCGGCCGACGGGCACGCCGTAGTAGGCGGAGGCGGTCACCATGGCGGTGGAGAAGCAGCCGACGACGAGTTCCGGCTCGGCGTGCCGGTACAGCGTCTCGGCCAGCAGGGGCGCGTCCAGCACGGTGAGCCGGACGCCGGCCTCCGCGGCCGCCTTGCTCAGCGCCGCCGAGTAGCTCGCGGGCGCGGTCGGGTGGGGCTTGAAGACCACGGACCGGTGTCCGGCCCGCGCGGCCCCGGTGAGCATACGGACGTGGAGGTCCTCCTCCTCTTCCGCGCTCAGGATGTTGATCGCCGCCAGGTACTGGCCCAGCAGCACGGCCGTCGGCTTCTCCGCCAGGGCCGGCGCGAGCCGCGGGTCGTCCGCCGTGTCCTGGGAGATCTCGTCGAGCACCCGGCGGAACGCCGCGTCCGGGACGACCTCCGACTCGACGCCGTACTCGGACAGCAGCAGCGGGGCGAGGCCGGGTATCAGGTCGAGGTGCAGCAGCCGCCGGATGCGGCACGCGATGGTCAGCGGCAGCTTGTCCCGGGTCGGGCCGTAACTCATCAGGCCGTCGGCGTACACGTGGATCGCGGCCTCGGAGAAGATCGCCGCCAGCGCGCGGCCCGGGTTGACCTGGATCGACTCGACGGCGAGGTCGATCCGGTCGCGTTCGCCGATGCCCCAGGCGAGCCGGAACGCCCGCTGCCAGATCACCGTGTCGTTGCCCCGCGGGCCCCAACTGCTGGGGTGGTACGGGCGGATCGCCTCGTTCCAGCTGACCACCGTGTCGAACCGGCCGGCTATGCGCTCGTAGCCGTGCATCTCGTCGAGGCGCAGCGCGGTCTCCGGTATCGCGGCGTTGTTGGAGACCAGCAGGATGCGCCGGGCCTCGGCGCGCGGTCCGAACCGGCCCGCGTCCAGCGCCGCGGCGAGGGTGGCCGCCCCGTAGAGGGTCGAGACCTGGAAGATCTGGGTTCTGTGGGCCATGGATCAGGCAGCCTTCCGCCCGTCACGCAGGCGGCTGAGCAACCTGCTCCTGGTGCTGTCGATGGTTCTGAGGGTCTCCTCCAGCGCGTGCTCGGGCATGCGACGGAGGGCGGCGCTCGCCTCGCGCCGCAGCCGCTGGGCCGCCGTGGGCTCGTACTCGTCGGCCTTGCCGATGTGGAAGGCGATCATGGCGCAGTAGGTGCGCACGGCCTTGAGGAGGAAGCGCTCGGACTCCCGGTCGTTCAGGACGTCCTGCAGCAGCGCGTCGTAGGCCGGGATGAAGTCCAGCTGACGGGAGTCCTTGATCTGGGTGAGCGAGGTCGCCACGCCCCGCCGGTAGAAGATCCCGTGCAGGCCGACGGAGGCGTAGGTCCGGGCCTTCAGGTGCAGGCGCCAGATCCACAGCCGGTCCTCGGCGGTGCGGAGTTCGGTGGCGAAGCGCATCCCGCCGTCGTCGAAGAGGTGCCGCCGGTAGATGCCCGCCCAGACGAAGGGATAGTCGACCATCGTCTCCATGTCGGCCGGCGCGATGCCGTCGCGCGGATCCATCACGGTGTCGCGCATCCGGGCCGGGGGACGGCGCAGCACCCGGTCCTTGCCGGTGACCTGGACGTGGTCGGTGCGGGCGAAGTCGCAGCCCAGTTCCTCGATCGCGTCGACGAGCCCGGCCAGGTGGCCGGGCCCGTACCAGTCGTCGCCGTCGAGAAAGGTGATGAACTCCCCGTTCGCCGCGTCGATTCCGCTGTTGCGCGCCTGGGCTATGCCCATGTTCTGCTCGTGCCGGATCACCTTGGCGCCCGGGAGTTTCTCTGTCCAGCGGTCGATCACCCATGGCGTGGAGTCCGTGGAGCAGTCGTCGACGAGCAGGAACTCGAAGTCGTCTTCCGCATTGCCGGCGAGACTCCGCAGCGTGCTCTCGGCAAAGGCCCCCACATTGTGCATGGGCACGACAACGGACAGTTTCGGCACAGGGCCCTCTCATGTTCGAAGGGTGTTATTAGAACAGGCTAACTAGGGCCCCGAAGTCGCCGGTGTCGCCCGAGGTGCGGACAGGTGAATTCCGCGCTCGGTAAACGTGAATTCCTGGTGTCTCAGGCCTGACCGAAGATCTCCCGGAGTTCCTCGATGTTCGAACGGGTGGTCTTCCACAGCAGGTCCTGGGCACTGTGCACATCCGCCACGGCGGCCGTGTGGTCGTCCAGTACCGCCGCCGCCCGCTCGGCGAGCCGGGGGCCCAGCGACCGGTCGTGCACGGACAGCCCCCACTCCGGCCGGCCGATGTCGGCGAGGAAGTAGGCGAGTTTGGGGTGGGAGACGAGGCTGAGGATCGGGGTGCCGCAGCCGAACGGGATCATCCCCGCGTGCCCGCGCATCCCCACCACCAGCCGGGACCGGCGGTACAGATCGCGGATCCCGTCGTTCGACATGTCGTACAACTGTTCCACGGGCAGCGTGATGCCGTGCTCGCGGCGCAGGTCGTGCACGAACTTCTCGTCGGCGGGCATGTGCGCCGCGTACCGCACGTCCGCTCTGCCCCGCAGCTGCCTCAGCGCGGTGGCCATCTCGGCGAGGAAGTGGCCGTAGTCGTGGCCGAACCGCAGGCCCGCGCGGTCGTACGCGCAGTTCACCAGGACGGTGTCGGAGCGTTCCGCCGGGTCGGTCCAGCCCGGCACCAGATGCCGTGCCACCGTGGTCGGGCAGGGCTGATAGCGCACCCGGTCGCGCAGCCCGGCGGGCAGCAGCTCACGCACACGTTCGATCGAGCCGTGGTTGCGCAGCCCGAAGAACGCCGAGCGCTCGACGAGCGCCCGCAGGCTCTCCGCGAACCGGCCCCGGCGGTAGAGCTGTCCGTCGAACACGTTGTAGCCGACCGCGAACACCGCCAGCGGCGCGGTGATCCGGGCCAGCACGTCGTCCGGGATGTTCCACTGCCAGTGGCTGTTGCCGTTCGGGGAGGTGTCCGGCAGGAACAGCCCGCCGCCGCCCACGATCACCCCGCGCCGCGCGTTCAGCTGCTCCAGCGCCGCCTCGTCGACCAGCCGGTGCACCGGCTGTTGGTACCAGCGCCGCGGGCCGGTGTCCGTGTCGAAGCACATGCGCACGGCCTCGGGCAGGACCTTGTCACCGGCGTTCTCCTGCCCCTCGGCGAACAGCGCCACGTGCGCCAGCTGCTCGGCGGCCGGCGCCGGTTCCGGCTGCTCCGGCCGTCCCGGCGCGTCGGGACGGGTGCGGACGAACCAGGCGTGGCACCCGGCGTCGGTGGGGTCGGCCTCCAGACCGTCGCGGGCGTAGGCGTGCGCGTCCTCCTCCCGCCCGCACAACCAGGCCAGACGGGCCAGCTGGGCGAACGCGCGCGGGGCGACGTCGGGGGACGCCGCCGCCAGCAGCAGATGGGCCTCCGCCTCGTCGTAGCGGGACAGCGCCATCAGGCACAGGCCGAGCGTCTCCTGGCAGCGCGGCGCGTCCAGCCGGTCGCGCAGGACCGGGGCGAGGACGTCGACGGCCTCGTCGTAGCGGCCCTGCCTGCGGTACCCGTCGGCGACCGTCCGGGCCAGGTCGAGCGAGGGACGCGCCCGCAGCAGGGGCGGCGCGAAGTGCGCGAGGAGATCGGGGTGCTTGCCGCCCGGCAGGGCGCGGTAGGCGGCCCGGAAGTCCTCGTCGCTCATCTCGAAGCGGCGCCGCGCCTCGGTGGCCGGGCCGTACCCGGGCTCGTCGAAGGGGCCGGTGAAGCGCAGGACGGCGACGTGCGCGGGGACGGGCGTGTCGTCGTGGAGCCGCCGGGTGAGGAAGTCGTACCGCGCGTCGACCGGGACCAGGACCTCACCGAGCACGGCGTCCAGGTCGGCGTCACCGGTGAGCCGGTCCGCCACGGCGTCGGCCACGTCGGCGCGCTGGACGACCAGCAGGCCGTCCGGCCGGACGGAGCGCCCCCCGTCATCCGCCAACTGCGGAACCACACCGACTCCGTGACGCATCCGCAGCAGCTCGCCGAGGTCCCCGAGGACCACCATGGACGAGGTGAGGGCGATGACGGTGTCGTAGTCCGCCAGCCGGAAGACGTCCGTACGGCTGTCCGCGTGGCGCGTGACGATCCGCGGGTGCAGGGCGCGCAGCGCGTCGAACGCGGAGTCGGGCAGCCCGGGGTGCAGGACCACGAAGTCCTCGCACACGTCCGGGTTGGTCAGCGCCAGGCTGCGGATCAGCGGGGCGAGGTGGGGCAGCCGTTCGGCGTCGGTGTGGACGGCGAAGGCGATCCGGCGCTTGCCGGTGATGGTTCTGCGGTCGTCCGCGGAGGAGTGGGTCATCGCAGGGCGATCCTCATCTTGCTGTCGTCGACATGCGTCGCACGGTCCATGACCCACTCGGCCTCCCTCGGCCGCAGCCGGCCGGGCGGCTGGAAGCCGATGAGGTCCAGGCGGGGGCTGACGTCCAGGAAGTCCAGGAGCCGCAGGGTGGTGAAGGCGGTGCCGGTCCCGGCGTCCCAGCCGGTCTCACCCAGCAGTGCCGGGTCGGTCAGGGGCCGGCGCAGGGAGGCGTCACCGATGTGCTCCTGCGCCCCGGGGGAAAGGCGCTGCCGGACGGCGCGGCGCCACCCGGCGGCCGGGTCGCCGAACACCAGCCGGATCCCCGTCGGCCGGGTCCAGGCGGGCCCGTTCCACGGCGCGTCGCCCCGCAGCGTGACGGCGTGCAGGTCGGTGCGCTCGCCGGTGCCCTCCGCGCGGAGGCGGAAGGAGTCGCAGCGCACCACCAGGTCGTAGCGGTCGATCTCGGCGCCCAGCGTGCTCCGGGCGACCTCCTCGCCGTTCGCGACCACGCACACCGTGCGTCCCGCGATCAGGCCGCGCAGACCGGCGGCCCCGATCGGCGTGCTGCCGCCGGGCGCCGGGTCGGCAGGCCCGTCGCGCTCGACGAGCCGCCGGTACTCGCCGTACAGCCGCAGCAGGCGCCGCACCTCGTGGTGGCCCATGCCGTGCCGGGCCACCCGCGCGCGCACGAACGCGGCGAACTCCGTCGTGACGGCCGCGGTGGTCGCGGTCCGCTCGCCGGCCAGGTCGCGCAGCGGGGAACCGGCCTCGGGGAACACCGCGACGGCCGCCTCCACGCACGCCCGCCGACGCCGCAGGGTGTCGATCCGGCGGACGACCTCCGCCGCCGCGTCGGTGCCGCCCGCCAGCGTCAGATAGCGCTCGTAGCACTCCAGCGCCTCGGCGTCGCGGCCCAGCCCGTCCAGCGCCAGGCCGCGCAGCCGCCAGGCCCCCTTGGACCGCTGCCGGATCCGCGTCGCCGCCTCGGTGACCCCCAGGGCGAGGGCCTGCCCGTCCTCCCCGCCGGCCTCCAGCGCGCGCTCGCCCACCTGGAGCAGGGCGTCGAAGGGGTCCGCCGACGAGGTGTCGTCCAGGGACGTCGCGAGGACGCCGATCGCCTGGACGAGCCGGGCCTGCCCGGGAGCGGACCCGTCGCCCCGCGCCGCGAGGTACTCGCCGCACAGACGCATGTTCCGGGCGTACAGGTCCAGCCTGGCGGCCTCCTTCTGCCGTGCCTTGAACAATCCCGCCAGGGGGTTCGTCATGGGGTTCCACCGTTCGTTCGACCGGAGGCCGAATGTGCCCCAAGGCCCCTGGACGCGGGTGGCTTCACGGTGGACGGCAGGTGAACACTCCCGGCGCGAACGGCTCGGCGCCGCGTGAGCGCCGGATCAGCGCCGCAGCAGCGCCGCAGCAGCGCCGCGTCAACGCCGGATCAGCGCCGGATCAGCTCTGTATCAGCGCCGTACGGCTTTCAGAATCACCCGCCCGCGGTGCACAACCCGGCGGGCGGTGGAGTTGCGCGGCAGGAACGCCAGCCGTTGCGGCAGCCCGCCGGGCAGCCCCAGCGCGGTCAGCCGGCGCCGCTTGAAGTAGGGCTGTGTACGGGGACCGAAGTGGCGGGCCAGGAACTCCTCGGCCGCGGGCCGCAGCGAGGGGTAGACCTGCGGCTGCATGGCGAAACCCATGGCCGTGACGAGACCGGGGAGCAGTTCGGCGGGCAGGCCCGGCGCGTCCCGGCCGGGCGACTCCAGGTCCGGCAGCAGCGCGTGGGCGAGGGCGACGGGGACGCGGTTGCTGTTCTGGAACGGCGCCAGCCGGTCCAGCAGCATCCCGGTGCCGATGCGGGCGACCGGCAGGTCGTGGAACACGGACGCGGTGAACAGGGCCGTCGAGAAACAGCCGACCACCAGCGCGGGCCGCGCCTTCGCGTACAGCACCTCGGCGAGCACGGGGGTGTCGACGACGACCAGGTCGACGCCGAGCCGTTCGGCCTCCGCCTGGAGGGCCAGGCTGTAGCCGGCCGGGGCCGTGGGGTGCGGCTTGAACACCACGGAACGGTGCCCGCGTCCGACGGCTCCGCGCAGCATCCGCAGATGCAGCTCCTCCTCCTCGGCGGGGGTGAGGATGTCCAGCGCGGAGAGGTACTGGCCGAGCAGCAGTGCCGCGCCGTCCGGCACGGCGGGCAGGTCGCCCGCGGCGCCGGTGAGGTCGCCCATCACCTTCAGGAAGGCGTCGGTGGGCACCACCTCCGCCGGCACGTCGAACTCGGTCAGCAGCATCGGCTTCAGCCCCGCCACCAGGTCCAGATGGAGCAGCCGCCGCACGCGCGTGCCGACCAGCGGGTCGAGCTTGTTGCGGGTGGGGCCGTAGCTCATCAGGCCGTCGGCGTAGACGTGCAGGGGGGCGTCGGTGAAGATCTGCGCCAGCCCGAGCGCCGGATTGACCTGGAGGGACTCCACGACCAGTTCGACCCGGTCGTCGCCCAGCCGCCACAACTGCCGCAGATAGCGCTCGAACAGCGGCAGGTCGTCGCCGCGCGGCTGCCAGGCACCGGGGTGGAAGGGGCGGATCGCCTCGTTGTACGACAGCACCTCGCCGAAGTGGTCGCGCAGCGCGCCGAAGCCCGGCATCTCGTCGACGGCCGGGGTGGTCTCCGGCGTCGCCGAGTTGTTGAACACCAGCAGCACCCGGCGGCCCGGCTCCGGCTCCGCGAAGCAGCCGGAGTCGAGCGCGGCGGCGAGCGTGGCCGCGCCGTACAGCGTGGAGACGCAGAAGATCTGGGTGGTACGGGACATCAGGCAGCCGCCTTCCCATTGGTGATCCGGCGCCGCAGCCGCCGCAGCCTGGCGGCGCGCTGGAAGTCCATGGTGTCGAGCACGTCACCGAGGGCGTTCTGCGGCATGCGCTTCATGGCCGCCGCGCACATGACCCGCAGCTGCTTGGCCACGGCCGGCTCGAACTTCTCGATCTCCGAGAGATGGTGGGCGATGATCGCGCAGTAGGTGCGCACCGCCTTCGGCAGCAGCCGGTCGGCGTCACGGTCCGCGGCGGTCTCCCCGACGACCTGGTCGAAGGCACGGATGAAGTCCAGCTGGCGGACGTCGCCGATCTGGGTGAGCGACCCGGCGACCCCGCGCCGGTAGAACACGCCGAGCAGCCCCACCACGGCGAACGACTCCGCCTCCCGGTGCAGCTTCCAGATCCACGGCCGGTCCTCGGCCGTGCGCAGCCCGTCGGTGAAGTGCAGCAGGCCCCGGTCGAGCAGCCGCCGGTGGAAGGCGCCGGCCCAGGCGTAGGCGTAGTCGACCGACGTGGTGCGGTCGGCCGGCAGGATCGCCTCGCGTGGGTTCAGCACCTCCCCGCGCCGTCCGACCGGCGCCCGGTGCACGGAGCGGGCCCGCGCGGTCGCCTGGACGTGGTCGGTGCGCACGAAGTCGCAGCCCAGCCCCTCGATGGCGGCGACCAGCTCGGGCAGGTAGCCGGGGGCGAGCCAGTCGTCACCGTCCAGGAAGGCCAGGTACTCGCCGGTCGCCACGTCGAGGCCGGTGTTGCGCGCGGTGGCGAGTCCGCCGTTCTCCTCCCGGCGGATACAGCGCACCTGCGCGAGCCCGGAAAGTTCTTCGGCCGCGCGTTCGAGAATGGCCGGTGTTTCGTCCTTCGATTTGTCGTCGACCAGGATGAACTCGAAGTCCGGGCGAGCATTTGCGCGAAGGCTTCTGAGGGTGTCCGGGGCGAATTGCTGAACGTTGTAGAAGGGCACGATCACGGAGAGCTTTGGCACCCGAGAAAGCCTAGGAGGCGGCCCGGCTGCGGAACTTTCCGGTGCCGGTACGGGGGGTGAACTCCATGTGTCGGAACGGTGCATGCCGTGTACTTCCCGGGCTGCGACGAGCCAGTTCGGCTCTCGGTGGGGTGCTGTTAACTTTTTGTTGAGTCACGGTTGGGCCATAACTCGGAATCGCTTCCTAGCGTCTTCCGTGTGCCAGCAAGTACAACGAAGCCCACCCGGATCGCGGTACTCGCGGACTCCGACACCCGCTGGAAATGGGGTGCGCTGACCGCGGACCGCATCGTTCCGGTTCCGTCCGTGGAAGCCGCCACCGCGGACGCGGCGCAAGCCGCCCCGGTCCTGGACGGATTCCTGCTGCGCGGCCGCGCCACCCCCACCCCACGGCAACTCGCCGAGGTGGGCGTACGCGCCGACTCCCTGCGCGAGGTCACCGCCGTCGAGTTCCTGCGCACCATGGCGCAGGAGTCGTACGACGTCCTCGTCCTCGCGCTGGTCGGCGGGGGTGTCCAGGCCATGCTGCACGGACTGAAGCGGGTGTGGGAGGACCGGGCGGACCGGCCCGTCGTCGTCACCGGCTACGTCGGCGTCGTCTACGAGAAGCTCGCCGACGGCCTGCTCCTGCGGCACGGCGCGGACCTCGTCCTCGCCAACTCCCGCCAGGACGCGGAGCGGTTCCGCGCCGTGTACGACGGGGTCGGTGCCGACTCCTCCGCCGTGACCGAGGTGGCGCTCCCGTTCCTCGGCGGCGCGCCCTACGCGGGCGAACACGACCCGTACACGGTCGTCTTCGCCGCCCAGCCGTCCGTCCCGGACAGCCGCAAGGACCGCACGTACCTCCTCGACCGGCTCGTCCGGCACGCCCGGCTGCACCCCGAGCGCGAGGTGCTGCTGAAGCTGCGCTCCAAGCCCGGCGAACACACCACGCACATCGAGGAACTGCCCTACCAGAAGCTGGCGCAGAAGCTCGACCTGCCACCCAACTTCCGCCTGGTGTACGGCAACATGGGCGAGGTCCTGGACCGCACCGACCTGCTGGTCACGGTCAGCTCCACGGCCGCGCTGGAGTCCCTGCACCGCCGCGTGCCCACCGTCGTCCTCACCGACCTCGGCATCCGCGAGGCGCTGGGCAACCACCACTTCGTCGGGTCCGGCTGCCTCGCCTCCTGGGACCAGCTCGACGCCGGCCACCGGCCGGTGCCGGACCCCGGCTGGGTGGCCCGGCAGGGCGTCGCCGCTGGGGGTACCCCCTCTGGGGGAGACGAGTACGCCACCGCCTTCGACGCGGCCCGCGAACGCATCGCCAAGCTGCTCGCCGCGGACGCGCTGCCCCCGCTCACCCCGTACTACACACCGGCGACCGCCCCCGGCTACCTGCCCGGCATCCTCGCCCGCCACCACCTCGGCCCCGACGGCACCCCGCTGCCCGGCGCCCCCGCCCACGACAAGGACCCCGGCCCGGTCCGCCAGATGGTCCGCCGCGCGGCCCGCGGCGCCTACCGGCACGGCGTGCAGCGGGTGGCCCCGGTGATCCGGCGGATGGGCGAGCTGTGAGCCGTGCGATCCCACTTCAAGGAGTAGAGCCCATGTCCCACCCGCAGACGGGCACAGGCGCCGCCCTGCGCCGGGTGCTCGCGGTGATTCCCGCGCGCGGCGGCTCCAAGGGCGTGCCCGCGAAGAACCTCGCCCCGGTCGGCGGTGTTCCGCTGGTCGCCCGCGCGGTCCGCGAATGCCGGGCGACCCGGCTGGTGACCGACGTCGTGGTGTCGACGGACGACCAGGCCATCGCCGAGGCGGCCCGCGCGGCCGGCGCCGAGGTCGTGCTGCGCCCCGCCGCCATCGCCGGCGACACGGCCACCTCCGAGGCGGCCGTCCTGCACGCCATGGACACGCACGAGGCGCTGCACGGCTCCCCGGTCGACGTGGTGCTGCTCGTCCAGTGCACCAGCCCCTTCCTGGTCCGCGAGGACGTCGACGGGGTCGCGGCGGCCGTCGCGGAGAACGGCGCCGACACGGCCGTCACCGTCGCGCCCTTCCACGGCTTCGTCTGGCGCGACGCCCCCGACGGCGACGACGGGGGCGCCTTCGGCGTCAACCACGACAAGTCGTTCCGCCCCCGCCGCCAGGACCGCCCCCAGGACCTGCTGGAGACCGGCGCCGCCTACGCGATGGACGCGCCCGGCTTCCGCAAGCACCAGCACCGCTTCTTCGGCCGTACGGAACTGGTGCGCACGGACCCGGCACGGGTCCTGGAGATCGACGACCCGCACGACCTCGCCCGCGCCAGGGCCCTCGCGCCGCTGTTCGACGCGGAACGGCCCGGCGCCCTGCCGACCGCCGACGACATCGACGCGGTCGTACTCGACTTCGACGGCACCCAGACGGACGACCGGGTGCTGATCGACTCCGACGGACGGGAGCTCGTCTCCGTGCACCGCGGCGACGGACTCGGCATCGCGGCCCTGCGCAGGTCGGGCCTGAAGCTGCTGATCCTGTCCACGGAACAGAACCCGGTCGTCGCCGCGCGGGCCCGGAAGCTCAAGCTCCCGGTGCTGCACGGCATCGACCGCAAGGACCTCGCGCTCAAGCAGTGGTGCGAGGAACAGGGCATCGCGCCGGAGCGCGTGCTCTACGTCGGCAACGACGTCAACGACCTGGGCTGCTTCGCCCTCGTCGGCTGGCCCGTAGCGGTCGCCGGCGCCCACGACGTCGTTCGCGGCGCCGCACGCGCGGTCACCACCGTCCCCGGTGGCGACGGCGCGATCCGAGAGATCGCCGGCTGGATCCTCGGACCCTCTCTCGACTCTCCCGCCCCCACCAAGTAAGGAACGTTCCAGTCATGAGCACCAACTCCCGTCTGCGCACGCTCGGTTCCCGCGAGGCCGGCCCCGGCCGCCCCGTCTACATCACCGGCGAGATCGGCATCAACCACAACGGCGAGCTGGAGAACGCCTTCAAGCTGATCGACGCGGCCGCCGAGGCGGGCTGCGACGCGGTCAAGTTCCAGAAGCGCACCCCGGAGATCTGCACCCCGCGCGACCAGTGGGACATCGAGCGCGACACCCCCTGGGGCCGGATGACCTACATCGACTACCGCCATCGCGTGGAGTTCGGCGAGGACGAGTACCGCCAGATCGACGAGTACTGCAAGGAGAAGGGGATCGACTGGTTCGCCTCCCCGTGGGACACCGAGGCCGTCGCCTTCCTGGAGAAGTTCGACGTCCCCGCCCACAAGGTGGCCTCCGCCTCCCTCACGGACGACGAACTGCTGCGCGCCCTGCGCGCCACCGGCCGCACGATCATCCTCTCCACCGGCATGTCCACCCCGAAGCAGATCCGCCACGCGGTCGAGGTCCTGGGCAGCGACAACATCCTGCTCTGCCACGCCACCTCCACCTACCCGGCGAAGGCCGAGGAGCTGAACCTCCGCGTGATCAACACGCTGGAGAAGGAGTACCCGAACGTCCCGATCGGCTACTCCGGCCACGAGACCGGCCTGCAGACCACCCTCGCCGCCGTCGCCCTCGGCGCCGTCTTCGTCGAGCGCCACATCACCCTCGACCGCGCCATGTGGGGCTCCGACCAGGCCGCCTCCGTCGAGCCGCAGGGCCTTTCCCGCCTGGTCCGCGACATCCGCACCATCGAGGCCTCCCTCGGTGACGGCGTGAAGAAGGTCTACGACTCCGAGCTGGGCCCGATGAAGAAGCTGCGCCGCGTGACCGGCGTGGTCGCCGAGGCCGAGATCGCCGCGGCGGCGGGCGAGCCCGTCACCGTCTGACCGAGCCGAACCCCTACAACCCCCATACGACGGGACGGTCGTACGCCGATGAGCCCCCGCGCCGGTCATGCCGGCCCGAATGCCGGACCGCACACCCTCGCGTTCGTCGAGAGTCCGGTACAGCTGCTGAACGTGCTGGAGTGGGCGCACGCCCACGCGCCCGGCGCGGGGCTCACCCTGGTGGTCCTGTCGCCCGTCGACCCGATGACCCGCGGCCAGCTGCGCCGGATGGCGGAGCTGGCCCGTCAGGAGGGCCACGAGGTCCGCTGGGAGGAGGCGCGCGGCGGCGCGCTGGCACCCTTCCAGACGGTCGGCGGGCTCACGGGGGCGCTGCGCCGCGCGGACCGCATCGTCATGGGGGACCCGTTCTCGCGCTACGTCCAGCTGCTGCTGACCATCACCCGGGCCCGTGACCTGGTCGTCGTCGACGACGGCACGGCGACCATGGAGTTCGTCACCCAGCTGGCCCGCGGCGAACGCCTGGTCCGCTGGCACCGCAAGGGCACCCGCCCCGGGCCCCGCGACCTGGCGTTCGCCCCGGTGTCGTCCTCGGCCCGCCGCCGTCTCACCCCGGCGGCGGACCGCAGGGTCGAGATCTTCTCCTCCATGCCCATCGAGGAGACCCCGGGCGGGGTGACCGTCCGGGCCAACGACTTCTCCTGGACCCGGGCCCGCTTCGGCCCGCCCCGCATCACCAAGGGCGCCGACATGGTCGGCACCTCCCTGGTGGAGACCGGGGTCGTCGACGGCGACCGCTACCTGGCCGCCGTGACCTCCCTGGCCCGCGCCCACGGCGCGCTGCGCTACTTCGCCCACCGCCGCGAGAGCGCGGAGAAACTCCACCGGCTGGCGGTGGAGACCGGCCTGGAGGTGGTCCGCCCCGACCTCCCGCTGGAGCTGATCGCCCGCCGGGGCCCGATCGGCCGTACGATCCTCAGCTTCCCCTCGACCGTCGTCCACACCCTCCCGCTGGCCCTCGCCGGCACCGAGGTCCGCGTCGCGGTCTGTGACATCGATCCTGCCTGGCTCACCCGCACGGCCTCCCCGCGCGCCCAGGGTTTCCTGGACGGGGTGACGGGGACGGCCCGGGACGTGCACCGGCTGTCGGCGGTCCAGGCGGTGTAGGGGCGGCGGGCGCTTACCTCTGGGGTAATCGCGGCGGTACGGCCCCCTGGCTACGGTCGGGCGGACCACCCGTTCGGCCGAAGGAGGCCCCGTGCCCGCCTATGGTCTCGCCCATCTGCGCAGCCGCCGGCACCATCCCGACATCCTGGAGTACCTGCGCCGCATCCAGGCCACCCTCGACCCCTTCCAGGGCCGGTTCGTCGTCCACGGCCCGCCGGCGGGGGTACTCGAGGGCAGCTGGCCCGGCAGCATCGTGCTGATCGAGTTCCCGGATCTGGACATGGCCCGCGCCTGGTACGCCTCACCGGCCTACCAGGCGATCCTCCGGCTGCGCACCGACCACATCCAGGGCGACGTCGTCCTGGCCGACGGCGTCGGCCCGGCCTACGACCCCGCCGCGCGGGCGGAAAAACTCCGTGCGGAGCAGCCGTAGCCGTGTTCCGGTGGGTGAACGGAAAAGCGTGGGTGGGGCAGGGCGTGGTATCCGTGGAGAAGTGGGTGGGCCTCGCACCGGTCCGGACGGTCGTCGCGGTCGGCCGAACCGCGCGAGTTTACCCACCCCACCTGGTACCTATGCGCACGGCGGTCAGATTTTCTTCCCCTAACGGGCTGATTTTTTGTTGATCTCAGGACAGTCGGCCGCCCGGGCGTCCTACCCTTCAGAGGGTGAAGCAATTGATGTCACTGGAGTCCGAGGCCGACCTCCCCGGCGAAGCGGTGCTGCCGGGCACGCTGCCGGAACACCTGCGAGCCGAGCTCGTCGCGTTCCGCCGCGACCTGCACATGCACCCGGAGCTGGGCAACCAGGAGTTCCGCACCACCAAGGCGATCAAGGCCCGCCTGGAGCAGGCCGGCCTCAAGCCCCGGGTACTCCCGGCCGGCACCGGCCTCGTCTGTGACATCGGCGCCGACGGCGGGCAGTGGAGCGGCGGCCCCGAGATGCTGGCGATGCGCGCCGACATCGACGCGCTGCCGATCCCGGACGCCAAGACCGAGTGCGCCTACCGGTCGACGGTCCCGGACCGCTGCCACGCCTGCGGTCACGACGTCCACACGACGGTCGTCCTCGGCGCCGGGCTGCTCCTCGCCGAGCTGCACCAGCAGGGCCTGCTGCCGCGCCCCGTCCGGCTGATCTTCCAGCCCGCCGAGGAAGTCCTCCCCGGCGGCGCCGCCGAGGCCATCGAGAGCGGGGCGCTGGACGGGGTGGCCCGGATCATCGCCGTGCACTGCGACCCGCGCGTCGACGCCGGGCGCATCGGACTGCGGCACGGCCCGATCACCTCCGCCTGCGACCGGCTGGAGATCGCCCTGGACGGCCCCGGCGGCCACACCGCCCGCCCCCACCTGACGACCGACCTGGTCACGGCGGTGGCCCGGGTGGTCACCGACGTCCCCGCGATCGTCGCCCGCCGCGTGGACGCCCGCAGCGGCCTCTCGGTCACCTGGGGCCGGATCGAGTCCGGCCACGCCCCGAACGTCATCCCGCAGCACGCCGAGCTGTCGGGCACCGTCCGCTGCCTCGACCTGGAGGCCTGGCGGCAGGCGCCGGACCTGGTGCACGCGGCGATCGACGAGGTCGCGGGCCTGCACCGGGCCAAGTCGGAGATCAACTACGTCCGGGGCGTCCCGCCGGTGGTCAACGAACCCGGCGTCACCGAACTGCTCCGCGACGCGATGACCATCCGCCGCGGCCTGGACTCCGTCGAGGGCACCGAGCAGAGCCTCGGCGGCGAGGACTTCTCCTGGTACCTGGAGCACGTCCCGGGCGCGATGGCACGCCTCGGTGTCCGGGTCCCCGGCGAGCGCACCGTCCGTGATCTCCACCAGGGCGACTTCGACGTCGACGAGCACGCGATCACGGTCGGCGTGGAACTCTTCACCGCGGCAGCCCTGCTGGACGGCGGCCGCTAGGGGACGTCTCGCCGAGCATGCCGGGCTCGCGGCGCCTGGCACCGCGCCTCGCCGCGTTGTCGTCGGTCCCCGATTCCCCCAAGCTCTCGGCTCCGCTCGAGCAGGGGGACCCCCATCGCATCGGCTCCCTCCTCCGCCTTGCGATGCACGGCACCAGGCGCCGCTCCCTGATCCGGCCTGATCGACGAGACACCCCCTAGGGGGTGTCTCGCCGGGCTTGTGCCCGGCGGGCCCTGGATGCAGCCTGGATATGTCCGGAGCACACCTTTCGAGCCGGTGGTTCACCCGCACGTAACGGGCCACCGGCACGAATGGATAACGGCCACGGGGAACCCCGTTCCCTGGAGTTTCTACGCGCGTTAATGTGCGCCGGAACCGAGCGCCCACTGCGGGGCTTTGGAGAATGGGGAACTTCAGATGCGTCGGATATCCAGACTGACCCGCGTCGCGGTGGGGGTCGCGTCGCTCGCGCTCGCCGCCTCCGCCTGTGGTGGCACCAGCGGTGAGAGCGGCGGTGACGGCGAGAAGGAGAACCTCGGTCTCGCCATCGCGTACGACATCGGCGGCAAGGGCGACCAGTCCTTCAACGACGCCGCGTACGCCGGTCTGACCAAGGCCAAGGACGAGTTCGGCTACAAGACCGCCGACATCGAGCCCACCGAGGGCGAGACGGACGCCGACAAGGAGCAGCGCCTGGCGTCCCTCGCGAAGCAGGGCTACAACCCGGTGATCGGCGTCGGCTTCGCCTACGGCCCCGCCATGGAGGCCGTCGCCAAGGACTACCCGGACACCACCTTCGGCATCGTCGACTCGGTCGTCGAGGGCGACAACGTCGCCTCCCTGGTCTTCGCCGAGGAGCAGGCCTCCTACCTCGCGGGTGTCGCGGCCGCCAAGGCCACCAAGACGAACACCGTCGGGTTCATCGGCGGTGTGGACATCCCGCTGATCCACAAGTTCGAGGCCGGCTTCGAGCAGGGCGTCAAGGCGACGAACCCCAAGGTGAAGGTGCTCTCCCAGTACCTGACCCAGACGGCCGAGGAGGGCGGCTTCTCCAGCCCCGACAAGGGCAAGGCCGCCGCCGAGGGCCAGATCGAGAAGAAGGCCGACGTCGTCTACCAGGCGGCCGGTCTCTCCGGGCAGGGCGTGATCGAGGCCGCCGCCAAGGCGCAGGTCTGGGCGATCGGTGTCGACTCCGACCAGTACCAGCAGGAAGCCCTCGCGTCGTACAAGAAGTTCATCCTCACCTCCGCCCTGAAGGACGTCGGCGGCGCGGTCTACACGCTCGCCAAGTCCGTCGAGGACGGCAAGCCGCTGACCGGCACCCAGACCTTCGACCTGAAGGTCAACGGCGTCGGCCTCGCCGAGAGCAACCCCGAGTTCGCCAAGGTCGAGGGCCTGACGGACGCCGTGGCCAAGGCCAAGGAGGGCATCACCTCCGGCCAGATCAAGGTCAAGACCGAGTAACGGCTCACGTCGCGACCAGGCCGCCCGGCTGAAAAGGGCGAACCCGGTCGTACCGATCGGAAGCGGGCGGGCACCCACGGTGTCCGCCCGCTTCGCCGTTCCCGCCCCAGGTCACCCACCGCCACCCGCCCTACGCGCTCGGCGAGCCCGCTCCCGTGTGCTCCGTGGCGTTGGCCACGGCCGGATAACAAGGTGGACAGAAGGGGTTTTCAGGCAGGTCTACGCGCGTTAATCTGCGGCGAAGCCAGCGCCGATGCTGAACCGTGCGGCGCTAAGCGATCCCGGAGCAGTCCGGGCACGCCAGTACGACAGGAGCACCACACATGCGCCGGGTTTCCCGTATCGCGGTCGCGGGCGCAGCGACCGCCTCCCTCGCCCTCGCTCTCTCCGCCTGCGGCGGCACCTCCACCGAGAGCAGCTCGTCCTCGGACAGCGACAAGGGCCTCGCCATCGCTTACGACGTCGGCGGCAAGGGCGACCAGTCCTTCAACGACGCCGCGTACGCGGGCCTGGAGCAGGCGAAGAAGGCGTTCAAGTACGAGACGGCGGACATTGAGCCCACCGAGGGCGAGACCGACGCCGACAAGCAGCAGCGTCTGGAGTCGCTGGCCAAGCAGGGCTACAACCCGGTCATCGGTGTCGGCTACGCCTACGCCTCCGCCATCAAGGGCGCCGCCGAGAAGTACCCGGACACCACCTTCGGCATCGTCGACGACTCCACGGTCGAGGCGAAGAACGTCGCCGACCTGGTGTTCTCCGAGGAGCAGGCCTCCTACCTGGCCGGCGTCGCCGCCGCCAAGTCCACCAAGACCGACGTCGTCGGCTTCGTCGGCGGTGTGGACATCCCGCTGATCCACAAGTTCCAGGCGGGCTTCGAGCAGGGCGTCAAGGACACCGACCCGAAGGTGAAGGTGCTCTCCCAGTACCTGACCCAGACGGCCGAGGAGGGCGGCTTCTCCAGCCCCGACAAGGGCAAGACGGCCGCCGAGGGCCAGATCGAGAAGAAGGCCGACATCGTCTACGCGGCCGCCGGTCTCTCCGGTCAGGGCGTCATCGAGGCCGCCGCAGCCAACAAGGTGTGGGCGATCGGTGTCGACTCCGACCAGTACCAGCAGGAAGCCCTCGCCAAGTACAAGGACTCGATCCTCACCTCGGCCATGAAGGACGTGGCCAAGGCGGTCTACAACCTTGCGAAGTCGGTCGAGGACGGCAAGCCGCAGACCGGTATCGTTCGTGGCGATCTGAAGTCCGGTGAGGTGAGCCTGTCGAACTCCAACCCGAAGTTCGCGGACGACGCCGAGGTCCAGAAGGCCGTCCAGACCGCCAAGGAGAAGATCATCAGCGGCGAGATCAAGGTCAAGTCCAGCTGATCCGCAAGACCCTGAGCACTGTGTAACCGCGGGGTTACGTCCGCTCAACGGGGTACGGGGAGGCTGTCTCCCCGTACCCCGTTGTCGCGGTGCGTCGCCCCCTTTCGATGCCGTAGGGGCGCTACGCGCGTAGACGACCCCCGTCCCCAGGAGAGTGCGCCATCAACGCGTCCAGCAGCCCTCCGGCCGGAGCGGCGGTCAACGGTCAGGCGACCGCCGTCGAACTCGCCGGGATCACCAAGCGATTCCCCGGAGTCGTGGCCAACCACGACATCCACCTCACCGTCCGCAAGGGCACCGTCCACGCCCTCGTCGGCGAGAACGGCGCCGGCAAGTCGACGCTGATGAAGATCCTCTACGGCATGCAGAAGCCGGACGAGGGCACCATCACCATCGACGGCGAACAGGTCACCCTGCACAGCCCCGCCGACGCGATCACCCGCGGCATCGGCATGGTCCACCAGCACTTCATGCTGGCCGACAACCTGACCGTGCTCGAGAACGTCGTGCTGGGCAGCGAGAAGCTGTACGGCATCGGCGCCAAGGCCCGCCGCAAGATCAAGGAGATCTCCGAGCGCTACGGCCTCGACGTGCACCCCGACCTCCTGGTCGAGGAGCTCGGCGTCGCCGCCCGCCAGCGCGTGGAGATCCTCAAGGTCCTCTACCGCGGCGCCCGCACCCTGATCCTCGACGAGCCGACCGCCGTGCTCGTGCCGCAGGAGGTCGACGCGCTCTTCGACAACCTGCGCGAGCTGAAGGCCGAGGGCCTGTCGGTCATCTTCATCTCCCACAAGCTGGGCGAGGTCCTCTCGGTCGCCGACGACATCACCGTCATCCGCCGCGGCACCACCGTCGGCACGGCCGTCCCCTCCGAGATCACCCCGCGTCAGCTCGCCGAGATGATGGTGGGCAGCGAGCTGCCCACCCCGGAGACCGCCGAGTCCACGGTCACCGACCGCCCGGTGCTCACCGTCGACAAGCTGCGCCTGGAGGCCCCCGGCGGCAAGGCGATCCTCGACGACATCACCTTCACCATCCACGCGGGCGAGGTCCTGGGCATCGCCGGCGTCGAGGGCAACGGCCAGACGGAACTGGTCGACGCGCTGATCGGCCTCAAGCACGCCGACTCCGGCACCATCGCCCTGGAGGGCGAGGAGATCACCGCCTGGGCCACCCGCAAGCGCCGTGAGCAGGGCATCGGCTACATCCCCGAGGACCGCCACCGCCACGGCCTGCTCCTGGAGTCACCCCTCTGGGAGAACCGCATCCTCGGCCACGTCACCGAGAAGCCCAACGCCAAGGGCGTCTGGCTGGACCCGAAGGCCGCGCAGGCCGACACCCGCCGGATCGTCACCGCGTACGACGTCCGCACCCCGGGCATCGACGTCACCGCTGCCTCCCTCTCCGGCGGCAACCAGCAGAAGCTGATCGTCGGCCGCGAGATGAGCCACAACCCGAAGTTCCTGATCGCCGCCCACCCCACCCGCGGTGTGGACGTCGGCGCGCAGGCCGCGATCTGGGACCACATCCGCGAGGCCCGTCGCGAAGGCCTGGCCGTGCTCCTGATCTCCGCCGACCTGGACGAGCTGATCGGCCTGTCCGACACCCTCCGGGTGATCTACAACGGCAGGCTGGTCGCGGACGCCGACCCGGCGACGATCACGCCCGAGGAGCTGGGCTCCGCCATGACCGGCGCCGCCACCGGCCATCTCGAACACGAAGAGACCCCGACCGACGGCCCGGGTACGGAAGACGAGGCCCGCTGATGAAGAAGTTCGACAAGGAGCGCGTGCTCCTCGCGGTGGCCGGACCGGTCATCGCGCTCGCCGTGGCCTTCGCGCTCAGCGCCATCGTGCTGATCGCCTCCGGCAAGAACCCGGTCGAGCCGTTCGCCGTGATGTTCGAGCAGGCCACCTTCTCCGACATCCAGGTCCGGATCATCAACCAGGCCACGCTGTACTACATCGCGGCCCTCGCGGTGGCCATCGGCTTCCGGATGAACCTGTTCAACATCGGTGTCGACGGCCAGTACCAGCTCGCCGCCATGATGGCCGCCATCGTCGGCGCGCACGCCGATCTGCCGGCCGCCCTCCAGGTCCCGCTGCTGCTGCTCACCGCGCTGCTCACCGGTGCCTTCTGGTCCGGCATCGCCGGCGTCCTGAAGGTCACCCGCGGCGTCAGCGAGGTGGTGGCGACGATCATGCTGAACGCGATCGCCACCTCCGTCATCGCCTACCTGTGGCTGCCCGACGTCTTCGGCGTCAAGGTCGGCAACAACAACACCACCGGCGAGATGCACGAGTCCGGCTGGATCCCCGGCATCGACCTGGGCGCGGCCGGCGAGATCTACGGCCTGGTCGTCCTCGCCGTCCTGCTCGGCATCGGCTACTGGGTCGTCCTCAACCGCACCCGCTTCGGCTTCGACCTGCGTGCCTCCGGCGCCTCCGAGACCGCGGCGGCCGCCAGCGGCGTCGACCCCAAGCGCATGGTCCTCACCGCCATGCTGATCTCCGGCGCGATCGCGGGCCTCGCCGGTCTGCCGATCCTCATGGGCGACACCCACACCTACAGCCTCAACTTCCCGACCGGCATCGGCTTCCTCGGCATCGGCATCGCCCTGCTCGGCCGCAACAGCCCCGTCGGCATCGCGTTCGCCGCCCTGCTGTGGGCCTGGCTCGACAAGGCGTCGCCCGAGCTGGACTTCCACGGCTACGACAAGGAGATCGCGGTCATCATGCAGGGCCTGATCGTGCTCTCGGTCGTCGTCTCCTACGAGGCCGTCCGCGAGTGGGGCCTGCGCCGCCAGCAGCGCCGGGTCGGCGCGGAACTCGCCGCCGGTCACGTGCTCGGCGCCAACAACACGAAGGAGGTGGCTGGCCGATGACCGCCCCCGTCTCTCCGACTGACGTCAACCAGCCCACGCTGCAGCCCGCGGCGCCGACCGGCCGCCGGATGTCGTGGCCCGTGCTGCTGCTGGTCATCGCCGGAGCCCTGGCGCTGACCTCGCTCGTCCGCATCATCACCGGCGCCGACGGCATCACCAACGTCAGCCAGATGTCCACCGCCCTCCAGCTCGCCGTGCCGATCGGCCTCGCCGGTCTCGGCGGCCTGTGGGCCGAGCGCGCGGGCGTCGTGAACATCGGCCTCGAGGGCATGATGATCCTCGGCACCTGGTTCGGCGCCTGGGCCGGCTTCCAGTGGGGCCCGTGGACCGGTGTCCTGGTCGGCATCGTCGGCGGCTGCCTCGGCGGCCTGCTGCACGCCTTCGTCACCGTCACCTTCAACGTCAACCACATCGTCTCCGGTGTGGCGATCAACATCCTCGCCCTCGGCGCCACGCGCTACCTGGCCCCCCTCGCCTTCGAGGGCCACGAGGGCGGCTCCGCCAAGCAGTCCCCGGCGGTGGAGTCCCTCGGCCACTTCACGGTGCCGGGCCTGTCCGACGCCCTCAGGGACCTCAACGACAAGGGCTGGTTCCTGATCTCCGACATCGCCGGCCTGCTCGGCGGCCTGGTCACCAACGTGTCCTGGCTGACCCTGATCGCCATCGCGCTGGTCCCCGCCACCTGGTGGATCCTGTGGCGTACGGCCTTCGGTCTGCGGCTGCGCTCCTGCGGCGAGAACCCGGTCGCGGCCGAGTCCCTCGGTGTCAACGTCTACAAGTACAAGTACCTGGCCGTGATCATCTCCGGCGGCCTGGCCGGTCTCGGCGGTGCCTTCCTGTCCATCGTGGCCAACCCCTTCTACCTGGAGGGCCAGGTCAGCGGCCGGGGTTACATCGGCCTCGCGGCGATGATCTTCGGCAACTGGATGCCGGGCGGCCTCGCCATCGGCGCCGGACTCTTCGGCTACACCGACAGCCTCAACCTGCGCGGCGGCTCCGAGAACGTCCACGCGCTGCTGCTGCTCGGCGCGCTGCTCCTGCTGATCGGCGCGATCTGGCTGGCGATCCGCAAGAAGTACACCTCCGCGGGTATCACCCTGATCGTGGGCCTGCTGGTGTTCGCCTGGTACGCGGGCACCAACGAGGTCCCCAACCAGGTCGTCTCCGCCACGCCGTACGTCATCACGCTGGTCGTCCTCGCCCTGTCGGCGCAGCGGCTGCGGATGCCGAAGGCGGACGGCATGCCGTACCGGAAGGGACAGGGCAAGTGACCGTCGACTGGGAGGCCCTGAGGGAGGTGGCGCGGGACGCCATGTCCCACGCGTACGCCCCGTACTCGGGCTACCCCGTCGGCGTCGCCGCCCTCGTCGACGACGGCCGCACGGTGTCCGGCTGCAACGTGGAGAACGCCTCCTACGGCCTCGGCCTGTGCGCCGAGTGCGGCCTCGTCTCCGAGCTGCAGCGCACCGGCGGCGGCCGGCTGACGCACTTCACCTGCGTCGACGGCAACGGCGACACCCTCGTCCCGTGCGGCCGCTGCCGGCAGCTGCTGTACGAGCACGGCGGCCCGGACCTCCTGCTGGAGACCCCGGCGGGAATCCTCCGCCTCGCGGAGATGCTGCCCCAGGCCTTCGGCCCGGACCATCTCACCAAGTAACTCCCCGCGGCCCCTCTGAACCGATACCCGATCAGAGGGGCCGCGCTCTTCCCGTACCACCGGAAGGAAATCCATGGCCATGGACGCCATCTCCGTCATCCGCACCAAGCGGGACCGCGGTGAGCTGAGCGACGCGCAGATCGACTGGGTCATCGACGCGTACACCCGCGGAGAGGTCGCCGACGAGCAGATGTCCGCGCTCGCGATGGCGATCCTGCTCAACGGCATGAACCGCCGGGAGATCGCCCGCTGGACGGCCGCGATGATCGCGAGCGGCGAGCGCATGGACTTCTCGTCCCTGTCCCGCCCGACGGCGGACAAGCACTCCACGGGCGGCGTCGGCGACAAGATCACCCTGCCACTGGCCCCGCTGGTCGCCGCCTGCGGCGCGGCCGTCCCGCAGCTCTCGGGCCGCGGCCTCGGCCACACCGGCGGCACGCTGGACAAGCTGGAGTCCATCCCGGGCTGGCGGGCCCTGCTCTCCAACGAGGAGATGCTGAACGTCCTGGACACGACGGGCGCGGTGATCTGCGCGGCGGGCGACGGCCTGGCCCCCGCCGACAAGAAGCTGTACGCCCTGCGCGACGTGACCGGCACGGTCGAGGCCATCCCGCTGATCGCCTCCTCGATCATGTCGAAGAAGATCGCCGAGGGCACGGGTTCCCTGGTCCTTGACGTCAAGGTCGGCACCGGCGCCTTCATGAAGACCATCGAGGACGCCCGCGAACTGGCGTCGACGATGGTGGGCCTCGGCACGGACAGCGGCGTCAAGACGGTCGCCCTCCTGACGGACATGTCGACCCCCCTCGGCCTGACCGCGGGCAACGCCCTCGAAGTCCGCGAGTCGGTCGAGGTCCTGGCCGGCGGCGGCCCCGCGGACGTCGTGGAACTGACCATCGCGCTGGCCCGCGAGATGCTCGACGCGGCGGGCGTGAAGGACGCCGACCCGGCGAAGGCCCTGGCCGACGGCTCGGCGATGGACGTCTGGCGCCGCATGATCGCGGCCCAGGGCGGCGACCCGGACGCGCCGCTGCCCACCTCCCGCGAACAGCACGTGGTGAAGGCCCCGTCGTCGGGCGTCCTGACCCGCCTCGATGCCTACGACATCGGCATCGCCGCCTGGCGCCTCGGTGCGGGCCGCGCCCGCAAGGAGGACCCGGTGCAGGCGGCGGCGGGCGTGGAACTCCACGCCAAGCCGGGCGACACCGTGACCGAGGGCCAGCCCCTGCTGACCCTCCACACCGACACCCCGGAGCGCTTCGACTACGCCCTCCAGGCGGTCGACGGCTCCTACGACATCGCGGCCCCCGGCACGGACTTCACGCCGACGCCGGTGGTGCTGGAACGTATCGCCTGACCTGAGGTTTCCTCATTCGGGTGAACGGGATCGGTGAACCATCACCGGTCCCGTTCGGCGTCTTGGATGTCCCCATGGACGACGAATGGAAGCAACTGGTCCAGCTCTGGCGAGAGACGGACGCTCCCGAGGGCTGCCGGATGGAGATCATCGGCGGAGTCCTCAGCATCACACCTCCCGCGTCTCTCACTCATCACCGGACTGTGGGCCAGGTGCATCGGCGCCTGCACGAGGCGGTTCCCGAGCACTGGGGGATCTTCCAGCAGATGGCCTTGGCCGTACCGTCCCGGCCTGGCCTCTACGTCCCCGACGTTGCCGTGGTTCCGGACGGACTGTTGCGTACCGAGGACGTCGACTTCCTTCCCGCAGAAGAGGCCGTCCACGTCGTGGAGGTCGTTTCGGAGGTCACGGCGAACCGCGATCGCGGCGAGAAACCCGCCGGATACGCCGAGGCCGGGATCCCGCTCCACCTCCTGATCGACCCCCTGGCACCTGGCGGTCCGGCCGTCACCCTGTATGGGGAGCCGGGGGACGGTGCGTACCGGATCCTGCAGGCGGGCCCCTTCGGCGTGCCGATCCGGCTGCCGGTGCCCTTCGAACTGACACTTGACAGCAGCGGCTTCCCTCACCCCAGGAACGCCGCGACCAGAACAAGCCCCGGCACCGAGACCACCGTCGACAACAGCACCGCGTCCCGCGCCAGCGCCTCGCCCACCCGATAGCTGCTGGCGTACGTGTACAGGTTCTGCGCGGCCGGCAGCGCCGACGTCACCACCACGTCCAGCAGCGCCGCACCCCGCAGCCCGAAGACGCCCGCCGCCAGTACCCACGCGATCACCGGTTGGGCGACGGTCTTGAGGCCCACCGCCAGCAGCACGGGCGCCTTCTCCGCGCCCCGCAACGGCAGTGTGCCGCCCCGCAGGGAGATGCCGAAGGCGAGGAGGACGGCGGGCACGGACATGTTGCCGATCAGGGTCAGGGGGTCCATGACCGGCCCCGGCACCGGGACACCCGCCGCCGACACCGCCACCCCGGCCAGCGAACCCAGCGCGATCGGATTCCGCAACGGCGTCAGCAGCCGCTGCCACAGCGGCCGTCTCGCCCCGTCGGCCGCGAGGTCCAGCACCGTCAGCGCGACCGGTGTCACCCCGACCAGCTGGAACAACAGCACCGGCGCCACCAGTGAGGCGTCGCCGAGCACGTACACGGCGATCGGGATGCCGAGGTTGCCCGAGTTGACGTATCCGGCGCACAGCGCGCCGATCGTCGTACGGCCCACTCCCCAGCGGCGTCCGACGCCCACCGCCACGAACACCCCGGCCACCGCCGCCGTGCTCAGTGCCGTCACCAGCAGCCGGGTGGAGAAGACCACCGAGAGGTCGGCCCCCGCGAGCGTGGTGAACAGCAGCGCGGGGGAGGCGACGTGGAAGGCGAGCTTGGTCAGCACCTCGCGGCCTTGTGCGCCGAGGTATCCGCGTCGGCCAATGGCATACCCGACGCCGATCACCACCGCGATCACCGCGAACCCGCTCAGCACCCCCTGCACGGCACCGCCTCGACCACGTGGTGGCGGCCGGACAAGGCGGAGGGAGGCGATGCGTGTGGCATGCAAGCAACCCTCTGCGGGAAGCGGTTTCCGGTCAATGTGACGCCGGTGACGCCGCCCCGCGATGAGTCCGGCGGGTCTGCCGGGTCTACCGCACGTGGATGCCATGACACCCGCGGACATCGTGCTGGCCGGACCCGTCACCCGGGAGGAGGTGAGCGGGCTGTGCGAGGACGTGCGTGTCCTGCTGGAGGGCGGCGGGCCGACGGTCGTGGTGTGCGACGTCGGCGCGCTCGGGCCGCCCGGGCTGGCCACCGTCGACCTGCTCGCCCGGCTCCAGCTGACGGCCCGGCGCGCCGGCGGCCGGATCCGGCTGCGGAACCCCGCCCCGGCGCTACACGCCCTGCTCGACCTGGTCGGCCTCCGCTTCGAGGTGGAGGGGCAGCCCGAACAGCGGGAACCACCGCTCGGTGTCCAGGAAGCAGTGGAACCCGGTGATCCGGCCGTCTGATATCTCCAGGACCTGCACCGCCCACGGAGTGAAGCCGCCCGCCTCCGGGTCCGGCTTGTAGTGCGCGAACCCGGGCAGTCCGTTGACCTCGACGGGCCGCAGCCGCGAGCCCGCGCACGCGGAGCCGACGGTGGTCATGAAGCCGGTGATGTCGGCCGTGCCGCGCAGCCACAGGTCGAACGGCGGCATCGTCATGATCGCGTCCTCGTGCAGCAACGCGGTCAGCGCCGTCATGTCGTAGCCCTCGAAGGCCGCCACATAGCGCTCCAGGAGCTTCTGCTGGTCCGCGTCGAGCGGGTCGGACACCGCCGCGTCGGCGGCGGGGTCGGGCCGCTCGGCGAGGGTTGCGCGGGCCCGCTGGAGGGCGCTGTTGACGGAGGCGACGGAGGTGCCGAGGAGTTCGGCGACCTCGCTCGCCTTCCAGGCCAGCACCTCCCGCAGGATCAGCACCGCCCGCTGCTTGGCGGGCAGTTGCTGGAGCGCCGCCATGAAGGCCAGCCGCACCGACTCCTTGGCGACCGCCGCCTCCGCCGGATCGGCGGTGGCCGGCAGCACCCGGGCGTCCGGCATCGGCTCCAGCCAGGTGTGGTCCGGGCGGGGGGAGAGGGCGGCCTGCGCGAGCGGTGTCGCCTCCGACAGGTCCATCGGCCGCGCGCGCTTGTTGCCGGCCGTCAGCATGTCCAGGCAGACGTTGGTCGCGATCCGGTACAGCCAGGACCGCAGACTGGAGCGGCCTTCGAACTTCTCGTGACTCCGCCAGGCGCGGACCAGGGTGTCCTGCACCGCGTCCTCGGCCTCGAAGGAGGAGCCGAGCATGCGATAGCAGTAGCCGGTCAGCTCGACCCGGTACTTCTCCAGTTCGACGTCGAGATCCGTCGTCGCCGTGGTGTTGCTCATGGTCCACCCACCCCTGTGGCCGCTACGGTGCCGCGCCTTCGCGCTCCAGCACTCCGGAAGCTACCGCAGCCCACTGACAACGGCCCCCGGAGCCGGAAAACCGCAGGTGAGGGGCGTGGCCGGTCAGGCGGTCCGGGCGACCGTCCGCGCCGCGGCCACCGACCCGAGCACGGTGATGCCGACGACTCCGGCCACCGCCAGCAGCCCGACCCCGACCGTCCCGGCCCAGCCGCCCGCGTGGAAGGCGACGGCACCCGCGGTACTGCCCACGCTGGAGCCGACGTAGTACGCCGACTGGTACAGCGCCGCGGCCTGCGCCCGCCCGTGCGTCGCCGTCTTGCTGACCGCCGACGAGGCCACCGCGTGCCCGGCGAAGAAGCCCGCCGTGATCAGCACCAGCCCCAGCAGCACCAGCGGCAGCGAGTCGGCCAGCGACAGCAGCAGCCCCGCGGCGGTGGTGCCGCCGCCCAGGTAGAGCGCGCCCCGGCGGCCCAGCCGGCCGACCAGCCGGCCCGCCGCCGACGCGGACACCGTCCCGACCAGGTACACCAGGAAGACCGAGCCGACGACGCCCTGCGGGAGCGAGAACGGCGCGTCCGTCAGGCGGTAGCCGATCACCGTGTACACCCCGCCGAAGACGGTCATGAACAGCGCGCCGATCGCGTACAGCCGCCGCAGCAGCGGGTCGGCGAGGTGCGCGCGGACCGTGCGGGCCAGCACCCGCGGGCGCAGCGAGCCCGGCGCGAAGTGCCGCGGCGCCGGCAGCAGCAGCCGGAAGGCGATCGCGCAGCCCACCGCGACCAGTCCCAGCGCGCCCAGCGCGACCCGCCAGCCCCATTCCTGCGCGACCCAGCCGGTGATGACCCGGCCGCTCATCCCGCCGACGCTGTTGCCCGCGACGAACAGGCCGATCGCGGTGATCAGGGCCTTCGGCCGGACCTCCTCCGCCAGATACGCCGTCGCCGACGCCGGGACTCCGGCCAGCGCCGCGCCCTGTACGGCGCGCAGGGCGACCAGCGCGGTCAGCGAGGGCGCGAACGGCACCAGCAGCGCGACGGTCACCGCCACCGCCAGGGACGCCGTCATGACCGTACGCCGCCCGAACCGCTCGGACAGCGCGCTCATCGGGATGACGAACAGCGCGAGCCCGCCGGTGGAGGCCGCCACGGTCCAGCTGGCCTCGCTCGCCGTCACCCCGAAATCACCGGAGATCAGCGGGAGCAGTGCCTGCGTGGAGTAGAGGAGCGCGAAGGTCGCGACGCCCGCGAGGAAGAGGGCGAAACTCATCCGGCGGTAGCCGGGCCCGCCCGGGGCCATACGTGAGTCGGGAACGGTCCTTACGGCGCCCACGATGGTGGACGCCCCGGTACTGGCGGGAGTCATGCTTCGACCGTACGGACGCCCTCGCTCATCCGTCCAATGCATGGAATCGCCATAATCGTTCCCATGGTGCATCAGCAGAGGTCACAGGCCCACCTGTCACAGTCCGGTGACACAGAAGACATGGCGATGACGCTGGCTCCGCGCCTCGCGTACTTCGCGGGCGTCGCCCGCACCGAGCACGTCACCCGCGCTGCCCAGGAGATGAACGTCCCCCAGTCGACGCTCTCCCGGGCCATGGTCCGCCTCGAACAGGATCTGGGGGTGGAGCTGTTCGCCCGCCGCGGCCGCACCGTCGCCCTCACCCCCGCCGGGCGCACCTTCCTGACCTCCGTCGAGCGCGCTCTCGCGGAGGTCGAGCGGGCCGCCGAGGAGGTCCGCGCGGACGCCGACCCGACCACCGGCAAGGTCGCCTTCGGCTTCCTGCACACCATGGGCACGGAGACCGTACCCGGTCTCATCCGCGCCTTCCGCGCGGAGCACCCGCGCGTGCGCTTCACCCTCGTCCAGAACTACGGCGAGGCCATGATCGAGCGCATGCGCGCCGGCGGCCTCGACCTCTGTCTGACCTCCCCCGTCCCCGACGCCCCCGACCTGGTCGCCCGCCGCCTGGACGAACAGAAGCTCCGCCTGGTCGTCCCCGCCGACCACCCTCTGGCCGCCCGCAAGCGCATCCGCCTCGCCGAGGCGGCCGACGAATCCTTCGTCACCCTGGAACCCGGCTACGGCCTGCGCCGCATCACCGACGACCTCTGCCAGGAGGCGGGCTTCCGCCCGAAGGTCGCCTTCGAGGGGGAGGAGGCGGAGACACTGAGGGGTCTGGTGGCGGCGGGCCTGGGCGTCGCGCTGCTGCCCCCGCCCGCCGTCCCCCGGCCGGGAGTCGCGGAACTGACGGTCACGGCACCGCGAGCGGTGCGCGAGATCGGCGTCGCCTGGCTGGCCGGCAGCGTGGACACGCCCCCGGTGGCCGCCTTCAAGAAGTTCCTGCTCTCCAGGAAGGGCAGCCTGCTGACCTGAGACCCCGGGGACCCGGTGACGCTACCGCCGCAGCGACTTCCCGAACCCGGAGGCCAGCGGCATCCGCAAGCCCAGCGGCGGCGGAGCCGCCAGCGCGTCCTCCACCGGCCGCGACAACGGCCTCCCGAACACCGCTCCCATCACGAAGTCCTCGACGAGCGCCCGCACTTCCTCCCGGTGCTGCTGCAACCGGTGCCGGTCCGAGTGCACTTCGAACCGGCACACCTGCCGGTTCACCTTCTTCGCCCGCTCCGCCAGCCGGAACGACAGCTCGGGGTCGGTCCGCTCGTCGTTCGTCCCGTGCACGACCAGCACGCGCCGCCCCGCCAGCTGTTTCACCGGTTCGGGTGATGCCGCGACATCGTCCTCCGGCAGCCAAGGGGCGACCGCCACCACGGAGTTGACGGCGTCGTGCCCGCCCGCCCGCAGCGCCGCCCGCCCGCCCATGTCGTACCCGGCGAGACACACGGGCACGTCCCCGTACCGGCGTACGACCTCGTCCGCGGCCCAGGCCGCGTCATGGGCGAGCCGGGCCTCGCTGCCGTTCCAGCCGCGGTAGCGGTACTGCACCACGTGCACCGCGAGCCCGTCCGCCGCGCCGGCCCGCTGGAGCCGTCGCCCCAGCCCTCTCACCGGCCCGGCCGCCGGCAGCGGTGAGGGTCTTCGGTCGGAGACCTCGTCGCCGCCCGGGAGCAGCAGTACCACACCGCTCACCGCCGTCGGCTCCGGACCGAACGCCCGCCCCAGCCTGGCCCTGCGAACCGCCGTCGCTTGCTGTGCCATGACAGAACAGTGTCAGAAGAGCGGGTGTACGCCATCCGTCCGTGCGGTCACCGTTGCGTATCGACGCGGGTGTTGGGAAACGCGATCTACGCGCGTAGGGGTTACAGTGCGAAAATGACGCGCCAGACTGACCGGATGGGGACCACCCCGAGCCCGGACCAGATCCGCCGGGCACCCAAGGTTCTGCTCCACGACCACCTCGACGGCGGCCTGCGTCCCGGCACGGTCGTCGAACTCGCCCGGCAGACGGGCTACTCCCAGCTCCCCGAGACCGACCCCGGCAAGCTGGGCCTCTGGTTCCGCGAGGCCGCCGACTCCGGCTCGCTGGAGCGGTACCTGGAGACCTTCTCGCACACCGTCGGCGTCATGCAGACCCGTGACGCGCTGGTCCGGGTCGCCGCCGAGTGCGCCGAGGACCTGGCCGCGGACGGAGTCGTCTACGCCGAGGTCCGTTACGCCCCCGAACAGCACCTGGAGGGCGGCCTCACCCTCGAAGAGGTCGTCGAGGCCGTGAACGAGGGCTTCCGCGAGGGCGAGCGGCGGGCCAGGGAAGAGGGCCGGCGGATCCGCGTCGGCGCGCTGCTCACCGCGATGCGGCACGCCGCCCGCTCCCTGGAGATCGCCGAGCTCGCCAACCGCTACCGCGACGAGGGCGTCGTCGGCTTCGACATCGCGGGCGCCGAGGCCGGGCATCCGCCCACCCGGCACCTCGACGCCTTCGAGTACCTGAAGCGGGAGAACAACCACTTCACGATCCACGCCGGTGAGGCGTTCGGGCTGCCGTCCATCTGGCAGGCCCTCCAGTGGTGCGGCGCCGACCGGCTCGGGCACGGGGTGCGGATCGTCGACGACATCGAGGTCGCCGCCGACGGCACGGTCCGGCTGGGCAGGCTCGCCTCGTACGTTCGGGACAAGCGCATCCCGCTGGAGCTGTGCCCGACCTCCAACATCCAGACCGGCGCCGCCCGCTCCTACGCCGAGCATCCGATCGGCCTGCTGCGCCGCCTGCACTTCCGGGCCACGGTCAACACGGACAACAGGCTTATGTCGGGCACGAGTATGAGCCGGGAATTCGAGCACCTGGTCGACGTATTCGGTTACACGCTCGACGACATGCAATGGTTCTCCGTCAATGCGATGAAATCAGCGTTCATTCCTTTCGATGAACGGCTGGCCATGATCAATGACGTCGTCAAGCCCGGATATGCAGAGCTGAAATCCGAGTGGCTGTTCCAGCAGACTGCCTCCACCAGCGGTTTCACTACTCCGAAGGGCTGATCGGGGGACCAGGGGGATCGGGTTCCTCCAGAGGGTGTTCACCATCCGTCCGCATTTCGATGTTTGCGGCGGCCGGTCGGGCGTGTTTACGTTCTTGGGCGCCTCTCATTTCCCACCCGTTCTTTCTCGCCGTCATCCCGTTTCGAGTCAGTCAAGGACGCAATTCACCATGAAGCAGTCTGCTGCCAAGACCCTCGGTGTCGCCGCGCTCGGTGCCGCCTTCGCCGCCGCCGGTGCGGGCGCCGCCAACGCCGCCGCGCCGGGCGTGCCCGACGCAGCCGGTCAGGCCCTGGACACCGTGACCCGCACCCTCCCGGCGGAGAACGTCTCCCAGGCGCTGCCGGGCTCCGGCGAGGCGCTGGCCCAGGGGCAGACCGCGCTCGAGGCCGGGCTGGCCGCCGCGCAGCCCGTCGCCCAGCAGGTGCTCGCCGAAGGCCCGACCGCGCCGGTCAACGGACTGCTCGGCGGTCTGCCGGTGCAGGGCCTGCCCACCCACGGCATCCCGGTGAACGGCATCCCGCTGGGCTGACCGACGCCCCCACGCGCCGACGGGGCGCACCCCTGGGACGAGGGGTGCGCCCCGTCGGCGTACCGGCCCGGCCGGGCTCACCAGGCCGTGCGCGCCGCCTTGCCCTCGGACGGCAGCAGTATCCACAGGGCCAGGTAGAGCAGGAACTGCGGCCCCGGCAGCAGGCAGGAGGCCAGGAAGATCACGCGCATCGTCGTCGCGGAGGTGCCGAAGCGCCCTGCCAGCGCTGCGCACACTCCGCCGATCATCCGGCCGCTGGTGGGGCGGGCAAGGCGGGACATGGCGACTCCTTCTTCTCCCGGCTCGCGGGCCGTGAGCGTCGGTCGGAGGCGGCCCTGGCGGCTGCCTCAACTACCGTCCACGCTACGGAGACGAAGGGGGCAAAACATCGCCCCACGGGGCGATCCCGACCCTGGGAATCGTCGGGGTCCGACCCTGAGACGGCTCCTCCTGGGGGAGCGCGGCCCGCTGCCGGCACTCCAGCCGGCGCCGCAGCCGGGCCCGCCCGGCCGGGACGAGCGCGAGATGCGTGAGCGCCACGCCGGCGGTGTTCAGCAGCAGCGAGTCGACATTCACGACCCGCCCCGGCACCCCGGTCTGCAGCAGCTCGATGGCCAGCGAGATCAGCACCCCGGCGGCGGTCGTACGCACGAACGAGACCAGCGGTGACTCGGTCAGCCGCCCGCCCGCCATCGGCAGCAGCACGCCCAGCGGCGCGAGCAGCGCGAGTCCTTCCCCGAGCTGCCGCGTCGCCTCGGGCCAGCCCAGCGCGAGATCGGCCCGGATGCCGTCGAGCGGGCGCAGATTGGCGGGCATCACCCAGGGGACGTCCAGCGGACGCAGCGTCAGCCAGGCGACGAACGCGAGGTGCGCGACGAGGAGGACACCTCCTGTCACCCGGATGCGGATCGCGGCGCTGCCGCCCCTGGAGCCTTGACGCTGCACGCCCCCCTAGACGCGACCGTCGGCGGGATCGGTTCCGGGTTGCCGTCGCGCGTACGGGTGAGGCATGCGCCACACCCGTACGGCAGCCCCTCCGGGCGGGGTCACATCACTCGGCGGCGGCCGAGGACGGCGGCTCCGCCGACCCCGGCCGGGCGCGCACGTCGTCCGTGCACTTGTAGCGGCGCGGCGCCTGGTCGCCGGGTCCGCCCAGGATCACCGAGCCGTCGCCCTCGGCCGCCGCCGAGTCGGAGAACGTGCACACGATCTGGGCGAGCGCGACCGACCCGATCCCGGACGGCGGTGTGCTCAGCCGCAGCGTGTCCTCCGGGTCCCCGCGGCGCGGCCCGGCCACCGCCGTACCGCCGCGCACGTCCGTCTCGTACCCGGCGTCCGTCTCGGCCGGCGACGGCGCCTCCGTCAGCTCGTCCAGCAGCCCCTGCGCCACCAGCACCCGCCGCTCGGTGTCCGTCGCGCCCTCCGCGACCCGTACCGTGCGGTCCACGGCCACCAGCGACGAGCCGCACAGCAGGAACACCTGCACCGGCATCCCGCGCGAGGCCTGCGTGGTCACGTCCGGACCGGCCGGCGAACAGTGCGCCCGTGAGGGCGCGGGACCGAAGTCGGTCGGCACCTCCGTGGCCCGGATCCCGCAGCCGGTGAGCAGCGCGGCGAGCGTCCCGGCGAGCACGGGCACCGACAGCACACGGCGTGCGCCGCGTCGTACGTCCATCAGGAGCCCTCGCCCTTCTCCGCGCCGTCGCCCGCCTTCTGTTCGGCGTCCTGCGGCGTCAGCTCCGAGGCGTCCTTGGGCAGCCGCAGGGTGAACACGGCGCCGCCCTCCGGGGAGTTCGAGGCGGTGATCTCACCGCTGTGGATGTGCGCGTTCTCCAGGGCGATCGACAGGCCGAGCCCGCTGCCCTCGGAACGCGGCCGGGAGGCGCTGGCCTTGTAGAACCGGTCGAAGACATGCGGCAGCACGTCCTCGGGGATGCCGGGCCCGTGGTCGCGCACCGCGATCACGACCGCGTCGTCCGCCTCCCGGACCGACACCCGCACCGGCGATCCGCCGTGCTTGAGCGCGTTGCCGATGAGGTTGGCGAGGATCACGTCGAGGCGGCGCGGGTCCAGCCGGGCGTGGATGCCCCGCTCGGCGTCCAGCTCCACCGCGTCCAGCCAGGCGCGGGCGTCGATGCAGGCGGTGATCTGGTCGGCGATGTCGACGTCGTCGAGGACCAGCCGGGCGGTGCCCGCGTCGAAGCGGGTGACCTCCATCAGGTTCTCGACCAGGTCGTTCAGCCGCCGCGTCTCGCTCACCACCAGCCGTACGGCCGGTTCGATCATCGGGTCGATGCCGCCGCCCTCGAACTCCAGCTCCTCCTCCAGGACCTCCGTCACGGCGGTGATCGCGGTCAGCGGGGTACGCAGCTCGTGGCTCATGTCCGCGACGAACCGCCGCGACGCCTCGTCCCGCGCCGCCATGTCGGCGACCCGCTTCTCCAGCGCCTCGGCCGCGTTGTTGAAGGTCCGCGACAGATCGGCCAGTTCGTCGGTCCCGGACACCCTGAGCCGGGTGTCCAGCTTGCCCTCCCCGAGCCGCCGCGCGGCGACCCCGAGCCGGTGCACCGGCTTCAGCACGGTCGTCGCGGCGGCCTGCGCGAGCAGCGCCGAGCCGATCAGCGCGAGACCGGTGGCGATCCCCAGCGACCACGCCAGCGAGTTCAGGTCCTTGGCCTCCGGCTCCAGCGACTTGAGCATGTACCCGGTCGGCCCGCCCCCGATCACCCGGGTACCGGCCACCAGGTACGGGGTGCCGTCGTCGACGGTCCGCTGCCAGTACAGGTGGTACGGAGACTTGTTGTTCGAGGTGAGCGGCTGCTCCTTGTTCACCGCCGTGCGCAGCGAGGCGGGCACGTCCTCGATCGAGAAGCCGTTCAGACCGCCCGAACTGCCGTACACCGTCCGCCCGTCACGGTCCTTCGCGACCAGCAGCACACTGAACTGCTGCCCGCCCACGGCCATCTGGCCCGCCGTGTGCTGCAGCTCGTCCTGTCCCGGGAACTCGGGCAGCACGCCCGCCCGGTTCTGCATCTCCTGCTCGAAGTCCCGCAGCACCGCGTCCTGGGTACGGGTGAGCACCGCCTCCCGGTTGAGCCAGTACGCGATCGCGGACGCCGACACCGCGGCCGTCAGCGCGACCAGCCCGAACACCACCACCAGCCGCAACCGCAGACTGGTGAAGCGCAACCCGGACAGAACTCCCTTGCGAGCCGCGGTCCAGCCGCGGAATCCCCCTTGCCGGTCCGTCACTGAGGCGGATCCAGTCGGTAGCCCACACCACGGACCGTACGGATCAGCGTCGGGGACGACGGCACGTCCTCCACCTTCGCGCGCAGCCGCTGGACACACGCGTCCACCAGCCGCGAGTCACCGAGGTAGTCGTGCTCCCACACCAGCCGCAGCAGCTGCTGCCGGGACAGCGCCTGACCGGGCCGCCGGCTCAGCTCCAGGAGCAGCCGCAGCTCGGTCGGCGTGAGCTGCAGGTCCTCCCCGTTCTTCGTCACGGTCATCGCCGCGCGGTCGATGACGAGGCTGCCGAAGGCCGCCGCGTCGTTCGACTCCCGCTCCCCGCGCCGCAGCACGGCCCGGATGCGGGCGTCGAGCACCCGCCCCTGCACCGGCTTGACCACGTAGTCGTCGGCGCCGGACTCCAGGCCCACCACCACGTCGATGTCATCGCTGCGCGCGGTCAGCAGGATGATCGGCAGCTGGTCCGTGCGCCGGATGCGCCGGCACACCTCGAACCCGTCGATGCCGGGCAGCATCACATCCAGCACGATCAGATCCGGTCGCTGCTCACGCAGCAGCTTCAGACCGTCCTCACCGCTGGCAGCGGTCGCCACCCGGTGTCCCTGGCGCGTCAGTGAGAGCTCCAGGGCCGTACGGATGGCGTCGTCGTCCTCGATCAGCAACAGGGAAGGCACGCGCCTCATTCTGGCCCATGGCGGTGCGGGATTCGACACTCGGGCGCCTGCGTAGCCGTATCGCTCGTCTCTGTGACGGCGATGTGCGCTTCCCGTGGCCGGCCCCTGTGACAGGTCTGTGACAGTCGGCGGACACGGCCATGAAGTCCCCCGGGCAAGCTTTTCGACACAAGCACGGAAGCAAGACAGAACACCGGGAAGTCCACGACGGGGGGGCGCGAGATGAACACGCTGCACGGCACCACCACCAGCGCAGTGATCACGCGTCTGCACGACGTGAACACCCACCGGGGTTCCGAGAAGTCCGGTGCCGTGAGCGGGCGGGGGTGCGCTCGCGGCACCGGGCGTCAGCACACCGCGTACATGACGGTGGTTGACGGTTTCACGGGGGAAACGCACGGGGGATCCGCGTACAGGGAGGAATCGGGGGAGCGCCGCTCGCTGTCGGAGGCCGAGTTCACGGCCTACGTCCAGGAACGCCGCGCCTCCCTGTACGCAACCGCCTACCACCTCACTGGTGACCGCTTCGAGGCCGAGGACCTGCTGCAGAGCGCGCTGTTCTCGACCTACCGGGCGTGGGACCGGATCAGTGACAAGGCGGCGGTCGGCGGCTACCTGCGCCGCACCATGACCAATCTGCACATCAGCGCCTGGCGGCGCCGCAAGCTCAACGAGTACCCGACCGAGGAACTGCCGGAGACGCCCGGCGACACGGACGCGATGCGCGGCACCGAGCTGCGCGCGGTCCTGTGGCAGGCGCTGGCCCGGCTGCCCGAACTCCAGCGCACCATGCTGGTCCTGCGCTACTACGAGGGCCGCACGGACCCGGAGATCGCGGACATCCTCGACATCAGTGTCGGCACGGTGAAGTCCAGCATCTGGCGCTCCCTGCGCCGGCTGCGCGAGGACGAGGTCCTCAGCTTCGGCCGTGACGAGGAGGACGCCTTCGGGGAGCTTGTCGCCTGAAGGCCGAGGGGGGACACGGGGGAGCGGTAACGGGAGGGGAACCACGGGGGTCACGGGGGACCCGCGGGGGGATGCACGGGGGAGCACAGGAGAGCGGGGCTGGAGGGCCGGGGGGTCCGTCCAGCCCCGTTCTGCTGTGTACGGGGACGCGTGGGTACGGGGGCGCGCGTCTCGGCTCTACACGGGCGTGCGCGCCGTCGCGCAGCGGCCCGCCGCCGCGGCCGCCAGCCGGCCCATCGCCTCGTCCTTGTCGCAGGCGTGGGCTCCGAGCGCGGTCTGCCGGGCCACGATGGACCGCTCGTCGCGCATCAGCCGCCAGCCGCGGCGCAGCAGGAACGGCACCGACTTGCGGCCCTCCTTGAGGTCCCGCAGGAAACGCCGGCGGAAGGTCGTCACCGAGCCGCGGCTCAGGCAGAGCGCGTCGGCGAGGACGCCCAGTTCCCGGCAGCGGCCGACGATCTCGGCGGCGAAGATGCCCTCCGCGATGAACAGCGGGGTGCGCCCGATGTCGATCGTGTCCTCGCCGGTGCGGGCGCTCAGCGAGATGTCGTAGACGGGAACGTTCGTACGGCCCGTGCGGCACAGGTCGGTGATCGCGGCGACCGCCGTGTCCGCGTCCCACGAGTCCGGGTGGTCCCAGTCGATGTCGGAGCTCCCCGCCACCAGCGGCAGCGTGGGGTCGGTGGCCTCCTTGTAGAAGTCGTCGAGCCGCAGGACCGGGAGGCCGGAGCGGGCGGCGAGGAGGGACTTGCCGGAGCCGGAAGGGCCGCAGAGCAGCACGACTCGGGTCGGTATGGGCGGATGGGAGCTCACGGGACACCAGTGTGAGGCATCGCCCGGCCCGCGAACGACCCCGCGGGTCGGCTTTGAAGCGTGCGTCACATGTCAACTACCCTGCGTGTCGGACACGTTACCCAGCGCATGAGAAGGTGGCAGAAGCGATGGCCCGACACCACTCCTCCAAGACCCCGACCGGCCGCCGCACCCTGGTCGCCCTCGCCACCGCGGGCGCGGCCCTGGGTGCGGGCGCGACGACGGCCGCCGCGGCCGACGCCCCCTCGGTGGAGGTGCCGTGGCGGGCCACCTCGCTGGGCGGGATCGACCCGCAGGGCGGGATGCGGGCGCTCAGCGGGGCGCTCCCGTACGTCACCGGCCCGGTCGCCGGCCTCAAGCCCAACCCGCTCGCCGGGACCGGCGTCGACCCGCTCGACAACGGAGTCGGCACCCAGCTCGCCGACTTCAAGCCCCTGACGTCCCAGGCACTGACCGGGCCGGTGGCGCAGGCGCAGTCCGTCGGGGCCATTCCGGTGGTGGGCGACGTGGTTGGGCTGCTGGCGCCGTAGGACTGCCGGCTCCCCAGGGGGCACGACGCCCCCTGGGGGGTGTCTTGCCGATCATGCCGGGCTCGCGGCGTCTGGCACCGCGCCTCGCCGCGTTGTCGCCGGTCCCCGACTCCCCCAAGCTCTCGGCTCCGCTCGAGCAGGGAGGGGCCCCCATCGCATCGACTCCCTCCTCCGCCTTGCGATGCACGGCACCAGACGCCGCTCCCTGATCCGGCCTGATCGACAAGACACCCCCTAGGGCTGCTTGCCGCCCCGCAGCGGGACTTCCCGGATCAGCCAGGACACCGCGAACGTCACGGCGCACAGCGCGGCCGTGCCCAGCGCGACGCCGTGGACTCCGTCGACGACGCCCGTCCGGAACGCGTCGCGGACCGGGTCCGGGAGGTCCCGCAGCAGTGCCGGGGTCAGCTCCCCGGCGGTCAGCCGCTCGCCGGCGGCGCCGAGCCGGTCCGTCACGGTGGCCGTGAGGCCGTTCGTGTACACCGAGCCGAGCACCGCGACGCCGGTCGAGCCGCCGATGGTGCGCAGCAGCGTCTGGGTGCCGCTGGCCGCGCCCATGTCGCGCGGGTCCGCGCTGTTCATGGTGATCAGCATCGTCGGCTGCATCACACAGCCGAGGCCCACGCCGAGCGCCAGCGTCAGCGCGGAGGCCGCGGCCGCGCTCGTCCCGGTGCCGAGCGCCAGCAGGGCCAGGGCGCCCGCCGTGGCCAGCGCCCCGCCCACGATGGGATAGCCGCGATAGCGGCCGCCGTCGGCCACCCGCCGGCCGATGAAGAGCTGCGCGCCGATCATGCCCAGCATCAGCGGCAGCAGCAGCAGTCCGCTGCGTGTGGCCGACATGTCCTGCACGAACTGCATGTACAGCGGCAGATAGCCGGCCGCCGCCAGCATGGCCGCGCCCGTGAGGAAGCTCAGGATCTGAGCCACCGTGAAGTTGCGGTCGCGGAACAGCCGGGGCGGGATCACCGGCTCCGGGGCGCTCCGCTCGACCCGCACGAAGGCGGCCAGCGCGGCGGCGGACAGCACGGCGAGCGCGATGATCCGGAAAGACGTCCAGGCGTACGTCGTGCCGGCCCAGCTCGCGAGCAGTGTCACGGCGAGGATCGCAGCGGTCAGCAGGGCCGCGCCGGCGAGGTCGACGCGGGCCCGGACGCGTTCGTGGCGCAGCCGTACCCCGAAGCCGATGACGGCGAGGGCCACCGTGCCGACCGGGACGTTGACGTAGAAGGTCCAGCGCCAGTCCAGCTGGTCGGTGAGGAAGCCGCCGATCAGCGGGCCCCCGATCATCGCGGCCGGCAGCAGTACCCCGATCAGCGCCTGGGAGCGCCCGGCCTGTGCGGGGGTGAGCAGCGTTCCGAGCAGCGAGAGGGCGCCGACGAACAGTCCGCCCGCCCCGATGCCCTGCAGCGCCCGGAAGGCGATCAACTGCCCCATGTCCTGCGCGAGTCCGCAGAGCACGGAGCCGGCGAGGAAGACGGCGATGGAGGCGAGGTAGCTGCCCTTGCGGCCGTACAGGTCGCCCACCTTGCCCCACAGGGGCGTGGAGACGGCGCTCGTGAGCAGATACGCGGTGATCACCCACGACAGGTGGTCGAGGCCGCCGAGGTCGCCCACGACGGTGGGCAGCGCGGTGCCGATGATCGTGCCGTCGAGCGTGGCGAGCACGATGCCGAGCATCAGCCCGAGGACGACGAGCCGGGAGGGCGGGGTGTCCGCGCCGGTCGTCCCCGCCCGGGGTCCGCCCGTGCCCGTCGTGTCCGGGCCGGCTTCGTCGGTGCGCGCGTCCATGGTTCCTCCTCTCTCGGGTCGGATCGCCTCAGGCGACGTAGGGGCGGACGGTCTTGGCGTCGCGCAGGGCGTGCGCCCACCAGGCGAGCTGGTCGAGGAGGGTCTTGGCGGCCGTGTCGGCGCCGGGGTCCTTGCAGCGGCCGTCCTCGTCGAAACGGCTCCAGGCGTCGTGGAAGCTGACGGTGTTGCGGATGGTCGTGGCGTTCAGCTCGGCCATGACGACCCGGAGCTGCTCCACTGCTCGCAGGCCGCCGGACAGCCCGCCGTACGAGACGAAGGCGACCGGCTTGCCGTGCCACTCCTCGCCGTGCCAGTCGATCGCGTTCTTCAGTGACGCCGGGAAGCTGTGGTTGTACTCGGGCGTGACGATGACGAACGCGTCGGCGGCGGCGAGCCGGGGTGTGACCAGGGCCAGTCGTTCCTCGGTGCCGGGCGGTGGCTGCTGCCCGAACGCCGGGAACACCGTGGGCAACGGGGTCTCGGCGAGGTCGACGACGTCGGCGCGCATGTCGTCGCGCTCGGCGAGGTGGCGGCCGAGCCACCTGGTCACGACGGGAGCGAAGCGGCCTTCGCGGGTGGAGCCGACGACGACGGCGACGCGGAGCGGCGCGGTGGCTGCGGCAGGCATGGGAGACCCCCGGATGTGTACGGCGTATCGGACGTGTACAACGTACACACTGATGTGTACGTCGTCTACTGGAGATACGCTGTACACCAGGCCGACGGAGAGGAGCCGAGTCGTGGCCGATCGGAAGAAGGAGGAGGCCGGCGGACCGGTGGAGCCGACTCTCTGGGAGCGTCTGGAGCGGCCCGCCCCGGCGCCCCGCGCCTCCCTGACCCTGGAGCGGATCGCCGCCGCCGCGGTCGAGATCGCCGACGAGGAGGGCGGCGCCGCCGTCACCATGCGCCGCCTCGCCACCAAGCTCGGCGTCGCGCCCATGGCGCCCTACCGGCACGTCGACGGCAAGGACGACCTCTGGGCGCTGATGATCGACCGGGTGTCCCGGGAACTGGCCCTGCCGGACGGGGCGACGGAGTGGCGGGAGGTGCTGCGCTCCTACGCCCTGCAGACGCGGGAACTGATGCTCGCCCACCCGTGGATGGCGGTCATGCCCACCCCGGTGGTCATGCTGACGCCGTCCCGGATGGCCGTGGCGGAACGGCAGCTGTCCGCGCTCGCCGACCACGGCCTGGACGCCGACTCGGTGATGGCCGCCTTCCGGGCCGTCACCTCCTTCGTGCACGGCTCGGCCCAGACCGAGATCGCCCTGCGGGACTACCAGCAGCGCAAGGGCTGGACCAGCGGCGACGAGACCCGCCGGGCGCTCGCCCCGCAGATGGGATACCTGATCGGCACCGGCCGGTATCCGACCTACGAGCAGTACGCGCTCAGCGCGGCCCGCAAGGACGACCGGGCCTGGGAGTTCGAGTTCGGCCTCGACTGCGTGCTCGACGGCATCGCACAGCGCCTCGGCATCTGACGCGCGGCACACGGAAGCCCCGGCCCTCCTGGACGGAGGAGGACCGGGGCTTCCAGCCGGAGCGGGGAGCGGCTAGTACGAGGAGCCGGACGCGCCCAGCGAACCCGTCGGGTGCCAGACCGTCTTCGTCTCCAGGAACGCCGTCATGCGGTCGATACCCGGGGTCGCCGACCAGCCGGCCTCGTCCACAGGCTGTGGACGCAGGACGCGCTTGAGGTTGTCCGCCGCAGCGACCTCCAGCTCCTTCGCCAGTACCTCGTCGGCGCCCGCGAGATCGATCGCGTTCACGTCCTGGTGCGCGGCCAGCGGCGCCGCCAGCTCCGCCGTACGGCCGGACAGCACGTTCACCACGCCGCCGGGGACGTCCGAGGTCGCCAGCACCTCGCCCAGGGACAGCGCGGGCAGCGGGGACTTCTCCGAGGCGACCACGACCGCCGTGTTGCCGGTGGCGATCACCGGGGCCACCACGGAGACCAGGCCGAGGAACGACGACTCCTGCGGGGCGACGACGGCCACCACGCCCGTCGGCTCCGGCGAGGACAGGTTGAAGAACGGGCCCGCCACCGGGTTGCCGCCACCCACCACCTGGGCGATCTTGTCGGTCCAGCCCGCGTACCAGACCCAGCGGTCGATGGTCGCGTCCACCTGGACGGCGGCCTTCGACTTCGACAGGCCCTCCGCGTCCGCGACCTCGCGCACGAACTGGTCCCGGCGGCCCTCCAGCATCTCCGCGACGCGGTAGAGGACCTGGCCCCGGTTGTACGCCGTCGCGCCGGACCAGCCGCCGAACGCCTTGCGGGCGGCGACGACCGCGTCCCGGGCGTCCTTGCGGGACGACAGCGGAGCGTTGGCCAGCCAGTTGCCCTTCGAGTCCGTCACCTCGTACACCCGGCCGCTCTCGGAACGCGGGAACTTCCCGCCCACGTACAGCTTGTAGGTCTTGAAAACACTGAGACGGTCAGACATCGAGGTACGCCTCCAGGCCGTGGCGGCCGCCCTCGCGGCCGAAGCCCGACTCCTTGTAACCGCCGAACGGCGAGGTCGGGTCGAACTTGTTGAACGTGTTGGACCAGATCACGCCCGCGCGCAGCTTGTTCGCCACGGCAAGGATGCGGGAGCCCTTCTCCGTCCAGATGCCCGCCGACAGGCCGTACGGAGTGTTGTTGGCCTTGGCGACGGCCTCGTCCGGGGTGCGGAAGGTCAGCACCGACAGGACCGGGCCGAAGATCTCGTCACGGGCGATCGTGTGCGCCTGGGTGACGTTAGTGAACAGCGTCGGCGCGAACCAGTAGCCGCTCTCCGGCAGCTCGCAGGCCGGGGACCAGCGCTCGGCGCCCTCCGCCTCGCCCTGCTCGACGAGCGAGGTGATGCGCGAGAGCTGCTCGGCGGAGTTGATCGCGCCGATGTCGGTGTTCTTGTCCAGCGGGTCGCCCAGGCGGAGGGTGGAGAGCCTGCGCTTGAGGGAGTCGAGGAGTTCCTCCTGGATCGACTCCTGCACCAGGAGCCGGCTGCCCGCGCAGCAGACCTGGCCCTGGTTGAAGAAGATGCCGTTGACGATGCCCTCGACGGCCTGGTCGATCGGGGCGTCGTCGAAGACGATGTTGGCGCCCTTGCCGCCCAGCTCCAGGGTCAGCTTCTTGCGGGTGCCGGCGACCGTGCGGGCGATCTCCTTGCCGACGCCGGTGGAGCCGGTGAAGGCGACCTTGTCCACGTCCGGGTGCGCCACGAGCGCGGCGCCCGCGTCGCCGTAGCCCGGGAGGATGTTGACGACGCCCTTGGGCAGGCCCGCCTGGCGGCAGACGTCCGCGAAGAACAGGGCGGAGAGCGGGGTCGTCTCGGCGGGCTTGAGCACCACCGTGTTGCCCGTGGCCAGCGCCGGGGCGATCTTCCACGCCAGCATCAGCAGCGGGAAGTTCCACGGGATGACCTGGCCCGCCACGCCGAGGGGCCGGGGGTCCGGGCCGAAGCCCGCGTGGCCGAGCTTGTCCGCCCAGCCCGCGTAGTAGAAGAAGTGGGCGGCGACCAGGGGCAGGTCGGCGTCCCGCGTCTCCCTGATCGGCTTGCCGTTGTCCAGGGTCTCCAGGACGGCCAGCTCGCGGCTGCGCTCCTGGATGATCCGGGCGATGCGGAACAGGTACTTGGCGCGCTCGGAGCCCGGCAGCGCGGACCACTTCTCGAACGCCTTGCGGGCGGCCTTCACCGCGCGGTCGACGTCCGCCTCGCCGGCCTGGGCGACCTCGGAGAGGACCTCCTCGGTCGACGGGCTGACCGTCTTGAAGACCTTGCCGTCCGCGGCCTCGGCGAACTCGCCGTCGATGAACAGGCCGTAGGAGGGGGCGATGTCGACGACCGAGCGGGACTCGGGCGCGGGGGCGTATTCGAATGCCGATGCCATGGTGATCAGTCCACCGTCACGTAGTCGGGGCCGGAGTAGCGGCCGGTGGCCAGCTTCTGACGCTGCATCAGCAGGTCGTTCAGGAGCGAGGAGGCGCCGAACCGGAACCAGTGGTTGTCCAGCCAGTCCTCGCCGACGGTCTCGTTGACCAGCACCAGGAACTTGATGGCGTCCTTGGAGGTGCGGATGCCGCCGGCCGGCTTCACGCCGACCTGGACGCCGGTCTGGACGCGGAAGTCCCGGACTGCCTCGAGCATGAGCAGGGTGTTGGCGGGCGTGGCGTTCACCGCGACCTTGCCCGTGGACGTCTTGATGAAGTCCGCCCCGGCCAGCATGCCGAGCCAGCTCGCGCGGCGGATGTTGTCGTACGTCGACAGCTCGCCGGTCTCGAAGATGACCTTCAGACGGGCCGCCCCGCAGGCCTCCTTCACGGCGACGATCTCGTCGTACACCTTCATGTACGCGCCCGAGAGGAACGCCCCGCGGTCGATGACCATGTCGATCTCGTCGGCGCCCGCGGCGACCGCCTCGCGGACGTCGGCCAGCTTGACCCCGATGGGCGCGCGGCCCGCCGGGAAGGCGGTGGCGACCGAGGCGACCTTCACCGGGGACCCGGCCACGGCTTCCTTCGCGGCGGCCACCATGTCGGGATAGACGCAGACCGCCGCCGTCGCCGGGGTCGTGCGGTCGGTCGGGTCGGGGTGGACCGCCTTGGCGCCGAGCGCCCGGACCTTGCCCGGGGTGTCCGCGCCTTCCAGCGTCGTCAGGTCGACCATGGAGATGGCCAGGTCGATGGCGTAGGCCTTGGCGGTCGTCTTGATGGAACGGGTGCCGAGCGAGGCGGCGCGCGCTTCCAGGCCGACCGCGTCGACGCCGGGCAGCCCGTGGAGGAAGCGGCGCAGCGTGCTGTCGGACGAGGTCACGTCCGAGAGGCTGTGCGTGGGTGCATTGGTGGGCATGGTCACCAGACGAGCATATCTACGCGCGTAGCTGCTGTACACCCCTCGGCACTCGTCGGCGCTCATCCACAGGTACGGGACCGCGAATGAGCGTTGTCGGCGGCGTCGGGCAGAATCGGGACCATGACGACCACCGAGTCCAAGGATCGGATCTACCGGTCGCCCGCGGGCATCGCCGGGGGTGTGCTGCTGCTCGGCCTCGCCGGGTGGCTCGGCATCGACGCGATCGTCGCCGGTGACGGGCGCACGCCGTGGCTGGCGCTCGCGACGCTGCTGCTGGTGGTGCCGCTGGTCACCGCCTTCACCCTGCGGCCCGCGGTGTCCGCGAACGAGGACCGGCTGCGCGTCCGCAACCCGTTCCGGGTGATCGTGCTGCCGTGGGGGGAGATCGCCTCGCTGCGGTCCGGTTATTCGAACGAGGTCGTCGCCAAGTCCGGCACCAAGTACCAGCTGTGGGCCGTGCCGGTGTCGCTGCGGGCGCGGAAGCGGGCGGCGCGCCGGGAGTCGCGGCGGGCCGCGGAGCTCTCCAGGGGCGGCGGCGGCCGGGAGCGGGGGCTCGGCGGCTTCGGCGGGGCGTCGGCCGCGGTGCCGGACGAGCCCGTGCGGGCCCAGGCCGACCAGATCATGGACGAGCTGCGGAACCTGCTGGAGAACCGGGAACAGGCCGAGACCGCGCAGGGCCGCGTCAGCGTGCGCTGGGCGTACGAGATAGCGGGGCCCGCGGTGGCCGGCGCGGTGTTGCTGGCGGTGCTGCTCGCGGTCGGGTGAGCCCGGCCGGCCCCGCCACCGGGTGTCGGGACCGGGGTGCCCTGAGCGGTCGGCCGAGGGCACCCCGGGCGGGCGTCAGATGCCGGCGGCCGCCGACAGGTCCCGCTTGATCGCCGCCAGGAGGTCCGCCGCCGTGGCGCGGGCGGCCGGCAGGTCGGCGTGCGTCGCCACCGGGACGACGACCTCCAGGTAGCACTTCAGCTTGGGCTCCGTGCCGCTGGGGCGGACGATGACGCGGGCGCCGTCGAGGGTGTAGCGCAGACCGTCGGTGGGCGGCAGCCGGTCCGTGCCCTTCGTCAGGTCCTCGGCGTTCGTGATGGCCAGGCCCGCGAGCTCGGTCGGGGGCTGCTCGCGCAGGCGGCGCATGGCGTCCGCGATGAGCGAGAGGTCCTTCACCCGCACCGAGAGCTGGTCGGTGGCGTGCAGGCCGTGCTCCACGGCGAGGTCGTCGAGCAGGTCGAGGAGCGTGCGGTTCTGCTCCTTCAGGACCGAGGCCAGCTCCGTGATCAGCAGGGCGGCGGTGATGCCGTCCTTGTCGCGGACGCCCTCCGGGTCGACGCAGTAGCCCAGCGCCTCCTCGTAGCCGTAGCGCAGGCCGTCGACGCGGGCGATCCACTTGAAGCCGGTCAGCGTCTCCTCGTACGGCAGGCCCGCCTTCCCGGCGATACGGCCGAGCAGGGAGGAGGAGACGATCGACTCGGCGAAGGTGCCGCGCGCGCCCCGGTTCACCAGGTGGGCGGCGAGGAGCGCGCCCACCTCGTCGCCGCGCAGCATGCGCCAGCCGTCGCCGTCCTTCACCGCCACGGCGCAGCGGTCCGCGTCCGGGTCGTTCGCGACGACCAGGTCCGGGCCGGTCTCGCGGGCCTTCGCGAAGGCGAGGTCCATGGCGCCGGGCTCTTCCGGGTTGGGGAAGGCGACGGTCGGGAAGTCCGGGTCCGGCTCGGCCTGCTCGGCGACCAGGTCCGGGGCGGGGAAGCCGGCGCGGGCGAAGGCCGCGAGGAGGGTGTCCTTGCCGACACCGTGCATGGCCGTGTAGACGGTCCGCGCGGTGCGGGGGGAGCCCTCGGCGAGCACGGCGTCCGTGCGGGCCAGGTAGGCGTCGAGGACGCCGTCGTCGAGAGTCTCCCAGCCCTCGGTGGGCCGGGAGACCGTCGTGAGGGACGGGATGGCGGCGATCTCGGCGGCGATGTCCGCGTCGGCGGGCGGGACGATCTGGGAGCCGTCGCCCAGGTACACCTTGTAGCCGTTGTCGCGGGGCGGGTTGTGGCTGGCGGTGACCTCCACACCGGCGACCGCGCCCAGGTGCCTTATGGCGAAGGCGAGGACGGGCGTGGGGAGCGGGCGCGGCAGGAGGGCGGCGCGCAGTCCGGCGCCGGTCATGACGGCGGCGGTGTCACGGGCGAAGTCCGCGGACTTGTGGCGGGCGTCGTAGCCGATGACGACGAGGCCGTCGCCCTGGCCGTTCTTCCGGAGGTACGCGGCCAGGCCGGCGGCGGCGCGGATGACGACCGAGCGGTTCATGCGCATGGGGCCGGCGCCGAGTTCGCCGCGCAGGCCGGCGGTGCCGAACTGGAGGGTGCCGCTGAAGCGGGCGCCGAGCTCCTCGACGTCGTGGGCGTCGATGAGCGCGGCGAGTTCGTCGCGGGTCTCCGCGTCGGGGTCCTCGGCGAGCCAGGCCTGGGCCCTTGCGATGAGATCGTCTTGCACGGTCCGGTCAACCTCTCGTCGTCGTGCGGATGCCTGCGGCGCCTGCGCGGGTCGGTCGGGGTGCGCGTGGCGCCGGCGGATTCGATTGTGGGTCGGGATCGGGGGCGGAGTGGAGGGTGCCCGCCGTACGCGGCCGCAACGCACCCGAAGGGGCGCGGGGAACCGCCCGGCCGGACATGAGGGGGCCCGCGGGCGGCCCGACGGACCCGCGGCCGGTGCGACGGGCCCGCGCCCGGCGCGATGGACCTGCGGTCGGCCACGACGGACCAGCGTCCAGCGCGACCCGCGTCCAGCCCGACGGGCCCGCGCCGGGCGCGACGGACCCGCGTCCAGCGCGACGGACCCGCACCCGGCCACGACGGACCAGCGCCGCCCGACGGCGCGAAGCGGCACGCCTACGGGTGCAGCGGCACCCTTCGGTACGAAGCGGCACCCCCTACGGCATGCAGCGGCACCCCCTGCTGCATCCCTCTCAGATCCGGCCCAGCACCCGGGCCAGCAGGGAGCCCATCCGGGCGGCCGAGTCGCGGCCCGCCTGGAGGACCTCCTCGTGGTTCAGCGGCTCGCCGGTCATGCCCGCGGCGAGGTTGGTGACCAGGGAGATGCCCAGCACCTCCGCGCCCGCCTCGCGCGCGGCGATCGCCTCGAGGACCGTGGACATGCCCACCAGGTCGGCGCCGATGACGCGGGCCATGCGGATCTCGGCCGGGGTCTCGTAGTGCGGGCCGGGGAACTGGGCGTAGACGCCCTCTTCGAGGGTGGGGTCGATCTCCTTGCACAGGGCGCGCAGGCGCGGCGAGTACAGGTCGGTGAGGTCGACGAAGTTCGCACCGACGATCGGCGAGGTCGCGGTCAGGTTGATGTGGTCGCTGATCAGGACCGGCTGGCCGGGGCGCATGCCCTCGCGCAGACCGCCGCAGCCGTTGGTCAGCACGATGCTCTTGGCGCCCGCGGCGACGGCGGTGCGCACGCCGTGCGCGACGGCGGCGACGCCACGGCCCTCGTAGTAGTGGGTGCGGCCCAGGAAGACCAGGGCGCGCTTGTCGCCGATCTGGTACGAGCGGACCTTGCCGCCGTGCCCTTCGACCGCCGGCGGCGGGAAGCCGGGCAGCTCGGTGACCTGGAACTCGGCGTCGGGAGTACCGAGCGCGTCGACGGCCGGTGCCCAGCCGGAGCCCATCACGAGGGCGACGTCGTGGGACTCGGCGCCGGTGAGTGCGCGCAGGCGCGCGGCGGCGGCGTCGGCGGCGGCGTAGGGGTCGCCCTGGATGTCGTCCGGAAGAAGAGATGCGTTCACACGGTCGAGAGTAGCCGGTCATCGCCTACGCGCGTAGATGACAGAGCTCACGGGATCGCGATCGTTGTCTTGTCGTTTCCGACGAGAGCCATGTCCCGGCCGGACCGATAGCCCGTTCCGGGCGCCCGCGTGGTCAGCAGGGGCGCTTGCGCAGCTCCATCACGTAGTCGTGCGGCGCGCCGGCCGATTCCGCGGCGTCGGCGATCTCGCCCAGATAGCGGGCCGACGGCAGGCCGCCCTCGTAGCCGTTGAGGACGTACACCCAGGCCTGCTCCTCGCCGTCGAGGGTGTGCACGCGGACCCGGAGGCGGCGGTAGACGTCCATGCCCGCGCCGACCCAGCGGTCGAGTGACTCCTCGTCCATCGGGGCGATGTCGTACAGCGCGACGAAGACCTGCGAAGCGGGGTCCTCGACGATCGTGGCGAGGGCGCCCTCCCAGCCAAGCTGCTCGCCGCCGAAGGTCAGCCGCCAGCCGTTCAGCCAGCCCGTGGCACGCAGCGGCGAGTGGGGAGCGCGGCGGATCATCAGCCGCGCGTCGAGATTGCCGGCGTACGCGGCGTAGAGCGACATGGACAGAGGGTACGGCAGTCGGCTCCGCCGTCACTTTCGACGCAGGGACATCCGTGCCGGCCCGGTGATGACCCGGCCGGGCCCCCGAGGCAGTCGCACCTTGAAGCGTGCGGGACAATGGAGTACGTGACTCGGATCGTGATCATCGGTGGCGGACCCGGCGGATACGAAGCGGCGCTGGTCGCCGCTCAGCTCGGTGCGGAGGTGACCGTCGTCGACTGCGACGGTCTGGGCGGTGCGTCGGTGCTGACCGACTGCGTGCCGTCGAAGACGCTCATCGCGACGGCCGAGGTGATGACCACCTTCGACTCGTCGTACGAGGAACTGGGGATCATCGTCGCGGACGACACCCCGCACATCGACACCCCCGCGCGTGTCGTCGGTGTCGACCTCGGCAAGGTCAACCGCCGGGTGAAGCGGCTGGCGCTCGCCCAGTCGCACGACATCACGGCGTCGGTGACGCGGGCGGGCGCCCGGGTGGTGCGCGGACGCGGGCGGCTGGACGGGCAGCAGGGCCTGGACGGATCGCGCAAGGTCGTGGTGCGCGCGGCCGACGGCAGCGAGGAGACGCTGGTCGCCGACGCCGTGCTGATCGCGACGGGCGGTCATCCGCGCGAGCTGGCCGACGCCCAGCCCGACGGCGAGCGCATCCTGAACTGGACGCAGGTGTACGACCTGAACGAGCTCCCCGAGGAGCTGATCGTGGTCGGCTCCGGTGTCACCGGTGCCGAGTTCGCCGGTGCCTACCAGGCGCTCGGTTCGAAGGTCACGCTCGTGTCGTCCCGGGACCGCGTGCTGCCGGGCGAGGACCCGGACGCCGCCGCAGTCCTGGAGGACGTCTTCCGGCGCCGCGGCATGAACGTCATGGCCCGCTCCCGCGCCCAGTCCGCCAAGCGGGTCGGCGACCGGGTGGAGGTCACCCTCGCCGACGGCCGCGTCATCACCGGCACGCACTGCCTGATGGCGGTCGGCGCGATCCCGAACACCGAGGGCATGGGCCTTGAGGAGGCCGGCGTCAGGCTGCGGGACTCCGGGCACATCTGGACCGACAAGGTGTCCCGGACCACCGCGCCCGGCGTGTACGCCGCCGGTGACGTCACCGGTGTCTTCGCGCTCGCGTCGGTGGCGGCCATGCAGGGCCGTATCGCCATGTACCACTTCCTGGGCGACGCCGTGGCACCGCTGAACCTGAAGACCGTCTCGTCGAACGTGTTCACCGACCCGGAGATCGCCACCGTCGGCTACACCCAGGCCGACGTCGACGCCGGCAAGATCGACGCCCGGGTCGTGAAGCTGCCGCTGCTGCGCAACCCGCGCGCCAAGATGCAGGGCATCCGGGACGGCTTCGTCAAGATCTTCTGCCGGCCGGGCACCGGGATCGTGGTCGGCGGTGTGGTCGTGGCGCCGCGCGCGTCGGAACTGATCCATCCGATCTCGATCGCCGTCGACAACAATCTGACGGTCGAACAGATCGCGAACGCTTTCACCGTGTACCCGTCCCTTTCGGGCTCGATCGCCGAGGTCGCGCGACAGCTGCACACCCGTAAGGCCGGCGACGGCGGCTGACGGCCGAAACCGACTCCTCGCTGGTCACAGGGAGTCGTCGGCCCTCCGTACGGCATAGGTGGCGGAAGTGAATCCCTATACCACTTCCGCCCCTGCCGTACGAACAACTTCTGTTATTCGGCGCAAACTGCTGAAAGCAGACGGTCGTTGGGGTTACTGTCAGTTTCGTGTTCGCTGCAGAACGTCGCCAATTGATCCTCGAAATGGTGCGAGCGAATGGAGCGGTGTCGCTCCGGGAGCTCGCCCGCGTCGTCCAGACCTCCGAAGTGACCGTACGACGGGACGTGCGCGCGCTGGAGGCAGAAGGACTCCTCGACCGCCGGCACGGCGGTGCGGTACTGCCGGGCGGGTTCACGCGGGAGTCCGGCTTTCCGCAGAAGTCTCATCTCGCGACCGCCGAGAAGACGGCCATCGCCGACCTCGCCGCCAACCTCGTCGAAGAGGGCGAGGCCATCGTCGTCGGGGCGGGCACCACGACGCAGGAGCTGGCCCGCCGGCTCGCCCGCATCCCCGGGCTGACCGTCGTCACCAACTCCCTCCTGGTCGCCCAGGCACTCGCCCACGCCAACCGCGTGGAGGTCGTGATGACCGGCGGCACGCTGCGCGGGTCCAACTACGCCCTCGTCGGCTCCGGCGCCGAACAGTCCCTCCAGGGACTGCGGGTCTCCCGGGCCTTCCTCTCCGGGAGCGGGCTCACCGCCGAGCGCGGGCTGTCCACATCCAACATGCTCTCCGCCTCCGTCGACCGCGCGCTCGTCCAGGCCGCCGCGGAGGTGGTGGTCCTCGCGGACCACACCAAGCTCGGCGCGGACACCATGTTCCAGACCGTGCCGACGGACGTCATCACCCGCCTCGTCACCGACGAGCCCCCGCCGCACGACGACCGCGCGGCCACCGAACTGCAGGCCCTGGCCGACCAGGGCGTCCAGATCGCGGTGGCGGGCACGGGCGCCCCGGGAAACGCCGGGGGCCACGGCAGCGCGGGGGGTGACACCGCCCAGGCCCGCCAGCAGCGCCGGGACGTGCCCCTCCCGGGGCCCCGCCGTGGCCAGGTGCACGGCGGCCAGCCGCTCCGCACGGCCGCGGTCATGGGCGGGGAGCAGACCCCGGGCGCCGACCGGGCACGCGTGGCGGACCTGCGCCGGCGCTGAGACGCCGGGGGAGGGGCTTCGGCGTACGACGCCAAGAGCGTCGGGCCTTCGGCGTACGACACCAAGAGCGTCGGGCCTTCGGCGTACGACACCAAGAGCCGGGGCCATCGGCGTACGACGCCCAAAGCCGCGCGCCCGGCGGAGGAAGCCCCCGCCGGGCGCGTGGAGAAACCTCTGGGTGAGGCCGGTCTCCGGGTCAGTCCTTGATCTCGCAGATCGCGGCGCCCGAGGTGATGGAGGCGCCGACCTCCGCGGTCAGGCCCTTGATGGTGCCCGCCTTGTGGGCGTTGAGCGGCTGCTCCATCTTCATGGCCTCCAGGACGACGACCAGGTCGCCCTCCTGCACCTCCTGGCCCTCCTCGACGGCGATCTTGACGATCGTGCCCTGCATCGGGGAGGCGAGGGTGTCACCGGAGGCGACGGGGCCGGACTTCTTCGCCGCGCGCCGCTTCGGCTTAGCGCCGGCGGCCAGGCCGGTGCGGGCCAGCGACATGCCCAGCGAGGACGGCAGGGAGACCTCCAGGCGCTTGCCGCCGACCTCGACGACGACCGTCTCGCGGCCGGTCTCCTCGTCGGCCTCGGCGTCGGCCGGGGCGGCGAAGGGCTTGATCTCGTTGACGAACTCGGTCTCGATCCAGCGGGTGTGGACCGTGAACGGGTCGGCCGAGCCGGTCAGTTCCGGCGCGAAGGCCGGGTCCTTGACGACCGCGCGGTGGAACGGGATGGCGGTGGCCATGCCCTCGACCTGGAACTCCTCCAGCGCACGCGCGGCCCGCTCCAGGGCCTCCTTGCGGGTGCGGCCGGTGACGATCAGCTTGGCGAGCAGCGAGTCCCACGCCGGGCCGATGACGCTGCCGGACTCGACGCCCGCGTCCAGGCGCACACCGGGGCCGGACGGCGGGTTGAAGGCGGTGACGGTGCCGGGCGCGGGCAGGAAGTTGCGGCCCGGGTCCTCGCCGTTGATGCGGAACTCGAAGGAGTGGCCGCGCAGCACCGGGTCGCCGTAGCCCAGCTCCTCGCCGTCGGCGATGCGGAACATCTCGCGCACCAGGTCGATGCCGGCGACCTCCTCGGTGACCGGGTGCTCGACCTGGAGCCGGGTGTTGACCTCCAGGAAGGAGATCGTGCCGTCGAGGCCGACGAGGAACTCGACGGTGCCGGCGCCGACGTAGCCGGCCTCCTTCAGGATCGCCTTGGAGGACGAGTACAGCTCGGCGATCTGCTCCTCGGAGAGGAACGGGGCCGGGGCCTCCTCGACCAGCTTCTGGTGCCGGCGCTGCAGCGAGCAGTCACGGGTGGACACGACGACCACGTTGCCGTGCTTGTCGGCCAGGCACTGGGTCTCCACGTGGCGGGGCTTGTCGAGGTAGCGCTCGACGAAGCACTCACCGCGGCCGAACGCGGCGACCGCCTCACGGACGGCCGAGTCGTACAGTTCCGGCACCTCTTCGAGGGTCCGGGCGACCTTCAGGCCGCGGCCGCCACCACCGAAGGCGGCCTTGATCGCGATCGGCAGGCCGTGCTCCTCCGCGAAGGCCACGACCTCCTCCGCGCCCGAGACCGGGTCCGGCGTACCGGCGACCAGCGGCGCGCCGGCGCGCTGGGCGATGTGCCGGGCGGCGACCTTGTCACCGAGGTCGCGGATGGCCTGCGGCGGCGGGCCGATCCAGATCAGGTCGGCGTCGAGCACGGCCTGCGCGAAGTCGGCGTTCTCCGACAGGAAGCCGTATCCGGGGTGGATCGCGTCCGCCCCCGACTCCTTGGCGGCCTTCAGCACCTTGTCGATGTCCAGATAACTGGTGGCCGGAGTGTCACCGCCCAGGGCGAACGCCTCATCCGCGGCGCGGACATGCAGAGCGTCCCGGTCCGGGTCGGCGTAGACGGCCACGCTCGCGATCCCGGCGTCCCGGCAGGCCCGGGCAACGCGGACAGCGATTTCGCCACGGTTGGCGATGAGCACCTTGCGCACGATGAGGCTCCCTCCTTGAAACAAGCCGAGTTTAGGGACTGCCGACACGGCACTTCGACCCGTCCCCAATGGTGAGCTTGCCCACACGGAGCGTGATTCGAGGCTCGCTCGACCCGCGAAATCCCTTGTCGCACCGTGGTACGCAGGATTCCTTCGGCAAACCCTAGCCTTCCGCTGTGGTCAAGGTCTCTGTCATCACGTGCTGCGGGCCACTTCGTTTCTTTGTGGAGTCCCTACGAATGGCCCAACGTTTCTTTGCCTTGGGCAGAACCCTTGTCCCGACGTTTACCCGTTAGTAGCGTTCGCGATGTCTCGAACGTACTTGGGGTAACAGCAGCCTTGCTCGCTCGACGGTCGAAGGTGGGTGGAACCGGTGGTGCGCAGGCCGGTGGCATGGATCGTGGCGGTCGTCCTCTTCGCCGAGGCGCTGGGCATCGCGGCGCTGAACTGGTTCCTCGGGGTCGTCGTCGACCGTCAGGACATGTCCCTGGCGGGGCTCGACCCGGACGTGATGGCCACGTCCTCGAAGATCGGCGGGGTCGTCTTCGGCCTCTACTTCGCCCTGTGCGGCCTCGTCGCCCTGCTCGTGGCCCTGCGCGACCGCCCGGCGGCCGGCCTGGGCCGCGTCCTGCTGATCAGCGCGGCCGTGGTGCACGGGCTGCTGGGGGCGTTCGTGTGGGGGATCGTGGGCTGGCCGGCCTTCGTGTTCATGGTGCTGGTGCTCGGGCTGATCGTGCTGCTGCTGATGACGCACGACGGGCGGGCGGCGGCGGACCCGGCCGGGCCCGCGGAGCCGGCGGACGTGCTGCCGGAAGGCGGCGCCGCGCCCGCCTAGACGGTCGGCCCGCTCACGTCCACAGATCGGTGATGTTGATCCCCAGCTGGCCCAGCAGCTTCCGGACGAGGGGCAGGCTGATGCCGATCACGTTGCCGTGGTCGCCGTCGATGCCCTCGATGAAGGGGGCCGAGCGGCCGTCGAGGGTGAAGGCCCCGGCGACGTGGAGGGGCTCGCCGGAGGCGACGTAGGCGGCGATCTCCTCGTCGGTGGGGTCGCCGAAGCGGACGACGGTGGAGGCGGTGGCGGAGGTGTACCGCCCGGTCGAGGTGTCGTAGACGCAGTGGCCGGTCTGCAGGGTGCCCGCGCGGCCGCGCATCGACTTCCAGCGGGCCGTGGCCTCCTCGGCGTCGCCGGGCTTGCCGAGCGCCTGGCCGTCCAGTTCGAGGACCGAGTCGCAGCCGATCACGATCGCACCCATGACGTCGGGCCGGGCGGCCACCACGGAGGCCTTCGCCTCGGCGAGGGCGAGGGCCAGCTCGGCGGGGGTGGGGGCGGTGACGGCGTCCTCGTCGACGCCGCTGACGATCACCTCGGGTTCGAGTCCGGCCTGACGGAGCAGGCCCAGCCGGGCGGGGGACTGGGAGGCGAGCACGAGGCGGCGGCGCGGCTGATCGGTCATGCGGTCAGGGTAGCCGGGGGCGTGGCGGCCCGCCGGGGTCTCATCTCGCTCCGATCACGACCATCGCGAGCACCATGGCGACCGCCATCAGAACGCCCAGCCGCCGCAGCATGTCCTGCATGTCGCGCAGTTCCTTGGGCGGCTCGTTCTCGGGGTCGGACCACAGCATGCCCGCAATCGTCAGCTGCGGATCGGGGCGGCGCCTGAGTACGCGTACTCAACTTCCCTAAACGGTGCTACTGTGCCATTAGTTAATGGGATTTCAGTTCCCTTTGGAGGCTGTGTCATGTCGTCGTTCACCACCGCCTGGACCGCGTCACCCCAGATGCCCAGCGAGGGGTTCACCCCGAACTGGTCCCGGACGGGCTTCTGGCGCCAGTCGCTGCGTCAGGTCGTGCACCTGACGGCGGGCGGCGACCGGCTCCGCGTCCGGCTGTCGAACGTGTACGGCACCTCACCGCTGCGCGTCGCCGGCGCCACGGTGGGCCGTACGACCGCGGGGGCGGCGGTGGAGCCGGGCTCGGTGCGGCGGCTCTCCTTCGGCGGCGCGCCCGAGGCCGTCGTCCCCGCGCACGGGCAGCTGCTGAGCGATCCGGCGGGACTGCGGGTGGCGGCCGGGGAGTCGCTGACGGTCACGCTGCACCTGGACGCCGTGACCGGACCCGCGACCTTCCATGCGCAGGCCTTCACCACCAGCCACCGCGGCCCGGGCGACCTGCTCGCCGACACCGACGGGACCGGCTTCACGGAGAGCACCGAGTCCTGGTACTTCCTCACCGCCGTAGAGACCGACGCGGGGCGCACCGACGGGATCGCACTGTTCGGCGACTCCCTCACCGACGGCTTCGGCTCCACCCCCGGCGCCGACCGCCGCTGGTCGGACGCGCTCGCCCGGCGCACCGGACGGCCCGTGCTCAACGCCGGGATCGGCGGGAACCTGCTGCTCAACGACTCCGCGTGGTACGGGGAGAAAGGGGTGCGCCGGCTCGCCCGGGACGTGCTCGACCAGCCGGGCGTGGACACCCTCGTCGTCCTGCTCGGCGTCAACGACATCGGATTCAGCGAGACCGACGAGCAGCCGACGTACCACCCGGCGCCGGTGGTGGAGGCGGCGGAGCTGATCGAGGGCCACCGCTCGTTGCTGCGGCAGGCGCGGCGGCGGGGCCTGCGGGTGATCGGCGCGACGCTGCCGCCGTTCGGCGGATCCGACCACTGGGGGGAGCGCGCGGCGAAGACCAGGCACGAGCTCGACGAGTGGATCCGCGGCGCCGGGGAGACGGGCGAGTACGACGCCGTGGTCGACTTCGGCCGGCTGCTGGCCGATCCGGCGGACCCGGACCGGCTGCGGCCGTCGTACGACTTCGGCGACCACCTGCACCCCAACGACGAGGGGTTCGAGGTGATGGCCGAAGCCGTCGCGGGTGTGCTGCGTTAGATCATCCCGGCCAGAACGTCCGCTCCCACGTCGCCGGGCCCGGCTGGGGCAGGCGACGGGTGGCGAGGCGGGACGGGTCGGACCAGGCGTCGTGGGCCGAGGGCGCGCCGGGCGGGGCGGCTGCCGCCGCCGCGGCGCGGACGCGGACCACCGCCAGTGCGGCGGCCAGCTCCTCCGGGGTCGGGTTGCCCCGTACGACCTTGATGTTCATGACGGCTCCCAGCAGGCCTAGAGGGGGATGTTGCCGTGCTTCTTCGGGGGCAGGGATTCCCGCTTGGTGCGCAGTTGACGCAGGCCGCGGACGATGTGACGGCGGGTGTCCGACGGCATGATCACGGCGTCGATGTAGCCGCGCTCGGCCGCGACGTACGGGTTGAGGAGGGTGTCCTCGTACTCCCGCATCAGCCGGGCGCGGGTCGCCTCGACGTCCTCCCCGTTCGCCTCCGCCTCGGCGAGGGTGCGGCGGTGCAGGATGTTGACGGCGCCCTGCGCGCCCATCACCGCGATCTGCGCGGTCGGCCAGGCCAGGTTGAGGTCGGCGCCCAGGTGCTTGGAGCCCATGACGTCGTACGCGCCGCCGAAGGCCTTGCGGGTGATGACCGTGATCAGCGGGACGGTCGCCTCGGCGTACGCGTAGATCAGCTTCGCGCCGCGGCGGATGATGCCGGTGTGCTCCTGGTCGACGCCGGGCAGGAAGCCGGGCACGTCGACGAAGGTGATCACGGGCACGTTGAAGGCGTCGCAGGTGCGCACGAAGCGCGCGGCCTTCTCGCTCGCGTCGATGTCCAGGCAGCCGGCGAACTGCATCGGCTGGTTGGCGACGATGCCGACCGGGCGGCCCTCGACGCGGCCGAAGCCGGTCAGGATGTTCGGCGCGAACAGCGCCTGCGTCTCGAAGAACTCCGCGTCGTCGAGGACGTGCTCGATGACCGTGTGCATGTCGTACGGCTGGTTCGCCGAGTCCGGGACGATCGTGTCCAGCTCGCGGTCCTCGTCGCTCAGCTCCAGGTCCGCCTCCTCGGGGAAGGCGGGCGGTTCGCTGAGGTTGTTGGAAGGCAGGTAGCTCAGCAGCTGCTTGACGTACTCGATCGCGTCCTTCTCGTCGCCGGCCATGTGGTGGGCGACGCCGGAGGCGGTGTTGTGGGTGCGGGCGCCGCCCAGCTCCTCGAAGCCGACGTCCTCGCCGGTGACCGTCTTGATGACGTCGGGGCCGGTGATGAACATGTGCGAGGTCTGGTCGACCATCACCGTGAAGTCGGTGATCGCGGGCGAGTACACCGCGCCGCCCGCGCACGGCCCGACGACCAGGCTGATCTGCGGGATCACACCCGAGGCGTGCGTGTTGCGGCGGAAGATCTCGCCATAGGCGCCCAGCGAGGCCACACCCTCCTGGATGCGGGCGCCGCCGGAGTCGTTGATGCCGATGACCGGGCAGCCGGTCTTCAGCGCGAAGTCCATCACCTTGACGATCTTCTGCCCGTAGACCTCGCCCAGCGCCCCGCCGAAGACCGTGAAGTCCTGCGAGAACACGGCGACGGGACGGCCGTCGACCGTGCCGTACCCGGTGACGACGCCGTCGCCGTAGGGGCGGTTCTTCTCCAGGCCGAAGTTGGTGGAGCGGTGCCGGGCGAACTCGTCCAGCTCGACGAACGAGCCCTCGTCCAGCAGCAGATCGACCCGCTCACGGGCCGTCAGCTTGCCCTTGCTGTGCTGCTTTTCCACGGCGCGGGCGGAGCCGGCGTGCGTCGCCTCCTCGATCCGGCGCTGGAGATCCGCGAGCTTGCCCGCGGTCGTGTGGATGTCGATCTCTTCCGGCTCGGACATCGGGATGCGGCTCCCTGCCTGCTCAAAAGGGGGGACGGTTACTCATCCGTAGAGTAGTGGGGGGTCTTCCGATCGGCAGTGCGGTCTATCCCACACCTAGGGTGGCTTGCATGACGCCCCGAGATGCCTCAGGAGACAACCGCTGGTCGGACCTCGACCGGCCGCCCCTCAACGCCGCCGCTCTGCGCCGGGCCCTGGTCCGGGAAGGGAGCCTGTGGTCGGACGTGGAGGTGGTGCAGCGCACCGGCTCAACCAACAGCGACCTGGTGGCCCGGGACGCCAGTGGTGAAACACCCGAGGGAGTGGTCCTCGTCGCCGAGGAACAGACGTCCGGGAGGGGACGCCTGGACCGCCGGTGGACGGCACCGCCGCGCTCCGGGCTGTTCTTCTCCGTGCTCCTGCGGCCCGCCGAGGTGCCGGTGACCCGCTGGGGGTGGCTCCCGCTGCTGACCGGCGTGGCCGTGGCCACCGGGCTGTCCCGCGCGGCGGGCGTCGACACCGCCCTCAAATGGCCCAACGACCTGCTGGTGACCGTGGCCGGAGAGGAACGCAAGGCGGGCGGCATCCTCGCCGAGCGGTCGGGCGAGCACGGCGTCGTCGTGGGCGTCGGCATCAACGTCACCCTCCGCGCGGACGAACTGCCGGTCCCCCAGGCGGCCTCCCTCGCCCTGGCCGGAGCCACCGTCACGGACCGCGACCCGCTGCTGCGGGCCATGCTGCGGTCCCTGGAGGACTGGTACGGCCGCTGGCGCGCCGCGGGCGGCGACCCGGCGGCCTGCGGCCTCCAGGAGACGTACGCGGCGGGCTGCGCGACGCTGGGCCGGGTCGTACGGGCCGAGCTGCCCGGGGACCGCTCGATCATCGGGGAGGCGGTGGCCGTCGACGGCGACGGCCGACTGGTGATCGCCACGAAGGAGGGTGTGCAGGAGCCGGTGGGCGCGGGCGACGTCGTGCACCTGCGGCCGGCGTGAGTGAGCCGGCCTGAAGGGGCGCGGGGAGCCGCGCGACCTGCCCCGCACGACCCGCACCCGGCAGACGGCAGCCGCCCCCACCCACCGCACCCGCCCCGGTGCACCTGACGGAGTGAGCTGGCGCACATCTGCCGTAGAGTTGAGGCCGGTCGATACCTGACCGTGGCAGATCGGAAGGGCAACAGGCGTGACCGTCGACGACACGGGCTCCGGCATGGGTCGTAACCCAGCGCCCGACGGCACCGACCCAGGCGAGGACCCCCTCGCCCTCCGTCTCGAACAGCTCATCCTCGGTGCCGAGCGCCGCTACACGCCCTTCCAGGCGGCCCGCAGCGCCGGCGTCTCCATGGAGCTGGCGTCCCGCTTCTGGCGGGCGATGGGCTTCGCCGACATCGGGCAGGCCAAGGCGCTCACCGAGGCGGACGTCCTGGCGCTGCGCCGCCTGGCCGGTCTCGTCGAGGCGGGCCTGCTGAGCGAGGCGATGGCGGTGCAGGTGGCCCGTTCCACGGGCCAGACCACCGCCCGTCTGGCCGAATGGCAGATCGACTCCTTCCTGGAGGGCCTGACCGAGCCCCCGGAGCCCGGCATGACCCGTACCGAGGTCACGTATCCGCTGGTCGAGCTGCTGCTGCCGGAACTGGAGGAGTTCCTGGTCTACGTCTGGCGGCGGCAGCTCGCCGCCGCGACCGGCCGGGTCGTCCAGGCCGCCGACGACGAGGAGATGGTCGACCGGCGGCTGGCCGTCGGCTTCGCCGACCTCGTCGGGTTCACCCGGCTGACCCGCCGCCTGGAGGAGGAGGAGCTGGGCGAGCTGGTCGAGGCGTTCGAGACCACGGCCGCCGACCTGGTCGCCGCGCGCGGCGGGCGGCTCATCAAGACGCTCGGCGACGAGGTGCTGTACGCCGCCGACGACGCCGGGGTCGCCGCGGAGATCGCGATCCGGCTGATCGAGACCATGGCGAACGACGAGACCATGCCGGAGCTGCGCGTCGGTATCGCCTTCGGCACGGTGACCACCCGAATGGGCGATGTGTTCGGTACGACGGTGAACCTCGCCTCCCGGCTGACGTCTATAGCCCCCAAGGACGCCGTGCTCGTCGACAGCGCGTTCGCCGAGGAGCTGATCCGCACCGGGGAGGCCCCGGCCTCCGAGGCGGAGGCGGCCGAGGCCGCGGCCGCCGCGGAGAAGGAGGGCGAGCAGCCGCCGACGTACCGCTTCGCGCTCCAGCCGATGTGGCAGCGGCCGGTGCGTGGCCTCGGCGTCGTCGAGCCGTGGCTGCTCAGCCGCAGGGACGGGACGGCGTAGGTCGCTCTCCCTGGCGGCACGGCGGGCGCGGCCGGGGATCAGCGGCGCCTGCTCAGCGGGTCCAGGCACAGGTCGATGACCGGTACGCACAGCTCCGGATCGTCCGGGCGATGCGGCGCCGGGGCGCCGGTGGTCGGGGCGGGCTCGGGAGTCGGCTTCGGCTTCGACGGGGTGGTGCCGGGAGGTGCCTGGGGCGCGGCCGTGACCTCGGACGACGGGGCCGCGGGCGGATTCGGCGCGTGCGGGACGGCCGTGGTGCGGGGGACGCCGATGCCGGTGTTCGTGGGGGAGCCGGTCGCGGTCGGGACGGGCAGGCCCGCGGACGCCGCCCTCGGTGCCGTCCCCACGCCGCCGAGTGCGGACGGCGCGGACGGGCTGCGTTCCGGTGCGGCGGCGAAGGTCGCGGCCGTGTCGGCCGCCCGTTCCCGGCCGCCGTCGGCCGTGGCCCGGTCCGGGCTCGGGCCGGGCCGGGCGGCGCCGAGGCCGCCGACGGCACCGGGCTCCGGAGCAGGCCGTACGAGACTCAGCAGCCCGGCGGCCACCACGAGGCCGGCTGCGGCGAGCAGCAGCTTGCGGGAGCGAGGGCGGCGGTGCCGGCCACGGGCCGGGCGGCTCGTGGTGCCGGTCGTGTCGGTCTGCGTTCCGCTCGTCATGCGATCGATCCCTCCCCGATGCGTGCGCCCCCGGTGCGCCGTGGCGGTGCACGCTATGCGCTCCCGCGGGTGGGTGACCGGGAGTCGGGCGGGATGTCACTCGAACGGGGTGCCGGACGCGGACCCGGCGGCCGGGGGCCCGTTCGCTCTTTCCCCGGCGGGGCACGGCTGCGATGATCGGGGCACTGTTGTTAACCCGCGTTAACCGGAGGGGTGTCGTGAGCGAGGCCGTTGTGAGCGAGGAGCGGTTCGGGGAGTTCGTGCTGGTCCGGCGGCACGAGGACGGGCATGTCGCGGAGCTGGCGCTCGACCGGCCCAAGGCGATGAACGCGGTGTCCAGCGAGATGGCGCGCTCCCTCGCCGGCGCCTGTGCCGCGCTCGGCGCCGACCGGGACGTCCGCGTGGTCGTGCTGACGTCGACGCACGAACGGGCGTTCTGCGTCGGCGCGGACCTGAAGGAGCGGAACTCCTTCACCGACGCGGAACTGGTCCGGCAGCGCCCGGTCGCGCGCGCGGCGTACACCGGCGTGCTGGAACTGCCGATGCCGACGGTCGCGGCGGTCCACGGCTTCGCCCTCGGCGGTGGCTTCGAGCTGGCGCTGTCCTGCGACGTGATCGTGGCGGACCGTACGGCGGTGGTGGGGCTCCCGGAGGTGTCCGTGGGGGTGATCCCCGGCGGTGGCGGGACCCAGCTGCTGCCGCGCCGGGTGGGCGCGGCCCGCGCCGCCGAGCTGATCTTCACGGCGCGCCGGGTGGACGCGCCCGAGGCCCGGGAGCTGGGGCTGGTCGACGTCCTGGTGGACGAGGGCCAGGACCGCGCGGAGGCCCTGTCGCTGGCCTCCCGGATGGCCGCCAACTCCCCGGTGGGTCTGCGTGCCGCCAAGCGCGCCCTGCGTCTCGGCCACGGCCTGGACCTGCGGGCCGGCCTGGAGGTCGAGGACGCGGCCTGGCGCTCGGTGGCGTTCTCGCGCGACCGCGCGGAGGGTGTGGCGGCGTTCAACGAGAAGCGGGCGCCGCGCTGGCCGGGGGAGTGAGACCCCGTCCGGTGCCGGGGGGAGTGAGCGGGAACCCGTCCTGCCGGGCCCGGCGCGGCCGTGGTGATCACTCCAAGCGGTGCATCAACGTCCCACATCCCCCGAAAGCTCCCTAGCCTGGAGCAATGGGTGAGGACAACCGGCTCGCGGACGTCGTCGCGCTCGCGCAGGGCATGGCCGCGGCGCGCACTCCGCGCGAGTCGTGGCGGGCCGCGGCGGTGGGGGCGTGCCGGGCGCTGGGCGGGAGTTTCGCCGCGCTGTCGGTGTGGGAGCGGGAGCTGGGGCGGCTGCGGGTGCTGGTGAACGTCGGTGAGCGGGCGCCGGACGAGGTGGAGTTCCCGGAGGACGAGACCTATCCGGTGCACCAGTTCGCCGAGATCACCGAGTTCCTGCACGAGCAGTGGGCGGCCGGCGGCGAACCGGACGCCTGGGTGGAGACCGCCGACGGGCCGACCGAGGGGCGCGCCGGCTTCGTGCACCAGCGCGTCTCGGCCCTGCGCCGCCGCGGCCGGGGGTCCTGTGTGGTCGCGCCGATCGTGCTGCACGGCCGGGCCTGGGGCGAGCTGTACGTGGCCCGCCCGGCCGGTACGCCGGTGTTCGACCGGGGCGACGCCGACTTCGCGACCGTCCTGGCCGCCGTGGTGGCCGCGGGCATCGCGCAGACCGAGCGGCTGGAGGAGGCCCGCCGGCTGGCCTTCACTGACTCGCTGACCGGCCTCGCCAACCGCCGCGCGGTCGACATGCGGCTGGACGAGGCGGTGGAGCGGCATCGCGAGGAGGGCGTGGTCGTCAGCCTGGTGGTCTGCGACCTCAACGGGCTCAAGCGCGTCAACGACACCCTCGGCCACGCCGTCGGCGACCGGCTGCTGGAACGGTTCGGGTCGGTGCTGTCCCTGTGCGGCGCGATGCTGCCGGGGACCCTGGCCGCCCGGCTCGGCGGGGACGAGTTCTGTCTGCTCGCGGTCGGGCCGCCCGCCGAGGACGTGGTGAAGGTGGCCGGCGAACTGTGCCGCCGGGCGGCCGAGCTGGACCTGGGGGAGGGCGTCGCCTGCGGGGTCGCCTCCACCGAGGAGCCGATCGGCGCGGTCCGCTCCGCCCGGCGGCTGTTCCGGCTCGCCGACGCCGCCCAGTACCGCGCCAAGGCCGTCCGCGCGGCCAGACCGGTGGTCGCGGGCCGGGAGGGCCCGGACGATCCCGTCGTACGCCTGGCCGACGCGCCGTCCCCCGAGACGTCCCGCGAGCGCCGCCGCTTCCGGGGGCGGCCCTGAGGGTCCCGGTGCGACCGTGTGCGTGTGGGTAAGGGGTGAACCCCGCACCCACTGGTGACATTTTCGAATTCACTGCGTACGCTCCTGAATATGGATATGCACACTGTGGTGGTGGGGACGTCCGGCGTCACCGCGTCCGACGTCCTCGCCGTGGCCCGCCGCGGCGCCCGTGTCGAGCTCTCCGACGAGGCGGTGGCCGCCCTCACCGCGGCCCGGGAGATCGTGGACGCGCTGGCGGCCAAGCCGGACCCCGTCTACGGCGTCTCCACCGGCTTCGGCGCCCTCGCGACCCGGCACATCGGCCAGGAGCTGCGCACCCAGCTCCAGCGCAACATCGTCCGCTCGCACGCCGCCGGCATGGGCCCGCGCGTCGAGCGGGAGGTCGTACGGGCCCTGATGTTCCTGCGGCTGAAGACCGTCTGCTCCGGACACACCGGCGTGCGGCCCGAGGTCGCGCAGACCATGGCGGACGTCCTCAACGCCGGCATCACCCCGGTCGTGCACGAGTACGGCTCCCTCGGCTGCTCCGGCGACCTCGCCCCGCTCTCCCACTGCGCCCTGACGCTGATGGGCGAGGGCGACGCCGAAGGCCCGGACGGCACCGTCCGCCCCGCCGGGGAGCTGCTCGCCGAGCACGGCATCGCCCCCGTCGAGCTGCGCGAGAAGGAAGGCCTCGCCCTCCTCAACGGCACCGACGGCATGCTCGGCATGCTCATCATGGCCCTCGCCGACCTCGACACCCTCTACAAGTCCGCCGACGTCACCGCCGCCCTGAGCCTCGAGGCCCTGCTCGGCACCGACAAGGTCCTCGCCCCCGAACTGCACGCCATCCGGCCCCACCCCGGCCAGGGCGACAGCGCCGCCAACATGCTCGCCGTGCTGAACGGTTCCGGCCTGACCGGCCATCACCAGGACGACGCGCCCCGCGTCCAGGACGCCTACTCGGTGCGCTGCGCCCCGCAGGTCGCCGGCGCCGGCCGCGACACCATGGCGCACGCCCGCCTGGTCGCCGAGCGCGAACTGGCGTCGGCCGTCGACAACCCCGTCGTGCTGCCCGACGGCCGGGTGGAGTCCAACGGCAACTTCCACGGCGCCCCGGTCGCCTACGTCCTGGACTTCCTCGCCATCGCCGCCGCCGACCTCGCCTCCATCGCCGAGCGCCGCACCGACCGGCTGCTGGACAAGAACCGCAGCCACGGCCTGCCGCCGTTCCTCGCCGACGACGCGGGCGTGGACAGCGGCCTGATGATCGCTCAGTACACGCAGGCCGCCCTGGTCAGCGAACTGAAGCGGCTGGCCGTACCGGCGTCCGCGGACTCCATCCCGTCCTCCGCGATGCAGGAGGACCACGTCTCCATGGGCTGGTCGGCGGCCCGCAAGCTGCGCACGGCCGTGGACAACCTCACCCGGGTCGTCGCCGTCGAGCTGTACGCCGCCACCCGTGCCGTCCAGCTGCGCGAGGGCCTGACCCCGGCCCCGGCGACCCGCGCCGTCCTGGACGCGGTCCGCGCGGCCGGCGTCGAGGGCCCCGGTCCCGACCGCTTCCTCGCCCCCGACCTCGCGGCGGCCGACGCGTTCGTGCGCGACGGGCGGCTGGTCGCGGCGGTGGAGACGGTCACCGGACCGCTCCGCTAGGGGGCGAGACGCTCCCTAGGGACCGGCCGTACGGACGCCGAAGGGCCCCGCCCGCTCTGCGGACGGGGCCCTTCGGCAGTGCCTGGCGGTGCTTACTTGAGCTTGCCGGCCTGGAACTTCACCAGCTCCGCCGGAACGGCGTACTTGTCGCCGGTCATGAGCGCACCGAGGTTGAGCGTGTAGTACGTCGCGATGGTGCTGCCGTGCCGCACGACCTCGGCGTGGACGTCGCCCGTCGAGCCGTCCTCCATGTCGCCGGTCACCACGAACGCCACGGACTCGTCGCCGGTGCCCGAGGACTTCTCCTCGGTCACCTTGGTGACCTTCTGGTCCTCGCCCTGCGACGTGCCGGAGAAGCCGCCCGCGCAGTTCTCGACCGCGTCGGCGACCGACTTCATCGTCTGCTCGGCGCCGTCACCGTCGTAGGAGGACAGGCCGACGACCGTGTAGTCGACGTTCATCGCGTCGGCCATCATGTCCTCGGCGTCACCCTCGGCCAGGTCCTCCAGGGACTTGGACGCGGTGTCCGTCGGGCTCTTCTCCTCGACGGCGCCGGTGTTCGTCTCCGCCGCGGCGTCGCCCGGGGCCAGACCGCTCATGACGTAGGTCAGCGGCAGGCACTTCTCGTCCGTCTTGACGTCGTCCTTGGTCATCACCGCGGACTTGTCGAGCGGCTCGACCTTGTACCCGTCGACCTCGCCGTCGGCGATGATCAGCTTCTTCAGCTCCGCCGCGCTGAGCGCCTTGGCGGCAGGGGCCTTCTCGTCCGAACCGAGGCTCTTGTCCCCGCTCGACTCGCTCTCCGAGCAGCCCGTGACAAGGGCGAGCGACAGCACGCTCACAACAGCTGTGGCGCCCAGTCGCGCACCCGATGATCTCTTCATGAGCGGACTATGAAGGGCCAGTCAAGAACACGTCAAGCCAGATTATCTTCCGGGCTTACAGCCCAAGACGCTCCCTGCGCACCGAATACACCACGAACCCGGCGCCCAGCGTCAGACAGAACGTGCCGCCGACGACGTACGGGGTGCTGTCGAAGCTGCCGGTGTCGGCGAGCCGGGGCCCGCTCTCGGACGTGGTCAGCGAGGCCGCCCTGGCCTGCGTCGTCCGCGTGGCCGCGGGCTGCTCTCTGGCCGAGTCGTCCGAGGTCGCGTTCGCGGACGGGACGAACCACAGGGCGCCCAGCAGGGTGCCCGCGGCGGTGGCGGTCAGCAACGGACGGCGAGCGGATGACACGGAATATCGATCCCCTTGTGGCGCTGGCGAATTGGCCGTGTGGGGCGATGTTAGTGAAAGTCGCGGGTCACGGGAAAGTCACGGGAGCACCTGGCCGTACGCTCCGGGCATGAGCACTCCAGAGACATCACGTTTTGTCCGGCTTCGAGTAGAGCTCGTCCTCGAAGTGATGGACGAGGACGCGGTCACCAAGGCCGCGTTGCGCAAGGTCGCCGGCGAATCGGATATGCCGGCCGGTGAACGGGTACATGCCGAGAGCGCTGTGACGGAGGACACCGCGGAGGCCCTGGCCTACCTCGTCGACCCGTTCGACCTGGTCGGCGAGGTGCCGGGGATCGAGCTCCAGCAGGCCTCCTGGAGCAGCGAACAGGTCGACTACGACCCGGATTCGCCGGAGTGGGACCTCGACGAGGACGATGACGACGAGGACGAGGCATACGACGAGGACGACGAGGACGACGAGGACGAGGGCGCGGCGTCGGGCGGCTGAGCGCGCGGGGAAAAAAATGTGACCCCGGGGGGCAACCGCCACCCGGGGTTCGCTCGTCTCAAGGGGCGCACTGACCGACACCGGCGCCGGCCTGTCCGGCCGCGACGTGGTGTGCCCCACACATACGGCGAATGTGGAACGGGACGAACCGGTCGTAGCGTTGAACCCACTTAACGGGGACTCTCGGGGTTATGGGGAATCGGTAACGATGGAGAAGCGTGTGATGACGAACAGTAGGCGGCTCAGGGGCCTGAGGGCCGCGACCGCACTGCTCGGCAGTGTGCTGGTGCTCTCGGCCTGCTCCGGCGGCGAGGCGTCCGGCGAGGACAACGACAGCTCCCAGGCGACGGTCGACGAGGCGGCGGCGCAGAAGACCTCCGCGGCCCAGATCAAGATCACGCCCAAGGACGGCTCGTCCAACGCCTCCATCAACAACTCCGCGGCCGTCACCGTGAGCAAGGGCACCCTCACCGAGGTCAGGATGACCACCACGGACGGCACCGCGGTCGCCGGTGAGATATCCGCGGACAAGACCAGCTGGAAGCCCAGCGCCCAGCTGGAGCGCGCGACCGGCTACAAGATCGCGGTGACCGCGAAGGACGCCGACGGCCGTGAGGCCCACGAGAACGCCTCCTTCACCACCGTCTCCCCGGACAACAGCTTCATAGGCAGCTTCACTCCGGAGGACGGCTCCACGGTCGGCGTGGGCATGCCCGTCTCGATCAACTTCGACAAGGCGATCACCAACAAGGTGGACGTCCAGAAGGGCATCACCGTCACCTCCAGCAGCGGCCAGGAGGTCGTCGGCCACTGGTTCAACGCCAACCGCCTCGACTTCCGTCCCGAGGACTACTGGAAGGAAGGCTCCAAGGTCACCCTGAAGCTGGCGCTCGACGGCGTCGAGGGTGCCGAGGGTGTCTACGGCGTCCAGCAGAAGACGGTCTCCTTCACCATCGGCCGCAACCAGGTCTCCGTCGTCGACGCGCAGACCAAGCAGATGAAGGTCATGCAGGACGGCAAGGTCGTCAAGACCATCCCGATCTCCGCCGGCTCGCCCGACAACAAGACGTACGAGGGCCAGATGGTGATCTCCGAGAAGTTCAAGGAGACCCGGATGAACGGCGCGACGGTCGGCTTCACCGACGACGACGGCAAGGGCGAGTACGACATCAAGGACGTGCCGCACGCCATGCGTCTGTCGACGTCCGGCACCTTCATCCACGGCAACTACTGGGGCGCGAAGTCCATCTTCGGCAGCGTCAACACCAGCCACGGCTGCGTCGGCCTGTCCGACACCAAGGGCGCCAACGACCCGAACACCGCGGGTGCCTGGTTCTACGACAACTCGATCGTCGGTGACGTCGTCGTCGTGAAGAACACCGGTGACAAGACCATCGCCCCGGACAACGGCCTCAACGGCTGGAACATGGACTGGGCGCAGTGGAAGGCGGGCTCCGCGGTCTGACGCGGGCCTATCCGGCCGGATGACCGCCTGATGAATGCCGCTTCCCCTCGGGGGAGGCGGCATTCGCGTTTTCCGGGGCCTTCTCATCCTTCTCTTATCCGGGCCTTATCCCTTCATCACGCGTCGTCCCTAGCTTGCGGCCCATGTTCTTCACCTACCTGAGGCGCGAACTGCGCCGCCGCAGAAAGGCGGCCCTCGTCGTCGCCTCCGGACTCGCGCTGGGCATCGCGCTGGTCATCGTGGTCAACTCCGTGTCCTCCGGCATGGGCAAGGCCCAGGACAAGGTCCTCCAGTCGCTGTACGGGCTGGGCACCGACATGACCGTCACCAAGGCGGCCGAGCCCGCCGAGGAGGGGCAGGACGGCGAGCGCCCGCGGTTCCGGTTCGACGCCCAGGACGAGGACTCCGGCGAGGAGCAGAGCAGCGACCGGGTGATGGTCCAGGGCTTCCAGACCCTGTCGAGCGCCACCGTGAAGAAGGTCGCCGCGCAGGACGGCGTCTCGGACGCGGTGGGCGGACTCAGCCTCCAGGTCGTCAAGGTGAGCGGCGAGTTCACACGGGGTCAGTTCCAGCAGCAGCCGGACAGCGGCAGCGGCAGCGGCGGCCAGGGCGGCCCCGGGGGCGGCGGCAGCGCCGAGCCGGAGGGCCGGGTGCAGGGCGGCGGCGCCGACTTCGACGTCAACAGCTACACCGTCTACGGCACCGACGTCACCGAGCCCGCCCTCGGCCCGCTGACCTCCTCCGAGATCACCAGCGGCCGTACCTTCAAGGACTCCGAGACCGACGCGAAGGTCGCCGTCGCCGATGCCTCCTACGCCAAGGAGAAGAAGCTCGCCGTCGGCGACACCGTGACCGTCAAGGGCGTCGAGTTCGAGGTCGTGGGCATCGCCACACCGGAGAGCGGAGACGCGGCCGCCAACCTCTACATCCCGCTGAAGCGGGCCCAGACCCTCGCCGACTCCGCGGACAAGGTCACCACCATCTACGTCAAGGCGACCGACTCCCAGCGGATCGACGCCGTCAAGTCGGGCATCCAGAAGAACATCTCCGGCACGACGGTCACCACCTCCGCCGACCTCGCCGAGACCGTCTCCGGCTCCCTGTCCACCGCCTCCGACCTCGCCGGCAAGGTCGGCAAGTGGCTGTCGATCGCCGTGCTCGTGGCCGCGTTCCTGGTGGCCGGACTGCTCACCTCGTCCGCAGTGTCCCGGCGGGTGCGGGAGTTCGGCACGCTGAAGGCGCTGGGCTGGCGGTCCGGCCGGGTGACCCGGCAGGTGGTCGGCGAGGCCGTCGTCAACGGCCTGGTCGGCGGGGTGCTCGGCATCGCTGTCGGCGTCGCCGGGGCGTACGCGGTGACCGCGGTCAGCCCGACACTCCAGGCGGAGCTGGGCGGGGGGACCACCGGCGGCGGCATGGGCGGCCCGGGCGGCGGCCGGATGCCCGGCGGGCCCGGACAGCAGGCCGCGTCCCGCACGCTCGACGTCGCCCTCACCGCGCCGGTGAGCCTGACGACCATCGCGCTCGCCGTGGGCCTCGCGGTGACCGGGGGACTGATCGCCGGCGCGTTCGGCGGCTGGCGGGCGTCGCGGCTGCGGCCGGCGGACGCGCTGCGGCGCGTCGAGTAGCCGACGGCCACGCCCACCCCCTCACCCCTCCCAGGAGCAGACCCATGTACGAACTCAAGGCCGTCACCAAGCGCTACACCCGCGGCAAGGAAGCCGTCCACGCCCTCGCCGGGGTCGACCTGACCATCCCCGACGGCGACCGGCTGGTCATCCAGGGCCCCACCGGCGGCGGCAAGTCGACGCTCCTTCAGATGCTGGGCGGCCTCGACCGGCCCAGCTCCGGGGAGATCGTCCTCGACGGGACCGACCTGGCCCAGTTGTCCGAGGCCAGGCTCACCAAGGTGCGCAGCGAGAACATCGGCTTCGTCTTCCAGAGCTTCAACCTCATCCCCACGCTCACCGCGCAGGAGAACGTGGAGACCGCCCTCGTCCCGCTCGGCGTGAAGCCGAAGGAGCGGCGCGAGCGGGCCGCCGAGGCGCTGACGTCGGTGGGCCTCGGGGAGCGGCTCGGGCATCTGCCCGGTGAGATGTCCGGCGGCCAGCAGCAGCGGGTGGCGATCGCCCGGGCGCTGGTGAAACAGCCGAAGGTGCTGCTCGCCGACGAGCCCACCGGAAACCTCGACGAGTCGACCCGCGACGAGATCATGGACGTACTGGAACGCATGTGGAAGGAGCTGGGGCTCACTTTCATCATGGTCACCCACGACTCCGCACTCGCGAAGAAGGCCCCGCGGCTGGCGACGATCCGGAAGGGAACCATCACGGTCAAGGAGAACAACTCCTGAGGACCTGAGTACGAACCTCTGAGGCACCGTCAGCGCGGTTCGGCGCGCGGGTCGTTTCTATAGCGAACTCGTGACACAGCCCGCTCTTGAGGCCATTGATCACCCCCCGGCATACTCACAGTTCCGGGGGGTGCACGAGCGTGTGTGCGGGACCACCCCCGGCCGGGTGAACGGGGAATTCGCCCGGTACCTCAACTCCAGGGGGAGTTTTGCGCAGACAAGTGAAGAGAGCGGGCGTCACGGCGGTCGCCACCGCGGCCGCCGTGGCCCTCGCCGCGGGACTGACCACCCCGGCCTCGGCGAAGCCCGCACAATCCGTCCAGAGCAGCGCCGAACTGAAGTCCCAGCACCACGTCACCCTGATCACCGGCGACCGGGTCACCGTCGACGGCAAGGGGCGCGTCATCGGCCTCCAGGCTGCCAAGGGACGCGAGCACATACCCGTCCAGATCCGCAAGGTCGACGGGCACACCCTCGTCATACCCGCCGACGCGGCCCGCCTGGTCACCACCGGCAAGCTCGACCGGCGGCTGTTCGACGTCACCGAGCTGAACAAGTCCGCCACCCGCAAGGCCCAGAAGAAGGGCCTGAAGGTCATCGTCGGCTACCAGGGCGCCGCGGGCGGCGCCAAGTCCGACGTCCGGGACGCGGGCACGCTCCGGCAGAGCCTGAAGTCCCTGAACGCGGACGCCGTGCAGACCCCGTACGAGGACACCCACGAGCTGTGGGACGCGGTCACCAACGGCGACCGCACCGCCTCCGGCATCGCGCACGTCTGGCTCGACGGAGTCCGCCGGGTCAACCTCGACAAGTCCGTCGCGCAGATCGGCGCCCCCAAGGCCTGGGCGGCCGGCTACGACGGCAAGGGCGTCAAGATCGCCGTCCTCGACACCGGCGTCGACGCCACCCACGCCGACCTCAAGGACCAGGTCGTCGCCTCGAAGAACTTCACCAAGGCCGCCGACGCCACCGACAAGTACGGCCACGGCACCCACGTCGCGTCCATCGCGGCCGGCACCGGCGCCAAGTCCGGCGGCAAGCTCAAGGGCGTCGCGCCCGGCGCCGACATCCTCAACGGCAAGGTCCTCGACGACACCGGCTACGGCGACGACTCCGGCATCCTCGCCGGCATGGAGTGGGCGGCCGAGCAGGGCGCCGACGTCGTCAACCTCAGCCTCGGCGGCCCGGACGGCCCGGAGGTCGACCCGCTGGAGGCGGCGGTCGACAAGCTGTCCGCCGAGAAGGGCATCCTGTTCGCCATCGCGGCCGGCAACGCCGGTCCCGAGTCGGTCGGTTCGCCCGGCAGCGCGGACTCCGCGCTCACCGTCGGCGCCGTCGACGACAAGGACCAGCTGGCGGACTTCTCCAGCACCGGTCCGCGCGTCGGCGACGGCGCGATCAAGCCGGACGTCACCGCGCCCGGCGTGGACATCACCGCCGCCGCGGCCCCCGGCAGCGTCATCGACCAGGAGGTCGGCCAGAAGCCCGAGGGCTACCTGACCATCTCCGGCACGTCGATGGCCACCCCGCACGTCGCGGGCGCCGCCGCGATCCTCAAGCAGCAGCACCCGGACTGGACCGGCGCCGAGATCAAGGCCGCCCTGACCGGCTCCACCAAGGGCGGCGCGTACACGCCGTTCGAGCAGGGCTCGGGCCGTGTCCAGGTCGACAAGGCGCTGAAGCAGACCGTCGTCGCCGAGCCGGTGTCGGTGAGCTTCGGCATCCAGCAGTGGCCGCACACCGACGACAAGCCGGTCACCAAGCAGCTGACCTACCGCAACCTCGGGACGCAGGACGTCACCCTCGCCCTGTCCGCCAAGGCCACCAACCCCAAGGGCCAGCCCGCGCCCGCCGGCTTCTTCAAGCTCGGCGCGACCAAGGTGACGGTCCCGGCCGGCGGCAAGGCCTCCGTCGACCTCACCGTCGACACCAAGCTGGGCGGCACGCTCGACGGCGCCTACTCGGCGTACGTCACGGCGACGGGCGGCGGCCAGACGGTCCGCACCGCGGCGGCCGTGCAGCGCGAGGTGGAGTCGTACGACGTCACCCTGAAGGTCCTGGACCGCTCGGGCAACGCGACGAAGAACTACGACGTCAGCCTGGACGCCATGACCGGTCTGGGCAGGGGCAAGTGGTACACGCCGTACGACCCGGACGGCACCGTCACCACCCGCGTGCCCAAGGGCAGCTACGTGCTCAACTCCAGCGTGCTCGTCAGCGACGACCCCGAGAAGTACGAGGGCGCCGACTGGCTCGTCCAGCCCAAGCTGAACGTCACCAAGAACACGACGATCACGCTGGACGCCCGCAAGGCCAAGCCGGTGGACATCACGGTGCCCGACGCGGCCGCCAAGTCCGAGTTCGCGTCGCCCGACTTCACCGTCGAGTCCGGCGACAGCTCGTACTCGTACGGCTGGTGGATGGACTCGTACGCCAACTTCCGCACCGCCCACCTCGGCCCGCAGATCACCGACGGCACGCTCTCCCAGCAGTGGGCCGGACACTGGACCAAGGGCGCCGGTGAGCAGTACGACACCGTCGTCGGCTCCAAGGTGAAGCAGCTCGCCACCGGCTACACCAAGCACTACAAGGCCTCGGACCTCGCCAAGGTCAAGGTCGCCATGGGCGCCGCGACCCCCGGCAAGAAGGGCGCGCTCTCCGCGGTCGGCTGGCTGCCGGGCAGCTTCGGCGCCACGTCCATCGCCGTCCCGCAGCAGCTCCCCGGCACCCGCACGCTCCACCTGTCCACGCAGGGCGGCGTCAAGTGGGACCTGGAATTCGAGCAGCAGGGCGGCGTGGACGAAGAGGGCTGGCCGGTCTCCGAGGCCTTCTACAGCCTCGGCTCCGGGCAGGTCTTCAAGGGCGGCGAGAGCTACACCAGGACCGTCAACAAGGCCGTCTTCGGCCCGACCCTGAACAGCGAGTTCGGCGTCTACCGGGACGGCAACGAGATCTACGGCTACCTGCCGCTGTTCGCCGACTCCCGGAAGAACCCCGGCTCGTCGCTGTTCACCTCGGTGAACACCACCCTCTACCGCAACGGCACCAAGGTCGGCACGAACGACGACCCGCTGTTCGGCGAGAAGACGTTCAAGGTCCCGTCCGGTGACGCCGCGTACAAGCTGACCACCTCGGTCAAGCGGACCACCAAGGTCGCCGCCGCCTCCACCAGGATCGACGCGAGCTTCAGCTTCCGCTCCAAGAAGCCCGCCGACCTGACCAAGCTGCCGGTCTCCACGGCCCGCTTCAACGCCTCCGTCGGCCCGGACGGCAAGGTCACCGCCGGCAAGTCGGTCACCTTCCCGGTCACCGTCGAGGGCGCGGCCAAGGGCAACCTGAAGTCGCTGTACGTCTACGCGTCGTACGACTACGGCCAGACCTGGAGGAAGCTCACCGTCAAGGACGGCAAGATCACCGTCAAGAACCCGGCGAAGGGGAAGGCCATCTCCTTCCACGCCAAGATCACGGACAAGAAGGGCAACAAGTCCACGATCTCGATCTACAACGCGTACTACGGCAAGTGACCCACGCCTGACACACGCGTGATCCGGTGAGGCCTCGGCGCCGTCGTCAGACCGACGGCGCCGAGGTCTTCGCGTCCACGCCCCAGCTCGCCAGCAGCCGCAGCGCGTCGGCCGACGCGGACCCCGGCTCCGCGTGGTACGTGATCAGGGACTGCTCCACGTCGTCGACCAGGCGGAACGTCTCGAACGACAGCGTCAGCTCGCCCACCAGCGGATGCCGCAGCCGCTTCACGCCGTACGTCTTCTCCTTGACGTCGTGCCGCGCCCACAGCCGCCGGAAGTCCTCGCTCTTCACGGACAGCTCACCGACCAGCGCCGACAGCCGCGGATCGTCGGGGTGGCAGCCCGCGTCCATGCGCAGGAAACTCACCACGTCCGACGCCTTCTGCTCCCACTGCGGGAACAGCTCCCGGTACTCCGGCTTCAGGAACACCATCCGCGCCCAGTTCCGCTCCCGCTCCGGCAGCTCCCCCCAGTCGCCGAACAGGGCCGCCGCCATCCGGTTCCACGCCAGGACGTCCGAGCGCCGCCCCACGACGTACGCCGGGATGCCGTCCATCGTGTCCAGCAGCTGCCGCAGCGCCACCCGCACCGGCTGGCTGCGCGCCACCGGCTTCTTCTTGTGCTGCGTCGGCTTCGCCAGATGCGTCAGGTGCGCGTGCTCGGCCTGGTTCAGCCGCAGCGCGCGGGCGATCGCGTCCAGGACCTCCGCCGAGACGTTCCGGCCGTTGCCCTGTTCCAGCCGGGTGTAGTACGCCACCGAGACCCCGGCGAGCTGCGCCAGCTCCTCGCGCCGCAGCCCCGGCACCCTGCGATGCCGTCCGTAGTCGGGCAGGCCCACGTCCTCCGGCTTCAGCCGGGCCCGCCGGGTGCGCAGGAACTCGCTGAGCTCCGCCCGCCGGTCCAGACCGGTCCCGTGGTCCGCCGCCGGCTCCGGTACCGCGTCGAGCTTTCCATCCATACGTCCAGTATTCCTGGTCGTACGCACCTGAGCCTGACCCCGCCAGTGGTACGCACGGCGAACGTACGCAAAGGCGTGGTCTGGGTGGATGCCGCGCACTCGGCGAGGCTGGAGCACGTACCCGGACGGAAGGCAGCCGGGTACGCGACCCCCGCTAGGAGACCCCTCGGCATGACCACTGTCGCCGCATACGCCGCCCCCTCCGCCAAGGCTCCGCTGGAGCGCACCACCATCGAGCGGCGGGAGCTCGGCGAGTTCGACATCCTGATCGACATCAAGTTCGCCGGAATCTGTCACTCCGACATCCACCAGGCCCGCGAAGGCTGGGGCGAGGCCATCTTCCCGATGGTCCCCGGCCACGAGATCGCCGGCATCGTCACCGAGGTCGGCCCCGGCGTCACCCGCTACGCCGTCGGCGACCGCGTGGGCGTCGGCTGCATGGTCGATTCCTGCCGCGAGTGCGAGAACTGCGAGGCCGGCCAGGAGCAGTACTGCGTCAAGGGCAACGTGCCCACCTACAACGGCATCGGCAAGGACGGCCTGCCCACCTACGGCGGCTACTCCGAGAAGCTGGTCGTCGACGAGAACTACGCCGTCCGCATCCCCGACGGGCTGGCGCTCGACGAGGCCGCGCCGCTGCTGTGCGCCGGCATCACCCTCTACTCGCCGCTCAAGCGCTGGAACGCCGGCCCCGGCAAGAAGGTCGCCGTCGTCGGCCTCGGCGGCCTCGGCCACATGGGCGTGAAGATCGCCCACGCGCTCGGCGCGGAGGTGACCGTGCTGTCGCAGTCCCTGCGCAAGCAGGAGGACGGCCTGAAGCTCGGCGCCGACCACTACTACGCCACCAGCGACCCGAAGACCTTCGAGGAGCTCGCCGGCACCTTCGACCTGATCATCTCGACGGTCTCGGCCCCGCTGGACTTCGGCGCCTACCTGTCGCTGCTCAAGACGCAGGGCACCCTGGCGAACGTGGGCGCCCCGGAGGAGCCGGTCTCCCTCAACCTGTTCTCCGTGATCGGCGGCGGCAAGTCCCTCGCCGGCTCCATGATCGGCGGCATCGCCGAGACCCAGGAGATGCTGGACTTCTGCGCCGAGCACGGCATCGGCGCGGAGATCGAGCTGATCCGCGCGGAGCAGATCAACGAGGCGTACGAGCGGGTGCTCGCCAGCGACGTCCGCTACCGCTTCGTGATCGACACGGCGACCATCTGACCGTCCCGGCGCACACGACCCGGGGCCGGCGGCCCGCACCAGCTGTGGTGCGGGCCGCCGCCTGCGTTTCTAGGCTTCGTCCCCGCCGCGCGGCCAGATCGCGACCGCGACCAGCATGGCCGCCCACACGCCCAGCGGCGCGAGTGGCCAGTAGTACGTCAGCTCCCCCCGCTGCGCACAGCGCACGCCCCATATCCCGGACATGATCACCGCCCCGCCGAGCCAGTACCGCCACTCGGCCAGCCACTCCATGAGGTCCTTGCGGTCCTGTTCCGCGCGCGTGGGCGCCGGCGCGGGCAAGTCGGCGGTCAGTACGGCCAGTTCGCCGGCCGTACGCGCCCGAAGCGCGCCGGCCGCGCGGTGCGCGTGCTCCTCGGGGGCGAGCCGCCCCTCCGTCAGCGCCCTCGTGAGCACGCCGAGCACCTGGTCCCGGTCGCGGTCCGAGACCCGCACGGCGGGCGTGGCAGGATCGCGCTGGTCTTCCATCGCTGTCCCCTTTCCGTACGGCACGGCAGGCCGTCGGCAACGACTTTTAGAATACGACTGTATCTCAAAAGGGTGAGGAGCACGCGATGCCCAAAACCGTCGACCGGGAGGAGCAGCGCCGGCAGATCGGCACCGCCCTGCTCGAACTGGCCGCCGAGCGCGGCCTCGACGAGGTCAGCGTGCGCACCGTGGCCGCCGCCAGCGGCCGCTCCGCCGGCGCCGTGCAGAAGTACTTCAGCACCAAGGAGGAGATGCTCGCCTTCGCCGCCGAACTGGCCGGCGAGCGCGTCGAGCGGCGGATGGCCCAGGTCGACACCACGCTGCCGGCACGCCAGGCGCTGCGCGACCTGATCCTCACCACACTGCCCCTGGACGCCGAGCGCCGCGCCGACGCCACCGCCCAGCTGGCCTTCGCCGTCCACGCGGCCCACCACCCCCGCCTCGCCGCGATCCGGCGCCAGGTCGACCAGGACGTCCGGCAGGCCCTGGTGACCTGGCTGGAGTCGGCCGGGCACGGAGAGAACACGGGGGCCGTCGCCGATGCGGTGATCGCCCTGTCCGACGGCCTGGCGCTGCGGATGCTCTACACGTCGTCCGAGCGGGAGCGGGAGGACCTGCTCACAGCCCTGGACCGGGCGCTGGACGCCCTGATCGGCTCGCCGGGGGCCTGATGTCGAAGGCCGGCCGGGTGCGGGCGGGGAGCCACGCCGCGTGACGGTCGCGAAGCCGGTCCCGTTCGGCAGGCGTGGCGAGGACGACGTCCGCGCCGCCGTCGTAGGGGTGGTGGATGCGACGGAGCTCCGTGTCGGTGACGAACACCTCGACGACCGCCTCGTCGGCGACGGCGCGCAGCAGGCTGTCGACGCAGCCGGACCGCCAGGGCCGCCGGTCGGCGTAGAGACGCGTATAGGTGTGGAAGTCCGGATCGGGATCGTCCAGATCCGGTTCGGTCCACCAGAGGACACCCTCGGGGTGGAGCTCCCGGCGCGGTGTCGGATACCCGGCGGGACCGGTCGGGGTGTACGACCAGTCCATGGTCACGACGAACACGTCCGTGCCGGCGAACAGCCCGTCGAGGACCGTGTTGTACCGCTCCAGGACGACCGCGTACTCGTCCTCGGACTCCGGGTAGCGCTTCGATCCGGGCAGGCTGTGGAAGCGCACCCAGACATCCGCGTACGTGCTGCGGAACGTGTGTCCGACGGGCGGACCCGACGGCCGTCGAGCCCGCCACAGCGCTGCGAGCAGCGCCGGGTCCACCCCCGTCGTCACCCTTCGGCCCCGGCGACGCCGATCGGGCAGGAGACGCCCGTGCCGCCGATGCCGCAGTAGCCCGCCGGGTTCTTGTCGAGGTACTGCTGGTGATAGTCCTCGGCCGGATAGAACGTGCGGCCCTGCGCCGGCAGGATCTCCGTGGTGATCTCGCCGTAGCCGGAGTCGGTCAGCACCTGCTGGTAGGACTTCCGGGAGGCCTCGGCCGTGGCCGCCTGTTCGGGGGTGTGGGTGTAGATCGCCGAGCGGTACTGGGTGCCGACGTCGTTGCCCTGGCGGAAGCCCTGGGTCGGGTCGTGGGCCTCCCAGAACGTCTTCAGGAGGCGGTCGTAGGAGATCACCGCCGGGTCGAAGACGACCCGCACGACCTCCGTGTGGCCGGTCAGGCCCGAGCAGACCTCCTCGTAGGTGGGGTGCTCGGTGTAGCCGCCCTGGTAGCCGACCAGGGTGGTGTACACGCCCGCCGGGAGCTGCCAGAACTTGCGCTCGGCGCCCCAGAAGCAGCCCAGGCCGAAGTCGGCGGTCTCCAGGCCCTCGGGGTAGGGGCCGAGGAGCGGGGTGCCGAGGACCGTGTGACGCTCGGGGACGGTGAAGACCGGCTCCGGGCGGCCCCGCAGCGCCTGCTCGGGGGTGGGCAGGACGGGCGTACGTCCGAAGAGCATGGGTTCCTCCTGGTGCCGGGCGGTGCCTGCGTCAACGTACGGCCGCGTCCTCAGATTCCGCCGCGCGCCTTCAGCACCTGCGCCGCGCTGTAGTCCCGCTCCCCGGTGTAGGCCTTGATCATCGCCTCCCGGCCGCCCCGGTACGACCACGGCACGGCGTCGATGTACCCGTCGACCAGCCGGAACTGCTCCACCGCCGCCTCGTGGCGGTCCTGCCAGAACAGCAGGCTGGCGAGGAGGTGGCGGACGTGCGGGATCCGCCAGTCGCCGGGGTTCGCGGCGGCGGCCGCCGCCACGTCGACCAGGGCCGCGTCGACCGCGGCGACGACCTCGGGGCGCTTGTAGAACTCGTCCCGGTTGAGGTCGTCGTGCGCGATCTCGTACTCGTAGTACGCCTCCAGCGGCAGCACGCTCAGCAGCTGCCCCGGCCGGCCCTTCTCGGCCGCCGCCCGGGCGAACGCCTCCGCCAGTTCGTGCGAGCCGCGCCACTTGGCGCACCAGTACTGCAGCGCGGCGGAGTGCGCGGCCAGGTGGTGCGGGTCGCGCTCCTCGATCTCCGCCCAGATCTTCTCGAAGCGGTCGTGCGGATAGCCCAGGCCCATCGCCAGCGGCAGTTCCACGATGAACGGGCACGGGTCGTCGCCCGCCAGCGACTGCGCGTGCGCGCACGCCTCCTGCGCCTGCCGCAGCACGCGGTGGAAGCCCGCGAACTGCTCGTCGGTGGTGTACTTCGCCCGCGCTGCGCCGCGGATCTCCCACGCCAGGTCGATCAGGGACTCGGCGTGCACCAGGGCCGCGGCGGGGTCCTCGGGCCGCGCGGTACGCCACGCCAGCAGCCAGGCGTCGTCCTTGACGGCCTCCCGCGCCAGCACGCTGGAGCGCCGGTCCCGCTCCTGCCAGTCCTGTCCGGCCGCCGCCAGGAACTCGGCGCCCGCCTGCCAGTTCCCGGCCCGGACGGCCTCCCGCGCGGCGGTGACCTCGGGGTCGGGGGCGCGATCATGGTCGGTGTCGAGCTGGTCGCCGGGCAGGAAGCCCAGCTTGGCGGCGGCCTTCGGCAGGTCCCCGGTGCGTACGCCGCCCGGACCCTTCGTGTGCTTGCGGAACCAGACGACGAGCACGATCAGGAGGACGGCGAGCGGGATGACTATGTGCATGGGTGCGTTGTGTCCTTGGGGGAGGAGAGGGGTGGACCTGTCAGTGCGTCGGCGCGAGCAGCCTGCGCAGCTCGCCGGTCTCCGGTACGTCCGCCACCGCCGCGTCCAGCGCCTGCTTCAGCCACTCCTCGTGGCCGTCCGGCAGCCGCAGCCGGGCCGCGTCGCTCCAGGACAGCTCCCAGTGCGCCCGGCCCTGGCGGGCGAGTTCGACGAGGACGAGCCGGGCGAGGCGGGCACGCAGCTGGGGCCGGGCGAACTCGCGGGCGGCGCGGCCGGTGGCGGCCTCGGCCTCCGGCGACCTGGGCAGCAGATCGGCGAGCTGCCACAGCCCGCCCGCGTCGGCCGCGTCGAGGACGGCGGACGGGGAGCCGTCGCCGCCGTGTGTCTGGGCGACGGCCCGGCGCAGCGGTTCGGCGTCCTGCTCGGCCTGCCAGAGCATCGACCGGTGGACGAGCTGCGCCCAGTCGGCTGCGCGGGCCAGCCGCAGTGCCTCCGGGGTGAGGGCGACCCGCTCCAGCTCGGTGAAGGCGCGGTCCGGGTCGGCGAGCAGGGCGAGCGCGGGGCGGGCGCCGGTCAGGGCGCGGCCGTCGTCGGGGAGCTGCTCGATCAGGGCGACCCGCTCGGCGATCGGCGGGTGGGAGTCGTACGGCGACTGCTCCTGCGGGGGCGGGGAGGCGCGCAGCTCGTCGAGTTCGGTGGCGCGCTCGGCGAGCAGCCGGCGCAGGCCGCCGAAGACCTCGCCGGGCGGCGGCAGCAGTCCGGCAGCGGTGCCGAGGGTGGCGTAGGACTGCATGTAGAAGTCGTGGGCGGAGTCGAGGACGGGGATCTCGCGCAGCGCGGAGGCGGTGGCGTCGCGGCCGGCGATGCGGGCGGCGGCCAGGTCGGCGGCGAGTTCCTGGCGGCGGCCCACTTCCTGGGAGGCGCGCAGGTAGAAGCGGCCGTACCAGAGGAAGGGCTTGGCGGCGAGGCGGTAGCTCATGCCGGCGCCCCGGGTGTCGACCTCGCCGGCCTTCTTGCCGCGGGCGAGCCGCTTGGCGTTCTTCTTCTCCTGGCGGGCCTGCTCCTTGGCGGCCTTCGCCTGGGAGCGCTCGTGCAGGTTGGCGACGGTGCGCATGACCTGGAGGCGGCCGCGCAGGGTGATCGCGACGAGGCGGGTGTCGTGGTGGGTGTAGTGCCCGAACTCGTGGGCGATGACGGAGCGCAGCTGGGGTTCGCTCAGGCCGGTCATCAGCGGCAGGCCGATGTACATGCGGCGGCGGCCGGGCAGCAGGCCGAGGAGGCGGGTGTCCTCGGTGACGGCCGCGTTGACGTCGCCGGTGAGGACGATCTCGTCGGGTGCGCGGGTGCTGGTCTGCTCGGCGAGCTCGCGTACGGCGGCCCACAGGGCGGGCTCCTGCTCGGGGGTCACCGGCAGGCCGGGGACCGGCTCGTCCTTGGGGGTGCGCAGCGCGAACATGCCCTGCACGATGGGGATCGCGACGAGCGCGCTGACGAACCAGATCTTGGCGGTGATGCTGCCGACCCCGGCCTGGGCGAACGCCCAGTCGACGGCGACCAGCGCGCCGAGCATGACGAAGCCGAGGAGATAGAAGCCGGCGAGCAGGACGAGGGCGCGCAGCGCGCGCAGAGTTGCGCCCATAGTGGGACGAACCCCCCACGGAGTTCCTGGAAATGGACATGACGAAACTGTGTGGGGGGATGCGGAGTATGCCTGACCGCACGTCAGCGCGGCAACGTCATATTCCTGAGGCCGCTGAGGCCGCCGGGGCCGCCCGGGCGGCCGGGGATCAGTGCGGGAGGGTCGCCGGGCTGCCGCCGTTCGCCTCGTAGCCCGCGACCGCCAGCGCGCGGTAGACCGCGAACTCCGCCGCCGGGTCCGGCGAGAGCGTCCAGGGCAGGGCGCCGACATGGCCGTCGACGTGCACCAGCTCGTTCATGGCCTCCGCCCAGCGCTCCGCCCGCACCAGGAAGAAGATCAGCAGATGGCGCACGTGTGCCAGCATCGGGTCGTCGGCGCGGGCCGAGTGGACCGCGTGCAGCGCGCCGTGGATCGCCTTCGTCACGACCTCGCTCTGGTAGAAGCCGCTGACCAGGTTCACCTCGGGCAGGTGCTCGAACACCGAGAACAGCGGCATCGCCGCCAGCAGCGAGCCCTGCGGCGCGCGGGCCGCCGCGGCCTCCGCGAACGAGGTCGCCAGCTCCTTCGAGCCGTGCCACTTCTCGCACCAGAAGTGCAGCGCGGCCAGATGCGCGCCCATGTGGTTCGGCGTCCGGTCCAGGATCCTCAGCCACAGCTGCTCGAACTCCTCGCGGGAGTAGGCGAGACCGCGGGCCACCGAGAGCTCGACGATGTACGGGACCGGGTCGCCGGGGGCCAGCAGCGCCGCGTCCGCGCACGCCGCCTTCGCCTCCTCCATGATGATCCGGAACTCGTCCGTGCCCGGGGTCGCCGTCCGCCACGCCTGCTGCACCAGGAACTCGGCGTGCACCGCCGCGCCGCCCGCGTCCTTGGGCTGCTCGGCGCGCCACACCCGCAGCCACTGCCCGCCGGGCGTCTCGCCGGCGTTCCCGGGCCGCTGCTGGAGCTCCAGGGAGGCGGCACCCGCGAAGGCCTGCACGCGCTGCCAGCGCAGCTCGCCCTCCGCCTCGGTGCCGGCCAGCAGCTGGGCCGCCGCGCGGTAGTCCTGCGTGCGCTGCACCAGGTCCAGGACGTCCAGCAGGTCCTGGTCGGGGCCGGGCATCCGGACGTCCAGCTCCTCCTGGCGCACGAAACCGTAGTTCGCCGGGTCCGCGGCGTCCGGGTGGCCGGGCGGAACCTGCTCGATCATGCCGCGCCGGCGCCTCATGAAGGGGAGCAGCACCAGGCTCAGCATGAGCAGAGCCATCAGGACCCAGAGAATCTCCATGCCTCCAGCGTTCCAGACGCCTGTGACAATTGGCCAACCCGGTCGATGACCTGTGGAAAACTTCGCCGTCCGTCATCTTCCCCGTTCGCGCACTACGCTCGGTGCTCATGAGCGACAGGCACATCAGTCAGCACTTCGAGACGCTCGCGATCCACGCGGGCAACACCGCCGACCCCCTGACCGGCGCGGTCGTCCCGCCCATCTACCAGGTGTCGACCTACAAGCAGGACGGCGTCGGCGGGCTGCGCGGCGGCTACGAGTACAGCCGCAGCGCCAACCCGACCAGGACCGCCCTGGAGGAGAACCTCGCCGCCCTGGAGGGCGGCCGCCGCGGCCTCGCGTTCGCGTCCGGACTGGCGGCCGAGGACTGCCTGTTGCGCACGCTGCTCGACCCCGGCGACCACGTGGTCATCCCGAACGACGCGTACGGCGGCACGTTCCGCCTGTTCGCCAAGGTCGTCGCCCGCTGGGGCGTGGAGTGGTCGGTCGCCGACACCGGCGACCCGGCCGCGGTGCGGGCCGCGATCACCCCGAAGACCAAGGTCGTGTGGGTCGAGACGCCGTCCAACCCGCTGCTCGGCATCACCGACATCGCCGCCGTCGCCCAGGTCGCCCGGGACGCCGGCGCCAGGCTCGTCGTCGACAACACCTTCGCCACGCCGTACCTCCAGCAGCCGCTGGCGCTCGGCGCGGACGTCGTCGTGCACTCGCTGACCAAGTACATGGGCGGCCACTCGGACGTCGTCGGCGGCGCCCTGATCACCGCCGACGAGGCGCTGGGCGAGGAGCTGGCCTTCCACCAGAACGCGATGGGCGCGGTCGCCGGGCCCTTCGACTCCTGGCTGGTGCTGCGCGGCACCAAGACGCTGTCGGTGCGCATGGACCGGCACAGCGAGAACGCCACGAAGATCGCCGACATGCTCACCCGGCACGCGCGCGTGACCAGCGTGCTGTACCCGGGGCTGCCCGAGCACCCCGGTCACGAGGTCGCCGCCAAGCAGATGCGGGCGTTCGGCGGCATGGTCTCCTTCCGGGTCGAGGGCGGCGAGCAGGCGGCCGTCGAGGTCTGCAACCGCGCCAAGGTGTTCACGCTCGGCGAGTCCCTGGGCGGCGTCGAGTCGCTGATCGAGCACCCCGGGCGGATGACGCACGCCTCCGCGGCCGGCTCGGCGCTGGAGGTGCCGGGGGACCTGGTCCGCCTCTCCGTGGGCATCGAGAACGTCGAGGACCTGCTGGAAGACCTCCAGCAGGCGCTCGGCTAGCCGACGCGTCTCACCAGCCCGTGAGCGGTGGAGTCGTCGTCGACGGCGGCTCCACCCACGGGCGGGCCGTCAGCGCCCACACGGTGAACGCCACGCCCGCCGCGAGCAGCAGCAGCCAGCCCACCCGGCGGGCGAGCACCCGGCGGCGCAGCATGCGGCCGCCCCGCCGCACCACGTCCGCGTACAGCTCCGGCGGCACCGCGGGCGCCGCCCGCTCCATGATCCGCCGTACCGCGGCCTCCCGCTCGGGCCGGTTCACCTGGGCCTCCTCACGACGGCGCCGCCTTCGCGCGCCCCACCGCCGGCGCCGGGGTGCGGGGCGGGTGCAGCAGGGTCGCCGTGGCGCGGTCGCAGACGGTGCGCACGCGGTCCTCGGGCAGGCCCAGCAGAGCGGCGGTCTGCTCCTCGGCGACCCCTTCGTAGAGCCGCAGCACGATGATCAGCCGCTCCTGCGGGGAGAGCCCGGTCAGCGTGGCGTCGGGGCCCGGCCGGAACCGGACGAGCACACCCCCGTAGTGGTGCCACGCCCCACGCGTGAAGCGGGTGGCCAGGTACTGGCGGGCCCTGTCGTACGGGTCCTCGCCGCGCAGCCGGTCCCAGCACGCGTAGGTGTGCGCGAGCGCCAGCGTCAGCAGACGCCGGGCACGCGGATTGTCGTACGGCGTCTCCGCCGTGAGCAGGGTGGCGGTGTGCAGCAGCCGTCCGGCCGCGCCTGCGACGAACGCCTCGAACTCCCGGGCGCGGCGGTCGTCCTGGGACTCCTGCCGTCGTCGCACCGCGCCTCCCCCCTGAGGGCGACCTGAGGACACGGGTCCCGGCGCGCGGGAGGCGAACCCGGCGGACGGCCCCGGGCGCGAGGGGACCCGGTCTCATATGAGGCCAGGGGTGGTGTTTCGGTCAAGAGCCGTGCACGGCCCGGAACGCGGGCGTCAGGACGGCGTCGGACGCTCCGCCGCCGGTACCCCCTGCGGCGCCATCCGCGCGGAGAGCGCGACATTGAAGCGGGTGAGGAGCGTGCAGAACGCCTCGCGCTCCTCCGGTGCCCAGTCGTGTGTCAGCTCGGCCATCAACTGACGCCGCGAGGAGCGCACTTCCTCCAGCCGCGACAGCCCGCGCGGGGACAGCTGGAGCACCACCGCCCGCCCGTCCTCGGGATGCGAGGTCCGCTTGACGAGACCGGTGTCGACGAGCGGGGCGACCTGCCGGGTGACCGTCGAGGAGTCGATGCCCATGCTGGAGGCGAGCGCCTTGACGCCCATCGGGCCCTCCTTGTCGAGCCGGTTGAGCAGCAGGTACGCGGCACGGTCCATGGAGTTGCGCACCTGCCCGACACCGCCGAGCCTGGTCTGTTCGGCACGCCGGGCGAACACCGCCACCTCGTGCTGGAGGGTGTCGAGAAGGCCGGTGTCACCGACGGTCGTCATGTCCATCGACATTTCAGGTGTTGTGGGCATGGCCGGGGGCTCACTTCATGAGGGCTGCTGGGTTGGGGGACAGGGTACGCGGCCCGGAGGCGGGCCGTACCGGCGCTGCGGAATCCGGTCTCGGTGGTTGGTCACACCCGAGCTTCCCGCCCGTGAACTGCGATGCTTGAGTCATGAGCTACCGCACCGCTGACTCCTTTCGGACCGTCACCCTCGACGACGTGCGCGGCGCCCAGAAGATGCTCTCGGGGATCGCGCGGGTGACGGCCATGGAGGGCAGCCGGCACCTGAGCCGGCTGGTGGGGTCGGCGGTGCACCTCAAGTGCGAGAACCTCCAGCGGACGGGCTCGTTCAAGCTGCGCGGCGCGTACGTGCGGATCGCCGGGCTGCTGCCCGAGGAGCGGGCCGCCGGGGTGGTCGCGGCCAGCGCGGGCAACCACGCGCAGGGCGTGGCCCTGGCCTCCTCGCTGCTCGGGGTGCGCTCGACGGTGTTCATGCCGAAGGGCGCCCCGCTGCCGAAGATCAGTGCCACCCGCGAGTACGGCGCCGACGTGCGCCTGCACGGCCAGGTGGTCGACGAGACACTGGCAGCCGCGCAGGAGTACGCGGCCGGGACCGGCGCGGTGTTCATCCACCCCTTCGACCACCCCGACGTCATCGCCGGGCAGGGCACGGTCGGCCTGGAGATCCTCGAACAGTGCCCGGAGGTGCGCACGGTCGTCGTCGGGATCGGCGGCGGCGGGCTCGCGGCGGGCATCGCGATCGCGGTGAAGGCGCTGCGGCCGGACGTGCGGATCGTCGGGGTGCAGGCGGCGGGCGCGGCCGCCTACCCGCCGTCGCTGGCGGCCGGGCGCCCGGTGTCGATCGAGAACCCGGTGACGATGGCCGACGGCATCAGGGTCGGACGGCCCGGCGACGTGCCGTTCGGCATCGTCGGCGCGCTGGTCGACGAGGTCCGCACGGTCACCGAGGACGAGCTGTCCGCCGCGCTGCTGCTGTGCCTGGAGCGGGCCAAGCTGGTGGTGGAGCCGGCCGGCGCGAGCCCGGTCGCCGCGCTGCTCGGCGATCCCGGTGCCTTCGACGGGCCGGTGGTGGCGGTGCTGTCCGGCGGCAACGTGGACCCGGTGCTGATGCAGCGGGTGCTGCGGCACGGCATGGCGGCGCAGGGCCGCTATCTGGCGGTCCGGCTGCGCCTGACGGACCGGCCGGGCGCCCTCGCGACCCTGCTCGGGGTGCTGTCGGTGGTCGACGCCAACGTCCTCGACGTGAGCCACGTACGGACCGATCCGCGGCTCGGGCTCACCGAGGCGGAGGTGGAGCTGCACCTGGAGACGAAGGGGCCGGCCCACTGCGTCGAGGTCGGTGAGGCGCTGCGCGCGGCGGGGTACCGGGTCATCGACTGATCGTTTCCTCGGCGGCATGACGACGGTGGCATGACGACGCCCCCGGCGTCACGAGGACGCCGGGGGCGCGGCGGAGAGAGTGACGGCGGCCGGGGTCAGCCGACGTACGGCTCGGCCTTCAGGATCTTCACCGAGGCCTTCTTGCCGTTCGGAAGCTCGTACTCCGCGTCCTCGCCGACCTTCTTGCCGTTCACGCCGGTGCCCAGCGGGGACTGCGGGGAGTAGGTCTCGATGTCGTCGCTCGCGTACTCCCGGGAGGCGAGCAGGAAGGTCAGCGTGTCGTCCTCGTCGCCGTCGAAGGCGATCGTCACGACCATGCCGGGGGCGACGACACCCTCGGCCGCCGGAGCCTCACCGACCTTGGCGTTCTCCAGGAGCTGGGTCAGCTGGCGCACACGGAGCTCCTGCTTGCCCTGCTCCTCCTTGGCCGCGTGGTACCCGCCGTTCTCCCGCAGGTCGCCCTCCTCACGCGCCGCGGCGATCTTGGCCGCGATCTCGGTGCGCGCGGGACCAGACAGGTACTCAAGCTCTTCCTTGAGCTTGTCGTACGCCTCCTGGGTCAGCCAGGTGACGTTCTCGCTGGTCTGGGTCACAGGTGCTCCTCGTCGGTACTGGGAATACAAAGCATCGCCCTACCCAGAAGCATGTTCCTTCACGAGTGGGCGAAACCACGAGCCTAACAATTCAGGGACGGAAGGGGGAGGACATAAGTCACCAAAATCACGTCAACGCAGGTCAGCCGGTCGACATTCCGGGTGACGCGTCAGTCGGCGTGGCAGCCCAGCAGCTCGGCCGTGGTACCGGGCGCCGTGGTGCGGAGGGTGACGACCTCCGTCAGCCGGGTGGCGTCCCCGTCGAAGCGGAAGTCGGCCCGGCCCACCTCGGCGCCGTCCGCCGCCTGGGAACGCACCGTGCAGTAACCGGAGGCCCCGGCGTCCTTCTCGACGCTCAGCTCCACCTTCACGGAGTCGTCCCGGAGGTCGAAGCTGATCACCTCGGCGCTGATCTTGTTCTGGCCGACGTAGTGGTAGGCGAAGAAGGCGATCAGACCGACCAGCACCGCCCCGAGGACACCGCCGACCAGCTTCAGGGTGCGGTCCGAGCGCTCGTCCGAGGAACGGCCGTAACGGCCCTCGGGCGGTCGCGTACTCGCCGTACTCATGATCGTCCTCTCGACCGGGCGGAACAGATGTCCCGAAACGGGCCCCCGGTGCCGTATCCCGGAATTATTGGCCCTCCGATTCGGTCACTATAGAAGCCGCCCACCCGTCACCCGACCACCGCCCCACAACGACGTCCCTACGGGACGACACCCACCGATGGCTCCGGGCCACCGGGAGCCGACACGACGATCGAGGATTGAGTCTTGACTGACCAGCTGCGACTGATGGCTGTGCACGCCCACCCCGACGACGAGTCGAGCAAGGGCGCGGCGACCATGGCGAAGTACGTGTCCGAGGGGGTGGACGTGCTGGTCGTGACCTGCACGGGCGGGGAGCGCGGCTCCATCCTCAACCCGAAGCTCCAAGGCGACGCCTACATCGAGGAGAACATCCACGAGGTACGCAGGAAGGAGATGGACGAGGCCCGGGAGATCCTCGGCGTCAAGCAGGAATGGCTCGGCTTCGTGGACTCCGGCCTGCCCGAGGGTGACCCGCTGCCCCCGTTGCCCGAGGGCTGCTTCGCCCTCGAGGACGTCGACAAGGCGGCCGGCGAGCTGGTGCGGAAGATCCGCTCCTTCCGTCCCCAGGTGATCACCACCTACGACGAGAACGGCGGCTACCCCCACCCCGACCACATCATGACCCACAAGATCACGATGGTGGCCTTCGAGGGCGCGGCCGACACCGAGAAGTACCCGGAGGGCGAGTACGGTCCGGCGTACCAGCCGCTGAAGCTCTACTACAACCAGGGCTTCAACCGGCCCCGCACCAACGCCCTGCACCAGGCGATGCTCGACCGGGGCCTGGAGTCCCCCTACGGCGAGTGGCTCAAGCGCTGGGACGAGTCGGGCCACAAGGAGCGCACCCTGACCACCCACGTGCCGTGCGCCGACTTCTTCGAGATCCGCGACAAGGCACTGATCGCCCACCGCACCCAGATCGACCCCGACGGCGGCTGGTTCCACGTCCCGCTGGAGCTCCAGAAGGAGGTCTGGCCCACCGAGGAGTACGAGCTGGCGAAGTCCCTCGTCGACACCTCCCTCCCCGAGGACGACCTCTTCGCGGGCATCCGGGACAATGCCTGACATGACCCCAAGCACAAGCCTGGCCATGACGCACTTCGTGACCATCGCCAAGGAGCTCGACAAGGACAAGGTCACCCCCGGAGTCCTCGGCTTCATCGTCTTCGCGGTGATGGGCCTGGCCGTCTGGGCCCTGATGAAGTCGATGAACCGCCACATGGGCAAGGTCGACTTCGAGGAAGCCCCGGAACCCGGGACCGAGGCCGAGACCTCGGCCGCCGGCACCAAGGCCGACAAGGGCTGACCCGCGCGGGCTGGTGCGGGTGGTGCCGGCGCGGCGTCACTGCCGCGCCGGCACCTCCACACCCATCACCTCCCGGGCATGCCGGCTCGGCACCATGCCCAGCCGCCACGCCTGCCAGCCCGCCTCCAGGCTGACGCCGCGCTCCAGCAGCAGCCGGAACGCCGGCACGAAGCCGTCCAGCTTCTCGTCGCGTGCCGGATGCCGGGCGCGGGCCAGCTGGGCCAGCTCCTCCTCCGCCACCGCCGTACCGACCTCCACCCCGCCCGGGGCGGCGTACGGCAGCAGGGTGCAGCGCAGGAAGCGGGCCCAGTCCTCGCCGCGCCGGTCGCCGTACCCCGCGAACAGCCCGGCCGCTTCCTCGCACAGGCCCAGCGCCTGCGCCGTACGGCCGTTGCCCGCGTCCACCACGGCCAGCTCCAGGCACGTCCACGCCTCGCCGTGCGCCACGCCGATGCGCTGGAAGTCCGCGCGGGCGTCGACCAGCAGCTGGCGGGCGAAACCGGAGTTGCGCAGTGAGCCGGTCTGCGCGGCACGCTGATCACGGGTGACCCGCGCCGAGTGATGCCGCGCACAGGCCAGGCCGTACACGTCCCGCATCCGCGAGAACATCGTGCGGGACCGCTCCAGCTCGCGCACCGCCCGGTCCAGGTCGCCCGTCTCCTCCAGCGCCTGCCCCAGGTAGTACAGCGTCCACGCCTCCCCGCGCGCGTCCTCGTTCTCCCGGTGCCGCACCGCCGCCTGCCGCAGCTCCTCCACCGCCGGTGAGGCGTCCCCCGCCAGCAGCAGTGTCCGCGCCAGCTGGGTCAGCGCCCACGCCTCACCGCGGGCGTCCCGGGTACGGCCGTAGCGCTCCAGGGCCTGCCGCAGCTCCGTCCCGGCCCGCTGGGCGTCGCCCAGACGGATGTACAGCTGCCCCAGCTGGAAATGCGCCCACGCCTCACCGTGCAGCGATCCGCCCGCCCGGTGCAGCTCCAGCGAACGCGTCAGCAGATCCAGGGCCTCCGCGAGACGTGCCCGGTCCCGCTCCACCGCCGCCAGCGCGTGCATCGTCCACGCCCGGTCCGTCGCCAGCTCCGGCGCCGCCTGCATGTCCAGCGCCTCCCGCAGCTTCGCCGCCGCCTCGGTGAGACCGCCCTGGTGATGCAGGGTGATGCCGAGCGAGCACAGCGCCCGCGCCGCCCCCGCGTCATGGTTGGCCTCCCGGTACAGGTCGACCACCGACGCGAGCGTCGCCCGCGCCCGGTCCAGCTCGCCCAGCTGCCGGGCCGCGATACCCGTACGCCACTGCACCGAACGGATCAGCAGCCCCTGGTCCACGGCCTGCGCCAGCTCGCTGATCTCACCCAGCCGGTACAGGTCGCCGCGCAGCAGGCAGTAGTCGCACAGCGCGCCCAGCAGGTTCAGCACCGCCCGCTGATCCACGCCCTCGGCGTGCCTGAGCGCCGCCGTGATGAAGCTGGACTCGTCGTCCAGCCAGCGCAGCGCCTCGTCCAGCGAGGTGAAACCGTGCGGGCCGAACCGGTCCGAACGGGTCGACATGTTGCCGTCCACCAGCCGCAGCACCGAGTCGGCGAGATCCGCGTAGTTCCCGATCAGCCGCTCCTGGGCCGCCGTACGCTCCGCAGGGTTCTCCTCGTCGAGCAGACGGGCGTGCGCGAAGGCGCGGACGAGATCGTGCAGCCGGTAGCGGCTGCCGCGGACATGGTCGATCAGCCCCGCGCGGGACAAGGCCAGCAGCAGCCGCGTCGCCTCCGCCTCGTCCGTCGCCAGCAGCGATGCCGCCGCCGCGGCACCCAGCGAGGCCCGTCCCGCCAGCGCCAGCCGCCGCAGCAGCCTGCGCGCCGGCTCCGGCTGGTCCGTGTACCGCAGCCACAGTGCCCGCTCCACCGGCTCCACCGGACCGTACGCCGCCAGATCCGAGGCCAGCCGCCGCGGCGAACGCGTCCCCAGCGACGACCCCGCGATCCGCAGCGCCAGCGGCAGCCCGCCGCACAGCTCCCGGATCCGGTCCGCGGACTGCGCGTCGTACGGCCCCCCGTCCCCCTGCGCCGCCGCGCCCAGCAGCTCCTCCGCGCCGGCCGCGTCCAGCACCGGCACCGGCAGCTGATGCACCCACGCCGGGAAGTCGTCCGGCAGCCGAAGCGGCTCCCGCGCGGTCACCAGGACCAGACTGTCCGACCGCTCCGGAACCAGCGTGCGCACCTGCTCCGGATCGGAGGCGTCGTCGAGGACGACCGTGACCGGCACCCCCGTCAGATGCTGGTGGTACAGCTCGCTCAACCGCTTGACCTGCTGATCCGCCGACGACCGCTCCCGGAACAGCAACTGCTCACGCGGCGCGCCCAGCCGGTTCAGCAGGTGCAGCAGCGCCTCCCGCGTCGACAGCGGCGGCTCCTCGGGACTGCCCCCGCGCAGATCCACCACACACGCCCCGCGGAACTGGTCCCGCAGATCGTGCGCGGCCCGCACCGCCAGCGTCGTACGACCGGAACCGGGCGCCCCGTGCAGCACCACCACCGTCGGCCGCGTCCGCGTACTCGCCCGCGCCGCCTGCACCCACTGCCGGATCCGCGCCAGCTCCTGCCGCCGCCCCGCGAACGGACCCGCCGTCTCCGGCAGTTGCCCGAACGACTGCTCCAGCGCGGCCCGCCCCCGCGCGGCGGCGCTCTTGTCCGCGCCGAGGAGCTGCGGACCGCTCTTCCTCGGCCCGGTCGACGCGGCCAGCACCCGCTGCTGGTCCAGGAACGGCCGGATGCCGCGCACCTCCAGCGCGGTCAGCCACTGCAACCGCAGCTGCTCGGCCCCACCGGGCTGCCCGACCGCCCCCGCACGCCGATGCGCGGCCGGCAGATGCACCCCCGCCACCTTCACCACCGTCGCCGCGGCCCCCGCGAACCCCACGGTCACCCCGGCGCCGAGCGCGGTCCCGGCTCCGGTGCCGAGCGCCAGATCGGCGACGGCCGCGGCGACCGCCGCCACCACCGCGACCAGCAACGGCGTCCCGGCACCCTCCCGCGCGTACCGCTGCCCGAACGTCAGCCGCCCCGCCTCCGCCTCGTCCAGCGCCCGTGTGTAGGCCTCGTACTCCTCCCCGGCCGCGCCCGCCATCGCGTCCAGCGCCCCGCGCGCCCGCGCCATCAGCACCTTTCCGTCGACCCGGCCCCCCGACCGCCGCACCTCCTCCTCCACGGCCCGCCCAAGCAACCGCTCGGCCTCGGCCCGATGACTGTCCCGCATGTCACGTCCCCCTCCGGCGGCAACGGCGTTCTCGGTCAAGTGTGCTGCGCGGGGCGAGCGGAGGGGAGAGGGCGACGATCGCGGGAACCCGGCGGGCGGGCCACGTGCCGTGAGCCGTTTGCCGGGTACTGGGGCAGGATGGACTCCATGTCGAACCGACTCGCCCACGAGACCTCGCCCTACCTGCTCCAGCACGCGGACAACCCCGTCGACTGGTGGCCGTGGTCGGAGGAGGCGTTCGAGGAGGCGCGGCGCCGGGACGTGCCCGTACTGCTGAGCGTCGGCTATTCGAGCTGCCACTGGTGCCATGTGATGGCGCACGAGTCCTTCGAGGACGAGGCGACGGCGGCCTATCTCAACGAGAACTTCGTCAGCGTCAAGGTCGACCGCGAGGAACGCCCCGACGTGGACGCCGTCTACATGGAGGCCGTGCAGGCCGCCACCGGGCACGGTGGGTGGCCGATGACCGTGTTTCTGACGGCGGAGGCCGAGCCGTTCTACTTCGGTACGTACTTCCCGCCGGCGCCGCGGCACGGGATGCCGTCGTTCCGGCAGGTGCTGGAAGGGGTGCGGCAGGCGTGGGCGGAGCGGCGGGAGGAGGTCGCCGACGTCGCGGGGAAGATCGTGCGGGATCTCGCCGGGCGGGAGATCGACTACGGGGCCGGGAAGCAGGTGCCGGGGGAGCAGGAGCTGGCGCAGGCGCTGCTGGGGCTGACGCGGGAGTACGACCCGCAGCGCGGCGGGTTCGGCGGGGCGCCGAAGTTCCCGCCGTCCATGGTGATCGAGTTCCTGCTGAGGCACGCGGCGCGGACCGGGTCCGAGGGCGCGTCGCAGATGGCGCGGGACACGTGTGAGCGGATGGCCCGGGGCGGGATCTACGACCAGCTCGGGGGCGGGTTCGCGCGCTACTCCGTGGACCGGGACTGGGTCGTGCCGCACTTCGAGAAGATGCTCTACGACAACGCGCTGCTCTGTCGGGTCTACGCCCATCTGTGGCGGGCCACCGGGTCCGAGCTGGCGCGGCGGGTGGCGCTGGAGACCGCGGACTTCATGGTGCGTGAACTGCGCACCGAGGAGGGCGGGTTCGCCTCCGCGCTGGACGCCGACAGCGACGACGGGACCGGGCGGCACGTCGAGGGCGCCTACTACGTGTGGACGCCGGAGCAGCTCCGCGCCGTCCTCGGCGACGGTGACGCCGAGCTCGCCGCGCAGTACTTCGGCGTGACGGAGGAAGGGACCTTCGAGGAGGGGGCGTCGGTGCTGCAACTTCCGCAGCACGAGGGTGTCTTCGACGCGGAGAAGGTGGACTCGGTGCGACGGCGGCTGTTCGCCGCACGCGCCGAGCGGCCCGCTCCCGGCCGGGACGACAAGGTCGTCGCCGCCTGGAACGGCCTGGCGATCGCCGCGCTCGCCGAGACCGGCGCCTACTTCGACCGCCCCGACCTCGTCGACGCCGCCCTCGCCGCGGCCGATCTGCTGGTCCGGGTGCATCTCGACGACCGTGCGCAGCTGGCCCGTACCAGCAAGGACGGCCGGGCCGGTGCCAACGCGGGCGTCCTGGAGGACTACGCGGACGTCGCCGAGGGCTTCCTCGCCCTCGCGTCGGTCACCGGGGAGGGTGTCTGGCTGGACTTCGCGGGGCTGCTGCTCGATCACGTGCTCGTGCGGTTCACCGACGAGAAGACCGGCGCCCTGTACGACACGGCCGCCGACGCCGAGCGGCTGATCCGCCGGCCGCAGGACCCGACCGACAACGCCGCCCCGTCAGGGTGGACGGCTGCCGCGGGCGCGCTGCTGGGCTATGCCGCGCAGACCGGTTCCGAGCCGCATCGGACCGCCGCCGAGCGGGCGCTGGGGGTGGTGCGGGTGCTGGGGCCGCGGGTGCCGCGGTTCATCGGCTGGGGGCTCGCGGTGGCGGAGGCGCTGCTGGACGGGCCGCGCGAGGTGGCGGTCGTGGGGCCCGCCCTCGACGACGCCGGGACGCGGACCCTGCACCGTACGGCGCTGCTCGGCACCGCCCCCGGCGCGGTCGTGGCGTACGGCGTCGCGGGCGGCGCGGAGTTCCCGCTGCTCGCGGACCGACCGCTCATGGGCGGTGAACCGACCGCTTATGTCTGTCGTAATTTCACCTGTGACGCTCCTACGACCGACCCCGAGCGCCTGCGTATCGCGTTGTCGGGGCGATGAGTGCTGTCTGAATTGAGCAGGTGTTCGGGTAGATCCCGCTAGTCACCCGACCGCTCCGAAACACTCTATTTATCGGAACACCTCCCGCGCTTCACAGTTCCCCCCTAGTCTCTGCACATGCCGAGACGGCTCGACTGCCGTCCCGGCTGGGGGTTTTGGGGATCTGGGGGGATCTGTTTGCTGACGTCTGTCTTCATCGCTGCCGTTTCACTGGCCCTGTTCTGGATGGCGGCGTTCACCCTGTGGTGGCAGATGCACGCCTGGCGTACGCCCGAGGTGCTCGCATCGACCCGGTTCAGCAGACCGGACGGTGCCGAGCACCTGTCCTTCTCGCTGCTGCTTCCGGCGCGGCACGAACAGGCGGTGCTCGACCACACCATCCAGCGGCTGCTGGAATCCAGCCACGCCGACTTCGAGATCATCGTGATCGTCGGGCACGACGACCCGGAGACCACGGAGGTCGCCGAGCGGGCCGCCGCGCGGGACCCGCGGGTGCGCGTCGTCGTCGACACCCACGAGAAGAAGAACAAGCCGAAGGCCATGAACACGGCGCTGCCGCACTGCCGCGGCGACGTCGTCGGGGTCTTCGACGCCGAGGACCAGGTCCATCCGGAGCTGCTCGCCCACGTGGACCACGCCTTCCGCACCACCGGCGCGGACGTCGTCCAGGGCGGTGTCCAGCTGATCAACTTCCACTCCAGCTGGTACAGCCTGCGCAACTGCCTGGAGTACTTCTTCTGGTTCCGCTCGCGGCTGCACCTGCACGCGCAGAAGGGGTTCATCCCGCTCGGCGGCAACACCGTCTTCGTCCGCACGGACGTGCTGCGGGAGGCCGACGGCTGGGACCCCAACTGTCTCGCCGAGGACTGCGACCTGGGGGTCCGCCTCTCCAGCGTCGGCAAGAAGGTCGTCGTCGCCTACGACTCCGAGATGGTCACCCGCGAGGAGACCCCGGGCTCGCTGATGAGCCTGCTGAAGCAGCGCACCCGCTGGAACCAGGGCTTCCTCCAGGTGTACCGGAAGCGGGACTGGAAGCAGCTGCCCACCTTCGGGCAGCGGCTGCTCGCCCGCTACACCCTCATGACGCCGTACCTCCAGGCGGTCTCCGGCGTCGTCATCCCGCTCAACGTGGCCGTCGCGCTCTTCCTCGACGTGCCCGTCGGCATCGCCTTCGTCACCTTCCTGCCGGCCGTCACCGCCCTGGTGACCTTCGTCTTCGAGCTGGTCGGCCTGCACGACTTCGGCAAGCAGTACGGGCTGCGCGTCCGGTTCGTCCACTACGTGAAGCTCATCGTGGGCGGCCCCTTCTACCAGGTGCTCCTCGCCGGGGCCGCCGTACGCGCCGTCTGGCGTGAGCAGCGCGGCCGCAACGACTGGGAGCTGACCAGCCATGTCGGCGCTCATCTCGCGCACGTGAACCGAGAGGACGTTCCTGCGTGACCTCCACACTTCCCGCGGTGACCGGAGTCAAGGTCCCCGCGCAGCGGACAGCTGCGCCCACGACCCGTTCGACCGGTCGAACAAAGCCTCCGCAGAGACTGCGGTCCTCCCGTCCGGACCTGATCCTGTGCGGCGTCCTCCTGGTGGCGATCCTCGTCGTCCAGGGCTGGAACATCGCCGACTACCCCACCCTCAGCGACGACGAGGGCACCTACCTCGCCCAGGCCTGGGCCGTCCAGGAGGGCCGCGGCCTCGCCCACTACACCTACTGGTACGACCACCCGCCGCTCGGCTGGATCCAGATAGCCGTCCTCACCTGGATACCCGCGCTGATCAGCCCCGACTCGATGACCGTCGGCAGCATGCGCGCGATGATGCTGCTGATCTCCGCGGTCAGCGCGGTCCTCGTCTACGTCCTCGGCCGCCGCCTCGCCCTGCCCCGCTGGGCCGCCGGGCTCGGCATGGCCCTGTTCGGGCTCTCCCCGCTCTCGGTCGTCCTCCAGCGGGAGATCTTCCTCGACAACCTCGCCGTGATGTGGACGCTGCTCGCGTTCACCCTCGCCGCCTCCCCGAGCCGCCACCTCTGGCACCACTTCGGCGCGGGCATCGCCGCCGCGACGGCCGTGCTCACCAAGGAGACGATGCTCGTCGTCCTGCCCGCCCTGCTGCTCACCATGTGGCGGCACAGCCACCGCGACACCCGCAAGTTCGCCGTCACCGGCGCGATCACCGCCTGCGCCCTGATCGGCCTGTCCTACCCGCTGTTCGCGCTGCTCAAGGGCGAGTTGCTGCCGGGCGACGGCCATGTCTCCCTGTGGGACGGCATCACCTATCAGATGAGCCGCCCCGGCTCCGGCTTCATCCTCGACGCCGGCTCCGGCTCCCACGGTGTCCTGCAGTCCTGGCTCTACTACGACCGCGTGCTGCCCCTCGGCGGCCTCGCCGGCGCCCTGCTGCTCCTGCTGACCTGGCGCTGGTCGGTCACCGCCCGCGCCCTCGCCGGGCCCGCTCTCACGGTCGCGATCCTCGCCCTGGTCGCCCTGCGCCCCGACGGCTACCTGCCCGCTATGTACATCATCCAGGCGCTGCCGTTCCTCGCCCTCGTCCTCGCCGGAGGCGCCGCGAGCGTCGCGCACGCCGTGCTGCGCAAGCAGCGCCGCGAGGGGCGGCGGCCGCACGCGCGGTACGCGGTCGCCGCCGTCCTCGCGCTCGCCGCGAGCGTCTACGTCGTACCCCGCTGGTACGACGGCGCCCGCACCGCGATGACCGCCGACGCCAACGCCCCCTACCAGGCCGCCGCCGCCTGGATGGCCACCGAGGTGCCCGACCCGGGGGACACCCGGGTCCTCGTCGACGACGCGCTGTGGCTGGACCTCGTCCACCAGGGCTACCGGCCCGGGCTCGGCGCCATCTGGTTCTACAAGGCCGACCTCGACCCCGCCGTCACCAAGACCATGCCGCGCGGCTGGCGGGACCTGGACTACGTGGTCGCCTCGCCGACGGTGCGGCGCGACGCCGTGGACCTGCCGAACGTGCGGGCCGCGATCGAGCACTCGAAGCCGGTCGCCGTGTTCGGCGCCGGTGAGGACCGGATCGAGATCCGGCGGATCCAGCCCGCGGGCACCCCGGGAGGCGAGCGATGAGCCAGGAGTCCATCGTCCCCGAAGAGGCCGTCACGGCGGCCGAGGTCGCCGAGCCGGGCGCCGTCACCATCGTCGTACCGACCTTCAACGAGTCGGCGAACGTACGGCGGTTGCTGCACCAGATCACCGAGTCGGTGCCGGCCCGGCTGCCCTGCGAGGTCGTCTTCGTCGACGACTCCACCGACGACACCCCGCAGGTCATCCACGAGGCCGCGCGGGACTGCCCGTTCCCGGTGACCGTGCTGCACCGCGAGGAGCCGGTCGGCGGGCTCGGCGGCGCGGTCGTCGAGGGCATGAAGGCGGCCGGGTCGGACTGGATCGTCGTCATGGACGGCGACTGCCAGCACCCGCCGTCTTTGGTCCCCGAGCTGGTCACCACCGGGGAACGCGCGGGCGCCGGGCTCGTCGTCGCCTCCCGCTACCTCAAGGGCGGCAGCCGCGCCGGGCTCGCCGGCAGCTACCGTGTCGCCGTCTCCCGTGCAGCGACCTGGCTGACCAAGACCCTCTTCCCGCGCCGGCTGCACGGCATCAGCGACCCGATGAGCGGGTTCTTCGCCATCCGCCGCAGCGCGGTCACCGCGGAGGCCCTGAAGCCGCTCGGCTACAAGATCCTGCTGGAACTGGCGGTCCGCAGCCGTCCGCGAACGGTCACCGAGGTGCCGTTCGTGTTCCAGGAACGGTTCGCCGGGGAGTCCAAGTCCACCGTCAAGGAGGGGCAGCGCTTCCTGCGGCACCTCGCCGGGCTGCGCACCGCCGATCCGCTGGCCCGGATGGTGGTGTTCGGGCTGATCGGGCTGACCGGCTTCGTGCCGAATCTGGCGGCCCTGTGGGCGATGACCGAGGCGGGGCTGCACTACCTCCCCGCGGAGATCATCGCCAACCAGTTCGGTGTGGCCTGGAACTTCCTGCTCATCGAGAAGCTGCTGTTCCGCGACCGGCGGCGGCACCGGCACTGGGCGGACCGCACCGTACGGTTCGCGCTCCTCGCCAACGCCGACCTGGTGCTGCGCATCCCGCTGATCGCGTTGCTGGTCGCGCAGTTCGGCCTGGCCGTGCTGCCGGCCACGGCGCTCGCCCTGGTCATCACCTTCGTCCTGCGCTTCGTCGGCACCGAAGCGCTGGTCTACCTGCCGCGCCGCAAGCCGCGGACGAAATCCGAGCCGCACAGCTAGGGCCTGCCTTTCGGATCAGGCCGGCGTCGCGGGGTCTGGCACGCGCATCTGCCGCGTTGTCGTCACTCCCCGACGCTCCGCGTCGACTCCCTCCTCCGCCTTGCAGCTGCACGCACCAGACCCCGCTCGGCCCAACCGGAACGCACCGTCTGTCACAGCCAGCCTGATCCGAAAGAAAGGCCCTAGGAGCACCGCATGAGATCCCGTCGGAGAACGGCCGTCCTGGCCGCCATGGGCCTCGCCGCAGGCCTGCTGCTCACCACCCCCCAGCCCGCCTCCGCCGCCAACCTCATCAAGAACCCCGGGTTCGAGACGGCCGGCACCGGTGACATGCCGTACTGCTGGCACAAGTCCGGCTGGGGCGACAACGACTTCACCTTCACCACGACCGGCGACGCCCACTCCGGCGGAAAGGCGATGAAGGTCGAGCTGACCCGCCGCGTCGACGGCGACCGCAAGGCACTGATCACCGAGTCCGCGGACTGCGCGCCGGTGGTGACCGTCGGCAAGCAGTACGACCTGTCCCTCTGGTACAAGACGACCACGCCGGACGCGAGCGTCACCCTGTTCCGGCACGACACCACGGCGGGCTGGCAGTACTGGACCGACCTCAAGACGCTCGACATGGCGGGGACGTGGACCCAGGCGTCCGTCCGCACACCCGAGGTCCCCGCCGGGACCGACCGGATCAGCTGGGGCGTCTCCGTCTACGGCACCGGCTCCGCCACCACCGACGACTACACCATGGAGCAGGTCGCCGACCCGGTCCCGCCCCCGCGGTGCACCGGCTCGGCCGACGAGTGCGCCAACGGCAAGTGGCAGGTGCTGCCCGCGCAGAACCCGGTGCGTTCCATGCACTCGGTCGTCCTGCACAACGGCAAGGTCCTGCTGATCGCCGGCTCCGGCAACAACGAGGAGATGTTCGAGGCGGGCACCTTCACGTCCGCCGTCTACGACCCGGCCGACGGCAGCTACAAGGTCATCCCCACCCCGAAGGACATGTTCTGCGCCGGGCACGTCCAGCTGCAGGACGGGCGGGTGCTGGTGATGAGCGGCAACAAGGGCTATCCGTCGGCGGACGGCACCATCGGCTACCAGGGCTACAAGGACTCGTACGTCTTCGACCCCGAGACCGAGACGTACACCAGGACCAACGACATGAACGACGGCCACTGGTACCCGTCGGCGACCGTCCTCGGCAACGGTGACGTGATCTCGTTCGGCGGCCTCAAGGAGGACTCCACCGGGTCCGTGACGGCCGAGCTGTGGTCCGAGCAGCAGCAGAAGTGGCTGCCCACCTGGCAGGTCAACCAGACCTGGTCGTACTGGGGCCTGTACCCGTCGATGATCCTCATGCAGGACGGCCGGCTCTTCTACTCCGGCAGCCATGTCTTCGGCAACAACATCCCCGGCACCGGCGCCGCGATCTACGACTACGACGCCAACACCGTCACCCAGGTGCCCGGCCTGCAGAAGAAGGACGAGCGGGACCAGTCGGCGAGCGTGCTGCTGCCCCCGGCGCAGGACCAGAAGGTGCTGACCATCGGCGGCGGCAACATCGACTCCAACCCGGCCGCCAACCGGCTCACCGACGTCATCGACCTGAAGCAGCCCAACCCGCAGTACGTCGCCGGGCCGCCGCTCCCGCAGGGCACCGTCGACCTCGGCAACGGCAAGGTCCCGCAGACCGGTGACCAGGGCAAGATGTACGTCTCCGCGGTGCTGCTGCCCGACGGCAAGGTGCTGGAGACGGGCGGCGCCCTGCACAACCGCGCCAACCCGGTCTTCGAGTCCTCGATCTACGACCCGGAGACGAACACCTTCGACCCGGTGGCCGCCGACCCCGAGGCCCGCGGCTACCACTCCTCCGCGTTCCTGCTCCCGGACGGCCGGGTGATGACCACCGGCGACAACCCGGGCAACGGCAGCTGGAACCACAACGTGTCCGTCTACACCCCGCCCTACCTGCTCAAGGGCCCCCGCCCGACGATCACTTCGGTGATCGACACCGAGTGGAACTACGGCGACACCCAGCGGATCACCGTCGACCGGCCCATCGCCAAGGCGGAACTGATCCGCCCGGCCGCCGTCACCCACTCCTCCGACCCCAACCAGCGGTTCGTGGACCTGCCGCTGTCCGTCGACGGGAACAACGTCGACCTGAACGTGACGAGCAACCCCGACCTGGCCCCGCCCGGCTGGTACATGCTCTTCGCGGTGGACGCGGGCGGGGTGCCCTCGGTGGCGAAGTGGGTGCACCTCCAGGGGCCGTCCGCGCTGAAGGCCACCGACGCCTCGGCCCACGTCCACTCCTTCGCGGACTCCCTCAAGGGCAAGGTGCAGAAGCCCGGCAAGAAGCGCACCGCACAGCCGGTGAGCCCCACCGTCTCCGGGTGCGACCGGCACTACGGCTCCGCCAACGTCTGTGTGCCGACCGTCTTCCCGCCCCAGGTGAAGAAGACGACGGCCGCCCGCTGCACCTGGCTGAAGCAGAACGACTACGGCCGCCTCAAGGTCAACGGCAAGGACGACCCGCTCCGCCTCGACCCGGACCGCGACGGGGTGGCCTGCGGAAAGAAGGATCTCGTGAGGCGCTGAGCGCGCCCCTCGTCAACGGTGCTCCGAGCGGAGCGTGAGGGCGCGTGCCACGATGGCTTCCAGCTGTTCGTGGTGCGCGCCCTTCCAGTACGCGCGGCCGCAGGCGCGGCACTGGGCGAACACGTCGTACGTTCGCTGGGTGCCGGCCTCCAGCCGGTCCGCCACCTCCTCCTTGGTGGCCTCCTTCAGCAGGCCGTTGCAGGCGGTGCAGCGGGTCCACGGGCGCAGCTCGGGGGCGAAGCGGTCGAGGACGTCGTGCAGCTGGTCCTCCGGCCGGGTGCTGTAGACGTAGGCGCCGGCCCACAGTTCACGGCGGCGCAGCAGGCCCCGGTCCCGGCTCAGCATCACCCGCTGCTCGGCGGCCGAGCGGGCGGCGAGCGCCGGGTCGCCGATGTCCGTCGACTCGTACGCGGTGTCCACGCCGAGCAGCCGCAGCCGGCGGGCGAGGGTGCCGAGGTGCACGTCGAGGAGGAAGCGCAGCGGCGCGCCGGGCACCCGCTGCGGACGCGGCACGGCCCGCACGCTCACCCGCTCGCCGTCCTTGGGGATGTGCGCGGTCGGCACCTGGTGTCCGTCGACGACGAGCGCGCCGACCTCGGTGAGCGGCACTCCGAGGGACTCGATGACGTGTCCCAGCGTGGAGACGCCGTCGGTGGCCAGCGGGGTCACGCCGCGACGGCGGTGCTGCGGGACGAACAGCCCCAGTTCCGGGGCGATTTCGACGTGGATCTCGGGCGCGTTCACGAGTTCAGGATGTCAGGCCGCGCGCGAAGACGGTGAGGGCGCGGTCCACCAGGTCCGAGAGGTCGTCGCGGAAGCCGGTGCGGGCCCAGTACTGGGACACCTCCATCAGCCCGCCGACGAGGGACATGGTGAAGACCCGAACCTCCAGGCTCTCCGGGTCCCGGCCGGTGCGCTCGCCGATGGCCTCGCCGATCGCCCGGCCCGTCTCCGACATGTTCTCCAGCATGCGGGAGCGCACCGCGGGCACCTCGGCCATCAGCCGGCAGCGCAGCCGGGTGACCTCCTGCTCCTCGCCCATGCCGAGGCCGACGGCCCGCCGCATGGCGTGCCGCAGCGACTCCAGCCACGGCTCGTCGGCGGGACGGGACCGCAGGTCCTCCACCAGGACCGCGTCGTACTCGTCGGTGAGGACGATGTCCTCTTTGGCGGGGAAGTAGCGGAAGACGGTCGACGCCGACACCTCGGCGCGGTCGGCTATCTGCTCGACCGTGGTGGCCTCGTACCCCTGCTCCTCGATCAGCCCGTAGGTGGCCGTGCGGATGGCCTCCCGCGTCTTGATCTTCTTCCGTTCACGGAGCCCCAGCCGGGGGCGGTCGGAGGGGGCAGGGGTACGTACGGCCGTCATGCGGCTCATTGTCCGTCACGCGTGCTGGTAGGCCACCAGGGAGATCCCCACGTAGTGCACGACGAACGCCGCCAGCGTGAAGGAGTGGAACACCTCGTGGAAGCCGAAATAGCGCGGTGAGGGGTTGGGGCGCTTGATGCCGTAGACCACGCCGCCCAGGCTGTAGAGGATGCCGCCGACGATCACCAGGACCAGGACGGCGATGCCGCCGGTGCGCAGGAAGTCGGGCAGGAAGAAGACGGCCGCCCAGCCCATCGCCAGGTAGCAGGGGGTGTACAGCCAGCGCGGGGCGCCCACCCAGAACACCCGGAAGACTATGCCGGCCAGTGCCGCCGCCCAGATCCCCCACAGCAGCCACTGCCCCTTGGCGCCGGGCAGGAGCAGCAGGGTGAGCGGGGTGTAGGTGCCCGCGATGATCAGGAAGATGTTGGCGTGGTCCAGGCGGCGCAGCACGCCGTCCATCCGCGGGCTCCAGTTGCCCCGGTGGTACAGCGCGCTCACGCCGAACAGCAGACAGGCCGTCAGTGCGTAGATGCCGCAGGCGATGCGGCCGCGCGGCGAGCTGGCGAGGGCGGTCAGCACCAGGCCCGAGACCAGGGCCGCGGGGAACATGCCCAGGTGCAGCCAGCCCCGTAGCTTGGGCTTGACGGAGTCCGGGGACGGGTGCGGTAGCTGTCGCGCCATGGAGCCACGGTCGGCGACCGGCGTGTCCATGGGCGCGTCGGAGGCGGACGCAGTCATGCGGGGCATGGTACCTACGCCGCCGTAAGTGACGGATCAGAGTCTCATGACGGCGGGGCGTGACCGGGGGTGGCCAACGCCAAGAAAAGGTCAGCCGAACTCAACGTGGACGCAAAAAATCACGGCGAAAGCCCCAGGACGTGGCGTTCCTCACGGCGCTCAGGTGTGCGGCCCCCTGGACAAATGGGCGGTCAGCTCGGATGATCAAATGAGTGCGGTCGGCACCGGATGAGCGGCTACGAAGCATCCGGGTCGCGGCCCCCACGGGGCAGACAGGACAAAAAAACCCTCATTTAGGAGCAATCGTGGCGCGCGACAACGCGGCTCCCAGCACCGTCAGCCCGACCAACCACCAGGAACTGGTCTCGTGGGTCAACGAGATCGCTGAACTGACCCAGCCGGACAACGTGGTCTGGTGCGACGGATCCGAGGCCGAGTACGAGCGACTGTGCGAGGAGCTCGTCGAGAAGGGCACCTTCCGGAAGCTCGACCCGATCAAGCGCCCCAACTCCTACTACGCGGCCTCCGACCCCACCGACGTCGCCCGCGTCGAGGACCGGACCTTCATCTGCTCCGAGAAGGAGGAGGACGCCGGCCCCACCAACCACTGGAAGGACCCCGCCGAGATGCGGGAGATCTTCAGCGGCGAGAAGGGCCTCTTCCGCGGTTCCATGCGTGGCCGCACCATGTACGTCGTCCCCTTCTGCATGGGCCCGCTCGGCTCGCCGCTGTCCGCGCTCGGCGTGGAGATCACCGACTCCGCGTACGTCGCCGTCGCCATGCGCACCATGACCCGCATGGGGCAGGCGGTCCTCGACGAGCTGGGCGACGAGGGCTTCTTCGTCAAGGCCGTGCACACCCTCGGCGCCCCGCTGGAGCCCGGCCAGGAGGACGTCCCCTGGCCCTGCAACCAGACGAAGTACATCTCCCACTTCCCGGAGACCCGCGAGATCTGGTCCTACGGCTCCGGCTACGGCGGCAACGCCCTGCTCGGCAAGAAGTGCTACGCCCTGCGCATCGCCTCCGTCATGGCCCGCGACGAGGGCTGGCTCGCCGAGCACATGCTGATCCTCAAGCTCACCCCGCCGCAGGGCGAGTCCAAGTACGTCGCCGCCGCCTTCCCGTCCGCCTGCGGCAAGACCAACCTCGCCATGCTGGAGCCCACGATCTCCGGCTGGACGGTCGAGACCATCGGCGACGACATCGCCTGGATGCGCTTCGGCGAGGACGGCCGGCTCTACGCCATCAACCCGGAGGCCGGTTTCTTCGGCGTCGCGCCCGGCACCGGCGAGCACACCAACGCCAACGCCATGAAGACCCTGTGGGGCAACTCGGTCTTCACCAACGTCGCCCTCACCGACGACAACGACATCTGGTGGGAGGGCATGACGGAGGAGACCCCCGCCCACCTGACGGACTGGAAGGGCAACGACTGGACCCCGGAGTCGCAGACCCCGGCGGCCCACCCCAACGCCCGCTTCACCGTCCCGGCCTCGCAGTGCCCGATCATCGCGCCCGAGTGGGAGGACCCCAAGGGCGTGCCGATCTCCGCGATCCTCTTCGGCGGGCGCCGCGCCACCGCCGTACCGCTGGTGACGGAGTCCTTCGACTGGAACCACGGCGTCTTCCTCGGCGCCAACGTGGCCTCCGAGAAGACCGCCGCCGCGGAGGGCAAGGTCGGCGAGCTGCGCCGCGACCCGTTCGCGATGCTGCCGTTCTGCGGCTACAACATGGGCGACTACATGGCCCACTGGATCAAGGTCGGCCAGTCCGCGGACGCGGCCAAGCTGCCGAAGATCTACTACGTGAACTGGTTCCGCAAGAACGACGAGGGCAAGTTCGTCTGGCCCGGCTTCGGCGAGAACAGCCGCGTCCTGAAGTGGATCGTGGAGCGCCTGGAGGGCAAGGCGGAGGGCGTGGAGACGCCCATCGGCATCCTGCCGACCAAGGAAGCCCTCGACACGAACGGGCTCGAACTGTCCGCTTCCGACCTGGAGTTCCTGCTGACGGTGGACAAGGAGGTGTGGCGCGAGGAGGCCGCCCTGGTCCCCGAGCACCTGAACACCTTCGGCGACCACACGCCCAAGGAGCTGTGGGACGAGTACCACGCCCTGGTGGAGCGCCTGGGCTGAGGCCCGTACGAAAGACTCCGCGGCCGGTCTAACCGACAGTGCCCTGACCAGCAATATCGTCACGGCCGGCCGCGGTGACAGCACCACGAAGAGGGCCGGGGGCCCGCCCGCGCAACGGCGTACGGGGCGGGCCCCCGGCCTTGTTCCCTTTGTCGCGCTTTCCGGCCGATGCCGGCGGTCGCGCAGAAATGCACACCGGGCATACGGTCATACACGGTGCGAGTCGCGCCAAGTAGCCGAATTCACCGGCAATTCGCCTATGGTGATGCCATGCGCGGAATTCTGTTGGCCGGGGGAACCGGCTCGCGTCTGTGGCCGTTGACCCGCTCGGTGTCGAAGCAACTGCTGCCGGTCTTCGACAAGCCCATGGTCTATTACCCGCTTTCCACACTCGTGATGGCAGGCGTCCGGGAGATTCTGATCATCACCACTCCCGAAGACCAGCCCCAGTTCCGCCGCTTGCTCGGCGACGGCAGTCAACTGGGCCTGCAGCTGGAATACATGTCACAGGAACGCCCAGCCGGCATTGCCCATGCTTTCGTGCTGGGGGCCGACTTCATCGACGGCGGGCCGGTCGCGCTGATTCTGGGCGACAACATCTTCCACGGGAGCGGCCTCGGTACCCGGCTGGCCCGCCATGACGGCCCGAAGGGGGCCAGGGTGTTCGCCTATCAGGTCGCCAACCCCTCGGCCTACGGTGTGGTGGAGTTCGACGAGTTGGGCCGCGCGCTGTCCATCGAGGAGAAGCCGGCCCGGCCCAGGTCCCGGTACGCCGTGCCCGGACTGTACTTCTACGACGGCGACGTCGTGGAGATCGCCCGCAGCCTGCGGCCCAGTGCGAGGGGCGAGTTGGAGGTCACCGACGTCAACCGCACCTATCTGGAGGCCGGGACGCTGCACGTCACCCGACTCGACCGGGGAACCGCGTGGCTGGACACCGGAACCTTCACCTCCATGGTTCAGGCCTCGGAATTCGTCCGGGTCCTCGAGGAGCGCCAGGGCTTCAAGGTCGGTTGCCTCGAGGAAGCGGTCTGGCGGGCCGGTCTGATCGACGACGACCGGCTCCGGGGATTGGCACAGCCGTTGCTCAAGAGCGGGTACGGCCATTACCTGCTGGGGCTTCTCGAGGACTCCCGGCACGTCGTCACGCCGCAAAGAGCCGGCTCATCCCGACTCCCGCACGTCGCCGCTCCGCACTGACCCGGCCGAGAAACCGATGGAACGGTGCAGTCCGGGAAGGGGCCACGACGGTGCACTTCGCACGGCTGGGCCTCGGTCATGACAGCGTGTCGACTCACGAACCCCGAATACCCGGACACAGGCCCATCATCTCGGATCCAGCCTGCTCCGGTCCCATCGTGTCGAGAACCCGGAAGATTCCGTTCTCCACAGCCTTGCATGGGGTGTAGGAGGTGGCGCCCGTCACATGCTGAACCGTTGCCTCTTGAGAAGGAGAATCGCGTGCGACCACTCGGTATCGAAGGAGCTTGGGTGGACATGCCCAAGGTGTTCGCGGACAGCAGGGGCCGCTTTCACGAATGGTTCAAAGGAGACAGGTTCCACGAATCGATCGGCCAGGGGTTGCAGCTCGCGCAGGCCAACTGCTCTCGCTCCATTCGTGGCACTCTTCGCGGAATCCACTACGCGTCGGTCCCGCCGGGCCAGGCCAAGTACGTCACTTGCGTCAGAGGTGCCGTACTCGACGTGATCGTCGACATCCGTACCGGCTCACCGACCTTCGGGAAATGGGAGACGGTTCGACTCGACGACACGACGCACGGCTCTGTCTACCTGTCGGAAGGACTGGGCCACGGGTTCATGTCGCTGGAGGACGACTCCACCGTCGTCTACCTGTGCTCACAGGGGTTCGCGCCGCAGCGCGAGCACGGGATCAACCCGCTCGACCCGGCACTGGCCATCGCCTGGCCCGAGAATCTCACACCGGTCCTCTCCGAGAAAGACACCGCCGCGCCCACGTTGGCGGAGGCCGAGCGGCAAGGGCTGCTGCCTTCCTTCGAGGACTGCAGTGCCTACCGAAGAAGCCTGATGAGCAGCGTGTGAGCTTTCCGGCCTTTGCCCGAAGGGGAATCCGAAGAATCTCGCCACCTATATGGCGCCGTATCTGAGCCGCCCGGGTGACATTTCCTCCACGACACGGACTGTCGCCTAATTCTTCAATGCCGGTGAGTAAACCATTTCGGTGTCCGTGGCCGCAGGCATGAGGGCCATCAGCGGGCACCTTGCAGTGTGGTCACTCCAAGTTCATGAGGAAGGTTCTCAGTGAGCCGTAGAACGATCCGCAGTTCACGCGTGAAAGCCGTCGGGATGGTTTCGGTGGGTGCACTGGGCCTCGTGCTCAGTGTCGCCCCGAGCGCATTGGCCATCTCCGATGCGATCCATCGGTCCGGCGCCGGCAGCAGCGTGGCGCTGCCCGGCCCCAACGGCGCCATGAGTGCCGACCAAGACAGGGACAGGGGCGACAGGGGCGACCGGGGGCCGCAGGGCAAGCCGGGCAAGAGGGGTCCGCAGGGCCCGCAGGGTGAGACCGGTGCCCAGGGCCCGCAGGGCGAGACCGGTGACCGGGGCCCGCAGGGCTTCCAGGGTGACACCGGTGACACTGGTCCGCAGGGTGCGCAGGGTGACTCCGGGGGTCCGCAGGGCTTCCAGGGTGACACCGGTGACACGGGTCCGCAGGGCTTCCAGGGTGACCCGGGCGCGCAGGGTGCTCAGGGCGACGCGGGCGCGCAGGGTGCTCAGGGTGACACTGGTGCTCAGGGTGACGCCGGTGCTCAGGGTGCTCAGGGTGACGCGGGCGCGCAGGGTGCTCAGGGTGACGCCGGGCCGCAGGGCTTCCAGGGTGACGCGGGCGCGCAGGGTGCTCAGGGTGACCCGGGCGTGCAGGGTGCCCAGGGTGACTTGGGGCCGCAGGGCTTCCAGGGCGCACAGGGCGACGTGGGCGCCCAGGGTGCTCAGGGTGACGCTGGCGCGCAGGGTGCTCAGGGTGACGTGGGGCCGCAGGGCTTCCAGGGCGCTCAGGGAGACGCCGGTGCGCAGGGTGTGCAGGGTGCCGCGGTTGTCGAGACCTACACCGTGGTCGGCGCCCAGGGAGCGCAGTCGACCGCCCTGTGCGGCATCGGAGACGTCGCCACCGGCGGCGGCTACCAAGGGTTCCAGGACCCCGTCCTCGGGACTCTCAACGTCTCGCAGGACCAGCCGGTCCCCGGTGTTCAGGGCGCTCAGGCCGATGGGTACCAGGCCACGGCCACAGTCGGTGAGGTCATCGCCTTCGCCATCTGCCACGACGCGTAACACCCCCCCCGTCAGCGGAGGTGCGGCAGTCCCTGTCCGCATCACCAGGGAACCAGCGACGGTGTCCCGAGGCTTCGGCCTCGCGGGCACCGTCCGCATGTCTGTCCGCGTCCGCAGTAGCCAATAGACAATTCGGAGAACCATGCGCATCCTCGTGACCGGCGGCGCCGGATTCATCGGTTCTGAGTACGTCCGCCGACGCCTGACCTCGGACCCCACCGAGCGCATCACCGTCCTCGACGCACTCACCTACTCGGGGGTCGAGGAAAACCTGGCATCCGTGGCGGACCACCCCGGCTACCGCTTCGTCCGGGGCGACATCTGCGACCCCGACGTCGTCGACCAGGTGATGGCGGGCCAGGACGCGGTGGTCCACTTCGCCGCCGAGTCGCACGTGGACCGCTCGATTCACGGTGCCGGGCCGTTCGTCCGCACCAATGTGCTCGGCACGCAGGTGCTGCTCGACGCGGCCCGCCGGCACCGCGTCGGCCGCTTCGTCCATGTCTCCACCGACGAGGTGTACGGCTCGATCAGCGAGGGCTCGTGGACCGAGGAGTGGCCGACGGCACCGAACTCCCCGTACTCCGCGTCGAAGGCCGGCTCCGACCTGCTGGCGCTCGCCTACCACCGCACCCACGGCCTGGACGTCGTGGTCACCCGGTGCTCCAACAACTACGGGCCGTACCAGTTCCCGGAGAAGGTCATCCCGCTCTTCATCACCAACCTGATGGACGACAGGACCGTCCCCCTGTACGGAGACGGCGGCAACATCCGGGACTGGCTGCACGTCTCGGACCACTGCCGGGGCATCGACCTGGTCCTGCACGGTGGCAGAGCTGGGGAGATCTACCACATCGGCGGCGGAACCGAGCTGAGCAACCACAAGCTCACCGGTCTGCTGCTGGACGCGCTCGGAGCGGGCTGGGACCGGGTTGATCACGTGGCCGACCGCAAGGGCCACGACCTTCGCTACTCGCTCGACGACAGCAAGATCCGCGAGCAGCTCGGCTACGTGCCGCAGGTGTCCTTCACCGACGGTCTGGCCGCCACGGTCGCCTGGTACCGAGCACACCGCTCCTGGTGGCAGCCGCTCAAGGAGAGGGCCGAGCTGCGATGACCACGAGCTGGCTGGTGACCGGTGCGGGAGGCATGCTCGGCCAGGACGTGCTGGCCGAACTCGGCACCGATCCGCACGCCGTGGTGACGGGACTGAGGCGGGACCAGTTCGACATCACCGAGCCGGCAGCCGCACACGCCGCCGTCGCGGGTCACCACGTGGTCGTGAACTGCGCCGCCTGGACGGACGTCGACCGCGCCGAGCAGGCCGAGGCGGCGGCCACGGCCGTGAACGGTACGGGTGTCCGCCACCTGGCGCGCGCCTGCGCGGGCGGCGGTGCTCTACTGCTGCACGTGTCCACCGACTACGTGTTCCCGGGCGACGCCCGGCAGCCGTACCGCGAGGACTCTCCCACGGGGCCCGCCAACGCGTACGGGCGCAGCAAACTGGAGGGTGAGCGGGCCGTCGCCGAACTGCTGCCGCACAGCGGCTACATCGTGCGCACCGCCTGGCTCTACGGCGAGCACGGCCGCAACTTCGTCGCCACCATGCTCGAACTCGCGGCCCGGCGACGGACCCTGGACGTGGTGGCGGACCAGTACGGTCAGCCGACCTGGTCCCGGGCGCTCGCCCGGCACCTGGTGGTCCTCGGCCGTGCCGCCCTCGCGGGACGGGCGCCCGCGGGCATCTACCACGGCACGGCCGCCGGCCACACCACGTGGTACGGCCTGGCGCGTGAGACCTTCCGTCTCAGCGGTCTCGACCCGGAGCGGATCCGCCCCGTCGGCTCGGCGGAGTTCCCACGTCCGGCCGTCCGCCCGGCGTACGGAGTACTCGGCCACGGCAACTGGGCCCGTGCCGGACTCGCCCCCCTGCCACGATGGGACGAACAACTGACCACGGCCCTGGGCACGCCCGCCTTCGCGGCACCGGCGGCCGCGGCGCGGACGCGCGGCGGCCGCCCGCGGACCTGAACGGGATACGGGAGGGCGCCCGGCGGGCTGTGGCCCTGCCGGGCGCCTCTCATGTGCAGATCCAGCCCCGAGGTCGTTCGGACCACGGACGACGCGGGGTGGAAACGCTCTGGCGGAGGCCTTGGCCCACCAGCCTCAGACCAGCAGTTGCCCCCCGCACCGCTCGGCGCCCTCCTTCATCGCGATGAGGTTGGCGACCACGTACGAGATGTTGTTCTTGGAGTGCCACTCGGTCGGGAAGTAGGTGACCAGACGCGACTTCTGGAACCTGGCCTCGATCTCGGGCACGAACGTGCGGTACTGGTTGTCCGTGTAGTACCAGAACGAGTTCTCGTTGTAGAAGGCCACGTGGGTCGGGTCCTGATACGCACCCCGGCCGTCGGAGCTGGGCGTCAGGGTGAGGAGCATGCCGCCGGGTGCGAGCAGCCGGTACAGCTCGTTGATCAGCGGCACCTTCGCGGGCACGTGCTCGAGGAAGTCCACCGCCCGCATCAGGCCGACGGAGTTGTCGGGCAGGTCCAGCTTCCCCGGCAGGGTCGCGACGATGTCGACGCCCTCCGCAGGGTACTGGTCCACGCCCAGGTAGCCGGGCGGCTTCCGGTGGGCCGCGCCGAGGTCCAGCGCGAGCAGTCCCCGCCGTTGGGTCCAGGCGAGCGCGTTGGCTTCGATGTACTTGTCGTACAGGGCGATCGTCTCGCGCTGGATGTGGGCGTTGATCTTCGGGTCGCGCTGGGTGTTGGCCGGGTGCATCCGCTGCAGGTACAGACAGCGGTCGATGTGGTGGAAGTCGCCGGCATGGAACAGACGGCACATCAGGTCCTGGTCGTCCAGCACCGTGCGGGTGCCGTCGTACCCGCCGACCTTCTCGTAGGCCTCCTTCCGGAACGCCCGGACGTGGTTGGGCGCGTACCAGATGTAGGCGACGTTGTGCGGCGTCGGGGCCAGGGACTTGACCTGGAGGAGCTTGCGGCCGTCGACGCGTACTTCCTCGTACTGCCAGCCGTGCGCCTCGTTGAAGCGGCTGTTGTCCCGCTTGCCGTCCTCGGTGATCTGCGCGGTGTTGCTGTAGACGAGGACGGCGTCGGGATGCGCGTCGAAGGCCTTGCCGAGCTCCGCCAGGCACGCCTTCGCCAGCAGGTCGTCGTGGTCGAGTTCCACCAGGATCTCGCCGCGAGCCAGTTCACAGGCTCTGCGCTTGGCCGCTCCGACGCCGTGGACGTCGTCCGCGACCTCCACGCGGACACGCTCGTCGGGCCGCTCCGGGCGCCATCGGGCGCCGTTGTTGAGCAGGACGATCCACTCCCAGTCCGGGCACGTCTGGGCCTGCAGGCTCGCCAGGCACTCGTCGAGAAAACGTGGCCGGTGGCTGGGTGTGAAGACGGAGAACCTGGGTGTTGCAGTCGACGTCATTCGGTGTCACCTGCTTCGCTCGGTGTCGGTGAGGGGCTTACGTCGTCCCGGAACGGTTCCGGTACGTGAGAATGAAGTGAGGGTTTGCCTGCGACGGCACGACGGAATGCTTCCTCCGCCTCCTCGTCGCGGTCTCTTTCCGCGAGGATCAGCCCGATTTGCAGATGGGCAGCAGCTGCCTTCGGATTGGCGGCAACGGCACGCTTCAGGAGTCCGAGGGCCTGGTCGGGCGCGCTCGACTTCACCAGAAATGACTTGTTGTAGAGAGCCGACCAATACTTCGGGTCGATCTTCAGTACCTTGTCGTATGCCGCTCGGGCATCGGCCGTCCGGCCCTCCTGCTGCGCGATGACGCCCAGGTTGTACCAGGCGGTCTTGTTGTCGGGATCCAGCTCGAGCACGCGTCGGTAGGTACGGGCCGCTCCTTTGAAGTCCTTGTATTGATTCTGCATCATGGCGGCGTTCAGGAGTGCGTTCGCCTCCACGGAGGTCCGGACCTCCGACATGGCCTTGGATTCCTGGCGTTCGTCAGAAGGCGACTGAATGGCCCAGATGATCAGCCCGGTGGCAATCGACGCCACGCCGGCGAGCCCTGCCCACAACCTTCTACGTTTCACTTGGGTCACATCTCAGGGAGTCGGCGACGAATGGGATGGGTTCGGCTGTCTCAGGTGGCTGACGAGGGGGCCTTTTGGGCGGCGTCGGCACTTACCGGAGTCCAAACCACCGTCATTTTCACCAAAGGTGCGAGGATGTCCTTACGGCGCCGCCCGTTGTCAGGAATTGGGGCGGACAGACCACCCGAGTGGGCGCATTCGAGGGGGATTCCCGGGGAGGAACGGCTCGTCCCCCGTTGCCGTTTCGGCGAGTGTCACCCGGGGGTGGGCGCGGTGCTGCGGGCTGGGGTGGGTGACTGAACGGTTGCGCGGGGTAGTTGTGTCGACCGTGTCACGCGGGATTGACGCCGTCGTGGAGAATCCACTGTCGGGTGCTCAGGTCTTTCGACTCGTTGCCGGATGAGGCCCTGGCAGGTCAACTCGCCCTGCCTGACCGTACTTTTACCGGACTGGCCGCGTCGTCCAGGCGCTGGCCGTGGGGGAGCATGGTTCGGGACGAGAACAGGTGGAGTACCACGGGAAGTTGCTGCTGTCGGAGGGGTTCGTTCCGTCGAGGGCGATCCGGTACGGCTTGGGTCCAGGCCTCTGCGCGAGGTGTGTCGCGAATCTCGTAGTGTCATCGGGTGATTGGCCCGAGGGAGGCCACTGGGCCCGGCCTCTTTGCCTGACCGTGAACGACTGGATACCTTCACATATCGGTCATTCGTAGCCGTGTAGAGGGGTGATCCCGTGAAGCCGACGGTCTGCTTGAACATGATCGTCAAGGACGAAGCCCCGGTGATCCGGCGCTGCCTCGAATCCGTGCGGCCTTTGATCGATACCTGGGTCATCCTGGACACCGGCTCGACCGACGGCACCCAGGACGTCATTCGCGAGGTCTACGACGATCTGCCGGGCGAGCTCTACGAACGGCCCTGGAAGGGGTACGACGGAAGCCGCACCGAGGCGATCGAACTCGCGCGCTCCCGTGCCGACTACCTGTTCTTCATCGACGCCGACGACGTGATCGAGACCGAGCCCGGGTTCAGCATGCCGGAGCTGACTCTCGACGCCTACCGGGTCGCACTGCGCCACGGGCCCGTCGTCCACTGGCGTCCCGCGCTGGTCTCCACGCGGCTGCCATGGCGCTACGTCGGGGTGCTGCACGAGTACATCGAGTGCGGCTCGCGCTACTCCCTCGGCGTTCTCGAAGGTGCCAACATCCGCACGCTGGAGGGTGGGGGGCGACTGCGGAAGGAAGGGCAGAGGGAGAAGTACCTGCGCGACGCGGAGATCCTCCAGCAGGGCCTGGCCAAGGAGCCCGACAACCCCCGTTACGTCTTCTACCTCGCCCAGAGCTGGCGCGACGCCGGTGAGCTGGAGAAGGCCCTCGAAACCTATGACCACCGGGCGGACTTGGGCGGCTGGGCGGAGGAGGTCTTCTGTGCCCGCCTCAGAGCCGCGCGGATCGCGGCACAGCTTCGGCGGCCGGCGGCCGAAGTGTTGGACCGTTACCTCCGGGCGCACGAGGGCCGCCCCTCGCGCGCCGAGGCGCTCGGTGACCTCGCGCGCCTGTGCCGCACCGACGGCGGGCGCTGGCCGCTCGCCTATCTGTTCGCGCGCCAGGCGGCACGGATCCCGCGTCCGAGCGACATTCTGTTCGTCGAGCCCGCCTGGTACGAGTGGCGTGCGCTCGACGAACTGGCGGTGGCCGCCTACTGGGTCGGAGAGCTGGAGGAGGCCAGGAGCTGCTGTGAACGCCTGCTCGACGAGGGGAAGCTGCCTCCCGAGCATCGCGAGCGTGTGGCCGACAACCTCGAGTTCGCCAGACGCAAGCTCGGCTCCGGGGAGCTCGTGGGCGTCTGACCGCGTGGGCCGGCCCGTGTGGCGACGAAGTCGTGGCTCCCGGTCCGCGCGTCGCTGCGGGTGCACGCGGACCGGGGCCGTTCATGGGGTGGGGTCAGCCGGACGCGACTTCCCGCGGGCCGAGGGCTGCCGCGTGCACGTCCATCCGCTGAGCGGCGAGGATCGCGGCAGCCGTATCCGCACGGGACGCGGCGACGACCAGCGCCCGCCCGGCTAGGGCATGCGCCCGCTGATGCAATGCGGCGAGATGCGGCTCGTCCACCGTGCTCACGGTCGCACGCACCGGCGTCTGCCCGCCGCGCAGCCGGCTCACCTCCTCCGCGAGCCGCACGGCCGCCGCGTTCAGATCGGCGGACGGCGTGAGCGCACGCAGCTCGTCGGTCGCGGCGAGCAGCGCCGCGAGGTGCCCCGCGAGCTGGATGTCCAGCTCCTCCTCGCGGGACCGGTGGGGGAAGTCCGAGGCGCCGGGCACGGTGTGGACCGACTTGGTGCGGATCGGTTCGTACATGGGACGGCCTCCTCTGCTCTGGCAGGAGCCATCCTACATTAGATTCGTTCTAAAGTTGGCGCGGTTCCTGGAGCAGGGGCACCGCGGTCGCTACGGCTGGCTGTAGCCGTCCAGGAAGTTGCCGATCCGCCCCATCGCGTCGCGCAGATCGCCCGCCGACGGCAGGGTCACCACCCGGAAGTGGTCCGGCTCCGGCCAGTTGAAGCCGGTGCCGTGCACCACCATGATCTTCTCCTGCCGGAGCAGGTCCAGGACCATCCGGCGGTCGTCCTTGATCTTGAAGACCTTGGGGTCGAGGCGCGGGAACAGGTACAGCGCGCCCTTCGGGCGGACACAGCTCACGCCCGGGATCTGCGTCAGCAGGTCGTAGGCGACGTCCAGCTGCTCCTTCAGCCGCCCGCCCGGCAGCACCAGGTCGTTGATCGACTGGCGTCCGCTGAGCGCGGCCACCACCCCGTGCTGACCCGGCATGTTCGCGCACAGCCGCATGTTCGCCAGGATCGTCAGACCCTCGATGTAGGAGTCGGCGTGGGCGCGGGGGCCGGAGATCGACATCCAGCCGACCCGGTACCCGGCCACCCGGTACGCCTTCGACATGCCGTTGAAGGTGAGGGTGAGCAGATCGGGGGCGACCGCGGCGGTCGGGGTGTGCCGGGCGCCGTCGTAGAGGATCTTGTCGTAGATCTCGTCCGAGCAGACGAGGAGGTTGTGGCGGCGGGCGATGTCCGTCAGCCCGCGCAGCATCGCCTCGTCGTAGACCGCGCCGGTCGGGTTGTTCGGGTTGATGATCACGATCGCCTTGGTGCGGTCGGTCACCTTGCGCTCGACGTCGGCGAGGTCGGGCATCCAGTCCGACTGCTCGTCGCAGCGGTAGTGCACCGCCGTACCGCCGGACAGGGACACCGCGGCCGTCCACAGCGGGTAGTCCGGGGCCGGTACGAGGACCTCGTCGCCGTCGTCCAGCAGGCCCTGCATCGCCATGGTGATCAGCTCGGAGACGCCGTTGCCGATGAAGACGTGCTCGACGTCCGTCTCGATGCCGAGGGTCTGGTTGTGCATGACGACGGCCCGGCGGGCGGCCAGCAGGCCCTTCGCGTCGCCGTAGCCGTGCGCGGTGGAGACGTTGCGGAGGACGTCCTCCAGGATCTCCGGCGGGCACTCGAAGCCGAAGGCGGCCGGGTTGCCGGTGTTCAGCTTGAGGATGCGGTGGCCCGCCGCCTCAAGCCGCATCGCCTCCTCGAGCACCGGGCCCCGGATCTCGTAACAGACGTTGGCGAGCTTGGTCGACTGGATCACCTGCATGTCTGGGAGCCTACGGCCGGTCGTCGCTCCGTGGGTCGTGTTTTCCGCCACGTGAGACATGCGGTTTGGGTGGGTATGTGCCACCGCTGTCCCTGTGGCCACTGAGGTCCCTACAATGCACGGCCATGTCAGAGCCCCCCAGAACGGGTGAACACCAGGTTCCTCCGATGGTGTACCAGCCGCAGCCTCAGCCGGAGCACATCCCGGCCTACGACGAGTACGCCGACCCGGCGGCGGCGCACGGCTGGCAGAACGCATACGACGAGACGCGGGAGCTGCCGCCGGTGCCCTCCGGGCCGCGCCGCTCCCGGCGCAAGCCCAGCGCGTGGCGCCAGCGCCGGGTCGCGGTCGCCGCCGGTGCCTTGGGCGCCGTGTCCGCGGCGGCGCTGGTCGCCGGATTCGCCTTCTCGGGGTCGTCCTCAGAGGACGGCACACAGGGCGGGAAGGGCCGTACGAGCCCGACGGCGGACGACACGGACGCAGGGGACGCCGCGCCGGACGAGGAGACGTCGACGGGTGAGGGCGGCGGTGCGGCCTCCGCGCCCGCTCCGGGCGGTGCCGCCGCCTCCGGTGCCCCGGCCGCGGACCCCTCGAGCGGTGGTTCCGGCGAACCCTCGGCGTCGCCCGGCGCCTCCCAGGAGCCGGCGACGGCGAGCCCCGCGCCCACCAGTGCCCCCACCACAACCGCCACGAGCGCGCCGACCGCGTCCGACGGTGGTGACGGCAAGCCGGGCCGTGGTCATGGCAGGGGGCTGAGGTAGGCCGGGCCACCTGCGGGAGACGGCCACCAGCAGGCCTGAAACGCCTCCTTGTCCCCTCTCGTCGTCGCACTAACAATGCGCATGACAACGCAGCGGGCGGCCGGACGACCTCCGGTCGCCCACGTCGTACAGAGGGGACCCCACATGAAGAAGCCTCTCCTCGCCACGCTCGCGGCCCTGGCCATCGCCGGGGCGGGCGCGGCACCCGCCGTCGCGGCGACGCCGGACACCGAGGCCCCCGCGGTCAAGGCGGTGAACTTCGCCGGCACCGTCGCGCTCAGCAACTGCTCCGGCTCGGTCATCCGCATGCCCGACTCCGCCGACGACGACCCGGCGCTGGTGCTCACCAACGGCCACTGTCTGGAGTCCGGCTTCCTGGACCCCGGCGAGGTCGTCGTCGACCGGGCCTCCACCCGCTCCTTCGGCCTGCTGAACTCCGCCGGCACCCGCGTGGCGACCCTGCGCGTGAACAAGATCGCCTACTCGACGATGACCGACACGGACGTCGCCGTCTACCAGCTCACCCGCACCTACGCGCAGATCCGCGGTTCCTACGGCATCAACGCGCTCACCCTGAACGACGCCCACCCGGTCGCCGGAACCGCGATCAGCGTCGTCTCCGGTTACTGGAAGCGCGTCTACAACTGCTCCATAGACGGCTTCGTGCACCAGATGCGTGAGGGCGACTGGACCTGGAAGGACTCCGTCCGCTACACCGCCGCGTGCGACACCATCGGCGGCACCTCAGGCTCCCCGGTCGTCGACCAGGCCACCGGCCGGGTCGTCGCCGTCAACAACACCGGCAACGAGAGCGGCGAGCGCTGCACGCTGAACAACCCGTGCGAGGTCGACGCGAACGGCAACGTCACCGTCCGCCAGGGCATCAACTACGCGCAGCAGACCTACCAGCTCGCCGCCTGCTTCGGCCTTGACAGCAAGCTGGACCTGTACGCGAGCGGCTGCACCCTGCCCAAGCCGTGACCTGACCGGTCAGACGGGCGTCCTGCGCACCGACCGGCCCGCCAGGACGTCCGTCCGCCGCCCGTCGTCCATCACGAACCGCCCGTCGACCAGGACGTACGGGATGCCCGCCGGAAGGGTGCGCGGACGGTCGTACGTCGACCCGGCCGCGACGGTCGCCGGGTCGAACAGCACCAGGTCGGCGCGGTACCCCTCGCGCACCACGCCGCGGTCCGGCAGCCGCAGCCGGGCCGCCGGGCGGGCGGTGAGACGGGCGACGCACTCCTCCAGCGACAGCACGCCCAGCTCGCGGACGTACCGGCCGAGGTAGTGCGGGAAGGTGCCGTACGCGCGCGGATGCGGCTTGGCGCCCTGGAGGATGCCGTCCGAGCCGCCGGTGTGGGCGCGGTGCCGCATGATCGCCCGGACGTTCTCCTCGTGGCCGACGTGCTGCAGGATCGTCGGCCCCAGCCGGTCCGCGACCAGCAGCCGGTGGGCGACCGTCCACGGCGCCTCGCCGCGCGCGTCCGCCGACTCCCGGACCGTACGGCCCACGTACTCGCCCAGCTCCGGGTCGGTCACGCCCGAGATCTCGATGGTCTCCCACTCCACGGGCACCCCGTGACAGCCGTCCGCGCCGACGACCTCCATGTGGTGCCGGATCCGCTCGGCGGTCTCCGGGTCGGTCAGCCGCTTCAGCACCGCCTCCGGCCCGCCCTCGCTCGCCCAGCTCGGCAGCAGCGCCGCGAGGGTCGTGCAGCCGGGGGTGTACGGGTAGGTGTCGAGGCTGATGTCGGACCCGGCGGCCAGCGCCTCGTCCAGCAGGGCCAGCAGCTCGGGCGCGCGGCCCTTGTTCACGCCGAAGTTCATGGTGGCGTGCGCCAGGTGCAGCGCACAGCCCGCCTCCCGGGTGAGGGCCACCATCTCCCCGTAGGCCGCCAGCGCGCCCGCCCCGTACGACCGGTGGTGCGGGCAGTAGTAGCCGCCGTACGACGCCACCACCCGGCACAGCTCGGTCAGTTCCGCGTCCTTCGCGTACATGCCCGGCGTGTACGTCAGCCCGGAGGACATGCCGACCGCGCCCTGCTCCAGCCCCTCCGCGACCAGCCGCCGCATCCGGTCCAGCTCGCGCGGGGTCGCCTCCCGGTCCTCCCAGCCGACGGCGAGCGCGCGGACCGTGCCCTGCGGGACCAGGTAGGCCGCGTTCACGGCGATGCCCCGGTCCAGCCGGTCCAGGTACTCGCCCACCGAACGCCAGTCGAAGTCGATGTCGTCGCCGGAGCCGTTCCAGCCGGTGATCGCCCGGCGGACCTCGGCGAGGGTGCGGTCGTCGACCGGCGCGTACGACAGCCCGTCCTGGCCGATCACCTCCAGGGTGACGCCCTGCGCGGCCTTGGCGCTGTGGTCCGGGTCGCGCAGCAGGGCGAGGTCGCTGTGGGCGTGCATGTCGATGAAGCCGGGGGACAGGACCAGGCCCTCGGCGTCCAGCTCCCGCATCGCGGTGGGGCGCTGACAGCCCGCCGCGGCGGCCTCCTTGACGATCGACACGATCCGGCCGCCGTCCACGACGACGTCGGCGCGGTAGGAAGGGGCGCCGGTGCCGTCCACGACGTCCGCGTCCCGGATGACGAGGTCTTCCATCGCCGATGCCTCCGGTCTCCTAGAAGAACGTGCGGATGTAGTCGACGACCGTGCCGTCCGCCTCGGCCACCGGGATCAGCTGCCACTTGTCGAACGACGTGCACGGATGCGACAGCCCGAGGCCCAGCCAGTCGCCGACCTCCAGGTCCGCCTCCGGCCCGGTGCGCAGCCAGGCGTGCTGGTCGGACAGGCCGGTCACCTCGACGCCGGCGGCCGGGCGCTCCACGCCGTCGCGGCGGACCACCTGGGCGAACGGCAGATCCAGGTCGTAGGCCGCGTCCCGCTTGCCCGCGTTGACGAACGCCTGCTCCGGGGAGGGCCGGGAGACCACCTGCGCCCACAGCCGGAACGCGGGCTCCAGAGCGCCCTCCTCCGGGACCCGGGTGAAGGGGGTCAGCTTGCGGTAGTGGCCGTCGTCGTGGGAGACGTACGCGCCGGAGCGCAGCAGCTTCAGCACGGGCGCGGAGAGTTCCGGCAGCTCGGCGAAGGCGTCCGCCACCGCGTCGAACCAGGCGCTGCCGCCCGCGCTGACCACGATCTCGTCCAGCCCCGCGAACCGGCCCGCCTTGTCGAACCCGGCGGCCAGGGAGACCAGGCTGTCCAGCCACGCCCGTACGCGCTCCGGGGTCGCCCGCGGCACCTCGCCCTCGTACCCGGCGACACCGACCAGCCGCAGCGACCGGGCGGCGGCCACCGCGTCCGCGACCGCCGCGCACTCCGCCTCCGTGCGGACACCGGTGCGGGCACCCTCGCCGGCGGCGAGCTCGACGACGACGTCCAGCGGGCGGGCGGCGCCCTCCAGGGCCGCGTCCATCAGTTCCACGCCGCGCACCGAGTCGACGTAACAGACGAACCGGAAGCCGGGGTCCGCGGCCAGCTCGGCGGCGATCCAGCGCAGGGCCGCCGGGTCCACCAGCTCGTTCGCCAGGAACACCCGCCGCACTCCGAACGCCCGCGCCACCCGCACCTGGTGCGGCACCGCGAGGGTGATGCCCCAGGCGCCGTGCTCGATCTGGCGGGCGAACAGCTGCGGGGCCATGGAGGTCTTGCCGTGCGGGGCGAAGGCCAGGCCGTGGCGGGCGGTGTACGTCGCCATGAGCCGGAGGTTGTGCTCCAGGTGTTCGGCGGACAGGGCGAGGACGGGCGTGGTGAAGCCGCCGGTGAACAGGTTGCGGCGCTGGGCGGCCAGCTCGCCGACGGTCAGCCCGTCGGCGTCCGGCGGGAGGCCACGGAAGCGGTGGTCGACGACTTCCTCGGCGAGCCGTGCGAGGGCTTCGCTGCTCATGGAGCCTCCCTGATCAGGTGTGTTGCATTCTATGCAACGTTCGTTGCGTATATCGCTTGTCGCTGTCTAACATCTCGGCCGACGCGGGGTCAACGGAACCGCCACGACCCGCGAGAGCCGACGAGGAGCTACGAGCATCGTGACCACGACCGGAACCGGCAACGCCCCCGACGTGGACACCCCCGACGTCGTGGACGTCGTCGCGCTCGGCGAGTCCATGGTCACCTTCCTGCCCACCCGCCCCGGCCGCCTCGCCGACGTACCGTCCTTCGACCGGGCCATCGGCGGCGCCGAGTCCAACGTCGCCTGCACCCTGGCCGCCGCCGGGCACACCGCGCGCTGGGTCAGCCGGGTCGGCGCCGACGGCTTCGGCGACCACCTGGTCGAGACGATCGCCGGCCACGGCGTCGACACCACCGCCGTGCGCCGCGACCCCGCCCGCCCCACCGGCGTCTACTTCCGCACCGCCGGCGACCGGGCCACCGACGCCCACGAGGTGGCCTACTACCGCGCCGGGTCGGCGGCGTCCGCGATGAGCGCGACCGGCGTCGACCTCGCCGCCGTACGCGCAGCGCGCGTCCTGCACCTGTCCGGCATCACCGCCGCGCTCTCCGCGAGCTGCCTGGAGCTGATGCGGGAGCTGACCGCTCCCGCCGCCGGGCGTCCGCGGGTGTCGTTCGACGTGAACCACCGGCCCGGGCTGTGGCGGGACGCCGGCGGTCCGGGGGTGCTGCTGGACCTGGCGCGCGGCGCGGACATCGTGTTCGTCGGGGCGGACGAGGCCGAGGCGGCCTGGGGCGTCACCGGCGGCCCGGACGCGATCCGCGCACTGCTGCCGGAGCCGGGCGTACTGGTGGTCAAGGACGGGGCACGGGGGGCCACGGTGTACGAGAGCGCGGACGGCGGGCGACCCGGCGGCGGCAATCCGTCGGCGCCGGACCGAGCGGCAGGCCCCGCCGCGGCCCCGGCACCGGGCACCCGCACCACGCGGACCACCTACGTCCCCGCCCCCGAGGTCTCGGTCACGGCAGCCGTCGGCGCCGGAGACGCCTTCGCCGCCGGGTTCCTCTCCGCCACCCTGCGCGGCCTCCCCGTCCGCGACCGCCTGCGCCACGGCCACCTGTGGGCCGCCGCCGCCCTCACCGTCCCCGGCGACCTCGCCACGCCCCCCGCCCGCGACCACGCCGACCGGCTCGCCGACCTCGACGACACCGAGTGGGGGAGACTTCGACTCGGCCCCGGCTGGACCGCCGTGGAAGGGGCCGAGGAGGAGGTACGTACGCCATGAGCCAGACCGTCGACCGCGCGCTGAGCATCCTGCCGCTGCTCGCCGAGGGACCCGCCGACCTCGGACAGGTCGCCGACCGCCTCGGCGTGCACAAGTCCACCGCGCTGCGGCTGCTGCGCACCCTCCACGAACACGGCTTCGTCTACCGCCAGTCCGACCAGCGCTACCGCCTCGGCGCCCGGCTCTTCTCCCTCGCCCAGGAGGCCATGGAGAACCTGGACATCCGGGAGATCGCCCACCCCCACCTCGTCCGCCTCAACGAACAGTGCGGACACACCGTCCACCTCGCCGTCCACGAGGAGAACGAGGTCCTCTACATCGACAAGGTCGAGAGCCGCTACCCGGTCCGCATGTACTCGCGGATCGGCAAGCCCGTCGCCATCACGGTCGCCGCGGTCGCCAAACTGCTCCTCGCCGACCTCCCCGAAGCCGAGCGCCGCGCCCTCGCGGACAAGCTCGACTACCCCATGTACACGGCCCGTTCGACCCCCAACGCCCCCGCCTTCCTGCGGGAGCTGGAGAAGGTGCGCGAACAGGGCTGGGCCACCGACCTCGGCGGCCACGAGGAGTCCATCAACTGCGTCGCCGCACCCGTCCGCGGCGCCGACGGCCGGGTCGTCGCCGCGATGTCGGTCTCCGCGCCGAACGTCGTCGTCACCGCCGACGAACTCCTCACCCTGCTCCCACTGGTCCGCCGTACCGCGGAGGACATCAGCGGCGAGTACTCCGGCAGAACCAGCGCGAAGGACACCGCATGACCGAGAAGACCGCCCTCACCCCCAAGACCCACACCACCCCGCCCGCGAAGTTCTCGCACGGCGTGAGGAAGGGCAACATCCTCCAGGTCGCCGGCCAGGTCGGCTTCCTGCCCGCCGAGGAGGGCAAGCCGCCCACGCCCGCCGGCCCCACCCTGCGCGAGCAGACCCTCCAGACCCTCGCCAACGTCAAGGCGATCCTGGAGGAGGGCGGCGCGAGCTGGGACGACGTGATGATGATCCGCGTCTACCTCACGGACGTCGGCCACTTCGCCGAGATGAACGAGATCTACAACACCTACTTCGAGGAGCAGGGCCTCACCCAGCCCCCGGCCGCCCGCACGACGGTCTATGTCGGCCTGCCCGCCGGCCTCCTCATCGAGATCGACGCCCTCGCCGTCCTGAGCTGATCTCCGCCGCACTCACGCACGCCTGTCACGGCGCGGCGCCCGACATCCCACGGGGCGCCGCGCCGCGCTCCGCCCTGCCCGAAAGCCGCATGCATTTACGTAGAGGACCCCCGTATGTCCTTCCCGCTCGCCGCCTCCACCCCCGCTGAGACCCCGCCCCACACCGGCGGCCTCCTCCTGCTGATCGACGGCACCGCCGGGCTGCTGACGGTCGCCGCCCTCGGCATCGCGCTGCTGCTCCTCCTCATCATCAAGGCGCGCCTCCAGCCCTTCGTGGCCCTGCTCGCCGTCTCCATAGCCGTCGGCCTGATGGCCGGCCTCTCCGTCACCGAACTCTTCGGCACCGTCCAGCGCTCGGACGCCGTCTCCACCATCGAGTCCGGCATGGGCGGCATCCTCGGCCATGTCGCCATCATCATCGGTCTGGGCACCATGCTCGGCGCGATCCTCGAAGTCAGCGGCGGCGCCGAGGTGCTGGCCTCCCGTCTGCTCAACCTGTTCGGCGAGCAGCGCGCCCCGCTCGCCATGGGCCTGACCGGCCTGATCTTCGGCATCCCGGTCTTCTTCGACGTCGGCATCTTCGTCCTCGCGCCGATCGTCTACGCCGCCGCGAAACGCTCGGGCAAGTCGATCCTGCTGTACTGCCTGCCGCTGCTCGCCGGCCTGTCGATGACCCACGCCTTCCTGCCCCCGCACCCCGGCCCGGTGGCTGCCGCGGGCCTGCTCCACGTGGACCTCGGCTGGGTCATCCTCATGGGCGTCGTGTGCGGCGTCCCGGCGGTGCTGGCCGCCTGGGCGTTCTCCGCGTGGATCGGCCGCCGCGTCTTCGTGCCGGTGCCGCAGGACATGGTGGAGGCCGCCGAGGAGGCCAAGCGGGCGGTCCTCGACGAGCAGGGCGGGCAGCGCGCCCCGCGCGAACAGCCGGTCGCCCTCGGCACGGTGCTCGCCATCATCGGTACGCCGCTGATCCTGATCCTCGCCGCCACCTTCTCCTCGATCGCCCTCGACCCTCCCGCAAGCTCTCCGACAGGCTCCGAGCAGGGGGTACCCCCATCCCTCCGCTCGGTCGTCGAGTTCTTCGGCCACCCCTTCGTGGCCCTCACCCTCGCCCTGCTCCTCGCCTACTACGTCCTCGGCGTCCGCCGCGGCTGGTCCCGCAAGTCCCTGGAGACCGTCTCCACTTCCTCCCTGAAGCCGGTCGGCAACATCCTGCTCGTCGTCGGCGCGGGCGGTGTCTTCGGCGCCGTCCTCAAGGGCAGCGGAGTCGCGCAGGCACTGTCGGACACCTTCAACGACGTCGGCCTGCCGGTGATCGTCCTCTCCTACCTGATCTCCCTGGTCCTGCGCGTCGCCCAGGGCTCGGCGACCGTCGCCATCGTCACCACGGCCGGCATCGTCGCCCCGCTGCTCGCCGAAGGCGACCACTCGCAGGCCTTCGTCGCCCTGGTCATCATGGCCATCTCCGCGGGCTCCATCTTCGCCTCGCACGTCAACGACGGCGGCTTCTGGATCGTCGCCAAGTACTTCGGCATCAGTGAGCGGGAGACCCTGAAGACGTGGACGGTGCTGGAGTCGGTGCTGTCGCTCGCGGGGTTCGCGGTGGCGGCGGTGCTCAGCGTCTTCGTGTAGTCCGCCGGGCCCGCCGGTTCGCCGGTCCGCCGGTCCGTCGTTCGCCCGGAAGCCGACCAGTCGGCGACCGGCGGGTCGTGTCCAATGGATGAAGGGGAGCCCCACGGGGGAGCGGCGGCCCTCGCCATGCCGAGTGCGGGGCGAGGGCTGGCTGTTCCCGGCACAGGTATGTCGTCCATACTTCCGCCGTGGAGCAGCGCATAGGACCCAGCATTCAGCCCCTGCAAGGCGCCGCGGCCGACCCGGCGTTCGTCCCCGGCATCACGGGCCCGCGCCCCGAGGAGCCGGAGGAGACGGCGTCCGCCGAGGCGGAGGAGACGGCCGTCACCGAGGAGGCCGTTGAGGAGGAGCCGAGGGAAGCGGCCCCGGAACCGGAGGAATCCACCGAGGACGGCCCCGTGTTCGAGGCCGCCGACCGGCGCGCCCGGATCGTCGCCGACGGCAGGGGCGTACGCCTGAGCCTCGACGAGGAGGCCTGCGAGTTCCGCTGGGACGAGATCGGCGCGGTCGAGACCGCGACCGCCCGCTTCGGCAAGCGGTTCACCGTCACCGTGCACACCCCTGACCGGCGCTGGTACCCGATCGAGATCGAGGCGCCGGCCAGGGCGAGCTTCAAGGAGTGGGAGTCACAGCTCGACGCGGTGCTGGACGCCTACTTCGAGGAAGACGAGAAGGCGCAGGAAGGCGAGAGGGCACAGCAAGACGCGAAGGCCGAGGAGGGCGAGAAGGCCTAGCAGTACTGGGCTTCCTTCCCGATCGACCGGTACATGCAGTCCGCGTTCTCCAGCAGCTGCAGCACCGCGTCCCGGTTGCGTGAGGTCTCCCGCTCGATCACCTCGTCGGGCGGGTAGAACCCGCCTCCGCCGGACCTCGGGTACATCTCGAAGGTGTATCCGAAGATCTTGTGCACGCCCCAGAGGTAGTCGTCGATCGACCCGTCGGTGATGTACAGGTCGCTGGACTGTTCCGGCGTGTAGCCGTTGCTGGCGGCCATCTTCTGACCGACCGTCGCGAAGGCGTTGCGGTCGTCGGCGGTCATGCCCGTGGTCGTGTCGGAGTACGTGTACCCGAACGGCCACAGCACCAGCTCGCTGTAGGTGTGGAAGTCGATGCCCGCCTTGATCTGCTGCGTGCCGCCGACGACCCGGCTGCGCACGAAGTCGGAGACGACCTTGACCTCCTTCGCCGACTCGGGCGCCGAGCCCCGGTAGGTCTCGGAGGACGTCGAGCCGGACGAGCCGCCGCAGCAGCCCCAGCGGTAGTTCCAGTTCCGGTTGAGGTCCGTGCCGACGTACGACGAACCGGAGTTGGGCTGCCGGTTCTTGCGCCAGGAGCGGTAGGAGCCGGACGCGATGTCGTACTCGCCACCGTCCGGGTTGAGGTCCGGGATGATCCAGATCTCGCGGTTGTTCACCATGCCGGTGACCCGGGAGTCGGTGCCGTAGTCGGAGGTCAGCTCGCGCAGCAGGTAGAGCGCCATCTCGACGGTCAGGTGCTCACGGGCGTGCTGGTGGTGGGTGAACAGCACCTCCGGCTCGGACTCGTCCGCGGCCACGTTGTCGCTGATCTTGATCGCGACGATGTTCCGGCCCTGGTACGAGGTGCCGATCGTGCGCTGGGAGGCGATCGACGGGTTGGCGGCGACGATGGAGTTGATCTCGCTCGTCATCTCCGCGTAGTTGTGGTAGCGCGAGTCGGCCGACGGGAAGTCGTACAGCCGGATCTCGTCCGACCCGGCCGACCGGTCCGGCACCGCGCCCAGCGGGCTGACGTCGTAGCCGAGCCGGCGTAACTGCCGGATCTGTTCCGCGCGGCCGGAGATCACGACGCCGTGCCCGTGGACCTCGTCCACGGAGACGCCGGCCCGCTGGAGCGCGGTGCGGTCCTCGGCCGTCGAGCGCAGATGGACCTCGTACTGGCGGATGTCGTCCGCCGAGGCGGTCGCCTCTGCCGCGCTGACGGCGGTGGCGTCGGTGGCCGTCGCCGAGAGGGGTGCGGCGAGGGCGAGGGCGAGCAGGGCGGCGAGCGCGGCGGTGCGTCTGCCGCTGCGGGCGCCCGCGCCCGGGGGAGTGTTCTTGCCGCGAATGCGAAGTCGCATGAAGTCTCCTTGTTTCTCCGGGGATTCCGGGGTCTCCGGGATCTCCGGAGTCTCCGGAAGTGGGGAGTGGAGCGGTGGGGGTGGTTCTCCGGTGCGACGGTGCGGTGGTGCGGCGTGCGGGTGTGGCGCTCATGGTGCGGTGATGGCATGAGCAGGTCAATAGGTCGCGGGGTGCCGATGGCCTGAAGCAGACGGAAAACGGCTGCGCAGTGTACGCGGGGCCGCCGGTCCGGGCGGCCCGCCCGGCAAAGTGCACCCGCGGGTGTGAGCGCCGCGTGCATATATGTGGGGGCCGGGGCAGAGTGAGGGTCCGCGGACGGGCAGCCGCGGACTGTTGCCGACTCCCAGCTCCCACCCCAGAGGACAGGCTGATCATGGGCGGATCAGCGCCACGACGGGACTGTCAGCTGCCGGTCGAGACCACCAGCTTCGTCGACCGGCGGGACGAACAGGCCGAGGGCCGCGACCTGCTGGCCCGGGCCCGGCTGGTCACCCTGACCGGACCGGGCGGCGTCGGGAAGACGCGCCTCGCCGCACGCATCGCGGCCCGTGTCGCCCGCGCCTTCCCCGACGGCGTGCGCTTCGTCCACCTCTCCGGCCTGCACGACCCGGCCCTCGTACCGGTCGCCGCCGCCGACGCGCTCGGCCTGCACGACCACTCGGCGCAGCCCCCGCTCGACGCCCTCGTGGACCAGGTACGGGAACGGCGGCTGCTCCTCGTCGTCGACAACTGCGAACACCTCCTCGCCGCCTGCGCCGAACTGGCGGCCGCCCTGCTGCACGGCACCACCGGCGTACGCGTCCTCGCCACCAGCCGGCACCGGCTCGGCCTCACCGAGGAACACCTCATGGAGGTACGGCCGCTGCCCGTACCCGACCCCGACGGAGATCTCTCCGCCGCCGACGCCAACCCCGCCCTCGCCCTCTTCGCCGACCGCGCCGCCGCCGTCGTCCCCGGCTTCCGCCTCACCCCCGGCAACCGGGCCGCCGTCGCCCGCCTCTGCCGGCGCCTCGACGGACTGCCGCTCGCCATCGAACTCGCCGCCGTCCGGATGCGCGTCCTCGGTGTCGAACAGCTCCTCGAACGTCTCGACGACCGCTACCGCCTGCTCTCCTCCGGCAGCCCCGCCGTCCCGCCCCGCCACCAGACGCTGCGCGCCGCCGTCGACTGGAGCCACGAACTCTGCAGCCGGCAGGAGCAATTGGTGTGGGCCCGCGCCTCCGTGTTCGCGGGCGGCTTCGACCTGGACGCGGCGGAAGCGGTGTGCGCCGACGGTGAGCGAGTGCGCTCGTACGACGTCCTCGAAGCCGTCGCCGGGCTCGTCGACAAGTCCGTGCTGTGCCGCGAACCCGGCCCGGACGGCGTCCGCTACCGCCTGCTCGACACCCTGCGCCACTACGGCCTGCAGCAACTGCGCCGGCTTCCCGGCGAGGAGCTCGCCGCCCGGCGCCGCCAGCGCGACTGGATGCTGACCCGCGCCGCCGCCTGCGAACAGGCCTGGTTCGGCCCGGGCCAACGCGCCATCGTGGCCCGCCTCCGCGCCGACCAGGACAACCTGCGGGCGGCACTGGCGTTCAGCCTGACGGGTACGGGCGGAGGAGAGGGTGGCCTCGCCGGTGATGCCGGTGATGCCAGTGGTGCCGCCCGCGCTGACGCCGGTGGTGAGTCCGCCGTACTCGCCGGCCCCACCCCCGGCGAAGCCCTCGCCGGCCTCCGGCTGGCCGGGACGCTCTGGTTCTACTGGCATGCCTGCGGTGCCCCCCGCGAAGGCCGCTACTGGCTCGACCGCGCCCTGGACGCCAACCCGGAACCCACCCGCGAGCGCGCCCGTGCCCTGTGGGTCTCGGGGCTGCTCGCGGGCTGCCCCGAAGACCTCACCCGGGGCCTGCGGCGGGCCGAGGAGGCCGCCGCGCTCGCCCGGCGGCTCGGCGACGAGGCGGAGGCCGCGCACGCCGGTTACGCCATCGGCGTCATCCGGCTGTTCAGCGACGACCTGCCCGCCGCCCTCGCCCACTTCCGCGCCAGCGTCGCCCGGGGCCGCGTCCCCGGCCAGCACCCCAGCCTCGTCGGCCTCGACCGCGTCGAACTCGCCTGCGCCCTCGGCTTCCTCGGCGAGGCCGACCAGGCGATCACCGTCTGCGAGGAGACCCGGCGGCTGTGCGAGGCGCACGGCGAGGAATGGGTGCTGTCGTACGTGCAGCGCATGCTGGCCCTCGCCCACACCGTGAAACAGGACTGGCCGCGGGCCGAACACCACGCCCGCGAGGCCCTGCGCCGCAAACTCGCCGTCCACGACATCACCGGCATCGGCCTCACCCTGGACCTCCTCGCCCAGATCGCCGGCCAGGACGGCGCCCCGGAACGCGCCGCCGTGCTGCTCGGCGGCGCCGACCGGGTCTGGGCCGACGTCGACCGCGACCGCTGGGGCTCCGCCGCACTCGGCGCCGCCCGCCGCGGCACCGAGACCCGGGCCCGCGAGGCCGTCGGCGCCCAGGACTTCGAGCGGGCGTACGACCGGGGCGCCGCGCTGGGCCTGACGGAGATCGTCGGCTACGCCCTTGAGGAGCACCGGCCGCCCGAACCGCCCCAGCCGGAGCGGCCCCCGCAGGGCGTCCGCCTGACCCGGCGCGAGACGGAAGTCGCCGAACTCGTCGCCGAGGGACTGGCGAACCAGCAGATCGCCGACCGCCTGGTGATCGCCCGCCGGACTGCGGAGGGCCATGTGGAACGCATCCTCAGCAAGCTCGGCTTCAGCAACCGCAGCCAGATCGCCGCCTGGGTGACGGCCCAGCGCTGACCCCGCCGAACCACCCCCCACACCCCGATTCACCCGTACCGACCCACCCCGCATCCGACAGGAACCCCCATGACCACCCGACCAGCCAGCCCACCCCGCCCCTTCGACCACCGCATGGCCGTCCACAGCTCCGACGAGGAGTTCCTGGCCACCGCCCTGTCCTTCCTCGCCGAGAGCCTCACCGCCCCCGACGAGCCCCCGCCCGTCGCCATCGCCGCTCCCGCCAAGCTGGACCTGCTGCGCGTCGCCCTCGCCGGTGACGCGGCACGCGTCGTCACCGTCCCGCACACCGACTGGTACACGGGCTCCGCCGCCAACGCCATCGCGCAGGCCGCCGGTTACCTCACCGCGCACGCCGGCCCCGGCGGCCGTATCCACCTCCTCATGGAGCCCGACTGGGGCGGCCGGGCGGGCCGCTCCGCGCGCGAGTCCGCCGAGTGGATCCGCTACGAGGCGCTGGCCAACCTGCTGTTCGCCCCGTTCGCCACCACCGCCCTGTGCGTCTACGACACCCGTACCGCGGGCCCCGCCGTGATCGCCGCCGCCCGCCGCGCCCACCCCGACACCGAGGTGTACGCCGATCCGCTGCTGGTCGCCGCCGAGCTGGACGCCGTACCACTGCCCCCGGCACCGCGGGACGCGCACCGGCTGGACACGCCCGACCCGCACGCCGTCCGCGCCTGGGCCGTCGCGCGGGGACTGGCCGCCGCGGAGGCGGAACTGTTCGCCACGGCCGTGGCGGAGGCGGCCGTGGACCCCGTGACCGGCGTCCTGCTGTGGGGCGAGGCCCCGTCCTGCGTCTGCGAACTGCGCTCCGCGCGCCCGGTCGGCGACCCGCTCGCCGGCTTCGTCCCGCCGCCCGCCACCGAACCGGCACCCGGCCAGGGCCTTTGGTTCGCCCGCCAGGTCTGCGCGTACGTGGACGTACGAGACGACGCGGCGGGAACCTCGGTACGCCTCCAGTACGCCTAGCCCGCACGGCCGGGCACTGCCACGCAGGTATGGAAACGGGTAGTCCTCCCCGTGTGCCGGACCCACCCCCGGGACAACCTGAACCCATGCTGAGACCCGCCGGGGGCGTCCTCCCGGACCCTCACCCCGAGTACGGCGCCTACCCCCAGCCCCCGATGGGCGCGGGGTACGCCAGCGTCGAGTACGACCCCCGTCCCTCCGCGGTCGGCGAGGCCCGCGCGCAGGTGCGCAGGCAGCTGGAGGGGTGGGGGCTGGCGGAGCGGGACGGCCAGGACGACCTGGTGGCCACAGCCGAACTCCTCGTCAGCGAGCTGGCCACCAACGCCCTGCTGCACTCCGCGAGCCGCTTCCGGCTCACCCTGTCCGCCGCCCACGGGGTACTGCGCTGCGAGGTCGCCGACGCCGGCCGCCGCGTACCTCAGGTGCTCCAGGCGGGCACCTCGGAGAGCGGCCGGGGCATATACCTGGTGGACGCGCTCGCCCGGCGCTGGGGCTGCCATCAGGACGGGCCGGGCAAGACCGTCTGGTTCGAGCTCGGCACGTGCGCGTGCGACGGCTGCGGTCGGCGACAGCCGTAGCACGTGGCAGGCGGCCCGGGCAGCCCGGGCCCCGGCGGCACAGCCGTCCGCTGGGGCCCCTCGTCACCCCGCGCACCGCCGACTGAGCGTAAAGAGTGGAGATCGCGTACGCCCTCTTGCCGCGAAGCGGACCATCCGCTTTCTTGACCTGCATGGCGGACACCACGGGAAACACCACGGCATCCCAGGTCGGCGGATCGGCGACGCGGTCCACACCCCGCAAATCGAGCTGGAAGTACATCGGCCCCGGAATCGTCGTCGCAGCGACCGGTGTCGGCGCCGGCGACCTGGTCGCCACCCTCATCGCGGGCAGCAGCTTCGGCTACACCCTCCTCTGGGCCGCGATCGTCGGCTGCCTCGTCAAGATCTCCCTGGCGGAGGCGGCGGGCCGCTGGCACCTGTCCACCGGCCGCACCCTGTTCGACGGCTGGGCGAGCCTCGGCCGCTGGACGACGTACTTCTTCGCGTCGTACCTGGTGATCTGGGGCTTCGTCTACGGCGCCGCGGCGATGTCGTCGAGCGCGCTGCCGCTCCAGGCGCTCTTCCCCGACGTCATGGACCTGAAATGGTGGGGCGTGGCCTGCGGTCTGGTGGGCCTGGTCTTCGTCTGGTTCAACAAGTACGCCGTGTTCGAGAAGGTCATGACGGTCCTCGTGGGCGTCATGTTCGTGGTGACGGTGTACCTGGCGATCAGGGTCACCCCGAACCTGGGCGAGGCCTTCGCCGGCCTGCTCCCCGTCCTCCCCGACGAGAAGGACTCCATCCTCAACACCCTCGGCCTCATCGGCGGCGTGGGCGGCACCATCACCCTCGCGGCCTACGGCTACTGGGTCAACGCCAAGGGCTGGACCGACACGGGCTGGATGAAGGTGATGCGCCTGGACAACCGGGTCGCCTACGCGACGACGGGCATCTTCGTCGTGTCGATGCTCTTCGTCGGCGCGGAACTCCTGCACTCCGCGAACGTGGCCATCGCCAGTGGCGACAAGGGCCTGATCCAGCTCACCGACATCCTGGAGGCCGAGTACGGCGCGGCGACGGCGAAGTTCTTCCTGATCGGCTTCTTCGCCACGTCGTTCACCTCACTGATCGGCGTCTGGCACGGCGTGAGCCTCATGTTCGCCGACTTCGTCGCCCGCTACCGCCGAGGCGACGAGGCTAAGGGCAAGGAGATCGCCGCCGGCACCCGCGAACGCTCCTGGCCCTTCCGCGCGTACCTGCTCTGGCTGACCTTCCCGCCCGTCATCCTGCTCTTCCAGGGCCAGCCCTTCCGCCTGATCATCATCTACGGCGTCCTGGGCGCGGCGTTCCTGCCGTTCCTGGCGGGCACACTGCTGTGGCTCCTCAACTCGGGCCGCACCCCTAGCGAATGGCGCAACGGCTGGCTGAGCAACGGCATGCTGGCGCTGGCCGGACTGCTGTTCCTGATCCTGTGCGTGAAGCAGATCTGGGACCAGCCGTGGTCGGAGTTCTTCTGACGGCACGGATTCTTACGGCAGACGTGAAACATTTCCCGGCCCCCACCGCATCGAAGAGGTGACGGCGACGGCAAGGTGACGGAGCGGCGGGTCACCGGTTGGGCGGGGAGCACGGATGAGACAGCGGCGGGCGGACGAGTACGCGGAGTTCGCGGCGGCACGCAGCGGACACCTGTACCGGTCCGCCTGCCTGCTCACGGCCGGGGACACCCACCTCGCCGAGGACCTCGTCCAGGAGACCCTGGGCCGGCTCTACGTCAGCTGGAACCGGGTCAGCCGGGCCGGCAACCCCGCCGCGTACGCCCAGACCGTGCTCACCCGCACCTTCCTCGCCCAGAAGCGGCGCCGCAGCAGCACCGAGCGCGCGACCGACGTACTCCCCGAACAGGCGGACGCCACCGGTGACGACACACCCCTGCGCCTGACCCTTCTGGAAGCACTGGCCCGGCTGCCCGCGAAGGACCGGGCGGTGGTCGTGCTGCGCTACTGGGAGGACCGCAGCATCCAGGAGACGGCGGCCGTCCTGCACGTCAGCTCGGCGGCCGTACGCACCCGGTGCGTACGCGCTCTCGCGCGGCTGCGCGAACTGCTCGGCGAGGACATGACCGAGTACGCCGCGACCTGAGCTTCTTCATTCACCTCACCTCTTCATCTCACATCTCACGACTCCAGAAACGGCGGTTCGCCATGCCCGCAGAGCCCACAGAGCCCACACAGGACCCCTTCGAGAACCGGCTCGGCGCCGCCCTGCGCGAGACCGGCGACACCTTCGACACCGACCGCCCCGCCCTGATCGCCGCGGGCCAGGCACGCGGACGCCGGATGCGGCTGCGCCGCCGGGCCGCGGTGTTCGGCGGCGCGGCGAGTCTCGTGGCGGTGGGCGTGAGCGCGGCACTGGTCCTTCCCGGAAACGGGAGCGGCACCGGCACCGCCCCCGGCGGCGGGGGTGGAGCCCAGTCCGTCGGCCGCGCGGGCACGGCGTCCGCGACCACGAGCACACCCGCCCCCGAAACCGCCGAGGAGCTGATCGCCACGCTGAAGTCCCTGCTTCCGCCGGGGAAGGTGACCGGCGAGCGCGGAGACGGCACGGCAGGGGGCTCGCCGTACGCGCATGTCGTGTTCGACGACGGGGAGGGCCCCGGCGCCGTCTCCGTGGGTCTGAGCCGGGTGGAGCCGGGCAGCGAGTCGGCACGCCAGGTGACCGAGTGCCCGGCCAAGGCCTTCGTCGCGCACGACGCGTGCAGCACGACCCGGCTGGCGGACGGCTCCCTGCTGATGATCTTCCAGGGGTACGAGTACCCGGACCGGCGCGTGGACACCAAGCGCTGGCAGGCCGAGCTGGTGACCGCCGAGGGGCAGCACATCAGCGTGAGCGAGTGGAACGCCGAGGCGGAGAAGGACGCCCCGATCACCCGGGAGGAGCCCCCGCTGTCCCCGGAGGAGCTGGCGAAGATCGCCCAGGCGTCCGCGTGGCGGGCCGCGATCGACGCGATCCCGGAGCACCCGAAGGGCAAGCCGTCCGCAGGGACCGGCAGCGGGGACGAGGGTAGGAACCCTGGGGCAGGCGGCGAGGCGCCCCCGGCCGCGGACGGCACGACCGTCGTGAAGACTCTCAAGAAGCTGCTGCCCAAGGGCCTGAAGGTGGTCTCGGACGGCGGCCAGGAGACCGAGTACGGCTACGTGGTCGTGGACGACGGCAAGGGCCGGAGCATGGTCCAGATCAACGTGCAGGCCGGCATGTCGGACGTCGCCGACCAGCTCTTCGGCCCCGACTCTCAGACGCTGGAGGACGGCACGAAGGTCGTCGTCCGGCAAGGCCCCGGCGAGAAGGGCGGCGAGGGCGTCGTCATGTGGACCGTCGACACCATGCGCCCCGACGGCCGCAGGGTCGTGATCAGCGCGTTCAACTCCGGTGCGCAGCACACTGCCGCCACCCGCGAGACCCCGGCCCTGACGATCGGGCAGCTCCGCGAGATCGCCCTCGACCCGCAGTGGCCGACCCTGCTCTGAACCACCCGAGGCGGCGGACCGCCCGGCACCGGCGGACAGTTATCCTCATGGACCTCACCACGTTCCCGGGGGACCTCCGCCAATGACCACGCAGCCGCCGCCATACGGCAACCAGCCCGCCTACGGCCCCCCGGTGCCACCCCCGCCGACAACGCCCCCGGCGGGCTTCGGCCCACCCCCGCCGCAGTACGCCCCGCAGCCACCCCAGCCGGTCGCAGCGGGCCCGGAGTTCATGGCAGTGGACCGCCACAGCTCCATCATCGTCGACACCGAGGGCGTGACCTTCGAGATCAACGACGTGATCGCCGAATTCCCGTGGCCGGAAGTCCGCAGCGTCCACTACAAGGCGAGCCCGTCGGGCAAGCACCTCATGATGGGGGTCGTCCATCTCGACGGCCGCTTCTACGAGTGCGTGGTGGAGGCGAAGCCCCGGACGAAGCTGGGGGAGTGGTTCACCCAGTTGCAGGCGGTGCTGGGGTACTACCGCCCGATGGGCTGATGGTTCACCCTGGGCTGCGCGGTGGCGAGGAGTACGGCCGGTCTACCGGAAGGGGATGTTGAGCCAGGGACTGTGGGGGTGGGACGTCAGAATCCGGTGGGCGTCGACCATGTTGGTGTACCACTCCCCGAACTCCTCCTCGTCGAAGTGCAGACAGCGCCCGAGGATGTACCCGGCGGAGAAGTCCTGCCACGATCTGTACGACAACGCCGCGGAGCGCCCGGCCTCGATGACGGCAGCCTCGGCCTCGTACAGGGTCCCGAACCGGGCCCCCAGGCCCCACCGTGCCATCTTCGAGGCGCGTCCGAGATCCCAGGCTTCGACAGAGGAGACATAGCGGTTCTCGTCCAGCACTCCGTCGGCCCGCATCCGGGCCTCGTACCGGGTGATGCGCCCGATGAGATGCTGCAAGCCTGCGACGCGGGCCTCGACCTCGGCGCTCGGGTCGGGCTCGGTCCTCGTCACGCCTTCGGCGCTGACGGTGACGGAACCGCCTGCCCGCGCACGGAGCACGTTGGCGACGGCCTGCCGCCAGTACCCGACATCGACGTGCCCGCCGAAGTCGCGAGCGATGGAGCGGCGGACACTGAGCACGAAGTCCCAGACACCGCTGTGGGACTCACAGGCCAGGAGGTCCCGCAGAGCGGACTGCCATTCCTCACGTGTGGAGATCCCCCACCACTCGCGAAGCCGCTCGCGTTCGCCGGCGTATCCGGTGCCGTGCCAGCCCATGGCGTTCCACAGCGAGCCGTTGTTGACGCACAGCAGGGCGCCGCAGGCGAGACCGTGGGCGACAGGGCCGTGCAGGGCGCCGCCGACGCGAAGAGTGCGCAGCCGCATGGAGATGCGCTCTTCGGCTGCGCGCTCGGCTGCCTGCGACCAGTCCGTCGAGCCGGGCGGGCCGTAGGGCAGCACGACCTCGCACGGGCTGCCGGGATTTATCGCGATCCAAGACGGGCTCTTCTCACTCCAGACTCGGGAAATCCACCACAAGCGCGCCCGCGCATACACCACATTCGGCTGCGGTGCCGGCAGCATCCCGTCGGTGAACAGCTCCCACCGCATAGCCCCGGTGTGAGGGTCCTCAAAGTAGCGACGAGGACACAGCTCAGGCGTCTTGTCCAGCATCTCGCGGTCCGACTGGTAGTAGAGATTCACATACGCGAGGGCGTTGTAGAACGCCGCCCAGTCATTACGCTGTTTGGCCTCGAACAACACCTCTTCGATATCCGTCGGCGGAATCCAGGAAAGTGGTGGCGGCCCGAACGGCACGTCATTTTCTCCCATGTCTCTCAACGGTCATCGGGATGACTTCAATGCGACACCTCGATAAATGGATGCGGTTTTCTCGCCAAATTTCTGCCTCCTCCGCTCCCTGTTCTCCACGAATGGACTGCAGCTTCCCTCGCGGTCGTGACTTCATGGCAGGTCCGGGATCAAGGACAGCCATGCTGAAAGCTTCCCGTGCAAAGGATCACTCATGGGGAACAAGCCCTCGACGCAGCGCAAGGGGGTCAACAAGTTTTTGACGCGCCGGAGTTGCAGCACCTCCTGGCGGGGCAAGGTCCGCCAGTGCACGGCGTCGGTGCGTAGCTCGTCGGGTGTCCTCCCGATCTCCCGGAAGACGGCTTCGCAGAGATCGGCCGGGTCGCGAAGCCCACGGTCCTGTGTGGCCCCGAATGATCGGATGGCGTTGACGCGAACGTAGGCCTCGTCGGTCAGGGCTGCCTTCCTGTCCGTCTCGGATGCTTCCGTCTTGCGCTGAATCGCCGCAAGGGCAAGGTGGGCCCATCGCAGGCGCATCTCAGTGGGCAGACGGGCATCCTCCATCCGCCCGACAGCCAATTCTCGCAAGGTTTCCCATAGTTGCCGGTCAGTGTTGCCGTGCCCGGCCCGGGCGGCGACCTGTTCCAGCTCTTCAATGGATCGGCGAGACATGTTTCTCAGTGCGAAGTTCTGCGCTGATGGCTCGTCATTCCAGGAAGATGATCCCTGCACGTTCGAACGCATCCTTTCCTACCTGGAGGCTTTCCAGGGAAGGCAAATAGTGGCCACTGTTATTGTTTATGTCTATACCGAAGTAGCTGCCGCTTTCTCCGGCCAGTTCTGCTTCACCCGCAGCATGCACTGGTCCTCCGCGGGTCAGCACGGGATGCTTGAGCTCCACTCCGTTAACATGCTTAGGCATGACGAGCAGCTCGCCGTATTGATCGACAACCCACTTGATTGTTCCGGAGTTGATTGCTTCGTCAAATCCACTGTCGCCCACCCGTAGCGGCCCTACGCCAAGCCTCTCCGCCTGCGCCAATTCACCTTCGAGCAGCTCAGGTAGCTTGTTCTCATAGGGGGCCAGCCCGAAAGGATCAGTCAGGCGGTGCGGGTTGCGGACGTAGGTGGCCGCGTTGGGGGCGGGACTGAGGCCGAGGGGGTCGGGGTTGAGGTAGCGGGCGGTTTCGGTGTCGTAGTGTCTGAAATAGTTGTAGTGCAGCCCCGTTTCCGGATCGTAGTACTGGCCCGGGAAGCGGAGAGGTATGTACGAGGTGCTGTTCGATGCCCAAGCGGTGGTGCCCCACAGGGTGCTTCGTGTTCGCCATGCAATTCTCCCCTGCTCGTCGAAAAGCTCGGTCGGGGTGCCGACCAAGTCCGAGACGATAGAGAAGAAACGGGAGTCGATCTCCTCCTGGGGGGAATCGGCAGCCAGAATGCGCTCGATCTGGGCTATGGGCTGCATGCCCTGGTGGTCCCAGGTGAGGGTGACCGGGTTGGGCAGGTCCGGAGAGGTCGTGGTCTGTTCGCACAGGGTCGTGCCGTCCCAGGTGAACAGCACCCGCTCGACCACTGTTTCGCCGTCCTCCGCCAGGCGGAGCTTCGCCGTGCGGCGCCCCAGGGGGTCGTACGTGTAGCGCCAGCGCGTGCCGTCCGGGGTCGTCACCGACGTCAGGCGGTCCTCGGTGTCCCATTCGTAGCGCCAGGTGTCCGGCTTGCGGGACAGGCGGGGCTTCTGGCGCAGGGTGACGCGGCCCAGTTCGTCGTGTTCGTAGCGGACTCGGCCGGCCCGGGTGATGCGGGTGCCTGTGTACTCGCGGTCGCCCACCGCTTCCGCGCCGGGGTGCGACGCCGGCCAGGACGCCGACGTCTGGTTGCCCGCCGCGTCGTACGCGTACGTCTCCGTCCAGTTCGCCGCGTGCACCGCCGTCACCCGGCCCGCCGGGTCCAGGTCGAAGCGGCGCGGGCCGGAGAGCTGGTCGTCGATGCCGATCAGGTTGCCGTCGGCGCGGTACGTGTACGAGCGGTGCTGGATCCGCGTCCCGCCAGCTCCGGTCACCGATTGCGTCGTCAGGCGGCCGAGCTGGTCGAAGGCGTGTTCCAGGGTGACCGTCGCGCCGATCCGACGGGTCAGTTCGCGGCCTGCCGCGTCGTAGGTGAAGTCGATCGCGCGGCCCGAGGCGACCATGCCTGTGCGGCGCCCCGCCGCGTCGTACCCCCAGGTCGTCGTCGCGCCGGTCGGGGTCGTGCGGCCCGTTCGGCGGCCCAGGTCGTCGTAGGTGTATGTGAGTGTCCGGCCGTCTACCGTCTCCGAGAGCAGGCGGCCGAACTCGTCCCGTGAAAGTGCCAGGGTCGTGCCGTCCGGGCCCGTCGCCTCCGCGAGCTGGTCCGTCTGGTCGTACGCGAAGGTCGTGACCTGGCCCGCGGCGTCCTTGCGGAGCACCTGACCCAGTTCGTTGCGTTCGAAGCAGACGGTCTCGCCGAGCGCGTTCACCCGCGACGTCAGGCGGCCCGCCGCGTCGTACTCGTACGTCAGGCGGCGGTCGTCGAAGTCCGTCTCCGTGATCAGACGGCCGGCCGGGTCGTATTCGTACGTCCATGTCAGGCCCTGCGGGTTGGTGACCTTCGTCAGCCGCAGTTCCTTGTCGTGGTCGAAGTCGTAGCGGACGCCGTCCGGGCCCGTACGGGACGTCAGTAGATCGAAGTGGGTGTACTCGTAGCGCGTGACACCGCCCATCGGGTCGGTGTGGGTGGTGCAGTTGCCTTCGCCGTCGTACGTCCAGCTCTCTGTTGTGCCGTCGGCGGCCGTACGGCGGGACAGGCGGCCCTCTACCGTCCACTCCAGGCGGGTCGTCGCGCCGGTCGGGTCCGTGATCGTGACGGGTCGGCCGAACGCGTCACGGCCGTAGCGGGTGATCGCGCCCAGAGGGTCCGTGATCTCCACGGGGAGCCCTGCCGCGTCGCAGCGGACCGTTGTCGTGTGGCCCAGCGGGTCGGTCACCGACGTGAGGTGGCCGGCCTCGTTGTAGGTGAAGCGGGTGGTGTGGCCTGCCGGGGTCGTCACCGCCGTCCTGTTGCCCCGGTCGTCGTACGTCTGGCGTACGGCCGTGCCGTCCGTGTTCACCACCCGGACGGGCAGCGCCAGCTCGTTGTACTCCGCCGTCGTCTCCCGGCCGTCGGCTCGGACGACCGACGCCAGGTTGCCCGCCTCGTCGTAGCGGAACGACGTGACGTGGCCCAGCGGGTCCGTGCGGGACAGGACGCGGTTGTGGCGGTCCCGTTCGAAGCGGATGGTCGCGCCCAGCGGGTCGGTCTCGGCGACCACCTGGCACAGATCGTTCACCAGGTAGCGGTGGACGTGGCCGGCACCCGTGGTCGCCGTCGTCGTCCGCAGGCCCGTGTGCGGGTCGCGGTCGCCGTACTCCAGGCGCAGGGTCATGTGGCCCTCTGCGCCGCCCTCCGCGACACAGCGGTCCCGGTCGTCGTACTCGTACGTGTAGCCGCGGTCGTTCGTGTCGGTCCAGGAGGTGATCCTGCCCGCCTCGTCGTACGTGAACTTCAGGGGCCGTCCCGATGAGTTCACGACCTCCGTCAGGTCGCCCGCCTCCGAGTAGCCGTAGCGGATCAGTTCCTGGTCGGCGCCGGCCAGGTGCAGGGCCGTGATGCGGTGGTCCTCGGTCGTGATGCGGATGCGGTAGCCGCCGCTGTGGGCGATCGCGGCCGGGGCGCCGTCCTTGTCGTACTCGAAGGTGATCCAGTTGCCGTTGCGGTCGTCGATCTGTTCCAGCCGGGCGTGGGCGTCCGTCTGGTCCTCGAAGTGCCAGACCCGGCCGGTCGACGGGTCGGTGATCCGGTACCCCTCAGGGTCCCGGTGCAGGGGCCAGCGCGGGCCCTCGGTCGGCAGGGTCGGCTCGCCACCGGGCTCCGGGTGCGGGTAGGCGAGGAGCAGGCCGTCCTCGTGTACGAAGACGATGCGTTCCTCGTCCACTTCCAAGCGCTGGTCCACCGTGTTGGACCATGACGGGCCGAACCAGCGGCCCGCCCGGTAGCCGGACTCCGCGCGGCGTTTGAAGACCAGCGGGAGGGTGCCGGGCAGCGTGATGTCCGTCTGGGGGAGGTACATCTTGCCGGTGGCGAGGTCGACGGGGTCGGTCGGGTTGTTGGCCACACGCTGGCCGGGCTCGCTGTGGGCGCCCGGTTCGGAATTGTTGAGGTGGCTCGCGCCGGTGCCCAGGCCGGTGTCCTTGCCCAGTCCATTGACCCCGTCCAGCCGACGTGCGAGCCCCGCCGATCCGCCCACCGCAACCCCGCCGGCCAGGCTCGGCGCCAAGTAGCCCAGCATCCGCACCGGGTCCTTCTCGAACGCGTCCCAGGTGTTCACCGTGCCCTGGTAGAAGTCCTTCGAGAAGGCGACGGGGTCGCGGACGGCCCCGATGCCGCCGTCGATGACCATCCCGGCGTCGTGGAGGTAGGCGCCGGGCTCGGTCAGCAGGCGGCCGGGGTTCACCGCGAGGGCGAAGTCGCCGAAGTCCTCCGCGGCCTCCTTCGCACCGCCCTTGAAGCGGGACCACGCGCTCGGGCGGTTCGGCGCCTTCTCCGCGGCCTTCCCCAACTCCCGCTTGGCGGTGGCCGCCGCCTCCTCGACGTCGCCCTGAGCGGTCTGGATCCTGCCGACCAAGTCGGCCATCAGCGTCTTGCCCGGGTCGGCCGACGGCGGCTTGGTGGCGCCTGCCGTGTCGCCCGCCTTCGTGTCGCCCGCCTTCACCGCCGCGTTGTAGTCCGTCACCGCCTTGTCGTACGTGCGCGACAGCTCACGGGCGGTCGGCGCCTCGTTGTCGATGATCTGCGCGGTGAGGCGCTGGGCCGTGTCGAGGGTGTTCCGGTAGGCCAGCACCGCCAGGCTGGCCGCGACGAACGCGTCCAGCGCCGTGTCCAGGTCCTTGGGGAGGCGTTTGACCGTGTCGCGGAACACCTCGGCCGCCTCGCCCTGCCAGGGGTCGGTGTTCAGCTTGCGCAGCTGTTCCGCGCCCTGGCCGAAGTGCGCCGCCGCGCCGGCCAGCTTCTTGATGAGCTCGTCCAGTTCGGACGGTTTGCCGGGTATCCAGTCCTGGACGGTGTCCCCTTCGGCGATCCATGCCCGGCGGCGGAAACTCTTCTCGGTCATCGTTTACGCCTCTACTCCCCGCCGGTGCCCTGCTCAGTGCTCTCCGTACGCGGCCTGAACTGCTGCTCCTTGCCCGTGATGCCGTGCCCCTCCAGCCACGACGTCACCGGCCGGTCGTCCTTCTGCTGCTTCTGCAGCTCGACCATCCGCGCCTCGTACGCCACCTTCGTATCGGTGACGAGAAAGGTGTTGATCACGGAGGCGAGCGCGGCCACGATCACGTCGGCGTCGTCCGCGATGCAGCCGAGGCCGTGGCTCCACTTGGCGAGGAAGGAGTCGACGGCGTCCGTCACCTCGCTCGCGCCGGTCTTGTCGAGCGTGTTCAGCGCCATGAACTCGAGTCGCTGTTCGGCGCTTTCGCCGGCGAGTTTGCGTGCCGCCTCGGTCGACTCCTCCAAGGGGCGGGCTATCGATTGGAGGAACTGCACCTCGTACTTGAAGTCGCCGCCGTCGGCGCCTCTGGGTACCAGCCAGGATTCACCGCTCATGCCGTCGTGCTCCCCCCGTTCCGGTACGAGATGTGCAGCACCGGCTCGGTGTCGCCGATGGCCGCCGACGCCAGCCGCACCGCGTGGTCCGCGGCCGGGTCCAGCCACACGTCCAGTCCGGGTGGCAGGAGGTCGAGTACGTCGGCGCCGGTGGTGGAGAACCACGGGCCCTCGCCCGCGAACAGGGCGAACTGGTCGAGGGAGGAGAAGACGGGGATCAGGCGGTCGGCTTTCGCCGCATCCCGCCTGTCTTCGGCGTCCATCAGGTCCAGGAGACTCGAACGCGGGCCCTCGCCAGGTGTCGTCGCCCCGGCCGCCGATGCGGGCACCGTGAGAAAGCCCGGCTCGTCCGGTCGTTCGCAGTACACCCGTGCCCTGATGAACGCGTCGAAGACGTCCTGCGGCGGGGCCAGTCCCTCCCGCGCCCGCCGCACGACGTCAATCAGGTCGACGGCTTCCCCCTCCGTACTCATGTTCCCAAAGATCACATGGGGTGGTTACGGAGAGCAAAGCGGCTCACACGTTTTCGGTCCACGGCTTCGATCCGATCCGTGGACTCCGGCTCGGCTACGGCAGCGCGTGCACGTGCGGCCCCACCGCGTTCGACCACGCGTTGCCCGCCGTCGCGTCCCAGTTCGTGGACCAGGTCATCGCGCCCCGCAGGTCGGGGTAGGTCCGCGAGGGCTTGAACGACCCGCACCCCGTGCCCTTCGTCAGACAGTCCAGCGCGTTGTTCACCACGGAAGGCGAGACGTACCCGCTGCCCGCGCCCCGCGTCGACGCCGGCAGGCCCAGGCCCACCTGGGACGGGGCGAGGCCGCCTTCCAGCTGGATGCAGGCCAGCGCCGTCAGGAAGTCCACCGAGCCCTGGCTGTAGACCTTGCCGTCGCAGCCCAGCATGGAACCGCTGTTGTAGTACTGCATGTTGACGACCGTGAGGATGTCCTTCACGTTCAGCGCGGTCTGGAAGTACGAGTTCGAGGTCGACTGCATGTCGATGGTCTGCGGGGCCATCGTGAGGACCATCGACGGGCCCGCCTTCGCGGACAGGGACCGGAGCGCCTGCGTCATGTACGTCGCGTTGAGGCCGTTCTCCAGGTCGATGTCGACGCCGTCGAAGCCGTACGTCTGCATCAGGCCGTAGACCGAGTTGGCGAAGTTCGTCGCGGACGTCGAGTCGTTTACGGTGACGGTGCCGCGTTCGCCGCCCACCGAGATGACGACCTTCTTGCCGGCGGCCTGCTTGGCCTTGATGTCGGCCTTGAACTGGTCGACGGTGTAGCCGCCCAGCCCCGCCGAGTCCAGGTTGAACGTCACCGCGCCCGGCGTCCCGGTGGCGTCGGCGAAGGCGACCGCGATGATGTCGTACTGCGCCTGGACGTCCGACAGCTTCTGCACGGTCGCGCCGTTGTTGAAGTTCTGCCAGTAGCCGGTCACCGCGTGCTTGGGCACGGAGCCGCCGCCGCCTCCGCCGCCGGTGGGGGAGGTCGTCGCGTTCACCGTCGCCGACTTCGGTGACTCACCCGCCGCGTTCGTCGCCGTGACCTGGAAGGAGTACGACGTGGAGGCCGCGAGGCCCGTCACGGTGGCAGAAGTGCCGGTGACCGCGGTGACCTTCGTACCGTTGCGGTAGACGTTGTAGCCGGTCGCGCCGGACACCGTGTTCCAGTTGAGGGAGACGGACGACGACGTCGTGCCCGCGACCGTCAGGCCGCTCGGGGCGCCCGGGATGGTCGGGCCCGGGTCGGTGCCACCGCCGCCGTCGGGGCCGAAGACGGAGATGTCGTCCGCGTGGTACGCCGCCTGGCCGTACCAGCCGTGGGTGTAGATCGTCACCGAGGTCGTCGAGGACCCGGTGGTGAAGGTGGTCCGCAGCTGCTTCCAGGACGTGCTGTCCGGGGTCCACGTCGAGACGTCCGTCGTGCCGGTGCCGGTCGCGCCCAGGTAGGCGTAACCGCCCTGGACCCAGGCGCTGAGGGTGTACGTCGAGTTGGGCTTGACGGCGACCGTCTGCGAGCAGCGGGCGTTGTCCTGCCCGGCGGGCGTCGCCTTGAGCGCGGCCGAGCCGCCGTGCACGGGGGAGGTGACGGTCGTTCCGCTGCCCGCGGAGCAGGTCCAGTTGCTCAGACCCGATTCGAAGCCCGCGTTCTTCGCGTTGTTGATGTCTGCGGCGGACGCCTGGACGGCGGTGGTGAGGGAGAGGGCGAGGGCGGCGGTGGCGGCGCCGGACCACAGGCGTATGCGCCTGTTTCTCCGTCTGTGTACGAGGTCCACTGGGGCCTCCGTTGGGGAGTGGGGGTCGTGGGTCCTTCGGGACGACGGTGGCCACCGCTGACCCCTCAAAGTTGGTCTAGGCCAATTGAGTTGTCAAGAGGTCCAGACCAAACTCCCGGTTTCTGGGGGATGCTTCGAAAGGGTGCCGCTTCGGGTCCCCGGTGCACACAACCTGTCCCGTTTTGGCGTGACTTGTGCGAAGGCAGTTGCTCGCGAGCTACACAAACGCTGTTCTCCGGTCGCAGAGGCGTGGATACAGTGCTGACGTAGTCACGCAATGAAGTCATCTCGGTGCGTCGGAGTCACCCCGGCGGACCGACCGGCGCGAGACGGGGAGCTGCGCGTGCCAACTGCCATTGCCGTGACCAGCGCCGACCTGGCGCTGCCGGCGCAGGACGAGCGGACGCTGCCCGCGGTCGTGCTGAAGGACCTGGACCGGCGTCCGCTGGAGCAGGTGCTCGCCGAGGTCGTGGCCGTCCTGGAGACCCACGGCCACCTCGTCGTCGTCCACTCCGCGGCCGCACCCGCCGCCGTCGAACGCCGGCTGCGCACCGTCCGCTCCCTGCTGGAGACCGACCGGATCGCCCTCTTCAAGCCGGAACTGCCGCCGCTCGGCGTCGCCGTCCTCGCCCGGCAGCTGCGCCAGCTCGCCTCCTGCGACCTCGGCCCCGGCGTCCTCGCCTCCGCCGGCCGGCTGCTCACCCACTACATCCACGCCGGCGCGCTGCTCGGCTCGGTCGCCCGCCTCGAACGGGTCCCCGTCGACCTCAAGGCGCACGCCAAGTCCTGGGTGCCCGGCAGCCAGTTCGCCGTCGTGGCGCACCCGCAGCCGCAGCTCGTCCGCCTCGCCCCCGGCGCCGCCCTCACCGGCCCCGAGTTCGGCACCTGGATGCTCACCGCCAAGGGGCAGCTCCAGTCCGACTGGGTCACGGGCACCCTCGGGCCGTCCTGGAAGGTGCAGGGCCTGCGGGAGACGGCGCTGCCCGCCGAGTCGCCCGCCTGGTGGGGGACCGGGAAGCTGATCGAGTTCTGCTCCTACCTGCCCGACCTGTCGGTCCTCTACCAGCTGGTCGGCTCGGTCCGGCAGAGCAGCTGCCGCTGGTGCGGCATCGACGTCATCGGCGACCGCTGCGTGTTCTGCTCCGCCACCGCGCCACCTCCCGCGCAGCACCACCAGCTCACCGCCGGGTGAGCACCCGAGAAGCCCCGACCGCCACCCCCCGATGAGGTTGCCCGCTTCATGAACTCCCGTCAGCGCCGCGGCGTGATACTGCTCCTCCTCTCCGTCCTGTGCGCCCTGGGCGCGTTCGCGGGCGTCCTGTCCGTCGTCAACGACGTGAAGTCCAAGGTCGGCCCCGAGGTCGCGGCGTACCGCCTGAAGCAGCAGATCGAGCCCTACACACCGCTGTCCGCCGCCCAGTTCGAGAAGGTCTCGATGCCCGAGCGGTGGCTGTCGCCCAACGCGGTCCGCGACCTGTCCGAGATCCGCGGCAAGATCGCGGTCACCACGCTGCAGAAGGGCTCCCTGCTCCAGACCGACATGATCGTGAAGCGGCCCGCCCTGGAACCGGGCGAGCAGGAGGTCGCCATCATGATCGACGCAGCGACCGGCGTCGCCGGGAAGATCACCGCGGGCTCCCGGGTCAACGTCTACGCCACCTTCGAGGGCGAGCGGGAGGGCGACCCCGACCAGTCCAAGATCATCGTCACCGACGCCCGGGTCATCGACGTCGGCGAGCTGACCGTCCTGACGCCCGACGAGAACGACCGGGGCCGGGAACCCACCGACGCCGTCCCCATCACCTTCGCCCTGTCCGCCCTCGACGCCCAGCGCATCACCTACGCCGAGTCCTTCGCCCAGCGTGTCCGGCTCGCCCTGGTCGCGCCCGGCGGCGACTCCGCGATCCCCGAAGAGGACCGGACGTACGAACTCGCGAAGGACAAGTGAGAGGCCCGTATGCCCACGAGGATCCTGCCGGCGGTCGGCGACGCGGACGCGGCGCGCTCCGTCACCACCCTGCTCAGCCAGCTCCCGGACGCCGAGCCGGTGGCCCCGGTGGTGGACTCCACCCAGCTCGTCGACACCCTCGCCCGGCTGGCCGCCGAGTCCGTCGACGAACTCCCCGAGGTGGTGGTCGTACACGAGCGGATCGGCCCCGTCCCCGCCCTGGAGCTGATCCGCGAGGTCGCCTTCCGCTTCCCGGCGGTCGGCGTCATCCTCGTCACCTCGGACGCGAGCCCCGGCCTCTTCCAGGCCGCCATGGACTCCGGCGCCCGCGGCCTGGTCACCCTCCCGCTCGGCTACGAGGAACTCGCCAGCCGGGTCCAGGCCGTCTCCCAGTGGTCGGTCGGCGTACGCCGCCACCTCGGCCACGGCGGCGACGTGTTCACCGGCGTCGGCGGCACGGTCGTCACCGTCAGCGGCGCGAAGGGCGGTGTGGGCGCCACGGTCACGGCCGTCCAGCTCGCGCTCGCCGCCCAGACCTCCGGCCGCAGCACCGCCCTGGTCGACCTTGACCTCCAGGCCGGGGACATCGCCTCCTACCTGGACGTCCAGTTCCGCCGCTCGGTCGTCGACCTCGCCGCCATCACCGACATATCGCCACGCGTCCTCGCCGACGCCGTCTTCCGCCACGACACCGGCCTCGCCCTGCTGCTCGCCCCCGCCGAGGGCGAACGCGGCGAGGAGGTCACCGACCGCGCCGCCCGCCAGATCGTCAGCGCCCTGCGCTCCCGCTACGAGACGGTCGTCGTCGACTGCGGCACCCAGCTCACCGGCGCCGGCGCGGCCGCCGTCGAGATGGCCGACACCGCCCTGCTGCTCACCACCCCGGACGTGGTCGCCGTACGCGGCGCCAAACGCGCGGTGCGCATGTGGGACCGGCTCCAGATCCGCAAGGCCGAGGAGACCACGGTCGTCGTCAACCGCCACACGCGCGGTACGGAGATCCAGCCCGCCCTCATCCGCAAGATCACCGGCACCGCCGTGGCGGCCACCGCGATCCCCGCCAACTTCAAGGAACTCCAGGCCGTCGTGGACGCGGGCCGCCTGCACGAACTCGACGCCAGAAGCACGGTCAAGCAGGCGCTGTGGAGCCTCGCCGGCGAACTCGGCCTGGTCAAACCGGCGGCCGGGGACCGCCGGGCCGGCGGCCGGTTCCGCGGCGACCGGGGCGCGGCGGGCTTCCGGCGGCGCAGGGACGCGGGGGGATGAGCATGCGCGGGCGGATACGGAGGCGCCCGGTGCGAAGCCGGGACCGCGGCCAGGTCACCGTCGAGTTCCTGGGGATGACCCCGCTGATCCTGATCACACTGGTGCTGCTGTGGCAGTTCGTACTCGTGGGGTACACCTTCGTGCTCGCGGGGAACGCTGCGGACGAGGCGGTGCGCGCCGCCACGGAGGTGGCCCCGGGCGAGCGCCAGGGCGCCTGCGAGGCGGCCGGGCGGGACAAGCTGCCGGGGGCCTGGGAGGGGGGCGCGCAGGTGAGCTGTGCGGGCGGGGGCGGCTATGTCACGGCCGACGTCACCCTCAAGGTGCCCGTCCTCTTCCCCGGCGCCGCCGACTTCCCCTTCGAGGTGAAGGGACACGCCGGCGCGGTCGAGGAGGAGACGGACTGAGATGCCGTACGTGACGCCGTACGACAGGGACCCGGGGCGAGGAAGGGGCCGTGACCGTGGCCAAGTCGCCCTCGAGTACCTCGGCTTCATCCCGATCCTGATCCTCGTCGCGCTGGCCGCCGTACAGATCGGGCTGATCGCGTACGCCGCCCAGCAGGCCGGCACGGCCGCCCGCGCCGGCGCCCGCAGCGCCTCCCTGGACGGGCCGTTCGCGGCGGACTGCCAGGCCGCCGTCAGCGGCTGGCTCGCCGACGGGACGACCTGCACCGGCGGCGGGGGCGGCGACGAGGTGGAGGTCACCGCGACCGTCGACATCCCCTCCGTCGTCCCCGGCTGGGACTTCGGCGACGCCCACAAGTCCGCCACCATGCCGCGCGACCACTGACCGAGGAGCACCGGAGCCATGAGCCTGCGGGCACGCATCAACTCCCCCGAGGAGCACGGCACTCGGGGCGAGGACGGCCACCTCGTCGCCTCCTACCGCGCCAAACTCCTGGAGGAGATCGACCTCGCGGAGATGAGCGCGCTGGCCGCCGCCGAACGCCGGGCGCGGCTGGAGCGGGTGCTCGGCCACATCATCAGCCGCGAGGGCCCCGTACTGTCCACGGTGGAGCGCTCCCAGCTGATCCGCAGAGTGGTCGACGAGGCGCTGGGCCTCGGCATCCTGGAACCGCTGCTGGAGGACGCCTCGATCACCGAGATCATGGTGAACGGCCCCGACGCGATCTTCGTGGAGCGCGGCGGCCGGGTGGAACAACTCCCGTTGCGCTTCGCGTCGAACGACCAGCTGATGCAGACCATCGAACGGATCGTGTCCACTGTCAACCGGCGGGTCGACGAATCGAACCCCATGGTCGACGCCCGCCTCCCCTCCGGCGAGCGCGTCAACGTCATCATCCCGCCGCTCTCCCTCACCGGGCCCACGCTCACCATCCGCCGCTTCCCGCGCTCCTTCACCCTGCACGAGCTGGTCGGCTTCGGCTCCCTCGACGAGCACATGCTGTACCTGCTCGCCGGGCTCGTGCAGGCACGCTTCAACATCATCGTCTCGGGCGCCACCGGCACGGGGAAGACCACCCTGCTCAACGCCCTCTCCGGCCTCATCCCGGAGTACGAGCGGATCATCACCATCGAGGACTCCGCCGAACTCCAGCTCCAGCAGCAGCACGTCATCCGCCTGGAGTCCCGCCCACCGAACGTCGAGGGAAAGGGCCAGGTCACCATCCGCGACCTGGTCCGCAACTCCCTCCGTATGCGCCCCGACCGCATCGTCGTCGGCGAGGTCCGCGGCGGCGAGTCCCTGGACATGCTCCAGGCCATGTCCACCGGCCACGACGGCTCGCTGGCCACCGTCCACGCCAACAGCGCCGAGGACGCCCTGATGCGGCTCCAAACCCTCGCGTCCATGTCCGACGTCGAAGTCCCCTTCGTCGCCCTGCACGACCAGATCAACAGCGCTGTCGACGTCATCGTCCAGCTCACCCGCTTCGCCGACGGCGCCCGCCGCGTCACCGAGATCGCCGTCCTCGACAGCCACGGTGGAGAGCCCTACCGCCTGGCCACCGTGGCCCGGTTCGACGCCCGGCCGATGACGTCCGACGGCCGCGTCCACGGCACCTTCCAGTACTTCCCGCTGCCGCGCCGCACCGCCGACCGCCTCTACATGGCGAGCCAGCCCATCCCCCAGGCGTTCGGCGTCGCCCACACCGAGGACCAGCTCGCCACCCGAGAAGCCAGATAGGCATGGACCAGGTAGTCATGGAACTCAACACCCTCGTCGGTCTGACGACCGGCATCGCCCTGCTGACCTGCGTCCTCGCCGTCGTGGGCCTGCACGCGTACGCCACCGGCAGGGCCCAGCGCCAGGCCCTGGTCGACCGGCTCTCCGCCACCGGCCAGATCCCGTACGCCGGACGCCGACGCCGCTTCCGCCACCTCGACCGGCGGCTGCGCCGCACGAAACTCGGCAGACGCCTGGAACTGCGCCTCGCGGCGACCGGCCTCGACATCACCCCCGGCGAGTTCTTCGCCGCGATGCTCGCCACCGTCGCGGGCCTGTGGCTGATCGGCCAGGCCACCCTGGCGCCGTTCTTCGGCCCGATCGCGGGCCTGCTCGGCGCCTGGGCGGCGCTGCAGTACCTCACCTGGCAGCGGCAGAAACGCATCGAGAGGTTCATCAACCAGCTCCCCGAACTCGCCCGCATACTCGCCAACGCCACCCACGCCGGCCTCGCGCTGCGCACGGCCATCGGCATGGCGGCGGAGGAACTGGAAGCCCCCGCCGGAGAGGAACTCGCCAAGGTGGCCAACCAGCTGGCCGTCGGCGCGTCGATGGACGACGCGCTCGGAGAACTGGCGGAACGCCTTCCGTCGCGGGAACTCGTCGTCCTGGTCACCACCCTCGTGCTGTCGAACCGCGCGGGCGGCCAGGTGGTCGGGGCGCTGCGGAACCTGACCGAGACGCTGGAGGAACGCAAGGAGACCCGGAGGGAGATCCGCACCCAGCTCTCCCAGGTGAACATGACGTCGTACGCCGTCCCCGTCATGGGCATCGGCTCCCTCTTCCTCATGAACGGCGTGAAGGACGGCGCCCTGGACCGCATGACCGGCTCCCCGGTCGGCCAGGCCTGCGTGATCATCGCGTTCGCGCTGTACGCGGTCGGGTTCGTGCTGATCCGCCGCATGTCCCGGATCGACGTCTGAGGAAAACCGAGGGAACGGGAGGAGGGAGAGAACCATGGCACTGCTGCTGGCCCTGCTGATGGGCATCGGCGTCTGGGGCGCCTTCGCCGGGATCCGCATGTACCGGGCGGACGCCAAACTGCCCACCGACCTGGCACTCGCCCTGGAGGTGGGCGCCACCCGCACCGGCGCGGTCGACTCGCTGGTCGACCGCCTCGGCATGCGCTACGCACCCGCCGTACTGCGCCTCATGGGCCCGAAGCAGGTCGCCAAGTACCGCCGCAAGATCGACCTGGCGGGCAACCCCGGCGGCCTGACCATAGACCGCTACGCGGCGAGGCGGGCCGTCTACGGCGCGCTGGGCGGCGTCGGCGGCCTGATCTTCCTGCTCCAGGGCAACGTGCTGATGACCCTGCTCCTCTTCGCCTTCGGCGCGTTCTGGACGGAGGTCGGCATCTGGTCGGCGATCCGCATCCGCAAGGACGTCATCGAACGCACCCTGCCGGACTTCCTCGACGTCCTCGCGGTCGTCGTGAGCGCGGGCCTCGGCTTCCGACAGGCCCTCGACCGGGTCGCCTCCCGCTACGAGGGCCCCTGGGCCGACGAGATCCGCATCACCCTCCGCCAGATGGACCTCGGCATGAGCCGCCGCCAGGCCTTCGCGGAACTGCGCCGCCGCAACGACTCCGAGCAGGTCGCCATGTTCGTGACGGCGTTGCAGCAGGGCGAGGAACTGGGCGCGCCGATCGTCGACACCCTGGTGGCGCTCGCCAAGGACATGCGCCGCACCGACGCGCAGAACGCCCGCCGCAAGGCGGCCCGCGCGGTCCCCAAGGCCACCATGATGATCACCACCTTCATGGTCCCCGCAACGATGCTGCTGCTCGCCGCGGGCCTGCTCCTGGGCTCCGGGACGGACTTCGGCACCATCACGGGTGAGTGAGAGATGGCGACGATCACAAGCGCTTCGGGGCGGCGGGGTGGGGGGTCACTGCGTTGGCGGCGGGGGCGGGGGGTGGTGGGGGCGCGGACGGGTGTAGGGGCGCAGACGGGTGTGGAGGTGAAGGCACAGCGGACCGGCACGGTTCAGGAACCCTCCGCTCCTGCCCCGGCTGCCGCCCCGAGCCCTGCCCCTGCTGCCGTCCCGGGCCCTGCCCCCACCCTCTCCCTCCAGATCAACGCCCTCCAGGCGCTGTGCCGCCAGGTCTTCGGGTTCCGCCTGGCCATGATCGCCCTGGCGGCCCCCGCCGCCCTCCTCAACGCGGCCCCCGGCCTGGGGGCGAACCTGGTGGGCGCGGCGGTCGTCGTCACCTTCATGGCGTCGTACGCCCTCTTCAGGGACTGGGAACGCTTCGGCCCCCTCCTCCTGCGCCACCCGACCCTCCTGGCCGCGGACACCCTCTTCGGCTCCCTCCTCCTGGTCTCCGCGGGCCCGGACACCACCCTCGCCTACGTCAGCGTCTGCACCCCGCTCCTCGCCGGCCTCGCCTACAGCTGGCGCGGTGCCGCCTGCTTCGCCTCCCTCCAGTCGCTGATCCTGCTCCTCGTCCAGGCGACCCTGGCCCGCAGCGGCGACAGGACCCCCGCGGAGGCCCTGCTCCTGCCCGGCCTCTGCGTCATCGCCGGAGCCGTCGGCTCCACCCTGCGCAACCTCATGCTCCGCTTCGGCGAAGCCACCCAGGCGCTGACCGAGGTCCAGGCCCGGCTGGCGGCCGCCGAGGCGGTGGCGGAGGAACGCGCCCGCCTCGCCCGCGAACTCCACGACACCGTGGCCAAGACCCTGCACGGCGTCGCCCTGGCCGCCGACGGCCTGGCCGCCTCGGCAGGCGCCCCCGCCCCCGACCCCGCCACGCTCCGCCGACAGGCAGACCTCGTGTCCCGCTCGGCCCGCAGGGCGGCGGCAGAATCCCGAGAACTCCTGAGGGACCTGCGCCGCGAGTCACCTCCGAGCGAGCCCACGGACCTGCAAGCGCAACTCGACGACCGAGTACGTGACTTCACCTCACGTACGACGATCCCGACGACGTACCGCACGACGGGCGCCCGGGCCCTACCCCCCGTCCCACCCGCGGTGGCCCGCCAACTCCTCACGATCACAGCGGAAGCCCTGGAAAACGCCCACCGCCACGCGTCCCCATCCAAGGTGGAGGTGACAGCGGGCATCGAAGACGACCAACTGCACCTCACCATCTACGACGACGGCCACGGCCTGCCCCCCGGCACCACCCTCGAACACCTCCGCCGGGCAGGCCACTTCGGCCTCCTGGGCATGGTCGAACGCGCCGCCTCCGTGGGCGCCCGCATCCGCATCGGCCGCGGCGCCCACGCCACGGGGACGGAAGTCCGCCTCGACCTCCCCCTGGCGGCCCTGACGACCACCCCAGGCGAAGCAGCATGAGGAGCCACCCGATGCCGCCTCTCTTCGACGTCCCCCCACCCCGGGCCACCCTCCGCGTCGTCGTCGCGGACGACAACCCGGTGGTCCGAGCGGGCCTGACCGCACTGCTCACCGGCCGCCCCGACATCACGGTCGTGGCGGAGGCCGCCGACGGCCGCGAGGCGTACGAGGCGGCCCAGGCCCACCGCCCCGACGTGATCCTCCTCGACGTCCGCATGCCCGGCGTAGACGGCCTCTCAGCGCTCCCGTACCTCGTACGCCTGGCCCCCGTCCTGATGCTGACGTACAGCCGCGAGTCCGAAATCGTCCAGGAGGCCCTGCGACGCGGCGCGGGCGGCTACCTCGTCCACGGCGAGTTCACGGCGGACCAACTGGTGACGGCGGTACGGGACATCAAGGAGGGCAAGGCCCACTTCACGGCAACGGCGGCGGGCGCGCTGCTGGCGCAGCTGAGGGAGGGCAGCGCAGACACAGAGAGTGCGCTTGCAAACCTTTCATTACCCCCAACTATCCCCATCCCGGCGCCAATTTCACCGGAATCGCTTTCGCAAGTGCAACCATCTATGGCACAGTCCTCACCGGAACGGTTCCCCGACCGGACGCGGTACCGGCTCAGCCCGAGGGAGGCGGAGATCATGGACCTCATCGCATCCGGCATGAACAACCAGCAGATCGCCGCCACCTGCTTCATCAGCGAGAAGACGGTCAAGAACCACATCAACCGCATCTTCGCCAAGCTCCACAGCACCAGCCGCGCAGAAGCCACCACCAAGTGGCTCGGCACGGCCCCCGACTCCCCGGGGGGCCCACGATGACCCCGAAATGGGCCCGGATTTGGGCCCACGAACCCTCGAAGCCTCCCCACATCCCGCTCTACCCTCCCCCCGTCGGAACCGACAGCGGCACATCCGAAGGGGAGCACCATGCGCAAGTGGAGCGACGACAAGGGTCAGACCGCGGTGGAATACCTGGGGATCATCGCGGTGGTGGTGGCGATCGTGCTGGCTATTACGGGGACGGACATCGGGCAGACGATCTTCGACGCGATCACGACCAAGATTGCCGAAGTCACAGGCGGCTGATGAGGCGCCGGAGGTGCCGAGACGACTCAGGGCAGGCCTTCCCCATCTACATCACGGTGGTGGCGGGTCTGCTCTTTCTCGCGTTCGCGTACCTTGCGGTCGGCCAGGCCGCGGGAACCAGGAACGAGGCCCAGACAGCGGCTGACGCGGCAGCGCTCGCGGCGGCGCTGGAGGCACGGGACCAGCTGGCGGGGGAGTGGCTGGAGAACCTGAAGGACCCAGCCGCGTGGCAGGGCATCTTCGACGGCGACGTGCAGGTGACCGACTCGTGCTGGCGAGCCCATGAGCTAGCGGCACAGAACGACGCGCACGTGCAAGGGTGCGGGCCGGCAGGGCTGCTCGGCTACGAGGTCGAAGTCGAGACCGACGAGCCGGTGGGGGACTCCATCGTCCCCGGCACGGAGGACACGTACGCCAAGGCATCGGCCAAGGCCGTCATCGAGCCCCGGTGCACCTTCGATCCGCCGGCCGACGATGCGGGTGACGACGCGGGTGACGAAGCGGCCGACGACCCGGGTGACGGCGAGGTTGACGACGAGCTGCCCACGCTCAGCTGCCAGGACAAGGACTGGGTTCTCAACCTTGACGACCTCACTGACCTGCCGGACCCGGAAGACCTCTTCGACGTCCACCTGGCCGACTGACAAGCGAACGACGAGTGACGAAGGAAGCAGAGGCATGAGCATTCGGTTCACAGCGAAGGCCCGCAGGGGGATGGCCGCGTTGTCCGTGGTGGCCGGTCTGGCCCTCGGCATGGCCGGATGCAGCGGCGGTGACGGCGAGGACAAGAAGCCGGAGAGCTCGACGTCCGCCTCCGAGGCGAGCGGCTCCCAGCCGAGCGCTCAGGAAGGGCAGGCTGAGACGCCGTTGGCCGAGGTGAAGGGCTCGAACGGACTGCTTCTCCAGATCACCTCCGCCGAACGCGACGCCGGCGGCTTCGTCACCGTGAATGGGAACCTGAAGAACGACGGAGCCAAAAGCGTCGCCATCCCGGCCTCGTTGAGCGGCAACGAGACGGAGATCATCAGGAACGGCAGGTCGCTGGGCGGAGCCACACTCGTCGACTCCCAGGGCAAGAAGCGCTACTACGTACTGCGCGACACGGACGGCCGCCCGCTGACGACCACGGGCTTGTCGACGATCAGGTCCGGCGAGAGCGTCGCTGTCTTCATGCAGTTCCCCGCACCACCGGCCAACACCACAGAAGTCACCTTCCAGCTGCCCACATTCGCCAGCGCCCCCATCTCGATCTCCGGGTGAGGCCACCGATGAACGCAACCCCACGCCTCCCCCTGACCCTCGCCACCGCCACCCTCCTCCTCACCACCACCCTCTACACGGCCACCACCGCCCACGCCGACGACACCCCCAGCGTCCCGCCCGGCACCGAGGCCACGGCCGCCGCACCGGTCGAACTGGACGCCAACGACCCGGACCTGAAGCTCCCTGAGGGCGCCACGCTGGCCGAACCGAAGGTCCTCGACATCAAGCAGGTCGTGGAGGATCAAGGCGGCGAGGAACGCCGGGAGGACACGAACGCGGACGTGAAGTTCGCCCTCCAGGCGGAGGTGCTGTTCCCGAGGGACAGCGCCAGGCTCAGCGCGGAGGCGAAGGCCCGCATCGAGGCGATCGCGCAGGAGATCAAGACCCAGAACGCGACGCGCATCCGCGTCTTCGGCTTCACCGACAACCTCGGCTCCTCAGCCCACGGCGACGTCCTGTCGAGACAGCGCGCGAACGCCGTCCACGACATCCTGGACACGGAACTGAACGACCCAGGCGTCACCTTCGAGGTGCGCGGCTACGGCGAGGACTACCCGATCGCATCGAACGCCTCCGAGGAGGGACGGAAGAAGAACCGACGGGTGGAGGTGTCGTTCCCGCGGGGGGAAAGCTGATGGCCGTCAGCCGTCGGACTTGTCGCCCCCGTTGGCGTCGGTGGGTGCCGCGATGACGAATACGCCCTTGCCCTGGACACCTTGAACGATGCCCTCGGCTTGCAGCATCTCGATAGCCGACTTGATGGTCCGGCGGCTGACCGTTCCACCAGTCTCCTGTTCCAGCTCATGGTGAGAGGGGATGCGTCGGCCAACCGGGATCTCACCTCGCCGGATGCGCTCGCGCAGAGCGGACGCCAGCTGCACGTACATCGGAATGATGCTGTCCCGGTCGATCTCTATCATGCCCGGGAGCGTAAAAGGCCAGCCCAGGACAGCATAGGCCGTCTTAGCACGTGCATAGACGTACTAAGACGTACCAAGTTGCGGTAGTGTCGATGCGGACAGAAGTCCCCCGCGACGGGTGGAGCCGTCCGGGGGCGTGGTCACCAACCGCTGGAGGTTGACGACGTGAGCATTATCCACGTGCTGCTGCGCTGGATCCGGGCCTTGTACGTGCCCGGCCCCGGCAGGCACAGGTCGGGCACGAGCGCTGCTGCCGTCCCCATGCCGACGGACGAGCCGCGAGCCACCCACCCGGCCGCCGCACCACTTCCCATCCACCGCTCCCCGTACGGACTGCCGACCCCGCTCGATGTTCGGACAGCGGCTTCGGTACGGCCGTACGTACGCGCGACCGACATGGAATGGGTGGCGGCCTGATGCCCAAGGAAGGCAAGAAACCCCGCCCACCGGTACGCATGTGCGCCCGCTGCCGCGTGACCACCCAGGCCCCGGTCGTGGTCGGCGTGGTCCACCAGAACTCGGGCCCGGGCTTCGTCGTGTACGCCTGCCGGCCGTGCGCCGCGCACTACCCGCCGGAACCGCCCGTGCTGCACCCGACAGGGGGCGAGACATGACCGGACGGGCACGCACCACCAGGGCCGAACGGCACCTCTCCCCGGAGTGTGCCCTTGCGCACCGCCCCGGCTACGAGGACGTACACAGCGCCTGCCGCCGCCTGACGGACGTCCCACTGCCGTTCGGCGGCGGCCTGCTCCTGGTACGGCGCTGTGGGTGCGTCTGTCACGGCCTGGCACGGGAGCGAAAGAGATCCAGCTGAGACGGGCGACAGGGGGTCGCGAGGCTCCCTGTCGCACCGCTCCGTCCCGTCGTTGGCGCAGCGTGCCATGGCTCTGCGCCTGCGTGTCATGCTCCGGCGCTGAGCGAACGCGACGTAGGCCGTGATCACGAACGCTTCACGCCCAACCACCGTTCACATCCCGCCAGAAGCGAGTCCGGGGGAGGAAGGGCGGGAGCCCCCGTGCGTAGGTCGGCGTCTTGGCAAGGCAGGAGATCGGTCTCGTGGGATGAGCAACACTCGCTTGGCGTGGGACGAGTGGGAGCAGCTCAAAGGGCCAGCAGGCGATCGCCTGAGAGGCCGTGGAAGGGGTGGCCAAATGCTCACACTGTGACGCACCTTCCTGACCTGCTGTCACAGGCGGTCACTAGAGTAGGTGAGTACGGTCTCGCCTGATCCGGAGGCCGGAACGGGGAACGGGAACGGGGAGGCACCGGTGCTGCCGAGCGACAGTGGCGGTTCGACGAGCACGAGCGCGTCGACGGGCTCGACGGGCGCGTCCTGGCTGTCCAGCGTGTTCGACACGACGAAGGACGCGGTCCACGACCTGTCCACGGAGCTGTCGTCGTTCACGAAGTTCCGGCAGCGGGTCGACGAACTCATCCGCGACCTGAAGGAGTCGCAGGCCGGACCCACGAAGGTGGGACAGGAGCAGGTCGGGCGCCAGAAGTTCGGCGGCGGCGAAGGGGCCTGGACCGAGGCGGCAGGCCTGCACAAGTCCTACGAGAAGGTCATCACCGACCTGGAGACGTTCTCCAAGCTGCTCTCCGACTGCATGGAAGCCATGTCCATCGCGGTCCTGGCATCCCACAAGGGCTACGAGAACATCGACCTGGACGTCCGCAACCGCATGGCCGCGATCACCGCCGAGACGACGGAACACTACGGAGGCCCGTACGACCCCGAGCGCGCGAAGCGCGAAGGCGTCGCGGGCGGGGGCGCCGATACCGGTGGGCAGAAGCCGCCGAGCGGCGACGCGGGCGGCACGATCTGATCCGGCGGGCGACGGGCACGGTACAAGAACGGGGAGACGACTGATGGCAGGCAAGGGATCCAGTGGGTCCGGCGGGTTAGGTGGCGGCACGTCGTTCGAGAGCATGAGCCACGAGCAGATGCTCGCCTGGCTGGACCAGGCCGACAGCGGGACGGTCCAGTCCGCCGCCGAGAAGCTGGTCGCAGCGGCCAAGGAGATCCGCGAGATCGCGAACGAGCTCAAGATCCGCCCGCAGTGGGTGGAGTGGAAGGGCGAGGGCGCGGACGCCTTCCGCATCTGGGCCGGCGACCTCGCCAACTCCGCCCTCCGCCTCGCCGACTTCAGCAGCGACTCCGGCAAGTGGCTCTCCCAGGCCTCCAGCGCGATCGCCACCGCCCAGGCGGCCATCCCACGCGACGAACCCAGCGCCACCACCAACCTCGCAGCCGCCAAGGCCCACCACAACGACCCCGACGCCGGAGCGATCGCCTCCAAATCCAGCTCCGAACTCGCGGCACTGAAGGCCAACAAGGAAAACGTCCGCCAGGAGGCGGCCCGCGAGATGCGGAAGCTGGCGCAGGCGTATGACCTGTCGTCGACGCAGATGGACAAGCTGGAGCGGCCGAAGTTTCCGCCGCCGCCCAGCCAAGTCGGTGTTGAGGATGTGCAGGACTTGGCACGGCCTGGAACCAGAGGTGCCGACGCTGAGTACGGGGACGTCATTACACCAGGCGCTGGTAGCTCTGTGAGGGCTGCGATTGGAGAGGCAGCGCCGACAGGACGGTCTGGCGACGCGGGGCCTGTCATGGGTGCTCCGGCCGAGCCCTACCGTCCAGCGACCATCGACCACCCGGCGTATGTCGAGATCGACTCGGTCGGCACGCTCCCTGAGACGCATCACCCTGTCACAGGACCGGGGCCGATGGTGGGACCGGGCACACCGGCTCGTCCCGAAACCGTCTGGCCCCCAACTACGACCGGTGTGATTCCGCCAACTTCAGGCCGCGGTGGAGGACGCATGCCCACCGTCTCCGGCGGAGGAGGGAGGCCGATTGCTGGCGGACGCGCACCGTTCGCGCCGGGGCAGGGAGGCACGGGTCTTCCGCGCGGCCGTGACATCCCGGGCGCTGGTCCCTTCCCGCACGGTCCGACATCGGGTACTGCTGCTGGCAGGGCCCTTCCAGGTCAGGGCCTGAGCCCCGGCCGCAACGTGCCCGCTGCCTCCGGCGTCACGGGTGGACGGCCGACAGGGCCGGCCGTCACAGGCGGACGTCCGATGGGTCCCGGTGTGTTGGGTGGACGGCCCGCGAGTCCCGGCATCGTGGGCGGACGCCCGGCCGACCAGGGCACCGCCGGGCGACGTTTGCCCGCCACGCCCACCGCGGGGAAGCCTTCAGTCCGCCTGCCTGGTGGCACAGTCGTGGGCGGAGAGTCCCCTGCGAACCGTGGATCGGCGGGCCCTGTTCCGGCGGCGGGGGCGACGGCGGCGGCTCGCCCCGGAGCCACGACGAACACCGGACGCCCACAGTCCACTCCGCATGGCGGCGTAGTCGGCGGGACTCCGCAGCAGACAGGCCGCGCCCTCGTCCGTCCCGGTGCACCGATACCCTCCGCTCCGACGCGAGGTGGCATTGCCGGGGGCACACCGAGCGAAGGTGGCGACCGCAGCGGCGTCCGACGTGCGGCAGGGCCGGCCAACGGTGTTCCGCGGGGACAGGCGCAGCAGACCGATCGTCGCAACACCTCGTCGCCTGCCGACTGACCCACAGAGGAACAGGAGAGGGACGTACATGCTCACCAACAGAACGAGGCACGGTCGGCTCCGGGCTGTCACCTCAGCGGTCGTCGGCCTTCTGCTGGTGGGAGGTGCGGCCACTCCCGCGCACGCCGACTCGACCCGATCCCAGCAGTGGCACCTGGATGCCATGCACGCGGAGGAGATGTGGCGTACGAGCACAGGCGAGGGCGTCACGGTGGCGGTGATCGACTCCGGGGTCGATCCGCACAATCCCGATCTGAGCGGACGTGTTATCGACGGTTTGGACCTTGCACCTTCAAGCCAGGCCGGTGACGAGCACACGGACTACGACGGGCACGGCACGGGGATGGCCGGACTCATCGCTGGCACCGGGGCGTACGGCGGTGGACACGGTGCGTTCGGTCTCGCGCCGGGTGCTGAGATTCTTCCCATCCGCATGCCCGGGGGCGACGACGGCACCGGCTTCAAGGTCTCCTCCGACCTCAGCAAGGCCATCCGCTACGCGGCGGACCACGGCGCCCGCGTGGTCAACATCTCTCTCGTCGGGGCGATCAACTCGCCGGAATTGACGGCTGCCGTGCGATATGCGATCGACCATGGCTCACTTGTCTTCGCAGGCGTAGGGAACTCCGGTGATGAGGGCAATCAAGTCCTGTACCCGGCGGCCACACCTGGTGTGATCGGAGTGGCGTCGGTGGGAAGGAACCTCCGCCGGTCTTCCTTTTCGCAGTTCGGACCGCAAGTGGACATGGCGGCTCCCGGCGAAGACATGGTGCACGCCTGCGGAGGCAAGACGGGCCTGTGCAAAGGCGACGGCACAAGTGACGCCACAGCCCTCGCCTCCGCCAGCGCCGCCCTCATCTGGTCCAAGCACCCGACCTGGACCAACAACCAGGTCCTCCGCGTCATGCTGAACACCATCGGCGCCCCCACGGACGGCGCGAAGCGCAACGACTCCATCGGCTACGGCATCGTCCGCCCGCGCATTGCGCTCCAGAACCCCGGCGACCCAGGTCCGGCGGATGTCTACCCGCTGCCTGATCTCAAGGCAGTCGAGGCTTCGGCTGCCCCCTCTGCGAGCGCACCCGAGTCCCAGCCCGCGACAGCGCCAGCCAAGGACGAGGACGCCGGCGCGAGCACCACAGCCATGCAGGAATCCTCGAGCAGCTCTCTGTGGGTCATTCTGACCGTAGGTGCGGCCGCCCTCTTCGCAGCTGTCGTAGCAGCGGCTGCCGTAACCCGCAGGCGTCGTAGGGCTGCCTCCCGTACACCGACGGAGAGTCATACGCATGCGGTGATGTAGGCGTAACCCAGGCCGCGCGCTCAGATGTATGGCGATACGGTGCCGCGCTATCGCAACAGTTCCCGGCTTGTGTCCGTTCAATGATGAGATGCCACATGGAGGAACCGCACATGGCATGGGATGAATGGGATCAACTCAAAGCCTCAGCGGCGGCACAGGATTCCACGCAGATGCAGCTCAACCAGTACCCTGGCGACCAGGGAGGCGGCGGCACTAGAGGAGACCTCGAAGTAAGCAACCAGGGTCTCGAAGCCGTCGGGAAAGCCGCCCGCGACCTGTTCAACGACTTCACCACCTACAGCGGGCACGCACGCGTTGCCTCCGAGAAGGCTGCGGGCGGGCTCAAGGGTGAGGGATTTGCTCTCGGCGGCGCACTGGAACATGTGTCGGCGCGCTGGAGCGAGCAGACCAAGACGCTGCTGGATGCCTGTGCCCACATCTCGAACCATCTGCGGTTCACCAAGAACCAGCACACTGCTGACGACTCCTACATCGCCGGCGCAGTCAGCAGCATCGCCACACTCGACGAGGGTTTCGACGACCTGAAGGACCACTGACGTCGATGGAACTCGATGCCCTGCGATACGGCAATTTCTCCCAGCTCGGTGAAGCAATCACCGATTGGGAGCAGATGACGAAGAAACTTGCCGATCTGAAGAAGGATGCCGAGGGCAACTTAAAGGCCAAGGCCGACAAGGCCAAGTGGACAGGCGTCAACGCCACTGTCAGCCGTGAGTTCATCACCAAGACTGCCGCTGAGTTCGCTGATGCGCACGCCCAGGCGAACACCGTCGCCAAGATCCTCAAAGACACCCGGCAGGAGCTCATTGACTACCGGACCCAACTCAACGACGCCGTAGACCGTGCTGCTAAGAAGCATCTGACCGTGGCGGACACAGGAAACGGCTCGTTCACGGTCGTTGCCAACACCCGTCCCGACTGGGCGTCAGACCCGAGCGGCGAGCATAGTGCAGTCAGCCAGAAGGAGGTCGACGATGCTCGTGACGAGATCCAGCGCATCCTGACCAAGGCCACTCAGAGCGACTCCACCGCAGCGAAGGCGCTGCGTATGATCGTCGATCAGGCCAAGTACGGTTTCGTAGGCGCCAGTTACGACAGTAGGGATTCAGCAGCCAAGGCCATCGCGGATGCCGACAAGGCGGCCAAGATTCTCGCCAAGGACCCTCGTGATGTAACGAGTACGGAACTCGCCGCGCTCAACAGTGCTCTGGCCAAGTACAAGAATGATCCGCTCTTCGCGGAGGAGTTCGCCACACAGGTTGGGCCGAAGAAGGCGCTCACGTTCTGGGCTGGTATCGCTGATCCGTACCAGGGGCAATACAACCACGACCCTGCGCGAGACAAGCAGGTCAAGCAACTTCAGAAGAACCTCGGAATCACGCTGGGCCGAGCCACACTCTCCGACAGCGACCAGATGACGAGCTGGAAAGACCGGATGATCAAATTGGGTCCGAGCCAGCTTGGCATCGACGATGCCAGTAACCCCACCGGTTACGCCGTCATGAGTAATCTCATGCGCTTCGGTGACTATGACGATGACTTCCTCTACCGCTACGGTGACGAACTTCTCGCATACGACAAGCAGGTCAACGGTCAGGCCATCAGCCCGTGGGTCAATAACGCAAACACAGGTGATCTCAATCTGTGGGGCAACGAGAATGACCGTGGCCGGGACCCCGTGACGGGCTTCCTTGAGGCGTTGGGTCATAATCCCGGCGCTTCGGAGAAGTTCTTCGCTCGCCCCGACTTCTCGGATACTTCTATGCCGACGCTCGAGAGAGACACCGTGAACGCCGCATCCGAGGTCAATGAACATCTCAAGTATCTGACCAGTGAACGTGTCTGGGTATCCGATACCGCGATGAGCGGCAAAGAAGGCTACGTCGCCGGGCGCGATGCACTCGGTCACGCGCTAGAGGCGGCGACGACTGGGTATCCGTCTGACGCTGACGCGAAGGATACTGTGGCAGGTGACCTGCGCACAGCGAACACTGCGGGCGTGTTTGAACAGGTTGTGTACCTCTACGGAGGCGAGAAAGGCCCCGAGCTGTTGCACAACCAGCCTGAACTCGCCGACAGCTTGGGGAAGATTGGTGGCGCGTACATCGATGATCTCAACTACGAGATTTCCGGCATCGGTGACATTGCAAAGGATGGCGAAGACTTTCCTGCTCGTTACGAGGGGCGGGTGAACATTGCAAACCAAGGTGCCATTGACTTCCTGAGCGTCCTCGGTCAGAGCGAGGAGTCGCACAAAATTGTCACCGCAGCGCAGCACATATACACGCTAAGCCTATTGGATGCCAACCCGGCCACCAGTGAGGAGAACATCAATCGCGCTCGGGATGCCATGTCGGTCGGCGCGGAAGCTCGCGGAATCCTTGACCACTCCCGTGTGGAGCAGGCAACCGCGACTTACGGTGCGGAATCAGAGAAGGCGAACAAGGAACTTGCCCGCTCATCCGACTGGAAGAAGCTAATGGCAGGTGCAGTGGTGGCTGGCGGAGTCGCCGCTGTTCCTCTTCCTGGCTCCACAGCTGCTGCTCTGGTAATCGCTCCTGTTGCCGCGGATCAGATCGTCAATGCGGCTAATACGCTGCTCGGTCATGAAATCGATAAGGCCACTGAAGGAGCGGCAGCTGATCCCCGCGGGCCCTCGCAAATGACCAGCAGGACATTCTACGGTGCGGGCACGGAGGACTTGGGATCGATCTACAAAGCATACTTCGAGGAGAATCCAAAAGCCGCAAAAAAGGCAGATGATCAAAATTGGATTGACGACATCGAAGGTGCTTACCTGGGTGTCGGGTCGCATCAGAACAAGTACCGAGGAAGACTTCCCTACCCGGAGTGAATAGTGATGTGTCTGACGGCGGAGCGTAAACTATTGCGGTCGGCTCTCCTGTGCGCGGCCGCTGCGGTTCTTGCGGGCGGTTGCAGTGGCGACACCGGCACGAGCGATGCTGAGAAGGGCAAAACCGGAATACCTGTGACCAAGATTTGCGATGGGACGCTTGATGCTGCGGCCGGGGATGCTTTGCAGCGTCTGGCCGGCCAGGGTGGGGTGGAAGAGTCCACGGGAGTGAATCGAGAAGGGCGGCCGAACAAGTTCTCCGTGAGCAGGTCGGTCGAGCACCTTCACGATGAGTACGTGCAGCAGAGCGTGTGCCGTGTGTACAGAGTCGGTGATAACAGCGGTAAGCCCTTGCTTGAAGTCCGTTTCACGGCGTCCGAGTACTATCTCTCGGGGGAAGAGGATTCGGGTAGCGACCGGAAGATTCGTTACCCGCTCGGGCTCTTCGCGCGGACAAGTGTCAACGGTGCAAAACTCTTCTTCCGTTGCCCGACCAAAGCGCCAAGCAAGGACGCATTCATTGGGGACACGGAGTATGTAAAGGGCGAGCTGTGGGCGGCCACCATCCCCTTGCGGGGAAGCGACGATGCAAGAGACGCCATGACCGTCCTGAACTCGATGTCAAGGGCTGTCGCCGAAACCGCGGGCTGTGCGGAGCAGGCCGACTTGCCGAGTCGGGTGCCTGACGGAGAAGTTGTATGAGGTCTTTCGGCGTTGGCGCTCGACGTTGACGTTTTGATCGCTACCCGGCCGGTGGCTCCTCCGCCGACACTTGCACCCCCACCCCCGGCCGCATCCCCCACTGCGCCATACTCCCCGCCTCCGCCTCCACCACATGCCGAGCCCGCAGGCGCGGCATTCCCAGGCGGCTCGGCTGCATCGTCTTCACGGTGATCACTCGGAAGTTGCGGTCGAGGTAGGCCACGTCGATCGGTATGCGCATGCCGAAGGTGTGGATGCTGGCGGCGGGGGTGAGGAGGAGGGCTCCGTTTTGGGCATCGCGGCCGAGTAGGCCCTTGGTGCGGGCGCGGTAGGACGTTGCTATTTCGAGGGGGACGTGGGTCTCGCCGTTCGCAGCGTGGACCACCAGCGTCCCCCGTCCGTCACGCCACCGCCGGCGCATTGCGGGTCACCTCCCGTATTGCCACGTTCCGGGGGATCAGACTGTCATCATGCGCAGACTTCTGCTTCAGGTGGCGACGTCCCTCGACGGATACATGGAAGGTCCCGGCCGCGACATCAGCTGGCATCGTGTCGACGAGGAGCTTCACCAGCACATGAACGACACGCTCCGCGGGATGGGGGGCTTCCTCAGTGGGCGGGTCGTGTACGAGATGATGGCCGAGTTCTGGCCGACGGCCGATCAGGGTCCTGAGGTCGACGCGACGATGGCGGAGTTCGCGGGAATCTGGCGGGACATGCCGAAGATCGTGTACTCGCGCACGTTGCGGGACGCGGACGTCGGGTGGAACACGACCGTCGTACGGGACGTCGTGCCGGAGGAGGTTCGTGCGCTCAAGGAGCAGCCCGGCGGTGACCTGGTGCTCAGCGGCGGGCAGGCCGCGGAGGCGTTCCTCCGGCACGGGTTGGTCGACGAGTTCCGTATTTACGTCAACCCCGTGCTCGTCGGGGGCGGCACGCCCATGTTCCCCGAGTCCTCCTCGCTGACCGATCTGCGGCTCCTGGAGAGCCGTACGTTCGGCAACGGGGTGGTCCTGCTCCGGTACGAGGTACGGGGGACGACCCCCAGGGCTTCCGCGTAAATCGGTTGTCCCGTGGTCCCGTGCGCCGTTAGGTGGTCCCATGACTGGACTCGGCGTTGTCTTCCGTCCGCAACTCCCGCCCGAGCGACTGCGGGCCCTCGCGCGTCTCGCCGACGACACCGGTCTCGACGAGCTGTGGCTGTGGGAGGACTGCTTCCTGGAGGGCGGGATCTCCACGGCCGCCGCCGCGCTCGCCTGGACCGAGCGGATCAAAGTGGGCGTGGGGTTGCTGCCCGTGCCGTTGCGCAACGTGGCGGTCACCGCCATGGAGGCCGCCTCGCTGCACCGGATGTTCCCGGGCCGCGCCCTCGTCGGCGTCGGGCACGGCGTCCAGGACTGGATGGGGCAGGTCGGGGCGCGCGCCGAGTCGCCGGTGACTTTGCTGCGGGAGTATCTGGCCGCGCTGCGGGCCCTGCTGCGCGGGGAGCGCGTCAGCACCGAGGGCCGGTACGTGAAGCTGGACGACGTCGCCCTCGACTGGCCCCCGCACGCCCCGGTCGACGTGCTCGCCGGCGTCACGGGACCGCGCTCGCTGCGGCTGTCGGGGGAGGCGGCCGACGGCACCATCCTCACCGCGGCGACTCCTCCGGACGGCGTACGACGGGCGCGGCAGCTCATCGGGGAGGGGCAGGCGTCGGCCGGGCGGAGCGAGCCGCATCACGTCGTCGTCTATCTGCTCACCGCCACCGGCGCCGACGCCTCCGACCGGCTGCGCGCCGAGCTCGTCGCCGAGGGGCTGGCCGACGTTCCCGGTCTCGGGGTCGCGGGGGACGCCGCCGAGGTCGCCGATGCGGTGCGGCGGCTCGCGGACGCCGGTGCCGGCACCGTCGTACTCCAGCCGACGGCCGACGAACCCGACCCCGAGGGGTTCGTGCGGTTCGCGGCACAGCAGGTGCGGCCCCTGGTCTCCTGAGCCCAGGGATTGGCCTACGTACGGAATCACCCCCGTACGGAATCGACCCCGTACGGAATCGACCCCGTACGGAATCGACCCCGTACGGAATCGACCCCGTACGGAATCGACCCCGTACGGAATCGACCCCGTACGGAATCGACCCCGTACGGAATCCCGAACCGCCCGCACACCGAACCCCCTGTCACCATCGAGAGATGCACCAGACGCACCCCCGCACCTTCGAAGAACTCGTCGCCGAGGGCGCCGCCGTGCCCACCGAGGGCTGGGACTTCTCCTGGTTCGAGGGCCGGGCCACCGAGGCGCGGCCCTCCTGGCGGTACGCCGAGTCGCTGGCCGGGCGGCTCGCCGCCGCGAGGGCCGTACTGGACGTCCAGACCGGGGGAGGGGAGGTCCTGGACTTCGCGCTGGGCCGGGCCGGATCCGCTCCGGCCCTCGCCGTCGCCACCGAGGGCTGGCCGCCCAACGTCGCCAAGGCCACCGCGCTGCTGCGCCCGCGCGGCGTGCCGGTGGTCGCCGCGCACGAGGACGCGCCGCTGCCTTTCGCGGACGGCGCTTTCGATCTGGTCGTCAGCCGGCACCCCGTACGGCCGCACTGGGACGAGATCGCCCGGGTGCTGGAGCCCGGCGGCGTGTACTTCGCCCAGCACGTCGGGCCGAGCAGCGTCTTCGAGCTCGTCGAGTTCTTCCTCGGGCCGCAGCCGGAGGAGGTGCGCCGGGGCCGGGACCCGGAGGGGGAGCGGACCGACGCGGAGGCGGCGGGGCTGGAGGTGGTGGAGCTGCGGGCGGAGCGGCTGCGGATGGAGTTCCACGACGTCGCCGCGGTCGTTCACTTCCTGCGGAAGGTGGTGTGGATGGTGCCCGGCTTCACCGTCGAGGCGTACGAGCCGCAGCTCCGTGAGCTGCATGAGCGGATCCAGGCCGAGGGGGCCTTCGTCGCCCACAGCGCCCGGCATCGGTTCGTCGCCCGCAAGCCCGCCTAAAGCCACCAGGCGCAGGCATGCGTTGCCAGGGTGTCCTGCGAACCCCTGTCACACCAGACCCACCAGACCCACAGCCCCACCAGCCCCACCAGCCCCACCAGCACTTTTATTCACAGTGTTCTCACATTGTTATCGGAAGTGGCTCGTTTCACTCACACGCCTCACGTAAGTTCAGACCAAGGTAATTCGCGTGCGCAAAGCCGCGCGGGACGGCACCGCGTGGTGGAGGGGGCTGCGCGGTGCCGTGTCTGGCCTCTGTGCTCCCACCCGGTGCGGCTCCCCGCCCGGCGTTGTCGCCTGCCTCGCCGTTCGCGTCAAGCTCGCGCCGGTGTGCCGTTGTAGCCCGCGCGGGGGACGCCCGGCAGGGCGCGCCGAGTGCTGTGAACCGGCCATGAGCCGCCTGTGAACGGGATTTTCCGGTGCCAGCGCCGCGTCGCCGGACAACTTCGGAGAGTAGTTGTGGCGCGCTGATGTGCGCGACATCCCTCACGAAGGGTTATGGTGGAAACCCCCCCTCGGGCCGGTCCGTCTCCCCCCCACGGACCGGCCCGTTTTCTTTGCCGGTGGAGGCCCGGATCCCCGCGCCCGGTCCCCGGCCCGGAACGAGGCATTGCCGCCGCGGGGGTAGGCTTCGCCCCGGGGGACCGCCATACGGACAGGGGTGGACCGGGCTCGCTCTCGGCGGTGACGAGCCGCTGCCGGCGACACCGTTCTCTGTCCGACCAGTACGGAGGGGCTGACAATCACGTGAACCTGCGCGACAAGCTGCGCGGCCTGCTGGTCAGGCTCTACGCACGCCGGGTGGAAGGTCACCTGGACCACGCTCAGGTGCCCAAGCACATCGGCGTGATCATGGACGGCAACCGTCGCTGGGCGAAGGCGGCGGGCTCCAGCACCGTGCACGGCCACCGGGCCGGCGCCGAGAAGATCGAGGAGTTCCTCGGCTGGTGCAGCGAGACGGACGTCGAGGTCGTCACCCTCTGGCTGCTGTCGACGGACAACTTCGACCGGCCGCAGGAGGAGCTGGGCCCGCTCCTCGGCATCATCGAGGACGTCGTGCGCACCCTGGCCGCCGACGGCCGCTGGCGGGTGCACCACGTGGGCACCCCGGACCTGCTGCCGTCCGGCATGCAGACCACCCTGAAGGAGGCCGAGGAGGCCACCGCCCACATCGACGGGATACTGGTCAACGTCGCCATCGGCTACGGCGGCCGGCAGGAGATCGCCGACGCGGTCCGCTCGATGCTGCACGACGCGGCCGACAAGGGCACCTCGATCGAGGACCTGGCCGAGGCCGTCGACGTCGACATGATCGGCCGGCACCTCTACACCGGCGCCCAGCCGGACCCGGACCTGGTGATCCGCACCAGCGGCGAACAGCGGCTGTCCGGATTCATGCTGTGGCAGACGGCCCACTCGGAGTACTACTTCTGTGAGGTCTTCTGGCCGGCCTTCCGCAAGGTCGACTTCCTGCGTGCCCTGCGTGACTACGCGGCACGCCACCGCCGTTACGGCGGCTGACACACGACGTCCCCCAAGAGGGCGTACGGGTACCCCGTCTCACTGGGGTGAAACGGTGCAAGACGGCGCATGTCACGTGGAGTTCACCGGCGCGCCGTCATATGCCGTGGCATGGCAGCGCTTGTTCGAGGGCATAGACCAGACAGGTCGACACCCGAACCACGGGTGTCGGATCTCAGCGGACGGCACGGAGCCGTCCGCCCGGGAGGCCCTTTGCACGAGCCCGACCGTGCGGTCACTGGCACGGGAGAAGCAGTGGAGGGCCGGTTTCCGGCCCGTGCATCGAGGCCGACGACCGGCCTGGTTCCTTCCCGCCCTCCCGGCCCAGCTTCCACCCCGTCGCTCCCCGACCTCATCCGAGGGGGTACGTCCTTCCGTGGTGACCAGCGCACAGCGCCGAAAGCCAGACCGGCGCACCTATGTTCTCGACACCAGCGTCCTGCTGGCCGACCCGAACGCTCTGAGCCGCTTCGACGAGCACGAGGTCGTGCTCCCCGTCGTCGTGGTCACGGAGCTGGAGGCCAAGCGGCACCATCCCGAACTCGGGTACTTCGCCCGGCAGGCCCTGCGCCTGCTCGACGACTACCGGGTGCGGTACGGCCGTCTGGACGCCCCCATCCCGACCGGTGACCTGGGCGGGACCCTCCGTGTCGAGCTCAACCACTCGGACCCCAGCGTGCTGCCCACCGGCTACCGCCTGGGGGACAACGACTCCCGCATCCTCGCGGTCGCCCGCAACCTGCAGGCCGAGGGGTTCGACGTCACCGTCGTGTCGAAGGACCTGCCGCTGCGGATCAAGGCCTCCTCCGTCGGGCTCCTGGCCGAGGAGTACCGCGCGGAGCTCGCCATCACGGACTCCTCCGGCTGGACCGGCATGTCCGAACTGACCCTGCCCGCCGAGCAGGTGGACATCCTCTTCGAGGAAGGGCACGTCCACGTCCCCGAGGCGGCCGGCCTGCCCGTCCACACCGGTCTGACCATCCACTCCGAGCGCGGCCGGGCCCTCGGCCGGGTCACCGCGGAGGGCGATGTCCGGCTGGTGCGCGGCGACCGGGAGGCGTTCGGCATCAAGGGCCGCAGCGCCGAGCAGCGGATCGCGCTCGATCTGCTCCTCGACCCGGACGTCGGCATCGTCTCCATGGGCGGCCGGGCCGGCACGGGCAAGTCGGCGCTGGCGCTGTGCGCGGGTCTGGAGGCGGTGCTGGAGCGGCGTCAGCACCAGAAGGTGATGGTCTTCCGGCCGCTGTACGCGGTGGGCGGGCAGGAGCTCGGCTATCTGCCCGGCACCGAGGCGGAGAAGATGAGCCCCTGGGCGCAGGCCGTCTTCGACACCCTGTCGGCGGTCACCAGCCGCGAGGTCATCGAGGAGGTCACCGCGCGCGGCATGCTTGAGGTGCTGCCGCTCACCCACATCCGCGGGCGTTCGCTGCACGACGCGTTCGTGATCGTGGACGAGGCGCAGTCGCTGGAACGGAACGTCCTGCTGACCGTTCTGTCCCGGATCGGGGCCAATTCCCGGGTGGTGCTCACGCATGACGTGGCCCAGCGGGACAACCTCAGGGTCGGGCGCTACGACGGTGTCGTCGCCGTCGTGGAGAAGCTGAAGGGGCATCCGCTGTTCGCGCATGTCACCCTGACCCGGTCCGAGAGGTCCCAGATCGCCGCGCTTGTGACCGAAATGCTGGAGGACGGGCAGATCTGAACGGTCTGACTGGTCTGACCGGTGTGGCTGCTCTGACCGGTCTGACTGATCTGCGCAACTTCATAGGCGTTACGCGGTAGTTGGCGCCGTCCGGAAAGGCGAAGAGCCTAGCCGGGCGGCGCCTTCGCGTGTGCGGAAACGACGAAATCCCCGGGCTCAAACGGGATGTGAGCTTTCACACGCAACTCGGAATTGCCTTGCGACGTCGCCGTGCGGCAGAGTCTCACTCCTGTCAGGCCCCGCATACGACACACCTGTACCCCCAGCGGTACGGCACAACTTCAGAACCACCGCTAACTCCATAGCACCGTCGTATGCCGCCCGAGCACCATGCGGCGCTCCCCGCGAGGGAGTTGCCCACCGGGCCCGCGCCTCCCGTGACCCCGTAGTTGGGGAGGCCAGTGTTCAGGGGCACGATTGCGTCCGCCAGGGTCACCGAAGCGGGCGATGCTGGAAGGAAACCGTGTGAGCCGGATTTCGGTCCGGGGATTCGCAGTGGCCTCGGCCACCGCGGTCACCGCTGTCGGAAGCGTCGTCGGCGTTGCCTCGGGCAGCACCGCGCAGAACAACGACGCCGAGGCGGCGGCAGCCGACCTGACGCTCCTCGCGGACATACCCGCGGGCCAGCAGGCCCAGGTGCAGACCGCGTCCCTGACGCAGCAGGCCAACGTGCAGGCCATCGCGGCGGACGCGACCGCGAAGAAGGACGCCGAGGAAGCGGCCCGCAAGCAGGCCGCCGAGACCGCGATCGCGAAGAAGGAGCAGGCCGAGAAGGCCGCTCAGGAGGCCAAGGAAGCCGAGGAGGCCAAGGAGCGCGAGGAGGCCGAGCAGAAGGCCAGCCGCGCCGCCGCCCGCGCCGACGCCTCGACCTTCGCCGTCCAGAGCTCGTACACCATCGCGCAGATCCAGTCGATGGCCGCGCAGATGGTGCCGGGCGACCAGTTCCAGTGCTTCAGTAACATCGTGGACCACGAGTCCGACTGGAACTACCGGGCCGTGAACCCCTCCTCCGGTGCCTACGGTCTCTTCCAGGCGCTGCCCGGGACCAAGATGGCCTCCGCCGGCGCCGACTGGCAGACCAACCCGGCCACCCAGATCAAGTGGGGCCTGAACTACATGAACGAGCGCTACGGCAGCCCTTGCGGCGCCTGGTCGTTCTGGCAGGCCAACCACTGGTACTAGGCCGTACCCGACACAGGTACGAGGCGTACCACCCGCTGGTCCTCGCGAAGCCCCTCACCGTCTACGGTGAGGGGCTTTCGCCATGTACGGTCGGACGGAACGACTCCAGGGAGGAGTGGTGGGCGACGGGGGAGAGGGACGGAACATGTCGCGAGTGCCAGGGTGGCTCGGCCGGTTGGGAGCCGGGCTGAACCGCGTGGGCAGGCAGTGGGAGGAACGCCGCGCCGAGGCGGAGAAGGAGCCCCCGGAGGACGAGGGCCGGTCGCTCGAACCGCCCGCGCCGCCCGTCCAGGTGCCGCCGCCTCCCGGGTACGCCCCGGCCGTGGCCGCCCGCCCCGACCCGGCGCAGGCCGTGCCGTGGGGTGTCCGGGTCGCCGCCGAGGCCGGCTGGCGGCTGCTGGTGCTGGCCGGCACGGTGTGGGTGCTGATGCGGGTCATCAGCGCCGTACAGCTGGTGGTGCTGGCGTTCGTCGCCGCGCTGCTGATCACCGCGCTGCTCCAGCCGACCGTGGCCCGGCTGATGCGCCGGGGGGTGCCGCGCGGGCTGGCCACCGCGCTGACCGCGCTCCTCGGGTTCGTGGTGATGGGCCTGGTCGGCTGGTTCGTGACCTGGCAGGTCATGGAGAACATCGACAATCTCTCCGACCAGGTCCAGGACGGCATCGACGAGCTGCGCCGCTGGCTGCTGGACAGCCCGTTCCACGTCACGGACAAGCAGATCAACGACATCGCCGAGAACCTGCGCGAGGCGATCGGCGCGAACACCGACCAGATCACCTCCGCGGGCCTGGAGGGCGTGACGGTCGTCGTGGAGACGCTGACCGGCATCCTGCTCGCGGTCTTCTCGACGCTGTTCCTGCTCTACGACGGCCGGCGCATCTGGGAGTGGACGCTGAAGCTGGTCCCGGCCGCCGCCCGGCCGGGCGTGGCGGGCGCGGGGCCGCGGGCCTGGCGGACGCTGACCGCGTATGTGCGCGGCACGGTGATAGTCGCCCTGATCGACGCCATCTTCATCGGCCTGGGCATCTACTTCCTCGATGTGCCGATGGCCGTGCCGCTGGCGGTGTTCATCTTCCTGTTCGCGTTCATCCCGCTGGTCGGCGCCGTGATCTCCGGGGCGCTGGCGGTGGTCGTCGCGCTGGTGACGCAGGGGGTGTTCACCGCGGTGATGACGCTGGTGGTGGTGCTGGCGGTGCAGCAGATCGAGGGGCACATCCTCCAGCCGTTCATCCTGGGCCGGGCCGTGCGGGTGCATCCGCTCGCCGTGGTGCTGTCCGTCGCGGCGGGCGGCATGGTGGCCGGGATCGGCGGCGCGGTGGTGGCCGTACCGCTCGTCGCCGTGTCGAACACGGTCGTCGGCTATCTGCGGGCCTACTCGCACGAGGCCGCGCTGCGCCACTCCCCGGCGCCGCACGGCGCCACGTCGACGGACGCGTCCCCGGCCCCGCCGCCGCAGGCGAACGCCTGAGGGCCGCCCGACAAGCGCCTGTGAACGACGAAGGCCCCGTCCACCAGGGGAAGGTGGACGGGGCCTTCGGGCGTTACCGGCGGATCACTCGGCGAGGACCGCCTCGGCGTCGAGGGTGACGCCGACCGCCTGGATCACGGAAGCGATCTTGAACGCCTCCTGGACGACCTCGCGGTCGATGCCCGCCTTGCGCAGCACCTGCTCATGCGAGTCCAGGCACATGCCGCAGCCGTTGATGGCGGACACGGCGAAGGACCACAGCTCGAAGTCGACCTTGTCGACGCCGGGGTTGCCGATGACGTTCATCCGCAGGCCGGCGCGCAGGGTGCCGTACTCGTGGTCGGACAGCAGGTGGCGGGTGCGGTAGAAGACGTTGTTCATCGCCATGACGGCCGCCGCGGACTTGGCCGCGGTGTACGCCTCCGGCGTGAGGTTCGCCTTCGCCTCCGGCTCCAGCTCACGCAGCACGATCGGGGAGCGCGAGGCGATGGCGGTCGCCAGCACGGTGCCCCAGAGCTGCTGGGCGGGGAGGTCGGAGTTGCCGATGACCGAGCCCAGGTTGAGCTTCAGGTCCTTGGCATAGTCCGGTATGCGGGACTTGAGGGAGTCGAGCGACATGGGGTCACTCACCCGCCAGCAGCTTGACCGGGTCCAGCGTCTCGTCGCCCTTGCTCCAGTTGCAGGGGCACAGCTCGTCGGTCTGCAGGGCGTCCAGGACCCGCAGGACCTCCTTGGGGTTACGGCCGACGGAGCCGGCGGTCACCATGGAGAACTGGATCTCGTTGTTCTGGTCGACGATGAAGACCGCACGCTTGGCGAAGCCGTCCTCGCCCTCGATGCCGAGGTCGCGCATCAGCTCGTGCTTGGAGTCGGCCATCATCGGGAACGGCAGGTCGCGCAGGTCGTCGTGGTCCTTGCGCCAGGCGTGGTGGACGAACTCGGAGTCGCCGGAGAAGCCGAGGACCTGGGCGTCACGGTCGGCGAACTCGTCGTTCAGCTTGCCGAAGGCGGCGATCTCGGTCGGGCACACGAAGGTGAAGTCCTTGGGCCAGGCGAAGATGACCTTCCACTTGCCCTCGTAGGTCTTGTGGTCGATCGTCGCGAACTCCTTGCCCTTCTCCAGCGAGACACAGGCGGTCAGTTCGAACTCGGGGAACTTGTCACCGACAGTGAGCACTAGCTCTCCTTGCAGCGCAGCGAAGAAACACCCGCTTTTGACAGGTGTTTCCCATGGGTTGGACGTGACCGATCGTGGCACAGCACGCATTGATTAGTGAAATAGCTACACTCGGTCGTGTTGATCGGAGGTAGCTATTAGTGACTGTCAGTAACGTGGGCCATCCCGGCAAACGCCGCCAGCCCAGCCTCGCCCAGCTCCGGGCGTTCGCCGCCGTCGCCGAGCATCTGCATTTCCGGGACGCCGCCGCGGCCATCGGCATGAGCCAGCCCGCCCTCTCCGGCGCCGTCTCCGCGCTGGAGGAGGTGCTGGGGGTGACCCTTCTCGAGCGTACGACCCGCAAGGTGCTGCTCTCGCCCGCCGGCGAGCGGCTCGCGGTGCGCGCGAAGGCCGTGCTGGACGAGGTGGGCGCGCTGATGGAGGAAGCCGAGGCGGTGCGGGCGCCGTTCACCGGGGCGCTGCGGCTCGGGGTGATCCCCACCGTCGCGCCGTACCTGCTGCCGACCGTGCTGCGGCTGGTCCACGAGCGCTACCCCGACCTCGACCTCCAGGTCCACGAGGAGCAGACCGCGAACCTGCTCGACGGGCTCACCACTGGCCGCCTCGACCTGCTGCTGCTCGCCGTGCCGCTCGGGGTGCCCGGCGTCGTCGAACTCCCGCTGTTCGACGAGGACTTCGTGCTCGTCACCCCGCTCGACCACTGGCTCGGCGGCCGGGAGGGCATCCCGCGCGAGGCGCTGAAGGAGCTGAACCTGCTGCTCCTCGACGAAGGGCACTGCCTGCGCGACCAGGCCCTCGACATCTGCCGGGAGGCGGGCCGCGAGGACGCGCCGGTGACCACCACCGCCGCCGGTCTGTCCACCCTCGTCCAGCTGGTCGCTGGCGGCCTCGGCTGCACGCTGCTGCCGCGCACCGCCCTCAAGGTCGAGACCAGCCGCAGCAATCAGCTGCTCACCGGCTGCTTCGCCGACCCCGCCCCCACCCGGCGGATCGCCCTGGCGATGCGGGCGGGGGCGGCGCGCGGTGCCGAGTACACCGAGCTGGCGGCCGCGCTGCGCGAGGCACTGCGGCCACTGCCGGTGCGGGTGCTGGAGGCGGGGGCCTGACCCGCGGTCACTCGGTGCGCAGGCCGTCCGGGCGCATCAGGCGCAGCAGCGGGGGCAGGCTGAGCAGGGTGACGGCGAGGACGACGCCCGCGCCGATGCCGGTCATCGCCAGGACACTCGACCAGTCCACGCGTACCGAGGTGTCCGTCATCCGCAGCAGCACCGCGCCCAGCGTCAGCCCCACCACGCAGGCCAGGGCGAGGCCGAGGGCGACCGGGACCGCCGTCTGCCACAGCACCGACAGGGTCAGCGTGCGGCGCCGGGTGCCGAAGGCGACCAGCGACGACAGCAGCTTGCGGCGTTCGCGCAGCTGCTCCAGCTGGGAGACGAGCAGGCTCGCCCCGATCAGCGCCAGCACACAGGCGGCGCCGACGAGCAGTCCGGTGCGGATGGTGGCGAAGCGGTTGTTCTGCTCGCTGGCGAACCACGTCGACGGCTGGCTGAGCGGGTCGACCAGCGCCGCCGTGTTCCGTACGTGCTCGCGCGCGTCCGGCACCGACTCGTCCAGCCCCAGGTAGAGCCGGCCGGACACGCCGGCGGCGGCCTCCTCCGGCAGCGCAGCCGGGGTCATCAGGACGCCGCCGCGCCGCACACCCGTGGGGTCCGGGACCGAGCGCGCCTCCTTGATGTCCGCGGGCACGGGCCAGGCGACCGGCTTCTTCCCCTCCCGGTCGGCGTCGAACCAGAGCGATCGTCCCCGCTTCACCATCACGGGTGTGTCCGTGTCGTACTCGCCGCCCCGTACGACGAAGGAGTCGCCGTCGCGGCAGGAGGGCAGCTCCGCCAGCTCGCGCAGGGACGCGCAGTCGCCGACGGTGACGGGGGTGTACCGCTCGGCTCCCGTGGCCCGGTCGCCGACGTAGCCCTCGGAGAAGCCGAAGACCCGCCGCACGCCCTCGGTCGACTCGTAGCGGGCCTTGACCGTGCCGAACGGCGTACCGTCCGGCACGTCGACCTGCATCTGGGCGCGGGTGAGGTCCTTGCCGGTGCTCTTGGTGTAGTCGTCCTCGACGCCTGCGAACAGCATCTGCAGCGCGATCGCCCCGGCCACCGCCACCGCGATGCCGTTGACCATGCGGGCCGCGGTGCCGCTGCTCAGCTGGAGCCGGCGCACGGCGAGCTGCCAGGAGACGGCACCCGCGCCGAGCCGGGCGACGACCGCCTCGACGATCCACGGCAGCAGCGCGGTGATACCGACCAGCAGGAACAGCACACCGCCGGTGACCAGGTACTGGTTGAAGTCGCCCTCCTCGCGGCCGTTGCCGACCATCGGGTAGAGCATGCCCAGCCCGGCCAGCGGCAGCAGCAGCCGCCACCACAGGCGGCGCCGCGCGGGCCGGGTGGTGCGCACCACGCCGAGGGGCTCGATCACCACACCGCGCAGCGCGAACTGGGTGACCAGCACGGCCGCGGCCAGGACCGCCACGGCGACCAGCACCGCCAGCAGCGGCGAGGGGTCCAGGTAGCTCGGGAACGCGCTGAACCCGAACACCTCCACCGTCCCCGCCCATTGCCGGCCGAGCAGGAAGAACCCGGTGCCGAAGACTAGGCCCAGCGCGGCCCCGGCCATCGCCTCGCCCGCGGCGACCCGCCGGGTCATCCGGCTGTCGGAGCCGACCAGCCGCAGCGCCGCCAGCCGCCGGTCGCGGCGTTCGCCGCCGAACCGTACGGCGGTGGCGACGAAGACGCCGACCGGCATCAGCAGCACCACCACGACGACCAGGAGCAGCAGGAGCAGCACCGGGTCCATCCGCTCCGTCGCCGGCAGCGGATCACCGAACCGTTCGAGGCGCGACACCCCGTCGTCGAGGCGTGCCGCGAGTCCTTCGCCGCCCCGGTAGTAGGCGAGTTCGGCCGAGCCGATCAGCCCGCTCTCCCCGATGGTGCCGACGATCCGCTGCGGCAGCCGCTCCCGCAGGAGCTTGCCCTCGTCGGACTCCAGCAGCCGCTCGAGTGCGGGGGACACCACCATCTCGTCCACGCCGGGGAACTCGGCCACGCCCGGCGGCAGGGGAGCGCGCGGCCCCTCGGGTTCCAGCACCCGCCCGCGCACGTCCTGGTCGCGGAAGGTGGTGTCGGTGCCGGCGATCAGGAGGGTCGCGTCGCTCTTCTTCGGCTCCGTCTGGTTGATCAGGAGGTCGGAGCGGGCGGTGCCCCGCTCGTCCCGCGCCGCCAGCGCGTTCGGGATCGCGGTGGTGAGCAGCAGCAGCGCCACGCCCAGCCCGACGCCGACGGCGGTCAGCAGGGTGCGGATCCATCCCTCCCGCCCGCCGGCGAACGCGAACCGGAACCCCAGGCCCAGGTCTCTGGACCAGTGCCGCAGGTTCATACGATCCGCTCCATGTCCCGCGAGCGGCCGTCCCGTACGACGATCTCGCGGTCGGAGTAGGCGGCGACCCGCGCCTCGTGCGTGACCAGTACGACCGCCGCGTTGGTCGACCGGGCCGCGTCCGTCAGGAGCTCCATCACCCGCTCCCCGTTGAGGGAGTCGAGCGCGCCGGTCGGCTCGTCGGCGAACAGCATCCGGGGTCCGGTCACCAACGCCCGGGCGACGGCGACACGTTGTCCCTGCCCGCCGGAGACCTCGCCGGGGCGCTTGCCCGCGATGCCGTCGACCTCGAGGCGGGCCATCCACTCGCGTGCCGTGCGCTCGGCGGCCTTGCGGGGCGTGCCGCCCAGCCGCAGTGGCAGCGCCACGTTCTCGACGCAGCTCAGCTCCGGCACCAGCTGCCCGAACTGGAACACGAACCCGAACTCGCTGCGCCGCAGCGCACTGCGCTCGGCGTCGCTCATCCCGGCCATCTCGCGCCCGGCGTACCGGATCGACCCCTCGTCGGGCGTCACGATCCCGGCGAGGCAGTGCAGCAGCGTCGACTTGCCGGACCCGGAGGGGCCCATGACGGCGACGACCTCGCCCGGGTGGATGGAGAAGTCGGCGCCGTCGAGCGCCGTGGTCGGCCCGTACGTCTTGCGCAGCCCCTCGGCCACGAGCAGGGCACCGGCGGGGGCGTTCACTGGGCGACCACCGCCTCGGCCAGCTTGTGGAGGCGGGCGGCGGTCAGCTCCAGCCAGCGCAGGTCGGCCTCGAGATGGAACAGCGCGTGGTCGCAGATCAGCTGGTCGGCGAGGTCGCCCTTGCGCTTGCGGTCGGTGAGGATCCGCATCATGCGCAGGTGTTCGGCGCGCTGGGTGTCGAGGATGTCCGCCGCGTTCCGGTGGGTGAGCAGCGCGAGGACGACCTTGGTGTAGAGCGTCGACTGGAGGTACGGCTCGGGCTTCTCCGGTGTGGCGAGCCACTGTTCGACGTCGGTGATCCCGGCGTCGGTGATCGCGTACCGCTTGCGCTCCGGGCCGCCGCCGGGCTCGATGCCGTCGACTTCGACAAGCCCGTTCTTCAGCAGGCGGGACATCGTCGAGTAGACCTGGCCGTAGTGCAGCGGCCGGTCCTGACCGAATTTCGCGTCGAAGGCCCGCTTGAGGTCGTAGCCGTGGCGGGGGCCGGACTCCAGCAGGCCGAGAAGGGTGTGACCGATGGACATGGCGCCACTCTACACACCATGTATACGCCGCGTGTATACGCCGAGTGTTCAGTTGTCCTTGTCGCTCGTCGGCCCCCTCGGCGGGCGGCCCCGGCGCGGGATCGGGCCCGCCTCGCCGGGCAGCCGCCCGGCCTCCCCGAGTGCCCGTCGCAGCAGGAACTCGATCTGCGCGTTCGCCGAGCGCAGCTCGTCGCTCGCCCAGCGGGCCAGTGCCTCGTACACCAGCGGATCGAGCCGCAGCAGCACCTGCTTGCGCTGCTGCTGCGGCCGCCGCCGGGGAGTGAGCTCCTCCGGAGAGTCCGTCACTGGTAGAGCGTTCCGGTGTTGAGGACCGGCTGCGCGGAGCGGTCCCCGCACAGCACCACCATCAGGTTGGACACCATCGCCGCCTTTCGTTCGGAGTCCAGTTCCACGATGTCCCGCTCGGCGATCCGGTCCAGCGCCGCCTCGACCATGCCGACCGCGCCGTCCACGATCTGCCGCCGCGCCGCGACCACCGCGCCGGCCTGCTGCCGCTGGAGCATCGCGGAGGCGATCTCGGGCGCGTAGGCGAGGTGCGTGAAACGGGACTCGATGATCTGCACGCCGGCCGCCTCCACGCGAGCGTGCAGTTCGATCGCCAGCTTCTCGGTGATCTCCTCGGCGTTGCCGCGCAGCGAGAGGCCGCCCTCGTCGTGGGCGTCGTACGGGTACTCGATGGCGATGTGCCGGACGGCCGCCTCGGTCTGGGTGGCGACGAACTCGATGTAGTCGTCCACCTCGAACGTGGCCTGCGCGGTGTCCTCCACCTTCCAGACCACCACCGCGGCCAGTTCGATCGGGTTGCCGTAGGCGTCGTTGACCTTCAGGACGGCGGTCTCGTGGTTCCGCACCCGCGTCGAGATCTTGGTGCGGGACGTGAGCGGGTTCACCCAGCGCAGGCCGTCCTGCCGGATCGTGCCCCGGTACCGCCCGAAGAGCTGGACCACCCGGGCCTCACCCGGCGCCACCATGTTCAGCCCGCACATGGCGATGAATGCGGAGACGCCGACCAGGATGCCGAGGACTATCAGCGCGGCCTTCGCGCCGGTCGCCGTGACGGCGGTGGCGGCGACCACCATGGCGATGCCGGCCAGCAGGCCGACCAGGCCGAGGAGCAGGGCGAGTCCGCCGCCGATGCTGTGCGCGGTGAACTCCCGGACGCGCGGCTCGGGCATCTCGGGTACGTCGGCGGTGGTCGCGGTGTCGTGTGCGGACATGGATGGTCCCCCCGTTCGTGCTAACTCTGATCTAGCTAAGTGATATCAGATTACCCCGTCACGGCAACCTCGGCCACCTCTCGGGCGTCGGTTCCGTAGAGACAGGTGCTGATTGTCACGTCGGGAAAAGACCGAAACAGGCCGACTTGGCCACATAGAGGAGTGTTAGCTTTCGAAGCTGACCTGAGCCACGCGAACTTGTGTGACCGACGAGAGCGAAGCGGAGCAGACGGAGTCATGGGACGAGCGGAAGAGAGACGAGCGCGACAGCGCGGTGGCCGCCGCGCGGCGCCCCGGCGCCCCCGTTCGTCTGGCGCGGCCGGCAAGAGCGGCATACGCCGGCTGTTCACCTGGAAGAAGATCCTCGGCACGTTCCTCGGGGTGTGCCTGCTGGGCATCGGCGCGTTCATCGTGCTGTACCTGGTGATCGACATCCCGCAGGGGAACGCCCTCGCCAAGGAGCAGGGAAACGTCTACAAGTACAGCGACGGCAGCACCCTCGCCCGCAAGGGCCTCAACCGGGAGGTCGTCGACCTCTCCGAGGTCCCCAAGGGCGTCCGGAACGCCTTCGTGGCCGCCGAGAACAAGTCCTTCTACAGCGACTCCGGCGTCGACCTGAAGGGCACCGCCCGAGGCGTCCTCAACACCCTGTCCGGCAAGGGCAAGCAGGGCGGCTCGACGATCACCCAGCAGTACGTCAAGAACTACTACCTCACCCAGGAACAGACGGTCAGCCGCAAGCTCAAGGAGCTGATCATCTCCCTGAAGGTGGACCGCCAGATGTCCAAGGACGACATCCTCGCGGGCTACATGAACACCAGCTTCTACGGCCGCGACGCCTACGGCATCCAGGCCGCCGCCCAGTCCTACTACCGCGTCGACGCCGCCGACCTCAACGTGGAACAGGGCGCCTACCTGGCCGCGCTGCTCCAGGCCCCCAACTCCTACGACTGGACGATCGCCTCCGACACCGGCCGCAAGCTGGTCCGGGAACGCTGGGACTACGTCCTCGACAACATGGTCGAGGAGGGCTGGCTGGACGCCGGCGAGCGGGCCGGCATGAAGTTCCCCGTGCCGGAGGACCCCAAGGCCGCCCCCGGCATGGAAGGCCAGAACGGCTACATCGTCGACGCGGCCAACCAGGAACTCGCCCGGCAGCTGGTCGACCAGGGCTCCGCCGCCGACATGGAGGAGGCCCTGACCAGGATCAAGCGCGGTGGCTGGACCATCACGGTCAACATCGACCGCAAGAAGCAGAAGCAGCTGGAGAAGTCAGTCAAGGACCAGCTCACCAGCAAGCTGGACCCGAAGGAACGCAAGGTCGACGCGGACGTCCAGGCGGGCGCCGCCTCCGTCGGCCCGAAGACCGGCAAGGTCCTCGCGATGTACGGCGGTGTCGACTACGTCGAGCACTACACCAACAACGCCACCCGCGACGACTACCAGCCCGCCTCCACCTTCAAGCCGATGATCCTGGCCGCCGCCCTGGAAGAGGGCGCCACCACCCAGGACGGCACCCCGATCAACGCCGACACCGTCTACGACGGCGACAACAAACGCCCGGTCGTGGACAACGGCACCCCGGTCGGCTTCGCCCCGGAGAACGAGGACCAGGCCGACTACGGCGACATCACCGTGCAGACGGCCATGAACAAGTCCGTCAACTCCGTCTTCGCGCAGATGGGCGTGGACGTCGGCATGGAACAGGTGCTGGACACCGCGGGCGACCTCGGCATGGACACCGAGGGCCTGGACGCCGTACCGGCCCAGACCCTCGGCTCGATGGGCGCGAGCCCGCTGGAGATGGCCGGCGCCTACGCCACCCTCGCCAACCACGGCGAGCGGGTCACCCCGACCCTGCTCGCCTCCGCCGAGCACAAGGACGTCACCGTCGAGCTGCCCGACCCGGTCGGCGAGCAGGTCATCAGCCGCGAGGCCGCCGACACCGTCACCTCGGTCCTCACCGGCGTCGTCGACGACGGCACGGCCCAGCGGTCGGTGCGCGACAACCCCGAGCGCGGCGGCCAGCAGGTCGCCGGCAAGACCGGCACGTCCGACGACAACAAGTCCGCCTGGTTCACCGGCTACACCCCGAACCTGGTCACCTCCGTCGGCCTGTTCGGCGAGGACGACAAGCCCCCGCACCGGCAGGTCCCGATGTACAAGGCGGGCGGCGAGCCGCGCGTCAACGGCGGTGGCTTCCCGGCGCAGATCTGGGCGCAGTACACCTTCGGCGCGATGGGCAAGGTCACCGAGTTCGACCTGGACACCACCCAGGGCGCCGCGGTCCGGCCCACGTGGACCCCGACGGTCACCGAGACCCCGACCGAGGAGCCGACGACGGAGGAACCCTCGTCGACGCCGTCCACGTCGGAGAGCCCGTCGGAGACGCCGAGCCAGACCCCGTCCCAAACCCCCTCGCAGACCCCGACACAGACCCCGAGCCAGACCCCGACGACGGCGCCCCCGACGGGCGGCACCCTCCCGGAGAACCCGTTCGAACCGGAAGAGGACGAGTAGGGACACCGCACCCGCCGTACGGAGGGAACCGTCACGGCGGGTGCGCGCTACGTCCGGTTCAGCTCGAACCAGACGACCTTCCCGGTGCTGAGCCGGGTGGCCCCCCACCGCCGGGCCATCCGGTTCACCAGATACAGCCCGCGCCCGCCCTCGTCGGTGGCCCGGGCCTGCCGCAGCCGCGGCAACTGCGGCACGTCGTCGCCGACCTCGCAGCGCAGCACGTCCGTCCGCAGCAGCCGCAACGTGACCGGCCGCGAGGCGTACCGCACCGCGTTGGTGACGACCTCACTGACCAGCAGCTCGACCGAGTCGGTCAGCTCCTCCAGACCCCACCGCGCGAGCGCCCGCCGGGCCAGCCGCCGGGCACGGCCGGGCGCCGCGTCCTCCGGCTCCAGGAACCAGTACGCCACATCGCTCGGCGCGATCCCGTCGAACCGGGCGGCGAGCAGGGCGATGTCGTCGTCCCGGTCGCCCGGCCCGAGCATGTCCAGCACCTCGTCGCAGAGCGCCTCCAGCGGCGGCGGATGGTCCGGCCCGGTCAGCTGCGCGGTCGCGGCGAGCTTCTCGCGCAGCTGCTCTATGCCGGTCCACACGTCCCGCAGCCGGGACTCGACCAGGCCGTCGGTGTAGAGCAGCAGCGTCGCCCCGGCGGGCGCGTCCAGCTCCACGGCCTCGAAGTCGACGCCACCGACACCGATCGGCGCGCCCGCCGGCACCCGCAGCACCTCGGCGCGTCCGCCCAGGTGCAGCAGCACGGGCGGCGGATGGCCGGCGTTGGCGATGGTGATGCGGTGCGAGACCGGGTCGTAGACGGCGTAGAGGCAGGTCGCCATGCGGTCGGTGCCCAGCCGCTGGGCCTGCTCGTCGAGGTGGTGCAGCACCTCCTGCGGCGGCAGATCCAGACCCGCGAGGGTCTGCGCCGTCGTCCGCAGCTGGCCCATGATCGCGGCGGACGTCATGGAGTGCCCCATGACGTCACCCACGACGAGGGCCACGCGGCTGCCGGGCAGCGGGATCGCGTCGTACCAGTCGCCGCCCACCCGGGCGGTCTCGGCGGCGGGCAGGTACCGGGAGGCGAGCCGCACACCGGTCGGCTGCGGCAGCGTCTCCGGCAGCATGGTCCGCTGCAGCTCGTCGGCGATGTACGCCTCACGGCCGTACAGCACCGCCTTGTCGATGCCGAGCGCGCTGTGCGTGGCGAGCTGGGCGGCGACGAGGAGGTCGTCGGCCTCGAAGGCGATCCGCTCCGGGCGGCGCAGGAAGACCGCGGCGCCGATCACCCGGCGGCGGCCGCGCAGCGGCGCCAGAATGGCCCGCTGGCCGTTCGGGATGATCGATTCGCCCTCCTCGCCGAGGAGTTCGGGCAGCGCGGCGCGGGCGGCCGGCGCGTCGGCGAAGACCGGGCGGACACCGCGCAGCACCTCGTTGAGGGCGCCGCCGGGGCGGACCTCGCACAGTTCGGCGGTGAGCGCCGACAGCTCCGACGGCTCCGGCTGGAAGACGGGCAGGAAACCGCCCTCGGTGTCCCGCTCCTCCGGGATCCGGTCGGTGCGGCGCAGCCGCAGCACCACCGGGCCGGTGGGCCGCTCGTCGCCGACCGGCAGCGGGTCGCGCAGGTAGACGAGGATCGCGTCGGAGAAGGTCGGCACGGTCGCCCGGCACAGCCCCATCACGATCTCGTCCAGGTCGATGCCGCGGGCGATCCGCCGGGTCGCGGCGCCCACGAAGCGCAGCCGGTCGCCGTCCCGGCGCATGGGAGTGGGCCGGCCGGGCGGCAGGCCCTGACCGGTGCGGCGGTCCTGCTCCAGGCTCGGCTGGGCCGGGATGGCCTCCGTCGCGGGGCGCGGCCGATGGTCGCCCACGCTCGGCTTCGTCCGCGCGGGAGGCACCGCCACGGGTCCGTCCGCGGTCGGCTGGGAGTGCTCCGGGCCGGGACCGCCCGCCGGTCCGGTTCCGGGACCGGTGCCCTCGGGGGCGGGGGTCACCGGCGGGCCCGAGGGCGTCTCACCGGCGCCGCGGGCCTGTGCCTGGGGTAACCCGGTGCCGCCGGGCGTGCTGCGCTGCGGCCCCGGGGTACGCAGGAGCGCCCCGCGGGGATCCACGGGGTCGGCGCCCTTCCGGGGGCGCTCGAAGGAGGTCGGCTGCTCCGTCACGCGTGTCGCATCCATCCGTCCGGGGCTGCGCGCCGCGCGATCCGCGTGCGCCGCTGCAGTTCGTCCCGCAGGAAGGCCGATACCCGGAATACGTGTCCGGGGAACGGATTTCCCGCGTGGTCAGAGGTTGTTCCTGTGCCACCTGCGGACCGGCCGCGGCCCGCACGGGTAGTGCGCTCGTACCCCTCGCTCACGTCGTGCCGCCCCTCGGTGACATGTGGTCAGGCCCGTTGCGCGCCCCGGGAATTGCCGCCGCGCGCCCTTGCGGAGGACGATCCTACGTTTCTTGCCCGGGGGCGCATCAAGGGTCTCATGAGGACAGGTGCGCGGGCATGCGATCCCAGTCGTCCGGGAGGACGGGGACGGACCAGGACGGATCCGGGCGCCAGTGCTGCCAGCCGTCCGAGAACGGCGGGCCCCAGGCGCGGATCACCTCCACCGCGTCCCGCCCCGCCGCACGCACCCGTTCGGCGAGCCGGGCGTCCATCAGGCCGTCCCGCTGGGCCTGCGCGAACTCGTCCTCGTCGCGCCAGTGCCAACTGCGGTCCGGCTGCACGGAGATGTCCAGGAAGTGATCCTCGGAGTCGACCCCGCCGTCCCAGCGCGCCAGCGGCTGCTCCAGGTTCACGTACCAGTTCTTGAACCGCCATCCCGGCTCCCAGAACAGCCACACCGACCAGGGCTCGCCGGGCCGCGCCAGCTTCAGCACCCCGGTGCCGAACCAGCGGTCGCGCTGCACGGCGCGCGGCTTGGTGTAGCGGGTCTCCAGCGGCTCCAGGTGCACGGGAGTGCCGTCGGCGAGGACCGGCTTCACACACTCGGTGCCGGGGGCCAGCCAGACGGCGAGCACGTCCTCGTCGTCGCGGACGACGGTGACGGGGCGCACGATGTGGAAGCGGTCGCCGGCGTTCTCCCGGTACCGCCACAGGATCCGGCTCCCGGGCGCCCAGAAGGCCGTTGATCCGCCCGCTTCCACTTCTCTCACCGCTCCGTCGTCTGCCATGAACAGATATTAGGTGTCACTGTCATACGACGCTGCGGTACGCGTCACGGTTCACACGTGCGGAACGGCCGGTTACGGCCGTGTCATACGCAGGACGTCCAGCGCCTCGTCCAGTTGTTCCACGGTGAGGTCGCCGCGCTCCACGTACCCGCTCTCGAGCACCACCTGCCGGATCGTCTTCCGCTGCGCCAGCGCCTTCTTGGCGACCTTCGCGGCCTCCTCGTACCCGATGTACTTGTTGAGCGGGGTGACGACGGACGGCGACGACTCGGCGTACTCGCGGGCGCGTTCGCGGTTCGCGGTGATCCCGTCGACGGTGCGGTCGGCGAGCAGCCGCGAGACGTTCGCGAGCAGCCGGACGGACTCCAGCACGTTCTTCGCGATGACCGGGAGCATGACGTTCAGCTCGAAGTTGCCGGCCGCGCCCGCGGTGGCGATCGTCGCGTCGTTGCCGATGACCTGCGCGGCGACCATCAGAGTGGCCTCGGGGATGACCGGGTTGACCTTGCCCGGCATGATCGAGGATCCCGGCTGGAGGTCGGGCAGGGCGATCTCGGCGAGACCGGTGCGCGGTCCCGAGGACATCCACCGCAGATCGTTGGCGATCTTCGTCAGCGACACCGCGATGGTCCGCAACTGCCCGCTGGTCTCCACGATCCCGTCCCGGGCGCCCTGCGCCTCGAAGTGGTCGCGGGCCTCGGTCAGCGGCAGCCCCGTGGTCCGGGCCACCTCCTCGATGACCGCGGCGGAGAACCCCGGCGGGGTGTTGATGCCGGTGCCGACCGCCGTGCCGCCGAGCGGCAGTTCGGCCAGCCGCGGCAGCGAGGCCTCCAGCCGCTCGGCGCCGTACCGCACCTGCGCCGCGTACCCCGCGAACTCCTGGCCCAGCGTCACCGGGGTGGCGTCCATCAGGTGCGTCCGCCCCGACTTCACGACGTCCGCGAACTCCTCGGCCTTGCGGGTCAGGGAGGCGGCGAGGTGCCACAGGGCGGGGATCAGGTCGCGGGTGACGGCGGCCGTGGCCGCGATGTGGATGGAGGACGGGAAGACGTCGTTGGAGGACTGGGAGGCGTTGACGTGGTCGTTGGGATGGACGGCCCTGCCCAGCCGCTCACTGGCGAGGGTGGCGATGACCTCGTTGGTGTTCATGTTGGACGAGGTCCCGGACCCCGTCTGGAACACGTCCACCGGGAAGTGCTCGTCCCAGCGCCCCTCGGCCACCTCCGCGGCGGCCTCCTGGATGGCCTCCGCGACGTCCTTGTCCACGACCCCCAGCCGGGCGTTCACCTTCGCCGCCGCCGCCTTGATCCGCGCCAGCGCCTCGATGTGCGCCCGCTCGATCCGCTGCCCGGAGATCGGGAAGTTCTCCACCGCCCGCTGCGTCTGCGCCCGCCACTTGGCGTCCGCGGGGACCCGGACCTCACCCATGGAGTCGTGCTCGATGCGGTATTCGCTCATACCCGCTACAGCGATCGGGGGCGGTGCGATGTTCCGGGGGGGCGGAGGCCGCCCCCCGGATGGGCCAGCTACGCCAGACCCGGGCCCCGCACCGGGATGTGCGTGAACGTCGGCTCGGGCGCCGGGTTCTGGAAGAAGTCGTTGCCCTTGTCGTCGACGACGATGAACGCCGGGAAGTCCTCGACCTCGATCTTCCAGACGGCCTCCATGCCGAGCTCCTCGTACTCGACGACCTCGACCTTCTTGATGCAGTCCTGGGCGAGGCGCGCTGCCGGGCCGCCGATGGAGCCGAGGTAGAAGCCGCCGTGCGTGCCGCACGCGTCGGTGACCTGCTTGCTCCGGTTGCCCTTCGCCAGCATCACCTTGGAGCCGCCCGCCGCCTGGAACTGCTCGACGTAGGAGTCCATGCGGCCGGCCGTGGTCGGGCCGAAGGAGCCGGACGCGTAGCCCTCCGGCGTCTTCGCCGGGCCCGCGTAGTACACCGGGTGGTCCTTCAGGTACTGCGGCATCTCCTCGCCCGCGTCCAGCCGCTCCTTGATCTTCGCGTGCGCGATGTCACGCGCCACGACGAGCGGCCCGGACAGCGACAGCCGGGTCTTGACCGGGTACTTCGTCAGCTCGGCCAGGATCGCGTCCATCGGCTGGTTCAGGTCGATCCTGACGACGTCACCGGACTCGTCGAGGTGTTCGTCCGTCGTCTCCGGCAGGAACCGCGCCGGGTCCGTCTCCAGCTGCTCCAGGAAGACGCCCTCCGCGGTGATCTTCGCGACGGCCTGCCGGTCGGCCGAGCAGGAGACGGCGATGGCCACCGGGCAGGAGGCCCCGTGCCGCGGCAGCCGCACCACGCGCACGTCGTGGCAGAAGTACTTGCCGCCGAACTGCGCCCCGATGCCGATCTTCTGCGTCAGCTCGAAGACCTTCTCCTCCAGCTCCTTGTCCCGGAAGCCGTGGCCGAGGGGCGAACCCTCGGTGGGGATCTCGTCCAGGTAGTGCGCGGAGGCGTACTTCGCGGTCTTCAGCGCGTACTCCGCCGACGTGCCGCCGACGACGATCGCCAGGTGGTACGGCGGGCAGGCGGCCGTGCCGAGCGAGCGGATCTTCTCCTCCAGGAACTTCATCATGGAGGCCTCGTTCAGGACGGCCTTCGTCTCCTGGTACAGGAACGACTTGTTGGCGGAGCCGCCGCCCTTCGCCATGAACAGGAACTTGTACGCGCCGCCGTCCGTCGCGTACAGCTCGATCTGCGCGGGCAGGTTGGAGCCGGTGTTCTTCTCCTCCCACATGGTGAGCGGAGCCATCTGCGAGTACCGCAGGTTGAGCTTGGTGTAGGCGTCGTAGACGCCCCGGGACAGGGCCTCCTCGTCACCGCCCTCGGTCAGCACGTTCTGCCCGCGCTTGCCCATGACGATCGCCGTGCCGGTGTCCTGGCACATGGGCAGCACGCCCGCCGCCGCGATGTTCGCGTTCTTCAGCAGGTCCAGCGCCACGAACTTGTCGTTGCCGGACGCCTCGGGGTCGTCGATGATCCGCCGCAGCTGCGCCAGGTGGGCCGGCCGCAGGTAGTGCTGGATGTCGTGGATCGCCTCCTCGGCCAGCTTCCGCAGCGCCTCCGGCTCGACCTTGAGGAACGTCCGCCCGTCGGCCTCGAAGGTGGAGACACCCTCGGAGGTCACCAGCCGGTACGGGGTGGTGTCCTCTCCCATGGGGAGCAGATCGGTGTACGCGAACTCAGGCATCTCGCCCATTCCTCACTCACGACAGACAGCGGCTGGCCTCCGTTGGCAGCGCCCCCAGCGTAGAACCTGCCTGTGACGGCGAGCCTGTGAGGTAAGGCTCAGTTGCCGGTCTGCGAGGGCTATCGCGATCTATCGTGTTTCGCTACGCTGCTGTCGTGGACCTTCAGAAGCAGACCGCGCCCCCCGCCTCCGAACTCCGCGCCTCCGACGCCGACCGCGACCGTGTCGCGGACGTCCTCGGCCAGGCCCTCGCCGAGGGCCGCCTCACCGCCGACGAGCACGCCGAGCGCGTCGAGCGGGTCTTCGGGGCCCGGACGGTCGGCGATCTGGAACCGCTCGTCCGCGACCTGCCCGGCGCGCACCGGCGGCGCGCGACCCCGCGGTACGCCCAGGCACCGGGCCGCCCCACGGCCGGCGCCATACCGGCCGATCCGGACGAGAACGTGGTCGCGGTGTTCAGCGGCGCGATCCGCAGGGGCCGCTGGCGGGCCGGGCGCCGGATCCACGCGTACGCGATATTCGGCAGCGTGGAGATCGACCTCAGCGAGGCGCTGTTCGAGTACCAGCAGGTCGTGGTGAAGGCGTTCTCCGTGTTCGGCAGCGTCGAGGTCAAGGTCCCGGAGAACGTGTCGCTGCGCGGCACCGGCGGCGGCGTCCTCGGCGCCTTCGAGGTGGACACGCTGGACGCGGCCGACCCCGACGCGCCGGTCGTCTTCGTCGACGGCTGGGCCGTCCTCGGCAGCATCGAGGCCCGTGCGAAGCGGGGCAGGAGCGTCGCCGACATCCTCGACCGCGTCCACGCCAAGGTGGACCGGAGTCTGCGCAGGCATCTCGACCGTTGACGGTCGTCAATCCAGCCACGCGGCGGCCGGCCGGCCCCGGCCGTCGGGAACTCCCCGCATAGGCGCGCGTACAGCGGGTAGACCTTGCTGCATCGTCTCTCGCTCGCGAAGCCGTCGTCAGGAGTAGACCGTGCTGCAACCGCCGCATTCGTCCCTGCAGGTAGCTGCCGTTCCGGCCCAGCGGGTGCCAGCGCGAGACAGGGACCAAGACGCCCCCTGGCACACCGAGGCGGTGTGCCGACGCGACGAGGCCGGCCTGTTCTTCGCCCCTTCCAAGGAGCCCACCGCCGCCCGGCTCTCCCGCGAGGAAGCGGCCAAGCGCGTCTGCGCGCGCTGTCCGGTCATGGTCGAGTGCCGCGAGCACGCCTTGCTCCAGCCCGAGCCCTACGGCGTCTGGGGCGGCCTCACCGCCGCCGAACGCCGTGTGGTCCTGGCCCGCCGACGCCGCCGCGACCTGGAACTGAAGAAGGCGGCGAGGACCGCCAACCGCATAGCGGCAGCCGGCTGAACCACGAAAAGACGAGGCGCCCCCTCCGCACAGGGGGCGCCTCGTCACTGCCTGCCGGCCAAGCGTGCCGACCCGAAGCCTCGGCAGGCCCTACTTCGCCCGGTCGAAGTCGATCGCGCTGTACGCCCGCAGCTTGCTCAGCCGGTGCTCGGAGTCGATCCGCCGCACCGTCCCCGACTTCGACCGCATCACGATCGAGTCGGTCGTGGCCGTCTCCGACCGGTACCGCACGCCCCTCAGCAGCTCGCCGTCCGTGATCCCGGTCGCGACGAAGAAGACGTTCTCCCCGGTGACCAGGTCCTCGGTCGTCAGCACGCGATCGAGATCGTGGCCCGCGTCGATCGCCCGCTGCCGCTCCTCGTCGTCCTTCGGCCACAGCTTGCCCTGGATGGTGCCGCCCAGGCACTTCACCGCGCAGGCCGAGATGATGCCCTCGGGCGTACCGCCGATGCCGAGCAGCAGATCGACGCCGGTACCCTCGCGCAGCGCCAGGATCGAGCCGGCGACGTCGCCGTCGGAGATCAGCTTGATCCGCGCTCCGGTCTCCCGGATCTCCTTGATGATCCCCTCGTGCCGCGGCCGGTCGAGGATGACCACGGTCACGTCCTCCGGCGTGGCCCGCTTGGCCTTGGCGACCCGGCGGATGTTCACGGACACCGGCGCGTCGATGTCCACGAAGTCGGCCGCCTCGGGGCCGGTGACCAGCTTGTCCATGTAGAACACGGCGGACGGGTCGAACATCGACCCGCGCTCCGCGGCGGCGAGCACGGCGATCGCGTTCGGCATGCCCTTGGCGGTCAGGGTGGTGCCGTCGATCGGGTCGACGGCGATGTCGCACTCGGGCCCGGTGCCGTCGCCGACCTGCTCTCCGTTGAAGAGCATCGGGGCCTCGTCCTTCTCGCCCTCCCCGATGACGACGACGCCGTTCATGGAGACGGTGGAGACGAGGGTCCGCATGGCGCGCACCGCGGCACCGTCGGCGCCGTTCTTGTCACCACGTCCCACCCAGCGGCCGGCGGCCATCGCCGCGGCTTCGGTCACGCGGACCAGTTCCAGGGCGAGGTTGCGGTCTGGGGCCTCGGACGGTACATCGAGCTCGGACGGCAGATGATGCTCGGTCATCGGAGCGCACCTTTCTGATACGACGACGGCCGGATGAGGGTGTTGGCCACGACTCTATCGTCAGATCGACAAAATGAGCAGGGCACCCCACGTATGAGCGGACGGGGCACCTGCGACCATAGGGGGCGTGGCAGGAACGAACGGCAAGCAGAAGACAGCCCGGAGCATGGTGCTCTCCCTGGGCGTGACATTGCTCGCGGGCGGGGTCATGTACCTCTTCGTCCCGCACGACGACAGTGAACCGCAGATCAAGCCGGTCGACTACCGCGTCGAGCTGATCACGGCCCGCCGTGCGGCGCCCTACCCGGTGGCGGCGCCGGAGGGGCTGTCGGACGACTGGAAGGCGACGTCCGTGCGCTACAAGGGCGTCGACAACGACACCTGGCACTTGGGCTTCCACGCGCCGGACGGCGAGTACGTGCAGGTCAAGCAGTCGATGGAGAAGCGTTCGAGGTTCATCGACGACGCCACCCAGGGCGCCCACGAGACCAAGGCCACCGAGGAGATCGACGGCCGTACGTGGACCCGGTACACCGGCGGCCGGTACGACGCGCTGGTGCTCTCGGCCGACGACGAGGACACCAAGGGCGCGACGACCGTCGTGGCCGGGACGGGCTCGTTCAAGCAGCTCTCGGAGATGGCGGCGGCGCTGAAGCTGGCGTGAGGCGCGCGCGGCGGCGGACAGCACACGCGAAAGGGCCCCGGCGAGTGCCGGGGCCCTTTGCTGTGGTTCGGACGGTCCGTGGCTCGGACGGTCCGTGGCTCGGACAGTCGGTGGCTCAGACGGTCGTGACGACCTGCTCGTACGACAGCCGCGGCGAGCGCGGGAACCAGGCGTCCGGGCCCGGCTTGCCGATGTTGACCACCATCAGCGGGGTGTGGTCGTCGTCCAGGAACTCCTTGCGGACGCCCTCGAAGTCCAGGCCGGTCATCGGGCCGGCGGCCAGGCCGGCGGCGCGCAGGCCGACGATGAAGTAGGCGGCCTGGAGGGTGGCGTTGAGCAGCGCGGAGTTCTCGCGCACCGGGCGCTCGGCGAAGAAGGCGTCCTTGGCCTGCGGGAAGTGCGGGAACAGCGCGGGCAGCTCCTCGTGGAACTCGTTGTCCGCGGAGAGGATGGCGACCAGCGGGGCGGCGGCCGTCTTGGGCTGGTTGCCCTCGGCCATGTGCCGCACCAGGCGCTCACGGGCCTCGGGGGAGCGGACCAGGGTGATGCGCAGCGGGGACTGGTTGAACGCGGTCGGACCGTACTTGACCAGGTCGTAGATCGCCTGGATCTGCTCGTCGGTCACCGGCTCGTCGGTGAAGGTGTTCGCGGTGCGGGCCTCGCGGAAGAGCAGGTCCTGGGCGGCGGGGTCAAGAACGAGGGACATGGCTGAACCTTTTCGGACGTCGTGCTGAACGACATCGACAGTACGTCAGTGAAGTTCAACGTTCAACCAAAAGTGGGGCGTGGTGATCCGCTTCACAGCCCGCACCTCGATTCCCGGCCCCGCCGACGGCCTACCGTTCCACGGCTCACGGCCCCGGCCGACGGCCTACCGCTCCGCCGCCTCGGCCTCGTCCGCCTCGTCCGCCGCGGCCTCCTCGGCCAGCGCCGCGTCCAGCCGCGCCCGCGCGCCCTCCAGCCAGCGCCGGCACACCTTCGCCAGCTCCTCGCCCCGCTCCCAGAGCGCCAGCGACTCCTCCAGCGTCGTACCACCGGCCTCCAGCCGGCGTACGACCTCGATCAGCTCGTCACGGGCCTGCTCGTAACCGAGCGCCTCTTCCACCTTGCTGGTCATCAACTCACCCTAGGTTCGACTCGTCTCGACACGTACGGAGAACTCGCCCTCGGCCACCCTCGCGCGCAGCGCCTCGTCCGCCGTGACCTCGCCCGGGTCGCGGACCACGTGCCCGTCGGCCTTCTGCAGCACGGCGTACCCCCGCTGGAGCGTGGCGGCGGGCGAGAGCGCCACCACGCGCGCGTGGGTGTGGGTCAGCTCCGACTCGGCGCGGTCCAGGAGATGCCCCAGACAGCGGCGGCCCCGCCCGGTCAGCGATTCCACCAGGTCGGCGCGCTCGTCGATCATCCGGTGCGGATTCTCCATCGCCGGCCGCGCCAGCGCGTGCGCCAGCCCGCGCTCCTCCCGCTCCAGGAACGCCTCCATGCAGCGCCGCGCGCGGTTCCGCAGCTGCCGCACCCGCTCGACCTCCTCGCCGACGTCCGGCACGACCTTCTTGGCCGCGTCGGTCGGGGTGGAGGCGCGCAGGTCCGCCACGTGGTCCAGGAGCGGGTTGTCGGGCTCGTGGCCGATGGCCGACACCACCGGCGTACGACAGGCGGCGACCGCCCGCACCAGCTGCTCGTCCGAGAACGGCAGCAGATCCTCCACGCTGCCACCGCCGCGCGCGACGATGATCACGTCCACGTCGTCGATCTCGTCGAGCTCCTTCACCGCCTGCACGACCTGCGGCACGGCGTGCACGCCCTGCACGGCGACGTTGCGGACCTCGAAGCGGACGGCCGGCCAGCGGTGCCGGGCGTTCTCCAGCACGTCCCGCTCCGCGGCGGAGGCACGGCCGCAGACCAGGCCGATCAGCTGCGGCAGGAACGGCAGCGGCTTCTTCCGCTCCGGCGCGAACAGCCCCTCGCCGGCCAGCGCCTTCTTCAGCTGCTCCAGCCGCGCCAGCAGCTCGCCGACGCCGACGGGCTTTATCTCGGTCGCCCGCAGCGACAGCTGCCCCCGCGGCGCGTACCACTCCGGTTTCGCGAGGACGACCACCCGGGCGCCCTCGCTGACGACGTCGGCCACCGCGTCGAACACCTGCCGGTAGCAGGTGACGCTCACCGAGATGTCGTACGACGGATCCCGCAGCGTCAGGAACACCACACCGGCGCCCGGCCGCCGCGACAACTGGGTGATCTGACCCTCGACCCACACCGCGCCGAGCCGGTCGATCCACCCCCCGATGAGCCGCGACACCTCACCGACGGGCAGCGGGGATTCCGCGGACGTGTTCACAGCCATGCTCGTGAGCGTAACGGCAGCCGCTGACAATCCGGGGCAGCCGCAGTCCCCGGTCGGCCCCGCGGCTCAGTCCGCCGCGGCGGAGCCCCGGAGGCCGCGCTGGACGGCCGCCGCGATCAGGCCGACGGCCAGCCAGACCGCGCCCACCACCTGTGCCGCCCGCGACGCCTCCACGATCACGGCGACGGTGATCGCCGCCCCGAGCACCGGCACCAGCACATGCCGCCACCAGCTCACCGGCCCCCCTCGCCGCCGTACCGCGAACCACCCCACCACGCTCGCGTGCAGCAGCGTGAAAGCGGTCAGCGCGCCGATGCCGACGACCGAGACGAGGTGGTCCATGCCGTCGTCCCGGCGGGCCGCCCACACCGCCGCGACCGGCGTGACGACCGCCGCGCACAGCAGCGCCACCCGCGGCACCCCGGCGTCCGTCCGCGGCAGCCGCCGGTCGCGGCTCATGGCGAACAGCAGCCGGCCCGGCCGCCGCCTGCCCCGCCAGCGCGGCGAACGCGGCGCCGACCGCCTTGCTGACCGCCACCAGGTCGTGCAGCCAGGCACCGACCGAGACGTCCACGGCGTCGTAGAAGGCCGAGCCCTGCCGGACGGGGTCGGCGGCCAGCTCCGCCGACGACACCGGCTCCAGCACGGCCACCAGATACGTCTGGGCGACGAACAGCACACCCGCGAGGGCGAGACAGGACAGCACCGCGCGGGCGACCTTCTCCGAGCCGCCCGTCACCTCCTCCGCGAAGGAGGCGATCGCGTCGAACCCGAGATCGAGATACGACAGCACGGCGACGGAAACCGCCCCGATCGCCGCGGACAGCGCGAACGCGCCCTGTGAACCGTCCCCGGACAGCGGGGACAGCCACGCCCGCTCGGCGCCGTCCCGCGCGAGGACGACGGTCGCGGCGACCACGAACACCAGGAGGACCACGATCTCCATCGCCAGCACGAGGAAGCCCACCCGCGCGGCGACCCGTACGCCCGTCGCGTCCGTACCGCCCTGCCCCGCCCCTCCCAGCTCACGGCCAGTCTCCCCGGCAGCCCGGCGGGGACGCGATCTCTGACCCCCGAACGCGGCCTTACGATGGGTCGCATGACTGCTTCGCCTGGCCGCCGTGTCCTGCTCGCCGCCCCCCGTGGTTACTGCGCGGGTGTGGACCGCGCCGTGATCGCCGTCGAGAAAGCCCTGGAGCAGTACGGCGCTCCGGTCTACGTCCGCCACGAGATCGTCCACAACAAGTACGTCGTGCAGACCCTGGAGAAGAAGGGCGCGATCTTCGTCGAGCAGACGGAGGAGGTGCCGCCGGGCAACATCGTGATGTTCTCCGCGCACGGCGTCGCCCCGGTCGTCCACGAGGAGGCCGCGCGCGGCCGGCTCGCCACCATCGACGCGACCTGCCCGCTGGTCACCAAGGTCCACAAGGAAGCCGTCCGCTTCGCCAACGAGGACTACGACATCCTCCTCATCGGGCACGAGGGCCACGAGGAGGTCATCGGCACCTCCGGCGAGGCCCCCGACCACATCCAGCTCGTCGACGGACCGGGCGACGTGGCGAAGGTCGAGGTCCGCGACCCGTCGAAGGTCGTCTGGCTGTCACAGACCACCCTCTCCGTCGACGAGACCATGGAGACCGTCGACGCGCTCAAGGAGAAGTTCCCGCAGCTGATCTCCCCGCCCAGCGACGACATCTGCTACGCCACGCAGAACCGTCAGCTCGCGGTGAAGCAGATGGGCGCCGAGGCCGACCTGGTGATCGTCGTCGGCTCCCGCAACTCCTCGAACTCCAAGCGGCTCGTCGAGGTCGCCAAGCTGGCCGGCGCCCGCGCCTCCTACCTGGTGGACTTCGCCGACGAGATCGACGAGGCCTGGCTGGAGGGCGTCACCACGGTCGGCGTCACCTCGGGCGCCTCGGTGCCGGAGGTGCTGGTCGAGCAGGTGCTGGAGTGGCTGGCCCAGCGGGGCTTCGAGGACGTCGAGATCGTCAAGGCCGCCGAGGAGTCCATCACCTTCTCGCTGCCGAAGGAACTGCGCCGCGACCTGCGTGAGGAGGCGGCCGCGCTGGTCGCCGAGCGCGGCGGGGCCGGCACGGCCGGCGAGTGACGGGTCCGGCCCGCCCGGCCGGGACGTGACCGTCAGTCGTCCGTCGTAACGTGGAGCCATGCAGATCTTCGGTGTGGACATCGGCGGATCCGGAATCAAGGGCGCCCCTGTGGATTTGGACAGGGGCGACCTGGCGCAGGAGCGCTGCAAGGTGCTCACCCCGCACCCGGCGACCCCCGACGGGGTGGCCGACGGGGTCAGACAGGTCGTCGAGCACTTCGGCTGGACGGGCCCGGTCGGCCTGACCTTCCCGGGCGTGGTCACGGGCGGCTCCACGGTGCGTACGGCGGCGAACGTGGACAAGGCCTGGATCGACACGGACGCCCGCGCGCTGTTCTCCGACCGCCTCGGCGGCCTGCCGGTGACGGTGGTGAACGACGCGGACGCGGCGGGCGTCGCCGAGATGGCCTTCGGCGCCGGGCGCGGCCGCAAGGGCACGGTCATCCTGCTGACCTTCGGCACCGGGATCGGCAGCGCGGTCTTCGTCGACGGGACACTCGTTCCCAACACCGAGCTCGGCCACCTGGAGCTGCACGGGCACGACGCGGAGAAGCGGGCCTCCAGCAAGGCCAAGGACGACCACGACCTGTCCTGGGAGCAGTGGGCCCACCGCGTCCGCGGCTACCTCGCGCACGTCGAGATGCTGTTCTCCCCGGAGCTCTTCATCATCGGCGGCGGGGTCAGCCGCAAGGCGCACAAGTTCCTGCACTACATCGAGGACATCAAGGCCGAGATCGTCCCGGCCGAGCTGCAGAACAACGCGGGGATCGTGGGCGCGGCGATGCACGCGGCGCAGGGGGGACGGGGCGGCGCGGGCTGAGCCTCCTGGGCGCCGCTGCCGGTCGGCGGGGTCGGTCGTTGTCGGGCCGCCCTCGGACTGCGGGGGTCGGCCGCTCTCGGGTCGCGGTCAGGCCGCGGTGGGGGGGCGCCTGCGGGCCGCTGCGGCGCGCTTGGCCATCAGCCTCAGCTTGCGTACGGTCACGATCGCGCCGGCGATCAGCGTCCCGCCGTACAGCCAGCCGGCCTGGGTCGCCAGCGCGGTGAACAGGGCCATGATCCGGGAGCCCGGTCCGTCGCCGTGGGCGAGCGGCAGCAGGCCCACCGCGAAGGCGATCGGGACCACCACAGGCACGGTCACCAGGTCGCCGCGGCGCACCCACACCGCGCCGAGCACGCACACCGGCAGGAACAGCACGCCGTACACCAGCGGCGAGGCCCCGAAGAGCAGCTGGTCCAGAAAGCCCAGGGTGAGCATCAGGGTTCCGCAGAACAACCCGCAGCCCAGCCCGGTCAGCCGCGGTTTGGGCAGCGGCCGGGCCGGGACGGCCGCCGCGGGAGGGGGCCGCCGGGCGGGCGCCGGCCGCCGTTCGGGAGCCGTGCCGCGCGGTGTCGTACCGCGCTGCGGGCCGGGACGGGTCGGCCGGACCGCGGATCGGGGCGGCCGGGGCGTGCGGACGACGCCGCGGGCCGTCTGCGGCGGCAGGGGCGGCGAGGTGCCGCGGCGCGGTCCTTGTTGCGGGGGGCGTGTCCTGTGTTGCTCCACTGGCCCAACTTAGGTCGTTTTATGTGCCGAATAGCCCGTCCGACACGCCGTGTGGCCCGCTTGGCCAAGCGATCGGCACATCGCCGGGGCCCGACGGGTACCCCGTAGACTGGGGGATCGGCCAGTCTCGTACGCGCTCAGCAGCACTCGGTCCCTGGCCCCCTGGCCCCGCCCTCACCACATACGGGAAGTCGCAACGTGTCGCTCACGATCGGAATCGTCGGTCTGCCGAATGTCGGCAAGTCGACCCTGTTCAACGCCCTGACCAAGAACGACGTGCTGGCGGCCAACTACCCGTTCGCCACGATCGAGCCCAACGTCGGTGTGGTCGGCGTCCCCGACGCCCGCCTGGCGAAGCTCGCGGAGATCTTCAAGTCGGAGCGGGTGCTGCCGGCGACGGTCGACTTCGTCGACATCGCGGGCATCGTGCGCGGCGCCTCCGAGGGCGAGGGCCTGGGCAACAAGTTCCTGGCGAACATCCGCGAGTCCGACGCGATCTGCCAGGTCATCCGCGCCTTCAAGGACGAGAACGTCGTCCACGTCGACGGCAAGGTCTCGCCCAAGGACGACATCGAGACGATCAACACCGAGCTGATCCTCGCCGACCTCCAGACCATCGAGAAGGTCCTGCCGCGCCTGCAGAAGGAGTCGCGGATCAAGAAGGACGTCGCGCCCAAGGTCAAGGCGGTCGAGGAGGCCAAGGAGATCCTGGAGAAGGGCGACACCCTCTTCGCGCACGGCATCGTCCAGGGCACCGAGCGCAACGAGCTCCTCCACGACCTGCACCTGCTCACCACCAAGCCGTTCCTCTACGTCTTCAACGTCGACGAGGACGAGCTGACGGACGACGCGTTCAAGGACGAGCAGCGCGCCCTGGTCGCCCCCGCCGAGGCGATCTTCCTCAACGCCAAGCTGGAGGCGGACCTCGCCGAGCTGGACGAGGAGGACGCCATGGAGCTGCTGGAGTCGGTCGGCGCGACCGAGCCCGGCCTGGCCACCCTCGCCCGTGTCGGCTTCGACACCCTCGGCCTGCAGACCTACCTCACGGCCGGCCCCAAGGAGTCCCGCGCCTGGACCATCAAGAAGGGCGCGACCGCCCCCGAGGCGGCCGGCGTGATCCACACGGACTTCCAGAAGGGCTTCATCAAGGCCGAGGTCATCTCCTTCGACGACCTGGTCGAGACCGGCTCGGTCGCCGAGGCCCGCGCGAAGGGCAAGGCGCGCATGGAGGGCAAGGAGTATGTGATGCAGGACGGGGACGTGGTGGAGTTTCGCTTCAACGTCTGACGCCTGTCGGCAGAGAGCGCCCGTACCGCCCGCTGGGTGGGCGGGCGCCTTTTTTTGACCGTGTGAAGCCCTCGGCTCACCGGATGCTTTCCCCCGCCTTGGCCGGTAACGCCAAGGGCACTGGCCGGGAACCGCCGGTTGCGTATGGGGCGTGTGTTCCTGGGAAGACACGTTGCCGTCGATGTCGGGGGAGGCGATGAAGTGCGTGACGGGACTGCGCTCGCGGAGCGGATCGCTGAGCGGCGGGCCGGGACAGGCGATCCGCGGGCGCTCCTCGGGGAGCTGAGGCGGGCCCGGATGCTCGTGCCGCTGGACCGGGGCGGGCTGTGGACGGGGCATTTCGGCGGGGTGCGCTGGGTGTTCGCGTTCACCGGCGAGGAGGCCCTGGCACGCTTCGCGCAGTCGCGGGCGTGGGAGCCCGGGAGCTCCGGGGACGGCGCCCGGCCCTGGGAGTTCGCCGAACTGCTCGGCGCCCGGCTGCTCGACGAGATCATCCCGGCGATGGGCGAGCCCGCGGGCATCGCCGTAGACGTCGCGGACCCCGATGGGTCCATGCTCTTCCCGCCCGCCATGGGCATCGTTCCGGACGAAGCCGCCGTCGACACGCCGGGCAAGCCCACCGGCGGGGCCGGCGCGACCGCGGGGGGTGCCGCCTGATGGGCGACGGGGCGAAGGATCTCGGTGTCGACAACTACACCGTCCAGCGGCTCACCCAGGGCATACGCGACGCGGTCGGTGAGCTGAAGGAGATCGGTACGAGCACCGGAGCGGTGCTCGGCAAGGGCTTCTCCGAACTGGCGATGACCGGCATGGAAGCCGGGCACCACGGTCTGTCCGTGGACTTCGAGGACTTCTGTGAGCGGTGGGAGTGGGGCGTACGGGCGCTGATCCAGGACGCCAACACCATCGCGGCGAAGCTCGGCCTGGCCGCGGGCGTGCTGTGGGAGGAGGACCAGTACGTCCAGAGCTCGCTGAAGTTCGGCGTCAACTCTGTCGCCGGCGGCAGCCCGTACGCGTCCGAGGAGGACATCGCCAAACAGGGCTGGGGTGACGTGTTCACACCGGACGCGCTGGACCCGGACTGGAGCGCCGAGTCGTGGGACCGCGCCGGCGACGAGATGGCCCAGACCTGGAAGGACACGGGGCGAGCGGTGCTCACCGAGGGGCAGGGCGGCGAGCGGTCGCGGATCCTCAACGACCTCCTCGGGATCGACCAGCGACAGTTCGACCAGGCCGTCGACGACGCCTTCGGGCCGTCGCCCGAGGAGCGCGCCCGGCAACAACAGCAGCAGCAGAACGGCGGCGGGGGGAACTGACGCATGGGTATCGGGGATTTCGTCAGTGACATCACGCCGGACGTCGTCGAGGACGCGGTCGAGGACGGCGTCGAGTGGGTCGGCAACCGGGTGGAGGACGCCGGCAACTGGACGGCGGACCGGCTCCAGGACGTCGGCTGGGAGTCCGGTGCGGACTGGGTGCGCGAGCAGTCGCGTTCACTGGCGAACCGGATGGGTGCCGAGGTCGACGAGATGGACCTCGGGCAGACGGAGGACAAGACAAAGCTCATCTACGGCTCGCCGGGCAAGCTGCGCTCCACTGCTTCCCACCTGCGTGACTTCACGGACTCGTTCAACGACGTGGGGCTCGGTCTCGAAGGGCTCGACTCGGACTCCCTGCAGGGGCAGGCGGCGGACGCGTTCCGCAAGACGGTGAAACTGGAGCCCCCCAAGTGGTACAAGGGCGCGGACGCGTTCGAGAAGGCGGCGAAGGCGCTGGAGTCGTTCGCGGACACGGTGACCTGGGCGCAGGGCCAGGCGCAGCTCGCGATCGACAGGTGGAAGGAAGGCACGAAGGCCTCGGCGGATGCCCTGGACGCGCACAACAAGAAGGTCGACGACTACAACAACGCCGTCGACAAGTACAACGCGACGCCCGCCGACAAGCGTGACCCCGCCACACTGCCGCCGAAGCCGGGCCAGTTCTCCGACCCCGGCAAGGCGAAGATGCAGGAGGCGCAGGACATCCTTGCCGAGGCGCGCAAGCAGCGGAACTCCGCCGCCGAGACCGCCCGCAAGGCAGTGCAGGAGGCCCGCGACGCGGCCCCGCCCAAGCCCTCCTACGGCGAACAGTTGACGGACGGGCTCGACGAGCTCGAACTGATGCAGACCCACTTCGCCATGGGCGCGGTCAAGGGCACCGCGGGGATCCTGAACTTCGTCCGGGGCCTCAACCCGCTGGACCCGTACAACATCACGCATCCGGCCGAGTACGTCACCAATCTCAACAGCACCGTCGCCGGACTCGTCCAGGTCGCCAACGACCCCTGGGGCACCGGCAAGCAGATGCTGGACAACTTCATGAAGGACCCGGCGGAAGGGTTCGGCACGCTCGTGCCGGACGCGATCCTCACCGTCGCGACGGGTGGTGCCGGAGCCGCCGCGAAGGGCGTGAGGCTCACGGACGAGCTCGCGGACGCCGCCAAGGCGCGCCGTGCCGACGACCTCAGAGAGACCGTCCGCAGGCCTGATGGCAAGCGGTGCGGCCGTGAGCCCGTCGACTTCGCGACCGGCCGCATGTTCCTGCCGCAGGAGGACGTGCTGCTGCCGGGCAGCCTGCCGCTGCTGTTCCGCAGGGATTTCGAGTCCTCCTACCGGGCGGGCCGCTGGTTCGGCGAGAGCTGGTCGTCGACGATCGACCAGCGTCTGACCGTCGACCCGATCGGTGTCGTCTTCCACGGTGAGGACAACCTGCTCGTCCCGTACCCGCACCCGGCCCCCGGCACTCCGGTGCTCCCCGAGGCGGGGCCGCGCTGGCCGCTGGAGCGGCACACCGACGGCAGTTACACACTCACCGACCCGGACACGGGCGTCGTCCGGCACTTTCTCGCCCCACCCGGCGTCGAGCCGGGAGACAACGGCTCCGCGCCGCTCGCCGAGATCGCCGACCGCAACGGGCGCACGATCACCGCGGAGTACGACGAGGAGGGTGCCCCGCTCGCCCTCACCCACTCGGGGGGCTACCGCCTCACGTTCACCACGGAGAACCGCCGGATCACCTCGCTGAGTCTTGGCGGCACCGAGATCGCCAGGTACGGATACAGCGCGGAAGGCCATCTCAACGAGGTCACCAAGTCCTCGGGCATCCCCACCCGGTTCGACTACGACACCGAAGGACGCATCGTCGCCTGGACCGACACGAACGGCTCCAGCTACAGCTTCGTGTACGACGACAGGGACCGGTGCGTCTTCCAGACCGGTGCCGAGGGGCATCTGCGCTCGGAGTTCCACTACAGCGAGCCGCACCCGGACACCGGCCTGACCACCACCACGGTCACCGATTCCCTCGGTCACACCTGGCGCTACACGGTCAACAGCCACCTCCAGGTCGTCGCCGAGACCTGGCCCACGGGCGCGGTGATCCGGTACGCCTACGACCGCGACGACCGGCTGCTGTCCCGTACCGATGCGCTCGGTGCGCGGACCGAGTTCCGCTGGGACGACGAGGGCCGTCTCGTCTCGACGGTCCGCCCCGACGGCAGCGTGCAGACGGCGGCCTACGGCGGCGACGGCCGCCCGGTCGAGCTGGTCCAGCCGGGCGGGCTGCGCTGGAAGCAGGAGTACGACGAACGCGGCAACCGCGTCGCGGTCACCAACCCCGCCGGGCGCACCACCCGATACACCCACGACGCGCTCGGCCACGTCACCTCGGTCACCGACCCGCTCGGCGCGACTACCCTGCTGCGCCACAACGCCGCAGGCCTTCTCATGGCCCAGACGGCCCCGGACGGCGGTGTGACGACGTACGTCCGGGACGCCTTCGGCCGGATCACCGAGCGCACCGGACCGAGCGGCGGCACCGCCCGCTTCGAGTGGACCCCTGAGGGCCGGCTCGCGCGGTTCACGGGCGCGGACGGGGCCGTGGAGTCGTGGACGTACGACGGCGAGGGCAACTGCCTCAGCCATACCGACCCCGAGGGCCGCAGCACGACCTTCGAGTACACCCACTTCGACCTGCTCGCGGCCCGCACCGACCCCGACGGTGCCCGCCACGAGTTCACGCACGACACCGAGCTGCGCCTTACCGAGGTCAGGAACCCTCTGGGCCTGCGGTGGAGCTACACCTACGACGCGGTCGGCAACCTCGTCGCCGAGACCGACTTCGACGGCCGCACCGTCGCCTACGACGTCGATCCGCTCGGCCGGGTGCTGACCCGTACCACCCCGCTCGGCGCGGCCGTCCGCTACGAGCGCGACCTGCTCGGCCAGGTCGTCCGCAAGGACGCCGGCGGCGCCGTCACGACGTACGAGTACGACCCCGCGGGCCGGTTGCTGCGGGCCGTCGGACCCGACGCCGAGCTGACGTACGTGTATGACCGTCGGGGCCACGTCAAGACAGAACTGCTCGACGGGCGTGCGCTGTCGTTCTCGTACGACGTGGCGGGGCGCCGCACCCGGCGCGTCACCCCGGGCGGCCATGTCACCTCGTACACGCACGACGGCGCGGGCCGTGCCGCCGCGCTGACCGTCGCGGGACACGACATCGTGTTCACGCGTGATGGCGCGGGGCGTGAGCTCGCCCGCCGCGTCGGGGAGACACTGACGCTGACGTCGGACTGGGACGCCGCGGGCCGGCTCACCGCCCAGGAGATCGCGCGCGGCGGCCACCGGCTGAACCTGCGGACGTACGCGTACCGCGAGGACGGCCATCTCGTCGCGGTCGACGACGCCCTGCGCGGCCCGCGCCGCTTCGGCCTGGACGCGACGGGCCGGGTCACCGCCGTCACGGCCGACCGGTGGAGCGAGTCCTACGCGTACGACAGCGGTGGCAACAACGTCGCCGCCGCCTGGCCGGACCGCCACGCCGGTGGCGACGCGCGCGGCCGGCGCTCCTACACCGGAACCCGGATCACGGAGGCCGGAGCCAACCGCTACGCGTACGACGACGCCGGCAGGCTGATCCGCCGCTCGAAGACCCGGCTTTCGAAGAAGCGTGACGTGTGGACGTACGCGTACGACGCCGAGGACCGGCTCACCGAGGTCACGACCCCGGACGGCACACTGTGGCGCTACCGGTACGACCCGCTGGGCCGACGCATCGCCAAGGAGCGCATGGCGGCCGACGGCCGGACGGTGGCGGAGCGCACGCGCTTCGTCTGGGACGGTCCCGTACTCGCGGAGCAGACCACGGAGATCCCAGGCGAGCTGCCCCACCACACCACGCTGAGCTGGGACCACGAGGGCCTGGTCCCGGTCGCCCAGACCGAACGGCTCACCGACGCCGTCACCCAGCGGGAGATCGACGCGCGGTTCTTCGCGATCGCTACCGATCTCATCGGCACCCCGACCGAGCTCATCGACGAGGACGGGCGCATCGCCTGGCAGAGCCGCACCACGCTGTGGGGCATCACGACGTGGAACGCCGACGCGTCCGCGTACACACCGCTGCGGTTCCCCGGCCAGTACTTCGACCCGGAGACCGGCCTCCACTACAACCACCACCGCTACTACGACCCGCAGACCGCCCGGTACACCACGCCCGATCCGCTGGGCCTCGCGCCCGCGCCCAACCCGACCGCGTACGTGCACAACCCGCACCGGTTCAGCGATCCGCTGGGCCTCGCTCCGTACGAGGACAACGGGGGGCTCGGCGATCTCATCGAGGTCAACAAGCCCGACGCCGACGCGGACAAGCTGGCCGACAAGCTCGGCGGAGAGCCTCGCAGGAGGTTCGCGAACGATCCGGACGGACGTGAGTTCGACGCCATCAGCGACGAGTACGTGGCCCAGGCGAAGCCCGCGGACTTCACGTTGAACAAGAAGTTCCGCAAGCAGGCGCAAGCCACGTTCGAGGCGGCGATCCAGAGTGGCCGCACGCCGTACTTCCAGTTCGACGGACCGCCCGGACCAGGCGTGATCGATAAGCTCCAGGAATACGGACGCCGGTACGGCGTCGAGCCGGTGATCGACACGACTCCGCTGGAGTGAGGGCATGTACGAGTTCCATGGCTGGTTCGGCATTTCCGAGGACCCGTACGAGGACGACTCGCAGTCCCTGAAGGCGGGCGCCGAGGAGCTGCGGGCGCGGATCGACTCGGTCCAGTGGTCCTCCAGCTGCAAGGTCGTGCTCGACGTGTTCAACGGGCTGGACGTCGTCACGGCCACCGGTCACACGAACCACGTCGGATACGAGGCCGGGCAGCTGGACGAACTGGTGGCGTACATCGCGCGCCGCTTCCCCGGTTCGTGGGGGATGCTCTACGACCGCTCCGATGAAGGCGACATCCCGAACGCGGACAACGCGTTCCGGGTGCGCGTCGTGCGCAGGGGGATCGTCGAGGAGCGCCTGGACCCGTTCCTCTCGCCGTGCAATCCGGTGATCGAGGACTGAGCCCTACGAGGCCCGCCTGGCCACCCGCCGGCACGCCTCCGCGTACCCCCGTACCAGCGGCCTTTCCCCGTCCTCCCGTCGCCAGGCGAGGGCGTAGCGGGTGGGGGTGAGGCCGTTGACCGGGCGGGTCGTCACGCCGCCGAGGGTGATCAGGGGGGCGTTGCCGGTGGCGACCAGGCAGATGCCGAGGCCGGCGACCAGCGCCTCGTAGGTCTCCTCGGTGCCGGCGATCTCCGCGCCGACGCGGGGCGGCCGGCCGGCGCGGGCGTCGAGGGCGAGCCAGTGGTCGCGGAGGGGGCCGGCGGTCGGGGGGAGGGCGAGGAACGGCTCGTCGAGGAGGTCGGTGAAGTCGATCTCGGTGCGGGCGGTGAGGGGGTGGGTGTCGGGGAGGGCGACCATGCGGGGCTCCTCGGCGATCACGGTCCAGGCGTAGCGCTCCTGGTCGGGCAGTGGCAGCCAGACGAAGGCGACGTCCGCGGTGCCGTCGGCGAGGCCCGCGGTGGGGTCGTCCCAGACGATCTGCCGCAGGCGCACCGCGGCTTCCGGGTGGGCGGCGGTGAAGCGGGAGCGGATCGCGGGGAGGAGTCCGCCGCGGCCGGGACTGGTGCTCATGCCGATGACCAGGGTCGTTCGCTGGGTGGCGCGGGCCCGGGCGACCGCTTCGGCGCCTTCCTCCCAGGCGTCCAGGACGCGCCGGGCGTGCGGCAGCAGTGCCTCGCCCGCCGGGGTGAGGGCGACGCTGTGCCGGTCGCGCCGGAAGAGTGCGACGCCCAGCTGCCGTTCGAGCGCGCGGATCTGTTTGCTGAGGGCGGGCTGGGAGACGTACAGCCGTTCGGCGGCGCGGGTGAAGTGCAGTTCCTCGGCCACGGTGAGGAAGTAGCGCAACTCTCTGCCGTGTACGTCCGTTGTCATGTCCAACGGTTATCACCGGGAATCTTGGACGGGCAACGCCCTTTTACAGCAGTCTTGTTGATGTTGCGGAAGTGACTGAGAAGGGGACGGGACATGAGCAAGGTCTGGCTGATCACGGGCGCGAGCAGCGGATTCGGGCGGGCGATCACCGAGGCGGCGCTGGCCGCGGGGGACGTCGTGGTGGGGGCCGCCCGACGCCCGGAGGCGCTGGACGACCTGGTGGCCGCGCACCCGGACCAGATGGAGGCGCTGCGGCTGGACGTCACGGACACCGGTGCCGCCGAGGCGGCGGTGCGGGACGTGGTGGAGCGGCACGGGCGGATCGACGTCCTGGTCAACAACGCGGGCCGTACGCATGTCGGCGCCTTCGAGGAGACCACCGACGACGAGCTGCGTGCCCTGTTCGACCTGCATCTCTTCGGGCCGGCCGCGCTGACCCGGGCGGTGCTGCCGTTCATGCGGGAGCGGCGTTCGGGCGCGATCGTGCAGATGAGCAGCGTGGGCGGGCAGATGTCGTTCGCCGGTTTCGCCGCGTACAGCGGTACGAAGTTCGCGCTGGAGGGCATGTCGGAGGCGCTCGCCGACGAGGTGGCGGAGTTCGGCATCAAGGTGCTGATCGTGGAGCCGGGTGCCTTCCGCACCTCGCTGTTCGAGGGGAACCGGGCCGGCTTCAGCCCCGACAGCGGGGCGTACCCGAAGGTCACCCAGACCCGCGGGTACGTGGCGACCGGCGACGGCACGCAGGCCGGTGACCCGGCCAAGGCGGCGGCCTTGATCCGCGCGGCCCTGGAGGCCGGGAAGACCCCGCTGCACCTGCCGCTCGGTGACGACGCGGTCACCGCCGTCCTCGATCATCTCGACCAGGTGCGGGACGACGTGGCGGCGTGGGAGAAGCGCACGCGGGAGACCGGTTTCGACGCCTGACGGCACTCCTCCGCCGGGGGCCCGACCGTCCCCCGGAGGAGGTGATGGCTCGTCATGAACGGCGTATGGCACGCCTGTTACGTCCGTGCAGGGCCCTTGTGCAATTCCTGTGCAGGCCTCAATCTTTCGGCTGACGCACAGTGAGGCACACGGGCCCCGGCTGGGCTCCGGCATGCCCCGCGGCTTGACATGTCTCGTCGCTTGGCATGTCCCTGACCTCCTCGTGCGTGCTCCGCACTACCCGTGCACCACCCCCACCGGCGCACCACCGATCGAGGAGGACCCCTCAGATGGCAGTGATGCGTACTCCCCACCGCACCACCCGGCGAAGACTGGCCGCGATCGCCGTCGCGAGCACCGCGGCGCTCGCCGCGGGCCTGGTCTCCGCGCTGCCCGCCGGCGCGGCACCCGCCGCCGCCGAAGGCCGCATCAAGTACGAGGGCGCGGCGAACGCCGTCGCCGACAGCTACATCGTGACCCTGAAGCCGGGCGAGGCCCGCTCCGGCTCCGCCGAGGGCCGCGCGCTGGCCAAGAAGTACGGCGCCACCATCGAGCGCACGTACACCAAGGCCCTCAACGGCTACGCGATCGAGGCCTCCGAGACCGAGGCGAAGCGGCTCGCCGCCGACCCGGCCGTCGCCTCCGTCGTGCAGAACCGCACGTTCAGCATCGACGCCACGCAGCCCAGCCCGCCGTCCTGGGGCCTGGACCGCATCGACCAGCGGAACCTGCCGCTGAACAGCTCGTACACCTACCCGGACTCGGCCGGGCAGGGCGTGACGGCGTACGTCATCGACACCGGCGTCCGCATCACCCACAGCGACTTCGGCGGCCGCGCCTCCTACGGCTACGACGCCATCGACAACGACAACACCGCCCAGGACGGCCACGGCCACGGCACGCACGTCGCCGGCACCGTCGCGGGCAGCGCCCACGGCGTCGCCAAGAAGGCGAACATCGTCGGCGTCCGGGTGCTGAACAACTCCGGCTCCGGTACGACCGCCCAGGTCGTCGCCGGCATCGACTGGGTCGCGCGCAACGCGGTCAAGCCGGCCGTCGCCAACATGTCCCTCGGCGGCGGCGCCGACTCCGCGCTCGACACGGCCGTACGCAACGCCATCGCCTCCGGCGTCACCTTCGCCGTGGCGGCGGGCAACGAGAGCACCAACGCCTCGACCCGGTCGCCCGCACGCGTGACGGAGGCGATCACCGTCGGCGCGACGACCTCCTCCGACGCCCGCGCCAGCTACTCCAACTACGGCACGGTCCTCGACCTGTTCGCCCCGGGCTCCTCCATCACCTCCGCCTGGAACAGCGGCGACAGCGCCACCAACACCATCTCCGGTACGTCGATGGCGACCCCGCACGTCGCCGGAGCGGCGGCGCTCTACCTGGCCGACAACCCGACGGCCACGCCCGCCCAGGTGTCCTCGGCGCTGACCGCGGCCGCCACGCCCGACGTCGTCGGCAGCCCGGGCACCGGCTCGCCCAACCGCCTGCTGTACGTCGGCGGCGGCAGCACGACCCCGCCGGGACCGCGGTTCGAGAACACCGGTGACTACGCGATCAACGACAACGCGACCGTCGAGTCCCCGGTCACCGTCTCCGGTGTCTCCGGCAACGCGCCCGCGGCCCTCGCCGTCGAGGTCCACATCGTCCACACCTACATCGGCGACCTCCAGGTCCAGCTGATCGCCCCCGACGGCACGGCGTACACCCTCAAGGGCTACGGCACCGGCGGCAGCTCGGACAACATCGACACCACGTACTCGGTCAACGCGTCCGCGGAGAGCGCCAACGGCACCTGGAAGCTCCGGGTGAGCGACAACGCCAACTTCGACACCGGGCGCATCGACGCCTGGGCGCTGCAGTTCTGACACCCTGGCAGTACCCCTAGAAGTACTCCTCGTCCTCGCGGAAGGGCTCCGGGTCCGTCACCCAGCCCGCCGCGAGGACGAGGCGTGAGTGGCGGTGCAGGGCGAGGAAGCCGAAGGGGCGGTCGAAGCGGGCCCGGACGGTGGTGGTCAGGAAGCGCAGTTGGGGGACGCCGGCGCCGATGGCGTCGAACGCCGTGACCGCCGCCGCGCGGAAGCCGAGCGCCCCGAACCGGGCCATGGCGGACTGCTCGGCCGAGCCGACCGCGAGCGGGTGGGCGCTGACGCCGGGGAAGTGGCCGACGCGGTCGTCCCGCGCGGCGGTGAGGCCGAACAGGGCGTGGTGCTTCAGCAGGTCGTGGTGTCCGGTGAGGTCGAACGCCGCGGTGGTCACCTCCAGCGTCGGCGGTTCCGGCCGCTCGCTGCGCGTCCTGACCACGCGCAGGCCCGGCCCCACGTCCCCGTAGGGGAGCTGCGGGCCGGGGACCACGGGGCACCGGCGGGCGAGGACGTCCAGGCCCGCCGACAGCACCTGCCCCGGCGTCATGTGCTCCTCGCCGAGCAGCAGATGGAGGTCCAGGGCGTTGTCGCCCAGCACCTTCAGCTCGGTGACGAAGCCGTGCGGGGTGTCCGCGACGCCGACCCGGTCCGGGAGCGCGCTCGCACGCCACAGCCCGAGCACGGTCCGCTCGCTCCACGGCCCGGTCTCCGGCGCCAGCGGGTACTCGTCGAACGGCCGCAGCCAGTTCGTGCGCAGCGTGAGCGCTCCGGCCAGCACCAGCTCGGTGCGCGCGTCCAGCGTCACCGGCATCCGCTCGACGAGCCCGCCGGTCCGCTTCGCGGCCCACGCGTCGAGCACGGCGTGGTCCGCGGCGACGTCTCCGGACAGCACCCCGTGCGCCTCCGCCGGCAGCCCCGCCCGCCATGCCTCGCGCAGTTCCAGCGTGCGCTTGGTCCACAGGCCGACGGCCGTGTCCAGGCCGCGCGTCGCCGCCAGCCGGGCCAGCAGCTCCCGCGCCGCCGGGGCCGCCTGCTCCGCGGGGAGGCCCACCGCGTCCGTCAGTTCGTCGCGGGCCGGGCCCCCGGCGCCGTCGGCGAGGAGGGCGAGCAGCGGCCACACCCCGGCCGCGGAGAACACCGTGCCGGCCTCGACGGTCCGCGCCCACCGGGCCGTCAACCCGTTGACCGCCCGGATCGTCGCGTTCGTGACCCCCATGTCGCCCCCAGTCGCCCCGCGCTTACCATGCGCCAAGTCGTACGTCAGTTCCTCACGAACCGAGTCAGGAGCACGGTACCCGTGTCCACACCCCCGCCCACCGGCCCCGAGCAGCCGCCGGGCCCCCAGGGCCAGTACCCGGCTCCGCACCCGCCGGGCCCTTACCAGCAGGGTCCGTACCAGCAGGGGCCGTACGCCCCCGGCCCGTACGCGTCCGCTCCGTACGGCGGCTGGCAGCCCTACCCCTACCAGCAGCAGCCCCCGGTCAACGGTGTCGCCATCGCCGCCCTGGTCCTCGGCGTGCTGTGCTTCCTGCCCGCCGTCGGGCTGGTGCTGGGGCTGATCGCCCTGCGGCAGATCAAGAGGAAGGGCGAGCGCGGCAAGGGCCTGGCGATCGCCGGTTCCGTGCTGTCGTCCGTCGGGATCGCGCTGTGGGCGGTGGCGCTGCCCACGGGGGTCGCCGCCGACTTCTGGGAGGGCTTCAAGGAGGGCGCGGCCGGCGAGACCCTCTCCGTGGACAAGGGCCAGTGCTTCGACGCGCCCGGCGGCTCCCTGGAGGGCGTGACGTACGACCTCGACGTCGTTCCCTGCGCCGGCGAGCACGACGGCGAGGTGTTCGCCACGGTCACCCTGCCGGGCGGCTCCTTCCCCGGCGACGACCACGTCACGGCGGTGGCCGAGGACAAGTGCTACACGCTCCAGAGCGACTACGCCCTGGACCTGTGGGCCCTGCCCCAGCACGTCGACGTGTACTACCTCACCCCGACCCGGCAGAGCTGGCGGCTCGGCGACCGCGAGATCACCTGCATCTTCGGCAACACCGACGAGAAGGGCACCCTGACCGGCTCGCTGCGCAACGACGCGACCACCCTGGACGCCGACCAGCTGGCGTACCTGGAGTCGGTGCGCGACCTCGACAGGGTCCTCGACCGGGAGCCCGACGACTACCCCGAGGACGACCTCGAGGTGAACACGGACTGGGCCGGCGAGGTCCGCGACGGCCTCGACGACCAGACCGAGGCGCTGCGCGGCCGCGGCTGGCCCGCGGACTCCGAGCAGCCCGTCGCCGACCTGGTGGACGAGCTGGAGGCGGCGCGCGAGCACTGGGCGAAGGCGGCGGCAGCGACCGACGCGGACACCTTCTACGAGCACTACGAGGCCGGGTACGAGTTCTACGACGGCGCGACGACGATCGACGTCCGCGAGGCGCTGGGACTGGACACCAGCCCGCCGGAGTACGACTACGACGACAGCGCGGAGGAGGAGGCGGGCGGCGGCGACCTGAACGTGTGAGCGCGGCCATAGCGGGGAGAAAGTGCCTGCGTAAGCCCCTTGCACGTCGATGTCATCACATCGAGTGATTCTCTGGCCTTTGCTTGCTCCGTAGAACCCAGGGTTGCCACGCTGTTGCTGTCTGTACAACCTGATGGGAGCGGCCAGTGACATTCGGTGAGCAGCCGGCGTACCTGCGTGTCGCGGGTGATCTCCGCAAGAAGATCGTCGACGGTCTGCTGCCACCGCACACCCGCCTGCCGTCCCAGGCGCGGATCCGCGAGGAGTACGGCGTCTCGGACACGGTCGCCCTGGAGGCCCGCAAGGTGCTGATGGCCGAGGGGCTGGTCGAGGGCCGGTCCGGGTCCGGGACCTATGTGCGCGAGCGGCCGGTGCCGCGCCGCATCGCCCGCTCCGGGTTCCGCCCGGCCGACACCGCCACCCCGTTCCGCCAGGAGCAGGCCGACACCACGGTGCGCGGCACCTGGGAGTCCGGCAGCGAGCAGACCGAGGCGAGCGGCCCGATCGCCGAACGGCTCGGCATCAAGCCGGGCGAGCGTGTGATGCGCACCAAGTACGTCTACCGGGAGGCCGGCGAGGCGATGATGCTCTCCACCTCCTGGGAACCCCTCGCGGTCACCGGCCGCACCCCCGTGATGCTGCCCGAGGAGGGGCCGCTCGGCGGGATGGGCGTGGTCGAGCGCATGGCCGCCATCGACGTCATCGTGGACAACGTCACCGAGGAGGTCGGCGCCCGCCCCGGCCTCGCGGAGGAGCTTCTCGCCCTCGGCGGCGTCCCCGGCCACGTCGTCCTCGTCGTCCAGCGCACCTTCTACGCGTCCGGCCGCCCCGTCGAGACCGCCGACGTGGTCATCCCGGCGGACCGGTACCGGGTGGCGTACCACCTGCCGGTCAAGTAGGGCGGGCGGCCGGAACCGCTCCGGCTCACGCCCCCACGTTTCACGCACGCCGCAGGAGCGCGCACGGGTTGGAGGGCGCACGCCCTCCCGGCAGTTGCCGTCGGCACTCGACCGGTCGGCAGGCCCGTGCGCGCCGGTTGAAATCCGGTCGTTCTCGCAGGTCGCCCGCACGATGGCGGGCAGGTCGCCGACCGGATGCGGCAGTTCCCGTCGACGGCGCGTTCGATGCCGCGCGCCCCCTGATGGCTGGCTTGTTGCGTATCTCTTCGTGAAAAGGCGTGTTCGCTGCGTAAAGGTTAGGCGTAGGCTCGGGCATATGCGGATTGCGGTTTCCTTAGCGGGCGGGGCGCGCAGGGCGGGAAGCGGAGGGGCGCGATGAACGACAGCACGATCACTCTTCCCTGGCTCGTCATACGCCAGGACGACAACGGCAATCGCTACCGCGTCGGCCGGTACGCGACTCGCGCCGAGGCCCAGAAGATCGCGGACAGCCTCGACAGCCGAGGTCACAAGCAGCTTTATTGGGTCCAGCGGATCGATCAGGGCGGGGAGGACGCCGACGCCGTCGGCTGACCGCGCTGGATAGGCTCCGGTGCATGACGCAACGGACCGTGGTGGTGGGAGCCGCCCTGCTCGACGACGGCCGCCTGCTCGCCGCGCGCCGTAGCGCGCCCCCGGAGCTGGCCGGCCGCTGGGAACTGCCCGGCGGCAAGGTCGAGCCCGGCGAGGCCCCCGACGCGGCGCTCGAACGCGAGCTGCGCGAGGAACTGGGCGTGGAGACCGAGGCCGTCGAGCGGGTGCCGGGGGAGTGGCCCCTGCGGCAGCCCTACGTGCTGCACGTCTGGACCGCGCGACTGCGGCCCGGCTCCGCCGGCCCCGAGCCCCTTCAGGACCACGACGCGCTGCGCTGGCTGACCCCCGCCGAGATCTGGGACGTGGACTGGCTGGACCAGGACGTCCCCGCGGTGCGTGAGATCGCCGCCCGCCTGGGCGCGGGCGCGGGGCGAACGGAGTGAGCGGCGGGCCCGCCCGGGCCCATCGGGGGCGCACCCACCGCTTCCGTACGCCGTTCGTGCCACAGTGCGCCCCACTGCGCGGTACTGCCCCCTGAATATCGGGTATGTGCCCATTAACCCCACGAAACCGGACATGGGTGGGCTCGCTTGCCTGGGATGTGATCGGCGTGATCGACACCGAAGGCGACCGCGCCGAGTGGACCTTTCCCGCGGACCCGGGAGCCGTTCGCACCGCACGCTCGGTGGTCCGCGGCCAACTGCACGGCTGGGACCTCGACAGCGTCGGCGACATCACGACCCTGTTGGTCAGCGAGCTGGTGACGAACGCCCTGCGGCACGCCACCGGCCCCATCGGCGTGCGCCTCATCCGCCCCGCCGGCCTTCCCGACGTACTGCTGGTGGAGGTCTCCGACCCGCTCCCGGACCCGCCCCGCGAACGCGCCGCCCGCCCCGACGACGAGAGCGGCCGCGGACTCCAACTGGTCGCCTCCTCCTCGCGCCGCTGGGGCAGCCGCCCCGGCGTGAACGGCAAGACGGTCTGGTTCGAACTGGCCGTGCCGACATGAGGGCACACACGGGTGTCGTCGTCGCACGGCCGTACCGGCACCGGGATCACGCCACCGGCCGGTGCCCGACCGCGTGATTCGAGGGCGTGTCCGCTGGTTAGAAGACTGGAAGTGTTCTCGCAGCACGGTCCGAAAACCAGCTGGACCGTGCTGTGATCGTGAACACCGTGTTGTGCGGCGCCGTAGTGCTGGATACTGCGGGCAGCCGCCGCCGGTGACCGGTGCCGGACGCGGTGAGCTGGAGGGGACGGTTCGCGTGAGCGAGATACCAGCGAAGGCCACGGAGTTCGAGGACCCGTCGGGCGGCGCGAGGGCGAAGGCCGCGGACGCCGCGGGCGGATCCCGGCAGGCGCCACCCGCCGGTGCCCTGTGGCAGAGCAGTCCGCCCGGCTCGATCTACGACTACATAAAGGTCGCGTCCTTCTCCATCGGCCCGGACGGGCTGGTCGACCAGTGGAGCCTGCGCGCCGAGCAGTTGTTCGGCATCCCGGCCGAGCGGGCCGTCGGCATGGACCCCATCGCGGCGTTCGTCGACCCCGACCTGCGCGAGCGCGGGCACCGCAAGATGGCCGAGATCCTGGACGGCCGGGAGTGGACCGGGGTGGTCCCGTTCCGGACCCCGGACCCGGACGGGGGGCGGGGCACGGACGGGCTCGCCGAGGTCTATGTGATGCCCACCCGGACCGAGGAGAGCGAGAGGGCCGCAGTCTGCATCGTCGTCGACGTCCGGGTGCTGCGCAGCATCGAGACCGACCTTGCCGCTTCGCAGGCGATTTTCGGTCAATCTCCTTTCGGTTTCCTGCTGATCGACACGGAACTGCGGGTGCGCCGCGCCAACCAGCGGTTCGCCTCCGTCTTCGGCGGCACCCCCGACGACCACCGCGGCCGGGGCGTCCACGACTATCTGCCGCGTGCCGAGGCCGACCGGGTCTCCGCGACCCTGCGCCGCGTCCTGGAAACCGGCGACTCCATCACGGACATGCACGTCACTGGCTTCGTGCCCGGCACCGACGACCGGCGGCACTGGTCCGTCAACCTCTACCGCGTGCACAGCGGCACCGGCCGCCCCATCGGCATCGCCTGGCTCGGCACCGACATCACCTCCCGCCGCGACGCCGCCCGCGAGGCCGCCGCCGCCCGGCGCAACCTGGCCCTGCTCAACGAGGCCGGCGCCCGCATCGGCAACTCCCTCGACCTGGAGACCACCGCCCGCGAACTTCTCGACGTCGTCGTCCCCGGCTTCTGCGACCTGGCGACCGTCGACCTCTACCAGGGCCTCCTCGTCGGCGACGAGACCCCGCCCGGCCTGCCGGACGGCAGCGCCGAACTGCGCCGGGTCGCCTTCGCCAGCGCCGTCTCCGACGCCCCGTTCGCCGGCACCGGCCGGTCGGTCAAGGTCGGCGCGGTCCACCACTACCCGTTCAACTCGCCCTACGCGGACGCCCTGCGCGCCGCCCGGCCGAGAACCGTCCCCGCGGAGGAGGGCGGGCTCGTCCAGTCCACCCTCGCGGTGCCGATGGTCGCCCACGACACCGTCGTGGGACTCGCCCAGTTCTCCCGGACGAAGGGCAGCGAGCCGTTCGGCGACCGGGACCGCGAACTCGCCGTGGAACTGGCCGCGCGGGCCGCCGTCTGCATCGACAACGCCCGCCTCTACCGGCGCGAGCACGAACGGGCGTTGATACTGCAACGGTCCCTGCTGCCGCCCGGCGACCCCGTGGCCTCCGGACTCGACATCGCCTGCCGCTATCTGCCGGGCAACGCCTCCACCGGGCGGCCCAGCGAGGTCGGCGGCGACTGGTTCGACGTCATCGAACTGCCCGGTCACCGCACCGCGCTGGTCGTCGGCGACGTGATGGGGCGCGGACTGCGCGCCGCGGTCGCGATGGGCGAACTGCGCACGGCCGTGCGGACGCTGGCACAGCTCGACCTGGAACCCGCGGAAGTGCTCTCCCAGTTGGACGAGATCGCCCGCGGCCTCGGCACCCCCGGAGGCATCCAGCAGGCCACCCGCGCCGCGCGCCGCCCCCGCGAGGCCGACCTGTCCGAGGTCTACCTGGCGACCTGCGTGTACGCGGTCTACGACAGCGTCACCCGGCGCTGCACCTTCGCCAACGCCGGCCATCTCCCGCCGGTCCTGGTGGAACCCGGTGAGCCGGCGCTGATGCTGGACGTGCCGCCGGGCATGCCGCTCGGCGTGGGCGGCGAGCCGTTCGAGGAGGTGGAGGTCGAACTCCCCGAGGGCGCGCTGCTGGCGCTCTACACGGACGGCCTGGTCGAGTCCCGCGACCACCCGCTGGACGAGGGACTGCAGGCCTTCGTGGGCGCGCTGACCGACCCGGCGCAGCCCCTGGAGGACGTCTGCGACCACGTCCTCAACACCCTCGACACCCACCACGGCGAGGACGACATCGCCCTGCTCATGGCGCGCGTCCAGGGCCTGCCCGCCGAGTCCGTCGGCGACTGGACGCTGCCGCGTGAGCCGCGCAGCGTGGGCCGGGCCCGGGAGTACGCGCGCGGCCAGTTGCTCAGCTGGGACCTGGAGCCGCTGGTCGACACGGCGGAGCTGCTGGTCAGCGAGCTGGTGACGAACGCGCTCAGGTACGGCGAGGGCGAGATCAGACTCCGTCTGCTGCTCGACCGCACGCTGGTGTGCGAGGTCTGGGACTCCGGCCTCGTCCAGCCGCGCCGCCGCCGCGCCCGCGACACCGACGAGGGCGGCCGGGGCCTGCAACTGGTCGGCCTGCTCTCCGCCGCGTGGGGATCCCGCCGCACGCACCGAGGCAAGACGGTGTGGTTCGAGCTGCCCCTGCCGGACGGGGAGAACGGCCTGGTGGACCCGGCTGAGGCGCTGCTGAGCCTGTTCTGACCCGGCAGGGCCTAGGGGGTGTCTCGGCGATCATGCCGGGCTCGCGGCGCCTGGCACCGTGCCTCGCCGCGTTGTCGTCACTCGCCGATTCCCCCAAGCTCTCGGCTCCGCTCGAGCAGGGGGGACGCCCATCGCATCGGCTCCCTCCTCCGCCTTGCGACGCACGGCACCAGGCGCCCGCTCCCTGATCCGGCCTGATCGACGAGACACCCCCTACGGCGGCTCCGGTGCCCGGCGGTCACGGGTGCGGGGGCCGCCGAAGCTCGCGGACGGGGCGGTGTCCGGGTCGGTGCCGAGGAGGATGCCGCCGAGGAGCGCGCCGCCGACGCCGGTGCCGGGGGCCGCGTCCGGGTGGCCGTGGGCGCGCACGTCCTGTTCGGCGAGCAGGCGGGCCTGGCGGGCCAGGGACTCGGCCGCCACAGGGTCGTCCTCCCGCAGCGCCCGCGCCGCCGCCAGCCCGGTCCGCGCCTCGGCGCCGACCACGCCCCGGTGCGTGCCGACGAAGGCCTCCGCGGTGGCGACGGCACCACCGGCGACCAGCGCCCCGGCGGCCGACAGCACCCCCGCCCGCCCGGCGCCGACCGGCGCGGTCACCCGCACGATCCGGTTCAGCAGGTCGAGGGGGTCGTACGGGCCGGAGGTCAGTCCGTCGCGTACGACGGACAGCACCGCGTCGGCGTGCCGGATCCGCGCCCGCAGTTCACCGGCGGGCACGTCCGGGTCGGCCGCCCGCGCCCGCGCCGCCGCCAGTTCCGCCTCCGCCCCGGTCAGCGCGGCCGGCACCAGGGCGGCGGCCCGCGGCAGCCGGTCGGCGAGTTGTTCGGCGGCGGTGACGAAGGTCCCGGCCTGGGCCACCGCCTCCTCGGCGGCCCGCAGATGGGCGACGGCCCGGCCGGTCTCGTCGCGGTCGGCGCACTGGCGGGCCTGGTTGAGACGGGTCGTGGCGAACACCAGCCGGTCCTTGGCCTGTTCCACGTACCCGACGACGGACGCGCTCGCGGCGGGCGGACACCACCGGGCGACGTCCCTGAGAGCGGCCTCCGCCGCGCCGGTCCGCCCGGCCAGTTCCCGGAACCGGCTCTCCGCCGTCTCCAGCGCCCCGCCGATCCCCCGCTCCAGGTCGCGCAGCCGGTCGAACGCGGCGGCCTGCCCGTCCAGCAGCCGCCCCGCCTCCGCGCACCGCCCCTCGATCCCGGCGAGCGTCTGCCGCCGGGCCGACTTCTCGGCCGGCACGCCCTCGTCGTACCGCCGGCGCATCCGGAACGCCGCCGCCAGTTCGGCCTCCGCCGCCCGTACCGTCCGCTCGAAGGGGGCGACGGCCTCGGCGTCCGCGCGCGCCGCCGCGAAGTCCAGCTCCGCGCGGCTGGTGCGCACCCAGTCGTCCGCCGCGACCAGGGCCGCCCGCGCCCGCTCGTCCGCGTCGGCGAGGGACGGGCCCGGCGCCGGGCCGGCGGGCAGCCCGCCGGGCGTGGTCCGGGTGCGGGCCCGCCGGACGCGGCGCGCGTAACCGTACGCGCCGAGCACCACCGCCGCGCCCAGCGCCAGCAGCGGCAGGACGAGGTCGGCGGTGGTGCTCTCCTCTGTCTCCTCCTGCCGCGCCGCCGCGCTCGGCGAGGCCGCGGCGGGTGCTGTCGCGGTCGGGACGCCGGGGGCCGTCGTCATCCCCGGCAACGCCAGCCACAGCACCGCGACGACCGCGCCCAGCAGGGCGTGCGCCACGCGCGCGGATATGTACGGGTCGGCGCGCCGGGGGCGGCCCCGGATCAGGGAGGGCGTCACATTTCGGAGCGTATGAGCAGGAACTCGGCGCCGCGAGTGGGGTGCGCCTGCCGGTGGTGCGCAGAAAATGCCGGACCGCGTGGGCGGGCCGGCTGCGAGGATCGGCGGTTCCAGCCCCGTACGCCCGGGAGGCGCAGCCCATGCCCCGCACGGCCCTGACCCGCGACGACCTCGCCCCGCTCGCCCGAGCCGCGCTCGGCCGCCACCGCCCGCTGCGCTCCGTCACCCGGCTGCGCGGCGGCAGCAAGAAGGGCGTCTACCGTCTCACCTGCGACGACGGCCTCACAGCCGTGGCGTACGTCTGGTCGGCCGACGAGGACTACTGGGACGCCGGGCCCACCGACCCCCTCGACCCGCTGTCGCCCGGCACGGGCCTCGGCCTGTTCACGGCGGCGCACGACCGGCTCGCCGCCGCCGGGGTGCGCACACCGCGCCTGCTGCACGCCGACGGCACCCGCACGCGTCTCGCGGCGGACGCGGCGGTCGTCGAGGACCTGCGCGGCGGAAGCCTGGAGGAGATCCTGCGGCGGGATCCGGCAGCGGGGCGGGCCGCCCTGGAACGGCTGGCCGCCCAGCTCGGGCGGCTGCGCGAGGTGCGGGGACCGGGCCTCGGCAAGGTCGCCGTCGTCGACGGCGGCGGGGTGCCGGACGCGCCCTCCTGCGAGCGGCGCGTCACCGACGGCGCCCTGCGCTCGATCGCGGAGGCCGCCGTACGGGACGAACGGATCGCCGCCGTACGGGACGGACTGGAGGACAGGGTGCGGGAGCTGGCCGCGGCGGTACGGCCGCGGGCCCGGTACGGCCTCGTCCACGGCGAACTCGGCCCCGACCACGTCCTGCTCGACGCCGAGGGCCACCCGGCCCTGATCGACATCGAGGGCCTGATGTATTTCGACGCCGAGTGGGAGCACGCCTTCCTGCGGATCCGCTTCGGCTCCCACTACGACGTCCTGCGCGCCCCCGGCCTCGACGAGGACCGGCTGCGCCTCTACCGGCTGGCCACGCACCTGTCCCTGGTGTCCGGTCCGCTGCGGCTCCTCGAAGGGGACTTCCCGCACCCGGAGGGCATGCGGGCCATCGCCGAGCACCACCTGCGGCAGACGCTCAGCCTGCTGCCGGACGCCTCCTGATCTTCGAGCCCAGCCACACCAGCGGGTCGTACTTGCGGTCCACGGCCCGCTCCTTCAGCGGGATCAGGGCGTTGTCGGTGATCTTGATGCCCTCCGGGCAGACCTCCGTGCAGCACTTGGTGATGTTGCAGTAGCCGAGACCGTGCTCGTCCTGGGCGGCGCTCTTGCGGTCGAGCCCGCTCTCCGCCGCCGCGTCCAGCGGGTGCATGTCCAGTTCGGCGACCCGCATCAGGAAGCGGGGGCCGGCGAACGCCGCCTTGTTCTCCTCGTGGTCGCGCACCACATGGCAGGTGTCCTGGCACAGGAAGCACTCGATGCACTTGCGGAACTCCTGCGAGCGGTCCACGTCCTCCTGCGTCATCCGGTACTCGCCGGGACCCACCCCGGCCGGCGGCACGAACGCCGGCACCTCCCTGGCCTTGCGGTAGTTGAAGCCGACGTCCGTGACCAGGTCCCGGACGACCGGGAACGCCCGCAGCGGGGTCACGGTGATCGTCTCGTCGGGGGCGAACACCGACATCCGGGTCATGCACATCAGCCGGGGCCGCCCGTTGATCTCCGCCGAGCACGAACCGCACTTGCCCGCCTTGCAGTTCCACCGGACGGCGAGATCGGGGACCTGGGTCGCCTGCAGGCGGTGAACGATGTCCAGGACCACCTCGCCCTCGTTCACCTCGACCGTGAAGTCCTCCAGGCCGCCGCCGTCCGCGTCGCCCCGCCACACCTTGAAGCGGGCCTCGTAGCCGCTCATTCGTACAGCTCCTCTTCGGCGAGGTACTTGACCAGCTCCTCCTTCTGGAAGAGGGCGAGCAGGTCGGGGCGGATGGGGTCGGTGGTCTCCCGGGTCAGGACGACGGCGTCCCCGGCGAGCGCGCACAGCAGGTTCACCCGCCGCCACGCCCGGTCCATCGCCGGGAAGTCCTCCCGGGTGTGACCGCCGCGCGACTCGGTGCGCTCCAGCGCCGCCCGGGCCACGCACTCGCTGACCAGCAGCATGTTCCGCAGATCGAGGGCCAGGTGCCAGCCCGGGTTGAACTGGCGGTGGCCCTCCACACCGGCCCGCGCCGCCCGTGCCCGCAGGCCGGCGAGGGCTTCCAGGGCCTGCTCCATCTCGCCCTCGCGGCGGATGATGCCGACCAGGTCGTTCATGGTCCGCTGGAGTTCCTGGTGCAGGGTGTACGGGTTCTCGCCGGTCACCGAGAAGGGCCGCAGCGCCTCCTCGGCGGCCGCGTCGACCTGGGCGTCGTCCACCCGGGGGCGCGCCCCGGCGAGGTCCGCCGCGTGGTCGGCCGCGTACCGGCCCGCCCGGCGGCCGAAGACCAGCAGGTCGGAGAGCGAGTTGCCGCCGAGCCGGTTGGAGCCGTGCATGCCGCCCGCCACCTCACCGGCGGCGTACAGCCCGGGCACCCCGCGCGCCGCCGCCGTCTCGGAGTCGACGGCGACGCCGCCCATCACGTAGTGGCAGGTCGGCCCGACCTCCATGGCCTCCGCGGTGATGTCGACGTCCGCCAGCTCCTTGAACTGGTGGTACATGGACGGCAGCCGCCGCTTGATCACCTCGGCGGGCATCCGCGTCGACACGTCCAGGAAGACCCCGCCGTGCGGGGAGCCGCGGCCCTCCTTCACCTCGGTGTTGATCGCCCGGGCGACCTCGTCGCGGGGCAGCAGCTCGGGCGGGCGCCGGTTGTTGTCCGGGTCGTCGTACCAGCGGTCGGCCTCGTCCTCGGTCTCGGCGTACTTCTCCTTGAAGACGTCCGGGATGTAGTCGAACATGAACCGCTTGCCGTCGGAGTTGCGCAGCACCCCGCCGTCGCCGCGCACCGATTCGGTGACCAGGATGCCCTTCACCGACGGTGGCCAGACCATGCCCGTCGGGTGGAACTGCACGAACTCCATGTTCACCAGGGGCGCGCCCGCGAGCAGGGCGAGGGCGTGCCCGTCGCCGGTGTACTCCCACGAGTTCGACGTCACCTTGAACGACTTGCCGATGCCGCCGGTGGCGATCACCACGGCGGGCGCCTCCAGGACGAGGAAACGGCCGCTCTCCCGCTCGTAGGCGAAGACGCCGCTCACCCGGGATCCGTCCTTGAGCACCCGGGTGACCGTGCACTCCTGGAAGACCCTGAGGCGGGACTCGTAGTCGCCGGTCCGGGCGAAGTCCTCCTGCTGGAGCGCGACGATCTTCTGCTGGAGGGTGCGGATCAGCTCCAGGCCGGTGCGGTCGCCGACATGCGCGAGGCGGGGGTACTCGTGGCCGCCGAAGTTGCGCTGGGAGATCCGCCCGTCCTTCGTACGGTCGAACAGGGCGCCCCAGGTCTCCAGCTCCCACACCCGGTCCGGGGCCTCCTGGGCGTGCAGCTCGGCCATCCGCCACTGGTTGAGGAACTTGCCGCCGCGCAGGGTGTCGCGGAAGTGGACCTGCCAGTTGTCGTGCTCGTTGACGTTGGCCATCGCCGCCGCGATGCCGCCCTCGGCCATCACCGTGTGCGCCTTGCCGAACAGCGACTTGCAGACGACCGCCGTACGGGCGCCGCGCTCGCGGGCCTCGATGGCGGCGCGCAGACCCGCCCCGCCGGCCCCGACCACGACGACGTCCCACTCCTGCCGCTCGACCACGGACATCAGAAGAACCTCGGATCCTCGAAGACACCGGAAGCGACCAGGTAGACGTAGAAGTCGGCGAGCGCCACGCTCGCCAGCGACGTCCAGGCGAGCAGCATGTGCCGGGCGTTGAGCCGTCCCACGAACTGCCACATGCGGTAGCGCACGGGGTGCCGGGAGAAGTGTTTGAGCTTGCCGCCGACGATGTGCCGGCAGGAGTGGCACGACAGGGTGTACGCCCAGATCAGCACGATGTTGACGACGAAGACGAGGGTGCCGAGGCCCATGTGGCCCCACTCGTAGCGCTCGTCGCGGAAGGCGAGCACGGTGTCGTAGGTGAGGATGCCCGCGACCGGGATCGCCGCGTAGAAGAAGTAGCGGTGGATGTTCTGCAGGATCAGCGGGAAGCGGGTCTCACCGGTGTACTTCCCGTGCGGCTCGGCCACCGCGCAGGCCGGCGGGGACGCCCAGAAGCCCCGGTAGTAGGCCTTGCGGTAGTAGTAGCAGGTCAGGCGGAAGCCGAGCGGGAAGATCAGGATGAGGATCGCCGGTGAGATGCCCCACCAGCTGCCGAAGATCTCCCAGTTGGGGCCCGCCCGCATCGGCTCGCAGTTCTCGGCGAGGCAGGGCGAGTAGAACGGCGAGACGTACGGCGCCGCGTAGTAGTCGGCGTTTGCGAACGCCCGCCACGTCGAGTAGACGACGAAGGCGAACAGCCCGGCGGCGGTGGTGGCAGGCGCCAGCCACCACCGGTCGGTCCGCAGATGCGGGGCGGCGATCGCGGCGCGGCCGGCGGAGCGGACACCGCCGCCGGAGTGATGGGGTTCGGTTGTCGGGGGTTCCGTACCAGTGGCCAAGGTGTGACTCCCGGTCGGCTCGGGTTGCTCAGGGTGCGCGTCGGTCGCGGGCGCCGAGACCCTCGTCGTCCGAGTCCGTCCACAGGGCGACGTCGTACGGGGTGTCGGAGATGGTGACGAGTTCCGGCCGCCGGCCGGACGCGTGGCCGGAGGCCACCTCGCGGAGCAGGGCGACGCTCGCGCGCAGATGGTCGCAGTCGGCGCGGACCCGGCGGACGTCGATTCCGCCGCCCATCTGCTGTTCCAGTCGGTTCACGGACCGGTTCAGGTCCTCGAGGCACCGCTGGACTGACACCAGTTCATCGTGCACGGACATGACGTGACCTCACTTCCGTCGGCCGGGGGGCCGTGGACGGCGACGTTCATGCGCCTGCGAGTGTTGCGCGTCACACCTGCCGGTGGGAAGGGGAGTGCACCGATTGGCCGAGGCGTGTGGGTGCATCCCGTGGTGCGTTGCGCCGCACGGGTGACTTCCGGGCGACCGTCGCCGTGTCGCCGCCCGTTGCCGAACCCTTTCCTCTTCAGTGGCCGCATACATGTGATCAGCTCCATATACCGCCAAAAGTGATCGTAACGCCCGCGGCCCCCGGAGGTAACACCAGATGTCCCACCACGGCGTCACTCCCCGCGCGGTCATGCGCTCGGTCGCCTTCCTCACCGCGGGCGTGCTCACCGTGCCAGCCCTCGCCGGGTGCAGCTCGAAGGATCCGGCGGGCAAGCCGCTGGCCGGGCAGGACATCGCCCCCGCCGCGCGCGCCGAGGTCGCCGACGGCGGCACCCTGCGCTGGGCCGTGGACGCGGTGCCGGAGACCCTGAACACCTTCCAGGCGGACGCCGACGCGGCCACCACCCGGATCGCCCAGGCCGTGCTGCCGTCGATGTACCGGATGGACGCCCAGGGCCGCCCGCAGATCGCCGCCGACTATCTGGAATCGGCCAAGGTGGTGAAGACCGAACCGAAGCAGGTCGTCCTCTACAAACTGAGCCAGCAGGCCGTCTGGAGCGACGGCCGGGAGATCGGCGCCGCCGACTTCGCCGCCCAGTGGCGGGCCCTGTCCGGCAAGGACAGCGCGTACTGGACCGCTCGCAACGCCGGGTACGACCGGATCGAGCGGATCGAACGCGGCGAGAACGACCTGGAGGTCAAGGTCACCTTCGCGCGGCCCTACGCCGACTGGCGCTCGCTGTTCTCGCCGCTGTACCCGAAGGAGGTCATGGGCACGCCGGACTCCTTCAACGACGGGGCCCGCAAGCAGCTGAAGATCACCGCCGGGCCGTTCACCGTGAAGAAGGTCGACACCAAGGCCGACGAGGTCACCCTCGTGCGCAACCCCCGCTGGTGGGGCAGCCCCGCCCGGCTCGACGCGATCGTGCTGACCGCCGTACCCCGCGAGGAGCGGGCCGAGGCGCTGGCCGCCGGAGCGGTCGACCTGGCCGAGATCGACGCCGCCGAGGCCCGCCGCATCACCGCCGCCGCCGGACCGAGGGGCGCCTCCGCCTCCCCGTCGAAGGCCGCGCGCGACGACGACAACGGCGACGACGGCGGAGGAAACGCCGGGCCGGCCCGCCGGGAGCAGGCGCTGAGCGGGTTCGAGGTCCGCAAGTCCCTCGAACCCGCCTACACCCAGCTCGCCCTGAACGGCTCCGAGGGCCCGCTCGCCGACGAACGCGTCCGCCGGGCCGTCGCCCGCACCCTCGACCGCGAGGAGCTCGCCAGGACCGTCCTGCGGCCGCTGGACCTGCCCGCCGTCCCGGTCGGCAGCCACCTCGCCCTGTCCGGGCAGGCCGTCTACGCCGACAACAGCGGCGCCCTCGGCGACCAGGACACCGCCGCGGCCCAGGCCCTGCTCGCCGACGCGGGCTGGGTGCGCGGCGGGCCGGTCGAGGAGGGGGAGCAGGGCGAGAAGGCCGCGGGCCCGGAGGGCGAGAAGGCCAAGGGGAAGGGGACCGGCGACGACGGGATGTTCATCGTCGGCCAGGACGACAAGGCCAGGGACGTCCGCGACGCCGAGGACGGCAAGCGGGAGGGCCACCACCTCGCCCAGGACGGCAAGCAGCACCTGAAGCAGGGCGGCGCCCCGGGCGCGTACGCCCCCAAGGGCACCGCCGCCCCGGCGGGCACGAAGACCGGCGTGGTCGCCAAGGACGGCAAGCCGCTCACGCTCCGCTTCGTCCTGCCGTCCGGGCCGGGCTCGGAGAGCCTGCACGCGGTCGCGGACCGCATCACCCGCATGCTGGACCGGGTCGGCATCCGTACCGAGACGACCAAGGTCAGCGACGAGAGCTACTTCAGGGACCACATCGCCTCCGGCGCGTACGACCTCGCCCTGTACTCCTGGCCCGCCTCCGCCTTCCCCGCCACCGACGCCCGGCCGATCTACGCCAAGCCCGTCCCCGCCGCCGACGGCTCCCTCACCGTCGAACAGAACTACACCCGCGTCGGCACCGACCAGGTCGACCAGCTCTTCGACCAGGCGATCGCCACCCTGGACGAGTCCGAGTCCCGCTCCCTGCTCCGCAAGGCCGACGCCCGCATCTGGGCCGCGGCCGGCTCCATCCCCCTCTACCAGCGCCCGCAGCTGATCGCCGCGCGGAAGGACCTCGCCAACGCCGGCGCCTTCGGCTTCCGGACCCCGGTGTACGAGGACATGGGCTTCCTGAAGAAGGGAGCAAAGGTTTCTCCGAAGCCGTCGTCGTAGGGGCGTGGCCGCCTCCCGGCGGCGCCCGGCGAAGCCCGTTCTTCCGCGCCCCCGTACCATGGGAGGCAGGCCGAGGCGTGACCAGCCCGGCAGGGGCTAGCGCGAGCGACGCGCAGCCGATTCCACACTCCGGGAGTACGCCGCAATATGGCTGTGACCTCAACACGTCACGACATCCGCAACGTCGCCATCGTCGCCCACGTCGACCACGGCAAGACGACCATCGTCGACGGCATGCTGAAGCAGGCCGGCGCCTTCGCCGCCCACCAGCTCGACTCCGTCGACGACCGGGTCATGGACTCGAACGACCTGGAGCGTGAGAAGGGCATCACGATCCTCGCCAAGAACACGGCGGTGAAGTATCACCCCAAGGACGGCGGGGACCCGATCACCATCAACATCATCGACACCCCCGGCCACGCCGACTTCGGCGGCGAGGTCGAGCGCGGTCTGTCGATGGTCGACGGCGTCGTGCTGCTCGTCGACGCCTCCGAGGGCCCGCTGCCGCAGACCCGCTTCGTGCTGCGCAAGGCCCTCCAGCAGCGGCTGCCCGTCATCCTGTGCATCAACAAGACGGACCGCCCCGACTCCCGGATCGACGAGGTCGTCAACGAGACCTACGACCTGTTCCTGGATTTGGACGCCGACGAGGACCAGATCGAGTTCCCGATCGTCTACGCCTGCGGCCGTGACGGCGTCGCCTCGCTGACCAAGCCGGAGGACGGCACCGTCCCCTCCGACTCCACCAGCCTGGAGCCGTTCTTCTCCACGATCCTGGAGCACATCCCGGCCCCGACCTACGACGAGGACGCCCCGCTCCAGGCGCACGTCACCAACCTGGACGCCGACAACTTCCTCGGCCGTATCGCGCTGCTCCGCGTCGAGCAGGGCGAGCTGCGCAAGGGCCAGACGGTCGCCTGGATCAAGCGCGACGGCTCGATCAGCAACGTCCGCATCAGCGAACTGATGATGACCGAGGCGCTCACCCGCAAGCCCGCAGAGAAGGCCGGCCCGGGTGACATCTGCGCCGTCGCCGGCATCCCGGACATCATGATCGGCGAGACCCTCGCCGACCCCGAGAACCCGGTCGCGCTGCCGCTGATCACGGTCGACGAGCCCGCGATCTCGATGACCATCGGCACCAACACCTCCCCGCTGGTCGGCCGCGGCGGCACCGGCAAGGGCGCGGACGCCAAGTCGGCCGTGAAGGATCGCAAGGTCACCGCCCGCCAGGTCAAGGACCGCCTGGACCGCGAGCTGATCGGCAACGTCTCGCTGCGCGTGCTGGAGACCGACCGTCCGGACGCCTGGGAGGTCCAGGGCCGTGGTGAGCTGGCGCTCGCCATCCTGGTCGAGACCATGCGCCGGGAGGGCTACGAGCTCACCGTCGGCAAGCCGCAGGTCGTCACCAAGGAGGTCGACGGCAAGGTCTACGAGCCGGTCGAGCGTATGACGATCGACGTGCCCGAGGAGCACATGGGCGCGGTCACGCAGCTCATGGGCGTCCGCAAGGGCCGCATGGACAACATGTCGAACCACGGCTCCGGCTGGGTCCGCATGGAGTTCGTCGTCCCGTCCCGCGGTCTGATCGGCTTCCGCACGGAGTTCCTGACCCAGACCCGCGGCACGGGTATCGGCCACTCCATCCACGAGGGCTTCGAGCCCTGGTTCGGCACCCTCCAGACCCGTAACAACGGCTCCCTGGTCGCCGACCGCGCCGGCGCCGTCACCGCGTTCGCGATGACGAACCTCCAGGAGCGCGGCGTGCTCTTCGTGGAGCCGGGCACCGAGGTGTACGAGGGCATGATCGTCGGCGAGAACTCGCGCTCCGACGACATGGACGTCAACATCACCAAGGAGAAGAAGCTCACCAACATGCGGTCGTCCACGGCCGATGTGGCCGAGTCGATCGTCCCGCCGCGCAAGCTCTCGCTGGAGCAGTCGCTGGAGTTCTGCCGCGACGACGAGTGCGTGGAGGTCACCCCGGAGGCCGTTCGCATCCGCAAGGTGAACCTGGACGCCCGCGAGCGCGCCCGCGCCGCGAGCCGCGCCAAGCACGGCTGAATCTGACGTACCCGAGGCCCGGGCGTCCCCATCATGGGGGCGCCCGGGCCTTTTTCAACCCGTTTTTTCGCGCCGCCGCGCCCCCGCGCTGTCCGGAACGCGGAGACCGGCGCCCGATAGCCATGTAACACGTCCGTTTCGCGGCCTTCTTCGCCCGAACAGTTTGTCCAGATTTTGGAAGATCTACGCGTGAGCTGTGACTGAATTGAGATTTAAGAACGGTGGTCGGTAGTTGCCTCATGGCAGATAGTTAGCCGCGTAGCGCTCGGGTCAATGGGTCTCGCGCTGTGGGGACAGCGCCCGACTCACGAGCACCAGGGGGTGTCTGAACTTCCGTCAGGGGTGTCGGAGGTTCGGACAAGCGCCCCCTCCTGTTGGTGAACACGTGGAGTCATGAGGAGGAGTCCCATGCGCGGTGTCACAAGCGCGAGGCGGGCCACAGCCGTTCAGCAGGTCGTCACCACTCGCCCTTCGCCGTACGCCGATCCGCGCTGAGCACCGGCCGGGGGCCGCTGCCGCCGTGCGCCTACGCGCGTCCGGCTGCGGATTTCCCGCCCGGTTCAGGGTGCCCTGACGCCTCTTCATGCACCGCACCGCGCTCGCCCGTTGCTTCCGGCGAGTCGGCGGTTCGGCACATCCACACCTGTGAAATGGGCGAACTGTGACAAGTCCTATCGACCTTGAGGGCGGCGGAACGTCCGCCGTCACCGACGGCGGTCCCGGCAAGGAGAAGAAACCCGAGAGCGCGGGCCTGGAGGGCCGCTCACCCGGCCAGTTGATGTGGCTCCGCTTCAAACGCGACCGCACCGGCGTGATCGCCGCCTGCGTCGTCGGGTTCTACTTCCTGATCGCCCTGCTCGCACCGCTGATCGCGAAGCTGTACGGCAAGAACCCGTACACCGTCTACGCCGACGAGCGGCCCGAACTCTTCGACAGCGCGGGCGTGCCGGTGCAGCCCAACGGCGGCATCAGCGGCGAGTTCTGGTTCGGCCTGGAGCCCGGCAACGGCTACGACGTCTTCACCAAGCTCCTCTACGGCATCCGCACCTCGCTGATGATCTCCGTCGCGGTAACGGTCACCGTGGTGCTGACCGGCATCCTGCTCGGCATCACCGCCGGCTATCTCGGCGGCCGGACGGACTACTGGATCAGCCGGGTCATCGACTTCCTGCTCGCCTTCCCGGCCCAGCTGTTCTTCATCGCGAGCATGCCGGTGGTCGTCGCCCTCTTCGTCCACCCGCGTGACGAGACCCCGACCTACGTGCGGGTGCTGGCCCTCATCATGGTCCAGTGGTTCCTGGGCTGGATGAGCCTGGCACGCATCCTGCGCGGCACCACACTCGCCCTGCGAGAACGGGAGTTCATCGAGGCGGCGAAGGTCAGCGGGGCCTCGCCGTGGCGGATCATCCGCAAGGAGGTCCTGCCGAACGTGGTCACCCCGCTCCTCGTGCAGACCACGTATCTGCTGCCCAACTTCGTGACCGCCGAGGCCGGTCTGTCCTTCCTCGGGGTGGGCATCGTCGAACCGACGCCGGACTGGGGGCAGATGTTCTCCAAGGCGTCCACCGAACTCGTGATGCAGAACGACATCACGTACATGTTCTTCCCCGGCGTCTCGATGATCATCTTCATCGTGGCTTTCAACCTGCTCGGGGACTCGGTCAGGGACGCCTTCGATCCCAAGACGGCGCGCTGACCGTTCCATATGCAACTGGTGCAATACAGATGGGTGGAATCTGAGTGATGAGTAGGGGCGGACGCCACATATACGCCGCAATCTCAGTGCTCGCAGCCGGAGCCCTCGTGCTCACCGGTTGCAGCGAGGGCGGCAGCAAGACCGGGAACAACGACAAGAACGACAAGGAGCAGCAGGAGAACGCCGCGCGGCAGCAGAGCTCCATCCCGTTCGGCGACGCGAAGGACTCCGAGGGCCCCGCGCCCGAGGTGCCGGGCGCCAAGAGCGGCGGCACCATCTCGGTGCTGGCCCGCGACAGCTACGCCCACCTCGACCCGGGCCAGATCTACGTCCAGGACGAGATGGCGGTCTCCCAGCTGATCCACCGCGGCCTGACCGGCTACAAGGCCACCAGCGACGACGGCAAGAAGCACGAGGTCGTCGGCGACCTCGCCACCGACCCAGGGACCACCACGGACGGCGGCAAGACCTGGAAGTACACGCTGAAGGACGGCATCAAGTGGGAGGACGGCTCCCCGATCACGTCCAAGGACGTCCGGCACAGCGTCGAGCGCCTGTTCGCGCCGTTCATCAACCAGGGCCCGCCGTACCTCCAGCAGTGGCTGGCCGACACCCCGGGCGCCGACTACCGCAAGCTGCTGCCGGACGGCCCCTATGAGGGCAAGCACCTCCCGGACAGCCTCCTGGAGACCCCGGACGACAAGACGATCGTCTTCAAGTTCAAGACGGCCCGCCCCGACCTGCCGTACGCCCTCGCCATGGCCGGCTACGCCGTCGTCTCCGAGAAGGGCGACACCAAGACCAAGTACGACAAGGCCCCGGTGGCGGCCGGACCGTACAAGATCCAGGAGTTCAAGTCCGGCAAGTCGATGACCCTGGTGCGCAACGAGAACTGGGACGCGAAGACGGACCCGGTGCGCCACCAGTACGTCGACCGGTTCGACATCACCTTCAACCACCAGTACGAGCAGTCCACCAAGGCGCTGCTCGCCGACAGCGGCAAGGACCAGACCGCCGTCAGCTTCAGCAACGCGGTCGACGCGGGCAACCTCTCCAAGGTCCTCAGCGACCCGAGCCTGAAGGACCGCACGGTCTCCGGCTACCAGCCGTACGTGGGCCAGATCAACATCAACCAGGCCCACCCGGAGCTGAAGGACATCAAGATCCGGCAGGCCATCGCCTACGCCCTGCCGGTCACGCCGTTCGTGCGCGCCTACGGCGGCACCGACGCGATGGAGCCCGCCGGCGGCATCCTCAGCCCGACCGTGGCCGGCTACGACGCCGCCTTCGACCCGTGGGGCAAGAAGAAGAAGCCCGCCGGTGACCCGGAGAAGGCGAAGAAGCTGCTGGAGGAGGCCGGCAAGGTCGGCATGAAGCTGACCTTCGGCTACATCAACACGCCCGAGGGCCAGCAGTACTCCACCGCCATGGCGGCGGGCCTGGAGAAGGCCGGCTTCGACGTGCAGCGCCAGGAGATCCCGGCCGAGACCTTCTACGACCAGGTCAGCCAGCTGGACAACAACTACGACATCTTCCACACCGCGTGGGGTGCCGACTGGCCGTCCGCCTCGACCGTGATCCCGCCGCTGTACGACGGCCGCGCGATCGCCGAGGGCGCGCAGAACTACTCGCAGATCAACGACCCGAAGATCAACAGCGAGATCGACCGGATCAGCAAGATCACCGACCCGGTCAAGGCCGCGGCCGAGTGGGGCAAGCTCAACGAGTACATCGTCAAGGACGTCGTCAACGTCGTCCCGACCGCGTACTACAAGCAGACCCAGATCGCAGGCTCCAAGATCGGCGGCCTCGTCTACGACGACGTCATCAGCGGCGTCGACCCGCGCCGTCTGTACGTCAAGTAACCCACGCCCTACCGGTACCCGGTGCCCCGGCCGCGAACGAGCGGCGGGGCGCCGGGTACCGCCCGGCCCGCTGACGTCTGAGAGCTGCCCCTGCCATGCTGCGCTTCCTCGTCCGCCGCGCCCTCGGCGCCGCCGTCATCCTCTTCCTGCTCAGCATCGTGACGTTCCTGATCTTCTTCGGGATGCCACGCGACCCGGCGCTGCTGATCTGCGGCAAGTCGTGCACGCCGGCCAACCTGGAGAACATCCGGCATGTGCTCGGGCTCGACAAGTCGATCCCCGAGCAGTACTGGCTGTTCCTGCACAACCTGGTCCTGGGCAGCAACGAATACATGCAAGGCCCCTGCCCCGCGCCCTGCTTCGGCTACTCCTTCCACACCGGTGAGGCCGTCTGGGAGACCCTCGTCGACCGGCTCCCCATCACCGTCTCGCTCACCATCGGCGGAGCCGTCTGCTTCCTGGTCTTCGGCCTCGGCACCGGCCTGCTCGCCGCCTGGCGGCGCGGCACCCTCATCGACAAGACGGCGACCGCCACCGCGATGGTCGTCAGCTCGATGCAGATCTACTTCCTCGGCCCGCTGGCGCTGGCGATCCTCGTCTACCAGACACAGCTGTTCGACAAACCGACGTACAACGAGTTCACCAAGGACCCCATCGGCTGGTTCGGCGGGCTGATCATCCCCTGGGTGATCCTGTCGACGATCTTCGCCGCGCAGTACACGCGTATGGCGCGCTCGGCGATGATCGAACAGCTCCAGGAGGACCATGTGCGCACCGCCCGCGCCAAGGGCATGTCCCGGCGGTACGTCTTCTTCCGCTACGCCTGGCGCGGCTCGCTGATCCCCATCGTCACCATCTTCGGCATCGACATGGGCTCCCTGCTCGGCGGTGCCATCATCACCGAGTACACCTTCGGCCTTCCGGGGCTCGGCCGGCTCGCGGTGGAGGCGGTCTCCTTCAGCGACCTGCCGCTGCTGCTCGGCGTGATGCTCTTCGCGGCCTCGATGATCCTGCTGTTCAACATCGTCGTCGACGCCGCCTACGCCTTCATCGACCCGCGCGTACGGCTGTCCTAGGAGCACTGTCGTGACCACTCTGACCAAGGAGGCCGGCGCGCCCGCCCCGGCCGGCGAGGGTGCCTTCCTCTCCGTGCGGGACCTGCACGTCAGCTTCAAGACCGAGGACGGCGTCGTCCGTGCCGTCGACGGCCTCTCCTTCGACCTGGAGCGCGGCCGGACCCTCGGCATCGTCGGCGAGTCGGGCTCCGGCAAGTCCGTCACCAACCTGACCATCCTCGGCCTGCACAACCCGATGTTCACCACCGTCGAGGGCGAGATCCTGCTCGACGGCAAGGAGCTGACCACCGCCCGCGAGTCCGAGCTGGAGAAGCTGCGCGGCAACAAGGCCGCCATGATCTTCCAGGACCCGCTCACCGCGCTCTCCCCGTACTACACGGTGGGCCGGCAGATAGCCGAGCCGTACCGCAAGCACACCGGCGCCTCCAAGAAGGACGCCTGGGAGCGGGCGGTGGAGATGCTGGGCAAGGTCGGCATCCCCAACCCGCAGCTGCGGGCGAAGGACTACCCGCACCAGTTCTCCGGCGGTATGCGGCAGCGCGCGATGATCGCGATGGCGCTGGTCTGCGACCCCGACCTGCTGATCGCCGACGAGCCGACCACGGCCCTGGACGTGACGGTCCAGGCACAGATCCTCGACCTGCTGAAGGACCTCCAGCAGGAGTTCGGCTCGGCGATCATCTTCATCACCCACGACCTCGGCGTCATCGCCGACATGGCCGACGACATCATGGTGATGTACGCGGGCGGCGCGGTGGAGCGCGGCAGCACGGCCGAGGTGCTGCGCGCACCGCAGCACCCGTACACCTGGGGTCTGCTGAACTCCATGCCCCGGCTGGACTCGGACGTGGCCACCCCGCTCGCGCCCATCCCCGGCAGCCCGCCCAGCCTGCTCACCCCGCCCTCGGGGTGCCGCTTCCATCCCCGCTGCACCTTCCAGGACCGGGTCGGCGGCGGCCGCTGCGTCAATGAGCGCCCGCTGCTGGCGCCGGACCGGGCCTCCGCCTGCCATCTCACGGCGGAGCAGAAGCGGACCATCTTCATCGAAGAGATCAAGCCCCGACTGGGCTAGGAGGACAACGGCATGAAAGAGGACCTCGTCCTCCCCGCCCCGCGCGAGGCCGCCGAGCCCGGCCCCGACGGGGACCCGCTGCTCGTGGTCAAGGGCCTGACCAAGCACTTCCCGGTGAAGGGCGGCTTCCCGGTCCGGCGTACCGTCGGCCAGGTCCAGGCGGTGGACGGCATCGACCTGACCGTGCACGTCGGGGAGAGCTTCGGCCTGGTGGGGGAGTCGGGCTGCGGCAAGTCGACGACGGGCCGCCTGATCACCCGGCTGATGGAGCCGACGGCGGGCACGATCTCGTACCGGGGCCGGGACATCACGCACGCCGGCCGCAAGCAGCTCGCCCCGATCCGGTCCGAGATCCAGATGATCTTCCAGGACCCGTACTCCTCGCTGAACCCGCGCCAGACGGTCGGCAAGATCATCGCCGGCCCGATGGAGATCAACGGGATCCAGCCGGAGGGGGGAAGGGAGAAGCGCGTACGGGAGCTGCTGGAGATCGTCGGTCTCAACCCCGAGCACTTCAACCGCTTCCCGCACGAGTTCTCCGGCGGCCAGCGGCAACGCATCGGCGTCGCCCGGGCGCTGGCCCTGGAGCCCAAGCTGATCGTGGCCGACGAGCCGGTCTCCGCGCTGGACGTCTCCATCCAGGCGCAGGTGGTGAACCTGCTCCAGAAGGTGCAGCGGGAACTCGGCATCGCCTTCCTGTTCATCGCCCACGACCTGGCCGTCGTACGGCACTTCTCACAGCGTGTCGCGGTCATGTACCTCGGCAAGGTGATCGAGGTCGGCGACCGCGAGTCCATCTACACCCGGCCCCGGCACCCCTACACCCACGCCCTGCTCTCGGCCGTGCCCGAGGTGAACGTGGCGGGCGCGGAGGCGGGGCCGCGCGAGCGCATCCGGCTCGCCGGTGACGTGCCGTCGCCCATCTCGCCGCCGTCCGGCTGCCGGTTCCGCACGCGCTGCTGGAAGGCGCAGGAGAAGTGCGCTACCGAGGAACCGCCCCTGGTCCGCATCTCCGGCAACCACGAGGGCCATCTGACGGCCTGCCACTTCCCGGAGGACCCGACGATCGAGGCGCGGGGCGAGGACATCGTGCTGGACCCGGCACTGGCGGCACTGGAGGAGGGCCAGGACGGCTGAGAGGATCGGCCCGTGCTGCATCACGTGGAACTGTGGGTGCCCGACCTGGGCCGGGCGGCCGGCTCGCTCGGCTGGCTGCTGGAACGGCTGGGCTGGGCGCCGTACCAGGACTGGCCGGTCGGGCGGAGCTGGCGGCTGGGGGAGACGTACGTCGTCGTCGAGCGGTCGCCGGCCCTGCGCGGCGACCGGCACGACCGGCTGCGGCCGGGCCTGAACCACCTTGCCTTCCATGTGCCCGGCGACCGGGCCGCGCTCGACGCGCTGGTGGAGGAGGCCTTCGCGCACGGCTGGACCCTGCTGTTCCCGGACCGCCACCCGTACGCGGGCGGGGCGGAGCACTGCGCGGCCTACCTGGAGAACGCGGACGGGTTCGAGGTGGAGCTGGTGGTGAAGCCGGCCGGGGCGCCCGCTAATTGACTCGACAGGCGAAGGCGCGCCCGTCATGCTCCCAGCGATGACACGCACCGACACGCCTCCCGCCTGGGACGAGCGCACCCAGCTGACCACCTTCCTCGACTACGCCCGTGACACCGCGCGTGCCAAGTGCGAGGGCGTCTCCGCCGAGAACGCCCGCCGGGCCCCGCTGCCCGGATCGCCGCTGATGACCCTGTCCGGGCTGATCAGCCACCTGCGCTGGGTGGAGTACTGGTGGTTCCAGGTGGTCTTCCTCGGCGAGGAGGACGAGGGTCCGTGGACCGAGGAGGACCCGGACCGGGAGATGCGCGTCGCGGTGGACATCCCGCTGCCGGACCTGCTGCGCGAGTACGCCGACCAGTGCGCCCGCTACCGGGACCTGGTCGCCGCCAACGACCTCGACACCCGGGCCAAGCGCACCATCCGCGACGGCCGCCACGTCGACCTGCGCTGGATCCTCCTGCACCTGACCGAGGAGACCGCCCGCCACAACGGCCACCTGGACATCATCCGCGAACTGGTCGACGGCACGACCGGCGTCTAGCGACACGTACAGCGAAGGCCCGCGCCTTGGGGAGGCGCGGGCCTTCTGCCCCGGGAAGCGGACGTTCGCGGGCTCGGGTCAATGGGCCGGTGAAGGTCCGTTCCGTGGTGGCGGCTGACGGAAAAGGGGTGTTGTCAGGCCGCCGCCTGGGGGTCCTTGGAGAGACGAGGGGCCGGAACGGTTCCCTCCGTCTCCGGGTGGTGGCAGGCGGTCAGGTGGCCCGGCTTGTTGCCCTCCACCTGCACCAGCGGCGGCGCCTCCGAAGCGCACTTCTCGGTCGCCTTCCAGCAGCGCGTGCGGAAACGGCAGCCCGACGGCGGGTTGATCGGAGACGGCACGTCACCGGTGAGGCGGATGCGCTCACGAGCCGGCCCGTCCTCGTCGACCGTGGCCTCCGGCACGGCGGACAGCAGCGCCCTGGTGTAGGGGTGCCGCGGGTTGCCGTACAGGTCGTCGCGGTCGGCGATCTCCACGATCTTACCGAGGTACATGACCGCGACGCGCTGTGAGAAATGCCGTACGACGGCCAGGTCGTGGGCGATGAAGACGAACGCGATGCCCATGTCCCGCTGGAGCTGCTGGAGCAGGTTGACCACCTGCGCCTGGATGGAGACGTCGAGCGCGGAGACCGGCTCGTCGGCCACGATCAGCTTGGGCTCCAGGGCGAGGGCGCGGGCCACGCCGATGCGCTGGCGCTGGCCGCCGGAGAACTCGTGCGGGAAGCGGTTGTAGTGCTCGGGGTTGAGACCGACGATCTCCAGCAGCTCGCGGACGCGCTTCTCACGGCCGCCGGCCGGGTCGATCCCGTTGATCTCCATCGGGCCGGAGATGATCTTGCCGACCGTCTGGCGCGGGTTCAGCGACGCGTACGGGTCCTGGAAGATCATCTGGATCTCGGAGCGGACCGGCGCCAGCTGCTTGCGGCCCGCGTGCGTGATGTCCTGGCCCCGGTACGAGATCGTGCCGGCCGTCGGCTCCATCAGGCGGGTGATCAGGCGGCCCGTCGTCGACTTGCCGCAGCCGGACTCGCCCACCAGGCCCAGGCTCTCGCCCTCGTGGACCTGGAAGTCCAGGCCGTCCACGGCCTGTACCGCGCCGATCTTCCGCTTGATGGGGAAGCCACCCATCACCGGGAAGTGCTTGGTCAGGCCCTTGACGTCCAGGAGGGGGTTCGTGTTGCTCATGATCGTGAAGTCCCGTCTCAGTTACGTCAGCGCCGGGTTCCGGCGAGGTCGGCGAGGAAGTCGGCGCGCTGCTCGGCCGTCAGGTGGCAGGCCGAGCCACGGCCGTCCACCACGTCGAGGACCGGCCGCTCGGTGGAGCACAGGCCGCCCGCGACCTTCTCCGCGAACGCGCACCGCGGGTGGAAACGGCACCCGGACGGCGGGTTGAGCAGCGACGGCGGCGAACCCGGGATCGGGTTCAGCGGCACGTCGACCGGGTGGTCCAGGCTCGGCATGGAGCCCAGCAGACCCCAGGTGTAGGGGTGCTGCGGGGTGCGCAGCACCTCCTTCTTGCTGCCGCGCTCCACGCACCGGCCGCCGTACATCACCAGCACGTCGTCCGCGATGTCCGCGATCACACCCAGGTCGTGGGTGATGAAGATGATCGAGGTGCCGAACTCCTGCTGGAGGTCCTTGAGCAGGTCCATGATCTGCGCCTGCACGGTCACGTCGAGCGCGGTCGTCGGCTCGTCCGCGATCAGCAGCTCCGGGTCGCAGACCAGCGCCATCGCGATCATCGCGCGCTGCCGCATACCGCCGGAGAACTGGTGCGGGTAGTCGTCCACGCGGATGTCCGGCTGCGGGATGCCGACCCGGCGCAGCATCTCCACCGCCCGTGCCCGGGACTCCTGCTTGGAGGCGCCGGTGTGCTTGCGGTAGGTCTCGGCGATCTGCCGGCCGACGGTGTGGTACGGCGACAGCGAGGCCAGGGCGTCCTGGAAGATCATCGCCATCTTGTTGCCGCGCAGCTTCTCCAGCTCCCGCTCACTGGCGGTCAGCAGCTCCTTGCCGTCGAGCAGGATCTCGCCGTCGAGGCTGGTGCGCTTGCGGTCGTGCAGGCCGAGGATCGCCAGGTTGGTGACGGACTTGCCGGAGCCCGACTCGCCCACGATGCCGAGCGTCTGTCCCTTCGCCAGGTCGAAGGAGAGACCGTCGACGGCCTTGACGATGCCGTCTTCGGTGGAGAAGTGGACCTTCAGGTCCCTGACGGACAGGAAGGGCTGCTGGTCGGTGCTCGTCACGGGGACGCTCCTGAGGGGGGTGATGCCGGGGTAGCTGGTGGGGACCGGGTCAGGCGAGCCGGATACGCGGGTCGATGAGGGCGTAGACGAGGTCCACGATGATGTTGGCCACGACGATCGCCGAGGCGGCGACGACCGTGACGCCGAGCAGCATGGGCAGGTCGCTGTCGGTGACCGCGCGCACGGCGCGGGTGCCGAGCCCCTGCAGGCTGAACGTCGACTCCGTGATGATGGCACCGCCGATCAGGGTGCCCATGTCGATGCCGAAGATCGTCACGATCGGGCCCATGGCCCCGCGCCAGGCGAACCGGAAGAAGACGTTGCGGCTCGACAGGCCCTTGGCCCGGGCCGTGCGCACGTAGTCCTCGTTCAGCTGCTCGACCAGCTGCGAGCGGGTCATACGCGTGTAGTTGGCGGTGAAGATGATGGACAGCACGATCCACGGCAGCAGCAGACCCGAGACCCAGGCGCCGGGGTCCTCGGTGAACGGCGTGTACGACGGCGGGTCCAGCACGCCGAGCTGCTGCACCAGCAGGAACATGGCGATGTAGCCGACGAAGTAGATCTGCAGCGAGGAGCCGAGCAGCGAGACGGAGCTGGCGGTCTTGTCCAGCCAGGTGCCCTGCTTCACCGCGGCGATCATGCCCGCGCCGATACCGATGATCAGGAAGAAGACGGCCGCGCCGATGGCCAGCGAGATGGTCGTCGGGAGGTCCTTCATGATCGTCTCGAAGACCGGCTCGGTGTTCGTGAACGAGTAGCCGAGGCAGGGCGCGTTGCAGTGCCCGTAACCGACGTAGTCACGGCCCACGAAGATGCCCTGGAGCCAGTGCCAGTACTGCACCGGCATGGGGTCGGCGATCCCCAGGTTCTGCCGCACCTGCTCCAGCAGCTCCGGGTCACAGACCTTGCCGCAGGCCATCCGGGCGGGATCGCGCGGGATGGCGTAGAAGAGGAAGAAGGTGACGGCGCTGATGATCAGCAGAATGACGAGTGCGCCGATCACTCGGCGGACCAGGAAACGCAGCATGGGTGTGGACTTTCCGGACGGGGCGCCGTCGCCGGGGTGTGGGGAGCGTGGACGGGGCCGGGGCGGCGGGCCGTTGTGCGGTCCGCCGCCCCGAGGGTGCGTCAGGCCTGGGCGAAGACCTTGGCGATCGAGACGCAGGTGTCACCGGGGTTGTACTGCACGCCACCGATCTTGGAACCGTGGAAGTAGTTCCGGATCGGGTTGTAGTCCGGGACGCAGGCGGCCAGCTCCATGATCTGGCGGTCGATGTCGCCCCAGGCCTTGTTGGCCTTCTCCGGGTCGGTCTCGATGGTCGCCGCGGCGATCGCCTTGTTGACGCTGGTGTTGTCGAGCTGCGCCCAGTTCACACCGCCGTCGGCGATCTGGCTGCCGTCCCAGCAGGGGTAGATGACCGCGTAACCGGCCGGCCAGTCCGGGCCCCAGCCGGCCGCGAACAGGTCGAACTCGTTGTCCAGCTGGCTGATCTCGCTGTAGAAGGTGGTCTTGTCGACCTGCTTGGTGACCACGCTGAAGCCCGCCTTCTCCAGGGCGTTCTTGATGGTGACGGCTTCCTTCACGGCCTTGTCGGACTGCTGGAAGGCGATGACCAGCTTCTGGCCCTCCTTGCCGGCCTCCTTCAGCAGTGCCTTGGCCTTCTCCGGGTCGCCCATCGGCTTGGTCTTCTTGCCGTACAGGTCGAAGTCGGCGTGGCCCGGGGTGAGCGGGGAGATGATCGTGGTCGCCGTCTCGGTGACCGCGGAGCCACCGCGCTGCTGCTTCAGCTGCTGCGCCGGCCACGCCCAGTTGATGGCCTGGCGGACCTTCTGGTCCTTGATCCGGGTCATGTTGATCGGGAAGTAGTAGCAGGTCGTGTCGACCTGGGTCAGCACCCGCTTCTTCAGCGTGGCGTCGCCCATGACCTTCTGGACACGCTCGGAGGCGACCTCGTTCAGCAGCGACATGGCGAACGCGTCGTTGCCCTTGTCGGCGATGTACCGGTCGGTGGAGGCCAGCGACTGGTAGCCGAACTGCATGACGATCTTGTCCGGGTAGCCGTTGCGGACCGGGTCCTTGTCGGCCTCCCAGTGCTCGTTGCGCACCAGGACGAGGGACTTGTCGATGTCCCGGCTCTCGATCTTGTACGGGCCGCAGGAGTACGGGCGCTTGTCGTACTTCTTCTTGGTGTCGTGCTTCTTCGGCACGATCGCGAAGCCGCGCATGGCCAGCATGTAGTTGAAGTCCGCGTGGCCTTCCTTCAGGCGGAAGGTGACGGTGTTGCCGTCGATCTCGATGGACTTCAGGTGCTTGCCCTCGTACGGGCCCTTGTACTTGTCGCCGCCCTCGAGCCAGTTCTGCGGGTAGCGGGGGCCCTCGGTGACGAAGTCGGCGAACAGGCGCTCGAAGGTGTGGCGGACGTCCTCGATGGTGACGTCCTCGCCGTCCTCCCACTTGACGCCGTCCTTCAGCGTGAAGGACCAGGTCTTGCCGCCGTCCTTCATGGTGCCCGGGTCGGTGGCGAGGTCGCCGACCAGGGTGGTGTTGCCCTTGGAGTCCATCCGGTAGCCGGTCAGACCGCGCAGGAACAGCACCGAGCCGGCGCCGGTGTACGAGGAGTAGATCTGGGCCGGGTCCAGGTGGTCGAAGTCGATCTGGTCCAGCGTGTAGATCGTGCCGCCCTTCTTCGCGCCGGGCATCTCCGGGGCCGGGCCCTGGGAGTCGGCCTTGGTGCCGACGGTGATGGTGGCGGCCTCGGCCTTGTCCATCGACGGGGCCTTGCTGGCGCTGTCGCCGCCCGCGTTGCCGCTGCTGCACGCACTCAGCATCGTGGTGGCTCCGGCGGCCACACCGGTGGCTATCAGGAAGTTTCTGCGCGAGAAGGACATGGCTTACCTGCCTAGGAGTGAATGGATGAGAGAGGTGCTGCTCGCCGGGCGGCGGTGACCGGGCTTGGGGTGGTGCGGGTGCTCAGCGCTTGGACTTGGGGTCCAGGGCGTCACGGACGGAGTCGCCGAGCAGGTTGAACGCGAGGACGAAGATGATCATCGACACGCCCGGGAAGATCATGAAGGTGATGTCGTCCGTGTAGAACGTGGCACCGCGCTGGATCATCACGCCCCAGTCGGGAGTGGGGTCGATGATGCCGACGCCGAGGAAGGCCAGGCCCGCCTCCGCGGTGACGAACGCGGGAAGCATCAGCGTGGACTGGATCAGGATCGGGGTCCACAGGTTGGGCAGCAGTTCCTTGAAGATGATCCGGGCCGGGGAGGCACCGGTCACCTTCGCGGCCTCCACGAACTCCCGCTCGCGAAGGGCCAGCACCTGGCCGCGCAGCAGCCGGGCGATGGAGGCCCAGCCGAAGGCCGTGAGAACCAGGATCAGGCAGGTCGCCCGCAGCGAGGTCGGGATCTCCTCGTCCGGTGCCACGAAGAGGCCGTAGACGACCGGCATGAAGGCGATGAAGAACAGGGTCGACGGGAACGACAGCAGGATGTCGATGATCCGGCCGATGATGAAGTCGGTCCGGCCTCCGAGGTAGCCGGCGGTGATGCCGACGATCACGCCGATCACCGTGACCAGCAGCGTGGTGGCGGTCGCGATCAGCAGCGAGGTGCGGATGCCGTAGATCAGGAAGGTGAAGACGTCCCGGCCCATCGAGGGCTCGACGCCGAACCAGAAGTCGCCGTCGATGCCGCCGTTGGCCTTGATGGGGAAGCCCGCGTCGTTGAGCAGACCGGGGATCTGCTGGCCGTACTGGTCGTACGGGTTCTTGCCGTAGAGGGCGGAGATCAGCGGCGCGCAGATCGCGATCAGGAAGAAGAAGATCACGATGCAGGCGGATATGACGCCCGTACGGTCCCGCTTGAAGCGGTTCCAGGCCAGGCGGCCGGGGGAGCGGCTCTCGTTGCCCTTAGGGGTGGAGGGCGCGGGCGACGTGTCGACGCTCTCGTCGGTCACCTCAAGCGGGGCAGCCGCGGATGGAGTTGGGGGGGGTCATGGTGCTCCTGGCCCAAGGGAGGGTCTGAGTGACTCCGCAGGGCGCTCCCCTACGGGCTACGCGGGACTTTTTCAACGCAATTCATTCAAGGTCAACAAATTCTGGTCCGAGTTGGGTTTCTCTTTACCTTCTTTGCTTCTCCTTGACTGTTCCGTAGCTACGCGGGTAGCACTTCCGTGATCAACCCGTGTCTTACATCGGGCCAACTACGTGAAACGGACTATGTGTTCGTTATGCGGATGGCTGGGTGTCGAAATGCGTACATGCCCGGGTTGTTTTCCAACGGTTCGGCATCGGATCCCGACGATCTGTTGCGCGACTTTTGAAGATCCACTTCAGCGTGCGGGCGGCCGGGGGACAAGATCACCCCAAAGGACCGAGTACATGTGCGGCATGCCCTGATTCAGCTGATATTTGCCGATAACGAACCGGCTCGGTCTGAGGAGGCACACCATGCGCGGAGCCACGCACGCCACATGGGCCGCATGCACGGCGGCTGCAGTCCTCGCGGCGACCGCCTGCGGAGGCGGCGGCGACGGCGGCGCCGGTGGCGCGGTGCTCAGCTCCTCGTGGGGGGACCCGCAGAACCCCCTGGAACCGGCCAACACCAACGAGGTACAGGGCGGCAAGGTCCTCGACATGATCTTCCGCGGGCTCAAGCGGTACGACCCGGAGACCGGTGAGGCGAAGGACATGCTCGCCGAGAAGATCGAGACCACCGACTCGCAGAACTTCACCATCACCGTCAAGGACGGCTGGACGTTCAGCAATGGCGAGAAAGTGACGGCGAAGTCCTTCGTCGACGCCTGGAACTACGGCGCCGACTTGAGGAACAATCAGCGCAACGCGTACTTCTTCGGCTATATCGAGGGCTACGACAAGGTCCACCCGGAGAACGGCGGCGAGCCGAGCGCCGACACCCTCTCCGGACTGAAGGTCACCGGCGACCGCACCTTCACCGTCAGGCTCACCCAGAAGTTCTCGACGTTCCCCGACACCCTCGGCTACAACGCCTACGCCCCGCTGCCCCGTGCCTTCTTCGACGACCACGACGCCTGGCTGGCCAAGCCGGTCGGAAACGGGCCCTACGCCGTGCAGTCGTACACCCGCGGCTCCCAGATGTCCCTGCGCAAGTGGGAGGAGTACCCCGGCGCGGACAAGGCGCAGAACGGCGGGGTCGACCTCAAGGTCTACACCGACAACAACACCGCCTACACCGACCTCATGGCCGGCAACCTCGACCTGGCCGACGACATCCCCGCCGCCCAGCTGCGCAACGTCCGCAGCGACCTCGGCGACCGCTACATCAGCACCCCCGCCGGCATCATCCAGACCCTCGCCTTCCCGTACTACGACTCCGAGTGGGGCAAGGACGGCATGGAGAAGGTCCGCAAGGGCCTGTCCATGGCCATCGACCGCAAGCAGATCACCGACACGATCTTCCAGAAGACCCGCACTCCCGCCACCGACTGGACCTCCCCGGTGCTCGGCGAGGACGGCGGCTTCCAGGAGGGACTGTGCGGCGACGGCTGCGACTACGACCCGGCCCAGGCCAAGAAGCTCATCGAGGAGGGCGGTGGGCTGCCCGGCGGCCAGCTCAAGATCACGTACAACGCGGACACCGGCTCCCACCGGGACTGGGTCGACGCGGTCTGCAACTCCATCAACAACGCACTCGACAACGACCGCGCCTGCGTCGCCAGCCCGGTCGGCACCTTCGCCGACTTCCGCAAGCAGATCACCGACCGGAAGATGGCCGGGCCGTTCCGGGCGGGCTGGCAGATGGACTACCCGCTGATCCAGAACTTCCTCCAGCCGCTGTACTACACCAACGCCTCCTCCAACGACGGCAAGTGGTCCAACGCCGAGTTCGACAAGCTCGTCGACGACGCCAACGCCGAGAGCGACACCGCTAAGGCCATCCAGAAGTTCCAGCAGGCCGAGAAGGTCGTCCGGGACGACATGGCCGCCATCCCGCTCTGGTACCAGAACGGCAGCGCCGGCTACTCGCAGCGGCTCTCCGACGTCAAGCTCAACCCGTTCAGCGTCCCGGTGTACGACCAGATCAAGGTCGGCTGAGGAGGCGCCATGGGACGCTACGTCGTCCGGCGGCTGCTCCAGATGATCCCGGTCTTCATCGGGGCCACGCTGCTGATCTTCCTGATGGTGAACGTGATGGGCGACCCCATCGCGGGCCTGTGCGGCGAACGGCAGTGCGACCCCGCGACGGCTGCCCGGCTCAGACACGAGTTCGGCCTCGACAAGCCGGTCTGGCAGCAATACCTGACCTACATGGGCAACGTCTTCACCGGTGACTTCGGCACCGCCTTCAACGGCCAGCCGGTCACCGAGCTGATGGCCTCCGCCTTCCCCGTCACCATCCGGCTCACCGTCGTGGCGATCCTCTTCGAGATCGTCATCGGCATCACCCTCGGCGTGATCACCGGCCTGCGCCGCGGCCACCCCGTCGACACCTCGGTCCTCCTGGTCACCCTCGTCGTCATCTCCGTCCCCACCTTCGTCACCGGCCTGCTGCTCCAGCTGCTGCTCGGCGTCGAGTGGGGCTGGATCAAACCCTCGGTGTCCCCGGAGGCCGCCTTCGGCGAACTGATCGTCCCCGGCCTCGTCCTCGCCTCGGTCTCCCTCGCCTACGTCACGCGGCTGACCCGCACCTCCATCGCCGAGAACAAACGCGCCGACTACGTCCGCACGGCGATCGCCAAGGGCCTGCCCCGGCACCGGGTCGTCACCCGGCACCTGCTGCGCAACTCCCTCATCCCGGTCGTCACGTTCATCGGCACCGACATCGGCGCGCTGATGGGCGGCGCGATCGTCACCGAGCGGATCTTCAACATCCACGGCGTCGGCTACCAGCTCTACCAGGGCATCCTCCGCCAGAACACCCAGACCGTGGTCGGCTTCGTGACCGTCCTGGTCCTCGTCTTCCTGGTCGCCAACCTCCTCGTCGACCTGCTGTACGCCGTACTCGACCCGAGGATCCGCTATGCCTGAGCAGCCGCCCTACGAACCCGAGCGCGCCATCGCCGGCACCGGCATGGGCGGGCAGATGGACCTCGCGGCGAGCGAGGCGGTGACCCTGGAGCAGCAACCGCCGGCCACCCCCGGCGGACCGGCGCCGGGCGGACCGGCGGACACCGGCCCGGCGGGCGGCAAGCCCCGCTCCCTGTGGTCCGACGCCTGGCACGACCTGCGCCGCAACCCCGTCTTCATCATCTCCGGGCTGGTGATCCTCTTCCTGGTCGTCATCTCCCTGTGGCCGTCCCTGATCGCCTCCGGCAACCCCCTCGAGTGCGACCTCGCCAAGGCCCAGCAGGGCTCCCAGCCCGGCCATCCCTTCGGCTTCAACGGCCAGGGCTGCGACGTCTACACCCGCACCGTCTACGGGGCCCGCACGTCCGTCGCGGTCGGCGTCTGCGCGACGCTCGGGGTGGCGGTCCTGGGCAGCGTGCTCGGCGGACTCGCCGGATTCTCCGGCGGCGCGTGGGACTCGGTCCTGTCCCGGACCACCGACATCTTCTTCGCCATCCCGGTCGTCCTGGGCGGCCTGGTCCTGCTGTCGGTGGTCACCAGCAACACCATCTGGCCGGTGATCGGCTTCATGGTGCTGCTCGGCTGGCCGCAGATCTCCCGGATCGCCCGAGGCTCCGTCATCACCGCCCGGCAGAACGACTACGTGCAGGCCGCCCGTGCCCTCGGTGCCTCCCGCACCCGCCAGCTGCTCCGGCACATCGCACCCAACGCCGTGGCCCCGGTCATCGTCGTCGCGACCATCGCGCTCGGCACCTACATCGCCCTGGAGGCCACCCTGTCCTACCTCGGCGTGGGCCTGAAGCCGCCCAGCGTCTCCTGGGGCATCGACATCTCCGCCGCCTCCCCGTACGTCCGCAACGCCCCGCACGCCCTGCTCTGGCCGTCCGGTGCGCTGGCGGTCACCGTGCTGGCGTTCATCATGCTCGGCGACGCGGTCCGCGACGCCCTCGACCCGAAGCTGAGGTGAGCCGGCACATGCTGCTGGAGGTACGCGACCTGCGCGTGGAGTTCCGGACCCGGGACGGTGTCGCCCGGGCCGTCAACGGCGTCACCTACGGCGTGGACGCGGGCGAGACGCTGGCCGTGCTCGGCGAGTCCGGCTCCGGCAAGTCGGTCACCGCCCAGGCGGTCATGGGCATCCTCGACATGCCGCCGGGGCGGATCACCGGCGGCGAGATCCTCTTCCAGGGCCGGGACCTGCTGAAGCTGAAGGAGGACGAGCGGCGCAGGGTGCGCGGCGCCGGCATGGCGATGATCTTCCAGGACGCGCTGTCCTCGCTGAACCCGGTGCTGTCCGTGGGAGACCAGCTCGGCGAGATGTTCGTCGTGCACCGGGGCATGTCGCGGAAGGACGCCCGGGCGAAGGCGGTCGAGCTGATGGACCGGGTGCGCATCCCGGGCGCGAAGGAGCGGGTGCGGCAGTACCCGCACCAGTTCTCCGGCGGCATGCGCCAGCGCATCATGATCGCCATGGCGATGGCCCTGGAACCGGCCCTGATCATCGCCGACGAGCCGACGACGGCCCTGGACGTGACGGTGCAGGCCCAGGTCATGGACCTGCTCGCCGAGCTGCGGCGCGAGTACGACATGGGGCTCGTCCTCATCACCCACGACCTCGGGGTGGTCGCGGACGTCGCGGACCGCATCGCCGTGATGTACGCGGGCAGGATCGTCGAGTCGGCCCCGGTCCACGACCTCTACAAGGCCCCCGCCCACCCCTACACGCGCGGCCTGCTGGACTCCATCCCGCGCCTGGACCGCAAGGGCCGGGAGCTGTACGCCATCAAGGGCCTGCCGCCCAGCCTGCTGGACATCCCCCCGGGCTGCGCCTTCCACCCGCGCTGCCCGATGGCCCGGGACGTGTGCCGCACCGACGCGCCCCCGCTGTACGAGGTGGACGAAGGGGGCGGCGAGCGGGGCAGCGCCTGCCACTTCTGGAGGGAGTGCCTGCATGGCTGAGCCGATCCTGGAGGTGCGCGGGCTGGTCAAGCACTACCCGCTGACCCGGGGCGTCCTCTTCAAGAAGCGGATCGGCGCGGTCAAGGCGGTCGACGGCGTCGACTTCACCCTGTACCGCGGCGAGACCCTCGGCATCGTCGGCGAGTCCGGCTGCGGCAAGTCCACGGTCGCGAGGATGCTGGTCAGCCTGGAGCGGCCGACCGCCGGTTCGATCCGGTACAAGGGCGAGGACGTCACCAAGCTCTCCGGCCGCGCCCTGAAGGCCGTACGCCGCAACATCCAGATGGTCTTCCAGGACCCGTACACCTCCCTCAACCCCCGGATGACGGTGGGCGACATCGTCGGCGAGCCCTTCGACATCCACCCCGAGGTCGCCCCCAAGGGGGACCGCCGCCGCAGGGTGCGGGAACTCCTGGACGTGGTCGGCCTGAACCCGGAGTACATCAACCGCTACCCCCACCAGTTCTCCGGCGGCCAGCGCCAGCGCATCGGCATCGCCCGGGGCCTGGCGCTGCGCCCGGAGATCATCGTCGCCGACGAACCCGTGTCGGCGCTGGACGTCTCGGTCCAGGCGCAGGTCGTCAACCTGATGGAGCGTCTGCAGGACGAGTTCGACCTGTCGTACGTCTTCATCGCCCACGACCTGTCGATCGTCCGGCACATCTCCGACCGGGTCGGGGTGATGTACCTGGGCCGGATCGTCGAGACCGGCCGCGACGCCGAGATCTACGACCACCCCACGCACCCCTACACCCAGGCCCTGCTCTCCGCCGTGCCCGTGCCCGACCCCGAGGCGCGGGAGCACCGCGAGCGGATCATCCTGCACGGTGACGTGCCGTCCCCCACCAACGTCCCCTCCGGCTGCCGCTTCCGCACCCGCTGCTGGAAGGCCCGCGAGCGCTGCGCGCTGGAGGTGCCGGCGCTGGCGGTCCCGGAGGCCTTCGAGCACGGCACCGGTCCCGCCGTCCACCCCAGTGCCTGCCACTTCGCGGAGCGCAAGCACGTGGTCCCGACCGAGCCGGCGGAGTAACACGGTGGCAACTCGCCCGACCCTGTTCCGATATACGGACGCGGCAGACTGAACTCCGTACGGCCGTGCGGGTGCCGTGAACGGGCCGGGGTGCGCGCCACCCCGGCCCGTTGCCCGTGCTACTCCGCCAGGCCCAGGGAGCGCTTGAGGAAGTCCACCTGGAGCAGGAGCAGGTTCTCGGCGACCTGCTCCTGCGGGGTCATGTGCGTGACCCCCGACAGCGGCAGCACCTCGTGCGGGCGGCCGGCGGCCAGCAGGGCGGAGGACAGCCGCAGGGCGTGGGCGAAGACCACGTTGTCGTCGGCCGTGCCGTGGACGATCATCAGCGGGCGGTGCGGCTCCGCGGGGGACGACAGGCCCTCGTCCGTCACCAGGGAGCTGCGGGCGTACGAGTCCGGGTGGGCGGCCGGGTCGCCGAGGTACCGCTCGGTGTAGTGCGTGTCGTAGAGGCGCCAGTCCGTCACGGGGGCGCCGGCGATGCCCGCGTGGAAGACGTCCGGGCGGCGCAGGACCGCGAGCCCGGCCAGCCAGCCGCCGTAGGACCAGCCACGAATGGCCACTCGGCGCAAATCCAGCGGGTGATTCCGCGCCAAATCCTGCAGCGCCTCGATCTGGTCGTCGAGGGAGACGGTGAAGTCGTGGTGGACGGCCTTCTCCCAGGCGGGGGAGCGGCCCGGCGTGCCCCGGCCGTCCGCGACGACCACGGCGAACCCCTGGTCGGCGAACCACTGCGAGGTCAGATGGGCGTTGTGCGCGGCCACGACGCGGGGGCCGTGGGGGCCGCCGTAGGGGTCCAGGAGAACCGGCAGGGGAGTGTCACCGTGGTAGTCCCGTGGCATAAGCACGGCGCACGGAATCCTTCGTGCGCCCCCCTCGGTGAGCGTCACGCGCGGGGACATACCGGGGTCCTCCGCGTACGACGGGATGATCGCCGCCTGCTTCCCCTCCCGCAGCACCCGTACCAGCGCCCCCGGCCGCTCCAGCGTCGCCGACACCAGGACGGTCACGTCTCCGGCGCGCACGGCCGAGTGCACACCGGGCTCCTCGGAGAGGCGCTCGACGCCCAGCTCGTTGACGCGGTAGACATGCACCTCCCCGGTCTCCGGCCGTTCCGCTTCCGCGCCCGCGGACGCCGACACGAGGACGTCGTGGGAGGTCACGTCGAGTACCGCACGGACGTGCAACTGGGCTCCGGTCAGCGGCCGTTCACCCACCGCGAGCACCCGCGCCCCGCCCTCGTCGGCGATCCGGACCAGCTGCCCGGCAGGGGACCAGCAGGGCACTCCAGGGAAAAGATCCAGCCAAATCGGATCTTCATCGGCATGCACCATCCGGGTCGCCCCGGTGTCCGGGTCCACGGCCAGGTAGAGCTGGCTCCGCTGGTCGCGCGCCTGCACCAGCAGAAGCGGCGCACCCGCCTCTGACCAGTGCACTCGCGCCAGATACGGGTAGCGGGCCCGGTCCCAGACGACCTCCGTGCGCGCTCCGTCGAGGTCGACGACGAAGAGCCGGACGTCCGCGTTCGCCGTCCCAGCTGCCGGATAAGGGACGTGTTGTGGGTCACGTTTCGGCTGCGCGGGATCGGAGATCCACCAGCGCTCCACGGGCGTGTCGTCCACCCGCGCCACCAGCAGTCGGTCCGACTCCGGCGCCCACCAGAAGCCGCGCGAGCGCCCCATCTCCTCGGCCGCGATGAACTCGGCCAGGCCGTAGGAAACGCCCTCCGATTCCGGTATCACGAGCGCCCGGTCGCCCTCGCCCTCGGCGCCGACGACCCGCAGCGCGCCCCGCCCGGCGTACGCGATCAGACGTCCGTCGGGGGAGGGTCGAGGGTCGATCACCGGCCCGGCGGCGGGCAGTTCACGCGCCGTGCCGGCCCGTAGCTCGGCCGCGAAAAGCCGCCCTGACAAGGCGAAAGACGCCAACTCGACCGCCGCGTCGGTGGCGTAGCCGACGATGCCGGCACCACCCTCACGGCTGCGTTCGCGGCGCGCCCGCTCCTCGGGCGAGAGGTCTTCCGCGGCGCCGCCCAGCAGGGCACCCGGGTCGGCGGCGACCCGCTCGGTGCCGTCCGCGAGGTCGAGCACCCACAGGGCGTTCGCCCGGTCCGTACCGGAACGCGAGCGCAGGAACACGACACGCGACGCGTCGGGCGCCACGGTGAACGAGCGCGGCGCGCCGAGCGTGAACCGCTGGGTCCGCGCGTGCCGTCGGGGGAAGGAGACAGGCTCGGTCGTCATGCCCTGACCATATTGGCCATGCGCCCCCTTGTGCGGCTGTGCGCCGACCGATGCGCGCGCACGGATAGTTATGATCACTAGCGCTGCGTGGGTATGAACCTGCTGGCTGCTGTATGGATTTACACGTTCCCCTGCTCTGTGCCCCTAATGTCCCCGGGTCTTGGAGGTGAGCCGCCGTGGCACTCTCGATTTCGGCGGTGGTGCTGCTGGCGATCATCGTCTTCCTGCTCATCAAGAAGTCAGGACTGAAGGCCGGGCATGCGGTGGTCTGCATGCTCCTGGGGTTCTACCTCGCCTCCTCGACGATCGCCCCGACGATCAGCGAGCTCACGACCAACATCGCCGGGATGATCGGCAGCATCAAGTTCTGACGCCCTTCTTGCGCCTTTAGGGTGGGCCCTATGACGGACCTGCCCTCTCGGCGTCTGCTGCTGGTGCACGCGCACCCGGACGACGAGTCGATCAACAACGGCGCCACCATGGCGCGGTACTCGGCCGAGGGTGCCCATGTGACCCTGGTCACCTGCACCCTCGGCGAGCGCGGCGAGGTCATCCCGCCCGCGCTCGCGCACCTGACCGGCGCCGCCCTCGGCGCGCAGCGGCTGCGCGAGCTGACCGCCGCCATGGCCGAGCTGGGCGTCACGGACTTCCGCCGGCTCGGCGGCGACGGCCGCTACGCGGACTCCGGGATGATGGGCATCCCCGACAACGACGACCCCGCCTGCTTCTGGCAGGCCGACGTCGACGAGGCCGCCGGACACCTCCTGGAGGTCATCCGGGAGGTGCGCCCCCAGGTCCTCGTCACCTACGACCCCCACGGCGGCTACGGCCACCCCGACCACATCCAGGCCCACCGCGTCGCCACGCGCGCCGTCGAGCTGGCCGCCGAGGCCGGCTGCGCGCCCGCCAAGGTGTACTGGAACCGGGTCCCGCGCACGGTCGGCGAGGCCGCCTTCGCCCGCCTTCGGGAGGCACTGCCGGGTCTGTCCTTCGCCGAGGCCGGGGTCCTGGAGGACGTCCCGGGCGTCGTCGACGACGAGCGCGTCACCACCGAGATCGACGGCGGTGACACCCACGCCGCCGCCAAGGCCGCCGCGATGGCCGCGCACGCCACCCAGGTCGAGGTGGACGGCGACTGGTTCGCCCTCTCCAACAAGCTGGCGCAGCCGGTGTTCCGCACCGAGTACTACGAGCTGGTACGCGGGGAACGGGCGGGCGCCCGCGAGACCGACCTGTTCGCCGGGGTCGATGCCGAGGAGGCGTCATGACGGACCGCGGCTCCCCGCTGGCCCAGCCCCTGACCCGCCCCTCCCTCGGACGGATCGCCGCCCACCTGGGCCTCTTCCTGCTCGGCGTGGTGGTCGGCGGCGCCGGAGCGCTGGTGCAGGGCGGCTGGTTCCCCGCCGGGCTGCTGCTCGGCCTCGCGGGCGCGGCCGGTCTGTTCCTGGGCGGAGCGCGGGCCACCGGCGGCCGGGCCGGGGCCGTGTCGCCCGCCGCGGGCTGGCTGGTCGCCGTCGTCCTGCTCACCGCCAGCCGCCCCGAGGGCGACTTCGTCTTCGCCGCGGGGATCGGCTCGTATCTCTTCCTGCTCGGCGGCATGGCGTTGGCTGTGATCTGCGCCACCCTTGGTGCGGGGCGGCAACCTTCGGGGTCTTCCGTCCGACTTGGCAAGTGACGTACCACTTCGCTGTCAAGCCGACGTGCGAGTCCCGTGTGGGTTTCCCCGGCGGTCATGGGATAAGCGCCGGAAGTGGCCAGTATGGTGGTGCGCGCCGCCGAGCCTCCCCCAAGCACTCGACTCCGCTCGGGCAGGGGGGACCCCCATCTCGCAGTGTGAGGTAGTAGGTCGGGAACGGGCGGCGGAGCCAACCGGGAGAACCTGCCTTGAGTCGTGAAACTGACAGTCCGTCCTCCGGGCCCAACGGGCGCGGCGGAGCCGCATACCCCTCGGGCACGCCGCCGTACGGTACCCCCACGGTTTCCGACGGCGGCGCGGACGGGGGCCGCTCGGCCGCACAGCCGGAGGAACGCAAGACCGAGACCACGCTGACGACCCGGATCCGGATCAACATCCCCGGATCGCGGCCGATTCCGCCGGTCGTCGTGCGCAAGCCCGTCGCGGACGCCGAGTCCGCCGCGGCCGACGACACCGAGGCCGAGGCTCCGGCGCCGAGCGCCGCCACGACCACGGGCACCGTCGAGCCTCCTGCCGAGCCCGCCCCGCAGGCCGAGGAGAAGACCAGCGACTGGTTCGCGCCCCGCAAGTCCGCCCCGGCCAAGGGCGGGCAGGGCGGCGGTGCCGCCAACGGTGCGAGCGCACCAGGCGGTTCGGGCGCGCCCGGCGCCGCCCCGGCCGGCGCCGCCCCGGCCGGCGGCGCGCGGCCGGCGGCCGGCTCCGGCCGCCCCGGCGGTGTCGTCGGCTCCGTGAACGTGCCCGGCGGCAATCGCCCCGGCGGCACCAACGGCTCCGGGCTGCCCGGCGCCACCGGCGGCCCCGTCGCGCCCGGCCACGGCGGCGGCACCGGCTCCTTCGACGTCACCGAGGCACTGGCGGCGGGCCCGCTGGGCAGCGGCTCGCGCACCGGCGAGACGCGCCGCGACGACCTGCCGTACTTCTCGGAGAACGCGCAGAACGGTCAGGGCTCGCGCAATGGTCATCCCTCACAAGGCGCCCAGAGCGGCCAGAACGGGCAGGCCGGTTACGCCGGTCCCCGCGGCGGCGGCCCCAGTGGCCCCACCAGCGGCCCGGTCACCGGTGACGGCCCCGTCGTCCCGCCCAGCGCCTTCACCGCCCCGAACCCGCTCGCCGGCGCCCCCGCCCCCGGCGGCGGCCTCAGCGACGACACCGCGATCCTCACCCCGCAGAAGCAGGTCCCCGAGCCCCCGGCCGGCGCCTCCTTCACCGCCCCGCACGACAACGTCTCCGGGCACACCGTCACCAGCGGCATCCCGGTCGTGCCGAGCCCCGACCACGACGCCGGGTTCCCGCCGGCCCGCTTGGGCGCGGCCCCGGCCGCGCCCAAGCCGCCGGCGCCCGCCGTGCCTGCCCAGCAGAGCGCCCCGGCCGCCGCGCCCCGCAAGAAGAAGGGCCGCAACAAGCTGGTGCTGCTCGGTGGCGGCGTGGTCGCCGTCGCCGGTGTCGCCTACGGCGCCGGCCTGCTGATGAACCACTCCGACGTGCCCAAGGGCACCACCGTGCTCGGCGTGGACATCGGCGGCGGCACCCGCGACGACGCCGTGAAGAAGCTCGACGAGGCCCTGAGCGACCGGGTCGACAACCCGGTGAAGCTGACTGTCGACGGCGACACGGTCACCCTCAAGCCGGACCAGGCGGGCCTGTCGTTCGACGCCCAGGCCACCGTCCGCGAGGCCGCGACCAGCGACTACAACCCGGTCTCCGTGATCGGCTCGCTCTTCGGCGAGCAGCGGGTCGTCGAACCGGTCATGCCGGTCGACGAGGAGAAGCTGCACTCCGCCCTGGAGGACGCGGCGGGCGGCGCCGGCAGCGCCACCGACGGCACGATCAAGTTCGTCTCCGGCAAGGCCGTGCCCGTCTACGGCAAGCCGGGCAAGGGCATCGACGTCGACAACGCCACCGACGCGGTCGCGAAGGCCTACCGGACCCAGGTGGAGACCGGCACCGGCGAGGCGGTCGCGCTGCCGACCACCACCAGGCAGCCGACCGTCTCCAATGCCGAGGTCGACCGGATGATGAAGGCGTTCGCGCAGCCCGCGATGTCCGGCAGGGTCACGGTCCAGACCGACCCGGCGCACGCCATCCCGTTCAGCCCGGAGAACTCCCTCTGGAAGTTCCTCCGCGTGAAGGCCGTCGACGGCAAGCTGGTCGAGAACCCGGACCTGAACGCCCTCGAGGAGCTCTACGGCAGCACCTTCGACGGCGTCCTCATCACCCGCGGCACCGGCCAGAAGACCGAGGTGACCCCCCAGGACGTCTACCAGGCCCTGCGCACGGTCCTGACGAGCAAGACGAACAGGACGGCGGTCATCAAGACCAGCTGACGCGCGAAGACAGAGCACAAGGGGCACCCCGCGAACGCGTGGTGCCCCTTGTCGCGCCGCACGGCGAACCGCTAGTTCAGCAGCGCCCGAGCGGCCCGGGCCTCCCCCAGAAGCCGTTCCCCGGCGGCCTCGTCCACCGCGGAGACGACTTCCGCGTACGCCTCCAACTCCTCGGCGCCCGCGGCGAACTCCCCGCGCTGCACCATCAGCCGGGCCCGCTCGTACCGCAACCGCGCCGGGTGCGACGGCAGCAGCAGCGACAGTTCCACGGCCCACAGGGCCACGTCCGACCGCTCCGGCCGCGCCGCGGCCCACGCCCGGACGTTGTTCAGGATCCGCAGGACCACCTCCGACGCCGCCGCGGGCTCCAGCAGCGCCGGATCGAGCGACGCCCCCGTCGCGCCGACGACGAGCAGCTCCGCGTCCATCCCGGTCAGCACCCGCCCCCCGTCGAACGGGTCCACCAGCACCCGCTCCCCGGCCGTGCCGAACCCGACGACGAAGTGGCCCGGCAGCGCCACCCCGTACACCGGCGCACCCGCCCGCCGCGCGACCTCCATCCACACCACGGACAGCAGGATCGGCAGTCCCCGGCGCCGCCGCAGCACCTCGTGCAGCAGCGACGACTCCAGCCGCCGGTAGTCCCCGGCGGTCCCGCGGAAGCCGAGCCGGTCGCCCAGCAGTTCCCGGGTCGCCTCGGCCCAGTCGCGGGCCCCGCCGGGCCGGAACGGCAGCAGCCCCGCCAGCCGGTCCAGCTCCATCTGCGCGCCGTCGATCCCCGCCTCGTCCAGCGCGGCGTCCCCGGACGCCGCGACCAGCAGGCACAGCAGGGCCAGATCGGGCCGCTCGGCCCGGGCCTCGTCGGCGAACCGCAGCCGCAGGTCGGCGGCCCGCTCGGGCGGCGGGGGGAACGGAGGAAGCAGCACGGCCCGCACCACCCCTCAGCCCCGCCCGGCGGCGGACGCGCCGTCCGCGACCGGCTCCCGGTAGTGGTGGTAGGCGTGGTGCGCGGCGAAACCCAGCCCGCCGTACAGCGCCCGCGCCTCCGCGTTGTCCGTCTCGACCTGGAGCCACGCCGCGGAGGCGCCCTCCTCCAGGGCCCTTCCGGCGAGCGCGGCCATCACTGCGGTGGCCAGCCCTCGGCGTCGTAGCGCCGGATCGACCTCCACGGCGGCGAACCCGGCCCACCGCCCGTCGACCACACACCGCCCGATCGCGGCGGGCGGCGCGCCCGCCTCCGCGCCGGGCACGGTCGCGAACCACACGGACGGGCCTCCCCCACGCTCGGCTTCGCTCGCGCGGGGGGACCCCGACCCCAGCACCCGCAGCGCCACCTCGCCGAGCCCCTTGCGCTGATAGCGGGCCAGCCACGCCTCGTCGGCCTCCCGCGACAGCAGCACCTCGGCGGTGACCTCCCGGTCCGCGACCGGAGCCAGGGAGGCGATCCACAGCTCGGCGGTCACCTCCCGCACCCAGCCGCGCTCCGTCAGCTCCGCGCACAGCAGCTCCTGCGTGCCCTCGGCGCCGGTGGCGGTCTGGACGTACGCGGGCAGGCCCCGGTCGCCGTACCAGCGCCGTACGGCGGTCAGGGCGTCGTCCAGGGGCATCCCGGGGTCGCCCAGCGGCAGCACGCAGTTGGCGCGCCGGGTGAACCCGGCGGCGGCCCGCAGCTCCCATTCACCCAGCCGCTCGCTCTCCACCGGACGCCACGCCCGCGCGGAGATCCGCGCCAGCTCCGGGTAGGAGGCGGCGGGGCCCCTGCGGCGGGCCGGGGCGGCGGGCACCACCTTGCCCGCGACCAGCGAGGATTCCGCGATACGGACGACTTCCCCGTCCCGCCGTGTGATCACGAGCACACCGTTGTCCCACGATGTGAGAACACCGACCGTGTCGGTGAATTTCTCCTCGGTGACCGCACTGGCGCTAGGGTGGCCAACGCGCCGTACGGAGACGCGTTTGCCCACGTCAGCAGCGGTGATACGGACCTCAAGGCGCCCTGCCGCAGAGATTTCCACAGGTCGGTTCACCCCTCCTGTTCGGATCTTGCCCAAGAACGGAGATACTAGGGGCGGGCATCGACGACGCCGCGCTCCCGCGCGCCAGGCGGCGGAGCCTGAGGAGGCCCGCCAGCGCCCTATCGAGGAGGAACGACAGCGTGACCTACGTCATCGCGCAGCCTTGTGTCGACGTCAAGGACAAGGCGTGCATCGAGGAGTGCCCGGTCGACTGCATCTACGAGGGCCAGCGGTCCTTGTACATCCACCCGGACGAATGCGTCGACTGCGGTGCCTGTGAGCCGGTCTGCCCGGTCGAGGCGATCTTCTACGAGGACGACGTGCCGGAGGAGTGGAAGGACTACTACAAGGCGAACGTCGAGTTCTTCGACGAGCTGGGTTCGCCCGGCGGTGCCAGCAAGCTCGGTCTGATCGAGCGCGACCACCCGTTCGTCGCCGGTCTGCCGCCGCAGGCCGAGTAACACCCGCGTCCGCCCCGGCGGACCGCAAGCAAGCGCCGCCTCGGTCCCGTACGGTCTGATCGCCCCGATCGCCGCACGGGACCGAGGCGTTTGCCCGACCGTTGAGAGTGAGCGAGAAACCGTGTCCGCAGTCTCCGACCTCCTGCCCACCTTTCCCTGGGACAAGCTCGCGCCCTACAAGAAGACGGCCGCCGCGCACCCCGACGGCATCGTCGACCTGTCCGTCGGCACGCCGGTCGACCCGGTGCCCGAGCTGATCCAGAAGGCGCTGGTCGACGCGGCCGACTCGCCGGGCTACCCGACGGTGTGGGGCACTGTGGAGCTGCGGGACGCGATCACCGGCTGGCTGGAGCGCCGGCTCGGCGCGCGCGGCGTCACCCACCACCACGTCCTGCCGATCGTCGGCTCCAAGGAACTGGTCGCCTGGCTGCCCACCCAGCTGGGCCTCGGCCCCGGCGACCGGGTCGCCTACCCGCGCCTGGCCTACCCGACGTACGAGGTCGGCGCCCGGCTGGCGCGCGCCGAGTACGAGGTGTACGACGACCCGACCGAACTGGACCCGGCGGGCCTGAAGCTGCTGTGGCTGAACTCGCCGTCCAACCCGACCGGCAAGGTCCTCTCCAAGGAGGAGCTGACCCGGATCGTGGCCTGGGCCCGCGAGCACGGCGTGCTGCTCTTCTCCGACGAGTGCTACATCGAGCTGGGCTGGGAGGCCGACCCGGTCTCGGTGCTGCACCCGGACGTCAACGGCGGCTCCCACGAGGGCATCGTCTCGGTGCACTCGCTGTCCAAGCGGTCCAACCTGGCGGGCTACCGCGCGGCCTTCCTGGCCGGTGACCCGGCCGTGCTGGGTCCGCTGCTGGAGATCCGCAAGCACGGCGGCATGATGACCTCCGCGCCCACCCAGGCGGCCGTCGTGGCGGCCCTGGGCGACGACGAGCACGTGCGCGTGCAGCGGGAGCGCTACGCGGCCCGCCGCACCGCCCTGCGCGAGGCGCTGCTCCGCCACGGCTTCCGCATCGAGCACAGCGAGGCCAGCCTCTACCTGTGGGCGACCCGGGACGAGTCCTGCTGGGACACCGTGGCGCACCTCGCCGAGCTGGGCGTCCTCGTCGCGCCGGGCGACTTCTACGGCCCGGCGGGGGACCGGTTCGTACGGGTGGCGCTGACCGCCTCGGACGAGCGGGTCGCGGCCGCGGTGGCACGGCTGGCGCGCTAGGGGGTGTCTCGCCGATCATGCCGGGCTCGCGGCGCCTGGCACCGTGCCTCGCCGCGTTGTCGTCGGTCCCCGATGCGCCGCATCGGCTCCCTCCTCCGCCTTGCGATGCACGGCACCAGACGCCGCTCCCTGATCCGGCCTGATCGACGAGACACCCCCTAGGGGACGTCTCGCCGATACGGCGAAGGGGTCCGGGGAACGCGTCCCCGGACCCCTTCGCCGTGCGTGCCGTACCGGCGTCAGCCGATGGGCAGGCCCTGCGTCGGCAGCCCGCCGCCCTTGGTGAGCGAGTCGCTGGGCAGGCCGCCCTTGGAGGCGGTCTTGGCGGTGTCGCCGACGATGTCCCCAGCGGAACCGGCCACGTCCCCGGCGGCCTTCTGCGCGGCCGGCGTGGCCTTCTTCGCGGCCTTGCCGGTGGTCTTGCCCGACTGCTTGACCGCCTTGCCGCCGGCCTCGCCCGCGAGCTCGGTGACGTTCTGGGCGGCGCCGTCGACGGTGTTGCCGACGCTCGCGCCGTCCAGGGCGGTCAGCCCGCCGAGGTTCGGCGTGGCCGGCAGCTCGGGAGCCGCGGAGGCGGCACCGGCCGCACCGACCACGGAGGCCGCTCCCGCAGCGGTGAGCAGCGCGGCACGGGCCATCCGGCGGGTCAGGGGGAGGGACATGATGCTCCTTCGACGGAGAAGAACGTGAACAGAACGTGCGCCGTGACTACCGCTCGACCCCCCGCCGAGGTTGCGCAGACCGAACGTAAAGAGTTGGCAATGCGTCGCATTATCGGATGTGGATAAATGCGGACAAAGAGTCTGCGGTCCGAAAGTCCGCCGAATCCTTACAGCTCTTTGTTCCCAAGGGTTTCCACGGACACCGGGGGGACCGGGCGAAAACCTGCGCACACCGTCGTGCGCGCACCTCCCGTATTAGCCCGTCCGGGTGATGGCCCGCCTACTGCGCGGTGACGATCCGGACCGCGTCGGCGCCCTCGCCGCTCTTCGCGTCGGACTCCGGCCCCGTGGTGCGCCACTCGCTCCCGGTGGTCCCGGCGACCCACTCCCGGCCCGCGTACGAGACCCGCTCGATGTGCAGCGCCGAGGCGTTGGCCACCGCCCAGTGGGCCAGCTGCCAGCCCCGCTCCCGGCCGTCACCGGCCCCGCGCTCCGGGGCCACCGGCACGGTCACGGTCCGCCCGCTGGTCCGCGCGGTCACCGTCGGAGTCGGCGTCGCCGGCGCCGTGGCGCCCACCTCCGCGCCGGTCTCCTCCATCGCGTCCCGGCCGAAGTCCCGCACCAGCGCCGAACGCACCGCGTCCGGCCCGCTGACCCGGGTGGCGTCCGGGCGCCCCTCACAGGTCAGGGTGGCCTCGGCGCGGCCGGTGAGGGCGGCGGCGAGCAGCGTGGCGTCCGGCTCGTGCTTGGCGTACGCCTGCGGGAAGCCGCTGCGCTGCACCCGCTGGGCGGCGACGGTGAGCGGCAGCCGGGTGTAGCCGGGCACCTCGACCAGGTGGTCGTAGAACATGCCCGCCGAGTAGATCGGGTCCATGATCTGCTTCTCGGTGCCCCAGCCCTGCGACGGCCGCTGCTGGAACAGGCCGAGCGAGTCGCGGTCGCCATGGTGGATGTTGCGCAGCGCCGACTCCTGGAGCGCGGTCGCCAGCGCGATCGTCACCGCCCGCTCGGGCAGCCCGCGCGCGGTGCCGACGGCGGTGATCGTCGCCGCGTTCACCGCCTGCTCGGGGGAGAACTCGTACGACGCCCCATCACCCTTGCCGGACACCACCTTGCAGCCCGGACCGCCCGCACCGCCGGTGACGTACTGCACCACGAGATAGCCGGCGACGGCGAGCAGGACGACGAAGGCCGCCCCGAAACGCAGGAGTCGGCCGCGACGCTTGGGAGAAGGGGACGGCTCTGGCACGCGTACAAGGTACTGGAGCCCGTGGGACAGGAGGTGCCCGGTGCGGCAGCGAGCCGCGGGCGCGACGGCCCCCGGGGCGGGAACGCTAGGGTCGGGGCATGGCCGATACCCCGCTTGACCTCACGCTGGACGCCGCGCGGCTGACCGCGCAGCTCGTCGACTTCCCCTCGGTGAGCGGCGGTGAGAAGCCGCTCGCGGACGCCATCGAGACCGCGCTGCGCGCCCTGCCGCACCTCACGGTCGACCGCTTCGGCAACAACGTCGTGGCGCGCACGGACCTGGGCCGACCGGAGCGCGTGATCCTCGCCGGGCACATCGACACCGTCCCGATCGCCGAGAACGTGCCGTCCCGGCTGGACGAGGACGGCGTGCTGTGGGGCTGCGGCACCTGCGACATGAAGTCCGGGGTGGCGGTGCAGCTGCGCATCGCCGCGACGGTCCCCGCGCCCAACCGCGACCTGACCTTCGTCTTCTACGACAACGAGGAGGTCGCCGCCGACCTCAACGGCCTCAAGCACGTCTCCGAGGCCCACCCCGAGTGGCTGGCGGGCGACTTCGCGGTGCTGCTGGAGCCGTCCGACGGCCAGGTCGAGGGCGGCTGCCAGGGCACCCTGCGGGTACTGCTGAAGACGTCCGGCGAGCGGGCCCACTCGGCGCGCGGCTGGATGGGCTCCAACGCCATCCACTCGGCCGCCCCGATCCTGCAGCGCCTGGCCTCCTACGAGCCCCGCTGGCCCGTCATCGACGGCCTGGAGTACCGGGAAGGCCTCAACGCGGTCTTCATCTCCGGCGGCGTGGCCGGCAACGTCATCCCCGACGAGTGCGTGGTGACCGTCAACTTCCGCTACGCGCCCGACCGCACCCCCGAGGAGGCGGTGGCCCACGTCCGCGAGGTGTTCGCGGACTGCGGAGTGACCGAGTTCGTGGTCGACGACCACAGCCCCGGCGCGCTGCCCGGCCTGTCCCACCCGGCCGCCGCCGCCTTCATCGAGGCGGTGGGCGGCACCCCGATGCCCAAGTACGGCTGGACGGACGTCTCCCGTTTCTCCGCGCTCGGCGTCCCGGCCGTGAACTACGGTCCCGGCAACCCGCACTTGGCGCACAAGCGGGACGAGCGGGTGGAGACCGCGAAGATCCTCGCGGCGGAGGAGCGGCTGGCGTCCTGGCTGACCGCCTGACCGCCTGGCAGCCGTGGTTCGCCCGCGGCGCTTTGTGGCGGACACGTCCACGTCCCCCCTCCGTAACCCGCGTAGATCTACGCTGAGACGGAAAGACGTGGCAACCGGAGGGAGCGCACATGGCTACCGGCAACCCTGAGGGCAAGAAGCAGCCGCCGGAGGAGCAGCGTCTCGGGCCGGTTCTGCGACGGCGGAGCCAGGTCACGGCGAGCACCACGGACCAGCGGCTGCTGGACGCGGGCGGACCTTCCGACTGGGTGCACACCGACCCCTGGCGGGTGCTGCGCATCCAGTCGGAGTTCATCGAGGGCTTCGGCACGCTCGCCGAACTCCCGCCCGCCATCAGCGTGTTCGGCTCGGCACGGACGCCGGTGGACTCGACTGAGTACGAGGCGGGGGTGCGGCTGGGCCGCGGCCTGGTGGAGGCCGGCTTCGCCGTCATCACCGGCGGCGGGCCCGGCGCGATGGAGGCCGCCAACAAGGGCGCCTGCGAGGCGGGCGGGATCTCGGTCGGCCTCGGCATCGAGCTGCCCTTCGAACAGGGCCTCAACCCCTACGTCGACATCGGGCTGAACTTCCGGTACTTCTTCGTCCGGAAGATGATGTTCGTGAAGTACGCCCAGGGGTTCGTGGTCCTGCCCGGCGGCCTCGGCACGCTCGACGAGCTCTTCGAGGCGCTCACCCTCGTCCAGACCCAGAAGGTCACCCAGTTCCCGATCGTCCTGTTCGGCACCGAGTACTGGGGCGGGCTGGTCGACTGGCTGGAGAACACGCTGATCGCCCAGGGGAAGGCCGCCGCGAAGGACCTCAGCCTCTTCCACCTCACGGACGACGTGGACGAGGCGGTCGCCCTGGTCTCGAAGGAGGCGGGCCGGTAACCCGCCCACGGTCGGCCCGCCCCGGTGGTCACGCCAGGCCGCGGCGGGCCACCGCCGGGGCACGGTGCCCGGCGATCGACGCGACCATGTCCAGCACCTGCCGGGTCTCCGCCACCTCGTGGACGCGGTACACCTGCGCGCCGAGCCAGGCGGACACCGCCGTCGTCGCCAGGGTGCCGATCAGCCGCTCCTTCACCGGGCGGTCCAGCGTCTCCCCGACGAAGTCCTTGTTGGACAGCGACACCAGCACCGGCCAGCCCGTCCCGGTCATCTCGCCGAGCCGCCGGGTCGCCTCCAGGCTGTGCCGGGTGTTCTTGCCGAAGTCGTGCCCGGGGTCGATGAGGATCGACTCCCGCGGGACGCCCAGCGCCGCCGCCCGCTCCGCCAGCCCCACGGTCACCCGCAGGATGTCGGCCATGACGTCGTCGTACGTCACCCGGTGCGGACGGGTCCGCGGCTGCGCACCGCCCGCGTGCGTGCACACCAGCCCCACGCCGTAGCGGGCGGCGACCTCCGCCAGCCGCGGGTCCACGCCGCCCCACGCGTCGTTGAGCAGATCCGCGCCCGCCTCGCAGACGGCCTCGCCGACCTCGGCCCGCCAGGTGTCCACGCTGATCACGACGTCCGGGAAGCGCCGCCGCACCTCGGCCACGAAGCCGACCGTGCGCCGCGCCTCCTCCTCGGCCGTCACCTCCTCACCGGGACCGGCCTTGACCCCGCCGATGTCGACGATCGCGGCTCCCTCGGCCACCGCCTGCTCCACGCGCGCCAGCGCGGGCTCGTCGCGGAACGTCGCCCCCTGGTCGTAGAAGGAGTCCGGGGTCCGGTTCACGATCGCCATGATCACCGGCTCGTGCGTGCCGAATTCACGCCTGCCCAGCCTGAGCATCCCCTGTGACCTCTCCTAGTGCGTCCCGCGTACGTCGGGCCTTTCGGCCGCCTGCGACCTTAACCGCCAGACTCGCATGGCACGATCGGACCCTGACACATTCGACTCGACGCATCGGGCGGGACTCGTCCGACTCGACCGATCCGACCGTGGGGACCACAGCGATGGTTATGTTCTTGTTCCTGGTCGTCGCGCTCGCCGTGGTGGTCGCCGCGGTGACCCTCGCCGTGGTGGGCGGCGGCGAGCAGGCGCCGCTGCCGGACGCGGCACCCGAGCGGCTCTACGACTCGCTGCCCACGGACCGGCCCGTCACCCGCGCCGACGTCGACGACCTCCGCTTCCCGCTCGCCGCGCGCGGCTACCGCATGGCGGACGTCGACGACGCCCTGACCCGCCTCGCCGCCGAGCTCGCCGAGCGCGACGCGCGGATCGCCGACCTGGAATCCGCCCTGACCGGCGCCCGGGCCGCCGCCGACGGCGTCTCCATGGAGAAGCGGCCCGAGGAGGACGGCGACCGATGACCGACGGCATGTCCCTGACCGGCCCGGACGGCGCCCGCCGCTGCCCCTGGGCGCTGTCCGCGCCCGACTACCTCGCCTACCACGACGAGGAGTGGGGCCGGCCCGTCCACGGCGACGACGCGCTCTTCGAACGCCTCTGCCTGGAGGCCTTCCAGTCCGGCCTGTCCTGGATCACCATCCTGCGCCGCCGCCCCGGCTTCCGCGCCGCCTTCGCCGGCTTCCGGATCGCCGAGGTGGCCGTCTTCACCGACGAGGACCGGGAGCGCCTGCTCGCCGACACCGGCATCATCCGCAACCGGGCCAAGGTCGACGCGACCCTCGCCAACGCGCGCGTGCTGGCCGGCTGGGACCCGGGCGAGCTGGACGAGCTGATCTGGTCCCACGCCCCGGACCCGGCCGGCCGGCCCGTCCCCAAGACGCCGGCCGACGTCCCGGCGGTCACCCCGGAGTCGACGGCCCTGTCCAAGGCCCTGAAGAAGCGGGGCCTGCGCTTCGTCGGCCCCACGACGGCGTACGCCCTGATGCAGGCGTGCGGCCTGGTCGACGACCACCTCGCCGACTGCACCGCACGCCGCGCCGGCTGACCGGGCCCACTACCGGCCCAGGTACTTCGGCTGCTCCTTGTTCACGAACGCCCGCACCGCGATCGCGTGGTCCTCGGAGGCGCCTGCCCGCGCCTGCAGCTCGTCCTCCTTCTCCAGCGCCTCCTCGAAGGAGTGGGTGAGCGCGTAGGCCACGGACTCCTTCAGCGACGCGTACGCCACCGTCGGCCCCGCGGCCAGCTCGCGTGCCACCTTCTCCGCCTCGGCGCGCAGCTCGGCGGTCGGCACCACCCGGTTGGCGATGCCCAGCTCGTAGGCCTCCTGCGCCTTGACGCTGCGCGGGAACAGCAGCAGGTCGGCGGCGCGGCCGGGTCCCACGACCCGCGGCAGGGTCCAGGAGATGCCGGAGTCCGCGGTGAGCGCGACGCCGGCGAAGGAGGTGTTGAAGGCCGCCGTGTCCGCGACCACCCGGTAGTCCGCGGCGAGCGCGAACCCGAACCCGGCGCCGGCCGCGACCCCGTTCACGCCCGCGACCACGGGCTTCGCCATGCCGACGAGCGCCCGCGCGATCGGGTTGTAGTGCTCCCGCACGGTGCTCATGGTCTGGCCCTCGCCCGCCTCCCGGTCGGCGGCCAGCAGCCCGATGTGCTCCTTGAGGTCCTGCCCCACGCAGAACGCCCGGTCCCCGGCGGCGGTCAGCAGCACCGCGCGGACGGCGTCGTCGGCCGCCGCGGACTGGACCGCGTCCCGGAGGGCGACCTTGGTCGCGATGTTCAGCGCGTTCATCGCCTCCGGGCGGTTCAGCGTGATCGTCGCGAGCCCGTCGCTCACCTCGTAGAGCACGGTGTCGGCCATGGCGTATCCCCTCCGGTACGGGTCCTGTGTCCGAAGGACAGCATGGCGGAGATCACCGGTCGCGCACGTGTGACCTGCGTCAAAGAAGCCAGGCGGGTTCCCGCTCGGCGGAACGGGCCGCGGGGGGCGCAGTATCGCAGCCACATCGCCGAATTGAGTGGTTTTGCTCGGGCGCGTTGCCCAAGCGATGCCTACCGATGTTGGTCATCGGGTCGAGAGATGCGGGATAATGGCTTGGAAGCAATGTGTTCGATGCCGGTGTCGCGTGTCTCTCACGGATCGCGCGTGCCCCCCAGTGGGCCGTCGGCTTTGACGATGAGCTGGTTTCAGGAAGGGGAACGAGCATGGCGGCCATGAAGCCGCGGACGGGCGACGGCCCGCTCGAGGTGACCAAGGAGGGGCGGGGCATCGTCATGCGCGTTCCGCTCGAAGGCGGCGGTCGGCTCGTCGTCGAGCTGACCCCGGACGAGGCCGACGCGCTCGGCGATGCCCTCAAGAAGGTCGTGGGCTGACGCGCGCAAGCGACCATACCCTTTCGGCCGCCCCGGTACCGCACACGGTGCCGGGGCGGCTGCGTGTGCGGCACCAGTCCGCGGCAGTGCCTGCGGCGATGTCCGCGGCGAGGCCTGTGGCACCCGTCTCGTACGGCGGTCGTACGCCGGCTACCGCTTGACCGCGCACAGCAGTCCGTCCCCCACCGGCAGCAGGGACGACACCAGCTCCTGGCTCTCCCGCACCGCGCGCAGCAGCTCGCGCAGCCGCACCACCTCCGTGGGCTGCGGCCCGGAGTCCAGGGTCCGGCCGTGCGCGAAGACGCCCTCGAACGCCACCAGCCCGCCGGGCCGCAGAAGGCGCAACGATTCAGCGAGGTAGTCCAGCACCTCGAGCCGGTCACCGTCGCAGAAGACGAGGTCGTAACCGGCGTCCGCGAGCCGGGGCAGCACCTCCAGCGCGCGCCCCGGGATGAACCTGGCCCGGTTGCTGGCGAACCCGCAGGCGCGGAACGCCTGCCGGGCGGACTGCTGGTGCTCCGGCTCCGGGTCGACGGTGGTCAGGACGCCGTCGGGGCGCATCCCGTGCAGCAGATGGATCCCGGAGACCCCGGTGCCGGTGCCGATCTCCGCGACCGCCTTGGCGTCCACCGACGCGGCCAGCAGCCGCAGCGCGGCGCCCGTGCTGGGCGACACCGGGCGCAGCCCTGCCTCACGGGCGCGTTCGCGGGCCCAGTGCAGCGCTTCGTCCTCGGCGACATAGGCGTCGGCGAACGCCCAGCTCGTCTGCCGGTTGCCGGTAATGACCCTCTCCTGTCCCCACGGTTGCCTCGGCGTGACTGTATCCGTTGGCGCCGGGAACCCGCAGATGGGACCGGGCGTTTAGAGGGGTGGAGGACGGAGCGGGGGGACACAGTTGGATCACGATGACGAGCGGGACGCCGAGCAAGTGCTGACGCAGCCGTATGAGCCGTATCAGCCCAGATCAAATTCTCGTAAAACCGCTTATCCGGAGCTAACGGACGAGGTGGCTATGGTAGGGGCTCCACTGGACACCACCAGAGCCGACAGGGGAGGTGCGGCCGCGCCTGTGGACCGGGGAGGAGTGCTCCGGCGCTTCCTCGGCTCGGCAGGCAGGCCGAAATCCGTGAACGACACCGCTGCTGACCACAGTCACGCCGCTGACATCGCCCAGACCGCGACCTTCTCCACCGACGCGGACGGGCAGGCGTGGACTCCGCCCACCTGGGAGGAGATCGTCAGCACGCACAGCGGACGCGTCTACCGCCTGGCCTACCGCCTCACCGGCAACCAGCACGACGCCGAGGACCTCACCCAGGAGGTCTTCGTCCGCGTCTTCCGCTCGCTGTCGACCTACACCCCCGGCACGTTCGAGGGCTGGCTGCACCGCATCACCACGAACCTGTTCCTGGACATGGTCCGCCGCAAGCAGCGCATCCGCTTCGACGCCCTCGGCGAGGACGCGGCCGAGCGCCTGCCCAGCCGCGAGCCGTCCCCGCAGCAGGTCCTCAACGACGCGCACTTCGACGCCGACGTCCAGCAGGCCCTCGACACCCTCGCGCCCGAGTTCCGCGCCGCCGTCGTCCTGTGCGACATCGAAGGACTGTCGTACGAGGAGATCGCCGCGACCCTCGGCGTGAAGCTAGGCACCGTCCGCTCCCGCATCCACCGCGGCCGCTCGCAGCTGCGCAAGGCACTCGCGCACCGCTCGCCGGAGGCGCGGGCCGAGCGCCGGTCCTTCCTCGCCCGTGTCCCCGCGCTGGGAGGAGGGGGCGCGTCCGCGTGAGTGGATCACGGCCGAAACCTGCGCAGGGACACCTCGCAGAGCAGCACCTGGGAGACCGACTCGCCGCCCTGGTGGACGGCGAGCTCGGTCATGACGCGCGCGAGCGCGTGCTGGCACACGTGGCGACCTGCCCGAAGTGCAAGGCGGAGGTGGACGCCCAGCGCCGCCTGAAGAACGTCTTCGCGGAAGTGGCCCCGCCGCCGCCCTCCGAGAGCTTCCTGGCCCGGCTCCAAGGGCTGCCCGCGGGCGGTGACCTCGACGGCGGCACCCCGTTCGGCGGGGGCGGCCCGGTCGGCGGCCTCTCCGGGCGGCCCGGCGCGGGAGGCGTCTTCGGGGTGAGGCGCGGCGGTGAGCGCTTCGAGTTCGACTACGTCCCCGCCGGACCGCACTCCTCGTCCGTCCTGCCGGGGACCGGGCGCGGCTTCCGCATCCACGAAGTCGGCCGGCCCGACGCCGAGCGCGGCTCACGCGGGCGGCGGTTCGCCTTCGTCGCCGCCGGAGCGGTGTCGCTCGCCGCCATCGCGCTGGGCGGCGTCACCACCGGCGTCGCACCCGGCGACACCGAGGCGCGGAACGGCTCCGGCAGCAATGTGACACCCCTGCGCTCATCGGGCGCGGGCGCCACCTCGACGCCGGACGGCCAGCGGCGCCGAGCTCCCGGCCCGCTGCTGGCGCAGGGCCAGGGCGGACGGCTGCTGGGCGAGACCCCGGCGGCACCCACTCAGGCGTCGGCCCCGCTGCTGCCCGGCGTCACGGGCCGGCAGCAGGGCTCCGGGCACGCGCTCACCGCTCCCATGGTGGCCGGTGCCGCGGCCATGTCCCCGCTGATACGCCCGCTCGGCGCGACCCCGCCGATCAGCCTGACCGCGTGGTCCATGGCACCCGAGGCGACCGCCCCCGGCCTGCTCGCCGCGTCCCCCACGCCCGACCCGAGCACCACCTCCGCGTCCGCCTCCCCGCGCACCCCCCGCTGACCGGCCTCTGCGGTTCGGCCCGCGAACCTGGTTGAATCCCGGGGAGGACCGCGCCCCGGCACGACCGGGCGCGGAGTCGACGAACCGCGGCCACCACCGACGAGCCGAGCCGCGGCCAGCTGTGGGGAGAGCATGAACGAGGGGAAGCCCACGCAGAGCCCTTCGGGTCGCACGGAGGACACGGTCACACCGCCGGGCCCGGCGGACACGACTGACGGCGACTTCGAACTGGAACGCCCGGCGGGAGCGCCGGGCGCCACTTCGGACGACGGCGACTTCGAACTGCGACGCCCGGAGGATCCGGCGCCGGCCGGCGCGCTGGAGGACGCCGCGAACCCGGCCGCCCCCGGTGGGCCCCGCACGGCAGGTACGGAAGCGGGCACGGGCACGCGTACGGTTTCCGCGCCGGGCACGGGAAAATCGGCGACTTTCGACGCGGTTGCGGTGACGCGGGCACCCTCTGGCGAGGAGGTGGCCCCTGACGCTGTCGCGGTGGCGCGGGTTGGCTCCGGTGAGGAGGTCACCCCTGACGCCGTCGTGGCGACGCGGGCGGGCTTCGGCGAGGCAGGCGGGGAGACGACCCGCTCCGCCGCCACCAGGCCCCTGCACGACCCCGACCCCTACGACACCCCGCCCTACGGCGAACCGGGCCCCTGGGCCCCGGCCCCGCCGGTACAGCATCCGGCGACGACCCCGGCCGGGGGCACCGCGATACCCGCCCCGTTTCCGCAGGCCCCCCAGCCATCACCGCTCACGCCTCCGGCCCCGGCCGGCCAGACCACCCCCGTCCCCGGCGCGACTCCGACACACGCCCTGCCGACCGCCCCGGTGCCGGGAGCCCCCGGGGGCCTTCTCCCCGCCCCAGAAGTCGCCCCCGCGCACGAGGCGCTGACGGCCCCGTCACCGGGTGCCCCGGGCATGCCCGGCCCTGGTGATTTCCTCCCCGCTCCCGGTGGCACGCCCGCGCACGAGGTGCCGACCACCCCGTCGCATGGCGACCCCGGCACACCCGCCCCCGGCGGCCTCCACCCGGCCCCAGCAAGCGACCTCGCGTACGAGCCGGCGGTAGCCCCCGGCCCGTCCGCTCCCGGCGGCCCCCTCCCCGCCCCAGGTGCCGTCACCGCGCCCGAGGCCCCGACGGCCCCGTCACCGGGTGCCCCGGGCACACCCGCTCCCGGCGGCCTCCACCCCGTCCCAGAGAGCGCCCCTGCCCACGGGCCGGCGGGAGCCCCCGGCACGCCAGCCCCCGGCAGCTTCCTTCCCCCCGAGGGCGCCGCCCCAGCGCCCGGGGTGTCGACCGCCCCGTCGCCGGGCGCCCCTGGCGCCACCCCCGCGCACACCGTGCCCGCACAGCCAATCGCAGGCGCGGACGGGGTCTCCGCGCCCGCGCCCGGGGAGCCCGCTTCCGCGCCCCCCGCCGACCCCTGGCACCGCTACGACCCCTGGGCCGCGGCGCTGCAGCAGAACGGTGCCGCGGTCCTCACCCAGCGGCAGCGGCGCAGGCAGGCCAAGCGGCTGCTGCTCGGCGCGGCGCTGGTGCTCGCGCTGGTGTCCGGCGGCATCGGCGGCGCCGTGGGGGCCTACCTGGAGCGCAACGGCGGCGTCGGGCAGGTCGAGTTGCCGCAGGCCGGCAGCGAGCCCACGGGCCGGGCCGCCGACAGCGTCGCCGGGATCGCGGCCCGCGCCCTGCCCAGCGTGGTCACCCTGCACGTCTCGGGCAGCGACGCGTCGGGCACCGGCACCGGCTTCGTGCTCGACGACCGCGGCCACATCCTCACCAACGACCACGTGGTGGAACCCGCCGGCGCGGACGGCGAGATAACCGTCACCTTCAACAGCGGCGTCACCGCCGAGGCCGAGGTCGTCGGCCAGGACAGCGGATACGACCTCGCCGTCGTCCGGGTGCGCGGCGTCAGCGGGCTGCGGCCGCTGCCCCTCGGCAACTCCGACAACGTGCAGGTCGGCGACCCGGTCGTGGCGATCGGCGCGCCCTTCGACCTGGCCGGCACGGTCACCTCCGGCATCATCTCGGCCAAGGAACGCCCCATCACGGCGGGCGGCGAGAAGGGCGACGGCAGCGACGTGTCGTACGTCGACGCGCTGCAGACCGACGCCCCCATCAACCCCGGCAACTCCGGCGGCCCCCTGCTCGACTCCCGGGCCCGGGTCATCGGCATCAACTCCGCGATCCGCTCCGCCGACGGCGGCGGTGACCCGGAAGGCGGCCAGTCCGGTTCCATCGGCCTCGGCTTCGCCATACCCATCAACCAGGGCAAGCGGGTCGCCGAGGAACTGATCAACACCGGCAAGGCGACCCACCCGGTGATCGGCGTCACCCTCGACATGAACTACACCGGTGACGGCGCCCGCGTCGGCACCAAGGGCAGTGACGGCGGCTCCGCGGTGACGCCGGGCGGCCCCGGCGACCGGGCCGGTGTCGAACCCGGTGACGTCATCACCGAGGTGGACGGCCAGCAGGTGCACTCCGGCGAGGAACTGATCGTCAAGACCCGCGCGCACCGCCCCGGCGACCGGCTCGACCTGACCGTCGTACGGGACGGGAAGGAGCGGACGATCTCCCTGGTGCTCGGGTCGTCGGGGGACTGACCGGTAACCGGCCGGGAAGTGACAGGAACCTCACAGAACGGACGCCCGGCCCCGCCCACAAGGGCAGCAACCGGAAAACCGCTCACATACACACACTCGGGGGTCACGGGACGGTACCGGTCGGACAGGATCGGCGGGTACCGTGGATCCGGCCCGGACCACGGGAGGACATCGCAAGGAGCTTCAGGTGTTCAATGACATAGGACCGCTCGAGCTGGTGACGATCATCGTGCTCGCGGTGCTCGTGTTCGGTCCGGACAAGCTCCCGAAGGTCATCCAGGACGTGACGCGCACGATCCGGAAGATCCGTGAGTTCTCGGAGAGCGCCAAGCAGGACATCCGGCAGGAACTGGGCCCGGAGTTCAAGGACTTCGAGTTCGAGGACCTCAACCCCAAGACGTTCATCCGCAAGCAGCTGGACAACGAGGAACTGGGGCTGAAGGAGCTGCGCAACGGCTTCGACCTGAAGAAGGAGATGGCCGAGGTCACGGACGCGGTTCACGGCCGCGACTCCGAGTCCTCGTCGTCCTCGTCCGCCGCATCCGCCACGTCCTCCTCGTCCTCCGGCGGCCGTGTCGACATGACCAAGAAGCCCGACGCCCCGGACCACCGCACGCCGTTCGACGCGGACGCCACCTGATCCTCGCGCGCGGCGCGTCGCGCGCCCCGCGCACGGCTTGAACCCGGCTCCCGGGCGACCCACGCGCCGGGCGCATTCCCGGCTGCCCCGAGCGGTGTGGATATGCTGCCGAGTTGTTGTGCGGACCGTACGCGATCAAGGGACGCCGCCCGAAGGGGGGCGGGCCGCCCGGTCCGACGAGAGCTAGGAGGCGTCCGGGCACATGGAGACGACGAGTCGGTCAGTCGCGCAGACGCCGGCCGCGGAGGGCGGACAACAGTTCCCCTCCGCCCGGCGTACGGTCGACGGCTACCTGCGGGCGTCCTTCCCGTGGTACGGCCTCGACGAGGCCTTCACGGGGCCGCGTTGGCTGATGCAGGTCGGCGCGGCGGCCGACGGAGCCGTGGAGCACGGTTCGATCGGTCATGGGGACGAGCCCTCGGTGCGGGGGGAGACGGAGGGGGAGGACCGGGAGCGGTTCGCGGTCGTGGTGACGGTCGCGGCGAACCCGGTGCGGCGCAGCGCGGACGGCACGGGCGTGCTGGAGGCCACCTCGGTGTCCTCGGCGGCCTGGCTGGCCGGTGTGGGGCTGCTGTCGTTCACCTGGCCCGGGCAGATGGACCACAGCCTGCGTGACGACTGGCTGGAGCAGCAGACCGAGACGGCGTGGGCCCTCGCCGACGACCTGGACGGCCCGGAGTGGTCGATGCTGTCCCTGCCGGTCGACGGCGTCCCCACGCAGTTCCACTACCGGGAGTCCGAGTTCGGCTGGGTGCTCGCGGGCTCCACGGAGCAGGGCGTCCACGTGGGCGCGTACGGGCGGGGGATGAGCGCGTACGGGCTCGGCTTCGCCGAGATCAAGGACATCTCGGCCTACGAGTAGGCCGACGAGCAGGGCCGGGCACGACGAAGGGGCGCCGCACGCCGCGGCGCCCCTTCGTGCGTGGAGCGTGAGCTCTAGAACTTGTTCTTCGGGGTGATCCCCAGGGACAGGCCCGAAAGGCCCCGCTGGCGTCCGCCGAGCTTCCCCGCGATCGCGCGCAGGGCCGCGCCCGCCGGGGACTCCGGGTCGGTCAGGACGACCGGCTTGCCCTCGTCGCCGCCCTCACGCAGGCGGACGTCGATCGGGATGGAGCCGAGGACCGGGACGTTCGTACCCGTCGTACGGGTCAGGCCGTCGGCGACGAGCTGGCCGCCGCCCGTGCCGAAGACGTCGACCATCTCGCCGCAGTGCGGGCAGGGCAGGCCGGACATGTTCTCGACGACGCCGACGATCTTCTGGTGGGTCTGGACCGCGATGGAGCCCGCCCGCTCGGCCACCTCGGCGGCGGCCTGCTGCGGGGTCGTCACGACCAGGATCTCGGCGTTCGGGATCAGCTGGGCGATGGAGATGGCGATGTCGCCGGTGCCGGGCGGCAGGTCGAGGAGCAGGACGTCGAGGTCGCCCCAGTACACGTCCGCCAGGAACTGCTGGAGGGCGCGGTGGAGCATCGGGCCGCGCCAGACGACGGGGGCGTTGCCCGGGGTGAACATGCCGATGGAGATGACCTTCACGCCGTTCGCCGACGGCGGCATGATCATGTTCTCGACCTGGGTGGGCCGCCCGTCGGCGCCCAGCATGCGCGGCACGGAGTGGCCGTAGATGTCGGCGTCGACGACACCGACCTTCAGGCCGTCCGCCGCCATCGCCGCCGCCAGGTTCACCGTCACCGACGACTTGCCGACGCCGCCCTTGCCGGAGGCGACCGCGTAGACACGGGTGAGGTTGCCGGGCTTGGCGAAGGGCACCTCGCGCTCGGTCTGGCCGCCGCGCAGGGCCGTCGCCAGCTCCTTGCGCTGCTCGTCGCTCATCACGTCCAGCGTGACGTCGACCCGGGTGACGCCCTCGACGCGGGAGACCGCCTCGGTCACCCGCTGGGTGATCGTGTCGCGCATGGGGCAGCCCGAGACCGTCAGGTACACGGTGACGGCGACCGTTCCGTCCGCGCCGACGTCCACCGACTTGACCATCCCGAGTTCGGTGATGGGTCGGTTGATCTCGGGGTCGTTCACCGTCGCCAGTGCTTCGCGCACCGCGTCTTCCGTAGCCATAAGGATGATGGTACGGCGCCGCACAGGGCCCCCGGGATGCCCGTCAGCGGTCGTCTACGTCACGTCCCGCCGACCGATCTGCCGGGAATACGTGGTGGCCGTCCTCCCGCCCGTGGTGGCCGTCGGTCCGTTCCTCCATCTCCTTCACCAGGTCCTGGAGCTCCGAGCGGATCCAGTCGCGGGTCGCGACCTCGCCGAGGCCGATCCGCAGGGCCGCGATCTCCCGGGTCAGGTACTCGGTGTCCGCGATGGACCGCTCGTTCTGCTTGCGGTCCTGTTCGAGGTTGACCCGGTCGCGGTCGTCCTGCCGGTTCTGCGCGAGCAGGATCAGCGGGGCGGCGTAGGAGGCCTGGAGCGAGAGCATCAGGGTCAGGAAGATGAACGGGTACTCGTCGAACCGCAGGTCGCGCGGCGCGGACACGTTCCAGAGCACCCACATGATGATGACGAAGGTCATCCAGACGATGAACCGGCCGGTGCCGAGGAAGCGCGCGATGCGCTCCGAGAGCCGCCCGAAGGCCTCCGGATCCCACTCGGGCAGGATGCGCGGGCGCGGCGGGCGCGGCAGGTCCAGCCGGGCGCGCGGGCGAGTGGTGGCGGTGGCCCCGGCGGGCGCGCGCTCGCGGGCCGTCTCCCGGGACGTCTCGCGCTCAGGAGCCATGGGCGCCCGCCCCCTCGTCCAGATGGAACTCGGTCTCCCGCCAGTCCTCGGGCAGCATGTGGTCCAGTACGTCGTCCACGGTGACCGCCCCCAGCAGCGACCCGGACTCGTCGACCACGGGCGCCGCGACCATGTCGTACGTCGCGAAGAACCCGGCGACGACGGGCAGCGCGGCGTCCGGCGCGAGCGGCTGGAGATCGTCGTCGACGAGCGAGCTGACCAGGGTGAACGGCGGGTCGCGCAGCAGCCGTTGGAAGTGCACCGTGCCCAGGTACTTGCCGGTCGGGGTCTCGTCGGGCGGCCGGCACACGTAGACCTGGGCGGCGAGGGCGGGGGAGAGGTCGCGGTTGCGGACCCGGGCCAGGGCGTCCGCGACCGTGGCGTCCGGGCGCAGCACGATCGGCTCGGTCGTCATCAGACCACCGGCCGTGTGCTCCTCGTACGACATCAGGCGGCGCATGTCGGCCGCGTCGGCGGGCTGCATCAGGCTCAGCAGCCGCTCCTGCTCCTCCTTCGGCAGCTCGGCGAGCAGGTCGGCCGCGTCGTCCGGGTCCATCGCCTCCAGGACGTCGGCCGCGCGCTCGCCCTTCAGTTTGCCGAGGATCTCGATCTGGTCGTCCTCCGGCAGCTCCTCCAGGACGTCGGCGAGCCGGTCGTCGTCGAGGGCCGCGGCGACCTCGGCGCGGCGCTTGGGGGAGAGGTGGTGCAGGACGTTCGCCAGGTCGGCGGGGCGCAGCTGCTCGAAGGTGGCGAGCAGGTTCTCGGCGCCCTGCCCGTGCTCCTCCAGGGAGAACCCGGTGACCGCCGACCATTCGACGGTGAGCGTCTCGCCCTTGGCCCGGCGGAAGGCCCCGCCCTTGCGCCCCTTCCGTACGAACACCCGGTCGATCTCCCAGTCCCGGCGGGCCGGGAGCTGCTGCACCGACAGATCCAGGACGGTGACCTCCTCACCGTCCTCGACGAGCGTGACGCGCCGGTCCAGCAGCTCGCCGAAGACGAGCCGTTCCGTGGGGCGCTGCTCGAAGCGGCGGACGTTGAGCACACCGGTGGTGATGACCTGGCCGGACTCGATGCCGGTGACCCGGGTCATGGGCAGGAAGATGCGTCGGCGGGTGGCGAGTTCGACGACCAGGCCCAGCAGCCGCGGTGGCCGCCGGGCGACCCGCAGCATCACGACGAGGTCCCGCACCCGGCCCACCTGGTCACCGGTGGGGTCGAAGACGGCGATGCCGGCCAGGTGCGAGACGAAGATCCGGGGGGCGCCCGCTGCCATGTTCCGCACCTCCGCTTCCGTCACGTCCGCTGTGTCCGGGTTGCCCGTTCGGGTGGGCTTCAGGCTAGCCCGTCCGGATCGGATACGCCCTGGTGAGCGGTCCGGACGATCTGGCTCCGCTCCCTCCTCCCGGCCCCGGTACTCTGCGGTACGCCGACCGGACCCTCGTCAGAAAGGCAGCCCCACCTGTGACTGCGATTCCCCCGGGCCGTACCCGCCGGGCCACGCTGGTGAGCGCGATCTGCGCGCTGGTGGTGACGGGCGTGGGGCTGACGGGATGCAGTAGCGAGGACCCGGACGCGGGCACCAACGGGGTGGGCAAGCTGACCCCCGAGAAGATCCAGGCGAAGACGCGCGCGGCCGCGGTGTCGGCCGGGGCGGTCCGGCTGTCCGGGACCGTGGTCGCCGGCGGCAGCACGTACAAGCTCGACATGCGGCTGAAGGACGACGGCGGCACCGGGTCCGTCACCGCGGAGGGCGCGGCGTTCGAGCTGCTGCGGATCGGTGAGCAGCTGTATCTCAAGGCGGACACCGCGTTCTGGGACCCCGAGGGCGGCGAGGGCGACGCGGCCGCCGGAAAGCTCGACGGCAAGTACGTCAAGGTGCCCGAGGGCGACCCCTCCTACAAGCGGTTCAGCGGCTTCACCGACAAGGACGTCCTCCTCGACAGCCTGCTCACCCTGCACGGCACGCTGAAGAACGACGGCCGCCACGAGCAGTCCGGCGTGCGCACCGTCCGCATCACCGGCGACCAGGGCTCCGGCGGCACCCTCGACGTCTCCCTGGAGGGCAAGCCGTACCCGCTGCGGCTGGTGCGCGGCGGCGACGCGGGCACGCTGACGTTCTCGGCCTGGGGTGAGGACTTCGCCCTGAACGAGCCGAAGAAGAGCGAGACGGTGGACTACGGGCAGCAGCTGCCGACGTCGTAGCGCCGGCCGCCGCCCTACTTGCGCTTGCGCCGCTTCATCAGCAGGCGGGGCAGCGCGGCGGGGATCGGCCGGCGGGTCGTGGCCGCGCTCGGCAGCGGGGCCTCGGCGAGGGAGCCCTCCGGCAGCGGCAGGACCGTCCCGGTCGGCTCCAGGCGCAGCACCCGGCACTCACGGCGCCAGCGCTCGGTCATCGCCTCGCCGTCGGGCGCGTTGAGCCGCTTGCCCTTCAGCTCGGCGACCGCCGCCTCCCACGCCTCGGAGTCCGGCGCCAGCTCCATGACCGTCGCGGTCCAGGCGACGACACGGCCGCCCTTGTCCTTGCTGCGCACGGTCACCTCGGCGGCGGCGCCGTCGGCCAGCCCCGGCAGCGACTGCTCGCCCGGTCCGTCGCCGACCACGCAGGCGGCACCCTCGTGCCAGGCGTGCCAGAGCGCGCGGACGGGCGCGCCGGGCCCCTGTACCCAGATGAGGCCGGACTTCTTCGTGGCCTCCTCGACGAGGGCCCGGTCGAGCAGCTCGGTTGTCATGGGACCAGCCTATCCAGGCCGGGTCACAGCCATCCGTTGCGCTTCAGGGTGCGGTGGATGCCGAGACAGATCATCGCGGTGATGCCGAGCACCATCGGGTAGCCGAACCTCCACCGCAGCTCGGGCATGTAGTCGAAGTTCATCCCGTACACACCGCAGACCATCGTCGGTACGGCGATGATGGCCGCCCACGAGGTGATCTTCCGCATGTCCTCGTTCTGCGCCACTGACGCCTGGGCGAGGTTGGCCTGGAGGATCGAGTTGAGCAGCTCGTCGAAGCCCATGACCTGCTCCTGCACCCGGGCCAGGTGGTCGGCGACGTCCCGGAAGTACTTCTGGATGTCCGGGTCGATCAGCCGCATCGGCCGCTCGCTCAGCAGCTGCAACGGCCGCACCAGTGGCGACACCGCGCGCTTGAACTCCAGCACCTCGCGCTTGAGTTGGTAGATCCGGCCGGCGTCGGTGCCGCGCGGGGTGCCCTTGCGGCCGGGCGAGAACACCTCGGTCTCGACCTCGTCGATGTCGTCCTGCACCGCGTCCGCGACGGCGATGTATCCGTCGACGACGTGGTCGGCGATGGCGTGCAGCACCGCCGACGGGCCCTTCGACAGCAGATCCGGGTCGTCCTGGAGCCGGTGCCGCAGCCCTCTCAGCGAGCCCTGGCCGCCGTGCCGGACGGTGATGAAGAAGTCCTGGCCGGTGAAGCACATCACCTCGCCGGTCTCGACGATCTGGCTGTTGGCGGTCAGCTCGTCGTGCTCGACGTAGTGGATGGTCTTGAAGACGGTGAAGAGGGAGTCGTCGTAGCGCTCCAGCTTGGGCCGCTGGTGGGCCTGGACGGCGTCCTCCACGGCCAGCGGGTGCAGCCCGAACTCGCGGGCGATGCCGGAGAATTCGGCCTCGGTCGGCTCGTGCAGCCCGATCCAGACGAAGCCTCCGTCGCGGCGCACCTGGCGCATCGCCTCGTGAGGGGTGAGCGGCCGGGGCGTCTGGACGCGGGCGCCGTCGCGGTAGACGGCGCAGTCGACGACGGCGGAGGCGGTCGCCGGGTCGCGGGTGGTGTCGTAGCCGCCGGTGTCCTTGCGCAGCGCGGGGCGGGACGGGCGGACGGCGGCGCGCAGGTCGCGAATCATCGACATGGGCAGGCTCCTTCGCAACGGGCAACGAAAGACCGCCGACGACGGGTGGAACTACCCGGAATGAGGACGTTTTTTCACTGCGGATGTTTGGCACGTCCACAAAGCGGGGAGCACCGCACCGTCGCGGTGGCGAGCTTCGCTACTGAGTCAGCTGCTGATGCAGGCCAGACAGAACAGACAGATCAGACAAGGCGAAACGAAGTGCTCTTCCGGACGAAGACGCGCACGCGAAAGGTGGCAGCCAGCTAGAGCCGGAGCTACATCAGTGGCCGGAAGGGCGGGTGGTACTGCACGGTCGACTTCGATCCATGACAGCCCCACCTCCTCCGGTCGGTCCCTGGTGAGGGACGAGCCCAACCCCTATAAGGGTTCCCGTGGCGTCGGGACTTGACGCACACGTTGCCGCGTGCTGCCCGACCACCGGCCAAGAGTATCAGCCGACTGAAGTGTCAAGGCGCTGCTTTGCCCGGTCCTGACGAGTTCTATGCTCGCCGCATGGTTGATGTTCTTCCTCTGGTCGAGGCCCGGTTGCGCACCGCGCTCGGTGAGCCGGACGCCCGCGCGGCGGTCACCTTCCTCGGCACGGACCGCATCGAGGTGCTGCGCTTCACCGAGGGGGACATCGTTCGCTACGCGACCCTCGGCATGTCGGCCCAGCCCATGACCGATCCCACCGCGGTACTCGCCGACCCGGTCAAGGGCCCCCGCGTCGAACTGGTGCTGTCGGTCCGTGCCGGGCTCGCCGACACCGACAAGGTGCTCCGCCCGCTGGCCGTGCTCGCCGCGTCCCCGCAGGTCGAGGGTGTGGTCGTGGCGCCGGGCGCGTCGCTGGACGTGGGTGAGCCGCTGTGGCCGGGCGCCCCGTTCACCTCGGTGCTGGTCGCCGAGCCCGGCGGCCTGGTCGAGGATCTGGAACTGGACGCGCCGATGGACCCCGTACGGTTCCTGCCGCTGCTGCCGATGACCCCGAACGAGGCCGCCTGGAAGCGCGTGCACGGCGCGCAGGCGCTCCAGGAGCGCTGGCTGAACCAGGGGACGGACCTGCGCGATCCGCTGCGCGCGTCCGTCCCGCTCGGGTGACGGATCTCACCAACCCCCGGTCCGGCCTGGTCAGTTGGCGAACGCCGACACCCCGTCCTCCCTGGTGTGCCGGGGCTGAAGCTCCTCGGCCTCGGTGACGAGGGCCTTGCGCCGTACGGCGACGACGACCGCGCCCGCCACCGCCGTGACCGCGGCGACCACGAACGGGATGTGGAGGTCGGTCCACTCCTCGATCTTCGGCGCGAGGTAGGGCGCGGCGGCCACCGCGAACCAGCGCACGAAGTTGTAGCCGGCGCTCGCCACCGGGCGCGGGGCGTCCGAGACACCGAGCGCCAGCTCGGTGTAGACGGTGTTGTTCACGCCGATGAAGGCGCCGGACAGGGTGGTGCAGACGACGGCGGTGGTGTGGTCGCCGTAGCCGAGGACGAGTACGTCGGCGGCGAGCAGTACGAGTGAGCCGCCGAGCACCTTCAGCGAGCCGAACCGCGCCTGCATGCGCGGGGCCACGATCACCGAGAAGACGGCGAGCAGCACGCCCCAGGCGAAGAACACGGCACCCGACTTGTACGGCGTCATGTCCAGCACGAAGGGGGTGAAGGCCAGCACGGTGAAGAACGTGTAGTTGTAGAAGAACGCCGAGACCGCAGCCGTGGCCAGACCGCCGTGGCCGAGCGCCCGGATCGGGTCGAGCAGCGAGGTCTTGCGGGCCGGCCTCGGCTGTTCCTTCAGGAACGCCGTGATGCACAGGAAGCCGACCGCCATCAGGGCCGCGGTGCCGAAGAACGGGTAGCGCCAGCCGGCGTCGCCGAGCAGGGCGCCCAGCAGCGGCCCGCAGGCCATGCCGAGGCCGAGCGCGGACTCGTGCAGCAGGATCGCCGCCGCGCTGCCGCCGGCCGCCGCGCCGACGATCACCGCGAGGGCCGTCGAGACGAAGCCCATGAAGACGACGACGGATGCGCCGGCCGTGGCCCACACGGCCTTCGGCTGGCGCAGGAGGCCACCCGCTCCCGCGTCGAAGGGGTCCAACGTCGCTCCAATCCGGACGGAGTCCGACGAGGAGATGGTTGGTGTATGCACGTAGTAAGTTAGGGCAGCTAATTATTGCAACCTACATCTAATTACTCCCGAGTAGGGGCACCGGCGATTCCGGCCGGACGGGTGATCGTCCTTGACGTGGCGCAGCAGGGGTAGGACCGTGGGGCCCTATGAGGGGCGAACCCAGTTGCCCGAAGTGCGGTGGCCGGGTCAGGGCGCCCGGACTCTTCTCCGACTCCTGGCAGTGCGATGTGCACGGGGCGGTGTATCCGCTGCAACCCGTGGTCCCGCCCAGCGTCGAGGCCCTCGCCGTCGCGGTGCGTCGCGCGCAGGTGCCGGTGTGGATGCCGTGGCCGCTGCCGATCGGCTGGCTCTACACGGGCGTGCTCTGCGCGGGTGACGACCGCAGCGGCGGCCGTGCCACGGCGCTGGCCTGCTCGGGGCCCAGCCCGCTCGGGGGCGTCGGTGAGCTGATCCTGGTGGCCGAGGAACTCGGCGTCGGCCTCGGCTCGCGCTACGCGGGCGTCGACGGGCCCGACCCCGGGCCGTACGTGAACGTCGAGAAACCGCCGCAGGCCAAGGTCCTCGCCGCCGGCCGGCCCACCCCGCTCTGGCATGTCTCCGGCACTCCGGACGACCGCGCGGTGTTCGCCGGGGAGGCGCTGGGGCTGTGGCTGTGGGCCGTGATCTGGCCCGAGCGGACGGGCGTGATGATGTACGACGAGCTGGTTCTCACGGACCTGCGCGACGCCGGGGCGGAGATGGAGCTGGTGCCCTGCGGGGCGCTGTCGCCCCGCCTGCTCTCGCCGTGACGTGGCCTGTTTCCGGCGTGACCGGCATCACTCGGCTGTAAAGGGCACTTCCGGGCTGCGGGTGTGACATGGGGGCACCGCGTCCCGCTATCCTTTGGGGTGTCCTTTCCGTCCCGTCACCGCCTGGAGTACGCGTCGTGCGCATAGACCTGCACAGCCACTCCACCGCGTCCGACGGCACGGACACCCCCGCCGAGCTGGTGCGCAACGCCGCCGCCGCGGGGCTGGACGTGGTCGCGCTGACCGACCACGACACGACCCGGGGGTACGCCGAGGCGATCGCCGCGCTGCCCGACGGGCTGACCCTCGTCACCGGCGCCGAGCTGTCCTGCCGGATCGACGGCATCAGCATGCACATGCTGGCCTACCTCTTCGACCCTGAGGAGCCCGACCTGCTCGCCGAGCGGGAGCTGGTGCGCGACGACCGGGTGCCGCGGGCCAAGGGCATGATCGACAAGCTGAACCAGCTGGGTGTGCCGGTCACCTGGGAGCAGGTCGCCCGGATCGCCGGGGACGGCTCCGTGGGCCGCCCGCACGTCGCCACCGCGCTGGTCGAGCTGGGCGTCGTACCGACCGTGGGCGACGCGTTCACCCAGGACTGGCTGGCCGACGGCGGCCGGGCCTTCGTCGAGAAGCACGAGACCGACCCCTTCGAGGCCATCCGCCTGGTCAAGGCCGCGGGCGGGGTCACCGTGTTCGCGCACCCCGGCGCCGCCAAGCGCGGCCGTACGGTGCCCGAGTCCGCGATCGCCGAGATGGCCGCCGCGGGCCTCGACGGCATCGAGGTCGACCACATGGACCACGACCCGGACACCCGGGCGCGGCTGCGCGGCCTCGCCAAGGAGCTGGGCCTGCTGGTGACCGGCTCCAGCGACTACCACGGCAGCCGGAAGACCTGTGTGCTCGGTGAGTACACGACCGACCCCGAGGTGTACGGGGAGATCACCCGGCGGGCGACCGGGGCGTTCCCGGTGCCGGGCACCGGCGGAGCCGTCTGAGGGCGCATCGCGCCGCCCGCTCCTCACGCACGCCCACTTCCTCTTTTCAGCTCAGCGCAAGGCCTGTAGTTCCCGCATGTTCGACATCGCCGTCTTCGGCTCCCTGTTCCTGACCCTTTTTGTCATCATGGATCCCCCTGGGATCACCCCGATCTTCCTCGCCCTGACCGCCGGCCGGCCCGCCAAGGTGCAGAAGCGGATGGCCTTCCAGGCCGTCTGCGTGGCCGGCGGAGTCATCGCCGTCTTCGGTCTCCTCGGCCACCAGATCCTCGACTACCTGCACGTGTCCGTGCCGGCGCTGATGATCGCCGGCGGTCTGCTGCTCCTGCTGATCGCGCTCGACCTGCTCACCGGCAAGACCGACGAGCCCAAGCAGACCAAGGACGTCAACGTCGCCCTCGTGCCCCTGGGCATGCCGCTGCTCGCCGGTCCCGGCGCGATCGTCTCCGTGATCCTCGCCGTGCAGAAGGCCGACAGCGTCGGCACGCAGGTGTCGGTGTGGTCGGCGATCCTCGCCATCCACGTGGTGCTGTGGCTGGTGATGCGGTACTCGCTGCTGATCATCCGCGTCATCAAGGACGGCGGTGTCGTCCTGGTGACCCGGCTCGCGGGCATGATGCTGTCCGCGATCGCCGTGCAGCAGATCATCAACGGCGTGACCCAGGTGATCCAGGGCGGCTGAGCGGCGCGCGCACGCAACAGAGCCCCGTACGGCAGTGGTGCCGTACGGGGCTCTCAAGCATGTGTGTTACGAGGCCGGGGTCTCGGCCGGGCGGATCCACAGGCGCTGGCCGATCGCGGCAGCCTGCTGAACGATCCGGTTGACGGAGGCGGCGTCCACGACGGTGGTGTCCACGGGCGTGCCGTCGATGTCGTCGAGTCGCAGAATCTCGAAGCGCATGGTGGCTTCTCCCTTCGTCTGGTCATCCTCCCTGAGGAGAACTACTGGTGGATGGCCCATGAGGCGACAGTGCCCCCTGTTCCATACGTATGCAACGCGGTGTCTGTTACAAACATTCCCTACGCTAAAGAAATTTTTCGAACAACTAATTACTGACGCGTAAGCAGTTGCTCGCGGATCATCCAGGACCGATCGGGACCGGTTGTGTTCGCAGCGTGACGAGAAGGACAATGGGCGTGATGAACGACGACCTCGCGGCCCTGTCCGCCCGCCTCGACCGCACGAACGAGCTGCTCCAGCGCATGCTCGCCGAGGTGGCGAAGACGCCCTCCACCCATGCGATCTTCGTCGACGCCGGGTACCTCTACGCCGCCGCGGGCCGACTCGTCGCCGGAACCGAGGACCGGCGCGCCTTCGACCTGGACGCCGAAGGACTCATCGACGCCCTGATCGACAGGGCCCGCACGATCTTCGCCGACAGCCGGCTGCTCCGCGTCTACTGGTACGACGGCGCCCGCCGCCGCATCCACACCGCCGAGCAGCAGACCATCGCCGAACTGCCCGACGTGAAGGTCCGGCTCGGCAACCTCAACGCCAACAACCAGCAGAAGGGCGTTGATTCCCTGATCCGGACCGACCTCGAATCCCTCGCCCGGCACCGCGCGATCAGCGACGCGGCCCTGCTCGGCGGCGACGAGGACCTGGTGTCGGCCGTCGAGGCGGCACAGGGGTACGGAGCCCGGGTGCACCTGTGGGGCATCGAGGCACCCGAGGGCCGCAACCAGGCCGAGCCGCTGCTCTGGGAGGTCGACAGCCAGCGCACCCTCGACCTGGAGTTCTTCAAGCCGTACGTCTCCCGCCGCACCGCCCCCGCCTACGACGCCACCGCCGCCACCCGCCCCACCAGGGAGGACGTCCGGTTCGTCGGCGCCCAGATCGCCGCGAAGTGGCTGGCCGCGCGAGGCCGCGAAGCCCTGGTCGAGCTGCTGCCCGGCCACCCCTACCTGCCCGGCTCGGTCGACCAGGACCTGCTAGTGGAGGCCGAGGGCATCCTCCAGTACTCCCTGCGCGGCCAGGCCGACCTGCGGCGGGCCCTGCGGGACGGGTTCTGGGAGCACGTGCAGACGCAGTACTGACCGCTAAGCCGGGCGGTGCCGGTCCCAGAAATCGGCCACCGCGCGGGCCGTCGGCAGCGGACGGTCCAGGTTGGGGGAGTGCTCGGCGCCCGTCACGACCGTGCGGTGCGCGTTCAGACGCCGGGCCATGTCGTCCAGCAGCGGCACCGGCCAGGTCCCGTCCCGGGTACCGGACAGCACATGGCACGGCAGCCGTACGGCGGCCAGCTCGCCGACCCGGTCCGGCTCGGTGCACAACTGGTGTCCCGTCGCCATGAGCTGCGCGGGCGAATGCCCCAGCCAGCGGCGGCGCAACTGCTCCGGGCCGCCCAGACCGCGAGCCGGCCCGCCCACGTCCTCCGGCGCGCCCATCGCCAGGATCGCCTCCCACACCTCGGCCATCGACATCACGGCCAGCGCGTCCCGCAGCAGCCGCACACGCTGCCGCTGGGCCACCGAGATCTCGGCCGGGCCCGAGGCGACGAGGGTGAGCGAGGCGAAGGCGGACCGATCGAGCAGAACGGCCGCGCGGGCGATCTGCCCGCCGAGGGAATGACCGAGGAGATGCACGGGAGCGCCCGCCGCGAGAGCGGCCGCCTGCGCCAGCACGTCCCGCGCCAACTCGCCCTGCGCGTAAGCCGATTCCTCGTCCACCGGCCCCTTCGACTCGAACTGGCCGCGCCCGTCCACGGCGATCGTCCGGTACCCGCGCACGGCCAGCGGCTCGTGCATCAGATGGAAGTCCTCCTTGCTCCCGGTGAACCCCGGCAGCAGCAGAGCGACCCCCCGCTGCTCGACACCGGAAGCCACGGGCACGTCCACGACGGCGAAGTCACCGCGGGCGGTACGGAGGGGGTAGGCGCGGGCGCCCGGGGGAGGGGCGAGGGCGGTGGGGGTGGTCACGGGGGGAGGGTAGCGGGGCGGGGTGTACGGGCGGGGGCGTCCGCGGGACGTTCCAGCCGTTCCGGCTGCACTGGCTGGCTGTACCGGCTGTTTCGCCCCGGGAACGCCGACGGCCCGGCCCACACGGGGTGGGCCGGGCCGTCGCACGGCGTGATCAGCTCTCCGCGGGCTCCGCGGCAACCGTGGCCTTGCGGGCACGGCGGACCTTCGGCGCCGCCTCGGTGCCCTCGGCCGTGGCCGCCGCCTTGCGGGTGCGGCGCGGCTTGGGCTCCGGCTCCTGCGCGGCCTGCGCCGGGATCTCGGCGACCTCCGTGGCCGTGCGTGCCGCGCTCGCCGCGGTCTTACGGGGGCGGCGGGTCTTCGGCTTGGCCTCGGCTTCCGGAGCGTCCGGGGTCTCCGTGGTGGCGGGGGCCTCGGACGGCTCGGCGGCCTTGCGGGTGCGACGGACCTTCGGCTTGGCCTCGGCGCCCTCGGCCGTGTCGACCGCGGTGGCTGCCGTGGTCTTGCGGGTGCGCTTGGGCTTGGCCTCGGCTTCCGGGGCCTCCATTGCGGGGGCCTCGGCGGGCTCGGCGGCCTTCCGCGTGCGGCGGGTCTTCGGCTTGGCCTCGGCGCCCTCCGCCGTGTCGACCGCTGCCTCGGCCGTGGCCGCCGCCTTGCGGGTGCGGCGCGGCTTGGGCTCCGGCTCCTGCGCGGCCTGGGCCGGGATCTCGGCGGCGGGCGCCTCGACCGGCTCGGCGGCCTTGCGGGTACGGCGGACCTTCGGCTTGGCCTCGGCTTCCGGGGTCTCCGTGGTCGCGGGGGCCTCGGCGGGCTCGGCGGCCTTCCGCGTGCGGCGGGTCTTCGGCTTGGCCTTGGTGCCTTCCGCCGTGTCGACTACGGCGGCTGCCGTGGTCTTGCGGGTGCGCTTGGGCTTCGCCTCGGCTTCCGGGGCTTCCGCCGTGGTGGGGGCCTCGGCGGGCTCGGCGGCCTTGCGGGTGCGGCGGGTCTTCGGCTTGGCCTCGGTGCCTTCCGCCGTGTCGACTACGGCGGCTGCCGTGGTCTTGCGGGTGCGCTTGGGCTTCGCCTCGGCTTCCGGGGCTTCCGGGGTCTCCGCAGCGGCAGGAGCTTCGACCGGCTCGGCCGTCTTCCGCGTGCGGCGGGTCTTCGGCTTCGCCTCGGCGCCTTCCGCCGTGTCGACCGCTGCCTCGGCCGTGGCCGCCGCCTTGCGGGTGCGGCGCGGCTTGGGCTCCTCCGTGGCCTCGGCGACGGGGGCCGCCTGCGGCTCCGGTGCCGACTCGGTGGCCGTCGGTTCCACGGTCGTAACGGCGTCGGCGGACCGGCGGGTGCGGCGGCGGCGCGGCTTCGCCGGGGCCTCGGGGGCCTCCGGAGCGTCGAGCTGGACCGTGGCCGGGCCCTCCGCCGTGGCCACAGGGGACTCCGCGGTCGTCGTCGCCTCGACCGGCGCGGCCGCGACAGCCTGCTCCGCCACGGCGCCACCGCGAGTGCGGCGACGGCGGCGCGGGGTGCGCGGTGCGGTGAGCGACTCGGCCGAGTCGGAACCGGCCGCCGGGGCCTCCGGCGCGGTCGTCGCGGACGGCGCCTGGGCGGCGGCCGGGTCGACGGGGGACCCACCGCGCGTACGACGGCGGCGGCGCGGCGTATGGGCCGTACGCTCGCGGTCGGCCGTACGGGACTCCTCGCGGCCGTCCTGGCGGCCGCCCCGGCCACCGCGGCCGCGGCCCGCACGGCCGCCCGGCTCGCCCAGGTCCTCCAGCTCCTCCGCGTCCAGTCCGGCGCGGGTGCGCTCCGAGCGCGGCAGGACACCCTTGGTGCCGGCCGGGATGCCGAGGTCCTCGAAGAGGTGCGGGGAGGTGGAGTAGGTCTCCACCGGGTCGTTGAAGTCCAGCTCCAGCGCCTTGTTGATCAGCTGCCAGCGCGGGATGTCGTCCCAGTCGACGAACGTGATCGCCGTACCCTTGGCGCCCGCGCGGCCGGTGCGGCCGACGCGGTGCAGGTACGTCTTCTCGTCCTCGGGCGACTGGTAGTTGATGACGTGGGTGACGCCCTCGACGTCGATGCCGCGCGCGGCGACGTCGGTGCAGACCAGCACGTCCACCTTGCCGTTGCGGAAGGCGCGCAGCGCCTGCTCGCGGGCGCCCTGGCCGAGGTCGCCGTGGACCGCGCCGGCCGCGAAGCCGCGGCGCTGGAGCTGCTCGGCGATGTCGGCGGCGGTGCGCTTGGTCCGGCAGAAGATCATCGCCAGGCCGCGGCCGTCGGCCTGCAGGATGCGGGCGATCATCTCCGGCTTGTCGAGGGAGTGCCCGCGGTAGACGAACTGCTTGATGTTCGCGACCGTGGCGCCCTCGTCGTCCGGCGTCGTGGCACGGATGTGCGTGGGCCGGTTCATGTACCGGCGGGCCAGGCCGATGACCGCGCCCGGCATGGTCGCCGAGAACAGCATGGTCTGCCGCTTGGCCGGGAGCATGTCGATGATCTTCTCGACGTCGGGCAGGAAGCCCAGGTCGAGCATCTCGTCGGCCTCGTCGAGGACGAGGGCCTTGACGTGGCTCAGGTCCAGCTTCTTCTGGCCCGCCAGGTCGAGCAGCCGGCCGGGGGTGCCGACGACCACGTCGACGCCCCTCTTCAGGGCCTCGACCTGGGGCTCGTAGGCCCGGCCGCCGTAGATCGCGGTGACGCGCACGTTGCGCACCTTGCCCGCGGTCAGCAGGTCGTTGGTGACCTGCGTGCACAGCTCGCGGGTGGGGACGACCACGAGCGCCTGCGGGGCGTCGGTGAGGGCCTCGGGCTTCGCGCGGCCCGCCTCCACGTCGGCGGGGACGGTGACGCGCTCCAGGAGCGGGAGGCCGAAGCCCAGCGTCTTGCCGGTGCCGGTCTTGGCCTGGCCGATGACATCCGTGCCAGCGAGGGCGACGGGGAGGGTCATCTCCTGGATGGGGAACGGGGTGACGATGCCGACGGCTTCCAGGGCCTCGGCGGTCTCGGGAAGGATCCCGAGCTCTCGGAACGTCGTAGTCAGGGTGCTGCCTCTTCTGTGTGGGCGGCGCGAGGCGAGCGCGGGGGTCGTGACAGACCGTGCCGGGGACGTCGGCTGCCTACGGGCGGGCCGTGGGGCACGGGACCGCGCCGACGCTCTAGCGCTCGAACCGCTGAGGGGTCCCTCCGATCGTCGTACGCACAGTGCCGTACGGTCAGGGAGGGCTGTCGGGTCGGAGCCGATCGGGCCACCGACCGGGCATCCTCATACGCGCGGCCTGTCGAGACACGTCGATATCAGCCGACGTATCAGCAGGCGCATTACCACCATACCCCGGATTCGCGCACATGCGATGGCCGATTCGGTCACGTAGTCGTCGTCACACTGGATGAGCAGGGACTTCCTCGGAGCGGCGAGCGGGCTATTGTGCGCTTCATGACCAGCTCTGACAAGCCTGCCAACGCCGCCGACACCTCCGAGAGCGCCGCCCCCACCGGCGTCGCCGCCCAGGACTGGGCGACGGCCTCCGCCGATCCGCAGTACCGGGCCGCGGTCGTGGACCTGCTGGGCGCCCTCGCGTACGGGGAGCTCGCGGCGTTCGAACGGCTCGCGGAGGACGCGAAGCTGGCGCCGACCCTGGAGGACAAGGCGGAGCTGGCGAAGATGGCGTCGGCCGAGTTCCACCACTTCGAGCGGCTGCGCGACCGGCTCACCGGGATCGGCGAGGAGCCCACCGCGGCCATGGAGCCCTTCGTCGCCGCGCTGGACGGCTTCCACAAGCAGACCGCGCCCTCGGACTGGCTGGAGGGCCTGGTCAAGGCCTATGTCGGCGACTCGATCGCCAGCGACTTCTACCGCGAGGTCGCGGCCCGGCTGGACTCGGACACCCGCGAGCTGGTGCTGGCCGTGCTCGACGACACCGGGCACGCCGGGTTCGCGGTGGAGAAGGTGCGCGCGGCGATCGACGCGGACCCGCGCGTGGGCGGGCGGCTCGCGCTGTGGGCGCGGCGGCTGATGGGTGAGGCGCTGTCGCAGTCGCAGCGGGTGGTCGCGGAGCGCGACGCGCTGTCGACGATGCTCGTCGGCGGCGTCGCGGACGGGTTCGACCTGGCCGAGGTCGGCCGGATGTTCTCGCGGATCACCGAGGCGCACACCAAGCGGATGGCGGCGCTGGGGCTGGCCGCCTGAACCGGCCGGGCGCCGTCCGAACCGGCGGGGCGTTGTCCGAACCGGCGGGGGCCGCCTGAGCAGCAGCGGCGGCGGGGTCTATTGGGGGTCGTCCCGGTCCTGCCGCCGTCGGCGGCGGGGAGTTGGGCGTCGTGGCCGGACCCGGCGGCGGCTCAGGCCGTCGCCGAGTGCCGGCGGAGTCTTCCCGCCGGGCGGAGCAGCAGCGAGAGCGAGGCGACCGAGACGACGACCGCGCCGAGCAGCACCAGCAGGAAGCCGGCGGCGTCCACCGCGGTGCGGATGAGGAAGGCGCCGAACAGCCCTCCGGCGACACCGGTCGACAGCACCAGGGGGCGGGCAGGCAGACGGTGCGGCAGCCGGACCGCGTACGTCCACGCCAGGACGAGGCCGAGGAGCGCGGAGCTGAAGGCTTCCAAGAACATGTAGGGGTCCTCCCACGTCGCCGTCCTGCCCTAACGGTCACAGCCCGTCATACCCCTGACCTGCGGAATGCAATCCTCCCCTGTGAAGGACTTGTGCGGTTTCCGTGCTTCGGGCGGCTGGTGCCGCGAGCGGCCCGTGCCCGCTGCCGCCGGGCATGCGTGAGGGCCCGCCGGGTGCGACACCCGACGGGCCCTCAGTTCTCGCTCGTGCGCCGCCTACAGCGCGCCGAAGCCCACCTTGCGCGGCGCCGGCTCGCCCAGCTCCACATAGGCGAGGCGGTCGGCCGGGACCAGGACCTTGCGGCCGTGCTCGTCCACGAGGCTCAGCAGCTGCGACTTGCCGGCCAGTGCCTCGGCCACCACGCGCTCGACCTCCTCGGCACTCTGACCGCTCTCCAGAACGATCTCGCGGGGCGCGTGCTGCACGCCGATCTTGACCTCCACGGCTATGTCCCTCCGAACGGTCAGTGTTGCGCGGGCGTCCGCGCCGTACCCAGCACACATTAGCCCGGTGAGGGGACGCGCACGCTCCGCGCGAGAACGCCGGTAGCGAACAGCGGACGGGAACAAAAACGCGCCCCCGCCCGCGCACCGGTCCGCCGCGTCAGTGCTGCGGCTGCTCCGTGCCGTGCAGCGGGAAGCCCGCGATGCCCCGCCAGGCCAGTGAGGCCAGCAGCTGCACCGCCTGGTCGCGCGGGACGCTGCGGTCGCTGTGCAGCCAGGAGCGGGCCACCACCTGGGCGAGGCCGCCGAGGCCGGAGGCGAGCAGCATCGACTCCGCGCGGGACAGACCGGTGTCCTCCGCGATGACGTCGCAGATCGCCTCCGCGCAGTCGTTGGTGACCTTGTCGACGCGCTCGCGCACGGCGGGCTCGTTCGTCAGGTCCGACTCGAAGACCAGGCGGAAGGCACCGCCGTCGTCCTCGACGTACGCGAAGTACGCGTCCATCGTCGCCCGTACGCGCTGCTTGTTGTCGGTGGTCGACGCCAGAGCGCTGCGCACGGACTGGATCAGGGACTCGCAGTGCTGGTCCAGCAGTGCGAGATAGAGGTCGAGCTTGCCCGGGAAGTGCTGGTAGAGCACCGGCTTGCTGACGCCGGCGCGCTCGGCGATGTCGTCCATCGCGGCCGCGTGGTAGCCCTGTGCCACGAAGACTTCCTGAGCGGCGCCCAGCAGCTGGTTCCGTCGGGCACGGCGCGGCAGGCGCGTACCCCGCGGGCGTGCCGCCTCTGTCTGCTCGATGGCTGTCACGCCGCCTCCCAAAATCGTCCACATGCGGTGTGCGCCGCGCCGCCATCGTACTTTTCGGTAACCGTGTCGTGCGCGGTGCGAGCGCAGAATTTCACGTACCGGACGGTGGCGATAGCCGCGCAAAAGGTTTCGATGAGATGCAGACCGGGCAAAAAATGTCCCCGTTCCTGGTCAGCGGTGCTCGCGTGGCTCCGGCGCGGAGCCGGATCACCGGTAGTCGTCCTCGTCGAGCCGGACCACGCGGGTCTGCTCGACGAGATCCGCCTCGTTGGCGCGGTCGGGGTCGAGGCCGGTCAGCGGGTCGTCGCGGTCCGGCTTGACGTCCGCGTGCTGCTCCGCCGCGTCGCCCTCGGGGGCCTCGACGTCGAACTCCCGGGCTTCCTCGCCTTCACCGTTCTCGAACGTCTCGGGGTCTGTGGGATCTACGGCCATGGTGGGCTCCCTTCCTACGAACGTCCCTGAGATAAGCAGGGGCCACACGCGGGTGCCCTCTGTACGAGCCTAGGAGACACCCGATCCGGACGCTATGCGATCCGCGTCCGGATCGTCACTCGGTGCGCATCGGCCGTCCCACTGCCGGAACGGCGCCGCTCTCTCGGAGTATTATCTGACCGCTGTGACGGCGAACACAGGAACTGCTACGTGATCACCTCGTAACATTGCCGCATGTCTTCGACCGAGCCAGCCTTCGTGCCGACTGCCAACGTGCTCCCGAAGGTCGCGCCCGTGCGGGTCGCGGAGGGCGAACGGCTCAGGTCGGTCCAGCTGCCGGGCATCACCCTCAAGGTGCGCTCCCGGCCGCCCGCGCGTGACGGACTCCCGCCCGCGCTCTACGTCCACGGCCTCGGCGGCTCCTCGCAGAACTGGTCCGCGCTGATGCCGCTGCTGGACGACGTCGTCGACAGCGAGGCCGTCGATCTGCCGGGCTTCGGCGACTCCCCGCCGCCGGACGACGGCGACTACTCCGTCACCGGGCACGCCCGCGCGGTCATCCGCTACCTCGACGCCGCCGGCCGCGGCCCCGTGCACCTCTTCGGCAACTCCCTCGGCGGTGCCATCACCACCCGGGTCGCCGCGGTGCGGCCCGACCTCGTCCGGTCGCTCACGCTCGTCTCCCCCGCGCTGCCGGAACTCCGGGTCCAGCGCACCGCCGTCCCCACGGCGCTGCTTGCGCTCCCCGGGGTGGCCGCACTGTTCACCCGCATCACCAGGGAATGGTCGGCCGAGCAGCGGGTCCGCGGCGTGATGGCGCTCTGCTACGGAGACCCCGGACGGGTCACGCCGGAAGGCTTCCGCAACGCGGTCGAGGAGATGGAGCGGCGGCTGAGACTGCCGTACTTCTGGGACGCGATGGCGCGCTCCGCGCGGGGCATCGTCAACGCCTACACCCTGGGCGGGCAGCACGGGCTGTGGCGCCAGGCCGAGCGGGTGCTCGCGCCGACCCTCCTCATCTACGGCGGCCGCGACCAGCTCGTCGGCTTCCGCATGGCCCAGCGGTCCGCCCGCGCCTTCCGCGACGCCCGGCTGATCACGCTGCCGGACGCCGGGCACGTGGCGATGATGGAGTACCCGGAGACGGTGGCGGCCGCCTTCCGCGACCTGCTGGCCGAGGAGGCCGCCGGCGACTCCGCCGCGTCCGTGAGCGCGGGGAGCTGAGACGCGACGTGGGACGCCACAGCCGCCGCGGTCCGGCACCGAAAGGTGAGAACACGGGCGCAAGCGGTACGGGAAGGCGACGGGCCGGGGGGTCCGCAGATACGGAGGGCTCACGGCGGGGGATTCCCGAGGGGGCGTCCGGGCGTGGGGGGCAGGGCTTCCCCGAGGGGACGCCTCCGCCCGGCACGCCCCGGTTCCCTGACGGCACCCCCGCGCATGGCATGCCCCGGTTGCCCGACGGCACTCCGGCGCCCGGCATGCCTCAGTTCCCCGACGGCACCCCCGCGCACGGCACGCCCCACGTTCGTGGCGGGCATCCCCAGCAGCGGGAACCCGGTGGTGGCTGGGGGGAGTTGCGGGGTCCCGCAGATGCGGCCGGGGCCGGGACGGGTACGGCGTCACGGCGTCCGGGGTCGCGGCGAGCGCGGCAGGCCGGCCCCCGGCAGGACTACCTGGACGCCTTCGACGCGGACGACGACGTCTTCACGCCCCTCACCCCGGCCGCCGACCCGTACGCCTCCGTCACCCGCTGGGACGCCGGCGCCCCCGAGCCCGAGCCCGAGGCCGGCGACGCCCCGCCGCCCGGTGAGCAGGGGCGCGGCGACGGCAAGCGCGACGGTGGCGGTGGCAAGGGACGGGCGTTCACCGGCATCGCGGCCGCCGCCGTGACCACCGTGCTGGCCGTGGTGGTCGCGGGCCAGGTCGCCGACGGGAGCGACAGCGGCGCCGTACGGCCGGAGGCGGCCGCCGACCAGGCGCGGGAGTCCCGCGACCCCGCCTCGCGCGGGGAGGGGCGGCCGACGCCGAGCGGTGCGCCGGCGCCGCCGGTGCAGCTGACGTACGCCCAGAAGATGGCGAAGACGTACCCGATGAACCCGTCGCTCGACGGTTCCGGGAAGTTCGAGGCGGTCGCCGGGATCGACAAGGCGCCGGGGACCGGGCAGAAGTACACCTACCGGGTGGACGTGGAGAAGGGGCTCGGGCTGGACGCCGAGCTGTTCGCGCGGGCCGTGCATCTGACCCTCAACGACGACCGCAGCTGGGCGCACAACGGCGCCCGTACCTTCGAGCGCATCCACTCCGGCGAGCCCGACTTCGTGATCACCCTGGCGAGCCCCGGGACGACCGCCGACTGGTGTGCCAAGTCCGGCCTGGACACCACGGTCGACAACGTCTCGTGCGACTCCGCGTCCACCGAGCGCGTGATGATCAACGCCTACCGCTGGGCGCAGGGCTCGACGACGTACGGCCAGGACGAGATACACGCCTACCGGCAGATGCTGATCAACCACGAGGTCGGCCACCGGCTCGGCTACTCGCACGTGACCTGCGACAAGAACGGCGACCTCGCTCCGGTGATGCAGCAGCAGACCAAGTTCCTGGAGTACGGCGGCATCCGCTGCAAGCCCAACCCCTGGGCGTATCCGCACAGCTGAGCACCGCGTGCCGGTCATCTCCTAGCGCGGCCGAACGCGGCCCGCACGGGAAAGTTACGACCGTTCACCCCTTTTGGTGGCGCGATGGACAACCGTCCGTCGCGCCACCGGCTTGTCCGCATACGTTCGTCCCGCTGCGAGCCGCCGGGTGACGGCGGCTCCCCACAGGGAGATCGGGGGTGCACTCGTGCGCATCGGACTGCTTACGGAGGGCGGCTACCCGTATGTGAGCGGTGACGCCAGGCTCTGGTGCGACCGGCTCGTGCGCGGGCTCGGGCAGCACGAGTTCGACGTCTACGCGCTCAGCCGCAGCGAGCGGCAGGAGGACGAGGGCTGGATCCCGCTTCCGCCGCAGGTCGGCAGGGTCCGTACGGCGCCGCTCTGGACCGCCGAGGACCACGGCGTCGGATACGGGAGGCGCGCGCGTCGGCGCTTCCAGGAGGTGTACGGCGACCTGGCCGCCTCGCTGTGCGCCGGTCCCGCGGACGTCGCGGGGCGCCCGGAGGAGGCTTCCGCCACTGAGGCGGACCGTTTCGCCAACGCGCTGTACGGGCTCGCCGAGCTGGCCCGCGAGGAGGGCGGGCTGGTCGGAGCACTCCGCTCCGAGAGCGCCGTGCGCGCACTGGAGCGCGCCTGTCGCGCGCCCGGCGCGTCACGGGCGGCGCGCGAGGCGGGCGTGCCGGATCTGCTCGGCGTCGCCGCACACCTCGAACGCGCCCTGCGCCCCCTCTCGCTCGACTGGTACGAGGACGACGGCCTCGGCTCGGTCGACCTCTGCCACGCGGCGTCCGGCGGCGCGGCCGCCCTGCCCGGGCTGCTCGCCCGGCACTTCCACGGCGTACCGCTGCTGGTCACCGAGTACGGCGTGCGGCTGCGGACGCACTACCTGGCCGCGCCGGAGTCCACCGGGTCCGCGCCCGCCGTCCGCGCGCTGGTCGCCGCCTTCCACGGCCGGCTCACCGCCGAGATCTACCGCCGCGCCGAACGCGTCACCTCCGGCAACGCGCACGCCCGGCGCTGGCAGGAACGCTGCGGCGCGGACCGGGCCAAGCTGCGCACCGTCCACCCCGGCATGGACGCCGCCCCCTTCGCGGAGGTGGGGGAGGCGCCGGAGAACGCCGACCCCGACACGCTGGTCTGGGTCGGCCGGATCGAACCGGCCAAGGACCTGGTCTCCCTGCTGCACGCCTTCGCCGAGGTCCGCAAGGAGGAGCCGACGACCCGTCTGCGGATCATCGGCGCGCCCGTCGGGCCGGAGGGCGCGGCCTACCTCGCCCACTGCGGGGCGCTCGCCGCCCAGCTCTTCCCCGACGAGGCGGAGGGACCGCACGCCGTCGGCGACAACCCGGTCTCCTTCGAGGAAATAGGCGGCCCCGAGACGCCGACGCCCGCCGAGGCGTACGCGTCCGGTGCCGTGACCGTGCTGTCCAGCGTCGTCGAGGGCTTCCCGATCAGCCTCGTCGAGGCCATGCTCTGCGCCCGGGCGACCGTGTCCACCGACGTCGGCGCGGTCGTCGAGGTCATCGGCGGCACCGGGCTCGTGGTGCCGCCGCGCAACCCGCGGGCGCTCGCGAAGGCGTGCGTGGCATTGCTGCGCGACCCCGAGCGCCGTGCGCGCCTGGGGGCCGCGGCGCGCGCCCGCGCACTCGAACTGTTCACCGCCGAGCAGAACGTCGCGGCGTTCCACGGCCTCTACCTCGAGATCGTCGCGCGGTGCCCGGTCCGGCGCGTCGTCCTCGACGGCGCCGGCGAACCGCTGCCGTTCGCCGTGCCCGCCGAGGCCCGCGTGGCGGGCCGCTGGACGACTCCCACGGGCGTGCCCGGCCTGTCCCCGGCGTCCGCTGTCTCTCCGGCGTCCGCTGTCTCCTCGGTGTCCGCGGTCTCCCCGGTGTCCGCTGTGAAGGGGATGCGATGAGCGATCTCGACCTGGAGCGCGCGCACTCCGTGGACGGGCCGTACCCCGTCGACGGTTGGTACCAGGCGGCGGACGGGCAGCCTTCGGACAAGCCGGCAGCCGCCGCTTCCCGCCGAGGCACGGCCGACCCCGTCAAGGCCCTGATGCACCGGCACCGCGAGCTGTGCGAGCGGGCCGTGGACCCGCTGGAGATCGCGGCCGGCCTGGAGGCGCACGGCATCACCGACCGGACCGCCGCCCGCTTCCGCCACCGGGATGTCTTCTCCCTCGCCGAGGAGATGTACGCCCGCGTCCCACGGATCGCCGACACGCCCGCGCCCCCGGCGCCGCCCGCGGCCTCCGGGGTGCGCGGGGACTGGGTCGTCCGCACCCTGCTGCCCGGCGTCGCCTGCGCGGCCACCCTCGCCGGACTGCGCCTCACCCACGGCCAGGCCCGCCTCGCCGTGGCCGCGCTGGGCCTCCTCGCCTCGGCCCTCGCCGTGCGCGTGGCCCTGACCCGCGGCCCGCTCGGCGCGCACCGCCCCGGACCGGCGTCCACGCCCCGCGCCGCCGCCGTACGCACCTGGACCTGGTGGCTCCTCGCCTACGCCGTCCTCGGGGACGGTCTGCTCACCGCCGCCGCCACCGGAGGCCCCGACGCCCTGCCGAGCGGCGCCCCCGACACCTCCTGGCCGGTCGACACCGCCGCCCTCGCGGCCCTCACCCTGTCCTGCGCCCCCGCCGCCTGGAGCGCCCACCTGTTCACCGCCGGCGCCCGCCGCAGACTGACGGCCAGCCGCGGCCTGGAGGAGTTCACCACCGCCGTACGACCGCTGCTGTTCGGCGCGTTCGTGCTGTACCTGGCCGCCCTCGCGGGCCTGCACACCCTCGCGGCCACGGTCCTGGACGAGCCCGCCGCCCATGCGCAGACCCTGACCCTGGGTGCCCTGCTGCTGCTCGCCCGCCTGCTCGCCGCACACGGTTTCACCCACGCCCCGGCGCTGGTCCTCGGCGCCGCCGCGGCGGCCGAGGCCACTGCGGCGGCCTGCCTGTTCGCCGCCCGCCTCCCGGGCTGCGGCCTCCTCTCCACGCCCGTGCAGACCCTCATGGACGCCTGGGGGCCCGGCAGCGTCCCGGCGCTGGTCTGCGGAGCCGGCGCGCTGACGCTGCTGATCCACGCGAACCGCACCCTCGTCCGCGCCTCGGCCCACGCCCGGAGGGACGCCCGATGCTGACCGCCGCCCCGCACCCGGCGCGGTCCGGCCGCGCCGCCACCCCGAACCATCCATCCGCCGCGGGCGGCCGGCCAGGCCGCCGCAGGCACCCGCACCACGCCCTCGAAGGAGAACACCAGATGACCACCTCCCGACCCGGAATCCCCGGAGCGCCCGGAGCCACCGGCGCGTTCGGTGTTCCGTCCGGAGCGAACGGAACCACCGGCGTGACGGGCGCCACCGGCGTGACGGGCGTCACCGGCGTGACCGCAGCGACCGGAGCCGCCAGCGCCAGTGCGTCCCGTGCCGTCCAGGTGATCGACGCGCGCACCCCGGGAGTCGCCCGATGAGGGTTCTGCTGATCGGAGCCAACGGATACCTCGGCCGCTTCGTCGCCGACCGGCTGCTCGCCGACCCGGCCGTCCAGCTCACCGCGCTCGGCCGCGGCGACGACGCCGACGTCCGCTTCGACCTCGCGTCCGGCAGCCCCGGCGCGCTCACCCGATTCCTCGACGCGGTCCACCCCGGCGTCGTCATCAACTGCGCCGGCGCCACCCGGGGCGGCGCCCGCGAACTCACCCGCCACAACACGGTCGCCGTCGCCACGGTCTGCGAGGCCCTGCGGCGCAGCGGCTGCGGCGCCCGGCTGGTGCAGATCGGCTGCTCCGCCGAGTACGGCCCCAGCCAGCCCGGCTCCTCCACCGCCGAGGACGCCGTCCCGCGCCCCGGCGGCCCGTACGGCGTCAGCAAGCTCGCCGCCACCGAACTCGTCCTCGGCTCCGGCCTGGACGCGGTCGTCCTGCGCGTCTTCTCCCCGGCCGGACCCGGCACCCCCGCCGGATCACCGCTCGGCCGCCTCGCCGAGGCGATGCGCCGGGCCATGCAGACCGGCGACGGCGAACTCAAGCTCGGCGGCCTCGGCGTCCAGCGGGACTTCGTCGACGTCCGTGACGTGGCCCGCGCGGTGCACGCCGCCTCGCTCTCCGCCGCCCAGGGCGTCATCAACATCGGCTCCGGCCGTGCCGTACGGCTGCGGGACGCCGCCGCGACGCTCGCCCGCGTGGCCGGTTACGGCGGCGCGCTGCACGAACTCGACGGCCCTCCCGGCCCGCTCCGCCCCGCCATCGGGCATCCGCGCCCCGAAGCCCTCGCCCACCACCGCGGCGAACCGCTCGCACACCACCGCGGCGAATCCCTCGGGCACCACCGCGGCGACTCCGACCACCCGCCGCACGCCGCCCCGGTCGCCTACCCGTACCCCGACGGCTGCGGCAGCTGGCAGCAGGCCGACGTCCGCACCGCCCGCGACCGGCTCGGCTGGCGGCCCCGGATCAACCTCGAGGAGTCCCTGGCCGACATCTGGATGGAGGCGGCATGCCGCATCTGACCAGCGCCGCGGCGACCACGTCGGGGACCGGCGTCCGCACCGGCCTGGGCGTCCCCGGCTACGCCCACCCGCTGCTGGCGCCGGCCGAGTGGGGCGAGTTGACCCGCCCCGGCACGCCCCTGGACTGGGTCGTCCTCGACGTCGCCGCCGGCCCCGGCACCCGCCCCGACCCGCACTGCCTCCAGGCGGCCACGCGGCTGCGCAACGCGGGCGTCCGCGTCCTCGGCCGCCTGGACGCCGTCCACGGCGCCCGCGACTTCGGCGAGACGATCTCCGACGCCCACCGCTACCTGGACTGGTACCAGGCCGACGGCTTCCTGCTGGACCGCTGCCCGACCGACCGCGTCTCGCTCCCCGAGATGCGCCGGACGGTCACCACGCTCCGGGCACTGCGTGACGATGCCCATGTCGTCCTCGGCCACGGCACCCACCCGCATCCCGACTACGCCGAGAACGCCGACCAGCTCGTGACCTTCTCCGGGCCCTGGAGCGACTACCGCTGGTCGCAGGCGGCGGCCTGGACCGCCGACTATCCGCCCGAGCGCTTCTGCCACTTCGTCCACGGCATCCCGGGCGGTCACCTGGACGAGGCGCTGCGCATCGCCCGCTGGCAGGGCGCGGCCACGATCTGGTTCACCGACCGCGCGGATCGCGGCGGACGAACCGACCCGTGGGAGACCATGCCCGGCTACTGGGACGAAATCGTCTCGCGGATCGGAACAGGTGTCTCGGAATGAAAAAGGCCATGGCAGTGTTACGGCAAGAACAACCGTACTGATTGACCGACCAACGGAGTCCCCGTGTCGCTGCCACCCCTGGTCGAGCCAGCATCTGAGCTCACCGTAGACGAGGTCCGCAGGTACTCCCGCCACCTGATCATCCCCGATGTCGGGATGGACGGGCAGAAGCGGCTGAAGAACGCGAAGGTGCTCTGTGTGGGCGCCGGCGGCCTGGGCTCGCCGGCCCTGATGTACCTGGCCGCGGCGGGCGTGGGCACGCTCGGCATCGTGGAGTTCGACGAGGTCGACGAGTCGAACCTGCAGCGCCAGATCATCCACAGCCAGTCCGACATCGGCCGCTCCAAGGCCGAGTCCGCGCGCGACTCCGTCCTCGGCATCAACCCGTACGTGAACGTGATCCTTCACGAGGAGCGGCTCGAGGCCGACAACGTGATGGACATCTTCAGCCAGTACGACCTGATCGTCGACGGCACGGACAACTTCGCCACGCGTTACCTGGTGAACGACGCCTGCGTGCTGCTGAACAAGCCGTACGTGTGGGGCTCGATCTACCGCTTCGACGGCCAGGCCTCGGTGTTCTGGTCCGAGCACGGCCCCTGCTACCGCTGCCTCTACCCGGAGCCCCCGCCCCCCGGCATGGTCCCCTCCTGCGCCGAGGGCGGCGTCCTGGGCGTGCTCTGCGCGTCCATCGGCTCCATCCAGGTCAACGAGGCCATCAAGCTCCTCGCCGGCATCGGCGAGCCGCTGGTCGGCCGACTGATGATCTACGACGCCCTGGAGATGCAGTACCGCCAGGTCAAGGTCCGCAAGGACCCCGACTGCGCGGTCTGCGGCGAGAACCCGACCGTCACCGAGCTCATCGACTACGAGGCCTTCTGCGGCGTCGTCTCCGAGGAGGCCCAGGCGGCGGCCGCCGACTCGACGATCACTCCCAAGCAGCTCAAGGAGTGGATCGACGACGGCGAGAACATTGACATCATCGATGTCCGCGAGATCAACGAGTACGAGATCGTCTCGATCCCCGGCGCCCGCCTGATCCCGAAGAACGAGTTCCTCATGGGCACCGCCCTGGAGAACCTGCCGCAGGACAAGAAGATCGTCCTGCACTGCAAGACGGGCGTCCGCAGTGCGGAAGTCCTCGCGGTCCTGAAGTCCGCCGGCTTCGCCGACGCCGTCCACGTCGGCGGCGGCGTCATCGGCTGGGTCAACCAGATCGAACCGCACAAGCCGGTCTACTGATCACCGGTCTCGCCGACCAGCGGGACTGACGAAGCCCACGGCTCTGACAAGCTCAGATGCCGTGGGCTTCTGTCGTTGTTGGTCGGCATCGGGTGACCTCGGACGGCCCAGGCTTTGCCGGACCGTGGACCGTATTCGTAGCTGTCTCGCGGGCTTATAGGTCAAGGCGGGACGCACTGTCGCCGCGCCTGACGACGACGTGTGCCGGCCGGAACGGCAGACCGCGCAGCGTCGGCTCCATGACCTTGAAGAGAGCGTCTCCATCCGGTCCGTAGGCGTAGAGGACGGCCTCGCCCGCGCCGAACTCGTTGCCGTCGAATTCCCCGACCCCGGCCTCATCGATCGCTGCTGCCATCACCTCCCCGGCGTCGTAGACCTGCTCTCGCTGGTCGGCGTCGCCGAAACCGTCAGTGGCAAGCCGGAAGTGCGCGATCACGGCGTGCTCGTCGTCCCCGCTGTCCGGGGCACTGGGTGTCTCCATGGCGGAGACATTCTCATGGGGCTCTGACACCGCCTGCCTCGGCCGGGGGCACCGGGAGCTGGTGGCACGACCTCTTCGCTCCCGAAGCAACTTGGGCGGGCGCCCGGCCTTGAACCGGTGCGCTTCTCACCCGCGGCGACAGTCCATGGGCGTTCGTGGTTGTCCGCCGTTGTGCGCGGGCGTTGTCACGCAGTTAGACACTCACGTTCCCCCACGGCGGTGTCGTAGGGCTCGGTTAAGTTGCCTGCATGATTAACAGGGATCCGCTTGTACCGGCACTCACCGGCCTGGTCGTCGACGTCATGTGGTGGTTGGACAGTTGCGGGGACGAGGAAGTGGATCCAGACTCCGCGGTGAAGATGATGGAGAACGTGGGCTGGGTGCTCCTGCAACTGCCCTCGGACCAACGCCAACGGCTCTTGCAGGTGCTCGCGGACCTGGCCGTGAGGGAGCAGGACCCTGCACGGCGCGAGTTACTGGAGTCGTTCCCCTTCGCGATCGGCATGGTCGAGGAGCACGAGGACTGAGGTGAGCTGGCTGCGACCTCAGTTCAGCCACTACTGATCACCGGTCCCGCCGACCAGCGGGACTGACGAAGCCCACGGCTCTGACAAGCTCAGATGCCGTGGGCTTCTGTCGTTGCCGGACGACGACGGGCCGGAATCCCAACAATGAGGGGGGAAGTCATGGCACTGGGCCGCAAGGGATCGCGGCGCATAGTCGTCGACGGCACGGTCTACCGCTGGCGGCTGCGCCGCAGGCCCACGTACAGCCAGGCTCTCTGCTGGTCGCCGTGCACTTACGCCGTGGAGCACGCGGATCGTCCCGGAACGACTCTCGTCGTCACCACCGACCAGCCTCACCCCGGCAATTGGCTCGGAGGCCCGGGCAGCCCGGTATTGCCCTCCGACGTGGCCGACGCCATCGCGTCCGCCCTGCGGCAGGGCTGGGTGCCCACGCGTACGGGCTCACCGTTTCAGCTCGACCGGTCCGCCGGCTGAGCAGCCCCTAGGCGGCCTTGGACCGCGCCGCGCGGGTGCCCGGAGCGGGTACCTGGGGCGCGTCTGCGTCCTCGGTGGAGAAGATCTCGTCTTCTCCGAAGTCCGGGGCGTGGAACGGGTTCGTCGCCGGAGGGGGCGACACTGCGGTGGAACGGCGGGGTTGCCCTTCCAGCGCGGAGAACAGCGACGTCGGGTCGATGAGAGGTCTGCCTTTCGTTGCAGGTCCCTGAGGGGACCTGGCGTGCCATGACCGGGCACGACGGTTTCCTACAGCTTGGTCATCTTGGCGTAGGGGCTCAAGATCCGCTTCTGCGCCGAGCCGAAATCCACGAGGGCCGCGATTCCGTCCTCGATGCCGACCACCCGGCCCAGGCCGTACACGTCATGCGTGACCTGGTCGCCCATGGCGAAGTGCTTGGGAGCCGGCGCGACCGGGGCCTTGAAGGGGCTGGTGGGCAGATGACGCTTTGGTGCCGGAGGCTTTGTCATAGCTCAGTATGAGCCCACGTGTGTCCCGCTTGCTGTGGCCATTGGCACAGATCCGGACGGCAGCGACCACGGCACGCCGCTGACCTGGTGTTTCGTGAGCCAGGGTGAGGCGAAACTCGCCATTGCCGGCCCGCCCGTGCGAGCCGGCAGCCGGCGGGGTCAGGAGCAGACCGTGCCGTCCTTCGGCGGCGTGCCGTCCAGCAGGTAGGTGTCCACCGCCGAGTCCACGCAGTCGCTGCCGCTGCCGTAGGCGCCGTGGCCCTCGCCGTTCCAGGTCAGGACGACGCCGACGTCCTTGCCCAGCTCGTCCGCCATCCTGCGGGCGCCTTCGACCGGGGTCGCCGGGTCGCCGGTGTTGCCGACGGTGAGGATCGGGGGCGCGCCGGGAGCGCTCACCTCCGGGGTGTCGTGCTGCCCGGCCACCGGCCAGTCGTGGCACCAGCCCGCCGTGTCCCAGCCGAGGAAGGCGCCGAAGACGGGCGAGATCTCCTCGAACTCGGGCAGGAGCGCCTTCGTCTGTGCGGGCGTCGGACGCTGCCGGTCGTCGAGGCACGATATGACGCGCTGGGAGTGGGTCGTCGTGCCGTAGTTCCCCGACGCGTCGCGCTCGTTGTACCCGTCGGCCAGTGCCAGCAGCTCGGAGCCGTCGCCTTCCTCGGCCGCCTCCAGGGCGCTGGTCAGGGCGGGCCAGCCGTCCTTGCTGTAGAGCGGCAGCACGATGCCGGTCACCGCGAGGGTCTGGGTGAGCTTGCGGTCGGGGGAGGAGGTGGGCAGCGGCTCGGCGTCGATCCGGTCCAGCAGGTCCGCTATCTTCCGGGTGCCCTCCGCGGGGTCCTGGCCCGTCGACTCCAGGTAGTCGTTCAGCGCGCGCTGGAAGCCCAGGGCCTGGTTCTTGGCGTGGCCCACGGTGTCGGCGCTCGGGTCGACGACCGCGTCCAGGATCATCCGCCCGACCTTCTCCGGGAAGAGGTGGGCGTAGACGCCGCCGAGTTCGGTGCCGTAGGAGATGCCGAAGTAGTGCATCTTCTCGTCGCCGAGGACCTGGCGCATCAGGTCCATGTCGCGGGCGGTGTCGGTGGTCGAGACGTGCGGCAGCAGCTTCCCGGCGGCCTCCTGGCAGCCCTTGCCGAAGTCGGCGGCGTCCTGGAAGTACGCCTTCTCCTCGGCCGCGGTGTCGGGGGTGGCGTCCACCTTCGCCTCGGCGGCCTGGATCTCCTCGTCGTCGCGGCAGCGCACGCCCTCGCTGGCGGCGACGCCCCGCGGGTCGAAGCTCACCAGGTCGTACCGCTCGTGCAGCGTGGAGACGGTGGATGCGTACGACGGCATCATCGAGACGCCGGAGCCGCCGGGCCCGCCGAAGTTGAACAGCAGCGAGCCGATGCGGTCGTCGCCGGTGGCCTCGGCCCGTATCAGCGCGACACCGATCGTCTCGCCCTCGGGCTTGTCCCAGTCCAGTGGCACCTTCAGCGTGGCGCACTGCCACTCGCCGCCAGGGGCCGACGCCTCGTCGGTGGCCTCACAGCGCCCCCAGTCGAGCTTCTGCGACGCCAGCGAGGAGTTCGAGGACGGAGAGCTGTCCCCGTTCTTCCCGGACTGCGCGTCGCCGGACGAGTCGCACCCCGACACCAGCAGCGCGGCGGTGGCGCCGAGCGCCGCCCACCGTACGAAACGAGCCATGGACGCATCCCCCCTCGTAGGCCTCCGCCGCTCGCCGGCGAATGGCTGTCAGGCCATGGTAGGCATAACCCGCCCAGCCCGCCGCAGGCTGTGGATAACGTCCTGACCTGCGGGTTCGGCGCGATCCTTCGGTGCTAGGAGCAGACCGTGCCGGCCGCCGGCACCTTCCCCTCCAGCAGATAGCCGTGCACCGCGTCCTGCACGCACCTGTTCTTGCTGTCGTACGCCCCGTGCCCCTGCCCCTTGTACGTCAGCTCCACACCGACGCCGGGGCCCAGCGCCCGCACCATCTTCCGGGTGCCCTCGTACGGCGTGGCCGGGTCGCCGGTGTTGCCCACGACGAGGATCGGCGCGGCGCCCGGCGCGCTCACGTCGGGGTGGTCGGCGGCGCCCGGCACCGCCCAGTCGGTGCAGCTGAGCATGCCCCAGGCGAGGTAGTCCCCGAAGACCGGCGAGGCCGCCCGGAACGCGGGCAGCTTCTCCTCCACGTAGGCGGGGCTGTACCGCGGCTTGTCGTCGGCGCAGTTGATGGAGACGTTGGCCGCGGCGAGATTGCTGTACTCGCCGTTGGGGCTGCGTCCGTTCATCGAGTCGGACAGCATCATCAGGATCTCCCCGTTCCCGTCGTACGCCTGCTCCAGGCCCTCGGTCAGGTACTCCCAGAAGTCCTGCGAGTACAGCGCCTGCGCGATGCCGCCGGTCGCGGCGGTCTGGGTCAGCCGGCGCGGGAAGATGCCCTCGATGGGCTTGCTGTCGAGGTCCTTGAGGAACGTGGCGATCCGCTTCTCGACGTCCTCGGCGGTGTCCCCGATCGGACAGGCCTCCTCCTTCGACACGCAGTCCTCCGCGAAGTTGCCGAGCGCGCGCTGGAAGCCCCGGGCCTGGCCGAGCGAGCCCTGCTCGGGGGTCTGCGTCGGGTCGACGACGGCGTCGAAGACGGCGCGGCCCACCTTCTTCGGGAACAGGTGGGCGTAGACGCCGCCGAGTTCGGTGCCGTAGGAGATGCCGAAGTAGTGCAGCTTCTCGTCGCCGAGCACCTGGCGCATCAGGTCCATGTCGCGGGCCGCGTCGGTGGTGAGCACGTGCGGCAGCATCGTCTTGGAGTTCTTCTCGCAGGCCGAGTTGAAGCCGCGGACGTTGTCCACCAGGTCGGTGCGCTCGGCGGCGTCGTCGGGGGTCGCGTCCTGCTGGAAGTAGGCGTCGAGCTGCTGGTCGTCCTCGCACAGCACGGGGTCGCTGCGGCCCACCCCGCGCGGGTCGAAGCTGACCAGGTCGTAGCGGGTGCGCAGGGTCGCGTAGTCGTTGCCGAAGGCGGGCAGCGTGGTGACGCCCGAGCCGCCGGGGCCGCCGAAGTTGAAGATCAGCGAGCCGATGCGGTCGTCGCCGGTGGCCCTGACCCGGATCAGCGCGAGCCCGATGGTGTCACCGTCCGGGTCGTCCCAGTCGCGGGGCGCCTTCATGGTGGCGCACTGCCACTCCCCGTTGCCCGGCAGCGGCGACGGGGCGTCACCGCCGCCCTCCGCCTGCGACGGCGCCGGGCACTCCTCCCAGGTCAGCTCCTGCCGCGTCAGGTCCTCGTCCTCGGCCTCGTCGTCGCCGCACCCCGCGAGCAGGGAGGTCAGCAGCAGGGCGGAGGCGGTCACGGCGGCGGCGCGCAGCAGGGCGGGGTTCGGCATGTCCCCATCCTGCGGCGGCACCCGGCGGGGCGCTCGGGCGCGGGCCCGTACGAGGTACGCGCGCGTGGGGACGCGGGGCGCGGCCGTACGCGTGCCGGCCGGGACCGGCCGGGGAAGCCTCGCCTGCCCGGTGGCGCCAGGGCCTAGGGGGTGTCTCGCCGATCATGCCGGGCTCGCGGCGCCTGGCACCGCGCCTCGCCGCGTTGTCGTCACTCGCCGATTCCCCCAAGCTCTCGGCTCCGCTCGAGCAGGGGGGACCCCCATCGCATCGACTCCCTCCTCCGCCTTGCGGTGCACGGCACCAGACGCCGCTCCCTGATCCGGCCCGATCGACGAGACACCCCCTAGAGGGCGCCCTTGCGGGTGAGGTGGTTGAAGGCCAGCCAGCCCGGCAGCACCGGCAGCCACAGCGTCAGCAGCCGGAACAGCAGGACGGCGGGGGCGGCGACCTCGCTGGGCAGCCCGACGGCGATCAGACCGACCGTGAGGGTCGCCTCGACCGCGCCCACACCGCCGGGCGTGGGCGCCGCGGAGCCGAGCGCGTTGCCCGCGAGGAACACGACGGCGACGCTGGCGATGCTGATCGAGGTGGTCTCGTCGCCGAACGCGCGGATCGACGCGTCCAGGCACATCACGAAGCAGGCGGTGAGCAGCAGCATGCCGCCGATGCCGGTGAGCAGCTTCTGCGGCCGCTGGAGCACGTCCAGCATGCGCGGCACGACTCCCGCGAAAAGCGACCTCACGCGCGTGACGACGAATTTCCGCAGGAACGGCACCGAGGTCACCACGAGCACCAGCACCGCCACCGTCAGCAGACCCGCGATGACGGTCCGGGACGGCGACAGCGACGGCGTCTTCTCGGTGCCGGTCAGATAGCCGAAGGACAGCAGCATCAGGATGTGGCAGCCGAGCCCGAACAACTGCGAGGCGCCGACACTGGCCACCGCGAGCCCGGGACGCACCCCGGAACGCTGCAGGAACCGCGTGTTGAGGGCGACACCGCCCACCGCGGCCGGCGCCACGATCTTCACGAACGACCCGGCGACCTGCGCCGCCACGGTCCGCGGGAAGGGCACCCGCTCCGGCACGAAGCCCAGCAGGCTCATCGCCGCGGCGACATAGCTCAGCGCCGAGAACAGCACCGCCGCCGCCACCCAGCCCCACTCGGCGTTGGCCACCAGCGGGCCGAACTCGATGTGGGTGAGCTGCGTGAGCAGGAAGTACGCGCCGATGGCACCGGCGATGAAACTGATCAGCGTGCGGGGCCGCACCCGCTCCAGGCGGACCGGCTCCACGGGCGCCTGCGGCCGGATCCGGAGCACCTCGTGCCGGATCTGGGTGAGCGGGTCCTCCTCGCGTGCCTCGTCCAGCGCCTCGTCCATGGCCCGCTTCTCGGCCCGCGCCTGCGCGCGTACGGCCTTCTTGCCGGGCTTCTCCAGGGCTACGACGGCCTCCTCGCCGCCGGCGGCCTCCGCGCGGGCCAGCTTGGCCTGCCGGGAAGCCTCCAGGACCGCCTCGCGCTCGCGCTCGGCCCGCTCCCGGGCCAGTCGGCGCAGGGTCGCGCGGGTGGTCCGGGTCAGGGCGATCGGCTGGAGCATCGGCAGACAGTCGGCGACCGCGTCGGGCCCCAGTACGTCCACAGCCGAGGCGACCGCGCGTTCGGCGCCCACGCGCAGGGCCAGCGTCGTCATCAGCTGGGCGATGTCCATGCGCAGCAGCACATCGCCGGCCGCGATCTCGCCGCCGCGCAGATCGGTGAGGATCACCGTGCCGGAACGATCCACCAGAATCGCGTCGCCCGCGAGCCTGCGGTGCGCGATCCGGCGCGACTGCAGCGCCCGCACCTGCTGCCAGGTGTGCTGCAGCAGTTCGTCGGTGATCTCCTCGTCCGCCAGCGAGTCCAGGGTGCGACCGCCGGTGTGCTCGTAGACGAGTATCACCGCGTCGGGGCCCAGCTCGGAGGTGGCGATCAGCTTGGGCGCGTTGGCGCCGGCCGCGATGGCGGCGTAGGCGAGCAGGGCCTCCTGCTCCAGGGCCTGGCGCAGTGACTGGAGGCTGCGGCGGGTGGCGATGCCGCGCAGGGTCAGATTGCGCCACACGCGGTAGAAGAAGCCCTGTGCCTGCTGTTCGCGGTCGACGACCGTGACATCGAGGGGCGGGCCGTCCTCCAGGGTGACGAAGTAGCGCCGACCGCGGTCGCCGCCGTCCGTCGTGTCCGCGGTCTCCTCGCGGGCCGCGCTCACCGGGCGGAACCCGACGGTCCGCAGGCCCGCCATCAGCGTGCGCCCGGTGGGGCGGACGTTGGGGGAGCCGACGGCGTACAGGGTGCCGTAGGCCACGGTCCAGCCGATCAGCACGGTCAGGATGATCGAGAACGGTGTGGTGTAACCGGTGACCAGCATCGAGAACGCGTCGAGGAGCAGCACGATCCACAGCACCGCACGCCAGCGCGGTCTGCGGGACATGCCGACGGCCGTCATGTACGCGATGACGGGCGCGAGATAGCCGTGGACCGGGTCGGTCAGGGCGTGGATGTCGCCGGGGGAGGGCTGGGTCAGGGCCTCCTGGATGGAGTCCGGGGCGGCCTTGGCGACCCACAGGTCGGTGGCGAGAGTCACACCGTGCGCGAGGACCGCCGCGAGCACGCCGTCGGCGATGCGCAGCCCGTCCCGTTTGATCAGCCGTTCGATCGCGAACGCGACCGGCACCAGCAGGATCGCGATGCTGGACGCCAGTCCCGCGATCTTGATGAGCAGGTCGGGGGCCTGGCCGGTGCCCTTGGTGATGTCCTGTTCGAGGCCCGAGGTGGTGCCGTGCGCGAACGCCGCGATGGCGAGCAGTACGGCGACGGCGAGCACGCCCACCAGGAGGCGCATCAGGTCGGACGGGCGGTGCACGCGAGCGGGGAGGAGCGGTTCGTCGCCCTCCACCTCGTCGGTGTGCGCCTCGGGGTCCGTGCGGCCGGGATCCGGCGGGGTGTTCGCCTGCGAATCCTCGCCCGGGCGCTCGTCCGGGCGCGACGAGGCATCAGAGGTGCTGTCCGCGTCCTCCGGGTGCACACCCTGCTGCTTCATCGTCTCTTCTTGATCTCGTATCACCAGTCACCGCCCGCACGATGGTGGCATGCTCCACCGACACACGGGGGCATCAGGGTGCAAACGCGGGTCGCACAGTCTGCCCGAAGCACCGCTCCAGGGCGAGGGTCACGCACTGTTGCGACTGCGTCACTTTGTCGGCGGCATGCGGCAGGATGGGGCGAATGAGCGAGGAGAGCCTTCCCGAGGACGCCCGCGCGGAGTACTCCGATGCCCTGCCGGAGTACGCCGAGCGGGTGCTCGACGTCACGGAGATGATCCCGCCCGGGCGCGTCATGACCTACGGCGATGTCGCCGAGTGGCTGGAGGAGGGCGGACCTCGCCAGGTCGGCCGCGTGATGGCGCTCTACGGGGGAGCGGTCCCCTGGTGGCGGGTCGTCCGCGCGGACGGACACCTGCTCCCGGGCCACGAGCTGGAGGCTCTGGCCCACTACCGCGCGGAGGGCACGCCCCTGAAGGGGGCGAGCCGGGCCGCGGAGGGCCACCTGCCGCGCGTCGACATGCGGCGCGCGCGGTGGGACGGCGGCGAACGCGCGAAGGGTCACACCTGACAGCTTCCGCCATCGGCGGCCCGCGCGGGGGACGCCTGATCCGTAGGGGGGAAACAGGGCACTTCCGTGACATGACGTACGTTCGAGGGGAAAGGGACGCACGGGTCCGCTGAGCCCCGAGGGAACAACCGGAGGCCCTGCTTCCGCCCCGGCCGTCGGCGTAGCGTCGGCTCCACGCGTCCCCCTCACCCCGCGGCCACCGCCGTCCCCGTACGGCGATCGGCATCCAAGCACACCCACCAGGACCGGCGAACCACGTGAGCTCCTCTTCCTCCACCAGGCGCCTGTCGCACCCCGCGGTGCGACAGGGGAACCGTGGCGCTTACCGGCTCGTCCGTACCCTTCCCGTCCGACCGGATCCCCCTCTCCTGGACGCCGGGCAGCGCGCCGTGGTTGACCACCGGTCCGGCCCGTTGCTGGTCCTTGCCGGTCCGGGCACCGGCAAGACCACCACGCTGGTGGAGTCCGTGGCCGCGCGGATCGCCCGCGGAGCGGACCCCGAACGCCTCCTGGTGCTCACCTTCAGCCGCAAGGCCGCCGTCGAACTGCGCGACCGCATGGCCCTGCGCATCGGCGCGGCCCGCGCACCCCGGGCGACCACCTTCCACTCGTTCAGCTACGCCCTGGTCCGCGCCCACCAGGACAGCGACCTGTTCGTCGAGCCGCTGCGGCTGCTGTCCGGCCCCGAGCAGGACGTCGCCGTCCGCGAGCTGCTCGCCGGCCAGCCGGACCTGGAGCGGCGCGGTCTCGCCCACGTGCGGTGGCCGGACGAACTGCGCGCCTGCCTGACCACCCGCGGCTTCGCCGACGAGGTCCGCGCGGTCCTCGCCCGCAGCCGGGAGCTGGGCCTCGACCCGGCCGCCCTGGACGCCTTCGCCCGGCGTATCGGCCGCCCCGACTGGCGGGCGGCCGCCGCCTTCCTCGCCGAGTACCTCGACGTCCTCGACCTGCAAGGAGTCATCGACTACGCCGAACTCGTCCACCGCGCGGTGCTGCTCGCCCGCCGCCCCGAGGTGGCCGGGCGGCTCGCCGCGCAGTACGACGCGGTGTTCGTGGACGAGTACCAGGACACCGACCCCGCGCAAGTACGGCTGCTCCACGCGCTCGCCGGCGGTGGCCGCACCCTCGTCGCCTTCGGCGACCCGGACCAGTCGATCTACACCTTCCGCGGCGCGGACGTGAACGGCATCCTCGACTTCCCGCACGCCTTCCCCCGCGCGGACGGCCGCCCGGCGCCGGTCGAGGTCCTGCGCACCTCCCGCCGCTCCGGGGCCGGCCTGCTGGCCGCCACCCGGCTGCTGACCCAGCGCATGCCGCTGACCCGCCTCCCCGCCGACAAGGTGCGCGCCCACCGCGAGCTCACCCCGGTGCGGGACGGCGGCCGCGTGGAGGTGTACACCTACCCGACGCCCGGCACCGAGCTGGACAACATCGCCGACATCCTGCGCCGGGCCCATCTGGAGGACGGCGTCCCCTGGAGCGACATGGCCGTCCTCGTACGCGCCGGCTCCCGCACCATCCCGGCGGTCCGCCGCGCCCTCACCTCGGCGGGCGTCCCGCTCGACGTCGACGGCGACGACCTCCCGCTCCGGCACGAGCCGGCGGTGGCGCCGCTGCTGACGGCACTGCGGGCGGTGGCCAGGGCGGAGGCCGGGGCCGCAGGGTGTGTTCCCGGGGAGGCCGGTCCGGGGGGCGGCGGTTCCGCAGCGGGTGTGGCCGAGCAGGCTGACGCGGGGGCCGGCGGTTCTGCTGTCGACGGGTCCGGGACGGCCGACCCGGGGGCCGGCGGTTCTGCTGCGGATGACCCCGAGCCCGTCGCCCCGGAGGCCGACGGTTCGGCAGCGGGCGTGCCCGAGGCGGCCGACGCGGAGGCTGGGGCCGTGGAGGGCCTTCCGGAGGAGAACGCCGGTCCGCGGGCCGATGGCTCCGCTGCCGGCGGCTCCGAGAAGGCCGCACCGACGGCCGAGTCCGCTGCCGACCAGTCCGAGACGCCCGCCCCGGAGGCCGAGTCCGCAGCTGGCCTGCCAGAGGAAGCCGATCCGGAAACCGGCTCCCGACGGACCGGGCCGGATGACGCGGAGGCCACGGAGGAGCCCTGCTGGCTGGACACCGAGACCGCCCTCACCCTCCTCGCCTCGCCCCTCGCCGGCATGGACGCCGCCGACCTGCGTCGCCTGGGCCGCGCGCTGCGCGACGAGGAGCGCGCCGCCGGCAACCCCGTACCGCCGCCCTCGGACCAACTGCTGACGCGGGCGCTCGCCGAACCCGAGCGCCTGGTGGCGCACGACCCGGCGTACGCGCGCGGAGCCCAGCGTCTCGGCGCGCTGCTGCGCACGGCGCGCGAGCGCCTCGCGGGCGGCGGCACGGCCGAGGAGGCCCTGTGGGACCTCTGGGTCGGCACGCCCTGGCCCGGCCGCCTGGAGCGGGCCGCCCGGCGCGGCGGCGCCGCCGGCCGCAACGCCGACCGCGACCTGGACGCCGTCTGCGCGCTGTTCGCGACAGCGGCCCGCGCGGAGGAGCGCACCGGCGGACGGGGCGCCCTGAACTTCCTGGAGCAGATCGAGGCGGAGGACATCGCCGCCGACACCCTCACGCGGCGCGCCCTGCGCCCCGACGCCGTGCGCCTGATGACCGCGCACCGCGCCAAGGGCCTGGAATGGCGGCTGGTCGTCGTGGCCGGTGTCCAGGAGGGCCTGTGGCCGGACCTGCGCCGCCGCGGTTCCCTGCTGGAGGCCGACCGCATCGGCCGCGACGGGCTCGCCGAACCGCTCACCCCGGGCGCGCTGCTCGCCGAGGAACGTCGCCTGTTCTACGTCGCCGCCACGCGCGCGCGGGAACGGCTCGTCGTCACCGCGGTGAAGGCCCCGGCGGACGACGGCGACCAGCCGTCCCGGTTCCTGACCGAACTCGGCGTCGAGCCCCGGGACGTCACCGGCCGACCGCGCCGCCCGCTCTCGGTCGCCGCGCTGGTCGCGGAGCTGCGTGCCACGACCGTCGACCCGCGCGTGTCGGACACCCTGCGGGAGGCCGCCGCCCGCCGGCTGGCCCGGCTCGCGGCGCTCACCGACGAGGACGGCCGCCCCTTGGTGCCGTCCGCGCACCCGTACCGCTGGTGGGGCATGTTCGACCCGACCGAGAGCAAGGTGCCGCTGCGCCACCGGGACCAGCCCGTCGTGCTGTCCGGCAGCGCCCTCGACCAGCTCGCCAACACCTGCGCCCTGCAGTGGTTCCTCGGCCGCGAGGTGAAGGCGGACGCCCCGGCCACCGCCGCCCAGGGCTTCGGCAACGTGGTGCACGTCCTCGCCGACGAGGTCGCCTCCGGGCGCACCCCGGCCGACCTCGACGTCCTCATGGAACGCCTCGACTCCGTGTGGGACGCGCTCGCGTTCGACGCGCCGTGGAAGTCGGCACAGGAGAAGCAGCACGCGCGCGTGGCGCTCGAACGCTTCCTTGAGTGGCACGTCATGGACCGCACCGGGCGCACTCCGGTGGCCAGCGAGCACGACTTCGACGTCACCCTGGAGGCGGGCGACTACGAGGTCCGCATCCGCGGCCAGATGGACCGCGTGGAGGCGGATGGCGAGGGCCGCGCCTACGTCGTCGACTTCAAGACGGGCAAGCAGGCGCCCAGCTCCGCCGAGGTGGCCCGTCACCCCCAGCTCGCCGTCTACCAGCTCGCCGTCACCGAGGGCGCCGTCGACGACGTCTTCGACGGGGTGCGTCCCGAGCCGGGCGGCGCCGAACTCGTCCAGCTGCGGCAGGGCGCCGCCAAACGGGACGGCGGGGAGAGCCTGCCGAAGGTGCAGGCCCAGGAGCCCCTGGAGGGGGAGTGGGTCGGCGAGCTGCTCGCCACGGCCGCCGGCAAGGTGCTCGACGAGCGGTTCGCCCCGACCACCGGCCAGCACTGCACGCACTGCGCGTTCCGGGCGTCGTGCAGCGCCCGGCCCGAAGGCCGCCACGTGGTCGAGTGAACCAGGTGTGACGAGCCGCACCACCTGGGCTGACCTGCGTTTCTTCCGGCCCGCTGGGGTGATCCGGCCTCGACTGTCAGTGCCCGCCGCTAGCCTCTCTGAGGTGCCCGCACGTATCACCGACCCCGAGCAGCTCAAGGAGCTTATCGGCATCCCGTTCACCCCGGAGCAGACGGCCTGCATCATCGCGCCGCCCGCCCCGCAGGTGATCGTGGCCGGAGCCGGCTCCGGCAAGACCACGGTGATGGCGGCCCGCGTGGTGTGGCTGGTCGGCACCGGCCGGGTCGCGCCCGAACAGGTGCTCGGCCTCACCTTCACCAACAAGGCCGCCGGCGAACTCGCCGAGCGCGTGCGCACGGCGCTGGTCAAGGCCGGTGTCACCGACCCCGACACCATCGACCCGGACAACCCGCCCGGCGAACCGGTGATCTCCACGTACCACGCCTTCGCGGGCCGCCTGCTGACCGACCACGGCCTGCGCATCGGCCTCGAACCGACCTCCCGCCTCCTCGCCGACGCCACCCGCTACCAGCTGGCCGCGCGGGTGCTGGGCGAAGCCCCGGGGCCCTACCCGGCGCTGACCCGCTCCTTCGCCGACCTGGTCAGCGACCTCCTCACCCTCGACTCGGAACTCGCCGAGCACCTGGTGCGGCCCGAGGACCTGCGCTCGTGGGACGCCGGGCTGCTGCACACCCTCGAGGGCGTCAAACTCACCAACGCCGACCTGCGCAAGGTCCCCGAGACCGCCGCCGCCCGCCGCGAACTCGCCGAGCTGGTGCTGCGCTACCGGGCGGTGAAACGCGAGCGGGACCTGCTCGACTTCGGCGACCAGATCGCCCTCGCCGCCCGCCTCGGCCGGCTGCCCGAAGTGGGCCGCCTCCTGCGCGACGAGTTCCGCGTGGTGCTCCTCGACGAGTACCAGGACACCTCGGTCGCCCAGCGCGTCCTCCTCGCCGGCCTGTTCGGCGGCGGCACCGGCCACCCGGTGACCGCCGTCGGCGACCCCTGCCAGGCGATCTACGGCTGGCGCGGCGCCTCCGTCGCCAACCTCGACGACTTCCCCGAGCACTTCGCGCACGCCGACGGCCGCCCCGCCACCCGCCAGGCGCTCAGCGAGAACCGCCGCAGCGGCGGCCGCCTCCTCGACCTCGCCAACGGCCTCGCCGAGCCCCTGCGCGCCATGCACGCGGGCGTGGAGGCACTGCGCCCGGCCCCCGGCGCCGAACGCGACGGCATCGTCCGCTGCGCCCTGCTGCGCACCCACGCCGAGGAGATCGACTGGATCGCCGACTCCATCGCCCACCTGGTGAACACCGGGAAGGCACCCGGCGAGATCGCGATCCTGTGCCGTACGGCGACCGACTTCGCCGAGATCCAGGGCGCGCTCGTCGCCCGGGACGTGCCCGTGGAGGTGGTCGGTCTCTCCGGGCTGCTGCACCTCCCCGAGGTCGCCGACCTGGTCGCCGTCTGCGAGGTCCTCCAGGACCCGGGCGCCAACGCCTCCCTGGTCCGGCTGCTCACCGGCCCCCGCTGGCGCATCGGCCCGCGCGACCTCGCCCTGCTCGGGCGGCGCGCCCGGCTGCTCGTCGCCCACGCGCGCGTGGACGCCGACGACGACCCCGACCGGCGGCTCGCCGAGGCCGTGGAGGGCGTCGACCCCGCCGAGGTGATCTCGCTCGCGGATGCCCTCGACACCTTCCTGGAGACGCCGCTGCAGGGCGGCGGGGACGACGACGGGCTGCCGTTCTCGCCGGACGCGCGCGTGCGCTTCGCCCGCCTCGCCGCCGAGCTGCGTGACCTGCGGCGCTCCCTGGCCGACCCGCTCATGGACGTACTGCACCGGGTGCTCGCCGTCACCGGCCTGGAGGTGGAGCTGTCGGCGTCCCCGCACGCCCTGGCCGCCCGCCGCCGCGAGACCCTGTCCAACTTCCTGGACGTCGCCGCGTCCTTCGCCGCCAACGAGAACGAGGCCACGCTCCTCGCCTTCCTCGGCTTCCTGCGCACCGCCGCCCAGTACGAGAAGGGCCTCGACAACGCCCTGCCCGGCGGCGAGAACACCGTCAAGGTCCTCACCGCGCACAAGTCCAAGGGCCTGGAGTGGGACGTCGTCGCCGTCCCCGGCCTGGTCACCGGCACCTTCCCCAGCGCCCAGGGCCGCGAGAAGTGGACCGCCCAGGCCAAGGTGCTGCCGCACGAGCTGCGCGGCGACGCCGACACCCTGCCCGACGTCGAGGCCTGGGACTCACGCGGCATGAAGGCCTTCCACGAGGCCATGAAGGAACACCAGCACACCGAGGAGCTGCGCCTCGGCTACGTCACCTTCACCCGCCCCCGCTCCCTGCTCCTCGGCTCCGGCCACTGGTGGGGCCCCACCCAGAAGAAGCCCCGCGGCCCCTCCGACTTCCTCCTAGCCCTCCACGACCACTGCGCCGCCGGCCACGGCGAGATCGAGGTCTGGTCGGACGAACCCGCCGAGGACGAGGAGAACCCCGCCCTGCACCAGGCCACCGCCCACCAGGCCTGGCCGCTGCCGCTGGACGAGGCCGCCCTGGCCCGCCGCCGCGCGGCCGCCGAGACGGTCCTCGCCCACCTCGACGCCCTCGCCGCGGACGCGCACGACCCCGACACCTTCGAGGACCCGGACTGGCCTTCGCCGCCCGAGGGGGACGAGCCGCCGTACGACGAGCCGCCGTACGACGAGCCCCCCTACGACGAGCTGTACGAGGACGACGAGCCGCCGTACGACGAGCCTCCGTACGAGGACGACGAGGTTCCCTACGGGGACCAGCCGCACCCTCACGAGGACGAAGGGCACCTCTACGAGGACGAACCGCACCTCGGTGAAACCCCGCCCGCCCCCGAAGCCCGCGCCGACCGGGACGCCTGGACCCCCCAGCGTCCGACCGTCCCCCACCAGGCGACGCCCTCGGACCGCGACAGGGCGCGGGACACCCGCCTCACGCCCGAAGAGGCCCGGATCGTCGCCTCCTGGGACCGCGACCTGGACGCCCTCACCGGAGAGCTGCTGCGCGCCCGCGAGAGCGTCACGGAGGTCCCGCTGCCCACGTCGCTGACGGCGACCCAGCTGCTGCGGCTGGCCGCCGACCCGGACGGCTTCGCCCAGGAGCTGGCCCGCCCCATGCCCCGCCCGCCGCAGCCCGCCGCCCGCCGCGGCACCCGCTTCCACGCCTGGGTCGAGTCCCGCTTCGAGGCGCTGACCCTGCCCATGCTGGAGCCGGACGAGCTGCCCGGCGGCGACGCCGAGATCGCCGACGAACGCGACCTCGAAGCCCTCAAGGAGGCCTTCGAACGCACCGAGTACGCCCGTCGCACACCGCACCGCGTGGAGGCCCCTTTCCAGATCACCGTCGCCGGCCGGGTGATCCGCGGCCGCATCGACGCCGTCTACCGGGACGGCGAGGGCGCGGAGGCGACGTACGAGATCGTCGACTGGAAGACCGGCCGGGAGCACTCCGCCGACCCCCTCCAGCTCGCCGTGTACCGGCTCGCCTGGGCCGAGCAGCAGAGGATCCCCCTGGAGTCGGTCACGGCCGCGTTCGTGTACGTCCGCACCGGCGAGGTCGTACGGCCCGCCGCTCTCCCGGGCCGCGACGCCCTGGAGCGGCTGCTGCGGGAGGAGCCCCCCGAGCCGCCCGGTGACGAATCGCACGACCGGGCTGTCACCGCGGGCCGATAGGCTCGTGGCCATGAGCCTGACCCCGGACAGCGCCGTCCGTACGTACATCGACCAGCACCGCACCGCCTTCCTCGACGACCTCGCCGAGTGGCTGCGCATCCCGTCGGTGTCCGCTCAGCCCGCCCACGCGCACGACGTACGGCGCAGCGCCGACTGGCTCGCCGGCAGGCTCAAGGAGACCGGTTTCCCCACCGCCGAGGTCTGGGAGACCCCGGGCGCCCCGGCCGTCTACGCCGAGTGGCCCTCCGACGACCCGGAGGCGCCGACCGTCCTCGTCTACGGCCACCACGACGTGCAGCCCGCCGCCCGCGAGGACGGCTGGGACAGCGAACCCTTCGAGCCCGTCATCCGCGAGAACCGGCTCTACGCGCGCGGGGCCGCCGACGACAAGGGCCAGGTGTTCTTCCACACACTCGGTGTGCGCGCCCACCTCGCCGCCACCGGCCGCAGCGTCCCGGCCGTCCATCTGAAGCTGCTGGTCGAGGGCGAGGAGGAGTCCGGCTCCCCGCACTTCCGCGCGCTCGTCGAGGAGCACGCCGCGCGGCTCGCCGCCGACGCCGTGATCGTCTCCGACACCGGCATGTGGTCCGAGGACACCCCCACCGTGTGCACCGGCATGCGCGGCCTCGCCGAGTGCGAGATCCGGCTGTACGGCCCGGACCAGGACATCCACTCCGGCTCCTTCGGCGGCGCCGTCCCCAACCCGGCGACCGTCGTCGCCCGCCTCGTCGCCGCCCTGCACGAAGAGCGGGGGCGCGTGGCGATACCCGGCTTCTACGACGGCGTCGTGGAGCTCACCGACCGCGAGCGGGAGCTCTTCGCCGAGCTGCCCTTCGACGAGGCGCAGTGGCTGCGCACCGCGAAGTCCCACGCCGCCCAGGGCGAGGCCGGCTACACCACCCTGGAGCGCGTCTGGGCCCGCCCGACCGCCGAGGTCAACGGCATCGGCGGCGGCTACCAGGGCCCCGGCAGCAAGACGATCATCCCGTCCACGGCCATGGTGAAGCTGTCGTTCCGGCTGGTCGCGGGCCAGGACCTCGACCGCGTCGAGCAGGCCGTCCGCGCATGGGCCGCCGACCGGCTGCCCGACGGCATCCGGCACGAGATCACGTTCTCCCCGGGCACGCGCCCGTGCCTGACCCCGCTGGACCACCCGGCCCTGCAGTCCGTCGCCCGCGCCATGGGCCGCGCCTTCGGCACGGCGGTCCGCTTCACCCGCGAGGGCGGCTCCGGGCCCGCCGCCGACCTCCAGGAAGTGCTCGGCGCACCCGTCCTCTTCCTGGGCATCTCCGTCCCGTCCGACGGCTGGCATGCCCCGAACGAGAAGGTCGAGCTCGATCTGCTCCTCAAGGGCGCCGAGGCCGGCGCGTACCTGTGGGGCGACCTGGCGGCGAACTGGCGCCGTGCTCCCTGACCGCGCCCTGACGTCCGGAGCCCCGTCCCGCGCGGGGCACACTGGAGGGGCCCTCCCGCACCACCGAGCCCTTCCGGACCCGGTCGCCTCCCGTCCGTACGACCCGTTGAACCGCCGCCGAAACAAACCGCTGCACCCGGGGGAGTTGGAAGCACTCGTGACCACCTGGACCGACCTCACCGCCGACCGACCCATCTCGCTCACCGCCCCGAGCGGCGTCGACCGGGCCGCCCACCACCGGCTCGACGAGGCCTGGCTCGCCGCGGCGTGGAGCCACCCCACCACCCGCTGCTTCGTGGTCTCCGGCGGCCAGGTCCTCATCGACGAGACACCGGACGGCCGTACCGAACTCGTCATGACCCCGTCCTTCGAGGCCCCGCTCACCGAGGCGCACCGCTACTTCCTCGGCATCGACGAGGACGGCGTCAGCTACTTCGCCCTGCAGAAGGACGCCCTGCCCGGCCGCATCGACCAGTCCGCCCGCCCGGCCGGACTGCGCGAGGCGGGCCTGCTGCTGTCTCCGCGCGACGCCGGACTGATGGTGCACGCCGTCGGCCTGGAGAACTGGCAGCGCACCCACCGCTTCTGCTCCCGCTGCGGCGAGCGCACCGTGATCGCCGCGGCCGGCCACATCCGCCGCTGCCCCGCCTGCGGCGCCGAGCACTACCCGCGCACCGACCCGGCCGTGATCATGGCCGTCACCGACGAGGACGACCGCATCCTCCTCGGCCGGCAGGTCCACTGGCCCGAGGGCCGCTTCTCCACGCTCGCCGGATTCGTCGAGCCCGGCGAGTCCATCGAGCAGGCGGTGCGCCGCGAGGTCTTCGAGGAGGCCGGCGTCACCGTCGGCGAGGTCGAGTACGTGGCCAGCCAGCCGTGGCCGTTCCCGTCCAGCCTCATGCTCGGCTTCATGGCGCGCGCCACCTCCACCGACATCGACGTCGACGGCGACGAGATCCGCGAGGCCCGCTGGTTCTCCCGCGACGAGCTGGGCGCCGCCTTCGAGTCCGGCGAGGTGCTGCCGCCCTACGGCATCTCCATCGCGGCCCGCCTGATCGAGCTGTGGTACGGCAAGCCGCTGCCGACGCGCAGCGTCGTCTGACGCGTGAAACGAGAAGGCGGCCCCCGGGATATCCCGGGGGCCGCCTTCACAAAGCCGTACGGCCGTCGCCGTCACGCGCTGATCAGCACGCGCCGCCGTCACACGCCGATCTTCTGCTTGACCTGCGCCAGCGACGGGTTCGTCAGCGTGGACCCGTCGGCGAACAGCACGGTCGGCACCGTCTGGTTCCCGCCGTTCGCCTTCTCCACGAACGCGGCGGATTCCGGGTCCTGCTCGATGTTGATCTCGTTGTACGCGATGCCCTCGCGGTCCAGCTGGCTCTTCAGCCGACGGCAGTAGCCACACCACGTGGTGCTGTACATCGTCACAGTGCCCGACATCTCTTCGCGCTCCTTCGGCGGCTCGGGGGACGGGTGGTCGCTGAGGAGGGAACGTACTTGAAAGCGCCATCATTCCCTCACCCGCCCACCCGGCAGGAACCTGCGGGTGATTAATACGACTGCGAGGTCCCGCCTGTGGACAACCGGCTCGGTGGTCTCGGGCGACCTGGCAGCATGGCTGTGTGACAGCAGCAACGCACTCCCCCCTCTTCCCGCAGGCACCGGACTCTGCCGACGCGGTGCTCGAAGGGCTCGACCCCGAGCAGCGCGAGGTCGCCACCGCGCTGCACGGACCCGTGTGCGTGCTGGCCGGTGCGGGCACGGGCAAGACCCGGGCGATCACCCACCGCATCGCCTACGGGGTGCGCGCCGGAATCCTCCACCCCTCCACCGTGCTCGCCGTCACCTTCACCAACCGCGCTGCCGGAGAGATGCGCGGCCGGCTCCGCCAGCTCGGAGCCACCGGCGTCCAGGCCCGCACCTTCCACTCCGCGGCGCTCCGGCAGCTCCAGTACTTCTGGCCGAAAGCGATCGGTGGCTCGATGCCCCGGCTCGTCGACCGCAAGATCCAGCTGATCGCCGACGCGGCCGCCGCCTGCCGCATCCGCCTCGACCGCAACGAGCTGCGTGACGTCACCGCCGAGATCGAATGGTCCAAGGTCACCCAGACCGTCCCCGCCGACTACGCGCTCGCAGCCGCGAAGGCCGGCCGGGAGGCCCCCCGCGACCCGGCCGAGATCGCCCAGCTCTACTCGGCCTACGAAGACCTCAAGCGGAACCGCGCGGTCATCGACTTCGAGGACGTCCTGCTGCTGACCGTCGCCATCCTCCAGGACCGGCAGGACATCGCCGAACAGGTACGCGCCCAGTACCAGCACTTCGTCGTCGACGAGTACCAGGACGTCAGCCCCCTCCAGCAGCGCCTGCTGGAACTCTGGCTCGGCGACCGGGACGACCTGTGCGTGGTCGGCGACGCCAGCCAGACGATCTATTCGTTCACGGGAGCAACCCCCGACCATCTGCTCGACTTCCGCATCAGGCACCCCCGCGCCACCGTCGTCAAGCTGGTCCGCGACTACCGCTCCACGCCCCAGGTCGTCCACCTCGCCAACGGTCTGCTCGCCCAGGCCCGCGGCCGAGCCGCCGACCACCGGCTGGAACTCGTCTCCCAGCGTCCCGCCGGTCCCGAACCCGCCTACACCGAGTACACCGACGAACCCGCCGAGGCCGAAGGCGCCGCCCGCCGCATCCGCGACCTCCTCGACTCCGGGACCCCGGCCGCCGAGATCGCCGTCCTCTTCCGTACCAACGCCCAGTCCGAGATCTACGAACAGGCCCTCGCCGACGCCGGCATCCCCTACCAGCTGCGGGGCGCCGAGCGGTTCTTCGACCGTCCCGAGGTCCGCAAGGCCGGCGTCTCCCTGCGCGGCGCGGCCCGCTTCGGCGGCAACGACTCGGCCCTCGACGAGGCCGTCGACCTGCCCTCCCAGGTGCGCGCGGTGCTCTCGTCCGACGGCTGGACCCCCCAGCCGCCGGCCGGCTCCGGCGCCGTCAGAGAGCGCTGGGAGTCCCTGGCCGCCCTGGTGAACCTGGCGCAGGACTTCGCCGCCGCGCAGCCCGCCGCCACCCTCGCCGACTTCGTCGCCGAACTCGACGAACGGGCGAACGCCCAGCACGCCCCCACCGTGCAGGGCGTCACCCTCGCCTCCCTGCACTCGGCCAAGGGCCTGGAATGGGACGTCGTCTTCCTGGTCGGCGTCGCCGAGGGCATGATGCCGATCACCTACGCCAGAACCGACGAGCAGATCGAGGAGGAGCGCCGTCTCCTCTACGTCGGCGTCACCCGCGCCCGCTCCCGCCTGTTCGTCTCCTGGGCGCTCGCCCGCTCGCCCGGCGGCCGTCCCAACCGCCGCCCCAGCCGGTTCCTCGACGGCCTGCGCCCCGGCTCCGGCACCGCGGCCGGCCGCAGCGGGCCGGGCGGCTCCGGAGGTGTCGAGCGCGGCCTCTCCGGCCGGCCGGAGACCGCACCGCGACGCACCCAGCGCACCCCCGCCCGCTGCCGGGTCTGCGGACGCACCCTCACCGACGCCGGCGAGCTGAAGCTGCTGCGCTGCGAGGACTGCCCCTCCGACATGGACGAGGGGCTGTACGAGCGGCTCCGCGAGTGGCGCGCGGACCAGGCACGGCTCAGCGGCCAGCCCGCGTTCTGCGTCTTCACCGACAAGACGCTGATGGCGATCGCCGAGACCGTCCCCGACGACGACCGCGAACTGGCGCGCATCCCCGGCGTCGGAGTGCGTAAGCTCAACCGCTACGGAGCCGACGTACTGGCGATCTGCGCAGGCCAGGACGTCGGTTCGGGAGAAGACGACGACTGATACGAACTCGTCGAAAAAATAGTTTGCGCATGCCCCAGCAATCCCCATAGGTTCTTAGGCGTGGGAACGGCGGCCTTCTCGAAGGCCCCGATTCCGTGTTGTACTTGCATATCCGTCGGACTGGCTCACCCCAGTCCCCCGAGACGCCGAGAGGAGGCGAGTCCAGTGATCAGCATCAACAGCAGCTCCATCAGCAGCGTGAAAATGACCGATCGCTCGGTCGTCGCCTCCCTGTGCATGCTCGGCGCCTCGGACCAGGGCACCGGTCTGTCCGGCATTCGTGCCGTCCGTCCGGCGTCCTCCCTGTCTCTCGCGGGCCTTCCCGTCCGCGAGCGCAATGAGCGACCGACCAAGGCACTGGAAGCGGCAGTAGAGGCACGGGCACACGCCTATGCCTTTACGGCGACCGGTGCCGGATTCCGGACGCAGCAGACGACGCAGCACCACCTGATGTGGGCCTTCCGTGGGCCAGAACCCTGGAGTGATCCAGCCTGATCGGCGATCAGGCCGGCGCCTTCAGGGCCGCGGAACCCCATCCGGGATCCGCGGCCCTTCTGTTTGTCCACGAACGTGGATGACAGAGCGAAGGGGCCTCGGGACAGGAAAAAAGAGCCCGGTACCAGCCGCCAACCGGTCCACCCGACCGGAACGACCAGACGAGGAAGACGAACCGTGCAACTCGAAGCGCACGCCCCGTCCGTACCGCCTTCCGAAACGATCCCCCCGCCCGGCCTCACGGAGGACTCCACCTTGATCCCCCTCACCGCGCTCACCGCGCTCGACGACGCCATCGAGAACCTCGGCGTACCCGTCCCGTGCCGCTCGTACGACCCGGAGGTCTTCTTCGCCGAGTCGCCGGCCGACGTCGAGTACGCCAAGTCGCTGTGCCGCACCTGCCCGCTGATGGAGGCCTGCCTCGCCGGCGCCAAGGAGCGGCGTGAGCCCTGGGGCGTCTGGGGTGGCGAGCTGTTCGTCCAGGGTGTCGTCGTCGCCCGGAAGCGGCCGCGTGGCCGCCCGCGCAAGAACCCGGTCACGGCATGAACACCGCAGGAACGATCGACCGTCCCCTCACGCACGACCCCCAGAAGCAGGCCCCGATGAAGCCGTCCACCAGCGAGCCCACCAGCTCCGCAACCACAGACTTCACCACCACCGGCGCGATCGGCTCGCGTCAGAACAGGAACCGAGAGATGCAACTCATCCCAGAAGCCCTGGCTCGTGCGCATATGCACGACCGCCTGCATGAGGCGCAGCGGGAGCGCCGGGCCGTGAGCCTGGCCGCCGCTCGCCGGATGCAGCGCCGGGCCGAGCGCGCCTCGCTGCGCGCCCGCCGGGCGCTCGCCCTCGCCGTCATGCAGTAACCCGTCACGCCGAAGCGGCGGCCTCCCGGATCCGGGAGGCGAAAGCTCCCCGCGGGGGCCGGTCCGTCCGAACGGACCGGCCCCCGCGGTGCGTTGCGACCGCGGATCGGCCGACCACGGCGTTATCGTCGCCAGGTGACGAGTCTTTCCGGAGGCAGTGACGACGGGGGCTCCGCCAAGGAGCCCGGGCCCCTCGTGTGCGCCCGCTGCGGCACCCCGGCGAACGGCCCACAGCCGACGTGGACCTGCTCTGTGGAGAACGGCGTCCGCCAGTACTTCTGCGACACCTGCTCCCGGCGGAACCTCAGAGCGATCGAGGGCCGGCTGGACTCGGCCTGGTGGTAGCGGCCATCGGGACTCATGCCCCCGAGGCTCACGCCTCCGCGGCCGTCTCCTCGGACGGATCGCCCTCCACGAACCCCGGCAGCCACTCCTCCAGCTCGTCGCGCAGCCGGACGGTCGCACCCAGCTGGCACAGGACACCGATGGTGCTCAGCGTGACGCGGTGTATCAGCAGGTACGCCGGAGGCAGGTTCAGCTGCTTGCCGAGCTGGTAGGCGGGGGAGCGGATGTCGGCGATCCGGGCGGCCTGGCTGCGGATCCAGCCGCGCGTGAAGGTGAACTCCTCGGCCTCCGCCGGTTCGATGATCGGCAGGAGGTAGTCGAGCACCGCGTCCGGGTCCAGTTCGATGGACTCCTTGACGAAGCCCTCCGCGCGCAGCATGTCGTAGACGGCCTGTGCCTCGCCGTCGAGGGTCATGCGCAGGGACTCGCCTATCGGGGTCGGCAGACCGCCCGGGAGGCGGTCGACGGTGCCGAAGTCCAGCACACCCAGCCGCCAGTCGCCCTCCCCGTCGGGACCGCCGGGCAGCAGCCGGAAGTTCCCGGGGTGCGGGTCGGCGTGCAGCAGGCCGGTGCGGGCGGGACCGGAGAACAGGAAGCGGGCGAGGAGCTGGCCGGCGCGGTCACGCTGCTCCGGCGTGCCGTCGGAGATGACCTCCGACAGCGGGACGCCGTCGATCCACTCAGTGATCAGGACCTGGTCGCACTGGTGGACCACGGCGGGCACCACCACGTCCGGGTCGTCGGCGAACTCCTCGGCGTGCACCCGCTGGGCCTGTGCCTCCAGGCCGTAGTCCAGTTCCTCCGAGACGCGGTCCTTCAGCTCGGTGATCAAGGGCTTGATGTCCATGCCCGGGATCAGCGGACCCAGCAGCCGGGCGAAGCGGCTGAGCTGGTTGAGGTCGGAGAGCAGTGCCTCGCCGGCGCCCGGGTACTGCACCTTGACCGCGACCTCACGGCCGTCGTGCCACACCCCTCGGTGCACCTGGCCGATCGAGGCCGCCGCCGACGGCTTGTCCTCGAACTCCAGGAACAGCTCCCGCCAGTCCTCCCCGAGCCCCTGCGCGAGCACCGAGTGCACGGTGCGCGTCGGCATCGGCGGGGCGGCCTCCTGGAGCTTGGTCAGGGCCGCCCGGTAGGGGCCGGCGACCTCTTCGGGCAGCGCCGACTCGAAGACGGACAGGGCCTGCCCGAACTTCATCGCGCCGCCCTTGAGCTCCCCGAGCACCTTGAACAGCTGCTCGGCCGTGCGCTGTTGCAGCTCGCGGCCGACGATCTCCGCGGACTCGCCGACGATCCGCTTGCCCAGGCCCCAGGTCGCCCGGCCGGCGAAGCCGAGCGGGAGCGCGGCGAGCTTGGCGGTCCGGGTGACCGCCTTCCGGGGAAGATCAGACATGCGCCCTCCAAGTCCCAGCCGGCCGCGCCGCGCCTGCCGGACGGCCTACCCGCGTTGACGACCCTTGCTCCGCCATTGTCTCGTGTGCCGCCGATTTCAATGAGGCCTGTTCCCCCTTGGCTTTCTCTGCCGCCCCGCACGGGCATGCGGAGTGTGCCCAAACCGGCCTCGCATGCCACTGGAGGCCGGGGAGTGAGACCTCCCAACGGGCTCCCGTGCTCGAGGGGGCGTGGCCGTCGAGGAAGGCGAGCGCGTGCGCGGCCGCCAGCCCGGCCACCGTGGTGGCGAGTGTCACATCGCAGGGCCGCGCCTGGCGCTGTCCGCCCGACCGCCACTGGGCGACCAGCCGGGGCCAGGTGGGGTCCCGGTCGGCGCGTGCCTCGTGCAGACAGCCGGCGCAGCCGGTCTCGCCGGGCAGGACGAGCGGGCCGACCACGCCGGTTCCCTCCACCACCCCGGCGTACAGATGCGGGGTGCCCGAGGAGATCAGCGGCGCGGCGGTGTCCGGGCCGGGGGCGTGGACCGCGACGTCGTCGCGCGGGGTGAGGACCACCAGGGAGAAGCCGGGGTCCGCGTCCCCGGTGGGGGAGCGGGGGCCGTGGCGGGGCGGGCGGTCCGGGGCGGCGGCGCGCACGGCACGTCGCGCCGCCTCGTCCCGGCGCTCGCCGACGGTCTCGGCGGGCAGCCCGCCCGGCGTCACGTCCCACGGCTCCACGCGGCCGCCGTCCCGCACGTCGACGGCACTGATGCCCGCGGCAGACAGCAGTGCCGCGAGCAGCGCGCCGACCCGGCCCGCGCCCCGTACCTGCCCCCGCTGGGCCCGGCGCGCGGCCAGCCGCTCGATCGCCTCGCCGGGTTCCGACGTGGTCAGCGAGAGGGTGGCCAGCTCGGGACGCAGCCGGTCGTAGACCTCCTGCTTGCCGCGCAGCTCCGCCGCGGCCGGCCCGCCGCCCTGCGTGTCGTCGAGGAGTCCGGCGCCGGCCAGCCGCCGTACCAGTGCGTCGACATGGCCGTCGGGCAGGTCCATCCGCCGGCCCTCCGCGCGCAGCAGGTCGAGTCCGCGGGTGCCGTTGAGCAGATCGAGGAAGCTGCCCGTGGCGGTGTCGATCGGACCCAGCGTCAGCGCGTGCGCCGGAGTCATCCCGAACTGCACGGTGTTGAGGTCACGCCAGCCGCGCCGGAGCGCGGGTTTCACCATCGGATGCATGACAGGCCCCCGTTGCCCAAGAAGTTGTGGAACATCCCGTTTGCCGATGGAAGCGCCGTTCGCGCGTATTTCCTCCCGTCCGTTCGGGTCCGGGCTTCCTCGACGTATGCCAGCATGCCCGGACCTGGCGGCGGGCGCCGGGAGTTGTCCACAGGTGGTGGATGATCGTCGTATTAATCGAGCGCACGGAGGTCGATCGGAACCGAACCTTCCCGGGGTCGGGACTTCCGCCGTGCGCAGCGGGTAACGTCGGGGCGTGCCCGCCGACCCACTGCACCGCGCCGCGACACCACAGCGCAGTACGACGAGCCAGCCGCCCGGCGGCTCGGGGGCGAGCGCGATCGAGGTGCGCAGGAGCACCCGCCGGCGAAGGACGGTGTCCGCGTACCGCGAGGGCGATCGCACCGTCGTGCTCATCCCCGCCCGGATGTCCGAGGCGGAGGAGCAGCGCTGGGTGAACGTGATGCTCGACAAGCTGGCCGCGCAGGAGAGCAAGCGGGTCCTCGGCGACGCGGAGCTGGCCGAGCGCGCGGAGCGTCTGTCGGCACAGTACCTCGGCGGCCGGGCCCGGCCCACCTCGGTCCGCTGGGTCACCAACCAGAACACCCGCTGGGGCTCCTGCACACCGGCCGAGGGCAGCATCCGCCTCTCCCACCGGTTGCAGGGCATGCCCGAGTACGTGGTCGACTACGTGCTCGTGCACGAGCTGGCCCATCTGCTGGTGCCCGGACACGGGCCCCGCTTCTGGCGGCTGCTGGAGGCCTACCCGCGGACCGAGCGGGCCCGCGGCTACCTCGAAGGAGTGGTCGCGGCCGAGCGGCTGCCCCACCTGCCCTCCGCGCGCGGCGAGTGAGCCCGGCCGCGCGGGGCTTCACCACTGGTCGGCGGAGGTTCTGTACCGGGTCTGTACCGGCTGCGTCCGTCGTCGGAGTTTGCGGTTAGCCTGGCGCGACGCACTCATATTCGGGATGGGGGACGGTCGTAACGCATGGCCAGGGAATTCCAACGCGGCCACAAGGCCAGGATCAGTGACCTCACCGCGGGCACGGATCTGTACGTAGGCGTGCAGATCTCCGCCCCCGGACTGACCTTCGACATCAGCTGCTTCGGTCTCGACGCCGACGAACGCCTCTCGGACGACCGGTACTTCGTCTTCTTCAACCAGCCGAAGTCCCCCGAGGAGTCCATCCAGCTGCTGGGCGCGCAGGCGGGCGACACGGAGTCCTTCCGGGTCACGCTCGACCGCGTCCCGCCGCAGATCCAGAAGCTGTCGTTCACGGCGACGATCGACGGCGCCGGGCAGATGTCGCAGATCGGCCCCGGATACATCCGGATCGTCGCGGGCGGCGAGGAGGTGGCCCGGTACTCGTTCAACGGCTCGGAGTTCTCCACCGAGCGGGCCGTGATGCTGGGCGACTTCTACCTCAAGGACGTGTGGCGGTTCGCCGCCGTCGGGCAGGGCTTCGACGGCGGTCTGGAGGCGCTGCTGCGTAACTTCGGCGGCGAGGTCGCGGAAGAGGAGGCCCCCGCCCCGCAGCAGCCGCAGGCCGCCGCGCCCGGATTCGCCCCGCCCGCCCAGGCCGCCGCCCCGCCCGCGTTCGGCGCCCCCGCCGCTCCGGCCCCCGCTCCCGCCCCGGCCCCGGCACCCGCCCCGGCTCCCGCCCCCCAGCCCGCCGCCGCGCAGGGCTTCGCGCCCCCGCAGGGCGCCACGCCGCCCCCGGCGCCCGCGCCGCAGATGCACGTCGCGCCGACCATCGCCGCGCCCCTCACGCCGCCCGGCGGCACCGTCCCGCCGCCCGCCCCGGCACCGACGCCCCCCTACGGGCAGCCGGCCCCGCAGCAGCCGTACGGCCAGCCGCCGCAGGCCCCCTACGGGCAGCCGCCGCACCAGCCGCAGCAGCCGTACGGCCACGCCGCCCCCGCCGCCCCGAGCGCCCCCATGCCGCCCGGTTACGCGCAGCCGCAGGCGCCCCAGGCCCCGACCCCGCCGCCCGGCTACGGCCAGCAGCCTCCCTTCGGCCAGGCCCCGGGCCAGCCGGCCCCCTACGGGGCCCCGCAGGGCATGCCTCAGGGCGCCCCGCAGATGCCCGGTGTCGCGGGTGCGCTCCAGCAGTTCAAGGAGTCGCCCACCGGGCAGCGCTGGACCCAGCAGAACAAGAAGATGGTCCGCGTCGACCTCGGCATCGGCGGCCAGCCCGTACTGGCCCGCCAGGGCAGCATGGTGCTCTACCAGGGCAAGGTCGACTTCAGCTACAAGGGTGCCGGTTTCGCCGGCCGCATCGCCGGCAACGCCACCGGCCAGGAGATGCAGCTGATGCGCTGCACCGGCCAGGGTCAGGTGTTCCTCGCCGAGAACTCCACGATGCTGCACCCGATCGAGCTTCAGGGCGACGGCATCTGCGTCTCCGCCGAGAACGTCCTCGCCTTCGACGAGAGCCTCCAGTACGAGGTCCGCCGGATCGAGGGGCACGGCATCCCCGGTGGCGCGCTGTTCACCATGCAGTTCACGGGCACCGGCACGATCGTCGTCAAGACGCACGGCACGCCCGTCGTCCTGCCGGTCACGCCGACCACGTTCGCCGACTGCAACGCCGTGGTCGCCTGGTCGGCCGCCTCCCAGGTGGTCGTCTCCAGCCAGGTCCGGATGCGCCGCAACGCCTACCCCGGCGACACCGGGGAGAGCGTCAACCTCCAGTTCCGGGGCGCGCCCGGCAACTTCATCGTCGTCCAGCCGTACGAGATCTGAGGGAGAGCCCGTCATGAACCAGCCGCTCGCGGGCTACGCCCCCGCACCCGTGGCCGCGCGCATGGAGAACCACGGCAACCACATGCTGAAGGTCGCCATGCAGACCGGAAACGACCTCCTCGCGCGCGTGGGGTCGATGGTCGCCTACGAGGGGTTCATCCAGTACGAGCCCAACCCGCCGGCCGTGCGTCAGATCGCCAAGGACTGGATGACCGGCGAGGGCGCGCCCCTGATGAAGTGCTCCGGTGACGGACTGCTCTACCTCGCCGACTACGGCGCCAACGTCGTCGTGATCAATCTCAACGGCGACGGCATCTCCGTCAACGCCACCAACCTGCTCGCCTTCGACGCGCACCTCTCCTGGGGCGTGGAGCGGGTCAAGGGCCTGGCGAAGTTCGCCGGTCAGGGCCTTTGGAACACCAGGATCTCCGGGCAGGGCTGGGTCGCGCTGACCTCCCGGGGCAAGCCGATCGTCGTCGACTGCGGCGGCGGTGAGGACGAGACGTACGTCGACCCGGACGCCCTCGTCGCCTGGTCCCCGAACCTCAAGGTGAAGGGCAAGCGCAGCTTCAAGGCGCAGTCGCTGATCGGCCGGGGCAGCGGGGAGGCCTACCAGATGGCCTTCTCCGGGCAGGGCATCGTCGTCGTCCAGCCCAGCGAGGACAGCACCGACCGCCTCCGGATCCGGGGCTGAGGGGGAGCCAGAAACACCATGCAGAGTCCGCTTTTCGCCTACAACGAGCAGCAGACCCAGGACCGCTGGAGCCTGCAGAACAAGCAGATGCTGCGCGTCGCCCTGGAGGGCCACGACGACATCCTGGCCCGCAAGGGCACCATGGTCGCCTACCAGGGCCTCGTGGAGTTCGACGCGGAGTTCCAGAGCAACGGCGAGTCACGCGCGCGTGCCCGCACCGGCGAGGGCCTGGACCTGATGCGCTGCCACGGGCAGGGCACGGTCTACCTCGCCAACCTCAAGCAGCACGTCCACGTGATGGACGTGGACCAGGACGGCCTGACCGTCGACAGCAGCTACGTCCTCGCGATGGACTCGTCGCTGCACCACGAGGTCATCGCCGTGGACAGCCTGTACGGCATCTCCGGCTCCGGGAAGTACCAGCTCAACATCACCGGTCGCGGCAAGGTCGCGCTGATGACCTCGGGCATGCCGCTGATGATGCAGGTGACGCCCGACAAGTACGTCAACTGCGACGCCGACGCCATCGTCGCCTGGTCCACCTCGCTGCGGGTGCAGATGCAGGCCCAGACGCACTCCTCGGGGATCTGGCGGCGCCGCGGCAACACCGGCGAGGGCTGGGAGCTCAGCTTCATGGGCACCGGCTACGCGCTGGTCCAGCCCAGCGAGCTGCTGCCGCCGCAGAACGCCCAGATCGGCTCGGGCATCGCCGCGCAGTACGGCATGGGCCAGCAGGGCGCCCGGGGACAGAACCAGGGCAACGTCTGGAACTGAGCCCGCGGCCCAGGTGAGGCCAGCAGCATCGGTGAGGGGTGACCGCAACGGCGGTCACCCCTTAGACGTTCAGAGCCTGGCGCGCGTGGCTTCCAGGAGCCGTACGACCGACTCGTCGGCCACGTCCGCCACCTCGTCGTAGGCGAACCAGCGCAGGTCCAGGGACTCGTCGCTGATCGCCTGGACCGCGCCGGGCGGCGCCAGGACCGCGTACTGCACGTCGAAGTGGACGTGGCACGGCGGGGGGATCGGATGGCGGTCCAGCCGCACCGGGCCGCCCGGCAGCAGGGTCAGTCCCGCGACGCCGGACTCCTCGGCGGCCTCGCGCAGGGCCGCAGCGGCCAGCGAGGTGTCTCCCGGCTCGCAGTGGCCGCCCATCTGCAGCCACATCCGCAGCTTGCGGTGCAGCGTGAGCAGCACCCGGCCGTGCTCCGGGTCGACGACCAGGGCGCTCGCCGTGATGTGGCCCGCGTGGCAGGCCTTCCACATGCCGTCCGGGTGCGCCGCGAGGTGGTCGAGGTAGGCCTGGCGCAGCTCGGGCTGGTCCTCGTACCGCTTCAGGACGAGGACCGCGTCGTCGTACAGGCTCACTCGGTCTCGTCGCCCTTGCCGTCGCCCTCGGCCTCGCCCTGGTCCTTCTTGCGCAGGTCCGGCTTGTGCGCCACCTCGCCGAGCATCTTGTCCAGCTCCGAGAAGTCCAGCTGCTCGCGGTGGACGAAGCCGTCCGGGTCGTCCAGGTCGGTGGCCGTCGGCAGCATGTCCGGGTGGTGCCACAGGGCGTCCCGGCCGTCGACGCCGCGCGCGTCGGTGAGCGAGGCCCACAGCCGGGACGCGTCACGCAGCCGGCGCGGGCGCAGCTCCAGGCCGATCAGCGTGGCGAACGTCTGCTCGGCGGGCCCGCCCGAGGCGCGGCGGCGGCGCAGGGTCTCGCGCAGGGCGTCCGCGGACGCGAGGCGGGGCTTCGCGGCCGCGTGCACCACCGCGTCCACCCAGCCCTCCACGAGCGCCAGAGCGGTCTCCAGACGGGCCAGGGCGGCCTTCTGCTCCGGGGTGTCCTCCGGCTGGAACATGCCCTGCTGAAGGGCGTCCTGCAGCTGCTCGGGGTTCTGCGGGTCGAACTGGCCGACCACGTCCTCCAGCTTGGCGGTGTCGACCTTGATGCCGCGCGCGTAGCCGTCGACCGCGCCGAACAGGTGCGAGCGCAGCCACGGCACGTGGGCGAACAGGCGCTGGTGGGCGGCCTCGCGCAGGGCGAGATACAGCCGCACCTCCTCCTTGGGCACGCCCAGGTCCTTGCCGAACGCCTCGATGTTCACCGGCAGCAGCGCGGCCTTGCCGGCCGGGCCGAGCGGCAGGCCGATGTCGGTGGACCCGACGACCTCGCCCGCGAGCACGCCGACGGCCTGCCCGATCTGTGTGCCGAACATCGCGCCGCCCATCGAGCGCATCATGCCGATCAGCGGGCCGGCCATGGCCTGCATCTCCTCCGGCAGGACATCACCCATGGCGTTGCCGACGCGCTCGGCGACCGGGTCGACCAGCTCCCGCCACGCGGGCAGGGTCGCCTCGACCCACTCCGCGCGGCTCCACGCCACGGCGGAGCCGGCACCGGACGGCAGCGAGGTGGCGTCGTCCAGCCACAGATCGGCCAGACGGACGGCCTCCTGGACCGCGCTGCGCTCGGCGGGGCCGACGCTCGCGTCCTTGGTGCCGTCCTGCGTGCCCTGGGCGACCGTCTGGCGGGCGATCTGCTTGGCCATGTCCCAGTTCACCGGGCCGCCCTCGTAGGAGAGCATCTGGCCCAGCTGCTGGAACGCGGCGCCCAGGTCGGTGGGGTTCAGGGAACCGAACATGGCAGCGAGCGGATTGTCCGCACCGGGGCCACCAAAGCCTCCGGCGCCGGGCAGCGACCCGAAACCGAACGGGTTGGCCGGTCCCTGCCCACCGCCGCTCTGCTGGTCCTTCTTCTTGCCCTCGTCGCCGTTCTCCGGCTCCTCCGGCGGAAGGCCGAATCCGAATGGGGTGTCACTCACGGGATTCCTCGGCTGGTAAGGCCGCCGGTTCTTTCCCCGACGGCACGACTGCCCGACAACACCACCCAGCGTAGACACCTGGGACGGATCGGGCCTCGGTGCTTCGCCGACAGGAGGCCTGCGGCAGGATGGATGCCACCTGGTACGTACGCGTCACTCGCGCTCGTATGTGAAGACAACCGCTGGAGACACCCGGTGAGTTCCCCAGATCCGCAGGTTCGCGCAGCGCGAAACCACTCAACCTCCACCGCCGCGCGCGGCCCCGTCGTCGCGGTCACCGGCGCCGCGTCCGGCGTCGGCGCGCTGCTCACCGCGCGGCTGGCCGCGTCGGAGGAGATCAAGCAGGTCATCGCGATCGACGAGCGACGAGGCGAGTGCGCGGACGCGCAGTGGCACATCCTCGACGTCCGTGATCCGGCGATCGCCGAGAAGCTGCGCGGCGCGGACGTCGTCGTCCACCTCGCGCTCGACCTCGACCTGGAGAGCGACGCGGCCGCCCGGACGGCGTACAACGTCCGGGGGACGCAGACCGTGCTCACGGCGGCCGCCGCGGCCGGGGTGCACCGCGTGGTGCTGTGTACCTCGGCGATGGTCTACGGGGCGCTGCCGGACAACGAGCTGCCCCTGTCGGAGGACGCCGAGCTGCGCGCCACGGCCGAGGCGACCGGCGTCGGGGACCTGCTGGAGATCGAGCGGCTGGCCCGGCGGGCGCCCCGCGCCCACCCCGGGCTCAACGTCACCGTGGTGCGGCCCGCGGTCCTGGTCGGCGGCACCGACACCGCGCTGACCAGGTACTTCGAGTCGCCTCGGCTCCTTGTGGTGGCCGGGTCGCGGCCGGCCTGGCAGTTCTGCCACGTCGAGGACCTGTGCGGGGCGCTGGAGTACGCCGTCCTGGAGAAGGTGGACGGCGAACTGGCCGTCGGGTGTGACGGCTGGCTTGAGCAGGAGGAGGTCGAGGAGCTGAGCGGCATCCGGCGGATGGAGCTGCCCTCGGCGGTCGCGCTCGGCGCGGCGGCCCGGCTGCACCGGATCGGCCTCACGCCCTCCCCGGCCGGGGACCTCGCGTACACGATGTACCCCTGGGTGGTGAGCGGCAGCCGGCTGCACGACGCCGGGTGGCGGCCGCAGTGGACCAACGAGGAGGTGCTGGCGGAGCTGCTGGAGGAGGTCTCCGGGCGGCACACCGTGGCCGGGCGGCGGCTCGGGCGCAAGGACGCGACGGCGGCGGGCGCGGCCGGTGCGACGGTGGCGCTGCTGGGCGCGGCGGCGGTGGTGCGGCGGGCCCGGAAGGCCCGCCGGCGGATCTGAGGTCCGCCGGGGTCGCGTGCCCCGCCGGCCCCCGCCCCGCCCTGTAGGAGGCTCCAAAACGGGCTCGCCGGTGACAGGGGAAACGGCTATTCCGCCTTGTCGGCGGGGTGAGGCAGGATGGAGGCATGGCAGCCACGAACGATCACCCCGGTGAACTGGGCGCGCAGGAGCCCGTCAAGCTGATCGGCATCAGGGAAACGCCGCTGTCCGTGGACGAGGTCTTCCGGGCGGTCGGGGACGACGCCGCCGGGGGGACCGCGCTGTTCGTGGGGACCGTGCGCGATCACGACGGCGGGGCCGACGTCGCCGAGCTCGGCTACTCGTGCCATCCGAGCGCCGAGGCGGAGATGCGGCGGATCGCGGAGAAGGTCGCCGCCGACTTCCCGGTGCGCGCGCTGGCCGCGGTGCACCGCGTGGGGGACCTGCGGGTCGGAGACCTCGCCGTGGTGGTCGCCGTCTCGTGCCCGCATCGCGGGGAGGCCTTCGAGGCGTGCCGCAAGCTGATCGACGACCTCAAGCACGAGGTGCCGATCTGGAAGCACCAGAAGTTCTCCGACGGCACGGAGGAGTGGGTCGGCGCCTGCTGAGCGCCACCGCCGACCGAATCCGGCCTCCGGTTGCGTAACCGTACCCCTGGCGTGAGCGTTGTCAGTGCGGATGGTTAATCTGCTGATCAGTCAGTTGCGGACGCGCGGGGTTGGGAGGTCGGCATGGCGGCGCTCGCCTGGTTGCTGATTCCGCTTGTGGCTGCGATCGGCGCTGGTCTCTGGGGCGTGTGGGCCAATCGGACCCGCAAGGTGCGCAGTGACGGCCCTGAGCTCGACGGATACGCCCGTTTCTGCGCCGCCATGGAGAAGTCCCACAGTGGTGGCTGATCACCGGACCTGACGGTGCGCTGACAGACGCGTCCCGTACTGTCGAGGCATGCCACGCCGCACCGCGACGATGCTCGCCTCCACCCTGATGCTGATCGCGCTCCTGTGCGCGGGGGTGCTCATCCCCGTGCCGTACTCGGAGATGTCCCCGGGGCCGACGGTGAACACGCTGGGTGAGCACGGCGGCGAGCCGGTGCTGCAGATCTCGGGCCACAAGACCTACGAGACGTCCGGCCACCTCAACATGACCACGGTTCGCGTGACCAGCGCCGACTACCGGATGAACCTGGTCGAGGCGGTCTACGGCTGGCTCGCGCACGACAACAAGGTCGTGCCGCACGACACGCTCTACCCGGACGGCAAGACCGAGGAGGAGTCCACCCAGGAGAACGCCGAGGAGTTCAGCCAGTCCCAGGAGAGCGCCAAGGTCGCCGCCCTGAAGGAGCTGGACATCCCGGTGGAGTCCTGGGTGATCGTCTCGACCGTGGTGAAGGGCTCGCCGGCCGAGGGCAGGCTGCACGCGGGCGATGTGATCAAGGCGGTCGACGGTACGGCGGTGAAGGAGCCCGCCGACGTCGCGGAGCTGGTCACCAAGCACAAGCCGGGCGAGGACGTGCGCTTCACGATCGTGCCGGCCAAGGAGCAGGCCGCGGCCGAGAAGGAGAAGCGGGCGGCGGCCAGGACCGAGAAGATCACCATCACCACCGCGACCTCCGACGACGCCGGCGAGAAGCGCGCCGTCGTGGGGATCTCCGCCGGGACGGACCACACGTTCCCGTTCACGGTGGACATCAAGCTCGCCGACGTCGGCGGACCCAGCGCGGGCCTGATGTTCGCTCTCGGCATCTACGACAAGCTCACCCCGGGCAGCCTCACCGGCGGCCGGTTCGTCGCCGGCACCGGCACCATCGACGACGCGGGCGAGGTCGGCCCGATCGGCGGTGTCGAGATGAAGACGGTCGGCGCGAGGGACAAGGGCGCGGAGTTCTTCCTGACGCCCGCCGACAACTGCGCGGCCGCCGCGAAGGACACCCCCGAGGGCCTGACCCTGGTCAAGGTGGACACCATCGACGACGCGCTGGACGCGCTGAAGGACATCCGCAGCGGCGACACCGCCGACCTGCCGAAGTGCACGGCCAAGGGCTGAACGACCCGTCGCCGTACGCGGCTGGGGGCGCCCCGCGCAGGCACGGGCGCCCCCATCGCCGTGATCGGGCCTACGACCCCGGGCCGCTCAGTCCTCGAACGTCGCCGCCAGCGCCTCCGCCAGCCCCGGCACCAGGTCGGAGCCGGTGAGCACCTCGGTCGCCGAGTCCTTCTCGCGCAGCCGCAGGGCGGACTCGCGGACCCCGTCCCGCAGCACGGCGACCGTCATCCGGACCTCCTGGCGCTCGGGGTGCTTCGCCACCCACTTCGCCAGCGCGGCCTCGTCCAGGTCCTGCGGAACCTGGGCCTCCGCGGACGGCGGCAGCATCAGGCGCTCCACGGTGAGCGCGCAGCCGGCCACCGCGTCGGGCCAGGCGATGGTGGCCAGGAACTCGTCGAGCGCCTTGTCCGTTGGAATCTCGTCCTGCTCGATCGGGGTCAGGGCGGCGGTGTTCTCCTGCTCGTCCGCCAGGCCGAGCTGCGCCGCGAGGGCGGGCTCCTGGGCCCGCAGCCGCGCGGTGTCTACGAGGGCGAAAAGGCGGGCGGGCTGGTCCCAGCCGAGGCCGGAGGCGTACTCGTCGATCTCGAGTACGGCCCGGGTGAGCGGGCTCGCCGCCATGGGAGTGTTGGACATGGTCACAATCCTGCCTGGTTCCGGCCCGGAATCGGGAACCGAGTAAAGCGTGAGTAAGTTGCATAGGTGAGGGCCTACGATCACGGGGCCCCTCCCACGGCCCGCGAAATCGGGGGCCTGACCTACCAACAGCGACTTTCGAGGTGCCACCTTGGCTTTCCAGATGCCGGACCGCGGCGGAGGCCCGACGGGGCCACGGATCAGAGTGGGCCGCCCGTCCCGGCGTGTCCGGACCCTGCTCATGACACTGGGCGTCCTTGCCGTGCTCGGCATGGCGTTCACCATGTTCGCGGGCTTCTGGACGGACTGGCTCTGGTACCGCTCGGTGAACTACTCCTCGGTCTTCACCACCACCCTGTGGACCAAGATCGGGCTCTTCTTCGTCTTCGGCCTGCTCATGGCCCTGGCGGTCGGCTTCAACATCTGGCTGGCGCACCGGCTGCGGCCGCCGCTGAGCGCGATGTCGATGGAGCAGCAGAGTCTCGACCGCTACCGGATGGGCATCGCGCCCTACAAGAAGTGGCTGCTGTTCGGCATCACTGCCCTGGTGGGCCTGATCGCCGGCGCGTCCGCGTCCGGCCAGTGGCGGACCTGGCTGATGTGGGTCAACGGCGTGCCGTTCGGCACGAAGGACCCGCAGTTCCACCTGGACGTCGCCTTCTACGCCTTCGACCTGCCCTGGTACCGGTTCCTGCTCGGCTTCGGCTTCGCCGCCGCGATCCTCTCCGTGATCGCCGCCGCGCTCACCCACTACCTGTACGGCGGGCTGCGCGTCACCAGCCCCGGCGCCCGCGCCACGGCCGCCGCCACCGGCCATCTGTCGGTGCTCATCGGCATCTTCGTCGCCCTGAAGGCGGTCGCCTACTGGCTCGACCGGTACGGTCTCGCGGTGAAGTCCAGCGACTTCAAGGCGACGGACAACTGGACGGGCCTGAGGTACGTCGACGCGAACGCCTATCTGCCGGCCAAGACGATCCTGTTCTGCATCGCCGTCATCTGCGCCCTGTTGTTCTTCGCCACCCTGTGGCGGCGCACCTGGCAGCTGCCGGTCATCGGCTTCGGCCTGATGGTCCTCTCGGCGATCCTCATCGGCGGTCTGTACCCGGCGATCGTCCAGAAGTTCCAGGTCCAGCCGAACGAGCAGGCCAAGGAAGCGCCGTACGTCGAGAAGAACCTCAAGGCCACGCGTGAGGCCTACGGCATCGACGGGACCAAGGTCAGCGACTACCCCGGTACGAGCAAGACCGAGGACAAGACCGAGCTGCGCGACGACGCGGACAGCGCGGCGAGCATCCGGATCATGGACCCGAACATCGTCTCGCCGACGTTCCAGCAGCTCCAGCAGATGCGGAACTACTACGCGTTCCCGACCAACCTGGACGTCGACCGCTACAACAAGGACGGCAATGACCAGGACACGGTCATCGGTCTGCGCGAGCTGAACCTGGCCGGCATCCCGAAGAAGAACTGGATCAACAACCACTTCCGTTACACCCACGGCTACGGCGTGGTCGCCGCCAAGGGCACCACCGCCGACTCCGAGGGCCGTCCGGTCTTCACCGAGTCCGACCTGCCGTCCAAGGGCGACCTCGGGACGTACCAGCAGCGGGTCTACTACGGCGAGAAGACCACCACGTACTCGATCGTCGGCGGTCCCCAGAAGGAGATCGACTACTCCGACGACAGCGGCGAGAAGACCTACAGCTACGAGGCCAAGAGCGGGGTCAACCTCTCCAACCCGGTCAACCGGGCCGCTTACGCGGTGGCGCTCAACGAGCCGCAGATCCTCTACTCCGGTGCCATCGGCGAGGGTTCGCGGATCCTGTACAACCGCACGCCCAAGGAGCGCGTCGAGGCGGTCGCCCCGTGGCTGACCATCGACGGTGACGCCTACCCGGCGGTCGTCGACGGGAAGATCCAGTGGATCGTCGACGCGTACACGACGACGAACGGCTACCCGTACGCCTCCCGTACGACGCTCGGTGACACCACCGCCGACTCGCTGACCGCGACCAACGACTCCCGCGCGGTGGTCGCCCAGCAGAACCAGGTCAACTACATCCGCAACTCGGTGAAGGCGACCGTCGACGCGTACACCGGCGAGGTCAAGCTCTACCAGTGGGACACCCAGGACCCGGTTCTCAAGACCTGGATGAAGGCGTTCCCGGACACGGTCGAGCCGAAGAGCGCGATCTCCGAGCAGCTGATGTCCCATCTGCGCTACCCGCAGGACCTGTTCAAGGTGCAGCGCGAGCTGCTCACCCGCTACCACGTGAAGGACGCCGAGACGTTCCTCAGCGGCAGCGAGGTGTGGCAGGTGCCGGACGACCCGACCAACAAGACGGGCGACGCGGTGCCGCCGTACTACCTGAGCATGAAGATGCCCGACCAGAAGGAACAGGCGTTCTCGCTGACGACCACCTTCACGCCCAACGGCCGGGACAACCTCAGCGCGTTCATGGCGGTCGACGCGGAGGCCGGCACCAGCGGCTACGGCCAGATCAGAGTCCTGAAACTGCCGACGAGCACCACGGTCTCCGGACCGAAGCAGGTGCAGAGCCAGTTCAACTCCGAACAGGACATCGCCGAGTCGATCAGGCTGCTGAGAGGCGGTGACTCGGAGGTCGAGTACGGCAACCTGCTGACGGTGCCGCTGGACGGCGGACTGCTGTACGTGGAGCCGGTCTACGTCCGCGGCGGCGGGCTGAAGTACCCGCTGCTGCGCAAGGTCCTGGTGACCTACGGCGGCAACACCGCGTTCGAGGACACCCTCGAGGAAGCCCTCAACAAGGTCTTCGGAGCGGAGGGTTCGGCCCCCGAGCCACCCGAGGAAGAGGGCGGTGGCACCACGCCCCCGCCGCCGGCCACCGAGAACCCGACGGTCGAGGACGCGCTCTCCGACGCCCAGAAGGCGTTCGAGGCCGGCCAGGAAGCCCTGCAGAAGGGCGACTGGGAGGCCTACGGCCGGGCGCAGGAGGACCTCGAGGACGCGCTGAAGCGTGCCGAGGAGGCCCAGTCGCAGACCGACAAGACCGGTGGCGGCAGTGGCGGCGGCGGTGAAGGCGGCGGTGACGCCAGTCCCAGTCCGAAGCCCAGCCCCAGTAGCTGATCAAGTGCTCCCTCCGCGCCGTGGTACGGTTGATGAACAACGGCGCGGGGTGGAGCAGCTCGGTAGCTCGCTGGGCTCATAACCCAGAGGTCGCAGGTTCAAATCCTGTCCCCGCTACTGAAAACCGAAGGCCCGGATCCTCAAGGATCCGGGCCTTCGTGATGTGCGAACTCATGTGCCGGTGTTCTCGACCGCCGCGCCGCCGTGGGGAGTTGGGAGAAGTGTGTTTGACTTGTCTCTCTGTGGGCATGTCGACAAAACGCTGAAGTGACCTCACTGGCTGCGGTATACCAGGTGTACCCGGGTTGCGGGTGGTGCGACGATGGACGTTATGGGGGACATGGCAACTCTGTTCGAGACAGGGCGATTTGTGCAGCCGAGTGGCCAGGAGGAAACCCGTGACGAGGCCGCCGAGGCCGCCGAGGAGGCGCGGCAGCGGCTCGCCGCGGAGGCCGGCGACGTCGAGGCGATGAGCGTTCTCGGGGCCATGCTGCTGCGCCGCGGTGATCTCGACGGAGCGGAACCCCAGCTGCGTGCCGCCACCGCGGCCGGGGACCGTGCCGCCGCGAACAACCTCGGGGTCCTGCTCCATCAGCGGGGCTACCCCGAGGAGGCCGCCGGGTGGTGGCGGATCGCCGCCGTCGCCGGGTCCGCCGCCGCCGCGCACGCGCTCGGGCGGCACCACCGGGAGCGCGGGGACGAGCCCGCCGCCGAGTACTGGCTGCGCCAGTCCGCCGAGCAGGGGCACGCGCTGGGCGCGTACGCGCTCGCCGACCTGCTGGAGCACCGCGGCGACACCGAGGCCGAGAAGTGGATGCGGGCCGCCGCCGAGCGGGGGCACCGCGAGGGGGCGTACCGGCTGGCGCGGGCGCTCGACCGGCGCGCCTCCGCCTCGGGGGACACCGAGGGTGACAACGGTGTCGGGTCCGGCGCCGGCGGGCCCGGCGGTGCCGGGGTCGAAGTCGCGGCCGGGGCGGCGGAGGAGGCCGAGCAGTGGTACCGGCAGGCCGCCGCGCGCGGACACCGGCGGGCCGCGCTGCACCTCGGGGCGATCCTGGAGCGGCGCGGCGACCTGAAGGAGGCCGGGCGCTGGTACCTGACGTCCGCCAAGGACGGCGAAGCGCGGGCTGCGTGTGCGCTCGGGTTCCTGCTGCGTGACGCCGGCGACGAGGAGAGCGCCGCCGTGTGGTGGCTGCGGGCCGCCCAGGAGGGCGACGGTAACGCGGCCAACGCGCTGGGCGCGCTGCACGCCGAGCGCGGGCAGACGCAGACCGCCGAGCGCTGGTACCGGGCGGCGATGGACGCGGGCGACGTGAACGGCGCGTACAACCTGGGGCTGCTCTGCGCCGAGCAGGGCCGGACCACGCAGGCCGAGCAGTGGTACCGGCGGGCGGCGTACGCCGGGCACCGGGAGGCCGCGAACGCGCTGGCGATCCTGCTGCTCCAGGGCGGGGACGAGACCGGGGCGGAGCCGTGGTTCTCCAAGGCCGCCGAGGCCGGCAGCGTGGACGCGGCGTTCAACCTGGGCATCCTCTACGCCGGGCGGGGCGAGGACGCCGCCGCCCTGCGGTGGTACGAGCGGGCAGCCGCCGCCGGGCACACCGAGGCGGCGCTCCAGGTCGGGATGGCGCGGCTGCGGGACGGGGACGAGCAGGAGGCCGAGCGGCATCTGCGGTGCGCGGCCGGCGGCGGCAGCGCGGAGGCCGCGTACCGGCTGGCGACCGTGCTCGACGCACGGCAGCCCGCCGGGGCGGGCCCCGAGCTGGGGGAGCCGGTGCACCGCCGGACCGAGTGCGAGGAGTGGTACGAGCGGGCCGCGTCCCAGGGGCACCGGCGGGCGCAGGTCCGGGTCGGGATGCTGGCCGCGGCGCGGGGCGATGTCGTCGAGGCGGCCCGCTGGTACCGGGAGGCGGCCGAGGCGGGGTCGCGGAACGGGGCGTTCAACCTGGGGCTGCTGCTCGCCCGCGAGGGCAGTGAGCCGGAAGCGGTCGTGTGGTGGAAGCGGGCCGCCGACGACGGGCATGGACGGGCGGCGCTGCGGCTCGCCCTCGTCTACGCGCGTCGCGGTGAGCTGCTGGAGGGGCAGCGGTGGGCCGACCTCGCCGTGACGCTGGGGCCCGGGGAGGTGGCCGAGCGGGCGGCCCGGCTGCGGGACGCGCTGCTGGAGGAACTGTCGGCCTGAGGGGGCACCGGGAAGAGATTTGCTTCTGGTGGCAGGGTTGACGTAATGTTGAGTTCACCGACGCGGGGTGGAGCAGCTCGGTAGCTCGCTGGGCTCATAACCCAGAGGTCGCAGGTTCAAATCCTGTCCCCGCTACTGAAGGCCGAGGGCCGGAATCCGAAAGGGTTCCGGCCCTCGGTGCGTTGAGCGACCCCATGGGGCGATCGCGGAAAAAACGAGGAAGGCCCTGGCGTACGCATACGCCAGGGCCTTCGGTCGTTCTGTGTGCGCCGTGTGCTACGCCGCCGCGCAGCTCGGGCAGACGCCGCGGTACGTCACCTCGACGTCCGACACCGTGAAGCCGAAGCGCTCCGAGTCGGGGAGGTCGGCCAGCGGGTTGCCGGTGGGGTGGACGTCGCGGATCGAGCCGCACTGGGCGCAGACCAGGTGATGGTGCGGCCGGTGCGCGTTGGGGTCGTACCGCTTGGCGCGCTTGTCGGTGGAGACCTCGATGACCTCGCCGAGGGACACCAGCTCGCCGAGGGTGTTGTAGACGGTCGCCCGGGAGATCTCGGGCAGCTTGGCGACGGCTCGGGCATGGACCTCGTCGGCCGTGAGGTGTACGTGCTCGCCGTCGAGGACCTCGGCCACAACACGGCGCTGCGCGGTCATCCGCCATCCGCGTCCGCGCAGTCGATCAAGAAGGTCGCTCATGGAGACCAGCCTAACAGCAAGGGACCTAGGTCCCGAATGGGTGTGAAGTTGGAGCCCCACCGAAGTTGGAGGCTTACTTGACTTAGACATTGTCTATTGTAGGATCGAGATCGGCGTTAGCCAAGGGACAGATAAGACTGATGAAGGGCGCGGACGTGACTCAGGGACCGCTCACCACGGAGGCCGGTGCACCGGTCGCCGACAACCAGAACAGCGAGACCGCGGGCGTCGGCGGCCCGGTGCTCGTCCAGGACCAGCTGCTGCTCGAGAAGCTGGCCCACTTCAACCGTGAGCGCATCCCGGAGCGTGTCGTGCACGCGCGCGGTGCCGGTGCCTACGGCACCTTCACGGTGACCGCCGACGTCACGAAGTACACGCGTGCCAAGTTCCTCTCCGAGGTCGGCAAGCAGACCGAGACCTTCCTGCGGTTCTCCACCGTGGCCGGCAACCTCGGCGCCGCGGACGCCGTGCGCGACCCGCGCGGTTTCGCGCTGAAGTTCTACACCGAAGAGGGCAACTACGACCTCGTCGGCAACAACACCCCGGTGTTCTTCATCCGCGACGCGATCAAGTTCCCGGACTTCATCCACACCCAGAAGCGCGACCCGTACACCGGCTCGACCGAGGCGGACAACGTCTGGGACTTCTGGAGCCTCTCGCCCGAGTCCACCCACCAGGTGACCTGGCTGTTCGGCGACCGCGGCATCCCCGCCTCGTACCGCCACATGGACGGCTTCGGCTCGCACACCTACCAGTGGAACAACGAGGCCGGCGAGGTCTTCTGGGTCAAGTACCACTTCAAGACAGACCAGGGCATCAGGAACCTCACCCAGGAAGAGGCCAACAAGCTCGCCGGTGAGGACCCCGACTCCCACCAGCGCGACCTGCGCGAGGCCATCGAGCGCGGGGAGTTCCCGAGCTGGACCGTGGGCGTGCAGATCATGCCGGCGGCCGACGCGGCGACCTACCGCTTCAACCCGTTCGACCTGACCAAGGTGTGGCCGCACGCGGACTACCCGGTCATCGAGATCGGCAAGCTGGAGCTCAACCGCAACCCGCAGAACGTCTTCGCCGAGGTCGAGCAGTCGATCTTCTCGCCCGCGCACTTCGTGCCCGGCATCGGCCCCTCGCCGGACAAGATGCTCCAGGGCCGGCTGTTCGCCTACGGCGACGCGCACCGCTACCGCGTCGGCATCAACGCCGACCACCTGCCGGTGAACCGTCCGCACGCCACCGTCGCGAACACCAACTCGCGGGACGGCTTCCTGTACGACGGCCGGCACGGCGCCGCGAAGAACTACGAGCCGAACAGCTTCGGCGGCCCGGCCCAGACCGGCCGTCCGCTGTGGCAGCCGTTCGACGGGTTCGCCGGCGGCACCGGCAACCACCCGACGCCGCGGCACGCCGAGGACGACGACTTCGTCCAGGCGGGCAACCTCTACCGCCTGATGAGCGCGGACGAGCAGGAGCGGCTCATCGGCAACCTGGCGGGCTTCATCGCCAAGGTCTCGCGCGAGGAGATCATCGAGCGCGCGATCGGCAACTTCCGCAACGCGGACGCCGACTTCGGCAAGCGGCTGGAGGCCGCGGTCCAGGCCCTGCGCGGCTGAACAACCCGACCAGCGCTGGATCGCTTGCCGTGGACAGCGGGCCGGGTCCCTTCGGGGGCTCGGCCCGCTGGTCTGTGCGGGATCGGGCGGATCGGGTGGGTCAGGCGGGTACGGCGGGTGCGGCGGATGTCTGCCGCCGGGCCGGGGCCCAGCAGCGGATGATGTCGCGGACCGAGACGATGCCGACCGGCTCGTCGCGGTCCAGGACGACGAGATGGCGGAAGCCGCCGTGCGCCATGGCGCGGGCCGCCTCCTCCAGGGTCCAGGCCGGTGCGGCGAAGACGACGTCGGTGGTGGTGTGGGCGTGGGCGCACTCCGTGTCCAGGTTCTGGCCGAGGCCCACGGAGTTGAGGATGTCGCGTTCGGTGAGGATGCCGATGCCGCCGGCGTCCGGGTCGTGGACCACGGCCGCGCCCACCCGGCGGGCGGACATCAGGGCTGCGGCCTGGCGGAGGGTGTGGGTGGGGCCGATGGTGAGGACCACGGTGCTCATGGCGTCGCGGACGAGCATGGGCGGGAGCCACCTCCTAAGGGAACCCCTGATGAAGCCCCGGGCGGGGATTGTTCAGGGATTCACAAATGCACAAGTGGGGGGACTCTCAGAGTGGCAGGCAAAGAGAGGGTCAACAAGGGGGCGCGTGAAGCTCGGACGCGCCCGCCTGTGACTGCTGGCTCAGTACCGCTGGTTCAGGTAGCCCAGGAGCTCGTCGTGCAGGAGGCCGTTTGACGCGGCCGCGTTGCCGCTGTGCGGGCCCGGGCGGCCGTCGAGGCCGGTGAAGGTGCCGCCGGCCTCCGTGACGATGATCGCGTTGGCCGCCATGTCCCACAGCGACAGCTCGGGTTCCGCGCACATGTCCACGGAGCCCTCGGCCACCATCATGTACGGCCAGAAGTCGCCGTACGCGCGCGTGCGCCACACCTCGCGGGTGAGGTCCAGGAAGCCGTTGAGGCGTCCCTGCTCCTCCCAGCCTGAGAGCGAGGAGTACGAGAAGGAGGCGTCCGCGAGCTTGCCGACGCGGGAGACGTGCAGGCGGGTCGCCTTCGTCAGGCTGCGGCCGGTGAACGCGCCGTGGCCCTTCGCGGCCCACCAGCGGCGGCCCAGCGCGGGGGCGGAGACCACGCCGACGACGGGCTGGTAGCCGCCCTCGCCGGCTTCCATCAGGGAGATGAGAGTGGCCCAGACGGGGACGCCGCGGACGTAGTTCTTGGTGCCGTCGATCGGGTCGACGACCCAGCGGCGGGGGCCGGTGCCCTCGATGCCGTACTCCTCGCCGAGGATCGCGTCGCGGGGGCGGGCGCGCTGGAGCTGGCCGCGGATGAGCTCCTCGGCGGCCCGGTCCGCCTCGCTCACCGGGGTCATGTCCGGCTTCGTCTCCACCTTGAGGTCGAGAGCCTTGAAGCGGTCCATGGTGGCGGCGTCTGCGGCGTCCGCGAGGACGTGGGCGAGGCGGAGGTCGTCGAGGTAGTCCGGCATGTGAGGAACCGTATCTGGCGTTGGCGGTACGGGGCCACATGGGCCCTCGGGGTGCTGTGACCGGCGGGGGCGGGCGAGGGTGGGGCGCGCGCCCCGGCGCCGAGGAGGTGCCGCCCGCGCCGCCCCGTGTCGCCCGGGGGCGCGAATGCCCGCGGCTGTGGCGAGCGTGTCCGACCGCGCTTGGGGGGTGGAGGGGTGGTGCGTGCTGCCGAGGCCGGGGCGGGGTGGTGGTTCCGCGGCTCGGGGAAGCGGTGCGCGCGCTGCTGGGAGGGGGAGGGGTGGTGCGGGTTGCCGAGAGAGACGTGGTGCGCGCAGCTCGGGGGCGGAGGGCAGCCCGCGCGGGTCGCGGGAGGCCGTGCTGCCCGCGGCTGGGCGGAGCGGTGACGGCGTTGCTTGCGCGAGGGCTGCCCCGCGTGGCCTGGAGGGGTTCGGTCGTGCCCGCGACTGTGGCCAGCGTTGCCTGGGTGAGGGCTGCACGCGTGGCTTTCCAAGGGCTGGCGGTGGGCGTTGCTGGGGGAGGGGCCGTGTGTGCTGCTCGGTCAAGGGGGCGTGCGTGGCCTTGGTGGGGCGTGCTGGGGGCCGCGGTCGGAACGGGTGGCGGGTGAACCCCTTTGTGCCTGCGTGAGACCTTGACAGTGGTTTGGGGGGCGTCAAATCTGTGCGCAGAGCCGGTTGCCGGCGAGGGAGGCGATGATGCCTGCAGCGCGGGAGTCCCTGCTGGACGCCGCTTACACGGCGCTGGCGCGCCGGCCGTGGTCGGCGGTGCGGATGGTGGACGTGGCCGCGGCGGCCGGGGTGTCCCGGCAGACGCTGTACAACGAGTTCGGCAGCAAGGACGGCCTCGCGCGGGCGCTGGTGCGGCGGGAGGCCGACGGCTTCCTCGCCGGGGTGGAGCGGGCGCTCGCCGCCCACCCCGAGCCCCGGGAGGGGCTGGCTGCCACCGCCGAGTGGATCGCCGAGGCCGCCCGGGAGAACGCGCTCGCGCGTGCCCTGCTCACCGGCTGCTGGAGCGAGCGGCTGCCCGCCCTGGCGCTGACCGCCGTACCGTCCACCTCGGCCGTCCCGGCGCAGCGGCGGGCGGACGGGCCGCTGCCGTCGCCCGGTGACTTCGTGGCCCTGGTCCGTGACCGCGCGGTCGCCGTGGTCTGCGGGCCCGGCGAGGACAAGGCGGAGGCCGCCGAGGCGGCGCGCTGCTGCGAGCTGGTGGTCCGGCTGGCCCTGTCCTGTGTGGCGGCCCCGCCGGGCGAGGGGGGCGTCGCCGGTCTGGTGCGCGGTGTCCTGTACCGGCAGCCGGTCTGACTTACGCTCAGTGCGTCGAGCCCGACAGCTGGAGACCGATCACCCCGATGATCACCAGGCTGATCGAGACGATCTTCAGGGTGGACACGACGTCGCCCAGGAAGACCATGCCGTAGATCGCGGTGCCCGCCGCGCCGATGCCGGTCCACACCGCGTACGCCGGGCCGACGTCCAGCTTCCGCAGGGCGAGGGTCAGCAGGCCGAAGCTGCCGAGGGCGAAGGCGGCGAAGGCGATGGTGGGCCACAGGCGGGTGAAGCCGTGCGAGAGCTTGAGGCAGACGGCGAAACCGGTTTCGAGCAACCCGGCCACGATGACCAGCAGCCACGCCATGTGCTGTCCTCCTGTACGACCCCGTGTATCCCCGTTGCGCACTGTGGCCGCATTGCCCGACTTTGGCTGAGCTTGCTTCCGGCTCGGTGCGATTATGCCCTTACCGGACCCGCTGCCAGGCAAACAATGTCGAGGTCAGTCGCCCTCCCGGCGCTCCCGGGTGGCCAGCAGCCGGCGCAGCGAGTAGAGGCGGGCCGGGTCGGCGTGCCCCTCGGCCACCCAGTCGTCCAGCGCGCAGTCCGGCTCGTCGTGACTGCACGCGCGCGGACACCCCTCGGTGCCGGGTTCCAGGTCGGGGAAGGCGTGGATCACCCGGGACGGGTCGACGTGGTGCAGGCCGAACGACCGTACGCCCGGAGTGTCGACCACCCAGCCGTCCGCGTCGGGCAGAGGGAGGGCCAGGGCCGAGGTCGTGGTGTGCCGGCCGCGGCCCGTCACCGCGTTCACATGGCCGGTCAGCCGTCGCCGCTCCTTCGCCACCAGCGCGTTGACCAAGGTCGTCTTGCCGACCCCGGAGTGCCCGACGAACGCGGTGACCTTGCCCCGCAGGTGGTCGCGCACCCGGTCCGCCGCGCCGCCGTTCTCCAGCTCCTCGCGGCTGGTGACCACGTACGGGATGTCCAGGTCGCCGTACAGCTCCAGCAGCTTGTCCGGCGGGGCGAGGTCCGACTTCGTCATCACCAGCAGCGGCGTGAGTCCACCGTCGTACGCCGCCACCAGGCACCGGTCGATCAGCCGCGGGCGCGGTTCCGGGTCGGCTAGGGCGGTGACGATGGCGAGCTGGTCGGCGTTGGCGACGACCACCCGCTCGTACGGGTCGTCGTCGTCGGCGGTGCGGCGCAGCACCGAGGACCGCTCCTCGATGCGGACGATCCTCGCGAGGGTGTCCTTCTTGCCGGACATGTCGCCGACGAGGGCGACCCGGTCGCCGACCACGGCCGCCTTGCGGCCCAGTTCACGGGCCTTCATCGCGATCACCGGCCGGTCCTCGACGAGGCAGGTCAGCCTGCCCCGGTCGACGGTGAGGACCATGCCCTCGGCGGCGTCCTCGTGCTTGGGCCGGATGTTCGTACGCGGCCGGTTGCCCTTGCGGTTGGGACGGCTGCGGATGTCGTCCTCGTCGGTGTGCTTGCCGTAGCGGCGCATCGCGATGTCCCTATGCCCCGAGCATCCCGGTCCACAGCTCGGGGAAGTCCGGGAGGGTCTTCGCCGTCGTCGCCACGTTCTCGATCTGCACGCCCTCGACCGCCAGGCCGAGGATCGCGCCGGCGGTGGCCATGCGATGGTCCTCGTACGTGTGGAAGACGCCGCCGTGCAGCGGGCGCGGGCGGATGTGGAGGCCGTCGGCGGTCTCGGTGACATCGCCGCCGAGTTCGTTGATCTCCTTGGTCAGGGCCGCCAGCCGGTCCGTCTCGTGAAGCCGCAGATGCGCCACGCCCCGCAGCGTCGACGGGGAGTCGGCGAGCGCGGCGACCGCCGCGATGCCCGGGGTCAGCTCGCCGACCTCGCTCAGGTCGACATCGATGCCATGGACGGCCCCCGAACCGGTGAACCGCAGACCCTGTTCCGTCAGCTCGCAGGAACCGCCCATCTCGGTGAAGATCTCGCGCAGCCGGTCACCGGGCTGCGTGGTCCGGGCCGGCCAGTCCGGGACGAGGATCTTGCCGCCGGTGACCAGGGCCGCCGCGAGGAACGGCTGGGCGTTGGACAGATCCGGCTCGACGGTCAGGTCACGGCCGAGCAGCGCACCCGGCGTGACCCGCCACACGTTCGGTTCGCCGCCCGACTCGGGCGTGTCCACCTGGGCGCCGACCGCGCGGAGCATCTCCACCGTCATCCGGATGTGCGGCAGCGAGGGCAGCGCGGCACCGACGTGCCGCACCTCCACACCCTGGTTGAACCGCGGCCCCGACAGCAGCAGCGCCGACACGAACTGCGAGGACGAGGATGCGTCGATCTCGACCCGGCCGCCGTCCAGGGCGCCCCCGCCGTGCACGGTCAGCGGCAGCGCGCCCCGCCCGTCGTCGTCGATCCGGGCGCCCAGGACGCGCAGCGCGTCGATGACGCCGTGCAGGGGACGCTCGTACGACCTCGGGTCGCCGTCGAAACGGACCGGGCCGTCGGCGAGCGCGGCGACCGGCGGCAGGAAGCGCATCACCGTGCCGGCGTTGCCGACGTCGACCGTGGCCGGGCCGCGCAGTCCCGTGGGGAACACCCGCCAGGCCTCGCCCGTGACGTCACCGGCCCCGGCGCCGACCGAGCTGGACGACACGGTCTCCTCGATCCCCACGCCCATCGCCCGCAGGGCACCGGCCATCAGCAGGGTGTCGCGGGAGCGCAGCGGGCGGCGCACCCAGCCCGGTTCCGAGGCGAGCGCGGCGAGCACGAGGGCGCGGTTGGTGACCGACTTGGACCCCGGCACGTGGACCGTCGCGTCGACGGCTCCGCTCGCGTGGGGGGCGGGCCAGAGGGCGGGGTGTGCATCGTGGGCCATAGGGCCACTTTATAAGGAGGCCGCTCCTCGAGTGCGGCGCCGTTGTGGCTGGTCGCGCCCCGGGCGATACGGCCTCGCGCACCCGCCGCCGGCCGTCACAGGGCCAGCAGCCACCGCCCGCCGCCGATCAGCGAGCACAGCGACACCGCGTGGAAGAGGAACAGCCACACCGCGGCCGGCGCGTGCGTCAGCCTCGCGAGCTGGTCGGCGTCGGAATCAGGCGCTCCGCCGTGCCGCCGCTTCGACTGCAGCTCGAACGCCGGGCGCACGCCCCCCAGCAGCAGGAACCACACCACCGCGAACGCGAACGCCGACTGCACCTGGGGCCCCGTAAGCCAGGACACCAGTACGAACAAGGCCCCCGTCAGCACCACCGTCAGGACCCCGTACGCGTTCCGGATCATCACCAGCATCACCAGCAGCAGGGCCGTCGCCAGCCACAGCAGCAGGGTTATGCGGCCGGAGGCCAGCAGGGCCGCGCCGCCCAGGCCCAGCAGGGGCGGCGCGGTGTAGCCGGCGGCGGCCGTGAGGATCATGCCCAGGCCGTACGGCTTGCCGCGGCTGACGGTGAGGCCGCTGGTGTCGGAGTGCAGCCGGATGCCGGTGAGGGTGCGGCCGGTGAGCAGGGCGACCAGGCCGTGGCCGCCCTCGTGGGCGATGGTGATCGCGTTGCGGGCGAGTCGCCACGGGCCCTGGGGGACGACGACGGCGAGGGCGGCGACCAGGGTGGCGATCACCACCCACAGGTCGGGCTCGGGCTGGGTGCCGACGAGTTCGTCCCAGAGGGAGGTGGCGGTGGTGCTGTCCATGATTGCTCGAGCGCTCCCTCTCGTCGTGCGGAGTCTGGCAGTGTGGCACGTATGTGCGGACGGTTTGCAGCGAGTCGTAGGCCCGAGGATCTCGCGGGCGTCTTCGAGGTCGAGAAGTGGGAGCCGGAGGAGACCCTGGCACCCGACTACAACGTGGCGCCGACCAAGGAGGTCTACGCGGTCCTGGACCGTCCTCTGAAGGACGCCGACGACCCGCGCCCGGTTCGCCAGCTGCGCAAGCTCAAGTGGGGCCTGGTGCCGTCCTGGGCGAAGACCCCGGAGGGCGGCGCCCGGATGATCAACGCCCGCGCGGAGACCGTCCACGAGAAGCCCGCCTACCGCCGCGCCTTCGCCACCCGGCGCTGCATCCTGCCCGCCGACGGCTACTACGAGTGGGTCACCGGCAAGCAGGAGCGGGAGCTGGAGGCCGAGGGCAAGCGGAAGCGGCCCCGCAAGCAGCCCTACTTCGTGCTGCCCGCCGACGGCTCGGTCTTCGCGATGGCCGGGCTGTACGAGTTCTGGCGGGACCGCACGCTGCCCGACGACCACCCGCAGGCCTGGTGGGTCACCTGCTCGGTGATCACCACCGAGGCGGAGACCGCCCCCCTCGCCGTCGCGCCCGCCGAGGGCCCGTACGTGCTCGCCGACATCCACCCCCGGATGCCGCTGATGCTGACCCCGGACCGCTGGGACGCCTGGCTGGACCCGTCCCGCACCGAGACCGAGGATCTGCGCGCCCTGCTCGCCCCGCCGCCGCCCGGCCTGATGCGCGCCTACCCGGTGACCACGGCCGTCAGCAACGTCCGCAACAACGGACCGGAGCTGCTGAAGGAGCTGGAGGGGCCGGAGGAGGGCACACTCTTCTGATGTGACCAGGACTGAGACCACCGAGATCACCGAGCTCGTCGAGACCGACGCCGGAACCGCCCGTATCACCTGGCGCCGGGTGGCGAAGGCCCGGCTCGTGCTCGCCGTCAGCCACGGCGCGGGCGGCGGCGTCGACGCCCGCGACCTGCGGGCGCTGGCGGCGGTGCTGCCGGGGCACGGCGTGACCGTGGCCCTCGTCGAGCAGCCGTGGCGGGTGGCCGGGAAGAAGATGGCACCCGCGCCGAAGACGCTGGACACCGGCTGGCGGGGCATCTGGCCCGCGCTGAGCGCGCCGGGGCTGCCGGTGGTCTCCGGCGGGCGCAGCGCGGGCGCCCGGGTGGCCTGCCGTACCGCCACGGAGCTGGGCGCGGCCGGGGTGCTGGCGCTCGCCTTCCCGCTGCACCCGCCGGGCAAGCCGGAGAAGTCCCGCGCCGAGGAGCTGCTGGGGGCGGGGGCGCGCACGCTGGTCGTGCAGGGCGGCAACGATCCGTGGGGGAAGCCGGCGGAGTTCCCAGACGGGGACTTCGAACTGGTCGAGGTGCCGTACGCCGATCACGGCCTCGCGGTGCCGAAGCGGGCGCCGCTGGACCAGGACGAGGCCCTGGCGGTCGTCACCGACGCGGTCGTGAAGTGGACCGGCTCACTGGCGTGACGCGCCGGGAATGACCGGCGGGTGGTCGCTGTTGCAGCGGACAGAAGTGCTGACGACCAGCACCGACGTCGTAGGAGAGGAAGTCCGCCGCATGGGTTCGACCTTTTGCCCGAGCCGCAGCAGCCGTGCTGACCTGGACTGGACGGTGCTGCACGCGGCCAAGACGGCACCGCTTCGCGCGGCGGGCGGAACGGATCGACAGGCGTCCCCGGCCGCGGGTCGTCTATCCTCCGATTCCAGTGGGACCTTTTTCGGTCCCGTCCGGAACTTTGAGGAGGTGGGTCCGGTCAGCGGTACCGACGCAGGGACCGACAACGGCCAGGCGGAGCTGCCCGAGGGCCAGGGCATCAGCGCGGACGCGAGCACGGAGACGACCGCGGAGCGCAGCGCGCGCTTCGAGCGGGACGCGCTCGAATTCCTCGACCAGATGTACTCGGCCGCGCTGCGCATGACGCGCAACCCGGCCGACGCCGAGGACCTGGTGCAGGAGACGTACGCGAAGGCGTACGCGTCCTTCCACCAGTTCCGCGAGGGCACCAACCTCAAGGCGTGGCTGTACCGGATCCTCACGAACACGTTCATCAACTCGTACCGCAAGAAGCAGCGTGAACCCCAGCGCAGCGCGGCCGAGGAGATCGAGGACTGGCAGCTGGCCCGCGCCGAGTCGCACATGTCGACGGGTCTGCGCTCCGCGGAGTCGCAGGCGCTCGACCACCTGCCCGACTCGGACGTGAAGGAAGCGCTCCAGGCCATCCCGGAGGAATTCCGCATCGCCGTGTATCTCGCCGACGTAGAGGGCTTTGCGTACAAGGAGATCGCGGACATCATGGGGACACCCATCGGTACGGTGATGTCCCGGCTGCACCGGGGCCGCCGTCAGCTGCGCGGGATGCTCGAGGACTACGCCCGCGAGCGCGGGCTGGTCCCGGCCGGCGCCGGTAAGTCGGACGAAGCGAAAGGCTCGGGCTCATGAGCTGCGGAGAGCCGCACGAGACGGACTGCAGTGAGGTCCTGGACCACCTGTACGAGTTCCTCGACAGCGAGATGCCGCCCGTCGACCGGGACAAGTTCCAGCACCACTTCGAGGAGTGCTCCCCGTGCCTGGAGAAGTACGGGCTGGAGCAGGCCGTGAAGAAGCTGGTCAAGCGGTGCTGCGGGCATGACGAGGTGCCGACCGACCTGCGCGCCAAGGTCATGGGGCGCATCGACATGATCCGCTCCGGGCAGGCCGTGCCCGAGCACGACGTGACGGCCACACCGCAGGAGTCCTGAGCCTCCTCCCGGCGGCCGGCCGCCGTCACCCGAACGTGCTAATCGGCGGACCATCGGTCCGCACCCTCCCCCTCGCCGCCCTAGGCTCCCAGCCCGAAACAGGCAGGAACGGGGGCGGGGAGGGGCGGCGTCATGGAGGCGGTTCCGGCACAGGCCCGGGTGTACGTCGCCGGTGTCGCCCTGGGCGCGCTGTGCTGCCTCGCGCCGCTGTCCGCCGCAGGCCCGCCCTGGTGGGCGACGGCCCTGCTCGCCGCCCTCTACGCGGGCGGTGAGCAGATCGCCGGCCGGAGGTTCTCCGGCACCTGCTACCCCGTGCTCCTCGCCGGCGCCTTTCTGCTGGCGCCGCCCGCCGCCGCGCTCGTCGCGCTGCCGGGGGCGCTGTCGGCCCGGGTCGAGCAGCGGCCCGCGGCGCTCCGCCGGATCTGGCGGGCCGCCGAGCTGGTCCTCGCCGTCTGGGCCTCGGCACAGGTCTTCCGGGCGCTGGGCGGCGGGGCGGCCGTCGCGACCGCCGACTTCCCGTACGCGCTGCTGCCCGCCACGGGCGGCGTGCTGGCGTTCTGCGCGGCGCTCGCCCTGCTCGACGGCGGTGTCCTGGTGCTCGCGGAGCACGTGCCCGCCCGCCGGGCCTGGCGGGGCCTGTTCGCGCGCTCGCTCGCCCCGCTCGGGGTGCACGGGCTGGCCGGGCTGATGATGGCCGTGCTGTGGCGCAGCCCCTACGGGCCGACCGCCGCGCTGCTCGTGCTGCTGCCGATGTGCGTCTCGTGGTGGGCGTTCGCCCAGTACCACCGGGAGCGGGCCGCCCACCGGGCCACCATCCGGGCCCTGGTGCAGGCCGTCGACATCAAGGACGGATACACCCGGGGCCACAGCGAACGCGTCGGACAGGCCTCGATGATGATCGCCCGCGAGCTGGGCATGGCCGACGACCGCGTCGAGGTGCTGCGGTTCGCCGGGATCCTGCACGACGTGGGCAAGCTCGGCGTCCCCACCCGGCTGCTGCGCAAGGACGGGCCGCTGACGCCCGAGGAGCGGCGGATCATCGAGCTGCACCCCGAGTACGGGCACGAGATCGTGCGGGGCATCTCCTTCCTGTGCGAGGCCCGGGCCGCGGTACTCCACCACCACGAGCGGCTGGACGGCAGCGGATACCCCTACGGGCTCGTCGGCACCCAGATCCCGGAGTCCGCGCGGGTGGTCGCCGTCGCCGACGCCTTCGACGCGATGACCTCCACCCGGTCCTACTCGCGCGCCCGGCCCGTCGAAGCCGCGCTGGCCGAGCTGGAGCGGTGCGCCGGGACGCACTTCGACCCGCGCATGGTGGCGGCCCTCACGCAGGCCCTGACCCGGTACGGCTGGCATCCGGCGGTCACCGCGGACGAGATGCCGGCGCCCCGGCCGCCCGCCGCGCCCTTCCCCGGCAAGGAGGGGGCGCGCCGATGACCGCCGCCCTGCCCCGCACCCTCATCCACACCAGCGCCGCCCTCGTCGCCGCCGTCTCCCTCGCCGTCACCCTCTGGACCGGGATGACGGAACGCGGGGTCGCCCTCGCCTTCGGCGCGCTGATCACGCTCGGCGAACTCAGCCGGTGGACCGGGGCCGCCCGGGTCAGGGAGGCGGCGCCGCTCGGAGCCGCCGGGGCACTGTCGTACGCGCTGCTCGGGGAGAACGCGGGCCGGCCCACCGGGCACGGGGTCGCCCAGGTCCTCACGGTCGTGCTCGCCGCCTCGCTGCTCGGCTGCGTCCCGCACATCGCGCGCGGCCGGGGCCCGATGTACGACCATCTGGCGCGCCGGGTGCTCACCGTCGCCTTCGCCGCCGCCTGCTTCCAACCGCTCTACAACCGGGGCGTGTTCGACGACTGGACCGGCGCCGCCTACGCGCTGCTGCTGATCGCGCTGCTCTCCCTCACCGCGCTGTGCGACGCCGTGCTCGCCGCCGCGCTGGCGCACGCCCGTACCGACTGGCCGTTCGTGCCGCTGCTGCGGGACGGGCTGCGGGCCATGTCCGGAGTGGGGTCCGCGGTGTGCGCGACCGGGGCCGTGATCGCGCTCGCGGTGGCCGTCGCCGGACTGTGGGCGCTGCCCGTGTTCTGCGTGCCGCTGCTGCTCACCCAGGTCTCCGTCCGCCGGTACGCCGCCGTGCGCGCCACCTACCGGCAGACCATCGCCTCCCTCGCCCGCGCCACCGAGATCGCCGGATACACCCCGGCCGGGCACGCCCACCGGGTCGCCGCGCTCAGCCGGGCCGTCGGCAGGGACCTGGGGCTGTCCGGGAGCGAGCTGACCGTGCTGGAGTACGCGGCCCTGATGCACGACATCGGGCAGCTGAGCCTGGTCGACCCGGTGCCGGCCGGGGCCACCGCCGCACTGCCGGCCGCTGAACAGCGGCGGATCGCGCTGCTGGGCGGGGCCGTCGTCCGGCAGACCGGGGTGGACCGGCGGGTGGCGGAGGTGGTGGAGCGGCAGGCCGACGCCTGCGCGGAGCAGCCGCTCGCCGCCCGGATCGTGCGGGTGGTGAACGCCTACGAGGAGAAGGCGCGGTCCGCGGGGCCCGGCGGGCCGCTGACCGCGCTTGAGGAACTGCGGCTGGCGACGGCCGGGGAGTACGCCCCGGAGGTGGTGGAAGCGCTGGCCCGAGTGCTGTCCAGGGACTGTCTGACCCTGCCCGCAGGTGGGTAACCCATGGGTAATGAGCGCCTCTCCAGGCGTACGTGGTTGGATGCGAAGGAGAGGGAGTCCGAGAGGCTGTCCGGGGGCACAGCCGGCCCACTCCACAAAACTGGCAGGCGGGAATCGTGAGGATCTTCGGCAAGGGACGGCACCGGCCCTCCGCCTCCTGGCGGCAGGCCACCGACCGTGCGTTCACGCTGATCGGCGACGGCCGGTACGAGGACGCGGGCGCGCTGCTGACACGGGCCGCCGACCTCGAGCCCTGGCTGTCCGAGTCCTGGTTCAACCTGGCCCTGCTGCACAAGTTCCGGCACGACTGGGAGCAGGCCCGCACGGCCGGCCTGCGGGCCGTCGCGCTGCTGGACCGGGAGGCCGGGGCGCCCGACTGGTGGAACGTCGGCATCGCCGCCACCGCGCTCCAGGACTGGCCGCTGGCCCGGCGGGCCTGGCAGGCGTACGGACTCCAGGTGCCCGGCGGCGCCACCGACAACGGGGAACCCGTCGGCATGGACCTGGGCAGCGCGGCCGTGCGGCTGTCGCCCGAGGGCGAGGCCGAGGTGGTGTGGGGGCGGCGGCTGGACCCCGCGCGCATAGAGGTGCTGTCCATTCCGCTGCCGTCGTCCGGGCGGCGCTGGGGCGAGGTCGTACTGCACGACGGGGTGCCGCACGGCGAGCGGACCACGGCCGTGGGGCACTCCTATCCGGTGTTCGACGAGATCGAACTGTGGGCGCCGTCGCCGGTGCCGACCTGGGTGGTGCTGCTGGAGGCGGCCACCGAGGCGGACCGGGACGCGCTGGAGCAGCTGGCCGCGGACGCCGGGTTCGCTGCGGAGGACTGGTCGTCGTCGGTGCGGCTGCTGTGCCGGATGTGCTCGGAGTCGCGGATGCCGGCGGACGAGGGGGACGGGGAGCACCTCGATCCCCACGATCACAGCGAGCCGGGGCATCCGGGGCCGCTGGGGCATCGGACGGACGGGCAGTTGTGGGTGCCGGAGCGGGAGTGCGGGGTGGCCGCGCCGGCTTCACTGGTCAGGGGGTTGTTGGACGGGTGGGTTGCGGACAGCCCGGACTCTCGTGACTGGCGGGATCTCGAAGAGGTGTGCTAGCGCCGTTGCCGGGTCTCCGTAGTGGGGGTTGATCGCGCAGTTCCCCGCACCCCTCGCGGCGTCACCCGTACCCTGTATCAGCATCACCACCCTGTTTTTCTAGGAAGGCATACGTCGGTCATGGCGCAGCAGGACACCGATCAGCAGCACGTGGGCGTGCTCCCCGTGGACGACGAGGGCTTCGTCATCGACACCGAGCAGTGCGAGGAGCGCGAGGCCGAGTGGCGCGGGCGGGGCACCTCGCGGCCGATCACGGTCGTCGGCAACCCCGTGCTGCACAAGGAGTGCAAGGACGTCACCGACTTCGGTGACGAGCTCCAGCAGCTCGTCGCGGACATGTTCGCCAGCCAGCGCACCGCCGAGGGCGTGGGCCTGGCCGCCAACCAGATCGGCGTCGACCTGAAGGTCTTCGTATACGACTGCCCGGACGACGAGGGCGTGCGCCACGTCGGCGTGGTGTGCAACCCGAAGCTGGTCGAGCTGCCGGCGGACAAGCGCCGCCTAGACGACAGCAACGAGGGCTGCCTGTCGGTGCCGACCGCGTACATGCCGCTCGCCCGGCCGGACTACGCCGAGGTGACCGGGCAGGACGAGAAGGGCAACCCGATCAAGGTGCGGGGCACCGGGTACTTCGCTCGGTGTTTGCAGCACGAGACCGACCACCTGTACGGCTACCTGTACATCGACCGGCTGTCGAAGCGGGACCGCAAGGACGCGCTGCGGCAGATGGCCGAGAACGAGCCCCGCTACCCCGTGGTCGCGAACGACTGACGTCGTCCGCCCCATCCGTACGGCGCCCGACCGGGCTTCCCTTCCCGGTCGGGCGCCGTTCGTATGTCCGTCGCACGTTCGACCGTGTCCCCTTCCTTAGTGATCCAGAACCAGTCACGCAAGAGGGGTGTCTCGGCAGTATGGGGTAGTGAGTGAAGCAAATCCGTTCCCAGAACGGTCAGTTGTGGTGCTGAATGGTAAGTGCGGGATTACGCAACGGCGCACGCCCTGGCACAACGGAGAGGCGTGCGCCAACCGGCGGCTGAGAGGGGTTTGTTCGTGCCTGCTTTCCCACACAGCACCACCGCGACCGCGGTCGCCGTTCCACCGTCGCTCGCACTCCCGGTGATCGAGGCGGCGTTTCCCAGGCAATTGCACCCGTATTGGCCCAGGCTCCAGGAGAAGACCCGTGCCTGGCTCCTGGAAAAACGGCTCATGTCGGCGGACAAGGTGGCGGAATATGCCGACGGCCTGTGCTACACCGACCTGATGGCGGGGTACTACGTGGGCGCCCCGGACGAGGTCATGCAGGCGATCGCGGACTTCAGCGCGTGGTTCTTCGTCTGGGACGACCGCCACGACCGGGACATCGTCCACCGCCGTCCGCTCGCCTGGAGCCGGCTGCGGTCCCGGCTGCACACGGCACTCGACTCCCCCCGGGGCCATCTGCACCACGAGGACCCGCTGGTGGCGGGGTTCGCCGACAGTGTGCTGCGGCTGTACTCCTTCCTGCCGGGAACGTGGAACGCGCCGGGCACGTGGAACGCGCGGTTCGCCCGGCACTTCCACGCGGTGATCGAGGCGTACGACCGGGAATTCCGCAACCGCGCCGGGGGATTCGTACCCACCGTCGAGGAGTATCTGGAACTGCGCCGCCTCACCTTCGCGCACTGGATCTGGACCGATCTGCTGGAGCCGAGCGCGGGACGCCAACTCCCGGACGACGTGCGGAAACACCCGGCATTTCGGCAGGCGGCACTGCTGAGCCAGGAATTCGCCGCCTGGTACAACGACCTCTGTTCGCTGCCCAAGGAAATTGCGGGCGACGAGGTCCACAATCTCGGCATCAGTCTCATCGTCCATCAGGGAATGAGCCTGGAAACGGCGGTCATCGAAATACGGCGCCGGATCGAGAACTGCATAGCCGACTTCCTCGTCGCCGAGCGGGACGCCCTGCGATTCGCCGACGAGCTGGCCGACGGCACGGTCCAGGGAAAGGAATTGAGCGCCGCCGTGCGGTCCTGCGTCGCGAATATGCGGAACTGGTTCAGCTCCGTCTACTGGTTCCACCACGAGTCCGGCCGGTACCGGGTCGACAGCTGGGAGGACCGGTCCACACCCCCGTACGTCAACAACGAAGCGGCAGGTGAGAAATGACCGTCGAGTCCGTGAAGCCCGCGACCTCCGCGGCCGCCCAGGCGTCGCAGCTGCGCGAACCGCCCCTCGCGGGAGGGGCCGTGCCACTCCTCGGGCACGGTCTGAAGCTGGTCCGCGACCCGCTGGCCTTAATGTCCCGGCTGCGCGAGCACGGGGACGTCGTCCGGCTGAGGCTGGGCCCGAAGACCGTGTACGCGGTCACCACCCCGGCGCTCACCGGGGCCCTCGCGCTGAGCCCCGACTTCAAGATCGACGGGCCGCTGTGGGAGTCCCTGGAGGGCCTGCTCGGCAAGGAGGGCGTGGCCACCGCCAACGGCCCCCGGCACCGCCGCCAGCGCCGCACCATCCAGCCCGCCTTCCGGCTGGACGCCATCCCCGCCTACGGGCCGATCATGGAGGAGGAGGCGCACGGGCTGACCACCCGCTGGCGGCCCGGCGAGACCATCGACTGCACCTCGGAGTCCTTCCGGGTGGCCGTGCGGATCGCGGCCCGCTGTCTGCTGCGCGGCGAGTACATGGACGAGCGCGCCGAGCGGCTGTGCAACGCGCTCGCGGTCGTCTTCCAGGGCATGTACCGGCGGATGGTCGTCCCGCTGGGGCCCCTGTACCGGCTGCCGCTGCCGGCCAACCGGGAATTCAACCGGGCGTTGGCCGATTTGCATCTGCTCGTCGACGAGATCATCGCCGAGCGCCGGGCGTCCGGTCAAAAGCCGGACGATTTGCTGACGGCACTGCTGGAGGCGAAGGACGAGAATGGCGACCCCATCGGGGAGCAGGAGATCCATGATCAGGTGGTGGCGATACTCACCCCCGGAAGCGAAACCGTGGCTTCCACGATCATGTGGCTGCTCCAGGTGCTCGCGGAACATCCGGAACACGCGGACCGGGTCCGGGAAGAAGTTGAATCCGTGACGGGTGGCCGTCCGGTGGCATTCGAGGACGTCCGCAAACTGCGGCACACCAACAATGTCGTCGTCGAGGCGATGCGTTTGCGCCCGGCCGTCTGGATATTGACCCGGCGGGCGGTCACCGACACCTCGCTCGGCGACTATCGCATTCCGGCCGGAGCCGACATCGTGTACAGCCCGTACGCGATCCAGCGCGATCCGCACTCGTACCCGGACCACCTCGAGTTCGACCCTGACCGATGGCTTCCGGAACGCGCCAAGGACGTGCCGAAATATGCCATGAGCCCCTTCAGTGTGGGTAATCGGAAGTGCCCGAGCGACCACTTCTCCATGGCCCAGCTGTCGCTCATCACCGCGGCGATCGCGACGAAGTACCGGTTCGAGCAGGTGGCCGGCTCCGACGATGCCACCCGCGTGGGCATCACACTCCGTCCGCAGCGGCTGCTGCTGAAGCCCGTACCGAGGTGAGGGAAGACGGGCCGGGGCCGGCCCCGTGCCGGCCCCGGCCGCGGGGCTCAGAAGTCCTCGTCCAGGTCCACGGTGCCCTCGACCGCGACCTGGTACGCGGACGGACGCCGCTCGAAGAAGTTGGTCAGCTCCTGCACGCCCTGCAGCTCCATGAAGGAGAACGGGTTCTCCGAGCCGTAGACCGGGGCGAAGCCCAGCCGGCTGAGCCGCTGGTCGGCCACGCACTCCAGGTACTGCCGCATCGAGTCGGTGTTCATGCCCGGCAGGCCGTCCCCGCACAGGTCGCGCGCGAACTGCAGCTCCGCTTCCACGGCCTCCCGCAGCATGTCCGTCACCTGCTGCTGGAGCTGGTCGTCGAAGAGGTCCGGCTCCTCCTTGCGGACGGTGTCGACCACGTCGAACGCGAAGCTCATGTGCATCGTCTCGTCGCGGAACACCCAGTTGGTGCCGGTCGCGAGACCGTGCAGCAGGCCCCGGCTGCGGAACCAGTAGACGTACGCGAACGCGCCGTAGAAGAACAGGCCCTCGATGCACGCGGCGAAGCAGATCAGGTTCAGCAGGAAGCGACGGCGGTCCGCCTTCGTCTCCAGCCGGTCGATCTTCTCCACCGAGTCCATCCACTTGAAGCAGAACTCGGCCTTCTCGCGGATGGAGGGGATGTTCTCGACGGCCGCGAAGGCCGCCGCCCGGTCGTCCGGGTCGGGCAGGTAGGTGTCCAGCAGCGTCAGGTAGAACTGGACGTGGACGGCCTCCTCGAAGAGCTGCCGGCTCAGGTACAGCCGCGCCTCGGGGGAGTTGATGTGCTTGTAGAGGGTCAGCACCAGGTTGTTCGCCACGATCGAGTCGCCCGTCGCGAAGAACGCGACCAGACGGCCGATCAGGTGCTGCTCACCCGGCGTCAGCTTCGCGAGGTCGGCGACGTCCGAGTGGAGGTCGACCTCCTCCACGGTCCAGGTGTTCTTGATGGCGTCCCGGTAGCGCTCGTAGAAGTCCGGGTAGCGCATCGGGCGGAGAGTGAGCTCGAAGCCGGGGTCGAGCAGATTCTGAGTCATGACTGTCGGCGCGAAGCGCCGTCCTCCAGGGGTGGTGGTCGGGTGGCGGGTGGGAATTACTGGCAGGCCTCGCAGGACTCGGGGTTCTCAAGGGAGCAGGCGACCGCTTCGGGGTCGGCGGCCTGCTGGACGGGGACGGTGGCCTGCGCGCGGGCGGCGCGGGCGATGCGCGTCGCGGGGCGCGAACGCAGGTAGTACGTCGTCTTCAGCCCGGACTTCCAGGCGTAGGCGTACATCGAGGAGAGCTTGCCGATGGTCGGCGTCTCCATGAACAGGTTCAGGGACTGCGCCTGGTCCAGGTACGGGGTGCGGGCCGCCGCCATGTCGATCAGGCCGCGCTGCGGGATCTCCCACGCCGTGCGGTACAGCCGCCGTACGTCCTCCGGGATCCACGCGAAGTCCTGTACCGAGCCGTTCGACTCGCGCAGCGCCTCCCGGGTGCGGGCGTCCCACACGCCGAGGTCCTTCAGGTCCTGCACCAGGTAGGAGTTCACCTGGAGGAACTCGCCGGACAGCGTCTCACGCTTGAACAGGTTGGACACCTGCGGCTCGATGCATTCGTAAGCGCCCGCGATCGAGGCGATGGTCGCGGTCGGCGCGATCGCCAGGAGCAGCGAGTTGCGCATGCCGACCCGCGCGATCCGGGCCCGCAGCGCCGCCCAGCGCTCCGGCCAGGCGGGCTCCACGCCGTAGTGGTCTGGGTGCAGCACACCCCGGGCGGTACGGGTCTGCTCCCAGGCCGGCAGCGGGCCGCTGCGCTCGGCCAGGTCGGCGGAGGCCTCGTACGCGGCGAGCATGATCCGCTCGGCGATCCGCGTGGACAGGGCCCTCGCCTCCGGCGAGTCGAACGGCAGGCGCAACTTGAAGAACACGTCCTGCAGGCCCATCGCGCCGAGGCCGACGGGGCGCCACTTGGCGTTGGAGCGGCCCGCCTGCTCGGTCGGGTAGAAGTTGATGTCGACCACGCGGTCGAGGAAGGTGACGGCCGTGCGGACCGTGGAGTCCAGCCGCTCCCAGTCGATGTCGCTGTCGGCGACGAACGCGCCGAGATTGACGGAGCCCAGGTTGCAGACCGCCGTCTCGCCGTCGTCGGTGACTTCCAGGATCTCCGTGCAGAGGTTGGAGGAGTGGACGACGTGGCCCGGCTCGGCGGTCTGGTTGGCGGTGCGGTTGGCGGCGTCCTTGAAGGTCATCCAGCCGTTGCCGGTCTGCGCCAGGGTGCGCATCATCCGGCCGTACAGGTCGCGGGCGGGGATGGTCTTGCGGGCGAGGCCCGCCGCCTCGGCCTTGCGGTACGCCGCGTCGAACTCCTCGCCCCACAGGTCGACCAGCTCCGGCACGTCGGCGGGGGAGAACAGGGACCACTGCCCGTCGGCGTTCACGCGGCGCATGAACTCGTCCGGGATCCAGTGCGCCAGGTTCAGGTTGTGGGTGCGGCGGGCGTCCTCACCGGTGTTGTCGCGCAGCTCCAGGAACTCCTCGATGTCGGAGTGCCAGGTCTCCAGGTAGACCGCGGCGGCCCCCTTGCGCCGGCCGCCCTGGTTCACCGCGGCGACCGAGGCGTCGAGGGTCTTCAGGAACGGGACGATGCCGTTGGAGTGGCCGTTGGTGCCGCGGATCAGCGAACCGCGCGAGCGGATGCGGCTGTACGACAGGCCGATGCCGCCGGCGTGCTTCGAGAGCCGGGCGACCTGGTGGTAGCGGTCGTAGATGGAGTCCAGCTCGTCCTTGGGGGAGTCCAGGAGGTAGCAGGACGACATCTGGGGGTGCCGGGTGCCCGAGTTGAACAGCGTGGGGGAGGAGGGCAGGTAGTCGAGGCGGCTCATGAGCCCGTAGAGCGCCGCGACCTCGTCCAGGGAGTGCGTGGTGTCGTCCTCGGCGAGACCGGCGGCGACCCGCAGCAGGAAGTGCTGGGGCGTCTCGACGACCTTGCGGGTGATCGGGTGGCGCAGCAGATATCGGCTGTGCAGGGTGCGCAGGCCGAAGTAGCCGAAGCGGTCGTCGGCGGTGCGGTCGACGAGGGCGTCCAGGCGGTCGGCGTGCAGCCGCACGAACTCGGCGGTGCGGTCGGCGATCAGGCCCTCGCGGTGGCCGACGGCGACGGACTCGGTGAAGGACGTGACACCCTGCGAGGCGGCCTCGGCGGCGATGCCGATCGCCAGCAGGCGGGCGGCCAGCCTGCTGTACGCGGGGTCCTCGGAGATCAGGCCGGCGGCCGCCTCCGTGGCCAGCTCGCGCAGCTCCGCGTCGTCCGCGTGGGCGGACCGGCCGCGCAGCGCGGCGGCAGCGACCCGGCCGGGGTCGGCGTCGGGGAGGTCGGCGGTCAGCTCGGTCAGGGTCCGCAGCAGCGCGGCACCGGGACCGTCGTCGTTCGACCGGGTCGCTGCTGAGGCCGGATCTGCGGGCGCGATGGTCACGTGGGGGCTCTCCCTCGCTGGGCACGGGGGCCTCGGTCGAGGGCAGGGGGCAGCTCACGAGCGCACACGGCGTCGCGTCCACCGGCCCATTCCACGAGGCCCGGACGTCAGGCACCCGGACCGGACGGCCGGGCGCACTGTCGGCAGGTCCTCGGACTGACGCTCGTGTGCGCGTATGCGGGCATACGCGCATGAGTACACCGTTGCGGGACAGTTCCGGATTCGCACCGGATTCCCCTGCGGCGACAGCGAGCATGAGCATACATGTTGTGCCGGGTGACGGTGACACCCCCAGATGTTGTGTCCGGGTGGTTTCACACTGTCAACTGGCCACGGCAAAAGCCAAGTGTCTCGCCGTTTCCATGAGCCCAGGACTCGCGTGAGGAGACCGCATCATGACGAGGGCGTCCCCCGACGAGGGCCGTCCGCCGCCCACCGGGCGAGGTGCGCCCGTGAGCCGCGCCGATCGGCTTCCCCGCCCGCGCCACCGGCGGATACCGCAAGCACAGCCTGTGGACCCCGAACACGCCCCCGGCCGGCTGGCGCGCCCTCGGTCCGCAGCGCGATGAGGGTGCGCCGACTGCGCCGCTTCCGGGTTCAGATGGCACGGCGGACGCGGGCGTGGTTCAGGCCGCGTGAATCGATGACTGATCGAGACTGATCGAGTGAATCCGACCGATCGGGCAATCAGACCGTGAAGACGCGTACGTCCACGTCCGGGCCGGAGGAGATGAGGGAGTACTCGCAGGAGCCGGTCGGCGTCACCTGGTCCGCCTGCGGCGGGAAGCCGGTGAACTGGATCCACAGCTCGTCCGTCTCGCCCTCGTCCCAGTGCAGGGTGCCCTCGCCGAAGAACGCGTTGCTGCCCGACTGGTCGCTGACGGCGGCGGTGACCGTGGCGGCCTCGCCCCGGAAGTTCTCCACCTTGATGTCCACGGTCAGCGGTTCGCCGGGGCTGGACAGTGCCGTACCGGTGGCGGCCGCCACGCTGCCCACCCTGAAGGCGCTTCCGAGATCTGCGGAGTTGGTGCCGGACACCTGCTGGACCTTCACGTTGAATGTGCGCTGGCTGCCGGATACCGAGGTCATGGGGACCTCCTGAGTCACTACTGAGGGGTCGGGCAGGGGCCACCGTGTGCGGAGAACAGGGCCGGGTAGCCCAGTGACGGAGCCTTTGGTTGAACAGGTCGGCGATCTGGCGGGCGGACACCAGGGCTCCCTCGGGGCTGGGTGCCGACACTTCGCGGGACCACCACGGTCGACCGTTGTACAGGATGCAGACCGGCCAGGACACGGTCCCCTTTCGCAGCAGACGGCGGCCCGCAACTCGCGGGCCGCCGTCGAAAACCGAGGCGCGGTCAGTGGGCCGATCCCGCCGTCGCCGGCGGCAGCTCCACCTGGACTCCCGGGTCGCCCGCGTCGGCCGTGTAGTCCTCCGGCTTGGTCTCGTCGACGCCCTCGGGGGCCTTGACGGCCTTCAGGACGAAGGTCAGGACCACGGTCACCACGACGTTGAGCACGAACGCGGTGAGGCCGATGTAGCCGATCTCCCCGATGCCCGGGATCTCCTTCGACGAGCCGCCGAAGTGCTTCTGCGTCGGCGAGGCCACCCCGTACGCGGCGATCGTGCCGTAGAGCATGCCGACCGCCCAGCCGGCGAGCAGCGCCCAGCGGTGGAACCAGCGCGTGAACAGGCCGCCGACCAGGGCCGGGAAGGTCTGCAGGATCCAGATGCCGCCCAGCAGCTGGAAGTTGATGGCGACGGTCTTGTCCATGGTCAGGACGAAGGCCAGCGCGCCCACCTTCACCAGCAGCGACACCAGTTTGGAGACCTTGGTCTCCTGCTCGGGCGTGGCGTCCTTGCGGATGAAGTCCTTGTAGATGTTCCGGGTGAAGAGGTTGGCCGCCGCGATGGACATGATGGCCGCCGGCACCAGCGCGCCGATGCCGATCGCCGCGAACGCGACGCCCGCGAACCAGTCCGGGAACATGTTCTCGAACAACTGCGGGATGGCCAGCTGGCCGTTCTGCACCTTGATGCCGGCCGCGATCGCCATGAAGCCCAGCAGGGCCAGCAAGCCCAGCATGAGGGAGTACAGCGGCAGGATCGTGGTGTTGCGGCGGATCACCTCACGGCTCTTGGAGGAGAGCGTCGCGGTGATCGAGTGCGGGTACATGAACAACGCGAGCGCGGAGCCCAACGCCAGCGTGGCGTACGTCCACTGCCCCGCCTCCGGCGGGACGAGGCCGCCCGCCCCGGCGCTGGTGAACTTCTCGTCCGCCTTGGCGAAGATCTCGTCGAAGCCGCCCAGCTTGATCGGGATGTAGATGATCGCCACGGCGATGACGATGTAGATCAGCGTGTCCTTCACGAACGCGATCAGTGCCGGGGCCCGCAGGCCCGAGGAGTAGGTGTACGCGGCCAGCACGCCGAACGCGATCAGCAGCGGCAGGTCCTTGATGAACCAGTTGGTGTCCTCGCCGCCACCGACGCCCATCACGTCCAGCACGGCCTGGATGCCGACGAGTTGGAGCGCGATGTACGGCATGGTGGCGAGGATGCCGGTGAGGGCCACCGCCAGGGACAGGCCCTTCGAGCCGAACCGGCCGCGCACGAAATCCGAGGTCGTCACATAGCCGTGCTTGTGCGAGACCGACCACAGACGCGGCAGGAACGTGAAGATCAGCGGGTACACCAGGATGGTGTACGGCACGGCGAAGAAGCCGGCCGCGCCCGCGGCGTAGATGGCCGCCGGTACGGCGACGAAGGTGTAGGCCGTGTAGAGGTCGCCGCCGAGCAGGAACCAGGTGATCCAGGTGCCGAACGACCGGCCGCCCAGACCCCATTCGTCGAGGCTGTGCTCGTTCTCGGCCTTGCGCCAGCGCGCGGCCAGGAAGCCCATGACCGTGACGGCCAGGAAGAAGAAGATGAAGACGGCGAGTGCGACGCCGTTCACGCCGTCCTTCATCGCTGCTCACCGCCCCGGCGGGCGCGCTGGTCACGCTGCCACAGCTTGAACGCGACCATCGTGAGCACGGTGGAGATGACCACCCACGCCATCTGGTACCAGTAGAAGAACGGGATGCCGATCAGAGCCGGGTCGGTCTTGGCGTACGAGCCGACCCACAGCATGGCCACGAACGGTGCGACAAGACAGAGGGCGATGACGACGCGAACGGGCGTCACCACCGGCCCTCTGTTCACTTCTGGCGCTTGCGACATCTGGCGACTCCGTCCCCTCGCTGATCACCTGCGTAATGGGCTGGCAATCTAGGTCACGGTGTCGGCCAGAGGAACCCCTCGTCCGTATATCGGTACCGGCTTTACAAAGTCGCTACTCGGTGGGGCGCTTCAGCCGGGCCACGAACTTGTACCGGTCGCCCCGGTAGACCGACCGCACCCACTCCACCGGCTTGCCCTCCCGGTCCAGGGAGTGCCGGGACAGCATCAGCATCGGCAGGCCCACGTCGGTGCCGAGCAGGCCGGCCTCGCGCGGGGTCGCCAGTGAGGTCTCGATGGTCTCCTCGGCCTCCGCGAGGTGGACGTCGTACACCTCGGCGAGGGCGGTGTAGAGGGACGTGTACTTGGCCAGGGAGCGGCGCAGCGCCGGGAAGCGCTTGGCGGAGAGATGGGTCGTCTCGATCGCCATCGGCTCCCCGTTGGCCATGCGCAGCCGCTCGATGCGCAGCACCCGGCCGCCGGCGGTGATGTCGAGCAGGCCGGCGAGCCGGTCGTCGGCGGTGATGTAGCCGATGTCCAGCAGCTGCGAGGTCGGCTCCAGGCCCTGGGCGCGCATGTCCTCCGTGTAGGAGGTCAGTTGCAGCGCCTGGGAGACCTTCGGCTTGGCGACGAAGGTGCCCTTGCCCTGGATGCGCTCCAGCCGCCCCTCGACCACCAGCTCCTGGAGGGCCTGGCGCACGGTGGTGCGGGAGGTGTCGAACTCGGCGGCCAGGGTCCGCTCGGGCGGGACCGGGGTGCCCGGTGCCTGGGTCTCCGTCATGTCGAGCAGATGCTTCTTCAGGCGGTAGTACTTAGGCACGCGCGCGGTACGGACGGTCGTCCCACCCTCGTTCTCCGCACTGCTGACGTCGGTGCTCATGCTCCGCCTTCCCGGCTCCGTAGAGGTGTCGTCGGCACGCTCCGTGATCCCCTCTGTATACCGTCGCGGGCCTTGTTGGTCTAGTCCACCATGCCCGAAGTGGTCTACCCGAGTATGACGGGTGGAGCCCCTGTTTTCGCGGGGTTCTTACTTAAAGGTTCCTGCATATGTAGGTCCCATAACGGCTGGTCGGGCCGTACTTCAGACCCTTGACACGCCTTTTGGTCTGGGCCAAGCTCCCCGGTACTGGTCTACACCATTGGTCCAGGTCCCGGCCCCATGGGCGGTACGTCAGTTCACCGCGGGGAGCAGGGGGGTTTGTGGCATCCCTGAGGAGGGTGGCGTGAAGCGCAAGCTGATATCCGCGATCGGTGTCGCGGGCATGATGATCTCGCTCGCGGCGTGCGGTGGCGACGACGGCAGCGGCGAGGGCAAGGGCGGGGCGGACGGCTACGCGGGCCAGACCCTGACGGTGTGGGTGATGGACGGCTCCTCGCCGGACCAGTGGCAGAAGGACGTCGCCGCGGCCTTCGAGAAGAAGACCAAGGCCAAGGTCCAGTTCGAGATCCAGCAGTGGAACGGCATCCAGCAGAAGCTGACCACCGCCCTGTCCGAGGAGAACCCGCCGGACGTCTTCGAGATCGGCAACACCCAGACCCCGGCCTACGCCAAGACCGGCGGCCTCGCCGACCTCGCCGACCTCAAGACCGCGATCGGCGGCGACTGGACCGAGTCCCTGAACAACTCCTCGGTCTTCGAGGGCAAGCAGTACGCGGCCCCCTGGTACTTCGCCAACCGCGTCGTCGTCTACAACAAGAAGGTCTGGGCCGACGCCGGCATCAAGGACCTGCCCAAGACCCGCGATGAGTTCTACGCCGACCTCAAGCAGATCGGCGAGAAGACCGACGCCGAGCCGATCTACCTGCCCGGCCAGAACTGGTACCACTTCGTCGGCCTGGTCGTCGGCGAGGGCGGCGAGCTGGTCAAGAAGGACGGCGACAAGTACGTCTCCAACCTGGACGACCCGAAGGTCGCCGCCGCCATGGAGACCTACAAGAAGTTCCAGGCCCTCTCCAAGGCCCCCAAGGACAAGGACGAGGCCACCCCGCAGCAGGGCGAGGTCTTCGGCAAGGGCAACGTCGGCGCCTTCATCGGCATGGGCTGGGAAGCCGGCATCGCCATCGAGGCCAACCCGAAGATCGAGAAGGAGATCGGCTACTTCACCATCCCCGGTGCCGCGGCCGACAAGCCCGAGGGCGTCTTCCTCGGTGGCTCCAACCTCGCCGTCGCCGCGGGCAGCCAGAAGCAGGACCTCGCCAAGGAGTTCCTGAAGATCGCCCTGTCCGACCAGTACGAGGGCCAGCTCGCCAAGCTCAACGGCGTCATCCCGAACAAGGAGTCGCTGCAGGGCAACGTCAAGGGCAACGCCGCCGCCGAGGCCATGGCGCCGGCCGCCGCGGGCGGTGGCACCACGCCGCTGATCCCCGAGTGGGCCGCGGTGGAGAACGCCCCCAACCCGGTCAAGACCTACATGACCGCGGTGCTGAACGGTAAGTCCCCGGCCGAGGCCGCCAAGCAGGTCGAGGGCGAGTTCAACAAGCGCCTGGCGCAGCAGCAGTAACAGCGCTCGCCGGGGACGGGGGCCGCACGCGCCGCACCGCCGTGCGGCCCCCGCCCCGCGACAGTCGTAGGTCTAGAGAAGAGATGGCGAGCATGACCGTGCAGACCGAACGGCCGCCCTCCGGCCCGGCGGACGTCCGCAAGGGGGCGGACGTCGGAGGACCGGGCCGGCCCACACCGAGAGCGTCCCGCGCCGGCGCGCTCGGCCCCTACCTCCTGCTGCTGCCGGCCTGCGCGGCCACCGTGCTGCTGCTCGGCTGGCCGCTGCTCAAGGACGTCCTGCTGTCGTTCCAGAACCTCAACATGGCGCAGCTGATCCAGCACGTCACCGAGTGGAACGGCGTCGACAACTACACCGAGGTCCTCACCGGCGAGGACTTCTGGCGGGTCACCCTCCGCTCGATCCTGTTCACGGCGGTCAACGTCGTCCTGACCATGGTCCTGGGCTCCCTGGTCGGCCTGCTCCTCGCCCGCCTCGGCAAGCGGATGCGGTTCACGCTCCTGGTCGGCCTGGTGCTCGCCTGGGCGATGCCCGTGGTCGCCGCGACCACCGTCTACCAGTGGCTCTTCGCCCAGCGCTTCGGCGTCGTCAACTGGGTCCTGGACAAGCTCGGCTGGCACTCCATGGCCGACTACAGCTGGACCAGCAGCCAGATGTCGACGTTCTTCGTCGTCACCGTGCTGATCGTCTGGATGTCCATCCCGTTCGTCGCGATCAACCTGTACGCCGCGACCACGACCATCCCCGACGAGCTGTACGAGGCCGCCGCCCTGGACGGTGCGGGCGCCTGGCGGAGCTTCACCACGGTCACCCTGCCGTTCCTGCGCCCCTTCCTCTACGCGACGACCTTCCTGGAGATCATCTGGATCTTCAAGGCGTTCGTGCAGGTCTTCACCATCAACGGCGGCGGCCCCGACCGGCTCACCGAGATCCTGCCCGTCTACGCCTACATCGAGGGCGTCGGCAACCAGCACTACGGCATGGGTGCGGCGATCGCCGTCCTGACCATCCTGATCCTGCTCGGCCTCACCGCCTACTACCTGCGGATCGTGCTCAAGCAAGAACGAGAAGAGGAGGCCAAGTCGTGAAGCGCTCGCTCTTCGGCCGCCTGTGGCCCAACGTCACGGCCGTCGTCCTGTTCATCGGCTTCGTCTTCCCCGTGTACTGGATGTTCGCCACGGCCTTCAAGCCGACCGGCGACATCATCTCCGAGGACCCGGTCTGGTTCCCGACGGACTTCACGTTCGAGCACTTCAAGACCGCGACCGGCGTCGACCACTTCTGGACGTACGTCACCAACTCGCTGATCGTGACCGTCCTCGCGGTCGTCCTCTCCCTCGTCATCGCACTGGCTGGCTCCTTCGCCCTGGCCCGTATGCGGTTCAAGGGGCGGCGCGGCTTCATCATCGGCTTCATGCTGGCGCAGATGGCGCCCTGGGAAGTCATGATCATCGCGATGTACATGATCGTCCGGGACGCGTCGATGCTGAACAGTCTTGTCCCGCTGACGCTCTTCTACATGATGATGATCCTCCCCTTCACCATCCTCACGCTGCGTGGCTTCGTCGCCGCCGTGCCGATGGAACTGGAGGAGGCGGCCATGGTCGACGGCTGCACCCGAGCCCAGGCCTTCCGCCGCGTCATCCTGCCGCTGCTGGCGCCCGGCCTGATGTCGACCTCCCTCTTCGGCTTCATCACCGCGTGGAACGAGTTCGCGCTGGTCCTGGTGCTCAACAAGGAGGCCGAGGCGCAGACCCTGCCCCTGTGGCTCTCCAGCTTCCGCACCGCCTTCGGCGACGACTGGGGCGCGACCATGGCGGCCTCCTCCCTCTTCGCGATCCCGATCCTGATCCTCTTCGTCTTCCTCCAGCGCAAGGCCGTCAACGGCCTGACCGCCGGCGCCGTGAAGGGATAGCCCCCTCGATGACGACATTCGCCAGCGACACCGACACGCTCACCCGTGACGCGCTGACGGTCCTCCAGCCCGGCTTCACCGGCACCACCGCCCCCGACTGGCTGCTGCGCCGCCTCGGCGAGGGCCTCGCCTCGGTCGGCCTGTTCGGCCGCAACATCGCCACGCCCGAACAGCTCGCGGCACTCACCGCCCAGTTGCGCGCCGAACGCGACGACGTGCTGGTCGCCATCGACGAGGAGGGCGGCGACGTCACGCGCCTGGAGGTGCGGACCGGCTCCTCCTTCCCCGGCAACCACGCGCTGGGCGCGGTCGACGACGTGGAGCTGACCCGCGAGGTCGCCCACGAACTCGGCCGCCGCCTCGCCGCCTGCGGCGTCAACTTCAACTGGGCCCCGTCCGCCGACGTCAACTCCAACCCGGGCAACCCCGTCATCGGCGTCCGCTCCTTCGGCGCCGACCCGGACCTGGTCGCCCGGCACACGGCGGCCTATGTGAGGGGCCTCCAGGCGGCGGGCGTAGCCGCCTGCACCAAGCACTTCCCCGGCCACGGCGACACCGCCGTCGACTCCCACCACGCGCTGCCCCGCATCGACGCGGACCCGGCGGTGCTCGGCGACCGCGAACTGGCCCCGTTCCGGGCCGCCATCGCGGCCGGCACCCGTGCCGTGATGAGCGCCCACATCCTGGTCCCCGCCCTGGACCCGGACCGCCCGGCAACGTTGTCCAGCCGCATCCTCACCGACCTGCTGCGCGGCGAACTCGGCTACGACGGCCTGATCGTCACCGACGGCATGGAGATGCAGGCCATCGCCGCCACCTACGGCATCGAACGGGGCAGCGTCCTCGCCGTCGCCGCGGGCGCCGACGCGATCTGCGTGGGCGGCGGACTGGCCGACGACGAGACGGTACGCCGCCTGCGCGACGCCCTCGTCACGGCCGTGCGCTCCGGCGAACTGCCCGAGGAACGGCTGGCGGACGCGGCGGAACGGGTGCGGGGGCTGGCGGCCTGGACGGCCTCGGCCGTGGGCGCCCGGTCCGCGGCACCGGCCGGAGGACAGCTCGCGGGACGGGCCGGGGCGGACGGCGAGGTGGGCCTGCGGGCGGCTCGCCGGGCGCTCCGGGTCACCGGCGCGGACGCCTTCACGCCGGTCACCGGGGCTCCGTACGTCGCCGCTCTCACGCCGGTCGCCAACATCGCCGTCGGCGACGAGACGCCGTGGGGCGTGGCGGCGGAACTGGCCGCGCTGCTCCCCGGCACGGAGGCGGGCACGTTCACGGGGGAGGGCGCGGGCGGCGCCGCCCTGACCGCCGCGGGGGAGCGCCGCATCGTGGCGGTCGTCCGTGACGAGCACCGGCACGCGTGGATGGCGACAGCCCTCGACACGCTCCTTCGGACCCGCCCGGACACAGTCGTGGTCGAGATGGGCGTCCCGCAGGCGGCCCCCCGGGGCGCCCTGCACATCGCCACCTACGGCGCGGCCCGGGTGTGCGGAAGGGCGGCGGCGGAGGTCATCGCCGGGGTGTGAGCGGCGGCGGGGCGGAGTGCCGGGCGGCGGAGGGGCCGGGCGCCCGGCACCCCGCTTCTCCCTCGCCCCTTCCTCCTCCCTTCCTCCCTTGGACGTCCTCTCCCCGGGAGAGGAGGATCGAAAGGGGGAGACCGCACCGATGGCTGTGCCCGGAGGTGATGCCGTGATGACAGCCCCCACTCCGCGATCACACGACTCCACCGAGTCCTACGACACGAGACCGGCGCGGGGGGCGGTGGGCGCCGCGGACGTGGGAATGCTTCTCCTGCGGCTGGCGGTGGGTCTGCTCCTGGCGGGTCACGGCGCACAGAAGCTGTTCGGCATGTTCGGCGGGCCGGGTCTCGACGCGACGGCCAAGGCCTTTGCCGAGCAGGGATACGAGCCGGGCCGCTTCTTCGCCGTCCTGGCAGGGATCTCCGAGGTCCTCGGCGGTCTGGGCCTGGCCGTCGGACTGCTCACGCCGCTCGCCGCGGCGGCCACCGTCGGCGTGATGATCAACGCCATGGCGGTGGCGCCCGAGTACAGCCTGTGGCCCGCCGGGCCCCCGTCGTTCGCGCACCCCATGCTCTTCGCGGTCGCCGCGCTCGCCATCGCCGCCGTGGGCCCCGGCCGCCTCGCGATCGACGCCCTCTTCCCCTGGCGGAACGGCGGATGGATCCCGTTCCTCATCGCCCTGGGCCTGGGCGTGCTCGGAGGTGTGCTGGTCCTGGTGCTGTGACACGCCACGGCGTCGTGCGGTGGGTACCGGTCCTGGTCGGGAAGGACCGGTACCGCGATGCCGGCCTGATCCGAGAGCCCCTGGCTAGAAACTAGATGCCCTGCCACTCCGGCTTGTTCGCGTAGGTGTGCCGGAAGTAGTCCGCCAGCTTCAGCTTGGAAGCGGCGGCCTCGTCGACCACGACCGTCGCATGCGGGTGCAACTGCAGTGCCGACGCCGGACACACCGCGGCGACCGGTCCCTCCACCGTCGCGGCGACCGCGTCGGCCTTGCCCTCACCGGTGGCCAGCAGCACCAGGTGCCGCGCCTCCAGGATCGTTCCGATGCCCTGGGTGATGACGTGGTGCGGGACCTGGTCGATGTCGCCGTCGAAGAAGCGCGCGTTGTCGATCCGGGTCTGCTCGGTCAGCGTCTTGATCCGGGTGCGGGAGGCGAGCGAGGAGCACGGCTCGTTGAACCCGATGTGCCCGTCGGTGCCTATCCCGAGCAGCTGCAGATCCACCCCGCCCGCCTCGGCGAGGGCCCGGTCGTACGCCTCGCAGGCCGCCTGCACGTCCGCGGCCTCGCCGGCGGGCCCCATGAACGCCTCCATCCCGAGCCCCAGCGGCTCGAGCACCTCGCGGCGCAGCACGGAGCGGTACGACTCGGGATGCGTCGCGGGCAGCCCCACGTACTCGTCGAGCTGTGCGATCCGCGCCCGGGAGGCGTCCACGGCACCGGATCTCACCTTGGCCGTCAGCGCCTGGTAGATGGGCAGCGGCGTCGAGCCGGTGGCCACACCGAGCAGGGCGTCGGGCTTGCGTCGGAGCAGCTGGGCCATGGCCTCGGCGATCAGTTCGCCGCCGGCCTCGGCGTCCGGAACGATGACAACTTCCACGCTGGCCTGCCGATCTGAAGAGGGGACTCGAGGGCACCCGAAAGGGTCCATGTGGTTTAGACCAATCTAACAGAGCGGGGGCCGACCTCCCAGGCGCCGTAGGGGAGAAACAGGCCCCCGGCAGCTCCGCCCACAGGCCTGCCCTGAGCGGGCGCGCCAACGCCCGGGGGAGTGGAATGGGAGCTGCACCGCATGCCCCTCCAGGCCCCCCGGAGATCCCATGACCGCCACCCCACCGGAGCCCCACACAGACGTCCCCGGCCGGATCATGGCCCGCGAGATGGACGAGCAGCCCGCCGTGCTGCGGCGGATCCTTCAGGACGGCGCCCCGGACATCCGCCGGGTCGCGCAGGAGATCGCCGCCCGCAAGCCCCGCTTCGTCCTGCTCACCGCCCGCGGCACCTCCGACAACGCCGCGCTCTACGCCAAGTACCTCATGGAGATCCGCCTCGGCCTGCCCTGCGGCCTCACCTCGATGTCGACCATCACGGCCTACGGCGCCGCCCCCGACCTCACCGACGTCCTCGTCGTCACCGTCAGCCAGTCCGGCGGCTCCCCCGACCTGGTCGCCTCCACCCGGGCCGCCCGCCAGGCCGGCGCGATCACCCTCGCCGTCACCAACAACCCGGACTCACCGCTGGCCGGCGTCGCCGAACACCACCTCGACATCCTGGCGGGCCCGGAGAAGGCCCTGCCCGCGACCAAGACCTACACGGCCTCCCTCCTCGCGCTCTACCTCTTCGTCGAGGGCCTGCGCGGCGGCGACGGCGCCCCCGCGGAGCCGCTCCCCGACCTTGCCGGTCAGCTGCTCTCCCGCAAGGACGAGGTACGCGCCCTCGCCGGCCGCTACCGGTTCGCCGAGCGCATGGTGATCACCTCACGCGGCTACGGCTACCCGACGGCCAAGGAAGCCGCCCTCAAACTGATGGAGACCAGCTACATCCCCGCCCTCTCCTACTCCGGCGCCGATCTGCTGCACGGCCCCCTCGCCATGGTCGACAACGTCTCCCCGGTCATCGCGGTCGTCACCGACGGCAGGGGAGGGGAGGCGCTCCAGCCCGTCCTGGACCGCCTGCGCGGCCGCGGCGCCGATCTGGTCGTCTTCGGGCCCGGGCGTCAGGTGGCGCAGGCCTCGGCGGGCTTCGTCCTGCCCACCGAGGGCATCGCGGAGGAGGTCCAGCCGATCCTGGAGATCATCCCGCTGCAACTGCTCGCCTACGAGGTCACCATCGCCCGCGGCCAGGATCCGGACGCGCCCCGTGCCCTGGCCAAGGTCACGGAGACGCGGTGAGGCGCGCGCGGCGGGGATGGCGTGGTCGCCGTTGGTCCCGGCCCGGCGGGAGTGACGGGGTCGCCCCGAGCCCCGGTCCGACGGGAAGCCCCCGGCTCAGCATGGCGAGCCCCCAGCTCAGCTCAGCGAGCCGCCCGTCACGTCCACCCAGCTCCCCGTGATCCACCGGCCCTCGTCGGAGGCCAGGAAGGCCACCACGTCGGCCACGTCCGCCGGTACTCCCACCCGCCCCAGCGCGGATATCGCCGCGGCCTGCGCCCGGCCGTCCTCCGTGCTCAGGAACTCGGCCGTGTTGTCGGTGTCGATGATGCCCGGCGCCACCGAGTTCACCGTGATGCCCCGGGGTCCGAGCACCTTGGACAGATCCCGGGTGAAGACGTCCAGCGCGCCCTTCGTCATCGCGTAGGCCATCTTGTCCGGCATCACGGCGGTCCGAGCCAGGCCCGAGGAGACATTGATGACCCGGCCGCCGTCGCGGAGCCGGCCGAGGCCGTGCCGGACGATGAAGTGGGGTGCCTTCACGTTCACCGCGAAGACCCGGTCGTACTCCTCCTCGTCGATCTTCTCCAGCGGGGACGCCGTGCCGATCCCGGCGTTGTTCACGATGATGTCCACCCCGTCGGCATGCCGGTCGAACTCGGCCCACAGCGCCTCGGCGTCCCCGGGCCGGCCCAGCTCGACGCCGATCGTGAAGGCGGAGCCGCCCGCAGCCTCGATCGCCGTGACCGTCTCCCTCGCCGCCGCCTCGCTGCTGCCGTAGTGCACCGCGACCCGGGCCCCGTCGCGCCCCAGCCGCTCGGCGATCCCGCGCCCGATCCCCCTGCTCGCCCCCGTGACGAGTGCCGTCCTGCCGCTCAGCGCGCCCATGTCGACGCCCCCTTCGCAATTAACTAGCGGTCGTTACACAAATGACCGTAGAGCACGGCTCTGTTGTTTGTCTAGTGCTCGCTATAAAATGAACTCCATGGCGACCGAGCAGGACTCCGAGACACGGGCGGGAGCGCGGGCCGCGGGGCCCGCCGCCCGGCAGCGCGGCCGTGGCCGGCCTCGCTCCTTCGACCGGGAGACCGCCCTGGAGAAGGCGATCATGGCCTTCTGGGAGCACGGCTACGAGGCCACCTCCGTCTCCGACCTCACCCGTGTCATGGGCATCGGTGCCCCCAGCCTCTACTCGGCCTTCGGCGACAAGCGGGCGTTGTTCGAGGAGGCCGTGGAGGTGTACGGCGTGCGGTACGGCTCCTTCACCGGGCGTGCCCTCGCCGAGGAGCCCACGGCCCGGGCCGCCGTGGAGCGTGTGCTGCGCGAGGCCGCCGTCGAGTACACCGTCCCCGGCCGCCCGCACGGCTGCCTCGTCGTCCACGCGGCGACCAACTGCACCAGCCCTGAGGTGGAGCAGTTCCTGCGGGACCGGCGCAACGCCGGCATCGCGGCCTTCGAAAGCCGTATAAAGGCGGACATCGCCTCGGGCGAGCTGCCGCCGGACACGGACGCGGCGGCGCTCGCCAGGCACACCGGAGCCATGATCCAGGGCATGTCCCAGCAGGCTCGCGACGGCGCGAACCGGGCGGAACTCGAAGCGCTCGCCGAAATTGCCATGGCCATCTGGCCCCGTAGGTGACCGGGGCGGGTTAGGCTGCGAAGCGCCGATAACGTACGGCGGCCCCGCGCCGCACGGTCTTTCGACAAAAACAGTCTCCGACGCATGGACACGCGGAGTGGTCTAGTCCACAATCGTAGGCGCCTCGCTGTGCATCCGTAGCCTCCATGCGAGGGGAACAAGCCTCCGTCTTCCCCGCACAGGAAGACGGACCGAGGAACCGGAGCTCTCTGCCCTGACTGCCCCGGCTCCTCATCCTTCGGCCGACCGGGACCGCACACCCCACGGCCGTTGTTGCTCCGGGCTGCGGTGCCGGGAGGGTTGAGGGTCCCTCCCAGGCGCCGCGGCCCGCGGGTGTTCTCCGGGCCCGCGCCGGCCCTCCGGGCGTGCGGGGACCGGACCGGGAGTCACGTATTTCAGCGCCGTCCGAAGCCCCAGGTACGCTCGCACACGTGCCCTCCATGAACGAACTGGTCCGCCAGCACACCGCCCTCGACGACTCCGACCTCGAGTGGCTGCATCTGCTGGTCTCGGAGTGGCAGCTGCTCTCCGACCTGTCCTTCGCCGACCTCGTCCTCTGGGTCCCCACCCGCGACGGCACCCGCTATGTCTCCGTGGCCCAGATGCGGCCCAACACCGGCCCCACCTCCTACCAGGACGACATGGTCGGCCACCTGGTCCCGCGCGGCCGCCGCCCCATGCTGGACGTCGCGCTCGACGAGGGCCGCATCGTGCGCGAGGGCGACCCGGAGTGGCGTGAGGAGGTCCCCGTACGGGTCGAGTCGATCCCCGTACGGCGGGAGGGCCGCGTCCTCGGCGTCATCGCCCGCAACACCAACCTGCTCACCGTGCGCACCCCGAGCCGCCTGGAGCTGACCTACCTCCAGTCCGCCTCGGACCTCGCCCAGATGATCGCGGCCGGCGCGTTCCCCTTCGCCAACCAGCAGGTCGACATGGACGCCTCGCCCCGTGTGGGCGACGGACTGATCCGGCTCGACGCGGACGGCATCGTCCAGTACGCCTCCCCGAACGCTCTCTCCGCCTACCACCGCATGGGCCTCGCCGCCGACCTCGTCGGCCACCACCTCGGCCGCACCACCGCCGAACTCGCCCCCACCCGCGGGCCGGTCGACGAGGCGCTCGCCAAGGTCGCCAGCGGCTGGGCGCCCCGCGAGTTCGAGATCGAGGCCAACGACGGCGTCATCCAGTTCCGGGCGATCCCGCTCAAGCCCAAGGGCACCCGCATCGGTTCGCTGGTCCTCCTCCGGGACGTCACCGAACTGCGCCGCCGCGAGCGCGAGTTGATCACCAAGGACGCCACCATCCGGGAGATCCACCACCGGGTGAAGAACAACCTCCAGACGGTGGCCGCGCTGCTGCGCCTCCAGGCCCGGCGGATCGAGTCCGAACGCGGCCGCGCGGCGCTCGAGGAGGCGGTGCGCCGGGTCGGGTCGATCGCCATCGTGCACGAGACGCTGTCCCAGAACCTGGACGAGCGCGTGGAGTTCGACGAGATCGCCGACCGGGTGCTCGCCATGGTCGCCGAGATCTCGCCCGGCAAGGTCACCGGCCGGCGCACCGGCCGCTTCGGCATCCTCGACGCCGAGGTCGCGACCCCGCTGTCCATGGTGCTGACCGAGGTGCTGCAGAACGCCCTGGAGCACGGCTTCCGCGAGGGCGACACCGGAACCGTCGAGGTGTCGGCCGTCCGCGGCGGTACGACGAAGGAGGCGCGCCTCCTGGTCACCGTCCAGGACGACGGGGTGGGGCTGCCCGAGGGCTTCGACCCGCACACCTCCGGCAATCTCGGCCTGCAGATCGTACGGACGCTGGTGGAGGGCGAGTTGGGCGGCAGCTTCGACATGGTCCCGGCACCGGAGCGGGGCACCCAGGTGATCCTCGACATCCCGGTGCGGGCGCAGAAATAGTCCGTTTCGCGAAACAGTCCGTCCCGCGAAGTAGTCCGTCCCCCAGAAGCAGTCCGCCCCGGAAAAGCAAAGAGCCCCGGACCTTGGTCGGTCCGAGGCTAGTGCTCGCTGCTGCTCTGCTCGTTTGCTAAGCGCATCGGGGTACTGCGCGCTGCGTGCTCGGGGGCGGGAGTTGCGTACTCGCTGTACGCGCCGCCAAGCTCAGGCTGTCAGCGGGGTGGGTGATGTCAGGCGGAAGCCTGACGAGCCCGGTTGCGGGCGGCGCGGCGCTTCATCGCGCGGCGCTCGTCCTCGCTGAGACCACCCCAGACGCCGGAGTCCTGACCGGACTCGAGCGCCCACTGCAGACACTGCTCGATCACCGGGCAGCGACGGCAGACGGCCTTGGCTTCCTCGATCTGCAGCAGCGCAGGACCGGTGTTGCCGATGGGGAAGAAGAGCTCGGGGTCTTCCTCGCGGCAAACGGCGTTGTGACGCCAGTCCATGGCTGCTACCTCTCCTTGGTATTACGTGCAGGTTGCTTGTGAATGTGAACGCTTTCACGAATCCCTCAACAAGTGAAGGGCCGACCGCCAGGTTTCCTGGCGTGGTCCTTGGTTTGGAGAGGGGTTCCGGTGATCTGTGGAGGCCGGTCTTGCGGGCCGTCCCGATCGCCACGTAGAGACTCGCAAACCTCAGCGGCGGATACAACCCCTTCCGGAAAGTTTTTTTTGATTCCTCGGTGTCGACTAGGTCACAGCCGTACTTCCATGGGGTGGATCCTGGCCTAAACGTTCGAGTGAAAGGACTTCAGCCCTTTCTGCTCACACAATCACACGCAGTGCACGGCGTACGCCTGTGAACGTCACGCTCGTACGCAGCCCCAGGTGGTCACCGTCCATCTGAAGGGGGAGAGGGACCTTCGAATGCAAGGTGAACCGGGTCAGGTCGTGCAGTGAGACGGCATGCTTCCCCTTGGGGCCGCGCTCGGGGGACGAAGTGAGCAACTGGGTGCCATACCGGGCAACCGCGGCCGTGGACAGACGGCTGAGACCGAATACGTCGAGGCCGGTGTCGAACGACGCCTTAGGAGACGCATACATGGGGCGATTGCCGAGGAACGTCCACGGGGCGGTGTTCGAGACTATGGACAGCACAAGATCCGTCGCCAGTTCCTCGCCGTCCTGCTCCAGCGTGATCGTCCCGCGCCGGCGGTGAGGCTCGCCGAGCAGCTGGCGCACCACCTGGCGGACGTACAGCGCGTGCGTGGACTTCTTGCCGAGCTCCCGCTGCTGCTCGACCCGGCCGACCACGCCCGCGTCGAAGCCCAGCCCAGCGTTGAAGGTGAACCAGCGGGACGGGACGGCCTCGTCGTCGGTGCCGGGGGTCCCCGAGGTGAGGCCCAGCCCGACGGTCCGCTCGCTGCCCTCGCGGAGGGCGTCCAGCAGAGCGCCGGTCGCCTCCACGGCGTCGTTGGGCAGACCCAGGGCGCGGGCGAAGACATTGGTGGAGCCGCCGGGCACCACGGCCAGGCCGGGCAGGTGATCCGGGTCCGGGCCGTCGTGCAGCAGTCCGTTGACCACCTCGTTGACCGTGCCGTCGCCGCCGAGGGCCACGACCAGTTCGATGTCCTCGCTCTGCGCCGCCTGCCGGCCGAGGTCACGGGCGTGACCGCGGTACTCGGTGGTGACCGCCTCCAGCTTCATCTCGCTCGCGAGCGCGTGGATCAGCACATCGCGCGTACGTGCGCTTGTGGTGGTTGCCGCCGGATTGACCACGAGAAGTGCACGCATGGATGGCAGCGTACCTACTGGGGGGTACCGGGCCCAGACCGGACCGAAGATCGGGCCGAGTTCCAGGCGTGAACCTCGACACGGGCGCGGGCGTGGTAAGACGGGCGCGCGCCCGTCGGCTCCCGCCCCGCACCCGAGGCCGTCCCGCCCCGGCCGCTACCCTGCAGGGGTGAGCTCTGCGCAGAACCCCAGCCCCGAAGCCGCCGAAGAGGCGGGCCCCCGCCCTGTCCGGCTGATCGCCGCCGCGGCGCTGGCCGCGCTGGAGGGCCTGGCACTGGTGGTCGGCGGTGTCTGGATCCTCGTCCTCGGGCTGACCGGCGAGCCGGACGACCGGCAGCAGGCCGTCACCGGAGGCATCACCCTGATCGTGCTCGCGCTGCTCCCGCTGCTCGCCGCCCGGGGCCTGCTGGCCCGGCGCAGCTGGAGCCGCGGTCCCGCCGTGATCACGCAGCTGATGGCGCTGCCCGTGGCCTACAACCTGCTCCAGGCCGACAGCATGGCCATCCCGGCGGGCATCGCGCTGGCCGTCGTCGCAGTCGCCGCGCTGGTCCTGCTGATCAACGCCGAGACGACCCGGGCCCTCGGCATCCGCGGGCCCGGCAACGCCGAGAAGTAACCGCCCTCGGTCACTCCTCTCACTCCTCCACGAGCAGCTTCTCCCGCAGCTGCGCCAGCGTGCGCGCCAGCAGCCGCGAGACGTGCATCTGCGAGATGCCGACCTCCTGCGCGATCTGCGACTGGGTCATGTTGCCGAAGAACCGCAGCAGCAGGATCCGCTTCTCGCGCGGAGGCAGATCCTCCAGCAGCGGCTTGAGCGACTCGCGGTACTCGACGCCCTCCAGCGCCTCGTCCTCCGCCCCCAGCGTGTCCGCGACCGCCGGGGACTCGTCGTCGGTGTCGGGGACGTCCAGGGACAGCGTGGAGTACGCGTTGGCGGACTCCAGGCCCTCCAGGACCTCCTCCTCCGAGATCGACAGCTTCTCGGCCAGCTCGTGGACCGTGGGGGAGCGGCCGTGCAGCTGCGACAGCTCGGCCGTCGCCGTGGTCAGCGAGAGCCGCAGCTCCTGCAGCCGGCGCGGCACCCGCACCGCCCAGCCCTTGTCCCGGAAGTGCCGCTTGATCTCGCCGACGACCGTCGGGGTGGCGTACGTCGAGAACTCCACGCCGCGGTCCGGGTCGAACCGGTCGACCGACTTGATCAGCCCGATGGTGGCGACCTGCGTCAGGTCGTCCAGCGGCTCGCCCCGGTTGCGGAAGCGGCGCGCGAGGTGCTCGACGAGCGGCAGGTGCATCCGGACCAGCCGGTTGCGCAGCTCCGCGTACTCCGGGCTGCCCTGGCTCAGGCCGCGCAGCTCGACGAACAGGGCGCGCGCCCCGCTGCGGTCCTGAGGGTCGTGGGGCGCGGCAGGCGTGTGCCGGGCGCTCGCCGCGTCGTCCTCGGAATTTCGCTCGTGCTCGCTCATCGTCCCGCCCGTCGCCCTTCCCCGAGCCCTCGCCTCGGCCCGGACAGGGAAGCCCCCGTTCCGCCGCTCCGGAGGCGCGCCCTGCACGGCATCGTCCCGATCCCGCCGGCCGTCACCGGGGAAGTCCGCCGACGGGGAGTCCTCCTCCGGGTGCGGCCGGGCCTGCTCGGGGATGCCGTCGATGCCGTCCGTCATGCGTCGGGCACCGCCCTGGCCGCCCGGACCCGCCGGACCGCCCGGTCCGCCCGGTCCGCCCGTGCCCTCGGCCGGCAGCTCCCGTGTGCCGCGCTCTTCGTCCCGCACCGGCCCGTCCCCGTTCCTCACGCCGGCCCGGGTCCCGCGCCGCGCTGTTTGTAGAGGCTGATCGAAACGGTCTTGTCGTCGTCCACGGCGGAGGAGACCTTGCCCGCGAGGGCGGACAGGACGGTCCAGGCGAAGGTGTCGCGCGAAGGGGCGTGACCGTCCGTGGTCGGCGCGGAGACGGTGACCTCCAGCGAGTCGTCGACGAGCCGGAAGACGCAACTGAGCACCGAGCCGGGCACGGCCTGCTGAAGCAGGATCGCGCAGGCCTCGTCCACCGCGATGCGCAGGTCCTCGATCTCGTCCAGGGTGAAGTCCAAACGGGCCGCGAGGCCGGCCGTGGCCGTCCGCAGCACCGACAGGTAGGCACCCGCAGCCGGCAGCCGGACTTCGACGAAGTCCTGGGTCGCGGGCTCGCCTGCGATCTGGGACACCCTCACCTCCAAGGTGGTACAAGCTCTACGGGGCCGAGGGTCGCCCCCCGGGGTAACGCGATGTGTGGTTCAGCGGTGACGCTACCGCGCTCTCGATTTTCCTGTCCTCGGGACCCCAACCCCCTGCTGTCACTCATAGTAAACACATGAACACGCACAGTGGCTAGAGGGTGGGCGGTCCCAATTCGGAACAGGGGGCGCCGGGTTGACGTACCCCGGCGTCAGACGCTCGAACCGTCCGGATCCGACCCTCCGGATCCGGCGTCACGAGCAGGTCACACGAGCACGTGGTCGACGAAGCACCAACGCCAATTCTCACCCGGTTCGTACGTGCGCATCACCGGATGCCCCGACTTCTCATGGTGATCGGTCGCGTGCCGCCCCGGCGAGGAGTCGCAGCAGCCGACGTGACCGCAGGTGAGGCACAGCCGCAGCTGCACCGGGTGCGTACCCGCCGCCAGACACTCCGTACACGTCTCGCTCAGCGCGGACGGTTCCGGGTGCGGCAGCGCGTCGGCATGCGTGCACTGTTTCATGATTGCCAGATTACGACGGGTGTGCGGATGACCGCGCGGAATACGAGGGCTGGCGAGAACCATGAACGTGATGCCACTGCTGTTGCTGGTGGCCGGCAGTGCCGCTGTCGCCGCGGCCGGACGCCGCACCCCGGTACCGGCCCCGCTGCTGCTGGTCGCGGCCGGGCTGGCGGTGTCGTACATCCCCGGCGTCCCCGACTACACCCTCGACCCGCACATCGTCCTGCCGCTCCTGCTGCCCCCGCTGCTGCACACCGCGGCCACCGACAGCTCCTACCTGGATCTGCGCGCCCAACTGCGGCCGGTCGCCCTGCTCTCCGTCGGATACGTGCTCTTCGCGACCGTCGCCGTCGGCTGGGCCGCCTACCTGCTCGTCCCCGGGCTGCCGCTCACCGCCGCCCTGGTGCTGGGCGCGGTGGTGGCGCCCCCGGACGCCGTCGCCGCCACCGCGATCGCCCGCCGCGTGGGGCTGCCGTCAAGGATCACCACCATCCTCCAGGGCGAGTCCCTGGTGAACGACGCCACCGCGATCACCGCCTACCGCGTGGCTGTCGCCGCGGCCGTCGGCGAGGCCACTTCCTGGGCCGGCGGAATCGGTGAGTTCCTGATCGCGGCGGTCGGCGGCATCGGCATCGGACTGGTGCTGATGGTGCCGATCCACTGGCTGCGCACCCACCTCAAGGAAGCGCTGCTGCAGAACACGCTCTCCCTGCTGATCCCGTTCGTGGCGTACGGCGTCGCCGAGCAGGTGCACGCCTCCGGAGTCCTGGCGGTCGTGGTCGTCGCCCTCTATCTCGGCCACCGCGCGTGGGAGGTCGATTTCGCCACCCGCCTCCAGGAGGACGCGGTGTGGAAGATGGTCGCCTTCGTCCTGGAGTCCTCGGTCTTCGCGCTGATCGGACTCCAGCTGCCGGTGGTCCTGCGGGGGCTCGGGGAGTACGAGGGCGCCGACGCCGCCTGGTACGCGGTCGCCGTCTTCCTCGTCGTCGTCGTCACCAGGTTCGTCTGGGTCTACCCGGCGACCTTCCTGCCCCGCCTGCTGTCCGCGCGGATCCGCAAACGCGAGGACAACCCCACGTGGAAGGGGGCGTTCATCATCTCCTGGGCCGGGATGCGCGGCGTGGTCTCCCTGGCCATCGCCTTCTCCATCCCGCAGACCATCCACGGCGGCGAGGACTTCCCCGGCCGCAACCTGATCCTCTTCCTGACCTTCACCACCGTCATCGGCACCCTCGTCGTCCAGGGCCTCACCCTGCCGCCCCTGATCGGCCTGCTGCACCTGCCCGGCCGCGACGCGCAGGCCGAGACCCTGGCCGAGGCCAACGCCCAGGCACAGGCCTCCCGCGCGGCCGAACAGCGCCTCGACGAACTCCTCACCGACGAACGCAACGCCCTCCCCGAACCGCTCGCCGACCGGCTGCGCTCCGTCCTGGAGCGCCGCCGCAACGCCGTGTGGGAACGCCTCGGCCAGCCCAACCCCATCACCGGCGAGACCGCCGACGACACCTACCGCCGGCTCGCGCGGGAGATGATCGGCGCCGAGCGCGAGGTCTTCGTGAAGCTGCGCGACCTGCGCTACATCGACGACGAGATGCTGCGGACGCTGCTGCGCCGGCTGGACCTGGAGGAAGCGGCGGCGTACCGCGAGACGACGTGATGAGATGCCACCGAGCGTTGTCAGTGCGAGGGGGGATCATTGACCGCACACGCACCGACCGCAGACGCGGGACGCGGCGACGACCACGGTGACTCGGGGGGCTCGATGGCCGACACCACTCAGCGGTACTTCATCAGTTACGCGGGCGTGGACCGCACCTGGGCCGAATGGGTGGGCTACCACCTGGAGCGGAACGGCCACCAGGTCATGCTCGACGTGTGGGACTGGCGCACAGGCGACGACTTCGTGCAGCGCATGGAGGAAGGGCTGCGGCAGGCCGACGCGGTCGTGGCGCTCTTCTCCAAGTCGTACTTCGAGGCGGGCCGCTGGACCAACGAGGAGTGGACCGCCGTCGTCGCCCGCCGCGACCGCATCATCCCGCTCGCCGTCGAACCCCTCACCAACCACGACGTCCCCGCGATGCTCGCCACCCGGGTCCGCAAGGACCTCCACGGACTCGACGAGGAAGGCGCGCTCGCGGCGCTGCTGGCCGCGGTCGACGGGGGCGGACGGCCGAGCGGCCCGCCCCCGTTCCCGGGCGCCGCCGCGCCGGCCCCGCCCGGTCCGCCGGAGACCGGCACGGCCGACGGGGCCAGACCCCGGCTGCCGGACAGCACCAAGCGCGCCGACGTGTGGAACGTACGCCGGAAGAACGCCGACTTCTCCGGCCGGGAGGCAGTGCTCGTCGAGCTGCGGGAGGGACTGCTCGCCGGCCGCGACACCGCCGTGTACGCGCTGCACGGCCCCGGCGGCATAGGCAAGAGCCAGATCGCCCTGGAGTACGCCCACCGCTTCGCCGACCAGTACGACCTGGTGTGGTGGATCGACGCCGAACAGGCCGACCGGCTGCCCGTCCACTACACCGAACTGGCGGACCGGGTCGGCATCGCCGACCCCGAGGCCGGCGCGGAGCACAACGCCCGTACGCTGCTGCGGCATCTGCGCGACCGGTCATGCTGGCTGATCGTCCTCGACAACGCCGAGAACCCCCGGCAGATCGAGAACTGGCTCCCCGAAGGGCCCGGCCACGTCGTGATCACCTCCCGCAACCCCGACTGGCGCGACATCGCTCACCCGCTCGCCCTGGACGTCTTCACCCGCGAGGAATCCCTCGCCTACCTGGACAAGCGCATCCCCGGCATCCCCGAGTCACAGGCCCGCGCCCTCGCCCAGGACCTCGGCGACCTGCCGCCGGCCCTCGCCCAGGCCGCCGGCGTGATCGGCAACGGCATGACCGTGGACCGCTGTCGCCGGCTGCTGACGGAGAGCACCGGGCGCATCCTCGAACAGGGCGAGGTGCCCGGTCAGACCGCGAGTCCCGACGGAAGTCCCGCTAGCGGGAACCCGTGATCACAGCCGCCACCACCGTCCCCGGCGCGAACGCGCCCTCGTCCGCCAGGGCGACGAGTCCGTACAGCATCTTGGCGACATAGAGACGTTCCACACCCATCCCGTGCCGCTCCTCGAACTCCTCTGCGAACGCGTGGAGTTCGGGTGTGGTGCGGGCGTACCCCCCGAAGTGGAACCGCTCGTCGAGCCACCACTCGCCCCGCGGCCCACCGAACGCCCGCTCCTGCAAGTCCCGTATCTCGTCGCCGAGAAAGCCCCCTTTGAGTACCGGTACCCCCAGTACCCGCTGCTCAGGCGCCACCCCGGCGGCCAGCCCCGCCAGCGTGCCCCCGGTCCCGCAGGCCAGCGCCACCACGTCCGCCCGACCGCGCAGCTCCTCGCCCAGGGCCTGGCAGCCGTGGACGGCGAGGGCGTTGCTGCCGCCCTCGGGGACGACGTAGGCGTCCTCGGCGTCGGCCGCGCGCAGGACGTGCGCGAGGGCGGCCGGATCCTTCTTCCGGCGATACGTCGACCTGTCGATGAAGTGCAGCCGCATGCCGTCGGCCGCACAGCGGGCCAGTGACGGGTTGAGGGGACGGCCGGCCAGTTCCTCGCCGCGGACCACGCCGACCGTGGGCACGCCGAGCAGGCGGCCCGCGGCGGCGGTGGCGCGCAGATGGTTGGAGTACGCGCCGCCGAAGGTGACGATCGGCCGGCCGTCCGCCGCAGCGAGGTTGGGCGCGAGTTTGCGCCACTTGTTGCCGACGAGGTCGGGATGGATGAGGTCGTCGCGCTTGAGGAGCAGACGAACGCCATGGCGGGCGAACCGGTCGTCCCGTACCTCCCGCAGGGGAGAGGGGAGCCTCGGTTTCAGTGCGGCGAGGGCGTCGTTGCTGGTCACGGCACCATTGTCACCCTGCCGGGCGGCCCCGCCACCGGCCGCCCGCACCGCGCCGTCTCACTTCAGCCGGTCCCGGACTCGCTCCCGCATCGACGTCATGGTGAAGCCGCGCGGGTCCACCTTCCCGGGCTGCCACTCCTTGTGCCCGATGACCGACCGCTCCGTCCATCCGTGGTGGCGGCAGACCGCCGCGGCGGCCCGTTCGATGGCCTCCAGCTGGGCCGCGGGCCAGGGGTCCTCGCCGTCGCCGAGGTTCTCGCACTCGAAGCCGTAGAAGTGGCGGTTCCCGTCGGTGTTCGTCTCGTTGTCGTGCGGCAGCGCCTTCTCCGCGATCACCGCGCGCAGCACGTCGTCGTCGCCCGGGCCGGCGTGGTTGGCCCGGCCGTAGCCGACGAGGTGGACGGTGCCGTCCTTGGTGATGACGCCGTGGCACAGCGGACCGGGCAGGTCCTCGTAGCCGTTCCGGCACACCTCCACGGTGTGCGCGCTGCCCTCGGTCACGGTGTGATGGATCATCACGCCGTGGACGGGACCCCACGGCCCCTTGTGGTTGCGGTTGTGGTGCCGCCAGTCGCCCACTTCGACGACCGTGACGCCTTCCGCCCGCAGGACTTCCAGGAACCGGTCCGCGGACATCGGTGAGGCCATGCGAGCCCCCTTCGTGCTGCGTGACGGCCGCCCGTCGCGACCGCCCATATCGCTGCTTGTACCGAATCGTGACGGTGCGAAATCATCCGTTCGCACAGCGTGCGAGTCGATCCGGACAGCGCGCTTCCGGCGGCGCGCGCCCGCGTGAAATCCCGGGGCGGGGCGTGCGCGAGGTCCTATGGGTGCCCAGGGCGCGGTGATCCATTCCCGCTCTTTCGGGTAATAGCACGAGCACGTTGCGTGATGGAAGGCTGGTACCGAGATCGGTGCCGGCGGCAGATGGCCGCAGGGCATGACCGGGAGGGCAATTCCTTATGTCGGTAGGCGAAGAGGTCCGCACGGAGCAGAGCAAGCCGCAGCAGAGTCTCGGCACGGCGGCCGCGCGGAACCTGGCCACCACCACCAAGTCCGTTCCCCAGATGCAGGAGATCAGCTCCCGCTGGCTGCTCCGCAACCTTCCCTGGGTGGACGTGCAGGGCGGTACGTACCGAGTGAACCGGCGGCTGACCTTCGCGGTGGGTGACGGACGCATCACCTTCGTGAAGACCGGCGATCGCGTCGAGGTCATCCCGGCGGAACTCGGAGAACTGCCCGCGCTGCGGTCATTCGAGGACGAGGAGGTACTGACCGAGCTGGCCCGGCGCTGCGAACAGCGTGAGATCGCCGCGGGCGAGGTGATCGCCTCGTTCGGCAGCCAGACCGACGAGGTCTATCTCATCGCGCACGGCAGGGTGGAGAAGATCGGCACCGGCCCCTACGGCGACGACGAGAGCCTCGGGGTCCTCGCCGACGGCTCCTACCTCGGCGAGCAGGCGCTGCTCGACCCGGACGCCATCTGGGAGTACACGGCCCGCGCGATCACCGCGTGCACCGTCCTGGTCCTGTCCCGGCAGCACTTCGAGCAGGTCGCCGAGCGCTCGGAGGAGCTGCGCGGCCACCTGGACCAGCGGCGCTCGCTGCCCCGGCAGCGCACCAACAAGTACGGCGAGAAGTCGATCGACCTCGAGGCCGGCCACACCGGTGAGCCGGACATCCCGCACACCTTCGTCGACTACGAGGCCCGCCCCCGCGAGTACGAACTGAGCATCGCCCAGACCGTGCTGCGCATCCACACCCGCGTGGCGGACCTGTACAACCAGCCGATGAACCAGACCGAGCAGCAGATCCGGCTCACGGTGGAGGCGCTGAAGGAGCGCCAGGAGCACGAGCTGGTCAACAACCGCGAGTTCGGCCTGCTCCACAACTGCGAGTACGACCAGCGGATCCAGCCGCACGACGGCGTCCCGAGCCCGGACGACCTGGACGAGCTGCTGAGCCGCCGGCGCGGCACCAAGATGCTCCTGGCCCACCCGCGCGCGATCGCCGCGTTCGGCCGCGAGCTGAACAAGCGGGGCCTGGTGCCCGAGACCATCGACGTCGCCGGCAACCGCATCCCCACCTGGCGCGGGGTGCCGATCTACCCGTGCAACAAGATCCCGGTCACCGAGGCGCGGACCACGTCCATCATCGCGATGCGTCTCGGCGAGGCCGACCAGGGCGTCATCGGCCTCAGGCAGTCCGGCATCCCGGACGAGATCGAGCCGAGTCTGTCGGTCCGGTTCATGGGCATCAACGAGCAGGCGATCATCAAGTACCTGGTGACGGCCTACTACTCGGCGGCGGTCCTCGTCCCGGACGCCCTCGGTGTCCTGGAGAACGTCGAGATCGGCCGCTGGCGGTGACCCCACCGGCCGCGGAGGCGGCGAGGGGGATGCCGTGACCGAGTCCCTGACGCGGGCCGAGCAGCCCCTCGCCGGCCCGCGACGAGCTGGACGGAGTCCCATCGCGACCGGCACGGACACCGGCGCGGACGGCGACGCCCGCACGGACACCGGCACCGACGGCCGGCCGGGCCGGCCGGACGGCCACGAGGCGGCGGTGATCCTGGAACGCACCCGGGCCTGCGTCGACCCCGAACTGCGCGCGGCCGTCGAGTCGTTGCCGGGTGCCATGCGCAGGGTCGCGCGCTACCACTTCGGCTGGGAGCACGCGGACGGCACTCCGGCGGCGGGCAACGCGGGCAAGGCGATCCGGCCGGCGCTGGTGCTGGCCGCGGCTGCCGCGCTCGGCGGCCCCGGCGCCCAGGCGGCGGCGGTTCGGGCGGCCGCAGCGGTCGAGCTGGTGCACAACTTCACGCTGCTGCACGACGACGTGATGGACCGGGACACCACCCGCCGGCACCGCCCCACCGCGTGGACGGTGTTCGGTGACGCCGACGCCATCCTGGCGGGCGACGCCCTTCAGGCGCTGGCCCTGCGGCTGCTCGCCGAGGACCCGCACCCGGCGTCGGCGCCTGCCGCGGCCAGGCTGGCGGATTGCGTGATCGAGCTCTGCGAGGGCCAGCAGGCGGACACCGCGATGGAGCGACGCGGACCCGCCGATGTCGGCCTGGACGAGGTGCTGGTCATGGCCGAGGCCAAGACCGGGGCGCTGCTGGGCTGCGCCTGTGCGCTGGGCGCGCTGTACGCGGGAGCGCCCGCCGGGGACGTCGAGGCGCTGGACGCGTTCGGCCGGGAGGCCGGGCTCGCCTTCCAGCTGATCGACGACGTCATCGGCATATGGGGCGATCCGAGCCACACCGGGAAGCCGGCCGGCGCGGATCTCGCTGCCCGCAAGAAGTCCCTGCCGGTGGTGGCAGCGCTGGCCTCCGGCACCCCGGCGGCGGCGGAGCTCGCCGCGCTGTACGAGGTGCCGTACGACGGTGGTGACCTGGAGCCGACCGTGCTCGCGGTGGAGCGGGCCGGCGGCCGGGACTGGGCCCAGGTCCAGGCGGCGGACCACATGGCCCGGGCGATGCAGGAACTGGCCCGTGCCGTCCCGGAGCCGGAGGCGGCCGGCGGCCTCCTGGCCCTCGCCGAGTTCGTCACCCGCCGTACGACCTGAACCGCTCCCGTCACACCGGCGACCGGCCCGCGCAGGCACTCGGCAGGACCCCGAAGCCCCCGGGGCCGTGCGGCTCCTGACGCCGCACGGCCGCCGGGGGCTTCGGCCCGGAAGGCGGGTCCCGCACATCCCGGGGCGTTGCCGGAAACTGACTACCGGGCGGGCACGACGGCTGCCACGATCCGCTCGACCAGCCCGTCCGGGACCTCCGTCCCGGACAGGACGCCGTCCAGCACGCCCGGCAGCGTGACGTGCTCCAGAATCAGTCCGAGCATGGCCAGGTAGAGCACGACGACCGTCTCGTCGCCGCCCGGCAGTCCCGCGTCCCGGTGGAACTCCATGCCGTACAGCAGTTGCTCCCGGACCGACTTCGTGTAGGAGTCCCGCAGTTCCGGGCGCCGGGTGGCTTCGAGGCGCAGTTCCAGCAGGGCCAGCCAGCCCGTGCGGTCGCGCACGGCCCGGGCCATCAGGTCGTGCATGAGGGCCGTGACCAGCGCGCGGTCCTTCGGTGCCCGCATCAGCTCGCCCAGGACCCGCGGGTCCGGCGCCAGCCGGGTATGCACCCGGGCGTCGATCTGCCGCAGCAGGTCGTCGCGTCCGGCGAAGTAGTTGGAGGCGGTGCCCACCGGCACCCTGGCCTCGGCGTCCACCGCGCGGAAGGTGAGCCCGCGCGCGCCCTCGCGGGCGAGCACCTCGACACCGGCGTCCACCAGGACGGCGCGGCGCTCCGGGTTGCTGGCCATATCGGAACCTCTTCTCTCACTTGGGTCCGTCTTGCGTCCGTCCCCGAAATCCCATTGCAACCACTACACGTGAAGTACTACAACTGGAGTGGTACCACGGTCATCGCAGCCTACGAAACAGAGGCCGACTTGCGAAAGCTCACCTACTTCATCGCCTGCTCCATCGACGGTTTCATCGGCGACCCGGCAGGCGACGCCTCGTCCATGTTCCGTTTCGTCGACGAGGAGTTCCTGGCGTTCCTGAAGGCGGAATATCCGGAGACCCTGCCCACCCACGGCCGCCGCCCCCTCGGCATGGACCACCTGCCGAACAAGCGGTTCGACACCCTGATCCAGGGCCGCGCCAGCTACGAGCTGGCCCTGAAGCAGGGCATCACCAGCCCCTACGCCCACCTGCGGGAGTACGTCGCCTCCCGCACCCTCGCCGAGTCCCCGGACCCGAACGTCGAGATCGTCTCCGACGACCTGGTCGGCAAGGTCCGCGAGCTTAAGGCGGAGGACGGCCCGCTCGGCATCTACCTCTGCGGCGGCTCGCGGATCGCCGGTGAGCTGATCGACGAGATCGACGAGATCGTCGTCAAGACCTACCCCCTCGTGCTCGGCTCCGGCATGCCGATGTTCGGCTCCGGCTTCGACGTCACCGACTTCGCCCTCGATTCCGTGCGCGCCTTCGGCAACGGAACGCTGATGCGGACGTACACCAGGAAGCGGTGAGGGGCGGGCATCCGGCGAGGGGCGCGGAGGCGTCGGCCGTCCTACCCTGAGGACATGGACAGCGACAAGCGCGTCTGTCCCGCCTGTGGACAGCCCGTCGAAACGTTCGTCCGGCGCCACAAGACGCTGGGCGCGTGGGTACCGACCTGGGTGGCGGGTCCATGCCGGAACCCGAGGTGCCAGGCGTACGCCGCGGAAGGCTCCGACGCCGCCGAGGAGCGGCACGGACGCGCCGCCGAGCAGACGCGGCACACCGGACACGCCAAGAAACCCTGAAGCGAGGAGCGGACGTATGAAGTACCTGGTCGTCGTGCAGGGCACCCAGGCGGACTACGAGGGCATGCGCGGCCAGGCGTCCGAGTATGCCCCGGTGTGGTCCGAGGACGAGCTGAAGGCGATGTACGCCTACATGGGCGCGATCAACGCCGAGCTGGCCGAGACCGGGGAGCTGGTCGACGCGCAGGGTCTGGCCGAACCCGCCCGGATCCGGCTGGTCACCCGGGGCGCGGGGGGCCGTACGGTGATCAAGGACGATCCGTACGACCTGGTCGAGGTGCTGCCGGCCGGCTACTGGCTTCTGGACTGCGCGAGCCTGGAACGGGTCACCGAGATCGCCGAACGCGTCATCCGCTGCCCCGGCCCGGACGGAGTCGCCGACCTGCCGGTGGTGATCCGGCCCGTCATGGAGGACACGGACGAGACCTCGACCACCCCCTAGGGGGCGTCTCGTCGATCATGCCGGGCCTCGCGGCGTCTGGCACCGCGCCTTGCCGCGTTGTCGTCGGTCCCCGATGCTCCGTTCCGCATCGACTCCCTCCTCCGCCTTGCGATGCACGGCGCCAGACGCCGCTCCCTGATCCGGCCTGATCGACGAGACACCCCCTAGGCCTTGCCCGGCAGCCCGCCCGTCTCCGGGTCCCGGCCGGTGAGGCAGTAGGTGCCGCCCGCCGGGTCCCGCAGCACCGTCCAGTGCGAGCCGCCGGACAGGCGGACCGCGCCGAGGCGTTCGTGTTCCGCGGCCGTCTTCCCGAGGTCGGCGCAGGCCAGGTCGAGGTGGGCGGAGGCCGGCCGCTCGGTGCCCAGGCGCTGGAGCAGCACCCGCACGGGCAACCCGGCCGGCGGCACCACCACGTGGAACTCCGGCAGCGACCCCGGGCGGGACGACCAGTCGGCCAGCAGTCCGCTCCAGAAGGCGACCTCGGCGTCGTAGCGCGACGGCGGGATGTCGACGCACACCTGGTCGAGGCGGCTGCCCCGCACCACGGGCGGCCGGACCGACTCCCCCTGCCAGGGCACGGCGCAGAACAGCTGCCCGGCCGGTGACCGCAGGACGGCCCACCCGTTGTGCTCCGCGACGGTCCGCGCCCCCAGCCGCAGTGCGTCCGCGACGAACTCCGCCATGTCGTCCACGGCGAAATCGAGATGAGCGCCCCCGTCCCCCGAGTCCACGCCCTGTACCTTCACACAGGCATCTGCGCCGCCACCCGGCAGCAGCGTGGCGAACTCGTCCTTGTCGCCGCGCGGCGCGGAGAGCCGGGTGTCCGTGACGGCCGTCCAGAACTCCTGGGCCCGGCCGAGGACGGCGGCGGGGCGGTCGATGAAGGCGTACGTCCAGCGGATGGTCATGCGCGTGATCGTAGAAGGAACCCTCGCACGGCCCCGCACGTTTTTTCAGACGAGAGAGAGCACCCGATGGAACCCTGCCCCTTCTGCGCCATCGTCGCCGACCCCGCCCGGGCACGTGTCGTCCACGAGGACGCCCACACGCTCGCGTTCTTCCCGGTGACCCCGGCCACCTGGGGGCACACCCTGGTGGTGCCCCGGGTCCACTCGGCGGACCTGTGGGAGATGGCCGAGGAGGAGGTGGCGCGGCTGATGGACGCCGTGCTGATGGTCGGCGGGATCCTGCGCTCGGTGCTCGACCCCGAGGGCATGAACGTCATCAACTCGGCCGGACGGGCCGCCACCCAGACGGTCTTCCACACCCATGTCCATCTGGTGCCGCGTCACTCGGGCGACCCGATGGGCGACTTCTGGCCACCGCGCGAGGCCCCCCGCGACGAGGCGGCCCTGGACGTGCTGGCGGGGCGGCTGAGAACCGCCGGCCTCACCTCAGGATGACGGCGAGCCCCAGGTCGGCGACGAGCAGCGCGCCGTAGAACAGGGAGAGGGTGTCGGACAGGACGGCGCGGCGCAGCGGCGCGTCCGGGCGGAACGGGCGCACGTCCATGGACAGCACCTCGACCGTGCTGTCCGCGCGGCGCGCGGCGTCGTACAGCCGCCGGTAGAGCCGTTCTTGACGCAGGAAGTGCGCGTCGAGGAACCAGAAGCAGAGCAGCGGCACCACCCCGGCGCCGGCCACCGTCCAGCTCTTCTGACTGGCCGACAGCGCGAGAAAGCCCGCGCCCAGCGTGAGCGCCCAGCCCTTGACGAGGAACGAGTTGGCGCCCAGCCGGGCGATGGTCGCCTGGATGAACTCCAGGTGCTTGACCCGGTCGGCGTCCAGCGGCTCACGGCTGGTGCCGGCACCGTCGTTCAAGGCGGTCACGTGTGAAGTCCCCCGTCCCGGGCGCCGGTTCGCCCCCGCCGTTCGATGCTAGCGAACGCCGAGGGGGCCGGTCGGTGTCCCGACCGGCCCCCTCGGGTGGCCCGGTGACCTGCGATGGTGCACCGATCGCGGGTCGTGGGGGCAGAGCCTGGGTCAGGCCTTCTTGGTCTCCCAGAAGATCTTGTCGATCTGGGCGATGTAGTCCAGCGCCTTCTGGCCGGTCGCCGGGTCGGTCGACGCCTTGGCGGCCGAGAGGGCCTTCAGGGTGTCGTTGACCAGCTGGTGCAGCTCGGGGTACTTCTCGAAGTGCGGGGGCTTGAAGTAGTCGCTCCAGAGCACGGAGACGTGGTGCTTCGCGAGCTCCGCGCGCTGCTCCTTGATGACCGTGGCACGCGCCTGGAAGTGCGGGTCGTCGTTGGCGGCCATCTTCTCCTGGACGGCCTTGACCGACTCCGCCTCGATGCGGGCCTGGGCCGGGTCGTACACACCGCAGGGCAGGTCGCAGTGCGCGCTGACCTTGACCTTGGGGGCAAACAGGCGGGAAAGCATGGAGCATTCCTTCCTCGTGATCGTCTTCTCAGGGGGGACATTACTCCCTGAGGGACCGGTTTTCGCGAGTGCCCCCTTGGGCTTAGGACAAAAGTCCGGGGTCAGACTGAGACTGGTGGAGGATCGAACCGGGGAGGTGCCGGGATGCGGGAGCTGTCGCAGGAGACCGAGCGGAGGGGGGCGGTGGCCCCCTTCGGGCTGGCGGAGGTGACCGGGCCGTCGATGGTGCCCACCCTGCTCCACGGGGACCGGCTCGTGGTGCACTACGGCGCCCGGATCCGGCCCGGTGACGTGGTCGTCCTGCGCCATCCGTTCCAGCAGGACCTGCTGGTGGTGAAGCGGGCCGCGGAGCGCCGCGAGGGCGGCTGGTGGGTGCTCGGGGACAACGCGTACGCGGGCGGCGACAGCACCGACTACGGCACCGTCCCGCACGAGTTGGTGCTGGGCCGGGTCCGCTTCCGGTACCGGCCGCGCAAGCCGGATCAGCGTTCGCCGCTGGCGGTGCTGCGCTGGGCGGTGTCGGCGGCCAGGCCCGTCCTCTGCGACCGGTCGGCCTCCAGGCGCTTGCGCGCGCGGTAGGCGGCCACGTTCGCCCGGGTGGCACAGCGGTCGGAGCAGTAGCGCCGGGAGCGGTTGGTGGAGGTGTCGAGGTAGGCGTTGCGGCAGGGCGCGGCCTCGCACAGGCCCAGGCGGTCCACGCCGTACTCGGTGAGGTGGAAGGCCAGGCCCATCGCGGCGATGGCCGCGTAGCCGGCGGTGACGTTGGACGGGTGGTCGGCGAGGTGCATGTGCCACAGCGGGCGGCCGTCGTCGTCGCGGTAGTCGTGCCCGGAGATCTGCGGGCTGACCGGGAACTCCAGCAGCAGTGAGTTCAGCAGGTCCACCGCGAGGGTCTCGTCGCCGCCGTCGGCCGCCTCGAAGACCGCGCGCAGCCGGGACCGTACCGAGCGGAAGCGGGTGACGTCGGCCTCGGTGGCGCGCCGGGCCGCCGACTGGTTGCCGCCGAACAGGTCGCGGACGGCCTCGACGGAGGTCAGCGAGTCCTTGCCCCGGGCCGGTTCCTCGCTGTTGACGAGACGTACGGCGTAATCCGAGTAATAGGCCAGTTCCACTTGTAGTCCTTACGGGGGCGCTCTATGGTCGTGGTGCGGTCGGGGTAACAGACGATCGTGCTTCCAGGGTATTACGCATGCGTACGTCAGGGAGGGCGACGACGATGACGGACACGGGCATCACGGGCACGGGCACCGACTGGCAGGCCTGGCAGGACAGCTGGGACCGCCAGCAGGAGTGGTACATGCCCGACCGCGAGGACCGCTTCCGGATCATGCTCGACATGGTCGAGGCACTGGTCGGCCGGGCCCCCCGCGTGCTCGACCTCGCCTGCGGCACCGGCACCATCACCGCGCGGCTCCTCGCCCGCTTCCCCGAGGCCACCAGCACCGGCGTCGACCTCGACCCGGCCCTCCTCGCCATCGCCGAGGGCACCTTCGCCGGCGACGACCGGGTCACCCTGGTCAGGGCCGACCTCAAGGACCCGGCCTGGCCGGCAGGGCTGCCGCACGACTCCTACGACGCCGTCCTCACCGCGACCGCACTGCACTGGCTGCACAGCGAACCCCTCGCGGCCCTCTACGGTCAGGTCGCGGAGCTGGTCCGCGACGGCGGTGTCTTCATGAACGCGGACCACATGATCGACGACAGCACGCCCAGGATCAACGCCGCCGAGCGCGCCCAGCGCCACGCCCGCATGGACGCGGCGAAGGAGGGCGGCGCCCTCGACTGGGCCGAGTGGTGGCAGGTCGCCGCGAAGGACCCGGTGCTCGCCGAACCCACCGCCCGCCGCTTCGAGATCTACGGCGAGCACGCCGAGGGCGACGCGCCGTCCGCCGCGTGGCACGCGAGCGTCCTGCGCGAGAAGGGCTTCGGCGAGGCCCGCCCGGTGTGGTGCTCGCCGTCCGACACGCTGCTGCTCGCGCTCAAGTAGGGCACACGCGCCGAGGGGCGGTACGGAAGATCCCGTACCGCCCCTCGCCGTCGTGCGTACCGCTTACAGCACCTTGGACAGGAACGCCTTCGTCCGCTCGTGCTGCGGGTCGGTCAGGACGTCGCGCGGGTTGCCGGACTCGACCACCACACCGCCGTCCATGAAGACCAGGCTGTCGCCCACCTCGCGGGCGAAGCCCATCTCGTGGGTGACGACCACCATCGTCATACCGGACTCGGCCAGGTCGCGCATGACGTCGAGGACGTCACCGACCAGCTCCGGGTCCAGCGCCGACGTCGGCTCGTCGAACAGCATCAGCTTCGGTTCCATCGCCAGCGCCCGGGCGATGGCCACCCGCTGCTGCTGGCCGCCGGAGAGCTGCGAGGGGTAGTTCCCGGCCTTGTCGGCCAGGCCCACGCGCTCCAGGAGCTGCATCGCGCGCTCCTTGGCCTGGCCCCGGCTCACGCCCTTGACCTGCACCGGCGCCTCGATGACGTTCTCGGCGGCCGTCATGTGCGGGAACAGGTTGAAGCGCTGGAAGACCATGCCGATGTCCCGGCGCTTCAGCGCGACCTCGCTGTCCTTGAGCTCGTACAGCTTGTCGCCCTTCTGGCGGTAGCCGACCAGCTCCCCGTCGACGTACAGCCGCCCGGCGTTGATCTTCTCCAGGTGGTTGATGCACCGCAGGAAGGTCGACTTGCCGGAGCCGGAGGGGCCGATGAGGCAGAACACCTCACCCTGCTTGACCTCCAGGTCGATGCCCTTGAGGACCTCGACCGGGCCGTAGCTCTTGTGGACGCCCTCGGCCTTGACCATCGGGACGGTGGAGTGCTTCGAAGGCTCGTCCGTCTTGCTCGTCTTGTCGGTCATGCGGCCGCGTCTCCCTTCGGACGTGACAGGGACAGCAGATTGGCCTTGACCTTCTGCCACGGCGTGGGCGGCAGCTGGCGGGTGGCTCCCTTGGCGTAGTAACGCTCAAGGTAGTACTGGCCGACGCTGAAGACCGAGGTCAGCAGCAGGTACCAGGCCGCGGCGAGGAACAGCATCTCGGCCGGGGCGCCGGAGGTCTGGCCGATGTCCTGGGCGACGCGGAACAGCTCGGAGTACTGGACCACGGAGACCAGCGAGGTCGTCTTCAGCATGTTGATGACCTCGTTGCCCGTCGGCGGCACGATCACCCGCATCGCCTGCGGGATCACGATCCGGCGCAGGGTCTTGGAGTGGCTCATGCCCAGGGCGTGCGCGGCCTCGGTCTGGCCCTCGTCGACCGCGAGCAGACCGGCGCGGCAGATCTCGGCCATGTACGCGGCCTCGTTCAGGCCGAGGCCGAGCAGCGCGGTCAGGAACGGGGTCATGAAGTCCGACCACTCGTCCTTGTAGACCGGACCCAGGTTGATGTACTCGAAGACCAGGCCCAGGTTGAACCAGACCACGAGCTGCACCAGGACCGGCGTACCGCGGAAGAACCAGATGTAGAACCACGCGATGGTGGAGGTCACCGGGTTCTTCGACAGACGCATGACGGCGAGCAGGATGCCGCCGACGATGCCGATCGCCATGGACAGGACGGTCAGCAGAAGCGTTTTGCCGACGCCGCTGAGAACACGGTCGTCGAAGAAGTAGTCGGGGATCGCGCCCCAGTTGATCCTGCCCTGGGAGAACGCGTACACGACCGCGCCGAACAGCGCGAGCGCGACGACGGCGGAGACGTACCGCCCGTAGTGACGGACCGGGATGGCCTTGATGGCCTCCGGACCGGTCGGCGGAGTGCCGGCCGGACCCGTCGTCTTGTCGATGTCAACAGTCACGGGTGTTGCCTTTCAGTGCCCGCAGTGCGGTGGCCGCGCGGTCACTTGCCGCCGTTGACGACGGCTTCCTTGACGGCGCCGTCCTCGACGCCCCATTCCTTGAGGATCTTCTCGTACTCACCGTTCGCGATGATCGCGTCCAGCGCCGCCTGGAGGGCGTCACGCAGCTGCGTGTCGTTCTTGGCGACCGCGATGCCGTACGGCGCGGCCTCGACCTGCTCGCCGACCAGCTGGAAGTCCTTGCCGCCACCGGACGTCGTCACGGCGTACGCGGCGACCGGGAAGTCGGAGGAGCCGGCGTCGGCGCCGCCGCCGCGCAGGCGGGTCTGGGCCTGCTGGTCGTTGTCGAAGGCCTCGATGGAGAGCTTCTTGTTCTTCGGGCACTTCTTGGCCTCGGCCTTGGCCAGGTCCTCGGACACCGTGCCGCGCTGCACCACGAGCTTCTTGCCGCACAGGTCGGCCCAGGTCTCGATGCCCTGGTCGTCGCCCTTCTTGGTGTAGATCGAGACACCGGCCGTGAAGTAGTCGACGAAGTCGACGCCCTCGCCGACCTTCTTGCCGCTCTCGGAGTCGATGCCCTCCTGGCGGTCCTTGGTGTCGGTCATCGCGGACATGGCGATGTCGTAGCGGCCCGAGCGCAGACCGGTGATCAGGGTGTCGAAGGTGCCGTTCTCGAACTGGAACTCGACGCCGAGCTGCTTGCCCATGGCGGCGGCTATGTCCGGGTCGATACCGACCGTCTTGCCGGAGTCGTCCTTGAACTCGACCGGCGCGTACGCGATGTCCGAACCGACCTTGATGATTCCCTTGTCGCGGATCTCCTTGGGCAGCCGGTCGGCAAGCGGAGCCTCGACGGTCTTCGCAGCGGCGTCCGTGCTGTCCGAGCCGCCGCCGTTCTCCGTCTGGTCACCGCAGCCGGTGAGCATCAGGGCGCCAGCGACCGCGATCGCACCGACCGCGGCTAGCCGGGAACGCGCGGCGGTCGGACGACGGGTGGAGCTTGCGGTCATGGTGGGTTCCTCCGGCGGATGGGTGGAGTTGCCGATGGGTCGACGAGAACACACACCTTCGGGTGTCGCGACCTCGTGTGATTACGGCATCTTGCCATTCGGACTGAGCCATTCAGGCGGCTCGCCATGTCAAAATCGGATAACGGGCGACCCCCGAACCGCATCACTCCGGACAACACGGCCGCACCTTCTGCGGGAATCCTTCCTTCCGGCCGGAAGATCTTCGGTGCGTCTCATGATGCGGATGCTCGATACCTGGCATTTGTCAGCGCTTGAGCGCTTGTCAAGGGTTTGCCGGGCCCTTGTCCCCATATTCAGCTATGAGTCATGTCACCGGCATGTGACCTTCGCGTTATGGACTCGTCGGCGACGCCCTCTGTCCGGTAAGAAGGTTCTTTACACCCCTCATCCGGGGCAGGGCGCGTGTGCGGCGCGCCCGTCGCGTATGTGCCCGTACGGCATCACGAATGGGTCATGCGCGGTGCCCGCCCATTCCTCACCAGGAGTGGACAACCCTCAAACCATGAACACTTAAGGGGTAAAACGAAGTGGCAGCGGAGATCGTCAATCCTCGCAGCGAGACCCATACGGACCAGGAGGGCGGTGCGGAGCCCCTCGACTCCTTCGATCCGGCTTTCGCGCTGCACCGCGGCGGCAAGATGGCTGTGCAGGCCACCGTGCCGGTCCGCGACAAGGACGACCTGTCCCTGGCTTACACGCCCGGCGTCGCGAAAGTGTGCACCGCGATCGCCGAGCAGCCCGAGCTCGTCCACGACTACACCTGGAAGTCGTCGGTCGTGGCCGTCGTGACGGACGGTACGGCCGTGCTCGGGCTCGGCGACATCGGACCCGAGGCCTCCCTTCCGGTCATGGAAGGCAAGGCCATCCTCTTCAAGCAGTTCGGCGGCGTCGACGCGGTGCCGATCGCTCTGGCCTGCACCGACGTCGACGAGATCGTCGAGACCGTGGTGCGGCTCGCGCCCTCCTTCGGCGGTGTGAACCTGGAGGACATCTCGGCCCCCCGGTGTTTCGAGATCGAGCGCCGGCTCCAGGAGCGGCTCGACATCCCGATCTTCCACGACGACCAGCACGGCACGGCGGTCGTGACCCTCGCGGCGCTGCGCAACGCGGCGAAGCTCTCCGGGCGCGAGCTCGGCGACCTGCGCGCGGTCATCTCGGGCGCCGGTGCGGCCGGCGTCGCGATCGCCAAGATGCTGATCGAGGCGGGCATCGGGGACGTCTCCGTGACCGACCGCAAGGGCGTCGTCTCCCGCGACCGCGCGGACCTGACGGACGTCAAGCGCGAGCTGGCCGAGATCACCAACAAGGCCGGGCCGAGCGGGTCGCTGGAGCAGGCCCTGGCCGGCGCCGACGTCTTCATCGGCGTCTCCGGCGGTACGGTCCCGGAGGAGGCGGTCGCCTCCATGGCCGAGGGTGCCTTCGTGTTCGCCATGGCGAACCCGAACCCCGAGGTGCACCCGGACGTCGCGCACAAGTACGCGGCGGTCGTGGCCACCGGCCGGTCGGACTTCCCGAACCAGATCAACAACGTGCTGGCGTTCCCCGGCATCTTCGCCGGCGCGCTCCAGGTGCGGGCCTCCCGGATCACCGAGGGCATGAAGATCGCGGCGGCCGAGGCGCTGGCCGCGGTCGTCGGGGACGACCTCGCCCCCGACTACGTCATCCCCTCGCCGTTCGACGAGCGGGTCGCCCCGGCCGTGACGGCGGCGGTGGCCGCGGCGGCTCGGGCGGAGGGTGTGGCCCGGCGGTGACGCCGAGATGAACACGGCCCGCTGAGCGAGCCGCGTTGAGCCGAATGGCCCCGCCCGAACGGGCGGGGCCATTTTGCTGCCCTGACGTTCGACTGTTCGAGTGCGTGCGGGTGCGGGTGCGGGTGCGGGTGCGGGTGCGGGTGCGGGTGCGGGTGTGGGTGCGGTTGCCGTGCTGGGCGGGCGGGGGTTGCCGTGCGGCTCTGCGCAGGTGCGTCCGACGCGCAAGAGGGCGTGTCTCACAGCGCGGTGTTGTTCCGTCGGCCGGGCCCGCCGCCTATCGTCGCCCCCATGTTCGCTGTCTACGCCGCCCGAATCGACCGCGACCAGCCGCTCACCGGCCTGGAGTTGGGGGAGCGACCCGCCCCCGAGGCCCGTCCCGGCTGGAGTGTCGTCAACGTCAAGGCCGCCTCCCTCAACCACCACGACCTCTGGTCCCTGCGCGGGGTCGGCCTCCCCGAGGACCGGCTGCCGATGATCCTCGGCTGTGACGCCGCCGGCGTCGACGAGGACGGCAACGAGGTCGTCCTGCACTCCGTCATCGGCCAGACCGGCCACGGCGTCGGCCCGAAGGAGCCGCGCTCCATCCTCACCGAGCGCTACCAGGGCACGTTCGCCGAGCAGGTCGCCGTGCCGACCTGGAACATCCTGCCCAAGCCGAAGGAACTGTCCTTCGAGGAGGCCGCCTGCCTGCCGACCGCCTGGCTGACGGCGTACCGGATGCTGTTCACCAACGCCGGGGTGCGTCCCGGTGACTCGGTGCTGGTGCAGGGCGCCGGCGGTGGGGTCGCCACGGCCGCCATCGTGCTCGGCAAGGCGGCCGGGCTGCGGGTCTTCGCGACCAGCCGGGACGAGGCCAAGCGGAAGCGGGCGCTGGAACTCGGCGCGGTGGAGGCGCTGGAGTCGGGGGCGCGACTGCCGCAGCGGGTGGACGCGGTGATCGAGACGGTGGGCGCCGCGACCTGGTCGCACTCGGTGAAGTCGCTGCGTCCCGGCGGCACGCTGGTCATCTCCGGTGCCACCAGCGGCGACCGGCCGTCGCACGCCGAGCTGACGCGGATCTTCTTCCTGGAGCTGAAGGTGGTCGGCTCGACCATGGGCACCAAGGACGAGCTGGAGGACCTGCTGGCGTTCTGCGCGGCCACGGGTGTGCGGCCGGTGATCGACGAGGTGCTGCCGATGGACCGGGCCCGCGAGGGGTTCGAGCGGCTGGCGGCGGGCGATCAGTTCGGCAAGATCGTGCTGACCAACTCCTGAGTACGGCGCGGGCGGATGGCCCGCGAGTGACGGCCGGTCCCGTTCCCGGGCCGGCCGTTTTCGCGGCGGTCTCGTCAACTGGGGTTGACGGGCGCTTCGCGTCAACCTACGTTGACACCATGACCGAAGCAACGGATCTGGCCGAGCGCGCGGGCGACCGCGATCCGCGGATCGGACTGCGGGCCGTCGCCGCCCTGCGCCGGCTGCTGGAGCAGTTGGAGGCCGTGCAGGTGCGCAACGCGCGCAACCAGGGCTGGTCGTGGCAGGAGATCGCCGCGGAACTCGGAGTGAGCAAGCAGGCCGTGCACAAGAAGTACGGGAGGCGATGAACGATGTTCGAGCGGTTCACCAAGGGCGCCCGCGAGGTGGTGAAGGGAGCCTTCGTCCACGCCGAGCGTGAGCGGGCGGGGACCGTCGACGCCGGGCATCTGCTGCTCGCGCTGCTCGACCGGGAGGCGAGCCGGGGATCCTTCGTGCTGACGGTGCTGGGAGCGGCGGACCGCCGGGAGTCGGTGGCCCGGGCGCTGGCCGAGGCCCGGCGCCGGGCCGGGCTGTCCCAGGCCGAGACCGAGGCGCTCGCCGGGCTGGGGATCGACGTGGCGGAGATCGTGGCCCGGGTGGAGGAGGCGCACGGCGTCGGCGCGATGTCCGGGTCACCGAAGGACAAGGCGTGGTGGGGCGGAGGCCGCCCCGCCTTCGGCCGGGACGCGAAGGACGTACTGGAGAAGTCCCTCCGCGTCGCCCTTGCCCGCCGTGACCGCTCCATCGGCGACCAGCACCTCCTGCTCGCCCTGACCGCCCGCCCGGGCGTCGCTGCGGACGTGCTGGCCGGCCATGGCGTCACCTATGAATCGGTGACCCGGGTGCTGGACGGCGGGGGAGAGGCGAAGGCGGGGTGACAGCCGCCCAGCCGCCCCCTAGGGGGTGTCTCGCCGATCATGCCGGGCTCGCGGCGTCTGGCACCGCGCCTCGCCGCGTTGTCGTCGGTCCCCGATTCCCCCAAGCTCTCGGCTCCGCTCGAGCAGGGAGGGACCCCCATCGCATCGACTCCCTCCTCCGCCTTGCGATGCACGGCACCAGACGCCGCTCCCTGATCCGGCCTGATCGACGAGACACCCCCTAGGCGTTGGGTGCCTTGGGCGCCTTGGGTGTCCTGGGTGCTTCGGGAGCCCGCAGCAGCGCCCCGATGTGTGCCGCCGCGGTGGACAAGTGGCGGCGGGCGTCGCGGAGTTGCTCCGGGCTGACGCCGTGGTCGCGGGCCGTGTCGCGGATGTCGTCGCGGAAGCGGTCCAGGAGACGGTCCAGGTCGCGGGCGGGGTCACCGGTGGGGGGCTCGTGGGCCCAGGACGGCTCGTAGTCGGCCGGGAACTCCTCCGGTGTCGGGGAGTACTCCGGCTGCGGGGAGTGCGCCCGCTCCCGGGCCGGGGAGTGCTCCCGCTCCGGGGGCGCGGGGTAGTCCCGTTCCGGAGCCCCGGGGTGCTCCCGTTCCGGACCCGCCTTCGTCCCGTTGGCCCGGCCGAAGCCCAGGTCCTTGCCGAACTCCTTGCCGAAGTCCTTCCCGAACTCGCCGAACTCCTTGGCCAGTTCCGTCAGCCCCTCCCGCAGCCCCGTCGGCCAGTCGCCCCGCGAGAAGTGGTCCTGCACCCGGTCCTGGACCCGCTGCGCGATGCGCTGCATCTCCTCCTGGGCCTGCGCCCGCGCCCGCTCCTGCGCCTCCTTCGCCTGGCGCCGCGCGCGCTGGGCCTCCTCGCGGGCCCTGCGGCTCTCGTCCTTCGCCCGCCGGGCCTGCTCCTTCCACTCCTGCTTGACGCGCCGCATCTCCTCCTTGGCCGCGCGCCAGGCCTCCTTGTCGACGGCCTCGCCGAAGTCTCCGGGACCGCCCTCGGCGGTCCCGGCGCCCCGCTGGGCCTGGCCGGCCGCGGCGGCCCGCATCTCGCGCCGCAGATCACCGGCCGCGCCCCGCACGTCGGCCCGGATCTCCGCCGCGAGCTCGGCGACCGACTCCCGGATCTCCATCTCCAGGTCGGCCAGTTCACCGCTGCGCTCGGCCAGCTCGGCGCGGCCCGCGTCGGTGATGGCGTACACCTTGCGGCCGCCCTCGGTGGTGTGGGTGACCAGGCCCTCGCTCTCCAGCTTGGCCAGGCGCGGGTACACCGTGCCCGCCGACGGCGCGTACAGCCCCTGGAAGCGTTCCTCCAGGAGGCGGATCACCTCGTAGCCGTGGCGCGGGGCCTCGTCGAGCAGCTTCAGCAGATAGAGGCGGAGGCGGCCATGGGCGAAGACGGGGGGCATGTCAGAGCACCTTCTTGTCGGTCGTGCCGTCGGCCGGGGCGCTGGTCGGCGCGCTGGTCGAGGGCGGGTCCTCGCCCAGGCCGGAAGCGGCATTGTCTCCCGGGCCGCCCCCGGCCCCGCTCTCGGGCCGGGCATCCCGCTCCGGCGCGTCCCAGCGCTCCGTCTCCCCGGGTGGCCTGCGCAGCAGGGCGATGGAGCCGGAGACGGTGGTCGCTTTCAGGCGGCTGTTGCCCGCGCCGAGGCGGCCGGTGATGCGCTTGGCGCCCCACCGGCCCGTGACCCTCAGGTCCTCGAAGGCGTTGGAGATGGCCCCGCTGGCCGTGTTGGCCTCCACCCGCGCGTCCGCCGGCTGCGGCAGGCGGATGGCGATCTCGCCGGAGACGCTGGTGAGGCTGATGTCGGTGGGGCGGCTCGCCGGGTCGAGGTCGACGATCATCGAGCCGCTGACCGAGTCGGCCCGTACGGAGGACCCCGTCTCGACGACGGTCAGGTCCCCGGAGACGGAGTTGAAGCGCAGATCGCCGGTGAGGGCCTGGGCCTCCAGGTGGCCCGAGACGGTGTCCGCGCGGACCTGCCCCGCGAGCCCGACCAGGGCCGTGTCCCCGGAGACGCCCTTCACCTCGACCTGTCCGTCGACGCCGGAGACCACGGCGGTGGCGGTGACCGCGCCCACCTCGACGCGTGTCCCGGCCGGAACGGCCAGGGAGACCACGGCGCTGCGCCGCCAGCCCTTGGGGTCGAGCCACGTCATGAAGCCCTTCCAGGGCAGGTCCTGGTAGGCCACGGTCAGCGTGCCGTCCCGCTGGGTCACCACCAGGGGCGGGCCGTCGATCTCGGAGACTTCCAGACGGGCGGAACCCTCGTCCGTCCCGACCACGTTCACCGTTCCATTGACGATGCGGACCTGGAGCTCGCTCACGGGCTCGTCGAAGGTGAGCTTCCCCGGCTCCGCGACGGACCAGTCGGACATGTGCAGACCTCCTCGACGCCACCCCGGGCGCACGACACGCCATATCGCGTCTTACTCGATTCACGATATATCGCGGCTACGGAAAGTCAAGACACTCTTACGGGGACCCGGACATGCGAGAAGGGGCGCCCCGGGGCGCCCCTTCTCGCATGTCACACCGACGATCTACTCGTCGTCCTCGTCGTCCAGCCGCGCCAGCCACGTCGCCAGCCGTTCCACCGGCACCTCGAAGTCGGGATTCAGATCGACGAACGTCCGCAACTGCTCGGCGAGCCACTCGAAGGTGACCTCCTCCTCGCCGCGCCGCTTCTCCAGTTCCTCGATGCCACGGTCCGTGAAGTACATGGGGTCAAGGATAAGTGCCCTGATACGACCGGGCCGCACCCCCGAATCGGGGATGCGGCCCGGTCACGCACGCGGTGCCGAGGCGGTCACGCCTCGCTGAAGCGGTTACGCCTCGAACACCTCACGCACCAGCTGCTCCTGCTCCGCCTGGTGCCGCTTCGCGGAACCCACGGCCGGGGACGAGGAGTGCGGACGCGAGATGCGGCGCAGGCGCTCGCCGTGCGGGACGTCCGCGCCGACCGCCAGGTCCAGGTGGTCGATCAGGTTGAGCGCGATGAACGGCCAGGCGCCCTGGTTCGCCGGCTCCTCCTGCGCCCACAGGTACTTCTCGGCGTTCGGGTACTTCTTGATCTCCGCCTGGAGCTCGGCACCCGGCAGCGGGTACAGGCGCTCGATGCGGATGATCGCGGTGTCCGTCACGCCGCGCTTGACCCGCTCGGCCTCGAGGTCGTAGTAGACCTTGCCGGCGCAGAAGACGACCTTCTTCACCGCGGCCGGGTCGACCGAGGCGTCGCCGATGACCGGGCGGAACTGGCCCGTGGTGAACTCCTCCGCCTTCGACGCGGCGGCCTTGAGGCGCAGCATCGACTTCGGCGTGAAGACGACCAGCGGCTTGTGGTGCGGGTTGTGCACCTGCCACCGCAGGAGGTGGAAGTAGTTCGACGGCGAGGTCGGCATGGCGACCGTCATGTTGTTCTGCGCGCACAGCTGGAGGAAGCGCTCCGGGCGGGCGGACGAGTGGTCCGGGCCCTGGCCCTCGTAGCCGTGCGGGAGGAGCAGGACCACACCGGAGGTCTGGGCCCACTTCTGCTCCGCCGACGAGATGAACTCGTCCACGACCGTCTGGGCGCCGTTGACGAAGTCGCCGAACTGCGCCTCCCACATCACGAGCGCGTCCGGGCGGGCCAGCGAGTAGCCGTACTCGAAGCCCATGGCCGCGTACTCGGACAGGAGGGAGTTGTAGACGTTGAGGCGCGCCTGCTCCTCGGCGAGGTACTGCAGCGGCGTGTACTCCTCGCCCGTCTCGCGGTCGATGATGACCGCGTGACGCTGGCCGAACGTACCGCGCTGCGAGTCCTGGCCGGCGAGCCGGACCGGGACGCCCTCCAGCAGGAGGGAGCCGATGGCGAGGGTCTCGCCCATGCCCCAGTCGATGGTGCCGTCCTCGACCATCGTCGCCCGGCGCTGCAGCTGCGGCAGCAGACGCGGGTGGACGGTGATGTGGTCGGGGATGTTGACCTGGGACTCGGCGATCCGCTTGACGACCTCGGTGGTGACCGCGGTGCCGACGGCGACCGGGAACTCGGCCTGCGGGTCCGGGGTCTCGACCGAGGCCGGCTGCGAGGTGGCCTCGCGGACCTCGGTGAAGACCTTCTCCAGCTGGCCCTGGTAGTCCTGGAGCGCCTGCTCGGCCTCTTCCAGGGTGATGTCGCCGCGACCGATCAGGGACTCGGTGTACAGCTTGCGCACCGAGCGCTTCTTGTCGATCAGGTCGTACATCAGCGGCTGGGTGAAGGCCGGGTTGTCCGACTCGTTGTGACCGCGGCGGCGGTAGCAGATGAGGTCGATCACCACGTCCTTGTTGAACGCCTGGCGGAACTCGAAGGCGAGTCGCGCCACGCGGACGACGGCCTCGGGGTCGTCGCCGTTCACGTGGAAGATCGGGGCCTCGATCATGCGGGCCACGTCCGTCGCGTACATGGAGGAACGCGAGGACTCGGGGGCCGCGGTGAAGCCGACCTGGTTGTTGATGACGATGTGGACCGTGCCGCCGGTGCGGTAGCCGCGCAGCTGCGACATGTTCAGGGTCTCGGCCACCACGCCCTGGCCCGCGAAGGCCGCGTCGCCGTGGATCGCCACCGGCAGGACGGTGAAGTCCGTGCCGCCCTTGTTGATGATGTCCTGCTTGGCGCGGGCGACGCCCTCCAGTACCGGGTCGACGGCCTCCAGGTGGGAGGGGTTCGCGACCAGGGAGACCTTGATCTGCTCGCCGTCGAGGCCGGTGAAGGTGCCCTCGGCGCCCAGGTGGTACTTCACGTCGCCGGAGCCGTGCATCGACTTCGGGTCGAGGTTGCCCTCGAACTCGCGGAAGATCTGGGCGTACGACTTGCCGACGATGTTGGCGAGGACGTTCAGGCGGCCGCGGTGGGCCATGCCGATGACGACCTCGTCCAGGCGGGACTCGGCGGCCGAGTCCAGCACCGCGTCCAGCAGCGGGATGACGGACTCGCCGCCCTCCAGGGAGAACCGCTTCTGGCCGACGTACTTCGTCTGCAGGAAGGTCTCGAAGGCCTCCGCCGCGTTCAGGCGGCGCAGGATGCGCAGCTGCTCCTCGCGCTCCGGCTTGGCGTGCGGGCGCTCCACGCGGTCCTGGATCCACTTGCGCTGCTTGGGGTCCTGGATGTGCATGAACTCGATGCCGGTGGTGCGGCAGTACGAGTCGCGGAGCACGCCGAGGATGTCGCGCAGCTTCATCATCGACTTGCCGGCGAAGCCGCCGACGGCGAACTCGCGCTCCAGGTCCCACAGGGTGAGCCCGTGCTCGGTGATGTCCAGGTCGGGGTGCTTGCGCTGCTGGTACTCCAGCGGGTCGGTGTCGGCCATGACGTGGCCGCGGACCCGGTAGGAGTGGATCAGCTCGAAGACGCGGGCGGCCTTGGTGACGTCGTCGTCGTGGGACGCGTCGATGTCCTTGAGCCAGCGGACCGGCTCGTAGGGGATGCGCAGCGCCTCGAAGATGTCGTCGTAGAAGCCGTTCTCGCCGAGCAGCAGGTTGGCGACCTGGCGGAGGAACTCGCCGGAGGCGGCGCCCTGGATGACCCGGTGGTCGTAGGTCGACGTGAGCGTCATGACCTTCGAGATGCCGAGCTTGTTCAGGGTGTCCTGGGAGGTGCCCTGGAACTCCGCCGGGTAGTCCATGGAGCCGACGCCCATGATCACCGACTGGCCGGGCATCAGACGCGGCACGGAGTGGACGGTGCCGAGGCCGCCGGGGTTGGTCAGGGAGACCGTGACGCCGGTGAAGTCGTCCATCGTCAGCTTGCCGTCGCGGGCGCGGCGGACGATGTCCTCGTAGGCCTGCCAGAACTCGAAGAAGTTCAGCGTCTCGGCCTTCTTGATCGCCGCGACGACCAGCTGGCGGTCGCCGTTCGGCTTGACCAGGTCGATGGCGAGACCGAGGTTGACGTGCGGCGGCTTGACCAGGGTCGGCTTGCCGTCCTTCTCGCCGAACGACCAGTTCATCGACGGCATGGCCTTGATGGCCTGCACCATCGCGAAGCCGATGAGGTGGGTGAAGGAGATCTTCCCGCCCCGGGCGCGCTTCAGGTGGTTGTTGATGACGATGCGGTTGTCGAAGAGCAGCTTCACCGGCACCGCGCGGACCGAGGTGGCGGTCGGCAGCTCCAGCGAGGCGTTCATGTTCTTCGCGACCGCGGCGGCCGGGCCGCGCAGCGTGATCAGCTCGGGACCCTCCGCGGGCGCGGCGGCCGGAGCGGCCTTCGGCTTCGCGGCGGCGGGCTTGGCCGGGGCCGGGGCAGCGGCCTTGGGGGCCGGAGCCGCCGGGGCGGCGGGAGCGGGCGCGGCGGCGGGCTTCGGGGCCGCCGGAGCCGGGGCCGGAACGGCCGGGGCGGAAGCGGCCGGGGCCGCGGGCGCGGCCGGCGTCTGAGTCGTGGGGGTGGTCTGCGCGGCCCCCGCGGCCGCGGTACCCGCCGGAGCCGAGGCGCCTGCGGCTCCCGGCTTGTAATCGGCGAAGAAGTCCCACCAGGCGCGGTCTACTGAGTTCGGGTCCTGGAGGTACTGCTGATAGATCTCGTCGACGAGCCACTCGTTGGCACCGAACGCGGCAGCGGGGTTCTTGCCCGCTTGGTCTGCGTCGGTGGAGATGCTCGATGCGTTACTGGGGGACTGTGGCGACACGGCGGCAACCGCCCTCTTCCGCTTCACAAGGTGATGGACAGCGGGAATAAAGGCTACGCCTCCAAGACCGCGAAGGTCAGGCCCGCCCCGTTCATCGTCGTGTAAGTCACATCGGAATCCGTGTTTCGGGCCTGATAATGGCGGGAAACTAGCGAGGTTTCGGTTTGTGACGGGGCGCAACGGGTACGCCGACGCGGGCCCTGTGCGCACGGCGCGCGGGCCCTTGCCTGATCACACGTGTCCGCCAGCGCGGACGCCCGTGGATCTTGTGGCTCCGGTTCGAACTTTACGTCAACTTGGCACGGATGGCAGTCCCGGAAGAGTGATAAGAATCCGGCAACCTCGCTCGGATTCGGCCACCCCGATCCGCCCGCCGTGCAGATCCACGGCCCAGCGCGCGATCGCCAGCCCCAGGCCGGTGCCGCCGTCGCTGCCGGGGCCGTGCGGCCGGCTGACCGCGCCCCGGTTGAACCGCTCGAAGACCCGGTGCCACTCCGAGCGCGGGATGCCCGGCCCCTCGTCCAGCACCTCCAGCTCCAGCGACTCCGGCTGCGCCCCGCGCCGCGCCCTCACCGTCACCCGGCCGTGCGCCGGGCTGTGCTTGACCGCGTTGTCGATCAGGTTGGCGACCACCTGGTGGATGCGCTCCGGGTCGGCGTGCGCGGTCAGCTCCGGCGGGGAGACGTCGAGGTGCAGATGGACGTCGGTGCGGGTGTGGCTGCCGGAGCCGGAGGCGATGCCCGCGCGCGCCGAGGCGACCATGTTGGCCTCCTTCAGCACGCCCGAGAGGTACGGCCACACCTCGAACCGCCGCTTCTTCAGCGGTACGACGCCGTTGTCCAGCCGGGACAGGTCCAGCAGCGTCTCCACCAGCCGCCCCAGCCGCTCGGTCTGCTTCAGCGCCGTGCGCATGGTCTCGGGGTCGGCCTCGGTGACGCCGTCGACGATGTTCTCCAGCACCGCGCGCAGGCCCGCGATGGGGGTGCGCAGCTCGTGCGAGACGTTGGCGACCAGCTCCTTGCGCTGGCGGTCCTGCGCCTCCAGCTCGTCGGCCATGACGTTGATCGTCCCGGCCAGGTCGCCCAGCTCGTCCCGTCGGTTCTCGCGCACCCGGCGGGTGTAGTCGCCCTGCGAGATGGAGCGGGCGACCAGGTTCATCTCGTCCAGCGGGGCGGTCAGTGAGTGGGCCACGAACTGCGTGATCAGCAGCGTGGCGATCATCGAGAAGACCGTGATGAAGCGGAGCTCGGTCTTCGTGTGCACCGCGATCACCGACAGGCCCGTCGTGATCAGCACCGAGATGACGACCAGCGCCCCCAGCTTGGTCTTGATCGAGAACGGGCGTACGCCGCCCCAGGGCTCGCCGGGGCTCCTCCGTGCGGCTCTCCGCCCGTCGCTCATGGCGTCGGCGTCTCCAGGGCGTAGCCCACGCCGTGCACCGTGCGGATCCGCTCGGCGCCGATCTTCCGGCGCAGCGCCTTGATGTGGCTGTCGACCGTGCGGGTGCCGGAGGCGTCCGCCCAGTCCCACACCTCGGCGAGCAGCTGCTCGCGGGAGAGCACCGCGCGCGGGGTGTTCGCCAGGCACACCAGCAGGTCGAACTCGGTGGGCGTCAGATGGACGTCCTCCGACTTCACCCGCACCCGGCGCTGCGCGTGGTCGATCTCCAGCTCGCCGAGCCGCAGGATGCCGCTGCGCGGCGTGGAGGCGGCCAGCGCGGCCCGCTCGACCCGGCGCAGCAGCACGTGCACCCGGGCCGCCAGCTCCCGCATGGAGAACGGCTTGGTCATGTAGTCGTCGGCGCCCACGCCGAGCCCGACCAGCATGTCGGTCTCGTCGTCGCGCGCGGTGAGCATCAGGACCGGGACGGGCCGCTGGGCCTGCACCCGGCGGCACACCTCCAGACCGTCGAAGCCCGGCAGCATGATGTCGAGGATCAGCAGGTCGGGCTGCCAGGCCTCCGCCGTGTCGACCGCCGCCGGGCCGTCGCCGGCCGTTTGCACCAGGAATCCCTCGGCGCGCAGGCGGGCCGCGATGGCGTCGACGATCGTCGCGTCGTCCTCGACCACAAGGACCCGGCGCTGTGCACCCGGGGTGGTCGTCGCCGTGCCGTTGTGGGAGGTCTGTGTCTGCTCCATCGCCCGCCCCAAGAGTGTGCTTTCCGGAATCAGTGGGGTGATCCCTTGTCTGCGCATGACTGCGATTGACGCTTGAATGATCCGCGTCAGGGAAGCAGAGTACGGGGAGTCACCGCGCCTTTGCTATCCAGGTCGGACGCCGAGGTGCACGACGTCCGGAACGCCCCGGGCAACGGGGATCTCTTCGGTACGCACATGTTGGAATCCGGCATTCCACAAGGTTTCTTCGAAATCCGGGGACGGTTGCGCGGACCACACCGCCAGCACCCCGCCGGGGCTCAACACCCTTGCGCAGCTTGCCAGTCCGGCCGGCCCGTACAGCCCGTCGTTGCCCTCGGTGACGGTCCAGCCGGGCCCGTTGTCGATGTCCAGGCACAGGGCGTCGTACGTGGCGGATGTCTCATTGACGAACCGGACCAGGTCGGCTTCGACGACCTCGGCTCGGGGGTCGGCCAGCGCCTCGCGGGACAGCTCGGCGAGGGGGCCGCGGCGGTGCCAGTCGATCACGGCGGACTCGCGCTCCACCACCGTGATGCGGCCCCAGCGGGCGTTCGCGGCGGCGTGTGCGAGCGAGAAGCCGACTCCCAGGCCGCCGATCAGCACGCGCGGCGCCGGGCGTCCGTCGAGCGCGGCGAGCGCCGCGTCCACGAGCCGCCGCTCCGAACGGCCGTCGGAGGTGTCCATCAGGAAGCAGCCGTTGGCGATGATCTGCAGCAAATCGCCGAGTCGGCGCAGCACGACCTCGCCGTAGGGGCCCTCGCGACGGTCCAGTACTTCGGGAATGTCGTAAGCGGTGGGCATCCGACCATCCTGGCACCTGTCCGCCGGGCCGCGCCCCGAATTACCGAGGTCTTGCCCCGGCAAGGTGAGCGCTGGACTACTTCTCCATCTGCCGGTTGAGCTGGTGCAGCAACCGGGCCAGTTCGGCCACCTCGCGGCGGTCCCAGTGGGCCAGCTGGCTGACGTACCGGCCGCGCCGGGCCTCGCGGACCCGCTGCACCCGGCCGCGGCCCTCCTCCGTGAGCTGGACGAGCCAGGCGCGGCCGTCGGCGGGGTCCGGCTCGCGGGCCACCAGGCCCAGGTCCTCCAGCGCGCGCAGCTGGCGCGACATGGTGGCCTTGCCGACGCCGATGTAGGCGGCCAGTTCGGTGGCCCGCTGCCGGCCGCACTCGTCCAGCCGGACCAGCAGGCCGTACGCCGCCGACTCCAGGTCGGGGTGGACCTGGCGGGCCATCTCGCCCTGGTTGGCGCGGGCCCGGCGCAGCAGGACCGTCAACTCGCGTTCCAGCGAGAGGTACTCCTGGTCCACACCAGTCGGCGACGCCTCGGATTCGCCTCTGTGTCCGCCGCCGTTTGCGTCCTCGTGCACGTCAGCACCCCTGATCCGGTTTCCCGCTCGTGAAAGTTCCTGCCAAAGACCGTCATCGCCGCAGCTCCGCCAGTATTTCGCAGGCTTAGACCAACGGCGGCAACCGGGCCCTCTTCCCTCCCGCACTTCTACGTGCGTAGCTTCTTCACCAGGCAACTACTGGCATGTTCACGCCAGTAGGCGAACCCGCCGGCACCCGCTCACCGTGTTCCCCCCACCGAGCACCATCGAGTCTTCAGTCTTCGGAGGCACGTCATGCCCGTGCACAGATCCCGAACGACCCGACGCCGACGCCGCCTGACCGTCGCAGGGACCCTGCTCGCCGCCTTCTCCCTCCTCCTCACCCTCCCCGCGTCCGCCGCCGACGTGCCCACCCGGGGCACCGCCTACATGGGCATGGGCGTACCGGCCCACGACGGCGTGCACGGCACTCCCACGCCCGGTGACGCCACCCAGACCGAAGGCGTGGACGTCAGCGGCCACCAGGGCAACGTCGCCTGGACGACGCTCTGGAACAGCGGCGTGAAGTGGGCCTACGTGAAGGCCACGGAAGGCACGTACTACAAGAACCCGTACTTCGCGCAGCAGTACAACGGCTCGTACAACGTGGGCATGATCCGCGGCTCGTACCACTTCGCCACCCCGGACACCACCAGCGGCGCCGCCCAGGCCAACTACTTCGTCGACAACGGCGGCGGCTGGTCCCGCGACGGCAGGACGCTCCCCGGTGCCCTCGACATCGAGTGGAACCCCTACGGCGCCGCCTGCTACGGCAAGTCCCAGACCGCGATGGTCTCCTGGATCCGCGACTTCCTGAACACCTACAAGGCCCGCACCGGCCGCGACGCCGTCATCTACACCGCCACCAGCTGGTGGAAGCAGTGCACCGGCAACTACGCGGGCTTCGCCCAGTACAACCCGCTGTGGATCGCGCGGTACGCGTCGACGGTGGGGGAGCTGCCGGCGGGATGGGCGTACTACACGATGTGGCAGTACACCTCCACCGGTCCGACCGTGGGTGACCACGACTGGTTCAACGGGGCGCTGGACCGGGTGCAGGCCCTGGCCAACGGCTGATCCCCGTCGTACGGCGAAGGCCCGGGCCTCCCTCACGGGACCCGGGCCTTCGTTCATCCGGAGGCGTCCGTCACGCCGCCGCCGGGACCCTGGGCTCCGCGGTGTTCGTCGCGGGGGCGAGGGCCAGGTCCAGGACCTGGCGGACGTCGGTGACGGTGTGGACGTCGAGCTTGTCCAGGACCTCGGCGGGCACGTCGTCGAGGTCGGGCTCGTTGCGCTTCGGGATGATCACCGTGGTGACGCCCGCGCGGTGCGCGGCGAGCAGCTTCTGCTTCACGCCGCCGATGGGCAGGACGCGGCCGGTCAGGGAGACCTCGCCGGTCATGGCCACGTCCGTGCGGACCAGGCGGCCCGACAGGAGGGACGCCAGGGCGGTCGTCATCGTGATGCCGGCGCTGGGGCCGTCCTTCGGAACGGCGCCCGCCGGGAAGTGGATGTGCACGCCGCGGTCCTTCAGGTCGGCGACCGGGAGTTCCAGCTCGGCGCCGTGGGAGCGGAGGAAGGACAGGGCGATCTGCGCGCTCTCCTTCATCACGTCGCCCAGCTGGCCGGTGAGGGTCAGGCCCGCCGCGCCCGTCTCCGGGTCGGCCAGCGACGCCTCCACGTAGAGCACGTCGCCGCCGGCGCCCGTCACCGCCAGGCCGGTGGCCACGCCCGGCACGGAGGTGCGCCGCTCCGCCGGGTCCTGGGCGGACTCGGGCACGTGGTGCGGGCGGCCGATCAGATCGCGCAGGTCCGCGTCCGTGATGGTGAACGGAAGCTCCCGCTCGCCCAGTTCGTGCTGGGCGGCGACCTTGCGCAGCAGCCGCGCGACCGACCGCTCCAGGGTACGCACCCCCGCTTCGCGCGTGTACTCGCCGGCGAGCTTGCGCAGCGCGCTCTCGTCGATGGTCACCTCGTCCGCGCCGAGCCCGGTGCGCTCCAGCTGGCGCGGGACCAGGTGGTCGCGGGCGATGACGACCTTCTCGTCCTCGGTGTAGCCGTCGAGCCGGACCAGCTCCATCCGGTCGAGCAGCGCCTCGGGGATGGCCTCCAGGACGTTGGCCGTGGCCAGGAAGACGACGTCCGACAGGTCGAGTTCGACCTCCAGGTAGTGGTCGCGGAAGGTGTGGTTCTGCGCGGGGTCGAGGACTTCGAGGAGCGCCGCGGCCGGGTCGCCGCGGAAGTCGGAGCCCACCTTGTCGATCTCGTCCAGGAGCACCACCGGGTTCATCGACCCGGCCTCCTTGACGGCCCGCACGATCCGGCCGGGCAGGGCGCCGACGTACGTACGGCGGTGGCCGCGGATCTCCGCCTCGTCGCGGACGCCGCCGAGGGCGACCCGGACGAACTTGCGGCCCATGGCGTGGGCGACGGACTCGCCGAGGCTGGTCTTGCCGACGCCGGGCGGGCCGACCAGGGCCAGCACGGCACCGCCGCGCCGCCCGCCGACGACGCCGAGGCCTCGGTCGCTGCGGCGCTTGCGCACCGCGAGGTACTCGGTGATGCGCTCCTTGACGTCCTCCAGGCCGGCGTGTTCGGCGTCGAGGACGGCCTTGGCGCCCTGGATGTCGTAGGCGTCCTCGGTCCGTTCGTTCCACGGCAGTTCGAGGACGGTGTCCAGCCAGGTGCGGATCCAGGAGCCCTCGGGCGACTGGTCGCTCGCCCGCTCCAGCTTGTCGACCTCCTTGAGGGCGGCCTCGCGCACCTTCTCCGGCAGGTCGGCGGCCTCGACGCGGGCGCGGTAGTCGTCGGACTCCTCGCCCTCCGTCTCGCCGTTCAGCTCGCGCAGCTCCTTGCGGACGGCCTCCAGCTGACGGCGCAGCAGGAACTCGCGCTGCTGCTTGTCGACGCCTTCCTGGACGTCCTTGGCGATGGTCTCGGCGACGTCCTGCTCGGCGAGGTGGTCGCGCAGCTGCTGGGTGGCGAGCTTCAGGCGGGTGACCGGGTCGGCGGTCTCCAGCAGCTCGACCTTCTGCTCGGTGGTGAGGAACGGGGAGTACCCGGAGTTGTCGGCGAGCGCGGAGACGTCGTCGATGGCCTGGACCCGGTCGACCACCTGCCAGGCGCCGCGCTTCTTCAGCCAGGCGGTGGCGAGGGCCTTGTACTCCTTGACCAGGTCGGTGACGTGCCCCGGCAGCGGCTCGGGCACGCTCTCGTCGATCCGCGTCCCCTCGACCCACAGCGCGGCGCCCGGCCCGGTCGTCCCGGCGCCGATCCGCACCCGCCCGCGCCCGCGGATCAGGGCGCCCGGGTCGCCGTCGGCCAGCCGGCCGACCTGCTCGACGGTGCCGAGGACGCCCGTGCTCGCGTAGGTCCCGTCGATGCGGGGCACGAGGAGCACCTTGGGCTTGCCCGGTTCCGCCCGCGCGGCGGCCTGGGCGGCCTCCACCGCGGCCCGTACATCGGTGTCATTGAGGTCCAGCGGTACCACCATCCCGGGCAGCACGACCTCGTCGTCGAGCGGCAGCACAGGCAGGGTGAGCGGTGTGAACGCCGTGGACTCAGCAGCCATGATCTCCCCTTCGGCAGTCAAGTTGAGTTATGAGGACTCAATGAGTTGAGCTATGCCGACTCAATGCTTGGGAGAGCTTGATTGTTCCCCGGCCGCTGTTCGCTCTGAGCGATCAACGGAAGGAGGCGTTGTCAGTGGGCGTCCCTATGATCCGGACATGAAGCTGGACGACCTCGAATGGCAGTTCTCCAACTACGGCGGCCTCCCTCCGAGGACGGTGAGACTGCTGCTCGAAGGCGGGCATCTCGATCTGGTGATCGAGGCCGCGCGGGAGCGTGGTGAGTGGTTCTGCGCCGAGGCCGCGGTGCGGGAACTGTGCCGGGCGGGGGAGTTCGAGCGGGCCTGGGCCGTCCTGGAGCCGTTCGTCGCGGTGGGCTGGCGGGAGGCGGTGTGGTTGCGCGCCGAGGTCCTGCTCCAGTGGGGGCGGGTGGACGAGGCGCTGGAGCTGGTGCGCCCGGACGAGGAGGGGCGGCAGTCGGGGCGGGTCTGCCGGGACTTCGCCGAGCTGCTGGTCAGAGCCGGGCGGGTGGACGAGGCGATCGACGTGCTCGCGCCGCACGTCGAGGAGTCGTGGCTGCTGTCGTCACTGGTCGAGATGACCGAGGGGCAAGGACGTGACGAGCGCCTCCTGGAACTGATCGCCCCACTGGCGGAGCGGGTGAGGCGGGCGCGGGCCGAAGGGCGGTGCCACGACCCCGCCTGGGAGGCGCAGGCGCTGCAGGCCCGGGTGCTGGAACGCGCCGGCCGTGCCGACGAGGCGATCCGGATCCTCGGGGAGGATGTCGCCGCGCGGCGCTACCTCGTCCAGAACACGCTCACCGCGTACGCCGAACTGCTCGCCCGGCATGGCCGGATCGAGGAACTGCGCGCCCTCGGTACCGGCGAGCACGCGACCACAGCCCTCGGCCACTACGCGAAGGCGCTGGAAGACCTCGGGCGGGCGGACGAGGCCGAGGCCGTCCTGCGCGAGTTCATCGACGCCACCGACCACCCCGGCCACCGCGGCGCCCTCGTGGACCTGCTCGGCCGGCAGGGCCGGATCGACGACGCCGTCGAGGTGGGACGGCCCACCTTCGAGTACTTCGACTGCGGCAACCACCTCGAATGGATCGTGAGCCTGCTGATCGAGGACGGACGGCCGGAACGGGCGCTGGAACTCCTCGACGGGCTCGGTGAGAAGTACGTCGAGGAGCACTCCTGGTGGGTCCGGCCCACCCGGCTGCGCCTGCTGGGGGAGGCGGGACGGCTCCGGGAGGCCCTGGCGGAAGCCGCCGCGCTGCCGGCGGACGAGTACGCCGGCCAGGCGTCGGTCGTCGCCTGGCTGCTGGAGCAGGACGGCCGGGTGGAGGAGGCCGCCGACCTGCTCCGCACCGCGGAGTCCGGGTCGCTCTGGCAGCTGGCGGAGCTCCTGATCGGGCAGGGCCGGCCCGCCGAGGCCGTCGCCGCCATGCCCGCCATCTCCGCCCAGCGCGAGGAGGCGATACGGCGACGGGAGGCCGCCCGCCCCCGCGAGGGCTACGAGCCTCCGTTCTGAGCCCGGGCCCCGCCGCCCCGACCCCCGGCTGCTCCAAGAACACCCCGCATCAGAACCCCAGAGCACCCCCGCCTCGGAACTCCACGAGCACCTCTGCCTCAGAACTCCACCAACACCACCGTCGCGTCGTCGTGCGTCTTGCCGCGGCCCAGGTGGGCCCGCCGCTCCCGGTCCGCCTCCTCCAGGGCGCGTACGCGGTCGACCAGCCACCGGCAACCGTTCTTGCGGACGGCGGTGTGCAGGTCGGCCCAGTCGCCTTCCCGGAACTTCTCCGTCCAGCGGGTGGCGCCGTCGGTGAGGGCGGTGAGGGAGACGACCCGATCGCGGGGCACGGACCCGGTGACCGCGCGGGCGGCGACCGCGGGGTCCGCCGCGGCGGTGAAGAAGCCGCCCTCCTTGTTGCGCAGGGTGGCGTCGACGGCGGCGTCGGAGGTGAGGGCCTCGCGGGGGAGGCGGGCGAGGCGGTCGTCGAGAACGGGGGAGATCGCGCCACCGGGGGACTCCAGGAGGAGGGCGGAGTCGGACAGGACCAGGTAGTCGACGGTCTCCTCGGTCCAGCGGACGAGAACCACGGTTGCCTGTGGGGTACGCGGGTGAGAAAGGTCACAGGTTTCGGCGTGGGTCTCGGAGGTACGCGCGATCGCGAGGGACAGCGCGTCCGGCAGCGGAACATCCGGTAGTGAAACGGTCAGTTCGGTCAGCGCCCCGCCAAGTCGTGTTGTGTACCAAGGGACGGAATGCAGGCATCCGGTTCCGCCTCTGGGCGGCGTCACCCCATCCAGGACGACCAGACAACCGCCCTGTCCGGAAGCGGGAACTCCGACACTGGCGAAGTCCTCGTTGGGGCGGGCGTGATCGCCGGGCACCGACACAAGTTCCGTACGCATCCAGTCAGTCTGCACGACCCCTTCACAAGCTTCGCGAAAGCCCGGCATCGGTTGCCCGATCGTCGAACCGTCGCAGGTCAGGAGCCGGGTTTGGGGTGGATTGGCGCGGTCCGGGAAGACGTGGCGGCGAATACTGTCAAAGCCTGCCGCAGACGTCCAACCGGCCCGCCGCGCAAGGCCGTCGCACGGACCGGAGCAACTTGCCCGCCAACTCCGGTCCGGGGTTCACTCCTTCGGGTGGCGGGTCGGGCGATGCGCGACCCCTGCCCACCGGCACTGGGAGGGTCGGGAACTGTACCGGGAGTACGTGCCAGTTGACGGTGCGTCACCCGGGTCCACGGGTACACGAGTCAGGAATGCGAGCACCGGTGCAGAAGAAGCGGCCTCGGCGCACAGGCAGGCAGACGGCCCCCGAGGGGGCAGCGGAGCAAACCCCCGTCGGAAAGGGCCGCCCCACCCACGTACGCAACCGCCTCATCGTGGCCGTCGCCGTGGTGGCCGCCGCGATCGCCGGCGCGGGAGCCCCGTCCGTGCTCGCCGCCGCCGGGCAGGCGAGCGACACCCAGGACCTGGTGACCCTCGCCGGGCAGACCCAGGACGCCCTCGCCCTCGCGCACGCGCTCGCCGACGAACGCGACGAGGTGACGCCGTACATCGCGGCCGGCCGCCCCAAGTCCAAGGCGCCCTCGGAACAGCACAGCGCCCGGGTCGACCGGCAGGTCGAGGAGCTGCGCGGCGACACCGACACCCCGGCGTCCCTGCTGAAGGACCTCGACGGCATCGCGGCCGTCCGCAGGGCGGCGCTCACCGGGAAGAGCACCGCTCTCGAAGCGCACCGGGCCTACTCCGACGCCATCACCGAACTCCACCGGCTCGCCGAGGAGCTGGCCGAACAGCTCCCGCCCCGCGCGGGCTCCGGCGCCTACGCCCTCGCCGAACTCGACTCCGCGGTCCAGCAGGCCGCCGCCACCCGCGGCCTGCTGCTCGCCGCGCTCAGCGTCCCGAGCAGCACCCAGACGGTCATCGACCCCGTCACCGGCCTGCCCGCCACCAAGCCGACCTCCTCCGAGTCCGACACCCGGCAGCGTGCCGCCCTCACCGCCGCCGCCCAGCAGGCCCGGCTGCGCTCCGACGCGGCCCTGGAGGACTTCCGGGACACCGCAACCAAGACCGCCCGCGGCTCCTACGACTCCACGGTCACCGGCCCCGAGGTCAACTCCGCCGAGAAGTACCTGGCGAGCCTCACCGACCAGCCCACCCTCGCCGACGGTGAACTCACCACCGACCCGAAGAAGCTGAACGCCGCGCTCTCCGCCCGCGTCGAGGCGATGCGCGGCATCGAGTCCGCGCTCTACGACCGCCGCACCAAGGACCTGGAGCGGCTGCGCGACGACGACGTCACCGAGCTGGAGATCCGCATCGCGATCCTCGGCGCGCTCATGCTGCTCGCCGTCGGCATCGCCACCGCCATGGCGCGCAGCCTCACCCGCCCGCTCGCCGTGCTGCGCATCGGCTCCGCCCGCCTCGCCGAGGCCGCCGACCCCTCCGCCGAGGAGCCGGTCAAGTTCACCGGCCGCAACGACGAGTTCGCCCGCGTCGTACGCTCCGTCAACACCCTCCACGCCCAGGCGGTCGCCCTTCACGAGCGGCTCGCCACCCTGGAGACCGACCGCAAGCACCTGGTCGGGCAGCGGCAGAAGATGGCCGACGCCCGGGAGCAGCTGCGCGCGGAACTGGAGGAGTCCACCGCCCGGCTGGAGCGGGTGCGCACCAGCATCGGCGGCACGTTCGTCAACCTGGCCCTGCGCACGCTCGGCCTGGTCGAACGGCAGCTCGCCGTCATCGAACAGCTGGAGGACCGCGAGCAGGACCCGGACCGGCTCGCCACCCTCTTCAAGCTCGACCACTTCGCCACCGTGATGCGCCGGCACAGCGAGAACCTGCTGGTCCTCGCCGGCACCGAGCACGTCCAGCAGCACCCCGGCCCCGTCCCGCTGGTCGACGTCGTCCGGGCGGCGGTCAGCGAGATCGAGCGCTACGAGCGGATGCGGATCTCCGCGCTGCCGCCGCACGCGCACATCGCCGGGTTCGCCGCGGACGACCTATCCCACCTGCTCGCCGAGCTGATGGAGAACGCCACCTCGTTCACCCCGCCCGACCTGCCCGTCGAGGTCTCCGGCTGGCTCCTGGAGAACGGCGAGGTCATGCTCTCCGTCCAGGACGAGGGCATCGGCATGACCGAGGAGCGGATGGAGCGGCTCAACGCCCGCCTCGCCGACTTCGACGCCGACGCCCCCTACGACCAGGAGGGCGAGGAGGGCCTCGGGCTCGGCCTGTACGTCGTGGCCCGGCTCGCCCACCGGCTCGGGGTGCGGGTGCAGCTGCGCGAGCAGAAGCAGGGCGGCGTCGCGGCGGTCGTGGTGCTGCCGCAGTCGCTGCTCGCCGACGCCGCTCCGGCCGCCGTGCCGGGCGCCTCGCCGTCCCCGGACGGCACCCACACCTTCTCGCTCCCCGGCGCCGACGCCGAGGCCAACTCCAACGTCCTGCGCGGCCGCGCGAAGACCGGCGACCCGCTCGTCGCCCTCGCCGAGCAGACCGTACGGGAGCAGGAGACCGCACCGGACGCCGAGCGGGCGGAGCGGGACGCGGAGTCCGGCACACAGTCCGGCTCGGAGGCGCGGCCGGAGTCCCACGCCGGGACCGAATCCCACGCCCGGCCCGACTCCGACGTACGGCCGGACCCGGACGTACGACCGACCCCGAAGCCCGAGCCCACCGCTGACGCGGAGACCACCGCCGGCGCGGAGCCCGCGGCCGACTCCGAGGCCACCGCCGACACCGACACCGACACCGACCCCGCCTCCGACCTGCCGTCCCCGTCGGAGACCCCTTCCGAGATGACGCTCGAGCTGCTGATCCCGGAGCCCACGCGGCCGGAGCCGGACGCGGAGCCGGTGGCGAAGCTGCCCGCGCAGGCGGAACCCGCGGACGAGGCGTCCGCTCCCGCACGCCCGGAGCCGGAGCCGGAGGCCGCCGCAGACCCGTACGCCATCGGGCCCGACGCCCACGACCGCACCCCCGACGAGGGTGAGGAGCCCCTCACCGACAAGGGGCTGCCCAAGCGCACACCGAAGATCACCGCGCCCGCGACGGCGCCCCGGCAGCGTTCCGGGGGCGTCGACGCCGAGGCGCTGCGCCGCCGGCTGGGTGGCTTCCGCCGGGGGGCGGAGGCCGGTCATCGCGACGTACAGGCGGAGATCGCCGAGCAGACCGCCCAGACCAGGACGACGGACGTACCCGCACCGCACGACCGCACGAGCGCAGGACACGTACAAGCCGAAGAAGCCACGGGGGGCACAGTCGAGGAGGCAAGCAGTTGACCGCGCCCAGTACCTTCGGACTGAGCAGTGAGGCCCGCAATCTGCACTGGCTGCTGACCAACCTCGTCGAGGAGGTGCCCGGCATCCTCTCCGTCGCGGTGGTCTCCTCCGACGGACTGCTGCTGCTCTCCTCCGACCCCGGTCGCAACGAGGCCGCCCGCACCCCCCGCGACGGCCGCCCCGCCGGCCCGCGCGGCTCCTCCGCCGACCTGGCCACCATCGTCTCCGGTATCGGCAGCCTCACCGTGGGCGCCTCCCGCCTGCTGGACTTCGGCGGGGTGAAGCACACCATGGTCGCGATGGACGAGGGCAGCCTGTTCGTGATGTCGATCAGCGACGGCTCGCTGCTGGGCGTGCACGGCTCCGCGGACTGCGACATGAGCGTGGTGGCGTACCACATGGCGCTCTTCGTCGGCCGCGCCGGTCATGTCCTGACGCCCGAACTGCGCAGCGAGCTACGGAAATCCCTGGAGTCCGAGTCGACGGGGAGTACGCGATGAGTGCCAACTCCAAGCCGCATCTGCCGGTCCGCGGCGGTGACCGCAAGCCCGCCCGCGTCCGTCCCTACTCGCTCACCGGCGGCCGTACCCGCTTCGGGCACGTCCTGCTGGTCGAGACGTTCGTGGCCTCCACGGCCGCGCTGGAGGCCGCCGAGGAGCGCAGGGAACTGACGAACGGTTCCCTCACCACCCGGGTCATGCCGGAGATGCGGGCCATCGTCGAACTGTGCCGCCGGATGCGCACGGTGGCCGAGATCGCCGCGCTGCTGAAGATGCCGCTCGGCGTGGTCCGCGTGCTCCTCAGCGACCTCGCGGACCAGGGAAAGATCCGGGTGTACGGAACCGGTACCGGGCACGGCACGGGCCGCCCGAACCGAGCGCTGCTGGAAAGGGTGCTGAGTGGACTCCGTCGTCTCTGACGCCGCTCATGGCGTCTCCCCGCTCCTCGACGAAGAGGGGCCCGAACAACCCTGGCAGACGGACCGCACCCGTGCGCCCATCGCCACGAAGATCGTGGTGGCGGGCGGCTTCGGCGTCGGCAAGACCACGCTGGTCACCTCCGTCTCGGAGATCACTCCGCTGCAGACCGAGGCCCTGATGACCGAGGCGAGCGAGGAGACCGACGACCTCACCGCCACGCCCGGCAAGCTGACCACCACCGTGGCCATGGACTTCGGCCGCATCACGCTCGACGACGACCTGGTGCTCTACCTGTTCGGCACGCCGGGCCAGCAGCGGTTCTGGTTCATGTGGGACGACCTGGTGCGCGGCGCGATCGGGGCGGTCGTGATGGCGGACACCCGCCGTCTGAAGGACTGTTTCCCGGCGCTCGACTACTTCGAGAGCTGCGGGCTGCCGTACGTGGTGGCGGTGAACCACTTCGACGGCAGCGAGCTGTTCGATCCCGAGGACGTCCGCGAAGCCCTCACGATTCCCGCGCACATACCTGTCATGATCATGGACGCGCGGCGCCGGATCTCGGCGATAGAGACCCTCCTGGCCCTCGTCGGCCACGCGCTCGACGAAACCCCCGAGTAGTCCCGACTAGGAGACAGCAACCGCATGCGGAAGATACTCGTCGTCGGAGCCGGCCAGTCCGGACTCCAGCTCGCCCTCGGCCTCCAGTCGCACGGGTACGAGGTCACCCTGATGTCCAACCGGACGGCGGACGAGATCCGTTCCGGCCGGGTCATGTCGACGCAGTGCATGTTCCACACGGCACTCCAGCACGAGCGCGAGCTCCAGCTGAACTTCTGGGAGTCCCAGGCCCCGAAGATCGAAGGACTCGGCGTCTCGGTGGCGGCGCCCGGCTCGCACGACCCGGGACCGACGCAGCGGGCGATCGACTGGGTGGGCAGGCTCGACGGGTTCGCGCAGTCGGTCGACCAGCGGGTGAAGATGGCCGGCTGGATGGAGACCTTCGCCCAGCGCGGCGGCCAGCTGGTCATCCACGGCGCGGCCGTCGGCGACCTCGACTACTTCTCCCGCGCGTACGACCTGGTGCTGGTCGCGGCCGGCAAGGGCGAGCTCGTGCAGATGTTCGGCCGCGACGCCGAGCGCTCCCCGTACAGCGAGCCGCAGCGCGCCCTCGCGGTGGCGTACGTCCACGGCCTCGGCCCGCGCCCGGAGCACCCGGAGTTCGACGCGGTCCGCTGCAACCTGGTGCCCGGCGTCGGCGAGCTGTTCGTGATGCCGACGCTCACCACCTCCGGCCGCGCCGACATCCTGTTCTGGGAGGGCATACCCGGCGGCCCGCTGGACGCCTTCAAGGGCGTCAAGGACCCGGCGGAACACCTCTCCCTGACCCTGGAACTCATGGAGAAGTTCACGCCCTGGGAGTACGCCCGGGCCACCAAGGTCGAGCTGACCGACGCGGGCGGCACGCTGGCCGGGCGGTACGCCCCGACCGTCCGCAACCCGATCGGCCGCCTCCCCGGCGGCGGCCTGGTCCTCGGCGTGGCCGACGTGGTCGTCGCCAACGACCCGATCACCGGCCAGGGTTCCAACTCGGCGTCCAAGTGCGCGGCCGCCTACCTCGCGTCCATCCTCGAACAGGGCGACAAGCCGTTCGACGAGGAGTGGATGCAGGCCACCTTCGACCGCTACTGGGCCACCGCCCAGCACGTCACCAAGTGGACCAACGCGATGCTGGCCCCGCCGCCGGAGCACGTCCTGAACCTGATCGGCGCGGCAGGCCGGCTCCAGCCGGTGGCCGACCGTTTCGCCAACGCGTTCAACGACCCGTCCGACTTCGAGAACTTCTTCTACGAGCCGGAGAAGACGGCCGCGTACCTGACCTCGGTCACCGGAGCCTGACCGGCATCCGACCAGCGGTCCAGCCGTTTTCGTCTGTCGTTGTCGGTTGTCCTCGGCCGTGGGACGGCAATCCAGGGGCGATGCCCTCCCCGCCTGGAATGCCGTCCTGTGGTTGCTACTGGTCCGCTTCGAATTCGGACGCGTCGGTGGCGAACGCGTAGGTGCCGGTCTTTTGGCGGCCGTTGAGTGGCTGAGTGCACCTCAGGGTCGCCTTGTAGTGGCCTGGGCGTAGTCCGGTCCATGAGGCCATATGAAATTCCGAGTCCGCCGCCAGCGTCACGGGAGCCTTTGTCGTACCCAGGCCGTTCAGCGTCACGGTGATGTCCCCGGCCGGATCCGGGGAGGACCTCACGAACATCCGCAGACCTACTTCCGAATTGCCGCGGATTGCCAGCTCCTTCGTTTCCGCGCTTTCCTGGAACGTGAAGTCCCTGTTCCCCATGATGTCCCTGAATTCGCCCATTTCGTCTCCTCCGTCGAGCGCCGAGCATGGTGAAACTTGGGAGGCGTGAAATCGGATCAATAGGGTGCGGTCCAGTGGCCACTTCGCTGAGACTGTGCCAGTCGCTCTTGGAGTGGGGCACTCAACGGACAGCGGAGCGTCACAATGCCTATGAGCCCACATTAGCTCTGCTGCCGGCGGCCCGCGAATGGTGCTGCCGCCCTACGTCCGGGCGCCCGGCGCTTACCCGACAGGTAATCGCCCGGGCCCCGTCGGCATGTCACGATCGGCGGCGTACGGAGCCCGACCGACCGGAAGGACATCATGACCGCCTACGTCATCGCTCATCTGCGTGAGGCCGCCCCGCACCCGGAGATCGCCGAGTACATCGAGCGCATCACCGGCACCTTCGAGCCGTACGGCGGCCGGTTCCTGGTGCACGGGGGTACGCCGCCGCAGGTGCTGGAGGGCGGCTGGCCCGGGGACGTGGTGATGATCGGTTTCCCGGGGGCCGCCGAGGCGCGGGCCTGGTGGGACTCGCCCGAGTACCAGGAGATCGCCCCGCTGCGCTCCCGGCACATCAAGGGCGACATCATCCTGATCGACGGCGTCCCCGAGGGGTACGAACCGGCGACCACCGCCGAGAAGATCCGGGCGGCGCTGCCGGCGGAGTAGGCCGGCGGCCTGGCCCCCTAAGGGAGCTCCTGCGGGCGTACCGCCCCCAGGATCGGGTTGCTCGCCAGCGGGGCGACCTCGATCCGTTCGCCCGTTCTGGGGGCGTGGACCACCTCGCCCTCGCCCACGTACATCGCCACGTGCGTGGCCTCCGGGAAGTAGATCACCAGGTCCCCCGGGCGCAGGTCCTTCAGCGGCACCTTCGGCAGCCGCTGCCACTGCTCCTGGCTGGTGCGGGGGATGGGCGTCCCGGCGTGGGCCCAGGCCTCGGAGGTCAGGCCCGAGCAGTCGTACGCCCCCGGGCCCTCCGCGCCCCACTCGTACGGTTTCCCCAGCTGCCGCAGGGCGTAGTGCACGGCCCGGTCGCCCTGCTCGGACGGCTTGGCGTCGTCGCCGAGCGCCCCGGACGTCACCAGGTCCCGCTGCGCCTTCTCGATCCCCTTGTCCTCCACGTCGGCGAGGGCGGTCAGCTGCTCGGCGGTGAGGGAGGCCAGCAGCTCCTCCACCTCGTCCAGGCGTTCCCGTACGCCGTCCCGCTCCTTCTTCTTCCGTTCGGCGAGGACGAGTTGGTCGTCCAGGGCCGCGCGGGCCCGGCGGGCCAGCTCGTCGGCCCGGTGCTCGGCTCCGGTCAGCCGCCCGACCGTCTCGGCGCGCTCCTGCGCCAACTGGCCGATGACATGGCCCTGGTCGAGGGCGCCCTGCGGGTCGCGGGCCAGGAGGAGGCGTACGTAGGGGGAGATGTCGGCGGTGGTGTTCTGGTACTGCTGACGGGCCAGCCGGCCGGCGGCGACCCGGCTGTCGTGCAGGGAGAGCCGGGCGCGGGCCAGCGCCCGGTCGAGGCGGGCGACCTCGGCGCGCTGTTCCCTCAGCTTCTCCTCGGTGGCGTTGTACGCCTCCGCTGCCTCCTCGGCCTCCCGGTACAGCCGCTGAAGATCCGTCAGCAACTCGGCCGCCGAGCGGTCGTGGGGCGGCTCGGGTTCGGGCGCGGCCGCCACCGCGGTGGGGGTGAGTGCGGCGTGGGCCGCCATGGCCGCCGTACCGACCAGACGCAGAAGCCTTCCTGACACGCCATCACCTCCGGTGCGGGGCGGAGTCTCCGCGCCGCACCGAGAGCTTTTCCGCGGCATCGCGCGGTCCGAGCGCCGGTTGTGCTCGGGATGGCGTAACCGCGTCACTCGTCCGCGTCGTCCCGGTTGCCGCCCGGCGTGGCACCGGGACCGGACGGCGGCTTCGGCTTGGACCACGGCCACTTCGGACCGCCGCCCTGGTCGCCCGCCGGGTCGTGGACGTACTTCCAGCGCTGGGTCAGCCGGCCCTGGCCGCGCGACACCCGGCGGTAGACCAGCACGGTCGGCGGACCGCCCGCGGGGTCGGGGACGGGGATGCGGTACGTCTTGGGCGGGTGCCCGGTGAGCCCCAGCAGCACGGGCAGCGTCCGGCCGTCCATCGGCCCGCCCTCGAAGGGGGTGTCTTCGCTCTTCACGGCACCAGTGTCAGCCATCCGCCGGGGCGAGCGCGGCCACCACCGCCGCGGTCTGCCCGTCCCGCGCGGCCGTCACCGACAGCACCGCGACGAACTGGTCCACCAGCCAGTCCCGCAGCTCGTCGAGGGGGGGCTGCTTGTCCTCGTCCAGCCACATCAGGGAGGCGGCCTCCACCGCCGTGATCCACATGCGGACGGTCATCCGCAGCCGGGGGCCGGGGTCCGGCACGCCGAGGTGGCGGTAGATATGCTCCGCCGCGGCCCGTCGTACGCCGTCCACTATGGCGTTCGTCCGGGAGGTCTCCACCACGCTGCCGCCCTGGAGGAGGGCGGCGAAACCGGCGTCGTGCTCGTCGACGAAAGTCAGATAGCGGTCCAGGGCGCGGGCCAGGCGGGGCAGCAGCGGGCCCTCGCGCGGCTCGTCGAAGCAGCCCCGCAGCGCCTCGGCGGCGGTGCGCAGGGCGGCCTCGTACAGCTGCTGCTTGCCGCCGGGGAAGTAGCGGTACACCAGCGGCCGGGAGACCCCGGCGGCCTCCGCCACGTCGTCCAGCGAGACGTCCTCGGGGGCCCGGTGCGCGAACAGGGACAGCGCGGCGTCGAGCAGCTGGCTGCGCCGTTCCTCGACACTGAGCCGGCGGTAGGTGCGGGCGGGGGCCTGGGGGGTCATGACCGGCAGCGTAACCGGCGACTCCCACCACGTGCCCTGATGGCAAGCCCTTCCAAGACAGCAACCCCGACGACTTCCCCGGCCGCCACCCGATGCGGTATACGCGGCCGGCCGCGCGGCGCCGTTCGCGGAACCGGACCCTCAGACCCTCAGGCCAGCAGCCCGGACGACTTCCACAGCCGCCGCCCGACGCCGCGCAGGACTCCGATGTCGTCCAGGAAGTCGGTGAGCCGCTTGGCGCCGGTCTGCATGATCTCGCGCCGGTGGCCGCTCGCCTTCACCTGGGCCATGGCCTCCCGCTTGTCGAGGCCGACGTTGGTGTACACCTCGGGGTTGACGAAGGCGACGGAGAAGACGCGGGCGAACTCGCCGGAGGTGACGCGGGTGAACTCCTGCGACCACTTCGGCGCCGTCACCATCTGGCGGCGCAGTTCCTCCCGCGCGTACCGCACATGGCGGGCCTCCTCCACGACGTGGATGCGCGTCACGCCGCGGATCAGCGTCTGCACCCGCTCGTCGGGGAAGGTCAGCCGCTGCATCCAGTCCAGGACCTCCTCGCCGAGCAGGGTCGCGGTGAACGAGCCCGGCGTGGTGGAGATGGTCTTGAACAGCCGGCCGAGGTGCTGGTGGGTGCGGCTGACCGGATACCACGGGGTCTCACCGCGGGATATCAGCCGGGCGAACATCTTCGAGTGCCGGCACTCGTCCTCGATCTCGGTCAGCGCGTAGCGGACGTGCGCGCTCGTCGCCGCCTTGTCGTAGATGTGCCGGACCAGCAGCTGCATCAGGATGATCTCGAACCAGATGCCCAGCGAGGCGAGCGCCGCCGCCTCGTGCTGGGACAGCAGGATCCGCTGCTCCTCGCCCATCCGCTTCCACAGCGGGGTGTCGTAGAGCGACACCAGCTCGGGTGGCCAGAACCACTTGCCCTCCTCGAAGGGCGCGTCCCAGTCGAGTTCCTTGTCCGGGTCGAAGGAGTGTTTGGCGGAAGAGTCGAGCAGCCGCTCGGCCACCTGCTCCCGGTCCTTGAGCAGGCCGAGCGCGTCGCGCAGTCCCTCGACCGCGTCGGCTTCCGTCAGGGTCGTCATGGCAGTCCCATCTCGTCGTACGGAGCTGTTTCCGGTTACCCGTGAGTCACTGCTTATGAGACTGGCTGTCAGTAAGCCCGTCAATAGTCCGGGCACTACTTGTTGACCGCGCGTCTACTACGCGAGAGCCTGCGGAGCATGCCGACCTTCGACGTGTACGTCACCCCACCGGAAGACCCCCACTGGCCGGTCCCCGCCACCGGTGCCGCCCGCTTCGACTGGGAGTACGACGACGGACGGGACCGTCTGCTCGCCCTCTACCAGAAGGGCAAGGACAAGCAGTGGGACGGCGCGAAACGCATCGACTGGGACCTGGAGGTCGACCCCCACGACCCCCTCGGCACCCCCGACGAGGCACTCGCCCTGTACGGCACCAAGTACTGGGCGAAACTCACCGACAAGGACAGGGCGGAGTTACGCAGGCACTACGCCTCCTGGCAGTTCAGCCAGTTCCTGCACGGCGAACAGGGCGCGATGATCTGCGCCGCGCGGATCGTCGAGTCCGTCCCCGACCTCGACGCCAAGTTCTACTCGGCGACCCAGACCATGGACGAGGCCAGGCACGCCGAGATCTACGGCCGCTTCCTGCACGAGAAGATAGGCCTGCTCTACCCGATCAACGACAACCTCCAGTCCCTCCTCGGCGACACCCTGCGCGACAGCCGCTGGGACATGCCCTACCTCGGCATGCAGGTGCTGATCGAGGGCCTGGCACTGGCGGCCTTCGGCATGATCAGGGACTCCACGAACAAGCCGCTGCCCAAGCAGATCCTCGCGTACGTCATGCAGGACGAGGCCCGGCACGTGGCCTTCGGGCGCATGGCCCTGCGCGACTACTACAAGCAGCTCACCGACGCCGAACTGCGCGAACGCGAGGAGTTCGTCGTCGAGGGCTGCTACCTCATGCGCGACCGCCTGCGCGGCGTCGAGGTCCTGGAGAACTTCGGCGTCCCGACGGCGGAGGCGGCGGAGTACAGCGAGCACACCGAGTTCCTCGCGGTGTTCCGCAAACTCCTCTTCAGCCGCATCGTCCCCTGCGTCAAGGACATCGGCCTGTGGGGCAAACGCCTCCAGCAGGCCTACGTCGACATGGGCGTGCTCGAACTGGGCGACTCCAACCTCGACCTCCTCATGTCCCAGGACGAGGAGATCGCCGAGAAGCTGGACGCGGAACGGTTCGCGGCGGAGGAGCGGGAGCGGGTGGCGGAGGTGACGGAAGCGATCGAGCGGGGCGCCGAGGGCTGACGGACCCGTCCCGGAGGCGGTGTCTCAGGAATCGAGCACCGCCTCCATCACCGCCCTCGCGATCGGCGCCGCCACCCCGCCCCCGGTGATCTCGCCCCGGTTGGCGTTCGCGTCCTCCACCACCACGGCGACCGCTACCCGCGGCTCCAGGTCGCGGTCGCCCTGCGCCCAGGAGACGAACCAGGCGTACGGGGTGCCGGAGTTGCCGATGCCGTGCTGGGCGGTGCCCGTCTTGCCGCCGACCATCGCGCCGGGGATCGCCGCGTTGGTGCCGGTGCCCTCCTCGACCACGTTCCGCATCAGCTCCCGCATCCGCACGGCGGTCGCGGGGTGCATCGCCTGGCGGACCGGGCGGGGCCCGAACGCGGCCACGGTCGCGCCGGCCGCCGTCGTGGTGCGCTCCACCAGGTACGGCTCCCGCACCTGCCCGCCGTTGGCCACGGCCGCCGCCACCATCGCCATCTGCAGCGGTGTCGCACGGGTGTTGTACTGGCCGATCGACGACAGCGCCAGCTGCGCCCGGTCGACCGTACTGTCGAACGTGCTCTGGGAGACCGCGTACGGGATCCGCAGACCGGTGTCGTTGAAGCCGAACGCCTCCGCCGTGGCCGCCATGTCCTCGGCCCCGACGTCCACGCCCAGCTTGGCGAACACCGTGTTGCACGACCACTCGAACGCCACCCGCAGCGAGGCGTCCTCGCAGCTGTCGCTCTCGTTGGTCAGGCGCGTCCGCGTGCCCGGAAGGGTGTAGGGCGCGGGGGAGTCGGTCGGCTCGTCCAGGTCGGTGACGACACCCGCGTCGAGCGCCGCCGCCGCGGTGACCACCTTGAAGGTGGAGCCCGGCGGGTACGTCTGCAGCGCCGCCCGGTTCAGCATCGGCTTGCTCGGGTCCTCGTTCAGCTGCGCCCAGGACCGTCCCACGGTGGTGGCGTTGCCGGACAGCGACTCGGGGTCGTACGACGGCGTCGACACCAGCGCCAGGACGCGCCCGGTGGCCGGTTCCAGCGCCGCCACCGCGCCCTTGCGGGTGCCCAGCCCCCTGTACGCCGCCTCCTGGGCGGCCGCGTTGAGGGTGGTGGCCACGTTCCCGCCGGGGTTCCGCGCCCGGGTGAGGTCGTTGATCAGCGGGAACGGCGAGAGCATCGGGTCGGTGCCGGAGAGGATCCCGTCCTCGGCGTGCTCCAGCAGCGTCGAGCCGTACACCTGGGAGGCGAAGCCGGTGACCGGCGCGTACAGCGGGCCGTCCAGGTAGGTGCGTTCGTAGCGGAGCCGGCCCCCGGTGTCCTTGGAGCCGGTGATCGGATCCCCGCCGACCAGGATGTCGCCGCGCGGCTGGCCGTACCGGGCGATGCTCTGGCGGCGGTTGGCGGGGTTGTCGTCGTAGGCGGGGGCCTGGAGGATCTGGACGCGGCCGGCGTTGAGCAGCAGCGCCGTCAGCAGCAGGCCGCAGAAGGCGGCCGCGTGCCGGATGTACCGGGTCATGGGGCCACCTTCCCGTCGTACTGCCGCCGGGCCGCGTGGCTCACCCGGATCAGCAGCGCCACGATCGCCCAGTTGGTGACGACGGAGGAGCCGCCCTGGGCGAGGAACGGCATCGCCATGCCGGTCAGCGGGATCAGCCCGGTCACCCCGCCGGCGATCACGAACACCTGGAGCGCGACGATCGAGGCGAGGCCGACCGCGAGCAGCCGCCCGAACGGGTCGCGCAGGGCGAGGCCCGCGCGGTAGCCGCGTTCCACCAGCAGGCCGTAGAGCAGGAAGATCGCGGAGAGGCCGGCGAGGCCCAGTTCCTCGCCCGCGGTGGCCAGGATGAAGTCCGACTTGGTGGCGAAGCCGATGAGAGTGGAGTGGCCGAGGCCCAGGCCGGTGCCGAGCACACCGCCGGCCGCGAAGGCGAACAGCGACTGGGCGAGCTGGTTGGGGCCCTGCCCGGCGTCGATGCTGGCGAACGGGTGCAGCCAGTCCTCGATCCGGCCGTGCACATGCGGCTCCATCCGGGCCACCGCGACCGCGCCGAGCACCGCCAGCAGCAGCCCGACGGCGATCCAGCCGGTGCGGCCGGTGGCGACGTAGAGCATCACGACGAACAGGCCGAAGAAGAGCAGCGAGGTGCCCAGGTCGCGTTCCAGGACCAGGACCCCGACGCTCACCAGCCAGATCGCCACGATCGGGCCGAGCACCCGGCCGGTGGGCAGCTGGAGCTTCCAGATCGTGTGGCCCGCGTACGCCAGGGCGTTGCGGTTGGCGGCCAGGTAGGCGGCGAAGAACACGGCCAGCAGCACCTTCGCGAACTCGCCCGGCTGGATGGAGAACCCGGCGATCCGGATCCAGATGCGGGCGCCGTTCACGGCGGGGAAGAAGATCGGCAGGGTGAGCAGCGCGAGGGCGGCGGCGACGCAGACGTACGCGTACCGCTGGAGGACGCGGTGGTCGCGCAGCGCGAGGACGACCAGGATGAACAGGCCGACGCCCAGCGTGGACCAGATCAGCTGGGCGGGGGCGGCACGGTCGGCCGGGGTCTCCAGGTCGAGACGGTAGATCAGCACCAGGCCGAGGCCGTTGAGCAGCACGCCGATGGGCAGCAGCAGCGGATCGGCGTACGGGGCGCGCAGCCGGACCGCCAGATGGGCGATGAGCGCCAGCACGCCGAGCCCGGCGCCGTAGCCGGCGGCGCCGGGCGGGACCGTGCCGTGCTTGGCCAGGCCGACGGCGCAGTAGCCGTACACCGGGAGCAGTACGGCCACGACCATGAGGGACAGTTCGACGCCGCGGCGCCGGGGCAGGCGTACCGCGGGCGCGGGCGCGTCCGCCACCACGGCGGTTCCGGTTCCGGCCTTCGTCATGTCCGGAACCTACCCAAACAGGGCATCTTGCTCGTTGTGTTCCGTCAGCACCAGCGTGGCGCGGGACACGGATGACCTCCCGGAAGGGCGAAGCTGACCAATCGCCACATTAGGAGCGGAACGGACGGGCCGCCCGTCACACTGCGCCATCGGGGAGCACGCCCGCCGCGGACGGGGTCTGAGGCAGCGTCAGCGTCGCCACCGCCCCGCCGTCCGCCGCGTTGCCGAACCCCAGCCGGGCACCCAGCACCTCCGCCTGGCCCAGCGCGATGGTCAGGCCCAGCCCGTGGCCGCGCGCCCCGCCCTCGGTGCGGAACCGCTGCGGGCCGTGCGCCACCAGGTACTCCGGATAGCCGTCCCCGTGGTCCCGCACGGTGACGACCGGCCCGTCCACCGTCAGCACCACCGGCGCCCGCCCGTGCCGGTGCGCGTTCGCGACCAGGTTGCCCAGCACCCGCTCCAGCCGCCGCCGGTCGGTCTCCACCCGCACGTCCCGCACCACCCGCACCTCGGTGTCGGTGCCGGACGCCCGCACCACCCGCCGCGCCAGCGCCCCCAGCTCCTCGCCGTCCAGCTCCAGCCGCTCCCGCCCCGTGTCCAGACGGGAGATCTCCAGCAGGTCCTCGGTCAGCGTGCGCAGCGCCGCCACCCGGTCGCGCACCAGCTCCGTCGGCCGGCCCGGCGGCAGCAGCTCGGCCGCCGCGTGCAGCCCGGTCAGCGGGGTGCGCAGCTCGTGCGCCACGTCCGCGGTGAACCGCTGCTCGGCCAGCAGCTTGCCCTGCAGCGACGCCGCCATGGAGTCCAGCGCGGCGGCCACCACGGCCACCTCGTCCTGCGGACGGCGTACGTCCTCCGCCCGCCGGTCGTGCACCCGCGCGTCCAGATCACCGGCGCTGATCCGCCGCGCCACCCGTGCCGTGGCGTGCAGCCGCCGCGTCACCCGCGTCACCGCGAACGCGCCGACCAGCACCGTCGCCCCGATCGCCGGCGCCGACGACCAGACGATCGCCCGGTCCAGGCCGTCGATGGTGCGGGCCTGCTGCGAGTAGTCGACGGCCACCGCGAGCGCGCGCCCTCCGTCGGCCGGCCCCGCCGCCCACATCGTCGGACGGCCCCGGTCGTCGGCGACCATCGTGCCGCGCCGCCCGGACACCGCCAGCTCCCGCAACGGCTCCGGCAGCTCCGCCGGGTCCAGTCCGGCGCCCGGATGCAGGGGGTCACCCGCCTCGTACGCGGCCGTGGCGTCCGCCAGCCGGGACAGCGCGAGGTCGCGGGCCTCACCGACGGTCTGGTGGGTCACCGAGACATGGACGAGGGCACCGAGCATCGCGGCGAGCGCGCAGCACATCACGGTGATGAACAGCGCCGTCTTCACGGCCAGGGCGCCGGCCCACCGCGGAAGCCTCATCGCGGCGCCGCCGAGGGGGAGGGCTGCGCCGCCGGGGGCGACTTCGAAGGTGACGGCTTCGCCGCTGAGGGCGACGGCTTCGCCGCCGAGGGTGCGGGCTTGCGCAGCATCTCGTCGTGGGTGAGCAGCATCGTCCGCTGGTCCCGGTCCCAGCTCCACTGGAGCCGGTACTCGTAGCCGTCCAGCTCCGACGGCGAGCGGATGATCACCGACCGCCCGGCCAGCTCGACCCCGCTGACGGCGTCGTCCCAGGCCATGACCCGCACCAGCCGGTTCTTCTCCGCGGTGTACACCCGTACGGCGGTCAGCTCGCCGGGCAGCTGCCGGAAGCCCAGCGTCAGGTCGTCGTGCCCGTCGCCGGTCAGATCCCGGTAGTACGGCGTGAGGACGGGGCACCTGCCGCGCCCCGCGCCCGCCCCGCAGTCCGCCATGCGCGCCCCCGTCTCGCGGTACGAGGCGTCGGCGCCCTCGTACTCGCCCGGATGCGCGTCGATCTCGGCCCGTACGACCGCCACCGGGTCCACCGCGCGGACGTCCCCGGCGGGCACCCGCAGCCCCTTGACGACCTCCCGCTCCACCTCGCCGATCTCGTAGGCGGGGCTCGACGCCGGCCGCAGCGTCGGCCACAGCAGGACGGGCCCCTCGGCGGTCGGCGTGGGACCCGCGCCCCGCAATCCGCCGGCGTCACCGCAGGCCGTCGCGGCCGCACCGGTGACCAGCAGCAGGGCCAGGGCGACGCAGGCACGGACACGGGCACGGACGGACACGGCACTCCGGTGAGCGGGGACGAGCAGGACGCGTACACCTTATTCGCGCGGTAGTCCGTTTTTGCGTTTCGGGCGGTGGGGCGGATCACTCCACACTCGGCGGGGGCGCCGGTGGGGGCGGGTCACCCCGCCGCCGGTGGGCGCGGATCACTCCGCGAGCTCCTCCAGCAGCCGCGCCGTCGGCAGACCCGCCCGCAGGTACTCCACGAACAGCTCGTTGTGCAGCGCCCAGGGCGAGCGGCGGGCCCGGATCAGCCGGATCGCCTCGTCGGCGGAGCGGCCCTGCCGGACCAGAGCGTGCGCCACCACCAGCCCGGACCGGTTGTACCCGTGGTAGCAGCGCACCAGCACCCGTCGCCCCGAGTCCACCGCCTCGCACGCGGCCTCCGCCAGCCGGATCACGCCCGCCAGCTGAGTGCCGTCCAGCGGGCCGTCCGGGATGGGCCAGACCTGGTGGGCCACACCGGGCCCGGGACCGTGTCCGGGCAGCCTCAGCAAGGTCTGGACGAGATCGAACTCGTCCCGCACCACCGCGAACTCCAGTTGCCCCGAGGAGCCCTTGAACTCGTGCCCGCCCATCCACAGACCGGGCACCACCTCGCTCCACGGGCCGTCCGGAGCCGGTACGTCGGGTCGCCTCCCCTGGGTACGCAACGACGCCTCCCCAACCGCCTCCCAACACCTCTCCAAGGTAACCGGGTTCTTGCCCGCACAGCACCCCGCCTGTTCCCATGGTCGGGGGTGATGGTGCATGAGCGGACTGCGCGTCATACCGACCCGGCGGCACGGCCGGGACCGGCTCTACGTCTGCCTCCCGGACGGTACGAACGTCGCCTGGTACGACCGTGACACGGCCCGCGTCAACCTGCTGAGCGAGGACCGCGGAGAGGACGTCCTGGCCGCCCTGCGCCCCTTCGTCACCGGCCCCGTCACCATCGGCCCGCCGCCCGTCCCCACCCCCGCCGAACTGGCCCGGCTCAGCCTCCACCCCGACGACGACCTCGCCCCCAACCGCCCCGGCGAGGCCCTGCTCGTCGCCCTCGACCGCGACCCCGGCCCCGGCCACCGGCTGCGCCCCGACCCCAGGCGCCGGGCCCTGGAGGCCGAGCAGGCGGTGGGGGAGGCGCTGGACGCCCTGGACGGCGCGGGCTGGCACACCCTGCACTCCGTGCCGCTGCCCGGCGGCCACCGCGTCCACCACCTGCTGATCGGCCCCGGCGGACTGTTCGCCGTCCACACCCTGTACGCCCGCAGACAGCGGGTCGTCGTCGCCGACCCCATGGTCGCGCTGGGCCGGCGCGAGCCGGTCCCGCTGCTGCGCCGCGTCCGCGCCGACGCCTCCCGCGCCACGTACGCCCTCACGGCCGAGGTCCGCCCCGTGCTCGCCCTCGTCGGCCCCGCCCGGGTGAGCCTGCCCGGCCCGGTCCGCGAGGTCCGCGTCCTCACCGACGCCACCGTCGCCACGCTGGGCGGCCTCGGGGGCGTACTCAAACCGGCGGACGTGGAGGCGCTGCACGCGATGGCGCGGGACCGGCAGTTGTGGAACCGGGTCTGATCGTCTGTTGACAGGTCTGATCGTCTGGGAGGTCTGATCGTCTGCGAGGCCTGATCGTCTGCGAGGTATGCGAGACCGGTCGGCTCACGGCAGCGGACCCGCGTGGTCCGGATCGAGCAGCGGGGCCAGCAGATCGCCGTAGTCCTGTACGCGCGGGGCGATGTCCGGCGCCCGGAACGCCAGCTGGGCCGGGTCTCCGCACGCCTCGACCTCCTCCCAGGTCACCGGCGCGGACACCCATGGCTCGGCGCGCGCCCGCAAGGTGTACGGCGTCGCCGTGGTCTTGCGGCCGGCGTTCTGGCTCCAGTCGACGAACACCTTGCCCGGCCGCAGGCTCCGCGTCATCCGGTGGACGACCAGCCGGGGCATCGTCCGCTCCGCCTCGACGGCCAGCGCCTTCGCGTACTCGGACGTCCGTTCGGACGACGCCCCCCGCACCGCCGCCAGCAGATGCAGCCCCTTCGACCCGGACGTCTTGGCGTACGCCTCGATCCCGTCCCCGGCCAGCCGCTCGCGCAGCCACAGGGCGACCTCGCAGCAGTCCACGACGGTCGCGGGAGCGCCTGGATCCAGGTCGAAGACCAGCCGGTCCGCCTCGTCCGGCGTGCTCGCGAGCCACTGGTGGGTGTGGAACTCGGCGACCAGGTTCGCCGCCCACATCAGGCTCGGCAGGTCCTGCACCAGCACCATCCGCGCGGGCCCCTCCGAGCGGGGCACCTCCGCGGTCATGACCCAGTCGGGCGTACCGGGCGGCACGTTCTTGGTGAAGAACACCTGTCCGTCCGGCCCGTCCGGGTAGCGCAGGAAGGACACCGGCCGATCGCGCAGATGGGGCAGCAGGACCTCGGCGGTGGTGGCGTAGTAGTGGAGCACCTCGGCCTTGGTGAAGCCGGACGCCGGGTACAGCACCTTCTCCAGGTTGCTCAGCGCGAGCCTCCGGCCCTCCACCTCTGTGATCGGCGTCATACGATGAGAATCACACGAAACCGGATGAAAAAGGGTGATATCGCATATCTCCTGATCAAGGACGCTCGCTGGACCGAATGATCGAAAGGTGCCGCAGTGCGATCCATTTGGAACGGAGCCATCTCGTTCGGCCTGGTCAGCATCCCCATCAAGCTGGTGAACGCCACCGAGAGCCACTCGATCTCCTTCCGCCAGATCCACAACGAGGACGGCGGCCGCATCCGCTACCGCAAGGTCTGCGAGCTGGAGGACCGCGAGGTCACCCAGTCGGAGATCGGCAAGGGATACGAGGACGCCGACGGCACCATCATCCCGATCACCGACGAGGACCTGGCCCAGCTGCCGATCCCGACCGCCAGGACCATCGAGATCGTCGCCTTCGTCCCGGCCGACCGGATCGACCCGCTCCAGATGGACGCGGCGTACTACCTCGCCGCGAGCGGCGCCCCCGCCGCCAAGCCGTACACCCTGCTGCGGGAGGCGCTGAAGCGCAGCAACAAGGTGGCGATCGCCAAGTTCGCCCTGCGCGGCCGGGAACGCCTCGGCATGCTCCGCGTCGTCGGCGACGCCATCGCCATGCACGGCCTGCTCTGGCCCGACGAGGTACGCGCCCCCGAGGGCGTCGCCCCCGACACCGGCGTCACCGTCCGCGACAAGGAACTCGACCTCGCGGACGCCCTCATGGACACCCTCGGCGAGGTCGACCTGGAGGACCTGCACGACGAGTACCGCGAGGCCGTCGAGGAGGTCATCGCCGCCAAGGCGGCCGGCGAGGCACCCCCCGAGGCGCCCGAGCCCGCGGCGGGCGGCAAGGTGCTCGACCTCATGGCCGCCCTGGAGAGCAGCGTCCGCGCGGCCAAGGAGTCCCGCGGGGAGCACGCCGAGGTCAGACCCCTGTCCGAACGGAAGACGGCCAGGGCCGCGCCCAAGCAGACCGGCGGCAAGAAGTCGACGTCCACGGCGGCGACGTCCGCGGCGGCGAAGAAGACGGCCGCGAAGAAGACCACCGCCTCCTCCGCCAGGAAGTCGACGGCGAAGTCGACCCAGGGCAGCACGAAGAATACGGCGGCCTCCAAGAGCACCGCGAAGAGCGCGGCGGCGAAGAGCACTGCGGCGAAGAGCACGGCGGCGAAGAAGCCGACGGCGAAGAAGTCCACGACGTCACGCAAGCGCCCGGCGTGAACGGACGCGGAGCCCCGCGGACCGGGCACGCTCTGCGATGAATGGTCCGTGAACGCCAGACCGCAGGTGGGGCACCGGTTTCCGTCCACCGGGACAAAAAACGGGGTGCGGGCTGTACGCCTGGGCAGCGGGTTCGCCGTCCGAGTGGTGCGGTCGGCCTCCCCCGAGGAGGGTGAGGCGCCGACGGCGTCCGGCCGGTGTCAATGGACAGGGCGGTGTGCGCGTGCCGAGGCCCGCGACGCCGAGGTGATCCAGACGACGGCAGGGCCCAAGGGGGAAACCATGACCCACCGACGCGCTCTGATCGTGCTCGGCACGGCCCAGTTCCTGATGGTCCTGGACACCTCCGTCATGAACGTGTCCATCAGCCAACTGGTCGAGGACTTCGACACCGAGGTCACCGCCATCCAGGCCGTCATCACGCTGTACGCGCTCGTCATGGCGGCGTTCATGATCGTCGGCGGTCGGCTGGGAGACATCCTCGGACGGCGGCGCATGTTCTTCCTGGGGCTCGCCGTCTACGCCACGGGTTCGACCCTGACCGCCGTGGCTCCCACCCTGTGGGTGCTCGCGCTGGGCTGGTCGGTCATCGAAGGGCTCGGGGCAGCGATGGTGCTGCCTGCCATGGCGGCACTCGTCGCCGAGAACTACCGGGGGCGGGACCGGGCCGTCGCCTACGGCGTCATCGGCGGCCTGGCCGGCGCGGGAATCGCGGTCGGCCCGCTGCTGGGCGGCTGGGTGACGACGTACCTCACCTGGCGGCTGGTCTTCGCCGGTGAGGTGGTCGTCGTCGTGGCCGTCCTGCTCTGCCACCGCGTGATCACGGAATCCCCCAGGACCGGCCCCCGCCCCCGCCTGGACGGCGTCGGCGCCGCACTGTCGGCGGCCGGACTGGCGCTGGGCGTGCTCGGTGTGCTGCAGAGCGGCACCTGGGGATGGGTGCAGCCCCGCAACCCGCCCTTCACCGTCCTGGGCTTCGCCCCGACGCTGTTCGTCATCGCCGCCGGAGCGGCCGTACTGGCCCTGTTCGCACACTGGGAACGGCGGCGGGACGCCCAGGGCACCGACCCCTTGGTGCACCTGGCGCTGCTGCGCCAACCGGTGCTGCGCTCCGGCCTGCTGACACTGGTGAGCCAGAACCTCATCCTCCTTGGCCTGTTCTTCACCATCCCGCTGTATCTGCAGGTCGTGCAGGGCTTCGACGCCTTCGAGACAGGTCTGCGGCTGCTTCCGGTGTCCGTCACCATGCTGGTCGCCTCCACGGTCGGCTCCCGGCTGGGGCGGGCGGCGGGCCCCCGGAGGCTGGTCCGCCTGGCGCTGCTGACCCTGGCGGGAGCCGTGGTGTGGCTGCTGGCCACCATCGACCCCGTCATCGACGACGCGCAGTTCGCCGGAGCCATGGCCCTGCTCGGCGTGGGCATGGGCCTGCTCGCCTCGCAGCTGGGCAACGTCGTCCAGTCCAGCGTGGGGGAGGAGGAGCGCAGCGAGGTCGGCGGGCTGCAGTTCACGGCCCAGAACCTGGGCTCCGCGCTGGGCACCGCCCTCATCGGGTCCCTGCTCGTCGGCGCCCTGGCCCACGCCTTCACCACCCAGGTGGAGAGCGACCCGCGCGTGTCGGAGGAGGCCCACCGGCAGACCGGCGTCGCCCTCGAAGCCGGCGTCACCTTCGTGCCCACCGAGCAGGTGCGCTCGGCGGCGCAGAGTGCCGGACTGCCACCCGCCGAGGTCGACGCCATCACGGACTCCTACGCGTCGGCGCAGCTGGACGGCCTGAAGGCGGCGATCCTCGCCACCGGCGGGATCACCCTCGCCAGTTTCCTGGTCACCTCCCACTTGCCGACCGGCCAGACCGGCCAGACCGGCCGAACACGACCCGACGAGGCGGGTGGCGCCGACACCGGGGCACGCCCGAAGCCTTGACCTTCGGCGGGGCGGCGACGCGTCGCGGCAGCGATCGCGTGCAGGAGGAGCGGCTGCCCCCCCGTCGCGTCCCCGCTTTCTCCGGATCACCTGTACCGGGTGAGGGCAGGCGCCGCATCCGGACGGACGATCGCAGGGAAAGCCTCGTGCCGTCGGCCCCGGACGGTCCGCTGGAGAGCAGCTCATGCGCTATGAGATCCGCGTCGACGGACACCTGTCGGAGACGCAGTCCAAGGCATTCCCGGAGCTGGACCATGTGGCGATCTCCGGTCAGACCGTCCTGTTCGGGCACGTCGTCGACGAGGCACACCTGTACGGGCTGCTGGCCCGCTGCCGGTCGCTGGGGCTGCGGGTCGTGGAGATGCGGCAGGCACCGGAGTGAGCGATTCGGGACGAGGGCCGCAGCGATGAACCGCACCGGTGGATCACCCGCGGAGGGTGATCCCCTGGCCGGCGGAGCGGAGGACGCTGACAGGTGGTGAGGCCCCGCGCCCGCGCACACCGCCCAGCCGGAGGCTTGGCAGCGACCCGCCCGATCAAGCAAGCAATCAAGCAACAAGCGAGGTGGAGGAGCCATGACCGTGCCGCGTGGCCCAGCACCGTTCCCCGGACCGGGCTCGACATCGACATCGACATCGACATCGATGTCCGGCGGAGCGGCCCCCGGCCCGGCGGGCGACGACCCCGCGCGGGCGCTCGCGGCGCTTGGCCGTTCGTGGACCTGGATCCTGGCGTCCGCGATCGCGACGCTCATCCCGGGCGTCCTGATACTGGTCTGGCCGGACGAGACCCTGCATGTGCTGGCCGTCCTCATCGGCCTGTACCTGCTCGTGGCCGGGGCCTTCCGGTTCGTAGCGTCCTTTGCCCGTGAAGGAGCCGGCGAGCGCTTGGCGGGCCTGCTGCTCGCGGTGCTGTTCGTCCTGGCAGGCGTGCTGTGCCTGCGCCACCCGCTGCAGACGATCACCGCGCTCTCCCTGATCGTCGGGATCGTCTGGCTGGTGTCCGGCGTGATCACCCTGCACACCGCGCTGGCGGCCAAGGACCTGCCCCACCGGGGCTTCGTCCTGGGCGCCGCGGTGCTCGGCATAGTCGCGGGGATCGTCGTACTGGCCCTGCCGACCGAGTCGGCCCGCGCGCTCACCCGGCTGCTGGGGCTGTGGCTGGTCCTGCTCGGCCTCTTCGAGGCAGTGGTCGCGTTCGCATGGCGAGCCGCACTCCGCAAGTCGAGCACCCCGGCGGCGCGCGGACCCGACGCGTCCGGCTGAGCGGCGGGTGCTCGCTTCACCCGCCCCGGGTGAGGCCGCCAGAGGGTTGCCGTGGGCACGCTGAAAACCGCACACAGCGCCTGCCGGGCACATGCCCGGGATGAAGGAGTGGCATGAACGCGCAGACGTACCTCGCGTACGAGTTTCCGCTGCTGAGCGTCTTCTGGACGATGTTCATCTTCTTCTTGTGGATCCTGTGGTTCGTCCTGCTCTTCCGGATCATCGTCGACATCTTCCGCGACGACTCCATCGGCGGCTGGGCGAAGGCCGGCTGGCTGGTGTTCGTCTGTGTCCTGCCGTTCCTGGGCGTGTTCATCTACGTGATCGCCCGAGGCAAGAACATGGGACGCCGGGAGATCGAACAGGCGCGCGCCCAGCAGGAGGCGTTCGACCAGTACATCCGGGACACCGCCAAGGGAGCCGAGGGCCGGCCCAGCAGCACCGACGAACTCGCCAGGCTGTCCGAGATGCGCGCCCGCGGCGACATCACGGACGAGGAGTTCCGCAGGGCGAAGGAACTGATCCTGACCGGGACGGGCCCTTCCGGGCGCCCGACCGACGTCATGAAATGAGGTAGCCAGGATGACCGCCACACACCACGCTCGCACCCACGAGGCCAGGCAGGAGTGGGCCACCGGCCTGACCGCCTTCGCAGCCGTCATGCTCATGATCGCCGGCGTTCTCGACATCATGAGAGGCATAGCGGCGATAGTCGAGGACGACATCTTCGTCACGACGCAGAACTACATCTTCGAGTTCGACCTCACCGGCTGGGGCTGGATCCACCTCGCCCTCGGCGTCCTCGCGGTGATCGTCAGCTTCGGACTCTTCCAGACAGCGATGTGGGCCCGCGTCGCCGGCATAGCCATCGCCGGCCTCGTCATCGTCGCCAACTTCCTGTCCCTGCCGTACTACCCGGTCTGGTCGGTCGTCATGATCACCATGTCGGGCTTCGTCATCTGGGCCCTGTGCGTGACACGAGAGGGCGCCTTCGCGGACGAGATCTGAGCCCGGAGCAATCCCAAGCCTGCCCATACAAGAAGAAGACCCCGCACTCAGCGCTTTCGCTGATGACGGGGTCTTTGCTCACCCTCCGGGAACGCGGCCCGTGTAAGGGAGAGAAGCTCTCAGCCTGTGCACAGCTTCGTCGAGGCTGCACTCAAGGAAATGGCGGCGGTGAGGGGCGTTCTTCCACAGGATTCGAACGTGTGCACACGGCTTCGGAGGGCCTTTCGGAGTCCGGCGGTTCCTCTACTTCTGGGCCCGGTTCTGCCCGAGGTCAGGGTGGTCTCCCCGCTGACCCTTGACATGAAGCTGGCCCAAGCTCTTCGGAAGCAAGCGACGGCCGACATGGACGGCTGGCCCGCGAACCCGGACGTCATCGAACTGGCTCCTCGACGGAGCCTGCGAGCCAGTGGGGCAGCGGCCCGGCGACGACCCGGGAGTGGCGGAAGTAGATCTTCAGTGAGCTAGACGCACGTACGCACCGGGGACTATCGGGATTGATGACGCACAGATGCCAACTGGTCTGCCCGCACAGGGGACAGAACACTTTCCTGGAGGTCACCAAAATGACCAAGGAGGAGGCTGAAGCGCAGAAGGTCAGGCAGTGTGGGAGTTACAAGTCATAGGCCGGTGGGTCGGCGGGGACAGGAGCCGAGCGGACCTGAACGCTGCCAATCAGCTCGGGGCCCCGAGCGTCGGCGGACGTGTTGTGTTGCACAAGGAGGAGATGTGGCGACCGAGACTTTCAGCATCGACAAGCGGCCCTTGCGGGACCTTCTGGGCCAGGTCGAGGCGGGGAAGATTCAGTTGCCTGAGTTCCAGCGTGGCTGGGTCTGGCCTTGGCCCAACATCGCGAGTCTGCTGGCCTCGGTGTCCCTCAACTACCCGATCGGGACCGTGATGCTGCTCGAGGGCGGTGGGGACGTCCGGTTCAAGTACAGGCCGATCGAGGGGGCGGCCCCGAGCGGCCGGGTGCAACCGGAGTCGCTGGTTCTTGACGGGCAGCAGCGGCTCACCTCGCTGTTCCAGTCGCTTGCGATGGACAGCCCGGTGGAGACTCAGGACGAGCGCAAGCGCCGCGTGGGTGGCTTGTTCTACGTCGACATGGTCAAGGCACTCGACGAGAACGAGGACCGCGAGGACGCGATCCGTTTCATCCCACCCTCACGTAAGGTGGTCAACTTCCGAGGCGAAGTCCTGGAAGATTACTCGACACGGGAGTTGGAGTACCGGCACCGCGTCTTCCCGCTGCGATGCGTCTTCGACAACTCCTGGGGCGACGGCTTCGCCCGCCACTGGGGCTTCGCACCGGATGCGATGGAGCTGTGGTACGGCTTCCGAGACGGCTTCATCCGGTCATTCGACCTCTACCACTTCCCGGTCATCGAACTCGGCAAGGGCACCCCACGTCAGGCAGTCTGCCAGGTCTTCGAGAAGGTCAACACGGGCGGAGTCACGCTTACCGTCTTCGAGTTGCTGACGGCGACATACGCCGCCGACGAGTTCGATCTGCGACATCACTGGCGTGAGTGCCGGTCCGCCTGGGAGGCGCCCGAATACGCCATCCTGCGGGATGTCTCCAACACCGACTTCCTCCAGGCGGTCACCCTCCTCGCCACCGCCGAGCGGCGACGTCGAGAGGAAGAGGCCGGTATGGACGAAGAGCGGCTGCCGCGTATCGGCTGCAAGCGCAAGGACATGCTTGCCCTGAGCCTGGAGGACTACCGGCGATACGCACCCGACGTCGTCGCCGGTTTCAAGGCCGCCGCCAAATTTCTGCGCCAGCAGTTCATCTTCGATACGCGCTTCCTTCCGTACGGCACACAGCTCATCCCGCTGGCCGCGATCTTCGCCCTCGCCGGCAAGGACGCGGAGACCGCAGGCGCACAGGAGAAGCTGGCTCGCTGGTACTGGTGCGGAGTGTTCGGTGAGCTGTACGGCGGTACGACCGAAACCCGGTTCAACCTTGACCTCCCTGACGTCGTCGAGTGGATTCGCGGGTCGACGCACGAACCTCGTACGGTCACACAGGCACAATTCGCGGCGAGCCGCCTGCTGACCCTGCGGACCCGACAGAGCGCCGCGTACAAGGGCATCTACGCGCTCCTGCTCAAGGCGGGCGCCGCGGACTGGCGGACAGGGGAGAAGGCGGAGGTCAGCGTTTACTTCGACGAGGCGATGGACATCCACCACATCTTCCCGCAGGTCTGGTGCCAGAAGTACGGCTACGAGCGTTCCGTCTACAACTCCATTGTCAACAAGACACCCTTGACAGCACGCACCAACCGAATCATCGGCGGCCACGCACCGTCCGAGTATCTGCAGCGGCTCGCCAAGACTGCCGAGACCAGCCCAGAGGGCGTCGAGCAGCGCATCAGGACTCACCTCGCGGATCCCAGGCTGATGCGGGCCGACGACTTCGACGCTTTCTTCGAGGCACGCCGAAAGGTGCTTCAGGAACACATCGCCGCGGTGATGGGCAAGCCGGTGGTTGACGACCACATCCCGGGTCAGCGACCGGACGCGGCGGTTCGCGCTGCGGAAAACGGGCTCGAAGCCGGCGTCTCGATTCCTGTGGAGTCATGACACCACGGTCCGTGGCACTGCCTGGGGGCGGACTTCGCGAAGGAAGCCGGTCTGTCGCAGAAGGACCGGCCAGAATTAGAGCCTTCCCGGAGCCTACCGTCCTCAGGGCCTACACCTGAGCACGTCAGCTGGGGGAGAGTCAGTAATCGGCCAGTTGTTCCGGTTCTGGTCCGATCTCGGGGTCGTACCAGTCCGGAAGTTTCTGAGTAGCGCGCACCTCAAGGCGCATGAGTGCTCGCACGTGCCCCTGCTGCGGGATGATCGAGTCCAAGAGATCGATGACCTGGTCAAGCCGCGCCTGACGAGTGGATGAGTCTGACTCGTGTGTTGCCTCCATCAGGCGTCTGTACGCGATCGTGAGCTGAGCATTCACCCGGCTCTCGATCTCGAGAACTGCGTCGCTTGCCACCAGCTGAGCTTCAGCGCGGGTATCCCGTTGAGCACGCCGCGCACTGCTCACTTCCGCTGCTTCCGCTTCGAAGGTTCCAGATTTCAGCGCGTAGGCGTACGCCAGCATTGCGTCCCTGTAGTGCCGATCATGCGCGTTCAACTGCACATAGCAGCTCCGAAGCTGGTCGACCTTGCGTTGATCTTCAGAAGCCCGCTGCTCCTCAAGGCGAACGCGCTCTCCCCGCTCCAACCTCCGTAACTCAGCCCGCTGGGCCAGCACCTGAGTGATCACTGCCGAAGCGAGCGTGCCGCCCACACCAACGATTGCAACGATCACAGAGATGGTCGCGCCGGACATCCCCACCCCCGGCAAGCACATGAGTCCCCCTGTTGCGTAGACGGTAGCTAACGCGTCCGTACGGCACCCTGCAAACGGTGGTGATTCGCTGCGGACGAGTCATCGCCGCCCGCTGGCTCCGCGTGCGCTGCGATGTCAGTCGCTCGGTCTGCCGAGCTGTCCACCGACCTCGACACACGACCGCTTCGGGCTGCATCCGCCTACACATACGCGAAGACCCCGACCTCAGCGTTTCCGCTGATGGCGGGGTCTTTAGGCACCTAATCCAAGGTGCCCCCGGCAGGATTCGAACCTGCGCACACGGCTCCGGAGGCCGTTGCTCTATCCCCTGAGCTACGGGGGCTTCGTCGTTCGCGGTGTCTCGCGGCGACGGGTAGAACACTACCAGCTCTGGTGGGGTGTTCATGAACGGGTTTTGCGGGGCGGGGGCGTCTGCGGGGGGAGGGTGGGGTTGCCCGCAGGGGGTGGAAGTGGGGAAAACCGGGACGCGGTGGCCGGTCCGGACCTACTCTCAAGTTGTGTCAGGCGCGTCGGGCCGGGTGCTTGTGGTGGACGACAACAAGGTCATCCGGCAGCTGATCAGGGTCAATCTCGAGCTGGAGGGCCTCGAGGTCGTGACCGCGGCCGATGGTGCCGAGTGTCTGGAAGTGGTGCATGAGGTGCGGCCGGATGTCGTGACCCTCGATGTGGTCATGCCGCGGCTGGACGGGCTGCGGACGGCCGCGCGGCTGCGGGCCGACCCGCGGACGTGTGATCTTCCGCTCGCCATCGTCAGTGCCTGTACGCAGTACGAGGTGGAGAGCGGTCTGGACCTCGGTGTCGATGCCTTCCTCGCCAAACCCTTCGAGCCGACGGAGCTCGTGCGCATCGTTCGGCGGTTGATCGACGGGCGGGGGGACGGGCCGGGCGGGCCGGGCTGCGGGCTGATCGGCGCGGAGGAAGGGGAGATCGCCGGGCACGGACGCGCTGGTCATTGATCTGCCGGTACGGGCGTGAAGGTCGATGAGTGGTGCGGTGAGGTGGTGCGGTGGTGGGGTGCGTTGGCCGAGCACACCGTGCTCGCCGAGCGCACCGTGCACACCCGAGCACGCCCAGCGCCAACGCCCTGTGCCTCCCCGTGCCGGGCCAGCCCCAAGCCGGCGAACTGCCCGGCGCAGCGCCCTCTCCTCCCCCCCCGCCAGCCCACCACCCTCGTCCACATGCCGGAACCCTCCCCAAACCGGCTCGCCTACCCACCCCCCTCCTCCCCTACGCTTGTCCCGTGACCCCCGTCGAGCTCTCGCGCACCGTGCTGCACGCGGTGCGTTGTGCTGTCGACGCGGGGGAGCTGAGGGTGACCGTTCCTGCGCGGGTCGTGGTGGCGCCGCCGGGGCCGGGGGGCTGGGGGGACTACGCGACGAACGTCGCGCTGCAGCTGGCGCGGCCCGCCGGGCAGCCGGCGTTGCGGGTCGCCGAGGTGATCCGGCCCTATCTGGCGGCGGCGAGCGGAGTCACCGGTGTCGAGATCACCGGGCCCGGGTTTCTCAACATCCGGCTGACGGCCTCCGCGGCCGAGGGGCTCGTGCGGCGGATCCTCGGTGAGGGGCTCGCGTACGGGCACGGTGACGGTCTCGCCGGGCAGGTCGTCTCCCTTCGTATCCCGTACGACGTGCGTGCCGAGGTCGTCGCCGACGCCCTTGTGCGGATCGTGTCCAGCCAGGGCGGGCGGGCCGAGGTGGCACACGGGGATCCCGTGACGCTGCGGCCGGTGCCCGCGCCGGAGGATCCCGCTCCGCTCGGGCCCGACGCCGCCCGCTGGGCGCTGCTGCATCCGGCGCCGCACGACCGGCCCCGGATCTCCGCCGACCATCTCGTCCAGCGGGAGAGCAATCCCCTCTTCCGCGTTCGCTACGCCCACGCCCGCACCCGGGCTCTCGGGCGCAACGCCGCCGATCTCGGCTTCACCTCCGAGCCCGGCCCGCTCGGCGACCTCGATCACATCGACGGCCGCGCCGACGACCACATCGACGACCGCGCCGACGGCCGCGCCGACGACCACGTCGACCGTCTGCTCGCCTCCCTCGCCGATCACCCTCGGGTTCTCGCCGCGGCCGCCACCCATCGCGCCCCGGATCGCCTCGCCCGGCACCTCGTCACCGTCGCCGATGCCGTTCTCCCCGTCCTGCCCGCCGTGCTGCCGCGTGGTGAGGAGAAACCCTCGGCCGCCCACCGTGCCCGGCTCGCCCTCGCCGAAGCCGCCGGGACGGTGCTGGCCGGCGGCCTGTCCCTGCTCGGCATCGACGCACCCGAACATCTCTGAGAGAGCCACGACACGTCATGAGCCGTTCCGCACATCCCGCCGGGCCCCGCTACGCCGACGTCCTGCCCGAGGGCCACTACTCCGCGCCGCCCGCCGATCTCAACGCCCTCGACGCCAAGGTGTGGGCGCAGACCGTCAGCCGGGGTGAGGACGGGGTCCTCACCGTCGGCGGTATCGACGTCAAGCGCCTCGCCGAGGAGTTCGGCACCCCGGCCTACATCCTCGACGAGACCGACTTCCGGGCCCGGGCGCGGGCCTGGCGCACCGCCTTCGGCCACGACGCCGACGTCTTCTACGCCGGCAAGGCGTTCCTGTCCCGCGCGGTGGTGCGGTGGCTGCACGAGGAGGGGCTGAACCTCGACGTCTGCTCCGGTGGCGAGCTGGCGACCGCGCTGTCCGCCGGGATGCCCGCCGACCGGATCGCCTTCCACGGCAACAACAAGTCCCCGGCGGAGATCGAGCGGGCCGTGCGTGCCGGGGTCGGGCGGATCGTGCTCGACTCCTTCCAGGAGATCGTGCGGGTCGCGCACATCGCCCGGGAGCTCGGCAAGCGGCAGCGGGTGCAGATTCGTATCACCGTCGGGGTCGAGGCGCACACGCACGAGTTCATCGCGACCGCCCACGAGGACCAGAAGTTCGGCATTCCGCTCGCGGGCGGGCAGGCCGCCGAGGCCGTGCGGCGGGCGCTGCAGCTGGACGGGCTGGAGCTGATCGGGATCCACTCGCACATCGGGTCGCAGATCTTCGACATGTCCGGGTTCGAAGTCGCCGCCCACCGCGTGGTCGGTCTGCTGAAGGACATCCGGGACGAGCACGGCGTCGAGCTGCCCGAGATCGACCTCGGCGGCGGGCTCGGCATCGCGTACACGAGCGACGACGACCCGCGCGAGCCGCACGAGATCGCCAAGGCGCTCACCGAGATCGTCACCCGGGAGTGCGAGGCCGCCAGGCTGCGCACCCCGCGGATCTCCGTCGAGCCCGGGCGCGCCATCGTCGGGCCGACCGCGTTCACCCTGTACGAGGTCGGCACCGTCAAGCCGCTCGACGGGCTGCGGACGTACGTCTCCGTCGACGGCGGCATGTCGGACAACATCCGTACCGCGCTCTACGACGCCGAGTACAGCGTCGCCCTGGTCTCCCGCGCCTCCGACGCCGAGCCGATGCTGGCCCGGGTCGTCGGCAAGCACTGCGAGAGCGGCGACATCGTGGTCCGGGACGCGTTCCTGCCCGCCGACCTGGCACCGGGCGACCTGATCGCCGTACCGGCCACCGGGGCGTACTGCCGGTCCATGGCCAGCAACTACAACCATGTGCTCCGCCCGCCGGTCGTCGCCGTGAAGGACGGCGAGGCGCGGGTGATCGTCCGCCGGGAGACGGAGGACGATCTGCTGAGGCTCGACGTGGGCTGAAGCCCGCCGCGAGCCGCCGGGGTGGAGGATCTGGAAGATCTCCTGTCGACCACCCTGCGAAAATGAAATAGACGTCTCACGATCCGGACCGGTGGCAGAAACTCCGGTCCGGTGAGTGAGACTGGTGAAACCGAAGACGGTAAGAGGAAACGAGGTCGGATGATGCGTACGCGTCCGCTGAAGGTGGCGCTGCTGGGCTGTGGAGTGGTCGGCTCAGAGGTGGCGCGCATCATGACGACGCACGCCGACGACCTCGCCGCCCGGATCGGGGCCCCGGTGGAGCTGGCCGGTGTGGCCGTACGGCGGCCCGACAAGGTCCGTGAGGGCATCGACCCCTCCCTCGTCACCACCGACGCCACCGCCCTCGTCAAACGCGGCGACATCGACGTCGTGGTCGAGGTCATCGGCGGGATCGAGCCCGCGCGGACCCTCATCACCACCGCCTTCGCGCACGGCGCCTCCGTCGTCTCCGCCAACAAGGCCCTCCTCGCCCAGGACGGCGCCGCCCTGCACGCGGCGGCCGAGGAGCACGGCAAGGACCTCTACTACGAGGCCGCCGTCGCCGGTGCCATCCCGCTGATCCGGCCGCTGCGCGAGTCGCTCGCCGGCGACAAGGTCAACCGGGTGCTCGGCATCGTCAACGGGACGACGAACTTCATCCTCGACAAGATGGACTCCACCGGCGCCGGCTACCAGGAGGCCCTGGACGAGGCCACCGCGCTCGGATACGCCGAGGCCGATCCGACCGCCGACGTCGAGGGCTTCGACGCCGCCGCCAAGGCCGCGATCCTGGCCGGCATCGCCTTCCACACCCGGGTGCGCCTCGACGACGTCTACCGCGAGGGCATGACCGAGGTGACGGCGGCGGACTTCGCCTCCGCCAAGGAGATGGGCTGCACCATCAAGCTGCTCGCCATCTGCGAGCGGGCGGCCGACGGGGAGTCCGTCACCGCGCGCGTGCACCCGGCGATGATCCCGCTGACCCACCCGCTCGCCTCCGTGCGCGGCGCGTACAACGCGGTCTTCGTCGAGTCGGACGCCTCCGGCCAGCTGATGTTCTACGGCCCCGGCGCCGGCGGCTCGCCCACCGCCTCCGCCGTCCTCGGCGACCTCGTCGCCGTCTGCCGCAACCGGCTCAGCGGCACCACCGGCCCCGGCGAGTCCGCCTACGCCGCGCTGCCCGTCTCGCCCATGGGCGAGGTCGTCACGCGCTACCACATCAGCCTCGACGTGGCTGACAAACCGGGTGTTCTCGCCCAGGTCGCGACCGTCTTCGCCGAGCACGGAGTCTCGATCGATACGGTTCGCCAGCAGGGGAAGGACGGCGAGGCCTCCCTCGTCGTCGTCACCCACCGCGCGTCCGACGCCGCCCTGAACGGGACCGTCGAGGCGCTGCGCAAGCTCGACACCGTGCGCGGTGTCGCCAGCATCATGCGGGTTGAAGGAGAGTAACCAGCAATGACCCACCAGTGGCGCGGAATCATCGAGGAGTACCGGGACCGGCTGCCGGTATCCGACACCACGCCGGTCGTGACGCTCCGCGAGGGCGGCACGCCCCTCGTGCCCGCGCAGGTGCTCTCCGAGCGCACGGGCTGCGAGGTCCACCTCAAGGTGGAGGGCGCGAACCCCACCGGGTCCTTCAAGGACCGCGGCATGACCATGGCCATCTCCAAGGCCAAGGAGGAGGGCGCGAAGGCGGTCATCTGCGCCTCCACCGGCAACACGTCGGCGAGTGCCGCCGCGTACGCCGTGCGGGCCGGTATGGTTTCGGCCGTTCTCGTCCCGCAGGGCAAGATCGCGCTCGGCAAGATGGGCCAGGCCCTGGTGCACGGCGCGAAGATCCTCCAGGTCGACGGCAACTTCGACGACTGCCTCACGCTGGCCCGCGCGCTCAGCGACAACTACCCGGTCGCGCTGGTCAATTCGGTCAACCCGGTGCGTATCGAGGGCCAGAAGACGGCCGCGTTCGAAATCGTCGACATGCTCGGCGACGCGCCCGACATCCACGTCCTCCCGGTCGGCAACGCCGGCAACATCACCGCCTACTGGCGGGGCTACAAGGAGTACGCCGCCGACGGCGTGTCCGCCAAGACGCCCCGCATGTGGGGCTTCCAGGCCTCCGGCTCCGCGCCCATCGTGCGCGGCGAGGTGGTCAAGGACCCGTCGACCATCGCCACCGCGATCCGGATCGGCAACCCCGCCTCCTGGCAGCACGCGCTGAACGCCCGCGACGAGTCCGGCGGTTTCATCGACGAGGTGACGGACCGTGAAATCCTGCGCGCCTACCGCCTGTTGGCCGCACAGGAGGGCGTCTTCGTGGAGCCCGCCTCCGCGGCGTCGGTGGCCGGTCTGCTGAAGGCCGCCGAGCTGGGCAAGGTCGACCCGGGCCAGCGGATCGTCTGCACCGTCACCGGCAACGGCCTGAAGGACCCGGACTGGGCCGTCGCCGGCGCCCCGCAGCCGGTCACCGTCCCGGTCGACGCGGTGACGGCGGCCGAGCGGCTCGGCCTGGTGTAACGAGCGCCACGTCAGGCGTAAGACGGCGCTTGCCTGGGGAACTTCCCTCACGGGGGTGCACAGGGGGCTTACGACACGCATCGTGCGCCTCCTGTGCGCCCTATGTCGCCACAGAACCTTCCTTCGATAGGCTGTACTGAACCCGCCCGCCGCATATGCCGCGGTGCCGCGCGGTCTTCGTGATCAGCGGCCCTCAGCGGCCCCTGGGTTCTCGTACGTCATCGAATGTCATCGAATGTCTTCGACAATCACGCAGCTCAAGGAGAGTCATCGAGCGATGGCCGGTCCAGCCTTCCGCGCCGCCGCCGTCCGGGTGCGCGTCCCCGCCACCAGCGCCAACCTCGGCCCGGGCTTCGACGCCCTCGGCCTCGCGCTGGGGCTGTACGACGACGTGGTCGTCCGGGTGGCCGACTCCGGGCTGCACATCGACATCGCGGGTGAGGGAAGCGAGACGCTTCCCCGCGACGAGAAGCACCTCCTCGTCCGCTCCCTGCGCACCGCCTTCGATCTGCTGGGCGGACAGCCGCGCGGCCTGGAGATCGTCTGCGCGAACCGGATTCCGCACGGCCGCGGCCTGGGCTCCTCCTCCGCCGCCATCTGCGCCGGCATCGTCGCGGCGCGCGCCGTGACCATAGGCGGCGAGGCCAGGCTCGACGACGCGGCCCTGCTGGAACTCGCCACCGAGATCGAGGGTCACCCGGACAACGTCGCGGCCTGCCTGCTGGGCGGCTTCACCCTCTCCTGGATGGAGAACGGCGCCGCGCGGGCGATCAGGATGGACCCCGCAGATTCCATCGTTCCGGTGGTTTTCGTGCCCGGAAAGCCGGTCCTGACCGAGACCGCGCGCGGCCTGCTCCCGCGCACCGTTCCGCACGTCGACGCCGCCGTCAACGCGGGCCGTGCCGCCCTGCTCGTCGAGGCCCTGACCAGGCGCCCCGAGCTGCTGCTGCCCGCCACCGAGGACCGCCTCCACCAGGAGTACCGCGCCCCCGCCATGCCGGAGAGCGCGGCGCTGGTGGAGCGGCTGCGCGCCGACGGGATCCCCGCGGTGATCTCCGGCGCGGGCCCCACGGTGATGGCCCTGGCCGACGCCGACACCGCCGACAAGGTGGAGGCGCTGGCCGGATCGGACTGGGCCGCGAACCGGCTGGCCCTGGACGCGCAGGGAGCGAGCGTTCTGCCGCTCGCGACCGGCGCCGCGCCCGGCGCGGACTAAAAGAGCGGGCGATTGCCGGATGTGGAGAGGGGGAATGTTTGTTGGATCCGGTAGTGTTAATCTCAAGTCTGCACCCGACCCCACCATGGCGAGGTGCCTCGTGTCCCCGTCCGGGACAGACATTCTTCCGGGAGCCCCCCAAGTCGCACTGTGTCTCGTACCTCGTATGCGGGCAGTACGTCGTACGCCGACACTGAGCGGCCCGCCGGGCACGCTCCGGAACCGGTGCGACCACGCCACGTGACACCAGGTGCCACGGCTCGAGGAAGCGCCATCACCAGATATCTCTCCCGCCGATTAGGCGGACCACCGCCCCGGCACGGTTCACACAGCAAGGACCGAAGCCGGACAGCACAACCGGTCGCCGAGCCAGACAGGCCGACGTCCGCTCCAGGGAAGGACCCTTCGTGAGCGACACCACCGATCTGATGGGCGCACGTGTCGAGGAGACCGCTGCCGCGCCCGCCACGGACGCCTCCGCGCCTGCCACCGGTGCCGGCTCCCGGCGGCGCCGCGGTACCGGCCTCGAGGGCATGGTGCTGGCCGAGCTGCAGCAGGTCGCATCCGGCCTCGGCATCAGGGGCACCGCGCGGATGCGCAAGAGCCAGCTGATCGAGGTCATCAAGGAGGCGCAGGCCGCCGGGGGAGCCCCCGCCAAGGCCGAGACCGCCACCGAGACCAAGCCCAAGCGCCGCGCCACCTCCAAGGCCCGTACGGGTGAGGAATCCGCCGCCGCGAAGAAGGCGGACAAGTCCGAGGCCCCGGCCGAGAAGGCCGTGGCCCAGCAGCAGATCGAGATTCCCGGTCAGCCTGCGAGCGAGGACGCTCCCGCCGAGCGCCGTCGCCGCCGTGCCACCGCCGAGGCCGGCGCGCCCGCGGCCGCCGCGCCCGAGACGGTCGCCGCCGAGGCGAAGAGCGAGCCGAAGGCCGAGACGCCCGCGCAGCAGCAGCCGCAGCAGGGCGAGGCCAAGGGTGACGCCGGTGACGGCGCCGAGGGCCGCCGTCGCGACCGCCGTGAGCGCGGCCGGGACCGTGACCGTGACCGCCGCAAGGGCGACGACCAGCAGGGCCAGGGCGGCCAGCGGCAGCAGCAGAGCCAGCAGCAGGGCCGCCAGGACCGCGACCGGCAGCAGCGGGCCGATGAGGACGGGGACGACTTCGACGGCGGCCGCCGTGGCCGTCGCGGCCGCTACCGCGACCGCCGTGGCCGTCGCGGGCGCGACGACGTGCAGGAGCCGCAGATCGCCGAGGACGACGTCCTGATCCCGGTCGCGGGCATCCTGGACATCCTCGACAACTACGCCTTCATCCGTACGTCGGGCTACCTGCCGGGTCCGAACGACGTGTACGTCTCCCTCGCCCAGGTCCGCAAGAACGGCCTGCGCAAGGGTGACCACATCACCGGCGCGGTCCGCCAGCCGAAGGAAGGCGAGCGGCGCGAGAAGTTCAACGCGCTGGTCCGCCTGGACTCCGTCAACGGCATGGCGCCCGAACACGGCCGTGGGCGGCCGGAGTTCAACAAGCTGACGCCGCTGTACCCGCAGGACCGGCTCCGTCTGGAGACCGACCCGGGCGTGCTGACCACGCGGATCATCGACCTCGTGTCGCCGATCGGCAAGGGCCAGCGCGGTCTGATCGTGGCCCCGCCGAAGACCGGCAAGACCATGATCATGCAGGCGATCGCCAACGCGATCACCCACAACAACCCCGAGTGCCACCTGATGGTCGTCCTCGTCGACGAGCGTCCGGAAGAGGTCACCGACATGCAGCGGTCGGTCAAGGGCGAGGTCATCTCCTCGACCTTCGACCGTCCGGCCGAGGACCACACCACGGTCGCCGAGCTGGCCATCGAGCGCGCCAAGCGCCTGGTGGAGCTGGGTCACGACGTGGTCGTGCTGCTCGACTCGATCACGCGTCTGGGCCGTGCGTACAACCTCGCCGCGCCCGCCTCCGGCCGCATCCTGTCCGGTGGTGTCGACTCGACCGCCCTGTACCCGCCGAAGCGCTTCTTCGGTGCGGCCCGCAACATCGAGGACGGCGGTTCGCTGACCATCCTCGCCACCGCCCTGGTGGACACCGGGTCCCGCATGGACGAGGTGATCTTCGAGGAGTTCAAGGGCACCGGCAACATGGAGCTCAAGCTCGACCGCAAGCTCGCGGACAAGCGGATCTTCCCGGCGGTGGACGTGGACGCGTCCGGTACCCGTAAGGAGGAGATCCTGCTCGGGGCCGAGGAGCTGGGCATCGTCTGGAAGCTGCGGCGGGTGCTGCACGCGCTCGACCAGCAGCAGGCGATCGAGCTGCTGCTCGACAAGATGAAGCAGACGAAGTCGAACGTCGAGTTCCTGATGCAGATCCAGAAGACGACGCCCGCGCCGGGGAACGGCGACTAGTCGCCGTTGACCGTACAGGTCGTTCTCGGCTGCGGGTGAGCTGTGGCTTGTCGCGCAGTTCCCCGCGCCCCTCAGAGGCCGGTCCTCGTCACGTCAGTGACGAGGACCGGCCTTTTGGCGCTGAGGAGAACGGGCGTATCCGCTCGCCCCTTCTCACTCCTGCACCTCTGGGGGGACTCTCTTGTCCACGACCTCGTCCCGGTCCGGCCGTCACAGACGCCGCATACGTATCGCCCTGCCCGTCTCCGCGGCCGGTGTCGCCGCCGCTGTCGCCGCGGCGCTGCTGACCGGGTCCGCGGACGCGGCCACGCCGTTGCCGCAGCCCGCCTTCAAGCCCGCCGTGAGTTCGGCTTCCGCCGCGGAGCTGGAGCGGCGGCTCGTCACCGCGATCGCCGGGGACGAAGCGGCCGGCGAGGCGCCGCGAAGGTCGTCGTACAGCGCCGGGACCGGTGAGGCGACCGTCGACGCGAAGATCATCGGCGGTACCACCACGACCATCACCTCGGCCCCGTGGATGGCCCAGCTCTGGTACGGCGACGACAAGGGCACCGCCGACAAGAGCGACGACGTCGGCTTCTTCTGCGGTGGCGCGGTCGTCGCGCCGACGAAGATCCTCACCGCCGCGCACTGCGTCGCCGGATACGACTGGAACGGCCACGGCTCGGTCATCACGGGCACCGCGCAGCTGCCGGCCGTCGACGACCAGGGCTACATCACCGACCTGCACGGCGGCAGCCTCAGCGGCGTCTGGCGGCAGTGGCACCTGCCGTCGTACGACTCGACGACCATCGACGGCGACATCGCGGTCCTGACCCTGCCCTACGCGGTCAAGGCGACGCCGATCCGGATGACGACGTCCGGGGACACCGCCTCGTACGCGGCCGGGACCAGCGCCAAGGTCTACGGCTGGGGCCGGACCAGCTCCACCAGCGACGACCTCTCCGAGACGCTGAAGACGGCCACGCTGCCCGTGCAGTCCGACACCACCTGCGCGGCCGCCTACGGCACGGACTTCGTCAAGGGCCACATGGTCTGCGCGGGCCAGCCCGCCTCCGGCAGCGACAGCGGCACCACCAGCGCCTGCAACGGCGACTCCGGCGGCCCGCTGGTCGTGAACAACCGGATCGTCGGCATCGTCTCGTGGGGCGTGCAGGACTGCGTCGCCCAGGGCGCGTACAGCGTCTTCACCAAGGTCAGCTCCTACGTCGGCGCCGCCTACCCGCGCCTCGACGACACCAACATCAGCGGCGACCACAAGGCCGACCTGTGGGTGCGCAACGCGTCCACCGCGACCGGCTACTCCAAGGACTCCAAGGGGAGTTCCTTCGCGGCCCGCGAGTCGTGGGGCGACTGGTCCGGTGTGAACCTCGTCCTGCAGACGGACCTGGACCGTGACGGCTACCAGGACCTCGTGTACCGCCGCAGCAGCGACGGCGACGTCTTCTGGTCCCACTACGTGCGCAGCAGCAACTCCTGGACGACCACGCGGCTCGCCGACAACTGGAAGACCCGCACCCGCATCGTCACCCCGGGCGACGTCACCGGCGACTACGTCCCCGATCTGCTCTCGGTCGACTCGGCCGGCGTGCTGTGGATCTACCCCGGCAAGGGCGACGGCTCCTTCGCGACCCGCGTGCAGGTCGGATCGGGCTGGAACCAGTACAACTCCGTGCGCGGCCACGGCGACTTCACCGGCGACGGCAAGACCGACCTGATCGCCCGCAGCAAGACCGGCAGCTACGTGTACCTCTACAAGGGCACCGGCAAGGCCGGCACCGGCGCCTTCGCCGGCCGGATCAAGGTGCGCACCTGGAGCGACTACAACGCCTTCGACGCGGTCGGCGACATCAGCGGCGACGGCAGGGCCGACTTCCTGGCCCGTACGCCCGGCGGCACGCTCTACCTCTACAAGGGCACCGGAAAGGCCACGAGCGAGATCTTCGCCACAAGGATCTCCGTCGGGACCGACTTCAAGCAGTACGACATCTTCGGCTGAGTCACCCCGAAACCGCAGGTGAGCGCGGTGACCCGCCGCTCACGACCGCTACGCACCGTGCCCGTCCGCGCCCCGGGCGGGCACAGTGCGTCATGCAACCCTGTGCCGACTTCCCCCGTCTGACCCCACGGGACGACGATGGAGCGGTGCCGGGACGTCGGGCACGACCGCGTCCGACCGCCACCGCAGGGGGTAACCGACCGGACGAGAGCCGAGGAGCCCATGTCTGCCGAGAGCACGCCGGAGCCCGGCATACCGGGCGAGCCCGGCACGAACGGCCCGAGCCGACGAGGCAAGGGCCGGCGCCGCAAGCCCCGGGCCGCACACCGCAAGGGGCTGATGATCACGGCCTGGACCGCGGCGGGCATCGTCGTCCTCGGCGGCACCGGCGTCGGGTACGTCTACTTCAAGCTCAACGGCGACCTCAAGAGCGTCGACATCGACCAGGCCCTCGGCACCGACCGCCCCGAGAAGGCCGACAACGGCTCGCAGAACATCCTGGTCCTCGGCTCGGACACCCGCTCCGGCAGCAACAAGGAGCTCGGCGGCGGCGCCGACGACGGCACCGCCCGCTCCGACACCGCGATGATCGTGCACGTCTACGAGGGCCATCGGAAGGCGAGCGTGGTCTCCGTCCCGCGCGACACCCTCATCGACCGCCCCGCCTGCACCGACACCGACGGCGGCAGCCACCCCGCCGCCTCCGGCGTGATGTTCAACTCCGCCTACTCCACCGGCGGCGCGGCCTGCGCGGTGAAGACCGTGGAATCGCTGACCGGCATCCGCATGGACCACTACCTGGAGGTCGACTTCAGCGGCTTCCAGGAGCTCATCGACGAGCTGGGCGGCGTCGAGGTCACCACCACCCAGGACATCGAGGACCCCGACAGCCACCTCGACCTGACGGCCGGCACCCACCGGCTCACCGGCGAGCAGGCCCTCGGCCTGGTCCGCACCCGGCACGGCGTCGGCGACGGCTCCGACCTCGGCCGCATCCAGCTCCAGCAGGCGTTCCTCAAGGCCCTGCTCGACCAGGTCAAGGACATCGACCTCTTCGGCAACCCGAAGAGGCTCTACGACCTCGCCGACACCGCGACCGACACCGTGACCACCGACTCCGACCTGGGCTCGGTGAACTCCCTGCTGTCCTTCGCGAACGGCCTCAAGGGCATCGGCGCCTCCGACATGACCATGATCACCATGCCGGTCGTCTACGACCCCGCCGATCCCAACCGGGTCCTGCTGGAGGAGGCCAAGGCCCAGCAGGTCTGGACGGCCCTGAAGAACGACAGACCGATCCCGAAGTCGGCCACGAAGGGCACGGCGACAGGCGAAGCCAAGGGCGTGGTGAGCTAGCCGGGGGGCGCGGCGACCCGCGGGCGGCCCGCGGGGAATAGACGACCGGTACCCCCGGTTTTGGGAGAAGGCGCCAGTCCTGGCAAACTGGTACGTCGGCCCCGGTTCACGCTTCCGCATCCCGCGGCGGCGACCCGGTGCCCTCCCGAAACTAGGAGACACCTTGAAGCGCGACATCCACCCCGAGTACGTCGAGACGCAGGTCAGCTGCACCTGCGGCGCGTCGTTCACCACCCGTAGCACCATCGCGTCCGGCACCATCCGGGCCGAGGTCTGCTCCGAGTGCCACCCGTTCTACACGGGCAAGCAGAAGATCCTCGACACCGGTGGCCGTGTGGCCCGCTTCGAGGCCCGCTTCGGCAAGGCTGCCGCCGGCTCCAAGAAGTAGCGAGCCCCTTTTCGCCGGTCCACGGTCACGCCCCTTCCCCGGGCGTGCCGGGACCGGCGTTTTTGGTCGCCGCCCACTTCACCCCCGTTCAGCACACAGGAGCCAGAGATGTTCGAGGCCGTCGAGGAGCTCGTCGTCGAGCACGCCGACCTGGAGAAGAAGCTCGCGGACCCGTCGGTCCACGCCGACCAGGCCAACGCGCGCAAGCTCAACAAGCGGTACGCCGAGCTGACCCCGATCGTCGCCACGTACCGCTCCTGGAAGCAGTCCGGCGACGACATCGAGACCGCCCGTGAGCTCGCCGCCGACGATCCCGACTTCGCCGCCGAGGTCAAGGAGCTGGAGCAGCAGCGCGAGGAGCTGACCGAGAAGCTCCGCTTCCTGCTCATCCCGCGCGACCCCAGCGACGACAAGGACGTGATCCTGGAGATCAAGGCGGGCGCGGGCGGCGACGAGTCCGCCCTGTTCGCCGGCGATCTGCTGCGCATGTACCTGCGCTACGCCGAGCGTGTCGGCTGGAAGACCGAGATCATCGACGCCACCGAGTCCGAGCTGGGCGGCTACAAGGACGTCCAGGTCGCCGTGAAGGCCCGTGGTCAGATCGAGCCCGGCCAGGGCGTCTGGGCCCGGCTGAAGTACGAGGGCGGCGTGCACCGCGTGCAGCGCGTGCCGGCGACCGAGTCGCAGGGCCGCATCCACACCTCCGCGGCCGGTGTGCTGGTCACGCCCGAGGCCGAGGAGGTCGACGTCGAGATCAACCCGAACGACCTGCGGATCGACGTCTACCGGTCCTCCGGCCCCGGCGGCCAGTCCGTCAACACCACCGACTCCGCGGTGCGCATCACGCACATTCCGACCGGAGTCGTCGCCTCCTGCCAGAACGAGAAGAGCCAGCTGCAGAACAAGGAGCAGGCACTGCGTATCCTGCGCTCCAGGCTGCTCGCCATGGCGCAGGAGGAGGCGGAGAGGGAGGCCGCCGACGCCCGCCGCAGCCAGGTCCGCACCGTCGACCGCTCCGAGAAGATCCGTACGTACAACTTCCCGGAGAATCGGATCTCGGACCACCGCGTCGGCTTCAAGGCGTACAACCTTGACCAGGTCCTGGACGGCGAACTGGACGCGGTGATCCAGGCCTGCGTCGACGCGGACTCGGCCGCCAAGCTCGCAGCCGCGTAAGGCACGTACGAGTACCCACACGGAGGACGAGCGTGAACCTGCTGCTCGCGGAGGTGGCCCAGGCCACCCAGCGGCTGGCCGACGCCGGCGTGCCCTCGCCGCGCACCGACGCGGAGGAACTCGCCGCGTTCGTGCACGGCGTGAAGCGGGGCGAGTTGCACTCCGTGAAGGACGCCGACTTCGACGCCCGCTACTGGGAGGTCGTCGCGCGCCGGGAACAGCGTGAGCCGCTCCAGCACATCACCGGCCGCGCCTTCTTCCGCTACCTGGAACTCCAGGTCGGGCCCGGCGTGTTCGTGCCGCGGCCCGAGACCGAGTCGGTCGTCGGGTGGGCCATAGACGCGGTGCGCGCCATGGACGTCGTGGAGCCCTGCATCGTCGACCTGTGCACCGGCTCCGGCGCGATCGCGCTCGCCCTCGCCCAGGAGGTGCCGCGCTCCAGGGTGCACGCCGTGGAGCTGTCCGAGGACGCCCTGGTGTGGACCCGCAAGAACATGGAGGGCTCCCGCGTCGACCTGCGGCAGGGCGACGCGCTGACCGCCTTCCCCGACCTGGACGGCCAGGTCGACCTGGTCATCTCCAACCCGCCGTACATCCCGCTCACCGAGTGGGAGTACGTCGCCCCGGAGGCCCGCGACTACGACCCGGAACTCGCCCTGTTCTCCGGCGAGGACGGCCTCGACCTGATCCGCGGCCTGGAACGCACCGCGCACCGGCTGCTGCGCCCCGGCGGTGTCGTCGTGATCGAGCACGCCGACACCCAGGGCGGCCAGGTGCCGTGGATCTTCACCGAGGAACGCGGGTGGGCCGACGCGGCCGACCACCCCGACCTCAACAAACGCCCACGCTTCGCCACCGCCCGCAAGGCGCTGCCGTGAGCACCACCCCCACTCTTTCTCTCAGGCACGTGTACGAGGAGGCCCGCTAGATATGGCACGGCGATACGACACCAACGACGCGACCGACCGCGTGACCGGTCTGCGTGAGGCCGCGTCCGCCGTCCGCCGTGGCGAGCTGGTGGTCCTCCCCACCGACACCGTGTACGGCATCGGCGCCGACGCCTTCGCCAAGGAGGCGGTCGGCGACCTGCTGGAGGCCAAGGGCCGGGGCCGCAACATGCCCACCCCCGTGCTCATCGGCTCCCCGAACACCCTGCACGGCCTCGTCACGGACTTCTCCGAGCTGGCCTGGGAGCTGGTCGACGCGTTCTGGCCGGGCGCGCTCACTCTGGTCGCCAAGCACCAGCCGTCCCTGCAGTGGGACCTGGGCGACACCCGCGGCACCGTCGCCGTGCGCATGCCGCTGCACCCGGTCGCCATCGAGCTGCTGACCGAGGTCGGCCCGATGGCCGTGTCGTCGGCGAACCTCACCGGCCACCCGGCGCCGGAGGACTGCGACGCCGCCCAGCAGATGCTCGGCGACTCCGTCTCCGTCTACCTGGACGGCGGTCCGACGCCCGGCAACGTGCCGTCCTCGATCGTCGACGTCACCCGCGAGGTGCCGCTGCTGCTGCGCGAGGGAGCGCTGTCGGCGGACGAGCTGCGGAAGGTCGTACCCGACCTCGAGGTGGCGAATTGACAGCCCCCGAATCCCCCGGGCTCCCGGCGGCGCTCGCGCAGGGGGGACCCCCATGCGTGGCATAGGCAGCGCGGAGGAGACGACGACCTTCGGCTTCCCGAGGGACACCTTCCGCATCCTCCACGTCAGCACCGGCAATGTCTGCCGCTCGCCGATCACCGAGCGGCTGACCCGGCATTTCGTGTCGCAGCGGCTCGGTGTGCTGGGCGGCGGGCTGATCGTGGAGAGCGCGGGCACCTGGGGCCACGAGGGCGCGCCGATGGAGGCGAACGCGGAGACCGTGCTGGCCGACTTCGGCGCGGACGCCTCCGGCTTCGTCGGCCGGGAGCTGCTGGACGAGCACGTCATCCGGGCCGACCTGGTGCTGACGGCCACCCGTGACCACCGCGCCCAGGTCATCTCCATGGGCCACTCGGCGGGTCTGCGCACCTTCACCCTCAAGGAGTTCACCCGCCTGGTCCGCGCCATAGACCCCGCGACCCTGCCGCCGCTGGAGGACGGTGTGGTCATGCGGGCCCGTGCCCTGGTCCGGGCGGCCGCCGCCCTGCGGGGCTGGCTGCTGGCGCCGACGGCGGAGGCGGACGAGGTGTACGACCCGTACGGGGCACCCCTGACGTTCTTCCGTTCGATCGGGGACGAGATACACGAGGCACTCGATCCGGTGGTGACGGCGCTGACCGGCGTACCCGCGCGGATGTAGTCGCGGGGCGGCGCAGGGGCCCCGGGCCTACATTGGACGTACGTCAGCACGGCGAGTGAGCCGAAGGGGCGCGCACCGGCTACGGCGCCCCGGAGGCGGACCGAGCCGAAATCGCGTCCCCGGAGCCCACCATGACGGTCGCCCACGCCCCCGAGACCGATGTCCTGCGCGCTCAGGACCCCGAGCTGGCCGAACTGCTGCTGGGGGAGCTGGAGAGGCAGTCGACGACCCTCCAGCTGATCGCCGCCGAGAACTTCACCTCGCCCGCCGTGCTGGCCGCCCTCGGCTCACCGCTCGCCAACAAGTACGCGGAGGGGTATCCGGGAGCCCGCCACCACGGCGGCTGCGAGATCGTCGACGTCGCCGAGCGGATCGCGGTGGACCGGGCCAAGGCCCTGTTCGGGGCCGAGCACGCCAACGTGCAGCCGCATTCCGGTTCCTCCGCCGTGCTCGCCGCGTACGCGGCCCTGCTGCGGCCCGGCGACACCGTGCTCGCCCTCGGCCTGCCGTACGGCGGCCACCTCACGCACGGCTCGCCCGCGAACTTCTCCGGCCGCTGGTTCGACTTCGTCGGGTACGGCGTCGACGGGGAGACAGGGCTCGTCGACTACGAGCAGGTGCGGGCACTGGCCCGCAGCCATCGCCCCAAGGCGATCGTGTGCGGCTCCATCGCGTACCCGCGCCACCTCGACTACGCGCTCTTCCGCGAGATCGCCGACGAGGTCGGCGCCTACCTCATCGCCGACGCCGCGCACCCCATCGGGCTGGTCGCCGGGGGAGCGGCGCCGAATCCGGTGCCGTACGCCGACGTCGTGTGCGCCACCACCCACAAGGTGCTGCGCGGTCCGCGCGGCGGGATGATCCTGTGCGGCGCCGAGCTGGCGGAGCGCGTCGACCGGGCCGTCTTCCCGTTCACCCAGGGCGGCGCCCAGATGCACACCATCGCCGCGAAGGCGGTCGCGTTCGGCGAGGCGGCAACCGACGCGTTCACCTTGTACGCCCATCAGGTGGTCGCCAACGCGAGGGTGCTCGCGGACGTGCTGGCCGCCGAGGGCCTGGCGGTCACCACCGGCGGCACCGACACCCATCTGATCACCGCCGACCCGTCCCCGCTCGGCGTCGACGGCCGCGCCGCCCGGGGCCTGCTCGCCGCCGCCGGGCTGATCCTGGACTGCTGCGCCCTGCCGCACGGCGATGTGCGCGGGCTGCGCCTGGGCACGGCCGCGGTGACCACGCAGGGGATGGGGCAGGCGGAGATGCGGCGGATCGGCGTCCTGCTCGCGACCGTGCTGCGGGAGCCGGCGCGGACGAAGGCGGTGCGTGCCGAGGTGCGGGAGCTGACCGGCGGATTTCCGCCGTATCCCGGCTGAGCGGGGGTAGGCGCACTTCGGTGCACAGCCACTCGTGCAACCATCGTCGCTACCCGTAAGTCCCCACACATATGCGTGCCTCGCTAGGGTGTGGGGCTGTGATGGCCAGCGAGACCTGTGGGGAAGCCCGTGCGTGAATACCTGCTGACGCTCTGCATCACGGCCGCGGTGACGTATCTGCTGACAGGGCCGGTACGCAAGTTCGCGATCGTGGCGGGGGCGATGCCGGAGATCCGGGCCCGGGACGTGCACCGGGAACCGACTCCGCGGCTCGGCGGTATCGCGATGTTCTTCGGGCTGTGCGCGGGTCTGCTGGTCGCCGACCACCTGACGAACCTCAACCAGGTCTTCGAGAAGTCCAACGAGCCCCGCGCGCTGCTCTCCGGCGCCGCGCTGATCTGGCTGATCGGCGTGCTCGACGACAAGTTCGAGATCGACGCCCTGATCAAGCTGGGCGGCCAGATGATCGCCGCCGGCGTGATGGTCATGCAGGGTCTGACCATCCTGTGGCTGCCGGTGCCGGGCGTCGGCACGGTCGCGCTCACCCAGTGGCAGGGCACGCTCCTGACCGTCGCCCTGGTCGTCATCACCATCAACGCGGTCAACTTCGTCGACGGTCTGGACGGCCTCGCGGCCGGCATGGTGTGCATCGCGTCCGCCGCGTTCTTCATGTACGCCTACCGCATCTGGTACTCGTACGGCATCGAGGCCGCCGCCCCGGCCACCCTGTTCTCGGCGATCCTGATGGGCATGTGCCTGGGCTTCCTGCCGCACAACATGCACCCCGCGCGGATCTTCATGGGCGACTCCGGCTCGATGCTGATCGGCCTGGTGCTGGCGGCCGGCGCGATCTCCGTCACCGGGCAGGTCGACCCGGACGTGATGAACCTGTTCTCCGGGTCCGAGCGCAACACCGTGCACCAGACGGTGCCCGTCTACATCCCGCTGCTGCTGCCGCTGACCATCATCGCGATCCCGGCCGCCGACCTGATCCTGGCGATCGTGCGCCGCACCTGGCGCGGCCAGTCGCCGTTCGCCGCGGACCGCGGGCATCTGCACCACCGGCTGCTGGAGATCGGGCACTCGCACAGCCGCGCGGTGCTGATCATGTACTTCTGGTCGGCGCTGATCGCCTTCGGCGCGCTGACGTACTCCGTGAACAGTGCGTCCATGTGGATCGTGCTGGGTGTCGTGGTACTGAGCGCGATCGGCCTCGTGCTGCTGTTGCTGCCGCGCTTCACGCCGCGTGCCCCGGTCTGGGCCGAGCGGTTCGTGCCGCCGCGCTACCGGCGCCGCAAGGCCGTGCCGGACGCCGCGCAGCCGGCCGTCGAGGAGGTCCCGGCGCACGAGGAGCCGCGCACTCCGGTGGCCGCCGGGGTGTCCGGTGTCAACGGGGCGACCGCCGTAGGCCCCCGTTCGCGGCTCTCAAGGTAAGAATCTGACTAAAGCATTGCCAAGCCGTGGGGGAACGAAGCACCCCAATACCAGACAAGTGGGCGCGGTTTTTGCACAGACGTGCAGCGTCACTCTCATGTGTGACAGCCAGCACACCCACCAGGTAAAGACCTCATCAAATAGTTTGTGATACCGTTCACGAGAACCCCGGATGGAGCCGAAGGACCGTAGTGCGACGGTTCATTGGCGTGAGGTTCTCTCTCACCCCGGGACTACGCTCGTCCATGACGACACCCCTGCCCCCTTTGAAAGCGGAGTTGCCGCCATGCCGTCCAACGACGTCCGGATCCTGGCCCAGGCCGCTGTGCCCACAGCCGCCGTCGGCGCTGCAGCCGCCGTCGTCAGCGGAGTGGTTGCCGGCGGCAAGGGGGCTGTCGGCTCCGTCGTGGCCGCCCTGGTGACGATCCTCTTCATGGGCCTCGGCCTGTACGTGCTCCAGCGCACTGCCAAATCGCTTCCGCACCTGTTCCAGGCGATGGGCCTGATGCTCTACGCGGCTCAAATTCTGCTGCTTTTCATCTTCCTCGCCGCATTCAGGCACACATCGCTGTTCCACCCGCGGGCATTCGCGTTCACGCTCATCGCGACCACCCTCGTGTGGATCGGCTCGCAGACGGTCGCGCACATGAAGTCCAAGATCCTTTACGTCGAACCCGAGTCCTCCGAGGGCGGCAAGCCCACGAAGACGGGCCCGTCGTCGTGAGGGGTAGGGCCGGGATAAAGACGCGTTCGACAAGCTGCTATCGTCCGGTGCCAACTGCGGCACTGCGGGCGCGGGCATCCGAGCTGACGCCTGTTCCATCGCGAGGCTCGAAGCCGAACCGCCGCCCCCACATCAGAAACACCAGTCCAGTGCCGAACAGCGGCTGCGCGCCGCGCCGACACAACGAGGTTGCCGTACCTATGCGCCACGCTGAAGGAGCCCGCGGTGAGTGCTGACCCGACGCAGGTGCTCGCTTTCGAGACCGACTGCCACATCTTCGACGGTTGTGGCTTCGCCGAGGTATCTCCCGGCCTGCACTCGTTCCTGTTCCAGCCTCTCTGGGGCGATGGCGACAGCAATCTGTACTTCAACAAGACGATGCTGCTCGCGCTGCTCGGCTCGGTCATCATCATCGGCTTCTTCTGGGCCGCATTCCGTCGCCCGAAGGTCGTCCCCGGCAAGCTCCAGATGGTCGCCGAGGCGGGCTACGACTTCATCCGGCGCGGCGTCGTCTACGAGACGATCGGCAAGAAGGAGGGCGAGAAGTACGTCCCGCTCGTCGTCTCGCTGTTCTTCTTCATCTGGATGATGAACCTCTGGTCGATCATCCCGGTCGCCCAGTTCCCGGTCACGTCGATCATCGCGTACCCGGCAGTGCTGGCGCTGATCGTCTACATCACGTGGGTGTCCCTCACCTTCAAGCGGCACGGCTTCGTCGGCTTCTTCAAGAACGTCACCGGCTACGACAAGTCGCTCGGCCCGGTGCTGCCGCTGTCGATGGCCATCGAGTTCTTCTCGAACATCCTGATCCGGCCGTTCACCCACGCGGTGCGACTCTTCGCGAACATGTTCGCCGGTCACACCCTGCTGCTGCTCTTCACGATCGCCAGCTGGTACCTGCTGAACGGCGTCGGCATCGCCTACGCGGGCGTCTCGTTCGTCATGGTCCTCGTCATGACCGCCTTCGAGCTGTTCGTCCAGGCCCTGCAGGCGTACGTCTTCGTCCTGCTGACCTGCACCTACATTCAGGGCGCTCTCGCCGAGCACCACTGATCAGACGCTTTCCCGACCCCCCAATTCGTCCGGTGGCCAACCCCCACCGGTCCGTAAAGAAAAGGAAGAACTGGCATGTCCCAGACCCTTGCTGCTGTCGAAGGCTCCCTCGGCTCCATCGGTTACGGCCTCGCCGCGATCGGCCCGGGCGTCGGCGTCGGCATCATCTTCGGTAACGGCACCCAGGCTCTCGCCCGCCAGCCCGAGGCGGCCGGCCTGATCCGCGCCAACCAGATCCTCGGCTTCGCCTTCTGTGAGGCGCTGGCCCTGATCGGTCTGGTCATGCCGTTCGTCTACGGCTACTGATCAGCGACACCAGTCCAGCCGACTAGACGAAAGGCACTCACATGAGCCAGCTGCTCATCGCGGCGAGCGAGGGAGAGAACCCCCTCGTCCCGCCGATCCCTGAGCTTGTCATCGGCCTGCTCGCCTTCGTCATCGTCTTCGGCTTCCTCGCCAAGAAGCTCCTCCCGAACATCAACAAGGTTCTGGAAGAGCGCCGCGAGGCCATCGAGGGCGGTATCGAGAAGGCCGAGGCCGCGCAGACCGAGGCCCAGAGCGTCCTCGAGCAGTACAAGGCCCAGCTCGCCGAGGCCCGGCACGAGGCCGCGCGCCTGCGCCAGGAGGCGCAGGAGCAGGGTGCCACGCTCATCGCCGAGATGCGGGCCGAGGGCCAGCGGCAGCGCGAGGAGATCGTCGCCGCCGGTCACGCCCAGATCGAGGCCGACCGCAAGGCCGCCGCGTCCGCGCTGCGCCAGGACGTCGGCAAGCTGGCCACCGAGCTGGCCGGCAAGCTCGTCGGCGAGTCCCTCGAGGACCACGCCCGCCAGAGCCGTGTCATCGACCGGTTCCTCGACGAGCTCGAGGAGAAGGCCGAGGCCGGGCGATGAACGGAGCGAGCCGCGAGGCCCTGGCAGCCACCCGAGAGCGTCTCGACGCGCTGACGGACGCCACGTCCGTCGACGCGGCGCGGCTCGCCGACGAGCTGGCCGCCGTCACCGCGCTGCTCGACCGCGAGGTGTCGCTGCGTCGGGTCTTCACCGACCCGGCGCAGGCCGGTGAGGCCAAGGCCGATCTGGTCCAGCGGCTGCTCGGCGGCCAGGTCGGCGGCGAGACCGCGGACCTGCTGTCCGGCATGGTGCGCTCCCGCTGGTCGCAGTCCCGCGACCTGGTGGACGCCCTGGAGGAGCTGGCGGACACCGCCGACCTCACCGCCGCTCAGAAGGCGGGCACGCTCGACAACGTCGAGGACGAGCTGTTCCGGTTCGCCCGGATCGTCTCCTCGAACACCGAGCTGCGCGCCGCGCTGACCGACCGCAAGGCCACCGTCTCGGCCAAGGGCGAGCTGCTGCGCAGCCTGCTCGGCGGCCGTGCCGACGCCACCACCGTGCGTCTGGTGACGCGCCTTGTGACCGCGCCGCGGGGACGTAGCCTGGAAGCGGGACTGGAGTCCCTGTCCAAGCTCGCCGCCGACCGCCGGGACCGCATGGTCGCCGTCGTCACCTCGGCGGTGCCGCTGAGCGACCCGCAGAAGCAGCGCCTGGGCGCCGCCCTCGCGAAGCTCTACGGCCGCAAGATGCACCTCAACCTCGACGTGGACCCCGAGGTCCTCGGCGGGATCCGGGTGCAGGTCGGCGACGAGGTCATCAACGGCTCCGTCGCGGACCGCATCGGCGACGCGGAGCGCCGGCTCGCCGGCTGACGCGACGCGACGGCCGCGGCAACTGAACACGCAGTACGTACTTACGGCCCTGGTTGGGCCGTGCAGAGGATTCCTGGGGGTCGCCCCCAGACCCCCAAAGTGAAACTTCGGGCCCAACAAGGAGAGCAGGGAACCCAGATGGCGGAGCTCACGATCCGGCCGGAGGAGATCCGGGACGCGCTGGAGAACTTCGTCCAGTCGTACAAGCCGGACGCGGCCTCGCGCGAGGAGGTCGGTACGGTCACCCTTGCCGGCGACGGCATCGCGAAGGTCGAGGGTCTGCCCTCGGCCATGGCCAACGAACTGCTGAAGTTCGAGGACGGCACCCTCGGCCTCGCCCTCAACCTCGAGGAGCGCGAGATCGGTGCCATCGTCCTCGGTGAGTTCAGCGGCATCGAGGAGGGTCAGCCGGTCACCCGCACCGGTGAGGTCCTCTCCGTCGCGGTGGGCGAGGGCTACCTCGGCCGCGTCGTCGACCCGCTCGGCAACCCGATCGACGGCCTCGGCGAGATCGAGACGTCCGGCCGCCGCGCCCTCGAGCTGCAGGCCCCCACGGTCATGCAGCGCAAGTCGGTGCACGAGCCGATGGAGACCGGCTACAAGGCCGTCGACGCCATGACCCCGATCGGCCGTGGTCAGCGTCAGCTGATCATCGGTGACCGTCAGACCGGCAAGACCGCCCTGGCCGTCGACACGATCATCAACCAGCGTGACAACTGGCGCTCCGGCGACCCGAAGAAGCAGGTCCGCTGCATCTACGTCGCCATCGGCCAGAAGGGCTCCACCATCGCGTCGGTCCGCCGCGCGCTGGAGGAGAACGGTGCGCTGGAGTACACGACCATCGTCGCCGCCCCGGCGTCCGACCCGGCCGGCTTCAAGTACCTCGCCCCCTACACCGGCTCGGCCATCGGCCAGCAGTGGATGTACGAGGGCAAGCACGTCCTGATCATCTTCGACGACCTGTCGAAGCAGGCCGACGCCTACCGCGCCGTGTCGCTGCTGCTGCGCCGCCCGCCGGGCCGTGAGGCCTACCCGGGTGACGTCTTCTACCTGCACTCCCGCCTGCTGGAGCGCTGCGCGAAGCTCTCCGACGACATGGGTGCCGGCTCGATGACCGGTCTGCCGATCGTCGAGACCAAGGCGAACGACGTCTCGGCGTTCATCCCGACCAACGTCATCTCCATCACCGACGGCCAGTGCTTCCTGGAGTCGGACCTGTTCAACGCCGGTCAGCGCCCCGCGCTGAACGTCGGTATCTCCGTCTCCCGAGTCGGTGGTTCCGCGCAGCACAAGGCGATGCGTCAGGTCTCCGGCCGTCTGCGCGTGGACCTCGCCCAGTTCCGTGAGCTGGAGGCGTTCGCCGCCTTCGGTTCCGACCTGGACGCCGCGTCCAAGGCGCAGCTGGAGCGCGGTCAGCGCATGGTCGAGCTGCTGAAGCAGAACCAGTACGAGCCGATGGCCACCGAGGACCAGGTCGTCTCGATCTGGGCCGGCACCACCGGTCGTATGGACGACGTCCCGGTCGCCGACATCCGCCGCTTCGAGAAGGAGCTCATCGACTACCTGCACCGCCAGGAGCAGGGCCTGATGACCTCCATCAAGGAGGGCGCCAAGATGTCCGACGACACGATCCAGGCGATCTCCGACGCCGTCGCGGCCTTCAAGAAGCAGTTCGAGACCTCGGACGGCAAGCTGCTCGGCGAGGAAGCTCCGGCCGCCCCGAAGGCGACCAGCGCCTCCAAGTGACGTAAGGAAGGGACCTGACTCATGGGAGCCCAGCTCCGGGTCTACAAGCGTCGCATCCGATCCGTCACCGCGACCAAGAAGATCACGAAGGCGATGGAGATGATCGCCGCCTCGCGCGTCGTCAAGGCGCAGCGCAAGGTGGCGGCCTCCACGCCGTACGCGCAGGAACTGACGCGCGCGGTCACCGCGGTCGGCACCGGCTCGAACACCAGGCACCCGCTGACCACGGCCGCCGAGACGGTCACCCGGTCCGCGGTGCTGCTGCTGACCAGCGACCGTGGTCTGGCCGGCGCGTTCAACTCCAACGCCATCAAGGCGGCGGAACAGCTGACCGCACGGCTGGAAGGCGAGGGCAAGCAGGTCGACGTGTACATCGTCGGCCGGCGCGGTGTCGCCCACTACAACTTCCGTGAGCGCACCATCGCGGAGTCGTGGACCGGATTCACCGACGAGCCGTCGTACGCGGACGCCAAGAAGATCGCGGCGCCGCTGATCGAGGCCATCGAGAAGGACACGGCGGACGGCGGCGTGGACGAGCTCCACATCGTCTACACCGAGTTCGTGTCGATGATGACGCAGACCGCGCTCGACGCGCGCATGCTGCCGCTCAGCCTCGACGAGGTCGCGCAGGAGACCGCCACCAAGGGCGAGATCCTCCCGCTGTACGACTTCGAGCCGTCGGCCGAGGACGTCCTCGACGCGCTGCTGCCGCGGTACGTCGAGAGCCGGATCTACAACGCGCTGCTCCAGTCGGCCGCTTCGAAGCACGCCGCCACGCGGCGCGCGATGAAGTCGGCCACCGACAACGCGGGCGAGCTGATCAACACGCTCTCCCGTCTTGCCAACGCGGCCCGCCAGGCCGAAATCACCCAGGAAATCAGCGAGATCGTCGGTGGCGCGAGCGCCCTGGCCGACGCGACCGCGGGGAGTGACAAGTAATGACCACCACTGCTCAGACGGCCACGGCGACGGGCCGCGTCGCGCGGGTCATCGGCCCGGTCGTCGACGTGGAGTTCCCCGTCGACGCGATGCCGGACATCTACAACGCCCTTCACGTCGAGGTGGCCGACCCGGCCAACGCCGGCGAGAAGAAGACGCTGACCCTGGAGGTCGCCCAGCACCTGGGTGACGGCCTGGTCCGCACCATCTCCATGCAGCCGACCGACGGTCTGGTCCGCCAGGCCCCGGTCACCGACACCGGCGACGGCATCACCGTCCCGGTCGGCGACTTCACCAAGGGCAAGGTGTTCAACACCCTGGGTGAGGTCCTGAACGTCGACGAGCAGTACTCGGGCGAGCGCTGGTCCATCCACCGCAAGGCCCCGAACTTCGACGAGCTCGAGTCGAAGACCGAGATGTTCGAGACCGGCGTCAAGGTCATCGACCTTCTCACCCCGTACGTCAAGGGTGGAAAGATCGGTCTGTTCGGTGGTGCCGGCGTCGGCAAGACGGTGCTCATCCAGGAGATGATCTACCGCGTCGCCAACAACCACGACGGTGTGTCGGTGTTCGCCGGTGTCGGTGAGCGCACCCGTGAGGGCAACGACCTCATCGACGAGATGAGCGACTCGGGCGTCATCGACAAGACCGCGCTGGTCTTCGGCCAGATGGACGAGCCCCCGGGCACCCGTCTGCGCGTGGCCCTGGCCGGTCTGACCATGGCGGAGTACTTCCGCGATGTGCAGAAGCAGGACGTGCTGTTCTTCATCGACAACATCTTCCGCTTCACCCAGGCCGGTTCCGAGGTTTCGACCCTGCTCGGCCGTATGCCCTCCGCGGTGGGTTACCAGCCGAACCTGGCCGACGAGATGGGTCTCCTCCAGGAGCGCATCACCTCGACCCGTGGTCACTCGATCACCTCGATGCAGGCGATCTACGTCCCCGCGGACGACCTGACCGACCCGGCCCCGGCCACCACCTTCGCCCACCTCGACGCGACGACGGTTCTCTCCCGTCCGATCTCCGAGAAGGGCATCTACCCGGCCGTGGACCCGCTGGACTCGACGTCCCGCATCCTGGACCCGCGGTACATCGCGCAGGACCACTACAACGCGGCCATGCGCGTGAAGAACATCCTGCAGAAGTACAAGGACCTCCAGGACATCATCGCGATCCTCGGTATCGACGAGCTGGGCGAGGAGGACAAGCTCGTCGTCCACCGTGCCCGTCGCGTGGAGCGCTTCCTGTCCCAGAACACCCACGTCGCCAAGCAGTTCACCGGCGTGGACGGTTCGGACGTGCCGCTGGACGAGTCGATCGTCGCGTTCAACGCGATCTGCGACGGTGAGTTCGACCACTTCCCGGAGCAGGCGTTCTTCATGTGCGGTGGTCTCGAGGACCTGAAGAACAACGCCAAGGAGCTGGGCGTCTCCTGAGCCTCGTGCTCTGGCCGGAGGGGGCGGGTCCGTCCCGCCCCCTCCGGCACGCCTACTAGACTTGTAACCAACACCCGGCAGAACCGCCGGGTGGTGACCCGAGGAGCCAACCTTGGCTGCTGAGCTGCACGTCGCGCTGGTCGCGGCCGACCGAGAGGTCTGGTCCGGCGAGGCCACCCTGGTCGTCGCGCGCACCACGTCCGGCGACATCGGCGTCATGCCCGGTCACCAGCCGCTGCTCGGTGTGCTGGAGTCGGGCCCGGTGACCATCCGTACGAGTGATGGTGGAACGGTCGTCGCCGCGGTGCACGGCGGTTTCGTCTCGTTCGCGGACAACAAGCTGTCGCTGCTGGCCGAGATCGCCGAGCTGTCGGACGAGATCGACGTCCAGCGCGCGGAGCGGGAGCTCGAGCGCGCGAAGGCGGAGGGCGACGCCACCGCCGAGCGCCGCGCGGACGTCCGACTGCGTGCGGCGGCGGCGCGCTGACCCCGAGGGTCCCTCCCGGGCCGATTAGGCTCTGGGGGAGCGCCGAGTACTGACGTCACTCAGCCGCGGTCGGCACCGGAGCAATCCGGAGCCGGCCGCGGCTGAGGCAGATATAGAGGTTTTTTCCGTTCCGTTACCTAGGAGACGAGGAGGTCGGTGTCGATGGTCCTCGCTCTGACTGTGTGCGGAATCGTCGTCGCCCTCGTGGTGCTGGGGCTGTTCGTCTTCGGTCTGCGCCGCAGACTCATCCAGCGTTCCGGCGGCACCTTCGACTGTTCCCTGCGTTGGGACGCCCCGGAGCAGGACGACACCAGCGGCAAGGGCTGGGCCTACGGAGTGGCCCGTTACAACGGCGACCGCGTCGAGTGGTTCCGGGTCTTCTCCTACGCCCCGCGCCCGCGCCGGGTCCTGGAGCGCTCGGCGATCGAGGTGGCCGGCCGGCGTCTGCCCGAGGGCGAGGAGGAGCTGGCGCTGCTCTCCGACGCGGTGATCCTCGCCTGTCTGCACCGGGGCACGCGGCTGGAGCTCGCCATGAGCGAAGACGCGCTGACCGGTTTCCTCGCGTGGCTTGAGGCAGCCCCGCCCGGACAGCGGGTGAACGTGGCGTAGCCTCGTTCACCCGCTGGGTGGGGGTGTCCCCGGACGAAGTCTGGGGGAGCGTCAATGTCGCCTGGGGGATTTCCCCGGGTTTACTTCAGGCCGTTGGCCATGGCGTTCACCAGCTCACCGTTGCCGGTGTCGCCGCTGAACTCCCAGAAGAAGGCACCGCCCAGGCCCTGGTTCTTGGCCCAGGTCATCTTGCTGCCGATGGTCGCCGGGGTGTCGTACGACCACCAGTTGGTGCCGCAGTGCGCGTACGCGGTGCCGGCGATGGTGCCGGTGGCCGGGCAGCTGTTCTTCAGGACCTTGTAGTCCTCGATGCCGGCCTCGTAGGTGCCGGCCGCCGGGCCGGTCGCGGTGCCGCCCGGGGTGGACTGGGTGACGCCGGTCCAGCCGCGCCCGTAGAAGCCGATGCCCAGCAGCAGCTTGGTCGCGGGCACGCCGGTGGCCTTGAACTTGGCGATGGCCTCCGCGGAGTTGAAGCCCTGCTGCGGGATGCCGGAGTACGAGGTCAGCGGCGAGTGCGGGGCGGTGGGCCCGTTCTTCGCCCAGGCGCCGAAGAAGTCGTACGTCATCACGTTGTACCAGTCGATGTACTGGGCGGCGGTGCCGTAGTCGGCGGCCTCGATCTTGCCGCCGGCGCTGGCGTCGGCGGTGACGGCCGCGGTGACCAGGGCGTCGTTGCCGAACTCGGCGCGCATGGCCTTCATCATGCTGCTGAAGGCGTTCTTGGCGCTGGTGGTGTCGCAGCTGAGGCCGCAGGCGTTCGGGTACTCCCAGTCCAGGTCGATGCCGTCGAAGACGTCGGCCCAGCGCGGGTCCTCGACCAGGTCGTGGCAGGACTTGGCGAAGGCGGCCGGGTTCTTCACGGCGTCGGGGAAGCCGCCGGACCAGGTCCAGCCGCCGAACGACCACAGCACCTTGATGTGCGGGTACTTGGCCTTCAGCTTGCGCAGCTGGTTGAAGTTGCCGCGCAGCGGCTGGTCCCAGGTGTCGGCGACGCCGTCGACGGACTGGTCGGCGGTGTAGGCCTTGTCGTAGTCGGCGTAGGCGTCACCGATGGTGCACTTGCCGCCCTGGACGTTGCCGAAGGCGTAGTTGATGTGCGTGATCTTCTCCGCGGAGCCGGAGGTGACCAGGTTCTTCACGTGGTAGTTGCGCCCGTAGACGCCCCAGTTGGTGAAGTAGCCGAGGTTCACCTTGGCACCGGGCTGCGGGCCGGGGCCGCCGTCGTCGCCGGTGGTGCGGACCGCGACCGCGCCGCTGACCGGGCCGGTCTGGTCGGCGGTGTCCCGGGCCTGGACGGTGTACGAGTAGTCGGTGCCCTTGGTCAGGCCGGTGTCCGTGTAGCTCGTTCCGGCGACGGTGGCGACCTTGGCGCCGCCGCGCAGGACGTCGTAGTTCTTGACGCCCTTGTCGTCGGTGGCCGCGCTCCAGCTGAGCTTCACCGAGGTGTCGGTGATGCCGGAGGCGGTCGGGGTGCCGGGGGCGCTCGGCGGGTTGTCGCCGGGGACGGTCGGGCCGCCGTCACAACTGCCGCCGTTGAGCTTGCAGTTGGCGGGAGCGCCGGTGCCGGTGCCGTTGAAGCCGAAGGTGACCGAGGCGCCGGGGGCGAGTGAGCCGTTCCAGGACTTGTTCTTGGCGGTCCAGTGGTTGCCGGAGGAGGTGATGTCGGCGTCCCAGCCGGAGGTGACGGACGTTCCGGAGGGGAAGTCCCACTCGACCGTCCAGGAGCTGATGGCCGTGGTGCCGGTGTTCTTGACGGTCCACTTGCCCTCGAAGCCGTTGCCCCAGTCCTGGGACTTGACGTAGGTGGCGGTGGCCTCGGTGGCGGCCTGCGCGGGGCTGGCGAGTCCGACCAGTCCGGCGAAGGGGAGCAACAGGGTCGCGAACCCTGCCGCGGCTCTGTGTCTGAAGCGCATTCCGCGCCTCCTTATGGGGATGTTGGGGGCGTGACTGAGCCTTCACGCCCACGGTGCCGCGAGAATAGAAAGGTCTGGACCATAGGTCAATAGGTCTGGACCACTCCCCAGGTCGCCGCGGGTGACCCCCCTCAGATCCCCAACTCCTGTGCCAGCACGGCCGCTTGCACCCGGCTGCGCAGCCCGAGCTTCCCCAGCAGCCGGCTGACGTGCGTCTTCACCGTCGCCTCCGCCATGTCCAGCCGCCCCGCGATCTCCGCGTTCGACAGCCCCTCCCCGAGACACGACAGCACCTCGCGCTCGCGCCGCGTCAACTGCTCCAGCACCGCCGGCTCCGCCTTCGGCTCCCGCGCCGGCCCGGCCGCGAACTCGGCGATGAGCCGCCGCGTCACGGCTGGCGCGATCAGTCCCTCCCCGCCCGCCACCGTCCGCACCGCCGCCAGCAGATCCCTCGCCTCGGTGTTCTTCAGCAGGAACCCGGACGCGCCCGCGCGCAGCGCTCCGAACACGTACTCGTCGAGGTCGAACGTGGTCAGCACCAGCACGTCCGCGAGCCCCTCCGCGACCACCTGCCCGGTCGCCGACACCCCGTCGAGCCGGGGCATCTGAACGTCCATCAGCACCAGGTCCGGCCGCAGCTCGCGGGCCAGCGCCACCGCCTGCTCGCCGTCCGCCGCCTCGCCGACCACCTCGATGTCGGGCGCGCTGCCGAGGATGAGCACCAGCCCGGCGCGGACGGCGGACTGGTCCTCGGCGACGAGGACGCGGATCATGCGGGGTCTCCTTCGACGGTGGGAAGTGTCGCGCGTACGGCCCAGATCTTGCCGTCCGCCGAGTCCTCGGGCCCGGCCTCCAGGGTGCCGTGCAGCAGGGTGGCCCGCTCCCGCATCCCGACCAGTCCCGCCCCGGAGCCGGGCGCGCGCGGGGCGTCCCGGTCGCCGTACGGGCTGGTCACGGCGATGGTGAGGGAGCCGTCGAGCTGGGCGAGGGTCACGCCGACGGGGCCGGGCCCGGCGTGCTTGAGGGCGTTGGTCAGGCACTCCTGGACGATCCGGTAGGCGGCCAGTTCCACCGGCGCGGGCAGGCCGCGGTCGTACTCGGCGCGCAGGGTGACGTCGAGGCCGTTGGCGCGGGCGGTGTCGACCAGCGTGCCCAGGCCGTCGAGGGTGGGTGCGGCGGACGGCTCGGTGCCGGCGCCCGCGTCCCGGAGGATGCCGATGAGGCGGCGCATCTCGGCCAGGCCCTCCACGCTGTTCTCCCGGATGACGCCGAGGGCCCTGCGGGTGGTGTCCGGGTCGTCGAGGGACAGCGCGGCCGTGGAGTGGATGGCGATCGCCGAGAGGTGGTTGGCGACCAGGTCGTGCAACTCCCGTGCCATCCGCGCCCGCTCGGCCCCGACCGCCTGCACCCGGTCCATCTCGGCCAGCAGGGCGGTCTGCTCGGCACGCAGCCGCGCGGCCTCGGCGGCCTCGCGGTGGTTGCGCACGATCAGGCCGGTGGAGGCGGGCGCGAACGCGACGATGGCGACGCCCGCGCCGATCAGCAGCGCCTCGGGGACGCGCCACGCCGCGAACGACACCCCTGTCGCCGCCACCGACATCAGACCGGTGATCCAGGGGATGCGCCGGGCCGAGGCCGGGGTGCCGTACAGCACGGCCGCGTACATCACGTCGGTGAACATCACCAGGGTGGCCAGGTTGCCCTGGGTCATGGTGTCCAGGGTCAGCGCGGCCGTGGCCGTCAGCAGGGCGGTGCGCGGGGCGGCCCGGCGCATCAGCTCGCAGCCCGCCATCACCACCAGCGGGACCAGCAGCGGCCAGGGCCCCGGGAAGAGCACGATGGGCTCACCGGCCGGGCGGGTGGCCAGGCCGATGCCCCACAGCAGCAGCCCGCCGAGCAGTCCGGCCAGCGCGACGTACGCGTCGAAGCGGTGCGGGCGGGGGAGTCGCGGAGCGGCCATGAACCCATCCAACACGGCGCGCGCCGCGCTCGCCTGATCCCCGCGGACGGTCCTCGACTGCATCTTTCGATGTACCGCGAGTTCGTCACCGCCGACGACGATCTCCGCCGCTTTCGCCGGGAGCCTGGAAGGGTGACCGAAGGGAGCATGTCGTGATCGTCACGTTGATCATCGCCTGCGAGGTCGGCTTCTGGGTGCTGCTGGCGCTGGGCCTCGCCGTCCGCTATCTGCTGAAGTGGCGCCGCACCAGCGTCGTCGTGCTGTTGTGCGAGCCGGTCCTGGAGCTGGTGCTGTTCGTGGCGACGGCGATCGACCTGAAGAACGGGGCCGAGCCGAGCTGGGAGCACGGCGTCGCGGCGCTGTACATCGGCTACACGGTGGCGTTCGGCCACTACACCATCCGCTGGCTCGACGGCCACGCCGCGCACCGCCTGGCCGGCGCCCCGCCCCCGCCGAAGCCCCCGCGCTACGGCCGCGGCCGCGCCGTGCACGAGGCGAAACTGTGGCTGCGCGCGGTGTTCGGCGGCGCGGTCGCGCTGGGGCTGCTCCAGCTGGCGGTCTGGTACGTCGGCGACTCCGGGGACGTCAGTTCGCTGCGTTCGTTCCAGTGGGTGGCGCTGCGGGTGGTCGGCATCTACGGCCTGATCGCGCTGTCGTACACCGTCTGGCCGCGCAAGGCGCCGCCGGGGGAGACGGACTCAGCGCTCGCCGCCCGGGACCCAGAGCACGTCCCCGACGTCCTTGTTCGCGATCCGCGCAAGGATGAAGAGCAGGTCCGATAGGCGGTTGAGGTAGGTGGCCGTCAGGGGGTTCATGGTCTCGCCGTGAACCTCCATCGCCGCCCACGTGGACCGCTCCGCCCGGCGGACGACCGTGCAGGCCTGGTGCAGCAGGGCCGCGCCGGGGGTGCCGCCGGGCAGGATGAAGGAGCGCAGCTTCTCCAGCAGCTCGTTGAAGCGGTCGCAGTCCTCCTCCAGCCGGTCGATGTAGAACTGCTCCACCCGCAGCGGCGGGTACTCGGGGTTCTCCACGACCGGCGTCGACAGGTCCGCGCCCACGTCGAACAGGTCGTTCTGCACGCGGGTGAGGACCTTGACGACCTCCTCGTCCAGACCGCCCAGCGCGATCGCCGTGCCGATCACCGCGTTGGCCTCGTTGGCGTCGGCGTAGGCGGAGATCCGCAGGTCCGTCTTGGCGACCCGGCTCATGTCGCCGAGGGCGGTGGTGCCCTGGTCACCGGTCCTGGTGTAGATGCGCGTCAGATTGACCATGTGGCCAGCGTAGTGACCGGCTAGGCCCCGGCGGTACGGAAGACCCGTGTGCCCGCCGTCACGGAGAGCACGGCGAGGCCGACGGCGACCAGGGTGCCGTAGAGCATGTCCGCGGTCGTGTAGTGGCCGACGTACGCGTCCCGCATGGCGTCCACCAGGTAGCGGAACGGCACGCAGTGGGAGAGGACGTCCAGCCAGGCCGGTCCGAGGCTCATCGGCAGCATGAGGCCGGACAGCAGCATCGACGGCATGCTGACGGCGTTGATCAGCGGCCCGAACTCCTGCGGAGCGCGCATCCGCATCGCCAGCGCGTACGACAGCGAGGCGAGCGAGACGGTCAGCAGGGCGACGAAGCCGAAGCCGATCAGCACGCCGGCCAGCGGTGCCCGCAGCCCCATCAGCAGCGCGGCCAGCACCAGCAGCACCGCCTGGAAGACGAACACGGTGGCGTCCCGCAGCACCCGGCCCAGCAGCAGCGCCAGCCGGTTGACGGGGGTCACGCGCATCCGCTCGACGACGCCCTCGCCCTTCTCGACGAGGATCATGAACCCGGCGAACAGGGCTCCGAAGAGTCCGAGTTGCATCAGCAGCCCCGGCACCAGCACCTGCCAGGAACTGCCCTGCCCGCCCAGTGGCAGACCGGTGAGCAGCGGACCGAAGAACAGCAGATACAGCAGCGGCATGAAGGCGCCGAAGAGCATCGCGAAGCGGGAGCGCAGGGTCTGGCGGGCGTACCGCCCGTAGATCAGCGCGGTGTCGTGCAGCAGCATCCGGTGGCTCCTATACGGCGACGGGGGCGGCGTCGGCCGGGACCGTCCCGCGGCCGGTGATGGCGAGGAACGTCTCCTGGAGGGTCGCGTCGACGGAGCCGCCGTACCGGAGCTTCAGCGCGGTCGGGGTGCCCTCGGCCGCGACCGTCCCCCGGTCGACGACGACCAGGCGGTCGGAGAGGGCGTCGGCCTCGTCGAGGTAGTGGGTGGTCAGGAGGACGGTCGTGCCGTGCTCGTCGCGCAGCCGGCGGACCAGGTCCCACAGGTCGGCGCGGGCGGCGGGGTCGAGGCCGGTCGTCGGCTCGTCGAGGAAGAGCACCCGGGGGCGGTGGGTGAGCGCCATCGCGATGTCGAGGCGGCGGCGCTGGCCGCCGGACAGCTCCGCGGTCCTGCGGTCGAGGAGGCCGGTGAGGTCCAGCTCGTGCGCCAGCTCCTCGGCGCGCTCGCGGGCCCGGGCCTTCGGCAGGCGGTACATGCGGCCCTGGGTGACCAGTTCCTCGCGCACCCCGATCTGTCCGTCGACGCCGCCCGACTGGGCCACGTAACCGCACGCGCGGCGCACTCCGACGGGGTCGGTCGCCAGGTCGCAGCCCGCGACGGTGGCGGCTCCGCCGGTGGGTTTGAGCAGTGTGGTGAGCATCCGCAGGGTGGTGGTCTTGCCCGCCCCGTTCGGGCCGAGGAGGCCGAGGATCTCGCCCGGCTGGACGGTGAGGTCGATGCCGCGGACGGCCTCCACGGGGCCCTGCTTCGTCTGGAAGGTACGGGCCAGTCCGGCCGTACTGATGATTGCCATGGCACGAGAAAAACAGAGTCTCTGAAATTTTGCAATGACCCCAAGTTTTCACCGGCTCCAGTGAAGCCGGTAGCATGCGGGCATGGCCGAGGGACTCAGAGAGCGGAAGAAGCGGCAGACCCGGCAGTACATCTCCGATGTCGCCACGGGCCTGTTCCTGGAGCGCGGCTTCGACGCCGTCACCGTCGCGGAGATCGCCGAGGCCTCGAACGTCTCCGTCAACACGGTCTACAACTACTTCCCGGCCAAGGAGGACCTGTTCCTCGACCGCTCCAGGGAGGTCGTCGACCGGCTCTCGCGCTGGGTGCGCGGCCGGCGCGACGGCGAGTCGGCCGCCGCGGCGGTGCTGCGCGAACTGCGCGACGAGGTCGAGGCGGTATCACCCCGCATGGGGCTGATGGACGGCTATGCCCGGTTCATGACGGTGATTCACGACTCGCCCGCCCTGCGCTCCCGGCTCTGGGCCATCAGCCAGGAAGTCGTCGACGACCTCGAACGCACCCTCGCCGAGGAGACCGGCGCCGAGCCCGGCGACCCCATGCCGGCCCTGATCGCCGGTCAGGTCAACTGGCTCCACCAGACGGTGATGGCGGTCATCGGCCGGCGCATGATGGAGGGCGGCCGGCCCGCCGAGGTCTCCCGCGAGGCACTGGTGCTGCTCGAGGAGATGGAGGGGCTGTTGAGCGAGAGGGTGCTCAACTACGCCGTACGTGGCGCGGAATGACCCCTGGCGGTGTGATGTCCGTCATGTGAGACGTGACGCGCATTACTTACCGGTCACACAGCCCCTCACGAGCGCTAGTGTCCGCCCGAGAGGAACAACGACAGCGCGTATCAGGGGAGTCGCACAGTGGCACGGAAGCTCGCCGTCATCGGGGCCGGTCTCATGGGATCCGGTATCGCCCAGGTCTCCGCCCAGGCGGGCTGGGACGTCGTCCTGCGCGACGTCACCGACGAGGCGCTCAAGCGCGGCACCGACGGCATCAAGGCGTCGTACGACAAGTTCGTGAGCAAGGGCAAGCTGGACGCCGCCGACGCCGAGGCCGCGCTCGGCCGCATCACCGCGACCACCGACCTGGACGCCGCCGGCGACGCCGACGTCGTCGTCGAGGCCGTCTTCGAGAAGCTGGAGGTCAAGCACGAGATCTTCCGCGCGCTCGACAAGATCGTGCGTCCGGAGACCGTGCTCGCCTCCAACACCTCGGCCATTCCGATCACCAAGATCGCGGCCGCCACCGAGCGCCCCGAGCGCGTCGTCGGCGTGCACTTCTTCTCGCCGGTGCCGATGATGCAGCTCGTCGAGCTGGTACGCGGCTACAAGACCAGCGACGAGGCCCTCGCCACCGCGCGGGAGTTCGCCGAGTCCGTCGGCAAGACCTGCATCGTCGTGAACCGGGACGTGGCCGGCTTCGTCACCACCCGGCTCATCTCCGCCCTCGTCGTCGAGGCGACCAAGCTCTACGAGTCGGGCGTCGCCAGCGCCGAGGACATCGACCTCGCCTGCAAGCTGGGCTTCGGTCACGCCATGGGCCCGCTCGCCACCGCCGACCTGACGGGCGTCGACATCCTGCTGCACGCCACGAGCAACATCTACACCGAGACCCAGGACGAGAAGTTCGCCCCGCCGGAGCTGATGCGCCGGATGGTTGACGCCGGTGACATCGGCCGCAAGAGCGGGCAGGGCTTCTACAAGCACTGAAACAGCACTCGCCCCAGAGACATCACACCTCGGGGTGAATTCGGTATCGGTTCGCTTACAAGCAGCAACCGCACCGCCACGGAAGCAGTCAGACGGTGCAAGCCACCGTCCTACCGACGTTGCTAGCCACCGTCATGGAGTACGCACCGACACGCACGGGGAGCGCATATGCACATCAGGGGCGACCACGCCGAGGTGGTCGTCGAGGGCCGCCTCGACGTCCGCACCGCGGCGGACGCCCGTGCGGTTCTGCACTCGGCCGTCGACGACGGAGTCGGCGATCTCGTCCTCGACCTGTCCGGACTGGCCTCCTGGGACGCCACCGGGCTCGGGGTGATCATGGGTGCCCACCGGCGGGCCGGCCGCTGCGGCCGCCGGCTGGTGCTGCGCGGCGTACCACTGCAGATGCAGCGCCTGCTGGTGGCCACCCGGCTGCACCGGATCCTGGCGATCGAGGGCGGTATCGGCGTGGAGTCCCTGCCGCGCGTGTGACGCCGGCCCGGACGTCCGGAGTCGGGCGTTCCGGTATCGAAGCGCACGTCGCAGGCAATCCTCATGAGACTGTGACGTCTCGGACGGCGCGGCACCCCGGGCTGTCGTAGATACTGAGCGAAGGTTTAGGGTTCGGTCGCCCGCTGTCCGATCCACCCTTGAGCGGGCCCGGACCAGAAGCGACAGCGCGGTGTGCGACACGGCCGGGAGGGGCCGCACGCACTCGACGCTTTTGGGGGGCTTGAACCTATGGACCCGAACAACCGGGGACCCGAGGAGCACGGCCATGACGGCGACGCTCACGCGCCGCGGCAGCGTCCGCCCAGGGACCCGCTCACACCGGATTTCGGCCAGCACACACCGGCACTCGCCCGCACGGTCCAGCTCGTCTCCGGCGACCACCTGCTCACCGTCAACCCCGTCGACGGCAGCGAGATCGAACTCTGCCCGCCGGCCGAGCGGCCCGGACGGCCGCGGAAGCTGACCGCGGCCGAACGCGCCGAGGTCGCCCGCGCCGCCCGCCCGCCCGCGCCGCCCGGCCCCGCCCGGCCCGAACTGCCCCTGCTCGGCCGCCAGGAAGACCGCGAACGCCTCGTCCGGCTGCTCGCCCGCGGTCGCTCGGTACGCCTCACCGGCCCCGGCGGCTCCGGCCGCACCGCCCTGCTCGACATCGTCGCCCAGGACTGCGCGGACCTGGCCCCCGACGGCGTCATCCGCCTCAGCGGCTTCCACCGCACCGCCGACGAGCTGCTGCACGACCTGTTCTACGCCGTCCACAACGCACCCTTGCACCGGCCGGAACGGGACGAACTGCGCGAAGCGGTCCGAGAGATCGGTGCCGTCGTCGTCCTCGACGACATCGAGTTCGGCGGCGCCGCCCTCGACGAGCTGCTGGACGCCACCCCCGAGTGCGCCTTCCTGATCAGCGCCACCCCCGACGTGCCCGCGCCGTCCGCCGAGTCCGCCCTGGAAGAGGTCTCCCTCGAAGGCCTCGACCGGGCCGGCGGCCTGGAGCTGCTCGGACACGCCGTCGGCCGCCCCCTCACCGAGGACGAGTCCAACTGGGCCGGCGACCTGTGGTTCGAGTCCGAGGGCCTGCCGCTGCGGTTCGTCCAGGCCGGCGCCCTGCTCAGGCAGCGCGACCGGCTGCGCGCCGGGGCGGACGCCTTCGACGAGTTCGGCGTCTTCCAGGAGCCGCCCGTCGACGCCCCCGTCCCCGCCGCCCTCGGCGACGACACACCGCTGCCCTCCCTCGCCGAGGGAGCCGCGCCCGTCGCCCTGCTCGCCTCCCGGCTGAGCGAGTCGGCGCGCGCCACCCTGCGGTTCGCCGTCGCCCTCGGCGGCGAGGTGCCGCACCAGGCCCACCTGCCCGCCCTGGTCGGCGACACCCATGCGGACGCCGCCCTCGGCGAACTGGTCGACTGCGCCCTGGTCACCCCGGTCGGCGCCCGCTACCGGCTCGCCGCCGGAGTGCGGACCCAGCTGGAGGCCGCCGGATACGCCGACGACCTCCAGGACCACGCCCACACCGCCGCCCGGCACTACGCCTGGTGGGCCGGGCACCCCTCGGTCACTCCCGAGCGGGTCAGCGCCGAGGCCGACGCGCTGCTCGCCGCGCTCGCCGTCCTCGTCCCGGTCACCACGCCGCCCGCCGAGGACGAGGAGAGCGCCGCCGTCCAGCTGGCCCGCACCGCGGCGCCCGCCTTCGCCGCCGGGCTGCACTGGGGCGCCTGGGAGCGCACCCTGCGGGCCGGAGCGGAGGCATCCCGGCTCGCCGGCGCGGTCGCCGACCAGGCCTACTTCCACCACGAACTCGGCATCCACGCCCTGTGCGAGGGCCGCCTGGAGCGGGCCCGCGCCGAATTGGAGGCCTCCATCGGCCTGCGCGGCGCCCTCGCCGACAAGCGCGGCACCGTCGCGGGCCGCCGCGCCCTGGCCCTGGTCGACGACCGCTCCGGGAACACCCCAGGCGTCGGCGCGGTGAGCGCCGGGCCCGTGCTCGGCGCCGCCGTCGGCGACGAGGTGCCCGCCGCCCGGCACGAGGAGTCCGCGTCCCCGCCCGGCGGTGTCCCGGCGTCCCGCCCGGAGTTCCCGCACCTGGCCCGCCCCGCCGACGTCCCCGCCACGCTCGTCACCCACCATTCGACGCCGGGCGGTACGCCGTCCAGGGCCGCCCGGGGCGGTCTGCGCGGCCTCGCCCGGCGCAACCTGGCCGCGGCCGGCGCGGGCGCGCTGCTCGTGGCCGTGCTCGGCACGGTGGTGACGCTCGGCGCCACCTCCGGCAACGACGCCGACAGCCCCTCCGACCGGGTCGGCGTCAACCCGTCGGCCAGCCAGGACGGCGGCGACGGCAGCCTGGGCGCCGACGAGGCGGACAGCGGCGAGGACAGCGGCACCGGCAGCGCGACCAGCCGCCCGACCGACCCGGGCCCCGACGGCACGTTCGGCACGTCCGACGACCCGACGCCGACGGGCTCCGCCACCGAGCCGGAGGAGCCCTCGGACGACCCCAGCGGCACCCGCGACCCCGATGACGACGACGACCCGTCCGGCTCGCCGTCCCAGTCCCCGCCGAAGCCGCCGACGTCTCCCAGGCCCTCGACGTCTCCCAAGCCCCCGACGGAGACCCCCACCGAGTCGCCGACCGACACGCCCACGCAGACTCCGACGGAGACGCCGACCAACAGCCCGACGGACACCCCGTCCACCTCGGACTCCGCCAGCGCCCCGACCGAGACCAGCAGCTCGGCGAGCGCCCCGGAGACCGGCGACGCCGGCTCGCCCGGCAGCACCGAGTCGGTTATCTGAGGCCGTGAACGCGAGAGGGCCGGATCCTCGTCCAGGACCCGGCCCTCACCGTCGTACGGCACCCTGTGGGGCGTACCTCAGAACAGCCGCAGCTTGTCGTCCTCGATGCCCCGCAGCGCGTCGTAGTCCAGCACCTGGCAGCCGATGCCCCGGTCCGTGGCGAGGACGCGGGCCTGCGGCTTGATCTCCTGTGCGGCGAAGATGCCCCGCACCGGCGCCAGATGGGGATCGCGGTTCAACAGCTCCAGATAGCGCGTCAGTTGCTCCACGCCGTCGATCTCGCCGCGCCGCTTGATCTCGACCGCGACGGTCTGCCCGTCGGCGTCCCGGCAGAGGATGTCGACCGGGCCGATCGCCGTCATGTACTCGCGGCGGATCAGCGTGTAGCCCTCGCCGAGGGTCTCGATGCGGTCGGCGAGGAGTTCCTGGAGGTGCGCTTCCACGCCGTCCTTGATCAGGCCGGGGTCGACGCCCAGCTCGTGCGAGGAGTCGTGGAGGACTTCCTCCATGGTGATGATGAGCTTCTCGCCCGCCTTGTTGACGACGGTCCAGACGCCCTCCTCCTCGCCGGTGCCCTCCTTCAGCGTGCAGGGCGGCGACATCCAGTTGAGGGGCTTGTAGGCGCGGTCGTCCGCGTGGATGGAGACACTGCCGTCCGCCTTCACCAGGATCAGACGGGGTGCCGAGGGGAGATGGGCGGTGAGCCGGCCGGCGTAGTCGACCGAGCATCGGGCAATGACGAGACGCATGGTCGGCAACGCTACTCGACACCCCGGGCCGTACGCGATTCGCGTCCTGTTTATCCAGAAGGCGCCTGTTCGGTCGTGGCCGATTGTGTGCTCACCGGGATCCGCCTGTATCCGCATTCTCCTGGTGCGGTCACGGCCTGTTGCCTACCGTAGTAAACGGGAGGTCGCGACGCGTGTACTCAGGGTGTCCGGTATCGCGAGCTCCCACATCTGTCCGGCAACCCCTGCTGTTCGGGGGTGCGAGAGGAGTACCCATGTCGCTCGACGTCTCACCGGCCCTACTCGAACAGGCCGAGCGAGGCGAGGTCGACGAAGCTGAATTCGTCGACTGCGTCCGGACCTCCCTGCCCTACGCGTGGGAGATGATCAGCTCCCTGGTGGCCCAGCTGAAGGTGGACGGCGGCCAGTTCGCCGACAACCAGACGCCCCCGCCGGACGAGCAGGCACGCGGTCAGCTCCTGCGCGCGCTCGCGAGTGACGCCATCCGCGGTGCGCTGCAGCGGCACTTCGGTGTACGGCTGGCCTTCCAGAACTGCCACCGGGTGGCGGTGTTCCCGCTGGACGCTTCGGTGGACGACACGCTGGCCCGCTTCACGTCGGTGCGCAGCCAGCTGCTCAACCAGTCCCCGGAACTCCGGGACTGCTGACGCAGCGAGCCGCACGCTTGCCGCTCCCGTACACGGGAGGTGCGATGTCTGTACCGGGGCGGCAAGCACCCCGCACCACCGGGCCGCCCGGGGCCGGGAGTCAGCGCAGCTGAGGCAGTACGTCCGCGCCCAGCCGCCGTACGTTCTCCTCCGTCGCCGCGAGGTCTCCCGAGCCCTCGACCAGCAGGGCGAAACGGCTGACCCCGGTCCGCTCGCTGGTCGCCGCGAGCCGGTCGGCGCACAGCCGCGGCGTGCCCACCGGGTGCAGCCCGCAGAGCAGTTCGGTGTAGGCCATCGGGTCGCGCATCCGGCGCTCCCGGCCGTCCACGGTGACATGCGCGTCGAGTCCCTGTTTCAGCCAGCCCGGCATCGCCTTGGTCAGGGTCTCGGCCGCGTCGACCCGCCGGTCCGCGATCTGGCACACGCCGGCCGACACATGGCCCGGGTCGGCGATCCGCTCGGCAGGCCGCCCGGCGGCCCGCGCACAGCTCCGCCACAGGGAGACCATCTCGGCCTTTTCCTCGTCCCCGATGTGCATGCCGAGGAGCATCGGCAGGCCGCGTTCGGCTGCCATCCGCACACTGTCCGGGGAGGTGCAGGCGACCAGCACCTCCGGACCCTCGGTCTCCGTCAGGGACTCCGACGGCCGGGGGACGACGGGCACCTCGCGGAAGCTGTACCGCTCCCCGGTGGCCGCGACCCGGGGTTCGCGCAGCCAGCGCACCAGCAGATCGAGTGATTCCGGGAACCCCTTCTCGTACGCCTCCAGGCCCGCCCCGAACACCTCCAGGTCCACCCAGGGGCCGCCCCGGCCCACGCCCACGGAGAGGCGGCCGCCGCTGGTCACATGGAGCAGCGCGGCCTGTTCGCCGAGGGTCACCGGGTGGGCGGTGGGCAGCACGCTGACCGCTGTGCCGACCCGGATGCGGTGGGTGCGGCCGAGCAGGTAGGCGGCCAGGGTGATCGCCGACGGGCAGGTGCCGTACGGCACGAAGTGGTGCTCGGCCAGCCAGACCGAGTCCAGACCCGCCTCCTCGGACACCTGCGCCGAGCGGACCGCGCGGTGCAGCGCCTCCCCCTGGCCCTGACCCGGGAACTGGGCCGCCAACACAAAACTTCCTACGCGCATCGCTCTTCCTGCTTCCTTGGCCCCGACACGGAGCTCCCCCACCCGGCATAACCGTCTGACACGTGCCGAGGACACGGCCTGGCGGACGAATTTGCCGATTGTCTGCAGAATGGCCGGTCCGGAGGGGGACTTGTGACGTTCGCCGCTTCCGCGTACCCCCCACGACGGCGCGTAGGCTGGACACGACCCGCTTCCTGTATAGCCCCGTGAGGTGTTCCGTGTCCCCGCGTCATAACCGACCCAAGGGCCCGAAGGATGCCGTCTCCTCCGGCCGGAGTGCCGAGGACGACCGGCCGGGCCGCTACGGCGGATGGCAGTCCAGCGAGGACTGGCAGGGCGAGGAGTGGAACGTGCGCCATGTCGCGGGGGCGAGCGCGCAGGGCAAGGCCTATCGCTGTCCCGGCTGCGACCAGTTGATCCCCGACGGCGTCCCGCACGTCGTCGCCTGGCCCGAGCACGCGGGCGTCGACGACCGCCGGCACTGGCACAAGTCCTGCTGGAACGCGCGAGACCGCCGCACCACGCGGGTGCAGCGGTCCCGTAACGCGCCCAGATTCTGAGCGATCCGCCCGCGGTCCTACACGTCCCGCCGCTCCAGCAGCGCGTAGGCGCCGGCGAAGGCGACGGCGGTGATGCCCAGCATGATCCACAGCGGGTCCCAGCCCGAAGGGCCGGTGTCGCTGAGGGAGTTGGCGTAGAAGACGCCGAGCTGGTTCGGGATCGAGTACTCCAGCAGGAAGGTCCGCACGTCCTCCAGTGACGAGGAGAACATGAACAGCGCGATCACCAGCGGGGCGAGCACCGCGCCGATCATGATGGTGATGGCGCCCGCGGAGTGCCGGATGATCGAGCCGATGACCAGCGACAGCAGGCCGAGCAGCGCGATGTAGAGCGAGATGCCGACCGTGGCCTTCAGCCACTCGCCGCCGGAGGGGTCCCGGGCGTCCACCATGCCGACCTGGGCGACGGCGACGAGGCCGGACGACACCAGCGTCACGGTGAAGGCGACCGCGAAGAAGACGATCGCCTTCGCCGTCAGCACCCGGCCCCGCGACGGGCAGGCCGTCATCGTCGTACGGATCATCCCGGTGCCGTACTCCGAGGCCGTGGTCAGCACGCCGAGCGTGATGACGCACATGGTGCCGAGCAGCAGCCCGAAGAAGCCGAGGGCCAGCGCGCTCTCACCGCCGAGATCCTCCTCCGTGGCGTTGCCGCCCACCACCGTGCCGGTCAGCAGGCCGATGCCGACGACGAGCGCGACGAACACGCCCAGCGTCCACATCGTCGACCGCACCGACCTCATCTTCGTCCACTCCGAGGCGATCGCGTGCCCGAGGTGGGTGCGGACGACGGGGATCGGCGAGGTGTAACCGTGGTACGGCATGCCGGGCGCGGCCGGCGACATCGGGGTCTGGGGCGTGCTCATCGGGCGTCCTCGGACTGGGTCGGGTCGGAGACGGGGGCGGAGGGCTGCGGCGCGGCCGCCGGAGCGGCGGGCGCGGCCGGGGGCTGCGCGGGCGCCGGGGGCTGGTCCTGCGGCGCGGGCGACTCGGCCGCCGGGGCAGGGGCTGCGGCAGGGGGCTGAGCCGGGGCCGCCGGGGCGGGGGCCTGGCCGGGCTGCGGGGCCGCCGCGCCGGGCGTACCGGCCTGCGGCGCCGGCTGGGCGTACGGGTTCGGCTGACCGGCGCCGGGCGCCGCCGCGGGCGCGCCGGGCTGGACGCCGTACGGGCCCGGCGCCTGCGGCATCGCGAACGGCTGCCCGCCCTGCTGGGGCGGCGGCGGGGCGTACCAGCCGGGCTGGCCCTGGCCGGGCACCGGCACGGGCGGCTGCGCGCCCGGCGGCAGCGGCTGCTGGAGGCCCGCCTTCTGGTCGGCGGTCGAGCGGTAGTCGACGGCGGCCTGCGTCATCCGCATGTACGCCTCCTCCAGGGAGGCCTGGTGCGGCGACAGCTCCCACAGCCGTACGTCCGTCTCGTGGGCGATGTCGCTGATGCGGGGGAGCGGCAGCCCGGTGATCCGCAGCGCCCCGTCCTGTTCGGGCAGCACCTGTCCGCCCGCCTCGGTGAGCGCGGCCGACAGCTTCTCGCGCAACTGCGGCTCGGTGTCCGGGGTGCGCACCCGCGCGAAGCCTGCCGAGTTCGCGGCGATGAAGTCCCGCACGCTCATGTCGGCGAGCAGCTGCCCGCGCCCGATCACGATGAGGTGGTCGGCGGTCAGCGCCATCTCGCTCATCAGGTGGGAGGAGACGAAGACGGTACGGCCCTCGGCCGCGAGCGACTTCATCAGGTTGCGGACCCAGAGGATGCCCTCGGGGTCGAGGCCGTTGACCGGCTCGTCGAACAGCAGCACCTGCGGGTCGCCGAGCAGCGCGGCGGCGATGCCGAGCCGCTGGCCCATGCCCAGCGAGAAGCCCTTGGAACGCCGCTTGGCCACATCCTGGAGGCCCACCACGCCGAGCACCTCGTCCACCCGGCGGGCCGGGATGCCGGACAGCTGGGCCAGGGACAGCAGATGGTTGCGGGCCGAGCGGCCGCCGTGCACCGCCTTGGCGTCGAGCAGCGCGCCCACCTGGCGGGGCGCGTTCGGCAGCTTGCGGTAAGGAAAGCCGCCGATCGTCACCTGGCCCGAGGTGGGGTTGTCCAGGCCGAGGATCATCCGCATCGTCGTCGACTTGCCGGACCCGTTGGGGCCCAGGAAGCCGGTGACGGCACCGGGCCGCACCTGGAAGGAAAGGTTGTACACAGCGGTCTTGTCGCCGTAGCGCTTGGTCAGGCCGACTGCCTCGATCATGCTCCGCACCCATCGAAAGGTTCAGGACAGCGGGGCACACGCCCCCGTAAGGGTTAGGAGGATATCGGGGAGCTGACGGTTCCACCCAAGGGCGAGTAAAGAGAGACCGCTACTAGGCGTCCCTACGCTTGAGCAGCACGTAACCGCCGACCAGGGCGGCCGCCACCCACAGCGCCATGATGCCGAGCCCGCCCCAGGGGCCGTACGGGGTGTCTTCGTCGATCGGGGGGACCACCTGCATGATCCTGCTGCCGGCCTGGTCGGGCAGGAAGCGGCCGAGCTTCTTCGTCGCGTCGACGTTGCCCAGGATGTTGGAGATCAGGAAGAAGAACGGCATCAGGATGCCCAGCGACAGCATCGGCGAGCGCAGCATCGCGGCGACGCCCATCGAGAACATCGCGATGAGGGTCATGTAGAGCCCGCCGCCGATCACCGCCCGCAGCACGCCCGGGTCGCCGATCGACGCCTTGAGGTCGCCGAGCATCGCCTGCCCCAGGAAGAACGTGGCGAAGCTGGTGGCCATGCCGACGACCAGCGCGAGCCCGGTGGCGACGGCGAGCTTGCCGAACAGGAAGGTGCCGCGCTGCGGGACCGCGGCCAGCGAGGTGCGGATCATGCCGGTGCTGTACTCGTTGGAGACCACGAGCACCCCGAACACGATCATCGCCAGCTGGCCGAGGCTCATGCCCGCGAAACTGATGAACGTCGGGTCGAAGGCGAGCTGGTCCCGGGCGTCCAAGCGGTCGAACTCGTTCTTCGACAGCGCGGAAATGAGAATGCCGAGCGCGATCGTGACCGTCACGGCGAGCGAAAGAGTCCACACCGTGGACGCGACAGAGCGGATCTTCGTCCATTCGGACCGGATGACCTGGGCGGCCGCCATACCCGTCAGCCCTTCTTCCAGCCGGCGCCCCACTGCGGCTGCGCGGGCGCGTCGGAGTGTGCGTGGTACTCGACCGACTCCGCGGTCAGCCGCATGAACGCCTCCTCCAGGGAGGCCTGCTGCGGGCTCAGCTCATGCAGCACCACCAGGTGCTGCGCGGCCAGCTCACCGATTCGCTCCGGCTTCTCGCCGTCCACCTCGAAGGCCCCGCCTGCCGTCTCCACGGCCGTGATCCCGGCGCCGTGCAGCACGTCGAGCAGCCGCTCGCGCTGCGGGGAGCGGATCCTGACGTACGACCGCGAGTTCTGCGAGATGAAGTCCGCCATGGAGGTGTCGGCGAGCAGCCGGCCCTGCCCGATCACCACCAGATGGTCGGCGGTCAGCGCCATCTCGCTCATCAGATGACTCGACACGAACACCGTCCGGCCCTGCGCGGCCAGCGACTTCATCAGATTGCGGATCCAGTGGATGCCCTCGGGGTCCAGCCCGTTGACCGGCTCGTCGAACATCAGGATCCGCGGATCGCCCAGCAGCGCGCCGGCGATGCCCAGCCGCTGGCCCATGCCCAGCGAGAACCCCTTGGCCTTCTTGCGGGCGACCGCGGTGAGGCCCACGGTGTCCAGCACCTCGTGCACCCGGCTCTTCGGGATGCCGTTGCTCTGCGCCAGGCACAGCAGATGGTTGTAGGCGCTGCGCCCGCCGTGCACGGCCTTCGCGTCGAGGAGCGCGCCGATGTATTTCAGGGGATCCTTGAGCCGGTCGTAGTGCGTGCCGTCGAGCCGGACGTCCCCGGCCGTCGGCCGGTCCAGGCCCAGCATCATCCGCATCGTCGTGGACTTGCCCGCCCCGTTCGGACCGAGGAACCCCGTGACGATGCCCGGTCTGACCGTGAACGTGAGGTTGTTGACCGCCACCTTCTCGCCGTACCGCTTCGTCAGCCCCTCGAGCTCGATCATGCGGCCACGCTAGAACGGGACAAAGCCCTCTGCCACCGGAGCGGCAGAGGGCTTCGCGGGTGTTCAGCGGATGTACGCCCGCCGGTTACCGGGACTGCTGAGCGGGCACCCCACGCGAGATCGGCTCGTCCTCGGCCGGCGTGCCGGCGGCGGCCACCGCGGCGCCCGTGAGCGTGGCGAGCATCTCGCGCACGTTCGTCAGCTGGGCGTTGATGGAGTCGCGGCGGTTGGTGAGGGCGGCCAGCTCGCGCTCGGATTCCGAACGGATGCGGTCGGCCTTGGCATTGGCGTCGGCCACGATGTCCTCGGCCTGGCGCTGGGCGGTCTCCACCGTCTGGCGGGCGCGGCGCTCGGCGTCCGTGCGCAGCTTCTCGGCCTCCAGGCGCAGCTGCTCGGCGCGGTGCTCGATCTCGGCGAGGCGCTTCTCGGCCTTGGCCTGACGGGACGCCAGGTCGCGCTCGGACTGCTCGCGGCGCTTGGCCAGGTTCGTCTCGAAGTCCGCGGCGGCCTGGGCGGCCTTGGCGCGGGTCTCCTCGAACAGCGCGTCGGCCTCCTCGCGCTTGGACTGCGCGTCCTTCTGCGCCTCGGCGCGCAGCTGGGAGGCGTCGCTCTTGGCCTTCTCGACGATCCGGACGCCCTCGTCCTCGGCCTTCGCCTTGCGCTCGGCCGCGAACGCCTCGGCGTCGTTGCGCACCTGCTGGGCCGCCGACTCGGCCAGCTCACGGTGCTGCTCGGCCGCGCGGCGGGCCTCCTCGCGCAGGTCCTTGGCCTCTTCCTCGGCGAGCCGCAGGATCTTCTCGACGCGGGCACCGAGACCGGCGTACGACGGCTCGGCGTCGCTTACCTGGGCCTGGGCGTTCTGCGTTTCGAGGTGGAGCTCCTCGATGCGCTTTTCCAGAGCGGTGATGCGGGCGAGAGCGCTGTCACGGTCGGAGACGAGCTTGGAGATACGTTCGTCCACCTGAGCGCGGTCGTATCCACGCCGCACAAGCTCGAAGCCGTAGGGGGAAGTGTCGCTCATGGGGTTCCTGTCGAATGAGACCGGTGAGGTGATAGGTGGAATCCTAGGGGCCAGAACGGTGTGTCATCGAGCGGATGCGTGTTTGATCTGGAGAATGACACCCCTTTTGAGTGGCTAACCGTCGGACTGCTTGCCAAACCCGCCGTCAAAGGCTTGGCCAAAGGCCTCGTCGAGGAGTTGGCCAAAGGCTCCAGCAAACACCGGAGCCCCGCCTCCTGACTACCCGTCCGACGATTTGCCACCCGATCGGGGCGCACCCACCGTCGCACCGGCCTTGACGCCGCCGTCCTTGCCGGCCGACGGGGCCTCGAAGGACTCCAACGCCTCCAGCACGTCCTGGACACGGGAGATCTCCGCGTTGATGTCCTCGCGGCGACGCACCAGGATCTCCAGCTCGCGCTTGCCCTCCTCGACCGTGCGCTTGGCCTCGCGGATCGCCTCGGCCTTCAGCTCCTCGGCCTCCTTGACCAGCGTGGCCTTCTTCTGCTCGGCCTCCTTCAGCAGCCCCTCGGCCTTCTTCACCGCGGCGATCCGCACCTTGCCGGCCTCGGAGCTCGCCTGCGACACCAGCTCCTTCGCCTTCGCCTCGGCCTTGGCCAGCTGCTCCTCGGCCGCCTTGATCAGCGCGTCGCAGCGGTCGCCGGTCGACTTCATCGTCTCGGCGGCCTCACGGCGGGCCCGCTCGTGCAGCTCCTCGATCTCGGTGGTGACCCGGTCGCGCAGCTCCTCCGCGCGCTCCCTGATCGCCGTCGCGTCCCGGCGCGCGCCGACCAGCAGCTCGTCCGCGTCCGTACGGGCCTTCTCCACCAGCGCGTTGCCCTCGACCGTCGCCTCGGCGACGATCCGCTCGGCCTCCTTGCGGGCCGCGCCCACCATCGTGTCGGCCTGCGACTCGGCGTCCGCGGTGGTCTTCAGGGCCTGCGTCTGCGCCTCGGTGAGCAGCTTGTCGGCCTCGGCGGTGGTCTCCGTGATGAGCTTGTCGACCTGCTCGGCCGCCTCCGAACGCCGCTTGTTGGCGTCCTTGCGGGCCTCGTCGAGGGTCCGCTCGGCCTCCTCGCGCGCCGCCGTGGTCAGCCGCTCGGCCTCCTCGGCCGCCTCGGACTTGACCCGCTCCGACTCCGCGCGGATCCGCTCCGCGTGCGCCTGCGCCGAACCGACCGTCTCCGCGGCCTCGGCCCGCAGCCGCTCCGCCTCGCCGGTGGCGTCCCCGACCAGCTGATCGGCGTGCGCGACCGCCTCGGTGCGCACCCGCTCGGCCTCCAGGGCCGCCTCCGCCGTCAGCCGCTCCGCCTCGGCGCGGGCCTCGCCGCGCACCCGCTCGGCCTCCGCCGCGGTCTCCGTGGTCAGCCGCTCCGCCTCGGTCAGCGCCTCGGTACGGACCCGGTCGGCCTCGGCGGCCGTCTCGGTGGTGAGCCGCTCCGCCTCGGAACGCGCCTTTGTGATCAGGGTGTCGGCCTGCGTCGCCGCGTCCGACCGGATCCGGTTGGCGTCCTCCCGGGCGTCCGCCCGGGTGCGCGCGGCGGCCTGGTCGGCCTCCGCCAGGTTGTCCGACGCCTCCGTGCGCACCCGCTGGGCGTACTCGGACGCGTCCGACCGCAGCCGCTCCGACTCGGCCAGCGCCTCCGCCATCGTCCGCTCGGCGAGCGCCTTGGCGGCCTCCGCCTCCTCGTGCGCCTCGTGCCGGACGCGGGCCGCGTCCTCGCCGGCCCGCTCCCGCTCCGCGTAGGCGTCGGTGCGGACCCGGTCCGCCTCCTCCTCGGCCTCCCGGCGGGTACGGTCCGCCGCGTGCTCGGCGGCCGACCGCAGCCCGGCGATCTCCTCCTGCGCCTGCTCGTGCAGCCCGGCGACCGAGTCCCGCACCTGCTGGGCGTGCTGCTCCGCGGCCGACACCATCTCGGTGGCGCGCCGGTCGGCCTCCTCGATCAGGCGGATCGCCTCGGCCTGCGCCTCCTCGACACGCTTGCGCGCCGACGCCAGCAGCTCCTCGCTCTGCTCGCGGGCCCGCTCGCGCTCCTGGTCGGCCTCCTGCCGGGCCGCGCCCAGCGTCTCCTCGGCCGCGCGGCGCCGCCGGTCGGCCTCCTCCTGCGCGGCGGCCAGCGTCTCCGACGCCTGCGCGGCCAGCCGCTCGGCGGCGGCCTGCGCCTCGGCCCGCATCCGGTCGGCGCTCTCCTGCGCCTCCGTCCGCAGCCGCTCGGCCTCGGCGGCGGCCTCCGACCGCAGCCGTACGGCGACGGCCTCGCCCTCCGCGCGGGACGCGGACGCGTCGGCGGCGGCCTCGTCGCGCAGCCGCTCGGCCTCCGTCTCGGCCTGCTGCTGGAGCGTACGGATCCGTTCGGCGGACTCGGCGCGCAGCCGGTCGGTCTCCTCGGCGGCCTCCCGGCGCATCCGGGCGGCCTCCTCACGGGCCTCCGTCAGCGCCTGCTCGGCGGCGGCCAGCCGCGCTTCCGCCTCGGCCTGGAGGCGGGCCAGCTCCTCGGCGGCCTCCGCCTGCCGGGCCGCGACCGCCCGCTCGGTGTCCTCACGCAGCTCGCGCGCGGCCCGCTCGGCCTCCGCCCTGATGCCCTCGGCCTGCTCGACGACCTCGTCGCGATGGCGTTCGGCCTCCGCGCGGGTGCGCTCCAGGGTCTCCTCGGCCTGCCGGCGCAGTGAGGTCGCCCGCTCGATGGCCTCGGTGCGGACCTTCTCGCTGTCCGCGGTGGCGGTACGGCGCAGCTCGTCCGCGTCGGCCTTCGCCTTGGCCAGCAGTTCCTCGGCGGACTTCGCCGCCTCCTCGATCTGCGCCACGGCCTCCCTGCGGGCCTCGGCGCGGATCTTCTCGCCCTCCTCGACGGCGTCGGAGCGCAGCTGCTCGGCCTCGCCGCGCAGCCGGCGGGCCTCCTCCTGCAGCTCGACCGTCTTGGCGCGGTACTCCTTGGTGTCGTCCTTCGCCGCGCCCTTGAGCTGCTCGGCGATGTCGTGCGCCTCGGCGCGCAGCCGGTCCGCCTCGGCCTCGGCCTCCTTGCGGATCCGCTCCGCCTCCTCGGCGGCGGCCTTGGTGGTCTTCTTGGCGTCCTCGGACGCCTTGGTGAGGACTTCCTCGGCGGTCCGCGCCGCCTTCGACAGCTGGGTGGCGGTCTCCTCGGCGGTGATCGAGCGGGCCTTCTCGGCGGCCTCGGCGAGGATCTTCTCGGCCTCCGCGCGGGCGTCCGCGACCTGCTGCTCGGCCTCCGCCCTGGTGGTCTCGGCCTCCTTGGTGGCCTCGCTGACCAGCCGGGCGACCTGCTCCTTCGCCGTACGGGTGCGCGTCTCGTTGGCGGCCTCGGCGCTGCTGAGGGTCTTGGCCGCGGCCTCCTTGGCCTCGGTGACCAGCTTCTCCGCCTCGGACTGCGCCTTGCGCAGCGCCTCCTCCGCCTCGGCCATCCGCTGCTCGGCGGCCCGGCTCAGCTCGGCGGACTGCCGGCGGGCGGCCTCCGACTCGGTGGCGGTGGAGCTGCGCAGCTGCTCGGCGTGGTCGGTGGCCTCCTGGGCCTGCGTGGAGGCGGCGTTCAGCAGCCGCTCGGCGTCCGCGCGGGCGCGGCGCAGCAGCTGCTCGGCCTCCGCGCGGGCGGCCTCGGCCTCGCTCTGCAGGCGCTGGCGGGCCTCGGCGGTGAGCCGTTCGGCCTCCGCGCGGGCCGCGGCCATCGCCTGGTCGGCCTCCGCGCGGGACTCCTCCAGCAGGCGACGGGCCTGCTGCTCGGTGCGGGCGCGCAGCTGCTCGGCCCACGCCACGTTCTCGTTGACGTGCGACTCGACGGTCTGCCGGCGTTCGGCCAGCTCCTGGTCGAGCTGCTGGCGCCGGGTAACGGCCTCCTGGTGCAGCTCGGCCTGGAGCCGCGCGGCCTGCTCGGCGTGCTCCTGCAGGATGCGCTGGGTCTGCGCCCGGGCCTGGCTCAGCTCGCGCTCGGCGTCGGCGCGGATCTGGTCGGCCTGCATCTGCGCGTTGCGCAGCAACTGTTCGGCCTGGTAGCCGATGTCGGCGCTGTCATAGGCGGGCCGGGTCATGAGGGTACGGCGCGCCTCGTGCAGCTTGGCCCGCAGCACCTCGACCTGGTAGCCGAGGTCCTCGGCGTGCTGGATGGCCTTTTCCCGCTCGGTCCTCAGCCGCTTCATCTCGGCCTCGAACCGAGAGAGGTGGTCGACGTCAGCCGCCGGCTCTCGCTCCTGGCTCTCGTAGCCCCGCACTGCGCGGTCCCATCCGTCCCCTGGTCGCAAGTCTCTCCAAACGAGCTCCGTCCATCCGCCGAACGGGGCCCCCGGGGAATGGTGTCAGATCAACGACGGAGCATGGGCTGATGCCCCGACGCTCGTCCCCCGAAACCCGGACCCCGGCACGGGTCGCCCCGGTGGAGCAGGGCGACCGCCCCCAACCCTACCGGCCCCTATGTACGGGGGTCAGTGCTCAGGTGACTCAACAGGTGCGGAAGTGACCAGTTCTGTCAGAACGCCATGACAATCCTTGGGGTGCAGGAAGGTGATACGTGACCCCATGGAGCCGCGTCGCGGCTCTTCGTACAGAACGCGCACGCCCTTGTCCTTGATGGCGGCCGCGTCCCCGTCGACGTCCGCCGTACCGAAGGCGATGTGGTGGACGCCCTCGCCGTTCTTGGCGAGCCACTTGGCGACGGTGGAGTCCTCCCGGGTCGGTTCCAGGAGCTGCAGGTACGAAGCCCCGCCGTCGGACGTATCGTTGATCTTGAGCATGGCCTCGCGCACGCCCTGCTCTTCGTTGACCTCGGAGTGGAACACCTCGAAGCCGTAGGTGGCCCGGTAGAACTCGACGGTCTTGTCGAGGTCGAAACAGGCGATCCCGATGTGGTCGATTCGCGTCAGCATGGACTCAGTGCAGCGCTCCGGAGGTGGTTACGCAACGTGCGCGCGATCACACCGACAGCCCGATGACGGGCGGGATACCGCTCAGTACATTCGAGTAAACCCTCGTTCACTCCTCGGTCGTGCAGGCCGGTAAGGGGATCGCAGCTCATGTCTTCTGCTACGAACGGCACGACGTCCGTCATCGTCGCGGGCGCCCGCACCCCGATGGGGCGGCTGCTCGGCTCGCTGAAGTCCTTCTCCGGGGCCGACCTCGGCGGCTTCGCGATCAAGGCCGCCATCGACCGTGCGGGGATCGGCGGCGACCAGGTGCAGTACGTGATCATGGGCCAGGTGCTCCAGGCCGGGGCGGGCCAGATCCCGGCGCGCCAGGCCGCGGTCAAGGCCGGCATCCCGATGAACGTCCCGGCGCTCACCATCAACAAGGTGTGTCTGTCCGGCCTCGACGCCATCGCCCTCGCGGACCAGCTGATCCGTGCCGGCGAGTTCGACATCGTCGTCGCCGGCGGCCAGGAGTCCATGACCAACGCGCCCCACCTGCTGCCGAAGTCCCGCGAGGGCTTCAAGTACGGCGCGGTGCAGATGCTCGACGCCATGGCGTACGACGGTCTCACCGACTCCTTCGAGGGCGTCGCCATGGGCGAGTCGACGGAGAAGCACAACACGCGCCTCGGCATCAACCGCCCCGAGCAGGACGAGATCGCCGCGCTGTCCCACCAGCGTGCCGCCGCCGCGCAGAAGAACGGCATCTTCGAGGCCGAGATCACCCCGGTCGAGATCCCGCAGCGCAAGGGCGACCCGGTCCTGTTCAGCAAGGACGAGGGCATCCGCGGCGACACCACCGCCGAGTCGCTGGGCAAGCTGCGCCCGGCGTTCAGCAAGGACGGCACGATCACCGCGGGCTCCTCCTCGCAGATCTCCGACGGCGCCGCCGCCGTCGTGGTCATGAGCAAGGCCAAGGCGCAGGAGCTGGGCCTGGACTGGATCGCCGAGATCGGCGCGCACGGCAACGTCGCGGGCCCGGACAACTCGCTGCAGTCCCAGCCGTCGAACGCGATCCTGCACGCCCTGAAGAAGGAGGGCCTGGAGGTCTCCGACCTCGACCTGATCGAGATCAACGAGGCCTTCGCCGCCGTCGCCGTGCAGTCAATGAAGGACCTCGGCGTGTCCACCGAAAAGGTGAACGTCAACGGTGGTGCCATCGCTCTGGGGCACCCGATCGGCATGTCCGGCGCCCGCCTCGTCCTGCACCTCGCGCTGGAGCTGAAGCGGCGCGGCGGCGGTGTCGGCGCGGCCGCGCTGTGCGGCGGCGGCGGCCAGGGCGACGCGCTGATCGTGCGGGTGCCCAAGGCCTGAGCCTTTGCGATAGCGGACATCTAGTGAACGGAGCTGTGATGCAGGACGTCTCCTCGCTGGTCGCCCAGGCCAGGGAAGGCCGGCCGCGGGCCGTGGCCCGGCTGATCTCCCTGGTGGAGGGGGCGTCCCCGCAGCTCAGGGAGGTCATGGCGGCGCTCGCCCCGCTGACCGGGAACGCCTACGTCGTCGGCCTGACCGGCTCGCCCGGCGTCGGCAAGTCCACGTCCACGTCGGCGCTCGTCACGGCCTATCGCAAACAGGGCAAACGGGTCGGCGTGCTCGCCGTCGACCCGTCGTCCCCCTTCTCGGGCGGCGCCCTGCTCGGCGACCGCGTGCGCATGTCGGACCACGCCTCCGACCCCGGCGTCTACATCCGCTCCATGGCGACCCGCGGCCACCTCGGCGGCCTCGCCTGGGCCGCCCCGCAGGCGATCCGCGTCCTGGACGCGGCGGGCTGCGACGTGATCCTGGTCGAGACGGTCGGCGTCGGCCAGTCCGAGGTCGAGATCGCCTCCCAGGCGGACACCTCCGTCGTCCTCCTGGCGCCCGGCATGGGCGACGGCATCCAGGCGGCGAAGGCCGGAATCCTGGAGATCGGCGACGTCTACGTCGTCAACAAGGCCGACCGGGACGGCGCCGACGCCACCGCCCGCGAACTGAACCACATGCTGGGCCTCGGCGAGGCCCGCGGCCCCGGCGACTGGCGGCCCCCGATCGTCAAGACGGTCGCCGCCCGCGCCGAGGGCGTCGACGAGGTCGTCGAGGCCCTGGAGAAGCACCGGGCGTGGATGGAGGAGCGCGGCGTCCTCGCCGAGCGCCGCCGCGCCCGCGCCGCCCGCGAGGTGGAGACCATCGCGGTCACCGCCCTGCGCGAACGCATCGGCGATTTGCACGGCGACCGCCGCCTGTCCGCTCTCGCGGAGAGGATCGTCGCAGGTGAGCTGGACCCGTATCGCGCGGCGGACGAGCTGGTGGCGGGGCTCACGGAGGCCTGAGGCGCTGACGCAGCGAGGCCGCGCCGCGTCGCCGGGTGCGGGTCGTGGGGAGGGTGCCCGCGCAGTTCCCCGCGCCCCTTTCGGCGCTGACGCGCCTGACGCGGCGGAGCCGCGTTCAGGGGCGCGGGGAACTGCGCGACCAGCCACCTGCTGCCCGCACCCGGCGACGCAGCCGAGCCCGGCAGGACCCACGCCGCTCAGTCCTCTTCGGAGACCGAGTCGTCGTCCCGGTCCGCCGTGACCTTGCCCGTCTTCAGGTCGACGTGCCAGTCCCGGTCGGAGCCGGCGGTCTCCGCGCTCCAGCCCTCGCCGCGGTCGTCGTCCAGCTCGACCGAGGTCACCACACCCTTCGCCTCGGCGGCCTCGGCGGCCTCGGCGGCCTCCCGGGCGTCGATGTCCGCGCCCTTCAAAAGGCGGCGGGCCTCGGTGGCGTCGTCCTCGTCCCGGTCGGTGCCGGTGCCGAGGACCTTGCCGGTCGCCGGGTCGACGTGGACGGTGTAGGAGGTGCTGCCGGAGCCCAGGATGCCGATTTCCCAGCCGCGGTCGTCGCCGTCGTCGTCGCCGTCCCGGTCGTCGTCGAGGTCGGCGGAGTAGACCGTGCCCGGCTGGGCCTTCAGCGCGGCCTCGATCGCCTGGGTGGCGGTGAGCTTGCCCGCGGGCGCCCGGTCGGTGTCGTCGGCGCCGACACCCGCCGCGGTGCCGACGACCGTCGTGCGCTGTGCGGACTTCGCCTCGTCGCCACCGTCCGCGAAGGCGACCGCGGCCCCGCCACCGATCAGGGCGGTCGCGGTGACGGCGGCGATGACGATGTTGCGCTTCATGAAGACCCTCCAAGGTCGACGTCGGATCGCTTGGTTCGACGTGACCCACCCTGCCGATCCGAACCTGAAGCCACGCTGAAGCCACCTGAAGATCGCTTCAGCTTCCGTTTGCGACCCTGTCCCCATGCGCCCGCCCGTCACCCACCACCGCCCTACTCGAGGCGCTGCGCGCCGCCCCTTCCATCTCTTGATCGTCGAGGACGAGAAACGCCTCGCCCTGTCCCTGGCCAGGGGCCTCACCGCCGAGGGCTACGCCGTGGACGTCGTACACGACGGACGGGAGGGACTGCACCGGGCGAGCGAGTCGCCGTACGACCTGGTCGTGCTCGACATCATGCTGCCCGGCATGAACGGCTACCGCGTCTGCGCCGCCCTGCGCGCCGCCGGCAACGACGTGCCGATCCTGATGCTCACCGCCAAGGACGGCGAGTACGACGAGGCGGAGGGCCTGGACACCGGTGCCGACGACTACCTGACCAAGCCGTTCTCGTACGTCGTCCTGGTGGCCCGGATCAAGGCGCTGCTGCGCCGCCGGAACACGGGCGGCGGCACCCCGGTGCTCACCGTGGGCGAGCTGCGGCTGGACACCGGGGCCCGCCGGGTCCTGCGCGACGGCGCGGAGGTGCCGCTCACGGCGAAGGAGTTCGCGGTGCTGGAGCAGCTGGCGCTGCGGGCGGGCGAGGTGGTGTCCAAGGCGGAGATCCTCGAACACGTCTGGGACTTCGCCTACGAGGGTGACCCGAACATCGTCGAGGTGTATGTCAGCGCCCTGCGCCGCAAACTGGGCGCCGGGCTCATCCGCACCGTGCGGGGCGCGGGCTACCGGCTGGAGGCGCCGCGATGAGACGCGTGTTCGGGTCGGTGCGGGCGCGGGCCACGCTGGCCGCGACGCTCGTGGTGGCGGTGGCCCTGGTCGCCGCCGGGGTGGCGGTCCTGCTGTCGCTGCGCGGCAACCTGGAGAGCCGCGCGGACTCCGAGGCGGACGGCGCCGCCCGCCAGGTCACCTCCCAGATCGCGGCCGGCACGCCGTACGCCGACCTCGACCTGCCGGACGCCGACGACAACCCGGTCCAGGTCGTCGACGAGGACGGCCGGGTGCTCGCGGTGAGCGAGGGCCTGGAGGCCATCACGGGCACCGGGGTGTCCGCCGTCACCCCGGCCGGCGGCCCGTCGCCCGGGCGGGACGACGACGAGGAGGACCGGGACGACGAGAGCGACAGCCGGCGCGGCGAGCTCGGCGAGGTCGACGGCCACGCGAACGGCACCGCCACCGTGGACGGCGAACGCGCCGAGTACCGCTTCGCCGAGGCGGAGGCGACCGACAGCCGCGGCGAGACCGTCGTCGTCCACGCCGGTGCCTCGCTGGAGGCCCAGCAGGACGCGGTGCGCACCGCGGCCACCGTGCTGCTGATCGGCTTCCCGGTGCTGCTCGGCGTCGTCGCGGGCGTGACCTGGCTGGTCACCCGGCGCGCCCTGCGCCCGGTCGAGGGCATCCGCCGCGAGATGGCGGAGATCACCGCCTCCGAGGACCTGTCCCGCCGGGTGCCCGAACCCGGCACCCACGACGAGGTGGCCCGGCTGGCCCGCACCACCAACGAGACACTGGCCGCGCTGGAGACCTCGGTGGAACGCCAGCGCCGGTTCGTCGCCGACGCCTCCCACGAGCTGCGCAGCCCCATCGCCTCGCTGCGCACCCAGCTGGAGGTGGCCGCCGCCCATCCCGGGCTGCTGGACCTGGACGGGGCGGTCGAGGACACCGTACGGCTGCAGCGGCTCGCCGCCGACCTGCTGCTGCTCGCGCGGCTGGACGCGGGGGAGCGGCCCGCCGGGACACGGGTCGACCTGGTCGCGCTGGCCCGGGAGGAGGCGGCGGGGCGGGACCGGGTGACGGTCGAGGCCGACGGGGGCGGTGGTCCGGAAGTGGCCGGATCACGCGGTCAGCTGGGGCGGGTGCTCGCCAATCTGCTGGACAACGCCGAGCGGCACGCGCGGTCCTCGGTCACCGTGACCGTGGGCCGGGACGGGGACCGGGCGGCGGTGGTGCGGGTCGCCGACGACGGGGCGGGCGTGCCGGAGGCCGACCGGGAGCGGATCTTCGAACGGTTCGTACGACTGGACGACGCCCGCAGCCGGGACGAGGGCGGCGCCGGGCTGGGCCTGGCCATCGCCCGGGATGTCGCCGTACGCCACGGCGGCACGCTCACGGCTCACGCGGCGCCGACGGGCGGAGCCCTGTTCGAGCTCCGCCTGCCATTGGCCTAGTCCTCTGGCATTAACTGGTCATGGGCGTCCCCGGTGCCCCCGCAGGTGCTCGGCGATGGGCTTGAGGGCCTTGTCCAGCTCGGTCAGGGCCTCGGGGGAGAGGAGGTCGATGAAGTGCCTGCGGACGGATGCCACATGGTGCGGGGCGACCTTCTGCATGGTCGCCATGCCGTGGTCGGTGAGGACCGCGTAGAGGCCGCGCCGGTCGGACTCGCAGTTCTCGCGGCGTACCAGGTCGGCGTTCTCCATGCGGGTGATCTGGTGGGAGAGCCGGCTCTTGGACTGCAGGGTGGCGGAGGCGAGGTCGCTCATCCGCATCCGCAGATCCTCCGACTCGGAGAGATTCACCAGGATCTCGTAGTCGTTCATCGTCAGGCCGAACGGCTGCAGGTCCTTTTCGAGCTGGTACGTCAACAGTCGGTTGACCTCCAGGTGGGTGCGCCAGGCACACTGCTCCGCATCGGTCAGCCAGCGCGTGGCCGTCTCGGTCTCCATGAATGAAGTCTACCTAAGAAAGTTGAATGGTGAACTAGTCTAGGTGGTGTGACAGTGCGCACGCGTTCGATGTCACACTCCGCAGACTACCGCTCACAGCCCGAAGCGACGCTGGAGGTCTCCCAGCTGTCCGGGAAGGCGCGGTGTCCCGGCCGATCCCCCATGCCCTCCGGCCATCGCGCCACCGGGCACGCCCGCGCCGGGTGGGATCGCTCCCGTCTCCTGCTCGGGCATGAGGGTCTCGGTCGACTGGAGCAGGACGGTGCCCGCCCCCACGAACTCGAACTGGTGCTCCTCTCCGGAAGCCCCGCCGAGGCCCGTCAGCGCACGTAGACCGCCCAGCACGCCCGCCATGTACCCGTGGTCGTAGTGATGGCACGGGGACGGGCAGTCGGCCCAGCCGACGAGCGCCTGCGGGTCCACCCGGATCGGGGGTTCCATGAACACCACCGGACCGTTAGATGCGGCCACGAACTTCCCGGTTCCGATCAATGTCAGGAACCCCGGCACGATCGACTGCTTGAGGGCGAGACTTGGCTGAAAAGCGAGCAGATTGCCCGCGCGGATCGTCAGATTGCCGTCTTCCAGGTCGAACGAGTTCACATCGAAGGCCCGGTCGGCGAGCAGCATCTTCCCCGAACCCTCCGCCACCACCCAGTCGGAGGCGTGCAGCGGGGAGTGGAACGCCGTGCGGACCAGCCGCTCCAGCCGCCCGTGCCCGACCCCGTCGAAGTCGATCGAGCCGTAGTAGGCGATCATCTTCCCCTTCTGCAGGAACCACCGGGTCCCCTTCAGCTCCACGCAGAAGGTGTACGGGTTCACGTTGTCGTCGGCCGGGAGCGCGGCCGGGTCGTGCACCGTCGGGCCCGGGGCGCCGCCCGGCGTCACATACGTGGTCACAGCTTCTCCTCCGAGGCCTGGACGAACACCGCGCCGCTGCCGCTCAGCTCCAGCTGGAACGCCTCGCCGGAACCCCGGCCCACCATGTCCCGCCAGCTCAGCGCCGTCGACAGCTTGTTGCGCACATCGCCGTGGTGGGCGACATACGCCTGCGGGTCGACGTGCACCGGGCGCTGCGGCGTGATCGGGATCTCGAAGACGCCGCCATGGGCCATCACGGCGACGGCGCCGTGCCCCTTCAGGGTCGTGGTGAACAGGCCCTGGCCCGTGACCTGCCCGCGGACCATGCCCATGACGCCGCCCTGCGACCCCATGAACATCGTCCCCTGCTGGAGGGTGCCCTCGAAGGCGAGGAGACGGTCCGCCTCCACGTACAGCGTGTCGCCGGTGAGGCCGATCACGTGCACGTGGTGGCCGCCGTGCCCGAACAGCACGGTGCCGTCGCCCTCCACGGTCATCAGGGGGGTGTCCTCGTCGGCGAGCCGGCGGCCGATCATCGACATGACCCCGCCCCGGCCGCCGGCGACGTTGGGCGTGAAGGACACCTCGCCCCGGTACGCCAGCATCGCGCCGCGCTGACTGAACAGCCGCCGGCCCGGCACGACCGTCGCCTCGACCATCTTCGGATTGATCTCCCGGAAGGTCATCTCACACGTCCCCCGCGATCGTGTTCCGCTCGCTGGGCTGGACGTACACCAGCCCGTCGCCCTCGAACCGGATCTGGAACGCCTCGCCGCCGCCCTCACCCATGAACGTGCGGAACGTCACACCGGACTGGAAGGACTGCCGTACGTTCCCCTGGTGCGCGATGTACGCCCCCGGGTCCACCGTGAGCGGGTACTGCGGGCTGACCCGGAGCACCACCGCCGGGCCGTCCGAGGTGATCGCCGCCTGCCCGTGCCCCTCCACGGTGGTCGTGAACAGCCCGTTGCCCTGCGAGGCGCCGCGCAGCCCCGTGAAGCTCGTACCGGTCCGCAGGCCGCCGTCGGTCGCGAGCAGATTGCTCGACTCCACGTACAGCTTGTCGCCGCTCAGAGCCACCAGGTTGATCTCGGCCGCCCGGTCCGCGAACCAGCACGTCCCGTGCCCCCTCACCTCCATCACGGTCATCTGCTCCCCGGTGATCCGCCGGGTCACCATGCCCCGGATCCCCTCACCGCCGCCGCTCAGCTTCTTGAAGGCCATCTGCCCGTCGTACGCGACCATCGAGCCGTTCTTCGCCCGCACGGCATCCCCGGTCATGTCGACGGCGAGCACCTTGCCGCCCTGAAGTCGGAACATCGCCACGATTGCGACGGTAACGGGCGGCGGGGCTCGCCGACAGAGCCTTTGGGGGGAGGCGACCCCTGAACGGACCCCGGGGCGGACCCCCTCTCGGGACTCCGGGGCGCGTTTGCCAGAATGGAGCGACGCTTGTGCATCCGTTCACAAAGCGCCGATCCTCCTGACTCTCCCACCGAAGGTGACCCGTGGACATCAAGACCGCCAGTGCCCTGCGCCGCCTCCGCCTGGTCTCGGCCCCCGAGGCGATCTCGTTCCTGATCCTGCTCGTCTGCTCCGTACTGAAGCGGACCACGGACTTCAACGCGGTGCCCGTCATGGGCGCGGTGCACGGCGTCCTGTTCGTCCTGTACGTGATCTTCTGGGCGGACGCCTGGAACCGGACCAAGTGGTCGTCGAAGACCGCGGCCCTCTACTTCGTCCTCTCGGTGCTGCCCACCGGCGGCTTCTTCGCCGAGCGCAGGCTCAAGCGTGAGGCCGAGGACGCGGTGATCGCCTCCCGCGCCCGCAAGGAAGGGGTCGTCAACGCATGATCGTCGCCTTCTCCGTGACGCCGCTGGGCGTCGGCGAGGACGTGGGGGAGTACGTCGCCGACGCCGTCCGGGTGGTGCGGGAGTCCGGGCTGCCCAACCGCACCGACGCGATGTTCACCTCCGTCGAGGGCGAGTGGGATGAGGTCATGGACGTCGTCAAGCGCGCTGTCGCCGCCGTCGAGGCGCGGGCGCCCCGGGTGTCGCTGGTGCTCAAGGCGGACATCCGGCCCGGGGTGACGGACGGGCTCACCTCCAAGGTGGAGACCGTCGAGCGGCACCTCGCCTAGGCCCTGTCGTCTGAATCAGGCCGGTTGTGAGGTGCGGTGCCCCTCGGCCGACCTGAGCGGGGTCTGGTGCGTGCAGCTGCAAGGCGGAGGGGGGAGCCGATGCGGCGCATCGGGGACCGACGACAACGCGGCAGATGCGCGTGCCAGACCCCGCGACGCCGGCGTGATCCAAACGGCAGGGCCTAGTAGCCCGCGGCGTTCCGCCCGCTCAGCGCCTGGCCGTGCGCCGCAGATGGTGGCGTACGGCCCGCTGGGCCACCGGGCCCAGTTCCTCCAGCGCGGCGACCAGCACGCCGAGCTGTTCCAGCGCGTCCAGCGCCGAGGCCGCGCCGGTCGCGTCCACCCCTTCGTACAGCTCGATGCCCACGAAAGCCGCGGCGACCGCGCGTGCCAGGCCCGCCGGGTCGGTGAACTCGCCGAACGGGGTGGCGGCCAGGACCCGTATGAGGACCTGCTCTATCTCGTCGATCCACAGCTGCAGGCCGCCGGCCGTGGCGGGGCCGAGAGCGGCGTGGGTCTGGGCTCCGGCGAGGAGCTGGCCGAGGAGGGCGACGTGGCCGCCGGCCCGCTCCTCCTCGTGGATGGCGCGGCCCACCGCCAGCAGCTCGGACAGCGACGTGACCGCGGCGAGGCGGGCGCGGTAGCGGGCGACCGCCTGTTCCGCGCCGTACCGGCAGGCGGCGGCGAGCAACTCGTCGACCGAACCGAAGTGGTAGAAGACGAGCGCCTGGTTCACACCGGCCGCCGCGGCGACCGTGCGGGCCGAGGTCTTGGCGATCCCCTGTTCGGTGAGCGTGCGCAGCGCGCCCTCCAGGAGCCGGTTCTTCGTCTCCAGCGACTTGGCCGTCTCCGGGCTCATGCGCGCGACTCCTCACGTACCGGACGCAGACCGGGCCGTACCCCGCAGCCGCGGATGTCGGTGTATGTCGCCTCGAAGGTGCCCTCGTAGCCGAAGAGCGGGCCGAAGTAGCGGTTCACGACTTGGACCTGGATGCGGAAACGGCCGGCGGTGTCGTCGTACGACTCGCGGACCTCCGCCGTCGCGCCGACGAGTTCGGGGACGCGCACGTCCACCACCCCCTCGCGGAAGCGGTGCTCGCCGGAGCGGATCAGCAGGGAGCCGTCGGGTTCGGCGGCGAAGTGCAGTTCGCTGGCGAGGTGCTGGTGGGTGCCGAGGTAGTCGAGGACGCGGTCCCCCTTCGGGCTCAGCACCATCTGGGCGTCGAAGCGGCGGGGTCGGCCGGGCAGTCGGAAGGTGCGCACGAAGCTCACCGTCTCACGGCCGAAGGTGTCGGTGTACGGCACGTTCTCGATGGTGAAGGGGACGTTGCGGCCGGTGCTCGGGACGAGGATGTTGCGGGTGGTGCCGAGCGCCAGGAACGGCTTGACGAAGGCCCCGCCGTGCCAGATCCGGGTCATGACGCCCCGGCCCGTGCAGGCCTCCCCGCTCGCCAGGCCCACCGAGAAGCGGCGCCGCAGCTGCGGGTGCAGGCGGTCGAAGTCGCGGCCCATCACCGTACGGAAGATCGACGTCATCGGGGGTTCTCCAGGGTGTGCAGCAACCGGGGCGCGCGTACGCGCGTGGAGGGGGCGCGCAGGCAGCGGCGAGCGGCCGGGGTGTGGGCCAGGGGCGCCTTGAACAGGGCCAGGCAGATGGCGACGGCCAGCAGCAGCGGGCACAGGTAGGCGGCGGACGCGGCGAACGGGCCGAGGAGGCGGAGCGCGGAGTCCAGGCCGAGGCCGGTGCAGGCGAAGGCGATCACCAGCGCGCGCACGGTCAGCTCCGCGAGCCAGTTCAGCAGCGCGCGCTCCGGGGTGATCCCGCGTTCCAGCCACAGCCGGAGCCGGTCGAAGGACCAGGCCGTCGCCCAGCCCATGAGAGGGCGGAAGGCGAGCCGGTCGGCGAGCGCGCCGAAGGCGCCCCAGCGGGGCCGGTAGTCGTAGCCGGTGAGGAAACGGACGCCGTCGCCGTCGGGGACGTAGCGCCAGTAGCCGCTGCCTTCGGCGAGCAGGGAGAGCGGGTGCGGGGAGGCGAAGCGCAGCGCGGAGGTGCGGGTGCCGTCGGGGCGTTCCCGCTCGCCGGCGAAGACGCCGGTGCCGGCGACGGTGAGGAAGGGCAGCACGCGGGTGGCGTACCGGAAGCGCTGCGGTTCGCCCTCCCCGTGCGGGAGGTAGTCGATCTCGGTGAAGCGGAGGTCCCAGCGCTGGTGCTGGGACGGCTCCTGGGTGCGGGCCCACAGTTCGTCGAGGTCGGCCCTGATCCGTGTCTCTATGTAGAGCCCCTTGAGGCCCATGGCGAATCCCCCGTTCCGCGAAAGATTTGAGCGACCGCTCAAACTCCTGGGACGAGACCGTACACGCATTTGAGCGATCGCTCAAAGGGGGTGGGCCGGGGAGTGGTGGCGGTGTTCCGGGACCGTCTGCGGACCGAAAGGCGAGACAGGGCTGACCGGCATATGACTGGCCGGTAAGGTCTGATGACGTGCCGAAGCCGCTCAGCCTTCCTTTCGACCCCATCGCCCGCGCCGACGAGCTCTGGAAGCAGCGCTGGGGGAACGTGCCGTCCATGGCCGCCATCACCTCGATCATGCGGGCGCACCAGATCCTGCTCGCCGAGGTCGACGCGGTGGTCAAGCCGTACGGACTGACGTTCGCGCGCTACGAGGCGCTGGTGCTGCTCACCTTCTCCAAGGCCGGCGAACTGCCGATGTCCAAGATCGGCGAGCGCCTGATGGTCCACCCGACGTCCGTCACCAACACCGTCGACCGCCTGGTGAAGTCCGGCCTGGTCGACAAACGCCCCAACCCCAACGACGGCCGCGGCACCCTCGCCACCATCACCGACAAGGGCCGCGAGGTCGTCGACGCCGCCACGCGCGACCTGATGGCCATGGACTTCGGCCTGGGCGCGTACGACGCCGAGGAGTGCGGGGAACTCTTCGCGATGCTGCGGCCGCTGCGGGTGGCGGCGGGGGATTTCGAGGAGGAGTGAGGGCCGTCAGCGCGGGGCGACGCAGGTACCGCCTTGCGGTGATTCGCCACCTGATGTAACGGTTCCGTTGCTCGCTGCTTTCGTGTGCCCTGGCAGTCTTCGGTCGACCGGGATTCGGATGATCGGCATCCGGGTTCACCGACACAGGGAGAAGGCGCCTTGTCACGCATTCGGAACTTCGCTCGTGCTGTGCTGTCCGCCGGAAGCACCGTGGTGTTCGCCGGTGTCATGACGCTGGGCGCGGCAGGACCTGCTCAGGCCGGCGCCACCGGGAGCGCTGTCATCGGCAGCTTCAGTTACGAACTGAACGGGGTGGGTGTGAAGGTCCCCGTCGGCTGCTTCCTGACGCACACGATCAAGGGCTCGGGGAAGCGGATCACCAGCCAGTTCGCGGGGGTGGACTGTGCCGGGCTGGCGGCCACCTTCTCGCAGTTCTGCAACTGGAGGATCGACTTCTCCTATGCGGACACCGACAACAGGACGTACCGGACGTCCCGCGGGGCGACGCATGCCGAGTGCAAGGGCAACCCTCTGCGACATGCCCGCCCGCAGACACTGCCGAGGTACGGCAAGGCGTGCGCCAAATTCCACGTGAACGGCAAGCTGCGGGCCGTGCAGTGTCACTACATCACCAAATAGGCTCCGCCGCCGGAGCCGGTCGTCCGGCTGTCCGGCCGCGGTGTCAGGCGGCCGCGGGGCTCGGTTCGGCGTCCTTGGCGATCAGCGGCTGGACTTCTCGCGTGAGCTTGCGCTCGACGAAGAAGGCGGCAGTCGGGATGGTGCCGGCCAGCAGCACCCAGAGCAGACGCCCCACCGGCATCTTCGCCTTCGATCCGAGGTCGAAGGCGAAGATCAGGTACAGCACGTACAGCCAGCCGTGGGCGATGCCGACGACCGTGACGAAGCCGCCGAACCCGTCCAGGCCCAGCAGTCGCTTCCCGATCGTCCCGATCGTCAAAGCGATCAGCAGGACGGCGGTGACGTAGGCCATCACCCGGTAGCGGGTCAAGACGCTCTTTTTCATGGCGTCGAGCGTAGCCGGTGCGTTCTCGCCGGTGGCTCAGGGCTCCGGGTGGTCGTGGACACAGTCGGCCCCGTCCGTGACGTGGCCGAGCTCGTCAGCCATCGACATTTACTTGGACGTCCTAGTAAATTCGAAGGTATGGACGCTCACGCCATCGAGGAGGGCCGCCGACGCTGGCAGGCCCGGTACGACGCCGCGCGCAAGCGCGACGCGGACTTCACCACGCTCTCCGGCGATCCCGTGGAGCCGGTGTACGGACCGCGGCCCGGGGACCGCTATGAGGGGTTCGAGCGGATCGGGTGGCCGGGGGAGTTCCCGTTCACCCGGGGGCTGTATCCGACGGGCTACCGGGGGCGGACCTGGACGATCCGGCAGTTCGCCGGGTTCGGGAACGCCGAGCAGACCAATGAGCGGTACAAGATGATCCTCGCCGCCGGCGGCGGGGGCCTGTCCGTCGCCTTCGACATGCCGACGCTCATGGGCCGCGACTCCGACGACCCGCGCTCGCTGGGCGAGGTCGGGCACTGCGGGGTGGCGATCGACTCGGCGGCCGACATGGACGTCCTGTTCAAGGACATCCCGCTCGGCGACGTCACCACCTCGATGACCATCAGCGGGCCCGCCGTGCCGGTGTTCTGCATGTACCTGGTCGCCGCCGAACGGCAGGGCGTCGACCCGGGCGTGCTCAACGGCACCCTGCAGACGGACATCTTCAAGGAGTACATCGCGCAGAAGGAGTGGCTGTTCCAGCCGGAACCCCATCTGCGGCTGATCGGCGACCTCATGGAGTACTGCGCCGAGCGCATCCCCGCCTACAAGCCGCTCTCCGTCTCCGGCTACCACATCCGCGAGGCCGGCGCGACGGCCGCGCAGGAGCTGGCGTACACGCTGGCCGACGGGTTCGGGTACGTCGAGCTGGGGCTCAGCCGCGGGCTCGACGTGGACGTCTTCGCGCCCGGCCTGTCCTTCTTCTTCGACGCGCACGTCGACTTCTTCGAGGAGATCGCCAAGTTCCGGGCCGCGCGCAGGATCTGGGCGCGCTGGATGCGGGACGTGTACGGGGCGAAGAGCGAGAAGGCGCAGTGGCTGCGCTTCCACACGCAGACCGCCGGTGTCTCGCTGACCGCCCAGCAGCCCTACAACAACGTGGTGCGTACGGCGGTGGAGGCGCTGGCGGCGGTGCTGGGCGGGACCAACTCGCTGCACACCAACGCGCTGGACGAGACGCTGGCGCTGCCGTCGGAGCAGGCGGCCGAGATCGCGCTGCGCACGCAGCAGGTGCTGATGGAGGAGACCGGCGTCGCCAACGTCGCCGACCCGCTGGGCGGTTCGTGGTACGTCGAGCAGCTGACGGACCGGATCGAGGCGGACGCGGAGAAGATCTTCGAGCAGATCAAGGAGCGCGGGCTGCGGGCGCACCCGGACGGCCGGCACCCGATCGGGCCGATCACGTCCGGCATCCTGCGGGGCATCGAGGACGGCTGGTTCACCGGCGAGATCGCCGAGTCCGCCTTCCGCTACCAGCAGGCTTTGGAGAAGGGTGACAAGAGGGTGGTGGGCGTCAACGCCCACACCGGGTCGGTCACCGGGGACCTGGAGATCCTGCGGGTCAGCCACGAGGTGGAGCGCGAGCAGGTCCGGGTGCTGGGCGCGCGGCGCGGCGAGCGGGACGAGGCGGCGGTGCGCGCCGCGCTCGACGGCATGCTGGCCGCGGCGCGGGACGGCTCCAACATGATCGAGCCGATGCTTCAGGCCGTGCGGGCCGAGGCGACGCTCGGCGAGATCTGCGGTGTGCTGCGCGACGAGTGGGGGGTGTACACCGAGCCGGCCGGGTTCTGAGCGCCCGCGGCTGTACCGCGGGACACCTCTAGGCCGCCGTGAGGCCCAGCAGCAGTATCCGCGTGAAGCTGTGGACCCACTCCTCGTCCACCGGTTCCGCGCTGACCAGTTCGCGGTGGACCACCGCGCCCGCCACCACGTCGAAGATGAGGTCGGCCGTACGAGCTGCCTCTCCGGGATCCGTCTCGGGGGGCAGCTCGCCGCGTTCCTGGGCTCGGGCGCGGCCCTCCAGGACCAGGCGCTTCTGCCGGTCGACGATGGAGGTGCGGATGCGTTCTCGCAGGGCGTCGTCGCGGGTGGACTCGGCCAGGACCGCCATCAGGCCGCTCTTCGCCTCGGGCCGTGCCAGGATCGCGGCGAACTGGAAGACCACGCCCTCGATGTCGGCGGCGAGGGTGCCGCGGTCGGGGAGGCGGAGTTCGTCGAAGAGTTCCGCCACCGCGTCGACGACGAGTTCGTTCTTGCCCGCCCAGCGCCGGTAGAGCGTCGTCTTGGCGACCCCGGCGCGTGACGCCACGTCCCCCAGGGTGAGCTTCGACCAGCCGAGGTCGACCAGGGCCGCCCGGGTCGCGGCCAGGATGGCGGCGTCGGCGGTGGTGCTGCGCGGGCGTCCCGCGCGGCCGGCGTGGGTGCGGCTGTGCATGCCGTCGACCATATCCGGCGCCTTCCGGGCCGGCCCGTTCGCGCGCGCAGTGAGGCAGATCACCGCTCGGGGCTGCCGCGCGGGCCTCGTGTGCCATTACGCTACGACTCGTAGCGAAAGCTCGTGAGCGGCACACGCGGGCGACGACCACAGGGCGTGGGGTGGGGACCCGGCGCCCGGCTTCCACATCGTTTTTCACACACGCGCGGGAACGGGGGAGGATAGACGCATGCAGCCACGGAACATGTCCATGAGCGGCGTCGTCGACCTCGCCGCGGTCAAGGCGGCCCAAGAGGCCAAGGCCAAGGCCGAGCAGGCGCGCGCCGAAGCGGCCCGCCAGGGCGGGGGCGGCGCCGTCTCCCCGGCCGATCTCGTCATCGACGTCGACGAGGCCACCTTCGAGCGTGACGTCCTCCAGCGCTCCACCGAAGTCCCGGTCGTCATCGACTTCTGGGCCGAGTGGTGCCAGCCCTGCAAGCAGCTGAGCCCGGTCCTGGAGCGGCTGGCCGTCGAGTACAACGGGCGTTTCCTCCTCGCCAAGATCGACGTCGACGCCAACCAGATGCTGATGCAGCAGTTCGGGATCCAGGGCATCCCGGCCGTCTTCGCGGTCGTCGCGGGGCAGGCGCTGCCGCTCTTCCAGGGCGCGGCCGGTGAGGCCCAGATCCGGGAGACCCTCGACCAGTTGGTGGCCGTCGCCGAGCAGCGCTTCGGTCTGACCGGTCTCACCGTCGACCCGGAGGCGGAGCCGGGCGCGGCCCAGCCGCCGGCCCAGCCGGCCGGTCCGCACGAGGCCGCTCTGAACGCGGCGGCGCAGGCGCTGGACGCGGGCGACCTGGGCGGCGCGGTGCGGGCGTACAAGAACGTACTGTCCGACGACCCGGCCAACCCGGAGGCGAAACTGGGTCTGGCGCAGGCCGAGTTGCTCCAGCGGGTGCAGGGCCTCGACCCGCAGCGGGTGCGCAAGGACGCCGCCGAGAAACCGGCCGACCCCCAGGCGCAGATCGCCGCCGCCGACCTCGATCTGGTCGGCGGGCATGTCGAGGACGCGTTCGGGCGGCTCATCGACACCGTGGCGCGCACGGCCGGCGACGACCGGGATGCCGTACGGCTGCGGCTGCTCGAACTGTTCGAGGTCGTCGGGGCCGACGATCCGCGGGTGACCGCGGCCCGACGGGCGCTGGCGCGCGCCCTGTTCTAGGAGTGACACGGCTGCCGTCGCAGCGCAGGTGCGGCCGCGCTTTGCCAAATCTTGGTAATCGCGGCCGCTGTTACTGCCAGTAAGTCGGGGTCGCTGTTCTGTCGGGTTCCGTCCCGGCATTCCTTCTTTGTCACCCCCTTCGATGCCACCCTGCGTCGCCGAGCGAGATCAAGGGGTCGTGCTTCGGTTATCCGGCCGTTACTAGCGAGTAACGAACCCCCTTGTGCGGGCGGCGAGAATGCACCACGATCGGCGACGCTCGGTCCATTCCCGCACCCCGACAGCCAATCGGGTCGCGAGGTTTCCTGGGTCCCCACCGAGCAGAGCCGACGGCGGTGCCGCCGGCTCTTGGACAGGGGGGTCTTCGCCAGCGGGCGAAGCCTGTCCGGCAGGGTTGTGCGTGATGCGTGTCAGGCGCGACCAGTGGTTGTCGCTCGGGGGTGATCGCCGGTGATTCGGGCGCGTTACGCGCCGCCGAGCGCGGGCGCTCTCCTTCCCGAGGACGTAGCACTTCTCCCATCCCTGCCCGGCTGAGCCGCCGAACGGGGGCCAGTCAGGGTCAGGAGATGTACGTCCGAGAAGGAGGAAATATGGAGTCCCAGGTGCGTGGTGGGACCAGATGGAAGCGGTTCGCCGTGGTCATGGTGCCCAGCGTGGCCGCCACGGCGGCGATAGGCGTCGCGCTCGCGCAGGGTGCTCTCGCCGCGTCGTTCAGCGTTTCCGGACAGTCTTTCAAGGTTACGACCGAGCAGCTCGACGGCACGGGCTTCGCGCAGTACGGCGCTCTTGACGAGGGCTACACGCTCGACGGCAAGAAGACGGTTCACCCCGTCGCCGTCTCGGCGTTCAAGTCCGCGACCATCAAGAACATGTGTCAGTCGGTCGTCACGCCGAACATCCCGGTGCTCGGCAATGTCAGCCTGATCCTGCGGGCCGGCCAGGGTGACACCCCGGTCAAGGCCGAGAACCTGTACATCGACGTCGCCGAGCTGGAAGGTGACGCCACCTTCCGCGGCATCGACATCGGTGTGGCCGCCAAGGACGCCTCCAAGGGTCCCGGCATGAAGGGCGGCAAGGAGCAGGCCAACCCCTTCGGGTTCGCTCAGCAGGCCGATTCGGTCACCCTCAAGGACGTGAAGCAGACGGCGTGGGCGACCACCGCCGGAACCTTCAAGCTCAGCGGCCTGAAGATGTCGCTGTCGACGGGTGTCAAGGAGTGCTACTAAGCACTCGCTGACGGGCGGGGGCGCCGGTGGCCCCCCGCCCGTCCACTCTCCAACTCTGCATTCGCAGTACCACTCACCACGGCAACGCCGTTCCAGGGAGCTGTTTTCCATGAGCGCCGAGACTCCTGCCGCGCCCGGCAACGACGAGCACTACCTCCGGGTCTTTCGGCGGAACTTCCGCGCCTGGCGGGGCACCCGGCCGTTCTGGGCCGGCCTGTTCGTCATGCTCGGCGGACTCCCCATCGCCTACTTCCCGTACGCAAACCTCCGGCTCGGCCATCTGACGCTGGCGATGGCCACCACCGCGGGTGCCGGGTCCCTGATCATCGGCGTACTGCTCGTCGTCCTCGGCTTGAGCCTCTGGTTCCAGAAGCACGTCCGGGTCTTCGCGGGCGTGGCGGCGATCCTGCTGGCGCTGGTGTCCATCCCCGTCTCCAACCTCGGCGGCTTCCTCATCGGCTTCCTGTTCGCCCTCATCGGCGGCGCGATGGCGGTGTCCTGGGCCGAGGGCGCGCCGCCCGCTCCGGCGCCGGCGGACGTCGAGGGAACGGGCACGGCCCCCGGGGACACCGGCCTCGGCAAGGCCCCGCAGGCCCCGGTCACGGACACGGACACGGTGGGTGCATCCGACGATCTGTCAGGAACGAGCCCCGGCAACGAGGCGAACGGGAGGCACAGTGCCGGCTGACGAGGTGACCCACGGGGCTGATGTGGACGAGTCCCGTGTGAGAACCGGGCCGCGCCACGCGGCACCCAAGAAGCCGCTGTTCACCAGGTTCCACATGCCGGCCGGCAAGGCGATAGCCCTGGCGGCGATGCCGACCGCGGTCCTGATGGGGATGGGGTTCACTCCGAAACTCGCCCTCGCCGAGGACCAGCCGGCGTCACGGAGCCTGACGGCCGACGAGTACAAGGCGTGCGTCGCGGCCCTGGAGGACGCCGAGAAGGGCGACACCGCCACGGCCACGCCGTCGCCGTCCGCCTCGGCGAGCGAGAGCCCGTCGGGCGGCGGCGCCGAGCCGACCCCGTCGGCCACGTCCGGCTCGGGCTCCGGCTCCGGCGACTCGGGCTCCGGCACGGGCGGTTCCGGCTCGGGTGAGGGTTCTTCGGCGGATTCAGGTTCCGCCGACGAGGCCGAGCCCACGCCGTCCGCCTCCGCCGAGGCACCGGAGACGAAGGAGCCGCAGGCCGCGCCCTCGCCGTCCGAGACGCAGCAGGGCGTGCTGGAGACCATCGGCGACACGGTCACCGGTGTGGTCGGCGGCGTCGTCGACGGCGTCACCGGCGGCGGCGCCGAGGAGAGCCCCAGCGCCACTCCGGCCCCGTCCGCCTCGGCGACCCCGAGCCCGGCCGAGAGCCAGGGCGCGGACTCCGGGAGCGGCGACGCCGGGGACCCGGTGAAGGAGACCACCGACAAGGTCACCGACGCGGTGGAGGACACCGCCGAGGGCGCCGGCGACACGGCGTCGGAGGAGGCGGCCGGCGAACCGACCGCGGAGCCGACCGAGGACCCCGAGGCGACGGCCACCCCGTCCCCCTCGGCGAGCCCGAGCACCGACGTGGACGACTGCCCGGTCGCCACCGACGCTGAGGGCGGTGTCGACAACCCGGTGCCGCTGCCCGACGACCCCTGGTACCTGAACGCCAGCTCGCTGACGCTGAAGGGCGCCTCCTACAAGGGCATCGTCGAGGTGCGCACCGCCAACGGCACCACCAAGAAGGTGCTGAAGTACGTCATATCGAACGGCACCGACATCGGCGACCTGCACCAGACGGTGAAGGACGAGCAGTCCGGCAAGACGTACCACGTCGAGGCGGCCAAGGGCTCGACGTCGACCATCCGGGACGGCGACACGGTGATGTACACGGAGAGCATCTCGGGCAATCTGCTCGGGCTGATCCCGATCACCTTCGACCCGGAGAACCCGCCGCCGCTGGACATCCCGCTGATCTACTTCACGAAGGTGAAGGTGGTCCAGGCCGGCCAGTTCGGCGGCACCCTGCACGTCCCCGGGCTGCATCAGTACGTCACCGACTGACCGCCCGCACAGGCCCGTTCGGGAGCCGCGAAAGCACTGAGGGCGCCCCCTGCCGCAGGGGGCGCCCTCAGTGTCGTACGGGAGGCGGCGTCAGTCGCGGTCGCCCTCGCCCAGGTGGTGCACCCGGACCATGTTGGTGGTGCCGGGGACGCCGGGGGGCGAACCGGCGGTGATGACCATGATGTCGCCCGGGTTGAAGCGGTTGAGCTTGATGACCTCCTGGTCCACCAGGTCGACCATCTCGTCGGTGCTGTTCACGAACGGCACGACGTTGGGCTCCACGCCCCAGCTGAGCGCCAGCTGGTTGCGGGTGGACTCGTCGGTGGTGAAGGCCAGGATCGGCTGGGTCGCGCGGTAGCGGGACAGCCGGCGGGCGGTGTCACCGGACTTGGTGAAGGCCACCAGGCCCTTGCCGCCGAGGAAGTCGGCGATCTCGCAGGCGGCACGGGCCACCGAACCGCCCTGCGTACGCGGCTTCTTGCCCGGAACCAGCGGCTGCAGGCCCTTGGCCAGCAGCTCCTCCTCGGCCGCCTGGACGATCTTCGACATCGTCTTGACGGTCTCGATCGGGTACGCGCCCACGCTGGACTCGGCGGAGAGCATGACCGCGTCGGCGCCGTCCAGGATCGCGTTGGCCACGTCGGAGGCCTCGGCGCGGGTCGGCCGCGAGTTGGTGATCATCGACTCCATCATCTGGGTCGCCACGATCACCGGCTTGGCGTTGCGGCGGCACAGCTCGATGAGCCGCTTCTGCACCATCGGGACCTTCTCGAGCGGGTACTCGACGGCCAGGTCGCCGCGCGCGACCATCACACCGTCGAACGCCATCACGACGTCCTCCATGTTGGCCACCGCCTGCGGCTTCTCCACCTTGGCGATGACCGGGACCCGGCGGCCCTCCTCCTCCATGATCTTCCGGACGTCGTGCACGTCGTTGGCGTCCCGGACGAAGGAGAGGGCGACCATGTCGCAGCCCATGCGCAGCGCGAACCGCAGGTCCTCGACGTCCTTCTCGGACAGCGCGGGCACGTTGACGGCCGCGCCGGGCAGGTTGATGCCCTTGTGGTCGGAGATGACGCCGCCCTCGATGACGATCGTCTTCACCCGCGAGCCCTCGACGTCCAGGACCTTCAGCTCGACGTTGCCGTCGTTGATGAGGATCTGGTCGCCGCGCGAGACGTCGCCGGTCAGACCCTTGTAGGTCGTGCCGCAGATCGTCTTGTCGCCCGGGACGTCGTCGGTGGTGATGGTGAACTCGTCACCGCGCACCAGCTCCACCGGGCCTTCGGCGAAGGTCGCGAGCCGGATCTTCGGGCCCTGGAGGTCGGCGAGGACACCGATGGCCCTGCCGGTCTCCTTGGCGGCGGCCCGGACGCGGTCGTACCGCCCCTGGTGCTCCTCGTGGGTGCCGTGGCTGAAGTTGAAGCGGGCCACGTTCATGCCGGCTTCGATCAGCGCGACCAGTTGCTCATGGGAGTCGACCGCTGGGCCGAGAGTACAGACGATTTTCGAACGGCGCATGGGGCGATCCTATCGGTTTGTTTCGCTGCGGAATATTCCGGCTGGCGGAAAATACAAAAGGGCGGGATGCCGCTCAGGTGAGATTCGCTGAGTCATTAACCAGCGCGTAGGTCTGCGTGGCAATCTCCAGTTCCTCGTCGGTCGGGACCACGGCGACCGCGACCCGCGCGTGCTCGGGCGAGATCAGTCGCGGTTCGCCGCCGCGTACGGCGTTCAGCTCGCCGTCGACGGCCAGGCCCAGCTCCTCCAGGCCCGCCACGGCGGCCTCCCGCACCGCGGCCGCGTTCTCGCCGACGCCGGCGGTGAAGGCGACCGCGTCCACCTTGCCGAGCACGGCGTAATAAGCGCCGATGTACTTCTTCAAGCGGTGAATGTAGATGTCGAAGGCGAGTTGCGCCTGTTCGTCGCCCTCGTCCACCCGCCGGCGGATCTCGCGCATGTCGTTGTCACCGCACAGACCGATCAGTCCGCTCTTCTTGTTGAGAAGAGTGTCGATCTCGTCCGTGGACATTCCGCCAACACGCATCAAATGGAAGATGACGGCCGGGTCCATGTCGCCGGAGCGGGTACCCATCACCAGCCCCTCCAAAGGCGTCAGCCCCATGGAGGTGTCCACGCAGCGACCGCCCCGCACCGCCGTGGCCGACGCCCCGTTGCCCAGGTGCAGCACGATCACGTTCACCTCCTCCGGCGCCTTGCCCAGCAGCTTCGCCGTCGCCCGGGACACATACGCGTGCGAGGTGCCGTGGAAGCCGTAGCGGCGGATGCGGTGCTGGTCGGCGGTCTTCACGTCGATCGCGTACCGGGCCGCCGACTCCGGCATCGTGGTGTGGAACGCGGTGTCGAAGACGGCGACCTGCGGCAGGTCCGGCCGCAGCGCCTGCGCGGTGCGGATACCGGTGAGGTTCGCCGGGTTGTGCAGCGGGGCGACCGGGATCAGCCGCTCGATCTCGGCGAGCACGGTCTCGTCGATGACCGTCGGCTGCGTGAAGTACTTGCCGCCGTGCACCACCCGGTGGCCTATCGCGGCCAGCTCCGGCGAGTCCAGACCGAGGCCGTCCTTGGCCAGCTCGGCGGAGACCGCCTTCAGGGCGGCGTCGTGGTCGGCGATCGGCCCCGTCCACTCGCGGCTCTCGCCGCCGCCGTGCAGCGGGGTGTGCTTCAGCCGGGAGGTCTGCTCACCGATGCGCTCGACGAGGCCCGCCGCCAGCCGGCTGCTGTCCCGCATGTCGAGCAGCTGGTACTTCAGCGAGGACGAGCCGGAGTTGAGGACGAGGACGCGGGTCGGACTCACTGGTCGGAAGCCTTCTCGATCGGGGACTGGGCCTGGATGGCCGTGATGGCGACGGTGTTGACGATGTCCTGGACGAGCGCGCCCCGGGACAGGTCGTTGACGGGCTTGCGCAGACCCTGCAGCACCGGGCCGACGGCGATCGCGCCGGCCGAGCGCTGCACGGCCTTGTAGGTGTTGTTACCCGTATTGAGGTCCGGGAAGATCAGAACCGTTGCCTGCCCGGCGACCTCGGATCCCGGCAGCTTGGTCGCGGCGACCGACGGCTCGACGGCGGCGTCGTACTGGATCGGGCCCTCGATCTTCAGATCGGGGCGCCGCGCACGCACCAGCTCCGTGGCCGCGCGCACCTTGTCGACGTCGGCGCCGGAGCCGGACGTGCCGGTGGAGTACGACAGCATCGCGATCCGCGGCTCCACGCCGAACCGGGCGGCGGTGGCCGCCGACTGGACGGCGATGTCGGCCAGCTGCTCGGCGTCCGGGTCCGGGTTGACCGCGCAGTCGCCGTAGACGAGCACCTTGTCGGCGAGACACATGAAGAAGACCGAGGAGACGATCGAGGCGTCCGGGTTGGTCTTGATGATCTCGAAGGCCGGGCGGATGGTGGCCGCCGTGGAGTGCACCGAGCCCGACACCATGCCGTCGGCCAGGCCCTCCTGCACCATCAGGGTGCCGAAGTAGTTCACGTCGGAGACGACGTCGTAGGCCAGCTCCACGGTGACGCCCTTGTGGGCGCGCAGCGCCGCGTACTTCTCGGCGAACGCGTCGCGCAGCTCCGAGGTCGCCGGGTCGATCAGCCGGCATTCGCCGAGGTCGATGCCGAGATCGGCGGCCTTCTTGCGGATACGGTCCTCCGGGCCCAGCAGCGTCAGATCGCACACGCCGCGGCGCAGCAGCACCTCGGCGGCGTGCAGCACCCGCTCCTCGTCGCCCTCCGGCAGCACCACCCGGCGCCGGTTCGCGCGGGCCTGCTCCAGCAGTTTGTGCTCGAACATCATCGGGGTGACGCGGTCGCTGCTCGGCGCGGAGACCCGCTTGTTCAGGTCGGCGGTGTCGACGTACCGCTCGAACAGGCCGAGGGCGGTCTCCGCCTTGCGCGGAGTGGCCGCGTTCAGCTTGCCCTCCAGCGAGAACAGCTGCTCGGCGGTGGGGAAGCTGTTGCCGGACACCGAGAGCACCGGGGTGCCGGGGGCGAGGCGCGCGGCGAGGGTGAGGACCTCGTCGCTCGGCACCTCGTCGAGGGTGAGGAGCATGCCGGCTATCGGCGGGGTGCCGGCGCTGTGCGCGGCCAGCGCGCCGACCACCAGATCGGCGCGGTCGCCGGGGGTGACCACCAGGCAGCCCGGGGTCAGAGCGCCCAGGAAGTTCGGCAGCATGGCCCCGCCGAAGACGAAGCCCAGCGCGTCCCGGGCGAGCCCGGAGTCGTCGCCGAGCAGCACCTTCGCGCCCAGGGCGTGGCCGATCTGGGAGACGGTCGGCGCGGACAGCGCGGGCTCGTCGGGCACCACGTAGCAGGGCACCGGGAGCCGGCCGGCCAGCCGCTCGGCGATCTCGTCGCGGTCCTCGCGGGCCACCCGGTTGGTGACCATGGCGAGGACGTCGCAGCCCAGGCCGTCGTAGGCGCGGTAGGCGTTGCGGGTCTCGGCGAGCACGGACTCGGCGGGCTGCTTGCGGCCGCCGACGACGGGGATCACGGACGCGCCGAACTCGTTGGCGAGCCGGGCGTTCAGGGACAGCTCGTCGGGGAGCTGGGTGTCGGCGAAGTCGGTGCCGAGGACGAGGACCACGTCGTAGTCACGGGTGACCAGGTGGAAGCGGTCGACGAGGGAGGCGACCAGCTCGTCCGTGCCGCGTTCGGCCTGGAGCGCGGACGCCTCGTGGTAGTCCATGCCGTAGACGGTCGCCGGGTCCTGCGACAGCCGGTAGCGGGAACGCAGCAGCTCGAACAGGCGGTCGGGCCCGTCATGGACGAGGGGACGGAAGACACCCACCCGGTCGACCTGCCGGGTCAGGAGCTCCATGACCCCCAGCTCCACGACCTGGCGGCCGTCGCCGCGGTCGATGCCGGTCACGTACACGCTGCGCGTCACGTGTGCTCTCCGTTTCGTCTCGAGTGGGTTTCGTCTCGGATGGGGTACAAAAATCGCCCACCGAGGTGAGCAGAACCCTCTTGACAATACCCCCGCCACTGGATAAGGCGCCCGTCAAGAGTGGTGAGCAGCAACGGGGTGAGGGACGTGAAACAATCGGTAGTGGCTCACCGGTATCAACAGCGAGCAGGAGACACAGCACGATGCGTATCGGAGTTCTCACCGCAGGCGGCGACTGCCCCGGCCTGAACGCAGTGATCCGGTCGGTCGTGCACCGAGCGGTCGACAACTACGGCGACGAGGTCATCGGCTTCGAGGACGGGTACGCGGGCCTGCTCGACGGCCGCTACCGCACCCTCGACCTGAACGCCGTCAGCGGCATCCTCGCCCGCGGCGGCACCATCCTCGGCTCCTCGCGCCTGGAGCGCGACCGCCTGCGTGAGGCCTGCGACAACGCGGCCGACATCGTCAGCGACTTCGGCATCGACGCGCTGATCCCGATCGGCGGCGAGGGCACGCTGACGGCCGCGCGCATGCTGTCCGACGCGGGCCTGCCGGTGGTCGGCGTCCCGAAGACGATCGACAACGACATCTCGTCGACGGACCGGACGTTCGGCTTCGACACGGCGGTAGGCGTCGCGACGGAGGCGATGGACCGCCTGAAGACGACCGCGGAGTCCCACCAGCGCGTGATGGTGGTGGAGGTCATGGGCCGCCACGCCGGCTGGATCGCGCTGGAGTCCGGCATGGCGGCGGGCGCGCACGGCATCTGCCTGCCGGAGCGCCCCTTCGACCCCGCCGACCTGGTGAAGATGGTCGAGGAGCGGTTCGCCCGCGGCAAGAAGTTCGCCGTCGTCTGCGTCGCCGAGGGCGCCCACCCCGCCGACGGCACCATGGACTACGGCAAGGGCGCGATCGACCAGTACGGCCACGAGCGCTTCCAGGGCATCGGCACCGCCCTCGCCCACGAGCTGGAGCGCCGCCTCGGCAAGGAGGCCAAGCCGGTCATCCTCGGCCACGTCCAGCGCGGCGGCGTCCCCACCGCGTACGACCGCGTCCTCGCCACCCGCTTCGGCTGGCACGCGGTGGAGGCCGCCCACCGCGGCGAGTTCGGCAACATGACCGCCCTGCGGGGCACCGACATCGTGATGGTGCCGCTGGCGCAGGCGGTCACGGAACTGAAGACGGTTCCGAAGGACCGGATGGACGAGGCGGAGTCGGTCTTCTAGACCGCGCACACCGGCGCTTTCGACACTCAGGCCGTGTACCGCTGCACGGTCGTCCAGAAATACTCCACGATCCGGTCCAGGAAGTCCTCGCCGGACGCGCTGGAGTCCTTGCCGCCGCCGCCCCAGCTGAGGGTGGCCGTCATGTGCCCCTGGTAGTCCTGGTGCAGTTCCTGGAGGGTGCCCTCCAGGACGCGCCGGTCCAGGGGCACGATCTTGCCCACCGGGCGGACGTACGCCTGCCAGCGCGTGGTCACGGCACTGCGCAGCATTTCGGCCAGCTTTCCCTCCCGCCCGGTGATGGTGACGAAGGCCGCCAGATCGAGGTCGAGCAGCTCGGCGAGCGCCGCCGACTGCCGGTCCGTGCCGCGCCACTCGTCGCGTTCCTCCATCCGCTGATACGCGAGCAGCTCCAGGCCGACCGCGCGGGCCACGTCCTCCGGGGCGAGCCCCCGCGCGATCCGGTGTTCCTTGAGCGTCCGCGGGCTGCCTATCAGCTCCGCCGGGGAGCACCACAGCACCCCCGCTAGCGCGGTCAGCTCCGGGCTGGTGGGGCTGGCAACCCCGCGTTCCCAGGCGATCACGAGATCAGGGGTCACGTACGGCATCCCGTACGACGCCCGCATGCCGTAGGCGACATGCTCGGGCCCCATCCCGAGGGCGGCCCTGAGCCGACGGGCGGCGAGGGCGTTGAAGGGCGGGGCGGGCTGGTTCGACTGAGCTGAGGGTCGGCGCACGGTGCACCAACGTAGGGGTGGGGAAGGGGTGGTGACTACAGTCTGTTCGGCCACAATTACAGATCGTAGGAACGTACGGTTTTGGCCATGGCCGACGACTACTCGTCGGTCACCCCTTGACGACTCCCCGTGATTTGTTTGCGGGCTGAGCGGCGGGCGGAGCGGGGTTGTCAGAGGAGGTGATCGGCTATCCCGGCCTTGATGTCGCGGATGAGGGAGCGGAGGGCTTCGCGGGTTGTCGGTGAGGTAGTCGCCCTCGCGGCCGGCTATGGCTAGGTAGGCGTTGAAAGAGCCCTCGCCCTCACCGACGCTCGCCCCGTCCCCACCGATAAACCAGCTCCGGCCTCCCCACCTGCCCGTACAACGGACTCCGCCCAGCCCTCCCCGCATCCACCAGATGCTCCAGGTACCGCCGGGCCGTGATCCGGGAGATGCCCACCGCCTCGGCCACCCCCGCCGCCGTCAGGCCTCCCTCCGCATCCCGCAGCGCGGCGGTCACCCGTTCCAGTGTGGGTGCGCTCAGACCCTTCGGCAGCTCTGCCGGGCCAGGGGCCCGTAGCGTCGCCAGGGCGCGGTCGACCTCGTCCTGGCCGCTCGCCTCCCCGGCCGCGCCGCGGAATTCCGCGTAGCGCACGAGCCGGTCCCGCAAGGTCGCGAAGGTGAACGGTTTCAGGACGTACTGCACGACTCCCAGCGACACACCCTCCCGGACCACCGTCAGGTCCCGCGCCGACGTCACCGCGATCACGTCCGCGTGATGGCCGGCCGCGCGCAGCGAGCGGGCCAGTTGCAGGCCGTGTACGTCCGGCAGGTGCAGGTCCAGCAGGAGCAGGTCCACCGGTGTGCGCTCCAGCGCGCGCCGTGCCTCCGCGCCGGTGTGGGCCGTGCCCACCGCGACGAAGCCGGGGACGCGGCCCACGTACATGACGTGCGCGTCCGCGGCGACCGGGTCGTCCTCCACGACCAGGACGCGGATCGGATCGCCGGTCGTCATGCGTCACCTCCGGGTACCGCCGCCGTGCGCAGCGGCAGCTGTACCTCGAAGCGCGCGCCGCCCCCCGGCGCCTTCGTCACCGTCAGACCCCCGCCGTGCCGGTGCACAGCCTGGCGGACCAGGGCCAGGCCCAGCCCCCGGCCTCCGGGACCGGCCGCCGGCTTGGTCGAGAAGCCGCGCTGGAAGACCAGGTCCGCGTGGGACTCGTCCACCCCCGCGCCGGTGTCCGACACCCGCAGCACCAGCTCGCCCCCCTCCGTGTACGCCGCGACCGTGACCCGCGCCGGCACTCCGCCCTGCGCCGCGTCCACCGCGTTGTCGATCAGGTTGCCGAGGATGGTAACCAGGTCGCGGGAGGGCAGATCGGCCGGCAGCAGTCCGTCGTCCAGGCGGCTGTCCTTGGACACCTCCAGTTCCACGCCCCGCTCGTTCGCCTGTGCCGTCTTGCCCAGGAGCAGCGCGGCCAGCACGGGCTCGCTCACCGCCGCCACCACCTGGTCGGTCAGCGCCTGGGCCAGCTCCAGCTCGGCGGTGGCGAAGGCCACGGCCTCCTCCGCGCGGCCGAGCTCGATCAGGGAGACCACCGTGTGCAGGCGGTTCGCCGCCTCGTGCGCCTGGGAGCGCAGGGCCTGGGTGAAGCCGCGCTCGGAGTCCAGCTCGCCCATCAGGGACTGCAGCTCCGTCACGTCGCGGAGGGTGACGACCGTGCCGCGGCGCTCGCCGCCGGAGACGGGGGAGGTGTTCACCACCAGGACGCGGTCCCGGGTCAGGTGCACCTCGTCCACCCGGGGTTCCGACGCGAGCAGCGCGCCCGTCAGCGGCGCGGGCAGGTCCAGCTCCGCCACCGAGCGGCCGACGACGTCGTCGGAGACGCCCAGCAGCTCCCGGCCGCCGTCGTTGATCAGCGCCACCCTGTACTGCCCGTCGAGCATGAGCAGGCCCTCGCGTACGGCGTGCAGCGCGGCCTGGTGGTAGTCGTGCATGCGGCTCAGCTCGGCGGCGTTCATGCCGTGGGTGTGCCGGCGGAGGCGGGCGTTGATCACGTACGTGCCGACCGCGCCCAGCACCAGCGCGCCCGCCGCGACCCCGAGCAGCGCGGTCAGCTGGCCCTGGACCCGTCGGCTGATCGCCTCCACCCGGATGCCGGCGCTGACCAGGCCCACGATCCGCCCGTCCTCGTCCCCGTTCCCGTCCTCGACCGGTGTGACCGCGCGGACCGACGGGCCCAGCGTGCCCGTGTACGTCTCGGTGAAGGTCTCGCCCCGCAGCGCCCGCTCCGTGTGGCCGAGGAAGCGTTCCCCTATCTCGTCCTCGTTCGGGTGGGTCCAGCGGATCCCCTCCGGGTTCATGATCGTGACGAAGTCGACCTCCGTGTCCCGCATGACCCGCAGCGCGTACGGCTGGAGCGCGGACGTCGGGTCGGGGGTGCGGATCGCCTCCCGTACGGACGGGGAGTCCGCGACCGAGCGGGCCACCGCCGCGGCCTGGCGGCCCGCCGCCTCCTCGGCCTGCCGGCGGTCGCTGACGTAGGTGAAGAGCGCGTACCCGGCGACGACCACCGCGATCAGCACCGCCTGCATGGCGAAGAGCTGGCCGGCCAGGCTGCGGGGGAGGGACGGGACGCGCATGGCCTCAGTCTGCCTCTCCGGCTGAGCGTGAACTAAATGAACGGAAGGGTGACCGCCCTCACAAGGCAGGAGATAGTCACGGCATTCCCCGGAGATTCGACGGTGCTTCCCCCCCGAAGAATCCCCGGTCTTCCCCCGGACGTGAGCCGCACGCCGGTGATGCCGACGACGTCGTCAAGGAGGGCAGCCGTGACCAGCACACCCGGAACGGCACCTGCCGCAGCCCCCGCCAAGCGGGACAAGCGGGACCGCACCCACTATCTCTACATCGCGGTGATCATCGCGGTCGCCCTCGGTATCACCGTGGGTCTGGTCGCTCCCGATTTCGCGGTGGAGCTGAAGCCCATCGGTACCGGCTTCGTGAACCTGATCAAGATGATGATCTCGCCGATCATCTTCTGCACGATCGTGCTCGGTATCGGGTCCGTCCGGAAGGCCGCCAAGGTCGGTGCCGTCGGTGGCATCGCGCTCGTCTACTTCACGGCGATGTCCCTGGTCGCGCTGGCCATCGGCCTGGTCGTCGGCAACATCCTGGAGCCCGGCACCGGGCTCGCCGTCACCGACGCCGTGAAGGACGCCGGGCACGCCCAGATCGACGGTGAGGCCAAGGACACCACCGAGTTCCTGCTCGGCATCATCCCGACCACGATCGTCTCCGCGTTCACCGGCGGCGAGGTGCTGCAGACCCTGCTGATCGCCCTGCTCGCCGGGTTCGCCCTGCAGGCCATGGGCCCGGCCGGCACGCCGATCCTGCGCGGTGTCGAGCACATCCAGCGGCTCGTCTTCCGCATCCTCGCCATGGTGATGTGGGCCGCCCCGATCGGTGCGTTCGGCGCGATCGCCGCCGTCACCGGGTCCGCCGGACTGGACGCGCTGAAGAGCCTCGCCGTGCTGATGCTCGGCTTCTACGTGACCTGCTTCCTGTTCGTCTTCATCGTCCTCGGCGCGCTGCTGCGGGTCGTCTCCGGGCTGAACATCTTCTCGCTGTTCAAGTACCTCGGCCGGGAGTTCCTGCTGATCCTGTCCACGTCCTCCTCCGAGTCCGCGCTGCCGCGGCTCATCGCCAAGATGGAGCACCTGGGCGTCAGCAAGCCGGTCGTCGGCATCACCGTCCCGACCGGCTACTCCTTCAACCTCGACGGCACCATGATCTACATGACCATGGCGTCCCTGTTCATCGCCGACGCGATGGGCACGCCGATGACGGTCGGCGAGCAGATCCCGCTGCTGCTGTTCCTGCTGGTCGCGTCCAAGGGCGCGGCGGGTGTCACCGGCGCGGGTCTCGCCACCCTCGCGGGCGGTCTCCAGTCGCACAAGCCGGCGCTGGTGGACGGTATCGGGCTCATCGTCGGTATCGACCGGTTCATGAGCGAGGCGCGGGCGCTGACGAACTTCGCGGGCAACGCGGTCGCGACCGTCCTGATCGGTACCTGGACGAAGGAGATCGACAAGGAGCGGGTCGCGGAGGTGCTCGGGGGGCGGGCGCCGTTCGACGAGAAGACGCTGCTCGACGACCACTCTTCGGCCCCGGCTGAGGTGGACGTGCCCGAGCAGCAGGTGGAGCTGGTGAAGGCCTAGTCGCCCCGCCCCACGGGGTCGGGGAGCTGTTGTCGGGCGGCTGCGGGTTCGTCGTGGCTCGTCGCGCAGTTCCCCGTGCCCCTGTCGGTACTTCACTTCCCCGTGTTCAGGAAGCTCAGCTCCTCTTCCGTCAGGGACAAGTCCGCTGCCGCCGCCGATGCTGTGATCGTCTCCGGGCGGCTCGCGCCCGGGATCGGGATGACCGTCGGGGACTGTGCCAGGTGCCAGGCCAGGCAGATCTGCTGTGGGGTGACCCCTCGCTCCCTGGCCACCTCGTGGAACGCCGGGAAGCCGGTCTCCAGCCGTGCCGGGCCGTCCAGGGAGCTGCGGGTGATGCCGCCCAGAGGACTCCACGGGAGGAAGGCCAGGCCCAGCTCCGCGCAGAGGCGCAGTTCGGGCTCGCTGTCGCGGACCTGGGGGGAGTAGCGGTTCTGGACGGACACCAGACGGTCGCCGAGGATCGCGTGGGCGCGACGGATCTGGTCCGGGTCCGTGTTGGAGAGGCCGGCCAGGCGGATCTTTCCCTCGTCGAGCAGGTCGCGCAGCGCGCCGACCGAGTCCTCGAAGGGGATCGCCGGGTCGGGCTTGTGCAGTTGGTAGAGGCCGATCGCCTCGACGCCGAGTCGTTTGAGGGAGGCCTCCGCGGCGGCCTTGAGGCGGTGTGGGCCGGCGTCGACGGTCCAGCCGCCGTCGGGGGTGCGGCCCCGGCCGCCCTTCGTCGCCACCAGGACGTCGGAGGTGTCGCCGCCGTAGGCGGCGAGGGCGCGGGCGACGAGCAGTTCGTTGTGGCCGGGTGCGGCACCGGGCAGGGTGTAGGAGTCCGCGGTGTCCAGGAGGGTCACACCGGCGTCCAGGGCCGCGTGCACGGTGGCCAGGGCGCGGGCCTCGTCCGGGCGGCCCTCGATGGACAGCGGCATCGCGCCGAGTCCGACGGCGCTCACGGTCAGCTCGCCGAGTCTGCGGTGGCGCATGTCAGGCGTCCTCTCCCAGGGTCTCGGCGACGGCGCGCGGCAGCCACTGCCGTACGTCGCCGAAGGCGAATCCGAGCCGGGTGGCGCGGGAGTTGTCCATGCCGTAGAAGCGGGTGAAGGCGTACGGCGAGACCTCGCCGGTCTCCACGTGCCGGAACACCGTCTTGCCGCCGGGGACGTGCGCCGCCACCGCCGCGCACAGTTCCTCCGTGGTCAGCAGGCCGTCGGAGGCCGCGTTGACCGGGCCGGTGAACTCCTCGCCGGCCGCCCAGAAGACGACGTCGGCGGCCTCTTCGACGTACAGGTAGCCGGCCGGGTGGTTCTCGACCGGCACGGTGATCGGCTCGGCGGCCCGGATGCGGTCGGCGTAGTGGGCGAGGCGGCCGGTGAAGTCGTCGGCGCCGCCCAGCACATGGGCGAGGCGTACGGCCGTGTACGGGAAGGCGGGGGCGGCCGCGAACACCGCCTCGGCCTGCCGCTTGCCCTCGCCGTAGTGGGCCTCGGTGAACTCCGGGTCGTGCCAGGGAAGTCCGAGGTCGACGGTGACGGTGTGCGGGTCCACGGCGTCCTCGTGGACGGGCGCCGGGTAGTTCTCGGATTCGTACACCTCGACCGTCGACGTCATCACATAGCGCCGGGTGCGTCCGGCGAAGACGCGGCGGGCGATCGCCGCCTGGCGCGGGGTGTAGCAGACCTGGTCGACGACCACGTCGAAGGCGCGGCCGGCCAGCGCCGTGGTGAGCGACTGCTCGTCGTCCCGGTCCGCCACCAGGTGCGCGGTGCCCGGCGGCGCGGCGGACGAGCCGCGGTTGAGGACCGTGACCCGGTCCCCGGCGGCCAGCAGACGGGCGATCAGCCGCTTGCCGATATAGCGGTTTCCGCCGATGACCAGGACTTCCCGTGCCTTTTCCATGACCATAATTCTCCCGGCGTACATCCACGTCATGAAGGGGGAAGCATGGGAGTTGCGGCCACGACGCCGAAAGAACCACGGCATCTGCGCACCGCCGCCAACGAAACCTCGGTGGCCTTCGACGCGCTGGACCGGCAGATCCTCGAACTGCTCCAGGGCGACGGCCGGATCAAGCTCAGCGAGCTGGGGCGCCGGGTGCGGCTCAGCCCGGCGGCGGTCACCGAGCGGGTGCGGCGGCTGGAGGCGGCCGGCGCGATCACCGGCTACGGCGCCCGGGTCGCGCCGGCCCGGCTCGGGTACGGCATCCAGGCGTTCGTACGGGTCGATCCGCACGGCGGCTACACGCTCAAGCATCCGAGGACGCTGGAGCTGATCGAGCGGCCGGAGGTCACGGAGGTGCACCACGTGGTGGGTGAGGACTGCTGGATCCTCAAGGTCGCCGTCGCGGACACCGGTCATCTGGAGGAGGTCCTGGAGCAGGTCTCGGCGCTGGGCCGGACCACGACCTCGATCGTGCTGTCGTCCCCGGTGGAGCGGAAGCCGCTGCTGCCGTTGCCTTGACGTCGGCGTCAAGGCTTACGTTCGTACGCATGCGAATCGGCGAGCTGGCCGCACGGGCCGGGACAACGACGCGGACGCTTCGGTACTACGAGTCGCGGGGGCTGCTGCCCGCGCGGCGTGACGGACACGGCCACCGGACCTACGACGAGGCCGACCTGAGGCTGCTGCGGCAGATCAGGACGCTGCAGGACTTCGGCTTCGACCTGGAGGAGACGCGGCCGTTCGTGGAGTGCCTGCGGGCGGGGCATCCGGAGGGCGATGTGTGCCCGGCCTCGCTCGCGGTCTACCGGCGCAAGCTGGACGAGCTCGACGCGCTGATCGGCGAGTTGCAGGCGGTGCGGGCGAAGATCGGCGTGCGGCTGGCGCTGGCCGAGGACCCGATGTGCGAACTGGGAGGGCAGGGGTTGTGATCAGGGCTGCGGGTGTGGCCGAGGTGACCGACGCGGACTTCGCGGCGGAGGTGATCGGGGCGGAGCTGCCGGTGCTGGTGGAGTTCACCGCGGACTGGTGCCCGCCGTGCCGGCAGATGGGGCCGGTGCTCAGCGCGCTGGCCGCCGAGGAGGGCGAGCGGCTGAAGGTGGTGCAGCTGGACGTGGACACCAATCCGGAGACCACCGACGCGTACAAGGTGCTCTCCATGCCGACGTTCATGGTGTTCCGGGACGGGGAGCCGGTGCGGTCGATGGTGGGCGCGCGGCCGAAGCGGCGGTTGCTGGAGGAGATCTCCGAAGTGATCTGAGAGGACCTGAGCGGTCCGTCCGGAACCGTGCCATGAGAAATCCCCCGGGTAATTGCGCCCGGGGGATTTCTCTATGTATATTCAATGGTTCGCGACTTCGATAAAGCGAGTCGCGGAGAAGTTCAGTGAGCACAGTATATCCGGGCGGGAGTGGAATTGTCAAACTCCGAATTTCCAGACGATGAAATGCGTCGGGAGCAGGAATTCATCGACGGGCTCTACGCGCGCGTGGACGTACTGCGCGGCGACGCCGAGTCCTCCGTCACGGACGCCCTCGCCCAGGGCGACAAGCCCATGCAGGCCCGGCTGGAGCGGGACATCCTGGTCGCCGAGCGGTCCGGGCTGCTCGCCGCGCTGAACGCGGTCGACGGCTCGCTCTGCTTCGGCCGGATCGACCTCACCTCCGGCGTCCGCCACCACATCGGCCGTATCGGCCTGCGCGCCGACGACACCGAGCGCACTCCCGTCCTCATCGACTGGCGGGCCGAGGTCGCCCGGCCCTTCTACCTGGCCACCGGCCACACCCCGATGGGCCTGCGCCGCCGCCGGCACATCTCCACCGAGGGCCGCACGGTCACCGCGCTGCACGACGAGTTCCTCGACGTGGGCGACCGGGAGCGGACCGGCCACGAGGACCCCAGCGGCGACGCCGTGCTGCTGGCCGCGCTGAATTCCGCCCGCACCGGCCGGATGAACGACATCGTCCAGACCATCCAGGCCGAGCAGGACGAGATCATCCGGGCCCCGCACCGCGGCGTGCTGGTCGTCGAGGGCGGTCCGGGCACCGGGAAGACGGCCGTCGCGCTGCACCGCGCCGCCTTCCTGCTCTACGAACACCGCGAACTGCTCGCCAAGCGGGCCGTGCTGATCGTCGGCCCCAACCCGGCCTTCCTCGGCTACATCGGCGAGGTGCTGCCCTCCCTCGGTGAGACCGGCGTGCTGCTGGCCACCGTCGGCGAGCTGTACCCTGGCGTGAAGGCGACCGCCGCGGACACGCCGGAGGCGGCGGCGGTGAAGGGCCGCGCGGACATGGCCGACGTGCTCGCCGCCGTCGTACGCGACCGGCAGGCGCTGCCCGACCCGGTGCTCGCCATCGAGCACGACCGGGAGGTTCTGATGCTCGACGACGGCCTGGTGAGCGTCGCCCGGGAGCGGACCCGGGCCGCCAAGCTGCCGCACAACGCGGCCCGCGAGCACTTCGAGGGGCACATCCTCAACACCCTCACCGAGCTGTACGCCGAACGCATCGGCACCGACCCCTACGACGGCTCCAGCCTGCTCGACCCGTCCGACATCACCCAGATCCGCGACGACCTCGCCGAGAACCCCGAGGTGTGGTCCGCGATCGACCAGCTGTGGCCGGTGCTCACCCCGCAGCGGCTGGTCGCCGACTTCCTCGCCGACCCGGAGGGCTACGTCTGCGACGCGGACGCCGCCGCGATCCGGCGCCCGGTCACCCGGGGCTGGACGGTCGCCGACGTCCCGCTGCTCGACGAGGCCGCGGAGCTGCTGGGCGAGGACGACCGGGCGGCCCGCGCGCGTGCCGAGCGGGAGCGGGCCACGCAGGTCGCGTACGCGCAGGGCGTGCTGGACGTGTCGTACGCGTCCCGGACCTACGAGTTCGAGGACAAGGAGGAGGGCGACCCCGAGAGCTCGGAGGTGCTGTCCGCGCACGACATCATCGACGCCGAACGGTTCGCCGAGCGGCACGAGGAGGACGACCACCGCAGCGCCGCCGAGCGGGCGGCGGCCGACCGGACCTGGGCGTTCGGGCACATCATCGTCGACGAGGCGCAGGAGCTGTCGCCGATGGCGTGGCGGCTGCTGATGCGGCGCAGCCCGACCCGCTCGATGACCCTGGTCGGCGACCCGGCGCAGACCGCGGAGGCCGCCGGCGTCGGTTCCTGGGAGCGGATCCTGGAGCCCTACGTGGAGGACCGCTGGGAGCACACCCGGCTCGGCGTGAACTACCGCACCCCAGCCGAGATCATGGACCTCGCGGCGGCCGTCGTACGCGCCGAGAACCCCGGCTTCCAGCCGCCCAGTTCGGTGCGCTCGACGGGCGTACGGCCCTGGGTGCGCGCCACCGACGACCTGCCCGGCGCGGTCGCCAAGGCCGTCGGCGAACTCACCCCGGCCGAGGGCCGCCTCGCCGTCATCGCCCCGCGCGACCTGCACCGGCGGCTCGCGGCCCGGCTGGACGGGGTGACCGCGGGCGCCGAACCCGACCTGACGCGGACCGTCGTACTGCTCGATCCGCGCCAGGCCAAGGGCCTGGAGTTCGACTCCGTGCTGGTCGTCGAACCCGGCCGGTACGGCACCAGCGACCTCTACGTCGCACTGACCCGCGCCACCCAGCGGCTCGGCGTCCTGCACACCGGGGCGCTGCCCGAAGGGCTCAGGCAGGCCGTAGCCACACCGTAGCCAGCGGTGGCAGCGTCAGCCGGATGCTCGCCGGGCGGCCGTGCCGGCCCTGGGCCTCCGGCTTGACGGGGTCCGGGTTGGTGACGTCGCCGCCGCCGTAGCGGGCGGCGTCGGTGTTGAGGACCTCGTGCCAGGCGGGGGTGTCGTCGGGGACGCCGAGGCGGTAGTCGTGACGGACGACGGGGGAGAAGTTGCTGACCGCCAGCAGCGGCGAGCCCTCCGCGTCCAGGCGCAGGAACGCCAGGACGTTGTCGTCGGCGGCGTCCCCGACGATCCACTGGAAGCCGTCGGGGTGGATGTCCCGCTCCCACAGCGACGGCGTCGCCCGGTAGACGGTGTTGAGGTCGCGGACCAGGTCGCGGACGCCGCGGTGGTCCGCCGCCGCGCCGTACCCGGGATCCAGCAGCCACCAGTCCGGGCCGCGCGCCTCCGACCACTCGGCGCCCTGGGCGAACTCCTGCCCCATGAAGAGGAGCTGCTTGCCCGGGTGGGCCCACATGAAGCCGAGGTAGGCGCGGTGGTTGGCGCGCTGCTGCCACCAGTCGCCGGGCATCTTGGAGACCAGGGCCCGCTTGCCGTGCACCACCTCGTCGTGCGAGATGGGCAGCACGTAGTTCTCGCTGTACGCGTACACCATCGAGAAGGTCATCTCGTGGTGGTGGTACTTGCGGTGCACGGGCTCCTTGCTCATGTACTGGAGCGAGTCGTGCATCCAGCCCATGTTCCACTTCAGCCCGAAGCCCAGCCCGCCGAAGCCGCTCGGGCCCTTGTGGTGGGTGGCGCGGGTGACGCCGTCCCAGGCGGTGGACTCCTCGGCGATGGTCACGACCCCCGGCACTCTGCGGTACACGGTCGCGTTCATCTCCTGCAGGAACGCCACCGCGTCCAGGTTCTCCCGCCCGCCGTGCACGTTCGGCGTCCACTGGCCCGAGTCGCGCGAGTAGTCCAGGTAGAGCATCGAGGCGACCGCGTCCACCCGCAGCCCGTCGATGTGGAACTCCTCGCACCAGTACACGGCGTTGGCGACCAGGAAGTTGCGCACCTCGTTGCGCCCGTAGTCGAACTCCAGCGTGCCCCAGTCGGGGTGCGCGGCCCGCAGTGGATCGGCGTGCTCGTACAGCGGCCGCCCGTCGAACTCGGCCAGCGCCCAGTCGTCGCGCGGGAAGTGCGCCGGCACCCAGTCCATGAGGACGCCGATGCCCGCCCGGTGCAGGGCGTCGACCAGGTACTTGAAGTCGTCCGGCGTGCCGAGCCTGGCGGTCGGCGCGTAGAAGCCGGTGACCTGGTAGCCCCAGGAGCCGCCGAAGGGGTGCTCGGCGACCGGCATCAGTTCCACGTGCGTGAAGCCGAGGTCCTTGACGTAGGCGGGCAGCTCCTCGGCGAGCTGCCGGTACGACAGCCCCGGCCGCCAGGACGGCAGGTGCACCTCGTACACGGAGAACGGCGCCTCGTGCGCGGGCCGCTCGGCGCGGCGGGCCAGCCACTCCTCGTCGCCCCACTCGTGGTGCGAGGCGTGGACGATCGACGAGGTGTTCGGCGGGGCCTCGGTGCGGCGGGCCATCGGGTCCGCGCGCAGTGTCCGGGAGCCGTCGGGACGGGTGATCTCGAACTTGTACAGCTCGCCCTCGCCGATCCCCGGCACGAACAGCTCCCACACGCCGGAGGAGCCCAGCGAGCGCAGCGGGTGGCCGGCGCCGTCCCAGTAGTTGAAGGTGCCGGCCAGCCGCACACCCCGCGCGTTCGGCGCCCACACCGTGAACCGGGTGCCGGTCACCCCCTGGTGGGTCATCGGCTCGGCGCCCAGCGCCTTCCACAGCTGCTCGTGCCGGCCCTCGCCGATCAGGTGGAGGTCCAGCTCGCCGAGGGTGGGCAGGAAGCGGTAGGCGTCCTCGGTGTCGACGACGGTCTCCTCGTACGCCACCAGCAGCCGGTACCCGGGCATGTCCCGGAGCGGCAGCAGAGCGGAGAAGAAGCCCTGCCCGTCGTCGTGCAGCTCGGCCCGCAGCTCCCCGGAGACGACGGTCACGGACCGGGCGTACGGCCGGAACGCCCGGAACACCACCCCGCCGGGCACCGGGTGGGCGCCGAGCACGGAGTGCGGGTCGTGATGCGTGCCGGAGAGCAGCCGTTCGCGGTCGGCGGCGTCGAGGGCGGGGGTGGGGGCGGGCGCGACCGGGGGCGCGGCGACGGCCTTCCTGGCGGGAGCCTTCCTCGCCGGCGCCTTCTTGGCGGGTGCCTTCTTCGCCGGGGCCTTCTTGGCCGTGGCTTTGGCGGCCGTGGCCTTGGTGCTCGTGGCCTTGGCGGCCGAGGCTTTGGCGGTCGTGGCCTTGGCGGCCTTCTTCGCGGGCGCCTTGGCGGTCTTCTTGGCCACCGCCTTCTTCGCCGGCGCCTTGGCGGTCTTCCCGGCCGCGGCCTCGGCGGTCGTGGCGCTCACGGCCGTCTGCTCACCGGCGGCCTGCTTGACCACCGTCTTCTTGGCGGCCGCCTTCCTGGCCGGCGTCTTCGCGGCGGTCTTCTTGCCGGTCGCCTGCCGGGGCACCGTCTTCTTGGCGGCGGCCTTCTTCGCGGTGCTTGTCTCCTCGGCCGTGTCCTCGGCCGTGTCCTCGGCCGTGTGCTTCGGATCCGAACCGCTGGACGGGGTGCGCGGAGTCACGGGGGGAGCCTCCTGGGAGGGATCAGGGGAGGGTCAGGTGGGTTGGCCGGAGGCGAGACGGCGTATCGCCGACAGCGGCACCGGGAGCCAGTCGGGGCGGTGCCGGGCCTCGTAGACCACTTCGTACACCGCTTTGTCCGTCTCGTAGGCGCGCAACAGCACCGGGTCGTGCCGCGGGTCGCGGCCACCGGCCTCGGCGTACCCGGAGCAGTACGCGGCCCGGCAGGTCTCGGCCCAGCCCGGCACCCCGGGCCGTACCGAGTGCGCGGCGTAGTCGAAGGAGCGCAGCATCCCGGCGACGTCCCGCACGGTCGGCTGCGGCATCCGCCGCTCGGCCAGCGGCTTGGCCGGTTCGCCCTCGAAGTCGATCAGCGTCCACTCCCCGGCCGGGGAGCGCAGGCACTGCCCGAGGTGGAGGTCGCCGTGGATGCGCTGGGCGGTCCAGGTGCTGCCCTCCGTGCCGAGCTGGGCGACCGCCTCGAAGGCGCTGCGCAGGTCCGGCGCGTACGGGCGCAGCGCCGGCACCGCCTGAACGGCGGCGTCCAGGCGTTCGACCATGGCGTCGACCAGCGGCTGGAGCTGGGCCGGGCCGAGCGTGACCGTCGGCAGGGCACGGGCCAGCACGGTGTGCACCTCGGCGGTGGCCCGCCCGAGCGCCCGTGCCTCGGCGCCGAAGTCCTCGCCCTTGGCCAGTTCGCGCAGGGCCAGTTCCCAGCCGTCGGTCGCGCCCTGCACGTAGGGCTGGAGCACGCCCAGGACGTACGGCTCCCCGCCCAGCTCGGCCCGCAGCCACGCGGTCGGCGCGGGCACCCGGGGGCAGCCTTCGCGGGCCAGCGCGAGGGGCAGCTCCAGGTCGGGGTTGACGCCGGGGACGATCCGGCGGAGCAGCTTCAGGATGAACGTATCTCCGTAGACGACGGACGAGTTGGACTGCTCGGCGGTCACCGCGCGCGGGACGAGACCGGTCCGGATCCGCCGGCCGGGGTCGCGCTCGAAGCGCAGCCCGCCGACGCGGGCCCCGGTGCGCAGCGCCTCCAGGAGGAGGTCCGCGGGCCGGGGGTCGTACAGGGCCTCGTAGACCGTGCGTCCGGTGAGCGGGCCCTCGGTGACATGGCCGATCAGCGCGGGCGCCAGCCGGGGCGGCAGCGCCTCGCGCACACCTATCAGGAGCTGGTAGCAGTCACCGGGGGCGGAGGCCGCGCCCTGCAGCGGCGTCAGCGGCTGGTGGACCTGGACCAGCAGGTGGTACAGGCCCAGCTTGCCGCCGGGCGGCAGCAGTTCGGTGGCCGCCACCAGGGTGAACCCGGTCACCGGGCGCCCCTTGCCCGCGAACCACCGCTGGCGCGGCAGCCACTCTCTCAGCAGGGGCTCCAGTGACGCGAGGAGGCCGGGGCCGGCCGAGACGACGGGGCGGGTGACGGCTTCCGACATGGGGTGCGTCCTTTCCCCGGAATGGTCGGGGGTTCCCGAGAGTAGTCGGGGTGTTACGGCATGCGTGCCCCGGGCGGGACGGTGAAAACCGCCCCGCCGCGAGTTCTAGACGACGGCTTCCTTGCGGAGCCGGAACCAGTAGAAGCCGTGGCCCGCCAGGGTCAGCAGGTACGGCAGGTCACCGATCGCGGGGAAGCGGACCCCTCCGATCAGCTCGACCGGGTGGCACCCGGCGAAGGACCGCAGGTCCAGCTCGGTCGGCTGCGGGAACCGGGAGAAGTTGTGCACGCACAGCACCAGGTCGTCGCCGTGCTCCCGCAGGAACGCCAGGACCGCCGGGTTGGAGGACTGGAGTTCGGTGTAGGAGCCGAGGCCGAAGGCCGGGTTCTGCTTGCGGATCTCGATCATCCGCCGGGTCCAGTGCAGCAGCGACGACGGCGACGACATCGCCGCCTCCACGTTGGTGACCTGGTAGCCGTAGACCGGGTCCATGATCGTCGGCAGGAACAGCCGTCCCGGGTCGCACGACGAGAAGCCCGCGTTGCGGTCGGGCGTCCACTGCATGGGGGTGCGCACGGCGTCGCGGTCGCCGAGCCAGATGTTGTCGCCCATGCCGATCTCGTCGCCGTAGTAGAGGATCGGCGAGCCCGGCAGGGACAGCAGAAGCGCGGTGAACAGCTCGATCTGGTTGCGGTCGTTGTCCAGGAGCGGGGCCAGTCGGCGGCGGATGCCGATGTTGGCGCGCATCCGCGGGTCCTTGGCGTACTCGGCCCACATGTAGTCGCGTTCTTCGTCGGTGACCATCTCGAGCGTCAGCTCGTCGTGGTTGCGCAGGAAGATGCCCCACTGGCAGCTGGACGGGATGGCCGGGGTCTTGGCCAGGATCTCCGACACCGGATACCGGGACTCCCGCCTGACCGCCATGAAGATGCGCGGCATCACCGGGAAGTGGAACGCCATGTGGCACTCGTCGCCGCCGCTGGCGTAGTCGCCGAAGTAGTCGACGACGTCCTCCGGCCACTGGTTGGCCTCGGCCAGCAGCACGGTGTCCGGGTAGTGGGCGTCGATCTCCTTGCGCACCCGCTTCAGGAACTCGTGCGTCGCGGGCAGGTTCTCGCAGTTGGTGCCCTCCTGCGCGTACAGGTAGGGGACGGCGTCGAGGCGGAAGCCGTCGATGCCGAGGTCCAGCCAGAACCTCAGCGCGGAGATCATCTCCTCCTGCACGGCCGGGTTCTCGTAGTTGAGGTCCGGCTGGTGGGAGAAGAACCGGTGGAAGTAGTACTGCCCGCGCACCGGGTCGAAGGTCCAGTTGGAGACCTCGGTGTCGACGAAGATGATCCGGGCGTCCTGGTACTGCTTGTCGTCGTCGGCCCACATGTAGTAGTCCCCGTAGGGGCCGTCGGGGTCGCGGCGGGACTCCTGGAACCACGGGTGCTGGTCACTCGTGTGGTTCATGACGAAGTCGATGATGACCCGCATGCCGCGCTGGTGGGCCGCGTCGACGAACTCCACGAAGTCGGCCAGGTCACCGAACTCGGGCAGCACGGCCGTGTAGTCGGAGACGTCGTAACCACCGTCCCTGAGCGGGGACTGGAAGAACGGCGGCAGCCAGAGGCAGTCCACGCCGAGCCACTGGAGGTAGTCCAGTTTGGCGGTCAGGCCCTTGAGGTCGCCGACGCCGTCGCCGTTGCTGTCCTGGAAGGAGCGGACGAGGACCTCGTAGAAGACGGCACGCTTGAACCAGTCCGGGTCCCGGTCCTGGGCGGGTGTGTCCTCGAAGGTGTCCGGGACGGGCTCGTTGACGATCATTGTGTGGGTGACCCTCCGATCTGCGGGTTGGACGGTCGCAGGACGGTGAGGACGTGCGCCGGCCGGTGGCCGGGTTCCAGGCGCACGTAGTTGGCCCTGCCCCAGTGATAGGTCTCGCCGGTGAGCTCGTCGCGCACCGGCACCGACTCGTGCCATTCCAGGCCGAGTTGCGGCATGTCCAACGAGACCGTGGCCTCCTGGGTGTGGTGCGGGTCGAGGTTCGCGACCACCAGAACCGTGTTCGAACCCTGCCGCTTCGAGTACGCGATCACCTCGTCCCTGTCCGCGTGGTGGAAGTGCAGGTCGCGCAGCTGCCGCAGCGCCGGGCTGCCCCGCCTGATCTCGTTGAGCCGGGTGATGAGGGGGGCGATGCTGTCCGGGCTGTCCCAGTCGCGGGGGCGCAGCTGGTACTTCTCCGAGTCGAGGTACTCCTCGCTGCCCTCCCGCAGCGGGGTGTTCTCGCACAGTTCGTAGCCGGAGTAGACGCCCCAGGCGGGGGAGAGGGTGGCGGCGAGGACGGCGCGGACCTCGAAGGCGGGGCGGCCGCCGTGCTGGAGGTAGGCGTGCAGGATGTCGGGGGTGTTGACGAAGAAGTTCGGCCGCATGTAGGCCGCCGCCCGCCCGGACAGCTCGGTCAGGTACTCGGTCAGCTCCTGCTTGGTGTTGCGCCAGGTGAAGTACGTGTACGACTGCTGGAAGCCGATCTGGGCCAGGGTGTGCATCATCGCCGGGCGGGTGAACGCCTCCGCCAGGAAGATCACGTCCGGGTCGGTGCTGTTGATCCGCCCGATCACCCGCTCCCAGAACACCACCGGCTTGGTGTGCGGGTTGTCCACCCGGAAGATCCGCACCCCGTGCTCCATCCAGTGCCGCAGGATCCGCACGGTCTCGGCGACCAGGCCGTCCATGTCCCGGTCGAACGCGATCGGGTAGATGTCCTGGTACTTCTTCGGCGGGTTCTCCGCGTAGGCGATCGACCCGTCGGGGCGGTGGTGGAACCACTCGGGATGCTTGTGCACCCACGGATGGTCCGGGGAGCACTGCAACGCGAAGTCCAGCGCGATCTCCAGGCCCAGCTCACCGGCCCGCGCGACGAACCGGTCGAAGTCCTCGATGGTCCCCAGGTCCGGGTGCACCGCGTCGTGCCCGCCCTCCGGCGAGCCGATCGCCCACGGCACCCCCACGTCCTGCGGACCGGCGGACAGGGTGTTGTTGGGGCCCTTGCGGAACGTCGTGCCGATCGGGTGGATGGGCGGCAGGTAGACGACGTCGAACCCCATCTCCGCGATCGCGGGCAACCGGCGCGCGGCCGTGCGGAACGTGCCGTGCGGACGCTCCGCCGTCCCCTCCGAACGCGGGAAGAACTCGTACCAGGAACCGAACAGCGCCCGCTCCCGCTCCACCAGCAGAGGCAGCGGCTCGGACGCGGTGACCAGCTCCCGCAGCGGATACCGGCCGAGCACGGACTCCACCTCCGGAGTCAGCGCCGCCGCCAACCGGACGGCGGCGGGCCGGTGTTCGTCCCGGAGGGCGTCGACGGCGGCGAGGACCGGCGCGCGTCCCGGTTCGGGCATGCCGGCCGCCGCCCGTTCGTACAGCCGGGCGCCCTCCTCCAGGACGAGGCCGGTGTCGATCCCGGCGGGGATCTTGATGCGGGCGTGGTGCCGCCAGGTGGCGAGCGGGTCGCTCCACGCCTCGACCGTGTAGGTCCAGCGGCCGGGCGTGCCCGCGGTGACGGTGGCGCCCCAGCGGTCGGTGCCAGGGGCGAGTTCGCGCATCGGCGTCCACGGGCCGGGCCGGCCCTCGGGATCCCGCAGGACGACGTTGGCGGCGACCGCGTCGTGGCCCTCGCGGAACACGGTGGCCGAGATCTCGAAGGACTCGCCGGTCACCGCCTTCGCGGGCCGGCGGCCGTGCTGGACGACCGGGTGGACGTCGAGAACCGGTATGCGCCCCACGGCGGTGACGTCGCCCGCGGAGGATGGCTCCGGGGCCGGCGGCCCGGCGTCGGAGGGGCGTACGGGGGGTGATTCGGTACGGGGTGTCGGGGGTGCTGACGAGTGGTGCGTGGCGGGCATCACCGCTCCTGTCCGCGTCAACGTGGGTGGGCGGATTGCTGTGGGGAGGTGGGTTCTGCGTGAGGTGCCTGTGAGGTGTACCGCTGGAGCCTTCCCACACTGTTCGGGTGGGCAATCCGGCACTTTGTTAACTACTCACGCGTATGTCTACACACAAGTCCGGCCCCGTCCGGGACGAACGGGGCCGGTGGCCGAACCGTGCCGCTAGGACCGTGGCACCTGGAGAAGCCGGTCCGGTGAACCGGCCCCCCGGCCGGACACCTTGCCGGGTGCCGCAGCCGCCGCCAACGCCCGGAAGACCTGCGCGGGCGAGGCCTTCGGACGGTCCGCGAGATACAGCGCCGCAGCGCCCGCGACGTGCGGAGACGCCATGGACGTACCGGAGTACGTGGCCTTCGCGGAGTCGCTCGCGCGGGACGCCGAGGTGATCGCGACACCGGGGGCGAAAAGGTCCAGCGCGGCCCCGTGGTTGGAGAAGGACGCGCGGGCGTCCCGCTGTCCGGTGGCGCCGACGGTGATGGCCTGACGGACCCCGGCGGGCGAGTAAAGACTGGCCGGAAGTCCATCGTTGCCCGCCGCCACGGTGTACGTGACCCCGGCGGCGATGGAGTCGCGTACGGCGGCGTCCAGTTGGGCGTTGCGCCGGCCGCCGAGGCTCACATTGGCGACGGCCGGCTTGCGGGCGTGCCGGGTCACCCAGTCGATGCCCGCGATGACCTGGGCGGTGGTGCCGGCGCCCGCGTCGTCCAGCACCCGGACGGCGACGACCTTCGCCTTCTTGGCGACGCCGTGGGTCCTGCCGGCGACGGTGGCCGCCACATGGGTGCCGTGGCCGTTGCCGTCGGAGGCGGTGGCGTCGCCGCCGACGAAGTCCCAGCCGTGGCGCGCCCGGCCGCCGAAGTCCTCGTGGGTGACGCGGATGCCGGTGTCGATCACGTACACGGTGACGCCCGCGCCCGCCGACTCCGGCCAGGTGTAGGAGCGGTCCAGCGGCAGGTCCGGCTGGTCCAGCCGGTCGAGGCCCCACGACGGCGGGTTCCTCTGGGTGCGGTCGACGACCACACGGGTGTCCTGGGCGACCGAGGCGACCCGGGGATCGGCCGCGAGCCGGCGCGCCTGTCTCTCGTTCGCCCGTACGGCGTACCCGTTGAGGACCGTGCCGTAGGTGTGGCTGACACGGGCTCCGTAACGTGCGGCGACGTCCCGTCCCGCAGCCGACGCAGCGCCCGTTCCCCCCTTCAGCGTCACCAGGTAACTGCCGTTGACGGAGCCGGGTTCACCGGCGCCGGCTATGTGCCCCTCCGGTGCCGCCTGCGCGGGCAGGGTCGTGGCCGAAAACGCCGCGGCGCACAGCACCGCGAGCAGACCCCCCGCCCGGCGCAGAGGCGATGGTCGCGTCCGTGCCATGGCTTCGAGTTCCCCTCCCTCGAGTCGGGCGTACGGCCTGCCGGCCGTGCGCCCCCCGGCAGCCTCTCGTGTGGTGTGAAGCCCCACAAGGTGGCCTGAGGGGGCGGAATCGGCCATATCGGCCGGGGCGCCGGGGGAGCGGTGCACCGGGGCGTTCGGGTGCGGCGGGCCCCGAGTCGCCCACGGCGGCACCGGGTAGCCACTACCGTCGATACGGACAACACCGTCGAGAAGGACAACAACGCACACCGCGTCCGTAAGCGCAGCGACAAGGTGGAACCGTGAAGGCGATCCGTCGATTCACCGTCCGTCCCGTTCTCCCCGAACCCCTCCGGCCGCTGAGCGACCTGGCGCGCAACCTGCGCTGGTCCTGGCACGCGGAGACACGCGACCTGTTCCAGTCCGTGGACCCCGACTGCTGGGCCGCCTCCGGTGGCGACCCGGTGCGGCTGCTGGGCAGTGTGCCGCCCGCCCGGCTGGCCGAGCTGGCCGAGGACCGCCGCTTCCTGCGCCGCCTCGCCACGGTCGCCGACGACCTGCACGACTACGTCACCGGCGACCGCTGGTACCAGGCCCGGCCCGGCGAACTCCCGGCCGCCGTCGCCTACTTCTCCCCCGAGTTCGGCATCACCGCCGCCCTGCCGCAGTACTCCGGCGGACTCGGCATCCTCGCCGGCGACCACCTCAAGGCGGCCAGCGACCTCGGCGCCCCGCTGATCGGCGTCGGCCTGCTCTACCGGCACGGCTACTTCCGCCAGACCCTCTCCCGGGACGGCTGGCAGCAGGAGCACTACCCCGTGCTCGACCCCAACGAGCTGCCGCTGGCCCTGCTCAAGGAGCCCGACGGCACCCCCGCCCAGGTGACGATCGCGCTGCCCGGCGGCCGTTCGCTGCGTGCCCGTGTCTGGCTGGCCCAGGTGGGCCGGGTGCCGCTGCTGCTGCTCGACTCGGACATCGAGGAGAACGACCTCGGCGAGCGAGGTGTCACCGACCGGCTCTACGGCGGCGGCAGCGAGCACCGGCTGCTCCAGGAGATGCTGCTCGGCATAGGAGGAGTGCGGGCGGTGCGGACGTACTGCCGGCTCACCGGCCATCCCGAGCCCGAGGTGTTCCACACCAACGAGGGCCACGCGGGCTTCCTCGGACTGGAGCGGATCGCCGAACTCTGCTCGGCGGGGCTGGAGTTCGACGCGGCGCTGGAGGCGGTCCGGGCGGGCACCGTGTTCACCACCCACACGCCCGTCCCGGCCGGCATCGACCGCTTCGACCGGGAGCTGGTCGCCCGCCACTTCGGCCCCGGCGCCGAGCTGCCCGCCATCGACGTGCACCGGATTCTCCAGCTCGGCATGGAGACCTACCCCGGCGGCGAGCCCAACCTGTTCAACATGGCCGTGATGGGCCTGCGCCTGGCCCAGCGCGCCAACGGCGTGTCCCTGCTGCACGGCAGGGTGAGCCGGGAGATGTTCTCCGGGCTGTGGCCGGGGTTCGACCCCGAGGAGGTGCCGATCACCTCCGTCACCAACGGGGTGCACGCCCCGACCTGGGTGGCGCCGGAGGTGTTCCGGCTCGGCGCCCGGCAGATCGGCGCCCAGCGCACCGAGGACGCGCTGACGATCGGCGGCTCGGACCGCTGGGACGCGGTCGCCGACATCCCCGACCAGGACATCTGGGAGCTGCGCCGCGGTCTGCGCGAGCAGCTGGTGACGGAGGTCCGGGAGCGGCTGCGGGTGGCCTGGCGGCAGCGTGGGGCCGGCACGGCGGAGCTGGGCTGGATCGACGGGGTGCTCGACCCGGACGTGCTGACCATCGGGTTCGCGCGGCGCGTCCCCTCGTACAAGCGGCTGACGCTGATGCTGCGCGACCGGGACCGGCTGATGGAGCTGCTGCTGCACCCGGAGCGGCCGGTGCAGATCGTGGTGGCGGGCAAGGCGCACCCGGCGGACGACGGCGGCAAGCGGCTGATCCAGGAGCTGGTGCGGTTCGCCGACGACCCGCGCGTCCGGCACCGGATCGTCTTCCTCCCCGACTACGGCATGGCGATGGCGCAGAAGCTGTACCCCGGCTGCGACATCTGGCTGAACAACCCGCTGCGCCCGCTGGAGGCGTGCGGCACCAGCGGGATGAAGGCCGCGCTCAACGGCTGTCTCAACCTCTCCGTGCTGGACGGCTGGTGGGACGAGTGGTTCCAGCCGGACTTCGGCTGGGCGATCCCCACCGCCGACGGCTCCGCCACCGACGTGGACCGCCGCGACGACATCGAGGCGGCCGCCCTGTACGACCTGCTGGAGCGGCGGATCACCCCGCGCTTCTACGAACGAGGCCAGGGCGGGCTGCCCGACCGCTGGATCGAGATGGTCCGGCAGACGCTCACCCTGCTCGGCCCGAAGGTGCTGGCGGGCCGGATGGTGGGCGAGTACGTCGACCGGCTGTACGCGCCCGCCGCGCGCGCCCATCGCGCCATGGACCCGGACTCCGCGCGGGAACTCGCCGAGTGGAAGGCCCGCGTCCGCGCCGCCTGGCACGGGGTGACGGTCGACCACGTCGAGACCTCCGCGACGGCGGCCACCGCGGAACTGGGCACCACCCTCACCCTGCGGGTCCGCGTCGGCCTCGGTGAACTGGCCCCCGACGACGTCGAGGTGCAGGCGGTCTCCGGCCGGGTCGACCCCGAGGACCGGATCGCCGATGTCTCCGCCGTCCCCCTGAAACCGGCGGGCGGCCCCGACCTGGAAGGCGGGTGGGTGTACGAGGGCCCGCTCTCCCTGGACCGCACCGGGCCCTTCGGATACACGGTCCGCATCCTCCCGGCCCACCGGCTGCTGGCCTCGGGGACGGAACTCGGCCTGGTCGCGGTGCCGTCGGACGAGCTGGGGGAGGGGGCGGGCGTACTGATGAGGTGAGGCCGGCGAGATCCAGCCTCACACCTCCCCGGTGCTCAGCTGCCGCAGCACCTTCCCGCAGCGCCGCGCGTACGCGTGCTGGAGCCCCCGCGTGGCCGGTCCGCCGGCCTTGGCGTACCAGCTGGCCGGGCGGCTGAAGGCGGAGATGGTGAGCCATACCGTGCCGTCCCCGGTGCGGTCGACGACGAAGGACTCCTCGCCGCACTCGGGGTGGCCGGGCAGGGTGCCGTACGCCCAGCCGGCGCGGCGGGGTTCGTCCACCGTCCACACCACCCGGCAGGGGGCCTTCACCACCCCGGCGAGGGTGACGGTGACGTCGACGCCGGGGGCGGCGCGCCCGGCGCTCGTGTCGATGCCGACGCCCATCGCCCGGTGCATCCCCCAGGTGCACACCGCCTCGGCGGCGCGGCGGAAGACGTCCTCGCCCTCGCCGAGGCGGGTGCGGACGTGGAGGGGACGGAAGCCGGGCGGGCAGAACCCCGGCTCGCGGGTGCCGCCGACGTCCTCGTACGTGAACTCCCCTTGAGACATGCGCCCCAGACTAGGACGGCACCCGGCGTCGCCTTCCCGCCGGGTGCCGTCCGTTCGATCAGGCGGGCTCAGCTGACGTTGACCGCCGTCCAGGCCGCCGCGACCGCCTTGTACTCGGTGCTGGAGGCCCCGTACAGCGCCGACGCCGCGTTCAGGGTCGCCGTGCGGGCGCCCTTGTAGTTGGTGGTCGACGTCATGTACTCGGTGAGCGCCTTGTACCAGATCGCCGCGGCCTTGGTGCGGCCGATGCCGGTGACCGCGGACCCGTCGTAGGTCGGCGAGTTGTAGCTGACGCCGTTGACGGTCTTGGCGCCGCTGCCCTCGCTGAGCAGGTAGAAGAAGTGGTTCGCCGGGCCGGAGGAGTAGTGGACGTCCAGGCCGCCCAGCGACGACGACCAGTAGTCCTTCGACGCGCCGTCCTTGCTCGGCTTGTCCATGTAGCGCAGCGGGGTGCCGTCGCCGTTGATGTCGATCTTCTCGCCGATGAGGTAGTCACCGGGGTCGGAGGCGTTGTTCGCGAAGAACTCCACCGCCGCGCCGAAGATGTCGGAGGTGGCCTCGTTCAGGCCGCCGGACTCGCCGCTGTAGTTCAGGCCGGCCGTGTTCGAGGTGACGCCGTGGGTCATCTCGTGGGCCGCCACATCCAGCGAGGTGAGCGGGTTGGTGTTGCCCTCACCGTCGCCGTACGTCATGCAGAAGCAGCTGTCGGACCAGAAGGCGTTGACGTACGCGTTGCCGTAGTGGACGCGCGAGTACGCGGCCTTGCCGTCGTTCTTGATGCCGTTGCGGCCGAAGGTGTTCTTGTAGTAGTCCCAGGTCACCTGTGCGCCGTAGGCCGCGTCGACGGCGGCCGTCTGGTCGCTGGAGGAGCTGGAGGCGGTGCCGGTGCCCCAGGTGTCGTCGGCGTCGGTGAACAGCGTGCCGGCCGAGCCGCTGGTGGAGCGGGCCTTGTTGTACGTCTTGTGGCCGCCGCGCGTGGTGTCGTGGAGCTGGTACGTCGAGCCCGACAGGGAGGTGCCGAGGGTGACGGTGCCGGAGTAGAGGCCCTTGCCGGTGCCGGTCTCGATGCCCTGGTACTCGTAGAGCTTCTTGCCGGTCGCCGCGTCGGTGATGACGTGCAGCTCGTTCGGGGTGCCGTCCTCCTGGAGGCCGCCGACGACCGTCTCGTAGGCGAGGGCGGGCTTGCCGGTGGCCGCCCAGATCACCTTGCGCGGGGTCCGGGAGGCGTCCGACTCGGTGCCGCCGAGGGCCTTGGCGCGCTTGACGGCCTGGGTCTCGGCCGCCGCCTGGGAGACGTCCGGGGTGAGGTCGGAGACGGCTATCTTCGCCTTCGTCGCTCTGGTGACGCCCTCGCTCTTCCCGGTCGGGCTCTCGTGGACGACGAGGTCGCCGCCGAGGACGGGCAGGCCGTCGTAGGTGCGCTCGTAGCGGGTGTGGAGGCTGCCGTCGGCGTCCTTGACGACGTCGCGGACGACGAGCTCTTCCTTGGCGCCGAGGCCTATCTCGTCGGCGGTCCGCTCGGTGGCCGCGTCGGCCTGGCGGATCAGGGCCGTGCGGGTGGCGGGGGAGAGCGCCAGCGGGGTGGCGGCGCGGGCGGCCGTGGTGCCCGAGGAGTCCTGGGCGGTGGCGGAGCCGGTGGTGAGGCCGCTGGTGAGGAGGGCTCCGGCGGCGACGGCGGTGGCCAGCGCCAGGGTGGTGCGCTTGTGACGCGCGTAGAGGGGGCGGGACGTGGGGGTCACACAAACTCCTTGAGTGGGGGGTTGGCGGGAAGTTGTGCGGCGGGTGGGGGGAAGCGTCGCATCAGTGGTGCGTACATGTCAGGACCCCCAAGTGATGTTGGCCGAAAATCAACTCCCAAGAAAACGTTTCGGGAATGTAAAGCGACGGCAGTGAAAAAGGCGCCGCCTCGGGGTGGTTGACCCCGGAGCGGCGCCGTGTGCCGTGCGACCCGGTTTACGGGAAGGTCAGCTTCCAGCTGTTGATGTAGCCGGTGTCGACCGCCGCGTTGTCCTGGACCCGCAGCAGCCAGGTGCCGTTCGCGGCCTCGGAGGAGGCGTTCACGGTGTACGTGGTGTTGAGGTTGTCCGCGCTGCCGCCGGTGCCATAGCCCTTCAGCGTGTAGGCCGTGCCGTCGGGCGCGACCAGCTGCACCTGGAGGTCACCGATGTAGGTGTGCACGATGTCCACCGCGACCTGGAGGTTGCTCGGCGCGTTGCCGGTGCGGCCGCTCACGGTGATCGGCGAGGTGACCGCGGCGCCCCGGTCCGGGATCGCCACGTCGGCGGTGTTCTCGAAGGACGTGCCGCCGCCACCGCCGCCGGAGCGGGACCCGACCGCGACGCCGGCCCACGCGTCCTGCACCGCCTTGTACTCGGCGCTGGTGGTGCCGTACAGCTCACCGGCGACCGCGAGGGTGCCGGTGCGGGCGCCCGCGTAGTTGGTCGTCGAGGTGAACTTGGTGGTGAGCGCCTTGAACCAGATCTGCTCCGCCTTGGCCCGGCCGATGCCGGTGACCGGCAGCCCGTCCGCGGTCGGCGAGTCGTAGTTGACGCCGTTGACGGTCTTGGCGCCGCTGCCCTCGCTCAGCAGGTAGAAGAAGTGGTTCGCGGGGCCGGACGAGTAGTGCACGTCGATCGAGCCGATACCGGAGTACCAGTTGTCCTTCGACGCGCCGTCCTTGCTCGGCTTGTCCATGTAGCGCAGCGGCGTGCCGTCGCCGTTGATGTCGATCTCCTCGCCGATGAGGTAGTCACCGACGTCGGAGGCGTTGTTCGCGTTGAACTCGACGGCCGCGCCGAGGATGTCCGAGGTCGCCTCGTTCAGGCCGCCGGACTCGCCGCTGTAGACCAGCTTCGCGGTGGCCGACGTCAGACCGTGCGTCATCTCGTGCGCGGCCACGTCGATCGACGTGAGCGGGTTGACGTTGCCGGAGCCGTCGCCGTACGTCATGCAGAAGCAGCTGTCCGACCAGAACGCGTTGACGTAGTTGTTGCCGTAGTGGACCCGCGAGTAGGCGCCGACACCGTCGCCGCGGATGCCGCTGCGGCCGTGCACGTTCTTGTAGTAGTCCCAGGTCAGCGCGGCCCCGTAGTGGGCGTCGGCGCCGGCCGACTCCAGGTTGGACGGGGTGCCGTTGCCCCACACGTCGTCGGGGCCGGAGAACAGCGTGCCGGTGCCCGAGGTGCCGCGGTTCAGGTTGTACGTCTTGTGGCCGCCGCGGGCGCCGTCGGTGAGGTTGAACGTCGACCCGGACTGGGTGGTGGTCAGCGGGACCGTGCCGCTGTACACCGTGTGCCCGGTGCCGGTCTGGATCGCCTCCCACTCGAAGAGCTTCTCCCCGGTGGCGGCGTCGGTGACGACGTGCAGCTCCTGCGGGGTGCCGTCGTGCTGGAGCCCGCCGACCACGGTCTCCCACGCGAGGGTCGGAGTGCCCTTCGCGGCCCAGATCACCTTGCGCGGCGCCTTGTCGACGTCCGGGCTCTTGGCGTCCTCCGCCTCCGCGGCGGACAGCGCCTGCCGCTCGGCACGCGCGGCGCCGACCGCCGGGGTGAGGGTGGCCGGCTTGATCGCGGCGCGGGTGGCCCGCGCGACGCCCTCCGTCGAGCCGTCCTTCGCCGTCTCGACGACCAGGTCGCCGCCGAGGACGGGCAGGCCGCCGTAGGTGCGCTCGTAGCGGGTGTGCACGGTGCCGTCACGGTCCTGGACGACGTCCCGGACCACCAGCTTCTCCTTGGCGCCGAGGCCGAGCTCCTTGGCCGTCTCCGCCTTGGCCGCGTCGGCCTCGCGCATCAGCTCGGCGCGCTGGGCGGGGGTGAGCTTCTTCGGCAGGGCGCCCGGGTCCGCCTTGGCCGACGCCGCCGGCGCCCGCTCCGGGGCGGCGGTCGCGGCACCGGACTGCACGGCGGCGGCGACGAGCGCGGCGACGCCGACCAGCGCCACTGCCGCTGCCCGGTGACGTGGAGTGTGGGAGGTGCGTCTGTGAGAGGGGCTGCTGCTCAACACTGACTCCTTCTGCGCGGCCGCGGGTCGCGCGGCCAGGGGAGACCGGGCGGCGGGTGGGCCGACCGGGCGTGCGTGGAGCTGCGCCGCGTCACAGCGCGGGACCGAGCTGTGGGGTTGCTGTGAGCGGCCGTGGGAAGAGTGGCAGGCCCGCGCCGCTCCTGTCAGGAGCGCGTCAGAAAGTTGGCCGGAAATCGTTCGTTGTCCGGGAGTTCACGTTCGATATACGGACTCGCTGCCGTTCCGGCGCTGCCGCTCCTTTCCGGCCCCGCCGCTTCTCGCGGTTCCGCTCAGGAGCGGGTCTCCCCGTGCCAGGTCCGCCACAGCCGCGCGTACGCCCCGTCCGCCGCCACCAGCTGCTCGTGCGTGCCGAGTTCGGTGATCCGTCCGCCCTCCATCACCGCCACCCGGTCCGCGTCGTGCGCGGTGTGCAGCCGGTGCGCGATCGCGATGCCAGGCCGGTGTGCAGCCCTTCCGGCAGACCCCGCACGATGTCGTCGGCCGCCGCCGCGCGCACCGCCCGCCCGATCGCCGCCTCGTCCCGCTCCCGGCGCCCGCACACCACCTCGCGCAGGGTGCCCGCGAACAGGTCGGCCTCGTGGTCGGCGACCAGGATCCGCTCCCGCACCTGTTCCGTCGGGATGCCGTCGAGCGGCACCCCGCCCCAGGTCGCCGCCGACGGCTCGTACCTGCCGAGCCGGTCCACGACGGCCGCCGCGCCGGCGGGCCGGGCCGCGACCAGCGCCGTGGCCGGATTCCAGCAGGTACGCCACCGGCACCACCAGCACCGCCGGTGCGCTCTACTTCAGGTACGGACCGTCGGCGCCGATCTTGCCGGTGCCGTCCAGCACGTACACCCGCAGGTTGCCCTTCCCGGGCGCGGCGACGCTGAGGGTGCCGTTCGTGACGGTCCTGCGGTCACCGGTGACGGCGTCCACGTAGGTGCCGTTCCGGATGCCCGTGTAGGAGGCGCCCCCGGAGACGGTGACCAGCGCGAAGCTGTCCGTGCCGCCCTCGGTGTAGCGGCGCTTGAACGCCATGCCGCCGCTGATGCCCTCCGTGGAGTACTGGCCCATCTGCAGGGCGGGGATCGCCCGCCGGATCTGGTTGAGCCGCTGGACGTGCTTGACCAGGGGCTTCTGCAGGGTCGTTGCGACCGCCCCGGTGGCCGAGTCCACCTTGGAGAAGTCGGACGCGGTCACCGTGCCGGCCACGTGGTCGCCGTAGTAGGCGCGGCCGGTGGTCGCCAGCGGACACGACGGGCCGCAGTCGATCTTCTTGCCGGCCTGGAACTCGATCTCCGAGCCGTAGTACAGGGTCGGGATGCCGCGGAAGGTCCACATCAGCGACATGTTCTCGGCCCAGGCGTCGGTGCCGCCCGCGTACCGCTCGCTGCTCTTGTTGGGGCCGTAGTCGTGGCTGTCGACGTAGACGACGTTGTAGGTGGCGTCGTTGACGCTGTCGTCGGAGTCCTTGCCGTTGGAGAAGGCGTTCTGCGCGTCCCCGAAGTTCATGTGCATCCGCATGTCGATGATGTTCATGCCGGAGAACCTCGAGTGGTCCGGGGTGTGGTAGCCGTTCCCGTTCAGGAACGCGTTGGTGCTGGTGGGCTGGTTGCCGGTGCCCTGCTGCTGCTCGTACTCGTACATCTCCAGGGCTGCCTTGGCGTCGTCCGCCGAGTACTCCTTGCGCTCCTTCCACGTGTAGAACTGCGCGGAGTGGTTGACCGAGCCGCGGTTCCACTTGTCGTTCACGAAGGCCGCGACCTCGCCGAAGACGAAGAAGTTCCGCGCCGCCTCGGCGCCGTGCCGCTGGGTGACGCGCTCGGTGATGGCGGGCAGGAAGCGGCGGTTCCAGGTGGTGCGCGGGATGTGCACGACGGTGTCCACGCGGAAGCCGTCGACGCCCATGTCGATGTACTTGTTGTAGGCGCCGATCAGGTAGTTCTGCACCGCCGGGCTCTCGGTGTCGAAGTCCGCGAGGTCCTCGTGCAGCCAGCAGGACCGGGAGTCCTCGCCCTCCCAGTTGCCGATCCAGCACTGGTGGTAGTACGCCTTCGGGAACATGCCGGAGGTCGGGTTCGGCCACTGGCAGTTGTAGATGCGGTAGCCCTCCGGTGAGGTCTGGCCGGTGGGCGTTCCCCAGTTGACGCAGGTGTTGCCGGTCGGCTCCGCCGTGGACCACAGGTCGCCGTTGTAGTACGACTTGCCGCTCTTCGGGTCGACGGTCAGGCCGTCGTACTCGAAGCCGGGCTGCTTCTCGTCGTAGTACCAGCTCCACTGGGAGTCGCGCACCCCGTACACGGTGGGCGTGAACAGGCCCTTGGCGCCCCAGCGGGAGGAGTGGTTGTAGACCACGTCCTGGTAGATCTTCATGCCCTTGGCGTGGGCGGCGTCGATCAGGTCCTGGTAGGAGGCGCCGGCCGACTCCAGGCGCGGGTCGACCTTGTAGAAGTCCCAGCCGTGGTAGCCGTGGTAGTCGTAGTCCGAGCGGTTGAGGACCACCGGGGTGATCCACACGGCGGAGAAACCGAGGCCCTTGATGTAGTCCAGCTTGTCGACCAGGCCGCGGAAGTCGCCGCGGAACATCGGGTCGTCGTTCGCCGCGTTGCCGGACTTCACATGCTGGCTGCCGCCCCGGTTGTCGGAGCTGTCGCCGTCGTTAAAGCGGGCGGTGAGGACGAAGTAGATCGGGTCCTTGCGCGGGTCGGTGCCGAGCGGCTTGCCGGTGGCCGGAGTGGCGGGCTTCTCGCCGGTGGTGGCCGTGGCCGCGGCCGAGGCGGGGGAGACGTTCCCGGCCGCGTCGACGGCCTTCACCGTGTACGTGTAGGCGGTCCTCTCCGCCAGGCCGCCGTCCGTGAACACCGTCGAGCCGACGTCGGTGACGACCGTGCCGCCGGTGCCGCCGGTGCGGGTCACCTGGTACTTGACCACGCCCGTGTCGTCGGTGGCCGGCTGCCAGGTCAGCACCACGGAGACGCCGGTGGCCTGCGCCGTCACCCCGGTCGGGGCGGTGGGCGCCTGGGTGTCGGGCTCCGTGGCCGCGCAGGGGTCCTTCGCGTTCTGGGTGACGACGTTGTTCTTCACCGTGCTGGTGCCGGCCGGGACCGTGTAGTCGGCGCCGTTGTTGTTGTCCCAGACGCCGTTGCCGTTGTTGAACGCGGCCTTCATGGAGCCGGCCGTGCCCAGGTCGACGGTCTGCTTCCACCACCCCGTGCAGGCGGTCCGCATGCCGACGCCGGGGACCGCCGTCCAGGAGCCGCCGGCGGGCTGGTAGTGGATGTTGGCGGTGGACCAGCCGAGCGCCTGGGTGGAGTAGTACACCGTGGCCTTGTCGCCCTCGACCGGCCCGGTGCCCGCGCACGGGTCGGAGTGGGAGACCACCCCGTCCTTGACGGTGATGGTGCCGGTACCCAGCTGGTAGTTGGCGCCGCCGTTGTTGTCCCAGGTGCCGCTGCCGTTGTTGAAGGTGGCCTGGAGGCCGCTCGCGGCACCCAGGTCCACCGTCTTCTTCACCCAGTCCGTGCAGGCCGCCTCCATCGCCACGCCCGGCACGGTCGTCCAGGCGCCGCCGTCGGGGGCGTAGTGGAGGTTGTACCGGGACCAGTTCCTGGTCTTCGTGTAGTAGAAGACCGTCGTGGTGTTGACGGTGTCCGCGACGGGCGCGGTGCGCGGGCTGTCCGTCCTCGGCACGGCGTGCAGCAGGCTCAGCAGCGAGCCGGCGACGAGCGCGGCCGCCAGCGGCCGTCTCGGTCGCCAGGGGGTACGGCGTTCCATGGCACTCCCTCGTCAGCGGGCCCTGGCAGGACGCTCACGCCGCACGCCTGACGCAAGAGCCGTCGGAAAATTGCTGAAAGAGCTTTCGACGGCTGGAAGTTACTCCCGCGTGAGGAGCGCGTAAAGAGATCGCGCATTGAACTTTCCGGCCCCGCACCGGACTTGAGCGGACTTATGCCAGGCTGTCCCGCCAGGCGCGATGCAGATCGGCGAACCGGCCCGTGCCGGCGATCAGTTCGGCCGGACTGCCGTCCTCCACGATCCGGCCGTGCTCCATCACCAGCACCCGGTCCGCGATCTCCACGGTGGACAGCCGGTGCGCGATCACCACCGCCGTACGGCCCTTCAGCACCGTCGCCATCGCCCGCTGCACCGCCCGCTCCCCGGGGATGTCCAGCGAGCTGGTCGCCTCGTCGAGGATCAGCACCCCGGGGTCGGCGAGCAACGCCCGCGCGAACGCGACGAGCTGCCGCTGGCCGGCCGAGATACGGCCACCCCGCTTGCGGACGTCCGTGTCGTAGCCGTCGGGCAGGGCGCTGATGAAATCGTGCGCGCCGATCGCCTTCGCCGCCCGCTCGATCTCCTCGCGGCTCGCGTCCGGGCGGCCGATGGCGATGTTGTCGGCGACCGTGCCGGAGAACAGGAACGCCTCCTGCGTCACCATCACGACCCCGCGCCGCAGCTCCGCCACCGACAGCTCCCGCAGGTCGACCCCGTCGAGCAGCACCCGCCCGTCGGACGGGTCGTAGAACCGGGCGAGGAGCTTGGCGAGGGTGGACTTGCCGGCGCCGGTGGAGCCGACCACCGCGACCGTCTGCCCGGCCGGCAGCGTCAGGTCGAAGCGGGGCAGGACCTCGCCGCCGGTGCGGTACGCGAACCGCACCTGCTCGAAGACGGCCTCGCGGCCGGGCTGGTCCGCGGTCCGCAGCGGCGGGAGCGGCGTGGGCGTCGACGGCTCGGGCACCGAGGGCGTCTGGGCCAGCAGTCCGGCGATCTTCTCCAGCGAGGCCGCCGCCGACTGGTACGAGTTGAGGAACATGCCGAACCGGTCGATCGGGTCGTACATCCGCCGCAGGTACAGCACCGCCGCCGCCAGCACACCCAGCGCCAGCGTGCCGTCCGCCACCCGGTAGGCGCCCCACAGCACGATCAGCGCGACCGCCGTGTTGCCGACGATCCGGGAGCCGACCACATAGCGGGCCATCTCCAGCAGCGCGTCGCCGTTGGTCCGCTCGTGCCGCCGGTTCAGCACCCGGAACTCGGCGTCGTTGGCCGCCTCCCGGCGGAACGCGCGGACCGGGCGGATGCCGTTCATCGTCTCCACGAATTTCACGATCACCGCGGCGATCGCGCTGGACCGCTGGAGGTACACCCGCTGCACCCGCCGCCGGTACAGCCGCACCAGCCACCACAGCGGCCCGAACGAGGCCACCGCGACCCCACCGAGACCGAGATCCAGCCAGAGCAGCAGCACCGCCGTGTACACACAGGAAAGGATCACCATCACCAGCTCCTGGAGACCGTCCTCCAGCAGCTCGCGCAGGGACTCCACATCGCTGGTGGAGCGGGAGATCAGCCGGCCCGAGGTGTAGCGCTCGTGGAAGTCGACGCTGAGCGCCTGGGCGTGCCGGAAGATCCGGCCGCGCAGGTCCAGCAGCACGTCCTGGCTGACCCGCGCGGAGCCCCGGACGAACGCGTACTGCAGCGCGCCCGCCGCCAGCGCGCACAGCAGATAGCCGACGGCCACCGCGATCAGCGGCCCGCGGTCGTCGGCGCGCAGCGCGGGCACGGCGTGATCGATTGCGTACGCCACCAGCAGCGGACCCGCCTGCACGGCCGCCTGCTGGAGCAGCAGCAACAGCGTGGTCAGCGCGACCCGCGCCTTCATGGGGGCGAGGAGGGAACGCAGCAGCGCGGCGGTGGCGCCCGGCGGGGTGGGCAGGACGTCCTGGTCGAAGGGGTCCCCGCCGGGGGAGGGGTGGTCCTCGGGCTCCTCCTTGGGCGGCGCGGTGGTGATGGCCGTCATCGGCCGTCCTCCTCTTCCCCCGACATCAGATGGGCGTACTCGGCGTTGCCGCGCAGCAGTTCGTGATGGGTGCCGACGGCGGTGATCCGGCCGCCGGAGAGCAGGGCGACCCGGTCGGCGAGCAGCACCGTGGACGGGCGGTGCGCCACGATCAGCGCCGTGGTGTCCGCGAGCACCTGCCGCAGCGCCGCCTCCACCGCGGCCTCCGTGTGCACGTCCAGTGCCGACAGCGGGTCGTCCAGCACCAGGAACCTGGGCCGTCCCACGACCGCGCGCGCCAGCGCCAGCCGCTGCCGCTGCCCGCCGGACAGGCTCAGGCCCTGCTCGCCGACCTGGGTGTCCACACCCTGCGGGAGCGCGCCGACGAAGTCCGCCTGGGCGACCGCGAGCGCGCGGTCCAGCTCGGCGTCCCCGGCCCCGTCGGCTGCGCCCATCAGGACGTTCTCCCCGACCGTCGCCGAGAACAGCGTGGGCTCCTCGAAGGCGACGGCGACCCGGCCGCGCAGCTCCTCGCGGGACATCGCCGTGATGTCCACCCCGTCCAGGGTGATCCGCCCGGACGTCACCTCGTGCAGCCGGGGCACCAGCGCCGTCAGTGTGGTCTTCCCGCTGCCGGTCGCCCCGACCAGCGCCATCGACTCGCCGGGCCGCACATGCAGGTCGACCCGGTCGAGCACGGGCGGGGAGCCGGGCGGGGCGTCGGGGTAACGGAAGGTGACGCCGTGGAACCGCAGCCCGCTGTCGTCGCCGTCCGCCGATCCGCTGAGGGCGGTCGACTCCGGCTTGGCGTCCATGACCTCGAAGTACCGCTCGGTCGCCGTCGCGGCCTCCTGGCTGAGGGCCAGCAGGAAGCCGATCGAGTCCACCGGCCAGCGCAGCGCGAGCGCCGTGGACAGGAACGCGACCAGTGTGCCCGCCGACAGGTCCCCGTCGGCGACCCGCACCGCGCCCAGCACCAGCGCCGCCCCGATCGCGACCTCGGGCAGCGTCATCATCGCGGCCCAGATGGTCGCCAGCAGCCGCGCCTTGTGCAGCTCCGTGCCGCGCAGCGTCCGCGACAGCTCGCGGAACGCCCGGGCCTGGCTGCGGTGGCGGCCGAAGCCCTTGATGATCCGGATGCCGAGGACGCTCTCCTCGACGACCGTCGTCAGGTCGCCGACCTGGTCCTGAGCCCGCCGCGCGGCGTGCGCGTACCGCTTCTCGAAGACCACGCAGACCACCAGCACCGGCACGGCCGGGCCCAGGATCACCAGGCCCAGCGTCCAGTCCTGCACCAGCATGATGATCACGCCGACGAGGATCGTGACCGCGTTGACCAGCAGGAAGGTCAGCGGGAAGGCGAGGAACATGCGCAGCAGCATCAGATCGCCGGTCCCCGGGACAGCAGCTGTCCCGAGGGCCAGCGGTCGTGGAACGCCACCGGCAGCCGCTGCAGCCGCCGGTACAGATCCGCCCGCATCGCCGCCTCGACGCCCGCCAGCGGCCGGGCCACCAGCCACCGCCGCAGCCCGAACAGCAGCGCCTCGGCGAGCCCGAGCAGCAGCAGATACAGCGCCCCGAGCCACACCCCCGCCGGGTCACGCTCGGCGACCGGCCCGTCCACCAGCCACTTCAGCACCAGCGGGATGACCAGGCCGACGCACGAGGCGACGACCGCGACGAACGCGGCGCTGAACAGCCGCGCCCGCACGGGACGGACGTACGGCCACAGGCGCAGCAGGGAACGGACGGCGGAGCGGTTCCCGGAGGGTTTCCCCGGGCGGTCCTCTTCGGTGGTGGCACGTGTCGTCGGCATCACTGTGAGATTACGGACAGCCACTGACAACGCCCACCGAGTTTCGGTCCGGTCGGCGCGTCAGGGGGCCGGGTAGGGCAGCAACCCCTCGGCGATCGCCTCCCACGCCCCCCTCAGTTCGGCCAGCAGCTCGGGCCGGGCGGCGGCCAGGTCGGCCTGTTCGCGGGCGTCCTCGGACAGGTCGAACAGGTGATCCCGGCCGGACGAGTCCTGGTAGTACTTGAAGTCCCCGCGCCGCAGCGCGCGGTTGCCCCGCACCCGCCAGAACAGGTCCCGTTCGGGGATCTCCTCGCCGCGCAGCAGATAGCCGGCCAGGCTGTGCCCGTCGAGCGGGTAGGCCGGGTCGGGGCGGGCGCCGGCCACTTCCAGCAGGGTCGCCGTCCAGTCGGGGGAGTAGACCGGCTCGTGGCTGACCTGGCGGCCGTCGATCCGGGCCGGCCAGCGCAGGATGGTCGGCACCCGGATGCCGCCCTCCAGCAGCTGCGACTTCTCGCCGCTCAGCGGCCACTGGTAGGAGAACCGCTCGCCGCCGTTGTCGCTGGCGAAGACGACGACGGTGTTCTGCTCCTGGCCGGAACGGCGCAGCGCGGCGAGCACCTCGCCGACGGCGGCGTCCAGGCTCTCCACCATCTCCCGGTACTTCTCCACCGAGCCGCCGTCGTTGTGCAGCAGCCCCGGCAGCACCTGCCCGGCACGGATCTTCGCCGCGATCTCCGCGCCGGCCTCCTCGTCGCCCTCCGCGAGCCACGGCCAGTGCGGGGTGGTGAAGTTCAGGTTGAGCAGCCAGGGCCGCTCGTGCTCCCGGCGGACGTAGTCGACGGCCCGCTCGGTCAGCACGGTCGTGTAGTAGCGCAGGTCCTTGTAGGCCGCGTCGCCCTCGTACAGGTCGTACTCGCCGAGCTGGCCCAGCTTGGAGAAGTACTCCAGGGCGCCGCCGAAGTTCCCGAAGAACTCGTCCCAGCCGGACCGGGTGGGGCTGTGGTCGGGCAGGAAGCCGCAGTGCCACTTGCCGATCAGGGCGGTGTCGTAGCCGGCCTTCTTCAGCAGGGACGCCAGGGTGGGGTGGTTCGGGTCGAGGCCCTGCGTGCGGTTGCCGATCGGCTCGGCCAGCCCGCCCTTCGTACGGCCGGGGTAACGCCCGGTGTAGAGGCTGAACCGGGTGGGGGAGCAGGTCGCCGAGCCCGAGTAGCCGTCGGTGAACCGCACGCCCTGCGCGGCGAGCCGGTCCAGGTTCGGGGTGCGGATGTGCGGCGCCCCGTACACCGACAGGTCGGCCCAGCCGAGGTCGTCGGCGAGGATGAACAGGATGTTGGGCCGGCGGTGCCCGCCGGTGGCGGGGCGGGCCCGGAAGGGGCGTTCGGCGGGAGTGGCGGCCTCGGCGGTGGTCGTCCCCGCGAGCGTCGCGGTCACGGCACCGCCGCCGACGAGTCCGCCGAAGGCACGGCGGGATATTTCGGGCATGCGGAATCCTCGGAGACAGGGGTGTCCCAGAGCTGGGACATACAGACCAGGGGGAAGGGAGAAGGGCCGCGGCTCAGCGGCGGCGACAGATCGCGCCGGCCTGCCGGCACAGGTCGACGTGACGCCGCTCCACGAGCGCGGCGTACGCGCACCGGTGATCAGCGGACGGCCTCATGACCATGGAAGGTGCCAGCCGGACGGGGCCGTGGTCAACGGCCCGGCCGGCAAGTTCACGGACTGGCAACAGTCGCCTCAGCCGACGACCTTCAGCAGCAGCACCGACCGCCCCGGCACCGTGATCGCCGCCCCCGCCGGGTGGGTCACCCCGGGTGCCGTCGCCTGCTCCTCCTCCGACGTGTCGACGACCACCTCGTAGCGCTCCGCCCACGGCGGCCCCGGCAGGACGAAGCTCACCGGCCGTTCCCCGGCGTGCAGCACGGCGAGGAAGCTGTCGTCGAGGATCGGCGCGCCCCGCTCGTCGCGGCCCGGGATGTCCCGCCCGGAGAGGTACATGCCGAGCGTGGCGGCGGGCGCGTACCAGTCCCGTTCCGTCATCTCGGTGCCCCGCGCGGTGAACCACGCCAGGTCCCGCAGCCCGTCCGCGGAGTGCGCCCGCCCGGAGAAGAAGGCCCGGCGGCGCAGCACGGGATGCCGGTGCCGCAGCGCTATCAGCCGCGCGGTCAGCTCCGTCAGCGCCCGCCAGCCGGGGTCCTCCAGGAGGCTCCAGTCCAGCCAGCTGATCTCGTTGTCCTGGCAGTAGGCGTTGTTGTTGCCGCCCTGGGTGCGGCCCAGCTCGTCGCCGGCGACCAGCATCGGCACGCCCGTGGACAGCAGCAGTGTGGTGAGCAGGTTGCGCAGCTGGCGGCGCCGCAGCGCCCGCACCCGCTCGTCGTCGGTGTCGCCCTCGGCGCCGCAGTTCCAGGCCCGGTTGTCGTTCGAGCCGTCCCGGTTGCCCTCGCCGTTGGCCTCGTTGTGCTTGCGCTCGTACGACACGAGGTCCCGGAGCGTGAAGCCGTCGTGCGCGGTGATGAAGTTGACCGACGCGTACGGCCGCCGCCCGCCCCAGGCGTACAGGTCGCTGGAGCCGGACAACCGGTACCCCATCTCGCGCACGTCGGGCAGGGCGTGTCGCCAGAAGTCCCGTACGGCGTCGCGGTACCGGTCGTTCCACTCCGTCCACAGCGGCGGGAACGCGCCCACCTGGTAGCCGCCGGAGCCCACGTCCCACGGCTCGGCGATGAGCTTGACCCGCCGCAGCACCGGGTCCTGGGCGATGACGGCGAGGAACGGGGAGAGCATGTCGACGTCGTGCATGGAGCGGGCCAGCGCCGCCGCCAGGTCGAAGCGGAAGCCGTCGACGCCCATCTCGGTCACCCAGTAGCGCAGCGAGTCCGTGATCAGCCGCAGCACGTGCGGCTGGACGACGTGCAGGGTGTTGCCGCAGCCGGTGTAGTCGGCGTACCTGCGCGCGTCCGGCTGGAGGCGGTAGTAGCCCCGGTTGTCTATGCCCTTCAGGGACAGCGTCGGGCCCAGTTCGCCCGCTTCGGCGGTGTGGTTGTAGACCACGTCGAGGATGACCTCGATCCCGGCCGCGTGCAGGGCGCGCACCATGCGCTTGAACTCGCCGACCTGCTGGCCGCGGGTGCCGGAGGCGGCGTAGGCGGCGTGCGGGGCGAAGTAGCCGATGGAGTTGTAGCCCCAGTAGTTCCTCAGACCGCGTTTGAGCAGGTGGTCCTCGTGCGCGAACTGGTGGACCGGCAGCAGCTCGACGGCCGTGACGCCGAGCCGTGTCAGGTGCTCGATCGCCGCCGGGTGGGCCAGTCCGGCGTACGTGCCGCGCAGGTCCTCGGGGATGTCCGGGTGCAGTCTGGTGAAGCCCTTCACGTGCAGCTCGTAGATGACCGAGTCCGCCCACGGGGTCTTCGGTCGGCGGTCGTCGGCCCAGTCGTCGTCATCGTGGACGACGACGCCCTTCGGGACGTGCGGCGCCGAGTCCCGGTCGTCGCGCACGGTGTCGGCGACCTGCTGCTGCGGCCAGTCCCGGACGTGCCCGTACACCTCCGGCGGCAGCGCGAACTCGCCGTCCACCGCGCGGGCGTAAGGGTCGAGCAGCAGCTTCGCCGGGTTCCAGCGGCCCCCGGTCCACGGGTCCCAGCGGCCGTGCACCCGATAGCCGTACCGCCGGCCGGGCATCACTCCCGGCACGAAGCCGTGCCAGATCTCGTGCGTCAGTTCGGTCAGCCGGAGCCGCCGTTCGCCGCCGTCGTCGTCGAACAGGCACAGCTCGACGGCCTCCGCCCCGCCCGCCCAGAGCGCGAAGTTGGTGCCCGCCACCCCGTCCGGGCCGACCCGGAACCGCGCGCCCAGCGGCATCGGCGCCCCCGGCCACACGGGTGTCGTCGCCGGCGCCTCCCGCGCGGCGCCGTTCACGCCGGCGGCAGGGCGCCCTTCCCCGACACGCGTCTCCTGCTCGGCAGCGCTGGACACCAGTACGCCTCCCACGGCTCGCGGAACGACGTGCCCACGAAGGCCCACGGCGTCCCGGCCCCGGCTCCCCGTCGTCGTCCTCCCCACTGTTCTGCCCAGAGCTTGGGTCGCACTCACGTTTCCCCAGGGCGGGCGCCGTCGTTGGGCACGTTTGTGAGGCACGTAAACGGGCGCGCGCGGCGCGCGAGGGCCGCACTGGCCGCAGCACTGACATGGGCAGGACTACTGGCCGGAGTCGTCGGCTGCACCGGCGACGGCACCGGCACAATGGGCTTCGGCGGGCCGGAGAAGCCACCGGGCCCCGAGGACGTCATCCGGGTGACCCCGGACGACGGCAGCAAGGGGGTCAGCCCCGGCACGGACCTCTCCGTCCGCGTACCGAGCGGGCGTCTGGAATCGGTGAAGGTGACCAGGTCCCAGGACGCGCAGACGACCCGGGTGCCGGGCCGGATCTCCGCGGACGGACGGCGGTGGGAGCCGGACAGCCACAAGCTCGCGCTGGCCGCCGAGTACACGGTCGACGCGGTCGCCGTCGACGGCGAGGGCCGCCGCTCGGCCCGGCACACCACCTTCACCACGCACGTGCCGGAGGAACGCTTCATCGGGTACGTCACCCCCGAGAACCGCTCCACCGTCGGCACCGGCATGATCGTCTCCCTGGAGTTCAACCGGGAGATCCAGCACCGCGCGGCCATCGAACGCGCCATCCGGGTCACCGCGAAGCCCGCCGTCGAGATCCGCCCCCACTGGTTCGGCGACACCCGCCTGGACTTCCGCCCCGAGCGCTACTGGAAGCCCGGCACCGAGGTCACCGTCGACCTCCGCCTTCGCGACGTCGAGGCCGCGCCCGGCGTCTACGGCCTCCAGCACAAGACGTTCACCTTCACCGTCGGCCGCAGCCAGGCCTCCCTCGTCGACGTCGCCCGGCGCAGCATGGAGGTCCGGCGCGACGGCCGGCTGCTCGGCACGGTGCCCGTCACCGCGGGCGCCCCCAAGACCACCACCTACAACGGCAAGATGGTGGTCACCGAGATGCTCGAGGTGACCCGGATGAACGGCGCCACGGTCGGCTTCCGCAAGAAGAACGGCAAGAGCGAGTACGACATCCCGGACGTCCCGCACGCCATGCGGCTCACCTACTCCGGCACCTTCCTGCACGGCAACTACTGGGCCCCCACATCGGTCTTCGGCCGCACCAACGTCAGCCACGGCTGTGTCGGCCTGCGCGACGTGAAGGGCGGCGGCGCGGACACCCCGGCCGGCTGGTTCTTCGACCGCAGCCTCGTCGGGGACGTCGTCGAGGTCGTCAACAGCAATGACAAAAAGGTCGCTCCCGACAACGGGCTCGGAGGCTGGAACATGGGATGGAACGAGTGGAAAGCGGGCACCGCGACGGAGTGACCCGACGGGGGGAACGGTTGGGACCGAACAGTGACATTTCCCGGGCGTCCGGCGCGCTGACCTTGTGGTTAATATGCGCCGAGCGCGCGGGACGCGCTGGGGAGGGGGCCCGACGGGGCCCGGTGAGGGTCCGGTCCCGGACCCGTTGAGGGGAGACAACTTGAACGTGCGGCCGATATCGGGGGCGTCGGTTGACGCGCGCGGGGGGCGCGGGAGCGGCAGGGGGCCGCTCGCGCTGATACTCGGGGCGCTGCTGCTGGCCGTCACCGCGTGCGGCGGAGGCTCGGACTCCGGGTCGTCCGGTGACGGCAAGGGCAAGGCCGGCGGCGAACCCACCGCCGTGAGCGGGCAGTCGGAGGCGGTCGTCTCCATAGCCCCCAAGGACGGCGCGAAGTCCGTCGACACCAGCGGCGACCTCAAGGTGACCGCCGCCAAGGGCAAGCTCACCGAGGTCGTCGTCAAGGACGCCAAGGGCGCGAAGATAGCCGGGGAGATATCCAAGGACGGCGCCACCTGGACGCCGTCCAGCCACCTGGCCGCTGCCACCGAGTACCAGGTCCACGCGGTCGCCAAGGACTCCGAAGGGCGCACCGCCGCCGAGGACTCCGGCTTCACCACCCTGACGCCGCAGAACACGTTCGTCGGACACTTCACCCCGGAGGACGGCTCCACGGTCGGCGTCGGAATGCCGTTCTCACTCCGCTTCACCCGGGGCATCACCAACCCCGAGGACGTCGAGAAGGCCATCGAGATCAAGACCGAGCCGGCCGTCGATGTCGAGGGCCACTGGTTCGGCAACGACCGCCTCGACTTCCGGCCCGAGAAGTACTGGAAGGCCGGCACCAAGGTCACCGTCCGCCTCAACCTCGACGGCGTCGAGGGCCGCCCCGGCGTCTACGGCGAGCAGGCCAAGACCGTCTCCTTCACCATCGGCCGCAACCAGGTCTCCGTCGTCGACGCCAAGAAGCTCACGATGAAGGTCACGCGGGACGGAAAGGTCGTCAAGACTATACCGGTCACCACCGGTGCCCCCGGCTACGAGACCTGGAACGGCCAGATGGTCATCAGCGAGAAGCTGACGGTCACCCGCATGAACGGCGACACGGTCGGCTACGGCGGCGAGTACGACATCAAGGACGTCCCGCACGCCATGCGGCTGAGCACCTCCGGCACCTTCCTGCACGGCAACTACTGGGGCGGCGACGCCTTCGGCAACCGCAACGCCAGCCACGGCTGCGTCGGTCTGCGCGACGTGCGCGGCGGCTGGGACAAGGACGCGCCGGCCGCCTGGTTCTTCAACCAGTCGATGATCGGCGACGTGGTGGTCGTGAAGAACTCGAACGACCGGATCATCGACCCGGACAACGGCCTCAACGGCTGGAACATGTCCTGGGACGAGTGGAAGGCGTGACGCGCTGAGCGCGCGCGGGCCCGGTGTGAGCTACCGCACCGGGCCCGCTGTCGTTAGTCCCCGTTAACCTGCGTGCATGACCGTATCTCTCGAAGTCGCGGACGGCGTCGGCACCCTGCGCCTGGACCGCCCGCCGATGAACGCGCTGGACGTGGCCATCCAGGACCGGCTCAAGGAGCTCGCCGAGGAGGCCACCCGCCGCGAGGACGTGCGCGCCGTGGTGATCTACGGCGGCGAGAAGGTGTTCGCGGCCGGCGCGGACATCAAGGAGATGCAGGACATGGACCACACGGCGATGGTCCTGCGCGCCCGCGCCCTGCAGGACTCCTTCACCGCGGTGGCCCGCATCCCCAAGCCGGTGGTGGCGGCGGTGACCGGCTACGCGCTGGGCGGCGGCTGCGAGCTGGCGCTGTGCGCGGACTACCGGATCGCCGGGGAGAACGCCAAGCTGGGCCAGCCGGAGATCCTGCTGGGCCTCATCCCCGGCGCGGGCGGCACCCAGCGGCTGTCCCGGCTGATCGGCCCGTCCAGGGCCAAGGACCTGATCTTCACCGGCCGCCAGGTGAAGGCCGACGAGGCGCTGACGCTCGGTCTGGTGGACCGGGTGGTCCCGGCCGCCGAGGTGTACGCGGAGGCGCACGCCTGGGCCGCACGGCTCGCCCAGGGCCCGGCGCTCGCGCTGCGCGCCGCGAAGGAGTCGGTCGACGTGGGCCTGGAGACCGACATCGAGACGGGCCTCGCCGTGGAGCGCAACTGGTTCGCGGGGCTGTTCGCCACCGAGGACCGGGCGATCGGGATGCGCAGCTTCGTGGAGGAGGGGCCGGGCAAGGCCAAGTTCCGCTGAACGGTCCGCGGAAAGTCCCCCTAGGGGCTTGCCGTTGACGCGATGTCTGATCCGGGTCCCTCGAAGGGGCGGTTTGTGGAAGCCTTGGGGCAACCTTGAGCCTGCCTTGTCGAGGGAGCCCGTCCATTGCCGTCGAACGATCCGTCCCCGCAGGTCAGCGGGGCTGTGTTCGAGTCCGCACCGCCTCCGGCATATGCCGGCCGGAACGCGCGGGACGGGGGCCGCCGGGGGGCGTATTCCTTCGGAACGGCCCCCAACGGCGCGCCGGGCGGCCATGATGGGGGCATGGCGGGGCTGGAGGGCATCGAACAGCCGCGGGGACGCGGCCGTGCGACCGCGGCGCGCTGGTCGCCGGCGGTCGAGGACGAACAGGCGCTGAGGGCGCTGGAGTTGTTCGGCAACCCGACGGAGGCCGAGGTCTCGCTGCCGTCCCTTCCCGAGTCCGCGGCGACGGCCCGGCGGCTGGCCCAGGTGGTGGTCCTCCGTCAGTGGGGCCTGTCCCCGAAGATGACCGAGGACGTCGTCCTGCTCGTCTCCGAACTCGTCGGCAACGCGGTACGGCACACCGGCGCCCGGGTCTTCCACCTCCGTATGCGCCGCCCCCGCGGCCGGATCCGCATCGAGGTCCGCGACCCCTCGCGCGGTCTGCCCTGTCTGATGCCCGTGCAGGAGATGGACGTCAGCGGCCGGGGCCTGTTCCTCGTCGACAAGCTCTCCGACCGCTGGGGTGTCGACCTGCTGCCGCGCGGCAAGACCACCTGGTTCGAGATGCGGGTCGCGGACCGCTGAGTCCGCGCCGGCGATCCGGCCGCACCACCGATCGGGCCAATCGCCCGGTTTCGCCCGCGGTCCCCCTATAAATGGTCCGCGTGACCACGACCGACCGCCGCGCGGCGCCGCTGCCTCGCGTCCTCCACACCCGCGCCCTGCTCGCCGGCGCCGGACTCGTCGCCCTCGCCGCCTGCGGCAGCCAGGGCGGGCACCGCGCGGCCGAGACGCCCGGCACCGAAGCGGCCGTGCCCGCCCCGACGAACAGGGAGCGGGTCGACGGGCTGCCGGGGATGCCGCCGGTCCTCGACCCGGCGGACGTCTACGCCGCCGACCGCCCGGGCAGGCTGTCGCCGGTGGTGAGGGACTTCCCGTCCCGGGTGTACGTGCCCAACACCGAGTCGGACACGGTCTCCGTCATCGACCCGGCCACGTACGAGACCGTCGACACCATCCGCGTCGGACGGCAGCCGCAGCACGTCGTGCCCTCCTGGGACCTGAAGACCCTCTGGGTCAACAACAACCGGGGCCACACCCTCACCCCGATCGACCCGAGAACCGGCAAGGCGGGCGAGCCCGTCGAGGTCCACGACCCCTACAACCTGTACTTCACGCCGAACGGCAGATACGCCGTCGTGATGGCCTCCCTCGACCGTGAACTGGTCTTCCGCGACCCGCACACCATGAAGCCGGTCAAGACCGTGCCGGTCAGCTGCTACGGCGTCAACCACGCCGACTTCTCCATGGACGGCCGCTACTTCGTCGTCTCCTGCGAGTTCAGCGGCGAACTGCTGAAGGTCGACACCGAGAAGATGGAGGTGATCGGCCAACAGAAGCTGCCGTTCCAGGGCGCCATGCCGCAGGACGTGAAGATCTCCCCGGACGGCGAACGCTTCTACGTCGCCGACATGAAGGCCGACGGCATGTGGGTCCTCGACGGCGACACCTTCGACCAGCCGGCGCTGCTGCCCACCGGCAAGGGCTGCCACGGTCTCTACGTCAGCCGCGACTCCCGCGAGATGTACGTCTCCAACCGCGGCGAGGGCACGGTCTCCGTCTTCGACTTCGCCCAGGACCGGCTGACCAGGAAGTGGCGGCTGCCCGACGGCGGCAGCCCCGACATGGGCGGCGTCTCCGCCGACGGCAAGGTGCTGTGGCTGTCCGGGCGGTACGACGCCGAGGTGTACGCCATCGACACCCGCACCGGCACCCAGCTCGCCCGGATCCCCGTCGGCAGCGGCCCGCACGGTCTCGCCGTCTACCCCCAGCCGGGCCGCTACTCGCTCGGCCACACCGGCATCTTCCGTTGACGCGGGGAAGGCTGACACGCCGCCGTACGGGTGAGAATTCACGGCGCGCCGCGCCGGACGCGCCATCGTGCTCCGCATGATCACAACTCGTCTGCGGCGGCGTGCCGCCGCCGTCGTCATGTCTCTCTCCGCCGTCCTCGCCACGACGGCCGCCACCACCACCCCCGAGAGCGCCCGGTCCGCCGCTCCGGCCTTCGTGAAGGCCGCCGCCGCCGAACCCAAGGACTGCCCGGTCCAGTTCGAGGACAAGATCAAGGCCGCCGCCGACCGCCGCGTCCAGGTCGAGCGGATCACCCCCGAGCCGGCCTGGCGCAAGAGCTGCGGCACGCTCTACCGCGCCGACGGCCGCGGCCCCACGGTCGTCTTCGAGGAGGGCTTCAAGCCCCGGGACGTGGAGAGCGGCCAGTACGACCTGGAGCAGTACGTCCTGGTCAACCAGCCCTCGCCGTTCGTGTCCACGACGTACGACCACGACCTGTACAAGAAGTGGTGGAAGTCCGGCTGGAACTACTACATCGACGCGCCCGGCGGCATCGACGTCAACAAGACCATCGGCGACACCCACAAGTGGGCCGACCAGGTCGAGGTGGCCTTCCCCGGCGGCATCGACCGGAAGTACATCATCGGCGTCTGCCCGGTGAACAAGACCACCAAGGTCGAGATCATGAGCGGCTGCGAGAGCAACCCGCACTACGAGGCCTGGCACTGAGCAGCGCCTCCGACCCCACCGGTCGGTAGCCGGCCGCCTGGAACGCCCGCAGACTGCGGGCGTTCCCCGCCGACACCTGCGCCCACACCGGCTCCCCGGCGAGCTGCCGCGCCGCCGTCACCAGCGCCCGCCCCAGCCCCCGGTGCCGTACGTCCTCCGTCACCTCGACCGCCACCTCCAGCCGCCCGGCGACCCCGCGGCCCAGCACGAGCACCCCGCCGTCGGCCGCCCACACCCGGACGTCGTCGCGCCGCCGCAGCGAACTCACCACCCGGGGATGGCCGGGATCGTGGATCTCCCGCAGCGCGAGCGACGGCTCGCCCGGCAGCGGGTCGCCCACCGACAAGACATCGATGGTGTCCGTCCCGCGTCCCGTGCGCTCCATGAGGGCGCTGAGGAACCGCGCGTTCATGGTCGCGGCGAGCGGGTCGCAGTCGAGCGCGTCCAGGGTGTCGAGCACCCACTTCGGATCCTCGTCCGTGAAGACCACCGAGTGCGCCGTGAAGGCGAGCACACCGGCGTCGCGGGAGGACGGCTGCGGCACGACGGTCGTACGGCCGTCCGGGGGCGGGAAAAGGCCCCGCGCCGCCGCGTCGAGAATGTCCCGCAGGCTGTTCGCCACCGCCGCTCCTCGCGTCTCCGCACACCGGAAGGCCCAGACTGCCAGCCGCGAGGAGTCCGCGTGGGTGGTCGCCGCACTGCGCGCTCGGGCGGGCGGTTAATCTGACCTGCGTCAGTACGACAGCAACGTGTAGCAAAGTATGACAAAGAGGGGCGGATCGGTGGCCGACATCGAGGAAGCACGCAAGCAGTTCGAGCGGATCGACACGGACGGGGACGGCCGGATCACCGCTGCCGAGTTCAAGACCGCCCTGGCTCAGGGTGGCGACTGGAACGTCACGGAGGCGGTCGCCGAGGCGATCATCGCCAGCCGCGACCTGAACGGCGACAAGGTGCTGTCGTTCGACGAGTTCTGGGCCCACCTGAACAAGTGACGCGTGCCACGCGGGGGCGCCCGCATCCCGGACCCGGGATGCGGGCGCCCCTTCGTCATGCCCGGACCCCAACGGGCCATCGAGGACGGGGACGCGGACACGGCGGCGGACGTGCTGCGGCGGGAGCTGGAGCAGACGCTTCAGCTGCTGGCGGCAGGCGCCGGTAAATGACTGGCCGAGAACCGGCCCCGTCGGGAGGATCCCGCCATGGGATGTGACATACACGGCCGGGTGGAGTGCCGCTCCGGCAGCGGCGCATGGGAGTACGACGAGGACGAGTGGGACTGCGCGATCAACCTCGATCTGCTCTACATGGGCCGCGGCTACGCCTCCTTCGGCTGCCTCTTCGGCGTCCGCAACGGCTGGGACTTCCGTCCGCTCGCCGCCGACCGCGGCCTCCCGGAGGACGCGTCCACCCCGACCCGCAGGGAACACGGTGAATGGGGTCCGGACGCCCACAGCGCGTCCTGGATCACCTGGGCCGAGCTGGAGGCCGCCGACTGGGACGAGCGGGGCCGGGGCGACGAGGCGCCGACCCGCCGCGAGGTGGCGTGGGAGGACGAACGCTGGGCGCCGGTGTGGTCGGTGATGCGCACCCTCGCCGGTCTCTACGGGGGTGACGACGTCCGGCTCGTGGTCTGGTTCGACAACTGACCGGCGCTCAGGAGACCCGGCGCCGGAACTGCCCCGGCGCCACCCCGAACTCCCGCTTGAACGCCTTGGCGAAGGCGAACTCCGAGGTGTAGCCGGCGCGTTGGGCGACCAGCCGGAGCGGGGTCTCGTCGGCGCGCAGCAGCCGCCCGGCCGTGGTCATCCGCCACCACGTCAGATACGTCAGCGGCGGCTCGCCCACCAGCGCGGTGAACCGGCGGGCGAACGCCGCCCGCGACAGGCCGCCGCGCGCGCCCAGCTCCTCCACCGTCCAGGGGTGCGCCGGATCACCGTGGATGGCGTGCAGCGCCGCGCCGACCGCCGGATCGGCGAGCGCCGCCGCCCAGCCCGTCGGGCGCCCCCTCGCGCTCCGGTGCCCGTCCTGCCACCAGGCCCGCAGGATGTACAGCAGCAGGGTGTCCAGCAGCGAGGTGACGATCGTCGCCGAGCCCGGACGGGACTCCTGGAGCTCCTCGCCGAGCAGTTCCACCGCCGCCCGCAGCGAGCGGTGCGCGCCGACGCGGGCCGGCAGATGCACCACCTCCGGCAGCTCGGTCAGCAGCGGATGAGCGCGCGAGCGGTCCAGGGTGTACGCCCCGCACAGCATGACCGTGTCCGGCTCCGGCCCCCCTGCGGGAGAGGGGGGTTCGGGTTCCGGCCAGCGGCCGTCCGCGTCCAGCCGTACCTCCTCCAGCGGTACGTCCAGGCCGCTGGCCAGCGCGTGCCCGCGCCCGTGCGCCAGGAACGCCACGTCGCCGGGGCCCAGGGCGACCGGCTCGCCCTCCGCTGGGATCAGCCAGGCCGACCCGCGCAGCACCACGTGGAACCCGGCCCCGTTGGACGCCTCGAAGCGCATGCCCCAGGGCGCGTGCTTGTCGTTGCGCGTGGAATGCGGATGCCCGGTGCGCATGGCGGCGACGGCGTCACTGAGTACGTCCATGTCCGTACCGTAGCCGTCACTCCGTACCCGAAGACGAACGGACAGGAAATCGAGACAGGCGGACATGGATCGTCTCGTACGGCGGCCATAGCGTCGACGGCATGTCAACCACCGCACGCACTGTGCTCTTTCACGAGATCGGCGGCCCCGAGGTCCTGCGCGTCGAGGAGACCCGGCTGCCCGACCCCGGCCCCGGCGAGGTGCTGATCGACGTCGCCGCGATCGCCCTCAACCGCGCCGAGGCGCTCTTCCGCGCGGGCCGCTACTTCTACCAGCCCACCCTGCCCGCCTCCCGCAACGGTTACGAGGCCGCCGGGACGGTCGCCGCGGTCGGCCCCGGCGTGACCGCGTTCGCGCCGGGCGACCCCGTGATGGCGGCCGGTGACATCGAACTCGGCTCCCAGGGCGTCCACGCCGACCGGATCCTGCTGCCCGAGGACCGCGTCGTGGCCCGCCCGGCCGACGTCGACCCGGTCGTCGCGGCCGCCGTCTGGGTCGGTTATTCCACGGCGTACGGCGCGCTGGTCCGCACGGCGGGACTCGCCGCCGGGGACCACGTGCTGATCACCGGCGCATCCAGCGGCACAGGCACCGCCGCGATCCAGGTCGCCCGCCGGGCCGGCGCCGTCCCCATCGCCACCACCCGCACCGAGGACAAGCGGCGGCAGCTGCTCGACCTGGGTGCCGAGCACGTGATCGTCACCGGCGGCGAGGACATCGCCAAGGAGACCCGGCGGGTCACCGGCGGGCGCGGCGCCGAGGTGGTCTTCGACGCGATCGGCGGCGCCACCTTCCGCGAGCTGGGCGACGCGGTCGTCGAGGGCGGCACCCTGGTCAGCTACGGCTGGCTCGACCGGCTGCCCATCGAACTGCCGATGAACTGGCCGCTGACCGTGCACGGTTACAACAACCTCGTCATGAGCGGCAGCGCCGACGGCCGCCGCCGCACCAGCCGCTACCTGGCCTCCGGCCTCGCCGACGGCACTCTGCGTCCGGTCGTCGCCGAGGTCTTCGACGGCCTGGACCGCATCCAGGACGCCCACCGTCTGATGGAGTCCAACCGGCACACGGGGAAGATCGTGGTCACGGTCTGACCGGAGGGCCGTACCGGCGGCTCAGACGACGCTCAGCGGTACGTGCGGCCCGTCCGGCAGCTCGACCCGCACCGGGTCACCGGGCCGCACCACGCCGCCGCTGAGCACGACACTCATGATCCCGGCCTTGAAGCGCGCCGAGCCGTCGGCGTTCCGTCCGACGACCTGTTTCATCAGGCCCTTGCGGAACCCGTCGATCTGCGCGCACGGGTTGCGCAGCCCGGTCACCTCGACCACCGCCTCGTCGCCGAGGCGGAGCCGCGTCCCGGTGGGCAGGCCGAGCAGATCGATCCCCCGCGTGGTCACGTTCTCCCCGAGCTGTCCGGCGGCGACCTCGAAACCGGCGGCCCGGACCTCCGCGAACAGCTCCTCGTGGATGAGGTGCACCTGGCGCAGGTTCGGCTGCGAGGGGTCCCGCTTCATCCGGAACCGGTGCTTCACCGTAGTGCCCGCGTGCACGTCGCCCGCCACGCCGAGACCGGCGACGAGCGTGATGCCCGGGCGGTTCGGCTTGGAGAAGGAGTACGTCTCGTTGCTGCTGACCGCAGCGATCATCCCGCCCATACGGACAGGGTATCCGCGCGTCAGCACTCGATGATGTTGACCGCCAGCCCGCCCCGGGCCGTCTCCTTGTACTTGACCGACATGTCCGCGCCGGTGTCCTTCATCGTCTTGATGACCTTGTCGAGGGACACCTTGTGGGAGCCGTCGCCGCGCATCGCCATGCGGGCCGCCGTGACCGCCTTCACCGCGGCCATGCCGTTGCGCTCGATGCACGGGATCTGGACCAGGCCGCCGACCGGGTCGCAGGTCAGGCCCAGGTTGTGCTCCATGCCGATCTCGGCGGCGTTCTCCACCTGCTCCGGGCTGCCGCCCAGCACCTCCGCGAGCGCGCCCGCCGCCATGGAGCAGGCGGAGCCGACCTCGCCCTGGCAGCCGACCTCGGCGCCGGAGATGGAGGCGTTCTCCTTGAAGAGCATGCCGATGGCGCCGGCGGCGAGCAGGAAGCGCACCACGCCCTCCTCGTCGGCGCCGGGCACGAAGTTGATGTAGTAGTGCAGGACCGCCGGGATGATGCCGGCCGCGCCGTTGGTCGGGGCGGTCACGACCCGGCCGCCCGCCGCGTTCTCCTCGTTCACGGCCATCGCGTAGAGCGTGATCCACTCCATCGCGAGGGCCTGCGGGTCGCCCTCGGAGCGCAGCTTGCGCGCGGTGTTCGCGGCCCGCCGCTTCACCCGCAGCCCGCCCGGCAGGATGCCCTCGCGGGACATGCCGCGCTCCACGCACTCCCGCATGACCCGCCAGATCTCCAGCAGGCCCGCGCGGATCTCCTCCTCGGTCCGCCAGGCCCGCTCGTTCTCCAGCATCAGCGCGGAGATCGACAGGCCGGTTTCCTTGGTCAGACGCAGCAGCTCGTCGCCGGTGCGGAAGGGATACTTCAGGACCGTGTCGTCGAGCTTGATCCGGTCCGCGCCGACCGCGTCCTCGTCGACGACGAAGCCGCCGCCCACCGAGTAGTACGTCTTGCTCAGCAGCTCGGTGCCGGCCGCGTCGTACGCCCACAGCGTCATGCCGTTGGCGTGGTAGGGGAGGGCCTTGCGGCGGTGCAGGACCAGGTCGTCGTCGAAGGAGAACGCGATCTCGTGCTCGCCGAGGAGACGGATACGGCCCGACTCCTTGATCCGCTCCACCCGCTCGTCGGCGGTCTCCACGTCCACTGTGCGCGGCGAGTCGCCCTCCAGGCCGAGCAGCACCGCCTTGGGCGTGCCGTGGCCGTGGCCGGTGGCGCCCAGGGAGCCGTACAGCTCGGTGCGGACCGAGGCGACCGAGCCCAGCAGCTCCTCGTTGCGCAGCCGGCGGGCGAACATGCGCGCGGCGCGCATCGGGCCGACCGTGTGGGAGCTGGACGGGCCGATGCCGATCGAGAACAGGTCGAAGACCGAGATGGCCACGTCAGACTCCTCAATGCGGGTGGTGGCGGGGCACCCGGTGGGGTGCCCCGCACGGGGTGGTGCTTACTTGCCGACGCTCGGGTAGAGCGGGTGCTTGTCCGCCAGGGCGGTGACCCTGGACTTGAGCGCCTCGACGTCGCAGGACGGCTTCAGCGCTTCCGCGATCACGTCCGCGACCTCACGGAAGTCCTCGGCCGTGAAGCCGCGGGTGGCGAGGGCGGGCGTGCCGATCCGCAGACCGGACGTCACCATCGGCGGCCGCGGGTCGTTGGGGACGGCGTTGCGGTTGACGGTGATGCCGACCTCGTGGAGCCGGTCCTCCGCCTGCCGGCCGTCCAGCTCCGAGTCGCGCAGGTCGACCAGGATGAGGTGGACGTCGGTGCCGCCGGTCAGGACGTTGATCCCGGCCTCGCGGGCGTCCGGCGCGGTCAGCCGCTCGGCGAGGATCTGCGCGCCTTCCACTGTACGGCGCTGGCGTTCCTTGAAGTCCTCCGAGGCGGCGATCTTGAAGGAGACCGCCTTGGCCGCGATCACGTGCTCCAGGGGGCCGCCCTGGAAGCCCGGGAAGACGGAGGAGTTCAGCTTCTTGGCGAAGTCCTGCTTCGCCAGGATGATGCCGCCGCGCGGGCCGCCCAGCGTCTTGTGCGTGGTGGACGTCACCACGTCCGCGTACTCCACCGGGTTCGGGTGGAGACCGGCCGCGACCAGGCCCGCGAAGTGCGCCATGTCCACCCACAGGTAGGCCCCGACCTCGTCGGCGATCCGGCGGAACTCGGCGAAGTCCAGCTGCCGCGGGTACGCCGACCAGCCGGCGATGATCACCTTCGGGCGGTGCTCCTTGGCGAGCCGCTCGACCTCGGCCATGTCGACCAGGCCGGAGTCGTCCACGTGGTAGGCGACCACGTCGAACTGCTTGCCGGAGAAGTTCAGCCGCATGCCGTGCGTGAGGTGGCCGCCGTGCGCCAGGTCCAGGCCCAGGATCGTGTCGCCGGGCCGGGCGAGGGCGAAGAGCGCCGCCTGGTTGGCGGAGGCGCCCGAGTGCGGCTGCACATTGGCGTACTCGGCGCCGAACAGCTCCTTGATCCGGTCGATCGCGATCTGCTCGGCGACGTCGACGTGCTCACAGCCGCCGTAGTAGCGGCGGCCCGGGTAGCCCTCGGCGTACTTGTTGGTGAGGACCGAGCCCTGCGCCTCCATGACCGCCAGCGGGGCGAAGTTCTCGGAGGCGATCATCTCCAGCGTGGACTGCTGGCGGCGCAGCTCGGCGTCGACCGCGGCGGCGATGTCCGGGTCGAGTTCGTGCAGGGACGTGTTCAGGACAGTCATCGGGGGCGGGCTCCTCAGCCGGCGGTGTGGGCGGCGTACTCGTCGGCGGAGAGCAGGTCGGCCGGCTCCTCTGCGATCCGCACCTTGAACAGCCAGCCGCCCTCGAAGGGCGCGGAGTTCACCAGCGACGGGTCGTTGACGACGTCCTCGTTGATCTCGGTGATCTCACCGGTGACGGGGGAGTACAGGTCGCTGACGGACTTGGTCGACTCCAGCTCGCCGCAGGTCTCGCCCGCGGTCACCTGGGAGCCCACGTCCGGGAGCTGGGCGTAGACGACATCGCCGAGCGCGTTGGCCGCGAACTCGGTGATGCCGACCGTCGCGACGCCGTCCTCGGCGGCCGACAGCCACTCGTGCTCCTTGCTGTAGCGCAGCTGCTGGGGGTTGCTCATGGCCTGAATTCTCCTGTACGCGGGGGAGTGCTGATGAATGGGGGACTGCCGAAACCATGCGTGAGCAGCCCGAATGTGCGCGGGGTCACGTGTGTCGCCCCGCCGGGGGCTACTTCTGGCGCTTGTAGAAGGGGAGCGCGACGACCTCGTACGGCTCTTGACTGCCCCGGATGTCCACGCCGACTCCCGGCGTGCCCGGCGCCGCGTGCGCGGCGTCGACGTAGGCCATGGCGATCGGCTTGCCCAGCGTCGGGGAGGGCGCGCCGGAGGTGACCTCGCCGATCACCTCGCCGCCGGCGACCACCGGGTAGCCGGCACGCGGCACGCGGCGGCCCTCGGCGACCAGGCCGACGAGGACGCGCGGCGGGTTCTGCTCGGCGCGCGCGGCGGCCTCGGCGAGCGCCTCGCGGCCCACGAAGTCACCCTCCTTGTCGAACTTGACCACCCGGCCGAGCCCGGCGTCGAAGGGGGTCAGGGAGGTCGACAGCTCATGCCCGTACAGCGGCATGCCCGCCTCCAGGCGCAGGGTGTCCCGGCAGGACAGCCCGCACGGGACCAGGCCGGCGCCCTCGCCCGCCTCGGTCAGCGCCTGCCACAGCCGCACGGCGTGCTCCGGCTTCACGAACAGCTCGAAGCCGTCCTCGCCGGTGTAGCCCGTGCGGGCGATCAGCGCCGGGACGCCGGCGACGGTGCCGGGCAGCCCCGCGTAGTACTTCAGGCCGTCCAGGTCGGCGTCGGTGAGGCCCTTGAGGATTCCCGGGGACTCCGGGCCCTGCACGGCGATCAGCGCGTACGCGTCCCGGTCGTCGCGCACCTCGGCGTCGAAGCCGGCCGCCCGTTCGGTCAGCGCGTCCAGCACCACCTGGGCGTTGGAGGCGTTCGCGACGACCATGTACTCGGTCTCGGCCAGGCGGTAGACGATCAGGTCGTCCAGGATGCCGCCGTCCTCCTGGCAGATCATGGTGTAGCGGGCCCGGCCCACGCCGACGGAGGCGATGTTGCCGACCAGGGCGTGGTTCAGCAGCCGCGCGGCCTGCGGGCCGGTGACGGTGATCTCGCCCATGTGCGAGAGGTCGAAGAGCCCGGCCTTGGTGCGCACGGCGTTGTGCTCGTCACGCTCGGAGCCGTAGCGCAGCGGCATGTCCCAGCCGGCGAAGTCGGTCATCGTCGCGCCCAGCGACCGATGCAGGGCATCGAGCGCGGTGCGGCGCTTCTCTGAGGGGGCGGTACTGCTCATCGGTCGGTCGTCTCCCAGGGCATGAACGCATGACGGGCGAGGAAAGGTCCTCCCCATCTGTCATCGGAACCTGAGAGGTTCGCCGAGACCCCCACGCGGGGTAGTCACGGCTTGCACCTTGGGTGGAGCCACCAGCCGGCGGCCCGCTTTTCAGATGTGCCTCGCCCGCGCGGTAACGGGGCCTGAGAGATTCAAGGGAGGGACTTGCTCCTTCGGCGCCCCGGCGACACGACTGCCGGGGACTCTCCCGCGCGGATTCAAACGGCCGGTATGCAGTTGGCGGCCACATCATTGCACGCCGTGCCGGATCGTGGCAGGGCCGCATCTGTAACCGGGCTGTGGCGCTACGAGTACGAAAACGCAGACATGGAGCATTACCTTCTCTTTACACTCGGCGGGGATGGAAGCTCGTGAACCGCCCCCAGGGAGGACGATCACGGTGAACAGGACCAGGGCGTACGCGACCACCACCGGCATCGCGATGCCCCGGCAGCCGGCCGTCCCGGCCGGACCGGCGTGCGCCCCGCTGCCGTCCCCCGTCGTCCGCGACCTGCGGGAGCGCGCCGGCCGCAGCCCGCGCGCCCTGCTCTTCGGCCCCAAGGACCTCGCCGTGGTCACCGGCCTGCCCGGCAGCGGCAAGTCGACCTTGATGCGGCGCACGGTGCGCGACGCCCGGCGCGTCGACTCCCAGGACACCCGCGACCGCTGGGACCACCGCGCGCCCCGCTTCCTGCCGTACGCGGTCTACCGACCCCTGGTCCGCCTCGCCCACTACGCCGGGCTGCGCCGCGTCCTGCGCGCCGGCGAGGGAGTCGTCGTCCACGACTGCGGTACGCAGGCCTGGGTGCGCCGCTGGCTGGCCCGGGAGGCCCGCCGCCGCGGCGGCACCCTGCACCTGCTGGTGCTCGACGTCACCGCCGAGCAGGCCCTGGCCGGCCAGCGCGCCCGCGGCCGCGGCGTCTCGCGGTACGCGTTCCTGCGCCACCGCCGCGCCGCCGCCCGCCTGCTGCGCGCGGTGGAGCGGGGCCGGCTGCCCGGCGGCTGCGGCTCGGCGGTGCTGCTCGACCGGGACGCGGCGGACGCCCTGAGACGGATCGGCTTCTCCGGCTGACGGCACACACGGCACACACGGCAGGCACACGCACGCGGACGGCCGAAGGGGAAGCCGATAACCTGTGCGGTCACAGCAGTGGTACGAAGCAGGCGGTAGGCAGATGGACTTCCCGGCGGACTTCTCCGCGGACTTCCCGGCACAGACCCACCCCCAGCCGCACGGCGGCTGGCCCGGCAACGAGCTGGAGGAGGTGCTGTCCGCCTCCCTCGGCGCGGGCCCGGCGGCCGGCGGCCGCATCGTCGAGGTCCTCGGCCGCAGCTTCCTCTGGATACCGCTGCCCAACGGCGGCGGCCCGGACAGCGGCCCCCTCGACCTGCCCGGCATGGAGATCGACGGCCAGGCCTACGTCCCGGTGTTCAGCTCCGAGGAACAGCTCCGCCAGATCGCCGGCGCCCACATGTCGTACACCATCGCCCCCGCCGTCGAGTTCGCCCGCGGCCTGCCCCCGCAGGCCGGCATCGCCGTGAACCCCGGCGGCGTGGTCGGCATCCCGCTGCCCCCGCCCGCCGTCGCGGAACTCTGCCGCACCGGCCGCACCCCGCTCGACGGCCCCGCGAGCGGCGGCCGGGTCCGCCTCTACGAGCCGGACTGGCAGGACGACCCGGTCGACTTCCTCTCCGCCGCCTCCGCCGAGTTCGACGGCACCGGCGTCGTCCTGACGGCCCGCCGCTGCCTCGCCGCCATCGAGACCGCCGACCCCGTCATGTTCGTCGGCGTCGAACTCTCCCACTGGGAGGGCGACGCCCGCACCCTCCCCCTCGACGCCCTGGGCCGGGCCCTCGGCCGGACCCCGGCCCCATGGCCCGTCAACCTGATCCTCCTGGACGTGGCGGAGGACCCGGTGGGCCACTGGATGCGGGAGAAGGTACGGCCCTTCTACACGCGGGGTGGATGAGCCGACCCGAGGCAAGGCCGGACCCCCTGGACACCCTTAAGCTAGGGTCACGGCTCAAAAAGAGGGCGTTGTACGAAGGGGCGTTGAAAAGTGAGCGCTGGCACGGCCGCCACAGGCCAGGTCGAGCACATGCTGCGCCAGGTCACGCCCGGACGCTACGACGCCTACGAGGCACTGCTGCGCGCCCTCGCCACCCCCTCCTCCGGCCAGGTCTGGATGCTGCTGTGGCACGGCCAGGCCGGCAGCCCCGACGCCCAGTACGGGAACATGGAGGTCGGCGGCCACGGCTACGCCCCCTGCGTGACCTCCGCCCAGGAGCTGTCCGCGAGCGGCTGGAACCGCAGTTACGAAGTGGTCGACGGCCTCGACGTGGCCCGCACCCTCTACCCCGACCACTACGGCCTCTGGCTGAACCCGCACGCCCCCGGCGGCGGCGTCGGCATCCCCTGGCTCGATCTGCGCCGTATCGCGACCGGCCTGGACCGCCAGCCCGCCGGCCCGCTGCGGCTCGCCGAGCCGACCATCGAGATCCCCGCGTTCTACGCCCTGCTCACCCAGAACGCCCACCGCACCCCGGCCGTCCGCTCGCTGCGCCGCGCCTGGGTGCAGCCCGCGCTGGGGGCGCCGTATCTCGCCATCGGCCTGGATGTGTACGACACCTCGCCGGCCGCTGTGGACTCGGTACGCGCGATGATGCAGCAGTCCATCGGCGCCGTACCGGACGGGCTGCCGGTGTCGACGGTCGCCATGTCCGACGGGTACGACCCGGTCGCGATGTGGATGCGCGCCAACGCCCGCCCGTTCTACGACCGCGAGGCGCACGCCGCCCCCGCGCAGGCCCCGGTCGCCGGCTACGGCTATCCGCCGGTGCCGCCGGTGCAGGGCCGTTACTGACCGTCGTCCTGAGCCTGTCCGGATGGCCCTCCGGGGCTCGTCCGGATGCCGGTCAGGTTCCGGCCAGGGCCGTCTCTGCGCGCGTAGACGTGGGGCAGAAGCAGTCACTCTGTCCCCATTGTCCCAACTGGTCCCCGTCCGGCCCGCGTTACGAAGTGTTCGGATAACGGAACCCGGCAGACAGCATCACGGTTACGCATCCATTCACCGCCAAGTCTGGCAACAGATCGCCAAAGCGTTGAAGACTCCCGCACCAAGGGGTGTTCGCCCGGGTGTTCGCCCTGTGTAAGACGGACTGATCACGCCGCTACAGCGGCAAGTGCGGGCCGGCTACCGCCGGTTGAGAGGGGTCCCTGCCAGATGACGGCACCATTGCACGAGCCGACCGCGGAAGCGGCTCCGAGTGCGGCCGAGGAAGCGACGCCGGCGGGCGGCGCGAAGGCCGTACAGGGGCGCTCCCTGGGGCGGATCGCCTGGGAGCGGCTCAAGCGCGACAAACTGGCCCTCGCGGGCGGCATCGTGGTGCTGTTCCTGATCCTGGTCGCCGTGCTCGCGCCGGTGATCACCAGCCTGGTCGGACAGGACCCCGAGGCCCACCACGAGGACCTCATCGACCCGCTGTTCGGCACGCCGGTCGGCTCGCTCGGCGGCATCAGCGGCGAGCACTGGCTGGGCGTCGAACCGGTCAACGGCCGCGACATCTTCGCCCGGATCGTCTACGGCGCCCGGATCTCCCTGCTCGTCGGCTTCCTGTCGGCGATCGTCGCCGTCGTCCTCGGCACCGTCCTCGGCATCCTCGCCGGCTTCTTCGGCGGCTGGGTCGACACCGTCATCAGCCGGGTGATGGACGGTCTGCTGGCGTTCCCCCAGCTGCTGTTCATCATCGCGCTGGTCTCCGTCATGCCGAACGAGATGCTGGGGCTGACCGGCACCGGCGTGCGCCTGTTCGTGATGATCCTGGTCATCGGGTTCTTCGGCTGGCCCTACATCGGACGCGTGGTGCGCGGCCAGACGCTCTCGCTGCGTGAGCGCGAGTACGTCGAGGCGGCCCGGTCGCTGGGCGCCGGGCGGTTCTACATCCTGTTCAAGGAGCTGCTGCCCAACCTGGTCGCGCCCATCATCGTGTACACGACGATGATGATTCCCACCAACATCCTCACCGAGGCGGCACTCAGCTTCCTGGGCGTGGGCGTCAAGCCGCCCACGGCCTCCTGGGGGCAGATGCTTTCGAGCGCGCTCGACTACTACGAGTCGGATCCCATGTACATGGTGATCCCGGGCGTGGCGATCTTCATCACCGTTCTTGCCTTCAACCTCTTCGGCGACGGCGTGCGCGACGCGCTGGACCCGAAGGGCTCCCGCTGAACTGCCGTACCCCAAGCGACCCGTGGCGCAAGGCACGGGGTCTCTCATCAATTCCGGAGGATCCGAGATCGTGACTACCCAACGCACCTCAGGGCGGCGCAAGCAGGCCATGGCCGCTGCCGTCGTGGTCGCCGGGCTGCTGACCACGGCGGCGTGCGGCGGCGGCGGTGACAACGGCGACAAGGGCGGGAAGAACGGCGCGGCCGGCTTCGACGCCGCGAACAACAAGGTCGCCCAGGCCGACCTGGCCAAGAAGGGCGGCACGCTGAAGTTCGCGAGCGCCCAGGACGCCGACTCGTGGGACACCACGCGCGGCTACTACGGCTTCATGTGGAACTTCTCGCGCTACTACAGCCGCCAGCTCGTCACGAACAAGACGGAGCCCGGCAAGGCCGGCGCCGAGCTGACCCCGGACCTCGCCACCGGTCTCGCCAAGATCAGCGACGACGGCAAGACCTACACGTACACCCTGCGTGACGGCATCACCTGGGAGGACGGCAAGCCGATCACCTCCAAGGACGTCAAGTACGGCATCGAGCGTGTCTGGGCGCAGGACGTGCTCTCCGGCGGTCCGACGTACCTCAAGGAGGTGCTCGACCCCAAGGGTGAGTACAAGGGCCCGTACAAGGACAAGTCCGCGGACAAGCTGGGCCTGAAGGCGATCGAGACGCCGAACGACAAGACCGTCGTCTTCAAGCTCCCGAAGGCCAACTCGGACTTCGAGGAGATGCTGGCGCTGATCTCCGCGTCCCCGGTCCGCCAGGACAAGGACACCAAGTCCAAGTACGGTCTGCGCCCGTTCTCGTCCGGCCCGTACAAGTTCGAGTCCTACAACCCGGGCAAGGACCTGACGCTGGTCCGCAACGCCGAGTGGAAGCAGGACTCGGACCCGATCCGCAAGGCGTACCCGGACAAGATCACGATCAAGTTCTTCTCCAACGCCAACGACCTGGACGCCCGGCTCATCGCCGGTGACTACGACCTGGACCTCGCCCAGACCAGCCTGTCCCCGCAGGGCCGTTCCACCGCCCTGAAGGAGCACAAGGACAACCTGGACAACCCGGTCTCCGGCTACATCCGTTACGCGGCCCTCGCGCAGAACGTGAAGCCGTTCGACAACATCCACTGCCGCAAGGCGGTCCTCTACGGCGCCGACCACGTCTCGCTGCAGACCGCGCGCGGCGGCCCCGTCGCCGGCGGCGACATCGGCACCAACATGCTGCCGCCCGGCATCCCCGGCGGTGAGGGCCAGAAGTACGACCCGTACGAGATGGCCGGTGCCAACAAGAGCGGCAACGTCGCCAAGGCCAAGGAAGAGCTGAAGGCCTGCGGCAAGCCCAACGGCTTCAAGACCACCATCGCGGTCCGCAACAACAAGCCGGTCGAGGTGGCCACCGCCGAGTCGCTCCAGGCGTCGCTGAAGAAGGTCGGCATCGAGGTCGAGATCGACCAGTACGACGGTGCCCAGAACTCCAGCGTCGTCGGCAGCCCCTCCAACGTGGAGAAGAAGGGCTACGGCATCATCATCATGGGCTGGGGCGCTGACTTCCCGTCCGTCCAGGGCTACGGCCTGCCGCTGTGGCACAGCAAGTACATCCTGGAGAGCGCCAACAACAACTACGCGCTCATCAACGACAAGGCCATCGACGGCCTGTTCGACGAGTACGTGAAGACGCTGGACGACGCCGGCAAGACGAAGATCGCCACGGAGATCAACCACAAGGTGATGGACGGCGCGTACTACCTGCCCTTCGTCTTCGAGCGGTTCCTCAACTGGCGCTCGGACCGGCTGGCGAACGTCTACACCACTGACGCGTACAGCGGTATGTACGACTTCGTCAACCTCGGCCTGAAGAACACGAAGTAACCGGCACACCCGCCGTACGGCACGAAAGGCAGGTGAAGGCCGGCGCGGCGTGACCGCGGGCCACCGGAAGACCTCCGGCGGCCCGCGGTCCGCGGCGGGCCGTTAGCTGTGCTCGCTTACCTCATCAGGCGGTTGTTCGCCGCCGCAGTGATGCTCGTGGTCATCGTCATGGTGGTCTTCAGCATCTTCTTCCTCATCCCCAAGTGGGCCGGCGTCGACGTCGCACTGAGCTTCGTGGGCAAGCAGGCCGACCCCGCCGCCGTCGAGGCCGTGCGGGTGAAGCTGGGGCTCGGCGACCCGATCTACTCGCAGGTCTGGGAGTTCTTCAAGGGCATCTTCGCGGGCCGCACCTACGCGGCCGGCGGTGACGTCACGCACTGCTCCGCGCCGTGCTTCGGCTACTCCTTCCGCAGTGAACAGGCCATCTGGCCGGTGCTGACCGACCGCTTCCCGGTGACCCTGGGGCTGGCGCTCGGCGCGGCCGTGCTGTGGCTGATCTTCGGCCTCGCCGCGGGTGTGCTCTCCGCGCTCAAGCGGGGCACCTTCTGGGACCGCGGCGCGATGATCGTCGCCCTGGCGGGTGTCTCCCTCCCCATCTACTTCACCGGTCTGCTCAGCCTCGCGGTCTTCTCCTACGGCCTCGGCTGGATCAATGGTGAGTACGTGCCCCTGGAGGACAGCCTCACCGGCTGGCTGGGCGGCATGATCCTGCCCTGGGTCACCCTCGCCTTCCTCTACGCGGCGATGTACGCCCGCATCACCCGCGCCACCATGCTGGAGATCCTCGGCGAGGACTACATCCGCACCGCCCGCGCCAAGGGCCTGCGGGAGCCGGTCGTCATCCGCAAGCACGCCATGCGCTCGACGATGACGCCCATCCTCACCATGCTCGGCATGGACCTCGGCGCCCTGATCGGCGGAGCGATCCTGACCGAGACCACGTTCTCCCTGCCCGGCCTCGGCCAGGCGGTGCTGAACGCGATCAAGAACCAGGACCTGCCCGTCATCCTCGGTGTCACCCTGATCACTTCTCTCGCGGTGCTCATCGCCAACCTCGTGGTGGACGTCCTGTACGCCGTGATCGACCCCCGAGTGAGGCTCGCATGACCGAACTCAGCAAGACCGGCGCGGCCGTGGGCGAGCCCACCACCTCCGGCGCCGCGCCGACCGCCTTCCTGGAAGTGCGCGACCTGAAGGTGCACTTCCCCACCGACGACGGCCTGGTGAAGTCCGTCGACGGGCTCAGCTTCCAGCTGGAGAAGGGCAAGACCCTCGGCATCGTGGGCGAGTCCGGCTCCGGCAAGTCGGTGACCTCGCTCGGCATCATGGGCCTGCACACGGCCGGGCAGTACGGCAAGCGCAAGCCGCAGATCTCCGGCGAGATCTGGCTCAACGGCACCGAGCTGCTGTCCGCCCCGGCCGACGAGGTGCGCAAGCTGCGCGGCCGCGAGATGGCGATGATCTTCCAGGACCCGCTGTCCGCGCTGCACCCGTACTACACGATCGGCCAGCAGATCGTGGAGGCGTACCGGATCCACCACGACGTCGACAAGAAGACCGCCAGGCGCCGTGCGGTGGAGATGCTCGACCGGGTGGGCATCCCGCAGCCCGACAAGCGCGTCGACAACTACCCGCACGAGTTCTCCGGCGGTATGCGCCAGCGCGCGATGATCGCGATGTCGCTGGTCAACAACCCGGAGCTGCTCATCGCGGACGAGCCGACCACCGCCCTGGACGTCACCGTCCAGGCGCAGATCCTCGACCTGATCCGGGATCTGCAGAAGGAGTTCGGCTCGGCGGTCATCATCATCACCCACGACCTGGGCGTCGTCGCCGAGCTCGCCGACGACCTGCTGGTGATGTACGGCGGCCGGTGCGTCGAGCGCGGCCCGGCCGAGAAGGTGTTCTACGAGCCCCGCCACCCCTACACCTGGGGTCTGCTCGGCTCGATGCCGCGCCTCGACCGCGACCAGCAGGAGCGGCTGATCCCGGTCAAGGGCTCCCCGCCCTCCCTCATCAACGTCCCGTCCGGCTGCGCCTTCAACCCGCGCTGCCCGTACGCGGACCTGCCGAAGGACAACGTCACCCGCACGGTCCGTCCGGAGCTGACCGAGGTCGGCAGCCGGCACTGGGCCGCCTGCCACATGGGGCAGGAGCAGCGGGAGCGTATCTGGACCGAAGAGATTGCGCCGAAGCTGTGAGTGACGAGAAAGCGGTGACGATTCCCGCGCAGAGCGACGGCACCCGTGCCGAGCGCGAGGTGCTGCTGAAGGTCACCGGCCTGCAGAAGCACTTCCCGATCAAGAAGGGCCTGCTCAAGCGGCAGGTCGGCGCGGTGCACGCGGTCGACGGCCTCGACTTCGAGGTCCGGTCCGGCGAGACGCTGGGCGTCGTCGGCGAGTCCGGCTGCGGCAAGTCGACGATGGGCCGGCTGATCACCCGCCTGCTGGAACCGACCGGCGGCAAGGTGGAGTTCGAGGGCCAGGACATCACGCACCTCGGGGTGGCGGGTATGCGTCCGCTGCGCCGCGATGTGCAGATGATCTTCCAGGACCCGTACTCGTCGCTGAACCCGCGCCACACCATCGGCACGATCATCGGCGCTCCCTTCAAGCTCCAGGGCGTGACGCCCGAGGGCGGCATCAAGAAGGAAGTGCAGCGGCTGCTGTCGGTCGTGGGTCTCAACCCCGAGCACTACAACCGCTACCCGCACGAGTTCTCCGGCGGTCAGCGCCAGCGCATCGGCATCGCCCGCGCGCTCGCGCTGAACCCGAAGCTGGTGGTGGCCGACGAGCCGGTCTCCGCGCTGGACGTGTCGATCCAGGCGCAGGTGGTGAACCTGCTGGACGACCTCCAGGACGAGCTGGGCCTGACGTACGTGATCATCGCGCACGACCTGTCGGTGGTCCGGCACGTCTCGGACCGGATCGCGGTGATGTACCTCGGCAAGATCGTGGAGCTGGCCGACCGGGACCTGCTCTACAAGACGCCGATGCACCCGTACACCAAGGCGCTGATGTCGGCGGTGCCGATCCCGGACCCGAAGCGGAAGAACGCCAAGAGCGAGCGCATCCTGCTCAAGGGCGACGTGCCCTCGCCGATCTCCCCGCCGAGCGGCTGCCGGTTCCACACCCGGTGCTGGAAGGCGACGGAGATCTGCAAGACGACCGAGCCGCCGCTGCTGGAGCTGCGCCCCGGTCAGCAGGTCGCGTGCCACCACCCGGAGAACTTCGAGGACCAGGCGCCGCAGGACACCGTCCTGCTGACCGCCGCCAAGGAGGCGGGCGAGCTGGTGCCGGACGCGGTGCTCGAGGAGTCGGCGGAGACGTCGACGGCGGTTAAGAAGGCCGTCGAGAAGACCTCCGGCGACGACTAGAGGGCCAGTGCGCGATCGGGAGGGGTGCATCCGGGACTGCCGGATGCACCCCTCTTGACACGTCAGAATGTTCGGGTGCTCCAGCAACTGTTCACCCCGTCCGTCCAGCACACCCTCGATCTGATCGGCATCTTCGTCTTCGCGATCTCGGGTGCGCTGCTGGCCGTCCGCAAGAACTTCGACGTCTTCGGCATCGCCGTCCTCGCCGAGGTCACCGCGCTCGGCGGCGGACTCTTCCGTGACCTGGTCATCGGCGCCGTACCGCCGGCCGCGTTCACGGACCTGGGGTACTTCATCACCCCCCTGCTCGCCGCGCTCCTCGTCGTCTTCCTCCATCCGCAGGTGGAGCGCATCCAGGCCGGGGTGAACGTGTTCGACGCCGCCGGGCTCGGCCTGTTCTGCGTCTCGGGGACCATAAAGGCGTACGAGTACGGCCTGGGCCTGACCGCCTCCGCGGCCCTGGGCCTGGCCACGGCGGTCGGCGGCGGTGTGCTGCGGGACGTGCTGGCCAACGAGGTGCCGTCGCTGCTGCGCTGGGACCGCGACCTGTACGCGGTGCCCGCGATGGTGGGCGCCGCGATGGTGGTGCTGTGCATCCGCTTCGACGCGCTGACCACGGTCACCTCCGGGGTCGCGGTCGTCACGGCCTTCGTCCTGCGGCTGCTGGCGATGCGCTACCACTGGCGGGCGCCGCGGGCGTGGAACCGGCGGTCGACGGTCCGTGAGGAGGACCCCTCCAAAGCTACCGCTTAGTAATTTTCTGTTGTACGGTACCGCCATGGCTCAGGCATCCCAGGCGACGATCGGCAACAGCGAGTTCGACCGCGACACGGCCGTCACGCGCCGCACGGAGGGCGTCTACGACATCGACCTCTCCGCCGGCTGGACCATCATCAACGCCGTCAACGGCGGCTACCTGCTCGCCGTCCTGGGCCGGGCCCTCGCGGACGCCCTGCCGCACCCCGACCCGTTCACCATCTCCGCGCACTACCTGACCGCCTCCCAGCCGGGTCCCGCGGTCGTCCGCACGGACGTGGTGCGCACCGGCCGCACCCTCTCCACCGGCCAGGCCTCCCTTCTCCAGTACGACGACCACGGCAACGAGGTCGAGCGCATCCGCGTCCTCGCCTCCTACGGCGACCTGGGCGCCCTGCCCGACGACGTCCGTACGACGGCCGAGCCGCCCGCCATCCCGCCGATCGACCAGTGCTTCGGCCCCGACGACAGCCCCGCGCCCGTCCCCGGCAGCTCCGCGATCACCGACCGGCTGATGCTCAAGCTCGACCCCGCCACCCTCGGCTGGGCGCTCGGCGCGCCCTCCGGCAAGGGCGAGATGCGGGCCTGGTTCGGCCTCAAGGACGGCCGCGACGCCGACCCCCTCTCCCTGCTGCTCGCGGTGGACGCGCTGCCGCCCACCGCCTTCGAACTCGGCATCTCCGGCTGGGTGCCCACGGTCGAACTCACCGTGCACGTCCGCCGCCGCCCGGCCCCCGGCCCGCTGCGCGTGTCCATCACCACCCGCAACCTGGCCGGCGGCTTCCTGGAGGAGGACGCCGAGGTGTGGGACAGCGAGGACCGGCTGGTCGCCCAGTCCCGGCAGCTGGCACGGGCCCGGCTGTAACCCGTACGGGATCCTGGGGCGGTGAAGTCCGACCGCCTGCTGTCGATCCTGCTGCTCCTCCAGACGCGTGGCCGCGTTCCCGCGCACGAACTCGCCGAGCGGCTGGAGGTGTCCGTCCGCACGATCTACCGGGACGTCGAGGCCCTGTCCGCCGCCGGCGTCCCGGTGTACGCCGAACGCGGCCGGCACGGCGGCATCGAACTCCTCGCGGGCTTCCGCACGGACGTCACCGGACTGACCGCCGACGAGTCCCGGGCCCTGTTCGTGCTGGCCGCGCAGGGCGCCCACGCCGCCCTCGGCCTGGACACCGCGCTCGGCTCCGCCCTGCGCAAGGTGATGGCGGCGCTGCCGGCGCCGCACCGCCCGGCCGCCGACGCCGTCTCCCGGCGCGTCCTGGTCGACGCCACCCGCTGGAAGGGCGGCCCGCAGCCCGCGGCCGACCTGGAGACCCTCCAGGCGGCGGTCTTCGCCGACCGCAGGCTGCGGCTGCGCTACCGGCACGGCGGCGCCGACACGCCGCGCACCTACACCGTCGACCCGTACGGCCTCGTCGCCAAGGCCGGCGTCTGGTACCTGGTCGCCGACCGGCGGGCGACGCCACGGCTGTTCCGCGCGGACCGGGTGCGCTCCGCGCGGGTGCTCGAAGAACCCGTGCGGCGCCGCCCCGGCGTGGAGCTCGCCGACGTCTGGGAGGCGCTGCGCCGCGGGGTGGAGGAGCGCCCCGGCGGCCTCGACGTCACCGCCCGCGTCCGGCGCGACCGCCTCGACCTGTTCCTGCGCATCAACAGGCCCTGGCTGGCGGCGGATCCGGACGACGCCGACGGCGACGGCGAGTGGGTCACCGTACGGCTGTCGTACGGCGTGCTGGGCGAGGCCCGCGGGCTGCTCCAGTTCGCCGGCCACGTGGAGGTCGTGTCACCGCCCGAGGTGCGCGCCGAACTGGCGCGGGCGGCGGCGGCCGTGACCGAGCTGTACGCGGGGGAGGGGTGAGCGGGGTGGCCGCTCGGTGGTTCAGTCCCGCCAGTGCGCGCGGCCGACGCTGATCAGCCGGAGCTGGCGGGTGGCGGTCCGGGAGACGCGCAGGCGCTCCTCCCCGGGGGCGTCCAGGGTCTCCAGGAAGAGCGAGGCGGTGATCAGCATCTGGTCGACGTAGAGACCGGCGAGCATCAGCAGGTCGTCGTCGCTCCAGCCCTCGGAGACCCGGTCCTTGGCCAGCTCGGCCTTCACCTCCTCGGTGAACCGGGCGAGTTGCTCCCGGATGGCCTCGCGCACCGGCTGGACTCCGCCATGTCGTTCCCGGGCGATGAAACGGACGTGTGCGGGGTACGCGTCCACATGACGGGCGATCAGCTCGACGGCGCGCGTGATGCGTTCCTCGTGATCGTCCACCGCGGACACCGTCGTCCGGATCATCGGGTGCAGGCTGCCCAGCGCCTCCTCGACCAGGGCCACGCCGAGATCCGCCGTGGAGCGGAAGTGCCGGTAGAAGGCGGTCGGGGCGACACCGACGGCGCGGGTGACCTCACGCAGGCCCAGGCTGCTCAGGCTCTGCTCCTCCAGTAGACGCAACGCCGCGTCCAGGAGCGCCTGCCGGGTCTTCTGCTTCTGGGCCTGCCGGATACCGAGGGTGTGACTCATGCCATGCAGTTAACAACTGTTCTCCGGAATTGGAAAGGTGTGAGGGGCGTTAGACTGGCAAGTCAGTGAACAAGTGTTACCGCAATCGTTCACGGAGGGGGATTCCGTCCCGTGCTCTTCCTAGTCGCAGCCCTGCTCCTGCTGGGCATGGTGCTGGGCACCGTCGCCCACGCGCCGCTCGGCTTCTCCGTCGTGGCGGGCGCGGTGATCGCCGCCTGGCTCGCCGTCTTCGCCGCGCGCGAGCGGCACGCCCGCCGTCGCCACACGTCCACCCACTGACACCACCGACCGCAGGAAGCCGACCGACATGCATCTCACCGCACCGGCCACGCGCCGCACCGGCATCCGCGACACCGACGGCATGGCCGTCGCGTCCTTCGTCCTCGGCCTGCTCGGCCTGCTCGTGCTCAACGTCTTCCTCGGGCCGATCGCCATCACCCTGGCGGCCGTCGCCCTCTGGCGCGGCACCCGCCGCCGCGGGCGCGCCTACCTCGGCCTCGGCCTGGGCGTCGCCGACCTGGTGGTGCTGGCCGCGTTCATGCAGGCGGACAACACCATCTCCTGGAGCCTCTGAGCCGGCCCGCACCCGGCGCCGGACGTCCGGGGCGGCCGGGCGTCCGGAGTTCCTTGGGGGAGCGCGCCGTAGAATCGGCGTCACCATGGCATACCTCGACCACGCCGCGACCACCCCGATGCTCCCGGAGGCGGCAGAGGCACTGACCGCCCACCTCGGGATCACGGGCAACGCCTCCTCCCTGCACGCGTCCGGCCGGCAGGCCCGTCGCACGGTCGAGGAAGCCCGGGAGACCCTGGCCGAAGCCCTGGGCGCCCGCCCCAGCGAGGTGGTCTTCACCTCCGGCGGCACCGAGGCCGACAACCTCGCCGTCAAGGGCCTGTTCTGGTCCCGGCGCGCCGCCGACCCCGCCCGCACCCGCGTCCTCGCCAGCCCCGTCGAACACCACGCGGTCCTCGACGCCGTCCACTGGCTCGGCGAACAGGAGGGCGCCACCGTCGAGTACCTGCCGGTCGACGCCCACGGCCGCGTCCACCCGGACGCGCTGCGCGAGGCGATCGCCCGCAACCCCGACGACGTCGCCCTCGCCACCGTCATGTGGGCCAACAACGAGATCGGCACCGTCATGCCGGTCCGCGAACTCGCCGACACCGCAGCCGAGTTCGGTGTCCCGCTGCACGCCGACGCGGTCCAGGCGGTCGGTCAGCTCCCGGTCGACTTCGCCGCCTCCGGCCTCGCCGCGATGACCGTCTCCGGCCACAAGATCGGCGGCCCGTACGGCATCGGCGCGCTGCTCCTCGGCCGTGAGCACGCCCCCGTCCCCGTGCTGCACGGCGGCGGCCAGGAACGCCACGTCCGCTCCGGCACCCTCGACGTGCCCGCGATCGCCTCCTTCGCGGTCGCGGGGCGGCACGCCGCCGACCACCGCGAGCGCTTCGCGCGTGAGATCGGCGCCCTGCGCGACGAGCTGGTCACGGCGGTCCGCACGGCCGTCCCGGACGCGATCCTCGGCGGCGACCCCGTCGACCGGCTCCCGGCCAACGCCCACTTCACCTTCCCCGGCTGCGAGGGCGACTCCCTGCTGCTGCTCCTGGACGCCCAGGGCATCGAGTGCTCCACCGGCTCCGCGTGCACCGCGGGCGTGGCCCAGCCCAGTCATGTGCTGCTGGCCACCGGCACCGACCCCGACCTGGCCCGCGGCACCCTGCGCTTCTCCCTCGGCCACACCTCCACCGCGGCCGACGTGGAGGCGGTCGCCAAGGCGATCGGCCCGGCGGTGGAGCGCGCGCGGGCGGCGGGGCTGACGTAGGAGTCGCGCCGGGTGGTCGCCGCGCGCAGCGAAACGACCTATGAGACGGGTTCCCTTCGCCGGTATGACCCGGATCAGGTGGCTAGGGGTCGCCTTCCGGTCCTGTCCTAGCGACCTTCCGGCCTCTCAGCGCGACCGTCGACGTCGGCCCCAGCGGAAGCCGCAGCTTCTCGCCAAAGTCGGCTACTCCGGTCGAGCTCCCTCACTCGTCCCATAGGCCTATAAACAGGATAGGACAGTCGGGAGGAAATGGAAGTGGGTAATTCGCACTTTTTCTGGCGATCTGCCGTCCCGGCTAGGTCGCCGACGCCGTACCCGCCTGCCGGACCAGCCGCAGGTACCGGCCCCAGTCCCAGTGCGGCCCCGGATCGGTGTGGTCGGTGCCCGGCACCTCCACATGCCCGATGATGTGCTCGCGGTCGACCGGGATGCCGTACCGCCGGCAGATACCCGCCGTCAGCCGGGCCGACGCGGTGTACATGGCGTCCGTGAAGTCCTGCGGGCGGTCGACGAAACCCGCGTGCTCGATGCCGATGCTGCGCTCGTTGTAGTCCCGGTTGCCCGCGTGGTACGCCACGTCCAGCTCGCGGATCATCTGGGCGACCCGGCCGTCCTGCCCGACGATGTAGTGCGACGCCGCGCCGTGCTCCGGGTCCTGGAAGACCTTCACCGCGCTGTCGAAGCTGCCCTGCGTGACATGGACGATGACCATGTCTATCTCGTAGTCGTCCGGCCGGTCCGCCCAGCGGAAGTTGGCCGAGGAGGCCTCCACCCAGCGCGCGCCCCGGTAGTCGACCGCGCCCTTCACCCGGGGCTTCTCCACCCCCGGCACCTGCCACCACAGCCGCGACAGCTCGTCGCGCGCCAGCACGGCGCCCGTGCCGACCACGGCCGCCGCACCGCCGATGATCAGCGAACGCCGCCCGATCCGCCGGCGCGAGCCGTCCTTCGTCTCTCCCATGTGACCGAGAACGGATACTCGCGGGCCCCGGTTCCCGCGCCCCCGTACCCTGGAAGGGTTATGACTGACACCCCGCAGCGCTCCCGCCCGCTCCGCGTCCTCGCCGCCATGTCCGGCGGTGTCGACTCCGCCGTCGCCGCCGCCCGCGCGGCCGAGGCAGGCCACGACGTGACCGGCGTCCACCTCGCGCTCTCCGCGAACCCGCAGTCCTTCCGTACGGGCGCGCGGGGCTGTTGCACCATCGAGGACTCCCGGGACGCCCGCCGCGCGGCGGACGTCATCGGCATCCCGTTCTACGTCTGGGACCTCGCCGACCGCTTCCGCGAGGACGTCGTCGAGGACTTCGTCGCCGAGTACGAGGCGGGCCGCACCCCCAACCCGTGCCTGCGCTGCAACGAGAAGATCAAGTTCGCCGCGCTGCTCGACAAGGCGCTCGCCCTCGGCTTCGACGCCGTGTGCACCGGCCACTACGCCAAGGTGATCGTCCGCGAGGACGGCTCCCGCGAGCTGCACCGCGCCTCCGACATGGCCAAGGACCAGTCGTACGTGCTCGGCGTCCTGGACGACAAGCAGCTCGCGCACGCGATGTTCCCGCTCGGCGACACCGTCACCACCAAGGACGAGATCCGCGCGGAGGCCGAGCGGCGCGGCCTCGCCGTCGCCAAGAAGCCCGACTCGCACGACATCTGTTTCATCGCCGACGGCGACACCCAGGGATTCCTGGCGAGCAGGCTCGGCAAGGCCGAGGGCGCCATCGTCGACGAGTCCGGCAACAAGCTGGGCACCCACGAGGGCGCCTACGGCTTCACCATCGGCCAGCGCAAGGGCCTCAGGATCGGCACCCCCGCGGCCGACGGCAAGCCGCGCTACGTCCTCGACATCTCGCCGGTGAACAACACCGTCACCGTGGGCCCGGCGGAGGCCCTGGACGTCTCCGCGCTCACCGCGATCAAGCCCCGCTGGTGCGGCACGGCCCCCGCCGGCCCCGGCACCTACACCGCCCAGCTGCGCGCCCACGGCGGCGAGACCGAGGTCACCGCCGAGGTCGTCGACGGCGAGCTGCGCGTGGACTTCACCGAGCCGGTCCGCGGCGTCGCCCCCGGCCAGGCGATCGTGCTGTACGACGGCACGCGCGTGGTGGGCTCGGCGACCATCGCGTCGACGGTGCGGGCGACGGCCGGGGTGGCCTGAACCCGAGAAAGGGCGCCTGAGGCTCGGTCAGCCCATGAGGAACTCGGCGAGCACCGGGCCCAGCACCTGGGGCTCGACCATGTGGTTCTGGTCCTCCAAGGCCCGGTAGGTGCCCTGGGGCACTCCCTCCGCGACGGCCCGTGCCGCCTCGCGCAGCCAGGCGGGGCTCATCGCGCCCGCGAGGGCCAGCACGGGCACGGGGACCTCGCGCAGCCGCTCACGCGGCACCAGCCCGTCGCCCATCACGGCGTCGTCGTAGGCGAGGCTCGGCGCGATCGCCTCCATGTCCGCCCACATGGGGGACTGCCGCGCGCCCGCGATCATCTCCGGGGCCAGACCGGTGAGCCGCAGGAACAGCTCCACGGCGTCCCCGCGCCGCCCCTCGGCGAGCGCCCACGCCAGGTTCTGCGTGTAGGCAGCGCGTTCCTCCGCGCCGCCCGCCGAGAAGTCGGCGAACGGCGGCTCGTAGACCGCGACCCGGCGCACCGGCAGTCCGCTCGCCGCCGCCTCCAGGGCCAGCGCGCCGCCCGACGACATGCCGTAAAGCGCCGCCTCGCCGCCCACCGCCTCGATCAGCGCCGCCAGGTCCTCGACCTCGCGGGCCACGGCGTACGGCGGTGTGTCACCGCTCGCGCCACGCCCCCGGCGGTCGTACACCACGACCTCGAAGCGGTCCCTCAGGGTGGCGGCCAGCGGCGCCGTCGTGGCGCCCGTCGACATGGCCCCGCTGATCAGGACGATCGCGGGGCCCCGGCCGGTGCGCTGGTACGCGATGGGTGTGCCGTCGCGCGAGATGGTCTCGTTGTCCATGCCCCCGCAGACTGCCACGGGACACGGAACTCATCGGGTCACAACACTTCGACGTCGTAGAAACAGAGGTGATCCTTGATCGCCGCGACGTCCGGTTTCGGGTCCGGGTACGCCCAGACGAGGTCGGCCGCGCCCGGCAGCGACCAGTAGGACGCGGTCCCCTTGAAGGGGCAGTCGGTGTGGGTGCCGGACGGGGTCAGGAGGTCGAGCCGTACGTCCTCGGCGGGGATGTAGTACCGCACGGGACAGCCGGTCTCCTTCAGCACCAGGGGCCGGTCGCTCTCGGCCAGCACCTGTCCGTCGTGGACGACCCGGACGCGCCGGGTGCCCTGCTCGATGGTGATCGTGTGTCCATGGGCCATACCAGGACAGCGTGTACGGGGCGGTGGTTGTTCCCGCGTACGGTGGAGGCCATGAACATCTGCGTCTTCCTCTCCGCCGCCGACCTCGACGACCGTTACACCCGACCCGCGCGGGAGTTCGCGAAGCTCCTGGGCAAGGGCGGGCACACGCTCGTCTGGGGCGGCTCCGACGTCGGCCTGATGAAGGTCGTCGCGGACGGAGTGCAGGAGGCGGGCGGGCGGCTCGTGGGGGTCTCCGTGGACTTCCTCGCCGCGAAGGCGCGCGCCGGCGCCGACGAGATGGTCATCGCGCGGGACCTCGCCGAGCGCAAGCGGCTGCTGCTGGAGAAGTCCGACGCCGTGGTGATCATGGTGGGCGGCACCGGGACGCTGGACGAGGCCACCGAGATCCTGGAGCTGAAGAAGCACGGCAAGACGGAGAAGCCGGTGGTGCTGCTGAACACTGAAGGCTTCTACGACGGCCTCAAGGAGCAGTTCCGGCGCATGGAGGACGAGGGCTTCCTGCCCCGCCCCCTGACCGACCTGGTGTTCTTCGCCGAGGAGCCGGTGGGCGCGCTGGCCTACCTGGAGGAGAGCCAGGGCGTGGTCTGACCGCGCGGTGATGCGAGCATGGCGGGCATGGCTACACATGTGATCACCGGAGCGGGCTCCGGCATCGGCGCGGCCGTCGCCCGCCGCCTCCACGCGCGCGGGGACGACCTCGTCCTGCACGCGCGCGACGCGGGCCGCGCGAAGGAACTGGCGGCCGAGTTCCCCGGCGCGAGGACCCTGGTCGGGGACCTGTCCGACCCCGACAAACTGAGCTGGGCCTTCTCCCACCAGACGCTCCCGGACCGGGTGGACTCGCTGCTGCACATCGCCGGCGTGGTGGAGCTGGGCCCGGTCGGCGACCTCACCCCCAAGTCCTGGCGCCACCAGCTCAACGTGAACCTGATCGCGCCCGCCGAGCTGACCCGGCACTTCCTGCCCCAACTGCGCGCCGCCCGCGGCCATGTGGTCTTCGTGAACTCCGGCGCCGGCCTCAACGCCCACGCCGACTGGTCCGCGTACGCCGCCTCCAAGCACGGTCTGAAGGCCCTCGCCGACTCCCTGCGCCACGAGGAGCACGCCAACGGGGTCCGGGTCACCTCCGTCTACCCGGGCCGCACGGCCAGCCCCATGCAGGCCAAGGTCCACCAGCAGGAGGGCAAGGAGTACGACCCCTCGCGGTGGATCGACCCCGAGTCGGTCGCCACGACCGTCCTGATGGCGCTGGACCTGCCCAGGGACGCGGAGGTCAACGATCTGACGGTGCGGCCCGGGCGCTGAGCCGGCCGGGCACGGGGGCGGGATCCGCGCCGCCGCCGGAGGCATAGGCTTCCCGCGTGAGTGAAAACAGCCTGTTCACCCTCGCCCCCGCCACCGGCGTCGGGTCGCTGCCCGGCGGCGACGCCCGGGAGGCCGCCAAGACCGTCACCGGGTCCTTCGAGGACTTCCCCTTCCTGGCCGAGCTGCCCGCTCGCGGGCCCGGCGCGGACATGATCGGGCGCACCGCCGGGATGCTCGTCGAGCTGTACGCGCGTGTGGAGCCCAGCGGCTGGCGGATCGGGGACCGGCCGGGGCGCGACACCAAGCGGGCGCGGTCGTGGCTCGGGGAGGACCTGGACGCGCTGGAGGAGTTCACCCAGGCCTACGAGGGCCCGCTGAAGGTGCAGGCCGTCGGCCCGTGGACGCTGGCCGCCGCGCTGGAGCTGAGGAACGGCGAGGCCGCCCTCTCCGACCCCGGCGCCTGCCGCGACCTCGCCGCCTCGCTCGCCGAGGGCCTGCGCCTGCACCTCGACGAGGTGCGCCGCCGCGTCCCCGGCGCCCGGCTCGTGCTCCAGCTCGACGAGCCGTCCCTCACCGCCGTACTGCGCGGCCAGGTGAAGACCGCCAGCGGCTACCGCACCCACCGCGCCGTCGACCGGCAGCTCGTCGAGGCGACCCTGCGCGACGTGATCGGCGTGCACGACGGCGGCCCGGTCGTCGTCCACTCCTGCGCCCCGGACGTCCCGTTCGCCTTGCTGCGCCGGGCCGGCGCGGCGGCGCTCTCCTTCGACTTCACGCTGCTCACCGAACGTGACGACGACGCGATCGGGGAAGCCGTGGAGAGCGGTACCCGGCTGTTCGCCGGTGTCGTCCCGAGCACCGACGGCCGATTGTCAGACCCTGCCGGTAGCGTCATGGGTGTCAGGACGCTGTGGCGCAGGCTGGGGCTGTCACCGGCGCTTCTCGCGGAGGCGGTCACGGTCACGCCGACATGCGGACTCGCGGGCGCTTCCCCCGAGTACGCGCGCAAGGCCCTCGCCCACTGCGTCCGGGCGGCGAGATCCCTCGCGGACGACCCTGAGTAACGGGAGGACAACACGGTGGCCGGCGACAGGCAAGCGGAGAGCACGGTGCCCACCGAGGCACGGGAGAAGCACGCGCAGCTCGCTGAGCAGATCGAGGAGCACCGCTTCCGGTACTACGTGAAGGACGCCCCCGTCATCAGCGACGCGGAGTTCGACAAGCTGCTGCGCTCGCTGGAGGCCCTGGAGGAGGAGCACCCGGAGCTGCGCACCCCGGACTCCCCGACCCAGAAGGTCGCGGGTGCCTACGAGACGGAGTTCACCTCCGTCGAGCACCGCCAGCGCATGCTGTCGCTGGACAACGCCTTCGACGACCTGGAGCTGGCCGCCTGGGCCGAGCGCGTCCACAAGGACGTCGGCAGCTCCCCGCACCACTTCCTGTGCGAGCTGAAGGTCGACGGCCTGGCCGTCAACCTCACCTACGAGCGCGGCCGCCTCACCCGCGCGGCGACCCGCGGCGACGGCCGCACCGGCGAGGACATCACGCCGAACGTGCGGACGATCGCGGAGATCCCGGACCGCCTCACCGGCGACCGCGTCCCCGACCTCGTGGAGATCCGCGGCGAGGTCTACTTCCCGATGGAGAAGTTCGAGGAACTGAACGCCCGGCTGGTGAAGGCCGGCGACAAGCCCTTCGCCAACCCGCGCAACGCCGCCGCCGGTTCGCTGCGCCAGAAGGACCCCCGCGTCACCGCCACCCGCCCGCTGCACATGGTGGTGCACGGCATCGGCGCGCTGGAGGGCTTCACCGGCCTGACCCGCCTGTCCGAGGCCTACGACCTGCTGCGCACCTGGGGCCTGCCCACCTCCCGGCACAACAAGGTGGTCGACGACCTCGACGGCGTACGGGAGTTCATCGCGTACTACGGCGAGAACCGCCACTCCGTGGAGCACGAGATCGACGGCGTGGTCGTCAAGCTCGACGAGATCCCGCTCCAAGGGCGGCTCGGCTCCACCTCCCGGGCGCCCCGCTGGGCGATCGCCTACAAGTACGCGCCGGAGGAGGTCAACACCAAGCTGGTCAACATCCGCGTCGGCGTGGGCCGCACCGGCCGCGTCACGCCGTACGCGCAGGTCGAGCCGGTCACGGTCGCGGGCTCCGAGGTCGAGTTCGCCACCCTGCACAACCAGGACGTGGTCAAGGCCAAGGGCGTCCTCATCGGGGACACGGTGGTGCTGCGCAAGGCCGGGGACGTCATCCCGGAGATCCTGGGACCGGTCGTCGACCTGCGCGACGGCAGCGAGCGCGAGTTCGTGATGCCGGCCGAGTGCCCCGAGTGCGGCACGCCGCTCAGGCCGATGAAGGAGGGCGACGTCGACCTGCGCTGCCCGAACTCCCGTACCTGCCCGGCACAGTTGCGCGAGCGCCTGTTCTATCTGGCCGGGCGCAAGGCGCTGGACATCGAGCACTTCGGCTATGTCGCCGCGGCGGCCCTCACCAAGCCGCTGGAGCCTGCGGAGCCGCCGCTGAAGGACGAGGGCGACCTGTTCGACCTCACCGTCGAGCAGCTGCTGCCCATCAAGGCGTACGTCCTCGACCAGGACAGCGGCCTGCCCAAGCGCGACCCGAAGACGGGCGAGGAGAAGATCGCCACGGTCTTCGCCAACCAGCAGGGCGAGCCGAAGAAGAACGCGCTGGCGATGCTGGAGAACATCGCGGCCGCCAAGCAGCGCCCGCTCGCCCGGATCCTCACCGGCCTGTCGATCCGCCATGTCGGCCCGGTCGCCGCCGAGGCGCTGGCCCGGGAGTTCGGCTCCATCGAGCGCATCGAGCAGGCGACCGAGGAGGAGCTTGCGGGCACCGAGGGGGTCGGGCCGATCATCGCCGCCTCCCTCAAGGAGTGGTTCGCCGAGGAGTGGCACCAGGAGATCATCCGCAAGTGGCGGGCGGCCGGCGTGCGCATGGAGGACGAGCGCTCCGGCGAGGACCAGGGCCCGCGTCCGCTGGAAGGCCTTACCGTCGTCGTCACGGGCACGCTGGAGGACTTCACACGCGACGGCGCCAAGGACGCGCTGCAGAGCCAGGGCGCCAAGGTGACCGGTTCGGTTTCGAAGAAGACGTCGTTCGTCATTGTGGGTGACAACCCGGGATCGAAATACGACAAGGCGATGCAGCTGAAGGTGCCGGTTCTGAACGAGGACGGCTTCAAGGTCCTGCTGGGCCAAGGGCCTGAGGCGGCGTCGGAGGCCGCGCTTCCGGCCGAGGGGTAGCGGTTGAAGACCACCCGATCGGCGCATATCAGATGCATACGGGCGGGCAGGGCGCATTCGGGCAACCGTCGACGACCGCTGCCCGTGGAAGCCTTCTGCGGCCTACTGTTGAGATGTGCGCCTGCCGTGCCCAGCTGCGGTCGGGGCATCCCCTGGTCTCGAAAGGCACGGGGAAGGGTTTTCCAACGCGGCCGCCGCTGAGGGTTGTCGGGCATCGGGCCGCGTGGCGTGGGCACCGCCGGCTGTGAGAGGGACGGGAATGGAACCGACCGAGAGCGCCGCCCCGGATTCGCGGCTGCGCCGGTTGGCCGGCGTCTGGCGAGGGAGCCGCCGGCCGGCTCGGGGCGCTGGCACGCAGGAGCGTGCCCCGGGAGCCTCCGCCGCGGCGGACGGCCCCGACACCGCGTCCCTGGCCGCCGGACGCGGCACCGGACTGCCGGACAACGACACCGAGCGCCACCTGTCCTGGCCCGCGCTGCCCGCGGGCATCGTCGCGGCCGCCGGGTTCGCGCTCGGCGCCGGCTTCCTGCGGGCCTTCACCGGCCACCACGCGCTCTTCCCGGCGGGCACGGCCGGCTGGTCGCTGGCCGTGCTGACCGGGATCATCGTCGGCCATCTGGTCCTGCTCGGCCGGGCCCGCTGGTGGGGCGGCACCGGCTCCGGCGCCGCCCTCACCCTCGCCGTGCTGCTGCTGTACGGCTGGGTGCCGGCCGGCATGGTCAGCCTCACCGTCGTCGTGCTGGTCGGCATAGCCCGGCGCCACCGCTGGCGGCAGGGCGTCCTGCAGGGCGCGGTGGACATCCTCGGCATCGGCGCCGGCGCCCTGGTCCTCGCCGCCTTCGGCCGGGTGCCGTCCGTCGAGCACCCGTGGGACCCCGACTCCTGGACGCTCACCACGGCCCCCGAGGTGGTGCTCGCCGCGGCCGGCTACCTCCTGGTGACCCGCATCCTGCTGTGGTACCTGCACGCGCCCCGCTCCGGCGGCCTGCCCACCGTCGCCCGCACCGCCCTGGTCAGACAGGGTCTGGTCGCGGTCGCGCTGCTCGGCATCGCCCCGCTGGTCTGCGTCGTCGCGGTCGCCAAGCCGATCCTGCTGCCGCTGTTCTCCATCCCGCTCATCGCCCTCGACTCCACGCTGTGGATAGCCCGGGCGCGGGCGGAGGAGCAGCTGCGCGACCCGCTGACCGGGCTGCCCAACCGCCAGTGGCTGCTGGAACGCATCTGGACCGCCCTCGACGAGGCCGAACGCCTCGGCGCCCGGGCCGCCCTGATGCTGATCGACCTCGACCGGTTCCGATCGGTCAACGACACCCTGGGGCATCTCGCCGGTGACCGGCTGCTGCTGCAGACCGCCGACCGGCTGCGGCTGGCCCTGCCGCGCGGCGCGGAGGTCGCCCGGCTAGGCGGTGACGAGTTCGCCGTCTTACTCCCGGTGGCCGACTCCACCACCTCCGCCACCCGGATCGCCCGCGGCCTGGTGGCCGCGCTGAGCTCCCCGCTCGACCTCGACGGGCTCACCCTCGTCCTGGAGGCCAGCGCCGGAGTCGCCGTCTTCCCCGACCACGCCCTCGACGCGGAGGGCATGCTGCGCCGCGCGGACGTGGCGATGTACCAGGCGAAGCGGGACCGCACCGGCGTCGAGGTCTACGAGTCCAAGCGCGACTCGAACACCCCCGACCGCCTCGGCCTCCTCGCCGATCTGCGCCGGGCGCTCGACGCTCACGAGGTGCAGCTGCACTACCAGCCGAAGGTCCGCTTCGACGGCCAGGTGGCCGGCCTGGAGGCACTGGTCCGCTGGGTGCACCCGGAGCGCGGCAAGGTCCCGCCGGACGAGTTCATAGCGATCGCCGAATCCTCCGGGCTGATGCCCGTCCTCACCGAGTACGTGCTGGAGACGGCGCTCGGCCAGGTCGCCCGGTGGCGCTCCCAGGGCCTCTACGTCCCGGTCGCCGTCAACGTCTCCCCGCGCGACGTCCACACCCCCGGCTTCGCCGGCTCCGTCGCCGCCCGCCTCGCCCGGCACGGCGTCCCGGCGGGCGCCCTCCAGCTGGAGATCACCGAACACGTCCTGCTGGAGGACCCGCAGCGCGCCGCCGACACCCTCGCAGGCCTCACCGGCCACGGCGTGAAGATGTCCCTGGACGACTTCGGCACGGGCTACTCCTCCCTCGTCCATCTGCGCCGGCTCCCGGTGAGCGAGCTGAAGATCGACCGCTCCTTCGTCGCCCGCCTCGCCGTCGACACGGAGGACGCCGAGATCGTCCGCTGCACGGTCGACCTGGCCCACTCCCTGGGCCTGCTGGTGGTCGCCGAGGGCGTCGAGGACGACGAGACCTGGGAGCGCCTGCGCGACCTGGGCTGCGACGCCGTACAGGGCTGGCTGGTGGCCGCGGCGATGCCGCCCGAGGAGACCACGGCCTGGCTCCGCGCCCGCGGCTCCCGCGGCTGGCAGCGCCCGAAGGCGGCGCTTCCGGCGGCCGAGTGACCGACACCCCGGCAGCGCGCCGCCGTCAGCCGGCGGTCGCTGCGGGGCCGGAATCAGGGGATCGGAAAATGTCGCTCTTCGTACCCGGCTTCGACGAGCCGGTGATCGTCCGGGACGCCGACGCCGAGACGCTCGGCGGCGCCCCGGTCGCCGTGCGGCTGCTGGCCGACAGCAGCGCCTCGGGCGGGGCGCTGTCCACGGTGCGGGTCACGCTGACCGACGGCGCCGACGGGGCCCGCCCGCATCTGCACAAGGGCTCGGCGGAGATGTTCTTCCTGCTCGACGGCGAGGCCAGGCTGCTGGCCGGCGACGACGTGGTCACCGCCGGGCGCGGCGACCTGGTGATCGTCCCGCCGGGCATGCCCCACGCCTTCGCCGCCGCGCCCGGCACCGACGCGGACCTGCTGATCGTCATCACACCCGGCGTCGAACGCTTCGAGTACTTCCGCCACCTCCAGCGCGTCCGCCTCGGCGAGGCCACCCCGGAGAGCCTCCTCCAGGTGCAGGAGCTGTACGACAACCACTTCCTGCACAGCGAGGCCTGGGAGGCGCGCCGAAGGTGACGTGGCAGGGCCCCGCGGGAAACCGTTTCACGGGCACGGCTTCCCGCCCCATAGGATTAGGACCTGTCGTCACATTCCCGTCTGCCCCGCGACGCCTGGCACGCACGCTCGCCGCGTTGCCGAATCGTCCACGTGGCTCCGCCACGAGGACGCTCCGGCGCCTTGCGATCGCACGCACCAGACGCCGCGAGGCCCGCCCTTCGGGCGGACGACGGGAATGTGACGACAGGCCCTAGGCCCAAACCACACACACTCACCCCAGAGGATCGCTGCATGCCTGGCATCACGCGCGAGGAGGTCGCCCACCTCGCCCGGCTGGCGCGTCTGGAGCTGAAGCCCGAAGAGCTCGACCACTTCGCGGGACAGCTGGACGACATCATCGGCGCGGTCGCCCGCGTCAGCGAGGTCGCCGACCAAGACGTACCGCCGACCTCGCACCCGCTCCCGCTGACGAACGTCATGCGCCCGGACGAGGTCCGCCCGTCGCTCACCCCCGAGCAGGCGCTCTCCGGCGCCCCGGCCCAGGAGCAGCAGCGTTTCAAGGTGCCGCAGATCCTGGGGGAGGAGTAATCCGCCATGACGGACATCATCAAGCTGACCGCGGCCGAGATCGCCGCGAAGATCGCTTCCGGCGAGCTGACCGCCGTCGAGGTCACCGAGGCGCACCTGGCCCGGATCGAGGCCGTCGACGAGAAGGTGCACGCCTTCCTGCACATCGACCGTGAGGGCGCCCTCGCCCAGGCCCGCGCCGTGGACGAGAAGCGCGAGCGCGGCGAGAAGCTGGGCCCGCTGGCCGGCGTGCCGCTGGCGCTGAAGGACATCTTCACCACCGAGGGCGTGCCCACGACCGTCGGTTCGAAGATCCTCGAGGGCTGGATCCCGCCGTACGACGCGACACTCACCAAGAAGCTGAAGGCCGCCGACGTCGTCATCCTCGGCAAGACCAACATGGACGAGTTCGCCATGGGGTCCTCCACCGAGAACAGCGCCTACGGCCCGACCGGCAACCCGTGGGACCTCACCCGCATCCCGGGCGGCTCCGGCGGCGGCTCCTCCGCGGCGCTCGCCTCCTTCCAGGCGCCGCTCGCCATCGGCACCGACACCGGCGGCTCCATCCGCCAGCCGGCCGCCGTCACCGGCACGGTCGGCGTGAAGCCGACGTACGGCGCCGTGTCCCGCTACGGCATGGTGGCGTTCTCCTCCTCCCTCGACCAGGGCGGCCCCTGCGCCCGTACGGTCCTGGACGCGGCGCTGCTGCACGAGGTGATCGCCGGTCACGACCCGCTCGACTCCACCTCCATCGACGCCCCGGTCCCGCCGGTCGTCGAGGCCGCCCGCAACGGCAGCGTCGAGGGCATGCGCGTCGGCGTCGTCAAGCAGTTCCGCGGCGAGGGCTACCAGGCCGGCGTCATCCAGCGCTTCGACGAGTCCGTCGAGCTGCTGAAGGAGCTGGGCGCCGAGATCGTCGAGCTGGACTGCCCGTCCTTCGACCTCGCCCTGTCGGCGTACTACCTGATCGCCCCGTCCGAGTGCTCCTCCAACCTCGCCCGCTTCGACGGCCTGCGCTACGGCCTGCGGACCGGCGACGACGGCACGAACTCCGCCGAGGCGGTCACCTCTCTCACCCGTGCGGCCGGCTTCGGCGCCGAGGTGAAGCGCCGCATCATGCTCGGCACGTACGCGCTCAGCTCCGGCTACTACGACGCGTACTACGGCAGCGCCCAGAAGGTCCGCACCCTCATCACGCGGGACTTCGAGAAGGCGTTCGAGCAGGTCGACGTGATCGTCTCCCCGACGACCCCGACCACCGCCTTCCCGATCGGCGAGCGCGCCGACGACCCGATGGCGATGTACCTCGCGGACCTGTGCACCATCCCAACCAACCTGGCGGGCAACGCGGCCATGTCGCTGCCCTGCGGTCTCGCCCCGGAGGACAACCTCCCGGTGGGCCTGCAGATCATCGCCCCGGCCCTGAAGGACGACCGGCTCTACAAGGTGGGTGCGGCCGTCGAGGCCGCCTACGTGGAAAAGTGGGGCCACCCGCTCCTCGAGGAGGCTCCGTCGCTGTGAGTGCACTGTCCAAGGCCAAGGGCTTCAAGAAGTCCCGTTCCGGTCTGTACATCTCGATGGCCACGTCGGCGTTCGGCGCCGTCGGGGTCTACAAGCAGATCAAGAAGGCCCGTGGCGAGAACGACACGCTGCGGCTGCTCGACGCCGTGGTGACCGGCGCCGCGGTCGTCACCAACCTCGCCATTCTCTACCGCGAGCTGAAGCGGCTGGGCGACGACGACGTCCTGCTGGGCTGAGAGGGAAGTTTCACCGTGACCACCACGACCGACCTGGTGTCGTACGAGGACGCGCTGGCGTCGTACGACCCCGTCATGGGCCTCGAGGTCCATGTCGAACTCGGCACCAAGACCAAGATGTTCTGCGGTTGCTCGACCGCGCTCGGTCAGGACGCCAACACCCAGACCTGCCCGGTCTGCCTCGGCCTGCCCGGCGCGCTCCCGGTCGTCAACGCGACCGGCGTCGAGTCCGCCATCAAGATCGGTCTCGCGCTGAACTGCGAGATCGCCGAGTGGTGCCGCTTCGCCCGGAAGAACTACTTCTATCCGGACATGCCGAAGAACTTCCAGACCTCCCAGTACGACGAGCCGATCGCCTTCAACGGCTACCTCGACGTGCAGCTGGAGGACGGCGAGACCTTCCGCGTGGAGATCGAGCGCGCCCACATGGAGGAGGACACCGGCAAGTCGACCCACGTCGGCGGTGCCACCGGCCGTATCCACGGCGCGTCCCACTCGCTGCTCGACTACAACCGCGCGGGCATCCCGCTCATCGAGATCGTCACCAAGCCGATCGTCGGTGCCGGGGAGCGCGCTCCCGAGGTCGCCCGCGCGTACGTGCGTGAGCTGCGCGAGGTCATCCGCGCGCTCGGCGTCTCCGAGGCCCGTATGGAGATGGGCCAGATGCGCTGCGACGTGAACCTGTCGCTGATGCCGAAGGGCGCCGAGAAGTTCGGCACCCGGTCGGAGACGAAGAACGTGAACTCGCTGCGGTCCGTGGAGCGCGCGGCCCGCTTCGAGATCCAGCGCCACGCGGCCGTGCTGTCCTCCGGCGGCACGATCATCCAGGAGACCCGCCACTTCCACGAGGACACCGGGTCGACGACCTCGGGCCGCGTGAAGGAGGAGGCCGAGGACTACCGGTACTTCCCGGAGCCCGACCTGGTGCCGGTCGCCCCGTCGCGCGAGTGGGTCGAGGAGATCCGCGCCGGTCTGCCCGAGCTGCCGCTGGTCCGCCGCAACCGGCTCCGCGAGGAGTGGGGGATCTCCGGCACCGACATGCAGGCGATCCTCAACGCCGGTGCCCTGGAGCCGATCGTCGCCACGATCGACGCCGGCGCCGACGCCGCGTCCGCCCGCAAGTGGTGGATGGGTGAACTGGCCCGCAGCGCCAACGAGTCAGGCAAGGCGCTGGACGAGCTGGCCATCACGCCGGAGCAGGTCGCGCGGGTCACCGAGCTGGTGACCAAGGGCGACCTGAACGACAAGCTGGCCCGCCAGGTCATCGAGGGCGTCCTCGCGGGCGAGGGCACGCCGGACGAGGTCGTCGAGAAGCGCGGTCTGAAGGTCGTCTCCGACGAGGGCGCGCTCACCGCCGCCGTCGACGAGGCGATCGCCGGCAACCCGGGCGTCGCCGACAAGATCCGCGGCGGCAAGGTGGCCGCGGCCGGTGCCCTGGTCGGCGCGGTCATGAAGGCCACCCGCGGCCAGGCGGACGCGGCGCGCGTCAAGGAGCTGATCCTGGAGAAGCTGGGCGTCAGCGAGGGCTGATTCACCGAGCCCGTTGTCACGGCCCCAGGGGGATGCATCGGTTGCGATGCATCCCCCTGGGTGTGTCATCAGCCGTGTTCCGGCAGGCGGCGGCCCACCACGCGCGCGAAGCCCAGCGCCCGGCCCCGGTCCACGCGCAGCATCTCGGCGCACCGGCCGGCCATCCGCACATGCCACTCGTCACGGCTCTCGTCGGCGACCACCTCGCACCACAGCAGCCACTCGCGCCAGCCGCCGGTCAGCCAGTCGGCCGTCTCCACCGCCACCGTCCCGCTGCGGGTCCAGTGGCGGCGCCACCAGGCGGGGGAGTGGAAGCACCAGAAGTCCGGCTCCCACCACGGCGTGAGGTGCCCGGGCGGCTGAACCCCCTCCGGCTCCTCCCGCAGCGACGGTACGACGACCCCGATCCGCCCGCCCGGCTTCAGCAGCCGGGTCAGCGACGGCAGGTACAGGTCGTCGGTGCCGAAGTACTGGTACGCGTCGACGGAGACGATCGCGTCGAAGCTCCCGTCGCCGAACGGCAGGTCGTGCGCCTCGGCGTGCACCGGGAGCACCAGGTCGGCGACGCCCGCCTCGGCGATCCGCGCGGCGTTGTCCTCCGGCCTGATCCACAGGTCGGCGGCGGTGACCTGGACGCCGTACTCCTTGGCGAGGAACACGGACGTCATGGCACGCCCGCAGCCGAGGTCGAGCACGCGGGCGCCGGGCGGCAGGGCGTCGAGGCCGAGGGCCGGGGCCAGCCACTCCAGCAGCCACAGCGCGTTCGGGCCCATCTGGTTCTCGACGGTCCAGCGGGCGTCGTAGCCGTTGCTGCGCGGGTACCGGGGGAGGGTGACCCGCTCAGTCAGCGGGGTGTTCGAGGTCTTCGAGGTCCTGGAAGCGGTGTCGGACATCGGTGAACGGGCTCCTTGAGTCCTGGAGAGCGAACAGGGTCGCGTCGAAGCTCGTCCGGACCATCAAACAATGCACCCGCTTCGGCAGGGCGGCGCGCGGGCCGCGGTGTGCTGGACCGGCGGACGCTACCAGCCGGTGGACCGGCCCCGCACCCGGTTTCCCAGCCGTACGCGCTACGCTGCCGCGGCATGAGTGGACGCGCTGATTCCGAGATGACCGAGGCGCGGCGGGCCCGCTGGACCGCCGCCGGAACCGGAGCGGTGCTGACGCTCGCCGGGCTCGCCGCGTCCGGACTGCGCCTCGCCGATGGCGCCCCGGCGCTCGTCCCGGCCGCCTACGCCCTCGGCGCCGCCGTGTGCGCCGTCGGGGCCGTGCTGGGGTCCAGGGGCCGCACCCGGCGGGCCCTGTGGCTGCTCATAGCCGGGGTGATGGTGATGGCGTTGGGCGACCAGTTCGACTGACCTCCCAGGGCCCGATGCCGGGCCTGAGATCCCGGTGTCAGGTCCCCGTAAAGACGTGTGAACAAGCGCACGAAACGGCCAAAGGATCATCTCTGCCTGCAAGAGTGGCCTCGCAGTTGCTCATATGTTCTTTGCGGGCCTTCAGTACACGCACGACTGTTCCCGGCCAAAGATCCACATGTCACCATTCCGGGAGCACGTTCGTGGCAGCCCTCGCACGCTGGTGTGTCCGGCACCGTCTGATCGCTGTCCTGCTGTGGCTCCTCGCCCTGGGCGGGGTGGGCGCGGGCGCGGTCGTCGCCGGTACCGCGTACTCCAACGACTACCGGGTGCCAGGCACCGAGTCGGAGCGGGCCGCGGAGCTGCTGAAGGAAGGCTTCCCCGCGCTCGGCGGGGACAGCGACACGGTCGTCTGGCACACCGGCGGGGGCGGTGTCCGCGCCGCCGACGTCGAACAGACCATGACCCGGACGCTCGACAGGATCGGCGACCTGCCCGGCGTCGCGTCGGTGACCGGCCCGTACGACGGCCAGGGCGCCGGCCGGATCAGCGAGGACGGCCGTACCGCCTACGCCACGGTCACCTTCGACGACCAGGCCGACGACATCGACACCGCCGAGGCGCAGGCCGTCGTCGACACCGCGAAGGCGGCCGAGGGCGACGGGCTCCAGGTCGAGCTGGGCGGCGGCGCGGTCGCGCTCACCGAGTCCTCCGGCGGGCACCTCGCCGAGGTGGTCGGCGTGGTCGTCGCCGCCGTCGTGCTGTTCCTCGCCTTCGGTTCGCTCGCCGCCTCCCTGCTGCCCATCGCCACCGCGCTGGTGAGCGTCGGCACCGCGTACGCCGGGACCGTGCTGCTCGGCCACCTCATGACGGTCGCCGACTTCGCGCCCATGCTCGGCATGCTGATCGGCCTCGGCGTCGGCATCGACTACGCGCTGTTCATCGTCACCCGGCACCGGCGCGGGCTGAAACGCGGGCTCGGCGTCACCGAGGCGGTCACCGGCGCCGTCGCGACCACCGGACGCGCGGTCGTGTTCGCCGGCGCCACCGTGTGCATCGCCCTGCTGGGCATGCTGATCCTGCGGCTCGGCTTCCTCAACGGCGTCGCCATCGCCGCCTCGCTGACCGTCGTCCTCACCGTCGCGGCCTCCGTGACCCTGCTGCCCGCCCTGCTCTCCCTCATCGGCATGCGGGCCCTCAGCCGCCGCGAACGCCGCCGGCTCGCCGAGCACGGGCCCGAACCGGAGCTGCCCACCGGGTTCGCCGCCCGCTGGTCCGCGTTCGTCGAACGGCACCCCAGGAAGCTCGGCGCGCTCGCCCTCGCCGCGATGACCCTGCTCGCCCTGCCCACCCTCTCCCTCCACCTGGGCACCTCCGACCAGGGCAACGGCCCGAGCACCGCCACCACGCGGCAGGCCTACGACCTCCTCGCCGGCGGCTTCGGGCCCGGCGTGAACGGCCCCCTCACCCTCGTCACCGAGGTGCACGGCGCCGAGGACCGGCTCGCCCTGGACAACCTCGACGGCACCCTGCGCGGCACCGAGGGCGTCGCCTTCGCGAGCCCCGTGACGTTCGACGCGGGCGGCGACACCGCGTACCTCACCGTCGTACCGGAGACCTCCCCGCAGTCCCGGGAGACCAGCGACCTCGTGGACCGGCTGCGCACCGAGGTGCTGCCCCGCGCGGAGGCGGGCACCTCGCTCGACCTGCACGTCGGCGGCGTCACCGCCGGCTACGACGACTTCGCGGACGTCATCGTCGGCAAGCTGCCGCTGTTCGTCGGCGTCGTCATCGGACTGGGCTGTGTGCTGCTCCTGCTCGCGTTCCGGTCCATAGGCATCCCGGTGAAGGCCGCCGCGATGAACGTCGCCGCCGTCGCGGGCGCGTTCGGCGTGGTCGTCGCCGTCTTCCAGTGGGGCTGGGGCAGCGAACCGCTCGGTCTCGGGCGCGCGGGCCCCATCGAGCCCTTCCTGCCCGTGATCATGGTGTCGGTCCTCTTCGGCCTCTCCATGGACTACCAGGTCTTCCTGGTAAGCCGGATGTACGAGGAGTGGCTGGAGACCGGCGACAACCGGCGGGCCGTGCGGGTCGGCCTCGCCGAGACCAGCCGGGTGATCAACTCGGCCGCGGTGATCATGATCTCGGTGTTCCTCGCCTTCGTGCTCAGCGGCGACCGGGTGATCGCGATGTTCGGCATCGCGCTCGCCGCCGCCGTCGCCCTGGACGCCTTCGTGCTCCGTACGCTCCTGGTGCCCGCGCTGATGCATCTGCTCGGCGGCGCCAACTGGTGGCTGCCGCGCTGGCTGGACCGGCGGCTGCCGCGCATCAGCATCGAACCGCCCGAGCACCGGACCGCGCCGGAAAACCTCGCGGAGGCCGACGCCGGACGTGAAAGGCTCACGGACGTCGTTGACGTACTGCACAAGGAGCGGCAACCCGATGTACGCGATATCCCTGGGTGACGACGGCGCCGAACTGCGCCCCCTGGAGCCCTGGCACGCCGAGGAGTTCCTGGCCCACCTGGACCGGGGCAGGGAGTTCATCAACCAGTACGTGCCGTTCGGGGAGAACGCCACCGACGTGGCCGGCGCGCGGGAACTGCTCCAGCGGTACGCCGACGGGCGCGCCGCAGACAACCGCTCCCTGCACGGCATCTGGCTTGACGGCAAGCTCGTCGGCGGGGTGCTGTTCCTGAACTTCGACGCCGCGCAGGGCAACTGCGAGGTCGGCTGCTGGCTGGAACCCGACGGCAGCGGGCGGGGCCTGGTCACCCGCGCGATGCGGGTGCTGATCGACTGGGCCGTCGGGGAACGCGGCATCCACCGCGTGGAGTGGCACGCCGCCGCGGGCAACGGGCCGAGCCTCGCCGTCGCCCGCCGGCTGGGGATGACCCGGGACGGCGTACACCGCGAGAGCTACCCCCACCACGGCGTACGGCACGACATCGAGGTGTGGTCGGTGCTCGCCCCCGAGTGGCGCGCGGCACGCGTGGATACCGGTCACAAGGATCGTTAAGGAACCTCTCAGACTCCGTCCGTACGGTGCGGGGCATGGGTACGAAGACTGTGGACGAGGCCCGGACGACGACCGCCGACGAGACGGCGACCGCAGAGGCCGAGGGGACGGAAGCCGAGGGAGCGGAGGCCGGGGCCGCCGTCGAGGAGGAGACCGGGCACGAGGCGGAGGCGGCCTCCGGGACGGCCGGGCCCTCCGGGGTCGGGCAGGGCGCCGCGGCCGTCGTCTCCGCCGCCCTCGGTGTCGTCTCGCTGACCGGCAGCTGGATCGGCACGGTGGCCTCCGCGCGGCAGTCGCTGATCGGCCAGCTGGAGGCCTCGACGTCCTCCAGCGTCGCCTCCATGGTCGAGGCGGGCTACGGCGACGCCTGGCAGGCCAACGCGCTGTGGTCCGGGATCTTCGCACTGACCGCGCTGATCGTCGGCGTCGTGGTCCTCGCCCGGCCCGCGTTCGGCGCGCCCGGCACGCCGCAGGCCCCCTGGATCAAGTCGGTCTCCTGGGCGGGCGTCGCGCTCGGCGCCATCGGCCTGCTGCTGGCCGTCCTCAAGTACACCGGCGTCCTGCTGGGCCTGCCGACGGCTTAGCCGCCCACGAGGGGCCTAAGACCCGCCCGGTAGGGGGTCTTAGGCCCCTCAGACCTGTCTAAGGCACCGCCCCGCCCCCCAAGATGCGGAACTCTCCCGATGTGGCGGACCCCCCTGGGAGACGAAGGTGGAGGCATCGCGGCAAGCGATACCGAAACCGCCGTCGGACCAGGAGAGAACCACCATGAACACTTACGAGCTCCAGCAGCTGCGCACCGCCGAGCTGATCCGCCAGGCCGAGCAGGCCCGACTGGTCCGCGAGGTCACCCGCGGCAACCGCGCCGCCCGCCGGCAAGCGGAGCAGCGCACCACCGAGGCCGAGTCCCATAGCCGTCGCCCCCGCCGGCACCGCTTCCTGCGGACCGCGTGAACACGCCGGCCGGGGGAGCGGCCCGACGAGAGCCGGCGGCCTTCGCCGCCGGCCGCGACACCGGCACATCCGACCGGCCCGGCGCCCTGCCGACAGGCGCCGGGCCGGTCGCGTCGTACGCCCTCCCGTCCTCTGCTCTCCGCAAAACCGGTGCCGCGCTGTCGGACCCCCGTGCGATGCTCTGGCCCGTGCAGACCAAGTCCGTCAGTCCCGTGTTCGTCGGCCGCACCGCGGAGTTGGCCACCCTGACCGGCGCACTCGCCCGGGCCGCCGCGGGCGAGCCGCAGGCGCTGCTGCTGGGCGGCGAGGCCGGAGTCGGCAAGACCCGCCTCGTCGAGGAGTTCGCGGCCGTCGCCGACCGGGAGGGCGCCGTCGTCGCCCTGGGCGGCTGTGTCGAGATCGGCGCCGACGGGCTGCCCTTCGCCCCGTTCTCCACCGCGCTGCGCACCCTGCGCCGCGAACTGCCGGACGCCCTCGCCGCCGCGGCCGCCGGCCAGGAGGAGGAACTGGCCCGGCTGCTGCCCGAACTGGGCGAGTTCGGCGCCGGACGCCACGACGACGAGGAGGGCGTGGCCCGCCTCTTCGAACTCACCGCCCGCCTGCTGGAACGCGTCGCCGCCGACCGCACGGTCGTCCTCGCCCTGGAGGACCTGCACTGGGCCGACGCCTCCACCCGGCACCTCCTCTCCTACCTGCTGCGCACCCTGCGCACCGGCCGTCTCGTCGTCCTCGCCACCTACCGGTCCGACGACATCCACCGCCGCCACCCGATGCGCCCGCTGCTCGCCGAACTCGACCGGCTGCGCACCGTCCACCGCATCGAACTCGCCCGCTTCAGCCGCGAGGAGGTCGGCCGCCAGATCGCCGGCATCCTGGCCACCGAGCCCGACCCCGCCCAGGTCGACGACATCTTCGAACGCTCCGACGGCAACGCCTTCTTCGTCGAGGAACTGGCCGTGGCCGCCCACGACGGCTCCTGCGCCGGCCTCACCGACTCGCTGCGCGACCTCCTCCTCGTCCGGGTGGAGGCGCTGCCCGAGACCGCCCAGCGGGTCGCCCGGATCGTCGCCGAGGGCGGCTCCACCGTCGAGTACCCGCTGCTCGCCGCCGTCGCCGGACTCGCCGAGGACGACCTCATCGAGGCGCTGCGCGTCGCCGTCAACGCCCACCTGCTGCTCGCCACCCCCACCGGCGACGGCTACCGCTTCCGCCACTCCCTGGTCCGCGAGGCCGTCGGCGACGACCTGCTGCCCGGCGAACGCTTCCGCATCAACCGCCGCTACGCCGAGGCCCTGGAGGCCGACCCGGGCCTCGTCCCCGCCGACGAACGCGTCACCCGGCTGGCCAGTTACTGGTACCACGCCCACGATCCCGCCAAGGCCCTCCCCGCTGTCCTGGACGCCGCAGCCGTCGTCCGCCGCCGCCACGCCCACTCCGAACAACTCCGTCTGCTGGAACGCGCGATGGAACTCTGGGACGCCGCCCCCGAGGAGACCCGCGCCACGCTGCGCCCCGTCGACCACACCGAGGCCTACCCGCCGTGCGGCTGCGACCCGGCGACCGCCCCGCTGCGTTACCTCGACCTCATGGCCGAGGCCGCCGTCGCCGGCCGGCTCTGCGGGGAGCGGGAACGCGCCCTGAAGATCACCAAGCGGGCCCTGAGGCTGCTGGAGGAGGAACCCGACCCGCTGCGCGCCGCCTGGTTCTGGAACCAGCGCGCCCAGCTCGTGCAGAGCCAGGCCCGCGGCGACGGCTGGAAGGAACTGGCCACCGCCCAGGAACTGGTCCGCGGCCTGCCCCCGTCCCAGGTGCACGCCGATGTCCTGGTGGCCGTCGCCGGCTGGCTGATGCTGCGCGCCCCCGGCCCGGAGGCCTTCTCCGCGGCCGAACGGGCGGTGGAGTACGCCCGCATGGTCGGCGCCCGGGAGACCGAGATGAACGCCCGGCTGACCCTCGGCGGCCTCATGGTCGACGCCGGCGACACCGAGGCCGGGCTCGCGGTGATGTACGACGTCAAGGACCGCACCCTCGCCGAGGGCATGCCCCTCGTCGCGGGCCGCGCCTACATCAACCTCCCCTCGGAACTGGAGTCCGTGGGCCGCTCCCGGGAAGCCGTCCCCCTGCTGGAACAGGGCGTCGAGCACTGCCGGCGCTTCGGCCTGCTCAACACGGAGGCCTGGGTCTGGGCCAATCTCTCCGACTCGCTGTACTCCCTGGGCCGTTGGGACGAGGCTGCCGAGGCCGCGGAGAGCACCCGGCGGCGCGGCCAGAACGCCCGCCCCCAGGGACTTGGCACCATGTGCCTGGCCCGAGTCGCCCTCGGCCGAGGCGAAGTCGCCGGGACGGCCCGGCAACTGGCCGCCGCCAAGGGCTACTTCGGCACACACGACTCCATGCCCCAGCAGTCACTGCCCCTCCTCGCCATCAGCCTCGGGATCGCCGCGGCCGAGGGCCGCATCCTCGACCTGCGCGCCGAACTCCGAGGCGCCCTGGACGCCGGTTTCCCGCCCGGCACCCACCGCTACGCCTGGCCCCTGCTCCTGGCCGGCGCCACCGCCGAGGCCGACCACCGCGACCTGCCCGCCGCGCGACCGGGCCGCGCCGAGGCGATCGACCGCCTGCGCGACTCCGCCAAGCGCCTCACCACCGACGCCCCCGTCTGGCTCGCCCACGAGCGGTGGGTCCGCGCCGAGCTGCGCCGCGCCGAGGGCACCGCCGACGCGGACACCTGGTCCGACGTGGTCACCGCCTTCGAACAGCTGGAGCGCCCCTACGACCTGGCCCGCGTCCGCCACCGACTGGCGGAGGCGCTGCTCGCGTCCGGCGGCGAGGACGAGCGGGAGCGGGCCGCCGAGCTGCTGCGCCTCGCCCACGCCGTCGCCGACCACCTCGGCGCCCGCCCGCTCGCCGACGCCGTCACCTTGCTCGCCCAGCGCGCCCGCCTCTCCCTGACCCGCACCTCGCCGCACGCCCTCGCCACCGCCGACCCGGCCGAGGCACTGGGCCTGACCAGCCGGGAGCGGGACGTGCTGCGCCTGGTCTCGGCCGGCCGCACCAACCGGCAGATAGCCGGGGAACTGTTCATCTCGCCGAAGACGGCCAGCGTCCACGTGTCGAACATCCTGGCCAAGCTCGGGGTCTCCGGCCGGGGCGAGGCGGCGGCGGTCGCCCACCGGCTGGGCCTGTTCCCCCCGGAACCGCTCCCGGCCGGACCGGACGGGTGAGCCTTACGCTGGAGGGACGCCGGCCAAGGAGGTTCCGTGTTCAACCCCTTCGAGGAACTGTTCGCCCCGGGCCGCAAGCACACCCGTGACGAGCAGAACCGGCTGGAGCTGACCCGTGAGGACGTCGGGGACGCGGATCCGGGGCGCGGGCCGATAGACCTCGCCTCCGGGAAGGTCGTCGTACGGCGATCCGGGCCGCAGAAGCCCGGCTCGCACGAGGACACCGAGGGGGAGTGAGGAGGCCGGGGCACAGGCGGCCCCGGGCCGGGATCAGCTCACCTTCAGCTCGAGGATCCGGTCGTCACCGTCCCCGGGGGAGCCGCGGCCGTCCGTCTCGCTGGTGACGAGCCAGAGCCTGTCGCCGCCCGCGGAGACCACCGTGCGCAGCCGCCCGTAGTCCCCTTCGAGGAAGGCCTGCGGGTCGGCCGAGGTCTCGGTGCCCTTCAGCGGGACGCGCCACAGACGCTGGCCGCGCAGGCCCGCCATCCATATCGATCCCTCGGCGTACGCGATGCCGCTGGGGGATGCCTCGTCGGTGGTCCACTGGGCCGTCGGGTCGTGGAAGGCGTCGTCGTCGGACCTGCCCTCCGCCTCCGGCCAGCCGTAGTTGCCGCCCGGCTTGATCGCGTTCAGCTCGTCCCAGGTGTCCTGGCCGAACTCGGCGGCGAACAGCCGCTGTCTGCCGTCCCAGGCGAGACCCTGCACATTGCGGTGCCCGTACGAGTACACGGGGGAGTCGGGGAACGGGTTGCCCGGGGCTGGTTCGCCTTCCGGGGTCAGCCGGAGGATCTTGCCGCCCAGGGAGTCCTTGTCCTGGGACAGGCCCTCCTCGCCGCTCTCGCCCGTGCCGACGTAGAGCATCCTGTCCGGCCCGAAGGCGATGCGGCCGCCGTTGTGCACGAAGCCCTTGGGGATGCCCCGGAAGACCGTGTCGGGGGCGCCGAGCTGTTCGCCCTCGGGCTTCTCCTCGTCGAGGAGCATCCGCACGACGCGGTTGTCCGAGGCGGAGGTGAAGTAGGCGTAGACCATGTGGTCCGAGGCGTAGTCGGGGGAGAGGGCGAGGCCGAGCAGGCCGCCCTCGCCGGCCGCGGAGACGCCGGGCACCTCGCCCAACTCGGTCTTCTTGCCGGTCTTGCCGTCGACGCGGACGATCGTTCCGTCGTCGCGGGAGGAGACGAGCAGGTCGCCGTCCGGCAGCGGGGCGAGGCCCCAGGGGCTGTCCAGGCCCTCGGCGACGGTGCGGACGACCTTCACGGTGCCGGTCGCGTGCGGGGTCTTCTCGGCGGCGGGTCCGGAGGGCGACCGCGCGGCCGTACGGCTCGGGGTGGCGCGTTCACCGGCGCCCGGTTCTCCTCCGTCGTCACCGGAGGAGCAGCCGGCCGTCAGCACGAGGGCGGCCGCGGCCAACACGGCCGTCACAGCTCGACGTTGCACGATCTTGGTCCCTTCGACGCGGCGGTCTCCAGCGCAGCTTCTACCTGTCATACACCGCTCGCGCCCCTCAGGTTCCCGTTCACCGGGACCCGAACCGACCGCCCGCCCTCAGTCCCAGGAACCCTGGGCCCTCGGCAGTCCCGCGATCTCCGCCAGGTCCTGCGCGGACAGCCGCAGCTCCGCGGCGGCCGCGTTCTCGCCGGCCCAGCGCTCCCGCTTGGTGCCGGGCACCGGGACGACGTGGCGGCCCTGGGCGAGGATCCAGGCCAGGGCGACCTGGGCGGGGGTGACCTCGGCGCCGTGCCGGGCGGCGACGCGGCGCAGGCCGACCACTATGGGCTGGTTGGCGGCCATCATCTCGGCGGTGAAGCGGGGGTGGCGGGCGCGCATGTCGTCCGGTTCGAAGCCCTCGCCGGGGGGCAGCGTGCCGGTGAGGAAACCGTTGCCGAGCGGCATCGCCGCCAGGAAGCCGAGGCCGCGCGTCTCGCACCAGGGGAGCAGGGTGTCCAGGGCCTCCGGCGACCACACCGACAGCTCCGCCTCCACGGCGCTGACCGGGAACACCTGCTGGATCCGTTGGAGCTGGCGGATGGTCGTGTCGTACAGGCGGTTGCCGGACCGGCGTCCGCCCCGCGCCCCCACCGCGCAGAAGCCCAACGCCCGTACCTTTCCGGCCTGGACGAGTTCCGCCATCGCGCCCCAGGTCTCCTCGACCGGCACCTCGGGGTCGGCGCGGTGCAGCTGGTAGAGGTCGATCACGTCCGTCTGGAGCCGCCGCAGCGACGCGTCGCACGCCCGCTTCACATAGCCGGGGCGGCCGTTGGCCACGATGTGCTGCTCGCCCACCAGCAGCCCCACCTTGGTCGAGACGAAGGCGTCGGCCCGCCGCTCCTTGAGCACCCGGCCCACCAGCAGCTCGTTGGTGAAGGGCCCGTACATGTCGGCGGTGTCCAGCAGTGTCGCGCCCAGATCCAACGCCCGGTGCACCGCCCTGACCGATTCGTCGCCCCGCTGCCTGGACGTGCTGTACGCCCAGCTCATCGGCATGCACCCGAGTCCGACGGCCCCCACCGCGAGTGCCGCCGCGCCGATCGTCCTGCGCTCCACCTGGTCGTGACCCTCCCTCTCCCGGCCCCCAACCTAACCTCTGCGCCCACGGGCTCCTGACATAGCCTCCTGACCATGACTGCTGACGTGTGGCTGCCCATCCCGCCGGAGGAGATCGAGGGGCTTCCGGAGGGCCCGGCGTACCGCTTCTGGAACGGCGCCGAAACCTTTCCCTCGGACCCCGCGGACTGCGTCTTCTACGTCGTCCCCTACATGAAGCCAGCAGAACTGGGGCAGCGTCCCCTGCCCGGGATGACCTCCCTGGAGGTGGTGCAGACGCTGTCCGCCGGCATCGACCACGTGGAGCCGGCGCTGGACCGGATCCGTGCGGGGGTGCGGCTCTGCAACGCGCGCGGGGTGCACGAGGCGAGCACCGCCGAGCTGACCCTGACGCTGATCCTGGCCTCCCTGCGGGGCGTTCCCGACTTCGTACGGGCCCAGGACCGGGGTGAGTGGCGTGGCGGATTCCGGCCCGCGCTGGCCGACAAGAACGTCCTCATCGTGGGCTACGGCTCGATCGGATCAGCCATCGAGGACCGGCTCGAACCCTTCGAGGTGGCGCGGGTGGCGCGCGTCGCGCGCTCAGGGCGCACCACGGCGCGCGGGCCCGTGCATCCGCTCACCGACCTGCCCTCCCTGCTCCCGGACGCGGACGTCGTCGTGCTGTCCACCCCGCTGACCGACGCCACACGGGGCCTCGTCGACGCCGAGTTTCTCGCGCGGATGAAGGACGGAGCGCTGCTGGTGAACGTGGCCCGCGGCCCCGTCGTCGACACCAAGGCGCTGCTCGGCGAGCTGGAGGGCGGCCGGATCACCGCGGCCCTCGACGTCACGGACCCCGAGCCGCTGCCGCCGCACCACCCCCTGTGGCGGGCGCCGGGCGTGCTGATCAGCCCGCATGTCGGCGGCCCCACGTCCGCGTTCCTGCCCCGCGCCAAGCGGCTCCTGGTGGACCAGTTGAGCCGTTTCGTGAACCGGCGGCCGCTGCGCAACGTGATCCTTACGACGGGCGCCGACGGGACCGGTGATCCGGGGACGGCAGTCGTGTAATCCGCTTCGGGCACCCTCCGTGATCTCACGGATGCGGTCCGTACCCGCGTTCCCGCTGGTGGTCACGGAGCGTAGAGAACCTATGTCCCTGAGTGACGATACTGGTGTATCGTCCCGACAGGGGTTGCGCCGCCACCGTTCGGCGCCGGGGATGGACATTTCAGACTGCGAGGGGGGCGACGGGCGATGCACGGCCTATGGACCAACGATCCGACTCGGCGGGGCCGCCGGCGGCGACCCTGGCGCACGGCCACGCGCAGACGCGGCCACCACGCCGGTCATGGCGGCCACCACGGCAGCCACAACCACAGTCATCACCACCGCCGGTACGGCAGCCGCAGGCGGCACGCCCATCCGGCCCAGCGGGACCCGCGGGACGCGGGCTCGGCGCCGCGGACCGGGAGGGACCGGTGAACGCGCCCTCGGCCCCCACCACCCTCGACAGGCGTCTGCGGGCCCAGCGCGTCCCGGGTGCGCTGCGGCCGGGGCCGCCCGCCGCGCGCCGCGGACCGAGGCCGGTCCACCAGCTGCTGCTGGCGCTGCTGTGCGCGGCCTACGCCGTCGGCTCCGCGTTCGGCTGGGGCTCGGCACAACTCGCCCTGATCATGGGGGACTTCGGGTTGGCCGCGGCGGCCGGCGCCGCAGCGGTGTCCTGCCTCGCCTACGCCCGCAGCCGCCGGGTCCGCTTCCGGCCCGCCTGGCTGCTGTTCGCGCTGTCCTCCGCGATGGCGGCGATGGGCAACCTGGTCTGGGGCTGGTACGAGGTCGTCCTGGGGCGGCCCGTGCCCAGCCCCTCCTACGCCGATCTGTTCTTCCTGTGCTTCGCGCCGCCCGCCATCGTGGGCCTGCTGGTCCTCGCCAAGCGGCCGGTGACGAAGGCGGGCTGGGTCTGCCTGGCGCTGGACGCCTGGCTGATCGGCGGCTCGCTGCTCACCCTGTCGTGGAGCCTGGCGCTGGCGCAGGCGGCCAAGGGCGGCGGACCCGGCGTGGCCCACACCGCGCTGTCGCTCGCCTACCCGCTGCTCGACATCGCCCTGGTCAGCATGGTGCTCGCGCTGCACTTCCGGCGCACCGGCGCGCACCGCTCCGCCGTCAACACCGCCATCGGGGCGCTCGCCCTGACGGTGATGTGCGACGCGCTGTTCACCTCGCCGCTGCTGCACCACAGCTACCGCTCGGGCCAGCTGCTGGACGCGGGCTGGTTCGCCGGCTCCCTGCTCCTGGCGTACGCCCCCTGGGTGGCGCCCCGGCAGGGCGAGGAGCAGCACACGCGCGTGGTGCACGAGCACGTGCCCGGCCACCGCGGCCCGGCCCCCCACCCGAACGGACCGGTGCCGCCGGGCGAGCACAGCCGCTACGCGGCCACCCGTCCGCTCACCGGCTCGCTGGCCGCCCTCACGCCGTACCTCGCCGCCGCCGTGTGCACGCTGGGGATCCTCTACAACGTGCTCAACGGCCGCAGCGTCGACCGCGTGGTGCTGCTCACCGGCGGCACCGTGGTGCTCGCGCTGGTGGTGCGCCAGGGGATCATGCTGCTCGACAACATCACCCTCACCCAGGAGCTGGCGCAGAAGGAGAACCACTTCCGCTCCCTGGTGCAGGGCTCCAGCGACGTCATCATGATCGCCGCGCCCAACGGCATCCTGCGGTACGTCTCCCCGGCCGCCGCCGGGGTCTACGGACGCCCCGCCGAGGACCTGGTGGGCTCCGAACTGGCCGATCTCATCCATCCGGAGGACCTGGGCTGTGTGGTGCACGAGGTGCGCCGGTTCCTCGCCGCCAGTCCCCTGGAGGAACCCACGACCCGCATCGAGTGCCGTTTCCGGTCCGGGGAAGGCGGCTGGCTGAACGTCGAGTCGACCGTCAACCGGCACCACGGCGGCCTGATCTTCAACAGCCGGGACGTGACCGAGCGCGTGCGCCTGCAGGCGCAGTTGCAGCACAACGCCGAGCACGACCCGCTCACCGACCTGCCCAACCGCGCGCTGTTCACCAAGCGCGTCCAGCAGGCACTGTCCGGTCGCCGCGCCTCCGACCGGGGCGCCCTGCGGGGCACGGCCGTGCTCTTCATCGACCTGGACGGCTTCAAGGCCGTCAACGACACCATCGGGCACCAGGCCGGGGACGAACTCCTCGTGCAGGCCGCCCGCAGACTCCAGGAGGCCGTCCGGCAGGGCGACACCGCCTCCCGGCTGGGCGGCGACGAGTTCGCGGCCCTGATCGTCGGCGACGGCACCCGTGACCGCGCCGCCCGTGAACGCAACATCCTGGAGCTCGCCGACCGCCTCAGGGTGAAGCTTTCGCAGCCGTACGTCATCGACGGCAACGACGTCCGGGTCGCCGCCTCCATCGGGGTCGCCTTCGCCGAGCCCGGCCTCGGCGCGGGCGAGCTGCTGCGCAACGCCGACCTGGCGATGTACCGGGCCAAGTCGGCCGGCAAGGGCCGGGTCGAGCTGTACAAGCCGCAGATGCAGCAGGACGTCGTACGCAAGGCGGAGCTGGCCACCCGGCTGCGGGCCGCGCTGCACGACGGCGAGTTCACGCTGCTGCACCAGCCGGTGGTGCGGCTGGCGGACGGCCGGATCTCGTCGGTCACCGCACAGGCGCGCTGGCGGTCCTCGCAGGGTGTGCTGTTCACGCCCGCCGAGTTCCTGCGGGTGGCCGAGGACAGCGACAAGACCGCCGAGCTGGACCGCTGGATGATCCAGGAGGCCGTCGAGCAGGCCGCCGAGCGCGCCGCGAGCGGGCTCACCGTGCCGGTTTCGGTGCGGATGACCGCCCGCAGGCTGCTGGACCGCTCGATGCCCGTGGGCTCGGTGGAGGCGCTGCTCACCCGCCACGGACTGCCGTCGGGCTCACTGGTCATCGAGCTGTCGGACATCGATCAGCGGATCCCGCTGGACGAGCTGGAGCGCCGGCTGAGCGGTCTGAGGCGGCTCGGCGTGCGGATCGCGCTGGACGGCTTCGGTACCGGCTGCCCGGCCGTCACCGCGCTTCGGCGGCTCCCGCTGGACGTGCTGAAGCTCGACCGGGGCCTGGTCGAGGGCGTCGTCGAGTCCGCGCGGCTGCACAAGATCACCAGTGGGCTGCTGCGGATCGCCGGGGACCTCGGGCTGAAGTCGGTGGCCGAGGGCGTGGATCTGCCGGAGCAGGTGGTGGCACTGCGCTCGATGGGCTGCACACACGGGCAGGGCATGGCCTTCGCCGGTCCGCTGGACGAGTACCGGCTGCGCCGGGCGCTCGGATCCGGCCACTTTCCGGTGCCGCACGGACCGGCCGAACCCGCTCTGGCGGGCGGCGGTGCGGGGGTGTACACGGGTGGCGTGACCGCCGTCTTCGGAGGCGGGACGGCCCTCCGCTCACATAATGAGACTCCCGTCCCACCTACTTGACAGTGGGTGCGTGCCGGGGGGAGGGTCAGTGCCATGCGCACCCGAATTCTCGTACTTGGACAGCGCGTCGGCTGAGCTGGGACCCACCGGAGGAGATCCGGAACCCCCAGCGACCTCACCGGCGCGCTCCCCTCGCTTGCCTTTCGGCACGAGGGGTTTTTTGTTGCACAGGCACCTGTCGTACAGCAGTCGTACACCGCACAAAACTCGCAAAAACCCTCAGCATCGAGAAGAGAATGCCGATGACCGAGCAGGCCACCGGGGCCCATCCGCAGCCGCGGCCCCGATCCGGAGGACAGCAGTCCGCCCCCGAGCACGTCACGGGTGCGCAGTCCCTCATCCGCTCTCTCGAGGAGGTCGGCGCCGACACGGTATTCGGTATTCCCGGCGGCGCCATCCTTCCGGCGTACGACCCGCTGATGGACTCCACCAAGGTGCGGCACGTCCTGGTCCGCCACGAGCAGGGCGCCGGCCACGCCGCCACCGGTTACGCCCAGGCCACCGGCCGCGTCGGCGTCTGCATGGCGACCTCCGGCCCCGGCGCCACCAACCTGGTCACCCCGATCGCCGACGCGCACATGGACTCCGTGCCGCTGGTCGCGATCACCGGCCAGGTCGCCTCCTCGGCGATCGGTACGGACGCCTTCCAGGAGGCGGACATCGTCGGCATCACCATGCCGATCACCAAGCACAACTTCCTGGTCACCAAGGCCGAGGACATCCCGCGGGTGATCGCCCAGGCGTTCCACATCGCCTCCACCGGCCGCCCCGGCCCGGTCCTGGTCGACATCTCCAAGGACGCGCTCCAGGCGAAGACCACCTTCTCCTGGCCGCCCACCATGGACCTGCCCGGCTACCGGCCCGTCACCAAGCCGCACGCCAAGCAGATCCGCGAGGCCGCCAAGCTGATCACCGCCGCCAAGCGGCCGGTGCTCTACGTCGGCGGCGGCGTCCTCAAGGCGAAGGCCACCGCCGAGCTGAAGGTCCTCGCCGAACTCACCGGAGCGCCCGTCACCACCACCCTGATGGCGCTCGGCGCGTTCCCCGACAGCCACCCGCTGCACGTGGGAATGCCGGGCATGCACGGTGCGGTCACCGCCGTCACCGCGCTGCAGAAGGCCGACCTGATCGTCGCCCTCGGTGCCCGCTTCGACGACCGCGTCACCGGCAAGCTGGACAGCTTCGCCCCGTACGCCAAGATCGTCCACGCAGACATCGACCCCGCCGAGATCGGCAAGAACCGCGCCGCCGACGTGCCGATCGTCGGTGACGCCCGCGAGGTCATCGCCGACCTCATCCAGGCCGTCCAGAAGGAGCACAGCGAGGGCCACCAGGGCGACTACTCCGCCTGGTGGAAGGACCTGAGCCGCTGGCGCGACACCTACCCGCTCGGCTACGACCAGCCCGAGGACGGCTCGCTCTCCCCGCAGCAGGTCATCGAGCGCATCGGCCGGCTCGCCCCGGAGGGCACGATCTTCGCGGCGGGCGTCGGCCAGCACCAGATGTGGGCCGCGCACTTCATCCAGTACGAGAAGCCCGCCACCTGGCTGAACTCCGGCGGCGCCGGAACCATGGGCTACGCGGTCCCGGCCGCCATGGGCGCCAAGGCCGGAGCGCCCGACAAGGCGGTCTGGGCGATCGACGGCGACGGCTGCTTCCAGATGACCAATCAGGAGCTCACCACCTGCGCCCTGAACAACATCCCGATCAAGGTCGCCATCATCAACAACGGCGCCCTCGGGATGGTCCGCCAGTGGCAGACCCTCTTCTACAACCAGCGGTACTCCAACACCGTCCTGCACTCCGGCCCGGACCACGACGGCAAGGCACCCGGCCAGGGCACCCGCATCCCCGACTTCGTGAAGCTGTCGGAGGCCATGGGCTGCTACGCGATCCGCTGCGAGGACCCGGCCGACCTCGACAAGGTCATCGAGGAGGCGAACTCGATCAACGACCGTCCGGTCGTCATCGACTTCATCGTCCACGAGGACGCGATGGTGTGGCCGATGGTCGCCGCCGGCACCTCCAACGACGAGATCATGGCCGCCCGGGACGTCCGCCCCGACTTCGGCGACAACGAAGACGACTGAGAGCCGTAGGTAAAGGAAGCAGACCATGTCCAAGCACACGCTCTCCGTCCTGGTGGAGAACACGCCCGGCATCCTGGCCAGGATCGCCGCCCTGTTCTCCCGCCGCGGCTTCAACATCGACTCGCTCGCCGTCGGTGTCACCGAGCACCCCGACATCTCCCGCATCACCATCGTGGTGAACGTCGAGGACCTGCCGCTGGAGCAGGTGACCAAGCAGCTCAACAAGCTGGTCAACGTGCTCAAGATCGTCGAGCTGGAGCCCGGTTCGGCCGTTCAGCGGGAACTCGTTCTGGTGAAGGTGCGCGCCGACAACGAGACGCGCTCCCAGATCGTCGAGATCGTTCAGCTGTTCCGCGCCAAGACGGTCGACGTCTCCCCGGAGGCCGTCACCATCGAGGCCACCGGCTCCAGCGACAAGCTGGAGGCCATGCTGAAGATGCTGGAGCCGTTCGGCATCAAGGAACTGGTCCAGTCCGGCACCATCGCGATCGGCCGCGGCGCGCGCTCCATCACGGACCGCTCGCTGCGCGCCCTCGACCGAAGCGCCTGATCCGCTCTACGGGCGGTCGAGCGACCGCCCGTATACCGAGACCCCCGAACTTCCCTTCCCCCCGCCGTCATACGGTGGGACGCAACACCTGCACACAAGGAGAGAACCCAAAGTGGCCGAGCTGTTCTACGACGCCGACGCCGACCTGTCCATCATCCAGGGCCGCAAGGTCGCGGTCATCGGTTACGGCAGCCAGGGCCACGCCCACGCCCTGTCGCTGCGTGACTCGGGTGTCGACGTCCGCGTCGGTCTGCACGAGGGCTCCAAGTCCAAGGCCAAGGCCGAGGAGCAGGGTCTGCGCGTGGTGACGCCGTCCGAGGCCGCCGCCGAGGCCGACGTCATCATGATCCTCGTCCCGGACCCGATCCAGGCCCAGGTCTACGAGGAGCACATCGCCCCGAACCTGAAGGACGGCGACGCGCTGTTCTTCGGCCACGGCTTCAACATCCGCTTCGGCTTCATCAAGCCCCCGGCCGGCGTCGACGTCTGCATGGTCGCCCCGAAGGGCCCGGGCCACCTGGTCCGCCGCCAGTACGAGGAGGGCCGCGGCGTTCCCTGCATCGCCGCCGTCGAGCAGGACGCCACCGGCAACGCCTTCGCGCTCGCCCTGTCGTACGCCAAGGGCATCGGCGGCACCCGCGCCGGCGTCATCAAGACGACCTTCACCGAGGAGACCGAGACCGACCTGTTCGGCGAGCAGGCCGTCCTCTGCGGTGGCACCGCCGCCCTGGTGAAGGCCGGCTTCGAGACGCTGACCGAGGCGGGCTACCAGCCGGAGATCGCGTACTTCGAGTGCCTGCACGAGCTGAAGCTGATCGTGGACCTCATGTACGAGGGCGGCTTGGAGAAGATGCGCTGGTCGATCTCCGAGACCGCCGAGTGGGGCGACTACGTCACCGGCCCGCGGATCATCACCGACGCCACCAAGGCCGAGATGAAGAAGGTCCTCGCCGAGATCCAGGACGGCACCTTCGCCCAGACCTGGATGGACGAGTACCACGGCGGTCTGAAGAAGTACAACGAGTACAAGCAGCAGGACGCCGAGCACCTGCTGGAGACCACCGGCAAGGAGCTGCGCAAGCTCATGAGCTGGGTGAACGAGGAGGCGTAAGCCTCATCCGAGGGGCTGTCGTCGTCGACGACAGCCCCTTCGGCGAACCAGGGGTAACGTCGAAGAAGAAGGCGTTGTCCATCCCGTCCAGCCACGGACGGGTGATCCTTCCGCAGAGGCGCAAGACGCCCTCCGCCACGCCACTACACTTCTGCACAACATACGCGTCAGGCCCACAGCGTCGTGCGTCTTCCACGCGGCTAAGCCCCTCCTCCGCCTGCGGCCGTCGGGACGGCCGTCCGCACGCATTGGACTTGTGAGGACTCACGTGAGCTCGAAACCTGTCGTACTCATCGCTGAAGAGCTGTCGCCCGCCACCGTGGACGCGCTCGGTCCGGACTTCGAGATCCGGCACTGCAACGGCGCGGACCGGGCAGAGCTGCTGCCGGCCATCGCCGACGTCGACGCCATCCTGATCCGCTCCGCCACCAAGGTGGACGCCGAGGCGATCGCCGCCGCGAACAAGCTGAAGGTCGTCGCGCGAGCCGGCGTCGGCCTGGACAACGTGGACGTCTCCGCCGCCACCAAGGCCGGCGTGATGGTCGTCAACGCCCCCACGTCCAACATCGTGACCGCCGCCGAGCTGGCCTGCGGTCTGATCCTCGCCACCGCCCGCAACATCCCGCAGGCCAACGCCGCGCTGAAGAACGGCGAGTGGAAGCGCAGCAAGTACACCGGTGTCGAGCTGGCCGAGAAGACCCTCGGCGTCGTCGGCCTCGGCCGGATCGGCGCGCTCGTCGCGCAGCGCATGTCCGCCTTCGGCATGAAGGTCGTCGCCTACGACCCCTACGTGCAGCCCGCGCGGGCCGCCCAGATGGGCGTGAAGGTGCTGTCGCTGGACGAGCTGCTCGAGGTCTCCGACTTCATCACCGTCCACCTGCCCAAGACGCCGGAGACGGTCGGTCTGATCGGTGACGAGGCGCTGCGCAAGGTCAAGCCGAGCGTGCGGATCGTCAACGCCGCGCGCGGCGGGATCGTCGACGAGGAGGCGCTGTACTCCGCCCTCAAGGAGGGCCGGGTCGCCGGTGCCGGTCTGGACGTGTACGCGAAGGAGCCCTGCACGGACTCCCCGCTGTTCGAGTTCGACCAGGTCGTCGCCACCCCGCACCTGGGCGCCTCCACCGACGAGGCGCAGGAGAAGGCCGGTATCGCCGTCGCCAAGTCCGTCCGTCTCGCGCTCGCCGGTGAGCTGGTCCCGGACGCGGTGAACGTCCAGGGCGGCGTCATCGCCGAGGACGTCAAGCCGGGTCTGCCGCTCGCCGAGCGCCTGGGCCGGATCTTCACCGCGCTCGCCGGCGAGGTCGCGGTCCGCCTCGACGTCGAGGTGTACGGCGAGATCACCCAGCACGACGTGAAGGTGCTGGAGCTGTCCGCGCTCAAGGGCGTCTTCGAGGACGTCGTCGACGAGACGGTTTCCTACGTCAACGCCCCGCTGTTCGCGCAGGAGCGCGGCGTCGAGGTGCGGCTGACCACCAGCTCCGAGTCGCCGGACCACCGCAACGTGGTCACCGTGCGCGGCACCCTGTCGGGCGGCGAGGAGGTGTCGGTGTCCGGCACGCTGGCCGGCCCGAAGCACCTCCAGAAGATCGTCGCCGTCGGCGACTACGACGTGGACCTCGCGCTCGCCGACCACATGGTCGTGCTGAAGTACGAGGACCGTCCGGGTGTCGTCGGCACCGTCGGCCGGGTCATCGGCGAGGCGGGCATCAACATCGCGGGCATGCAGGTGGCCCGGGCCGCCGTGGGCGGCGAGGCGCTGGCCGTGCTGACCGTCGACGACACCGTGCCGGCCGCGGTGCTGGCCGAGGTGGCGGCGGAGATCGGCGCGACGTCGGCGCGGTCGGTCAACCTGGTCTGAGGTGACCGTCCCCCGGGGGCTGCCGCCCCCGGGCCCCCGCTTCGGCCCTGAACGGGCCTCGTCCTCAAACGCTTCCTCAAGCGCCGGACGGGCTGATCGCGCCCGTCCGGCGCTTTTCTGTGCCGAGGGTGCCCGGCCGCAGCGTCACAGCCGCCAGGACCGCCCCCGCGACCAGCAGGACCGTCCCCGCGATCCCCGCCGCCCGCATGCCGTCGGTGAACGCCTCGCGAGCGGCGACCGCCAGGGCGTCTCCCGCGCGCCCCGGCAGCCGCCCGGCGACCGCCAGCGCCCCGCCCAGCGTCTCTTGGGCCGCGTCCGGGGCCGACGACGGGATGCCACGCCGGTACACCGCCGTGCCGATCGAGCCGAGCACCGCCATCCCCAGGGCGCCGCCGAACTCCGTGCCGGTCTCCAGCAGGGACGAGGCGGAACCGGCGCGTTCGACCGGGGCGGCGCCGAGGGCCAGGTCCGTCATCTGCGACATCACCATCACGATCCCGCAGGCCAGCACCCCGCACGCGGTCAGCACCAGCACCAGCGCGTCCGTGTCGGCGAGGGCCAGCAGCGCGTACCCGCTCGCGGCGACCGCGAAGCCCGCCGTGACCACCCGGCCACGCGGCACGCCCCGCTGGACGAGCCCCGTCGCGAAGGGCGCCGCGAAACCGATCGGGACCGAGGGGAGCAGCGCCCACAGGGCGGCCTCCATCGCGCTCTTGCCGAGCACCGACTGCAGATACTGCGTGGTGAAGAACGCCGAGCCCATCATCCCGAAGGCGGAGAGCATGTTGAGGGCCACGGCGGGGCCGAAGCCGTGGCCGCGGAACAGCGCCGGGGGGATCATCGGGTGCGCGGCGGTGCGCTGCCGGTGCACGAACAGGGCCGCGAAGAGCAGACCGACGGTGATCGCGACGACGTAGCGGACGTTCCAGCCCTCCGAGGGGATCTCCTTCAGGCCGTAGATCACGGGGAGGACGGCGGCCAGCGACAGCGGCACGCTCGGCCAGTCGTAGCGGCCGGGCTCCGGGTCGCGGGCCTCCGGGAGCAGGACCGGGCCCAGCACCAGCAGCAGTGCCATCGCGGGCAGGTTGATCAGGAACACGGAGCCCCACCAGAAGAACTCCACCAGCACGCCGCTCAGCACCGAGCCGAGGGCGACGCCGGCCGTCATCACGCCCGACCACAGAGCGATCGCCTTCGCCCGCTGGCCGGCGTCGGTGAACATCGTGCGGATCAGGCCGAGCGTCGACGGCATCAGGGTCGCCCCGCCGAGGCCGAGCACCGCGCGGGCCGCGATCAGCATCTCGGCGCTGTCCGCGTACGCCGCCGCGAGCGAGGCGGCGCCGAAGGCGGCGGCACCGATCAGCAGCAGCCTGCGCCGCCCGATGCGGTCGCCGAGCGAGCCCATCGTCATCAGCAGCCCCGCCAGCACGAACGCGTAGATGTCGAAGATCCACAGCTGCTGGGTGCCGGTCGGGGCGAGGTCGGCGCTGATCGCCGGCACCGCGAAGTACAGGACGGAGACGTCCATCGAGACCAGCAGCAGCGGGAGCATCAGCACGCCGAGGGCGGTCCATTCACGACGGCCGGCGCGGGGTGGGGCGGGCTGGGGGTTCGTTGTCATGGCGGCGACTGTACGGATGTCTAATACGCTTGTCTAGTACGACCGTATAGATCGGGCGCTACGCTGACCGCATGGGACACCGCGAAGATCTGCTCGAAGGCGCCAAGCGCTGCCTGCTCGCCAAGGGGTTCGCGCGCACGACGGCGCGGGACATCGTCAAGGAGTCGGGGACGAACCTGGCGTCCATCGGCTACCACTACGGCTCGAAGGACGCGCTCCTCGCGCAGGCGTACGTCTCGCTCGTCGAGGGGATGGGCGACGCCTTCGACGGCGGGGGAGAGCTGCGGGGCGAGCCCGGCTCCCTCGAACGGTTCCGGGACGTGTGGGCCAACATCATCGCGACCATGCGGGAGCCCGGTTCGATCTGGCACCTGAGCATGGAGATCGTCGTGATGGGCGATCAGATGCCCGAGGCGCGCGACCTCCTGGCGCAGGCGCAGCGGGAGGCCGGGCGCGGCCTCGTCCCGCTGCTGACGGGCGGCGCGGAGGAGGACGTCAGCGACGAGACCGCGGACACCCTCGGCCAGTTCCTCGTCACCCTGATGACCGGCATCATCGCCCAGTGGACGTTCGACCCGAACACCGCCCCCGACGCGGACCGGCTGACGGAAGGCCTGCGCCGGCTGATCGAGGGCACCGCCAAGGCGGGCTGAGGCGCGGCTACGCCCAGACCAGGGTGTCCGCGCTCACCGGGGAGAGCCGCGCACCGGGCACGGCGCTCACGGCGGTCACGGCGTGGGCCCCCGGGGGCAGGTCCTCGAAGACCGCCTCGACGGCCTCGGAACCGGCCGTGACCACCCGCGCCTGCTCCGGCCGGCGCAAGTCGCCGACGACCAGGCGCACCGTGGCCCGTGAACCGTCGGCCGTGGCCAGCCGTACGGTCAGTTTCTCCCCGCCGATGACGAGTTCGGGCACGTCGAGCCGCAAGCCGCTGGTCTCGGGGGCCCGTACGACGACGGGGCTGGCGGTGAGGATGCCCTCCAACTCGTCGAGCGCGGCCGCGTTGCGGTGGATGTTGCCGTGCCGGTCGGGGACGCGGCGCAGGAGGTTGCTGTCCATGGGGACGTCGGCACGGCAGGCCCCGACGATCGGGACGGTGCCGTCGCCGAAGAGGTTCTCGGTGCTGTAGACGGGGTGGAGGGTGACACCGCCGCCGAAGGTGAGGGTGGCGGTGGTCGGGGTGTTCTGCTGGGTGCCGATGATCGCGTAGGTCGTGGTGAGCGAGGCGGGGCGGGTGGCCTCGGCCTCGCGCAGCCGGTTGTGGAAGCGCATGGCGTCGGCGGCCTGCTTCCGGTCCAGGCCCGGTACGTCGATCTCCGTGGTCTTGGCGAGGGTGCCGGCGTGCTCGATGCAGGCGTACTCCGGCAGCAGCTGATGCAGCGACGGCATGCTCCGGGCGAACTCGGTCAGGTCCACGGACAGCGGGCCGATCCCCTTGCGCACTCCGTTGAGGAGCTGGCCCAGCGCCTGGACCGCACCGCGGTACGGGGTGCCGAATGTGATGAGCTTGCGGGTGTGCTCCGCGCCGCCGCAGTGCTCGACGTACCAGCGGGCCACCAGGCCGCCCATCGAGTGGCAGACGAAGACGAGCCGGGCGTCGGCGTACCGACTGCCCTGGGCGCGCCAGCGGGCGAGGGCCGGTTCCACGATTCCGGCGAGGCGACGGCCGTTGTAGCGGTTGGACAGGCGCCAGTCGTAGGGGACAGGGAGGAGGTTGCCCGGGGGCGCCTCAGGGTCGGGCTCGGTGGTGCAGTCGCGGTAGCCGAGAGCGCGGAGGCGGTCCAGGAGGATGTCGTAGCCCTTGACCGGGGTCCAGACGCCGGGGATCACATGCACGTCCTGGGCCAGGTCGACGGGTTCCACACCGTCACCCGGATGCTCGTCGCCCAGGCCCTCCGGGAGCCGGAGGCGGGTGAGGGAGGCGCCCAGCGTCTTGATCGCGGTGAGGACCGCGCCTGCGGTGGGGGACCAGACGAGGCCGTCGGGGCTGCGAAGGGTGCTGCCGGTGATGCCGGGAAGGACGACGATCAGGTCAGTCGGTGGCATCTGATTCGTCCTCCGTGTCCTTCGGCGTGGTCATGAGGGTGGTGAGGGTGGGGATGAGGGGGAGTACGGCCTGGTGGCGGCGGGCGATTTCGGCGAGGTCGTTGATCCAGGCGGGGGCGGAGGCGGGAGTCAGGGCGTGGGCTGAGGCGAGGAGGGCTGAGGCGGATTCGGGGTCGTCGTCGATGGCTGCCGCGACAGCCTGGTGGAAATCGGCCATGGCCGCCTGGTCGGCGTTCGTCGCGCTGAGACGCGCCAGGTAGGCCGTAGCTCCCAGGGCGGACGGATCGGGGTCTCGGGCCAGAGCGACGAGCAGAGCGGGGAATCGATGCCAGTCGGCCAGGGCGTCCAGGGCCGGCCCGTGGGCGTTGAGAGAGGCGAGGTACAGGAGGTTGGCCGCTTGCCTGTACTCGATCGACGGTGTCTGCGAGTCGTTGGCTTCGAACAGCTCGGACAGTGCCTGCCGGACGGTGTCTCCCAGCAGGTCGTCGCGGCGCTCGGTGAGCAGGATGCGCTGCGTGGCCAAGTCGGCGTTGGCGAACTCGTGCAGCAGGATGACGTGGAGGAGGGGACGATATGCGGCCTCGACGCCGTGAGTGCGGGCGTCCAAGCGTAGGCCCCGGAAGCGTTGTGCCTCCTCCTCGATGATGCCGAGCAGTGCCTCGTCCACGGCTGCGTCGGCCTCCGGCGCGAGAATCTCGGAGTGTGCGGCGAGATGGTCTCGCTCAGCTTCGTAGGTTTCCGTCTCGATCCATGCCGTGACCTGGTTCAGCAGCTCGCCTTCGAGTCTGGACCAGTGGGGCGGCTTCGCGCCCGTCAGTCGCGACCAGGCGTCGTCGAATGCCGTGGGGGCGGCGGCTCGGTGTCTGCGGACTTCCGCGTGCAGGGCGGCGAGCCGAGGCCGGGGGAGTGAGGCGTTCAGGGAGTCGCAGGCCACGAGCCACTCGATCGCTCGGGGATCACCGGCCTGCGTGGTTGCCGACCGGGACAGCAGCAGAGTTGCGGTATGGCGCGGAGGGGCTCCGTCGAGTATGTCCGCCCAGACGGCACCGGCTGATCGTCCGAGTGCGGTGCAGACGTCATCGAGGTTGTTGAGCACCTTCGCGAGGTGGTCGAGGTAGATGGGGTCTTCGTCGGCGAGGGTGCGGTAGAGGGTGACGGCTTCTTCGATGGGCGGCAGGGCTTTGGTGTACTGCCCGAGGCGGCTGTAACCGAGGCCCAGGTTGCCGAGGGTGCCGGCGAGGTCGGGGAGGTGGGCGGGGTTCTCGTCGACGAGGGCGCGGCGTAGGCGTACGGCTTCTTCGGCGGGTGGAGTGGCTTTGGCGTGTTGCCCGAGGTCGCTGTAGCGGACGCCGAGGTTGTTGAGGGATCTGGCGAGGTCGGGGAAATAGGCGGGGTTCTGGTCGGCGAGCGCGCGCTGGAGGTCGATGGCTTCTTCGGTGGGCGGGAGTGCCTCGGCGTACCGGCCGAGGTCGGTGTACCGGTTGCCGAGGTTGTTGAGGATGCTCGCGAGGTCGGGGAGGTGGGCGGGGTTCTCGTCGGCGAGCGCGCGCTGGAGGTGGACGGCTTCCTCGGTGGGTGGGAGTGCCTCGGCGTACCGGCCGAGGTTGCTGTAGCAGATGCCGAGGCTGCTGAGGGCGTTGGCGAGCTTGGGCAGGTGGGCGGGGTTCTCGTCGGCGAGCGCGCGCTGGAGGTGGACGGCTTCTTCGGTGGGCGGGAGTGCCTCGGCGTACCGGCCGAGGTTGCTGTAGCAGATGCCGAGGTTCCTGAGGGCGTTGGCGAGCCTGGGGAGGTGGGCGGGGTTCTCGTCGGCGAGGGTGCGGCGCAGGCGTACGGCTTCCTCGGCGAGTGGGAGCGCTTCGCTGTGTTGTCCGAGGTCGCTGAAGCAGACGCTGAGGTTGCTGAGGACACTGGCGAGATCCGGAACGTAGGCAGGGTTCTCCTCGCTGACTGGCCGGAGCAGGGCGATGGCTTCTTGGGTCGGCCCGATCGCCTTCATGGGTTGCCCGAGGTCGCTGTAGCGGATGCCGAGGTTGTTGAGGGCGTTGGCGAGGCTGGGGAGGTGGGCGGGGTTGTCGTCGGCGAGGGTGCGGCGCAGGCGTACGGCTTCCTCTGTGGGGGCGAGCGCTTTGGCGTGTTGCCCGAGGTCGCTGTAGCGGATGCCGAGGTTGTTGAGGGCGCTGGCGAGGTTGGAAAGGTAGTTGGGGCTTTCGTCGGCGAGGGTGCGGCGCAGGCGTACGGCTTCCTCTGTCGACGCGAGTGCTTCCGTGTGGCGTCCGAGGTTGCTGTAGCGGTTGCCGAGGTTGTTGAGGGCGTTGGCGAGGTCGGGGAGGTGGGCCGGGTTCTCCTCGGCGAGAGCCCGGTAGAGGGTGGTGGCCTCTTCGGCGGGTGTCAGCGCTTTGGTGTGTAGTCCGAGGTTGCTGTAGCGGTTGCCGAGGTTGTTGAGGGCGTTGGCGAGATCGGGGAGGTGGGCGGGGCTTTCCTCGGCGAGGGTGCGGTAGAGGGCGGCGGCTTCGTTGCCGGACGAGAGAGCCTCGGTGTGCCGTCCGAGGCCGCCGTAGCAGGTCGCCAAGGTGTCGAGGGCATCGGCGAGGTCCGAGATGTAGAAGTCGTGTTCGGCCAGGGTGCGATAAAGCTCGACCGCACGCTGCGCGACCGGCAGGGCGTCCTGCCACCGCCCCCAGTACCCGAACCGATCGCTGACCAGCGAGTCCGCCAGCCCCAGATCCGGCAGCAGCTCGACGCTCTCCTCCACCAGCGACGACAAGAGTTCGACCCCTGCCGGCCCCGCCTCCGCCGCATGCCGCCAGGCGTACAGCCACAGATAGTGCGGCTCGTCAGCGGGAATTCCCGCCTCCAGCAGCGTCCGATACCGCCCCGCCATCGCCTCGGCGACCTTCGACGCCTCCGGGTTGAACGGCTCCTCCGCCGACCCCCGGTACGGCGGGCGCAAGTGGTCGGCCAGGCTCTGGTGCGCCATCCGGTAGACGGCGACGTTCGCCTCCCCGTCCTGGATGATGTGCCGCCCCAACTGGTCCAGCACCCAGCCGATGTCCTCCCGGGTGACCTCGACCCCCTCGGGCGCCTCGGCGTTCGCGACCGCGAGCCACTCCGCTTCCGGGAAGCCGGCTCCGTACCCCCAGGTCAGCGCGCGCAGAACGCTGCGCGCGAGGGCGACCGGCGACACCTCACCGTCCGCTGCGCGATGCCCCGGCACGGACACCGTCGCCAGATCGATGTCCAGGGCCTCCTCCACCGAGTGGCTGACCTCCTCCGTCCACCGCTCCGCCGACGTGTCCACAGGAGCGGCGACCAACTGGTCGGACACCAGCCTGGCCAGCAGGAAGGTGTGCTGAGTGGTGTCGTCGGCGTCCGCGCCGAAGAGGTGCGCGGCGATGGCACCGGCGTCCATCCGGCCGTCGATGCCCCGCAGCCGTAACCGCACGTACTCCGCGAGGTCCTCCTGGCCCTGTCGCCGTACGGCCTCCTCGTCCAGGTCGATGCCCGGGCCCTCCGGCGTCAGGGTCGCGACCAACGGGAGCTGTCCCTCGCCCCGTTGCATCTCCCGCGTGGACACGATCACCGTGGCGTACCGGGACAACCGTGTCAGCAGGTCGTCGGCGATGGTGAATGCCTCGCCGCGTGCCTCGTCCAGGCCGTCCACGACGAGGACGGGCCGCAGGGACCCCTCCTCGACGGCCCGCTGCACTTCGCCCACCAGCTCGCTCGCGTTGCGTCGGGCTTCCTGCGGGGTCAGCAGTCCGCACTGCACCAGTTGCCCGGCGAGCACGTCCGCCGCCAGGTCAGCCGTCAGTCCGCGGGCATGGACGTGTGCCGAGACCGACCGCTCCTCCGGCAGCTCATGGCTCCACGTGTGCCCGTCCGCGAGCAGCCGCCCACGCTCGTCGGGGTTGGACAGGCTGACGACCCGGCCCACGATCGCCGACTTCCCGGTTCCGGCCGACCCGGTGACGACATACAGTCCGGGTTGCCGGTCGCGCACCCAGGCGACGACCTGGTTCACCTCCGCCGTACGGCCCGTGAACCACGTTCGCTCGTTCAGCGGTGCCCCGCTGCGTGCCGCCCGCAGCAGGTGCTCGACCACTTGCTCGGGGGCGCCGGGCCGGTAGAGCGGGTTGGCGAACATCCACCAGGCGTTGCCCCTGGACTGAAAGTCCGGTGACTGCGCCGCGCTGTCCCATTCCTTGAGCACGGCGTCGCAGACGTCGTCGCCGCGGACGTACTTGTTGTGGACGGACCAGCGCACCCGCAGTTCGGGAAGATCCGGGCCGGAGCGCAGGATCTTTCGCAGCCGCTTGCCGAACAGCCCGTCTCGGGCGGTCTCCAGTGTCAGGCACGAGGTGACGACCCCCACCCAGACCTGTCGTGCGTCCTGGGTGGCCCGCATGATCTGCGTGGCCAGGTCGCCCGCGGGGATGGCCTCACCCGCGAAGCAGGTGTCGAACACGAACAGCAACTGGTTCGCGCCGGACAGGGCGCACGGGCCGACGACGTCGGCGACGCCCAGTCCGTCGTCGGCGTCCGCGCCGCTGTCGGTCGCGGGCAGCCGCAGTCCGGCGGCGGAGGGAACGCCGTGGCCGTTCCAGACGACGACCAGGGGGCCACCGTCCAGTGAGCGTTTGAGGGACTTCAAGAAGGTCCGCAGGTGCGTTTCGGTGGGGTTCTTGAGTATCTGCCCCTCGAAGGTCTCGTTCAGCAGTTCGGAGAGGGCTTCGACATCGCTCACCGCGTGGGCGAGCGGCCGGTGGGCCTTTGTGGTGTACTCGGCGATCCCGATGCCGGCCAGCCGTCCGTCGGACACGGCTCATCCCCCGGTTTCGTGCCTCAGCGCGGGCCTGCCGCCACGCTGTGCGAGCAAGTATCGGGCCAGGCACAACGGGACGCACCGGAAACGCTGCGGAAAATCCGTCCCACCTGGGTCAGCTCAGCACCCGTATTCGGCAGCACGGTCAGGCGCCGCCCCCCCCCCCGGCGCCCTACAGCCGCGCCCCCTTCAACGCCATGTGCAGCAGCAGCCGGTCCTCCCCATCGTCCAGGTCGAGGCCCGTCAGCTGTTCCACGCGTGACAGGCGGTAGTAGAGCGTCTGCCGGTGGATGCCCAGTTCGGCGGCGGTGCGGCCGGCCTGGCCCGCGCGGTCCAGGTAGACCTCGGCGGTGCGGGCCAGCTCCTGGTGGGCGGGGGAGAGCAGTACGGCGACCGCCGGGTCGTGGACGGCCTCCGGCGGGAGTGCGGTGAGCAGCCGGTACGGACCGATGGACGTCCACTCCGCGACCGGGCCGAGCCGGGGCTCCGCCAGGGCGGCGCGGGCCGCCGCCGAGGCCTCCTGCCAGGAGGTGCCCAGCTCGGCGAGACCGGCGCGCGGCTCGCTCACCCCGGCCGCGCGGGCGCCCTCGCGCAGCAGCCGGGACGCCGTGCTCAGCGCCGGGGCGGTGGCGTCCGCGGCGCGCAGCCGGACCAGCGCGGCGAGGCTCTGCCCCGTGACGCCCCACGGCACCGTGCACAGGGCGGTCGTGTGCGGGATCGCCCGCGCCGAAGGGGCGTCGTCCGGGTCCGCCGACGGCCAGGGCGCCACGCACACCACGGCGTGCGGGCCGTCGCCGCGCGGGCCCAGCGCGGTGCGCAGGGCGGCCACCGCCATGTCGCGCTGCCAGCCGCGTTCGGCGGTCAGCACCGCGCGCAGCTCCCGGGTGAGGTCGGCGCCGTGCTGCGCCTCGTCGGCGAGCAGCGCCCCGATCCGCCCGGTGACCTCCATGGCGGCCGTCAGCTGCGGCTCGGTCGGGCCCGGCTCGTCCTCCAGCAGCCACACGTAGCCGAGGACGACACCCCGATGGCGTACCGGCAGGCAGATCCGCCCCCGGTACACCCCGGCCTCCGGTGTCGGCGGGATGCGGACCGGGCCGGTCGCCCGGGTGATGCCGAAGCCCTCGAACCAGGCGCGGACGGCGGCCGTGGAGCGCCGGGTGAGGATCGAGCGGGTGCGCACCGGGTCCAGCGCCGAGGCGTCCAGCTCGCCCTCACTGTCGTAGGCCCCGAAGGCGATCAGCTCGAAGTCGCGGTTCTCCAGCGTCGCCGGGGCGCCCAGGAACTCCGAGATCTCGTCGACCAGCTCCTGGTAGTCACCCTTGTAATCCGACGCCACCGGGGCATTGTCCCGCATTTCCGCGCCGCCTTCATACATCTGTCTGAGATCTCCGGCACGGATGCGTGACAGCTGTCGATGGAAGACGATCGGAGTAATCCTTAGGTTTCACGGTGGTTCTCCGTGCCGTACCTGATTCGCCAGGTTTCGGCCGATGGTTGGTTGTATGTGGAGGTTCCCCGTGCTGGGTCCCGTGATTCTCGCCGCGTCGCGCAGCGACCGGATGCGACGCCTGATCTCGGCGGCCCCGGTGACCAAGCAGGTCGTCGACCGCTTCATCCCCGGGGAGACCGTCGGCGACATCGTGCCGATCATCAAGGACCTCACGGCCAAGGGCCTGGAGCTGACGATGGACGTCGTCGGCGAGGACATCACCACCCCCGAGCAGGCCACCGCCGCCCGCGACGCCTACCTGGAGCTGATCGACCAGCTCAAGGACCTGGGCCTCGGCGAGCGCGTCGAGATGTCGGTCAAGCTGTCGATGTTCGGCCAGGCACTGGAGGGCGGCCACGAGCTGGCCCTCGCCAACGTCCGGCCGGTCGTCGAGGCCGCCGCCGCGATCGGCACCACGGTCACGCTCGATGCCGAGGACCACACCACCCTCGACTCGATGTTCGCCATCCATGACGAGCTGCGGAAGGACTTCCCGCAGACCGGCTGCGTCATCCAGGCCTACCTGTTCCGCACCGAGGCCGACGCCCGCCGCCTCGCCGCGAACGGCAGTCGGGTGCGGATCGTGAAGGGCGCGTACAAGGAGCCCGCCGAGGTCGCCTACCAGCAGAAGCCGGAGATCGACAAGGCGTACGTGCGCGTCCTGAAGATCCTGATGGAGGGCGAGGGGTACCCGATGATCGGGTCCCACGACCCGCGCCTGATCTCCATCGCCCAGGAGCTGGCCCGGCGCGCCGGGCGCAAGCTCGACGAGTACGAGTTCCAGATGCTGTACGGCATCCGCAGCGACGAGCACCTGCGGCTGGCCGCGGAGGGCCACCGCATGCGCGTGTACACCGCCTACGGCACCGACTGGTACGGCTACTTCATGCGCCGCCTGGCGGAGAAGCCGGCCAACCTCCAGTTCTTCCTGCGCTCGATGGTCAGCAAGGGCTGAGCCCCAACACACCCGCTCAGTAAGGAGTTACGGAACCCATGGACGCTGTGACCCAGGTCCCCACCCCCGTCAACGAGCCGGTGAACGGCTACGCCCCCGGCTCGCCCGAGCGCGCCCGCCTGGAGGTCAAGCTCAAGGAGCTGGCCGAGAACCCGATCGACCTGCCGATGACCATCGGCGGCGAGAAGCGGATGGGCGGCGGTGAGGCCTTCCAGGTCGTGCAGCCGCACAACCACAAGGCCGTCCTCGGCACCTACCGCAACGCCACCAGGCAGGACGCCCAGGACGCCATCGACGCCGCCCTGGCCGCTGCCCCGGCCTGGCGCGCCATGTCCTTCGACGACCGCGCCGCGATCATCCTGCGCGCCGCCGAGCTGCTGGCCGGCCCGTGGCGCGAGACCCTGGCCGCGTCCACCATGCTGGGCCAGTCCAAGACCGCCCAGCAGGCCGAGATCGACACCCCCTGCGAGCTGGTCGACTTCTGGCGCTTCAACGTCCACTACGCCCGCCAGATCCTGGCCGAGCAGCCCCCGGCCAACTCGCCGGGCGTGTGGAACCGCCTGGACCACCGCCCGCTGGAGGGCTTCGTCTACGCGATCACCCCGTTCAACTTCACGGCGATCGCGGGCAACCTGCCGACGGCCCCGGCCCTGATGGGCAACGTCGTCGTGTGGAAGCCGTCCCCGACGCAGACCCACGCCGCCGTGCTGCTGATGCAGCTGCTGGAGGAGGCCGGTCTGCCCAAGGGCGTCATCAACCTCGTCACCGGTGACGGCCTCGAGGTCTCCGAGGTGGCCCTGAACCACCGCGACCTGGCCGGCATCCACTTCACCGGCTCGACCAAGACCTTCCAGTACCTGTGGAAGACGGTCGGCGCCAACATCGAGAAGTACCGCGCGTACCCGCGTCTGGTCGGCGAGACCGGCGGCAAGGACTTCGTCGTCGCCCACCCGAGCGCCGACCGCGCCGTCCTGAAGACCGCCCTGACCCGCGGTGCCTTCGAGTACCAGGGCCAGAAGTGCTCCGCGACCTCCCGCGCGTACATCCCGGCGTCCATCTGGAACGACGGCTTCAAGGAGGAGTTCGCCGCCGAGGTCGACTACATCACCATGGGTGACGTCACCGACCTGTCGAACTTCATCGGCGCCGTCATCGACGAGCGCGCCTTCGCCAAGAACAAGGCCGCCATCGACCGCGCCAAGAACGACCCGTCCTGCACGATCGTCGCCGGCGGCTCCTACGACGACTCGGTGGGATACTTCGTCCGCCCGACCGTCATCGAGTGCACCGACCCGGAGAACGAGGTGTTCACCACCGAGTACTTCGGCCCGATCCTCGCCGTGCACGTCTACGAGGACGACGAGTACGACGAGATGCTGACCCAGATGGAGTCGGTGTCCGACTACGCCCTCACCGGCTCGGTCATCGCGGGTGACCGCGCGGCCGCCGCGTACACGATGGAGAAGCTGCGCTACGCCGCGGGCAACTTCTACATCAACGACAAGTCGACCGGCGCCGTCGTCGGCCAGCAGCCCTTCGGCGGCGGCCGCGCCTCCGGCACCAACGACAAGGCCGGTGCCCCGCAGAACCTGCAGCGCTGGACCCTGACCCGCGCCATCAAGGAGACGCTGGTCCCGCCGACCGACTACGCCTACCCGCACATGGGCTGAGCCCTCACCGGGCACTGAGACGGGCCGGGTCCTGCACGGGACCCGGCCCGTCCGCGCAGCCGGGGCACTACCGAGCCGTAAGGCGGTACAGGACGCTGCGGCGCAGCGGCCCCTCGGGGACGTTCGGGTCGTCGAAGTCGTCCGCCGGGTCGCAGGTCATGCCCAGGCGCTCCATGACGGCCCGCGAGCGCCGGTTGGCGGGCACGGTGACGGCGAGGATCTCCGGCAGGTCCAGCTCGGCGAAGCCGAAGTCGAGCACCGCGCGGGCGGCCTCCGTGGCGTAGCCGTGGCCCCAGGCGGAGCGGGCCAGCCGCCAGCCCGCCTCCACACCCGTGAAGGGCTGGCCCTCCTCCACCGGGTCCAGGCCGGTGAAGCCGATGAACTCGCCGGTGCCGCGCACCTCGACCGCCCAGAACCCCCAGCCCCGCGCGTCGAGGTCGGCCCGGAAGCGGGCGGCACCGGCGTCGGTCCGCTCTCGGCTGGGGATGCCGGGCAGGTACCGGCGCACCTCCGGATCGGTGTTCAGCGCGAACCACGGGTCGAGGTCGGAGTCGCGCCAGGAGCGGAGCAGCAGGCGTTCGGTGCGAAGTTCGGTCATGGGGGCACCGTAGGGGCGCCGGATCGCGCCGGACGACCGAAATTAACCGGGGGAAAGCGGGCGGCGGGCCTCGCGATACTGGCGCCATGACGACCACGCGCACCGTCCACACCGCCGGCCTCGACCCCGCCGAACTCACCGAGATCCGCTCCCTGTTGCACAACGCCTTCGACGGCGACTTCGCCGACGAGGACTGGGAGCACACCCTGGGCGGCATGCACGCCCTGGTCCACGACGGGCGGGGACTGGCCGCGCACGGCGCGGTCGTGATGCGGCGGGTGCGGTTCGGCGAGCGGTGGCTGCGCGCCGGATACGTGGAGGGAGTCGCCGTACGGGCCGACGTACGGCGGCAGGGGCTCGGCGGCACGGTGATGACCGCCCTGGAGGGGATCATCACCCGCGCCTACGACCTCGGCGCCCTCTCCGCGAGCGACGACGGCGCCCTGCTGTACACCGCCCGCGGCTGGCGGGCGTGGAGCGGGCCGATCCGCGCGCTCGGCCCGAAGGGCGTCGTCCGTCTCCGCGACGAGGAGGGCTCCACGTACGTCTGGCCCGCGCCGGTCCGGGCCGCGGACCCGGACGCCGAGCTGGTCTTCGACTGGCGGGACGGAGACGTGCTCTGACCTGGCACATCCGCGGCCCGGCCGCCGCCCGTCTCAGATAGTAGGAAGTCCGAGTAATTGTGGAGACAGACGCTCCGTCCTCCCGTAGCTTTGTAGGAGCCGAACGTCTCGCTCGACCCAGCGAAGGGCGCTCGTGAGCCGGGCCCGTGCAGGCAACCCCTGCGGCACCGCAGCTCCCGCCCGACCGGCGTCTCGCAACCCCCTTTCCGTACTCCACGTTTGCCGAAGGAGTCGATGCCCCATGGCCGAGACGACCGTCCGCCGCCGAGTCCGCCACAGCTCCCGTACGAGCGACGCCGACCGCAAGAACGCCGCCGCCGCCCTCCAGCGCGCCCTCGACCGACGGGACAACGGCGGTTCGACGGGCCACTGAGGGACCGGCGCCGGCTCAGCCGCCCCGGCGCACCTCGAAGTGGTCGATCCGCTCCCCGTTCCCGGCGAGCGCCGACACGGTGAGCCGAGGGGCCGCCCCGCCGACCGCCTCCACGGACAGGATCGAGAACCCCCGGTAGCGCACCCGCGACCACTCCACGGTCTCCGGCTCCGCGCGCCGCGACCTCGTCCACCGGAAGGCCGGCACGGCCTCACGCTCGGCCGTCTTCCCCTCGTAGCTCTCGGCGACCCCCGCCGGGAAGCCGTACAGCTCCTTCCCGCCGCCGCCCGCGGTGACGTACACGGTGCCGTCGCGCATCGGGTCCGTGGAGCCGCCGACCGGAACCGGCCGGCCCACCCCGCCGTCGCGGATGGCGTCGGTCCGCTCGTAGACGTGGTTGTGCCCGTTGATCACCAGGTCCACCTGGTGCTCGGCGAACAGCGGCACCCACTCGGCGCGCACTCCGCCGTCGGAGGCGTGCGAGGACGTGGAGTAGGCGCAGTGGTGGAAGAAGACGACGACGAAGTCGACTCCCCGGTCCGCGCGCAGCTCGCGCAGCTTCTTGTCCAGCCAGGCCGTCTGACGCCCGTCGCTGTGTCCGAGGTTGGCGGGGATCTCGTACGACACGTCGTTGGCGTCCAGCGCGATCACGCCGACGTTGCCGTAGGTGAACGTGTAGGCGCCGGGCGTCCGGCGCGGGTCGAAGCCGCTGTCCGGCAGGGACCAGCGGGCCCACTGGCCGCCGTAGCCGTCCGGCGAGTACCAGGCCTCCATGTCGTGGTTGCCGGTCGTCACCATCCACGGCACCGACCGCGCCACCGGCTCGGTCTGCTTCAGATACAGGTCCCAGTGGGTCGCGTCGTAGGCGTCCGACTCCTTGCCCCTGCCGGTCGGGTTCGCGTAGCAGATGTCGCCCGCGTGGAGGTGGAAGGCTGGCTTCCGGCCGAGCAGCAGCGCGTTGTTGGCGGCGGCCGCCTCGCCGACGCCCTGATCGCCGAAGGCCGTGAAGGTGAACCGCTCGGGCTTCGCGGGCGCGGTGCGGAAGCTGCCGAGGGACGCGCGGTGCCCGGGCGCGGCCGGGTCCCGGCCCTCGTGGCCGACGCCGTAGTAGTACGTCGTACCGGGCAGCAGGCCGTCCAGGGCGGCGTGCACGTAGTACTGCTCGACCGCCGCGCGCACCCCGCGCACCTCGGGGGTGTGCAGCGCGCGGATCTCGGCGTCGATCCGGCCGCCCAGGTCGTCGGGGCGGGTGCCGATCCGCACGTACGGCCGTCTCACCGCGGCCGGCACCTGCCAGGAGATCCGCATCCCCGTGCGCGGATCGGCGCCGAAGGCGAGATGGCGGCCGAACGGGACGACGGCGGAGCCTGGGGCCCTGGAGGTCGCGGGGGAGGGGGCCGCGGCGGAGCGGGTGGTGCCCGGCGCGCCGGAGCAGCCCGTGAGCGCGCCCGCCGCCACCGCCCCGGCCGTCACCAGCGTCCGGCGCCGGGTGAGCGTCGTGCGCAGGTACTCGTGCTGCTCGGCCATGCTCATCCGGTCGGCGAGCCGGGCCGGTATGCCGAAGTCGGGGATCTCCATGCCGGTGAACTTCCCAGCGCGGCCCGACACCCGTGCCACGTACGGGTGAACGCTGGACGACGACGATGGGCGGCGCGTCCGTATCTCGGACAGTGCGTGTCATCCCATGGGACGAGGAGTAGGGTGCCCGCATGTCTCGCAGCATCAATCTCGCAGTGATCCCCGGTGACGGCATCGGCCAGGAGGTCGTGGCCGAAGGCCTGAAGGTCCTCTCCGCCGTCCTTCCGCAGGATGTGAAGCTGGAGACCAAGGAGTACGACTTCGGCGCCAAGCGGTACCACGCCACCGGTGAGACCCTCACCGACGCCGACCTCGACGACCTGAAGAAGCACGACGCCATCCTGCTCGGCGCCATCGGCGACCCCTCGGTCCCGTCCGGCGTCCTGGAGCGCGGCTTCCTGCTCAAGCTCCGCTTCGCCTTCGACCACCACGTCAACCTGCGGCCGTCCAAGCTGCTGCCCGGCGTCGCCACCCCGCTCGCCGGCGAGCCGCAGATCGACTTCGTCGTCGTCCGCGAGGGCACCGAGGGCCCGTACACCGGCAACGGCGGCACCATCCGCAAGGGCACCGAGCACGAGGTCGCCACCGAGGTGTCCGTGAACACCGCCTACGGTGTCGAGCGCGTCGTCCGGGACGCCTTCGCCCGCGCCCAGGCCCGCCCGCGCAAGAAGCTCACCCTCGTCCACAAGAACAACGTGCTGACCTTCGCCGGTCACCTGTGGACGAACATCTTCAACAAGGTGGCCGAGGAGTACCCCGAGGTCACCACCGAGTACATCCACGTCGACGCGGCGACCATCTTCCTGGTCACCCAGCCCGAGCGGTTCGACGTGATCGTCACCGACAACCTGTTCGGCGACATCATCACCGACCTCGCCGCGGCCGTCTCCGGCGGCATCGGCGTCGCCGCCAGCGGGAACATCAACCCGGGCGGCGAGTTCCCGTCCATGTTCGAGCCCGTGCACGGCTCGGCCCCGGACATCGCCGGCCAGGGCAAGGCCGACCCCACCGCCACGGTCCTGTCCGTCGCGCTCCTGCTGCGCCACCTCGGCTACGAGGCCGAGGCCGACCGCATCGACGAGGCCGTCGCCGCCGACCTCACCGAGCGCGCCGGCAACCCCGCCCGCTCCACCTCGGAGATCGGCGACGCGCTCGCCGGACGAGTAGCCGGCTGACCCGGCCGCGCTACTCGAACCTCTCGAAGCCGTCGGGTCCCCCTCAGGGCGCCCGGCGGCTTCCCCGTGTCCCCGCCGGGTGCCACCATCGACCCCTGGGCCGCCTTCACCCCGTTTCTTCGGCCGACAGCCGCGCGCGATAATCGAACGCGGAGCCGCGGAATGAGGGAAAGCTCGGACGTCCTAACACTGGCCGGAAACGGCGGGTGGGGCGTGAAAGCGGCCCGTCACTACAACCGGTGAAGGACAACCACTCATGACGACGCCCACGATCGAGCTGAAGCCCTCGGCCAACCCGCTCTCCGACGCGGAGCGCGAGGCGATCCTCGCCAACCCCGGATTCGGCCGCCACTTCACCGACCACATGGTGACGATCAAGTGGACGGAAGGCCGCGGCTGGCACGACGGCCAGCTCGTGCCGTACGCGCCGATCCCCCTCGACCCGGCCACCACGGTCCTGCACTACGCGCAGGAGATCTTCGAGGGCCTCAAGGCCTACCGCCGGCCCGACGGCTCCGTCGCCACCTTCCGCCCGGACCAGAACGCCCTGCGCTTCCAGCGCTCCGCGCGCCGCCTCGCCATGCCCGAGCTGCCGGTCGAGACCTTCATCGAGGCCTGTGACGTCCTGGTCCAGCAGGACAAGGCGTGGGTGCCGGCCCACGGCGGCGAGGAGTCCCTCTACCTGCGCCCGTTCATGATCGCCACCGAGGTCGGGCTCGGCGTGAAGCCGGCCAACGAGTACCTGTTCCTCGTCATCGCCTCCCCGGCCGGCGCGTACTTCCCGGGCGGCGTCAAGCCGGTCTCCATCTGGGTCTCCGAGGACCGCGTCCGCGCGGTCCCCGGCGGCATGGGCGACGCCAAGACCGGCGGCAACTACGCCGCGTCGCTGCTCGCGCAGGCGGAGGCGGCGGCGAAGGGCTGCGACCAGGTCTGCTACCTCGATGCCGTCGAGCACAAGTGGGTCGAGGAACTGGGCGGTATGAACCTGTACTTCGTGTACGGCGACAAGATCGTCACCCCGACCCTCACCGGCTCCATCCTGGAGGGCGTCACCCGCGACTCCCTGCTCACCGTCGCCCGCGACCTCGGCTACGAGGCCGAGGAGGGCCGCGTCTCCGTCGAGCAGTGGCAGCGGGACTCCGAGGACGGCACCCTCACCGAGGTGTTCGCCTGCGGCACGGCCGCGGTGATCACCCCGGTCGGCACGGTCAAGCGCGCGGGCGCCGAGTGGAAGCAGGGCGGCGGAGAGCCCGGCGAGGTCACCCTCAAGCTGCGCCAGGCCCTCCTCGACATCCAGCGCGGTACGGCCACGGACAAGCACGGCTGGATGCACAAGCTGGGCTAGGACGTGCCCTGGGGCGTGTCCTGGGCCTCGGCCGGCGTCGACACGGCCGCCGCGGACTCCGTCTCCGCGGCGGCCGTTTCCTTCGTACGGCCGGTCGGCAGCACATACGCCAGTCCGCCCACCGCAGCCGACAGCAGGAAGCTGCAGTCCACCCCGCCCGTCAGCGCGAGCAGCGGCCCCTCGTACGACGGGAGGGCGACCGCGAGGACGCCGACGGCCGCGCCCAGGGCCCACGAGACGGTGGCCGGGACGTTCCAGCCCGCCGTGTACCAGTACGCCCCGCCCCAGGCGCGGCGGTTGTAGACCTGGAGGGCGTCCGGGTCGTACACCCCGCCGCAGCGGACGAAGCCGATGAGGGTGATGACCGCCCAGGGCGTGCCGATCGCGGTCAGCAGCAGGACGAACGACGTCATCGCCGTCTGCGCCTCGATCGCGAAGTGACCGGCGAACACGCAGGCCGTCGCCACGACGGCGACCGCGCAGGTGGCGCGGGCCCGCGACAGGCGGGGCAGGATGGCGTCCAGGTCGAGGCCCATCGAGTAGAGCATCAGGCCCGCGTTGCCGACCGACCCGGCCGAGGCGGCGAGCAGCAGCGGCAGCAGGTACCAGGCGGGGGCGGCCTCGGCGAGCGGGCCCGCGTAGTCCAGGGCGGCGCGGGCGGCGTACGAGGTGAAGGTGCCGAAGAGCTGGGGGAGCAGGAGCCCGAGGAGCAGGCCGAGCCAGGTGGCGCGCAGCACCGTGCGCGAGGAGTGGCGGGCGGGGGAGATGTACCGGGTGTAGTCGCCGAGCAGGGTGATGAAGGCGACCGGACCGGACAGGCCCGCGGCCACCGCCGCCAGCAGCCAGGTCGGCCAGAACCCGCCCAGCAGATAGCCGCCGGCCTCGGGGAGCGCGCCCGTGGTGAAGTCCGGGGCGTAGGCGATCACGCCGAGGACGAGCAGGGCCGTCATGCCGATCGCGAGGAGACGGGACATCGTCAGCAGCACCCGGTAGCCGTAGACGGCGCCCGCGACGGTCGCCGCGGCCAGCAGCCCGTAGACCAGGACGTACGCGGTCTCGTTCGCGGGCAGGCCGAACATCCGGTGCAGCACGCCGACGGTCACGTCGCCGCCGATCCACACCGTCAGCGCGGTGTAGCCGAGGGCCAGCAGCAGGCCGACGACCGAACCGACCAGCCGGCCGCGCACCCCGAACTGGGCGCCGGAGGAGGTGGAGAGGTTGGTGGCGGTGCGCAGGGAGATCAGCGCCAGCGGAGCGGTGAAGGCGATGCCGACCAGGGTGCCGGCCACGATCGCGCCGACCGACGCCCACCAGCCGAGCCCGAACGACGGCGGCAGCCAACCGAAGACGATCACCCCCAGGCAGAGGTTGGAGCCGAGCAGGATCGTCACCAGGTCCCGGGGTGTGCTGGTGCGTTCCTCCTCGGGGATGGTGTCGACTCCGCGCTGTTCCATCGGCATGGCTGGTCTCCTTCGACGCCGCCAGACAATTTGAGTGGCGCTCAATGTGATGTGTTCCTGGCTGGCCTGTCAATGTTCCGGTTGCTTGAATCCGAGGTTTAGAGTGATGCTCTAACCCAGGGGAAGGCAAGGAGGTGCCCGCGTCATGAGACTGACCCCGACGGAACGTGACCGGCTGCTGCTCTTCGGAGCCGCCGAACTGGCCCGCGCCCGCCGCGCCCGCGGCCTTCGGCTGAACGTGCCGGAGGCCACCGCGCTGATCGCGGACACCGTCTGCGAGGCGGCCCGCGACGGAAAGCGGCTCGCCGAGGCCATCGAGGCGGCCCGGTCCGTGCTCGGCCCGGACGATGTGCTGCCCGGCGTCGCGGACGTGGTCACCGAGGTGCACGTCGAGGCCGTCTTCGACGACGGGTCCCGGCTCGCCGTCGTCTCCGACCCCATCGGCGGCGGGCTGGGCGAACAGGCGCCGGGCGCGCTGCTGCCGGGGCCGGAGCACGCCGACCCCGAGGCCGTGGTGCGGCTGACGGTCACCAACACCGCCACCGTGCCGGTCTCCGTCACCTCGCACTTCCACTTCTTCGAGGCCAACCCCCGCCTGGACTTCGCACGCGAGCGGGCCTACGGCATGCGGCTCGCCGTCCCCGCCGGGTCGTCGGTGCGCTTCGGCCCCGGTGAGAGCGCCGAGGTGGGCCTCGTGCCGATCGGCGGCGACCGGATCGCGATCGGCTTCGCCGGTCTGGTCGACGGCGCGCTGGACGCGCCCGGCGCCCGCGAGGAGGCGCTGCGCCGCGCCGCCGCCTGCGGCTACCTCGGCGTACCGGAAACCACTGAGCAGGAGGTCGAACGATGAGCCGCCCCGGAGGCCACCCCGCCGAAGCCCGGCGCCTCACCCCGTACGAGTACGCCGCCACCCACGGCCCGCGCGCCGGCGACCGGATCCGGCTGGGCGACTCCGGGCTGACCGTCCAGGTCGAGTCCGACTCGCAGCGCTACGGCGACGAGTTCCTGGCCGGATTCGGCAAGACCGCCCGCGACGGACTGCACCTGAAGGCCGCCGCCGTCCGCGAGACCTGTGACGTCGTCATCAGCAACGTCGTCGTGATCGACGCGGTGCAGGGCATCCGGAAGGTGTCCATCGGCATCCGTGAGGGCCGCATCCACGCGATCGGCCGGGCCGGGAACCCCGACACCCTCGACGGGGTCGACGTCGTCGTCGGCACCGGTACCTCGATCGTCTCCGGCGAGGGCCTGATCGCCACCGCAGGGGCCGTCGACACACACGTCCACCTGCTGTCGCCGCGCATCATGGAGGCCTCGCTCGCCTCCGGCGTCACCACGATCATCGGGCAGGAGTTCGGCCCGGTGTGGGGTGTCGGCGTCAACTCGCCCTGGGCGCTCAGGCACGCGTTCGACGCGTTCGACGCCTGGCCCGTCAACATCGGCTTCCTCGGCCGCGGTTCGTCCTCCCACGACGCGCCGCTGATCGAGGCGCTGGCCGATGGCGGCGCCTCCGGCTTCAAGGTGCACGAGGACATGGGCGCCCACACCCGGGCCCTGGACACCGCGCTGCGCGTCGCCGAGGAGCACGACGTCCAGGTGGCCCTGCACAGCGACGGGCTGAACGAGTGCCTGTCCGTCGAGGACACCCTGCGCGTCCTCGAAGGCCGCACCATCCACGCCTTCCACATCGAGGGCTGCGGCGGCGGACACGTGCCCAACGTGCTGAAGATGGCGGGCGTGCCGAACGTCATCGGCTCCTCCACCAACCCCACGCTGCCCTTCGGCCGGGACGCGGTCGCCGAGCACTACGGCATGATCGTCTCCGTCCACGACCTCAAGCCCGACCTGCCCGGCGATGCCGCCATGGCCCGCGACCGCATCCGCGCCGGGACCATGGGCGCCGAGGACGTGCTGCACGACCTGGGCGCGATCGGCATCACCTCGTCCGACGCGCAGGGCATGGGCCGTGCCGGCGAGACGGTCCGCCGTACGTTCGCCATGGCCGGGAAGATGAAGGCCGAACTCGGCGACCCCGGCGTCGGCCACGACAACGAGCGCGTCCTGCGCTACATGGCCAAGCTGACCATCAACCCCGCCATCGCGCACGGCCTCGCCCACGAGGTCGGCTCGATCGAGGCCGGCAAGCTCGCCGACATCGTGCTGTGGCGGCCGGAGTACTTCGGCGCCAAGCCGCAACTCGTCCTCAAGGCGGGCTTCCCGGCCTACGGCGTGGTCGGCGACCCCAACGCGGCCACCGACACCTGCGAACCCCTCGTGCTGGGCCCGCAGTTCGGCGCGTTCGGGGCCACGCCCGCCGACATCTCCGTCGCCTTCGTCGCCCAGGCCGCCGTCGACCAGGGCCACGACACCATGCCGACCCGCCGCCGCCGGGTCGCCGTGCGCGGCACGCGCGGCATCGGACCGGCCGACCTGCGGCTGAACTCCCGCACCGGCCAGGTCGACGTCGACCAGCGCACCGGACTCGTCACCCTCGACGGGGAACCGCTGCGCTCGGACCCCGCCGACTCCGTCTCGCTGAACCGCCTCTACTTCCTCTAGTACCTCCAGCTCCCCTAGCTCCCCTAGCTCCCCTAGCTCCTCTAGCTCCCTAGGACCTCCCCATGACCTACCGCATGCCCCCCGAGTGGGCCCCGCACGAGCGCACCTGGATGGCCTGGCCCGGACCCAACCCGACCTTCACCAACGACGAGGAGCTGGCCGAGGCCCGCGCCGCCTGGGCGTCCGTGGCCCGCGCGGTGCGCCGCTTCGAGCCGGTGACGGTGGTGCACGGCCCCGGCCAGGGCGAGGCCGCGCGCGAGCTGCTCGGCCCGGACGTCGACCTTGTGGAGCGCGAGCTCGACGACGCGTGGATGCGGGACATCGGCCCGACCTTCGTCACCGATGAACAGGGCCGGCTCGCCGCCGTGGACTGGGTGTTCAACGGCTGGGGCGCCCAGGACTGGGCCCGCTGGGAGCACGACTCCAAGATCGCCCGCCATGTCGCGGACCTGGCCGGGGCACCGGTGCTGAGCAGCACCCTCGTCAACGAGGGCGGCGCGATCCACGTCGACGGCGAGGGCACGGTCCTGCTAACCGACACCGTCCAGCTCGGCGCCGGCCGCAACCCCGGCTGGACCCGCGAGCAGGTCGAGGCGGAGATCCACGCCAAGCTCGGCACCACCAAGGCGATCTGGCTCCCGCACGGCCTGGCCGGCGACTACGGCATGTACGGCACGCAGGGCCATGTCGACATCGTGGCGGCCTTCGCGCGGCCGGGCACCGTGCTCGTGCACAGCCAGCAGGACCCGGCCCACCCGGACCACGTCCGCTCGCGGATGTACCTGGAGATCCTGCGCGGCGCGACCGACGCGCAGGGCCGGCCCCTGGAGGTCGTGGAGGTCCCCGCCCCCACCGTCCTGAAGGACGAGGAGGGCGACTGGGTCGACTACTCCTACATCAACCACTACCTCTGCAACGGCGGCGTCGTGCTCTGCGCCTTCGACGACCCGAACGACGAGGTCGCGGCGGGCATCTTCCGCCGGCTGTTCCCCGCGCGGGAGGTGACGTCGGTGGACGCACGTACGATCTTCGCGGGTGGCGGAGGCATCCACTGCATCACCCAGCAGCAGCCGAAGATCTAGAGGAGTCAGGGATGGCCGGTGCGCCTCGGGCACGGAAGAACGCACCGCCGCGCGAGGACGTCCTCGCCGCCGCCATGGAGATGATCGCCGAGCGCGGCCTGGAGAAGCTGACCATGGCCGCGCTCGGCCGTGAGGTCGGCATGAGCAGCGGCCACCTCCTTTACTACTTCCGCACCAAGGACGAGCTGCTGCTGCAGGCCCTGGAGTGGAGCGAGGGCCGCCTCGGCGCCGAGCGCCGCCGCCGGCTGGCGCGCCCGGCACCGGCCCGCGAACGCCTCGACGCCTATGTCGACCTGTACGTCCCCGACGGTCACCGCGACCCGCACTGGACGCTCTGGCTGGAGGTCTGGAACCGATCGCAGAACGCCGACGACGACGCCCGCGAGCGGCAGGCCGCCATCGAGGGCGCCTGGCACCGCGACCTCGTCGCCCTGCTCGCCGAGGGTGTCTCCCGCGGTGAGTTCCGGCCCGTCGACCCCGACCGCTTCGCCGCCCGGCTGCGGGCCCTGCTCGACGGCTTCTCCATCCATGTCGCCATCGGCCTGCGCGGCACGGACCGGGGGCAGATTCTCGGCCACGTACGGGAGTTCCTGGAGCAGGGACTGCTCGCGGACACCTGAACACCTGTCCGGGTTGTACGCAATCCGACCGATTGACCCCGACCGTGGTGATGCGCTTCGCTTCTCGAAGCCCTCGGCGCGGGGCCGGGGGAGAAGCGTCACACGGGGGGATTTCGTGCTCAGAAGCATGCGGGGGACGTCCGTCGCGGTGCTCGCGGGGGCGATGGTCGCGCTCTCGGCGACCTCGGCGGGCGCGGCACCGGAACCGCGGACCGAGCGGGTCACCGTGTCGGCGACCGGGGAACAGCTGGACGGCGGGTCGGACGGGCCGCGGCTGAGCGCCGACGGACGTTACGCCGCCTTCGGTTCCTACGCCTCGAACGTGGTGCCCGGCGACGGCAACGGGCGGCCCGACGCGTTCGTCCGGGACCTGCGCCGGGGGACCGTCGAACGGGTCAGCGTGGCATCGGACGGCACACCGGCGGACGAGGCCAGCCACTACGTCAGGATCAGCGGCGACGGCCGGTACGTGGCCTATCGGTCCCGGGCGACGAACCTGGTCGCCTGGCCGCAGCCGCAGGCCTACTACAGCGACGTGTACGTCCACGACCGGCGCACCGGCGAGACCGAACGGGTCAGCGTCGCCGCCGACGGCGGATCCGGCTGGGTGCGCGACAGCGTCGACATCTCCGGCGACGGCCGCGTGGTGGCCTTCACCGCCTCGGCGTCCCGGATCGAGGGCGGGGACGCGCCCAACCAGACCCGCGCCTACGTCCACGACCGCCGCACCGGCGAGACCCGCCACATCAGCGGCCACCTGCCGTCGGACTGGGACGTGCAGAACCTCCGCCTCAGCGCCGACGGCGAGCACCTGGCCTACGAGCAGCGCCACCCGCGCGGCGGCCGGGGCGAGTTGTGGCTGGCCGACCTGCGCACCGGCGAGCAGAAGCACCTGAACGTCGCCCCGGACGGCGCCCCGACCAACGGCGTGCCGGGGGGCCTGTCGATCTCCGCGGACGGCGGCCTCGTCGCGTACGGCTCCTTCGGCGAAGGCGTCGCCGGCGACGTCCCGCCGTACACCTGGGAGCTGTACCTGTACGACGCCCGGACCGGCGGTACCCGGTGGATCACCCACGAGGGCGCGGGCGAGCTGGGCGCGGGCACGCTCAGCGCGGACGGCCGCAAGCTGGCGTACCGGCAGGAGACGGCCCTGCCGGGCGGTGAGACGGCCGACAACGTGTACGTCCGCGATCTGCGCACCGGCCGGACCACGCTCGTCACCGAATCTGTCGACGGGGGGCCGCTGACCGAGGGGTACAGCGCGCCGTCGGACTTCGCCCGCCACGGCCGGCTGCTCGGCCTGTTCTCGACCTCCGGCCGGCTGGTGCCGGATGACACGAACGGGGAAGGGGACGGCTTCGTCCGCCGTGTGCGGTGAGTGATCTCGGGCTCGCATACTGAGACAGCCGTGAGCGCGGGGGCGGGGCTGTGCCAGACTGCCTCCGTGCTCTCGTTCGCCATGATTATTGGCAGCAGGCGCGCCGGTCCGCAGTGACCGCCTCGTACGACCCGGTACGGGCGGACACCGTCGTCCTCGACCCGCGCGCAGACCTCTCGCACCCGCGAGAGGTTTTTCGTTTTCCTGGCCCACCCGCAGCCGGGAGAAGAGCGCGAGGGATCATAGAAGGACGGTGGAGCCGGTCATTCCGGTAGACCGAGATCCCAAACAGGAGCCTTGACGACCATGACGGAAACCAGCGAGCTCGACGACTCGTTCCACGTCTTCGACACCACCCTGCGCGACGGCGCCCAGCGCGAGGGCATCAACCTCACGGTCGCGGACAAGCTGGCCATCGCACGTCACCTGGACGACTTCGGGGTCGGGTTCATCGAGGGCGGCTGGCCCGGCGCGAACCCGCGCGACACCGAGTTCTTCGCCCGGGCCCAGAAGGAGATCGACTTCAAGCACGCCCAGCTGGTCGCCTTCGGCTCCACCCGCCGAGCCGGCGCCAGCGCCGCCGACGACCAGCAGGTCAAGGCCCTCCTGGACTCCGGCGCCCCAGTGATCACCCTGGTGGCGAAGTCCCACGACCGGCATGTCGAGCTGGCCCTGCGCACCACCCTCGACGAGAACCTGGAGATGGTCCGCGACACCGTCGCCCACCTCACGTCCCAGGGCCGCCGCGTCTTCGTCGACTGCGAGCACTTCTTCGACGGCTACCGCGCGAACCCCGAGTACGCCAAGGCCGTCGTCCGTACGGCGGCCGAGGCCGGCGCCGACGTGGTGATCCTCTGCGACACCAACGGCGGCATGCTGCCCGCGCAGGTCCAGGCCGTCGTCTCCACCGTCCTCGCCGACACCGGCGCCCGGCTCGGCATCCACGCCCAGGACGACACCGGCTGCGCGGTCGCCAACACCCTCGCCGCCGTCGACGCGGGCGCCACCCACGTCCAGTGCACCGCCAACGGCTACGGCGAGCGGGTCGGCAACGCCAACCTCTTCCCGGTGGTGGCCGCGCTGGAGCTGAAGTACGGCAAGAAGGTGCTGCCCGAGGGCAGGCTGCGCGAGATGACCCGGATCTCGCACGCCATCGCCGAGGTCGTCAACCTCACCCCGTCCACCCATCAGCCGTACGTGGGCCTGTCCGCCTTCGCCCACAAGGCCGGCCTGCACGCGTCCGCGATCAAGGTCGACCCGGACCTCTACCAGCACATCGACCCCGAGCAGGTCGGCAACACCATGCGGATGCTGGTCTCCGACATGGCGGGCCGGGCGTCGGTGGAGCTGAAGGGCAAGGAGCTGGGCGTCGACCTCGGCGGCGACCGGGAACTGGTCGGCCGGGTCGTCGAGCGGGTCAAGGAGCGGGAACTCGAGGGCTACACGTACGAGGCCGCCGACGCGAGCTTCGAACTGCTGCTGCGCTCCGAGGTACAGGGCGGGCCGCTGCGCTACTTCGAGGTCGAGTCCTGGCGGGCCATCGTCGAGGACCGCCCCGACGGCACCCACGCCAACGAGGCCACCGTCAAGCTGTGGGCCAAGGGTGAGCGGATCGTCGCCACCGCGGAGGGCAACGGCCCGGTCAACGCGCTCGACCGGGCCCTGCGCGTCGCCCTCGAGAAGATCTACCCGCAGCTCGCCAAGCTCGACCTCGTCGACTACAAGGTCCGCATCCTGGAGGGCAAGCACGGCACCCAGTCCACGACCCGCGTCCTGATCTCCACCTCGGACGGCGCCGGCGAGTGGTCCACGGTCGGTGTGGCGGAGAACGTCATCGCCGCGTCCTGGCAGGCACTGGAGGACGCGTACACCTACGGACTCCTGCGGGCCGGGGTGACCCCCGCCGAGTAGACCGGACGGACCGCGCCTCCCCTCCACTCCCCGGCCGGCCCTACGCCTGGGCCGTCACCGCAGGCTCCACTTCTGGTTGGCGGCGCCCGTGCAGCTCCAGATCTGCGCGCGGGCGCCGTTCGCCGAGGACTGGTCCGTCACGTCCAGGCACCTGTCGGCGGCGAGGTTCACCACGTCGCCGGTCGCCGCGTTGTACGACCAGCGCTGGGCGCCCGTGCCGTTGCAGTCGTAGAGCTGTACCTTCGCCCCGTCCGCGGTCGAGCCGGAGGTCACGTCCAGGCACTTGCCGAGCGCCTGGACGGAGCCGTCGGCGCGGACCGTCCACTGCTGCGCGGCGGTGCCGTTGCAGTCGTGGAGCTGCACCGGCGTGCCGTCGGCGGCCGAACCGCCGGCCACGTCCAGGCACTTGCCCGCGAGACCGACGAACGCGCCCGACCGGTCGCCGCCGCCGGACTGCGTGCCGGACCAGGTGAAGGTCGCGGAGGTCCTGCCCGGCAGGGAGTAAGTGGCGTGCTGTGAGCCCCAGTTGACGGTGACCGTGCGGGCCGACGAGGACGGGTTGTAGGCGATCAGGGCCTTGGAGCCGTCCGGGTTGCGCCACGCCACGTTGGGGACGGCCGCCGACGCCGTCGAGGCGATCCGGTGGGCGCCGGGCCGGACGAACTTCGTCAGGTGGCCCATCGTGTAGTACTCGATCGTGAAGTCGACCTGGCCGTGCCGCGCGTCCCCGTTGTGCACGGTGATCAGCCCGTCGCAGATCCCGCAGCCGCCGTTGTGCGGGCCCCGGTTCTGGTCCACGGCCAGGGACCACTTCGTCACCGACTTCGCCCAGTTGCGGGTGTAGTCGATGATGTTCATCATGTCCTCGCGCTGCTGGTCGGCGATCCAGGTGCCGCCCGAGTGCTCGGTGCCGAACGCGTCCAGCTGCGGATGGCGGTCGTGCACGGCCGTCTGCTTGGCGACGTCCCCGCCGTAGCCGTGCCAGGCGATGCCGCCGAAGTTGGGGTGCGAACGCACCGCCGGGTCGTCGACGGTCTGGGCCGCGTAGGCGTCGTAGGTGTCCCAGTTCCAGTCGTGCGCCAGCACCTTCGTCGGCAGGCCCGCCGCCTGGAGCTTGGGCAGCAGCTCGTTCTTGGTGAAGTAGGCCAGCCCGCTCGCGTTCCAGCTCATCGAGGGGTAGCCCGCGCAGCACGTCGGCTCGTTCTGCGCGGTCACGTAGGCGACGGGGACGCCCTGGTCCCGGTAGGCCTGGAGGTACTTCACGAAGTACGAGGCGTACGTTCCGTAGTGCTCCGCCTTCAGCCAGCCGCCGTTCAGCTGTCCGCTGTCCTTCATCCAGGCGGGCGCGGTCCACGGCGAGGCCATCACGGTGAGCGCCGGGTTGAGCTGACGCGCCTGCCTTGTCAGCGGCACGACGTCCTGGAGGTCGTGGGCGATCGAGAACTCGGACAGGTCCGGGTCGGTCTGCCCGGCGGGCACGTCGTCGTAGGTGTAGCCGAACCGGGCGAGGTCCGAGCCGCCCATCGGGTTGCGCAGGAACGACAGACCGATGCCCTCCGTGGGGGAGAACAGCTTGCGCATCGTCGCGTCCCGGGTGGCCTGCGACAGCGCCCCGCTGCCGTCCATCAGCCAGGCCGCGGTGTCGGTGAAGGAGGCGCCGCCGCCGGTGAAGGTCTGGTAGCGGGTGTTCTCGTCGACGGAGATGTTCTCACCGCCGCCGCCGGTCCCGGCCTGGAAGGCGAACGGGGTCTGCGCCTGGAGGCCGCGCACGACATGCCGGCCGGCGGTGTCGTCGGTGGTGGTCAGCCAGACGTTCACCTGCTCGCCGGCCGCGTGCGCGGCGGGGGCCGCCGCGGTGAGACCGGCGGCGGTGAGGCCGACCGCGGAGAGCAGCGCGGCCGGCAGCAGCCGGAGCGCGCGGGTGGGGGATCTCCTCATGGTGCGTCGTCCTTCCGTGAAGACAACGGGCCCTCGGATAAATCACGCCGTGATCTAAGGCGTGATTGAACGGTGGGAGTGAGTGAACCACGAGAGCTGTGGAAAGGTCCATGCCAAGTGCCGCCCCGACCGGGCACCGCCTCCAGGAAGGCCCGCCTCGGGGTCCGCCTCCCGGGCCGATGTCAATATGTGCCGGTTTCGGGTAGCTTCGAACATATGAGGGCCGCGATGATGCGTACCTTCGTACGCCTGCTGATCGTGCCGGTCACCGCCGCGCTGGCGGTGCTGTCGGCCGGTGCGCCCGGCGCGCACGCGGCCACCGACATCTCCGAGGTCGCCCAAGCCCTGCGGGAGAGCCCCGTCTACGTCGACCCGGCCGCCTCCGACGTGCTGTCCGAGGCGGACGCCGAAGCGCTCGCGGACAAGATCGAGGACGCGGACAAACCCGTCCTCATAGCGGTCCTGCCCGCCGACCAGCCGACGGACAACCTGTTCCGCAACCTCCGCACCGAGACCGGCATCACCGGTCTGTACGGAGTCCGGCTCGGCGACCGCTTCGACGCGCGCGCCGACAGCAGCGTGCTGAGCCGGCAGGGCGTGTCCAACCTGGTCGCCGCCGTGCAGGACAGCGGCGACGCCAAGGCCCAGCTGAACGACTTCGTCGACGACGCCCTGCGCGGCGGCCTCGGCGGCTCCGCCCCCGCCTCCTGGGGGTCCACCGGCACCGACGGCGTCTCCACCGCCGCGCTGATCACCACCGGCGCCGTCCTGGCGGCCGGCGGCGTCGGCGCGTACACCCTCGTCCGCCGCAACCGGCGCCGCCACGAGGAGGAGCAACGGGCCGCGCTGGACAAGCTGCGCGTGGTGGTCGACGAGGACATCACCGCCTTCGGCGAGGAACTCGACCGCCTCGACTTCCGGCCCGCCGAACCCGGCGCCGACGACGCGATGCGCGCCGACTTCGAACGCGCCCTGGACGCCTACGACCGGGCGAAAGCCCAGATGGAGGCGGCCCGCAGACCGGAGGACGTGCGCCCGGTCACCGAGTCCCTGGAGGACGGCCGGTTCGCGCTCGCCCGGCTCGCCGCCCGCCGTGAGGGCCGGCCGCTGCCCGAACGCCGCCCGCCCTGCTTCTTCGACCCCCGCCACGGCCCGTCCGTCGCCGACGCCACCTGGACGCCGGAGGCCGGCGCCACCCGCGAGGTTCCGGTGTGCGCCGCCGACGAAGCCCGGCTGGCCGACGGGCGCGACCCCGCGATCCGCGAGGTCGACACCGACTACGGCCGCCGTCCGTACTGGGACGCGGGCCCCGCCTACGGCCCCTGGGCGGGCGGCTACTTCGGCGGCGGCATCCTCCCCGGCCTGCTGGTCGGCACCCTGCTCGGCAGCATGATGGCCACCCCGTCCTACGCGGCCGACTACGGCACGGGTTACGGCGACTTCAACGGTTACGAGGGCGGCGACGTCTCCGGCGCCGACTTCAACACCGACGACTTCAGCGGCGGCTGGGGCGGCGGCGACTTCGGAGGCGGCGGCGACTTCGGCGGGGGAGGCGACTTCGGCGGCGGCTTCTGAACGCGTCGGGCTCCGGGCCCGGGAGGGCGCCGCTCACCCGTGGTCGGGCAGTCGCAGCCACTCCTCCCACGTCAGGTCCCGGCCGATGAACCGGGGCGCCTCGAACGGCCAGTCCTCGGCGATCCAGCGCGGCACGAACGCGTTCAGCGCGCGCTCCAGCGCACCCCCGACCTCGTCGTCCACCACCCACCAGGAGATCTCCGCGTCGGCGCCGCGCTTCTCCGGCGGATCGATGTAGACGCAGCCGCGCAGGGCGGTGCGGTCCGCGTTCTCGACGGTGTAGTTGAACGACTCGTGGGCCTCGATCTCGGCGGCGTGCCGTTCCAGGTCCGCGCGGTTCGCCTCGTACGACATCGTGGCCGGCGGCCAGCCCCAGGCCGGCCCGAAGACCGTCCACAGCCGCTCCCGGGAGCCCATCACGGCCGGGTAGTCGAGCGGCGCGTCCGCCCCGCTGATCGGACGCAGCCGATGGCCCCCGCCGTCCGGTATCTCGACGTGGACGGGGTGGACGAAGTCATGCGGCAGCCAGGTCATGGCCGGAGCCAACCACGCCGCCGCGTACCGCGCACCGCATTTACCCGCGCCCCGCTACCTGCCGTTCCAGCGTCCGGCCCCGCGCACGTACCGCTCGCCCGCGGCATGCCACCAGCGGGGCGGCGACGGCCCGTCCACCGCCGCCGTCGGCTGTTCGGGATGGAGTCCGAGCCGCCACAGTGCCGACGCCGCCACGGTGACGGTGACCCAGGCCCGCCACCGGCCGTCGGCCCCGGGCGCACAGACGCGGTCCCAGCGGACGTCGTCGGGCGGGAACGGCATCCAGTCGATGCCGCGCTCCCGCAGTCAGGCGTGGACGGCGGTCAGGGGGTGGGGACGGCCGTAGTGGATCTCGTAGGTGGCCACGACGACCCACGCGGGGCGGCCCGGCCGGGAGTCTGCGGTCATCCGGCCATGATGCCGCGACAACCGGGCCGCCCACCAGGTCGAATCCCGTCCTGTGCGCGGCCTGCCGTGCCCGTATGACCTCGGATGAGAACAGGCGAGCGCCCGCCCTCCCCGCGGGGGCAGGGGAGGGCGGGCGCTCTCGGGGGGACGGCGGAGCCGTCGGCTCAGGCGTTCTTGATCGCCGAGATGTCGAAGTTCAGCTTGATCTTGTCCGACACCAGGAAGCCGCCGGTCTCCAGCGCGGCGTTCCAGGTCAGGCCCCACTCGGAGCGCAGGATCGTCGTCTTGCCCTCGAAGCCGACGCGCTCGTTGCCGAACGGGTCCTTCGCGGCGCCGTTGAACTCCAGGTCGATGGTGATCGGCTTGGTGACGCCGAGGATCGACAGGTCGCCGGTGATGCGGTAGTCGTCGCCGCCCAGGGACTCCGCCTTGGTGGAGCGGAAGGTCATGGCGGGGAACTCGTCGGTCTTGAAGAAGTCGGCGCTCTTCAGGTGACCGTCGCGGTCGGCGTTGCCGGTGTCGATGCTGTCCATCCTGACGTCGATGGTCGCGGTGGAGTTGGACGGCTCGGAGCCGTCGAGGTGCAGCGAGCCGGTGAAGTCGAGGAACTTGCCCTTGACGTTCGTGACCATGGCGTGGCGGGCGACGAAGCCGATGGTCGTGTGGGCGGGGTCGATGGTGTAGTCGCCGGTCAGGGTGGCCAGGTCCAGGGTCATGGCGTTCTCACTCCTTGGGGACGGAATGTTTAATGTTCAACGAGCTGAACGAAACCCACCGTAGACCTATTCCGTTCAAGTTTCAACATCATCGGGAACATGTCGTGGGCGTGTCGCGGACGTACCGAGATCGGGCCGGTGATCGGACCGGCGATCGGGCCGGCGGTTGGGCCGCCCCCGCGAGTGGTACCCGCCCACCGTGCTGTCGGTCGCGGTACTGGTCGAACTGGTGCGGAGCGGCACCTCGGGCGGCCACGTCAAGTGCTGGGAACGCTTCGCGGAGAGCGCGGCCCGGCTTCCGGACGCCGCGCCCCACCTCGACCTCACCGTCTACTTCCTGGGCTCCCGCGAACACGTCGAGCCCCTGTCCCCGCGGGTCCGCCTGATCACGCTCCGGCCGGTGCTCGCCTCCACCACGCTGGTCTCGGCGCGCGGCGCGGAGGACGTGACCGACCTCGCCCCGCACCACCCGCGGCTCGCCGCGCTGCTGCCCCGCCACGACGTCTGGCACCTCACCCACGGCTTCGCCTATGCCACCACCGCCGTCCGGCTCGCCCACCGTGCCGCCCGCGGCGGCGGGCCCGCGCCCCGCCTGGTGGCCTCCGTGCACACCGACGTCCCCGCCCTCGCCGCGGTCTACGCCCGCTACCTCGCCGACCGCCGGCTGCCCGCTGCGGGCACCCTGCTCGCGCGCGGCGCCGAACGCCGGCTACGGCGGCGCCGGGACCGCCTGCTCGACGCCTGCGAACGCGTCCTCGCCGCCACCCCGGCGGGCTGCGCCGAACTGGCCCCCGTCGTCGGCGCGGACCGCGTCGCCCTGCTGCGCCGGGGCGTCGACCACGCCCGCTTCCACCCCGACCCCACCGCCCGGACCCGGCTGGCCCGCGCGTACGGCGTCCCGGCGGACCGCCCGCTGGTCCTGTTCGCCGGCCGGCTGGACGCGACCAAGGGACTGCCGCTGCTGGCCGAGAGCGTGCGCCGGGTGCGGGCGGCGGGGCGGCCCGTTCACCTGGTGCTGGCGGGCGCGGGCGTGGACGCCGCACCGGTACGGCGGTCCCTCGGCGCCGACGCCACCCTGCTCGGCCCCCTCCCGCAGGACCGCCTGGCGGCCGTCTACGCCGCCTGCGACGTCTTCGCCTTCCCCTCCCGCACCGAGACCTGCGGCAACGCCGTCGCCGAAGCCATGGCCGGCGGCCTCGCCGTCGTCCTCCCCGAGGGCGCCGCCACCACCCAGTGGCTGACCGCACCCGGCGAGGACGGCATCGTCGTCCACGACGACACTCCCGAAGCATGGGCCGCCGCCCTGACCGGCCTCCTCGACGACCCGGCCCGCCTCACCGCCGTACGCCACCGCGCGGCGACCACGGCCCGCGAGACCCACCCGTCCTGGGACCGCGTCCTGACAGAGGACCTGCTCCCCGCCTGGCTCCACCCCCACGCCCGCACCCACCGGGCCACCCCCGCACCCGACCGGCAGTGACCGGCCGTCGTCCCCGCCAAAACGCACCCGCGCCCACCGCCCCGATCACCGACCCCCTGCCCTTACGGCGCCGCCCTCCCCTTTCGCTCGTGCAGTGCCGCCACCACCGGTGACGAGTCCAGGCCCGCGATGCCCGCGCACACCAGCAGCAGCGCGGTCACGGTGACGGCGCTGACCGGCCAGCCGGTGGTGATCGTCTCGCCGAAGACGACCGTGCCGACGGTCACCGCGACCACCGGCTCCGTCGCGTCGAGGACCGTCATGCTCGCGGCGAGCGGACCCTGCTGGAAGGCGGTCTGGATGAGGAGCAGACCGCAGAGGGAGGCCACCACCAGCGCGTACGTCTGCCAGGCGGTCAGCGCCGCGCCGAGGCCGTGGCGCAGACGGTCCACGGTCGCGGCGAGCAGGACCGACTGCGTGCCCATGACCACCCCGGCGGCGAGGGCCGTGGCGGAGGCCCGCCAGGGCCCCGTCAGCCGGCGGGCGGCGGCCGGCGCGGCGCAGACGACGGCGGCCGTGGCGCCGAGGAGCAGCAGCCACTGCTGCACGCTCGCCGCCGCCGGCCGGCCCCCGTGCGGCCGGGCCGACGCCAGCGCCACCGCGAGCCCGACCGCCACCGCGGCCGTGCCCAGCCACTCCCGGCGCCCCAGCCGCATCCGGTGCAGCCGCGCCGACAGCGGCACCGCGAACACCAACTCGGCGACGATCAGCGGCTGGACGAGACTGAGCGGCCCGAACGCCAGCGCCAGCGACTGGAATCCGTACGCCAGCACCGCCAGCCCGATGCCGCACAGCCACCAGGGGTCACGCACCAGCCCGCCCAGCAGCCGCAGCCGCAACGCCTCGGTGTCCGGGCGGGCACCCGCGGCCCACTGCTGCAGCAGCCCCGCCGCGGCGAAGCACGCGCCGGCGGCGAGCGCGGCGAGCACGGCGATCGGCATCGTTCGAACAGCCCCTCCCGGCGGCGGTGCTACTCGGTGGTCTCCCGGCTCCGCGTGTGCACGTACAGCTTGCGCCGGTCGCCGACGTCGATGCGCTGCGGCAGCGGCAGCTCGTACCGCACCGGCATGGCGTGGTCGGCGAGCTGCCGCCGCGGGTTGTACACCTGGTTGAACTTCCACAGCATGCGGGCGAAGTTGGTCTGCCCGTGCAGCAGGTTGCGGCCGAGCACGCGGGCCGCGCCGAACGCGGTGCGCAGCCCCAGGTGCTTGCGGTTGATCACGGCCTGGGTGCGCACCAGCTCCTCGTAGAACCGCTCCAGCGGCAGCGTCGTCGGCACGACGGCGTGCTGGATGTCGAACAGCCGGTAGTCGCGCGTGGTGAGGCGGCGCGACTCGGTGTGCCAGATCTCGGTGCCGGGGTACGGCGTCATCACGGTGAAGTGCACGATCTCCGGCACGGCCAGCGCGAACTCCCGCACCACCCGGAACCGTTCCTCGTCCCACGCCGGGTCGACGATCAGGTTGATGGCGACCGCGATGCCCATCCGCCGCGCGGTCCGCAGCGCCTTGATGTTCTCGTCCGGGCTGATCCGCTTGCGGAACAGGTCCAGGCCCTCCGCGTCGATCGCCTCCATGCCGAGGAACATGTACTTCAGCCCGAGCCGCGCCCACCGCTCGAACACCTCGGGGTGGCGCAGCAGCACATCGGCGCGGGTCTCCAGGTAGTACCGCTTGCGGATCCGCCGCCGCTCCACCGCCGCGGCGATCGCGTCGCCGTGTTCCGGCCGGATGAAGGCCACGTCGTCGACGATGAACACGTTCGGCTCGCGGATCGCCGCGAGTTCGGCGGCCGCCGCCTCGGGGGAGGCCCTGCGGTAACTGCGGCCGTAGAACGTCCACGCGGAGCAGAACGAACAGTCCCAGGGACAGCCGCGGGTGAACTCGATGGAGGCGCACGGGTCGAGTTCGCCGATGAAGTAGCGGCGTCGGCTGCGCATCAGGTCGCGGGCCGGCAGCGGCGCGTCGATGCTGTGCAGCATCAGTGGCGCGGGGCCGCGTCCCGCCGAGGTGACGATCCCCGGCACACCGTCGAGGCCGCCGTGGCGCACCGCCTCCAGCAGCGGGCCGACCGCCGGTTCCCCCTCGCCGCGCACCACCGCGTCGACCGCGCCCTCCGCCTGCTCCAGCACCTCCTCGGCGACGAACGACACGCTGTGCCCGCCGAGGAAGACGAAACAGCCCGGTACGGCCCGCTTGACGTGCGCGGCCAGTTCGATGGCCTCGGGGATGTTGGCGAGGTAGTTCAGCGAGATGCCCAGCGCCTCGGGCCGGAAGGACCGCACCTCGGCGCGCAGCCGGTCCCGGCCGAGGACCTGGAGGTCCACGACTCGTACGTCGTGACCGGCGTCGCGTGCCGCGGCCGCCACCCGTTCCAGGCCCAGGGGCTCCAGGCGCAGGAAGATCTCCGAGTACATCAGGGCGCTGGGGTGGACGAGCAGCAGACGCATGGTCACCTCCGGGGGCTCTCCCTTCGTATCCCGGCCCGGCCGCGCGGCGCACCGCCCGTACCGCCGCCTGGCGGCACCGCGCGGCCCTCAGGGGTGGTTCCGCCGGGCGGGGTACCGGTTCGGGTGAGCCGGGGCGGCGCACGGCGGCGGAAGTGGCGGCGGGCACCCCTTCGGCGGTGTCCTGGGGACGAGTCCGGAAAACCGGACCGATCTGCGCAGGGAGACCGACCCTTGACCCATACCGGCTCCACCTCCGAACACCGGGCGAGTGCCGTACCCGCCCCGTCCGTGGCGCGGAAACCCCAGCCGCCGCGTCCCGACACGCCCGTGGCCCTCGTCACCGGGGCGTCCTCGGGTATCGGCGCCGCCACGGCACGCCGCTTCGCCGACGGCGGCTGGCAGCTGCTGCTGAGCGGGCGGGACCGGGAGGGGCTGGCGCGGACGGCCGCGGGCACGTCCGCCCACGTCCTGCCCGGCGACCTCACCGCTCCGGGCGGTCCGCGGCTGCTCGCCCGGTCGGCCCTGGAGACGGCCGGGCGGATCGACGTACTGGTCGCCGGGGCGGGCATCGGCTGGGCGGGCCCGTTCACGGCCATGCCGCACGACGTGATCGACGGTGTCCTCGCCGTGGATCTCGTGGCCACGCTGCATCTGGTACGGGAGGTGCTGCCGGCGATGGTGGCGCGCGGCCGGGGACGGGTGGTGCTGATCGGGTCGGTGGCGGGTTGTGTGGGGGTGCGCGAGGAGGCCGTGTACTCGGCGGCGAAGGCCGGGCTGGCCGCGTTCGCCGAGGCACTGCGGCAGGAGCTGCGCGGCACCGGGGTCGGGGTCACCCTGGTGGTGCCGGGCCCGGTGGACACCGAGTTCTTCGCCCGCCGCGGCACCCCGTACCGCCGCGACCGCCCACGCCCCATCCCCCCGGCCACCGTCGCCCGCACTGTCTGGGATGCGGTGGCCCGAAAGCGCGACGAGGTCTACGTACCGGGCTGGCTGACGCTGCCGGGCCGAGTCCGCGGCCTCACACCGTGGCTGTACCGCCGCCTACTGAACCGCTTCGGCTGAACGAAGCCCCGGCCCGAGCCGACATGAGCCCCGCCCGGCACCACGCTTCCAAGCCGCCCGCCCGAGTGGAGTCGGCGAATTGCCCCGCCGGCCCGGGCCTGCCGGCCGCCCGGGTCGGGCCCCGTCCGTGAGCCGCCCCCGGCCCGAGCCGTGCCTGCGGTCACCCGGCCCGAGCCTGCAAGCCGCCCGGTTCAGGCCCGCCTGCGAGTCGCCCCTTGTCCTGCGCCGCGTTCGCGAGTCGCCTGGCTCAGGCCGCGAGTCCGCGTCTGGCCCGCCCCGAGCTTGCGAGTCGCCCGGCGCGAGCCGTGTTTGCGGGTGCCCCGCCCGAGCGGAGCCCGCGAGCCGCCCGGTTCAGGCCCGCCTGCGAGTCGCCCTGGCCCGCCGCCGCGCATGCGGGTCATCCCGCCCGAGCCGAGCCTGCGAGCTGCCCCGCTCCGAGCCGTGCCCGCAGGTCACCCCGCTCCGAGCCGTGCCCGCGAGCCGCCCTGCTCAGTCCGGTCGCGAGCCGCCGCGCTTCCCGCCCGAGCCGTGCCCCGAAGCAACCCTGCCTCAGCCGTGCCCGCGAGCCACCCCGCTCGGGCCTCGCCCGCAAGTCGTCCCGACCGGAGTCGTGCCGGCAAGTCACCCACCCCGCTCTGCGAGCCCGCCCCGCTCAAGGCCTGCCAGGGCCCGGCCCGAGCCCCGCTCAAGCCCGGCCCGATCCCTGCTCAAGCCTGCCCGGCAGCCGACCCCCGCCCGAGCGCCACCCGATCCCTGCTCAAGCCTCGCCGGATCCCCGCTCAAGCCCGCCTAGCAGCCGACCCCCGCCCGAGCCCTACCCAAGCCCACCCGACAGCCGACAGCCGACCCCCGCCCCACCCCCTGCCCCCGGCACCTCTCCGCCCCGCTTCCCCCACCCCCGCTCTCCTGCTAGAGGCCATGAGCATGACGTTTTCACGCCGGGCTCTCCCGAGCCGTAGAGCCGTCCTTCTGGGGGCCGCCGCCACTGCCACCGCCGGCCTCGCCCCGGCCGCCGCCGCGCAGCCCCGCGCACACGCCGTCGCCGACGATCCGTACGACGCGCTCCGCCGTCGCTGGCTGGAGCTCGCGCTCGGTGCCGGGTACGACCCGGGCGCCGAACCCTACGCCGGCCGCCTCGCCGAGACCGGTGAGCTCGCCCGCCGTTTCCGGGCCGCCCTGCCCGCGGTGCCGGCGGCCGGCTCGCTGTGGCCGGACGCCCCTTTCGACCCACCCGCCGGCATCACCCGAAGCTACGGCCGCCTGTGGACCATGACCCAGGCGTACGTCCAGCCGGGGACCGGCGTCACCGGCGATCCCGGCCTGCTCGCGGCCGTCCTGCACGGCCTCGACCATCTCGCCGCCACCGTCTACCACCCCGGCACCACCCGCTACGGCAACTGGTGGGAGTGGCAGATCGGCAGCCCCCGCCTGCTGATGGACATCACGGCGGCGCTGTACGACCACCTGGGCGCCGCCCGGATCGCCACCGCCTGCGCCGCCGTCGACCACTTCGTCCCGGACTCGGTCTTCGCCGACTACTCCGGCACCTCCACCGGCGCCAACCGCGTCGACCTGTGCCGCTCCGTCGCGCTGCGCGGCATCCTGGGCCGCGCCCCGGACCGCCTCGCGCTCGCCCGGGACGCGCTCTCCCCGGTCTTCCCGTACGTCACCCGCGGCGACGGCCTGTACGCCGACGGGTCGTTCGTCCAGCACACCTGGGTCGCCTACTCCGGCACCTACGGCCAGGTGATGCTCGACGGCCTCGGCCGCCTGTTCGCCCTGCTCGCGGGCTCCGAGTGGGAGGTCACCGACCCGAACCGGCAGATCGTCCTCGACAGCGTCGAACGCGCCTACGCCCCGCTGATCCACGACGGGCTGGTGATGGACATGGTCAACGGGCGGGCCATCAGCCGCGGCCACCTGGCCGCCGACGAACGCCGGGTGCTGCGCAGCGACCACTTCCACGGGCAGGGCATCATCGCGGCGATCGCCCTGCTCGCCCTCGGCGCGAGCCCCGCCGAGCGGGAGCGCTGGTACGGGGCGGTGAAGGGCTGGATCGAACGGGACGAGGTGAGTCCCATCCTGACGGCACGCCAGTTCGACGTGGCCGACCTGACCCGGCTGCACTCCGTCGCCGCCGCGCCCGTCCCGGCCGCCCCCGAACCCGTCGGGCACCGCCTCTTCCCGGCCATGGACCGTGCCGTCCACCGCCGCCCCGCCTTCACCGCCGGCCTCGCGATGGCCGACGACCGCATCGCGTACTACGAGTGCGGCAACGGCGAGAACCCGCGCGGCTGGCACACCGGCGCCGGAATGCTCTCCTGGTGGGCGCCCGGCCTCGGCGACCAGTACACCGACTGGTACTGGCCGACCGTCGACTGGTACCGCCTGCCCGGCACCACGGTCTCCACCAAGCGGCTGCCGGACCGCGCGGGCGGCGAGTGGGGCGCGCCCAGACCGGACGTCCGCTGGGTGGGCGGCACCACCGACGGCGAGTACGCGGCCGTCGGCCAGCATCTGAAAGGCCTGGAGTCGACGCTGGAGGCCCGCAAGTCGTGGTTCTTCCTCGCGGACGCCGTGGTCTGCCTGGGCGCCGGCATCAGCTGCGCGGACGGCGTCCCGGTCGAGACCGTCGTCGACAACCGCAACCTGGGGGAGGGCGGCACCCAGACCTTCCTCCGCGGCCCCGGCTGGGCGCACCTGGAGGGCCACGGCGGCTGGCTCGTCCCCGACGGCGCGCTCCGCGCACTGCGCGAGTACCGCACCGGCGCCTGGTCCGACATCAACACCACCAGCACGACCGAGCGGCGCACCCGGCGCTGGCAGACCCTCTGGCTCGACCACGGCACGGACCCCGCCGACGCCGGCTACCTGTACGTCCTCATGCCGGGCGCGTCCCGCCGTACGGTCGCCGCCCGCGCCGCCGACCGCCGCTGGCTGAGGGTCCTCGCCAACGACGCCGTACGCCAGGCGGTGACGGTGCCGTCCCTGGGGCTGACGGCCGCGAACTTCTGGCAGGCCGGGGCGGCCGGTCCGCTCACCGCGTCGGGCGGCGCGAGCGTGCTGCTGCGCCGTCACGGCCGTACGGCCCGCCTCTGCGTGAGCGAACCACCCCGCACCGGTGCCCCGCTGGAGGTCGTCTGGGATCATCCGGTGGGCGGGGTGATCCGGGCCGACGACAGCGTCGAGATCCTCGCCACGGGCCGCCGGCTGAGCCTGCGCATCACTCCAGGGATGGCATGTGCCACCCATGAATGTGAGGTGTCTTTCGGCTGACGACTTTGTGTGACCTCTACAACGCTCAGGCCCCCTGAACAGTTGGAAAGCCTGCACAGGGCCGTGGTTCTGTTCAGGGGTACCAGGAAAACGAGCCGGAGACTGTACGGAGTCGACGGCTCGCTTTCCTTGGTCTCCTTCGTAAGGTCGCTACATGACCGTTTTGGATGAGGCGACGGGTGAGCCGACGGACGCGCGCGGCCGGGTGGCCGAGCTGCACGAGATCCGTGCGCAGGCACTGGCGGGCCCGAGCGAGAAGGCGACCGAGGCGCAGCACGCCAAGGGCAAGCTGACCGCCCGGGAGCGCATCGAACTGCTCCTCGACCCGGGGTCCTTCCGTGAGGTCGAGCAGCTGCGCAGGCACCGGGCGACCGGCTTCGGCCTGGAGGCCAAGAAGCCGTTCACCGACGGTGTCATCACCGGCTGGGGCACGGTCGAGGGCCGCACGGTCTTCGTCTACGCCCATGACTTCCGGATCTTCGGCGGCGCGCTGGGCGAGGCCCACGCGACGAAGATCCACAAGATCATGGACATGGCCATCGCGGCCGGCGCGCCCCTGGTCTCCCTGAACGACGGCGCGGGCGCCCGTATCCAGGAGGGCGTCTCCGCCCTCGCCGGCTACGGCGGCATCTTCCAGCGCAACACCAAGGCGTCCGGTGTCATCCCGCAGATCAGCGTGATGCTCGGCCCGTGCGCGGGCGGCGCGGCGTACAGCCCGGCCCTGACGGACTTCGTCTTCATGGTCCGCGACACGTCGCAGATGTTCATCACCGGCCCGGACGTGGTCAAGGCGGTGACGGGCGAGGAGATCACCCAGAACGGCCTGGGCGGCGCGGACGTGCACGCCGAGACCTCCGGCGTCTGCCACTTCGCGTACGACGACGAGGAGACCTGCATCGCGGAGGTCCGCTACCTCCTCTCGCTCCTCCCGCAGAACAACCGCGAGAACCCCCCGAGGGTGGAGAGCGCGGACCCGGCCGAGCGCCGCAGCGACGTGCTCCTGGACCTGGTCCCGGCGGACGGCAACCGGCCGTACGACATGGCCAAGGTCATCGAGGAGATCGTCGACGACGGCGAGTACCTGGAGGTCCACGAGCGCTGGGCGCGGAACATCATCTGCGCGCTGGCCCGGCTGGACGGCCAGGTGGTCGGCATCGTCGCCAACCAGCCGCAGACGCTCGCGGGCGTCCTGGACATCGAGGCGTCGGAAAAAGCTGCGCGCTTTGTCCAGATGTGTGACGCTTTTAACATCCCGATCGTGACCTTCCTCGACGTCCCCGGGTTCCTCCCCGGCGTCGACCAGGAGCACGGAGGGATCATCCGGCACGGCGCGAAGCTGCTCTACGCCTACTGCAACGCCACCGTGCCCCGGATCTCCCTGATCCTGCGGAAGGCGTACGGAGGTGCCTACATCGTGATGGACAGCCAGTCCATCGGCGCCGACCTCACCTACGCCTGGCCCACGAACGAGATCGCGGTGATGGGCGCGGAGGGCGCGGCCAACGTCATCTTCCGCCGTCAGATCGCCGAGGCCGACGACCCCGACGCGATGCGCGCGCGGATGGTCAAGGAGTACAAGTCCGAGCTGATGCACCCGTACTACGCGGCCGAGCGCGGTCTGGTCGACGACGTCATCGACCCCGCCGAGACCCGCGAGGTGCTGATCAAGTCCCTGGCGATGCTGCACACCAAGCACGCCGACCTGCCTTCGCGCAAGCACGGCAACCCCCCGCAGTGACCCTGAGGAGTCTGTCGTATGTCCATGCCTGACATCCGTGTTGAGAAGGGCCACGCCGAGCCCGAGGAAGTCGCCGCTCTCACGGCGATCCTCCTGGCCCGCGCGGCCGCCCGCCCGGACGAGATCGCCCCGGCCCACGGCCGCGTCCGCGCCGGCTGGCGCCGACTGGAGCGCGAGTCCGGCTTCCGCGCCCCGCACAGCTGGCGCTGACCGCAACGCGAAGGGCCCCTCCGCAAGGAGGGGCCCTTCGCGTTTTCCAGGGGGCGCGGGGCTGTGTCGGTGTGCGGCTCCGCCGCGTGGGCGCGAACGACCACGGGCTGCCTCGGACGGCATACAACCGTCCGAGGCAGCCCGGTGGCCGCAAGAACCGTTCAGCTAGCGCAGGCGCGCCATCAGCGCGTGCTCGACCAGGGTGATCAGAGCGGACTTCGCGTCCGCCCGGTGCCGCGCGTCGGTGGTGATGATCGGGGTGTCCGGCCCGATCTGCAGCGCCTCACGCACCTCTTCGGGGTTGTACGGCTGGTTGCCGTCGAAGCCGTTGAGGGCGATGACGAACGGCAGTCCGCTGTTCTCGAAGTAGTCGACAGCCGGGAAGCAGTCGGCGAGCCTCCGGGTGTCGACGAGAACGATGGCGCCGATGGCGCCGCGCACCAGGTCGTCCCACATGAACCAGAAGCGGTCCTGGCCGGGCGTACCGAACAGGTACAGGATCAGGTCCTGGTCGAGGGTGATACGGCCGAAGTCCATCGCGACCGTGGTGGTCGTCTTGTCCCCGGTGTGGGTGAGGTCGTCGATGCCTGCCGAAGCAGACGTCATGACGGCTTCCGTGCGCAGCGGGTTGATCTCCGAGACGGCGCCGACGAACGTGGTCTTGCCCACGCCGAAGCCGCCCGCCACCACGATCTTCGCGGAGGTGGTGGAGCGGGAAGGACCGCCGCTAGAGCTTGCGAAGTCCACTGAGCACCCTTTCGAGCAGTGTCACGTCTGGCTGGCCACCGGCGTTCTCGTCGCCGCCGGGCTGATGGATGGCGACCAGTCCCGCCTCCGCCAAGTCGGCGACGAGGATCCTGGCCACGCCGAGAGGGATCGTGAGCAGAGCCGAGATCTCGGCTACCGACTTGATCTCACGGCAGAGGTTGCAGATCCGCTGATGCTCGGGCAACTGGCCCTGCATCTGATGCGGAGCCGCGGTGGTGTGCACCAGCGCCTCGATGGCGAGCTGGTACCGCGGCCTGGTGCGACCGCCCGTCATCGCGTACGGGCGCACCAGGGGGTTGTTCGACGCCCCGGCGGGCGCCGGCTCATGGGTGCGGCGCTGCGGCTGCACGGGCTGGACACGCGGTGCCTGCGGCTGGTCGTACTGGCCCGGGCCGGGACCCTGTGGCGCGTACGGCTGCCGGTGGCTCGGGGTGGAGGGGAAGTTGTACCGGTTCTGGGAACCGTCGTTCTGGCCCTGGGCAGGGCCGTACGACCAATTGCCCGAAGACGAACCGCCTGGGGGTGTTGCCACTTTCTCCTCCTCCGACTGCGCCGGGCACCCATCCCTGTGGAGCCGCGTCCCGAAACCTTACGGCCCCGGGACGCGAAAACGCACCGTCTGTCTGTTAGTTGAGAAGGCTGCCCTGGAGCTCCGCACGGAGATCCGGGGTCAGAACCGTGCCCGCGCGGTCCACGAGAAGTGCCATCTCGTACCCAATGAGACCGATGTCCGCTTCCGGGTGGGCCAGAACCGCGAGGGACGACCCGTCCGAGATGGACATGATGAAGAGGAATCCTCGCTCCATCTCCACAACCGTCTGGTTCACGCTGCCGCCCTCGAAGATGCGTGAGGCGCCGGCGGTCAGTGAGGTCAGACCGGAGGCGACGGCCGCGAGCTGGTCGGCGCGGTCGCGGGGAAAGCCTTCGGACATCGCCAGAAGGAGTCCGTCGGCGGAGACCACCACGGTGTGGGACACCCCGGGGGTGTTGTCCACGAAGTTGGTGATCAACCAGTTCAGGTTCTGTGCCGCCTGGCTCATCGGGCTCACACTAACGCTCCTGGTTGTAGGTGCTGTCAGGACCGAAGCCCTGGCCGTTCGTTTCACTTCCTGCGGTGCGTCCCCGCTGCACTCCCCGGCGCAGGTTGCTCAGCCTGCCCCGGACGTCCTCGGGGGCGCGGGAGACCTGTGGGCCTCCCTGCGGAGTCGACTCCGCTGCGCCTTCGACCAGATTGGCCTTGGGCACCCGCCGCGGCAGACCGGAGGAGGTCACTCCGCCCGCCTTGGGCTTCCGGAGCTGCGAGGCCTGCTGCCACCGCTCGTCGTTCGCCGAGCGCCAGCCGTTGTCGCCGTTGCTCTCCGGGGAGGGGGCCGGCGATTCCTGGTGCACGCGCTGCGCGCCGCCCGTGGCGCCGCTCGCGGTGGATCCGCGGCGGGGAAGCCCGGCGTCGGTCAGCTGGTGGCCGGCGGAGGAGGCCGGTCCCGGACTGTCGAAGCCTACGCGGTCCCGCTCACTTGCGTCAGGGGCCTGCACAGATTCCGCTTCTGGAGCGTACTGGTCCGGGTAGCCGTTCTGGTAGCCGCCCTGCTGCTGCCAGTCGCCCTGGTAGGACTGCTCTTCGAAGCCCGAGTAGCTCTCCGGGGCGGTGTTCGCCACTCCGGAGTGCTCGTTCTGGCCGGACTCCGCATACGCGGGCTCCGGGTAGCCGCCGGCGGCCTGGAAACCGTCGTTCTGCGGCAGCCCGCCGTCCTGCGGGAAGTAGGGCTCCTCGTACGACGCCTGCTGCTGCTCCTCGTACGCCTGCTGCTGACCGTAGCCGGTCTGCTCGGCGTAGCCGCCCTGGCCGTTGTCGTAGGCGTGCTGGCCGGTCTGCTGGTCGAAGGAGTCGGCGTAGGCCGCCTCACCGCCGGGCTCCTGGCCGGGCTGGCCGTGGGCCTGCGCCTCCAGGGCCGCGCGGCGCCCCTCACGCAGCAGGGAGCGGCCCACCGGGTCCAGTTCGCGGATGTCGTCCGGGACCTCGGTGTAGCGGGTGTCGTCGAAGCCGAGCTCCGCGGCGGTGCGCATCGGCTGGCCGAAGTCCTCACCCCGGAACTGCTGCTCGGGGATGATCTGCGAGACCGTGAACTCCTCGCGGTCCATGGTGCCTTCGCCACCACCACCGTGGGTGATCGCGTCCGGCAGCATGACCAGCGAGGTGGTGCCGGCCTGCTCGCCGGAGGGGCGCAGCTGGACCCGGATGCCGTGCCGGTCGGACAGCCGGCCGACCACGAACAGACCCATGCGCTGCGAGATCGCGGCGTCCACGGTCGGCGGGTTGGCCAGCTTGTGGTTGATGTCCGCGAAGTCCTCGGCCGTCAGGCCGATGCCCTTGTCGTGGATCTCGACCATCACGCGGCCGTCGGGGAGACGGGTCGCGGTGACGCGGACCTTGGTCTGCGGGGAGGAGAACGTGGTGGCGTTCTCCAGCAGCTCGGCCAGCAGGTGCACGAGGTCGGTCACGGCACGGCCGTGGATGTCGGCCTCCGGCACACCGGAGATCTCGATGCGCTCGTACTGCTCCACCTCGGAGGAGGCGGCGCGCAGCACGTCGACCAGCGGGACCGGCTGGTCCCAGCGGCGGCCGGGCTCCTCGCCGGCGAGGACCAGCAGGTTCTCGCCGTTGCGGCGCATACGGGTCGCCAGGTGGTCCAGCTTGAAGAGGTTCTCCAGCTGGTCCGGGTCGGCCTCGTTGTTCTCCAGGTCGGTGATCAGGGTCAGCTGGCCCTCGATCAGCGACTGGTTGCGGCGCGACAGGTTGGTGAAGATCGCGTTGATGTTGCCCCGCAGCAGAGCCTGCTCGGAGGCGAGCCGGACCGCCTCGCGGTGGACCTGGTCGAAGGCGCGGGCGACCTCGCCGATCTCGTCGGTGGAGGTGATCGGGATCGCCGCGACCCGGGTGTCGACCCGGCCGGGGTCGGTACGGGACAGCTGGTCGACCAGCATCGGCAGACGCTGCTCGGCGATACCGAAGGCGGCGTTGCGCAGCTGGCGCATCGACCGGCTCATCTGGCGGGCCACCATGCCGGCCAGGATGAACGCGGCGAGCAGCGCGATCACGACCGCCGCACCGGTGATGACCGCCTCGGTCTTGGCGTCGGCGGCGATGCCGTCGGCCTCGTTCACCGCGGTGTCCGCGAGGTCCGACTCGATCGTCCGGTAGGCGTTGTACTTGAGGGTGTTGACCGCGAACCAGTTCGACGGCGTGATGCCCTGGGCGGCCAGCAGCGCACGGTCGGACTCCGCGGTCGACTTCATGCCCGCGACGGCCGCGACCATCTTCGTCGGGTCGGACGGCGGCGCCTTGTAGTTCGGGTCCTGGGCCAGGGCCTCCTTGGCCGCGGCCTGGGCGTCGGCCGTGATCTGCTTCCTGGCCTCCTCCAGCTTGTCCGCGTCGGCCTGGGTGCCACCGCCCTTGTACTCCTCGATGGCGATGCGCTCGAGGTAGGCGTACGAGGCGAGGGAGGTGCGCTGGGTGGCGAAGTCGCCGTTGCCGGGGCCCGGCTTCACCAGGAGCTGCATACCGATGGACCGCTCCAGCGAGAGCGCGGCCTTGGTCAGCGAGATGGCGTAGACGGTACGGCCGTAGCTGGTGATGTTGCCCGTGCCCAGACCGAGCTCGTTGGCGAACTCCATCAGCGGGTGGGCGATCGCGACGTAGCCCTCCTGCGTCTGCACACCCTTGAGGCGGGACGTGTAGGCGTTCTGGCGCACCGCGGCCAGGCTGGGCTCGACCTTGTGGAACAGGTCCAGGCGACGCTCCAGGCCGGCCTTGGCCGGCATGTTCTGCGCGGCCTCGTCGAAGGCGTCGGCGGCCTCGTCGGTCTGCTTGCGGGCGGCGACCACGGTGGGGTCGTCCTCGCCCTTGCCCTGCAGCAGCGGAGCGGCGGTGGTGTCACGCTCGTTGTAGAGGGCGTCGGCGTAGGTGAGGGAGGCCCGCACCAGACGCGCGGTGTTCGCCGCGTCCTCGGCCTCCTGCCAGGTGTCGATCGAGCTCTTCACCTGGAAGCCGCCCATGACGAGGCCGACCACCACGGGTATGAGCAGGATCGCGTTCAGCCGGGTCGTCACACGCCAGTTGCGCGGCGAGAAACGGCCGCCGCCCGGAGCGGGCGCGGCCGTCGGCTCGGAGCCGGGCACAACAGGGGCGGGCGCCGCTCCGCGCGGCGGCGGGGTGAAGTTGCCCCGGGCGGGCGGCTCGGGACCGTTCTTGCTTCGCCTCACTCGACCAACAACCTCTCGGCGGCGGGCACCTACGTCGTGCCGCAGTGTCTCAGAGCCCAGATCGCCATCGACCACTGAGTACGTCTTTGACTATTGGGCAGTTCAGGCATTCCAGCACGTGGACCAGTGCTCTTCCAAACATGCGAAAGCCAGGATTCCGCGTGATGTAAGCCGTAGATAAAACGGTCATAAAGAGCGAGCCCCGTCAAAAGACGGGGCTTTTGTGCGCGCAGCGACACCGGGCGACCGCGACGCGTGGTGGCATCACCCGATTCCTCTGCCGAAACGTTATGAACACCGGAGCCGGCCGTGTCAAAGGCCACAGCCGGCTCCGGTGTACAGGTGAGGAGGCCTACGGCAACTGCCGTGACGCCCGCACTGTTTCGGGTACTACTTCAGACGCGCCATCAGGGCGTGCTCGACCAGCGTGATCAGCGCGGACTTGGCGTCCGCGCGGTGCCGGGCGTCGGTCGTGATGATCGGGGTGTCCGGCCCGATCTGCAGCGCCTCACGCACCTCTTCGGGGTTGTACGGCTGATGACCGTCGAAGCCGTTGAGGGCCACGACGAACGGCAGTCCGCTGTTCTCGAAGTAGTCCACCGCGGGGAAGCAGTCCGCCAGCCGCCGGGTGTCCACCAGGACCACCGCGCCGATGGCGCCGCGCACCAGGTCGTCCCACATGAACCAGAAGCGGTCCTGGCCCGGCGTACCGAACAGGTACAGGATCAGGTCCTGGTCGAGGGTGATGCGACCGAAGTCCATCGCGACCGTGGTGGTCGTCTTGCCCCCGGTGTGGGTGAGGTCGTCGATGCCCGCGCTCGCGGACGTCATGACCGCTTCCGTGCGCAGCGGGTTGATCTCCGAGACGGCCCCGACGAACGTGGTCTTGCCCACGCCGAAGCCGCCCGCCACCACGATCTTCGCGGAAGTGGTGGAACGCCCCGAGGCGACGGCGCCGCTAGAGCTTGCGAAGTCCACTGAGCACCCTTTCGAGCAGTGTCACGTCCGGAGCACCGCCGTTGTTCTCGTCGCCACCCGGCTGGTGGACGGCGACCAGTCCGGCCTCGGCGAGGTCCGCGACCAGGATCCGGGCCACACCGAGCGGCATGGCCAGCAGCGCCGAGACCTCGGCGACCGACTTCACTTCACGGCACAGGTGGCAGATGCGCTGGTGCTCGGGGAGCAGCCCCATGAGCGCTGCCGGGTCGGCCGTGGTGCTGATCAGCGCCTCGAGGGCGAGCTGGTAGCGCGGCCGGGTCCGGCCGCCGGTCATCGCGTACGGACGGACCAGCGGCTGGTCGCCCTCGTCCCCGTACGGATCTGTGTACGGATCATGAGAGGCGGTGGGCGGGGTCATGAATCCTCCGGGCGGGACAGCAAGCGGTCAGTCAAGCCGTCTGAGCGGGGCCGGTGGGGGGATTGTGTCGGCCGGACGGTGATTTGGTGAGGCGGGTGGATCTGGGTCGGGTCAGTGGAGCAGACTGCCTTGCAGTTCGGCGCGCAGATCCGGCGTGAGCACCGCGCCCGCACGGTCCACGAGCAGTGCCATCTCGTAGCCGACGAGGCCGATGTCCGCCTCCGGGTGCGCCAGGACGGCCAGGGACGAGCCGTCCGAGATGGACATGAGGAAGAGGAATCCCCGCTCCATCTCGACGACGGTCTGCGCCACGTTGCCGCCCTCGAAGATCCGGGAGGCCCCGGCCGTCAGCGAGGTCAGCCCCGACGCGACGGCCGCCAGCTGGTCGGCACGGTCGCGCGGGAATCCCTCGGACATCGCCAGCAGGAGGCCGTCGGCCGACACGACGACGGTGTGGGACACCCCGGGGGTGTTGTCCACGAAGTTGGTGATCAACCAGTTCAGGTTCTGTGCCGCCTGGCTCATCGGACTCAACTAGCGCTCCTGCGGGTGAGTGGGGCTCGGGTAACTGCCCGTCTGGCCCGAACCGGCCTGACGGCCCTGTGCGATACCCCGACGGAGATTGGTCAGCCGGCCGCGCACGTCCTGGGGAGCACGCGAGACCTGCGGACCGCTCTGGTGCGGTTGCTGCTGGGCCGTGCCCGGGACGAGGTTCGCCCGGGGCACCCGGCGCGGCAGGCCGGAGGTGGTGATCCCGCCGGCGGCGGGCTGGCGGACGCGCTCGGCCTGCTTCACGAGGTCGTCGTTGGGCGAGCTGCGCCAGGCCGCCGTGGCGGCGCGCTGAGGCCCGGTCGGGGCCTGCGACTGCTGCTGGGGGGCACGGTCGGGCCGCTGCTGCGGAGCCTGACGGCCCTGCGGAGCCTGGCCCTGCGGCGCCTGGGACTGCGGAGCCGGCTGGCCCTGCTGGCCCTGCTGACCGTGGAACCAGTTGGTCTCCAGCGTGTCGTACAGCGGCGTACGCCCGTCACCGGGGCCGGCCGCCGGGGGCAGTGCCTCCGGTTCCGGACGTCCGGGCCGGGCCTGCGGACGCTGCCGGCCGCCGAGGTCGCCCTGCGGCTGGTCGAAGCGGGCCTGGGCGTCCTGCCGGCCGCCGGGCAGCGCGTGCCGGCCGGTGGCCGAGGCGTCCTGCGCGGCCACCGGGAACTGGCCGGTGGAGCCGTTGTCGTAACCCTGCTGCTGCGGTGCCTGGAACTGGCCCGTCGAGCCGTTGTCGTAACCCTGGGCGCCGTAAGCCTGCGGGGCGGCGAACTGGCCGGTGGAGCCGTTGTCGTAACCCTGCTGCTGCGGTGCCTCGAACTGGCCCGTGCTCGACGGGTCGCCCGCACCGGCGGACGTGCCGTAGACGTCCGGGCGGACGAACTGGCCGGTCTGCTGCGGGGCGTTCGCGCCCTGGTGGCCGAAGTCGGCGGAGGCCTGCGGGTTCTGGCGCTCGTCGAGCCGCGGCACCACCGGCATCTCCGCCGTGGAGCCGGGCCCCTGACGGTCGTCGATCCGCGGCATCCGGGACGTCTGCGCGACGTCCGGCTCCTCGTGACCGCGCGGCGTGTCCAGCGAGGCACGCGGCACCGGCGGCTGGGCGCTCTCGTCGCTCCAGCTCGGCACGCGGGGCTGCGGGTTGCCGCCCGGCAGCTCGGCCCGCGGGCCGCCGCGCGGCGGCAGCTGCGGCTGCTTGCCGCGCCGGCCGCGCTCGCCGCCCTTGTTCTGGTTCGCGTCGCCGCGCGCCGGCACGGAGCCACGGGCGTCCTGGCCCTGCGGCGCACCGCCCGGACCGGCGGACTGAAGACCCTGCGGGGCACCCGCGCCGGCCGGAGCCGGACGGCCCTGCTGCGGCGCCGGAGCCTGCGGTCCGCGCGGACCGCCGGGCCCACCGGCACCGGGACCGCCGTTGCTGAGGCCACCGGCACCCGGGGCTCCCGGACGGCCGCCCGCGTCCCGGCCCGGCAGCGCGGCGCGCGGACCCGGACCGGACCCGAGCAGCCCACCACCGGCGCCACCGGCACCCAGCGCGTTGCCGCCGTTCTGGCGCCGCGCGGCGGCGGCACCGGCCGCGGCCTGCGCGGCGGCCGGACCACCGGAGACACCGGCGCCGCCCTGACCCTGCTTCGGCTGCGGCTTCTTGCCGCCCTGGGCGACATCGACGGGCAGCATGACCAGCGCGGTCGTACCGCCGGAGTCCGACGGGCGCAGCTGGATGCGGATGCCGTGCCGCTGGGACAGCCGGCCGACCACGAACAGACCCATGCGGCGGGAGACCGACACGTCCACGGTGGGCGGCGAGGCCAGGCGCTCGTTGATCTGTGCCAGGTCCTCGGGGGACAGACCGATACCGGTGTCGTGGATCTCGATCAGCACCCGGCCGTCGGGCAGGGCGTGACCGGTGACCTTGACCTTGGTCTGCGGCGAGGAGAACGAGGTGGCGTTCTCCAGCAGCTCGGCGAGCAGGTGCACGAGGTCGTTGACGACCCGGCCGGCGACCTGCGTGGTCGGCACGGCGGCCAGCTCGATGCGCTCGTACTGCTCCACCTCGGACGCGGCGGCACGCAGCACGTCGACCAGCGGAACCGGGCGGGTCCAGCGCCGGCCGGGCTCCTCACCCGCGAGGACGAGGAGGTTCTCACCGTTACGGCGCATACGCGTGGCGAGGTGGTCCAGCTTGAACAGGGAGGCCAGCTGGTCCGGGTCGGCCTCGCGGGACTCAAGTTCGGAGATCAGCGACAGCTGGCGCTGGATCAGACCCTGGGAGCGGCGCGAGAGGTTGGTGAACATCGCGTTGACGTTGCCCCGCAGCAGGGCCTGCTCGGCGGCGAGGCGGACCGCCTCGCGGTGCACGTCGTCGAAGGCCGCGGCCACTCGGCCGATCTCGTCGCGGGAGTGCACACCGACCGACTCCACGGACGTGTCGACGTCCTGCGGGTCGGACTCGGACAGCTGCTTGACCAGCTCGGGCAGGCGCTCGGAGGCGACCTTGGTCGCGGTGTCCTCCAGGCGGCGCAGCGAGCGGATCATGGAGCGGGCCACGACGAAGGCGCCGACCAGCGACACGCCGAGCACGAGCAGGATCAGCGCACCGGAGATGATCGCTTCCTGCTCCGACTCGCTGCGCAGCTCGCGGGCCTTCTGCTCCATCTCCTCGAGCAGCGTGCGCTCGATCTTCTTCATCTGCTCGATCTTGGTCGAGCTGTCGTCCACCCAGTCCTGGTACGAGCGCTTGTCCAGGCCGTCCAGACCCTCGGGCCGGCCGAACGCGCGGGACGCGTACAGGTCGGTGGCCTCGATGGTGGCGTTGTTCTCCTCGATCGGCTTCAGCAGCTCCGCGGCGTTCTCGTCGCCGTAGATGCTCCGGAAGCTGTTGATGTCCGACCGCTGGCTCTGCAGCGCCGACTCGCCGTAGAGGCGGTCGTTCGCGGAGAGGTTGCCGTACGTCGTGTTGCTCGCGGGCAGGGCCGCGGCGAGGACCGCGCGCTGGACGGACGCGTACTCCTTGGCGGAGGAGAAGGCCGCCAGGGCACGCGTGCGCTGGATCATGTCCGGGTTGCTGGTCGCCTCGGCCATGTCCTGCGAGAGGTCGAGCAGGTGCTCGATCAGGCGGTGGTAGGCCTCGACGGTCTGCATGTTGTTGTTCTTGGCCTCGTAGGCCGAGCTGCGGACCTTGTTCAGCGTCATCAGGTCGCGCGCCAGACCGACGACGCTGTCGCGGACGCCCTGGAGGTTGCCGTCCCGGCTGGTGCTGTCGAGCTCCTCGGCCGAGTCGAGGAAGTTCTTCAGGGCCCGGTCGGTCTTGTCCCGGTAGCCCTTGACGGTGATGGCGCTCGACTTCGAACCGTGCGCCAGCGGACCCGCGGACTTGTCGCGCTCCTCCTGGAGCGCGGCGGCCAGCTCGGTGGCCTCCTTGGTCATGTCCGTCAGCAGCTTCATGTTGTCGAGCTGCTGCATGTCCTCCATGGACTGGCTGATGCGCAGCGCACCCAGCGAGGTCGCCGCGACCACGGGGAGGGTCAGCAGCGCGACCAGACGGGTGGAGATCCGCCAGTTCCGCAGGGCTATTCGCGGGCCGGGGCCGGGCGGGCCCTGCGGCGGCTTCACGGCCGGAGCGGGGCTCGCCGGGCCCGAGGGCGCGGACGTGCCGGGGCGCCCGGGGCGCGTGCCGGCCTCACCGGACGGGCTCTGGCCCTGGGCGTGCTGGGGCGAGGAGCTGCCGGCCATGGGGCCAGTCCCGCCGTGCGGCTCCGGCTCCGCCGAAGCGCTGCCATCCCTCTTGAAACGTCCCTGCACTAGCGTCGCAACCTCTGGACCAGGCGCCCCTCCGCGAACGGAAGGACGGTGTCGGCGTCGTCGGGGACGCCCTGAATACGTCCCCGGGTGGTCGTGAGTGACCGGCGCTGGCCTCCCCCTTCTCGCCGCCACTCGGCGCGTGTCGCGCCCTGGTGCGCCGGCTCGTTCCTGCGGCGGTCCGTGGAATTCCAGCACAGTGCCGGATCTCCAACAAGGTCCGTTGGTCAGGCTGTGACCTCCGTGACAGCACGTGAGGGCCGGGTTACGAGACGTAGAGCTGCGCCCGCCTTATAACGGACATTTGCCTACGAGTCGCCGAGGTGTGCCGGGTGTCCCAGTCGCCATGATCAGGAGCGGAATGGTCGCTTCAGGGGCCCAATGTCCGTTTCATGGGCATCAGTTGTGAGCCTGAATTGACCGGTTTGCGCGTGGCTTCGTGAGCAAAATCACACGCCGATCCTGAACGCTTCCGCCCTTTGACGGGAATCCGCATGTTTAGCCTGACGCTTTACAAGAGTCACCGCGATGACAAGCTCTGACAAGCCCCGACAAGTCTGACGACGAGCAAGGACACCCGTGAAGACGACGATGTTCCACAAGATCGCCAACCCGCGGCGCACGACGCTGGCGCACCTGAAGGACGCCGACGACCTGCAGACCCCGGTGCAGCCGGAGCACCCCGTCGAGCTCCCGTCGCAGACGGCCAACCCCAAGCGTACGGTCCTGATGGAGGTCCCCGTGGGCGCCTCCGCCGCGGAGTGACACGCTCCGCACCCGGGTCGACAGGGCGCCTCGCGCACAATGCGCGAGGCGCCTCGCCTTTGCCGCGTTAGCCTGGAGCGTCAGACTCCCGCCGCTTAAGTCAAGGGGCAAAGCATCCCGTGCGCATCGCCAGGTTCTCCATCGACGGGAACGTCGCCTTCGGCGCGGTCGAGGGCGACAAGCCGGACGAGCTCGTCCTCGACATCATCAAGGGCATCCCGTTCGCGGACTTCGAGCTCTCCGGTACGAAGGTGCCGCTGAGCAAGGTCCGGCTGCTGCCGCCGGTGCTCCCCAACAAGGTCGTGGCCTTCGGCCGCAACTACGCGGAGCACGCGCGCGAGCTGGGCAACGAGGCCCCCGACGCCCCCTTCGCCTTCTTCAAGCCGTCCACCTCGGTCATCGGCCCGGGCGACGACATCCAGTACCCCTCCTTCTCCGAGGAACTGCACCACGAGGCTGAGCTGGCCGTCGTCATCGGCCGGATGTGCCGCGAGGTCCCGCGCGACCGCGTCAAGGACGTGATCTTCGGCTTCACCTGCGCCAACGACATCACCGCGCGGGACGTGCAGCGCCGCGAGAAGCAGTGGGCGCGGGCTAAGGGCTTCGACACGTCCTGCCCGCTCGGCCCCTGGGTGGAGACCGGCCTGGACCTCGACCGGGCGTCCGACCTGACCGTCCAGCTCACGGTCAACGGCGAACAGCGCCAGCTCGGCCGCACCAGCGAGATGATCCACTCCATCGAGGATCTGATCGTCAACATCTCCGAGGCCATGACGCTGCTCCCCGGCGATGTGATCCTCACCGGCACCCCCGCAGGGGTCGGACCCCTGAACGTCGGCGACGAGGTCGCCGTCACCATCGAAGGCATCGGCACTCTCACCAACAAGGTTGTCAAGCGTGGCTAGCGCATCCGGCTCCCCCGTACGCGTCCGTTTCTGTCCGTCGCCCACCGGTAACCCCCATGTGGGCCTGGTCCGCACCGCCCTGTTCAACTGGGCGTTCGCCCGGCACCACGGCGGCACCCTGGTCTTCCGCATCGAGGACACCGACGCGGCCCGCGACTCGGAGGAGTCGTACAACCAGCTGCTCGACTCGATGCGCTGGCTGGGCTTCGACTGGGACGAGGGCCCCGAGGTCGGCGGCCCGCACGCGCCCTACCGCCAGTCGCAGCGCATGGACCTCTACAAGGACGTCGCGGCCAAGCTGCTGGACGCCGGCCACGCCTACCGCTGCTACTGCTCCCAGGAGGAGCTGGACACCCGCCGCGAGGCCGCCCGCGCCGCCGGCAAGCCGTCCGGCTACGACGGCCACTGCCGCGAGCTGACCGCCGCGCAGGTCGAGGAGTACCAGGCCCAGGGCCGCGAGCCGATCGTCCGCTTCCGGATGCCCGACGAGACGATCACCTTCACCGACCTGGTCCGCGGCGAGCTGACCTTCACCCCGGAGAACGTCCCGGACTACGGCATCGTCCGCGCCAACGGCGCCCCGCTGTACACCCTCGTCAACCCGGTCGACGACGCCCTGATGGAGATCACCCACGTCCTGCGCGGCGAGGACCTGCTCTCCTCCACCCCCCGCCAGATCGCCCTCTACAAGGCGCTGATCGAGCTGGGCGTCGCCAAGGGCATCCCGCAGTTCGGCCATCTGCCGTACGTCATGGGCGAGGGCAACAAGAAGCTCTCCAAGCGCGACCCGCAGTCCTCGCTCAACCTGTACCGCGAGCGCGGCTTCCTGCCCGAGGGCCTGCTCAACTACCTCTCGCTGCTCGGCTGGTCGCTCTCCGCCGACCAGGACATCTTCACGATGGACGAGATGGTCGCGGCCTTCGACGTCGCGGACGTCAACCCCAACCCGGCCCGCTTCGACCTGAAGAAGTGCGAGTCCATCAACGGCGACCACATCCGCCTGCTGGACGTGAAGGACTTCACGGAGCGCTGCCGCCCCTGGCTGAAGGCCCCGTTCGCCCCCTGGGCGGCGGAGGACTTCGACGAGGCCCAGTGGCAGGCGATCGCCCCGCACGCCCAGACCCGTCTGAAGGTGCTCTCCGAGATCACCGACAACGTCGACTTCCTCTTCCTGCCCGAGCCGGTCTTCGACGAGCCGAGCTGGACGAAGGCGATGAAGGAGGGCAGCGACGCCCTGCTGCGCACCGCGCGGGAGAAGCTGGAGGCCGCCGACTGGACGTCCGCGGAGTCCCTCAAGGAGGCCGTCCTGGCCGCCGGCGAGGCCCACGGCCTCAAGCTCGGCAAGGCCCAGGCCCCGGTCCGGGTCGCCGTCACCGGCCGCACGGTCGGCCTGCCCCTGTTCGAGTCCCTCGAGGTCCTGGGCAAGGAGAAGACCCTGACCCGCATCGACGCGGCCCTGGCCAAGCTGGCCGCGTAGGACGCACAGGCGCGTGAAAGGGGCGGTACCCGGACTCCACGGGTACCGCCCCTTCGTCGTACGGCTCCTCCCGCGTCCCCCGGACACGGGGGCCGTCCCGCGCTACCGTCGGATCATGAGCATCCGTGCCGTGGTCTGGGACGTGGACGACACCCTCTTCGACTATTCGACCGCGGACCGCGAGGGCATCCGCGCCCATCTGGCGGCCGAGGGACTCCTGGAGCGCTACGCCGGCCCCGAGCGGGCCCTCGCCCTCTGGAAAGAGGTCACCGAGCGTCACTGGGACCGTTTCGCGGCGGGGGAGACCACCTACGAGGGCCAGCGCCGGGACCGGGTGCGGACGTTCCTGGCCCGGGACCTCACCGACCCGGAGGCCGACGCCTGGTTCGAGCGTTATCTCGCTCACTACGAGGCCGCCTGGGCCCTGTTCCCGGACGTCCTGCCGGTGCTGGACGCGCTGGCCGCCAGCCACCGTCACGCGGTGCTCTCCAACTCCAGCCTCGTGGTGCAGGACCGCAAGCTGCGCGCCCTCGGCGTGCACCACCGCTTCGAGACCATCCTGTGCGCCGCGGAGCTCGGCGTCTCCAAGCCCGAGGCCAGGGCGTTCCTGGCCGCCTGCGAGGCCCTGTCGCTGCCTCCGGACCAGGTGGCGTACGTCGGCGACCACCCGGAGATCGACGGCCGGGGCGCCGCGGAGGCCGGGCTGCTGTCGGTCTGGATCGACCGCGTGGGCGGCTCCGCGACGGTGGCCGCGGGGTCCGGTCCGCACCGGATCGCGTGCCTCTCCGAACTCCCGGCGCTGCTCGGCGCGGATACCCGTTTTGGAGCCCCGTCCACCTTCGGGTAATGTTCTTTCTGCGCCGCCGGGGAGCGGGCCGAAAGGCCGGGAACCGGAGGAGCGAACTAGAACAAGATCCCCACACGGGGCTTGCGTTCCAGTGGCCTATGGTGTAATTGGCAGCACGACTGATTCTGGTTCAGTTAGTCTTGGTTCGAGTCCAGGTAGGCCAGCTCGCGGAGCTTCATCCGCAACCGTGGATCTGATCCACAAAGCCCCCGTTGTGTAGCGGCCTAGCACGCTGCCCTCTCAAGGCAGTAGCGCCGGTTCGAATCCGGTCGGGGGTACGGTGATCTCTCACGAGGTGATCGCTAGGGCCCCCGTTGTGTAGCGGCCTAGCACGCCGCCCTCTCAAGGCGGTAGCGCCGGTTCGAATCCGGTCGGGGGTACTGACTGGTCTAAACCACATTGGTCTATGGTGTAATTGGCAGCACGACTGATTCTGGTTCAGTTAGTCTTGGTTCGAGTCCAGGTAGACCAGCTCGGACCTGCGGAAACGCAGAGTCCACGCCCCCGTTGTGTAGCGGCCTAGCACGCCGCCCTCTCAAGGCGGTAGCGCCGGTTCGAATCCGGTCGGGGGTACATCAGAGGAAGGCCCTCCGCTTCGGCGGAGGGCCTTCGTCGTGCCCGGCGCCGGCTAATCGAATCCGTACCGCCGCGTCGTCTCCTCCTCCTGCGCCAGCCGGTGCAGCGCCTGCAGCACGGGCTCGTTGAGGATCGCCCCCAGCACCGCGAACTCGACCCGCTCCGCCTCCGACGGGTACGTCTCCATGTTGTCCACGTCGAGAACGGCCGTCCGGTGCATCAACTCGGCGTACGGCGCGAGCTGTCCGGCCCCCCAGTCGTAGCCGAGCCTGCGGAACGCGGCCACCCCCACCACCAGCGAGCGGTACGCGCGGGAGAAGCCCGCGAGCCGCTTGGCGTTCTCCCAGCCGAGCCGGTCCATGAGCGCGGCGACCTCCTCGTGCGCGGCCCGGACGTACTCGTCGTCCTCGTCCGGCTCCGGGCCCCGCGGCAGCTCCAACAGGGCCGCGCCCAGCCGGATCGAACGGCCCAGGGGCTCGTCGTCGACGTGCCGGAGCACTTCACGGGCGTTGGCCACCGGGACCTTGCCGACCTGGATCAGCGCCCGCACCAGCCGCAGCCGGCGCAGGTGTGTCTCGTCGTAGTCCGCCGTGGTGGCGTTGAGCTGGCGGCCGGGCGGCAACAGGCCCTCACGCAGGTAGTACTTGATCGTCGCGGTGGAGACACCGCTGCGGTTGCTCAGTTCGGCGAGCCGCATGTCTTGCGCCTTTCATTGGGTAGCGGCACTATCCAAGCATGGCGGACACTGAGAAGAAGACGGGCCGCGCGATGCGGCTCACGACCGCGGATGCTCGGGGGGACGTGATCGTCCTGCTGATCGGGATGCGCATCAACAGGTTCTGGGCGGTGCACCAGTGGTTGCCTGTGATGCTGTCGATGCTCCGGATGCTGGCGGAGCTGAAGAAGAGCCCGGGACGCGGGCTGCTGTCGAGGGTGCTGCTGACGGCCTCGCCCCGGACGTACTACCTCGTGCAGTACTGGGAGTCGAAGGAGAAGCTCTACGCGTACGCGAGCGCGCCGGACGGGTTCCACCACGAGATGTGGGGGCGGATGAACCGCATGGACCGCGAGGGGAAACTCCGGGGGCACGTCGGGATCTGGCACGAGGCGTACGTCGTGCCGGAGGGGCGTTACGAGGCGATCTACGGGGACATGCCGGCGTTCGGCCTGGCCTCCGCCCATGGGCAGGTGCCGCTGGAGCGGCGCGGGCGGTACGCCAAGGACCGGTTCGCTCACCGGTCGGAGGGCGGAACGGCCGCCTGAGAGCCGTGGGGGCATCCCGTGCCGTAGGGACATCCCGTGCCGTAGGGAAGGAGCTGCCGCGGCGTTGAGGCCGCTCTTCCCCTACGGCGTTCGCTTCCGCGGTCAGCCCGAGCGGCGCAGGGCCTCGGAGAGGCGGGCGGCGGCGTCGATGACCGCCTGCGCGTGCATACGGCCGGGGTGGCGGGTCAGGCGCTCGATGGGGCCGGAGACGGACACGGCGGCCACCACGCGGTTCGACGGGCCGCGCACGGGCGCGGAGACGGACGCGACACCCGGCTCGCGCTCGCCGATCGACTGGGCCCAGCCGCGGCGCCTGACGCCCGACAGGGCCGTCGCCGTGAAGCGGGCGCCCTGCAGGCCGCGGTGCAGGCGCTCCGGCTCCTCCCAGGCCATGAGGATCTGCGCCGAGGAACCCGCCTTCATCGTGAGCGTCGAGCCGACCGGGACGGTGTCCCGCAGGCCGGACAGGCGCTCCGCGGCGGCGACGCAGATGCGCATGTCGCCCTGGCGGCGGTAGAGCTGCGCGCTCTCGCCCGTGACGTCACGGAGGTGGGTGAGCACCGGGCCGGCCGTGGCGAGGAGACGGTCCTCACCGGCCGCCGCGGCCAGTTCTGCCAGGCGGGGGCCGAGAATGAAACGGCCCTGCATGTCACGCGCCACCATGCGGTGGTGTTCCAGAGCCACGGCCAGGCGGTGTGCCGTGGGTCGTGCCAGTCCGGTGGCCGCGACCAGACCCGCGAGGGTGGCCGGACCGGACTCCAGAGCGCTCAGGACGAGGGCCGCCTTGTCCAGAACGCCGACGCCGCTACTGTTGTCCATGCAACGATACTTGCGTCTCACTCTGTGAAACGCAAGTTCAATTTTCCGTGGAACACGCCACCCTGGAATCACGAAGGCACAGCGGCCCGCACAAATGACGGGCCTGGCGGCGGACGCCCGGAACCAGGGGCGCGGGCGCCGCCTCACAGATCTCTAGTTGGGTCGGCGCACCTTTGCCGGCCGGAGGGAAAGCGATGGGTAGGACACTCGCGGAGAAGGTCTGGGACGACCACGTCGTCCGGCGCGCCGAGGGCGAGCCCGACCTCCTCTTCATCGATCTGCACCTGCTGCACGAGGTGACCAGCCCGCAGGCCTTCGACGGCCTCCGCAAGAGCGGGCGGAAGGTGCGCCGGCTCGACCTCACCATCGCGACCGAGGATCACAACACCCCGACCCTCGACATCGACAAGCCGATCGCCGACCCGGTCTCCCGGGTCCAGCTGGAGACGCTGCGCAAGAACGCCGCCGAGTTCGGTGTGCGCCTGCACCCGCTGGGCGACGTCGAGCAGGGCGTCGTGCACGTCGTCGGCCCGCAGCTGGGTCTGACCCAGCCCGGCATGACCGTCGTCTGCGGCGACTCCCACACCTCCACGCACGGCGCCTTCGGCGCGCTGGCGTTCGGCATCGGCACCTCCCAGGTGGAGCACGTGCTGGCCACCCAGACGCTGCCCATGGCCCGCCCGAAGACCATGGCGATCACCGTGAACGGCGAGCTGCCGGAGGGCGTCACCGCCAAGGACCTGATCCTGGCGATCATCGCCAGGATCGGCACCGGCGGCGGCCAGGGCTACGTCCTGGAGTACCGCGGCTCCGCCATCGAGAAGCTCTCGATGGAGGCCCGGATGACCATCTGCAACATGTCGATCGAGGCCGGCGCCCGTGCGGGCATGATCGCCCCCGACGAGACCACCTTCGAGTACATCAAGGGCCGCGTCCACGCCCCCGAGGGCGCCGACTGGGACGCCGCGGTCGAGTACTGGAAGACGCTGAAGACCGACGACGACGCCGAGTTCGACGCCGAGGTCGTCATCGACGCCGCCGCGCTGTCGCCGTTCGTCACCTGGGGCACCAACCCCGGCCAGGGCGCGCCGCTTTCGGCGTCCGTCCCCGACCCGGCTTCGTACGAAGACGCTTCGGAGCGCCTCGCCGCCGAAAAGGCCCTGGAGTACATGGGGTTGGAGGCCGGACAGCCGCTGCGCTCCATCAAGGTGGACACCGTCTTCGTAGGCTCCTGCACCAACGGCCGCATCGAGGACCTGCGCAACGCCGCCGACATCCTGCGCGGCCGCAAAATCGCCGACGGGGTACGGATGCTGGTCGTCCCGGGCTCCGCGCGGGTGGGTCTGCAGGCCGTCTCCGAGGGCCTGGACGTGGTCTTCAAGGAGGCCGGCGCCGAGTGGCGGCACGCGGGCTGCTCGATGTGCCTCGGCATGAACCCGGACCAGCTGGCCCCGGGCGAGCGCTCCGCGTCCACCTCCAACCGCAACTTCGAGGGCAGGCAGGGCAAGGGCGGACGTACGCACCTGGTGTCGCCGCAGGTCGCGGCCGCGACCGCCGTCCTGGGGCACCTGGCCTCGCCCGCCGACCTGTCCGACGCCCCCGTGCCCGCTGGAGTCTGATCAGTCATGGAAGCTTTCACCACGCACACCGGCCGGGCCGTCCCGCTGCGCCGCAGCAACGTCGACACCGACCAGATCATCCCCGCCCACTGGCTCAAGAAGGTGACCCGGGACGGGTTCGAGGACGGGCTGTTCGAGGCCTGGCGCAAGGACCCGGAGTTCGTGCTCAACCGGCCCGAGCGGCAGGGCGCCACGGTGCTGGTCGCCGGACCCGACTTCGGCACCGGCTCCTCCCGTGAGCACGCCGTCTGGGCGCTGCAGAACTACGGCTTCAAGACGGTCATCTCGTCCCGCTTCGCCGACATCTTCCGCGGCAACTCACTCAAGAACGGCCTGCTCACGGTGGTGCTGGAGCAGAAGATCGTGGACGCGCTGTGGGAGCTCACGGAGGCGGACCCCGAGGTGGAGATCACCGTCGACCTGGTCGCGCGCGAGGTGCGCGCCGAGGGCATCACCGCCTCCTTCGAGCTGGACGAGAACTCCCGCTGGCGGCTGCTGAACGGGCTGGACGACATCTCCATCACCCTCCAGAACGAGGAGGACATCGCGGCGTACGAGGCGAAGCGCCCCGCGTACAAGCCGCGGACGCTGGAGGTCTGACCTCAGGAGCCCCACAGGCCCCACCCGGAGGTCGAGTTTCGGCCACCCCAACACCCCGGCTGTACCCCCGATCGGCCCGATCGGGGGTACAGCCGTTTTTGTGCCCGCGGCGCCCCGCACGGCCTCCGGAGGCTCCCCAACTTCCCACGTTAGAGCGGTGATTGGCGGGGTACGCGTGCGTTGGCGGCGCGGCGGCGATGACCGTCCGGAGGGCCGTTTGAGGCGGCAGTTGCCCCCCCGGGCAGGCGACAACTCGCCCCAGATGGCACAATCTGTGCATGGAACACGACGGCCAACTCGAGCTCTATACGGCAGTCGCGGACCGACTCAAGGAAGCGCACGCAAAGGTGCGCGCACTGCAAGTCCCGGAGGGCGTACGGATGGCGCTGACCCGGAAGCTGCTGGTCATCACGGCCGCGGCCAAGCACGATCTCGCCGAAGCGACAAGGCGTCTGGACCGGTTCATGGCCGACCTCGACGAGGGGCGATTCCCCGAAGGGGATGGCTGAAACAAGTCCGGGACAGTTGAGTCGGATGCGGCACAAGGGTGATTAGCCCGTTTCGTGTTTGATTTGCGGTATATATCTGCCTAACGTGCGAAAAAGCTTGAACACTTTCGTTCTGGCGATGTCTCCGAAGGGGAAGACGTGAACAAGGCGCAGCTCGTAGAAGCGATTGCCGACAAGATGGGCGGCCGCCAGCAGGCCGCCGATGCCGTCGACCACGTACTGGACGCCATCGTCCGCGCGGTCGTCGCCGGTGAGCGGGTCTCCGTCACCGGCTTCGGTTCGTTCGAGAAGGTCGACCGGCCGGCGCGTTACGCCCGTAACCCTCAGACGGGCGAGCGGGTTCGGGTCAAGAAGACCTCTGTGCCGCGCTTCCGTGCAGGTCAGGGCTTCAAGGACCTGGTCAGCGGCTCGAAGAAGCTGCCGCGTGGCGGCGAGGTCGCCGTGAAGAAGGCCCCCAAGGGCAGCCTGACCGGCGGCGCTTCGGTGACGGTCAAGAAGGCCGCCGCGAAGAAGACCACCGCGAAGAAGGCGGCGCCGACGGCGAAGAAGGCCGCCGCGAAGAAGACGACGGCCGCCGCGAAGAAGACCACGGCCGCCGCCAAGAAGACCACGGCGAAGAAGGCCCCCGCCAAGAAGACCACGACGGCGGCGGCCAAGACCACCGCCGCGAAGAAGACCACCACCGCGAAGGCGACGGCGGCCAAGAAGGCCCCGGCGAAGAAGGCGACGGCCAAGAAGGCCCCCGCCAAGAAGTCGTCGGCACGCAAGACCACGACCGCCAAGAAGGCCACCGCCCGCAAGAAGTAAGGGCAGCCACAGGGGCACTCACGCGCCGGGCCGGACTCCCCAGGGAGCCCGGCCCGCGGCGTTTCCGGACGCCGAACGGGCCGGTCGGGCGGTCCGCGCCCAGGTCAGAAGGTCTGCAGCGTCACCAAGGTGATCCGGCGGCCCTCGCCCTCGCCCTCGGTCTCGATCCGCACCCGCTGGCCCGGCCGCAGCAGCCGCAGCCCGCCCGCGTCGAACGCGGCGGCGTCGAAGGGGACGGGAGTGCCGTCGTCGAGCAGCACCTGCCCGCTGCGCGTCCCGGCGTCGTACGTGTATGCGGTCGCGTGCATGACGGCAGCCTACTGCCCGGGGATCAGCAGGCGCTCGGCCACCGCCGCCGTACGGGGGCCCACGCCCAGCGCGAGCGCCGTGCGCAGATCGTCGCCGGTGTCCACGTCCTGGCGTACCGAGTCCACCCCGGTGAGGGCCAGCTCCACCGCGCCCGACGCGCGGTGACGGGCCCGGGAATCAAGGCCGAAGGCCGGCTGTAATTCCCGCCCCGGACTCGCGGCCAGCAAGGTCGTGCCGATTTCCGCGGCGTCCGGGAGAAAAGCACGCGGGAATTCCGCGGCGGCGGCCAGTACCCGGTCCAATTCCGCCGGGCGCAGCGCCGGAAGATCCGCGTTGAGGGCCGCCACGGCGCTTTCGGGGCGCGCGGCACGCACGGCCGCCACCGCGTGCTCCAGTGCGGCGTTGAGACCGCCGCCCGGCTCGTCGGGGACGATTCGGGCGCCCAGCGCGCCCAGCTCCCGGCCCGCCATGCCGTCGTCCGTGACCACTGCCACATCCCGCACCCCCGGGCAGGCCAGGGCCGCGGCCACCGTGTCCTGCGCGAAGGCCAGCGCGAGACCCGGCCGCAGCCCGTCGTCCGCTGTGTCCGCCAGCCTGCTCTTCGCCCGCGCCAAAGGCTTCACGGGGATCACCAAGGTCCAGTGCACGAGCGTTCGACCCCTCTCTTGTCGCGGACATTGTCCCCCGGGCCATCCGGCGGCCGCGTCCTCGGGGCGTACGGTGTTCTCGACAGACCGACGGTCTGGGGCGACACTTGTGCGGCCCCCGGGCCTGGTGGCAGCCCTAGAGGAAGGTGTCCGCGTGCCCCGCCGCAGAATCGGCTTCTGGTACCGCTTCGCCGCGGTGATCTGCAAACCGCCGCTGGTGGTTCTGCTCAAGCGGGACTGGCGTGGAATGGAGAACATTCCGGCCGAGGGCGGGTTTATCACCGTGGTGAACCACAATTCGCACGTCGACCCCTTCGCGTACGCGCACTTTCAGTACAACACCGGACGGGTGCCGCGATTCCTGGCGAAGAGCGGCCTTTTCAAGAAGGGATTCGTCGGCGCCGCGATGCGCGGCACCGGACAGATCCCCGTCTACCGCGAGAGCACCGACGCGCTCAGTGCCTTCCGGGCCGCGATCGACGCCGTGGAGCGCGGCGAGTGCGTCGCCTTCTACCCCGAGGGCACCCTCACCCGCGACCCGGCCGGCTGGCCCATGACCGGCAAGACCGGCGCAGCCCGCGTCGCCCTGCGCACCAAGTGCCCGGTGATCCCGGTCGCCCAGTGGGGCTGCAACGAACTGCTGCCGCCGTACGCCAAGAAGCCGCACCTCTTCCCGCGCAAGACCAGCCGGGTGCTGGCGGGCCCGCCCGTCGATCTGTCGCGCTTCTACGACAAGGAGATGACCGCGGACGTCCTCAAGGAGGCGACCGAGGTCATCATGGCCGCGATCACCCGCCACCTGGAGGAGATCCGCGGCGAGAAGGCTCCCGCGACGCCCTACGACCCGAAGCGCGAGCGCATCGAGCAGCGGCGGCGCACCCGGGCGCAGGCCGAGGGGAAGCAGCCGGAAGGGCAGGGCAAGTGAGCAAGCCGGTCAAAGCGGCGGTGTTCAGCGCCGGTTCGTGGGGCACGGCCTTCGGCGTGGTGCTCGCCGACGCGGGCTGTGACGTCGTGCTGTGGGCGCGCCGCCCGGAGGTCGCCGAGGCGATCAACTCCACCCGGACCAACCCCGACTACTTCCCCGGCGTCGAGCTGCCGCAGAACCTGCGGGCCACCACGGACCCCGCCGAGGCCGCCGCCGGCGCCGACTTCACGGTCCTGTCCGTGCCGTCCCAGACGCTGCGCGCCAACCTCGCCGAGTGGACTCCGCTGCTCGCGCCCGGCACCGTCCTCGTGTCCCTGATGAAGGGCATCGAACTCGGCACCGCGATGCGGATGAGCGAGGTCATCGACGACGTCGCCAAGGTCGGCCAGGACCGCATCGCCGTGGTCACCGGGCCCAACCTGGCCCGCGAGATCGTCGCCCGGATGCCGGCCGCCTCCGTCGTCGCCTGCACCGACGAGGCCGTCGCCCAGCGGCTGCAGACCGCCTGCCACACGCCGTACTTCCGCCCGTACACCAACACCGACGTCGCCGGCTGCGAACTCGGCGGCGCGGTCAAGAACGTCATCGGGCTCGCCGTCGGCATCGCGGACGGCATGGGCCTCGGTGACAACGCCAAGGGTTCGCTGATCACGCGCGGGCTCGCCGAGACCACCCGGCTGGGTCTCGCCATGGGCGCCGACCCGCTGACCTTCTCCGGCCTCGCCGGACTCGGCGACCTGGTCGCCACCTGCTCCTCGCCGCTGTCCCGGAACCACACCTTCGGCACCAACCTCGGCAAGGGCATGACGCTGCAGGAGACCATCGCGGTCACCAAACAGACCGCCGAGGGCGTCAAGTCCTGCCAGTCGGTGCTGGATCTGGCCCGCCGGCACGGCGTCGACATGCCGATCACCGAGACGGTCGTCGGCATCGTGCACGAGGGCAAGCCTCCGGTGGTCGCCCTCAAGGAGCTGATGTCGCGCAGCGCGAAGCCCGAGCGACGCTGAGCGAACGCGCTGCGTTCGATCAGTCACCTCCGGGGCGCTTCAGCCGGTGTCGAGCGCGCGATCGTGCTCAGCCCTTCGGGCCTCCGCGCGTCCGCACTCCCGACACCGGCGCGCCCCTTCGGCGGGCGGACGCTGTCTCCGCGCCCTACCAACGGGTACTCTCATCGCGATATGAGCACCGAGAACCTCCCCCAGAGCCCCGAGCAGCAGCCGACGCGCAAGCCGCGGGTGGCCGTCGTGTGCGGCGGGCGCAGCTCCGAACACGGGATCTCCGTGGTCACGGCCGGCGCCGTCCTCAAGGCCATCGACCGGACCAAGTACGAGGTCCTGCCGATCGGCATCACCCGCGACGGCCGCTGGGCGCTCACCGCCGACGAACCCGAGCGGATGGCGATCACCGATCGCCGTACGCCGACCGTCGAGGACCTCGCCGAGTCCGGCGAGGGCGGTGTGGTGCTCCCGGTCGACCCCGGCAACCGCGAAGTCGTCTACACCGAGCCGGGTTCCGTGCCCAAGGCACTGGGCGAGGTCGACGTGGTCTTCCCGGTGCTGCACGGCCCGTACGGCGAGGACGGCACTCTCCAGGGCCTGCTGGAGCTGTCCGGGGTGCCGTACGTGGGCTCCGGTGTGCTCTCCTCGGCCGTCGGCCAGGACAAGGAGTACATGAAGCGGGTCTTCGAGTCGTTCGGGCTCAAGGTGGGCCCGTACCTCGTGATCCGGCCGCGCGAGTGGGAGGCGGACGAGGCGGGCGCCCGGCGGCGGATCGCCGACTTCGCGGGCGAGCACGGCTGGCCGCTGTTCGTGAAGCCCGCCCGGGCCGGCTCCTCCATCGGCATCACCAAGGTCGACGACTTCTCCGGCCTGGACGACGCCATCGCCGAGGCCCGCCGTCACGACCCCAAGATCCTGATCGAGGCCGCGCTGCGCGGCCGTGAGATCGAGTGCGGCGTCCTGGAGTTCGAGGACGGCCCGCGCGCCTCCGTGCCGGCCGAGATCCCGCCGCCGGACGCGCACGCGTACTACGACTTCGAGGCCAAGTACATCGACTCCACGCCCGGCATCGTCCCCGCCCCGCTGACCGGGGAGGAGACCGCCGAGGTCCAGCGGCTCGCGGTGGAGGCCTTCGAGGCCGCCAGCTGCGAGGGCCTGGTCCGCGCGGACTTCTTCCTCACCGAGGACGGCGAGTTCGTGATCAACGAGATCAACACGATGCCCGGCTTCACGCCGATCTCCATGTACCCGCAGATGTGGCAGGCGAGCGGCATCGCCTACCCGGAGCTGGTGGACCGCCTGATCCAGGCGGCCCTGCGCAGGTCGACCGGCCTTCGCTGAGACGCCCCGCGGTGCCTAAGGGGTGTCTCGCCGATCATGCCGGGCTCGCGGCGCCTGGCACCGCGCCTCGCCGCGTTGTCGTCACTCGCCGATTCCCCCAAGCTCTCGGCTCCGCTCGAGCAGGGGGGACCCCCATCGCATCGGCTCCCTCCTCCGCCTTGCGATGCACGGCACCGGACGCCGCTCCCTGATCCGGCCTGATCGACGAGACACCCCCTAGTCGGCGATCCCCTTCGGAATCGCCGACTTGATCGCGGGCGCCAGCTCGATCAGCACCGCCGAGCTGTCCACGTCCCCCGGCACCGACACCTCGACGTACGCCTTCCGGTTCGCCGTGGTGAACCGGAACCCGTCCTCCGCCTTCTCCTGCAGCCAGTCGACCCCGTTCACCCCGCCGGGAGCCGCGTCCGGGTCGTGTCCTTCCGCGACCTTCGGGTCGATCATCTTCGGCGGTCTGGGCACCCCGCAGCGCAGTATGATCTCCGGGTTTCCCCAACCCGCGGTCAGTGCGGACCGGGGCTCAGGGTCCTCGCGGCTCAGACCGGCCACCTTCCTCGGCAGCGCTTCGTCCAGCTTCCGGCACAGCTCGGTCACCGTCGCGTCCGGACTGGGAACCGCCACCGACGCGCTGTCGTCTGCTGAGGAGCAGCCCGCGGTGGTGATCAGCAGGGCGAGCGCGGGCAGGCCGATGAGCCGGTGACGGAAAGAGTTCACCGGCACAGCGTAGACGGGGGCTACAGATGGACGACCGGACAGGTCAGAGTGCGGGTGATGCCGTCCACCTGCTGGACCTTGGCGACCACCATGCGACCCAGGTCGTCGACGGTGTCGGCCTGCGCGCGCACGATGACGTCGTACGGACCCGTCACGTCCTCGGCCTGGATCACCCCAGGGATCTTGCCGATCGTCTCGGCGACGGTCGACGCCTTGCCGACCTCAGTCTGGATCAGGATGTACGCCTGTACCACGGAACCTCCAGGGCGGCCACGAGGATCATGTGGGGAAAAGGAACGCCACGGTATCGCGTCGCCGCTCGTCGCGGGGAGACCTGCGGGAACCGGGACCTGCGCGCCGGGTGGCGGCACGACGGAGGTTGACGGTCAGGGGGACCGCGCCGACGGTCACTTCGACCGTATCGAGGACACTGATGACGCGCGACCGGGCATGCACGAGGACAGAAGGGGCGTAAGGGCAATGAAGGGCACTGTTGGTGAGCTCGGGGAGTTCGGGCTCATCAGGGAGCTCACCTCCCGTCTCACCACCACCCCGGCGGTGCGGGTCGGCCCCGGCGACGACGCCGCGGTGGTCGCCGCACCCGACCGCAGGGTCGTGGCCAGCACCGACATCCTCGTCGAGGGGCGGCACTTCCGCCGCGACTGGTCCACGGCGTACGACGTCGGCCGCAAGGCCGCCGCGCAGAACCTCGCGGACATCGCCGCCATGGGCGCCGTGCCGACCGCGCTGCTGCTCGGCCTGGTCGTACCCGCCGAGCTGCCGGTGACCTGGCCGAGCGAGCTGATGGACGGACTGCGCGACGAGTGCCAGGTCGCGGGCGCGGCCGTCGTCGGCGGGGACGTCGTACGCGGCGACACCATCACCGTGTCGATCACCGCGCTCGGCGACCTGCGCAACCAGGAGCCGGTGACCCGGGCCGGCGCTCAGCCCGGCGACCTGGTCGCGGTGACCGGCTGGCTCGGCTGGTCCGCCGCCGGGTACGCCGTGCTCTCCCGCGGCTTCCGCTCGCCGCGGGCCTTCGTCGAGGCGCACCGCCGCCCGGAACCGCCGTACCACGCGGGCCCCGCCGCCGCCGGGCTCGGCGCGACGGCGATGTGCGACGTCAGCGACGGGCTGATCGCCGACCTCGGGCACATCGCGGAGGCCAGCAAGGTCCGTATCGACATCCGGTCCGGGGCGATCGACATCCCCTCCCAGATGAACGACATCGGGCAGGCGGTCGGCGTGGATCCGCTCCAGTGGGTGCTGACCGGGGGAGAGGACCACGCGATCGTGGCGACCTTCCCGCCGGACGTGAAGCTGCCCGCCCGCTGGAAGGTGATCGGCGAGGTCCTGAACCCGTCCGCGCTGCCGCAGGTCACGGTGGACGGGGCGCCCTGGACCAGCAAGGGCGGCTGGGACCACTTCGGGGACATCGAGTCGTGAGCGCGCCGCCCCGGGTCCTGACCGTGGCCGGCTCCGACTCCGGCGGCGGCGCCGGCGTCCAGGCCGACCTGAAGACGATGCTCGCGCTCGGCGTGCACGGCATGAGCGTGATCACCGCGGTCACCGCGCAGAACTCCCTCGGCGTCCAGGGCGCTTGGGAGCTGCCGGTGGAGGCGGTGCGGGCCCAGTACCGCAGCGTCGTCGACGACATCGGCGTACAGGCGGTGAAGACCGGCATGCTCGCCTCGGCGGAACTCGTCGAGACGGTCGCCGAATTGATCTCCGGGACGGACGCCCCGGCCGTCGTCGACCCCGTCGGCGTCTCCAAGCACGGGGACGCGCTGCTCGCGGCCTCCGCGCTGGACTCCGTACGGACCAGGCTGCTGCCGGTCGCGACCGTCGCCACCCCGAACCTCGACGAGGTCGCCCAACTGACCGGCGTCCGGGTCGAGTCCGAGGAGCACATGCGGCGGGCCGCGGTGGCCGTCCTCGGGTACGGGCCCCGCTGGGTGGTGATCAAGGGCGGCCATCTGTCCGGGGAGGCCGTCGACTTGCTCACCGACGGCTCCGAGGAGCACTGGCTGCGCGCGCCCCGGCACGACAACCGCCACACCCACGGCACCGGCTGCACCCTGGCCTCCGCGATCGCCTCCCATCTCGCGAAGGGCCTGTCCGTGCCCGAGGCGGTGACGGCGGCCAAGGAGTACGTCACCGGGGCGATCGCGGCCGGTTTCGCCCTCGGCGGCGGCATCGGGCCGGTCGACCACGGCTGGGCGCTCGGGACGCGCGGTCAGGCGGAGGCCGGGTAGTCCCGCCGGGTCCCGGCGGGGGCCGGATAGTCCGGCAGGTCGATGGCCGTTGCCGCCCGCTCCGTCAGCCGCTTGAGGAGACCCGCCAGCGGGCGGGAGGCGAGCAGGCGGTACACGCGGTCCCGGGAGCGGATGCGGCGCTCGGTCGGCGGGGCGAAGAACGGGCCCGCGTTGCCGGCGGTCCCCTGGCAGCCCTTGGCGAAGTCCCGGACCAGGGCCTCGTACCCGGCGAAGGCGACGCGGTGGTCCCCGCCCGCGCGGGCCAGCCCGCCGGCCGGCACGTACGCCGCGACGATCGCGACGCCGGTGCCCATGCCGCCCATGGTGGCGCCGTACCCGGCGTCCCCGACCAGCGCCACCCTGCCCCGCGTGGGACGGTCGACGTGGATCTGCGCGATCGCGTCGAAGTACTGCTCGTCGGTCTCCTCCAGGGCCCGCAGGACGCTCGGCGCCTCCCAGCCCATCCCCGCGAACCGGTCGGCGAGGATCCGCCTCTGCCCGGCGACGTCCCGGCGGTCGTACGTCAGCGGCTCGGACCGGAAGACCAGCAGGGCTCCCGCGCGGTCCGGGTCTCCGTCGTAGTTGCTGACGCCCACCGCGCGGCCGGGCTCGCTGTGGAGGACGCCCGTGCGGTTCAGGCCGAGGTGGGTGGGGACCGGGAAGACGGCCGCGTAGTGGTCGAGGAAGCGCAGGTACCTGGACTCGTCGCCGAAGACGAGACGGCGGGTGCTCGAATGCAGTCCGTCGGCGCCGACGACCAGGTCGAAGCGGCGGCGAGCGCCCTTCTCGAAGACGACATGCACGCCGTCGCCGTCTTCGGTGAGGGCGGTGATCGAGTCGCCGAAGACGTACTCGGCGGAGTCCCGGGTGCGCTCGTACATGATCTTCGCGAGCTCGCCGCGGAAGATCTCCACATCGCCGCTCATCAGCTCGGCCGGCAGGTCCACGCGCACGCGCCCGTCGGCGTCGACGACGGTCTGCCGGCCCATATGGGTCTGCCGCGCGTGGATCTCCTCCCAGATGCCCATGGCGGCCAGCACCTCGCGGTGCACCCGGCCGCGGAAGTCGACCGCGAAGCCGCCTCCCGCAACGCCGGGGCCTTCTCGACGACCGTGACCCGGGCGCCGTACCGGGCGAGGTTCAGGGCGACGGCGGGGCCGGCGACGCTCGCGCCGGAGATCAGGACGGTGAGGTGACCGAGGTCGTGTGTCTTCGTCATGGGCGGCAGCCTCCGGGCAGGCGCCGACCGTCTCCCTACCGTTCGCTGACCGCCGCCGACCGCAGCGCCCGGCCCTGCTCGAAGGCCTTCTCGTACAGGTCCGCGGACAGCAGATCGCGGACGCGGGCCCGGGCCCCTGCGACCTCGGGGTCGCCGTCGGCCGGGGCGCCCCGCAGGCCGACGGCGGCACCCAGGAGCTCGGCCGCGCGGTCGGGCCGCTCGGCGACAGAGGCGAGGGCGTCGGCGACGTCCGCGAGGGCGAGGACGTCCGGGGAGTCCGCGGCGTGCGCGCCCGCCCGGGTGAACCAGTCGCGGGCCGCGCCGGTGTCGCCCTCCGCGGCGGCCGCCCGGCCCAGCCCGACCAGGATCCGGACCGTCTCCCCGACGCTGAACCAGTTGGCGGCACACACCTGAAGGGCGCTCTCGTAGTGTCCACGCGCGCGTGCCGGATCACCGGACGCCCGGGCCGCGTCGCCGAGGCCGCGCCAGGCGCTCGCCACCTTGTCGGTGGCGCCCGCGACGCGCGCCAGCTCCGCGGACTCCGTGAAAACGCATCCCCGGATTCTGGCAGCAGGCGCCGGCCCGGAGGCGGGCACAGCAAAAAGCCGGTCCACGTGAGTGGACCGGCTTCTGCAGCGAACCGGCAGTGGCCGCGCGCTCAGCTGAGCGTCAGCGCGAGACCTTGCCGGCCTTGATGCACGAGGTGCAAGCGTTCACGCGCTTCGGCGTCCCGCCGACCACGGTACGCACACGCTGGATGTTCGGGTTCCAGCGGCGGGACGTACGGCGGTGCGAGTGCGAGATGTTGTTGCCGAAGCCCGGCCCCTTGCCGCAGACGTCGCAGTTGGCAGCCACGGGTCACTCCAAAGACTTCAGATGCACTTACGGTTAATCCCGGCATGCCGGGATCGAGATCTTAGGCTCTACGAGCGATCTGAGATCTGAGTGGCGTTGCCAGGGGAACAGCCCGATCGGATCGGGCAACCGGAGCAGCATACAACGGCTGCGCCCGTGGAACGAAACTACCATGGCTGCTCCGGGGCCCGCCCCGGCCCTCTTCCGGCGGTCACCGGCCCTGGGTCTACGCTGCGTCCAGTCCAGCAGCTCAAGGAGGCGCAGGTGCCGCAGGTGCCGCAGACATTCTTCGATGCTCTCGCGGTGCGCACCTGGTGCGGTCTCGCGCTCCAGGCCCTCGGGCGGGCGCGCGAGGAGATCGACGCGATCAACGTGTACCCGGTGGCGGACGGCGACACCGGTACGAACCTGTATCTGACCGTCGAGTCGGCCGCCGCCGCCGTGGACGCGGTGTTCGCCGGCCACGAGGCCGGATCACGGGGGCCGGAACGCCCTTCGCTCGCGCAGGCCGTGCGCGCGATGGCGCACGGCGCGCTCATCGGGGCGCGCGGGAACTCCGGGACCATCCTCGCCCAGCTGCTGCGCGGCATGGCCCAGGTGCTCGCCGCCGACGACACCCCGCACACCGACGGCCCCGGGCTGCGCCTCGCCCTGCGCCGGGCCGCCGACTCCGCCCGCCAGGCCGTCGCCCACCCCGTCGAGGGCACGGTGCTGACCGTCGCCTCGGCCGCCGCCGACGCGGCAGGGAAAGCCGAGGGGGACTGCGGGGCCGTCGCGCGGGCCGCCCACGAAGGGGCGCTCGCCGCGCTCGCCGCGACCCCCGGGCAGCTGGCCGTGCTGGAGCGCGCCGGGGTGGTCGACGCCGGGGGACGGGGACTCGTGGCGGTCCTGGGCGCCCTCGTGGAGACCCTCACCGGCGAGGCACCGCGCGGGGTGCCGACCTCGCTGTCCGCGGGGCACGCGCGCGGGGAGGGCGACGCGGCGGAGCCGCACTCCTGCCCGGACGCCGCCGCGGCGCCGGAGGACGGCGGTCCCGCCTTCGAGGTGATCTACCTGCTGGAGGCCGGCGACGACGCCGTGGCGCGGCTGCGGCGGCAGCTGGACGCCCTCGGCGACTCCCTCGTCGTGGTCGGCGGCGACGGACTGTGGAACGTCCATGTGCACGTGGACGACGCGGGCGCCGCCGTGGAGGCGGGCGTCGAGGCCGGCCGGCCGTACCGGATCCGGATCACCCACTTCGGCGCCGGTGACGTGCACACCGCGCGCGGTGAGCGGCCGCCCGTGGAGCGTGTCCAGCGCGCGGTGGTCGCCGTCGTGCCCGGCGAGGGCCTGGCCGGGCTGTACGCCGACGCGGGCGCGACCACGGTGCTCGCGCGCCCCGGGGAGCCGCCCGCCAGCGGGGAACTCCTGCACGCCGTGCGCCGGGCCCACGCGCGCGAGGTCGTGCTGCTGCCCAACGACGCCGAGCTGCGCCACACCGCCGCCGCGGCGGCCGAGCAGGCCCGGACGGAGGGCATCCGCGTGGCCCTCATCCCGACCCGCTCCGCCGTGCAGGGCATCGCGGCGCTCGCGGTGCACGAGCCGGAGCGCCGCTTCGACGAGGACGTCGTCGCCATGACCTCGGCGGCGGGCGCGACCCGCTACGCCGAGGTCGCCGTCGCCGAGGAACAGTCCTGGACCATGGCCGGCATCTGCCAGGCCGGCGACGTGCTCGGCCTCATCGACGGCGACGTGGCCGTGATCGGCTCGGACGTCACCGCCACCGCCGAGACCGTCCTCGACCGCATGCTCGCGGCCGGCGGGGAGCTGGTCACCGTCGTCCTCGGCGACGAGGTGCCCCAATCCGTCGCCGACCGGCTGGAGGCCCGGGTGCGGGAGGCGTACCTGGCCGTGGACACCGTGGTGTACCGGGGCGGACGACAGGGATCGCTGGTGCTGATCGGGGTGGAGTAGGGTCCCGCGCGGGGCGGACGGTTCGCCGGTCCCGGGCGGGCGTGCGGTTCGGAGCCCCGCCCGGGGCGTGCCGTTCGCCGGTCCCGCGCGGGGCACGCCGTTCAGCCGTCCCCCTGCTCCCGCACGACCCGCAGCATCTGCTCCGCCTCCGCCCGGCGGGTCCGCGCCACCTCGTCCTCCTCCGAGACGTCGGCGTACGCCGCCAGCACCCCACGCGCGCGTGCCGCGGCCTCGGCCGGGCGGCCCAGGTCGGCCTCCAGCCAGCCGGCGGCCAGTTCCGCGCCGGTACGGCTGGGCAGGGCCTCGTCGCCGAGGGCGGCGAACACCGCGACGGCCTCCGCCATCTGCGCCAGAGCCTCCTCGAACACGTCCTGGATCGAGCCGTCCTCGGCGTCCTCCGTGCATGAGCGGGCCAGCAGGTCGCCGAACTGCCGGTGCGTGTGGCCCAGTTCGGCGGCGAGCCGCCGCCGCGCCTCCTCGTCCGGTGCCGCGGCGGGCGCCGCCGCGCACTCTCGCAGGGCGTCCGCCATCAGCTCCCGCGCCCGGTCCGGGCCGTCCTGGGTGCGCAGCGCCAGCCACGCGCGGGCCCGCAGCGAGCGGACCAGGCCGTGTACGTTGCCGAGCGAACGCCACAGGTCGCCCGCGCGCGCGTACGCCCGGTCGGCCTCGGCCGGCATGTCCGCCTGGCCCAGGGACTCGGCGGCGAGGTGGGCGAGGGTCGCGTGGTCGTGCTGCTCGGGCCAGTGCCGGGCGATCTCGGCGGCCTGCAGACGCCGCTCGGCCGCCGCCTGGTGCTCTCCCAGCTCGCCCAGACAGTCGCCGAGCCACCACAGTGTCTGGACGACCGCGCCGTCGCCGTGCGTCTCGGCGGTCAGGTCGGGCAGCGCCGACTCCAGCACCTCGGCGGCCTCGGCCCAGCGGCCCTGCCGCAGCATGAAACCACCGAGCAGCTGCCGCGCCCACGGGCCGAGGGTGCGGCCCTCGCCCGCCTCGTCGGCCCAGTGCGCCGCCTCCAGAGCGTGCTCGGCGGCCTCCTCGGCCGCGCCCCGGCCGCCGACCACCTCGGCCAGCTGGAGGTGCAGCTGGGCGCGCCCGACGGGCTCCAGGTGGGCTCCGCCGTGCCCCAGGGCCGCGCGCAGCGCCCGCTCCGCCTCCGCCTCGTCGCCGAGCTGGTGCGCGAGCCCCGCCAGCCGGACCTCGTACTCCACGGCGAACCACGGCAGCCCCATGGCCGCGTACTCCGCGGCGGCCCGCGCGAACAGCGCGGTCGCCGTGCGCGCGTCCCCGGTCCGCGCCGCCAGCTCCGCGAGCATCGCCCGCGCCTCGGCGGCCCGCGAGGCCAGCCGCACATCACCCCCGGTGTGCCCGTCCACCAGCGCCAGCACCTCCCGGACGGCGGCCTCCGCCTCGGCCAGGACGGGGTCGCCGGACGGAGGCGGTACGTCGTCCCCGGCGGGCTCCTCCAGCTCGTACACCCGCCGCATCAGGATCCGCGCCCGGCCCATCAGCACCGACGCGGCCTGGCTTATGCCCGTGCCGTCCTCGGCGTACAGCGCGAGCACCCGGTCGTACGGCTCGGCGACCGCGGCCACCGCCTCGTCGACCCGGCCCGCGAGCGCGCGGACGTACGCGGCACGGGCCAGGGCGGCCAGCGCCTCGCCGGGGTCACCGGCCTCCGCGTACAGCTCCGCGGCGCGCTCGAACAGGGCGGCGCCCTCCGGGCCCAGGCCCATCGCCTCGTGGTCGGCGATCTCCGCGCGGTCACGGGCGGCCAGCTCGACGCCGTCGGCCGTCTCGGCGGCGCGCGCGACCGCGGCCCACGCCTCGACGGCGTTCGGCTGCAGGGTGTCCGACAGCCGCCGGGCCTCGGCCAGCAGCGCGTCGAGGCGGGCCCGCGGGCCGGAGCCGGTGCCGCCCCCGTCGGCGTCCGCGCCGTTCGCGTCGGTGAGCGCGGCGGGTCGCGCGTTCGTGGCGAGCGCGGGATCGTGCGCCGCGGGCGCCGGCGGCGTCTGGCGCTGGGAGCGCACGCCCAGCGGGAGCCGGTCCACCAGCGCCGGCTGATCCATGCGCGCGCGGACCCGCTCACTGACGTACGTCGTGCCGTTGCGCTGGTCGAACCGCGCCGCCAGCGCCAGCGCCTCCACGCGCGCGTGCCCGGCGAGTTCGCCCGCCGTCCACGACCGCCCGGCCGGCCCCGGCACCTGCCGCCCGCCGAAGCCGAGCACCGTCAACCGGCCCATCAGCAGCGCCACCACGCTCAGGAACTCCATCCGGCTGCGCGGCTGCCCGGTGTCCGTGAAGTACGCCGGCCGCTCCGCCAGCAGCTCCAGACCGCGCGCCTCGTTGCCGGTCAGCGCGCAGAACTCCACGTGCTCCGCGTACGCGCTGCGCATGCTCTCCTTGGCGCGCACCAGCCGGAAACCCCGCAGATGGTGACCCCGCGCCTCGTCCAGCCGGCCGAGCCGCACCAGTGGCAGCAGCGAAGCCGCTGCGGATCACCGGCCGCCAGCCCGGTCAGCCAGGACCTGATCCGCTCCCCGAGCGCCTCGCGCACGGCGGCCAGGGTCTCGTCCTCGTACAGCGCCTCCCGCGAGGCGGTGGGCCGCAGGCTGTCGGTGTCCAGCACGCAGCGCACGAAGAACGCCCAGTCTGGCAGCAGCTGCTCGGCCCGCTCGGTCAGCAGCATGCCCTTCAGATGCACCCGGTGCCGGGCGCGCTGGGCCGGGCTGACCGCGGCGGGCAGGACGTACGCGACACCGCGTATGCCCGCCAGCGGCACGTCCAGGTCGATCGAGTCCAGCGGCGTGAACCCGAACTGCTCGTGACAGTGCCGGGCGAGGGCCACCCGACGGGCGGCGGGGGAGGGGTACGGCCGGTCCCAGGGCGCGGGCAGGTCGGTGACCTCCTCCTCGCCCACCCGCACGTCGTACGGCAGCAGCGAGCCGAAGTCCCGGGCCAGCGCCAGCACCCGCTCCTCGGACAGCCACTCCGCGGCACCGGGCCGCGCCACGAGGTGCACGGTGGTGCCGGGTTCGGGCCGGGCCTCGGCGGGCAGGGTCCGCACGGTGTACGAGCCGTCGTCCGACGCCGTCCACTCCACGGGCCGGGCGTCCGGCGTAAGGGCACTGCGGCTGACGACCCGGATCCGCTCGGCGACCACGAAACACGCCAGCAGCCCGATGCCGAACTGCCCGAGGAAGTCCGAGCGCGCCTCCCGCAGGCCGTCGGCCCGCTTGGAGCTGCGGCCGATGGTCGCCAGCAGAGTGTGCACATCGGACTCGGTGAGCCCGATGCCGGAGTCCTCCACGCGCAGCGAGCCGCCCTCCGCGTACAGCCGCACCCGGGCCGGGGCGTCGGGTTGCCCGCCCCGCCGGGCGGTGATGGCGTCGACGGCGTTCTGCAGCAGTTCCCGCAGGTAGACCTTGGGACTGGAGTAGAGGTGATGGGAGAGCAGGTCCACCAGGCCGCGCAGGTCGACCTGGAACGTATGAGGCGCGGAAGGTGCCTCGGATGCCTGTGATGACTGTGAGGTCTGGGAGTCCATCGTCACAGCGCCGTTGGGGGGAGAAGCTACGGCGCGGGGTCGGGCGGCCCCGGTGAGGCGGTGACCGCGGAAAGGATGGCCGGAGCGCGTCATCCTAGAGCCCGATCGAGCCGCCTGACCATGGCTTTCCCAGACCGAAACGGCATGGCTCGCAGGGCGTCACCTGCGCGTTGTCAGTGCCGTGGTGTGCAATGGATCTCGTGCCCGCACTGGAAGAACCCCTGAAGAAGGTGCTCGGCCCCGCCACCGCGAAGGTGATGGCCGAGCACCTCGGCCTGCACACCGTCGGCGACCTCCTGCACCACTACCCACGCAGATACGAGGAGCGGGGCCAGCTCACCCACCTCGCCGACCTCCCCATGGACGAGCACGTCACCGTGGTCGCCCAGGTCGCCGACGCCCGCCTGCACACCTTCGCCTCCGCCAAGGCCCCCCGCGGCAAGGGCCAGCGGCTGGAGGTGACCATCACCGACGGCAGCGGCCGGCTCCAGCTGGTCTTCTTCGGCAACGGCGTGCACAAGCCCCTCAAGGAACTCCTGCCCGGAACGCACGCGATGTTCGCCGGCCGGGTCTCCGTCTTCAACCGCCGCCTCCAACTCGCCCACCCGGCCTACGAACTGCTGCGCGGCGACAGCGACGAGACCGTGGAGACCTGGGCCGGCGCCCTGATCCCCATCTATCCCGCGACCGCCAAGCTGGAGTCCTGGAAGATCGGCAAGGCGGTGCAGACCGTCCTGCCCAGCGTCCAGGAGGCCGCCGACCCGCTCCCGCCCGCCCTGCGCGAGGGCCGCGGCCTGGTCCCGCTCCCCGAAGCCCTGCTCAAGATCCACCGCCCGCACACCAAAGTGGACATCGCCGCCGCCCGCGACCGCCTCAAGTGGGACGAGGCCTTCGTCCTCCAGGTCGCCCTGGCCCGCCGCCGCCACGCCGACGCCCAACTCCCGGCGGTCCCCCGCAGGCCCGCGCCGCACGGCCTCCTCACCGCCTTCGACGACCGCCTCCCCTTCACCCTCACCGAGGGCCAGCGCAAGGTCTCCAAGGAGATCTTCGACGACCTGGCCACCGAACACCCGATGCACCGGCTGCTCCAGGGAGAGGTCGGCAGCGGGAAGACGATGGTCGCGCTGCGCGCCATGCTCGCCGTCGTCGACGCCGGCGGGCAGGCCGCGATGCTCGCGCCCACCGAGGTGCTCGCTCAGCAGCACCACCGGTCGATCGTGGAGATGATGGGCGAGCTCGCCGAGGGCGGGATGCTCGGCGGGGCGGAGCACGGCACCAAGGTCGTGCTGCTCACCGGCTCCATGGGCGCCGCCGCCCGCCGGCAGGCGCTGCTCGACCTGGTCACCGGCGAGGCCGGGATCGTGATCGGCACGCACGCGCTGATCGAGGACAAGGTGCAGTTCCACGACCTGGGCCTGGTCGTGGTCGACGAACAGCACCGCTTCGGCGTCGAGCAGCGCGACGCCCTGCGCGGCAAGGGCAAGCAGCCCCCGCACCTGCTCGTCATGACCGCCACGCCCATCCCGCGCACGGTCGCCATGACCGTCTTCGGCGACCTGGAGACCTCGGTCCTCGACCAGCTCCCGGCCGGCCGTTCCCCGATCGCCAGCCATGTCGTCCCCGCCGCCGACAAGCCGCACTTCCTCGCCCGGGCCTGGGAGCGGGTGCGCGAGGAGGTGTCGAACGGCCATCAGGCGTATGTCGTCTGCCCCCGCATCGGCGACGAGGAGGTGGACACCAAGAAGAAGTCCGCCGAGGACGAGGCGGAGAAGCGGCCCCCGCTCGCCGTCCTCGACGTCGCCGACCAGCTTGCCAACGGCCCCCTCCAGGGCCTGCGGGTGGAGGTCCTGCACGGCAGGATGCACCCGGACGACAAGGACGCCGTCATGCGCCGCTTCGCCGCCGGCGAGACGGACGTCCTCGTCGCCACCACCGTCATCGAGGTCGGCGTCAACGTGCCCAACGCCACCGCGATGGTGATCATGGACGCCGACCGCTTCGGCGTCTCACAGCTGCACCAGCTGCGCGGCCGGGTGGGCCGCGGCTCCGCCCCCGGCCTGTGTCTGCTGGTCAGCGAGATGCCCGAGGCCAGCGCCGCCCGCCAGCGGCTGAACGCGGTCGCCTCCACCCTCGACGGCTTCGAACTGTCCCGCATCGACCTCGAACAGCGCCGCGAGGGCGACGTCCTCGGCCAGGCCCAGTCCGGCGCCCGCACCAGCCTGAAGGTCCTCGCCGTCATCGAGGACGAGGAGATCATCGCCGAGGCCAGGGAGGAGGCCACCAAGGTCGTCGCCGCCGACCCCGAGCTGACCCACCTCCCGGGCCTGCGCACGGCCCTGGACGCCCTTCTGGACGAGGAGCGGGAACAGTACTTGGAAAAGGGGTGAAGGACAGCGCCGATCAAGGGGCGCGGGGCTGGATGGATATGCGGCTCCGCCGCGGGGGCGAGATCAACCACAGCGAACCCGCAGCCGTTCACGACGGAAAGCACCCGCTGCCTCCGCCTGCCAGACTGAACCCGTCAGTCACCCACCACCAAGGACCCCAGATGACCCGCGTGATCGCCGGCAAGGCCGGCGGACGTCGCCTAGCCGTCCCGCCGGGAACAGGCACCCGCCCCACCTCCGACCGCGCGCGCGAGGGCCTCTTCTCCACATGGCAGTCCCTGCTGGGCGGCCCCCTGGACGGCGAGCGGGTCCTCGACCTGTACGCCGGTTCCGGCGCCGTCGGCCTGGAGGCCCTGTCGCGCGGCGCGGGCCACACCCTGCTGGTCGAGGCCGACGCCAGGGCGGCCCGCACGGTCCGGGAGAACGTCAGGAACCTGGGCCTGCCGGGCGCCGAGGTCCGGGCGGGCAAAGCGGAACAGATCATCCGTGACGCCCGGCCGGAGCAGCCGTACGACCTCGTCTTCCTCGACCCGCCGTACCGAGTCACAGATCACGATCTTCGCGAGATTCTGCTCACACTCCGCTCGGAGGGGTGGCTCGCCGACGACGCCCTCGTCACCGTTGAGCGCAGCACCAGAGGCGGGGAATTCGTATGGCCGGACGGCTTCGAGCCGCTGAGGTCCCGGCGCTACGGAGAGGGAACGTTTTGGTACGGTCGCGCCGCCTCTACGTGCGAAGACGCACCATGACCGGACCGGAGAGCGAGGGAACTCAAGTGCGCCGCGCCGTCTGTCCCGGGTCGTTCGACCCGATCACCAACGGACACCTCGACATCATTGCCCGCGCCTCCCGTCTCTACGACGAGGTCTACGTCGCGGTGATGATCAACAAGGCCAAGAAGGGCCTGTTCGAGATCGACGAGCGGATCGATCTGATCCGCCAGGTCACCTCCGAGTACGCCAACGTCCGCGTCGAGGCCTTCCACGGCCTCCTCGTCGACTTCTGCAAGCAGCGCGACATCCCCGCCATCGTCAAGGGCCTCCGCGCGGTCAGCGACTTCGACTACGAGCTCCAGATGGCCCAGATGAACAACGGCCTCACGGGTGTCGAGACGTTGTTCGTGCCGACCAACCCCACCTACAGCTTCCTGTCGTCCTCGCTGGTCAAGGAGGTCGCGGCATGGGGCGGAGACGTCTCCCACCTGGTGCCGCAGGTGGTCCTGGAGGCCCTCACCGAGCGGCTGCGCCAGGACTGACCCCCTGACGTGCCGTCACCCGGTGTCCACCACGCGTCCCATGGCCGTACAGTCGTCCCGTCCGTCTCCAACACAGCTGTAGAGAGTGGCGAGCACACGGTGGACGTGCAGAAGAAGCTCGACGAGATCGTCGCGGCGGTCTCCAGTGCCCGGTCGATGCCGATGTCGGCCTCGTGCGTGGTCAACCGCGCCGAACTGCTCTCCATGCTGGAGGAGGTGCGCGCGGCGCTGCCCGACTCCCTCGCCCAGGCGCAGGAGCTGATCGGCGGCCGTGAGCAGATGGTCGAGCAGGCCCGCCAGGAGGCCGAGCGGATCATCCAGAGCGCGCACGCCGAACGCGGCTCCCTGATCTCCGACACCGAGGTCGCCCGCCGCTCCCAGGCCGAGGCCGACCGGATCCTCGCCGAGGCCCGCCAGGAGGCCGAGGAGGTCCGCGCCGAGGCCGACGAGTACGTCGACTCCAAGCTCGCCAACTTCGAGGTCGTGCTCACCAAGACGCTCGGCTCGGTCGGCCGCGGCCGCGAGAAGCTGCTCGGCACCGGCCCCGGCCTCGACGAGCAGGGCTACGCGGACGAGGACGCCCCGGAGCGCAGCCACGATCCGGAGACCCTGCGCCGTACCGCCGACGAGTACGTGGACGCCAAGCTCGGCGCCTTCGAGGCGGTCCTCGCCAAGACCCTGGAGGCCGTCGGACGCGGCCGGCAGAAGCTGCACGGCCGGATCGCCACCGACGACCTCGGCGCCCTCTCCGACGATCTCGGCACGGTCCAGCACTCCAGCGACGCCGACTACCTGGCCGACCTGGCGGCCCTCGCCGAGCAGGACGCCCAGGCGGAGCAGCCCGCCCGGCAGCAGCAGCAGCCGGCCGAGCCGGAACCGGCGTACGGCTATCAGCAGCAGCCGGACCCCTACGGCGGCTACCAGCAGGGCTACGGCCAGCACGACCCCTACGGCTACCAGCAGGCCGACCCCTACGCCTACCAGGGCTACGACGCCCAGCAGGCCGCCTACGTGCCGCAGCAGGCCCAGCAGGCCCAGCAGGCCCAGCAGGCCGTCCAGCAGGTCCCGCCCCAGCCGTCGCAGCCCCCGCAGGTCCAGCAGGGCTATGCCCTGGACGAGACCAGCCTCTTCGACACCAGCATGATCAGTGCCGAGCAGCTGAGGGCGTACGAACAGGGACGCGGCAACGGCTGACCCCGCGGATTGGGCCCAGAGCGAAAGGTCCAGTATCCTGGCTCTTCGGTCGCGCGTACGTTCGCGATCAGCGCTGCCCGGGAACACCGAAGGGCGGCGTCCGTCCGAGCTCGGAAGATCGAAAGCAGGAATGGCTCCTCACGCCCGCCTCGACCACCGCAACCCTCTCGTGTTCGACACGCACGAGCTGGGGCGGCGTCCAGGCGCGCTGCAGCGCCTGACCCGCGAGATCCCCGCCCCCCGGGACTTCGGTATCCAGGGAGTCATCGGAGTGCCGGAAGGCAACCCGGTGGAGCTCGAACTCCGACTCGAGTCGGTCATGGAAGGGGTGCTCGTAACAGGCACCGCCCGTGCAACGGCCGAGGGGGAGTGCGTAAGGTGTCTGGAGCCGCTGGAGCTCGAGCTCGAAGCGGACTTCCAGGAGATGTTCTCGTACCCTGACGCCGACGACCGGGGCCGTGTGAAAGCGGAACCGGCCGACGACGCCGAGGAAGACGAGGACAGGCTCTTTCTCGAGGACGGCCTGTTCGACCTCGAACCTGTGCTGCGTGATGCGGTGGTGCTCGCACTGCCGATGCAGCCGGTGTGCCAGGAAGACTGCCCGGGCCTGTGCTCCCAGTGCGGAGCGCGGCTGGCGGACGACCCGGACCACCACCACGACGCCGTCGACATCCGTTGGGCGGCATTGCAGGGACTCGCCGGTTCACTCGAAGACGGCGAGAAGGACGAGATGAGCGGCGCCGAAGCGGGCGTCGACGAGAAGCAGGAGAAGTAGCCGTGGCTGTTCCGAAGCGGAAGATGTCGCGCAGCAACACGCGCCACCGCCGGTCGCAGTGGAAGGCTGCGGTCCCCACCCTGGTTGCGTGCGAGCGCTGCCACGAGCCCAAGCAGCAGCACATCGCGTGCCCGTCGTGCGGCACCTACAACAAGCGCCAGGTCCTCGAGGTCTGAGCGGCTGGTGAGAGGCACTGTGTCCACGCCGAAGAAAAACTCTGCGGACAACCAGGCCTCGTCCCACACGCTTCTGGAAGGGCGGCTCGGCTACAAGGTCGAGTCCGCCCTTCTGGTGCGAGCGCTGACCCACCGTTCCTACGCGTACGAGAACGGCGGTCTGCCGACGAACGAGCGACTGGAGTTCCTGGGGGACTCCGTGCTCGGCCTCGTCGTCACGGACACGCTGTACCGCACCCACCCCGACCTGCCCGAGGGCCAGCTGGCCAAGCTCCGGGCCGCGGTGGTCAACTCGCGCGCGCTGGCGGAGGTGGGACGAACGCTGGACCTCGGCTCCTTCATCCGGCTCGGCCGTGGTGAAGAGGGCACGGGCGGCCGGGACAAGGCGTCCATCCTCGCCGACACCCTCGAAGCGGTGATCGGCGCTGTCTATCTCGACCAGGGCCTGGACTCGGCGGCGGAGCTGGTGCACCGCCTGTTCGACCCGCTGATCGAGAAGTCCTCCAACCTCGGCGCCGGCCTGGACTGGAAGACTTCCCTCCAGGAGCTGACCGCGACCGAAGGTCTCGGCGTGCCCGAGTACCTGGTCACGGAGACCGGCCCCGATCACGAGAAGACCTTCACTGCTGCCGCCCGCGTCGGAGGCGTCTCGTACGGCACCGGCACCGGCCGCAGCAAGAAGGAGGCCGAGCAGCAGGCCGCGGAGTCCGCCTGGCGGGCCATCCGCGCCGCGGCGGACGAGCGTGCCAAGGCGGCGGGCGCCAACGCCGTCGACATCGCTGCGGCCACCGGGGAAGGCGAAGCCGACGCCTCGTCGGCGAACGCCTGACACCAACGACTGAGCGCCCGCCCCCGTATCCCTGGGGCGGGCGCTCGTCTCATCCATCGGTTTCCACGGGGGTTGCCATGCCCGAGTTGCCCGAGGTCGAGGTCGTCCGACGCGGCCTGGAGCGGTGGGTCGCCCACCGGACCGTCGCCGACGCCGAGGTGCTGCACCCGCGTGCGGTGCGCCGGCACGGCGCCGGTGCCGACGACTTCACACACCGTCTCAAGGGCCACCGGATCGGCGTCCCGAGCCGGCGCGGCAAGTATCTGTGGCTGCCTCTGGAGGACACCGGCCAGGCCGTCCTCGCGCACCTCGGCATGAGCGGCCAACTGCTGGTCCAGCCGCACGAGGCCGCCGACGAGAAGCATCTGCGCATCCGGGTCCGCTTCACCGACGCCCTCGGCACGGAACTCCGCTTCGTCGACCAGCGCACCTTCGGCGGTCTGTCACTGCACGACACCACCCCGGACGGCCTGCCCGACGTCATCGCGCACATCGCCCGCGACCCCCTCGACCCGCTGTTCGACGAGGAGGCCTTCCACCAGGCGCTGCGCCGCAAGCGCAGCACCATCAAGCGGGCCCTGCTCGACCAGTCGCTGATCAGCGGCGTCGGCAACATCTACGCCGACGAGGCGCTGTGGCGCGCCCGCCTCCACTACGACCGCCCGACGTCCACCTTCACCCGCCCGCGCACCCGGGAACTGCTCGGCCACGTCCGGGACGTGATGAACGCGGCGCTCGCGGTCGGCGGGACCAGCTTCGACAGCCTGTACGTCAACGTCAACGGCGAGTCCGGCTACTTCGACCGGTCCCTCGACGCGTACGGCCGTGAGGGACTGCCCTGCAAGCGGTGCGGTACGCCGATGCGCCGCCGCCCGTGGATGAACCGCTCCAGCTACTACTGCCCGCGCTGTCAGCGCCCGCCGCGCGTCTCGTCGTAGTGCTGACGGGCCGCGAGGACGTCGTCCATGCGGCCCTCCACGTAGTGGATGAGGCTCATCAGCCGCTCGGTGACCTCGCGGCCGAGGGGCGTCAGTTCGTAGTCCACCCGGGGCGGGTTGGTCGGCTGGGCCTCACGGCGCACCAGGCCGTCGCGCTCCAGCGCCTGCAGCGTCTGGGACAGCATCTTCTCGCTCACGCCGTCGACCCTGCGGCGCAGCTCGTTGAACCGGAACGAGCCGCCGTGCAGCGCCCCCAGGGTGAGCGCGCCCCAGCGTCCCGTGACGTGCTCCAGCGTGCCGCGCGAGGGGCAGGCCTTGGAGAACACGTTGTACGGGAGGTCCTGCTCCGGCGCGTACCCCTGCGTGGTCGTCATGCGTCCAGCTTAGGGGATTGCAGCGCAAACTTAGGGGTTGCGCTTTCGAAAAGTTAGTGCTCTGCTTGTGTCTGCCGCCGGTGCCGTGCCCCGTCGCCGGTGTCCTGCCGCCGATGTCCTGTCGGGCCGCCCGGCGGCTCCCCGTTCGCGTCCCCGAAGGAGCACTTCCGTGACCACCCCCGTCGTCTCCATCGCCTACCACTCGGGCTATGACCACACCACCGTCCTCGCCGAGGCCGTCCGCGCCGGCGCCGCCGAGGCCGGCGCCGAGGTGCACCTGATCAAGGTGGACGAGATCACCGACGAACAGTGGGCGGTGCTCGACCGCTCCGACGCCATCGTCTTCGGCTCGCCGACCTACATGGGCACCGCCTCCGGCGCCTTCCACGTCTTCGCCGAGGCCACCTCCAAGCGCTGGTTCGGCCAGGACTGGAAGGACAAGCTGGCCGCCGGCTTCACCAACTCCGGCGCCAAGAACGGCGACAAGCTGCACACCCTGCAGTTCTTCCAGATCCTCGCCGCGCAGCACGGCATGCACTGGGTCAACCTCGGTCTGCACCCGGGCTGGAACAACAGCGCCGGCTCCGAGAACGACCTCAACCGCCTCGGCATCTTCGCGGGCGCGGGCGCCCAGACCAACATCGACGAGGGCCCGGACGCCGTCCACAAGTCCGACGTCGCGACCGCCGAGCACCTGGGCCGCCGGATCGCCGAGACCGCGCGGGTGTTCGTGAAGGGCCTCGCGGCGGTGTGACGGCCGGGGCCGACGTCGGAGAAGCCGGCTCGGTCCGAGTGACTTGTCAGGGGCTGGAGTCGGGCAGCTCGGCGGCGAGAGCCACTGCCTCGCTGGGCTTGGCGTTACCCATCCTCCGTACGTCACCGGGCCCGCCGGCCTTCCCCGCGGCCGTGGTGGCAGCCTCCTGGTACAGCCGCTTGTCGACGTGGTTGGCCAGCCATTTGGCCCCGCCGACGCCGACGAGGAGCGCGCCCGCGACGCCCGATGCGGTGACGCCGTAGCTGAACCGGTAAGGGTTGCCCTCGTCCCCGAGGATGGGTGCGCCGCTCAACGGCCCGTACAGTCCCCAGGACGCGAAGGCGGCGATGGCGCCCACCAGCATCTGTCCGAGGAGCCCGGGCCTGCAGATGGTGTGGCTGTTCCCGGGGGACGGCACCGGGTACGGGAAGACGAATCCTCGGTCCTCGGAGAGCAGCGCGCTCCCGATCCCGCCGACGGCCCCGAAGGCGGCGATTGAAAGACCGACCTGTCACGCCTCCATGCCCGCTACCTCCCGATAGATGCCCTAGAGGTAACCGCTCGTGGCGAAGATGGCAAACCGGGATACAGAGGGTGTGTCGGGCCTCGACGGAAGCCCTGACGGAGTGCCCGGGCCGCCGTCGGGTCGTGTCAGTAGCCGAAGTCCTGCGTCCACCAAGGCCCGCCCGAGCCGAAGTGCACGCCGACGCCCAGGGTGGTGAACTCGCAGTTCAGGATGTTGGCGCGGTGGCCGGGGCTCTTCATCCAGGCCTGCATGACGGCTGCCGCGTCGGCCTGGCCGCGGGCTATGTTCTCGCCGCCGAGGTCGCTGACGCCGGCCTCCTCGGCCCGGTCCCAGGGGGTCGCCCCGCTGGGGTCGGTGTGGTCGAAGAAGCCGCGGCTCGCCATGTCCTCGCTGAAGTCGCGGGCCAGCTTCGACAGCGCGCTGTTCGCGGCCAGGGGGCGGCAACCGGCCTTCGCCCGCTCCTCGTTGACCAGCTTCAGCACCGCCGCCTCGGCGGCCGCCTCCTGGGAGACGGTGACCGGGGCGCTCTGCTCCGGCGTCCTGGTCGCCGTACGCGACGGCGTCTGCGCCGGGGTCGGCTTCGGCTTCGGCTTCTTCGATGGGGTGGCCGACGGCGTCCGCGAGGGCTTCGCGGACGGCTTCTCGGTGGTCGGCGACGCCGACGGGCTGGAGGGGGACGCCGAGGGCGAGGCGGAACGCTGGGTGCTCCCGCCCGCCGGGGTGTCGCCGGTCTGGGTCTCGGCGGTGCCGGAGGTACCGCCGAGCGGGCCCCCGGTGTTGCCGGCGCCGCCGTCGGTGGCCTGCACCGTGTCGCCGCCGCTGCCGCCGAGCGTGTAGTTCTCGCCGCCGGGCAGCACGCCCGCGGCGACGGCGACCGCACCGATGGCGACCGCCGCGGAGACGCCGAGCAGTCCGGTGCGGACCGGCGTCACGGTCTTCTTCCTGCGGCGGTGCGAGCGCCCGGGCCGGGGCCCGCCGTCGGGGCTGAAGCCGTCGGCGGCCGGCAGGACCGCGGTGTCGGCGGCGGAGCCGGCGTCGTCCGTGGCGAAGAGGTAGGCGTCGCTGCGGGCCTGCACCTCCGCGTAGGCCTCGGGGTTCAGGTAGGGCGCGATGCCCGGCTCGGGGTGACCGCCCGCCTGGGTGCGGCGCGGGTCACCGGTCCCGGTGCCCGAGCCCGGTACCGGCGTGCTCCCCGTGGCGCGGCCCGTGGCGGCGCGGCCGGCGTCGGAGCGTCGGTGGCGTCCCATGTACTGGCCTTCCTCGTCCCTGGTGCTCGTCCTCGCGGTCGACTCGTCCGGCGGTCAACCAAACCCACCCGATCGGGTGACTTTCATATGAGATGGGTTTGGGGCTGGACGGTACCGCATGGCGCCGGGGGAGGAAGTGTCCGGAGAGACATTGCCCGGTTAGGTTGCACCTATGAGCGAGGATGTACGGCTGGTCGCCTGGGTGCGTGGAAACGTGCAGGGCGTGGGTTTTCGCTGGTTCACGCGCGCCAAGGCGCTCGAGATCGGCGGCCTGAGTGGTTTTGCTCTCAATTTGGCCGATGGCCGTGTCCAGGTGGTCGCGGAAGGGGCGCGTGAGGGTTGTGAGGGACTGCTGGGCTGGCTCCAGGGTGACGACACGCCCGGGCGGGTGGACGGCGTCACCGAGATCTGGGACACACCCCGCGGCGGCTACGACGGCTTCGCGATCCGCTGATCCGGAACCGGCCGGCGGCTCCGGCGCGCGGGTGGGACATGCCGGGGGCAGTTGCCCGGCAGGAAAAGTCCCAGGTGGTTGCCAAGAAGCCCTTGCCGTGGCAGGCTCCGCACGGAAAGATGATCGCCACGCCCTGAGGTCCCGCAGGAGTCGCAGCGCCGCCGCTTCACGGCCGCGCGCCCCCGGGTCGCCCGTCAATACGGGGCGTGATCGTGTTGACCGTCAAACTTTTTGGTGAGACGCTGAAAGCCCCGCGCACCTTAGCTGTTTGGCATGGATGAACGGCAGCAATAACTCCAAAGTGCCAAGCACCGCGGGTGCGAATCCCTCACGACCCACACCGCTTCGGTCGGTCACTCATTGTGGAGGACCATCCATCATGGCAAAGGCGCTTCTCGGTTACGTCGGCGGCTCCGACCCTCGACTCCTCGCCGAGATGCGACGGCTCCAGCAGCGCGTCCAGGACCTGGAATCCGAGATCGTACGGATTCAGGCGGAGAAGGACGCGCTGGCGGCTGCCGCTTCTCACCACGACAGGATCATGGAGAGCGTCGACGCACACCAGGCGGAGCCTGCGCTCACCTGATCACTGCATCGCACAACGACACGCAGTGGTTGGGCTGCCCGTATCAACCGCTCTGTTGTCAGAAGTTGCAAGGGACGCTCCGGCGTCCCTTCTTTCTTTCCCCCGCGCATCCTTTCAGCTTCTTTAACGTTTGGTCTGCCCTGCGCGTTCACCGGTGAAACCGCGCGTTCATGGAGTGAGACTTCCCCGGAAGGTAGAGTCCAGCGGCGTGCACCTCAAGGCCCTGACCCTCCGTGGGTTCAAGTCGTTCGCCTCGGCCACCACGCTCCGCTTCGAGCCGGGCATCACGTGCGTCGTCGGACCGAACGGCTCGGGCAAGTCCAACGTCGTGGACGCGCTCAGCTGGGTCATGGGCGAACAGGGCGCCAAGTCGCTGCGCGGCGGAAAGATGGAGGACGTCATCTTCGCCGGCACCACCGGCCGCCCCCCGCTGGGCCGCGCCGAGGTGTCCCTGACCATCGACAACTCCGACGGGGCCCTCCCCATCGAGTACGCCGAGGTCACCATCACGCGGATCATGTTCCGCAACGGCGGCAGCGAGTACCAGATCAACGGCGACACCTGCCGCCTCCTCGACATCCAGGAACTCCTCTCCGACTCCGGCATCGGCCGCGAGATGCACGTCATCGTCGGCCAGGGCCAGCTCGACTCCGTACTGCACGCCGACCCCATGGGCCGCCGCGCCTTCATCGAGGAGGCGGCGGGCGTCCTCAAGCACCGCAAGCGCAAGGAGAAAGCGCTGCGGAAGCTGGACGCGATGCAGGCCAACCTCGCGCGCGTGCAGGACCTCACCGACGAGCTGCGCCGCCAGCTCAAGCCGCTCGGCCGGCAGGCCGCGGTCGCCCGGCGCGCCGCCGTCATCCAGGCCGACCTGCGCGACGCCCGCCTGCGCCTCCTCGCCGACGATCTCGTACGCCTGCGCGAGGCACTGCAGGCCGAGGTCGCCGACGAGGCCGCGCTGAAGGAACGCAAGGAGACCGCGGAGCAGGAGCTGCGCAAGGCGCTCCAGCGGGAGGGCCTGCTGGAGGACGAGGTCCGCCGGCTCACCCCGCGCCTGCAGCGCGCCCAGCAGACCTGGTACGAGCTGTCCCAGCTCGCCGAGCGGGTGCGCGGCACGATCTCGCTGGCCGAGGCGCGGGTGAAGAGCGCCACCTCCGCACCGCCGGAGGAGCGGCGCGGCCGCGACCCCGAGGACCTGGAGCGCGAGGCCGCCCGGATCCGCGAGCAGGAGGCCGAGCTGGAGGCGGCCCTGGAGGCGGCGCAGCGGGCGCTGGAGGACACGGTGGCGCACCGTGCCGAACTGGAGCGCGAGCTGGCCGTCGAGGAGCGCCGCCTGAAGGACGCGGCCCGGGCGATCGCCGACCGACGCGAGGGACTGGCCCGGCTGAACGGCCAGGTCAACGCCGCCCGGTCGCGCGCCGCCTCCGCGCAGGCCGAGATCGACCGGCTGGCCGCCGCACGCGACGAGGCGCAGGAGCGGGCCGTCGCCGCGCAGGAGGAGTACGAGGCGCTGCGGGCCGAGGTCGACGGGCTCGACGCGGGCGACGCCGAGCTGGCGGAACGACACGAGGCGGCGAAGGCCCGGCTGGCCGAGGCGGAGGCCGCGCTGACCGCGGCCCGCGAGGCCGTCACCACGGCCGAACGCAGCCGGGCAGCCACCCAGGCCCGGCACGAGGCACTGGCCCTGGGCCTGCGCCGCAAGGACGGAACCGGCGCGCTCCTCGCCGCGCAGGATCGTCTCAGCGGACTGCTCGGCCCGGCCGCCGGACTCCTGTCCGTCACCCCGGGCTACGAGGTCCCCCTCGCCGCGGCCTTCGGCGCCGCCGCCGACGCGCTCGCGGTGACGACCCCCGCCTCGGCCGCCGAGGCGATCCGCCTCCTGCGCAAACAGGACGGCGGCCGGGCGGCCCTGCTGGTCGCCGGCCCACCGGAGGAAGCGGGAATCGCCGGGCCACCGGAGGGAGCAGGAATCGTCGGGCCGGCGGCAGGAATCGCCGGCCCACCGGAGCACCCGGCCCCGGCGGGGCGCCGCGACCTCCGGCCCACCGCGGCGGAGCCGCCCGGCGCGGGGAGCGGCGCGGCTTCCGACGGCCTTGCCGCGGGGGCGGGCGTCGGCTCCTCCGCCGGTGGCACCGGCACTCACCCCGGCGCGGGCAGCGGCGCGGCTTCCGACGGCCTCGCCGCGCGTGCCACCGCCGGCTCCTCCACAGACGGTCCCGGCACCCGCCCCGACGCCGGGAGCGAAGGGCCGTCCGACCACCTCACCGAGCGAGCCACCGCCTACGCCGCTGCCGGCCGCACCAACGCAATCCCCGCCGCCGACCTGGTCCGTGCGCCCGCCGAGCTGGTGCCCTCCGTACGGCGTCTGCTGCGCGGGATCGTCGTCGTGGCGACGTTGGCGGACGCCGAGGAGGTGGTGTACGCGCAGCCCGAGCTGACCGCGGTGACCGCCGAGGGTGATCTGCTCGGGGCGCACTTCGCGCAGGGCGGGTCCGCCGGGGCGCCGAGTCTGCTGGAGGTGCAGGCCTCCGTGGACGAGGCCGCCGCCGAACTGGCGGAGCTGGCGGTGCGGTGCGAGGAGCTGACACAGGCGCAGCGGGCGGCCGCCGAGCGGCGCACCGAGACCGCCGCGCTCGTCGAGGAGCTGGGGGAGCGGCGGCGGGCCGCCGACCGGGAGAAGTCGGCCGTGGCCCAGCAGCTCGGCCGGCTCGCGGGGCAGGCGCGGGGCGCCGCGGGTGAGGCGGAGCGGTCCGTGGCCGCCGCCGCGCGGGCGCAGGAGGCGCTGGACAAGGCGCTCCAGGAGGTCGAGGAGCTGGCCGAGCGGCTGGCCGTGGCCGAGGAGATGCCGTTCGAGGAGGAGCCGGACACCTCGGTCCGGGACCGTCTCGCCGCCGACGGCGCCAACGCGCGGCAGACCGAGATGGAGGCCCGCCTTCAGGTCCGTACGCACGAGGAGCGGGTCAAGGGGCTGGCCGGGCGGGCCGATTCGCTCGACCGTGCCGCCCGCGCCGAACGGGAGGCACGCGCGCGTGCCGAGCAGCGGCGGGCCCGGCTGCGCCATGAGGCGGCCGTCGCCGAGGCCGTCGCCTCGGGTGCCCGGCAGCTGCTCGCGCACGTCGAGGTGTCCCTGGCCCGCGCGGAGCGGGAACGTGCCGCCGCCGAGGCGGCGAAGGCCCGGCGCGAGCAGGAGCTGGGCGCCGCCCGCACCCAGGGCCGTGACCTCAAGGCCGAGCTCGACAAGCTGACCGACTCCGTGCACCGGGGTGAGGTGCTGGGTGCGGAGAAGCGGCTGCGGATCGAGCAGCTGGAGACCAAGGCGCTGGAGGAGCTGGGCGTGGAGCCCGCCGGGCTCGTCGACGAGTACGGCCCCCATCAGCTCGTACCGCCGTCCCCGCCAGCCGAGGGCGAGGAGCTGCCCGAGGACCCGGAACATCCCCGCAACCAGCCGAGGCCGTTCGTGCGGGCCGCGCAGGAGAAGCGGCTGAAGGCGGCCGAGCGGGCGTATCAGCAGCTCGGGAAGGTGAATCCGCTCGCCCTGGAGGAGTTCGCGGCGCTGGAGGAGCGCCACAAGTTCCTCAGCGAGCAGCTGGAGGACCTGAAGAAGACCCGCGCGGACCTGCTCCAGGTGGTCAAGGAGGTCGACGAGCGGGTCGAGCAGGTCTTCACCGAGGCCTACCGGGACACCGCGCGGGAGTTCGAGGGCGTCTTCAGCCGGCTGTTCCCGGGCGGTGAGGGACGGCTCGTGCTGACCGATCCGGACAACATGCTCACCACCGGCGTGGACGTCGAGGCGCGTCCGCCGGGCAAGAAGGTCAAGCGGCTGAGCCTGCTCTCGGGCGGGGAGCGGTCGCTGACCGCCGTGGCGCTGCTGGTGTCCATCTTCAAGGCCCGGCCCAGCCCGTTCTATGTGATGGACGAGGTCGAGGCCGCGCTCGACGACACCAACCTGCAGCGGCTCATCCGGATCATGCAGGAGCTGCAGGAGGCCTCGCAGCTCATCGTCATCACGCACCAGAAGCGGACCATGGAGGTCGCCGACGCGCTGTACGGCGTCTCCATGCAGGGCGACGGTGTGTCGAAGGTCATCAGCCAGCGGCTGCGTTGATCGCCGGCTTCGGGGCACCGGTCTCCACCACTATCCATCTGCCACTCGCTTGATCACTTCAAGAAGTGAACGTAAGCCTGACGCGCCGTGGCTAAAAACTCACAGGTCTTGGCCTATTGACTTCGAAACCTGAAGGCATAGTCTCTGCAACGTCGCTTTTACCTTCAGTTTCGAGCGGCGTGAACTTCGCCCCCACGCCGGCAGCGTTGCCGGTGGCCCGAGGAGTTACCCACGTGACCAGCACAGCGCAGGCACCTCAGTCAGGAGCCAAGTCGGCGCACCCCGAACATCTCGGGCACGTCGTCTTCATCACCGCCGCGGCCGCCATGGGCGGTTTCCTGTTCGGCTACGACAGCTCTGTCATCAACGGTGCCAACGGCGGCATCCAGGACCGCTTCGACCTCAGCTCGGGCGCCACCGGAACCGTCGCCGCCTGCGCCCTGCTCGGCAGCGCCGTGGGTGCCGCCGTCGCGGGCCGGATCGCCGACCGGATCGGCCGTATCCGCGTCATGCAGATCGCCGCGGTGCTGTTCGCGGTGAGCGCCGTGGGCTCCGGTCTGCCGTTCGCCGCCTGGGACCTCGCCGCCTGGCGGGTGCTCGGCGGCATAGCCATCGGTATGGCCTCGGTCATCGGCCCGGCCTACATCGCCGAGGTCGCCCCGCCCGCCTACCGGGGCCGGCTCGCCTCGTTCCAGCAGGCCGCCATCGTCATCGGCATCGCCGTCTCGCAGCTCGTCAACTGGGCCATCCTCAACATGGCCGACGGCGAGGAGCGCGGTCAGGTCGCCGGCTTCGAGGCCTGGCAGTGGATGCTCGGCGTGATGCTCGTGCCGGCCGTGATCTACGGCCTGCTCTCCTTCGCCATCCCCGAGTCCCCCCGCTACCTGATCAGCGTGGGCCGTATCGCCGACGCCAAGAAGGTGCTCGCCGACGTCGAGGGCGACATCGACCTGGACGCCCGCGTCACCGAGATCGACACGGCGATGCGCGGCGACCACAAGTCCACCTTCAAGGACCTGCTCGGCGGCCGCTTCGGTCTGCTGCCGATCGTCTGGATCGGCATCGGCCTCTCCGTCTTCCAGCAGCTGGTCGGCATCAACGTCATCTTCTACTACTCGAACCTGCTGTGGCAGTCCGTCGGCGTCGACCCGTCGAGCTCCTTCTTCTACTCGTTCGAGACCTCGATCATCAACATCATCGGTACCGTGATCGCGATGATCTTCGTCGACCGCATCGGCCGCAAGCCGCTCGCGCTCATCGGCTCGGTCGGCATGGGCATCTCGCTCGCGGCGGCCGCCTGGTCCTTCTCCTTCCAGAACGGCAACGACCCGCTGCCCACCGCGCAGGGTTACGTGGCGCTGATCGCCGCCAACGCGTTCGTGCTGTTCTTCGCCCTGTCCTGGGGTGTGGTCGTCTGGGTCATGCTCGGCGAGGTCTTCCCGAACAAGATCCGTGCCGCGGCGCTCGGTGTGGCCGCCTCGGCCCAGTGGATCGCCAACTGGGTGATCACGATCACCTTCCCGGACCTCTCGGACTGGAACCTGTCGCTCACCTACGTCATGTACGCGGTGTTCGCCTTCCTCTCCATTCCGTTCATCCTCAAGTTCGTGCCCGAGACCAAGGGCAAGAAGCTGGAGGAGATGGGCTGATCCGGCCCCTCGAGAACTCGAGGAGACGGGCCAAGTCCCCGCTGCCCGCTCCTCGACACCCGTAAGACGCACTGCCCCGGCTCAGACACCGAGCCGGGGCAGTACGTCTTCGCACAGCAGCCGCAGGCTGCGTCGGCCCTCGTCCACCGGCATCCCGCCGACCAGCGGATGCAGCACCAGCTGGTCCGCGCCCCGCGCCACGCACTCGTCGGGGGTGAGGACCCGGTAGACGCCCTCCGCGCGCAGCTCGTCCACTGTCCCGGCCGCCGACCGCACCGCCGAGCGGATGCCCGCGCCCTGCCAGGAGGCGTACGTCCGCGCCTCGTGCAGGAAGTGTTCGCCGTACGCCGCTCAGACGCGGTCGGGGTCCTCGGCGAGGTGCAGCAGCGGCGTCTCGGCGGCGGGCATCATCGTCCAGCCCCGCGTGCCGTACTCCACCAGCCGCTCCTTGCAGTACGCCTCCAGTTCCGGCAGATGCGCGCCGGGGAAGAACGGCAGGCCGGGCCGGGCGGCGCGGCGGGCGGCGGCCCGCGAGGAGCCGCCCACGAGCAGCAGGGGGTGCGGCTCGGTGAAGGGGCGCGGGGTGACCCGCACCGTACGGCCCCGGTAGGCGAACTCCTCGCCCGTCCAGGCCCGGAGCGGGGTCTCCAGCAGCTCGTCCTGGAGCCGGCAGCGCCGGCTCCCAGGGCACCCCCGCGCGCTCGTACTCCTCGGCCCGGTAGCCGATCCCGGCGACGGTCACCAGCCGGCCGCCGCTCAGCAGGTCCGGTACGGCGATGTCCTCGGCGAGGCGCAGGGGCTCGTGCAGCGGGCCGATGGCGGCCGAGACGGTCACGGCGATCCGCCGGGTGGCGCCCAGTACCGCGCCCGCGAAGACGAACGGCGAGGGCAGCGAGTTGTCGGCGACACCGTGGTGCTCCTCGGTCTGCACGGTGGTGACACCGTGCGTGTCGGCGTACGCGGCCATCTCCAGCGCGGCCCGGTAGCGGGCGCCGAGCGAGGCGGGGGTGGCGCGGGGCTCGATCAGGTTGAACCGGACGACCGTGACGGGCATGGGAAGTCCCCCTCCGGTGCGGATCGGTGGAGGGGGACAGTGGCTGGCGGTACGTCAGATGGCCATGACCGTGTGCCGGCGGTTCCCGGACACCGGTCGCCGGCTCGGGCGCCGAGCGGCGTGCCCGGGAGCCGGCCGCTCCGTCAGGCGCGGGTCGCCGTGAGCTGCTCGGAGGCCTCCGTGGGCTCCGCGGGCTCGGCGGCCGTCGTCGACGGCGTCACCGCCGGCTTCGGCAGGGCCAGGTACAGCAGGCCCGAGATCACGATCGTGGCGACCCAGCCGAGGCCGTACTCGCCGATCACGTTGTTCGTGGCGAGCGGGCCGGTGAACCAGTCCGACGTGGTGAACAGCAGGCCCGCGACCAGGCCGACCGCCCAGGCGGTCACCGCGGCGGGGGAGAAGCCGCCCCGGTACCAGTAGGCGCTGGTGCGCGTGGTGTCGGCCATGGCCCGGCCGTCGTACTCCGTGCGCCGCAGCATGTCCGCGCCGAACACGCCGACCCAGGCGGAGAACGCCACCGCCAGCAGGGACAGGAAGGCGATGAAGGACCCCATGAAGCTCGTCGCCACCAGCATCAGCACCCCGCCGAACACCAGCGAGATCAGGGCGTTCACCGACACCGCCCAGTGCCGCGGCACCTTGATGCCGAGGGTCTGCGCGGTGAAGCCCGCCGAGTACATCGACATCGCGTTGATCAGCAGCATGCCGATCAGCGCGATCAGCAGGTACGGCACCGCGATCCAGGTCGGCAGGATCTCGCCGAGGAAGGAGACCGGGTCGGCGGCCGAGGCCAGGTCCGGCGTGGACACCGCCATCACCGCGCCCATCAGGACCATCGGCAGCACGACGACACCGGCGCCGCCCACCGCCGTGCCCACGATCGCCTTCGACGACGCGGTACGCGGCAGGTAGCGGGTGAAGTCCGGCGCGGACGGGATCCAGCTGACGCCGCCCGCCGCGATCATGCCGATACCGGTGATCACCGCGGCCGTGGAACCGGCGGAGTGGTCCAGCACCTTCGACCAGTCCGTGTTCACCGCCAGATAGCCCAGCACCAGCACCGAGAACGCGCCGAAGAGGTAGGTCGCGTACTTGTTGCACTTCTGCACGGCGTTGATGCCGAGCCCGGAGATCGCGAATGTCGCGACCACGAACGCCAGCAGCGTCACCATGTCCAGCACGCTGTTCGCGCCGATGCCGAACACGATGTCCAGGATGGTGAGCATGGCGTAGGCGCCGGTCACCGCGTTGATCGTCTCCCAGCCCCAGCGGGCGACCCAGATCAGCGAACCGGGCAGCAGATTGCCGCGCTGCCCGAAGACGGCGCGGGACAGCGCCATGCCCGGCGCGCCGCCCCGCTTGCCCGCGATGCCGATCAGTCCGACCAGCCCGTACGACACGAGGGGTGCGACGGCGGCGACGACCAGCGCCTGCCAGATGTTGAGGTGGTACGCGACGACCAGGCTGGCGCCCATGGTGAGCAGCAGCACGCTGATGTTGGCGCCCACCCAGGTGGGGAACAGCTCGCGGGTCCTGGCGGTGCGTTCGTCGTCCGGTACCTGCTCGATACCGCGGGTTTCGAGAGCGCCTTCGGCCTCGGCGGTCTTGCTCATGAAGAACATGCCTAGCGGTGGGGGGACGGGGGATGACGGGACTCTACGCGCGTTGACGCGGTCTGTGCCACTGTACTTTGGTCCGACTCGCACCCACCGGTGTCTTTTGTCTCTCGGAGGAAGCCACAAGCAGGGTCCGGCGGACCCCCATGGCCGATACTGGACGCGTTATGGACATCGTCATCCTTGCTGTAGTCATCGCCGTGGTCGTGCTCGGCGCGCTCGGCGGGCTCATCGTCGGCAGCCGGCGGAAGAAGTCGCTGCCCCCGCCGCCCCCCGCGACGCCCGACCTCACCGCACCCCCGGCCGAGCCGCACGTCGGCGACGAGGCCGAGACGCCTAAGGAGGAACCGCGCCGGACGATAGAGGAGGTGGACCTCCCGGACGGCTCGGCCCCGACCGCCGTCGAGGAGCCTCCCGTCGTCGAGGAGCCCCTTGTCGAGGCTCCCCCGATCGAGATCCCGGAACCCACCGCCGGACGCCTGGTGCGGCTGCGGGCCCGGCTGTCCCGCTCCCAGAACGCCCTCGGCAAGGGCCTGCTCTCGCTGCTCTCGCGCGAGCACCTGGACGAGGACACCTGGGAGGAGGTCGAGGACACCCTGCTCACCGCCGACGTCGGCGTCCAGCCCACGCAGGAGCTGGTCGAGCGGCTGCGCGAGCGGGTGAAGGTGCTCGGCACCCGCACCCCCGAGGAACTGCGCGGTCTGCTCCGCGAGGAGCTGCTCACGCTGGTCGGCACCGACTTCGACCGCACCGTGAAGACCGAGCCCGAGGGCCGCAAGCCCGGCATCGTGATGGTCGTCGGCGTCAACGGCACCGGCAAGACCACCACCACCGGCAAGCTCGCCCGCGTCCTGGTCGCCGACGGCAACAGCGTCGTCCTCGGCGCAGCCGACACCTTCCGCGCGGCCGCCGCCGACCAGCTCCAGACCTGGGGCGAGCGCGTCGGCGCCCACACCGTGCGCGGGCCCGAGGGCGGCGACCCCGCCTCCGTCGCGTTCGACGCGGTCAAGGAGGGCAAGGAGATCGCGGCCGACGTCGTGCTCATCGACACCGCCGGCCGGCTCCACACCAAGACCGGCCTCATGGACGAGCTCGGCAAGGTCAAGCGCGTCGTCGAGAAGCACGCCCCGCTCGACGAGGTGCTGCTCGTCCTCGACGCCACCACCGGTCAGAACGGCCTGGTGCAGGCCCGGGTGTTCGCCGAGGTCGTCGACATCAGCGGCATCGTGCTCACCAAGCTCGACGGCACCGCCAAGGGCGGCATCGTCGTCGCCGTCCAGCGCGAGCTGGGCGTCCCGGTCAAGCTGGTCGGGCTCGGCGAGGGCGCGGACGACCTCGCGCCGTTCGAGCCGGAGGCGTTCGTCGACGCCCTCATCGGAGAGTGACCCCCGCCTACGAAGATTCGTACGTGCTCGCGAAGCGCCCGCCCCCCGGAGAAAGGGGGCGGGCGCTTCGCCGTACGGCGGTGCGCGAGGCCCGCGATCGGTGGGGTGTCACGCCCGCGACCGAGGCGCTGGGTCCATGACCGGGCGTTACGCCCGCGACCGGTGCGCCACGTAGGCCAGCGTCCCCAGCAGCAGCCGGGCCTCCGGCGGCCGGGACGCCGAGTCCAGGGCGGGGGAGCGCAGCCAGCGCACCGGGCCGAGGCCGCCGCGGTCGGAGGGCGGCGCGGTGATGAACGTACCGGGGCCGAGTCCGCGCAGGTCCAGGCCGGGGTCGTCCCAGCCCATGCGGTAGAGCAGCGCGGGGAGCTCGGCGGCGGCGCCGGGCGCGACGAAGAAGTGGGCGCGGCCGTCCGGGGTGGCGGTCACCGGGCCGAGAGGGAGGCCCATCCGCTCCAGCCGGACCAGGGCGTGCCGCCCGGCCGTCTCGGCGACTTCGATCACGTCGAACGCCCGCCCGACCGGCAGCATCACGGCCGCGCCCGGCACCTCCGCCCAGGCGTCGGTCACCTCGTCCAAGGTGGCGCCGGCCGGCACCCGGGAGGCGAAGTCCAGCGGGTGCGCGCCCGGTGCCCGGCAGTCGGGGCGGCCGCAGGAGCACAGGCCCGCGGCTGCCCGCGCGCCCGGCACGACGTCCCATCCCCACAGACCGGTGTACTCGGCCACGGTGGTGCACTCCGACGAGCGGCCGCGGCGGCGCGAGCCGGACCGGATGTCGCGAATGCCCCGACTGCTGCCGATCGTGAAGCCCATGCCCCCTCCAACGGGTCCGAAGCGGCGGTGGTTACGAGCCGGATCGAGGCGAATGCGGAACGTGACCATGCCTACCCGGTTGCCCGATGCCGCGCGGTCTACTCGGCGCCCGGAAGTCCGCCGGGTGGTGCGCATGGCTGCGCACGCCCCCGTTCACTTCACTCCGCCCGTTCCTGGTCGTGATGTGTCAAGTGAATCGTGTGGAGGCCACCGTGAGTTCATTCGAAGGGGTGGCGAATGGTGGCGTTTCTTGAATCGCCATGGTTGGAGGGGTGATCGTAGGATTACTGTGAGTGCATAGCAAGTGGGGCACATGCGCTGGTGGGTATGCCGGAGGCAACTCGGTTTCCCGTTCGAAGGGTGAGAACTCGGGGACGGGCGGCGCACTTGACGGGCATTCTGATAAGGCTTGGCGCACTCGATGACAAGCGGTCTGAGGGATGGGGGCGTTCCAGTGGGCGGCAACGGCGGAAGCGGGACGAACGCTGAGAAGCGCCCGAATGAGCTGTTGGGCTCGTGGTTCGTGCGCAGCGGCTGGTCCAAGGGCGAGCTGGCCCGGCAGGTCAACCGCCGGGCGCGCCAGTTGGGCGCCAACCACATCTCGACGGACACCTCGCGGGTGCGACGCTGGCTGGACGGCGAGAACCCGCGCGAGCCGATCCCGCGGATCCTGTCCGAGCTGTTCTCCGAGCGGTTCGGCTGTGTCGTCTCCGTCGAGGACCTGGGCCTGCGCACCGCCCGCCAGTCACCCTCGGCGACCGGTGTCGACATGCCCTGGACGGGCCCGCAGACGGTGGCACTGCTCAGCGAGTTCTCGCGCAGCGACCTGATGCTGGCGCGGCGCGGCTTCCTCGGAACCTCGCTGTCCCTGTCCGCGGGCCCGGCCCTCATCGAACCCATGCAGCGCTGGCTCGTCCCGTCCCCCGCCTCCCCCCGGCTCTCCAACGGCTTAGACCTCGGGGCCGCGCCGGAACCCGCGTCCGCGCCCGCTGCCCGCGCGCGTGGACGCCTGTCCAAGCCCGAGCTGGACCTCCTGGAGTCCACCACGGCGATGTTCCGGCAGTGGGACGCCCAGTGCGGCGGCGGCCTGCGCCGCAAGGCGGTCGTCGGCCAGCTGCACGAGGTCACGGACCTGCTCCAGGAACCCCAGCCCGAGGCCACCACCCGCAAACTGTTCAAGGTCGCCGCCGAGCTGGCCGAACTCGCCGGCTGGATGAGCTACGACGTCGGGCTCCAGCCCACCGCGCAGAAGTACTTCGTGCTCGCCCTGCACGCCGCCAAGGAGGCCGGCGACCGCCCGCTCGGCTCGTACGTCCTCTCCAGCATGAGCCGGCAGATGATCCACCTCGGCCGGCCCGACGACGCACTGGAACTGATCCACCTCGCCCAGTACGGCAGCCGGGACTGCGCGAGCCCGCGCACCCAGGCGATGCTGTATGCGATGGAGGCCCGCGCGTACGCGAACATGGGTCAGCCTGGCAAGACCAAGCGGGCCGTGCGGATGGCCGAGGACACCTTCGCCGACGCCGAGGACTGGGACGAGCCGGACCCCGACTGGATCCGCTTCTTCAACGAGGCCGAGCTGCACGGCGAGAACAGCCACTCCTACCGCGACCTCGCCTACGTCGCCGGCCGCAGCCCCACCTACGCCTCCCTCGCCGAACCGCTGATGCGGCGAGCCGTCGAGCTGTTCGCCCAGGACTCCGAGCACCAGCGCTCGTACGCGCTCAACCTCATCGGCATGGCCACGGTCCACCTGCTCCAGCGCGAGCCCGAGCAGAGCGCCGTCTTCGCCGAGCGGGCCATGCAGGTCGCCAAGAAGGTCCGCTCCGAGCGCGTGAACACCCGTATCCGAAAGACCGTGGACACCGCCGCCCGCGACTTCGGCGATCTCGCCAAGGTCGTCGACCTCACCGACAAGCTCGCCGTCGAGCTGCCCGAGACCGCCGAGGCGGTCTGAGGCCCGAACCTCCCGAGCCCCGGCCGCGGCCGGCCCTCCCGAACTGCCCGACTCGGCTCCCCCACGCCAGGTCATCGGAAGGCCGCCCGCGGCCGGTTTCTTTCTCCCTCCGAAGATCTCGCTCGAAGGTTGCGCCACGATAACGATCGCGCGGCCCGAGATCTGCCAATTCATCGACGCGTAACACGCACCGCGCCTTCGTCACGGCGGCGAAACAACGAGGGGCTTCCACCGAAACCGCGCTGCGCCAATCTCGTGGCGCATAACCGGCCCACCCCTCAATCCGCTCCAGGCTTCGCCCGCACGGGGCCGTATCCAACGACGAGGAGACGCCGATGGCACCAGCCATCACGCTTGCCGCAGAGACGGAGATCTCTGCCGCCAACACAGGCTTCATGCTCATCTGTTCCGCCCTGGTGATGCTGATGACCCCGGCACTGGCCTTCTTCTACGGAGGCATGGTCCGGGTCAAGAGCACCCTGAACATGCTGATGATGAGCTTCATCAGCCTGGGAATCGTCACCATCCTGTGGGTGCTGTACGGCTTCTCCATGGCCTTCGGCAACGACTCCGGCGGCATCTTCGCCTGGAACTCGGACTACGTCGGCTTCACCGGCATCGACAAGGACGCGATCTGGGACGGCTACACCATCCCGGTGCTCGTCTTCGCCGTCTTCCAGCTGATGTTCGCCATCATCACCCCGGCCCTGATCAGCGGCGCCCTCGCCGACCGGGTCAAGTTCACCGCCTGGGCGCTGTTCATCGCCCTGTGGGCCACCGTCGTCTACTTCCCCGTCGCCCACTGGGTCTGGGGCACCGGCGGCTGGGCCTTCGAGCTGGGTGTGATCGACTTCGCCGGTGGTACGGCCGTCCACATCAACGCCGGTGCCGCCGCGCTCGGCGTCATCCTGGTCATCGGCAAGCGGGTCGGCTTCAAGAAGGACCCGATGCGCCCGCACAGCCTGCCGCTGGTCATGCTCGGCGCCGGACTGCTGTGGTTCGGCTGGTTCGGCTTCAACGCGGGCTCCTGGCTCGGCAACGACGACGGCGTCGGCTCCCTGATGTTCGTCAACACCCAGGTCGCCACCGCCGCCGCCATGCTCGCCTGGCTGATCTACGAGAAGCTGCGCCATGGCGCCTTCACCACGCTGGGTGCCGCCTCCGGTGCCGTCGCCGGCCTGGTCGCCATCACCCCGGCCGGCGGCGCGGTCGACCCGCTCGGCGCGATCGCCGTCGGCGCCATCGCCGGTCTGCTGTGCGCCATGGCCGTCGGCCTGAAGTACAAGTTCGGCTACGACGACTCGCTCGACGTCGTCGGCGTCCACCTCGTCGGCGGCATCGTCGGCTCCCTGCTCGTCGGCTTCTTCGCCTCCGGCGAGGGCCAGTCCGACGTCAAGGGCCTCTTCTACGGCGGTGACGCCGCCCAGCTCGGCAAGCAGGCCGCCGGTGTCTTCGCGGTGCTCGCCTACTCCCTGGTCGTCTCCGCGGTCCTCGCCTTCGTCCTCGACAAGACGATCGGCATGCGGGTCCCCGAGGACGACGAGGTGGCCGGCATCGACCAGGCCGAGCACGCCGAGACCGCATACGACTTCAGCGGCGCCGGCGGCGGCACCTCCCGCTCCGCCTCCGTCACCGCCCCGGTCGCCCAGGCCGAGACCAAGAAGGTGGACGCATGAAGCTCATCACCGCCGTCGTGAAGCCCCACCGGCTCGACGAGATCAAGGAGGCCCTCCAGGCCTTCGGAGTACACGGGCTCACGGTCACCGAGGCCAGCGGCTACGGTCGTCAGCGGGGGCACACCGAGGTCTACCGCGGCGCCGAGTACACCGTCGACCTCGTGCCCAAGATCCGCATCGAGGTGCTGGCCGAGGACGACGACGCCGAGCAGCTGATCGACGTCATCGTCAAGGCCGCCCGCACCGGCAAGATCGGTGACGGCAAGGTCTGGTCCCTGCCGGTCGAGACGGCCGTCCGGGTCCGCACCGGCGAGCGCGGCCCGGACGCGCTCTGACGGACGCGCGCTGAAAGACGCACTCTGACGGACGCGCTCTGACCGAGGAGAACAGGAGTCGCTGGGTGACGAGCACGGACACGACGAAAGCAGAGGACTCGGGACCCAGCGGCTACGCGGCGGCCCGGCTGCGCCTCCTCCAGGAGGGGGCGCGGTCCGGGCCGCCGCGCCGTGCCGCCCTCTCCGGGCTGACCGACGACTGGCTGGCGGGACTGTTCGACGCGGGAGCCGGCGGGCTGAAGGGCGTCTCGCTCGTCGCCGTGGGCGGCTACGGCCGCGGGGAGTTGTCACCGCGCAGCGACCTCGACCTGCTCCTGCTGCACGACGGCGGTGACCCGGACGCGATCGCCGCGCTCGCAGACCGCCTCTGGTACCCCGTCTGGGACCTCGGCCTCGCCCTCGACCACTCCGTGCGCACCCCGGCCGAGGCCCGCAAGACAGCCGAGCAGGATCTGAAGGTGCACCTCGGCCTCCTGGACGCCCGGCACCTCGCCGGTGACCTCGGCCTCACCGCCGGCCTGCGCACCGCCGTCCTCGCCGACTGGCGCAACCAGGCACCCAAACGCCTCCCCGAACTGCAGGAACTGTGCGCTGAGCGCGCGGAACGCCAAGGGGAGCTGCAGTACCTGCTGGAACCCGACCTCAAGGAGGCCCGCGGCGGCCTGCGGGACGCCACCGCGCTGCGCGCCGTCGCCGCCTCCTGGCTGGCCGACGCCCCGCGCGAAGGCCTCGATGACGCCCGGCGCCGCCTCCTCGACGTCCGCGACGCCCTCCACCTGACCACCGGCCGCGCCACCGACCGTCTCTCCCTCCAGGAACAGGACCAGGTCGCGGCCGAGCTGGGACTGCTGGACGCCGACACGCTGCTGCGGCAGGTGTACGAGGCGGCGCGCGTCATCTCGTACGCCAGCGATGTCACCTGGCGCGAAGTGGGGCGCGTGCTGCGTTCGCGCGCCGTGCGGCCCCGGCTGCGCGCCATGCTGGGCGGCGGGAAACCGGTGGCCGAGCGGTCCCCGCTGGCCGAAGGGGTGGTGGAGCAGGAGGGCGAGGTGGTGCTCGCCCGCGCCGCGCGCCCCGAACGCGACCCCGTGCTCCCCCTGCGTGCCGCGGCCGCCGCCGCGCAGGCCGGACTTCCGCTCTCCCTGCACGCCGTACGGCGCCTGGCCGCCACCGTGCGCCCCCTGCCCACGCCCTGGCCCGCCGAGGCCCGCGAGCAGCTGGTGACCCTGCTCGGCTCCGGTCGTCCGACCGTGGAGGTCTGGGAGGCACTGGAGGCCGAAGGGCTCATCACCCGGCTGCTGCCCGACTGGGAGCGGGTGCGCTGCCGGCCGCAGCGCAACGCCGTGCACATCTGGACCGTCGACCGGCACCTCATCGAGACCGCCGTGCGCGCCTCCGAGTTCACCCGCCGGGTCAGCCGCCCCGACCTCCTGCTGGTCGCCGCGCTGCTGCACGACATCGGCAAGGGCTGGCCCGGCGACCACTCCGTCGCCGGCGAGATCATCGCCCGTGACGTGGCGGGCCGGATCGGCTTCGACCGCGACGACGTGGCCGTGCTCGCCACACTCGTACGGCACCACCTGCTCCTGGTGGAGACCGCCACCCGGCGCGACCTGGACGACCCGTCCACGGTGCGGTCGGTCGCCGAGGCGGTCGGCACCCAGAGCACCCTGGAACTGCTGCACGCCCTCACCGAGGCGGACGCGCTGGCCACCGGCCCGGCGGCCTGGTCGTCCTGGCGGGGCTCGCTCGTTGCCGACCTCGTCAAACGGGTCTCGGCCGTGCTCGCCGGGGACGCCCCCGAGGAGCCCGAGGCCGCCGCGCCCACCGCCGAGCAGGAACGGCTCGCCGTCGAGGCGTACCGCACCGGCGGACCGGTGCTGGCGCTGCGGGCGCAGACCGAGCCGCCGTCGGAGCAGCCCGATGTTGCCGGTGACCCCGAGCCGCTGGGCGTCGAACTGCTCATCGCCGTGCCCGACCAGCCGGGCGTGCTGCCCGCCGTGGCCGGCGTCCTCGCCATGCACCGCCTGACCGTCCGTACGGCCGAGCTGCGCGCCCTGGAACTGCCCGACGGCGTCGACGGCACCGTCCTGCTCCTCGACTGGCGGGTGGCGGCGGAGTACGGCTCCCTGCCCCAGGCCGCCCGCCTCCGCGCGGACCTCGTCCGGGCCCTGGACGGCAGCCTCGACATCGCCGGCCGCCTGGCCGAGCGGGACGCGGCCTATCCGCGCCGCCGGGGCGTGGTCGCACCGCCACCGCGCGTCGCGGTCGCCTCCGCGGCCTCCCGCCACGCCACGGTGATCGAGGTCCGCGCCCAGGACGCGCCGGGACTGCTGTTCCGCATCGGGCGGGCGCTGGAGGACGCCGGGGTCCGGGTGCGCAGCGCCCACGTCTCCACGCTGGGCGCGAACGCCGTCGACGCGTTCTACGTCACCGGCGCGGAGGGCGTGCCGCTGCCGGGGGAGGAGGCGACAGCGGTGGCACGGAAGCTGGAGGAGACGCTGCGGGGGTGACACCCGCAGGTGTGGGGTCTTCGCCGTCGTGAGAACACGGGGGAGACCCCACCGCGGCCGTCCGGATACCCTGGAGGGCGATTCATCCGCCCGTCACCGACCCCGAGGACCGCGAGCGCCGTGTTCGATACTCTCTCCGATCGCCTTTCAGCGACCTTCAAGAATCTGCGCGGCAAGGGGCGTTTGAGCGAGGCGGACATCGACGCCACCGCGCGCGAGATCCGTATCGCGCTCCTCGAGGCGGACGTGGCTCTGCCCGTCGTGCGCACGTTCATCAAGAACGTCAAGGAACGCGCACTCGGTGCCGAGGTCTCGCGGGCGCTGAACCCCGCCCAGCAGGTCCTGAAGATCGTCAACGACGAGCTGGTCACCATCCTCGGCGGCGAGACCCGCCGCCTGCGCTTCGCCAAGCAGCCGCCGACCGTGATCATGCTGGCCGGTCTGCAGGGTGCCGGTAAGACCACCCTCGCGGGCAAGCTCGGCCGCTGGCTGAAGGAGCAGGGCCACTCGCCGCTCCTGGTCGCCGCCGACCTGCAGCGCCCGAACGCCGTCAACCAGCTGAGCGTCGTCGCCGAGCGTGCCGGTGTGGCCGTGTACGCGCCGGAGCCGGGCAACGGCGTCGGCGACCCGGTCAAGGTCGCCAAGGACTCCCTGGACTTCGCCAGGACCAAGGTCCACGACATCGTCATCGTCGACACCGCCGGCCGCCTGGGCATCGACCAGGAGATGATGCAGCAGGCCGCCGACATCCGGGACGCCGTCTCCCCCGACGAGATCCTCTTCGTCGTCGACGCGATGATCGGTCAGGACGCCGTCAACACCGCCGAGGCCTTCCGCGACGGCGTCGGCTTCGACGGCGTGGTGCTCTCCAAGCTCGACGGCGACGCGCGCGGTGGTGCCGCGCTGTCCATCCGGCAGATCACCGGCAAGCCGATCATGTTCGCGTCGAACGGCGAGAAGCTCGACGACTTCGACGCCTTCCACCCGGACCGGATGGCCTCCCGCATCCTCGACATGGGTGACCTGCTCACCCTGATCGAGCAGGCGGAGAAGACCTTCAGCCAGGAAGAGGCCGCCAAGATGGCCTCCAAGCTGGCGTCCAAGAAGGGCCAGGAGTTCACGCTCGACGACTTCCTGTCCCAGATGGAGCAGGTCAGGAAGATGGGCAGCATCTCCAAGCTGCTCGGGATGCTGCCGGGCATGGGGCAGATCAAGGACCAGATCAACAACCTCGACGAGCGGGACGTCGACCGCACCGCCGCGATCATCAAGTCGATGACCCCGGCCGAGCGCCAGGACCCGACGATCATCAACGGCTCGCGCCGCGCCCGTATCGCCAAGGGTTCCGGTGTCGAGGTCAGCGCGGTGAAGAACCTGGTCGAGCGGTTCTTCGAGGCCCGCAAGATGATGTCCCGGATGGCTCAGGGCGGCGGTATGCCGGGCATGCCGGGGATGCCGGGCATGGGCGGCGGCCCCGGCCGGACCAAGAAGCAGCCGAAGAAGGCCAAGGGCAAGCAGCGCTCCGGCAACCCGATGAAGCGCAAGCAGCAGGAGCAGGAGGAGGCCGCCCGCCGCGCGGCCGCCGCCGAGGGGAACGCCTTCGGGCTGCCGGGCCAGCAGGCCGGGCAGGACTTCGAGCTGCCGGACGAGTTCAAGAAGTTCATGGGCTGACGCCGGCCCGGTCGTACGTCCGCTGAGGGTGCCCTTTTTCCGGAAGGGGCGCCCTCAGTGCCGTCCATGGGAATGCTTGTACGGCTTTCCTGGCGTAACGTCCCGATATGACCAACCCTGCGCCGCCACGCGAGTCTCCCGACAAACCCTGGCGTACCGAGGGCACTCCCGACGAGTCGCCGAAGCCGCCGTCCGGTGGGCGGCGGATACCCGGCGGCTGGTGGAGCCTGGTCGCCGCCGCGCTGGTCGTGTTCGTGATCGCCAACCTGGCGCTGTCCTTCTTCGGGGACGGTGACGAGCCGACGATCTCGTACACCGAGTTCAGCAAACAGGTCGACGACAACAACGTCAGCAAGATCTACTCCAAGGGCGACGCCATCCAGGGCCAGCTGAAACAGGCCCAGGACAGCCCGGACGGCGACGGGACGTACACCAAGTTCAAGACCCAGCGGCCGGCCTTCGCCGACGACCAGCTCTGGGAGGACCTGGCCAGGAACGACGTCACCGTCACCGCGGAACCGGTGGTCCAGCAGCGCAGTCTGCTGGCCAACGTGCTGATCTCGCTGGCGCCGATGCTGATCCTGGTCGTGCTGTGGATCTTCATCGCGCGGCGGATGCGGCCGGGCATGGGCGGCGGGGGCGGCATGTTCGGGCGCAAACCGCCCCCGAAGCCGGTCGAGCTGGAGCCCGGGCAGAAACGGACGACGTTCGCGGACGTGGCCGGCATCGACGAGGTCGCGGGCGAGCTGAACGACGTCGTCGACTTCCTGAAGAACCCCGACGCCTATCGGCGGATGGGCGCCAAGATGCCGCGCGGTGTGCTGCTGGCCGGTCCGCCCGGCACCGGCAAGACGCTGCTGGCGAGGGCCGTGGCGGGCGAGGCGCGGGTGCCGTTCTTCTCGGCGTCGGCCTCCGAGTTCATCGAGATGATCGTGGGCGTGGGCGCCTCCCGGGTGCGTGAGCTGTTCGCCGAGGCCCGGAAGGTGGCGCCGTCGATCATCTTCATCGACGAGATCGACACCATCGGCCGCGCGCGGGGCGGCGGTGGCACGGTGGGCGGTCACGACGAGCGCGAGCAGACGCTGAACCAGATCCTGACGGAGATGGACGGCTTCTCGGGTTCGGAGGGCGTGATCGTGATCGCGGCGACCAACCGCGCGGACGTCCTGGACCCGGCGCTGACCCGGCCGGGCCGCTTCGACCGGGTGGTCAACGTCTCGCCGCCGGACCGGGGCGGCCGGGAGGCCATCCTGCGCATCCACACCCGCGAGATCCCGCTGGCGGACGACGTGGACCTGGCCCAGGTCGCCCGTACGACGCCCGGCATGACCGGCGCGGAACTGGCCAACCTCGCCAACGAGGCAGCCCTGCTCGCCGTGAAGCGGCAGCAGCACTGGGTGACGCGGACCGACCTGTCGGAGGCGCTGGAGAAGGTGCAGCTGGGCGCCGAGCGGGCACTGGTGATGCCCCTGGAGGAGCGTCGGCGCACCGCCTACCACGAGAGCGGGCACGCCCTGCTGGGCATGCTGCAGCCGGGCGCCGACCCGGTCCGCAAGATCACCATCGTCCCGCGCGGGCGGGCGCTCGGCGTGACCCTGTCCACGCCGGACTCGGACAAGTACGCGTACACCCAGGAGTACCTGCGCGGGCGGATCATCGGCGCGCTCGGCGGGATGGCGGCCGAGCACGTCGTGTTCGAGGTGGTCACCACCGGCGCGGAGAACGACCTGGAGCAGGTCACCAACATCGCGCGCGGGATGGTGGCCCGCTGGGGCATGAGCGAGCGGGTGGGCCGGCTCTCCGCCCTTCCCGGTGACGCCCAGCAGGCGTACGGCCTCGCCGCCGCGCCCCAGACCCTGGACGTGATCGACGGCGAGATGCGCCGCATCGTGGACGAGTGCTACGAGGAGGCCTGCCGCAAGCTGCGCGACCACCGCGGGCAGCTGGACGCCCTGGCGGAGGCGCTGCTGGAGAAGGAGACGCTGGAGGAGGCGGACGCCTACCGGATCGCGGGCATCACCCGGCTGACCAAGGACGACCCCGAGTCCTCCTGAGCGGCGGCTACGGCACCCGGGCGATCAGATAGCGGAACACGTTCGGCATCCACACCGTCCGGTCGGCCCTGCGGTACGGGTGCAGGGCCTCCCGCATCTCCTTGTCGACCTGGGCCGGGTCGGTCGCGGTGATCGCCGCGTCGAACAGGCCGGTGGAGAGCAGTCCGCGCACCGCGCTGTCCATGTCGGCGTACCCGAAGGGGCAGGCGACCCGTCCCGAGCCGTCCGGGCGCAGTCCGGCGCGCTCGGCGACCTCCTCCAGGTCGTCTCGCAGGGCCGGGCGCCAGCGGCCGGCACCGTGCAGCGGATCGGCCAGCTTGTCGGCGACGCGCAGCACGGTGGCGGTGGCGCAGCGTTCCGGTGGTCCCCAGCCGGCCAGCACCACGGCCGCCCCGCGCGCGGCGTACGCCGCCGCCGCGGTGAGCAGGCCGGCGAGGTCGTCGGAGTCGCCCGCGCGGCATCCGATGGGCTCGAAGGCGGTGACGATGTCGTAGCCGCCGGCGCGACGGCCGGGCGCGCCCGGCGTGCCGCTCGTGCCGAGTCCGTCGAGCCTGTCGAGTCCGTCGAGTGACGCGGTGACCGCCGGGGCGCCCGCCCGCGCGTGCGTGCCGGTCGTCTCCGCGCGCAGGCGTTCCCGAGCGAGGGTGAGCCGTTCGGGTGAGGAGGACTCGACGCCGGTGGTCTCGGCGCCTCTGGCGGCGGCCGTCAGCAGGGCCAGCCCGCTGCCGCAGCCGAGGCCGAGCAGCCGTGTGCCGGGGCCCACGTCGAGCCGCTCGTAGACGGCCTCGTGGAGCGGGACGAGCATCCGCTCCTGGATCTCGGACCAGTCACGCGCGCGTGCACTCAGGTCCACGCGGGGCTTGTCCCCCGTGTGCGGGTGCTGACGCACGAGCGTAGGTGTCATATGTAAGCGCCCCATTCCGCCGAGAGTTGCCGCTGTCCCCGTTGTTCCGAAGCCCCCGTGACGTGCGCTCGCCCCCCGTATGCCAGGAAACTCCGGGCTCGCGGTGGCGTCCAGTGGTGGGGGGCTCCGGCTTGGTGTTCGGGGGCGGTGGGGGCGAGATTTCACATGCCGGCAACCTCGCGTGGTACGGCGTCGGGCCGTGGACAAGGGGCGGTGCGGGGCGCTGTCGGGGCACGCGGTAACGTCACCGGCGTCGGTGTCGCTGACCCGAGTGCACGGGTGTGCGCGGATGCGCCCCTTGCGCACCGGCGAGCGCCCCGCTTCCGGGCGCGGCGCGGGGTGGAGGCGTACGCGCCGGGGCGTACGTCAGGCTACGTACCACCTTGTGATGAGCTGTGCGGCTTCTCCGCAGATCAGCGCACCCGCCCTCGTCAGGACGCATCAGCGGCAACTGACGGGTACGTGCAAATTATTTGGGATGCCCCGGAATAGGAACACAGCGGGACCCCGGCTCGTTGTGATTACGTGAGCACGACACCACCTGTTCTCGCCGCAGAGCTGGCACAGGCGTGGGCCGACATTCAGCGGTACCACCCCGAGCTGCCGGACCTTGCCGCGCCCGAGTCCCTGATCGGGGAGTCGTCGTCCGCCTGCGGGCACGAGCTCTCCTTCGAGCGACTGCTCCACGAGGCAGTCCACGGCATCGCCGCCGCGCGCGGAATCCGCGACACCTCCCGCGCCGGCCGTTACCACAACCGCAGATTCCTCGCGATCGCCGAGGAGCTGGGCCTCGACCACCCCGAGGAGCCGCACCCGAGCAGCGGCTTCTCACTGGTCACGCTCAACCCCGAGGCCAAGCGCCGCTACCGCGCGACGATCGAGCGCCTGCAGCGCGCCCTGAAGGCGCACACGGCGGCCACCTCCGCCGACACCGCCCGCAGCTTCCGCGGCCCCGCCGCCCGGCACGGCTCCTCCGGCGGGGGCGTGCGGGTGAAGGCGGTGTGCGACTGCGGGCGCAACGTCCGGGTCGTCCCGTCCGTCCTGGCCCAGGCACCGATCGTCTGCGGCGGCTGCGGCAAGCCGTTCCGGATCCCCGAGGTCGTGGGCGCGGCGGCGAGCTGAGGCTCCGGCTGCTCGTGGCAGCCGAAGCCGGCCTCGCCGTACCCCGCGGCGCCGGTCGGGCATCCGGCGTGCGGTCCGGGCACGCCGGATGCCGCTCCGGCGTGCCCGGGCGCGGGTCCGCGCCCTCGCCCGAACCCTTGGTCGGAACCCCTCGATCGGGTGTGGCACAATGGCTAGCTGTACTCGACAGCCGCACAGGACCCCTCTCTCCTCCGGCTGACGCGTCCATCGGGCACTCGGGTACCGCAACCCCACGCGGCTCTCTCGCCGTGCCCAACCACGTCAAATCCAGGAGAACCCACTCCCGTGGCAGTCAAGATCAAGCTGAAGCGTCTGGGCAAGATCCGTTCGCCTCACTACCGCATCGTCGTCGCCGACTCCCGCACCCGTCGTGACGGCCGTGCGATCGAGGAGATCGGCAAGTACCACCCGACGTACAACCCGTCGGTCATCGAGGTCGACGCGGACCGCGTGGCTTACTGGCTCGGCGTCGGCGCCCAGCCGACCGAGCCCGTGCTCGCCATCCTCAAGAAGACCGGCGACTGGCAGAAGTTCAAGGGCGAGCCCGCCCCGGCTCCGCTGCTCGTCGCCGAGCCGAAGAAGGCGCGCCCGTCGTTCGAGGCCCTGGGCGGCGACGACGAGGGCAAGGGTGAGGCCATCACCCAGAAGAAGAAGGCCGAGAAGAAGGACGAGGCCGCGGCCGAGTCCTCCGAGTCGACCGAGGCCTGAGCATGCTCGAGGAGGCTCTCGAGCACCTCGTGAAGGGCATCGTCGACAACCCTGACGATGTGCAGGTCGCCTCGCGCAACCTGCGTCGCGGGCGGGTGCTGGAGGTCCGGGTCCACCCCGACGACCTCGGCAAGGTGATCGGTCGCAACGGCCGCACCGCACGCGCCCTGCGTACCGTCGTGGGCGCCATCGGCGGCCGCGGTGTCCGGGTCGACCTCGTCGACGTGGACAACGTCCGCTGACGCAACGCAGCACCGGCTCGGGCCGGGGAGGGCCACTGGGCCGTCCCCGGCCCGCAGTCGTATGAGCCGTCTTCGGCTCGCAGTCGTTCCGACAGGAGAGCAAGCACAGTGCAGCTGGTAGTCGCACGGATCGGCCGCGCCCACGGCATCAGGGGCGAGGTCACCGTCGAGGTCCGCACCGACGAGCCGGAACTGCGGCTCGCCCCGGGCGCCGTACTCGCCACCGACCCCGCCTCCGCGGGGCCCCTCACCATCGCCGCCGGCCGGGTCCACAGCGGCCGCCTCCTCCTGCGCTTCGAGGGCGTCGGCGACCGCACCGCCGCCGAGGCGCTGCGCAACACCCTGCTGATCGCCGACGTCGACCCCGAGGAACTGCCCGAGGGCGAGGACGAGTACTACGACCATCAGCTGATCGACCTCGACGTGGTCACCGCGGACGGGGCGGAGGTCGGCCGGATCACCGAGATCTCCCACCTGCCCACCCAGGACCTCTTCATCGTCGAGCGCCCCGACGGGACCGAGGTGATGATCCCGTTCGTCGAGGAGATCGTCACCGAGATCGACCTGGAGGAGCAGCGGGCCGTCATCGACCCGCCGCCGGGGCTGATCGACGACCGCGCGGAGATCGACTCCAGCCGGGACGAGGCGTAATGCGGCTCGACGTCGTCACGATCTTCCCCGAGTACCTGGAACCGCTGAACGTCTCCCTGGTCGGCAAGGCACGCGCGCGTGGCCAGCTGAACGTGGGGGTGCACGATCTGCGCACGTGGACGTACGACCGCCACAGCACGGTCGACGACACGCCGTACGGCGGCGGCCCCGGCATGGTCATGAAGACCGACCCGTGGGGCGACGCCCTGGACTCCGTGCTGGCAGACGGCTACGAGACCGGCTCGCACGGCCCGGCACTCATCGTCCCCACCCCCAGCGGCCGCCCCTTCACCCAGGAGCTGGCCGTCGAGCTGTCCGAGCGGCCCTGGCTGATCTTCACCCCGGCCCGCTACGAGGGCATCGACCGGCGGGTCGTCGACGAGTACGCGACCCGGATACCGGTCTACGAGGTCTCCATCGGCGACTACGTCCTCGCCGGCGGCGAGGCGGCCGTCCTCGTCATCACCGAGGCCGTGGCCCGGCTGCTGCCCGGCGTCCTCGGCAACGCCGAGTCGCACCGCGACGACTCCTTCGCGCCCGGCGCCATGGCCAACCTCCTGGAGGGCCCCGTCTACACCAAGCCGCCCGAGTGGCGCGGCCGCGGGATCCCGGAGGTGCTGCTCAGCGGGCACCACGGCAGGATCGCCCGCTGGCGGCGGGACGAGGCCCTGCGCCGCACCACGGCCAACCGGCCCGACCTCATCGAGCGCTGCGACCCCAAGGCCTTCGACAAGAAGGACCGGGAGATGCTTTCCATCCTGGGCTGGGCACCCGACCCGGAGGGCGAGCCGTACGGCCGATTTTGGCGCAGGACCGACGGCGTGGAAGAATAGACCGCTGTTGTGCGCCGTCCGGCGTGCGCCCCTGCCACAGGGGGACACGACGCCCGCCCCGACGCGCCCGACAGCATCCCGAACCTCTAGTTCCCGTTGATGACCTGTGGCATCAGCGAAGAAAGCAGACGAAATGTCTCACCTGCTCGACTCCGTCGACGCCGCGTCGCTGCGCAGCGACGTCCCGGCCTTCCGCCCGGGTGACACCGTCAACGTCCACGTCCGCGTCATCGAGGGCAACCGCTCCCGTGTGCAGCAGTTCAAGGGCGTTGTGATCCGTCGCCAGGGTTCCGGCGTGCGCGAGACCTTCACGGTCCGCAAGGTCTCCTTCTCCGTCGGCGTCGAGCGCACCTTCCCGGTGCACACCCCGATCGTGGAGAAGATCGAGCTCGTCACCCGCGGTGACGTCCGCCGCGCCAAGCTGTACTACCTGCGCGAGCTGCGCGGCAAGGCGGCGAAGATCAAGGAGAAGCGCGAGAACTGAGCGCTTCCCGGGGCTTGTCCCCGTGGGGTCCACAGCGGGGCCGGATAGCATCTGGCCCCGATGGACACCGAAGCACAGCCGACGGAGCGCGACCGCTCCTCCCGCCCTTCCGCCACCGAGGACGCCTCGGACGCCGGGGGGCCGGAGGAACGGTCGCGTTTCGCGTTGGTGTCGCGGATCGCCGAGTGGCTCCCGGGCGGACGGATCACCCTGACCGCGCTGTTCTGCCTGCTCTTCGTGCTGCTGCTCAACACCCTGGTGCTGCAGCCGTTCCAGATTCCCAGCGGATCCATGGAGCCCGGATTGAGGATCGGCGACCGCGTTCTCGTAAATAAGTTGGCGTACCGTTTCGGAGCCGAGCCGCGGCGCGGTGACGTCGTCGTGTTCGACGGCAGCGGATACTTCGGGGACGCCGACTACATCAAACGCGTCGTGGGCGTGGGCGGAGACCACGTGGTCTGCTGTGACAAGGAAGGGAGGCTCCGGGTGAACGGCCTGTCGGTCGACGAGTCGACATTTCTGTACCCCGGCGACCGGGCGTCGTCGGTGCCGTTCGACGTCGTCGTGCCCGACGGCACCCTGTTCGTCCTCGGCGACCACCGCAGCGCCTCCAGCGACTCCCGCGACCACCTGGGCTCACCCGGCGGCGGCATGATCCCCGTCGACGAGGTCATCGGCCGCGCGGACGGAATCGCCTGGCCCGTCGGCCACGTCACCCGCCTGCACCGGCCCGACGCCTACGCGCGCGTGCCCGCGAGCACCCCGGACGGTGCCCATGGGTAATCGCGGCAAACCGCGCGGTTCGTCCAACGACCCCGTCGACAACCTCCTGCCCACCGGCACACGGCGCGCCGCCGCACCGGCCGGCGGGCGCTCCCGCGCGGAGCGGCGCAAGCTCCAGCGCAAGGTCAAGCGGCGCCGGCGCCGCTCGGCCATCAAGGAGATACCGCTCCTCATCGGTGTCGCCGTCCTCATAGCACTGGTCCTGAAGACCTTCCTGGTGCAGGCGTTCGTGATCCCGTCGGGCTCCATGGAGCAGACGATCCAGATCGGCGACCGGGTCCTGGTCGACAAGCTCACCCCGTGGTTCGGCGCCGAGCCCGAGCGCGGGGACGTCGTCGTCTTCAAGGACCCCGGCGGCTGGCTCAACGACGAGCAGCCCACCCAGAAGAAGGACGACCCCGTCGTCGTCAAGCAGGTCAAGGAAGGGCTCACCTTCATCGGCCTGCTGCCCTCCGACAACGAGAAGGACCTCATCAAGCGGGTCGTCGGGGTCGGCGGCGACCGCGTCAAGTGCTGCGACGCGCAAGGCCGCGTCACCGTCAACGGCGTTCCCCTGAACGAGGGGGACTACCTGTTCCCGGGCAACGCCCCGTCCGTCACCGAGTTCGACGTCACCGTCCCCGAGGGCCGGCTGTGGGTGATGGGCGACCACCGTGCCGACTCCGCCGACTCCCGCGTCCACCAGGACACCTACGGCGGCACGGTCTCCGAGGACCAGGTGGTGGGGCGGGCGATCGTGATCGCCTGGCCGTTCAACCACTGGACCACGCTCGACGAACCCGAAACATTCTCTTCCGTGGCCGACCCGGCGTCCGGGTCGACCGCGGTCGCCCAGGTGTCGCATAGGGTTGCCTCCGACGTTTCGAACGTGCCGGCACCCAAACCTCTGGAGCCCGGCGCGTCGGATCCGAACGCAATGATCCAGCTCCCGAGCCCTGCGGAACTCCCGCTCGTTATGGGAGTGGTGGGCCTGCGCCGTATCCGGGGCAGGCAGCGGCACAGAGTAAGGAGTTGGCGTGGGGGATGTGGCGGTTGGCGCACGGTCCGGGCACGACGGCGAGGAGCACCGCGGACACCCCGTGGAAGCGGCCGGCCCGGCCGCGGACAGCGCCGTAGCCTCCGGGAGTGACACGACGGCAGCCGAGGGCGGCAGGGTGAGCGACGAGCAGGACACGGCAGGTGGGCAGGGCTCCGGCGGCACTGCCCCCAACCCCCCCAAGAAGCAGCGCTCCTTCTGGAAGGAGCTGCCGATCCTGATCGGTATCGCCCTGGTGCTCGCGCTGCTGATCAAGACGTTTCTGGTGCAGGCGTTCTCCATCCCCTCCGACTCGATGCAGAACACCCTGCAGGAGGGCGACCGGGTCCTGGTCGACAAGCTCACCCCGTGGTTCGGCTCCGAGCCGGAGCGGGGCGAGGTCGTCGTCTTCCACGACCCCGACAAGTGGCTGCTGGGCGAGGTGACGCCCGAGCCGAACGCGCTGCAGACCTTCCTCAGCTGGATCGGCCTGATGCCGTCCTCCGAGGAGAAGGACCTGATCAAGCGGGTCATCGGCGTCGGCGGCGACACGGTCGAGTGCAAGGGCACCGGCCCGCTGAAGGTCAACGGCAAGGCGCTGAACGAGCCGTACGTGTACCCCGGCAACACGCCGTGCAGCGTCGACGACCAGGGCGGCCAGTTCAAGGTGAAGGTCCCCGAGGGCTACATCTGGGTCATGGGCGACCACCGGCAGAACTCGCGCGACTCGCGCTACAACCAGTCGGACAAGCACCAGGGCATGGTCCCGGTGGACGAGGTCGTCGGCCGCGCCATCGTCAAGGCCTGGCCGATCAACCGCTGGGGCACCCTGCCGGTCCCGGACACCTTCGACCAGCCCGGCCTGAACCAGCAGTCGTCGGCCGCCGCGGCCCTGCCGGCCGCGCCGCACGCGCTCGCCCTGGCCGGAGTGGTGCCGGTGGCGCTGTGGCGCCGCAAGCGGTTCACCATCGGGGACCCGCGCTAGGGGACGTCTCGCCGATCATGCCGGGCTCGCGGCGCCTGGCACCGCGCCTCGCCGCGTTGTCGTCGGTCCCCGATGCGCCGCATCGGCTCCCTCCTCCGCCTTGCGATGCACGGCACCAGCCGCCGCTCCCTGATCCGGCCTGATCGACGAGACACCCCCTAGACGGTCCGGGGCCGTCCCCCGCGGCGGCCCGCCCCGGGACGGTCCCGGCCATCCGGTGACCGAGGAGCTGACCGGGTCCGGTACCGCCGGGTAGGGTGCGGACCCATGGGTGGCGAGAGCACGACACACACGGCCCCGCAGAGCGCGGGCGGCACAGGCAACGGCCCGGCGGGCGGCCGGACCGGACAGCGACTGTCCGGGCTGGCGGTCGCGCTGGGCCTCGTGCTGTTCCTCGCCTCCTTCGGATGGGGCGCGGTGGTCTACCGGCCGTACACCGTCCCGACCACCTCGATGGCGCCGACGATCGGCGCGGGCGACCGTGTGCTCGCCCAGCGCGTCGACGGCGCGGACGTGCGCCGCGGCGACGTCGTCGTCTTCAAGGACGCCACCTGGGGCGACGCGCCGATGGTCAAGCGGGTGGTCGCCGTGGGCGGGGACACCGTCGCGTGCTGCCAGGACGGCCGGCTGACGGTCAACGGCAAGGAGATCGAGGAGCCGTACCTGCCCGACGGGGAGGCCGGGTCCGCGAACTTCCCGACCGTCACCGTCCCCGAGGGGAGGCTGTTCCTGCTCGGTGACGAGCGGCACGGCTCCCTGGACTCCACGGCCCATCTGACGGACGCCGCGAGCGGCAGCGTGGCACGCGACAAGGTCTCCGCGCGGGTCGACGCCGTCGTCTGGCCCATGGACGGCATGCTGCCCCCTGCCACCGGCTTCGAGGCCCTCGGCGGCAGCCTGTCCGAGCCGGGGCCGCTGCGGACGATCGGCGCGATGACCGTCGTGGGTGCCGTGCTGGTGCTCGGCGGCGCCGCGTACGGGCCGATCGCGCAGCGCGCCGCCCGCAACCGGAGCCGGACGGAGTCCACCGGTGCTCACTGAGGCGCCGGACGGCGGACCGGCCGGCGACGAGGTGCGCAAGGTCGCTCGCGTCGTGCTGCTCGACCCGCAGGACCGCATCCTGCTGCTGCACGGCCATGAGCCGGACGATCCGGCGGACGACTGGTGGTTCACGCCGGGCGGCGGCCTCGAGGGCGAGGAGACCCGTGAGGAGGCCGCGTTGCGGGAACTCGCCGAGGAGACGGGCATCACGGAGGTCGAACTCGGACCGGTCCTGTGGCGGCGGATGTGCTCCTTCCCGTTCGCCGGCCGCCGCTGGAACCAGGACGAGTGGTACTACCTGGCCCGGACGGCCCATACGTCCGAGGTGGTGCCCGAGGCCGTGAGGCTGACCGAGCTGGAGCGGCGCAGTGTCGTCGGAGCTCGGTGGTGGACGTGTCAGGAACTGACCCGGGCACATGAGACGGTGTATCCGACCAGACTCGCCGAGCTGCTGCGCAGACTACTCGACGAAGGTCCCCCGGCCGGACCGGAGATCCTCGACACGGAAATCGTCTAGAGGCTCACGGGACTGGCGCACAATGGGGGGATCGCACGGCTGAAGGGGAACATGCCATGAGCGCCGAGGACCTCGAGAAGTACGAGACCGAGATGGAGCTCAAGCTCTATCGGGAGTACCGCGATGTCGTCGGTCTGTTCAAGTACGTGATCGAGACCGAGCGGCGCTTCTACCTGACCAACGACTACGAGATGCAGGTGCACTCCGTCCAGGGTGAGGTGTTCTTCGAGGTGTCCATGGCGGACGCCTGGGTGTGGGACATGTACCGGCCGGCCCGGTTCGTGAAGCAGGTCCGGGTGCTCACGTTCAAGGACGTGAACATCGAGGAGCTCAACAAGAGCGATCTGGAGCTGCCGGGCGGGTGATCGCGGCGGTCATCGCCACCCGTGTGAGTGACGGGTTTTTCCACAGTCGCTGAGTTGTCCACCAAGATCCACTCGGTGATGGCGGGTGCGTGACAGTCGGTGCCGGAGGTGGTGCCGACATGAACGCACATCTGGCACACAGCGCACTCGGCAGGTACGGCGAGGAAGTGGCCGCCCGGCGGCTGACCGAGGCCGGCATGACGGTCCTGGAGCGCAACTGGCGCGCCGGACGGACCGGTGAGATCGACATCGTGGCGCGGGACGGCGACGTCCTCGTCGTCTGCGAGGTCAAGACCCGCAGGGCGGGGCGGTTCCAGCACCCCATGGCGGCGATCACGCCGGCCAAGGCGGGCCGCCTGCGACGGCTGGCGGAACGCTGGCTCCAGGAACACGGCGGAGCACCGCCCGGCGGGGTCCGCATCGACCTGGTCGGAGTCGTCCTGCCCGACCGGGGCGCGCCCGTCGTCGAGCACGCGCGGGGGGTGGCGTGATGGGATTCGCGCGCACCTGCTCCGTGGCCCTCGTGGGCGTGGAGGGCGTGGTCGTCGAGGTCCAGGCCGACCTGGAACCGGGCGTCGCCGCGTTCACCCTGGTGGGCCTGCCGGACAAGAGCCTCACCGAGAGCCGGGACCGGGTCCGGGCGGCGGTGGTGAACTCCGGCGCCGAGTGGCCGCAGAAGAAACTCACGGTCGGGCTCAGCCCGGCCTCCGTGCCCAAGGCGGGCAGCGGATTCGACTTGGCCGTCGCCTGTGCGGTGCTCGGCGCCGGAGAGCGCATCGACCCGCGAGTCCTCGCCGACATCGTGATGATCGGCGAGCTGGGCCTGGACGGACGGGTGCGGCCGGTGCGCGGCATCCTGCCCGCCGTCCTGGCCGCGGCCGACGCCGGGTACGAACAGGTCGTCGTACCGGAGTGCGCGGCCGCCGAGGCCGCCCTGGTGCCAGGCGTGTCGGTGCTCGGCGTCCGCAGCCTGCGCCAGCTGATCGCCATCCTCGCCGACGAACCCGTGCCCGACGAGGAGAAGGAGGAGCTGGGCCGCCCGGACCCGCTGCTCGCCGGACTGCGCGTCCCCGGCACCGGCGCCGCCACCGGCATGCACAGCGTGGGCGCCGCCCAGCAGGACCACGGCTACGACCTCGCCGACGTCGTCGGTCAGCTCTCGGCCCGTACGGCGGTGGAGGTCGCCGCGGCCGGCGGCCACCACCTGTTCCTGGAGGGGCCGCCCGGGGCCGGCAAGACGATGCTCGCCGAGCGGCTGCCCGGCATCCTGCCCCGGCTCAGCCGGGAGGAGTCCCTGGAGGTCACGGCGGTGCACTCGGTGGCCGGCCTGCTGCCACCGGGCAAACCCCTGGTCGACGTCCCGCCCTACTGCGCGCCGCACCACTCGGCCACCATGCAGGCACTCGTCGGCGGCGGCCCCGGCGTCGCCAGGCCCGGCGCCGTCTCGCTCTCCCATCGAGGGGTGCTCTTCCTTGACGAGACCCCGGAGTTCAGCGGCCAGGCACTCGACGCGCTCCGGCAGCCCCTGGAGTCGGGGCACGTCGTGATCGCGCGCAGCGCGGGCGTGGTGCGCTTCCCGGCGAAGTTCCTGATGGTGCTCGCGGCCAACCCCTGCCCGTGCGGGCGCTTCTCGCTGACCGACAGCCTGTGCGAATGCCCGCCGTCGGCGATCCGCCGCTACCAGGCCAGGCTCTCCGGTCCGCTGCTCGACAGGGTCGACCTGCGGGTGGAGGTGGACCGGGTGTCGCGCGCCGAACTGACCGGCCTCGGCGCCCGGGGCGACTCGACCGCGACGGTCGCCGACCGTGTGCGCGCGGCGCGGGAGCGGGCGGCGGCGCGCTTCACGGGTACCCCGTGGCGGACCAACAGCGAGGTGCCCGGGCGGGAACTGCGCAGCCGCTGGCACGCGGCGAGCGGCGCGATGGACGAGGCCGAGCGCAGCCTGGAACGCGGGGTGCTGACCGCACGCGGGCTCGACCGGGTGCTGCGGGTCGCCTGGACCGTCGCGGACCTGGTCGGCCACGACCGGCCCGACGCCACCGACGTGGCCCTCGCCCTGCAACTGCGCACAGGTGTCCCGCGCGGGGTGCCGATGGCCATCGGGGCGCTGACGTGAGCGGTGGCAGGGGGGTGAGCGGTGGTCCCGACGTGAGCGGCGGTCCCGTGGTGAGCGGTCGTTCCGAGGTGAGCGGGCGTCCCGAAGTGAGCGGGCGTCCCGAAGTGAGCTGTGGCTCGGACGTGAGCGGTGGCGGTGAGGTGAGCGGTGGCCCGGATGTGAGTGGCTGCCCGGATGCGAGCGGTGGCAGTGACGTGGATGGTGGCCCGGACGTGGGTGGTGGCTCGGACGTGAGCTGTGGCCCGGACAAGGGCCGTGGCCAGGACATGTGCTGTGGCAGTGACGTGGGTGGTTGCCCGGACGTGGGTGGTTGCCCGGACGTGGACGGTGGCCCCGACTGGACCAGCGGCCCGGATGTGGACGGTGGCCCCGGCCGGATCAGCGGCCCGGACGTGAGCTGTGGCCCCGGCCGGATCAGCGGCGGCCCCGACATGCGCGGCGGCGGCGATCCCGATCTGCCGGCCCGGGTCTTCCTCACCCGGGTCATCGAACCCGGCGACGAGATCACCGGGCGGTGGGTGCGGGAGTTGGGTGTGGCGGAGGTCGTACGGCGGTTGCGGGACGGGGAGAGGCCGCTGCCGGGAGTGAGCGGGCGGCGGTGGGAGGGGCTGAGGGCGCGGGCGCTTCGGGCCGAGCCCGAGCGGGATCTCGACGTCGCCCGGGCGGCCGGGGTGCGGTTCCTCGGCCCGGGGGACGTGGAGTGGCCCCGGCAGCTCGACGATCTCGGCGACGCCAGGCCGCTGGGGCTGTGGGTGCGGGGCCGGGCCGACCTGCGGATGTGGGCGTTGCGCTCCGTCGCCCTCGTGGGGGCGCGGGCCTGCACCGAGTACGGCGCCCACATGGCCGCGGGCCTCGCCGCCGGGCTGGCCGAGCGGGGCTGGGTGGTCGTCTCCGGCGGCGCCTACGGCGTCGACGGCGCCGCCCACCGGGGCGCCCTCGGCGCGGGCGGCGCGACCATCGCCGTCCTGGCCTGCGGAGTCGACCGGCCCTATCCGCGCGGACACACCGAGCTGATCGCCAGGATCGCGGAGCAGGGCCTGGTGATCGGCGAGCTGCCGCCCGGGGACCATCCCACGCCCAGCAGATTCGTGCTGCGCAATCGGGTGATCGCCGCTCTCACCCGCGGCACCGTCGTCGTCGAGGCCGCCCACCGCAGCGGCTCCCTCGTCACCGCGCGGGCGGCCCAGCGGCTGGGCCGGCACACCATGGGCGTGCCGGGACCGGCGACCAGCGCGCTGTCGGCGGGCGTGCACGAGCTGCTGCGCGGGGACGCCGTGCTGGTCACCGACGCGGCGGAAGTCGTGGAGCTCGTGGGAGCCATGGGCGAGCTGGCCCCCGACCGGCGCGGGCCGGTGCTGCCCAGGGACCTGCTGGCGCCCGGCGCACGCCGGGTACTGGCCGCGCTGCCCGGGCGGGGCGCGGCCGCGGCGCGGGAGATCGCACTGGGCGCGCAGACGACCGAGGACGACGCGATCGCGAGACTGTACGAGCTTCGAGCACTTGGTTACGTCGAACGACACGGCGACGGCTGGAAGTTGACACGCCAGGCGATGATCTCCGTTCGACGCCCTCGGAGCCCCTGTTGACCCAGCGTGTTCAGCCGTCCGGGGGAACCCCTACGCCCTTGGGAAATCACGGAGTTGGCGGATTGCTGCGGTCACGCAGAGCGACCGCCGTGACCCGGTAGGGCGCGCAGCGGAACGTATCTGCGCCCCCCGCGCGCTCCGATGTTCGCGCACCGCGACACCTCAGTCACGCTACGCTCACGAGGATTCCGACACAGTCCGGCAACTCCACCCCAGAGCGACAGCTCACTCACGTACCACCCTTCACGGCAGAACGGCACAAGGCGACGAATGCCCCAGCACACCTCCGGGTCCGACCGGGCGGCGGTCACACCGGCCGCCCGCGACGGTGGCAGCGTGCGGCCGCCCGCTCCCTCGACGCTCGACGAGCTCTGGCGGTCGTACAAGGCCACGGGCGACGACCGGCTGCGCGAGCAGCTGATTCTGCATTACTCGCCGCTCGTCAAATACGTGGCGGGACGGGTGAGCGTCGGTCTGCCGCCGAACGTGGAGCAGGCCGACTTCGTGTCCTCCGGGGTGTTCGGGCTCATCGACGCGATCGAGAAGTTCGACATCGACCGGGAGATCAAGTTCGAGACGTACGCGATCACGCGGATCCGGGGCGCGATGATCGACGAGCTGCGGGCGCTGGACTGGATCCCGCGCTCGGTACGGCAGAAGGCGCGCAACGTGGAGCGGGCCTACGCGACGCTGGAGGCGCGGCTGCGGCGGACGCCGTCGGAGAGCGAGGTGGCCGCCGAGCTGGGGATCGCCGTGGACGAACTGCACGCCGTGTTCAGCCAGTTGTCGCTGGCCAACGTGGTGGCCCTGGAGGAGCTGCTGCACGTCGGGGGCGAGGGCGGGGACGGGCTCAGCGTCATGGACACGCTGGAGGACACCGCCGCGGACAATCCCGTGGAGGTGGCCGAGGACCGGGAGCTGCGGCGGTTCCTGGCGCGGGCGATCAACACGCTGCCGGAGCGGGAGAAGACCGTCGTCACCCTCTACTACTACGAGGGGCTCACCCTGGCCGAGATCGGGAACGTGCTCGGCGTGACCGAGAGCCGGGTCAGCCAGATCCACACGAAGTCCGTGCTGCAGCTGCGGGCGAAGCTGGCCGGCTTCGGGCGCTGAAGCGCGTACGGCACTGTACTCCCGTCGTGGGCGGTCGGTCCGTAAAGTGGGTTGACGTGCCAAGGATTCGAGCGGCCTCCGTGGCCGAGCACCGGTCGATGCAGCGAGCCGCCCTGCTGGACGCGGCTCGGTCCCTGTTGTCCGAGGGCGGTACGGAGGCGCTGACCTTCCCGGCTCTCGCCGAGAGGACCGGGCTGGCGCGGTCGTCCGTGTACGAGTACTTCCGGTCGCGGGCCGCGGTCGTCGAGGAGCTGTGCGAGGTCGACTTCCCCGTGTGGGCGGCGGAGGTCGAGGCGGCGATGGCCGCGGCGGACGGGCCGGAGGCCAAGGTCGAGGCGTACGTGCGGCGGCAGCTGTCGCTGGTCGGCGACCGGCGGCATCGGGCCGTGGTGGCGATCTCGGCGAGTGAGCTGGACGCGGGGGCGCGGGAGAAGATCCGGGCGGCGCACGGGGCGCTCGTCGCGATGATCGTGGATGTGCTGGGGGAGATGGGGCAAGCGGAGCCCCGGCTCACGGCGATGATGCTGCAGGGCGTCGTCGACTCGGCTGTGCGGCGGATCGAGCTGGGCGTCGAGGAGCCGGGGGTCGTGGCGGAGGCCGCGGTGCGGATGGCACTGCGGGGGGTCCTGGGCTGAGCCCGGTCTCCAGATCGGCCGACAAGGGTGAGCGGCCCGGCGCTACAGGGCGCCGCTCGGCCGCGGCAGCGGCACTCCCAGCACCGGCAGCAGCACCGACGGGCCCTCGTTCACCAGCCACGGGGGCATGATCGACAGCGGGTCCAGGTAGGCCTCGCCCCTCCGCAACCCCCAGTGGACGCACGTGACCGGGCAGTGGGAGCCCGCCGGTTCCACCGTGCCGACCACCTCGCCCGCCGTCACCGGGTCGCCCTTCTTCACGGACGGGCGTACCGGCTCGTACGTCGTGCGCAGCGGGGGAGCGCCCGTGCCGTCGAGTTCCACGGAGACCACGCCCCTCCCCGCCACCCGGCCGGCGTAGGACACCCGGCCGGTCGCGACGGCCAGGACCGGCGCGCCGGGCGCGGCCGCCAGGTCGACTCCGCGGTGGCCCCGGGCGTACGGGGACGGGGGCGGGTCCCAGGCGCGCAGGACCGGCGGGCGGCCGGGGAGGGGCCAGGTGCGGCCCACCGCCGGGACGGGTGGGGCGGGGGAGGGCGCGCCGTCCGCCCGGCCGGCCGGTGTCAGGACCGGCCACAGGCCCAGCAGCGCCGCCGTCACCAGGTACGCGTATCGCTTCGCTCGCATGCCGGAACCGTGCCGCACCCCCGCTGATCACCGCCGGAGCCTGTGGACTACTCCCCGGTTGTGGAGAGCGGCGTCACCCGGCGCTCCGCCGGTCCCGTACACTTCTGATGGCGATCCGGGTCACCGGGTCGACTTCGCACGCCCCGACACCGGGTCCCGGCACCGTCCGGAACCCGGGAGTCAGCGCCCCTCGGTCCTTTGTGGCAACGGCGCGCTGCGGGCGTCAGGCGCGGGAGCCGTCCGGCATCCGCGGCACAACCGAGAAACTCAAGGAGAGTACGGCCATGGCCGTCGTCACGATGCGGGAGCTGCTGGAGAGCGGCGTCCACTTCGGTCACCAGACCCGTCGTTGGAACCCGAAGATGAAGCGCTTCATCTTCACGGAGCGCAACGGCATCTACATCATCGACCTGCTCCAGTCGCTGTCGTACATCGACCGCGCCTACGAGTTCGTCAAGGAGACCGTGGCCCACGGCGGCACGGTCATGTTCGTCGGCACGAAGAAGCAGGCGCAGGAGGCCATCGCCGAGCAGGCCACCCGCGTCGGCATGCCCTACGTCAACCAGCGCTGGCTGGGCGGCATGCTCACCAACTTCTCGACCGTCTACAAGCGTCTGCAGCGCCTGAAGGAGCTGGAGCAGATCGACTTCGAGGACGTCGCGTCCTCCGGTCTGACCAAGAAGGAGCTCCTGGTCCTCTCCCGCGAGAAGGCCAAGCTGGAGAAGACCCTCGGTGGTATCCGCGAGATGCAGAAGGTGCCGAGCGCCGTCTGGATCGTGGACACCAAGAAGGAGCACATCGCCGTTGGTGAGGCCCGGAAGCTGAACATTCCGGTCGTCGCGATCCTCGACACCAACTGCGACCCCGACGAGGTCGACTACAAGATCCCGGGCAACGACGACGCGATCCGCTCCGTCACCCTGCTCACCCGCGTCATCGCCGACGCCGTCGCCGAGGGCCTCATCGCCCGCAGCGGTGTCGCCACCGAGGGCAAGGGCGAGAAGGCCGCGGGCGAGCCGCTGGCCGAGTGGGAGCGCGACCTGCTCGAGGGCGAGAAGAAGGCCGAGGAGGCCCCGGCCGCCGCCGAGGCGCCCGCCGCCGAGGCCGCTCCGGCCGCCGAGGGCGAGCAGGCCTGACCGTCAGCGTCAGCCGTTGACGGCGGGAGCTGACATCAAGTCCGCTCCCGCCGTTCACCCGTAGGTCAGCGCGGCGTCCGCGATCCACACCCTGGATCGCGGACCGTGCAGATCTCCGATCCTCCAGACTTCGAGAAAGATTCACAGACTCATGGCGAACTACACCGCCGCCGACGTCAAGAAGCTCCGCGAGCTCACGGGCGCCGGCATGATGGACTGCAAGAAGGCGCTGGACGAGGCCGAGGGCAACGTCGAGAAGGCTGTCGAGGCGCTGCGCATCAAGGGCCAGAAGGGCGTCGCCAAGCGCGAGGGCCGCTCCGCCGAGAACGGCGCCGTGGTCTCGATCATCGCCGACGACAACTCCTCCGGTGTCCTCGTCGAGCTGAAGTGCGAGACGGACTTCGTCGCCAAGGGCGAGAAGTTCCAGGCCGTGGCCCAGGCCATCGCCGAGCACGTCGCGAAGACCTCCCCGGCCGACCTGGAGGCCCTGCTCGCCTCCGAGATCGAGGCCGGCAAGACCGTCCAGGCGTTCGTCGACGAGGCCAACGCCAACCTGGGCGAGAAGATCGTCCTGGACCGCTTCGCGCAGTACGCCGACGGCTTCGTGCTCGCCTACATGCACCGCACGATGCCCGACCTGCCCCCGCAGATCGGTGTCCTCGTCGAGTTCGACAAGCCGAACGCCGAGGTCGCCAAGGGCATCGCCCAGCACATCGCCGCCTTCGCGCCGAAGTACCTCTCCAAGGAGGACGTCCCGGCCGAGGTCGTCGAGTCCGAGCGTCGTATCGCCGAGGAGACCACCCGCGCCGAGGGCAAGCCCGAGGCCGCGATCGCCAAGATCGTCGAGGGTCGCGTCAACGGCTTCTTCAAGGACGCCACGCTGCTCGGCCAGCCGTACGCGCTGGACAACAAGAAGTCGGTCCAGAAGGTTCTGGACGAGGCCGGTGTCACCCTGAAGCGCTTCGCACGCATCAAGGTCGGCATCTGAGTCCGTACCGCAACGGGTACTCGATCCCGATAGGGTCGGGTGCGGTCGTTTGCGTACGCCGCCACGCACACACGTGTGGCGGGCGACAGCAGATCTGACGAGGAGGCCATTGCCGCGCATGGGATGCGAACGACACCCCACCGGCAATGGCCTTCTTCGTATGTGCAACACGTGAAAGAGGCGGGATCCCCATGACCACCAAGGCCCAGAAGAGCGACGACGGCAAAGTGCCCGGCCGGTTTCTGCTGAAGCTGTCCGGAGAGGCCTTCTCCGGTGGCGGGGGCCTGGGCGTCGACCCCGACGTGGTGCACAAGATCGCCCGCGAGATCGCGGCCGTCGTGCGCGACGGAGCGCAGATCGCGGTCGTCATCGGAGGCGGCAACTTCTTCCGCGGCGCCGAACTCCAGCAGCGCGGCATGGACCGCGCCCGCTCCGACTACATGGGCATGCTCGGCACCGTGATGAACTGCCTCGCCCTCCAGGACTTCCTGGAGAAGGAGGGCATCGACAGCCGGGTCCAGACCGCCATCACGATGGGCCAGGTCGCCGAGCCGTACATCCCGCTGCGCGCCGTGCGCCACCTGGAGAAGGGCCGCGTGGTCATCTTCGGCGCCGGTATGGGCATGCCGTACTTCTCCACCGACACCACCGCCGCCCAGCGCGCCCTGGAGATCGACGCCGAGGCGCTGCTGATGGGCAAGAACGGAGTCGACGGGGTCTACGACTCCGACCCCAAGACCAACCCGGACGCCGTGAAGTTCGACGCGCTCGGCTACGGCGAGGTCATCACGCGCGACCTGAAGGTCGCCGACGCCACGGCCATCACGCTGTGCCGCGACAACAGCCTGCCGATCCTCGTCTTCGAGCTTCTTGCGGAGGGCAATATCGCTCGCGCCGTCAAGGGTGAGAAGATCGGCACGCTGGTGGGTGACCAGGGCAGCCGGGACTGACCGGTGACCACGGCCCCTGACCGGGGGATGGACAATGTCCTGCCGGTCGGGAACCGTGCAGGAAGAAGACGCGACGCAGCCGGCCGCCGACCACAACGTCAACCGCAGCCGGGCCTACTCAAGACACGCAGGAGCAAGTGGTGATCGAAGAGACCCTCCTCGAGGCCGAGGAGAAGATGGAGAAGGCCGTCGTGGTCGCCAAGGAGGACTTCGCCGCGATCCGCACCGGCCGTGCGCACCCGGCGATGTTCAACAAGATCGTGGCCGACTACTACGGCGCACCGACGCCGATCAACCAGCTGGCCTCGTTCTCCGTGCCGGAGCCGCGCATGGCCGTCGTGACCCCGTTCGACAAGAGCGCGCTGCGCAACATCGAGCAGGCCATCCGCGACTCCGACCTGGGCGTCAACCCGAGCAACGACGGCAACATCATCCGTGTGGTGTTCCCGGAGCTGACCGAGGAGCGCCGCCGCGAGTACATCAAGGTCGCCAAGGGCAAGGGCGAGGACGCGAAGATCTCGATCCGCTCCGTGCGCCGCAAGGCCAAGGACGCCATCGACAAGCTGATCAAGGACGGCGAGATCGGCGAGGACGAGGGCCGTCGTGCGGAGAAGGAGCTCGACGACACCACCGCGAAGTACGTCGCCCAGGTGGACGAGCTCCTGAAGCACAAGGAAGCCGAACTGCTCGAGGTCTGATGAACGACTCTTCCTGGGGGACGCCGCAGACCGGGTACTGGCAGCCGTCCGACCAGGGGCCGATCCGGGGTCCGGTCCAGCGGGCCGCCCCGGCGGGTCCCGCGTACGATGCGCTTGACGCGCAGCAGACTCGGCCCATGCCCATCGTGCCCGACGTATCCGCACACGGCGGAAACCAGGATGACGACCGGGGGGCCGCTCGGCTGAGTGGCCCCCTGTTCCGAGACGAGAGCACGTCGGCGCCGTCCCACGCTGCGACGCCGCAGAATCCGGAGCCCATGCACGACGCCCCGCAGCCGGCGCCCGCACCGCAGAAGAAGAGCGCGGGCCGCGACCTCGGTGCCGCGATAGGGGTCGGGCTCGGACTCGGCGCGGTGATCGTCGCCTCGCTGTTCGTCGTCAAGGCCGTCTTCGTCGGTGTCATCGCGGTCGCCGTGGTGGTCGGGCTGTGGGAACTGACCAAGCGCCTGGAGGAACGCAAGGGCATCCGGGCGCCGCTGGTGCCGCTCGCGATCGGCGGCGCCGCCATGGTCGTCGCCGGGTACGTCCGGGGTGCCGAGGGCGCGTGGGTCGCGATGGCGCTCACCGCGCTGGCCGTGCTGGTCTGGCGGATGACGGAACCGCCGGAGGGCTACCTCAAGGACGTCACGGCCGGCGTCTTCGCCGCGTTCTACGTGCCGTTCCTCGCCACGTTCGTCGCGATGATGCTGACGGCCGACGACGGGCCGTACCGGGTGCTGACGTTCCTGCTGCTGACGGTGGTCAGCGACACCGGGGCGTACGCGGTCGGCTGGCGGTTCGGCAAGCACAAGCTGGCGCCCCGGATCAGCCCCGGCAAGACCCGCGAGGGCCTGCTGGGCGCGGTGACGTTCGCGATGGCGGCAGGCGCGCTGTGCATGCAGTTCCTGGTGGACGACGGCAGCTGGTGGCAGGGCCTGCTCCTCGGTCTCGCCGTCGCGGCCAGCGCCACGCTGGGCGACCTCGGCGAGTCCATGATCAAGCGCGACCTGGGCATCAAGGACATGGGCACCCTGCTCCCCGGCCACGGCGGCATCATGGACCGGCTGGACTCCCTGCTCCCCACGGCACCGGTCGTGTGGCTCCTGCTGGTCCTCTTCGTGGGCAGCACCTGACCGCCCACGCCCTACGCTGACGAGCCCCCGCCCTGCCCAAGGGCGGGGGCTCTGTCCTTGGTCCTTTCGGGCGGCCGGGTCACCCGATTGGATCTGCGACACTGGTAGAACCATGCCCAAGCCCGGAGAACTGGCAGTAGTTGGGCAGCAATAAGCCCCCTACCAGCGCGTTCGGCGCGGATAGGGGGCCTGGTTCAGGTCACTGGGCCGTCTCTGGGCCGTCAGGCTCGTGCGGGGCCGGGAGAAGCACCCGATCCACGGCCTTCCTCGTACGCTCCTGGCTCGACGGCATCAGATGCGCGTACACCCGCAGAGTCAGCCCCGGGTCGGAGTGGCCCAGGTACTCACTCACGGCCTTGATGCTCTCGCCGGCGTCCAGGAGCACCGAGGCGTAGAAGTGCCGCAGCGCGTGCATGCCGTGCTCACGGGCCGACTGGTACTTGCCGTTCTCTCCGGCCTCTGCGATCAGACCGGCCGACGCGAGGGCGGGCTTCCACTCCTGGATGTTGAAGTTGCTGCGCCAGACGAGTCCGCTCGCGGTGTTCGTGAACAAGAGGCGAGCCGATACCTTCGGGCCGTCCGGCTTGCGCCAGGGCAAGGTGATCTCGACCGGCTTGAAGGCGTCCATGTGGGCCCGCAGGGCATCAGCCACCGAGGGGGGCAACGGTACGTCCCGTTCCTTGTTGCACTTCGGTGGGGCGAACACGGCCTTGCCCCGAATCAGCTTCACCTGTCGGACCACCCGAATGATGCCGCCGTCGAAGTCGAGCGCATCCTCAGCCAGTCCCACGATTTCCCCCTGACGGAGCCCGCACCCGGCACCCACGTCCACCATGGGCTGGTAGCGCTGGGGGAGTGCCGCGCGGACCGCCTGAACCTGGGCAGGCAGCCACGGCACAACACGGCGTTGCTCGGTGGCCGGCGGGCGGACGGATTTCGCGGAGCACGGGTTGCGGGGCAACAGCCCGTCGTCGACCGCAGCACTGAGCACGGCCCGCACGTCGCCATAGATGTTCCGCGCATAACCGCCACTCACGGCCGGGTCGTTCTCCAGCGCGCTCACCAGGCCGCGGATGTGCTCCGGGCGGAACGAGTCCAGCGGCCGAGAGCCGATCAGCCGGAATGCGTGCAGGCGCAGCCGCTGCTCGACCACCACGTGACTGGCCGGGTCGATGCCGTGCGTCTTGAGCCATTTCTCGGCGTAGCTCTTGAAGGTGATCCGAGCTGCACGCGGGTCGATGTACTGGCCGCGCGACATATCCGAAGCGATGTCGGTCAGCCACTTCTCGGCGAGGCGCTTCTGGCGGTCCGGGAAGCTCTTGGACTTCTCGGTGCCGTCGGGGCCGACGTACCGAGCGCGGTAGCGCATGCCGGTGCCGTGCCGCTCGGTCTTGACCCTGACAGACTTGCCGTCCGGCCCGGTCGCGGTCTTGTACCAGCGGTCTTGGATGTGCCCAGCCATCAGGCGGCCTCCCCGAGCTGGGAGTCCACCCAGGCCCGTACGTCACGCGGGTCGAAGCGCAGGTGCCGGCCGACCCGGAAGCCGCGAGGGCCGGTGTGTTTCCGGCGCCACTGGTAGACCGTCTCCACGCTGGGAAGGTCAAACATCTCGACCAGGTCCTCAGGGGTCAGGAACCGGTTCGGCAGCTCTGAGGCCATGGTCAGCAGTTCCTTTCGTCGGCGAGCTGTGCGGGCAGTTCTTCGCGGGCGAGTTCGCGGCTTTGTTGGATGTCGCGGCGGATGTTGGCGGCGAGCCAGGACTCTCCGGGGGTGTGGCCGTGGCCGGCGTAGGTCCAGTGGGCGAGGGTCAGGGTGGTTGCCTCCGTCTCGCCGTCGGGGTCGGGCAGGCCGAGGGCGGCGCGTTGTTGGGCGGCGCGGTAGTCGGCGCGGGTCTGGCGGAGGGCGCCGAGGGTGGTGGAGTAGCGGCGGGACTTGGTGGAGAAGTGGCCGCGGAAGCCGAGCATGTGGGCCCAGTCGCGGAGCTTGCGGTCCGGGTAGAGCGGGTGCAGGTTGAGGCAGGCGGCGATGAGCCGGGCCGGGTGGTCGGGTACGCCGAGGAGGGCCAAGGCCTCTTTGTTGCCGATGCGGCGGTCGACGGTGCCAGTTGTCTCGGCGGCCTTCGTGGCGTACTTCGCGACGTAGGAGGCGACGGCCTGTTCGGTGATTTCCTCGCCGTCGCCGAAGGCGCGGATCGGGCGTACGTCGAGCTGCATGCCCCAGCGCAGAGCGCGAGCAGGTTGGCCGCCGGAGGCGGGGACGTCGACCGCGACGCGGGCCGCGGCTGCGCGGATGGCGTCGGTGAGCAGGTCGAGGGTGGCCCAGGCCGGGGGCGGGGAGTCGGGTCCCTCGGGGCCGTCGAAGCGGATCACGGCGTGGAAGTGCACGGCGCCGCGTTTCTGGTACTCGGCGACCTTGCCGAAGGAGACCCGGGACTGTTCGCGGGCGGCTTTCTGGGTGAGCCCGGCGCGGCGGGCGATCTCACGGCGGAGGTAGATCGTGAAGTAGCGCCACAGGTCGGAGGCGTGGTTGTTCCACAGCACGGCGCCCGCGTAGTCGTAGGTGTCGGGGTCGAGGGGGGTGCCGAGTTCGGGGGCGTCTTCGGGGTGGTGGGTGCCGCAGGCGCAGGGCCGGTTGCCGGGGCGGTTGTGGACGGGGCCGAAGGAGGGGGCGGTGAGGGTGGCGAAGACGCGGGGGTGGTCGCGGATGGTGTCGGGGGTGCCCTTGGCCGGGTCGCCGATGAGGCCGGCGCGGATGAGGTGGTAGGTGTCGCCCGCGTAGGTCCAGGCGCAGGCGGGGCAGCGGGAGGCGCGGCGGTTGCCGCAGGCGATGCGGAGCCGTCCGCCGGGCTCGGTGTCGGTGGAGTAGTGGTGCAGGACGTGCCGGGTCTGCTTGTCGCGGACGACGACGGAGCCTTGCAGGTGGATGGGGTCGGTGCAGCCGCCGGTGCGGCGGATCTGGTCTTGGATGCGGTCGAAGCCGGGAGACCCGGCCAGCCTCAGCACGTCGGCGAGGGTGGCCGGGTCCAGGCCCGCCATGGTGGCGGTGTCGGTCACGCGTCACCGTCCGCAGCGGTGGCGGCGATCCGGTCGAGGGCCGCGGCGGCTTCGTCGGCGGCGCGAGCGAGGGCGCGCAGGGCGTCGGTGGTGCCCGGACGGGCGATCAGCGCGAGGTCGATGGACTCGCCGCCGACGCGGAGGCTGACGAAGCCTTCGTCCTCGGGCGTGGGGTCGAACACGTTCACGCGGGCGGAGGTGTCCGGCTCCAGGTGGGCGGAGGTGGTGAGGGTCCTCATGGCGGCCGTCACCTCCCGGCGCGGACGAGGCCGGCGGCGGGGGCGGTGCGGCCGGTGCCCTTGCAGCTGGGGCAGGTGATGGTGAGGGTGGCTCGGGTGCCGTCCGGGTGGCGGGTGCCGGTGGTGATGGCGGCGGTGGCGAAGCCGTCGCAGTCGCGGCAGATCCGCCGGGTCGGGGTGTGCTGGGGCATGATGGGGCTCCCTTTCGGGTCCGTTGGATTCGGGAGGGGTCAGGCGCCCGGAGCGGACGAAGTTTGGCGACCGAGGCCGCTCCGGGGGCCGCTTAGCGTGTGTTGCGCCTGCCGTGCCCCTTGACCGCGTACATCACCGAGTCGGCGGAGGAGAGAGCGTCGGTGAGGGTGGGGACCGGCAGGTGTGACCGGTGGCAGTGGCCGACCGAGGCCGACACCGGCAGGACGCAGCCGTTGTGCTCGACGGGCTGGTCCAAGGCGGCCTGGAGGGCGTGGAGGCCGGGGGTGCGGGCGGGCTCGGTGACGATGGCCGCGAATTCGTCTCCGCCGAGGCGGGCGGCGATTCCGTGGCGTCCGCACCAGCTGGTGAGGCGCCGGGCGGTCGCGGTGAGCGCGGTGTCTCCAGCGGCGTGGCCGTGGGTGTCGTTGATGGCCTTGAAGTCGTCGAGGTCGACGAGGACCACGCAGGCGTGCGGGTGCCTGGCCAGCAGGTGTTCGGCGCGGGCGGTCCATCCGGCGCGGGTGTGCAGGCCGGTCAGGGGGTCGCGGCGGGCGGTCGAGAGGCGACGGACCAGCAGGCTGCCGTGGAGGGCCCAGCCCAGGGCCGGTAACCCGGCGGCGATCACGTGCGTGTCCATGTCGGTCACCGCTCCTTCTGGAGGTCCTTGACGAGGAGGCGGAGGACGACGGCGACCACGGCGACGGAGACGCCGGTGATGGCGACCGCGAGGAGCATGGAGACCAGGACGGCGCCGACAACCAGGACCACGGCGCCACCGCCGGCGGCGAGGGCGAGCGCGCTGCCGGGGGTGAGCTGCACGGTGGGCCGGTGCGGGGTCGGGACGACCGCAGCCGGGGCGGTGGGCATCGGGCTACTGGGCTGCAGCGCCGGGGGCGGGGCGGTGTCCTGCGGCGGGTACTTCGGAGTGAACACGGTGAATCTCCTCTCACGGTCAAGTCACTTGTCGAGGGCGGTGCCGATGACGGGGCTAAGGAAGCTGTCGGCGACGAGGTAGCCGCCGAGGAGGAGCACGATCACGAGCCACCAGGGCGGGCGGACAAGCTTGACGCCGAGGTAGCCGACGACGAGGAGCGCGAGCCAGAGCGGAACGTCCACGACGCCTCCTAGGACTTGCAGCGGTGGGTGCGGGCGGCGAGTTCGGCGGCGGAGCGGTCCGGGTAGTCGGCGGAGAAGCCGCAGCCCGGAGCGGTGCAGGCGGCGGTGTGCTTGTTGCGGCCCCGGCCGTCGTAGTACGTGGCGACCTGGACCGGGCCGATGCGGATGCGGTCGCGGAAGCGGCGGTAGACGGCCACGAGCGATCTCCTCCCTGGGCTAGGTGAGTTGGAGCTGGGCCGCGATGGCGTCGGCCATCGGGGCGGGCAGGCCGAGCCGGGCCGATAGCGCGTCGGCGGGCATCGGTGTGCCGGTGGATGCCTGATGGGCGTCGGCGATCTTGCGAGCGTGGTCCAGCAGCGCGGCCGGGACCGACGGAGACGCGGGCGCCGGCGCGGGAGGGGACGGCGCAGCCGGGGCCAGTTCAGGCACCTCGGGTACCGGGTCCGAAGCCGGGGCGGGTTCAGTGGTGTCTATGCGACGCATGTCGGCTTCCGGCGCGGGCGGTTTGTCGTCCACGGGCTGTGCAGACCGCACGGGGGCGGTGGGGCTGTGGACGAGGAGGGTTCCGCCGAGGAAAGCCAGGGCAGGCCAACCGGCGACGAGGATGCGCAGCCAGGCGGGAACGTCGGCCAGGTCGAGGAGTCCGGCGGTGGCGACGTTCGCGCCGAGCGAGGCCGCCAAGGCGATGACGAACCACGTCCAGGCCGAGCGGTCGCGGCGGGCCGTGCGCAGCCGTCGCCAGGCGGCGACCAACAGCAGGTCGACGGAGACCGGATAGGCCCAGGCTTTCCAGCCGGACTGTCCAGCAGCCGCAGCCAGGTCGTGCAGGTGAGCGAAGGACAGAGCACCGGCGATGACGGCCTGAACGAGTACGGCGTCGGGGCGAAGTGGGCGGAGCATGGGGCACCTCCCTTCGAAGGGAAGTCGGGCCGGAAGGGACGGAGCGCGAGGCGCATGCTGCCCCTGGTCCAGCGGCTGTCAGTCGGTGACCGGGCGGGGCTTGACCAGTGACGGACCAGGCGCCGGCGCCTCGGCGGGCACGAAGGGACGGAAGGGCTCCAGCACGGGAAGATCCGGGACCAGGTGAGCGAACTCCCGGCAGACAGCAACTACGTCGTCGCGGGAGGTGTGCGGGGTGCGGATCTTCGACCAGCCGCCCGTGGAGTCCGCTGCCACAGCCGTACCGGGCCGTTCCATCGGGATGAGGCTCGCGGCCGGGACCGCGTCCGGGGCGACATCGGCGAGGCCCATCTCGGCGGTCTGCTTGTCGTTGACCCGGTGGACCACGCGGCCGGTGAGTTGGGCGCGGAGCATGGTGGCGCCCTTGCCCAGCTCTGAACCGAAGCGCTGAGCGCAGATCTCCAGGTAGATGCCGACCGCGCGGGCCATCTGCGCCAGCCGGATCAGCGCGGTCACGATCCGCTCCCGCCGCTCCTCGTCCTTGCGCGAGGAGATCAGGAACAGCTCGGCGACCTCGTCGACCAGGACCACGACCGGCACCGGCCGCACCTCGTCGGGGAGTTCCCAGATGTCGGAAGCGCCGTGCAGGCTCAGCAGGTCGAAGCGGTCTTCCATCTCCGCGACCAGCACATCCAGCAGCGACGCGGCATCGTCCGGGTTGGTGACCAGCGCCGACAGCCGCGGTGCGAAGGCTGTCTGTTCCACCCCGCGCTTGCAGTCGATGCCGACCAGCGCGACGGGGAGCTGCGCCAGTCCCTTGATCAGGCTGCGCTGGTACATCGACTTACCGGAGTGGTTGGCGCCGAGGGTGAGGGCCATGGGTGCCTTGCGGTAGTCCCGCTCGAACGCGGTCCCGTCCTCCCGCAGCGCGACCGGCACCGCCATGTCGTGCGGCCGTGCCTTGCGTGGCATCCTCACCCGGCGCAGTACGTCGTAGCCCGTCATGCGCAGCTCCACGTATCCAGGCTTGGTCGCCACCACGGTCACCGAGTGCACGCCCCAGGCGTGGCGCAGCCGTTCCGAGGAAGCCATCACGTCCGCCGGTTCCAGACCAGCGGGCAGCCGCAGGGTGACCCGCAGGCCGGTGGAGGTGGGGCGGATCCGGCGGATCTTCGGCGGGACCGGCTGCACCTCGCGGCGGGCGACGTTGCGGGTGACGAACGCCCGCAGGCCGGACGGCTGCACCGTCAGCCCGCACACGTCCATCGTGGAGCGGTAGGCGAAGGCGAACCGGCCCCAGGTGAGCGGCGCCCCGACCAGCGACCAGTACACCCGGGGGGCGCGGTACTTGGTGTAGCCGAGCCCGCCGGCACCGGCTAAGGCTGCCGTGGTCTCCAGCCATGTCGTCATGTCGGCCATGGTCAGGCCGCCGGGGTGATCGCGACCGCGCGGAACGAGATGCCGTGGCGCTTCTGTCCGTTGAACTCGTTCTCCCAGTCACGGGCCTTGAGGCCGATCACCTTGACCGGCATGCCCGGCACCAGGTCCCCCTGGTAGCCCGTCTCTGGGATGGTCACCTGGTACAGGTTCCCCTCGCCCTCGTCGGAGACCAGCAGGCCCACGGTCGACAGGCCCGCACCGGTCTCCCGGTCGATGGCCCGCTCACCGGTCTTGGCGTTGGCCATCTTCGGCACCGGCGCGGTCGCCACGAACACCACAGCGGACGACAGATCGATCTTGAACGACGGCATGAGCACATCCCTTGTTTCGGGAGGCCGCCTCGTGCGACCTCTCTAGACATCTCCAGTGGAGCACGTGTCTAGAGATGCCGTCAAGGGAGATGTCTAGAGACGTTGTATCGCGCAGATGCGGGCTACACGCCAGAGCGCAACGCATCTATGGATGCCCTAGGGTGGGGTGTCTAGAGAAGAGAGGAGGGCTCCGAATGGCCACCACCGACGACCGTCGGCCGAAGTACCAGAGGATCGCGGACTCTCTGCGTGAGGCGATCCAGTCGGGCGAATACGGTCCCGGTGATCGGCTCCCGGGAGAGAACGACCTGATGGCCGAGCATGGCGTAGCCCGTATGACCGCGCGACAAGCGCTCGGTGTGCTCCAGAACGAGGGTCTTGCAGAGTCCCGTAAGGGCGCCGGCGTGTTCGTGCGTGCCTTCAAGCCGCTGAGGCGGCGAGGCATCCAGCGACTGTCCCGCGACCAGTGGGGTTCGGGCCGTTCCATCTGGTCGGCGGACATCGAGGACCGCACTCTCGTGGTCGACCAGGTGCAGGTGTACGAGGCCGCCGCACCCGAACGGATCAGCCAAGTGCTCGACATGGAGGACGGCGCGGCAGTATGCGTGCGCAGCCGCCGATTCGTGCTCGACGACAAGCCGATCCTTCTGTCCACCTCGTACCTGCCTGCGGACTTGGTGGCTGGGTCCGCGATCACGCAGGAAGACACCGGCCCCGGCGGTACTTATGCCCGGTTGGCCGAGCTGGGCTACAAGCCCGTGCACTTCCGCGAAGAGATCCGCTCCCGGATGCCGTCGCAGGAGGAGGCAAGCCGCCTTCAGCTCTCCATGGGCACTCCCGTGATCCTCATCTCTCGCACGGCGTTCGCCGAAGAGGGGCGCGCCGTTGAGGTGAACGAGATGATCCTCGACTCGGCCGCGTACGTGCTCGAGTACGACTTCGACGCCTGATCAGCCGACCCAGGTACCCGCGTCTCGGGCAACGCCGTAAATATGGGCGGCCTGGTCGGGAGAGAGCACCGGTGACAGGCCTGACAGGACTCGGTCGAGGTTTTCTACTTCCAAGACGAGGACTGGCGGGTTGGCGTTCTTGACCTTGAGTTTCGCCGCATGCACCACAGAGATCACAGGGCGGACGGGAATCTCGACTCCACAGCGTCGAGTCAGTGCACGGGACACCCGACGTGCTTCCGACTGGCTGACCGCAATGTGACGCTGCACCGCCCCGTTCACCGTGATGGCAGCGTCGCCGTACCAGACGGACTTGTCCCTGTGCCGCTTGGTGTTGATGGAGAAGACGCCAGCGGGGCCTATGACGAGGTGATCGATGTCGGCGCCGCTGGCCCACTGGATGGCGTGGAGCGTGTACCAGCCATGGCCGCGAAGTCTGTCGAGCCGTCTGCCGGTGACGCGTTCCCCGACTAGCCCATCCGACCAGCTGCGGATCTCGGACCGAGGCGACCAACGTTGAACGACTCTCAGCAATGGGTTCGGTTGCAGCTCTCGGATCTTGCGGCGCACCGCGTCGCCCGGACGGTTCCTCGCCAAGTCGCCTGGTAGTGGCTGCACCCTGCCCCCTCGTGTGCACTTCACTGCCAGATCACCACGGAGGCCTACCGAGTCCAAGACCGGTATCAGCCAGGAGCTGTTACAGGTTTCTCTACCTCATCAAGGGCCCGCGCAAGCGCGGGCTGGCCCCTTGGGCCCGACCTCTCTGCGCCTTCGGCGCCGGGGCCGTGCCCCTGGGGCCGCAAGCGAGTTACGGCCTGAGTAGAAACCCGATCAGCACGGCCACGGTCAGAACGAGGCCTCCGGCGGGGGATCGGCCGGCACCGGGATGGAGGGGGCGCCGTTCGAGGCCGCGGGTCCGTAGTGGCGTGCGCGGGGAGCTCCCATCCCGTCCGCCATCGACCCAGGCAGAGCCGAGCAGACGCGGCCCATGGCGTCCAGGTCGTTCGTACAGTGGCGCGCTCCACCTGGACGCCATGAACCACGCCCGCTCCACGGTGTGTGGGTCGACGGCGGACGGGATGGGAGCTGGGGGAAGTGGTGGGCTTGGAGGAGCCGTAAACAGCATCCCGAGAACCTACGACACCGGCACTGGACGCTGGTAGGCCCGGTCATCCATGCTGATCAAGTGGAGCAGCATTGGCCTCGCACTTTGGTCCCGCTGAGCAGGTGGTCACCCGAACTCCGATCGGAGTACTCCACATGGTGGCCACGTATACGTGCGTGGTGTCGTTATGCGTATGGCAATTGTCGCCTTGGTCGTTTCCCTAGCTTCCGCGCTCGGCGCTATCGGATCGTGGATCGTTGCGCAAAGAGCCTTCCGATTCAGCGAGAACGCACGGCAGGAGACCGAAAAGCTCAACAAGCGGGACCTCTTCTTGGCCTTGCACGAGAAGCTCTGCACGCCGGATCAGCTGTGGGGTCGCAGAGTCATCAGAGAGAAGATCAACAACCTGGCAGACGCTAAGCAACTACGAGAGTCAGGTCACGCCGATGGCCAAGCGGCAGCTGGGGCTGTGGCCATGCTCGACATGCTGAGCCTGTACGTCGAGAAGGGCTTCATCGAGAGAGACCTCGTCTTGGAGGAGTGGGGTCACGTCCTAGCGGACCTCGATGACAACGCGGCCATCTTCGTCAAGGATCGCACCATGAACAACCGCCGACCGTGGGTCCACTTTCAAGACTTCTCCGCCGATGCCGTGAAGTGGTCACGAGCTCACCCGAGGTGAGCACTAGCAAGCCCCTTGGTAAATTCGGCTGGCGCAGTATCTATGGGCCAATGGTCTAGCTCGCAGCACGTCGCGGCTTAGCACGACCGGGCTGATGCGTGACAGTGGCGAGAGCTGGTCGACCTTGCGGGCGCGGGGATGCCTCCCCCACAGGGGCGGCAGTCCTAGCCGATCCCCGAGGGTGCCAAGCTACTGACTGATGCCTGACATCAATGATTGACACCAACCACTGCGCCACCACCCAGGTCACGTGGCTCAAGAGCGGCAGGTCAGAGCGCTTCCTGTTCTCTTTCGGCGCCCCGCCCGACTTATGTACTGGAGGCAAGACACTCCAGAGTCGGCTGATCCATGCGTGACCCGCCTTGATCTACTGGCCTGTCGGCCGGGCCGTCCCTGGGCCGTCCGAGGCCGCTCAGTGGTGACCAGTGACGGCTACTAACGACAGTCGTAGCGACCGGCAGCCCCAGGTCACCCGATTGGATCTGCGACACTGGTAGAACCATGCCCAAGCCCGGAGAACTCACTTTCGTCGCGCCGCGCGGAGCCAAGAAGCCGCCGCGGCATCTCGCTGATCTCTCGCCCGCGGAGCGCAAGGACGCCGTCGCGGAGGTCGGTGAGAAGCCGTTCCGTGCCAAGCAGCTCTCGCAGCACTACTTCGCGCGGTACGCGCACGACCCGGAGCAGTGGACCGACATCCCCGCCGGTTCCCGCGACAAGCTGCGCGAGGCGCTGTTCCCGGAGCTGATGACCGTCGTACGGCATCTGTCGACCGATGAGGGCGCCACCCGCAAGACGCTGTGGCGGCTCTTCGACGGCACGCTCGTGGAGTCGGTGCTGATGCGTTACCCCGACCGGGTGACCATGTGCATCAGCTCGCAGGCCGGGTGCGGGATGAACTGCCCGTTCTGCGCGACGGGGCAGGCCGGCCTGGACCGGAATCTGTCGACCGCCGAGATCGTGCACCAGATCGTGGACGGCATGCGCGCGCTGCGCGACGGCGAGGTGCCCGGTGGGCCCGCGCGGCTGTCGAACATCGTCTTCATGGGGATGGGCGAGCCGCTCGCCAACTACAAGCGGGTCGTCGGCGCCATCCGCGCCCTGACCGACCCGGCCCCCGACGGGCTCGGGCTGTCGCAGCGCGGCATCACCGTGTCGACGGTGGGGCTGGTCCCCGCCATCCACCGGTTCGCCGACGAGGGCTTCAAGTGCCGGCTGGCGATCTCGCTGCACGCGCCCGACGACGAACTGCGCGACACCCTCGTACCGGTCAACACCCGGTGGAAGGTGCGCGAGGTACTCGACGCCGGGTTCGACTACGTCGAGAAGTCCGGGCGCCGGCTGTCCATCGAGTACGCGCTGATCCGGGACATCAACGACCAGGCGTGGCGTGGCGACCGGCTCGGGCGGCTGCTCAAGGGCCGGCCCGTGCACGTAAACCTCATCCCCCTGAACCCGACGCCCGGCTCGAAGTGGACCGCGTCGCGGCCCGAGGACGAGAAGGCGTTCGTCGAGGCGATCGCCGCGCATGGTGTGCCGGTGACGATCCGGGACACCCGTGGTCAGGAGATCGACGGGGCGTGTGGTCAGCTCGCGGCCACCGAGAGGTAGTCTGGCCGCCGTCCGCGCAGTAAGAACAACTGCGGTAAGTACATCTTCATATTCCGACAGGGGAGCGCCACAGCGCTGAGAGTGCGGCACACGGCCGCAGACCCTCCGAACCTGGCCCAGGTCATTCTGGGTAGGGAGATCGGTCACCACTCGAGCTGTTGCGCCCTGCCCGGAGCCTTCGGATCTTCCGAGAGCCCCGGGCAGGGCCGCGTCTCTTCCTGGTCACCCCAGGAGGAATTCAGTGAGCATCACCAGCAAGCGGTTCGCGGCCGTCGTCGTGGGCCTCGGCATGGTCGGGCTGTCCGCGTGCGGGTCGTCCGACGGCGACCAGGCGGGCGGCGGCGACTCCAAGACCGTCACGCTCGTCAGCCACAACTCGTGGGCCGTCTCGAAGGACGTCCTCGCCGCCTTCGAGAAGGAGTCCGGCTACAAGGTCCGGGTCCTGGAGGACGGCGACGCCGGCCAGGCCGTCAACAAGGCGATCCTGACGAAGGACAACCCGCAGGGCGACGTGTTCTTCGGCGTCGACAACACGCTGCTGTCCCGCGCCCTCGACAACGGGCTGTTCCAGTCGTACGAGCCGAAGGGCTCCGACCGGGTCCTGCCCGAGTACCGCGTCGACCAGGACAAGCACCGGGTCACGCCCGTCGACACCGGCGACATCTGCGTCAACTACGACAAGGCGTACTTCAGCGAGCACAAGCTGACCCCGCCCGACTCGTTCGACGACCTGATCAAGCCGGAGTACAAGAACCTCCTGGTCACCGAGAACGCCTCCACCTCCTCGCCGGGCCTCGGCTTCCTGCTGGGCACCGCCGCCCAGTACGGCGACGACGGTTGGCAGGACTACTGGAAGAAGCTGAAGGCCAACGGCGTGAAGGTGGTCGACGGCTGGGAGCAGGCCTACAACGAGGAGTTCTCCGGGTCCGCCGGCGGCAAGAAGGCGGGCGCCGACCGGCCGCTGGTCGTGTCGTACGCCTCCTCCCCGCCCGCCGAGGTGATCTACGCCGACCCCCAGCCGAAGACCGCGCCCACCGGTGTCGCCGAGGGCACCTGCTTCCGGCAGGTCGAGTACGCGGGGCTGCTGAGCGACGCGAAGAACGCGGAGGGAGGCAAGGCGCTGCTGGACTTCCTGGTGAGCAAGCGGTTCCAGGAGGACATGCCGCTGAACATGTTCGTCTACCCGGTGGTCGAGGGCGCCGAGGTGCCCGAGGAGTTCGTGAAGTTCGGCCCGCAGGCCGAGGCCCCCGAGACGATGGACCCGGCGAAGATCGCCGACAACCGTGACGACTGGGTCAAGTCGTGGACCTCGCTCGTACTGAAGTAGCCGTCAGGGCCCGCGGGAGCGCGGCGGCGCGGCTCGGCCTGATGGCCCTGCCCGTCGCGTTCTTCGCGGTCTTCTTCGCCTACCCTGTCGCCGCGATCGTCGCCCGCGGCCTGAACGTCGACGGGGCCTGGCGGTTCGGGCGGCTGTGGGACGTGCTCGCGCAGCCCGACATCCGGCACGTCCTGTGGTTCACCACCTGGCAGGCGCTCGTCTCGACGGCCCTCACGCTGCTGATCGCGCTCCCCGGCGCGTATGTCTTCGCACGCTTCGACTTCCCGGGCAAGCAGGTCCTGCGGGCCCTGGTGACGGTGCCCTTCGTGCTGCCCACGGTCGTGGTCGGCACGGCGTTCCTGGCGCTGCTCGGGCGGGGCGGGCTGCTCCAGGACCTTTGGGGCGTACGGCTGGACACCACCGTGTGGGCGATCCTGCTCGCGCACGTCTTCTTCAACTACGCCGTCGTCGTCCGCACGGTCGGCGGACTGTGGGCGCAGCTCGACCCCCGGCAGGAGGAGGCCGCGCGGATGCTCGGCGCGTCCCCCTTCCGGGCCTGGCGGCAGGTCACCCTGCCCGCGCTCGCGCCCGCCGTGGCCGCAGCCGCGCTGATGGTGTTCCTGTTCACCTTCACCTCGTTCGGCGTGGTGCAGATCCTCGGCGGCCCCGGGTTCTCCACGCTGGAGGTGGAGATCTACCGGCAGACCTCGGAGATCTTCGACCTGTCCACGGCCGCCGTGCTCACCCTCGTGCAGTTCGCCGCCGTGGGCTCGATCCTCGCCGTGCACGCCTGGACGGTACGGCGGCGGGAGACCGCGCTGCGGCTGGTGGACGCGTCGGTGACGGCGCGCCGGCCGCGCGGGGCAGGGCAGTGGGCGCTGCTGGCCGGGGTGCTCGTCACCGTCGTCGTCCTCATCCTGCTGCCGCTGGCCGTGCTGGTGCAGCGGTCCCTGGACGCGCCCGGCCTCGCCTACTACGAGGCGCTGACCCGCGAGGACGGCGGCACCTTCCTGGTCCCGCCCATCGAGGCGGTCGGCAACTCGCTGGAGTACGCCCTCGCCGCCACCGCCATCGCCGTACTGATCGGCGGTCTGGCCGCCGCGGCCCTCACCCGGCGGGACGCCGGACGGTTCGTCCGCGGGTTCGACGCGCTGCTGATGCTGCCGCTCGGCGTCTCCGCGGTGACCGTCGGCTTCGGCTTCCTGATCGCGCTCGACGAGCCACCGCTGGATCTGCGGGCCTCCTGGATCCTGGTGCCGCTGGCGCAGGCGCTGGTCGGGGTGCCCTTCGTCGTACGGACCATGCTGCCCGTGCTGCGGGCGGTGGACGTACGGCTGCGCGAGGCGGCTGCGGTGCTCGGGGCGTCGCCGTGGCGGGTGTGGCGGGAGGTCGACCTGCCGATGGTGCGGCGGGCGCTGCTGGTCGCGGCCGGGTTCGCGTTCGCCGTGTCGCTGGGCGAGTTCGGGGCGACCGTCTTCATCGCCCGGCCCGACAATCCCACGCTGCCGGTCGCCGTGGCCCGGCTGCTGGGGCGGCCCGGGGACCTCAACTACGGTCAGGCGATGGCCCTGTCGACGATTCTGATGGTGGTGTGCGCGGTGGCGCTGCTGGTGCTGGAGCGACTGCGGACCGACCGGACGGGGGAGTTCTGATGCTGCTGCGGCTCGACGGTGCCACGGTGCGGTTCGGCGGGCGGGCCGTGCTCGACGCGGTCGGTCTCGCCGTCGCCGAGCACGAGGTGGTGTGCGTGCTCGGGCCCAGCGGCAGCGGCAAGTCGACCCTGCTGCGGGCGGTGGCCGGGCTGCAACCCCTCGACGCCGGGCGGGTGGTGCTCGACGGGCGCGACCAGACGGGGGTGCCCGCGCACCGGCGCGAGGTCGGACTGATGTTCCAGGACCACCAGCTGTTCCCGCAGCGGGACGTCGGCGGCAACGTGGCCTTCGGGCTGCGCATGCACGGCGTTCCCCGGCGCGGGCAGGACGAGCGGGTGCGGGAGTTGCTGGAGCTCGTCGGACTGCCCGGTGCCGCGCGCCGGGCCGTGGCCGCGCTGTCCGGCGGCGAGCAGCAGCGCGTCGCGCTGGCCCGCGCGCTCGCGCCCCGGCCCCGGCTGCTGATGCTCGACGAGCCGCTGGGCCAGCTCGACCGCTCGCTGCGGGAGCGGCTGGTGGTGGAACTCCGCGAGCTGTTCGGTCGGTTGGGCACCACCGTGCTCGCCGTGACCCACGACCAGGGCGAGGCGTTCGCGCTCGCCGACCGGGTCGTGGTGATGCGGGACGGGCGGATCGCCCAGTCCGGGACGCCGCTCGAGGTGTGGCAGCGGCCGGCGGACGCGTTCGTGGCCCGCTTCCTCGGCTTCGACAACGTGGTCGACGCCACCGTCACCGGGCAGGTCGCCGCCACCCCCTGGGGCAAGCTGCCGGTCCCCGAAGGCGCCACCCAGGGGCCCGGCACACTGCTCGTACGGCCCGCCGGAGTGCGCCTGGTGGCCGCCGACGCGGGCCTGCGCTGCACGGTCGCCGCCCGCACTTTCAAGGGCACTCATGTCGCCGTGCACCTCCAGCCCGAGGGCGCCCCGCGCCTGGAGGCGGCGTGCGCGCTGCGGTCGGCGCCCGAGGTCGGGGACGTGGTCGGCGTGGAGTTCGACATGGCCGAAATCGTGGTGCTGGACCGGGTGGGCGGCTCATAGGGTGCGAGTCATGACCCGACTTGCATATGACCGTTACTGCGATGAAATCGCCCATCAGGTGGGCCAGTTGAGGAAGCTGATCACGTCCGGCGCGGACCTCGCCGCCACCGTGCCGACCTGTCCCGACTGGTCGCTGGAACAGCTCGTCCGGCACACCGGTGGTGCCCTGCGCTGGGCGGAGCTGCTGGTGCGCACCCGGGCCGAGGAGAAGATCGAGCCGAGGGACGTGCCGGGCGCCGGCGGTCCCGAGGCCAGGGGCGACGCGGAGGCGCTGGACGCCTGGCTGGCCGAGACCGGCGAGGCGGTCGTCGCGACGCTGCGGGAAGCGGGTCCCGACGCCAAGGTGTGGGCGTGGTCCGGTATCAACAGCAGCGGGTTCTGGGCCCGCCGGATGACCCATGAGATCACCGTGCACCGCGCCGACGCGGCGCTCACCGTGGGGCAGCCCTACGAGGTGGCGCCCGAGGTGGCGGCCGACGCCGTGGACGAGTGGCTGGAGATCGTGCGGTTCATGCAGCGGGTCATGCCGGACGGCCCGGCGGGCGGACTGCGCGGCATGGGGCGCGGCATCCACCTCCACGCGACCGACGCCGCGCCCGGACTCGACGCCGAGTGGGTCATCGAGCTGACCGAGGACGGGGTCGACTGGCGCCGCGGCCACGAGAAGACTGCCGTCGCCCTGCGCGGCCCGCTCACCTCGGTGCTGCTCGCCTTCTACCGCCGGCTGCCCCTGGACAGCCCGGAGGTCGAGGTGCTCGGCGACCGGGAACTGCTGGAGTTCTGGCTGGAGCGGGCGACGTTCGGCTGAGCCGGACCGGGCCCCCGACGCGTCGCGCAGGCCCGCTCCCGTGGTCGTACCGGGGGCGGGCCGTCGTACGTGAAGGACCAGTGGTACCTGGTTGACCTGGTTGATCAGCGGTACGTGGTGATCAGCGGTCGCCGTTCGTGCCGCGGCGGCGCATGCCGAGGAACACCGCGCCACCGCCGACGACGACCAGAGCGGCCGCGATGCCGACGATCAGCCCGGTGCCGGAGCTCGCGCCGGTCTCGGCGAGGTGGGACTCGCCGACCGCGGGTGCCGGGGCGTTGCTCGGAGTGTCGGCGGATGCCGAGCCGTCACTTCCGGAGGCGGCCGGGGCGGACGGGGTGGAGGGGACCGGGGTGGCGGTGCCGCCCGGGGTCGACGGGGTGCCCGAGGGGGACTCGGACTCCGACGGGGTGCCGGACGGGGTCGGCGTCGGCGTGGGTGCCGGGCTGTCTCCGGCCGCGCAGGCGGTGGACGGGGTGGTCAGGAACGGCGCGATGTCCTCGTCGACCTGGTTCCCGGCCTTGACGCGGATGCGGTACGTGGCGTTCGGCTCCCAGTCCTCCGCGAAGGTGACCGTGGCACCCTCGCGTGAGCCCTTGACCTTCCGGCTGCCGACGAAGCGGGCGTCGGCGCCGTTGTTCTCCAGGTAGACCGAGACGGTTGCCGGGGTGCCGGTGGGGTCTTCGTCGGTGACCGTGATGACGCCCTTGGCGCCGTCGCAGTCCGCTGCGGCGGAGAACTCGCCGATGCCATCGGCGAGGGCGGTGCCGGCGGCGCCGAGCGCCAGCGCGGCGGAAGCGGAGAGGACACCGAGCATGCGCACGGGACGTGCGACGTTACGGCGGGTTATGGACACGTTTGTCCTTACGGGATACGCACATGCGGGGGGTTGACGGGGGCGGGGTGACGCCCGCCTGTGGCAGGCGCCCGGCGTCCCCAGGAGGCTCACAGGTTTATAAGCGCTCCGTAAGAAGTGTCAACGCATGTGCGCGGTACGGGCGTTGCCTTTGCCCGCTTATTAACCGCCCGCACGTTTCGACGGGCCGTCAGCCCTCCACGGCCGCCGGGTCCATCCAGACGACCTCCCAGGTGTGGCCGTCGAGGTCGTCGAAGGCACGGCCGTACATGAAGCCCATGTCCTGGGTCTCGCCGGTGTCCTTGCCGCCCGCCGCGATCGCCTTGTCCACCAGCTCGTCGACCTTCTCGCGGCTCTCCGCGCTGAGCGCGATGAGGACCTCGCTGCTCTTCGTGGCGTCGACGATCTCCTTCTTGGTGAACTGGGCGTACTTCTCCTTGGTGAGCAGCATCGCGACGATCGTGTCGCTGATCACCACGCTGGCCGCGGTCTCGTCGCTGAACTGGGCGTTGATCGAGTAGCCCAGCTCGGTGAAGAACTTCTTCGAGGCGTCGAGGTCGCCGACGGCCAGGTTCACGAAGATCATCTGCTGGTACATGGTGAGGTCTCTCCCTGGGGTGGTGCCGGGTTTCCGGTTCCGCTGTCGTTCTCGTGGGGTCAGACCGGGGAGCCGACAGGAACTCATCGGCGTTCGGAGATTTTTTTCGTACGAGTTCTGAGCGGGCCGCGAATCAGTGGGTCAGCGGCTGGGCCGCCAGCGCCGCGACGAGCAGGGTCAGCGGGCCGAACACCGTCAGCAGCGCACCGGCGCGCAACGCGGCGGCGCCGCGCAGCACGGTGGCGGGGGCGCCCAGGCGGAGCAGGGCGGCGGTGGTGTCGGCGCGGACCTGCCGCGCCTCCACGGCGGCGGTGAGGAGGGTCGCGGTGGTGCAGCCGGCGACCAGGAACGCGCCCAGCGTGGTGAGCGGGCCGAGGGCGGCCTGGTCCTGGAGCGCGGCGAGGGCGTAGCCGGCGGAGGCCACCGCGCAGACCACGCCCAGGGGGCGGCCGATGCGGCCGGCCTCCGCCATCAGCGCGCGGCCCGCGAGGAGACGCAGCGCGCCGGGGTGGGCGGCTTGCAGCAGCCGGCCGCAGAGGTGGGTCAGGCCGGGGCCGGCCAGCGCGAGCCCCACGGCGGTCAGGGCCCAGCCGACCAGGACGCCGAGCGGCCCGACGCCCAGGCCGCCGGGCATGGTGACGTCGGTGGGGACCGCGGTGCGCCCGGCGTAGGCCTCGGCGGCCAGCCCGGCGGCGAGGGTGGCGATGCCCCAGGGGAGGGTCGCGGTCGGGTTGGGGGAGGTCGCCTGCGCGGTGCCCGGCGTCACGCTGCGGGGATCGGGCGCGCCGTCCGGGTCCGCAGCGGTCGCGCTGTCCGGGGCTGGGGCGTTCGCGCCGCCCGGCGCCGGCCGGGTGCCGTCCGCGCCCGTCTGTGCCGCGGACGGTACGACCGCCCGCGGGCCGCCGGTGCCTGCCGTGGCCCGCCGGTCACCCGCACGGGACCCGAATCTCCCGTACGTGCCGAACGTCTCCGGGCCCCGCGTCCGGCCCCCGAACGCGCCGAAGCGGCCGAAGTGGCGGTGGGAGGCCTTGGGGCGGGGGTCCTGGGGACGGAGGGTGAGGGCCACCGAGAGGGACGCCGTCGTCGGGATCGAGGCCAGGAGAGTGAGGGTCGCCGGGAGGGGGAGTGGCTGGTCGGCCGCCAGGAACTCCGCCGCCGCGCCGTCGAAGGGCAGGCCCGTGAGGTCGCCGCGCAGGTGGAGGAAGAAGAGCAGGGCCAGCATGGAGCCCAGGGTGGAGGCCAGGGCGGTGGTGACCGTCGAGATGGCCATCAGGCGGGCCGGGCCCAGGCCGATCGCCGCGAGGCCGGGGCGCGGCGCCGTCGCGGGGTCGGTGCGGGCGACCGCGACGGCGAAGTGGACCGTCGCGGCGAGCGGGGCCGCGCACCAGGCGAGCCGGAGCAGCAGGGATCCGGCGGGGTCGTCGGGGTGGCCGAGCGCGTAGCCCAGCGCGGACAGCAGGAGGAAGCCCGTACCCGCCGAGGCCGCCGCGACGAGCAGGCGGCGCAGCTGGACGGCCGGGTGGGCGCTGCGGGTCAGGCGGAGAGCGAGCACGCGGCCCGGCCTTCCGTCTCGGGGGTCGGGGGCAGGTGGACGGTGTTGACGCAGCGTCCGTCCAGCAGGGAGACCGTGCGGTCGGCAAGGGCCGCCGTCTCCGCGTCGTGGGTGGCCAGCAGCACCGTGATGCCGTGCGAGCGGGCCGCCGTGGTGAGGGTGCGCAGCACGTGACCGCGGTCCGCGCGGTGCAGCGGCGCGGTCGGCTCGTCGGCGAACAGCACGGTGGGCGCGGGGGCGAGCGCGCGGGCGATGCAGACGCGCTGGCGTTCGGACTGGAGCAGGTCGGCGGGCCGTTTGCGGGCCTTCTCGCCGATGTCGAGCCGTTCCAGCCACTCCTGGGCGGCGACCTTGGCCCGGCGCCGGCTGGTGCCGCGCAGCATCAGCGGGAGCGCGGTGTTCTCCCAGACGTTCAGCTCCGGTACGAGGGAGGGGGCGGGCTCGATCCAGCCGAACCGGTCGCGGCGCAGCCGTTCACGGGCGATGGGGCCCATGGTGTGCACGGGGACGCTGTTGAACCAGACCTCGCCGCGCTGGGCGCGCAGCTGCCCGGACAGACAGCCCAGCAGGGTGCTCTTGCCGCTGCCGCGCGGGCCGTTGACGGCCAGGATCTCGCCCTCGCGGACGCCGAGCGAGACGCCGTTCAGCGCGGGCGAGCCGTCCCGGTGCGTGAAGTGCAGTGACCGTGCCCAGAGCACGTCGCTGTCCGGCAGGGCCTCCATGGGCGTACACCTCGGTTCAGATCCGTAGTTCCCGTGCCAGTTCCCCCGTGCGGGGGAACGAAGACGGGGCCGATCGGTTACCAGGCACGCTAGGGATCCGGGGCGGGAACGCCGGACAGCACGCGGCCCGGGGTGCGCCCTTCTCACTCGTTCGGGCGCACCCCGGGCCACAGCACCGCGGGGATCTACAGCTTGGTCCACGCCTCCGTCAGGGTGGCGCGCAGGATCTGCTCGATCTCGTCGAACGTCTCCTGGTCGGAGATCAGCGGCGGGGCGAGCTGGATGACCGGGTCACCCCGGTCGTCGGCACGGCAGTACAGGCCGTTGTCGAAGAGGGCCTTCGACAGGAAGCCGTACAGGACGCGCTCGGTCTCCTCCTCGTTGAAGGACTCCTTGGTGTTCTTGTCCTTCACCAGCTCGATGCCGTAGAAGTAGCCGTTGCCGCGGACGTCGCCGACGATCGGCAGGTCGTGCAGCTTCTGCAGGGTCTGCAGGAAGGCGCCCTCGTTGTCCAGCACGTGCTGGGTGAGGTTCTCGCGCTCGAACAGGTCGAGGTTGGCGACGCCCACCGCGGCCGACACGGGGTGACCGCCGAAGGTGTAGCCGTGCAGGAAGGTGTTGTCGCCCTTGTAGAACGGCTCGGCGATGCGGTCGGAGACGATGCACGCGCCGATCGGGGAGTAGCCCGAGGTCATGCCCTTGGCGCAGGTGATCATGTCCGGGACGTAGCCGAACTTGTCGCAGGCGAAGATCGTGCCGAGGCGGCCGAAGGCGCAGATGACCTCGTCCGACACCAGCAGCACGTCGTACTTGTCGCAGATCTCGCGGACCCGCTGGAAGTAGCCGGGCGGCGGCGGGAAGCAGCCGCCGGCGTTCTGCACCGGCTCCAGGAAGACCGCGGCGACCGTGTCGGGGCCCTCGAAGAGGATCTGCTGCTCGATCTGGTCGGCGGCCCAGCGGCCGAAGGCCTCGGGGTCGTCGCCGAAGATCGGGGCGCGGTAGATGTTGGTGTTCGGCACCTTGTGCGCGCCGGGGACCAGCGGCTCGAACGGGGCCTTCAGGCCCGGCAGGCCGGTGATGGACAGGGCGCCCTGCGGGGTGCCGTGGTAGGCGACCGCGCGGGAGATGACCTTGTACTTGGTCGGCTTGCCCTGGAGCTTGAAGTACTGCTTGGCGAGCTTCCAGGCGGTCTCGACCGCCTCGCCGCCGCCGGTGGTGAAGAAGACCTTGTTGAGGTCGCCCGGCGCGTAGTCGGCCAGCCGCTCCGCCAGCTCGACGGCCTTCGGGTGGGCGTAGGACCAGACGGGGAAGAACGCCAGTTCCTGGGCCTGCTTGAAGGCGGTCTCGGCGAGCTCCGTGCGGCCGTGACCGGCCTGGACCACGAACAGGCCCGCGAGACCGTCGAGGTAGCGCTTGCCCTTGTCGTCGTAGATGTAGGTGCCCTCACCGCGGACGATGGTCGGGACGGGGGAGTTCTCGTACGACGACATGCGGGTGAAGTGCATCCACAGGTGGTCGTACGCGCTCTGGCTGAGGTCCTTGGTGCTCACGGTTATCGGGTCCTCACGGGTTATCGGGTTCCCCACATGTAGGTCTGCTTCTTGAGCTTCAGGTAGACGAAGCTCTCGGTGGAGCGCACGCCGGGCAGCGCCCGGATGCGCTTGTTGATGACGGACAGCAGGTGGTCGTCGTCCTCGCAGACGATCTCGGCGAGGATGTCGAACGAGCCCGCGGTCATCACCACGTACTCCACTTCCGCCATGCCGGTCAGCGCGTCGGCGACCGACTCCACGTCGCCCTCGACGTTGATCCCGACCATCGCCTGTCGGCGGAAGCCCACGGTGAGCGGGTCCGTGACGGCGACGATCTGCATCACGCCCTGGTCGAGCAGCTTCTGGACGCGCTGGCGCACGGCGGCCTCCGACAGGCCCACGGCCTTGCCGATGGCGGCGTACGGCCGGCGGCCGTCCTGCTGGAGCTGTTCGATGATGGCGAGGGAGACGGCATCCAGCTGGGGGGTGCCGTTCCTGGACTCGCGGGAGTCCCTCTGGTCTGCGCTTCGACTGGCCACGACCTCACTGTGCACGAGGACTCGATAGTTTTGCAAGGCAGGATCGATGAAATCCGTTGTTTGTGAGATTCCAGCTTGCGGATTTCGCAGATTCGACGCGCCGGGGGGTGTTGAAACCGTGGGCAGAGCGACTAGGGTGGGCATCTCAAGGAATGGACACCGACAGGAGGGCCGGCAGTGACCACCGAACTGCGTCGCCTGCGCAACTACATCGACGGAGAGTTCCGGGACGCCGCCGACGGACGCACCACCGAGGTGGTGAACCCCGCCACCGGCGAGGCGTACGCCACCGCGCCGCTGTCCGGGCAGGCTGACGTCGACGCCGCCATGGCGGCCGCCGAGGCCGCGTTCCCGGCGTGGCGGGACACGACCCCCGCCGAACGGCAGAAGGCCCTTCTGAAGATCGCGGACGCGTTCGAGGAGCGCGCCGAGGAACTGATCGCGGCCGAGGTGGAGAACACGGGCAAGCCCGTCGGGCTGACCCGCACCGAGGAGATCCCTCCGATGGTCGACCAGATCCGCTTCTTCGCGGGCGCCGCGCGGATGCTGGAGGGCCGCTCCGCCGGTGAGTACATGGACGGTCTGACCTCGATCATCCGCCGTGAGCCGGTCGGCGTCTGCGCCCAGGTGGCGCCGTGGAACTACCCGATGATGATGGCCGTGTGGAAGTTCGCCCCGGCCATCGCCGCGGGCAACACCGTCGTGCTGAAGCCGTCGGACACCACCCCGGCCTCCACCGTGCTGATCGCCGACATCATGGGCTCGATCCTGCCCAAGGGCGTCTTCAACGTCATCTGCGGCGACCGCGAGACCGGCCGTCTGATGGTCGAGCACCCGACCCCGGCGATGGCCTCCATCACCGGCTCGGTGCGCGCCGGCATGGCCGTCGCCGAGTCCGCCGCCAAGGACGTCAAGCGCGTCCACCTGGAGCTCGGCGGCAAGGCCCCGGTCGTCGTCTTCGAGGACACCGACATCGCCAAGGCCGTCGAGGACATCTCCGCCGCGGGCTTCTTCAACGCCGGCCAGGACTGTACGGCCGCCACCCGCGTGCTGGTCCAGGAGTCCATCCACGACGAGTTCGTCGCCGCGCTCGCCAAGGCCGCCGCCGAGACCAAGACCGGCCAGCCGGACGACGAGGACGTGGCGTACGGCCCGCTGAACAACCCCAACCAGCTCAAGCAGGTCGCCGGCTTCATCGAGCGGCTGCCCGCGCACGCCAAGGTCGAGGCTGGCGGCCACCAGGTCGGTGACAAGGGCTACTTCTACGCCCCGACCGTCGTCTCGGGCCTCAAGCAGGACGACGAGATCGTCCAGAACGAGGTCTTCGGCCCGGTCATCACCGTGCAGTCCTTCACCGACGAGGAGCAGGCGGTCACCTGGGCCAACGGCGTCGAGTACGCCCTCGCCTCCTCCGTGTGGACCAAGGACCACGGCCGCGCCATGCGGATGTCCAAGAAGCTCGACTTCGGCTGCGTGTGGATCAACACCCACATCCCGCTGGTCGCCGAGATGCCGCACGGCGGCTTCAAGAAGTCCGGCTACGGCAAGGACCTGTCGGCGTACGGCTTCGACGACTACACCCGCATCAAGCACGTCATGACGTCGCTGGACGCATGATCACGCGGGGGTACGTGAACCCGTGACTCGTGGCCCCGGACGGAGGACGGACCGTCCGGGGCCACGTCATGTCCGGCGCCACCTTCGGCGTCGTGTCAGGAGTCGTCTCCGGCATCTGGAGTCGTCTCCGGCGTCTGCTTAGGCGTCACGTTCGACAGGGCTCGGCGGCGCCCGCCGCCCTCACCGGACTCGCCGGCTGCGGCGTCCTGGCCGCGTACGCCGCGGCCGGCGACCGCGCCACCCGCGATCTCTCCGCCACCGACAAGCGGCTGACCTGGGCGAACTGGCCGCTGCACATCGACACCGACGACGCGGACGAGACCAGCCGGCCCAGCCTGCGGGCGTTCGAGCGCCGAACCGGGATCTCCGTCGACTACGTCGAGGAGATCGACGACAACGACGAGTTCTTCGGCAAGATCGGCCCCGCGCTGATGAACCACCAGCCCACCGGCCGCGACCTGATCGTCATCAGCGACTGGATGTGAGCCCGGTTCGTCCGGCTGGGCTGGGTGCAGGAGATGGACCGCGCACGGCAGCCCAACGTCACCCGGTACCTCGACTCGCTGCTGAGCTCGCCCGCCTTCGATCCCGGCCGCGCGTCCACCGTGCCCTGGCAGTCCGGCATCACCGGCAACGACTCCATCAAGGATCTCTCCGGCGCGACGTCCTCGCCTGCCAGGCGTACTCCGGAGACGTCATCCAGCTCCAGGCCGACGACCCCGGCATCCGCTTCGTCGTCCCCGAGGAGGGCGCCGAGCTGTGGTCCGAGTCCCTGATGATCCCCGACCTCGCCTCGCACAAGGCGAACGCCGAGCGGCTGATCGACCACTACTACCAGCCAGCCCGAGGTCGCCGCCGAGCTGGCCGCCTGGGTGAACCACGTCTGCCCCGTGCCGGCCGCGCGGGACGTGCCGGCCTCCGCCAAGGACGCGGAGACCGCCGCCCGGGCGGAGGACCCGCTGATCCTCCCGGACGCCGGGATGCGTGAACGGCTCGCGATCGCGCGGGACATCACGTCCGGGGAGCGGGTGGAGTTCGGCAAGCGGTGGAACGCGATCGCCGGGCTGTGACGGCCGCGTTCCGTCAGTGACCGTGCGGGCTCTCCTCGTGCTGCTCCGAGGCCGGGGCGTCCGAGGCGGCCGGGGCGGCCGGGGCCCGCTCGCCCGCCCGGACCGTGAAGGCCGCCGTGTGGACCTCGCCGTCGGCCTTGAAGTCGAGGAAGAGGCGGTAGGCGCCCTCGGTGGGGGCGGTGGCGGAGAAGGCGACCTCGGGGCCGGAGACGGCGGTGCCGTGGGCCTCCTCGTGCGGGTGGACGTGCAGGTAGGCGAGGTCTCCGGAGCGCAGGGCGACCAGGTGGCCGTAGGCGCCGAGGTAGGGCTGGAGGCCGGTGACCGGCTCGCCGTCGCGGCGGACGGTGAACGTGAGGTCGCTCTCGCCGCCGGCCTTCAGGGTGCCGTCGAGGGTGACGGTGTAGCCGTCCACGGTGGCCGTGGCGGCGGGCGCGGGCAGGGCGTCCGGGGTGTAGGAGCCGGAGGCCGCGAGGTCGGCGCCGAGGGTCAGGCCCTCCCGCTCGGCGGCGGGGGTGAAGTCGGCGAGGACGCGGTAGCCGCCGGGGTCGGGGAGGGTGGCGGTGGTGGTCCAGGTGCCGTCGGCCGAGCGGCTGGGGTGCAGGTGCCGGTAGGCGGTCAGGTCGCGTGAGGCGACGATCAGGTGCAGTTCCTTCTCGTGCTCGCGCCGGTACTCGGTCACCGGCCGGCCCTCCGCGTCGCGGATGACGAACCGCAGGGTCGCCGGGGTGTCCGCGCGCACGCGGGGGGTTTCGAGGTCGAGGGTGTAGCCCCCCTCGGAGACCTGGAGACCGCCCGGTGTGGTGCCGGCCGGCGTCGCGGACGCGGGGGAGGAGTGGGCGGCCGACTCGTGTCCCCCGCCGTCGTCCGTGGAGATCGGGGAGACGGCGGCGCCGATGCCGTACGCGGCGGCGAAGGACGCGGCCAGGGCGGCACCGAAGGCGCCGATCTTCTGCAGGGGATGCATCTCTGACTCCAGACTGCTCTTGATCCCAGTACGGGGAGGGGGTATATATGTGAGCACCTTATACCCCCAGGGGGTATCAAGTGAAGAGGGCTCGAGAGAGCCGGCGAGCGGGAATCCCAGGAGGAGCGATGATCACTACGGCCCCCGGTGCCACCGAGGTCGAACTCACCATCGGCGGAATGACCTGCGCCTCCTGTGCGGCGCGCATCGAGAAGAAACTCAACCGCATGGACGGCGTCACCGCCACCGTCAACTACGCGACGGAGAAGGCGAAGGTCACCTACGCGGAGAGCGTGACCGTCCCCGATCTGATCGCCACCGTCGAGGCCACCGGATACACCGCGCACGAACCTGCGCCCCCCGAAGCCCCGCAGGAGAGGGCGGAGGCCGCGGCCGACGAGCTGAAGCCGCTGCGGGAGCGGCTGATCACCGCCGTGGTGCTCGCGGTGCCGGTGATCGCGATGGCCATGGTCCCGGCGCTCCAGTTCGAGTACTGGCAGTGGCTGTCCCTCACTCTCGCCGCACCCGTCGTCACCTACGCCGCGTGGCCGTTCCACCGCGCCGCCTGGACCAACGCCCGGCACGGCGCCGCCACCATGGACACGCTGATCTCAGTGGGTACCTCGGCGGCGTTCCTGTGGTCGCTGTGGGCGCTGTTCCTCGGCAGTGCGGGCACCCCCGGCATGACCCACCCCTTCGAGCTGACCATCGCCCGCAGTGACGGCGCCGGGAACATCTACCTGGAGGCCGCCGCCGGCGTCACCGCGTTCATCCTGGCCGGCCGCTACTTCGAGGCCCGCTCCAAGCGCAAGGCGGGCGCTGCCCTGCGGGCGCTGATGGAACTCGGCGCGAAGGACGTCACCGTGCTGCGCGGCGGCACCGAAGTGCGCGTGCCCATCGGGGAGTTGAAGGCCGGGGACCGCTTCCTGGTCCGGCCCGGCGAGAAGATCGCCACCGACGGCACCGTCGTCGAGGGCACCTCCGCCGTCGACGCCTCCATGCTCACCGGCGAGTCCGTCCCCGTCGAAGTCGGCGTCGGCGACTCCGTCACCGGTGCCACCGTCAACGCGGGCGGCCGGCTCGTCGTCGACGCCACCAGGGTCGGCGCCGACACCCAGCTCGCCCGGATGGCCAAGCTGGTCGAGGACGCGCAGAACGGCAAGGCCGCCGCACAGCGCCTCGCCGACCGCATCTCCGGCGTGTTCGTGCCGGTCGTCATCGCCCTGGCCCTCGGCACCCTCGGCTTCTGGCTCGGCAACGGCGCCGGACTGACCGCCGCCTTCACCGCCGCCGTCGCCGTGCTGATCATCGCCTGCCCGTGCGCCCTCGGGCTGGCCACGCCGACCGCGCTGATGGTCGGCACCGGGCGCGGCGCCCAGCTGGGCATCCTGATCAAGGGCCCGGAGGTCCTGGAGTCCACCCGCAAGGTCGACACGATCGTCCTGGACAAGACCGGCACCGTCACCACCGGCAAGATGACCCTGCTCGCCGTGCACACCGCCGAAGGCACAGGCGCCGACGAGGTCCTGCGTCTCGCCGGGGCCCTGGAGAACGCGTCCGAGCACCCCATCGCCCAGGCGGTCGCCGCCGGAGCCACCGAGCGGACCGGCACCCTGCCCGTCCCGGAGGACTTCGCCAACGTGCCGGGACTCGGCGTGCAGGGCGTCGTCGACGGGCACGCCGTCCTCGTCGGACGGGAGAAGCTGCTGGAGGAATGGGCGATCGGGCTGCCCGCGGAGCTGAAGGAGGCCAAGGCGCGGGCCGAGGCCGCGGGGCGGACCGCCATCGCCGTGGCCTGGGACGGTGAGGCGCGGGCCGTCCTGGAGGTCGCCGATGCCGTCAAGGACACCAGCGCGGAGGCCGTCCGCCGGCTCCGGGCGCTCGGGCTGCGGCCCGTGCTGCTCACCGGCGACAACCGGGCCGTCGCCGAGGCGGTGGCCGAGGAGGTCGGCATCGACGAGGTGATCGCCGAGGTGCTGCCCGAGGACAAGGTCGAGGTCGTCAAGCGGCTGCAGGGCGAGGGCCGTACGGTCGCCATGGTCGGCGACGGGATCAACGACGCCGCCGCGCTCGCCCAGGCCGACCTGGGCCTCGCGATGGGCACCGGCACCGACGCGGCGATCGAGGCCGGCGACCTCACCCTGGTCCGTGGCGACCTGCGTGCCGCCGCCGACGCGATCCGCCTCTCGCGCCGGACCCTCGGCACCATCAGGTCCAACCTCTTCTGGGCCTTCGCCTACAACGTGGCCGCGCTGCCGCTCGCCGCGGCGGGCCTGCTGAACCCGATGATCGCGGGGGCGGCGATGGCGTTCTCGTCGGTGTTCGTGGTGGGCAACTCGCTGCGGCTGCGGGGGTTCAAGGCCGCGGACTGAGGAACGGCGAGGGCGGATCGCACCGGGGGCGACCGCGAGGTCGCCCCCTTCCGCATGGGCTACTCGAGGGCCGCCGCCACGATGCCGTCGACCACCGGGTTGCCCGACTCGTCCTTCGCGGCGGTGTCGTTGACCGAGTAGACGACGGTGCGGGAGAGATCCCGGGTGGCGCCGATGCCCGTGCTGTAGCCGTACCGGCCGCCGGACTTGAACCAGTAGACCCGGCCCTCGTACTCGAAGCGCTGCAGCCCGGCGCTGTAGGTGGCGCCCTCGATGTGCGCCGGGACCCGGAACATCTCCCGCAGCTGCGGCCGCGGCACGATCCGGCCCCGGAACAGGGAGTCGACCAGCCGCTCCAGATCGGCGGTGGTGGAGATCATGTCGCCGGCCGCCCGGCGGTCCGCCTGGTTCCACTCGGTGACGTCGACGAGCCGGGTCGTGCCGTCGGGCCGCGGCATCACCTGGTAGCCGCGGTTGTGCGGGCCGTCGATCCGGGGGCCGGTGCCGGGGAAGTACGTGTCCCGCATCCCGGCGGGCCGCAGCACGCGCCAAGTGGCCTCCGAGGCGTACGAGTGGCCGGTGACCTTCTCGATGAGCAGGCCGAGGATCGTGTAGTTGATGTTCAGGTAGTGCTGCCGCTTCCCGGGGCGGAACTCCGGCCCCTTCGCCACCGCCGACGCCACCACCCGCTCCGGGGTGAGCGTGTCGAAGCGGTGCGCGTACTCCTCCTCGACCGTGCTTCCGAGGCCGTCGCCGGGCTGGATGCCGCTGGTGTGGTTCAGCAGCTGCCGTACCGTGACCGGCCGGAACTCCGGGCCGAGCAGTCCGGGGAGGTAGTGCTGCACGGGCCGGTTCAAATCGATCCGGCCCTCCGCGGCGAGGTCCAGGACGACGGCCGCCGTCACCACCTTCGTCGTGGAACCGGCGCGGAAGCGGCCGTCCGGGTCGGCCGCGCGGCCGCTCACCAGATCGCGCACGCCCGCGCTGCCCCGCCAGACCCCGTCCGTGCCGCCGATCCGCACCAGGGCGGCGGTGGCGTGCGCGTTCGGCACGTCCTCGAGCGCCGCGCTCAGGGCGACCGTGTCCGGAGCCTGCCGCTGCTGCCGGTCGGCGGCGGGCGGCGCGGGGGAGGCCACGGCGGGGCCCGCTGCCAGCGGACCACCGGCCGCGAGGGCTAGGGCGAGGGCCGCGGCCGTGGTCGTACGACGGCTGAGACGCATCGGAGGTCGGCTCCTGGGGTCGGCGGGACGATGCTGATCATCTTCCCGGGGTGCCGTCCCGCCCCGGATCGCCCGTGAGGAGGGTGCCGGACCCTGGTCAGGCCCGGATCAACAGCGCCGCGTGCCCCGGGAGTTGTCAGGAGAAGCCCCTAGGGGGTGTCTCGCCGATCAGGCCGGGCTCGCGGCGTCTGGTGCCGCGCCTCGCCGCGTTGTCGTCACTCCCCGATGCTCCGCATCGACTCCCTCCTCCGCCTTGCGATGCACGGCACCAGACGCCGCTCCCTGATCCGGCCTGATCGGCGAGACACCCCCTAGGGGGCGGGTTCGTGACGCTCCTGGGCCGCCATCACCTCGTCGCCGTGCTCGAACGCCCAGGCCCCGAAGACGTCGATCGGGGCCAGCAGGGTCCGGCCGAGCGCGGTGAGCTCGTACTCCACGCGCGGCGGGGCGCCGCCGTACGCCCGCCGGGCGACGAGCCCGTTGAACTCCAGCCGGCGCAGCGTCTGCGTCAGCACCTTCTGGCTGATCCCGCCGATGCGCTCACGCAGTTCGCCGGGGCGGTACGGGCCGTCCTTGAGCGCCCATATCACCACCGCGTTCCAGGTGTTGGCGAGCAGGTCGAAGGCGAGCCGGGCACGGCAGTCGGCGAGGAAGGCCTGGTCGTCGGTCACGCACCAAATGGTGCCCGAGCGGCCTCCTACGGTGCTGCCCATGCGGATCGGAATTCTCGGAACCGGAGACATGGCGGACGCGCTGGGCACGCGGTGGCGGCGGGCCGGCCACGAGGTGAGGGCCGGCGGACGCCGGGACGGTGGACTGCGCGCGGCGGCCGGACACGGCACGGACGCGGTGCTGCTGGCACTGCCCTACCAGGCCGTCATGGAGGTGGTCGGCGAACTGGCCGACGTGCTGCACGGGCGGACACTGATCGACTGCACCAACCCGGTCGGCCCCGGCTTCGCGCTGCGCACGGCCGGCGGCCCGTCGGCGGCCGAACGCGTCGCCGCCGCCGCGCCCGGCGCCCACGTCGTCAAGGCCTTCAACCTCTGCCACGTCGACGTCTGGCGGCTGACCCCGCCCGTCTTCGACGGCCGCCCGTTGGCGGTGCCGCTGTGCGGCGACGACGCGGGCGCGCTGTCCGTCGTACGGCGGCTCGTGCGCGACCTCGGCTGCGAGCCACTGTCCGCCGGGGGCCTGGACCGGGCCGGGCTGGTGGAGGCGACGGCGGCGCTGCTGATCGGGCTGTGGGTGGGGGAGGGGGCGGACGCCCAGGCCATCGCGCCGCCGCTGGAGTACGCCGGTCCGCGCGCCTAGCGGCCCAGCGGAAAGTACTTGACGCAATGGAAAGTGCTGCACTACTTTCCATTGCGTCAAGTAGTTCCCGAGGAAGCAGGTACTCGCGCATGGACAAGACGCCGGACGGGATGCCGGAGACGACGCGGGGCATGACGCCGGACCCCGCCGACGTCCTCGCCGAGATCGAGCGGGTCCAGCAGAAGGGCTACGCCGACCAGCGGCTCCCGCTCTGGTACCTGCCGAGTGTGGTCGCCCTGGTCACCGTCGCCGCGATCGCGACCGAGCTGGACGGCGCCGCGCAGATCGCCCTCACCGTGGCGGACGTCGCGGGCATCGCCGCGCTCACCCGGACGCTGGCCGCCCGCATGCGCGTCAGATGGCGGCCACGCACCTGGACCGTCAACGCCGGTGTGCGGATGGCACTCTGGCTGGCCTCGATCTGCGGTGTCTGGGGGCTCGTGCCGGTCATCATCGACAGCTTCGTCGAGTCCACGATCTGGCAGAAGGTCATCGCCGGTGTCGTCGCCGCCCTGTACACGGCGGCCACCAACCGCTGGGCCGAGAACCAGGTGCTGGCCCACTCGACGGGAAGGGTCGTCCGGTGAACCTCGACCCGGTGATCCACGCACCCGCCCGGCTCCAGATCGTCTCCCTGCTGGCGGCGGCGACCGAGGCCGAGTTCGCCTTCGTCCGCGACAGCCTCCGGATCAGCGACTCGGTCCTGTCCAAGCACGCCGCCGCCCTGGAGAAGGCGGGCTACGTCGAGATCCGCAAGGGGTACGTCGGCAAGCGCCCGCGGACCTGGCTCAGCCTCAGCCCGCAGGGCCGTCAGGCCTTCACCGAGTACGTCGCCGCACTCCAGCGGATCGTCGGCCGGCCCCTCGCCGAGAAGCCGGCCGACGGCGAGGCCCCCTGACGGACGCCATGGCGCTGCGGCCTCAGGCCCCGTGCCCGCGGCGCAGCGCGCACAGGGCGTCGATGCGGTTGGTGGTGATGGAGTCGACGCCCGCGGCGAGGAGGCGGCGCATCGCGCGGACCGTGTCCGGGGTCCACACCGACAGCAGGTAGCCGTCGCGGTGGACGCGGGCGGCGAGGTCGCGATCGACCAGCCCGAAGCGGTAGTTGAGCCAGCGCGGGCGGACCGCGTCCAGCAGCGCGGGCCGCGGCGGGGCCAGTGTCGTCCAGGTCAGGGCGATCTCCGCGGCCGGATCGGCGGCCCGCACCGAGAGCATCGCGGTGGCGCCCGCGCAGTAGAAGACGCGGCCCTCGGCGCCGCACTCGCGGACCACGTCCACCACCCGGCGCGCAGCCCGGACGTCCGGGCGGCCGGGCAGGTCCAGCATCACCCGGCTGCCGTCGGTCGCCGCCAGCGCGTCGGCCAGCGTCGGCACCCGATCCGCCGTCAGCTCGCTCAACTCGGCGGCCGTCAGCGCCAGTAGCGGCCGGTCCAGCTCCCACAGCCGCTTCAGCGTCTCGTCGTGCAGCAGCACCGGTACGCCGTCCCGGGTCAGCCGTACGTCGACCTCGACCGCGTCCGCGCCCAGCCGGAGCGCGGTACGCAGCGAGTCGAGCGTGTTCTCACGGGCCTGGTAGGGGGCGCCGCGATGGCCCACGGCGGTCACATTGCGCATGGGGCCCATTGTGAACGCCCGGTGAGGACGGGTCAGGGGGCGAGCCAGTCCGAGGTGTAGCTGTCGATCTCGGCGGCCAGCCGGGCCTTGCCGGCCGGGTCGAGGAACGACGCCTCGACGGCGTTCTTCGCCAGCTCGGCGAGACCCCGCTCGTCCAGGTCCAGGAGCCGGGCGGCGACGGCGTACTCGTTGTTGAGGTCCGTGCCGAACATGGGCGGGTCGTCGGAGTTGATCGTCACGAGGACGCCGGCGCGGGTGAACTCCTTGATCGGGTGCTCGTCGAGCGTACGGACCGCGCGGGTGGCGATGTTGGAGGTCGGGCACACCTCCAACGGGACGCCGTGCTCGGCGAGATGCGCGAGCAGCTTCTCGTCCTGGGCGGAACTGGTGCCGTGGCCGATGCGCTCGGCACGCAGATGCGTGAGGGCGTCCCAGACCGTCTCCGGGCCCGTCGTCTCACCCGCGTGCGGCACGGAACGCAGCCCGGCGGCGATCGCGCGGTCGAAGTACGGCTTGAACTGCGGGCGCGGTACGCCGATCTCGGGGCCGCCCAGCCCGAAGGAGACCAGCCCCTCCGGGCGCACCCGGTCGTCGGTGGCGAGCCGGGTCGTCTCCTCGGCGGCCTCCAGACCCGCCTCGCCCGGGATGTCGAAGCACCAGCGCAGCACCGTCCCGAACTCGGCCTCGGCCGCCTTGCGGGCGTCCTCGATCGCGTCCATGAACGCCTTCTCCTCGATGCCGCGGCGGGTGGAGGAGAACGGGGTGATGGTCAGCTCCGCGTACCGCACCTGCTGGCGCGCCAGATCGCGTGCCACCTCGTACGTCAGCAGGCGCACGTCCTCCGGGGTGCGGATCAGGTCGACGACCGACAGGTACACCTCGATGAAGTGCGCGAAGTCCGTGAACGTGAAGTAGTCGACCAGCGCCTCGGGGTCCGTCGGCACCTTCGAGTCGGGGTGCCGGGCGGCCAGTTCGGCGACGATCCGGGGGGAGGCGGAGCCGACGTGGTGCACATGCAGTTCGGCCTTCGGCAGTCCGGCGATGAAGGCGTGCGGGTCGCCTGCGGCGGGCGTGGCGAGACGGTCGGTCACGGGTTCCTCCCCGGCAAGGGCGCTCCCCGGCGGTGCGGGGGCGCGGTGATCGGCTGATCGGTGGGTCGGGGTCATCGTAGGACGGGCGGGGTGGGGGGGTGGGGCCGGGCCTGGGGCCGGAGGGCGTTGCACGCCGGTCCCGCGCCGACGCCGGTACGGGGCGGCCCCGCTGTGGTCAGGCCGTGGCCGTAGCATGACGGAACGCACGACAGAGGGGATCCCGCGCATGTCCGACGACGCGCAGCCGCCGACGGCGCAGGAGCACGACGCCGCGCCCGACACCACGGTTCCCAAGGTGCCCCTGAGCAAGGAGACCCCGCAGGACGCGGCCGCCGCGCGGACGTCGGGGGAGCCCCGGCCCGACGACCCCTGGGCGCCGCCCGCCGCCGACCCGACCAGCGACCCCTGGACCCGGCCCGCCGCCGACCCGACCGGCGGCCCCGGTGACACCATCGCCTCCGGCGGACCCGCGCCCCTCTCCGTGCACGACCAGCAGACGATCACCTCCCTGCCCGCGGACGACGGCGCCGACAGCCCCCGGCAGTGGGCCCCGCCGACCGCCCCGGCGACCGGCGCGTCCAACCCGTTCGCCCCGCCCAACCCCTTCGCACCCCCGGCAGCCTCCGCACCGCATCCCCAGGGCGGGGCCGTGCCTCCGCCGCCCATCGCTCCGGACGGGCCCGGTCAGGTGCCGTACGGGTATCCCGTCGGGTACGGCTACCCGCCCTCCGCCGCCGGAGGCGGTTACTACGGCTGGCCCGGGATGGCGCCCATGCCCAGCAACGGCATGGGTACGGCAGGGCTCGTGCTCGGCATCCTCGCGGCGATCGTGTTCTGCCTGTGGCCGCTGGCCATCGTCCTCGGTGTACTGGGCGTGATCTTCGGCGCGATCGGCCGCCGGAAGGCGAGCCGGGGCGAGGCCACGAACGGCGGTCAGGCGCTCGCCGGGATCATCTGCGGCGTGGCCGGCATCGTCCTCGGCATCACGATGGGTGTGCTGGTGCTGGCGGCCTGACGGCCGCCGAGGGCCGGGGGTCAGCCGGCGTGGCCGCTCTCTCCCCGCCGCAGCCGCCCCCGCGCCTCCATCAGCGCGAACCCCAGCAGGTTCGGCCCCCGCCACCGCTCCGGATCGTTCGCGCCCGGGTCGTCCGCGGCGAGCCCGATGCCCCACACCCGGTCCACCGGACTGGCCTCCACCAGCACCCGCTCCCCGGTGTTCAGCAGAAAACGCCCCAGCTCGGCGTGCGCGGCGAACTTGCGGACGCTGCCCTCGACCACGATGCCGAACCGCTCCCGCTCCCAGACGCCCTCGTCGAACCCCCGGACCAGGCGCCCCGCCTTCTTCGCCTCGGCCGGGTGCGCCGCGGCCAGCACGCGCCGCTCGGCCTCCGGGTCGTCGAAGAGGCGGGCCTTGGCGGCCATCATCCAGTGCTCCGCCGTCGCGTACTCCACCCCGTCGGCGGTGAACGGCGACGGCCACCACTGGCTGAGACAGCTCGGCCCGATGCTTCCGTCCGGCCGGGGCCGGTGTCCCCAGAAGTGCAGGTACTTCACCCGGAACCCCGCCCGCACCTCCTTGACCAGGGCTTCCCGCGAGTCGATCTTCTCCATGCACGCCAGTCTGGCAGCCACCACTGACATTCCGTCCCCCGTATTTCCCGTCGACTCGACACCTGGTCGACAGATTCCGTCGCGTAACCAAAAGGCAACAACGGAATCACTTGTTGGAGTGCCCGTGCTCTGTCAGGATCGGCACTCAATTCGAGCTGGAGCTACGCCACCCACCCCCTGGACACCATGCCCGGCGGGGCCTCGGCGGAGGAGAGCGACATGCACAACCCGGGCACGACCACCCCGGAACGATTCCCCGCACAAGAGCGTTTCGCGGCCGGTGCGCAGTTCATCGACGGCCGGCTGACGAAGGGCACGTCGGGCCGTACGCACGCCGTCGTCGACCCGGCCGGCGGCAAGGAGGTCTTCGTCTACGAGCTGGCGAGCACCGACGACGTCGACGCCGCCGTCGCCGCCGCCAAGGCCGCCTTCCCGGGCTGGGCCGGGGCCACTCCCGGCGAGCGTTCCGACGCGCTGCACCGGCTCGCCGGCGTCCTCGCCGACCGGGCGGAGGAGTTCGCCCGCGCGGAGTCCCTCCAGTGCGGCAAGCCGCTGAAGCTGACCCGGGAGTTCGACGTGCCCGGCACGATCGACAACACCGCGTTCTTCGCGGGCGCCGCCCGGCACCTTCAGGGGCAGTCGGCCGGGGAGTACTCCGGGGACCACACCTCGTACGTCCGACGTGAGCCCATCGGTGTCGTCGGCTCCATCGCGCCCTGGAACTACCCCCTCCAGATGGCCGCCTGGAAGATCCTCCCGGCGATCGCCGCGGGCAACACCATCGTCCTGAAGCCCGCCGAGCTGACCCCGCTGACCTCGCTCCTCATCGCCGAGGCCGTCAGGGACGCGGGCATCCCGGACGGTGTCGTCAACATCGTCACCGGCACCGGGCGGGAGGCCGGCGAGCACCTGGTCGGCCACCCCGACGTCGCCATGACCTCGTTCACCGGCTCCACTCCGGTCGGCAAGCGCGTCGCCGAGATCGCCACGGCCACCGTCAAGCGGCTCCACCTGGAGCTGGGCGGCAAGGCGCCGTTCGTCGTCTTCGACGACGCCGACCTGGAGGCGGCCGTGCACGGCGCGGTCGCGGGCTCGCTCATCAACACCGGGCAGGACTGCACGGCCGCCACGCGCGCGTACGTGCAGCGCCCGCTGTACGAGGCGTTCGTCGAGCGGACCGCCGCCCTCATGGAGACCGTCCGGCTCGGCGACCCGTTCGCCCCGGGCACCGACCTCGGCCCGCTGATCAGCCACGTCCAGCGGGACCGCGTGGCCGGGTTCGTCGACCGGGCGCGGGCCTACGCGCGCGTGGTCACCGGCGGCGAGGCGCCCGGCGGCGAACTCGCCGACGGCGCCTACTACCGGCCCACGCTGGTCGCGGACGCGCCCCAGGACAGCGAGATCGTCCAGTCGGAGATCTTCGGGCCGGTCCTGGTCGTGCTGCCCTTCGACACCGACGACGAGGGCATCGCGCTCGCCAACGACACCCCGTACGGCCTCGCCGCCTCCGCGTGGAGCCGGGACGTCTACCGGGCGAACCGGGCCACCCGCGAGATCAAGGCGGGCTGTGTGTGGGTCAACGACCACATCCCGATCATCAGCGAGATGCCGCACGGCGGATACAAGCAGTCCGGCTGCGGCAAGGACATGTCCGCGTACTCGTTCGACGAGTACACGCAGATCAAACACGTAATGTTCGACAACACGGCGGTGGCAGAGAAGGACTGGCACCGCACCGTCTTCGGGGACCGATAGCAGTCAGGCCGCCTGACCCGCGGCCGCCCACCTCCCGAAAGGGCACCACGCGCATGGAGCAGTACGAGCCAGACCGCCTGTCCCCGGCCCAAGTGGCCGCCATGCGGCGCAGCTTGCGCAACGGCAGGGCCGCTCTCAGCCGCCGTTCCCTGATGCGCGCCTCCGCTGGCGGCGCGCTCGTGGCCGGCGGTCTGGGGGCGCTGAGCGCCTGCGGCATCCCCCCGGCGGCCCAGACCTCCGGGGTCTCGTCGCAGGATCACTCGGCGAAGGAGAAGACCGTGAGCTTCTCCAACTGGACCGAGTACATGGACGTCGACGAGAGCGAGAAGCACCACCCGACCCTCGACGCGTTCGAGAAGCGGACCGGCATCAAGGTCAAGTACACCGAGGACATCAACGACAACGTCGAGTTCTTCGGCAAGATCAAGCCGCAGCTGGCGGCCGGCCAGTCCACCGGCCGTGACCTGATCTGCGTGACCGACTGGCTCGCCGCGCGCCTGATCCGCTTCGGGTGGGTCCAGAAACTGGACCCGTCCAACCTGCCGACCGCCTACGCCAACCTGTCCCAGCAGTTCCGCAGCCCGGACTGGGACCCGGGACGGGCGTACTCCTACCCGTGGACCGGTATCTCCACGGTCATCGCCTACAACAAGAAGGCGCTCGACGGCGTCGAGGTCACGTCGGTCTCCGACATGCTCGACAACCCCGGACTCAAGGGCCGGGTCGGCTTCCTGTCCGAGATGCGCGACAGCGTCGGCATGACCCTGCTGGACATGGGCAAGGACCCGGGCCGGTTCACCGACGACGACTTCGACGCGGCGATCGCCCGCCTCCAGAAGGCCGTCGACAAGGGCCAGATCCGCCGCTTCACCGGCAACGACTACACCTCCGACCTCACCAAGGGCGACCTCGCGGCCTGCCTCGCCTGGGCCGGCGACGTTGTCCAGCTGAAGGCGGACAGCCCGGACGTCGACTTCCTCATCCCCGACAGCGGTTACCTCACCTCGACGGACAACCTGCTGGTGCCGAACAAGGCCCGGCACAAGACGAACGCCGAGCGGCTGATCGACTTCTACTACGAGCCCGGTCCGGCCGCCCAGCTCGCCGCGTACATCAACTACGTGTGTCCCGTCGACGGGGTGAAGGAAGAGCTGGCGAAGATCGACGAGGACGCGGCGAAGAACCCGCTGATCCTCCCGGACAAGGCCATGGCCGCCAAGTCCCGTGCCTTCCGCTCACTGAGCGCGAAGGAAGAGACGGCCTACGAAGAGAAGTTCGCGAAGCTCACAGGGGCGTGACGACCATGACGACGACAGACAACAGCGGCGACGTCCGCCTCTCCGGCATCAGCAAGACGTACGGCTCCTTCACCGCCGTGCACCCGCTCGACCTGACCGTGCCGCAGGGCTCCTTCTTCGCCCTGCTCGGCGCCTCCGGCTGCGGCAAGACCACCACCCTGCGGATGATCGCCGGCCTGGAGGAGCCGACCACCGGCACCGTCTCGCTCGGCGAGCAGGACGTGACCCGGCTGCCGCCGTACAAGCGGCCGGTGAACACGGTCTTCCAGTCCTACGCGCTCTTCCCGCACCTCGACATCTTCGAGAACATCGCCTTCGGTCTGCGCCGGCGCGGCGTCAAGTCGGTGAGGAAGCAGGTCGACGAGATGCTGGAGCTCGTCCAGCTCGGCGAGCACGCGCGCAAGAAGCCGCACCAGCTCTCCGGCGGCCAGCAGCAGCGCGTCGCGGTCGCCCGCGCGCTGATCAACCACCCCAAGGTGCTGCTCCTCGACGAGCCGCTGGGCGCCCTCGACCTGAAGCTGCGCCGCCAGATGCAGCTGGAGCTGAAGCGCATCCAGACCGAGGTCGGCATCACCTTCGTGCACGTCACGCACGACCAGGAGGAGGCCATGACGATGGCCGACACGGTCGCCGTGATGAACGCGGGCCGCGTGGAACAGCTCGGCGCCCCCGCCGACCTGTACGAGAACCCGCAGAGCACGTTCGTCGCGAACTTCCTCGGCACGTCCAACCTGATCGAGGCCGAGGTCGACGCGGCCGGCGGCGACGAGATCGTGCTCAAGGCGGGCGGCGGGAAGCTGGCGCTGCCGTCGCAGCGGTGCAGCGCCGCCGCGTCGCCCGGCGGCAAGGTGCTGGTCGGCGTACGGCCGGAGAAGATCTCCCTCACGCACGCCGACGACGCGGGGGAGATAGCGGACGGCCGCAACCGGGTGACGGGCCGGATCGCCGACGCCAGCTTCATCGGCGTCTCCACCCAGTACGTCGTCGACAGCCCGGCGGGCTCCGCGCTCCAGGTCTACGTCCAGAACGTCGACCGCGACGCCCGCCTGGCCCCCGGCGCCGAGGTCGTCCTGCACTGGAGCCCCGCCCACACCTTCGGGCTGGACGCGGCCCAGGACATCCAGGCCGGTGTGGAGAAGGTCGAGGAAGACGCCTGATGACGACGCTCACCGAGGCGCCGCCGCCGCTCGCGCCGACCGCACCCGGGAAGAAGCCGCCGCGCCGGCGTGGCCGCTGGACGCCGTACCTGCTGCTGCTCCCCGGCATCCTGTGGCTGCTGGTCTTCTTCGCGCTGCCGATGGTCTACCAGGGCTCCACGTCCGTGCAGACGGGCTCCCTGGAGGACGGCTACAAGGTCACCTGGCACTTCGCCACCTACTGGGACGCGCTGTCCGATTACTGGCCGCAGTTCCTGCGCTCGGTGCTGTACGCCGGTGCCGCGACGATCCTGTGCCTGCTGCTCGGCTACCCGCTGGCGTATCTGATCGCCTTCCGCGCGGGACGCTGGAAGCACCTGATCATGATCCTGGTGATCGCGCCGTTCTTCACCAGCTTCCTGATCCGCACCCTCGCCTGGAAGACGATCCTCGCCGACGGCGGCCCGGTCGTCGGCGCGCTGAACTCGCTGCACGTCCTGGACGTCACCAGCTGGCTCGGCATGACCTCGGGCGACCGGGTGCTGGCCACGCCGCTGGCGGTCGTCTGCGGTCTGACGTACAACTTCCTGCCGTTCATGATCCTGCCGCTGTACACCTCGCTGGAGCGCATCGACGGCCGGCTGCACGAGGCGGCGGGCGACCTGTACGCCAAGCCCTTCACCACCTTCCGCAAGGTCACCTTCCCGCTGTCGATGCCCGGTGTCGTCTCCGGCACGCTGCTGACCTTCATCCCGGCCGCCGGCGACTACGTCAACGCGGATCTGCTCGGCTCCACCGACACCCGCATGGTCGGCAACGTCATCCAGTCGCAGTTCCTGCGGATCCTGGACTATCCGACGGCCGCCGCCCTCTCGTTCATCCTGATGTTCGCGATCCTCATCATGGTCACGCTCTACATCCGCAGGTCCGGGACGGAGGATCTGGTTTAAATGGCCTTCGTCAACTGGCTCAAGCGCCGTCTCGTCGTCATCGCGGGACTGTTCACGCTCGGTTATCTGCTGCTGCCGAACATCGTGGTGACGGTGTTCTCCTTCAACGACCCGAAGGGGCGCTTCAACTACGAGTGGCAGAAGTTCTCCACGGACGCCTGGACCGATCCGTGCGGGGTCGCCGACCTGTGCGGCTCGCTCTCGCTCAGTCTCCAGATCGCCCTGTGGTCGACGCTCGGCGCCACCGCGCTCGGCACGGCGATCGCCTTCGCGCTGGTGCGGTACCGCTTCCGGGCGCGCGGCGCCGTCAGCTCGCTGATCTTCCTGCCCATGGCGATGCCCGAGGTGGTGATGGCGGCCTCGCTGCTCACCCTCTTCCTCAACATGGGCGTCCAGCTGGGCTTCTGGACGATCCTCATCGCCCACATCATGTTCTGCCTCAGCTTCGTCGTGACGGCCGTCAAGGCGCGCGTCATGTCGATGGACCCGAGGCTGGAACAGGCCGCGCAGGACCTCTACGCCGGCCCGTTCCAGACCTTCCTGCGGGTCACCCTGCCGATCGCGGCACCCGGAATCGCCGCGGGCGCGCTGCTCGCCTTCGCGCTCTCCTTCGACGATTTCATCATCACCAATTTCAACGCGGGCTCCACCGTCACCTTCCCCATGTTCGTCTGGGGTTCGGCGCAGCGCGGAACGCCCGTCCAGATCAATGTCATCGGTACGGCCATGTTCGTCATCGCCGTGCTGCTCGTCCTGATATCCATGCTGATCAGTAATCGCCGCAGCAAGCAAAAAGCCTGAAGCCCTCACAGTTCCGTAGGGAGTTGAAATCATGGCCCCAAGCGCCATGAGCCGTGGCAGTAACGACGCGACGAAATCTCTTTCCGAAGCCCAGCCGGTCCCGTACTGGCTGGACGACCCCGGCAGGCCCCGCCCCGAGCCCGCGCTCACCGGCCCCGAGACCTGCGACCTGCTGGTCGTGGGCGGCGGCTACAGCGGACTGTGGACCGCGCTGATCGCCAAGGAGCGCGACCCGCAGCGGGATGTGGTGCTGCTGGAGGGCCGCGAGGTGGGCTGGGCCGCCTCGGGCCGCAACGGCGGCTTCTGCGCCGCCTCCCTCACCCACGGGCTGCCCAACGGGCTCGCCCGCTGGCCGGACGAGATCCACAAGCTCCAGGAGCTGGGCGTCCGCAACCTCGACGAGATCGAGAAGGCGGTCGCCCGGCACGGCATCGACTGCGACTTCGAGCGCACCGGCGAGATCGACGTGGCCACCGAGACGTACCAGGCGTGGGAACTGCGCGACTGGTACGAGGAGATGGAACGCGAGGGCCTCGCCGACGGCGTCGAGTTCCTGGACGCCGACGCGGTCCGGGCGCAGGTCGACTCGCCGACCTTCCAGGCCGGCCTCTGGGACAAGCGGGGCGTGGCCATGCTCAACCCGGCGAAGCTGGCCTGGGGCCTGAAGCGGGCCTGCGTGCGGCTCGGGGTGCGCGTCTACGAGCACACCCCCGCGCTCACGCTGAAGCCCTACGGCGCGGGCATGGCCGTACGCACCCCCTACGGCCGGGTCCGGGCCCGCACGGTCGCGCTCGGCACCAACATCTTCCCGAACCTGGTGAAGCGGGTGCGGTCCTACACGGTCCCGGTCTACGACTACGCCCTGATGACCGAGCCGCTGACGGACGCCCAGCTCGCGGAGATCGGCTGGGAGGGCCGGCAGGGCCTCGGCGACAGCGCCAACCAGTTCCACTACTTCCGGCTGTCCGCCGACAACCGCGTCCTGTGGGGCGGCTACGACGCGATCTACCCGTACGGCGGCCGGGTCCGCGCCGAGTACGACGACCGCCCCGAGACCTACGCCAAGCTCGCCGGGCACTTCTTCACCTGCTTCCCGCAGCTGGAGGGCGTCCGCTTCACCCACGCGTGGGGCGGCGCGATCGACACCTGCTCGCGCTTCTCGGCGTTCTTCGGCACCGCCCACCAGGGCAAGGTGGCGTACGCGGCCGGGTACACCGGCCTCGGCGTGGGCGCGACCCGGTTCGGCGCCGAAGTGATGCTGGACCTGCTGGCGGGGGAGCGCACCGAACGCACCGAGCTGGAGATGGTCCGCAAGAAGCCGCTGCCGTTCCCGCCGGAGCCGTTCGCCTGGACCGGCATCGCCCTCACCAAGTGGTCGCTGGCCCGGGCGGACGCCCAGGGCGGGCGGCGCAATCTGTGGCTGCGGACGATGGACCGGCTGGGACTCGGCTTCGACAGCTGACCTGTGACGTGGCTCACCCGAAAGGGTGGGCCCGACTCGCGTAATGCTCCGGCCAGACCTCCCTCTCCCTCGTGGACGCGAACCGGCGTCCACGAGGGAGAGGGAGGTCTTTCCATGACTGGAGCGAAGACGGCGGTCGAATGGCTGGCATCGGTCGCACCGGATCCCGAGGCCTGCCGCTGGGAGTGGGAGCGCAACCCCCTCGGGGTCGCGCTGCTGCCCGCGGGCAAGGCCTGGGACGTCCTGATCCTGCCGGGGGAGCTGGGCTGCCCCACGCTCGACGTGCTCAGCCGCGTCCTCGACCGGCCGGGCCCGGTGCTCGCCGACTCCGGCGACACCCGCACGGGGTTCCTGGTGCCGCCGGGCACCGCGGCCCGCTGGGTCGGCACGGGCATCCGCGCGGCCGGGACCGGCACCTGGATCGTCGTGCCGTACCCGGGCCGCTCGACCGGTGGGGTGCGCTGGCTGGTGCCGCCGGACGGGTCGGGCACCCTCACCGATCCGGTCCTGCTGGAGCTGGCGATGCACGAGGCGGCGGCGGGTCTGGCCATGAAGCGGCAGAGGTAGCCCGAGGGGCACCGGACCCCTTGACACGGTGATTGGTCTGGACCAAGTTGTGAGCGCTCCACCCCTCCAATTCCCCCATGCCCGGAGGCACTTGTGGATCGCTTCAGACCGCTCGCCGTGCTCGTCGCGGCGGCACTGGCCCTGCCCGGCCTCACCGCGCTCTCGCCGGCCGCCCGTGCGGCCGACGCGGACCTCCTGCGCAACGGAGGCTTCGAAGCCGGCCTCGACGGCTGGACCTGCACGGCCGGTACGACCGTCACGAGCCCGGTGCGCAGCGGAAGCTCCGCCCTGCGCGCGACCCCGGCCGGCGGCGACAACGCCCGCTGCGCCCAGACCGTGACCGTGAAACCGGACTCCCAGTACACGCTCACCGGCCATGTCCGCGGCTCCTACGTCTACCTGGGCGCCTCCGGCACCGGCACCACCGACGTCTCCGCCTGGACCCAGTCCGCCGGCGACTGGCAGCAGCTCACCACGACCTTCCGCACCGGCCCGGCCACCACCAGCGTCACCGTCTACACCCACGGCTGGTACGGCACCGGCGCCTACCACGCCGACGACCTCTCCCTCGTCGGCCCCGGCGCCGGCCCCGCCCAGCCGCCCGCCGCGCCGACCGGCCTGAGGACCGGCACGATCACCGCGACCTCCGTCGCCCTGTCCTGGACGGCCGTCCCCGGCGCCACGGGCTACGCCCTCTACCGCGACGGCACCAAGGTGCGGACGGCCACCGGCACCTCGGCCACCGTGACCGGCCTCGCCCCCTCCACGGCGTACGCCTTCCAGGTCGCGGCCGTCAACGACGCGGGCGAGTCCGCGCGCTCCGCGACGGTCACCGCGACCACCGCGCCCGGCTCCGGCGGCGGCTCCCCGGACCTCCCGCCGCACGCGCTGGTCGGCTATCTGCACGCCACCTTCGCCAACGGCTCCGGCTACACCCGCCTCGCCGACGTCCCCGACAGCTGGGACGTCATCGACCTGGCCTTCGGCGAGCCGACCTCGGTCACCTCCGGCGACATCCGCTTCACCCGCTGCCCGGTGACCGAGTGCCCGAACGTCGAGTCCGACGCCGAGTTCAAGGCCGCGATCAAGGCCAAGCAGGCGGCGGGCAAGAAGGTGCTGATCTCCATCGGCGGCCAGAACGGCCAGGTGCAGCTCACCACCACGGCCGCCCGCGACACCTTCGTCTCCTCCGTCTCCAGGATCATCGACGAGTACGGCCTGGACGGCATCGACATCGACTTCGAGGGCCACTCGCTCTCGCTGAACGCCGACGACACCGACTTCAAGAACCCCAAGACCTCGGTGATCGTGAACCTGATCTCGGCGCTGAAGACCCTGAAGGCGAAGTACGGCGACGACTTCGTCCTGACCATGGCGCCGGAGACCTTCTTCGTCCAGCTCGGCTACCAGTACTACGGCACCGGCAAGTGGGGCGGCCAGGACCCGCGGGCCGGGGCGTACCTGCCCGTCATCCACGCCCTGCGCGACGACCTGAGCCTGCTGCACGTCCAGGACTACAACTCGGGCCCGGTCATGGGCCTCGACAACCAGTACCACTCCATGGGCGGCGCCGACTTCCACATCGCCATGACCGACATGCTGCTGACCGGCTTCCCGGTCGCGGGCGACGCGAACAGCGTCTTCCCGCCGCTGCGCCCCGACCAGGTCGCCATCGGCATGCCGGCCACCACCAACGCGGGCAACGGGCACGTCTCCCCGGCCGAGGTGGTGAAGACCCTCGACTGCCTGACGAAGCGGACGAACTGCGGCTCGTACGCCACCCACGGCACCTGGCCCGCCCTGCGCGGCCTGATGACCTGGTCGATCAACTGGGACCGGTTCGGCGGCTGGGAGTTCCAGCGGACGTTCGACGGCTACTTCGGCTGACCCACCCGGCGAACAGGCCGAGCAGCACAGCGCCCAGACACCAGCTCGCCAGCACGTCCAGCGGCCAGTGATATCCCCGCCGCACCAGCCCGAAGCCGACGCCGAGGTTGAGGGCGGCGCACAGCAGGAGCGCGGTGCGGCGGGCGGCGGCACGCCGCAGCCAGGGGAGGAGGAGCAGGGCCGCGCAGCCGTAGGCGACGGCGGCGGTGGCGGTGTGGCCGGAGGGGAAGTAGCCGGTGCCGGGCGGGACGGCGGGGGTGCCCGGCCGGCCGACCAACTCCTTGACCGGTACGACGACCGCCGGGACCAGGGCCATGAGGGCGGCCGCGGCGACGGCCGGGCGCCACCAGCGGTCTGTACCGGTGGCGCGGGCCCGCCAGGTGGCGTACCCCGCCGCGACGGCCAGCACCGGCACCGCCACCGGCACGTTCCCCAGATCGGAGAGGAGTTCGGAGGCCCGGCCCGGACGGACGAGTGCGCTGCTCAGCCGCTCGTCCAGGCGCACCAGCGGTCCGTCCGCGACGACCTGCCAGGTGATCAGTGCGAAGACGACGACGCTGAGGACGGGCAGTGGGAGGAGGGAGAAAAAGGTCGGCCGCCCCGGAACAGGGGGGGTGGTTCCGGGGCGGCCGAACGGATCGGAACGCCGCGCGCCCCGGGGGGTCTGGGGCGGGCGACCGTCCGATCGGTGAGGAGATCCGGAGCCGGAGGCCCCGGTTGTGTGCGCGAGGGCACGACCAGGTCGAAGCTGGGGAGGCCCCGGCCTGATGTCACCCACAGTCCCCTGTGGGCGGGGTGTATCTCTCATCTGGTTAGAACCTACGGCAGCGGCCGCGAGGAGGACACCCGGAACGACGTCCTGTCATCCACCTCGCACACCTTCTTCACACGCTCTGCCGAGGCCGCGTCAGATGCGCAGGGGGCCTGCTCAGATGCGGGCGAACGCCTGCTCGATGATGTCGAGGCCCTCGTTCAGCAGGTCCTCGCCGATCACCAGCGGCGGCAGGAAGCGGAGCACGTTGCCGTAGGTGCCACAGGTCAGGACCAGCAGGCCCTCCGCGTGGCAGGCCTTGGCGAGCGCGGCGGTCGCCTCCGGGTTCGGCTCCTTGGTGGCGCGGTCCTTGACCAGCTCGATGGCGATCATGGCGCCGCGGCCGCGGACGTCGCCGATGATGTCGAACTTCTCGGCCATGGCGGTGAGGCGGCCCTTCATGATCGCCTCGATGTTCTTCGCCTTGGCGTTGAGGTCCAGCTCCTTCATCGTCTCGATCGCGCCGAGCGCACCCGCGCAGGCGACCGGGTTGCCGCCGTAGGTGCCGCCCAGGCCGCCCGCGTGCGCGGCGTCCATGATCTCGGCGCGGCCGGTGACGGCGGCCAGCGGCAGACCGCCGGCGATGCCCTTGGCGGTGGTGATCAGGTCCGGGACGATGCCCTCGTCCTCGCAGGCGAACCACTGGCCGGTGCGGCAGAAGCCGGACTGGATCTCGTCCGCGACGAAGACGATGCCGTTGTCGTTGGCGAACTTCACGATCGCCGGCAGGAAGCCCTTGGCCGGCTCGATGAAGCCGCCCTCGCCCAGCACCGGCTCGATGATGATCGCGGCGACGTTCTCGGCGCCGACCTGCTTGGTGATCTGGTCGATGGCCTGCTTGGCGGCCTCGGGGCCGGCGTTCTCGGCGCCGGTCGGCCAGCGGTAGCCGTAGGCGACCGGGACGCGGTACACCTCGGGCGCGAACGGACCGAAGCCGTGCTTGTACGGCATGTTCTTCGCGGTCAGCGCCATCGTGAGGTTCGTACGGCCGTGGTAGCCGTGGTCGAAGACGACGACGGCCTGGCGCTTGGTGTACGCACGGGCGATCTTGACGGCGTTCTCGACGGCCTCGGCGCCGCTGTTGAACAGCGCGGACTTCTTGGCGTGGTCGCCCGGGGTCAGCTCCGCGAGGGCCTCGGCGACCTCCACGTAGCCCTCGTACGGGGTGACCATGAAACAGGTGTGGGTGAAGTCGGCGAGCTGCGCGGAGGCACGGCGTACGACGGCCTCGGCGGAGGCGCCGACCGAGGTCACGGCGATACCGGAGCCGAAGTCGATCAGACGGTTGCCGTCGACGTCCTCGATGATGCCGCCGCCCGCGCGGGTGGTGAACACCGGCAGCACCGAGCCCACGCCCTGCGCGACCGTGGCGACGCGGCGGGCCTGCAGCTCCTGCGACTTCGGGCCGGGAATGGCGGTGACGACGCGGCGCTCCTGCGGAAGTGCGGTCATGAGGGCTCCTGGGGGTGTTTCCGGACGCTTGCCTTCTTTTCTCGCAGGTTAAGACGGGTCGGAGGGGGTGGGCATGCTCCATGTGGGCGTTGTCGACGGGATTCGTTGTCCGTGGTGGACATAGGCGGCCCGTGACGGACGGTGACCGGACATTTCTTGCTGCGGGCGGATGCCGTCGGTGCGCCCCGCCGCTCAATCGGTGAACTCCCCATGGCGGCGCGTTAGATTGACTCGCTGACGGTGGATGGAGCGGCTGCTCAGGGGGCAAAGGCGATGGACGGCGACGGGACCAGGGACGCGCGGGGCACACACGCCAATCCGGTGCCGCGTCCGGCGGGACCGCCGGAGGCGCCACCACTGCCACCGCGGCCCCCGGCCATGCCGGCCGTGCCGCCGCTCCCGGACGGCTCCGCCTTCCTCACCTGGCTGCGCACCCCCCGGCCGGACGCCGCGCCCGGCGTCTGGCGGTTCGGCCACCGGCCCCGGCCCGACGAGGAGCCGGAGCGGGTGCCCGGCCGGCAGCTGATCAGCGGGGCGCTGATCGCGTTCTTGGTGGGGTGGTTGATTTGGTCTTTGCTGTACAACGGCTATCTGGGTGGTTGGTGGTTGTTGCCCCTGGAAGCAATGACAGCTTCGTGGACGGAGCCCCATTCCTACGCACGTGTCGTGTTTGCCAACGCGTGGACTCTGATTGTGGTGCTGATCATCGTCATCGGTGTCGGCCGACTGGGCCGCTGGGGTGAGGTGTGGCGTCGTTTCGTAGTCCCTCACCTCCGACGCCGGGAGGCCGATCAGGCGCCCGCCCCCGAGGAGGACCCCGCCGAGTGGCCCGCGCTGCGCGCCGCCGGGGCCTCCGACGCCGCCGACCGGCTCGCCACCGAGGCCCGCCAGGGCCTGATGCGGGACGTCGACCACGCCCGGATCACCCGCGCCTGGCAGGGCGTGCGCAGCGGCCGGCACAGCCTGGCCGCCTTCACCGGCGCCGTGCTCCGGGAGGGCTCCGCCGCCTGCGCCCACCCCTCCGGCGCCCGCGACCTGCCCGGCCGCCAGGCCCGGCACGACCTGCTCACCGGCCAGGTGCGGGTCGGCACCACCGCCGACGACCCCCGCAACCCCTACGCCTACCGCGGCACCGGCCTCGCCCTCGGCCCCGACCTGCTCGGCACCTCCCTGCTCGCCGTCGGCCCGGCCGGCTCCGGCAAGACCGGCACCCTGGTCCGCCCGCTCGCCGAGTCGCTGTGCCTGCACGCGCTCGCCGGCCGGGCCGCCGTCGTGGTCGTCGGCGCGGCGGGCTCCGGGCTCGGCCCGGCCGACGCCTATGACGTCGTCGTACGCGTCGGCGACCAGGAGTCGATGTACGACCTGGACCTGTACGGCGGTACGACCGACCCCGACGAGGCCGCCGCCATACTGGCCGAAGCCCTGGCGGGCGACCTGGCCGACCCGCACCCCGGCAGCGACACCCGCCGCTCCACCACCGTCCTCGCCCAGCTCCTCGGCCCGTACCGCGCGGTCCACGGCCGCTTCCCGTCCGTACCGGAGCTGCGCCGGCTGCTCGACGGGGCACCGGGACCGCTGGCCGAGCTGCGGGCCGGGCTGGAGAGCGCCGGACAGGAGTCGCTGCTGCGGGAGCTGGACGCGCGGGAGCGGCAGATGGCCCACCCGGGTGACGTGGGCGGGGTGCTGGCCGACCGGATCGCCCTCCTCGACCGCCCCGCCTTCGCGGGCTTCTTCGACACGTCCGGCCAGTCACGGCCGTTCTCCCTCAAGGCCCTCGACCACCCGGTCCGGGTCCGTATCGACCTGCCCGCGCGCGGTCACGCGGACGCCTCCCGCATCCTGGCGCGGCTGGTGCTGGCCCAGTTCACGGCGAGCGTCACGGTACGGGAGGACCGGTCGCTGTTCGCCTGCCTGATCCTCGACGACGCGACGGGCGTCGTGACGCCGGAGGCGGTCCGCGGCATCCAGCGGCTGCGCTCCGCGGGCGCGGGCGCCGTCCTCACCCTGCGCACCCTCGACGACGTACCGCGCCCGCTGCGCGGCCCGCTCCTCGGCGCCACCGGGTGCCGGGTCGCCCTCTCCGGCCTCACCCCCTGGGACGGCCAGGACTTCGCCGAGGTGTGGGGCAAGGAGTGGACCGAGGCGCGGGACGTCACCGACCGGCAGATCATCGCCGAGACCCCCGCCGGGAAGGCCGTGCACGCGCTGCGCCGGGTGATCACCGGCAAGGCGCCGACCGCGCGGGCGGTGACCGTACGCCAGGTCGAGCGGGAGCGCTGGTCCGCGTCGGAGCTGGCGCACGCGGTGCCGCCGGGCCACGCGGTGCTGTCCCTGACGAACGTCAAGGGCGAGCACGCGCCGCCGCTGCTGGTGGACCTGCGGGGGTGAACCGGCCGTCCAGAGGTCGTACGGTGAGGCAGAATCGGTAGGGCCGTTCATACGCGACGGCCAAAAGATCAATCAACGGCCCAAAGATCAACTGACGGCCAGAAGATCAACCGGCTCACCCACCCCCGACCCTGAAGGCCCCATGCCTCCCACGCTCGCCTCCCTCGTCCACCACTCGGCGCTCAAGCTGACCGTGCGGGCGGGCGGGGACCGCCTGGACGTGCCCGTCCGCTGGGCCCACGTCAGCGAGCTGGCCGACCCCGTGCCGTACATGGAGGGCGGGGAGCTGCTGCTGATCACCGCGCTCAAGCTGGACGCGGAGGACCCCGAGGCCATGCGCCGCTACGTCCGGCGCCTGGTCGGCGCGGGCGTGGTCGGCCTGGGCTTCGCGGTCGGGGTGAACTACGAGGAGACCCCCAAGGCCCTGGTCGACGCGGCCGAGGAGGAAGGCCTGCCGCTGCTGGAGGTGCCCCGGCGCACCCCGTTCCTCGCCATCACCAAAGCCGTCTCGGCCGCCATCGCGGCGGACCAGTACCGCGCGGTGACGGCCGGCTTCGCCGCCCAGCGGGAACTGACCAAGCAGGCCCTGGGCGACGGCCCGGAAGGCCTGCTCGGCGCGCTCGCCGCCCAGGTCGACGGCTGGGCCGCCCTCTACGACGCGTCCGGCGCCGTCGTCGCCACGGCCCCCGAGTGGGCGGGGCGCCGCGCCGCCCGGCTGACGGCCGACGTGGAACGCCTCCGTGACCGCCCGGCACCGGCCAGCTCGGTGGTCGGCGGCCCCGACCACGAGGACCGGGTCGAGCTGCACTCGATCGGCACCGGCCGCCGCCCCCGCGCGGCGCTCGCCGTCGGCACCGCAGCGGCCCTCGGCACGGCGGAGCGCTACGCGGTCCACTCGGCGATCGCCCTGCTCACCCTGACCACGGAACGCTCCCGCGCCCTGCACGCGGCGGAACAGCGGATCGGCGCGGCGGTCCTGCGGATGCTGCTGGCGGGGGAGCCGGACCACGCCCGCGCGGTGGCCGGGGACCTGTACGGCGGTTTGCTGGACGCGCCGTTCCGGGTGATCGTCGCGGAGGGCGGGACCGGTGTCGCCGGACTGGCCGAGACCGTCGAGGCGGCCGGGGCGCGCGCGGGCGAGGCGGTGCTGGCGGTCCCCGAGGGCGAGCGCCTGGTCGTCCTGGCGGCGGACGGGGGCGCGGCGGCACACGCCTGCGGCGAGTTCGCGGCGGGACTGGAGACCGCCCGCGGCAACGGCACACCCCGCGACCCGTCGGCCGCCGAGGACGACGACGTGGTCCTCGGCATGTCGGCGCCCGCCGGCCCGATCGCCGCGGCCGCCGCGTACAAACAGGCCGAACAGGCCCTGTCGGTGGCCCGCCGCCGCGGCCGCGTCCTCGTCGAACACGAACAGCTGGCGTCCGGCTCGGTGCTGCCGCTGCTGGCGGACGACGCGGTGAAGGCCTTCGCCGACGGCCTCCTGCGCGCCCTCCACGAACACGACGCCACCGGCCGCGGCGACCTCGTCGCCTCCCTCCGCGCCTGGCTCTCCCGCCACGGCCAGTGGGACGCGGCGGCGGCGGACCTCGGCGTCCACCGCCACACGCTGCGCTACCGGATGCGGCGCGTGGAGGAGATCCTCGGACGGTCGCTGGACGATCCGGATGTGCGGATGGAGCTCTGGCTGGCGTTGAAGGCCACGGCGGGGGAGCAGTAGGCGACCGGAGGCCATGAGGGGTGCCCGACGGTCCAAACCGGCGCACCCCCACCCCCCACCACTACGATTCGGACAAGCCCCCCACCGCTCCCGCGCCCCTACCGTGGACCCCGACAGGCAAGTACACCCCCAACGCGGAAGGGCACGGGCTACGACCATGACCTCCACCCACGCCTTCTGGCTCGCCGGCCGTCCGGTCACCGGCGAGACCACCTTCGACGTCAGCAACCCGTGGGACGGTCGGCTGGTCGGCCAGGTCGGTGTGCCGACCGACGCGCAGATCGAGGAGGCCGTGGCCGCCGCGTACGCCGTGCGCGAGGAGTTCGCCGCCACGCCCGCCCACGTACGTGCCGCCGCCCTCGACCACGTCAGCAAGCGGCTCGTCGAGCGCACCGAGGAGATCGCCCAGCTGATCTCCGCCGAGAACGGCAAGCCGATCAAGTGGGCCCGCGGCGAGGTCGGCCGTGCCGTGTCCGTGTTCCGGTTCGCGGCCGAGGAGGCCCGGCGGTTCAACGGCGGCGAGGCCCAGCGGCTCGACACCGACCAGGGCGGTCAGGGCCGGCTCGCGCTCACCCGCCGCTTCCCCAAGGGCGTCGTCCTCGGCATCGCGCCGTTCAACTTCCCGCTGAACCTGTGCGCCCACAAGGTGGCCCCCGCCATCGCCGCCGGTGCGCCGATCATCCTGAAGCCCGCGCCCGCCACCCCGCTCTCCGGTCTCGTCCTCGGTGAGCTGCTGGCCGAGACCGAGCTGCCCGCCGGGTCCTGGAGCATCCTGCCGGTGCCGAACGACCGGATGCCCGCCCTCGTCCAGGACGAGCGCCTGCCGGTCATCTCCTTCACCGGTTCCGAGCAGGTCGGCTACGCGATCATGGACTCGGTGCCGCGCAAGCACTGCACCCTGGAGCTGGGCGGCAACGGCGCCGCGGTCGTGCTGGGCGACTACGCCTCCGACGCCGACCTCGACTGGGCGGCGACCCGTATCGCCACCTTCTCGAACTACCAGGGCGGCCAGTCCTGCATCTCCGTGCAGCGCGTGATCGCCGACGCCTCCGTCTACGACCGGCTGCTGCCGCGCATCGTCGCCGCCGTCGAGGCCCAGGTCACCGGTGACCCGAGCGACGACGCCACCGACGTCGGCCCGCTGGTCAGCGAGGACGCCGCCAAGCGCGTCGAGACCTGGGTCCAGGAGGCCGTGGACGCCGGTGCGGCCCTGCTCACCGGCGGCAAGCGGGACGGCGCCTCCTACGCGCCCACCGTCCTCACCGACGTCCCCGCCGGCACCACCCTGGCCCGCGAGGAGGTCTTCGGACCGGTCCTCACCGTGCAGAAGGTGGACGGGGAGGCGGAGGCCTTCGCCGCCGTCAACGACTCCAAGTACGGCCTCCAGGCCGGTGTGTTCACGCACGACCTCCAGGTCGCCTTCCGTGCCCACCGCGCCCTCGAGGTCGGCGGTGTGGTCATCGGCGACGTGCCCTCCTACCGGGCCGACCAGATGCCGTACGGCGGCGCCAAGCAGTCCGGCGTGGGCCGCGAGGGCGTCCGGTTCGCCATGGACGACTACACCTACGAGCGGGTGCTCGTCCTGACCGGTCTCGCTCTCTGACCGGGACGACGCGGTAACAGGCCGACGGCCGGAGCCCACTGTGCGGGGGCTCCGGCCGTTGTCATGCCCGCGTGCCGGTGCCGAGGTGCTCCCGGTACCACCGTCCCCAGGACGCCACGTCCGCCGGCGGGTCCGGGGCGCAGTCGACTCCGGCCGGTGAGGGGCGGGTCCACCGCCCCGAAGGGGCCCGGCACCGAGGTCTTCCGGTGCCGGGCCCCCTCTCTGTGTCGGCCTGGTCCGGACCCTCAACCGGAGAAGCCGACGTGCGCGAGCCGCAGCGGTCCGCGCAGCCTGAGGTGGACGTCGTGCACGCCCCGCGCGTCGATCCCGGCGGTCACCCGGGTGTAGTCGTACGGGCCGGACGTCGGCGCCGGAAGCGTCAGCGCCGCCAGCACCGGGCCGCCGTCCAGCGACAGCTCGACGACGCCCTCGGCACCCGCCACCTCCACCGACACCTCGGTGACCCCGTCACCGAAGTCGCAGTCGCGGTAGACCAGTTCGCCGGTCCCGGCCGCCGCCGGCGTCACCGCGTCCCCGGCCGTCTTCGCCCGGTCCACGATCTCCGTGCCGCTCTGCTCGTCGAAGCCGGCCGCGTCCAGGCCGCGTTCGGTCACCGCGCGGGGCATGGCGGGCTCGCCGTCCAGCGTCACCGTCGTACGCAGCCGGACGTCCTCCGAGGAGGCGCCGGCCAGCAGTTCGTACGGGCCGGACTCCAGGCGCCACCGGCCTCGCGCCACGTCCCGGAACGCGAAGGCGGACAGGGGGACTTCGAAGGAGACGTCCTTCGTCTCGCCCGGGGCCAGCGTGATCCGCGCGTGGTCCAGCAGTTCCCGGCGCGGCCGGATCACCGACGGGTCCGCCGCGCGCGTGTACAGCTGGGCCACCTCGTCGGCCGCCACCGCCCCGGTGTTCGTGACCGTGAAGGACACCTCCACCGCGGCGTCGTCCACGCGGACCGCCAGGCCGTCGTACGCGAACTCCGCGTACGACAGGCCGTGGCCGAACGGGAACAGCGGCGTGCCCTCGAAGTACAGGTACGTCTGGCGGCTGCCGATGACGTCGTAGTCGAGGAGGCCGGGCAGGTCCGCGTCGTCCGCGTACCAGGTCTGCGGGAGGCGGCCGGCGGGGGAGACGTCGCCGGCGAGGACGCGGGCCAGGGCGGTGCCCGCGGCCTGCCCGCCGTGGGCGGTCCACAGCAGCGCCGGAAGGCGGTCGGTGTCGACCGCGTACGGGTACGCCGACACCAGCACCGGCACCGTGTTCGGGTTGGCGGCCCGGGCGGCGTTCAGCAGGCGCCGCTGGTGCTCCGGCAGCCGCAGCGTCGTACGGTCCTCCGTCTCACGGCCGTTGAGGTGCGGGTCGTTGCCCGCGACCACCACGACCACGTCCGCCTCCGCCGCGACCCGTGCCACCGCGTCCTCGCCGCGCTCGGCGACGACCAGTTCGAAGACCGCCGGCTCCGACTCCTTGGGCGCGGCAACCTTCAGGCCATCCGCGGCGACACAGACGTGGTGTCCCGTACCCAGGTGCCGGAGGAGGTGGCCGTTCCCATGGGGTTCGAGACGGAACGTCTCCTGGACGATCCAGCCGCCCGGCTGGTCCGCGGAGGCGCGGACCCGGCCGTCCTCGGCGACGGAGAGGTACCGGCCGTCGGGCGCGCGGAAGGTCAGCACGTCGTCGCCCCAGTCGATCAGGGCCAGCTCGGTGCCGGTGCCGTCGGTGGTCAGCGGCGGCAGGTCGGTGCGGCCGGCGAGCAGCGCCGGGTCGAGCGCGCCCTCGGCGCCGCGCACCCGCTCGTCCGCTTCCTCGGCTCGGGGCACGCACACGTACGAGCCGTCGGCCGTCCGGAGCCGGACCCGGTCCACGCCCTCCGCGAACGTCACCCGCTCGGCGCCGAACCGCTCGTACATCCCCTCCAGCGGGGTGGAGCGGTGGATCAGCGTGCCGCTGTACCAGTCCAGCTTGCACTCGTCGGCGAGCAGGCCGACGACCGCGATCCGGGCACCGGGCGCCAGCGGCAGCACGCCCTCGTTCTTGAGCAGCACGATCGCCTGCTCCGCAGTCTCCCGGGCGAGGTCCCGGTGCTCCGCGGTGTCGAAGGCGCCCGCCTCCTCGTACCCGTCGAACTCGCCGAGCCGGAAGCGGACCGAGAGCTGGCGGCGGACGGCGGTGTCGACGTCCGCCTCGGTCAGCAGGCCCCGCTCCAGGGCGCCGCACACCCGGGCGGTGATCTTCGAGCCGTCCGTGCCGTGGTCGGTGAAGCTGTCGACGCCGGCCAGCAGGGCCGCCGCCGTCGCCTCCTCGTGGGTGTCGAAGTAATGCTCGGAGTCGACCAGGTTGGACGGCGCGCCCGCGTCCGAGCAGACCAGCAGGTCCTGGTCCGTCCAGGCGCGCAACTGCTCGCGCAGATACGGGGAGACGTGGTTCGGGCGGCCGTTGACCAGGTTGTACGCCGGCATCACCCCGGCGACCGCGCCCGCCTCGACGGTGTCCCGGAAGGCCCGCAGGTCGTACTCGTGCAGGACGCGCGGGCGCACCGAGGACGAGGTGGTGTCCCGGTTCGTCTCGTTGTTGTGCGCGAGCCAGTGCTTGAGAACCGGGGCCGTGCGCCAGTACGCCGGGTGGTCGCCGCGCAGGCCGCGCGTGTAGGCGGTGGCGATCGCCGAGGTCAGCTTCGGGTCCTCGGAGTAGCCCTCCTCGTTGCGGCCCCACAGCGGATGGCGCAGCAGGTTCACCGTCGGCGCCCACACGTTGAGGCCGACCCGCTCGTCGCGGGCCCGCATCGCGCGGACCTCCTTCGACACCGCGTCGCCGACCCGGCGCACCAGCTCCGGGTTCCAGGTCGCGCCGAGGCCGACCGCCTGCGGGAACACGGTCGCCGGGCCCATCCAGGCCACACCGTGCAGGGCCTCCTGGCCGGTGCGGAACGCGGCGATGCCGAGCCGTTCCACGGCGGGCGCGAACTGGTGCAGGAAGGAGACCTTCTCGTCGAGGGTGAGCCGCGCCAGCAGGTCGTCGATGCGCTTCGCGAACGGCAGTCGCGGATCGCGGAAAGGCGGCGTAGGCGGCGTTTGTGCGGTCACGTGGGGTTCCCCTTGCGATGGAGCGGCGTGGCTCTTTCGAAGCGCTTCGATGCTCATTCGTCCCCGGGTGGGTGTCAAGATATCGCGGGGCAACAACTCCGGGATCCCGCCGACGTTTCAAGGGATGTAGGAGTGCGGTCCAGTCCGGCGCCCGGACGCGCGGGCTTCGAGGAATCTTGAGAACGGCCCTTGTGCACCCCCAGGGGTTCACTTAACCTCGCAGCAACATCGAAGCGCTTCGACGCCGCCCACCTTCAAAAGTCGAAGTGACGCTTCAGCTCAGCCAGTTCCACTCAAGACACCGCAGCCGACGGCCCCACCGCCGGGTGTCCTGGTGCGCCACGAAGGGTTGACGCAATGACGCCGAACGCCGCTTCCGCCTCCTCCGGCCCGAGCCGGAGAAGCTTCCTCGCCTCCACGGCGGTCGCCACCGCAGCGGTGGCCGGGGGTATGCCGCTGCTCGCCGCCTGTGGCGGTTCCGACGGCGGCGACTCCCGCGAAGGCACCACGTCGGGCAAGAAGGCCCAGAAGCTGCTGCCGGCGTACGTGGCCGGCAACGTGGTGTCCCCGGACATCCCGGCGAAGAACGGCTCCGCGATCGGCTTCACCCGGAAGCTGGAACTCGCCGACCTGAAGACCTCGGTGCCGAAGAAGCTCGGCAAGGGCGGTTCCATCAGGATCATGTCGCCGTTCTGGGGCTCGCCGCCGAAGGGCGACAACCCTTACTACAAGGCGATGAACGACCTGATCGGCGTCGACATCTCCTGGCAGAACCAGGACGGCATCACCTACGACGAGAAGCTGGGCGCGGTCCTCGCCTCCAGCGACATGCCGGACGTCGTGGTGATCCCCAGCTGGAACATGGGCGGCAAGATACCCAGCGCCATCATCAGCAAGTTCGCCGACCTCGGCCCCTACCTCTCCGGCGACGCGGTCAAGAAGTACCCCAACCTCGCCGCCATCCCGACCGAGGCCTGGCAGTACTCCATCTTCGGCGGCAAACTGCGCGGTCTGCCCCAGCCCGCCCCCTCCGTCACCGGCATCGTGCCCTTCTACCGCAAGGACGTCTTCGACGAGGAGGGCTGGGAACTCCCGCGCACCGCGGACGAGTTCCTGTCCTTCGCCAAGGACATCACCAACGCCAAGGCGAAGGTGTGGGCCTGCGACGACATGAAGTGGACCGCCTTCAACATCTTCGGCGTGCTGTCCGGCAGCGAGAAGCCGCTCGGCTGGCACCAGGTCGACGGCAAGCTGGTCTACCGCGTCGAGACGGACGAGTACCTGGAAGCGCTGGAGTGGACCCGCAAGCTCTACGCGGCCGGAGTGGTCCACCCCGACGCCAAGGCGGCCAACCAGGGCACCTCGGCCGACCGGTTCACCTCCGGCCAGGTGCTGATGTACAACAACAACATCTCGGACTGGTGGGGCAAGATGGCCGAACAGTCCACCCAGAACCCGGACTTCCGGATCTCCGGCATGGACATCTTCGCCCACGACGGCGGCGACCCCCGGTTGTGGGCCGGATCGCCCGCCGGCATCTTCGCCTTCGTCAACAAGAAGGCGTCCAAGGCCGTCATCGAGGACGTGCTCGCCGCCGCGAACGTCACCGCCGCCCCGTACGGCACCAAGGAGTACATGCTCACCAACTACGGGGTCGAGGGCACGCACTACACCGTCGAGGACGGCATGCCGGTCAAGAACGACAAGGGCAACCAGGAGGTGATCAACGCCTACGTGATGCTCGCCAGCCCCGCCGCCACCATCGCGCACCCGGACTTCCCGGAGATCGCGAAGGAGCAGGTGGAGTGGCAGCAGCGGATGGGCGGCTTCACCCGGAAGTCCGCGTTCTGGGGCATGCAGATCACCGAACCGGCCCGCTTCACCAACCTCTCCAACGACTTCGAGCAACTGGAGGACGACATCGTCCGCGGCCGCAAGAAGACCGGCGACATGCAGCAGGCCGTCTCCGACTGGAAGAAACAGGGCGGCGACAAGCTGCGCGACTGGTACCAGAAGCTGCTCGACGACAACGGTTCCGCGCAGTGACCCGGCGCTGAGGCAAGGAGAAGGCCGTGTCCCACAGCACGGTGCCTCGCAGCAGGGACGAGGCGAAGACGAAGAGGACCGTCGCGGAGACGGCCGGGACCGCCGCCACGCGGCGCCCGGAGAGACGGCCGGGCAGGCTGAGCCTGCGGCTGAGGCTGCGCCGCGACCGCACGCTGATCCTGATGACCCTGCCGGCCGTCGCGCTGGTCCTGGTCTTCAACTACATACCGATCCTGGGCAACGTCGTCGCCTTCCAGGAGTACGACCCGTACATCAGCGACAACGGGTTCGTCGCCATCCTGGAGAGCCCCTGGGTGGGCTTCGAGCAGTTCCAGCGGATCTTCGAGGACTCGGCGTTCTGGGACGCGGTGCGGAACACGCTGGTGCTGTTCTTCCTTCAACTGGTGCTGTTCTTCCCGGTCCCGATCCTGCTGGCGCTGCTCATCAACAGCGTGATCAGGCCCCGGGTGCGGGCGGTGGCGCAGGCGATCCTCTACCTGCCGCACTTCTTCTCCTGGGTGCTGGTCATCACGGTCTTCCAGCAGATCTTCGGCGGCGCCGGCATCATCGCCCAGACGCTGCGCCGGCACGGGTACGAGGGCTTCGACCTCATGACCGACCCCGGGATCTTCAAGTTCCTGGTGACGGCCGAGGGCGTCTGGAAGGACGCGGGCTGGGGCATCATCGTCTTCCTCGCCGCCCTCGCCTCCGTCAGCCCCGACCTGTACGAGGCGGCGGCCATGGACGGTGCCGGGCGCTGGCGGCGGATGTGGCACGTCACCCTGCCGGCTCTGCGTCCCGTGATCGCGCTGCTGCTGGTGCTGCGGGTCGGTGACGCGCTCACCGTGGGCTTCGAGCAGATCCTGCTGCAGCGCGACGCGGTCGGACCCGGCGCGGCGGAAGTCCTCGACACCTATGTGTGGTGGAACGGCGTCCGCAACCAGGACTTCGGCTTCGCCGCAGCCGCGGGCCTGATCAAGGGGCTGGTGAGCGTCGCGCTCGTCCTCGCCGCGAACAAGGTGGCCCACATGATGGGCGAGCAGGGGGTGTACAAGAAGTGACCGCCGTCATCGACGACCAGCAGGTGCGGGAACCCCGCTGGTGGGACGCCCCGCCGCGGCCCGTCTGGGAGGAGCGGCCCGGCGGCGCCGGACTCGCGGGCAAGGGCATCGTCCTCGCCGGCGCCTGCCTCGCCGTGCTCTTCCCGCTGTGGATCGTCGTCGTCACCAGTCTGTCCTCGAAGCAGACCATCACCGAGGCGGGCGGCCTGGTGCTGATCCCCAGGGAGATCACCTTCGTCGCCTACCAGGAGCTGCTGAGCGGCGGCCAGGTCACCCGGGCCACCGTCGTCAGCCTCGTCGTCACCCTCGTGGGCACGCTGTTCTCGATGACGGTGTCCGTCCTCGCGGCGTACGGGCTCTCCCGCACCGGTTCGCTCGGGCACCGCTGGCTGCTGATGACGCTGCTCGCCACGATGTTCTTCGGCGCCGGGCTGATCCCCACGTATCTGCTGGTGCAGTCGCTGGGGCTGACCGACACCTATCTCGCGCTGATCCTGCCGAGTGCCGTGAGCGTCTTCAACATCCTGGTGCTGCGCGGGTTCTTCATGAACATCTCGCCGGAGCTGATCGACAGTGCGCGGATCGACGGGGCGGGGGACTGGCGGATCCTGTGGAAGATCGTGATGCCGCTGTCGCGTGCCGTGATCGCGGTGATCACGCTGTTCTACGCCGTCGGCTACTGGAGCGCGTGGTTCAACGCGTCGATCTACCTGACCGACCAGGACATGATGCCGCTGCAGAACGTCATGATCCAGCTGGTGCAGAAGCAGGAACAGCCGGTGGGGATGAGCCAGGCGATCAGGACCGGGCAGATCTCCGCGCTGGCCGTGCAGATGGCGGTGATGGTGCTCGCGCTGCTGCCGGTGGCGATCGTCTCGCCGTTCGTCCAGAAGCACTTCAAGAAGGGGATGCTGACGGGCGCGGTCAAGGGCTGACGCCCCGGCTCCTTCCAGGCCCCGCCGCAGCCGACCTGCGCCTGTCCAGCGGTCGGCTGCGGCGGACCCCATCGTCCAGAACGAGGTATGTCATGCACACGCCCCGCCCTAGCAGAAGAGCCGTCCTCGCCGGGACCGCTGCCGCCGCCGCGATCACCGCCCTGCCCGCGCTCCAGGGGACCGCCCGGGCCGCCGGGACCGACCCCGCCTACCGCTGGCGGAACGTCGTCATCGGCGGCACCGGATTCATCACCGGCGTCCTCTTCCACCCCGCCGTACGCGGACTCGCCTACGCCCGTACCGACATCGGCGGCGCCTACCGCTGGGACGACCGGACCGCGCGGTGGACGCCGCTGACCGACCACATCGGCTGGGACGACTGGAACCTCACCGGCGTCGAGGCGATCGCCGTCGACCCCGCGCACCCGGACCGGCTCTACCTCGCCGTCGGCACGTACACCCAGTCGTGGGCCGGCAACGGTGCCGTGCTGCGCTCCGAGGATCGGGGCGCCAGCTGGCGGCGCACCGACCTCACGGTGAAGCTCGGCGCCAACGAGGACGGCCGGGGCGCGGGGGAGCGGCTGCTCGTCGACCCGCGCGACAGCGACACCCTGTGGCTGGGCACCCGGCACGACGGACTGCTGAAGTCGACGGACCAGGGAGCGAGCTGGGCGCCCGCGCCCGGCTTCCCGCCCGCCCCCGACGCCTCCGGGCAGGGCGTCACCTTCCTGGTAGCGGCGGGCCGCGCGGTCTACGCAGGCTGGGGCGACGGCACCTCGGCGCACCTCTTCCGCACGGCGGACGGCGGCACCTGGGAGGCCGTACCCGGGCAGCCGGCCGGCCCGGCCGCCAAGGTGCCGATCCGCGCCGCGTACGACCGGCACGCCCGCGAGCTGTACGTGACGTACGCCGACGCGCCCGGCCCCAACGGCCAGTCCGACGGCAGTGTGCACAAGCTGTTCACCGCCGGCGGCGAGTGGACCGAGGTGACGCCGGTGAAGCCGGGCGGCACCAACCCCGACGGCTCGGCCGACACCTTCGGCTACGGCGGTGTCGCCGTCGACGCCCGCCGCCCCGGCACCGTCGTCGTCTCCACCAACGACCGCTGGGCCGCCGTCGACACCCTGTACCGGTCCACGGACGGCGGGCGCACCTGGAACTCCCTCAAGGAGTCCGCCGTCCTCGACGTGTCCGAGACGCCGTACCTGAAGTGGGGTGAGGAGAAACCCAAGTTCGGCTGGTGGATCCAGGCGCTCGCCGTCGACCCGTACGACTCCCGCCACATCGTCTACGGCACCGGCGCCACCCTCTACGGCACCCGTGACCTGAGGCACTGGGCGCCGCGGATCCGCGGCCTGGAGGAGAGCGCCGTACGGCAGCTCGTCTCGCCGCCGGCCGGGCGGGCGCACCTGATCAGCGGGCTCGGGGACATCGGCGTGATGTACCACGAGCGGCTCACCGCGTCCCCGTCGCGCGGCATGGCCGCGAACCCCGTGTCCGGCACGTCGACCGGGCTCGCGCAGGCGGCCCGGAAGCCGGCGTACGTGGTGCGTACCGGCTGGGGCGACCACGGCAACGGGGCGTACTCCACCGACGGCGGCCGCAACTGGGCGCCCTTCGCCGCCCAGCCGGACCTCGCGAAGGACGCGCCGGGACCGATCGCCGTGAACGCCGACGGGACCGTGCTGCTGTGGACCTTCGTGCACTGGGACGGCACCAGGTACCCGGCCTACCGCTCCGCCGGCAACGGAGCCGCCTGGACCGAGGTTCCCTCCTTCCCGAAGGGCGCCACACCGGTCGCCGACCCGGTCGACCCGACGCTCTTCTACGCGTACGACACCGACACGGGCACACTGCTCGCCAGCACCGACAGCGGCCGCACCTTCACCGCCCGCGCGAGCGGACTGCCCTCCGGGGACACCCAGTTCAGGGTGGTCGCGGCCCCGGGCCGGTCCGGTGACCTGTGGCTGAGCGCCAAGTGGAACGGGCTGTACCGCTCCACCGACGGCGGCGAGAGCTTCACGAAGACCGACAGCTGCTGGGCCTCGTACACTCTCGGCTTCGGCAAGGCCGCCGACGGCGCGGACTACCCCGCCCTCTACATGGTGGGTGCCACGGAGGCCGTCACCGCCGTGTACCGCTCCGACGACGAGGCCGACAGCTGGGTGCGGATCAACGACGACGCCCACCAGTGGGGCTGGACCGGCGAGACGATCACCGGCGACCCGCGCGTGTACGGCCGCGTCTACCTCGCCACCAACGGCCGTGGAATCCAGTACGGGGAGCCCGTCTGATGCCCGGCCTGAACACCGCCACCCGCGGCCGGCTCCTCTTCGGCGGCGACTACAACCCCGAACAGTGGCCCGAGGAGACCTGGCACGAGGACGTCCGGCTGATGAAGGACGCCGGAGTCAACTCCGTCACCCTCGGAGTCTTCTCCTGGTCGAAGTTGGAACCCGAGCCCGGCGCGCGGGAGTTCGGCTGGCTGGACACGCTGATGGACCTGACGCACGACCACGGCATCGGCGTCGTCCTCGCCACCCCCACCGCCTCGCCCCCGCCCTGGCTCGGCCGGCTGCACCCCGAGACCCTGCCCAGGGACGCCGACGGCCGGACCGAGCACTGGGGCGGACGGCAGCACTTCTCGCACTCCAGCGCCGTCTACCGCCGGCACGCCGCCGCCATCACCGAGGACCTCGCCGCCCGCTACGGCGGCCACCCCGCCCTCACGATGTGGCACATCAACAACGAGTACTGCACCTTCGACCACGGCGACGAGGCCGCCGCCCGCTTCCGCACCTGGCTCCGGCGCCGCTACGGCAGCCTCGACGCCCTCAACACCGCCTGGGGCACCGCCTTCTGGAGCCAGGGCTACGACACCTGGGACGGTGTCATCCCGCCCCGCCGCGCCCACTACCTGCACAACCCCACACAGGTGCTGGACTTCCGCCGCTTCACCTCCGACATGCTGCTGGAGTGCTACACCGCCGAACGCGACATCGTCCGGCGGCACACCCCGCACCTCCCGGTCACCACCAACTTCATGCCGCTGTGGACGGGCCAGGACGCCTGGCGCTGGGCCGAGGAGGAGGACGTCGTCTCCGTCGACCTCTACCCCGACCCGCGCGACCCGCTCGGCGCGCAGCACGGCGCCCTCGTCCAGGACATGACCCGCTCCCAGGCGGGCGGCCCCTGGATGCTGATGGAGCAGGCGGCGGGCCCGGTCAACTGGCGCGGCGTCAACCACCCCAAGCCCCGCGGGCTCAACCGGCTCTGGTCCCTCCAGGCCGTGGCCCGCGGCGCGGACGCCGTCTGCTACTTCCAGTGGCGGCAGTCCCGGCAGGGCGCGGAGAAGTTCCACTCCGGGATGGTCAGCCACGCGGGGGAGCGGGGCCGCACCTTCCAGGAGGTCAAGCGGATCGGCGCGGAGTTCCGAAAGCTCGGCGAGGTCACCGGCACCGGCATCACCGCGGACGTCGCGATCCTGCACGACTGGCACGCCTGGTGGGCCGGCGCCCAGGACGGCCGCCCGTCCACCCGGGTCGACCACCCCGCCGTGCTGCACGCCTGGCACCGGGCCCTGTGGGAGGCCCACCTCACCACCGACTTCGCCCACCCCGAGCACGACCTGAGCCGCTACCGCCTGGTCGCCGTCCCACAGCTCTACCTGCTCACCGACGCGGCGATCGAGAACCTGCTCGGCTACGTCCGCGAGGGCGGCACCCTCGTCTGCGGCTTCCTCACCGGTGTCGCCGACGAGGACGACCGGGTCCGCCCCGGCGGCATGGACGCGCGGCTGCGGGAGCTGTTCGGCATCCGCGTGCTGCACGAGTGGTGGCCGCTGGACGAGGGGGAGACCGCCGAGTGCGAAGGCTTCCGCGGCACGCTGTGGTCGGAGGAGATCGAGGCCGCGGACGACGTCACCGAGACCGTCCCCTACAAGGGCGGTGAGCTGGACGGGCTGCCCGCGCTGCTGCGCAGGGACCGCGCCTGGTACCTCTCCACCCTCCCCGAGCCGGACGCCCTGCGCGCCCTGCTGTCCCGCGCCGCGGCCGAGGCCGGGGTGTGCCCGGCCCTCGACGGACTCCCGGCCACGGTGGAGGCGGTCCGCCGCGGCGGACTGCTGTTCGTGCTGAACCACGGCCGCGAGCCGGTGACCGTGCCCGTGCCGGGCCGCCACCACGACCTGCTCACCGGTACCACGGTGACGGACGAGATCCGCCTCGACCGCTACGGCGTGGCGGTGCTGCGGCCATGAGCACCACACCCGTGCACGCCACCTGGGAGCCTCGGCCGGCCGGCCGCTGGGAGGACGCCTTCCTCAGCGGCAACGGCCGGCACGGCGCTCTTGTGTTCGGCGACCCGAACGACGACCGGGTAATCGTCACCCATCACACCCTCGTCCGCCCGGACGGCGACGACCACCGCCGCCGCCCGCCCCAGCTCGCCGCCGGGCTCGCCGCCCTCCAGGACCGGCTGCTCGCGGGCGACACCACCGCCGCCGAGACCTTCACCGACGGCCGCCCCCTGCAATGGGTGCGCCCCTTCCACCCGGCGTTCCAGACCCGCCTGCGCCGCGCGGACACCCGCGACGCGCCCTACCACCGGTCGGTCGACTTCACCACCGGCGAGGTCACCGCCGTCCACGACGGCTGGACCAGCCGCGTCTTCGTCTCCCGCGCCGACGACGTGATCGTCCAGCGGGTCACCGCCCCCGGCCTCACCGCCGACCTGTGCCTGGACCCCCGCCTCCCCGGCGCCCCGCACGGCCTCGGCGTCGGCGACGGAGCCGTCCTCATCCCCGAGGGCGCCCTGCTCAGCCTGCGCGTGCGCTACCCGCACGGCGACCTCGCCTACACCGGCGTCACCCTCGCCGCCGTCGAGGGCGGCACGACCAGACTCGCGCCGCCCGGCGCCCGCGTCGAGGGCGCGGCGTCCGTGCTGCTCCTCACCCGGGTGCGCCGCCACACCGGCGAGCTGGACGTACTGGCCGAGGGCCGCGCCCTGCGCGACCTGCTGAACGGAACCTCCTACGACGAACTCCTCGCCCGGCACACCGCCCGGCACCGCGCCGCCTACCGCCGCGTCACCCTCGACCTGGCCGCCGACCCGGCCGAGCGCGCCCTGCCGGGCTCCGAGCTGCTGGCCCGCCCGCAGAGCCCGGCGCTGCTGGAGCGCCTGTTCGCCGTCGGCCGCCACCACCTGCTGTCCGCGAGCGGCATGCTCCCGCCCCGCCTCGTCGGGCTGTGGACCGGCGACTGGAACACCGCCTGGTCCGGCGCGTTCACCAACGACGCCAACCTCAACCTCCAGACCGCCTCCGCCGCGGCCGCCGCCCTCCCCGAGGTGACCGAGGCGCACGCCGCCCTCGTGCACGGGCAGCTGGACGACTGGCGGGACAACGCCCGCGCCGTCTTCGGCGCGCGCGGAGTCGTCGCGCCCGCCCACACCGACGGCGAGTCCGGGCACACGTACCACTTCAGCCGCGAACACCCCCTGCACCTGTGGACCGCCGGAGCCGACTGGCTGCTCAAGCCGCTCGTCGACCACGACGAGACCAACGGCACCCGCGACCCGCGCACCGCCGCCGCGCTCGCCGAAGTCGCCCTCTTCTACGAGGACTTCCTCACCCGCACCGACGCCGACGGCCGGCTCGTGATCGTCCCCTCCTACTCGCCGGAGAACCGCCCGGCGAACGCGAGCTGGGGAACGGTCGACGCGGCCATGGACCTCTCCGCGGCCCGCCACGCCCTGCTGACCGCCGCCGCGTACCACCCCGAGCACGCCGGCCGCTGGCGTGCCCTCGCCGACCGGCTCCCACCGCACCGGATCAACGAGGACGGCGCCCTCGCCGAATGGGCCCGGCCCGGCCTGGAGGACTCCTACGACCACCGCCACCTCAGCCACCTGTACGGCGTCTGGCCGCTGGACGAGATCAACCCCTACGACACACCCGACCTGGCCGAGGCCGCCCACCGGGCGCTCGAACTGCGCGGCGCCGAGAACGACTCCGCGCACGGCCATCTGCACCACGCCCTGATCGCCGCCCGCCTCCGGGACGCCGACCGGGTCGCGCACGCGCTCGACCAGGTGCTGGCCGGCGACTTCTTCCACGCCTCTCTGATGAGCGCGCACTACCCGGGGCGCGACGTCTACAACGCGGACGCCGCGCACACCCTGCCCGCCGTCCTGATCGACATGCTCGTCCAGTCGACCCCCGACCGGCTCGTCCTGCTCCCCGCGCTCCCCGCCCGCCTTCCGTCGGGCGAACTGCGGGGCGTGCGCACCCGGTTCGGCGCGACGGTCGACCTCGCCTGGCGCCCCGACGGGACGACCGCGGTCGTACGGCCCTCCCGCACCGCCCGCGTGGATCTCAGGACCCCCTCCGGCGCCGAGCCGCTCGACCTGGTCGCCGGAGAGGACCGCGTGCTCGACCTGAGGACGCGGTGACCCCGCAACTCCCCCCACCCATGGAAGGGACACCATGGCAACACGCGTACCGAGCAGGATCACCAAGGCCCTGCTGGCCCCCGCCCTCGCGCTCGGCGCGACCGTCGGCCTCGCCTCCGCCCCCGCCCAGGCAGCCGTCTGGAACTCCTGCGACCAGTGGGGCAACACCACTCTGAACGGCTACATCCTCTACAACAACATCTGGGGATCCGGCGCGGGCAGCCAGTGGGTCTGGGCCAACTCCGGCACCAACTGGGGCGTCTGGGCGAACCACCCGAACACCGGCGGCATCAAGTCCTACCCCAACTCCAAGAAGGTGATCAACAAGCCGATCACCTCGCTGACCTCGCTCACCAGCGACTACAACGTCACCGTCCCGTCGTCCGGCGCCTACAACACGTCGTACGACATCTGGGACACCGACTACGACTACGAGATCATGCTCTGGGTCAATCACAACGGCGCCGTCGGCCCGCTCGGCACCTCGCAGGGCAGCGTCACCCTCGGCGGCCACACCTGGAACGTCTACAAGGGGAACAACGGCGCCAACGAGGTCTTCTCGTTCCTGCGGACCTCCGACTCCACCTCCGGCTCGGTGAACATCCTGCCGATCCTGAAGTGGATCAAGGACACCAAGGGCTGGATGGGCAACGAGACCATCGGCGACGTCCAGTTCGGCTACGAGATCACCTCGTCGTCCGGCGGCCTGGACTTCGTCACCAACAACCTGACCGTCAGCGGCGGCTGACACCCGCCGTACCGGGGGCGCCCGGTCCCCTCTCCGGGCGCCCCGCACGGTGCGGCTACTCCGTCACGGGCAGCCGCGCCCCGTCCCGCAGGAACAGCGGGATGCGGTCCAGCGGGGCGTCGACCGTCACGGCCCTGCCGCCCTCGTACGTCTCACCGGTCCACGCGTCCGTCCAGACCGCGCCCGCCGGCAGATAGGCCGTGCGGGCCGTCGCCCCCGCCGTCAGCACCGGCGCGACCAGCAGGTCCCGGCCGAAGAGATAGGCGTCGTCCACCGACCAGGCCGCCTGGTCCCCGGGGAACTCCAGGAACAGCGGCCGCATCACCGGCAGACCCTCCTCGTGGGCCTCGCGCATGACCTCCATGACGTAAGGCCTCAGCCGCTCGCGCAGCCGCAGATACCGCTCCAGGATCGCGCCGGCCTCCTCGCCGTACGACCACACCTCGTTCGGGCCGCCGGTCATCTCCGGGCCCAGCGGCATGCCCGGGTCGCGGAAGCCGTGCAGCCGCATCAGCGGGGACAGCGCGCCGAACTGGAACCAGCGGACCATCACCTCCCGGTACGCCTCGTCGTCCGGGTCGCCGCCGTGGAAGCCGCCGATGTCGGTGTTCCACCAGGGGATGCCCGACAGGGCGGTGTTGAGGCCGGCCGCGATCTGACGGCGCAGGGTCGCGAAGTCGGTGCCGATGTCACCGGACCACAGGGCGGCGCCGTAGCGCTGACTGCCCGCCCACGCCGAGCGGTTGAGGGTGATGATCTCGTCCTCGCCGGACTCCTTCAGGCCCTCGTGGAAGGCGCGGGCGTTCTCCGCCGGGTAGAGGTTGCCGACCTCCAGGCCCGGACCCGCCCAGTAGCGCAGGTTCTCCTGGAAGCCGGGCTTCAGCTCCGGCTCGCAGGCGTCCAGCCAGAACGCCTTGATGCCGTACGGGACGAGGTAGTTGTCGCGGACCCGGGACCAGACGAACTCCCGTGCCTCCGGGTTCGTCGCGTCGTAGAAGGCCACCTGGACGGTCGACGCGACCTCCTTGTCCGGCCAGTCGGCGTGCGCCAGCGGCCCGTACTGGGTGCCGATGAAATAGCCGCGCTGCTCCATCAGCGGATGGTTCTCGCTCAGCGGCGACACCGACGGCCAGACGCTCACCACCAGCTTGATGCCCAGCTCGTCCAGCTCGCGGACCATCGCCGCCGGGTCCGGCCACTCCTTCGGGTCGAACTTCCACTCGCCGAGGTGCGTCCAGTGGAAGAAGTCGCAGACGATCACGTCGATGGGCAGGTTCCGGCGCTTGTACTCCCTGGCCACCGCGAGGAGTTCGTCCTGCGTGCGGTAGCGCAGCTTGCACTGCCAGAAGCCGGCCGCCCACTCCGGCAGCATCGGGGTGCGGCCCGTCACCGCGCTGTAGCGGCGCTGGGCGCCGGCCGGGTCGCCCGCGGTGATCCAGTAGTCGATCTGCCGGGCCGACTCGGCCACCCAGCGGGTGCCGTTGTGCGCCAGCTCCACCCGGCCGATCGCCGGGTTGTTCCACAGCAGGGTGTAGCCGCGGCTGGAGGTGAGCACCGGGATGGCGACCTCGGCGTTGCGCTGGACCAGGTCCAGTACCAGGCCCTTCTGGTCCAGCCGGCCGTGCTGGTGCTGACCGAGACCGTACAGCCGCTCGTCGTCGTACGCGGCGAAGCGCTGTTCGAGGCGGTGGTGGCCGTTGCCCACAGCGGTGTACAGCCGCGGGCCCGGCCACCAGAAGTGGGCGCGCTCCTCGGCCAGCAGTTCGCCGCCGTCGGAGCTGCGCAGGAAGCGGACCAGGCCCTCGGCGTCGACGTGCACGGTCAGCGCGCCGACGGTCAGCCGGGCCTCGCCGTCACCGGTCTTCAGGGTGCTCTCGGTGGGCGGGGCGGCGTCGAGCAGCGCGCCCGGCAGTCCTTCGAGGACCGGGCCGCCCAGCCGGGCCCGGACCCGGACCGCGTCCGGGCCCCATGGTTCGATCCGCAGTGTCTCCTGACGGCCGCTCCACTCCAGCGCGCCGTCCCGCTCGCGGAACGTGCCGACGGTCGGGGAGGACTGCGCGAGGCTGACCTTGGGCTGTGTTTCGGCAGGCTGAATCACGTGGCGTGCTCCTGGAGACATGGGGGTGCCCCGGCAGGGGCGGACAGGAGTGCCCCGGCGGCCGTGGCGCGCCGGGGACGGGGAGCGCCGTCAGGACGCGGCGGGTGCCGGTCCCGTGCTCGCGCGGACCGTCAGCTCGGGCGGGAGCAGGACGACCCGGTCGCCGCCCCGCCCGTCCAGCTTGGCGACCAGGTGCTCCACGGCGCGCCGGCCCATCTCCTGGGCGGGGATGGCGACCGACGTCAGCCGGACCGACGCCTGGACGGCGACCTGCTCCGGGCAGACGGCGACCACGGACACGTCCTCGGGCACGGCCCGCCCCTGCTGGCGCAGCAGTGCGAGCAGCGGCTCGACCGCCGCCTCGTTCTGGACGACGAACCCGGTGGTCGCCGGACGCTCGTCGAAGATCCGGGCGAGCGTCGCCGCCATGGCGTCGTACCCGCCCTCGCACGGCCGGTGCAGCACCCGCAGCCCCAGCTCGCGGGCGCGGGCGCGCAGTCCGTCGAGGGTGCGCTCGGCGAAGCCGGTGTGCCGCTCGTACACCGCGGCGGCCTCCCCGATGACGGCGATGTCGCGGTGGCCGAGCGACGCCAGGTGCTCCACGCACAGCGCGCCGGTCGCCGAGAAGTCGAGGTCGACGCAGGTCAGCCCGGTGGTGTCGGCGGGCAGTCCGATCAGCACGGACGGCTGGTCGAAGGTGCCGCGCAGCAGCGGCAGCCGCTCGTCCTCCAGCTCGACGTCCATCAGGATCATCGCGTCCGCGAGCCCGCTGCCGGTGACCCGGCGCACCGCGTCGGGCCCCTCCTCGCCGGTGAGCAGCAGGACGTCGTAGCCGTGGGTACGGGCGGTGGTGGCCACCGCGATGGCGATCTCCATCATCACCGGCACGTACATGTCGGTGCGCAGCGGGATCATCAGCGCGATGATGTTCGACCGGCTGCTGGCCAGGGCCCGGGCACCGGCGTTGGGGTGGTAGCCCAGCTCCCGGATGCTCTGCTCGACCCGCTGCCGGGTGGTCGCGGAGATGGACCGCTTGCCGCTGAGGACATAGCTCACCGTGCTCGCCGAGACTCCGGCGTGCTGGGCGACCTCGGCGAGGGTGACCATCCGCTCTCCAAGCTGTGTGAAGCGCTTCGACAATGCGCAATGCGAACTACGGTGGGTGAGGGTGGTTCGACAGTAGCTCCAGCGCGGGTGGGTGTCCAGGCTGTCGAAGCGCTTCGACTCCTTTCTCCCCGGGAGCCCGTCCGCCGCTCGGCTACGACGAGGGTCCGTACGTGAACGGTCCCCCCGCAGTGAACAACAACCTCCGGGGCCAGGACCACGGCCTGCGGCCGCACACCGAGAAGACGCCGACTGGCGGGACCCGCCCACCGACGAGACCATGATCTGGCCGACCCGCCGGGGCGGCGCGGTGTGGTCGGCATCGACTGAACGGCCGCGCGCGGGGTGGTGCGACAGTCCGTTATCGGGTACATACGATCGCGTAGCACCCGTCGGTAACCAATTGGACCTTGATCCCGATTCGCGGCGAGGTGAGCCTCATGTCCGCCACCCCCACCACTCGACCCACCGTCACCGAACGTGAGGCCCGCCAGGTGGCGGAGGCGGCCCGGGAACAGCACTGGCGCAAGCCCAGCTTCGCCAAGGAACTGTTCCTGGGCCGCTTCCGCCTCGACCTCATCCACCCCCACCCGCTCCCGGCCGACGAGGACGTCAGGCGCGGCGAGGAGTTCCTGGCCCGGCTGCGCGACTTCTGCGAGACCCGCATCGACTCGGCCCGCATCGAACGCGAGGCCCGCATCCCCGACGACACCATCCAGGGCCTCAAGGAACTCGGCGCCCTCGGCATGAAGATCGACCCCAAGTACGGCGGCCTGGGCCTCACCCAGGTGTACTACAACAAGGCCCTCGCCCTGGTCGGTTCGGCCAGCCCGGCGGTCGGCGCCCTGCTGAGCGCCCATCAGTCGATCGGCGTACCGCAACCGCTGAAACTCTTCGGCACGCCGGAGCAGAAGGAGACCTTCCTGCCGCGGTGCGCCCGCACCGACATCTCGGCGTTCCTGCTCACCGAGCCGGACGTCGGCTCCGACCCGGCCCGCCTCGCCACCACCGCCGTACCCGACGGGGACGAGTACGTCCTCGACGGGGTGAAGCTGTGGACCACCAACGGCGTGGTCGCCGACCTGCTCGTGGTGATGGCCCGGGTGCCGAGGTCCGAGGGCCACCAGGGCGGCATCACCGCGTTCGTCGTCGAGACCTCCTCGCCGGGCGTCACCGTCGAGAACCGCAACGCCTTCATGGGCCTGCGCGGCCTCGAGAACGGCGTCACCCGCTTCCAGGGCGTACGCGTCCCCGCCGCCAACCGCATCGGCCCCGAGGGCGCGGGCCTGCGGATCGCCCTGACCACCCTGAACACCGGCCGCCTCTCGCTGCCCGCGATGTGCGTCGGCGCCGGCAAGTGGTGCCTGAAGATCGCCCGCGAGTGGTCCGCGGTCCGCGAGCAGTGGGGCAAGCCCGTCGCCCTGCACGAGGCCGTCGGCTCGAAGATCGCGTTCATCGCGGCGACCACCTTCGCCCTGGAGGCCGTGGTCGACCTGTCCTCCCAGATGGCCGACGAGGACCGCAACGACATCCGCATCGAGGCCGCCCTCGCCAAGCTGTACGGCTCCGAGACCGCCTGTCTCATGGCCGACGAACTCGTCCAGATCCGCGGCGGCCGGGGCTTCGAGACCGCCGAGTCGCTCAAGGCGCGCGGCGAGCGCGCGGTGCCGGCCGAGCAGATGCTGCGCGACCTGCGTATCAACCGCATCTTCGAGGGCTCCACCGAGATCATGCACCTGCTGATCGCCCGTGAGGCGGTCGACGCCCACCTCTCCGTCGCCGGCGACCTCATCGACCCCGACAAGTCCCTGTCCGACAAGGCGAAGGCGGGCGCCAACGCGGGCGTCTTCTACGCCAAGTGGCTGCCCAAACTGATCGCCGGCCCCGGCCAGCTGCCCCGCTCCTACGCGGAGTTCCAGCACGGCGCCGACCTCGCCCCGCACCTGCGCTACGTCGAACGCACCTCCCGCAAGCTCGCCCGCTCCACCTTCTACGCCATGTCCCGCTGGCAGGGCCGGATGGAGACCAAGCAGGGCTTCCTCGGCCGGATCGTCGACATCGGCGCCGAACTGTTCGCGATGAGCGCCGCCTGCGTCCGCGCGGAACTCCTGCGCAGCCAGGGCGACCACGGCCGCGAGGCCTACCAGCTGGCCGACGCCTTCTGCCGCCAGGCCCGCGTCCGCGTCGACGCCCTCTTCGCCCGTTTGTGGAACAACACGGACGACCTGGACAACAAGCTGGTCAAGAACGTCCTGGCCGGCAGCTACGAGTGGCTGGAGGCGGGCATCGTCGACCCCTCCGACGACGGCCCCTGGATCGCCGACACCCACGCACCCGACACCCCGCGCCCCGACGTCCGCCGCACCATCCCCGAGTGACCGGCGAGACCCACCCGAGGGACGTGCTGTCCTGGCGCCCTCCGCTTGCGGCAACAATGGAGGAATGAGCGACAGTCCAAGTCCAGCCCCCCGAGAGCGCGGGCCGGAAGCCCCGTCTGCCCTGCGACGTCATGCACGCACTCCCGCCGCACCGGGCGCCGACCCGAGTACGTCCAGTACGCGGGTCGACGCCCGGCACGCCGAGAGCACGCACCTGACGACGCAGGGCCCGCCCTCCGGGCGGACGACGGGGCTCCCGGCCCGCGCCCTCGCCGACCCGCACCTCGTCTACGACCCGGTGACGGCCGAAGGACCGAAGGACGTGGTGATCCTCGGCTCCACCGGGTCGATCGGCACCCAGGCCATCGACCTCGTGCTGCGCAACCCGGACCGGTTCCGGGTCACCGGGCTCTCCGCCAACGGCGGCCGGGTCGCCCTGCTCGCCGAGCAGGCCCGCAGGCTGCGGGTGCGGGCCGTCGCGGTCGCCCGCGAGGACGTCGTACCGGCGCTGCGCGAGGCCCTGAGCGCCGAGTACGGCCCCGAGGAGCCGCTGCCCGAGATCCTGGCCGGACCGGAGGCCGCCACCCACCTGGCCGCCTCCGACTGCCACACCGTGCTGAACGGCATCACCGGGTCCATCGGCCTCGCCCCGACCCTCGCCGCCCTGGAGGCGGGCCGCACCCTCGCGCTCGCCAACAAGGAGTCGCTCATCGTCGGCGGCCCGCTGGTCAAGGCGCTCGCCAAGCCCGGCCAGATCATCCCGGTCGACTCCGAGCACGCCGCCCTCTTCCAGGCCCTCGCCGCCGGCACCCGGGCGGATGTGCGCAAGCTCGTCGTCACGGCCTCCGGCGGCCCCTTCCGCGGCCGCACCAAGGCCGAGCTGGCCGCCGTCACCGTCGAGGACGCCCTCGCCCACCCCACCTGGGCCATGGGCCCGGTGATCACCATCAACTCCGCGACCCTCGTCAACAAGGGCCTGGAGGTCATCGAGGCGCACCTCCTCTACGACATTCCCTTCGACCGCATTGAGGTCGTCGTGCACCCGCAGTCGTATGTTCACTCGATGGTGGAGTTCACGGACGGATCGACGCTGGCCCAGGCGACGCCCCCCGACATGCGGGGGCCGATCGCCATCGGTCTCGGCTGGCCGGAGCGCGTCCCGGACGCGGCCCCGGCCTTCGACTGGAGCAAGGCCTCGACCTGGGAATTCTTCCCGCTCGACAACGAGGCCTTCCCCTCCGTGAACCTCGCCCGGCACGTCGGTGAGCTCGCGGGCACCGCCCCGGCGGTGTTCAATGCGGCCAACGAGGAGTGCGTGGAGGCGTTCCGCGGCGGCGCACTGCCGTTCAACGGGATCATCGAGACCGTGATCCGGGTCGTCGAGGAGCACGGCACCCCGCGCACGGGAACCTCGCTCACCGTCGCGGACGTCCTCGAAGCGGAGACCTGGGCGCGGACCCGGGCCCGGGAACTGACGGCGATGACGGCGGAGGCCCGTGCATGACGACCCTGATGATGATCCTCGGCATAGTCGTCTTCGCGGTCGGCCTGCTGATCTCCATCGCCTGGCACGAGTTGGGGCACCTGTCCACGGCCAAGATGTTCGGCATCCGCGTGCCGCAGTACATGGTCGGCTTCGGCCCGACCATCTGGTCGCGGAAGAAGGGCGAGACCGAGTACGGCGTCAAGGCCATCCCGTTCGGCGGCTACATCCGCATGATCGGCATGTTCCCGCCGGGCCCCGACGGCAAGCTGGAGGCCCGCTCCACCTCCCCGTGGCGCGGCATGATCGAGGACGCCCGCTCCGCCGCCTTCGAGGAGCTGAAGCCGGGCGACGAGACCCGCCTCTTCTACACCCGCAAGCCGTGGAAACGGGTCATCGTGATGTTCGCGGGCCCGTTCATGAACCTGGTGCTGGCCGTCGCGCTGTTCCTCGTCGTCCTCATGGGCTTCGGCGTCACCCAGCAGACCACCACGGTCAGCGAGGTCCAGAAGTGCGTGGTCCCGCAGAGCCAGGCCCGCGACACCTGCAAGAAGTCCGACCCCGACTCCCCGGCCGCCGCCGCGGGCCTGCGCGCGGGCGACAAGATCGTCGCCTTCGACGGCGTCCGCACCGACAACTGGAACCGGCTCTCCGACCTGATCCGCTCCCACCCCGGCGAGAAGGTCGCGATCGTCGTCGACCGCAAGGGCGAGGAAGTCACCCTGCACGCCACGATCGCCACCAACCAGGTCGCCAAGAAGGACGGCAGTGGCCAGATCGTCGAGGGCGAGTACGTCACCGCCGGCTTCCTCGGCTTCAGCGCCGCCACCGGCGTGGTCAAACAGGACTTCGGGGACTCCGTGACCTGGATGGGCGACCGGGTCGGCGAGGCCGTCGACTCCCTCGCCGCCCTGCCCGGCAAGATCCCCGCCCTGTGGAACGCGGCCTTCGACGGCGCCCCCCGCGAGCCCGACTCCCCGATGGGCGTGGTCGGCGCGGCCCGCGTCGGCGGCGAGATCTTCACCCTGGACATCCCCCCGACCCAGCAGCTGGCGATGGCCCTGATGCTGGTCGCGGGCTTCAACCTGTCCCTGTTCCTGTTCAACATGCTCCCGCTGCTCCCGCTCGACGGCGGGCACATCGCGGGCGCCCTGTGGGAGTCGCTGCGCCGCAACACCGCCCGGCTGCTGCGCCGCCCCGACCCCGGCCCGTTCGACGTGGCGAAGCTGATGCCGGTGGCCTACGTGGTGGCCGGGATCTTCGTCTGCTTCACCATCCTGGTACTGATCGCGGACGTCGTTAACCCGGTCAGAATCTCCTAGCCACGCGGCGTTCCCGACGGCCCGGCGGGTTCACCGCCGGGCCGCCGCCCCCATCGGGTGGTTTACGGGTGTGATGTGCTCGGGCCATGGCCCGTGCCGTAATCTCGAAGCCTGGAGCCCGCCGCTGAACGGGACCGGGACCTTGATCCACGACTTGGGGTTGCACAGCAGATGACTGCGATTTCTCTCGGCATGCCGTCCGTTCCGACCAAGCTCGCCGAGCGCCGCAAGAGCCGGCAGATCCAGGTCGGGTCCGTGGCGGTCGGCGGGGACGCGCCGGTCTCGGTCCAGTCCATGACGACGACCCGCACGTCGGACATCGGCGCCACGCTCCAGCAGATCGCCGAGCTGACCGCCTCCGGCTGCCAGATCGTCCGCGTCGCCTGCCCCACCCAGGACGACGCCGACGCCCTCGCGACCATCGCCAGGAAGTCCCAGATCCCGGTCATCGCCGACATCCACTTCCAGCCGAAGTACGTCTTCGCGGCCATCGAGGCAGGCTGCGCCGCGGTCCGCGTGAACCCCGGCAACATCAAGCAGTTCGACGACAAGGTCAAGGAGATCGCCAAGGCCGCCAAGGACCACGGCACTCCGATCCGCATCGGCGTCAACGCGGGCTCGCTGGACCGGCGACTGCTCCAGAAGTACGGCAAGGCCACCCCGGAGGCGCTGGTCGAGTCCGCGCTGTGGGAGGCGTCCCTGTTCGAGGAGCACGACTTCCGCGACATCAAGATCTCGGTCAAGCACAACGACCCGGTCGTGATGATCGAGGCCTACCGCCAGCTCGCCGCCCAGTGCGACTACCCCCTCCACCTCGGCGTCACCGAGGCCGGTCCCGCCTTCCAGGGCACCATCAAGTCGGCCGTCGCCTTCGGCGCGCTCCTCTCGCAGGGCATCGGCGACACGATCCGGGTGTCGCTGAGCGCCCCGCCCGCCGAGGAGGTCAAGGTCGGCATCCAGATCCTGGAGTCGCTGAACCTCCGCCAGCGCGGCCTCGAGATCGTCTCCTGCCCGTCCTGCGGCCGCGCCCAGGTCGACGTCTACAAGCTGGCCGAGGAGGTCACCGCCGGCCTGACCGGCATGGAGGTCCCGCTGCGCGTCGCCGTCATGGGCTGCGTCGTCAACGGCCCCGGCGAGGCCCGCGAGGCCGACCTCGGCGTCGCCTCCGGCAACGGCAAGGGCCAGATCTTCGTCAAGGGCGAGGTCATCAAGACCGTTCCCGAGTCCAAGATCGTGGAGACCCTGATCGAGGAGGCCATGAAGCTCGCCGAGCAGATGGAGAAGGACGGCGTCGCTTCGGGCGAGCCTTCCGTGGCGGTCGCCGGCTGAGCAACGCCCTGAAGGGGCGCGGGGAACGGCGCGATCAGCCACAGCGGACGGTCAGCCGCGCACGGACAGGACCTGCCGAGTCAGCGGGCGGCCGTCACGAAAGGACGCCGCTCAGCTTCCGCAGGTACAGTGCGGAGACCAGCAGCTGACCCCGGAGGGCCCCGCACGTGCTCACCCAGACGACCTCCCGGGTCCTCGAACCGAGCGACCTGGACGCCGCGCTCGCGGTCCTGCACCGCGAGCCGGTCAACAACGCCTTCGTGACCTCCCGGGTCGAGGTCGCCGGCCTCGACCCGTGGCGTCTCGGCGGCGAGATGTGGGGCTGGTACGAGGACGGCATGCTCACGTCGCTGTGCTACGCGGGCGCGAACCTCGTCCCCATCTGCGCCACCGACCGTGCCGTCCGCGCCTTCGCCGACCGCGCCCGCCGGGGCGGCCGCCGCTGCTCCTCCATCGTCGGACCCGCCGGACCCACCGCCCAGCTGTGGCGGCTGCTGGAACCGCACTGGGGCCCGGCCCGCGAGGTCCGCGCCCACCAGCCGCTCATGGTCACCGACCGCATGCCGGCCGGCATAGCCCCCGACCCGTACGTCCGTCGCGTCCGCAAGGACGAGATGGAGACGATCATGCCGGCGTGCGTGGCCATGTTCACCGAGGAGGTCGGCGTCTCCCCGATAGCCGGCGACGGCGGCCTGCTCTACCAGGCACGCGTCGCCGAACTCGTCGGATCCGGCCGCTCCTTCGCCCGCCTCGACGAACGCGGCAAGGTCGTCTTCAAGGCGGAGATCGGCGCGGCGACCCCCCAGGCCTGCCAGATCCAGGGCGTGTGGGTGGCCCCCGAGTACCGGGGGCGAGGCCTCGCGGCCCCCGGCATGGCGGCGGTCCTGCGCTACGCCCTCGCCGACGTCGCCCCCGTGGTCAGCCTGTACGTCAACGACTTCAACACGGCGGCACGGCGGACGTATCACCGGGTGGGCTTCCAGGAGGTCGGCGCTTTCATGAGCGTGCTCTTCTGAGACGGCGCGCTGTTCTGACCCGCCCCCGCCCGCTGTAGGCTCGCGCCATGCTTCGCGACATCACGATCGCCGCCCTCGACCTCCCCGCCCACGTCGACGAAGCGCTGGCCGTCCAAGCCCTGGCCTTCGGCCTCGGCCCGGACGAAGTCGCCGTACGCCGCCAGATCGTGCTGCGCCACATGAACTACCCGGGCGCCCGCGCCCTCGGCGCCACCACCTCCGACGGCCTCCTCGTCGGATTCGTCTACGGCATGCCCAACAGCCGCACCCACTGGTGGTCGACCGTCGTGGAGCCCTACCTGCGCGCCCAGGGCAACGACGGCTGGCTCGACGACTCCTTCGTCATCACCGAGCTGCACGTCCACCCGCGCCACCAGAACCGCGGCATCGGCCGCGCGCTGATCACCACGATCACCGACAGCGCCACCGAACCCCGCTCGATCCTCTCCGCGATCGACACCGACAGCCCGGCCCGCGGCCTCTACCACTCCCTCGGCTACCAGGACCTGGCCCGCCGCGTCGTCTTCCCCAGCGCGCCCCGGCCGTACGCCGTGATGGGCGCCCCACTCCCGCTGCGCCGCCGTTAGGCCCTGTCGTTCGCATCAGTCCGGCGTCGCGGCGTCTGGCACGCGCTTAACCGATTTCCACCGTCCAGTCCCGCCCGGCTAACCTCCTAGCACCACCCTTACCGCAGCAGGAGTACGAGAACCATGGCCAACGCACCGGTCCAGCGCATGTCCCAGTTGATGGCGAAGACCCTGCGCGACGACCCGGCGGACGCCGAGGTCCTCAGCCACAAGCTGCTCGTCCGCGCCGGCTACGTCCGCCGGACCGCCGCGGGCGTGTGGACCTGGCTGCCGCTCGGCAAGAAGGTCCTCGCCAACGTGGAGCGCATCGTCCGCGAGGAGATGGACGCCATCGGCGCCCAGGAGGTGCTGCTGCCCGCCCTGCTGCCGCGCGAGCCGTACGAGGCGACCGGCCGCTGGAACGAGTACGGCGCCGAACTCTTCCGCCTCCAGGACCGCAAGGGCGGCGACTACCTCCTCGGCCCGACCCACGAGGAGATCTTCACCCTGCTGGTGAAGGACCAGGCGTCCTCCTACAAGGACCTGCCGGTGATCCTCTACCAGATCCAGACCAAGTTCCGGGACGAGGCCCGCCCCCGCGCCGGCATCCTGCGCGGCCGCGAGTTCCTGATGAAGGACTCGTACTCCTTCGACCTGGAGGACGAGGGCCTCGCCCAGTCCTACGCCCTGCACCGCCAGGCCTACCAGAAGATCTTCCAGCGTCTCGGCCTCGACTACCGCATCTGCGCCGCCACCGCCGGCGCCATGGGCGGCTCCAAGTCCGAGGAGTTCCTGGCCCCCGCCGAGGCCGGCGAGGACACCTTCGCGGACTGCCCGAACTGCGACTTCGCCGCCAACACCGAGGCGATCACCTACGAGCTGAAGCCGGTCGACGCCTCCGGCGTCCCCGCCGCCGAGGACATCCCCACCCCGGACACCCCGACCATCGAGACCCTGGCCGCCTCCCTCGGCGTCCCGGCCTCCGCCACCCTGAAGAACCTCCTGGTGAAGGTCGACGGCGAGATCGTCGCGGTGGGCGTGCCCGGCGACCGCGAGGTCGACATGGGCAAGGTCGAGGCGCACTTCGCCCCGGCGGTCGTCGAGATGGTCACCGAGGCGGACTTCGCGACCCGCCCCGATCTGGTCCGCGGCTACGTCGGCCCGCAGGGCCTGGACAAGGTCAAGTACGTCGCCGACCCGCGCGTGGCCCCCGGCACGGCCTGGATCACCGGCGCCAACAAGACGAACACCCACACCAAGAACGTGGTCGCCGGCCGCGACTTCGAGGTCGACGAGTACGTCGACGTCGTCGTGGTGCAGGACGGCGACCCCTGCCCGAAGTGCGGCACCGGCCTCAAGCTGGACCGCGCCATCGAGATCGGCCACATCTTCCAGCTGGGCCGCAAGTACACCGACGCCCTCAAGCTGGATGTCCTCGGCCAGAACGGCAAGCCGGTCCGCGTGACCATGGGCTCCTACGGCATCGGCGTCTCCCGCGCGGTCGCCGCGCTCGCCGAGCAGACCGCCGACGACAAGGGCCTGTGCTGGCCCGCCGAGGTCGCCCCGGCCGACGTCCACGTCGTCGCGGCCGGCAAGGCCCTCCAGACCGAACTGGCCCTGGAGGTCTCCGACAAGCTGGCGGCGGCCGGCGTGCGCGTCCTGGTGGACGACCGCGCGGGCGTCTCCCCGGGCGTGAAGTTCACCGACTCGGAACTGATCGGCGTACCGAGGATCCTCGTCGCTGGCCGCCGGGCCGGCGAGGGCGTGGTCGAGCTCAAGGACCGCCGCACGGGCGAGCGCGAGGAGCTGCCGGTGGACGAGGCGATCGCCCGCCTGACGGCCGCTTCCTGACGCTGCCGAACGCGGACGCCCGGGTGACGGACGGTCGCCCGGGCGTCGCCGTCACCCCCGGGGGCCTACAGCCACCCGGCGAACTCCAGCAACAGCTCCGCGTCCTGCTCCCGGCCGACGCGGCGGGCCCGTACGCCGGACTCCACCGCCCGGAACAGCGTCCAGCCGCGCAGCCGGTCCTGGTCCACGTCCAGGGACTCCGCGAGCCGCTTCACCCGGCGGCGGGTCGTCGCCGCGCCCGACGGCGAGGCGATCAGGTCCTCCACCCGGTCGCGGACCAGTCGCGCCAGGTCGAAGGCGGGTTCGCCGACCACCGGGTCCGGGCCCACCGCCAGCCACGGCATCCGCTCCCCGCCGAGCACCTTGCTCTGCCGGAAGGTGCCGTGCAGCAACCGCTCCTCCGGCGGTTCCGCCAGCAGCTCCGCACGCGCCGCGAGCGCCACCTCCACCAGCGGCGCCACCTCGGCGTCCGCCTCCGCGCTCGCCCGCATCGCCGCGGCCTGCCTGCCCGTCCGCCCGGCCACCGTCTCGAAACCGTGGCCCTCCGGCGGCGCCACCCACAGGCGGCGCAGCGTGCCCGCCGCTTCCAGCAGCGCCTTCGCCTCCGGCAGGGACCGCACCGAGACGTCCGGATGCAGCCGCTCCAGCAGCAGCGCGCCGTCCGGCGACTCGTCCTCCAGCAGCTGTACCGCGCCCCGGCCGCCCCAGTGCGCCAGCGCGGCCCGCTCGCTCTCCGGGCGGGCCCGGAGCGGCGCCAGCTTCAGCACGGCGGGGATGCCGTCGGGCCGCCGGACGAGCACGACCAGGCTGCTGCGGCCGCCCGGCACCTGCACCCGCTCGACGGTCAACTCGCGTAGCGCGACGGCGTGCCGCGCCGTCTCGGGCAGCTTCTCCAACCAGTCGTCACCGTCCGGGGCGCTCTCACCGAGCGCCCTGACCAGACGCCGCGGCGGTTCGAAAGCCATACGCGAGTCGTTCCCTTCCGGTGCGCGTTATGCCGTGGGCGTCGCCGACGCCGACGCGGTGCCCGCCCGTTCGGCGAGCCCAGGGAAGGCTACGCTCCCGCCGCGCCAGCGCACCGCCCGCACCGCCGCCTCCCGCAGCGCGGTGGCCGCGGTGCCCCGGCGGCCGCCCTCCGCCGCCCGGACCAGGTCGGAGTACACCCCCGCCACCCGCTCCTCCAGCTCGGCGGCGAGCCGGGTGGCCGTGTCCGAGTCCGTCACCGGGAACGGCAGCGCGTACCCGGCGGCCGCGGCGACCGGCGTGCCGCCCAGGTCCCGCACCTCCCGCACCAGGGCGTCCCGCCGCGCGCGGTGCGCGTCGTACGCGGCCCGCGCCTCCACGCGCCGCTCCTGCCGGATCCGCCCTCCGACGACCCCGTACCCGTACACCGCCGCGTGCTCCGCCGCCAAGGCCGCCTGCAACGCCCCCAGCTCCCGCTGCGCCGCCTCACTCACCATCCCGCTCCCGTCAAAGCCCGTACCTGCCCGGCCCCGGCACCCTGCCGCTCCGTCACCCGGTCCACGTGGCGGCTCCTGCCGCGCGCCGCGCTCACTTGCCCGTCTCCGTCAGCAGATAGGCGTGTGCCGCCCCGGCCGCCGCCACGGAGGCCAGGAGGCGGGCCAGTTCACCCGGTACGTCCAGCAGGACCTTCGCCCGCTCGTCGGCGAGCGTGCGTTCGGCGGTGGCCAGGTCGGCGAGGGCGGCCTTCTCGTCGCCGGGGACGGGGACCGGCGCGGACGCCGACGGGGACGGCGAGGCCGAGGTCGCCGCCGTCGCGGACGCCGACGCGGCGGGCTCGCCGAAGGCCTCCCGGTGCCGTACGACCTCCGCCCGCAGCGGCGTCAGCCGCTCCGCCAGCCCCGGGTGCGCGGCAATCACCGCGTCGTACCGCTCGACCAGCCGCCCGCTGTCCCGGGCGGCACGCGCACGTGCCCGGTCCGCGGCGGACGGGCCGCCGCCCCGGGTGCCGTCGGAGTCCTCGGCCCCGGCGGAACAGCCCGTCAGCAGGGCCACCCCGGCGGCCGAGGCGAGCAGGGTTCTGCGGCGCGGCCCCAAGGGCAGGCGCGACGGAGGGGAGTACGGCACGGCGGGTGTCCTCGGGGCTCGTACGAACGTCACGGGCGGCACCCGGCGGCACGCCCGTGATCACGGTACCCGCGCATGTGTCCGACACCACTCACCGGCACCGCCCGTACACAGGTGGACGGCAACACTCCCCGGGACCGGATACCCTTTCACCTGACACGCGACCCATCCCACAACAGCACACGCGGCCGAGGAGTCACCCGGATGAGCACCACCCAGAGCGAGAGGCTGCGAGAGCTACTGGAACCGCTCGTCAGCTCCCAGGGCCTGGATCTCGAAGAGATCGCAGTGGACTCGGTCGGACGCAAGCGGGTGCTGCGCGTCGTCGTCGACTCCGACACCGGGGCGGACCTGGACCAGATCGCCGATGTGAGCCGCGCGCTCTCGGCGAAGCTCGACGAGACGGACGCGATGGGCGAGGGGGCGTACGACCTGGAGGTCGGTACGCCGGGCGCGGAGCGCCTGCTGAAGGAACCCCGGCACTATGTGCGCGCCACCGGCCGGCTGGTGAGGTTCCAGCTGGCGGAGGGCGGCGAACTGGTCGCCAGAATCCTCACCGTCGACGACGAGGGCGTCGATCTCGAGGTCCCCGGAGTCAAGGGCCGCAAGCCCACCGCGCGCAGGCTCGCCTTCGGGGAGATCGCCAAGGCGCGGGTCCAGGTCGAGTTCAACTGCAAGGACGAGAAGTCCCACAAGAAGGAAGAGGAGGCGTAGCCGTGGACATCGACATGAGTGCCCTGCGGGGCTTGGTACGGGAGAAGGAGATCTCTTTCTCCCTGCTGGTCGAGGCCATCGAATCCGCCCTCCTCATCGCCTACCACCGCACCGAGGGAAGCCGCCGACACGCGCGCGTGGAGCTCAACCGCGAGACCGGTCACGTGACCGTGTGGGCGAAGGAGGACCCGGAGGACCTCGAAGAGGGCCAGGAGCCCCGCGAGTTCGACGACACCCCGTCCGGCTTCGGCCGTATCGCCGCCACCACCGCCAAGCAGGTGATCCTGCAGCGGCTGCGCGACGCCGAGGACGACGCGACGCTCGGCGAGTACGCCGGCCGTGAGGGCGACATCGTCACCGGCGTGGTCCAGCAGGGCCGCGACCCGAAGAACGTGCTCGTGGACATCGGCAAGCTGGAGGCCATCCTGCCGGTGCAGGAGCAGGTGCCCGGCGAGTCCTACCCGCACGGCATGCGGCTCCGCTCGTACGTCGTCCGGGTGGCGAAGGGTGTCCGCGGTCCCTCCGTGACCCTGTCGCGCACGCACCCCAATCTGGTGAAGAAGCTGTTCGCGCTGGAGGTCCCGGAGATCGCCGACGGGTCCGTCGAGATCGCCGCGATCGCCCGTGAGGCCGGTCACCGTACGAAGATCGCCGTCCGGTCCACCCGTTCGGGCCTGAACGCCAAGGGCGCCTGCATCGGCCCCATGGGCGGCCGGGTGCGCAACGTGATGGGCGAGCTGAACGGCGAGAAGATCGACATCGTCGACTGGTCGGACGACCCGGCCGAGATGGTGGCGAACGCGCTCTCCCCGGCCCGGGTGTCGAAGGTCGAGGTCGTGGACATGGCCGCCCGCTCGGCGCGGGTGACGGTGCCGGACTACCAGCTGTCGCTGGCCATCGGCAAGGAGGGGCAGAACGCCCGCCTCGCCGCCCGGCTCACCGGCTGGCGGATCGACATCCGTCCGGACACCGAGCAGACCGCGGACTGAGATCCCGGGGAATAGATCCAAGCCGCGCGGCGCTCAGATCACGACAGGTTGTCGCGCGGCAAGTGTTCGAATCCTGCCCCAAAGGGGTGAGGTGCGTACGGGGAGGTAGACTGAGGAGTGTCTGGCCGGACGCCGGTCCGCGCATGCCCTGAACGCACCTGTGTGGGGTGCCGGGAGCGAGCGGCCAAGACGGAGCTGCTGCGCATCGTGGCGATCGAGGACGAGTGCGTCCCCGATCCTCGCGGTACGCTGCCCGGCCGGGGTGCATATGTACACCCCGCCCTGGTCTGTCTCGACCAGGCGGTACGCCGCCGGGCGTTCACGCGGGCACTGCGCGCCCCGGGAGCGCTCGAAACAATGGCGTTGCGCCAGTACGTCGAGCGGACAACAGTTGCCGAGCAGGCAACACGGTAAGAAAGCGTGCCGCACGGAAAACCCCGTGCGGCTTGGTACCTCGCGAGTCGAAAGCAGGTCGAGATTGCGATGAGCACTCGATGAGTACGCGATGAGTACGCCCATGAACTAGCGACGGTCCGGACGCAACCCGGACCTCAAAGGAGCGAAGTGGCTAAGGTCCGGGTCTACGAACTCGCCAAGGAGTTCGGTGTCGAGAGCAAGGTCGTCATGGCCAAGCTTCAGGAACTCGGTGAATTCGTCCGTTCGGCGTCTTCGACCATCGAAGCGCCGGTTGTACGCAAACTGACTGACGCCTTCCAGGGCGGTGGCAGCGGCAAGTCCGCCGGTAAGCCCGCCCCGCGCAAGGCCGCCCCCAAGCCCGCCGCGCCCTCCCCGGCGCAGGCGGCACGTCCGGTTGCTCCGAAGCCGGCGGCCCCCAAGCCTCCGACGGCCCCGCAGCCCGCGGCCCCGGTGGCCCAGCAGCCCTCGGCGCCCGCGCCGGCCCCCGGCCCGCGTCCGGTGCCGGGTCCGAAGCCCGCGCCGCGTCCGGCGCCGGCCGCCCCGGAGTTCACCGCTCCGCCGTCGGCTCCGGCTCCGTCCGCTGCGCCCAAGCCCGGCGGTCCCCGTCCGGGTGCCCCGAAGCCCGGCGGGCGTCCCGCGCCCGGTCAGGGTCAGCAGGGTGGTCAGCGCCCCGCCGCGCAGGGTGGCCGTCCCGGCTCCCAGGCGCCGCGTCCGGGTGCCCGTCCGGCCGGTCCGCGTCCGGGCAACAACCCGTTCACGTCCGGCGGCAACGCCGGCATGGCGCGCCCGCAGGCGCCCCGTCCGCAGGGCGCCCCGCGTCCCGGCGGCCCCGGTGCCCCCGGCGCCGGTCCCCGTCCGCAGGCCCCCGGCGGCCAGGGCGGCGGTCCGCGTCCGCAGGCTCCGGGCGGCTCCCGTCCGACCCCGGGCTCGATGCCGCGTCCGCAGGGCGGTCCGCGTCCCGGCGGCGGCCCCGCCGGCCCGCGTCCGAACCCCGGCATGATGCCGCAGCGTCCCGCTGCCGGCCCGCGTCCCGGCCCCGGTGGCCGCGGTCCGGGTGGTGCGGGTCGTCCCGGCGGCGGTGCCGGTCGTCCGGGTGGCGGCGGCTTCGCCGGCCGTCCCGGTGGCGGCGGCGGTGCCGGTCGTCCGGGCGGTGGCGGCGGCTTCGCCGGTCGTCCGGGTGCTCCCGGCGGTGGCGGCGGCTTCGGTGGCGGCGGTGGCCGTCCCGGCTTCGGCGGCCGTCCCGGCGGTCCCGGTGGCCGTGGTGGCACGCAGGGTGCCTTCGGTCGCCCGGGTGGTCCCGCGCGTCGCGGCCGCAAGTCGAAGCGGCAGAGGCGCCAGGAGTACGAGGCCATGCAGGCCCCGAGCGTCGGCGGCGTGATGCTGCCGCGCGGCAACGGCGAGACCATCCGTCTCTCCCGCGGCGCGTCGCTCACCGACTTCGCGGAGAAGATCAACGCCAACCCGGCGTCGCTCGTCGCGGTCATGATGAACCTCGGCGAGATGGTCACCGCGACCCAGTCCGTCTCCGACGAGACCCTCCAGCTCCTCGCGGGCGAGATGAACTACGAGGTTCAGATCGTCAGCCCGGAGGAGGAGGACCGCGAGCTGCTCGAGTCCTTCGACATCGAGTTCGGCGAGGACGAGGGCGACGAGGAGGACCTGGTGGTCCGTCCGCCGGTCGTCACCGTCATGGGTCACGTCGACCACGGTAAGACCCGACTGCTCGACGCCATCCGCAAGACGAACGTCATCGCGGGCGAGGCCGGCGGCATCACCCAGCACATCGGTGCCTACCAGGTCTCGACCGAGGTCAACGACGAAGAGCGCAAGATCACCTTCATCGACACCCCGGGTCACGAGGCGTTCACCGCCATGCGTGCGCGTGGTGCGAAGTCGACCGACATCGCGATCCTGGTCGTCGCGGCCAACGACGGCGTCATGCCGCAGACGGTCGAGGCACTCAACCACGCCAAGGCGGCCGATGTCCCGATCGTCGTCGCGGTCAACAAGATCGACGTCGAGGGTGCCGACCCGACCAAGGTGCGCGGTCAGCTGACCGAGTACGGCCTGGTGGCCGAGGAGTACGGCGGCGACACGATGTTCGTCGACATCTCCGCCAAGCAGGGTCTGCACATCGACTCCCTGCTGGAGGCCGTGGTCCTCACCGCGGACGCCTCGCTCGACCTGCGGGCCAACCCGAGCCAGGACGCGCAGGGCATCTCGATCGAGTCCCGCCTCGACCGCGGCCGCGGTGCCGTGGCGACGGTCCTCGTCCAGCGAGGCACGCTGCGGGTCGGCGACACGATGGTCGTGGGCGACGCCTACGGTCGTGTGCGCGCCATGCTCGACGACAACGGCAACAACGTCGCCGAGGCCGGCCCGTCGACGCCGGTTCAGGTCCTGGGCCTGACCAACGTCCCGGGTGCGGGCGACAACTTCCTGGTGGTCGACGAGGACCGTACGGCCCGTCAGATCGCCGAGAAGCGCGCCGCCCGCGAGCGCAACGCGGCCTTCGCCAAGCGCACGCGCCGCGTCTCGCTCGAGGACCTGGACAAGGTCCTGAAGGCCGGCGAGGTCCAGCAGCTGAACCTGATCATCAAGGGCGACGCTTCCGGTTCCGTCGAGGCCCTCGAGTCCTCGCTGCTCCAGCTGGACGTCGGCGAAGAGGTCGACATCCGCGTCCTGCACCGCGGTGTCGGTGCGGTCACGGAGTCCGACATCGACCTGGCGATGGGCTCCGACGCCATCGTGATCGGCTTCAACGTCCGCGCGGCCGGCCGCGCGGCGCAGATGGCCGAGCGCGAGGGCGTGGACGTCCGGTACTACTCGGTCATCTACCAGGCGATCGAGGAGATCGAGGCGGCCCTCAAGGGCATGCTCAAGCCGGAGTACGAGGAGGTCGAGCTCGGTACGGCGGAGATCCGCGAGGTCTTCAAGTCGTCCAAGCTGGGCAACATCGCCGGTGTGCTCATCCGCTCGGGCGAGGTCAAGCGCAACACCAAGGCGCGCCTCATCCGCGACGGCAAGGTGGTCGCGGAGAACCTCAACATCGAGGGTCTGCGTCGCTTCAAGGACGACGTCACCGAGATCCGCGAAGGCTACGAGGGTGGTATCAACCTCGGAAACTTCAACGACATCAAGGTCGACGACGTCATCGCGACGTACGAGATGCGCGAGAAGCCGCGCGCGTAAGGCCTAGTGCCTGACAGTGGCCGACGGGAGATTTCTCCCGTCGGCCACTGTCCGTGCCCGAAGGGGCGCGGGGAACCGCGCGAGCCGGGGCGCAGCCCCCGGCGAAACCCGGTCGAGCCGGAGGCGGCCGCGCGGTACCGTTCTTGATGTCCCTGCCCGAACGGCAGGGCCATCGATCCCGTACCGGCGGGTGAACCGGTTACATACATGTATGTGGGGACGCTGTCCTTCGACCTCCTCCTCGGTGACGTACGGTCACTGAAGGAGAAGCGCTCCGTCGTCCGCCCGATCGTCGCCGAACTCCAGCGGAAGTACGCGGTGAGCGCGGCCGAGGTGGACCACATGGATCTGCACCGGCGGGCCGTCATCGGCCTCGCCATGGTGTCCGGCGACGCGGGGCACCTGACCGACGTACTGGACCGGTGCGAACGGCTGGTCGCCGGCCGTCCCGAGGTGGAGCTGCTGTCGGTACGCCGGCGCTTCCACGGCGAAGACGACTGACGACCCCAGCCCGAGAACGTAAGAAGAGAAAGAACGGGAGACGGACCAGTGGCCGACAACGCGCGGGCTAAGAGGCTGGCGGACCTCATCCGAGAGGTGGTGGCCCAGAAGCTGCAGCGCGGGATCAAGGACCCGCGGCTCGGCTCGCACGTCACCATCACGGACACCCGGGTGACGGGCGATCTGCGGGAGGCGACCGTCTTCTACACCGTGTACGGGGACGAGGAGGAGCGGAAGGCCGCCGCGGCCGGTCTGGAGAGCGCCAAGGGCATCCTGCGCTCCGAGGTCGGCAGGGCGGCCGGGGTGAAGTTCACCCCGACGCTCACCTTCGTCGCCGACGCCCTCCCGGACACCGCCCGGACCATCGAGGACCTGCTCGACAAGGCGCGCGCCTCCGATGCGAAGGTGCGCGAGTCCGCCTCCGGCGCCCAGTACGCCGGTGAGGCGGACCCCTACCGCAAGCCGGGCGAGGACGAGGACGACATCGCCGAATGAACCGCAAGCCCACCCCGCCCGACGGCCTGGTCATCGTCGACAAGCCGTCGGGCTTCACTTCGCACGACGTCGTCGCCAAGATGCGCGGCATCGCGAAGACCCGGCGCGTCGGACACGCCGGAACCCTCGACCCCATGGCGACGGGCGTCCTCGTCCTCGGCGTGGAGCGGGCCACCAAGCTCCTCGGGCATCTCGCCCTGACCGAGAAGGAGTACCTGGGCACCATCCGCCTGGGCCAGACCACGGTCACGGACGACGCCGAGGGCGAGATCACCGCCACCACCGACGCCTCCAAGGTCACCCGCGACGCCATCGACACCGGCATCGCCAAGCTGACCGGCGACATCATGCAGGTGCCGTCCAAGGTCAGCGCCATCAAGATCAACGGCGTGCGCTCCTACAAGCGGGCCCGCGAGGGCGAGGACTTCGACATCCCGGCCCGCCCGGTGACCGTGTCGTCCTTCGCGGTGTACGACGTCCGGGACGCCGTCGCCGACGACGGCACGCCCGTGCTCGACCTGGTGGTGTCGGTGGTCTGCTCCTCCGGCACCTACATCCGCGCCCTGGCCCGTGACCTGGGCGCCGACCTCGGCGTCGGCGGCCACCTCACGGCGCTGCGCCGGACGCGGGTCGGGCCGTACAAGCTGGACTCCGCCAAGACGCTGGACCAGCTCCAGCAGGAGTTGACGGTGATGCCGATCGCCGAGGCCGCCACGGCCGCGTTCCCCCGCTGGGACGTGGACGCCAAGCGGGCGCGGCTGCTCACCAACGGTGTCCGGCTGGAGATGCCCGACGAGTACGCGGGCGCCGGCGCGGTGGCCGTCTTCGACCCCGAGGGCCGCTTCCTGGCACTGGTCGAGGAGCAGCGGGGCAAGGCGAAGAGCCTCGCCGTCTTCGGCTGACCGCACCGGGCGGGCGGGCTGCCCGTGGAGCGGCGGCGGTCACGGGGTGTGGCACGGCCGCCGCTCCACGGTCCCCCCTCGGTTCCCCCACCCCTAGGGTGTATCCACTGGTCCCCATAGGTTCACCCGCCCGGGCAGGCGCTCGGAGTGAACCGGGGGAGCGGAAGGGGGCGCGTTCACCTCGCGATCTGTCCCGCTGATCACCACGCCCCTACCGTCGGACGCAAAGCACGCGTACGGCGGGAGGTTCGACCATGGCGGCACGGGGCCGGCGGGGCGGACCGGATCCGAGACCGGATCTCAGGCCCGATCCGAACCTGGATCCGAACCCGGATCCGAGGCCGGATCGGGGTCCGGATCCGAGGCCGGATCGGGGTCCGGATCCGAGCTCGCATCCGAGGGAAGACCACGCTTACGCGGCGCGCGACGACCACGGATCCGTGGTGCGCACGGCCGCCGCCCCACCGCCTCCGCCTCCCGCCTGGGACCACGCCCTGGTCCGTGTCCACGACCTCGCCGGGCGTCTGCGCGGCATCGGGATCGCGGCCGACCACCACGGCACGCTGCTCACCAGCCACGAAGCCGTCGACGGCCTGCCCCGGCTCGTCCTGCGCACCGCCGACCGGACGCGCGGACGCGTGGTGACCGCCGACGCGGTGACCCCGCTGCCCGATAGGGGCCTGGCACTCGTACGCGCCGAGGGACTGGGCGTGGACCCGCTCCCGCTCACCGTGCGGGAACGGATCGACACCGGCACCTACGTCCGCGTCGCCGCCGGCTGCTGGCGCGAGGCACGGGTGCTCGGCGCCACCGGCGTCACCTACACCTCGACCGGCCGCCACCACCAGCTCGAGGACGCCCTGGAACTGGCCATCGGCACCGCGGGCCGGGACGCGCTGCGGCTGGGCGGCGGCGCCGCCGGGGGACCGGTCGTGGAGACCGGCACCGGGGCCGTCGTCGCCCTCGTCGGCACGGCACTGAGGTCCGGCGACCGCGAGGCCGGCTTCGCCGTGCCTCTGCGCCCCGCCACCGACGGCCCACTGGCCGACCTGCTGGCCCGCAACGCGGCCACCGTCCCCGCGTACGGCGCCGATCTGAACCTCGCGGGGGTCCTGGAGCTGACCGCCACCTCCGTCGGGCAGGACGGCCCGCCCGGGGCACTGGACGTCGGCACGTCCGGGACCGGGGCGGCGCGGCCGGAATGGGCCGAGCCGGTCGAACGGGCTGCTGCCGCCGCCGAGTTCGCCGCTTTCGCCCACGGCCCGGCCGCGGTGCTCGCCCTCGTCGGAGCGCCGGGCAGCGGCCGTACGACGGAACTCGCGGCGCTCGCCGCCCGCCGCCACCGCGCCACGGCACCGGCGCCCACGCTGTGGCTGCGCGGCGCCGACCTGCGCGACGACGACACCTCGGTCGCCGACGCCGCCCGGCGCGCCCTGGAGCGCGCCGCCCGCATCGTCGCCGCGTCCGGCCCCTCCACGCCCGCCGCCCCGGTCGACGCCGACCCCGAACGCCTCGCCCGGGTCGCCCGCACGGCGGGCCGCCCCCTGCTGCTGCTTCTCGACGGGCCCGAGGAGATGCCGCCCGCCCTCGCCGACCGGCTCCCCGCCTGGACCGAGGGCACGGTGGCCTGGCTGCGCGAGACGGGGGCGCGGCTGGTGGTGGCCTGCCGCCCGGAGTACTGGGAGACGGCGGGCGCCGCGTTCCCGGCGGAGATGCTGCACGCCCCCACGGCCGGCGAGCCCGGCGAGTCGCCTCCGGACGGACTGCCGCCCTGCCTGCCCCTCGATGACCTCACCCCCGCCGAGGCCAGGGAGGCCCGCGCCCGCCACGGCATCCCCGACACCGCCCTCGCCGACCCCGACGCCCGCCACCCCCTCACCCTCCGCCTGCTCGCCGAGATCCGCGCCGCCGTCCCCGACGCGGCCGCCGGCGCACCGCTCGACCGCAACGACGTCTTCGCCGCCCACCTGGACCTGATGTGCCTGCGCGTCGCCGTCCGGCTGGCCGCCGAGAACGGCCTGCGCGGCACCGCCGTACGGCGCCTCGCGGCCCGGGTCTGCGGCCAGGTCCACGAGGCCGCCCGTCGCAGCCTCGGACCCGGCCAGGGTGAACTGGACCGCCCGTCGTTCGAGGCGGTCTTCCCCTGGGGACCCGCCCCCGCACGGCTCGGCGGCGGCACCGGCTGGGCCTCCGCCGTCCTCACCGAAGGGCTGCTCGTCCCCTCGGGCGACGGCTACCGCTTCGCCCACGAGGAATTCGCCGACTGGATCCAGGGCATGCACCTCGACCTCGACGAGGCCCTGCACGCCCTGGTGCACCGCCCCCGCGCGACCGGCCACGCCCACCCCCCGCCCGTCCCGCACCACCGCATCGGCCCGGTCGTGCAGTCCCTCCTCTGCGTCGCCCGCCAGCAGGGCACCGACCGGCTCGCCCGCCATCTGAAGGAGCTGGCGCACGCCCTGGACGCCGACCCGCGCTCCTGGTGGGCCGCCCGCCTGCTCGCCGAGGTGCTGCGACGCGTCCCCGACGCCACCCCGTACCTCGCCGTGCTGCGCCCGCTCGCCGACAGCGTCGTCGACTGGCACCGCCTGCACCGCCCCGTGCCGGGCGAGTTCGGGCCCGGCTTCTGGACCGCCCTGCGGCTGCCCGACGCCGAACGCCTCGACCTGCTGCGCCAGCTCGTCCTCGCCGACCCCGCCCCGCACCAGGCCCCGGCCCCGCGCCACCTGGACGCCGTGGCCCGCCTCCTCACGGCCGCCCCCACCGCCGTACAGCCCCACCTCACCCGCTGGTTCGACGACGAGCGTCCGCTGCCCGCGACCCCGCACGCCACCGTGGCCGCGGCGGCGCAGGCGCTTCTCCACACCCACCGGCACCGGTCGCTCGACGACCTCACCGAAGTCCTGGCCGACTGCGGGCACCCCCGTGCCGACGAACTCCTCGCCGTCCTCGCCGAGGAGGAGCCGTCGGCCGTCTGCCGGGCCGTGGACCGCTGGGCGCACGACGAGCGGCCCGCGCGGCGGGCGGCCGCCATCACGTACGGGCTGTGCGTCGCCCCACACCTGCGCGGCGACGCCGACGGCGAGCTGCTGCGCTACGCGGCCCTCGCCCTGCTCGCCCGCCCCGACGACCACGCCCTGCACGGCGGCGCGCTCGCGCTCCTCGTCCGGGACCCCCGCACCCGCGCCCACCACCTGCCCCGCGCCCTCGACCACTTCGTGGCCGCAGACCCCCAGCTCCCGCCGAGCGCCCTCGCGACCGCTCTGACCACCCATCCCGAGCCGGTCCTCGACGCCTTCCGCGCCCGGCTGCGCCGCCAGGAGGACATCGGCGAGGTCCTGCGCACGCTCGCCGACGTCACCGTCCCCGACCTGGCCCTGCGGATCGCCGCCCTGGTCCGTGAGGCCGTGGGCCTGCGCCGGGACCTCGCCGAACCCGTCGCCGCGTACGCCCACCGCCGCCTGGACCACGGGCCCGACGCCCGCGTCGCACTGTTCCCGCTGCTCACCGGCCTGCTGGACGGCGGCCCCACCGCCGTGCGCGTCGCCCTCGCCGCCGTACTGGCCGAGCCCGGCACCCCCGCATCCCGCCCCCTCCGCCGAGAGCTGCGCGCCTTCCTGCTGTCCCGCGAGCAGGAGCCCGAAGTCCTGGAGGCGCTGCTGGAGGCGACCGTCCGGCACGCCTCCGACGAACCGGACGAGCTGCGTGGCACGGTCCGCGACCTCGGCCTCCGCCTCGTCCGCACTCCCGCCGGGGCTACCCGGTTCGACCGGAGCCTGGTCGACCTGGGCCGTGAGGTGCCCGGCTTCGCCGCGCGGATGGCGGGCTGGCTGGCCGACGCACCCGGCGACTGGGCCGCCGTCGTGGGTCCCAGCACCCGCCGGATGCTGGAGAATCTGGCGGGCGCGCGGGTGCCCGCGTGACCGCCGGCCGCGGTTCACCGGGTGCTCGCGGGCCGCTCGCCGGGGTCGTGGCGGGCGTTCGCCGGGGTCGTGGCGGGCCTTCGCCGGGTGCGACGGGTCACAGCTCCCATGCCGATGCGGGCGGCGAGCACCCGGCATGGCACCCTTAGACCTGCATAAGAGGCATCCGTAAGAGTCAGACACGGGTTCGAGGAGCGGTCACAGTGCAGCGCTGGCGTGGCTTGGAGGACATCCCCCAGGACTGGGGGCGCAGCGTCGTCACCATCGGCTCCTACGACGGAGTCCACCGCGGACACCAGCTGATCATCCGGCACGCCGTGGAACGCGCCCGCGACCTGGGCGTCCCCGCCGTCGTCGTCACCTTCGACCCGCACCCCAGCGAGGTCGTCCGCCCTGGCAGCCACCCGCCGCTGCTCGCCCCGCACCACCGCCGCTGCGAGCTGATGGCGGAGCTGGGCGTCGACGCGGTGCTCGTGCTGCCCTTCACCGCCGAGTTCTCGAAGCTGTCCGCGGCCGACTTCGTCGTCAAGGTCCTGGTCGACAAGCTGCACGCCAAGGCGGTCGTCGAGGGCCCCAACTTCCGCTTCGGCCACCGGGCGGCGGGCAACGTCGAGTTCCTCGCCGAGCAGGGCAAGATCTACGACTTCGAGGTCGAGGTCGTCGACCTGTACGTCACCGGTGAGGCGGGCGGCGGCGAGCCGTTCTCCTCCACGCTCACCCGGCGCCTCGTCGCCGAGGGCGACGTGGCCGGCGCCGCCGAGATCCTCGGCCGGCCGCACCGCGTGGAGGGCGTCGTCGTGCGCGGCGCCCAGCGCGGGCGCGAGCTCGGCTTCCCGACGGCCAACGTCGAGACGCTGCCGCACACCGCGATCCCCGCCGACGGCGTCTACGCCGGCTGGCTGCACGCCCAGGGCGAGGCCATGCCGGCCGCCATCTCCGTCGGCACCAACCCGCAGTTCGACGGCACCGAGCGCACGGTGGAGGCGTACGCCATCGACCGCGTGGGCCTCGATCTGTACGGCCTCCACGTCGCCGTCGACTTCCTCGCCTTCGTCCGCGGCCAGGCGAAGTTCGAGACGCTGGACGCACTGCTCGAGCAGATGGCACAGGATGTGCGGCGGTGCCGGGAGTTGGTGGCGGAGCAGGGCGCGGAGTAGTTCCTTCTGGTTCCTCCTCGTTCCTCCTCGTACGACGTGAAGGCGGCCGGTGCCTTGGGGCACCGGCCGCCTTCGTCATGGTCGGGGGCTGTTACTGCTGCGGGGCTTCCGGCTGATCGGGCTGTCCGGGCTGACCGGGCTGGCCCGGCTGGCCCTGCTGGGGGTAGCCGTAGCCGGGCTGCTGGGGGTACGGCTGCTGTCCGGGCTGTCCGGGCTGGGCGGCGTGCGGCGGGTAGGGCTGCTGGCCGGGCTGGGCGTAGGGCTGGGGCTGACCCGGGTGGACGGGCTGCTGGCCCGGGTGGCCAGGGTGGCCCGGCTGGGCGTAGGGCTGGCCCTGGGCGTACGGCTGCTGGTCGGGCTGCGGGTATGCGCCGGGCTGGCCGGGGATCTGCTGTCCCCGGATCGGCTGACCGGGGACGGGCTGGCCCGGCATCGGCTGGCTGGGGAAGGGCTGGCCGGGGATCTGCTGTCCGGGCATGGGCTGCCCCGGCATCGGCTGTCCCGGCATCGGCTGGCCGGGCATCTGCTGGCCCGGCATCGGCGGGGCCGCGACCGGCGGCGGGTTGCCGTCGTTGGTCCACAGGCCGTGTGCCTGCTGGTGGCGGGTGAAGTCCTCGGCGACCATGGCCGCGAGATTGAAGTACGCCTCCCGCACCTTCGGCCGCATCATGTCGAGGTCGACCTCCGCACCGGCGGCCAGATGCTCGTCGAACGGGACGACGATGACGCCCCGGCAACGCGTCTCGAAGTGCGTGACGATGTCCTCGACCTTGATCATCTTGCCGGTCTCGCGGACACCGGAGATGACGGTGATCGAACGGGACACCAGGTCCGCGTACCCGTGCGCGGACAGCCAGTCGAGCGTCGTGCTCGCACTGCTGGCACCGTCCACCGACGGGGTGGAGATGATGATGAGCTGGTCGGCGAGGTCCAGCACACCGCGCATGGCGCTGTAGAGCAGACCGGTGCCCGAGTCGGTGAGGATGACCGGGTACTGCCGCCCCAGCACGTCGATCGCGCGCCGGTAGTCCTCGTCGTTGAAGGTCGTGGAGACGGCCGGGTCGACGTCGTTGGCGATGATCTCCAGGCCCGAGGGTGCCTGCGAGGTGAACCGCCGGATGTCCATGTACGAGTTGAGGTACGGGATCGCCTGGACGAGGTCACGGATGGTGGCCCCGGTCTCACGGCGCACCCGCCGCCCGAGCGTACCGGCGTCCGGGTTGGCGTCGATCGCGAGGATCTTGTCCTGCCGCTCGGTGGCGAGCGTGGAGCCGAGCGCGGTGGTCGTGGTCGTCTTGCCCACACCGCCCTTGAGGCTGATGACGGCGATGCGGTAGCAGGACAGCACCGGCGTGCGGATCAGCTCCAGCTTCCGCAGCCGCTCGGCTTCCTCCTTCTTCCCGCCCAGCTTGAACCGGCCACCGGCCGCGGGACGGCTGCTCTTCGCCTTCTGCTTCCTGCTGTTGAGCAGCCGGTCGGAGGACAGCTCCACGGCCGCGGTGTAACCGAGCGGCGCGGCACCGGGGTTGGTGGGCTGCCGCTGGTCGTGCTGCAGGGGCTGCGGCCACGCGGCGCCCGCGCGGGGGTCGACCGGGGGCTGGGCGTACGGGGGTTGCGCCTGGGGCTGGGGCTGCTCGGCGGGCGGTTGCTGGCCCGGCTGTACGTGCTGCCCCTGCTGTGCGTGCTGTGCGTGCTGGTCCTGGGGGGCCTGCGCGGGCTGCGGCTCTGCGGGGTGACCGGGCTGGCCGGGCTGGCCGGGCACCTGGGGCGCCTCGGGTGCCTGCGGCTGCTGCGGCGCAGCCTGCGGGGGCACGCCGGGCTGGCCCTGCTGGGCGGGCGGCTGCGGGAAGCCGTAACCGCCGGGCTGGGGGAAGCCGTAACCAGCCTGGGCGGTCGGGGCGGCAGGGGCGGGGGCCGGAGTGCCGGGTCCTTCGGGCGTGGGCTGCGGGAAGCCGTAACCCCCCTGGGCCTGGGGCACGCCGGGCTGCGGGAAGCCGTAGCCGGGCTGCGCCGGGGGCATGGGCGCGGCGGGCGGCTGGTGCCAGGCAGCGGGCGCGGGCTGCGGGGCCTGCGGCTGGAAGGGGGGCTGCTGCACGGGCACGTACGGCTGGCCCGGCGCCCCGCCCTGCTGCTCGGGCTGCGGTTGCGGCTGCGCCGGCCACTGGGCGGCCGGGGCCGGAGCGGCGGGCTGGTACGCCGGCGGCAGGGGCGGCACGCCCTGCGCCGCCGGCGGGGGAGTCCAGGCGGCGGGGGCGGCCTGCGGGTCCTGGGGAGCCTGCGCGAACGGCTGGGGCTGCGGGGCCTGCTGGGCCGGCGGGGCCTGCTGCTGGGCCGGGTCGGAGGGCACAGGCTCGGCAGGAGCGGCCGCCTGGGGCTCGGCGGTGTCCGCCGCCTCGGCCTCGGGCTCTTCGGCGACGGGCTCGGCACCCTCCGGGGCGGCGGCCGGGGCCTCCTCGGAACCGGCCTCCTCGGATCCAGCCTCGTCCGGCTCGGCCGCCGAGGCCTCGGCACCGGCGTCCGCGTCCGTCTCAGCGTCCGTACCCTCGACGGTGCCGTCGGACTCCGCCGCCGGAGCTTCCGCGTCCGTGTCAGTGCCCTCGGCGCCGTCGTCCTCGCTGTCGACGGCGGCGGACTCACCTGCGACAGCAGCAGGTTCACCTGCGACGGCAGCGGATTCACTTGCGACGGCAGCGGATTCACCCTCGTGGGCAGGCGTCTCACCGGCGACGGCAGGGCCCTCACCGACCACCGCAGCGGGTTCACCGGCCGTCCCCTGCTGCGCGGCCGCCGCGGCCGCGGCCTCCGCCTCGGCTGCCGCCGCCCGCTCCTCGATCTCCCGCTTCAGCGCGGCCGCGGAGAAGCGCATGGTGGCGCCGCTCTCCAGATCGCCGTTCCCGGGACCGTCCTGCCCCGAACTCACCGGCGCTGCAACGGGAGTCGGCTGCGCGGGTGCCTCCGGCTGTGGCGGCACCGGCTGCTGGGGCTCGAACCCACTGCCCTCGGGCAGCCTGGGCACGGCCATCGGGTTCCCGACGGGCGGCGCGGGCGGGGGCGTGGTGAACGGAGCGTTCACAGCCGGCTGAGCCGACGGGTCGAACGCGGGCTGATTCGTGGGCGCGACGGGCGGAGCGGACGGAACGGACGGAGCAACCGGAGCCGGTGGCACGGGAGGAACGGGCTGCGCGGGCTGTACGGGCTGCGCGGGAATCGCGGCCCCCGAACCCCCGGGAATCCCGGCCCCCGAACCCCCCGGAATCCCCGCCCCGTTCGAGCTTCCCGACGCGTTCTGCGTGTACCAGGCAGGCGGCGCGTAGTCGATGGTGAACTCGCCGGTCGTCTCGATGGCCGTCTCCGCGTCGGGCTGGTCATCGCCGGGCGTCGCCCAGCCCCCGCGCATCCCGTCCCGATCGCTGCTCACAGTTCCTCCTGGTGTGGTCGAGCACCCTCATAGCGTGCTGAGGCGACCATTGGTGTCGTACGAGTCAGTGGGCTGTCCCCCTGGGTCACCCGAGTCACCCCCGGATCGCGCGTCACCCTGTTGGGTCCTCGCTTCGTGCCCCGCCCCAGCCTAATCAAGAAAGGGGCGGACACGGCAGGCGCGTCCGGCCCTCCGATGTGCGTCCGACACAAAGTCGGCGGAACCTCCGCCGGTTCGCGGTCAGTCCATCCGGCGGGCCACGCCCAGCAGACCGATCTCGGCGTCCGTGGGCTGCGTCATCACGTACTGCCGGTCACCGTCGGTGCACCACAGGGTCACCCCGTCGGCGAGGGTCGGCAGCGGTTCGTACTCGGCGCGGGGCAGGCCGATCACCCGGCCGATCTCGGCCGCCTCGTCGGGCGACACCCGCTGCACTCCGATGAGCCGCGCCTGACGCATCAACCGGGGTGCCACCGGGCTGAGATAGGGCAGCAGGGTGAGCACCGACTGCCAGGGCGCCGACACCACGCGTCCGCGCGGCGGCCGCATACCGCAGTCCCGGATCACCAGGACCGGACTGCCCGCCGAGGCGCCGAGCGGAGGCACCCGGCCCACGTCGTGCACGGTCATCCCGGACTGGCCGCCGCCCACCGCCTGCACGACCTGCGCCCAGTGCTGGGCGCGGCCGGTCTCTACGGCGACGCGCGCGCCCGTCGCCGCGGCGCGCAGCGCGAGCACCTGGGCCGTCCACAGACCGCCGATCAGCAGCACGTCGTACGGCGTGGGGCGGTTAACCCCGAGCACGGCGGGCTGGCCCTCGGCGGTGACGCCGACGACGACGCCGTCGTCACCGATGGGCAGCGACAGCGCGTCGAGCTGGTCGACCGGCAGCGTGTGCCGCGGATGCCGGGGCCCGAGCAGCCCGAAGCCGGTGCGCAGCCGCTCCGCGAGACTGCGGGATGGCGCGCCCTGATCCGGAGCCGGGGCCGCGGGGGAGTTGGCGGGCGAGGTCGGTGTCGTCATGGCGGCCATCAGCGGGCACCTCCGAGCGGCAGGGTGGCCAGGACTCCGGGCAGTTGCTCCCGGTCGAGGCGGGCGAGTCCGGTCCGCGCCTGCCGCGCCACGCGTTCCAACTCGCGGCGGGACGCGGCCAGTTCGGTGCTGCTGCGCCCGGTGACCCGCACATGCCCGGTGAGGGACACCTCCTGCTGTCCGCCCCGGGCCAGCGTCAGGCTCAGCGTCGTCGCCAGCGCGGGCACCGCGGTCAACTGAGCGACCAGCTGCGGCAGACCGGTGCCGGAGCCGCCGAGGGAGGGCCAGCGGCGCACCCAGTACGTGGTGTGTCTGCGGTTGTCGCAGCGCCAGCTGCGACTGGTCTCCTCGGTCCGCCGCCGGGGCGCCTCGCTCTGCCCGGCCTGGGCGGTCACCATCGGGTTGGCGCAGGCGGAGGTGGCGATGGCGGCGGTCACCTCCTCCTCGGTGAGCACGCTCACCCGGAACCCGGCGCCCGTCAGCCGGCTCGCCAGATGCTCCGCCGACCGCACCAGGCTCTTCTGCGCCCCGACGAGCCCGCCGCCGCGGGCGGCCACCGCCTCCGGGCACAGCTCGGGGTCCAGCTTCAGCGCGATCCACATGATGCGGACGGCCGGGGAGGCGGTCTGCGCCTGGAGCTGTGTGTAGTTGGTCACGACGACCGACTGCTGGGGCAGGTGCGGCGCGGGCGCTGGCTGGGTGTGCACCACGATCTGTGCGGATTCCAGGTGGATTCCGTCGACGTCCAGTGCGTCCCGGACCAGGGCGAGGGGGAGCGGGCGGCGGCCGCGCTCCGCGCGCAGCGCCCCGAAGTCCGCCTCCACCTGGAGGACCGCGGTGAGGAAGCCGCCGTCGCCGACCATGCCGACGGGCCGCTGGTCACGGTCGTTGCCGCGGCTGTAGCTGTAGGTGCGCAGGCTCGGGTCGCACTCGACGGCGGGGGCCAGCCCGGAGTCGGTGCCCGGCGGCACCGGGGTGTTCGCGGCCTTGCGGCGGCGGGAGCGCAGGGCCTGCACGCCGGCCAGCCACTCGGGCAGGGAGCGCCCCCGGCGCCGTACCAGCGCGAGCACCACCAGGATCACGGCCACGACGGCGGCCGGGATCAGCGCGTACGTCCCGATCACCCAGCCGCAGACGACGAGCGCAGCCGCCAGTTCGAGCAGCACCAGCCGCTGCACGGCGAACGAGCCTCCGCGCCCCGAACGTGCTCTCAGATGCGGTGTGACGGAGCCCGATGCCGCGGCACCGCCGCGGGACGCCGCCGGACCGGCGCTGCCCGATCGTGACCTCGATTGCGATCGCGACCGGGTCCGCCGTGCGGAAGCCATCACTCCAAAACCCCCGAATCTCTACCGAAAACCCTTGTCCACACGCTCCTGCGAGTCCTGAGCGCCCTACCCATGACACACGCACGGCCACGCAACAGGCATAGTAGGGGCCGGGTCTGACAACCGAGGCACCAGAGGCAACCACGGGCGGGCGACGGTGACCATCACCGTCCCCAGGGCTCCGCAACGGGGAGAGAGCGGACACAGATGGCATCACGCCGCGATGAACTCAACGCCTACACCTTCGCGAAGCGTCGCACACTCGCTTCGTTCCTGCGGCCGTCGCCGTCGGGTTCGGAGGAGGGCGCGCCGAAGCCGCTGAGCGCGGTATGGCCCGGTGTGGTCGTAGGCGTGGTGATCCTGGCGGTGTTCGGCGCCATCGGCCTGTTCAGTCCCACCGCCCCGAGGGGCTGGGACACCCCGAACGAACACGTCATCGTCGCCAGCGACTCGACGACGCGTTATGTCGTCCTGGAGACGAAGGGCAAGAAGCAGCTGCACCCGGTGCTCAACATGGCCTCCGCGAAACTGCTGCTGAAGCCCGACAAGAACAGCATCATCACGGTCGACGAGAAGGTCCTCGACAGCGGCAAGCCCCCGCACGGCGCCACCATCGGCATCCCGTACGCCCCCGACCGGCTGCCCTCCACCGGCGAGGCGGAGGCCGCCAAGCGCTGGGCGGTCTGCGAACGCCCCAGCGACGGCGGCCGGGCCATCCAGAAGGCAGCGTTCGTCCTCGCCGAGAAGGAGTGGGGCAAGACGGAGGGCCGCAACAAGCTCTCCGGCGGCGACCTGATGTACGTCGTCGGCCCGGACGGCGAGACCCAGTACGTCGTCGACTCCCGCGGCTGGGCATACCCGCTCGCCGACCCCGAGGACAAGGAACTCCTCAAGGCCCTCGACACCCAGGGCCGCGCCCCGCAGCGCGTCTCCCAGAACTGGCTGGACACCCTGCACAAGGGCGATCCCCTGACGATCCCCTCGATCGACGGCACGCCCGGCGCCGAGGCCGGCGCCTCCGACAGCCTCGGGAAGTACGACAAGGTCGGCATGGTCATCAAGGCCTACGACGGCACGCGCATGCAGTACTACGTCGTGCTCCCCGGCGAGGTCGCCCGGATCAGCGAGTTCACCGCCACCCTCCTGCTGAACAGCGGCAAGCTCGTCGCCGTCGGCCAGACCGGTGAGGCGCAGCAGGTCAGCCCCGGCGCGGTGGTCGACAGCACCACCTTCCGCGGCGAGAAGAAGTGGCCGACGTACAAGCCGAAGACCGTCAACAACGGCACCAGCGCCACCACCGGCCGCAACACGGTCTGCAACGTCCTGCGCTCGGTCGACGCGAAGAACGGCACGACCACCCTGTCCACCTGGGTCGGCACCGACTTCCCCGCGCAGCTGCCCACCGGCTCCTCCAGCGCGTACGTCACCGCCGGCTCCGGACAGCTCTACCGCCAGTTCCAGGGCACCGAGACCAAGGCGGGCAGCGTCTTCCTGGTCACCGACACCGGCCTGCGGTACGCCCTGCAGTCCAACAGCGACAGCGCCACCGAGGACAAGGGCATCGGCACCTCCAAGGAGCAGCGCGAGCAGGCGCTGACCGAGGCCAAGATCGCCCAGACCCGGCTCGGTTACGAGAAGGTCGATCCGACCCCCGTCCCCGTGGCCTGGTCGAGATTCCTGCCCACGGGCCCCCGCCTGTCCGAGGCGGCGGCGCGGCAGCCGCAGGGCTCGTAGCCGCGGACGTCCGGTAGGAGAGCGAACCGATGCTGAAAGCAGGCGACATGAGGCCCAGGAGCCGCTCGCTGGTGGCGACGCTGCTCGCCACGACGGCCCTCACCGCGACGACCCAGCTCGCCCTCCCGGCCCCCGAGGCCCGGGCGGACGACAGCGGCCAGTGCACCTTCCCCTCGAAGAAGTACGAGGGCCGCCCCTGGTCGCTGCAGCGCGTCAACCTCGACGAGCTGTGGGCGCAGACCAAGGGCGAAGGCGTCCAGGTCGCCGTGATCGACACGGGCGTCGACGTCAAGAACCCCCAACTCACCAAGGCCGTCGACGCGTCCAAGGGCAGGAACTTCCTCCCCAAGAAGAACAAGAAAGGCGAGGAGATCGACCGCGGCAACGCGAGCGGCACGACGGACACCGTCGGCCACGGCACCCGCGTGGCCGGCATCATCGCCGCCCGCCCCGTCAAGGGAACCGGCTTCGTGGGCCTGGCCCCCGAGGCCACGATCATCCCGATCAAGCAGAACGACGCGGAGGGCAACGGCACGGCGTTGACCCTGGCCGACTCCATCCGCCACGCCGTGGACGTGGGCGCGGACGTCATCAACATCTCCCAGGACACGGCCAACGCCGTCAGACCGGACGAGAAACTGGAACAGGCGGTGAACTACGCCCTCGGCAAGCAGGTGGTCGTCGTCGCCTCGGCCGGCAACGACGGACTCGGCGGCAACGTCAAGGTCACCTACCCCGCGTCGTACAAGGGCGTCCTCGCCGTGGCCTCCTCGGACCGCAACAACGAGCGTGCCCCCTTCTCCCAGTCCGGCACGTTCGTGGGCGTGGCCGCACCCGGCGTCGACATGATCTCCACCGTCCCCGGCAACGGCCACTGCTCCGACAACGGCACCAGCTTCTCCGCCCCCTACGTCGCCGGAGTCGCCGCCCTGCTGAAGGCCAAGTACCCCAAGTGGACCGCCCAGCAGATCGTCGCCCAGATCGAACAGACCGCGGAACGCACCATCCCCGGCCATGACATCCTCGTCGGCTGGGGCGTGGTCGACCCGGTGAAGGCCCTCACCGACGTCGACCCGGCCAACCCCGTCGAGTCCCCCAGCCCCGAGCAGAACCTGGTCGGCGCCGAGGCCCCCTCGGTGGCCCCCGTCCACTTCGGCGAGACACCGGAGGAACGCAACACCCGCCTCGGCACGTACGTCGTGGTCGGCGGCCTCGTCCTGGTCGCGGGGCTCAGCGGGACGGCGGTGGCGGTACGGGACGCGCGGCGCCGGCGGCGAGGCCTCGGGGGCCCGGCGTGATGACAGGGCTCTCCGTCATCTCCTTCGTCCTGGCGGCCCTGCTGATCCTCATGGCCTGCGTGAAGGCGCAGCGGGTGCGGTCCTGGCGCGAGTCCCTGAACCCGTCCGCGCCGGAGGTCCCGGACGCGGCGTTCGTCGCCGCCCGCATCGCACTGATCGGTGCCGCGATCGGCTGCGTCGTCGTCGGGGTCCGGGGGCTCGGCGTCGAGGACGGCTCGAAGTGGAGCGACGACGAGTTGAAGAGCGCGGTGGAGCAGGCCGCGGATGAGCTCGACGGGTTCCTGTACCGGGTCGACGAGTCGGGCGAACCCGTCGTCTACTTCCACGACTACGAAACGCTCATCGAGAGCGAGGTCGTCGAGAACGGCGGGGGCGACGCCCCGCAGGACGGCGTGGACGCCGCACCGATGTCCGGTAATTCGGACACCGATGCCTACTTCACGGTCTCCGGCAACGGCGCGGACGCCGAATTCTGCACCCACATCAAGCGCGTGCGCTCGAAGGAGGACGACTACACGCCGCCGGGCATCACGGGAGGCGAGGGGACGTACACCGAACTCGGCTACCGGCTCGCTGTCACGATGCGGGAGGGGGCGTGCTGATCGCTCAGCCGATGTCGTCCAACGTGGCGGAAGGCGTCTTCCCCTCCTGAGCCTGTTCGGCGCGCTCGGCGAAGAGGGTGGCGAACTTCTCGAGCGTCTTCGGCAACTCGACGCCGGCCCCGGCTTCCCCCGTCGTCACCATGATGACGCTGCCGACCCGCGCCTGGACGAACGCGGTCCGCGCCCCGTCCACGAGCGAGGGACTCGCGCCGCTCACGGCATCGCTCTCGTCCCCGACCTTGCCGAGATCCAGATCACGGGGCTCGACGCTCTGTCCGCTCCAGGCCTTCCACACCGGCTCGTACGAAGCCCGCGCGGCCTGTGCGTCCTCGTACGCCATGAGCACGAAGTCGAGCCGGGGCTTGCCGCGGCCGCCCGCGAGCGCCGACACCCCGGTGACCCGGGGCCTCGAGCACTCCTCGGGCCCTTCGTAACACCTGGCCACGCGCAGCTCCCGCGCCTTCTTCTGCGGGTACGCGACGGGCTCCACGGTGACCTTCCACCCCGGGGCGGCCTTCGCGTCGGGCAGTGTGGCCTCGGCCTGCCGGGCACTGAGCGGGCCGGCGTCGTCCGCACTGCCGCTGCCGTCCGCACTGCCGCAGCCGGCCAGGAGCGCGAGGGCCGCGCAGGACGCGACAGCGTGTCGGCGCAGACGGCCCGCTCCTCGACTGAGCCCTCTCATTCCCAGCCTTCCGCCTCGCAGGAGGCCGAGCCCTCGACCTCACTCGTGTAGGCGGTGATCAGCCGCTTCATCGCGTCGGCGTCCTCGTGGTCCGAGCCCTGGGCCTGAACCGCCGTGTACAGTTCCTGGCCGTGCTGCTCGTCCACGCAGCCCTTCGTCTTCCCGAACGCCTCGTTCCCCGAGTACCGGAAACGGTCGCCCTCCGCCGACTCCCGAGGGGCCTTGAGCGTCTGACCGGAGGCGAAGTACGCGGTGGTCTTCCCCTCCTCCACCCACGCCTGGGTGGCCCTCAGAGCCAGCGTGTCGTCCACGACGACCTCGCACACCTTCGTGCCCCCGCCGGACCTGTCCCGCACGGTGACCTTTTTGCCGTCGGGGAGGAACGGGCCGAGGTCACCGGCGTTGACAGTGACTCCGCACAGTTCCTCCGGGACCGCGTAGTCGCGTCCGGACTCGTCACCGCCACACCCTGAGAGCGCGGCGACAAGGACGGCGATCGCCGGTACGACAACCATGCCTCGCTGTCGCGACGGCGTAGGGCGAACACTCACAAGATCCCCTTCGTCGGGCCGGGATGATCAGAAGGCGGCGATGCTACCGGGCGCCTGTCCGTCCACGATGGCGCGTGCGTTGATGTAACCCTGGCGTGCCGCCTCACGGGCGGTGATGCCGGCGTCGCTGGTGTCCATCGTGTGGTACTTGTCCGCCGCGGTCCGGGCGGCGTCCTCCGTGATGGTCAGGTTCCGCGTCAGGCCTTCCTGCCAGTACTCGCCGCCGGTCTGCTGCGCCTGGTCCATGGCATGACCCTCGGCATCCTTGAACACCGACTCCAGGACGGTGCTGGTGACCGTGCCGGCCGCGCCGCCGACCGCCGCTCCGACCCACGGGGTGGCGACGAAGGAGGTACCGACGCCGACCACGGTGCCGACCGTGCCGGAGATGATGTTCTTCTTCTGGGCGACGGCGTGCTCGTACTCCTTGTCCTTGTCCGAGGCCTCCTTGCCGATGTACTCCTGCGCGCCCAGCGCGAGCGTGCCGGACACCTCGCCGGACCGGCCGGCGATCTGCCGGATGACCAGCTCCTCGTCCTCGGAGAGCCGCTGGGCCTCCGGCAGGTCCGGGTTCAGGTGGTAGTCCATCAGCTTGCCCATGTAGGCCTTCTGGCCGACCTCGACGGCGGCGTACCCCTCCGGGTTCTGGCCGACGGCGAAGAGCAGCTTGCTCACCGACGCGTGATCCAGCTTGGCCTCCGAACCGGCGACGGGGTACAGCTTCTCCACCTCCCGCCACTTGTCCGACTCCGGGTCCCGCTCGACATCGGTCATGGACCGGTTGATGTCCGGCAGGTATTCGGACGTGATCTGTCCGACGCTGTCGGTCATGAACCCCCGGCCGGTGAGCCGCTCCGGATCGTCCGCGATCGACGCGACCAGGCTCTCCATGAGCTTGGCCTGGTCGGCGCTGTGGGCCGGCGTGTCGATGGTCGGCATCTCGCCCGCGGGATGACCCGTGGTGGCCGCCTCCAGCGCCAGGGCCAGGTTGTTCTCGCCGGTACGGAGTTCGTCGCCCTTGAGGTTGCTCTCCTTCGGCCACTCCCGCTCCTCGAAGAGGTACTGGAAGTTGGAGAGCGTGACCTTGCCGTTCTTGCCGTTGCCGTCGGTGTCCCGCTCGAACGGGTTGTCCTTGTCGTCCTTGTTGATGAACTCCTGGTTGAAGAAGTCCGTCGCGGCGTCGGGGCTGTTGGACAGGCCCTTCAGGTAGCCGGTGAGCGGGTCGGAGCCGCTGTCCTCGCCGATGCGGTTCAGCCAGGGGTCCATGCCCATGTGCTGCCACGCCCTGTTCTCATGCTCGCCGTTGCCGGTGAGTTTGCGCTCGGTGGCCATGAGCTTGTTGCCGTAGTCCTTCAGGAACTGGTCGTCGTAGTCCCCGGTCCGCATCAGGTTGCTCATGACCTGGAAGCCCATGGGGCCGCCGCCGTTGTTGCCGTAGATCGGCTTGTCGCCGATGTCGATCATCGTGCGCTTCCACTCGGTCATCGCGACCGAGTCGCTCTGCGTGGCGTTGGCGAGCGTCGTGCCCAGGCTGCGCTGCAGATCGTCGAACTTGTCCAGCCGCTTCTGCCCGAGCTCGTAGTTGCCCCGGTGCGGATCGTTGACGCCGGTCCAGAACTCCAGCGTCTTCTGCGGGCCGAGCGTCGTCGCGAACCGCTCGGCGAACAGGTCGTCGTTGCCGTACTTGTTGAGCCCTTTGAGGAGCCGGTCGAACTCCTCGGGGCTGAGGTCCTTGGGGTCCTTCCGCGCCAGCTTCGCCAGCTCGTCGGCCTGCTTGACGGCCTCGGCGGCGCTGTCCCGGTCCTTGTACGAGGCGTCCGAGAAGCCGAGCTTGCTCTGGTCGGCGATGGCCTGCAGAACGGTCTTGGCCGAGTTGTCGCTCTCGGTCGCCTTGTCGAGGATCTTCTGCAGCTGGTCGCGGAGCGCGGTGATCTCGGACTGCTTGTCCTTGTCCTGCTGCGCCCGGCCCTCCGGGGGCACGTTGGTGGTGACGGTGAACCCGCCCTCGTAGCCGATGACCGTCAGGTTGTTCTTCCGGCCGCCGTCTATCGCGTCCACCAGCTCCTGGTGGTAGCCCTTCAGCTCGGTCCGCGTGTCCTCGAGGATCTTGTGGATCGTCGTCGCCTGCGTGTGCGCGTCGCTGAACTCACCGGCCGTCTTGCCGATGAACTCCTTCGACACCTGAGCGTTCACACCGGCCCAGTCCGCCTTGTTCGCGGCCTGGTGCAGTTCGTCCTCGGCGTCCTTCTTCAGCGTCTCCAGATGCTTGACCAGCGTCGACCAGTCCGTGACGGCGTCGTCGAGCAGCTTGAAGTTGGCGTCGCGCAGAGTTTCGAGGTCCATCGGTCTCTATCCCCAGAAGTTCCGGAAGTCCAGAAGTGTCGAGCAGTGGCTGAGTGAGTCGGTGAGCTGCGTGCCGGGCTCCGGGCAGTACGCCGCGAAACACACCGGCGTCCCCCCGCGCCGCCGCTACTCGTCCTTCTTCTTCTCGTCCTTCTTCTCCCCGTACACGGGGTTCTTCTCGCCCGGCTGCCCGACGCGCTCGTCGAAGCCGGCGTCCAGGGTGTCGATGCTGCTCATCTGGCGCACGATGAAGTTGTCGTCGCCGGCGTGGATCTTCTTTGTGACCTGCAGATGGTTCGTGATCTGCGCGCACGCGTCCATGAGGGAGCGGAGCTGCTCCTCCCACCGGTTCGACACGTGCTGCAGCCCCGCGCCGAGCGCGAAGCCCTGCTTCGACAGGTCACTGGCCGCGGAGTCACTGCTGGGGACGGAGACGCGGGCCTTGTCCCACAGCGCGTTGTACAAGGAGTGTGCGGATTTGCTGATCTTCGTCAGCGAAGCGTTCGCGACCTTCAGATCGCCGTACGACGACGGCCCTCCCGCCGTACCGGGCGAACCGTCGCCCGGGTCGAGCTGGTTCAACTGCATCTGCGTGGACTGCTGCTCCGCAGCCTGACTCTTGAGCTGCTCCCACTCGTCCCATGCCATGGGTGGACCCCTTCCCCCGTACTGCTCGGCTCCCGGAGCTCGTGCCGGTTGGATGACTTGGTTCCGGTGCTGTAGTTGAAAGCCAACCTAGCAACCGGGTAGCGGAGGGGCCGGGGGTAGGCCTGATGTGCGAGATATGTCCGCGGTGAAGGTTCGAAGGAGGCAGGCGGACGGGCGTGGCGGCGCGATGAGCTGCAAAGGCTGTGGAGGTGTTGCAAAGGTCGCAGAAAACGATCTTGCGGCAGGGGCTGCCGACACCTCGGCAAAGCGGCAAATAGGTCAAACGGTGGCGCGTGCCCGAGACTCGTAACTGACTTAAGACACACCACGGTTGGACCCGTTGTGCAGGTTGACTAGAGTGGTAAACGCGTTGTTCGACGCGGCTCGCTTTGCGATCGTGCGGCGAGCGAGTGGTCGGTCCGGATCTGATCGGGGCCGATGGATGTCACGGGGAAACGGGGAGGCGTGTCGGTGGCCGGCGGGAAAGATGTGGACGTCAGCAGCATCTCGATGCTGAAGGATTTCGCCGACCGGGTGGACGCGGCCCTACGGGACCTTGAGGAATCGGCCGGCAACCCGAAGAAGGTGGGCGCGCAGACCATCAAGGCGTCGTCCCTGAGTAGCGGACGGGCCGATCTCTTCCCTGAAGCGCAGAGTCTGTACTCCCAGTACAACAGCGTCCACGAGCAGCTCACCACCTTGTCCAAGACGCTGCACCTCCACATCGAGGCGATCAGTATCGGCGTCAGGGGCGCGGCCAACGGTTACCACAACCTGGAAGACGACCAGCGTCGACGGTTCCAGGAGATTCGCGGGGAACTCGCGTCGATGGACCAGAAGGGCACGTCCGGCCAGCACTCCAACAAGGATGAATCGGGGATGGGGGCCTGACGATGAGCGACGAGCAGCACAAGCAGGATCTCGAGCGCGCCACCAACCAGAACAACTTCGCCGACGTCGCACGAGTCGTCGAGCACTCGGACGGCGATGGGTGGATCACCCGGATGGTGACCGACCCTGTCCGAGCGGTGGTCGGGTCCACCGCCCAGGGCAAGGCCGTCTTCGGCAGCACGGACTTCGGGGCGAAGGATCTCGACCTCAACGAGATGGTCGACCTGGTCGAGCAGACGAACCCCGAGGATCTGGAGTCGTCCGGCAAGGCGCTGTGGGACGCGCGCGACGCCATCAAGGCGGCAGCGGATGAGCTCAGGGGGCGCATCAGCAAGATCAAATGGAAGGGCCAGGGCGGCACTGCCTTCGAGGACTACGGCGACGCACTCGTCAAGAGCGCGGATGGCGTGAGCGAGTTCGCCGGAAAGGCGGGAGACCAGCTCACCGCCGCCGCGGTGGGGCTGGCCTCGGTGCGAGCGGCGATGCCGAAGCGCGACCCGCGGAACCTGAAGCGGCCCGATAAGTTCACCGAGGCCGAGAAGACTGAGAAGAAGGACGACTACGACGCTGCCGTCAAGGTGGAGAAGGACCGCCAAGAGGCGATCAACCAGATGAACCGGTTGGCGTCTTACTACGCGGTCTCCAGCCAGCAGCTTTCGGCGTTGCAGGAGAAGCCTCCGACGTTCCGCGAGTTGCCGGGTATGGGGGTGCCGAAACCCAAGCGTGACTACAGTGGCCCGGGAGCGGCCGGTGCAGCGGCTGGGACTGCGAAGGCGAATGCCACCACGTACGACGCGCCGGTGGAGTCGCAGGGCCGCTCCAGCGTGGACGGCGTAACGGACAGGCAGGCCCCCCAGACCACCGGCAAGGGGACGGTCACATACCCCGACGACGCTGTCGGTACCACCATCGACAGTGTCGGCACTCTGCCGCCGACCACGACGACGCCGCCCACCGGGAACATGCCTCCGGTCACCGGAACACCGCCTACGACGGGCGGGCAGCCCGGCACCTTCGACAACTACGCGCCCACTGTCCCCGGCAGGGCCAACGGCAAGACCACGGGTGGGACGAGCTGGCCTCGCACTCCTGTCACCGCCCAGGGACGTACTCAGCCCGGTTTGACCAACCCGGCCAACGGGCGCACCACCGGTCCCGGTGCCACGAACCCGATGGGTCGTCCGACGGCGACGGGCCAGCCGGTTGCCAAGGGAACCGGTTCCGGTTCCAAGCCGTTCCCGATGGGACAGTCGGGTGTGCACGGAGGCACTCCCCGCCCCGGTGGTACGGCCGCACCGCGGGCGAACACCGGTCCGGCCACTGGTGCCGGGCGGGCGAACGGAGTGGTCGGCGGGCGACCCGCGACCACCGGTGGTGCGGCGGCGAAGGGCGGACCGAAGGTCCCTCGCGGCACGGTGATCGGTGCCGGTCCGACCGCTGGGGCCCGGCCGTCGACTGGTGGTCCCGGACAGCGTGGGGTCTTCGGTGCGCCTCAGGCCGGCATGAGGCCTGGTGCCGGTGCGGGTGGTGCTTCTCGTGGTGGTGTCGCGGGTGGAACCAAGCCTGTGACCGGCCGCTCGACGGGCCGCAACTCCGCCGTCCAGGCGGAGCGCAACGGCATGACGCAAGGTGGGGCGGGCCTGGCCCGCAGGTCTGGTGACAAGCGCGAGCCTGGCGACGAGAGAGACCCGCAGGGATCGCAGCGCCCCGACTATCTCGTCGAGGATGAAGAGACACACCTGCCCGACAAGCCCCGGCGCGACGTGCCGCCGGTCGTCAACTGAGTGCTAGCGAGGACTAACAACGCCATGAAGTCAGGGACGACGCTCCTCGGTGCATGGTGCGGTAGGCGGGCGCGTGCGGTGGGCGCGCTCACCGGCGCCCTGGCTGCCGTGAGCATGGGGCTGGCCCCGAACGCCTCTGCGGCTGACGCCCAGTCGATGCAGTGGTACTTGGGACCGATGAAGACCGACCAGATGTGGGACGTCAGCACGGGTGAGGGCGTCAAGGTTGCCGTCATCGACTCCGGTGTGAACCCGAACACGCCATCGCTGAAGGGCCAGGTTCTGACCGACGAAGTCCCCAAGGCTGTTGACTACCACGTCACGAAGGACTTCTCCGGTCATGGGACGACCATGGCGGAGCTCATCGCCGGCACGGGGGCAGGCGGGGGCATTCAGGGACTGGCGCCCGGCGCGAGGATCGTTCCCTACCGAGTTGCGCTCGAAGGGCTGGAGACGGATCCGGCGGAGTACGATAAGTCGCCTGAGGCCTACGAGGCACTGAGGGCTGCGGCCGACAGCGACGCCAAAATCATCAATATTTCTTTCGGCGGCATGTACTCCAAGGAGGACAAGGCCGCGGTCGAATACGCCGCTTCAAAAGGAAAGCTGCTCGTCGCGGCAGCGGGCAACGACGGCTTCCCTGACGCGCCCGCCATCTTCCCTTATGTGATCGGTGTCGGGGCAGTTGACTCCTCCTACGACGTCACGGAATTTTCCAGAAAGTCATCAAAGGGCTTCGCCGACGTCGTAGCGCCCGGTGAGGGAGTGCCTGGGTGGTGCGACAAAACCTTCCGTTCGTACTGCGAGCAACGCGGGACGAGCCACGCAACCGCTCTCGTCTCCGCCTCCGCCGCCCTCATCTGGTCCGCCCACCCCGACTGGACCGTCAACCAGGTAACCCGAGCCCTGCTTGACACCGCTGGCCGCGGCTGGCCCAAGGACAAGCCGAGCGAATACGCGGGTTACGGAATGATCCGCCCCCGAGTTGTCCTCGAGGACCCCAACTACGACGCCGGCGCGCCGGACGTCGACCCCTTGGCGAAGGTGAACAAGGGTGACGTGCTCGCCAAGGCGGGGGCACGGGACGCGAGCAACACCGACAACGCAGGCAGCGGGGACGACACCTCGTCCGAGCCCTCCGCTTCTGCATCAGGCGCGTCACAGGCCCCGGAAAAGTCTTCAACCGGCGGCACATCGGCGGCAGGATCGAACACGAAGTCGGCCACCGACGACAACAACACCCTGTGGATCGCGCTGGGCGGCGCGGCAGCGGTGATCGTGATCGGTGGAGCCGGTGCGGCCGTGCTGCGGGCGCGGCGCGCCAGGTGATCTGAACCAGCGGTCCGAGCCGAGTGCCCACGCGAGCGTGGGCGACTGGGTGCGGCCTCGCCATCTGAACCAATTCGACCCGAAGACAGACAGACGAAGGGAAGGCTGGCCATGGCTATGGACCAGAAGCTCGAAGATGCAGCAGTAGTCAAGCTGCAGAAGCAGATGTACGAGAAGTACGAGGGCATCCGCAAGCGGGTGCACAACCTCCAGGGCGTCATCGACAGCCTTGAGGGCGGCCAGTGGCAGGGTATCGGTCGTGCTGAGTTCGACAAGAAGCAGTACGAGATCAACGAGTCTCTGGTCAAGATCGGCAACATCCTCGGTGAGGTCATGGAGGCCATGACCACGACGCGGAACATCAAGGACAGCAAGGAAGACGAGGTCCGCGCGTCGGTCAACCGGATCAACCTCCAGGACGGTGCCCCGACCGTTCAGCCGTCCGCTTTCAACTCGATGTGACCGGCCTGAACCGAGGGCATTCGGTTCGGGGCATCTGGCACGACGGTTCACCCACATTACCCACCGCAACGAGCGAGACAAGGTAGGCAGGCATGGGCCTCAACGGCGACGGACTTTCCGTCTCTTACGACGCGCTGGACTTCGCGGCCACCAACATCGGCAACGAGGCAAAGGCGCTTGAGCAGGACCTGGCGGAGCTCCGCAAGCTGGTCGAGAGCAGCAAGCAGTACTGGGCTGGTCAGGCTCAGGACACCTTCAACGGCAAGCTGGCCCGCTGGGACAAGGAAGCCAACGACATCCACCAGGCGCTGACGGGCATCGGCCACGTCGTCGGCCAGTCCGGTGGTACGTACATGGAAGGCGACAAGAAGGCCGCCAGCTACTTCCTGTAAGAGGACGGCTGGTTCGCAGGACGAGCACAGGGTGGGCGCGCGCGGGAGGCGCCCACCCTGCTGTTGTGCACGGAACGGGGCGAGGAACACCATGAAGTCAGCGAGGGGCCGGCGCGTGCGTGCCGCGGGCGGCGCTCTGGTGGGGGCCCTGGCCGTGGTCGTCACCATGACCACGGGACTCGCCCCGAGCGCAGCCGCGGCCGACGCCCAGTCGAAGCAGTGGTATCTGAAGCCGATGCAGGCCGAGCGGATGTGGAAGGTCAGCACGGGGGAGGGCGTCAAGGTCGCTGTCATCGACACCGGCGTCAACGCTGACACGCCTTCGCTGAAAGGGCAGGTCCTGGTCGACGAGGTCCCCGAGGCCGTCGATTACCGCACCACCGATGACTACACCGGCAACGGCACCACCGTGGCCGAGTTGATCGCGGGTACGGGAGCGGGAGGCGGACTGAAGGGTCTGGCACCCGGCGCCAAGATCGTTCCGTACCGAGTCCAGCTGGACGCCTTGCAAGTCGGGGTGAAGGAGCAGGAGAAGACCCCCGACCTCTCGGACGCCATCACGGCGGCAGCCGACACGGACGCGAAGATCATCAACTTGTCGCTCAGCTGGAGATGGGTCACCGGTAACGATGATGCGGCCATCGAGTACGCGGCATCCAAAGGCAAGTTGCTGATCGCGTCCGTCGGGATCGACGAAGATCAGGAGGTCGGCTTTCCCTCCAACCGCCCCTACGTGGTGGGAGTGACGTCCAGCGGTTCCTCCGGCACAGTGTCCAAGGGCACCGCACAGGGCTACGCCGACCTGACGGCGCCCGGCGAGAAGATCCCGCGCTGGTGTGACGAGACCTTCCGCGCCTACTGCGTCGGCGAACCGGACACACGGACGGCCGCCGCCCTCGCCTCCGCCTCGGCCGCGCTGATCTGGTCCGCTCACCCCGACTGGACGGTGAACCAGGTCACTCGGGCACTGCTCGACACGGCCGGTCGTTCGTGGCCGAAGGACGACCCGAGCCGGTATCTGGGTTACGGACTCGTGCGCCCCCGCAAGGTCCTGGAGAACGCCGATTACGACCCCGGACCCGCGGACGTCGATCCGCTCGCTGACGTGAACCGTGGCGACCTGCTGGCCGACTCCGCCGCGAAGAACACGCCCGCGCCGGACGACGACGCGGACCAGTCCTCGGCGGAGGATCCGGTCGTCGAGGCATCGACCGCACCGCCCCGCAACTACTACCACCCCCTCTGGCTCTCTCTGTCCGCGGCGGCCGTCGTGGTCGGTCTCGTTGTCAGCGGGGCGGCGATCGTGCGGCTGCGCCGCGCCGGATGACGGCCAGTCGCCGTCAAGGAGGAGATGAGAGGTGAGCATGCCCGCGGCAGGCATCGGGCCCCGTACGAGCACGCGGCAGATCGGCCCTTACACAGTCATCACCCGGCTCGACGACAAGAACACCGCCCCGGGCGCAGCCGTACCCGAACACCGGTTCATCGCCCGCAGCCCGGACGGTGACCGCGCCGTCCTGCTCAGCCGTCCCTTGCCGACCGTCGACCCGCAGCGGTTCATGGCCGAGGCGGACGCATCCCGCTACCTGCTCGGCCCCTGGATCCTCCCCGTCACCGAACTGGCCCCGCCCGGCGACCAGCCCTGGCACGCTCGACCGTACCTACCGGCCCTGCCCCTCCCCACCGCGCTCGCCGTGCACGGCGGTCCACTTCCCGAGCGCACGGTACGAGCCCTCGGCGTCGCCCTGGCCGAGACACTGGCCGTCCTGCACGGCCAGCAGTTGTGCCATGCCGGGCTTTCCCCCTCTGCCGTGCTGCTCGCCGCGGACGGTCCGCGGCTCAGCTCCTTCGGGGCGGTACGGGCCGCCGCCCCCGACGGCACCCCGCGCCACGGGACGCCCGGCCTCGACGCCGGCAGCCTCCCGCCCGAGCAGGCGACCGGGGGCCAACCCCGGCCCATGGGCGATGTGTATGCCCTCGGCGCCACACTGGCGTACGCCGCCACCGGCCACACGGCACCCGAGCGAGACGAACTGCCTGCTGCGCTGCGCTCGCTCGTGCCCCGCTGCCTGGCACGGGACCCTGTCCATCGGCCTCAGCTCGCCGAGATCGTCGCAGGGTTGGCGGACGAAGGGGCCGCCGGCCCGACCGGTATGGAGCCCGCCACTCGTGCCGAGTCACTCCTCGCCCCCGGCTGGCTGCCCGCACGGATCATCGCCGCACTCGCACACCAGTCGGCGTCCGTGCTCGCGGCGGAGGTAGAGCTTCCCGTGCACCCCCAGCCGCCGACCGGCGCACCCACTGCCATGCCCCACCCCAGCCACTGACGACAAGAAACCCCATGCCGCTCCCTCTCACACACGACGACCCCGCCACCCTCGGCCCCTACCGGCTCATCGCCCGGCTGGGCAGCGGCGGCATGGGGACCGTGTACGCGGCGCGCTCCGCCGGTGGGCGTACGGTCGCGCTCAAGACCATGCACGGCGGAATCGCCGCCGACCCTGCCGCCCGTACCCGCTTCCGGCTGGAGGTCGACGCGGCCCGGGTCATCGGAGGTGAATTCGGCGCGCGGGTCGTGGACGCCGATCCGCTCGCCCCCACACCCTGGCTGGCGACGGAGTACGTGCTCGGGCCGCCGCTCGACGAAGCCGCCGGGCCGCTGCCCGAACCGGCGTTGCGCGCGCTGGGCGCCGCGCTGTGCGTGGCGCTCGGCCGACTGCACCAGTCCGAGGTCGTCCACCGCGATCTCAAGCCGTCCAACATCCTGGTCACCGCCTACGGCCCGAAGCTCATCGACTTCGGTATCGCGCGGGCCATCGGTGACGACCGGCTCACCCGGCTCGGCGCGGCCGTCGGTACCCCGGCCTTCATGTCCCCCGAGCAGGCGACCGGGCAGGACCACGACGCGGCCGGGGACGTCTTCGCGCTCGCCGGAGTGCTCGTCTTCGCGGCCACCGGGCGGGCGCCGTTCGGCCACGGCCAGACGCAGGACCTGCTCTACCGGGTCCGGTACGCCGACCCGGACCTCACCGGCGTACCCGCCGCTCTCGTTCCCGTCCTGGCGCAGTGCCTGGACAAGAACCCTTTCCGGCGACCGACCACCGGCGAACTGGCCGCCCGGCTCCACGACGGCACCGGCCGCTTCGCCGACCACCTGCCGGACGCGCTGCTCGCGGAGATCGCCCGTCGTGCCACCGATGTCTGGCACATGACCTCGCAGCGGCTCCCGCCACCACCGCCCGAGGAAGGCAAGGAGGACGCAGCGCCGGCTCCGGCGATGTCCCGGCGGCGTCTGCTGCTGGCGGGCAGTGGTCTGGCGGTCGGTGCGGTGGCCGCAGGAGCCGGCGCCTGGGCGTGGAGCCGACGGTCCGGTCCCGAGCCGGCTCCGCCGGTCGTCGGTCCGAGCAACAGCGCGCTGCCGACCAAGGACCTCGACTCGATCTGGCAGCGACAGGTGGCCGACCCCGAGCCCGACGAGTACCCCGCCCTGCCGCGCACGGTGGGAAACCTGGTCACGGTGGTGGCAGGCCAAGGACTGGCCGGCATCGACGCCGCGTCGGGGGAGATCCTGTGGGCGTCAGGGGAGCATGAGCCGACGTGGCAGGTCGCGACAGACGGCGAGCGGCTCGTCCGGGTCGTGATGCCGGAGGGTACCGAGGGCAACCTGGGCAAAACCGGTGGGTTTCCGCTGATCCTCGCTGCCGTCAATCTCGCCACCGGCCTGGTGGGGGAGCCGTTCGCCGAATTCACGGATGTCAACGGTGTCATCGGCTACACCCAAATTCTGTGCACGGCCGACGGCGTCGTGTACGTCGCGGCAGGTCAGGGGAAGTACGACACCTACTGGGTCGCATCGCAGTCCTGGCGGCTTTTCGCCGTCGACCTCGACAGCGGCAAACGACTGTGGAGCCAACCGCTGCCGGGCCGCGATGACGGAGCGGATCGCCTGCTCTTCGTCACCGCCCACGTGGTCGGACGCCACTTGGTGACACTCACGGAGACGAACGACGGCAAGGTCCGGCTCGTCGTACGCGACAGCCGCACGGGCGCCGTCCGCTGGGAGAAGCCGCTCGACGGCCGCTCACCGGACAGCCTGCAGCTGCCGCTCGCGACCGACACCCGCAATCTCTACCTGGGCACCGGCCGCCTCCAGGCCTTCCGGCTGAGCGACGGCAGCGAGACGTGGGACTCCTCGACGGAACGCCCCGGCCGTACCTACGGGCCGCCGACCGTCAAGGACGGCGTCGTGTACGCCGTCGAAAAGGGACTCGGTCTCGTCGCGGTGGACGCCGGGACCGGGAGGGTGCGATGGGGGGAAAAGGGTGGTGAGGGAGCGAAGGCGGACCTGAAGGCCGCTCCCGTCATCGGGGCCGACCGCGCGTACAGCAGGCGCTCCTCGGAGCTCTGGGCGATCGACCTGTCCTCCCGTACACCCGCCCACTCCTACCGGACCACCGGTGACCGCTTCGTCGCTCACGAGAAGGCCGAGGTGACCGTCGCTCTCGGCGGCAAGTTCCTCGCGGCCTTCCCCCTGGAGTGAGCGGTCGGGCGTCACATCGAACGATCCACGGACACGACAGAAGGCAATCAGCGATGAAACCCCTCGGCACCGGCGATCCGATTCGTCTCGGGCCGTACCGCCTGCTCGGCGTGCTGGGCGAGGGCGGCATGGGCAAGGTGTACGTCGGCCAGGACCGGGCCAGGGCCGTCGCCGCGGTGAAGGTGCTCCGACCGGAACTCGCCCACGACCAGAACCTCTCCCAGCGTTTCGTGCGTGAGGCGCTCGCCGCCCAGGCGGTCCGCAGCACCGGCGTGGCGGCCGTGCTCGGCGCGCAGACCGAGGGCGGACGGCCCTGGATCGCCACCGAGTTCCTCGCCGGGCCCACACTGGACGAGGCGGTCGAGAGGTACGGCCCTCTCGACGAGCCCCGGGTGCGTGCCCTGGCCGCGTCGATCGCCCGCACCCTGACGGACATCCACACCGCCGGGTTCATCCACCGCGACCTCAAGCCGCAGAACATCGTGCTGACGGCGACTGGGCCGCGAGTGATCGACTTCGGCATCGCGCGTCCCGAGCACGGGCTGACGCTCACGACCACCGGACAGGTTCCGGTCACGCCGGGATACGGCGCGCCGGAGCAGGTCCTGGGCCGGCGGGTGACACCCGCCGCGGACGTGTTCTCCCTCGGCGCGGTCCTCGTCTATGCGGCGACCGGTCGGCGCGCGTTCCAGGGTGGCCATGTGGCAGCCGTCCAGTACGAGGTGGTCCATGGCGAGCCGCAGTGGCACGGACTGTCCCCTGAGCTGCACGCGCTCATCGCCCCGTGCCTGGCCAAGGACGAGGCTATGAGGCCCGCCGCCGAACAGGTCGTCACGGCGTTCGGCGCGTCCAAGAACGGTGGACGGGTATGGACGCGTGGTCCGCTGGCCGAGGAGATCAAGCAGCGTGAGAGCCGGATGCGGCAGCTTGCCGCACCTTCCACGGTCGACGGCTCGCTCACACCCGCCGCTTCGCTCGGTGTGCCCCGGCGCCGACTGCTCACCGCCATCGCCGCCGGCGGCGCCGCACTGACCGTGGGCGGTGCCACGACCGGGTGGTGGCAGCTACAGGAGAAGTCGCGCAGGGAAGCGCGGGAGGCCCTGTTCTCCGTCCCGCCTGCCGCGCAGAGGCCGCAGGCACGCCTGCTCGACGCGGATGCCGGTGACTACGTCGTCGGTGAGTCCCCCAAGGCACTGTGGATCACCGAGCAGGCGATCGATGCCGAATCGCCCGCCCCGATGCCCGTGCGGGATGTCGTGGTGGTCGGAGGGTTCGGCGGTATCGCCGCCCACAACGTCGTCGACGGCAAGCTGCGATGGGAGCGGTTGGATCTGCTGTCCAGCCACTACCTGTCGCTGTCCGACCGGCTGATCGTCGCCATCGACGCGAAGGGCACGCTGGTCACCTTCGTGCCGTCCACCGGTGAACCCAAGTGGACCGTGGACGCCGGAGCGAAGGCACTGCTGGCCGCGGACGAGGACCTCGTGTACGTCCTGACGAAGGACGACCGGCTGCGCGCCGTGCGGCGCTCGGACGCCACGATCCGATGGACGGCGAAGCTTCCGGCGGCGTACCGGGGCAAAATCTCCACCAAGGTGGCGCTCGGCGGTGGTCGCCTGGTGCTCCCGAGCACCGATGGTCATGTCCTGGCGGTGGCCTCGGAGGACGGGCGGTTCGCCTGGGAGCAGCGCGAGCAGGCCGAGAAGCTGGCGATCGAGCCCGTCGTCCAGGACGGGATCGTGTACGTCAACGGCAAGACGCTGAGCGCGCGGAAGGTGACGGACGGGACCGAGATCTGGTCCGAGTCGACCCGCGATGAGTACAGAATCCCCACGGAGTGGGGTCCGGTGAGCGTGCACGAGGGTTCCGTCTACTCCGTCGGCGGCGTGGGGCTGGAACGCCTCGCAGCCGGAGACGGGAAGCGGATCTGGCGTCCCAGCCCGGGCGCCGACAGCACCCGATCCGTCCTTTTCCAGGGCACGGGCGTGTGGATGATCGATACGGTCGACACGGCCGAGGTGCGTACCCTGGACATCGACGAGGGGTACACGATCTGGACCTACGAGCTGAAGGACGCCGAGCGGAACGCGCTCGCCGTCGACGGCTTCAGAGCCTTCGTCAGAAACGGCGCCTCGCTCCACGCCCTCCCCGTCTTCTGACCCTCCCGGCCCAACGGCAACGGGGCCGCCCCACCGAAGCAGAGCGACCCCGAAGCCGAACCGGCGACGACCTCACCGAAGCGGATCCGCCACCAACCCCACCTGGACCAACGGCTTCCCCCGCTTCCGTGACACGAACACGCCCCGCCCCGCGGGCATGGGGCGCGGCCGTACGCCGCCCAGCAGGTCGCCCTCGCCGGAGTCGCCGGCGAGGACCACGCCCTGGGCGCCGAGTTCCTTCATGCGCTGCATGAACGGCTCGTAGGCCGCGCGGCCCGCGCCGGCGGTGGAGCGGGCGATGATGAAGCGGACACCGACGTCCCGGGCGAACGGGAGCATCTCCGTGAGGCCGGCCAGCGGGTTGCCGCTGGACGTGGACACCAGGTCGTAGTCGTCGATGACGATGTACACCGTGGGGCCCTGCCACCAGCTGCGGTCGCGCAGCTGCTCGGGGGTGACGTCGGCGGTCGGCGTGCGGCGCTGCATCAGGTTGGCCAGCGCGTCCATGTGGTGCTGCATCTGGTTGGACATGGGGATGTACTCCGCCAGATGCGAGTCCGGGGTCACGCCGAGCAGCGAGCGCCGGTTGTCGACCACGAAGAGCTTCGCCTCGTTGCCGTCGTAGCGTTCGGTGATCCGCTGGATGAGCAGCTTGAGCAGGTTCGACTTGCCGGACTCGCTCTCGCCGAAGACGAGGAAGAACGGGTCCTGCTCGAAGTCGACGAACACCGGCTCGAGGTTGTCCTCGTCGAGGCCGAAGGCGACGCCGCGGTTCGGGAAGCGGTTGCCGGGCGGGAGCTGCTGCGCGGGGAACTCGCGCGGCAGCAGCCGTACCTCCGGAGCACCCGGCTGCTGCCAGTGCCGGGAGACCTCCGCGGCGAGCGCCTGCGTCGCCTCGGCCAGGTCGGTGTCGGAGGACAGACCGTCTATGCGGGGTACCGCCGCCATGAAGTGCTGCCGCTGCGGGGTCTGGCCGCGGCCCGGGACGCCGGTCGGCACGTTCGCCGCGACCTTGCGGTCGAACTCGGAGTCCATGGGGTCGCCGAGCCGCAGCTCCAGGCGGTTCATCAGGTGGTCCTTGAGGTTGGAGCGGACCTCCATGGAGCGTGACGCGGTGAGGATCAGGTGCATGCCGTAGCCGAGGCCGCGCGCCGCGATGTCCAGGACCGCCGGTTCGAGACCGTCGTAGTCCTGCCGGAAGTTGCCCCAGCCGTCGATGGCCAGGAAGACGTCGCCCCACGGCTGGTCGGTCGTGGAGATGTCGCCGCGGGCGCGGCGGGCGCGGAACTCGGCGATCGAGGAGATGCCCGAGGTGCGGAAGTACTCCTCGCGGCGGGTCATGATGCCGTAGACCTCGGCGACCGTACGCCGGACTTTCTCAGGGTCGAGGCGTGAGGCGACGCCGCCGACGTGCGGCAGGCCCGCCACCGACGCCAGACCGCCACCACCGAAGTCGAGGCCGTAGAACTGCACTTCCTGCGGGGTGTGGGTGAGCGCGAACGAGGCGACGATCGAGCGCAGCAGGGTCGACTTGCCGGACTGCGGACCGCCGAGGATCTGCATGTGGCCGGCCGCGCCGCCGAAGTCGGTCCACAGCGGGTCACGGCGCTGCTCGTACGGCTTGTCGACGATGCCGACGGGGATGACGAGCCGGCCCGCGCCCTCGTAGCCGGGCTGGGTGAGGCCGCGGCCGGGCACGGCGGCCAGGCCGGGCAGCAGGGAGTCCAGCGACGGCGGGCTGTCCAGCGGCGGCAGCCACACCTGGTGGGCCGCCGGGCCCTGCGCCTCCAGCCGCCGCACGATCACGTCGAGCACGGTGTCGGCGAGCGCGTCGTCGGTCTGGTCGGGCTCCTCCTCCTGCCGTTGCTGCGGCACCGCCACGTACTGCACGGGCACCGGCGCCGCCGTGAACAGCACGGGCCGGCGGTCCACCGGGAGCGGGCCGCCGTACGACGCGGCCTGCTGGGCGCTGGAGCGGTAGACGCCGGAGACGTACGCCGCCTTGAAGCGGACCATCTCGTCCGTGCCGTACTTCAGGAAGCCGGAGCCCGGCACGTTCGGCAGCTCGTAGGCGTCCGGGACGCCGATCGCGGCGCGCGACTCGGCCGCCGAGAAGGTGCGCAGACCGATCCGGTAGGAGAGGTAGGTCTCCAGGCCGCGCAGCCGGCCTTCCTCCAGGCGCTGCGAGGCCAGCAGCAGGTGCACGCCCAGCGACCGGCCGATACGGCCGATCTGCACGAACATCTCGATGAAGTCCGGCTTGGCGGTGAGCAGTTCGCTGAACTCGTCGATGACGAGGACGAGTGAGGGGATCGGCTGCAGCGCGGCACCGGCCGCGCGGGCCTTCTCGTAGGCGTGGATGTTGGCGTAGTTGCCCGCGTCGCGCAGCATCTCCTGGCGGCGGTTGAGCTCACCGCGGATCGAGTCGCCCATGCGGTCGACGAGGGTCAGGTCGTCGGCGAGGTTGGTGATGACCGCGGCCACGTGCGGCATCTGGGACATGCCCGCGAACGTCGCACCGCCCTTGAAGTCGGCGAGGACGAAGTTCAGCGTCTCGGAGGAGTGGGTGACCGCGAGGCCGAGGACCAGGGTGCGCAGCAGCTCCGACTTGCCGGAACCGGTCGCGCCGACACACAGGCCGTGCGGGCCCATGCCCTCCTGCGCGGCCTCCTTGAGGTCGAGCATCACGGGCCGGCCGTCCTCGCCGACACCGATCGGCACCCGCAGCCGCTCGGACTGCGAACGCGGCCGCCAGGTGCGCCGCGGGTCGACGGTGGCGGCGTCCCCGAGGTTCAGCAGATCGGTGAACTCCAAGTTGGCCAGCAGCGGTTCGTCGTCGTCCCCGCCGGAGGCCATGCGCAGCGGCGCCAGCTGCCGGGCGAGCGCCTCGGCCGCCTCGTAGGACAGGACGTCGGGGGTGCCCTCGTAGACCATGCCGTGCGCCGACTCCAGGCGCAGCTCGCGCGGGTGCACGACGATGGACAGGTCGCCGCGGCCGGTGGTGAGTTCGCCGGGCACGACCTCCAGGACCGTCACGCCCTGCAGCCCCTCCGGGCTGGCGAGCAGCGAGGTCGGCGGCAGGGAGACACCGTCCAGGACGACCACCAGGTGCGGCTGTTCGGGCACGGGAGGCGCGCTCGGGTGGAAGCGCGGGCGGCCCTGGAGCCGGGCGCCGAGCAGGTCCTCCAGCTCGATGGGGTTCGTGGTGATCAGACGCAGGCTGCCGGCGCCGTCCGCCTCGCCCCTGGCCTGTACGTGCGGCAGCCACTTCGCCCACTCCCACTCGGGCGCGGACTCCCGCCCGGTGGCGACGGCGATGACGAGGTCCTCGGGGGAGTGCAGCGAGGCCAGGGCGCCCGTCACCGCGCGGGCGGCGCCGCGCACGGTGACCGGCTCACCGCTGATCGACACGTGGTAGAAGGCCCGCAGCGAGACCGCCATCGGCAGGTCCTCGAGGGTGCTGTGCGTGGCCAGGAAGCGCTGCATGGCGCCCGCCGTCAGCGGCTCCAGCTGGTCCACCGGCGCGGTCTCCGGCGGGAGCAGCGGGGTGGCCAGGGACTGCGCGCCGAGGCCCACGCGCACCTGCCCGAAGTCCTCGTCGCCGGCGCGGCGTTCCCACACCCGGCTGCCCTCGGCGACCAGCGCCCACAGTTGCTCCGGCGAAGGGTGCAGGTAGTACTGGGCGTCGCGCTGCGCCTTGGCGGTCTTCTGCGCCGTACGCCGGGTCTGCGACAGGTACCGCAGGTAGTCGCGGCGGATGTCGGCGATCTGCCCCTGGTTGCCCCGCCGGTAGCGGATCAGCATCGCGATGCCCATCGCGATGGTGGAGGCGATCATCACCATGCCCATGATCTTCATGAAGGGCTGGGCCTGGGGGTTGAAGAAGAACACCACGGACCCGCCCATGCCGAGCATGGGCAGAAGCTGCATCAGGGCGCCTTCCCGCTCCCCGCGCGGCAGCTCCGGCGGCGGTTGCAAGACGACCTCGTTCGTGGGCACTTCCCGCGGCAGAGCCCTCGGTGGGCGCTTGACGACGATGTGGCTCACTTCGCACCAATTCCCTTGCCGGACCGACCGTTCCGTCCGCCGCCCCGTGTCCGGCGAACGTCGATCGCGAAGCGCGATCCTACTGACAACCACTGACAACCGTGGGCGGTAGGGTGCCCGTGAGACGTGTGAGCAGTTGCGAATCGGGCGCCGGAAAACCAGACATTCCGCACTGTTCGTGGTGAGTGCCCGCCGCCTGATCCCGGGCAGCACGGCGCATGCGACCGGCGGCGCGGGCGGCAGCGCACAACCTACACAGGATCGTTACAGGCGATCGCGCGCTCGACGGCGCGAACGCCGTACCACCGACGAGGGGGAACAGCAGGTGAGCATGACGGCCTCCGCGCCGACCGGCGCGACCGGCGGAGCGGGCACCGGAGCCCCTTCCGGGGCCGGTACCGGGTTCGGGTTCTGCCGAGTCACCATCGTGGCACCGGACAGCCGTATCGACGTGGCGCTGCCCGACGACGTGTCAGTCGCCGATCTCTACCCGGAGATCCTGCGGCTCTCCCGGCAGAGCCCCGCCGAGGGTGCCCCGGTCGGCTACCACCTCGTACGCCGGGACGGCACCGTCCTCGACGGCTCGCGTTCGTTCGCCGCCCAGCGCATCCTCGACGGCGAGCTGCTGACGCTGCGTCCGTTCGCCGAGTCGCTGCCGCCCGCGGTGCACGACGACGTCTCCGAGGCGGTCGCCTCCGCCGTGACCGAGGACCGCACCCTGTGGAGCGGCACCCTCACCCGCGCCGCCGGCCTGGTCGCCGGCGGGGTCCTGCCCGCGCTGCTCGCGTTCGTGGTGTGGAGCTCGCAGATCCGCCACGACATGAACAGCCTCCAGGGCATCCTGGCCGCCGTCACCGGTGTCCTGCTGGTCACCATCGCGTGCGTCCGCGCCCGGGTCTACGACGACCGCGGCTCGGCCGTCGCCCTCGGCCTGGGCGCCCTGCCGAACATCGCCGTGGCCGGCTCCGGACTGCTCCCGCTGTCGGAGGGTCAGGGCATCGGACGCCTGCAGTTCCTGCTCGCGTGCGCGGCCGTCCTCGTCGCCGCGCTGGTCCTCACGCTGGTGTCGCCCAGCGGCGACGGCCCGTTCGTGGCGTTCGTGTTCGCCTCCACGATCGGCCTGCTGACCACGTTCGTCGCGATGCTCACGCATCTGAGGCCCATCGAGACGGCCGCCGTCTGCGCGCCGCTCGCGGTCTGCGCCCTCGCGTTCCTGCCCGGCCTGTCCATGCGCTTCGCCCGGCTGCCCATCGGCTTCGAACCGCCGAACCCCGGCCGCGGCTACACCACCGAGGAGCCCACCGCCCAGCACGAGCCCGTCGACGCCCAGCGCATCGCCGCCCAGGTCCGCCGCGGTCACGAACTCCTCGTCGGCCTCGTCGGCGGCTGCGCGCTCGTCACGGTCGGCGCGTCCATCGTCCTCGGCTTCTCCGACAACGTGTGGGCGCAGCTCCTCGCCCTCGCCACCGGCATCGCCATGCTGATGCGCGCCCACCTGTTCCGGTACACCGCGCAGGTCGGCGCCACGCTCGCCGCCGGTCTCGCCGCCCTCGTCTTCCTCGGCCTCGGGCTCGCCCTGAACCCGCCCGTGGAGTTCCTGCGCGACGCCCTCCAGGGCGACACCACCGGCCTCGACATCCGCTCGGTGTGGCTCGCCGCCGCGATCGCCGCGACCGCCGCCCTGCTGACCGCGATCGGCCTGATCGCCCCGCGCAGCGGCGTCACCCCCTTCTGGGGACGCTTCACGGAGATCGCCGAGACGTTCGTCCTGCTGACACTGGTCCCGCTGGCCCTCGCCGTGTTCGACGTGTACGCGTCGGCGCGGTCCATGGCCGGCAACTGAGCCGCCGCCCGCGACGACCAGCGAAGGGATCACCCAGCGTGAGCTTTGGCCCGCCTCCGTCCGTGTTCACCCAGTCCGTGACGGCCGACCGGCAGCGCAGGAAGCGCCGTACGATCCTGCTCACCGCGGTCGTCGCGGCCGCGGTGCTGGCGGCGTCCGCCGCCGCGTGGCTGTGGTGGCCCGAGACGGCGCACGAGGACCCCAAGCCCGCGGCCGCGGCCGGCCAGGACAGGCTCGACGTCCGCGAGACCGTCGAGCGGCGCCCGGCGAGCCCCCGGGGCGTCATGGCCGTGCGGTTCTCCGCCGACGACATGGGCCCCGGGGAACGCTACGAGATGCCGGGCATGTGGGCCACGGACAAGATCCTGGCCAAGGGCGTCAACAGGACCCTCATCGGCATCGAGATCGGCACGGACGCCAGCCTCGGCGAGGAGGCCTGGCAGCTCCGGCTGGGCGGGCCGATCTGCGGCAGGACCCGGCACGTCAACGTCGACAACCGGACCGCCGTGCTCTTCCGGGACAGCGAGGACAAGGAATCCCTCTGCAACCACGTCGCCTTCGTCGACCTGGACGACGGCAAGCTGGTGTGGCAGGCCGAGTTCCCGATCACCGGCAACGGCATCGGCGACCCCGACGACGCCGGCAGCCAGTGGACCCCCGGTGACCCTCACGCACGCCACGGTCGCGGTGACCTGGGGCGGCGGCACGGACGCCTACGAGATGGACGGGGGCAAGCTGCGCTGGCGGGTGAAGCCGGAGAAGGACTGCGACTCCAGCGGCGGGGCCGGCGGCCGGGCCCTGCTCGTCCGGTTCGCCTGCTGGGACCCGGACATCCAGCAGAACCACGGCCGCACCTTCAAGGTGCGCGCTCTCGACCCGGAGACCGGCCGCACCCGGTGGACGTACGCACCCGCGCTCGGGGTCAAGGACGTCCGGCTCGTCTCCGCGGACCCCGCCGTCCTCGCGACCTCGGCCGGCGACATCGGCATCACCGAGATTATCTCGCTCGACGAGCGGGGCAAGTACCGGACCACTGTCCCGCTCCAGAACGGTACGTATGTCGCGGAGTGCAACGAGGAGATCACCTACCTCGCCGCCGATGAGTGCCCCTCCGTCGCCGTAGGTGCCGGGCAGGTCTTCCTGACCAGCAAGGAACAGGGCGACCTGGTCCACAACGCCAACTGGATCATCGGCTTCGACCTGGGCACCGGCAATTCGGTCAAGAAGTTCGAGTCCGGGCCCGACGCCCTGCTCCGCCCTCTGAGGATGAGCGGCGACCAGCTCCTCGCTCTGCGCGAGAGCAGCGACCACATCTCGCCCATGGCCCTGGTCAGCCTGAATCCGAAGACCGGCGCGGAGACCCCGTACTTCTACTTCGACCTGCCGTTGGAGGGCCGGAGCCTCAGCTCGATGACAGTGGCCGACACCGTCGTCCAGAACGGCCGCCTCTTCTTCGGGGCCAAGACGGCCGAACCTCCGGCAGGCGCCGATGGCAAGGCCTGGGTATGGCTGGCCCTCGGCATCGAGAGCGACGCGACGAGAAAGCCGTAGAGGTCCTGGCGGTCGCAGGAGCCGAGGAAGACGCGACGTACGCGCGCGTGCGCCCCCGACGGGCTCCACGCGCGCGTACACGCACCACTGTGTCACTGCCCCTCGGGCGCCGGCTCCAGGTCGAACTCGCCGTCCCGCGCCCCCAGCACGAACGCCCGCCACTCCGCCTCGGTGTACCGCAGCACGGTGTCGGGGTCGAGCGACGACCGCATCGCCACCGCGCCGCCGGGCAGGTAGGCGATCTCGACCCGCTCCTCGTGCTCCTCGGTGCCCGGCGCGCCGTGCCACTCGACGCCGGAGATGTCGAGCGCGTAGAGCTCGTCCCGCTCCCGCTCCTTGCGCGCCTTGATCTCCGCTTCCGTCTCCGCCATGCCTCAGCGACCCCTTCCCCGCATGCTGCTCGCGTACGATCCGACGGCTCACCCTAGTGGCCGCGACCCCGCCGACCGGCGGGTTCCGGGACCCCGCGACGGGCGCCGTCCACGTGCTGGTACCCTGAGTGACGGCCGTTTGTGTACGCGCCCCCGGAGCCCTGCTCTGGAGGCCGCGCCCAGCGGATCCCCGCCTCCCGAGTAACGGAAGCTCCCCCGAGATGTAGACCGGGGGCACTCGGTGGCCACTCACAGACCCATGAGGAGTACGCGTGTCGCTCGACGCCGCCACGAAGAAGCAGATCATCGCCGAGTTCGGTACCAAGGAGGGTGACACCGGCTCCCCCGAGGTCCAGGTCGCTCTGCTGTCCCGTCGGATCTCCGACCTGACGGAGCACCTGAAGACCCACAAGCACGACCACCACTCCCGCCGCGGCCTGCTGATCCTCGTCGGTCAGCGCCGCCGCCTGCTGCAGTACCTCGCCAAGAAGGACATCCAGCGCTTCCGTACGCTGGTCGACCGCCTCGGCATCCGCCGTGGTGCGGCGGGCGCCAAGTAAGACGCCGTGGAGGGAGCGGTTCCCGTTCGAGGGGACCGCTCCCTTTGCTGTACGTGCGGAGTGTCACCGCCCCTTTGTAGTGTGGTAGCACAACGCATGACGTACGACACAGCACGACAAGAATGAGGAGTAGCGCACCACGCCGCCGCCGGTCCTCGGTAGTGGCCCCCGGGGGGAAGCGAGCCCCGAGGGCTTCGATCGAAGACCGGCCCGCACACGGCGCGCAGCTCCGCGACCGTCCCCCTGCCACACGGGCAGCAGGGACGAAGACGAGGAGAAAACGCTAGTGGAGAACGAGACCCACTACGCCGAAGCCGTCATCGACAACGGCACCTTCGGCACCCGTACCATCCGCTTCGAGACGGGCCGCCTGGCCAAGCAGGCCGCCGGTTCCGCCGTTGCGTACCTGGACGACGACACCATGGTGCTGTCGGCCACCACCGCCTCCAAGAACCCCAAGGACCAGCTCGACTTCTTCCCGCTGACGGTGGACGTCGAGGAGCGGATGTACGCCGCCGGCAAGATCCCCGGCAGCTTCTTCCGCCGTGAGGGCCGTCCCTCCGAGGACGCCATCCTCACCTGCCGTCTGATCGACCGCCCGCTGCGCCCGTCCTTCAAGAAGGGCCTGCGCAACGAGATCCAGGTCGTCGCCACGATCATGGCGCTCAACCCCGACCACCTGTACGACGTCGTGGCGATCAACGCCGCGTCCGCGTCGACGCAGCTGGCCGGTCTGCCCTTCTCCGGCCCGATCGGCGGCGTCCGCGTCGCGCTGATCCGCGGCCAGTGGGTGGCCTTCCCGACGCACACCGAGCTCGAGGACGCCGTCTTCGACATGGTCGTCGCGGGCCGCGTCCTGGAGGACGGCGACGTCGCGATCATGATGGTCGAGGCCGAGGCCACCGAGAAGACCATCAAGCTGGTCGAGGGCGGCGCCGAGGCGCCCACCGAGGAGGTCGTCGCCGCCGGTCTGGACGCCGCGAAGCCCTTCATCAAGGTGCTCTGCAAGGCCCAGTCGGACCTCGCCGCGAAGGCCGCCAAGCCGACCGCCGAGTTCCCGATCTTCCTCGACTACCAGGACGACGTCCTGGAGGCCCTGACGGCCGCCGTCAAGCCCGAGCTCGCCCAGGCGCTCACCATCGCCGGCAAGCAGGAGCGCGAGGCCGAGCTGGACCGCGTCAAGGGCCTCGCCGCCGAGAAGCTCCTGCCGGAGTTCGAGGGCCGCGAGAAGGAGATCTCCGCCGCGTACCGCTCGCTGACCAAGACCCTGGTCCGTGAGCGCGTCATCAAGGAGAAGAAGCGCATCGACGGCCGTGGCGTGACGGACATCCGCACGCTCGCCGCCGAGGTCGAGGCCATCCCGCGGGTGCACGGCTCCGCCGTGTTCGAGCGCGGCGAGACCCAGATCCTGGGCGTCACCACCCTGAACATGCTCCGCATGGAGCAGCAGCTGGACACCCTCTCCCCGGTGACCCGCAAGCGCTACATGCACAACTACAACTTCCCGCCGTACTCCACCGGTGAGACCGGCCGCGTCGGCTCCCCGAAGCGCCGCGAGATCGGCCACGGCGCCCTCGCCGAGCGCGCCCTGGTGCCGGTCCTGCCGACCCGCGAGGAGTTCCCCTACGCGATCCGCCAGGTCTCCGAGGCGCTGAGCTCCAACGGCTCGACGTCCATGGGCTCGGTCTGCGCCTCCACCATGTCGCTGCTGAACGCCGGTGTGCCGCTGAAGGCCCCCGTCGCCGGTATCGCCATGGGCCTGATCTCCCAGGAGATCGAGGGCGAGACGCACTACGTCACCCTCACCGACATCCTCGGTGCGGAGGACGCCTTCGGCGACATGGACTTCAAGGTCGCCGGCACCAAGGAGTTCGTGACCGCCCTCCAGCTCGACACCAAGCTGGACGGCATCCCGGCCTCCGTCCTGGCCGCCGCCCTGAAGCAGGCCCGCGACGCCCGTCTCCACATCCTCGACGTGATGATGGAGGCCATCGACCGGCCCGACGAGATGTCCCCGAACGCGCCGCGGATCATCACCGTGAAGATCCCGGTCGACAAGATCGGTGAGGTCATCGGCCCCAAGGGCAAGATGATCAACCAGATCCAGGAGGACACGGGCGCCGAGATCACCATCGAGGACGACGGCACGATCTACATCGGCGCCGCCGACGGCCCGTCCGCCGAGGCCGCCCGCGCCACGATCAACGGCATCGCCAACCCGACGATGCCCGAGGTCGGCGAACGGTACCTGGGCACGGTCGTGAAGACCACCACCTTCGGTGCCTTCGTCTCCCTGCTGCCCGGCAAGGACGGCCTGCTGCACATCTCGCAGATCCGCAAGCTGGCCGGCGGCAAGCGCGTGGAGAACGTCGAGGACGTCCTCGGCGTGGGCCAGAAGGTCCAGGTCGAGATCGCCGAGATCGACTCCCGCGGCAAGCTCTCCCTCGTCCCCGTGATCGAGGGCGAGGGCGAGTCCGACGGCTCCGGCGACGAGGCGAAGGACGACACCGACCAGTGACGTCCCGTGGCTCCAAGGCGACGGCCCGCACCTCTTCGGAGGCGCGGGCCGTCGCCCGTACCCAAACCCTGATCAAGGGCACCAACGGCATCGGCACCGTCCGCAAGACCACCCTCCCGGGCGGTCTGCGCGTCGTCACCGAGACCCTGCCCTCGGTCCGCTCGGCGACCTTCGGCATCTGGGCGCACGTCGGCTCCCGCGACGAGACCCCGGCCCTGAACGGCGCCACGCACTACCTCGAGCACCTGCTCTTCAAGGGCACCTCGCGCAGGACCGCGCTGGACATCTCCTCGGCCGTCGACGCGGTCGGCGGCGAGATGAACGCGTTCACGGCCAAGGAGTACACGTGCTACTACGCGCGCGTGCTCGACACCGACCTGCCGCTCGCCATCGACGTCGTCTGCGACATGCTGACCGGCTCGCTGATCCTCGAGGAGGACGTCAACGTCGAGCGCGGCGCCATCCTCGAAGAGATCGCGATGACCGAGGACGACCCGGGCGACTGCGTGCACGACCTGTTCGCGCACACCATGTTCGGCGACAACCCCCTCGGCCGCCCGGTCCTCGGCACCGTCGACACGGTCAACGCCCTCACCGCCGACCGCATCCGCCGCTTCTACAAGAAGCACTACGACCCCACCCACCTGGTGGTCGCCTGCGCCGGCAACGTCGACCACAACAAGGTCGTACGACAGGTCCGCGCCGCCTTCGAGAAGGCCGGCGCGCTCAGCGACCCGGCCGCCGAGCCGATCGCCCCGCGCGGCGGACAGCGCGCCCTGCGCACCGCGGGCCGCGTCGAGCTGCTCGGCCGCAAGACCGAGCAGGCGCACGTCGTCCTCGGCATGCCCGGCCTGTCCCGCACGGACGACCGCCGCTGGGCCATGGGCGTGCTGAACACCGCCCTCGGCGGCGGCATGTCCTCCCGGCTCTTCCAGGAGGTCCGCGAGAAGCGCGGCCTGGCCTACAGCGTGTACTCGTACACCTCCGGCTTCGCCGACTGCGGCCTGTTCGGCGTGTACGCGGGTTGCAGGCCGTCGCAGGTGCACGACGTGCTGAAGATCTGCCGCGACGAGCTCGACCACGTCGCCGAGCACGGCCTGTCCGACGAGGAGATCGACCGCGCCATCGGCCAGCTGCGCGGCTCCACGGTCCTGGGCCTGGAGGACACCGGCGCCCTGATGAACCGCATCGGCAAGAGCGAGCTGTGCTGGGGCGAGCAGATGTCCGTCGACGACATGCTGGCCCGGATAGCGTCGGTCACCCCGGACGACGTGCGCTCGGTCGCCCGCGACATCCTGGGACGACGGCCCTCGCTGTCGGTCATCGGCCCGCTGAAGGACAAGCAGGCGGCCCGGCTGCACGACGCCGTCGCCTGATCCACCCCAGTCCCGTAAGGAAGCAACAGACATGAGCAAGCTGCGCGTGGCGGTCCTCGGCGCCAAGGGCCGGATCGGCTCCGAGGCGGTGCGGGCGGTCCAGGCCGCCGAGGACGTGGAGCTGGTGGCAGCCCTCGGCCGCGGCGACAAGCTGGAGACGCTGACCGAGACCGGCGCCCAGGTCGCCGTCGAACTCACCACGCCGGACTCGGTGATGGACAACCTCGAGTTCTGCGTACGGCACGGCATCCACGCCGTCGTCGGTACGACGGGCTGGAACGACGAGCGCCTCGCGCGGCTCAGGGGCTGGCTGGCCGAGTCCCCGGAGACCGGTGTGCTCATCGCGCCCAACTTCTCCATCGGGGCCGTGCTGACCATGAAGTTCGCGCAGATCGCCGCGCCGTACTTCGAGTCGGTCGAGGTCGTCGAACTCCACCACCCGAACAAGGTTGACGCCCCGTCCGGCACCGCCACGCGCACCGCCCAGCTCATCGCCGAGGCCCGCCGCGCGGCCGGCACCGCCCCGGCCCCGGACGCCACCGCCACGGCCCTGGACGGCGCGCGCGGCGCGGACGTCGACGGCGTCCCCGTCCACGCGGTCCGCCTGCGCGGCCTGCTGGCCCACCAGGAGGTGCTGCTCGGCGGCGAGGGCGAGACCCTCACCATCCGGCACGACTCGCTGCACCACAGCAGCTTCATGCCGGGCATCCTGCTGGGCGCCCGCCGCGTGGTGACCACCCCGGGGCTGACGTTCGGCCTGGAAAACTTCCTGGACCTGGGCTGACCCGAGCCATGCGAGCCAAGCTGTCCTACGCCGTCACGGCCGCCGTCCTGGTCTTCTACTTCCTCCTGGTCGGCAGCCGTGGCGTCATGCTCATCCAGGCCGGCACGCTCCTCACCGTGACCCTCGGGGTCGCGGTGCTGATCCTGCCGGTCATCGGGCTGTGGTTCCTGTGGAAGAACACCCAGTTCGTCCGCCGGGCCAACGCCCTCGCCGCGGAACTCGACGCCGAGGGCGGCCTGCCCGTCGACGAGCTGAAGCGCATGCCCAGCGGCCGGATCGACCGCGACTCCGCCGACGAGGTCTTCGCAAGGCGCCGGGCCGAGACCGAGGCGGCCCCGGACGACTGGCGCGCCTGGTTCCGCCTCGCCGTCGCCTACCACGACGCCCGCGACACCCCGCGGGCCCGCAAGGCCATGCAACGCGCGATCGCCCTGCACGACGGCAAGCCCGTCCAGGCCTGAGCCGTACGCGAAGGGGCCGGCCCGCGATCTCCGCGGGACCGGCCCCTTCGCACATCCACCGACCGGGAACCGGGCTCAGCCGTGCCGGTACTCCGCAGCCCACGCCTCCACCGTGTCCGCCGCCCGGTCGAACGCCTCCACGCGCGCCAGGAAATCGGCGTTGTGCGTGGTCATCAGCGGCGTCACATGCGCCGCAGGCCGGTCCCCGCGTACGAGGGTCAGGGCCTGCCCCTGGACCGTGCGCGGCAGTCCCAGCCAGCGCACCGGCTGCTGCGCCGTCCGTACCGCCGAGACCTGGTTCCAGGGCACCGTGCGCGTGACGAGGAAGCCCACCTGCCGCAGACCGCGCGCGCTCACCCACACGCCCATGCGCAGCAGCCGCAGCGCCACGGCGATCACCACCAGTGCGACGCCAAGCACCGCGCCGGCGGCGGCCGGCGTGCCCGTCAGGGCGATGATGACCGCCGCGAACAGCACGTACGAGGCGAGCAGCAGCCAGACGGCGGCCGCGCCCACCCGCCAGGGACCGGGCCGGTAGGGCCGCCGCCAGCGGTCACGGTCGTCGAACGGCAGCGCGACGTCGTCCGCCGCGTCGAGGGCCCGGTCGGCCGTCAGAAAGGGCAGGGGCACGGCGAATCCTCACTCGATCCAGGCGTGGGCTGTGCCCGGTGAGGTTATCGACCTGTGTCCCGACTCACCACCCTAGGGGGCCCGTCCGGGGCAGTGGGGACTCAGCGCCCGTCGGACGCCTGGGACTGCTGGGCCGGCGTGGACGACTGATCCAGCTCCAGCGCCGGCATCCCCACCACCAGCGACCCCACCAGCGCGGCGACGATCGTGAGCCCCATCAGCCAGCGCCCGGCTATCTCACCGAGGGACGCCCGCTCACGGGGTGGGGGAGTGACATTGCTGCGGAACCTGTCGGCTTCGGCGACGAAGGCGAACGGTACGGGCTCGCGCCGACGGAACATGGGAAGTACATCCTCCTCTGGGGGGTTCGTGCGGATGGCTGTCTCTGGTACAGACGCGCGAGTGCCCCGGAAGGTGCCCTGTTTCACCAAGTTCACAGGCGAATGTCGCGACCCGGCACCGAACGCCCCGTTGTCAGTGGCGGGCCGTAGAGTGGGCGCCGCCCGAGAAGTGATGGAAGGGAACCCTCCGAGCCGTGACCGACACCCCCGCCGACGACCTCAAGCCCAGCTTCCGCAGTGATGTGACCGTCGAACTGGTCAAGCACACCGCATCCGACGCCGACGTGCTCTTCGCCGCCCGCGTCTCGACCATCGGCGAGCAGTCCCTGGACGAGCTGGACAAGGACCCGGAGCGCTCCAAGGGCCTGATCAACTACCTGATGCGGGACCGGCACGGCAGCCCCTTCGAGCACAACTCGATGACGTTCTTCATCAGCGCCCCGATCTTTGTCTTCCGCGAGTTCATGCGGCACCGCGTGGGCTGGTCGTACAACGAGGAGAGCGGCCGCTACCGGGAGCTCCAGCCGGTCTTCTACGTCCCGGACGAGTCCCGCAAGCTGGTCCAGGAGGGCCGCCCCGGCAAGTACCGGTTCGTCGAGGGCACCCAGGCCCAGCAGGAACTGGTCGGCCGCGTCATGGAGGACTCCTACCGGCAGGCCTACGAGGCCTACCAGGAGATGCTGGCCGCCGGCGTCGCCCGCGAGGTCGCCCGCTCGGTGCTCCCGGTCGGCCTGTTCTCCTCGATGTACGCCACCTGCAACGCCCGCTCGCTGATGCACTTCCTCGGCCTGCGCACCCAGCACGAGCTGGCCAAGGTCCCGTCGTTCCCGCAGCGCGAGATCGAGATGGTCGGTGAGCGGATGGAGGCCGAGTGGGCCAGGCTCATGCCGCTCACCTACGCCGCCTTCAATGCGAACGGACGTGTGGCGCCGTAACGGTCAGCCGCATGAAGTGTCCGTATTGCGGCATTTAGAGAAGTTCATCTAGCCTGATCAAACGGACCCGGCACTGCTTGAACCCCCGAGCAGGCAGTGCCGGGCTCCGCATATGTCAGGACTTATCCCGCCCCCCGAGGGCAGACCGCGCCTTGAGCAACGAGTAGCGTGTAACCCATGGCTCCGACCTCCACTCCGCAGACCCCCTTCGGGCGGGTCCTCACCGCCATGGTCACGCCCTTCACGGCGGACGGCGCACTCGACCTCGACGGCGCGCAGCGGCTCGCCACGCACCTGGTGGACGCAGGCAACGACGGCCTGATCATCAACGGCACCACCGGCGAGTCCCCCACCACCAGCGACGCGGAGAAATCGGACCTCGTACGAGCGGTCCTGGAGGCCGTCGGCGACCGGGCCCACATCGTGGCCGGCGTCGGCACCAACGACACCCACCACAGCATCGAGCTGGCCCGCGCCGCCGAGAAGACCGGCGCCCACGGCCTCCTCGTCGTCACGCCGTACTACAACAAGCCCCCTCAGGAGGGCCTGTACCGGCACTTCAAGGCCGTCGCCGACGCCACCGGGCTGCCGGTCATGCTCTACGACATCCCCGGCCGCAGCGGCGTCCCGATCAACACCGAGACCCTGGTCCGGCTCGCCGAGCACCCGCGGATCGTCGCCAACAAGGACGCCAAGGGCGACCTCGGCCGCGCCAGCTGGGCCATCGCCCAGTCCGGCCTCGCCTGGTACTCCGGCGACGACATGCTGAACCTCCCGCTGCTCTCCGTGGGCGCGGTCGGCTTCGTCTCCGTCGTCGGCCACGTGGTCACCCCGGACCTGCGCGCCCTCGTCGACGCCTACGTCTCCGGCGACGTCCAGAAGGCGACCGAGATCCACCAGAAGCTGCTCCCGGTCTACACCGGCATGTTCCGCACCCAGGGCGTCATGACCACCAAGGCCGCACTCACCCTCCAGGGCCTGCCCGGCGGACCGCTGCGCCCCCCGATGGTCGAACTCACGCCCCAGGAGATCGAGCAGCTCAAGATCGATCTTGCTGCCGGCGGGGTACAACTCTGACATCAGACTTCGCGGAGCAGACGCTTCGCAGCAACAAGCTCCACAACTGAATAGCGCGGGCCACCGGTGCCTGCACCCCACAACGACAACTGCTTCTGCACGAACGTCACGCGCGCCACGTGCCCGACCGGTACGTGGCGCGCGTGGTTGAGGAGAGTCTTTTGAGTCATCCGCATCCTGAACTCGGCCCGCCCCCGCCGCTGCCCGAGGGCGGCCTGCGCGTCACTCCGCTCGGCGGTCTCGGCGAGATCGGCCGAAACATGACGGTCTTCGAGTACGGCGGCCGCCTGCTGATCGTCGACTGCGGCGTGCTCTTCCCCGAGGAGGAGCAGCCCGGCATCGACCTGATCCTCCCGGACTTCTCGTCCATCCGGGACCGCCTCGACGACATCGAGGGCATCGTCCTCACCCACGGCCACGAGGATCACATCGGCGCCGTCCCGTTCCTCCTTCGCGAGAAGCCGGACATCCCGCTGATCGGCTCCAAGCTGACCCTGGCCCTGATCGAGGCCAAGCTCCAGGAGCACCGCATCCGCCCGTACACCCTCGAGGTGGCGGAGGGGCATCGCGAGCGCATCGGCCCGTTCGACTGCGAGTTCATCGCGGTCAACCACTCCATCCCGGACGCCCTGGCGGTAGCCATCCGCACCCCCGCCGGCATGGCGGTCCACACGGGCGACTTCAAGATGGACCAGCTCCCGCTGGACAACCGCCTCACCGACCTGCACGCGTTCGCGCGGCTGAGCGAGGAGGGCATCGACCTCCTTCTCACCGATTCCACCAACGCCGAGGTCCCCGGCTTCACGCCGCACGAGCGGGACATCTCCAACGTGCTGCGCCAGGTCTTCGCGGGCGCCCGCAAGCGGATCATCGTGGCCAGCTTCGCCAGCCACGTCCACCGCATCCAGCAGATCCTGGACGCCGCGCACGAGTACGGCCGCCGGGTCGCCTTCGTCGGCCGCTCCATGGTCCGCAACATGGGTATCGCCCGTGACCTCGGCTACCTGCGGGTCCCCCCGGGCCTCGTCGTGGATGTCAAGACACTCGACGACCTCCCGGACCACGAGGTGGTCCTGGTCTGCACGGGATCCCAGGGCGAACCGATGGCCGCCCTGTCCAGGATGGCGAACCGGGACCACCAGATCCGCATCGTCCACGGCGACACGGTGATCCTGGCGTCGTCGCTGATCCCCGGCAACGAGAACGCGGTCTACCGCGTGATCAACGGCCTGACCCGCTGGGGCGCGAACGTCGTCCACAAGGGCAACGCCAAGGTGCACGTTTCCGGCCACGCGTCCGCGGGCGAGCTGCTGTACTTCTACAACATCTGCCGCCCGAAGAACCTGATGCCGGTCCACGGCGAATGGCGCCACCTGCGCGCCAACGCCGAACTGGGCGCCATGACCGGCGTCCCGCACGACCGCATCGTCATCGCCGAGGACGGCGTGGCCGTCGACCTCATCGAGGGCAAGGCCAAGATCTCCGGCAAGGTCCAGGCGGGATACGTCTACGTCGACGGCCTCTCGGTCGGCGACGTGGGCGAGCCGGCGCTGAAGGACCGGAAGATCCTCGGCGAGGAGGGCATCATCTCGGTCTTCGTCGTCGTGGACTCCTCCACCGGCAAGATCACCGGCGGCCCGCACGTCCAGGCGCGCGGTTCAGGCATCGAGGACTCCGCCTTCGACGCGGTCCTCCCGAAGATCACGGAAGTCCTGGAGCGCTCGGCTCAGGACGGCGTGGTCGAGCCCCACCAACTGCAGCAACTCATCCGCCGGACGCTGGGCAAGTGGGTCTCGGACTCCTATCGGCGCAGGCCGATGATCCTCCCGGTCGTCGTGGAGGTCTGACCCGCCGGACGCCTGGTCGTCCGCGCGAACTCGGAGCGGGGCACCTCGATTTGCATCGGGGCGCTCCGCTCCAGTACGTTTACGGCCCTGCCCCGGAGGGAACCCGGCCGCCTCGTGCGCCGGAACCAGTCCCCTCAAGGGGGCGGGAAATCCGACTCAGAAACTCTGATAAAGTCGGAAGCGCCGGAAAGGGAAACGCGAGAGCGGGAACCTGGAAAGCACCGAGGAAATCGGATCGAGAAAAGATCTGATAGAGTCGGAAACGCAAGACCGAAGGGAAGCGCCCGGAGGAAAGCCCGAGAGGGTGAGTACAAAGGAAGCGACCGTTCCTTGAGAACTCAACAGCGTGCCAAAAGTCAACGCCAGATATGTTGATACCCCGTCTCCAGCATCCGCTGGGACGAGGTTCCTTTGAAAAAACACAGCGAGGACGCTGTGTGCGAGAGGACTATTCCTCCTCTCGCACCGCTCTCGTGATGTGTTGCACCGGATTACCGGTAAACATTCACGGAGAGTTTGATCCTGGCTCAGGACGAACGCTGGCGGCGTGCTTAACACATGCAAGTCGAACGATGAACCTCCTTCGGGAGGGGATTAGTGGCGAACGGGTGAGTAACACGTGGGCAATCTGCCCTGCACTCTGGGACAAGCCCTGGAAACGGGGTCTAATACCGGATACTGATCATCTTGGGCATCTTTGATGATCGAAAGCTCCGGCGGTGCAGGATGAGCCCGCGGCCTATCAGCTTGTTGGTGAGGTAACGGCTCACCAAGGCGACGACGGGTAGCCGGCCTGAGAGGGCGACCGGCCACACTGGGACTGAGACACGGCCCAGACTCCTACGGGAGGCAGCAGTGGGGAATATTGCACAATGGGCGCAAGCCTGATGCAGCGACGCCGCGTGAGGGATGACGGCCTTCGGGTTGTAAACCTCTTTCAGCAGGGAAGAAGCGAAAGTGACGGTACCTGCAGAAGAAGCGCCGGCTAACTACGTGCCAGCAGCCGCGGTAATACGTAGGGCGCAAGCGTTGTCCGGAATTATTGGGCGTAAAGAGCTCGTAGGCGGCTTGTCGCGTCGGATGTGAAAGCCCGGGGCTTAACCCCGGGTCTGCATTCGATACGGGCAGGCTAGAGTTCGGTAGGGGAGATCGGAATTCCTGGTGTAGCGGTGAAATGCGCAGATATCAGGAGGAACACCGGTGGCGAAGGCGGATCTCTGGGCCGATACTGACGCTGAGGAGCGAAAGCGTGGGGAGCGAACAGGATTAGATACCCTGGTAGTCCACGCCGTAAACGGTGGGCACTAGGTGTGGGCAACATTCCACGTTGTCCGTGCCGCAGCTAACGCATTAAGTGCCCCGCCTGGGGAGTACGGCCGCAAGGCTAAAACTCAAAGGAATTGACGGGGGCCCGCACAAGCGGCGGAGCATGTGGCTTAATTCGACGCAACGCGAAGAACCTTACCAAGGCTTGACATACACCGGAAACACTCAGAGATGGGTGCCCCCTTGTGGTCGGTGTACAGGTGGTGCATGGCTGTCGTCAGCTCGTGTCGTGAGATGTTGGGTTAAGTCCCGCAACGAGCGCAACCCTTGTCCCGTGTTGCCAGCAGGCCCTTGTGGTGCTGGGGACTCACGGGAGACCGCCGGGGTCAACTCGGAGGAAGGTGGGGACGACGTCAAGTCATCATGCCCCTTATGTCTTGGGCTGCACACGTGCTACAATGGCCGGTACAATGAGCTGCGATACCGCGAGGTGGAGCGAATCTCAAAAAGCCGGTCTCAGTTCGGATTGGGGTCTGCAACTCGACCCCATGAAGTCGGAGTCGCTAGTAATCGCAGATCAGCATTGCTGCGGTGAATACGTTCCCGGGCCTTGTACACACCGCCCGTCACGTCACGAAAGTCGGTAACACCCGAAGCCGGTGGCCCAACCCCTTGTGGGAGGGAGCTGTCGAAGGTGGGACTGGCGATTGGGACGAAGTCGTAACAAGGTAGCCGTACCGGAAGGTGCGGCTGGATCACCTCCTTTCTAAGGAGCACTTCTCAACCGGGCTTGCCTGGTTCAGAGGCCAGTACATCAGCGAACGTCTGATGCTGGTTGCTCATGGGTGGAACGTTGACTACTCGGCACGGTCCAGGATGGACCAGGCGCTAGTACTGCCCCTCGGGGCGTGGAACGCTGATCTGGTCAACTGATCGTGTCGGGCACGCTGTTGGGTGTCTGAGGGCACGGCCGCATGGTCTGTCTTCGGATCGCCGGCCCCAGTGAACTTGAGTCTTGATGGCTCGGGGTGATGGGTGGCTGGTCGTTGTTTGAGAACTGCACAGTGGACGCGAGCATCTGTGGCCAAGTTTTTAAGGGCGCACGGTGGATGCCTTGGCACCAGGAACCGATGAAGGACGTGGGAGGCCGCGATAGTCCCCGGGGAGTCGTCAACCAGGCTTTGATCCGGGGGTTTCCGAATGGGGAAACCCGGCAGTCGTCATGGGCTGTCACCCTTGCCTGAACACATAGGGCAAGTGGAGGGAACGCGGGGAAGTGAAACATCTCAGTACCCGCAGGAAGAGAAAACAACCGTGATTCCGGGAGTAGTGGCGAGCGAAACCGGATGAGGCCAAACCGTATGCGTGTGAGACCCGGCAGGGGTTGCGCATGCGGGGTTGTGGGATCTCTCTTCTACGGTCTGCCGGCCGTAGGACGAGTCAGAAACCGTTGATGTAGGCGAAGGACATGCGAAAGGTCCGGCGTAGAGGGTAAGACCCCCGTAGTCGAAACGTCAGCGGCTCGTTTGAGAGACACCCAAGTAGCACGGGGCCCGAGAAATCCCGTGTGAATCTGGCGGGACCACCCGCTAAGCCTAAATATTCCCTGGTGACCGATAGCGGATAGTACCGTGAGGGAATGGTGAAAAGTACCCCGGGAGGGGAGTGAAATAGTACCTGAAACCGTGTGCCTACAAGCCGTGGGAGCGTCGGAAGCACTTCGGTGCTTCTCGTGACTGCGTGCCTTTTGAAGAATGAGCCTGCGAGTTTGCGGTGTGTTGCGAGGTTAACCCGGGTGGGGTAGCCGTAGCGAAAGCGAGTCCGAATAGGGCGCTGTAGTAGCACGCTCAAGACCCGAAGCGGAGTGATCTAGCCATGGGCAGGTTGAAGCGGAGGTAAGACTTCGTGGAGGACCGAACCCACCAGGGTTGAAAACCTGGGGGATGACCTGTGGTTAGGGGTGAAAGGCCAATCAAACTCCGTGATAGCTGGTTCTCCCCGAAATGCATTTAGGTGCAGCGTCGTGTGTTTCTTGCCGGAGGTAGAGCACTGGATAGGCGATGGGCCCTACCGGGTTACTGACCTTAGCCAAACTCCGAATGCCGGTAAGTGAGAGCGCGGCAGTGAGACTGTGGGGGATAAGCTCCATGGTCGAGAGGGAAACAGCCCAGAGCATCGACTAAGGCCCCTAAGCGTACGCTAAGTGGGAAAGGATGTGGAGTCGCACAGACAACCAGGAGGTTGGCTTAGAAGCAGCCACCCTTGAAAGAGTGCGTAATAGCTCACTGGTCTAGTGATTCCGCGCCGACAATGTAGCGGGGCTCAAGCGTACCGCCGAAGTCGTGTCATTGCAGCGTATAGCCCCAACGGGTGCTGTGATGGGTAGGGGAGCGTCGTCTGCCGGGTGAAGCGGCACTGGAAGGTAGTCGTGGACGGTTGACGAGTGAGAATGCAGGCATGAGTAGCGATACAAACGTGAGAAACGTTTGCGCCGATTGACTAAGGGTTCCTGGGTCAAGCTGATCTGCCCAGGGTAAGTCGGGACCTAAGGCGAGGCCGACAGGCGTAGTCGATGGATAACCGGTTGATATTCCGGTACCCGCTGTGAAGCGTCAAACATCGAATCCAGTGATGCTAAGGCCGTGAAGCCGCCCCTGATCTCTTCGGAGTGAGGGGGAGTGGTGGAGCCGCTGACCCAAGTTGGTAGTAGGTGAGTGATGGGGTGACGCAGGAAGGTAGTCCATCCCGGGCGGTGGTTGTCCCGGGGTAAGGGTGTAGCCCGAGTGGTAGGCAAATCCGCCACTCATGCAGGGTGAGACCTGATGCCGAGCCGATTGTGGTGAAGTGGATGATCCTATGCTGTCGAGAAAAGCCTCTAGCGAGTTTCATGGCGGCCCGTACCCTAAACCGACTCAGGTGGTCAGGTAGAGAATACCGAGGCGTTCGGGTGAACTATGGTTAAGGAACTCGGCAAAATGCCCCCGTAACTTCGGGAGAAGGGGGGCCACACCCGGTGATCCGATTTACTCGGTGAGCTGGGGGTGGCCGCAGAGACCAGCGAGAAGCGACTGTTTACTAAAAACACAGGTCCGTGCGAAGCCGTAAGGCGATGTATACGGACTGACGCCTGCCCGGTGCTGGAACGTTAAGGGGACCGGTTAGCTAGGATTCGTCCTGGCGAAGCTGAGAACTTAAGCGCCAGTAAACGGCGGTGGTAACTATAACCATCCTAAGGTAGCGAAATTCCTTGTCGGGTAAGTTCCGACCTGCACGAATGGCGTAACGACTTCTCGACTGTCTCAACCATAGGCCCGGTGAAATTGCACTACGAGTAAAGATGCTCGTTTCGCGCAGCAGGACGGAAAGACCCCGGGACCTTTACTACAGTTTGATATTGGTGTTCGGTTCGGCTTGTGTAGGATAGGTGGGAGACTTTGAAGCGGGCACGCCAGTGTTCGTGGAGTCGTCGTTGAAATACCACTCTGGTCGTGCTGGATGTCTAACCTGGGTCCGTGATCCGGATCAGGGACAGTGTCTGATGGGTAGTTTAACTGGGGCGGTTGCCTCCTAAAGGGTAACGGAGGCGCCCAAAGGTTCCCTCAGCCTGGTTGGCAATCAGGTGTTGAGTGTAAGTGCACAAGGGAGCTTGACTGTGAGACCGACGGGTCGAGCAGGGACGAAAGTCGGGACTAGTGATCCGGCGGTGGCTTGTGGAAGCGCCGTCGCTCAACGGATAAAAGGTACCCCGGGGATAACAGGCTGATCTTCCCCAAGAGTCCATATCGACGGGATGGTTTGGCACCTCGATGTCGGCTCGTCGCATCCTGGGGCTGGAGTCGGTCCCAAGGGTTGGGCTGTTCGCCCATTAAAGCGGTACGCGAGCTGGGTTTAGAACGTCGTGAGACAGTTCGGTCCCTATCCGCTGTGCGCGTAGGAGTCTTGAGAAGGGCTGTCCCTAGTACGAGAGGACCGGGACGGACGAACCTCTGGTGTGCCAGTTGTTCTGCCAAGGGCATGGCTGGTTGGCTACGTTCGGGAGGGATAACCGCTGAAAGCATCTAAGCGGGAAGCCTGCTTCGAGATGAGGACTCCCACCCACTTGATGGGGTAAGGCTCCCAGTAGACGACTGGGTTGATAGGCCGGATATGGAAGCCAGGTAACTGGTGGAGTTGACCGGTACTAATAGGCCGAGGGCTTGTCCTCAGTTGCTCGCGTCCACTGTGTTGGTTCTGAAACCACGAACAGCCGTCGTAGCCGATGTGTTGCGGCTCCGGTTGTCAGTTTCATAGTGTTTCGGTGGTCATAGCGTGAGGGAAACGCCCGGTTACATTCCGAACCCGGAAGCTAAGCCTCACAGCGCCGATGGTACTGCAGGGGGGACCCTGTGGGAGAGTAGGACGCCGCCGAACAATTCTTCAAAGGGTTGGATCCTGAACTTCGGTTCGGGGTCCAACCCTTTTTTGTTCCGCGTCACTTGAAGTTCACGTGTCGCAACCACCATCCGAAGCATGGGTACTGCTGCAATGCTCAGGGCCGCCGGCGTCGGAGTCGGTGACGAGGTCGTCGTACCGGCCTTCGGGAACGTCGAAGTCGCCGAAGCGGTGACCCTGGCCGGTGCGCTCCCGGTGTTCGCCGACATAGATCCGGCGACGTACTGCCTCGATCCGACCGCGGTCGAGGCGTCCGTAACTTCTCGGACCGTGGCCGTGGTTGGCGTGCATCGCTTCGGGCGGCCGGCCGACGTGGCCGGGCTGCGTGCCGTGGGGCAGCGGCACGGGCTGCTGGTGCTGGAACAAGGGGAGTCCGAGGCCCCGTACGACGAGATAGCTCAGCGGCGGCAGCGAGCCGGGTATCTCGACGCGCGGCTGAAGGGCGTGCGTACCCCCGAGGGCGGGGTCGGGCACACCTATCAGCAGTACGTCGTGAGGGTGCCGGGGAACGGGCGGCCGGACCGGGACGCCTTCGCACGGGCCGTCCGGGCCAGGGGTGTTGACTGCCGGGTGCCGGTGAAGACGCCTGTGCACCGGCTGCCGGGGTTCCGGCAGTGTGTGTCGTTGCCGGAGACCGAGCGGGCCGCGGACGAAACGCTGGCGCTGCCGGTCGACGCCTCGTTGACGAAGCGGGAGATGCAGCGGATCGTGTCCGCCTGCAACGCGCTCGGAGGGCTGCTGCAACCCGCCTTCTGATCGGTTTTGGAACACGGGTCTGTTCGGGGTATGATCTATTCCGTTGCCGCGAGGGAAACCTCGGAAAGCGACAGGCCCCTATAGCTCAGTCGGCAGAGCGTCTCCATGGTAAGGAGAAGGTCAACGGTTCGATTCCGTTTGGGGGCTCAGAAAAAAGGCCTCCGCCCTTTCGGGCGGGGGCCTTTTCGCTGTTTCCGGACCGGCTCCTCAGCTGTTCTGCAGGCCCGGGACCCGCATCGCCAGAATCGCCATGTCGTCGGAGGGCGCGTCGGACGCGAAACGCTCCACGGCGCGCATGATGCGGGCCGCCACCGCACCCGCCGTGAGGCCGGTGCAGGTGGTGAGGACGTCGGCGAGGCCGTCGTCGCCGAGCATGCGGGTGCCCTCGCGGCGTTCGGTGACGCCGTCCGTGACGCACAGGAGGACGTCGCCCGGGTCGAGGGTGACCGTCTGCTCGTAGAGCTCCAGGTCCTCCAGCACACCGAGGAGCGGCTGCGGTTCGGCGGCGGCCTCGACCGTGCCGTCCTGGCGCAGCCGGAGGGGGAGCGGGTGTCCGGCGCAGACCACCTTCAGTTCCGCGCTGCCGTCCTCCTGGGGGCGCATCTCGCCGTACAGAAGGGTCAGGAAGCGGCTGCGGGCGCCCTCGTCGAGGATGGCGGAGTTCAGGCGCTGGAGGACGGCGGGGCCGCTGAGGCCCTCGCGGGCGAGCAGTCGTAGCGCGTGCCGGGCGAGGCCGGTGACGGCCGCCGCGTTCGGGCCCGTACCGCAGACGTCGCCGATGGCGAAGCCGTAGGCGCCGTCGCGGATGGGGAACAGGTCGTAGAAGTCGCCGCCGACCTCGTTGCCCTCGCCGGCCGCGCGGTAGATGACCTCGACTTCGACGCCGTCGATCGTGGGCAGCTCCGGCGGGAGGAGGCTGCGCTGGAGGGACTGGCTGATGGCCGTGCGCTCGGAGTAGAGGCGGGCGTTGTCCAGGGCCAGGGCGGCCCGGCGGGAGAGGTCCTCGGCGAGTTCCAGGATCTCCTGGCGGAAGTGTTCGTCGGTGGGCTTGCCGAGGGTCAGCATGCCGATGACGCGGTTGCGGGCGACCAGCGGCAGGACGACCGTCTCGCCGCCGACCGCGGAGGCGGTGGCGAGGGTGGTGCCGATGCCGGAGCTGACCGTGGCCGGCTCGCCGAGGCCGAGGCTGCGCATCGAGGTGCGCAGCGCCGCCTGGTGGGCGGTCTGCGCGGGCGCGGACCAGACGCGGGCGCCGGGGGTGGGGACCGGGTCGGGCGGGGGGACCTTCGAGAGCAACGACTTGATGCCGTCGATGAGTTCCTCGTCCTCGTGCAGCACGTACGACAGATACGGTTCCGAGGCCTGGTCGGCGATCGTGTAGACGGCGCACCAGGTGGCCAGGGTGGGGACCGTCATCTGGGCCATGAGCGCCAGTGTCTGGTCGCGGTCCAGGGTGCCGGCGAGGAGGTCGGAGGCCTCGACGAGGAAGCTCAGCGAGCCTCGGCGAAGGCGCTCCAGCTCGCCGAGGCGGGCGGATTCGACGGCCAGGGCGATGCGGTCCGCCGCGAACTGGAGGCGAAGGGCCTCCTCGTTGCTGTAGCGGCCGGGGGCCTCCGCGGCGACGCCGAGGGAGCCGGTGAGGCGGCCCTCGACCTTGAGCGGGACGGTGACGACCGAGCGCATGCCGGTGCCGTTCAGCAGCGGCACGGCGCCGGGTACGGCCGTGAGGTCGTCGTGGACCGCGGGCATGCGGGCGGAGCCGTAGCGGCCGGGGCCCGCCTCGACGGGGACGCGGGCGAAGCGCTGGCGGGCGGAGGGCAGGCCGGTGGAGGCGCGGACCTCCAGTTCGGTCTCGTCGTCGGTGGCGAGCAGGAGGAACGCGGAGTCGCCGTCGAGCATGTCGCGGGCGCGTTCCACCGTGCGCTGGAGGAGGCCGTCCAGGTCGTCCGGGGCCGGGGAGCCGATGAAGACCTCGAACGGGTCGGTGCTCTGGCCCTCGGCGGCGGGGGGTGCGTCGGGGGCGACGAGGCGCATCGGCGTCTGGAGGACGGCGCGTTCGTGGTCCCGTACGAGGAGGCAGACCGTCGAGGGTTCGCCGGCGGTGTCGCGGACGCGGAGGTGGGAGGCGTACACGGGGACGACCCGGCCGCCGGCGTCGCGGATGCCGTAGCTGCCCTCCCAGCGGGAGAGTTGTAGGGCTTCGGCGATGCCGGTGCTGATGCCGGGGGTGTGCGGCCAGGCGGCGAGGTCGGTGAGGGGTTTGCCGGTGACGAGGTCGGCCTGGTAGCCGAAGAGTTCCTCGGCGTCCTCGTTCCAGGCGGTGATGGCGCCGGTGCGGTCGATCTGGATGACGGCGACACGGACGCGGCCGTCGGCGAGCGGCAGGAGGTCGGCCGGGAGGGAGGGCCCCGCGGCCCGGGTGCCGACCGGGCGTTCGGGGAGGGCCAGCTGGAACCAGACGTTCTTGTGGGTGGGCGTGTACTCGACGCCCCAGCGGCCGGCGAGGGCCGCGCACAGCTGGAGGCCGCGGCCGCCCTCGCGGTCGGGGCTGCCCATGTTGACGGCGGCGCTCTGGAGGGGGACCTCCCGCTCCGGGTAGCGGTCGGAGACCTCGATGCGCACGCCTGCCTCGGTGCGCAGGCACAGCACGTCCGCGGCGGTGCCGGCGTGGACGACGGCGTTGGTGACCAGCTCGCTGGTGAGCACCACGGCGTCGTCGACGATGTCGGCGTAGCCCCAGCCCTGGAGGGTGTCCCGCACGAAGGAGCGGGCGGACGCGACCGAGCGCCCCACGGGCTCGAAGCTGGCAGCCGCGCGCGCGGTGATCACGGAGCTCCTCGACCTGCTTTCGTCGTGCCGGGCCTCGCCGCCCTCCGGCTCCTGCCGGGTCTGAGGCGGCAGGCCGCCGGCCGGCAGGGGGTCCGGGGGCTGCTCCCCGGGGATCAGTCCGGTGGTCATGTGTGCGGCCGCCCCTCCGATGCCCGCTCGTTCTCGTGCCACCGCCCAGGCCGGACGGACCGGCGCGGCTGGACAGCCGGATGCAAGGTTACTTACCTTCGCCGTCCGTACGGATGCCGGTCCGCGGTGTTTCCGCCCGGAGGGTGTGCGGACGGTGTGCGAAGCTGCCGAACTGTTATGGCCTGGTTCGGCCGGGGTGAAACACTGGGCAGGCTTCTGTCTGAGGTTCGGGCAGGCCGAGTGGCTTCCGTTCAGGGTGGGCAGCAGCCCTTGGTACGGGCTGGTGCGACGTGGCGGAATCTCGTTCGGGCTACCGGTACGCCGAGCGGTGACAGCAGCAGGACCCGAGAGCACAGCAGTAAACGGTCGATCCCTGCGGGAGGGACACAGTGGAGTCTGGCGCAGCGACGCGGGGCACGAAGACGCGCGCGAAAGGCGGACCGTCCCTGGGCAAGCGGCGTGCGGCGCCGAACGGCACCACCGAGGTGGACACGGCTGCCCTGAACCGGCTGCTGGCGGCGCTTGTGTCCATGCGCGACGGGAACTTCCGCAAGCGGCTCACGGTGTCCGGGGACGGCGTGATGGCGGAGATCGCGGCGGTCTTCAACGAGGTGGCCGACCGAAATCTCCATCTGACGGGTGAGCTGTCGCGGGTCCGGCGGGTGGTCGGCCGGGAGGGCAAGCTCACGGAGCGGCTGGAGACGGGGGCCTGCGAGGGGTCGTGGGCGTCGGCGATCGATGCCTCGAACGCCCTGGTGGACGATCTCGTATGGCCGGTGTCCGAGGTCGGCCGGGTGCTGTCGGCGGTGGCCGACGGTGATCTGTCGCCGCGGATGGACCTGCGGACGCACGCGTCCGACGGGAGCGGACACCCGCTGCGCGGGGAGTTCCTGAAGGTCGGGCGGACCGTGAACAACCTGGTCGACCAGCTGTCGACGTTCACCGACGAGGTCACGCGCGTGGCCAGCGAGGTGGGCACCGAGGGCAAGCTGGGCGGGCAGGCGCGGCTGCGCGGGATGTCGGGTTCGTGGAAGGGCTTGACGGAGTCCGTCAACACGATGGCGCACCGGCTGACGGCCCAGGTGCGGGACATCGCGCTGGTGACGACGGCGGTCGCCAAGGGCGATCTGTCCCGCAAGGTCACGGTGGACGTGGCCGGCGAGATGCTGGAGCTGAAGGAAACCGTCAACACGATGGTGGACCAGCTCTCGGCGTTCTCCTCCGAGGTGACGCGGGTCGCGCGTGAGGTGGGCACGGAGGGTGAGCTGGGCGGTCAGGCCCAGGTGCCCGGGGTGGCCGGCGTGTGGAAGGAACTCACCGATTCGGTGAACACCATGGCCGGGAATCTCACCGCCCAGGTGCGGGGCATCGCGGAGGTGACGACCGCGGTCGCCAGCGGTGACCTGTCGCGCAAGGTGACGGTGCAGGCGCGTGGTGAGGTGGCGCAGCTCGCCGAGACCATCAACCAGATGACCGAGACGCTGCGGATCTTTGCGGACGAGGTCACGCGGGTGGCCAACGAGGTCGGCGGGGAGGGACGGCTCGGCGGCCAGGCGAACGTGCCGGGTGCGGCGGGCACGTGGAAGGACCTGACGGACTCGGTCAACACCGTGTTCCGGAACCTGACGACCCAGGTGCGGGACATCGCCGCGGTGACGACGGCGGTGGCCAACGGTGATCTTTCGCAGAAGGTCACGGTGGACGTGGCCGGCGAGATGCTGGAGCTGAAGAACACCGTCAACGGGATGGTCGACCAGCTGTCCGCGTTCGGTTCCGAGGTCACGCGGGTCGCGCGGGAGATCGGTGACGAGGGCGAGCTGGGCGGTCAGGCGCAGGTGCCGGGCGCGGCGGGGACGTGGAAGGACCTGACGGACTCCGTCAACACCGCGTTCCGGAATCTGACCGGACAGGTGAGGAACATCGCGCAGGTCACGACGGCGGTGGCCAACGGTGACCTGTCGCAGAAGGTCACGGTCGACGTCTCCGGCGAGATGCTCCAGCTGAAGAACACCGTGAACACGATGGTGGATCAGCTGTCGTCGTTCGCCGACCAGGTCACGCGGATGGCCCGGGAGGTGGGTACGGAGGGCCGGCTCGGTGGCCAGGCGCAGGTGCCGGGTGTGTCGGGGACGTGGAAGGAGCTGACCGACTCGGTCAACGGCATGGCCGGGAACCTGACCGCTCAGGTGCGGCAGATCGCGCAGGTGACGACGGCGGTGGCACGCGGTGACCTGTCGCAGAAGATCACGGTCGACGCGCGGGGCGAGATCCTGGAGCTGAAGAACACCATCAACACGATGGTCGACCAGCTCTCCGCGTTCGCCGACCAGGTGACCCGGGTGGCCCGCGAGGTGGGTACGGAGGGCCGGCTGGGCGGTCAGGCGCAGGTGCCCGGCGTCGCCGGTGTGTGGCGTGACCTGACCGATTCGGTGAATGGCATGGCCGGGAATCTGACGGCCCAGGTGCGGCAGATCGCGCAGGTCGCCACCGCGGTGGCGCGCGGTGACCTGTCGCAGAAGATCACCGTGGACGCGCGGGGCGAGATCCTGGAGCTGAAGAACACCCTGAACACGATGGTGGACCAGCTGTCGTCGTTCGCCGAGGAGGTCACCAGGGTCGCCCGTGAGGTGGGCACCGAGGGCAAGCTGGGCGGGCAGGCCGAGGTGCAGGGCGTCGCCGGCACCTGGAAGGACCTCACCCAGTCGGTGAACTTCATGGCGAACAACCTGACCGTGCAGGTGCGTTCCATCGCCGACGTCACCACCGCGGTCGCCAAGGGCGATCTGTCGAAGAAGATCACCGTCGACGCCAAGGGCGAGATCCTGGAGCTGGTGACGACCGTCAACACGATGGTGGACCAGCTGTCCTCGTTCGCGGAGCAGGTGACCCGGGTGGCCCGTGAGGTGGGCACCGAGGGCATCCTGGGAGGCCAGGCGCACGTGCCGGGTGTCACGGGCATCTGGGAGGACCTGAGCGACAACGTCAACCTGATGGCCAAGAACCTGACCATGCAGGTGCGGAACATCTCCCAGGTCGCGGCGGCGGTCGCCAACGGTGATCTGACGCGGACGGTGACGATCGAGGCGCGCGGTGAGGTGGCGCAGCTCGCCGACACCTTCAACACCATGGTGAAGACGCTGAGTTCGTTCGCCGAGCAGGTCACCAAGGTGGCCCGTGAGGTGGGTACGGACGGCATCCTCGGCGGGCAGGCGCACGTGCCCGGTGTGGCGGGTACGTGGAAGGACCTCACCGAGTCGGTGAACCAGATGGCGTCCAACCTGACCGGTCAGGTGCGGAACATCGCCATGGTGACCACCGCCATCGCCAAGGGTGACCTCACCAAGAAGATCGACATCGACGCGCGCGGCGAGATCCTGGAGCTGAAGACGACCATCAACACGATGGTCGACCAGCTGTCCTCCTTCGCGGAGGAGGTCACCCGCGTGGCCCGCGAGGTGGGCACCGAGGGGCAGCTGGGCGGTCAGGCCCGGGTGCGGGACGTGGACGGCACCTGGCGGGACCTGACCGAGTCCGTGAACGAGATGGCCGGGAACCTGACCCGGCAGGTGCGGGCCATCGCGCGGGTGGCGACCGCGGTGACCCGCGGCGACCTGAACCTGAAGATCGACGTGGACGCCTCGGGCGAGATCCAGGAGCTTCAGGACTACATCAACAAGATGATCGCCAACCTGCGCGACACCACGATCGCCAACAAGGAGCAGGACTGGCTCAAGGGCAACCTGGCCCGGATCTCCGCGCTGATGCAGGGCCGCCGGGACCTCGACGACGTGGCGTCGCTGATCATGAGCGAGCTGACGCCGGTGGTGTCCGCGCAGCACGGCGCGTTCTTCCTGGCGCTGCCGCTCGCCGACGACACGGACCTGGGCGGCGACAACGGCGACCAGTACGAGCTGCGGATGCTCGGTTCGTACGGCTACTCGATGGGCTCCATGCCGACGTCGTTCCGGCCGGGTGAGGCGCTGGTCGGCACGGCCGCCATGGAGAAGCGGACGATCCTGGTCGAGAACGCGCCCAGCGGCTACCTGAAGATCTCCTCCGGGCTCGGTGAGGCGCCGCCCGCGCAGGTGATCGTGCTGCCGGTGCTGTTCGAGGGCACGGTGCTCGGGGTCATCGAGCTGGCCTCGTTCACGCCGTTCACGCAGATCCAGAAGGACTTCCTGAACCAGATCGCCGAGATGATCGCGACCAGCGTCAACACCATCTCCGTCAACACCAAGACGGAGGTGCTGCTGAAGCAGTCGCAGGAGCTGACCGAGCAACTGCGCGAGCGTTCCGCGGAGTTGGAGAACCGGCAGAAGGCCCTCCAGGCGTCCAACGCCGAACTGGAGGAGAAGGCCGAGCTGCTGGCCCGGCAGAACCGGGACATCGAGGTGAAGAACACCGAGATCGAGGAGGCCCGGCAGGTCCTGGAGGAGCGCGCCGAGCAGCTCGCCGTGTCGATGCGCTACAAGAGCGAGTTCCTGGCGAACATGTCGCACGAGCTGCGCACGCCGCTCAACTCGCTGCTGATCCTTGCCAAGCTGCTCGCCGACAACGCCGACGGCAATCTGACGCCGAAGCAGGTCGAGTTCGCCGAGACGATCCACGGGGCCGGCTCCGATCTGCTCCAGCTGATCAACGACATCCTGGACCTGTCGAAGGTCGAGGCGGGCAAGATGGACGTGTCGCCGACCCGGATCGCGCTCGTCCAGCTCGTCGACTACGTGGAGGCCACGTTCCGGCCGCTGACCGCGGAGAAGGGCCTGGATCTGTCGGTACGGGTGTCTCCGGAGCTGCCGGCGACGCTGCACACCGACGAGCAGCGGCTGCTGCAGGTGCTGCGCAACCTGCTGTCGAACGCGGTGAAGTTCACCGACTCCGGCTCGGTGGAGCTGGTGATCCGGCCCGCGCGGGACGACGTTCCGCAGGCGATCCGGGAGCAGCTGCTGGAGGCCGGTTCGCTGACCGACCCGGAGGCGCAGCTGATCGCGTTCTCGGTGACGGACACCGGGATCGGGATCGCGGCGAGCAAGATGCGGGTGATCTTCGAGGCGTTCAAGCAGGCGGACGGCACGACGAGCCGCAAGTACGGCGGTACGGGCCTCGGGCTGTCCATCTCGCGGGAGATCGCGCAGTTGCTCGGCGGTGAGATCCACGCGCAGAGCGAGCCGGGGCGCGGCTCGACGTTCACGCTGTACCTGCCGCTGCACCCGGGGGAGCTGCCGCCGCACGGCTACCCGCAGGCGATGCCCGCGGTGTCGGCCGGTGAGCCGCTCGCCCTGGAGCCGGCGCCGTCCGAGGTGCCGATCGAGACGCCGGCCGAGGTGAAGTCGTACCGCGAGACGCAGAACGGCGCTGCGGCGCTCTTCCGGCGCCGGCGCCGGGCCAGCTCCGTCTCCGAGCACCAGCTCGGGGCGCCGGAGCAGTGGTCGCCCGTGGAGCAGGAGGGGGAGCAGCGGGCGCATCGCGGGATCCGGTTCGGCGGGCAGAAGGTGCTGATCGTCGACGACGACATCCGCAACGTGTTCGCGCTGACCAGCGTCCTGGAGCAGCACGGCCTGTCGGTGCTCTACGCCGAGAACGGCCGGGAGGGCATCGAGGTCCTGGAGCAGCACGACGATGTGGCCGTGGTCCTGATGGACATCATGATGCCCGAGATGGACGGGTATGCGACGACCACCGCGATTCGCCGGATGCCGCAGTTCGCGGGGCTGCCGATCATCGCGCTGACCGCGAAGGCGATGAAGGGTGACCGGGAGAAGGCGATCGAGTCGGGTGCGTCCGACTATGTCACCAAGCCGGTCGATCCTGATCATCTGCTGACGGTGATGGATCAGTGGATGCGCGGCGAGTGACCACGGCGCAGGGTGTGCGCGGGGCGTGTGTGCGGATCTGGCGGGAAGTGTAGGTGTTCACGCGGTTGTGCTGAGCCGGTGTGGCGGAGGCCGTGTGGACGTACGCGATTCTGGGAACCTTCTGGTCTCCGCTTTCGTTTCTGCTATGTGCACAGTGACATCGCGGTGACAGGGTGTGGCGGCAGGCGGGGTGCGGCTACGATGACCGGCACGAGGACGGGCGGCGTAACGGAGTCGTCCCCTGGGGCGGCGCCCGGTGCACTGCCGGGGCGAGGAGGGCGGGCCATGGTGCAGAAGGCCAAGATCCTCCTGGTCGATGACCGGCCGGAGAATCTGCTGGCGCTGGAGGCGATCCTCTCGGCGCTCGATCAGACACTGGTACGGGCATCGTCCGGGGAGGAAGCGCTCAAAGCACTGCTCACGGACGACTTCGCGGTCATTCTGCTGGACGTCCAGATGCCGGGCATGGACGGGTTCGAGACCGCCGCGCACATCAAGCGGCGGGAGCGGACCCGGGACATCCCGATCATCTTCCTCACCGCGATCAACCATGGTCCGCACCACACCTTCCGTGGCTATGCGGCGGGCGCGGTGGACTACATCTCCAAGCCGTTCGACCCGTGGGTGCTGCGCGCCAAGGTCTCGGTGTTCGTCGAGCTGTACATGAAGAACTGCCAGCTGAGGGAGCAGGCGGCGCTGCTGCGGCTCCAGTTGGAGGGCGGCGGCAAGGGCGCGGTCGGCGGCGGCAAGGAGGCGGCCGGACTGCTCGCCGAGCTGTCCGCGCGGCTCGCGGCGGTCGAGGAGCAGGCCGAGGCGCTGTCCAAGCAGCTGGACGACGAGTCGGCGGACGCGGCCGCGGTGGCCACGGCGGCGCACCTGGAGCGCAAGCTGACCGGACTGCGGCGCGCGTTGGACGCGCTGGAGCCGGGAACCGGCGGGCCCTCCTCGGTGCCTTCGCAGAACTGACCGCCCGGCGGGGTCCGTTGCGACAGCGCCGTCGAGTGAGCCCGCGTCAGTTTCCCGCCCCCGCAAGGGCGACACGAACGGGTGAAGCGGTAGGCACACGTGTCCCCTGTCGGCTCCCCCGGTAATCTCACACCTATGGCCTCACGTCCCTCCGCAGCCAAGAAGCAGCCCGCGAAGAAGACGGCCGCTCCCGCGAAGGCTCCGGCGAGGAAGGCCGTGGCGAAAAAGGCACCCGCGAAGAAGGCGCCCGCCAAGAAGGCCCCGGCGAAGAAGGCCGCGCCCGCGAAGCCGGCACCGAGCCCCACCGGGGGCGTGTACCGGCTCGTGCGCGCCCTCTGGCTCGGCCTCGCGCACGCCGTCGGCGCGGTGTTCCGCGGCATAGGGCAGGGCGCCAAGAACCTCGACCCGGCACACCGCAAGGACGGCGTCGCGCTGCTGCTGCTCGCCCTCGCGCTGATCGTCGCCGCGGGCACCTGGTCGAACCTGCGCGGGCCCGTCGGCGACCTCGTCGAGGTGCTGGTGACCGGCGCCTTCGGCCGGCTGGACCTGCTGGTGCCGATACTGCTCACGGTGATCGCCGTCCGCTTCATCCGGCATCCGGAGAAGCCCGAGGCCAACGGCCGGATCGTGATCGGCCTGTCCGCGCTCGTCATCGGTGTCCTCGGCCAGGTCCACATCGCCTGCGGCTCGCCCGCGCGCAGCGACGGCATGCAGGCCATACGGGACGCCGGGGGCCTCATCGGCTGGGGAGCGGCGACCCCGCTGACGTACACCATGACCGACGTGCTGGCCGTGCCGCTGCTGGTCCTCCTGACCGTCTTCGGCCTGCTGGTGGTGACCGCCACGCCGGTCAACGCCATCCCGCAGCGGTTGCGGCTGCTCGGTGTGCGCCTCGGCCTGGTCCGTGACCCCGAGCCGGACGAGTTCGGCGAGGACGACGAGCGCTACGAGGAGCAGTGGCGCGAGGCGCTGCCCGCCCGTCCGCGCCGGCGCGGCGGCCCCGCCCCCGAGGTGTACGACCCCGACGGCGCGGAGCAGGAGGCGCTCTCGCGGCGTCGCGGCCGCCCCCGGCGCTCCGCGGTGCCGCAGCCCGAGATGGACCGGCAGATGGACGCCGTGGACGTCGCCGCCGCTGCTGCCGCCGCGCTCGACGGCGCCGTGCTGCACGGCATGCCGCCGTCGCCGGTCGTCGCCGACCTCACTCAGGGCGTACGTGCCGAGGACCGCGAGCCGACGACACCGACACCGACGCCGGTGCCGGCCGCGCGGCCCAAGCGGGAGCAGCTGAAGCGCCCCCAGCAGGAGCAGCTCAAGACGGAGGTCCCCGACCTCACCAAGGCGCCCCCGAACGAGCCCCGCGACCTGCCCGCGCGGGCCGAGCAGCTCCAGCTGTCCGGCGACATCACCTACGCCCTGCCGTCGCTGGACCTCCTCACGCGCGGCGGGCCCGGCAAGGCGCGCAGCGCCGCCAACGACGCGATCGTCGACTCGCTGACCAACGTCTTCACCGAGTTCAAGGTCGACGCGCGGGTCACCGGCTTCACGCGCGGGCCGACGGTCACGCGCTACGAGGTCGAGCTGGGCCCCGCCGTGAAGGTGGAGCGGATCACCGCGCTCACCAAGAACATCGCGTACGCCGTCGCCAGCCCGGACGTGCGGATCATCAGCCCGATCCCCGGCAAGTCCGCGGTCGGCATCGAGATCCCGAACACCGACCGCGAGATGGTCAACCTGGGCGACGTTCTCCGGCTCGCGGAGTCCGCCGAGGACGACGACCCGATGCTGGTCGCCTTCGGCAAGGACGTCGAGGGCGGGTACGTCATGCACTCGCTGGCGAAGATGCCGCACATGCTGGTCGCCGGCGCCACCGGCTCCGGCAAGTCGTCCTGCATCAACTGCCTGATCACCTCGGTCATGATGCGGGCGACCCCCGAGGACGTCCGGATGATCCTGGTCGACCCCAAGCGCGTCGAGCTGACCGCCTACGAGGGCATCCCGCACCTGATCACACCGATCATCACCAACCCGAAGCGGGCCGCCGAGGCGCTCCAGTGGGTCGTACGGGAGATGGACCTCAGGTACGACGACCTCGCGGCCTACGGGTACCGGCACATCGACGACTTCAACCGCGCGGTGCGCGAGGGGAAGGCCAAGCCGCCGGAGGGCAGCGAGCGGGAGCTCCAGCCGTACCCGTACCTGCTGGTGATCGTCGACGAGCTGGCGGACCTGATGATGGTGGCGCCGCGCGACGTCGAGGACGCGATCGTGCGGATCACGCAGCTCGCGCGGGCCGCCGGCATCCACCTGGTGCTCGCCACCCAGCGGCCGTCCGTGGACGTCGTCACCGGCCTCATCAAGGCCAACGTGCCCTCGCGGCTCGCCTTCGCCACCTCCTCACTGGCCGACTCGCGGGTCATCCTCGACCAGCCGGGCGCCGAGAAGCTGATCGGCAAGGGCGACGGGCTGTTCCTGCCGATGGGGGCGAACAAGCCCACCCGTATGCAGGGCGCGTTCGTCACCGAGGCCGAGGTCGCGGCCGTCGTCCAGCACTGCAAGGATCAGATGGCGCCGGTCTTCCGGGACGACGTCGTCGTCGGGACCAAGCAGAAGAAGGAGATCGACGAGGACATCGGCGACGACCTCGACCTGCTGTGCCAGGCGGCCGAGCTGGTCGTCTCCACGCAGTTCGGGTCGACCTCCATGCTCCAGCGCAAGCTGCGGGTCGGCTTCGCGAAGGCCGGGCGGCTGATGGACCTGATGGAGTCCCGGAACATCGTCGGACCGAGCGAGGGGTCCAAGGCGCGGGACGTGCTGGTGAAGCCTGACGAACTGGATGGCGTGCTGGCCATGATTCGTGGGGAGTCTGAAGCGTAGGGAAACGGCTGCGGTGGTGCTCTCACGGACGGGTACGCGAGTGGTTGCGCGGAACGGTGCGCGGATGGGTGCGCGTTCCGCCGGTTGCTGGATCGTGACTCACCCGTAAGGGATCAGTGAGCAACCGTTTCCCTTTGACGCACGTCAAGTTGAGGGAAGCGAAAAGCGCGTACCCCACCATCGGGATGTCCGGCCATTCCGATGGCGTACAAAGTCCTACCGCCCGGTTGCCCCACCCTTTCGCACCCCCCCTAGACTGAACCTCCAGCAGGTGGCTACACGCTCGAAAGGCGCCCCCGTGTCCATCGGCAACTCCCCTGAAGACGAGCGTCCCTTCGAAGACGTTTCCGAGGAAGCCCACCCCTCCATCGGCCACGCGCTGCGGCAGGCGCGTATCGCGGCCGGGCTGACCGTCGACGACGTCAGCGCCGCCACCCGGGTCCGGATCGCCATCGTGCACGCGATCGAGGCGGACGACTTCGCGCCCTGCGGCGGAGACGTCTACGCCCGCGGTCACATCCGGTCGCTGGCCAAGGCCGTCGGCCTGGATCCGGAACCCCTGCTCGCCCGGTACGGCGCCGAACACGGCGGACGGCCCGCGCCCACCCCGGCGGCACCGCTGTTCGAGGCGGAACGCATCCGGCCCGAGCGGCGCGGGCCGAACTGGACCGCGGCCATGGTCGCCGCGATCGTCGCCGTGGTCGGCTTCGTCGGGTTCACCGCCTTCAAGGGTGACTCCGACAGCGGGTCGAAGGAACAGGTCGCCGAGGGCGTCACGTCGACGAAGAGCAAGGACGTCTCGCCGAGCGCCGGGACCGGCAAGCCCACCGACTCCAAGCCGGACCCGACCGAGAGCGCCATCGCGGCCGCGCCGCGCGACAAGGTCACCGTCCAGGTCAGCGCGGTCGACGGGCGCAGCTGGATCTCCGCCAAGGACCACAGCGGCCGGCTGCTCTTCGACGGGCTCCTGAAGCATGGCGAGTCCAAGACCTTCCAGGACAGCTCCGAGATCAACCTGGTCCTCGGCGACGCCGGGGCGATCGAGCTGTACGTGAACGGCAAGAAGATCGACGAGGACTTCCGGCCGGGTGCCGTGGAGCGGCTGACCTACAGGAAGAGTGATCCGCAGGTCGGATAAGGGAGTCGCAACGGGGCAGCGGGTGCGGGGTCGACCAAGATCGGCCAACCCCGTCGACGTGGGGTGTCAGCGGGACGAAGTAGTCTTGAGCCCATGCCTGAACGCCGTACCGTCGCACTGGTCACCCTTGGCTGCGCCCGTAACGAGGTGGACTCGGAGGAGCTCGCAGGCCGTTTGGAGGCGGACGGCTGGCAGCTCGTCGAGGACGCCGCGGACGCCGATGTCGCCGTCGTCAACACCTGCGGCTTCGTCGACGCCGCCAAGAAGGACTCCGTAGACGCCCTGCTGGAGGCCAACGACCTCAAGGACCACGGCAGAACCCAGGCCGTGGTCGCGGTCGGCTGCATGGCCGAGCGGTACGGAAAGGAGCTGGCCGAGGCCCTTCCCGAGGCCGACGGCGTGCTCGGCTTCGACGACTACGCCGACATCTCCGACCGCCTCCAGACCATCCTGAGCGGCGGCATCCACGCCGCCCACACCCCGCGCGACCGGCGCAAGCTGCTGCCGATCAGCCCCGCCGAGCGGCAGGAGTCCGCGGCGGAGGTCGCCCTGCCGGGCCACGCGCCCACCGACCTCCCCGACGGCCTGGCCCCCGCCTCCGGGCCCCGCGCGCCGCTGCGCCGGCGGCTGGACGGCGCCCCGGTCGCCTCGGTGAAGCTCGCCTCCGGCTGCGACCGGCGCTGCACCTTCTGCGCCATCCCGTCCTTCCGCGGCTCCTTCATCTCGCGCCGCCCGAGCGACGTGCTGAACGAGACGCGGTGGCTGGCCGAGCAGGGCGTCAAGGAGGTCATGCTGGTCTCCGAGAACAACACGTCGTACGGCAAGGACCTGGGCGACATCCGCCTGCTGGAGTCGCTGCTGCCCGAGCTGGCCGAGGTGGACGGCATCGAGCGGGTCCGCGTCAGCTACCTCCAGCCCGCCGAGATGCGCCCCGGCCTGATCGACGTGCTGACCTCCACCCCCAAGGTCGCCCCCTACTTCGACCTCTCCTTCCAGCACTCCGCCCCCGGCGTGCTCCGCGCGATGCGCCGCTTCGGCGACACCGACCGCTTCCTGGAGCTGCTGGACACCATCCGGAGCAAGGCCCCGGAGGCCGGTGTGCGGTCCAACTTCATCGTCGGCTTCCCCGGCGAGTCCGAGGCCGACCTGGCCGAGCTGGAGCGCTTCCTGACCGGCGCGCGGCTGGATGCCATCGGCGTTTTCGGTTACTCCGACGAGGAGGGCACCGAAGCCGCGACGTACGACAACAAGCTCGACGAGGACGTCGTCGCCGAGCGGCTGGCCCGGGTCTCCCGGCTGGCCGAGGAGCTGGTCTCGCAGCGGGCCGAGGAACGCGTCGGCTCGACCGTGCGGGTCCTCGTCGAGTCGGTGGACGACGAGGAGGGCGTCTACGGCCGCGCGGCCCACCAGGCGCCGGAGACGGACGGCCAGGTGCTGCTCACGAGCGGCGCGGGCCTGAGCGTCGGTCGTATGGTCGAGGCGAAGGTGGTCGGTACGGAGGGTGTCGACCTGGTGGCCGAGCCGCTGGCGGGCCACCCCGGAGGCAGCGAGGAGGCGGGCAGATGAGCGGAGTGCCGGCGGCCGCGGGCGGTCCCGCCCGGGCGAACGGCGCGGCTGCGGCTTCCGCCCCGGGCAAGGGGGCGGCGGGCGCCGCCGCCCACGGTCCGAGCGCTGCCGGGCCTCGCGGGGCCGCCGTCGCCGCTTCGGTGCCGGGAGGCTCCGCGGAGTCGTCGCCCGGGAATGCCGGTGGGGCGTCCTCTGCGGGCGCTGCCGGAGGGGCGTCCGTCGGTTCCTCCGAGGGCGGACCCGTGGCTTCGCCCGGGGCAGCGCCGGAGAGCGCGGCGGACGGCGGATCGGGCAGCGGCCCGGCGGGTGCCAAGCCCGCGCGGGGCGGCAAGATCGCGGCTGCAGCGGTCAACCAGGCCAGCGTCTGGAACATCGCCAACCTGCTGACCATGCTCCGGCTGCTCCTCGTGCCCGCCTTCGTCGCCCTGATGCTGGCCGACGGCGGATACGACCCGGCGTGGCGTTCGCTCGCCTGGGCCGCCTTCGCCATCGCCATGATCACCGACCTGTTCGACGGGCATCTGGCGCGCACCTACGACCTCGTCACCGACTTCGGGAAGATCGCCGATCCCATCGCCGACAAGGCGATCATGGGAGCGGCGCTGGTCTGTCTCTCGGCGCTGGGCGATCTGCCGTGGTGGGTGACAGCCGTGATCCTCGGGCGGGAACTCGGCGTCACCCTGCTGCGTTTTCTGGTCATCCGGTACGGCGTCATCCCGGCGAGCCGGGGCGGCAAGCTCAAGACCCTCACCCAGGGCGTGGCCGTCGGCATGTACGTGCTCGCGCTGACGGGGTGGCTGGCCACCCTGCGGTTCTGGGTGATGGCGGCGGCGGTCGTACTGACCGTCGTGACCGGCCTTGACTATGTGAGACAGGCCATTGTGCTGCGCCGGCAGGGAATCGCCGAGCGCAAGGCCGCGCTGGAGGAGACGCAGGGGTGAGGTCCACGGCAGCCGACGTGGTGCGACTACTCACCGTGAGGGGTGAGACGGTCGCCGTCGCCGAGTCGCTGACCGGTGGGCTGGTCGCCGCGGAGCTCACCACGGTTCCGGGTGCGTCCAAGGCGTTCCGGGGTTCCGTGACCGCGTACGCCACCGAAGTGAAGCATCGGCTGCTGGGTGTCGACGCCACCCTGCTGGCCCAGCGAGGTGCGGTGGATCCGCAGGTCGCGGCCCAGATGGCGGTCGGCGTTCGGAAGGCGCTGGGCGCCGACTGGGGCATCGCCACCACCGGTGTCGCCGGCCCCGATCCGCAGGACGGACAGCCCGTCGGGACGGTTTTCGTGGCGCTGGACGGGCCCTTCGGCCCTGGTTCCGGTTCCGCCGGTGGCGGAAAAGTGGAGTCGCTGCGATTGAACGGCGACCGCGAGGAAATTCGTATGGAGAGTGTACGGAGCGTACTCGCACTGCTCCTGAAGGAGCTTGCGGGCGAACAGACCGGGAATGAGCGGGCACAGGATACGGAACAGAACGGGGGGTTTTGATGTTTGCAGCCCTGAGTGAACACGACATCGCTCCCCGCACGGCCGCGGCGCGAGGCGGTACGGTGGGGCGTGAAGGATGCGGCTACGCGGTCCGAGGAGGGAGCCACCGATGATTCTGCTCCGTCGCCTGCTGGGTGACGTGCTGCGTCGGCAGCGCCAGCGCCAGGGCCGTACTCTGCGCGAAGTCTCCTCGTCCGCCCGAGTCTCACTCGGCTATCTCTCCGAGGTGGAGCGGGGGCAGAAGGAGGCTTCCTCCGAACTGCTCGCCGCCATCTGCGACGCGCTGGACGTACGGATGTCCGAGCTGATGAGGGAAGTGAGCGACGAGCTCGCCCTCGCCGAGCTGGCCCAGTCTGCAGCGGCCACCCCCAGCGAGCCTGTGCACACGCCGGTTCGCCCGATGCTGGGCTCTGTTTCGGTGACTGGTGTGCCACCGGAACGGGTGACCATCAAGGCGCCTGCCGAAGCGGTGGACGTGGTCGCCGCGTGAGTGTGGCGCGGCGCTGAAAGAGCGTGACGTGTGAGCCCCGGCGGGGCTTCTTCAGGGGGATCTGGGGAAGCGGGTCGGGGTTTTCGCGTGTCTGGGCCCTTGTTTGGGGCGATGCCCCGTCGGCGTCTCGCTCGCGTCTGGCGATTTGCTCCGTTTGCCGCATTTTGCGGATCCGGTCATCGTGGAGGGGCCACGACTGGGTGAGTTGCCGGAGGTGCGGATGAACGCCGTGAAGAGCCCCCTGTCCGATTCGGATCTGAAGACCGTCGCCGACGCGCTGCAGGGCGCCCTCGTCGATCTGGTGGACCTGGCGTTGGTCGCCAAGCAGGTGCACTGGAACGTGGTGGGGCCGCGGTTCCGGTCCGTGCACCTCCAACTGGACGAGGTGGTCGACACCGCCCGGACGCACTCCGACACGGTCGCCGAGCGGGCCTCCGCCCTGGGGGTCTCGCCCGACGGGCGGGCCGCGACCGTGGCCTCCGGCAGCGGCATCGGAGAGGTGTCCGGCGGATGGGTCAAGGACGAGGACGCGGTACGGGTGCTCGTGGACGCCCTCGGGGCGGTGATCACCCGGATGCGGGAGCGCGTTGCGGCGACCGGGGAACCGGATCCGGTCTCGCAGGACATCTTCATCCAGGTCACCGCGGACCTCGAGAAGCATCACTGGATGTTCCAGGCGGAGAACGTGTGACGTGCAGGTGAGCGAGGGACGCAGGGGTGACGCGAGTGGTGCGCCCGTGTGCCGGTGGTGCGCCCTCCCCGCGCTGAGAGCGGCCGTCTAGCGTCGGCCCGGTCGGGGTGAGACGGCGTCTGGCGTCGGGCTGGAGGTGGCCGCCATGGCGGGGCGGATAGTGCGCTGGGGGGCCGTTCTGACGCTTGGCGCGGTGTGGTGGTGGGCCGTCGTCCGGGTCGCTGTCGCGCCGGACGCGGGGGTGCTGGAGGGGACGGTCGCGGCCGGCGGGTGGGGGCTGAGTCTGCTCCCGGTGCACACGGTCTCCAAGGCGCGGGCCGTCGGCGCCGTCGGTACCGGGCGCTGGCGGGCCGCCTGGCGGGCGGCGGACGCCACCAGGGCATCGGCGGATGGCGCCAGGGCGTCGGCGGACGCTACCAGGGCATCGCCACCCCACGGTTCGGGCGCAGAATCTGACCCGTCGTGAAGGACGGGGCGTCGCAGGCTAGATACAGGACCGCGTGAGCGATGTCCTCCGGTGTGCCGACCCGGCCCATCAGGGACATCCGGGCCATCGCCGCCTCGGTTCGGGACCGGGTCTCGTCGTCGCGGCGGGCCGTCATGGGGGTACGGGCCAACCCGGCGCGACCGCGTTCGCGCGGATGCCGTGGCCGCCCAGCTCGGTCGCCAGCGTCTTCGTCAGCTGCACCACGGCCGCCTTGGCGAGGCCGTAGCAGAGCAGGCCGGGGGCGCCGCCGTCTCGCGCAGGCCCGGTGCGTCGAGGTCCGCGCAGTGCACGGTGGCACCGGCGCCGGCGAGCAGGACGGCCGAGGCGCGGCCGATGCCGCCTGCCGCGCCGGTGACGAAGGCGGTGCGTCCGGTGAGGTCGTACGCGGGGGCCGGTATGGGGGGACCGTACGAAGGATCTGACGGGACGTCAATTGCTGCCGGGAGATCGGCTGGAATGGGCGGATCGGCTGGAGCGGCCGGCGGTCGGGGCCGGGGCCGGGCCGGTCTGGCAGGTCGGGCACCAGTAGGTGGGGCGGTCCCGGGAGCCGTCGCCCTGGTCGGCGACGCGGATGGGAGTGCGGCAGCGCAGGCAGGGGCGGGGTGCCCGGCCGTAGACGAACAGGTCCTGGCCGCGGCGGCCGGTCGTGCTGCGGACCGGGCGGTCGCGGTTGGCCTCCAGGAGCTTCTTGGCGAGGACCGGGAGCTGGGCGGCGCGGTCGGGCGGGAGCGCGCCGACGGGGAGCCATGGGGTGGCGCCCACCAGGAAGCACAGCTCGCTCTTGAAGACGTTGCCGATCCCGGCGAGATTGCGCTGGTCCAGCAGGGCCTCGCCGAGCGGGCGGGCCGGGTCGGCGAGGAGGTTGGCGAGGGCGAGGCCGGGGTCCCAGTCCGGGCCCAGCAGGTCGGGGCCGAGATGGCCGACCGCGCGGTCCTCGTCGGCGGTGCGGAGGAGTTCCAGGACGGGGAGGCGGTACCCGACGGCCGTGCGGTCGGCGGTGCCGAGGATCGCGCGGATCTGGTGCGCCGGGCCGCCGGTCCAGCGCTGGCCTGCCGCGTAGACCTTCCACGAGCCGTCCATCCGCAGGTGCGAGTGCAGGGTGAGACCGCCCTCGATGCGGGTGAGGATGTGCTTGCCCCGCGGGGTCACATCGAGCACGGTCCGGCCGGTGAGGTCGGCGGTCGCGTACCGCGGGACCCGGAGGTCGGAGAGGGTCAGCACCTCGCCCGCGAGGGCGGCGTGCAGCCTGCTCGCGGCCTGCCAGACGGTGTCTCCTTCGGGCATGGGTCAAGGGTGACACGGGGCGAGCGGGTCATGCCTGGTCATGTCTGTCTCATGCCTCGTGCTGCCTGGTGCTGCCTGGTCACTTGGTCGTGCCTGGTCTCCCGGTCATGCCCGCAGACGCAGTCCTCTGGGTGTCGCGACGAAGCCCGCTCCCTCCAGGAGGGCGCCGATGGGTGACGTCAGTGCCTGGGCGCCGTTGATCCGCTCCACGGTGACCGTGCCGAGGGAGCCCGCGCGGGCCGCGTCGGCGAGGGCGTCCGCGGCGGCGCGCAGCCGGGTGTCGTCGGTGGGGGTGGTGTCCGGGTCGGTGGGCCAGGCCAGCAGGGTCTTGCCGCCCCGCTCCATGTAGAGCACCAGCTCGCCCTCGGCGAGTACGACGAGGGAGCCCGCCTTGCGGCCCGGCTTGTGCCCGGCGTCGGTCGGCGGGTCGGGCCAGGCGAGGGCCGCGCCGTAGGCGTTCGCCGGGTCGGCGGCGGCGAGGACGACGGCGCGCGGGGCGGGCGGACCGGAGGCGCGGCGTCCGGGGGCGGCCTGGGCGTACGGTGGGCGGCCGCCGTTCTGCCAGGCGGGGGCGGGGCGGTCCTGGCCGCGGGGGGTGCGGTGGTCGCCCGGCGCAGGGTGGGCGGCCGGGGTGTCGAAGGGGTCGCCTCCGTCGGGGGTGTCGTACCAGGCGGGAGAGTGGTCCTCGAAGGGGCCCAACGGGCGGGCTCCGTCGAGGAAGTCGGCGGTGGCGCCGTCGACGCCGAGGAAGGTGCCGGGGCCGGAGCCTGGATTGCCTGCGCCGGCACCCGTGCCCGTGCCGACGCCTGTGCCGTGGGCGAAGTCGGCGTCCGGGCGGCCGGCGTTGCGTTCGCGGGCGTTGGCCACCGCGCGGAGGCGGTCCACCGCACCGTCCATGGCGAACTGGGCGGCGCCGAGCCCTTCCACCACGTAACCGCGCCGGGCCTGGCCGCTCTCCTCGAAGGCGGACAGGATGCGGTACGTCGCGGAGAAGCCGCCCTCGACGCCTTCCGCGGCGACCGCGCCGCGGGTCACCACGCCGTGCCGGTCGAGCAGGGTGCGGGCCAGGGCGTGGGCGCGCACCGTGGTGTCGGGCTCGCGCTGCGGGAGCAGGGACCAGCGGCCGGCGACGGTCGGCGGGCCGCTTCGGGAGGCCGGGCGGGCGGCGGCCGTCAGGGAGCCGTAGCGCCCGCGCGGGACGGCACGCTTGGCGCGGTGGGCGGTGGAACCGGCGGTGCGGCCCGAGCCGAGCAGGGCGCGCATCGGGGCGAGCGTGTCGTTGGTGAGGCGTCCGGACCACGCCAGATCCCACAGGGCGTCGGCGAGTTGCGGGTCGGTGGCGTCCGGGTGGGTGGTGGCGCGTACCTGGTCGGCGATCTGACGGAAGAACAGGCCGTAGCCACCCGAGAGGGCGTTGAGGACGGACTCGTGCAGGGCAGTCAGTTCGAGAGGGTGCGGAGGCGGCAGCAGCAGCGGGGCCGCGTCCGCGAGATACAGGGAGACCCAGCCGTCCTTGCCGGGCAGCGCCCCGGCACCGGCCCACACCACCTCCCCGGCGGCGGTGAGTTCGTCGAGCATCGCCGGGGTGTACCCCGTCACGCGCGACGGCAGGACCAGCTTCTCCAGCGCGGAGGCCGGCACCGAGGCGCCCTGCAACTGCTCGACGGCGCGCACCAGTCCGTCGACACCGCGCAGGGTGTGCCCCTGCCCGATGTGCTGCCACTGCGGGAGGAACTGGGCGAGCGCGGCCGGGGGTACCGGCTCCAGTTCGTGCCGCAGGGCGGCGAGGGAGCGGCGGCGCAGTCGGCGCAGTACGGCCGCGTCGCACCACTCCTGGCCGATTCCGGCCGGGTGGAACTCGCCCTGGACGATCCGCCCGGACGCCGACAGCCGGTGCAGGGCGCCCTCGGTGACCGCGACACCGAGGCCGAAGCGGGCGGCCGCGGTGGCGGAGGTGAACGGGCCGTGGGTGCGGGCGTAGCGCGCGAGTAGGTCGCCCAAGGGGTCCTTCACCGGTTCGGTGAAGGCCTCCGGGACGCCGACCGGCAAGGCTGTGCCGAGGGCGTCGCGCAGGCGGCCCGCGTCCTCGATCGCCGCCCAGTGGTCGGCGCCGGCGATCCGTACCTTGATCGCGCGGCGGGCACCGGCCAGCTCCTGGGCCCACTGGGGCTCGGCACCCCGCTCGGCCAGCTCGGCGTCGGTGAGCGGGCCGAGCAGCCGCAGCACGTCGGCGACGCCCTCGACGTCCTTGACGCGGCGGTCCTCGGTGAGCCACTGGAGCTCCTGCTCCAGCTCGGTCAGCACCTCCGCGTCGAGCAGTTCGCGCAGCTCGGCCTGGCCCAGCAGCTCGGCCAGCAGCCGCGAGTCCAGCGACAGCGCGGCCGCGCGGCGCTCGGCGAGGGGCGAGTCGCCCTCGTAGAGGAACTGGGCGACGTATCCGAAGAGGAGGGAGCGGGCGAAGGGGGAGGGCTCGGGGGTGGTGACCTCGACCAGGCGGACCTTGCGGGACTCCAGATCGCCCATCAGCTCGACGAGTCCGGGGACGTCGAAGACGTCCTGGAGGCACTCGCGGACCGCCTCCAGGACGATCGGGAACGAGCCGAACTCGCTCGCCACCTGGAGCAGCTGGGAGGCGCGCTGACGCTGCTGCCACAGCGGGGTGCGCTTGCCCGGATTGCGGCGGGGCAGCAGCAGCGCGCGGGCGGCGCACTCGCGGAAGCGGGCCGCGAACAGGGCCGAACCGCCGACCTGGTCGGTGACGATCTGGTCGACCTCGCCCTTGTCGAAGACGACGTCGGCCGCGCCGACGGGGGCCTGCTCGGCGTCGTACTCCGCGCCCGCCTTCATCGGCTCCTGGTCGAGGAGGTCCATGCCCAGCAGGTCGGCGTCGGGCAGGCGCAGCACGATGCCGTCGTCCGCGTGCATGACCTGGGCGTCCATGCCGTACCGCTCGGAGAGCTTGGCGCCGAGGGCGAGGGCCCAGGGAGCGTGGACCTGGGCGCCGAAGGGGGAGTGCACGACCACCCGCCAGTCGCCGAGTTCGTCGCGGAAGCGCTCCACGACGATCGTGCGGTCGTCCGGGATGTGGCCGCAGGCCTCGCGCTGTTCGTCGAGGTACGAAAGGACGTTGTCCGCCGCCCAGGCGTCCAGGCCTGCGGCGAGCAGGCGCAGACGGGCGTCGTCCTTGGACAGCGAGCCGACCTCGCGGAGGAACGCGCCCACCGCGCGGCCCAGTTCCAGCGGCCGGCCCAGCTGGTCGCCCTTCCAGAACGGCAGGCGGCCGGGGACACCGGGCGCGGGGGAGACGAGGACGCGGTCGCGGGTGATGTCCTCGATGCGCCAGGAGCTGGTGCCGAGCGTGAAGACGTCCCCCACGCGGGACTCGTAGACCATCTCCTCGTCCAGCTCGCCGACCCGGCCGCCGCCCTTCTTCGGGTCGGCACCGGCGAGGAAGACGCCGAACAGGCCTCGGTCGGGGATCGTGCCGCCGGAGGTGACGGCGAGGCGCTGCGCGCCGGGGCGGCCCGTGACCGTGCCCGCGACGCGGTCCCACACCACGCGGGGGCGCAGCTCGGCGAACGCGTCGGACGGGTAGCGGCCGGCGAGCATGTCGAGGACCGCGGTGAACGCCGACTCCGGCAGCGAGGCGAAGGGGGCCGCGCGGCGCACGGTGGCGAGCAGGTCGTCGACCTGCCAGGTGTCCAGCGCCGTCATCGCGACCAGCTGCTGGGCCAGCACGTCCAGCGGGTTGGCGGGCACCCTCAGGGACTCGATCGCGCCGGTGCGCATGCGCTCGGTGACCACGGCCGCCTGGACCAGGTCGCCGCGGTACTTCGGGAAGACCACACCGGTGGAGACCGCGCCCACCTGGTGTCCCGCGCGGCCGACGCGTTGCAGCCCGGAGGCCACCGAGGGCGGGGACTCCACCTGGACGACGAGGTCGACCGCGCCCATGTCGATGCCCAGTTCGAGGCTGGAGGTCGCGACGACGGCGGGCAGGCGGCCGGCCTTCAGGTCCTCCTCGACGAGGGCTCGCTGCTCCTTGGAGACCGAGCCGTGATGGGCGCGCGCGATGACCGGCGGTGCGCCCTGCGCGGCACCCGAGCCGCCCATCAGCTCGGCCGGGGCGTGGTGCTCGTCGAGGGGTTCGCCGGTGGCCCGCTCGTACGCGATCTCGTTCAGCCGGTTGCACAGACGTTCGGCGAGGCGGCGGGAGTTGGCGAAGACGATGGTCGAGCGGTGGGACTGGACGAGATCGGTGATCCGTTCCTCGACGTGCGGCCAGATCGACGGGCGCTCGCCGCCCTCGGTGCCCTCGGCGACGGGGGAGCCGCCCAGCTCGCCCAGGTCCTCGACCGGGACGACCACGGACAGGTCGAACTCCTTGCCCGACTTCGGCTGGACGATCTCCACCTTGCCGCGCGGGGAGAGGAAGCGGGCGACCTCGTCGACCGGGCGGACGGTCGCCGACAGGCCGATGCGGCGCGCCGGCCTCGGCAGCAGCTCGTCCAGGCGCTCCAGGGACAGGGCCAGGTGGGCGCCGCGCTTGGTGCCGGCGACGGCGTGCACCTCGTCCAGGATCACCGTCTCCACGCCCGTCAGCGCGTCCCGCGTGGCCGACGTCAGCATCAGGAACAGGGACTCGGGGGTGGTGATCAGGATGTCCGGCGGGCGGGTGGACAGGGCGCGGCGCTCGGCGGCGGGCGTGTCGCCGGAGCGGATGCCGACCTTGACCTCCGGTTCGGGCAGGCCGAGGCGGACGGCCTCGTGGCGGATGCCGGTGAGCGGGCTGCGCAGGTTGCGCTCGACGTCGACGGCCAGGGCCTTCAGCGGGGAGACGTACAGGACGCGGCAGCGCTTCTTGGGGTCCGCCGGCGGGGGTGTGGAGGCGAGCTGGTCGAGGGCGGCGAGGAAGGCGGCCAGGGTCTTGCCGGAGCCGGTGGGGGCGACCACCAGCACGTCCGAGCCCTCACGGATCGCCTGCCACGCGCCGGCCTGCGCGGTGGTGGGCGCGGAGAAGGCACCCGTGAACCAGGCGCGGGTCGCGGGCGAGAAGCCGTCCAGGGCTCGGTGCGGGGAGCTGGCCATGCGTCCATCCTGCACCCCGGCACTGACAATGGGCCTGAGCTGCGGCTTTGCGTCGAGGAGGCGGCTCGCCGGACCACCGGGGCGGTCGCGTGTCCGCACGTCGTCCGGCTGGCCGACAATGGGTGCATGGCGGGTTCGAGCGAGCGGGCGCGGCACTGGCGCTACGCCGAGCTGCCCGGAGTGGATCTGCTGCGGGCCCGGTACGTCAGGAAGACGTTCGTGCGGCACACCCACGAGAACTTCGTGATCGCGGCCATCGCGGACGGGGTCGAGGTCTTCCACCACCGCGGGGCCGACCAGTACGCCGGGGCGGGCGCGCTGGCACTGGTCAATCCCGACACCCCGCACACCGGGCGGGCCGGGGTGCCCGAGGGGTGGCGTTACGGGGCCGTGTACCCGTCGCCCGGACTCGTGGCGGAGATCGCCGCCGAGACGACCGCCATCCGGGGCACGCCGGGATTCGTCAGCCCGGTGCTCGACGATCCGTACACCGTGGGTCTGGTGCACCAGGTGCTGCGGGCCGCCGACGAGGGGAACGCGCTCGCCGCCGACACCCTGCTGCGGGTCGCGGTGACCCGGCTGCTCCGGCTGAACGGCGGGGCGCTGCCGCAGCGCGAGGTGCGGACGGCCGGGGCGCGGGTCGCGGCTCGGGCCCGCGCGGTGCTGGAGGAGCGGATGACCGAGCCGCCGACGCTGGAGAAGCTCGCCGGTGACCTGGGTACCAGCCCCTTCGCGTTGCTGCGGGCGTTCCGCGCGGCCTACGGGATGCCGCCGCACGCCTGGCTCACGGACGCCCGGGTGCGGCGGGCGCTGCGACTGCTGGACGCGGGCCGCTCGCCCGCCGAGGCCGCGGTGGCCGTCGGGTTCACGGACCAGCCGCACCTGAACCGGCACTTCAGCCGGATCGTCGGAGTGCCCCCGGGCGCCTACCAGCGGGAGCGCAAGAACGTACAAGACGCGTCCCGCCGGCTGGTCCTACCGTCCGACGGGTGACTGAGGAAACAGCTCTCGCGGAGATACGGGCGGACGACGGCGGCAAGCCGGACGCCGCCGTCGTCCGGGACGCCCTGGGGGTCGGCGTCGCCGTAGGACTGTCCGGGTTCGCCTTCGGGGTGACCTCGGCGGGCAACGGGCTGACGCTGGCGCAGACCTGCGTGCTCAGCCTGCTGGTGTTCACCGGGGCGTCCCAGTTCGCGCTCGTCGGGGCGCTCGCGGCCGGTGGTGGTCCGGTCACGGCGGCCGCCGGTGCCCTCTTCCTGGGGGTGCGCAACGCCTTCTACGGGTTGCGGCTGTCGCAGTTGCTGGCCCTCCCGCGCGCGGTGCGCCCCTTCGCCGCCCAGTGGGTGATCGACGAGACGGCGGCCGTGGCCCTGGCACAGCCGACGCGCCGCACCGCGCGGATCGGGTTCGCCGTGACCGGGCTCAGCCTCTATGTCCTGTGGAACCTCACCACGCTCCTCGGCGCGCTCGGTGCCGAGGCCATCGGTGACACCGATGCCTGGGGCCTCGACGCGGCCGGGCCCGCGGTGTTCCTGGCGCTGCTGGCGCCGATGCTGCGGACGGCCACCGAGCGGGCCGTCGCCGCGCTCGCCGTCGTCCTGGGGCTCGGGCTGCTACCCGTCCTGCCCGCCGGAGTGCCGGTCCTGGTGGCCGCTCTCGCGGCGCCCGTGGTGCTGTGGGCGCGTGGTCGCCGGGAGGTGGGAGACCGGTGAACACCTGGATCGCCATCGCCGTCACGGCCGCGGGCTGCTACGCCGTCAAGCTCGCCGGGCTGCTCGTCCCCGCCGGACTGCTGGAGCGGCCGCTGGTCAGGCGGCTCGCCGCGCTGCTGCCGGTCGCCCTGCTCGCCGCCCTCACGGCCCAGCAGACCTTCGCCGACGGGCAGGCACTGGTGCTGGACGCGAGGGCCGCCGGGGTCGCCGCGGCCGGTGTGGCGCTGCTGCTGCGCGCCCCGTTCCTGCTCGTCGTGGCGGCGGCCGTGGTGGTGACCGCGGGGGTGCGGGCGCTGGGCGGCTGACGGTCAGCCGATCGGGCGGCCGTGGGCCCTCAGGGTGCGCAGGGCCTCGATGGTCACCATGGGGCGGGCCTCCAGGGTGGCGCCGGGTGCCCACGGCCGCCAGAGAATCGGCCAGCCGCCGTCCTCCTGCTGCTCGCTCGCCAGATGGTCCAGGGCGCGGGTCATCTCGTCGTCGGTGAACCACGCGCGCGCGAGGGACTGCGGTGTTCTCGCGTAGTCGTACGGGAAGTGGTGCTCGCCCGGGGCGTAGCCGGGGGCGACGGGGAAGGCGTCCAGTCGGTCCGGGTCGAGGGCCGCCAGCCGCTGCTCGCGCACCAGGCGGCCCAGACGGTCGGCGGCCGCCTCCGCGCGGGGGCGGTCGGGAGCCGAGTCGAGGAAGGCCACGGCGGCCTGGATCTCGTAGGGGTGCGACCGCTCCAGCGACTCCACGGCCTGCCAGCAGAAGTCCGTCGCGCGGAACAGCCACGCGTGCCACACCTCGTTGCGGTGCAGCAGGCCGACCACCGGGCCGGTGGCCAGCAGCTCGCTGGGCGGATCGTCCACGATCGGCACGAAAGGGGCGGCCGGGTAGCCGCGCTGGCTGGGATGGACGGCGGGCAGTGCGCCGTCGGGGGTGGACACCGAGGTCAGGTAGCGGCACACCCACTCCACGCGCTGTCCGCCGCAGCGGCCGATCGAGTCCAGCACGCGCAGGGCCCGCGCGGTGTGCAGCGGTTGGCTGACCGGGCCGCGCAGATCGGGCTCCAGAGCGTGGCCGTAGCCGCCGTCCTGGTTGCGGTGGGCGTCCAGCGCCGTCTCGACGGGATCGGCACCGCCGTTGAGGAAGTGGTACGCGAAGAGGCGCTGTTCCAGCACCCGCGCGGTGAGCCAGACGAAGTGTTCGGCGCGGAAGAGCGGGGAGCGCGCCGGGGGCGATGAGGGGAGTGGGGATGCTCCTGTTTCGGCCATGGCTCAGACCGTAGGGCGAAAAGGGAGCCGGGCGAGCGGTCCCGGGCCGGGCCCACTCTCAGGGGCGGGATACTGGTGTCATGCGGTTGACGGTCTTCTGGGAGCGGATGGCGGAGCACTTCGGGACGGGGCACGCCGACACCTTCGCGCGTGATCATGTGATGTCGGAACTCGGCGGGCGCACCGTGCACGAGGCACTGGCCGCCGGCTGGGACGCCAAGGACGTGTGGCGCGTGGTCTGTGACGTCATGCACGTGCCACAGGAACAGCGCTGACAGATCACGGAGTCGCCCTGGGGCGGTAGGTTGTCGGCGGCGTGGGCCAGACTTGCAGCGTGACATCCACAGATGAGACCGGACCGGCCGCGCAGCACGCCTCCTCGAGCGGTACGACGCCGCCCGACCGGCCGCCGGCCGACGGGGCGGCCGCGCCGGGTGCGCGCATGCCGCGCTGGCTGCCGCGCGCCATGGTGCTGGCGCTCGCGCTCATCGCCGTCTTCCAGCTGGGCAGTTGGGCCTTCCACCAGCTCACCGGCCTGCTGATCAACATCCTGATCGCGTTCTTCCTGGCCCTCGCCGTCGAGCCCGCGGTCAGCTGGATGGCCTCGCGCGGTGTGCGCCGGGGGCTGGGCACCTTCCTGGTCTTCCTCGCCGTGTTCATCGTGACCGCCGGATTCGTCACGCTGCTCGGCTCGATGCTCGCGGGCCAGATCATCACCATGGTCGAGAACTTCCCGGACTACCTCGACTCCGTGATCAACTGGGTCAACACCCACTTCAACACCGAACTGCGGCGGGTGGACATCCAGGAGGGCCTGCTCCGCTCCGACTGGCTGCGCAACTACGTGCAGAACAGCGCCACCGGCGTCCTGGACGTCTCCGCGCAGGTCCTGGGCGGCCTCTTCCAGCTGCTGACGATCGGCCTGTTCTCGTTCTACTTCGCCGCCGACGGGCCGAGGCTGCGCCGGGCGCTGTGCTCCGTGCTGCCGCCCGCCCGGCAGGCCGAGGTGCTGCGGGCCTGGGAGATCGCCGTGGACAAGACCGGCGGCTATCTGTACTCGCGCGGTCTGATGGCGCTCATCTCCGGAGTGGCGCACTACATACTGCTGGAGTTCCTGGGTGTGCCCTACGCGCCCGTGCTGGCCGTGTGGGTGGGCCTGGTCTCGCAGTTCATCCCCACCATCGGCACCTATCTCGCGGGCGCCCTGCCCATGCTGATCGCGTTCACGGTCGACCCCTGGTACGCGCTGTGGGTGCTGATCTTCGTGGTGATCTACCAGCAGTTCGAGAACTACGTGCTCCAGCCGAAGCTGACCTCGAAGACCGTCGACATCCACCCGGCGGTCGCGTTCGGCTCGGTCGTCGCCGGCACCGCGCTGCTCGGTGCGGTCGGCGCGCTGGTCGCCATCCCGGCGGTCGCCACGCTCCAGGCCTTCCTGGGGGCGTACGTGAAGCGGTACGACGTCACGGACGACCCCCGGGTCCACGGGCACCGGAGGCGAGGCGGGCGCGACGCGGGACCCGGTCCGGTCACGCGGGCGCGGGAGCTGTGGGGACGGCTGCGGGCGGCGGGGCGGTCGGGCCGGTAGGTCCTCGCGGCGGGTCCCGAGGGCCCGGAGAGCCGCGTGGTGCGCTTGACACGAAAATCGAACATCCATTCATATGGAAGCTCCGGCGAGGCTCTCGGTGGGCGTTTCGACCTGTTATGAGGGGAGAAATGTCCGGGTTATCCACAGGCCGGACCCGCGTCGGGGCGCATTGTCAGTGGCAGGCGTTAGCGTCTTTGACGTGAAGCGATCGACTCAAGCAAACCGGGTGGAACCCATGGCAGGAACCGACCGCGAGAAGGCTCTCGACGCCGCCCTCGCGCAGATTGAACGACAATTCGGCAAGGGCGCCGTCATGCGCATGGGCGAGCGGTCGAAGGAGCCCATCGAGGTCATCCCGACCGGGTCGACCGCGCTCGACGTGGCCCTCGGCGTGGGCGGCCTGCCCCGCGGCCGTGTGGTGGAGATCTACGGACCGGAGTCCTCCGGTAAGACCACGCTCACGCTGCACGCCGTGGCCAACGCTCAGAAGGCCGGCGGCCAGGTCGCCTTCGTGGACGCGGAGCACGCCCTCGACCCCGAGTACGCGCGCAAGCTCGGCGTCGACATCGACAACCTCATCCTCTCCCAGCCCGACAACGGCGAGCAGGCCCTGGAGATCGTGGACATGCTGGTCCGCTCCGGTGCTCTCGACCTGATCGTCATCGACTCCGTCGCCGCGCTCGTCCCGCGCGCGGAGATCGAGGGCGAGATGGGCGACAGCCACGTCGGTCTGCAGGCCCGCCTGATGAGCCAGGCCCTGCGGAAGATCACCAGCGCGCTCAACCAGTCCAAGACCACGGCGATCTTCATCAACCAGCTCCGCGAGAAGATCGGTGTGATGTTCGGCTCCCCCGAGACCACGACCGGTGGCCGGGCGCTGAAGTTCTACGCCTCGGTGCGCATCGACATCCGTCGCATCGAGACCCTGAAGGACGGCACGGAGGCGGTCGGCAACCGCACCCGGTGCAAGGTCGTCAAGAACAAGGTCGCCCCGCCCTTCAAGCAGGCCGAGTTCGACATCCTCTACGGCCAGGGCATCAGCCGCGAGGGCGGCCTGATCGACATGGGCGTGGAGCACGGCTTCGTCCGCAAGGCCGGCGCCTGGTACACGTACGAGGGCGACCAGCTCGGCCAGGGCAAGGAGAACGCGCGCAACTTCCTCAAGGACAACCCCGACCTGGCCAACGAGATCGAGAAGAAGATCAAGGAGAAGCTGGGCGTCGGCGTGCGGCCCGAGGAGCCGGCGGCCGAGTCGGGCACGGACGCCGCGGTCACCACCGCCGCGGACGACACCGCCAAGTCGGTGCCCGCTCCGGCGGCCAAGACGGCCAAGACCAAGGCCGCGGCTGCCAAGAGCTGACCCCGTGACACGGCGAACCGACTGGGCCGAGTACGCCTACCCCGGCACCCCGCGGGAGCCGGAGCCGGGGCATGAAGGCGAGCGGCGGGCCGCCGGGCACGGCGACGGTCGGCCGGACGGCGACTCGTACCCCGGCGGGGGGACGAGCGGCGGTGACCGGAGCGGCGCGGGTGGCTCACGTCGGGGGCGTGGGCGCCGGCGGCGCGGCTTCGGAGACCCGTCCGCCGAGGACGGGGGCTCCTCCTCCTCGTCGAGGGCCGAGCAGGGGGAGTCCTCGGGGGACCCGGCTGAGCGGGCACGGGCGATCTGCCTGCGCCTGCTCACCGGGACCCCACGTACCCGCAAGCAACTCGCGGACGCCCTCCGCAAGCGGGAGATCCCGGACGAGGTCGCCGAGGAGGTGCTGTCCCGGTTCGAGGAAGTCGGACTGATCGACGACAGCGCCTTCGCGGACGCCTGGGTGGAGTCCCGGCACCACGGCCGAGGGCTGGCCCGGCGGGCGCTCGCCCGGGAACTGCGCACCAAGGGCGTCGACTCCACGCTGATCGACGCGGCCGTCGCCCAGCTCGACTCCGAGCAGGAGGAGGCGACCGCGCGTGAGCTGGTCGCCCGCAAGCTGCGCGCCACCCGCGGGCTCGACCGCGACAAGCGGCTGCGCCGCCTCGCCGGGATGCTGGCCCGCAAGGGCTACTCCGAGGGCATGGCCCTGCGGATCGTCCGGCAGGCGCTGGAGGAGGAGGGGGAGGACACGGAGTTCCTGGAGGACGAGGGGTTCTGACGGCGCCCGCGTGCCATGACGGGCCCCGGACACGGAGGGCGGGCGGGGGCGCCGATCGCGTGCATGGCCGAGCAAGGCCGAACAGGGCCGAGCAGGGCCGATGGGAAACCTCGTCTCACAGAACGCACGATTACCTTGCGCGCCTGGAGGGGTGATCCACTCCCCGCCGCCGGTACCGTCTGCTGCCGCACGGCCACGCGTCCGTACGCGCACCCCGCGTACTCGCACGGCTGTGCCCGCATCCCCAGACGCCCGAAAAGGCTGCCCCGCCATGCCCGTGTCCGCCCTCCCGAAGAGCGCTGGCCGCGTCCCTCCTCGGCGTCGGCGTCGGCCTCGCGCTGAGCGGCTGTCAGCTGCGATCGACCGCCGGGCAGGCTGCCGACGGTCCCGGCACACTGGGATTCGTCAACGGCGGCACCACCCAGTTCCACACCTGCCTCCAGCGGTCGATCGAGCAGGAGGCCAGGAACAACCTGGTCGACCTGTACACGGCCGACTCGGGTCAGGACTCCGCCGCGAACTGGCCAGCACAGAGGACATGATCGCCCGGGACGTCGACGCCCTGATCGTCCAGACCGTCGATGCCGACGCGCTGGAGAAGCACATCGCCAGGGCCCGCGACGCGGACATCCCGGTCTTCCTCACCTCGGTGGTGCCCGAGGACACCTCGGACATCCTCGGCGCGGTCGTGGTCGACCTGAAGGCGGCCGGCCGGCCGCCGAATGGATCGCCGAGGACGCGGCCGGCCGGCCCGTGGCGGTCGGCATCGTCGCGGGTGCCCCGGGCGCCGCCTCCGACCTGCTGGTGGGCGGCTTCACCTCGGCGCTGCCGGACAACGCCGAGGTGGTGGCCGAAGCGCCGGGCATGTACGACCCGGCCGGGGCCCGGCGAGTCGCCGAGGACATGATCCGCAGCCACCCCGACCTCACGTACGCCTTCGTCGCCAACGAGCAGATGGCGTTCGCCGTCCGCAAGGCGTTCGACGCGACCGGCGCCGGCCAGGTGAAGATCGTGACGGTCAATGGCACCGACGAAGGCCTCGCCGCGCTGAAGGACGGACGCTTCTCCGCCACCGTCGCCAACTCGGCGGCCCGGGCTGGTCGGTCCGGGGGCAGGAGCCGCCCCGGACCAGGGTCAGAAGCGACTTCCGGCCCCGGACCGGATCACCGACCCGCCTGGACCACCAGCGGCAGCCCCGCCGCCCGCCACCCCTGGAAGCCGCCCACCAGATCCGTGGCCCGGTGCAGGCCGAGTCGGTGCAGTGAGTCGGCCGCGAGGCTCGACGCGTATCCCTCGTTGCAGACCACCACGACCCGCAGGTCGTGACCGGTGGCCTCGGGCAGACGGTGGCTGCCCCAGGGGTCGAGGCGCCACTCCAGCTCGTTGCGCTCCACGACGAGGGCGCCGGGGATCAGACCGTCCCGCTCGCGCAGGGCGGCGTACCGGATGTCCACCAGCAGTGCCTCACCGCTCTGCTGGGCGTCGTACGCCTCCCGCGGCCCGATCCGCTCGTAGCGGGCCCGGACCCGCTCCAGGAACTCGTCGATCCCGACCGGGACTTCGCGCTCGCCGCTCACTGCCAGTCCTCCGGGCGCTCGACGTGCTCCAGGCGCAGCACCTGGCCGCTGCGACTGTAGCGGCGGATCTGCGGCAGCGGCGGATAGTAGGCGTGGACGGAGATCGCATGCTGATCGGGGGACCCGTTGAGGACCTCGTGGACGTGGTGGCGGCCGAAGGCGCGGCCCCGCCCGGCCGGCAGCAGGCGCTCCCGGTCCACGCCTTCGCTGAGTTCGAGGGTCTTCCAGCCGTCGGTGGGCAGCCGCGCGGCGAGCGCGTTCTCCGTCAGCTCGCCGCGCGCGGTGACGAAGGCACCGACCGAGTCGGCGTGATCGTGCCAGCCGGTGCCCGTGCCGGGCGGCCAGCCGATCAGCCAGGCCTCGCTGCCGCCGGGCCCCTGGAGCCGTACCCAGGTGCGGCCCTCCGGGTCGAGCGGCAGCGAGTCGATCAGTTCGGTGTCGGCGGCCGTGCGCCGGGCGAACTCCAGCAGATCGGCCTGGGTGGGAGGGGCGGCCTGCCGGGCGGCAGGGGCGGAAACGGAACGGGAGAAGGAAAGCGCAGACACGTGGACCGTCCTGGTGAGTTCGCGTGAGCACGCGCGACGACGCCTCGGCGGCGCGCGGCAGAGGGAGAGGCGAGATCAGCAGGACGGTCGACACACGCAGCCCGCATAGCGGACGAGGTCCATATGGACCCTCCGCCACAGGCGCACGTAGGTGTCGGTCACGATCCGGAGTACACCATGCCGGTCGGGACGGGTCAACTCACTGTCACCATGTGGACACACGGTGACCGTGGCCGCGGGTTGTCAGCGTGAGCCCGCCCCGGCCCCGGCACCGGCCTCCGCCCTCCCCTGCGCCTTCACGGGGCCACCGAGCGTCGCCTCGGCCGCCGTGTACAGATCGGCCGGGCGCACCCCGTTCAGCGCGGTGACCAGATGGCCGTCGGGCCGGACGAGGAGCACGGTGTGCGGGGCCGCACCGGGATAGTGCTCGGCGACCAGCAGCTCGGCGGGGTGGGGCAGCGCGGTCACCGCGGCCGCGAGCCGGGGCATGATCCCGGCCGACACCCAGTGCTTGCGTTCCCACACGCCCGTGCCCGGCGCGACGAGCACGACGAGCAGCGCGCCGCGGCCCAGCCGGTCCCGCAGCCACACGAAGGAGCCGTCCTCCGCCGTGACCACCACATCGGTGACCGGCGCACCCGGCGGGGTGTCGACCGGGACCTCGGCCTCGACGTGCCGGGGCGCCAGAGGGGACCCGGCGTACGTCCCCGGCGCGCCGAGCGGGCCGCTGCCGAGGTGCCCGTCGGTGAGCAGCGCGTCGTGGCCGCGGGCGGTGCCGGGGACGTACGAGCGCAGGCCCTTGCCGCCGCGCAGCAGCGGGAGCGCCTGGTCGGCGGCCCGCAGCCGGGCGGCGACGACGGCGCGCCGCTCCTCCTGATAGCTGTCCAGCAGCGCCTCGTGCGGCCCGTGATGCCATGCCAGCGCCAGCTTCCAGGCGAGGTTGTCGGCGTCCCGCAGCCCCTCGTCCAGGCCCTGCGTGCCGAGCGCGCCGAGCAGGTGCGCCGCGTCCCCGGCGAGGAAGACCCGGCCCGCCCGCCAGCGCCGCGCCAGCCGGTGGTGGACCGTGTGGACTCCGGTGTCCAGCAGTTCGTACGACGGTGACGCGCCGTCCGTCCAGCCGGCCAGGGTCTCCCGGACCCGGTCCATCAGCAGCTCGGGCGTGACCAGGTCCTTGCCGGGCGGCAGCAGCCAGTCCAGTCGCCAGACACCCTCCGGGAGCGGGCGCCCGGTCACCTCCCCGGCCGAGGGGCCCGACGTCCGCCACGGCGGCATCCGGTGGAGCAACGCCTGACCGGTCCACCTGAGTTCCGTGCGCAGCGCGGCCACGGCGTGTCGCTCGACGGCCGTACGGCCGGGGAAGCGGATGTCCTGGAGTTTGCGCACGGTGGAGCGGGGGCCGTCGCAGCCGACCAGGTAACTTCCGCGCCACCATGTGCCCTTGGGGCCGCGGGTGTGCGCGGTGACGCCCGAGGCCTCCTGCTCGATGGTGTCCAGCCGGCTCTCCACAGCGATCTTGACGAGCCGTTCGCGGGCGATCGCGGCGCGCAGGGCGCCGGTCAGCACATGCTGTGCGATGTGCAGGGGGGAGGCGAGCGGTGTGGCGGCCTCGTCTCCCTCGGCTTCCTCCGGGGCCTCGCCGAACGTGATCTCGCGCATCACCTGCTTGCGCCGCATCGACCGCCATCCGGCCCAGCGGGCGCCCGCTTCGGCGAGCGGCACACCGGTCAGCCGTTCGATCAGGGCGGCGGTGTCGTCGCGCAGGACGACGGTACGCGCGAGTCGTGGTTCGTCCTTGCCCGGACCCTCGTCCAGGACGACGGACGGCACCTCCTGACGCGCCAGTGCCAGGGCGAGCGTGAGCCCGACGGGCCCCGCTCCGACAATGATCACCGGGTCCACGGCGCTGCGCCCCCTGCCCGTGGCGGTGTCCTGAGGGACGGGTGTGAACAGGAAGTTGGAGCAGGGTGCACGATCACAGAACGTATGCAACCCATTGCCGGTGCTTGCGTCAAGTGACACAGGGGCAGTGGCGATCATGCCACTGCCCCTGCGTCACGGACGGTTACTGACCGACCATCAGACCGTCTTGCCGACCCCCGACCCGGGTGCACCACCGACCTCGGCGGCGTTCAGATCGTCGACGTCCTCGGCGTGCAGCACCGCGCCCGTCGACCGCTTGCTGCGCCGCAGCTTGCCCTCCAGCCAGCTAGCGAAGCTGGTGAGGATGAAGTTGAGGACGATGTAGATGATCGCCACCACGATGAAGCTGGGGATGACGTTCGCGTAGTTGGCCGCGAGCGTGCCGCGCGAGTTCAGCAGCTCGGTGAAGCCGAGCATCACACCGCCCAGCGCGGTGTCCTTCACGATGACGACCAGCTGGGTGACGATCGCCGGGAGCATCGCCGTGACCGCCTGCGGCAGCAGGATGCTGGTCATCGTCTGGCCCTTGCGCAGACCGATCGCCTGGGCCGCCTCCGTCTGCCCCTTGGGCAGCGACAGGATGCCCGCGCGGACGATCTCGGCGAGAACCGAGGCGTTGTAGAGCACCAGACCGGTGACCACCGCGTACAGCGGCCGGTCCTCGCTGGTCACGTCCGTGTAGCGGGCGTACAGCTCGTTGGCGAACAGCATCAGCAGCAGCACCGGGATGGCCCGGAAGAACTCGACCACCGCGCCGGCCGGGACGCGCACCCACCGGTGGTCGGACATGCGCGCGATGCCGAAGAAGGCGCCCAGCGGGAGGGCGATGACCATGGCGAGCGCCGCGGCCTTGAGCGTGTTCTCGAGGCCGGGGATCAGATATGTCGTCCAGGCCTCGGACTCGGTGAACGGCTTCCACAGGGCCCACTCCAGCTGGCCCTTCTCGTCCATCGTCTTGTAGACCCACCACAGAAGGAGTGCGAGGAGGGCGACGAAGACGACGGAGAAGATGATGTTGCGCCGCTTGGCCCGGGGGCCGGGCGCGTCGTACAGAACGGAGGTCACCGCTTCACCGCCAGTCGCTTGCTCAGCCAGCCGAGGAACAGGCCGGTGGGCAGGGTCAGTACCACGAAACCGAAGGCGAAGATCGCGCCGATGAGCAGCGTCTGAGCCTCGTTCTCGATCATTTCCTTCATCAGCAGCGCGGCCTCCGCGACACCGATCGTGGCCGCCACCGTCGTGTTCTTGGTCAGCGCGATCAGCACGTTCGCCAGCGGGCCGATGACCGCGCGGAACGCCTGCGGCAGCACGATCAGCCGCAGCACCTGACTGAAGCTCAGGCCGATGGCACGGGCCGCCTCGGCCTGCCCGACCGGCACGGTGTTGATGCCGGAGCGCAGGGCCTCACAGACGAAGGCCGCGGTGTAGGCGACGAGTCCGAGCACCGCGAGGCGGAAGCCCTGCACCTCGAAGTCGTCCGGCGCGCCCATGGTCATGCCGAAGATGTCGGCGAGACCGAGCGAGGTGAAGACGATGATGACGGTCAGCGGGATGTTCCGGACGATGTTCACGTATGCGGTGCCGAACCACCGCATCAGCGGTACCGGGCTGACCCGCATCGCCGCCAGCAGCGTGCCCCAGACCAGGGAGCCGACGGCGGAGAACACGGTGAGCTGCACCGTCACCCAGAAGGCACCCAACAAGGTTGGATCGTCATAGTCAGAAATAAAGTCGAACACGATCTCCCGCGCTTCCGGGTGTGTGGCGTACGTGGCGGACGCGGCGCGCCGCCGTCCTGATCGCGACGGACGGCGGCACGCCTCAGAGACCCCGCGTTACTTGGACGGGCCAGGGCCTACTTGACGATGTTGCCGATCTGCGGCGCCGGCTCGTTCTTGTAGCTGGCCGGGCCGAAGTTCTCCTCGACCGCCTTGTTCCACGACTTGTCGCTGACCATCTTCTCCAGCGCGTCGTTGATCTTGTTCACGGTCTCGGTGTCGCCCTTCTTGACGCCGATGCCGTAGTTCTCGTTGCTCAGCTTCAGACCGGCCAGCTTGAACTGACCCTGGTACTGCTTCTGCGCGGCGAAGCCGGCGAGGATCGAGTCGTCCGTCGTCAGCGCGTCCACCGCGCCGCTCTGCAGGGCGGCGACGCACTCCGAGTAGGTGCCGACCTGCTTCAGCTGGGCCTTCGGGGCGAAGTCGTCCTTGACGTTCTGCGCGGACGTCGAGCCGACCACCGAGCAGAGCTTCTTGTTGTTGAGGTCGGTGGCCTCGGTGATGTCCGAGTCCTTCTTGACCAGCAGGTCCTGGTGAGCCAGCAGGTACGGACCGGCGAAGTCGACCTTCTCCTTGCGCTCGTCGGTGATGGAGTAGGTCGCCGCGATGAACTTCACGTCGCCGCGGGCGAGCGCGTTCTCACGGTCGGCGCTCTTGGTCTCGACCCACTCGATCTGGTCGGGCTCGTAGCCGAGCTCCTTGGCCACGTACGTCGCCACGTCGACGTCGAAGCCGGAGAACGAACCGTCCGGCTCCTTCAGGCCGAGACCGGGCTGGTCGTACTTGATGCCGATCTTGATCTTGTCGCCGCCGCCGGAGCCTGAGTTGCTGTCGCCGTCCTTGTCGCCGCCGCCACAGGCGGTCGCGGTGATCGACAGGACGAGTGCGGCGGCAGCCGCGGCGGTGACCTTGCGGAGCTTCATGGTGAACATCCTTTGCGGGGTGAAGGGGACGCGGGCCGTCCGGTTCAGGGGTGACGCGGGTCGACGCGTGGGGGCGCGGTGGACGCGCGGGCGACGAGAGTGCGTCAGTGGTGAAGGATCTTCGACAGGAAGTCCTTGGCACGATCGCTGCGCGGGTTGCTGAAGAACTGCTCGGGCGCAGCCTCCTCGACGATGCGGCCGTCCGCCATGAACACCACACGGTTGGCGGCGGATCGCGCGAAGCCCATCTCGTGGGTGACCACGATCATGGTCATGCCCTCACGGGCGAGCTGCTGCATGACCTCGAGGACCTCGTTGATCATCTCCGGGTCGAGAGCCGACGTCGGCTCGTCGAAGAGCATGACCTTGGGTCCCATGGCGAGGGCCCGAGCGATGGCGACGCGCTGCTGCTGGCCGCCGGAGAGCTGGGCCGGGTACTTGTCCGCCTGGGTGGCGACACCGACGCGGTCGAGAAGGGCGCGCGCCTTCTCCTCGGCCTGCTTCTTGTCCGCCTTGCGGACCTTGATCTGGCCGAGCATCACGTTCTCGAGCACGGTCTTGTGCGCGAAGAGATTGAAGGACTGGAACACCATCCCGACGTCGGCGCGCAGCCGGGCCAGCGCCTTGCCCTCCTGGGGCAGCGGCTTCCCGTCGATCGAGATCGTGCCGGAGTCGATCGTCTCCAGGCGGTTGATGGTGCGGCACAGGGTGGACTTTCCGGACCCGGAGGGCCCGATGACCACCACCACCTCGCCGCGGGCGATCGTCAGATCGATGTCCTGGAGTACGTGCAACGCGCCGAAGTGCTTGTTGACGCTCTTCAGGACGACCAGTTCGCCGGACGCGGCCACGTCTTCCTTGGCCACCGATACTTCGGTCATCGCTTGCTGGCTCCGTCCTCCTCGGGTTTCGGAGGACACTAATAACCCTACGCGACCTGCGTCATTACATCTGAGGGGAATCTGAGCATCACGATCCGATAGCAATCGGACACCTGTCGTAGCACTTGTGACCAGCGACCGTATCGGCCGGATAACTTCGGGCGCCGCGCAACCGGAACCCTCTTGACGCCGTCGACATCCATCAGCGTGACTGCCATGGTGCACGCGCGCGTGCACGTGTTTCTAGCCAGCGCATCCAACCAGCCGATGAACCGAAGGGGGCCGGGATGAGACTGCTCCTCGTCGAGGACGACAACCATGTCGCCACCGCTCTGTCCGCGGTCCTGGCGCGGCACGGCTTCGACGTCACGCACGCGCGCAGCGGCGAGGAGGCCCTGCAGGCGCTCGTGCCCGAGGGCGCCGGATTCGGCGTCGTCCTGCTCGACCTCGGCCTGCCCGACCAGGACGGCTACGAGGTCTGCAGCAAGATCCGCAAGCGCACGGGCACGCCGGTCATCATGGTCACCGCGCGGTCCGACGTCCGCTCCCGCATCCACGGCCTCAACCTCGGCGCCGACGACTACGTGGTCAAGCCGTACGACACCGGGGAACTGCTCGCCCGTATCCACGCGGTCAGCCGCCGCTCCGTCCACGAGGACGCCACCGGCTCCATCGAGACCGCCCTGCACCTGGGCCCCGTCCGGATAGAGCTGCCCACCCGCCAGGTCAGCGTGGACGGTTCGGTTGTCCAACTGACCCGCAAGGAGTTCGACCTCCTCGCCCTGCTGGCGCAACGCCCGGGTGTGGTCTTCCGGCGGGAGCAGATCATCAGCGAGGTCTGGCGCACCAGCTGGGAGGGGACCGGCCGCACCCTGGAGGTGCACGTCGCGTCCCTGCGCGCCAAGCTGCGCATGCCGGCGCTCATCGAGACCGTACGCGGCGTCGGCTACCGGCTCGTCGCCCCGGGCGCGTAGCGGGGCAGGGTGCGCACACGTCTCCTGCCGCTGCTCATCGTCCTGATGGCGGCCGTGCTGCTGGCGCTGGGCGTCCCGCTCGCCGTCAGCCTGGCCGCCGCCCAGCAGCAGAAGGTGGTCGTCGACCGGATCGACGACACCGCGCGGTTCGCGGCCCTCGCGCAGTTCGTCACCGCCGCGCCCACGGTCAAGGACGAGCGCCGCGAGACGCTCAGACGCGAGCTGATCAGTTACTACAAGGTCTACGGCATTCATGCCGGTGTCTTCTACCGCGACGACGCCCCCATGGCCCATGCCCCCGACGACTGGGCGCTCCCCCGAACGGGTGAGGTGCGGGACGCGTTCGACGAGGCGTTCCTCAGCCGCCGCAGCCACGATCCGCAGCAGGTGTGGCCCTGGCAGCGCAATCGGCTCGTCGTCGCCTCGCCGGTCATCCGGGACGGCGATGTCGTCGCCGTGGTGGTCACCGACTCGCCCACCGGGCAGATGCGGTCCCGGATCCTCCAGGGCTGGCTCGTCATCGCCGCCGGCGAGACGGCCGCGATGCTGCTGGCCGTCGGCGCCGCGCTCCGGCTCACCGGCTGGGTGCTCCGCCCCGTACGCGTGCTGGACGCGACGACCCACGACATCGCCACCGGACGGCTGAAGTCCCGGGTGGCGGTGGCGAGCGGGCCCCCCGAGCTGCGTCGGCTGGCCCGGTCGTTCAACGAGATGGCGGACAACGTCGAGGACGTCCTGGAGCAGCAGCGCGCGTTCGTCGCCGACGCCTCGCACCAGCTGCGCAACCCGCTCGCGGCCCTGCTGCTGCGCATCGAGCTGCTGGCGCTGGAGCTGCCCGAGGGCAACGAGGAGATCGCCTCCGTGCAGGCCGAGGGCAAACGCCTCGCCGATGTGCTGGACGACCTGCTGGACCTGGCGCTCGCCGAGCACGCCGAGGCGGACCTGGAGATCACCGACATCGGTGCGCTCACCGCCGAGCGAGTCGCGGCCTGGGCGCCGACCGCCGAGGCCAAGGGCGTACGGCTGGAGGCCGACTGCCCGCCGACCACCGCGTGGGCCGACGCGGTCACCCTGTCCAGCGCGCTGGACGCGGTCATCGACAACGCGGTGAAGTTCACGCCGGCCGGGGAGTGCGTCGAGGTCACCGTCGCCTCCAACGGCGAGACCTCCACGATCGTCGTCGCGGACCACGGCCCCGGTCTCACCGACGAGGAGCTGACCCGCGTGGGCGACCGCTTCTGGCGCAGCGGCCGCCATCAGAACGTGAAGGGTTCGGGCCTCGGCCTGTCCATCACCCGCGCACTACTCGCCGCGGCGGGCGGCTCCATCGCGTACGAGCATCATGAGCCGCACGGTCTGAAGGTGACGGTGCGGGTGCCCAGGACCGGCCCGGGGGTGTGATCCGGCGGACCGCGTGGGGCGGGATTACCGCTGATGGGGATCCGCGCGGAGACGGGATGCGGGGAGACGGCGAAGGGGCACCGCGCGGAGACGGGATGCGGGGAGATGGCGAAGGGTCACCGCGCGGGGACGGATTTACGGCTTGACCGAGCGGTAGTAGCGTCGCGCGCCCTCGTGCAGCGTCAGCGGGTCCGTGTAGATCGCCGTGCGCAGATCGACCAGCTGCGCGGAGTGGACGTGGGCGCCGATGCGGTCACGGCTCTTGATGACGGTCCGGGTCAGCCACTCTGTCAGCCGGGGATCCATGTCCTTGCGGGTGATCAGCACATTGGACACCGCGATGGTGGGGACGGCCTCGCCCTGCTGGATGGCGGGGTAGGCCGACTCGGGCATGTTGGTGGCGCGGTAGTACCGCGTGGCGGCGCGCTCCTTGTGCAGCTTGGCGACCAGGTCGACGTCGATGGGCACGAACCGGAAGGGCTGCGCCTCGGACTCGGCCTCGGTGAGCTTGCGCAGGCCGTCCGTGGGCAGTCCACCCGACCAGAAGAACGCGTCGAGTCGTTTCCCCAGCTCCTTGGGCCCGGTGTCGATGCCGTCCGAGTACGCCGTGATGTCCTTCTCCGGATCGATACCGGCCGCCTTGAGCACCCGGCTGGCGATCAGCCGCACGCCCGAGTCGGGCAGCCCTATGGCCACCCGCTTGCCACGCAGGTCCCTCACCGACCGGATGTCCGAGTCCGGCGGCACGACGAGCTGCACGTAGTCGTCGTACAGGCGGGCGACACCGCGCAGCCGGTCGGCTCCCACGCCGTCCAGCTTGTACGTCTCCACCGCGTCGGCCGCCGCGATGGTGAAGTCGGCCCGGCCGGTCGCCACGCGGGCGACGTTCTCCTGTGATCCGGCGCTGGTGAGCAGCTCCACCTTGAGGTCCGGCATGTCCTCGGCGAGTTCCTTGCGCAGCCGTTCCCCGTACTCGTAGTAGACGCCCGCGCGGGTGCCCGTGCTGAGGGTGATCGTCCCGCGCGGGGGCTCCTCCTCCAGAGGCAGCAGCCACCACAGCAGCAGCCCGAGAGCCACGACACCGGCGGCCGCGCTCTGCAGGGCCCGGCGCCTGCCGATACGGGGGAACAGCTTGGACATGCGCGAGATCCTGCCAGCCGGTGCGCCCACTGACCAGGGCCGGAATCACAGCGGGGACTTTCGGTGGCGGTCGATACAGTCGAGGCATGAGTTCCTCCCCCGCCGACCTCGTCCGTGAATTCCACAGCGCCTTCGGTCTGGACGCCCGCAGCACCCCGACCGAGGTCTCGCCCGAGCTGGCCGCCCACAGAGGCGACCTGCTGGCCGAGGAGGCAGCGGAGGTCGCCGAGGTCTCGGTCTCCGGCCCGCTCGACCGGCTCGCGCACGAACTGGCCGACGTGGTGTACGTCGCGTACGGCACGGCCCTGGTCCACGGCATCGACCTGGACCAGGTGATCGCCGAGGTCCACCGCTCCAACATGTCGAAGCTGGGCCCGGACGGCAGCGTCGCCCGCAGAGCCGACGGCAAGGTCCTCAAGGGAGAGCACTACGAGGCGCCCGACGTGTCGGGCGTGCTGCGGCGCCAGGGCTGGCGGGCGGAGTCGGTCTGAGGCGGCGGCCCGTGGGGGGTGCCCGCCCGAAGCACCGCGCCGCCGCGCTCCGCCCGTCAGTCGCCCACCGGCGCCTGCGCCCGCTGCTCCTCCTCCGGCCGTACCGTGTCCGCGGCCCCCGCGCGGGCCGCGCCTCGGCGGCTCCACCACATGGCCACCGGCTCGGTGTACCGCGCGGTGAGCGGGCCGAGGACGACCAGCAGGAGGACGTACGCGGTGGCCAGCGGGCCCAGGGACGGCTCGATGCCGGCCGTGACCGCCAGCCCGGCGATGACGATCGAGAACTCGCCCCGGGCGACCAGCGCGCCGCCCGTGCGCCAGCGGCCCTTGACGGAGATCCCCGCCCGCCGCGCCGCCCAGTACCCCGTGGCGATCTTCGTCAGGGCGGTGACGACGGCCAGCGCGAGCGCCGGCAGCAGCACCGGCGGGATGCTCGCCGGGTCCGTGTGCAGCCCGAAGAAGACGAAGAACACCGCGGCGAACAGGTCCCTGAGCGGGCTGAGCAGCGTGTGCGCGCCCTCCGCGACCTCGCCCGACAGCGCGATGCCGACCAGGAACGCGCCGACCGCCGCGGACACCTGGAGCTGCTGCGCGACACCGGCGACCAGGATGGTCAGACCGAGCACGACGAGCAGCAGCTTCTCCGGGTCGTCGCTGGAGACGAACCGCGAGATGAGCCGGCCGTGGCGCACGGCGGCGAAGAGGACGAGCCCGGCGACGCCGAGCGCGATCGCCAGCGTCACACTGCCGGCCGCCAGCCCGACCCCGGCGACCAACGCGGTCACGATCGGCAGGTACACGGCCATCGCCAGGTCCTCCAGGACCAGCACGCTGAGGATGACCGGGGTCTCCCGGTTGCCGATCCGGCCCAGCTCGCCGAGCACCTTGGCGATCACTCCCGAGGAGGAGATCCAGGTGACACCGGCCAGGACGACGGCGGCGACCGGCCCCCAGCCGAGCAGCAGGGCGGCCACGGCACCCGGCAGCGCGTTGAGCGCGCAGTCGACCAGTCCGGCCGGATAGTGCGCCTTGAGGTTGGAGAGGAGATCGCTCGCGGTGTACTCCAGGCCGAGCATCAGCAGCAGCAGGATCACGCCGATCTCGGCGCCCGTGGCGATGAACTCCTCGCTCGCCCCGAGCGGCAGCAGACCACCCTCGCCGAACGCCAGACCGGCCAGCAGGTACAGCGGGATGGCGGAGATGCCGAAACGGGCGGCGACCCGGCCGAGCAGGCCGAGGCCGAGGATGATGGAACCGAACTCGATCAACAGGACCGCGGAGTGCACCGGCTCACTCCCGACCGAGTATGTCGGCGGCCGCGTCGACGCCCTCCCGGGTGCCGATGACGATCAGGATGTCGCCGCCCGCGAGCCGGAAGTCCGGCGCCGGGGACGGGATCGCCTCCGCGCGCCGCAGCACCGCCACGACGGACGCACCGGTCTCGGTCCGCATCCGGGTCTCGCCGAGCAGCCGCCCGTTCCAGTGCGAGGTCGCGGTGACCTCGATCCGCTCGGCCACCAGGCCCAGGTCGGTGGTGTACAGCAGGTTGTTGCTGTGATGCGACGGCTTCAGCGCGTCGATCAGCGCGCCCGCCTCCGCGCTCGTCAGCCGCAGGGACTGCGCGCAGGAGTCGGGATCGTCCGCGCGGTACACGCCCACCGTGCGGGCTCCGTCGCGGTGGGCGACCACGGACAGGTGGCGCTGCTCTCGTGTGACGAGGTCGTACTGGACCCCGATGCCCGGCAGTGGCGTCGCCCTGAGGCGTGGAGCAGACACGTTTCTTCCCTTTGCTCGCCAGCTCGTCGATACGGCTCGTAGTCCCCGGCTCGTGGCGGGGGGCTACGAGGCCGTCATGCTGTCACCCGCCCGTACGGTGGCGATATGGGTGTTGTCACGGATATGCGCGGTGGACGAGCGGTGGAGAAGCTTGACGGGGCGCGATCGTGCCGGGAGGCGAGCGGCGCCAGAGGGAGCGGAGTGGGAAGCGTGTCGCTGTTCTGGCGGATCTTCTCGCTCAACTCCGCAGGACTGGTCGTGGCCACCGCGCTGCTGCTGGGCCCGGTCACCGTGTCCACCCCCGTCCTGCCCGGCGAGGCGCTCGTGCTCCTCGCCGGCCTCGCGGTGCTGCTGGCCGGGAACGCCTTGGTGCTGCGCATCGGACTCGCCCCCTTGCAGCGGCTCGGCCGGGCCATGGCCGCGGTGGACCTGCTGCGGCCGGGCGCCCGCGCGGTCGTCGCCGGCCCCGCGGAGGCCGCCGAGCTGATCACCACGTACAACACGATGCTCGACCGCCTGGAGACCGAACGCGCCACCAGTGCGGCCCGCGCGCTCTACGCCCAGGAGCGCGAACGCCACCGCGTGGCGCGGGAACTGCACGACGAGGTCGGCCAGACGCTCACCGCCGTACTGCTCCAGCTCAAGCGGGTGGCAGACCGGGCGCCGGAGGAGCTGCGTGAGGAGGTCGGCCACGCGCAGGAGGCCACCCGCGCGGGCCTCGACGAGATACGCCGGATAGCGCTCCGGCTGCGTCCCGGTGTGCTGGAGGAGCTGGGCCTCGCCAGCGCCCTGCGTTCGCTCGCCGGTGAGTTCACCGCCCATGGGCTGACCGTGCGGCACGAGGTGCGCGGTGAGCTGCCGCCGCTCACCGAGGAGACCGAACTCGTGATCTACCGGGTGGCCCAGGAAGGGCTCACCAACACCGCGCGGCACTCCGGCGCCGACCGCGCGGAACTGCGTCTGACACCCGTCCCCGGCGGCGTCGAACTGCTCGTCCGCGACAACGGCAGGGGCCTGGGCGAGACGGCGGCCGAGGGCGCGGGCATCGGCGGCATGCGGGAGCGGGCGCTGCTGATCGGCGCCGAGCTGAGCCTCGGCCCGGGCCCGGAGCACGGCACGGACGTGCGGATGCGGATATCGTGCGGGCCGGACGGGCGGGACGGGCCGATGAGCGCCGGGACAAGGGCCGCCGGCGGGCCGACGGACGTGCCCACGTGCGTGACGGAGGCAGGCCGATGAGCGCGCCAGGACGCGGGCGGAGCGCGACGAGCGGCCCCGCGCGCGGCGGAGCGCCGAAAGGAGCCCCGTTCCGCGTCCTGCTGGCCGACGATCACACCCTCGTACGCCGTGGCGTCCGGCTCATCCTGGACGGCGAGCCCGATCTGACGGTCGTGGCCGAGGCCGGCGACGGCGCGGAGGCCGTCGCACGCGCGCGTGAGGGCGACGTGGACCTGGCCGTCCTGGACATCGCCATGCCCCGCATGACGGGTCTGCAGGCCGCCCGCGAGCTGTCCCGCCGGCTGCCCGGTCTGCGCATCCTCATCCTCACGATGTACGACAACGAGCAGTACTTCTTCGAGGCCCTTAAGGCCGGGGCGTCCGGCTACGTCCTCAAGTCCGTCGCCGACCGCGACCTGGTCGAGGCGTGCCGCGCGGCCATGCGGGACGAGCCCTTCGTCTACCCCGGCGCGGAGCGCGCCCTCGTCCGCGCCTACCTGGAGCGCCTCCATCGCGGAGAGGGCCGCCTGCCCGCGCGGCCCGTCACCGAGCGCGAGGAGGAGATCCTGAAACTGGTCGCCGAGGGCCACACCTCCAAGGAGATCGCCGAGCTGCTGTTCATCAGCGTCAAGACGGTCGAACGCCACCGCGCCAACCTGTTGCAGAAGCTCGGCCTGCGCGACCGCCTGGAACTCACCCGGTACGCCATACGGGCCGGCCTGATCGAGCCGTGAGCCGACCGGGTGATCCGCGCCGTGCGAGCCGGTTGTCCACAGGCGGCCCGAGCCACTTCTGCCGACGGCCTACCCTTGTCCCATGAGCAGCATCGACCGGAGCCAGGCAGTGGGCGTCAAAACATATGAAGTACGCACCTACGGGTGCCAGATGAACGTCCATGATTCCGAGCGACTGGCCGGTCTGCTGGAGGACGCCGGCTACGTGCGCGCGCCCGAGGGGTCGGACGGCGACGCGGACGTCGTCGTCTTCAACACCTGCGCCGTACGTGAGAACGCCGACAACCGGCTGTACGGCAACCTGGGCCACCTCGCCCCGAAGAAGGCCCAGCGCCCCGGCATGCAGATCGCGGTCGGCGGCTGCCTCGCGCAGAAGGACCGCGACACCATCGTGAAGCGGGCGCCCTGGGTGGACGTCGTCTTCGGCACCCACAACATCGGCAAGCTGCCGGTGCTGCTGGAGCGCGCCCGCGTCCAGGAGGAGGCGCAGGTCGAGATCGCCGAGTCGCTGGAGGCGTTCCCGTCGACGCTGCCGACGCGACGCGAGAGCGCGTACGCCGCGTGGGTCTCCATCTCCGTCGGCTGCAACAACACCTGTACCTTCTGCATCGTCCCGGCGCTGCGCGGCAAGGAGAAGGACCGCCGTCCCGGCGACATCCTCGCCGAGGTCGAGGCCCTGGTCGCCGAGGGCGTCAGCGAGATCACCCTGCTCGGTCAGAACGTGAACGCGTACGGCTCCGACATCGGCGACCGCGAGGCGTTCAGCAAGCTGCTGCGGGCCTGCGGCGGGATCGAGGGCCTGGAGCGGGTCCGCTTCACCTCGCCGCACCCGCGCGACTTCACCGACGACGTCATCGCCGCCATGGCCGAGACGCCGAACGTGATGCCGCAGCTGCACATGCCGCTCCAGTCCGGTTCGGACACCGTCCTGAAGGTGATGCGCCGCTCCTACCGCCAGGAGCGCTACCTCGGGATCATCGAGAAGGTCCGCGCGGCCATCCCGCACGCCGCGATCACCACCGACATCATCGTGGGCTTCCCCGGCGAGACCGAGGAGGACTTCGAGCAGACGCTGCACGTGGTGCGCGAGGCCCGCTTCGCCCAGGCGTTCACCTTCCAGTACTCCAAGCGCCCGGGCACACCGGCCGCCGAGATGGACGACCAGATCCCCAAGGACGTCGTCCAGGCACGCTACGAGCGTCTGGTCGCCCTCCAGGAGGAGATCTCCTGGGAGGAGAACAAGAAGCAGGTCGGCCGCACCCTGGAGCTGATGGTCGCCGAGGGCGAGGGCCGCAAGGACGGCGCCACCCACCGCCTGTCCGGCCGGGCCCCCGACAACCGCCTGGTGCACTTCACCAAGCCGGAGCAGGAGGTCCGCCCCGGGGACGTGGTCACCGTCGAGGTCACCTACGCCGCCCCGCACCACCTCCTCGCCGAGGGCGCCGTCCTCGACGTGCGCCGCACCCGCGCGGGCGACGCCTGGGAGAAGCGCAACGCCGCGGAGGCGGCCAAGCCGGCGGGAGTGATGCTGGGTCTGCCGAAGATCGGCGTGCCGGCACCGCTGCCGGTCGCCACGGGAAGCGGCTGCGGCTGCGACTGAGGGCGGATGACCGCGCGGCGCGTGCAGCGTGCCGCGCGGAGGCGGGGTGAGGCGTGGGCCCCCTGGGAGTTACGCTGCCGATCATGCTTGTCGCCGCCGCTGTCTGCCCATGCCCGCCCCTCCTGGTACCCGGCGTCGCCGCGGGCGCCGCACCCGAACTGGACGCCGCGCGTGCCGCGTGCACGGACGCGCTCGGCGTGCTCGCCGCCGCCCGCCCGGACCGGCTGGTGGTGATCGGCCCCGCCGACGAGAGCGGGCGCGGGCCGTACCCGGAGGGCACCCCGGGTTCCTTCCGCGGCTTCGGCGTCGACCTCGCCGTACGGCTGGGCCGCGCACAGGCAGGCGAGGGTAAAGCCGTCGAGGGGGAGGGGGACCTGCCGCCCTCCCTGGCGGTCGCCGCGTGGCTGCTGGAGCGCACCGGGTGGTCCGACGCCCCGATCGAGGGACTCGGCGTGGCGGAACCGATCGACGCCGAGCGGTGTACCGAAGTGGGAAGGGAGATCGCCGCGCGGGCCGGACGGGTGGCGCTGCTGGTGATGGGCGACGCCAGCGCGTGCCGGACGGTCAAGGCGCCGGGCTATCTCGACGAGCGGGCCGAGCCCTTCGACGCGGAGGCCGCGCGTGCGCTGGGGGCGGCGGACATCGAGGCCCTCAAGGCGCTCGACGCCGGGCTGGCCCAGGAGCTGAAGGTGTCCGGGCGGGCGCCCTGGCAGGTGCTAGCGGGCGCGGCGGAGGACGCCGGGCTCGGCGGAGCCCTGCTGTACGAGGACGCGCCCTACGGAGTGGGGTACGTGGTGGCCGCCTGGTCGTAGGGCTTCCTGACCGTCAAGGCACCTCATGGGGGCAAGGCCCCCGAAAACGGCGGGCGGCCGGGAGCCTGCTGCTCCGCGGCCGTCCGCCGTGTGCGTTGTGCTGTTGTGTGTCGACTGCCGTGTCAGGCCGGTGGCGGTGCGCTCGGCGGTGTGCCGGTGCCCTCTCCCCGGCCGGGTTCGTGCTTGTGGGCGAGTCGGTCCATGGCGCCCTTCGCCTTGCCGGTGCCCGACTGGATCTTGTCGCTGTACTTGCCCTTGGTGCGCTGGTCGACGGCGTGGGCGGCACGGTCGATCCCGTGCTGAATCCTGTCCCCGTGCTGATGCGCGAGGCCGGAGACCTTCTCCCTGGCCGGGCCGAGCTTGGCCTTCAGATTGTGGAAAAGACCCATGGGTTCACCTTCTCTCACGGGCAGTCTAGGTGCGGGCGCCCTTGTCGGCCTCGCTGTCGGCCGCCTCCACGGCGGACTGCTGCTTGGGGATTCCGACGGGGTCCGACGCGGCTGCCTCGCCGGCCTCCTTGACGGCCGTCGCCGTGCCACCGCCCGGGCCCGTCGTCGTCTCCGTCTCGGCGCCGGACCCGGCCTCGGCCGGTTCCTCGGCTTCCGCAGCGCCAGTCGCGCCGGTCTTTTCGGTCGCCTCGGCGGCTTCGGTCGCCTCTGACCCGGCCGACGACCTGTCGGCCTGTGCCTCGGCGGTCGACGCCTCCTCCGCAGCCTTCGACCTCCGGAAGAGTCGCGCAAAAACGCCCATATCTACTCCATATGTTACTCGTGCGGACGAAATCCCGCGTCGCCCGGTGCGTCCGTTTGCGTCGCCCGGGTCACAGCCCCTGTGAACCGGCGGCGGAAACCTCGCAACGGGCAACGACCCCGGTTGCGGGTCGTCACGTAACTCGTTCGAGGCCACGCTGTGAGGTTTGCGAGACTGTTCCGGTGAGCAGCGCAGCCCCCGCCCCCCGCGTCATCGCCGTCGTCGGACCCACCGCGGCCGGAAAGTCCGATCTGGGTGTTTTTCTCGCCCGGCAACTCGGCGGGGAGGTCGTCAACGCCGACTCCATGCAGCTCTACCGGGGGATGGACATCGGCACCGCCAAGCTGACGTCCGAGGAGCGCGGCGGCGTGCCGCACCATCTGCTGGACATCTGGGACGTGACCGTCACGGCCTCCGTCGCCGAGTACCAGCGGCTCGCCCGCGAGCGGATCGACGCGCTGCTCGCCGAGGGCCGCTGGCCCATCCTGGTCGGCGGCTCGGGCCTCTACGTCCGTGGCGCCGTCGACAACCTGGAGTTCCCGGGCACCGACCCGGAGGTGCGGGCCCGACTGGAGGACGAGCTCGCGCTTCGCGGCTCCGGCGCGCTGCACGCCCGGCTCGCCGCCGCCGACCCCGGAGCCGCGCAGGCCATCCTGCCCAGCAACGGCCGCCGTATCGTCCGGGCCCTCGAGGTGATCGAGATCACCGGCCGGCCCTTCACCGCGAACCTCCCCGGCCACGACTCGGTCTACGACACCGTGCAGATCGGCGTGGACGTGGCGCGGCCCGAGCTCGACGAGCGCATCGCGCGCCGGGTCGACCGGATGTGGGAAGCGGGACTCGTCGAGGAAGTGCGCGCACTGGAGGCGCAGGGGTTGCGCGAGGGGCGTACGGCGTCGCGCGCACTCGGCTACCAGCAGGTGCTCTCGGCGCTGGCCGGGGAGTGCACCCTCGACGAGGCACGGGCCGAGACCATCCGTGCCACCAAGCGCTTCGCGCGCCGTCAGGATTCATGGTTCAGGCGCGACCCGCGCGTGCATTGGCTGAGTGGGGCCGCGGCGGACCTCACGGAACTTCCGGGGCTCGCTCTGGCGTTGGTCGAACGACCGGTTACAGCCTGATCACGTCATGGCATCGGGACGCTCCGGCCGTCAACGGGGCCTCCGGCGCCGTGCCATCATCGAGCTTCGATCGACCAAGTGGAGTCCTAGTTGGGAGGGCGCGTGGCGATGGAGGCCGGCCCTCGTGACACCGCACCAGGCACCGAGCACACCACCACCGGAAGTGGCGGCGCTGAGCGGGAAGACGACCGTCTGAGCCCCGACGGGCCCGAGGAGACCCCGGACGGGGTCACCGACGACGGCCCCGAGCCCGAAGAGATGTTCGTGGGCGGTCCCGAGGTCGAGGTCGAACTGCGTCCCCAGCGGCGACTGCGCCTGTGGCAGCTGGCGCCGATCGTGGGCCTGAGCGCGCTCGGCTCCCTGATGTTCGCCTTCCCGCTGGCCTTCGACTTCGGTGACAGCGGGGCCATGATCGCCATGTTGGGGCTGCTCATCTGCTCCTGCGCGGCCGGCTGGGGCATGATGGCCGCCCGCAGGGTGGGCTACACCTGGCCCGGACTGCCGCAGCGCGGCTCGGGACGGCGCCCGGACTGGCGGGTCGTGATCGCGTACGTGATCGTGGTCGCCGCGGTGGCCGTGCTGGCCGTGTGGCGAGTGGCGCGGCTGCGCTGAGCCTCCGCGCGGGGCGCGCCCGGCGGGTGGGCCCCGCGGGCCGCCCATGGGCCAGCCGGTGTCGTAGCCACCCCGTACGATCGAGGCATGAGCACGCGGATCGCCTTCCTCAAGGGTCACGGCACCGAGAACGACTTCGTGATCGTCCCGGACCCCGAGAACGCCATCGACCTGACCCCGGCCGCCGTCGTCGCGCTGTGCGATCGCCGCGCGGGCATCGGAGGCGACGGAGTGCTGCACGTGGTGCGCTCCGCCGCGCACCCGGAGGCCGAGGAGATGGCCGCCGAGGCGGAGTGGTTCATGGACTACCGCAACGGCGACGGCTCGGTCGCGGAGATGTGCGGCAACGGCGTACGCGTGTTCGCGCGCTACCTGCAGCACGCCGGGCACGTGGCCGAGGGCGACATCGCCGTCGCCACGCGCGGGGGCGTGAAGACCGTGCACATCGCCAAGGACGGCGACATCACCGTCGGCATGGGCAAGGCGCGGCTGCCCGAAGGGGACGTCACGGTGAGCGTCGACGAGCGCAGCTGGCCCGCGCGGAACGTGAACATGGGCAACCCCCACGCGGTGGCTTTCGTCGACGACCTCGCGGACGCGGGCAACCTCCTCTCCCCGCCGCCGTTCAGCCCCGCTGCCGCGTACCCGGACGGCGTGAACGTGGAGTTCGTGGTCGACCGGGGCCCCCGGCACGTCGCGATGCGCGTGCACGAGCGCGGGTCCGGCGAGACCCGCTCGTGCGGCACGGGCGCGTGCGCCGTCGCCGTGGCCACCGCCCGCCGGGACGGCGCCGACCCGGCCGTCACCGGTACGCCGGTCAGCTACACGGTCGACGTCCTCGGCGGCACCCTGGTGATCACCGAGCGGCCCGACGGCGAGATCGAGATGACCGGCCCCGCGGTGATCGTCGCCGAGGGCGAGATCGACGGGGACTGGCTGGCGGACGCGCTGCGCTGAACGGCGGCCGGTCCGCGCTGACGGCTGGCCCTCTGCGCCGGCGGCTGGTGCTCTGCGCTGACCGGCTGACGCCGCGCGCCGATCGGCCGACGCCGTGGCGCGGCCGCGCGGTCCCCTCGGGAGCGCGTCGCCGCCGGGCCGCTCCCGTCGGCCGACGCGTTCCAAGGGGCCACACCGCCCCTTCGGAGCCACACCGCCCCTTCGGGGGCGCGCCGACGTGCGAAGACGGTCGCACTCCTCTTCGGGCGGCGCGCAACCGCAAACATCCGCGCCATCCCTCGAATGGGTGATCCGTTTCACGCTCGGCGAGAGGCGGTCAGCCGCGCGTGATGGGCTCGGTAGCATCAAGCACCGGCCCGGACGGGGGAGACGTCGCCAACCCCTGAGCCGAGTCCGCCCTGGGGTACCCCGTCCGCCGGTCCACGCAGCCGGAGGTGCCCATGAGTGCGGAGGCCACGAACCCTGCGAGTCCAGGCGCTGTGACGGACCCCGTGGTGGGCGCCATGGCGCCCACGGCGCCCGCGGCCCCACGCAGGAGGAGCCGACCCGGGATCGACCTGCGCCGCCTCGGCCGCGCCGCGCTGCTCGGCTCCGCCGCCCGCGGCCGGCTGCCCGACGCCATCAGCCATGTCGTCGACGCCCACCGGGCGCACCACCCCGACGCCGACCTCGAACCCCTGCGCCGCGCCTACGTGCTGGCCGAGTCCTCGCACCGGGGCCAGACGCGCAAGAGCGGCGAGCCGTACATCACCCACCCCCTCGCGGTGACCCTGATCCTCGCCGAACTCGGTGCCGAGACCACCACGTTGACCGCGTCCCTGCTCCACGACACCGTCGAGGACACGGATGTGACGCTGGACCAGGTCGGCGAACAGTTCGGCGAGGAGGTGCGCTATCTCGTCGACGGGGTCACCAAGTTGGAGAAGGTCGACTACGGCGCCGCCGCCGAGCCCGAGACCTTCCGCAAGATGCTCGTCGCCACCGGCAACGACGTCCGGGTGATGTCGATCAAGCTCGCCGACCGGCTGCACAACATGCGCACCCTCGGCGTGATGCGCCCCGAGAAACAGGCCCGGATCGCCAAGGTCACCCGGGACGTCCTCATCCCCCTCGCCGAACGGCTCGGCGTCCAGGCACTCAAGACCGAGCTGGAGGACCTCGTCTTCGCGATCCTCCATCCCGAGGAGTACGAGCGCACCCGGGAGTTGATCGCCGAGAACGCCACGCGGGCCGACGACCCGCTCGCCGAGATCGCCGACGACATGCGGGCCGTCCTGCGCGAGGCCGACATCCAGGCCGAAGTCCTCGTCCGCCCCCGGCACTTCGTCTCCGTCCACCGCGTCTCCCGCAAGCGTGGCCGGCTGCGCGGCGCCGACTTCGGGCGGATCCTGGTGCTGGTGAACGAGGACGCCGACTGCTACGGCGTCCTGGGCGAACTGCACACCTGTATGACCCCGGTGGTCTCGGAGTTCAAGGACTTCATCGCCGTACCGAAGTTCAACCTGTACCAGTCCCTGCACACCGCCGTCGCCCGCCCCGACGGTCAGGTCGCCGAGGTTCTCATCCGCACCCACCAGATGCACAAGGTCGCCGAGGCCGGCGTGATCGCGCTCGGCAACCCGTACGCGGCGCCCTCGGAGGAGCAGTCGGCGGCCGAGGGCGAGCGCGTCGACCCGACGCGGCCTGGCTGGCTCTCCCGCCTCCTCGACTGGCAGCGGGCCGCGCCCGACCCCGACACCTTCTGGTCGACCCTGCGCGAGGACCTGGCGCAGGACCGCGAGATCACCGTCTTCCGGCCGGACGGCGGCACCCTCGGCCTGCCGGAAGGCGCCTCCTGTGTGGACGCCGCCTACGCCCAGTACGGGGAGGACGCGCACGCCTGCATCGGCGCCCGCGTCAACGGCCGGCTCGCGACACTGAGCACCGTGCTGCGCGACGGCGACACCGTCCAGCTGCTCATGGGGCAGGACCCGGCGTCCGAGCCCTCCAGGGAGTGGCTGGAGCACGCCCATACGCCCACCGCGCGGATCGCCATCCAGCGGTGGCTGGCGGCGCACCCGGCGCAGGAGGGCCACGCCCACGGAACGGCGGCCGAGAGCCGTGAGACGGCGGCCCGCGCCACCGCGAGCCCGCCCGTCGCCGCCCGGCCCGTCTCCGCGCGTGCCGTCGCCGAGCGGCCCGGCGCGGCCGTACGGCTCGCCGGCTGCTGCACTCCCGTACCGCCCGACGAGGTCACCGGGTTCGTGGTACGCGGGGGAGCGGTGACCGTGCACCGGGTGCAGTGCGCGGCCGTCGCGCGGATGAAGGCCGCGGGCCGCGCGGAGGCTGCGGTGCGCTGGAGCGAGGACGCCGGGAGCGGGACGACGGGGTGCCGCGTGACGCTGATCGCCGAATCGTTCGGCCGCCCGCATCTCCTCGCGGACCTCACGGAGGCGATCGCCCTGGAGGGCGCCGAGATCGTGGCGGCCACCGTGGAGCCGCCCAGCCAGCAGCGGGTACGCCACACGTACACGCTGCAACTTCCGGACGCGGCCCGTCTGCCCGCCCTCATGCGGGCGATGCGCAACGTCCCCGGCGTGTACGACGTGAGCCGGGCGCAGCACCCCGCTTCGGCCCACTGACCGCCGTCAGGGCCCCGTTCGGGTGTGCCCGGCGCGCGTCGCCGCCGAGCGCCGGGTACGCGCTGGTAGCCGTGGGGCATGCCGTTCCCCCCTCGCACCCACGCGCCCCGACGGCTGAAGGCGGCGCTGCTCGCCTCCGCCGTCACCGTCTGCCTCGTCGCCGCGAGCGCCCCGCCGGCCCCGCTGGGCGTCGGCGACCGCCTCTTCCCGTACCTGGGCAACCCCGGGTACGACGTGGCGTCGTACGACCTCTCCTTCTCGTATCCCGGCGCCAACGACAGGCCGCTGCAGGCGGTCACGACGATCGACGCCTGGACCACCGACGAGCTCGAACACGTCAACCTGGACTTCGCGCGCGGCAACGTCCAGTCGGTCGAGATCGACGGCGAGCCGACGACGTACGCCGCGGCCGGCGAGGACCTGGTGATCACCCCCGAGGAGCCGCTGTCCGCGGGCCGGTGGATGCGGATCACCGTCCGGTACACCAGTGACCCGGTGCCCGGGAAGGGCCGGACCGGCGGCTGGGTGCAGACGAAGGACGGACTCGCGATGGCTAACCAGGCCGACGCCGCGCACCTGGCGTTCCCCTGCAACGACCACCCCTCGGACAAGGCGATGTTCACCTTCAGGGTGACCGCGCCCAAGAGCTACACGGCCGTCGCCAACGGTCTCCCGGCCGACGTCGAGCACGCCGGCTCCGCCACCACGTGGACGTACCGGACCCACCACCCCATGGCCACGGAGCTCGCCCAGGTCTCCATCGGCCGCTCCACGGTGCTGCACCGCACCGGCCCGCACGGACTGCCGGTACGCGATGTCGTGCCCACCGAGCACCGTGAGCAGCTCGAACCGTGGCTGGCGAAGACGCCCGACCAGATCGCCTGGATGGAGGGCAAGGTCGGCCGGTACCCCTTCGAGACGTACGGCGTCCTCATGGCCGACGCCTCCACCGGCTTCGAACTCGAGACCCAGACCCTCTCCCTCTTCGAGAGAGACCTGTTCACCGATACCGCCTTCCCCGCCTGGTACGTCGATTCGATCATGGTCCATGAGCTGGCGCACCAGTGGTTCGGCGACAGCGTCACCCCGCGCAGCTGGTCCGACCTGTGGCTCAACGAAGGGCACGCGACCTGGTACGAGGCGCTGTACGCGGAGGAGAAGGCGGACCGGTCCCTCACGGACCGCATGAAGGCGGCGTACGGCGCCTCCGACCGCTGGCGCGCCGAGGGCGGACCGCCCGCCGCCCCCAAGGCGCCCCGGTCCGGCAGCCGCCTCGGCATCTTCCGCCCCAACGTCTACGACGGCGCCGCCCTGGTCCTGTACGCCCTGCGCCAGGAGATCGGCCGCCCCGCCTTCGAACGGCTGGAGCGGGCCTGGGTGAACCGCCACAAGGACGCCGTCGCCGGCACGGCCGACTTCGTACGGCTCGCCTCGGAGATCTCCGGACGCGACCTCGCCGGATTCCTCGAAGGCTGGCTCTACGGTGAGAAGACCCCGCCGATGCCCGGCCACCCGGACTGGAAGCCGGAGGCACCCGCGAAGAAGGCCGGGTAATAACACGGTGACGAGACGGGGCGTCCCGTGCGACCATCTTCAGGCAGGCACAGCACGGTGCACCGGGAATCTCCCGGGGTACTCGTACGTTGTGACCAGTGACGGATTCCCCAACGACGTAAGGACCCAATGACCTCCTCTTCTTCCCCTTCCCAGGACACCCAGCGCAAGCGTCTCGCGCACGACTACCCCGAGGGCCTTCGGGCCGATGCCCTGATGGAAGAGGACGTCGCCTGGAGCCACGAGATCGACGGAGAGCGGGACGGCGACCAGTTCGACCGCTCGGAGCGCGCGGCTCTGCGCCGTGTCGCGGGTCTCTCCACCGAGCTCGAGGACGTCACCGAGGTCGAGTACCGCCAGCTCCGCCTGGAGCGGGTCGTGCTCGTCGGCGTCTGGACCTCGGGGACCGTGCAGGACGCGGAGAACTCCCTCGCGGAGCTGGCCGCACTCGCCGAGACGGCGGGCGCGCTGGTGCTCGACGGCGTGATCCAGCGCCGCGACAAGCCCGACGCGGCCACCTACATCGGCTCCGGCAAGGCAGAGGAGCTGCGCGAGATCGTGCTGGAGACCGGCGCCGACACCGTCATCTGCGACGGTGAGCTGAGCCCGGGCCAGCTGATCCACCTCGAGGACGTCGTCAAGGTCAAGGTCATCGACCGTACGGCCCTGATCCTGGACATCTTCGCCCAGCACGCCAAGTCCCGAGAGGGCAAGGCGCAGGTCGCGCTCGCGCAGATGCAGTACATGCTGCCGCGGCTGCGAGGCTGGGGTCAGTCGCTGTCCCGGCAGATGGGCGGCGGCAAGGGCGGCGGCCTCGCCACCCGTGGTCCCGGTGAGACCAAGATCGAGACGGACCGGCGCCGGATCCGCGAGAAGATGGCGAAGATGCGCCGGGAGATCGCGGAGATGAAGACCGGACGCGACATCAAGCGCCAGGAGCGCCGTCGCCACAAGGTGCCCTCCGTCGCGATCGCGGGCTACACCAACGCCGGCAAGTCCTCGCTGCTCAACCGCCTCACCGGCGCGGGCGTCCTGGTCGAGAACGCGCTGTTCGCGACCCTGGACCCGACCGTGCGCCGGGCCGAGACGCCGAGCGGGCGGCTGTACACCCTGGCCGACACCGTCGGCTTCGTCCGGCACCTGCCGCACCACCTGGTCGAGGCATTCCGCTCCACGATGGAGGAGGTCGGCGACTCCGACCTGATCCTGCACGTGGTGGACGGTTCGCACCCGGTCCCGGAGGAGCAGCTGGCCGCCGTGCGCGAGGTGATCAGGGAGGTCGGCGCCACCGACGTCCCCGAGATCGTCGTGATCAACAAGGCCGACGCGGCCGACCCCCTGGTGCTGCAGCGGCTGATGCGGAACGAGAAGCGCTCCATCGCGGTCTCGGCCCGTACCGGCCAGGGCATCACCGAGCTGCTGGCGCTGATCGACAACGAGCTGCCGCGCCCGGCCGTCGAGATCGAGGCGCTGGTGCCGTACACCCTCGGCAAGCTCGTCGCCCGCGCCCACGACGAGGGCGAGGTGATCTCCGAGGAGCACACCGCGGAGGGCACCCTGCTCAAGGTCCGGGTGCACGAGGAGCTCGCGGCCGAACTGACGCCGTACGCTCCGGCCTCGGCGGTCTGACGCCCGACGCACGGACGACCTCCGGGCGCACGGACGACCGAGAACAGCCCGAAGGCCCGCCCCCGCACACGCGGGGAGCGGGCCTTCGGCATGTCCGGTGCCCGACGGCGTCACTGGCCGCCGTACGTCTCACTCATGTTCTCGTACAGCGCCTGGGCGTCCTGGCCGAGCTGCGGGCCCGCCAGCCAGGTGTTGTCGGCCGGGCCGATCGAGGTGTTCGAGACCAGCTTGGTCTCGCCGTCCACCACCCGGAACCAGCCGCCGCCGGACGAACCCCCGGTCATGGTGCAGCCGATGCGGTACATCGTGGGCAGCGACGGGCTCAGCGAGAGCCGGCCCGGCTGGTCGACGCACTTGAACATCTTCAGACCGTTGTACGGCGGCGCCGCCGGGTAGCCCCAGGCGCCCATGTCCCCGGCGTCCGCCGCGGCCGGCGCGGAGAAGTCCACGTCCAGCGCCGCGCCGACGGTCTCCTCCAGCGACTTGGCGCCCTGCTCCGGCTTTACGTGCAGCACGGCGTAGTCGTACGCCGCACCCGCGCCGCCGGTCTCCGAACCGCCCTCGATCCAGCCGTTCGACGTCGACGCCCAGTCCGCCCACCAGTTGCCGTAGGGGGCGATCTCGACGGCGCCGGCGTTGCTCAGCTGGGCCTCGGACTTGCCGAGGTCGTTGTAGGCCGGGACGAACGCGATGTTCCGGTACCAGCCGCCGTTCTGGCCCGCGTGCACGCAGTGGCCCGCGGTCCAGACGAGGTTGGACTTGCCCGGGTGGTTCGCGTCCTTGATCACCGTGCCCGAGCAGACCGCCGAGCCCTCGGGGGTGTCGAAGAAGATCTTGCCGACCGGGGCGGCGTTGTCGTGGTACGGCGTCTTCTCGGGCGTGGCCGTGACCGGCGCGGGCTCCGGGTCGCTCACGCCCTGGGCGGCGGCCATGTCCTTCGTCGTGACCGTCTTGTCGGCCTCCTTCGCGGACTGCATCCGCTCCGGCTTCCACAGCCCCTCGATGACGGGGTTGACGAAGTCCTTGGCCTCACTGAGCCACTGGTCCTTGTCCCAGTTCTTCCAGCCGCCGTTCTTCCAGTCGTCGACGTCGATGCCGTGCTCCTTGAGCCGGTCGGCGATGTCGGACGGGATCTTGACCTTGCCGTCACCCGCGCCGTCCGCGGCCCGGGAGGCGCTGGCGCCCGGCTGGTCGGCAGCCTCCTCCTCGCCGGAGCCGTTGCACGCGGTCGTGGTGAGCGCCAGGGCGGCGACGAGGCCGGTGGCGGCGACAACGGTGCGCCGACGCCGCTGCGGTGTGGCGGACGTGCGTATGGAACGCATGGTGCGATGACCCCCGTGTGAACGTGTGAATGTCATGTGCTTGGCATGCTGCTGGTGCTTGTCACGCAGACGGAAAGCGAGCCGGCGAAGGACTCGCCTCGCGCATGCGACACCCCACTATGCCCGTGGAGTTGAGGGCGAACGGCGGTGGGACGGTGAAGGTTTCCGCACGGCACCCACCGCCGCGCCCCCGGCTGTCACTGGTCGGCGAACTTGCCGCTCACCTCGTCGAACACGGCCTTGGCCTCCTTGCCCAGGCGCGGACCCGCCAGCCAGCCCGCGGTGATCGGGCCGATCGAGGTGTTGGACACCAGGGCCGGCTTGCCGTCCGAGCCCGTCGCGACCCAGCCGCCGCCGGACGAACCGCCGGTCATGGTGCAGCCGATGCGGTACATCGTCGGATCGGCGTCGGTGATCGACAGCCGGCCCGGCTTGTCCTCGCACCGGAACAGCTTCTGGCCGTCGTACGGCGGCGCCGCCGGGTAGCCGATCGCCGTCATGCTGTCCATCTTCGGCACGGCGGGAGCGTTGAAGTCCACCGGCAGCGCCGAACCGACCATCTCCTCCAGCGACTTGCCGCCGCTGCCCTCCTCCGGCGTCACATGGATGACGGCGAAGTCGTACGGAGCACCGTCACCGCCGGTCGCGCCGCCCTGCTCGATCCACTGGTCCGAGGTCTGCACCCAGTCCCCCCACCAGACACCGTACGGAGCGACCTCTTCCTCGGTGGCGCTCTCCAGCTCCGCGGCCGACTTGCCCGCGTCGTTGTACGACGGCACGAAGGCGATGTTGCGGTACCAGCCGCCGGCCTTGCCCGCGTGCACACAGTGCCCCGCCGTCCACACCATGTTGGACTTGCCGGGGTTCGCCGGGTCCTTCACGACCGTCGCCGAGCAGACCATCGTGCCCTCGGGGGCGTCGAAGAACACCTTGCCCGCCTCGGGAGCGTTGGCGTGGTATGAGGCCGGCACGGCCTCCGCCTGCACCGGAGCCGGCTCCGGGTCGGTCACGCCCTGGTCACCGGAGAGGTCGCTGTCGTCGACCTCCTGGTCCGGCTCCTCCGCCTCCCGCATCCGGTCCGGGTCCCACAGGTCCTCGATGATCGGGTTGACGAAGTCCTCGGCCTCGCGCAGCCAGTCGTCCTTGTTCCAGTTCTTCCAGGCGCCGTCCCGCCACTGGTCGATGTCGATCCCGTGTTCCTTGAGCCGGTCCTTGATGTCGTCCGGGATCTTGATCTTGTCGTCCGCGGCCGCCGCGGAGGCCGTCGCCTCGCCGCCCGCCTCGGCGTCGCCCGACTCACAGGCGGTGGCGGTGAGCGCGAGCGCCGAGGCCAGCGCCACGGCGGTCAGCACGGGGGAGGTTCTGCGGCGGCGCCCGCTCCTCTCCCGGCGAGCGGTGAACGACAGCCGTGTGGATCGCATGGTGTTACTCCCCCTGGGGTGAACGGACTTGGTGCAGCGACCGTGAGCGCACCACCCGAGCTCATGCCGAACTCGGGCTGCTCTCACGGCCTTCTGGGAATGGCACCCCACACTATGCGCTCGCTGTGGGGGACTTCCGACGGAACGGCAACGGTTACGTCACGGCAAGGATCTTGAAGCAACCCGTAACCCGTTGCCCGGTGCGCGGTTGTAAGCGGTGGGGTCTGCCCGATCGGGCGGTTCGGGCACAGGTGAGGCCGGATGGCCGAGGACGCGGTGCGGCTCGGGTCGGGTCGGGGTGGATGTGAGTCGGTGTCGAGGAAGCGGCGCTGCGGGCGAGGGCCGGGCAGGCCCCGAGCGGCCGCCAACTCCTTGGTGCACAGCGGAAGGATGAGGAGCCGTGGTCGTTACCGAGGAGATCCCGCGCCGCCCGCCGGCGCGCGAGCCGGCCGCGCGCACCTATCCGCACGCCCTGCCTGTCGTACCGGTACGGGCACGCGGACTGACCATCGAGGACGCGGACGGCCGCCGCTACCTGGACTGCCTCTCCGGCGCGGGCACGCTCGCCCTCGGCCACAACCACCCGGTCGTCCTGGAGGCCATCCGCAAGGTCCTCGACTCGGGCGCCCCCCTCAGCGTGCCCGATCTGGCCACCCCCGTCGAGGACGCCTTCGTCACGGAACTGCTGCGCACCCTCCCACCCGGGCTCGCCGACCGGGCCCGCGTGAGGTTCTGCGGACCGGCTCGCGCGGACGCGGTGGCCGCCGCCGGCGCGCTGGTGCGAGCCGCGACCGGCCGAACCGCGATCCTCACGTTCGGCGAGACCGACGCCGACACCGGCGCCGAGACTCCGGGAGCTTTCGCCACCACGGACGCCACCGGCCGTACGCTGCCCTACCCGCACGACTACCGCTGCCCCTTCGGCCTCGGCGGCCCCCACGGCGCGGAACTCGCGGCGCGCTGGACCGAGGCGGTGCTGGAAGGCGCGGTCTGCGCGGGTGGTCCCGCTCCCGGGGCTCCGGGTGCGCGCACCTTTCCGGCCGCTCCCGACATCCCCGCCGGAATACTCCTGGAGCCGGTGCAGGGTGAGGCCGGGGTGAATCCCGCGCCGGACGGCTGGATGCGCCGGATGCGGCACATCACGGCGTCCCGCTCCGTCCCGCTGATCGTCGACGAATCGCAGACCGGAGTGGGCCGAACCGGCACCTTCTGGGCAGTCGAGCACAGCGGCGTGATTCCTGACGTGATGATCCTCTCCAGGGCCATCGGCGGCAGCCTTCCCCTGTCCGCCGTCGTCCACCGCGCCGACCTGCTGGACACCGACACGCCCACCGCCCACACCAGCCCGTTCCGCGGCAACCAACTGGCCATGGCCGCCGGCACGGCGACTCTCGCCCATGTCCGGCACCACCGCCTCGCCGAACGAGCGGCCACCCTGGGCACCCGCCTGCTCGCCCAACTGCGCGCCCTCGGCCAGGAGTTCCGCTGCGTCGGTGACGTGCGGGGGCGAGGGCTGATGATCGGCCTCGAACTCGTCGACCCGGAGGCGGAGTCCGGCCCGGCCCACACGGCGGACAGCCACGCTCCCGGAGAGGGAAACCGCACCGCCGGTGTCCCGCTGCCGCACGGCCCCGCCCATGACGTCACCCGGACGGGAACCGGCCCGTTCAACGCCGACTCTCCACGCCCACCCGCGCCCCGTCTCGCCTCCGCCGTCCAGCGGGAGTGCCTTCGACGGGGACTGATCGTCGGGCTCGGCGGGCGCGGCACGAGCGTCGTCCGGCTGCTCCCGCCGCTGACGATCAGCGACGAACAGGCGGCCGCGGTACTGGACCGCCTGGCCGACGCGCTGGCGGCAGCGGCCAGCGACCACACCGGCCACCCTCAGCAACGCCGCCCCGACCAGCCCGCCCGTCCGACCCAGCATCGCCAGGAGCCCGGTGACCCCACCGGGCGAACGCGGTAACGAGGCAGCCCGTGAACATGCGCTCTCACCCCATCACCGCGTCGGGCGCGAGCCCCACTGCGTCGGGCGCGAGCCCCACCGCGTCGGGCATGCCCTCCTTTCCTCATGCCTGCCGACCGAACCCCCAGCCGTACCAGGGCCCAACGCGATCCTTCGGCCCACGCCGATTACCTCCCCCCGCTCCGTCCCTCACCTGGCGAGGTCTTCACCGCGCCCATCCCCGTCGCCGTACCGCTCGGTCACTCCCCAGAGAGCCGGCACACCCTCCGAGGAACCGTCTTGAACACCACGCCCACAGCCGCCATCCCTCTGCGCCCATCAGAGCCGGGCCTCCCCGGCCGGCAAGGCGGGCCCAGGGACGCCGAGCGGCACCGGCCGGGCGCCGCCACCCTCGACCTCCTCCACCACCCGGACCCCCGCATCGCGGCCGAGGCCGCCGCCGTGGAGAACCTGCTGCGCTGCTGGGTACGCGAGGCCGGCATCCCCGTTCCCCCGCACGGCACGCTCCGCATCCCCCTCCTCGCCAGCGGCACCGCGCTCCTCGCCCCCGTCCGCTACCGCTCCGAAACCGGCTGGCACCGCTTCGGCATGCCCCAACTGGCCGACGCCCAGCAACAGCCCCAGCCCGCCCAACCGGCCTCGCCCGTGCCACCGACCCCACCTGTCGACGCCGTCACCGTCGCCGCCCTGTTGGCCAGAGAGGCGGCCAGGGGGTGCCGCTCGACCGACCTGTCCGCGCTCGCCCCCGGCCACGGCACCGACCTCGTGGCCCGCGTCGCCGATTCCGTCCGCCGGACAGCCGCCTTCATCCGCGAACGCCGGACCAGCCCCGCACACGGTCCCGACCTCTTCCTCACCGCCGAACAGGCACTCCTGCTGGGCCACCCCCTGCACCCGACACCGAAGAGCCGCGAGGGAATCACCGAAGCCGAAGCGCGGTACCACTCACCCGAGTTGCGCGGCTCCTTCGCCCTGCACTGGCTGGCCGTCGCCCCCTCCTTGCTCGCCACCGACTCGGCCTGGACGGAACGTGGCCGGATCATCCCCGCCCACCGCCTCACCGCACACCTCGCCGGGACGGGCCTCCCCCTGCCCGAGGGGTACGCAGCCCTGCCTCTGCATCCGTGGCAGTTCCGCGAGACGCGGCACTCGCGGCAGGTCGCGGCCCTCCTCGACGCGGGGCTGCTCAAAGACCTCGGCGTACGAGGCGCCCCGTGGCACCCCACCTCCTCCGTGCGCACCGTGTACCGGTCCGAGGCGCCCGCCATGCTCAAGCTGTCGGTGGGCCTGCGCATCACCAACTCCCGTCGGGAGAACCTCCGCAAGGAACTGCACCGCGGCGTCGAGGTGCACCGCCTGCTGCGCACCGGTCTGTCCCAGCAGTGGCGCTCCGCGCACCCCGGCTTCGACATCGTCCGCGACCCGGCCTGGCTCGCCGTCGACGCACCCGACGGCGACCCCGTCCCCGGGCTGGACGTGATGATCCGGCACAACCCGTTCACCCCGACCGACGACGTGTCCTGCATCGCCGCACTCGTCGCACCCCAGCCCCAGGCCCGGACACCGTCCCGGCTGGCCCACCTCGTCACACGCCTTGCCGTGCGGACCGGACGACCGCGCGCGGCGGTCGCCGCCGAGTGGTTCCTGCGCTACCTCGAACAAGTCGTCCGGCCCGTGCTGTGGCTGGACGGTGAGGCGGGCATCGCCCTGGAGGCCCACCAGCAGAACACCCTGCTCCTGCTGGACGCTCAGGGCTGGCCCTCAGGGGGCCGCTACCGCGACAACCAGGGCTACTACTTCCGTGAGTCCCACCGAGCGCGACTCGAAGCGCGGCTGCCCGGCATCGGCGAGCGCAGCGACACATTCGTCTCCGACGAGGTCACGGACGAGCGCTTCGCCTACTACCTGGCGATCAACAACGTGCTCGGCCTCGTCGGCGCCTTCGGATCCCAGCGCCTCGCGGACGAGCGACTGCTGCTCGCCGCCTTCCGCCGCTTCCTGGACGGCGCGGCCGCCGGCCCCGACCGACTCCGCAGCTCCCTGCCCGCCCGACTGCTCGACTCCTCCGTCCTGCGTTGCAAGGCCAACCTGCTCACCCGGCTCCACGGGCTGGACGAACTCGTCGGCCCGGTGGACACCCAGTCCGTCTACGTCACCATCGCCAACCCCCTGCACTCCTGACCGTCGGAGAGGAGCCCCGTCCGTGCCAGCCACCGACACGGAAGACCTGCTCGACCGGGTCGGCGAGTGGGGTCCCGCCGCCACCCCGGCGGGCACCTTCCTGCTCGTCCCCGTGCGGGTCGAGCGGGATCTCCGGCTCGTCAGCCGCTGGATGAACGACCCCGCCGTGGCCGCCTTCTGGAAGCTGTCAGGGCCGTCGGAAGTGACCGAGAAGCACCTCCGTGCCCAGCTCGACGGCGACGGACGCAGCGTGCCGTGTCTCGGTGTGCTGGACGGCACGCCGATCGGTTACTGGGAGATCTACCGGGCGGACCTCGACCCGCTCGCCCGCCACTATCCCGCCCGGCCTCATGACACCGGAATCCACCTCCTCCTCGGTGATGTCGGCCACCGTGGCCGAGGTCTCGGCAGCATGCTGCTCGGAGCCGTGGCCGACCTGGTCCTCGAGAAACGGTTTGCTTGCCGACGCGTGATCGCTGAGCCCGACGTTCGCAACACTGCCTCCCTGTCCGCCTTCCTTCGCGCCGGCTTCCGCCTCACCACCGAGGTCGATCTGCCCGACAAGCGGGCCGCCCTCATGGTCCGGGAGAGGACCGGCTGCCGTACGCCTCCATAGCGCTGTGACGACGTCGTCACTTCTGGTACACCGCTCGCGGCGATCCGGTTCCACTCGATTCGCGTCGGCTCGAATCAGGGCCAGTCGGGTCACGTCGACGCGCTTCCCGTCGGCTCGATTCACGCCGATCGCCACCGAGCCCCACATCCATCACCACCCAACCCCTCTCCAGGAACCCGACAGTCTTGATCCAGCCCTCCGCCTCCGCCGTGATCCCCCGTTTGTCAGTGCCGCGCCGTAGGGTGGTCGCGCTATGACGAAGCCCTCACTCCCCGAACTCCTGCATGCTGCCGTCACTGCCGTCGGCGGCACGGAGCGCCCCGGCCAGGTGACCATGGCCGAAGCCGTCGCGGAGGCGATCGACGACGGCTCGCATCTGCTCGTCCAGGCCGGCACCGGCACCGGAAAGTCGCTCGGCTATCTCGTGCCCGCGCTCGCCCACGGGGAGCGAGTGGTCGTGGCGACCGCCACGCTGGCCCTGCAGCGCCAGCTCGTGGAGCGCGACCTGCCCCGCACGGTCGACTCGCTGCACCCGCTGCTGCGCCGCCGCCCCGAGTTCGCGATGCTGAAGGGCCGGTCGAACTATCTGTGCCTGCACCGCCTCCACGAGGGCGTCCCGCAGGACGAGGAAGAGGGCCTGTTCGACCAGTTCGAGGCGGCCGCGCCCACCAGCAAGCTCGGCCAGGACCTGCTGAGACTGCGCGACTGGGCCGACGAGACCGAGTCCGGTGACCGCGACGACCTCACCCCCGGCGTCTCCGACCGTGCCTGGGCGCAGGTGTCGGTGTCGTCGCGGGAGTGTCTGGGCGCGACGAAGTGCGCGTACGGAGCCGAGTGCTTCGCGGAGATGGCCCGTGAGCGGGCCAAGCTCGCCGAGGTCGTGGTCACCAACCACGCGCTGCTCGCGATCGACGCCATCGAAGGCGCCCCGGTCCTGCCGCAGCACGAGGTACTGATCGTCGACGAGGCCCACGAGCTGGTCTCCCGGGTGACCGGTGTCGCCACCGGCGAGCTGACCCCCGGCCAGGTCAACCGCGCGGTGCGCCGGGCGGCGAAGCTCGTCAACGAGAAGGCGGCCGATCAGCTGCAGACCGCCGCGGAGGGCTTCGAGCGGCTGATGGAGCTGGCCCTGCCGGGGAGGCTGGAGGAGATCCCGGAGGATCTCGGTTATGCGCTGATGATGCTGCGCGACGCCTGCCGCACGGTGATCTCCGCGATCGGCGCGACCCGCGACAAGTCCGTCCAGGACGAGGACGCGGTCCGCAAGCAGGCGCTGGCCTCCGTGGAGACGGTCCACGACGTGGCGGAGCGCATCACCAACGGATCCGAGTGGGACGTGATCTGGTACGAACGGCACGACCGCTTCGGTGCCTCCCTGCGCGTGGCCCCGATGTCCGTCTCGGGCCTCCTGCGGGAGAAGCTGTTCGCGGACCGGTCGGTGATCCTCACCTCCGCGACCCTGAAGCTGGGCGGCGACTTCAACGGGGTCGGCGCGTCCCTGGGGCTCGGCCCGGAGGGCATGGAGGGCGACGACCTGCCGCAGTGGAAGGGCGTGGATGTCGGGTCGCCGTTCGACTACCGCAAGCAGGGCATCCTGTATGTGGCCAAGCACCTGTCGCGCCCCGCGCGGGACGGTGACCGCGCCGACATGCTGGACGAGCTGACGGAGCTGATCCAGGCGGCCGGCGGCCGCACGCTGGGGCTGTTCTCCTCGATGCGGGCCGCCCAGCTCGCCGCGGAGGAGTTGCGCTCCCGTATCCCCGAGTTCCCGATCCTCCTCCAGGGCGAGGAGACCCTCGGCGAACTGATCAAGAACTTCGCGGCCGACCCCGAGACCTGTCTGTTCGGCACGCTCTCGCTCTGGCAGGGCGTCGATGTCCCCGGCCCCAGCTGCCAGCTGGTCGTGATGGACAAGATCCCGTTCCCGCGTCCCGACGACCCGCTGATGAGCGCCCGCCAGAAGGCGGTGGAGGACGCCGGGGGCAATGGCTTCATGGCCGTCGCCGCCACCCACGCGGCGCTGCTCATGGCCCAGGGCGCCGGTCGCCTCGTCCGCGCGACCGGGGATCGCGGTGTGGTGGCCGTACTGGACCAGCGGCTGGCGACGGCCCGCTACGGCGGTTTCCTGAAGACGTCACTCCCAGACTTCTGGTACACCACGGACCGTAACCAGGTCCGGAAGTCGCTCGCGGCGATCGACGCGGCGGCGAAGCAGGCGGAAGCGACGTGATCGCGGGGAGGCCTGTCCGGCAGCGGACGGGCCTCCCCGCATCCCAGCGGCACCGGGCGCGGCACAGGGCCCCGGATCCAGCGGTACCGGTGCCGGCAAAGCACAGGGCCCCGGAACCGGCGCAGGGGTTCCGGGGCCCGGTCGGAGGGGCGCGGCTGTCGCCAGCCCGCCCGTCGCGGCCGTCACACGCGCCGCAGTACGGCCACCACCTTGCCCAGGATGGTCGCGTCGTCGCCCGGAATGGGCTCGTAGGCCGCGTTGTGGGGGAGGAGCCAGACGTGGCCGTCCTCGCGCTTGAAGCGCTTCACGGTGGCCTCGCCGTCGAGCATGGCGGCGACGATGTCGCCGTTCTCGGCGACGGGCTGACGGCGGACCGTGACCCAGTCGCCGTCACAGATGGCGGCCTCGATCATGGAGTCGCCGACGACCTTCAGGACGAAAAGCTCTCCGTCACCGACCAGCTGCCGGGGCAGCGGGAAGACGTCCTCGACCGACTCCTCGGCGAGGATGGGGCCACCGGCGGCGATCCGGCCGACCAGCGGCACGTACGACGCGGCGGGCTTGCCGGCGGTGTCGGTGGGGGCCACGGAGGCGGCCTGGTCGGAGCCGCGCACCTCGTAGGCGCGCGGGCGGTGCGGGTCACGGCGCAGGAAGCCCTTGCGCTCCAGTGCCATCAGCTGGTGCGCCACGGAGGACGTGCTGGACAGGCCGACGGCCTGGCCGATCTCGCGCATCGACGGCGGGTAGCCGCGCCGCTGGACGGAGTCCCTGATGACCTCGATCACACGGCGCTGCCGGTCCGTGAGCCCGGAGCTGTCCGCCCGGATGCCTGGAGGTCGTCCCGGAAGGGAGCGCTTGTGCCCCTCGGGATTCGTGGCTTCGTTCATCGCATGCACCGGCTCGAGTCGGCCCTGGGGGCGGTCCTGGGCAGTGATGGTGGCACTGTCTGCGGTGGTGGTCACGTCGGCCCCTCTCGATGGTCTCCCTGCTGGACAACGGTAGTTGCTTTCGAAAGGTTGCGCCAAACACACGTTCGAGTGAAAATTCGCGATTCGGCTGACGTGATCATGTGTCCGGGTGTATGGGTCACGCGGTGCCTCGCGGGCAAAAGTGCCCATTGTTGTACTCTTCACCGCCGGGAAAGCGCCCCGGGGAAGCGCCCTTGTGGGGCGGGCCCCAGTCTGCCATCCGGCCTCCCGTCGGTCGGGCATGGGCTGCCGTTCGCGCAGGAGTCGCACGCGTCCTCCCTGCGGCGGCCACGGTATCTCCCCATGCGTCATCGCATCAGGCTGGCGCGCCGACGTGCGTGCTTCGACACGCGGGGCTGGGCTGGATGTATGAGCCAATCCCCACATCTAGTGGTTGGATGACGGCGGCAGCCCACAAGTTGTGGTCCCCCCGGTCATCGACCCCTCGGCGATCGCCTATGCTTGTGGCTGCTTCGAGGGGCCCCTGTGGCTCCCGAGGCCATTGAGTCTGCTGTGAGGAGGGTTGGGAGTTCATGCACTGCCCCTTCTGCAGGCACCCCGACAGCCGCGTCGTCGACAGCCGTACGACCGACGACGGCACGTCGATCCGCAGGCGCCGCCAGTGTCCGGACTGCTCCCGTCGTTTCACGACCGTGGAGACGTGTTCGCTCATGGTGGTCAAGCGATCCGGAGTCACCGAGCCATTCAGCCGTACCAAGGTCATCAACGGTGTGCGCAAGGCATGTCAGGGAAGGCCTGTCACCGAGGACGCGCTGGCCCAGCTGGGGCAGCGGGTCGAGGAGGCGGTGCGGGCCACCGGAAGCGCCGAGCTGACCACCCACGACGTGGGACTGGCCATACTCGGCCCGCTGCAGGAGCTCGACCTCGTCGCCTACCTGCGATTCGCGTCCGTGTACCGGGCGTTCGAGTCGCTCGAGGACTTCGAGGCGGCGATCGCTGAACTCAGGGAACAGACGGGACGCCCCGCCGCGGACGACGGAGACGCCGGCGTGGGGCGCCAGGAAGACGACCGCGGGTCGGGAGAGGCCGTTTCGGTCCCCGAGCCCGCCGGCGCCGCCGACTGATCGAGGGGCCGGGCCGGACACCGCGTCCGGACCGGCCGGTCGGCGGCGATCCAAGACCTGTTGCGGGCCGCAGCGAGAGGGTGCCCGCAACACCAGACAGAACACCGTGCTTCGGGAACATCGGGGCACTTCAGGGCGTTTTCGCCCGTACAGGGAGGCGGCATGACAGAGACGGCGAGCGGTCCGGCACGAGGTTCCCGAGCCAAGGGCACCAAGGCGAGCAAGGGACTGCGTATCGAGCGCATCCACACCACCCCCGGCGTGCACCCGTACGACGAGGTGACGTGGGAGCGCCGTGACGTCGTCATGACCAACTGGCGCGACGGCTCGGTGAACTTCGAGCAGCGTGGCGTCGAGTTCCCCGACTTCTGGTCGGTGAACGCGGTCAACATCGTCACCAGCAAGTACTTCCGGGGTGCCGTCGGCACCCCGCAGCGCGAGACCGGCCTCAAGCAGCTGATCGACCGCATCGTGAAGACGTACCGGAAGGCCGGTGAGGACTACAACTACTTCGCCTCGCCCGCCGACGCCGAGATCTTCGAGCACGAGCTGGCGTACGCCCTCCTGCACCAGATCTTCAGCTTCAACAGCCCTGTCTGGTTCAACGTCGGCACCCCGCAGCCCCAGCAGGTCTCGGCCTGCTTCATCCTGTCCGTCGACGACTCCATGGAGTCGATCCTCGACTGGTACAAGGAAGAGGGCATGATCTTCAAGGGCGGTTCCGGCGCCGGCCTGAACCTGTCCCGCATCCGCTCCTCCAAGGAGCTGCTGTCCTCCGGCGGCAACGCCTCCGGTCCCGTCTCCTTCATGCGCGGTGCCGACGCCTCCGCAGGAACGATCAAGTCCGGTGGCGCCACCCGCCGCGCGGCCAAGATGGTCATCCTCGACGTCGACCACCCCGACATCGAGGACTTCATCGAGACCAAGGTCAAGGAAGAGGAGAAGATCCGCGCGCTGCGCGACGCGGGCTTCGACATGGACCTGGGCGGCGACGACATCACGTCCGTCCAGTACCAGAACGCCAACAACTCGGTCCGCGTGAACGACGAGTTCATGAAGGCGGTCGAGGAGGGCGGCAAGTTCGGCCTGCGCGCCCGCATGACCGGCGAGGTCATCGAGGAGGTCGACGCCAAGTCCCTCTTCCGCAAGATGGCCGAGGCCGCCTGGGCCTGCGCCGACCCGGGCATCCAGTACGACGACACGATCAACCACTGGCACACCTGCCCGGAGTCCGGCCGGATCAACGGCTCGAACCCCTGCAGCGAGTACATGCACCTGGACAACACGTCCTGCAACCTGGCCTCGCTGAACCTGATGAAGTTCCTGAAGGACGACGGCAAGGGCAACCAGTCCTTCGACGCCGAGCGCTTCGCCAAGGTCGTCGAGCTCGTCATCACCGCGATGGACATCTCCATCTGCTTCGCGGACTTCCCGACCCAGAAGATCGGCGAGAACACCCGCGCGTTCCGCCAGCTCGGCATCGGCTACGCCAACCTCGGCGCCCTGCTGATGGCCACCGGTCACGCGTACGACTCCGACGGCGGCCGCGCCCTCGCCGGTGCCGTCACCTCCCTGATGACCGGCACCGCCTACCGCCGCTCCGCTGAGCTCGCCGCGGTCGTCGGCGCCTACGACGGCTACGCCCGCAACGCCGACGCCCACAAGCGCGTCATGAAGCAGCACGCCGACGCCAACGACAAGGCCGTCCGCATGGACGACCTGGACACGCCGATCTGGGCCGCCGCCACGGAGGCCTGGCAGGACGTGATCCGCCTCGGTGAGAAGAACGGTTTCCGTAACTCCCAGGCGTCCGTCATCGCCCCGACCGGCACCATCGGTCTGGCGATGTCCTGCGACACCACCGGCCTCGAGCCCGACCTCGCCCTGGTCAAGTTCAAGAAGCTGGTCGGCGGCGGCTCGATGCAGATCGTCAACGGCACCGTCCCGCAGGCCCTGCGCCGCCTGGGCTACCAGGAGGAGCAGATCGAGGCGATCGTCGCCCACATCGCCGAGAACGGCAATGTGATCGACGCCCCCGGCCTCAAGCTCGAGCACTACGAGGTGTTCGACTGCGCCATGGGCGAGCGCGCCATCTCCCCGATGGGCCACGTCCGCATGATGGCCGCGATCCAGCCGTGGATCTCCGGCGCCCTGTCCAAGACGGTCAACATGCCGGAGACGGCGACCGTCGAGGAGGTCGAGGAGATCTACTTCGAGGCCTGGAAGATGGGCATCAAGGCCCTCGCCATCTACCGCGACAACTGCAAGGTCGGCCAGCCCCTCTCCGCGAAGACCAAGGAGAAGGAGAAGGCCGAGGTCACGGAGAAGACCGAGGCGACGATCCGCGAGGCCGTCGAGAAGGTCGTCGAGTACCGCCCGGTCCGCAAGCGCCTCCCGAAGGGACGTCCCGGCATCACCACGTCCTTCACCGTCGGCGGCGCCGAGGGTTACATGACCGCGAACTCCTACCCGGACGACGGTCTCGGCGAGGTCTTCCTGAAGATGTCCAAGCAGGGCTCGACCCTCGCGGGCATGATGGACGCCTTCTCCATCGCGGTCTCCGTCGGCCTCCAGTACGGCGTGCCGCTGGAGACGTACGTCTCGAAGTTCACGAACATGCGCTTCGAGCCGGCCGGCATGACCGACGACCCGGACGTGCGGATGGCCCAGTCGATCGTCGACTACATCTTCCGCCGCCTCGCGCTGGACTTCCTGCCGTTCGAGACGCGTTCCGCGCTCGGCATCCACTCCGCCGAGGAGCGTCAGCGCCACCTGGAGACCGGCTCCTACGAGCCGCTGGACGACGAGGACGTCGACGTCGAGGGCCTGGCCCAGTCGGCTCCGCGCGCCCAGGAGCTCAAGGCCGTTGCCACCCCGAAGGCCGAGACCGAGGCGGCCAAGCCCGCCCCGCGGCAGGCCCACACCAGCGCCGAGCTGGTGGAGATGCAGCTGGGCATCCAGGCCGACGCCCCGCTGTGCTTCTCCTGCGGCACGAAGATGCAGCGGGCCGGTTCCTGCTACATCTGCGAGGGCTGCGGCTCCACCAGCGGCTGCAGCTGACCGCTGAGATGTGACCGCTGAGATGTGAGTGAGGGGCGCCGGAGAAATCCGGCGCCCCTCTTCGCGTATGTGAAGCGGATGCGGAGGTCAGGGCCGGTGGGCGGCGCCCATGGTTCGCGTGAAGGTCGCGGGGTCGTCCTCGAAACCGGTCACCCCGGGGTGGAACTCCCACACGCCCGACTCGTCACGCCGGAACTCCGCGACCGTCGCCGCCGTGGCCCCGAGAACGCCGCCGAAGTCGTCCTGGGCGAGATCGGTGTATCCCTCACGGATGCGCAGCGACGGGTTGACCACGCTGACGAAGGTGCGCCGCGCGGGCCGCTGCTGGATGACGACACCGACGACCACGCGCGCGTAGCGGGCGTCGAGCCGGTCGAGCTCCACGGTCAGGACCTCGTCCCAGCCGAAGCCCTTGCCGTCCTTGCTGTCCCGGTTGAGGTAGATGGTGCCGTCGGGGGAGCGGCTGTCGAAGTGCACCAGGTACGAGGGTTCACCGTGCGGGTCGTCCGCCAGGTAGGTGCCGGCCACTATGTCGAGATCGGTGGGTGGCTGACCCGCCGGACTCGGGTCCCACTTCAGTGCGATCTCGACCTTGCGGATTCCCTTGCTGACGCCGTTCACGAACGTCCCCTTCCCCGTGTGCGCGCAGGCCGAACTGCCGGTCCGTCAAAGCCGGTTGTCCATCCTGCCACGCGAGACCGGGCGCCGGTGCGCGTCCGGTCCACCGGAGGCCGTCCGTCACCACGCTCCGTGGCCTTACCATGGCGCGGTGCTGGTCAAGTGGATTCGCTGCACCGTGGTGGACCGCCGGGGTTTCGAGCGGGGGCAGCGAAAGTGGGCGGGGCTGCTGGGTGAGCCGGGTTTCCGGGGGCAGGGCGGGGGCTGGAGCCGCAGCCGGCCCTCGGTGGCCCATGTCTTCGCCTTCTGGGAAAGCCGGGCCTTCTACGACTCCTTCATGGCCCGCTCCCACGACCGGCTCGCAGCGGCACAGTCGGGCACCTTCAAGGACGCCCAGGCCAGACTGTTCGACCACCGCTTCGACGTGAAGACCGGCTTCGAACCGCGCTTCACCGACGCCGATCTCCTCCGGGTCGCCCTGTGCCGGGTCCACGAGGACCGCGTGGAGAACTTCACCCTCATGCAGGAGAAGGTGTGGAACCCCGCGATGGCCGGTTCGCCGGGCATGATCCGCGGCCTGTTCGCCGAGGCGCCCGGGAACGAGTTCATGGTCCTCTCCATGTGGCGGTCGGCGGCCGAGCACGGCAAGTACCGCACGGAACGGGTGGAACGGCTCGCCCTGAGGGCCCAGACCGAAGCGGACGTCGCCGCGCTCACGGGTGACATCGTGGACATGGAACCGACCTGGACGGTTTGAGATCCGGACGGGCACATCGTGTGCCCTGTGTGGTGCACGGTGTGACCTACGCCGTACGGAACCCGTCCGACTGCTCGCCCGCCCGTCACTCCCACTAGGGTTTTTGGCATGGCACGACCACGGCGCATCGTCCTTGTCCGGCACGGCGAGTCAACGGGCAATGTTGATGACTCCGTGTACGAACGCGAACCCGATCACGCCCTCGCGCTCACCGAGCGGGGCTGGCACCAGGCGGAGGAGACCGGGAAGAGCCTGCGGGAGCTGTTCGGGCGGGAGCGGGTCAGCGTGTACGTCTCGCCCTACCGGCGCACGCACGAGACCCTGCGCGCCTTCCATCTCGACCCCGACCTGATACGGGTCCGCGAGGAGCCCCGGCTGCGCGAGCAGGACTGGGGGAACTGGCAGGACCGCGACGACGTACGGCTGCAGAAGGCCTACCGGGACGCCTACGGCCACTTCTTCTACCGCTTCGCCCAGGGGGAGAGCGGCGCCGACGTGTACGACCGGGTCGGCGGCTTCCTGGAAAGCCTGTACCGCAGCTTCGAGGCCCCGGACCATCCACCGAACGTGCTCCTGGTGACCCACGGCCTGGCCATGCGGCTGTTCTGCATGCGGTGGTTCCACTGGACGGTCGCCGAGTTCGAGTGCCTGGCGAACCCCGGGAACGCGGAGATGCGCATGCTCGTTCTGGGGGACGACGGCAAGTACACACTGGACCGGCCCTTTGAACGCTGGCGAGATCCGGAACCGTACGGGATCACCGATTAGAGTGGCAGGGCGATGACCGCTGACTCCTCTTCCGACGGGCGCCTGGACCGCGCCCTGGCCAGCCTGCGCGGACTTGCCGTGGGAGACGCGCTGGGCTCCCAGTACTTCGTCCCCGCCAACTATCCGCTCCTCAAGCGACGTGAGGTCCCGCCCGGCCCGTGGCAGTGGACCGACGACACGGAGATGGCCTGCTCCGTGGTCGCCGTCCTCGCCGCCCACCGGCGCATCGACCAGGACGCGCTGGCCCACTCCTTCGCCCACCACCACGACTTCGACCGCGGCTACGGCCCCGCCGTCAACCGGCTGCTCCGGCTGGTCCGAGAGGGAGGCGACTGGCGCGAGCTGGCCGCCGCGCTGTTCAACGGACAGGGCTCCTGGGGCAACGGCGCCGCCATGCGGATCGCGCCCCTGGGCGCCTGGTACGCGGACGACCCCGAGCAGGCCACCCACCAGGCGGAGATCTCCGCCTACCCCACGCACCAGCACCGCGAGGCCGTCGTCGGCGCCATGGCCGTCGCCGCAGCCGCCGCGCTGGCAGCCGATCCCGCCGGGCCGCCGACCGCCGAGGCGCTGCTCGACGGGGTCGTCGCGCTCGTACCCAAGAGCGCGGTCGGAGCCGGCCTGCGCCGCGCCCGCGACATGCTCGACTACGGCGACGCGACCACGGTCGCGGCCGTGCTGGGCTGCGGACGGCGTACGACGGCCCACGACACCGTGCCCTTCGCCGTCTGGTCGGCCGCTCGCTCGCTCGGGGACTACGAGCAGGCGTTCTGGACGACCGCGCAGGTCGGAGGGGATGTCGACACCACCTGCGCCATCGTGGGCGGGGTGATCGCCGCCGGCAAGACGGGGGTGCCGCCCGCCGAGTGGGTGGCGCGGACGGAAGCGCTGCCGGACTGGGCTCCGACGGCCGGCTAGTCCGCAGCCTCCGGATTTTTTCGAAACTCTCCGTGCACGCCGGGAACTCTCCGTGACCGGTCGCCGTTGTCCTGGTAACCGCAGGGCGTCGACCACGTCCGCGGACACGTCGTAGGCGTCGCAGGGGGTGGGCATGGAAACGCGGTGGGTGCTGCTCGCGCTGCTTGTCGCGGTGCTCTGGGGCCGGGCTGCCACGCGCGGGGCCGGACCGGCGTCCGGGCTGTCGGTGCCCTGGACGCGGCCCGGCCCCGCGCGGCTCCTCGCGGGCCGGCCGGTTCGCCTTGGGCATACCCCCGTCATGCCCGGCGGCCGGCCGTGGAGTGCGGCCCGCGACGGTCTCGGGTCAGCCGCCCACCGGGCCCGCCGTGCCGGCCAGGGCCTCCAGGTCGCTCTTTCGGACTCGGATCACCAGCCCAGCCGTGATCAGGGCGAGCACGGCCATCGCGGCAGCCGGGACGAACGCCGTCGAGATGCCTTGCGCGAGCACCTCGTGCCCCCAGGGCGCGGGCAGCTGAAGGGTCTCGGCGAACTCCGCCTTCTGCTGCGGAGTGCCCTCGGCGAGGAAGCCCGGGAGCTGCCTCTCCGCTTCCTCCTTGCTGGCCGTGCCGAAGACGGTGGTGAGGATGGACAGGCCCAGCGAACCACCGACCTGCTGGGTGGCGTTGAGCAGGCCGGACGCGGCGCCCGCCTCGCTCGGGGCGACTCCGGAGACCGCGGTCACCGTCGCGGTCACGAAGTTCAGGCCCATGCCGAGTCCGAAGACCAGCATCGGGCCGAGCACCCCGCTGAGGTAGGAGCTGTCGGGGCTGATGAAGGTCAGCCACGTCAGTCCGACGACGACGAGCGCGGAACCGGCCAGCATGAACGGCTTGGGACCGAGGACCGGCAGGAACCGCTGCGACAGGCCGGCGCCGATCACGATCGCGACGGTGACGGGCAGGAAGGCCACCCCCGCCTTGATCGGGCTGTACCCCAGCACGTTCTGCACGAAGAGCACGATGTAGAAGAACATGCCGAACATCGCCGCGGCCAGGCTCAGCATGATCACGTAGGTGCCCGCGCGATTGCGGTCGGTGAACATCTTCAGCGGGGTGATCGGCTCCTTGGCCCGCATCTCGGTGAGCACGAACGCGACCAGCAGGACCACGGCGACACCGAACGACGTGAGGGTGAGGCCGTCCCGCCAGCCTTCCTCCGCCGCGCGGATGAAGCCGTACACGAGGGAGGCCATGCCGAACGTCGAGGTCAGCGCGCCCGCGATGTCGAACCGTCCGGGGTGCCGCTCGGACTCGCTGATGTAGAGCGGGGTCAGTACGGCGATCAGCACACCGATCGGCACGTTGACGAAGAGGACCCAGCGCCAGTCCAGCCACTCGGTGAGCATGCCGCCCGCGAGCAGGCCGATGGCGCCACCGCCCGCGGACACCGCGGCGAAGACGCCGAAGGCACGGTTGCGTTCGGGGCCCTCGGCGAACGTGGTGGTGATCAGCGCCAGCGAGGTCGGCGACGCGATGGCGCCGCCGACGCCCTGCAGGGCGCGCGCCGCCAGCAACTGCCAGGGCTCCTGGGCGAATCCGCCCAGCAGGGAGGCGAAGGTGAACAGCAGGATGCCGGCCATGAAGACCCGGCGGCGGCCCAGGATGTCACCGGCTCGGGCACCGAGGAGCAGCAGACCGCCGAAGGTCAGGGTGTAGGCGCTGACCACCCAGGTGAGGTCGGTCGTGCTGAACTCGAGTGCGCTTTGAATGTGCGGGAGCGCGATATTCACAATCGTCGCGTCGAGTACCACCATGAGTTGGCAGGCCGCGATGACGGTGAGCGCGATGCCGGGACGTCCCTGGCGGCGTGCCGCGCCCGGTTTCTGATCCGATATCAACTGAGAGGTCGTCACTATGGGTCCCCCACAAGAGCTTTAGTGAACGCTCGCGTTCACTGTCGCGTCAACGGTAGTGAGTCCCCGGTAGTGAACGCAAGCGTTCACTCAGGCCGCGCTCTTGCGGCATGTGCCCGGCTGGTGCTGGGTGCAATGTCCCCATTGCTCGCAATTACCGAAATATTCCTTTCTGTAGTCCGCTGGAGACGCTCGGATGGTTACTTCGCGCTGGTCGGCCGCCCCCGCTCAGGCGGCCGCTCCCCGTCGGCGCGGCGCGGTGCTCGAACGCGCGATTCTCGATGCCGCGCTGGAACAGCTCAGCACGGTCGGCTGGAACGGCCTCACCATGGAGGGCGTCGCCGCCGGGGCCCAGACCGGCAAGGCGGCGGTCTACCGCCGCTGGCCGTCCAAGGAGGACCTGGTCGCCGACGCGCTGCAGGCCGGACTGCCGCGCCTGGACGCGGCACCCGACCTCGGCAGTGTGCGCGAGGATCTGCTGGCGCTCTGCCGGCAGGCCCGGGATGCGATGTTCTCGCGGCCGGGGAGTGCCCTGCGTTCCGTCATTCACGAATGCGACACCATGCAGGCGGAGCGCTTCCATGCGGTGATCGTCGAGGGGGTGGTGGAGCCGACGATCAAGCTGCTCCGTGAGGTGATCATCCGTGGTATCCAGCGTGGAGAGGTCCGTGAGGACGCTGCCAACGGTTACGTCTTCGACGCCGTGCCGGCGATGATGATGTACCGGTCGAAGATGTGCGGGTGCGAATGGAGTGACCGTGACCTCGAGGAGATGACCGACCAGCTGATGGTGCCGCTGCTCCGGCGGACCGATGTCTGAACGGGGGTGACGGCCGGTGTGACATGGCTAGGGGGTGTCTCGGCAGGTTCGGAGCGGCGTACGCTAAGGGCGCCATGCCGTACGAACCACCTACTCACACCGTCGAGCGCTCCCTTCGCGCCACGACCGGAGCGAAGGTCATTGCCGGTGTCGACGAGGTGGGGCGCGGCGCGTGGGCCGGCCCCGTCACCGTCTGCGCGGCGATCACCGGACTGCGCCGGCCCCCCGAAGGTCTCACCGACTCCAAGCTGCTCACCGTCAAGCGGCGCACCCAGCTCGCCGCCGAGCTGCAGAAATGGGTGACGTCCTATGCGCTGGGGCACGCCTCCCCCGAGGAGATCGACGAGGTCGGGATGACCGCGGCGCTGCGGCTCGCGGCGGTCCGTGCCCTGGAGGGCCTGCCGGTCCGCCCCGACGCGGTGATCCTCGACGGCAAGCACGACTACCTCGGTGCGCCCTGGATGGTCCGGACCGTGATCAAGGGCGACCGGTCGTGTGTGGCGGTGGCGGCGGCCTCGGTGATCGCCAAGGTTCAGCGCGACAAAATGATGGCCGAACTGGGTGTCGAACATGCAGACTTCGGTTTTGCGGACAATGCCGGGTATCCGTCGCCCGTGCACAAGGCCGCACTGGAGGTGCGGGGCCCCACTCCGTACCACCGGATGTCGTGGGCGTATCTTGATGCGCTGCCCCAGTGGCGGCACCTCAAGAAGGCGCGCAGCTGGGCGGACGGGAGCGTTCCGGAGATCGAGGGCCAGCTCGGCTTCGATTTCTGACGGTTCCGGTCGCACGTATGTGCCACCCACCGACGCGTGCCGCACCAACGTTTGATAAACATCAGCTCATGCCTCTCATCCCCGAGGAGCCTCAGATTCACGAGAGTGCCCAGGGTCCCCGCGCCACTCCGGCCAGCGGCCGCGTCGCGCCGACCCCCCGCCCCGTACCCGGCCCCCGCCCCGCGGCTCCGCCGCGTCCTGGTCGTCCCGGCCCTCTCCGGCCCGCGCCTCCGGTGCAGCGGACGACGCGTGACGCGGCTCCGGCCAAGCCCGGGCCGGCCGGTCCCGCCGCCCCCGCCGCGGCTCCGGCGACCCCGCAGATCCAGCTGATCCCGGCCTCGGCCGAGGGCGCGCTGGACGCTGCCGAGGAAGCTGTGGACCTTCTGCTGGACTCCGGTCGCGCCCCCGGCGACGTACTGGTGATCACCACCGGTGAGTCGCACCCGTGGGCCGCCCACGAGCTGTCCTTCGGCGAAGCGGCCTACTGGGCCCAGCACGACGCGCGCGACGACGTCTTCTACGCAGACGCCGCCGTCGCCGGGCGTGCCGCCACCCGTGCCGTGGTCGTCGTCGCCGTCAACGGCGGCACCGACGCCGCGGTCGCCGCCGCCCTGCCGCTGGCCCTGAGTCGTGCCGGTGCCCTGCTGATCGTCTGCGGCGACCCGCAGCAGATCAACGCGGTGCTCGGCGTGGGCGTCTGAGCCGGTTCGAGCAGGTCCCCGGTCCCGGCACGGGCGGGCGTCGTCCGGCCCGTCGGGGCGCCGCCATGGCGGCACCCGCACGGCTCGGCGACTTCGGCGTGCTCGGACGGCCGGGGCGCACGGCTGTCCGCGGCCGTTCGCGGTGACGTGGTCCCGCGGTGCGCTGCGCTGCGCTGTGCCCGAGGTGTGCGCGGTGGTCCGGCGAGGATGTCGCGTCGGGCGCCGGGTGTGGGCCTGGGTGGTCGTGCCGCCGGGTGTGCGGTGGGCCGGCGGGGTCGCACCGCCGGGATTTCGCTGAGGCGGTGCGGTTGTTCCGTCGGTCGTCGGGTGCGGTGGGCTGGTGCCGTTGGTGCACCGGGTCTGCGGTGGGCCGGTGTGGGCCTACCGGTGCGTGACGCAGTGGGCCTGGGTGGTCCTGCCGCCGGGTGCGTGGTGAGCCGGTGTGGTCGTGTCGGCGGAAGCTTCTTGGCGGGGCGCCGCGTGGTCGAGCGCGCCGGTGTGGTCCTAGGGGACGTCTCGCCGATCATGCCGGGCTCGCGGCGCCTGGCACCGCGCCTCGCCGCGTTGTCGTCACTCGCCGGTGCGCCGCATCGGCTCCCTTCTCCGCCTTGCGATGCACGGCACCAGACGCCGCTCCCTGATCCGGCCTGATCGACGAGACACCCCCTAGCACCGAGTGCTCGGTGAGCCGGTTCTGTGGTCCAAGCGCCGCGTGCGAGGTGAGCCGGTGCTGTCGTGTCGGCGGAAGCTTCCTGGCGGGGCGCCGCCTGGCGCAGTGGGCCGGTGTGGTCCTGTGTCCGGGTGGGCGGTGCGCCGGTCCGGGCGTGCTGCGGGGTGGGCAGGGGGTTGGTCCAGTCCGTGTTGCCGGGTGTGCTGGGGCGGTGTGGTCGTGCCGTCGAATACGTGCCGTGGGGGGCGGTGCTGTTGTGGCGGGGGAGGTTCCTCAGCGGGCCGCTGCGCGGCGGAGTATGTCCGAGGTGGCGCCGCCGGTGCGTGGGGGTGGGGTCTCGGAGAGGGCGACGGACTCGGGGGGTGAGTCCGAGCTCGGGCGGCGTCCGCCGCGGCCCTCGCCGAGGACCTGCCAGCCGTCGCGGGTCAGGGTGATGTACGCCCCGCAGCGCAGCCCGTGCAGTGTGCAGGCGTCCCGCAGGCCCCACATCCAGGCGCCGTCCTCCTCCGTCCAACGGGCGTCGCCGTCACGGCAGTACAGCAGCACCGCCGTGCGCACGGGGGTGCGGCGGCGCAGGTCGTGCGGGATGACCCGGCGCAGTTGAGCGAGGAGCGCGTTGCGGAACATCCAGCCGTCGGCCGGGGCCGGCCGGCGGATGAACGACGCGCTGGCCCGCAGCCGTTCGTCCGGGTCGAGCACGGCCACGATCGCGGTGGCCGGCTGCGGACGATGCCGCGCGTGCAGCCCGCTGACCACCTCACGCGGGTTGCGCAGCAAGGGGATTCCGGCGGCGGCCCACTCCGCGGGTTCGAGCATGCGGGCCACGGAGTTGGCGGAAGCGGCGGACAGGTCGGCGGACGTCGACGTGGATGCCGTGGACGGAGCGAATCCGAAGGTCACGATCCTCCCTTCGGCTACGCGCCCACACTGCGGGCGGGGTTGGAATCGGGGGAGCGCGCACCGCAGCGGAGCCCTACCTGATCACGGACGGGGCCGTGCGGGGAGCGGACTTCAATTCTTCCTGCCGAACCAGGAAGCGGCAACGAGCAATTGGGGCCACCGACCCTTATCAGGTGGTCCGGGGCTTATATCCGTACCCACAAGTTCACGGTCTGATGCCGGTGCCGGCGTGGATACGGTACAGGTCGTCACGCTGTGTGAATTGGCGGCTTGCCCGCGGGATCGGGTTGCATGGAGACATGGACAGTCCCGAGCTCCGCGCCGAAGCAGATGCCGTCCTCGCCGAGCTGGTCGGCACCCCAGGGGGTTCGGCGCGGCTGCGGGAGGACCAGTGGCAGGCGGTGTCGGCGCTGGTGGAGCAGCGCCGACGGGCGCTGGTCGTGCAGCGCACCGGCTGGGGCAAGTCGGCGGTGTACTTCGTCGCCACCGCCCTGCTGCGCCGGCGTGGCGCCGGCCCGACGGTGATCGTCTCGCCGCTGCTGGCACTGATGCGCAACCAGGTCGAGGCGGCGGAGCGGGCCGGTATCCGGGCCCGCACCATCAACTCGGCCAACCCGGAGGAGTGGCGGACGATCTACGACGAGGTCGAGCGCGGCGAGACCGACGTTCTCCTGATCAGTCCGGAGCGTCTGAACTCCGTGGACTTCCGGGAGCAGGTGCTGCCGCAGCTCGCGGCCACGACCGGCCTGCTGGTGGTGGACGAGGCGCACTGCATCTCCGACTGGGGCCACGACTTCCGGCCCGACTACCGCCGGCTGCGGGCCATGCTCGGCGACCTCGCCCCGGGCGTGCCGGTGCTGGCCACCACGGCGACGGCCAACGCGCGGGTGACGGCGGACGTCGCCGAGCAGCTGGGCACCGGTGCCGGCGAGGCACTGGTGCTGCGCGGCTCGCTGCACCGGGAGAGCCTGCGGCTCGGCGTGGTCCGGCTGCCGGACGCCGCGCACCGCCTGGCCTGGCTCGCCGAGCACCTGGACGAGCTGCCCGGGTCGGGGATCGTGTACGCGCTCACCGTGGCCGCGGCCGAGGAGGCCACCGCGTTCCTGCGGCACCGCGGCTTCCAGGTGGCCTCCTACACGGGCCGCACGGAGAACGCCGACCGGCTCCAGGCCGAGGCCGCCCTGCAGCGGAACGAGGTCAAGGCGCTCGTCGCGACCTCCGCGCTCGGCATGGGCTTCGACAAGCCCGACCTGGGCTTCGTGGTGCACCTCGGCTCGCCGTCCTCGCCGATCGCCTACTACCAGCAGGTCGGCCGGGCGGGACGCGGGGTGGAGCACGCGGACGTGCTGATGCTGCCGGGCAAGGAGGACGAGGCGATCTGGCGCTACTTCGCCGACTCCGCCTTCCCGCCCGAGACGCAGGTACGGCAGACCCTGGCCGCCCTCGACGACGCGGGACGGCCACTGTCCGTGCCCGCTCTGGAGGCGGCCGTCGACCTCCGGCGCACCCGGCTGGAGAGCATGTTGAAGGTCCTCGACGTGGACGGCGCCGTACGACGGGTCAAGGGCGGCTGGGAGAGCACCGGGCGGCCCTGGACGTACGACACGGAACGGTACGCCTGGGTGGCCCGGCAGCGGGCGGCCGAGCGGCAGGCCATGCGCGACTACGTCGACTCCTCCCAGTGCCGGATGGAGTTCCTGCGCCGGCAGCTGGACGACGAGGGGGCGGCCCCGTGCGGCCGGTGCGACAACTGCGCCGGGCCCTGGATCGACTCCTCCGTCTCCACCGAGGCGCTGAGCGGGGCGGCGAAGGAGCTGGACCGGCCGGGCGTGGAGGTCGAACCGCGCCGGATGTGGCCGACCGGCATGCCCGCCCTGGGCATCGACCTGAAGGGACGCATCCCCGCAGGTGAGCAGTGCTCCACCGGGCGGGCGCTGGGGCGGCTCTCGGACATCGGCTGGGGCAACCGGCTCCGCCCGCTGCTCGCCGAGAACGCGGCCGACGGGCCGGTCCCGGACGACGTCCTGCGGGCCGCGGTGGCCGTCCTCGCCGACTGGGCGCGCTCGCCGGGCGGCTGGGCGCCGAACGTCCAGGACGCCTCCGCCCGACCGGTGGGAGTCGTCGCCGTGCCGTCGCTGGCCCGGCCGCAGCTGGTGGACACCCTCGCCCAGGGCGTCGCGGCCATCGGCCGCCTGCCCTACCTGGGCACTCTGACGTACACCGGAGCGGGCGGCGCGCACGCGGCACGGCGCAGCAACTCGGCTCAGCGCCTCCGGGCGCTGTCCGGCGCCTTCACCGTCTCCGAGGAGCTGGCCGCCGCCCTGGCCGGCAACCCGGGACCCGTGCTGCTCGTGGACGACTACACCGACTCGGGCTGGACCCTCGCGGTCGTCGCCCGTCTGCTGCGCCGGGCGGGCGTAGAACGGGTTCTCCCGCTGGTACTCGCCGCGGCGGGCTGAGCCCCGCCCGGCTCTTGCCGGCGTGTCCTCGGCCGGCTCCGCCGTTCGTGGTGGCGTGGCCTGGGCCGTCTCCTCCGCCCTCGGAGGCGTCGCCCGGGTCTCCCCCTCTCGGTGGCGTCGCCTCGGTCGGCTGTGCGGTCGTGCCTTCGCCGCTCTTGTCGGCGCCGGCTGGCTCGGTTTCGCCGCTTGCCGGTGGCGCTGCCTGGGTCGGCCGACCGCGGTGGCGTCACCCTGGGTCGTCTCCTGCGCCCTCGGGGGCGTCGTCCGGGTCTCCCCCTCTCGATGGCGTTGCCTCGGGCGGCTGTGGAGCCGTACCTCCTCCGCTCTCGTCGGCGCCGCCTCGCTCGCCCCCTGCTCTCATCAGCGACGCCGCCAGACGCGCCGCCCCGGACCGCGTCGACCCGTACCCCGCCCCTCCATGCCACCACCCCCACCCACCGCCGCTTTAGAGCCGCAAGGCAGGATCAGGGAACTCCCGTATCCCCGGGGGGTTTTGGTGAGAAGGGATGAGGATGACAGGCTCTGCCGTCGACAGTGACCAGTGGATCAGGCGTTACCACCCGGCGCCCGCCGGGGGCGGCACGCTTCCCCGGCTTGTGTGCTTTCCGCACGCGGGTGGTGCGGCGACCTACTTCCATGAGTTCTCCCGCCGCCTGCAGGGGACGGTCGACGTGCTCGCCGTGCAGTACCCGGGGCGTCAGGACCGGCGTACCGAGCCGTTGCCGGCGAGCCTGGGTGAGCTGGCCGAGCGGATCGCCACGGTGCTGCGGCCGTGGACGGGTGCCCCGCTGGCGTTCTTCGGGCACAGCATGGGCGCCCTGATCGCCTTCGAGGTGGCCCGGCGGACGCGGCCCGGCATGCTCTTCGCGTCCGGGCGCCGGGCGCCGTCGACGCACCGGGAGGAGCGGATGCACCTGCTCGACGACGACGGCTTGGTGGCCGAGGCCACCCTCCTCGGCGGCACCGACCGGCGGGTGCTGGCCGACCCCGAGATGCGCGAGCTGGTCCTGCCGGTGCTGCGGGCGGACTACCGGCTGCTGGAGACCTACCGCCCCGATCCCGGGGCCGTGATCGACGTACCGATCGAGGTGTTGTACGGCGACCGGGATCCCAAGGTGACGGCCGAGGAGGCGCGGGCATGGGACGCGCACACCAGCCGTGACTGCGCGGTGCACGTCTTCGAGGGCGGCGGGCACTTCTACCTCGCGGACGCCCTGGACGAGGTGAGCGAACTCGTCGTGCGCCGCTGGGCGCTCACCGCGGCGGCGCCGGACGCAGACCGTCGATGAGGACGGTGACCACCTGACCGGCCTCCTCCGGCGCGTGTTCGGTGGCCCACGCGGCGGCCGCGATCAGGGCGAACAGCTCGCTGGGGGAGGTGTCGTCCCGTACGTCGCCGGCCTGCTGCGCCCGCCGCAGCAGGCGCTCGCCCGCCGACTGCATGGACGTACAGGCCGTGTTCAGTTCGGAGGCCTCGTTCTTCAGGCTGTGCATCAGCATGTCGACCAGCCCGCGGTAGGTGGTGGCGTGCGCGACGGCGGCGTGCACCCATGTGGTCAGCGCCGTCCCCGGCGGGTCCACCGCCATCAGCTTCTCCGCCGTGGCGCCCAGTTCCTCGATGCTGTCCCGCAGCACCGCCTCCAGGAGGTTCTCCCGGGTGGGGAAGTGCCGGTAGAGCGTGGCGTTGCCCAGGCCTGCACTGCGGGCGATGTCGTCGAGCGAGGTGTCGATGCCGTCCTTGCCGAAGGCCAGCTTGGCCTCGGTCAGGAGGCGCTCGTAGTTGCGGCGGGCGTCTGATCGCATGCGCTGCCTTCTCCTCGGCGGCGGGAAGCGGGGCCGGCACCCCGGTGGCCGGACGGTACCGGCTGAACCGGGGTGACACCCCGGATTTTACCCCGCGCCGCCCGACGGCACGGCCTGCGCGCCCGTCAGTTCGGCGAGCAGCCGCCGGGCCAGTCCGGCCGGGGTCGGGTGCTCGAAGGCGATGACCGCGGGCAGGGTCAGGCCCGTCGCCTCGCACAGCCGGTTGCGCAGTTCGAGCCCGGTGAAGGAGGTGAACCCGGCGTCGAGGAAGGTGACATCGGGGTCGATCTCCTCGGGTGACACGTGCCCCAGCACCTCGGCCGCCCCGGCCCGCACCAGCTCCAGCAGGACGGTCTCCCGCTCCTCGGAGCCGAGTCCGTCCAGGCGCCGCCGCAGGCTCCCGTCGTCGCCGTCCTCCGCCGTGCCGCGACCGTCCTCACGCAGGGGGACGCGCACCGGGCCGTTCTCGGGTGCGGCGGGCCGGGCCGGGGCGTGCAGCCAGTACGAGCGGCGCTGGAACGCGTACGTCGGCAGGTCGGCCGGGGAGAGCCGGTCGCCCGGAGCCTCCTGCCGCCAGTCGACCGGCCGGCCGTGCGCCCACGCCTGCCCGATGGCGGCGAGCAGCGTGCGCAGCTCCGGCCGGTCGCCGCGCAGCGCCGGGACCAGCACGAGCGGTTCGGCGCGCAGGCTCTCCCGGGCCAGGGCGGACAGGACGCCGTCGAGGCCGAGTTCGATGTGGACGCGTACGCCGTTGTCCTCCAGGTACCGGACGCCGGAGTGGAAACGGACGGGCTCGCGCAGGTGCCGGACCCAGTAGTCGGGCGAGCACAGCTCGGCGGGATCGGCCAGTCGGCCGGTCAGGTTCGACACCAGCGGGACGGCGGGCGGCTTGAACGCGAGGTCGCTCACCCGGCGCCGGAACTCCTCCAGCACCCCGTCCATGTGCGGCGAGTGGAAGGCGTGGCTGACCCGCAGCCGCTTGGTCTTGCGGCCCAGGCCGCGCCAGTGCGCGATGGCCTCGGCCGCGGCGTCCGCGTCCCCGGAGACGACGACGGCCCGCGGCCCGTTGACCGCGGCGACCGCCAGCCGGCCCGGATACCCGGCGACGAACTCCTCGACCTCCGCGGGCGTGGCCTGGACGGAGACCATGGCGCCGTCGTCGCGTGCCGACTGCATCAGCGCGCCGCGCACGGCGACCAGGGACACCGCGTCGTCCAGCGAGAGGACCCCCGCGGCGTGCGCGGCGGAGATCTCGCCGAGGGAGTGCCCGATCACGAAGTCCGGGACCAGACCGTGATGCTCCATGACCCGGTACAGCGCGCTCTCCACGGCGAACAGCGCGGCCTGCGCGTAACGCGTGGTGTCCAGCAGCGCGGCATCCGGGGTGCGCGGCGCGGCGAACACCACGTCGCGCAGCGGGCGTTCGAGATGCGGGGCGAACCTCTCGCATACCGCGTCGAACGCCTCCGCGAACACCGGGTGGGTCGCGTGGAGTTCGCGGCCCATGCCCGGCCGCTGGCTGCCCTGACCGGTGAAGAGGAAGGCCGTCCGGGCGCCGGGCGCCGCGCGCCCGCGCACCACCGCGGCTCCCGCCGTACCGGCGGCCAGGGCCTCCAGAGCACGGGTCAGCTCCGCCATGTCCTCGCCCAGCAGCACGGCCCGGTCCTCCAGCTCCGGCCGGGCGGCCAGGGCGCCCGCCACCTCGGCGGGGGAGAGACCGGGGTGCTGCCGTACGAAGTCCAGGAGCCGTCCCGCCTGTGCGGCCAGCGCCTGCCGGCCCCGGCCGGAGACGGGCCAGGAGAGGACCGGCAGTGCGGCGGCGGCCGGGGCGGGCTCCGCGTCCTCGGGGCTCGGCGCCTCCTCCAGGATCAGATGGGCGTTGGTGCCGCTGATGCCGAACGACGACACCCCGGCCCGCCGTGGCCGCCCGTCCTCGCGCGGCCACGGCCGCGGCCGGCGCAGCAGGCGGACGTCGCCGCCGCTCCAGTCGACCTGCGGCGTGGGCTCGTCGACGTGCAGGGTGCGCGGCAGGGTGCCGTGGCGCAGCGCCATGACCAGCTTGATCACTCCGCCGACCCCCGCCGCGGCCTGGGTGTGGCCGATGTTCGACTTCAGCGCGCCCAGCCACAGCGGACGTCCGGGATCGCGGTCCTGCCCGTAGGTGTTCAGCAGCGCCCGCGCCTCGATCGGATCACCCAGCGTGGTGCCGGTGCCATGGGCCTCCACCGCGTCGACGTCCCTGGGCGTGAGCCGGGCGTCGTCCAGGGCCCGCCGGATGACGTCCTCCTGCGCGGGGCCGTTGGGGGCGGTCAGTCCGTTGCTGGCACCGTCCTGGTTGACGGCGGTGCCGCGGATCACCGCGAGCACGGGGTGCCCGTTGCGCCGCGCGTCGGACAGCCGCTCCAGGACCACGAGCGCGGCGCCCTCGCCGAAGCCGGTCCCGTCGGCGGCGGCGGCGAAGGACTTGGAGCGGCCGTCGGGCGACAGCCCCCGCTGCCTGCTGAACTCCGTGAACAGCCCCGGCGTCGACAGCACGGTGGCCCCACCGGCCAGCGCCAGCGTGCACTCACCCTGCCGCAGCGACCGCACGGCGAGGTGGACGGCCACGAGCGAGGAGGAGCAGGCGGTGTCCACGGTGACGGCGGGACCGCGCAGCCCGAACGTGTACGCGATCCTGCCGGTGGCGACGGACGCGGCGCTGCCGTTGCCGACGAAGCCCTCGACCTCCTCCGGGATCGACGGCAGGCGGGTCGCGTAGTCGCTGTACATCAGGCCGGCGAACACCCCGGTCCGGCTGTCCCGCAGCCGCCGCGGGTCCAGTCCGGCGCGTTCGAACGCCTCCCAGGCGGTCTCCAGCAGCAGCCGGTGCTGCGGGTCCGTGGCCAGCGCCTCGCGGGGGCTGAGCCCGAAGAAGGCGGCGTCGAACTCGGCGGCGTCGTACAGGAATCCGCCGTGCCGGGTGTACGAGGTGTTGGACCGGTCGGGGTCGGCGTCGTAGAGGGAGTCCAGGTCCCAGCCGCGGTCGTCCGGGAAGGCGCCGATCGCGTCGACCCCGTCGGCCACGACCCCCCACAGGTCGTCGGGGCCGCGCACCCCGCCGGGGTAGCGGCAGCCCATGCCCACGACGGCGATGGGTTCGTGGGCCGCCGCCTCCAGTTCGGCGAGCCGCCGCCGGGTCTCGTGCAGGTCGGCCGTGACCCACTTCAGGTACTCGACCAGCTTCTCCTCGTTGTTCGGCGCGTTCGTTGGCGTCGTCATGACGATCAGGCCTTCCTGCCGAATTCGGTGTCGATGAGGTCGAGGATCTCGGCGGCCGACGCCGACCGGATCCGCGCCGCCACGTCCGAGCCGGGATCCGCGGCGGGCTGGTCCGTCTGGTCCGTCTCCCAGACGCGCAGCAGCTCCCGCAGCCGCCGGGTGACCTCCGCGCGGACGCCGCCGTCCTCGCGCGGCACCCGGGCCAGGGCCCGTTCCAGGTCGTCCAGTTCGGCCGGCGGTCCGGCCGGGGTGGCCGGCGCGGTCTCGTTCCGCAGCAGCTTGGCGAGAGCGGCCGGCGAGGGGTGGTCGAAGACCGCGGTCGCCGACAGCCACACCCCGGTCGCGCCGCCCAGCCGGTTGCGGAACTCGACCGCGGTCAGGGAGTCGAAACCCAGATCCGTGAACGGCCGGTCCGCGTCGATCAGCGAGGCGTCGCCGTGTCCGAGGACGACGGCCGCGGTTTCCCGCACCACGTTCAGCACCATGGGGTCCCGCTCCGGCTCCGGCACGGACGCGAGACGCGCCGCCAGTGACGTGTCCCCGGCCGTGCGGGCCGCCCGCCGCTCGGGCAGCCGGACCAGGGACCGGAACACGTCGGGCAGCAGCCCGGCCGCCGCCCGGCGGTGCAGCTCGGCGGTGTCCAGCCGGGCCGCCACACACGTGGCCGGGTCCGCGGCCAGCACCCGGTCGAAGAGGGCCAGACCGTCCTCGGCGGACAGCGCGGCCACGCCGTCCCGGCTCAGCCGCTCCAGGTCCCGGCCCGCCAGACGCCCGGCCAGCCCGCCGTCCTGCGCCCACAACCCCCAGGCGACGGCGTTCGCGGGCAGCCCGAGGGAGCGCCGCCGGTGGGCGAGCGCGTCCAGGTAGGAGTTGGCGGCGGCGTAGTTCGCCTGCCCGGCGTTGCCGACCACACCGGCGAGCGAGGAGAACAGCACGAACGCGGTGAGGTCCGCGTCCCGGGTCAGCGCGTCCAGGTGCTCCGCGGCGTCCGCCTTGGCGGCCAGCACCGCCTCGAACCGCTCGGCCGTCAGGGACTCCAGCACACCGTCGTCGAGGACCCCGGCCGTGTGGACCACCGCCGTCAGCGGATGCGCCGCGGGCACCGACGCCAGCAGCTCGGCCAGCGCCCGCCGGTCGCCGACATCGCACGCCTCGACGCGTACGTCGGCCCCCGACCGGGCGAGGTCCGCCATGAGTTCGTCGGCGCCGGGCGCCTGCCGGCCGCGCCTGCTCACCAGCAGCAGGCGCCGGACGCCGTACCGGCCGGCCAGATGGCGGGCGACGAGGCCGCCGAGAGCGCCGGTGCCGCCGGTGATCAGCACCGTGCCGTCCGGATCCAGGCGCGCCGAACCGTCGGACGGCTGCTCGGTCATCGCGGTCAGCCGCGGCGCGTACACCGTCCCCGCGCGCACGGCCAGCTCGCTCTCACCGCTCGCCAGAGCGGCGGCCAGGCCGCGCCACGCGGGCTCCGCCGGATCCGCGTCCACCAGGACGACACGGTCCGGGTGCTCGCTGCGCGCGGAGCGCAGCAACCCCCACACCGCGGCCGCCGCCGGGTCCGGGACCTCCGCGTCGCCGACGGCGACCGCGCCGCGGACGACCACGACCAGACGGCTGTCCGAGAAGGAGTCGTCCGTCAGCCACGACCGCAGCAGTTCCAGCGGCGCCCGCAGCGCGGCCCGCACCACCGCGGCGGCCGAGTCCCCGGCGCGGCTCCCGTCCGAGTCCCCGGACCCGGACACCGGCGGCAGCGGCGCCACGACCACCTCGGGCGCCGGCCGTGCGCCCCCGGCGACGGCCGCGCGCAGCGCGTCCAGCCCCGGGTACGCGGTGCCGCCCAGCGCGGCGGCGGGCTCCCCGGCGTCCGCTCCGACGACCGCCCAGCCCTCGGACGGCGCGGGCCGCGCCGACGGCAGCGGCGTCCACCGCAGCACGTGCGGCAGCAGACCGCCCGCGGCGCGGTCCCGCAGCGCGGTCAGCTGCTCGGCCGGCACCGGCCGCAGCGCCAGCCGCGCGCAGGCGGCGACCGGTGCGCCGTCCGCGTCGAACACCGCGAGGGCCGCCGTGTCGGTGCCCGTCCGGGTCAGCCGCACCCGCAGGCTCCCGGCTCCCCTGGCGTGCAGGCTCACCCCGCCGAACGAGAAGGGGAGCCGGATGTCGTCGTCCTTCCCGTCGCCGCCGGTGAGCGCGAGGGCGTGCAGTGCCGCGTCGAGCAGCGCGGGATGCAGGGCGTGCCCCGAGGCGTCCGTGTCCTCCGGCAGCGACACCTCCGCGTACAGCTCGTCGCCGTCACGCCACAGCGCGGTCAGACCCTGGAACACCGGCCCGTACGTGTAGCCGCGGGCGGCGAGTGCGGCGTACCCCGACGAGAGGTCGACCGGCTCGCCGGAGGGCGACCAGACCGACGGGCCGCCCGGCGCGGACGCCTCCACCAGGGTGCCCGTGGCGTGCCGGGTCCACGCGGCGTCGTCTCCGGCGCGCGAGTGGATCGCGACCGTACGCCGCCCCTCCTCGTCCGGCGCCTCCACGGCGACCTGCAGGGCGACCGGGCGGTCCGCGGGCAGCGGGAGCGGCGCTTCCAGGGTGAGTTCCTCCACCGAGCCCGCGCCGGCCGGCCCGGCCGCGTGCAGCGCCAGGTCCAGGAAGGCCGTGCCCGGGAGCAGCGCGGTGCCCTGCACGGCGTGGTCGGCGAGCCAGGGATGGGTCCGCGTCGAGATGCTCCCGGTGAGCAGGAGACGGTCGCCGTCGGCGAGCGGGACCCTGGCGCCGAGCAGGGCGTGATCGGCCGCCTGAAGGCCGAGATCGCCGGCGCCGACGGCCGCCGGGGGCGCCTGGAGCCAGTACCGCTGCCGCTGGAAGGCGTACGTGGGCAGGGAGCCCACCGGCGTACCGGGCCGTCGCGCGGGCCGCCACGACGCGGGCGGTACGCCGTTGACGTGGGCGGTGGCCAGCGAGGTGAGGAAGCGGTCCGGCCCGCCCCGGTCACGGCGCAGCGTCTCCAGCGCGACCGCCGGCGCCTCGGCCTCCGCGATCGTCTCCTCCAGCGACGTGGTCAGCACGGGGTGCGCGCTGACCTCGACGAACGCGCGGTGCCCGTCGTCGAGCAGCCGGCGCACCGTCTCGTGGAACCGCACCTGCTCGCGCAGCCCGCGCACCCAGTACGCGCCGTCCAGCTCCGTTCCGTCCAGCGGCGCGCACGCGACCGTCGAGTAGAACGGGATCCGCGCTGCGTGCGGCCGGGTCGCCCCGAGCAGGTCGTGCAGCTCGGGCAGCAGGGCGTCGACGTGCGGCGAGTGGGACGCGTAGTCGACCGGCACCGTACGGGCCCGCACCCCCTCGCGGACGAACCGCTCGCGCAGCTCGTCCAGGTCACCGGCCGGGCCGGACACGACGGTCGAGGCCGGGCCGTTGACGGCCGCGACGTGCAGGCCGTCGGCCAGCCGCTCCCGGACCCGGTCGGCCGGCAGCGGCACCGACAGCATGCCGCCCGTACCGGCCAGCCTGGTCAGGGCGCGGCTGCGCAGCACCGCCACCCGCGCGGCGTCGGCCAGGTCCAGGGCGCCCGCCACGTGGGCGGCGGCGATCTCGCCCTGGGAGTGGCCGACGACCGCCGACGGCTCGACCCCGTGGTGCTGCCACAACCGCGCCAAGGACACCATCACCGCGAACAGCGCGGGCTGCACCACGTCGACCCGCTCCAGGCTCGCCGCCCCCGGATCACCCCTGAGCACTTCGAGGAGATCCCAGTCGGTGTACGGCGCCAGCGCCTCGGCGCACTCCCGTACGAACCCGGCGAACTCCGGGCTGCCGGACAGCAGTTCGCGGCCCATCCCGGCCCACTGGCTGCCCTGCCCGGGGAACACGAAGACGACCCGCCCCGGCTCGTGCCCGACGGCGCTGCCGGTGACGAGCTGCGGGTGGGCGGTGCCGTCGGCGAGGGCGGTGAGGGCGGCGAGACGGGCCGGCCGGCCGGGGCCGAGGATCACGGCCCGGTGCTCGAAGAGGCTGCGGGCGGCGAGGGCGTGGGCGGTGAGGGCGGTGTCGGTGACGGCGGTGTCGGTGACCGCGGTGTCGCTGTCGGACGTGGCGCGCAGGTGGCGCAGGAGACGGCGGGCCTGGCCGCGCAGCGCCTCCGGCGTCTTCGCCGACAACTGCCAGGGCAGGTCGGGGAGTTCGCCGTGCCGCTCGGCGTTCTCCGGCACGGGTGCCTCTTCGAGGATCACGTGGGCGTTGGTGCCGCTGATCCCGAAGGAGGAGACGGCGGCGCGACGGGGCCGGTCGTCCGGGGTGTCCCAGGGCCGGGCCCGCTGAAGCAGCCGGACGGTCCCGTCGGACCAGTCGACGTGGCCGGAGGGCCGCTCCGCGTGCAGGGTGCGCGGGAGGGTCCGTTCCCGCATGGCCATCATCATCTTGATCACGCCGCCGACCCCGGCCGCCGCCATCGTGTGGCCGATGTTGGACTTGATGGAACCGAGCCACAGCGGCCGCTCGGGCGTGTGGCCCTGCCCGTAGGTGTTGAGGAGGGCCTGCGCCTCGATGGGGTCGCCGAGCTTGGTGCCGGTCCCGTGCGCCTCGACGGCGTCGACCTGGTCCGCCGACAGGCGGGCGTTGGCGAGGGCCTGGCGGATGACACGCTCCTGCGCGGGCCCGTTCGGCGCGGTCAGGCCGTTGCTCGCGCCGTCCTGGTTGGTGGCGGTGCCGCGGATGACGGCGAGGACGGGGTGGCCGTTGCGGCGGGCGTCGGACAGGCGCTCCAGGAGCAGCAGGCCGGCGCCCTCTCCCCAGCCGGTGCCGTCGGCGTCGTCGGAGAACGCCTTGCAGCGGCCGTCCGGCGACAGCACCCGCTGCCGGCTGAACTCCACGAAACTCGTCGGACCGGCCAGCACGGTCGCCCCACCGGCCAGCGCGAGCGAGCACTCGCCCTGGCGCAGCGACTGCACGGCCAGATGCAGCGCCACCAGCGACGAGGAGCAGGCGGTGTCCACCGAGACCGCCGGACCCTCCAGACCGAAGCTGTACGCGATCCGTCCGGACGCCACGCTGGCCGTGGTGCCGGTGGCGAGATAGCCCTCGACGGACTCCGGGGTCCGGCCCAGCCGGGTGACGTAGTCCCCGGCGACCACACCGGTGAAGACCCCGGTGTCGCTGCCGCGCAGCGCCGTCGGGTCGATCCCGGCCCGCTCGAAGCTCTCCCACGCGGTCTCCAGCAGCAGCCGCTGCTGCGGATCCATCGCGGTCGCCTCACGCGGGCTGATCCCGAAGAACGCGGCGTCGAACCGGTCGGCCCCCGTCAGGAACGCACCCCGCCGGGTGTACGACGTCCCCGGCCGGTCGGGGTCCGGGTCGTACAGCCGGGCGATGTCCCAGCCCCGGTCCTCGGGGAACTCCGCGACCGCGTCGGTGCCCTCGGCGACCAGCCGCCACAGGTCCTCCGGGGAGGCGACGCCGCCCGGGAAGCGGCAGGCCATGCCGACGACGGCGACCGGGTCGTCGCCGACCGCCGGGCTTGCCGGGTCCGCCGGGGCCGGTACGGACACCGGGCGGCTGTCCGGCGCGGCCCCGGTGCCGGCCAGCGCGGTGCGCAGATGGGCGGCGAGCGCCGCGGGCGTCGGATGGTCGAACACCAGGGACGACGTGAGACGGAGCCCGGTGGCGGTGCTCAGGCGGTTGCGCAGCTCCACCGACGTCAGCGAGTCGAACCCGATGTCCTTGAACGCCCCGTCCGGGGCGAGCGAGTCGGGCGTACCGTGCCCGAGCACCGCCGCGGCGTGCGTGCGGACCACGGACAGCAACAGCCGCTCGCCCTCCGCCGGGTCGAGCACCGCACACCGCGCGGCGAGCGACGCGCCGTCCCCGGCCTCGGCCGGACCGGCGGCGGCACGTCGCGCGGGAGCCCGGACCAGACCCCGCAGCAACGGTGCCGCCGTACCGGCGGCGGCGCGGGCGCGCAGCGCGGGCGGCTCCAGCCGGAGCGGCACCAGCAGCGGCTCGTCCAGGGCCAGCGCCTCGTCGAACAGCGCCAGCCCGTGCTCAGCGGAGAGCGGCGCCAGACCCGTACCGGCCAGCCGGGCCAGGTCACCGTCGCCCAGCGCGCCCGCCATGCCCTCGCCCCACAGGCCCCACGCCAGGGACAGCCCGGGCAGGCCCGAGGCACGCCGGCGGGCGGCGAGACCGTCCAGGAACGCGTTGGCGGCCGCGTAGTTGGACTGCCCCGGGTTGCCGACGATCCCGGCGACGGAGGAGAACACCACGAACGCCGCCAGATCCAGATGCCGGGTGGCCTCGGACAGATGCCACGCCGCGTCCCGCTTCGGCCGCGCCACCGTGTCCAGGCGCTCGGGGCTCATCGCCGCGAGGGTTCCGTCGTCCAGCACACCGGCGGCGTGGACGACCGCGGTCAGCGGCTGCTCCTCGCCGGCCGAGGCGACCAACCGGTCCACGGCGGCGCGGTCCCCGACGTCACAGGCGACCACCGTGGCCCGGGCGCCCAACCCGTCCAGCTCGGCGACCAGTTCGGCCGCGCCGGGCGCGTCCGGGCCGCGCCGCCCGGCCAGCACCAGACGGCGCACCCCGTGCGCGGTGACCAGATGCCGGGCGACGAGCCGGCCGAGACCACCGGTGCCGCCGGTGATCAGCACCGTGCCGTGCGGATCCAGCGCACGCGGCAGCGTCAGGACCACCTTGCCGACATGCCGTGCCTGGGCCACATGACGGAAGGCGTCCGGCACGCGGCGCACATCCCACGCCTGAAGCGGCAACGGCACCAGCACGCCCGCCGTGAAGCACTCCGTGAGCTCACCGAGCATCTCCTGGACACGGTCCGGGCCGGCTGCCTCCAGCAGGTCGAACGCCCGGTACACCACACCGGGATGCCGCTCGGCGACCGCCCGCGGGTCACGCACATCGGCCTTGCCCATCTCCACGAAGCGCCCACCGCGCGGCAGCAACCGCAGCGAGGCGTCGACGAACTCACCGGCCAGCGCGTCGAGTACGACGTCCACGCCGCGTCCGCCGGTGGCGTCCAGGACGCTCCGCTCGAAGTCCAGCGTCCGGGAATTCGCCAAGTGGGCGTCGTCGAACCCGAGATGCTCCCGCAGCGCACCGCACTTGGCCGGGCTCGCCGTGCCGTAGACCTCCAGCCCGCGTGCCCGGGCGAGCTGGGCGGCCGCCATACCGACACCCCCCGCCACCGAGTGGATCAGCACGCTCTGGCCCGGCCGGGCCTCGGCGAGGTCGTGCAGCGCGTACAGAGCGGTGAGGAACACCACCGGCGTGGCCGCGGCCTGCGCGTCCGACCAGCCCTCCGGCACCCGTGCCACCAGCCGGTGGTCGGTGACCGCGACGGGACCGGCGGCCCCCGCCGTGAACAGGCCCATCACCCGGTCCCCGGGCGCCACCGACGTGACCTCCGACCCGGTCTCCAGAACCAGCCCGGCACCCTCGCTCACCAGCGGCGCCTCACCCGGGTACCGGCCGAGGGCGAGCAGCACGTCACGGAAGTTCACCCCGGCGGCACGCATCGCGACCCGGACCTCACCCGGGCCGAGCGGTACGGCACCGTCGTCGGACGGCAGCAGGGCGAGGTTCTCCAGCGTGCCCGGCCCGGTCGAACCCAGACGCCAGCCGGAGGCGGCCTCGGGCGGCGTCAGCAGGCCCTTGGGCGCACTCCGGGTCAGCCGGGCCGCGAGAACGGTGCCACGCCGGACGGCGAGCTGCGGTTCGTCGGCCGTGTCCAGCGCAGCGGCGACGGCCCGGGACGAGCCGTCGTCCAGGTCCACGTCGATCAGCAGGAACCGGCCCGGATGCTCGTTCTGCGCCGAGCGGACCAACCCCCAGACGGAAGAGGCCTCATCCCGTACGGGCTCGTCGTAGCGCGTGGCGACGCCATGCCGGGTGATCAGCACCAGCCGGGACTGGGCGAAACGGTCGTCGGCCAGCCAGCGTTGCATCAGGTCCAGAGCGTGCTGCGCAGCCTCCCGGGCCGCCTCCAGGGGGTCGTCGTCCGTCCCCGCAGGGGGCCGCACCCCTGTCAGGGGCACCAGCACATCCCGCGGCACGGGACCGCTCGCGGCCGCCAGCGCGTCCAGGTCGGCGTGCCGTACCACGTCGTCGCCGAAGGCGGCGGTCATGCCGGTCAGGCCTTCGCCGAGAACTGCCGTGAGAGCGGTGCGGGCCGGCGGTTCGGGGGTCGGCTGGGGCTGCCATTCCACCCTGAAGAGACCCACGGAGGGGTCGGCACCTGTGCCGGCCCCGGCAGTCACCGCCGCGAGATCGGCGGGGCGAAGAAGCAGCGACTCGATCTCGATGACCGGTGCGCCTTGGGGGTCGGTTGCGGTGAGGGCGTAGGTGTCGGGGCCGGTGGGGGTGAGTTGGGTGTGGAGGTGGGTGGCGTCGGTGGCGTGGAGGGTGACGCCGCTGAAGGTGAAGGGGAGGCGTGGGGTGGTGGTGAGTTGGAGGAGGGGGTGGAGGGTGGCGTCGAGGAGGGCGGGGTGGATGGTGTGGCCGGTGCTGGGAGGGGTGGTCGTTTGTGTGTGGAGGGTGCCGGTGTGTGGGTCGTGCCAGGCGTGGGTGAGGTTCTGGAAGGTGGGGCCGTAGGTGTAGCCGTGGTCGGCGAGGTGTTCGTAGAGGAGGGTGGTGTCGAGGGGTGGGGAGGTCGGGGGCCAGGTTTGGGTTGCGGAGGGGCTGGTGGGTGTGGTGGTGAGGGTCGCGGTGGCGTGGCGGGTGAAGGGGGCGTCGGGGGTGGGTTGGGTGTGGATGGTGACGGTGCGGTGGCCTTCGGCGTCTGGTGCGCTGACGGTGATCTGGAGGTGGGTGGTTGCCGTGGTGATGGGGAGGGGTTGTTCGAGGGTGAGGTCTTGGATGGTCGGGGTGTTGGTGTGTTGGGCTGCGTGGAGGGTGAGGTCGAGGAAGGCGGTGGCCGGGAGGAGCGGGGTGCCGGCGATCGCGTGGTCGGCCAGCCATGGGTGAGTGCTGAGGGATATACGGCCGGTGAAGACCAGCCGATCCTCGTCGGCCAGGGAGACGAGAGCGCCGAGTAGCGGATGTCCTGGGTTGATCAGGCCTGCGGTGGTGATGCCGGTGGTGGTGCGCTGGACCCAGTAGGGACGGTGCTGGAAGGCGTATGTGGGCAGGTTGGTGGGGGGCTTGCTGGTGGGGTTGTAGGTGGTGGGGGTGTGGCCGGTGGTGTGTAGGTGGGCCAGGGCGCTTTCGAAGCTCTGGGCTTCGGGGGCGTTGGGTCGCAGTGTGGGGGTGGCGTGTGGGGTGAGGGTGGTGAGGGTGGTGTCGGGGCCGAGTTCGAGGTAGCGGGTGTGGCCGGTGGCGGTGAGGTGGGTGATGCCTTGGTGGTAGCGGACTGTGCCGCGGATGTGGCGTGCCCAGTAGTCCGGACCGAGTTCGTCCTGGGTGAGGGGTCGGCCGGTGAGGTTCGAGATGACGGGGGTGGTCGGTGGGTGGTGGGTGATGGTGCTGATGGCGTTGCGGAAGTCGTCGAGGATGCCGTCCATGTGGTGGGAGTGGAAGGCGTGGCTGGTTCGTAGCCGGGTGGTCGTGCTGAAGTGAGCGGCGATGGTGTTGATCGCCTCGGTGTCGCCGGAGATGACTGTGCTGTGGGGGCCGTTGACGGCGGCGATGTCCACGCTGGCGTTGAGCAAGGGCCGGATTTCGTCCTCGATGGCGTTGATGGCGAGCATGGCGCCGTCATTCCGAGCCTGGTGCATGTGGTGGGCGCGGGTGGCGATGAGGGTGACGGCGTCTGTGAGGGTGAGGACTCCGGCGAGGTGGGCGGCGGTGATTTCGCCGAGGGAGTGGCCGATCAGGGCGTCCGGGGTGATGCCGTGGTGGTCCAGTAGGCGGTGCAGGGCGACCTGGAGGGTGAACAGGGCGGGCTGGGCGTAGCGGGTGTCGTTGAGGTGGTGGCTGTGTTCCCCCCACATCACCTCCCGCAGCGGCAGTTCCAAGTGGGGGTCGAAGAGGTCGCACACGGTGTCGAAGGCGTCCGCGAAGACGGGCTCAGACCGGTACAGCTCCCGTCCCATGCCAGGGCGCTGGCTGCCCTGCCCGGTCAGCAGGAAGACCGTCTTCCCCTCCCGGGCCTGCCCGGTCACCACCTGCGGATGCGGGGCATCCTCCGCCAGCGCCGCCAGCCCAGCGACCCGGTCGGCACCCAGAATCACGGCCCTGTGGGCGAACCGTGTCCGGGCGGCCAGTGCCTGCCCAATGACCGCCGTATCCGCACCGGGCGCATCCTTCAGGTGTTCCAGCAGCCGGCGTGCCTGATCGCGTAGCGCCTGCGGCGTCTTCGCCGACAACTGCCACGGCACATCGGGCAGTTCGCCGTCCCCCTCAGCGCCTTCCAAGACCGGCGCTTCCTCCAGGATCACATGCGCGTTCGTCCCACTGATCCCGAACGAGGACACTCCCGCCCGCCGAGGCCGGCCCTCCACGGTCCCCCACTCGCGGGTTTCGTCCAGCAGCTGAACGGTGCCGTCGGACCAGTCGACATGCGTGGTGGGCCGTTCCGCGTGCAGGGTGCGCGGCAGCGTCCGCTCCCGCATGGCCATCACCATCTTGATGACCCCGGCGACGCCTGCCGCCGCCTGGCTGTGTCCGATGTTCGACTTGATCGACCCCAGCCACAGCGGCTGCCCGCCCTCGCGAGCACGCCCGTACGTGTTCAGCAGGGCCTGCGCCTCGATCGGATCCCCCAGCTTGGTCCCCGTCCCGTGCGCCTCGACGGCGTCGACCTGGTCGGCTGTCAGGCGGGCGTTCTCCAGTGCCTGGCGGATGACGCGTTCCTGGGCGGGCCCGTTCGGCGCGGTGAGTCCGTTGCTGGCGCCGTCCTGGTTGGTGGCGGTGCCGCGGATGACGGCGAGGACGGGGTGGCCGTTGCGGCGGGCGTCGGAGAGGCGTTCGAGGACCAGGACGCCGACGCCTTCTCCCCAGCCGGTGCCGTCGGCGTCGTCGGAGAAGGCTTTGCAGCGGCCGTCGGGGGACAGTCCGCGCTGGCGGGAGAACTCCGTGAAGAGCACGGGCGATGCCATGACCGTCGCGCCGCCGGCGAGGGCGAGGGAGCATTCGCCCTGGCGGAGGGAGCGTACGGCCAGGTGCAGGGCGACGAGGGAGGCGGAGCAGGCGGTGTCCACCGTGATCGCCGGGCCCTCGAGGCCCAGCGTGTAGGCGATGCGGCCGGAGGCGACGCTGGTGGTGTTGGTGACGAGGTAGCCCTCCAGTTCGGGGCGTATCTCCTCGGGGCGCGCATAGTCCTGTGCGATGACTCCGAGGAACACGCCCGTGTCGCTGCCCCGCAGCCGGTCGGGGTCGATGGCGGAGCGCTCCAGCGCCTCCCACGAGGTTTCCAGCAGCAGCCGCTGCTGGGGTTCCATGGACTCCGCTTCGCGGGGGCTGATGGCGAAGAACTCGGCGTCGAACTGGTCCGCGTCGTGCAGGAACCCGCCCTTGGCGACGTAGGTCGATGCGGGTGACTCGGTTTCCGGGTCGGGGTCGTACAGGGTCTCGAGGTCCCAGCCGCGGCCCGTGGGGAAGTCGGAGATCGCGTCGCCGCCCGAGGCGAGCAGGTCCCACAGACCTTCGGGGGAGGTCACCCCGCCCGGGTAGCGGCAGCCCATTCCGACGATCGCGATCGGCTCATGGGCGGCGGCCTCGACGTCGCTCAGCAACTGCCGGGTCTGCTGAAGGTCCACTGTGACCCGCTTGAGGTAGTCCCGCAGCTTCGCTTCGTTGGCCATGAACTCATCCCTCGTGTACGACGACCGAGATGGGCAAAGTCGCCGAGCGGGCTTACGGGGCGCTTAGCGGTGCCTAAAGCCGGGCGGCGTGGCGTGCTCGCGCGCTCGCCCGTTGTGCCGTACCTAAGGGGCTCTTTAGAGCGGTGGCGGACGCTCCCGCTATGGAAGCCTCGGAAGTTCACATCCTCTCGGCCCGTACCGCCCTGCCGGGGGAGCCGCTGGACAACGCGGCGCTCGCGCGCCACTTCGGCATGGACGAACTGTGGGAGCAGTGGGTCGACGCGTTCGTCGGCACCCGGGCCAGGCATCTGTCGGTGGATCTGGGCACCGGGCGGCTGCGTTCCACCCTCGCCGACCTGAGCGCCGAAGCCGCCGCCAAGGCCCTCGCCGACGCGGGACTCGGTCCGGCCGACGTCGATCTGGTCGTCCTCGGCACCGCGACCCCCGACCAGCTGATGCCCGCCACGGTGAACGTCGTCGCGGACCGGCTCGGCATCGACGGCGTACCGACCTACCAGCTGCAGTCCGGCTGCGCGGGGGCCTTCCAGGCCCTGGAGGTCGGGCGGCAGATGCTGCGCTCGGGCGAGTACCGCACGGCGCTGGTGATCGGCGGGGAGCTGTGCTCCCGCCACTACGACCCGGACGCGGAGCTGGCCGAACTGGACTCGGCGGAGCTGGTGAACTTCGTGCTGTTCGGCGACGGTGCCGGCGCGGCGGTGCTCACCACGCGGCCGGCTCCCGGCGCCCCGGTCGTCCGCCGCATGCTGAACCGGCTGACCGGCCTGAACCGGGCGCCGGGCCAGATCGTGGAGTGGACCGGTGCGCTGGACCGGCGGTTCGCGGACCGGTCGCACATCAAGGAGGACTACAAGGCCATCGAGGCGTCGGTCCCGGTGATGTCCCGGGAGATCGCCGACGAACTCCTCGACGGCCTCGGCTGGGCGCCGACCGACGTCGACTATCTGCTGCCGCCGCAGCTGTCCGGGCGGATGACGCGCCGCATCGTGGACGGGCTGGGCATCCCGGCCGCCGAGGAGATCAGCCCGGTCGCCACGATCGCCAACACCGGCAACGCCATGCCCTTCTTCCAGTTGGAGGAGGTGCTGCCGCAGCTGGCGGTCGGGGACCGGGTCCTGGGCGTCTCCGTGGAGTCCAGCAAGTGGCTGAAGGCGGGCTTCGCCCTGGAGACGGTCTGAGTGGGCGCGGTCCGTCAGCGCGGGGCACCGAACCAGGTCTTCAGGGCCGCCTCCAGCGTTCCGGCGCCCTCGGTCCACACCACGTGTCCGTCCGGACGCAGCAGGACCGGCGGGGCCTCGGCGGCCGGTCCGTCCGCGGCCGCCGACGCCGTGACCGTGTCGACCCGGTCCGCCCAGCCCGCCGCCGTGTCAGCGAGGGCCGCGGCGGCCTCGTCGGGGACGAGCAGCAGGCCGCGTCCGCCCCGCAGCAGCGGTGCCGTGCCGGGGAGCCGACCGCCCAGCCGTTCGTCCGGCTCCGAGCCGCCGTCCGCCGCCACGGGGTACCGCACGTCGGACCCGGTCACCAGTTCCACCAGGTGCCGGTTGACGTCGTCGTACCGGGCCAGTCGCGTGATCAGGGACCGGATGCCGGCCGACCGGCCCGGTGGGTCCATCATCGCCAGCTGGGCGTCCAGGGCCAGCCGGGCCCGCTCGCCCTCCGGGTGGCGTTCGGCGTGGTAGGTGTCCAGCAGTCCGGGCGGGGCCCAGCCGGCGAGCTCCGCGGCCAGCTTCCAGCCGAGGTTCACGGCGTCCTGGAGGCAGGTGCTCAGCCGCAGTCCGCCGAGCGGGAAGAAGGAGTGCGCGGCGTCGCCGGCCAGGAACACCCGGCCCGCGCGGTAGCCCTCGGCGTTACCGTTGACGCTGGTGAACCGCTCCGCCCAGACCAGTCGGCGCGCCGGGAGGGGGCGGCCCGTCAGCGCCCGCACGTCCCGCTGGAGGTCGTCGAGGGCGGCCGGTCCGGCGTCCGGGGTCCCGCCGTCGAAGCGGACGGTGATCACCCGGAGGAGGTCGGGTCCGGCGGGGGAGCCGGAATACACGCCGCCGGAGCTCGTGTGGAACGCGCCGAGGTGATCGGGGGCCAGGTCCGCGAAGTCGGCCTCGACATCCCCGACGGTTCCCGACACGGTCCAGTCGGACCCCGGGAAGCCGATCCCGGCCAGCCGTCGTACGGTGCTCCGGGTGCCGTCCGCCGCCACCAGGTAGGAGCCGTGCAGCAATTCGTCCCCCGAGGGCTCACGGTCCGTCGCGCGCAGCCGTACGGTGACCCCGTCCGCGGACTGCCGAAGGTCCACGACCTCCCGGCCGCGCAGGATCCGTGCGCCCGACCCGACGGCACGCCGCTCCAGCAGCGCCTCCAGACGCGACTGGGCGACCAGCAGCCCGCGCGGGCGGGGCGGCCCGGTCAGCCGCTCGGGGTCCAGCCACACCAGGGAGAAGTGCGCGCCGGGCAACGGCCGCCCCGACTCCCGCAGTTCCCCGGCCAGACCGCGCTGGTCGAGCAGCTCCATCACCGCGGAGTTGACCGCCTGCCCCGGCGAGTGCGGGTCGGGGACGGCGTTCCGTTCCACGACGACGACGGGCACGCCGGCGAGCCGCAGCTCGCAGGCCAGCATCAGTCCGGTGGGCCCGGCGCCCACCACGATCACGGACTCGGTCAACGGGCTCACCCTTCCCTCAGCAGCGGGATGACGGGCGCGAAGTCCCGCAGGAACGGGGCGAAGACCGTGATGTACGACAGCCCGAAGCGTGCGCGGGCCGCCCGCAGTTGAGCGGCGATCTCCTCGTGGGTGCCGATCAGCACGGTCGGCAGGTCCAGCAGCTGCGACGCGGTCAGGTGGGGCGCCAGATCGATGCGCACCTTCTCGGCGGCGGTCTCCCGGTCGTCGGTGATCACCACGCGCTTCGCGCCCACGTTGAGTTCGGCGGTGCGGCCCAGCGCCGCCAGCCGGTCCCGCAGACCGTCAACCGTGCGGGCGAACTCGTCGGGGGCGAGCAGCCGGAGACCGCCGCCCAGGGGCAGCTCGGCTCCCATGACGCCGATGACGTCGGCGCGCCGCGCGGCGAGCTCCACCTCGCCCGGCTCGTTGACGACGATCATCAGCGGCGGCCGGGGCCGCTGCAAGGGGCGCGGCCGGTGCTCGGGATCGGGCAGCAGCCGTTCCAGGACGTCCACCGTCTCCGCCAGCCGGGCCAGCCGGTCCGCCTCGGTGAGCCCGGCCGTGGCCGTGCTGCTGCTCCAGCCGGGATGCAGGCCCACCTCCAGCCGGCCCCCGGTCAGCCGGTCGGTGCCGGCGATCTCCCGGGCGAGCACCTCGGGATCCCACAGGGTCGTGTTGACGACGTACGTGGTGACCCTGATCCGGCTGGTGGCGGCCGCGGCGGCCACCAGCGACGGGAACGGCGCCGTCATGCCCAGATGGTCGCTGGTCCCGATCAGGTCGTATCCGAGCGACTCCGCCTCACGGGCCAGCGCGGGCCAGTCGGTGTCGTGCGCGAGGGCGTTGACCGCGAAACGGAACGGCCGCTCTGTGGTCTCGGTCATCGCTTCCCCTTTCCGGCCGCGCCCGGACGCGCGACCGTCCTCGTCCCGTTCCGCGGCGCGGGCACCGCCGCCGTGTTCCGCCGGGCCAGCACCGTGGCCACCCGCTGCCGGGCACGCAGCACCGACAGGGCCGCGCCGAGCACCGCCTGCTGCGGCGGACGGCCGCCCAGCACGTCCAGCGCCTGCCGCAGACTCCAGAGCCGGCTCTCCGCCACATGCGAGGGCGAGCCGTGCACGTCGTCGTGGACCAGCAGCCGCAGCGTGCGGACGTGCTCCCGCAGCAGCCGCGGATCACCGGCCGGAATGATCTCGTCGCGTTCGCTGACGACATACGCGACCGGCACGTCCAGCGCCGCCAGCTCGTCCGGTGTCAGTGCCCAGCCCTCCAGATGCGCGCCCACCGCGTCGGGCGTCACGCCCGCCAGCGCCGCGAGGGTGTCCACGGTGACCCGGGGGACCGCCGGCCGCCGGCCGGTGTCGGTGAAGAAGTCCCGCACCGGCGCCCCGGCTGTCACGACCCCGCGGATCCGCCGGTCGTGCAGGGCGGCCCGCAGCGCCAGATGCCCGCTGAAGCTCAGCATCAGCGCGCACACCCGGGACACGTCCGCACGGTCGGCGAGCGCGTCCAGCACCTGCGTCACCATGTGGTGGCTGTCCGCGGCGTAGCGCCAGGTGTTCTCGCCGACGCCCGGCATCTCCAGCGCGACGACCGTCGCGCCCAGCCGCTCGGCACGGGCGAGGATCGGCCCGAACTGCTCCTTGACGCTGACGATCCCGCCGCTGAGCAGGAGCACGGGACGCGGTTCGGTGCCCGGCCGGGCCAGCCCCGCCACCCAGCAGCTGAGGCGGCCGCCCTCCAGATCCAGTTCCAGACGCCGGATCCCGGCGTCCAGCCCGGCCCGCCACCGGTCGAAGGACGCGACGGTGAGCCGCTGCGCCTCCGCGCGGGCCGGCCCGTCGACGTACGGGAACCGGGCGAGGTTGAAGCACTTCCCGGCCGCCGACTCCCGGCCCCGCCGCTCCAGTTCGATGCCGGCGGCGGTCCACTCCCGTGCCCAGGACCCCGGCTCGCCCTCCTTGTCGTGGGCGATGCGGCCGAGCACCGTACGCGACCTCTCGCGGGGGATGCCCAGGAGGCGGGCGTGCACCCCGACGAACGTCTTCAGCTCCTCTACGTCGTTCACCGCGCCTCCCCGTCCGGGTGGCTCTCCAGCAGTTCCTTGACCTCGGTGAGGATGTCGGCGGCCTCCGCCCCGTCGATCACCCGGTGGTCGAAGGTGAGGTTCAGCCGCATCACCGGCGCGCTGCCCACCGCGCCGTCCCGGACCACCGGCCGGTCCACGATCCGGCCCACGCCGAACGTGACCGTCGTGCCGCCCACGGAGTGGAAACCGTCGACGGCCCGGTGCCCGAGCGAGCTGACCGCGAACGTGCCGAAGAAGCGCGGGTGGCGCACCAGCGGCCGTACCGCCAGCCGGTACAGACCGCGTGCGACGGGACCGGGCAGCCGGTGCAGGAGCAGCGTGGAGGCGAACTCCGGCATGGCCTCGGGGTCGCCGTCCCGCAGCTGTGTGACGCGCCGCTGGATCTCCGCCAGGCCGGCCTTGTGCAGATCCGGCAGTACCGCCGAGACCACGACCCGCCGGCCCCCGATCTCCTTGTCCAGGGCGATCTTCCCGGACACCTCGCCGAAGCGCGCGACCCGCGGCCGCAGATGTCCGCGGATCGCGGCGTTCGCCTCGGGGTGGGCGGCCAGCACCCGGGCCGCGGCGTGGAGCACGTACGTGACCACGGAGAGCGGGTGCCCGTCGCTCTGGGCGGCCCGGTGGGCCAGCACCTCGGACATGTCCACCTCGGTGTCCAGGTGCACCGGCGCGAACGGACGTATCTCATCCAGGAAGAGCAGGGTGTGCCGCCGTTCCCGGGCGATGGCTGCGATCTGCATCCCGCCAATCTCGTCAGCGCGGCTGAAGGGCACCCTAGACTTCGCTAAAGCCGCACGCCGCCGGGCCGTTCACCCCTGCCGGGCCGTTCGCCCTCGCCAGGCCGTTCACCCTCACCCGGCCGCCGCCCACGGCCTTCTGCCGCCTCTTGCCACGCCGACCCGCCCGGCCAGGGCTGTTAGCCGCCCTTTAGAACCGCGCTAGACGCCGCTTCCAGACTGGCCCGCATTCCAGGACGCCGCTGCTCGCAGGAGACCGCCCATGGCACACCCCAGCGTCGCGACCCTCCCCGAGGGCACCGAGCCGCTGCCCGACTTCCCCCAGGCGCGGCACTGCCCCTACCAGCCCCCGCCCGGCTACCTCGAACTGCGCGAGACCGAGGGCCCCGTCGTCCGGGCGCGGCTGTACGACGGGCGGGCCACCTGGGTCGTGCTCGGTCACGCCGAGGCCCGCGACCTGCTCGTCGACCCCCGGCTGTCCTCCGACTGGAACCGCCCGGACTTCCCCTCCCCGAGCCCGCGCCGCAAGGCCATCCAGAAGGCCACCATCCTCATCGGCATGGACCCGCCCGAGCACACCGCCTACCGGCGCCGCCTCATCCCGGCGTTCTCGGTGCGGCGCACCCGCGAACTGAGCGAGTCCATCCACCGGCGCGCCGGCGAACTCGTCGGCTCCATGCTGGAACAGGGACCGCCCGCCGAAGTGCTCACCGGCCTCGCGCTGCCGCTGTCCTCGCACACCATCTGCGGCATCCTCGGGGTGCCGTACGCGGACCACGAGTACTTCGAGCAGCAGTCGTTGCTGCTGGTGTCACCGCAGGTGTCCGAGGAGCAGGCCACCGGCGCGCTGATGAATCTGCGCTCCTACATCACGGACCTGGTGGGCGAGAAGCAGAAGCAGAACGAGCCCGGCGAGGGGCTGCTGGACCTCCTGGTGCACCGGGACCTCGCGGAGGGCTCGATCCCGTACGACGACGTGATCCGGCTCGGGATCATCCTGCTGATGGCCGGCCACGAGACCACCGCCAGCATGATCACCCTGAGTACGTACACCCTGCTCCGGCACCCCGACCAGCTCGCCCGGTTCCGCTCCGACCCGGAGAACGCCGCGCTCGCCGTCGAGGAGCTGCTGCGCTACCTGTCCATCGGGGACGTGCTCATGCGGGTCGCCGCCGCCGACATCACCGTCGGTGACGTCACCATCCGCGAGGGCGACAGCGTGATGCTGTCCACCACCGGCATCAACCGCGACCCGCACGTCTTCGACGACCCCCACACACTCGACCTGGAACGCGGAGCCCGGCACCACCTCGCGTTCGGCTACGGCGCGCACCAGTGCATCGGACAGAACCTCGCCCGCGCCCAGCTGCTGAGCGCGCTGTCCGCCCTGTTCGGCGCGATTCCCGGGCTGCGCCTCGCCGGTTCCGCCGACGAGGTGCGGATCAAACCCGCGCAGAGCGGGGTCCAGGGCATCTACGAACTCCCGGTGGCGTGGTGAGCGCCGTGCGGGTCGTCGCCGACAGCGAGCGCTGCGTCGGCGCCGGACAGTGCGTACTCGCCGCCGGCGATCTGTTCGACCAGGACGTGGACGGCCTCGTGACCCAGCTCACCGACGGCACGGTCTCCGGCACCGCCGTGGAACGGGCCCGTGAGGCCGCCCACCTGTGCCCGGCCGCCGCCATCACCGTGGAGCAGCCGGGCACTTGAGGACGCGGGAGCGGCCGGTGGAGGGAGCCGGCCGGTTCCGGGGGTTGTTCAGGCCCTCGCCGCGGCGAGGGCCGGGACCCGTCCCGTGACCTGGGCGAGCAGCTCGTAGGAGCGGACCCGTTCGTCGTGGTCCTGGATGGCGCTGACCACCATCACCTCGTCCGCGCCGGTCGTCTCGACCAGCTCGCCGATCCGCTGACGCGCCGTCTCCGGACCGCCGAAGACCTGGGCACCGTACAGCGCGTCCACCACGGTCCGCTCCTCGGCGGACAGCTCGAAGCCCGCGGCCTCCTCGACCGACGGGAAGAGCGGATCGAGGCCGCGCAGCGACTGCGCGGTGATCGCCCGCAGCGGCTCGCCGAGCCGCCTGCCGCGCCGGTCGTCGTCGGCGACCGCGGCGAAGACGGACACCAGGCAGTACGGCTCGCTCAGATACGGCGACGGCTGGAACCGCGTGCGGTAGGTGTCGAGGGCGGCAAGGGTGCCGTGCGGCGAGAAGTGGTGCGCGTAGGCGAAGGGCAGCCCGAGGACCGCGGCCAGCCGGGCACTGTAGTCGCCGGAGCCGAGCACCCAGACCGGCACGAAGTGCTCGTTCGCCGGAACCGCGCGGACGGCGCGGACGGGATGGACGGCGCGGGCTCCGGCGGTCGGGTCCTGGCCGTCCTGGCCGTATTGGCTGTATTGGTCGTCTCGGCTGTTCCGGCCGGTGTCGGCTCCCGGCGGCGCGAAGTAGCTGAGCAGTTCCTTGACCTGTGCGGGGAAGTCGGTGCCGCCCGCCGGGCCGGCCTCGCGCCGTAGTGCCCGGGCGGTGAGCGGGTCGGTGCCGGGGGCGCGGCCGACGCCCAGATCGATCCGGCCCGGGTGAAGGGCCGCGAGGGTGCCGAACTGTTCGGCGGCCACCAGCGGCGGGTGGTTCGGCAGCATCACCCCGCCGGCGCCGACCCGTAACCGGCGGGTGGCGGCGGCCACCTGACCGGCGAGCACGGCCGGTGAACTGGTCGACAGGGCCGTCATGTTGTGATGTTCGGCCAGCCAGAAGCGGTGGTAGCCGAGCCGGTCCACCGCCCGGGCCAGGCGCACGGTGTTGCGCAGGGAGTCGGTCGCCGTCGACCCCTTCCACACGGGCGCGGTGTCCAGGACGGACAGAAGGACGTCTGAGCTGGGGGAGGTGGTCATGGACGCAGAATATGGGGACAGTCCCCGGTTTAACAATGCGTCCCCTGCGGCCGGTGCCGCGCCGTGCGCGGTCACGCCGCGCTCGGCACGGTCGGGTCGTCGTCCACCAGGATCCGGTGATGCAGCTCGCGCACCTGGCGGCACGGCGCGATCCCCAACTCGCCGTCCAGAACGGCGCACAGGTCGCGGAAGGCCTGGAGCGCGTCGGCCCGCCGGTCGGAACGGTAGAGGGCGAGCATCAACTGCCGGTGGAACGCCTCGATCAGCGGATGCCTGCGCACCAGCGCGTACAGCGGACCCACCAGCTCACGGTGGCGCCCCAGCGCCAGCTCGGCCTCGTTGCGCTGCTCGACGCACTCCAGCCGCGTCTCCTCCGCCCGCAGCGCGAACTCCTCGACGATCGGCCCGCCGCGCAGCTCGCCCAGCACCGGGCCCCGCCACAGCGACAGCGCGCGACCGTGCAGCGCGGAGGCGTCCGCGTACCGCCTGGTCCGGCTGGCGGCCCGGCCCTGCCGGGCTAGGGCGTGGAACTCGTGGGCGTCCAGGATGCTGTTCCCGAGGTGCAGCAGGTAACCGGGAAAGCGCGTCTCTATCAGGCTCGCGCTCCCCGTCGTGTGCCGCAGCAGCTTGCGCAGCTGGGAGATGTAGACGTGCAGGGTGGCCGTGGCCCGCCGCGGGGGCTCCTGCCCCCAGATCTCGGTACACATCTCGTCGGTGGAGACGACCTCCCCGGCCCGCACCAGCAGAGCCCCGAGAAGGGACTCCATCTTCGAGGCGCTGACCGTGGACACCTCCTCCCCGTCGGTGATGCGCAGACTTCCCAGGACCTCGAATCGCACGACGTCTCCTTCCTGAGCGAGCTGAGGGGGCGAGGGGCTGTATCGGCGACCTCGGCCGGCCGGGGCGGCCCGGGCCGACCGGGCCGCCCCGGCCGATGGGACCGCCCGGGCCGACGAAACCGCCCGGGCCGACGAGACCGACGGGATCGACGGAACCGGCCGGGGTGAGGGCCGCGCGAGCGAACACGCGGCGGCGGGTCCGCCTTACCGGAGCGGGACCGCCTTCTCGTCGGCGGGCTCCTCCGGCACCTCTTCGGCCGCTCCGGCGCCCGTGGGCACGGCACGCATGGCGAGCGTGAGCAGAATCGTCGCGGCGGTGAAGACGGCGCCCCAGGTGAACGCCGCCGTGACCCCTTCGGTCAGTACGTAGTTGGCGGCGCCCTGGGGGTCGAGGTTCGCGGGGATGTGCCCTTCGGCGTCCCGGCTCGCGGTGCCGAAGACCGTCACCATGATGGCCAGACCGAGAGCGGCACCGATCTGCTGCATGACGTTGAGCAGGCCGGAGGCGGCACCCGTGTCCTCCGGGGCGACGCCGGACATCAGGATCGTGGTGACCCCCACGAGCAGCGTGCCCATGCCCAGGCCGGCCACCAGCATGGGGCCGAGCAGGTCGGCGGCGTAGGTGGAGGACGGGTCGATCCGCGCGTACCAGAAGAGGCTGGCGCTCATGGCGGCGGCGCCGACCGCGGTCAGCACCCGCGGCCCCGCCTTCGGCAGCGCCTTCGCCGCGACGCTGGAGGCGCCGAGGATGAGCAGGGCCAGCGGCACGAACGCCAGCCCTGCCTGGATCGGGCTGAAGTCGCTGACCTCCTGGAGGAACTGGGTGAGGAAGAAGAACATCGAGTTGCCCGCCGCCATGACGAACAGCAGGGCCAGGTAGCCGGTCACCCGGTTGCGGTCGGTGAGCAGACGCAGCGGCATGATCGGCTGCCGCGCGTTGTTCTCGATGAACACGAACGCGGCGAGCAGGACCACGGCGAGGGCGAAGGCGCCGAGCGTCAGCGGGTCGCCCCAGCCGTCCTCGGCGGCCCGGATGAAGCCGTAGACCAGGGCGGTCATGCCCACGGTGGACATCAGCGCGCCGGAGAGGTCGAAGCGGCCGGGGGAGCGGTCGGTCTCGCGGATGAACGCCGGGGCCAGGGCCAGCAGGGCCACGCCGATCGGCACATTGATGAACAGCACCCAGCGCCAGGACAGCCAGTCGGTCAGCAGGCCGCCGCCGATCAGGCCGATCGCGGCACCGGAGCCGGAGACCGCGGCGTACGCCCCGAGGGCGCGGGCCCGTGCCCGTTCCTCGGTGAAGTGTGTGCTGATCAGGGCGAGCACGGTGGGCGCCGCGACCGCCGCGCCGACGCCCTGCAGGGCGCGGGCGGCGAGCAGCAGCCCGGCGGAGGTGGCCAGACCGCCGAGCAGGGAGGCGGCGGTGAACACCGTCACGCCGATGAGTAACCCGCGGCGATGGCCGAGGATGTCGCCGATCCGGCCGCCGAGCAGCAGCAGCCCGCCGAAGGTGAGCAGATACGAGTTGAGCACCCAGGACAGTCCTGTCGGACTGAACCCCAGGGACTCCTTCAGCTGCGGCAGCGCGATGTTCACCACGTTGACGTCGAGGATGAGCATCGTCTGCAGGGCGAGAACGATGACGAGCACGACACCGGGCCGGCCGGCCGGCTTGGTCGTGGCGCCCGCCGGGTTCGCCGGGTTCGCCGGGCCTGGCGGGCTCTGGGCTGTGGTGCCGGTGCCGGTTCCCGTGCCGGCGAGGGTCTCTTCACTCATGGTCGGCTTGTCTCCTCGGCAATTAGCGGGGACTGTCCCCGATTCCATCCGGAAGATACAGGGACAGTCCCCGCTTCTCAATCCGCCTATGTGAAACTTCAGTTGACGCCCAGCTCACGGTCGATGAAGTCGAAGATCTCGTCGTCGGAGGCCTCCGCCAGCACAGCGGCCCCGGCCCCGGCCTCGCCGCCACCGCCGCCGTCCGGGCCGCGCCGGCCGTCGGGCTCGAGACGCGACAGCAGCTCCCGGACCCGTGTCGCCACCTCACCCCGGCCGCCCTCCGCCGCGGGCAGCGCCACCGCCCGGCGTGCCACCCACTCCAGATCCGCCAGTACGGATGCCAGGGCGTCGTCCTCGGAGGGCGCCAGCGCCTGCGTCAGGAACCGGCCCAGCGCGGCGGGCGTCGGATGGTCGAAGACCAGCGACGACGGCAGGCTCAGCCCCGTGACACCGGCGAGCCGGTTGCGCAGCTCCACCCCGGTCAGCGAGTCGAAGCCCAGCTCCTTGAACGGCCGTTCGGTGGCCACCCCGTGCGCGTCCGTGTGCCCGAGCACCGCCGCGACGTGGCCCCGCACCAGGTCCACCACCTCGTCCTGACGCCGTACCGCGTCCAGCCCGGCCAGCCGCTCCCGAAGCGACGGCCCACCCGGAGCCACGGCCGCCCGCGCCGCCCGCCGCGCCACCCGCTCCGCACCGGGCAGCTCCGCGAACAGCGGCCGCACCGCCGCACCGGCCCCGGACCGGACCGCCGACATGTCGAGGGCGGCCCCCACGGCCAGCGGCTGCCGCCCCTCCAGCGCGGCGTCGAACAACGCCAGCGCCTCCTCCGTCCCCAGCGGCAGGATGCCCTCGCGTGCCATCCGAGCGTGGTCGGTGGGGGTGAGGTGTTGGGTGAGGGTGCTGGTTTGTTGCCAGAGGCCCCAGGCGAGGGAGGTGGCGGGGAGGGCTTGGGTGTGGCGGTGGTGGGCGAGTGCGTCGAGGAAGGTGTTGGCGGCGGCGTAGTTGGCTTGGCCGGGTGTTCCGGTGAGGCCGGTGAGGGAGCTGTAGGTGATGAAGTGGGTGAGGTTGTGGTTTTGGGTGAGGTGGTGGAGGTGCCAGGCGGTGTCGGTTTTGGGTTGGAGGGTGGTGGTGAGGTGGTGGGGGGTTTGGGTGGTGAGGGTGGCGTCGTGGGTGGTGCCGGCGGTGTGGATGACGGTGGTGAGGGGGTGGTTGGGGTTGATGGTGGTGAGGAGGTGGGCGAGTTGGGTGGGGTTGCTGGTGTCGCAGGCTTCGATGCGGGGGTGGGCGCCGTGTTGGGTGAGGTCGTGGAGGAGTTCCTGGGCGCCGGGGGCGTCGGGTCCTTGGCGGCTGGTGAGGAGGAGGTGGCGGATGCCGTGGTGGGTGGTGAGGTGGCGGGCGAGGAGGCTGCCGAGGGTGCCGGTACCGCCGGTGATCAGCACCGTCCCCTCCGGATCCAGCGAGCGCGGCAACGTCAGCAGCGCCTTGCCGGTGTGCCGGGCCTGACTCAGATGACGCAGCGCGTCCCGTGCGTGACTGACGTCCCACGCCGTCGACGGCAACGGCCGTAGCGCCCCCGACTCGAACAGACCGACCAGCTCCGTCAGCATGGCCTGCACCCGCTCCGGTGCCACCCGCATCAGGTCGTACGCCGTGTACGACACCTCGGGGAACCGTGACCGCACCTCCGCCTCGTCGCGGACGTCCGTCTTGCCCATCTCCAGGAAGCGACCGCCCGGCGCCAGCAGCCGCAGCGACGCGTCCACGAACTCCTGGGCCAGCGAGTTCAGTACGACATCGAAACCGCGCCCGCCGGTCAGCGCCCGATACCGCTCCTCGAACTCGAGGGTGCGGGACGAGGCGATCCTCTCCTCCGGCACCCCCAGCGACCGCAGCACCTCCCACTTCGCCGGACTCGCCGTGCCGTACACCTCCAGGCCCCAGTGCCGGGCCAGTTGCAGCGCGGCCATGCCCACGCCACCGGTCGCCGCATGCACCAGCAGCCGCTCGCCCCGGCGCACCTCCGCCAGGTCCCGCAGCCCGTAGTAGGCGGTCAGGAACACCACCGGAACGACCGCCGCCTGGTGGAACCCCCACCCCGCCGGCATCCGGGTCACCCAACGGTGGTCGGTGACCGCGACCGGACCGATCCCACCCGAGGGGAACAACCCCATCACCCGGTCCCCGGGAGCCACCGACGTGACATCGGACCCCGTCTCAAGCACCACACCGGCCGCCTCGCCACCGATGCGCGCGTCGTCACCCGGGTACATGCCCAGCCCGATCAGTACGTCCCGGAAGTTCAGACCGGCGGCCCGGACCGCCACCCGCACCTCCCCGGCCCCCAGCGGCGCGCCCGCCTCCGGCGCGGGCAGCAGCGCGACCCCGTCCAGCGAACCGGCGGTGTCCACGTCCAGCTTCCAGTGCTCCACCCCCTGCGGCGGCGTCAGCACATCCCCGGCCGACTCCGCCGGCACGATCCGCGGCACGTACAGCCCGTTGTCCCGTACCGCACCCTGGAACTCCTCGTCGGCACGCAGCGCCGCCACGACCGCCCGCACCGCGTCCAGCCGCCCGTCCAACGGCCCGTCGAGGTCTAGCAACCCGAACCGACCCGGGTGCTCCGAGTACGCGGTGCGCACCAGCCCCCAGACCGTGGACGCCGCCAGATCCCGGATCTCCGGGCCCGGCCGGGCGGCCACGGCACCCCACGTCACCACGACCAGCCTTGCCCCCTCCGAGCGTTCGTCGGCCAGCCAGTCCTGGGTGAGGGCGAGGGCGCGTTCCGCGTGGTGGCGGGCCTGTTCGGGCACCGATGCGCCGGCGTCGGCGTCAGCGTCCGCATCTCCGGTTCCGGTTCCGGTTCCGGCTTTGGTGTCGGCTCCGGTCAGGGTGGCCAGCACCCGCACGGGCGCGGGCGCACCCGCGGCCACCGCCTCCCACAGCGAGGCGAGATCCGTGTGCGCGGTGACACCGAGCGCATCCGCCAGACCCAGCGGGTCGGGCCCCAGGACGTAGGTTCCCGCCGGGACGGCGGCCGCTTCCGCCTCGGCCGCGGGGAGCGGGACGGGCTTCCAGCGCAGCAGATGCAGCGGAGTCCGTCGGACGCTGTTGCCGCCCGTGCGCGGTACGGCGAGAGCGTCGCGGCCGACCGCACGCGCGGTGACCTCTGCGACCGTCATCACCGGGGCGCCGGCCAGGTCCGTGACATCCAGGCGCATGCTGTCCGCCCCGACCGGCGTGAGCCGCACCCGCACCGACGTCGCGTCAGTCGCGTGCAGCCGCACTCCCGACCAGCTGAAGGGGAGCAGCAGCCGCTCATCCCCGGCCGGGCCCCGCTCGGCACGGACCGAGGCCCAGACGTGGAGGGCTGCGTCTAGGAGGGCGGGGTGGATGGTGTGGCCGGCGGTTCGGGTGTCGGGGGCGAGGGTGGTTTCGGTGTGGAGGGTGCCGGTGTGTGGGTCGTGCCAGGCGTGGGTGAGGTTCTGGAAGGTGGGGCCGTAGGTGTAGCCGTGGTCGGCGAGGGCTTCGTAGAAGCCTGTGAGGTTGAGAGGTGGGGCTGTCGGCGGCCAGGTCAGGGCTGTCGGATTCGTGGGTGTGGTGGTGAGGGTTGCGGTGGCGTGGCGGGTGAAGGGGGCGTCGGGGGTGGGGTGGCTGTGGATGGTGAGGGTGCGGTGGCCTTCGGCGTCTGGTGCGTTGACGGTGATTTGGAGGTGGGTGGTTGCCGTGGTGAGGGGGAGGGGTTGTTCCAGGGTGAGGTCTTGGATGGCCGGGGTGTTGGTGTGTTGGGCTGCGTGGACGGTGAGGTCGAGGAAGGCGGTGGCGGGGAGGAGGGGGGTGTCGGCGATGGTGTGGTCGGCGAGCCAGGGGTGGGTGGTCAGGGAGATGCGGCCGGTGAGGACTATGCGGTCGTCGGTGAGGTGGATGGTGGTGTCGAGCCAGGGGTGATCGGTGGTCTTGGCCGGCGCCGGGGGTGTGGGCAGCCAGTAGGACTGGCGCTGGAAGGCGTAAGTGGGCAGGTCAGGGGTGATGTGACTGGTGGGGTTGTAGGTGGTGGGGGTGTGGCCGGTGGTGTGTAGGTGGGCCAGGGCGCTTTCGAAGCTCTGGGCTTCGGGGGTGTTGGGTCGCAGTGTGGGGATGGCCTGTGCCGTTGCGGCGGTGAGGGTGGTGAGGGTGGTGTCGGGGCCGAGTTCGAGGTAGCGGGTGTGGCCGGTGGCGGTGAGGTGGGTGATGCCTTGGTGGTAGCGGACTGTGCCGCGGATGTGGCGTGCCCAGTAGTCCGGACCGAGTTCGTTTTGGGTGAGGGGTCGGCCGGTGAGGTTCGAGATGACGGGGGTGGTCGGTGGGTGGTGGGTGATGGTGCTGATGGCGTTGCGGAAGTCGTCGAGGATGCCGTCCATGTGGTGGGAGTGGAAGGCGTGGCTGGTTCGTAGCCGGGTGGTCTTGCTGAAGTGAGCGGCAACGGCGTTGATCGTGTTCGCATCACCCGAGATGACTGTGCTGTGGGGGCCGTTGACGGCGGCGATGTCCACGCTGGCGTCGAGCAGCGGGCGGACCTCGTCCTCGCCGGCGTTGATGGCGAGCATGGCGCCGTCATTCCGAGCCTGGCGCATGTGCTGGGCACGGGTGGCGATGAGGGTGACGGCGTCTGTGAGGGTGAGGACTCCGGCGAGGTGGGCGGCGGTGATTTCGCCGAGGGAGTGGCCGATCAGGGCGTCCGGGGTGATGCCGTGGTGGTCCAGTAGTCGGTGCAGGGCGACCTGGAGGGTGAACAGGGCGGGCTGGGCGTAGCGGGTGTCGTTGAGGTGGTGGCTGTGTTCCCCCCACATCACTTCCCGCAGCGGCAGTTCCAAGTGGGGGTCGAAGAGGTCGCACACGGTGTCGAAGGCGTCCGCGAAGACGGGCTCAGACCGGTACAGCTCCCGTCCCATGCCGGGGCGCTGGCTGCCCTGCCCGGTCAGCAGGAAGACCGTCTTGCCCTCCCGGGCCTGCCCGGTCACCACCTGCGGATGCGGGGCATCCTCCGCCAGCGCCGCCAGCCCAGCGACCCGGTCGGCACCCAGAATCACGGCCCGGTGGGCGAACCGTGTCCGGGCGGCCAGTGCCTGCCCAATGACCGCCGTATCCGCACCAGGCGCATCCTCCAGGTGTTCCAGCAGACGACGTGCCTGATCGCGCAGCGCCTGCTGCGTCTTCGCCGACAACTGCCACGGAATGTCGGGGAGGCGGACGTCGTCTTCGGGGCCCTGTGGAGTGGTGGCTTCTTCGAGGATGACGTGGGCGTTGGTGCCGCTGATGCCGAAGGAGGAGACGGCGGCGCGGCGGGGGCGGTCGTCTGTCGCTTCCCATGGGCGGGGTGTGTTGAGGAGTTGGACGGTGCCGTCGGACCAGTCGACATGCGTGGTGGGCCGCTCGGCGTGCAGGGTGCGCGGGAGTGTCCGCTCCCGCATGGCCATCACCATCTTGATGACCCCGGCGACCCCGGCGGTGGCCTGGGTGTGGCCGATGTTGGACTTGATCGAGCCGAGCCAGAGGGGCTGGTCGGGCGTGTGGTCCTGTCCGTAGGTGTTGAGGAGGGCCTGGGCCTCGATGGGGTCGCCGAGTGTGGTGCCGGTGCCGTGGGCTTCCACGGCGTCGATGTCGGTGGGGCTGAGCTGTGCGTTCTCCAGTGCCTGGCGGATCACGCGTTCCTGGGCGGGCCCGTTGGGTGCGGTGAGTCTGCTGCTGGCGCCGTCCTGGTTGGTGGCGGTGCCGCGGATGACGGCGAGGACGGGGTGGCCGTTGCGGCGGGCGTCGGAGAGGCGTTCGACGAGGAGGAGGCCGACGCCTTCCGCCCAGCCGGTGCCGTCGGCGTCGTCGGAGAAGGCTTTGCAGCGGCCGTCGGGGGACAGCCCGCGCTGCCGGCTGAACTCGACGAAGGTCCCCGGGGTGGCCATCACGGTCACGCCGCCCGTGAGGGCGAGGGAGCATTCGTTCCGGCGGAGCGAGTGCACGGCCAGGTGCAGGGCGACCAGTGACGAGGAGCAGGCGGTGTCCACCGAGACCGCCGGTCCTTCGAGACCGTAGGTGTACGCCAGTCGCCCTGATGCCACGCTGCCCAGACTCCCGGTGGCCAGGAACCCTTCGTACTCCTCGGGCGCGGGGCGCAGCCGGGAGGCGTAGTCGTTGTACATCACGCCAGCGAAGACGCCCGTGTCGCTGCCGCGCAGGCCGGTCGGGTCGATCCCGGCGCGTTCGAAGACCTCCCAGGCGGTCTCCAGGAGCAGCCGTTGCTGCGGGTCCAGGGCGAGTGCCTCGCGTGGGCTCATGCCGAAGAACTCGGGGTCGAAGTCGGCCGCGTCGTAGAGGAAGCCGCCTCGGCGGGTGGTCGACTTGCCGGTCGCGGTGGGGTCCGGGTCGTGGAGTTCGTCGACGTTCCAGTCGCGGTTGCTCGGGAACTCGCCGATGGCGTCGGCGCCTTCCGCGACCAACTGCCACAGTTCCTCGGGGGAGGTCACCCCGCCCGGGTATCGGCAGGCCATGCCGATGATCGCGATCGGCTCGTGCAGGCCTTCTTCGATCTCCGTCAGCCGGCGCCGGGCCTGGCGCAGATCGGCGGTCGCCCGCTTCAGGTAATCGCGGAGCTTGTCCTCGGTGTTCGACACGGAAGGTCACCCTTTGCTGCTGACGGTTCGGCGATCGGTGGGACGTGGCGGGGAGCGGGTCAGGACAGGCCGAGTTCCTGGTCGAGTACGTCGAAGAGCTCGTCGTCCGTCGCGGATTCGAGGCTGCCGTCGTCGGGGGAGGACGGGCGGGTGAGCGCCTGCCAGTTCTGAGCGATCCGTTGCAGACGCTGTGCGATCTCGGCGGCTTCGACGACCTCGGCGGCCTCGCCGGCGCCGTCCTGGGTGGCGTACCGCTTGAGGAGCGACTCCAGCCGGTCGATGGCCTCCAACGGGCCGGCCTCCGTCCGGGGAGTCGACGACGTGAGACGGCCGAGGAGATGGCGGGCCAGGGCGTTCGGTGTCGGGTGGTCGAAGACGACCGTGGTGCTCAGCCTCAGCCCCGTCACCGAGTTCAGGCTGTTGCGGAACTCGACCGCCGTCAGCGAGTCGAAGCCCAGGTCCAGCAGCCCCCGGTCGGCCTCGATCCGGGCCGGGGAGTCGTGGCCGAGCACCCGGGCCGCGTGCTCACGCACCAGGGCGAGCAGCAGGTGCTCGCGCTCGTCGGGAGCGGCGGCCGCGAACCGCCCGGCGAACGCTGCCGCGCCCTTGCCCGGACGCTCGGTGCCGGCTGCTCCGGCTCGACGGAGGGGACCGCGTACCAGGCCTCGCAGCGGTTCCGGGAGCGTGCCGTCAGCCGCACGGGCCTGTAGGGCGGAGGTGTCGAGACGGGCTGGCACCAGAAGCGGCGATTCGTGCGCCAGCGCGGCGTCGAACAGGGCCAGCGCTTCCTCCGGGGACATGGGGACGATCCCGGAACGGCGCAGTCGTGCGTGGTCGGTGGGGGTGAGGTGTTGGGTGAGGGTGCTGGTTTGTTGCCAGAGGCCCCAGGCGAGGGAGGTGGCGGGGAGGGCTTGGGTGTGGCGGTGGTGGGCGAGTGCGTCGAGGAAGGTGTTGGCGGCGGCGTAGTTGGCTTGGCCGGGTGTTCCTGTGAGGCCGGTGAGGGAGCTGTAGGTGATGAAGTGGGTGAGGTTGTGGTTTTGGGTGAGGTGGTGGAGGTGCCAGGCGGTGTCGGTTTTGGGTTGGAGGGTGGTGGTGAGGTGGTGGGGGGTTTGGGTGGTGAGGGTGGCGTCGTGGGTGGTGCCGGCGGTGTGGATGACGGTGGTGAGGGGGTGGTTGGGGTTGATGGTGGTGAGGAGGTGGGCGAGTTGGGTGGGGTTGCTGGTGTCGCAGGCTTCGATGCGGGGGTGGGCGCCGTGTTGGGTGAGGTCGTGGAGGAGTTCCTGGGCGCCGGGGGCGTCGGGTCCTTGGCGGCTGGTGAGGAGGAGGTGGCGGATGCCGTGGTGGGTGGTGAGGTGGCGGGCGAGGAGGCTGCCGAGGGTGCCGGTACCGCCGGTGATCAGCACCGTCCCCTCCGGATCGAGAGCACGGCTCGGGTTGCCGCCGCTCGCCGGTGCCGCCTTGGCAAGTGCCGCCTCGGCGTGAGTGAGGAACGGGACGTACAGCGTTCCCTTGCGTACGGCGAGTTGGCCGCGTCCTGACGCTACGGCGGCGGGGAGCACCCGGACGCCACCGGCCCCCGTGTCCGGCTCGCCGGGGTCCAGGTCCACCAGCGTGAACGAACCCTCGGTCTCGGCCTGCGCGGTGCGCAGCAGCCCCCAAACCGGTGAGGTCGCCAACGACCGGACACTTGGCTGCGGACCAGCCGCGACCGCGCCTCGCGTCACGACCACCAGCCGCGACTCGGCGAGCCGCTCGTCCGCCAGCCACTCCTGGACCACCGCGAGAGTGGCACACGAGATCTCGTGCGCCGCAGCGGGCAGTTCGCCTCTCGCCTCCGGGACGGGCCACACCACCACATCCGGGACTGTGCCGCCTGCGGCGACAAGCGCTCGCAGAGCGGAGAGATCCGGATGTACGGCCTCGATGCCCAACTCGGCGGCGACGCCTGCAGCATCGTCCCCGACCGCTGCCCAGTGCTCCGCCTTGATGTCGTGTGTGCCATCGGCGCCGCCGATCTCACGCCAATCGAGGACGTACAGCGAATCGCGGGCCGGGTTCGTAGCGGTCAGCTTTCCGAAGTCGACCTCCCGCAAGGCCAGTTCGCTGATCGACAGCACCGGTGCGCCTTGGGGGTCGGTTGCGGTGAGGGCGTAGGTGTCGGGGCCGGTGGGGGTGAGTTGGGTGTGGAGGTGGGTGGCGTCGGTGGCGTGGAGGGTGACGCCGCTGAAGGTGAAGGGGAGGCGTGGGGTGGTGGTGAGTTGGAGGAGGGGGTGGAGGGTGGCGTCGAGGAGGGCGGGGTGGATGGTGTGGCCGGTGCTGGGAGGGGTGGTCGTTTGTGTGTGGAGGGTGCCGGTGTGTGGGTCCTGCCAGGCGTGGGTGAGGTTCTGGAAGGTGGGGCCGTAGGTGTAGCCGTGGTCGGCGAGGTGTTCGTAAAAGGTGGTGAGGTTGAGAGGTGGGGAGGTCGGGGGCCAGGTCAGGGCGGTTGGGGTGGTGCGTGTGGTCGTGAGGGTTGCGGTGGCGTGGCGGGTGAAGGGCGCGTGGGGGGCGGCTTGGGTGTGGATGGTGAGGGCACGGTGGCCATCGGGCGTGGGCGCGTCGATGGTGACCTGTATGTGGGTGGTTGCCGTGGTGAGGGGGAGGGGTTGTTCGAGGGTGAGGTCTTGGATGGTCGGGGTGTCGGTGTGGTGGGCGGCGTGGAGGGCGAGGTCCAGGAAGGCCGTTGCCGGGAGGAGGGGGGTGTCGGTGATGGTGTGGTCGGCGAGCCAGGGGTGGGTGGTCAGGGAGATGCGGCCGGTGAGGACTGTTCGGTCGTCGGTGAGGTGGAGGGCTGTGTCGAGCCAGGGGTGATCGGTGGTCTTGGCCGGCGCCGGGGGTGTGGGCAGCCAGTAGGACTGGCGCTGGAAGGCGTAAGTGGGCAGGTCAGGGGTGATGTGACCGGTGGGGTTGTAGGTAGCGGGCGTTTGACCGGTGACGTGCAGGTGGGCCAGGGCCGTGGCGAGGCTTTCCGATTCCGGGGTGTTCGGCCGCAGTGTGGGGATGGCCTGTGCCGTTGCGGCGGTGAGGGTGGTGAGGGTGGTGTCGGGGCCGAGTTCGAGGTAGCGGGTGTGGCCGGTGGCGGTGAGGTGGGTGATGCCTTGGTGGTAGCGGACTGTGCCGCGGATGTGGCGTGCCCAGTAGTCCGGACCGAGTTCGTTTTGGGTGAGGGGTCGGCCGGTGAGGTTCGAGATGACGGGGGTGGTCGGTGGGTGGTGGGTGATGGTGCTGATGGCGTTGCGGAAGTCGTCGAGGATGCCGTCCATGTGGTGGGAGTGGAAGGCGTGGCTGGTTCGTAGCCGGGTGGTCTTGCTGAAGTGAGCGGCGATGGTGTTGATCGCCTCGGTGTCGCCGGAGATGACTGTGCTGTGGGGGCCGTTGACGGCGGCGATGTCCACGCTGGCGTCGAGCAGCGGGCGGACCTCGTCCTCGCCGGCGTTGATGGCGAGCATGGCGCCGTCATTCCGAGCCTGGTGCATGTGCTGGGCACGGGTGGCGATGAGGGTGACGGCGTCTGTGAGGGTGAGGACTCCGGCGAGGTGGGCGGCGGTGATTTCGCCGAGGGAGTGGCCGATCAGGGCGTCCGGGGTGATGCCGTGGTGGTCCAGTAGGCGGTGCAGGGCGACCTGGAGGGTGAACAGGGCGGGCTGGGCGTAGCGGGTGTCGTTGAGGTGGTGGCTGTGTTCCCCCCACATCACTTCCCGCAGCGGCAGTTCCAAGTGGGGGTCGAAGAGGTCGCACACGGTGTCGAAGGCGTCCGCGAAGACGGGCTCAGACCGGTACAGCTCCCGTCCCATGCCAGGGCGCTGGCTGCCCTGCCCGGTCAGCAGGAAGACCGTCTTCCCCTCCCGGGCCTGCCCGGTCACCACCTGCGGATGCGGGGCATCCTCCGCCAGCGCCGCCAGCCCAGCGACCCGGTCGGCACCCAGAATCACGGCCCGGTGGGCGAACCGTGTCCGGGCGGCCAGTGCCTGCCCAATGACCGCCGTATCCGCACCAGGCGCATCCTTCAGGTGTTCCAGCAGACGACGTGCCTGATCGCGCAGCGCCTGCTGCGTCTTCGCCGACAACTGCCACGGCACATCGGGCAGTTCGCCGTCCCCCTCAACGCCTTCCAAGACCGGCGCTTCCTCCAGGATCACATGCGCGTTCGTCCCACTGATCCCGAACGAGGACACTCCCGCCCGCCGAGGCCGGCCCTCCACGGTCCCCCACTCGCGGGCCTCGTCCAGCAGCTGAACGGTGCCGTCGGACCAGTCGACATGCGTGGTGGGCCGTTCCGCGTGCAGGGTGCGCGGCAGCGTCCGCTCCCGCATGGCCATCACCATCTTGATGACCCCGGCGACGCCTGCCGCCGCCTGGCTGTGCCCGATGTTCGACTTGATCGACCCCAGCCACAGCGGCTGCCCGCCCTCGCGAGCACGCCCGTACGTGTTCAGCAGGGCCTGCGCCTCGATCGGATCCCCCAGCTTGGTCCCCGTCCCGTGCGCCTCGACGGCGTCCACCTGGTCCGCCGACAGGCGGGCGTTCTCCAGTGCCTGGCGGATGACGCGTTCCTGCGCGGGTCCGCTGGGCGCGGTCAGGCCGTTGCTGGCGCCGTCCTGGTTGGTGGCGGTGCCGCGGATGACGGCCAGGACGGGGTGGCCGTTGCGGCGGGCGTCGGAGAGGCGTTCGACGAGGAGGAGGCCGACGCCTTCCGCCCAGCCGGTGCCGTCGGCGTCGTCGGAGAAGGCTTTGCAGCGGCCGTCGGGGGACAGCCCCCGCTGCCGGCTGAACTCCGTGAACATTCCAGGACTTGCCATCACTGCGGCCCCGCCCGCGAGGGCGAGGGAGCACTCGCCCTGGCGTAGCGACTGCACGGCCAGGTGCAGGGCGACCAGCGACGACGAGCAGGCGGTGTCCACCGTGATCGCCGGGCCCTCAAGCCCGTACGTGTAGGCGATGCGCCCCGAGGCGACGCTGCTGAACTGGCCGGTGAGCAGGTGGCCGGCCACGTCTTCGGGTGCCTCGGTGAGCCGTGGGCCGTATTCCAGCCCGTACGTTCCCGTGAAGACCCCGGTGCTGCTGCCCCGGAGGGCGGTGGGGTCGATTCCGGCGCGTTCGAACGCCTCCCAGGATGTCTCCAGGAGGAGCCGCTGCTGCGGGTCCATCGCGGTGGCTTCGCGGGGGCTGATGCCGAAGAACTCGGGGTCGAAGTCGGCGGCGTCGTAGAGGAAACCGCCCCGGCGGGTGGTCGACTTGCCGGTCGCCGTCGGGTCGGGGTCGTACAGGGCGTCGACGTCCCAGCCCCGGTCGGTCGGGAACTCGCCGATGGCGTCGGTGCCTTCGGCGACCAGTCGCCACAGCTCCTCCGGTGTGCTCACCCCGCCCGGATAGCGGCAGGCCATCCCGATGATCGCGATCGGCTCGCCGGGGGACGCGGCGGTCGGCCGGATGTCATGGGTGCCTGCGTCCGTCGGCTCGTCGTACATCAGCGCGTGCAGATGTGCCGCGAGGGCCATCGGGCTGGGGTGGTCGAAGGCGACCGCGACCGGGAGCCGTACGCCGAGCAGCCGGGTGAGCCGGTTGCGCAGTTCGACCGCGCCGGCCGACTCCAGGCCCAGGGCGTGGAAGGTGTGTCCGGCGGCGGCCTCCTCGCGGTCGGGTCCGTGGGTGTCATGGGTGCCGTAGGTGTTGTCATCGTCCGCGGGCCGTTCCGTCCCCCAGAGGACCGCCGACGTCTGTTCCCGTACGACGCGCAGGAGCAGCTCGTGCCGGGTCTCGTCCCGCGCGGCGTCCAGCTCGCGGCGCAGGGGGAGCTGCTGCCGGGAGGCCGCCTCGGCCCGGTCGGCGGCCTCGTCCTGCGGGCCGTATGCGGGCAGGTCGAGCCGTACGGGGTCGTCGGTGGCTGCGGCGGGTGACACGCGGGCGAGGTCGACCGGCAGGCCGTGTACGTACAGGGCGGCGAGCGAGGCCGCGAGTTCGGTGCGGGCGTCCCGGCCCCGGGTGAGGGAGCCGGTCACCAGGGTCGGGCCGGTCGCGTGGGTGTCCTGCTCGCGGTCCAGGACGTCCTGGACCGCCGGTGTGAGCACCGGGTGCGGGCCGGCCTCCAGGAAGACGTGGAAGCCGTCCGCGACCAGTGCGCGTACCGCCGCTTCGAAGCGGACGGGGTCGCGCAGCTGGTGGGCCCAGTAGGGGCCGTCGAGTTGCTCGGTGGGCAGGCGGGTGCCGCGGGCCGCCGAGTAGAAGGGGATGGCCGCGGGCTTCGGGCGTATCGTGCCCACGTCCCGCAGCAGCCGTTCCATGATCGCTTCGACCTGGTGGACGTGCACGGGGAAGTCGGCGGCGACACGGCGGGCGCGGACTCCGTCGGCGGCCAGTGCCTCCAGCAGTTCTTCGAGCGCGTCGCGGTCTCCGGAGACGGTCACCGAGCCGGGGCCGTTGACGGCGGCGACGTCCAGTCGGTCGCCCCAGGCTTCCAGCCGTACGCGCGCCTCCTCCTCGGGCAGCAGGACGGCGGCGATACCCCAGGCGCCGGAGCGGTCCTCGGTCAGGGCGCTGCCCCAGACCGCCGCCACCCGCAGCGCGTCCGGCAGGGAGAGCGCGCCGCAGGCGTACGCGGCGGCCATCTCGCCGATGCTGTGCCCGACCACCGCGGCCGGCGTCACACCCCGTGAGCGCCAGACCTCCGTCAGGGAGATCATCACGGCGACGAGCGCGGGCATCACCACGGCCGCCGTCTCCAGGGGCGGAGCCCCGTCCGCGCCCCGCAGCACGTCCGTCAGCGACCAGTCCACCAGCGGCGCCAGCGCGTCGGCGCAGCGGTCGATGTTCTCGCGGAACACCGGGTCGTCGAGGAGACAGGCGGCCATGTCCGGCCAGTGCGCGCCGAAGCCCGGGTAGACGAACACCGCCTCCGCGGGGCCGCCCGTGCCCGCCGGTCCCTCCGGCCGGTGCGTTTCGTCCGTCCGGTCTGTCCCGGCCGTGTTCACCGCGTGTCCCTGGAACAGTCCCTCGGCCGTGTCGCCCGCGGCGAGGGCGCGCAGGCCCGCCAGCAGTGTCTCGCGGTCCCGGCCCAGTACCGCCGCCCGGTGCGCGTGGCCCCGGTCGGCGGCCGCCAGGGCGGCGGCGGCCTGGGCCGGGGACAGCGCGGGGAGGGCGTCGAGTGAATCGGCCGCCGCTGCCGCGCGCGCCCGCAGTGAGGCCGGTCCGGGTGCCGAGACCGGCCACAGCACGACCGGGTTGGACACAGCGTTCATCGTCTACCGTCTCCGAGACTTGGTGGTGAGGGAGTTCCGGGCGGGCAGGGGGAGGGCGGTCAGGCGGCCGGTGACCGGACGGTGAGTTCGTAGATGTCCCACAGGCTCGTCGCCTCCAGCACCTGGGGCATCGGGACCCGCTGTCCGGTCTGCCGTTCGAGGGCGGTCAGCAAGGTCAGAAGGTGCAGCGAGTCCCACTCGGGCAGCTGGTCGAAGGAGTGGCGCACGGCGTCCGGGGTCAGCCGGAGACCGATCTCGTCGTGGACGAGTGCGAGGAAGTCGTCGATCGTCTTCATGGCGTGTGCTGCCCTCCCAGGCTCCGCGTCAACTGGATGTGCTCCGGTGGCCCGGCGATCTCCGCCAGGTCGTGCTGGAACGTCGATACGGCGGTGTCGGCCGTATCGGCCGTATCGGCCGTATCGGCCGTATCGGCCGTGTCGGCGGTGTCCGCTCTGGTGGCGTCGCCTTCGAGCGGGCGGAAGCCGTTGCCCACGTAGAAGTCGCCGACCTTGCCGTTCTTGGCGGACGGCCGGTAGTAGGCGCGCACCGACCGCATGCCCTGCCGGCGGGCGTGGCCGAGCAGGGCGGACAGGCAGGCCTGCTCGATGCCCCGGGCCAGCACCCGGCAGCTGAGCAGGAAGTTGTCGATGTGCAGGATGTCGTCGTCCCGGTGCGCGAGGATCGCGCCGACCACGCCGTTGTCGCCGAAGCGGTCGGCGGAGCGGATGGTGAGGACGAGTGCGTCGGGGTCCTCCGCCAGCCGGGTCACATCGGCCGGCTGGAGGCGGCGGGTGGTGAGGTTGAACTGGTTGGTGCGCAGCGTCAGCTGGGAGACACGGGCGATCTCGCTGTCGGAGGCCTCGGCCAGCCGGACCCGGATGTCCAGCTCCCGCAGATAGTCCGTCAGCGACTCGAAGCCGTGCAGGAAGTCCTTGCGGCTCAGTTCCTCGCGGTAGCGTTCGGGCCGCTCGAGGTCGTCGGCGGTGATGCTGCGTACGTCGAACCAGCCGTCGCGCAGCAGCTTCTCGGTGTGCAGGGCCGGGTCGTCGTCCAGCCGGATCACGGCGACGTCGGGCAGCTCGCGGGTGACGAGCCCGCATTCGTAGGGGCTGTCGTCGGCAAAGACGAAACTGTCCACGCCGATGCCGAGGTCGTCGGCGAGTTCCCGCAGGTTGTCGTGCTTGGGGCGCCAGTTGGCGATGACGCGTACGAAGTCGTCCTCGCGCAGCGTCATCTCGGCGTGCTCGCGCAGCACCCGCCGTACCGGATCGAGGTCGTTCTTGCTCACCGCGGCCAGCAGCACTCCTTGGGAGGCGATCTGCCGGGCGGTGCGCTGCAGGGTGCGGAACGCCTCGCCGCGGTAGGTGCCGGCGACCTCGATGCCCTCGGGGCCGTCGTCGCCGAGGACCCCGCCCCAGACGGTGTTGTCCAGGTCAAGGACCAGGCACTTCTTCGCCCGCCCGGTCGCTGCGCGCAACAGGTGGGCCACCTCGCGGGCGTACTCGGCCAGCAGCTGCGGCGTGAACTGGGTCTTGGTGTACGTACCGAGCCGCGCGTCCCGCAGCGGCAGTTCGCCGCCGAGCAGCGGGTCGATGTCGACGACGACCAGCTCGGGGTGGTCGTCCATCAGCCGCAGCAGGCGGGCGTTCGCCTCCCGCCACACCGCGCCGAGGCGGGCCCGTGCGCTCAGGACGACCTGCTGGGCCGCGTGCAGTCGCGGGAGGGGGAGGGTGTTGAGGATCAGGGTGCCCCGGCCGGCGGCGGCGAAGGAGGAGGCCAGCCGGTCGAGCAGGGCCAGCTTCTCGTCGAGGACGCGCGCCACGTCCTCCGGCTGCCACACCGGCGGGACCTCGTCGAACACCACCGACGCGTCCAGCAGGCAGACCACGGCGTCGGGCCGGGCGGCGTACAGGTCGCTGTCCGGCGACGCGAGGCCGGCGACGTAGCCGTCGAAGTCGCCGACGTGGGGCCGCAGCAGCATGCCGTGCCGGGCCAGTTCGGCGGTGAGCGGGCCGGTCAGCCCGGACACCGTGCTGTGCCCGGTGATCGCCACCGACACCACCGGGGTGTCCGGGTGCTCCGCGAGCACCGCGTCGGCCCCGATCCGGGCCAGGAGGTTGCCGGCGCGGCGCAGTTCGTCGGGGTCCCCGGAGTCGCCGAGCGCGCCGACGAGCCGGCGTACGCGCGGGTACTCCGCGGCCACGCGGCCCCGCTCGTGCAGGGACCACAGTGTGTCCTCTGTTGTGTCACCCATCCCAAGCCTCTTCCGGTACGTGGGCACGACCTGGGGCATCGTCAGCAGGTTTTCTAAAGCGCCGCTTACCGCGGTCTAGGAGCAGGGCCGCGCGGCCGGCCGGCCGCGCCGTGCCGAGCTGAGCCGGGCGGGGGCCATGGGGGCGCCCCCGCACGGGCTCGTCCGTCCGTTCGTCCGTCTGTTCGTTCGTGGAGGCAGGGCCTAGGGGGTGTCTCGTCGATCAGGCCGGATCAGGGAGCGGCGCCTGGTGCCGTGCATCGCAAGGCGGAGGAGGGAGCCGATGCGGCGCATCGGGGACCGACGACAACGCGGCGAGGCACGGTGCCAGGCGCCGCGAGCCCGGCATGATCGGCGGACGCCCCCTAGGCGCGGCCCGGGGCCGCCACGTCGTGCAGGCGCGGTGCCGGCGCGCTTCCGCCGGACAGGATCGCCCGGTGGACCTGGCGCAGCTGGCGGCCGGGGCCCAGGCCGAGTTCCCGGCTCAGGGTCGTCGCCGCCTGCTCGTAGACCCGCAGGGCCTCGGCTCGCCGTTCCGACGCGTCCAGGGCGCGCATCAGCTGGCCGTAGAACACCTCGTGGAACGGGTGTTCCGACACCAGGGTGGACAGCAGGCCGATCAGGGAGCGGTGCCGGCCCAGTTCGAGGCTCACCTCGACGTAGTCCTCCAGGCAGTGCAGCCGGTGCGTCTTCACCCAGGCGGCGAAGTCGCCGATCAGCGGGCCGTTCTGCCGGGGGCAGGGCAGGGGGCCGCGCCACAGTCCGACCGCCTGGGCGAACGCGTGGGCGCTGTCCTCCAGGTCGCCCCTGTCGCGGGCCGCCCGGGCCTGCCGGGTGAGTTTCTCCAGCTGCCCCCAGTCCGTGTCCTCCGGCCCCGCCACCAGCATGTAGCCGGGGCGCTCGGTGACGATGGGCGACGCGTCCGGCGCGCCCATCGCCAGGAGTTTGCGCAGCTGGGACACGTACACGTGCAGGGCCGCGGCCGCCCGGCGCGGTGGGGTCCCCTCCCAGATCTCGGTGATCAGCGCCTCCTTGGAGACGACGGTGTTCGCGCGGACCACCAGCGCCACCAGGAGTGTTGCCATCTTGGGCGCGTTGACGGTCAGGACGGTGGATCCGGCCGTGATGCGCAGCGGCCCGAGTACCTCGTACTTCATGACGGCACCTCGTCCCTCATTGCGGCTCGCCGCCGCTCAGGCCGTGTACTGGGCGTTCCAGCCGGCGGCCACGTCGAGCGAGACGCCGCTGATGTGACGGGCCGCGTCGGACGCCAGGAACAGGGCGGCGTCGGCGGCTTCGGACGGCTCGATGTAGGGGACGCGCATCGGCATGAGGTTCGTCCATGTCTCGGCGGCGGCACCCGGCGTCGGGTCGTCGGGGCTGAACTGCCGGTAGTTCAGCTCGTTGTTGATCATCGCGGTGTTGGTGAAACTGGGCGAGATCGCGTTCACGGTGATGTTGTGCGGGCCGAGTTCCAGAGCGGCGGACTTGAGCAGTCCGAGCACACCCCACTTGGCGGCCGTGTAGTGCGCCATGTTCGCCGAACCGACGCGGGAGGCGACCGACCCGGTCACCAGGATGCGCCCGGACTTCTGCGGCACCATGACCCGGGCCGCGGCACGGAACGTGTGGAAGACACCGCTGAGATCGGTGTCGATCATGTCGCGCCAGGTCTCGTCGGTCATGTCCAGTAACGAGGACGTGCTCCACAGGCCCGCGTTGGCACAGACGACGTCCAGGCGCCCGAACTCCTCCACCGCCGTGCCGACCACCGCGTCGACCTCGGCGGAGACCCGCACGTCGGCCGGGCGGACGACACATTTCGCACCCAGCTCCTCGACCGCCTGCCGGGTTTCCTCGAGGTCCTTCGACGTGCCCATCGGAATCGGCACGGAATCGATCTGGGCCGCGATGTCGGAGAGGACGACATGTGCCCCTTCGGCGGCGAATGCAAGAGCGTAGGCACGGCCGATTCCACGGGCTGCGCCCGTTATCGCCACGACCTTTCCGGTAAACCTGGCCACGCTTGTTTCCCTTCGCGCGAGGACGTTTCGCTCGAGGCTAGGCGGTGGCGTTCAAGGCCCATACAAGGCTCGGCTTAGGCGGTGCCGACGTCGCTGGACAGGGCCGACCGGGGTTCGTCAGGATCTCCACCAGTGTCGGAGTGCCGGCCGAACTCGCGGAAGAAGGGTAGTCCTGTGATTCCTGACAGCCATCGTGACCTGCTGGAGCGGCCGCTGTTCGCGCATTTCGCCACGGTTCGGCCGGACGGTTCACCGCAGGTGAACCCTACGTGGTTCGAATGGGACGGAAACCATCTGTGGTTCACCAATTCCACGTTGCGCCGCAAGTACCTGAACATTCAGGAGAACCCGGCGGTGGCCATTTCCGTTCTCGACCCGGACCAACCGTATCGGTACCTGGAGATCCGCGGGCAGGTGGATCTCGTCGAGCCGGACCCGGAGGCGTCGACGTTCCTGCGGCTGGCCGAGCGCTATGGCGTGAAGGACGCGTCGGTGCCGCCCGACGCCCCGTCGCGGGTCGTGTACCGGATGACGCCGAGGCGCGTCACTTTTCAGTGATCGGCCGGTCGCTCAGGATCAGATCGAGCAGGCCGGGGAACTGCTCGTCGAACTCCGCCCGGCGCAGACGGTTGAGCCTGCGGGGACCTTCGTCGTGCTGGAGGATCAGGCCGGCCTGGCGGAGGACGGCGAAGTGGTGACTCAGGCCCGACTTGCGCACCGGCAGATCGAAGGTGCCGCACGCGAGCTCGGTCGGCTCCGCGGCCGCGAGCTGGCGGAGCAGTGACAGCCGTACCGGATCGGACACGGCCTGCAGCACGGTCAACAGGGGCACGTCGCGCGGATCGCGATGGGTCAGCGTCGCCGCTCGAGCAGTGACTTTCCCACTCGACTTGCGCGAAGCAGTGTTTGAGTTGGATCGTACACTCGTAGAGCCTGTTTGATTCATGTCGTACACCTTACCGGGTCGGCCCGGCCCGGACCGTCCCCAGACCAAGGAATGATGCTCATGACCTCCACCGCGTTAATCGACGATCGCGTCCGCAGGCCGGGCCTGACGCTCCTCGCCGTGTGTCTCACGGTGGTCCTCTTCCCGCTCGCCATCACCGGCGCGTCGGTCGCGCTGCCGGCCATCAGCGCGGACCTCGACAACTCGCTCGCGGCCGGGCAGTGGGTGGTCAACGGGTACGACCTGACCTACGCCAGCTTCATGCTCGCCAGCGGCTCGATCGCCGACCTGGTGGGACGGCGCAAGGTCTTCCAGGTCGGTGTACTGCTGTTCGCCGGCGGCGCGCTGGTCTCGGCGCTGGCGCCCAACATCATCGTCCTCGACCTGGCCCGGGCGGTGGCCGGCATCGGCGCGGCCGCGGCCACCACCAGCGGCAGCGCCATCCTCGCCCACGCCTTCGACGGCCCCGCCCGCGCCCGCGCCTTCGGCCTGTTCGGCACGTCGGTCGGAATCGGCCTCGCCTTCGGACCCAGCATCGCCGGTGTGCTCACCAGCAACCTCGGCTGGCGGTCGGTGTTCCTCGTGCCCGCGATCATCGGCCTGGTCGTGCTGCTGTTCACGCCCGCGCTGGCGGACTCCCGCAACCCGCAGGCCAGCAAGGTCGACTGGCCGGGCACCGTCACCTTCACGCTCGCACTGCTGCTGCTGATCCTCGGCCTGGTCGAGGGGCCGCAGCTCGGCTGGGGCAGCCCGCTGGTGCTCGGCAGCTTCATCGGCTTCGTCGTCCTGCTCGTGGTCTTCGGAGTCGTCGAACAGCGCCAGTCCGAGCCGATGTTCGACCTGAGCCTGCTCAAGCACCGCAAGTTCGTCGGCGTGTCCCTCGCCACCGTGCCGGTCGTCTTCGGCTTCACGCCGCTCGCGGTCTACCTGCCCGCGTACTTCATCGCCGCGGACGGGGTCAGCGCCCAGAAGGCCGGTCTCATCCTGATCATGCTCACCGGTCTGACCCTGTTCTTCCCGACCATCGCCGGCTACGCCACCCGCTGGATCTCCGCCCAGGTGCAGATCGCCCTCACCGTCATCCTCGCAGCGGTCGGACTCGCCTGGCTGACCGTGCTCGAGCCCGGCATCAGCTACTGGGCGCTGCTGCCCCCGCTGGCGCTGATCGGCATCGCCGTGGGCATCTCGTTCGGCCTGCTCGACGGCGCCGCCGTCAGCAGCGTCGAGGTGTCCCGGGCCGGCATGGCGGCCGGCATGTTCAACACCGTCCGGCTGGCCGGTGAGACCATCGCCATCGCCGTCGCCGGTTCGCTGCTCGTCAGCTTCACCCAGTCCTCCGTCAGCGGGAAGCTCGACCAGTTCGACACCCGCTACGCCGACGACCCCGAGGCGCTCGCCAACCTGATGAACCAGGGTGAGCTGGAGAGCGCCGCCAAGACCGTCGAACCGGCCGCGCAGCGCGGCGACTTCACGGACGTGGCCGCCTCGGCCTTCGCCCAGGGCTTCCACAGCCTGCTGTGGGTGCTGGCCGCACTCTGCGCGGTGACGTTCGTCGTCGTCGCCCTCCTGCTGCGCGACCGGCGCGACGACGCCGCGACCGCGGTCGAGCAGAAGCCCGCGTCGTCCCGTCCGACGGAGGTGGCTCACGCCGCGGACTGACGACTCCGTCGGGTCTGACGCAGTGTTCTGACGCAGTCCTCTGGGGGGCGCCGTGATCCGGCGCCCCTCAGTGCGTTGGCACTGCGCTGGCCTAGGGGGTGTCTCGTCGATCAGGCCGGATCAGGGAGCGGCGCCTGGTGCCGTGCATCGCAAGGCGGAGGAGGGAGCCGATGCGATGGGGATCCCCCCTGCTCGAGCGGAGCCGAGAGCTTGGGGGAATCGGGGACCGACGACAACGCGGCGAGGCGCGGCACCAGACGCCGCGAGCCCGGCATGATCGGCGAGACACCCCCTAGGGGGTTGGTGCGGGGCTGGGTGTGTGGGCGTTTGCGGGGCTGGGTTGTTGGTGCTGCGGGGCTGAGGGGGGTTGGCGTTCGCGGGGGCAGGATGCGTCGGTGCTGTGGTGGCTGAGTGTTGAGGTGGGTGGTGTCTGTGCTGGGTGGGGCGTGTGCCGGCTGAGCCTGTGCTGAGTCGGGCCTGTGCCTGGTCGGGCCTGTGCCGGGCTGAGCGTGTGTCAGGGTGGGTGTGTGTTGGAGTGGGCGTGCGCTCACGGTGAGGTTGTCGCGCTTCGGCGGCGCGGGGGTGGGGCCTGCCTCGCTCGCGGCGTGTGCCGCCGTGTCCACCCGTGGCGTCCCAGTGGCACGTCTGCCCGCGGCTACGCCGTGCCTGGCTGGGTGTGTCGCCGGGGTGGCCGTGTGCCGAACTGAGCGCGGGTGCTGGGGCTGTATCTGTGCGGAGCCGAGCGTGTGCCGGGCTGCGTCTGAGTCGGCTCGGGGCCGCCCAGGGCCGAGCGCTGTCCCGGGCCGGCTGCCGTGCTTGTTCACTGCCGTGCGGGTCCGCTGAGTGCTCGTCCAGGGCTGTGCTGGTCCGGGGCGCACTCGTCCGCTCGCCCCCGCTCCACTGATCCCCCGCTCAGTGGCCCCCGCTTAGTGCGCCCACATATGGCTGAGGGGCGCCGAATTCGGCGCCCCTCGGTGGGTGGTGGTGGCCGTCCGTGGACGGGGTGGGTCAGGCGAGCTGGGGCAGGACCTCGGAGGCGATCAGCTCCAGGTGGTCCAGGTCGTGCAGGTCCAGTACGCGCAGGTAGGCGATGTCCGCCCCCGCCTCGGCGAACCGGCCGAGCTTGTCGACCAGTTCGGCCGGGGTGCCGCGCAGCGCGTTGCCGTCGAGCTGCTCGGTGAACGCGTCGTTCCGCGCCTGGACCTGTGCGTCGTCCTTGCCGCAGCACACGGTCTGGATGATCGAGAACTCCAGGGACTGCGGGTCGCGGCCCGCCTTCGCGGACTCCTCGCGGACCCGGCCGTACAGCTCCGCCGCCTTCTCGGGCGTGACGAACGCGGTGTTGAACTCGTCCGCGAAGCGCGCCGCGAGCGCCGGCGTCTTGCCGGTGCCGACACCGCCGACGATGATCTGCGGCCGGGTGCCGTCACCCGCCCTCAGCGGGGCGACGGCGCCCTCGAGCTGGTAGTGCGTGCCCTTGAAGTCGTAGGTGCCGCCGGCCGGGGTCTCCCAGAGCGCCTTGACGATCTCCAGCTGCTCCTCCAGCATCCCGAACCGCTTGGCGGGGAACGGAATGCCGTAGGCGGCGTGCTCCTCGGCGAACCAGCCGGTGCCGATGCCCACGGACACCCGGCCGCCCGCCATGTGGTCGACCTGCCCGACCTGGATCGCCAGCTGGCCCGGCCAGCGGAAGGTGACCGGCGTGACCAGCGTGCCGAGCCGGATCCGGGAGGTCTCACGGGCGAGGCCCGCCAGCGTCACCCACGCGTCGGACGGTCCCGGCAGCCCGTCGACGTCACCCAGCTTCAGGTAGTGGTCGGAACGGAAGAAGGCGTCGAATCCGAGGTCCTCCGCGGCACGGGCGACCTTGAGCACGGTGTCGTACGAGGCGCCCTGGGACGGCTCGGTGTGGATACGCAGACGCATGACAACCTTTCGTGAAAGGGGAGTTGGGAATCAAGGGGAACTGCGGGCCGGGTACGGACCTGGCGGGACCCGGGCCGGCCGGGGCCGTCACGCGGGGCGGGCGAGACCCCGCTGTCCGCGTTCGGCCAGCTTGCGGGCCGCTCCGGTGCCGAACGCCGTGACCGTGTCGGGCGCGTGGTCGCCGGCCAGGATGACCTGCTGGAGCGCCTTGACGTGGGAGGCGGGCTCCAGGCCGATGTGCTCGATGAGCCGGGTGCGCAGCTGCTGGTAGACCTCCAGCGCCGAGGCGCGGCGGCCGCACCGGTGCAGCACCGTCATCAGCTGGGCGTGCAGGCACTCGTTGAGCGGGTGCTGTGCCACCAGCGCGGTGAGGTCGCTCAGCACGTCCTGGTGCTGCTGCAGCGCGAGCTTCGCGGCGATCCACTGCTCCACGACGCTCAGCCGGGACTCCTCCAGCCGGTCGATGTGCGTGCGCAGCAGGGGACCGGCCTGGACGTTGGCGAGCGCCGGACCGCGCCACAGGGCGAGCGCCTGGGTGAACAGCATGGCGGCCTTGGCGGGGTCCTGGACCGTCGCCGCGCTGCGCGCCCGGTTCACCAGGCGTTCGAAGTCCTGTGAGTCGAGGCTGATGGCCGTGCTGCGCAGCATGTAGCCGCGGCCCTCGGTCACCAGCATGTCCTCCGCCACGGCGGCGGAGGGCAGTCCGGTGGTGTCGGACAGCAGCTTGCGCAGCTGTCCCAGGTAGGTCTGGACGGTCCGCAGCGCGGTGCGCGGAGCGTCCTCCGGCCACAGCTCCCGGAAGATGGAGGAGACCGGGACGACCTGGTCGGCGTGCACCGCGAGCAGGGCGAGGACCTGCCTGACCTTCGGCGCGCTGGGCGTTGCGGAACCGTGCGCCGCACTGGCCTCGAAGTGACCGAGCAACTGGATGCGGACCGGGGGGTGACCGGCGGTCTCAAGGGAGCCGAATGCGTCGCTTCTGTGGAGGACTGACGCCGAAGGGGACACGAACCCAACCTCCTTGCTGACTGAAGGCCCGTGGTGGATGTGCCTCGAGCCGGGCACAGACACCGGGGGCACGACGCTGTGCTCCCGTGCTGAACGGCTCCAACCTGTCAGATGGTTATGTCGGGTCTCTTTCAACGCGCTTGCATGGCCTCTTGCACCCGCGATTCACCGCTTCGGACCGGCCCGGGGCGTGCTGCCGCGTCCGCGTGAAAGGGGCGGTTTCAGCTGTCGAAACCGCACGCAGACTGCGCCAGCACGGTGGTGGCGAGCGGCACGAACCGCGGCGACGCGCGCAGGAACTCCGCCAGGTCGAACATGCCCAGCTCGGCCTGCCGGACCAGCTCGCGCGACCGCTCCTCGCCACAGCTGCTGCCGAGCGCGAGATACGTGTCGGCCGCGTCCGAGCCGCACACCACGGCGTCCTGCCACTTGCCCATGGCGCTGAAGGCCACACAGCGCAGCAGCGTCACATGGGCCTCGCACAGCACCAGGTGGTCCTTGCGAGCGTGGTCCATCGCCCTCGAGAGGCAGTCGAGCGCCCGGTGCGGAAGGCCCCGCTCCAGCGCGACGACCGCCAGACCGAACAGGGCCTCGACGGCCGACTGCGGATGTCCCGCGAGACCGGCCAGCACCCTCGCCCGCTCGTACTCGTGCTCCGCCAGCTCCAGGTGTCCCGACATCCGGCTGCAGGACGCCAGGATGTTGTGCGCGTCCGCCGAGACGACCTGGTCACCGAGGTCCTTGGCCAGCATCTCCGCGGCCCGGGCGTGCTCGGTCGCCGTCCCCGGCTGCCGCTCCATCAACTGCCCCACGGCCAGACGGCAGTGCGCCGCGGCACGGTCGAACCGCCCGCCCAGTTCGTGGCTCGCCCGCAGCGACAGCCACAGCGCGCCCAGACCCTCCTCGCCCCGGCCGAGCGCGCACAGCGTCAGCCCGATCCGGCCCAGGGTCTCCGACTCGGTGAACCTGACGCCGTGCTCCCGGTCGATCCGCTGGGCCCGCTTGAACTGGGCCAGCGCACTGCTGAAGTGGCCCCGCGCGTGCTCCACGCTGCCCAGGTGGCGCCGTGCCCTGGCCTCCGCGATGGGCAGGTCCAGCTCGCGGTCGAGCACGAGACCGTCCTCCAGCGCCTGGGCCGCGTCCCGCAGCCGGCCCTGGGCGAGCAGGAGCAGGCCCATGCCGTTGCTGGTCTCGGCGGCGAAGGTGCGCAGCCCGTGCTGGGCGGCGAGCCAGCCGGCCTCCGTGAGGTGGGTGTGGGACAGGTCGTAGTCGGCGCTGCGGTAGTTGGCCAGGCCCAGGCTGTAGTTCATCGCCCACTGGGCCGGCGGGTCGCCCGCCTTGCGCGCCGAGTTCAGACCGGCCCGGGCGGCCGTCTTCCACTCGTTGCTGTTCCAGCCCGACCAGAAGTACCCGCGCAGCACGTCGGCTAGGAGCCAGCCGGTCTCGTGCGCGGTCAGCGAGTCCTGGGCCGCCGCGCAGGCTATGACCGCGATGAGGTTGGCACGCTCCACGAGCAGCCACTGCAGGGCCGCCTCGTCCGTGGCGAAGGGCAGCGGATGCACGGAGTCGGGCGGGTCGGCCATCGGCAGCCGGATCATCCCCGGGTAGCGGGGGACCACGGCGGACGCCGCGCTGTACAGGTACCAGGTGAACAGCCGCTGCTCGGCCGCCCGGCGCTCCTGCACGGTGTCCTCCTCGCGGGCCCGCTCGGCCGCGTAGATCTGCATCAGCTCGTGGAACCGGTAGCGGCCGGGCGAGTGCTCCTCCAGCAGGCTGGCGAACGCCAGGTCCTGGAGCAGCAGTTCGGCCTCGGAGGCGGGCAGGTCGAGCAGGGCCGCGGCCGACGCCGCGGTGTAGTCGCGGATCGGCACCAGCCCCAGCATCCGGAACAGCTGCTGCGCCCGGGCGGTCTGCGCGTGGTACGACAGGTCGAAGGCGGCCTGGACCGCAGCGCGCCGGTTGCTGCCGACGGTCAGCTTCGCCACCCGGTTCCCGTGCCGCAGCTCCTCGATGTAGGTGCTCAGGGCCAGCTGCGGACGCGACAGCAGGCTGGCGGCGGCGACCCGCAGCGCCAGCGGGAGGTACGCGCACAGCTCCGCCAGTTCGGCCAGGTCCTCAGGGTCGGCGGACCGGCTCGGGCCGAGCATGTGCGACAGCAGCGACTCCGCCTCCCGCGCGGTGAGCACGTTCAGCGGCACCAGCCGGGCGCCGTGCAGGGCGACCAGCTCGGTGAGGTTGCTCCGGCTGGTGATCAGCACCGTGCAGCTGGACGTGCCGGGCAGCAGCGGGACGATCTGCTCGGCCTCGCGGATGTCGTCCAGCAGCAGCAGGACCCGCCGGTCCGCGAGGCGCGCCCGGAACATGGCGGCGCGCGACTCGACGTCGGACGGGATGGCCGCGCTGGACACGCCGGAGCGGCGCAGCAGCTCGGCCAGCACGTCGGACGGGGACCGGGACTGGTCGCCCGCGCCGCCGAACCGGACGAACCACTGGCCGTCGAGGAAGTGGGAGCGCACCTGGTGGGCCGCCCGCACCGCGAGAGCGGTCTTGCCGACTCCGGCCGGGCCTGTCACCACCACGATGGAAAGGGCGGTTCCCCCGGCGTTCCCCTTCAACAGGGCGGTCATCTGTTCAAGCGGTTCGTCGCGTCCCACGAAGTCCGCGACGATCGGGGGGAGTTGGCAGAGTTCGGTCCAGTTGTAGGACGCGACCGCCGCATTGTCGGGCTCGTGATCCGGTTCCTGCGGCTGCGCGGCCGGCTCGGGCTCGGGCGGCTCGTAGGAATCATTCAGAATGCTTCGATGAAGTTTCTGGAGATCATTGCTCGGGTCGATTCCGGCTTCTTCCGCGAGCGTCCGGGAGAGCGTCAGATAAGTCTGCAGGGACTCCGCCTTGCGGCCGGTCTCGTAAAGCGCCCGGATCAATTGCGCCCATAGATTCTCGCGGAGCGGGTGTTTCACGACCGTGCTGCGCAGTTCGCCGATCGCCTCTTCATGCGCGCCCATGCGCAATTTGAGTTCGAAATGGTATTCCAGCAGGGCCAGCCGGCGTTCGGTGAGTTGCGGTGCGACGCTCTGGCGCAGCCGGTCACTGGGAATGTCGCACAGGGCCGGTCCGCGCCACATCGACAGCGCCGCCTCGATCAGGTCGGACTCGGCCTGCGGGGCGACGCGTCCGCGCTGCCTGCGGAACTCCTGCTCCAGCTGCTCGAAGCGGAGGATGTCGAGGTTGTCGGCGCCCACGTCGATGGCGTAGCCGTCGGGTGTGGTGCGGATGAGGTCGCCGCCCGTCGCGCCGGTGGAGGTCAGCGTCCGGCGCAGGCGGTTGATGTGGATGTGCAGAGCTCCACGACTGTTCTTGGGGACGTCTTCGTCATCCCAGAGAAGAGAAACCAGCCGGTCGTTGCTCACTCCTCGGTTTCCGCCGACCAGAAGCGCGGCGAGAAGTATGCGAGGTTTCTTTGCCTTGAGGTGGACGGTCCTCCCGTTGGCCGCTATTTTCAGCGGTCCAAGCAACTGGAATGTGAACAAGTGGATCCCCCTAACACTTGCTGGGCCCGGCCGGCCGGCCGTAGCGCCAGCAAACATTGTGACGAGCGCAATCAAAGCGGGGGTATGAGCTGCGTCACATTTTCATATGACTTTGTCAATCGCGTTGGCCGGGCGGCGGCAACTCGGTCGTTTGTATCGTTACACCGAACTGCCGATTTTTGGCCGGAACTCATCGCCGGGTGTGAACGGATTGTTTCCGGTGTTCACCGCGTCGACGGCCCCCGGGCGACACCAGCCGCGGATTCCGCCGTTCCGCGACCTGTGCGCCCGCTCGCCCCGGTGACACCCGGGGGAGGGCCAGTGGCGGCCCGTATGGCCGGATCCTTGCGTCCCGGCGGCGCGTCCGGAGACGCGGAACCCGGGTCCGCGCCCGTGCTCACGGCGGCGCCGGGCCGCCTTGTTCGCGGCTTGAGTGCCCCTTGCACGCCGACTGCAAGCATGAGTTCACCGCGCTGACAACGACCCCGGTGGTCGCTGTGCGAGTGCGTTGTCCATAGCCGGTCCGCGAGGGGGCAGTTCAGATGACCGCAGGGAAGGTGCTCGCAGCAGCCGACATCGGAACGCTGGTGCACCGAAGTGCCGAGACGGAGATCTTCCTGGCCGGCGCCGAGCAGACCGGAGAGTACGAGTTCGTGGGAACGGCCCGGCTGCCCAGCCGGCACCCGTACTACAACGACCTTCCGGACGCGCCCTCCCACGCCGATCCGCTGCTCCTCCTGGAGGCCTGCCGGCAGGCGGGGAGCTACCTCGCCCACGCCGCCCTCGGCGTGCCGCTCGACGCGGCGTTCCTCGTCACCGACTGGGACGTCCGCGCCCACGCCACCGCGTGGGGCGTCCTCGCCGACGGCGACGCCGAGCTGACGCTGCGGATCGGCGCGGACGACGTCGTGCACCGCGCCGACGCCGTCCGTTCGCTGCGCTGGCGCATGGCCCTCTCCGCCCGCGGCGAGGACATCGGCGAGGTGGTCATCGGAGTCGTGTACGCCGGCCCGGAGGAGTACCAGGCCCTGCGGACCCTCCAGCGGGGCGCCCCGCCGCCCCGGTCGAGCGACCTGCCGGACCCGCCCGCCGAGTCGCCCGCGCAGGCCGCCGCCGTCGGCCGCGGACGTGCCGAGAACGTGCTCATCGCCGATCTCGCCGGGGAACCGGCGTGGGACCGGGCGCGGCTCGCCGTGTCCCTGCGCCACCCCACGCTCTTCGTCCACGCCAACGACCACTTCACCGCGCTGACCCTCACCGACGCGGCCCGTCAGCTGTGCTTCGCCCTGCACGCCCGGGCCACCCGGGCGGCCGCCGCCGGACTCGCCCTGACCGGGTTCACCGGCACCTTCACCCGGTTCGCCGAGCTCGACGCCCCCGTCCTGCTGCGGGCGGAGCCCACGGCGCCGGGCCCCGACCGGACGGTGCCGGTCGAGGTACGGCAGCACGACCAGACCATCGCCCGCATCGGCATCACGTACGCGCCCGTCGAGGCCGCCAGGAGGACCGCATGACGTACGGCAGCACGGCCACCAGCCCCTCGCTGGGCACCATCTCCGCCGTCTGGACGGACTTCGGCGGGGTGCTCACCCCGCCGGTGGCCGACGACACCGCGGTGTTCTGCGCCCGGCACGGCATGACCCCCGAGCAGTTCCAGGGCGCCATGCGGCGCGTCGGCGAGCGCTACGGCACCGACGCGATGGGCCCGCTGGACACGCCGCTCATCACCGAGGACGCCTGGGTCGTCGAGGTCCAGGAGGTGCTCGCGGCGGAGTACGGCGTCCACACCGACCTGTCCGGGTTCGCCGACCGCTGGTTCGAGGGCCGCAGCGGCAACCCGGTCTGGGAGCGCTGGCTGCGGGCCGCGCACGGCCGCGGCGTCTTCGTCGGCCTGCTGTCCAACATGCCGCCCGCCTGGGACACCCACTGGCGCCGCATGGTCCCGCCGGACGGCCTCTTCGACGACCTGGTGATGTCCTTCGAGGTGGGCTGCCGCAAGCCGGAGCCGGCCATCTTCGCGCTGGCCGCCGAGCGGGCGGGCGTCGACCCCGCGCAGTGCGTGCTGGTCGACGACCTGGAGAAGAACTGCGACGGCGCCCGCGCCGCGGGCTGGCAGGCCGTCCACTTCACGGACGCCGGCCAGGCCATCCAGTGGCTCGAACCGCGGCTGGCCCCGGCCGTCACGGGAGTCTGAGATGCGGCTCGCCACGGAACTGGGCATCGCCGCGGTGGAGGCGTACTTCCCCGCGGGCCGCGAGACCGCCCGGCAGGCCGTCGCGGACGGCCGGCTCGACGCGGGCGACATCGACGACCTCGGCTACGAGGAGGTGCCGGTGGCCACGCACGAGGCGGCTCCCGAGATGGCGCTGCGCGCGGCCCGCACCGTCCTCGCCGACGCCGGATGGCCGCCGGCCGGACTCGGTCTGCTGGTCCACTCCTGGATGTACCACCAGGGGCACGACATCTGGTCCGCCCCGCACTACCTGGCCGCCGCGCTCGGCGCCGACCAGGTCCAGCCCATCGGCGTCCAGCAGGTGTGCAACGGTGCCGTCGCCGCGCTGGAGGTCGCCGCGACCCGGATCGCCGCGGACCCCGCGGTGGACCGGGTGCTGGTGACCACCGCGGACCGGTTCGCGCCGCCCGCCTTCGACCGGTGGACCGCCGACTACGCGCTGGTTTACGGCGACAGCGCCACGGCCGCGCTGGTCGGCCCGCTGGACCCGGAGCGCGACCTGTTCCGGCTGCGCGCCGTCGTCACCCACTCCGCTCCCGAGCTGGAGCTGATGCACCGCGGCGAACTTCCCTTCGGTCCCGCCCCGTTGTGGCCCGACCAGCGGGTGGACGTCCGCCGCGCGAAGAAGTCGTATCTCACCCGGTACGGCCTCGATGTCTTCACCAAGACCACCCGCGAGAAGGTCCAGGCGGTCGTGCGGGACTGCCTGGCCGACGCAGGCATCGCACCCGATGCGGACGAACTGGCCTGCGTGGTGCTGCCGCGCCTCGGCGGCAAGACGCTCCGGCACGCCTGGGTGCCGGCGATCGCCGAGGTGACGGCGGCACCGACGGTGTCGACGGGACACCTCACCGGACATCTGGGCCCCGGCGACGCCCTGGCGGGAGTCGCCGACCTCGTCGGGCGGCTGAGTCCCGGGCAGAGCGGCCTGGTGCTCAACGCGGGCGCCGGCTTCGCCTACTCCGGTGTGGTGGTCACGCGTCTCGCGGCCGAGCGCGCCCGGCCGGCGGACGAAGCGAAGGAGGACAAGCGATGAGTGACCGCGCGGACTGCGACGTGCTGATCGTCGGTGGCGGGCCCGTCGGCCTGGTGACCGGCTGCGAACTGCTGCAACGCGGTGTGCGGGTGCGCCTGGTGGACGCCGAGCGGCGCTTCACCCGGCACTCCCGGGCCAATGTGCTGTGGCCGAGGATCATGGAACTGCTCGACCGGATCGACCTGACCCGGCGGCTGGTCGGCCGCGGCCACCCGGTGTCCGGCGTCGGCTACTTCTCCCAGGGCCGCCGCATCGGCGACGTCCCCATGGACGGGATGCCGACCCGCTACCCCTTCGCCCTCGTCATCTCGCAGAACACCGTCGAGGAGGTACTGCGGGAACGATTCGCCGAACTGGGCGGCACCATCGAGTCCGGGCTGCGCCTCACCGGCCTCGACCGGACGGCGTCCGACGGCACGGTGCTCAGCACCCTCGAGGACGCCGACGGCACCACCCACCACATCCGCAGCGACTGGCTCGTCGGCGCGGACGGCGCCCACAGCACCACCCGGGAACTGCTCGGCGTGGACTTCGAGGGCGACGTCGTCGACGTCAGCTTCGCGGTCGCCGACGCGCCCGTCGACGGCGCGCCGGACGACGACATGACGTACTACTGCTACTCACCGGACGGCGGCCTCGCCCTCGGACCCTTCGGTGAGGGCCTGTGGCGGCTGGCGATCACCGTGCCGCACCAGGAACCCGGCGCGGCCCCGCCCGGCCGGGAGGTCTTCCAGCAGGCCGTCGACGAGCGCGCCCCCGGACACGCCGTCGTGGGCGAACTGCGGTGGAGCGCCGTCTTCCGCGCCCGCTGCCGGATCGCCGCCACCTTCCGGGCCGGCCGCTGCCTGCTGGCCGGCGACGCCGCGCACATCACCAGCCCCGCCGGCGGCCAGGGCATGAACACCGGCATCCAGGACGCCGTCAACCTCGCCTGGCGCCTCGCCGGAGTCGTCGACGGCAGCCTGCGCGACGTCGTCCTCGACCACTACGACAGCGAACGCCGGGCCGCCGCCCACCACGTCGCCCGCACCACCACCGCACAGACCAAGTGGGGCATGGCCCGCACCCCGAAGCGCATCCTGCTGCGGGACGGCCTCTTCCACCTCGCCCACCGCTCCGGACTGCTCCGCCGCCGGATCACCCCGCTGGTGAGCCAGCTCGGAGTCAGCTACGACAGCCCGGCCTCCGGACCGTCCCTGGCGCCCGGCATCCGGCCCGGGGAGCGCGTGCCGCTGCCGCTCGCACCGGTCAACGGCCGCCGCGTCCTCGCCCGTGACGAGCCCAGCGTCCTGCTCTGGCCCGGCCGCGCCGGCTCGGGCGGCGACTGGCAGCGCGTCAAGGAACGCCTGCACAAGGAACTGGCCGGACTGGCCCAGGTCGCCGAACCCGACGCCGTGGTGCGCCGGCGGCTGCGCGCCGCCCTCGGCGGCCGGCCGCTGGCCGTGGTGGTCCGCCCGGACGGCCACCTGGCAGCCGCCGTACCCCCCGACGACCCGGAGGCGGTCGCCCAGGCCCTGTACACGCTGGGCGTGCGGCCCGCCGCCCGGCAGGGAGAACAAGTCCACGCGCACGACACGACACCGACAGGAGGCGCCCGATGACCCGAGCAGCCGTGCTCGCCGGCGTGGGGGCCACGCTGCCCCCGCGTGTGGTGACCAACGACGATCTCGCCCGCCGCCTCGACACGTCCGACGAGTGGATCCGGACCCGCACGGGCATCCGGCAGCGCCACGTCGTCGACCCCGGCACGGCCACCGGCGACCTCGCGGTGCAGGCGGGCCGGCGCGCCCTGGAGTCGGCGGCCCTGACCAGCGGCCAGCCGGCCGGCGCCGACCTGCTGATCCTCGCCACCACCACACCCGACCGGCCGTGCCCGGCCACCGCGCCCGACGTGGCGGCCCGGCTCGGACTGGGCGGCATCCCCGCCTACGACGTCAACGCGGTCTGCACCGGCTTCCTCTACGCGCTCGCCGCGGCCGAGGGACACATCGCGTCGGGGCTCGCCGAACAGGTCCTGGTGGTGGCCGCCGACACCTTCTCCACCATCCTCGACCCGCAGGACCGCACCACCCTCGCCGTCTTCGGCGACGGCGCCGGGGCCGTACTGCTGCGCGCCGGGGAGCGCGGCGAACCCGGTGCCCTGCTCGACATGCGCCTGGGCAGCGACGGCACCCGGGCGGACCTGATCACGGTCCGCGCCGGAGGCTCCGCCCGGCCGCTGCACGGCGCCGACGTGCCGGACGAGGACCGGTACTTCAGCATGAGCGGCCGCGAGGTCTTCATGGAGGCCGTGCTGAAGATGGCGGGCTCCTCCCGCGCCGTGCTCGACCGGGTCGGCTGGGACGTGGCCGACCTGGACGCCGTCGTCGGCCACCAGGCCAACCTGCGGATCCTGCACGCCGTCGCCGAACAGCTCGACCTGCCCCGGGAGCGCCTGGTGGCCAACATCGACCGGGTCGGCAACACCGCCGCCGCCTCCATCCCGCTCGCCCTCGCCGACGCGGTGGACTCCGGGCAGCTGACCAAGGGCGACCGGGTCCTGGTCACGGCCTACGGCGGCGGGGCCACCTGGGGTGCCGGCGCCTTCGAATGGCCCGGACTGGCCCCCGCGGCGCCCTGACCGTCCCCCCCACCGCGCCGGCACCGCCGCCGCACCACACCCGACCATCCACCGAGCACAGCCGACTGAGGAGTTGCTGACATGAGCAAGGTCACCGAAGAGATCACCGGCATCCTGGCGAGCCGTTACGGCGTCCCCACCCCCCGGATCGCCGCCGGCGGCAGCCTGAACGACCTGGGCATCGACTCGCTCGTCACCGTCGAGCTCACCCTGACCCTGCAGAAGACGCTGGGCGTGCCGCTCGCGCCGGGTGAGATCACCTCCGCCCACACGCTCACCGAGATCGTCGAGCTGATCGAGTCCAAGGGGGCGGCGGTCAAGTGAGCGCCCCGACCTCCCGTCAGGAGATCGCCGTCACCGGCCTGGGACTGGTGTCCCCGGCCGGGCTCGGGGTCGGGCAGAACTGGGAGCGGGTGCTCTCCGGAGAGTCCACCGCGGCCAAGGACCCCCAGCTCGAGGGACTCCCGGTGGACATCTCCTGCCGGGCCGGCGCCTACGACCCCGAGGCGCACTTCGAGCCGAGCAAGCTGTGGAAGCTCGACCGGGTCACCCAGCTCGCCCTGGTCGCGGCACGCGAAGCGGTGAGCGACGCCGGACTCGACCCCGAGACCTGGGACGGCGCCCGCGTCGGCGTCGTCCTGGGCACCTCCATGGGCGGCATGGCCAGCCTGGAGGCCGAGCACCGCAAGATGCTGGAGGAGGGCGCGGCCTGGATCTCACCGCTCGTGTGGGTGATGGCCCCTGTCAACATGATCGCGGCGTACGTCGCGATCGAACTCGGTGCCAAGGGCCCGAACCTGGTCACGGCGACCGCGTGCGCCTCCGGCCCGACCGCCGTCGGCACCGCCCGCCAGCTGCTCGCCTCCGGGGCGTGCGACATCGTCATCGCCGGCGGCGCGGACGCCCCGATCACCACGATGACCATGGCGGGCCTCGCCCAGATGGGCGCGCTGTCCCGGCGGACCGGCGAACCGGCCGCGGCGTCCCGCCCGTTCGACGCCGCGCGCGACGGCATGGTGGTGGCCGAGGCCGCCGGTGTGCTGGTGCTGGAGCGGCTGGAGGACGCCACCGCACGCCGGGCCCGGGTACGGGCCAAGGTCCTCGGCTACGGCGCCTCCGCCGACGCCCACCACCCGTCGGCGCCGCACCCGGAGGGCGAGGGAGTCGAGCGTGCGCTGCGCGCCGCCCTCGCCGACGCCGGGGTCGGCGGCGGTGACATCGACCATGTCAACGCGCACGGCTCGTCGACCCCGCTCAACGACGTGACGGAGGCGCGCGTGCTGCGCCGGGTGCTGGGCGAGCGGCCGCTGGTCACCTCCACCAAGGGCGTGACCGGACACGCGCTCGGCGCGGCCGGCGCCATCGAGGCGGCGTACACCGTGCTCGCGCTGGAGCACGGCGTGGTACCGCCGACCGCCAACCTGGACAGCCAGGACCAGCAGATCGAGGTGGACGTCGTGGCGAAGGAGCCGCGGCAGGCGCCCCTGGAGGTCGCCGCCAGCAACTCGTTCGGGTTCGGCGGGCAGAACGGCGTGCTGATCATGGGCCGTGGCTGACCGTGCGGCACCGAGCAGGAACACGGAGAGGGAAGCAGTGAGTCGTTCGGTTCTGGTGACAGGTGGGAACAGAGGGATCGGCCTGGCCGTGGCGCGCGCCTTCGCCGACGCGGGGGACAAGGTGGCCGTGACCTATCGCTCCGAGCCCCCGGAGGGGGACCTGTTCGCGGTGCGCTGCGACGTGACGGACGCCGGTTCCGTCGAGGAGGCCTTCACGGCGGTCGAGGCCCAGCAGGGCGCCGTCGAGGTGCTGGTCGCCAACGCGGGCATCACCCGCGACGGGTTGTCCCTCACGCTGACGGACGACGACTTCCTGTCGGTGCTGGAGACCAACCTGGCGGGCTCCTTCCGGGTCGCCCGGCGAGCCGCCCTCGGCATGCTCGGACAGGGCCGCGGGACGATGGTGTTCATCTCCTCCGCGGTCGGCATGACGGGCGCGCCCGGACAGGCCAACTACACCGCGTCCAAGACCGGCCTGATCGGCCTGGCGCGCTCGCTGGCCCGGGAACTGGGGCCGCGCGGCATCACCGCGAACGTGATCGCGCCCGGCGTCATCGAGACGGACATGGCCGCCACGATCACCGAGGAGCGACGGGCCGAGCTGATGGCGTCCACGCCGCTGGGCCGGCCCGGCACGGTCGAGGAGGTCGCCGCCGCCGTGCGGTTCCTGGCGGACGAGTCGGCGCGGTACATCACGGGCGCGGTCCTGCCGGTGAGCGGCGGACTCGGAATGGGGCACTGATGGCGCTGCACGAGGAGATGCGCGCGTTCCTCGACTCGGCACCCGAGGGCGAGGTCGACTTCCACGACTTCACGGTGGCCGAGGTGCGTACGGCCGTCGACGGCTGGATGGAGGTCGCGGGCGAGGGCCCGGAGGTCGCGGAGGTCAAGGACGTCAGTGTGCCCGGCCCCGACGGCGGCGCCCCGGCGATCCGGGCCCGGCTGTACCACCCGCGTCCCGAGACCGCGCTGCCGCTGCTGGTCTTCATGGTGGGCGGCGGGTTCGTGGCGAACTCCCTGGAGGTGGAGGACACCCCGGTACGCCGGATCGCCGGCACCGCGGACGTCGCGGTGCTCGCCGTCGAGTGCCGGTCGGCGCCCGAGCACCCGTACCCGCTGCCCAACGACGACGCCGCCACCGCCCTGACCTGGGCACTGGAGCACGCGGCCGAACTGGGGGCCGACCCCGCGCGGGTCGGCGTGGGCGGGCACAGCTCGGGCGGCGCGCTGGCCGTCGGCGCCGCCCTTCGCGTCGCGCGCACGCACCCCGGCCGGCTGCGGGCCCTCGCTGTCGTCACCCCGTCCCTGGGCGCCGACTTCGACACACCGTCGTACCGGCGGTACGCGCAGGGGTACGCCCTCACGCGGACCAACGCCCGCTGGTTCTGGTCGCAGTACCTGGGGGACCGGCTGGCCGATCCGCCCGTGGAGGCGACCCCGGCGCGCGCCCAGCACGTCGAGGGCCTGCCGCCCGCCGTCTTCCAGCTGGCGGAGTTCGACGTGCTGCACGACGAGGCGACGGCCCTCGCGGACCGCATGCGGGACGCCGGCGTGCCGGTGACCCTGTCCCGCGGTGAGGGACTCATGCACGGCTTCTTCTACATGGACCGGGTCAGCGAGGCCGCCGCGGCGGCCAACCGCGCCTTCGGCCTGGCGACGGGCCGGCTGCTGCACGGCCCGGACGGCACCCGGCCGCGGGCCTGACCCGTCCGGTGGGCCGGGAGGCTCAGTCCGCCACGCGCAGGACCAGCTTTCCCACGCTGGTTCCGCTCTCCAGCAGGCGGTGGGCCTCCCGGGCGCACTCCAGCGGCATGATCTCGCCGACGTCGACGGCGAGCCGCCGCGAGGCCATCAGTTCGGCGGCGCGCAGGGCCTGTTCGCGCAGGACGCGCGGAGCCTGTACCGCGATCTCGCCCATGTTGTAGCCGATCACGGCCTTGGACGAGAGCCAGAGCGCGTGCGTGGAGACCGGGGCGTCGGCGTGGTTGCCCGGGTTGCCGTAGACGACCACCCGGCCCAGGGCGCGCAGGGCGCCGATGCTCGCCGTGGTGGTGGGGCCCGAGACCGAGTCGAGGACCAGGTCGACGCCGTGCTCCGGGGCGCTCGGTTCGGCCCAGCCGCGCACGTCGTCCCGCAGGTACAGCTCGTCGTAGAGGGCGGCCTCGGCTCTGGCCAGCTTGGCCGGCGACCCGACGGTCCCCAGCACCCGGCGGGCGCCGAGCAGCCGCGCGATGCCGGCCGTCGTACTGCCCACGCTGCCCAGCGCGGCGTGGATCAGCACGTCCTCGCCCGCGGTGAGACGGCCGGCCGCCAGCAGGCCGTAGGCGGTGGTGACGGTGCAGGGGAGCGCGGCCGCCGTCAGCAGGTCCACCTCGCCGCGCTCGGTGCGCAACGGGTACACCAGCTCCTGCGGCGCGACCGCGTACTGGGCGTAACCGCCGCTGGCGCCCGTCTGCTCATGGGTGAGGGCGGCCACCGGGTCGCCGACGGCCAGACCGCCGACGCCTTCGCCGCACGCGGCCACGTGTCCCGACACCTCGAGCCCCGGCACCACGGCCGCGTCGCCGGCCGCGGCCGCCCAGCCGCGCCGACGGTAGATCTCGGCGAAATTCACGCCCGCGTAGGCGACTTCGACCAGGACCTGGCCGGGCCCCGGCACCGGCACGGGTACGTCCACGACCTGCAGAACCTCGGGTCCACCGGGCCTCCTGAAGCCGACCGCGCGCATAGTGCTCCCCTTCAGTCGAAGACCCCCCGAGTGTTCGATGCAATTGAAACACAGGGCCCTGGCCGCGCCTTGTACAGACCTTTAGAACGCTCCGAAAGAGTGAACGCAGGCGTCACAGCGCGAGGAAGGATTGGGCATGGACCGGGTTCCGATGCGACTCGTCTGCTTCCATCACGCAGGGGGCGACGCTTCCCTGTTCTCCGGGTGGCAGCACCGGCTCGCCGACGATGTGGAGGTCGTGCCGGTCACTCTTCCCGGACGCGGCGGGGACCAACGGGTCAAAGACCTGAACGAACTCGTCGACCGGCTCGAAGAGAGCCTCACGCCCCTGCTGAACGGCCCGCACCTGGTGTACGGGCACAGCTTCGGCGGCCTCGTCGGCTACGAGCTGGTGCGGCGCCGCGCCGCCCGCGGCCTGCGCGCCCCCGAGGCCCTGTTCGTCGGGGCGTTCCCGGCGCCGGACGTGGCCCACACCCTCGACTCCCTGGAGCTCGACGAGGACAGCCTCATCGAGTTCATGCTGGAGATCAGCGGAATGCCCCGCGAGGTGCTGGCCTACCCCGACTGGGTCGACTCCGTCACCGCGTCGCTGCGCGAGGACCTGCTCCTGTGGCGGACGCACCGCGACGAGCCGGGCTCGCGGATCCCCTGCCCCATCCACGTGTTCTCGGGCACCGAGGACTGGCTGGTGCCCCGCGACCACATGGCCGGCTGGGCGGACCGCACGACGGCCACCTACCGGCTGCACCAGGTGGACGGCGGACACTTCTTCGTCCGCGAGAACCGCGCCGAGTTCCTGGAACTGCTGCGCACGGTGCTCACGCCCTACACCGCGGCCCCGGCCACCGTGCCGCCCCCGGCGCGCGTCCAGAGCCTGGAGGCCAGCCCGTTCCGCGGCTTCGGCACCCGGCGGGCCGTCCCGATGCCGTTCGACGCCGCCGCCTTCACCCTGGGCCCCGGCACACCGGTGTCCGGCCGCGACAGCGTCCTCGCCACCACGGCCTGGCAGCTGCTCGAACGGGTCATGATCCCGCCGGCCTCCACCCGCGGCCGGCAGGTCGGCGTCTTCGTCGAGCGCTCCCTCACCCCCGAGACGGGCGACGGCGACGACGGCCGGCCCGGCGGCGCGGGCCGCTCGGCCGCCCGCCTGTCCGCCACCTACGGCTGGCAGGGACCCGTCGGCGCGCCGGACGCGGGCACCTCGCCCGGACGTGCCGCGCTCGCCGCCGCACACCGTGCCCTGCGGCGCGGCGAGTGCGACCTGGCGATGGCGGCGGCCGCCCCGGACACCTGGGCCGAGGAACCCCTGCGGATCCTGCGGCGGCAGGAAGCCGACCGCGCGGACCGGCCCGCCTCCTCGGTGTCCGGCAAACCCGCCACGGCCCCCGGCGCCCTGCCCTGGGTGCTGTCCGCGCACGACGCTCCCACCCTGCTGCGGCAGGCCGACCGGCTCAGGACGTACGTCACCGAACACCCGGACCTGGACCTGGGCGCCGCCGCGTACGCCCTCGCGGCGGGCCGCAGTCCGCTGGCCCACCGGGCCGCGCTGGTCGCCGCGGACCGCTCGGAGGTGCTGGCCGGAATGGAGGCGATCGCCGACGACGGCTTCGCGGTCAACGTGGTGCCGCCGGCCCGGGCCGCCGACGAGCCGACGGCCTTCCTGTTCACCGGACAGGGCAGCCAGCGCCCCGGCATGGGACGCGAACTCCACGCCGAGTACCCCGTGTTCGCCGCCGCGCTGGAGGAGATCGCCGAGCGCTTCGACCGCCATCTCGACCAGCCGCTGCTGGACGTGATGTTCGCGGAGCAGGGAACCGAGCAGTCCGACCTGCTCAACCTCACCCTGTACGCGCAGCCCGCGCTGTTCGCCCTCGAAGTGGCGCTGTTCCGGCTCGTCACCGACTGGGGACTGACGCCGAGCCAGCTGATCGGCCACTCGCTCGGCGAACTCGTCGCCGCCCACGTCGCCGGCGTGTTCTCCCTCGACGACGCCTGCGACCTGGTCGCGGCACGGGCCCGGCTGATGCAGTCGGCGCCCGCCGGCGGAGCCATGATCGCCGTCGCCGCGGACGAGGCGACCGTCACCAGGGCCCTCGAACGGCACGGCGACGGACGCGTCGACATCGCCGCCGTCAACACCGCCACGGCCACGGTGATCTCCGGGGACGAGGAACCGGCCGCCGCGGTCGCCGCGGCACTGGCCGAGGAGGGCTTCAAGACGACCCGGCTGCGGGTCAGCCACGCCTTCCACTCGCTCCACATGGAGGGCATCCTCGAGGAGTTCCGCACGGTCGCGAGCAAGGTCGACTACCACGCCCCGCGGATCCCGGTCGTGTCCAACCTGACCGGCATGCGCGCCGGGGACGACGAACTCGGCGACCCCGACTACTGGGTCGAGCACATCCGCCGCCCCGTCCGGTTCGCCCAGGGCATCGGCTGGCTCGCCGGCAAGGGCGTGACGTCCTTCCTCGAACTCGGGCCGTCGCCCGTGCTCAGCGCGTTCGCGAGGATGGCCGCGCCCGAGGGCGGCTTCGCCTACGCCCTGCGCCCCGGACTGCCCGAAGGGGCCACCCTGAGCACCGCTGTCGCCACGCTGTTCACGCGGGGCGCCCAGCCGGACTGGGAGGCGGTCTTCGGCCCGGCGGCCGAACCCGGCGCCGCCCGCCGTGCCGCCGCGGACCTGCCCGCCTACCCCTTCCCGGCAGCGGATCACTGACTCCCGTGCCGCCTGGAATCCCCCACCGGGCGGCACGGGTGACGCACGCGGCGTGCGGTGGCCCGGCCCTCACCCGGGCCGCCCACATCCGCGTGCCCGAACCGGCGACGGGGAGCACCCGCGGTCCGCGTACGGCGACGGACTCGACGAGGAGACCGTCCGGGCCCGCGCGGCACCCACCGGCATCCGGGGGCGTGCCCGCGGGTCTTGATCCGTGACCGGCGCGGCCGGGCCGCCGGGCGGCCCCCGCCATCGCACCGAGACACCGCGCGACCCGTCGCGCACCACATCGCGCATCACCCGGGAGCACCGCTCCGGCACCGCCGCGCGCGGGCGCCGCTCCCGACCGTACCGGGGAGGAACACACCACCATGGGCCGCCGACACGGTCACGACAGCAGCGGCGTCTCGTCGCACGGGCCCGCGGAGCCCCCCGCGCACACCGCCCCGCCCGACCCGCGGGACGCGCCGATCGCGGTCGTCGGCGTGGCCTGCCGGCTGCCCGGGGCCTCCGACCCGCACGAGTACTGGTGGCTCCTGCGCGACGGCGTCGACGCCGTCGTCCCCCTGCCGCCCGAGCGCCGCGCCGCGAACCCGGCCGGCGACGAGGCGGACGGGGCCGACCGGCTCGCCGGGCTCGCCCACGGCGGATTCCTCGACTGGTCCACCGTCACCGGATTCGACGCCGCGTTCTTCGGTATCGGCCCCCGCGAGGCGCAGGCGATGGACCCCCAGCAGCGGCTGATGCTGGAACTGGGCTGGGAAGCCCTCCAGGACGCCCGCATCGTCCCCGAACGCGTCGAAGGCAGCCGCACCGGAGTGTTCGTCGGCGCCATCTGGGACGACTACGCGACCCTGCTGCGGCGCGAGGGACCCGACGCCGTCGGACGGCACTGGCTGACGGGTCTCCAGCGCGGCATCATCGCCAACCGCGTCTCGTACGGACTCGGGCTGCGCGGACCCAGCCTGACCGTCGACACCGCCCAGTCGTCCTCCCTCGTCGCCGTGCACCTGGCCTGCGAGAGCCTGCGGCGCGGCGAGAGCGACCTGGCCCTGGCCGGCGGAGTCAACCTCGCCCTCGCCGCCGAGAGCGCGGCCACCGCGGCCAGGATGGGCGGGCTGTCCCCGGACGGCCGCGTCCGCACCTTCGACGCCCGCGCCAACGGCTACGTACGCGGCGAGGGCGGCGCGCTCGTCGTCCTCAAACCCCTCGAACGGGCCCTCGCCGACGGCGACCCCGTGCTGTGCGTGATCCGCGGCAGCGCGACGAACAACGACGGCGGCGGCGACAGCCTCACCACACCGGACCCCCGCGCCCAGGAAGAGGTCATCCGGCAGGCCCACCGGCGCGCGGGAACCACCCCGGACGACATCCAGTACGTCGAACTCCACGGCACCGGCACGCCCGTCGGCGACCCGGTGGAGGCCGCCGCCCTGGGAGCCGCCCTCGGCACGCGCCGCACCCCCGGAACCGCGCCGCTGCGCGTCGGGTCCGTGAAGACCAACATCGGCCACCTGGAAGGCGCCGCGGGCATCGCCGGGCTCATCAAGGTGGCGCTCAGCATCGGACACCGGCAGCTCCCGCCGACGCTCCACCACGAGACACCCAACCCGCGTATCCCGCTGGACGAGTTGAACCTCGACGTCCAGACCCGCCTGACCCCCTGGCCCGACGAGCGGCGCGAACTCGTCGCGGCCGTCAGCTCCTTCGGGGTGGGCGGCACCAACTGCCACGTGGTGCTCGCGCAGGCCCCGACCGCCGGCCGGCCCGCACCGGACGCCGGGCCGCGGCGGGAGACCGGCGCGCGCGCCGCCGCCCCCGTGCCCTGGGTGCTGTCCGCCCGCGGCACCGACGCGCTGCGCGCGCAGGCCGGGCGACTCGCCGGCTTCGTGGCGGACCGGCCCGAGCTGGAACCGTCCGACGTCGGCCACTCCCTGGTGACCACCCGGTCGGTGTTCGAGCAGCGCGCGGTGGTCGTGGGCGGCGACCGCGACGAACTCCTCGCCGGGCTCGCCGCGGTCGCCGACGGCCGGCCGGCGAAGAACGCCGTGGTGACCACGGGACCCGTCGCACGCGGGCGTACCGTCCTCGTCTTCCCCGGCCAGGGGTCCCAGTGGGTGGCGATGGGACGGCGGCTGCTGGCGGACAGCGAGGTCTTCGCCGCGCGGATCGCGCAGTGCGAGAGCGCCCTGTCCGCGTTCGTCGACTGGTCCCTGACCGCGGTGCTGCGCGCGGACGCCGACGCGCCGTCGCTGGACCGGGTCGACGTCGTCCAGCCCGCCCTCTGGGCGGTCATGGTGTCGCTCGCCGAGGTGTGGAAGGCCCACGGGGTGACGCCCGACGCGGTGGTCGGCCACTCGCAGGGCGAGATCGCCGCCGCGCAGGTCGCCGGGGTGCTGAGCCTGCGCGACGCGGCGAAGATCGTTGCCCTGCGCTCCCAGGCGATCGCCCGGCTGGCCGCGACCGGCGGCATGGTCTCCGTGCCGCTGCCGGTCTCCGAGGTCGCCGAGCGCGTCGCACCGTGGAGCGAGCGGGTCGCCGTCGCCGCCGTCAACGGACCGTCCTCCACCGTGCTGGCCGGCGAGACCGCCGTACTCGACCAGTTGCTGGCCGCCTACGAGGCGGAGGGCGTACGGGCGCGGCGCATCCCCGTCGACTACGCCTCCCACTCCCCGGGCGTCGAGGCCGTGCGGGACGAACTCCTCACCGCCCTCGCCGACATCACGCCGCGGCCCACCGCGGACGTCGCCTTCTACTCGACCGTGACGGCGAGTGCCGTGGCCGACACCACGGAACTGGGCGCCGAGTACTGGTACCGCAACCTGCGGCGGACCGTGCGGTTCGAGGAGACCGTCCGCCTGCTCCTCGCCGACGGACACCGGCTGTTCGTCGAGTCCAGCCCGCACCCCGTGCTCACCGTCGGCGTCCAGGAGACCTTCGATCTCGCCACCACACCGGACGACCCGGCGGCCGTCGTCGGCACCCTCCGGCGCGACCAGGGCGACCGGGCCCGGCTGCTGACCTCCCTCGCCCAGGCGCACGTGGCCGGGGCGGCCGTCGACTGGGGCACCGTCTTCGGCGACGCCCGTACGGTCGACCTGCCGACGTACGCGTTCCAGCGCCGGCCGTACTGGCTGCCCACCGGCCGGGCCGCCGCGTCGGTCGGCGCATTGACCGGCGCGTCGGCCGGCGCGGGACCGCACACCGGCGCACCGGACGCGGCCGGCCGCTCGCCGCGAGCACGGCTGACCGCGGCGCCGGAGGCCGACCGGGACGCCCTGCTGCTCCGGCTGGTCCAGGACGAGGCCGCCGCCGTCCTCGGCCACGACTCCGCCGACGCGGTCGACCCCCGGCTCGACTTCAAGACCCTCGGCTTCGACTCCCTGGGCGCCGTCGAACTCCGCAACCGCCTAAACGCCGCCACCGGCCTGCGGCTGCCGGCGACGACCGTCTTCGCCCACCCCACACCACGGGCCCTGGCCACCCGCCTCGGCGCCGAACTCTTCGGCACCGGCGACGACAAGCCCACCCCAGTGCCCGCACCCGGTGCCCCCGCGCCTGACGACGATCCGGTGGTCGTCGTGGGCATGGCCTGCCGCTACCCGGGCGGCGTGGACAGCCCCGACAGCCTGTGGCGGCTGGTCGCCGACGGCCGTGACGCCATCACCGCGTTTCCCGACAACCGCGGCTGGGACCTGGACGCCCTCTACGACCCCGACCCCGGCCACCCGGGCACCTCCTACACCCGCCACGGCGGCTTCCTGCACGACGCCGACCGCTTCGACGCCGAGTTCTTCGGCATGTCCCCGCGCGAGGCGCTGGCGACGGACCCGCAGCAGCGGCTGCTCCTGGAGACGGCCTGGGAGGCGTTCGAGCGGAGCGGCATCGACCCGGCCGCCCTGCGCGGCAGCGACACCGGCGTCTTCACCGGACTGATGGCGTCCGACTACGGGCCGCGCCTCCACGAGGCGGTGGAAGGCACGGACGGACACCTGCTCACCGGCAGCGCGGCCAGCGTGGCGTCCGGGCGGCTGGCCTACGTCCTCGGCCTCGAAGGGCCCGCGGTGTCGGTCGACACGGCGTGCTCCTCGTCCCTGGTGGCACTGCACCTGGCCGCGCAGTCGCTGCGGCAGGGCGAGTGCTCGCTCGCCCTGGCGGGCGGTGTGACGGTGATGTCGACGCCGGGGACGTTCGTGGAGTTCTCGCGTCAGCGGGGTCTTTCGCCGGACGGGCGGTGCAAGGCGTTCGCGGGCGCCGCGGATGGTACGGGCTGGGGTGAGGGTGTCGGTGTCGTGCTGCTGGAGCGGTTGTCGGACGCGCGGCGCAACGGGCACCGGGTGCTGGCGGTGGTGCGGGGTTCGGCCGTCAACCAGGACGGCGCGAGCAACGGTCTGACGGCGCCGAGCGGCCCTTCGCAGGAGCGGGTGATCCGGCAGGCGCTGGCGCAGGCCGGGCTGGCGCCGGGGGACGTGGACGCCGTGGAGGCGCACGGGACGGGTACGCGGCTGGGTGACCCGATCGAGGCGCAGGCGCTCCTCGCCACCTATGGGCAGGAGCGGCCTGGTGAACGCCCCCTTCTCCTTGGGTCGTTGAAGTCGAACATCGGGCATGCGCAGGCGGCTGCCGGTGTGGCCGGTGTGATCAAGATGGTGATGGCGATGCGGCACGGTGTGTTGCCGCGGACGTTGCATGTGGACGAGCCGTCGCCGGAGGTGGACTGGTCGGCGGGCGCGGTGTCGTTGCTGACGGAGGCGGTGCCGTGGGAGAAGCAGGGTGGGGTGCCGCGGCGGGCGGGGGTGTCGTCGTTCGGGATCAGTGGGACCAACGCGCACGTCATCCTCGAAGAACCCGAACCCGAACCCGAGGGTGGGGCGACCCCGCCCGGCATGGACCTCGTGCCCCTCGCGCTGTCCGCGAAGACCCCGGAGGCGCTGCGCGAACTCGCCCTGCGGCTGAGCCGGTACCTGGCCGCCGAACCCGGACCGAGCCCGGTGGACGCGGCGTACACACTGGCCACCACGCGGACGGCGTTCGAGCACCGCGCGGTGGTCCTGGGAACCGGGCGTGACGACCTGCTCGCGGGCCTGCGTTCCGTCGCCGCCGGCGCCGAGGGCGTCGTGGCTGCCGCACCCGCCGCCGCCGGCCCGGCCGCCGGCCTGGTGGCGTCCGCCGCGGCGGACTTCGCCGACGGGGTCGGCGTGGACTGGGACGTGCTGTTCGCCGGTACGGGAGCGCGTCACGCCGAGCTGCCCACCTACCCGTTCCGGGCGGAGCGCCACTGGCTCGTACCTTCCGGCGGCCGGCCCGCCGACGCACCGGCCGAGGCGCCCGACGAGGCACAGCGCAGGCTCTGGACGGCCGTCGAAGAGGGCGACGCGGAGGCGTTCGCCGAGGAACTGGGAGTCGGCGTCGGCGGCACGCCGGACGAGCCGCCCGTAGAGGCGCTGACCGCCCTGCTGCCCGCGCTGTCCCGCTGGCACGACCGACGGCGTGCCGACGCCGGTCTGGACGGTCTGCGCTACCGGATCGGCTGGCGGCGCGTCGGCCCCGCCCCGGCCGGCGTCCTGCACGGCACCTGGTTCGTGCTCCGCCCGGCCGGACCCCGCTCCGACGCGTGGGCGCGGACGGCCGCAGACGCACTGAGCGCCCACGGCGCGGACGTACGAGAGGTCCGGATCGACCCGGCGGCCGACCGCGCGAACATCGCCGGACTGCTCCGCCCCCACCTCACCGAGGCACCCCCGGCCGGAATCCTGTCCCTGCTGGCACTCGACGACGGCCACGCCGCCGGGCACCCCGCCGTGCCGGCCGGGCTGGCGTCCTCGCTCGCCCTGGTCCAGGCGCTCGGCGACCTGGACTCACCCGCCCCCCTCTGGTGCGTCACCACGTCAGCCGTGTCCACCGGCCCCGGCGACCGCCTGCGCGACACCGACCAGGCACAGCTGTGGGGCCTGGGACGGATCGTCGCCCTGGAACACCCCGAGCGGTGGGGCGGCCTGATCGACCTGACCGAGCACCCGGACGACACGGCCGCCGCCCACCTCGCCGCCGTCCTCGGCGGTGCAGCCCCCGGCGAGGACCAGCTCGCCGTAAGGCCGCACGGCGTGCTCGTGCGACGCCTCGAACGCGCACCCGCGACGGCCCGGGCGCGACGCCCCTGGCGGACCCGGGGCACCGCCCTGGTCACCGGCGGCACCGGCGCGCTCGGCGCCCGGGTGGCACGGTGGCTCGCGGCCGCCGGGGCGGAACACCTGCTGCTCGTCAGCCGACGGGGCGACCGGGCACCCGGAGCCGACGCCCTGCGCGCCGAACTCGACGCCCTCGGCGCGCGGGTCACGTTCGCCGCGTGCGACGCAGCCGACCTCGACGCCCTGCGCGCCGTGATCGCCGACGTGCCCGAGGACCTGCCGCTCACCACCGTGGTGCACGCCGCCGGGCAGCTCGACGACGCCCTGCTCGACGCCCTGACCCCGGCCCAGCTGGACCGGGCGCTGCGCGCCAAGGCGACCGGCGCCCGCAACCTCGACCTGCTGACCAGGGACAACCCGGACCTGACCGCCTTCGTCCTGTTCTCCTCCGTGGCCGCAACCTGGGGTCTGCCCGGGCAGGGCGGCTACGCCCCCGGCAACGCCTGCCTCGACGCGCTGGCCGAACACCGGCGCGCCGAGGGGCTGCCGGCCACCTCCATCGCCTGGGGTGCCTGGGCGGGCGCGGGCATGGCGGCGGGCGCGGCCGTCGCGGGGGAGTTCGCCCGCATCGGCCTGGAGGGCGTCGACCCCGACGACGGACTCGCCGCGCTGGGCCGGGCGCTCGCCGGTGACGACGTCTGCGTCATCGTGGCCCGCGTCGACTGGGACACCTTCGTCCCCGCCACCGCGGTGGCCCGCCCGCGCCCGCTGTTCGAGGCGTTCGCCGCGGACCGGCAGGCGTCCGCCGCCCCGGCCGGACCCGGCGGCGACCTCGCGCAGCGGCTGGCCGGTCTCGGCCCGCAGGAGCGCGAGCAGCGGGTGGGCGACATCGTCCGGGAAGCGGTCGCGGCCGTGCTCGGCTTCGCGTCCCCGGAACGGGTCCGCGACGGCCGGGTGTTCTCCGAGCTCGGTCTCACCTCCCTGACGGCGGTCGAACTGCGCAACCGGCTGGGCGCCGCCACCGGCCTGCGGCTGCCGACCACCCTGGTCTTCGACCACCCCACCCCCAAGGACGTGACACGGCTCGTCCTCACCCTGCTCACCGGCGAGGACGGCGAGGACGGCACCGACGGGCGCACCGCACGGCCGCACACCCCGGGCCCGGCCGCCGCCGACGAGCCCATCGCGATCGTCGGGATGGCCTGCCGCTACCCGGGCGGGGTCACCTCACCCGAGGCACTGTGGGACCTGGTCGCGTCCGGAGCCGACGCGATCGGCGGCATGCCGCTCGACCGGGGCTGGGACGTGGACCGGCTGTACCACCCCGAGCCGGGCCGCCCCGGTACGACCTACACCCGAAGCGGCGGCTTCCTGTACGACGCGGCCGACTTCGACGCCGAGTTCTTCGGCATCAGCCCGCGCGAGGCGCTGGCCATGGACCCGCAGCAGCGGCTGCTCCTGGAGGCCGGCTGGGAGGCCGTCGAGCGCGCGGGCATCGACCCGGCCGCCCTGCGCGGTACCGACACGGGTGTCTACGTCGGCACGTCCAACGGCGAGTACGGCCCCCGCCTCGCGGAGCCCGCCGACGGCGCAGACGGCTACGTCCTGACCGGCAGCGCGGCCAGCGTGGCGTCCGGGCGGCTGGCCTACGTCCTCGGCCTCGAAGGGCCCGCGGTGTCGGTCGACACGGCGTGCTCGACATCGCTGGTGGCACTGCACCTCGCCGCGCAGTCTTTGCGTCAGGGCGAGTGCTCCCTCGCCCTCGCGGGCGGGGCGACCGTGATGTCCAGCCCCGGCGTCTTCCTGGAGTTCTCGCGTCAGCGGGGTCTTTCGCCGGACGGGCGGTGCAAGGCGTTCGCGGGCGCCGCGGATGGTACGGGCTGGGGTGAGGGTGTCGGTGTCGTGCTGCTGGAGCGGTTGTCGGACGCGCGGCGCAACGGGCACCGGGTGCTGGCGGTGGTGCGGGGTTCGGCCGTCAACCAGGACGGCGCGAGCAACGGCCTGACGGCACCCAACGGCCCTTCGCAGGAGCGGGTCATACGGCAGGCGCTGGCGCACGCGGGACTGACGCCGGGGGACGTGGACGCCGTGGAGGCGCACGGGACGGGTACGCGGCTGGGTGACCCGATCGAGGCGCAGGCGCTCCTCGCCACCTATGGGCAGGAGCGGCCTGGTGAACGCCCCCTTCTCCTTGGGTCGTTGAAGTCGAACATCGGGCATGCGCAGGCGGCTGCCGGTGTGGCCGGTGTGATCAAGATGGTGATGGCGATGCGGCACGGTGTGCTGCCGCGGACGTTGCATGTGGACGAGCCGTCGCCGGAGGTGGACTGGTCGGCGGGCGCGGTGTCGCTGCTCACCGAGTCCGTGCCGTGGGAGAAGGCGGACGGGGTGCCGCGGCGGGCGGGGGTGTCGTCGTTCGGGATCAGCGGGACCAACGCCCACGTCATCCTCGAAGAACCCGAACCGGAGCCTGCACCCGAGGGGGAGGCGGCTCAGCCGGGCGGCCTGGTCCCCTGGGTGCTGTCCGGTCGTACCCGCGACGCGCTGCGGGCCCAGGCCGAGCGGCTGCTCGCCGACCTGACGGGAGACGTTCCCGAACCGCTCGCCGTGGCGCGGGCGTTGGCCACCACGCGGTCGGCGTTCGAGCACCGCGCGGTGGTCCTGGGAACCGGGCGTGACGACCTGCTCGCGGGCCTGCGGTCCGTCGCCGCCGGCGCCGAGGGCGTCGTGGCTGCCGCACCCGCGGTCTCCGGGCCCGCGACCGCCGCCGCCGAGGACTTCGTCCAAGGCGTCGCCGTGGACTGGACGGCGCTGCTCGGCCCCGCCGAGGGGCCGCACACGCCCCTGCCCACCTATCCGTTCCAACGCAGGCGCTACTGGCTGGACCGGCCCGGACCGGTCACCGGCGGGTCCGCGCACGGCCTGGGCCAGCAGCCGCTGGATCACCCGCTGCTCTCCTCGGTCGTCCACCTCGCGGGCACCGACGAGTACGTCTTCACCGGCCGCCTCACCGACCGGGCGCAGCCGTGGCTGGCGGACCACCGGGTCGCGGGCGTGGTCCTGCTGCCGGGCACGGCCTTCGTCGAGCTGGCGCTGCACGCCGGCGCCCACGTCGGCTGCGGCGCCATCGGTGAGCTCGGTCTGACCGCGCCGCTGGCCGTACCGGCCGCCGTCGGTGTCGCCCTCCAGGTGTCGGTCGGCGCGGCCGACGAGGCGGGCCGCCGGTCCGTGCGCATCCACTCCCGGTACGAGGACGGCGCCGCCGGATCCGAGTGGACCACGCACGCCACCGGTGTGCTCACGACCGCCCCCGAAGGGGCCGCGGACGCACCGGCGCCCACCGAGTGGCCGCCACGCGACGCCCGCCCCGTCGAGGTGACCGGCCTCTACGAGCGGCTGGCCCGCCGGGGCTACGGCTACGGACCCGCCTTCCAGAACCTGACCCGGGCCTGGCGGGCCGGTGACGACCTGTACGCCGAGGTCGCCCTGGCCGACACCGAGGCGGCCGAGGCGGAGCGCTACGGAGTGCACCCCGCCCTGCTCGACGCGGCCCTGCACACGGTCGGGCTCGCGGCGGACGAGGACTCGGACGCCGTCCTGCCGTTCGTCTGGCAGACCGTGTCCGTCACCCGTCCCGGCGCGGCCGCCCTGCGGGTACGGCTGACCACCGCGGGCGCGGGCGAGGCCGCGCTGACCGTGTTCGACGAGGACGGCGAGCAGGTCGCGGCCGTCGGCTCGGTCGTCCTGCGCCCCGTGCCGAAGGACCTGACGGCCGCTCTGCCGGCCGCCGGTGAGACCGGGCTCCACCGCCTGGACTGGCCCACGACCACCGTCCGGCCCGACCCGGACGCCACGCCGGACACGGCCGCCGTCGTCGCGGCGGACGACGACTCCCGCCTCACGGGCCTGCCGGCCGGCGTACGCCGTCACGCCGGCCTGGGCGCGCTGCGCCGCGCCCTCGACGCCGGAGAGCCGGTGCCGCGGCTGGTGTTCACCACCACCGGCGCGGATCCGGACGGCGGCCCGGCCGAGGCGCCGCCCGTCGCCGCCGCCGCGGCGGCCACGCGTGTCCTCGCGCTCGTCCAGGAGTGGCTGGCGGACGACAGGCTGGCGGGCGCCCGCCTCGTGCTGGTCACCCGGGCCGCCGTCGCGGTGGCCGCCGGCGACCCCGCCGACCCGGCCCAGGCCGCCGTCTGGGGCCTGCTGCGCTCCGCGCAGACCGAGCACCCGGGCCGCTTCGTCCTCGTGGACGTGGACGGCACCGACTCCTCGGCGCGCGCCCTGCTCGCCGCGGCGGCGGGCGACGAACCCCAGCTCGCGCTCCGCGACGGCACGGCGCACGTGCCCCGCCTGGTGCGGGCCGCCCCCGCGTCCCGGCCCGCCCCGGCCTTCGACCCGGACGGCACCGTCCTCGTCACCGGCGGCACCGGCCTGCTCGGCCGGCTCGTCGCCCGGCACCTGGTCGCCGAGCACGGCGTACGCCACCTCCTCCTGGTCAGCCGCGCCGGCGACCGCGCCGAGGACGCCGGGGAACTGCGTGCCGGACTCGCCGGTGACGGCGCCCGGGTCACCTTCGCCGCGTGCGACGTCACCGACGGCGACGCCCTGGAGCGGCTGCTCGCGGCCGTGCCGGCCGAACACCCCCTGACAGCGGTGGTGCACGCGGCCGGCGTGCTGGACGACGGCGCGATCACCTCCCTGACGCCCGAGCGGCTGCACCGCGTACTGCGTCCCAAGGCGGAGGCCGCCTGGCGGCTCCACGAACTCACCCGCGAACTGGACCTGTCGGCGTTCGTCCTCTTCTCCTCGGCCGCCGGAGTGCTCGGCTCGGCCGGACAGGCCGGCTACGCCGCGGCCAACGCCTTCCTGGACGCGCTCGCTGCCCACCGCCGCGCCCAGGGCCGCACCGCCACCTCGCTCGCGTGGGGCCTGTGGGAGGAGCGCGGCGGGCTGACCGCCGCGCTCGACGAGACGGACCTGCGCCGTCTCGCCCGCACCGGCGTCCGCCCGCTGACCAGCGCGGACGGCCTCGCCCTGCTCGACGCGGCCCTCGCCGCCGACGAACCCGCCCTCGTGCCCCTGCGGCTCGACGTCAACGCCGTCGAGGCGGCGCTCGCGACCGGTGCCGGCAGCGGACCCGGCACCCCACCGGCCGTCCCGGCCCCGCTGCGCGACCTGGTGCGCGTCACCCCGCCAGGCCGCCCCGACCGGCCGGCCGCCGCACGGCGCACGACCGCCCCCGCCGGTGCCCTCGCCGAGCGCGTCCGCACGCTGGGCGAGACCGAGCGGACGCGCGTCCTGACCGGCCTCGTACGCGAGGAGGCGGCCGCCGTGCTGGGACTCGACGCGATGGACGACACCCAGGACACCCGCGCCTTCTCCGAACTCGGCATGGACTCCCTGACCGGGCTCGAACTGCGCAACAGGCTGGGCGCGCTGACCGGCCTCACCCTGCCCGCCGGGCTCGTCTTCGACCGGCCCACCCCACGCGAACTCGCCGAACACCTGGCGGCCGAACTGCTCGGCTCGACCGCCCCGCGGACCGGGCCGGCGCGGGCGGCACGGGAGCGGGCCGCCGACGACGAACCGATCGCGATCGTCGCCATGGCCTGCCGCTACCCCGGCGACCCGGACACGGGTGACCTCACCACGCCCGACGCCCTGTGGTCGCTGGTGGCGCGGGGCGCCGAGGCCGTCGGGGACATGCCGCTCGACCGGGGCTGGAACCCCGACGAGCTGTACGACCCGGAGCCGGGCCGGCCGGGCCGCAGCTACACCCGCCGCGGGGCGTTCCTGCGCGGCGCCGCCGAGTTCGACGCAGAGTTCTTCGGGATCAGCCCGCGCGAGGCGCTGGCCATGGACCCGCAGCAGCGGCTCCTCCTGGAGACCGGCTGGGAGGCCGTGGAACGCGCGGGCATCGACCCGTCGGCGCTGCGCGGCAGCCGAACCGGGGTCTTCGCCGGAGTGATGTACCACGACTACGGCTCCTGGGCGCGGCGCGTGCCCGAGGAGGTCGAGGGCTACCTCGGCTCCGGCACCGCGGGCAGCGTGGCGTCCGGGCGGCTGGCCTACGTCCTCGGCCTCGAAGGGCCCGCCGTGTCCGTGGACACCGCCTGCTCCTCCTCGCTGGTGGCGCTGCACCTGGCCGTGCAGTCGCTGCGGTCCGGCGAGAGTGACCTGGCGCTGGCCGGCGGCGTCACCGTGATGGCGACCCCCACCCCCTTCGTCGAGTTCTCCCGCCGGCGCGGCCTCGCCGCCGACGGACGCTGCAAGCCGTTCGCAGCGGCCGCCGACGGCACCGGCTGGGGCGAGGGCGCCGGCGTCCTGCTCCTCGAACGGCTCTCGGACGCCCGCGCCCACGGCCATCCCGTCCTGGCCGTGGTGCGCGGCTCCGCCGTGAACCAGGACGGCGCGAGCAACGGCCTCACCGCGCCCAACGGCCCCTCCCAGGAACGGGTCGTCCGCCAGGCGCTCGCCGCCGCCGGGCTGGCCCCCGCCGACGTGGACGCCGTCGAGGCGCACGGCACGGGCACCTCGCTGGGCGACCCCATCGAGGCGGAAGCCCTGCTCGCCGTCTACGGCGAGGGCCGTCCGGCGGGGCAGCCGCTGCGCATCGGCTCGGTCAAGTCCAACATCGGGCACACCCAGGCCGCCGCGGGCGTCGCCGGAGTCATCAAGATGGTGATGGCGATGCGGCACGGCGCGCTGCCGAAGACCCTGCACGTCGACCGGCCCACCCCGCACGTCGACTGGTCGTCGGGCGCGGTGGAACTGCTCGGCGAGAGCGTGCCCTGGCCCGCGACGGGCCGGCCGCGCCGCGCCGGCGTCTCCTCGTTCGGGATCAGCGGCACCAACGCCCACGTCATCCTCGAACAGGCCCCGGTCGAACCGGCCGCCGCCGCACCCGTGCGGACCCCGGGCCCGGCCGGGCGCGAGGCGGTGCCGTGGCTGCTGTCCGCCCGCACCGCACAGGCCCTGCGGGCCCAGGCCGCGCGGCTGCGGCGACGCCTCACCGAGCGCCCCGACCTGCGTCCGCTCGACGTCGGCTACTCCCTGGCCACCGGCCGTGCCGCCCTCGAACACCGCGCGGCCCTGGTCTCCGCCACCCGCGAGGACCTGCTGGAGCGGCTGGACGACCTGGTCTCGGGAGAGACGGCTCCCGGACAGGCGGCGGGCCGGACGGCCGGGGGCGGGACGGCCGGGGGCGGGACGGCCGGGGGCGGCACGGCCTTCCTGTTCGCCGGACAGGGCAGCCAGCGGCTCGGCATGGGACGCGGGCTCAGAACCCGGCACCCCGTCTTCGCCGAGGCGTTCGACGCGGTCCGCGCGGAACTCGACCGCCACCTCCCCCGCCCGCTGCACGAAGTCGTCGACGCCGAGGAGGACACGGAGGAGGCCGCGCTCCTCGACACCACCGAGTACACCCAGCCCGCCCTCTTCGCCGTCGAAGTGGCGCTCTTCCGGCTGCTCGAACACCTCGGCGTGCGCCCCGACGCGCTGATCGGTCACTCCGTCGGCGAACTGGCCGCCGCCCACGTCGCCGGAGTGCTGAGCCTGCCCGACGCGGCGGCCCTGGTGACGGCCCGCGGCCGGCTCATGCAGTCGCTGCCTCGCGGTGGGGCGATGGTCGCGGTCGACGCGCCGGAGGCGGACGTCCTGCCCCTCCTGACCGAAGGCGCGGCCGTCGCCGCCGTCAACGGTCCCGCCTCAGTCGTCCTGTCGGGCCGCACCGACGCGGTCCTCGCCGTCGCGGAGCGGCTCGGCGAACGCGGCCACCGGGTCACCCGGCTGCGCGTCAGCCACGCCTTCCACTCACCCGCGATGGACCCGGTCCTCGCCGAGCTGCGCACCGTCGCCGAGGGCCTGACCTTCCACGAGCCGGCCATCCCCATCGTCTCCACGCTGACCGGCCGCGCCGTGACCGCCGAGGAGCTGAGCTCGCCGTCGTACTGGACCGAACAGGCACGCCGGCCCGTCCGGTTCCACGACGCCGTGCGGCACGCGGCCGAGGACGGCGTACGGACCCTGCTCGACATCGGGCCCGACGGCTCCCTCGCCGGCCTCGCCGCCGGACAGGGCGGGCCGGCCGTGGCCGCCGTCGCCGCGCTGCGCCGCGACCGCCCCGAACCCGACGCGCTCGCCGACGCGCTGGGCCGGCTCCACGTCCGCGGCGTGGGGATCGACTGGGAGACGTACTTCGCCGGCACCGGCGCGCGGCGCGTGGACCTGCCGACGTACGCCTTCCAGCCGCAGCGGTACTGGCTGCCCGCGACGGACGAGCCGGCCACGCCCGCCGGGCCCGGCCTCGCGGGCACCGGACTCCGCCCGCCCGAGCACCCGCTGCTCGGCGCCTGGGTGGAACTCCCCGACACCGACGAGCTGCTGCTCACCGGCGCCCTGTCCCGCGACACGCACCCGTGGCTCGCCGACCACCGGATACGCGGCGAGGTACTGCTGCCCGGCGCCGCCCTGGTGGAGCTCGCGCTCCACGCGGGCGCCCGCCTGGGCTGCGACCACCTCGCCGAACTCACCCTGCGCAGCCCCCTGGTCCTGCCCGAGCACGACGACGTCCAGCTCCGCCTGCGGGTCACCGGGCCGGAACCCGACGGCCGCCGTCGGCTGTCGCTCCACGGCCGGCCCGGCGGGGCGGCGCCGGGGGAGACGTGGACCCTGCACGCCACCGGCACACTGACGACAGCGCCCGCTGCCGCCCCGTTCCCCACCGGCGCCTGGCCGCCGCCCGACGCCGTCCCCGTCCCGGTCGACGCGCTGTACGAGCGGCTTGCCGCGTCCGGCACGGACTACGGACCGCTGTTCCGGGGCCTGCGCGCCGCGTGGACCCACGGTGACGACCTGCTCGCCGAGGTGGTCCTGCCCGAGGAGGCCCGTGCCGACGCCGGACGGTACCGGCTGCACCCCGCGCTGCTGGACGCGGCGCTGCACGCCGCGGCCCTGCGCCCGCCGCGCGACGACGGCGACGCACCGCGCCTGCCGTTCGCCTGGACCGACGTCACGCCGCACGCGGACGGCGTGGACCGGCTCCGGGTCCGCCTGGCCGTACGCGGCGAGAGCCTGTCGCTGCACCTCGCGGACGAGACCGGCGCCCCCGTCGCCACCGTCGGATCACTGCTGCTGCGCCCCGCCGCACCGACGGCCCCGCGGTCGCTGTACGAGCTGCGGTGGCGGTCGCTGCCCGTCGCCCCGGCCGCCCCGGACACCGTGCCCTCCGCCGTGGTGGGCGAGCACCCGGACGACGGCCTCGACGCCGTGCCGTACGCCGACGTCGACGCGCTGCGCGCCGCCCTCGACCGCGGTCTGCCCGCCCCGCGGATCGCGTTCGCCCCGGTGCCCGCCGGGCGCGCGCAGGACGACGTGCCCGCCCGGACCCGCGCCGCGCTCCGGCACACCGCCGGACTGCTGCGGTCGTGGACGGCCGAACCACGCCTGGCCGCCACCGCCCTCGTCCTGCTGACCCGGGACGCCGTGGCGAGCGCGCCCGGCGGCCCGGCGCCCGACCCCGTCGCGGGCGCCGTGTGGGGGCTGGTCCGCTCCGCGCAGCTCGAACACCCAGGCCGCGTGGTCCTGGCGGACACGGACCGGGAGCCGTCCTCCACCGCCGTACTGCCCGCCGCCGCCCTGTCCGGCGAGCCGCAGCTCGTCCTGCGGACCGGCACCGTCACCGTGCCCCGGCTCACCCCCGCACCCGCCCCGCCCGCCCCCTCAGCCGGACCGGCGTTCGACACCGACGGCACCGTACTGATCACCGGCGGCACCGGCGGACTGGGCGCCCGGATCGCCCGCCACCTGGCCGCCGAGCACGGTGTACGGCACCTGCTGCTCGCGGGGCGGCGGGGCGGGGAGGCGCCGGGGGCCGCCCGGCTCACCGCCGAACTCGCCGAGCTGGGCGCCCGGGTGCGGATCGCCGCCTGCGACGTGTCCGACCGCACGGCACTCGCCGCGCTCCTCGACTCCGTCCCCGCCGACCGGCCCCTGACCGCCGTGGTGCACTGCGCCGGGCTGCTCGACGACGGCGTCCTGGAGTCGCTCACGCCGGGACACTTCGACCGGGTGCTCGGGCCGAAGGCCGACGCGGCCTGGCATCTGCACGAGCTGACCCGGGACCGGGACCTGACCGCGTTCGTGCTCTTCTCGTCCGTCGCCGGCACCCTGGGAGCCGCGGGCCAGGGCAACTACGCCGCCGCCAACGCCTTCCTGGACACCCTCGCCGCGCACCGCCGCGCCCAGGGCCTGCCGGCCGTCTCCCCGGCCTGGGGCTGGTGGGGGGAGACCGGCGGCATGGCCGGGGAGCTCGCCGCCGCCGACCGGGCCAGGCTCGCCCGGGCCGGGGTCACCGCGCTGGAACCGGCCGAGGCGCTGGCCCTGTTCGACGCCGCGCTCCGCCAGGACATCGCGGTGCCGGTTCCCGTCCGCCTCGACCCCGTCGCGCTGCGCGAACGAGCCGGTCAGGGCTCGCTCACCCCCGTCCTGCGCGAACTGGCCGACGCGGCGGCGCCGTCCGCGACCGGTGCCGCGCCCCGCCGCGAAGGCGACTCCGCACCGGGCACCCCTGCGTGGGCGCGGCGGCTGCGGGCCGCCACGGACGAGCAGCGGCCGCGCCTGCTGACCGACCTGGTGCGCGGGGAGGTGGCCAAGGTCCTCGGCAGGCCGTCGCCGGCGGGTGTGGACGCTCACGACCGGCTGCTCGACCTGGGCTTCGACTCCCTGACCGCGGTCGAACTCCGCAACCGCCTCGGCGACCTGTGCGGCCTGGACCTGCCCACCACCCTGGTCTTCGACCACCCGACCCCGGCCCGCCTGGCCGACCACCTCCTGACCCGGCTGGCGCCCGCACCGACCGGCGCCCCCGCCGACGGGGACACCGGCGGCGATCCCCTCGCCGAACTGGACCGCCTGGAACACGCCCTCACCGCGGCGCCCCAGGACCCGGGCCTGCGCGCGCGGGTGGAACTGCGGCTGAAGTCCCTCCTGTCCGTGTGGCAGCAGCAACCGGACCCCAAGGCGGACGACGACCCCGCGAAGACCGCGACCGTGACCGCGACCGCCACCTCCACCGCCGACGAACTCATGGCCTACATCGACAAGAACCTCCGAAGGCCCTGACCGGCCACGCAGACACGCACCACCGCAGACACGGCACACACGCACCCACGCACACCACCCGCGGACACGCACCCCGCACACCCGCACACACGACAACGAGTGAGGTTCCCATGGCCGACGACGACAAGCTCGTCGAGTACCTCCGATGGGTGACCACCGACCTTGAGGAGACCCGCCGACGGCTGGGCGAGGTCGAGGAGGCCGCCCAGGAGCCCATCGCGATCGTCGCCATGAGCTGCCGGCTGCCCGGCGGTGTCACCACCCCCGAGGAGCTGTGGCGGCTGCTGGCCGACGGCACCGACGCCGTCTCCGGGTTCCCCACGGACCGGGGCTGGGACCTCGACTCCCTGTACGACCCCGACCCGGACCGCGCGGGCACCTCGTACACCCGCCACGGCGGATTCGTCGACGGGTACGCGGACTTCGACCCCGCCTTCTTCGGGATCAGCCCCCGCGAGGCACTGGCCATGGACCCGCAGCAGCGGCTGCTCCTGGAGGTCGCCTGGGAGGCGTTCGAACGGGCCGGCCTGCCCGCCGAGCGGGTGCGCGGCAGCCGCACCGGCGTGTTCGCCGGCGTGATGTACAACGACTACGGCAGCCGGGTCCGCCGCCCCGCCGAGGACACGGAGGGCTACCTCGGCACCGGCAGCGCGGGCAGCGTCGCCTCCGGGCGGGTGGCGTACACCTTCGGCCTGGAAGGTCCGGCCGTCACCGTCGACACCGCCTGTTCCTCCTCGCTCGTCGCCCTCCACCTGGCCGTCCAGGCGCTGCGGCAGGGCGACTGCGAACTCGCCCTGGCCGGCGGTGTCTCGCTGATGGCCACCCCGGCCACCTTCGTCGGCTTCAGCCGGCAGCGCGGCCTCGCGCCCGACGGACGCTGCAAGGCGTTCGGGGCGGCGGCGGACGGCACCGGCTGGTCCGAGGGCGCCGGACTGCTGCTTCTCGAACGGCTCTCCGCCGCGCGCGCCAACGGCCACCCGGTCCTGGCCGTCGTCCGGGGCACCGCCGTCAACCAGGACGGCGCCAGCGGTGCCCTGACCGCGCCCAACGGTCCCGCGCAGGAACGCGTCATCGAACAGGCCCTGCGCAACGCCCGGCTGCGGCCCGACCAGATCGACGCCGTGGAGGCGCACGGCACCGGCACGACGCTCGGCGACCCCATAGAGGCACGGGCGCTGCAGTCGGTGTACGGAAAGGGCAGGCAGGCGGCGCGGCCGCTGTGGCTCGGCTCCCTGAAGTCCAACATCGGCCACACGCAGGCCGCGGCGGGCGTCGCCGGGATCATCAAGACGGTGCTGGCGATGCGCCACGGCGTCCTGCCGCGGACCCTGCACGCCGACGAGCCCTCACCGCACGTCGACTGGCAGGCCGGACCGCTCGCGCTGCTCACCGAGGCCCGGCCCTGGCACCGCGCCGACGGCCCCCGCCGCGCCGGAGTCTCCGCGTTCGGCATCAGCGGCACCAACGCGCACGTCCTCATCGAGGAGGCACCCACCGGCGACGAATCCGAGGGATCCGAGGAATCCGCCGCGCAGGATTCCGAGCCGCCGCCCACCGCCCAGCCGTCGGGCCTCCCGCCGCTGTGGACGCTGTCGGCCCGGACCGCCGAGGCCCTGAGCCGCCAGGCCGAACGGCTCGCCGCCCACGTACGGGCCCACCCCGAGCTGCGTCCCGCGGACATCGGCTGGTCGCTGCTGCGCACCCGCACCGCGTTCGCGCACCGCGCCGCCGTCGTGGGCCGTGACCGGGACGAACTCCTGGCCGCCCTGGAGGCGACGGCGGCCGGGGACCCCGCCCCCGGCGCGGCACGCGCCGCCGCCACGACCGGCCGGGCCGCCCTCGTCTTCCCCGGCACCGGCAGCCAGTGGGCGGGCATGGCCGGCGACCTCCTCGACACCTCACCGGTGTTCGCCCGGCGGATCGAGGAGTGCGCGCGGGCGCTGCGCCCCTACGTGGACTGGTCCCTGACCGACGTGCTGCGCGGAGCGCCCGGCGCGCCGTCGCTGGAGCGCACCGAGGTCGTCCAGCCCGCGCTGTGGGCCGTGATGGTCGCGCTGGCCGCCCTCTGGGAGTCCGCCGGCGTCGAGATCTCCGGGGTCGTGGGCCATTCGCAGGGCGAGATCGCGGCGGCGGCCGTCAGCGGTGCCCTGTCGCTGCCGGACGCGGCGCGCGTGGTGGCCCTGCGCGCCCGCGCCCTGGCGTCGATCAGCGGTCGCGGCGGTCTGGTGTTCGTCGCCGAGGCCGCCGACGACGTACGCCGCCGGTTGGCGGACGGCCACGGCGGCCTCACGGTGGCCGCGGTCAACGGGCCCCGCTCCGTGGTCGTCGCCGGATCCGACGCGGACCTCGACGCGCTGCTCGCCCGCTGCGAGAAGGAGGGCGTCTGGGCACGCCGCGTCCCCCTCGCCTACGCCTCCCACACCCCGCAGGTCGAGGCGGTGCGGGAGGAACTGCTGACCGCACTGGCGCCGGTGGCGCCCCGGGCCGCCGCGAGGCTGCCCCTCTACTCCCCGGCGACGGGCGGGCTCGTGGAACCCACGGCGCTGGACGCCGGCTTCTGGTACCGCAGCCTCCGGCAGCCGGTGGAGTTCGAAGCCACTGTCCGCGCCATGCTGGCGGACGGCTTCGACCTGTTCATCGAGTGCGCCCCGCACCCCGCCCTCGCCCAGGCCCTGCACGAGACCGTCGAGGACACCGGCGCCGAAGCCGCCGTCGTCGGCACGCTGCACCGCGGAGACGCCGGCCTGCGCCGCTTCACCCACGCCGTCGCCGAGGCGGTGGCGGCCGGCGCCCGGCTGGACGCCGACCGGTACTTCGGCGCCGCCGAGCGGGTCGACCTGCCCACGTACGCCTTCCGGCGCACCCGCTTCTGGCTGCCGGGCGACGACGACACGGCGGCGCCCACCGCGTCGCGGGACAGCGAGGACACCTGGCGGCTCGCCGTGACGGAGCCCGGCGACCTCGGCAGTCTCGCTCCGGTGCCCGCCCCCGACGCCCGCCGTGACCTCGCCCCGCACGAGATCCGGGTCGCCGTGCGGGCGACGGGACTGCACTTCGGGGACGTGCTCGCCGGACTCGGCCTCGCCCCGCACGGGCGGGACGGCACGGCCCTGGGTGTCGAGGCCGCCGGTGTGGTCCTGGAGACCGGGGCCGACGTCACCGGTGTCGGCGTGGGCGACCGCGTGATGGGTCTCTTCCCGGGCGGCGCGGCCGGCCCGGTCGCCGTCACCGACCACCGCTTCACCCTCCGTACGCCCGCCGCCTGGTCCTTCGCCGAGGCCGCGGTGACCCCGCTGGCCTACGTCACCGCCCACCACGCCCTGTTCGGGCTCGCCGGGCTGCGTCCGGGCGAGTCGGTGCTCGTGCATGCCGCGAGCGGCGGCACCGGGCGGGCGGCGGTGCACCTCGCCCGGCACCATGGGGCGGACGTCCTCGCCACCGACACCCCCGACCACTGGACGGAACTGCTCGCCCTGGGGCTGCCGGAGGAGCGGCTGGCCTCCTCGGCCACCCCCGGGTTCGCCGCGTCGCTCCTCGACACCACCGGCGGGCGCGGCGCCGACGTCGTCGTGAACTGCCTGGCGGGGGAGTACACCGACGCCACACTGCGGCTGCTGCCGCGCGGCGGGCGGTTCGTGGAGACCGGCCGCACCGACGTGCGCGACGCCGACCGCGTCGCCGCGGACCACCCGGGCGTCAGCTATCTGGTCGCCGACCTCGCCGGCCTGGCCGCCGCCGGACCGGACCGCATCCGGTCCGTCCTCACCGAACTCGCCCCGCTGTTCGGCGACGGCACGCTCTCCCCGCCGGCCGCGCCCGTCTGGGACACCGACGGGGCCGCGGCGGCGCTGGACCATCTCGCCCGGGCCCGGCACGCAGGCCAGGCGGTGCTCGTCCTGCCGTCGGCGGACCGCTCGGGCCCCGCCGCCCCACCCGCCGGGCCGCCCGTCGCGCCGGCCCGGGAGACCGTGCCGGCCGAGCTGCGCGACCTCGACCCCGGCGCCCGGCACGCGTTCCTGCTGGACCTCGTCCGCACGGAGGCCGCCGCCGTCCTCGGCCACGACGACGCCCGCGCGATCGGCTCCGACCAGCGCTTCCAGGAACTCGGGCTCGACTCGCTCACCGCCGTCCAGCTGCGCTCCCGGCTGGCCGCGGCGACCGGACTGCGGCTCACCGCGACCCTGGTCTTCGACCACCCCACCCCCCGGGCGGTCGCCCATCACCTCCTCGCCCGCACCGGCGGGGACGCCGCCGGCCAAGAGCCCCGGCCCGCCGGCACCCGGCCCGCCGGCACCGACGAGCCCCTGGCGATCGTGGCGACGAGCTGCCGGTTCCCCGGCGGCGTGAGCTCGCCCGAGGAGCTGTGGCAGGTGCTGGACGCCGGAGCCGACGTCATCGGCGACTTCCCCCGGGACCGCGGCTGGAACCTCGCCGAACTTCACGCGGAGACGGACGGGCCCGGCACCACCTACGCCCGCCAGGGCGGCTTCATCGACACGGTCGCCGACTTCGACGCCGCGTTCTTCGGGATCTCACCACGCGAGGCACTGGCCATGGACCCCCAGCAGCGGCTGCTGCTGGAGACCGCCTGGGAGGCGTTCGAACGCGGCGGCATCGACCCCGAGTCGGCGGCCGACGGCCGCGTCGGCGTCTTCGTCGGCTCCAACGGACAGGACTACCCGAGGGTCCTCGCCACCGGGAAGGAGGACCTGGAGGGGTACGTCGGCACCGGCAACGCCGCCAGTGTCCTGGCCGGACGCGTCGCCTACGCGTTCGGCTTCAAGGGCCCGGCGGTCACCGTCGACACCGCGTGCTCCTCGTCGCTGGTGGCCCTCCACTGGGCCGCGCAGGCGCTGCGCCGGGACGAGTGCTCCCTGGCCCTGGTGGGCGGCGTCACCCTCATGACGAGCCCCCTGCTGTTCACCGAGTTCAACCGGCAGAAGGTGCTGTCCCCGGGCGGCAGGTGCCGGTCCTTCTCCGCCGACGCGGACGGTACGAGCTGGAGCGAGGGCGTCGGCGTCCTGCTCGTGGAGCGGCTGTCCGACGCGCGGCGCCACGGGCACCGGGTGCTGGCCGTGGTGCGCGGCTCCGCCGTCAACTCCGACGGCGCCAGCAACGGCCTCACGGCACCCAACGGACCGGCCCAGGAGCAGGTGGTGCGCAGTGCCCTCGCCGACGCGGGCCTCACCGCCGCCGACGTGGACGCGGTGGAGGCCCACGGCACCGGCACGAGACTCGGCGACCCCATCGAGGCGCAGGCGCTGCTCGCCACCTACGGGCAGCGCCCCGCCGGCGCCCCGCTGTGGCTGGGCTCGCTGAAGTCCAACATCGGCCACACGCAGGCCGCTTCAGGTGTCGCGGGCATCATCAAACTGGTCGAGGCGCTGCGGCACGAGCGGCTGCCGAAGACCCTGCACGTGACCGAGCCGACCCCGCACGTCGACTGGTCGGCCGGGGCGGTGGAACTCCTCACCGAGCCCCGCCCGTGGCCGCGCGACGGGCGCCCGCGCCGGGCGGGCGTGTCGTCGTTCGGCATCAGCGGCACCAACGCCCACGTCATCGTCGAGGAGGCCCCCGCCGCCGACCCGGAAGACGCGAGCGACCCGCACAACGACCCGTACGACCCGTACGACCCGAGCGCCCCGGACGGCCTGGAGCCGGAGCCGGAGCGGGAGCCGTCCGCCGAGGACGGCCGCCCGGTGCCGTGGATCCTGTCCGCCAGGAGCCGGCAGGCCCTGCGCGGCCAGGCCGCGCGGCTGGCGGAACACTTGACGGCCGCCCGGCCCGCGCCCCGGCCCGTGGACGTGGGCTGGTCCCTCGCCACCACCCGCGCCGCCCTGCGCCACCGGGCCGTCGTCCTCGCCGAGGACCCCGAGCAGGTGTCCGCCGCGCTCGCCGCGGTCGCCGCGGGCCAGGACGCCGCCGGTGTGGTGTACGGGGAGGCGCGCGAGGACCACAAGGCGGCCTTCCTGTTCGCCGGGCAGGGCAGTCAGACCGCCGGCATGGGACGGGACCTGTACGCCGCCCACGCCGCCTTCGCCGACGCCTTCGACGCGGCCTGCGCCGCCCTCGCCCCGCACCTGCGGCTGCCGCTGCGCGAGGTGGTGCTCGCCCCGGCCGACGCCGCGCCCGACGGGCTGCTCGACCGCACCGAGTACGCGCAGCCCGCCCTGTTCGCCTTCGAGGTGGCCCTGTTCCGGCTCCTGGAGTCCTGGGGGATCACCCCGGACCTGCTGGCCGGGCACTCGGTGGGGGAGATCGCGGCCGCCCACGTGGCCGGAGTGCTCGACCTGGCCGACGCCGCCGAACTGGTCGCGGCGCGCGGCCGTCTGATGCAGGCGCTCCCGGAGGGCGGCGCGATGGCCGCCGTCGAGGCCGGTCCGGAGGAGGTCGGCGCCCTGCTCGACGCGGCGGGCGGCGCGGTCGGGATCGCCGCGGTCAACGGCCCGCGGGCGACCGTGCTGTCCGGACCCCGCGACGCGGTGGACGGTGTCGTCGGCGCCCTCCGCGAACGCGGCCGCCGGGTCTCCTGGCTGCGGGTGAGCCACGCCTTCCACTCCCCGCTGATGGACCCGATGCTCGACGCGTTCGAGCAGGTCGCCGAGCGGCTGACGTACCACCCGCCGCGTATCCCGGTCGTCTCCACCCTGACCGGACGGGCCGCGACCGGCGAGGAGCTGTGCTCGCCCGCCCACTGGGTCCGGCACGCCCGGGGCACCGTGCGCTTCCACGACGCCGTCCGCACCCTGGAGGAAGCGGGCGCCACCCTCTATGTGGAGGTGGGTCCGCTGGGCGTCCTCAGCCCGATGGCCGGCGACTGCCTGACGGGCGGCGGCACCGTCGTCGCGGCCCAGCGCAGGGACCGGCCGCAGGAGGCGACGCTGCTGCTCGCCGTCGGCGAACTGTACGCGCGGGGCCTGCCGGTGGACTGGCGGGCCGTCCTCGCCGGGCGCGGCCCGCGGACGGTGGAGCTGCCCACGTACGCCTTCCAGCGCGAGCGGTACTGGCCGCGGCGCGGCCTCGCCCGGCACGACGCCTGGCACGACGCCCGGCACGACGGGCACCCCGTCCTCGGCACGGTCACCCGGCTCGGCGACAGCGGCCGGTACCTCGCCACCGGCCGCCTCTCGGTCGAGGCGATCCCCTGGCTCGCGGAACACCGCGTGTTCGAGGCCACGGTCGTACCCGGAACCCTCTACGTCGAACTGGCCGTCCAGGCCGCGCACGCCGTCGGCAGTCCGCTGGTGCGGGAACTGACCCTGCACACCCCGCTCGTCCTCCAGGACGCCGAGGCCGAACTCCAGCTCCTGGTCGGCGAGGAGGACGAGTCCGGAACGCGTCCGCTCCAGCTGTACGCCCGGCCGTACGACGGCACGGACACCGCGAGCTGGACCCTGCACGCCGACGGCACCCTCGCCGCCGCCGACGCGGCGCCGGGCCCCGGCCTGCGCCAGTGGCCGCCCGCGGCGGCCGAGCCGGTCGACGTGGACGGCCTGTACGCGGACTTCGCCGCCCAGGGCGTGGACTACGGCCCCCTCTTCCAGGGCGTGACCGCGGCCTGGCGGGACGGGGACGTGCTCTACGCCGAGGTCGGCCTCCCGGACGGCGGCGACCCCGGCGCCTTCGCCCTGCACCCCGCCCTGTGGGACGCCGCCCAGCACCCGGCCGCGATGGACGGCCTGGGCTCCGGCTCCGGAGCGGCGGTGCCGTTCTCCTGGACGGACGTCCGGGTGCACGCCGCGGGCGCCGCCCAACTCCGGGTGCGGATCGCGCCGGCCGGCGAGAACACCGTCACCATGGCGATCGCCGACGGCCTGGGCGAACCGGTGGCGGACGTCGCCCGCCTGACGGCCCGGCGCGCCTCCGCCCGGCACCTGGGCACCGAACCCTCCGGCGCGGCGGGCGACCTGTACCGCGTCGACTGGGTGACGGGCACCGTCGCCGGCACCGCCGAGCCGCCGACCCTGGCCTGGCTCGGCACGGAACGGCCCCCCGCCCCGCTCACCGGCATCGTCGAGGCCGGGGCCGACGCGGGCGCCGACTTCACCCTCGTACCGATCACCCGGCAGGACGACGCGGTACCGGCTGCAGCGGCGCAGGCGCTCCGGGCCGTGCGGTCCTGGCTCGCCGACGACGGCCGTTCCGCGCGCGGCCGGCTGGTCCTGCTCACCACGGGCGCCGTCGCCTGCGACCCGGACGAGCCGCTGGACAGCCCCGCCCAGTCGGCCGTATGGGGCCTGGCGCGCGCCGCCCAGGCCGAGTACCCCGGGCGGGTCGTGGTGGCCGACCTGGCCGGGGGCGATGCCGCCTGGGACGCCCTGCCCGCCGCCCTCGCCTCGGGCGAACCCCAGTTCGCGCTGCGCGGCGACCGCATGCTCGTACCCCGGCTCGCCCCAGCGGCCGCCCCCGCCACCGGCGGCACCGCCCTCGACCCGGACGGCACGGTCCTGATCACCGGCGGCACCGGAGACCTCGGCGCGCTCCTGGCCCGCCACCTCGTCGAGGCACACGGCGTCCGCGGCCTGCTGCTGGCCAGCCGGGGCGGCCCCGCCGCCGAGGGCGCGCCGGAACTCGCCGCCGCGCTGCGCGAGTCGGGCGCCGAGGTGACGGTGGCCGCCTGCGACGTGACCGACCGGGACGCGCTGGCCGCACTGATCGCCGCCGTCCCCGCCGAACGGCCGCTGACCGCCGTCGTGCACGCCGCCGGGGTCCTGGACGACGGTGTGATCGGCTCCCTCACCGAGGACCGCCTGGACCGCGTGATGGCGCCCAAGGCCGTCGCCGCCCGGAACCTGCACGAACTCACCCGGGACCTGGAGCTGTCGGCGTTCGTGCTGTTCTCCTCCGCCTCCGGCGTGCTCGGCTCCGCCGGACAGGGCGCCTACGCCGCCGCCAACAGCTACCTCGACGGGCTCGCCCGGCACCGCGCCGCCGCCGGACTGCCCGCCACCTCACTCGCCTGGGGCCTGTGGCAGCAGCGGGAGCGCGGCATGGCCGGCGGACTGACCGACGCCGAACGCAGCCGCATCACACGGGCCGGCTTCGGCGCGATCGCGCCGGACACCGGACTCGCCCTGTTCGACGCCGCACTCCAGCGGCCCGAACCGGTCCTCGTCCCCGCCCGCTTCGACCTGCCGCTGCTCCGGCCGCGCGGCGCCGACCCCGACTTCCCGCCGGTCCTCAAAGGCATCGTGCGCCCCCCGCGCACACCCGCCCCCGCCGTACGGGCCGCCGCGGCCGGCGGCCCCACGCTCGCCGAGCGGCTGCTGCCGCTGGACGACGCCGGACGGGAACGGCTGCTGCTCGACCTCGTCCTCGCCCAGACCGCCGCCGTGCTCGGACACGGCTCGGCCCGCGCCATCGCACCCGACCGGCCCTTCACCGAGTCCGGGCTCGACTCGCTGGCGGCCGTGGAGATCCGGGGCCGGCTCGACTCCGCCACCGGGATCCGCCTGCCCGCCACCGCGGTCTTCGACCATCCCACGCCCGCCGCGCTGGCCGCCTACCTCCGCGACGAACTCGTCCCCGCCGCGCCCCGGCCCCTCGACGCCGCCCTCGACGACCTCGCCCGGCTGCGGGACGCGATCCCCGAACTGGCGGGCGACCCAGAGGCGGCCGAACAGGTCCGGCTACGGCTGAAAGGGCTGCTCACCGCCTGGGACCAGGCCGTCGCCACCGCGGAAGCGGTGCCCGACGAACCCGAGGGCGACGCGCTCGACTCCGACGACATCGGCGAACTGCTCGCCATCATCAACGAAGAGCTGGGGAACACCTGATGACGGCCACCGACGCGACAGCCCCGGACTCCCGGCAGGTCGTGGACACCCTCAAGCGGCTGACCACCGAACTGCGCCAGGTCCGCAAACGGCTCCAGGACACCGAGGACGCGGCCCGCGAACCCGTCGCCGTCATCGGCATGGCCTGCCGCTACCCCGGCGGCGTCCGCACCCCCGAGGACCTGTGGCGGCTCGTCGCCCAGGAACGTGACGCGGTGTCCGCGTTCCCCACCGACCGCGGCTGGGACCTCGACGCCCTGCACGGGCCGGACGCCGAGGACGCCGGCACCAGCCACGCCGACGCCGGCGGATTCCTGTACGACGTCGCCGACTTCGACCCGGCGCCCTTCGGCATCGGCCCCCGCGAGGCCACGGCGATGGACCCCCAGCAGCGGCTGCTGCTGGAGACGGCGTGGGAGGCCTTCGAACACGCGGGCATCGACCCGGCGACCCTGCGCGGCAGCCGGACCGGCGTCTACGCCGGGATCATGTACCACGACTACGCCGCCCGGCTGCGCGAACTGCCCGACGAGGTCATGGGCTACCTGGGCACCGGCACCTCCGGCAGCATCGCCTCCGGCCGGATCGCCTACACCTTCGGCCTGGAGGGCCCGGCCGTCACCATCGACACCGCCTGCTCCTCCTCCCTGGTCGCCCTCCACCTCGCCGTCTCGGCGCTGCGCAAGGGCGAGTGCTCGCTCGCGATGGCCGGCGGGGCCACCGTGATGGCGTCCCCCATGCCCTTCGTCGACTTCAGCCGCCAGGAGGGCCTCGCCTCCGACGGCCGGTGCAAGTCGTTCGCCGCCGCCGCCGACGGCACCGGCTGGGCGGAGGGCGCCGGGATGCTGCTGCTGGAGCGGCTGTCCGACGCCCGCCGCAACGGCCACCGCGTGCTGGCCGTCGTCCGCGGCACCGCCGTCAACCAGGACGGCGCCAGCAACGGCCTGACCGCGCCCAACGGGCCGGCCCAGCAGCGGGTGATCCGGCAGGCCCTCGCCGACGCCGGCCTCGGCCCCGCCGACGTGGACGCCGTCGAGGCGCACGGCACCGGCACCAAGCTCGGTGACCCCATCGAGGCGCAGGCCCTGCTCGCCACGTACGGCCGGGGCCGTCCCGCCGACCGCCCGCTGCTGCTCGGCTCCCTGAAGTCCAACATCGGCCACACCCAGGCCGCGGCAGGCGTCGGCGGCGTCATGAAGATGGTGCTCGCGCTGCGCGAGGGCAGCCTGCCCAGGACCCTCCACGTCGACGAGCCGACCCCGCACGTCGACTGGACCGCCGGCGCCGTGGAACTGCTCACCGAGGCCCGCCCGTGGCCCCGCGGCGAGGCGCCCCGCCGTGCCGCCGTCTCCTCGTTCGGGTTCAGCGGCACCAACGCGCACGCCATCATCGAGGAGCCCCCGCACCCCGACGAGCCCGCGCCCGCCGACCCGCGGCCCGCCGCCCGGCCCGCCGCCCTGTGGGCCCTGACGGCCGCCTCCGAACCGGCGCTGCGCGGCCAGGCCGCCCAGCTCGCCGCACACCTGCGCCGCCACCCCGAGACCCGTGCCCTCGACGTCGGGTACTCCCTGCTCACCACCCGCACCGCCCTGGAGCACCGCGCGGTCCTGGCCGGGCACGACCGGGGGGCGATGCTGCGCGACGTGGAGGCGTTCGCCGCCGGCCGGTCCTCCGGGCTGCTGCACACGCGGACCGTCCAGGGCGGCCTCGCCATGATGTTCACCGGCGGCGGCAGCCAGCGCCCGGGCATGGGCCGCGAACTGCACGCCGCCTTCCCGGCCTTCGCCGACGCGTTCGACGCCGTCTGCGCCGAGCTGGACCGGCACCTGCCCGCCCCGCTGCGCCGCGTCGCCTTCGGCGAGCCGGGGGAGGAGGCGGAGGCGCTGCTGGCCGGGCAGGCCTACGCGCAGCCCGCGCTGTTCGCCGTCGAGGTGGCCCTCTTCAGGCTGTTCACCTCCTGGGGCGTCGAACCCGACCACGTCCTCGGCCACTCCGGCGGCGAACTGGCCGCCGCCCACGTCGCCGGAGTGCTCTCGCTGCCCGACGCGGCGGCCCTGGTCGCCGCGCGCGGCCGGCTCACCCAGGCACTGCCGGAGGGCGGCGCCATGGTGGCGGTCGCCGCCTCGGAGGACGAGGTCCGGCCCCTGCTGGCCGACGGCGCCGAGATCGCCGCCGTCAACAGCCCCGAGGCGGTCGTCCTCACCGGCGACGAACACGCCGTCACCGCGCTCGCCGCCCACTTCGCCGGACTAGGCCGCAAGACCAGGCGGCTGAACGTCAGCTACGCCTCCCACTCGTCCCGCGTCGACCCCATGCTGGACGACCTCCGGCAGGTCGCCGCCGGCCTGGAGTTCCGGCCGCCCCGGATCGGCTTCGTCTCCACCGTCACCGGCCGGCCGGTCGACGACGAGGAGCTGTGCACCCCCGAGTACTGGGTGCGCAACGCCCGCCGGCCCGTCCGGTTCGCCGACGCCGTACGCCACCTCGAGGCCGCCGGGGTGCGCACCTTCCTGGAACTCGGGCCCGACGCGGCACTCACCCCCATGGCCGGTGCCTGCCTCACCGCCCCCGACGCGGCGGCCCTGTCCGCCCAGCGCGCCGGCCGCGCCGAGGTCACCACGGTGACCACCGCCGTCGGCCACCTCCACGCGCGCGGTACGGCCGTCGACTGGGAGGCCTGCTTCCAGGGCACGGGCGCGCGGAAGGTGGAGCTGCCCACGTACGCCTTCCAGCGCCGCCGCCACTGGCTGGAGGCACCGGCACGCCGTCGGCTCGACGTGTCCCAGGCCGGCCTCGCCTCCCCCGAGCACCCGCTGCTCGGCGCGAGCATCGTGCTCGCCGACTCCGGGGAACTGCTGTACACGGGGCGGCTGTCGGCGGCAGGCCAGCCCTGGCTGGCCGACCACGCCGTCGGCGGCGCCGTCCTGCTGCCCGGCACCGCCTTCCTGGAACTCGCCCTGCGCGCGGGCCGCCAGGCGGACTGCGACCACCTCGACGAACTCACCCTCACCGCCCCCCTGGTGATACCGGCCGACGCGGCGGTGGTCCTGCAGATCCGGGTCGGCGCCCCCGACCCGGACGGACGACGGCCCGTCGAGGTGTACGCGCGCGCCGAGGACGCCCTGCCCGGACAGCCGTGGACCCGGCACGCCTCGGGCACCGTCTCCCCGGCGCAGCCCGGCCCGGAGCCCGATCCGGAGCCCGACCCGGAACTCGCCCACTGGCCGCCCGCCGACGCCACCGCCCTGGACCTCGACGACCTCTACGACCGCCTCACCGCCCAAGGGCTGCGCTACGGCCCGGCGTTCCAGGGGCTGCGCGCCGCCTGGCAGCGCGGGGACGACCTCTTCGCCGAGGTCGCCCTGGACGACGAACAGCACGACTCCGCCGACGCGTTCGGCATGCACCCCGCCCTCCTCGACGCCGCCCTGCACGCCCTGGCCCTGGGCGCCCTGCCAGGAGCCCCCGACACCGCCGCGCTCCCGTTCGCCTGGCACGGCGTGACCCCGCACGCGGGCGGAGCCGCCGCCGCGCGGGTACGGCTCACCGCGGCCGGCCCCGGCACCGTCGCCCTCCACGCGGCCGACCCGGCCGGCTTGCCGCTGCTCACCGTGGAATCCCTCGCCCTGCGCCCCGCCGGACAGCTCGCCGACACCGGCCCGGCCACGGCCGAACCGCTGCTGCGGGTCACCTGGGCGGCCCCGCGGACCCCGGTCGTCCCGGCACCGTACGGCGGGACGGCACCGCTCGCCGAGGCACTGCGCGCCACGGACCCGCCCCCGGACGTCGTGCTCCTGGCCCTCCTCGACGCGCCGCCCGGATCCCGGTCGGCCCCGGCGGCGGCGGAGACCGTCGCCGACGCCCTGGAACTCGTCCGCGGCTGGCTCGCCGACGACCGGTTCGCGGACACCCGCCTGGTCGTCGCCACCCGGGGCGCGGTGGCCGCCGACGCGGACGAGGACGTCACCGACCTGCCCGCGGCGGCCGTCCTGGGCCTGCTGCGGTCGGCCCAGTCGGAGCACCCCGGGCGGATCGTCCTGGTGGACACCGACGACCCCGGCACGCTGCCCCGCGACCTGGGCGCGGTGCTGGGCGCCGACGAGCCGGGCGTCGCCCTGCGCGGCGGCCGGCTCCTCGTGCCCCGCCTCGCCCCCGTCCCCGCCGCCGACGAGGGACGGCCGGTGGCGTTCGACCCGGACGGCACCGTCCTGATCACCGGCGGCACGGGGGCGCTCGGCGGGCTCCTGGCCCGCCACCTCGTCACCCGGCACGGCGTGCGCCACCTGCTGCTGACCAGCCGCAGCGGCCCGGCCGCCGACGGCGCGGACGAACTCGCCGCCGAACTGCGCGAGGCCGGCGCCGACGTCACGGTCACCGCGTGCGACGTCGCCGACCGGGGCGAGGTGGCCGCCCTGCTCGACGCCGTCCCGCCGGACCACCCGCTGACCGCCGTCATCCATGCCGCCGGGCTCCTCGACGACGGCACCGTCGAGGCACTGACCCCCGAACGGGTGCACCGCGTCATGGGCCCCAAGGCCGTCGGCGCCTGGCACCTGCACGAGCTGACCCGGGACCTGGAACTGTCCGCCTTCGTGCTGTTCTCGTCGGCGGCCGGCCTGCTCGGGGCCCCCGGACAGGGCAACTACGCCGCCGCCAACGGCTTCCTGGACGCCCTGGCCGTACACCGCCGCCGGCTCGGGCTGCCCGCCCTGTCCCTGGCCTGGGGACTGTGGGAGGGCACCTCCGGGATGGTCGCCGGAGTGGACGCCCCGGCACGCCGCCGCCTGGCCGCTCTCGGCATGCGGCCGATCCCCGCGGCCGAGGGCCTGGTGTCGTTCGACGCGGCCCTGCGGGGCACCGACCCGGTGGTGGCACCCCTCCACCTGAACCCGCGCCGGGTCGACGCGACCGCCGTACCGGCCCTGCTGCGCGGCCTGATCCGGCCCGTACGGCAGCGGCGGCGCACCACCGCACCGGCCGGTCCGGGAGACGGCGGCCTCGCCCGGCGTCTCGCCGCCCTGCCCGAGAGCGACCGGCTGCGCGAGCTGACCGGGCTGGTGCGGGCCGAGGCCGCGGCGACCCTGGGCCACGAGGGCGCCCAGGACGTGCCGGGCGACCGCCCGTTCTCCGAGCTCGGCTTCGACTCGCTCGCCGCGATCGAACTGCGCAACCGACTCGGCGCGGCCACCGGGCTGCGGCTGCCGACGACCACGGTGTTCGACCACCCCACCCCCGGTGGTCTCGCGGCCCGCCTGCTGACGCTGCTGCTCGACGCCCCGGCGCCGGCCCGCGCGCCCGCGCGGACGTCCGCGCCCGCGGACGAGCCGATCGCCATCATCGGCATGGCCTGCCGCTACCCGGGCGGCGTGACCTCGCCGGAGGACCTGTGGGACCTCGTCCGGACCGGCCGCGACGCCATCACCGAGATGCCCCGCGACCGAGGCTGGGACATCGACGGCCTGTACGACCCCGAGCACGGCCGGCGCGGCACCTTCTCCACCCGGCACGGCGGGTTCCTGCACGACGCGGCCGACTTCGACCCCGGCTTCTTCGGCATCAGCCCCCGCGAAGCCCTCGCCATGGACCCGCAGCAGCGGCTGCTGCTGGAGGTGTCCTGGGAGGCGTTCGAACGCGCGGGCATCGACCCGAAATCCATGCGGGGCAGCGACACCGGTGTCTTCTCCGGCGTGATGTACCACGACTACGGGTCCTGGTCGCGGAGCGCCCCCGAGGACGTCGAGGGATACATCGGCTCCGGGACCGCCGGCAGCGTCGCCTCCGGACGGGTCGCCTACGCGCTGGGCCTGGAGGGACCGGCCGTGACCGTGGACACGGCCTGCTCGTCGTCGCTGGTCGCGCTGCACCTCGCCGCGCAGGCCCTGCGGGCCGGCGAGTGCTCCTACGCCCTGGCCGGCGGAGCCACCGTGATGGCCACCCCCGCCCCCTTCGTCGAGTTCAGCCGCCAGCGCGGGCTGTCCGGGGACGGGCGCTGCAAGTCGTTCGCCGCGGGCGCCGACGGCACCGGATGGGGGGAGGGCGTCGCCGTCCTCCTCGTCACCCGGCTCTCGGACGCCCGCCGCGACGGGCACCGCGTCCTCGCCGTGCTGCGCGGCAGCGCCGTCAACCAGGACGGCGCCAGCAACGGCCTGACCGCCCCGAGCGGACCCGCGCAGCAGCGGGTGATCCGGCAGGCGCTGGCGGCGGCCGGACTGACGGCCGGTCAGGTCGACGCGGTCGAGGCCCACGGCACCGGCACCGTGCTCGGAGACCCCATCGAAGCGCAGGCACTGCTGGCCACGTACGGCGGCGAGCACGGCGAGGACCGGCCCTTGTGGCTCGGCTCGCTCAAGTCGAACATCGGGCACACCCAGGCCGCGGCCGGAGTCGGCGGCGTGATCAAGATGGTGCAGGCGATGCGCCACGGAACGCTCCCGCGCACCCTGCACGTCGACAGCCCCTCACCCCACGTGGACTGGTCGTCCGGCGGGGTGCGGCTGCTGACCGAGGCCGTCGAGTGGCCCGACACCGGCGAACCGCGCCGGGCGGGCGTGTCCTCCTTCGGCATCAGCGGCACCAACGCCCACGCCATCGTCGAACAGGCCCCGGAAGACCTGGCCGCCCCGCTCCCGGCACAGCCCCTTCCGGCGGGGCGGGCGGACGACGACGGCGCGCCCTGGCTGCTGTCGGCCACCACCCCCCACGCCCTGCGCGACCAGGCACGGCGCCTGCTGGCGCAGGTGACCGCGCGGCCGGACACCCCGGCCCGCGACATCGCCTTCAGCCTGGCCACGACCCGGTCCGCGCTGCGCCACCGCGCGGCCGTCCTCGCCGCCGGCCGGGAGGAACGGCTCGACGCGTTGCAGCGGCTCGCCGAGGGCGCCACGGCCGCCCCGGGCGTCCTGACCGGGCGGGCCGCCGACGGCAAGGTGGCCTTCCTGTTCAGCGGACAGGGCAGCCAGCGGGCCGGCATGGGACGCGAACTGGCCGCCGCCGACCCCCACTTCGCCAAGGCGCTGGACGAGGTGTGCGAACACTTCGGCCCGCTCCTCGACCGCCCCCTGCGGGACGTCCTGTCCGCCGGCCCGGGCACGCCAGACGCCGCCCTCCTGGACCGCACCGAGTACGCCCAGCCGGCGCTGTTCGCCATCGAGACCGCGCTGCTGCGCCGACTCCAGGCGTGGGGTGTGCGGCCCGACGTGGTCGCCGGGCACTCCGTCGGGGAGTTCGCCGCCGCCCACGCGGCGGGCGTCCTCGGCCTGGCGGACGCGGCCGCCCTCGTGGCCGCGCGAGGCCGGCTGATGCAGGCGCTGCCCGCCCACGGCGCGATGACGGCCGTCGAGGCGTCGGAGGAGGAGGTCGCCCCGCTGCTGACGGAGCAGGTCACCGTCGCCGCCGTCAACGGCCCGGCCTCCGTGGTGCTGTCCGGCGACACCGACGCGGTGGACGCGGTGGCCGCCCGGCTCGCCGCGGAAGGCCGCCGGACCCGCCGGCTGCCGGTCGGCCACGCCTTCCACTCGCCCCACGTGGACGGGATGCTCGACGAGTTCCGGCGGATCGCGGAGAGCTTCATCTTCCGGGAGCCCACCCTCCCGTTCGTCTCCACGGTGACCGGCGCTCCCGCCTCCGCCGCCGAACTGTGCTCACCCGAGTACTGGGTGCGCCAGCTCCGGCGGCCCGTGCGGTTCCGCGACGCGGTCGAGAGGCTGGAGTCGGACGGCACGACCCTCTTCGTCGAGGTCGGGCCCGGCACCGCGTTGACCGCACCGGCCCGGGCCACCCTGACCGACCGGGAACGCGCCGTCGTACCCCTGCTGAAGCCCGGCGCCCCGGAGCCCGCAGCACTGCGCGCCGCCCTGGCCGAGGCGCACCTGAACGGCATGACCGTGGACTGGGCGGCGTACTTCCAGGGCTCGGACGCCCACCGCGTCGACCTGCCGACGTACGCCTTCCAGCGCCGGCGGTACTGGCTGGCCCCCGCGCCCCGGCAGACGGACCAGGCCCACCCCGTGCTGGGCCCCGCGGTCACCGCACCGGACATCGAAGGCGCCGTCTTCACCGGTGAGCTGGACGCGCGCGTGCTGCCCTGGCTCCCCGGACACCGCGTCGCCGGAACGGCCGTCCTGCCCGGCGCCGCCTTCGTGGAACTGGCCCTGCACGCGGGCACCGAACTCGGCTGTCCCACGGTCGAGGACCTGGTGCTGCGGGCCCCACTCGCAGTCCCGGAACACGGCACCCTCCCGCTGCGGCTGTCCGTGCGGGAACCCGACGACCACGGCAGGCGGCCCTTCACCGTCTACGCCGCGACCGACGGCGACTGGACCGCGCACGCCGTCGGCACACTGGCGCCCGACACCGCCCGGCCGCCCACCCCGCCCACGCAGTGGCCACCGGCCGGCGCGACGGCCGTCGACCTCACCGGCGCCTACGAGCGGCTGACGGAGGCGGGCCTGGCGTACGGCCCGGCGTTCCGGGGCCTGAACGCCGTATGGCGCCACGGCGACGAACTCTTCGCCGAGGCCGCCCTCCCCGACGACACCGACCCGGGCGCCTTCGCCCTGCACCCCGCGCTCCTGGACGCCTGCCTGCACGCCCTCGGACTGGGCGAGGAGGACGGGCGACCCGCCCCGGCCGTCCTGCCGTTCTCCTGGCGTGGCGTCCGGCTGCACACCACCGGGGCGCGCACGGTACGCGTCCACCTGACGCCCGACACCGCCTCCGGAGACTTCTCCCTGGAGCTGACCGACACCGACGGCACACCGGTCGCCTCCGTCGCGGCCCTCGCCCTGCGCCCGGTGACCGGCGACCGGCCAACGGCCGCCGACCGGGCGCTGCTGCGCGTCGACTGGCACCGGCCGGACGCCGCGCGGCCGCCCGCGACGACGCCCGACACGAGCACCTGGACCGTCATCGGCCCCTCGCGCGTCGGCCCCTTCCTGCGCGCCGCCGACCTGGCCTCCGTCCCGGAGAACACCGACACCGTCCTCGTACCGTTCCAGGAACCCGCCGACCCGCTCGACCCGGAGCCCCCGCGCCGGGCCCTGGAACTGATCCGCGGCTGGCTGGCCGACCCGCTGCGGGAGAGGTCCCGGCTCGTCGTGGTGACCCGGCGCGCCGTCGCGGCGGCGCCCGGCGAGGACGTCCCCAACCTGGCGCACGCCCCGCTGTGGGGCCTGCTGCGCACCGCCGCCACCGAGCACCCCGGCAGGTTCGCCGTCGTCGACGTGGACGGCGAGGAGGCGTCCTGGCGCGCCCTGCCGGCCGCCGTGGCCGCCCACGCGACACAGATGGCCGTACGACAGGGCGAACCGCGCGTGCCCCGGCTCGTGCCGGGCACGTCCGGTGCCTTGCCCGGCGCGTCCGGTGCCGTCCCCGACATGTCCGGTGCCGTGTCCGGCACGCCGTTCGGCCCCGACGGCACCGTGCTGGTCACCGGCGCCGCGGGCGGCCTGGGCGGCCTGATCACCCGCCACCTCCTGGCCGCGCACGGCGTACGGCACGTCCTGCTCGCCGGCCGTCGCGCCGACGACCCGAGGCTGTCCGCCCTGGCCGCCGAGGTCGACCGGCTCGGCGGTACGGCGGTACTCGCCGGCTGCGACATCGGCGACCGCGCGGCGCTGGCGGCGCTGCTGGACGGTGTCCCGCCCGAGCACCCCCTCACCGGGGTCGTGCACTGCGCGGGCGTCCTGGACGACGGAGTGCTCGCGTCCATGACCCCGCAGCGCCTGGAGAACGTCCTGCGCGTGAAAGCCGCCTCAGCCTGGCACCTGCACGAACTGACCCAGGACCGCCAACTGTCCGCCTTCGTGCTGTTCTCGTCGGCGGCCGGTCTGCTCGGCGCGCCCGGACAGGCCAACTACGCCGCCGCCAACACCTTCCTGGACGCGCTGGCGCAGCACCGCCGGGCACACGGCCTGCCCGCGCTCTCCCTGGCCTGGGGCCCCTGGGACCAGGACGGCGACGGCATGGCGGGCCGCGCGCAACTGCGGCGCATCGCCCGCGCGGGCGTCCAGGCACTCACGCCCGAACGCGGACTGGCCCTGTTCGACGCGGCCGTCCGCGCGAGCGACCCCGACCCGGTGCTCGCCCCGCTCGTCACGGCCCCGGCACGGCAGGCCGCCCCCGGCGACACCGCCGCCCTCCCCGAACTGCTGCGGACCACGGTCCGGCCCCCGGCCGGGACACCCCGCCCCGCACGGCACGAACACCCGGGTGACACCACGTCACCGGCCGCCCGCCTGGCCGGACTGGGCGCCGCCGACCTGGAGGCCGCCCTGCGCGACACCGTCCGCACCGAGGTGGCGGCCGTCCTCGGCTTCCCCTCGCCCGACACGGTCGACGAGCGGGGATCACTCCCCGAGCTGGGCCTGGACTCCCTCACCGCGGTCGAACTGCGCAACCGGCTGGAACGGGCCACCGGCCTGCGACTGGCGGCGACCGTGGTGTTCGACCACCCGACCCTCCCCGCCCTCGCCGGCCGCCTGCGCGACGACCTGCTCAGCGACCGCCCCGCCCCGGCGGAACCCGGCGCCGACAGCGTCAGCGCCCTGTTCCGGCAGGCCCGGCGGACGGGCCGCACCCTGGACGGCATCGAACTGCTCAAGACGGCCTCCCGGTTCCTGCCGTCCTTCACCGGCACCGCCGGCCTGGACCCGCGGCCCGAACCGGTGCGGCTGGCGGGCGGCGACACCGCCGCACCCGCACTCATCTGCTTCCCGGCGCTGGTCGCGAAGTCCGGGCCGGGGCAGTTCGCCCGGTTCGCGGGCACCCTGCGCGGACTGCGCGAGGTGGTGGCGCTGCCGGAGCCGGGCTTCCTGCCCGGCGAGCCCCTGCCCGCGCGCTGGGAGGCGGTGGTCGACGCCCAGACCGAGGCGGTCCGGCGGTTCGCGGGCGGGGCACCGGTCGCGCTGCTCGGCTACTCGTCGGGCGGCTGGATCGCCCAGGCGGTGGCCGCCCGGCTCGACGAGACCGGGGAGACACCGGCGGCGCTGATCCTCCTCGACACCTATCTGCAACGGGAGACCAGCGGCGCGCTCGCCACCGCCCTCACCGACGGACTCTTCGCTCGGCACGGCTCGGACGCGGACACCGACGCCCGGTCCCTGACGGCCATGGGCGCCTATTTCCGGGTGTTCGAGGACTGGACTCCCACCGGGACCGACGCCCCCACACTCTTCCTGCGGGCGGCCGACGCGCTGCCCGGCACCCAGCCGGACGCGAAGCCGTCCTGGGCCCCCGAGGCCACGCTGCAGGAGACCCCCGGCGACCACTTCTCGATGCTCGAGGAGCACGCCGGCACCACCGCACGAGCCGTCCACTCATGGCTCTCCGAGCTTCCGGAGCTTCCTGGGCTCTCCAGGCCTCCCGAGCGGACGGTTCCCCTTACGAGCTCAAGGAGCGAACGCAATGACTGAGATAACCCCCGAGCTGGTGGAGAACGCGTACGTGGCGCTCGTGTCCCTCGACCGCGCGGAGGCCGCCAAGTACTGGTCGGAGGACGTCCGCTTCTCGGTCCCCGGCCGTCACGCGCAGGCCGGCTGGCACAACGGCCTCGACGAACTCCTCGCCTTCCGGCGCGCGTTGACGGAAGCGGCGGGCGGGAACTTCGAGGTCGAGATGGTCACTTCCATGATCAGCGGCAACGAGTGCATGGACGTGGTCAAGGTGCGCGCGGTACGCCCCGGCGCCCCGGAGGGCAGCACCTCTCCCTACGACGTGCTCGACGCCCTCGGCGTGCAGGTGTTCCGCTGGGAGAACAGCCTGATCGTCGAAGGCCGCGCCGGATTCTTCGGCGACGGCGCGACCAACTACGACCAGTGGTGGTCGCCGCTGGGCGCGGACGGCGAGCGCCGGTACCGCTGACCATGACTGGCGTGTCCCTGACCGGAGTTATCCACAGGGCAAGCGGAGTTTCGTGGTCCGCGAGATCGTCTTCGCATGACGAATCACGGCGAAACCACCGATCCCTTCAATACCTCTGAAAACGGCGACATCACGGGACGGGAGGCGCACCGGGTCACCCTGCGCACCCCGGCCGAACTGGCCGACGCCCTGCCGTATCTGCTCGGGTACCGCCCCGAGGACAGCATCGTGCTGGTCGCCCTCCACGACCGGGGCGGAGGCGGCAGGTTCGGCGGCCGGGCCCGGCTCGGCATCCCCACCAACCCGGACGACTGGGCGCCGGTCGCGGCCCAGTTGTCACGCGGTCTGATGACGGGCAGCACCCGCAGAGGAGCCCCGCCGGAGCGGATGGTGGCCTACCTCTGCCAGGAACCCGGGGCGGGCGAGACGGGCCGGGAGGTGATGGAACGGCTGCGCCCGCTGGCGGAGCGGCTGCGGACCGAGTGCGGTCTCCTCGGCGCACCGGTGGTCGAAGCGCTGTGCATCTCCGGCGGACGCTTCTGGTCGTACTGCTGCGAGAGGGCGGGGTGCTGCCCGCCGGAGGGCGAGCCGATGGGCCTGCCCGGCACGTCCGTCCTGGCGGCCGCCGCCACCTACGCCGGGCTCCAGGTGCGCGGCACCCTGCGCGAACTGCGGGCCCGGCTGCTGCCCTGGGAGACCGGGGCCGCCCTGGAGCAGGAAGTCGCCCTGGACACCGCCAGCATGAGCCTCGTTCCCCGGATTCTCGACGACACCGGCCGCGCCGGCGTGGCCGAGGAGACGCTGGCGCTGGCCGAACGGATCATCGGACGGCTGGCCACGGCCCGTCCGGTGACCGGGGCGCTCCTGGCGGACCTCCGCGACGACGACCTCGTCGACCACGACGAGGCCGCCGCGCTGATCCTCGGTCTGCAGGACCGTACGACCCGTGACCGCGCGGCGGAGTGGATGGAGGGCGACGAGGCCGGGCCCGCGCTCCGGCTCTGGCGGACACTGGCCCGCCGCTGCGTCGGCCCCTACGGCGAGCACGCCGCGGCACCGCTCACCCTCGCCGGCTGGGTCGCCTGGTCGACCGGCGACGACCTGGAGGCCCGCGAGGCCCTGGCCATGGCCCTGGGCGCCGACCCCGACTACCTCTTCGCCCGCCTCCTCCACCAAGCGGTCAACGAGGGCCTGGACCCGGAATCCATCCGCCGCTGCCTCCGCGCGGAACGCACCGACCGCACGGCACACGCCGCCACCGATGACCGACCGACGCCGGCCACACCGGACACCACCGGGCACCCAGCAGTTCCGGAGCCGGCAGCTCCGGAGCCGAGCGGGCCGGAGGCGACCGGTCCGAAGCCGGCCGGGCCGTCGCCGGCGCCGCGCGACGCGGACACCGGGCGGGACTCCACGGCGGCGGCACCGCACGAGCGGGATTCCGGCCGGGTGGCTGCGCGCCGTGCGGACTCCAAGAAGCCCCCGCGCCCCCGCCCCGCAACCGCCGGCACGCACCCAGGCGCGGCCCGCGCCGGCGGCACCCGCCCACGTTCGTCGGGCAGGGGCGCGGGCGGCGCGCGGCGTCGCGGGACGTGCCCGGGGGCCCTGCCCTCCGGCGGCAGCAGTGCGCGGGAGGAGGCATGACGCCCGGCGCGGCCCGTCTCCGCCACCGCCGTAATCACCGTCACCGTCGTCATCACGGCAACCTCCGCCCTCACCGTTACCGCGTTTCCGCGGGCCCGGCCGATCACGGCCGTGACCCGGAGCAGCCTCGCCCCGTTCACCTGAGTGGCGGAACACCCGCACGGGCCGTGCCGCCGCACCCACCCCGTCCTGCCGGAACCCCGCGACCGGCGCCGACCTCGCCCCAGGCGTACAGCGCGTAGAGGAAGCCGCCCCCGATGCACCAGCCGACTCCGCTCTGGCCCGACGCTCCCCACCGCCCCACGCCCCTGGGCGGCAACCCCCGGATCGCCCCGCCCGGCGACCGGACCGGACCGCCGCCCCCGCGGGCCGGTGCGGACCGAACCCCGGACAGAGCGGCGGGAGCGGCCGTGCCGGACGGCACGGGTGAGGGACGGGCGACCGGTGCAGGGGGCGGCGCGGACCGGCCCGGCGTCCAGTGGGTGCCCGCCGGATCCGCCCGGCAGTCACCGCGGCCCGCGTCGTCCCCGCACCCGCCGTCCCCGCCGCCACGCCGGGCCGGCGAGCTGCCCCCCACGCACACCGCCCTCATCTGCGTCGCCCTCCCGGGCCTCGCCGTCTCCACGGAGCAGGGCCAGCTGACCGGCCACGGACTGGAGGGGTTCTACCGTGCGGGGCGGCGCCTGCTCTCCCGCTGCCGGCTCCGGGTGGCCGGGCGCGAACCCCTCCCCGTGCAGGCCCGGATGACCGGAGCCGACCGCGCCCGCTTCGTGGGCACGCTGAGCGTGTCCCCGCACGGCGGACCGGACCCTGACGTCGTCGTCGAACGCATCCGCCACGCGGACGGCACGGAGCGGATCACCCTGCACAGCGCCGCGACCCGCCCCTTGCGCCTGCCGGTGGAGGTGGCGCTCGGCACGGACCTGGCCGCGCTCGGCGCGATCGCTGCGGGCGAACCGGGACCGGAGGTGCCCGCCAGCGTCCACGACTCGGGCCTGCGCTGGTCATGCCCCACGGGCGCGTCGTCGGTCTCGGCCGAGCCGCCGCCCTCCGACGCGCTGGCCTCCGCCGGGCTGCTGCGCTGGGAGTTCGAGCTGCCACCGGGCGGCAGCGCCGGCGTGGAGCTGCGGGTACGTCTGGACGGCGCCGCGCCCGTCCGGGCAGTAGGCCGCGCCGCCACGAGCCCGGTCGTCCCCGCCCACGCCACGGGCGACGACCCCCGGGCCGAGGCGCTCCTGCGGACCAGCGTCGAAGACCTCCAGGCCCTGCTGCTGCGCGACCCGGAGCATCCGGCCGACACCTATCCCGCGGCCGGGGCGCCCTGGCGCTGCGGCCTCGCCCCCGCCGAAGCGCTCGCGGCGGCCCGGATGGCGCTGCCCCTCGGCACCCGGCTCGCCGCCGGCACCCTGCGCACCCTCGCCCGTACGCAAGTCACCGGCTCCCGCCCGCAGTCGGGCCTGATCCCCGGACCGCGCCGGGACGCCGGGCCCCATCTGCCGCCGGGCTGCACCGGCACGGAGGCCACCCTCCTCTTCCCCGTACTGCTCGCGGAGGCGCGCCGCTGGGGCCTGCAGGACCCGGAGACGGAGGAGCTGCTGCCGGCCGCCGAACGCTGTCTGACCTGGCTGCGGACCACCGTGGGCGACGGCCCCTACCTCCGCGACCCGCAGCCCGGAGGCCCCGTCCGCTGCGAGACCCAGGCCCACGCCCACCGCGCCGCCCTGCTCGGTGCCGATCTGCTCGACGCCTGCGGCAGACCCGGCGGCGCCGGGCTGCGGCACTGGGCCGAGGCCCTGCGGACGGCGTTCCACGAGGACTTCTGGGTCGACGGCCTCGGCGGCGGACGCCCCGCCGCCGCGCTCACCCCGGACGGCCGCCCCGTGCCCCACCTGGGGTCGGGCGCGGCACACCTCCTGGACACCGGACTGCTCGGCGGGGGAGAGCACGCGCCCGGCCTGCTCGACCGGGTGCGGACCGAACAGCTCGCCCGACTGCTCGGCGGCCCGGCGATGGACTCGGGCTGGGGCCTGCGCGGACTGGGCGCGAAGGAGCCCGGCCACAACCCCTTCGGCCATCGCAGCGGTGCCGTACGCACCCAGGAGACGGCGATCGCCGTCGCGGGCCTCGCCGCCTTTGGCTACGAGAAGGAGGCGACGTCCCTGCTGCGCGGTGTCGTCGCGGCGGCGGAGGTCTTCGGCCACCGGCTGCCGGAGATGTACGCGGGGCAGCAGCGCACCGACGGCAGTGCCCCGCTGCCCCACCCCGCCGCGTGCCGGCCGGCCGCCACCGCCGCGGCCGCCGGAGTCCTCCTGCTGACCATCCTGGCCGGAATCCGCCCCGACGCCCCCGCCCGCACGGTCACCCTGCGCCCCGTGCGCACCGCCCCCCTGGGCGAGCTCTGCCTGACCGGCCTGCGGGTGGCGGGCGCCCCGTTCTCCGTACGGGTCAGCCGTCTCGGCCTCGCCATGGTCGAGGAGGCCGCAGACGGTCTGCAGCTGGGGGTGTGAGCGTGCGGGCCGGGGTGTCGGGGAGGCGAGCGGGGCCGGCGATGTGACCTGTGAAGGGAGTGTTTATCGTCAGGCAGACGACTATGATCGCGGCATGCCCTACGACCCGTCAGCCTTTCCGCCCTTCGCCGTCACCGTGGACCTGGTCGTGCTGACCGTGCGCCGCCATGCCCTGTGTGCGCTGGCGGTACGCCGGGGCGAGCCGCCGTTCCAGGGGCGCTGGGCGCTGCCCGGCGGCTTCGTACGGGACGACGAGGACCTGGCGCAGGCGGCGGCGCGCGAGCTGGCCGAGGAGACCGGACTGCGGGTCCACGACCCCGCCGCTCCCGCCCAGGACAACGGCGCCCACCTGGAACAGCTCGCGACCTACGGCGACCCGGACCGCGACCCCCGGATGCGGGTGGTCAGCGTGGCCCACCTCGCCCTCGCCCCGGACCTGCCCGCCCCCCGCGCGGGCGGCGACGCCAGCAACGCCCGCTGGGCGCCGGTCGAGGAACTGCTGGAACAGGCCGGCTACGGCCGGGAAGGCGACCCCTTGGCGCCGCTCGCCTTCGATCACGCGCGGATCCTCGCGGACGGGGTGGAACGCGCCCGCTCCAAGATTGAGTACTCGTCGCTGGCCACCGCCTTCTGCCCGCCCGAGTTCACCGTCGGCGAGCTGCGCCGGGTGTACGAGGCGGTGTGGGGCGTGGCGCTCGACCCCCGCAACTTCCACCGGAAGGTCACGGGCACACCGGGCTTCCTGGTCCCCACCGGCGGTACGACCACGCGCCAGGGCGGCCGCCCCGCCCAGCTCTTCCGCGCCGGCGGTGCCACGCTCCTCAACCCTCCGATGCTGCGCCCCGAGGTGTGAGCCGGGCGCCCCGAAGGGCCCGAGACGAGCGCCTGCTCCATGGACAGGCCGTTCGATGCCCGGAAAACGGTATATAGCGCGCTAAATTGCTTCAGGTGATCCAGGCCTTCGGACTGACCAGCGACCCCCGCAAGGATCTTCCGCCCGCCGTCGACGACGTTTCCTTCGAGGCGCGCGCGGGCCATGTCACCACGCTGCTCGGCGCCACGGGCGCGGGCAAGACGACGGTGCTGCGGCTCATGCTCGAACTCCAACAGGGCCGTGGCGTCACCCACTTCAGAGGGCGCCCGCTGCACCGCATCGCCCACCCGTCGCGTGAAGTGGGCGTCCTCCTGGGCGACGTGCCGGGCCACCCGGGGCGCACCGTCCGCGGCCATCTGCGGATGCTGTGCGCCGCCGCGGGCGTCCCGGTCGGGCGGGCGGACGAAGTCCTCGAAGCGGTCGGACTGGTCAGCCTGCGCGACGAACGCCTCGGCACACTCTCCCGGGGCGTGGACCGCCGCCTGGGCCTGGCCTGCGCCCTGCTCGCCGACCCGCACACCCTCGTCCTCGACGACCCCGCCGACGGGCTCTCCGCACGGGAGGGCCGCTGGCTGTACGGCATGCTGCGCGCCCACGCCGCGCACGGCGGCACCGTCCTCGTCACCACGGCCGACCCCAAGGAGGCCGCGCGCACCGCCGACCGGGTCGTCACCCTGGACGGGGGCAGGGTGATCGCCGACCAGAAGGCCGCGGACTTCGCCCGCACCCGGCTGCGCCCACGGGTCGCCGTGCGCACCCCGCACGCCGCCCGCCTCGCCGCCGTCCTCACCAAGGAGGCCCGCACCGGGCAGCGCTCCGTGGAGGTCGTACCGGAAGGCGGCAACCGCCTCTCCGTGTACGGCAGTACATGCGCCGACATCGGCGAGACCGCGTTCCGGCACGGCATCCTGGTCCACCAACTCGCCGACGAGGTGGGCGACATGGGCGCCGGCGCGGGAGAGACGGCACAGCTCCCGCCGGAACCCCCACCGGGCGGACCGGACCACGCCGGCCAGCCCGCCGGGACGGACGCCCCGCAGGCCCCCGGCGCCGAGCCGGACGCCCCGCAGACTCCCGGCGCCGAACCGGACGCCGCCGAGCACGCAGACGCGACGCCCCCGCAGCCACCCACGGCACCCGCCGGCGAAACGACGCCCGCGCTGACACCCACCCCGGCCGAGACCGCTCAGCCCGCCCCGGCCCCGGCGACCCCGGAGGCCGGCACCCCAGCCGCATCACCGGCACCCCCTCGCGACCTACCCGAGCTCCCCGAACCACCCCCCACCCCGGACACGCCCCCTTCGCGCCTGCCGCCCCCCTCACCCTCGACCCCCTCGACCCCCTCTCCCCACTCGCCCTCCTCGACGGAATCCCTCCCCGAGCTCCCGCCCCCCATCTCCGTCCGCCCCGCTCCCAGCCCCCTCCGCCCGCTGCGCTACGAGCTGCGCCGGGCCACCGGGATCCGCGTGGGGTTCCTCACCGGGGCCGTCGTGCTCGTCGTCTCCGCTCTCACCGCCGTACTCCTGGCCCGTGTCGGACACACCCCGCAGCACCGGCTGCTCGCCGCCTGGCCCCGGGAGCTGCCGCTGCCGCCCGCGGCGCTCGGTGCCGGGCTGCTGGGGGCGCTGGCCTTCGGGGACGAGTTCCGCCACCCCGCGCTGGCGGCGGACCGCGGCACCGTGCCCCGCAGACTGGGTCTGCTCGCGGCGAAGCTGCTGGTCTCGGCGGTCACCGCGCTCGTCCTGGCCGTGCTCACCGTGGGCTGCGACGCCGAGCTGCTCCATCTCTTCTACGGACGGGAGCTCGCCCGGGTTCCCCCGGACTGGCTCTCGCTCGGCGCGAGTTGGGTCGGGCTGGTGATCGGCTGCGCCTGGGCCGGGGTCCTCGCCGCCGGTGTCTTCCGGTCCACCACGGCGGGGCTGGCGGCGGTGGTCGCCGTACCGGTCGTCGTCGTACCCCTCGTACAGGAGATCCTGGCGGGACCGTCCGTGCGAAGCGCGGCCGGACTCCCGCTGCGGCTGCGCGAGCTGCTGCTGTCGCAGTGGCCCTTCGGGGGAGAGCGTTATCTGTCGGCCGTGGCCGGTGTGCTCGCCCAACCCGTGGGCGGCGCGCTGACCTTGTCGCTGGCCGCCCTGCTCTGCGCTTATCTGCTCACGACCCTGCGGAGCGGGGCCCGATGACAACCCCCCGCGCCCTTCCGGTCCCCCTTGTGCACAACTCCCTCGCAGAAAGCCCGTTTCTTTCCGATAAGGCGTCAATTGCGACGAGGTGAGCGATCACCCTTTCGTGTGCTTTTCACCAAAGACCTCAAGGGAGTTGAGGACGGCGCCGACAAAGGATGCGTGAGTACCCTTGCGCACACCATGATGACCTCCGCCCGCGCCGCAGACTCCGGCCTGTCCGGCCCCGGCGAACTCGACCGCTACCCCTACGCCGAGACCGCCCCCGCGGACCGCGTCGGGGCCCCCGCCTGGGAGGGCGCGGACCCCGAGCTGGGCCGGGTGGGCCGACGAGCCGCGGGCAGCCGCGGCCGCGGCCTGCACGGCCAACTCGTCCAGCAACTGGGCCAGATGATCGTTTCCGGCGACCTGGGCGCCGACCGCCCACTGGTGCCAGAGGAGATCGGCCAGCGCTTCGAGGTCTCCCGCACCGTCGTCCGTGAGTCACTGCGCGTCCTGGAGGCCAAGGGCCTGGTCAGCGCCCGTCCGAACGTCGGCACGCGGGTCCGTCCGGTCAGCGACTGGAACCTGCTCGACCCGGACATCATCGAGTGGCGGGCCTTCGGGCCGCAGCGCGACGACCAGCGCCGGGAGCTGAGCGAGCTGCGCTGGACGATCGAGCCCCTCGCCGCGCGGCTGGCCGCCGGCCACGGCCGTGAGGACATCCAGCAGCGACTGTCCGACATGGTCGAGATCATGGGCCACGCCATGGGGCAGGGTGACGCGCTCACCTTCTCCCGCGCCGACACAGAGTTCCATTCGCTGCTGATCCAGATCGCCGGCAACCGCATGCTGGAGCACCTGTCCGGGATCGTCTCGGCGGCCCTCCAGGTCTCCGGGGGCCCGGTCACGGGCTGTGACCGGCCGAACGAGGCGACGCTGGCCCACCACGGCCGGATCGTGGACGCGCTCGCCGCGGGCGACGGCGCGGCGGCCGAGGCGGCCATGCGGCAGCTCCTCACCGTCCACCCCGAGGTGGAGCGCGTGGTACCCGCGCCGCGCGAGCACTGAGCGGGCATCGCGGGCGTCGCGGCCGGAGGGCTTCCCCCCTTCCTCTTCCTCTCTCTCCGGCGGCGCTCCCCGGCATCGCCCACCCCGGCGTCGCCCTCTTCTTCGGCGTCCGGCCCGGCGGGCCGTCTCTCGTCGGGCCCCGCGGAATCCTCAAGATCCGCGGGGTCCGACGGCGCGACGGCAGCCCTGGATGAACCATGAGCGACCCTGTCTGTCACTGTCTGACCGTTTTTGATCGCTTATGGGGTGTGACTCGGGCCACGCAGATTGGCCGTAACGCTCGGGGGAACAGCGCGATGACCTAAGAGGTGACAGCCGCGGAGGGAATACGGACGCCGTTCAAGGCGCTGTGCATCTTCCCGGCCCCCGCCCGCGCCGTCGGCCCATTCCCAAGCCGGCGGTCGGCTCCTGTCCGCCGTGGACGGGGCCGGAAGTCGTTTTCCAACGTTCCGAGAGGTTGTTCGTGTCGGCCAGCACATCCCGTACGCTCCCGCCGGAGATCGCCGAGTCCGTCTCTGTCATGGCGCTCATCGAGCGGGGAAAGGCTGAGGGGCAGATCGCCGGCGATGACGTGCGTCGGGCCTTCGAAGCTGACCAGATTCCGGCCACTCAGTGGAAGAACGTACTGCGCAGCCTCAATCAGATCCTCGAGGAAGAGGGTGTGACGCTGATGGTCAGTGCCGCGGAACCCAAGCGCACCCGAAAGAGCGTCGCAGCGAAGAGCCCGGCCAAGCGCACCGCCACCAAGGCGGTCGCGGCGAAGACGGTGACCACCCGTAAGGCCACCGCCGCGCCGGCCGCCCCGTCCGCGCCCGCCGAGCCTGCCGTCGATCCCGCCGAGGAAGCCGCACCCGCCAAGAAGGCAGCAGCTGCCAAGAAGACGACCGCCAAGAAGGCGGCCGCGAAGAAGACGGTCGCCAAGAAGACGGCGGCCAAGAAGACCACCGCCAAGAAGGACGACGTCGAGCTTCTCGAGGACGAGGTTCTCGAGGACACCAAGCCGGGCGACGAGCCCGAGGGTGCCGAGAGCGCGGGCTTCGTGCTGTCCGACGAGGACGAGGACGACGCCCCGGCGCAGCAGGTCGCCGCGGCCGGCGCCACCGCCGACCCGGTCAAGGACTACCTCAAGCAGATCGGCAAGGTCCCCCTGCTCAACGCCGAGCAGGAGGTCGAGCTGGCCAAGCGCATCGAGGCGGGTCTGTTCGCCGAGGACAAGCTGGCCAACGCCGACAAGCTGGCCCCGAAGCTCAAGCGCGAGCTGGAGATCATCGCCGAGGACGGGCGCCGCGCCAAGAACCACCTGCTGGAGGCCAACCTCCGTCTGGTGGTCTCGCTGGCCAAGCGCTACACCGGCCGCGGCATGCTCTTCCTGGACCTCATCCAGGAGGGCAACCTCGGTCTGATCCGCGCGGTCGAGAAGTTCGACTACACCAAGGGCTACAAGTTCTCCACGTACGCCACCTGGTGGATCCGTCAGGCGATCACCCGCGCCATGGCCGACCAGGCCCGCACCATCCGTATCCCGGTGCACATGGTCGAGGTCATCAACAAGCTCGCGCGCGTGCAGCGCCAGATGCTCCAGGACCTGGGCCGCGAGCCCACCCCGGAGGAGTTGGCCAAGGAACTCGACATGACCCCGGAGAAGGTCATCGAGGTCCAGAAGTACGGCCGCGAGCCCATCTCGCTGCACACCCCGCTCGGCGAGGACGGCGACAGCGAGTTCGGTGACCTCATCGAGGACTCCGAGGCCGTCGTCCCGGCCGACGCGGTCAGCTTCACGCTGCTCCAGGAGCAGCTGCACTCGGTGCTCGACACCCTGTCGGAGCGCGAGGCGGGCGTCGTCTCCATGCGCTTCGGTCTCACCGACGGTCAGCCGAAGACCCTCGACGAGATCGGCAAGGTGTACGGCGTGACGCGTGAGCGCATCCGCCAGATCGAGTCCAAGACCATGTCGAAGCTGCGCCACCCGTCGCGTTCGCAGGTGCTGCGCGACTACCTCGACTAGGTCGCGGTCGTACGACGTCGAAGGCCCGGTTCCGCCACCGCGGGACCGGGCCTTCGTGCTGAGCGGATGCCGGGCGGCGGTCCCCGCGGGTGCGGTGCGGCGCGTACTGGATCACTCTGGGTGTTCCATGACCACCCCAGAGTGAGGAGTGCGTATGCGTCACCCCTTTGCCCGGGCGCTGGCCCGGCCGCTGACCCTGGTGGCCGCCGCGGCCGCGATACCGCTGGCACCGCTGGTCTCCGCCACGCCGGCGGCCGCCGACAGCATCGTCGTGGGCGGCTTCCCGGTCGATGTGTCCGAGGCGCCCTGGACGGTGGCGCTGTCCAGCCGTGACCGGTTCGGGGGTACGCGGTCGGGACAGTTCTGCGGCGGCGTGGCGGTCGGCCCGACCACGGTGCTCACGGCGGCGCACTGCCTCGCCGAGGACGTCCTGGGCGCGCCGCCGAACCAGGTGCGCGACCTCAAGATCATCGCCGGGCGCACGGATCTGCGTACCACCCAGGGCCAGGAGATAGCGGTGCGCCAGAGCTGGGTGAATCCCGCCTACGACGACGGCAGCAACGCCGGGGACTTCGCGGTGCTCACCCTCGCCGAGTCACTGCCCCAGGGCGCGGTCGTCGGAATGGCCGGCGCGGGGGACCCGGCGTACGAGCCTGGTACGGGAGCCACCGTCTACGGCTGGGGGGATGCCACGGGCACCGGCGACTACTCCTACGGCCTGCGGGCCGCGCCGGTGCATGTGCTGCCCGACACGATCTGTGAGACGGCTTATCCGGGCGGTGGTGACGGCAGTTATCTCTCCCAGGCCATGATGTGCGCGGGGGAGGCGGCGGGCGGCCGGGATTCCTGCCAGGGGGACAGCGGTGGGCCGCTGGTGGCCCAGGGCCGGCTCATCGGACTGGTGTCCTGGGGGAGCGGCTGCGGGCAGGCCAACAGCCCCGGTGTCTACACACGCATCTCCGACGCGCTGCGGCAGCTGGGCTGGGACCGGGCGCGCCAGGAGAGCGATGGCAGCGCCTGACGGAGCCTGAGCGGCCCGGCCGGGTAGGACGACGGGCGGCCGACCCCATGTCCGGGGTCGGCCGCCCGTTCACCGGCCTGGGCCGGCACTGGCTCGTCGTGGACGCCGTATGTCAGCGCTCTTCTTCGGAGGCGTTGCCGGGAACGGAGGTGAGCCGCTCCGTCTCGTCCTGTATCTCAGCGGCGATCTTCTTGAGTTCCGGCTCGAACTTGCGGCCGTGGTGGGCGCAGAAGAGCAGCTCTCCGCCGCTGAGCAGGACGACGCGCAGGTATGCCTGGGCGCCGCAGCGGTCGCAGCGATCAGCGGCCGTCAGCGGGCTCGCGGGGGTCAGAACAGTAGTCACGTCGCCTCTTCTCTAGCTCGACGAGCTGTCGTACCAGGGTCAACATCCAACCAGCCCCAAAACGTTCCCGCTCGCGGCTTTTCCTCGAAAGATTTTTTCCGAGGCGGCTGGCTGCTGCCGGTTGGCGGCGAATGTGCCGTAGTGCGTGTCTGTGTGTCGTACGGTTTCGCGCGGTTGTCTTGTCGGTCTCGGTCCTCCCGGCCGGGTTGCCGGTTTGTTCATGAGGACGTGCCCGGAGCCTAAATGGTTCATGCCTCCAATGGAACGTGATATGTACTTCACTCCATCGAGGGATCGAACACGCATGCGACTCTGGACTAGTCTGAGTTCAGACGAGGGTGGCGTTACAACGGCTCTACCAGGCCTCGGTACCCTCTGAGCGGCAACCGAAGCCAGGCCTTACCCAGACGGGCCCCATCTGAAATTCAGCGAGGAGCGAACCGCGTGACCGCCGAGACGTCCGTGCCGTCCACAGCGCTGCTGGCAGGAGCAGACCGGGACGGTTCCAACTACACCGCTCGGCACCTGCTCGTCCTCGAGGGGCTGGAGGCCGTCCGCAAGCGCCCGGGCATGTACATCGGATCGACCGACAGCCGCGGTCTGATGCACTGCCTGTGGGAGATCATCGACAACTCCGTCGACGAGGCCCTGGGCGGCTACTGCGACCACATCGAGGTGATCCTCCACGACGACGGCTCGGTGGAGGTGCGCGACAACGGCCGTGGCATCCCGGTCGACGTCGAACCCAAGACCGGCCTGTCCGGCATCGAGGTCGTCATGACCAAGCTGCACGCCGGCGGCAAGTTCGGCGGCGGCTCCTACGCGGCCTCCGGCGGTCTGCACGGCGTCGGCGCCTCCGTGGTGAACGCCCTCTCCGCGCGGCTGGACGTCGAGGTCGACCGCAACGGCCACACGCACGCCATCAGCTTCCGGCGCGGAGTGCCGGGCGCCTTCGCCGCCGTCGGCCCGGACGCCCGGTTCGAGGCCAAGGGCGGCCTGCGCAAGGCGAAGAAGATCCCCAAGACCCGCACCGGCACCCGCGTGCGGTACTGGGCCGACCGCCAGATCTTCCTCAAGGACGCCAAGCTCTCCCTGGAGAACCTGCACCAGCGGGCCCGCCAGACCGCGTTCCTCGTGCCCGGCCTGACCATCGTCGTCCGTGACGAGTACGGCCTCGGCGAGGGCGGCAGCAAGGGCGAGGAGTCCTTCCGCTTCGACGGCGGCATCAGCGAGTTCTGCGAGTTCCTCGCGTCCGACCGGCCGGTCTGCGACGTGCTCCGCTTCTCCGGCCAGGGCACGTTCAAGGAGACGGTCCCGGTCCTCGACGAGCACGGCCAGATGACGCCCACCGAGGTCACCCGGGAACTCGGTGTCGACGTCGCCCTGCGCTGGGGCACCGGCTACGAGACGACCGTCAGGTCCTTCGTCAACATCATCGCCACTCCCAAGGGCGGCACCCATGTCGCCGGTTTCGAGCAGGCGATCGCCAAGACGGTGAACGAGGTGCTGCGGGCGAAGAAGCTGCTGCGCGTCGCCGAGGACGACATCGTCAAGGACGACGCCCTGGAGGGCCTGACCGCGGTCGTCACCGTGCGGCTCGCCGAGCCGCAGTTCGAGGGGCAGACCAAGGAGGTGCTCGGCACCTCGGCGGCCCGCCGCATCGTGAACAACGTGGTCAGCAAGGAGCTGAAGGCGTTCCTGACGGCCACGAAGCGTGACGCCGCCCAGCAGGCCAGGGTGGTCCTGGAGAAGGTCGTCGCCGCCGCGCGGACCCGTATCGCCGCCCGCCAGCACAAGGACGCGCAGCGCCGCAAGACGGCTCTGGAGTCGTCCTCGCTGCCCGCGAAGCTCGCCGACTGCCGCAGCGACGACGTGGACCGCAGCGAGCTGTTCATCGTCGAGGGCGACTCCGCGCTCGGCACCGCCAAGCTCGCCCGGAACTCCGAGTTCCAGGCGCTGCTGCCGATCCGCGGCAAGATCCTCAACGTCCAGAAGTCGTCCGTGACCGACATGTTGAAGAACGCCGAGTGCGGCGCGATCATCCAGGTCATAGGGGCGGGCTCCGGCCGGACCTTCGACATCGACGCCGCCCGCTACGGCAAGATCATCATGATGACCGACGCCGATGTCGACGGCTCGCACATCCGGACACTGCTGCTCACGCTGTTCCACCGCTACATGCGGCCCATGGTCGAGGCCGGCCGGGTGTTCGCGGCGGTGCCGCCGCTGCACCGGATCGAGCTGATCCAGCCCAAGAAGGGCCAGGACAAGTACGTGTACACGTACTCGGACCGCGAACTGCGCGACAAGCTCATGGAGTTCCAGAGCAAGGGCGTCCGCTACAAGGACACCATCCAGCGCTACAAGGGTCTGGGCGAGATGGACGCCGACCAGCTGGCCGAGACCACCATGGACCCGCGCCACCGCACCCTGCGCCGGATCAACCTCTCCGACCTCGACGCCGCCGAGCAGGTCTTCGACCTGCTGATGGGCAACGACGTGGCGCCGCGCAAGGAGTTCATCTCCAGCTCGGCGGCGACGCTGGACCGCTCGCGCATCGACGCCTAGCCGGGAGGCCCGTCACCTGATGGGGTGAAGAGCGGGGAGAAGAAGAGTCACGGATCTTCCCGTTCTGTCCATCCTTGGGCATGCACGCAACGTACGACGACCCCTGGCACGACGCGCTCGCCTCCGGCTGGGGCGATGCGGACGCGACGCCCGCGAACACCGTGCCCTCCGCGCGCCCCGAGCGGGCGGAGCGGCGCGAGGACGGCGCGGTGGACGCCGCGGCCGTCTATCTGGAGGTGCAGCGCAGCGCCGCCTTCCAGGAGGTGCGCAGCCGGTACCGGAGGTTCGTGGTGCCGGCGTCCGCCGCCTTCCTCGCCTGGTACGTGGGGTACGTCGTGACCGCCACCACCGCGCCCGGGTTCATGGCGCGGCCGGTGGTGGGCGCGGTGAACGTGGCCATGGTGGCCGGGCTCGGACAGTTCCTCTCCACCTTCCTGCTCACCTGGGCGTACGCCCGGCACGCCCGGCTGCGCAGGGACCGCGCGGCGCTCGAACTGCGCTGGGACACCCAGGAACTGACGCGCGGTCTTCGGGGCGGTGCCTCATGACGGGCGATCATCAGACGCTGGCCCTGGTGCTGTTCAGCGGGTTCGTCGCGGTCACGCTCGGGATCACGACATGGGTGAGCCGTCACCGACAGGGCTCGGCCGAGGAGTTCTACGCGGGCGGGCGTCTGTTCTCGCCGATGGAGAATGGTTTTGCCATCGCGGGCGACTACATGTCGGCCGCCTCCTTCCTCGGCATCTCCGGACTCATCGCGCTCTTCGGCTACGACGGGCTGCTGTACTCGGTGGGCTTCCTGGTCGCGTGGCTGGTGGTGCTCTTCCTGGTCGCCGAACTGGTACGCAACTGCGGGCGGTTCACCCTCGCCGACGTGGTCGCCGCACGGATGCGGGAGCGGCCGGTGCGGATCGCGGCGGGAACCTCCTCGGTCGCCGTGTCCGTTCTGTACCTGGTGGCGCAGATGGTGGGGGCGGGCAGCCTGGTCGCGCTGCTGCTGGGCGGGACGAGCGGAGCCGCGCGGGCCTGGACGGTCATCGGGGTCGGCGCGCTGATGGTGATCTACGTGTCGCTGGGAGGGATGCGGGCCACCACCTGGATCCAGATCGTGAAGGCCGTCCTGCTGCTGGGCGGGACGATCACACTGACCGTGCTCGTACTGCTGCGGTTCCATGGCGACTTCGACCAGCTGCTGCGCACCGCCGCGGACCGCAGCGGCCACGGCACGGCCTTCCTGGCCCCCGGGCTGACGTACGGCGAGGACTGGACCGCCCGCCTCGACTTCATCAGCCTCGGCCTCGCGCTGGTGCTGGGCACCGCCGGGCTGCCGCACATCCTGTCCCGCTTCTACACCGTGCCCACCGCACGGGCCGCGCGGCGCTCGGTGGTCTGGTCGATCGGGCTCATCGGCGGCTTCTACCTGATGACGATCGTCCTCGGCTTCGGCGCGGCCGCGATCGTGGGCCCGGACGCCGTACGCGCCTCCAACGCGGCCGGGAACACGGCGGTTCCGCTGCTGGCGCTGGACCTCGGCGGCGGCGCGGGCTCCACCGGCGGAACGGTTCTCTTCGCGATCGTCGCCGCCGTCGCGTTCGCCACCATCCTCGCCGTGGTCGCCGGCATCACCCTCGCCTCCTCGGCGTCCGTCGCCCACGACCTGTACGCGTCGCTGCGCCGCAAGCGCGGCGAGCCCCGCGGCGAGGTGGCCGTCGCACGGGTCGCGGCGGTCGGCATCGGCGCCGTCGCCATCGCCCTCGGACTGCTCGCCCGCGACCTCAACGTCGCCTTCCTGGTCGGTCTCGCCTTCGCCGTCGCCGCGTCCGCGAACCTGCCGGTGCTGCTCTACTCGCTGTTCTGGCGCCGCTTCACCACCCGGGGCGCCGTCTGGGCCGTCTACGGCGGGCTGATCCCGGCGGTGGCGCTGATGCTGCTGTCGCCCGTGGTGTCGGGCGGCCCGGACGCGCTGTTCCCCGGCGCCGACTTCCAGCTCTTCCCGCTCCAGAACCCGGGACTGGTCTCCATCCCGCTGGGCTTCCTCGCCGGCTGGCTCGGCACGGTCACCTCGGCGGAGACCCCGGACGAGGCCGGACACGCGGAGACGGAGGTGCGCTCGCTCACGGGGGCCGGGGCGGCGTGAGGCCGGGCAGCCGTCGAGAAAACGGCGGCCCGCGTCCGTACCCCTGGGGGCACGGTCCTTCCCCCGCCCCTGGGCCGTGCGTCAGGCGCGGGTCGCCCACACGTAACGGTGTTCCGGGCGGCCCGCGTCGCCGTACTTGAGGGTCAGCGTGGCCCGCCCGGTGCGCTCCAGGAGCTTCAGATAGCGCTGCGCGGTCTGCCGGCTCACCCCGGTCCGCTCGGCGATCTCCAGCGCCGACAGAGGGCCCTCCGCGTTCATCAGGGACTGACGGACCAGCTCCGCGGTGGTGGGGGAGTGGCCCTTCGGCAGATCCGGCTCCGAGGACGCCGACAGCGCGCCGAAGATGCGGTCCACCTCGGCCTGCTCCGCCTCGCCGCCCCCGTCGAGGGTCCGGCGCAGCTGCGCGTAGGCCTCCAGCTTGGCGCGCAGACCGGCGAAGGCGAACGGCTTGACCAGGTACTGCAGCGCGCCGTGCCGCATCGCCGCCTGCACGGTCGCCACGTCGCGGGCGGCCGTCACCATGATCACGTCGGTCTGGTGCCCGCGCCGGCGCATCTCCTGCACCACCGCCAGGCCCGTCCCGTCGGGCAGATAGTGGTCCATGAGGACCAGATCCACGTGCGGCAGCGTCTCCAGCAGCCGCAGCGCCTCCGCGGCCTGGTGCGCCTCCCCGGCGACATGGAAGCCCGGCACCTTCTCGACGTACGCGGCGTTCACCCGCGCGACCCTGGTGTCGTCGTCCACGACCAGGACCTCGATCATCGTGACTCCTCCTCGGTGGTCCGCGCGGCGGACGGCACGGTCAGGGCGGGCCGCGGCCCCGGCTCGGCCAGCGCCTCGGGCAGGACGACGACGAACTCCGCGCCCCCGCCGGGCGCCTCGCCCACCGTCACCGAACCGCCCTGCCGCTCGGCCAGCCGCCGGACCAGGGACAGGCCGATGCCGCGCTTGCGGTGGGCGGGCGGCTCCTTCGTCGACCATCCCTCGGTGAAGACGACCTCGCGCCGCTCCTCGGGGATCCCGGGCCCCGTGTCCCGCACCGCGAGCACGGCGGCCCGCCCCTCGGCCTGCAACTCGACCTCCACGCGCGCGTGCGGCGTGCCCGCGACGGCGTCCAGGGCGTTGTCGACCAGGTTGCCCACGATCGTGACCAGTCCCCGGGCGTCGACCAGCCGGTCCGGCAGCCGGGTGCGGCCGGAGAGCCGCAGCGCGACCCCCCGCTCGGCCGCGACGGTCGCCTTGCCGACCAGCAGGGCGGCGAGCAGCGGGTCCTCGATCTTCTCGGTGACCTGTTCCGCGGTGGCCCGGTGATCGCCGACCACCTCGCCGACGAACTCCACCGCGTCGTCGTACATCTCCAGCTCGAGCAGCCCCAGCAGCGTGTGCATCCGGTTGGCGTGCTCGTGGTCCTGGGCGCGCAGCGCGTCGATCAGGCCGCGGGTGGAGTCCAGCTCCCGGCCCAGCTGCTCCAGCTCGGTGCGGTCCCGCAGGGTGGCGACGGCCCCACCGTCGCCGGTGGGCATCCGGTTGGCGACCAGCACCCGCTGCCCGCGCACGGTGAGCAGATCGGTGCCCGTCACCCGCCCGGCCAGCACGTCGGCCGTACGCCCCTCGCCCAGCGCCTCGTCGGGGGAGCGGCCCACGGCCTCGTCGCCGATGCCCAGCAGGCGCTGCGCCTCGTCGTTCAGCAGGCGGACCCGGCCCGCGCGGTCCAGGGCGACGACCCCCTCCCGGATGCCGTGCAGCATCGCCTCGCGCTCCGCGAGCAGCGCCGCGATGTCCGAGAAGGCCAGGTCGCGGGTCTGCCGCTGCACCCGGCGCGAGATCAGCCAGGAGGCCAGCGCGCCCACGGCCAGGGCGCCGCCGGCGTACGCCAGCAGCTCCGGGATCGCGTGGATGAGCCGCGCGCGGACACTGTCGTACGCGATGCCGACCGACACCGCACCGACGATCTCGCCGTCGCCGTCGCGCAACGGCACCTTGCCGCGCGCGGAGCGGCCCAGGGTGCCCTCGTCGATCTCCATGACATCCCGGCCGGAGAGCGCCTCGCTGGGGTCGGTGGAGACATGCCGGCCGATCTCCGCCGGCTCGGTGTGCGACCAGCGCACCCCGCGCGTGTCCATCACCACGATGTACTCGGCCCTGGTGGCCTTCCGGATCCGCTCGGCCTCCCGCTGGACGGGCCCGCCGGGGGTCGGCGGTGTGCTCCGGACCTCCTCGGCGAGGCGAGGCTGGGCCGCGGTGGTCTGCGCGATCGCGAGCGCCCGGCGCATGGCCTGGTCGTCCAGCTGGTCGCCGAGCGGCGCGAGGAACAGCCCGGTCGCGAGCACCGCGACTCCCGCGGCGATCGCCACCTGCATCAGCAGCACCTGCGAGAACACCCGGCGCGGCAGGCCGAGGCGCAGGCGGCGGGCGGGGGACGTGGGGCTCATACCCACGACGGTACGTGGACGGGTGCCCTCCGCCGTAGTGGGGTGCCGGGATCTCCCGCCCGCGCGGAGGTCAGCTCGCGAGGGCCGCCGGGGTCAGTTCGCGCAGCGCCAGGACGTCCATCCGCGCGGGGGCGCCCAGGACCGACGTGCCGCAGCTCTCGGGGCGGGGCGGCTCGGAGGCCCCCTGCGCCACCAGGACGCGCCAGCAGCGGCCGTCCACGTGGGCGACGGTCACCTCCCAGCGCGGGGCCGCCTCGTCCGTCCGTACGGCGCTCTCGGCGCGTACGACGCTCAGCGCGTCCGCCGCGTACTCGCCCACCGCCCTCCGCACGGCCAGCTCGGCCGCCTGACCGGGCCGCTCCCAGGCCGAGCCGCCCCGGCATCCCTCGACGACGATCCGGCCCTCCTGGACGGCGTGCAGCACCTCCTTGACGCCGCGGGCGTCGGCCCGGCCGTACGCGTAGCCGTACGGCAGGACGAGCAGCGTCGGCGAGAAGCGGTGACCGCCCAGATGGGTGACCTCCCAGACGCCCTCCACCCCGGACGCGGCCAGCTCGGCGGCGAGCGGGCGGCCGAGGAGCGCGCAGCAGCGGTCGCGCTTGCCGTTGGTGCACACCAGGGCGAGCGGGCCACCGGTGTGGGGCCGGCCCCGCAGTGCGGTGTCGAAGGTGTGGTGGTCGCCCCGGCCGAGGGCGGCGAAGTCCAGATCGAGGAGCTGCCGGGGGTCGGTGGTCGTGGCGGTGCGCAGCCAGGCGTTGCCGGGCATGGTGTGGGCGGCGTACACCCGGCGTACGGAGGTCGTGTGACAGTCCGCGTGGCGGCCCGGGCGGCGGATGAGCGCGATGCGTACGCCGGTGCCCTTCGCGGCGGCCTCCAGCGCGCGGCCCAGCGCGGGGTCCAGGTGGCTCGAAGTGAGCGCCCTGGCGCCCCATGGACCGGGCTGTTCCACCAGGAGCCAGGTCCTGGCGGTCGCCGCGGTTCCGGAAATGGGCTCGCCGAGGCTCCGGGAGACGGTCGCGCACGTACTCACAGAGGTGAGCCTAACCTGACTTCGTCCCCGATGACCTCCCGACCGCGCCGGGGCCCGCGCCGGCGCTCGTATTCTGGGGGCCGCAGTCAGTGCTCGCACACGCGCCGGGCCGCGCGCCGGGGCCCGCGTCGGTAGGAGAGAGGTCGCACGTTGGGGCAGAGCCCGAGGCCGCAGCAGATCCCGGTCGTCGTCCTCGCCGGATTCCTGGGCTCCGGCAAGACGACACTCCTCAACCATCTGCTCCACCGCAGCGGCGGCAGCCGTATCGGCGCCGTCGTCAACGACTTCGGCGCCATCGAGATCGACGCCATGGCGGTGGCCGGGGCGCTCGGCGACTCCACCGTCTCGCTCGGCAACGGATGCCTGTGCTGCGCCGTCGACGCCAGTGAGCTGGACCTCTACCTCGACCGGCTCGCCCGGCCCGAGACCGGCATCGACGTCATCGTGATCGAGGCCAGCGGCCTGGCCGAGCCGCAGGAACTGGTCCGCATGCTGCTCGCCAGCGAGAACCCGCGGGTGGTCTACGGCGGTCTCGTGGAGGTCGTCGACGCCGCGGAGTTCGACGAGACCCGCGCGAAGCACCCCGAGATCGACCGGCACCTCGCCCTCGCCGACCTCGTCGTGGTCAACAAGCTGGACCGGACCCCGGACGCCGAACGTGTCCTCGGCCTGGTCCGCAACCTCACCGACCGGGCCGCCGTCGTGCCCGCGACCTACGGCCGGATCGACCCGGAGTTCCTGTTCGACTGCCGGCCGAGCGAGGAGCGCGTCGGGCAGCTGTCCTTCGACGACCTGCACGACGACCTGCACGCGGACGAGGACCAGGACGTGCCCGGCGAGGCGCACGGCCACGCGGGCCACCTGCACACCGCCTACGACAGCCTGTCCTTCGTCTCCGACCGCCCCCTCGACCCCCGACGCCTGATGCGGTTCCTCGACAGCAGGCCCGAAGGGCTCTACCGGATCAAGGGGTACGTCGACTTCGGCGCTCACGACCCCCGCAACCGGTACGCCGTCCACGCGGTGGGCCGGTTCCTGCGGTTCTACCCGGAGCGCTGGGCGTCCGACGCCGAACGGCTCACCCAGCTCGTCCTGATCGGCTCCGGCATCGACGCCCCGCTCCTCCGCAAGGAGCTGGAGTCCTGCCGCGACGACGCCCCGCACACCGCCGACGAGCACGGCATGTGGGGCGTCCTGCGCTACGTCCGGGACCCGGACGAGCCGGACCCCGAGGCGTACGCCGAGTACGACCCGGAACCCGGCGCGGACCCGGGGTTCTAGACCGGCCCGGCCACCGCCGCCACCTTCTTCTGCAGCGACACGCCCGAGCCGTCGCGGCGCGGGTCCATCTCGGGCAGGTCGGCCGGCGAGCCGTTCTTCTGGGCCGCCCGTGCCGGGGTCGCGCCCGCCCAGGCGAAGGACAGGCAGTCCTCGCCCTTCAGGAACCGCTGGCAGCGCACGCCGCCCGTGGCCCGGCCCTTGCGCGGGAACTGGTCGAACGGGGTCAGCTTGGCGGTCGTCTGCACGGAGTCGTCCAGCGTGCCGCGCGAGCCCGCGACGGTGAACACCACCGCGTCGGCGGCCGGGTCCACCGCGGTGAAGGCGATGACCTTCGCGCCGTCGGTGAGCTTGATGCCCGCCATACCGCCCGCCGGCCGGCCCTGCGGGCGGACCTGGGAGGCCTGGTACCGCAGCAGCTGGGCGTCGTCGGTGACGAAGACCAGGTCCTCCTCGCCGGTGCGCAGCTCCACCGCGCCGACGATCCGGTCACCCTCCTTGAGGGTGATCACCTCCAGCTCCTCCTTGTTCGCCGGGTAGTCCGGCACCACCCGCTTGACCACGCCCTGCTCCGTGCCCAGCGCCAGACCGGGGGAGGACTCGTCGAGGGTGGTCAGGCAGACGACCGTCTCGTCGTCCTCCAGGGTGACGAACTCCGCCAGCGGCGCGCCGCCCGAGAGGGTGGGCGCCGCCGCCGTCTCCGGCAGCTGGGGCAGGTCGACGACGTTGATCCGCAGCAGCCGCCCGGCCGACGTCACCGCGCCGACCTCGCCACGGGCCGTGGCCGGCACCGCCGAGACGATCACGTCGTGCTTGGCGCGATTGCCGTCGGCGTCCTCCGCGAACGGCTCGGCGTTGGCCGTACGCGCCAGCAGACCCGTCGAGGACAGCAGCACCCGGCACGGGTCGTCCGCCACCTGCAGCGGCACGGCGGCGGCCGGGGCGCCCGCGGACTCCAGCAGGACCGTACGCCGCTCGGTGCCGAACTTCTTGGCCACCGCGGCCAGTTCGGAGGAGACCAGCTTGCGCAGCTCCGCGTCGGACTCCAGGATCCGGGTCAGCTCCTCGATCTCGGTGTTGAGCCGGTCCTTCTCCGCCTCCAGCTCGATCCGGTCGTACTTGGTGAGCCGGCGCAGCGGCGTGTCGAGGATGTACTGGGTCTGCACCTCGCTCAGCGAGAAGCGCTCCATCAGGCGCGCCTTGGCCTGCGCGGAGTTCTCGCTGGAGCGGATCAGCCGGATGACCTCGTCGATGTCCACCAGGGCCGTCAGCAGGCCCTCGACCAGGTGCAGGCGGTCGCGCCGCTTGCCGCGGCGGAACTCGGAGCGGCGGCGGACGACCTCGAAGCGGTGGTCGAGGTAGACCTCCAGCAGCTCCTTGAGGCCCAGCGTCAGCGGCTGGCCGTCCACCAGCGCCACGTTGTTGATGCCGAAGGACTCCTCCATCGGGGTCAGCTTGTACAGCTGCTCCAGGACGGCCTCCGGCACGAAGCCGTTCTTGATCTCGATGACCAGGCGCAGCCCGTGCTCACGGTCGGTGAGGTCCTTGACGTCGGCGATGCCCTGGAGCTTCTTCGAGCCGACCAGGTCCTTGATCTTGGCGATCACCTTCTCCGGGCCGACCGTGAAGGGCAGCTCGGTGACGACCAGGCCCTTGCGGCGGGCCGTGACGGTCTCCACGGACACCGTCGCGCGCATCTTGAACGTGCCGCGGCCCGTCTCGTAGGCGTCGCGGATGCCCGACAGGCCGACGATCCGGCCGCCGGTGGGCAGGTCGGGGCCCGGGACGTGCCTCATCAGCGCGTCGAGATCGGCGTTCGGGTACCGGATGAGGTGGCGGGCGGCGGCGATGACCTCGCCGAGGTTGTGCGGCGGCATGTTGGTGGCCATGCCGACCGCGATGCCGGAGGCGCCGTTCACCAGGAGGTTCGGGAACGCGGCGGGCAGGGCGACCGGCTCCTGCTCCTGGCCGTCGTAGTTCGGGCCGAAGTCGACCGTGTCCTCTTCGATGGACTCGGTCATCAGGCCCGTGGCCGCGGCCATCCGGCACTCGGTGTACCGCATGGCCGCCGGCGGGTCGTCGTTGCCCAGGGAGCCGAAGTTGCCGTGGCCGTCCACCAGGGGCACGCGCATCGAGAAGGGCTGGGCCATGCGCACCAGCGCGTCGTAGATCGACGCGTCACCGTGCGGGTGCAGCTTGCCCATGACCTCGCCGACCACGCGGGCGCACTTCACATAGCCGCGTTCCGGGCGCAGGCCCATCTCGTTCATCTGGTAGACGATGCGGCGGTGCACCGGCTTGAGACCGTCGCGTGCGTCCGGCAGGGCTCGGGAGTAGATGACCGAGTACGCGTACTCGAGGAAGGAGCCCTGCATCTCGTCGACGACGTCGATGTCGAGGATCTTCTCCTCGTACGAGTCGTCGGGCGGCGGGGTCTTCGTGCTGCGGCGGGCCATCGCTGCCTGGCTCCTTGCTGAAGCGTGGTGAACGGGATCTGACGCGGACCATTGTGGACCGCGGCACTGACAACGCGGAGCGGGACCCGGCGCAGTCCGCCCGGCCCCCCTGCTGCCCCGCAGGCTACGCCCTCGCGCCGGGTTACCCCCCTCTCGCTCTCGGCGTACGCGGTCCGGGAACTTCGCAGACGGTCCGCACGCTTGCATACAGTGGCAGGACGGCAGGAAACCAGCGGTCTCACCCACCGCATCCGCGATCGAAGGGACGTACATGCCCATGGGTCACACGGCCACAGCCGAGGCAGGCTCCGGCGGCCTGACAGCGACCGAGCACCGCCTGGCCAACGGTCTGCGCGTGGTGCTCTCCGAGGACCACCTGACCCCGGTCGCGGCGGTGTGCCTCTGGTACGACGTCGGCTCACGCCACGAGGTCAAGGGCCGTACCGGCCTGGCTCACCTTTTCGAGCACCTGATGTTCCAGGGCTCCGGCCAGGTGAAGGGCAACGGCCACTTCGAACTGGTGCAGGGCGCGGGGGGCTCGCTCAACGGCACCACCAGCTTCGAGCGCACCAACTACTTCGAGACCATGCCCGCCCACCAGCTGGAGCTCGCCCTCTGGCTGGAGGCCGACCGCATGGGATCCCTGCTGACCGCCCTCGACGACGAGTCGATGGAGAACCAGCGGGACGTCGTCAAGAACGAGCGCCGCCAGCGCTACGACAACGTGCCCTACGGCACCGCCTTCGAGAAGCTCACCGCCCTCGCCTACCCGGAGGGCCACCCGTACCACCACACGCCGATCGGCTCGATGGCCGACCTGGACGCGGCGACGCTGGAGGACGCCCGCGCGTTCTTCCGCACCTACTACGCGCCGAACAACGCGGTGCTCTCGGTGGTCGGCGACATCGACCCGAAGCAGACCCTCGCGTGGATCGAGAAGTACTTCGGCTCCATCCCCTCGCACGACGGCAAGCCCGCCCCGCGCGACGGCTCGCTGCCCGAGGTCATCGGCGAGCAGCTGCGCGAGGTCGTCGAGGAGGAGGTCCCGGCGCGCGCCCTGATGGCCGCCTACCGCCTTCCGCACGACGGCACGCGCGCGTGCGACGCCGCCGACCTTGCGCTCACCGTCCTGGGCGGCGGCGAGTCCTCCCGCCTGTACAACCGGCTCGTGCGCCGGGACCGCACGGCCGTCGCGGCCGGCTTCGGCCTGCTGCGCCTCGCCGGGGCGCCCTCGCTGGGCTGGCTGGACGTGAAGACCTCCGGCGACGTCGAGGTGCCGGTCATCGAGGCCGCCATCGACGAGGAGCTGGCCCGGTTCGCCGAGGAGGGCCCCACCGCCGAGGAGATGGAGCGCGCCCAGGCCCAGTTGGAGCGCGAGTGGCTGGACCGGCTCGGCACGGTCGCCGGCCGCGCCGACGAACTGTGCCGGTTCGCCGTGCTGTTCGGCGACCCGCAGCTCGCCCTCACCGCCGTCCAGCGGGTGCTGGAGGTGACGCCGGAGGAGGTCCAGGAGGTCGCCAAGGCCCGCCTGCGCCCCGACAACCGCGCGGTGCTCGTCTACGAGCCGCTCAGCCCCGAGCAGCCCGAGGACGTGGAGGGCACCGAGGACCCGGAATCCGCGGCGACCGTGGAAGCCGCCGACGACAACGAGGAGGCGGCCAAGTGACCGAGCTCGCCACGATGGACTTCCACCCGCAGCCGCAGCCGGGCGACGCCAAGCCGTGGGCGTTCCCGGCCCCCACGCGCGGGACGCTCGACAACGGCCTGACGGTGCTGCGCTGCCACCGCCCCGGCCAGCAGGTCGTCGCCGTCGAGGTGCTCCTGGCGGCGCCGCTGGACGCCGAGCCCACCGGCCTGGACGGCGTCGCCACGATCATGGCGCGCGCCTTCTCCGAGGGCACCGACAAGCACTCCGCCGAGGAGTACGCCGCCGAGCTGGAGCGCTGCGGCGCCACCCTCGACGCGCACGCCGACCACCCCGGCGTCCGGCTCAGCCTGGAGGTCCCGGCCTCCCGCCTGGAGAAGGCCCTCGGGCTGCTCGCCGACGCGCTGCGGGCGCCCGCGTTCGCCGACAGCGAGGTCGAGCGGCTGGTCCGCAACCGGCTGGACGAGATCCCGCACGAGCTGGCCAACCCGTCCCGGCGCGCCGCGAAGGAACTGTCCAAGGAGCTGTTCCCGGCGGCCTCGCGCATGTCGCGCCCGCGCCAGGGCACCGAGGAGACGGTCGCGAAGATCGACTCGGCGGCCGTCCGCGCCTTCTACGAGCGGCACGTCCGCCCGGCCACGGCCACCGCCGTGGTGGTCGGCGACCTCACCGGCATCGACCTGGACGCCCTGCTCGGCGACACCCTCGGCTCCTGGACCGGCTCCTCGGCCGAGCCGCGGCCGGTGCCGCCGGTGACCGCCGACGACACCGGCCGCGTCGTCATCGTGGACCGCCCCGGCGCGGTCCAGACCCAGCTGCTCATCGGCCGGGTCGGCGCCGACCGGCACGACCGCGTGTGGCCCGCCCAGGTGCTCGGCACGTACTGTCTGGGCGGCACCCTCACCTCCCGCCTTGACCGCGTCCTGCGCGAGGAGAAGGGCTACACCTACGGCGTGCGGGCGTTCGGGCAGGTCCTGCGGTCCGCCCCGGACGGCACGGGCGCGTCGATGCTCGCCATCAGCGGCTCCGTCGACACCCCGAACACCGGCCCCGCCCTTCACGACCTGTGGACGGTGCTGCGCACCCTCGCCGCGGAGGGCCTGACCGACGCCGAGCGGGACGTGGCCGTGCAGAACCTGGTCGGCGTGGCGCCGCTCAAGTACGAGACGGCGGCGGCCGTGGCGAGCACGCTGGCCGACCAGGTCGAGCAGTACCTGCCCGACGACTACCAGGCGGCGCTCTACCAGCAGCTGGCCGCGACCGGCACGGTCGAGGCGACCGCGGCGGTCGTGAACGCCTTCCCGGTGGACCGTCTGGTGACCGTCCTCGTCGGTGACGCGGCGCAGATCAAGGAGCCCGTGGAGGCTCTGGGCATCGGCGAAGTCACCGTGGTGGCGGCCGAGTAGACGACCGCGCGGGCACACGCACGCGCAGTGGCCCTGGTGACCGAAGCGTCACCAGGGCCCCTTGATGTCCGAATTGAGGCGGAGGTTGCCTGTCTGCCCTGTGGGATGCGCTACAAAATCCCGCGTTGGTTTGGGATTTGAAAGCCGTCCGTCTTAGCGTCGTGCGGGCTGTTCGTCAGGCAGTGCGCCGCATCCGCGGCACCGGACAGTCATCGCCGAGTCCCCGTACGGCGCGAGCCAGGGGAGCCGGGGACCCACCTGTGCAGTCCCTGGGGTGAATCGGACGCCCGCGCCTGAGCGAGGGTGGCCGTAGGAGACCTTCCTGCTCCGAACCCGTCAGCTAACCCGGTAGGCGAGAAGGAAGGAAAGGACCAGCCACTTCATGGCGTTGACCCGCGCCACCGGGAAGCATCGTCGTCCCAGCCGGATGCAGCGCACCACCGCCCGCGCGGCGGGTGTCGCGGCGCTCACCACCACTGGCGTCATCGGCACCCTGGCGGGCCCGGCGCTCGCCGCCGAAAGCCCCGCCGAGCAGACCGGCGTACTCCCGGTCCTCACCCTCGGCGACGAGGTCGCCGAGCAGATCGACGCCCAGGCCGCCGCGCAGCAGCAGGCCGCCGAGCTGGCCGCCGCCGAGCAGAAGGCCGAGGCGGCCGCTCTGAAGCGGGCGGAGGCGGAGGCCGTGCGGGCCCGCGAGGCCGAGGAGCGCGCCGCCCGGGAGGCCGAGCGCAAGCGCCTCAACACGTTCGTGGCGCCCATCAGCGGCTCCTACGTCTCCACCGGCTACCAGGCCGGCAGTTCCCTGTGGTCCTCCGGCAGCCACACCGGTGTCGACTTCCACGCCGCGAGCGGCACCTCAGTCCACGCGGTCGGCTCCGGAACGGTCGTCGAGGCCGGCTGGGGCGGGGCGTACGGCAACCAGGTGGTCATCCGGATGCACGACGGCACGTACACCCAGTACGGCCACCTGTCCTCCATCGGCGTCGCCGTCGGGCAGACCGTGACCCCCGGCCAGCAGATCGGCCTGTCGGGCGCCACCGGCAACGTCACCGGCCCGCATCTGCACTTCGAGGCCCGCACCGGCGCGGAGTACGGCTCGGACATCGACCCGGTCGCCTACCTGCGCGCGCACGGCGTGAACGTCTGACGCCGTCCCTCGCCCTCCTCCCTCCCCGAAGCCCCGGCGTCCAGCCGGGGCTTTCGGCGTTTCGGGCGCCCCGATGTCCAAAAAATATCCATGATTTCCGGCCCGCCATCGGAAATTGCGGCTCATTGCAATAGAGTCACTGGCCGGACGTCAATCGTCGGCGTTTCACGGGGATTAAGGCGGAGGTCGGTCATGCGTATTCCGGCGCATTCGGTGTGCTCGGCGATCCGGGACGACATCGTCGCGGGTGTCTACGAGCGCGGCAGCCGGCTCACCGAGGAACTGCTCGCCCGCCGCTACGGCGTCTCGCGCGTCCCGGTCCGGGAGGCGCTGCGCACGCTGGAGGCGGAGGGCTTCGTGGTGACCCGGCGGCACGCGGGCGCGTGCGTGGCCGAGCCCACCGAGCAGGAGGCCGCCGACCTGCTGGAGATGCGCCTGCTGCTGGAGCCGCTGGGCGCCTCCCGCGCGGCGCAGCGGCGCACCGAGGCGCATCTGAAGGTGCTGCGCGGTCTGGTCCGGCTGGGCCAGGAGCGGGCCCGCCGGGGCAACAGCGACGACCTGCGCTCCCTGGGCGGCTGGTTCCACGAGACGCTCGCCCAGGCCTCCGCCAGCCCGGCCCTGACGTCGATGCTGAGCCAGCTGCGGCACAAGATCGCCTGGATGTACGCGGTGGAGGCGCCGGTCAGCCCGGTGGAGGCCTGGGCTGAGCACGGGGCGATCGTCGACGCCGTGGCCCGCGGCGACAGCGAGCGCGCACGGGCGATCACCGCCGTGCACGCCGAGCGCTCGACCGGCACGCACCGGCTGCGGTTCGGCCCCGGAGGGGAGCGCGCGGACCGTGTGAGGAATTCGCAACATGCCGTAAACATGTCGGGCCTGCGGCATTAACACGAGAGCCGTATACAAAGAGCAGTTATTCGGCGGGCGGACTGTTTTCCGTGCCCTTTTTCGGCACGCCGTAATTGATCGTGCGTGCGGCGTCCGCATGCCCGGAATTCCCCGGCGGAAAAGCGAAACCGCGCCGCCCGGAAAGGGCGACGCGGCTTCGGGTGACCGGCGCGCGAGCGTCAAACGGTCTCGGGAAGCTCCTCGAGACCCTCGGAGACCAGCTTGGCCAGGCGGTCGAGAGCGATGTCCGCGCCCTCGGCGTCGGAGGCGAGGACGATCTCCTCGCCGCCCTGGGCGCCCAGGCCGAGGACGGCCAGCATGGAGGCCGCGTTGACGGGGTTGCCGTCAGCCTTGGCGATCGTCACCGGGACGCCTGCGGCCGTGGCGGCTCGGACGAAGATGGAGGCGGGGCGGGCGTGGAGGCCCTCGGCCCAGCCGACGTTGACGCGGCGCTCAGCCATGTGTTGCTGCCCTTCAGGTGTTCAGGTTGTCTAGACCAGTTTCCCATATCGTGAAGCGCGCCCGGACGGTCCTGTGCCCGTCCTTCGGGTGTCGCCGGACCGCGGCCTCGGTCCGTACTCCCGTCCTTCACAGACTGCCCCGCGCCGTTGTCGGACGCGAGCCGTACTCTGGGGCCCATGCAGACCTCGTCGGACCGGCACGAGTACCCCGCCCACTGGGAAGCCGACGTGGTGCTGCGCGACGGCGGCACCGCGCGCGTCCGCCCCATCACCGTTGACGACGCCGAGCGCTTGGTCAGCTTCTACGAGCAGGTCTCGGACGAGTCGAAGTACTACCGCTTCTTCGCGCCCTACCCGCGTCTGTCCGCGAAGGACGTCCACCGCTTCACGCACCACGACTTTGTGGACCGGGTGGGACTCGCGGCCACGATCGGCGGCGAGTTCATCGCCACCGTACGCTATGACCGCATCGGCGGGAACGGACTGCCCGCCTCCGCACCCGCCGACGACGCCGAGGTCGCCTTCCTGGTGCAGGACGCCCACCAGGGCCGCGGCGTCGCCTCCGCCCTGCTGGAACACATCGCCGCCGTCGCCCGCGAGCGCGGCATCCGCCGCTTCGCCGCCGAGGTGCTGCCCGCCAACACCAAGATGATCAAGGTGTTCACGGACGCCGGGTACACCCAGAAGCGCAGCTTCGAGGACGGCGTCGTCCGCCTGGAACTGGACCTCGAACCCACCGACCGTTCCCTGGCCGTCCAGTACGCGCGCGAACAGCGCGCCGAGGCACGCTCCGTGCAGCGGCTGCTCGCCCCCGGCTCGGTCGCCGTCGTCGGCGCCGGCCGCACCCCCGGCGGGGTCGGGCGCGGAGTGCTCGGCAACATCCGGGACGCCGGGTTCACCGGGCGGCTCCACGCCGTGAACCGGGCTCTGCCCGAAGGGCTGAAGGAGCTGGACGGGGTGCCGGCGTACCGCTCCGTGCGGGACATCGACGGGCCCGTGGACCTCGCGGTCGTCGCCGTCCCCGCCGAGCACGTGCCCGAGGTCGTCGCCGAGTGCGGCGAGCACGGCGTCCAGGGACTCGTGGTGCTCTCCGCCGGATACGCCGAGAGCGGCCCCGAGGGGCGCGAGCGCCAGCGGGCCCTGGTGCGCCTCGCCCGCGCCTACGGCATGCGGATCATCGGGCCGAACGCCTTCGGCGTCATCAACAACTCCCCGCTGATCCGCCTCAACGCCTCCCTCGCCCCCGAACCGCCACGCCCCGGACGCATCGGCATGTTCGCCCAGTCCGGCGCCATCGGCATCGCCCTGCTCTCCCGGCTGCACCGGCGCGGCGGCGGGGTCACCGGCGTCACCGGCGTGTCCACCTTCGTCTCCTCCGGCAACCGCGCGGACGTGTCCGGCAACGACGTCCTCCAGTACTGGTACGACGACCCGGACACCGACGTCGTCCTGATGTACCTGGAGTCCATCGGCAACCCCCGCAAGTTCACCCGCCTGGCCCGCCGCACGGCGGCGGCGAAGCCCCTCGTCGTCGTCCAGGGCGCCGGATCCGCCCCCCAGGGGCACGCCGTCCGCGCCACCCGGCTGCCGCCCGCCACGGTCTCCGCACTGCTCCGGCAGGCCGGCGTGATCCGGGTGTCCACCATCACCGAGCTGGTGGACACCGGACTGCTGCTCGCCCGCCAGCCGCTGCCCGGCGGACCGCGCGTGGCGATCCTCGGGAACTCCGAGTCCCTGGGCGTGCTGACCTACGACGCCTGCCTCTCGGAGGGCCTGAGGCCCACACCCCCGCTGGACCTGACGACCGCCGCGACGCCCGAGGACTTCCGCGCGGCGCTGTCCCGCGCCCTGGCCGACGACTCGTGCGACGCGGTCGTGGTCACGGCGATACCGGCGATCGGCGAGGAGTCCGCCGGGGACGCGGCGCTCGCCGAGGCGCTGCGCTCGGCGGCCGAGCGGGCCCCCTCCAAGCCGGTCCTGGTCGTGCACGTCGAACTGGGCGGACTCGCGGAGGCCCTCTCGGCCGCCGCGAGCACCGCGCCCCGCGCGCGTGCCGCGACGACGGACACCACGGCGCCCGACACGGGACCGGAACCGGCCCCCGCGGCCGACGCCCCCGAGGGCACCCGCCTCATCCCCGCCTACCCCGCCGCCGAACGCGCGGTCCGCGCCCTTGCCGAGGCCGTGAAGTACGCGCAGTGGCGACGCGAGGCCGCCGACCCCGGCAAGGTGCCGGAGTACGAGGACATCGACGAGAAGGGCGCCGCCCGGCTGATCGACGGCCTCCTCTCACGCGGGCAGGGCCTCACCCTCGGCACCGAGGAGACCTGCGAGCTGCTGGGCCGCTACGGCGTCCAGGTGCGCCGCGCCCTCCCCGCCCCCACCCCCGAGGACGCCGTCGCCGCCGCCCGCGCCCTCGGCTACCCGGTCGCCCTCAAGGCCACCGCCCCGCACCTGCGACACCGCGCGGACCTCGGCGGCGTACGCCTCGACCTCGCGGACGAGGAACAACTGCGGCGCGCGTACACCGAGTTGACCGAGCTGTTCGGCAGGCCGGAGGCGCTGCGCCCGGTGGTGCAGGGCATGGCACCGCGCGGGGTGGACACCGTCGTACGGGCCGTGATCGACCCCGCCGCCGGAGCGGTGCTCTCCTTCGGCCTCGCCGGGGCGCCCTCGCAGCTGCTCGGCGACATGGCGCACCGGCTGATCCCGGTCACCGACCGCGAGGCGACCACCCTGGTCCGGTCCATCCGCACGGCACCGCTGCTGTTCGGCTGGCGCGGCTCCGCCCCCGTCGACACCCCGGCCCTGGAGGAGCTGCTGCTGCGCGTCTCCCGGCTGGTCGACGACCACCCCGAGGTGGTCGCGGTCACCCTCGAGCCCGTCGTGGTCGCCACCCAGGGCGTGAGCGTGCTCGGTGCCTCGGTACGGCTGGCCCCGCCGCCCGCCCGCGACGACCTGGGCCCTCGCACGCTCCCCGCCTACTGAGACGTTTCCGACCCGGGCGGAGGGCGCCGAGCGGTGCCTCGCAGTCAGTGCGCCCCCGTAGGATGGACGGCATGGCCAAGACCAGTACGACGACCCAGGGGCTGCGTGCGGCGATCGAGCGCAGCGGCTACTACCCGGCCCTCGTGGCCGAGGCGGTGGAGGCCGCCGTGGGCGGTGAGCCCATCCGGTCGTACCTGGTCCACCAGGAGACGACGTTCGACCAGAACGAGGTCCGCCGGCATGTGACCGTGCTGGTCCTCACCGACACCCGCTTCATCGTCAGCCACACCGACGAGCAGGCCGCCGACAACACCTCCCCGACGCCCTACGCGACCACCTCCACGGAGTCCGTGAAGCTCGGCCGGATCTCGTCGGTCGTGGTCAGCCGGGTCGTCGCCAACCCGGAGTCGTACACGCCGGGCACCCTGCCGCGCGAGATCGTGCTGACCATCGGCTGGGGCGCCGTCTCCCGCATCGACCTGGAGCCCGCCGCCTGCGGCGACCCCAACTGCGAGGCCGACCACGGCTACACCGGCAGCTCCACGGCGGACGACCTCAGCCTGCGCGTCAGCGAGGCCGGGGACGGCCCGGAGACGGTGCGCCAGGCGCTCGTCTTCGCCCAGGCCATCTCCGAGGCGACCGCGGACCCGACCCGCTGATGGTGCAGCCGCCCACCGCCTGGGGCCCCCACCCGGAACCCCTCGCCGTAGACTCCGCCCCCCTGCCCGAGTACGGCACCGGCTCGCTCGCCGACCTGCTGCCCACGCTCGCCGCCGGCATGGGCGTGCCCGGCACGACCGCCGCCATCCCGGAGCTGACCGCCGCCGACCGGAACTGCGTGTTCCTGATCGACGGCCTCGGCTGGGAGCAGCTGAAGGCGCACCCCGACGAGGCGCCCTTCCTGACCTCGCTGATCGCCAGTTCCCGCGGCGGCACCGGCCGCCCCCTGACCACCGGCTACCCGGCGACCACCGCCACCTCGCTGGCCTCCGTCGGCACCGGCCTGCCGCCCGGCGCCCACGGCCTGCCCGGCTACACCGTGCGCGATCCCGCCACCGGCCAGCTGATGAACCAGCTGCGCTGGCAGCCGTGGACCGAGCCCGGCGCCTGGCAGCCGTACCCCACCGTCTTCCAGCTCGCCGACCGCGCGGGGGTGCACGCCGCCCAGGTGTCCTCCCCGGCCTTCGCCAGCACCCCGCTGACCAAGGCCGCGCTCAGCGGCGGCAGCTTCCACGGGCGGCTGTCCGGCGAGGACCGCATGGACCTCGCCGCCGAACAACTGGCCGCCGGCGACCGCAGCCTGGTCTACACGTACTACGCCGAGGTCGACGGCGCCGGCCACCGCTTCGGCGTCGACTCCGACACCTGGCGCGGCCAGCTGATGTACGTCGACCGGCTGGTCCAGCGCCTGGCCGAGCAGCTGCCGCCGCGCAGCGCGCTCTACGTCACCGCCGACCACGGCATGGTCGACGTGCCCTTCGACGAGCAGCACCGCATCGACTTCGACGAGGACTGGGAGCTGCGCGCCGGGGTCGCCCTGCTGGGCGGCGAGGGCCGGGCCCGCCACGTGTACGCGGTGCCGGGCGCCGAGGACGACGTGCTGACCTGCTGGCGGGAAGTACTCGGCGAGCAGTTCTGGGTGGCCTCGCGGGACGAGGCGATCGCGGCGGGCTGGTTCGGGCCGCGGGTCGAGGAGCGGGTGTACGCGCGCATCGGCGACGTCGTCGCCGCCGCGCGGGACGACGTTCTGATCATCGCCTCCGAGCGGGAACCCAAGGAGTCGGCGATGGTCGGCAACCACGGCTCGATGACCCCGGCCGAGCAACTGGTCCCGCTGCTCGAAGTACGCACCTGAGCGCCGCGGCGCCGACCCGCACAACGCACACCATGACGACTCCGCCGAAAGGTGCTCAACCCCCCATGCCCGAGCTGGTGTTCTTCTCCGGAACGATGGACTGCGGGAAGTCGACGCTGGCTCTCCAGATCGAGCACAACCGCTCCGCGCGGGGCCTGCAGGGCATGATCTTCACCCGCGACGACCGCGCGGGCGAGGGCAAGCTGTCCTCGCGGCTCGGCCTGGTCACCGACGCGGTCGAGGTCGAGGACGGCACGGACCTCTACGCCTACCTCGTGGACCACCTCTCGCACGGCGGCCGCGCGGACTACGTGATCGCGGACGAGGCGCAGTTCCTCGCCCCGGAGCAGATCGACCAGCTCGCGCGCGTGGTCGACGACCTGGGGCTGGACGTCTACGCCTTCGGCATCACCACCGACTTCCGCACCAAGCTCTTCCCCGGCTCCCAGCGCCTGGTGGAGCTGGCCGACCGGGTCGAGGTGCTCCAGGTCGAGGCCCTGTGCTGGTGCGGCGCCCGCGCCACCCACAACGCCCGCACGATCGGTGGCGAGATGGTCGTCGAGGGCGCCCAGGTGGTCGTCGGCGACGTCAACCAGGCGGAGGCCGTGGGCTACGAGGTGCTGTGCCGCCGGCACCACCGCCGGCGCATGACCGCCGCCAGCGCCCACGCGGCGGCCCTGTCCCCGGACGTCCTGCCGGTCGCGCCCGCCTAGGACACGCCCCGAACCGTCCTCGGCGGTCCGGGCGTCAGCCCGGTCGCTGGAGCAGGCAGAAAAGGGCGCCCTCGGGGTCGCTGACGGTCGCCGCGCGGCCGCGGTCGCCGTCCTCGGCCGGTGCGATGACGTGTCCGCCCAGCTCGACGAGGCGGGCGAGCGCGGCGTCGGTGTCGGCCACCTCGAAGTACGTCAGCCAGTGCGGGCCCCGGTCCCGGGGCAGCGTGTGGCCCATGCCGCGGATGCCGGCGACCGGGCGGCCGTCGGCGTGGAGCGTCACGTAGTCGAAGTCGGCGGAGATCACCGGCTCCTCCTCGTAACCGAAGACGGTCTCGTAGAACTTGGCCACGGTCGCGGACTCGAAGGTCAGCAGTTCGTTCCAGAGGGGCGTGCCCGGCACCCCGGTGACGGCCGTGCCGAGGTGCTCCGCCGCCTGCCAGATCCCGAAGACGGCCCCCGAGGGGTCGGAGCCGATCGCCATCCGCCCGGCCTCGGCCGCGTCCAGCGGCCCCACGCCGATGGTCCCGCCGCACAGCCGCGCGGTGTCGGCCGTCCGGTCCGCGTCCGCGGAGGCGAAGTAGGGCGTCCAGGCGACGGGGAGGTGCCGGTCGGGCGGCAGCTGCCCGATGCCCGCCACCTCACGGCCGTCCAGCAGCGCCCGCACATAGGGGCCGAGCTGCTGGGGGCCGGGGCGGAACTCCCAGCCGAACAGCGATCCGTAGAACTCCTGGGTCGCGGCCAGCCCGTGCCCCATCAGACTCACCCAGCAGGGCGTGCCCGGCGCGTACCGGGCGTGTTCACCGTGCCGGCCCTCCGACCCCCGTGCCTCGGTCATCGTCACTCTCTCCTCGGCCCCTCGCGGTGCCGCGTCGCTTCCGCTCTCCGGACCCCGTGCCGATGCTCGCACCACCGGCGCTGTCACGCGCTCCGGGCGCGCCGCCGCATCTCGTCCGGTCACCGGAGAATGCCCGATCTGCGCTTACCGTCCCTTTCGGGAGGATGGCCCACGGATGTCGATCGGTGGTACCCGGGGCTGTACTGCACGTACCCGATCGCATACGCCTCGTGATCGGTCCTGCTTGGCGGAGCAGAGTAGCCGGACATGGGCGCCGCGGCCACCCCGTGCGCCAGGATGGTCCCCATGAACGCCATCATCTCCGCATCCGAACTCGCGAGCGCCCTGGCAGGGGAGAACCCGCCGGTCCTGCTCGATGTCCGCTGGCAGCTGAGCCTGGCCAAGGCGGCCGGCGAGCCGCCCTTCGACGGCCGGGCGGAATACGCGGCCGGGCACGTCCCCGGAGCCGTCTTCGTCGATCTGGACCGGGAGTTGGCCGGAAAGGCGGGTGAGCGCGGCCGTCATCCGCTGCCCGGCGTGGCGGAGTTCGGCGCCGTGATGCGCCGCGCGGGCGTGTCGTCGGGGACGCCGGTCGTCGTGTACGACGGCGGGCAGGGCTGGGCGGCGGCCCGCGCCTGGTGGATGCTGCGCTGGACGGGTCACCCGGACGTGCGGGTCCTCGACGGGGGGTTGCCGTCCTGGGAGGGGCCGCTGTCCCAGGACATCCCGAGCCCCGCGGAGGGCGATTTCCAGCCGGTTCCGGGCTCGGGCCTGCTGGACGCCGACGGCGCCGCCGCGCTGGCCCGTTCCGGAGTGCTGTTCGACGCCCGCGCGGCGGAGCGGTACCGGGGTGACGTGGAGCCCATCGACCGGGTCGGCGGCCACATCCCGGGCGCGATCTCGGCCCCGACGACCGAGAACGTCACCCCGGACGGCCGCTTCCTGCCCGCCGAGGAACTGCGGGCCCGCTTCAAGGCCTTGGGCGCCGCCGAGGACACGGAGGTCGGCGTGTACTGCGGTTCGGGCGTCTCGGGCGCGCACGAGGTTCTCGCCCTCGCCGTGGCGGGCATCCCGGCGGCCCTGTACGTGGGTTCCTGGTCGGAGTGGTCCTCGGACCCGGAGCGTCCGGTGGCGGTGGGGGCGGACCCGCAGTAGGGGCGCGCGGGCGGGCGTCGCGGGGGCTTGCGGGGATTCACAGGGCGCCCCCGCGCCCGGAACACCGACTCGTACCGCAATGCGCGCCTGGGCCCGCCGAGAGGCCCGCGCAGTCGGCTACGACTGCGGCAGGCACGCGACTTGGCCCGCGCCGTTCCCCGGCGCGGGCCAAGTCGTCGTACGCCGACTACTCCTGCTTCTTGCGCCGCGTGCCGAAGACGATCTCGTCCCAGCTGGGGACGGCCGCCCGGCGGCCCGGGCGGACGCCGTCGGCCTCCGCCTGGCGGTCGGTGGCGCCGATGAGGCGGTCCCGGTGGCTGCCCACGGAGCGCGGCATGAGGACGTCCGCGTAGGCGGAACCGGCCGATGCGGCGGGCGCCGGCGGCTCCTCCGCGACGGGCTCGTCGTCGTCTTCCTCCGAGGGCTCGGCGGACCGCTCCGGCACCACCAGGTCGCCCCGGAAGCTGGGCACGGCCTCCAGCAGGCTGGTCAGCGAGTCCCGTTCGGCCGTGGCCGTGGTCTCCTCCGCCGGCTCGGACGCCTGCGCGGGCAGACTCGGCCGCTCGCGGTCCCGATCCCGCTCCCGGTCCCGGTCGAGGGAACCGGCCAGCGCGCGGTCACGCGGCAGCCGGGCGATCCGCGGGACGAACGGCATGCTCGGCTCGGGCGCCCCGAGGTCGTCGGACTCGCCGATCAGCGAGCGCGCCTCGTCGTCGACGGCCTGGACGAGCCGCCTGGGCGGGTCGTACGTCCAGCTCGCCGAGTGCGGTTCGCCCGCCACCCGGTAGACCAGCAGCACTTCCCAGGTGCCGTCGTCGCGGCGCCAGGAGTCCCACTGGACGGTGTCCTTCTCGGCGCCGCGCAGCAGCAGTCGCTCCTGTACGGCCTCGCCGAGCAGCGGGCCGGAGTTCTCGCCGGGGCGGCGGACCGGGGTCTTGCGGGCCCGCTCGGCCATGAAGGCGCGCTCGGCCAGCACGGGGCCCTCGAAGCGGCGTACGCGGTCGACGGGGATGCCCGCCATCTGGGCGACCTCTTCCGCGGTCGCACCTGCACGTATACGCGCCTGGATGTCTCGGGGGCGGAGATGGCTCTCCACCTCGATCTCGATCTGGCCGAGGCGGGGACGGTCGCCGCGCACGGCGGCGCGGAGCCGTTCGTCGATCGGAAGCGTGTACTCCGTGCTGTCCGCAGCCTTCAGCACCAGCCGTGTGCCGTCATTGGAGACGGCCACGACACGCAGTTCGGGCATGGGGACCTCCCGGGTGGTGCCTGCCGACGTCACGTGCGTCGCTGCTTCCGCTAGTCGAGTGTGGCCTGCCCGGGTGCAGCCTGCCACAACCTTGCCGAGTTGCCCGGCGTGTCGGGCGCGGGCCCTGGATCGCCGTTATGGCACGGTTACCTATTCGCAACGCTAAGTGACCAACTCCGTCACCCTGTGCAACAAGCCCCCTCCCGGCGGTCCTTGACGGCCCCGGACACCCTGGCGGGAGACCGGACCCAGGGCTCGCAACAGTACTCCATTCGGACCACGTGCGTGGATTGGCGCGCCGCCGAACTTCTCGCCGACTGCGGGACTCGGCCCTCCCTGGCCGGATTCCGCGATCAAGAACGTGGCCTACTTCACGGAATCAGCAGAAGCGGAACTAGCAGTTCCCACCGTACGTCCCCTTCTCGTACGACCAGTCGATCCAGTAGGGGAAGGGCAGGCAAGGTCCGGGAATGCGCGAAAGGCCCGATGTCGTCCAGGAGTCGAGCGCGGGGGAGGAGGTGAGGCAGAAGCGGATCGACCTCAGCGTGCCCCAGGTCGCGGGCAGCGCGGTGGCGGCGGTCGTGGCCGCCAAACTCGCCTCCTGCTTCGGTGTCTACGGGACGATCCTCGGCGCGGGCGTGTTCAGTGTCATCGCCACCTGCGGCGGTTCGCTGTTCCAGCACTTCCTCAAGCGCACCGGCGAGCAGTTGCGCGGCGCCGCGGCGCCGGCGCGTCCGGCCCGGCAAGCGCCGCCCGCCCCCGGCGAGTTCACCGAGGGGACCGTCTACCGAGCGCGGGCCGGCAAGAGCTGGAAGCGCCCGGTGGTCGCCGCGGCCCTGGTCTTCGGCGTCACCATGGCCGGGATCACGGCCTACGAACTGGTCTCCGGCAGCAGCTTCAGCGGAGCCGGGAAGACCACGGTCGGCGACGCCTTCACCGGACACGCCAAGTCCTCCTCGGCCCCGGGCGGTTCCGGTGAGTCCGGTGATCCCTCCGGTCCCGGCGCATCGGAGGAATCGGGGGACTCGGAGGAATCGGGGGGCCGGGACGGCTCCGGCGGTGACTCCCCCTCCGCCCCGTCGTCCGCGAACCCGGGCGAGCCCGGCGAAGCCAACCCGTCCGCTGACGCCTCCGAGGGCGGCGACAGCGGCACGGCCGGCAGCCCGGCGCCCGCCCCCAGCGCCTCGCCGAGCGGCCGGCCCGACGGCGGCACGGCCCCGGAGGCCGAGCCGAGTCCGTCCGCTACGACCCCAGCACCCGACGCAGATGGTCGTTCTGGAACAGCCGATCCGGATCAAGCCGGTCCCGCAGCGCGGTGAACTCGCCGAACCCCGGGTAGACACCGGCGAAGTACTCCGCGTCCCGCGTGTGCACCTTGCCCCAGTGCGGCCGGCCCCCGTGGGCGGTGAAGATCCGCTCGGCGGCGGTGAAGTACCGCTGGTAGGGCGTACCGCGGAACATGTGTACGGCGATGTACGCGCTGTCCCGGCCCGATGCCGTGGACAGCGTGATGTCGTCGGCCGGGGCGGTGCGCACCTCGACGGGGAAGCTGATCCGCAGCGGCGAGCGGTCGACCATCGTCTTCAGCTCGCGCAGCGTGTCCACGAGGGCCGCGCGCGGGACGGCGTACTCCATCTCCACGAAGCGGACCCGGCGCGGCGAGGTGAAGACCTTGTAGGGAATGTCGGTGTAGGCCCGCGCGGACAGTGCCCTGCTGGAGACCCGGGCGATCGACGGGATGGCGGCGGGCACCGCGCGGCCGACCCAGTTGGCCGCCTGGAAGACGCCGTTGGACAGGAACTCGTCCTCGAACCAGCCCTTCAGCGGGCTCACCGGGCGCTCCGGTCCCGCGCTGCGGTTGTTGCGCTTGGTGTTGGTGCTGCCGGTGTGCGGGAACCAGTAGAACTCGAAGTGCTCGTTCTCGGCCCACAGTTCGTCGAACTCGGCGAGCACCCGGTCCAGCGGCATCGGCTCCTCGCGCGCGTGGAGGAGGAAAAGCGGCTCCACGGCGAAGGTGATCGCGGTGACGACGCCGAGCGCGCCCAGACCGATCCGGGCCGCCGCGAAGATCTCCGGGTTCTCCTTCTCGGAGCAGGTGAGCACCGAGCCGTCGGCCGTGACCAGCTCCAGCGCCTTGATCTGGGCGGCGATCGAGGCGGAGTCGCGGCCCGTGCCGTGCGTGCCGGTGCTGGTGGCCCCGGACACGGTCTGCTCCATGATGTCGCCCATGTTGGTCAGCGACAGACCCTCGCGGGCCAGGGCCGTGTTGAGGCGCTTGAGCGGGGTGCCGGCCAGGACCGTGACGGTGCCGGCCTCCCGGTCGATGTGGCGTATCCCGGTCAGCAGCCGGGGACGTATCAGCACGCCGTCCGTGGCGGCTATGGACGTGAACGAGTGCCCGGTGCCGACGGCCTTCACCTTCAGGCCGTCCTCCGCGGCCGCGCGCACCGCCGCCGACAGCTCCTCCACGGAAGCCGGTGTGACCTCCCGCGCGGGGCGGGCGGCGACATTGCCGCCCCAGTTACGCCACGTGCCGTTCTTCCCGCTCGCCGTGCTGCTCAACGGTGCCTCCCCGACCCGGAACCGGCTGCTTGAGCCGGCGGTAACCGAGGAAACCGACCGCGACCGCGACGGCACCGGCCACCGCCGGAACCCCGTACCCGGCACGCGCGCCGGCCGCGTCGATCACCCAGCCGGCCGCGGAGGAGCCGAGGGCGACCCCCACCGCGAGACCGGTGCTCACCCAGGTCATGCCCTCGGTCAGTTGCGCGCGTGGTACGTGCTCTTCGATGAGGGACATCGTCGTGATCATCGTGGGAGCGATGGACAGACCCGCGACGAAGAGCGCCACGGCCAGAAACGGCAGGTTTCCGACCAGTAGGAGGGGGATCATACTCACGGCCATCGCGCAGACGCCCAGCAGCCAGCGAGGTTCGGGCGCCCCCTTGAAGTGCAGCAGCCCGAAGACCGCCCCCGCCACACAGGAGCCCGCCGCGTACAGCGCGAGGACGACACTGGCGGCACCCTTGTGCCCCTGCTCGTCGGCGAAGGCCACGGTGACCACGTCGACCGCCCCGAAGATCGCCCCGGTCGCGACGAACGTGGTGACAAGGACCTGCAGCCCGGGGGAGCGGATCGCGCTGCCGCCGGCGGCGTCACGGTCACGCGGGTGCGGCTCCGGCTCGGTGGCCCGCTGCGAGGTCAGCCAGAAGACGCCGACCGCGAGGAAGCAGCCGGCCAGCAGCGGCCCCGCCTCCGGGAACCAGGTCGTGGACAGACCGATGGAGATGATCGGCCCGAAGATGAAGCACACCTCGTCCACCACGGACTCGAACGAGTACGCGGTGTGCAGCTGCGGGGTGCCCCGGTACAGGGCCGCCCAGCGCGCCCGGACCATCGACCCGACGCTCGGCACGCAGCCGATGCCCACACAGGCCACGAACAGCACCCAGTCCGGCCACCCGTAGTGCGCGGCGAGCAGCAGCAGGACACCCGCCGCCAGCGAGATCAGCGTCGCCGGACGCAGCACCCGCCGCTGCCCGTACTGGTCCACCAGCCGGGACACCTGAGGGCCCGCCACCGCGGCGGCCAGCGCGATGGTCGCGGACAGCGCGCCCGCGAGCCCGTAGCGCCCGGTGAGCTGGGAGATCATCGTCACGACGCCGATGCCCATCATCGACAGCGGCATCCGGCCGAGGAGACCGGCGGCGGAGAACGCCTTGGTGCCGGGGGCGGCGAACAAGGCGCGGTAAGGGCTGGGCACGGACTCTCCGACGGCTCGGTCAGGCGGGTGGGGCGGGCGCGTGCGTACGGCACGGAACGCGCCCGCACAGCCCGTAAGGCATAAACGTGGTCGATACAGCTTACGAGTTAGGGCACCCTAACGCACTCCCCCGGAGCAGCCCCGGGCGCACCCGCCACCCCGGCGTCACGGCACTGTCAGTGGCGGGTGGCAGGATCGGTGTCATGCCAGACGCGCTCGATGCCACCCCCTACGACGCCCTGCTCCTGCTCTCCTTCGGCGGCCCGGAAGGGCCGGACGACGTGGTCCCGTTCCTGGAGAACGTGACGCGTGGGCGCGGCATCCCCAAGGAACGCCTCAAGGAAGTCGGCCAGCACTACTTCCTGTTCGGCGGGGTCAGCCCGATCAACGACCAGAACCGCGCCCTGCTGGACGCCCTGCACAAGGACTTCGCCGACCACGGCCTGAACCTCCCGGTGTACTGGGGCAACCGCAACTGGGCGCCGTACCTCACGGACACCCTGCGCGAGATGGTCCGCGACGGCCGCCGCCGCATCCTCGTCCTCGCCACCAGCGCCTACGCCTCCTACTCGGGCTGCCGGCAGTACCGGGAGAACCTGGCCGACTCCCTCGCCGCCCTGGAGGCCGAGGGCCTGGAGCTGCCGAAGATCGACAAGCTGCGGCACTACTTCAACCACCCCGGCTTCGTCGAGCCCATGATCGACGGGGTCCTCGAGTCCCTCGCCGACCTCCCCGAGGACGTCCGCGACGGCGCCCACATCGCCTTCACCACCCACTCCATCCCCGACTCCGCGGCCGACACCTCCGGCCCGGTCGAGGACCACGGCGACGGCGGGGCGTACGTCGCCCAGCACCTGGACGTCGCCCGGCTGATCGCCGACGCCGTCCGCGAGCGCACCGGCGTCGACCACCCCTGGCAGCTCGTCTACCAGTCCCGCTCCGGAGCCCCGCACATCCCGTGGCTGGAGCCCGACATCTGCGACCACCTGGAGGAGCGGCACGCCGCCGGGGTGCCCGCCGTCGTCATGGCCCCCATCGGCTTCGTCTCCGACCACATGGAGGTCCTGTACGACCTCGACACCGAGGCCAAGGCCAAGGCCGAGGAGCTGGGCCTGCCGGTGCGCCGCTCGGCCACCGTCGGCGCCGACCCGCGCTTCGCCGCCGCGATCCGCGAGCTGATCCTGGAACGCGCCGCCGGCGAGCGCGGGCAGCAGGTCGCGCCCTGCGCCCTCGGAGCGCTCGGCCCCAGCCACAACCTCTGCCCGGTCGGCTGCTGCCCGGCCCGCGCCCCCCGCCCCGCCGCCGCGGGCGCCGACAGCCCCTACGCGTGAGGAGCCCCGTGACCGACCCCCTGCACACGGACCTGCTCGCACTCGCCCAGGAGGCCGCCCGCCGCGCCGGCGAGCTGCTGCGCGACGGACGGCCGGCCGACCTCGGCGTGGCCGCGACCAAGTCGAGCCCCATCGACGTGGTCACCGAGATGGACATCGCCGCGGAGAAGCTGATCACCGGCTTCCTCGCCGAGCGCCGCCCCGACGACGGCTTCCTCGGCGAGGAGGGCGCCTCCACGGACGGCACCAGCGGCATCCGCTGGGTGATCGACCCGCTCGACGGCACGGTGAACTACCTCTACGGGCTGCCCACCTGGGCCGTCTCCATCGCGGCCGAGCAGGACGGCGAGACCGTCGTCGGCGTCGTCACGGCCCCGATGCGGGGCGAGACCTACAGCGCGGTGCGCGGCCGCGGCGCCCGGGGTACCGGCGCCTGGGACGGCGAGCGCGTGCTGCGCTGCCGCCCGGCACCGCCGCTGGACCAGGCGCTGGTCTCCACCGGCTTCAACTACGTCGCCGAGGTCCGCGCCCACCAGGCCGACGTCGCCCAGCGGCTGATCCCGCGGCTGCGCGACATCCGGCGCAGCGGGTCGGCCGCGGTCGACCTGTGCGACGTGGCCGTGGGCCGCCTCGACGGCTACTACGAGCGCGGGCTGCACCCGTGGGACCTCGCCGCCGGGGACCTGATCGCGCGGGAAGCGGGCGCGCTGACCGGTGGACGCCCCGGAGAGCGCCCGTCCCGCGAGCTGACGGTCGCGGGTACCCCGGGCGTCTTCGAGCCCCTCCAGCGGCTGCTGGAGGACTTCGGCGCCTGGCACGACTGAGCCGACGCCCCCGAGACGCGTACGAGGCGGGCCCCGGCGATGGATTCGCCGGGGCCCGCCTCGTACGGATGGCCCGGTCAGACGCTGTACGCGCCGACTTCCACGCCATGTTCGGCGGCGAGACGGCGCAGGTCGTCGAGTTCGCCCTGCTCGACCTCGACGAGGAAGTCGTCGCCCTCGTCACGCGCCCGCGTCAGGTCGGACTCGGTCGCCTTTATGCGCTGCAGAAGTCCTGCGGTGAATGCGTCCATGCTGCGCCCCCTCGTCCTGGGTCGTGGGTCGGTGGCACGGGGGTGTGCCGTTCGGAAGGGGCGATCACGTCTCCCATGGGTGCCCAGCGCTGCCCAGCCGGGCGGCGACGGTGCCGGACACCCACGCCCACTCTGCGTCAAGCGGGCCGTGACGTACCGCATGGTGCTGCGGCACAAGCAGAGAGTGATCGCGGGGTGTAAACCGTCCTCCCCCTGCTCCCTTCCGCGGAAACCTCAACCGCACCAGAAAATCCCGCATTCCCGCTCCGCGCACCCCTCCTCACCGCCCTGCCGCCGCCCGTTTCCCCGGGTTTCGCCTCCCGTACCCCCGCGCCCCACGGGGCGGCGGGTACCGCCCGGGCGACTTACCGCCGACTTATGGCCGAAAAGGGCAGGATGGAGGCCAACACACCCACTCGAACCCTGCTCGCGCGTGCCCATCGGCGCTGCGCGGGCGGACACAGGAAGGACAGCGACGTGCGCGTACTCGTCGTCGAGGACGAGCAGCTGCTCGCCGATGCCGTGGCCACCGGGCTGCGCCGGGAGGCCATGGCCGTCGACGTCGTGTACGACGGTGCGGCCGCCCTGGAACGCATCGGAGTCAACGACTACGACGTGGTCGTCCTCGACCGCGACCTCCCGCTCGTGCACGGCGACGACGTCTGCCGCAAGATCGTCGAACTCGGCATGCCGACCCGCGTGCTGATGCTCACGGCCTCCGGCGACGTCAGCGACCGGGTCGAGGGCCTGGAGATCGGTGCCGACGACTACCTGCCGAAGCCCTTCGCGTTCAGCGAGCTCATCGCGCGCGTGCGCGCCCTGGGCCGGCGTACGAGCGTTCCCCTGCCTCCCGTCCTGGAGCGGGCCGGGATCAAGCTGGACCCCAACCGCCGCGAGGTCTTCCGCGACGGCAAGGAGGTGCAGCTCGCGCCCAAGGAGTTCGCCGTGCTCGAGGTGCTGATGCGCAGCGAGGGCGCCGTCGTCTCCGCCGAGCAGCTGCTGGAGAAGGCCTGGGACGAGAACACCGACCCGTTCACCAACGTGGTCCGCGTGACCGTCATGACCCTGCGCCGCAAGCTGGGCGAGCCGCCCGTCATCGTGACCGTGCCGGGCTCCGGCTACCGGATCTGATCGCGTGGCCGCGACGCCGGCGCCCCCCGCGGCGCCCCCCAAGCCCACCTGGGACCCGCGCAAGGCCGAGCCGCCCTTCCCGTGGCTGCGCCCGACCATCCGGATAAGGCTCACGCTGCTGTACGGCGGCATGTTCCTGATCGCCGGGATCCTGATGCTGTCGATCGTCTACCTGCTGGCGGCCCAGGCCCTCCACGAGGGCAGCGGCCAGTCCTTCCAGGTGACCGGCAGCAACATCGACATCAGCAGCTCCACCTGTCCCCAGCTGGACACGGCGACCAGCAACAACGAGCTGAACGCGATGCTCAAGGCGTGCAACGCGGACCAGCGGCGGCAGGCCCTGGACGGCCTGCTCAGCCGCTCCCTGCTCGCCCTGCTCGGCCTCGCCGTGATCGCCTTCGCCTTCGGCTACGCGATGGCCGGCCGGGTCCTGTCGCCGCTCGGCAGGATCACCCGCACCGCCCGCGCGGTGGCGGGCTCGGACCTGTCCCGCCGGATCGAGCTGGACGGCCCGGACGACGAGCTGAAGGAGCTGGCCGACACCTTCGACGACATGCTGGAGCGGCTCCAGCGGGCCTTCACCGCCCAGCAGCGGTTCGTCGGCAACGCCTCGCACGAGCTGCGCACCCCGCTGGCGATCAACCGCACGCTCCTGGAGGTGCACCTGTCCGATCCGAACGCGCCCGTGGAGCTCCAGCAGCTGGGCAAGACCCTGCTGGCCACCAATGAGCGCAGCGAGCAGCTGGTGGAGGGCCTGCTGCTGCTCGCCCGCAGCGACAACCAGATCGTCGAGCGCAAGCCGGTGGATCTCGCGGAGGTGGCCTCGCAGGCCATCGACCAGGTGCACGCCGAGGCCGAGGCCAAGGGCGTGGAGATCCGCGGCGAGCGGGCCCCCGCCGTGGTCCAGGGCAACGGCGTCCTGTTGGAGCGGATCGCCCTGAACCTGGTGCAGAACGCGGTGCGCTACAACGTCCCCGAGGGTGGCTGGGTGGAGGTCGTCACCGAGATCCAGCACGGGCAGGCGGTGCTGGTGGTGTCCAACACCGGCCCGGTGGTGCCGGCGTACGAGACCGACAACCTCTTCGAGCCGTTCCGGCGGCTGCGTACCGAGCGCACGGGGAGCGACAAGGGCGTCGGCCTCGGCCTGTCCATCGCGCGGTCCGTTGCCCGGGCGCACGGAGGCCACATCGCGGCCCAGCCGCGCGAGGGGGGAGGCCTCGTGATGCGAGTCACCCTGCCTATCTGAGATCATTCGCCGACACACCCGACGATGTTCGCTTTGCGCGGAATTTTCGGGGTACCCGTCCGGCCGTGTCATGTGTGATCGATCACAACGGCGATTTTCAGGCCATCTACTCTCCGTGATCATTCGGGCCGTCGGAAAGCCGGGAAAATCCGGGTTTTCCGGTGGCTTGATCACGGGAAGTACACGGTGGGGCGCCTTTGAAGTGCGACATTCGGACCGTGTACGGTCCCGATCGCCATCCAACCCGATCACTCGTGAGGGGTCCGGTTGGGTGTCGATTGAGTAACAGACCTTGATGTGAGGCAAAATCTCCGCCTCGGGTCGGGCACAAGTCCGGCCTCTCACGCGTTACGTGCGCTGGAGACACCGCAGACACCCGGAGGGGGAGAGCGACATGGCAACCGATTACGACACTCCACGCAAGACCGACGACGACGTCGACTCGGACAGCCTCGAAGAGCTGAAGGCACGGCGGAACGACAAGTCCGCTTCGTCCGTCGACGTCGACGAGTTCGAGGCCGCAGAAGGCCTGGAACTGCCCGGCGCCGACCTCTCGAACGAGGAACTGGCCGTCAGGGTCCTGCCGAAGCAGCAGGACGAGTTCACCTGCATGAGCTGCTTCCTGGTGCACCACCGCAGCCAGCTGGCCCGCGAGAAGAACGGCCAGCCGATCTGCCGCGACTGCGACTGAGGCGGGGTCGGCCGTGACTGGCTCGACCCCACCCTGGAAGCGCCGCTTCCCCGCGCGGGGAGCGGACTCGGGGCTGTTCGACGGCCCCCACGGCGCGCGTGACGACGAGCGAGGCCCATCCGGCACGGGAGAAAGTCTCCCCGCGGGATCGGCCTCGCTCGAACCGGCCGACGAGTGGGACGGCACCCCGGTGCCGGCGGAGAATCCCGCACCCAACGCGAGACGGCGCGCCGCGGTGTTCCGGGACAAGGCCAGGCAGCTGGCCAAGGAGGGCGTGCGCAAGGGCGGAGACCGCGCCCGCGCGGGCATCGCGTACCTCGCGGACCGGCTCATCGAGATGGCCCCCAGAGTGCCCGTACGGGACCTCGCGACGCTGCGCGCGCAGTTCCCCGGCCTCGGCCCGGAAGAGCTCGCGGACAAGCTCGTGGCGGGTGCCTCGAAGGCCTCGGCGACCGTCGGGGCAGGCGTGGGCGTTGCGGCGATGCTGCCCGTACCGCCCGCGATGCCGACGGAGCTGGCCGCGGAGATCACCGGCGTCGCGGCGATCGAGCTGAAGCTCATCGCCGAACTGCACGAGGTGTACGGCCTGCGGCCGCCCGGCAACCTCAAGGAACGCAGCAGCGCCTATCTGAAGTCCTGGTCGGAGGAGCGCGGGATCGACCCGCGGAAGCCGACCTCGGTCAACTCCGCCCTCGGCGTTCAGATGAAGCGCGAACTGCGCCAGCAGATCATGAAGCGCATGGTCCGCAATCTGCCGAACCTCATGCCCTTCATGGTGGGCGCCGCGGTGGGCGCGGTCATGAACCGGCGGGACACCAGAAAACTCGCCGCGCGGATCCGCACCGACCTGCGCAAGTCGCAGGTGCCCTGGGACACGCTGACCGCACTGCCGCCGCTGGAACAGCCGGCCGAGCCGCTGCCGGTGGGGGACCTCCCGCAGGAGTTCAAGGAACTCGGCGGTCCCTGACGAAGGAGCTCGGTCCCCGCCGGCCGAGCCCGCCCCTCGAGCGCCGCTTCGCGGGCTCAGGAGGCCGCGTGCTCAGAAGGCCGTGCGCTCAGGACGCCGTGGCCGTCCTGGCCGCCTCGATGGCAGCCGCCAGCCGCTCCGGCTCCCGCGTCGACAGGTACAGGTACGGCGTCGGGTCCTCGGGGTCGGTGACCTCCACCCGCAGCGCCGTCGGAATGTAGGCCCGCAGCAGCAGGAAGGCGCGGGTGTCGGCCTTGTACGTGCGCCAGGCGCGGGCCTCCTCGCGGTCCAGCACCTCCGCCTCGCCCAGCGCGGCCACCGGGATCTTCGCCTCGCCCGCGATCAGCGAGCCGTTCACGACGCGGATGCGCAGGCTGCCGTACGAACTGGCCGCGACCGCCGCGACCGCCGTACCGCCGACCAGGCCGCCCAGCATCGGCAGGGTGCCGAACGGCAGCAGGATCAGGGCCATCGAGAGCCCCACCAGGAAGCTGATCAGCCACCAGGAGCGGGGGGCGGTGAGGCGTTCGTCGTACGAGGTGGCGGAGAGCTGCATGAAACAAGCTTGGCACGGTGTCCGCAGGGGGCCGACGCGCGGGTAAGGTCTGCGCCTGTGAGTGGTACATCCGCAGCTCTTGAGCCTCCCGTCGACGCCGCGAAGCCGGTGCGGCACCCCGACGCCCCCGCACCCGGCGAGCTTCTCGGCGCGCACTACGGCCGGTGTTTCGGCTGTGGCGGAGAGCAGCCGCACGGACTGCACCTGGAGGCGCGGGCCGGCGAGGGGGTGTCCCTGACCGCCGAGTTCACCGTCCGGCCCGAACACCAGGGCGCTCCCGGTCTCGCGCACGGCGGAGTCCTCGCCACGGCGCTGGACGAGACGCTGGGCTCGCTGAACTGGCTGCTGCGCACCATCGCCGTCACCGGACGGCTGGAGACCGACTTCGTCCGGCCCGTGCCGGTCGGCACCACCTTGCACCTCGAGGCCGAGGTGACCGCGGTGGCCGGACGGAAGATCTACTCGACCGCCACCGGACGCGTCGGCGGCCCGGACGGTCCGGTCGCCGTGCGGGCCGAAGCGCTCTTCATCGAGGTCAAGGTCGACCACTTCGTCAACCACGGCCGCGAGGAGGAGATCCAGGCGGCCATGAGCGACCCGGACCAGCTCCGGCGGGCCCGCGCCTTCGAGGTGAACCCGTGAGCCGCGCGCCCCTGGACGTCCTGATCCGCCGCGTCGACCCCGACGTACCGCTCCCGGCGTACGAGCACCCCGGTGACGCGGGAGCGGATCTGCGCACCACCGAGGCCTGCGAGCTGGCGCCCGGCGAGCGGGCCGTCCTGCCCACGGGGGTGTCGATCGCGCTCCCCGAGGGCTACGCGGCCTTCGTCCACCCGCGTTCCGGGCTCGCCGCCCGGTGCGGTGTCGCCCTCGTGAATGCCCCGGGGACGGTCGATGCCGGGTACCGTGGGGAGATCAAGGTGATCGTGGTGAATCTCGACCCGCGCGAGTCCGTGCGGTTCGAGCGCTTCGACCGGATTGCCCAACTGGTCGTCCAGCAGGTCGAGAGGGTCCGCTTCCAGGAGGTGGCGGAACTTCCCGGCTCCGCGCGGGCCGAGGGGGGCTTCGGTTCCACCGGGGGCCATGCCGCGGTGGACGGCGGGAGCGGCACAAGTGGTCGGGCCGCCATGGGCGGCACGACGGGTGGGAATCGATACGCTTCGGTCGTATCCGACCGGGAAGGACAGTGACGTGTTCGGACGTCGCAAGAAGAAGGGTGCCGCCGAGGACGCGGCCGGCGAGGCCGAGCAGGTCGTCGACAGCGTCGACACTGAGGCGGACGAGGGCACCCGGGAACGGGTCCGGCTGGAGCCGGGACCCCGGCCCGACGGTCCCTGGGACAGCAGCGAGGTCCGCGACCCGGCCGAGGGCCGGGTGGACCTGGGCGGTCTGTTCGTGCCCGGTGTCGAGGGCATGGAGCTGCGGGTCGAGGTCGCGGGCGACGCGATCGTCGCGGCGACCGTCGTGCTGCGCGACAGCGCCATCCAGCTGCAGGCCTTCGCGGCTCCCAAGCGCGAGGGCATCTGGGGCGAGGTGCGCGAGGAGATCGGCGCCGGCATCACCCAGCAGGGCGGCATCGTCGACGAGGTCGAGGGTCCGCTGGGCTGGGAGCTGCGCGCCCAGGTTCCGGTGCAGCTGCCGGACGGCACCGGCGGTTTCCAGGTCGTGCGGTTCGTCGGCGTGGACGGCCCCCGCTGGTTCCTGCGCGGGGTGATCTCCGGGCAGGGCGCGGTGCAGCCGCAGGCCGCCGGGCTGCTGGAGCAGATCTTCCGGGACACGGTCGTGGTCCGCGGCGAGGGACCGATGGCGCCCCGCGACCCGATCGTCCTGAAGCTGCCGAACGACGCCCAGATGGTGCCCGAGGGCGTCCAGCAGGAGGAGCAGGCCGGTTCCCGCTTCTCCGGCGGCATGGGCCAGCTCCAGCGCGGCCCGGAGATCACCGAGGTCCGCTGACCGGACGTACAGCGAGACGAGGGCCGTGTCCCGCAGGGGTGCGGCCCTTCGCCGTGGCCTGCGCCATGCCGTGCGCGGTGGCCTCCGCCCGGCCCTTCGCCGCGTCGAGTCCGGCGCCCCGGGCGTCAGGGCCGAGTCCGGCGCCCCGGCGTCAGGGTTGCGTCAAAGACCGGTCCGATGCCGCCCCTCGACCGGTTTGCCGGGATCGCTCGCCGTAGGGTCGACGCTGCGTCGGCAGGAGTGACCGGAAGACAATGAGGCCATGGCACGCGGCAAGCTTCGGATCTACCTCGGTGCGGCACCGGGCGTCGGCAAGACGTACGCGATGCTGTCCGAGGCGCACCGCCGGGTGGAGCGGGGCACCGACTGCGTGGTCGCCTTCGTGGAGCACCACGGCCGGCCGCGCACCGAGGTGATGCTGCACGGCCTGGAGCAGCTTCCGCGCCGGGAGCTGGCGTACCGCGGCGGGCTGTTCACCGAGATGGACGTGGACGCGGTGCTGGCCCGCGGCCCGCGGGTGGCCCTCGTGGACGAGCTGGCGCACACCAACGTGCCGGGCTCCCGCAACGCCAAGCGCTGGCAGGATGTGGAGGAACTGCTCGCGGCCGGCATCGACGTGATATCGACCGTCAACATCCAGCACCTGGAGTCACTGGGTGATGTGGTCGAGTCGATCACCGGTGTGCGGCAGCGGGAGACGGTGCCGGACGAGGTGGTGCGCCGGGCCGACCAGATCGAGCTGGTCGACATGTCGCCGCAGGCGCTGCGCCGCCGTATGGCGCACGGGAACATCTACCAGCCGGACAAGGTCGACGCGGCCCTGTCCAACTACTTCCGGCCGGGCAATCTCACCGCCCTGCGCGAGCTGGCGCTGCTGTGGGTGGCGGACCGGGTCGACGCGTACCTGAACGAGTACCGCAGCGAGCACCGGGTGTCGGCGATCTGGGGCTCCCGGGAGCGGATCGTGGTGGGGCTGACCGGCGGCCCCGAGGGGCGGACGCTGATCCGGCGGGCGGCCCGGCTGGCGGAGAAGGGCGCCGGCGGCGAGGTGCTGGCCGTCTACATAGCGCGCAGCGACGGGCTGACCGCCGCCTCGCCGAAGGAACTGGCGATGCAGCGCACGCTGGTCGAGGACCTGGGCGGAACGTTCCATCACGTCGTCGGCGACGACATACCGGCGGCGCTGCTCGACTTCGCGCGCGGGGTGAACGCCACCCAGATCGTGCTGGGGTCCTCGCGGCGCAAGAGCTGGCAGTACGTCTTCGGACCCGGCGTCGGCGCCACCGTCGCCCGCGACTCCGGGCCCGACCTCGACGTGCACATCGTCACCCACGGCGAGGTGGCCAAGGGGCGCGGACTGCCGGGGCCGCGGCGCGCGCGGCTGGGCCGGGCCCGGATCGTCTGGGGCTGGCTGGTGGGGCTGGCGGGACCGGCCCTGCTGGCGTTGCTGCTCAGCGGCGTGCACCTCGGGCTCGCCAACGACATGCTGCTGTTCCTGGCACTGACGGTGGCGGCGGCGCTGCTCGGCGGGCTCTTCCCGGCGCTCGCCTCGGCGGCCTTCGGCTCGTTCCTGCTGAACTACTTCTACACACCGCCGCTGCACCGGCTGACCATCAGCGACCCGAAGAACATCGTCGCCCTGGCGATCTTCGTGGGCGTCGCGGTGTCGGTGGCCTCGGTGGTGGACCTCGCGGCCCGCCGCACCCAGCAGGCGGCCCGGCTGCGCGCCGAGTCCGAGATCCTGTCCTTCCTCGCGGGGAACGTGCTGCGCGGCGAGACCAGCCTGGAGGCGCTGCTGGAGCGGGTCCGCGAGACGTTCGGCATGGACTCCGCCGCTCTCCTCGAACGCCAGAGCGACATCGACCCGTGGACCTGCGTCGGCCGGGCCGGCGTCGGCGGAGCCGTGCACCGGCCCGAGGACGCCGACGTGGACATGCCGGTCGGCGACCACATGGCGCTCGCGCTGACCGGCCGCGTGCTGCCCGCCGAGGACCGCCGGGTGCTGGCCGCGTTCGCCGCCCAGGCCGCCGTCGTGCTGGACCGCCAGCGCCTGCGACAGGAGGCCGACCGGGCCAAGGAACTGGCCGAGGGCAACCGCATCCGCACGGCGCTGCTGGCCGCCGTCAGCCACGATCTGCGCACCCCGCTCGCCGGGATCAAGGCCGCCGTGTCCTCGCTGCGGTCCGACGACGTGGAGTGGTCCGAGGAGGACCGCGCGGAGCTGCTGCAGGGCATCGAGGACGGCGCCGACCGGCTCGCCCACCTCGTCGGCAACCTCCTGGACATGTCCCGCCTCCAGACCGGGACGGTCACGCCGATCATCCGCGACACCGACCTCGACGAGGTGGTCCCGATGGCGCTGGGCGGGGTTCCCGAGGACAGCGTCGAACTGGACGTCCCCGAGTCGCTGCCCATCGTCGCCGTCGACGCCGGGCTGCTGGAGCGGGCGGTCGCCAACCTGGTCGAGAACGCCGTCAAGTACAGCCCGGACGGCACGCCCGTCCTGGTTTCGGGGAGCGCCATCGCCGACCGGGTCGAGCTGCGGATCGTCGACCGCGGCCCCGGAGTGCCCGACGAGGCCAAGGAGCGGATCTTCGCGCCCTTCCAGCGGTACGGCGACGCCCCGCGCGGTGCCGGGGTGGGGCTCGGCCTCGCGGTCGCCCGCGGCTTCGCCGAGTCCATGGGCGGCACTCTGCGGGCCGAGGACACCCCCGGCGGTGGTCTGACCATGGTGCTGAGTCTCCGCGCCGCAGGCACGCGTCCAGGGCCCCTCCGCGCCGCGGAACGCCCCGGTCGCCCCGGTCCCCCTCCTCCCGCAGAACCAGAAAGGCAGGTCTCATGGTGAGCCCGGCTGGGGCCGCACCCCGCACGGCCACGAGGGTGCTCGTGGTCGACGACGAGCCGCAGATCGTCCGCGCGCTCGTCATCAACCTCAAGGCGCGCAGATACGAGGTCGACGCCGCCCACGACGGCGCCGGTGCCCTCGAACTGGCCGCCGTCCGCCACCCCGACGTGGTCGTCCTCGACCTGGGCCTGCCCGACATGGACGGCGTCGAGGTGATCAAGGGACTGCGCGGCTGGACCCGGGTGCCGATCATCGTGCTGTCCGCGCGGCACTCCTCCGACGAGAAGGTCGAGGCGCTGGACGCGGGCGCCGACGACTACGTCACCAAGCCGTTCGGCATGGACGAGCTGCTGGCCCGGCTGCGGGCCGCGGTCCGCCGGGCCGAGCCCACCGGGGGCGGCGAGGGCGACGCGGTGGTGGTGACCGAGGAGTTCACCGTCGACCTCGCCGCGAAGAAGGTCCACCGCGACGGGAGCGACGTACGGCTCACTCCCACCGAGTGGCATCTGCTGGAGGTGCTGGTGCGCAACAGCGGCCGCCTGGTCAGCCAGAAACAGCTGCTCCAGGAGGTGTGGGGGCCGTCCTACGGCACCGAGACCAACTACCTGCGGGTGTACATGGCGCAGCTGCGGCGGAAGCTGGAGGCTGATCCGTCACATCCGAAGCACTTCGTCACCGAGGCCGGCATGGGGTACCGGTTCGAGAAATGACCAGGCCGGGCCGGGGAAGAGCGCCGTGGCCCGGGTGGGGTGGTGACAGCCTGCGGTTGCGGGACTGCGGGAACGGGGCTACGACGGTGTCGGTGGGCCCCGGTACGCTTCAAGCATGAGTGCTGTTCCTCGTTCCGAAAAGCCGGCGGGCCGGTTCCGGCGCATGCTCGACCGGCTCTCCTCGTCGCAGGAGGACCTGGAGTCCGAGGAGCTGCGAGAGGACGCGGACACCACGGGCTGCACCCGCATCGGCGACTGCCACGACCGGCAGATCGTGACCGTTACTGGTACCTTGCGCACGGTCACCCTGCGGCCGCGCGCGGGCGTACCGGCCCTGGAGGCCGAACTGTTCGACGGCTCCGCCGCGCTGGACGTGGTGTGGCTCGGCAGGCGCTCCATCACCGGGATAGAACCGGGGCGCAAGCTGATCGCGTCGGGCCGGATCTCGATGAGCCGGGGCCGGCGGGTGCTGTTCAACCCCAAGTACGAACTGAGACCCCTCGGACGGGAGTAGCCGGTGACGTCGCTCGACAAGCCGACCGAAGACGACGCCCCTCAGGATTCGAGGGCGGTGACGGAGGCCGCGCTCTTCGAGGCGTTCGGCGGTGTGCGGGGCACGGTCGAGACGGTCCTGCCCGGGCTGCTCTTCGTCACGATCTACACCATCAACAAGGACCTCCACCTGTCGGCGATCGCCGCGCTGGGCGTGTCCCTGCTGCTGGTCGTGGTCCGCCTCGTCATGCGGGACACCGTCAAGCACGCGTTCAGCGGTGTCTTCGGCGTCGCCTTCGGTGTCGTCTTCGCGATGATGACCGGCAACGCCAAGGACTTCTATCTGCCCGGCATGCTCTACACGCTGGGCCTCGCGCTGGCGTACATCATCACGGCGATCGCCGGTGTGCCGCTGATCGGCCTCATTCTCGGGCCGGTCTTCAAGGAGAACCTCTCCTGGCGCAAGCGCAACCCCGGCCGCAAGAAGGCGTACACCAAGGCCAGCTGGGCCTGGGGGCTCATCCTGCTCGCCAAGTGCGCGATCCTCTTCCCGCTGTACTGGTGGGCCGACACCACCCAGCTCGGGTGGGTGCTGGTCACGCTGAAGATCCCGCCGTTCCTGCTGGCCGTATGGCTGACCTGGGCCTTCCTCGCCAAGGCGCCACCGCCGATCGACGTGTTCGCCGAGATGGAGGCGGAAGAGGCGGCCGAGAAGGAGCGGGAGGCGGCGCGGAGGTCGGCGTCGGCCGACCAGCCGTGACGAAGGAGTCGGCCGACCAGCCGTAACGAAGGAATCGGCCGACCAGAACGAAGGAAAGGGCGCCCGGAGAGATCCGGGCGCCCTTTCTTCCGTACTGCCCGCGGCCGTCAGGCCGTCGTGTCGTCCCGCCGCACCGACAGCAGGTCCTCCAGCTGCTCCTCGCGCGCCTGGGCGGCGACGAACAGCAGCTCGTCGCCCGCCTCCAGGGAGTCCTCCTGGGAGGGGGTCAGGACGCGGGTGCCGCGGATGATCGTGACCAGGGAGGTGTCCTCCGGCCACTCGACGTCGCCGACCTGGGTGCCGGCCAGGGCCGACTCCTCCGGCAGGGTCAGCTCGACGAGGTTCGCGTCGCCGTGGCTGAAGCGCAGCAGCCGGACCAGGTCGCCGACGCTCACCGCCTCCTCCACCAGGGCCGACATCAGGCGCGGTGTGGAGACGGCGACATCCACACCCCAGGCCTCGTTGAACAGCCACTCGTTCTTGGGGTTGTTCACCCGGGCGACGACGCGCGGAACGCCGTACTCCGTCTTCGCCAGCAGCGAGACGACCAGGTTCACCTTGTCGTCGCCGGTCGCGGCGATGACGACGTTGCAGCGCTGGAGCGCGGCCTCGTCCAGGGAGGTGATCTCGCAGGCGTCGGCGAGCAGCCACTCCGCCTGCGGAACGCGCTCGACCGAGATCGCGGTCGGCGCCTTGTCGATGAGCAGGACCTCGTGGCCGTTCTCCAGCAGCTCGCCCGCGATCGAGCGGCCCACCGCACCGGCACCGGCAATGGCGACCCTCATCAGTGACCGCTCTCCTTCTCGGGGCCCTGGGCGAACGCCGCCTCGACCTTCTCGACCTCGTCCGAGCGCATCATCACATGCACCAGGTCACCCTCCTGCAGCACCGTCTGCGACGTGGGCAGGATCGCCTCGCCGAGCCGGGTCAGGAACGCCACGCGGACGCCCGTCTCCTCCTGGAGCCTGCTGATCTTGTGCCCGACCCAGGCGGCGGAGGCGTGCACCTCGGCCAGCTGGACCCCGCCGGTGGGATCCCGCCACAGCGGCTCGGAACCGGACGGCAGCAGCCGGCGCAGCATCTGGTCTGCCGTCCAGCGGACCGTGGCCACGGTCGGGATGCCCAGGCGCTGGTAGACCTCGGCGCGGCGGGGGTCGTAGATGCGCGCCGCGACGTTCTCCACACCGAACATCTCGCGGGCCACCCGCGCGGCGATGATGTTGGAGTTGTCGCCGCTGGAGACGGCGGCGAAGGCGCCGGCCTCCTCGATGCCCGCCTCGCGCAGGGTGTCCTGGTCGAAGCCGACCCCGGTGACCCGGCGGCCACCGAACGAGGAGCCCAGGCGTCGGAAGGCGGTGGGGTCCTGGTCGATCACGGCGACCGTGTGCCCCTGTTGCTCCAGGGTCTGGGCGAGAGCGGAACCCACTCTGCCGCAGCCCATGATGACGATGTGCACGACCGTCCTTCCGATGTCAAGAGTTGTCGAACCTGGCTTGAACAGGGTCTCAGACCGCGGACCAAGCTACACACGCGCGGTCCGCGGACGGCACCCCCTGTGCCCGGTCCGTACCGAGGTCAGCGGCGGCTGATGCTGCAGACGCTGACCAGGGTGAGGATCGCGAGGCCGATGAGGGTGGCGGTGGCGCCGATCAGCTCCGCTGTGCTGGACATGGGTCCTCCGGTGACCGTCAAGAAATCGTTAGGGTTTTCGGGGCGATGAACACGTGATGACGACGACGTGGGCGGGCGTTTTGTCATATAGACATGGATGACGCCCCGTCCGTTGCAGGTGGAGCGTGCCTCCGTCCGATTTCACTCGGGGGGCAGACGAGGGTGGCGGGTGGGCGGCTCCCTGTTCGAAGGCTTACGATCCTCTGTTGTGTCCAAACTGACCGACGTGCCCAAACGGATCCTGATCGGGCGCGCACTGCGCAGCGACCGGCTGGGCGAAACGCTCCTGCCGAAGCGCATCGCACTTCCCGTCTTCGCCTCCGACCCGCTGTCCTCCGTCGCGTACGCGCCGGGGGAGGTGTTGCTGGTCCTGTCCATCGCGGGCGTGTCGGCCTACCACTTCAGCCCCTGGATCGCGCTCGCGGTCGTCGTCCTCATGTTCACGGTCGTCGCCTCCTACCGGCAGAACGTGCACGCGTACCCGAGCGGCGGCGGCGACTACGAGGTGGCCACCACCAACCTCGGCCCCAAGGCCGGCCTCACCGTCGCGAGCGCGCTGCTCGTCGACTACGTCCTCACCGTCGCCGTCTCGATCTCCTCCGGCATCGAGAACCTCGGCTCCGCGATCCCCTTCGTCGTCGAGCACAAGGTGTTCTGCGCGATGGCCGTGATCCTGCTGCTGACGCTGATGAACCTGCGCGGCGTGAAGGAGTCCGGCTCGCTCTTCGCGATTCCGACGTACGTCTTCGTCGCGGGCGTCTTCGTCATGATCGTGTGGGGCGCGTTCCGCGGGCTGGTCCTGGACGAGACCATGCGGGCGCCCACGGCGGGGTACGAGATCAAGGCGGAGCACGAGGGACTGGCCGGATTCGCCCTGGTCTTCCTGCTGCTGCGCGCCTTCTCCTCCGGCTGTGCCGCGCTCACCGGCGTCGAGGCCATCTCCAACGGCGTCCCGGCCTTCCGCAAGCCCAAGTCGAAGAACGCGGCGAACACGCTGGCGCTGATGGGCCTGCTCGCCGTCACCATGTTCTGCGGGATCATCGGCCTGGCCATGGTCTCAAACGTCCGGATGGCCGAGAACCCGGCCCACGACCTGTACGACAACGGCGTCCCGGTCGGCGCGGACTACGTCCAGCACCCGGTGATCTCCCAGGTCGCCGAGGCCGTCTTCGGTGCCGGCAGCTTCCTGTTCATCGTGCTCGCCGCAGCCACCGCGCTGGTGCTGTTCCTGGCCGCCAACACGGCGTACAACGGCTTCCCGGTGCTGGGCTCGATCCTCGCCCAGGACCGCTACCTCCCCCGGCAGCTGCACACCCGCGGCGACCGGCTCGCCTTCTCCAACGGCATCGTGCTGCTGGCCGGAGCGGCGGCGCTGCTGGTGTGGATCTACGAGGCCGACTCCACGCGCCTGATCCAGCTCTACATCGTCGGCGTGTTCGTCTCCTTCACGCTCAGCCAGACCGGCATGGTCCGCCACTGGAACCGCCACCTGGCCGTCGAGAAGGACCAGGGCAAGCGCCGGCACATGATCCGCTCCCGGGCGATCAACGCCTTCGGCGCGTTCTTCACCTTCGTGGTCCTGGTCGTCGTCCTCGTCACCAAGTTCAGCCACGGCGCCTGGGTCGCCCTGCTCGGCATGGTGATCTTCTACGGCACGATGACGGCGATCCGCCGCCACTACGACCACGTCGCCAAGGAACTCGCCGCCCCCGACGGCCCCAGCGACGACAGTGTCCGCCCGTCCCGCGTCCACTCCGTCGTCCTGGTCTCCAAGATCCACCGGCCCGCCCTGCGCGCCCTCGCCTACGCGAAGCTGCTGCGCACGGACACCCTGGAGGCGCTCAGCGTCAACGTGGACCCGGCCGAGACCAAGGCGCTGCGCGAGGAGTGGGAGCGGCGCGGGATCGACGTACCCCTGAAGGTGCTGGACTCGCCGTACCGCGAGATCACCCGGCCGGTCATCGAGTACGTCAAGAGCCTGCGCCGCGAGTCGCCGCGGGACGCGGTGTCCGTGATCATCCCCGAGTACGTCGTCGGCCACTGGTACGAGCATCTGCTGCACAACCAGAGCGCCCTTCGCCTCAAGGGCAGGCTGCTGTTCACGCCGGGCGTGATGGTGACCTCGGTGCCGTACCAGCTCGCCTCCTCCGAGGCGGCGAAGCAGCGCGCCCGCAAGCGGTCGGAATGGAACGCGCCGGGTTCGGTGCGGCGCGGTCCCGCGCAGGAGCGGGCGAAGGAGTCCAGCACGCGGGAATGACTCGGCCGGGGACGACGTAGACTGGTGGGCTGTTGTCCGGTCCTGGACAGGCCCGTCAGCCGGCCGTCCCCGTTCCCGATCCCGAATCTGGAGTCACCCCGCCATGCAGGCAGAACCGAAGAAAACGCAGGCGGGGTCGCTGGTCGGCGAGGAGTACGAGGTCGAGATCGGGCCCGTCGCCCACGGCGGCCACTGCATCGCCCGCACCGACGCCGGCCAGGTCCTCTTCGTCCGGCACGCGCTGCCCGGCGAGCGGGTCGTGGCACGGGTGACGGAGGGCGAGGAAGGCGCTCGCTTCCTGCGCGCCGACGCCGTCGAGATCCTCGACCCGTCCAAGGACCGCATCGAGGCCCCCTGCCCCTTCGCCGGCCCCGGCCGCTGCGGCGGCTGCGACTGGCAGCACGCCAAGCCCGGCGCCCAGCGCCGGATGAAGGGCGAGGTCGTCGCCGAACAGCTGAAGCGGCTCGCGGGCCTCACGCCCGAGGAGGCCGGCTGGGACGGCACGGTGATGCCGGCCGAGGGCGACAAGCTGCCCGCCGGACAGGTGCCGCAGTGGCGGACGCGAGTGCAGTACGCCGTGGACGCCGAGGGCCACGCGGGTCTGCGCAAGCACCGCTCGCACGAGGTCGAGCGCATCGACCACTGCATGATCGCCGCGGAGGGCGTCAGCGAGCTGGGCATCGAGAAGCGCGACTGGACCGGCATGGAATCGGTGGAAGCCATCGCCGCCACGGGCTCCCAGGACCGCCAGGTCATCCTGACCCCGAAGCCCGGCGCCCGGCTGCCGATCGTCGAACTCGACCGGCCGGTCTCCGTCATGCGCGTCGGGGAGAAGGACGGCGGCGTCCACCGCGTCCACGGCCGCCCCTTCGTCCGCGAGCGCGCGGACGGCCGTACCCACCGCGTCGGCAGCGGCGGCTTCTGGCAGGTCCACCCGAAGGCGGCGGACACCCTCGTCACCGCCGTCATGCAGGGCCTGCTGCCCCGCAAGGGCGAGACGGCGCTGGACCTGTACTGCGGCGTCGGCCTCTTCGCCGGCGCCCTCGCCGACCGGCTCGGCGAGCAGGGCGCGGTCCTCGGCATCGAGTCCGGCAAGCGCGCGGTCGAGGACGCCCGCCACAACCTGGCCGACTTCCCGCGCGTCCGCATCGAACAGGGCAAGGTCGAGAGCGTCCTGCCGAGGACCGGCATCACCGAGGTCGACCTCATCGTCCTCGACCCGCCGCGCGCGGGCGCGGGCCGCAAGACCGTCTCCCACCTGACGTCCCTCGGCGCCCGGCGGATCGCCTACGTGGCCTGCGATCCGGCGGCGCTGGCCCGGGACATCGCGTACTTCCGGGACGGGGGGTACCGGGTGCGGACGCTGCGGGTGTTCGATCTGTTTCCGATGACGCATCACGTTGAGTGTGTCGCGATCCTAGAACCGGCCGCGAAGGGCTCCTGAGCTGCGGTTTTGCGTGTGCGCATTATGTGTGGCGCGGGCGTTACGGGCGATATCGTGACGCTGAAATGACGCTCGCGACGCTCATTTGACGCTCGTTCTGATGGGGCGTCAGATGGATGATCGTGCAGGTCGTGCTGGGTGGGAGGCATGCTCCCGAGGGCTGGCTTTGCGGGATCTTGAAGGAAGATCGGCCGGGACGTGTGGCGGAGTGGGCGCTCAGCAGGTGGGACCGTAGGGGCTCCAGTGCCCGAGGAATGGCCTGAGGTCGTCGGCTCGCGGTTCGGGGACGTCGGGCAACCGGGGTGGTGAGCTCAGCGGGTCGAGGCGCTCGACAGTGGCTGCTGCCCAGCTGATCCATGCGTCGGCTTCGGTCCTGGCCTGGTCCGGCGGCAGGGCCCCGACGCGCGTGCGTACGGCGCCCACGTACTCCGTCAGTCGAGTGGCCTGGCGCCAAGCCGCTTCCTGCGCCTCGAAGTGCCTGACGCGGTATGCCTCGGCATACTGGGCGCGAGCTTCTGCCATGGCGGCTTTCCAGCGGATGCGCTTCTGGGGCCGGGCCGGACGGTGCCGTGGCTGCGACCACCGTCCGGCCCGGAGTGTGCGGGTCTGGTGCTTTCAGGCCGCCTGCTCGTGCTCGCAGGCGTCGTCGACGCCGTACGTCTCCCAGGCAGGGAAGTCGTCGTCGGCGGGGACGGTCTCGCCCGGTGCCAGCAGGCAGGCATCGAGCGCCGCGCGGAGGGCGTCGGTGCGCAGGCCGGTGCCGATGAAGACGAGTTCCTGGCCTTGCGTGGTCTCCGGGCCGCGGGTGCCGGACGGTTCGAACCGGGCGACGGCGCCGGCCTGGGACCACAGTCCGGTCACCCGGGGCCGGCTGGCGAGCCAGAAGAAGCCCTTGGAGCGCAGGACCCGTCCGAACGTGCCGCTGTCAAGGCCCGTGGTGACGAAGGTCCACAGCCGTCCGGGGTGGAAGGGCAGTTCGGAGCGGAAGACGAGCGAGGAGATGCCGTACTCCTCGGTCTCGGGCACGTGGTCGCCGTTGAGTTCCTTCACCCAGCCGGGGGCCTGCTGGGCCTTCTCGACGTCGAACAGGCCAGTCCCCACGATGTGTTCGAGGGGGATCTGTCCGCGCACGGCGGGGACGATACGGGCTGCCGGGTTCAGCCGGGACAGGGTGGCGCGGAGCCGGCGCGCCTCGTCCGGCCCGATCAGGTCGAGCTTGTTGAGCACGATGACGTCGGCGAACTCGACCTGGTCCATGAGGAGGTCGCTGACGGTGCGCTCGTCGTCCTCGTACTGATCCAGGCCGCGGGCGGCGAGTTCGTCGCCGCCTCCGAGTTCCGTAAGGAAGTTCGCGGCGTCGACGACTGTGACCATCGTGTCCAGGCGGGCGAGGTCGCCGAGGGTGGCGCCGTCGTCCCGGGGGAAGAAGAAGGTGGCGGCGACGGGCATGGGCTCGGAGATGCCGCTGGACTCGATGATCAGGTAGTCGAAGCGGCCCTCGCGGGCGAGCCGGTCGACCTCCTCCAGGAGGTCGTCGCGCAGGGTGCAACAGATGCACCCGTTGGTCATCTCGACCAGCCGCTCCTCGGTACGGGACAGGGCCGCCTCGCCGCCGCGCACGAGGGCGGCGTCGATGTTGACCTCGCTCATGTCGTTGACGATGACCGCGACGCGCAGCCCTTCGCGGTTGCCGAGGACATGGTTGAGCAGCGTGGTCTTGCCGGCGCCGAGGAACCCGGAGAGCACCGTGACTGGCAGGCGGTCGGTGGGCGTCATGCGCGTTCAGCCCTCAGGGTGGATGAGGCCGCGCTCGTACGCCTTCACCAGGCGCTGCGGGACCCGGTACACGACGCCGTCGACCGTGATCGGCACCAGCTGGGGCGTGGTCGCCTTCCACTGGGCGCGGCGGTGGCGGGTGTTGCTGCGGGACATCTTCCGCTTGGGGACGGCCATCGTGAGACTCCTCGGTCGGTAGTGGCCCCTAGAGGCTATATGGAAATGGATGTCATTCTCAATCTGGCTCTGCGTGGCTGAAGAGTGGGTCGTGCCACCCGCTCCAGGCCGTGCGGCCCAGCGACAGCTCGGCATCGGTGATCAGCGCACCGTCCAGTGCGACCGTGATGCGTTCGACGTCGAGACCGTGGCCGGTGAATCTGGTCTCGTTGCGCCGCTCGCCGCAGTAGTCGTCCCAGAGCCAGCAGGAGAGCGTGCGGCGCTGCGCGGAGGCGGCTTCCCAGGCGCCGGTGTCGGACTCCTCCAGCCAACGGTCGGCCTCGCGGACATCGAGGTGGGTGCCTGCCGACCGGCGACACAGTCGCCGTGTACGAGCACCACCGCATCCCCGCCGACGGCCATGTGGTCGGCGGCGAGGCCCTGGTGGACCAGGCCGCCGTCACCGACGAGGCCCTGCCGGTATACGCACGCGAGGGCGCCCACGTCCACGCCGGCACCATCGTCACCTCCGGCTCGCTGACCGTCCGCGCCGACTTCGTCGGCCGCGACACGACGGTCGGCCGGATCATCACGCGGGTCGAGGAGGCCCAGGCCGACCGGGCCCCCATCCAGACGGTCGCCGCCCGCCTCACCCAGCGCTTCGTCCCCGTCTCCTTCGCCCTGGCCGCCGTCACGTACGCGGTCACCCGCGATGCGCGCCGGGCGATGACGATGCTGCTCATCGCCTGCCCCTGCGCCGCCGGCCTGGCCACCCCGACCGCTATCAGCGCCGCCGGCCTGGCCGCCCCGACCGCTATCAGCGCCGCCATCGGCAACGGCGCCCGCCGCGGCACCCTCATCAAGGGCGGCACCCACCTCGAAGGCATCGGCCGGGTCACCGCCGTTGTCTACGACAAGACCGGCACCCTGACCTTCGGCAAGCCCCTGGTCACCAGCGTCGTCACCCTCAGCGAACGCTTCGGCGCCTACGAGGTGCTGAGCCTGGCAGCCTCCGGCGAACTCCACGCCCGCCACCCGCTGGCCCAGGCCATCGTCGCCCACACCGAGGAACAGCACCTGCACGTCCCCCTCCACCAGGCGTGCGAGGTCGTCCTCGGCATGGGCATGCGCGTCGAACTCGACGGCACCCGGCTCCTCGTCGGCAGCCCCACCCTGCTGCGCCGGCACGGCATCGAGCTCACCGACGCCGCCCAGGACTGGACCGACCACCTCCGCCGCGGCGGCGAGACCGTCATCTGCGTGGCCCACGACGCCGACCTCATCGGCCTCCTCGGTGTCTCCGACGCCGTACGCGCGGGCGCCGACACCGTCATACAGCAGCTGCGCGACCTCGGCGTCTCCCGGCTCGTCCAGCTCACCGGCGACGCACCGGAAACCGCCCAGGTCGTCGCCGACGCACTCGGCATCACCGAGCTCCACCCCCACGCCCTGCCCGAGGCCAAACTCCAGCTGATCGCACTCTCCAGGCCGAGGGTCACACCGTCGCGATGGTCGGCGACGGCACCAACGACGCCCCGGCCCTCGCCCTGGCCGACGTCGGCATCACGATGGGCGAACGCTCCTCGCACGTGGCCCTGGAGACCGTCGACCTCGCCCTCGCCGGCAACGACCTGCGTCAGGTCCCCGCGGTCGTCGAGCTCAGCCGCCACAGCCTGCGCGTCGTACGGCAGAACTACGGCCTCGCCATCGGAGTCAACCTGCTCGGCCTTGTCGCGGGCGCCGGCGGCTCCATGGACCCGGTACTCGCCGCCCTGCTCCACGACACCAGCAGCATCGCCGTCGTCGGCAACTCCGCCCGCCTGGTCAACCACACATCCCACCTGCCGCACATGAGCGACGAGTTCCTGCACGCGGCACCCCTGGAGGAGCGCCGCGTGCGCTGACTCATGCCCCGCAGCCGGATTCCGCCCACCGGCCGCCGATACGTCCGGATAGAGCTTCCCGCAGAGGCTGCGGGCCTCTGAGTAAGGGGTCGCAGGGCTACAGCTGCCGCGCCACTCGGCGGGCGAGATCCTGCGCGGGGGACTCCCTCAGATCTTCTCTGCCGTCACATGGGGGTGGTCGGCGGTGAGGATGGTGATGTCCTCGACGTCGGACGTCAGGATGGTGACGCGGCCCGGCTGGGCGAGGGCTGTTGCGCAGAGCATGGCGTCGATGGCGTACTTGTGGCCGTGCAGCCCGGCCGCGCGTAGCAGGGTGGAGGCGGATTGGGCGAGGGCCTGAGTGACGGGCTCGACCCGCAGCCGGGACAGCGTCCACTTCAGGGCGACGTCGTTGATCCGGGGGTGGATCACCTCGACGAGGACCGCGGCGGAGGTGGTCACCGGAAGGTCGGCGTCGCGGGCGGCGGTGAGCCACTCATGGACCTCGCGGTCCCGCTGCACAGCCTTGGCCAGGCCCTCGCTGTCCAGAATGAGCGCGCCGCTCACGCGGCCGCCCCGGCATCCGAGGAGGTGCCGCCGGTGAGCTTGGCCCGCTTGGCGGCGACGGCCTCGGGATCGACGGGGCCGTGGAGCTTGTCGAAGTCGGCGATCAGCTCGTCCAGGTTGTCGCGCTCGATCTGCCGCTGCGCGGCCTTCTCCAGGTAAGCGGACACGCCCCGCTTGCCGACCCGCTCACGGATCGCTTGCAGGGTGCCGGCGGTCAGGGAGACGGAGATGCCGCTGGTGGGGCCGTCGCCAGGAGGGAAGTCGGTGTCTTCGTCAGGCATGACACGAGTATGGCATTTGGAATGCTATTCGGCGAGAACTTTGCTGCGATCGGGGCTCGGGCTGCCTCGACGCACTCCTGGGTGCGTCGAAAGCTCGCGCGCAGCGCACGTAATGCCCGTTATGCACATTGATCTCGAGTCCGTTTTGCGTCTCGCGAGCCTCTGACCTGCGGGTGTGCCCTCAGTGGGTCGCTCGACCACTTTCCGGCGATGCAACAGGTGGAGTGATTGAGCAGCCCCAAGATGAGGGACTGACCTGGGCTTTTCGGTTGTGGGGCAATCAGGCCTCCGTCGTCGCCAACACGGTGTCGAAGAATTCTTGGCGCTCGGGTGACGCTCGTTCCAAGAACCGCCCGGACTTCGCCGTCGGGCGGAAGGGCTGGGCGCGGTTCGTCCGGTACGCCGCCGGAAGCTGAAGCGGGTCCCGGCGGTCGCGCTGTTGCGGAACCACCGGGGCCACCGGCACGCCGGATCAGTTGGCCAGGGCCATGCGCTCGACGTAGGCGACCTTCACAGACTTGATGTCGGACAGCTCGCGGCCGTCTTCGAGGGTGGTGTACTCGTCGAACTCGCTCTCGTCGGCGTCGGTCTTGCCGGGGGCCAGGTGGGTCGAGCCGATGTAGGTCTGGCCGACGTAGTCGCCGTCCTCGTCGAAGGCGTTGAGGATGACGGAGTAGTTGGCGGGTTCGTCCCCCTTGTTGGTGATCTTGTAGATGAACTCGTAGACCTCGTCCTCCGAGTCGCTGTAGTCGCAGTCGTTGTAGGCGAACTCGTCGGTGTCGTCGCAGTCCTCGCTGTCGCTGTACGAGTCGCTGTCGTCGGTGACGAGCTTGCCGCCGGAGATCTCGACGTGGTCGATCGGGTCGCCGTCGCGGGTCAGTGCCCACCAGGTGATGCCGCCACCCGCGAGCAGGAGCGCGGCGGCGCCGGCGATAAGGGCACGCTTACGTCGACGGCCCGGTGAGGTGGCGCTCCAGGGCCCGGGGGTCGTGGGCGGTGCCGGGGGCATCGGGGGGAGCGAGGACCCCACGAGTTCTGGCTCGGAGATGGTGGGCTGGGGTTCCGGCTGCTGGGGTGCCTTGTCGTTCAACTTGTTCTGCCTTGTCATGAGGATTGGACGGACTCGGGCGGGCGGATGCGGAGGCCGGTTCCGGCCAGAAGCAGCAGCGCGGCGAGTACGGAGAGGGCGCAGGCGGCCCCGAACATGTCGGACTTCTCGTCCGCGAACATGCCGGCGGCGGCGAGCGCGAGGAACACCCCGGTGGTTTGCCAGCCGATTCCGGAGGGCATCGGGCCTGGCGTGTGGCGCCGCCTGCGGGGGACCCACAGGCGGAGAAGCTCCGTCGTGGTAGCAAGGGCGACCAGCCGGGACGAGATCATCAGCCCGACAGGAGCGGTGTTGTCGGCGAGTTCGCCCACGCCGCCGACGGTGGTGAAGCCGAAGTAGAGGATCGGCAGCAGCCAGCCGAGGCCGGCGCGGTCCCTGAGGGTGGGGGCGGGAGCCGCGTCGGTCTTGTCGGCGAGGCCGACCGGTGAGCGGGGAGAGGGGATCGCGGGGAGGGTGGGGACGTCGGGGATCGGCCGGAGTGCGCGGCGCTGGGCGCGGCGGATGCGCAGGCCGGCGTCGCCGTAGCGGTCCATGTGGGCGGAGAGTTCCGACTGGAGGGCGAGGAGTTGTTCCGCCATCGCGTCGAACTCGGCCCGGCGCTCCGCGGCGAGGCGGGCGGCATCGCGTTCGGTGGTGGCGAGGCGCTCGAGGGTCTCGGCGTGGAGCTGCCCGGCCTCGCTGCGGGCGGTATCGGCCGCGCGGGCGGTCTTGGTCAATTCCTCGCGGAGCCGGGCGCGTTCCGCCTCGGTGATCTCGGAGATACGGTGACGTTCGTCCGGGGGGAGTGTGCGTGGGGCACGGGTTTCGGCGCGGGCGAGGGCGGCCCGCCGCCACTCCATCAGGGGGCGGCTGCGGTGCTGGCCGATGCCGTTGATGTGGACCCGGTGCCCGTCCGTGCGGTGGATGTAGAGGACGTCGCCACCCTTGCCGTTGGGTGCCTTGTCCCATGTCACATGGGTGAAGTCGGCGGCGGTGCTGATTCCCTGGGCGGCGAGGTCGCGGATCAGGCCGGTACCGAGGCCGTTGAGCTCGCTCACGGTGAGAGGCGTGTTCCTGAGCCTCCGCTCGATGAACTCACGGCGCAGGACGGCAAGGGCCTGTGCCTCTTGCTGCTCACGCTTGCCGTCAAGGCTGCTCAAGTCGTGTGTGAGGGACCGCTCTTGCCGCGCCTGCTGTTCATCGATGCGGTGCAGCGTCTCAGTGTGGGTGGTCTCCGCCCGCTTGCGGTGGCTCGCCTCCCGGTTCAGCCGACGGCGGTCGGCCACCTCGAAGGCGCCGCGCTTGCTCAGAAGGCGGCGGAGGGCACGTATGGGCTCGATGGTGCGGCGGCGCTGGGCGCGTATCTCTGCCGGGGATTGCGGGAGGGGGGTGCTGCCGTCCCGCGTCGGGGTGGTGCGGTTGATCAAAGTCAAGCCCCCGGGGTCTCTTCGGGACTGTCGTTGCTCTCAGCCATGACCCTGCCGCCGACAAAAGCCACACCCAAGGCGACTGCGGCGCCACCGAGTACCAGCACTTTCCTCAACGCTCCATCCGGGAATCGCTTGTTCTCGCTGAAAGTGAGTGGTGGGCGGCGTGACGATCGGACAGTGGGCTGGGCGGGGGTGTCCGGCCTGAGAGCCGCCGGCTGCTGGCTCAGCTTCCGGCGTTTGGGCGAACGGCGTCGCGCCCGAGCAGACCTTCGTGCGGAACGCGGACAGGCTTGGGCTCGGGCAGGTCGCGCAGGCCCGTCTGCGGGTGAGCTGGCCCGGCTGGGCCTGCCCGTTCAGGACGTACGCGTGCATGTAGACGTGGACTCCCCGGATGTGGAAAAGGTTGCACCAGTCCGTGGAGAAAATGTGTCACCGTGCATCGGTTGGGTGCGGGCACTTTCTGATGCCGCCGAGCCGGAGGTACCGGAAGACGCCGGGGACTTCGCCGTCGCCGTGGACGCGGCTCTTGCCGTTCTCGATGAGGACCGGTTCTCGCGGCGCCCGGCTGAGCACCGACTGCTCAAGGCGGAGGGCGCTCTGGGGGGACTTCGTCGGGGCGCGACAGGCGCCGCGTTGGTACTCCGCTTCGGTCAGGGCGACTTCGGGCCGGAGACTCAGGAGATGCGGGATTACCAAGTCAGCGGAAGTGGAGGAGCTCACCGACGAGGAGAGAATGGAGATCTTCTCCACCGGTGAGGCCCTGGCCGAGGCACCGATGGAGGAATTCCTGCTGCGGCACGTCCCGGACCCCGAGAGCAGCACGTGCGCGCAGAACTTTCGCGAATCGATGCTGCTGGGCTACGGGGTGGGCAACGACCGGGCGAAACAGCAGGGAAGCGGCTCGGAGACGGGCTGAGGTCGGCGGCCGAGGGCACGTAAGGATGCGGATAGTGATCAGTCGTAGGTCGGTACGCGTTGGACTCCTTGCCACGGCCGTGACCGGCTTGTTGGGTCTCGCGACCGCCGGTTGTGGCGGGGACGGAGACGAGGAGCCGGCCGACAAGGCCTTGGCGGGAACGCAAGTGTGCGGTGGTGACGCCGTGTCCGCCCAGGCGTCCAAGGCACTCAAGGTGATCATGGGGACGTCGCGGTTCGGGACGACGGCGGAGAAGTCCACCGTCGCGCAGGCCGCTACGAACCTGGTCGCTGCGTTTCCGGCCGCCACCGGCGGGCGCGACGACGTCTGTCGCATCTACACGGCCGGCGGTAAGGCGGATTTCGCGATCCGAGTCACCTGGCGGCTGTATGGCGACTCCCCGACGGAAGCGCCGGCCCCGGAATTCACCATGCTGAACATGGGGGAGCGCACCCTGGCGGCGGCGAACAGGGCGTCGGTCCGGTTCGCGTGCCGGAGCGATAAGTTCTCCAACTCCATGAATGAGGCGGCTCACGTCGGCATCGGCGTGGAACGCTGGGGCACGCCGACGGAGCCTGAAGGTGACACCGAGGCGTTGAAGGACGCCTATGCGACCGTGGCTCATTCCTTCTCGCTGGCCATGGCCAAGGAACTGGGCTGTGAGAAGAACGGCGGGCTCCCGGAGAAGCCGGTGCTGGATCCCGCGTAGCCGTCGGCGTATGCGGAATCGACTGTGATCAGGCGGCCGTTCCTCTGCCCGGAGGAGGCCGTGGCCGCCCACGGATCGCGTTCCGCGTTCAAGGGCACCGAGCTGCACCGTCGGCGGAGCGGGCATGGCGGATGGTGGCGGGTACTAGAGTGGCTCCGTTGACGAGGGGGGCTCGTCGGGTGTCTGCGAGGGGGTCGCGGGCTGGACACGCCTGGGGGGTACATGACGCATCCGTGCGGTCTTCGGGGGCAGACGCTGTCTGCCGGACAGTCGTCCCGTGTGCCGAAGGGCGGGCCGTACCAGTGAACCTGCCCGAACGCATAGGCCCTTACCGGCCGACCCGGCACCTCGGCAGCGGCGGCATGGGTACCGTCTACCTCGCGACCGACGCGGACGGCGGGCTCCCCCTCGCCGTGAAGGTCCTGCACCGGGACTTCGCCGATGACCCCGCTCACCGGGCGCGCTTCCGTCGCGAGACCGCCATGCTCCGCAAAGTCACCGGCCCCTATCTGGTTCCGCTGGTCGACGCCGACCCGGACGCCCCGCTGCCCTGGCTGGCGACCGCCTACATCCACGGCAACACCTTGCAGCAGCACGTCCGGGACGCCGGGCCCATACGCTCGGACAATCTGCTGACCTTCGCGGCGGCCGTCGCCCACGCGCTCGCCTGCATCCATGGCGCCGGGGTCGCCCACCGGGACCTCAAACCGACGAACGTGCTCCTGGCGGCCGACGGACCCCGCGTCGTCGACTTCGGCATCGCCCACCACCTGGACGGCACCGCCATCACCGCGACGTCGGTGACCACCGGAACTCCCGGCTGGATGGCACCGGAGCAACTCACGGACGGCACCACCCTCCCGGCCGGCGACATCTTCGCGTGGGGCCTGCTGGTTGCCTACGCCGCTGCCGCCTCTCACCCCTTCGGCGCACTCACGGGCATCACCCACCGCATCGTCAGCGCTGCGCCCTCGCTGCAGGGCGTCCCCGACGGGCTGCTGGCCCTGGTCCGCGAAGCCCTGCACAAGGAGCCCGACCGGCGTCCGAGCGCGGCGGAGCTGGCCGAACGGACGGCCGCCGCGTACGGGCCGACGGGTACCGCCGTGTTCCCCACCATGGCCTACACGCGGCCCCTGGATCGCGGACCAGGGCGGCTCGGTACCGACACCGACGTCACCGTGCCGCCGGACCGCGCGCGTTGGAAGGTTCCGCTACCCGACGAGGAGCCTGCCGACGAGCAACCGCCCGCTCCGCGGGCGCCATGGGAGGAACGCGCACGCGCTCGTCCGGAGAGCCCCGGAAAGCGGACGTCATCCACGGCTGCGGAGGACATGCGGCCGGTACCACCCGCCCCCACCTCCCCGCCGCCTCCCACCCCTGGCTCCGCGCCCGTCGGACGCCGTACGCGACGCCGGGTCGTCTCCTACACGCTGGCCGCCGCCGTGATCGTGGGCGCCGCCGCCGGGGGTGTCGCGGCCGGCATGACGGCCGGCAACAACGACGGAGAAGTCGCTGAGGGGCAGTCCGACGCCAGTACGACAGCCGAGCCCGAGCGAGAGACGCCAAGTCCGGACGCGACCACCGCGGCTCCCCTCGTGGGCGCCTCGCCGGACGCGGAGGAGGCTGTTGCCGAGCAGGAGCCGGACCCGGTTTCCCTCTTCGGGGGCCTGCACGTCACCCTTCCCGCCGACTCCGAGCTGGAGTTGGAGACGGGGGACGAGGTCACGGACTCCGGATTCGCCTGGGAGGAGACGCAGGCGACGACGACCGTGGCGACCAGCGCCGACTTCTCTCTGCACGGTGACCCCGACAAAGGCGTACGGATCCTTTACTCCCCGCATCTGACGTTGGATCAGATCCGCGAGGGGCAGCTGGATTCCGGTGCCATGTGGTCCGTGGAGAGCGAGGACGGCATGAGTTTCACCGACGAGTCGGTGATCTCCGTCAAGGAGCGGCCACTGACCGGCATCGGCGGCGAGAGGGCCATGAACTGGACCTTCGATACCGATGTACTCCCCGATTACGACGGCTCACGCAAGAGCACCCACCGCGTGTGGTGGCTTCCGCACAGCAAATACGTCCTCTACACGTACGGGAAGCACGACAGGGCCACGGAGGCGGAAGTGGACGAGCTGATCGCGGGGATCGGCTTCGAGGCCACGAAGATGCCACGCGACTGCGCGGACGCCGTTGTCGCCCTGGACAAGGCGGCCGCGAGCGGTGAGCCGGGTGACGATCACGGCGCCCTCGCCAACTGCTTCGATGCCGCCGTGAACGGTGCCGAACAGCTCGATCCAGGAACCGTGGACACCGAGAGCGAGGCCGTGTGCGTCGCACTGGCCGATGCCTACGGCCGATGGGGGTACGGTACCGACCTCAGCTACGACGAGGCGAAGACCTACAAGGAACTGCGCCCGTCGTGCGACGTCCCCGGGGCCGTCGGCAATCCGCGCCTGCCGGACTGGACGCTCTGACGCTGCGGCAGATCGGATTCGGGTCGTACGGTCCTACCGGGGTGCGGTTGCGTGCCCCAGCGGTCGGTGATGCCACTTCTTGTCCAGCCCCCTTCGACATCGGCCTCCTCTTGAGCTGCGCAAGGTGTGGCTCGGAGGACCGGGGCGATCTCAGCACCACGTTCGCTTCAGCGCTGTTCCGAGTGTCGACGCAGTGCCATGCGCCAGTGCGTGAAGAGCCCTTCGGGCGGGGGCGCCGGCCGGTCCAGGTTGAAGAGGACCTGCCGGTAGAGCGGGTGCGGCCGGTCACCGCCGTGGGCGGTGACCAGTGCAGACAGCAGTGGCCTGTCGCCCGGTGTTTCGCGGTCCGCCTCGACCAGTAGCGTTACGCGGGCTCCTCCTCCGAAATGTTTCGAGGTCGGAAGCGATACTTGCGAGAGGTCTTGACGCCGTTTACTGGTTCCCTATCCTTCAGTTGATCGATATTGCGGCCGGTGTTCGATATGACGAACGTGTCGAGCCCGCACGTGGTTGTGTCATGAACTCGTCAAAAACTCCGCTGCACACCGCACTGCACCGACAGTCCGGACAGCCTCTGACGAGGCCAACCGGAAACGCCTTCTCAAGGTTGAGGAAGATTCCATGCACAGAGGAAGTTTCAGTCGTCGGCATCCGTCCGCGGTGCTCGCCGCCGTGGTTGCGGCCCTGGCCGCGTTGGCGGCGTTACTCGGCGCCGCCCCGGCTCAGGCGGCTGCCAGTGGCGCCTTGCGCGGTGTCGGTTCGAACCGGTGTCTCGATGTGCCGGGCGCCAGCCAGGCCGACGGCACGTACCTGCAGATCTACGACTGCTGGGGCGGGACCAACCAGCAGTGGACGCTGACGGACGCCAACCAGCTGACCGTGTACGGCAACAAGTGCCTGGACGTTCCGGGCCATGCCACCACGGCCGGTACCCGGGTGCAGATCTGGACCTGTTCCGGTGGTGCGAACCAGCAGTGGCGGGTGAACTCCGACGGCACGGTCGTCGGCGTGCAGTCCGGGCTGTGCCTGGAGGTCGCGGGCGCCGGTACGGCCAACGGCACGGCGGTGCAGATCGGAACGTGCAGCGGCGGCAGCAACCAGAAGTGGAGCGGTCTGCCCGCGACGCCGCCGACGGACGGCACATGTTCTCTTCCGTCGACGTACCGGTGGACATCGACGGGTGTCCTGGCGCAGCCGGCGAACGGGTGGGACGCGGTGAAGGACTTCACCACCGTGACGCACAACGGCAAGCACCTTGTCTACGCGTCCAACTTCTCGGGATCGTCGTACGGCTCGATGATGTTCAGTCCCTTCACGAACTGGTCGGACATGGCGTCGGCCGGCCAGACCGGGATGAGCCAGGCCGCGGTGGCGCCCACGCTGTTCTACTTCGCGCCCAAGAACATCTGGGTGCTGGCGTACCAGTGGGGTGCGTGGCCCTTCATCTATCGCACGTCGAGCGACCCCACCAACCCCAACGGCTGGTCCGCGCCGCAGCCGCTGTTCACCGGCAGCATCTCCGGCTCCGACACCGGCCCGATCGACCAGACCCTGATCGCCGACGGCCAGAACATGTACCTGTTCTTCGCCGGTGACAACGGCAAGATCTACCGGGCGAGCATGCCGATCGGGAACTTCCCGGGCAACTTCGGATCGTCGTACACGACGATCATGAGCGACACGAAGGCCAACCTGTTCGAGGGCGTACAGGTGTACAAGGTTCAGGGCCGGAACCAGTACCTCATGATCGTCGAGGCGATGGGCGCGAACGGGCGCTACTTCCGCTCCTTCACCGCCTCCAGTCTGAACGGCTCGTGGACCCCGCAGGCCGCCAGCGAGAGCAACCCCTTCGCGGGCAAGGCCAACAGCGGTGCCACCTGGACCAACGACATCAGCCACGGTGACCTGGTCCGCAACAACCCCGACCAGACCATGACCATCGACCCGTGCAACCTGCAGTTCCTCTACCAGGGCAAATCCCCCACCGCGGGTGGCGACTACAACCGGCTGCCGTGGCGCCCGGGCGTCCTCACCCTGCAGCGCTGACCCTCCCGGCGTGGGCGGTTCCACCCGCTGACCGACACTCACCGCTTTGCGGAACCCGGAGGTGCGATGCTCGGGGTGAGGGGCTGTGACCCCGCCCCTCACCCCAAGGACGTGCCCCTCAGGGCGGAGTACGGAGAGTGCCACGGTGATCGGGACGGAGTTCCGCAGCGAGGATGTCCCCGCCGACGAGCGGTTCGACCGCTGGCGGGAGTTGATCGGTCACAGTCGCGCGAACGACACCACCAGTCCCCATGCCGCCGACTTCCGGGCGGAATTACGTGTCATGGAGCTGGGACCGGTGACCGTATGGCGGACGTCGTTCTCGCCCGCGCGCTTCCGGCGGAGCTCGCGGAGGATCCGCCGACACGACCCCGAGCTCTACCACCTGTCATTGCTGACCGACGGCGAGCTGACGCTGGACCAGGAGCGCGGGGGGACAGCCACGGTCGGCCCCGGCGGTCTCCTCGTGGACTCCAGCTGGCAGGCGTGCGCGTCACAGGCGTACGCCCCCGGCCCGACGGCCGACGGCAGGCCCGGCGTCGTCGCCGGTGTGGGCGTGGACCTGCCCAGAACCCTGCTCCCGCTGCCCACAGACCAGGTCGAGCGGCTTCTGGGGCGAGGGCTGCTGGTGCGGAAGGGCTCAGGAGCGCTCCTGGCGGACTTCCTCACCGGTCTCGACCGGCAGGCCGGTGCCCTCCGGCCGGCCGACGCGCCCCGCCTGGGCGCGGTCACACTGGAGCTGGTCTCCGCCTTCTTCGCCCACGCCCTGGGCGCCGAGGCCGCCCTGTCGCCGGAAACCCGGCACCAGGTGCTGGCCAAGCGCGTCCGGACCTTCATCCAGCAGCATCTTGCCGACCCGGAGCTGACCCCGGGAACGATCGCCGCCGCGCACCATGTCAGCCTGAGCCACCTGCACCGCGTCTTCGGTGAGCAGTCCCCGGGCGAGACGGTCGCCGCCTGGATTCGCTCGCAGCGACTGGAGAGGATCCGCGCCGACCTGGCGGACCCCTCGCTGCGCTCCAGACCCATCCATGTGATCGCCGCCCGGTGGGGTATGCCCAGCGCCTCTCACTTCACCCGCGCCTTCCGAGCCGCGTACGGGCTCTCACCACGCGACTACCGACAGGGTGTCCAGGCTGTCGCCGCTCGCATCAGCTCCGCGGTACGGGGATCGGCCGGGAAGAACGTCTCGATGGCGATCTCGTCGAGCGTGACGTCCCGCGGGGAACCGAACACCGTTGTCGTGTAGAGCAGCGCGAGTTCCCCGTACTCGCTCGCCAGCCGCAGGGGAACCACCAGGTCGTCCGCCGGACCGGCGACGGAATCGACGGACGCTCCGGCGGCGTCCGCCGTCGGGGCGGGGTAACCCTCCAGCTCGGCGAGGAGTTCGGCGAGGCCGTCGGCCGCCGTCCGCTCCAGCTGGCGACGGATCCGGCGCAGCACATGGGCCCGCCACTGGGCGAGATTCCGGATGCGTCCCGCCAGGCCGTCGGGGTGCAGCGTCGCCTTGAGGACGTTGAACGGCTGCTCCGCGCTCCCGCCCGTGCCGCCGAGGAACAGCTCCGCGGCACGATTGGCGGCCACCAGCTCCCAGCGCACGTTCACCGCGAGTGCCGGGTGCGGCTCGAGCCCGGTGAGGACGGCGTCGACGGCCGCGCGCGCCGCGCCCAGGTCGGCGAGGTCACGCTCGGTGTGGACCGGTGCGAAACCTCCGGCCAGATAGAGCGCGTTGCGTTCCCGCAGCGGCACCTCCAGCTCGTCGCACAGGCGCCCGATCATGTCCCGGCTGGGATTCGCGCGTCCCGTCTCGATGCAGCTCAGGTGCCGGGTGGAGAGTTCCGCGGCGAGCGACACGTCGAGCTGGGAGCGCCGTCGGCGCTCGCGCCAGCGCCGCAACAGCGCTCCGACCGGTTCCGTGGTGCTCGTCGTCATGCCCCCCAGGTTTCCCGGCCGCGCGAACGACGGCAATGACCTCGCAGGTCATCGACACTCCGCTTCGGCACCCCGCACAGTCGTGAACCGGGGCACACCACCGCACGGTGACGCCCCGTCGCGATGAGACTCACCGAAAGGACACCGGTCATGACCGAGACGCTCGTCCAGGACCCCGCCTTCGCACGGCTCGTCGAAGAATACGTGCGGTTCTGGAACGCCGGCACCGAGGAGCAGCAGCGCCGGTCCGCGACGGCGGCCTTCGCAGGCGACGTCGAGTACCGCGCACCCATCGGGATCCTCGGCGGCACGCAGGCCCTGACAGCCTTCCGCGACCGGTTCGTCGGCCACATGGGCACCGTCGAGTTCCGTCTGCGCGAGCGCCCCCAGACCCACCACGCCCGTGCCCGGCTCGCATGGGAGATCCTCACCGAGGACGGCGGTTCCTTCGCCACGGGCACGGACGTCCTCCACCTGGACGCGGACGGAAGGATCAGCTCCGTCACCGTGTTCCTCGACCGGGCTCCCGAGGGCTTCGACCCCGACGCGCACCACGAGGCCGACGCCTGAGGATCACGGGCCCGCCGTCCCGGACCGGGGGAACGCCGCCCGGTGAGCGGTGGCCCACTGGCGGAACGTGCGGGGCGGCCTGCCCGTCACCTGTTCGACGGTCGGGTAGACCTTGGACTCGTCGAGGGTGCCGTCGCCGTAGAAACTGAAGAACGCCTGGATGTACGGCTCCGGCACGCCCGCCGCGGCCATGTCGGCCCGGCCCTCCTCGTCCGACAGCGCGTGGAAGCGCAGGTCGCGGCCGAGTACCTCGGCCAGGACGGCCAACCGCTGGGCCGGCAGCAGCGGTTCGGGACCGCTCAGCTCGTGGACGCGTCCGCCGTGGCCGGGGTCGAGCAGGGCGCGGACGGCGACGGCGGCGATGTCGTACGGGTCGACCGTGGCGACCGGCACCGTGCCGAAGGCGTCCCTGACCACGTCGCCCGCGCGCAGCTGCGGCAGCCATCGCAGGGCGTTCGACATGAAGGCGTTGGGCCGCAGGAACGTCCAGGCGAGGCCGGACTCCCTGACCGCGGTCTCCGAGCCGATCATGTACTCGGACAGGACGTTGCTGGTGTCGGTGGCGACGGTGGCGAGACTGGAGAGCAGGACGACACGCTCCACCCCGGCACCGCGCATGCGGGCCAGCAGCCCGGGCATGTCGCGGTGGCCGGGGAGCAGGAACACTCCCCGAACGCCGTCGAGGGCCGAGGTGAGGGAGCCGGGGTCGTCGAGGTCTCCGACGGTCTGGTCGGCCTCGGGCGGCAGGCCGTCGGCGGGCCGGCGGACCAGGGCGCGTACGGGCTCCCCGGCGCGGGCCAGGGCCTGGACGACCTCTCCGCCCACGTTTCCGGTGGCCCCGGTGACGAGGATCATGACAGGGTCCGGTCGAAGTGGGCGGCCACCGTGTCGACGGCGATCGTGACCTGAGGTTCCGAGTCGTAGAAGTCGAACTGGGTGCCCTGCGTCCACAGGATGTCCTTGGGGCCGGCGAGACCCGCGTGGAAGCGGCGGGCACCCTCGGGGATCGCGGCGTCCTCGCTGTGCACCAGAACGGTGGGCCGGTCGATCCGCGGTGCGAGGGCGATGGCGTCGTAGGTCAGCCAGTCCGCCCACGCCATGACGGCGAAGCGGTTGGGCCACGCGGGGATGCCGCCACGGGCCGGGTTGAGGTAGAAGTCGATGTCGTACGGCATGGCCGCGCGTTCGTCGGTGGCCGAGACCACCGGTACGTAGTCGACCTCGCCGGTCTCCTCGTAGCGGGCGCGGGCCTCCCGGCCGGCCTTGATGCGCTCGGCGACCGCTTCCGCGCCACCGTAGGCGGCCTCGCAGACGGCGGCGTCGTGCAACCAGGGGGCGACGAGCGCGAGCGAGCGGACCCGGGAGTCGTGGACGGTGCTGTCGGACATGTACATCGCGGCCGCGCAGATCCCGAGGGCGCCCAGCCGGTCGCCGTCTACCGCCTCCTGTGCGGCCAGGAAGGTGAGCGCGTGGTGGATGTCGCGGACCTTGCGGGCCGGGTCCTCGACGTCTCGCGGCTCGCCCCCGGACTCGCCGAAGCCGGTGAAGTCGAAGGACAGCGCCGCGTATCCGCGAGCGGCCAGCCGCTCGGCGTACCGGTCGGCCATCAGCTCCTTGACGCTGGTCCACGTGCCGGCGACCACGATCCCCGGCAGCGGGCCCGCGTCACCCGCGTTCTCGGGAAGGAAGAGGTTGCCGGTCAGGGCGACGCCGTCGCTGTCGAAGGTGACCTTGGTCGGGTGTGTCATCAGTACTCCAACTGGCTGTGCTGAGTCGGTCGATCGAAGATGCCGATGCGGGTGGACGGCCGCGTCCGAAGCCGCCTCACCGCTCTCCGTCACTCCAGACCGCGGTCATCCCGACGCCCGTGATGCGCCAACCACCGCCCGTACGGGTCAGGTCGAAGCGGTAGGTGCCGCCCAGCGTCCACAGGGAGCCGTTCGCCTTGCGGTGGGTGGCCTGGAAGGTGGCGGTGCACACCGCCCCGTCGCCGTCGACCGCGACCAGGTGGTTGCCGAGGAGATGCTGGGTGGCGGTGTACACGCCGAGGCCCGTCCGCCAGCCCTCGACGATCTGTGCCGGGGTGAGGGTGACGGGCTCGCCGCCGTTGAGACTGGTGTAGTCGAGCGTCGTCCTGTCGGCGAACACGCCGGCCAGAGCGTCCCATTCGCGCTGGTCCGCGTACCAGGCCATGCGGTTGCAGGTGTCGATGACGTCCAGACGGTCCATGTTGATCATCCTTGGTGCGGCACTCGGCCGGGGTGGGAAAGAGCGGTCGGAAGGTCTGCCCGACGGCGGGGCGTGTCCGTCGCGGCGGGCTGACTGCCCGTCGATGATGCCGCGCCGGCGCCGAACCGCCTTGCCGTCGCGTCCGCGGTTTCTGGACGCCGCGTCTCAAGAACGCCGCCGGACTCTGGGACAAGCCTCTCGACCATTCGAGGCACACCCCCGACGTCGTCACCGGGAACGACAACACCACCGGCACAGGACACGCCGTGGGCACGACGCTGGGCGCCGTTCAGTTCAGTCAGGGCTTCCACATCACGAACCAGGAGGGTGTGCCCATCACCCTGGCGTCCGTGTCCGGGGGGTCGTTCGAGGGGGCCCTGCCGCCCATCACACCGGGGCCGCTGGGACCTCCGGTGTTCCCCGAACCCAGGAACGCGTCGCGCCCCGCGTTTCGCCGTTGCCGAGCATGGCGGTTCCAGGATGTCCGCACCCCGGTCCGCGGGTTGCGCAGGAGCGGCAGGGCTTTGGCCCGGATGGCGCAGGGCTGAGCGGCGGCGTCACGCCTCGTCGACGTCGTTCGGATACGCGCACCCCACCTCCACCCGGTCGAGTTCCACCCGTATCCCGGGCAGTTCCCCATGAGCCGGCCGTGAGGTGAGGAGGGCGGTGAGGGCCCGGCGGAGGCCTTCCTCGTCGCCTTCGGGGTGGACGCCGTGCAGCCGTGCCGGCCGGGGGTCCCGGGCGAGGAACCAGCCGGGACTCCATGAGCCGGCCAGGCGGCCCGCCACGACCGCGACGGCGTCGACGACCGTGCAGCGGAAGGTGATCCGGACCGGGAAGTGTGCCGCCCGGTCGGCAGTCGACAGCTGCCACTCGGCGCACACGGGCACGCCGGGCCGGACGTCGACCACGCTCACCGCGACGGGCCGTTCGTCCGGGCCGGTCCGCACCAGGACCTCGCCCTCGCCCGCGGCCAGCGGGCCGCGCCGCTCGCGCCACGCGCTCCAGCGGAACGCCGGTCGCAGCTCGCGGTGGCGGACGACCGGGTAACGGCCGGTCATGACGCCGCCCGTTTCAGTACTGGAGCGCGGTGGCCACGTCCCGGCCGAGGCGTTCGACCGCGGTGAGATCGAGGCCGTAGTGCACATGGCGGCCGTTGCGTTCCACGCGGACGAGGCCCAGTTCGCGCAGGGTCCGCAGATGACGGGAGACCTGGGGCCGGGTCATCGAGAGCCGGTCCGCCAGGTCGGCGGTGGTCATCGCCTGGCGGGCGATGAGCCGGCACAGCCGCACCCGGCGCGGGTCGGTGAGCGCCAGCATGCGGCTGCGGGCCAGCGTGACCCCGATCTCCGGGGCGTCCACCGGGAAGTGCACGACCGGCGCCGGCCCCGGCTCGTCCTTCACGAGCAGGTGCGGGGCGCCGTAGCGGGTGGGGATCAGCAGGACCGGCGTACGGGCCGGGCTGACCACCGCGTGGTGGACCTTGTCGAGGACCACGCGCGCGGGCTTGTCCAGGCGGGCGCTCGACGGGCTGAGGGAGAGCAGGGCGGCCGTGGGGCCCTCGTCCGCGAGCCGCGCGCGCACGCGGTGCGCGGCCCTGGCGAGGACGGGCTCGGTGCGCGCCCACAACTCGTCGAAGAAGACGCCGCGGCACAGGTCCAGGAACGCCAGGACGTCGGCTCGCAGCCGTTCGGGGTCGTCGAGCAGTGCCTCGGCGAGCGCCGAGTGCGGCTCCGGCAGCGCGGAGGCGGACTGCCGCAACACCCCCGCCTGCGCCGGGTCGTGGAGCACCCGGCCGAAGTCGAAGCCGCGGTAGCCGCTCGCGCAGGCGTACGCGGTCAGCTCGGCGAACCGGTCCACGGGCAGTGCCGCCAGGGGCGCGTCCAGACCCGGGTAGAACCCGCGCCAGCGCAGCGGTGTCCACAGCGGGGCGAACCGCCGCAGCCCGGCCCGGAAGGCGGCGGGCGCCGCACGGGTGGTCTCCTCGGCCCAGGGCGCGTGCCCGGCGTGGTGGGCGTGCTCCGTCAGCACGTGCAGGCTCGCGGCCAGCTCCGCGAGAGGGGACACGACGACCGTGAAGCGGTCGGGGGCGGCCCCTTCCAGGACGAACACGACCGACATGAGCGGGAGTGTACGGGCTCACACCGGCACCCCCTCGAACTCCGCCCGCGCGGCCGCCAACAGAGCCGGTTCCGTGAGGAGTTCGGCGACCACCTTGGCCAGCCCGGTCGCGGCGAGCCGGGTGCTGTCGTGGGCGAGGGGCGTCGCCGCCGCTTCCCGCATCGCCTCCGAGTGAGCGGGCGTACCGGCCTTTGCGATCCGGACGTACGGGTGGATGACCGGCAGCAGCTGGGAGAGGTTGCCGATGTCGGACGAGCCGGCCGGGCTCTCCGGGTGACCGGGCGCGATGTCCACGCCGAGCGCGCGCACCGCCTCCGCGAACCGCTCCGCGAGCACGCCGTTGTCGCGGCGCTCGGCGTACAGCGGCCCGGTCTCGGAGACCTCCGCCCGCGTCCCGGTGGCGAGCGCGGCACCCTCGGCCGCCGCCCGCACCCGCTCCACCAGCGCCTCGGCCGACACCGCGGTGCGGTCCCGTACGTACAGGTCGACGGCGGCCCGCGCGGGGACCACGTTCGGCGCCTGTCCGCCGTCGGAGACGATGCCGTGCAGCCGCGCGGTCGGCGGCACGAACTGCCGCATCGAGTCGAGGGCGTTGAGGAACAGCTGGGCGGCGGCCAGCGCGCTGCGGCCCAGCCACGGCGAGACCGAGGCGTGCGCGCTCAACCCGGTGAACGCGACCCGCAGGTGCGCCGCCGCGAGGCCCGGCCGCCCGGTGAGCCAGCGGTCCCCGGGATGGAACATCACCGCCGCGTCGACGCCCTCGAAGACCCCGGCCCCGGCCAGCCGTACCTTACCCGCGCCGCCCATCTCCTCTCCGGGCGTGCCGATCACGGCGACCGTGCCGGGGTGCGCGGGCAGCGCCCGCACGACGGCGATCGCGGCCGCCGCTCCGCCGGCCGCGATGAGGTTGTGGCCGCAGCCGTGCCCGACTTCGGGGAGGGCGTCGTACTCCGCGAGGACGGCGACGTACGGTCCGGGCCCGCTCCCCTCGTGCACCGCCACGAAGGCGGTGTCGAGGCCGCCGGCCGGGGCGGTCACCGTGAAGCCCGCCTCCGCGAGCCAGCGGGTGAGCACCCGGTGGGCGTGGAACTCGGCGAACTTCAGCTCCGGCCGGGCGTGGATGGCGAGGCTCACCGCCTCCATGCGGGGCCGCAGCGCGGTGAGTTCGGCGGAGAGAGCCCGCAGCGAGGGCGAGGACATCGGAGACTCCCGTCGTACGGGGAACAGGTCGGGTGCGACGAGCGTGCGGCCGCCACGGCGTGGACAGCCGTCGATTACCGCTGGGCAGGCAACCCTCGGCGCGGGTGTGGCGGTCGCTCGACCGGTCTTCCTAACCTCACGACCGTCACGGCCCGTTCCACCGTGACCGTCGGTTCCGTTGCGCGAAACGGATCAAGGGGGGAGAGCGGATGCTGATCGTCGGCGCGGTGGCGGGGATCGTCCTGCTGATCGTGGTGTGGGGCCTCCGGCGGCGGATGGGGGGCCGATTCCGGTTCCGGCCCGTGTACGAGGCGGTGTGCGAGGTCACGGTCGGCGACCGGAGACTCGTGGCGTACTCCGGGCACCGCAAGGTGATCCGGTTCGCGGACCCGGCCGCGCGGGAGGACGTGGCGGTCCTCACGGGTTCGCGTACCTGGGTTCGCGCCCTGTGCGAGGTCCGAGTGGACGGTACGTCCCTGCTGGCGTCCGGCGGCCGGGACGGGGTCGTCCGGCTCTGGGACCCGGCGGGCCGGGGCGAGCCGGTCGCCTCCTTCACCGGTCACCGCGGCTGGGTGTTCGCGCTGTGCACGGTACGGGCCTATGGGCGCGACCTGCTCGCCTCGGCGGGCCGGGACCGCACCATACGCCTGTGGGACCCGCGCGACGGCCGGCTGGTGCGCACGATCGACACCGGCCGCGGGAAGGGGTGGGTGTTCGCCCTGTGCCAGGTACGGACGGACGGGCGGACCCGGCTCGCGGCCGGTTTCGGCGACGGCACGGTGGCCCTGTGGCACGCCGAGTCCGGGCGACCGGACGTGGAACTGACCGGACACCGCGGGTTCGTGTGGACCCTGTGCCAGGTGTCCGACGGCGACCGGACCCTGCTCGCGTCCGCCGGCCGGGACGGGGTCGTCCGGCTGTGGGACGTGGAGGCGGGGCGGGTGGCCCGGGCGTTCACGGCCGGCGCCGGGCCCGTGTACGCCCTGTGCCAGGCGGACGCCGGTGGCCGAACGCTCCTCGTCGCCGGAGGGGACGGCCCGGGCACCGCGCTCTGGGACCCCTTCACGGGCGAGCGCGTCGGCGACCTGGGCATGGACCTCGCCGGCATCATCAGCGCCCACGGCTGGGTTCGCGCCGTGTGCCAGGTACGGCCGTCCGAGGGCCCGCCGCTGGTCGTCACCGCGGGCTACGACGACGGGGCGCGGGTGTGGGACGTGGCGAAGGAGCTCGGCGCGTGAACCCCTGGTGGTCTTCGGCGGCGACCTCCGGCGGGTGCGGCGCCTCAGCCCGTGTGCACCCGGGGCCTGCGGGCGCGGTCGGGCTCCGCCTCGCGCAGTACCTCGCGGGTGACCGGGGCGACCTCGCCCTGGCCGAAGAGGAAGAAGCGCAGGAAGTTGGCGAAGGGGTTGCCCTCGCTCCACTCGAAGTAGACGTGGGGGATGGCGCCGGTGGTGTCGCGGACGTGGAGGAGGAAGGCGGCCAGGGCGTTGGGGACCGAGGAGGACTCCAGGGTCAGGACGCGGTAGCGGTCGTGCATGACCTCGCCGCGCACCGCCAGGCCCGCCTCGAACTCGGAGGGATCGGTGACCGTCACCTCGACGAAGACGAAGTCCTCCTGGGCCGGGAGGTCGTTGTCGTTGCGGATCTGCTCGATCTTGTCGCGGTACTCGGTCATGTCCCGTGTTTTGGGCTCGTTGGCGATGAACCGCATCCTGCGGCTGGCCGTGTCCCGGACGAAACGTTCCGCCATGTCATCCAGCGTCACGCTGGTCACCCGCAGCTCGAAAGCGCGCAGAAGGCGTGAGAGGAGGGAGATCAGGATGATGCCCGCGATGAAGCAGGCGCCGATCTTCACACCGTCGGGGCGCTCGATGACGTTCAGGACGGTCGTGTAGAGGAACACCGCGGAGATCACCGCGAACGTGATGGTCCAGTTCCGCTGCCCCGCCTTGCGCGCGGCGATGGTCACCGCGATCGCCGCCGAGCTGATCAGCACCAGCACACCGGTGGCGTAGGCGCCACCCTGCGCGTCGACGTCGGCGTCGAAGATCCAGGTGACCAGGAAGCCCACCAGGGTGAAGACGATGACCATCGGGCGCACGGCCCTGGCCCAGTGCGGGGCCATGCCGTAGCGGGGCAGGTAGCGCGGCATGAGGTTGAGCAGCCCGGCCATCGCGGAGGCCCCGGCGAACCACAGGATGGTGATGGTCGAGACGTCGTAGACCGTGCCGAAGGTGTTGCCGAGGTAGTCGTGGGCCAGGTAGGCGAGAGCCCGGCCGTTGGCCGGGCCGCCCGCCTCGAACTCCTTCTCGGGGATCAGCAGGGTGGTGATGAAGCTGGTGGTGATCAGGAAGGCGCTCATGATCAGGGCGGCCGTGGTCAGCAGCCTCTTCGTGCCGCGGACGCGGCCGGCCGGCCGCTCCTCCGTGTCCCCGGGCTCGCCCTGGACGTGCGGCATCACCGCCACGCCGGTCTCGAAGCCGGAGAGGCCGAGCGCCAGCTTGGGGAAGACGATCAGGGCCACGCCGATCATGACGAAGACGTTGCCGTGCTCCGCGGTCAGGGCGTTCGCCCAGTCGGTGACGACGTGTCCCGCGGTGGCCAGATGCCACAGCCCCGTGATCACCACCACGGCGTTGAGCGCGAGGTAGACGCCCACCAGGGCGACGGCGACCCCGATCGCCTCCAGGAAGCCCTTGAGGAACACCGCGCCCAGCAGCGCGATCAGGATCAGGGTGATGAGCAGCTGCTTGTCGTGCAGGGGTTCCGCAAGATGGGGGTTCTCCACCAGGTGGGTGGAGGCGTCGGCGGCCGAGAGGGTGATGGTGATCAGGAAGTCGGTGGCCGCGAAGCCCAGCAGCGTCAGAACGAACAGCTTGCCTCTCCAGAACGACAGCAGCCGCTCCAGCATGGCGATGGAGCCCTCGCCGTGCGGGCTCTCCTCGGCCACCCGCCGGTAGACCGGCAGCGCGCCGGCCAGGGTGACGACGACCAGGACGATGGTCGCGACGGGTGACAGCAGGCCGGCGGCGAGCGCGGCGATGCCCGGCTGGTAGCCGAGGGTCGAGAAGTAGTCGACGCCGGTGAGGCACATGACCCGGTACCAGGGCCGGCCCTCGTGCGGTCGTCCCGGTGCCGCGTGCGGGCCCGTGTGGCCGCCCGCCTTGCCCATGTCGGACAGGCCCTGCAGCATCCAGGCGCGCAGACGGTGCGGTGCGCGTTCGGTTGGGGCCATCGGCGTGCTCCTGGTGCGCGAACAGGCGTGGGGTTTCGGCCACCACGCGGACGGCGCGACCAGCGTATGCACGGAGTGACACATGGGGTCATGGATGAGTCCTCCGAATGCGTCAAGACCCCGTCAACACAATCCGGTACACCTTGCTGTGGCGCTGACTTCCGTAAGGGTTCCGTCAAAGCCGTGGGTGCCCCCGTAAGAGGTGCGTCAACGACCGGTCTGATCCGGCCACCGAGGCGCTTGGCTCTGATCGTCCGGTTCCGAACCTCACTCCAGGAGTTCGCGATGGCCGATCTGGCCTTCGTTCTCGTCACGATCGCGGGTTTCGCGTTCGTGGCTCTCGTCGCCAAAGGGGTGACGAAGCTGTGACCGCCGAAAACGTCGTCGGCCTGGTCGTGGCCGTTTCCCTGCTGGGCTACCTCGTCCTCGCCCTGCTCTTCCCGGAGAGGTTCTGACCGTGACATCAGCTGCCACCGCAGCGGGCGACATGGGTCCCGTCCTCGCCGGCGTGCTCCAGCTGCTCGCGCTCATAGCGGCCCTGGCGCTCGTCCACATCCCCCTCGGCAACCACATGGCCAGGGTCTACTCCTCCGACAGGCACTGGCGCGTCGAGAAGTGGATCTACAAGGGCATCGGTGCCGACCCCGACACCGGGATGCGCTGGCCCGCGTACCTGCGCGGCGTCCTCGCCTTCTCCCTGATCGGCGTCCTCTTCCTCTACGCCCTCCAGCGGCTCCAGGGCGTCCTGCCCGGGTCGCTGGGCTTCGCCTCGATCGGCCCCGACCAGGCGTTCAACACCGCCGTCTCGTTCGTCACCAACACCAACTGGCAGTCGTACTACGGCGAGCAGGCCATGGGGCACGTCGTGCAGACCGCCGGTCTGGCCGTGCAGAACTTCGTCTCCGCGGCCGTCGGCATGGCCGTCGCGGTGGCGCTGGTGCGCGGTTTCGCGCGGTCCCGCTCCGGTGAGCTGGGCAACTTCTGGGCCGACCTGGTGCGCGGTGTCGTACGCGTCCTGGTGCCGCTCGCCACGATCGGCGCGGTGGTGCTGGTGGCGTGCGGGGCGATCCAGAACTTCTCCGGCATCCACGAGGTCGGCCAGTTCACGGGCGGCGCGCAGGAGTGGAACGGCGGTGCGGTCGCCTCGCAGGAGGCCATCAAGGAACTGGGCACCAACGGTGGCGGCTACTTCAACGCCAACTCCGCCCACCCGTTCGAGAACCCCACCCCGTTCTCCAACCTGTTCGAGATCTTCCTGATCCTGGTCATCCCGTTCTCCCTGACCCGCGCCTTCGGCGTCATGGTGGGCTCGGTGAAGCAGGGCTACGCGATCCTCGCCACGATGGGCACCATCTGGCTCGGCTTCGTCTCGCTGATGATGTGGACCGAGTTCTCCCACCACGGCCCGGCCTTCGAGCTCGCGAACGGGGCGATGGAGGGCAAGGAGGTCCGGTTCGGCATCGGCGGCTCGTCGATCTTCGCCGTGTCGACCACGCTCACCTCCACCGGCGCGGTGGACTCCTTCCACTCCTCCTTCACCGGCCTCGGCGGCGGGATCACCATGCTCGGCATGATGCTGGGCGAGATCGCGCCCGGCGGTGTCGGTTCCGGCCTCTACGGCATGCTGATCATGGCGGTCATCGCGGTGTTCATCGCCGGCCTGATGGTGGGCCGTACGCCGGAGTACCTGGGCAAGAAGATCGGCACCCGCGAGATCAAGCTCGCGGCCTGCTACATCCTGGTCACCCCGGCGCTGGTGCTCGTCCTCACCGCGTTCGCGATGGCCCTGCCGACCCCGGCGAACTCGACGACCAACAGCGGGGCGCACGGCTTCTCCGAGATCCTGTACGCCTACACGTCGGCCTCGAACAACAACGGCTCGGCCTTCGCCGGTCTCGACGCGGACACACAGTGGTTCAACACCACGCTCGGCATCGCGATGCTGCTGGGCCGGTTCGTGCCGATGGTGTTCGTCCTCGCGCTGGCCGGCTCGCTCGCCGAGCAGAGGCCGGTCCCGGCCACCGCGGGCACCCTGCGCACCGAGAAGCCGCTGTTCACCGGGCTGCTGGTGGGCGCGATCCTGATCATCACCGGTCTCACGTACTTCCCCGCCCTCGCGCTGGGCCCGCTCGCCGAGGGGCTGGCGTGACGACCACCCGTACAGAGAAGTCAGAGGACTCCATGTCCACAGCCACTCCCACCCGGGCGCCGCACACCGGCGCCCCCACCGGGCACAAGCCCGCCGCGGGCCGTGTCGGCGCCGGCCTCTTCGATCCGAAGCAGCTGGTCAAGTCGCTGCCGGACGCCTTCCGCAAGCTGGACCCGCGGGTGATGATCAAGTCCCCCGTGATGTTCGTGGTGTGGATCGGCTCCGCGCTGACCACGGTCTTCTCCTTCCAGGACCCCGGCGACTGGTTCGGCTGGACGATCAGCGCCTGGCTGTGGCTGACCGTGATCTTCGCCAACCTGGCGGAGGCCGTCGCGGAGGGGCGGGGCAAGGCGCAGGCCGACACCCTGCGCAAGGCCAAGACGGACACGGTGGCGCGCAGGCTCGTGGGCGCCCGTGAGGAGCAGGTGCCCGGCACCGCTCTGCGGATCGGCGACCGGGTGGTCTGCGAGGCCGGCGACGTCATCCCCGGCGACGGTGACGTCGTCGAGGGCGTCGCGTCCGTCGACGAGTCGGCCATCACCGGTGAGTCGGCCCCGGTCATCCGTGAGTCCGGCGGCGACAGGAGCGCCGTCACCGGCGGTACGAAGGTGCTGTCCGACCGGATCGTCGTCCAGATCACGACGAAGCCGGGGGAGACCTTCATCGACCGGATGATCAACCTCGTCGAGGGCGCGGCCCGGCAGAAGACGCCGAACGAGATCGCGCTGAACATCCTGCTCGCCTCGCTGACGATCGTCTTCCTGCTGGCCTGCGCCACCCTGCCGCCGTTCGCCGGCTACGCGGGCACGCACCTGACGATGGTCGTGCTGGTGGCGCTGCTGGTCTGCCTGATCCCGACCACGATCGGCGCCCTGCTCTCCGCGATCGGCATCGCGGGCATGGACCGCCTGGTCCAGCGCAACGTCCTCGCGATGTCCGGCCGCGCGGTCGAGGCCGCCGGTGACGTCTCCACGCTGCTGCTCGACAAGACCGGCACCATCACCCTCGGCAACCGGCGGGCGTCGGAGTTCGTGCCGGTGAGCGGGACGACGGAGGCCGAGGTCGCGGACGCCGCCCAGCTGTCGTCGCTGGCCGACGAGACGCCCGAGGGCCGCTCCGTCGTCGTCCTCGCCAAGGAGAAGTACGGCCTGCGCGAGCGCCACCAGGGGGAACTGGTGGGCGCCGAGTGGATCACCTTCACCGCCCGGAACCGGATGTCCGGCGTGGACGCCGACGGGCGCAGGATCCGCAAGGGCGCGGCCGGTTCGGTCACCGCCTGGGTCCGGGAGCGCGGCGGGACGGTCGCGAAGGACGCCCTCGGGATCGCCGACCGGATCTCCGAGGCGGGCGGTACGCCGCTGCTGGTCGCCGCCGAGGACGCCGACGGCGCGCGCGTCCTGGGCGTCATCCACCTCAAGGACGTCGTCAAGGACGGCATGCGCGAGCGGTTCGAGGAACTGCGCCGCATGGGCATCAAGACCGTCATGATCACCGGCGACAACCCGCTGACCGCCAAGGCGATCGCCGAGGAGGCGGGCGTCGACGACTTCCTCGCCGAGGCCACTCCCGAGGACAAGATGGCGCTCATCAAGCGGGAGCAGGCCGGCGGCAAGCTGGTCGCGATGACCGGTGACGGCACCAACGACGCCCCGGCGCTCGCGCAGGCGGACGTCGGCGTGGCGATGAACACCGGCACGTCGGCCGCCAAGGAGGCCGGCAACATGGTCGACCTCGACTCCGACCCGACCAAGCTCATCGAGATCGTCGAGATCGGCAAGCAGTTGCTGATCACACGCGGCGCGCTGACGACGTTCTCCATCGCCAACGACGTGGCGAAGTACTTCGCGATCATCCCGGCGCTGTTCGCGGCCGTCCACCCGGGCCTGGACAAGCTCAACATCATGGGACTGTCCTCGCCGGACTCCGCGATCCTGTCCGCGGTCATCTTCAACGCGCTGGTCATCATCGCGCTGGTGCCGCTGTCCCTGAAGGGCGTGCGGTACCGGCCCGGCAGCGCGGACAGGATGCTGCGCCGCAACCTCACCGTCTACGGCCTGGGCGGGCTGATCGCGCCCTTCGCCGGCATCAAGCTCATCGACCTGCTCCTCTCCCTCATCCCCGGAATCGGCTGATCGCCATGAACAACTCGGTTACGAACACCGCCCGGCTGCTCGGGGCGGGCCTGCGCGCCCTCCTCGCGCTGACCCTGGTGACCGGCGTCGTCTACCCGCTGACCGTCACCGGCATCGCGCAGGGGCTGTTCGGCGGCAAGGCGAACGGCTCGGAGATCGAGGCGGACGGCGAGGTCGTCGGCTCGTCCCTGATCGGGCAGTCCTACAATCTGCCGCCGAAGGAGGGCGAGGAGACGCCCGCGCCCGACCTGAAGTGGTTCCAGGGCCGCCCGCAGAACGGCCTCGGCACCAACAGCGTCAACACCCGGTACTCGATCATCCTGTCCGGCGCGACCAACCGGTCCGGCGACAACGAAGAGCTGATCCAGTGGGTGAAGGACGCCAAGGCCGCCGTCGTCAGGGACAACTCCGTCCCCGGCCACACGGTCAAGCCGTCCGACGTCCCCGCGGACGCCGTCACCTCCTCGGGATCCGGCCTGGACCCGGACATCTCCCCGCAGTACGCGGACATCCAGGTCCACCGGGTCGCCTTGAAGAACGGTCTGCCCGTCGCCGCGGTCCGAGAACTCGTCGACGAGCACACCGAGGGCCGCACCCTCGGCTTCATCGGTGAGCCCCGGGTGAACGTGCTCGAACTCAACGTCGCGCTCAAGGAGCTCGCGGGCGAGACCCGGCATGCCGCCCCGCCACATGCCGGGTGACGTCAAGGCGCTGTGGACGGGCCCGGACGAACGGCTGCCGGCCGCCGCACTGATCCTGGTGCCGCGCTGGCCGCCGCCACCGTGGCGCTGTGGCTCTCGCCGGCGGTGTTCGGCACGTGGCCGCCCGGGCCGGGTGCTAGGTGCCGGGCCGCCAGGTCCCTCTCCACGGCGCGCGCCGCCGTGTCCAGGGCGGCCACCAGGGACTGGAGGCGGTGCGGGTCGTAGCGGACGCCGGGCTGCACCGCGACGCCGCACACCCCTCCCGGCTCGTACCGCGGTGACGACGGCCACGACGGCCGCGGCGGCGGACACGACACGGCAGGGCTCCCGGCACCAGTACTGCCATGGTGGTGGCACCGGTCGGCGTGGTCCTCGGCGCTCCGGCCCTGTCCGGCTCCCGCCACGCCGTCGCCTGACCCGTCCCTTCACCACGGCCTCGGGCCGACCGGGAACGCCGACCAGGGCGCCCGGCCTGCCCGGGGCCGTCCGCTCCTAGCCGCGCACGTGCAGCCCGAAGCCCGAGCGGCCGGCGGGCTCCAGGCCCTCCTTCAGTTGCAGGGAGGGGATCTCGTAGTCGCCGAAGTTCTGCCGCCGGAACGCGATCGGCTCGGTCGACTCCAGGGTGAGCAGGCGCTGCTGCCAGGCCTTCGCGACGTCCGCGTAGTCCTCGCCGGTCATCCGGTCGGTGCCGTACAGCACGAACGGCGGCAGCACCTCGATGCCCGGGTAGTAGAGGATGCCGTGGTGGATCGGGAACAGCAGGTCGTCGATGGGGCCGTTGATGCCGCGAGCGGCGTAATGCGACTCCGGGCCGCCGGCGGTCACCGACAGCAGGGCCTTGCGGCCCGCGAGGGTGCCTTCGCCGAAGCGCTCGCCGTACTTGGTGTCGCTGTGCTCGCCGACGCCGTACGCGAAGTGGTAGGTGAAGACCCGGTCCACCCAGCCCTTGAGGATCGCGGGCATCGTGTACCACCACAGCGGGAACTGGAAGATGACCGTGTCGGCCCACAGCAGCTTCTCCTGCTCGGCGACGACGTCCGGGGTGAGCGTCCCGGCGTCGAAGGCCCGGCCCGAGTCCAGGGCGACCTTCAGCGGGCTCGAGGCGCTGGGGCCGTAGTCCGCGGCGTCCACGACCGCCTTCCAGTTCATCGCGTAGAGATCGCTCACCCGTACCTCGTGACCGGCGGTCTCCAACGTGGACACCGCGAGGTCCTTCAGCGAGCTGTTGAGCGACTTCGGTTCCGGGTGGGCGTGGACGATCAGCGTCTTCACGGGAACTCCTTCGGATCGGATGCCTTCGATCCTGGGCGCCGCGGCGCCCGGCGTTCAGGGACGCCTGTTCCGTAGGACGGGACTTCCTGGTAACGGCAGGACCACCCTCACGGGCCGTGCCGCGGCCATACTGGGGGCATGGACGATCTTGCGGGCTTCCTCCGGACCCGGCGTTCCCGGGTCGACCCGGCGGCCGTCGGCATCCCCACCGACAGCCGCCGCCGGGTCGAGGGGCTGCGCCGCGAAGAGGTCGCGCACCTGTCCGGAGTCAGCGTCGACTACTACGTACGGCTGGAGCAGGGCCGCGCGAGACAGCCCTCCGAGCAGGTCCTCGACGCCCTCGCCCGCGTCCTCGGCCTCGACGAGACCGAACGCGGGCACCTCCACCGGCTCGCCCGGCAGCGCCGCCGCCGCGCGAAGGCGCCGGGCGGGCGGGTCCGGCCCGAGCTGCTGCGCCTGCTCGACCTGGTCGCCGACGCACCCGCGCTGATCATGAACCAACGCCTGGACGTGCTCGCCGGGAACCGCCTCGCCGGGCTCCTCTACGGCCGGCCGATACCGGGCCTGAACACCGCCCGGCACATCTTCCTCGAGGAGGCCGAGCGAGGCCTCTACGCGGACTGGGAGAACTGCACCCTCGACGTGGTCGGGCATCTGCGCCTGGCCGCCGGCAAATACCCCGAGGACCCCCAACTGGCCTCACTCATCGGCGAGCTGGCGATGGGCAGCGAGCGCTTCCGCCGCCTCTGGGCCCGCGCGCACGTGCGCGCCCGCACACATGGACGCAAGGCGTACCGGCACCCCTTGGTCGGACTGCTGGAACTGCACCAGGAGAACTTCGCACCACCGGACGGATCGGGCATGGAGCTGCTGGTGCTGTCCGCGGCCCCCGGCAGCCCCGCCGAGGACGGGCTGCGCCTGCTCGCGGGCCTGGGCGCGGACAGCGGCGACGCGCGTCCCGTCTGCTCGGCCCAGCCCGGCGGACCGCGTTGATGGGCTCGGTCCGCTCCGGGTAGGTCGTCAGAGCGCCGGTGACGCCGGTTCCAAGGCGGTCACCGGTCGCACCTGCGGCCAGGTCATGGCGGCCGAGCCCCAGGTCAGGCCGCCGCCGAAGGCGGTCAGCAGTACCCGGTCGCCGGCCGTCAGGTCGCCGCGTGAGGCCGCCCAGGACAGGGCGAGGGGAATGGACGCCGCGGCGGTGTTGCCGACCTCGCCCATGTGGCACACGACGCGCTCCCGGGGCAGTCCGAGGCGCTTGGCCACGGCACGCAGGATCCGCGCGTTGGCCTGGTGCCCGACGAAGGCGTCGACCTCCTCCGGCCGCCAGCCCGCCGTCTCGGCCACCTCACGGGCGGAGGCGGTCATCGTCGCCACCGCGCGCGTGTACACCTCCTTGCCCTCCATGCGGAAGTACGTGGAGGGGCCGTCCGGACCGGGGCGCGGCGCGCGGGAGCCCCCGCCGGGCACGGTGATCAGGTCCGGCCGGGTGCCGTCGCTGCCGAGCCGGGTGTGGAGCACCGCGCCCGGCGTGGTGGCCGAGCCCCGTTCCAGCACCACGGCCGCCGCGCCGTCGCCGAAGAGCACCGCGGTGTTGCGGTCCGTGGGGTCGACGATCGTCGAGTACGTCTCGGCGCCGATGAGCAGCACCGTCTCGTACAGCCCCGAGCGGATCAGGGCGGACGCCGTCTCGATCCCGTACACGAATCCGGAGCACACCGCCGCCAGGTCGAAGGCGGGCACCCCGGCGCAGCCCAGCCGGGCGGCGACCTGTGGGGCGGTGGCCGGGCAGGGCTGGTCCGGGGTGGTCGTGGCCAGCAGCACCAGATCGCAGGCGCGCCGGCCGGCCGACTCCAGGGCGGCGGCCCCGGCCGCCGTGGCCAGATCGCCGGTGCTGACGCCCGGCTTCACCACATGGCGCCGGGCGATGCCGGTGCGGCTGTGGATCCACTCGTGCGAGGTGTCCAGCACCTTGGACAGGTCGTCGTTCGACACCACGTCAGGAGGCAGACAGCTCCCGATGCCGGTGACCACTGCGCGGACGTCGTCCATGTGAGGGGAATCCTTCCGGATCGGTGTCAGACGGACGCCGTGACCGCGGCGGCCACGCCCTCGCCACCCGGTACGCCATGTGGGGTGGCGGCCCTCCGCAGGTGGCGTTCGGCGAAGTCGTCGTACGCGATGGGGGCGCGCACCAGCGCCTCGGGCACGTCGAGCAGCGCGAGCAGCTCGTCGGCGGGGAGTTCCGCCGCGCCTTCCTCCGCGCGCAGCCGGTCGGCCCGCAGCAGATCGTCCGGGGTGAGCACACCCGCCCGCAGCCCGGTCATGCCGTGTTCGAGCACACAACCGGCGGCGAAGTGCCGCAGCAGTCCCCGCCCGGCCGGGCCGCCGGTGTGCCCGGCCCAGCGGCCGACCGCCAGTGTCTGGTGGACGGCCCGCGACCAGGCGGTGCTGGCCGCCCCCGGCCCCTCGCGGTCCACCTCGTCCAGCAGCACCTCGCAGAGGCGGCGCAGCGCCGAGACGAGGAACCGGGTGTCCGGGTCGGTCCCGCCGCCGGCCGTCTCGCGGACCGCGTCGTCGAGGAGCGCGGCCAGGTCCTCGCGCTCACGCAGCGCGAACCGCGAGGCCTGGTAGCCGAGGACGGTGTTGTCCCCGCCGAAGGTGACGGCGATCTCGTAGTCGTGCTGGAGCGGCGAGATCTGGTTCAGCCGGTGGTAGCCGAGCCCGCCGCAGAGCTCCCTGGTGTCGGCGAGGGTGAGCCGGGCGTCTCCCGTGCTGCCCGTCTTGGCGCAGGAGATCAGCGCGTGCAGCAGCCGGTCCTCGGCGGGGTGCCGGGTGCCGACGCGCCGGACCGCCTGTTCGACCAGGCCTTCCAGCGCGTGCCGGGCGGCCAGGGCGCGGCCGGCGGCGGTGCGCAGACGCATGCGGTAGTGGGCGTGGCCGAGCAGCGGCGCGCCGAAGGTGCGCTTGACGGCCGCGAAGCGGGTGGTGATGGCGCACGCCAGCCGCTGCGCCATGGCCGCGGCCATGCTGGGGAAGAGCCGTTCATGGGTGAAGGTGGCCAGGCACTCGTCGAACCGGCGGTACCGCCGCACGGGGGAGTGGTAGACCCCCTGCTCGTCGATGCGCGCCCAGCGGCCCATCAGGGCGGACAGCGGCAGCACGCACTGGTCGAACCGGATGATGCCGGTCTGGTTGGCCTCGACGCCGCCCTTCGGCTCGGCACCCTGGACGGAGACCCCCTGGTTCAGGCGGCCGCCGGTGCGCAGCGGCACCCGCAGCCAGTGGTGGCCCTCGTCGCGGTCGCCGACCCGCAGCCGGCACAGCACCATGGCCACGTCCCCGGTGTGCAGGCTGTTGCCGATCCACACCTTGCTGTCCGCCGGCTCCGGCGTGTGCAGGACGAGCGAGCGGTCGGCGTGCCGGTAGGTGGCCGTGGTCCCGATCCGGGTCAGGTCGGAGCCGGCGTGCAGCTCCGAGGAGGCGAAGCAGTAGACCCGCTCCATGCTGTCGATCTCCGGCGCGAAGCGCTCCAGCTGCGCCGGGTCGGCGTGGCTGAGGCAGGCGTCCCCGGCGATCTGGTGGGAGACCAGCACGTTGAGCAGGGAGGCGTCGTAGGCCCCGATCCAGCCCATCGCGCGCAGGAAGTCGGGGAACTCGGACGGCTCGCCCCGCCCCAGCCACATCGAGTTGGCGGTGACGCCGGCCCGGTTGATGCGCAGGGCCCGGCGCAGGGTGGTGACGCTGTAGTCGTACAGGCTCTGCCCTTCGGGCCGGATCTCGGCGAAGTCGGGCTCGGCCAGCAGCGTGGTCAGTGTGGCCACGCGCTCGTCGGTCATGAATAAGTCCCCGTTGATCAGTGGCATCCGCTGCCGTCTTCCACTTGCGGGCCCCGCGGCCCTGATGTGCGCACGGTCGTCAACGCCCCAGCACGAGCGCGCAGTTGTGCCCTCCGAAGCCGAAGGAGTTGCTGAGCACGTATGAGGGCCGCTCCTCGCGCGCCTCGCCCAGGACCACGTCGAGACCGGCCAGTTCCGGATCGACGGCCGTGGTGTGGGCCACCGCGGGGACCACTCCGTCGCGCAGGGTGCACAGCGCGAGTACGGCTTCGATGGCGCCCGCCGCCCCGAGGGTGTGCCCGAGGACGCCCTTCGGCGCGGTCACCGAGGGGTTGTGCGGGAAGAGCCGCCTGACCAGTTCGCCCTCGATGCGGTCGTTCACCGGGGTCGAGGTGCCGTGGGCGTTGACGTGGTCGATCGCCTCGGCGTCCAGCCCGGCGTCCCGCAGTGCCTGGCGTACGGCGGCCTCCGCCTGGAAGCCGTCGGCGCGGGGCGCGACCAGGTGGTGGGCGTCCGTGGTGCAGCCGTAGCCGAGCACCCGGCCCAGTTCCTCGGCGCCGCGCCGCGCCGCGCTCTCGGGCCGTTCCAGTACGACGGCGCCGGCACCCTCGGAGATGACGAACCCGTCGCGGTCCGCCGCGAACGGGCGGGAGGCGGTCGGGTCGTCCCGCTTGGACAGCGCGCCCATCCGGGCGAAGCCGCTCACGGTCACGGGCACGACACCCGCTTCCGTACCGCAGGCGATCACCACGTCGCAGGTCCCGGCGCGCAGCAGGTCGCGCGCGACGCCGATGGCGACCGCGCCGGAGGCACACGCGGAGACGACCGTGTGGGCCGGTCCGTTGATGCCGTACCGCAGGGCGACCGCGCCCGCCGCCATGTTGGGCAGCGCGCGGGGATGCATGTACGGCGAGACGGCCTCGGCGCCCCGGGCCGCGAACCGGTCCTGCGCCTGCATGAGGGTGCCGACGCCGCCGATCCCGGTGCCGACGACCAGGCCGACCCGGGTGCCGTCCCAGGTGTCCGGGTCGAGCCCGGACTGCCGGATCGCCTCGCCGACCGCGACCAGGGCGTAACGGATGAAGGGATCCGTGTTCGCGGTTCCCCGGCCCGACAGGACGTCGGAACCGAATTCCGGTACCCGCAGGCAGTAAGGCGCGCCGGTGCCTTCCAGCGCGGCGTCCTTCGTGGCCAGTGCGGGTGCCTTCAGCACCGACTGCCAGGTCTCGTCGACTCCGATCCCGGCAGGGGTGATCAGCCCCGCCCCGGTGACCGCGGCGGGAAATCCAGCTGTCATGACGAGCCCAGTCGGGCATCCACGAGTTCGACCAGTTCGCCGAAGGTCTTGTCCTTCAGGGCGCTTTCCTCGTCGGCCAGGTCGACGTTGAACTCCTCCTTGACCCGGGTGATGAACTCGACGATCGCGAGAGAGTCCAATTCCAGTGTGTCGAGACGCACATCGGTGGCAATGGACTCGGCATCCACCTCGAGGTCGTCGACCAGTATGTCGTGGATCGTCGACTGCAGATCGTTACTCACTCAGAACACCCCTAAAAGAGCCGACAGGAAGAGGCGCCTGCGACCGCGGCAACGATTGCATGCATGCTGTGCAGGGCTACTGCACTCCCCCCGTATGTGATGGACAACACCTGTTCCGCACCCCATTGGGCCGGGCCCATGGGTACGGCAAACAGTTGCTCCGGCACCGGCCGCCCCCCGTGACCGGATGATTTCCGAGATCTGTGCCGCGCAACGCGGACGCATGGCGTGTCGGTCGGTGGCCGGAACCTGGTCTGGATTCTGTACTGTGACGGTCCCGCTGGTCAACGCCACTCTACCGGCCGGTTGTTGACGCGGTCGTGTTAGGGTCGATTGACGCCCCGTCAGCGCCGCGGGCCGCCCGGCGGTTAATTCGTGGCATCGGCAACGAGGGCATTGTTATCTTGCACGTTGATGCGAGACCTCGAGAGCCCAGCGCGTCGGGGGACACGTAACGGGGGGATTTAGGGAAGCTTCCCCCTGCACACATGGGGGAGCGCAGGATGTTCACCGGATCGCCGTCTGCCCGCAATCCGTTGTCGGCGGCCCAGCAGCGCGTCTGGTTCGCCCAGAAACTCATCGCGGACAGCCCGCTCTACAACATCAGCGGTTTCGTGGAGATAGCCGGTCCGCTGGACGTGCCGCAATTCGAGAGCGCGCTCCGGCAGGCCGTGGGCGAGGCCGAGGCACTCCATGTCCGATTCGGTGAGACCGACGGTGTTCCCTGGCAGTCCGTCGCGACTTCCGGCGACTGGCCGCTCGGGGTCACGGATCTGTCCGCCCGGGAAGACGGAGATCCGTCCGCCCGGGAAGACGGACGGGCCGCCGCGCTCGCCGCGATGCGGGACGATCTGGTTCATCCTTTCAACCTTTTCACCGGTCCGCTGTTCGTGCAGAAGCTGTTCCGGATAGCCCCGGACCGGTTCCTCTGGTACATGCGGGTGCATCACATCGCCTGTGACGCTTTCGGGTTCAACCTGATTGTGCAGCGGGTCGCCGACTGCTACTCCGCCCTCTCGGAGGGCCGGCGGATCCCGCCCACCCCGTTCTCCCCGCTCACCGAATTCCTCGCCGAGGACGTCAGATACGCCGAGTCCGCGCGCGGCGGCAAGGACCGCGACCACTGGCTCCAGCGCTTCCGTGACGCCCCGGAGCTGCTCGCCCTGCCCGACCGCCCCACCGGCCTGTGGTCCGAGGCGCACCGCCACACCACCCAGCTGGAGCCGGAGCTGTTCGGCGCGGTCCGGCGACTGGCCCAGGAGTCGGGGACCACCTGGCAGGTCACGCTGACCGCCGCTGCCGCCGCCTACCTCGGCCGTTTCTCCGGCACCGACGACGTCGTGCTCGGCTTCCCCGTCACCGGCCGCCTCACCCCGGTCACCCAGGCCACGCCCGGCATGGCCTCCAACGTGCTGCCGCTGCGCCTCGCGCCGCAGCCGCGCATGTCCTTCACCGAACTCCAGCGGTACGTGGGCCGCGAGATGCGCGCCCTGCTGCGGCACCAGCGGTACCGGGGCGAGGACCTGCGCAAGGACCTGGGCCTCGGCGGCCTGACCCGCCGTATGTTCGGACCTGCCGTCAACTTCCTGCCGCTGCCCCAGGATCTGCGGTTCGGCCCGTGCACGGCCGAGGCCCGCGGAGTGCCCAGCGGACCCGTCGACGACCTGGTGATCGCCTTCGAGGGCGGCTCCGACGAACACGGGGTGCGGGTGCTGCTCGCGGGCAACTCGGCCGCGTACGACGCCGACACCGTCGCCGGTCACGGCCGGCGGTTCCCCGCCTTCCTGCGCGCGCTCCTCGCCGACCCCGCCCGCCCGGTCGGCCTCGCCGATGTGCTCCTGCCCGACGAACGGCACCGGGTGCTGACCGAGTGGAACAGCCGCGCCGCCGACCTCGCCGCGGGCACCCTCCCCGAGTGGTTCGAGGAGCACGTCCGGCGCACCCCCGACGCGGTCGCCGTCACCCACGGGGACACCCGTCTGACGTACCGGGAGCTGAACCGGTGGGCGAACCGGCTGGCCCACCGGCTCATCGCGCGCGGCGCGGGCCCCGAGCGGCTGGTCGGACTGATGCTGCCGCGCTCGGCCGAGCTGGTCGTGGCGATCCTCGCGGTGCTGAAGACGGGCGCCGGCTATCTGCCGATCGATCCGCAGACGCCCGCCGGCCGGGTCGCCACGGTGCTCTCCGAGGCCGGCCCCGTGCTCGTCCTCGACACGGTCGACGACGTACGGGACGTCGGGGAAACCGCCGACACCGACCCCACCGACGCCGACCGGCTCGGCGCGCTGCACCCCGACCACCCCGCGTACGTGATCTTCACGTCCGGTTCGACGGGCAAGCCGAAGGGCGTCGTCGTCTCGCACCGCAACGTCACCCGGCTCTTCTCCGCCACCGCCGAATCGTTCCGCTTCGGCCCGGACGACGTGTGGACCCTGTTCCACTCGTACGCGTTCGACTTCTCGGTGTGGGAGCTGTGGGGCGCGCTGCTGCACGGCGGCCGGCTCGTCGTCGTCGACCACACGGTCTCCCGCTCGCCCGACGCGTTCCGCGCCCTGCTCGCCGACGAGGGCGTCACCGTCCTCAACCAGACGCCCTCGGCCTTCTACCAGCTGATCCAGGCGGACCGGCAGCACCCGGCGGACCGGCTGGCACTGCGCCACGTGATCTTCGGCGGTGAGGCGCTGGCCCCCGGCAAGCTCGCCGCCTGGTACGAGCGGCACCCCGACGACCGGCCGGTGCTCGTGAACATGTACGGCATCACCGAGACCACCGTGCACGTCACCGAGCACCCGCTCGGCCGCGAGGACGCCGCCGCCGACACCGGCAGCACCGTCGGCTCACCCCTCGCGGACCTGCGGGCCTACGTGCTCGACGCCGCCCTGCGCCCGGTACCGCCCGGCGTCACCGGCGAGCTGTACGTGGCCGGCGCCGGACTCTCCCGCGGCTACCTGAACCGCCCCGGGCTGACCTCCGACCGGTTCGTCGCCTGCCCCTTCGGGCCCCCCGGCGCCCGTATGTACCGGACCGGCGACCTGGCCCGGTGGACCCCCGACGGCGCCCTCGCCTACGAAGGCCGCATCGACCACCAGGTCAAGATCCGCGGCTTCCGCATCGAGCTCGGCGAGATCGAGGCCGTGCTCGCCCGCCACCCGCGTGTCGCCCAGGCCGCCGTCGTCGTCCGTGAGGACCGGCCCGGCGACAAGCGGCTCGTCGCCTACGTGGTGCCGCGCGAGTCCGCCCCCGAATCCGACGAACTGCGCTCGTACGCCGCCGAGTCCCTGCCCTCGTACATGGTGCCGTCGGCCGTGGTGACACTGCCGGCGCTGCCGCTCACCCCGAACGGCAAGCTGGACCAGCGCGCCCTGCCAGCCCCGGACTTCGGCGCGCTGGTGTCCGGGCGGGCCCCCCGCTCACCGCGCGAGGAGACCCTGTGCCGGATCTTCGCCGAGGTCCTCGGCGTCGAACAGATCGGCATCGACGACGACTTCTTCGCACTCGGCGGCCACTCGCTGCTGGCGACCCGCCTCGCCGTCCGCATCCGCACCGAGCTCGGCGCGGAAGCCCCCCTCGGCACCCTCTTCCAGCACTCGACGGTGGCGGGACTCGCCGCCGTGCTCACCACCGACGGACCCGCCCGCCCCGCACTGCGCCGGACCGCGCGGCCGGACGCCGTGCCCCTGTCCTTCGCCCAGCAGCGCCTGTGGTTCCTCAACCGCATGGAGGGCGTCGGCGCCGCCTACAACATGCCGCTCGCGCTGCGGCTGACGGGACCGCTCGACCGTACGGCGCTCCAGGCCGCGCTGGGAGACGTCGTCGCCCGCCACGAGTCGCTGCGCACGGTCTTCGCCGACGCCGACGGCGAGCCGCGCCAGGTCGTCCTCGCCGCCCCCGACGTACCGCTGCCGGTGACCGAGGCCGACGCGGACGCGCTGCCCGGCCTGCTGGACGAGGCGGCCGGCGCGGGCTTCGACCTGTCCCGCGAGATCCCGCTGCGCGCCTCGCTGTACCGGCAGAGCGCCGACGAACACGTCCTGCTGCTCGTCGTGCACCACATCGCCGGCGACGAATGGTCCATGGGCCCGCTCGCCCGCGACCTGGCCACCGCCTACCGGGCCCGCCTGGACGGCGGCGCGCCCCACTGGGCCGAACTGCCGGTCCAGTACGCCGACTACGCGCTGTGGCAGCGCGAACTGCTCGCCGGTGAGGACACCCCCGGCACGGTCGCCCACACGCAGCTCGCCCACTGGCGGAACACCCTGGCCGGCCTGCCCGACGAGCTGGACCTGCCCACCGACCGGCCGCGCTCCGCGCTCACCGGCCGCCGCGGCGCGTCCCTGCCGGTCACCTTCGACGCCGAACTGCACCGCGGCCTGCTGCGGCTCGCCGGTGAGCGCCGCGCCACCCTCTTCATGGTGCTGCACGCCGGACTCGCCGGGCTGCTGACCCGGCTGGGCGCCGGCGAGGACATCCCGATCGCGGGCCCCGTCGCCGGCCGCACCGACGAAGCCCTCGACGACGTCGTCGGGTTCTTCGTCAACACCCTGGTGCTGCGCGCCGACACCTCCGGCAACCCCGCCTTCGGCGAACTCGTCGACCGCGTCCGGGACGTGGACCTGGCGGCCTACGCCCACCAGGACGTGCCCTTCGAACGGCTCGTGGAGATCCTCAACCCCAGCCGCTCCGCGAACCGGCTGCCGCTCGCCCAGGTCCTGCTCGTCCTCCAGAACACCCCCGGCTACCACGTCGAACTGCCGGGCCTCGACGTCGACCCGCGGATGATCCATCCCGGCGGCGCGAAGTTCGACCTGTCGGTGAGCCTGACCGAGAAGGTGGACGACCGGGGCGAACCGGCCGGCCTCGAAGGCTTCGTCGAGTACGCCACGGACCTCTTCGACCAGGACACCGTCCAGCGGATCACGCACTGGCTGGAGCGGCTGCTGACCGCCGCGGCCGCCGACCCGAGCCGCCGCCTCGACGACATCGAGCTGCTCACCGACGAGGAACACCGGCAGCTCACCACCACCTGGAACGACACCCGGCAGGACGTCCCGCGGCAGACCGTGCCGGCCCTCTTCGAGACGCGGGCCGCCCGCACCCCGGACGCGCCCGCCCTCGTGTTCGCCGACACCACGCTGTCGTACGCCGAACTCAACCGGCGCGCCAACCGGCTGGCGCGGCTGCTGATCCAGCGGGGGATCGGCCCGGAGGACCGGGTCGCGCTGATGCTGCCGCGCTCGCCGGAGCAGGTCGTCGCGGTGCTCGCCGTCCTCAAGGCGGGCGCCGCCTACCTCCCGGTCGACCCGGAGTACCCGGCCGAGCGCATCGCCTACCTGCTGTCCGACGGCGCGCCCGCGCTGATCCTCGTACCGGACGCCCGGACCGCCACCCCGCCGGGCGCCGCGGACGTCCTCGCCCTCGACTCGGCCCGGCCGGACCGCTTCCCCGGCCACGACGTCACCGACGCCGAACGGCGCTCCCCGCTCACCCCCGCCCACGCGGCGTACGTCATCTACACCTCCGGCTCCAGCGGCCGCCCCAAGGGCGTGACCGGCACCCACACCGGTGCCGCGAGCCTCCTCGCCGCACAGCGGCACACCCTGCGCGTCGGCCCCGGCGACCGGGTGCTCCAGTTCGCCTCGCTCAGCTTCGACGCGGCCTTCTGGGAGATGGTCATGGCGCTGCTGTCCGGCGCCACCCTCGTCCTCGCCGCCCCCGACGGGCTGCGCCCCGGCGCCCCGCTGGCCCGGACCGCCGCCGCGCACCAGGTCACCCATGTCACCCTGCCTCCGACGGTCCTGGAGGTCCAGGAGGCGACGGACCTGTCGACCGTGCGCACCCTCGTCGTGGCCGGTGAGGCGTCCTCGGCCGAGCTGGTGGCCCGCTGGTCGGCCGGCCGCCGGATGATCAACGCGTACGGGCCCACCGAGACCACGGTGTGCGCCACCATGAGCGCCCCGCTCGACGGCGGCCACCGGCCGCCCATCGGGCTGCCGATCGCCAACATGCGCACCTATGTCCTCGACGGCCGGCTGCGTCCCGTCCCGGTCGGCGTGCCCGGCGAGCTGTACCTCGCGGGCGCGGGTGTCGCACGCGGCTACCTGAACCGCCCCGGCCTGACCTCCGAACGCTTCGTGGCCTGCCCGTTCGGCGCACCCGGCGAGCGGATGTACCGCACCGGCGACCTCGTCGAGCGGCGCTCCGACGGCACCCTCGTGTACCTGGGCCGCACCGACGACCAGGTCAAGGTGCGCGGCCACCGCGTCGAACTCGGCGAGATCGAGTCCGCGCTGACCGCCCAGCCCGAGGTCGCCCAGACGGCCGTGGTCACCAGGGCCGACCGGCCGGGCCAGATCATCGCCTACGTCGTCCCGGCCGGCGCCTCCGGCGAATCCCTCGGCGCCGACCTGCGCGGCCGCCTCACCGGCCGGCTCCCCGCCTACATGGTCCCGGCGGCGGTGGTGGTGCTGCCGGTGCTGCCGTTGACGCCGAACGGGAAGCTGGACCGGCGGGCGCTGCCGGCGCCGGACTTCGACTCGGCCGGTGCGGGCCGGGCGCCGCGCACACCCGCGGAGGAGGTGTTGTGCGGGCTGTTCGCCGAGGTGCTGGGGGTTTCTCGGGTCGGGATCGATGACGGTTTCTTCGATCTGGGTGGTCATTCGCTGCTGGCGACTCGGTTGGTGAGCCGGGTGCGGTCGGTGCTGGGTGTGGAGTTGCCGTTGGCGGCGTTGTTCGACGCTCCGACGGTGGCGGGGCTCGCGGGCCGGGTGGAGGTGTTGGAGTCGGGGGCCGCGCGGCGTGCGTTGGTGCGGCGGGAGCGGCCCGAGGTGGTGCCGTTGTCGTTCGCGCAGCAGCGGTTGTGGTTCCTGAACCGGCTGCAGGGGGTGGACGCCCTCTACAACATGCCGGTGGTGCTGCGACTGCGCGGCGAACTCGACCGCACGGCACTCCGGCTCGCCGTCGGCGACCTGGTCGAGCGGCACGAGGCGCTGCGCACCGTGTACCCCGACGTCGACGGGACGGCACGGCAGGTCACGCTCGACACGTGGGACGTGCCCCTGCCGGTGGTGGAGACCGACGAGCCGGAGCTGCCCGAGCTGCTGCGGGAGGCGGCGGGCGCCGGCTTCGACCTGTCACGCGAACTGCCCCTGCGGGTCACCCTGTTCTCGCTCGGCGAGCGCGAGCACGTGCTCGCCCTGGTGATGCACCACATTGCCGGTGACGGCTGGTCGATGGGCCCGCTCGCCCGCGACCTGGGCGCCGCGTACGCCGCCCGCCACGACGGGCGCGCCCCCGACTGGCGGCCTCTGCCGGTGCAGTACGCCGACTACGCGCTGTGGCAGCGGGAGCTGCTGGGCACCGAGGACGATCCGGGCAGCCTGGCCCACGAGCAGCTGGAGTACTGGCGCACGGCGCTGGCGGCGCTGCCCGAGGAACTGACCCTGCCCACCGACCGCCCCCGGCCCGTCGAGTCCACCCACTCCGGCGGCCGCGTGGACGTCGACTGGGACGCCGGACTCCACCAGGACCTGCTCGACTTCGCGCGCGACTCCTCCGCGTCGGCCTTCATGGTGGTGCAGGCGGCGCTCGCGGTGCTGCTGTCCCGCCTCGGCGCGGGCGAGGACATCCCCATCGGCACGCCGATCGCCGGCCGCACGGACGAGGCCCTGGACGAACTCGTCGGCTTCTTCACCAACACGCTGGTGTTGCGCACGGACGTGTCCGGCGGCCCGACCTTCCGGGAACTGCTGACCCGCGTACGGTCGACGGACCTGGCGGCCTACGCGCACCAGGACGTGCCGTTCGAGCGGCTGGTGGAGCTGGTGAACCCGGCGCGCTCGCGTGCCCGCCACCCCCTCTTCCAGGTCCTGCTCGCCTTCCAGAACACCCCCGAGGTCAGCCTCGAACTGCCCGGCCTCACCATCGACACCGCCGGCCTCGACGTCGGCGTCGCCAAGTTCGACCTGTCGCTCAACATCCAGGAACGCCAGGAGGACCGGCGGCCCGGCGGCATCGCGGGCACCCTCGAGTACAACGGCGACCTCTTCGACCGCGACTCCGCCGCCGCGCTCGCGACCCGCCTGGAGCGCACCCTGCGCGCGCTGCTGGCCGACCCGGACCGGTCCGTCGACCGCGTCGACATCCTCGACGACGGTGAACGGCACCAGGTGCTCACCGCCTGGAACGACACCTCCGCCGAGAACCGGCACACCACCCTCCCCGGCCTCTTCGAGGCCCAGGCCGCCCGCACCCCGGACGCCCCGGCCGTCCGGCACGGCCGCGAACACCTCACCTACGCGGAGCTCAACGCGCTCGCCAACGGTGTGGCCCGCGAGGTGACCGGCCTCGGCGTGGGCCCCGAGGACCTGGTCGCGGTGGCCCTGCCCCCGTCGCTGCGCCTTCCTGCGGCGCTGCTCGGCGTGCTCAAGGCCGGAGCCGCCTACCTGCCCGTGGACCCCGGTTACCCGGCCGACCGCATCGCGGCCATGCTGGACGACGCCGCCCCGGCCCTGCTGCTGACCACCGAGGACACGGCCCGGGGACGGGACGAGTTCGGCACCGCCCCGCGGCTCCTCGCCGACACCGTCGCCCCCGTGGCCGGCAACCCGTCCGACGACCGGCGCACCGCACCGCTGCGGCCCCACCACCCCGCCTACGTCATCTACACGTCGGGCTCCACCGGCCGACCCAAGGGTGTGGTCGTGGAACAGCGCAACCTCGTCGACTACCTGGAGTGGGCCGGCGGCAGCTACCCGAGCGCGCGCGGCTCCGCCCTGCTGCACTCCTCGGTCTCCTTCGACATGACGGTGACCGCGCTGCTGACCCCGCTGACCGTCGGCGGCTGCGTGACCGTGGGCAGCCTCGACGAGCGGGGCCTGCCCGCCACCGCGCCGACCCTGCTCAAGGCCACCCCCAGCCATCTGCCGCTGCTGCGGACCCTGCCCGCCCACGCCTCGCCGACCGAGGAACTGCTGCTCGCCGGAGAGCCGCTGACGGCCGAGGCACTGCGCGGCTGGCGCACCGCCCACCCGGGCGTCTCCATCCGCAACGTGTACGGGCCGACCGAGACCACCGTCAGCTGCACCGAGCACCGCGTCGCCCCCGGAGAGGAGCCCGCGGGCGCGTTCCCGATCGGCCGCCCGCTCGCCAACACCCGGCTGTACGTCCTCGGCCGCGGCCTTCAGCCGGTACCGGCCGGCGTGCCCGGCGAGCTGTACGTGGCGGGCAACGGTGTGGCGCGTGGGTATCTGAACCGCCCCGGCCTGACCTCCGAACGCTTCGTTGCGTGTCCGTTCGGTGCGCCGGGTGAGCGGATGTACCGCACGGGTGACCTGGTGCGGTGGAACGCCGATGGTGAGCTGGAGTATCTGGGTCGTGCCGATGACCAGGTGAAGGTGCGGGGTTTCCGTATCGAGCCGGGTGAGATCGCGGCGGTGCTGGACCGGCACGACGCGGTCGCGCACAGCGCGGTGGTGGTGCGCGAGGACCGGCCGGGGGACAAGCGCCTGGTGGCGTACGTCGTTCCCGCCGACGGTGTCGGGGAGACCGACCCGGCCGAGCTGCGCGCCCACGTCGCCGCCACCCTGCCGGACTACATGGTCCCGGCGGCGGTGGTGGTGCTGCCGGTGCTGCCGTTGACGCCGAACGGGAAGCTGGACCGGCGGGCGCTGCCGGCGCCGGACTTCGACTCGGCCGGTGCGGGCCGGGCGCCGCGCACACCCGCGGAGGAGGTGTTGTGCGGGCTGTTCGCCGAGGTGCTGGGGGTTTCTCGGGTCGGGATCGATGACGGTTTCTTCGATCTGGGTGGTCATTCGCTGCTGGCGACTCGGTTGGTGAGCCGGGTGCGGTCGGTGCTGGGTGTGGAGTTGCCGTTGGCGGCGTTGTTCGACGCTCCGACGGTGGCGGGGCTCGCGGGCCGGGTGGAGGTGTTGGAGTCGGGGGCCGCGCGGCGTGCGTTGGTGCGGCGGGAGCGGCCCGAGGTGGTGCCGTTGTCGTTCGCGCAGCAGCGGTTGTGGTTCCTGAACCGGCTGCAGGGGGTGGACGCCCTCTACAACATGCCGGTGGTGCTGCGACTGCGCGGCGAACTCGACCGCACGGCACTGCACACCGCGGTCGGTGACGTGGTCGCACGGCACGAGGCGCTGCGCACGGTCTTCCCCGACCGCGACGGCCACGCCCACCAGATGATCCTGGACGGGGCCGCCGGCGACGTCCCCGTCCGGCACGTGCCCGTCGCGGACGACGCCGAACTGCACCAGGCCCTGCGCCAGGAGGTGACCGCCGGCTTCGACCTGGCGCGCGAACTGCCGCTGCGGGTCACCCTGTTCTCGCTCGGGGAGCGGCAGGAGCACGTACTGTCGCTGGTGCTGCACCACATCGCCGGCGACGGCTGGTCGATGGCCCCCCTCGCCCGCGACCTGGCCACCGCCTACACGGCACGGCTGGCCGGCGGGGCGCCGGAGTGGGAGCCGCTGCCGGTGCAGTACGCCGACTACGCGCTGTGGCAGCGGGAGCTGCTGGGCGCGGAGGACGATCCGGGCAGCCTGGCCCACGAGCAGCTGGAGTACTGGCGCACGGCGCTGGCGGCGCTGCCCGAGGAGCTGGACCTGCCCACCGACCGCCCGCGCCCTGCCGTGGCGAGCCACGAGGGCGGGCTGACCCCGCTGCGCTTCGACGCCGGACTGCACGGCGGTGTCGTGGAGTTGGCGCGGGAGTCGTCGACGTCGGTGTTCATGGTGGTGCAGGCGGCGCTCGCGGTGCTGCTGAGCCGTCTGGGCGCGGGCGAGGACATCCCGATCGGCACGCCGATCGCCGGCCGCACGGACGAGGCGCTGGACGATCTCGTCGGCTTCTTCGCGAACACGCTGGTGCTGCGTACGGACGTGTCGGGTGGTCCGACCTTCCGTGAGCTGCTGGCGCGGGTGCGGTCGACGGACCTGGCGGCGTACGCGCACCAGGACGTGCCGTTCGAGCGGCTGGTGGAGCTGGTGAACCCGGCGCGCTCGCGTGCCCGCCACCCCCTCTTCCAGGTCCTGCTCGCCTTCCAGAACACCCCGGAAGTCGAACTCGGACTCCCCGGTCTCAGCGTCGAGACCGAGACCGCGGAGACCGACGTGGCCAAGTTCGACCTCGTCTTCAGCCTGCGCGAGGAGGGCGCCGAGGGCGGCCTGCACGGCGTGCTGGAGTTCAACAAGGACCTCTACGACGCCGGCACCGCCGCCCGGCTCGCCCGCCGGCTGGAGCACCTGCTCGGCGCCCTCGTGGCCGACCCGGACCGGCCCGTCGACCGCGTCGACATCCTCGACGCCGACGAACGGCACCACGTCCTCACCGCCTGGAACGCCACCGCGTCCCAGGTCGCCCCGGCGCCGCTCCCGGCGCTCTTCGAGGCCCAGGCGGCCCGTACCCCCGAGGCGACCGCACTGCTGCACGACGGCACCGCCCTGACCTACGCGGAGCTGAACGCCCGCGCCAACCGCCTCGCGCGCTGGCTGGTCGCCCGGGGCGTACGCCCCGACACGGTGGTGGCGCTGGCCCTGCCGCGCTCGGCCGACCTGGTCCTCGCCGCACTGGCCGTGGTCAAGGCGGGCGCCGCCTACCTGAACATCGACCCCGGCTACCCGGCCGAGCGGGCCGCCTACATGTGCGCCGACGCCCGCCCCCTGGGGCTGCTCACGTCCGCCGACGCCGACACCAACACCCCGGGTGACCTGCCGCGCTGGCGGCTCGACGCCCCGGAGACGGCGGCCGAGCTGGCCGCCCTGTCCCCGGCCGACCTGACCGACGCGGACCGTACGGCACCGCTGCTCGTCACCCATCCCGCGTACGTCGTCTACACCTCCGGCTCCACCGGCCGCCCCAAGGGCGTGCTCGTCACCCACCAGGGACTGGCGAGCCTCGCCACCGCCCACCAGGAGGCACTGGGCGTCGCCGAGGGCGCGCGGATGCTGCAGTTCGCCTCGCTCAGCTTCGACGCCTCGGCGTGCGAGCTGGTGACCACCCTGCTGGCCGGAGCCACCCTGGTCGTGCCGCGCCCCGACCAGCTGATCGGGGACGAAGTGGTCCGGCTCATGGCCGAGACCGGGGTGACCCACGCGATGCTGCCCCCGGCCTTCGTGGCCACCCTCGACCCGGAGAGCGTCCCCACCCTGCGCGGACTCATCACCGGCGGCGAGGCCTGCGCGCCGGAGCTGACCGCCCGCTGGTCGGCCGGCCGCACCATGCTCAACGCCTACGGCCCGACCGAGTCGACCGTGTGCGCCACCCTCAGCGGCGCGCTCACCGGCGCCGTGAACGCCCCGATCGGCCGCCCGATCGCCGACACCCGCGCCTACGTCCTCGGCCGCGGCCTTCAGCCGGTACCGGTCGGCGTGCCCGGCGAGCTCTACCTCGCGGGCAACGGTGTGGCGCGCGGATATCTGAACCGTCCGGGTCTGACGGCGGATCGTTTCGTTGCGTGTCCGTTCGGTGCGCCGGGTGAGCGGATGTACCGCACGGGTGACCTGGTGCGGTGGAACGCCGATGGTGAGCTGGAGTATCTGGGTCGTGCCGATGACCAGGGGAAGGTGCGGGGTTTCCGTATCGAGCCGGGTGAGATCGCGGCGGTGCTGGACCGGCACGACGCGGTCGCGCACAGCGCGGTGGTGGTGCGCGAGGACCGGCCGGGGGACAAGCGCCTGGTGGCGTACGTCGTTCCCGCCGACGGTGTCGGGGAGACCGACCCGGCCGAGCTGCGCGCCCACGTCGCCGCCACCTTGCCCGACTACATGGTCCCGGCCGCGGTCGTCGCCCTCGAAGCGATCCCGTTGTCGCCCACGGGCAAGGTGCACCGCGACGCGCTGCCCGCCCCCGACTACGACACGGCCGGCACGGGGCGCGCCCCGCGCACGCCCGCCGAGGAAGTGCTGTGCGGGCTGTTCGCCGACGTCCTCGGCCTGCCCAGGGTCGGCGTCGACGACAGCTTCTTCGACCTCGGCGGGCATTCGCTGCTGGCGACGCGGCTGGTGAGCCGGGTGCGGTCGGAGCTGGGCGCCGAACTGCCCCTGGCCGCCCTGTTCGACACCCCGACACCGGCGGGACTCGCCGCCCTCGTCACCGACCTCGGCGCCGGGACCGTGCGCCCCGCCCTCACGCCCCGCACCCGGCCCACGCCGCTGCCGCTCTCCTTCGCCCAGCACCGGCTGTGGATGCTCGCCCGCCTCTACGACGCGGACGCCCTCTACAACATGCCGCTGGTGCTGCGCCTGAGCGGCGACCTGGACCGTGCCGCACTGCGCGCCGCCCTCGGTGACGTGGTGGCGCGGCACGAGTCGCTGCGGACCGTGTTCCCGGACGTCGACGGCACGGCACGGCAGGTGGTGCTCGCCGCGGGCGACGTGCCGCTGCCGGTGGTGGAGACGGACGAGACGGCCCTGCCGGAACTGCTGCGCGCCGCCGCGGCGGAGGGCTTCGACCTCTCCCGTGAGCTGCCGCTGAGGGCCACGCTGTTCGCGCTCGGCGCCGACGAGCACGTCCTGCTGATCTCCCTGCACCACATCGCCGGCGACGGCTGGTCGATGGGGCCGCTCGCCCGCGACCTGGGCACCGCGTACACGGCCCGCCACGACGGGCACGCTCCCGACTGGCAGCCGCTCCCGGTGCAGTACGCCGACTTCACCCTCTGGCAGCGCGACCTGCTCGGCGACGAGGACCAGGACGGCAGCGCGGCCCACGCCCAGCTGGAGTTCTGGCGCGCCGCCCTGGCCGGCGCCCCGGAGGAGCTGGCCCTGCCCACCGACCGTCCGCGACCGGCGGAGTCCACCTACGCCGGAAGCCGCGTGGACGTCGACTGGGACGCCGGACTGCACGGCGGTGTCGTGGAGTTGGCGCGGGAGTCGTCGACGTCGGTGTTCATGGTGGTGCAGGCGGCGCTCGCGGTGCTGCTGAGCCGTCTGGGCGCGGGCGAGGACATCCCGATCGGCACGCCGATCGCCGGCCGCACGGACGAGGCGCTGGACGATCTCGTCGGGTATTTCGCGAACACGCTGGTGCTGCGTACGGACGTGTCGGGTGGTCCGACCTTCCGTGAGCTGCTGGCGCGGGTGCGGTCGACGGACCTGGCGGCGTACGCGCACCAGGACGTGCCGTTCGAGCGGCTGGTGGAGCTGGTGAACCCGGCGCGCTCGCGTGCCCGCCACCCCCTCTTCCAGGTCCTGCTCGCCTTCCAGAACACGCCCGAGGAGTCGCTGCGGCTGCCGGGACTGACCGTCGGCACGGCCGGCGTGGACATCGGCGTCGCCAAGTTCGACCTCGCCCTCAGCCTGCGGGAGAGCACGGCCGGCCAGGACCCCGCCGGCATCCGGGGAATGCTGGAGTACAGCACCGACCTGTTCGACCCCGCGAGCGCGGAGCGGATCGCCGCCCGGCTGGAACGCGTCCTGCGCGCCCTCGTCGCCGACCCCGACCGGCCCGTCGACCGGATCCCCCTCCTCGACGAGGCGGAACGGCAGCGGCTGCGCACCGAGTGGAACGCCACCGAGGTGCCCGTCGAGGGCGTGGCGTCCACCGTGCACGCCGTGTTCGCCGAGCGGGCCCGCACCCGCCCCGACGCGGTCGCCGTCACGGCCGGCGCCCGGCACCTCACCTACGCCGAGCTGGACCGGCGGGCCAACGGCCTCGCCCACCACCTGATCGCGCTCGGCGTCCGGCCCGAGGACCGTGTCGCCGTGCTCATGGAGCGGTCCGCCGACCTCGTCGTCGCCCTGCTCGGCATCCTCAAGGCCGGCGCGGCCTACGCCCCGCTGCACGAGAGCTACCCGGCCGAGCGGATGCGCGAGGTGCTGGCCGGCTCCGGCGCCCGCGTCCTGGTCACCGACCCGGTCTGGCGGGAACGCGGGCTGCCGGACGCCGAACACGTCGTCCTCGTCGAGGACGCCGCGGACACCGGCACCGCCCCCGAGCCGCCGCACCGGCCGGACGGGCTGGCCTACGTCATGCACACCTCCGGATCGACCGGCAAGCCCAAGGGCATCGCGATCACCCATCGCAACCTGCTGGAGCTGGCCCTCGACCCGTCGTGGGCCGACGGCGACCGGCACCGGCACGTGCTGATGCACGCCCCGTACGCCTTCGACATCTCCGACTACGAACTGTGGGTGCCGCTGCTGGCCGGCGGACGTGTCGTGCTCGCCCCGCCCGGCGAGCCGGACATCGCCGAGCTGAAGCGGCTGATCGTCGCGGAAGGCATCACCGGCGTGCACTTCACCGCCGGCCTCTTCCGGGTCGTCGCCGACGACCTCGGCGATGTGCTCGGCGGCGTCGAGGAGATCCTCACCGGCGGTGACGTGGTCTCCGTCGCGGCCGTCGAGAGCGTGCTGCGCGCCGCGCCGCACCTCGTCGTACGCCACCTGTACGGTCCGACCGAGATCACCCTGTGCGCCACCAGCCACCTGGTGTCCGCCGCCGACGGACTCGGCGACCGGCTGCCCATCGGCCGGCCCCTCGCCAACACCCGCGCCTACGTGCTGGACGCTGCGCTCGCCCCGGTGCCCGAGGGCGTCGCCGGCGAGCTGTACATCGCCGGAGCCGGACTCGCCCGCGGCTACCTCGACCGCGCCGGGCTCACCGCCGAGCGGTTCGTGGCCGATCCGTACGGACCCGCCGGGGCCCGCATGTACCGCACCGGCGACCTGGCACGCCGCCGCCACGACGGCACCCTGGAGTTCGTCGGCCGCGCCGACGACCAGGTCAAGGTGCGCGGGTTCCGCATCGAGCCCGGCGAGGTGGAGGCGGCCCTGACCCGCCACCCGTCCGTCGCGCAGAGCGCGGTCGTCGTCCGCGAGGACCGCCCCGGCGACAAGCGCCTCGTCGCCTACGTCGTCCCCGCGGACGGCACACGCGGCGTCGACCCGGCGCAGCTGCGCGCCCACGCCGCCGACCGGCTGCCGGAGTACATGGTCCCGGCGGCGGTCGTCGCCCTGGACGAACTCCCGCTGACGGCGAACGGCAAGCTCGACCGGGCCGCACTGCCCGCGCCGGTCTTCCGCTCCGGCGGCACCGACGCCCCCCGCACCCCGCGGGAGGAGCAGCTGTGCCGTCTGGTCGCCGACGTGCTCGGCCTGGACGACGTAGGCCCGCAGGACAACTTCTTCGAACTCGGCGGCGACAGCATCGGCTCCATCCAGCTGGCCGGCCGGGCCCGCGGGGCCGGCCTCGAACTCACGCCGAAGGACGTCTTCCGCACCCGGACGCTGGCCCAGCTCGCCGCCGTCGCCGGCACGGTCACCACCCCGTCCGACGCGGCCGACGACGGAGTCGGCGAGGTGCCGCTCACCCCGGTCGTGCACGACCTGCGGGCCCGCGGCGGCTCCCTCGACGGGCTGCTCCAGTCGGTGCTGCTCCAGGTGCCGCCCGCGCTCACCGAGACCGGCCTCACCACGGCCCTGGAAGCGCTCGTCGACCACCACGACGTGCTGCGGCTGGAGGTGACCGGCGCCGACTGGCGGCTGCGCGTGCGGCCCGCCGGGTCCGTCCCGGTGACCGACCGGGTGCGCCGGGTCGACGTGGCCGGTCTGGACGACGCCTCGCTGCGCGCCGTCCTCGCCAAGGAGGCGGTCGCCGCGGGCGAACGCGTCGGTCCGGGCGACGGAGTCATGTTCCAGGCGGTCTGGTTCGACGCGGGCGACGAGGCCTCCGGCCGGCTGCTGCTGACCGTCCACCACCTCGCCGTCGACGGAGTGTCCTGGCGGGTCCTCATGGACGACCTCAGGACGGCGTGGACCGAGGCCGAGGCCGGACGCGCCCCCCGCCCCGACCGGGTGGGAACCTCGTTCCGGCGCTGGGCGACGACACTCACCGAGGAGGCGGCCACACCGTCGCGCACCGCCGAACTCGGCTTCTGGACGGGCCTGCACGACCGGCCCGTGCCCCGGCTGGGCGCGCGCGACCTCGACCCGGCCCGGGACACCACGGCCACCGCGCGGTCGCTGACGGTCTCGCTGCCCGCACCGGTCACCGAAGCCGTCCTCGCCCGGGTTCCGGCCGCCTACAACGCGGGCGTCGACGACGTCCTGCTGGCCGCCCTCGCCATCGCGGTGCGGGCCGGCCGGGACGGGCAGCAGGACGCGCCGGTGCTCGTCGAGGTCGAGGGCCACGGCCGGCACGAGGAGCTCGCGGACGGGCTCGACCTGTCCCGCACCCTCGGCTGGTTCACCAGCGTCCACCCGGTGCGGATCGACCCCGGCCCGGTGGACTGGACGGACCTGTGGCAGGCCGGACCCGCCGTAGGCGAGGTTCTCAAGCGGGCCAAGGAACAGCTGCGGGCCGTGCCCGACGAGGGCATCGGCCACGGGCTGCTGCGCTACCTCAACCCGGACACCGCCCCCGCGCTGGCCGCCCTGCCGACCCCGCAGATCGGCTTCAACTACCTGGGCCGCTTCCAGGGCTCCGGCGCCGCGGACTGGGGCCTGGCGCCCGAGGCGGCCGGCGAGGACGCGGTCGGCGCCCCGCCCGGCGCGATGCCGCTGCGCAACCCGCTCACCGTCAACGCCACGACCCGCCCCTCGGCCGACGGCGGCGCCGAGCTGCGCGCGGTCTGGACGTGGCCGGACGGGCTGCTGACCGAGACCGAGGTGGCCGCCCTCGCGGACACCTGGATCCGGGCGCTGACCGTGATGGCCCGCCACGTGGGCCGCGCCGACGCGGGCGGCGCCACCGTGTCCGACTTCGACCTGGTCGACCTCGACCAGGACGAGATCGAGGCATTCGAGGACGAGTTCATGTTCGAGGACGGGGACGAGGAATGAAGCGCGTCAAGGCGCGGATCGAGGACGTACTGCCGCTGACCGCGCTCCAGGAAGGGCTCCTGTTCCACGCGCGCTTCGACGAGCGGCAGGCCGACGTCTACCACCTCCAGTTCGTGTTCGACCTGCGCGGCGAACTGGACGCCGGGGCGCTGCGCCGGGCGGCCGACGGGCTGCTCGCCCGGCACGGCAACCTGCGGGGCGCCTTCCGCGAGCGCCGCAACGGCGAGTCCGTCCAGGTGGTGCCGGACCGGGTGCGGATGCCCTGGCGGGAGACGGACCTGTCGGCGCTGCCGGCCGCCGAGCGTGCGGAGCGGCTGGCGGCGGTGCTCGCCGAGGACCGCGCCACCCGCTTCGACCCGCGCAAGCCGCCGCTGATCCGGTGCGAGCTGGTCCGGCTGGCCGCCGACGAGCACCGCTTCGTGCTGACCAGCCACCACCTCCTGCTCGACGGCTGGTCCGTCCCGCTGATGCTGCGCGAGCTGTTCGCGATGTACGCCCAGGACGGCGCCGGCCACACGCTGCCGCCGCCCGTGCCGTACAAGGAGTACCTGCGCTGGCTGTCCCGGCAGGACCGCGCCGAGGCCGAGTCGGCCTGGCGCCGGTACCTCGACGGACTCCAGGAGCCCACCCTGCTGGGCCCGGCGGGCGCCGGCCGGGACACCGTGGTGCCCGAGGAGACCGAGACCGAGGTCGACGCGGAGCTCACCGCCCGGCTCACCGACCTCGCCCGCCGCCACGGACTCACCCTGAACACCGTGGTGCAGGGAGCCTGGTCCGTGGTGCTGGCCCAGCTCACCGGCGGCGACGACGTCGCGTTCGGCGCGACCGTCTCCGGGCGCCCGCCGGAGCTGCCCGGCGTGGAGTCGATGATCGGCCTGTTCGCCAACACCCTCCCGGTCCGGGTACGGCTGGACCCGGCCGACTCCCTGATCGGCACCATGCGGCGGATCCAGGAGGAGCGCGCCCTGCTCGCGGCCCACGAGTACCTCGGCCTCGGCGACATCCAGCGGCTCGCCGGACCCGGCGGCGAACTCTTCGACACCCTGTACGTGTTCGAGAACTACCCGGCGCCCGCCGACGACGGGGACACCCCCCGGCACGGGCTGCGGATCGCCGGCACCGAGGGCAGCGGAACCGCCCACTACCCGCTGACCCTCACCGTCCTGCCCGGCGACACCCTGCGGATGCGCCTCACCTACCGGCCCGACCTGTTCACCCGGCAGACCGTGCGCGGCTGGGCCGAACGGCTGCGCGGGGTGCTGCGGACCGTCGTCGACGACCCCGGCCTGCCGGTCGCCCGGGTCGACGTGCTCGACCCCGCCGAGCGGCACCGCGTCCTGGAGGAGTGGAACGACACCGCCGCCGAGCCGTCCCCGCACTGCTGGCCCGCCCGCTTCGAGGAGCAGGTCCGCCGCACCCCGGACGCCCTGGCCGTCTGGCGGCCCGACGGAGCCGGACTCACCTACGCGGAGCTGAACGCCGAGGCGAACCGCATCGCCCGCTGCCTGGTGGCGCGGGGCATCGGCCCCGAGTCCGTGGTCGTCCTCGCCCTGCGCCGCACCCCGCAGCTCGTCGCCGCCCTGCTGGCCGTGCAGAAGGCGGGCGCCGCCTACCTCCCGGTCGACCTCGACCACCCCCGCGACCGCATCGAGGGCATCCTCGCCGCCGCCCGGCCCGCCGCCGTCCTCACCACCCGGGACGACAGTGCCCGGCTGCCCGGCGGACCACAGGTGCACTGCCTGGACGACCCGGAGTTCCGAGCCGAGGCCGCCGCCCACCACCCCGGCGACCTCACCGACCGGGACCGGTCGGCGCCGCTGCGGCCCGAGCACCCGGCGTACGTGATCTTCACCTCCGGTTCCACCGGCCGGCCCAAGGGCGTGGTCGTGCCGCACCGGGCACTGCTCAACTTCCTCACCGCCATGAACGAGCGCTTCCCGCTCACGCCCGAGGACCGGCTGCTGGCGGTGACCACCATCGCCTTCGACATCCACGCCCTGGAACTCCACCTGCCGCTGATCACCGGCGCGAGCGTGGTGGTCGCCGACCGGGACACCGTCGTCGACCCGAACGCCCTCGCCGACCTGATCGACGCGAGCGGAGCCACCCTCATGCAGGCGACGCCCACGCTGTGGCACGCGCTGCTGACCGAACGCCCGCGGGCCGCCGAACGGCTGCGCGTCCTGGTCGGCGGCGAGGCCCTGCCCCCGGACCTCGCCGAGCGCATGACCCGCACCGGCGGGCAGGTCACCAACCTCTACGGGCCCACCGAGACCACCGTGTGGTCCACCGCCGCGCTCCTCGACGGCACGGCGGCGAACGGCCCCGGCATCGGCCGCCCCATCCGCAACACCCGCGCCTACGTCCTCGACGCCGCCCTGCGCCCGGTCCTGCCCGGCGTCACCGGCGAGCTGTACCTGGCCGGCGAGGGCCTCGCCCGGGGCTACCTGGACCAGCCGGGCCTCACCGCCGGACGCTTCGTCGCCGACCCGCACGGCGCCCCCGGCGCCCGGATGTACCGCACCGGCGACCTGGCGCGCCGGCGCCCCGACGGCACCCTGGAGTACCTCGGCCGCACCGACCACCAGGTGAAGATCCGCGGCTACCGCATCGAACTCGGCGAGATCGAGGCGGCCCTGGCCCGGCACCCCGGCGTCGCGCAGAACGCGGTCGTCGTCCGCGAGGACCGCCCCGGCGACAAGCGGCTCGTCGCCTACGTCGTCCCCGGCCCCGGAACCGCCGCGGAACCGGAGACCCTGCGGGCGCACGTACGAGGCCGGCTGCCCGGCTACATGGTGCCCGCCGCCGTCGTGACCCTGCCCGCGCTGCCCCTCACCCCGAACGGCAAGCTGGACCGCAAGGCGCTGCCCGCGCCCGGCCCCACCGCCCCGGCCACCGGCACCGGCCTCCCCGGCACCCCCGAGGAGGAGGCGCTGTGCGCCCTGTTCGCCGAAGTCCTCGGACTGACCCGGGTCGGTGTCGACGACGACTTCTTCGAACTGGGCGGCCACTCGCTGCTCGCCACCCGCCTGGTCAACCGGATGCGCGCCGAGCTGGGCACCACCGCCTCCATCCGCAGCGTCTTCGAGGCCCCTACCGCGCGGAGCCTGGCCCGTCGGCTGCACCGGCAGGACGACCCGCTGGAGGTGCTGCTGCCGCTGCGCACCGGCCGCGACGGCATCCCGTACTTCCTCGTCCACCCGGTCGTCGGGATCGGCTGGTGCTACTCCGGGTTCATCACCCGGCTGCGGCCCGACGCCCCGCTGTACGCGCTCCAGGCGAGCGGACTGCGCCCCGGCGACGACTGCGCGTCCAGCGTGAAGGAGATGGCCGCCGACTACGCCGCCCGCATCCGGGCGGTGCGGCCCGACGGCCCCTACCGGCTCATCGGCTGGTCGTTCGGCGGCCTGGTGGCGCACGAGACGGCCGCCCTGCTGCAGAGCGAGGGAGCGGAGGTCGACCTGCTCGCCCTCCTCGACTCCCAGCCCGCGGCCGGTCCCGGACCACGGGAGGCGGAGGACGATCTGCTCCAGGAGATCCTCACCGTGCTCGTGGCGGCGGTGGACCCGGCGCACCGGCACGGCGCCGGGACCCCGGTGACCGCCGCCGAGGTCGCCGCGCTGCTCCGCGAGCACGACAGCCCGCTGTCCGGACTCGGCGAGAGCGGCATCGAGGCCCTGCACCGGGTCGCCGCCAACAACCGCCGGATCGCCGCCGAGTTCACGCCCGGCGTCTTCCACGGCGACGTGCTCGCCTTCCGCTCCGGGCGGGACGGCGCCGCACAGTCCGCCGCGGCCGCGTGGGGCGCCCATGTCACAGGGGAGATCCACGAGGTCGAAGTGGACTGCACCCACCTCGAGATGACCACGCCCGCCGCGCTGGACGTCATCGCCCCGGTGCTGAACGCCCGCACGGCGAACCGCTGAACCACACAGTCACGAACAAGGAGAAACACCATGGCCACCAACCCCTTCGAGGACGAGAACGGCAGCTACCTGGTCCTGGTCAACGCGGAGGGCCAGCACTCCCTGTGGCCGTCCTTCGTGGAGGTGCCGGCCGGCTGGGAGCGCGCCTTCGGCGAGGACACCCGGCAGGCCTGCCTGGACTACGTCGAGCAGAACTGGACGGACATGCGCCCCAAGAGCCTGATCGAGGCGATGGACGCGCAGCACACCGGCGCCTGACCGGGGCCGTCGACGAACTGGTGAAAGCGTGCATATGACCAAGAAGGCGCCGGCGGGGGACACCACGGACTCCTCGGAGGACGGGCGGACGGGCGTCGGGGGAACGGCACTCGGGCACGGCACCCGCGCGTCCCGGGACAGAGCGCTGCGGGAGGCCGGGGACGCCGTCACGGCGTGGACCCACCGGGCGTTCGGCCCCGGCCGGCCGGACTTCGGGGACTTCCCGTACGAGCAGGTGGTCGGCTACTACCAGCAGGTCGGCAAGGCGGCCGTCTCCGCCGAGCTGGTCGCCCTGCTGCGGGGGACACGGCTCGGCCTCGAATGCGCCGGCCGCGCCAGGCCCTGGGCGTCACCGGACGCCTGGCTGTTCGACACCTGGCTGCCGCTGACGTTCACGGACCGGCCGATGAGCTACGACTCCTACGCCGGCAACGACGTACTGGGGCTCGCCCTGTGGGACACCGACGGGGTCCCCGAGGCCACGGAACGGGCCGAGGACCTGCTGCTGGCGGTGCTCCTGGCCGACCTGGTGGAGCGGGAGACGGACGCGCTCGCCGCAGGCGGCGGCGAGGGCCGCCAGCGCACCCGGACCACCGCCGTGTGGCAGGCCCTGGCCCGGCTGGCGGACTTCGCGCCCCTGGCCCTGCCGGACACCGCTCCGCTCGACGGGATGCGGGCCGCGCTCGGCCGGCCGGGCGCCGAGGAGGCGCCGGACGCCGCGCGGGCCGCCGTCGAGGCCGTCCGGGCCGAGGCGCCGCGGGCGCTGCGGCGCGCGGTCGAGGTGGCCCTGCTGCCCGTGACGACCCTGCACGACGAGAGGATGTTCATCCGCTCCATCCAGCTCTTCGAGCGGCTGTTCAGCCGGGTCGCCCGGGCGCTGACCCTCGCCGTGGCGGCCGTCCGCGCCGGGCGGCCGCTCGACGCCGCGGCCTTCCTGGAGTCGGCCGGCACCCGGCTGCCCGGCGCGACCGCCCCGCTGTACCGGATCCTGACGACGATGCCGCCGGAGTCGTTCGCCGTGATCCGCGACCACACGCACGGGGCCAGCGCCATCCAGTCCCGGCCGTACCAGCTGGTGGAGACGGTGAGCGCGAAGCGCGAGGCGGGGGCCCACTCGCCGGAGAAGGGGCCCGTCTTCACTCTCGACGCCACTTTGCAGGAGGCGTTCCTCGAGCACTCGGGCGGCTGGGACACCGCGCAGACCCGCCGGCTGGAGGCGGCCATGCGGCAGCTGGACGCCGCCTGGTGCGGGATGAAGCGCACGCACTGGGGCGTCACCATGAAGATCATCGGCCGGGTGCCCGGCACCGGTGGGACGACGGGCGCCGACTACCTGAAGGCGGCCGCCCAGGTCCCCCTGTTCCCGCTGCTCGGAACGGGCTGAACGAGTGAAGGGCGTCCGCCGGACACATCGGCGGACGCCCTTCGGCACGACGGGCACGGCGCGGGTCAGACCGTCACGGTCTCCAACTCCCTGGCGGCCGCTAGGTCGGGACAGCCCGCCAGCAGCAGGGCCTCCCGCAGCTCGTCGCGCAGCAGCTCCAGCACGCGCAGTGCGCCGGCCTCGCCGTCCAGCGCCAGCCCCCACAGCAGCGGCCTGCCGCACAGTGCCCCGTCCGCGCCGAGCGCCAGGGCCCGCAGCACGTCCGTACCGGTGCGCACCCCGCTGTCGAGCAGCACCGAGCAGCGCCCGCCGACCGCGTCGAGCACCCGGGGGAGCGCGGTGACACTGGCCACGGCGGCGGAGAACTGACGGCCGCCGTGGTTGGACACGATCACCCCGTCGGCACCGGCGTCCACGGCACGGACGGCGTCCCGCGGATCGAGGACGCCCTTCACCAGCAGGGGCAGGTCCGTCCGGGCCCGCAGCCAGGCGAGGTCGTCCCAGCCGAGCGCCGGGTCGAACGCCTCCGCCGTGTGCGTGGCGACGGCGGACCGGCCGTCCTGCCGCCGGTGCGCGGACGTCTCCGGGGCCGGACCGAGGTTCACGGCCCGCACGTGCGGCGGCAGACCGAAGCCGTTGCGCACATCGCGCAGCCGACGGCCCATACGGGGCACGTCGACGGTGACCACCAGGGCCTCGCAGCCGGCCGCCTCCGCCCGGCGCACCAGATCCAGCACGGCGTCCCGGTCGCGCAGCCAGTACAGCTGGAACCACACGGTGCCGCCGACCGCGGCGATCTCCTCGATGGAGTAGCTGCTCAGCGTGCTGATGACGAACGGGGCGCCGACGGCGCGCGCGGCCCGCGCGGCGGCCAGCTCGCCGTCGGGGTGCAGCAGCCGCTGGTACGCCATCGGAGCCACCGCCAGCGGCAGTCCGACACTGCTGCGCACCAGCTCGCCCGAGGTGTCGGGCTCCCGCGCACCGGCCAGCACCCGCGGCACCAGCCGGACCGCGTCGAGGGCGGCCCGGTTGGCCGCCTGCGTCGACTCGTCGCCGCTGCCGCCGTTCACGAAGTCCAGGACGTCCCCCGGCACCCGCCGGGCGGCGAGTTCCGCCACGTCGGCGACGGTGAACGCGGAGACGGAGGTCACCGGTCGGTGTCCTGCCGCGCCTGCTGCATCTCCATCTCCACCGCCGTGTACAGGGCCTTGATGTTGCCGCTGCCGAAGGTGCGCGCGCCGAGCCGCTCGATGACCTCGAAGAACAGCGTGCCGCGCGGGTGGGCGGACCTGGTGAAGATCTGCAGCAGCTGCCCGTCCTGGTCCTCGTCGACCAGGATGTTCGACTCGCGCAGCGCGTCCAGCGAGTGACGCCGCAGGTCGAGGCGCTCGGGCACCATGTCGTAGTACGTCGACGGCGTGGTCAGGAAGCGCACCCCGTCGGCGCCGAGCCGGCGCACCGCGCGCACGATGTCGTCGGTGGCGAAGGCGACGTGCTGCACACCGCCGCCCCCGTGCTCCTTGATGAACGTGTCGATCTGGCCGGGCTCCCGGGAGGTGTCCGGCTCGATCAGGGTGAGCGTCACCGCACCGGACCGGCTCTGCACCACCTGCGAGTCCATGGCCTGGCCGCCGACGATGATCCGCTCGGTGAAGACCATCTCGAAGTCGAGGACCGTCTCGTAGAACGCGACGGTGGCGGCCAGCTGGCCGGGCTCCAGGCAGACGGCGAAGTGGTCGACGGTGTGCAGCCCCGCACCGGCCGCGTCCGGCGTGCCCGCCTCCCCGGCGACCGGGCGCACGGCGGTGAGGCCGGGCAGGGCACGGGAGTCCACGCCGGAGGCGCGCTGCACGAACGTGTGGGTGACATCGGCGAACCCGGCGATGGTCGCGGTGACGACCCCGTCCCGCTCGCTCGGCTCCGCCACCGGCCGGGCCCCGCGCCGCACCGCCTCCGCGAACGCCCCCGCCGCGTCCGCCGTGCTCAGTGCGATGTCCGACACACCGTCACCGTGGCGGTCGACGTAGGCCGTCGCCGGGTGGTCGGCGCCCCGGGCGTCGGTCAGCAGGACCCGTATGTTTCCGCCACCCAGCGCGGTCCGGAGCACGGGATCGTCCGAGGTGCCGGAAACGGACCGGGCGTACACCTCCATCCCGTAGCCGTCGACGAAGAATTCCGTCGCCTGGGTCAAATCACCGACCGAGAAACCGATGTGATCGACGCCGAGGTCGTCGAAAATACTCACGAAATACCTTTCTGGAGGCTCTGGACATCGCATTGCTCGCGGATGAAGTCCGCGAGGCGGTCGATGCCGACTGTGATCTCATCCGGTGTCAGATAGCTGAGGGAGAGGCGGAGCTGCCGTCGCGGGCGCCCGTCGCCGTAGAAGTGGTGCAGCGGAGTCCACAGGACGCGATGGCGCCGCGCGGAGTGCATGAGAAGTTCGTCGTCGACCGGGAACGGAACCGTGACGACGACGAAGAATCCGCCGGACGGTGTGTTCCAGGTCACCTCGGGACGGCGGCCGGTGGGGAATTGGCGGGCCAGCTCGTCGAGCGCGTGGCGCAGATTTCCCTGATACAGCTCCGTTTCCCGGACGTTGGCCGCGCGCAGGCTGCAGCCGTGCGCCAGGAGTTTCCCGCCGATGACGGCCTGCGCGATCGGCGAGGTGTTCACCGTGAGCATGCTCTTGACTTTGGCCAGCTGATCGGCGAGGAGCGTCGTGCGGCCGTCGGCGGAGGTGGTGCGCTGATCGGCGACCACGAATCCGATGCGCGCTCCCGGCAGCCCCGTCTTGGCGTACGAGCCCAGGTGGACCACGCGCCGCCGGTCGCCGTCGAGCGCCTTCAGCGTGGGCGTCGGAGCGGCGTCCGGAGCCTGGAACAACCCGTACGGGTTGTCCTCCAGGATCAGGAAGTCGTGCTCCTCGGCCAGCCGGATCAGTGCCTCGCGCGCGTCGAGGCCGAGGCTCGTGCCGGACGGGTTGGCGAAGTCGGCCACCACGTAACAGGCCCGCGGCCGCAGGCCGTTCGCCTTCGCCTCCGTCACGACCCGTATCAGGTCGTCGAGGTCGATGCCGGCCGAGTGCTCCGCGACGGGCAGCACCCGCATGTCCGCGAGGGCGGCGGCGCCGGTGGCGCCCACATAGCAGGGCATGGGCGCGACGAGGCAGTCCCGGTCGTCCCGGCGTAGGGTGCGCAGGGTCAGGAAGAGCGCCTCCTGACAGCCCACGGTGACGACGATGCTCTCCGGATCGGCCTCGATGCCCTCGTCCGTGGCGAGGTTCTTCGCGATCAGGTCGTGGATGATGCCCTTGGTGCGCCCGTACTGGAGCAGCGTGCGGCGTACCTGCTGTTCGTCCCCGCCTGACTGGGCTCTGACATGGGACTCGTAAAGGCGAAGGTATTCGTGCACATCATCGGTGTCGAAGAATCCCTCGTACGGCCGTCCGGCGGCCATGGAGAGAGCGTCCGGAAATCGTTGGGACACCTCGTTGAGGAAATTCATCGACTCGATGACCGGCGACTCCAGGGACTCATGGAGGCTGAGTGTGTCGAGTTGTGTGTGCATGCGATGTCGGCTGGTAAGGCAGCCGAAGTTCCCCCTCCAGCATGAAATCGAACCCTGGCGGTGCGGTCACACGGAAAACGGCCGGGTTCGATGAATTCTGCTATGAAAATGGCGCAATACCGCCTATCTCCTGATCGATTCAATCATGGTGCTTGATCACCGTCAACCGCGATCCGAATCAAGCCGGACGCAACGGTTTCCGGCCAATCCGCGGCCTGGACGCGCTCGTGCCGGGCACGGTCCGCCGAGGGTGACCCACCGTCAACTCCCCATAACGGCGGGGGCTAAGCTGACCGCAGGGTGCGGACCGCGCCCGTCCCTGTTCGCATCCTCTTCGAGGTGGAAGAAGTGAACATCCTGGCCGCCACCAACGAGGACTTGGCGCAGCTCAGCAACTGGCTCATCTATTCGGCGATGGCCGTCTACTCGCTGGCCTTCCTCGCCCATATCACCGAATGGATCTTCGGCAGTCGCAGCAAGGTCGGCCGCACGGCCGCCGCACTCGTGGCGGAGAAGGACGCGCAGCCGGCCCCCGAGCGCCGTGAGGCGCGCGCCGCGGCCGGGGGCACGGCCGTGCTGGAGCGCCCGAAGGTGGTCGGCCGGCTGCGGGCCGGAGCCTCCACCGTGGCCGACGGTCCCGGAGCGCACGGCGGCGACGAGCGGGGCGACCTCTACGGCCGTATCGCGGTGTCCCTCACCGCCCTCGCCTGCCTGTTCTCGGCCGGCGGTGTGGTGAGCCGCTCGCTGTCCGCGCAGCGGGCGCCGTGGGGCAACATGTACGAGTTCTCGACGACCTTCTCCACGGCGGTCGTCGTCCTCTACCTGGTCCTGCTGGCGCTCGGGAAGAACGTGCGCTGGGCCGGACTGCCGCTGGTCACCACCGTGCTGCTCGACCTGGGCATCGCCGTCACCTGGCTCTACACCGAGAGCGACCAGCTGGTCCCGGCCCTGCACTCGTACTGGCTGTGGATCCACGTGTCCGTGGCGATCCTGTGCGGCGCGGCCCTCTACCTCGGTGCGCTGTCCGCCCTCGTCTACCTCTTCCGTGACAGCTACGAGACGCGTCTTCGCGACGGCCGGGTCGCGGCACTGGAGCGCACCCTGGCCACGGCGGTACGGACCAAGGAGGGCCCGGCCGGCGTCCGGCTGCTGCTGTGGACCCGCATGGTGTGCAACGACATCCTCGCCCGGATGCCCGCCGCGGCCACCCTGGACAAGCTGTCCTACCGCATCAACGCCGCGATCTTCCCGCTGTGGACCTTCACGATCGTCGCGGGCGCCATCTGGGCCGGCTCGGCCTGGGGCCGCTACTGGGGCTGGGACCCCAAGGAGACCTGGTCGTTCGTCACCTGGGTCGCCTACGCCTCCTATCTGCACGCCCGTGCCACGTCCGGCTGGAAGGGCCGCAAGGCCGCGTACATCGCTCTCGTGGCCTTCGCCACCTACCTCTTCAACTACTACGGGGTGAACTTCCTCTTCGGCGGCAAGCACTCCTACTCCGGGGTCTGAGAGCCCGCGGAGGCGATCACCGCGCGAAGCCGGCGGGGCGACAGACCCCGCCGGTCTCTTTTGTGCGGTGGTGCGGGCGGACCGGCTCAGGCGGTCGTGCAGGTGGTGCCGTTGAGGGTGAAGGACGCCGGGGCCGTGTTGGTCGCGGAACGGTTGCCGGTGAAGCCGAGCGTGACCGAACCGGCCGTGGGGATCGTGGACGTGTACGACGCGGCGGCGACCGTCACCGCGGAGCCGTTCTGGGTAGGCGTGCCGCCCCACATGTTGGTGATGGTCTGGCCGTTCGGGAAGCTGAAGGCCAGGGTCCAGCCGGTGATGGCGGCGGTGCCGGTGTTGCGGATGGTGATCTCACCCTGGAAGCCGCCCGGCCACTCGTTGACGACACGGTAGTTCACCGAGCAGCCGGCGCCGGGGGTGCCGGTGTCCTCCTCGGTGGTCACGGTGACCGTGGCCGAGCGGGGCGAGCGGTTGCCGGCCGCGTCCCTGGCGTAGACGGCGAAGGTGTACGACGTGTCCGCCGTCAGCCCCGCGACGGTGACCGTGCCGGTGGTGGAGGCGGCGGCCGGGGTCTCCGCGCCGCCGCTGACGCGGACCACGTCGTAGCCGGTGACGGCAACGTTGTCGGTGGCGGCGGGCCAGGTCAGGGTGACGGAGGTGGGGGAGACCGCCGAGGCCTTCGGGGTGCCGGGGGCGGTCGGGGCCTGGGTGTCGGGTCCGGCGCCGCCGAAGACCGTGGCCTCGCGGGAGGTCTGCGCGATGCCGTTCGCGCCGTGGAAGATGCGCCGGCCCCAACTGCTGAGCCGCGCCGGGTCGAAGTCGATCGCGAGATCGAGAACCGGGTCGGTGTTGCCGCTCCAGGACCAGGCCAGGTAGCCGAGGTCGAGCTGTTCGGCCGTCGCCATCATGGTGTCCTCGTCGGGGTCGCCCCACTGGTCGGCGGGTCCGCCGAACTCGCCGATGAGGATGGGGAGTTCCGCGGCGACGAAGGCGTTCAGGTAGTCGGTGATCTCCTGGGCGGTGTCGAACACGCTGTACATGTGGATGGAGAAGATCAGATTGCCGGTGGGGTCGGCGTCGTACACGGTCCGGGCGTTGGCGCGCATGACGCCCTGCCAGTCCTGGCCCCAGTTGGGCGCGTCCACCATGATCGTGTGCTCGAACCCGGCGGCGCGCAGCTTCCCGACCGCGGCGATGGTCGGCTGGGTCCAGCCCGCGGGGTCGGTGTTGCCCCACGGCTCGTTGCCGATGTTGACGATGACGTAGTCCTCCTGGCCGGCCAGGACGTCCTTCAGGCTGATCCAGTAGTCGGCGGCGTGGTCGAGGGTGCCGGCGGCGGCCTCCTCGCCGTAACCGGTGGTGTCGTGCACCTCCAGTACGCAGATCAGGCGGTTGGCCTTGCAGTCGCCGACGACGGCGGCGACGTCCTCGGGGGTGTTGCGGGTCCAGCGGCGGCCGTCGGAGAGGACGACCCGGACGGTGTTGGCGCCCAGTGCCTTGATGTCGGCCGGCGACTGGGTCTCGCCCGGGTACCAGGTGTGGGCGTGGTTGACGCCGCGCATCACGAAGTCGTTGCCGTTGCCTTCGAGGAGGCGGCCGTTCTCGATGTGCAGGCCGGTGACGGCGGTGCCCACCGGCGACTGGGCGTGCGCGGTGGCCGGGTGAAGGCCGGCAGGCCGACGAGGGTGGCCAGGAAGGCGAGCAGGACGGTGACGGGGCTCTTGAGTGTCGTGCTGCTTGTCGTTCGTGTCGTTCTCACTGCGGCTCCAGGGAGTGAGTGAAGAAACCGGACGGCGGGAGAGCGTGCACGTGTGGGAGCGCTCCCATGAAAGCCATCGCGCCAGGGACACGTCAAGAGCCTGGGCGGGAGGGGCCCTTGGGACGGGGGAAACGCGCGAGGCCGCACCCCGGGCGGGGTGCGGCCTCCTGTCGGTCCGTCAGCGGTGCCGGTCCGTCAGCGGTGTCGGTCTGTCGGCGGTGTTGACTGGTCAGGTCGATGCCGGTCGGTCAGGCGGGTGTCGGCTCCGGCAGCGGCGCCGGGTCGATCGCCGATTCGAGGGTGGATCCGACCAGGGCGGCCAGGTCGGACGTGGACGCGGGGACGGGCGGCAGGGCCGCCTCCGGTATGAGCGGTCCCACGGGCTCCGCGGTGAACTGCGGGGCGGGTTCGGCCACCGCGTCGGTCCCGGACCGCGGGCGGTAGTGGTCGACGTAGTCGGGCCCCGCGATCGGGATCCGGGACAGGAACTCCTCCGGGAGGTCGAAGGCGTCCACCAGGGTCATCAGATGCGGCGCCAGATCGGCGACGACCCCGTCCGCCGCGATGTGCAGCGCCACCACCTGCTGGGGCGTCATCAGGGCGGCGGCCAGGAGGTCACCGGTGTACTGGCGCAGCTGCTCCAGCAGGAAGAGCCGGGAGACGTTCTCCAGCAGGAAGCGGGCGCGGGCGTTGCGGGCCCGGCCGGCGGCGGCCAGCAGCGCGTCCGCCGCCTGGAGGCGGGCGTGCGCGGACACCATCTCGAGGGCCGCGCCGGAGGTCGCGTTCCAGCGCCCGATCGGGTCGCCGGCGGGACCGCCGCGCAGGGCCTCCCGGGCGCGGCTCTGCCAGATGCGCTCGGCGGAGGCCAGCAGATCCCGCAGGAAGCCCACGTCGGTCAGTTCGCGTTCGGCGGGGCGCACCGGCCGCTCGGGCCCGGACTCGTGGCCGAACACCATCTCGGAGGCGGCCTTCACCCAGATCACCAGGTTGTCGCCCTCGGCGGTGATGCCGCCCTCCACGTTCAGCTGGAGGTCCGCCAGGTTGTTGTGCGGGAACAGCCCCTGGGCCCCGCACCGCTCCCGGCACTCGATGGTGATGTCCCGGGCCTGCCAGGTGATCCAGCCCTTGGCGATGGCGATCAGCCGCTCGATCTCCTCGTGCTGCTCGCGGTCGGTCTCGTCGTGGTCGGTCCAGCGGTCGACGACCGCCCGCTGGAGGAAGGTCATGGCGTAGGCGGTTGACAGGGAGCGCAGCAGACGGCCGTGGTGGCTGCGGTGGTCGGTCAGCGGGACGCGCTGGCCGGCCTTGGGGCCGCCGATGTGCCGGTGGTGGGCGTAGCGCACGGCGATGGTCAGGGCCGCGCGGGCCATGCCGAGGGTGCCGGCGCTCATGCAGAGCTTGCCCACGGTGACGCGGCCGACGGACCGCAGGAACCGCTTGCGGCGGTTGCCGAGGGTGCTGGTGAGCCTGCCGTTCTCGTCCAGCCGGCCGTGGGCGGCCTCCAGCATGGCCTCGCGCGGCAGCCGGACGTGGTCGAAGGAGGTCAGACAGTGGTCGACCGGGGTGCCGGTGCGTTCGGGCAGTCGGCGGACCCGAACGCCAGGCAGGTGACCGTTGTCGTCGCTCAGTGGTGTGAGGAAGAGGAAGATGCCCTGGTCCTCGTCGTCGACCAGCAGCCGGGCGGCGACCACCGCGCTCTTCGGGCCGCCGGTGAGGCTGGTGTTCGGCATGAACTTCTGCGCGCCGGTGGTCGGCGTGTGCAGGACGAACTCCCCGGTCTCGCGGTCGAACCGGGCGACCGTCTGGAGGTTGGCCACGTCGTTGCCGTGCTCCAGCTCGGTGCAGAGGAAGACCCCGGTGCGCCGCATGGCGGCGTACGGCGCCAGATCGCGCCGGTAGCCGTCGTGGTCGAGCAGGCTGCCGAGGAAGAGGTTGTAGTGGATGCTCGCCAGCGTGCACAGGCCGCCGTCGACGAACCCGGTCCACTCGTGCAGCGCGGCGAGACCGCGGGCGTCGTAGGTCAGGGCTTCCGCGGACGGTACGGCGCTGTTGACCAGGCGGAGCCGCTGGTAAGAGAGTTCGGCGCGTTCCCGGGGTGTCAGCCCCGGGCGGTAGGCGAAGGCCTCCCCTCCGACGAGGTCGCGCCAGCGGCCGTGGACGTTGTCCCGCTCGTCCCCCTCGAAGAGCAGGTGGGTGAGTTCGTCCACGGCGCTTCCCTCGACCGCTGCGGCGGTACGGAGTGGCGCGTCGGTACGGAGAGATGTGGCGCCGGCAAGATGCGGAATAGAACCGTCCGCGCGGTCTGATTCTTCGGTGGTGCTTCTGAACGGTGCTTCAACCTGCTGAAACATCGACTGTCCCCCAGTGCGTGCCAAGCCAAGATGGTGTTGGTTGAGTCGCGCTGGAGAAAAACTACGGACCAATCGGTTTGTTTTCAAGCCCTTGCAAAACCGGCTGGGTGGTTTTATTGTTCCGGTCGGACGTGTGAATTGACCGGTTTCGCGCGCCCGGTCTGGGACGACGGGGGTGGGGCGGCCGGGCGGCAACTCATCACTCCACGAGGGCCATAGGAATACAAACCACTCGGTCTCTTCCTGCCGAGAGGTGACGGAGGGATGCAGTGGCACAGCAGGAGCGGGCCATCCGTACGCGCCAGAAGATCGTCAAGGCGGCGGCGGAACTGTTCGACGAGGTCGGCTACGAGGCGGCGACCATCTCGGAGGTCCTGAAGAAGTGCGGCGTGACCAAGGGGGCGCTGTACTTCCACTTCTCCTCCAAGGAGGAACTCGCCCAGGAGGTGCTGGCCGCGCAGGTGTCCGCGCTGCCCCCGGTGCCGCCGCAGGAGCTGTTCCTCCAGCAGAGCCTCGACGAGGCGCTGCTCCTGGCCCACATGCTGCGGCTCGGCGACCCCATGGTGCGCGGCAGCATCCGGCTCACCGTGGACCAGGGCTCCCCGCTGGACGGACTGGACCGCAGGGTGCCCATGCAGGGGTGGATCAACCACAACATGGACGTGCTGGCCCGGTCCAAGGCGGCCGGCGAGCTGCTGCCGCACGTCGACGTGGCCTCCACGGCCACCTTGTTCACCAGTAGTTTCACCGGCGTCCAGGTGCTCTCCAAGATCATGACCGGGCACGCGGACATGGTCGAACGGGTGCTGGACCTCATGGGGAACCTCATCGCCGCCATCGCCGTACCCGGCGTGCTGCTGCGGCTGGACTTCTCGCGCGACCGCGCGGAGCAGGTCTACGAGGAGGCGGTCCGGCTGCGCGACGAGCGACTGGCGGCCGAGGCCGCGGCCACGGCATGACCCGTTGCCGTCCCGCGTGATCCGACGCCGGCCGGTGTGATGTGACGCGGGCCGGCGTGTCCCGGGTCCGGCGAGGACGCCGCCCGGCCGTCGGCCGGCGGTGAGCCATGTGCCGACCGGCCGGTGGACCAGCACCGGCCGGCGGACCGGCGCCACGGGGGGAGGGGCGCCGTAGGGCCCCCTCGTTCTCCTCGGTGTGTGTGCGTACGACTGCTACGGAACGCGACTACGACCGAACGGAGTACAACAGAATGAACGTTACTTCTGGTCTCTACACGCTGGACGTGACCGGAAGGGACATCCCGGCCGAGGCCGCGATGCTGCGCGAGCGCGGTCCGGCCGTGGAGGTCGAACTGCCGGGCGGGGTACGGGCCTGGGCGGTCGTCCGGCAGGAGTACGTGGAACGGCTGCTGCTGGATCCCCGGGTCTCCAAGGACGCGCGCCGCCACTGGCCCGCTTTCGTCGAGGGGCGGATCACGCCCGACTGGCCGCTGTTCCCCTGGGTGGCCAACGAGAACATGCTCTTCGCGTACGGAACGGACCACGCCCGTCTGCGAAGACTCGTCGCCGGCGCCTTCACCGCCCGCCGGACGGCCGCGCTGAGGCCCCGCGTCGAGCAGATGACCACCGCCCTCCTCGACACGCTCGACGCCGGATCCGACGGCGGGGTGGTGGAACTCCGCTCGGCCTTCGCCGAGGTGCTGCCGCTCCAGGTCGTCTGCGAACTCTTCGGCGTCGAGGACGGGGAGATGCGGACCGCGCTGTGCGCCGCGCTGCGCGTGGTGTTCTCCTCCAGCGTCACGGCCCAGACCATGGAGGCCGCCCGCGGCACCGCCTTCCGGCTGCTCGCCGAGCTGGTGTCCGCCAAGCGCCGGGAGCCGGGCGACGATCTGACCTCCTCGCTGATCGCCGCGCGCGACGACGGCGACCGGCTCAGCGAGAACGAACTGCTCGGTACGCTTTTCCTGATGATCGCGGCCGGCCAGGACACCACGTCCACGCTCATCGTCAACGGCACGGGCTCGCTGCTGACCCACCCGGAGCAACTGGAGCACATCCGCGCCGGGCGCGCCGGCTGGGAGGACGTGGTCGACGAGACGCTCCGCGTGCACAGCCCCGCCTCCTACTCGCCGATGCGGTTCGCCGTGGAGGACATCGACCTCGACGGTGTGCCGATCCGGCGGGGCGACCCCATCCTCGTCAGCTTCGCGGCGGCCGGACGCGATCCCGAGCGGCACGGGGAGGATGCCGCTCGGTTCGATCTGCTGCGCGCCGGCCGCGACGTCCTGGGCTTCGGCCACGGCGTGCACCGCTGCCTCGGCGCCCCGCTCGCCGTCCTGGAGGCCACCGTCGCCTTCCGAGCCCTCTTCGAACGCTTCCCCGACCTGGCCCTCGGCTGCCCGGAGGAGGAGCTGCGCCCACTGCCGACGTTCCTGCTGAACGGCTTCGGAGCGCTGCCGGTGCTGCTGCGGGGATAGCCGACAGGATCGCGCCAACCTTGATGTGGCCGGTGGCGGCCGAACGGCCGTCCTGAGAGAGGAGTCCGTGTTCGGCGTGCCGTGACGGCGTTCGGCCGCACGTCTGCCGCCCGTATACGACGGGGCCCGTTCTCGCGGGCCCCGTTTGCTTGTGCGCGTGCGGGCAAGGGGAGGGTGAGCCCCGAGTGTGACGGTCCATCGGCGGCTCATCGCCGCTCCACGGGACGCCGCCGGGTCGGTCACCCGGGGGTTCATTTCCGGGCTTTTCGCAGACGGCGGGGTCTACGGGGTAGATAAACCGCGAGCCCGGTTTGTTAAGGTGGTTGTCTGCGGCTACCGGACGGCTACTGAACGGAACCCCGTCTTCCGCAGCACTGACCCCCAGGGGAGCAACGGAGTTCGCCATGGCCAAGCAGGAACGCGCGATACGGACGCGCAACGCACTCATCGACGCCGCGGCCGAGCTGTTCGACCGGGACGGGTTCGAGGTGGCCTCGCTCGCCACCATCAGTGCCAAGGCCGGGGTCAGCAGCGGTGCCCTGCACTTCCACTTCGCCAACAAGGCGGCGCTGCTGGACGCGGTGGTGGGCGTGGCCGGCGAGCGGCTGCGGTGGATCACCCGGCAGCGCGACGCGCTCTCCCTCCAGGTGCTCATCGACGCGAGTCACGACCTGGTGCAGGGGCTGGGCCAGGACGTGGTCCTGCGTGCCGGTTTCGCGCTCGGCTCGCACCCCGAGCGCTCCGAGCACGCCCGCGATCTGCGCCGGGACTGGCAGTCCTGGGTCGAGGCCACGGTCGAACGGGCCGCGCGCGAGGGCGCGTTGATGCCCGGCGTGGCCACAGGAGACCTGTCGGCGGCCGTGGTGGCCGTCGCGGCGGGCCTGGAGGCCCTGGGCGGCCGGGACCACCGCTGGCTGGAGCGGGCCACCCTGACGCGCATCTGGACGCTGCTGCTGCCGCGCGTCGTGGGCCCGGCGGCCCGGGATCTGTTCGTGGCCGCGGGGCGCGCCGCCATCGAGAAGGCGCCCTGCATGACCGCCAGGTGACTTTGAATCGAACTGCCTTCGCTGTTTTTTGTGCACGGGGTCGACCTGGGGGTGTGCACGTGCACGCTACAGGCGTCCGATTTATAGGTACTTACCGCTACTTATGTCGCCAGTTGCTCGCGGTCGACCCCGAGGTGTGTCCGACCGTTCCACCCAACCGACTTGACAAACAGCGGAGCCGGTTTGTTTTCTAGGGGGTGTCGATGAGGAAGTCATCCAACGCGTGGGGGATAGTATGCGGTTCAACCTTCTCGGTCCGCTCGAACTGATCACCGCAGACCGGGCACTGCCTCTCGGGGGGATCATCCAACGGGCCACCCTCGGCTATCTCCTGCTCAACCCGAACAAGACCGTCGCCACCAGCCGGCTGGTCACCGCCCTCTGGGGCGACGATGCGCCGACGACCTCCCGGAAGATGGTGCAGAACGCGATCTCGGGCATCCGCAGGCTCTTCGAGCAGGCGGACCTGGAGGGCGACGGGGTCCGTCTGACCACCGCGCCGCACGGCTACCAGCTGCGCCTGGAGCCGGAGACCGTCGACGCGTTCCGCTTCCGCCGGCTCGCCGCCCAGGGGCGTGCCGAACTCGCCGCCGGTCTCCCGGACGCGGCCGTCGACTCGCTCACCCAGGCCCTCGCCCTGTGGCGGGACTCGGTCCTCGTCGACCTCGCCGAGACCGGCATCAGCTGGCCGTCCTTCGCACAGCTGGAGCGGGAGCGGCTGACGGTCTACGAGGACTGGGCCGCCGCCGGACTGGAGCTCGGCCGGCACCGCGAACTGGTCTGCGAACTGGAGCAGATGGCGTCCGCCGTGCCCACCCGGGAGCGGCTCTGCCACCAGCTGATGCTCGCCCTCTACCGCTGCGGTCAGCAGACCGAGGCACTGGCCGCGTACCGCCGCACCCGGCAGGCGCTGGTCGACGTCCACGGCCTCGACCCGACGCGGGACCTCCAGGAGCTGGAGCGCGCGATCCTCAACCAGGAGCCGCGCCTCCTCGGCCGCCGGCCCCAGCTGGTCTGACCGCACACCTCGCGGTAATTCCAGAAACCTCTGGGGTGGGCTAGGGGATCCCTGAAACAGCCGGAACTTCTACGTTCTTCACAGGGAACGAAGAAACGAAGGAACGTTCCGCGGCCATTCTTCGAGGCCATTCAGGGAGGGTCAGGAAAATGCCGGTACAGCACTCCGATTCCACGGTCGAGGAAGACCCGCGCATCGGGCTCAACGTCGCGCTCGACGCCGCGATCAGCATTTTCACCGGGAACCTCCGGTCGTACTCCGGAACCCCGAACGAGAGCACCACGGACCGCGCCGAACGCTATACCGCGCTCGCCTGGCACCACCCCGCACTGATCCCCGAGTGAGCGCCGGGAAAAGGGGGCGCCCGGAATTCTCCGGGCGCCCCCTTCGCGCTGTTCAGAGCCTGGGCTCATGCCTGGAGCATCTCGGCCACCAGGAAGGCCAGTTCGACCGACTGCTTCGGGTTCAGCCGCGGGTCGCAGCTGGTCTCGTACCGCTGGGCCAGCGCCTGCTCGTCGATCTCCTCGGCACCGCCCAGGCACTCGGTGACGTCGTCGCCGGTCAGCTCGATGTGCAGGCCGCCCGGATGGGTGCCGAGCGCCTTGTGCACCTCGAAGAAGCCCTTCACCTCGTCCAGGATGCGGTCGAAGTGGCGGGTCTTGTAGCCGCTCGCCGCCTCCACGGTGTTGCCGTGCATCGGGTCGCACTGCCACACCACGCGGTGACCGCTCGCCTCCACCTTCTCCACGAGCCCCGGCAGCACGTCACGGACCTTGCCGTTGCCCATCCGGCTGATCAGGGTGACCCGGCCGGGCACGTTGTCCGGGTCGAGCCGTTCGACGTACTCCACGGCCTGCTCGGGCGTCGTGCCCGGGCCCAGCTTCAGACCGATCGGGTTGGCCAGCAGCGAGGCCAGGGCGATGTGGGCGCCGTCCAGCTGACGGGTGCGCTCGCCGATCCACAGCATGTGCGAGGACAGCCCGTACAGCCGCTTCTCGCCGGCCGGGGAGGCCGCCCAGCGCAGCAGCCCGTCCTCGTACTCCACCAGCAGCGCCTCGTGGCTGGCGTAGATCTCCGTGGTGTGCAGGGCGCCGTGGTCGGCCCCCGAGGCGGTCATGAAGGCGAGACCGCGGTCGATCTCCGCGGCCAGCGCCTCGTAGCGCTCGCCCGCGGGGGAGGTGCGCACGAAGTCACGGTTCCAGTCGTGCACCCGGCCCAGGTCGGCCAGGCCCGAACCGGACAGCGCGCGGACCAGGTTGAGGGACGCGGCCGAGTTGGCGTACGCGCGCAGCATCCGCGACGGGTCGGGCACGCGGGCGCCGGGGCTCGGGTCGAGGGAGTTGACGATGTCGCCGCGGTACACCGGCAGGCCCAGCGCGTCCGTGGAGTTGGAGCGGGGCTTGGCGTACTGCCCGGCGATCCGGCCGATCTTCACGACCGGGACGCTCGCGGCGTACGTCAGCACCACGGCCATCTGGAGCAGGGTGCGGATGTTCGCAGTGACGTGGGACTCGGTGTTGCCGTCGAAGGTCTCGGCGCAGTCGCCGGCCTGGAGCAGGAAGCCCTGGCCGTTCGCGACGCGGGAGAGCCGGTCCTGGAGGCGGTCCACCTCTCCCGGTACGACGAGGGGCGGGAGCTGGGTCAAGGCGTCGCGGGCCGCGCGGGCGCGGGAGGGATCCGGCCACTCGGGCTGCTGGGCGGCCGGCCGCGCCACCGCGGCCTTCACCTGGGCGTCGATGTCTTCGGGGAACCGGGGGGTGGGGGAGCCGTGGGCTTCCTGGGCCGTCATGTCGCCGATGGTTGGATTCATGACGGCAGGCTAAGAAGGTCCCGGCCACGGGGAGGGAACCGTGACGGCACTGGGCGGGAACTGCGGCGGCGTGGTCGGCCGGGGGTGCCGCGCGGCCCCGCGCGCCGGGGTGCCGGAGTGCCGCGGGGTCAGCCCAGCTCGAAGAACTCCCGGTACATGCGCAGCTGGTGCGACAGCATGCCGTCGCCGTAGTGGACCGGCAGGCCCAGCCCGGACGCGGTCCGCAGCAGGCGGGTCTCCCGGGGCTTCATGATGATGTCCGCGACGATCGTGCCGGGTGACAGCTCCGCCGGGTCGAAGGGCAGCGGGTCGGTCTCGCGCAGGCCCAGCGGGGTCGCGTTGACGACCAGGTCCGACGTGCGTACGGCGGCGGGGATGCCCGCGCGGACCCGGTCTCCGGCGTGCGGTGCCAGGCGGGCCAGGACGGCGCCCACCCGGTCCGCGTCCAGGTCCACCACGTCCAGGGACGCCACCCGCGCGGTCACCAGCGCCGCCGCGATCGCGCCGCCCGCGCCGCCCGCCCCCAGCAGGGTCACCCGCTTCCCGGCGGGTGCGTGGCCCGCCGCGACCAGGCCCGCCACGAAACCGGCGCCGTCGAAGTTCTCCGCGTGCCAGCGGCCGTCCGGCCCGCGCCGCAGCGCGTTCGCGCCACCCGCCAGCCGCACCGCCGCACTGTGCACCTCGGCGAACTCGCGCACCGCCGCCTTGTGCGGGACGGTCACCAGCAGCCCGTCCACGTTGGCGGCGCGCTGCAGCCCGCGTACCACCTCGCCGAGGTGGGCGACGGGCGCGTGCACCGGCACCAGCACCGCGTCCAGGCCGAGTTCGGCGAACACCGGATTCAGCATTTCCGGCGCCCGCACCTGCTGAACCGGATCACCGAGAACCGCGAACAGCCGGGTCCTTCCGGAAATCGCCGGGGTCTGCCTCCGGGAAATCGAGATCATGGCCAACTCCTTCGATCGTCATTTCTGGCGTGGCTTTTGATCAGGGTCAATTACCTTCGCATTGAGTCACACACCCCTATCCCCGTAACCCTTTCGACGGCAACGCAGGGCCCTCTTAGGGGGGTTGATAGTGGATCCGATCGGCGGCGGAAATGTGACGCTGTTGTCTCCGCTGCAGAAGTCTTTCACTCGACGAGAGGTGTCCGCCATGCTGCGAACCGAGTTGATCCGGCCGGTGCCCGAGTTGCTGAGGGCGAACGCCGATCGCTTCGGGGCCAAGGTCGCGTACCGCGATGCGCGGCGGAGTGTGAGTCACGCCGAACTGGAGGCCCGCACTCGAAGGCTCGCCGGTCATCTGGCCGGCCTGCGACTGCAACCGGGCGACCGCGCCGCGATCCTGCACGGCAACAGCGTGGAGTTCGTCGAGAGCTACCTCGCCATCACCCGTGCGGCGGCCGTCGGCGTCCCCCTCAACCCGCGCCTCACCGAGGCCGAACTCGCCTACCTCCTCGACGACAGCGGCGCCCGCGTGCTGATCACCGAGCCCGCGCTGATGGAGGTCGTCTCCCGGCTGGCCGAGGACCGGCCGCAGCTGAAGGTCGTCGTCACCGGCGACGAGGGCATACCGGTCGGCGCCCCTTCCGGCACCGTCCACTTCGAGACGCTCGCGGAGACCGAGCCGGCCGAGCCGGCCCGTGACGACCTCGGCCTCGACGACGTCGCCTGGATGCTCTACACCTCCGGCACCACCGGCAAGCCGAAGGGCGTGCTGTCCACCCAGCGCAACTGCCTGACCTCGGTGGCCGCCTGCTACGCCCCCATCCCCGGCCTCACCCACGAGGACCGGGTCGTCTGGCCGCTGCCGCTCTTCCACAGCCTCGCCCACATCGTCTGCGTGCTGACCGTGACGGCCGTCGGCGCCACCGCCCGGATCGTCGACGGCTTCTCCGCAGGCGACATCCTGGACGCCGTACGCGAGGAGAAGGCCACCTTCCTCGCCGGTGTGCCGACGATGTACCACTACCTCGTGCAGGCCGCCCGCGAGCGCGGCTTCACCGCCCCCGAACTGCGGATGTGCCTGGTCGGCGGGGCCATCACCACCGCCGAGCTGCGCCGCGCCTTCGAGGACACCTTCGGCGCGCCGCTGCTCGACGCCTACGGCTCCACCGAGACCTGCGGCTCCATCACCATCAACTGGCCCACCGGCGCCCGCGTCGAGGGCTCCTGCGGCCTGCCCGTGCCCGGCCTCGACGTGCGCCTGGTCGACCCGGACACCGGCGAGGACGTGCCCGTGGGGGAGGAGGGCGAGGTCTGGGTCAAGGGCGCCAGCGTCATGGTCGGCTACCACAACCAGCCCGAGGCCACCGCGGCCGCCCTCCAGGACGGCTGGTTCCGCACCGGCGACCTGGCCCGCCGCGACGAGCAGGGCTACTTCACCGTCACCGGCCGCATCAAGGAACTGATCATCCGCGGCGGCGAGAACATCCACCCCGGTGAGGTCGAGGAGGTGCTGCGGACCGTGCCCGGCGTCGCCGACGTCGCCGTCGCCGGCCGCCCCCACGACGTCCTCGGCGAGGTCCCGGTCGCCTTCCTCGTCCCCGGCCCCCAGGGCCTGGACCTGGAGCGGCTGTTCGACGCCTGCCGGGAGAACCTGGCCTACTACAAGGTCCCCGAGGAGCTGTACGAGGTCGAACGCATCCCCCGGACCGCCTCCGGCAAGATCATGCGCCATGTGCTGCCGGCCCGCCCGGCCCGGCTGCGCGCCTCCGGCGACGGCCGCTACGCCGCCCTGTTCCGCACCGACTGGCTGCCCCTGCCCTCCGTCCCGGCCCCGCCGGCCGCCCCCGCCCGCTGGGCGCTCGCCGGAGACATCTACGGCACCGGACTCGCCGCCGCCCTCCAGGAGCTGGGCCACACCGTCGACACCCACCTCTCCCTCGGCGGCCTCGCCGCGCTCGCCGACGTCGACGCCACCTGCGGCATCGACGCCCTCGACGCCCTCGTCGAGGAACTCGCCGGCGGAGCCGACGCCCCCGACGCCGCCGTCCTGCTGCTCGGCGACGACACCCACGGCACCGGGGCGGCCCGCCGCGCCGAGGCCGCCGAGGCGCTGGTCGCCCGGCTCACCGAGACCCTGGACGCCTGGCTCGCCGAGGAACGCACCGCCGGCGTCCCGCTGCTCCTCGCCACCCGCGACGCCGTCGCCACCGGTCCCGACGACGCCCTCGACGGCCTCGCCCACGCCGCCGTGTGGGGCCTGGTCCGCGCCTACCAGTCGGCCCACCCCGACCGGTTCCTGATCGTCGACCTAGGTGCCGACGAGGAGACCGACGAGCCCCGCCTCGCCGCCGCCCTCGCGCTCGCCGCGTCCTCCGGCGAACCGCAGACCGCCGTCCGCGACGGCGTCGTCCTGCGCCCCCGCGTGGTCCGCGCCGCGGCGACCACCGCCCACGGCAACCGCGCCACCGCCCCCGACACCAGCGGCACCGTCCTGGTCACCGGCGCCGACGGGGTCGCCGCCGAACACCTCGCCCGCCACCTCGTCGCCGTCTACCGGGCGCGCCGGGTGCTGCTGGTCAGCCGGGGCGGCCGCAAGGACGCCGCCGCCGTCGCCCTGCGCGACGACCTCGCCCGCGCGGGCGTCGAGGTGCGCCTGGAGGCCGCCGACGTCGCCGACCGCAAGGCCCTCGCCAAGCTGTTCCCGAAGGCGCCCGCCCCCGTCACCGCGATCGTGCACACCGCGGGCCGCGAGGACCTGGACACCGAACGCGGGCGCCGCCAGGCCGTCCAGGGCGCCCTCGCCCTGCACGACTTCACCAAGAACTCCACCCTCGCCACCTTCGTCCTGGTGCCCACCGCGGACGGCCTGCTCGGCACGCCCGGCCACGGCCGGGCCGCCGCCGCGTCCGCCGCCGTCGACGCCCTCGCCGGCCACCGCCACGCCCTCGGCCTGCCCGCCCTGTCCTTCGCGCTCGGCCCCTGGGACGGCACCGCCGACACCGCATCCGGCCCCGCCCCGGCCGGCACCGGCACCCTGGGCACCCCCGAGGCGCTGGCCATGTTCGACGCCGCGCACACCGTCGCCCAGGCCCAGCTGACCGCCGTACGCCTCGATCCGCTCGCGGCCGACCGGCTGCCCGCGCTGTTCGAGGACGTCGTCGACACCCCCACCAGCACGGCCGCCGCACCCGACGAGGACTCCACCGACGCGCTGCGGGCGCGCCTGGCCGGGCTGCCCGAGGCCGAGCAGGACCGGGTCCTGCTGGAGCTGGTCGCCACCCAGGTCCGCGCGATCACCGGCCTGACCTCGTTCGACCCGGCGCGCAGCTTCAAGGAACTGGGCTTCACCTCCGCCACCGCCGTCGAACTGCGCAACCGCCTCACCGACGACTCCGGGCTCCACCTGCCCGTCACCCTCGCCTTCGACCACCCCAAGCCGGTCGCGGTCGCCGCCTACCTGCGGCGCCGCCTGTTCGCCTCCCCGGCCGGCGACTCCCCGGCCGAGCTGCCCGAACTCGCCGTCTCCGACGAGCCGATCGCGATCGTCGCGATGGGCTGCCGGCTGCCCGGCGGCGCGGTCACCCCCGAGGAGCTGTGGCGGCTGGTCGCCGACGGCGTCGACGCCATCAGCGAGTTCCCCGACAACCGCGGCTGGGACCTGGACGGCCTCTACCACCCCGACCCCGACCACCCCGGCACCTCCTACACCCGGCACGGCGGATTCCTGCCGCAGATCGCCGACTTCGACGCGGGCTTCTTCGGGATCTCCCCACGCGAGGCCGTCGCGATGGACCCGCAGCAGCGCCTCCTGCTGGAAACCTCCTGGGAGACCTTCGAACGGGCCGGGATCGACCCGACCTCGCTGGGCGGCTCGCACATCGGCGTCTTCAGCGGCCTCATGCACCACGACTACGGCAGCGACATCCACCAGGTCCCCGAGGGCACCGAGGGCTACCTCGGCATCGGCATCGCCGGCAGCGTCGCCTCCGGCCGCGTCTCCTACACCCTCGGCCTGGAAGGCCCCGCCCTCACCGTCGACACCGCCTGCTCGTCCTCCCTGGTCGCCCTGCACCTGGCCGTGCAGGCGCTGCGCGGCGGCGAGTGCTCCATGGCGCTCGCGGGCGGCGCGGCCCTGATGCCGACCCCCGGCGTCTTCGTGGAGTTCTCCCGCCAGCGCGGCCTCGCCGTCGACGGCCGCGCCAAGGCCTTCTCCGCCGCCGCGGACGGCACCGCCTGGTCCGAGGGCGTCGCCGTGGTCCTGCTGGAGCGGCTGTCGGACGCCCGCCGCAACGGGCACCCGGTGCTCGCCGTGGTCCGCGGCTCCGCCGTGAACCAGGACGGCGCCTCCAACGGACTCACCGCCCCCAACGGCCCCTCCCAGGAACGAGTGATCCGCCAGGCCCTGGCGAGCGCCCGGCTGACCCCCGCGGACGTGGACACGGTCGAGGCGCACGGCACCGGCACCACGCTCGGCGACCCGATCGAGGCGCAGGCCGTCATCGCCACGTACGGGCAGAACCGGCCGCAGGACCGGCCGCTGTGGCTCGGCTCCCTCAAGTCGAACATCGGGCACGCGCAGGCCGCCGCCGGTGTCGCCGGTGTCATCAAGATGGTGATGGCGCTGCGCAACGAGCAGCTGCCCAGGACCCTGCACGTCGAGGAGCCGACGCCGAAGGTCGACTGGTCGGCCGGCGCGGTCGAACTGCTGACGGAGGCCCGCCCGTGGCCCCGCCGGGAAGGGCGCGCGCGCCGCGCGGGCATCTCGTCCTTCGGCGTGAGCGGCACCAACGCCCACGTCGTCGTCGAGGAGGCCCCGGCAGCCGACGAAGTCCCCACCGAACGCGACGAGTTCACCGGCCCGCTGCCCCTGGTGGTGTCCGGCCGCTCCGAGCAGGCCCTGCGCGCCCAGGCCGCACGCCTGGCCGACCGTCTCACCGACGACCCGGCCGACCTCCGGGACGTGGCCTGGTCGCTGCTCACCTCCCGCGCCGCCTTGGAACACCGCGCCGCAGTCGTCGCCGACGACCTGACCGAGGCCGTCGCCGGACTGCGCCGGATCGCCGACGGCGAAGGCGGGACGGTGGCCGCCGACGGCCGGCTCGCCGTGCTGTTCACCGGCCAGGGCGCCCAGCGCCTCGGCATGGGCCAGGAGCTGTACACCCGCTTCCCCGTGTTCGCCGAGGCGTTCGACGCGGTGGTGGCGGAGCTGGACCGGCACCTGCCCAAGCCGCTCAAGGACGTGATCACCGAGGACGCCGAGGAGCTGAACCGGACGGAGTTCACGCAGCCCGCGCTGTTCGCGATCGAGGTGGCGCTGTTCCGCCTCGCCGAGTCATGGGGTGTCCGTCCGGACTTCGTGGCGGGTCACTCGATCGGCGAGCTGGCCGCCGCGCACGTGGCCGGCGTGTGGAGCCTGGAGGACGCGGCGCGTCTGGTCGCCGCGCGCGGCAGCCTCATGCAGGCGCTGCCGTCGGGCGGCGCGATGATCGCGGTGCAGGCGACGGAGGCAGAGGTGCTGCCGTTGCTGACCGACGAGGTCGGTATCGCGGCGATCAACGGGCCGAACTCCGTGGTCGTCTCCGGTGTGGACACTGCTGCCGAGGCCGTGGCCGCCGTCTTCGAGGCGCAGGGCCGCAAGACCAAGCGCCTCACGGTCAGCCACGCGTTCCACTCGCTGCTGATGGACCCGATGCTGGAGGAGTTCCGGCAGATCGCGGCCGGGCTCACCTACAACGCCCCGCGCATCGGTGTCGTCTCCAACGTCACCGGCAAGCTGGCGACGGCGGAGGAGCTGACCTCCCCGGACTACTGGGTGCGGCACGTCCGGGACGCCGTCCGCTTCGCCGACGGGGTCGCCGCGCTGCACGAACTCGGCGTGACCACGTTCCTGGAGGCCGGCCCCGACGGTGTCCTCACCGCCCTCGCCCAGGGCTGCCTCCCGGACGCCGACGGCACCGCGTTCGTCACCGTGCTGCGCGGCGGCGTCCCCGAGCCGCGGGCCGCCATGACCGCCCTCGGCAGGCTCTTCGAGCACGGCGCGCCACTCGACCGGGAGAACGCCCTCGCCGGTACGGACGCCCGCCGCGTCGAGCTGCCGACGTACGCCTTCCAGCGCGAGCGGTACTGGCTGGAGGACGCCGGCGCAGCGGCCGACGTCTCCGGTGCCGGGCTCGCCGGCGCCGGGCACCCGCTGCTCGGCGCGGTCACCCGGCTGCCCGACTCCGGCGGGGTGCTCGCCACCGGTCTGCTGTCGCTGCGCAGCCACCCGTGGCTGGCCGACCACGCCGTCTCGGGCACCGTCCTCGTGCCGGGCGCCGCGCTGATCGAGCTGGTCGTACGGGCCGGTGACGAGGTCGGCGCCGGCGCGGTCGAGGAACTCGTCATCGAGGCCCCGCTGGTCCTGCCGGAGCGCGGCGGCGTACGCGTCCAGGTCGTCGTCGGCGGCGCCGAGGACGGACGGCGCACCGTCAGCCTCTACTCCACCCCGCAGGACACCGGCCCGGAGACCCCGTGGACCCGGCACGTCACCGGCACCCTCACCGAACAGCCGCAGACCCCCGCCTTCGACTTCACCGCCTGGCCGCCCGCGCAGGCCGAGAAGGCCGACCTGGACGGCTTCTACGAGGGCCGGGCCGCCGCCGGACTCCACTACGGGCCCGTCTTCCAGGGCGTACGGCAGGTCTGGCGGCGAGGCGAGGAGGTGTTCGCCGAGATCGCGCTGCCCGACGAGGCCGCCGCCGAAGCCGCCCGCTTCGGCCTGCACCCGGCGCTCCTGGACGCCGCGCTGCAGTCCGGCACGTTCTGCCCCGGCCAGGAGGCCGACGCCGAGCAGACACGGCTGCCGTTCGCCTGGAACCAGGTCGCCCTGTACGCCTCCGGCGCCACCGCGCTGCGGGTCCGCGCGATCCCCGCCGGCTCCGACGGCGTCTCCCTGGAACTGGCCGACGCCTCCGGCGCGCCCGTCGCCGCCGTCGGCTCGATGGTGCTGCGCCCGGTCGCCGCCGACCAGCTCGGTGCCGCCCGCACCCCCGTCCACGACGCGCTGTTCCTGGTCGACTGGACGCCGGTGGCCACAGAGGAGGACGCCGCCGACACCGACGACGCCGTCGCCGACTTCACCGAGCCGGCCACCGGCGAAGGCCCCGCCGCCGCGCTCGACCTGACGGCCCGGGTCCTCGCCGCCCTGCAGAGCCACCTGGAAACCGAGGACGACCGGCTCGTCGTCCTCACCCGCGACCCGCTCACCGACCCGGCCGCCTCGGCCGTGTGGGGCCTGCTGCGCTCCGCCCAGTCCGAGAACCCCGACCGGATCGTCGTGGTCGCCCTCGACGACGAGCCCGCCTCCCGTGCCGCCCTCCCCGCCGCCCTCGCCACCGGCGAGGCACAGCTGGCGGTCCGCGCGGGCCGGGTCACCGCGCCGCGTCTCGCCCGCGCCACGGCCTCCGACGCCCTCGCCGTCCCGGCCGGCACCGACGCCTGGCACCTGGACGTCACCGAGACCGGCACCCTGGAGAACCTGGCGCTGCTGCCCAGCCCCGAGCTGAGCGAGCCGCTCGCCGAGGGGCAGGTCCGGATCGCGGTCCGCGCGGCCGGACTGAACTTCCGCGACGTGCTCATCGCGCTCGGCATGTACCCGGGCAACGCCCACTTCGGCGGCGAGGGCGCGGGCGTCGTCCTGGAGACCGGCCCCGGCGTGACCTCGCTGCGGCCCGGCGACCGCGTGATGGGCCTGCTCCGCGACGGGTTCGGCCCGCAGGCGCTGGCCGACCACCGCCACCTGGTGCGGATGCCCGCCGGATGGACGTACGAGCAGGCGGCGAGCGTCCCCATCGTCTTCACCACCGCCTACTACGGCCTGTTCGACCGGGCCGGCCTCGGCGCGGGCGAGTCGGTGCTGGTCCACGCCGCCGCCGGCGGTGTCGGCATGGCCGCCGTCCAGCTGGCCCGGCACGCGGGCGCCGAGGTCTTCGGCACCGCCAGCCCCGGCAAGTGGGACGCGCTGCGCGCGAACGGCCTCGACGAGCGGCACATCGGCAACTCCCGCGACCTCGCCTTCAAGGAACGCTTCCTCGAGGCCACCGGCGGCCGTGGCGTGGACGTCGTCCTCGACGCGCTCGCCCACGAGTTCGTGGACGCCTCGCTCGACCTGCTGCCGCGCGGCGGACGCTTCCTGGAGATGGGCAAGACCGACATCCGCGACGCGGACGAGGTCGCGGCCACCCACCCCGGCGTCGCCTACCAGGCGTTCGACCTGGTGGAGGCGGGCCCGGACCGGGTCCAGGAGATCCTCACCGACCTGGTCGCCCTCTTCGAGCAGGGCGCGCTCGCCCCGCTGCCGGTCAAGGCCTGGGACGTCCGCAAGGCCCCCGAGGCCTTCCGCTTCGTCAGCCAGGCACGGCACATCGGCAAGGTCGTCCTCACCGTGCCGCGGCCCCTCGACCCGGAGGGCACGGTCCTGCTCACCGGCGGCACCGGCACCCTGGGCCGGCTCGTGGCCCGGCACCTGGCCGAGGAGCACGGCGTACGGCACCTGGTGCTGACCAGCCGCCGCGGCATGGCGGCGGAGGGCGCCGACGAACTCCTCCGCGAACTCGCCGAACTGGGCGCAGACGCGCGCATCGAGGCCTGCGACGCCTCCGACCGCACGGCCCTCCAGGCGCTCATCGCGTCCTTCGAGCAGCCGCTGACGGCGGTCGTGCACACGGCCGGCGTCCTCGACGACGGCGTGATCTCCGCGCTCACCCCCGAACGGCTGGCGAAGGTCTTCCAGCCGAAGGCCGACGCCGCCTGGAACCTGCACGAGCTGACGAAGGACCTGGACCTGTCCGCCTTCGTGGTCTACTCGTCCGCCTCCGGCGTCTTCGGCAACCCCGGCCAGGGCAACTACGCCGCCGCCAACGGCTTCCTCGACGGCCTCGCCCGGCACCGCCGCGCGCTCGGCCTGCCCGGCACCTCCCTCGCCTGGGGCTTCTGGTCCGAGACCAGCACCATGACCGAGAACCTGGACGGCGCCGCCCTCCAGCGCAACAAGCGCGACGGCATGCTCGGCATCACCGCCGAGATCGGCAACGCCCTCTTCGACGCGGGCCTGCGCTCGCCCGAGGCCGCGCTCGTCCCGGCCCGCCTCGACCTCGCCGGCCTCCAGGCCCGCGCGGCGGGCAGCCCGGTGCCGCTGCTGCTGCGCGGCCTGGTCCGGCAGACCCGGCAGGCCGCCAGGTCCGCTACCGCGTCGACCGGTTCGCTCGTCCAGGAACTGGCCGCGCTCTCCCCCGAGGAGCGGGAGCAGCACCTGCTCGACCTGGTCCGTGCCCAGGCCGCGACCGTCCTCGGCCACTCCGCCGCCCACACCATCGACGGCGAGAAGGCCTTCAAGGACGCCGGTTTCGACTCGCTGACCTCCGTCGAACTCCGCAACCGCCTGTCCGCCGCCACCGGCGTGCGGCTGTCGGCGACCGTCGTCTTCGACTACCCGACCCCGGCCGTCCTGGCCCGCCACATCGGCACCGAACTGGGCGTCGACGACCAGCCGGCCGTGGCCGCCGCGGCCACCCCGCAGCACACGGCGGGCGCCGACGAGCCGATCGCGATCGTCGCCATGGGCTGCCGCTTCCCCGGCGGGGTCACCAGCCCCGAACAGCTGTGGCGACTGGTCGACGAGGGCGTCGACGTCATGGGCGGCTTCCCCGACAACCGGGGCTGGGACCTGGACACCCTGTTCGACCCGGACCCGGATGCCGTCGACAAGTCGTACGTCGACCGGGGCGCGTTCCTCCACGACGTCGGCGAGTTCGACGCGGGCTTCTTCGGGATCTCCCCGCGCGAGGCCCTGGCGATGGACCCGCAGCAGCGGCTCCTGCTGGAGGTCACCTGGGAGACCCTGGAGCGCGCCGGCATCGACCCGGCCGCCCTGCGCGGCACGGACACCGGCGTCTTCACCGGCATCATCAGCCACGACTACACCGTCCGCCTCCAGCAGGCGCCCGCCGAACTCCAGGGCCTCAGGCTGACCGGCACCGCGGGCAGCGTCGCCTCCGGCCGCGTCTCCTACACCCTCGGCCTGGAAGGCCCGTCCCTCAGCGTCGACACCGCCTGCTCCTCCTCCCTCGTCGCGATGCACATGGCCGTGCAGGCGCTGCGCGGCGGCGAGTGCTCGATGGCGCTGGCGAGCGGCGCGATGGTGATGGCCACCCCGGACACCTTCATCGAGTTCTCCCGCCAGCGGGGCCTCGCCAAGGACGGCCGCGTCAAGGCGTTCTCCGCCGGAGCGGACGGCACCGCCTGGTCCGAGGGCGTCGGCGTCCTCCTGCTGGAGCGGCTGTCGGACGCCCGCCGCAACGGGCATCAGGTGCTCGCCGTGGTGCGCGGCACGGCCGTGAACCAGGACGGCGCCTCCAACGGCCTGACCGCGCCCAACGGCCCGTCCCAGCAGCGCGTCATCAAGCAGGCCCTCGCCAACGCCGGTCTCACCCCGGCCGACGTGGACGCCGTCGAGGCGCACGGCACCGGGACCGCCCTCGGCGACCCGATCGAGGCCCAGGCGCTCCTCGCCACCTACGGGCAGGGCCGCGACGACCGCGACCCGCTGTGGCTCGGCTCGGTGAAGTCCAACATCGGCCACTCCCAGGGCGCCGCCGGCGTCGCCAGCGTGATCAAGATGGTGATGGCGCTGCGCAACGAGGAACTGCCGAAGACCCTGCACGTCGACGAGCCGACGCCGAAGGTGGACTGGTCGGCGGGCGCGGTCGAGCTGCTGACGGAGGCCCGCCCCTGGCCCCGCCAGGAGGGGCACGCACGCCGGGCCGGCGTGTCGTCCTTCGGCGTCAGCGGCACCAACGCCCACATCGTCATCGAAGAGGCCCCTGACGTCGACGAACTCGCCGTCGAACAGGGCGACTTCACCGGCCCGCTGCCGCTGGTGGTCTCCGCACGCTCGGTCCAGGCCCTCAAGGCACAGGCGGACCGGCTCGCCGACCACCTCGCCGAGGACGCGGCCGGCCTGCTGGACGTGGCCTGGTCGCTGGTGGAGAGCCGGGCCGCGCTGGAGCACCGGGCCGTGGTGGTCGCCGCCGACCGCGACGAGGCCATCGCCGGACTGCGTACCTTCGCGTCGGGCGACAACGGCCCGACGACCGTCGACGGCCGACTGGCGGTGCTGTTCACCGGTCAGGGCGCCCAGCGGCGCGGTATGGGTCAGGAGCTGTACGCGACGTATCCGGTCTTCGCGGAGGCGTATGACGCGGTGGTGGCGGAGCTGGACCGGCATCTGCCGAAGTCGCTGAAGGACGTGGGCGCCGAGGAGCTGAACCGGACGGAGTTCACGCAGCCCGCGCTGTTCGCGATCGAGGTGGCGCTGTTCCGCCTCGCCGAATCGTGGGGTGTTCGTCCGGACTTCGTGGCGGGTCACTCGATCGGCGAGCTGGCGGCCGCGCACGTGGCCGGGGTGTGGAGTCTGGAGGACGCGGCGCGTCTGGTGGCGGCTCGTGGCCGGCTGATGCAGGCGCTGCCGTCGGGCGGCGCGATGATCGCCGTACAGGCGACGGAGGCCGAGGTGCTGCCGTTGCTGACCGACGAGGTCGGTATCGCGGCGATCAACGGGCCCACGTCGGTGGTGATCTCCGGTGTGGACACCGCCGCCGAGGCCGTGGCCGCCGTCTTCGAGGCGCAGGGCCGCAAGACCAAGCGCCTCACGGTCAGCCACGCGTTCCACTCGCTGCTGATGGACCCGATGCTGGAGGAGTTCCGGCAGATCGCGGCCGGGCTCACCTACAACGCCCCGCGCATCGGTGTCGTCTCCAACGTCACCGGCAAGCTGGCGACCGCGGAGGAGCTGACCTCCCCGGACTACTGGGTGCGGCACGTCCGGGACGCCGTCCGCTTCGCCGACGGGGTCGCCGCGCTGCACGAACTCGGCGTGACCACGTTCCTGGAGGCCGGCCCCGACGGTGTCCTCACCGCCCTCGCCCAGGAGATCCTGGACGGTGCCGACATCCGGCTCGCCACCCTGCTGCGGCGCGGCCGGGGCGAGGCCGAGACGCTGCTCTCCGCGCTCGGCACGGTGTACGCGGCCGGACGCGCGGTCGACTGGAAGGCGCTGTTCGACGGCACCGGCGCCCGCCGCGTCGAACTGCCCACGTACGCCTTCCAGCGCGACTGGTACTGGCCGCAGGTCTGGGGCGGCACCGGTGACGCCGCGTCCCTCGGGCTCACCGGCGCCGACCACCCGCTGGTCGGGGCCTGGGTGACGCTGCCCGAGTCGGGCGGGGTGCTGGCGACGGGCCTGCTGTCGGTGCGCACCCAGCCGTGGCTCGCGGACCACGTCGTCGGCGGCACGATCCTGGTGCCCGGCGCCGCCCTGGTCGAGCTGGTCGTGCGGGCCGGTGACGAGGCCGGGACCAGCGCCGTCGAGGAACTCGTCATCGAGGCCCCGCTGGTCCTGCCCGAGAAGGGCGGGACGCGGATCCAGGTGTCGGTGTCGGCCCTCGACGAGCTGGGCCGCCGCGCGGTCGCCGTCCACTCGGCGCCGCAGGACGCCGGCCCGGAGGCCGAGTGGACCCGGCACGTCAGCGGCTTCCTCGCCGAGCAGACGCAGGACGCCGGGTTCGACTTCGGCAGCTGGCCGCCGCCGCAGGCCGAACCGGTCGACCTCGACGGCTTCTACGACCGTCAGCTCGCCGCCGGATACGGCTACGGGCCCGCGTTCCAGGGTGTGCGGGCCGTGTGGACCAAGGGCGAGGAGGTGTACGCCGAGGTCGTCCTGCCCGAGGGCCAGTCCCCGGAGGGCTTCGGCATCCACCCGGCCCTGCTGGACGCCGCCCTCCAGACGACCAGCTTCCTCGGCGCCACCGAGGACGGGGTCACCAAGCTGCCGTTCGCCTGGAACCAGGTCGCCCTGTACGCCTCCGGCGCCACCGCCCTCCGCGTCCGCGCGGTCCGCTCCGGCGCCGACGGCCTCGCCCTCGACCTGGCCGACCACACCGGCGCCCCGGTCGCCGGCATCGGCACCCTGGCCATGCGGGAGATCTCCGCCGACCAGCTCGGCGCGGCGAGCGGCCCGGCCCACGACGCCCTGTACCGCGTCGACTGGATCCCGGTGACCCTGCCGACGGAGACCAGGGCCACGCTCGCGGAGGTCGCCGACGCGGCCGCCGTACGGGCCCTGGCGGAGGCCGGGTCGGTGCCGGAACTGCTGCTGCTGGACGTCTCCGGGACGGGCGGCGACAGCGCCGCCGCCCACGAGGCGGTCGCCCGGACGCTGGCCGTGCTCCAGGCCTGGCTCGCCGAGCCCCGGTTCGACGGCTCCCGGCTGGCCGTCCGCACCGGCGGAGCGGTCCGGGACGTCACCGACCCGGCCGGTACCGCCGTGTGGGGTCTGGTCCGCACCGCCCAGTCGGAGAACCCGGGCCGGATCGTCCTGGTCGACACCGACGAGCGGTCCGCCGACCTGCTGCCGGCCGCCCTCGCCACCGGCGAGTCCCAGCTGGCCCTGCGCGACGGCGAGGCCACCGCGCCGCGCCTCGCCCGGGAGACGCCCGCCGAGACCCGCCGACTTGACCCGGACGGCACGGTGCTGATCACGGGCGGTACCGGCACCCTGGGCGCCCTGCTGGCCCGGCACCTGGTCACCGAGCACGGCGTGCGGCACCTGGTGCTGACCAGCCGACGCGGCATCGCGGCCGACGGGGCTGCCGAACTGCGGGACTCACTGGCCGAGTTGGGTGCGGATGTGCGGGTCGAGGCGTGCGACGCCTCCGACCGCACGGCCCTCCAGGCGCTCATCGCGTCCTTCGAGCAGCCGCTGACGGCGGTCGTGCACACGGCCGGTGTCCTCGACGACGGTGTCCTCTCCGCCCTCACGCCCGAGCGGCTGGCGAACGTGCTGCGGCCGAAGGCCGACGCCGCCTGGAACCTGCACGAGCTGACGAAGGACCTGGACCTGTCCGCCTTCGTGGTCTACTCGTCCGCAGCCGGTGTCCTCGGCAACCCCGGCCAGGCCAACTACGCGGCCGCCAACGCCTTCCTCGACGGTCTCGCGCAGCTGCGCCGGGACGCCGGGCTGCCCGGCACCGCCCTCGCCTGGGGCCTGTGGGCGGAGGCCACCGGCATGACCGCCCACCTCGACGGCGGCGACCGCGACCGGGGCAAGCGCGGCGGCATGCTCGGCCTGCCCGACACGGAAGGCCTGGCCCTGTTCGACGCGGCCCTCGGCTCCGCCCAGGCGCTGCTCGTCCCGGCCGAGCTCGACCTCGCCGAACTGCGCGGCCAGGCGGCGGGCGGCGGCACCGTCCCGACGATCCTGCACGGCCTGGTCCGGCCCCCGGCCCGCCGCAGCGCCAGGTCCGCGGCCGCCCCGGCGGGCGAGACGCTGGCCCAGCGGCTCGCCGGCCGCAACCCGCAGGAGCGGCGCGACCTGCTGCTCGACCTGGTACGGGTGCAGGTCGCCGGAGTACTCGGGGTGGCCAACCCGGCCACGATCGACACCGGCCGCGCCTTCAAGGACGCGGGCTTCGACTCGCTCACCGCGGTCGAGTTCCGCAACCGGCTCACCGAGGCCACCGGGGTCCGGCTGCCCGCGACGCTCGTCTTCGACCACCCGACCCCCGCGGCACTCGTCGAGCTGCTGCTCGAACAACTGGAGCCGGAGATGCCGCAGACCGACGACGGACTCTCCGTCCTCACCGAACTGGAGCGCCTGGAGCGGGCCATGGCCGCCCGCCCGGCCGGCGCCGCCGACGACCTCGTCGCCCAGGCCCATCTGGTCGCCCAGCGGCTGAAGGCGCTCACCGACCGGTGGGAGAGCCTGCACCCCGCCCAGCAGCCCGCGGAGGAGGACCAGCTCGACCTCGACACCGCCTCCGACGACGAGATGTTCGCCCTCATCGACAGCGAGCTCGGTCTGTCCTGAACGGACGACACCGATCTTCGAAAGGACACAGAGGCAGACATGAGCAACAGCACCGGAAACCCCGCGAACGGCGGAACCGCCGGAAACACCGAGGACAAGCTCCGCGAGTACCTGAAGAAGGCCCTCACCGACCTGCGCCGCGCCAACGGCCGGGTCCGTGAGATCGAGGAGGAGCGGCACGAGCCGATCGCCATCGTCGCCATGGGATGCAGGCTGCCCGGCGGCGTCACCGGCCCCGAGGGCCTGTGGCGGCTGGTCGCCGACGGGGTCGACGCCATCACCGAGTTCCCCGACAACCGCGGCTGGGACCTCGACAACCTCTTCGACGACGACCCCGACCACACCGGCACCTCCTACGCCCGGCACGGCGGATTCCTGCACGACGCGGGCGAGTTCGACGCCGCCTTCTTCGGGATCTCCCCGCGTGAGGCGCTGGCGATGAACCCGCAGCAGCGGATCCTCCTGGAGACCTCCTGGGAGACCTTCGAGCGGGCCGGCATCGACCCGACCTCGCTGGGCGGTCAGAGCATCGGCATCTTCACCGGCGTCATGTACCACGACTACGCCCCCACCGGACGGCACATCCCGCCGTCCGTGGAGGGAATGCTCGGCATCGGCAACTCGGGCAGCGCGACGGCGGGCCGCGTCTCCTACACCCTCGGCCTCGAAGGCCCCGCGGTGACCGTGGAGACGGCCTGCTCGTCCTCCCTCGTCGCCATCCACCTCGCCGCGCAGGCCCTGCGCAACGGCGAGTGCACCATGGCCCTGGCCGGCGGCGTCGCCGTCATGGCCACCCCGGACGGCTTCGTCGAGTTCTCCCGCCAGCGGGGCCTCGCCAAGGACGGCCGCGCCAAGGCCTTCGCGGCCACCGCCGACGGCACCAACTGGTCCGAGGGCGCGGGTCTCCTCCTCTTGGAGCGGCTGTCCGACGCCCGCCGCAACGGACACCAGGTGCTCGCCGTCGTCCGCGGCTCGGCGGTCAACCAGGACGGCGCCTCCAACGGCCTGACCGCGCCCAACGGCCCGTCCCAGCAGCGCGTCATCAAGGCCGCCCTGGCCAGCGCCAGGCTGACGCCGGCGGACGTGGACACGGTCGAGGCGCACGGCACGGGCACCTCGCTCGGCGACCCGATCGAGGCGCAGGCCGTCATCGCGACGTACGGCCAGAACCGGCCCGAGGACCGCCCGCTGTGGCTCGGCTCGCTGAAGTCGAACATCGGGCACGCGCAGTCCGCCGCCGGTGTCGCCGGTGTCATCAAGATGGTGATGGCGCTGCGCAACGAGGAGCTGCCCAAGACCCTGCACGTGGACGAGCCGACGCCGAAGGTGGACTGGTCGGCGGGTGCGGTGGAACTGCTGACGGAGGCCCGTCCGTGGCCCCGCCAGGAGGGGCGGGCGCGCCGCGCGGGCGTGTCGTCCTTCGGCGTGAGCGGCACCAACGCCCACGTCGTCATCGAAGAGGCCCCTGACGCAGAGGAAACAGCCCCGGAAGAGGGCGAGTTCACCGGCCCGCTCCCGCTCGTCGTCTCGGGCCGCTCGGCGAAGGCCCTGCGCGCCCAGGCCGCACGCCTGGCCGACCACCTCGCCGAGGAGGCGGCCGGCCTGCTGGACGTGGCCTGGTCGCTGGTGGAGAGCCGGGCCGCGCTGGAGCACCGGGCCGTGGTGGTCGCCGCCGACCGCGACGAGGCCGTCGCCGGACTGCGCGCCCTCGCGGAGGGGCAGACCCCGACCTCCCCCACGGGCGGCGGCCGGGTCGCGGCACTCTTCACCGGTCAGGGCGCCCAGCGGCTCGGTATGGGTCAGGAGCTGTACGCGACGTATCCGGTCTTCGCGGAGGCGTATGACGCGGTGGTGGCGGAGCTGGACCGGCATCTGCCGAAGTCGCTGAAGGACGTGGGCGCCGAGGAGCTGAACCGGACGGAGTTCACGCAGCCCGCGCTGTTCGCGATCGAGGTGGCGCTGTTCCGCCTCGCCGAATCGTGGGGTGTCCGTCCGGACTTCGTGGCGGGTCACTCGATCGGTGAGCTGGCGGCCGCGCACGTGGCCGGCGTGTGGAGTCTGGAGGACGCGGCGCGTCTGGTCGCCGCGCGCGGCAGCCTCATGCAGGCGCTGCCGTCGGGCGGCGCGATGATCGCGGTGCAGGCGACGGAGGCCGAGGTGCTGCCGTTGCTGACCGACGAGGTCGGTATCGCGGCGATCAACGGGCCCACGTCGGTGGTGATCTCCGGTGTGGACACTGCTGCCGAGGCCGTGGCCGCCGTCTTCGAGGCGCAGGGCCGCAAGACCAAGCGCCTCACGGTCAGCCACGCGTTCCACTCGCTGCTGATGGACCCGATGCTGGAGGCGTTCCGGCAGATCGCGGCCGGGCTCACCTACAACGCCCCGCGCATCGGTGTCGTCTCCAACGTCACCGGCAAGCTGGCGACCGCGGAGGAGCTGACCTCCCCGGACTACTGGGTGCGGCACGTCCGGGACGCCGTCCGCTTCGCCGACGCGGTTCCGGCGCTCCAGGAGCAGGGCGTCACCGCGTTCCTGGAGCTGGGCCCCGGCGGGGTGCTGACCGCGATGGGACAGGAGTGCGTCGCGGACGACTCGGACGCCCTGTTCGTGCCGTTCCTGCGCACGGGTGTCGCCGAGCCGTACAGCGCGGTGACGGCGGTCGGCCGGCTGTTCGCGGCCGGGCTGCCCACGGAGCTGGGCGCGCTGGCCGCCGGTGGACGCCGGGTGGAGCTGCCGACTTACGCCTTCCAGCGCGACTGGTACTGGCTGCGCCCGCTGGACACGCGTTCCGACGCTGCCTCGCTGGGCCTCACGTCCGCCGGGCACGCCGTGCTGGGTGCCTCGGTTGCGCTGCCGGACTCGGGCGGGGTGCTGGCCACCGGCGTGCTGTCGGTCCGTACGCACCCGTGGCTCGCGGACCACGCCGTCGGCGGCACGCTCCTGGTGCCCGGCGCGGCTCTGGTCGAGCTGGTGGTGCGGGCCGGTGACGAGGCCGGGGCCGGGGCGGTCGACGAGCTGGTCATGGAGGCGCCGCTGGTGCTGTCCGCGCGGCAGGGCGTCCGTGTCCAGGTCGTGGTCGGCGGCGCGGCGGCCGACGGGCGGCGTTCCGTCAGCGTCTACTCCGCCCCGCAGGACGCCGGCCCGGACACCCCGTGGACGCGGCACGTCAGCGGCACCCTCACCGAGCAGCCGCAGCACGCGGAGTTCGACCTCACGGCCTGGCCGCCCGCGCGCGCCGAGCGGATCTCTCTGGACGGCTTCTACGAGGCGAAGGCCGCCGCCGGATACGGCTACGGGCCCGCCTTCCAGGGCGTGCGGGCCGTGTGGACCGAGGGCGAGGAGCTGTTCGCGGAGGTCGCGCTGCCCGAGGGCCAGTCCCCGGAGGGCTTCGGCATCCACCCGGCCCTGCTGGACGCCGCCCTCCAGGCGACCGGCTTCCTCGACGCGGACAGCGGCGAGACACGGCTGCCGTTCGCCTGGAACCAGGTCGCCCTGTACGCCTCCGGCGCCACCGCGCTCCGGCTGCGGGCGGTCCCGGCGGACGGCGAGGGCGTCCGGCTGGAGCTGGCCGACACGTCCGGCGCCCCCGTCGCCGTCATCGGCGGCCTGGTGACCCGGCCGTCGGCGCCGGACGCCTTCGCGCCGGGCCGGGCCCTCGCGCAGGACGCGCTGTTCCGCGTCGAGCAGGTGCCCGTCACGGTCTCGGGGGCGGCCCCGTCCGTCGCCGTGCTCGACACCGATCCGCGGGAGTTCGCCGCGGCGGTACGGGCGGGCGCCGACGTACCAGCCGTCGTGATCGCCGACCTCACCCGGGCGCAGGCGGCCGAGGGGCCGGAGCGGGCGCGTGAACTCGCCGTCCGCGCCCTGGACCTCGTGCAGACCTGGTCCGCCGCTCCCGAGCTGGAGTCCACCACGCTGGTGCTGCGCACCCGGGGTGCCGCCGGCGACGTCACCGAGCCGGCCGCCGCCGCCGTGTGGGGGCTGGTGCGGTCGGCCCAGTCGGAGAACCCGGGGCAGTACGTCCTCGTCGACGCGGACGACAGCGTGACGCCCGACGAGATCGCCGCCGCGGTGGCCGGGTCCGGTGAACCGCAGCTGGTGATCCGTGAGTCGGCGGTCAGTGCGCCGCGCCTCGCCCGTGCGACGCCCGCCGGTACGGGTCGCGGCCCGGACCCGGAGGGCACGGTGCTGATCACGGGCGGTACGGGCACCCTGGGTGCCCTGCTGGCCCGGCACCTGGTCACCGAGCACGGCGTGCGGCACCTGGTGCTGACCAGCCGGCGCGGCATCGCGGCCGACGGCGCTGCGGAACTGCGGGACGCGCTGGTGGAGTTGGGTGCCGATGTGCGGGTCGAGGCGTGTGACGCCGCCGACCGTACGGCCCTGCAGGCGCTCATCGCGTCCTTCGAGCAGCCGCTGACGGCGGTCGTGCACACGGCCGGTGTCCTCGACGACGGTGTGATCTCCGCCCTCACGCCCGAGCGGCTGGACAGGGTCTTCCAGCCGAAGGTCGACGCCGCCTGGAACCTGCACGAGCTGACGAAGGACCTGGACCTGTCCGCCTTCGTCCTGTACTCCTCCATCGCGGGCACCGTCGGCAGCGCCGGCCAGGCCAACTACGCCGCCGCCAACGCCTTTCTCGACGCGCTCGCCCAGCGGCGCCGGGACGCGGGGCTGCCCGCCGTCTCCCTCGCCTGGGGCGTCTGGGAGCAGGACGGCGGCATGCAGGACACCCTCGCCCACAGCGACCGTGAGCGGATGGCCCGCAGCGGGATGCGGCCGCTGACCGGCGCGGAGGGCATGGCCCTCTTCGACGCCGCCCTGCGCGGCCCGGAGGCCGCCCTGGTCGCCGCCCGGTTCGACTTCCCGGCGCTGAACGCCCGTACGGGGGAGGCGGCCACGCCCGCCCTGCTGCGGGGGCTGGTCCGCCCGGCCCGCCGGTCGGCGCAGGTGGCGTCCGCCCCGGACGCCGCCGAGTCGTTCCCCGAGCGGCTGGCCGCGCTGCCGGCCGAGGAGCGCGGCCAGGCCCTGCTGGACCTGGTCGCCGAGCAGGCCGCCGCCGTGCTCGGACTGGCGGGCGCGGACCAGGTGGCGGACGACCAGGCCTTCAAGGACCTGGGCTTCGACTCGCTGACCGCCGTCGAACTGCGCAACCAGCTCGCCGCCCGCACCGGCGTGCGGCTGCCGGTGACGCTCGTCTTCGACCACCCGACACCGGCCGCGCTCGCCAGGCGCCTGCACGAGGAGCTGGCCCCCGAGCCCGCCCCCGCGCCCGCCGCGCAGGCCGCGGACACACCCGAACCGGCGGCCGACGTGATCGCCGACATGGACGTGGAGAGCCTCGTCGCCCGTGCCCTCAGCGGCGCGGCCAACTGATTCGGTCTCGGACCGGGAGAGAAGATCATGACTGTTTCCGACGAAAGGCTCGTCGAGGCCCTTCGCGCCTCCCTCACCGAGAACGAGCGGCTGAAGCGCGAGAACGAGCGGATCACAGCCGCCGCCCAAGAGCCCATCGCCATCGTGGGCATGTCCTGCCGGCTGCCCGGCGGGATCACCTCGCCCGAGGAGCTGTGGTCCCTGGTGTCCGGCGGCCGTGACGCCGTCACCGGCTTCCCCACCGACCGCGGCTGGGACCTGGACGGCCTCTACCACCCGGAGCCCGGTCACCCCGGCACCACCTATGTGAAGGAGGCCGGGATCCTGCACGGCGCCGGCGCCTTCGACGCGGGCTTCTTCGGCCTCTCCGACCGGGAGGCCCTGGGCACCGACCCGCAGCAGCGGATCCTGCTGGAGCTGGTCTGGGAGGCCCTGGAGCGGGCCGGCATCGACCCGCAGACCGTGCGCGGCACCGACACCGGCGTCTTCGCGGGCCTGATGTACCACGACTACGCCAACGGGGTGCGCAAGCTCCCCGAGGGGGTCGACGCCTTCCTCGGCCTCGGCAAGTCCGGCAGCGTGCTGTCCGGCCGGGTCTCCTACCTGTACGACCTGACCGGCCCGTCCGTCACGGTCGACACCGCCTGCTCGTCCTCGCTCGTGACCCTGCACATGGCCGTCCAGGCGCTGCGCGGCGGCGAGTGCTCGATGGCCCTCGCGGGCGGTGTCGCGGTGATGGCCACGCCGGACGCGTACGTCGGGTTCGCCGCCCAGCGCGCGCTCGCCCCCGACGGCCGCATCAAGGCGTTCTCGTCCTCCTCCGACGGCACCAACTGGGCCGAGGGCGCGGGCGTCCTGGTCCTGGAGCGGCTGTCGGACGCCCGGCGCAACGGGCACCGCGTGCTGGCCGTCGTGCGGGGCTCCGCCGTCAACCAGGACGGTGCCTCCAACGGGCTGACCGCGCCCAACGGGCCGTCCCAGGAACGCGTCATCAAGGCCGCCCTCGCCGCCGCCCGGCTGAGCCCGGCCGACGTGGACACGGTCGAGGCGCACGGCACCGGCACCGTGCTCGGCGACCCGATCGAGGCGCAGGCGCTGATCGCGACCTACGGGCAGGACCGGCCGCAGGACCGGCCGCTGTGGCTGGGCTCCCTGAAGTCGAACATCGGGCACGCGCAGGCCGCCGCCGGTGTCGCGGGCGTCATCAAGATGGTGATGGCGCTGCGCAACGAGCAGCTGCCGAAGACCCTGCACGTCGAGGAGCCGACGCCGAAGGTCGACTGGTCGGCCGGTGCGGTGCGGCTCCTCACCGAGGCCCGGCCCTGGCCCCGCGAGGACGGCCGCCCGCGCCGCGCCGGTGTCTCCTCCTTCGGCATCAGCGGCACCAACGCCCACGTCCTGCTGGAGGAAGCCGGCGCCGAGGCCGACACCGACTCCCAAGCCCCGGCGGAGCCCGTGACCGGGCGTCCCGTCGCCTGGGCGCTGTCCGCCAAGTCCCCCCAGGCGCTGCGCGAGCAGGCCGCCCGCCTGGACGCCTTCCTCGACACCGCGGACGACGACCTCACCCCGTACGCCGTCGGCCGCTCCCTGGCGCTGACCCGCACCGCCTTCGACGAGCGGGCCGTGGTCGTCGGCGACGGCCTGGACGCCCTGCGGGAGAAGGTCCGCGCCCTCGCCGAGGGCGACGCCTCGGCACCCGGCGTCGCGCGCGGCAGCCGCACGAAGGGCCGCCTGGCCGTGCTGTTCACCGGCCAGGGCTCGCAGCGGCCCGGCATGTGGCGGGAGCTGTACGACACCTTCCCCGTGTTCGCCGAGGCGTTCGACGCGGTGGTCGCGGAGCTGGACCGGCACCTGCCGAAGCCGCTGAAGGACGTGGACGCCGACGAGCTGAACCGCACGGAGTTCACGCAGCCCGCCCTGTTCGCCGTCGAGGTGGCCCTGTACCGGCTGTACGAGTCGTGGGGTGTGCGTCCGCAGGCCCTGGCCGGGCACTCCGTCGGCGAGCTGGTCGCCGCGCACGTCGCCGGGGTGTGGAGCCTGGCCGACGCGGCCCGCCTGGTCGCCGCCCGCGGCCGGCTGATGCAGGCCCTGCCGGCCGGCGGCGCCATGGTCGCCGTCCAGGCCACCGAGGACGAGGTGCTGCCGCTGCTCACCGACGGCGTCGGCATCGCCGCCGTCAACGGGCCCAAGTCCGTGGTGGTGTCCGGCGTCGAGGCGCAGGCCGAGGCGATCGGCGAGGAGCTGCGGGCGCGCGGCCGGCGGGTCAAGCGGCTCACCGTCAGCCACGCCTTCCACTCGCCGCTGATGGACCCGATGCTGGACGAGTTCCGGCAGGTCGCCGCCTCGCTCACCTACGCCCAGCCGCGCGTCCCGGTCGTCTCCAACGTCACCGGGAAGATCGCCGCTCCGGCCGAACTCACCGACCCCGAATACTGGGTCGGGCACGTCAGGGCCGCCGTCCGGTTCGCCGACGGCGTGCGCGCCCTGCACGACCACGGCACCACCACCTTCCTGGAGCTGGGCCCCGGCGCGGTGCTGTCCGCGCTCGGACCCGCCTGCCTGGGCGACGCCGCCGACGCCGTCGCCTTCCTGCCCGCCCTGCGCGTCGACGCCCCCGACGCGCACACCGCCCTCGGCGCCGCGGGCGGGCTGTTCACCCGGGGCGTCCGCATCGACTGGACGGCGCTGTACCCCGAGGAGGCGCGGCGGGTGGAACTCCCGACGTACGCCTTCCAGCGCCGCGACTACTGGCTGGAGGCCGGCACCGTCATGACCGAAACCATCACCGCCGTCGAGGAAGCGACCGAGACCACCACCCCCGGCGCCGAGCCCGAGGACGCGGCCCTGGAGGCGACCCGGCGGCAGCTGCTGGAGCGGCTGGCCGGACTGACCGACGCCGAGCGGACCGACACCCTGGTAGAACTGATCACCGCCGAGGCCGAGATCGCCCGCACCCAGCAGAACCCCGACGAGACCTTCGACGACGAACTCGACGGCGACAGCCCGTTCTTCGAGGTCGGCTTCAACTCCCTCAGCGCCGTCGAGCTGCGCAACCGGCTGGTCGAGGCGACCGGCGTCCCGCTCAGCCCCATGCTGCTGTTCGACTACCCGACCCCGGCGTACGTCGCCGAGTACCTGGTCGAGCAGCTGGCCGCCGACCTCGCGAACGGGGGTGCCTGAGATGACGTACCCGCCCGCCCACTCCGACGTCCTGATCGTCGGCTACGGGCCCGTCGGCCAGCTCCTCTCGCTGCTGCTCGCCGACCGGGGCCGCACCGTCACCGTCGTGGAACGCTGGCCCCAGGCCTACCCGATGCCCCGCGCCGTCGCCTTCGACGGCGAGGGCGCCCGCACCCTGTCCGCCGCCGGCATCGGCGGGCTCGTCGGCCGGATCGGCGAGCCCTCCGGGGAGTACCTGTGGCAGAACGCCGACGGCCAGGTGCTGCTGCACATCGACGGCTCGGAACGGAAGCTGGCCGGCTGGCCGGAGTCCACCTCGATGTACCAGCCCGCGCTCGAGGCCGAGATGGAGGCGCGCGGCGCCGGGCTCGACAACATCACCGTCCACCGCGGCCACGAGGTGACCGCCCTCACCGAGCACGGCGACACCGTCGAGGTCACCGCGGTCGACCGGGACGGCGGACAGCGGCGGTTCACCGCGTCCTGGGTGGTCGGCTGCGACGGCGCCAACAGCTTCGTCCGCCGCGCCCTCGGCAGCGAGCTGTCCGACCTCGGCTTCTCCCACGACTGGCTGGTCTGCGACGTCGTCCACCACGACGACCGCGTCTTCGAGCCGAACAACCTGCAGATCTGCGACCCGGCCCGGCCCCGCACCTCGGTGTCGGCGGGACCCGGCAACCGCCGCTACGAGTTCATGCGGATCGCGGGGGAGACCATCGAGGGGCTGAACACCCCGGAGGCCTCCTGGGAGCTGCTGAAGCTGTTCGACGCCACCCCCGACAACTCCACCCTGCGCCGCCACCACGTCTACACCTTCAAGGCCGGCTACGCGGACCGCTGGCACGGCGGCCGGCTGGTCCTGGCGGGCGACGCCGCCCACCTGATGCCGCCGTTCGCCGGGCAGGGCATGTCCTCCGGCTTCCGCGACGCGGGCGCGCTGGCCTGGCGGCTGGACGCGCTGCTCGCGGGCGTCGCCGGGCCGCAGGTGCTCGACGACTACGAGGAGGAGCGCCGCACCCATGTGAAGTGGGCCATCACCATGTCGGTCAACCTCGGCCGGATCATCTGCCAGACCGACCCCAAGGCCGCCGCCGACCGCGACCTGGTGATGAAGGCCGCCGCCGACCGCGCCGCCGCGCGCGGCGAGTCCCAGCAGCGCTCCCCGCTCCAGCCGCTCGCCAAGGGCTTCCTGCGCCGCGCGGCGAACGGCAGGCCCGCCAGGCCGGCCGGTTCCCTCTCCCCGCAGGCGACGGTCGCCCGGGGCGCGCACAGCGCCCTGTTCGACAAGGTCGTCGGCCTCGGCTTCGTCCTGCTCACCGCCGACGACCCGGCCGCCCTGCTCGGCGACGGCGAACGGCGGGCGCTCGACCGGCTCGGCGCGCACACCGTCCGCGTGCTGCCCGCCGGCACCGACCCGGCGCAGGCCGGGCCCGGCGAGGTGGTCGACGCCGACGACGTCTACCTGCCGTTCCTCACCGGCGCCGACGCGACCGCCGTACTGATACGCCCCGACTACTACGTCTACGGCGCCGCCACCGGCGCCGACGACGTACGAGCCCTGATCCGGGAGGCGCACAGCGCGTTCTCGGCCCCCGCGGCGGTCGCCGCCGTCTGACCCGGGAGGAGGCACCCGAGGCGGAAGCCCGCGCAGAGCACCCTCTGCGCGGGCTTCCGGCTTTCCCGCCGCCCCCCTGTGGTGACCTGCGCGTTCCACCGGTGTCCGAGCGGGCGTCGAGCGGTCGTCGAAGGCCTGCGGCCAGCCTCCGGGTGCGCCCCCGGCTCCGCCCGCCCGCCGCACCGCCCCCTCGCACCGACGAAAGGGACTCGTGTGACGACGTACTCCACGGAACGACCCCTCGGCATGGCCGAGTTCACCGCGCTCACCCCGGACGAACGGGTCCGCGCCGCACAGGGCAGCCGGGGCACCGCGGGATTCGCCGAGACCGTGCGGATCCTGCTGATGCTGGGCCGCCCGCGCACCTGCGTGCCCGGTCTGCTGGCCTTCTCCCTCGGCTGGACCGTGGCCGGCCCCGCCTTCGACTGGCGGTACGTCCTCGGCCTCTTCCTCACCCTCGTCTACGGGCTGATCGCCAACCTCTACAACGCCCACACCGACCTGGAGGAGGACAGCCGCAACCTACCCGGCCGGGTCTGGCTGCTGCTGCGCGCCGGCGACCGCCGCGTGGTCGCCGCCGGACACCTCCTCAGCGTGGCCGTGCTGGCCAGCGCGCCCCTGTACGGCTGGGACTACGTCGCCGCGGCGGTGATCTCCCTGATCGGCGCCCACCAGTACTCCTATCCGCCGCTGCGGCTCAAGGCGCGCCCCGTGGCCGGGCTGTTCGCCTTCAGCCTCGCCGTCTTCCGGCCGTTCGTCCTCGGCTACTTCGCCGGACTGCACGGCGTGCGCGCCCCCGACGCGGAGGGCTGGGCCCTCATCGGCTTCCTGATCGTGTGGTTCGTCGCCAAGGGCATGGTCAAGAACCTCCCCGACCACGACGGCGACCGCGCGGCCGGCCTGCGTACCTCCGCCACCGTCTTCCCCGACCGCGCCTCCGCCGCCCGCGCCGCAACCGCCATGACCCTCGTCGGCTACCTCAGCCTGCCGCTGCTGGTGCTCGGCGGCGCCCTGCCCGCGCTCACCCTGCTGGCGCTGCCCTGGGCGGTCCTCGCCTACCTGCAGTGCCGGGCCATGGCCAAGGCACCGGACGCGGCCACCGCCAACCAGGTCCTCAAGCGGGACATGCTGCTGTCCACCGCGTTCCTCGCCACGCTCCTCGTGCTCACCGAGCCCGGCTGGGCGACCGCCGTGGCCGTCGCCCTGGGGGCGGCCGTGCTGCTCGGCAGCGACCGCGTCGCCCTCGACTCCCGCCGCTCCCAGGACGTACGGAACCGGCCGGCCGACGGTCCGGCCCCGGCCCCCGCCAGGAAGGAGACCGCGGCATGACCCGCCGCAGCCACATCCCCGGACCGCGCACCCCCGCCGCCTACGCCCGCGCCCTGCGGGAGTTCCAGCGCTCCCTGCCGCACGGGCTCACCCACCTCGCCCGGACCTACGGCGACGTGTGCGCCTTCGGCTTCGGACCCGCCCGTACGGTCTTCCTGTTCGGCCCGACCGCGAACGCGCGGATCCTCGGCGACCCCGACACCTTCGTGTTCACCGGCGCCTACGACATGCTGCTCCCCATCGCGGGCGACACCGCCCTCGTCACGACCGACGGGGCGCCCCACGACCGGGTCCGGCGGGCCGCCCGCCCCGCGTTCGGGCGCGCCGCCGTCGAGCGCGCCACCCGGCTGATCGTCGACGAGGTCGACGCCACCGTGCGGGCCTGGACGCCGGGCCGCCGCGTCGACGTCTACCAGGAGCTGCGCGAAGCCGTCCGGGCCGCGATGATCCGCGCCTTCTGCGGCCCCGAACTCGCCAGCCGGGGGCGCGAACTGACGTTCCACCTGGACCGCATCCACGAGCTGATGGACTACCCGCTGCCCCGCCAGCTGGTCGCCTGGCGGCTGCCCGGCCGCGCCCGGCGCCGCGCGCTGGACGGCGTCGCGGGCGTGGAGGCCCTGGTGTACGCGGAGATCGCGCGCCGCCGCCGGGAGGCGGACCCCGGCACCCCCGACGGCGACGACCTGATCGGCGTGATGCTCCGCGCCCGCGCCGACGACGGCTCGGCGATGACCGACCAGGAGATCCGCGACATGGTCGTGAGCGCGCTGATCGCGGGCTACGACCCGGTCAGCTCCGGCGTCGGCTGGGCCGTCTACCACCTGGTGTCCGATCCCGGCGTGTGGGAGGCCGCCCGCGAGGAGACCGCCCGCGTCCTCGGCGACGCCCCCGCGACCCCCGGGGACGCGCGCCGCCTGCACCACCTCAACCGGGTCGTGCACGAGTCGATGCGGCTGCACCCGCCGGTGACCATGAGCCCGCGCCGCGCCCTGCGCTCCTTCACCCACGACGGCCACACCGTGCCCGCGGGCAGCCTGGTCGCCGTCTCGCAGTACATCACCCACCGGCAGCCGGAGCTGTGGCCCGACCCGGACGCCTTCCGCCCCGAGCGCTGGGACCGCGACCAGCCGGGACACCGGGCACCCACCCCCTTCGAATACTTCCCCTACGGGTACGGCACCCGGCGCTGCATCGGCAGCGGACTCGCCGCCCTGGTCGTGCCCACCGTGCTGTCCCGCGTGGTCCAGCGCGCCTCGCTGGAACTCCTCGTCACCGACCCCCAGCCGGCCGGCATCCCCGCCCTGTTCCCCAAGGACGGCCTGCCGGCCAGGGTCGGCCGCACCCCGGCGGTGCGGCCGTGAGCGCCCCCACCCGGACCGGCGCGGGGGCGTTACCCGCCGCGGTACCGCTGCCCGACGCCGGACAGGCCCGCGAGGCGCTGCGCATGCGACGCATGATCTACGGGCATCTGCGCTCCCGCGCGGTGTGCGCGATGGCCGAGCTGGGACTCGCCGACCTGCTGGCCGAAGGGGGCCCGCTCGACGCCCGCGCCGTCGCCGAACGCACCGGTGCCGACCCGACCCTGCTGACCCGGCTGCTGCGCGCGCTGGCCGCGTTCGGGGTGCTCGAGGCCGCCGGGACCACCCCGCCGGTGCGCTACCGGCTCACCCCGCTCGGCGCCACCCTCCGCTCCGACGCGCCCGGCTCCGCGCTGCCCACCGCGTTGCTCGCGCTCTCGGCCACCGGTCCCGCCTGGCAGCGACTGCCCCGGGTGGTGCGGGAGGGCCGCCCCGCGTACGCCGCCGAACACGGCGTCGACTTCTTCGCCCACCTCGACGCGGACCCCTGGCTGCGCGGCGTCTTCGACCGCTCCCAGGAGACCGGCCTCGCCCTCGAACTGCGCGGAGTGCTCGACGCCCTCGACCTCACCGGCACCGGCGTCGTGGTCGACGTGGGCGGCGGCGACGGCGCCCTGCTCGCCGGACTGCTCGCCGCCCGCCCCGGGCTGCGCGGCGTCCTGGTCGACCGGGCGGCAGCGCTGCCCGCCGCCCGCGCCCGGTTCGCCGCCGCCGGTCTGGGGGAGCGCTGCGACGCGGTCGAGGGCGACTTCTTCGGCACGCTCCCCACCGGCGGCGACCTCTACGTCCTGCGGCACATCCTGCACGACTGGGACGACGACTCCTGCGTACGCCTGCTGCGGTCCTGCCGCGCGGCGATGCCGCCCGGCACCCGGCTGGCCCTGGTCGACCACATGGCCGACCCCGCCGACGACCCGGAACGGGCCGAGTGGGGCGCGCTGATGGACCTGTACATGATGACGCTGTTCGACGGCGGCCGGGAGCGCGGCCGGGCGGAGACCGAGGCGCTGCTGCACCGGGCCGGCTTCACCGTCACGGCGGTGACCCGGCTGCCGGGCGGGTCCGCGGTGGTGGAGGCACGCCCGGCACGCCCGGCCAGCCAGGCACCGGACGCGCACGACACGGACGCCGACCGCGCCCTGGACGTCGTCCTGCAGTGGATGGGCGGCTACCTCACCAGCCCGCACCCCGAGCTGGGCCGCCCCGGCGCGGTCTGCCCCTTCGTGGAACCCGCGCTGCGGGCCGGCACGGTGCGCACCCGGACCGTGCGCGGCATCCCGCCCGACCGGGCACGCGAGGAACTGCACGCCCTGGTCGACGGCCTCGCCGACGAACTGGACACCACCGACTGGGCGCACTCCAACCGCACCCTGCACACCGCCGTGGCGGTCCTGCCCGACCTGCCGCGCCCGCTGTGGCGGCTGCTGGACGAGACGCAGGCCGAGCTGAAGCCGGCCCTCGCCCGCCGGGGCCTGATGCTGGGGCAGTTCCACCCGGACTGCCCGGAACCGGCCGCACGCAACCCGCGCTTCAGGGTCTCCCGTTCCCCGCTGCCGCTGCTGGCGATGCGCCGGATGGCCCTGCACGACGTGCTCTTCCTGCACCGGGACCCCGCACTGTTCGCGGAGTACCGGCGCCGCTTCGGCGACCGCTACGCACGCGGTGCCGCCGTCGATCCGCTGTTCCGACAGGTGTACGAGGAGGCCGAGCAGGCCATGTCCGAGGGAAGTGGGGCAAGGTGAGGGACTTCGACGAACGCTTCGAGGCGTACATGCTGGGCCACACCAGCGAGGCCAGCCGCTGGATGCACGTCGCCGGGATGGCCGCGGCCCTGGGCGCCGCGGCGGTCGCCGCCCGGCGCCGCCGCGCCCGGGACCTGTGGGCCGTACCGGGCCTGTTCTTCTCGTTCGCCTGGACCGGCCATCTGGTCTTCGAACGCAACCTGCCGGTCGGGGTGACGGACCCGGGGGCCGCGTTCTCCGGCGACCTGAAGATGATCTGGATGATGGCGACCGGCCGCAACGCGGAGCTGAAGGAACTCGTGGCCCGCCTCACCGCCGAACGGGACACCGCCGGCGCCGCCCTGTCCGCGGTACCCGCCCCGGACGCGGCGCCCCGCAAGGCGTCCGCCTGAACCACCGGGCCACGACGCGGGACCGCCCCAGCCGTGCCGAACGACCGGGGCGGCCCTGTGCCGTTTCCTGCGGCGTGTCCTGTGCCGTGGTTTTGTGCTCACTCCTCCCTGGGCATCCCCGCCAGCACGTCCAGGATCAGCGACTCCGGTATCCCGCCGACCAGTTCGGGCCCGTCGGGGCCGGACAGCACGAAGGCGAGGCCGGTCATCGCCTTCTTGTCCAGCCGCATCAGCTCCAGCAGCTCGGCGTCCGCCGGACCGGCCGGCAACCGGTACGGAAGCCCGTACGACCGCACCACCTCCAGGTGTTCGGCGACCTTCGCCTCGTCGATCCGTCCCAGCGCCCCGGCCAGCCGGCCCGCGAACACGGTGCCGATCGCCACCGCCTCGCCGTGCCGCAGCGCGAAGTCGGTGGCCCGCTCCAGCGCGTGCCCGAGGGTGTGCCCGTAGTTGAGGATGTGCCGGATCGAGTCGTCCCGCTCGTCCGCGGCGACGATCTTCGCCTTGCACGCCACGCTCGCCGCGATCTGCTCGACGAGCGGACGCCCGCGCAGATCACCGGTGCCGATGAAGTGCGCGCGGGCGATCTCCCCGTACCCGTTGCGCCACTCGCGCTCCGGGAGGGTGTCCAGGAAGTCGGTGTCGCAGAGCACCGCCGTCGGCTGCCAGTACTGGCCGACGAGGTTCTTGCCCTGCGGCAGGTTCACCGCCGTCTTGCCGCCGACACTGGCGTCCACCTGGGCCAGCAGCGTCGTCGGCAGATGGATCACCGGCAGCCCGCGGTGGTACAGCGACGCCGCCAGCCCCACCGAGTCGGTGGTGGTGCCGCCGCCGACGGAGACCACCGCGTCCGCGCGGGTCAGCCCGTACTCGGCGAACGCCCGGCACATCCGGTCGACGGTGGCGAGCCGTTTGTCCTCCTCGCCGTCCCGCGCCTGCAGATGCAGCGCGGGTACGCCGGGGTCCGGCAGCATGTCGCGCGGCCGGGCGGAGACCACGGCCACCTTCCGGGCGCCGAGTCCGGCGACGACCCCGGCCAGCAGGTGGCGTACGCCCGGACCGATGTGCACGGGGTAGGAGCGCTCGCCCAGTGCTACGTCGATCCGGCGTGCGGAACGGGTGTCCGCGGTCGTGACAACAGTCATCTAGCAGTCCTTTCGTTCATGGGGGAGGGGGTGGTACGGCTGCGAGGAAACGGTTCTTCGGAGGCTCATGCCGACTGCAGCGCCGTCGCCCCGGCCAGCGTCGCCGGGACCGGCGTCCCCGCCGCCAGCGCCGTGCGCACCGCCCGCGCCGCGCGGGCGCCGGTGCGGGCCGCGACACCCAGCCGGTCATGGGTCAGCAGGACGTGGTCGTAGAGCAGGAAGTTCACCGGCACCCCGTCCTCCCGGCCCGCCGCGACCAGCTCGCGCACCGCGGTGACGTATCCGTCCCACAGCCCGGCATCGCCCGGCAGCCGCCGGCACGCCGGGGCCAGCGCCCAGGCGTCCGCCTCCTCCGCCAGCTCCGCCCGCTCCGCCGGGGCCAGCAGATCGGTGCCGAACTGCCAGAAGTGGAAGAGGAACGCAGCCCGCTCGCTCTCGGCGGTCAGCCCGCTCAGCCGCCACAGATGCGCGGCAGCCAGGCACCGCCGCTGCTCCTCGTCCAGCGGGCCGTCGCGCAGCAGCTCCAGCGCGAACGTGCTGGACACGGTGGCCAGCCGGTCGGCGAGCCGCAGCGTCCTGGGCGTGCGGTACCTGGCCGTCTCCGCGAGGTGCGCGCCGGTGATCATCGGCCAGTTGTGCTCGGAGGTCTGGGCGCGCAGCCGGCGCTCCAGCTCCTTCAGCACCGGCTCCGTCGAGTGGAACCACAGCCCGAGGTCGGGCCCGGCCGCGGGGCCGGGGCGGCGGAACTGCCACAGCGCCTGCGGGTCCTCGGCGCGCAGATGGCCGACCAGGTCGGCGGTCATCGTGGCGAGCACCCGGGCGGTGTGCTCCTCGGGACGGCTTCGCATCGGGTTGGGCAGCCGGACGAAGAGCCATTGACGGTTCATCGCGGAAATCACCTCGCGCGAGTCGGGTCGAAAGGGGTGGATTCCGGCCGAGATTAAGGTGCGCGGAGGGCCCTAACCCGGCCGCGGCCCCAACCGGTCCGCCCGCGCCGGGAAATAGGGATGAGTTAGGGGGAGGGCAGGGCGGTGGTACCCCGAGAGCACGGGTGCCGGGGGTCCGCGCTGGACGGGCGGTGGACGCACGGTTACCGGCCGGTGGGTCGCGATCCGGACACTCGCCGCCATGAGTGGCATCACGGGTTTTCTCGGCATCGACGTCGGCGGCACCAAGGTCGCCGTCCGGGTGGAGGGCACGGGCGCCGACCCGTACCGGACCACCTTCCGCTGGTCGGCCGACGGCGACGTGGCCGACGACATGGCCGCGCTCGACCGCACCCTCGCGCAGGTGCGGCGCCACTGGCCCGGCCCCTTGCGCGCCGCGGGCGTGGCCATGCCCGCCACCCTCGACACGGCGGGCCGGGTCACCGCCTGGCCCAACCGCCCCGCCTGGGCCGGCCTCGACCTCGCCGCCGAACTGCGCCGGATGCTGCCCGGCACGGCCGTGGCCTGCGCCGACGACGGCGACCTCGCCGCGCTCGCCGAGGCGCGCGCCGCGGGCCACGACGACCTGCTCTACCTCGGCATCGGCACCGGTGTCGGCGGTGGCGCGGTGCTCGGCGGCGCGCTGTTCCCCGGCACCGCGCGGGGCTCCTTCGAGATCGGGCACCTGGTCGTCGACCGCTGCGGCAGACGCTGCGACTGCGGGCGCGTCGGCTGTGTCCAGTCCCGTGCCTCCGGCCCGGCGATCCTGCGCCGCGCGGCCGAGCTGCGGGACGGGCCCGTCGACCCGGCCGAGCTGCGGGAGGCCTGGCGGCGCCGGGAGTCCTGGGCGGTGGTGGCGGTCGACGAGGCGTGCGCGGTCCTCGCCACCGCCGTCGTCGGCACCGCCGAACTCCTCCACCCGGCGGCGGTCGTGGTGGGCGGCGGCTTCGCCGACGCGTTCCCCGACGTGACCCCCCTCGTCGAACGCCACGCCCGCGCCCTGGCCCGCCCCGGCCACCCGGTCCCGCCGCATCGCCCCGCCCGGCTCGGCGGCCTGTCCTCCCTGCACGGCGCCCTGCACCTGGCGCGGACCCTGCCGGCGCCCGCACTCGTCGACTGACGACCCTCAACTCCCTCTGCAACGACGGATTTCGGGCTCCTGTCCTGCGGCTTTCCCGCCCCCCTGACAGCCAGTGGGTGCGGGATTCCCGGGCAGTGGACCGGGGCCCGGATAGTGGTCACTGCTCAGGCCATGGATGTGATCGCCCACCTGGCCCGCCTTCCGAAACCCCTTGCGTCCCAACGAACTTCCTTAGGAGTGCCGTGCACACCAGACGAACGATTCTCCGGGCCGGAGCAGGAGCAGGGCTGGCGCTCACGGCATCCGCCGCCGTCGCCGGCGGCGTCACCCTGGCGCAGGCCTCCCCCGCGAGCGCCGCCGACTTCAGCGGCCTCGCCGGCAAGCTGCAGGGCGACCTCGTCCTCCCCTCGGACAGCGGCTACGACCTGGCCAAGCAGAACCAGTTCGCGGAGTTCGACGCCGTCACCCCGACGGCCGTCGCCTACTGCGAGACCCCCGCCGACGTCCAGGCCTGTGTCAACTTCGCCCGCGCCAACGGCATATCCGTGCGCGCCCGCAGCGGCGGCCACAACTACCGGGGCTGGTCGACCGGCGAGGGCCTGGTCGTGGACACCTCCCGGCTGCGCCACGCCACCGTCGGCAGCAGCACCGTCCGGATCGGCCCGGGCCTGCAGTCCATCGACGCCCTGCACGCCCTGGCCCCGCACGGCAAGCAGGTCATCGCGGGCACCTGCCCGACCGTCTGCCCCGGCGGCTTCCTCTCCGGCGGCGGCATCGGCTACCAGACCCGCAAGTTCGGCATGGGCAGCGACCGGGTCCGCTCGGTCCAGCTGGTCACCGCCGACGGCCGTCTGATCCGCGCCTCGTCCTCGCAGTACTCGGACCTGTTCTGGGGCCTGCGCGGCGGTGGCGGCGGCAACTTCGGCATCGTCACCGAGTTCGAGGTCGCCCCGATCGCCGCGCCGACCATGGTCTTCTTCAACACCACCTGGTCGTGGGACAAGGCCGAGGAGGTGTTCGCCGCCTGGCAGACCTGGCAGCTGAACAGCTCCGTGAACCTGGGCTCCGCCCTGATCTTCATGCTGCCCGACGCCGCCCCCGGCGCGGTCCCGGAGATCATCGTCACCGGCGGGTACCACGGTCCCGAGTCCGAGGCCGTCGCCGCCCTCGACCAGCTGACCTCCCTGGTCGGCGCCCAGCCCACCAGCCGCTTCCACAGCGACCTGCCGTACCACGAGGCGATGAAGACCGCCTACGGCTGCGGCGACCTCACCCAGGACCAGTGCCACCGCGAGGGCACCGGCCCGGACGCCCTGCTGCACCGCACCGGCTGGCTGCGCGAGGCGTACCGGTTCTTCGACCGGCCGTTCTCCGCGAGCGACCTGAACCGCATCATCACCGCCTGGGACGGCGACCGGGTGGCCGGCCAGCGCCGCTTCCTGCACTGCATGTCGGTCGGCGGCAACGCCAACCGCATCTCCCCGACGGCCACGGCGTTCCCGCACCGCACCGCCAACTTCATCGTCGGCTTCACCACCCAGCTCGACCAGCCGACCGCTTCCGACGCGGAGGCGGCGGCGGAGGCCTTCGTGCAGAAGGGTTCCGACCTGCTGGACCCGCTGGGCATCGGCGCCTACGTCAACTTCCCCGGCTCCCGGCTCCCGGACTGGGCCACCCAGTACTACGGCGACAACTACCTGCGCCTGCTGCAGGTCAAGCGCCGCTACGACCCGGACAACTTCTTCCAGCACCCGCGCAGCATCGGCAGCACCGCCCAGTGACCTGACTCGACGTACCCAGTGACGTACCGATCCGACGGAACCGAGGGGAAAAACCATCATGAGCAAGTCGACCGGCCGCGGCACCGCGGTGGTGATCGGCGCCGGCATCGCGGGCCTGTCCGCGGCCAAGGTGTTGTCCGACGCGTTCGAGCAGGTCGTGGTCGTCGACCGGGACGAGCTGCCGCAGTCGGGCGACCCGCGGCGCGGCGTGCCCCAGGGCCAGCACTCGCACGTGCTGCTCGTCGCCGGCCAGCGGGCGCTGGGGGAGCTGTTCCCCGGCCTGATGGACGAGCTGACCGAGCGCGGCGCGGTGATCTTCGACTCGGGTGAGGACCTGCACCTGTACCGGCTGGGCGCCGCCTGGAACCCGGTGCACAGCGGTCAGCCCTTCGTCTCGATGACCCGGCCGCTGCTGGAGTACACGCTCCGGCAGCGCGTCGAGGCCCTGCCCAACGTGACGGTCCGTCCGAACACCTCGGTGTCCGGGCTCGGCGGCACCGACGGCCGGGTCACCGAGGTCCTGCTGGACGGTGACGAGCGGCTCGCCGCCGACCTGGTCGTGGACTCCACCGGCCGGGGCAGCCGCTCCGACCGCTGGCTGTCGGCGCTCGGCTTCCCCACCCCCGGGGTCGAGGAGGTCAAGGTCAACGTCGGTTACGTCAGCCGGCTCTACCGGGCCGTGCCCGGCGACCTGCCGGTGCAGGCGGCGTTCGTGCAGCCCACCCCGCCCGCCGAGAAGCGCATCGGTGCCGCCCTGCTGGTCGAGGGCGACCGCTGGCTCGTATCGGTCGGCGGCTGGCACAAGGACTACCCGAGCGCCGATGAGGAGGGCTTCCGCCGGCACGCGGAGAGCCTGCCCGACCCGATCATCGCCAAGCTGATCGCCCAGGCGGAGCCGCTGACCGAACCGGTCGCCTTCCAGTACCCGGCCAACCGCCGCCGGCACTTCGAGCAGCTGGAGTCGGTCCCGAGCGGCTACCTCGCGCTCGGCGACTCCATCTGCAGCTTCAACCCCCTCTACGGGCAGGGCATGACCTGCGCCGCCCAGGAGGCGCTGGCCCTCGGCCGGCTGCTCGACGAGCACGAGGGCGTCACGGCCGACCTGTCCAAGGCGTTCTACCAGGCCGCCGCGGGAGTGCTGTTCGTGCCGTGGCAGGCCGCGATCGGCGGCGACTTCGACTACCCGGAGACGGCCGGTCAACGGCCCTCCGCCGCCGAGCTGTTCGGCCGCTACTCCACCCAGGTGCAGCTGGCCGCGCAGGTCTCCGGCGAGGTCCGCAAGCTGGTCCTCGCGGTGCAGCACCTGCTGGAGCCGCCGATGGCCCTGTGGGCGCCGTCGGTGATCGCCGAGGCGGTCCGCGCCGCCCGGCACGCCCCCGAGGGCGCCGAGCCCGAGTTCGGGTACGGCGGCCACGGGCGCCCGCTGTGGACGACGTACGACCGGGACGCCGAGCGGATCCGCGCCGCACTGCGCGAGGCGGGCTGCCGCGAGTTCGGCGACCGGCAGACCGGCTTCGCCGTCGAGGGCGGCGAGCCGATCCTCGTCGCCTGCCTGGACGGCGACCTGATCGCGGCCGGCGAACTGGACCGCTACGCCGAGGCCATCGGTGCGGCCGGCTTCACCGCCACCCCGGACGCCGACGACCCGACCCTGCTCCGCGTGGTGCCCGACGAGGCTCCGGGCGATGCGGGCTGACAGCCGCCGGACGCGGGCGGCCTCCGGCTCAGGCCGGACCGCCCGCCGGCTCTCCCTGATCCTGCTCCGCCACCTGCGCCGCGTCGTATGCGGCGCGGGAGGCGCTGATCGCGCTGCGGTTGCGCTCCGCCCAGTCCATCAACGTGAGGAAGGCGTCGTGCAGTTCGCGGGCGCTGTCGGTCACGCTGTAGACGACCTTCGCCGGGACGGTGGGGTAGACGGTGCGCACCAGCAGACCGTCGCGTTCCAGGCTGCGCAGCGTCAGGGTGAGCATCCGGCGGCTGATACCGGGGATGGAACGTTCGAGCTCGGTGAAGCGGACCGGCTTCTCGGCCGCCGCGAGGATGATCTGGATGCTCCACTTGCCGCTGATGCGGTCCAGCACCTCGCGCACGGCACACGGTTCCCCGACGTTCTCGAACTCCGTCTCCGGGCTGACCTCGACGGTTACACCGCTGTTCCGTTGGGACATGAAAGTGCCTCCTTCCCTGTCGGCTCATCGTTACAGATGATGAGTCCAGTAACAAGCCGTAACCCGGGCTCACGAACAGGGACTTAGATAACCCCCCGCAGAAAGGAAAAATGGCACATGTCTGCCGAAGCTCTTGCCCGGCCCGGAGGACGGCCGGGGCCGAAGATGGCACTGCTGGCGTTCTGCATGCTCATCTTCTCCATCGACTACAACATCGTGTACGTGGCGCTGCCCGAGATCGGCCGTGAGGTCGGCTTCTCCGCGCAGTCCCTCCAGTGGGTCGTCAGCGCCTACTCCGTCGGCCTCGGCGGCGCCCTGCTGCTCGGCGGCCGCGCGGTCGACCGGCTCGGCGCCCGCCGGATGCTGGTCCTCGCCCTCGCCCTGTACGCGATCGCCTCGGTCGCCGGCGGTCTCGCCACCGACCCGGGCCTGCTCGTCGCCGCGCGCGTCGTCCAGGGCCTCGGCGGCGCCCTGCTCTTCCCGGCCACCCTCTCGCTGATCAACACCAGCTTCGAGGAGGGCCCGGTCCGCAACAAGGCGTACGCGGTGTGGGGCACGGCCGGTGCCTCGGGCGCCATCATCGGCTCCCTCGTCGGCGGCCTGCTCACCAACTACCTCGGCTGGGCCTGGGTGTTCTTCGTCAACGTGCCGCTGTGCGTGCTCGCCATCTTCGGCTGCTACGCCTGGCTCGCGACGGACGCCACCGCCGGTGACTCCCGCAAGTTCGACATCCCGGGCGCGCTGCTCGCCACCGCCGCCTCCACCCTGCTGGTCTTCGGCCTGATCGACGGCCCGGAGGCGGGCTGGGGCTCCACCCAGACGCTCACCACGATCGCCGCCGGCCTCGTCCTCGGCATCGCGTTCTTCGTCCTGGAGGCCAAGACCAACGACCCGCTCGCCCCGCCGCGGCTGTTCGGCTACCGCGGGCTGCTCACCGCGATCCTGATCATCTTCGTCTTCCAGGGCGCCATCAACACCCTGCACTACCTGTTCTTCATCCAGCTCCAGGACGTCCTCGGCTACAGCCCGCTGGAGGCCGGTCTCGCCTTCCTGCCGATGAGCGCGGTCGCCATGCTCGGCTCCAGCAAGCTGCTGCCGGCCGTCGTCAAGCGCTGGGGTGTCCGCGGGGCGCTGTTCTCCGGCCTGATCGGCGTCGGTGCCGCGATGATCGTCCTGTCGCTGACGATGTCCACCAACGCCAGCTTCTGGCCGCTGCTCCCCGGCGTCCTGCTGTGGGGTCTGTTCGCCGGCATGATCTACCCGGCGATGTTCATGGCGGCCGGCTCCGACGCCGCCCCCGACGAGCAGGGTGTCGCCTCCGGCCTCACCCAGACCTCCGCCCAGATCGGCGGCGCGGTCGGCATGGCCCTCCTCATCGCCGTCGCCAACTCCGGCCTCGACCTGAGCGAGGGCGCGTCCAACCCGATCGCCGACGTGGTCGACGGCCTCCAGCTGTCCGCCCTGGTCGGCGGTATCGCCGCCGTCGCCGGCGCCTTCCTGGCCTTCCGCATCAAGTCGCAGAAGGCCGCGGAGCAGGAGCCAGCGGCCGCGGACACGGCCACCGAAGCCCCCGAGCGGGAGACGGCCCACTCCGCGTAACCCTGACCCATCCCCCCTCCCCCCGGCCCGCCGCCGACGCCTCCCCCGACGTCGGCGGCGGGCCTCTTGTTGTTTCCGGTGCAGGCCGCCGTCAGCACTTCTCAGCTGAGTTCCAGGACGTGCCATTCGAAGATTGTGTGTGCCGGGATCCTGTAGCCCGCGGCGTAGAACCCACCTTGCCCCCGCAAGCCGACTTTGAGGCGATCGAACTTGTCGAAGGAGAACAGGGTCGCGACCTTCCCCTCGGCATCGGTCTGCAGGTCCAGGTCCCAGCCAGGTGGGGCTTGCCTGCCGAACGCCCACGTTCCGGCGGCCGGGAAGGAAGCCGGTTCGGGAGAGATCCTGTCCCACGGATCGGCCCAGGGAATGTAGGAGCGGTACCTGATGGCGACCTTCGTCGCCGACGAGCCGTGGCCGCCGCTGATCTCGACGAGTGCGATCATGACCGCGTCCTCCGGGATCAAAGAGTTGGCACGCACAAGCGGTGCGCGGCGTACGCAGTGTTCATGTGCTGTTTCCAGCATGAGCCCTGACAGCAGGGTTCGCACCTCCGCACGGCACGCCGTCCCGGCCGGCCGACGCATGACGGTGCCCCACCCGGCCGAACCGGGTGGGGCACCGTCAATGGGGGAGTCGATTGGAGTCGATCGGAGGGGCCGGAGCGAGGCCGTGCTCAGGACTCCGGGACGAGGATGGTCTGGACGGCGTTCTCGTAGTCCGCCGGCTTCACCAGGACGCGGATCTCCTGCTTGCCGTCCACGACCTTGATCATGCGCTTGCCGATCAGGGTGAGCTGGCCGTTCTCCAGGGCGCGGCCCTTGATGAGGGTCACCGCGGAGTTCAGCTCGCGCGCGTACTCCCGCAGGCTCGGCTCGCCGCGCCACTCGGACAGGTCCCGGACGACGTCGTGGAAGCGGTAGATGACCTCCCACGCGCCCTCGGCCGCACGGCGGTTGAGGATCCACCAGTCGCCGTCCCGGTCGAGGCGGTACGCGCAGCCGTACTGCTCCTGCACGCCCTCCGCCAGCCGCAGCGGCTCGATGAACGACGGGCCGGCGAAGCCGACGTCCACGAGCCACCGCTCCTCGCCGAACCGCACGGCGTGGAACATGTGCTCCAGCTCGGGGCCGAACTCGCCGTTCGCCATCCGCACCCCGGCCGACATGATGGCCACGTCGAAGCCGAGCCGGCCCAGCAGGTTGCGGAACAGGCCGCTGATCTCGTGGCAGACCCCGCCGCGGCCCCCGGTGACGATCGCGTCGAACGTCTCGTCGACGTCGATGTCGACGTACTCCCAGATGTCCAGGCCGCGCCCGGCGTTCAGCGCGTTGTCGAACGGCACCCGCATCAGGTGCAGTTTGTGCAGGGTGCGCAGCAGTTCCGGGGTGGGTTCGAGGGGACCGGAGTAGCCCAGTTTCTTGAGATAGGCGTCTGCGTCGAACACGGTGCCTCCTTGGATTTCGGTATCGGTTGAGAGAGGGGCGAGGGAGAGGGAGTGGAGAGGGGTCAGCCGGCCTTGGACGCGTTCGGCCACAGGTCCGACGGCAGGTCCTGGCGGCGCTGGATCTTCAACTTCCGGTACACCCGCGTCAGGTGCTGCTCCACCGTGCTCGGCGTGACGAAGAGCTTCGCCGCGATCTCCCGGTTGGTGTAACCCATCACCGCGAGGGACGCGACCCGCATCTCGGAGCCGGTCAGCTCGTCGATCCGGGTCCGGTGGTGTTCGGGGGCCGGTTCCGTGACCACCGCCGACGCGGTGCCCTCCGAACCGGCCAGCAGTTCCTGGGTGAGCGGCCGCGCCTCGCAGGCCTTCGCGACGTGCAGGCTCTGCCGGAACAGCATGCGGGCCCGGCGCTGCTCGCCCAGCGCGTTGTACAGCCGGCTCATGTCCGCGAGGACCCGGGCCTGTTCGAACCGGTCCCCGGCCGACTCCAGCAGCTCCAGCGCCTCGGTGAGCAGCTGGAGCCCGCGGCCGGGCGCGCAGGTCGCGGCGTACAGGCGCAGCGCGATGCCCCGGGTGCGGCCGCCGCTCGCGCCGGGCCGGGTCAGCTGCTCGTGGATGAGCTGCTTGGCCCGGTCGGTGTTGCCGAGCCGGATGCACGCCTCGGCCGCCCCGGCCCGCCACGGCACCGGGCCGAGCGCCTGGATGCCCCAGGTGCGCTGGAGCTCCCCGCAGGACAGGAAGTCGCCGAGGGCGGCGCGGTGGTGGTTCGTGGCCAGGTGGTGGACGCCGCGCGCCTGGAGGAAGGGCAGGCCGTACCAGCTCTCGTACATCGTCGCCGGCACCGCCTGCGAGAGGTGGCGCAGCGCCTCGTCGTACCGCCCCATCCGGGTCGTCGCCACGATCAGGCTGGACAGGGGCAGTCCGATGGCCACGCCCCACGCCTTCGCCGGCAGCGACCGCAGGGCGCTCTGCGCCCGTTCGACGGCCGTGGCGTGGTCGCCCTGGCGGACCGCGACCTCGGCGCGGACGGCGAGGAACACCGCCTGCCAGGTCGGGGTGGCCCGCTCGGCGGCGTCCACGGCCAGCCGCTCGCACCACTCGGCGGCGCTGTCGGAGCGGTCGCCGTGCAGCAGGGTGAGCAGCGCGAGGACGGCGGCCTCCTCGGACCAGTACGCGGACCGGCTCAGCCGCAGGTCCCACAGGCCCTGTTCGGCCCGTTCCACCGCCTCCGGGTGGTCGCGGACCAGCTGTCCGGCGAGCGCGGCGGTCCGGCCCAGCCACGGTTCGCTGCGCAGCATCGCCACCACCGCGCCCTCGCCCGCGCGGCCGGTGCCGGCGCGGCGCGGTCCGGGGACGGTGGGGCGGGCCGGGCGGGCCAGGGGCGGGTGCGCCCAGGACAGCCACTGCTCCAGGTCGGCGACCTCGCCGGAGGCGTCGGCGCGCCCGGCGGGGCCGCTGCGGATGCGTTCCAGCGCGTCCACGGCCTCCTCCGTGCGCCCGTGCCACAGCAACTGCCGTACGAGCAGGGCGGATTCGGGGAAGCACAGGCGTCCGGCCCGGTCGGCCGTGACGAGCTGCGGCAGATGCCGGGCGGCGGCGGCCGGGTCGGCCTGGAACTCGGTGTGGGCGAGCCGGGCGAGGATCTCGGCCCGTTCGGCCAGGTCCCCGCTGGAGCGCTGGGCGAGGTCCAGGCAGGCGGCGGCCGGGCCGGGCCGGTCGGCGAGCAGATGGTGGTCGGCGGCCTCGACGAGGACCCGGACCGCCCAGGGTTCGTCGGCGCGGCCCGACTCCAGCAGATGCCGGGCCACCCGGCCGGGCTGCGCGCCGGAGTCGTAGAGCAGCCGGGCGGCCCGCCGGTGCAGGGCGGACAGTTCACGCGGGGAGAGGTCGTCGAGGACGGCCTGCCGCACCGCGGGGTGGCGGAACCGGCCGTCCTCGCAGAGCAGTCCGCACGCGGCCATCGCCCGCGCGGTCGTCTCGACGGGTGCTCCCGCCAGTGCGGCGAGGGTGTCGTCGTCCGCCTCGGTGTCCAGTACGGCGCGGGCGCGGGCCAGCGCGAGCGCGGCCTCGTCGCCGCGGTGCAGGCAGCTGAGCAGCGCCAGGCTGTAGGAGTGGCCGGCGCCCTCGTCGCCGTCGGAGCCCTCCCAGTCGTCGGCGAGGGCGCCGAGCAGCAGCGGGTTCCCGCCGGTGGCGGCGGTGAAGTACGGGGTGAGGCGCCGCGCGGTCTCGGGGCCGAGGCGCGGGGTGAGGAAGGCGGTGATCCCGGCTTCGCCGAGCGGTCCGACGCGCAGCCGGGTGAGTCCGGTCTCGCGCAGCAGCTCGGCGCGCAGCTGGAGGTTGACCGACGGCACGTCGGTGTTGTCGGTGAGCAGGACGACGATCCGGGCGGAGCGCAGTCGGCGGGAGAGGTGGAGAAGAAGCCGCAGGGACGGTTCGTCGGCGTGCTGGACGTCGTCCACGGCGATGAGGAGAGGTACCTCGGCGGAACGTTCCAGCAGCGCGGCGCACAGATCGTCGGCGGACTGCGCGTCGGTGCCGGGGCCGCCGGGAGTGCCATAGCCGGGGATGCCGGCGTAGCGGCACAGCTGGTGCATCACGCCGAGGGCGTGGGTGCGTTCGGGCCGTGCGCAGATGGCGTGCAGCAGCCGGAATCCGGCGGCTTCCGCACGGTCCGCGACGGCGTGCAGCAGTTCGGTCTTCCCGGTGGCGGACGGGCCGTCGACCAGGACCATCCGCCCTCTTCCGGCGAGCGCGGCTTCCTGGACGCGGAGCAGCCGTTCCAGATGTTCCTCACGTTCGACAAGCATGGCTGATCCCCCATTGATGGTTGCCGCTTCGCGGCGCGTTCCACTATCCGCGGAAGTGCGCCATCGGCCGGGAATCGCCTATCCACTCGAACGGGAGGACGTACGAACACGAGGGCGTGCGAACGTGTGAACGCGCGAAGGCGCCCGGCCGGTGTGGGGGAAGCACCGGCCGGGCGCGGGTGGTCGGCGGGGACCGCCGTGGACCTCGTACGTCGTCGATCGTTCAGCCGACCACCTCCGCCACCGCCGGGCACAGCGCCAGCAGGTCGGACGGGCGGAACAGGGTCGCGTCGGGGGCCGCGCCCAGGAGTTCCACCGCGTCGCACTCGCCCCACAGTGCCGCCACCGCGTCGACCCCCGCGCCGCGCGCCGCCTGGATGTCGGTGACCGCGTCGCCGACCATCAGCGCGTCCTCGGGGCGGGCGCCGAGCAGCTCCAGCGCGTGCCGCACGATGTCGGGCGCCGGCTTGGCGCGGGCAACCTCGTCGGAGCCGATGACATGGTCGAAGAAGTGGATGACGCCGAGCTTGTCCAGCAGGTGCCGGGCCCGGTCGCCGGCCTTGCCGGTGGCGATCGCGGTACGGAAGCCGCGCCGGCGGAGTTCCGCGAGCATGCCGGGGACGCCGTCGAACATCGGCACCCGGTCGGCGAGCCGGTAGCTCTCCCTCACGAACGGCTGCTCCATCTCCAGCGGCAGCCCCATGATCTTCATGATGTCCGGAAAATATCGGCCCAGGTGGCGCTCGTACTCGTCGAACGGCGCCTGTCCGTCCCCGACGACTTCCGCGTAGGCGATCGTGAACGCCTCCCGCATCACGGGGAAGCTGTCCACGATCACACCGTCGAGATCGAAGACGACGACACTCTTGGGCTGCTGGAACGGGCCGGTGGGTGTGCCGGTGACGGTTCCGGAGGACAAGGCGGTACCAGTGTTCACGGGGATCTCCCTGATGAATGTGGACGCATGCTGCTCGTGATACGGGGTCAGACCGCCGCGGCGACCGGCCGCGCCGCGGACCGGGCCCGGTGGGCGGTGCCGTAGAGGCGTTCGATGACGGCGATGGTCCGCGCCGCGTCGGCGACGGCCCGTCCCCGCTGCGCGGGATCGGCGAGCAGGTCCGGCAGGCCGTCGAGCTGACGGTCGTACTCCGCGCCGATGGGCTCCTCGGGGAACGGCACCGGCTCGGTCGTGCCCGCCCGGGTGAGCAGCAGCTCGGAGCCGCCCGCCCGGTTGGGGCTGAACCCGAAGGTGCAGCGCAGCGACACCGTGCCCGCGCTGCCCTCCACCCGGATCGTGGTGGTGTCCAGCGCCTCGTGCGAGGCCCAGCTGGCGCGCAGCGCCACCGAGACGCCGTCGGACGTGACGAGGAAACCGCGCGCGGTGTCCTCGACGTCCCCGCCGCCCGCCGCGACCGGCTCCTGCTGCCGCCGCCAGGCGGTACCGTGCGAGGCGGCGTTGATGAAGTCGCCGGAGACGGTGCCCAGGGCCTGCTCGTAGCCGACCGGCCCGAGCAGCGAGCCGACCGTGTCCAGCAGGTGCCAGCCCAGGTCGACCAGCGCCCCGCCGCCGGCCAGGCTGCTGCGGGTGAACCAGCCGCCGGTGTCCGGGACGCCCTTGGCCCGGACCCACGCGACCTCGATGTGCCGTACCTCGCCCACCTCGCGGTCCACCGCGGCGGCCAGCGCCGCCACGTCCGCGCGGTGCCGGGCCGCGCTGCCGGCCAGCAGCACCGCCCCGCCCAGCCGCTCCGCCTCGGCCAGCTCCTCGGCCTCGGCCGAGCTGAGGCAGACCGGCTTCTCCAGGAAGACCGGCACGCCACGGCGCAGCAGCCCGGCCGCGACGGGCGTGTGCAGATGGTTCGGTACGGCCACCACGGCGAGGTCCGCGATCCGCGCGGTCAGCTCCTCGACGTCGGTGAGCACCCGCACGTCGGGCCCGGCCGCCGCCGCGGCCTCCTGGGCCGCGGGGGAGGGGTCCACGACGGCGGTCACCCGGTACCGGGGGTGGCGGGCCAGCCGGGAGAGCCAGATCTCCCGGCCCGCCCAGCCGAGCCCCACCACGGCCACTCGGACGGGGGGCGTCACAGCGTGGCCAGGGTCTCGGCGACGATGTCCGCGATCACGTGCATCTGCTCCTCCTCGGCGAGCAGGGTGCGGTGGTGCAGCCAGATCGTGTCCGCGTACACCGCCTCGGTGTTGGGGCAGCGCGCGGCGATCGACTCCAGCGACTCCTCCGGGGCGGCGTACTCCCAGAAGCCGTCGGAGCGGTAGATCGCGCGGAAGGCGGCGAAGGCCGGCAGGCCGCGCTCGATCAGGGCGTCGACCAGCCGGTTGCGGCGCTCGGCGCTCAGGCCCGGCACCCGGAACATCGCCATGTAGTGCGGGTTGCGGGTGACGCGCTCGTCGATGACCTGCGGCTGCACCCCGTCGATCTCGCTCAGCAGGCGCGACAGCACCGGCCAGTTGCGCTCACGGGTGTCGATCTGCCCGGCGAGCCGGCCCAGCTGGGCGCGCAGCACGCTCGCCGAGAACTCGTTCATCCGGAAGTTGGAGCCGGAGGTCTTGTGGTAGTACAGCCGGTCCGTGCTGGGGCGGCCACAGCTGTGCCGCAGGAACGCGGTCTCGCGCTGCTCGGCGTCCTCGAACGTGACCAGGCCGCCCTCGCCGGCTGTCATCAGCTTGCCGTTCTGGAAGCTGAACGCGGCGACCGCGCCCAGCTCGCCGACCTTCTTGCCGTCCCACTCGGCGCCGTGCCCGTGCGCGGCGTCCTGGATCAGCGGCACACCGCTGTCCGCGGAGATCTTGCCCAGCGCGTCCATGTCGCAGATCTGGCCGGCCATGTGGACCGGCATGATCGCGGCGGTGCGCGGGGTGATGGCGTTGGCGGCGGCGGTCGGGTCGATGTTGAAGGTGCCCGGGTCGATGTCCACCGGCACGGCCACGGCACCGAGCCGCTGGGCCGCCTGGGACGAGGAGATGAAGGTGAACGCGGGCACGATGACCTCGGTGCCCGGGCCCACGCCGAGCACCTGGAGGGCCAGTTCCAGGGCGTGCGTGCCGTTGGTGACGGCCAGGGCGTGCGGGGTGCCGTGGTAGGCGCCGAACTCCTCCTCGAAGGTGTCCACCTCGCTGCCGCCCATGCGCCACCACTGGCCCTGCTCCAGAGCACGTATCAGGCCGACGCGTTCCTCGTCCCCGTACTGGGGCCACACGGGAAAGTTCGGCTTGGGCCGGGAATCCTGGGTCATTTTCTTTTCCGCTCCTTGTGGTCCTGCTGGGTCCGTACCCGCTGTCGAAAGCGAATGTAGGGCCTGAATGCAGGCTCAGTCATCCCCCTACTGGGACCCCTAACCCACCCTGGGAATGCGGTCGTTGCAGCCGCCTCAATTAAAGGCTCCACAAGCGTGCAATAGCCTTTTCATTGGTGGAGTCACCTTGGAGGCGAGATGAGCGAACTGCTACTGCTGAACGGGCCGAACCTGGGCATACTCGGACACCGGGAGCCCGAGATCTACGGCACGGAGACCCTGGCCGACATCGCCGATTCGATCTCGGAAGAGATCGCGGAGCGGGGCTGGAAAGTCAAGCAGGTACAGCACGACGTGGAAGGAGAGCTGGTACGAGCCATTCAGGAAAGCTATGACACGGTAGGGGCCATTGTGAATCCCGGGGCCCTGATGATCGCGGGCTGGAGTCTGCGCGACGCGCTGGCGAATTACCCGCGCCCGTGGATCGAGGTGCACATTTCCAATATCTGGGCACGGGAATCCTTCCGGCATGAATCCGTGATCGCTCCGATCGCGTCGGGATTCATCGCCGGACTGGGCGCCGACGGCTACCGGCTGGCGGCCCGTGCGCTGATGGCGAAGACGCCGGTCGAGGTCCGATGACCGGCACCGTCCAGACGCAGGGCCGCCCGTCCGCGGGCGGCCCCCCGTCGGTGGACCCCGAGGACTGGATCCGCCGGTTCCAGCCGGCCCCCGAGGCGCCGGTACGGCTGGTCTGCCTGCCGCACGCGGGCGGTTCGGCCGCGTTCTACCACCCGGTCGCCCGGGCACTGGCCCCCGAGATCGACGTCCTGGCCGTCCAGTACCCCGGCCGCCAGGACCGCCGGCACGAACCCGGCGTCACCCGGCTCGACCGGCTGGCCGACCTCGTCACCGAGGCCCTGGCGCCCTGGACCGACCGCCCGCTCGTCCTGTTCGGGCACAGCATGGGCGCCCTGCTCGGCTACGAGGTCACCGCCCGGCTGGAAGCGGCGGGCAGCGCCCCCCGGGCGCTGATCGCCTCCGCGCGGCGCGCCCCCTCCCGGTACCGCGACGAGTCCGTCCATCTCCGCCCCGACGAGGGCGTGGTGGACGAACTCCGGTTGCTGGGCGGCGTGGAACGGGCGTTCCTCGAGGACCCCGAGCTGCGCGCGATGATCCTGCCGTCGATCCGCAGCGACTACGAGGCGATCGAGACCTACCGCCACCCGCCCCGCCCGCCGCTGCGCACCCCCGTCACCGTCCTCACCGGTGACGCCGACCCCCAGGTCACCCCGGAGGAGGCCACCGCCTGGGCCCGGCACACCACCGACTTCGCCCTGCACACCTTCACGGGCGGCCACTTCTACCTCACCGAGCACATCCCCGAGGTCCTGGACCTCATCCGCTCGGTCGCCGGCGGCCCGGACGGACGGGGGTGAGAGCCGGACCCGCGGGCCGCGGATGAGGGGCGGAGCACACCCGTGGGCACCGAACGGGGCGGACCCGGCGACAACGCCGGGCCCGCCCCGCACGTGTGCGCACCACCACGACGGACTGACCGGCGTCCGGCGTCACACCGGCTGCGCGTGCAGGGCGCAGGGCGATCTGCGTGCCGCGGGGATCGTCGTGACAGTGCCCGCCGCCGGCCGGGACGCCACACCCCAGGCCGTCCTGACCGCGGTGATCAGGGGACGCGCGCTGTAGGGCGAGAGCTCCAGCTCCTGACGAGCCTGGGCCAGCATCTCCGGATCGCCGTCCGGCCCGTGCCGCCGTGCCGCCTCCCTGCGCCGAGCGAAGTCGGGGCGGCCGAACACGTCCAGCAGGGTCAGCGAGAACAGGACGTACGCCGAGGCCTCGTCGATCAGCAGCCGGGTGGCCTCCGGGACGTTGGCCGCCGCGTCGGTGCCCAACTGCTCCTCGAGGTCGTAGAAGGCGACGTGCTGCAGCGCCTTCTGCAGTTCGGGGGAGGGGCACGGGCACAGGTACCGCAGATGCCCCATGAGGCTGCGGAAGGACAGGAGGGTGGCGCTCGTCTCCGGGGTCCACTCGTGCTTGCCCAGCAGGGTGCGGAAGCCCGCCATGGTCTCGGACAGCTCCTCCAGGATCATCTGGCGGGAGATGTCGGTGAGCTCGACGAACCGGGTCTTGTCCTCGATCTCCATGATGCGCAGCCCGTACCGCATCAGATCGCGCGGAAGTCCGCCCGACAGCGCGTGCGCCAGCAGGCTGTACGGCTCCGAGAGCCCTGGCGCCCGCCGCTGCAGCAGCTCCACGGACTCCGAGAGCGTGCACGGCTGGACGTGCACGATGTCGTCGAGGGAGCTGTCGGTCACCCCACGGTGCGGCAGACCGCGCCGGACGAACGAGGCGCCGACGTCCTCGGCCACCGAGATGAGGTAGTGCACGCCCGGCACACCCAGGATCGCCTTGATCTCTCCCAGGAATTCCAGCGCCTGCGCGTCCGAACCCAGCCGGTCCACCTCGTCGATGGCGATGACGACACGGCCGTCGCGGGCGAACCGCTCCTGCGCGATGTCGGCCAGCAGCTCGCGGAAGTCGGCCACCAGCTCCGGCATGTTGGGCGGCACGGTGGACAGCGAGGACGTGTAGGCGCTCAGCAACTGGGGCGGGCCCGCGGTCACGGCGGCGGAGGTGGTCTGCACGGTCTGGAGGCGGTAGAGCTGATTGCGGCACTCCCGCACGAGCCGCGGTTCCGGCTGCGGGGCGTTCCACGCCCCGGCCCTGGCCATCAGGACACCGAGCAGGACACACGCGACACGGAAGGCGTTGTCGTCGTCGGCCGCCAGAGCGTACAGCGCCGGGGTCTGGTGGAGCAGGACCGCCACGACGACGAGAAGCAGCCCCAGGGCCGTTTTCAGAACGCGGTCGGTGACCGGGAATCCGGAGCCCGGCCACAGACCGACGTCCTGCCCCTTGAGCGCCGCCAGGGACAGAGTGAGCAGCGACACCAGGAGCAGCACGCCCAGCGCCCCGAAGGACTCGGTGACCAGGACGCGGGCGTTCCGCCGGATGTCCGTGTCGAGGAAGAGGGAGACGGGGGCGACGAGGACGAGGGCGACTCCGCCGACGCCGCCCGTCAGCAGCCGGACGCTGCGCAGCAGTTCGTCGGTGCCCGGCCACCGGCGCAGCCGCCAGATCAGCACTCCGGTCAGCGTCACGGCCAGAGCGGCACCCGCCCGCTCCCCGCCCCAGATGCCCTCCAGGGTCCCGGTGAGGTGGCCCCAGACGTCCCGTGCCCGCTCCCTTACCGTTTCCTCGTACCGGTCCTCCATCGACCGCGCGGTGGCGGCCAGTCCGAGAACGACCAGGGCACCCGCCGACGCGGCGAACAGGAGATGCCGCGTCACCCGCCGGGCGGCCGGCACGACATGGAGCAGGACCCGACGGAACGCGGACAGCCGTGCGAACTCCGGTACCTCGTGCCCCTCGTCCTTCAGGTAGGTCTCGCACACCCGGATGTACAGGGACAGCAGGAACTCGTACGGCGAGTACGTCGCGGGCGCCTGCACCACCACCGAGAAGTCGGCCTCCGCGGCGCAGGTCTCCAGCAGGGTGGACTTGCCCGCGCCGCGCGGGCCGCTGACGGCGATGGTGCCGCCCCGCAGCTGCGCCACCTTGCGGGCGAGTCTTCGTGACGCCTCGTTGCCGACGACGTACTGCCGGCTGCGCGGCGAGCGCAGCCCCTCGTAGCTGTCCGGCAGCAGCAGCGAGTCGTGGTCGTCGCCCAGCAGCGCCTCCACCACGCGCCGCATGAGCGGGCGCACCCCGTTCACCTGGAGGTCGCGGCGCCAGCGCCGGTCCGCGTGCTCCGCCTGCCGCTGCCTGACGAACAGGGCCGCACGCAGCACCAGTTCGCCGACATTGTTGTGTACACGCATGCGCCACAGCGGATGGGTCCGGGCGACCGCTCCCAGTACGACGGGCGGGACCGCGGCGACCGCGACCCCGGTCCACGGTGCCGTGACGAGGGCGCCCAGGAAGATCAGGGACAGCAGCGCGAGGGCGATGGTCGCCGGTGCGGGCGGATCGTGCAGGTAGTCGACCCGCGTCCGGGCCGCCTGGTACTGCTCCAGCGCCGCGCGGAAGCGCAGATGATGCTCACGGCACGGTTCGAGGGCCCGCCGCACGTTCGCTTCCGACAGCATGTGCGCGCGGACGTTCTCGGCGGTGGCCTGCGGCCTCTTGCCCAGCCGCCGGGCCACGGCCGGCTCGGCCAGGCAGGCGTCGACCGCGGCCTCGTAGGCCGCCGCCTCCCGCTCGTGCGCGAAGAGGTCGCCGATCTGCCAGGGGGCGGCCCGCCGGTGTCGGGGCATGGTGTGCGGCCTTTCTGAGGTGCGGCCCTTCAGGGGCTGGTCGAGACGCCGCGGGAGGCGCGGACGCGTTCGAGTTCTCGTCGGGAGATCCGGGTGCCGGTCTCGTGCTTGAGCTGGAAGAACGCCTCCAGCTCCGGCTCCTCGGGCGTCTGCGTGCCGTAGGTGACCGCGTGGGCGGCTCCGTCGTCGAGCAGGCGCCCCACGCACTGGGCGAGCGTGCCGGGCCCCGAACCCCGGTAGCCCCAGGAGAGGCCGGGCGCGGCCATGGAGGGCGCGGGATACAGCACTCCCTTGCCGGTCCGCACCCAGATCGGGTCGTCGAGGACGACCTCCTTGATCACGGAGCCCGCGGGCAGCCGCCGGGGCGCGCGGCCCATGTAGCTGATCTCGCGGTCGCCGCCGAAGCGGAATCTTCCCCTGAATGCGACGACGGGTGTCCCGGTGACCGGGTCCACGAACGTGCCGACCACATGGTCCCCGCTCGCGGCCAGGAGCCGGTGGATGGCGGTCGGCGGGACGCGACGCAGCCGGTTGATCCACTCGGCGCCCTCGCGGGTGACCCGGGTCCTGGTGACGTTGAAGGCCCCGCCGAACGGCAGGTTCTCGTCGTTCCACATGCTGACCTGCTCCAGGCACTCCACCGCGAGGTCGTCGGTACGCCCGCACAGCTCCGCCAGACCCAGGGCGACCGCGTCGGAGGGGACGGTCTCGTCGCGGCCGGGGTCGTCGGTGCCGAGCACGGCGGGAAGGATCATCGCCGCCCGTTCCGCCTTGGCCCACGCGGTCGCCGACGGGCTGAACGCGCCCCGCCCCTCCAGGATGTTCTCCACCTCGTGGCGCATCGACCGGGCGGCCCGGTCACGCATCTCGTGGCCGATGGTGAAGAGCGCGCCGCGTACCGGCGAGCCCTCGGGTTCCGTCTCGGCCAGCGCGTAGAGCGGCTCCCACGACGGCCAGGTGACGACATCGACGGGCGCGGGGGCGTCACCCGGCCGCCAGGCCGTCATGTGCTCGGGGCGGCGCACCTCCGACGGCCACCAAGGGACCCGCGTGCCGATATGGGCGGCGATGTCCGACCAGTTCGGCTCGTACTCGGCGTCGGGGCGGGCGCGGTCGACCGCCTCGAGCGCGGGGCCGTAGAGGTCGTAGTCGTGCTGGACGACCACGACGGTCGCGGCCTCCTCGTGGAAGTCGAGCAGGCTCCTCGGCGCGTACGCAGTGTCGGCCGGGTAGGTGACGGCCACCACCCCGGCCTCGGTCCGCCACAGTCCGGCGAAGTGGCCGTGCCCCAGGCCGGCCTGCTCGTACGTGGCGTAGCGGCCTCCGAGGTAGTGGTGCTCCGCCGTCCTCGCAGGACGCAGCAGCAAGGGGACCCAGGCGGCCAGTCCGGGATGGGTGCGGGCGAGCCAGCGGGCGAACGCCTGGCCGTCCCACTTCGTGACCCCGTCCGTGTACTTCAGGTCGATCGGTTCGATCAGCCCGGGATCCGAACCGATCCGCTCCCACGCGGTCTCCGACAGCCCGAACGTCTCCTGGAGTTCGGCCGACGTCATGCTGTCCAACGTTTCCCCCTCCGCGAACGCCCGCCCTGCGCATCCCATCATGCGGGGGACCACTGACAACGAGGGGCGCCGACCTCGGCGGGCGGCCGAATCGGCCGTCGGCCGCGAGGAGTTCGGGATCATCCGGGACCGGCTCCGCGTGACGCGCGGCGCGGCCACCGTCGCCGCGGCCCTCCGTCTCACCCGCGCGACCGGCTGACCTCCGCCCTCGCCCGCGCTGTCGCGCACCGTGTCGCTGTTGGGCCGAACGGGTGACTTGGCGTAAGAATTGGCTGGTGCAGGCGTTCAGTGCGAGTCAGATCGGGGGGAGCCGGTGAACCGTCACAGTCACGACGTCACCGATGAACAGTGGGAAGGGCTCGCCCAGGTCGTGCCGCTCCGGGGCCGCGACGCGTGGCCGTCCGCGGTGAACCACCGCAGCCTTCCCGAGGCGGAGACGGAGACCCGCCGGCGCTTCGTGGTGCTGCGGGTCAACGTCTTCGCGGACGCCCGCGAGGTCGCCGAGACCCTGATGTCGGGCATCCCCGTGCTGCTCGACCTCACCAGCGCGGAGACCGAGGTCGCCAAGCGCGTCCTCGACTTCAGCACCGGCGTCGTCTTCGGGCTCAACAGCGGTATGCACCGCGTCGACCGCAACGTCTTCCTCCTGACCCCGCCCGGTACCGAGGTCCAGGGCCTGATGGCGGGCGCCGGCCTGCCCGGCGTCTGAGCCGGAGCCCGCGCCCGGTCGCCCGATCGTAGGAAGGGCGGACGAGCGGAACGGTTCGCCGGACGACCAAGGTCCTACGGTCCCGATATGACCGCGTCGTCCGCATCACCCGCAGCAGCAGCCCCGGCCCCGGCCGCGCCCGCCGGGGACCAGTTCTCCCACCCGCCCCGCCCCCACCTCACCGAGCTGCGGCTGTCGGCCTTCGCCGGGCATCGGCGGGCGGGCTTCCCGCTGGGTCCCGTGACACTGTTCGCCGGGCCCAGCGGGTCCGGGAAGAGCAGTGCGCTGCGGGCGTACGAGGCGTTGGCGCGGCTCGGCGGGGGCGCGCGGCTCGGGGAGGCCTTCCGGGATCCGCGGGCCTGTGTCCCGGAGCGGGCCCGGCCGGACGCCCAGCGGCGCCGCGGCTTCCGCATCGGGTGCACGGCCGACGGGCCCGAGGGGCCGGTCCGGCTCGACGTCGCCGTCCAGGCCGAGCCGGAACTGCGCGTCGTGGGGGAGCGGCTCACCGCGCGCGGGGTGGTGCTCCTGGAGACCGCCCTGCGCGACCCGTCCCGCCGCGCGGTCCAGGCCGCCTGGCACACGGCCGGCGCCGCGCCCGTCACCCGGGCACCCCTGCCCGACGACCGGCTCGGCACCGCGCTGCTGCCGCTGCGGGTGGCCGGCAAGACCGACGGGCAGCGCCGTGTGCTCGCGGCGGCCGAGCAGATGGTGGTCGCCCTGCGGTCCGTGTTCGCCTGCGACCCGCTGCCCGAGCGGATGCGCGCCCCCGTGCCGAGCGGCCCGGGGAGGCTGCACGACGGCTGCGACAACCTCGCCGACGTGCTGTGGCGCACTCGCGCGGAGTGCGGGCGGCGGCACGCGCAGTTCGTCGAGGCGGTGGCCGCCGGATGCGCCGGACCGGTCGTGGACGTCCTGGCCGAGCCCACCGGCCACGGCACCGTGCGCGCCCTGCTCGACCGGGGCGACGGCGTCCGCACCGACTTCGCCCGGCTCGGCGACGGCGAACTGCGCTACATCGCGCTGGCGCTGGTGCTGCTCACCGGCCCCGGCGTCCTGGAGGTCGACCCGCCCCGCGAGGTGCCCGCCGCGCTGCGGGCGCTGACCGTGCTCACCGACGGCTTCGACCGGCAGGTGGACGTGCCCCAGCGGCTGGCGCTGCTGCGGCTCGCAGTGCGCTCCGCGCGGGTGGGGCACATCCGCTGCCTGGGCGCGGTGAGCGACGCGTCGTGGGCGGCCGGGGCGGACGGAGTGACGGTGGTACACCTGAGGCCGTGACAGGAGAGCAGCAAGAGCCCCGGGATTCCCGTGAGCCGCTGGATGTGGCGCGGCTCCAGCGCAGGCTGGCCGAGTTCGCCGCGGCCCGCCACTGGCAGCCGTACCACACCCCCAAGAACCTGGTGGCCGCGCTGAGCGTCGAGGCCTCGGAACTCGTCGAGATCTTCCAGTGGTTGACGCCGGAGGAGTCGGCGCGGGTGATGGCCGACCCGGACACCGCGCACCGGGTCCGGGACGAGGTCGCCGACGTCCTCGCCTATCTGCTCCAGTTGTGCGAGGTGCTCGGCATCGATCCGCTGGCCGCGCTGGACGCGAAGATCGACCGCAACGAGCGGCGCTTCCCAGCGCCGGAGTGAAACCGTCCGTTATCACTCTCCGAAGTCGAAATCCCCGTCGAATCCGAATCGTTGTCCACAGATTTCGGTCTTCCTCTGGCCTTTCGTCTCAAGGGCCTTCACTCTGGGTAGTGAACCAGTGAGGTCGGGCGGACGCGCCGCGGGCGCGTCGGGACAGACGGGGGCAGCCCATGGACGCGGTGCGGCTCATCCTGACGAGCAGGCGTGCCCTTGCGGCGAGCGGTGAAGTGCCGCAGATCATGACGGAGGTGTGGCAGGCCCAGGCGCTGGCTCAGGCGATCGGCAGCCGGCTCGCCGTCTTCGGCCCGCCCGAACTGCGCGGCGAGGCACTGGGGTTGACGGAACTGGCGGGCCGCGGCTGCGGAGTGCTGGACCCGCCGGAACTCGGCCTGGACGAACTGCGCGCGGCCCAGCTCACCGAACTGGGTGACGCCCGCCGGGCGCTGACGTCCCTCGGCGGGCTGCTCGGCGAGGTCGGCATCGCCCTGGTCGGCATCGCCTGCGCCGCGCCCGACGAGGCGACGTACTGGCAGTGCATGGAGGCCATCGACGCGGCGGACGAGTCCCGGGACCGCGTGCGGGAACTGCTGCGCAGACTGGCGGACCGGGAGAAGGCGATACCCCAGCGGGAGGCGGGCTGACGCCCGCCTCCCGCCGAGTCACACATCGGAAGGTCTCGCCACGGGCGGTTCGACGCCCCGCGGACCCTGCTCCTCGCACCCCGCGCCGTCCCGTCCCGCCGCCTGGAGGTCCGCGTCCAGGGCGGACAGGTCCGCGTTCAAGGCCGCCATCAGCTCCTCCATCTGCTGCAGCAGCCCCTTCGGCTGGGCGGGCCCGCCCTGCTGCGGCACGGTTTCTTCGGACATGACGGCCTCCTCGGCCCGTGGCCCCGAGGGGCCGGTACGGGGGGCGCCCCGGCGTCGACCGGCCGGTGCGGGTGCCGGGCGGTCCGGCTCCGCCCGAGCCAACGATCATCATCTGACCAGGTCACTGGCCGGGCGCGCCCCCGCCCCGGGGTTGACGTATTTCACCCCCTGGGGATGACCCGGCCGGGCGCGCACGGCCGAACACCCGCGTGCGGGCGCCCACCGTGGCGCGCACGGCCCGTGGCACGCACGGCCCGTGGCGCGCACGGCCCGCCGGCGCCTCCCTGGGCCCCGGACCACCCCGCCCGAATCCGTGGGAGGCAGGATGGAGGCATGGATCTTCGAATCTTCACCGAACCCCAGCAGGGCGCCACCTACGACACCCTGCTCACCGTGGCGAAGGCCACCGAGGATCTGGGGTTCGACGCGTTCTTCCGTTCCGACCACTACCTGAAGATGGGGGCCGTCGACGGACTCCCCGGGCCCACCGACGCCTGGGTCACCCTCGCCGGTCTCGCCCGTGAGACCAAGCGGATCCGCCTCGGCACCCTGATGACCGCCGGCACCTTCCGCCTCCCCGGCGTGCTCGCCATCCAGGTCGCGCAGGTCGACCAGATGTCCGGCGGCCGGGTCGAGCTGGGCCTCGGCGCGGGCTGGTTCGAGGAGGAGCACACGGCGTACGGCATCCCCTTCCCGAAGGAGAAGTTCGCCCGCCTCGAGGAGCAGCTGGCGATCGTCACCGGGCTGTGGGCCACGGAGGTCGGCAAGACCTTCGACTTCCACGGCACCTACTACGACCTCACCAACTCGCCCGCCCTGCCCAAGCCGGCCCAGTCCAAGGTCCCCGTCCTCATCGGCGGCCACGGCGCCACCCGCACCCCGCGGCTGGCCGCCCGCTACGCCGACGAGTTCAACATCCCGTTCGCCTCGGTCGAGGACAGCGAGCGCCAGTTCGGCCGGGTGCGCGCCGCCGCCGAGGAGGCCGGCCGCGCCCCCGGCGACCTCACCTACTCCAACGCCCTCGTGGTCTGCGTCGGCCGGGACGACCAGGAGGTCGCCCGCCGTGCCGCCGCGATCGGCCGCGAGGTCGACGAGCTGAAGCTGAACGGCCTGGCCGGCTCCCCGGCCGAGGTGGTCGACAAGATCGGCCGCTACGCGGCGATCGGCTGCGAGCGCGTCTACCTCCAGATCCTCGACCTGGACGACCTGGACCACCTGGAGCTGATCTCCGCCGAGGTCCAGTCGCAGCTGTCCTGACCCGCTCACGGGACGGGAATAACCGAAGGCGCAGGTCCGGCCGTGTGTGCGATGGTGTGACGGTCGTCCTGCCGAAGCCCCCGGGATCACCACCCTGGGGGCTTTCGCGTACGGCGTCCCCTGACCCTTCGGCCCGTCGGAGAGGCCCTCCGTATGTTCCTGACGATCAGTACCACCGGCACCCCCGAACGCCCGGCGACCGACCTCGGTTACCTGCTGCACAAGCATCCTGGGAAGGCGCAGGCGTTCTCCACCTCGTACGGCACCGCGCACGTCCTCTACCCGGAGGCCGACGACCAGCGGTGCACGGCGGCGCTGCTGCTGGAGGTGGACGCGGTGGCACTGGTCCGGCGCGGCAAGGGCAAGGGCCGCGGCGGCGCCCCCGACGCGGCGCTCGCGCAGTACGTCAACGACCGCCCGTACGCCGCGTCCTCGCTGCTCGCGGTGGCGATCGGCGCCGTGTTCTCCAGCGCGATGCGCGGGGTGTGCCACGCCCGGCCCGAACTGCCGGAGCAGGCCCGTCCGCTGCGCGTGGAGGTGCCCGCGCTGCCCGCCCGCGGCGGCCCCGACCTGGTCCGCCGGCTCTTCGAGCCGCTGGGCTGGACGGTCACCGCGGAGGCCATAGCCCTGGACACCGATTTCCCCGAGTGGGGCGACTCCCGCTATGTGCGGCTGACCCTGGAGTCGGAGAGCCGCACGGTCGCCGAGGCCCTGCGCCAGCTGTACGTCCTGCTGCCCGTCCTCGACGACGCCAAGCACTACTGGGTGGCCTCCGACGAGGTCGACAAGCTGCTGCGGGTCGGCGAGGGCTGGCTGGCCGAACACCCCGAGCAGAAGCTGATCACGAGCCGCTATCTCACCCGCCGCTGGTCGCTGACCCGCGAGGCGATGAACCGCCTGGAGCTGGTGCGGCTGGCCGAGACCGACGACAGCGAGGTCGAGACGATCGACAACGCCGTCGCGGCGGAGACCGCGACCGAGGAGAAGCCGACCCCGCTCGCCGTGCAGCGCCGGGAGGCGATCGTCGCGGCGCTCAGCGAGTCCGCCGCCGCCCGCGTCCTGGACCTGGGCTGCGGCGAGGGCCACCTGGTGCAGGCCCTGCTGAAGGACACCCGGTTCACCGAGATCGTCGGCGTCGACGTGTCGGTGCGCGCGCTCACCATCGCCTCCCGGCGGCTGAAGCTGGACCGCATGGGGGAGCGGCTCGCCTCCCGGGTGAAGCTCTTCCAGGGCTCGCTCGCCTACACGGACCGCCGGCTCAAGGGCTACGACGCCGCCGTGCTCAGCGAGGTCATCGAGCACCTGGACCTGCCCCGGCTGCCCGCCCTGGAGTACGCCGTGTTCGGCGCCGCCCGCCCCCGCACGGTCCTCGTGACCACCCCGAACGCCGAGTACAACGTCCGCTGGGAATCTCTCCCGGCCGGCCACGTCCGGCACCGCGACCACCGCTTCGAGTGGACCCGGCGGGAGTTCCGCGCCTGGGCCGAGGCGGTCGCCGCACGGCACGGTTACACGGTCGGGTTCCGCCCCGTCGGACCGGACGACCCCGAGGTCGGGCCGCCGACCCAGATGGCCGTGTTCACCTTGGACACCACCACCCCGCACGAGAAGGAGAAGGAGGCGAAGGCGGCATGACCGAGACCACCCCGACCGCGAGGGCACGGGCCCTGCCGGTCACCGACCTCTCGCTCGTCGTCCTCATCGGCGCCTCCGGCTCCGGCAAGTCCACGTTCGCCCGCAGGCACTTCAAGCCCACCGAGGTGATCTCCTCCGACTTCTGCCGCGGCCTGGTCGCCGACGACGAGAACGACCAGAGCGCCAGCAAGGACGCCTTCGACGTCCTGCACTACATCGCCGGCAAGCGGCTCGCCGCCGGCCGCCGCACGGTCGTGGACGCCACCAGCGTGCAGAAGGAGTCCCGGCGGCAGCTGATCGACCTGGCCAAGCAGCACGACGTACTGCCGATAGCCATCGTGCTCGACGTGCCCGAGGAGGTCTGCGCCGAGCGCAACGCGGCCCGCACCGACCGGGCCGACATGCCGCGCCGGGTCATCCAGCGGCACACCCGCGAACTGCGCCGCTCGCTGCGGCACCTGGAGCGGGAGGGCTTCCGCAAGGTGCATGTGCTGCGCGGCGCCGAGGAGGTCGAGCACGCCACCGTCGTCACCGAGAAGCGGTTCAACGACCTGACGCACCTCACCGGCCCGTTCGACATCATCGGCGACATCCACGGCTGCTCCGCCGAACTGGAGGCGCTGCTCGGCAAGCTGGGCTATGCCGACGGCGTGCACCCCGACGGCCGTACCGCCGTCTTCGTCGGCGACCTGGTCGACCGCGGCCCGGACAGCCCCGGCGTGCTGCGCCGGGTGATGTCCATGGTGAAGTCCGGCAACGCGCTGTGCGTGCCCGGCAACCACGAGAACAAGTACGGCCGCCACCTCAAGGGCCGCAAGGTCCAGCAGACCCACGGGCTCGCCGAGACCATCGCGCAGATGGAGGGCGAGAGCGAGGAGTTCGCGCGCGAGGTGCGGGAGTTCATCGACGGCCTCGTCAGCCACTACGTGCTGGACGGCGGCCGGCTGGTGGTCTGCCACGCCGGTCTGCCGGAGAAGTACCACGGCCGCACCTCCGGCCGGGTCCGCTCGCACGCCCTGTACGGCGAGACCACCGGCGAGACGGACGAGTTCGGGCTGCCGGTGCGTTACCCGTGGGCCGAGGACTACCGGGGCCGCGCGGCCGTCGTCTACGGCCACACCCCGGTGCCGGAGGCCACCTGGCTCAACAACACGATCTGCCTGGACACCGGCGCCGTCTTCGGCGGCAAGCTCACGGCGCTGCGCTGGCCGGAGCGGGAGCTGGTCGACGTACCGGCGGAGCGGGTCTGGTACGAGCCGGTGAAGCCGCTGCGCAGCGAGGCGCCCGGCGGGCACGACGGGCGGCCGCTGGACCTGGCCGACGTGCAGGGCCGGCGGGTCGTGGAGACCCGGCACGCGGGCCGCGTCTCCGTGCGCGAGGAGAACGGGGCCGCCGCGCTGGAGGTCATGAGCCGCTTCGCGATCGACCCCAGGCTGCTGCCGTACCTCCCGCCGACCATGGCGCCGACGGCCACCAGCACGGCCGAGGGCTACCTGGAGCACCCGGTGGAGGCGTTCGCGCAGTACGCCCGAGACGGCGTCGCGCGGGTCGTGTGCGAGGAGAAGCACATGGGCTCGCGGGCGGTCGTGCTGGTGTGCAAGGACGCGGAGGCCGCGAGGAAGCGCTTCGGGGTGGACGGCCCCACCGGATCCCTCTACACCCGCACCGGTCGCCCCTTCTTCGACGACGACACGACCACCGAGGCGATCCTCGGCCGGCTGCGCGAGGCGATCGGCGCCGCCGGGCTGTGGACCGGACTCGACACGGACTGGCTGCTGCTCGACGCCGAGCTGATGCCGTGGTCGCTGAAGGCGTCCGGGCTGCTGCGCAGCCAGTACGCCGCGGTCGGCGCCGCGTCCGGCGCGGTGTTCCCCGGCGTCCTGGCCGCCCTGGAGGGCGCCGCGGCCCGCGGGGTCGACACGGGCGGGCTGCTGGAACGGCAGCGCGAGCGGGCCGCCGGCGCGGCCGCGTTCACCGAGGCCTACCGGCGCTACTGCTGGGGCACCGACGGCCTGGAGGGTGTCCGCCTGGCCCCGTTCCAGATCCTCGCCGTGCGAGGGCGCAGCCTCGCCGGGCTGCCGCACGACGAGCAGCTGGCCCTGCTGGACCGGCTCGTCGAGCACGACGGCACCGGACTGCTGCAGACCACCCGGCGGCTGTACGTCGACACCGCCGACCCCGAGTCGGTGCAGGCGGGTGTCGACTGGTGGCTGGAGATGACCGGACGCGGCGGCGAGGGCATGGTCGTCAAGCCGGTCGGCGCGCTCGTCCGCGACGAGAAGGGGCGGCTGGTGCAGCCCGGCGTGAAGGTCCGCGGACGGGAGTACCTGCGGATCGTCTACGGCCCCGAGTACACCCGCCCGGACAACCTCGACCGGCTCCGGCAGCGGTTCCTGAACCACAAGCGGTCGCTGGCCATCCGCGAGTACGCGCTCGGCCTGGAGGCCCTGGACCGGCTGGCGGACGGCGAGCCGCTGTGGCGGGTCCACGAAGCCGTGTTCGGGGTGCTCGCACTGGAGTCGGAGCCCGTGGACCCGCGGCTCTAGGGGGCGTCTCGCCGATCATGCCGGGCTCGCGGCGCCTGGCACCGTGCCTCGCCGCGTTGTCGTCGGTCACCGATTCCCCCAAGCTCTCGGCTCCGCTCGAGCAGGGGGGACCCCCATCGCATCGGCTCCCTCCTCCGCCTTGCGACGCACGGCACCAGGCGCCGCTCCCTGATCCGGCCTGATCGACGAGACACCCCCTAGCGGACGTCCGGATCCGTACCCGGCGACGGTGGATTCCGGCCAGGTCGCCTCCGTAAGGGGGCGATCTCGGCCGACCCGCCGTTCCCGCCCCGCCCGGTCCCATTCGTCCCTGGTTAACCGCTGGTTGCCGTGCTAACTTCGCTGGTCGGTCAGGCAGGCATACCGACTCAGGGGGAAAGTCGGTGCGGACAGGCGCGGGACTGGGCACAGCGGGCGAACCGGACGACGATGACGCGCGCGCCCGGGGCCTGGAACTTCTCTTACGGCTGACCGACGCGCTCTGCGAGCTGGGCTGTACGGCCGACCCGCAGGAGCGGATCAGGTTCGCCGAGGTCCTCGGTGATCATCTGACCAAGCAGGTCGACATCCGGGGCGTCAAACTGCGCGAGGACGCGGTGACGCTGGCCCGCGCCGCGCTGAACGCGCCACACGGCGAGCGCGTACTCGTCACGGTGGTGAGGATTTTCGAGGGCGCCGCCGCGGCCGCCGAGTTCGACCGGCTCATCGAGGCCGCCGCCCCACCCGCCCTGAAGCTGCCCGGCCCGCTCTCCGCCCAGGACGAGAGCACCGCCCGCGCGTTATTGGCCAGAGCCCAGGGCGAGATCTCCGCCCGACGCCTGCGCGACGGCCTGGTCGGCGACCTCAACGGCCTCCAGCTGCCCGCGGGGCTCACCCCGGAACAGCTGTTCACCCATGTCCTCGAGTGGAACGCCCAGCCCGACGGACTGCCGCCCGCCGTGCTCCTCCTCGACCACGCCGCCCGGCTCACCCCCACCCACCGTGCCGCGCTCACCGTCTGGGTCGACGGCTGGGCGCAGCGCGCCGGACTGGCGGACGCGGTGCGCCGGCGCCGCGCCGAGCGCCCCGCCGGCCCGGCCGACACCGACATCCCCCGCTGTCTGATCATCGCCGTCGAGCCCGCCCGCGACGGCTCCGGCGAGGTCGTCGTCCGCACCTGGCTCAACACGGTCACCGGATACTGGGACCCGCAGCCCGAGGAGCCCGTCGTCACCACCCTGGAAGGCCTCGGCGCGGCCGTGGAGTGCGCGCTCCAGCAGGGAGCCCGGCTCTGGGCCGCCCAGTGGGCCCCCGACCCCGGCGGACGCGAGCAGCCACCGCCGTACATCGAGTTCGTCCTCCCGTACGACCTCCTCAACCACGATGTGGCCGGATTACGGCTGCGCTCCGGTGACGGGCGTCCACTCCCGCTCGGCGTGAAGTACGGGGTCCATCTACGCAGTCTGGAGCGCATGCGTACCGACGACGTCCTGGTCCGGCACCAGTGGCGGGAGCGCTGGCGCGCCCTGCGGCAGCACGGCGTCACCGTGCACGGGTGGAGCGAACCGGACGCGCAGCGGCTCGACGCGTGGCAGATCGCCCTCGCCGGGGAAGCCAGACATACGGCGGTGGTGTTGGACGCACCGGCCGACTCCTTCGCCCGGGAGGCGCTGAAGGCGGCCATAGCGGAGGGCATAGGGCTCGCGGTCTGGGACCGCAGGGGGGTGTTCGTGGCGGAGCGCAGGGAAGTGGTCACGGCCGTCTTCGCGTCCGTGCCGACGTCGGCGCAGATCCCGCGGGCCATCCACCGCCTCCGCCAGAAGGCCCAAGTCGACAGCCAGCCGCATCTGCTGGGCCGGCATATCGCCTTCTTCTGGGATGATCCGACCCGCCCGGTCGACATCCAGCCCACCGACCACGACGACCTGGCCAGCTAGGAGGCACCGGCATGACCGTGCAGGAGCACACGGAACCAGGCGGCTGGCGCATCTTCCACGCCACCGGCCGGGCGCCCGAGGTGCCGCCGGCCCTGCCCGAGCCGCCGCCCTGGCGCCGGTTCCGCGGCGGACCGCTGCAGCCCGCCCCGCCGGACGACCCGGAGGCCGCCGAGCGCCGCCTCGGCCCCGGCGAGATCACCCCGCAACTCGGCCAGGACGAGATCGACACCGTCAACGCCGCCCTGCTGCTGCGCCGCCCGCTGCTGATCACCGGCCCGCCCGGCGTCGGCAAGTCCACGCTCGCCTATGTGATCGCCCGTGAGCTGGGGCTGGGCCGGGTCCTGGAGTGGAACGTGGTCAGCCGCACCACCCTGCGCGACGGCCTCTACAGCCACGACGCGATGGGCCGCGCCCAGGCCATCGCCGCCTGGCAGGCGGGACTGGGGGAGGCCGCCGCGGTCGAGTCCGAGGACAGCGAGGCTCAACTCCCCCCGGCGCTCGGTGACTTCATCACTCTGGGGCCGCTCGGCACCGCGCTTCTGCCCTACGATCGTCCCCGGGTGCTCCTCGTCGACGAACTCGACAAGAGCGACATAGACCTGCCGAACGACCTGCTGCACGTCCTGGAGAACGGAAGCTATGACGTCCCGGAACTGGTGCGAGACGCCGCGGAGGTCGCCCGCGTCCACACCGGCGACCCCGGCGGCCACGCCGTGGTGCGCGACGGGCGCGTCGAGTGCCGGGAGTTCCCGGTCGTGGTGATCACCAGCAACGGGGAGCGTGAGTTCCCGGCGGCCTTCCGCAGGCGCTGTCTCCCGCTGGAGATGCGCGTGCCCACCCGGGAGCAACTTCTGGCCATGGTGGAAGGGCACCTCGGGGCGCGCCCCGAGGGCACCGAAGACCTGGTGAAACTGTTCGTCCAGCGGGTCCAGGCCGGGGGCACCCACTCCCTGGACCAGCTACTGAACGCTGTCCATATGACTACGGCGGGTGGTTTCCAGGGCGACGGTCACGGGCGTAAGCTCGTGGAAATGCTCCTCCGCGACCTCGCGAAGGGCCGCTGAATGAACGGCTTTCCCAGGGAGCGCGCATCCGGACTCGGCGACAGTGGCCCCGCCTCGGGCTCGTCGCCTCCTGTGGCGTACCCCGAGTCAGACGAGTTCGCGAGTGAGGACGGAGGGGCGCTGCGCGACACCCCGGAGCGCGACTCCCCAGGCCTTCCGCAGCCGTCCGCCGAGGCGGAACTCCCCCCGCGCTGGCAGGAGATCGCCGACGCCGTCTGGCTCGCCGCCTACTGGGACCGGCACGGCGGCCCGGCCGCACCGGGGCGCGAGGGCGGCGGCGAGGCACGCCCCGAGGGCCCCGTCGCCGAGGACGCCGCGCGCCCCCGCACACCCCCGGCCGACGACACCGAACCCCCCGCCGGGCAGCCCGCCCCCGACCCCGCCCCGGCCCCGGACGTGCGCCGGCCGCGCGACCCCGGCCCGCTGTCGCCCCGGGAAAGGCCGATGCCTCCCGCCGGGTCCTCGCCCGCCGGAGCCGGGCGCCGGTTACCCGTCCCCGACCCCGAGGGGCCGCTCACCCTGCACGTGGCGCGCCCGCTGCTGCCCGACACCGAGACCGCGCCGGCCTCGCCCGGCCGGCCGACTGCCCTGCTCGCCCGCGCCCTGCACCGGCTGGCCCGGCGTGTGCCCTCCCGCGACACCCTGGAACTGGACGAGGAGACCACCGCCGAGCAGGGGGTCGTCGACGGCATGTGGATGCCCTTCCTGCGCCCCGCCCGGGCCTCCGCGTTCGACCTGGTGCTGCTCGTCGACGACGCCCCCACCATGCGGATCTGGGAGGACACCACCGCCCGCCTCACCGAGGCCGCCGAGCACAGCGGCGCCTTCCGCGGGGTGCGCGCGGTCCGGGTGGACGTGCCGCGCACCGGGAACGCCACCCTGCGCTGGGGCACCGGCCGCGCCCCCACCGACCCCGCCGAACTCCTCGACGGCCGCGGCGGCCGGGTCTTCCTCGTCGTCACCGACGGACTCGCGCACGGCTGGGCCGCGCCCGCCGCCGACGCCCTCCTCGGCCGCCTCGCCCAGGCGGGGCCCACCGCCCTGGTGCACCTGCTGCCACCCCATCTGCGCCACCGCACCTCGCTCTACCCCCACCAGGCCGTCCTGGAAGCGGGGGGATTCGGCGCCGCCAACCGGGGCCTCGGCCACTGGGCGCCGCCCGGCGGCCCCGACCCGCTGCGGCCGCTGCCCGACGCGGGCGACGGTTCCGTGCCGGTGCCGGTGCTGTCCCTGAAGCCCGGTTCGCTGGCCGCCTGGGCGGACCTCGTCACCGGCGACCGCGGAGTGCGCCGCGCCCTGCCGGTCGTCCTCGCCGGCACCCTCACCAAGGGCGCGCCCGCGCCCGGACTGCGCGCGCCGCGCCTCCCGCGCGCCGCCGCCGGCGCCGTACGCCGCTTCTTCACCCTCGCCACCCCCGCCGCACGCCGCCTGGCCACCCAACTCGCGGCCGTGCCCTTCGACTTCGACCTCGTGGAGCAGCTGCGCCGGCGCACCATGCCGGAGACCGGCCCGGACCACCTCGCCGAGATCCTGATGGGCGGGCTGATCGACTGGGACAGCGGCGCCGAAGGGCGCCCCGAGTTCGCCGAAGGGGTGCGCGAGGCGCTGCTCGCCGCCACCACCCGCACCCAACTCGCCCGCACCGTCAGCCTGGTCGGGGAGCTGCCCGCGGCCGGCGAGCGCGGGGTCGCGCTGCGCGCCGCGCTCCGCGACCCGGTGGGCGCGCGGCTGCCCGACCCGTCCGAGCGGGCCTGGGTGCGCAGCGAACTGGCCGTCATGCGCGCGCTGTCGGGGCCGTACTCCGAACGCGCGAAACGGATCGAGCCCAACCTCGACCGGGCCGCCTCCGAGCCATCCGAACGGGTGCAGGCAGGCACATACTCCGGTTTGTCCGGAATTGCACCCGGTGAGGTGAACCACCACGGCGGCGAGGGATCATCCGGCGGTGGATCAGGCAGTGATTCAGGGGCGAACGTGCCCGATCCCCCTGATCCCCCTGATCCACCTGGAGAACCTGTGCCGAGCCCGGTAACCGAAGCGACCCCACAAGAAGCCCCGGAGGCTGAGCCGCTCATGCAGAGCACCACGACCGCAACGCCGGCCCTTCTGGTGAACGTTCCCTTGCGGAACAACTCGTTCGTCGGCCGCCAGGCGCTGCTGAGGGCCGTGGAGGAGCAACTGAGCGCCCGGGACACGGCGGCCGTGCTGCCGCACGCGTTGCACGGCCTCGGCGGAGTAGGCAAGTCGCAGCTGGCGCTGGAGTACATCTACACCCACCTGCACGAGTACAAGGTGATCTGCTGGATCCCGGCCGAGCGGGAATCGCTGATCCTCGCGGCGCTGACCACGCTCGCCGCGCAGATGGGCGTCGCCCCGGCCGGCCAGGAGGGCGCCCCCACCGCCAACACGGCCGTGCCCGCCGTCCTGGAGGCCCTGCGCAGCGGAGCACCGTACGACAACTGGCTGCTCGTCTTCGACAACGCCGAGGACGTCGAGGCGGTGCGCAACTACTTCCCCACCAGCGGGCCGGGGAAGGTCATCGTCACCTCCCGGAACCGGGCCTGGGAACGCGTGGCCACACCGCTGTCGGTCAACGTGTTCGAACGCGAGGAGTCGATCGAGCTGCTGCAGAAGCGCTCGCCCGACCTGTCCACCGAGGACGCCAACCGGCTCGCCGAGGCCCTCGGCGACCTGCCGCTCGCGGTGGAGCAGGCCGGCGCCTGGCGCGCGGTGACCGGAATGCTCGTCGACGAATACCTCGAACTGCTCGAACAGCGCAGCCCCGAGATCCTCGAACTCGAACCGGCGCCCGACTACCAGGTGTCCGTCGCCGCCGCCTGGGACATCTCCCTGGAACGGATCCAGGAGAACAACCCCGGCGCCCGGCAACTGCTCGACATCTGCGCCAGCATGGCCCCCGAGCCCATCCCGAGGTCCATGCTGCGCGCCAGCCGCGGCATCAACATCAGCCCGGAGGTCGACCCGCTGCTGCGCGAGCCGATCAAACTGAACCGAGCCATCCGCGACCTCAGCCAGTTCTCCCTGATCAAGGTCGACCCGCGGTCCGACACTCTCCAGATGCACCGTCTGCTCCAGACCGTGCTCCTCGGCAAGCTGGACCCCGAGGAGCGCGAGCGGATGCGCAACGGCGCGCACCAGCTGCTGTCGGCGGCCAAACCCGGCAACTACGGCTCCTCCGCCGAATGGCGCGCCTACCAGGCGCTGCTGCCCCACGTGCTCGCCTCACAGGCGCTGACCAGCACCGACCGGTTCGTGCGCGAGCTGGTCTTCGAGACCGTGCTGTTCCTCTACGTCTGGGGCGACCACGAAGGCGCCGCGAACTACGGCCAGCAGGTGTGGACCGCCTGGCTCGCCTCCTCCGGCGAGGAGGACATCTTCGTCATCCGCATGGCGAAGTCCTTCGCCTTCCTGCTGCGCCAGATCGGGCAGATCGCCGAGTCCATCCCGATCACCGAGCGGGCCCTGGAGGTCTCCCGCCGTATCGACGTCGAGCCGGAGGAACTCATCGACGGGCTCGTCGAGATGTCCGACGCGCACCGCTACCAGGGCCTGTTCTACGAAGCCCGGGACCTGGGCAAGGAGGCCACCGAGCTGGCCCGGTCGCTGTTCGGCCCCGACGACCCGACCACCCTGCGCGGTGCCCACAGCTGGGGCGTCGACCTGACCCTGTCCGGCGACTTCCGCGAGGCCCTGCCGCTGAACCAGGAGACCGCACGGCAGCGCGAGCTGCTGTACGGCCCCACCAGCTACTTCACCCTCAACACCCTCAACGTGCTCGCGGTCGACATGCGGGAGGGCGGCGACTACCCGGGCGCCCGCGACTTCCAGGAGGACGTCTACCGGCGCGCGCGGAGCACTTTCGGCGAGGAACACCCGCTCACCCTGCGCATCGCCCGCAACCTCGCGGTCTGCCGGCGCCGCGACGGGGCGCTCGCGGAGGCGGCCAAGCTGAGCGAGGAGACGCTGCGGCGCTTCACCGCCCGGTACGGGGTCGACCACGCCGACTCCCTCGCCACGGAGGTCAACCTCTGCGTCGACCAGCGTCTCGCCGGGGAACTCGAACGGTCCCGGGCGCTGGGCGAGGACGCCGCGCGCCGCTACGCGGCCCGGCTGGGCGAGCACCACGCGTACACGCAGATGGCCAAGGCCAACCTGGCGGCCACCCTGCGCGCGCTCGGCGACCTCGACGCCGCGCAGGAACTGGAGGACGAGGCGGCCCGACGGCTCACCGAGACGCTGGGGGACCGGTACGTGGTGACGCTGACCGTGGCGCTGGGCCAGGCCAACACGGTGTACGCGCGTCTGGACTTCGAAGGCGCGCGGGCACTCGACGAGGCCAACCTGCCGCTGCTGGCGGAGGTCGCTGGCGCCAGTCACCCGCTGACCCTGGCCTGCACCGCGAACCTCGCCCTCGACCTGCGCGGACTGGGCCGCGTCGCGGAGGCGGACGAACTCCAGCGCAAGGCGGTCGAGGGCTTCCAGCGGGTCGTACGGTCCGACCACCCCTGGCTGCTGGCGGCCCGTCAGCGCCGCCGGATCGAGTGCGACCTGGCGCCGATGCCGCTGTAGCCCGGACGGCTGACCGCGGTGACCGCCGCCCCGCCGCCCGCCGCTGGAAGCGCGGCGGGCGGCGGGGCGGCGGCGGGCCGCCGTGGCGGTCAGCTCACTTCGGGAGCCGGGGCGGGGGCCTGCTGCGGAGCGGGAGCGGGCTCCACAGGCAGCACCGGCCCCCGGTCGGGCTCGCGGGCGGCGAGACGGCCGACCAGATACAGCATGGGCTGCGTGAGCAGCGTCGTCGCCAGGGCCATGAAGACCAGCACCGTGTACAGCGGCGCGCTCAGCAGACCCGCCTGGTGGCCGGCGTTCAGGGCGATCAGCTCGGTCAGGCCGCGGGCGCTCAGCAGCACGCCCACCGTGCGCGCGTCATGCCGGCCCAGGCCGGTCAGCCGCGCCGCCACGGAGCCGCTGCCGACCTTGGTGACCACGGCCAGCACGGTCACCACCAGCAGGGTCAGCCAGCCCGCGCCGTCCACGCCCCGCAAGGTGACCGACTGGCCCGAGATCACGAAGAAGAACGGCAGCAGCAGCGAACCGACGTCGTGCAGCGGCCGGACCAGGTCCGGATCGAGCCTGCCGCCCCGCTCGCGCGGCACCACGACCCCCGCGAGCAGCGCACCGAAGATCACATGCAGTCCCAGCGCGTGCGTCACCCACGCCGACCCCAGCGCGAACCCGATGAGCAGCGCCAGCCGCAGCGAGGGCTCCAGCCGGGTCCGCCACAGCAGCCGCCGCAGCAGCGGCCGGCCACCGACCAGCATCAGCGCGGTGAACCCGACGGCGAGCAGCGCCCGCCACGCCCAGCCGAGCGACTGGTCGTGCCCGCTGTCCAGCAGCGTCCCGGCGAGCACCGTCCAGCCGATCACGTCGAGCAGTCCGGCGGCGGACATCGCGACCACTCCGGGGACGGTCGACGCGAGCCCGTTCTCCCGCACGATGGCGGTCAGCACCGGCACCGCCGTGATGGACAGCGCTATCCCCGCGAAGACCACCATGGAGGGCGTGAGGTGCCGGGGCATGCCCAGTCCGTGCAGCCAGTCCTGGAACAGCAGCGCACAGCCGCTGCCCACGGCCATGGGCACGACGAACGCGGCCACCGCCGTGATCACCGCGGTGCGGGCCCGGTCGCCGAGCAGCTTCAGATCGAGCTCGTACCCCACCAGGAACAGGAAGACCACGAGCGAGAACTGCGCGAAGCCCGTCAGCGCCGGTCCGACAGCGTCGGGGAACAGCGCGTCGTACGCGCCCGGCGCCAGCGCGCCGAGCACGGTGGGGCCGAGCGCGATGCCAGCCGCCAACTGGCCGACGATGTACGGCTGTTTCAGGCGCCGGGCCAGCCAGCCGCCGACGTGGGCGGCCACCAGGATCAGGGCCGAGGCTCCTACGACATGCGCGATCAACGCGTCAGGGCTCACGGTGTCTCCCCGCTGTGCGGCCGTCGGGGCGGTCCTACTCTCAACTTCCCTACAATAATGGTGATTTGACGTCGTGGCGGGAGTCGTACACAGGCCTGGTCCGGGCTGACGGGGGGCACATGACAGAGGTCTTTCTCATCCAAGGCACGGGCGTGAGCGAACCGGGCTTCTCCACGTTTGCCGGGCGCATGGCGGCGGGACCGGCCGCGCTGCGCGACGGATTACGTATCGTGCCGTACGACCGGGGAGGGGCGCACGGCGCCACGCTCGCCGCTCGGGCGGCCCCGTACGACTGGCTGAATCCGTACGCCCCCCGCGGCCTCCCGGCCTCGCGCGGCGCCCACCGGAGTCGTCCGTGACCGGCCGCGCCGCGCCGGGCCGGGTGCACGCCCTGATCGTCGGCATCGAGCGGTACGACGCCGGGGAGGGCTGGGACCTGCCCGGGCCCGCCCGCGACGCCGTCGCCTTCCACCGGCTGCTGCGCGCCGCCGGGGTGCCCGAGGACCGGCTGCGGCTGCACCTGGCGCCGCTGCCGCCGTACGTCCCCGACGTGCCGTACGCGCCCGCCGACCACGCCACCCTGCGCCGCGTCCTGGTCCGCGAACTGCCCGCGCAGCCCGGCGACGTGCTGTGGGTGTGGTGGGGCGGGCACGGCGTGCTGGACCGGTCCGGCGGGCTGCGGCTGTTCTGCGCCGACGCCACCACCGCCGACAAGGTCGGCATCGACCTGGAGTCCGCGCTCACCCGGTACGCCGGGGACGCCGTCCCCGGATTCGCCGAGCAGCTGTGGATCGTGGACGCCTGCGAGACCTTCGAGGAGGCCCTGAACTTCCGGGACCCGCTGCCCGCGCAGGCCCTGCCCGTGGGGCGGCGCGATCTCAAGCACCGGCAGACCGTGCTGCGCGCCGCGGGCCGCGGCCGGGTGGCGGCCAACGACCCGGTGCGGGCGACGGGACTCTTCTCCGACGTCCTGCTCGGCCTGCTGGCGGAGCGGACCACCGCACTGCCCGGGCCGCCCGATCCGGAGGAGTTGTTTCCCGCCGTCCGGGAACGCCTCGCAGCCCTCAGAAAGGAGGGGCGTACTCTGCAGCATCCCGAGATCCGGTTGCAGAGTGCGGAGCGTGTGGAGATCCTGCCGCCCACCGGGCCGTCCGGCGGGGAACGCGCGGTCTCGCCGCTCGTACGCGCGGTGGACGCCCTGCTCGCCTACCCGTTCATGTCCGATCCCGTCGAACGGCAGGCGCTCGTCGGCCAGTTGAGCACTCGCGTCACCGCGACGCTGCCCCGTCACACCAAGGCCCGGACGGACGCCACCGGTATCCTCAACACCCTCGCCCGGCGCCACCCCGGGGCGCTGTGGGAGCTGTACGACGCCGTCGTCTCCCTCGATGACGACCCGTCCCTCAGGGACGAACTGGGGGCAGCCCTGGGCGAGTTGGAGCGGCGGGGAGGCGACGTTCGCGGCGGGCGATGATCAGGTGGCGTGATCGTACGGTTTCAGATGCGGCCGGGAATGGCCATGATGGAACAGGACGCGGGGCATCGCGTGCCACCGCCGAGAAGGGGGACGCATCTTGCACCAGCCACCCGCACAGCGTGACGTCGAGGCCGCCGCCCGCGAGCCCAACCCCGCGGCGGGTGCCCATGTCTGGGAGTCGGATCTGACGGATCTCGCGGCCCTGCCCCTGGCCGCCGTGGACATGCTCACACCGCTGCGCCCCGACGCCCGCCTGCTCGCCGAGGTGCTGCGCTCGCGAAGCAGCATCCGGGGCGGCGAACCCCGCCCCGACCCCAGCGGCCGGGCCGAATAGTCCCGCCCCTCCCGACGGCAGGTCCGCCTGCCGCGGTTTCCCCTGCCCGCACACGACCGGAGGTCCCGGGAATGACCAGCGAGCCGCGCCCAGCCCCGTTCCGTATGCCCGAGCGGCTCTTCGCGGAGCTGGCCGCGGGGGGTGGCTCGGCCGAGGCGGTCGACTTCCTCGTCCGGGGTGAACGGGCCCGCCGACTGCTGCTCCTGCGGACCCTGCTCGACCGGCTCGACGGGCTGTCCACGCCGCTGACCCCGGCCCGCGAGGCCTGGCGGGCCGTCAAGGAGGCGGCGGAGCGCGCGCCGGAGGCGGTCGACCGGCTGCTGGTCGCACCGACGACGGGTGGCTGGATCGCCCACATGCTGCGCCGGGTGCACGGTACGGCCATGGGGCCGCCGGTGTGGGCGGAGGCGGGGCAGCTGTGCGCGCTGGCCGTCACCGCGTCCCTGCGCGCCGGTACGGACGCGGAGCTGCGGGTGGCGCTGACGGACGGCGGGCTGCATCTGCCGGGACTCGGGCTGGCCGTGCTGCCGGACGCCCGCCGGGGCACGGCCGTGGGGCACGCGCGCGTACACGCAGGCCGGCTGACCCTCTCCGGGCCCGGCACGGACGGCCGTACGACCTCGATGACCTGCCGCCCCGCCACGCAGCCCCTCGCCACCGCCGCGACCGCGGGCGCGGCGGCCGAGGACCCCCGCTGGCTCCCCCTGCGCACCCTCACCCACCGCACCCCCCAGGGCGCCGTCGCGATCCCCCTCGACGACCTCGACCCCTACCGCGACCTCGACGACCCGATCCCCCCGGACCGGCTCGACCTCGACGAGGCCGAGGCCTGGCAGCGGCTGTTCGAGGAGGCCGCGGCGATCCTCGCGGTCCCCGGCGGCAGCGGCCCCGGGCGGCTCGACCCGGCCTGGATCCGCACGATCGTCCCCTGGGGACGGACCGCCGTCACACCCCCCGCCCCGCCGGCCGTGGTGGTCTCCGCCTCCAGCGGGGACTCGTTCGGCCTGATGGTGATATCCCGCCCGGCGACGGCCCTCGCCCTCGCCGAGACCCTGGTCCACGAGGTCCAGCACAGCAAGCTGGGCGCGCTCCTGCACCTCTTCCCGCTCCTCGACGACGACCGCGAGGAGCGCTACTACGCCCCCTGGCGCCCCGACCCGCGGCACCTGACCGGCCTGCTGCACGGCGCGTACGCCTTCACCGCCGTCGCCGGCTACTGGCGGGACCGGATGGCCGAGCCGCACCACGCCGACGTGGCCGCCTACCACTTCGCGCTGCGCCGCCTCCAGAGCCGTCTGGTGGTGCGGACCCTGCTGACCAGCGGCCGGCTCACCGCGCCCGGACGGCGGCTCGTCACCGGACTCGCCCGCACCCTGGACGCCTGGCTGCGGGAGCCCGTCGCCCCGGACGCCCTCGCCCGGGCCCGCACGGCCGCCGCCCTGCACCGCACGGAGTGGCGGCTGCGCAACGTCGCGCCGGGGCCCGGCGACACACCCGCCCTGCCGCGGCTGCGGCCGGACCGGGAGCACTGGCCCGACCGGCGCACCCAGGCCTTCGCCGTCCGCCCCGCCGCCCCGCGCACCGCCGACGAGCACCTGGCCGCCGCCGACCCGGCCACCGCGCTCGCCCGGTACGCCGACGCCCTGGCCGGACACCCGGCGGATCCCCATCTGCTGGCCGGCTGGATCGTCGCCCGCGCCGCGCGGGAGCCCGGCCCGGCCAGCCGCCGCCTCCTGGCCCGTCCGGAACTGCTGCAGCCACAGCCCAGCGGCTGACCGCACAACGGCGAAACGCGGGTGAACACGCGCCCGAATGGTCAGGATGGAGGCATGGGATTCCAAGTCGACTCCGAGGCCGGGCGGCTCAGCCGCGTCATCCTGCACCGGCCGGATCTCGAGCTCAAAAGGCTCACCCCCAGCAACAAGGACGCCCTCCTCTTCGACGACGTGCTGTGGGTGCGCCGGGCGCGCGCCGAGCACGACGGGTTCGCCGACGTGCTGCGCGACCGCGGCGTCACCGTCCACCTGTTCGGTGACCTGCTCACCGAGGCGCTGGAGATCCCGGCCGCCCGCGCCCTGGTCCTGGACCGCGTCTTCGACGAGAAGGAGTACGGTCCGCTCGCCACCGACCACCTGCGCGCCGCCTTCGAGACCCTGCCCGCCGCGGAACTGGCGGACGCGCTGGTCGGCGGCATGACCAAGCGGGAGTTCCTGGAGGCGCACCCGGAGCCGACGTCGGTGCGGTTCCACGTGATGGACCTGGACGACTTCCTGCTGCGCCCGCTGCCGAACCACCTGTTCACCCGGGACACCTCCGCGTGGATCTACGACGGGGTCTCCATCAACGCCATGCGCTGGCCGGCCCGGCAGCGGGAGACGGTGCACTTCGAGGCGATCTACCGCCACCACCCGCTCTTCCGAGGGGAAGCCTTCCATCTCTGGTCGGAGGGGCAGGCCGACTACCCGTCCACCATCGAGGGCGGGGACGTCCTCGTCATCGGCAACGGCGCCGTGCTGATCGGGATGAGCGAGCGCACCACCCCGCAGGCCGTGGAGATGCTGGCGCACAAGCTGTTCGCGGCGGGGTCGGCGCAGACCATCGTGGCCCTGGACATGCCGAAGCGGCGCGCGCTGATGCACCTCGACACCGTGATGACGATGGTCGACGGCGACACCTTCACCCAGTACGCGGGCCTCGGCATGCTCCGCTCGTACACCATCGAACCGGGCGCCGGGGAGAAGGAGCTGAAGGTCACCGACCATCCGCCGGAGCACATGCACCGGGCGATCGCCGCCGCGCTGGGCCTGAGCGAGGTGCGGGTGCTGACCGCCACCCAGGACGTGCACGCGGCCGAGCGGGAGCAGTGGGACGACGGCTGCAACGTGCTGGCGGTGGAGCCGGGCGTGGTCGTCGCCTATGAGCGGAACTCCACCACCAACACCCATCTGCGCAAGCAGGGCATCGAGGTGATCGAGATCCCGGGCAGCGAGCTGGGCCGGGGCAGGGGCGGGCCCCGCTGCATGAGCTGCCCCGTCGAGCGAGCGGCCGTATAGGGGGCGAGCGGGTGGCCGTATGAGGGTCGTACGGGCAGCTGTATGAGAGCTGAACGGGTGGCCGTATAGAAATTCTGGAGTTCGTATAGACTTCCATGGTCCTGTCCTCGCACCCCTGGAGCGCCCCATGGCGACAGTCCCGACCGCCCTCGCCGGCCGCCACTTCCTCAAGGAGATCGACTTCTCCGAGGAGGAGTTCCGCGGTCTGATCGAGCTGGCCGCCGAGCTGAAGGCCGCCAAGAAGGCCGGGACCGAGACCCAGTACCTGCGGGGCAGGAACATCGCCCTGATCTTCGAGAAGACCTCCACCCGCACCCGCTGCGCCTTCGAGGTCGCCGCCGCCGACCAGGGCGCCTCCACGACCTACCTGGACCCCTCCGGCTCGCAGATCGGGCACAAGGAGTCCGTGAAGGACACCGCCCGGGTCCTCGGCCGGATGTTCGACGCCATCCAGTTCCGCGGCGACAGCCAGGCCGGTGTCGAGGAGCTGGCGGCGTACGCGGGCGTGCCGGTCTACAACGGTCTCACCGACGACTGGCACCCCACCCAGATGCTCGCCGACGTGCTCACCATGACCGAGCACACCAGCAAGCCGATCAAGGAGATCGCCTTCGCCTACCTCGGCGACGCCCGCTTCAACATGGGCAACTCCTACCTGGTCACCGGCGCCCTGCTCGGCATGGACGTGCGGATCGTCGCCCCGAAGTCCTACTGGCCCGCCGAGGACGTCGTCGACCGGGCCCGCGCGCTCGCCGAGACCAGCGGCGCCCGGATCACCCTCACCGAGTCCGTCGAGGAGGGTGTGCGCGGCGCCGACTTCGTCGCCACCGACGTCTGGGTCTCCATGGGCGAGCCCAAGGAGGTCTGGGACGAGCGGATCGCCGCCCTCGCCCCCTACGCGGTCACCATGGACGTGCTGCGCGCCACCGGCAACCCGGACGTGAAGTTCCTGCACTGCCTGCCCGCCTTCCACGACCTGGGCACCAAGGTCGGCCGGGAGATCCACGAGACGCACGGCCTGGACTCCCTGGAGGTCACCGACGAGGTCTTCGAGTCGGCGCACTCCGTCGTCTTCGACGAGGCCGAGAACCGCCTGCACACCATCAAGGCCGTGCTGGTCGCCACCCTGGCCTGACGACCAGGCCTTATGCTGTCCGGCGGCCCGGAGCCACCCCTTCCGAGGCCGCCGCGCGCCCCCACCGTGGCGCACCCCGTCCCAGAAACGAGCACCACCCGCATGCCCCGCATCAAGCCCCCCGCCCTCCTGGTGGCCGAAGCCGGCACCGACCTCGAGGGTCACGGCCTCCGTCGCACGATGGGCCTCTTCCAGCTGATCTGCTTCGGCGTCGGCGCGATCGTCGGCACCGGCATCTTCGTCGGCCTCTCCGACTCGGTCGCCCAGGCCGGCCCGGCCGTCGTCGTCTCCTTCGTCCTCGCCGCGATCACCTGCGTGTTCACCGCGTTCGCCTTCGCCGAGCTGGGCGGCGCGATCCCGGTCTCCGGCTCCTCGTACTCCTTCGCCTACGCCGGACTCGGCGAGACCACCGCGTTCCTCGTCGGCTGGTGCCTGCTCCTGGAGTACGGCGTGTCGGTGTCCGCGGTCGCGGTCGGCTGGAGCCAGTACGTCAACGAACTCCTGGACAGCCTCATAGGCCGGCAGCTGCCCGCCGCGCTCTCGTCGAGCCCCGGCGACGGCGGCGTCGTCAACCTCCCGGCCATCCTGGTCATCGCCATGGCCGCGGTGCTCCTCGTGCGCGGCGTGCGCGAGAGCGCCCGCGCCACCGCCGCGATGGCCGTCCTCAAGCTGGCCATCCTCGTCGCCTTCTGCGCGATCGGCTTCAGTGCCTTCCGGGACGGCAACCTGGTGCCGTTCGCGCCCGCCGGGATCGCCGGGATCGGCGCGGGCACCACGGCCGCCTTCTTCTCGTACATCGGCTTCGACGCGATCACCACGGCCGGCGAGGAGGCGAAGAACCCGCGCCGCGACATCCCGGTCGCCATCCTGGTCTGCATCGGCGTGGTCACCGTGCTGTACTGCGCGGTCGCGCTGGCCGCCATCGGCGCCATCGGCGGCGGCGAGGTCGGCGGCCGGCCCGCCGCGCTGTCCCACGTCGTCGACGAGGTCACCGGCTCCGGCGTCGGCGGCGGGATCATCGCCTTCGGCGCGGTCGTCGCGATCGCCTCGGTGGTGCTCGCCGTGATGTACGGCCAGAGCCGCATCCTGATGTCCATGTCCCGGGACGGACTGATCCCGGGCGTCTTCGAGAAGGTCTCCCCGCGCACCGCGACGCCCGTCGCCGGCACCCTGATCATCGCGGTGGTATTCGCCGTCCCGGCGGCCTTCTCCTCGCTGGACGCCGTGGTCAACCTCTGCACGATCGGCACGCTCGCCGTCATGGCCGCCGTCAACATCGCGGTGATCGCCCTGCGCCGCCGCGAGCCCGACCTGCCCCGCACCTTCCGGGTGCCGCTCTACCCCGTGCTGCCGGTGCTCGGCGTCGGCTTCTGCCTCTACCTGATGTACGAGACCGGCTGGACGACCTGGCTCCAGTTCGCCGTCTTCCTGGCCGCCGGACTCCTGGTCTACCTCGGCTACGGCCGCCGCAGGTCGCGGCTCGCGCGGGTCACGCCGGACGCGGACCCCGCTGACGCGGTACCGCAGCCAGTCTGAACCACACCGCCTTGCCGGAATCGGTGGGGCGGTGACCGCACGCCGAGCTGAGGGCGCGGATCAGCAGCAGCCCGCGCCCGTGCTCCTGCCAGGGGTCGGGCATGCCGGCGGCCGGACGGGTGAGGTCGCCGGGCGGCGCCGGGTCCGGGTCGTGCACCTCGACCTTGCAGCCGGTCGGCTGCAGCTCGACCACCAGCTCTATCGGGGCTCCCCCGGAGGTGTGCTCCACGGCGTTCGCCACCAGCTCCGCGGTCAGCAGCTCGGCGGTGTCGGTGTCGCTGCCGTGCTCGAGCTCGGCCAGCGCGGTACGGACCAGCGCGCGCGCCACGGGCACGGCCGCGGCGGAGTGCGGCAGTGCGACGCGCCAGGAGGCGGGGGCTGAGGGTTCGTACAAGGCGAGTCCGTTCATGGCGCAGGCTTCCTGAGGCCGGACACAGGCGCTCCTGCTTTCAACTTCGAGAATGGTACGGGTCGGTCCGGCGGAGTCCTCAGGCGGGCAACCGTCCGGCACCGGGCGGCCTACCCACCGCAAGGGCCCGCCGCGCGCGACTGCTCCCGCCGTTACCGGCCTGTCGACGACTGGACGACGATCGGTCACACGGTGACATCTGCCCGGCCGCTGTATCGCGTACTCATGACGGCAGTCACATATGAGTGATAACTTCGTAAGGCACCCTCCCGTCTCCGAGGAGGCCGCCCCGCCATGAGTCCCTTCACCGGCTCCGCCGCCCGCACCCCCCGCTGGCAGCACCTGCGCGTGGACCTCGCCGACGGCGTCGCCACCGTCACCCTCGCCCGCCCCGACAGACTCAACGCGCTCACCTTCGGCGCCTACGCCGACCTGCGGGACCTGCTCGCCGAGCTGTCCCGGGAGCGGGCCGTGCGCGCGCTGGTGCTCGCGGGGGAGGGGCGCGGCTTCTGCTCCGGCGGCGACGTCGACGAGATCATCGGCGCCACGCTCGCCATGGACACCGCCCGGCTCATCGACTTCAACCGGATGACCGGCCAGGTCGTCAGGGCGATCCGGGAGTGCCCGTTCCCCGTGATCGCGGCGGTGCACGGCGTGGCCGCCGGCGCCGGCGCGGTCCTCGCCCTGGCCGCCGACTTCCGCGTCGCCGACCCCACCGCCCGCTTCGCGTTCCTCTTCACCCGGGTCGGCCTCTCCGGCGGCGACATGGGTGCGGCGTATCTGCTGCCGAGGGTCGTCGGCCTCGGACACGCGACCCGGCTGCTGATGCTGGGTGAGCCGGTGCGCGCGCTGGAGGCCGAGCGGATCGGCCTGCTCAGCGAACTGTCGGAGGAGGGCAAGGCAGACGAGTCCGCCCGAGCTCTCGCCCGCCGCCTGGCCGAGGGCCCGGCTCTGGCGTACGCCCAGACCAAGGCCCTCCTGACGGCGGAACTGGACATGCCCCTGGCGGCGGCGGTGGAACTGGACGCCTCGACCCAGGCCCTGCTGATGACCGGCGAGGACTACAAGGAGTTCCACCAGGCGTTCACCCAGAAGCGCCCTCCGAAATGGAGCGGACGGTGACGATGCCCACCTCAGGGGCGCGGGGAACCGTGCGATCGACCACCGGCCACCCGCACCCGCGTCAGCACATGAACCACCCCCTACGCGTGGCGGTCATCGGCGGCGGCCCCGGCGGCCTCTACGCCGCCGCCCTGCTGAAACGCCTCGACCCCCGACGCACCGTCACCGTCTGGGAACGCGACACCCCCGACGACACCTTCGGCTTCGGCGTCGTCCTCTCGGACGAGACCCTCGGCGGCATCGAGCACGCCGACCCCGCCGTCCACGAGGCGATGCGGCGCCACTTCGTCCGCTGGGACGACATCCACATCGTCCACCGGGGCATCCGCCACACCTCCGGAGGACACGGCTTCGCCGCCCTCGGCAGGAGACGCCTCCTGGAGATCCTCCACCGGCGCTGCCGCGACCTCGGCGTCGAGCTGCGCTTCCGGTCCGAGGCGCCGTACCCGGCCTGGCTCGCGGAGACCCACGACCTGGTCATCGCCGCCGACGGCGCGGGCAGCACCACCCGCGAGGCCTACGCGCACGTCTTCCGGCCCCAGCTCACCGCCCACCGCTGCCGCTACATCTGGCTCGCCGCCGACTTCCCCTTCGACGCCTTCCGCTTCGAGATCGCCGAGACCGAGCACGGCGTGATGCAGCTGCACGGCTACCCGTACGCGGACGACGCCTCCACCGTGATCGTCGAGATGCGCGAGGAGGTGTGGCGCGCCGCCGGTCTCGACCTCGTCGACGAGCAGGAGTCCGTCGACCGCTGCGCCAAGATCTTCTCCGACGCCCTGCGCGGCCGGCCCCTGCGGTCCAACAAGTCGGCCTGGACCACCTTCCGCACGGTCGTCAACGACCGCTGGTCCGCGGGCAACGTCGTCCTCCTCGGCGACGCCGCCCACACCGCGCACTTCTCCATCGGCTCCGGCACCAAACTCGCCGTCGAGGACGCCCTCGCCCTGGCCGCCTGCCTGGAGGAACAGCCGGACCTGCGCAGCGCGCTCGCCGCCTACGAGGAGGAACGCAAACCCGTCGTCGCCTCCACCCAGCGGGCCGCCCGCGCCAGCCTGGAGTGGTTCGAGGAGCTGCGGCACCATCTGGGCCAGCCGCCCCGCCAGTTCGCCTTCAACCTGCTCACCCGCAGCCGCCGCGTCACCCACGACAACCTGCGGCTGCGCGACCCGCGCTTCACCGAGGCCGTGGAACGCGAGTTCGGCTGCCCGCCCGGCACGCCCCCGATGTTCACCCCGTTCCGGATGCGCGGACTGACCCTGCGCAACCGGGTGGTCGTCTCGCCGATGGACATGTACTCGGCGGTCGACGGCCTCCCCGGCGACTTCCACCTCGTCCACCTGGGCGCCCGGGCGCTCGGCGGCGCCGGGCTGGTGATGACCGAGATGGTGTGCGTCAGCGAGGAGGGCCGCATCACCCCCGGCTGCGCCGGGCTCTACACCGGCAAGCAGGCCGAGGCCTGGAAGCGGATCACCGACTTCGTGCACCGGCAGGCGCCCGGCACGGCGATCGGCGTCCAGCTCGGCCACTCCGGGCGCAAGGGCTCGACGAAGCTGATGTGGGAGGGCATGGACGAGCCGCTGCCCGACGGCAACTGGCCGCTGGTCGCCGCCTCCCCGCTGCCCTACAAGCCGGGCAGCCAGACGCCGCGGCAGCTGTCCCGGGCCCAGCTCACCGATCTGCGCGAGCAGTTCGCGGCGGCCGCCTGCCGCGCCGCCCGCGCCGGGTTCGACCTGCTCGAACTGCACTGCGCGCACGGCTATCTGCTCTCCGGCTTCCTCTCCCCGCTCACCAACCGGCGCACCGACGCCTACGGCGGCTCGCTGGAGAGACGGCTGCGCTTCCCGCTGGAGGTCTTCGACGCCGTACGCGCCGTGTGGCCCGAGGAACGGCCCATGACCGTGCGGATCTCCGCCACCGACTGGGCGCGGGGCGGCACCACCGCCGAGGACGCCGTCGCGATCGCCCGCGCCTTCGCCGCGCACGGCGCCGACGCGATCGACGTGTCGACCGGGCAGGTGGTGGCCGAGGAGCGGCCGGAGTTCGGGCGGTCCTACCAGACGCCGTTCGCCGACCGAATCCGGCACGAGGCCGGTGTCCCGGTGATCGCGGTCGGCGCGATCTCCTCCTGGGACGACGTCAACTCCCTCGTGCTGGCCGGACGCGCCGACCTGTGCGCGCTGGCCCGCCCGCATCTGTACGACCCGCACTGGACGCTGCACGCCGCCGCCGAGCAGGGCTACGACGGTCCGGGCGCCGTCTGGCCGGCCCCGTACCGGGCGGGCAGCAGACGCCCCCGGACCGGGCGCACCGACGCGCCCAAGCCCCGTCTCACGCTCGGGAGCTGAGGTCCACCATGCCCGCCGTGAGGGTCGCCCCGTCCGCCGGGTCGACGAGGGAGAACGCGCCGGTGCGCCGGGACACCGCGCAGTCGTCGAGGGGCAGCGGCTCGGCGGTGCGCAGGGCGATCCGGCCGAGGTCGTTCACGGTCGGCTCCGCCGCGCCGCCCAGGTCCGCGACGACCGCCCGCACGGTCCGCGTGGTGTGCCGGACCAGCACGCGGTCGCCGACCCGCGCCGGCCGGTCGGCCGCGAACGACCTCACGGACGCCAGGCAAGGAGTGTGAGAGGAAGGACAAAGGAGTGTGAGAGGAAGGACAGAGGAAGCTGAGGCTTCCGTCAGCGGGCGGTGACGCCGGCGAAGGCCGCCCCCGCGTCCCGCAGCCGCTCGTGCAGCCCCCGGAACACGGCCGCCGAGCGCACTCCCGGCCAGTCCTGCGGCAGCAGCCCCGCGGGCAGCCCCGGGTCGGCGTACGGCAGATGGCGCCAGGAGTCCAGGGCGAGCAGATAGTCGCGGTAGGCCTCCTCGGGCGGGGTGTCCTGCCGTCGCTCCCAGTCGTGCAGCACGCCCGCGTGCCGGTCCAGGAACGCCTCGTGCTGCTTGGCGATCGCTGCCAGGTCCCACCAGCGGGCGACCGCCTCGACGGTCGGCGCGAAGCCGAGGTGCTCGCCGCGGAAGAAGTCCACGTACGAGTCGAGGCGCAGCCGCTCCAGGGTGTGCCGGGTCTCCTCGTACAGCCGGGCCGGGGCGATCCACACGCCGGGCGCCGCCGTGCCGAAACCCAGCCCGGCCAGCCGGGAGCGCAGCACGTGCCGCTTCTGCCGTTCCGTCTCCGGGACGGAGAACACCGCCAGCACCCAGCCCTCGTCCTCCGGCGGCGCGGTGGCGTAGACCCGCCGGTCGCCGTCGTCGAGGAGCTGGCGGGCGTCCGGGGACAGCTCGTAGCCCGCCGCGCCCTGCCCGGTGCGGGCCGGGACGAGCAGACCGCGCCGTTTCAGCCGGGACACCGACGACCGCACCGAGGGCGCGTCCACGCCGACCGCGGCCAGCAGCCGGATCAGCTCGGCGACGGGCACCGGGCCGGGGAAGTGGCGGCCGTACGCCCCGTAGAGCGTGACGATGAGGGACCGGGGTGCGTGCTGCTCGGACACGTTGATCATTTTAGGTCGTGCCGGCGTGTGCGGATCACTGCTGGTCAGCTTCGGTGCGCAGGCGGAACCTCTGAAGCTTTCCGGTCGCCGTGCGCGGCAGCGCGGCCAGGAACACGATCTCGCGCGGGCACTTGTACGGCGCCAGCTCGCTCTTGACGAACACGCGCAGCGCCCCGGCGTCCTGCTCGGCGCCCTCCTTTACGACGACGTACGCCACCACGGCCGCCCCGCGTGCCTCGTCGGGCCGGCCGACGACCGCCGCCTCGACCACGTCGGGGTGGCGCAGCAACGCGTCCTCGACCTCCGGGCCAGCGATGTTGTACCCGGCGGAGATGATCATGTCGTCGGCGCGGGCCACGTACCGGAACCAGCCGTCGGGCTCGCGGACGTAGGTGTCGCCGGTGATGTTCCAGCCGCCCCGCACGTACTCCGTCTGCCGGGGGTCGGCGAGATAGCGGCAGCCGACCGGGCCGCGCACGGCCAGCAGACCGGGCTCCCCGTCGGGCACCGGCTCGCCGTGCTCGTCCTGCACCCGCGCCTGCCAGCCGGGCACCGGCACCCCGGTGGTCCCCGGCCGGATGTGCTCGTCGGCGGCCGAGATGAAGATGTGCAGCAGCTCGGTCGCGCCGATGCCGTTGATGATCCGCAGGCCGGTGCGTTCGCGCCAGGCGTGCCAGGTGGCGGCGGGCAGGTTCTCGCCCGCGGAGACACAGCGGCGCAGCGAGGAGAGGTCGTGCCCGTCCGGTTCGGCGAGCATCGCGCGGTACGCCGTCGGCGCGGTGAACAGCACCGACACCCGGTGCTCGGCGATCGCGGGCAGCAGCTGCCGGGGGCCCGCCTGTTCCAGGAGCAGCGCGCTCGCGCCGGCCCGCAGCGGGAAGACGACCAGGCCGCCGAGGCCGAAGGTGAAGCCGAGCGGGGGACTGCCCGCGAAGACGTCGTCCGCGTGCGGCCGCAGCACGTGCCGGGAGAAGGTGTCGGCGACGGCCAGCACGTCCCGGTGGAAGTGCATGCACCCTTTCGGACGGCCCGTCGTGCCGGAGGTGAACGCGATCAGCGCCACGTCGTCGGCCGCCGTGTCGACGGCGGGGTACGGCGTCGCGGGCGCCGGACGGACCAGCAGGTCGTCCGGGGCGTCACCGCCGTACGTGGCGATGGACAGGCCCGGTATCTCGGCCTTCGCGAGGTCGTCGACCGCGCGGATGTCGCACAGCGCGTGCCGCACCCGGGCGATCTCGCACATCGTGGCCAGCTCGTGCGGACGCTGCTGGGCCAGCACGGTCACGGCGACCGCGCCCGCCTTCAGCACCGCCAGCCAGCAGGCCGCCAGCCACGGGGTGGTGGGTCCGCGCAGCAGCACCCGGTTGCCGGGGACCACGCCGAGGTCGTCGGTGAGCAGGTGGGCGAGGCGGTCGACGCGGGCGCGCAGATCGCCGTACGTCCAGGTCGGGCCGGTCGGGGTGTGGAAGACCGGGCGGTCGTCCGGGGGGCCGTCGAGCAGGGCCGCGGCGCAGTTGAGCCGTTCGGGGTGGTGCAGCTCCGGCAGGTCGAAGCGAAGCTCGGGCCACTGGTCGGGCGGCGGGAGGTGGTCGCGCGCGAAGGTGTCGACGTGGGCGGAGCGGATCGGGCGGAGCGGGCGGGTCTGGCCGTCCATGGCGGTTCGCCCCCTTGCCTGGTGGGCGTCGGGTGGGGTCGCGGTCGAAGTCGCGGCCGGGGTCGCTGTCGCACTTGGAGCGTATCGTCTTGATGACGGCAGTCAATGGAGCGCGATACCGTTCGGGTGAGGCGTCAGGCGAGGCGTCAGGCCTTCGAGTGGCCTTCGAGAGGGAGGACCGCACGTGCCCGCATTCTCACTCGACCCGGAGCGCACCGCCTGGTGCGCCGAACTGCGCGCCCTGGCCGCCGAACGGCTGCGCCCGCTCGCCGAGAAGAGCGAGCCGGGCCACGTCAACCGCCCCCTCGTCGCCGAACTGGGCCGGCTCGGCCTGCTGGACCGGCTCTTCGGCTCCGGCGCGCTCGACCTGTGCCTGATGCGCGAGTCCCTCGCCCACACCTGCACCGAGGCGGAGACCGCCCTCGCCCTCCAGGGCCTCGGCGCCCACCCCGTCCACGCCCACGGCAACCCCGCCCAGCGCGACCGCTGGCTCCCGGCGGTCCGCGAGGGCACCGCGATCGCCGCGTTCGCCCTGACCGAGCCGGGGGCCGGTTCGGACGCGGCGGCACTGTCCCTGACCGCCGCCCCCGACGGCCCCGCGGGCTGGCGGCTCACCGGCGGCAAGTGCTGGATCTCCAACGCGCCCGAGGCCGATTTCTACACCGTGTTCGCCCGGACCACCCCCGGCGCCGGCGCCCGCGGGGTGACCGCGTTCCTCGTGCCCGCAGACCGGCCAGGACTGACCGGCACCGCGCTCGACATGCTCTCCCCGCACCCGATCGGCGCCCTGGACTTCGACGCCGTACCCGTCACGGCCGACGACGTGCTCGGGAAACCCGACCGGGGCTTCCGGGTCGCCATGGGGACCCTCAACCTGTTCCGGCCCAGCGTCGGCGCCTTCGCCGTCGGCATGGCGCAGGCCGCCCTCGACGCGACCCTGGAGCACACCGCGCGCCGGGAGGCCTTCGGGGGCCCGCTCCGCGACCGGCAGGCCGTCGCCCACCAGGTCGCCGAGATGGCCCTGCGCACCGAGGCGGCCCGGCTCATGGTGTACGCGGCGGCGACGGCGTACGACGACGGCGCCGCCGACGTGCCCAAGCGCGCGGCGATGGCGAAGCTGCTGGCCACCGAGACCGCTCAGTACGTCGTCGACCGCGCCGTCCAGCTGCACGGGGCCCGCGCGCTGCGCCGCGGCCATCTGCTCGAACACCTCTACCGCGAGGTGCGCGCGCCCCGCGTCTACGAGGGGGCCAGCGAGATCCAGCGCGAGATCATCGCGAAAGAGCTGTACCGGGAGGCCCAGTGACCGCCGAGCGCGTCAACCCGCCCGACCTCTCCCCGCCGACCGGCTTCTCGCATGCCGTCGTCGCCACCGGCTCCCGCCTCGTCTTCCTGGCCGGCCAGACCGCCCTCGACACCGACGGCAAGATCACCGGTGACGGTCTGCCCGAGCAGTTCGAGCGGGCGCTCGGCAACCTGCTGACGGCGCTGCGCGCGGCCGGCGGCACCCCGGCCGACCTGGCCCGCGTCACCGTCTACGCCACGGACGTCGCCGACTACCGCGTCCACGCGGCCGAACTCGGCCGGATCTGGCGGCGGTCCGCCGGCCGCGACTATCCGGCGATGGCGGTCGTCGAAGTCGTACGCCTGTGGGACGAGCGGGCGCTCGTGGAACTGGACGGGTTTGCTGTGCTGCCGTGATGGTGGTGGCGGTGGGTTCGCTGTGCTGCGGTGACGGTGGTGGCGGCGGTTGCGGCCTGATTGCCGTGCTGCCGTGGCGGCGGTTGCGGCCTGATCGCCGTGCTGCCGTGGCGGCGGTGGCGGCGGGTTCGCCGTGCCGCCCGACCGCTGTGCCGCCCCGACCGCCGTGCCGCCCCACCGCTGGACCCGGGTGACGCGCCACCGGAGGGGTGACGGTCACGCGGGCCGGCCCGGCCGCCCGTTACCTGTGGAAGCCCCACACCAGGAGGTTTCCCATGCCCGTTCGCCCGCTCCTCGGCGCTGCCGCCGCGGCCGTCCTGGCCCTGACCGCCGGCGTCTGCGCGACGCCCGCGGCCGCCGCCGACCCGTACGGGTCGGTCACCGTCGACCCGATCGGCCGGATCACCCCCGACGGCACGGTCACCCTCTCCGGCACCTATCGCTGCACCGGCGGCACCGGCCCGGTGTTCGTCAGCTCCTCCGTCGCCCAGTCCGCCGCGTCGATGTGGCAGGGCATCGGCGGCACGCGCGCGGTGTGCGACGGTCTGGAGCACCGCTGGGAGAACACCGGCAAGGCGCTGCTCGGCGCGCTGAAGCCGGGCGCGGCCCAGGTCGAGGCCACCGTGACGGAGCTGAACACGGGCAGCGGCCTGCCACTGCCCGTCTTCCACGCGGCGCACCGGCAGGACGTCACCCTGGTCGCGTCCTGACCCGCGTCCTGACCGCACGCGCCCGCGTCACACGGCCTCCCGGGGGCTTCCACAAGCCTTGACGAGGGAACAGTCAGACTTGATGATTCCATCATCGCGACTCGTTGCCGCGCATCGCGGCGCCGTTGCACGGAGGGCACCATGTCTGACACCCGCGGCCGACACCCGGGCCGGTCCCGGAACCCCGTGATCAAGGTCGCGGATCTGGCCTGGCTGGAGTTCGAGAAACCCGACCTGGACCGGGCCGAGGTGTTCGCCCGCGACTTCGGCTTCCAGACAGCCGCACGCACCGAGGGCGAGCTGTGGCTGCGCGGCACCTTCGCCGGTTCGCCGTGCATGGTGATCCGGCGCGGCCGTACGTCCCGTTTCATCGGTCCGGCGTTCCGCGCGGCCGAGCGGGCCGACGTCGACCGGCTCGCGCGGGCGACGGGGACGGCCGTACGGGACGCGGACGTGCCCGGCGGCGGCAAGGCGGTCGCCCTGCTCGACCCCTCGGGCATCCCCGTCCGGGTCGTGCACTGCGCCGAACCGCTCCCCGAACTGCCCGGCCAGCGGCCGCTGCTCCTCAACGCCGGCACGGACCACCCCCGGGTCAACGCCCCCCAGCGCCCGCCGAGGGAACCGGCCCGTATCCAGCGCCTGGGCCATCTGGTGCTGGAGACAAGGGTGTTCGCCCGCGCCCTGGACTGGTACCTGGACACCCTCGGCATGATCGTGTCCGACTTCCTCTTCCTGGACGGCCAGCGCGACCGCGGCCCCACGATGGCCTTCATCCGCTGCGACCTGGGCAGCGTCCCGGCCGACCACCACACGCTGGCCATGCACCTGGGCCCGGGCACGGGATACGTCCACTCCGCCTACCAGGTCACCGACCTGGACGCCCTCGCGGCCGGCGGCGAGTACCTGGGGGAGCGCGGCTACAAACGCAGCTGGGGCATCGGCCGGCACATCCAGGGCAGCCAGCTGTTCGACTACTGGCGCGACCCCGACCACTTCATGCTCGAGCACTTCACCGACGGCGACCTGTTCTCCTGCGACATCGAGCCCGGCTGGGCGCCCATGTCCACGAGCGGCCTCGCCCAGTGGGGCCCGCCGGCCACCCGTGACTTCCTCGGCGCCACGCCCACACCCGCGAAGCTCCGCGAGGTCCTGACGGCCCTGCGCGGCGACAACGAACTCGACCCCGCCCGCCTGCTGGGCCTCCTGAAAGCCGTGAACTCATGAGCATCAACGTGCTGCGCACCGCCGAGGGCTGGTGGGCGGTCCTCGGCGACCGTGCCGTCCCCGTCGGCACCGACGCCGTCACCACGGCCGAACTGCTGGCCGACCGCACCGCCGTACGGGAGGCCGCGGGCTCCGGCGCGGCGGGCACACCCGTCACCGAGCTGGCCGCTCTCTCGCCGGTCACCACCCCGTGCCGGGTGGTCGCCCAGATGGTCAACTACCACAGCCACGCCCGCGACTCGGGCTTCACCGGAGACATCCCGCCCACCTTCTTCCGCAAGGCGTCCGGCTCGGTCAGCGGCCCGTCGGAGGCCGTCGTACGGCCCTCCCACGTACGGTTCCTCGACTACGAGATCGAACTAGGCCTGGTCATGGGCGCGCCGCTGCCGGTAGGCACCGTCGTGGACGAACGCGACCTGCCGACGTACGTCGCCGGACTAGTGATCACGAACGACATAAGCGCCCGCGACGTACAACTGACCAAGACGCAGTTCTACGAGAGCAAGTCGTACCCCACCTTCACACCGACCGGCCCGTACCTGACGCTGCTGGAACCGGAGGACTTCACCCATCTCCTCGACCTGCGGCTGAAATTGAGCGTCAACGACGAACCGCGCCAGGACCGCACCCTCGCCGACATGATCGTCCGCCCGGCGCGGGCGCTGACCCTGCTGGCCCGCTTCCAGACCCTCGACCCCGGAGACCTGCTCCTGACCGGCACCCCCGGCGGCACCGCGCTGAAGGCCCCGCCCAAGCCGGTGGAGAAGATCGGCGCGCTGCTGCCGCCCGCCCTGAAGTGGAAGGCGTTCTTCAGGACCCAGGCCCGCAACCCGCACTACCTGCGTGCCGGTGACGTGATCACGGCGACGATCTCGACCCCGGACGGCCGGATCGACCTGGGCGAGCAGCGCACGCCCGTCACGGACGGCAAGAGCATTCAGGGGTGATCCGCCCATGACCGCAGACCAGGCCCCCGACCACACGCCTGTCGTGATCATCGGCGCGGGCCCGGTCGGCGTGACCGCCGCCCTCCTCCTCGCCCGGCGCGGAGTCCGAACCGTCGTCCTCGAACGCCACCACGACATCTACCCCCTCCCGCGCGCCGTCGCCACCGACGACGAGGTGCGCAGAATCCTCCAAGCGGCGGGTGTCGGCGAGGAGTTCGCCGCGATCGCCCGCCCGGCGGCCGGACTGCGCCTCCTCGACGCCCGGCACCGGGTGATGGCCGAGTTCCGGCGCTCCGGGCACGGCCATCACGGCTACCCGCAGACCAGCATGTTCGACCAGCCCGAGCTGGAACGCCTGCTGCGCGACGCCCTGGCCCGCCGCCCCGAGTGCGAACTGCGCGGCGGCGTCGAGGTCACCGGCATCGGCACCGGCACCGCGGGCCCCGTGCGCGTGACCTACCGCGACGACGACGGGGAACACCACCTGTGGGCCGACGCGGTCCTCGGCTGCGACGGCGCGAACGGCCTCACCCGCGACGCCATCGGCGCCGTATGGGAGGACCTGCGCTTCGAGGAACGCTGGACCGTCATCGACGTGCGGACACCGGCCGAAGTCCGCTGCTGGGAGGGCGTCGACCAGGTCTGCGACCCGGAGCGGCCGGCCACGTTCATGCGCGTCGGCGAGGACCGCTACCGCTGGGAGTTCCGCCTGCGCAATGGCGAGATGCCGGTCCGCGAACTGACAGCCCCCTGGCTTCCCCACGCCTACGACGGCGACTTCGAGATCGTCCGGCGCACGGACTACACGTTCCGCGCCCGCATCGCCGACCGCTGGCGCCGCGGCCGGGTCTTCCTCCTCGGCGACGCCGCCCACCTCACCCCGCCGTTCATCGGGCAGGGCCTCTGCGCGGGCCTGCGGGACGCCCACAACCTCACCTGGAAACTCGCCCGCGTCCTGAAGCAGGGCGGGGACGAACGGCTCCTGGACACCTACGAACGCGAACGCAAGCCGCACACCCGGCACATGATCCGCCTCGCGGTCGCCATGGGCTGGGCCATGACCGGCGGCCAGGACGGCGCCGCCGCCCTCCGCCGCGGCGCCCTCGCCGCCGCCTTCCGCATCCCCGGCCTCGCCGCCCTCGCCGGCCGCGACCTCAGCCCACCCCTGACCGCCGGCCCCCTCGTACGCCGACGCGCCCACCTCACCGGCCGAGGCCTCGCCGGCACCCACTGCCCACAACCCTGGATACGCTCCACCGACCGCCCCACTCGCCTCGACGACCTCCTCGGCGACTCCTTCACGATCCTGACCGCCACCACCCCCTGGCCCTCCCTGACCGCCCTCGCCCAAGCCCTCGACGCCCCCACCGTCCCCCTGTCCACCCTGAACGACGACGGCACCCTCACCGCCTGGCTCCACGCGGGACGAGCGGACGCCGTGCTGCTCCGCCCGGACCGCGTGGTGACGGACGTGGTCCCGTGTGGGGGGCGGGGGTTCACGGATGCAGGGGTGTGGGCGCCGCTGCTGCATACCTCGCGCGGCAGTGCAATGGATTGGGACGGCGGGGACGGCTGACGCCTCACGGCCTGCCGTTTCGGGCCTCAGTGGGTGAGGCAGGCCCTTGCCCACTGAGAACAGCTCACCACACGGGCACATGGTGGTCCTTGTGCTGAAGGAGCTGGACCCGCAGCTGCTGTTGAGCTGCGGGGCCATGGGAGCTTCCGTTGCGGCGGCCTTGCCGCTTCAGGGTGTCGTGGGCCTTAGGCCGAGGGTGCTCGGGACGGGTGAACTGCGGGCCCGGGCTCCGGTTCTGGACCTGCTCAAGGCAGGTTCCTCCGGCGGCGGTGACGTACCGGGAGACGGCTGGCCGGCTCACGACGCCCGGCGTCGCCGTTCAGTCGGCGATGTCGACCCCGTATCTGCGTGCGAGGGCGTCGAGGCCGTGGTCGTAGCCCTGGCCGACGGCACGTAGACGCCAGAGCGGACTCTGGACCACTACCAGGCACGCCACTACCGGGCCTGGTACCGGCACATCGAGCGTGAACGAGATCAGCCGCCTGCTGGCCAAGATCGTCCACGCCGTCGGGCACGGGGCCGGACACCTCCTTTACTGGTTACGCCGGCAACGCCGCCACCAGCACCGAGCCCGCCTCGGCCACTACCGCCGCCGCGGCCAACGACGCTCGTAACCGTGGCTGCGTGATTCAGGCCCCAGGATCTCCCGCCCCCATGGCAGCTCCCGCCCGAAGCCGCTCCATGCCCACCGCGCGTTACGGTGCGGTTCACACGTGCCAGGGAGCGACAGAGGTGATCATGAACGATGAGACGATCAAGGTGGGTGACATCTTGCGTGTCAGCTGTGCCTTCACCCCTACACGGGCGGTCAAGGTCTCAGACTGGGACGTGTCCATCATCTGGCCATGGGAGCAGATCGATCCTGACTCTGAAATCCAATGGAACGGACAGTACGCCATACCGCGCAAGCAAGGCTCCTTCGAGTCTCGGCTCAGCCTCTTCCAGACCGATCCTGCCCCCTGGACGCTATCTGCGGGCGACAGCTGCGGCGTGGGTATTCCCGAGCAGTTGGTACGGGTGATCGACATCGGGTATTGCGATCCGCCTCAAGATGTTGGGTGGCTGCCGCGTCCGCACACGATGTTGATCGTGCTACCCGTCGATTACGAGGACCCTCAAGGTCTCGCTGAGGGCGACACAATCTCCATACCATCCGTGGCGCCGGTCAGGTTCGAGCTTGTGTAGCAGCAGACTTGCTCCAGCGGGTTAATCGGCGTGCCCGATCGCATGTCTCCTATCCGAGGTAGGGCGTCGGCGAGTTCTCCAGAAAATGTCGGAGTCTCAAGCGTTGCGTGTGGTGCATGGGCAGCTCGTCAAGGTGTGACGGCGCGACGAAGCGGACCTCTGTCGACTCGTCCGAGATGGTCAGTTGCCCTCCGACGATGCGGGCCCGGAAGCAGATGTTGAACTGGCGGCGTACTTCGCCGTCGCCGTAGGCGATGACGTGGCGCGGATCTGTGTATGTGCCGACAAGCCCCGTGATCTCGATGTCGTAGCCGGTCTCTTCCTTGACTTCCCGAACGGCGCAGCCGGGCAATGAGTCGTCCATGTCCATGCCGCCGCCCGGCAGGGCCCACAGGCCGTTGTCGCGGCGGCGCTGGACCAGGATGCGGCCCTGATCGTCGGTGACCACGGCCGAGGCCGCGACAACGAGGCTGTTCGGCTTCGGGGCGTTCGGGTCGTCGTAGTACTCAGTGCGGGTCACTGGGCTTCCTCCACGGGCCGGGCGGTCTGCCACACGGCCTCGAAGCTGTCGGCGTACGTGTCGAACATGCCACCTGGGTCGTTGCGGCGCAGATGCCACACAGGGGCACGGTAGGCATTCGTCCCGAACACGTGGGCGTTGACCAGTATCTGGTCATCGGCGCGGTACAGGCTGTTGTAAAGAGTCGTAGCGTGCGTGCGCACTTCGATTTTCTGCACTGCCAGGAGCGGTCGGCAGTGCAACAACACCAGTCGGCACCGGGACTCGATTCCGTGGCCGAACTGCTCTCCTTGCCTCGCTGGCGGACGTTCGGAGAGTCGGCGTCGCCCAGTGCGATGCGCACCGCACAGCCGGCCTCAGCCCGTTCCCGCAAGAGTTCATTGAAGCGGGGGTACGCCTCGTGCAGGAACACCGCGGCGTATACCAGGATGTCGATGCGTTCCCGCGCCAATGCCAGGAGGTTGACGAACACGGACACCGGCAGGTCCGCCCGGTGGCCGTAGAGAGCGACGAGTTCAGGGCTCACCGCCCGCGCCGCTTGCGCCTGCCGTAGTGCCGGCCATAAGGCGCGATAGGCGCCCAGCTCCACGACGAGTACCGGCAGGCGCGGCGCGGGCCCGGGGTTCGGCAAGGACGACCTGCGCCTGGGGCCGCCGACGACTGAGTGGTGCGGTCCTGGTGCGGCAACGCTCACCAGGGCCGGCAACCAAAACCCGGGTCGATGGCCCTGGGGGCGAACGAGCCAGCGGGGTTACGGCGGGCCGGGTTGCATTGCCCGCCGTTCCACGCTGGGCCCCTCGCCTCTGGTGCGCTTCCGGTGCGAGCCACCACCGACGGTTGCAACCGGCACGGCAAGGAGCTCACTTCCTGCGGCGCCTGCTCGCCTTCTTTTTCAGCTCGGCCTGGCCGCGTTTCGTCCAGTCACCTTGATGCAGGTAGCAGCGCGAGGTGCCCTTCATCGTCTTGTTCTGGCAGCGGCCACCTGCTGCAGTTGGCCATCCGCACTTTCCTTGCTTCCAATCACCCACCGTCCACCCCCGGGTGTTTGCTTCAAGGACCGGAACCCAGAATGCGCTTCCAATCAAGCATCGGGGTAGGGCTCACGGCCGACGGCATGAAGGCTCCATGCGTACGCGAGTCCGTACATCCGGCGCGTGGTCTCGATGCGGGCTTCCCAAGCGGACTCTGGGCAAGTGAGCCGGTGTCGCACAAACTGTGCGCATGGATACCGGCGCTCTGTGGGCGGCTCTACTGACCGCGGCTACAGCGGTGATCGCCAGCTGGGTGACCAGCAGGGGCAACGCGCAAGCTGCTCGCATTCAGGCACAGGCTGTCGCCGAAGCCGCGCACATCGCTCGGGTACGCGAGGCACGCAGAGCCACGCAGCTCGACTTCATCCAGCAGGCCAATCAGATGGGGATCCTGTACCGCAGGATCCCCAAGTTCCTGGAGGTGGAGAACGAAGAGGCTAGATCGGCATCCATCACAGAGCTTCGCGATCAACTCCGTGACTCCTACGGGCCCTTTCTGCGTGCCCTGGCTGTCGTCTCTCTGGAGTGTGACCCCGAGCCGATAGCAGCGGCGCACGCTGTCCACACGGCCTCCGGTGGGGCTTACATTCGTCTCGTCGCCGTCGAGGCGGACATACGCGAGGCCGAAAGCTTCCGCCGGGCCATGAACGCCTACTTGTCCTCAATCGACTCATTCATTGAAGCAGCGCGCCAGGCGGAGCACGAGTCCTGATTTCACCCGGCAAGTGGCGTGATTCTCTTCGGGCTCGGCCGCCTTTCCCGTCGTTCCGTCCTGAGCTGTTGCGCTTGTGGTGCGCCGGCGGCGGTGGGCTCAGCGGCGGTGGAGTGTTCAGCAGTTCCCGCCACTGCACTGTGAGTTCATGCCGGTCGAGGCCACCTGCCACTCTCGCTCGCCGGCCGTTCCAGGCCATGTCCGGACGCTGTCGCCGTGCTCGTCGTGTTCACCCCCGTTGCAGGGGAACTGATCGCGGCGAACTCGACGGCTGGGGGACCGGGCGCGCGGAGTGGTGAACTACTCGATGCGGCGAGGTTCAGCGGCGATATGAAATGACCGGCTCGCGCCCAGTTTCACGTCTGTACCCAGGGCGCCTGTCCTGGCCCCTGCCCGCGGGGCCGCCCGGGGTTTACGCCTCGGTGCGCTCCGCGCCGTAGCGGACAAGCCTTGATTACACACAGCAGTCATCTGAACACTTAATGTCAGCGCGGTCGTACGGCTGCGTCGTCGATCAGATCCGCCGTCAGGTTCCGCGCGGCCCGCGCGGAGGCGGGTCGCGTCTCCTGTGTGGAGGAGAAGATGACGGACATCACCAAGGTCAGCGTCAAGCTGTGGACGGCGGACGAGACGGGTGCCGGCACCAACGGCTTCGTGTACGTCGGGATCGCCGGCCGGGAGCTCCATGTGGACTCTTCCCGCAACGACTTCGAACCCGGCGACAACTACACCTACGTCTTCGGCGACGGAGCCAACGTGCTCGACGCCGCGCGCAACGACCCGCGCCGGCCCCGCCTCGACACCGACGACGCGGACCGGTACCCCGTCTACCTCCGCTTCGAGGGCAACGACAACGACGACGACTGGTGCCTCGAAGGTGTCACCGTCACCGTCAACCCGGGCGGCAGCGGCACCCGCACCTACGACAACCCGCGGCTCGCCGGGACCGGCGCCGACGAGAAGATCTGGCTCGGCAAGCGCTTCGGCGGGACCGTCCACCTCCGGCGTATCTGACGGGGCGTCCTCCGCCGCACGTCTCCCGGGTTCGCGGGAGTGCCGGTCGGCGCGGCGGAGGGTTCCGCGACAGCCTTGCCCGCCCCTCAGATGTCCCGGAAGATCTCGATCTGCGCCCCGATCGAGTTCAGCCGCTCCGCCAGATCCTCGTAACCCCGGTTGATGACGTACACGTTCCGCAGTACGGACGTCCCCTCCGCCGCCATCATCGCCAGCAGGACGACCACGGCGGGGCGCAGGGCCGGTGGGCACATCATCTCGGCGGCGCGCCAGCGGGTGGGGCCCTCGACCAGGACGCGGTGGGGGTCGAGGAGCTGGAGGCGGCCGCCGAGGCGGTTGAGGTCGGTCAGGTAGATCGCGCGGTTGTCGTAGACCCAGTCGTGGATGAGGGTCTTGCCCTGCGCGGTCGCCGCGATGGCCGCGAAGAACGGGACGTTGTCGATGTTCAGGCCGGGGAACGGCATGGGGTGGATCTTGTCGATGGGCGCCTCCAGCTTGGAGGGGCGTACGGTCAGGTCCACCAGGCGGGTGCGGCCGTTGTCGGCGAAGTACTCGGGCGTGCGGTCGTGGTCGAGGCCCATCTCCTCCAGGACCGCCAGCTCGATCTCCAGGAACTCGATGGGGACCCGGCGCACCGTCAGTTCCGACTCCGTGACGACCGCGGCGGCGAGCAGGCTCATCGCCTCGACCGGGTCCTCGGAGGGGGAGTAGTCGACGTCCACGTCGATCTCCGGCATGCCGTACACGGTGAGCGTGGTGGTGCCGACGCCCTCCACCTTCACGCCCAGGGCCTCCAGGAAGAAGCACAGGTCCTGGACCATGTAGTTGGAGGAGGCGTTGCGGATGACGGTGACGCCGTCGTGCCGGGCGGCGGCCAGCAGCGCGTTCTCGGTGACCGTGTCGCCGCGTTCGGTCAGGACGATCGGGCGGTCGGGGCGCACGCCGCGGTCCACCATGGCGTGGTACTGGCCCTCGGTCGCGGCGACCTCCAGGCCGAACCGGCGCAGCGCGATCATGTGCGGTTCGATGGTCCGGGTGCCGAGGTCGCAGCCGCCGGCGTACGGCAGCTTGAAGCGGTCCAGGCGGTGCAGCAGCGGGCCGAGGAACATGATGATCGAGCGGGTGCGGCGGGCCGCCTCCGCGTCGATGGAGTCCAGGTCGAGACCGGCCGGCGGCACGATCTCCAGGTCGACGCCGTTGTTGATCCAGCGGGTGCGCACGCCGATGGAGTTCAGGACCTCCAGCAGGCGGTACACCTCCTCGATGCGGGCGACCCGGCGCAGTACCGTGCGCCCCTGGTTGAGCAGCGAGGCGCACAGCAGGGCCACGCACGCGTTCTTGCTCGTCTTCACATCGATGGCGCCGGACAGCCGGCGGCCGCCCACCACCCTGAGGTGCATCGGACCGGCGTAGCCCAGCGAGACGATTTCGCTGTCCAGGGCTTCTCCGATGCGGGCGATCATCTCAAGACTGATGTTCTGGTTACCGCGCTCGATGCGATTGACGGCGCTCTGCGAGGTGCCGAGCGCCTCGGCAAGCTGCGACTGCGTCCAGCCCCGGTGCTGCCGGGCGTCACGGATGAGCTTGCCGATGCGTACGAGGTAGTCGTCTGCCATGAGGCTGAGGTTATCTCAGATATGAGATGGCACATCCCTCGGGGGCCATTCGGGTGACGTTTCGTCAACGTCGCCTGGTGGTACGCGTCCGGCGCCACCCGAAAGGTCCGGGCAAATCCACCGATGTCGTACGACGTCCGGTGCTGCTGTAGGTGCGGCGGGGGCCGTTCCGGCCGCCCGTGGTGAGGGACCAGGAGCGACGGTTGATGTTCAGGCGCACGCCGGGCAGGATGCGGATGCTCTTGCGGAAGGTGAGGGGCATAATGCCTCCTTTCGCTCGTCCGCCCTTCGGGTACCCCGCGTCCGGGCTCCAAGCCCTTTCCGTTGAGCTCGAGTTCGGTTGAGGTCCTAGGTCGTGTCCGCATGTCACGGCAGCCAGAGTCGCAGGCACGCGATGGTGACCAGGGCTTGGTAGTGACGGGCGCGTTTGTCGTAGCGGGTCGCCAGGGCTTTGTTGTGCTTCAGCTTGTTGAAGCAGCGCTCGACGGTGTTGCGGCGCCGGTAGGCGGCCCGGTCAAGCCGGCATCTGCTCTCTCCGCGTCGGATGCGGCCGTTGATCTGGTCGATCCGCTCCGGAATGGCGGCTTTGATGCCGCGCCTGCGCAGGTAGGAGCGGATCTTCGTGGACGAATACCCCTTGTCCGCGACGACCAGGGTGGGTCGGGTGCGAGGACGGCCGGGCCCGCACCGCCCGATGCGGATGCGGGCCATCACCGCTTCGAACTGGGTGCAGTCGTTGACGTTCCCGGCGGTCAGGGTGAAGGCCAGTGGCCTGCCCTCGCCGTCGCAGGCGAGGTGGATCTTCGTGGTCAGCCCGCCGCGGGACCGGCCGATCGCCTCACCCGGCCAGAGCCCCCTTTTCGCGCCCCGGCCGCGTGCTGGTGAGCCCGCACGGTCGTGGAGTCGACACACACGACCGTCCAGTCAACGGCACCGACGGCATCCGAGTGCTGCTGGACGTGGGCCAGCAGCCGGTCCCAGGTGCCGTCGGCCGACCAGCGGCGGAAGCGTTCGTAGACCGTCTTCCACGGCCCGTAACGCTCGGGCAGGTCCCGCCAGGCCGCCCCCGTGGACAGCTTCCACAGGATGCCGTTGAGGACCTGCCGCCGGTCGCGGGCCGGGCGGCCCATCCGCGACGGAGCCAGCAACGGCTCAATGACCGCCCATGCCTGATCAGTCAGCTCGTGACGACGCACCACGAACAGACCAACGCGCCAACCACTTTGCGGACACGACCTAGGGGGTGTCTCGTCGATCAGGCCGGATCAGGGAGCGGCGTCTGGTGCCGTGCATCGCAAGGCGGAGGAGGGAGCCGATGCGGCGCATCGGGGACCGACGACAACGCGGCGAGGCGCGGTGCCAGGCGCCGCGAGCCCGGCATGATCGGCGAGACGCCCCCTAGCGTCCGCCGCATGATTCTCGTCACCGGTGCCACCGGAAACATCGGCTGTCCCCTCGTGTCGGACCTGTACCGCCACGGCGCCCTGCCGGTCCGCGCGCTGAGTCGCGAACCGGCGCGGGCCGGTCTCCCGGAGGGTGTGGAGGTGTTCGAGGGCGACCTCGCGGACCCCGGCTCGGTCGCGCCCGCGCTGAAAGGGGCGCGCGCGCTCTTCCTGCTCTCCGGTCACGGTGCGGAGGCGGACCTGCTCGCGGCGGCCCGGGAGGCGGGTGTCGGGCACGTGGTGCTCGTCTCGTCCCTCGCGGTGGGTACGCACCCTCGTCTGCGTGCCGTGGCCGGGCATCTGGCCGCCGAGCGGCTGCTGCGGGACAGCGGCATGGCGTGGACGGTCCTGCGGCCGACCCGGTTCGCCTCGAACGCGCTGTGGTGGGCGGACTCGATCCGGGCGGAGGGCGTGGTGCGCGTGCCGTACCCCGACGTCGGCCTGCCGGCCGTCCAGCCCGCCGACGTCGCCGCCGTCGCCCGCGTGGCGCTGACCGAGCCGGGCCACGCGGGACGGGTGTACGAGGTGACCGGGCCGGAGCGGGTCACGCCCCGGGAGCAGGCCGCCGCCCTCTCCGTCGTGCTCGGCCGGGACGTCGGCGTCGTGCGGACCGATCCCGAGGAGGCGCGCCGGGAGCTGTCGGCGCTGATCGGCGAGGGCGGCGCGGCCGGCGTCCTCGACCTCACTGGCCGGCACCTCACCGACGATCTGGTCAGGGTGCGCGACACGGTGCCGCGGATCACCGGCGCGCCCGCCCGGACCTTCCGCGAGTGGGCGGCCGGGCAGCGCGCGGCGTTCTGCTGATCGGGGCGGCGTGGTGCTTCGGTGGGGTCAGGGCATGACCATCCGGCCCCCATGTACTAGAGTTATCTCGACATCGAGATATCTGCCGAGGCGCACTGCCGCCGCACGCCGCTGACGAGTCTGACGGTAAGGGTTACCTAACTTAGCCTTACCTTAGCGGATCGGCCAATACGGCGTGGCGGCAGGATGCGGTGAAACGCGCACATCAATGAAGGAGACTGTCGTGTCGGCGAACAGCTTCGACGCCCGCAGCACGCTGCAGGTGGGCGACGAGTCGTACGAGATCTTCCGGCTTGACAAGGTCGAGGGCTCCGCCCGGCTGCCTTACAGCCTGAAGGTCCTGCTGGAGAACCTGCTCCGCACCGAGGACGGCGCGAACATCACCGCCGACCACATCCGTGCCCTCGGCAACTGGGACTCCCAGGCCCAGCCGTCGCAGGAGATCCAGTTCACGCCGGCCCGCGTGATCATGCAGGACTTCACCGGTGTTCCGTGCGTCGTGGACCTCGCGACCATGCGTGAGGCCGTGAAGGAGCTGGGCGGCGACCCGGCGAAGATCAACCCGCTGGCCCCGGCCGAGCTGGTCATCGACCACTCCGTCATCGCCGACAAGTTCGGCACGCCGGACGCCTTCGGCCAGAACGTCGAGCTGGAGTACGGCCGCAACAAGGAGCGCTACCAGTTCCTGCGCTGGGGCCAGACCGCGTTCGACGAGTTCAAGGTCGTCCCGCCGGGCACCGGCATCGTCCACCAGGTGAACATCGAACACCTGGCCCGTACGGTCATGGTCCGAGGCGGCCAGGCCTACCCCGACACCCTCGTCGGCACCGACTCGCACACCACCATGGTCAACGGCCTCGGCGTCCTCGGCTGGGGCGTCGGCGGCATCGAGGCCGAGGCCGCCATGCTCGGCCAGCCGGTCTCCATGCTGATCCCGCGCGTCGTCGGCTTCAAGCTGACCGGCGAGCTGCCCACCGGCACCACCGCCACCGACCTGGTGCTCACCATCACCGAGATGCTGCGCAAGCACGGCGTCGTCGGCAAGTTCGTCGAGTTCTACGGCGAGGGCGTGGCCGCCACCTCGCTCGCCAACCGCGCCACCATCGGCAACATGTCGCCCGAGTTCGGCTCCACCGCCGCGATCTTCCCGATCGACGGCGAGACCCTGAACTACCTCAAGCTCACCGGCCGCTCCGAGCAGCAGGTCGCGCTGGTCGAGGCGTACGCCAAGGAGCAGGGCCTCTGGCTGGACCCGGCCGCCGAGCCGGACTTCTCCGAGAAGCTGGAGCTGGACCTGTCGACGGTCGTCCCGTCGATCGCCGGCCCGAAGCGCCCGCAGGACCGGATCGTCCTCGCCGACGCCGCGCAGCAGTTCGCCAAGGACGTGCTCAACTACGTCGAGGCCCCCGTCGCGCAGTCCCCGGAGGCCGCCGCCTCCCCGGTCGACGAGGCCAGCGCCGAGTCCTTCCCGGCCTCCGACGCCCCGGCCTACTGCCACCAGGAGAACGGAGCCGGTGCCCCGCAGCACGGCCAGGGCACCGGTGCCGTACCGTCCAACCCGGTCCAGGTGACCGCCCCCGACGGCACCACCTACGAGCTGGACCACGGTGCGGTGACGGTCGCGGCCATCACCTCCTGCACCAACACCTCGAACCCGTACGTCATGGTCGCCGCCGCGCTCGTCGCGAAGAAGGCCGTGGAGAAGGGCCTGACCCGCAAGCCGTGGGTCAAGACCACCCTCGCCCCGGGTTCGAAGGTCGTCACCGACTACTTCGACAAGGCGGGCCTGACCCCGTACCTCGACAAGGTCGGCTTCAACCTCGTCGGCTACGGCTGCACCACCTGCATCGGCAACTCCGGCCCGCTGCCGGAGGAGGTCTCCAAGGCCGTCAACGACAACGACCTCGCGGTCACCTCGGTCCTCTCCGGCAACCGGAACTTCGAGGGCCGTATCAACCCCGACGTCAAGATGAACTACCTGGCGTCCCCGCCGCTGGTCGTCGCCTACGCGATCGCCGGCTCCATGAAGGTGGACATCACCAAGGACGCCCTGGGCACCGACCAGGACGGCAACCCGGTCTTCCTGAAGGACATCTGGCCCTCCGAGGCCGAGGTCAATGACGTCGTCGCCAACGCCATCGGCGAGGACATGTTCTCCAAGTCCTACCAGGACGTCTTCGCCGGCGACGCCCAGTGGCAGTCGCTCCCGGTCCCGACCGGCAACACCTTCGAGTGGGACACCGAGTCGACGTACGTCCGCAAGCCCCCGTACTTCGAGGGCATGGAGATGGAGCCGGCCCCGGTCCAGGACATCGCGGGCGCCCGCGTCCTCGCCAAGCTGGGCGACTCGGTCACCACCGACCACATCTCCCCGGCCGGCGCCATCAAGGCCGACACCCCGGCCGGCCAGTACCTCACCGAGCACGGTGTGGAGCGTCGTGACTTCAACTCCTACGGCTCCCGCCGAGGCAACCACGAGGTCATGATCCGCGGCACGTTCGCCAACATCCGCCTGCGCAACCAGATCGCGCCGGGCACCGAGGGCGGCTACACCCGCGACTTCACCCAGGACGGCGGTCCGGTGTCGTTCATCTACGACGCCTCCCGCAACTACATCGAGCAGGGCATCCCGCTGGTCGTCCTGGCCGGCAAGGAGTACGGCTCCGGCTCGTCCCGTGACTGGGCGGCCAAGGGCACGGCCCTCCTCGGCGTCAAGGCCGTCATCGCCGAGTCGTACGAGCGCATCCACCGCTCCAACCTCATCGGCATGGGCGTCCTCCCGCTGCAGTTCCCGGAGGGCCAGTCCGCCGAGTCCCTCGGCCTGACCGGCGAGGAGACCTTCTCCATCTCCGGCGTCACCGAGCTGAACGACGGCACCACCCCGCGCACGGTGAAGGTCACCACCGACACCGGCGTCGAGTTCGACGCGGTCGTCCGCATCGACACCCCCGGTGAGGCCGACTACTACCGCAACGGCGGCATCATGCAGTACGTGCTGCGCAGCCTGATCCGCAAGTAAGCCTCTGCGGCACGGCGTTCGAGGGCCGCTCCCCCGGTGACGGGGGTGCGGCCCTTCGCCGTGCCGGGACGGGTCAGTTCACACAGCCCGGAACGGCTCCCGCCGGACGGCAGTCGTTCGGAACGTTGCCGGTGACGGAGGCGCCGATCAGGGACACCTGGCTGCTCGTGCCCTCGAATATGCCGCCGCCTCCCAGCAGGCCGTTCGCGGTGTTGCCGGTCACCGTGCTCTGCACCAGCGTCGCGGTGCTCGTCCCGGAGGCGCGCAGGCCGCCGCCCTCCTGAGCGGCCGTGTTGCCCTGGACCCTGCTGATGTTGAGCCGCAGCGTGGACCCGGCGTGGCTGATGCCGCCGCCACCGCCGCTGCCGGTCGCGGTGTTCCCGCTGACCAGGGTGTAGCTCAGGATGGCCGCGCCGCCGTCGCGGGTGTGGATGCCGCCGCCGGTCCCGGCGTTGTTGTCCCGCACGCTGCCGCTCTGGACGGTGAGGGTGCTGCCGGTGCCGGAGACCCGGATGCCGCCGCCGGAGTCGCCCGGCACGTTGCCCCCGCGGACGTGGATCGAGTTCAGGGTCAGGTCGCCGCCCGCCTCGACGTCGAAGACACGGAAGTCCGGTGTCCCCGCCGCCGCCGAGCGGCGGACCGTGGTGTTGTACCCGTTGATGGTGTACGAGCCCGTGACCTGCGGCAGACCGTTGTCCGGCGACACGGTCGTCGAGATCGTGTACGTGCAGAACGGCGCCAGGGTTATGTTCTCGTCACTCGCGTTCGAGGCGGTGATCGCGTTCCTGAGCGCGGTGATGTTGTTGCAGGGCACGAACGTCTGCGCGTGGGCCGGCGAGGCCGGCAGCAGGGTCAGGGTGAGGCCGAGACCGGCCAGGGCCCCCAGGACCGTCGGGCGGTGCGTGCTCTTCCTCGTCATCGAGGACTCCTCGGTTCATGCGCGATGCGCGCGTGGACGAATCCGCTCCCCTGGGCACCCGTTGGCAACGGGTGCCCATCTCTCCGAGCGGCGCTACCAGAGAACGCCCGGGTCGAGGGGACACGCCAAGCGGACTGGGCCGAACAGGGACCGGATCCACCCGTCCGGCCGCCCGGGGCTCCGAACCGGGCCGCGCGGCCCCGGGCACACCGCGGAGCCGGGCAGGGCGTCGGACGTCCGAGCACGACGCGGAAACCGGCACGCCGAAGGCGCGGAAGCCGCCGTACGGCTCCCGCGCCCGCCCGTCGTCGGTCACTTCGGGTCGAGTACGACCCTCAGCTCCTCGAGGCCGCGGAAGGCGGGGAAGGGAACCTCCAGCCACCGGGGCTCGGCGGCCGGGTCCGCCAGGGTCATCCTCGGGTACCGGCCGAACAGTCCGGTGATGGCCGCCTCCGTCTCCACCCGGGCCAGCGGGGCGCCCAGGCAGTAGTGGGAGCCGTGCCCGAAGCCGAGATGGGCGTTGTTGGCGCCCTTCCGCGTCACGTCGAACTCGTCCGGGCGGTCGAACTTCAGCGGATCGCGGTTGGCCGAACTGAGCGCGATCTGGACCAGCGAGCCCTTCGGGATGCGCGTCCCGGAGTACTCCACGTCCTCGGTCGCGTAGCGGAACGTCGAGCTCTCCACCGAACCGTCGTAGCGCAGGACCTCCTCGACCGCCTGCCCCACCAGCTCCGGGTTCTGCTGCACGGCGCGCAACTGCGCGGGGTGGGACAGGAGATGGTGGACGGCGTTGCCGAGGAGGTACGCGGTCGTCTTGTGGCCGGCGAACATCAGCAGGAACGCCGTGGAGACCAGCTCGTGCTCGCTGAGCCCGCCGTCGTTGTCCCACACGGAGGTGAGCGCGCTCATCAGATCGTCACCGGGGTTCTCACGCTTGGTCCGCACGAGGTCCGTGAAGAACGCGTGCAGATCCAGTTCGGCCTGCTGCTGGGCCCGCTTGGCCTCCTCGCTGAAGCCTGTCTGCGCCACCGTGGTGGACAGGTGCTGCATCCGCTCCCGGTCCAGCGGCGGCACGCCGAGCAGGTCGCAGATCACGATGATCGGCAGCGGGAACGCGAAGACGGGCAGCAGGTCGAACGGCTCCCGGGCCGGGCAGTCGTCGATCAGCGTCTTGACGACGGCCTCGATCTGCGGCCGCAGGGCCTCCACGCGCCGCGGGGTGAACGCGGAACTGACCAGCTTGCGCAGCCGGGTGTGCTTGGGCGGATCCGAGTTGAGCATGTTGTCGTCCAGCGCCACGGACGAGTCACCGAAGATGCTCCGGTAGGCGTCCATGGCCCCGTACATGTCCTTGCTCAACCGCGGGTCCGCCAGGGCGGCCCGCGCGTCCTCGTACCGTGTGATCAGGTACGTCTCGTTGCCGTGCGGCGGTCTCATGGGGCAGACCGGCGCCGCTTCCCGGAGTTGGGCGTAGACCGCGTGAGGGTTGCGCCGGTACTCCGGAGTGCACCGCTCGGCCGCGGTGACGGCGTCTTGGGTGGTGGTCACGGACGACTCCTCAGGTCGAAGAGGGCCTCGGCGTTGCCGCCGAGGATGCGCTGCTGGGACGCCTTGTCGATCGGCAGCTTCTCGATCATGCGGACGAAGTCCTCCAGCGGCGCCGCCATCGGCGGCGAGTCGGTCGCGAAGAGCATCCGTTCGGGGCCCAGTACCTCCGCGTTGAGGTTCAGGTGGGCCTGGCTGAACGGGCTCGTGTCGACGTACATGCGCTGGAGCGCCGCGGCGGGGTCGGCCGATGGCGGGGCGGCGGCCCCACCGGGGGGCGGTGCCCCCCCGGCCCAGTGCCGGGGGCGCGCCGCCGTCTGCAGGCGCTCCGGCAACAGCGCCATCGCGCCGCCGCCGGTCGCGCCGATCAGCCGCAGACCTGGGTACTTGTCCAGCCATCCCGCGAACGCGATCATGGCCATGCCGATGGTGAGATCACCGAACCGGCCGATCTGCTCCACGAAGGAGATGTCGTCGACCCGTTCCGTGCCGGCCGGTTCGGCCGGGGCGTGCACCAGGACCGGCACCCCCGCCTCCGCGGCCAGCGCGAAGAAGGAGTCGGCGCGCGGGGAGCCCAGCAGCTCCCCGTGCACACTGGACGTGGTGATCAGGCCGACGAACGCGGGATCCTCCAGGGTCTCCCGCACCCCTTCCAGATGATCGTCGTCACCGAACGGGTTGGCGTACACGTACCCGCGCAACTGGTCCGGGAACTTGGCGATCAGGCCCGACATCCAGGCGTGGAAGCCGCGCAGCCTGTCACGTGGTTGCGCGTAGTTGTCGACGCCCGGGACCCGCGCCATCGCCCCGGCGCCCACGGGGCTGCCGATGATGGTGAGGTCGATTCCGGCCTGGGCGCGGGCGGCGAGCATGCCGTCGACGTCGGTCAGGCTCGGGGGCATCGGGAACCGTTCCGCCGCCTCCGGTGGGGACAGGTGCCCGTGGATGTCGATGATCATGTGTGGTTTCCCCGGTTGGGTGTCAGTGCGCGGACGATCGCGGCGCAGTCCTCGTCGCCCAGCCCCTGCTCACTCGCCCGGCGATGGGTCTCGGCCGCGGCCGCCGCCAGTGGCAGGTTCAGGCCGCACGCTGCTGCCTGCTTGGAAGCGAGCATGAGGTCTTTCGCCATGAGCCGCAGCTTGAAGTCCGGCTCGTCGAAGCGTCCGGAGGCCAGCCGCCTGGACTTGAACGCCATGACCGGCGAGGCGAAGCCGCTGCCCGCGATCGTCTTGAGGACCTGCTGCCGGTCGAGCCCGCAGGCGGCCGCCAGCTCGGAGGCCTCGGCCATGGCCTGCACCTCCACACCCATCAGCAGGTTGAGGAGGAGCTTCATCCGCATGCCGGACCCGAGTGCGCCCAGATGGACGACCTCCTTGCCCAGCGTCTCCAGCAGCGGCCGGCACGACTCGAACACCCGCTCCTCGCCGCCCACGAACAGGCGCAGTTCGCCGTCGTGGGCGTGCTCGCGGTTGCCGAGCATGCCGACGTCCAGGACCGACGCGACGTCCCCGGCGATCTGCATGACCTCGTCCGGGCCCACGGTGCCGGCGCAGATCAGGACGCCCTCGTACGGGCCCTGGGACAGCACGCCGTCGGGACCGTGCAGCACGGAGCCGAGGGCCTCACCGTCGGCGAGGGTGCACACCGCGGCGCTCGTCCCCTCGACGGCTTCCCGGGGGTGGGCGGCCGTGAAGGCGCCCATGCCGGCGAGCGGTTGGGCCCGCTCCGGGGTACGGTTCCAAACCCGCACCTGAATTCCCTGGTCGAGGAGGCGGGCGGCCAGGCCGGTGCCCATGCTGCCCAGACCGAGTACGGCGACGGGGCCGTGGGGCGTGTGCGTCATGACGCCACCCCCGCAGTCTCCTTGACGATCCGGAACCGCAGCGACTGCGTCGAGTCGACCCACTGGCGCAGCGGGGCCACCAGCGCCTGGTGCTCGTCGCTCTGCTGCCAGGCGAAGAAGTGCTCCGGCGTCTCCCACTCGCTGGTGATCACCCACTGACGGGAGTCGTCCACGGGTTCGCCCAGCCGCTCGACGATGTGGCCGGGGGTGCGGGAGACGGACTCCCGCATCTTGTCGTACATGTCCAGGAACCCTTGCTCGCCGCCCTCGATCACACGGACCGTGAAGACGACGCACAGCTTCTCGGCCGAACGGCCGTTCTGCTTGGTGCCCATATCTCCTCCTGAAGGTGAGATCCGGCAGGACACGACACCTACCGACTCATGTCGCCCATGCGGACGCAACTCCGAACGGGGGACGACCCAGTCCCCACAAGGGCGTCACGCTCCGCTGTTGGGCCGTTCGGGTGAGTGACGGAGGCGTCCCGTGACGGTCTCGCCGGGGGTGGGGCGGTGCCTGGGTCGCCGGGGCGGACGAGAAGGAATTCTTGGGAATGCGTAAGGAAATCCGAAGCGGGTCCGTAGGCGGGTCCGAAGGAAATCCGAAGGGGAACGAGAGGAAATCCGAAGGGCGCCCGAAGGGTGAATTGTCGGCAGGTCGACAACCGGTAATCGAAAAGGGCCGGACCTCCGAGGGAGTCCGGCCCTGATGTGTGTGCGTGTGTCAGGACGCCATGGCCTGGTCGGCCCGGCGGTCGTACTCCGCGCGTGCCGCGGCGATCTCGTCCTGGTGGTCCTCCGTCCAGACCACCAGGCTCCGGATGGTGTCGTGCAGCGTCGCCCCCAAGGGGGTCAGCTCGTAGTCCACGCGCGGCGGCACGACCGGGTGCACCGTGCGGCTGACCAGGCCGTCCCGCTCCAGCTGGCGCAGGGTGACGGTCAGCATGCGCTGGCTGATGCCGTCGATCCGGCGGCGCAGTTCCGAGAAGCGGAGCCTGCGGCGGTCCAGCAGCGCGATCACCAGCAGGGACCACTTGTCCGCCACGCGGTCGAGGATCTGCCGTACCTCACAGCCCTGCCGGGTGTCCCACTGCAGAGCGTCGTAATCGCCCTCGGTATCCGCGCAGTGAGTCGGTGACTTCAAAGTGCCTTCTTCCATGGTCGCCGAGCCTGCCTGAAAATTCCTGTGGTTACAAGTGGGAACCGCCTTTCATTCGTTTTCTCCACTTCTCCAGCAGGGAGTTGTTTCCGTGTCCGCAACGCAATCCCCTCAGGCCGGCGGCGCCGACCGTATGACCGGGCGCGCCTGGGGCGTGCTGTTCGTGCTCTGTGGCGCGATCTTCCTCGAAGGCGTCGACGTGGCCATGCTCAACGTGGCCCTGCCGTCCATCCGCGCCGACCTCGGGCTGTCCACCGGCATGCTCCAGTGGGTGATGAGCGCCTACGTCCTCGGCTACGGCGGCTTCATGCTGCTCGGCGGACGCGCCGCCGACCTGTTCGGGCGCCGCCGGATGTTCCTGTTCTGGCTGACCGTCTTCCTGCTCTTCTCCGGGCTGGGCGGTCTCGCCGACGACGGCTGGACGCTGATCGTCGCCCGGTTCGTCACCGGTGTGGCGGCGGCCTTCATGACGCCCGCCGGCCTGTCGATCATCACCACGAGCTTCGCGGAGGGCCCCCAGCGCAACAAGGCCCTGCTCGTCTACTCGGGCACCGCCGCCGGCGGTTTCTCCGTCGGCCTGGTGGTCGGCGGACTGCTCGCCGCGGTCGACTGGCGCTGGGTGTTCTTCGCCCCGGTGATCCTGTCGTTCCTCGTCCTCGTCGTCGGCACGGCCCTCATCCCCAGGCCGGCCGAGCCGGGCGGCCGCGCCGGCCGGCGGGTGGACGTGGCCGGCGCGGTCAGCGTGACCGCGGCCGTCCTGCTCCTGGTGGTGTCCGTCGAGCGCGCCGGACACGAGCCGGCGGGCGTGACCGCGCTGACCGTCGCGGCGGGCCTGCTGCTGGTCCTCGCGTTCGTGCTGATCGAACGCAAGGCCGCCGAGCCGCTGGTCCGTCTCGGCCTCTTCCGCAGCGGAAGCCTGGTCCGCTCCAACCTCGCCGGTCTGCTGTTCGCCGCCGGGTTCTTCGGCTTCCAGTTCGTCGTCGTGCTCTATCTGCGGGAGCTGCGCGGCTGGTCGACGCTGGAGACCAGCTTCGCGATGATCGTGATCGGGGTCGACGCGATCCTGTCGCCCACGCTCACCCCGAGGCTGGTGAGCCGGTTCGGCAACGCCCGGGTCATCTTCGGCGGGCTGCTGCTGGCGACGCTGTCCTACGCGCTGATGCTGCCGCTGGGGCCGGACTGGACCTACCTGATGATGTTCCCGAGCCTCATCCTCCTGGGCCTCGCCTTCTCGCTGGCCTACGGCCCGCTGACCATCGTCGCCACCGAGGGCGTCGCGGAGGAGGAGCAGGGCGTCGCCGGCGGACTGCTGTACACCTCCTTCCAGTTCGGTGCGGCCCTCGGCCTCTCCGCCGCCACCAGCGTCATCACCGCGGCGACCCACGGCACGAGTGACCAGGCCGTCCTCGACGGTCACCGCGCGGCCCTGCTCGTCCCGCTGGTCGCCGCCGCGCTCGCCACCGTGATCAGCGCGTTCGGCCTGCGCCGCAAGCCCGGCACGGCGTCCACGGAGCCCGTCCGGGCGCACGACGTCCCCGCACACGACGTCCCGGCGTACGACCCCGCCCTGGAGTCGACCGACTCCGCCCGCTGACCCTCGTTCTGGAGCCCCCGGCAGAACGCCGTCTTCACAAGGGCAGCCCGGCCGGCGTCGGCTACGACCCGCGGAACTTCTGGAACTCGGGCCCGTCGCACCCGGAGTACCACGTGCTGCGGGGCTCGGACCTGAGCAGCCGCATCTGGACGGACGTGGCCCACCGCTGACCGTCGCGCCCGGCGGTGCGCCTCACGCCGGGCCGCCGGCCTCCCGGCCCAGCTCCGCGTCCGCCGCCCCCCGGTGATCCACCGCGCGCCCCACCGCGTGCTCCGCCGTGAAGGCCTCCGCGCCGAGCGCGTCGCGGGCCCGCGACGACACGCGCCGCACATCGCCCTGTTCCGCCGGGGGCAGCGGCGCGCCGGAGCGCTCCCGGGTCGCCTCCGCGGTGCCGAGCAGCCGGGCCGCCCTGGCCGGCCGGCCGCCCAGCGCATGGGCGCCGGCCAGGCCCTCCAGGGCGAGCGCCACCGCACGCGGGTCCTCGGAGGCCAGTGCGGCGGCGAGCCCGTCGCGATGCAGGGCGAGGCTCCGCCCGGCGTCGCCGCGCAGCTCCGCGCAGAAGCCCAGTTCGGCCAGGATCAGCGCGACGCCGATGTCCGCGCCCCGGCTGCGGTTCCAGTCCAGCCACGGCCGCAGGTGTGCCTCCGCCGCGTCCAGGTCGCCCCGGCGCCGGGCGCCGAGTGCCAGCCCCAGTTCGGCCATCTGCTCGGCAGGCTGGTTGCCCTGTTCCACCGCCAGGCGCAGCGCCCGCCGGTGGAACGCGTCCGCCTCGTCGTGGCGTTCGGACAGCAGCGCGATCCGGCCGAGGCCGGTCAACCGGCTCGACACCTCCGGCCACAGCTCCAGGGACTCCGCGATCAGCAGCCCTTCGCGGTGCAGCCGGGCCGCCTGCTCGTACGCGGCGACGATCTCGGCGTGCGCGGCCAGCGCCTGCGCCGCCTTCAGCTCGCCCCAGGCGTCGCCGAGCCGGACGAACCGGGCGCGTGCCTCGGACGCGTCGTCGTGCAGGCTCGCCAGGTCCCCGCGCGTCATGGCCAGTTCGGCCCGGCTGCTCAGCGCGGCGGCCATGCCCCAGGCGTCGTCCAGGGCCCGGAAGTCGGCCAGGGCGCCGTCGGTCCGCCGCTCGGCCGCGGCGAGCGCGCCCACCTCCCACAGGGCGTGACCGACGAACCACTTGGCGCGGGCGAGGCCCGGGGTGCGGGCCGTGGGAGCGGTGTCCTGGCCGGGGGCCGGGCCGTGGTCCTCCGGCTTGAGCTCGCCGAGCAGCAGCCGTACGCCGTCACGCCAAGCGGCGGCCTCGGCCACCAGCAGCCCGGCCTCGGACCCCTCGGGGCCGGGCCGCAGCACCGCCGTGTCCAGAGCCGAGGACAGCGCCCGATGGGCCTCGGTGAGCCGGCCCCGCAGGATCCAGAACCAGGCCAGCGCGTTGACCAGTCGCAGGGCCGGCGCCGCCGACCGTGCCCCGCGCAGTTCCCGGAGCGTCCGCCGGAAGTTGCCGCTCTCCGCCGAGAGCCGCCGCAGCCACCGGCGCTGCTCGGGCCCGCCGAGGTGCGGGCGGGCCTCCTCGGCCAGCCCGGCGTAGTGGGCGGCGTGCCGCCGGGCCAGCCGCTCCGCCTCGCCCGACTCGGCCAGCCGGGCCTGCGCGTACGCCGCCACCGATTCCGGCATCCGGTACCGGATGCCGGACGGGGTGTCGCCGCGCACGAGCAGCGACCGGTCCACCAGCCGGGCCAGGACGTCGACCACGTCGGCGGCGGCCAACTCGCCGCCCGCGCCGACCTCTTCGGCGGCTTCCAGCGTGCAGCCGTCGACGTGCACGGACAGCCGCCGAAGCAGGGTCCGTTCCTCGGGTGTGAGCAGGCTCCAGCTCCACTCGAGGGTCGCCTGGAGCGTCCGCTGGCGGTGCGGGGCGCCCCGGTAGCCGGAGTTGAGGACGCGGAACCGGTCGTCGAGCCGTTCCAGCAGCTGGTGCGCGCCGAGCGCCCGCACGCGGGTGGCGGCCAGCTCCAGCGCCAGCGGGATCCCGTCCAGGCGGCGGCAGATCGCGGCGACGGCGGGAGCCGTCCCGGCGTCCACGACGAAGGACGGGTCGGCGGACCGCGCCCGCTCGACGAACAGCCGTACGGCACTGGACCGTTCCAGGGCGTCCGGCTCCGCGGAGTCCGGCAGTTCCAGCGGGGGCACGGGCCACACCGTCTCGCCCGGCACCCGCAGCGGCTCCTGGCTGGTGGCCAGCAGGGTGACGCCGGGTGCCCGTTCCAGGAGCCGGCGCGCCAGCGTCGCGACGTCGTCCACCAGGTGCTCGCAGTTGTCCAGGACGAGCAGCATCCGGCGGGACGCCGCGAACTCCTCCAGCCGCCGGTCCGACCGGCACCCCTGGCCGTCGGCCTCCGCCGCGGCGCTGCCGGGGCCCTCCCGGATGTCGAGGGCGGCCAGCACCTGCTGGGACGGACAGATCCCATGGGTCTCGTCGACGGACCCGAGCCCCGCGAGTTGCACCAGCCAGACCCCGTCCGGGAACTCGCCGACGAGCCCGGCCGCCGCCGCGACGGCCAGCCGTGTCTTGCCGACCCCGCCCGGCCCGGTGAACGTGACCAGCCGGTGCCGGGCCAGGAGCCGCTGCCCCTCGGCCACCGCGTCCTCCCGCCCCACCAGGTCGTCCGCGGCGAGCGGCAGGTTGGTGCGGGGCCGTGTCGGAGGCGCGGGCTCCGGCGGGGCCGCCGCGCCGCCCGGCGCGGGATCCCGGCGCAGGATCGCCTGCCGCAACGCGTCGATGGCCTCGCCGGGCGCCAGGCCCGGCTCGCCGGCCAGCCGGCGGCGCAGGTCGGCGTGGCTGTCGAGCGCCTCCGCCGACCGGCCCAGCTGGTGCAGCGCGCGCATGTGCGCCATCCGCAGCCGCTCGCGCAGCGGATGGGCGGCGACCAGCGCCGTGAGCTCACCCACCAGCAGGCCGTGCTCACCGAGGTCGAGACGCGCCTCCAGGTGCTCCTCGACCGCGGTCAGCCGTTCCTCCTCCAGCCCGGCGACCGCGGCCCGCACGAAGGGTTCACCGGCGAAGTCCGCGAACGCCGGCCCTCGCCACAGCGCCAGCGCGTCCGCGAGGGACGCCGCCCTGGCCCGCGGGTCCTCCAGGGTGCGGGCGTGCGCGACCAGGGCCCGGAACCGCTCCGCGTCGACGGCGTCCGGCGCGGCTCGCAGCACATAGCCGGGGGCCTGGTGCACGACCAGGTCGCGGGCGCCTTCCTCGGCGTCCTCCAGGGCGCGGCGCAACTGGGAGACCTTCGCCTGCAACGAGGCGGCGGGGCGGGCGGGCGGCGCTCCCGCCCACAGTGCCTCGACCAGCCGGGCCGCTGGGACGACCCGGCCGGGGTCGGCGATGAGACCGGCCAGCAGGGTGCGGACCTTGAGCTCCGGCACCCGGACCGGTCTCCCCGTCGCCGTGCGCACTTCCAGCGGGCCCAGCACCCCGAATCGCATGGCGCCACAGTAACCCGCAGGTCGACGCGGTCAGGCCAGCAACTCCACCTCCGCCAGGGCCGGTTCACCGTCGAAGACCAGACGGTAGTGCGCGTACGCGTCCGGTGACCGGACGGAGAACGCGCGGGTCTGCCGGTCCCAGCGGAACGACTCCGCCGAGCGCTCGTCCAGCGTCTCCCAGACCGTGCCGTCGGCCGAGCCCTGGAGGGTCCAGCCGGTGGGGGCGCGGGTGTGGTCGGCGGGGGAGGTGAGGGTGTACTGCACGGCCTTCACCCGCCCGTCGACCGGCAGGTCCACCGTGGTCACGGGCGCCTGCGTCGCAGAGGTGTCGTCGAAGAGCGGACCGCCGGGCCTCAGCGCGTCCGAGCGCGGGGCCGGCATCTCGTCGCCCCGGGTGATCGACACCGGCGCCGCGTGCTTGCCGGTGCCCCAGTCCGACGGCCTCGGGCCCATGTCGAACTCCATGACCCCGCCCCGCGCGATGAGCTTGTGGGGGAGCGAAGTCGACTGCCACCGGTGGCCGTTGATCCTCACGCCCTGCACGTAGACGTTCCGCGCGCTGTTCCGCGGCGCCTTGATCACCAGGTCCCGGCCGTTCTCCAGATGGACGGTCACCTTGGTGAACAGCGGGGAGCCGATGGCGTACTCGCCGCTGCCCATGACCAGCGGGTAGAAGCCGAGCGCGGAGAACAGGTACCAGGCCGACTGCTCGCCGTTGTCCTCGTCGCCGTGGTAGCCCTGCCCGATCTCGCTGCCCACGTACAGCCGCGACAGCACCTCGCGGACCTTCTCCTGCGTCTTCCAGGGCTGCCCGGCCGCGTCGTACATGTAGATCGCGTGGTGGGCGACCTGGTTGGAGTGGCCGTACATGCCCATCCGGACGTCCCGCGCCTCCGTCATCTCGTGGATCACACCGCCGTAGGAGCCCGCGAACTCCGGTGACGCGGTCTCCGGGGTGGCGAAGTACTCGTCCAGCTTGTCGGCGAGACCCTGCCTGCCGCCGTACAGGTTGGCCAGGCCCCGGCTGTCCTGTGGGGCGGTGAAGGCGTACCCCCAGCCGTTGGTCTCGGTGTAGTCGTGGCCCCACACGCGCGGGTCGTACGCCGAGGAGTCGACCCGCCAGTCGCCCCGCGGGGTCCGGCCCTGGAAGAACCCGGCCTTCGTGTCGAAGAGGTTCACGTAGTCCTGGGCGCGGTCCAGGAAGTACGCCGACTCCTCCTTGTAGCGCCGCTCGCCGGTCTCGCGGTACAGCGCCTGGCCCATCTTCGCGATGCCGTAGTCGTTGAGGTAGCCCTCCAGGGCCCACGACAGGCCCTCGTGGGTGTCGGTGGCGGTGTAGCCGAGGAAGGGCGAGGTGGCCATGCCCTTGCGGCCGACGCCCGAGGCGGGCGGCACCACCGTCGCGTTCTTCAGGGCCGCGTCGTAGGCCGCCTCGGCGTCGAAGCCGACGCCCTTGACGTACGCGTCGGCGAACGCGACGTCCGAGGAGGTGCCGGTCATCAGGTCGGCGTAGCCCGGGGACGACCAGCGGGAGGTCCAGCCGCCGTCCTTGAAGTGCTGCACGAACCCGTCGACCAGCTCGCCCGCCCGGGACGGGGTCAGCAGGGAGTACGCGGGCCAGGTCGTCCGGTAGGTGTCCCAGAAGCCGTTGTTGACGTACACCTTGCCCTCGACGATCTTGGCGCCGGTGTGGGTGGGGGTGTCGGGACCCGGCATGGGGGAGAAGGGCGAGGCGTACTTGTACGTCGAACCCACCTTCTCGAAGCCGGAGTTGGGGTACAGGTACAGGCGATACAGGCTGGAGTACAGCGTGGTCAGCTGGTCCGGTGTGGCGCCCTCGACCTCCACCTTGCCGAGCAGCCGGTCCCACTGGCGCCGGGCGCGGTCCTTCACCGTCTCGAAGGAGGTGCCTTCCGGGATCTCCTGGCGCAGGTTGTCCTTAGCCTGCTCGACGCCGATCAGCGAGGTCGCCAGGCGCAGGGTCACCGTGCGGTCGGCACCCGCGTCGAACCGCAGCCGGCCCTTGACGCCGGAAGCCGCCGCCTCCGTCACCGGCTTGTCGAAGACGCCGTGGAAGAACAGGCGGGTGGCGCCGGTCGACAGGCCCGACTTCACGTCCGAGTAGCCGGTGACCGTTCCGGCGGCGGGATCGAGGGTCAGCCCCGCCTGGTCCGTGACGTTGTCGAACAGCACGCTCGCGTCGTCACCGGGATAGGTGAAGCGCAGCATCGCCGCGTGGTCCGTCGGGGTCATCTCGGCCTTGAGGCCGTTCTCGAAGCGGACGCCGTAGTAGTGCGGTCGGGCGGTCTCGTTCTCGTGCCGGAACGGCAGCGCCCGTGCCGTGCGGCCGGTGTCGGGGGTTCCGGCGGCCGCGGACGGCATCACCTGGAAGGTCTGCCGGTCGCCCATCCACGGGCTCGGCTCGTGGCTCGCGCTGAACGCCTGGATCGTGGGCAGGTTGTCCGCGTTGTTCGCCCGCGCGTAGTCGTACAGCCAGCTCAGCGAACCCGCGTTGGTGACCGGCGTCCAGAAGTTGAAGCCGTGCGGCACGGCGGTCGCGGGGAAGGTGTTGCCGCGCGAGAAGGCACCGCTGGAGTTGGTGCCGCGGGTGGTCACCGCGTAGTCGGACAGATGGGCCCGGGGCCGCTCCGGGGGCGCGGCCTCCAGGGTCACGTCGTCCACCCAGCCACGGAACCGCGCCGGGCCCTTCGGGGCGTCGTACGCCAGCAGGATCCGGTCGACGGTCCGGCCCGCCGCCACCGAGCCGATCCGCGACACCACGTCGTTCCACTGGTTGACGTACAGCACCTTCGAGGCGCCCTGTCCCCGCGGGGAGAGCCGGAATCCGTGCTGGTCGGTGGCGCCCAGGTCGCTGAGGTAGGTGCCGTCGGTGAAGGCCAGGTCGACGGAGACGTGCGTGGCGGCGTAGTCGAGGTCGCCGTCGGCCATCGACGGGAAGACCCGGTACGACAGCCGGGTGTCGCGGGTGACTGCCACGTCGACGTCGAACACCTTGTGGTAGGCGTACGCCCGCCCGTCCGCCGTGTGCCGGCCGGCGTAGCGCAGGGCTCGCTTGCCGGTGAAGCCGGCGCCCGCCTTCGCGGTGGGGGAGCCGCTGGGGCCGCGGTCGACCAGGGACAGCATGTGCTCGGGGACCGGGCCGGTGCCGCCCCCGGTGGATAACTGCACGTCGGCGAGCTGGAGCAGCCCGCCTTCGTGGTTCTTGGTGAAGTCGATCCGGAAGTGCCGGAATTCAGCAGGTTCGGCCAGGTCGTACGATTTCGTCTGGAAGCGTTCGGAGAAGGACTCGCCGGTGCGGGTGTCCAGGGTCTTCCAGTCCTTGCCGTCCGTGGAGCCGCGCAGGGTCCAGTCGGCCGGGTCGCGTTCCGCGTGGTCGTTGGCGGAGGTGAGCGCGTACGTCCTGAGTCCGACCGGTGCGTCCAGGTCGAACTCCACCCAGCCGGCGGGCTCGAAGACCAGCCACTTGGTGCCGGGTTCGCCGTCGGTCAGGTTCTCCTTCACCTCGCCGCCGCCGCTGTTCTCGCCGCTGGCGCGGACGTCCGTGACGCGGTCGGTGACGTTGCCGGGGATGCCGCTGCTGTAACCGCCGTCGACGCCCGAGGTCCGCGGGGTGCCGTCCGGCGCGGTGTCGGGTGTGTTCAGCCAGTCCGGTGCCGGGTCCGCCGGCTCGAAGGAGGAGGTGAACTCCCGGTCGGCGGCCGTGGGGGCGGCCGGCAGGGCGACCGCCGCACCCGGTGAGCCGATGGCCAGAGCGAAGGCGGCCGCCGCGACGACCGCCGTGCTCCGTCTGTGCCGATATCCGTGTCGCATCCGCGAACACCCTCCCTGCGCCGCTGGACAACGTTGTCAGATTCGGGGCGCAAGGTCAGTTGTGACTCAAGTGATGGGCGCTGTCAAGGGTGTTGACTGCGTCATTCGGCGGGCGTGTCACGGATTTTTTCGGCGGGACACCGCGTCGGCGGCTCATATTTCCGGGAGGTCTCAACTCGGAAAAGACAAACGGCCAACCTTGCATTCGATCTTGATCCCCTGGCGGGAAGTGGACTATACCTGTCGGCGATTCACACGAACCGCACATCCTGTACGACCCTGCTTGACCCCACCGCGGTGCCGGGGAGGATCCGGTTCACCGCCTGAGTCCTGGAAGAAGGCGAGGACTTGAGCATGGGATCCACTTCCGCCGAGAACGGCGCCGGGAACAGTGCCGAGAGCACGGCAGCGCAGCACGGGACCGACGGTGTCGGCCGGCGCGCGCTGATCAAGCGGTCCGCCGCTCTCGGGCTGGTCTCCGTACCGGCCATGGGCTTCCTGTCCGCCTGCGCCAGCGGCGGCGGCGAGGAGTCGAACGACGACACCCAGGGGGAGACCTCCAAGGACAACCCCTTCGGCGTGAAGAAGGGCAGCAAGCTCGACGTCGTCATCTTCAAGGGCGGCTACGGTGACGACTACGCCAAGGCCTGGGAGGCCGCCTTCCAGAAGAAGTGGGGCGTGACCTCCACCCACACCGGCACCCAGGAGATCACCGGCAAGCTCCAGCCGCGGTTCAACGCCGGCAACCCGCCGGACATCGTGGACAACTCCGGCGCCCAGAAGATCAAGATCGACGTTCTCCACAAGAACGGCCAGCTCCTCGACCTCGCCGAGGTCCTGGACGCGCCCAGCGTGGACGACCCGTCGAAGAAGGTCCGCGACACCGTCATCCCCGGCACCCTCGACCCGGGTCTGCAGGAGGGCAAGGTCGTCGCCCTCAACTACATCTACACGGTGTGGGGCCTGTGGTACTCCGGCAAGCTCTTCAAGGACAAGGGCTGGGAGGAGCCCAAGACCTGGGACGACTTCCTCGCCATCTGCAAGGACGCCAAGTCCCAGGGCATCGGCGGCCTCGCCCACCAGGGCAAGTACCCGTACTACATCAACGTCGCCATCATGGACCTGATCGCCAAGAAGGGCGGCCTGGACGCCATGAAGGCGATCGACAACCTCGACCCCAAGGCGTTCGTCGGCTCCGAGGCGGCGCAGGCCGCCGTCGAGGCGGTCTACGAGGTCGTCGAGAAGGGCTATCTGATGCCCGGTACGAACGGCCTGACCCACACCGAGTCGCAGACCCGCTGGAACCAGTACAAGGCCGCCTTCATCACCTCCGGCTCCTGGCTGGAGAACGAGCAGCTGAAGCAGACGCCGTCGGACTTCGACATGAAGTTCCTGCCGATGCCGCTGCTCGAGGGCAGCGTGATGCCGTTCGAGGCGATCCGGGCCGGTTCCGGGGAGCCCTTCATCATCCCGAGCAAGGCGAAGAACCTGCCCGCGGCCAAGGAGTTCATGCGGCTGATGCTCTCCCGGGAGTGGTCGACGCTGTTCGCCAAGGAGGCGAACTCGCTGACCATCCTCAAGGACGGCGTCGACCCGAGCGTGCAGCTGCGGCCGGGCACCCAGTCCACCGTCGAGGCCTCCAAGGCGGCCGGCGACAACACCTTCCGCTTCCTGTACACCGAGTGGTACAGCGAGATGGACACCGCCATCCAGAACGCCTCCAACGAGCTGATGGCCCGGCGCATCCAGCCCAAGGAGTGGCTCAAGCGGGCGCAGGCGGCCGTCGACAAGGCCGCCAAGGATCCGGCGTCCAAGAACAACCGCCGCGAGTAGTCCCGCGCGGGACGCACGGTCACACCGTCGGGAACACCAGGGGCAGGAAACGCCAATGCGCAAGGGGCAGTACGGGTTCGTCGCGGGATTTCTCCTCATTCCCGTGGCGCTTTACCTGATCTTCGTCATCTGGCCGTACATCCAGACGTTCGGCTATTCGCTGACCGACTGGAAGGGCCAGTCGCAGACCTTCAGCTTTGTCGGGCTGGACAACTACAAGGCGCTGTTCCAGGACGACATCTTCCTGGGGGCCATCTGGCACAACATCCTGTTCCTGGTGTTCATCCCGGTGATCACCATTCTGCTCGCCCTGTTCTTCGCGTTCATGCTGAACGCGGGCGGCCGCGGCCGGGCCGGCGGGGTGTCCGGGGTCGCCGGTTCCAGGTTCTACAAGGTCGTCTACTTCTTCCCGCAGGTCCTGTCGCTGGCGATCCTCGCCGTGCTGTTCGGCGCGGTCTACCGCAGCGACAGCGGCGGCATGCTCAACGGCGTCCTGGTCAAGCTGGGCCTGGTGGACGCCGGCCGGCCGGTGGAGTGGCTGAACGAGCCGGACTTCGTGCTCTGGGCGCTGATCGTGGTCGTCGTCTGGCACGGCGTCGGCTTCTATCTGGTGCTGTTCTCCGCCGCCATGCAGTCCATCCCGAAGGACATCTACGAGGCCGCCCTCATCGACGGCGCCGGCCGCGCCCAGTCCTTCTTCCGCATCACCCTGCCGCTGCTGTGGGACTCCGTGCAGACGGCCTGGGTCTATCTCGGCATCGCGGCGATGGACATGTTCATCCTCGTCTCGACCATGACGTCCGGCGAGTTCGGCGGCGGCCCCGACCACCACAGCGAGGTCATGGCGACCGTGATGATGCGGAACTTCCTCTACTACGGCAAGAGCGGCTACGCCTGCGCCATGGGCGTGGTCATGCTGCTCCTCACCCTGATCCTGTCCGTGGTCATGCTGCGCGCCACCCGCCGCGACCGCGTCGAGTTCTGAGCGGGAGAGACGAGATGAGCGCACCCCTGAAGGAACCGGCGCCGGCCCCGGTCGGACACACGGTCGAGAAGATCCCGCCCCGCGCCGGCGAGCGGCGCGGCGAGGGCGTCACCCTGAACGCCTTCTCGCACGGCTTCCTCGCCCTGTGGGCCCTGATGATCGTCCTGCCGCTGCTGTGGCTGGTGCTCAGCGCCTTCAAGACCGACGCCCAGATCGCCGGCTCCGCCTTCGGGTGGCCCGAGAACTGGACGCTAGACGTCTTGTCGCGCGCCTGGGAGAAGGGCATCGGCGACTACTTCCTCAACACCGTCGTCGTGCTCCTGTTCTCGGTGCCGCTGACGATGCTGTTCGGCTCGATGGCCGCGTACGTGCTGGCCCGCTACCAGTTCTGGGGGAACCGCTTCCTCTACTACTTCTTCGTCGCGGGCGCGATGTTCCCGGTCTTCCTGGCCCTGGTCCCGCTGTTCTTCATGGTCAAACGGTTGGACATGCTGAACACCTACCAGGGCCTGATCCTGGTGTACGTCGCCTACTCCATGCCGTTCACCGTCTTCTTCATGCACGCCTTCTTCCGGACCCTGCCGACGGCGGTGTTCGAGGCGGCGATCCTGGACGGGGCCTCGCACACCCGGACGTTCTTCCAGGTGATGCTGCCGATGGCGAAGCCGGGCCTGATCAGCGTGGGGATCTTCAACACGCTCGGCCAGTGGAACCAGTTCATCCTGCCGACAGTGCTGATGCAGCCGCAGAGCGGCGACGACCCCGAGCGCTATGTGCTCACCCAGGGACTGATCCAGCTCCAGCAGCAGCAGGGCTACGCCTCCGACCTGCCGGTGCTCTTCGCCGGCGTCACCATCGCGATGATCCCGATGCTGGTGGTCTATCTGTCCTTCCAGCGCCAGGTGCAGGCGGGACTCACCTCGGCGACCCTGAAGTAGCGCTCCGCGCGCGACCGTGTGCACACCGTTCCCGGCGTGGGAGCGGTGCGCACACGTGTGTGCCTGGTCCCGGAAACTGTTCAACCTCTTGACGGGCGGCCCCCCGAACGGCTCAGCTTAGAGTTCACTAGTTGGACATAGACGGGGCCTCATCGATGCGGTCCCGCGCGCAGGAGGTCGTCGTGGAGACTCCGGGGTCGCAGTCGTCGCTGCACCGAGCCAACCTGGAGCGGGTCGTACGAGCCGTGCGGCTGGCGGGATCCCTCACCCAGGCGGAGATCGCGAGGACGACGGGTCTGTCCGCGGCGACCGTCTCCAACATCGTCCGGGAACTGAAGGACGGCGGGACCGTCGAGGTCACACCCACCTCGGCGGGCGGCCGGCGGGCCCGCAGCGTCAGCCTGAGCGGGGACGCCGGCATCGTGATCGGCGTGGACTTCGGGCACACCCATCTACGGGTGGCGGTGGGCAACCTGGCCCATCAGGTGCTGGCCGAGGAGTCCGAACCGCTGGATGTGGACGCCTCCGCCGCGCAGGGCTTCGACCGGGCAGAAGAGCTGGTCAACCGGCTGATCGCGGCGACCGGCGTGGACCGCACGAAGATCGCCGGGGTGGGTCTCGGCGTGCCCGGCCCGATCGACGTGGAGTCCGGCACGCTGGGCTCGACGGCGATCCTGCCGGGCTGGACCGGCGCCAAGCCGGCCGAGGAGCTGCGGGGCCGGCTCGGCGTGCCCGTGCACGTGGACAACGACGCCAACCTGGGCGCCCTCGGCGAGCTGGTGTGGGGCAGCGGCAAGGGCGTACGGGACCTGGCGTACATCAAGGTGTCCAGCGGTGTCGGCGCGGGCCTGGTGATCGACGGGAAGATCTACCGCGGTCCGGGCGGCACAGCGGGTGAAATCGGACATATTACACTTGATGAATCCGGCCCCGTCTGCCGCTGCGGAAACCGGGGCTGCCTGGAGACGTTCGCGGCCGCGCGGTACGTGCTGCCGCTGCTCCAGTCCAGTCACGGCACGGATCTGACCATGGAGGGCGTCGTCCGCCTGGCACGGGACGGAGATCCGGGCTGCCGTCGGGTGATCGCCGACGTCGGCCGTCACATCGGCAGTGGAGTCGCCAACCTCTGCAACCTTCTGAACCCGAGCCGGGTGGTCCTGGGCGGTGATCTCGCCGAGGCCGGAGAGCTGGTGCTCGGGCCGATCAGGGAGTCCGTCGGCCGCTATGCCATTCCCAGTGCGGCGCGCCAACTCTCCGTTCTTCCCGGGGCACTTGGGGGCCGTGCGGAGGTGCTCGGAGCGCTCGCACTCGCGCTCAGCGAGATGGGTGACTCGACCCTTTTGGACGGAAGCGTGTCCGGCGCTCTGCCGGCTGCGACACCTGCCTTCACTTAGAGAACGGATGGCACCGTTGCCAACCCGTTAAGGATTTACTTCTTGACGTCGCACGTGTGGCCGAGTTGACTTCCAGCCACCTCGGCCGCAACGACGCGGCCTCGTCAGGGAGGTTTCAGAAGTGAACACGCGTATGCGTCGTGCCGCCGTCGCCATCGCCGCGGGTGCGATGGCCGTCTCTCTCGCCGCCTGTGGCAGTGCTGAGGAAGCCGGCGGAGACAAGGAGTCCAAGGGCTCCGGCGCCGCCAAGGGCGACGACATCAAGATCGGTCTTCTCCTTCCGGAGAACCAGACCGCGCGGTACGAGAAGTTCGACCGGCCTCTGATCGAAGAGAAGATCAAGGAGCTGACGAACAACAAGGCGACTGTCGAGTACAACAACGCCAAGCAGGACGCCAACCTCCAGGCCCAGCAGGTCGACACGATGATCACCAACAAGGTGGACGTGCTGATCCTGGACGCCGTGGACGCCAAGGCGATCAAGAACTCCGTCCAGAAGGCCGTGGACAACGGCATCAAGGTCGTCGCCTACGACCGCCTCGCCGAGGGCCCGATCAGCGCCTACACGTCGTTCGACAACGTGGCGGTCGGCAAGACCCAGGGCGAGGCCCTGCTGGAGGAGCTCGGCGACAAGGCCAAGGACGGCCAGATCGTCATGATGAACGGCTCCGTCACCGACCCGAACGCCGCCCAGTTCAAGGAGGGCGCGCACTCCGCCCTCGACGGCAAGGTGAAGGTCGGCAAGGAGTACGACACCAAGGAGTGGAAGCCGGAGAACGCCAACGCCAACATGGAGGCGGCGATCTCGGCTCTCGGCAAGAAGAAGATCGTCGGTGTCTACTCCGCCAACGACGGCATGGCCGGCGGCATCATCACCGCCCTGAAGGCTGCCGGCATCGACGTGCCGGTCACCGGCCAGGACGCCGAACTCGCCGCCGTCCAGCGCATCGTCGCCGGCGAGCAGTTCATGAGCGTCTACAAGCCGTACGCCCCCGAGGCCGAGGCCGCCGCCCAGATGGCCGTCGCGCTGGCCAAGGGCGAGGACCTGGGCGCCATCGCCAAGGACAAGGTCTCCAGCGACAGCGCCAAGGACGTCCCGTCCGTCCTGGTCGACGTCACCTCGCTGACCCAGGAGAACATCAACGACACCGTCATCAAGGACGGCGTCTACACCGCCGACGAGATCTGCACGGCCAAGTACAAGTCGGCCTGCGACAAGCTCGGCATCAAGTAAGCGGCCCACGAGTCCCCTTCCCCTGAGGGACACGGGAGCAGGCCCCCGCCGCTCCCGTGCGGGACGGCCGCCACACAGGCTCCGCCGGCGCCCCGCGTCAACAAAGCCCCGCAAGCTCGTTGCGGGGCGCCGGTCGGAACACTCCGGGCCCGGGCAACGGTCCCGGCAACCCCCCAAACTTCTGCACAACCTCCCGCCGGGTCAGGCGGCGAAGGAGATGGTTCACGTGTCCGCTACGCCCGTGCTGGCGTTGCGCGGGGTCTCCAAGCGGTTCGGTGCCGTCCAGGCGCTCACCGACGTAGAGCTTGAGGTCCACGCCGGTGAAGTGGTCGCCCTGGTCGGCGACAACGGCGCCGGAAAGTCCACGCTGGTCAAGACGATCGCCGGCGTGCACCCCATCGATGAGGGCGCCATCGAATGGGAAGGCAAGTCCGTAACGATCAGCAAGCCGCACGACGCCCAGGCCCTGGGCATCGCGACGGTCTACCAGGACCTCGCGCTGTGCGACAACATCGACGTGGTCGGCAACCTGTTCCTCGGCCGTGAGCTGAGGAAGTGGGGCGTGCTCGACGAGGTCGAGATGGAGCGCCGTGCCCGCGAGCTGCTGACGACCCTGTCGATCCGCATCCCCAGCGTGCGTATCCCGATCGCCTCGCTCTCCGGCGGTCAGCGCCAGACCGTGGCCATCGCCCGCTCGATGCTGGGCGAGCCCAAGCTGGTCATCCTCGACGAGCCCACCGCCGCCCTCGGCGTGGAGCAGACCGCCCAGGTGCTCGACCTGGTCGAGCGGCTGCGGGAGCGCGGCCACGCCGTCATCCTGATCAGCCACAACATGGCCGACGTCAAGGCCGTCGCCGACAAGGTGGCGGTGCTGCGCCTCGGCCGCAACAACGGCGTCTTCGAGGTCAAGACGACCTCGCAGGAGGAGATCATCTCCGCCATCACCGGCGCCACCGACAACGCCGTGACCCGCCGTGCGGCGCGCACGAACGGGGAGGTTTCCAAGTGAGCACCGACAAGACCTCCACCAAGGCGGCCGCGCAGGACGAGCACCTCGTGGAGAACCCGGAGGCGGCCGCCGCGGCGGTCACCGCGGTCGACCCCCGCCTCCTCGTCCGTGAGGAGGGCCTGCTCGGCTACTGGAGCGAGTTCAAGCGCAAGATGCGCGCCGGTGAGCTGGGCTCCCTCCCGGTCATCGTCGGCCTGGTCGTCATCTGCGTCGTCTTCCAGAGCCTGAACTCGGCGTTCCTGTCCGCGCAGAACCTCAGTGACATCACCGTCACGATGGTCGGCACCGGCATGATCTCCGTCGGCATCGTCTTCGTGCTGCTGCTCGGCGAGATCGACCTGTCCGTCGGCTCGGTCAGCGGCGCGGCCAGCGCCATCGCGGCCGTCCTCGCGGTCAACCAGGGCTGGCCGGAGTGGATCGCGGTGCTCTTCGCGATCGCCGCGGGCGCCGCCATCGGTGCCGTGCACGGCTTCTTCTTCGCCGTCCTCGGAGCGCCCGCCTTCGCGGTCACGCTGGCCGGCCTGCTCTTCTGGCTGGGCTTCATGCTCCAGACGCTGGGCGAGAACGGCACGATCAACCTGGACAGCGACGGCTTCATCGGCCAGCTGACCACGTACTTCTTCACGGACATCGCCGCCGCGTACGGTCTGGCGGCCGTGGTGACGGTGGTCTTCTTCGTCACCTCGTTCCTGGGCAACAAGCGGCGTGACGCGGCGGGCATCCCGTCCCGGCCGCTGAACGAGACGATCCTGCGCACCGCGCTGCTCGCGGTGATCTCCTTCGCCGCGGCGTTCATGTACAACCAGTACAAGGGCCTGCCGCTGGCCACGGTGATCTTCCTGGTGTTCCTGGTGGCGACGGACTTCCTGCTGCGGCGCACCTCCTACGGCCGCAAGGTCTTCGCGCTCGGCGGCAGCGTCGAGGCGTCCCGGCGCGCCGGCATCAACGTCACCGCGGTGCGGATCTCGGTCTTCGCGATCTCCGGCGGCTTCGCGGCGATCGGCGGCCTCTTCCTGGCCTCCAAGATCGCCTCGGCCAACCAGAGCGCGGGTACCGGTGACCTGCTGATGAACGCGATCGCCGCGGCCGTGATCGGTGGCACCAGCCTCTTCGGCGGCCGGGGACGCACCTGGAACGCCCTCCTGGGCGTCCTGGTGATCGTGTCCATCCAGTACGGGCTCCAGCTGGAGTCCATCGCCGAGCCGGTGAAGTACATGATCACCGCGGGTGTGCTGTTGACCACGGTGGTCATCGACTCGATCACCCGCAAGACGCAGAAGACCGCAGGGCGCGCGTAGCACCGCGCCCCGCCCCCGGCCTGTGCCCGGCACCAATGGCGGTGCCGGGCACAGCCATGTCGGGCGGAACATTAGACTCGTCGAGCCCGGCAACAGCTCGAAACAGCTCTACTGCAAGGAGGCACGGGTGCCGCTGCTGACCCGCATCAGGGGACCGCGCGATCTGGACCGGCTCAGCCTGGAGGAGCTGGACCAGCTGGCAGAGGAGATCCGGACCTTCCTCGTCGACGCGGTCTCCAAGACCGGCGGCCACCTCGGCCCGAACCTCGGCGTGGTGGAGCTCACCATCGCCCTGCACCGCGTCTTCGAGTCCCCCAAGGACAAGGTGCTGTGGGACACCGGACACCAGTCCTACGTGCACAAGCTGCTCACCGGCCGGCAGGACTTCTCCCGGCTGAAGATGAAGGGCGGCCTGTCCGGCTACCCCTCGCAGGCCGAGTCCGAGCACGACGTCATCGAGAACAGCCACGCCTCCACGGTGCTCGGCTGGGCCGACGGCCTCGCCAAGGCGAACCAGCTGCTGAAACGCGACAGCCACGTGGTCGCCGTCATCGGTGACGGCGCCCTGACCGGCGGTATGGCCTGGGAGGCGCTGAACAACATCGCCGAGGCCAAGGACCGCCCGCTCGTCATCGTCGTCAACGACAACGAGCGCTCCTACGCGCCGACCATCGGCGGCCTCGCCAACCACCTCGCCACGCTCCGCACCACCGACGGCTACGAGCGCTTCCTGGCCCGGACCAAGGAGATCCTCGACCGCACCCCGGTGGTCGGCAAGCCGCTGTACGAGACGCTGCACGGCGCCAAGAAGGGCCTGAAGGACTTCATCGCCCCGCAGGGCATGTTCGAGGACCTGGGCCTGAAGTACGTCGGCCCGATCGACGGCCACGACATCGAGGCGCTGGAGTCCGCGCTGGCCCGCGCCAAGCGCTTCGGCGGCCCGGTCATCGTGCACTGCCTCACCGAGAAGGGCCGCGGCTACCAGCCCGCCCTCCAGGACGAGGCGGACCGCTTCCACGCCGTCGGCAAGATCCACCCCGACACGGGCCTGCCGATCGCCTCCTCGGGCGCCGACTGGACCTCCGTCTTCGGCGACGAGATGGTCAAGCTCGGCGAGGAGCGCGAGGACGTCGTCGCGATCACCGCGGCCATGCTCCAGCCGGTGGGCCTGGACCGGTTCGCCAAGCGGTTCCCGGAGCGGGTCTACGACGTCGGCATCGCCGAGCAGCACGGCGCCGTGTCCGCCGCCGGCCTGGCCACGGGCGGCCTGCACCCGGTCTTCGCGGTGTACGCCACCTTCCTCAACCGCGCCTTCGACCAGGTGCTGATGGACGTGGCCCTGCACAAGTGCGGGGTGACGTTCGTGCTGGACCGGGCCGGCGTCACCGGCACCGACGGCGCCTCCCACAACGGCATGTGGGACATGTCGATCCTCCAGGTCGTGCCCGGCCTGCGGCTCGCCGCCCCGCGCGACGCCGATCAGGTCCGCGCCCAGCTGCGCGAGGCCGTCGAGGTCGAGGACGCGCCGACCGTGGTCCGCTTCTCCAAGGGCGCCGTCGGCCCCGCCGTACCCGCCGTCGGGCGCGTGGGCGGCATGGACGTGCTGCGCGAGCCCGGCACCGACCGCCCGGACGTGCTGCTCGTCTCCGTCGGCGCCCTGGCCCCGATGTGCCTGGAGATCGCCGCCCTCCTCGACCAGCAGGGCATCTCCACCACCGTCGTCGACCCGCGCTGGGTCAAGCCGGTGGACGAGGCGCTGGCCCCGCTCGCCGAGCGGCACCGCGTGGTCGTCACCGTCGAGGACAACTCCCGCGTCGGCGGTGTCGGCGCCGCCATCGCCCAGACCCTGCGGGACGCGGGCGTCGACGTCCCGCTGCGCGACTTCGGCATCCCGCCGCGCTTCCTCGACCACGCCTCCCGCGCCGAGGTGATGGCGGAGATCGGCCTGACCGCCCCGGACATCGCCCGCCAGGTCACCGGACTGGTCTCCAAGCTCGACGGCCGGTACGACCGTGCCGCGGCCGAGGTCGAGCCCGCCCGGGACTGATCCGCCGCACCGCCTCATGGGCCGGTTCCACCACATGCCAAGAGTGGTGAAACCGGCCCATTGGCGTGAAACTGCCCGCGTCGGGGCATACGCAACACGCCCCCTCTCGATCATGTCGGGGACGACAAGCGTGGGAGGTACGCCCGATGAGCAGCACCCTCTTCCGGACGAAGAAGGTCGAGCAATCCATCCTCGACACCGAGGAGCCGGAGCACGCGCTCAAGAAGTCACTCTCGGCCCTTGACCTCACGGTCTTCGGCGTCGGCGTGATCATCGGCACCGGCATCTTCGTCCTGACCGGCACGGTCGCCAAGAACAACGCGGGCCCCGCGGTGGCCCTGGCGTTCGTCGCGGCCGGCGTCGCCTGCGCGCTCGCCGCGCTCTGCTACGCCGAGTTCGCCTCCACGGTCCCCGTCGCCGGATCGGCGTACACGTTCTCCTACGCCTCGCTCGGTGAACTGCCCGCCTGGATCATCGGGTGGGACCTGGTCCTGGAGTTCGCGCTCGGCACGGCGGTGGTGGCCGTCGGCTGGTCGGGCTACGTCCAGTCACTGCTGGACAACGCGGGCTGGCACATGCCCGCGGTGCTCGGCAGCCGGGAGGGCGCCGAGGGCTTCGGCTTCGACCTCCTCGCCGCCGTGCTGGTCCTGCTGCTCACCGTGATCCTGGTGATCGGCATGAAGCTGTCCGCGCGGGTCACCCAGGTCGTCGTCGCCATCAAGGTGACCGTCGTCCTCGTCGTGATCATCGCCGGCGCCTTCCTGATCAACAGCGCCAACTACAAGCCGTTCGTCCCCAAGGCGCAGGAAGTGCCCGCCGCGGACAGTCTCCAGGCCCCGCTGATCCAGTTGATGTTCGGATGGGCGCCCTCCAACTTCGGCGTGATGGGCATCTTCACCGCCGCCTCCGTCGTCTTCTTCGCCTTCATCGGCTTCGACGTGGTGGCCACCGCCGCCGAGGAGACCCGAAACCCGCAGCGCGACATGCCGCGCGGCATCCTCGGCTCGCTGCTGATCTGCACCACCCTGTACGTCCTCGTGTCGATCGTCGTCACCGGTATGCAGCACTACAGCCGGCTCTCCGAGAGCGCCCCGCTCGCCGACGCCTTCAAGGCCACCGGGCACCCCTGGTACGCGGGCTTCATCAGCTTCGGCGCCGCCGTCGGCCTCACCACCGTCTGCATGATCCTGCTGCTCGGCCAGACCCGGGTGTTCTTCGCGATGAGCCGTGACGGGCTGCTGCCCCGGTTCTTCTCCCACGTCCACCCCCGCTTCAAGACCCCGCACCGCCCCACCATCCTGCTCGGCGTCCTCATCGCGGTCCTCGCCGGCTTCACCCCGCTGAACGAACTGGCCGCGCTGGTGAACATCGGCACCCTGTTCGCCTTCGTGGTGGTGGCGATCGGCGTGATCGTCCTCCGCCGCACCCGCCCCGACCTGCACCGCGCCTTCCGCACCCCGTGGGTGCCGGTCATCCCGATCCTGTCGGTGGCGGCGTCGCTGTGGCTGATGGTGAACCTGCCCGCCGAGACCTGGGTGCGGTTCGCGATCTGGATGGCGGTCGGGTTCGTCGTCTACTTCGTGTACGGCCGCTCCCACAGCCGCCTCGGCACGCACGAGGAGACCACGGTCGAGGACGTCGTCGAGGGCCACCCCCACCACGACCGCCCGCACCCCCACCACGGCCGCTCCCACCCCGACCAGTAGCCGACCGCTGCCCACGTGGCGTCACCACCCCGCCCACGCACGGCCCCGTATGTCCCGCTTCGGTGGGAGGTGCGGGGCCGGATAGCGTTCGCCCCATGCGCGCCCAGCCCCTCGCCCCGACACATACCGTCACCGGGTCCCGTGCGGACCGCGGCTACTGGCGGAGGCTGCTGCCCGCGCTGGCCCTGCTCGCCTGCGTCACCCGCCTGCCCTCCTTCGCCCGGCCGCTGTGGAACCCCGACGAGGGCTACCTCGCCGTACAGGCGCGGATACTGGCGCACGGCGGACAGCTCTACGAGACGGTCGTCGACCGCAAGCCGCCCCTGGTGCCCTGGCTGTACGAGGCGGCCTTCGCGCTGACCGGCCCCGGCTCGCTCACCACCGTCCGGGTGCTCGCGATCCTCGCCCAGCTGCTCACCGCCGCCCTGCTCGCCTCGCTGGCCCGCCGCCGCTGGGGCGACCGCGCGGGCCGCACCGCCGGCGTGCTCCATCTGCTGCTCTCCGTGGGGCTCAACCCCGAGGACGCGCAGGCCGCCGGGTTCGAGCTGTTCATACTGCCGGGAACCGCCGCCGCGATGTGGTGCGCCGACCGGCGCCGCTGGGGCGCGGCTGGCGCGGCCGCCGCCTGCGCCTTCCTCGCCAAACAGACCGGGGCGGCCGTGCTGCTGCCCGTGCTGTGGCTGTGCGTCACCTCGGGCGCCGCGCGCACCGGCCTGGCCCGGCTGGCCGCCGGGGCGGCCCTGCCCGTCGTGGCGGCCGCCCTGCTCACCGACCCGGCAGGCTTCCTGTTCTGGACCGTCACCGGCTCCACGGCCTACGCCACCCTCACCGGCTCCGGACTGCACGCCCTGACCCGCGGCGTGGGCAACGCGGCGATCCTCGCGGCGGCCTGCGCGGGAGTGCTCCCCGCGGTCGCGCGGATACTGCGGCGCGACCGCACCGGGGCCGGCGACCTGTGGCTGTGGCTCGCCGCCTCCGCCGGGGCGGTGCTGACCGGCTTCCACTTCTTCGGCCACTACTACCTGCAACTCGTACCGCCCCTCGCCCTGCTGGCGGCGGCGGCCCTGCGACACGCGCCCCGCGAACGCCTGGCGCGGGCCGTCCTCGCCTCCGGCTGCGCCTGCGCCGCCTTCCTCGCCTGGGCCCTGACCGCGCCGCGCCCCGAACTCGCCCACGCCCAGCGGCTCGCCGAGGCCACCGCCCGCCGTACCGAACCCGGCGACCGCGTGCTGATCTGGGGCATGCACCCGGAGACGTACTGGTTCGCCGGCCGTGCCCCCGCCAGCCGCTATCTCACCGCGGGACTGCTCACCAACTACAGCGGCGGACGCGACGGCGCCCGGGTCGGCGAGCAGCACGCCGTCGACGGGGCCTGGCCGGTGTTCCGCCGGGAGCTGGCCGCCGACGCCCCGGCGCTGATCGTCGACGACTCCCGGGGCAAGCCGTACGCACCGGCACGACTGCCGACCCTGCGGCGGCTGCTGACGGACCGCTACGAGGTGGTGGGCAGGGTGGACGGGGCGGTGCTGTACGCGCGGATCCCCTGAGCCCGGCCGCCCGGCGTCAGCCGCGCACCGTACGCGGCCCCGCCACCTCCGCGCCCAGGTCCGTCACCCGGCGGCGCAGTTCCCGGTCGGCCGTGACCACCAGGCAGGGCCGCTCGCCGGCCGCGGCGACCAGTTCGACCATGCGGTCGTCGCCGCTGCCGGGCGCCGCCTCGACCCGCACGCCGGGCACCGAGTCCACACCGCGGGCCGCGCCCTCCACCACCAGTACGATCTCGGTGGGCTCCGCACGCCCCGGCAGCCCGTCCGCCGCCAGCCGGTCCCGCAGCCGCTCCGCCGCCCCGCGCCGGTCCCGCCACCATCCGTCGGGCACCGACCCGACCACGTTCGCGGCGTCGACGATGACCAGCAACGGGACACTCATGCCCCCAGGGTCGCACGGGCCCACCCGGCGAACCGCGTCCGCCGCCCGATTAGAGTGGGGCCGTGTCAATGGTCCGTACAGTGAACGGCGACTGGCTCATACGCGGCCGCGACGGCCGGCTCGGCGTCTACACCACCCGTGACGAGGCCGTCTGGTGCCGGGCCGAGCGCCACCCGGGCGGCGCCTGGCTGCCCTGGCGGAGGATGGGCGGCGACCAGCGCCTGCACACCGTCCTCGCCGTCGGTCAGGGTGCCGACGGCTACGCCCACCTCGTGGCCTGGCAGCCCACCACCGGCGACGAGGCGGGCCTGGTGCACTCCACCCACTTCCGCGGGCACCTCGCCGCCCTCGACTGGATCCCGATCGGCCACCCCAACAAGAACTGGGCGCGGACCGGCCGGCCCGCCGTGGCCGTGGACGCCGAGGGACGGGCGTACGTCTTCGTCGGCAACCGCGGCAAGGGGGTGCACACCGTCAACCAGAAGGTGCGCGGCGGCTGGAACGCCTGGCACGACCTCAAGGGATCCAAGGTGCACGAGGAACTCGTCGCCGTCACCGGGGAGTCGGGCCTGGTCGAGCTCTACGGCGTGAGCCCGGCCGGCATCCTGCGCTGGCTCCAGGAGGAGCCCGGCGGACGCCCGGTGACGGCCGATCCGCTGCCGGTGCCGGTCGAACCGGGCACGCTGGCCGCCCTGCCCACGTCCAAGGAGCACACCACCCTGTTCTTCGCGGACCGGGAGGGCATGATCCACGCCTGGCGGCCGGACACCGACCCGGTGCCGCTGCTCGCCGCGGCCGGCCCCGGCCCGCTGTCCCTGCTGCGCTGCGTCCTCGACGGCCACGACTGCACGGTGCTCGCCCAGCGCTCGGCCTCCGGCCGGGTCGCCTTCGCCGCCTACCCCACCGAGCGGGAGTCGGCGGGCCTGTGGTGGACGGAGTCCGGGCCGCAACTGCCCGTCGGGACGCGGGTGGCGCTCGCGGAGGACGCCGGGGGCCGGGTCGTGGCCGCGACGGTGACGCCCGACGGCGAACTGCGGGTGGCCCGTCAGAAGGACGAGCCCGGACTGGCGTTGGCGGCCTGGCAGACCGTCTGACGGCCCTGCGACGGCTCCCTGACGGCCTCGGAGACGAAGGTGCCCCGCACACCTGACGTGTGCGGGGCACCTGCTTCACGCGAAGGGGTTACGCCGGGACGCTCGCCACGCCCTGCGCCAGGAACCGCTTCCCGTTCACCCGCTCGGCGACGCCCTCACGGTCCAGGTACGGCGTGATGCCGCCCAGGTGGAAGGGCCAGCCGGCGCCGGTGATCAGGCACAGGTCGATGTCCTGCGCCTCGGCGACGACGCCCTCGTCGAGCATGAGCCCGATCTCCTGGGCGACGGCGTCCAGCACGCGGGCGCGGACCTGCTCCTCGGTCAGGACGACGTCGCCCTGCTTGAGGAGGGCGGCGACCTCCGGGTCCAGCTCGGGCTTGCCGCTGTCGTAGACGTAGAAGCCGCGCTTGCCCGCCTCGACGACCGCCTTGAGGTTCGGGGAGACCGTGAAGCGGTCCGGGAACGCCCTGTTGAGCGTCTCCGAGACGTGCAGACCGATCGCCGGGCCGACCAGCTCCAGCAGCACCAGCGGCGACATCGGCAGGCCCAGCGGCTCGACCGCCTTCTCCGCGACCTCGACCGGGGTGCCCTCGTCGATGACGTTCTGGATCTCGCCCATGAAGCGGGTCAGGATGCGGTTGACGACGAACGCCGGGGCGTCCTTCACCAGCACCGCGGTCTTCTTCAGCTTCTTGGCCACGCCGAAGGCGGTCGCCAGGGAGGCGTCGTCCGTCTTCTCGCCGCGGACGATCTCCAGCAGCGGCAGGATCGCGACGGGGTTGAAGAAGTGGAAGCCGACGACCCGCTCGGGGTGCTTCAGCTTCGACGCCATCTCCGAGACCGACAGCGAGGAGGTGTTGGTGGCGAGGATCGCGTGCGCCGGGGCGACCGCCTCTACCTCCGCGAACACCTGCTGCTTGACGCCCATCTCCTCGAACACGGCCTCGATGATGAAGTCCGCGTCCGCGAAGCCCTCGGCCTTGTCCAGGACACCGGTCACCAGCGCCTTGAGGCGGTTGGCCTTGTCCTGGTTGATCCGGCCCTTGCCGAGCAGCTTGTCGATCTCGGCGTGGACGTAGCCCACACCCTTGTCGACGCGCTCCTGGTCGATGTCCGTGAGGACGACCGGGACCTCCAGGCGGCGCAGGAAGAGCAGCGCGAGCTGCGAGGCCATCAGGCCCGCGCCCACGACGCCCACCTTCGTCACCGGGCGCGCCAGGCTCTTGTCCGGGGCGCCGGCGGGGCGCTTGCCGCGCTTCTGCACCAGGTTGAAGGCGTAGATGCCGGAGCGCAGTTCACCACCCATGATCAGGTCGGCGAGCGCCTTGTCCTCGGCGTCGTAGCCCTGCTGGAGGTCGCCGTTCTTGGCGGCGGCGATGATGTCGAGGGCGCGGTAGGCGGCCGGGGCGGCGCCGTGCACCTTGCCGTCGGCGATGAAGCGGCCCTTGGCGACGGCCTGGTCCCAGGCCTCGCCGCGGTCGATCACCGGGCGCTCGACCTCGATGTCGCCCTTGAGGACCTGCGCGGTCCACAGCAGCGACTGCTCCAGGAAGTCGGCACCCTCGAACAGCGCGTCCGCGATGCCGAGTTCGAAGACCTGCCGGCCCTTGAGCTGCTTGTTCTGGTTGAGGCTGTTCTCGATGATCACCGAGACGGCCTTGTCGGCGCCGATCAGGTTCGGCAGGATCGTGCAGCCGCCCCAGCCGGGGACCAGACCGAGGAAGACCTCGGGGAGGGAGAACGCCGGGACGGCCTTGGAAACCGTGCGGTAGGTGCAGTGCAGGCCGACCTCGACGCCGCCGCCCATGGCGGCGCCGTTGTAGTAGGCGAAGGTCGGCACGGCGAGGCCGGACAGGCGCTTGAAGACGTCGTGGCCGCCCTTGCCGATGGCGTAGGCGTGGTCCCACTCCTTCAGCAGCTCGACGCCCTTGAGGTCGGCGCCGACGGCGAAGATGAACGGCTTGCCGGTGATGCCGACGCCGACGATCTCGCCGTCCCGGGCCTCCTTCTCGACCTGGTCGATGGCGGTGTTCAGGTTCGCCAGCGACTGGGGGCCGAAGGTGGTCGGCTTGGTGTGGTCGTGCCCGTTGTCGAGGGTGATCAGGGCGAACCGGCCCGCCCCGAACGGAAGGTCGAAGTGGCGTACGTGCGCCGACGTGACGACCTCGTCCGGGAACAGCTCGGCCGCACCCTTCAGCAGCTCAGCGGTGGTGCTCACTTGTCCCCCTCGAAGTGCGGGTTCTCCCAGATGACCGTCGCGCCCATGCCGAAGCCCACGCACATGGTGGTCAGGCCGTAGCGGACGTGCGGCTGCTCCTCGAACTGGCGGGCCAGCTGCGTCATCAGACGGACGCCGGAGGAGGCCAGCGGGTGGCCGAAGGCGATGGCGCCGCCGTACTGGTTGACGCGCTCGTCGTCGTCGGCGATGCCGTAGTGGTCCAGGAAGGCCAGGACCTGGACGGCGAAGGCCTCGTTGATCTCGAACAGGCCGATGTCGGAGATGGACAGACCCGCCTGGGCGAGCGCCTTCTCCGTGGCCGGGATCGGGCCGTAGCCCATGACCTCCGGCTCCACGCCCGCGAAGGCGTAGGAGACCAGGCGCATCTTGACGGGCAGGCCGTTCTCGCGCGCGAAGTCCTCGGAGGCGATGAGGGAGGCGGTGGCGCCGTCGTTCAGACCGGCCGCGTTACCGGCGGTGACCCGGCCGTGGACGCGGAACGGGGTCTTCAGGCCGGAGAGGTTCTCCAGCGTGGTGCCCGGGCGCATCGGCTCGTCGGCGGTGACCAGGCCCCAGCCGGTCTCGCCGGCCTCCGGGTTGGTGCGGCGCACCGAGATCGGCACCAGGTCGGCCTGGATCTTGCCGTTGGCGTACGCCTTGGCGGCCTTCTCCTGCGAGCGCACGGCGTACTCGTCGGCGCGCAGCTTGGTGATCTGCGGGTAGCGGTCGTGCAGGTTCTCCGCGGTCATGCCCATGAACAGGGCGGACTCGTCGACCAGCTTCTCGCTCACGAACCGCGGGTTCGGGTCGACGCCCTCGCCCATCGGGTGACGGCCCATGTGCTCGACACCGCCCGCGACGGCGATGTCGTACGCGCCGAAGGCGACGGAGCCGGCGACCGTGGTGACCGCGGTCAGCGCGCCCGCGCACATCCGGTCGATGGAGTAGCCCGGAACCGACTGCGGCAGGCCCGCGAGGATGCCGGCCGTGCGGCCGATGGTCAGGCCCTGGTCGCCGATCTGCGTGGTCGCGGCGATGGCGACCTCGTCGATCTTCTTGGGGTCCAGACCGGGGTTGCGGCGCAGCAGCTCCCGGATCGCCTTGACGACGAGGTCGTCGGCGCGGGTCTCGTGGTAGATGCCCTTCGGGCCCGCCTTGCCGAACGGGGTGCGGACGCCGTCGACGAAGACGACGTCCCTGACGGTACGAGGCACGATGGCTCTCCTCCAGGGTGCGGGACGCTGAGCGCTTGCTCAGACCATGCTACTTATGAGTAACGTAGCTGCCCAGTCCTGGTAGGTCGAGCGGCGAAGGTCACATCGAGGCGGGGTGCTGCCGAGACGGCGGCGCCGTGGACCCACGTGGCGTCAGCACCGGCGTCGGCACCGGATGCGAACCCGGCCCCTCCCCGGTGATCACCCCGAACAAGGTGCGTGCCACCTCCGCCCCGAACCCGTGCACGTCATGACTCATCGCGGACAGCGTCGGGTGCGTCAGCCGGCACAGCTGCGAGTCGTCCCACGCCAGCAGCGACACGTCCTCCGGCACCCGCAGACCCATCTCCGCCGCCACCGACAGACCCGCGACCGCCATGATGTCGTTGTCGTACACGATCGCCGTGGGCCGGTCCGGCGGCGACGCCGTCAGCAGGGACCGCGTGGCCCTGGCACCCGCCTCGCCCGAGAAGTCCGTGGCCACCTGCCAGGCCCCCGCCAGCGCCAGCTGCCGCGTCGCCTCGTCGAACGCGGCCGTGCGCAGCGCCGTGTGCCCGAGCGCCGCCGCCCCGCCGACCCGGGCGATCCGCCGGTGCCCGAGCGCGGCCAGATAGCGCACCGCCTCGCCGACCGCGCTGGTGTCGTCGGTCCACACCGACGTCAGCGAGCCGGTCAGCGAGGGATGGCCGACCGCGACCACCGGCAGCCCGAGCCGTTCGGCGACCCGCACCCGGGGGTCGTCCGCGCGGAAGTCGACCAGGATCGAGCCGCCGATCTGCCGCGCCTTCCACCAGGACTCCAGCAGCCCGGCCTCCTCGTCCGGCGTCTTCACCAGCCGCAGCAGCAGCGAGCAGGAGTGCTCGGTCAGCACGCTCTCCACGCCCGAGACGAACTCCATGTAGAACGGCTCCAGGCCGAGCATCCGGGCGGGCCGGCAGATCGCCAGCCCCACCACGTCCACCCGCGCGCCCGCCAGCGACCGCGCGGTCAGGTTCGGCGCCCAGCCCAGCTCCCGGGCGGCCCGGAAGATCCGGTCCCGGGTCGCCTCCGAGAGCCCCGGCTTGTGGTTGAAGGCGAGGGAGACGGCTCCCTTGGAGACGCCGGCGCGCGCGGCGACGTCCTTGATGGTGACGCGGGAGGCGGTCATCGCGTGGGCTCCATGCAGTACAGGGCGGCCCGGGCGGCGGCCGCGTCGGCATTCTCCCAGCCCCCGACACCGATGGTCACCCGCTCCCCGGGCAGCAGCGTCACCAGGCCCCGGCCGGCCCGCGCCGCCGGGTCCAGCCGGTCGGCCTGCAGCAGCAGATCCCGTACGAGGGCCTGGGCCGTCACCTCGATCCCGCCGGCACCAGGGCGACCTCATCCCCTTCCTCTACATGCCGTCCGAAGACCTTGGCGTGATCTCGACGTCCCTGTTCCGCTTCCGCGGCCCGTTCGGCGCGCACTGGGAGGCGATCTCGGCCGGGGCGGTCCTGGTGATCCTCCCGACCCTGATCGTCTTCCTGCTCCTGCAGAGGTTCATCTACAACTTCATGAAGGGGGCGACCAGGTGAGACGCCGTACGGCCCCCACGGCCCCCACGGCCCCTGTGGCCCCTATGGCGCCTTGGCGGACAATGCCTCGACCAGGACCGGCGTGACCAGTTCGACCTGCCACGGCCGGGCCCCGTACCCCACCAGTGCCTGGGAAACGCCCTCGGCGTCGGCGCCCTTCGGCGGCTCCCAGCAGACCCGCCGTACCGTGTCCGGCGCGACCAGGTTCTCCTGGGGCAGATTGAGCTCCTCGGCCAGCGCGGTGACCTTCGCGCGGGCGGCGGACAGCCGGGCGCGGCCGCCGGATCCTTGTCCGCCCACGCCCGGGGCGGCGGCGGCCCGGCGACCGGCTGCCCCGGCTGCGGCAGCTGGGACTCGGACAGCGCCTTGGCCCGGTCCACCGCGGCCTGCCACTGTTCCAGCTGGCGCCGCCCCATCCGGTGCCCGAACCCGTTCAGCGCGGAAAGGGCGTGCGTGTTGCCCGGCAGCGCGAGCGCGGCCTCGACGATGGCCGCGTCCGACAGCACCTTGCCCGGCGAGACGTCGCGCCGCTGGGCGATCCGGTCGCGGGTCTGCCACAGCTCCCGCACCACGGCGAGCTGCCGTCGGCGCCGCACCTTGTGCATGCCGGAGGTGCGCCGCCAGGGGTCCTTGCGGGGCTCGGGCGGCGGCGCGGAGGCGATCGCGTCGAACTCCTGCCGGGCCCACTCGAGCTTGCCCTGCCGGTCCAGCTCCTTCTCCAGCGCGTCGCGCAGGTCGACCAGCAGCTCCACGTCCAGGGCGGCGTACCGCAGCCAGGGCTCGGGCAGCGGGCGGGTGGACCAGTCGACGGCGGAGTGGCCCTTCTCCAGGACGAAGCCGAGGACGTTCTCGACCATGGCGCCGAGGCCGACCCTCGGGAACCCGGCGAGCCGGCCGGCCAGCTCGGTGTCGAACAGCCGGGTCGGCACCATGCCTATTTCGCGCAGGCAGGGCAGGTCCTGGGTGGCGGCGTGCAGCACCCACTCCACGCCGGACAGCGCCTCGCCGAGGCCGGACAGGTCGGGGCAGGCGACGGGGTCGATCAACGCGGTGCCGGCGCCCGCGCGGCGCAGCTGCACCAGGTAGGCGCGCTGGCCGTAGCGGTAGCCGGAGGCGCGCTCGGCGTCGACGGCGACGGGGCCGGAGCCGGCGGCGAAGGCGGCGATCACCTCGGCGAGGCCGGCCTCGTCCGCGATCACGGGCGGAATGCCCTCGCGGGGTTCCAGCAAGGGGATCGGCGCCTCCGTAGCAGAAGATCCGCCGTCGTCCGGAGGGGCGCCTCCGGTGGTTCGCAGTGAGCTGTCTGCTGCGGTGTTGTGGGCGTCGGTCACCTGTCAAGGGTATCCGTGGATGCCCGACGCCCGTCGACGTAACGTTCCGTCGACGGGCGCCCGAGGGTCGTAAACCGGTCAGCTCGGGGAAACACCGGTGTTCACGAGCCGTGGGCCGGGGTTCAGGGATTCAGTGGATGATGCCGGTCCGCAGGGCCACGGCGACCATGCCGGCGCGGTCGCCGGTGCCGAGCTTGCGGGCGATTCGGGCGAGGTGGCTCTTGACGGTCAGTGCGGACAGGCCCATCGAGACGCCGATGGCCTTGTTGGACTGCCCCTCGGCGACCAGTCGCAGCACCTCCACCTCGCGGCCGGACAGCTCGCGGTAGCCGCCCGGGTGGCTCGGAGCACCCGGGGGGCGGCGGTGGAGGCGGGCGGCGGCCGCGCCGATCGGGGCGGCACCGGGCCGGGTGGGGAGCCCGACGTTGGTGCGGGTGCCGGTGACGACGTAGCCCTTGACGCCGCCCGCGAGGGCGTTGCGCACGGCTCCGATGTCGTCGGCGGCGGACAGGGCGAGCCCGTTGGGCCAGCCCGCGGCGCGCGTCTCCGACAGGAGGGTCAGGCCGGAGCCGTCGGGCAGGTGGACGTCGGCGACGCAGATGTCTCGTGGGTTGCCGATGCGGGGACGAGCCTCGGCGATGGACGACGCCTCGATGACATCGCGCACACCGAGCGCCCACAGATGGCGGGTGACGGTGGAGCGGACGCGAGGATCGGCGACGACGACCATGGCGGTGGGCTTGTTCGGGCGGTAGGCGACCAGGCTTGCGGGCTGCTCGAGGAGAACGGACACCAGGCCTCCTGGGTGCGGGACGGCTTTGAAGGTCAAAGACCTCTTCGGCAGCAAACCCGGCGGCCTTTAGAGAATGATCACGATCTAGTGAGTAGCAATCGGTGCAATTCGGACACGCGGTCGATCGTTCGGTGAACGAATCGGTTCGTTCGAGCGACTGGTCCTGACTGAAAGTGGCCGTATCGACAAAACGACGGCAAAGCCGGAGTGTCGCTCCCGGCGTGACCGCCGACTCAGCGGGACTGCGGCCCCCGCCGCTGCGGCAGCGTCACCACCGACGCGTCGCCCGGACCGGCCGGCGGCAGCCCCGCCACCTGCGCCAGCAGATCGCACCAGGACGCCAGGTGCGCCGCCGTGTCCGGCACCCCGCCCAGGCCCTCGCGGGGCGTCCAGGAGGCGCGGATCTCGATCTGCGAGGCGGCCGGGCGGGAGGCCAGCCCGCCGAAGTAGTGCGAGCTCGCACGGGTGACGGTGCCGCTCGGCTCGCCGTACCCCAGCCCGCGCGCCTGCAACGCCCCCGTCAGCCACGACCAGCACACCTCCGGCAGCAGCGGATCGGCCGCCATCTCCGGCTCCAGCTCCGCGCGCACCAGCGTCACCAGCCGGAAGGTGCCCTGCCAGGCGTCGTGCCCGGCCGGGTCGTGCAGCAGCACCAGCCGGCCGTCGGCCAGATCCTGGTCGCCGTCGACGACCGCCGCCTCCAGGGCGTACGCGTACGGCGCGAGCCGCTGCGGGGCCCGGGTAGGCTCGACCTCGACCTGCGGACGCAGCCGCGCCGACCGCAGCGCGTCGACGGCGGTCCGGAAGACCGGCGGCGCCGCCTCGCCCTCGCCCGTATGCAGATCCCTCTCCTTCGGATCGTCCATTCCGCCAGCGCCGTCCGACAGTCGTCCCTGAGCCGCAGCCATGCGGGGAAGATTAAGCGGAACGGGCGCCCGGCGCAGGGAGAGACACCCCGCCGGGCGCACCGGCCTGCACGGGGCCCGGCCGGGGCCGTCACCGCGCCGTGCGAAACTTGCCCCGTGAGTGCCAACCAGACGCAGCCTTCCGCGACGTACGACTCCGCCTTCCTCAAGGCGTGCAGGCGCGAACCCGTGCCGCACACGCCCGTGTGGTTCATGCGGCAGGCCGGGCGCTCGCTGCCCGAGTACCGCAAGGTCCGCGAGGGCGTCCCCATGCTGGAGTCCTGCATGCGGCCCGAGCTGGTCACCGAGATCACCCTCCAGCCCGTGCGCCGGCACGGAGTGGACGCGGCGATCTACTTCAGCGACATCGTCGTCCCGCTGAAGGCCATCGGCGTCGACCTCGACATCAAGCCGGGCGTCGGCCCGGTCGTCGAGCGCCCGATCCGCTCCCGCGCGGACCTCGCCCAGCTGCGCGACCTCACCCCCGAGGACGTCTCCTACGTCACCGAGGCGATCGGCCTGCTCGTCCGCGAGCTGGGCGGCACCCCGCTCATCGGCTTCGCCGGCGCCCCGTTCACCCTCGCGAGCTACCTCGTCGAGGGCGGCCCGTCGCGTACGTACGAGAACGCCAAGGCGATGATGTACGGCGACCCCGAGCTGTGGGCCGACCTCCTCGACCGCCTCGCGGACATCACCTCCGCGTTCCTGAAGGTGCAGATCGAGGCGGGCGCGAGCGCGGTCCAGCTGTTCGACTCCTGGGCCGGTGCCCTCGCCCCCGTCGACTACCGGCGTTCCGTCCTGCCCGCCTCGGCGAAGGTCTTCCAGGCCGTCGCCGGCTACGGCGTCCCGCGCATCCACTTCGGCGTCGGCACCGGCGAGCTGCTGGGGCTCATGGGCGAGGCCGGCGCGGACGTCGTCGGCGTCGACTGGCGCGTCCCGCTGGACGAGGCCGCCCGCCGCGTCGGCCCCGGCAAGGCGCTCCAGGGCAACCTCGACCCCACGGTCCTGTTCGCCCCGCAGCCGGCGGTCGAGGCCAAGACCCGCGAGGTCCTGGAGGCGGCGGCCGGCCTGGAGGGCCACGTCTTCAACCTCGGCCACGGCGTGATGCCGTCCACCGACCCGGACGCGCTGACCCGGCTCGTGGACTACGTCCACACCAACACCGCCCGCTGACTCACCAGGTGTGCCGGGGCCGTGCCTGCCTGCCGAAGAGCAGGCCACGCGGCTCCGGCGGCGGGGGAGTACCCGGTCTGAGCGGCCAGGCGAGCAGCATCCCGGCGAGGAAGCCGGCGATGTGCGCCGCGTACGCCACGGTGCCCGCGTCGGAGACGCCCTCGCCGGAGGAGTACACCGCCTGGAGCCCGAACCAGAACCCCAGCACCAGCCAGGCGGGCAGCCGCAGCGGCAGGAAGATCAGGAACGGCACGAGGACCCACACCCGGGCCCTCGGATACAGCACCAGATAAGCGCCGAGGACCCCGGCGATCGCCCCGGAGGCGCCGATCAGGGGATCGGCGGAGCCGTCGTTGAGAAGCGCGAAGCCGTACGTCGCCGCGTAGCCGCAGACGGCGTAGAAGAGCGCGAAGCGGGCATGGCCCATGCGGTCCTCGATGTTGTTGCCGAAGATCAGCAGGAAGAGCATGTTGCCGAGCAGGTGCAGCCAGCCGCCGTGCAGGAACAACGCGCTCAGCACGCTCAGCTCGGGCCACTTGGCGTAGTCCGGCGGCCTGACGACACAGCCCGGCCCCTGCGGGCCCAGCGCGGTCTCGCCGGTCGGGACCAGCCGCGGCATCCGATGGTGGATCAGCTCCTGCGGCACCGCCGCGTACTGGTCCAGGAACGCCTGCAGCCGGCACAACTGCGCCAGGCCGCCCTCCCCGGTCACTGACGCGGCCAGGCCGGGCGTGAACAGGAACACCAGCACGTTGGCGGCGATCAGCGCGTACGTCACCCATGGCGTACGGCGCGCCGGGTTCACGTCATGGACGGGGATGACCACGAGGAACTACTGCCCGGGAAGCGTTCGCCGAACCGGTGAACACGGCCGTCCGTGTCTGCGTATGTCTCGGCGGACGGTCCGTGGCACGACGACGTGAGGAACAGGCGATGAGCGACCGTGTGACCCCACCGATGCACGCGATGCCCGACGGCGAGGCCGAACTCGCCCTGGTCATCCGCCTGCCCTGGGAGGACGTGGCCCGCCTCGGCCAGGAGGCGGGGCGGCTGGCGGCGCAGACCCAGCGGCCGGTGACGCTGGACGAGGCGGTGAGCCATCGGCTGCGGTCGGCACGGCTGCCCGCGGCGCACGCGAAGCCGGAGCAGCCGGCGTCGGTGGCGTCGCTGCCGAGGATGAACGGGACGGCTTAGGCGGTCTGCGGTCTGCGGGTGGGCGGGGGTTGCTCCCGCAGTTCCCCGCACCCCTGAGGGCGTCCACTGGTCCGGCCTCCAGGGCGCGGGGAACTGCGCGACCAGCCACCCTCCACCCGCACCCGGCGACGCGACCGCACCCCTACGGCGCCCCCCGCACCGCCTGCGCAGCCTTCCGCGCGGCGACAAGAACCGGGTCCCACACCGGCGAGAACGGCGGCGCGTACCCCAGGTCCAGGTGGATCACCTGGTCCACGGTCAGCCCAGCGGTCAGCGCCACCGCGGCGATGTCGACGCGCTTGCCCGCTCCCTCCCGGCCGACGATCTGCACACCCAGCAGACGGCCGGTGCGGCGCTCGGCGAGCATCTTGACGGTCATGGGGGAGGCGCCGGGGTAGTAACCCGCGCGGCTGGTCGACTCGATGGTGACCGTCTCGTACCGCAGGCCCGCCCGCCGCGCGTCCTTCTCGCGCAGGCCGGTGCGGGCGATCTCCAGGTCGCAGACCTTGCTCACCGCGGTGCCGACGACGCCGGGGAAGGTGGCGTAGCCGCCGCCGACGTTGGTGCCGATGACCTGGCCGTGCTTGTTGGCGTGGGTGCCGAGGGCGATGTGCCGCTCGCGGCCCGAGACCAGGTCCAGCACCTCCACGCAGTCGCCGCCCGCCCAGATGTCCTCGTGGCCGCGCACCCGCATCGCGAGATCGGTGAGCAGCCCGCCGTGGTCGCCGAGGGGGAGGCCCGCCGCGCGGGCGAGCCCGGTCTCGGGGCGCACGCCGATGCCCAGCACCACCACGTCCGCCGGGTACTCGGCGTTCTGCGTGGCCACCGCGCGGACCCGGCCGTCGTCCCCGGTGAGCACCTTGGTCACCTCGGCGTCGTTCACCATGGTGATGCCGAGGCCCTCCATGGCCCGGTGCACCAGGCGGCCCATGTCGGGGTCGAGCGTGGCCATCGGCTCGCTGCCCCGGTTGACGACCGTCACCTCGTAGCCGCGCTTGATCAGCGCCTCCGCCATCTCCACGCCGATGTACCCCGCGCCGACGACGACCGCGCGCCGGCCACGCGTGGCACCGAGGGTGTCCAGCAGGGCCTGGCCGTCGTCGAGGGTCTGCACCCCGTGCACACCGGGCGCGTCGGCGCCGGGCATGTCGGGGCGGACGGGCCGCGCCCCGGTGGCGATGACGAGACGGTCGTACGACATCCAGGACCCGGCGCCGGATTCCAGGTCCCGCGCGTACACCCGCCGCCCGTCGACGTCGATCTCCGTGACCTCCGTGCGCAGCCGCACGTCGATGCCGCGGGCCCGGTGCTCCTCGGGGGTCCGCGCGATCAGCTCGTCGCGCTCGGCGACGTCACCGCCCACCCAGTAGGGGATGCCGCACGCCGAGTAGGAGGTGAAGTGCCCCCGCTCGAACGCCACGATCTCCAACTCGTCGGCGTCCTTGAGCCGACGGGCCTGTGACGCCGCGGACATCCCCGCGGCGTCACCGCCGATCACCACCAGACGCTGCCGGTCACCCCTCGTACCGCTCATGCTCATGCGAACACGCTACGGGGGTCCGGCATTTCAGTCGCGCCCGGCACCCGCCTCGCCGGCCTCCGGGAGCGGGCCCGGCGCCGTCATCGCGGGTGCCTGCGCCGCGCGGCGCGGCAGCCGGGGCCGGACCAGCCGCAGCCACACCAGGACGAGCAGTGCCGTCAGCGCGGCGAAGGGCAGCACCGCGGCGAGGGCCACGACGATCCAGCGCAGCGTCGACACGAACGCGTCCCAGCCGCCCCCGAGCGCGTCGCCGATCCCCGGGTCGTCGTCATCGGCGGCCTTGTCCACCGGTGTCCCGGTCAGCGACAGGGTGATGGTCGCCAGGCCGGCGCGGTCCTTCAGGGACGCCTGCCGGGCGAGCAGTGCCTCCAGGTCGGCCTGCCGGCTGCTCAGTTCGCCCTCCAGCGTCACCACGTCGCTCAGCTTGGTCGCCTCGTCCATCAGCTCGCGGATCCGCGCCACGCTGGCCCGCTGCGACCGGATCCGGCTCTCCACGTCGACGACCTGCTCGGTGACGTCCTGCGCCTTCGCGGTGCGCTCCAGCAGCCTGCCCGCGCCCTCCAGGCCCTTCAGCACCTCCTCGTACCGGTCGACCGGCACCCGCAGCACGACCCTGGTCCGCTCGCCGCCCTCGTCGTCGCGGTGCGTGGTCTCCTGGCCGACGTAGCCGCCCGCGTCCTCGGTGACCGCGCGGGCGTCGGCGAGCGCCTTCGGCACGTCCTTGACCTGCACGGTCAGTGAGGCGGTGCGGATGATGTGGCTCGCGACCGGCTTCGGCGCGGCCTCGTCCCGGTCGTTCTGGCGGGCCTTCGAGTCGCCGCCGCCCGCCTCGTAGCCCGGCGCGGCGGCCTCCGCGGCCTTGGCGCCGTCACCGCCGGAGGAGGTGTCGCTCGCGCCGCTGCATCCGGTGGCCGCGAGGGCGGCGGCGAGCAGCAGCCCGGCGAGGAGCCTGCCGGGCCGGTGGGCGGGTGCGGAACGTGGTGTGCGCATGTGGGATCCCCCGGGGTTCGCTGCGACGGACGTTCCTTCGACGTCCGGCCGGCGCCGGGCGTTTGACGGCACCGGTTCCGAACCGGTCACGGTCGGGACTCGGCCGGGCCACGGCCCCGCGACGGCGCCGCCGGTGCCGTCTGAGAAGGTGGAGGGCATGAGCGGAGTACGGAGCGACGCCGGGCGGGTCGTCGTCATCGGAGCCGGGATCGCCGGGCTGGCCGCCGCCCACCGGCTGCTGGGGCGAGGCGCGCGGGTGACCGTGCTGGAGGCGTCCGACAGGGTCGGCGGCAAGCTCCTGCCCGGCGAGATCGCGGGCGTGCGGGTCGACCTCGGCGCCGAGTCCCTGCTGGCGCGCCGCCCCGAGGCGGTCGGCCTCGCGCGGGAGGCAGGCCTCGCCGACCGGCTGGAACCGCCGGCCACCGCGACCGCCGCGCTCTGGACCCGCGGCGCCCTGCGCCCCATGCCCAAGGGCCACGTCATGGGCGTGCCCGGCACCGCCGCCGCCCTGTCCGGGGTGCTCTCCGAGGAGGGCCTGCGCCGCATCGAGCGGGACGCCGAGCTGCCCCGCACCGAGGTCGGCGACGACGTGGCGGTGGGGGAGTACGTCGCCGCCAGGCTGGGCCGCGAGGTCGTCGACCGCCTCGTCGAACCCCTGCTCGGCGGGGTCTACGCGGGCGACGCGTACCGCATCTCCCTGCGCTCCGCCGTCCCCCAGCTCTTCCAGGCCGCCCACACCCACGACTCGCTCACCGAGGCGGTCCGCGAGATCCAGGCCAAGGCGGCGGCGAACCCGCGGACCGGCCCGGTGTTCATGGGCCTGCGGGGCGGCGTCGGCACCCTGCCGCTGGCGGTGGCCGACTCCGTGCGGGCGCGCGGCGGGGAGATCCTGACCCGGACGGCGGCCACGGAGCTGCGCCGCCGGCCCGACGGCGGCTGGCTCGTCACGGCCGGGGACCGGGTGCTGCCCGCGGACGCCGTGGTCGTCGCCGTCCCCGCGCCCGCCGCGGCCGGACTGCTGCGCGCCGAGGCCCCCGCCGCCGCGGCCGAGCTGACGGCCGTGGAGTACGCGTCGATGGCGCTGATCACCCTCGCCTACCGGCGCGCCGACATCCGCCTCCCCGAGGGCAGCGGCTTCCTGGTCCCGCCGGTCGACGGACGGACCATCAAGGCGTCCACGTTCGCCTCGCAGAAGTGGGGCTGGATCGCCGAGGAGGACCCGGAGACGGTGGTGCTGCGCACCTCGGTGGGACGCCACGGCGAGACGGAGATCCTGGACCGCGACGACGCCGGCCTCGTCGCCGTCTCCCGGCAGGACCTCGCGGCGGCCACCGGCCTCGACGCCACGCCCGTCGCCACCCGCGTCACCCGCTGGGACGGCGGCCTGCCGCAGTACCCGGTCGGGCACCACGCGCGCGTGGCCCGCATCCGCGGCCACGTCGCCGAACTGCCGGGACTGGCCGTGTGCGGCGCGGTGTACGACGGTGTCGGCGTCCCCGCCTGCATCGCGAGCGCGTATGCCGCGGTGGACCAGCTGGGCGGTGACCTGCGCGGTGTGCAGGAGCTCACCGCCCACCCGGTGCAGAGCCTGCACGGCGGAGCGGGAGAATGAGGGCATGAGTGACGACGCCACCACCACCGGACGGGTCCCGAACAAGGGCAAGCTGGCCAAGGACCTCAACGAGGTCATCCGCTACACCCTGTGGTCCGTGTTCAAGCTGAAGGACGTGCTCCCCGAGGACCGCGCGGGTTACGCCGACGAGGTCCAGGAGCTGTTCGACCAGCTCGCCGCGAAGGACGTGACCATCCGCGGCACCTATGACGTCTCGGGCCTGCGCGCCGACGCCGACGTGATGATCTGGTGGCACGCCGAGACCAGCGACCAGCTCCAGGAGGCGTACAACCTCTTCCGCCGCACCAGGCTGGGCCGTGCCCTGGAGCCGGTGTGGTCCAACATGGCGCTGCACCGCCCCGCCGAGTTCAACCGCTCGCACATCCCGGCGTTCCTCGCCGACGAGACGCCGCGCGACTACGTCAGCGTCTACCCGTTCGTGCGCTCCTACGACTGGTACCTGCTGCCCGACGAGGACCGCCGCCGGATGCTCGCCGACCACGGCAAGATGGCCCGCGGCTACCCGGACGTCCGCGCCAACACGGTCGCCTCGTTCTCGCTCGGCGACTACGAGTGGATCCTCGCCTTCGAGGCCGACGAGCTGTACCGCATCGTCGACCTCATGCGCCACCTGCGCGCCTCCGAGGCCCGGATGCACGTCCGCGAGGAGGTCCCGTTCTTCACGGGCCGCCGCAAGTCGGTCGCCGACCTGGTCGCCGGACTGGCCTGACGCCCGGCGGCGCGGGGCCGCGCACTGCCCCGCGGACGGCCGACGGTCCTACCGGTCGGTCCTCGGCTCGGGTTCCGGGCGTGGCGCGCACGCCGCCCGCCGCCCCGGAACCCACCCCTCCAGCAGATACGCGTCGACATACCCGTTGACGCAGGCGTTGGGACCGCCCACGAGCCCGTGCGTCCCCGCGTCCCGCTCCGTCACCAGCACCGACCCCGACAAACGCCGGTGCAGCTCCAACGCCCCCTCGTACGGCGCGGCGGCGTCCCGCTCAGCCGCCAGGATCAGCGTCGGCGGCAGCTCCCCGGGCCCCGTCCGCACGTCCAGCGGCTGCTGACGCGGCGCGGGCCAGTACGCGCAGGGCAGGTTCATCCACACGTTGTCCCACGTCTCGAACGGCGCCAGCCGCGCCAGCCGCGTGTTGTCCCGGTCCCACACCGCCCAGTCCGTCGGCCAGGGCGCGTCGTTGCACTCCACGGCCGTGTAGACCGCGCTCGAGTTCTCCGCCTCGGGCGAAGCCTTCCGGCGCGGACCGGCCAGGTCGATCAGCGGCTGCGGATCGCCCTTCAGATACGCCGACAGCGCCCGCGCTCGCGCCGGCCAGTGGTCGTCGTGGTACCCGGCCTGGAGGAACAGGCTCTGCAACTGCCCCGACCCGACCCGCCCGCCGGCCGGCTCCGCGGCGAGCCGCGCCCGCGCCAGGTCGTAGCCCTGCTGCACGTCCTGCGCCCGGGCTCCCAGCCCGTACACGTCGTGGTGCTTGGCGATCCAGTCCTTGAAATCCGCCCAGCGGTCTTCGAACGCGGCCGACTGGGCGAGGTTGTTGCGGTACCAGACGTCCGAAGGATGCGGGTTCACCGCCGCGTCGAACACCATCCGCCGCACACGCGAGGGGAACAGCGTCGCGTACAGCGCCCCGAAGTAGGTGCCGTACGACGAGCCGATGAAGTTGAGCCGGTCCTCGCCCAGCGCCGCGCGCAGTACGTCGAGGTCGCGGGCGTTGTTGAGGGAGTGGTAGTGGCGCAGCGCGTCGCCGGAGCGCTCCAGGCATCCGCGGGCGTACGCCTTCGCCTTCACGATGCGGTCGCGCTTGTACGACTCCAAGGGGTGCGCCGGGGACTGGGTGGGCCCCTTGAAGACCTGCGCGGGGTCCTGGCAGGACAGCGGCGCCGAACGGCCGACACCGCGCGGGGCGTAGCCGACCAGGTCGTAGGCGGCGGCGATCCGCTTCCACTTGGGAAGCATGCCGACCAGCGGGAAGTGGTAGCCGGAGGCGCCGGGGCCACCCGGGTTGTAGACCAGGGCGCCTTGCCGGGTCATCCGGCGCTCGCCGTCCTGCGGGTCGCGCTCGGTGGCGGGAACCCGGCTGACGGCGAGCTGGATCTGCCTGCCGTCCGGCTGCGCGTAGTCGAGCGGAACGGTCACGGTGCCGCACTCCATGCTGGCCGGCATGTCCCGCCCCGCCGTGCACCGGCCGAACCGGACCCCTTGGGCCGCGGCCCGGGCGACGGCCACCGCGGTGCCGCGTACCTCGGCGGCGGCCACCGGGGTCTTCGGCGCGCTGTCGGCGGGAGCGGCGGCGAGGGTGGTCAGCAGCAGGGACCCGGCGGCCGTGTAGAGGGCGGCAGCTCTCATCGCGTACTCCCTTTCGGTGCGCGGCAGCGACAAAAGGGAAGTTTCGTTTGGTTCTTGGCGAAGGCAAGCACCGGCCGCCCGGTGTCGGCGCCCGTGCTTCCGTACGCCCCCTGAATGGGCCTCCCCGGGCCGCGGGCCCGGCCCGCCGTCAGCCGCGCCGGACGGGCCCGCGCCGGGCGAAGGCCGCCCGCAGCTCGGGCTCGCCGACCGCACCGACCCCGCGGACGGCCACCGTGGTGAGGTAGACGCGGTCGTCGGCCGCGTCGCCGGAGTGCCGGGCCAGCCGGCCCAGCAGCCGCTGCCCGGCCGGGGAGGCCCAGTCCGAGTACGGGTGCGCCTCCATGCGGGCCAGGGCGAGGCAGCTCAGCGTGAGGGCGAGGGGCAGCGCGAACCAGAAGGCGACCAGATGGCGCGGCATGCCCGGCTCGACCGGCAGCAGCAGCGCCGTCACCCCCAGCGCGACCACGGCCAGCGCGGCGAACCGCACCCGCCGCACGCCCGCCGCGACCGTCGTACCGGCCCCGGCCGGGACGGCGAGACCCGCGCGGACCAGCCGGTCGGCGAGCCCGCGCACCGCCTCGGTGGCGGCCGCGGCGGCCCGCACAAGGGCGATCGGGGACTGCCCCTCCGGGCCGATGGCCCCTATCACCGAACGTTCCATCTCGTCGCGCCCGCGCGGGTCGACGACGGTCGCCCAGCCGGTGTGCGCGAGCAGCAGCCGGCGCTGGCGGGCCATCGAGACCAGCGTCAGATCGGCGACCCGCGCGGGCCCGCCGGACAGGAACGCGGCCTCGTAGAGCGTCAGATCGTGCGTTCCGCCCGTGTCCGCGTCGGTGTCGGCGGCGTGCACGGCGGCCAGACACAGCAAGGTGCACGCCGTACCGGCGGCGACCCAGGCGAGCAGCAGGAGGATGACCCAGAACATGCCGTGTTTCTATGCCGGTGATCTGTCGAGCGCCATCCCCTGTTCATCATCCGGACAGAGTGTCGCGGGTATGTGACGTTCCGTTTCCGCGCAGGTCGGAAAGGTGCGGACGGGCCCGAACAGGCGGGACAGGCCGGGCAGAGGAGGGACGAGCCGGGCGGGCCGGGGGCCGGCGGCTACCGCCGCTCAGCGCCCCAGCAGCACCCGGCGGGCGCCGCGCGCCAGCCGTGCCGCCGGACGTGCCGAACGCGGCGCCGGGCCCGAGCGCTCCCGCCACCACGCCCGCATCTCCCGCCGCACCCGCGCCTGCAGCCGGTCCGAATCCAGCAGGTGCTCGGCGAAGTCCAGGGCGTCCCGCCGGTAGCCGCCGGTCATCGGACGCCGGTGCGCGTACGCGAGGAACTCCGTCCGGTACGCGTCCCCGAGCAGCTCCGGCAGTTCCGGGGCCACCTTCGCCACGACCCCCGCCCGTTTCCCGGCGAGCGCCCGCGTCTGCACCCGCAGCCGGGCCCGGTCGAACCCCTCCGGGGCGGGTGTCCCGGCGACGAGCGCGGAGAGCAGCGCGGCCTGGGCGAGACCGAGCCGCTCGCGCACGCCGTCCGGCACGGCGCCCGCGGTGGCGGTCGCGGCGGTGGCCGCCGGGCGCGGCGCGGAGGTCTCCGCCGTCGCCGCCCCGGCCGCCCGCGACTGCCCCCGGCCCTTGCGCAGGGCCTCCCGGATGGCCGCCAGCTCGCCCTCCAGCTCGGCCGGTTCGGGGAAGTTCTCGTCCCGCTCCAGCAGCACCCCGGCCGGTGCCACCCGCGACGCCAGGTCGGTCAGGATGTCCAGGACCGGCCGGGGCACGGGGTGAGCGTGGCTGTCGTGCCAGACGCCGTCACGTTCGAAGCCGCCCGCGACATGGACGTAGGCGATGGCCTCCACGGGGAGTTCGGCGAGCGCCTTGGCCGGGTCCTCGCCCCGGTTGACGTGGTTGGTGTGCAGGTTGGCCACGTCGATCAGCAGGCGTACGCCGGTACGGTCGGCCAGCTCGTACAGGAACTGTCCCTCCGTCATCTCCTCGCCCGGCCACGAGAACAGCGCGGCGATGTTCTCCACCGCCAGCGGCACCGGCAGCGCGTCCTGCGCGATCCGCACGTTCTCGCACAGCACGTCGAGCGCGTCCCGGGTGCGCGGCACCGGCAGCAGGTGGCCCGCCTCCAGCCGGGGTGACGCGGTCAGCGGTCCGCCCGCGCGGACGAACGCGATGTGCTCGGTGACCAGCGGCGACCCCAGCGCCTCGGCCCGCTCGGCCAGCGCCGACAGCCGGCCCGGGTCCGGCCGGTCGGCGCCGCCGAGGCCGAGGGCGACGCCGTGCGGCACCACGGTCACCCCGCGCTCGCGCAACCGCCGCAGCGAGTCCGGCAGATGGCCGAGGCAGACGTTCTCGGCGACGACCTCGACCCAGTCGATGCCCGGCATCGCCTCCACGGCGTCCGCGATCTCCGGCCGCCACCCGATTCCCGTCCCCAGTCGCTGCATGCTTCCCCCACCTCCACGTTCTCGCACGGCGTTCCGCACACCGCGTGAGGGGGGTATGGCCACGCCGCCGGGGCGCGAACCCTGCGGGCCGCGCCTTCAGAGCAACATTTGAGGTTCCGGCCCTGCCCGTCGCGGAGAGGCCGGGAGGCCCGGCGCCGCCCGCTTCAGACCCTGCGGTAGCGGGCGAGAGCGACGGAGAACAGACCGAAGACGGCCAGACCGAGCGCCACCAGGGACAGCAGCCAGGGCCCGGCCGGGGCGTCGGCGAGAGCGCGCAGCGTGCCGTCCAGGCCCTTGGCCCGGTCGGGGTCGTAGTCCACCGCGGCGATCACCACGAAGACGCCCGCCGCCGCGTAGACCAGCCCGCGGGCCACACCGCCGGTGACGCCGAGGACGTCCACCACGCGACGGACCCGGCGGGACATGTCCGCCCGCTTGAGGTGCTTGTGGAAGGTACGCCGGACCGCGCGCACCCCGATGCCCACGCCGACCCCCAGGACGACGAGACCCGCGACGCCGACGAGCCAGCGGCCCAGGGGGAGTTCGAGAGCGCGGGCGGTGAGGTCGCGTGAGGTCGCGTCGCTTCCCTCGTCGTTCTTGGAGGAGGTCACGAACGACAGCACGGAGGACGCCACGAAGCCGTAGAAGACGCAGCGCCCGGCGTTCAGGGCGCGCTTGGACGCCTTGCGGCCGTCCGGGCCGGACGCGCCGAACAGGGCCTCGGACAACCGCCACAGCGCCATCCCGATCAGGCCGATCCCGATCGCCCACACCAGCGCCTCACCGAACGGCTGCCGCGCCAGCTCCTGGACGGCTCCGCTGCTGTCCGCCTGCCCGGCTCCGCCGCCATGGGCGATGCGCAGGGCCAGCAACCCTATCAGCAGATAGATCGTGCCGCGGGCCACCAGGCCCCAGCGGGCCCCGGCGTCGACGACGGAACCGTTCGCCGCCCGGCGAGCCCTCGCGGCCCCCTTGCCTCGCGTCACGGATGCTCCGGTCGCCATGGCCGCCGCCCTTCTGTCGTTGATTCGCCCGGCGGTGTTCGACGCCGGCGAAGGCCCGGATGCCCTGCCCGGGACGGGATATGCGTCCGCCCCGGGCAGGGAAGCCGGCACCTGTTCGCGGGCAGGCGCGGTCAGCGGCGGCGCAGTCGGCCGAGCAGGGTGCGGGCCTGCGCCCGGGTACGGGGATCGGAGGCCGCGCGCCGCGCCGACGCGATGGCCCGCCGGCCCTGAGGGGTGCGGCTGTACTGCTTGATCCGGTCGATGATGCCGGGCATGACACCTCCATGGTCGCTGTGCGGTGAGAAGCGATAGGCCTCCTCTTCGCTGCGTCTACCCGCGCGACGCCGCCGGAGGCAGCGCGGACGCACGACGGTTGTCCAAGGGCGCGTGGACGTAGTGCGTTTGTCCTGAGCGGAATCGGTAACGCGCTCTCCATGGCGAACACACAAGAGCGAGAAGGCAAGACCGCGCAGGCCGCCCGTACGGCGAAGACGGCCGCGTCGAAGACCGGGGACAAGGCCGCGTCGTCGGGCACCACCGCCGCGCGGGCCGCGCGTTCGGCGTCCGAGGGCGGATCGCGGGCGGTGGCGGCCGCGGGCACCGCGCTCGCGAGCACCAAGGACACCGTGGTGTCGACCGCCGGTCAGGTGGCCACCGCCGCCACGACGGCGTGGACGGTCATCAAGGCCCGCAAGCTGATGGCGACCGGTGCCGCGACGGGTGTGACGGCCCTCGCCACCCTGTCCTTCGCGGCGGGCCGGGTCTCCGCGCGCCGCGGGCACGGGCCGATCACGCGGCTGACCGGCGGACGCTTCTGAGCGCGCGGAACCCGCGGCCCCCGGGGGTCCTGAAAGGCTGTCGGCAGGCGCGCCGGCCATGTCCGTACCGCACGACGGCGAGCCCACGGCCTGCTCGTGACATGGCCGAGCCTGCGCACACCCGCTAACGCAGCGCCGGATGCTGGGCGACCACCGTGCAGGAGCCGGGCGCGATCTCCGTGAATCCGGCGTCCCGCACCACCGGCAGGCCGCTCGCGGTCAGCTCGCGCCAGCGCGCCGGGTCCGCGGTGCGCACGGCGAGTGGGAAACCGGCGTCGTGCCAGGCCGCGCGTTCCTCGTCCGGCAGCGCCCACCAGGCCAGTTGAGCGCCGTGCCCGGCCTGCGCCATGGCCTTGCCGGCCGACATCTCCACCTCCGGGCTCATCCACAGCACCGGCGTGCCCGGGTCGGCCGCGGTCGGCCGCTCCGGGTCGTCGAGGTCGGTGCCGGACACCTGGAGCTTGGCCAGTTCCTTCGGCCAGCCGTCCAGCGGCACCGGTGGGAAGACCCGCACCTCCGCCGACTTCCCGGTGACCGTGATCCCGGGCAGTGTCTCCGCCCGCCGCCACTCCGCGCCGCGGGCCCGCCGGACGACCTTGCGGATCCGGGCGTCCTGCCAGTCCCGCACGGCCTGCGCCCACTCGCCGTCCCCCAGCGACCGCTCGTCGGACAGCATCACGAGCACGGCCTTGGCCGCCGTCTCCAGCGCGTCGGTGCGCGCCGGGGGCTCGGCCCGCTCGATGCGCACGACCAGCGGGAGCACGAACTGCGGGGCCTCGTCACGGGCCGAGCGGACGGGACGGAAGGGACTGTCGCCGGGAACGGGGGAAGGATGTGTCACGTCCTTCAGTCTGCCAGGCGGAAGATCCGCGGGGGACGCCCGTCCCCGCCGCCCGGGACCCCGGCCCGCGACCGGGGCGCCGAGCGCCGGAGTCCCGCCGGTCAGCCGGAGCAGGCGGTGCGCTGGGCCTCCTGCCACTCGCAGACGGGGCACAGGGTGATGCCCTTGTACGACTCGGGGTACTCCGTCGGCTCCCGGCACAGCACGCACTCCGCGTACGGCGGCCCGTCCGCCTTGGGCGGCCTGGTCGCGTCGATCAGGCAGTAGTCGTTGACCTCGGCCTCACTCATACCCTCCAGGGTAGGCCTGGTCAGCGAGGTGCGGCACTGATCAGTTCGGACACCTTCACGAACCGGAAGCCCCGGTGGCGCAGCTCGGGCACGATCGTGCGGATCGCCCGCTCGGTCGCGGGGGCGGCGCTCGTCGTGCAGTGCAGGACGACCACCGATCCGGGCCGGACGCCGTCGAGCACCTGCCGGGCCACCGCGTCGGCGTCCGTCGCGAAGGCGTCCCCGCCCACCACGTCCCACTGCACGGCGGTCACCCCGGTGCCGGCGAGCGCCCGCAGGGCCCGCTGGTCATAACAGCCGCCGGGGAAGCGGAAGTACGGCCTGGCGTCCGGGACGCCCACCGCTCGGAAGGCGGCGTAGGCCCGCTCCACGTCCGCGCGCATCAGCGGTTCGTCGACGGTGGGCAGGCCGTAGCAGTCCTCGGTGTAGGAGTAGTGGCTGTAGGAGTGGTTGGCGACCTCGAACAGCGGGTCCCGGCCGATGGAGCGGGCCTGGACCGGATACTCCTCGGCCCACCGGCCCGTCATGAACACGGTGGCCGGCACCCCCAGCGCCCGCAGCGTGGCGATCAGCCGCGGATTGTCGAACCGCTCGCCCGCGGCGGCTCGTGGCCCCTGGTCGGCGGTCATGTCGGCGTCGAAGGTGAGCGCGACGGTCTTGTCGCCGGGCGTCCGGGGCCCGTTGTGGAACACCGGCGTCATTCCGCCGGGGCCGGGCGCGAGGGTGGGCGGCCGGGCGGGGGAGGGAGAGCCGGGGGAGGGGGAGGCAGGGGAAGGGGAGGGAGTGGAGGCTGAGGCCGGAGGGGTGGCCCGGGAGGCGGTACGGGCGGCCTCGGGCGCGCCGCACGCGGAGAGTGCGGCGCCGAGCGCACAGACGGCGGCAATACGTCGTACAAGAACGATCATAATACGAACGTAAGCGGGCGGAGGGGAGGAATCGGCCCGCGTTGCCGTCGGTGCGCTCGGCGCCCGCCGGAACTCACCCGGCCGGGCGGCCGGGCTCCGTCGCTACTTGCGCCAGGGGCCCGTCACCGCGAACGTCGTACCCGGCGTGTAGCAGTTGACGTACATGGTCCGGCCGTCGGGGGAGAAGGTGACGCCCGCGAACTCGCCCCACTCCGGCTCGTCGTCGGTGCCGATGTTCTGCCGGCCGCGGGCCATCTCGTACACCTCCCCCTTCCGGGTGACGCCGAAGACGTGCTGGGCGCCGTTGCCGTCCTCGCTGACCATCAGACCGCCGCTGGGCGCGAGGCAGATGTTGTCCGGGGACTCGCCCGGCAGCTGGACGTCCGTGTCCGGGCCGAAGACGATCACCAGGGTGAGACGGCGGCGGTCCGGGTCGTAGCGCCAGATCTGCCCGAAGTGGTCGGCGGCCGACCCCTCCCGGCTGCGGGCGTACGACGACACGAAGTACACGCTGCGCCCGCCCCAGTAGCAGCCCTCCAGCTTCTGCGCGCGGGTGATGCCCTTCCTGCCGTAGTCCTGGAGGCGGACCGGTGTCTCCGCGGCCAGCGGGTCCGGTACGTCCACCCACTCGACGCCGTCGAAGGAGGCGCCGGGTTCCTGCACGGCCGACAGGTCCGGCACGCCGGGGACCCGCATGGCCTGGAGGCTGCCGCCCGCCCGCAGGGCGCCGGTGCCGCCGAGCGGCTTGCGCGGCAGGAAGCGGTAGAAGAGGCCGAAGGGCTGGATGAACGCGTCCTCGGTCTCGTACACGATGCCGCTGCGCGGGTCGACGGCCACGGCCTCGTGCTGGAAGCGGCCCATCGCGGTCAGCGGGACCGCCCCGGTGCGGCGCGGGTCGGCCGGGTCGACCTCGAAGATGAACCCGTGGTCCTTGGTGTAGCCGTTCGTGCCCGCCTTGTCCTCGGTCTCCTCGCAGGTCAGCCAGGTGCCCCAGGGAGTCGGCCCGCCCGAGCAGTTGACGGCCGTACCGGCGATGGCGACCCGCTCGGACAGCACCTCGTTGCGGGCGTCGAGGGTGAGCGCCGTACAGCCGCCCTTGCCCGCCGGGTCGTAGGTCAGGCCGTCGACCGTGGGGACGCCGAGTCTGGCGGTGGCGCGGTTCTCGTGGTTGCGGACCAGGTGGACGCGGCCGCGCCGGCCGGCCAGGGCGGTCATGCCGTCGTGGTTGGAGGGCACCGGGCCCTCGCCGGAGCGCAGCGGGTCGCCCTCGCGGGACAGCACCTTGTAGCGGAAGCCCTCCGGCAGGTCGAGCAGACCGTCCGGGTCGGGGACGAGCGGACCGTAGCCGGTGTGGCCCAGTTCCTGGGCGGCGGCCGTACCCGCGAAGAGCTCGGAGACGGCTCCGGTGAACGCGATGCCCACTCCCAGGGCGCCGGTGCGGGCGAGGGCCTGACGACGGGTCACAGACATGGAAAAACCTTCCTGCTGGCGGACAGGACAGTTGATCCGCTGTGTCTATCACTCGTATCGCGTCACGGGAACAACGCGCGTAGCACCATCACGTGTCGAGCGCGGGCGGCGGCGGGTGCTTCCCGTCCTGCTCCTGGCCCCGCTCCAGGAAGCGCAGCAGCTCCACCGGGATCGGCAGCACCAGCGTGGAGTTCTTCTCCGCCGCGACCGCCATCACCGTCTGGAGCAGCCGCAGCTGGAGCGCGGACGGCGCGTCGGCCATCTGATGGGCGGCCTCCGCCAGCTTCTTGGAGGCCTGCAGCTCGGCGTCGGCGTTGATGATCCGGGCCCGGCGCTCACGGTCCGCCTCGGCCTGCCGGGCCATGGAGCGCTTCATCGTCTCGGGCAGCGACACGTCCTTGATCTCCACCCGGTCGACCTGGACGCCCCAGCCGACGGCGGGACTGTCGATCATCAGCTCCAGGCCCTGGTTGAGCTTCTCCCGGTTGGACAGCAGATCGTCGAGGTCGCTCTTGCCGATGATGGAGCGCAGCGAGGTCTGGGCCATCTGGGAGACCGCGAACTTGTAGTCCTCGACCTTGATCAGCGCGCTCGGCGGGTCGACGACCTTGAAGTAGACCACCGCGTCCACCCGCACGGTCACGTTGTCGCGGGTGATGCCCTCCTGGGCGGGCACCGGCATCGTGACGATCTGCAGATTGACCTTGTGCATCCGGTCCACGAACGGAACGATCATGGTGAGCCCGGGCGGGCGCACGCCGTCCAGGAGCCGTCCCAGCCGGAAGACCACTCCGCGTTCGTACTGCTTCACGACCCGTACCGCCGCCGCGACATAGACCACACTCGCGGTGCCGACCGCCGCGGCCGCCGTCAGCAGCTCCTCCACCATGACGTCCCCCTCACCCAGAGGGCTGAATGTCCGATGCTGCAACGATATGCCCGGTGTCCGGTCCGGGGCCACGGCGGGCCCCGGACCGGACGCCGGGCGGACGGTGGCTGCCTTGTCAGGCGGCCGTGGTGAGCTTCACCGGCTCTATGCCGGTGTGACTGTGCCGCTCGGCCCAGTTCTCCAGCGCCGTACGGCAGGCATGGTCGAGGTGGTGCACGCCGGACAGGTCCAGCTCCACCGGGCGGTCCTGGGGCAGCGACTCCAGGCTGTCGAGGATCTTCGGCAGCCGCAGGAACGTCGCGTTGCCCGACAGGCACGCCTGGATCGGTCCGGCACCCTTGTCGACGACCTCCAGCCTGATGTGCGAGGCCTCCCAGGCGGTCTTGACGACCGACAGGGCGAGACCGATCAGGACGCCCTCGAACATGTTCACCGCGACGATGGACACCGCGGTGACCACGAGGATCAGCGCCTCACCCTTGTGACTCCGCCACATGTCGACGATCTGGCGGAACGGGATCAGCTTCCAGCCCGCGTGGACCAGGATGCCGGCCAGGGCCGGAATGGGGATCAGGGCCAGGGCCCACGGCATCGCGGCGGCGAACAGCAGCAGCCACACGCCGTGCAGCACGCGAGACGCCTTGGTCTTGGCGCCCGCGTTGACGTTGGCGGAGCTGCGCACGATCACCGCGGTCATCGGCAGCGCGCCGAGCAGACCGCAGACCGTGTTGCCCGCGCCCTGGGCGATCATCTCCTTGTCGTACTGGGTGCGCGGACCGTCGTGAAGCCGGTCCACGGCCGCGGCGCTGAACAGGCTCTCCGCCGAGGCGATCAGCGCGAAGGCGACGATCGTGCCCCAGATGGCCGGGCTCGCCAGGTCGCCGAAGGCCTCCGCCCCGGGCGGCTGGATGACGCCGAGCAGGCCCTCCACCTCCACGGTGGCGACCGGGAGACCGAAGGCGGCCGTGGCGAGGGTGGCCAGGACCACCGCGGCGAGCGCGCCCGGCACGGACCGCACGGCCTTCGGCAGCTTCTTCCACAGCACGATGACCGCTATGGTGCCCGCGCCGATCGCGAGGGAGGTCAGCGCCTCGGTGCTGCCCAGGGCGTCCGCGAACGCCCCCGGCAGGCCCGCGATCTTGCCGACGCCGTTGTCCGGGGCCTTCAGGCCCGCCGCCGCGTATATCTGCCCGGCGATGATCACCAGGCCGATGCCGCAGAGCATCCCCTCGACGACGGCGACGGATATCGCCCGGAACCAGCGGCCGATCCTGAGGAAGCCCATGGCGAGCTGGAGCAGACCGGCGATCAGCACGATCACGCCGAGCGTGCCCACGCCGAACTCGCTGACGGCCTCGAAGACGATCACGGTCAGGCCGGCGGCCGGCCCCGACACCTGGAGGCTGCTCCCGGGCATGAGCCCGGTGAGCAGGCCGCCCACGATGCCGGTGACGAGTCCCAGTTCCGCCGGGACGCCGGAGGCGACCGCCACGCCGACGCACAGCGGCACGGCGACCAGGAATACGACGACGGACGCGAGGAAGTCCTGCCTTATGTGGGGGAATCTGGTCATGGCGGGACTCACAGCGCCTCGAACGCGTCGGTGGCGGAGCGGTGTTCGCGCACCTGGCCGGTGTGCACCTCGTAGTACCAGGCGTGCAGCCGGAGCCGGCCGTCCGTCAGACGGCTCTCGACACACGGGTAGGAGCGCAGCCTGAGCAGCTGGGTCAGCACGTGGTGCTGCACGGCCTCGTTGACCGTCGGGTCCGCCGGGTCGGCGGTCCGCGGCTCGTCGGCGGCGTGCGCCAGCCAGTCGCGTACGGCGGGCACGGCGCTCAGGTCGTCACCGCGCACCAGCGCGCCGACGGCGCCGCAGTGGGAGTGCCCGCAGACCACGATGTCCTGCACGCCGAGGACCTCCACGGCGTACTCGATGGTGGCCGCCTCGCCGGTGGGGGTGCCGGAGGCGTAGGGGGGAACGATGTTGCCCGCGGTGCGCAGCTCGAACAGCTGGCCGGGGCGGGCGCCCGTGATCAGGGCCGGGACGACCCGGGAGTCCGAGCAGGTGATGAACAGGACCTCGGGGGACTGGCCCGCGGCGAGGGTGGCGAACTCCTCAGGGCGCCGGCCGAAGGCCCGGGCGTTGTCGATGAGGGGCTGCATGGTCTGGTGATTCCTCCTGGCGCGCGTGGGGCGCGTCGGGCGTGCATGGCAGATACAGAGGTGGGGGACTGCTCTGTGCTCAGCAGCGGAAGACCTGGAGCGCGGCCGGGGAGTGGGCGGTCGGCGATCTCGCCTCGTCGTACGCGGCACCGGGCGGGGGCGCGGCGAGGCCGGTCCCCGGTGTGCCGCGGACCGGCAGCGGCCGTCCGGTCGTGTCAGGTGCGGGGGTGGACGGGCGGGTGCGGTCGCGGTGGTGCGGGAGACCGGTCGGGTCTCCGCAGAAGGGCGCGCGGTGGAGGTTGTGGTCCTCGGTGGTCCGCGCCGTAACGGAAGGGGGGATTCCGGCCGGGGTGATGGCCACGGGGTTACGGCTCGCGTACGCGTGTGCGAACGATGTGGCGACGACGAGGCAGGGGAAGAGGAAAAGGACGGCGGCGAGGGCCGCTAACCCGGCCCGGGCCGTCGCGCCACGGAACATGCGCTCCCTCCCTCTGTGCCGACACCTCTAGCCCGGACCAATGATTGGTCAACGGCTGGTCAAGAAACACGTTAACCCTGCAAAGTTGTTTGCAGGGTTAACTCGGTGTTTCGAGCGGAAGAGAGCCCAAAAAGCGCAGGTTGCATGGCCGGAACAAGACCTTGATCTTGTGCCGGGGGGTCGGGTGGAGCCGCCGGGTCCGGTAAAGGCGCCGTCAGTCCGTCTCGGCGGTTTCCACCAGGCGCCGGGCGTCGCGGGCGAGCGCGGTCAGACGCGAGATCGCCCGGAAGTACTTCTTGCGGTAGCCGCCCTTCAGCATCTCCTCGCTGAACAGCCGGTCGAACGGCAGCCCCGAGGCCAGCACCGGCACCTCGCGGTCGTAGAGCCGGTCCGCGAGGACCACGAGCCGCAGCGCGGTCGACTGGTCGGGCACCGGGCGGACATCGGTCAGGCAGACCGCCCTGATCCCGTCGGTCAGCGCGCCGTAGCGGCTGGGGTGGACGCGCGCCAGATGGTCCAGCAGTTGCGGGAAGTCGTCGAGCGAGGCGCCCTCGGTGGCGTACGCCGTCTTCGTCACCCGCTCGTCCGAGTACGGCGCCGGAGCCTCCGGCAGGCCGCGGTGGCGGTAGTCCTCGCCGTCGATGCGCAGGGCGCGGAAGTGGGCGGACAGGCCCTGGATCTCCCGCAGGAAGTCGGCCGCCGCGAAACGGCCCTCGCCGAGCTTGCCGGGCAGGGTGTTCGAGGTCGCGGCGAGCGCCACGCCGGCCTCGACCAGCTTGCCGAGCAGCGTCGACACCAGGACGGTGTCGCCCGGGTCGTCCAGCTCGAACTCGTCGATGCACAGCAGGCGGTGCTCCGACAGGGTGCGCACCGTCTGCTGGAAACCGAGGGCGCCGACCAGGTTCGTCAGCTCCACGAAGGTGCCGAACGCCTTGCGGGACGGGTCGGCGGGGGTGGCGTGCCAGAGGGAGGCGAGGAGGTGGGTCTTGCCCACGCCGTAGCCGCCGTCGAGGTAGACGCCGCGCGGGCCCGCCGGGGGCTTCGGCGCCTTGGCCCGGCCGAAGCCGAGGAAGCCGCGGCGGACCGTGCCCTTCCCGGTGGCGTGCGCGCCGCCCAGCCCGGACGCGAAGGACTCCAGGACCTGGACGGCCTCCGTCTGGCTCGGCTGGTTCGGGTCCGGGATGTACGTGCTGAAGCGGACCGAGTCGAACCGGGGCGGCGGGACCATCTCCGCGACGAGGCGCTCCGCGGGGACGTGCGGTTCGCGGGAGCAGAGGGAGAGCGGGGTCGCCGCGTCGCCGGGGTCGGCTATCGGGGGGCGGTGGGCGGGGGCGGGGGTGTCGGACACGGTTATCCATGCTAGAGGGTGCCGTCCCGCGCCCCACGCGTCGGCCCGGCCGCCGTCGCTCGGGAAGTTCGGTCCGGCTCTCGCGTGGAACACTGCTGGGCATGCGACGCCTGTTCCCTGGGGCCGATGAGGCCGAAGACCGCGAGTGGGGCCTTGCCGAGTTGGCGGAGGCCTATGCCTATCCCGAGCCGGGGCCGGGGGAGCCGGCGGCCTGGCTGCGGGCCAACATGGTGTCGACGCTGGACGGGGCCGCCCAGCACGACGGCCGGTCCCAGCCCATCTCCAGCGCGACCGACATGCGGGTCTTCGGCACCCTGCGGGCGCTGGCCGATGTGGTGGTGGTCGGTGCCGAAACGGTCCGCCAGGAGGGGTACCGGCCGGCACGCGCGCGTGCGGAGTTCGCGGCCATGCGGCAGGCGGCCGGACAGGGCCCGGCGCCGGCGATCGCGGTGGTCTCCGCCAGCCTGGACCTGGACTTCTCGCTGCCGCTGTTCACCTCGCCCCTGGTGCCCACGCTGGTGCTGACCGGCGCCGCGGCCGCTCCGGACCGGGTCGCCGCCGCCGGGAAGGCCGGGGCCCGGGTGGTGATCGCCGGGGACGGCGTCGGCGTGGAGCCCGCCCGCGCGGTACGGGAGCTGGCCGGGCTGGGGCACACCCGGCTGCTGACCGAGGGCGGTCCGCGGCTGCTGGGGCAGCTGGTGGCGGCGGGGGTGCTGGACGAGCTGTGTCTGACGGTCTCGCCGATGCTCACCGCGGGGGACGCGCAGCGCATCGCCGGAGGGCCGGGGGTGGCGGTTCCGCAGCAGTTCGCACTGGTGTCCCTGCTGGAGGAGTCCGGGTTCCTCTTCTCCCGCTACCGCCGGTCGTGAGTTCGATGGAATCCATTGTTCCGTTCAGGCGGAATGTACTACTCCGTTTTTCTTCCGCTGGGCACACTGGAACTCGCAGTACCCGTGCGAACACGGGGCAGGATGGTTTCCGCAGGGCCCGGTACGGCCCACGGAGGACAGAGGGCGTCGTAAGCCCTCGAAGGAGAAGGGGCGCCTGGTGTTCACAAGCGTATTGATGATCGAGAAGGCCCTGACGTCCGCCGACGTGGAGTTCGTCACCACCTTGCACGGCGACGAGCCGGTCCGCTTCCACGTGCTGCTCCAGCCGCGCGGCGAACAGGCGGACCGCCTGCTGCGCGCCATCGACGACCTCGCCCTGGGCGAACTGGAGGAGGCCGCGCGCGAGCGTGAGACCCCCGAGGGCGAGGAGGCCAGAACCGCCGGTGAGCAGGCGCTGGACGTGTCGCTGAAGGCGCTGCGCGCGGCGGGCGGCACCGCCGACGGCCGGCTCATCGAGGACCACCCGCTGGACGCGCTGAAAGGCCTGGTCGAGGAGACCGGCGCGGACGAGGTGATCGTGCTGACCGACCCGCACTACGTGGAGGAGTTCTTCCACCGGGACTGGGCGTCGCGGGCGCGCCACAAGGTGGGAGTACCGGTGCTCAAACTGTTCTCCCACAGCAAGGCATAGGCTTGGGCGGCACGCCCTCGGCCCGTCCGGCCCGGGTGTGCGCACATCCTGTACCGCATCTTGGGGAGAAGAACGCATGGCACCCGGCCTTCCTACCGCCATGGACCGACCGCACTTCATCGGCATCGGCGGCGCCGGGATGTCGGGCATCGCGAAGATCCTCGCGCAGCGCGGCGCCAAGGTCGCGGGCAGCGACGCCAAGGACTCGGCCACCGCCGAGGCGCTGCGCGCGCTGGGCGCGACGGTGCACATCGGGCACGCCGCCGAGCACCTGGCCGACGACGCCAGCTGCGTCGTCGTGTCCTCGGCGATCCGCGCCGACAACCCGGAGCTGACCCGCGCGGCCGAGCTGGGCATCCCGGTGGTGCACCGGTCCGACGCCCTCGCCGCGCTGATGCAGGGCCTGCGCCCGATCGCGGTGGCCGGCACCCACGGCAAGACGACGACCACGTCGATGCTGGCGGTCTCCCTCGGCGAGCTGGGCCTGAGGCCGTCGTACGCCATCGGCGGAGACCTCGACGCGCCCGGCTCCAACGCGCTGCACGGCGACGGCGAGATCTTCGTCGCCGAGGCGGACGAGAGCGACCGCAGCTTCCACAAGTACGCGCCCGAGGTCGCCATCGTCCTCAACGTCGAGCTGGACCACCACGCGAACTACGCCTCGATGGACGAGATCTACGAGTCCTTCGAGACCTTCGCCGGGAAGATCGTCCCCGGCGGCACCCTGGTGATCTCCGCGGACCACGAGGGCGCGCGTGAGCTGACCCGCCGCCTCGCGGGCACGGTGCGGACGGTGACGTACGGCGAGTCGCAGGACGCCGACGTCCGCGTCCTGTCGGTCGTCCCGCAGGGCCTGAAGAGCGAGGTCACCGTCGAGCTGGACGGCGCGCCGCTCACCTTCACGGTCTCCGTCCCGGGCCGCCACTACGCCCACAACGCGGTCGCCGCCCTCGCGGCGGGCGCCGCCATGGGCATCCCCGCGGCCGAGCTGGCCCCGGCGCTGGCGGCGTACACCGGCGTCAAGCGGCGCCTGCAGCTGAAGGGCGAGGCCGCCGGGGTCCAGGTCATCGACTCCTACGCCCACCACCCCACCGAGATGACCGCCGACCTGGAGGCGATGCGGGCCGCGGCCGGCGAGTCCCGCATCCTCGTCGTCTTCCAGCCGCACCTGTTCTCCCGCACGCAGGAGCTGGGCAAGGAGATGGGCCAGTCGCTGTCCCTGGCGGACGCCTCCGTCGTCCTCGACATCTACCCGGCCCGCGAGGACCCGATCCCCGGCATCACCAGCGAGCTGATCATCGACGCGGCCCGCGCGGCCGGCGCCGAGGTGACGGCCGTGCACGACAAGGCCGAGGTGCCGGACGCGATCGCGGGAATGGCCCGCCCCGGTGATCTCGTTCTCACCATGGGCGCGGGCGATGTCACCGACCTCGGCCCGCGCATCCTGGACCGTCTGTCGAGCCTGTGAAGTGAGGGGCTGAAGCTCATGTCGTACGACGTCGAGAAGCCGGACGAGCAGTGGCGCGCGGAGCTGAGCCCGGCCGAGTACGCGGTGCTGCGCCAGGCCGCGACCGAGCCCGCGTTCACCGGTGAGTACACGGACACCAAGACCAAGGGCGTCTACTCCTGCCGCGCGTGCGGCGCGGAACTGTTCACCTCGGACACCAAGTTCGAGTCCCACTGCGGCTGGCCGTCCTTCTTCGACCCCAAGGACACCGACGCCGTCGAGCTGATCGAGGACCGGTCGCACGGCATGGTCCGCACGGAGGTGCGGTGCGCGCGGTGCGGGTCCCACCTGGGACACGTCTTCGAGGGCGAGGGCTATCCGACCCCCACCGACCAGCGGTACTGCATCAACAGCATCGCGCTGCGGCTGGCGCCGGACGGGGACTGAGCCGGGAGTCGTCCACCGGCGGCGGCCGATCCGGCGATACTGGTCCCTTCGCACGAGGCGACCATGGGGAGCGGATCGGTGAACTCTGCTGGAGCAACGGGCCGTTGGGGCGAGAGCGGCGGTCGGGGAGGGCGGCACGCGGTCGTCGTGGGCGGGAGTCTCGCGGGGCTGCTCGCGGCGCACGTCCTCGCCGGGTACGCCGATCGGGTGACCGTCGTCGAGCGGGACCGGTTCCCGGACGGCACGAAGGCGCGGCCCGGTGTACCGCAGAGCCGGCATCCGCACGTCCTGCTGGAGGGCGGGCAGGTGGCGCTGGAGTCGCTGCTGCCGGGCCTGCTGGCGGAGCTGCGGGCGGCGGGGGCGCCGCGGGTGGGCCTGCCGGCGGACCTGGTGCTGCGGCAGGGCGAGCGCTGGTTCCGCCGGGTGCCGGCGACGACGCACATCTACACCGGCTCCCGCGCGCAGCTGGAGGAGCTCGTACGGCGGCAGGTGTTCGCCAACCCGGTGATCAGCGTGGTGGAGGGGGCGGACGTCGTCGGGCTCCTCGGTGACGCCTCGCGCGTGCGCGGCGTGCTGGTGCGGGACCGTACCGGTGACGCCAGCGCGGAGCAGCGGGCCATCGAGGCGGACCTGGTCGTCGACGCGTCCGGCAGCGGCACGAAGGCCCCGCAGTGGCTCACCGCGATCGGGGCCGACGCCCCGCGCGAGGAGACCATCGACACGGGACTCGCGTACGCCTCGCGCGTCTACCGCGGCCGCGGCGGCGTCCTCGACGGCGACACCCTCGGCTACTACGTCTATCCCACGCCCGACCAGGTCCACGCCGGCGGTGCGCTGCCGCTGGAGGACGGCACCCACCTGGTCATCGTCTCGGGGCTGCGCGGCGACGAACCGCCCACGGACGAGGACGAGTTCGCGGCCTACACCAAGAGGCTGCCGCACCCGCTGCTGCACCGGTGGCTGGACGAGGCCGAACCGCTCTCGCCGCCGTTCGGCTTCCGGCGCACCGCGAACATCCGCCGCCGCTACGACCTGCCGGGCCGCCACCCGGCCGGGTTCCTCGCCACCGGCGACGCGCTGTGCACCTTCAACCCGATCTACGGGCAGGGCATGGCCGTCGCCGCGATGAGCGCGGTCGCCCTGCGCGACGCGCTCGCCGATCCGCGCCGCACGCCCACGACGCGGCGTGTGCAGCGGGCCGTCCTCGCGGCGTCCCGGCAGGCGTGGGACATCTCCGCCGGGGCGGACCGCGCGATGCCGGGCGCGGTCGGCAACGCGGTCGACGGAGGGCCCGCTGCACGCGCCGCCGGCTGGTACCTGCGGCGCGTCCAGGAGCGCTACTACGGCGACCCCGAAGTGGGCCGCGCCTTCCGCTCCGTACTGACCCTGTCCGCGCCCGTCACCGCCCTGTTCGCCGCACCCGTGGCCCGGGCCGCCCTCTTCGGCCCGCCCGCGCCCACGCCGGCCGAGCCGCCGCTGGCGCCGGAGGCACCGCGGGCTTGACCCGAGCGCGCTCCGGCCACGCGAGCGGCGTGACCGGGCTCATCCCCTCAACGATCGTTTTCGGCTGATCGGCGATCGTTTTCGGCTGATAACGATCGTTGAGGGTGGTATCGACCGGGCGTTAGGGTGCGACGCGTACGCGACAGTCGCTCCGCCGGCGACCGGCTGGGCGCGGGCTCGACTGGGCGCGGCTCGATGAGGACGGAAGCGGAGAACACCGATGAGTACCGGATCGAGAGCGATGCGGCGGCTCAGCGCCCGACTCGTGGAGCACTTACGCCCGCCCCTGTGCGGCGAGGACGTCGTCCCCGCGATCGGCGAGGCCCTGACGCTGGTGCGGGGCAGGCCGGTCCAACTGCGCGCGGCCGCCTTCCCGCCGGCGACGGCCAGCGGTGTGTGGCTGGACCGCACCGGCCAGGACCTGATCGTCTACGAGGAGAACACCGACCCCGAACACCAGCTCGTGATCATCGGCCACGAGGCCTGGCACATGTTCCAGGACCACGGCGGCGACAGCACCGGCCACGGCCCCGCAGCGTCCCGCGCCGGAGACAGCCGGGCGGCGGGAAGGTCCGCCGAATGGGCGGCAGCCCTCTCCGAAGTCCTCGGTGGCGTCGTAGCACCCGGCACGCCCATGGACGCCGCGCTCCACTTCGCCGCCCGCACCGACGACCAGGAGGTGCGGGAGGAGGTCGAAGCGGAGCACTTCGGCTTCCGGTTCGCCACGGACGTGCGGGCCGCCCTGGCGGAGGCCCACGCGACCGGCGACCCGCACACCGGGCGCATCCAGGCCTCCATGGCACACCGGTTCCGCCGGATCTGACCCGTCCGACGCGGGTCGACCGCAGTGCCCGCACCGAGGAGAGAAGCGCCAAGGTGACATCCGGACCGAGCAGTCTCGGCTTCTACGTGTGCGGGCTCATGCTCCTGCTGGTGTGCGCCATGAAGATCCCCGCGCTGGCCCGCAGACGCCACGACACCCTGTTACGCGCGGCCTGCCTGCTGCTCTTCTCCGCGGGCTGCCTGATGATCCTCGCCGCCCCGGAGTCCATCGAGGGACTGAACCGGCTGACGGGCGTCCCCAACTTCGCCGCTCCCGTGGTCTACGCGACGACGACCGCGTTCTCCGGCGCCAGCCTGCTGCTGATCATCAACTGGCGGCCGGCTCCCCCCGAGCGGACCCGGCGGCTGTCCCGGCTGTGCGTGACCGCCTACAGCCTGACCGTCCTCGCCATCGCCGTCCTGTTCCGGGCCGGCAGCGCCCCGGTGGAGCAGCCCACGCTGTTCGACGCGCACTACGCCACCACGCCGTACATCCGGGAGATGATCGTCCTCTACCTGGTGGCCCAGACGGTGGCCATGACGGCCGCGAGCACCCTGTGCTGGCGCTGGTCCGCGAGAGTGCACGGCTCGCTCCGCGCGGGCCTGCGCATCCTGGCCCCCGCCTACCTGATCATCGTGTGCTACGACGTCATGCGACTGGTCGCGGTGGTGGCCCGGTGGACGGGGCACCGGCTGGACTTCCTCGTCGACCGGGTCTCCCCGCTGCTCGCCGCCCCCGCCTGCGTCCTCGGCGCGCTCGGCTTCGCCGTACCACTCGCCGGCCCGCACGTCGTCGAGACCGTCCGGGTCGTACGGCAGCTGCGGCAGCTCGCACCGCTGTGGCGGGCCCTGCGGGACGTCCCCACACCGAGCGCCATCCGCGCCTCGCTGCCGTGGTGGCGCACCCCGCCGGCCGTGCTCCTGACAGGACGCAGGACGGCCCTCTACGACGCCATCCTCGCGCTGAGCCCCTACTGCGACGCCGACGTCCGCGAGGCGGCCTACAGCGCGGCGCTCCGTGACGGCGACGCGTCCGACGCGGCGGTCACCGCCGACGCGGCCATGATCCTCGTCGCCCGCGAGCGCCAACGCGCCCTGAAGGACCAGCCGTTGGACGTCAGTCACGGCGCGGTGTGGCGTCCGCAGGACCTGGTGCCGATATCCAGGGCGCTCGCCTCGTCCGTCGTCCACGACCTCCTTCACCATCACGTGCCTCCGCAGAAAGCAGCCCATCATGAGTGAAACGCCGGCCCACCGTCCCGTCCACGCTGTCGTCGTCGGAGGCAGCATCGCCGGGATGCTCGCCGCGGCGGCCGTCAAGGAGCACGTCGACACCGTCGAGATCATCGAGGCCCACGAACTGCCCGAGGGCCCCGAGCCGCGCACCGGCGTTCCCCAGGCCGCCCACATCCACTTCCTGCAGACCGGCGGCGTCGAGGCGTTCGAGACCCTGCTGCCGGGCAGTGCCGACGCGCTGCTCGCCGCGGGCGCCCACCGCATACCGGTGACCACCGACATGCTCATCTACTCGCCCGAGGGCTGGTACCGCCGCTGGCGGCGGGCCACCCACCACCTGATCACCGCGAGCCGGGACCTGACCGACTCCGTCGTCCGGGCGCTGGTCCTCAAGGACCACCGGGTCGGCGTGCGCACGCACACCAAGGCCGTCGGGCTCCTCGGCGACCGCCGCCGCGTCACAGGCGTGCGGGTGCGCGGCGCCGACGGCACGGAGACGGACATCCGCGCCGACCTGGTCGTCGACGCCTCCGGCCGGGGCTCCCGCATGCCCGAATGGCTCACCGGCCTCGGCATCACCGGGCTCACCCGGGACCACATAGACTCCGGGCTCGTCTACGCCAGCCGCTTCTACCGCGCCCCCGTGCCCACCCAGGGCTGGCCCGTCGTCGGCGTGCAGGCCGACCCGAGCCTGCCCCGGCCCGGCAACGCCGGCGGCATCCTGCCGATCGAGGGGGAGCGCTGGCACGTCAGCCTCATGGGCGCGCCCGGCGGCCATCCCACCCGGGACGCCGACGCCTTCGAGCCCTTCGCCCGCACCCTGCGCCATCCGATCATGGCGGACCTCCTCCGGCACGCCGAACCGCTCTCCGACGTGACGGTCACCCACAGCACCGCCAACCGGCGCCACTACTACGAACGGCTCACCGTGTGGCCGGAGGGACTGGTGGCGCTCGGGGACTCCGTCGCGGCCTTCAACCCCCTCTACGGGCAGGGCATGTCGGCGGCGGCACAAGGCGCCGTCGCCCTCAGGGACGTCCTCTCGAACGGACCGGCCCCCGGCGTCGCCCGTCGCGCCCAGCGCGCCATCGCCCGCCGCGTGGACACCGCGTGGGCCCTCTCGGTGGGCCAGGACATCCACTTCCCCACCACCACCGGCAAGCGCCCGAACGTCGCCGACCGGCTGCTGCACCGCTACGTCAGCCGACTGTCCCGCACCGCGACGGGTTCGTTCCACGCGGCCACGGCCCTGACGGACGTCCTGGCCCTGCAGGCCACGCCTCCCTCACTCGTCCGTCCCGGAGCCCTGCTGTCAGCCCTTGTCGGTCCTTTGCGGCCGACACTCACGGAGCCGCAGTTCACGGCTGCCGAACGCCGGCTCCTGAAGAGCCTCAGCAGCTGAACCCGCGCGCCCCTGTCAGGCCCTCCAGCCCGGCGGGGGCGCGTTCGCATGGGCGTCGCACGCCTCCAAAAAGTCTGGAGGCGGCCCGCGCGGGTGACGCCGTACGCGCCCACCGCGCCGCGGCCGACTTCCATCAGACGGTCATCTCGCTCGCCGGCAACGAACTGCTGAGCGAACTCGAGGGCGTGCTGCGCAGCCGGCTGCGCTGGCTCCTCGGACGGCACGACGACCTGCTGGGCATCGCCGAGGAACACGAGGCGCTCTACCAGGCCATCGCGGAGCGGGACGTGTCCCGCGTCGAGTCCCTCGTCCTGGACCACCTGGCGACCAGCCGCGCCGCGGTGCAGGGCCACTTCAGGCAGGACAGCACCTGAGGCCGCGGCTGCCGGCCGGCGGCCGCGCCCGTCAGCCGGCCAGCAGCCAGTGCCGCTCCGTCGTCCAGCCGAGCAGCCGCCGCCCCCGCCCCCCGTCCGCCGTGCCGTCCGCGTCGAACGTGCCGCCCTCGGCGACCCACCGCAGGCCGTGCAGGGCCGGTGCCAGGCGGGTGGCGACGTGGGACGGGTGGCGGGCCGTCTCCTCGTCCAGCCAGGCGAGGGTGGCGCGCTGCTCGGCCGGTGCGCACCGGGACAGGTGGAAGAGCGTCTGCCGCCAGGCGTAGGCGGTGTCCTTGACGGTGGCCAGCGGACGCGGGTGGTGGTGGACGCGGGCGGTCAGGCGGCAGACCGTGGTGAAGGAGTGGCGGGCCAGGGCCGGCCAGCCGGGTTCCGGGGTGATGCCGGCCCGCGACACCAGCGTGGCCAGGTTGTGCGTCGTCAGGATCTGCGCCTGCTCGATGGTCTTGCCGTTGGCCGCCACCGACCAGGACGGACCGGCGGTCGTACCCGCCCGCTCGGCGCACAGCCGCGCGAACCCCGGGGACGTGCGGGCGCCGTGCCCACGGCTCAGGGCCGCGCCCGTCTCGGCGATCGCCAGGTCGCGGATCGCGCGGTAGTCGATGCCGTAGTAGCGCTCGTAGAGCGTGCCGGTGAGCAGTTCGGCCGCGATCCGTGCCGCCGTGAGGAACTTCGGGCTGAACGCGCCCATGAAGATGTCCGCGGCCAGCTCCTCCACGAACGGGGCGCCCAGGTCCGCCTGGCGGCCGAGCACGCCGAGCTCACGGACGAGCGGGTTGGGCAGGATCGTGCCCGGGAAGGCCCGCACCGCCAGTTCGCCGAGCTGCCGCAGCACGGTGAGCGCGGACGTGTCGGCGGCGGCGTCCTCGCGGTGCCCGGCCACCGCCCGCACCCAGGGCAGCTCCTCCACCCGCACCTGACGTTCCAGGTCGAGCAGGAGCAGCGAGCGGCGGTTGCGGAAGGCCCGGTAGGTGGCGGCCATCAGCGTGCGCAGCGGCTCGTCGCGGTACGCCTGCGCGGTGGTCGCGGCGACCAGCTGCGGCACCAGCTCGGCCAGGACCTCGGCGGACGGGACGACACCCCGGTCCACCAGGGTGCCGACGGGGGCGCTCAGCGCCGCCTCCACCGGCCGCCGGATCGCCGGCGGCAGGACGGCCCCGGCCGGCAGGCCGGTCTCCCGGCTCTCCTCCTCCGTCACCGGGGCGAGCAGCGGCTCCGTGTCCGGTATGCCGGTGTCCTGGGGCAGCGCGGCCAGCCGGCCCACCACGAGCCGGGCCAGCGCGTGGTAGGAGGGGAGCGCCGCCTGCCGTGCCTGCCGGCCGCGCAGTGCCGTGTGCGGGGCGGAGCCGGGCAGGCCGCGCCGCCGCACCATGCCCGTCACCGCCTGCCGCAGCAGGCCCAGCCGGCGCGGGTCCAGCGGCCGTCCGGCGACCGTCTCCTCCAGCGCGCCGCGCAGGATGCCCAGGTTCTCCTTGGGGTTGCGGTGCTTTCCGCACAGGTCGTGCTTCGCGGCCAGCCACCGGTAGCGGTCGAGCAGGGCAGCGCCGCGCGCCGGCCAGGCGGCGTCCGGGGTGCGCGCGAGCACCCGGCCGTCGTCGTCGGCCGTCTCCAGCCAGTGCGCGAGCAGTTCGTCGCCGAACGGCGCCCATACGGTGAGCGCCTCGCGCTGGGTCTCGACGGCCTCGCTGGGCCGCCGTCGTCGCAGGGTGCCGACGGCGTCGGAGGCGGTCCTGCGGTGCACCGCCTCGGCGTCCTTCGGAGCGGGCCGCTCCGTCGGCCGGGGCAGGAAACGCAACTGCCCGGCGAACGGCTCCAGTTCCGCCAGCAGGTCCAGTGCGTCGGCCGCCTCCCCGTGGCGCACCAGCCAGGCGGCGGTGAGCAGCGCGGCCTCCTCGGGGACCGTCACCTCGTACCGGCCGCCGTCCAGCAGTGCCCACAGCCAGTGGAGACCGGCCTCGGTGAGGCAGTGGTCGAACAGTGCCCGCCGGTCGGCCGGCACCCCGAACCGCCGCGCGAGTTCCCTCTCGTACGGCTGCAGGGGGCCACCGGCGCTCGGCGCTCCGGTGGCGAAGCCGCCGCGCACCACCTCGGGGGTCACCCAGGCCGGGAAGCCGCGCACCGGGGTGCGGGAGCCGATCCTCAGCCGGCCGTCGGCCATCCCGGCGAGCACGGCACGCCAGCGCTGCCCGCGCGCCGACGCCCGGTGCCGGGTCGTGGCGTCCTCGTGGGTCAGCGCGGTCACGAAGGCCTTGGCCAGCTGGGCGTGGGCGTAGGACGTGGACACGGTGAGAGGCTGCTGCTCAGCGTTGTCGTTCATAAGCCGGCGTGGCAGGTTCCGCCCCTGCGCCCTCCGGGTAGGAAGCCCGGTGCTCTGCTGCTGAGCTACACGCCGTCGGTCGCCGACCCTAGACGCCGGGGCCGGGCTCGATCAAACGTTTTCCCCACGCCGCGAACGTTCTCCGGTACCGCACGAGTTGTCTCACGCCTCCGCCAGCCTGCGCCGCGCGTCGGCGAGGAAGCCTTCCAGGGCGATGTCGAAGCCCCGGTCCGCGCGGTGCCCGCCGACGGCCGCCAGGGCCTCGGCCAGCCGGGGGGTCGCGGTGTCGTCGGCGACCTCCCACAGCGCTTCGCCGCCGAGCCGGACGCGGACCCGTCCCTCGAACCCGACGCTCACGGCGTCCCCGAAGCGCGCCCGCCACGCGGACTGACCCCCGGCACCCGCACACCCGTCCCACTACGTACGACAAGGAGCCCGCAATGCCCTCCGCCGACCTCGTCCTCACCGGCGCCGGTGTCCGCACCCTCGACCCCGAACGGCCGTACGCCGACGCGGTCGCCGTGCGCGACGGGCGGATCGCCGCCGTCGGGGACCGCGACGACGTACGCGACCTGGCAGGGGCGGGGCACCGAGGTCGTCGACCTGGGCGGCGCCTGCCTCGTGCCCGGCCTGGTGGACGGCCACAGCCGCCCCGTGTGGGGCCTGGACATGGCCACCGGGCTCGACCTGTCCACGGTCACCGACCTCGACGGCCTGCGCGCGGCGCTCGCCTCGGCGGAGCACACCGACGGCTGGGTGGTGGGCTTCGGCCTGAACCACAACAGTCACCGTCGTCGCGCCCACCCTGACCGAGGCCGACGCCGTCGCAACCGCCGCCTTCGCGCTGGGCCCGGACGGCGTCGCCTGGGCGGCCGGGCAGCAGGGCTGCGAGGTGTACGCCGTCGACGCCGGACACCGGGTGCGGCGCACGCCGGGCGTGCCGCTGGCCGCCGCGTGACCCACCGGCGGCAACTGCCCTGCGAGCGGCGGGAATCGGCGGTGGTCTGTTGATCTGGTAGCCATACAACCGGTCTAGACTCTCCCCGCAACGGCCCGCCGCCCGGCGCGAGCGCACAGCAGCTGCCAAACCCGAAGGGTGTTCGGCGTTTTGATACGGATAGATACAGTCACCAAGCGGTACCCGGACGGCACGGTGGCGGTCGACCGGCTCTCACTGGAGATACCGGACCGTTCGATCACGGTCCTCGTCGGACCGTCGGGCTGCGGCAAGACGACGACCCTGCGGATGATCAACCGGATGGTCGAGCCCAGCGAGGGCACCATCCACCTCGACGGCGCCGACATCCGCCGGCAGCCCGTCAGCGAACTGCGCCGGTCCATGGGCTACGTCATCCAGCACGCCGGGCTCTTTCCGCACCGCACGATCGTCGACAACATCGCCACCGTGCCCCGCCTGCTCGGCTGGCGCAAGGACAAGGCACGCGCCCGTGCCCGGGAACTGATGGAGCGGGTCGGCCTCGACGCCTCCCTCGCCCGCCGCTACCCCTACCAGCTCTCCGGCGGCCAGCAGCAACGCGTCGGCGTGGCCCGCGCGCTGGCCGCCGACCCGCCCGTCCTCCTCATGGACGAGCCGTTCTCCGCCGTCGACCCCGTCGTCCGCAAGGGCCTCCAGGACGAACTGCTGCGGCTTCAGGACGAGTTGGGCAAGACCATCGTCTTCGTCACCCACGACATCGACGAGGCCGTCAAACTCGGCACCATGGTCGCCGTGCTGCGCACCGGCGGCCGGCTGGCCCAGTTCGCGCCGCCCGCCGAACTGCTGAGCAACCCCGCCGACGACTTCGTCGAGGACTTCCTCGGCGCCGACCGGGGCATCCGCCGGCTCTCCTTCTTCACCGCGGCCGGGCTGGAACTGCTGACCACGCCGATCGTCGCCGTCGACGCCACCGCCGAGCAGATCGCCGCCCGCGACACCGCCGGCACCCCCTACCTCCTCGTCACCGGCCTCGACGGCAAGCCCCTCGGCTGGGCCGCGCCGCGCGACCTGGCCGCCGGGGACATCCGGCCGGAGCGGCTGCTGCCGTGCGGGCGGCCGTTCCGGAAGGACACCGACTCGCTGCGGGCCGCCCTCGACTGCGCGGTCCTGTCGCCCACCGGGTGGGCGGTCGCCGTGGACGGGGAGGGCCGGGCGGCCGGCGTGGTGTCCCAGCAGGCCATCGCGGAGGCGATCCGCGGGGCGCACGCCGAACGGCGCACCGACGCCGGACGCGTCGAGAAGGCCGTGCGATGAACGGCCTCTTCGACATGACCAGCGACCTCCAGAACAGCTACTGGGGGCTGATCGGGCTGCACCTGCGCGAGGCGCTGCTGCCCGTGCTGGCCGGGCTGCTGGTGGCGCTGCCCGTCGCCCAGCTGTGCGTCCGGCTGCGCTGGCTGTACCCGCCGGTGCTGGGCATCACGACCGTGCTGTACGCGATCCCCTCGCTCGCCTTCTTCGTCGTCCTCATCGACTACACCGGCCAGAGCGAGATCACGGTGATGATCCCGCTCGCCGTCTACAGCCTGGTCGTGTTCGTCCCGGCGATCGTCGACGGCGTCCGCTCGGTGCCCCGGGAGACCCTGGACGCCGCCACCGCCATGGGCTTCGGGCCCGTCCGGCGCTACCTCCAGGTGCAGTTGCCGATCGCCGCGCCCGCCATCATCGCCGCGCTGCGGGTGGCGTCGGTGTCCAGCATCTCCCTCGTCAGCGTCGGCATGCTGATCGGCAACCAGGGAGCGCTCGGCAACCTCCTCAACAGCGGCATGATCTACAACCAGCCGCGCCTGATCTGGCTCTCCGTGGTGGGCACCGCCGTCCTCGCCGTCCTCGTGGACGCCGTACTGATCCTGCTGCGGCTGCTGGTGACCCCCTGGATGCCGCGCGGCGCCCACGACAAGCGGGAAGGGGCGGCGGCGTGAACGTACTCGGCTTCATCGACGCGTTCTTCAGTGACGGCGCCCGCTGGCACGGCTACGACGGCATCCCGACCCGGGTGCTCGAACACCTCGGCTACTCACTGATGGCGCTCGGCATCGCCGCCGCGATCGGACTGCCGATCGGCCTGCTCACCGGCCACACCGGACGCGGCGGCAACACCCTCGCCCTGATCGCCACCGCCGGCCGCGCACTGCCCAGCTTCGGCCTGATGGTCCTGCTGTTCGTGCTGCTCGGCCTCGGCCTCGCCCCGGTGATGATCCCGCTGGTCGTCCTCGCCGTGCCGCCCATCCTCGTCACCACCTACGAGGCGGTGCGCTCCGTCGACCCGGCACCCGTGGACGCCGCCCGCGGCATGGGCATGCGAGAGACCGGGGTGCTGCTGCGGGTCGAACTCCCGGTGGCGCTCCCGCTGATCCTCGGCGGACTGCGCACGGCGGCCGTGCAGATCGTCTCCACGGCCACCATCGCCGCCTACGTCAGCTTCGGCGGTGTCGGCCGCTACATCATCGACGGCCTCTACCAGCGCGACTACGAGAAGGTCGCGGGCGGCGCCGCCCTGGTCGCCCTGCTCGCCCTGGCCACCCTCGCGGTGTTCTGGGCGATCGCCCGCATCACGGTCTCACCGGGGGTGCGGCGCAGCACCTGAGCGGGCCGGGGCCATCAGAAGTCCTGGCCCCCCGCCGTCTCGGTCCGCGCCAGCGCCAGCTCCAGTACGACCAGCAGCGCGTCCCGCACCGAACCGCGCTCCCGGGCGTCGAACACGACGACCGGGACGTGGTCGGCGACGTCCAGCGCCCAGCGCACCTCGTCCAGGGCGTGCTCGACCCGGCCGTCGAAGGCGTTGACCGCCACCGCGAACGGGATCCGCTTGTGCTCGAAGTAGTCCACGGCCGCGTAGCAGTCGTCCAGGCGGCGGGTGTCGACGATGACGAGCGCGCCGACCGCGCCCTCCACGATGTCGTCCCACATGAACCCGAACCGGTCCTGCCCGGGCGTGCCGAACAGATACAGCTTCAGCGTCGGGTCGATCGTCAGGCAGCCGAAGTCCATGGCCACCGTCGTGGTGGTCTTGCGCGGGGTGTGCGTGAGGTCGTCCACGCCCGCCGCGACCTCGGTGATCGCCGCCTCGGTGGTCAGCGGCTCGATCTCGGAGATGGCGCCGACCGCGGTGGTCTTGCCCACCCCGAAACCGCCCGCGATCACCATCTTCACCGGCAGCGGTGGCCGTACGGCGGTCCGCGCGGCGGCGCCCTGGCGGGTGGCGGGCTCAGTCGGTGTCACGGAGTACCCCTCGGGAGTCGGGGATGGCGCGCAGGCCATCGATAACCCTTCGCAGGACGGACGCGTCATGGGTGGCGGCCGCGTTCGGCACGTACACCGCCAGCTGCCCGGCGGCCCGCAGATCGTCGGCGAGCACCCGGACCACGTTGAGGTGCAGCCGCAGCCGGGCCGCGATCTCGGCGAGGGACTGCGGCCGCGCGCACGCGGCCACGATGTCGTGCCGTTCGAAGGAGAGCCCGCCGAGCGCTTCGAGGCCCTCCGCGGTGGCGATCACCTGGGTCTCCACCGGCATCGGCCGCTCGGCCGCGGCCTCGCCCGCGCCCGCCACCCGGCCCGAGGTGACGAGGAACGGGCGAACGGCGGGGACGGGGCCGGCCGGGTCCGGCACCTCGTCCGGGCCCGGGGGCGGCGGGAAGCCGTCCGCCATGAGTGGTCTCTTCCTCTCTCGGCCGGTCCTCGCGCGAGCGGGCCGTGACCGGTCAGCCCGTCGACGCGGCGCCGACGGTGTTCTTCAGCTCCAGCACCAGCTGCGGACTGAGCGCGGCACCGGCACGATTGGCGAACAGCGTCATCTCGTACGCGATGTTGCCGAGCTTGGCCTCCTTGTCGGCGACCACGCCGAGCACGGCCCCGCTGCCGATCGCCGAGACCAGCACATGGCCGCCCTCCAGGTCGATGATGACCTTGTTGAGCGCGCCCAGGCCGTAGTTGCCGGACGCGCCGGCGGCGAGGCTCGTCAGGCCGGACACGATCGCCGCCAGTCGTTCCGAATGGGCTCGCTCCCGCAACTGGGCCACCGCGATGAGCAGTCCGTCCGAGGACACCGCGATGGCGTCCACGACACCCGCGGTCTCGGTCGCGAAGCGGTTGAGCAGCCAGGTGAAGTCGGCTGCGGCGGCCCGCAGGTCGTCCGGTGCGGTGTCTCCGGCGGGAGTGCCACCTGTCTGCGTGCTCAACTCTGCGCTCCTTCCGGGGGGTTGGTCTGGGGGTGCGAGTCGGGGGTCTCGGGTGCGGTGCCGGGGGCATCGATGCCGTCCGGGCGGGGGATGCCGATGCCGTCGCTGTCCCGGTGGGCGCGTTCGACGGCCGCCTCGAACTCCTCCAGCGAGCTGCGCACCGCCTCCGCGTCGGCCGGGGGCACCGCCTCGCGCGGCGAACCGTTGGCGCCGTCCGCGCCGAGCGTCGTCCGCAGGGTCGCCCCGCGGACCCGGCGGCGCAGCGGACGGGCGCCGCCGCCCGCCGGGGCGGACTCGGTGCGGGCCCGCGGGATGAGCGGGGAGCCGTCGCCGCCGGCGGCACCCGGCTCACGCCGGGGCAGCCGCCGGGGGAGCGGGTGCGCGGCGTCGGGCCGCCCGGGCTCCGCACCGGCGTGCGGCGCGGGCCCGCCCGCCGTACCGGCGGCCGCGCCGGCCTCCGGGCGCGCGGGGTGCCGCTCCGGCGGTCGTACGGCGTTCGGCTCGGCGGTGGCGGCGGGCGTGCCGTGCGTGGCCGTACCGGCCGGGCGTACGTCCTTGTTCAGGGCCGGGGCCGAGCCGGTGGGCGTCAGCAGATGCGCGGGCGGGATGACCACCTCGGCCGTCACACCGCCGCCCGGCGTCCGGGTGAGCGTGACGCCGATGTCCCAGCGGCGGGCCAGCGTGCCCACCACGAACAGGCCGAGCACCTTCGTCGGCATGAGGTCGAGCCGTTCGCGGCGGATCAGCCGGGCGTTCTCCTCGGCCAGCCGCTCGGCGCTCATGCCCAGGCCGTGGTCGGCGACGGTGACCGTCGCCCCGTCCGCGCGGCCCTGCACCGTCACCTCGACGGCGCTCCCGGCGGGCGAGAACGACACCGCGTTCTCCAGCAGTTCGGCGACCATCAGGGTGAGGTCGCCGACGATGTCGGGCTCCACCATGACCTCGGTCCCGGCGTGCAGTTCGACCCGCTGGAACCCCTCGATCTGGCCGAGCGCGGCCCGCACCACGTTGGTGAGCGCGGTCGGCCCCGCGTCGAGGACGGTCTCCCGGATGCCGGCGAGCAGCATCAGGCTGTCGGCGTTGCGGCGCAGCCGGACCGCGATGTGGTCGATGCGGTACAGCCGCTCCAGCAGCGCCGGGTCGGTCTCGCCGCGCTCGACCGCGTCGATGAGGGCGAGCTGCCGGGTGGTCAGGTTGCTCACCCGGCGGCCCACGTTGCCGAACATCTCCGCGACGTTGCGCCGGCTCAGCACCTGCCGTTCCAGCAGCGCGGCGGCGGTGGTCTGGACGTGGTTGAAGGCGTCGGCGAGGTCACCGATCTCGTCCCGCGCGGTCACCGGCACCTCGCTCAGCCGCAGCGGCGCGTCGTCCTCGGCGTCGTCGTCGGCGACCCGGGCGAGTTCGCGTCCGGCGACGTCGGCGACCGCGCGGGCGGCACCGGTCAGCGCGTGCACCGGCCGTACCACCGAGCGGCGTACCGCCACTGCGAAGGCGAGCCACAGCGAGAAGCCGAGCAGTGCGAGGCCCAGCAGCCAGCCGGCGTTCCACCAGGCGTCGGAGGACGCGGTGTCGGCGCGGTCGGCGATCTGGTCGATGAGCGAGGCGGTGATCTCCAGCCGGGTCGCGGACTGGTCGCGATAGGCGGGGTAGGCGGCCAGCGCCTCGTTGAACTTCTCCCGGATCCGTTCCGGCGTGCCCGCCTGCAGCCCGCTCGGGTCGATCTGCAGCTCCGCGAACTGCCGGCCGATGACCGCCTGGGCCGCGCTGTGCTCGATCCCGCGCAGCTCGGCCGCCTGCGCCTCGGTGGCGAACCGGCCGAAGCGGTCGGCCTGGTGCCGGTACAGCTCGTCGGCGCCGACCGCGTTGACGAACTCGATCAGCGCGTTGGAGTCGCCCGTCGACGCGGAGAAGACACTCGTCTCGAAGGAGCTGTGGGCGGCGTCCGCGCGCAGCAGCGAGTCCAGCAGATTGCCGGTGAAGGTGGCCGCGAGGGCCGCGTTGCGGTCAAGGTTGAGCCCGTCGATCAGGCCCTCGGCGGCGCCCGTGTAGGCGGGGTCGATGTTGTCGGCGGGCAGGTAGCCCTGCTCGATGGTGGCGCGCAGGCTGTCCAGGCCGCTGATCTCGCGCAGCGCCCGGGACTCGGTGTCCGGCAGCCGGTCGCCGAAGGTGTCGCGCACCTTCTCCACCTGGGCGTCGACCGCGTCCTGCGCCTCGCGGTAGCCCTCCAGGGAGGGCTTCGTGCCGGTGCCCGCCGCCTCGTGGCGCACGGACAGCAGGATGGCCTGCTGGTGCTCCGCCTCCACCCGGTCGACCAGGGTGGCGACCTGGGTGCTGTCCCGGACCAGCCGTGCCGCGGCGGCCGCGTCCTGGGCCTGCTCGACCTGACCGGTGATCAGATAGGAGAGCACCGCGCCGAGCCCGGCGAGGGGCACGCCGACCAGGACGTTGAGCTTGCGACGGAACGGCCACCGGTCGGCGAAGCCACGGATCCCCACCTCGCGCGTGGACATCGGGCCTCCCTCGTGACCGTGTTCCATGACCGTCCTGATCGACACGCATCCGTGTGACGGGCGTCAACTCCGGGGAGACTACCGCCTCTTGAGATGATCGATCGCCACTGCACGTCAAGAATCAGTTACAACACGCTCAGGATCATTGCGAGTTCGTTCGCTTTTCTCACACAAGCTGCCACTTGGCCCCGTCAAACGGCCACTTGTTGAAGGCAATTGTGATCAGTGGGGCCTTGACCAATCGAGAAAGGCCTGGATTGGATCGACGGCGACGCCGGCACCACCGACCACCAACACTCACTCGGCCCGGAACGGGAAACGTGACTTCTACCGTGAAGAGCAGCTGGACCAGAACTCGACACCGCGGCGCCGCCGCCGTCGCACTCGCCGTCACCGCGGCGCTGGTGGCGGGCTGTGGCTCGTCGGACGACGAGGCCGACAACCCGCTCGCGGAGGACAAGGCGGCGGGCGGCGACACCGTCGTCGTCGGCTCCAACAACTTCGCCGAGAGCATCCTCCTCGCCGACATCTACGGCGAGGCGCTCAAGGCCAAGGGCATCGAGGTCAGCTACAAGCCCAACATCGGCAGCCGCGAGACCACCTACGGCATGCTGAAGAACGGCACCATCACCGTCCTGCCCGAGTACAACGGCTCGCTGCTCGCCTACCTCGACCCCAAGGCCGAGCAGAAGTCGGTCGAGGCGGTGAACGCCGCGGTCAAGACCAAGCTCGACACCAGGCTGACCCTGCTGGAGTCGGCGCCCGCCGAGGACAAGGACTCCGTCTCCATCAACGCCGAGACGGCGAAGAAGTACGGCCTCACCGGACAGTCCACCCTGGCCGACCTCCAGGAGATCGCTCCCAACCTGGTCATCGGCGGCTCACCCGAGTTCCAGACCCGGCACCAGGGACTGGTCGGACTGGAGAAGGAGTACGGCCTGAAGTTCAAGTCCTTCAAGGCGCTCGACGCCGGGGGACCGCTGACGCAGGCCGCCCTGACGAAGAACACCGTGCAGGCCGCGGACATCTTCACCACCGACCCGACCATCACCAAGGAGAAGTTCGTCGTCCTCCAGGACCCGAAGAACCTCTTCGGCTTCGCCAACGTGACCCCGCTGGTCCACAAGAGCGGCCTCTCCCAGGAGGGTGTCGACACCCTCGACGCGGTCTCCGCCAAGCTCGACACCAAGACGCTGCTCGACCTGGACTCCCAGGTGCAGCTCGAGAACAAGGACCCGCTCGACGTGGCCAAGGCCTGGCTGAAGTCGGTCGGCCTCGACTGACGTCCGTCCCCGGCACCCGCCCGCCGCACCGATCGTGAGCACCACCGCCGACGAACCGACGCGCATCCCCGGGGGTGCCGCCCGCGTCGCCCTCGACGGCGGTGGGCTCACGGCCGCGGACGTGGTGCGGCTCGCCGACGGCGCGGCCGTACCGGACGTGCCCGCGGCCGCGCTGCAACGCGTACGGGATTCCTGGCGCGCCGCGCAGCGACTCGCCGCCGCGGGGCGCCTGTACGGCCGGGGCACCGGTGTCGGAGCGCACCGCTCGGTCCCGGTCGGACCGGACGACGAGGCGGACCACGGCCTGCGCCTGCTGCGCAGCCACGCGGGCGGCGCCGGCGCCCCGCTGCCCGCCCGCCAGGTCCGGGCCATGCTCGCCGTCCGCGTCAACCAGCTCCTCGCCGGCGGCTCCGGCATCCACCCCGACTTCGTCCGCGCCCTCACCGAGGCACTGCGGCTCGGCCTCCACCCCGCGGTCCCCGAGTACGGCGGCCTCGGCACCGGCGACCTGACGGCCCTCGCGGAGACGGGCCTCGCCCTCATCGGGGAGCGGCCCTGGCTGCCCCACCCCGCCCCCGGCACCGCCCCCGCCCCCGTCACCCTCCGCCCCGGCGACGCGCTCGCGCTGCTCAGCAGCAACGCCCTCGCGCTCGGGCAGGCGGCGCTCGCCTGGCACACCCTCGACACCCTGCTGCGCGCCACGCACGCCGTCGCCGCGCTCTCGCTGGCCGCCGTGACCGGCTCGCCGGAGGCCTACGCGGCACCCGTGCACGCCCTGCGCCCGTACCCGGGTGCCGCGCGGGCCGCCGCGGAGGTACGGCGGCTGCTGGGGCTGCCGGAACGGCCGTACGGCACCGGCCGCCGCATCCAGGACCCGTACGGCTTCCGGGCCTTCCCCCAGGTGCACGGCTGCGCCCTGGACGCCGCGGACGGGCTGCGCCGCGTCGTGGAGACCGAGGTCAACTGCCCCACGGAGAACCCGCTCATCGCCCCGGACGGCACGGCCGCCTACCACCACGGCGGCTTCTACGCCGCCCCGCTCGCCCTCGCCCTGGACGCCCTGAACCTCGCCGTCCTGCAGACCGCCCAGCTCTCGGCCGCCCGCCTCACCGCGCTGGGCCGCCCCGACCTCACCGGCCTGCCCGCGTTCCTCGCCACCGGCCCGGCGGGCAGCTCCGGCACGATGATCCTCGAGTACACGGCCACCTCCGCCCTCGCCGAGCTGCGCACCTGCGCCACTCCCGCCTCCGCCGGCCACGCCGTCCTCTCCCACGGCCTGGAGGAGGCCGCCGGCTTCGCCTCGCAGTCAGCCCGCCAGACCCTGCGCGCCACCGAGGCGTACGCCACGGTCCTGTCCTGCGAGCTGGTCACCGCCGTACGGGCCCTCCGCCTGCACCCGTCCCCACCGGCGGCCCCCGCCCTCATGACGGCGACCAGCCCCCTCCCGCGCGCGACGGAGGACCGCCCCCTGACCACAGACCTGACAGGGGCCCGCGCCCTGCTGCCGGTTCTGGCGGCCCTGTGACCAACCCGCCCTTCCCTTCCCGCCAGGGCGGCCCCGACTGCCTCGAGACGGAGCGCCCCCGCCAGCATTCGGTCACCCTTTCGGCAACCCCGCGCCGCTTGCCTACTGTGGCCGCATGTCCCACGTTCTCGGCGCTCCCGATGCCGCCCGCGCCTCCCTGAGCCGGCTCGCCGCCGTGCTCGGGGCCGAGCCGGTGCCCGGCAGGGGCGGGGGTGCCGGGTTCAGGGCCGTGGTCATCTCCGAGTCCGACGAGGCCGTCGGGGAACCGGCCGGGGCGCTGGTGCTGGCGGTCGGCGCGCGGGGTGCCGAGGCGGTGGCGTCGCTGCGTGCCGCCGGGGCGGCGGGGGCCGTCGCCGTGGCCGTGCGCGAGGCCGGCGACGACGTACGCGCGGCCGCCGTGCCCGCGGGCGTCGCCCTGCCGGTCGTCCCGGCCGGGCTGCGCTGGGGCGAGGTGGAGACCGTGGCCCGCGCCGAACTGGCCCGCGCCGCCGCCACCGCCACGGGGCACCGCGGCGACCTGTACTCCCTCGCCCAGACCCTCGCCTTCCTCACCCAGGGCCTGGTCAGCGTCGAGGACACCGGCCACCGCGTCCTCGCCTAGGCGGGCCCGCCGACGACGCCGACGAACTGCGCCGCCGCTCCATCCTCGGCCGCAGCTGCCCCGAGCCCTGTCTCGCCCTGCTCCGCGACTGGGACTGCTCACCGGCCGTTTCAACGCCGCCGCCCACGCCGCCCACCTCGGCGTGGCCCCCACCGCGGGCGCCTGTGTCGTCGCCGTCGACCTGCGCGACGACCCGGCGCGCGGTGACGCCGCCTGGCGGGACGCCCGCCTCGCCGAGGCCGCCGAGACCGTCTCGGTGCACGCGGCGGCGTACCGCCGGGACGCGCTGGTCGCCCAGGCCTGCGGGCAGATCTACGCGATGCTGCCGCAGCCGCCCGCCGACGACCGCGCGGACACCGAACGGGCGCTGCTGCGCTGGGCCGGCGACGTGGTGAGCGTGCTGCGCGGCCACACCCGCACACCGGTTCAGGCCGTGGTGGCCGGAACCGCCGCCCGCCTCGGCGACATCCCCGCCGTGAAGCTGCGCGGCCACCACGGCCTGGAGATCCTGGCCCGCACCCCCGACCGGGCGGTCGAGACGCACGGCGCGCTCACCTCCTCGCTGCTGGACCGCGAGGCCGTCGCCCTGGCCGGCCTCGACCTCGACGACCCCGAGCACCGGCTCGCCGCCATGCCGGGCCTGCGGCTGCTGGACCACGCGCGGCCGAGGGCGGACGGCGCGCCCTACTTCCCGTAGTGAGCCGGTAACCGTCCCCGCATAGCGGGCGAATCCCGTCAGGAGCGGTCAACTCCCGGACAGCGAGGGTGGGTTTCCGGCCGGATCGAGGGTTTCCCCTGTATCCCTGTGACCTTTCATTTGCCTATCGTTCGAGCACAGCTGACCCACAGGTAACCCCTGACCCAGCTGACGCACCTCGCGCCTGGCCGGCCAACGCGCTCGCTTTTCGGTAAACCCCCCTCCGCTTCGACGAAGAAGCGCCCGACCGCCGCTCCGAGCTGCCCGGAGTACGGCCACGAAAGGCACGCCCTTGCGTACTTCCCCGTCCACCCGTCGCAAGCTGATATCCGTCGCCGCGCTTTCCGCGGCCCTGTTCACCGCCGCCGGCGCCTCGGTCGCCGTCGCCCAGGAGCCCGCCCCGCAGGCCCCCGCCGACCTCGCGGCCCGCACCGAGGCCGCCCCCGGCGTCACCGCCGAACGCCTCATCGTCGGCTACGAGTCGGGCGCCTCCGAGGCCAAGTCGAACAAGGCCGCCGAGGCCGACGCCGTGGCCAAGGGCAAGAAGGCCGGCGAGCGGCTGGACTTCCAGCGCCGCCTCGGCACCGGTGCCGCCCTGGTCGACCTCGGCGAGGACCTGACGAAGACGGACGTCGCCGACGTCATCGCCGAGTACCGGGCCGACCCGCAGGTCGCCTACGTCGTACCGGACCGTCTGAACAAGCCGCAGGCCGACCCGAACGACACCGACTACGCCAAGCAGTGGGACCTGTTCGAGGCCACCGCCGGCATGAACGTGCCGGGCGCCTGGAACGCCACCACCGGCACCGGCGTCACCGTCGCCGTCATCGACACCGGCTACGTCGCCCACTCCGACCTCGCCGCGAACATCGTCGGCGGCTACGACTTCATCGCCGACACCGCCGTCTCCGTCGACGGCGACGGCCGCGACTCCAACCCGGCCGACCCGGGCGACTGGTACAACGCGAACGAGTGCGGCGCCGGCGTCCCGGCCTCCAACTCCTCCTGGCACGGCACGCACGTCGCCGGCACCATCGCCGCGGCCACCAACAACGGCAAGGGCATGGCGGGCATCGCGTACGGCGCGAAGATCTCCCCGCTCCGCGTCCTCGGCAAGTGCGGCGGCTACGACTCCGACATCATCGACGCCATCACCTGGGCGTCCGGCGGCACCGTCTCCGGCGTGCCCGCCAACAGCAACGTCGCCAAGGTCATCAACATGAGCCTCGGCGGCGACGGCGCCTGCACCAGCGCCACCCAGAACGCCATCAACGCGGCCGTGAACCGCGGCACCACGGTGGTCGTGGCGGCGGGCAACGACAACGAGAACGTCTCCGGCCACTCGCCGGGCAACTGCAACAACGTCATCTCGGTGGCCGCGACCAGCCGTACCGGCGCCAAGGCCTCCTACTCCAACTACGGTTCCCTCGTGGACATCTCGGCGCCCGGCGGCCAGACCAGCACCGGCACCGCGAACGGCATCTACTCCACGCTGAACTCCGGCACGAAGACGCCGTCCACCGAGTCGTACGCCTACTACCAGGGCACCAGCATGGCCACCCCGCACATCGCGGGCCTCGCCGCGCTGATGGAATCGGCCAACCCGGCGCTGACCCCGGCCCAGATCGAGTCGGCGATCAAGTCCAACGCCCGTCCGCTGCCCGGCGCCTGCTCCGGCGGTTGCGGCGCGGGTCTCGCGGACGCCACGAAGACGGTGCAGGCGGTGAGCGGCTCCGGCGGCTCGACGGGGGGCACCACCTTCACCAGCACCACCGCGGTCTCCATCCCGGACGCCGGCTCGGCGATCGAGTCCCCTATCACCGTGAGCGGCCGCAGCGGCAACGCGCCGTCGGCCCTGCAGGTGGGCGTCGACATCACCCACACCTACCGCGGTGACCTGGTCCTGGACCTGGTGGCGCCGGACGGCTCGACCTACCGTCTGAAGTCCTCCAGCTCCTCGGACTCCGCGGACAACGTCGTGACCACCTACACGGTGAACGCGTCCGCCGAGGCGGCCAACGGCACCTGGAAGCTGCGGGTGCAGGACGTGGCGGCGCAGGACACGGGCAGGCTCAACAGCTGGAAGCTGACTTTCTGAGTCGCTTCCCCTGACGGGTGGGCCGGACGGTGCGGATGGGCACCGTCCGGCCCACCTTTTTGTTTTCTCGTCTATAAGAACCGCATATCCGGTATGTTTCGGCGGGAGTTTGTCATATGCCGGGCCCCGGGATCGTAAGGTTCCGGTCATCGGCCTCCTGGATCACCCCTGGTTGGGGCTACGATGAACTGCGTCAACGCGTCCACGTGGAGAGGCGTAGCCAGCTGACGGTCTGGCACATGCCAGCGGGGTGTGAGCTATCGTGTGCACCCCGTAACTAAAAAACGGCATGGCCCGTTCTTTTCATCCAGGAGAGTCGAGACGATGGCGAGGCAGTTACGCGCCGAACAGACCCGAGCGACGATTATCACAGCCGCCGCCGACCTGTTCGACCGGCACGGCTACGAATCGACCAGCCTGAGCGACATCGTCGAGCACGCCCATGTCACCAAGGGCGCCCTGTACTTCCACTTCGCCGCGAAGGAAGACCTGGCGCACGCCATCATGGAGATCCAGTCGCAGTCCTCGCGCCGACTGGCCCGCGAGGTCGACGACCGGGACTGTTCCTCCCTGGAAGCCCTGATGCGCATCACCTTCGGCATCGCCCGGCTCGCCGTCGAAGGCCCGGTCGCCCGCGCGGGACTGCGCCTGGCCACCGCCGGCGTGGGCGTACGGCCGCCGCTGCCGCACCCGTTCACGGAGTGGCTGGAGATCGCCTCCCGCAAACTCCTGGGCGCGGTCAAGGAGTCCGACGTCCACCCCGACACCGACATAGACGCCATCGCCCACTCCCTCGTCAGCTTCTTCGTCGGCCTGCGGGTCATGGGCCGTTCCCTCGAACCCCTCGTCCGGCTGCCCCGCCGCATGGCCGAGATGTGGTACGTCCTCATCCGCGGCCTGGTACCGGTGACCCGCCGCCCGCGCTACCTCAGCCTCGTCGCCCACCTGGAGCGGGAGATGAGAACCGCCTGACCGGCCGCGCCGGGACCGGCGAGGCGCCCGATCCCGCGGGTACGGTGAGGCGCATGCCCGACACCGCCCCCGCGCCCGTGCTCCTCGCCGACCGGCCCGGCTCCTTCCCGCACAGCGTGCTGGCCGAACGCCACCCCGCGATCATCCGGCAGGTACGGGAGTCCCTCCCGTACGACCCCGAGCGGCGGCGCGCCCTCGACACGCTGCTGGCGAACTGCACCGAGGGCGTCCTCGAACCGCTCCCCGCCGACGCACCCGACCTCGGCCGCTGGCGGGACTGGGGGCTCGACACCCACGTCGGACGGTCCTGGTTCGACGTGCCGTGGCTGTGGTCCGAGAGCTACTTCTACCGGCGACTCCTGCATGCCGTCGGCTACTTCACGCCAGGTCCCTGGCAGGGCATCGACCCGTTCCGCCCGGTCAAGCTCGCCGAGCTGGACGCCCCGGCGACGGACGACGAACTCGCCGCCCTGGACGCCCTGGAGGACCGCCCGGACGACGAACGCGCCCGCGCCCTGCTGCACGGCTCCCTCTGGGGCAACCGCGCCGACCTCGGTTTCCGGCTCTCCGCCGAGGGCGCCGAGACCCGGGCCGCCGTCCCGGGCCTGGTCGCCGACGACAGCGACACCCTCTGGTCGCTGCTCCCGCCCTCCGGCGCGGGCACCCTCTGCCTGGTCGCCGACAACGCGGGCCGTGAACTCGTCCCGGACCTGCTGCTCATCGCCGACCTCATCCGGCAGGGCCGCGTCGAACGGGCCGTGCTGCACGTCAAGCCGTACCCGTACTACGTCTCCGACGCCACCACCGCCGACGTCCTCGACGCCCTGCGCCGCCTGACCGCGGCATCCGGCGCGGCCGCCGGGTACGGACGGCGGCTGTGGGCGGCGATGACCGACGGCCGCCTCACCGTCCGCGCCCATCCCTTCTCCGGCGGCCCGCTGCCGTACGCCGAGATGCCGGACGACCTGCGCGCCGAGTTCGCCGCGGCCACGGTGACCGTCTTCAAGGGCGACCTCAACTACCGCCGTCTCGTGGGCGACCGGCGGTGGCCGCCGAGCACCCCCTTCGCCGACCTCACCGTCTGGTTCCCGGGTCCCGTCGCCGCCCTGCGCACCCTGAAGTCCGAGGTGATCTGCGGCCTCGACGCCCGCACCGAGGCCTCCCTCGTCGCGGCGGAGGGGCAGCGCTGGCGGACGGCGGGCACGCACGCGCTGATCCAGGTGAGGCCGTGACCCGCCTCGGCGCGGAGGCGTGACCCGAGCCGTCGGCCCCCGGATCGGCCTCGATTCACGCGATGGTGTGATCATGTCCCGCCGTACGGATGCCCCGGCGGGGGCACGGGTAGGGCCCCGGCCATGACGCAGCCGTTCGAACTCCCGCACTTCTACATGCCGTATCCGGCGCGGCTCAACCCGCATGTCGACGAGGCCCGCGCCCACTCGACCGTGTGGGCGCGCGAGATGGGCATGCTGGAGGGGTCCGGGATCTGGGAGCAGGCCGACCTCGACGCGCACGACTACGGCCTGCTCTGCGCCTACACCCACCCCGACTGCGACGCGGACGCGCTCTCGCTGATCACCGACTGGTACGTGTGGGTGTTCTTCTTCGACGACCACTTCCTGGAGACGTTCAAGCGCAGTCAGGACCGCGCCGGCGGCAAGGCCTACCTGGACCGGCTGCCGCTGTTCATGCCGCTGGACCTGGCCACTCCCGTGCCCGAGCCGCGGAACCCGGTCGAGGCGGGCCTCGCCGACCTGTGGACGCGCACGGTGCCCGCCATGTCGGTCGACTGGCGCCGCCGGTTCGCCGTGGCCACCGAGCACCTGCTGAACGAGTCCATGTGGGAGCTGTCCAACATCAACGAGGGGCGGATCGCCAACCCCGTCGAGTACATCGAGATGCGCCGCAAGGTCGGCGGCGCCCCCTGGTCGGCGGGTCTGGTGGAGTACGCGACCGCCGAGGTGCCCGCCTCCGTCGCCGGGAGCAGGCCGCTCAGGGTGCTGATGGAGACCTTCTCCGACGGCGTCCACCTGCGCAACGACCTCTTCTCCTACCAGCGGGAGGTCGAGGAGGAGGGCGAGAACAGCAACGGGGTGCTGGTCCTGGAGACCTTCTTCGGCTGCACCACCCAGGAGGCCGCCGACACCGTCAACGACGTCCTCACCTCCCGGCTCCACCAGTTCGAGCACACCGCGCTCACCGAAGTGCCCGCGCTGGCCCTGGAGAAGGGCCTCGGCCCGGCCGAGGTCGCGGCCGTCGCCGCCTACACCAAGGGACTCCAGGACTGGCAGTCCGGCGGCCACGAGTGGCACATGCGCTCCAGCCGGTACATGAACGAGAACGCCGCCTCGCAGAGCGCGCCGTGGGAGAGCCCCGGCGGACCGGGCACCTCGGCCGTCGACGTCCGGTCGCTGCTCGCCTCGGCGGGCGCCCAGCGGCTGCGGGCCTGGACGCACCGGCCGTACCAGAAGGTCGGCCCCGCCCTCATCCCCGACATCCGCATGCCGTACGAACTCCGCCTCAACCCCGGCCTGGACGGCGCCCGCGCCCGCCTCCTGCCCTGGGCGCAGCGGATGGGCATCCTCAGCGAGGGCGTCTGGGACGAGGACAAGCTCGACGCCTACGACCTGCCGCTGTGCTCCGCGGGGCTCGACCCGGACGGCTCCGAGGAGGCCCTCGACCTCAGCGCCCAGTGGCTGGCCTGGGGCACCTACGGCGACGACTACTACCCGCTGGTCTTCGGGCACCGCCGCGACCTCGCCGCCGCGCGGCTGACCACCGAGCGTCTGTCGGCGTGCATGCCGATCGCGGGCGAGGCGCCGCTCGTCCCCGTCAACGCCATGGAGCGCGGGCTGTGCGACCTGTGGCTGCGCACCACCGCCGGGATGGACGAGGACTCCCGCAGGGCGCTGAAGGCGACCGTGGACGTGATGACGGAGAGCTGGGTGTGGGAGGTGGCGAACCAGATCCAGAACCGCGTCCCCGACCCCGTCGACTACCTGGAGATGCGCCGCGCGACCTTCGGCTCCGACATGACCATGAGCCTGTGCCGCATGGGCCACGGCCCGGCGGTCCCGCCGGAGGTCTACCGCAGTGGCCCCGTCCGCTCGATGGAGAACGCGGCCGTCGACTTCGCCTGCCTCCTCAACGACGTCTTCTCCTACCAGAAGGAGATCGAGTACGAGGGGGAGATCCACAACGCGATCCTCGTCGTGCAGAACTTCTTCGGCATCGACTATCCGACCGCGCTCGGCGTCGTCGCCGACCTGATGAACCAGCGCATGGAACAGTTCGAGCACGTCATCGCGACCGAACTGCCCGTCGTCTGCGAGGACTTCGCTCTGTCGAAGGAGGCGCGGGCCGGGCTGGACGCGTATGTGGCCGCGCTGCAGAACTGGGTGGCCGGCATCCTGAACTGGCACCGCTCGGTGGACCGCTACAAGGCCGGGTGGCTGGCGGGCCGCACGCACGGCTTCGCCCCGGACCGGGCCCCGGCCGTCCCCGTCGCCGCGCGGGTCAGCTGACCGCCGCGAGCCTGTCGGCCGTCGCCTCGGCGAGTTCGCGCACTCCCCGGGCGGCGGCCTCCGACAGGCCGCCGCGTATCTCCTCCGCCGCCTCGAACAGCGCGCGGGCCTCCTCCGGCAGATCCGCGTCGGCCAGGGCGCCGGTCAGCTCGTAGTGCTCCCGGGCGATGAACAGACCGAAGTTGATCCGCCGCCAGTCCGGCACCGATGCGTCCGAGGTGTCGCCCAGCGCGTTCCTGACCCGGGCCAGCGAACCCACGGCCCGGTCGAGTTCGCCCGTGCGCCGCTCCAGTCCGGCCTGGCCGAGGAGGGCCGACGCGCGGTCCCACGCCCTGTCCTGGAGGGCCGCGCACAGCCGCTGGGCGCGCAGCGCCTGCGTGAGGTCGCCCAGCCGCTCGAAATCCGCGGCGATCCATTCCAGCGGGGAGGGGTCCAGCCGGTCCGGGTCGTCCGGTCGCCGCAGCAGGCCCTGCCCCACCTCGATCGCGTCGAGCCGGCGGATCGACGCCACCCGGGCGAGTTCGGTCAGCCCTTGGTCCATGGCCAGCTCGATCCAAGTGGACTCGGGTTCGTCGGCGGGGTCCGTGCCGCACAGCGCATCGTCCATCTCCCGGGCCCACTCCCGCAGTTCCGCGCCGTCGGCCCCGGGCCCGGGCACATCGCTCAGTCCGCAGTGCGTGTCGAAGTCCGTCTCGCGCACCTCGTGCAGCAGCGGCAGATCGCGGCTGTCGCCGTGCAGGCCGATCAGCACGGCGGCCAGCCGCAGCTCATCCGTCATCGACGAGGCCGCCTCCGCCCGCACCAGCCGCCGCAGCAGGCCGAGATCACCCTCCGCGCGGTCGAACTGCGCGGCGCGCAGCGCCAGTCGGCGCCGCACCGGGTCCGCGGCCACCGCCTCACCGGCCGCCGCGTCGCCGTCCCGCAGCAGCGCCAGGTCGGCGCGGCCCCGCGCCAGCACCGCCTCCCACAGGGGCGGCCGGGGGAGGTCGTCGAGGAGTTCGTAGGCGCGGTGCTCCTCGTCGTTGAGCAGGACGAAATCCGGCTCGGTGCGCAGCAGCGCGGCGCGCAGCATCCCCACCAGCTCCACCGGGGAGCGCTCGGGCAGGCCCAGCGCCGCGCGCAGCTCGGCCCGCTCCTCGTCGATGCCGTAGTACTCGCGGATCTCGTCCTCGGCCTCGGTGACCCGCGCGAGGATCTTCTCCTCGCCGTCCTCGGGCGACAGATCGGTGCAGGAGCCCCAGGCGGGCAGGCCGATCAGGATCTCCAGCGCCTCGTCGACGCTCGATCCGATGATCCCGGCCGCGCCCTCCGACGACGCGTACAGCACGGAGCCGTCCCCGCAGACGAAGTACGTGCCGCCCGTGTCGTCACCCGCGATCACCTCCAGCGGGCCGCCGGAGGCCAGCCGGACCGGCTCGACATGGCCGTGCGCCGCCCGGTCCAGGTCGAAGTCGAACGGGAACGCGGCCAGGGCGGCCAGCCGGCGGTCCTGCCGCAGCAGCCGGAGAGCGTGATCGGTCATGTTGCAGAACGTAACAGCCGCCACCGACAACGGCCTCCGGGCCGGTCAGGAACCGGATGAACAACTTCCCTTCACGGTTTCCGAACTTTCTCGTACGGAACGGGGCATTCAGTGAACCGGGGCGGGACGAACGGAGTCCTCTGGGGTGAGGGGAACAGTCGACAGAACACACGGGGGTGTTCGACCTTGACCGACATCATCGAGAGGACCACCGGGCAGCTCACCGAGCGCGACGACGGCGAGCGGCCCGTACCGGCCGACCTCACGCCCTACGTCGCCCCGCTGCCCGTCCCGCCGGTCCTGCGGCCGCGGGGCGACGACGTCCTGCGCGAGACCGAGATCGCGCTCCGCCCCACCTGGGTGCGCCTGCACCCGCAGCTGCCGCCGACCCTGATGTGGGGGTACGACGGCCAGGTGCCGGGCCCCACCATCGAGGTGCGCCGCGGGCAGCGCGTGCGCATCGCCTGGACCAACCGCATCCCCCGGGACGGCGAGTACCCGGTGACCTCCGTGGAGGTCCCGGCCCGCGCCCCCGGCACCCCGCCCGCCACCACCGAGCCGGGCCGCGAGGGCGTCGAGCCGAACAAGGACGTCGCCGCCCTGCCTCCGTGGTCCGTCACCCATCTGCACGGCGCGCAGACCGGCGGCGGCAACGACGGCTGGGCGGACAACGCGGTCGGCTTCGGCGACGCCCAGCTCTCCGAGTACCCGAACGACCACCAGGCGGTCTAGTGGTGGTACCACGACCACGCCATGAACATCACGCGATGGAACGTGATGACGGGCCTGTACGGCACCTACCTCGTCCGCGACGACGAGGAGGACGCCCTCCATCTCCCCTCCGGGGAGCGGGAGATCCCGCTGCTGCTCGCCGACCGCAACCTCGACACCGACGAGGACGGCCGTCTCAACGGCCGGCTGCTGCACAAGACGGTCGTCGTGATCCCGTCCCACCCGGAGACGGGCAAGCCGGTCAGCCTGCCCTTCACCGGCCCGTACACCACGGTCAACGGCCGTATCTGGCCGTACGCCGACGTGGCCGCGGCCTGGTACCGCTTCCGGCTGGTCAACGCGTCCAACGCGCGGATCTACGACCTCGTGCTGGTCGACGAGGACGACAACCCGGTGCCGGGCGTCGTGCACCAGATCGGCAGTGACGGCGGGCTGCTGCCGAGGCCGGTCCCGGTCGACTTCGACGAGACGCTGCCCACCCTGACCGCGGCGCCCGCCGAGCGGTTCGACCTGCTGGTGGACTTCCGAGGGCTCGAGGGCCGCACCCTGCGGCTGGTCAACAAGGGCGCCAACCAGCCGGCCGGAGTGCCCGATCCGGTGGGCAACGTGCGGTACCCGCACGTGATGGAGTTCCGTGTGGGCGACTGCGCGGAGCCCGACACCTTCGAGCTGCCCGAGGTGCTCTCCGGCTCGTTCCGCCGCCTCACCCACGACATCGAGCACGGCCACCGGCTGATCGTGCTGACCCCGCCCGCCACGAAGGGCGCCGGCGGCCACCCGGAGATGTGGGAGATGGCGGAGGTCAGGAACCCCGGCGACATCCAGGTGCCCACGGACGGGATCATCCAGGTCACCGGCCCGGACGGCAGGACGCGGACCTACCGGCGGATGGCCCGGACGTTCAACGACGCCCTCAACTACACCATCGCCGAGGGCAGTCACGAGCAGTGGAGCTTCCTCAACCTGGCGCCGATCGTCCACCCCATGCACATCCACCTGGCCGACTTCCAGCTCCTGGGCCGTGACGCCTACGACGTCTCCGGCTTCGACCCGGCGATCGGCGGCACCCGCACCCCGATCCGGTACGACGCGGACACCGAGATCCCGCTGGCGCCCAACGAGCGCGGCCACAAGGACGTGTTCCGGGTGCCCGGGAACCAGACGCTGCGCGTGATGGGCCGGTTCGACGGGGCGTACGGCCGCTTCATGTACCACTGCCACCTCCTCGAACACGAGGACATGGGCATGATGCGGCCGTTCGTGGTCATGCCGCCCGAGGCACTGAAGTTCGACCACGGCGGGGCGCACGGCGGCCACGGGGAGGGTCACACGGGCTGAGCCGCCTCCCGCGCGGCGGCGTGCTCGACCGCGGCTCGCGCCAGCCCCCGGATCACCGGGTGCGGGCGCGAGCCGTCGCCGGACAGCTCCGGCTGGAAGAGCGTCGCCACGAAGAAGGGGTGCCCCGGCAGTTCGACGATCCGGACGGCTCCGTCCTCGTCCCGTCCGGAGAACCGCAGCCCGTGCGCGCGCAGGGTGTCGAGGTGCCGGGAGGGCCCGTAGTTGCAGGAGTAGCGCTCGACGGTCCGCTCCGAGCCGAGCAGGGAGTGCACGAGCGAGCCCGGCTCCAGCCGTACGGCGGCCTCGTGGCCGGCCAGCGAGCAGGCGAGCGGTTCGATGAGGAAGTCCTCGGCGTCGGGCTCGTTCTCGGCGTGCGCCACCCGGGTCAGCCCGCACACCGCGCGGGCGTACTCCAGCAGCGCGTGCTGGAAGCCGCCGCACGTGCCGAGGAACGGGACGCCCTCCTCGCGCGCGGTACGGATCGCGGCGAGTACGCCCGCCTCGCTGCGGTACGGGCTGCCGGGCACCACCCACACCGCGTCGAACCCGCGCACCGCGCCGTCGGCCTCGGCTTCCTCGGAGGGGATCCAGTACGGGTCGAGGACGAGCCGGTCGCGGGCGGCGAGCGAGTCGAGCAGCAGGGGGATGCGGCTGTGTGAGACGACGTCGGGGGTGCGGTCGCCGACCAGGGCGACCCGCGCGGTGCGCGCTGCGGTCTGTGTCATGCCGTTCATCCTGGGCGCGGCCCTTCGTTCACGTCCAACGATGATCTCTGCATGCTCGATAAGCAGTGCTGATGAGAGGCTGGCCCGCATGGACCCGCACCTCCTGCGCACCTACGTCACCGTCGCCCGTCTCGCCTCCTTCTCCGAGGCCGCGCGCGAGCTGGGCTACACCCAGTCCGCCGTGTCCCAGCACATCGCCGCCCTCGAACAGGACCTCGGCGCATCCCTGCTCACCCGCCGTCCCGTCGCGCCCACCGCCGCCGGGGAACGGCTCCTGGAACACGCGGGCCCGCTGCTGCTCCGCCTCGACGCGGCCCGCGCGGACGTGGCCCGGATCGCGGCGGCACCCGCGCTCGGGCTGACCCTCGCGGCCGCCCCGACCGCGCTCGGCCCCCGAGTGCTCGCCGCGCTCCCGCCGGCCGGCGTCACCCTGCGGGTGCTGCCCCGCGCCGAGATCCCCGCGGCCGTCGCCACCGGCACCGCGGACCTCGGCCTCGTCGACGGCCTGGCCGCGCCCAGCGACCCCCTGCGGCTGCCGGACGTCGCCCCGCTGACCACCGAGGGCGTCGGGGAGGAACCGGTCTGCGTGCTGCTGCCCGAGTCGCACCCGCTGGCCGGCCGCACCGGGTTGCGTCTCGGCGACCTCGCCGACGCCCGCTGGCTCGACGCCCCCGACGCGGCCGTCCCGCTGGACCGGCTGCGGGCGGTGACGGGCGGGCACGGCTTCCGCCCGGCCCTCGGGTACGAGGGCACCGACGTCCGGGCGCTCGGCGCGCTGGCCGCCGCCGGTCACGGACTGGCCCTGCTGCCCCGCGCGGCGGCCGTCGCGGTGCCGGGCGCGGTCGCCGTCCCCGTCGTCGCCCCGCGTGTCGTGCACCGCACGGAACTGGTGTACGGCGGATCGCCGCGGGGAGCGGCGGCGGCACTCGCGGAGGCACTGCTGATCCGCGCGTGAGATGTGTGCCGTGACGTGCGCGCCGCGACCTGCGTGCCGTGTGGCGTGCGAGTCGTGATGTGCGCGCCGCGTCGTGCGCCGGGAGTGACCGTCGTGTGCCGGTAGCGCGGCGCTGTGTCCGGTAGTGCGGCGTCGTGTGCCGGTAGTGCGGCGTCCAAGGATTCCCTTGTCCGGCCACCGGTCAGTCTCACTCGTTCGTGGCACGTCGTGCGCTGGTGCCCCGGGTAGGGCACCAGCCGGAGGCGATCCATGGAACAGACTGCGTTGCGTCCCAAGCCGATGCCTGGTCAGGACCCCGGCGGGGGCGGCCGGAGCGGCGACTCCGCCCGGCGCCCGCACGCCGTGCGCCGGCGCGGCCGACGGCTCACGACCCTGCTGCTCGGCCTGTGCGCCGGGACGGTCCTGGTGCTGGCCGGGGTCGGGCTCGGCACGGTCGGCACCACCGTGGTCGGCATGCGTGAACTCGCCGAGTTCCAGGGCCAGGCCAGGCATCAGGCGCGGCACCAGGCGCAGGCACCGGCGGTCCCAGCCGGCCCGTCGGCTTCGGCCGGCGCCGGCGTGTCCGTGCCCCGGCCGGCCGCCGGGGCGGCCCTCGGCCTGGAGGTCGTGGACGCCGAGAAGGCCGGCGCCCAGGTGGTCGGGGTCCATGTGCCCGGCCCCGGGTACGCGGCGGGGCTGGTCCGCGGCGATGTGCTCCTCACCTTCGACGGTGCCCGGATCGACTCGGCGGCCGACCTGGTCCGTGCCGTCGACCGGGCGAGGCCGGGGGAGCACGTCACCCTGACGGTGCGCCACCGCGGCGGCGGCTACCAGCAGCTCTCGGTCGCTCCCGCGGTCGTGACCTGACCCGGTCCGCGCTCACACCACCCGGAAGTGGGTGGTCAGCCGCCCCTCGTCGTCCAGGACGTGGAAGGCCAGCCCGACCGGGGCGTCCCGGTCGGCCACCTGGTCGCCCTCCCACGGCAGCCGCAGCGTCCACGTCACCCCGGGCCCGACGACCAGCGGGCGTCCGGCGAACACGGTGGCCGCGGGCGTGTGCGCGTGGCCCGTGATCAGCCCGGCGATCTCGTGCCGGCGTGCCAGCAGCGCGGCCAGCCGGTCCGGGTCGCCCAACGGGTAGGAGTCGGGGAGGGGATGGTGCAGCGCCACCGGCGGATGGTGGAAGGCGAGCAGCGCCCGGCGCCCGCCGCCGAGCCCGTCGAGCGTCGACTCGATCCAGGCGTACGTCTCGTCCTCCAGCGCCCCGTCGTCCCGCCCCGGAATGCTGGAGTCGCACATCAGTACGGCGGTGTCGTCGAAGACCCGCACGCTGTTGACCGGCCCATCGGTGGCCGGCCCAGCAGGGCCTTGCGGTACGGCGCCCGGGCGTCGTGGTTGCCGGGACAGGTGAGCACGGGGAACGGCGCCTCGCCGTCCCGCAGCCCCAGGATCCGGGCGGCCTCCTCGTACTCCGCCTCGGCGCCGTGGTCCGCGATGTCCCCGGTCACCAGCAGGGCGTCCACCCGCCCCGGCAGCCGCCACAGCCGGTCCCGCACCCGCTCGGCGCGCTCCGTGGCCCGCGCGCTCCCGTCCAGATGCAGATCACTGATGTGTGCGAGTACGAGCACGGCGAGCGCCTCCTGCGGCCGGGGTCCGACGGTCTGCCGGGTTAACGGTTCATCCGCATCAAAGCATTAGCCATAATGGGTGATCAACCCCCAACCATTAGACGCGGACCGGGTGCGGCCGTCCCGGACTCCCGAAAACCACTGGTCGGCCCCGACCGCGCGGGGCGACGATGAGGCCCATGCTGAGCAGCCTCCTCGCCTTCCTCGGCGCCTGCGCCCTGATCGCAGCCTCACCCGGACCGAGCACCGTCCTGATCATCAAGCAGTCGCTGCGGAGCCGCCGTTCCGGCTTCCTGACCGTGCTCGGCAACGAGACCGGCGTCTTCCTCTGGGGTGTGGCCGCGGCGTTCGGACTCACCGTCCTGCTCACGGCTTCCCGGACGGCGTACGACGTGATGCGGATCGTCGGAGCCGCCGTCCTGGTCTGGTTCGGCGTCCAGGCCCTGCGGCAGGCCCACCGGATGCGCCGCACCGGCGAGGCAGGCGAGGCATGGGAGAGCGTCGAGCGCAGCGGCTGGTACGCCTACCGCGCGGGGCTGCTGCTGAACCTCGCCAACCCCAAGGCAGCCGTGTTCGCGCTGTCCTTCCTGCCGCAGTTCGTCCCCGAAGGCGCACCGCACCTGCCCGCGATGGTCGCGCTCGCCGCGATCTGGGCCGTCTTCGAGGTCGGCTACTACGGCCTGTACGTGTGGTTCGTCGGCCGCATGAAGGCCGTCCTCTCCCGCGCCGGGGCGCGCCGGCGGCTGGAGCAGGTCTCCGGCGGCGTGCTGCTGCTCCTGGGCGCGCGTATGGCCCTGGACGGCTGACCCGTGGCCGCCCGCCCGCTCGAAAGTCCCGAAAGCGCCGCACACCGGCTCGCGCCGCCCCCGCCGTCCGGGCAGGATGCTGCCCGTGGCTCCCACCCCCGCCGAGGAGGCCAGGATGACCGGCAGCAGTAAGCTCGCGCCCTTCACCGCCGACGACTACCGGGCCCGCATGGAGCGCGCCGCGCGGGCGGCCGCCGACGCGGGACTGGCCGGGCTGCTCGTCGCCCCGGGCCCGGACCTGGTGTGGCTCACCGGCTACGCGCCCACCGCCGACACCGAACGGCTCACCCTGCTCGTCGTCGCCGCAGGGCAGGACCCCGTCCTCGTCGTCCCCACCCTGGAGGCCCCGGACGCCGAGAAGGCGGCCGGCGCGCCCGCGCTGACACTGCGCGACTGGACCGACGGCAAGGACCCGTACGCCGCCACCGCGGCCCTCCTCGAGAGCACCGGCCGGTTCGGCGTCAGCGACAACGCGTGGGCCATGCACCTGCTGGCCCTGCAGAAGGCGCTGCCCGACACCACCTACGCCTCCCTCACCGAGGCCCTGCCGATGCTCCGCGCGGTCAAGGACGAGGCGGAACTGCGGCTCCTGGCGGCCGCGGGAGGCGCCGCCGACGCGACGTTCGAGGAGATCCGGAAGGTTCCCTTCGCCGGCCGCCGGGAGTCCGACCTCGCCGCCGACCTCGCCGGTCTGCTGCGCAGGTTCGGGCACGCCCAGGTCGACTTCACCATCGTCGCCTCCGGCCCGAACGGCGCCAACCCGCACCATGAGGTCGGCGACCGCGTCATCGAACGCGGCGACATGGTGGTCCTCGACTTCGGCGGCCTGAAGGACGGCTACGGCTCCGACACCTCCCGCACGGTCCACGTCGGCGAACCCACCGACGAGGAACGCCGGGTCCACGACCTCGTCCGCGAGGCGCAGGAGGCGGGCTTCCGCGCGGTGCGGCCCGGTGCCGCCTGCCAGGACGTCGACCGGGCGGCCCGCGCGGTCATCGCCGACGCCGGGTACGGCGAGTACTTCATCCACCGCACCGGCCACGGCATCGGCGTCACCACGCACGAACCGCCGTACATGATCGAGGGCGAGGAACAGCCCCTGGTGCCCGGCATGTGCTTCTCCGTGGAACCCGGTGTCTACCTGCCGGGACGCTTCGGCGTCCGCATCGAGGACATCGTGACCGTCACCGAGGACGGCGGCCGTCGTCTGAACAACACCCCGCGCGAGATGGTGATAGTGGACTGACCGCACACCACGAACCCGTCCCCGTACGCCCGCACACGACAACGGTCCGACCATGACCCAGGCACCGACACCCACCGAGGACACCGTCCGCCGACTGGTCCGCTCCCTGCTCAGGGAGGGCGCGGGCTCCGCCGCGGGCCCCGACGTCCGGCCGGTCGCCGGCGGCGAGCAGCCCGCCACCTGGTGGGTCGGCACCCGCCACGTGCTGCGCCTCGCCCCCGACGCCGAGGCGGCCGTCCGGCAGCGCCGCGAGCTACGGCTGCGCGACCTCGTCCGGCCGTACCTCCCGGTCGCCGTGCCGGCCAGCGTGGCGCACGGCGAGTGGGCGCCCGGCCTCACGTACACGCTGGACAGCAAGGTGCCCGGCGGCTCCGGCGAACAGCACGACGTCTCCGCCATCGGCGAGGCCGACCTCGCCGGGCTGCTCACCGGCCTGCGCGAGGTGCCGCTGCGGCAGGCCGAGACACTGGGCGTGCCGCGCACCGCCCCGCGCTCCCTGGAGACGCTGCGCCGGTCCGCCGGGCACGCCGCCGAACGCCTCGCCGCCGCCGACGAGTTCGACGCCGCGCGCCTGCACCAGCTCACCCCGGCCGCCGCCGTCCAGCTCGCCGCGCAGCCCGGCGGCGCCGTCCTCGTCCACCACGGCCTCACCGGCGAGCACCTGGTCGTGAGCGCCGACGGACGGGTGCGCGCCGTCCTCGGCTGGGCCGACGCGGTCGTCGGCGACCCCGCCGAGGACATCGCCGGACTCGCGCGCGCCCTGGGCGCCCCCGCGGCCGTACGCGCCGCCACCCTCGCCGGCTACGGCGCCCGCCCGTGCCTGCGCGGCCTCTGGCTGGCCCGCTGCGACAGCGTCCTCCACCTCGCCGAGACCCTGTCCGGCCGCGCCTCCGCCCCGCTGCCCCTCCTGCGCTTCCAACTGCGCCGCGCGTGGGAACCGATCCTGCTGGAGCGCGTGACGGAGCTGCGGGAGGACGCGGACACCGACGCGGGTGCCGACGACACGGGTGCCGGCAGGGACAGGGCGGACGGCACCCCGTAGCCGGGCCGCCCGCCCGGCCCGGCACCCGTCCCACGCGCGAGCAGTGGGTCCTCTGCTCAGGGCTGTGCCAGCACCACGCACGACTCCCCGGGCACCCGCAGCAACCCCTCCGCGTCCGGTACGTCCACCGGCTCCCACGCGGCGAGGATCCGGGCGGGACGGGTGCCCAGGGGGATCGCGGCGGGCTCCCCGGCCAGGTTCACGGCCACGCACACGTCACCGCGCCGGAAGGCGAGCCAGCGGGCCTCCTCGTCGTAGGCCACCCTGATGTCGGCCAGGTCGGGGTCGGTGAGGTCCGGCTGCGCGTGCCGCAGGGCGATGAGGCGGCGGTACCAGGCGAGCACGCGCGCGTGGGGCTCGCTCTCCGGCTCGGACCAGTCCAGGCAGGAGCGGTCCCGGGTCGCCGGGTCCTGCGGGTCCGGGACGTCCTCCTCCGCCCACCCGTGCGCCGCGAACTCCCGCCGTCGGCCCTGCCGTACCGCCTCCGCCAGTTCGGGATCGGTGTGGTCGGTGAAGAACTGCCAGGGCGTGCCCGCCGCCCACTCCTCGCCCATGAACAGCATCGGGGTGAGCGGCCCGGTCAGCGTCAGCGTCGCCGCGCAGGCCAGCAGCCCGGGGGAGAGGGACGCGGACAGCCGGTCGCCCACGGCCCGGTTGCCGACCTGGTCGTGCGTCTGGCTGTAGCCGAGCAGCCGGTGCGCGGCCACCCGGGTGCGGTCCAGGGGCCGCCCGTGACATCGGCCGCGGAAGCTGGAGTACGTGCCGTCGTGGAAGTACCCGCCGGTCAGCGTCTTGGCCAGCGCCTTCAGCGGGGCGCGCGCGAAGTCCGTGTAGTAGCCCTGGCCCTCGCCGGTCAGCGCGGTGTGCAGGGCGTGGTGGAAGTCGTCGTTCCACTGCGCGTGCAGCCCGAAACCGCCCTCCGCGCGGGGAGTGACGAGCCGGGGATCGTTCAGGTCGGACTCCGCGATCAGGAACAGCGGTCGACCCACGTCGGCGGCCAGCCCGTCCACCGCCGTCGAAAGCTCCTCCAGGAAGTGGTACGCGCGCGTGTCCACCAGCGCGTGCACCGCGTCCAGCCGCAGCCCGTCGATCCGGTAGTCCCGCAGCCAGGCCAGCGCGCTCCCCACCAGGTACGCGCGCACCTCGTCCGAGCCCGGCGCGTCCAGGTTCACGGCCGCGCCCCAGGGCGTTTGATGTGTATGGGTGAAGTAGGGGCCGAACGCCGGAAGGTAGTTGCCGGACGGGCCCAGATGGTTGTGCACGACGTCCAGGACCACGCCCAGCCCCAGTTCATGGGCCCGGTCCACGAACCGCTTCAGCCCCTCGGGGCCGCCGTACGGCTCGTGCACCGCCCACAGCGACACCCCCTCGTACCCCCAGCCGTGCCGCCCGGGGAACGGGCACAGCGGCATCAACTCCACGTGTGTCACGCCCAGTTCCACGAGGTGCCCGAGCCGCTCGGCGGCCGCGTCCAGGGTGCCCTCCGGGGTGTACGTGCCCACGTGCAGCTCGTACAGGACCGCGCCCGGCAGCGGACGCCCGGACCACTCCGCGCGCCACGCGTGACGCCCGTGGTCGACGACCGCGCTCAGCCCGTCCGGGCCGTCCGGCTGCCGCCGCGAGCGCGGGTCGGGCAGGGCGGGGCCGTCGTCCAGCGCGAAGCCGTAGCGGGTGCCGTCCCGCGCCTCCGCCTCGGCGACCCACCATCCCGCGCGCTCCGGATCGCCCTCCATCGCGCGCGTGCCCCCCTCGCAGTGGAGCGTCACTCGGTCGGCCTGCGGTGCCCACACCTCGAACTGCACGGACGGTTCCCCTTCGTCTGCTCACCGTGATGTAGCCCGTCCATGGTGCGCCAAAATGGATCAATCCGCTTTTGCATCTTCCCGATTCACCCCCGGTGTCGTCAGGTACGCGCGCGTGGTCGCCGATTTCCCGATTTCTGGACACCCGGGGTTCACTGACCGACAATCACCACCGTGACGTCGTCTTTCGAGTTCCCGACCTCTCTCGCGCGGCCCTCCGACGCGGAGCGCGACCAGGCGCTGAAGGTTCTGCGTGACGGCGTCGCCATGGGCCGGCTGTCCCACGACACGTTCATCCGGCGCATGGAGCTGGCCCTCTCCGCCCGCCACGCGGACGAGCTGGCCGCGCTCACCGCCGACCTGCCCACCGAGGGCCGCTTCTCCCGGCTGGTGTTCGGAAGCGTCGAGGCCGTCTCCGGCTTCACCGAGCGGCTGCGCCGCGCCTGGCAGGCCGAACGGCTGCCCAAGCTGCTGCTGCCCCACCCGTCGGCCGGCCGCCCGCTGAGCATAGGCCGCGACCCCGCCAGCGGCCTGCGGCTGAGCCACGAGACGGTCTCCCGCGTGCACGCCGAACTCAGCCGTCAGGGCGGCATGTGGATCCTGCGGGACCTCGGGTCGACCAACGGCACCGCCGTCAACGGCCGCCGCGTCATCGGCGCCACCGTCGTCCGCGAGGGCGACCAGGTGTCCTTCGGGCAGGTCGCCTTCCGGCTCGCCGCGCACTGAGCCGCGCGGCCAAGTCGCCCGCGCGGTCGCAGTGTTGACGTACACCTGAAGTCGTGACTGACTGTGCGTACACCACGTACACCAGGTGAATCCGCAGCGTCACGACGGAGGTGTGCCCTGCCGCCCCTCCTGCGCTATCCGACCGTCGACGAGCTGGGCGCCCGGGCCGCCGCCCTCGCCGCCCGCCACCCGCGTGACGCCCGGCTGCGCCGCGTGGGCACCTCCCGCGCGGGCACGCCCCTGTGGCTGCTCTCGATCGGTCACGGCCGCCGCCAGGCCCTGATCGTCGCCGGACCGCACGCCAACGAGCCCGTCGGCGGCGCCACCGTGCTGCGCCTGGCCGAGCGCGCCCTCGCCGACCCGCGCCTCACCGAGGGCGCCGACGCCACCTGGAACCTGCTGCTCTGCCTCGACCCCGACGGCCTGCGCCGCAACGAGGGCTGGCTGACGGGCCCGTACCGCCTCGGCCGCTATTTCCGGCACTTCTTCCGCCCCGGCTTCCTGGAACAGCCCGAATGGCTGCCCGACGGCGCGGCCGGCGCCACCTTGCCGGAAACCCGGGCCCTGCTCGCGCTCCAGGACGAGCTGAAACCTTTCTTCCATTGTTCGCTGCACGGCGTCGACGTCGGCGGCGGCTTCGTCGAGCTGACCCGCGACCTGCCCGGCCTCGCCGGGCGCGTCGCCCACATCGCGGCCCGGATGGACGTCCCGCGTGAACTCGGCCCCTACGACACCCTGTACTGGCCGTGCCTCGGCCCCGCCGTCTACCGGATCCCGCCGCCGCGCCGCGGCGACCGGGTCGCGGCCATCACCGAGGCCGCCGTCGAGTCCACCTGGTTCCACCCGCACCGGTACGGCACCGTCACGGCCGTCGTCGAGGCACCCATGTGGGGCGTGGCGGCCGTGGAGGACGACACCGTGCCCGCCGACCCGGAGGCGCGGTTGCGGACCGTCAGCCACACCCTGCGGCACGACACCCGGCTGCTGCGGGACCTCCTCGCCCGGCTCCGCCCGTACACCGCCGGCGCACCGGACGCGGCCCGCCTGCTGGCGCCGGTCGACGACTACCTGCTCGTCTGCCCCGGTCTCGCCGACGCCTGGGACCCCGACCTCGACGACCGGCGCCGTCCCCTGCCGCCGCTCGACGTCGCCCACCTGACCGCCCTGCGCATCGCCGGACGCCGCCTCGCCCTGCGCACCGCCGGACTGCTGCACCAGCTCGTCACCGGGTCGGGCCGGGACCCGGCCGGCGCGCTGCCCGAGCTGAACCGGCTCCTCGACGGGTGGTGCGCCGACTACCGCGACGGCTGCGGAGCCGAGTGGGTCCCGGTGGCACGCCAGACCGAATACCAGTCCCGCGTGGTCCTCGCCGCGTTCGAACTGGCCGCGCGGCAGCCGCCCGCGCGCTCCCGTTCGGGTGAGCCGGACTGGGGCTCCGAGCCGGTCGTGCCGATGCACCGGGAATGACGCACACCACCACAGCGAGAGCCGTACGGCGCGGTCTGCCGACGGCGGCCGCCCTGCTCGCCGCGCTCGCCGTCGCCCCCGCACCGGCGCGGGCCGCGGCCGATCCCATCCCCGCGAGCGGCCCGGGCACCTGGCTCCACCTCACCGTCACCCGGGGCGACGCGCTGTCCCCGGGCCTCGGCTGGCTCCGCCCCGGCGGCGCCCCCTCCGGCACCACGCGTGCCGTCCTGCTCCTGTGCGACCCGCCCCGGGGACACGCACGGGCCGGCGAGGCCTGCGCCCAGCTCGACGCCCTGGGCGGCGGCATCCGCCGTGTCGCGCCCGAGGGGGCCGCCTGCGCGATGATCTACGCGCCCGTGACTGCCCAGGCGCGCGGACAGTGGCGGGGGCGGCCGGTCGACTACCGGGAGACCTTCTCGAACACCTGTCAGCTGGAGGCGGTGACGGGAGCGGTGTTCGCGCTGGACTCCTGAACGGCTCGGGGCGGGCTCGGGGACGGGCACGCGCGCGTGGGGGCACTTTTCGCAGGCACGTGCGCGTGGGGCGCGTCTCACAGGAACGCCCAGGCGCGTGACCGGGACGCCGCCGCACGGTCCCGGCACGCGTCGGCGGGGACGCCTCACACCGCCCTGTCGCGCGCGTGCAGCGCCGCCGCGACCACCGTGCGGGACTGGTGCTCGACCTGGTGCTCCAACGGCACCCAGCGGGCCCGGAACCGATGCGCGAAGGCGTCGCTCCATCCCGTCACCAGCTGCTCCAGCCGCGGCACCGCGCGGTCGTCGGTCTCCCGCAGCACCCGCAGCAGCATCGCCGCGGCCCGCAGCGGCAGCCGCCGGGCGAACGCGTCCACGCTGCCGACGTACGCCATCGTGTGGTCCGCCGGCGGCGTCCGCCGCAGGTCCGCCGCCAGCCCCGGCACCAGCTCCAGCGCCCACCGGGCGGCCCGCAGCAGGGGCCCGTCGAAGCCGTCCAGGCGAGGCAGCGCCTCGGTGAGCACGTCCTCCACCGCCAGCGCGTCCCGCAGCAGCCGGTCCGCCAGCCGCCGGAGCGCCGCGCCCGGCGCGGGATGCGGTGCCGGATCGTCCACCAGGTCGCTCGCCCACATCGGCACCTCGACCACCGCGGTCAGCCCGCCGTACCGGTGGGCGTGGTACCAGGTGCTGCGCCGGGCGTCGTCCGGCATGCTCGGGTAGGCCACCGAGCCGGGCGCGGGCATCACATGCACGCCCGGACCGGAGGCGGGCCAGCCCGCCGCGTCGGAGGCGCCCGTCTCCACCGGTATGCGCAGCTCCGCCGCGGACTTGCCGAACGGCTCCGCGAGGCCCGGTATGTCCTTCGTCAGCTGCACCCAGCTGCCGCCCAGATCCGTCCCGTGGAGCGTCACCTGGAGGTAGGGGCGCAGCTCGTCTATCACGCCGGTCAGAGCGCGGGTCTCGGGCGGCAGCCGGTCCGGGGGCAGTACGGCGGGGGACCACTCGGGCTGCTCCGGTCCGGCGGGCCGGAAGAAGCCGCGGTGGTAGTCGAGCAGACTGCGCGGCGCCGGGGTCACGTGCAGGCTCGCCCCGTCCGGGTCCGCGCACAGCAGGAAGTGCCAGGACGTCCCCGCGCGCAGCCGTCGCTCGGCCGCCACCCGTCCGGCGAGCGCGAGGAGCGTGGAGCGGCCGGCCGGCTCGTTCGCGTGGGCGCCCGCGACGACGAGCACCGCGCGGCGCGCGCGTCCCACGGACAGCAGGTGCAGCGGACGGCCCGCGCGGGAGACACCCACCGCGCGGAGCGTGCACAAGCCGGGGTGCGAGGCGGCCAGCGTCCGCGCGGAGGCGACCTGTTCGGCCACGGTGGGGTAGCGCAGCTCCGGCAGAGGACTCACCCCCGTATGTCCGCCCGGGTTCGCACCGGCAGTACCGCACGCTCTCGGGACGGTGTCAAGGAGACCGCGCGGCACCACGGGGGAGCCTCCAGGGGGCGCCCGGGAGCACGCCCGCGCTGCCCGGCACCGGACTCACTGCTGATGCAGGCCCCGCCCGGCGAGCGTGAGGAACGCCTCGCCGACCGCCTCCGACAGTGTCGGATGCGCGTGCACGTGCCGGGCCACGTCGTCGGGCTGGGCGTCCCAGCCGACGATCAGCTGGCTCTCGGCGATCATCTCCGACACATGGGGGCCGACCAGGTGCACCCCGAGCACCTGTCCGCCGCCCGCCTCGGCGACGACCTTCACCATCCCGCCCTGCCCGTGCACCATGCCCTTCGCCACGGCGGTGAGCGGCATGGTGTTGACGTCGACCTCGTGCCCCCGCGCGCGTGCCCCCGCCGCGCTCAGGCCCACCGACGCGGTCTGCGGCGACGAGTACGTCACGCGGGGCACGGCCGCGTAGTCCACCGGCACGGACGGCACCCCGGCCAGGGTCTCGGCCACCAGCAGGCCCTCCGCGAACGAGGCGTGGGCCAGTCCGAGGGACGGCGGCGGCAGCAGGTCGCCGACGACGTGCACACCCGGCACGGCCGTCTCCAGACGGTTCCAGTCGGCCGGTACGACGAACCCCCGCTCGTCCGTGGAGAGGCCCGCGGCGGCCAGGTCCAGGCCGTCGGTGACCGGCACCCGGCCGACCGCCACCAGCAGCCGCTCGGCCTCGATCACGCGGGTCTCCCCCCGCGTGGTGCGCACCCGGGCGCGTACGCCGTCGGCCTGCACCTCCGCGTCGAGGAGCCGGGCGCCGGTCTGCACGTCGACCCCGCGCTTCTTCAGACCGCGCGTCAGATGCCGGGAGACGTCGGCGTCCTCCAGGGGCACGATCCGGTCGGCGGCCTCCACGAGGGTGACCTGCGCGCCCATCGAACGGTGGAACGAGGCGTACTCCACACCGATCGCACCGCCGCCCAGCACCAGCACGGAGGCCGGGAGCGCGGGCGCGAACAGCGCGTCGTCGCTGGTCACCACGCGTCGGCCGTCGGGTGTGAGCGCGGGGAGCTTGCGCGGGCGTGAGCCGGTCGCGAGCACGATTCCCCGGCGTGCGGCGAAGTCATGCACGCCCTCCGCGCCCCCGCGCCCGTCCACGCCGTCCACCCGCACCGAGCGCGCCCCCGTCAGCCGCGCGCTCCCTCGTACGACCCGCACGCCCGCGTGCGCGAGATGCGCCTCCACGCCCCGGTGGTTGCGGGCCACGATGTCGTCGCGGGTGGCGACCAGCGCCGACCAGTCCACCGCGTCCAGGGTCGCCTTCACCCCCCACCGCTCGCGCGCCTCCGCGATCCCGTCCACCAGTTCGGCGGCGTGCAGCATCGCCTTGCTCGGGATGCAGCCGCGGTGCAGACAGGTGCCGCCCACCTTGTCGCGCTCGACGAGCACCACGTCGAGACCGAGGGCCGCGGCGCGCAGCGCGGTGCTGTAACCGCCGGTGCCGCCGCCGATGACGATGACGTCCGCTGTGTCCATGCGCCCAGCCTCCGCCCGGCACTTGCCATACGTCCAAGGCAATGTTCTTGTGGATTCGATGAAGGACGTTTATGGCAGCCATGGCGGCGTCCATGGCGGCGCGCCGCGTGGGTGACGCGGGCACGGGAGCGGATGCGGGGGCGGTCGGGGCATGAGTCTGCGTCAGATGGAGTACTTCCTCACGGTCGTGGAGGAGCAGTCCTTCACCCGCGCGGCCGAGGTGCTGCACGTGTCCCAGCCGGCGCTGTCCCACCAGATCAAGGCCCTGGAGCGGTCGGTCGGCGGCGAGTTGCTGGAACGCCTCCCGCGCGGAGTCCGCCTGACGCCGATGGGCCGCGCCTTCCGCCCGCACGCCGAGGTCGCCGTCCGCAGTGCCGCCCAGGCGCGCCGCGCGGCCCGCGCCACCGCCGGAGCCGAGGGCGGCGAACTGCACGTCGCGGCCGTCCACGCGCTCGCGGTCGGCGTCCTGCCGGAGGTCTTCGCCCACTGGCGCACCGCCCACCCGGGCGTCGTGCTGCGCCTGCACGAGTACGCCGAGACGGAGTCCCTGCAGGACGCCGTGGAACGCGGCACGGCGGACCTCGCCCTCGGGCCGGCCCCCGCGGACTGGAGCGGCACGATCCTGCCCGTGGGCGAGGAGGAGATCGTCCTCGTGCTGCCGTTCGACGACCGCTTCGCCGGCCGTACGACGGTGTCGCTGCCCGAACTCGCGGACCGCGCCTGGATCCGCTGTTCCATGGAACCCTTCGTCCACGGCCGGCGCATCCTCGACTGGGCCTGCGGCCGCGCCGGATTCGTCCCGCGCAGCGCGGTGTGGACCGAGCACAGCTCCACGGCGGTGCGGATGGCCGCCGCCGGGGTCGGCGTGTGCGCCGTGCCCTCCCACATCGTGCGCGGCGCGGTCGGCGAGGACTGCGTGGTGGTGTCGCCCGACCCGCCGTGGAAGCGCACACTGAGCGTCTACACGCGCGTGCCCCCGACCGGCGTCGCGGAGGCCTTCGTGGACCTCCTGCGGGCCCGCTGGCCGCAGGGCACCGCACCGGCCCGGCTCACTCCTCCTCGCCGACCCGCTCCAGAAGCGCCACCGGCAGCGACTCCAGCAGCTCCGCCACGCGCGCGTACCCACTGAACTCCCGCCCGGTGCCGAGCACGTCGGTCCAGCGTCCCGGCGGCAGCTCCAGCCGGGTGTCGCGCCAGCCGCCCGCCTCCGCCAGCCGCAGGGACAACCGGGTGACCGCCGTGACCACCTGCCCCGAACGCGCGTACGCAAGCAGGTGCGCCGCCGCGGGCCCTTCGGCGGCCAGCGGCGTGTACGTCGCCGTGTCCCCGAACGCCCCCGGCCGCCGCGCCCGCAGCCGCAGCGCGGCCGCCGTCACCGCGCCCTTGTCGCCGGGGTCCTCGGGCGGGAACCGCACCAGCCGCCGGTTGTCCGGATCGACCAGCGCCCGGTACTCCACCTCCGTGCCCTGGTACACGTCCGGCACGCCCGGCATCGTCAGGTGCACCAGGGCGGTACCCAGCACGTTGGCCCGGATGTGCGGCTCCAGCGCGCGGCGCAGCCGGGCCACCGGCTCGCCCGGCGCCCCGCAAGGCCCGGCCGCCACGAACGCGGCCACCGCCTCCTCGTACGGCGGCTCCTGCTCCGTCCAGCTGGTGTACATCCCGGCCTCGCGCACATGCTTCAGCAGCGCCTCCCGCACCCGCTCCGGGTCGGCCGGCCCCAGCCCGAACACGGTCTGCCAGGCCGCCCACGCCAGCTGCCCGTCCGGCGCGCCGGTGTCGGCGCGGCTCACCTCGCCCAGTACGTCCGTCCAGCGTTCCGGGCACTCGGTCAGCACCATGAGCGCGGCCCGCACGTCCGCGCTGCGCTTGGTGTCGTGCGTCGAGACGACCGTCCCGGTGAGGGGCCAGTCACGCTGCACGCGCGCGCAGTACGCGTGGAACTCCTCCGGGGACATCGCGGGCCGCCCCGGGTTCCCGCCCACCTCGGTGGCCGACAGCAGCGGCACATAGCGGTAGAACGCCGTGTCCTCCACCGACTTCGCGCGCAGCGCCGACGCCGTCTGCGCGAACCGGGTGCGGAACTCCAGCTGGTCGGGTCCGCCGCCGTGCCGTCCGAGCACCAGCTCGCGGACCACGTCGACCGCGCCGGCCTCCTCCGGGACGGCGAACGCCGACCGGGCCCGCGCGGCGGCCTCCTCGGTGACGACCAGCGCCGGGTCGCCGGACTCGTAGGGGCGGTAGACCTCCATCCGGACCAGCAGTTCGCGCAGCGCGGTGTGCAGCGCCCAGGGCGCGCGGTCGCGCAGAGCCGGATCCGGCGACGCGGCGCACAGCCGGTTCGCCACCCGGGTCAGCCGGTCGACCTCGGTGGCCAGCTCGTGCTCCAGGACCCGGTACGCCGCCCGCCGCGCGGTCGCCTCCCAGTGCCCGCCCCGGTCCGTCTGGGGGGCCGCGAAACGCCGGTAGCGGGAGAGGAGTTCGGCGGCCCCGGACGGGTCCGTGAACACTCCGTCCACCCGCCGCAGGGCGTCGTAGCCGGTGGTGCCCGCGACCGGCCAGGACGCCGGCAGTTGCTCGTCGTCGGAGAGGATCTTCTCCACCACCGTCCAGCGGCCCCCCGTGGCCTCGTGCAGCCGCCGGAGATAGCCGTCGGGGTCCGCGAGACCGTCGGGGTGGTCGACGCGCAGGCCGTCCACGACTCCCTCGTGCAGCAGCCGCAGCACGGTGGCGTGCGTGGCGTCGAACACCTCCGGGTCCTCCACCCGCACCCCGATCAGCTCCGAGATGCTGAAGAACCGCCGGTAGTTCAGCTCCGTACGGGCCAGCCGCCACCACACCGGCCGGTACCACTGCGCGTCCAGCAGCCGTGGCAGCGGCAGGTCCTCGGTGCCCTCGCGCAGGGGGAACACCTGGTCGTGGTAGCGCAGCACGTCGCCGTCGACCGTCAGCCGCTCCAGCTCCGCGGCGAGCGGGTGACCGAGCACCGGCAGCAGCACCTGGCCGCCCTGCGCCTCCCAGTCGATGTCGAACCACCGCGCGTACGCGGACTTCGGTCCCTCCCGCAGCACCTCCCACAGGGCCCGGTTGTGCCGCGGGGCCATGGCCATGTGGTTCGGCACGATGTCCACCACCAGACCGAGACCGTGCTCCCGCGCGGTACGGGACAGCGCGCGCAGCCCGTCCTCACCGCCCAGTTCGGCGCGCACGCGCGCGTGGTCGACGACGTCGTAGCCGTGCACGGAACCCGGGACGGCCTCCAGCACGGGGGACAGGTGCAGGTGCGAGACGCCGAGCGAGGCCAGGTACGGTACGGCCGCCGCGGCGGCCGAGAACGGGAACTCGGGCTGCAACTGAAGCCGGTAGGTGGCGGTGGGCACCGCGCGGTCAGGGCGCTCAGGTGTCATGGAAAGCCACATACCCGCCCCGCGGTGTTTCGTGTCATCGTCCCCTCCGCGCGCACCCGCGCGCGTGGCTAGCTTCGAGCGATGGGGAGCACCGGGTTGCGCCGCACGCTGGGGACCTATCGCGAGGTGATCGCGCTGACCGGGCCGCTGCTGCCGGTCGTGTCGTTCCTCGGGCGGCTGCCGACCGCGACCATCCAGTTCGGCAGCGTGCTGCTGGTCGCCCGCACCAGCGGTTCCCTGGCCGTCGCCGGCCTGACGGGGGGCGCGCTGGCGCTCGGGCAGGTGGCGTGCGGGCCGCTGGTGGGCCGGCTGGCCGACCGGCACGGCCAGCGCCCGGTCGTGCTCGCCTGCTCCCTGCTCAACGCCCTCGCCGTCACCGCGCTGGTGGCGGGCGCGCTCGCCGCTCCGCCGACGCCGCTGCTCGTCCTGCTCGGCGCGCTCGCGGGCGCGTCGGTGCCGCTGATCGGCCCGCTCGCGCGGACCCGTCTGGTGGCCCTCGCCCGCCGCACCGGGGCCCCGGACGCCACGGTGGGCGCGGCGCTGTCCTTCGAGAGCACCCTCGACGAGATCTCGTTCGTGCTCGGACCCGCCCTGGTCGGCCTCGCGGCGGTCGTCGCCCATCCGGGTCACGCCCTCGCGCTGGCGGCCCTCCTGGTGGCCGTCTGCGGCACCGGCTTCGCCCTCCACCCGACCGCGCGGGCCACGGCGCCGGCCCGCTCCGGCCCCGCCCCCGAGTCCCCGGCCGCCCCGTCCCGGCCCCGCATGCCCCGTTCGGTCCACCCCCTGCGGGCCGCCCTCGCGCTCCAGGGTGCGATGTTCGGCGCCTGCCAGGCCGGCGTCACCGCGCTCACCGAACGGCTGGGCCGGCCGGAGCAGGCCGGGCTGGTGTACGCCGCGATGGGCGTGATGAGCGCGGTCGCGGGCCTCGCCATGGCCACCGTACCCGCCCGTTTCGGGCTGACGGCACGCTGGCGGACGGCCACCGCGGCGGCGTGCGCTCTGTCGCTGCCCCTGATGGCCACGGACGGCCTGGGCGCCCTGTACGCCGTCGTGACGGTGCTGGGCGTGGCCTACGCCCCGCACCTGATCACGGTGTTCGGGCTGACCGAACGCGTGGTCCCGCGAGCGCGGCTCGCCGAGGCGATGGCGTTCGCGACGAGCGCGCTCGTCGGCGGCCAGGCCCTGGCGCTCGCCCTCACCGGCCGGCTCGCCGAGTCGCACGGACCCGGCGCGGCGTTCGCGGCGGCGAGCCTCGCGGCCGCACTCGCCTGCGCGATCGCGCTGACGGCGCGTCCGACGACGTACTCCGGACGCGCCGAGAACCCCCTCCACGCGCGCGTGCCCGAAAAGCCGGGTCGGCCCTAGCCGGGCAAGCCAGGACCTAGGCGGGCCGCTGCAGCACCGTCAGGCTCCGGTCCAGCAGCCGCATCCGCTCGCCGGCCGCCACCTTCGCGCCCGTGCCCGGCTGCACCCCCTCCGGGAGGGCGGTGTCGACGACGACCTGCCACTGGCGGCCGTGGTTCACCGGCACCACGAAGTCCAGCGGCCTGGGGGAGGCGTTGAACATCAGCAGGAAGGAGTCGTCGCCGATGCGCTCCCCGCGCGGCCCCGGTTCTGAGATGGCGTTGCCGTTGAGGAACACCGACAGGGCCGAGGCCTGCGCCGACTCCCAGTCCCGCTGGGTCATCTCCCGGCCCTCGGGGGTGAACCAGGCGATGTCGGACAGGTCGTCGTGCGTGCCCTCCACCGGCCGCCCGTGGAAGAAGCGCCGGCGGCGGAAGACGGGGTGGTCCTTGCGCAGCCACACCATCGCCCGGGTGAACTCCAGCATCTCCGGGCCGAGGCCCTCGCCGTCCGGCCACTCCACCCAGGACAGCTCGTTGTCCTGGCAGTAGGCGTTGTTGTTGCCGCGCTGGGTGCGGGCGAACTCGTCGCCGTGGCTGATCATCGGCACACCCTGGGACAGCATCAGCGTGGCGATGAAGTTGCGCATCTGGCGGGCGCGCAGCTCCAGTACACCGGGGTCGTCGGTGTCGCCCTCCACCCCGCAGTTCCAGGACCGGTTGTGGCTCTCGCCGTCACGGTTGTCCTCGCCGTTGGCCTCGTTGTGCTTGTGGTTGTACGAGACGAGGTCGTGCAGGGTGAAGCCGTCGTGGCAGGTGACGAAGTTGATGGAGGCCAGCGGGCGCCGGCCGTCGTCCTGGTAGAGGTCGGAGGACCCGGTCAGCCGGGAGGCGAACTCCGCGAGCGTGCGGGGCTCGCCCCGCCACAGGTCGCGCACCGTGTCCCGGTACTTGCCGTTCCACTCGGTCCACAGCGGCGGGAAGTTGCCCACCTGGTAGCCGCCCTCGCCGACGTCCCACGGCTCGGCGATCAGCTTCACCTGGGACACCACCGGGTCCTGCTGCACCAGGTCGAAGAACGACGACAGCCGGTCGACCTCGTGGAACTGCCGGGCCAGGGTGGCCGCGAGGTCGAAGCGGAACCCGTCGACGTGCATCTCGGTCACCCAGTACCGCAGCGAGTCCATGATCAGCTGGAGTACGTGCGGGGAGCGCATCAGCAGCGAGTTGCCCGTCCCCGTGGTGTCCATGTAGTAGCGGGGGTCGTCCGCGAGCCGGTAGTACTGCGCGTTGTCCAGGCCCCGGAAGGACAGCGTCGGGCCCAGGTGGTTGCCCTCGGCGGTGTGGTTGTAGACCACGTCCAGGATGACCTCGATACCCGCCTCGTGCAGCGCTCGGACCGCCGACTTGAACTCCAGCACCTGCTGCCCGCGGTCGCCCCAGGAGGCGTACGCGTTGTGCGGGGCGAAGAAGCCGATCGTGTTGTAGCCCCAGTAGTTGTTCAGGCCCATGTCCACCAGACGGTGATCATTGACGAACTGGTGTACGGGCATCAGTTCGAGGGTGGTCACGCCCAGCTCGGTGAGGTGCTCGATGACCGCGGGATGGGCCAGGGCCGCGTAGGTGCCGCGCAGCTCCTCCGGGAGCCCCGGATGGCGCATGGTCAGGCCCTTCACATGGGCCTCGTAGATCACCGTCCGGTGGTACTCGACCCGGGGCCGCCGGTCGTCGCCCCAGTCGAAGTACGGGTTCACCACGACGGACGTCATGGTGTGCGGCGCGGAGTCCAGGTCGTTGCGCCGGTCGGGCGCGCCGAAGTGGTAGCCGTACACCTCCTCCCCCCAGTCGACCGCCCCGCTGATCGCACGGGCGTACGGGTCGAGCAGCAGCTTCGCGGAATTGCAGCGCAGCCCGCGCTCCGGGGCGTACGGGCCGTGCGCGCGGTAGCCGTACCGCTGCCCCGGCATCACACCCGGCAGGTAAGCGTGCCGTACGAACGCGTCGCTCTCCCGTAGTTCCACCGCCGTCTCCGAGCCGTCGTCGTGCAGCAGACACAGCTCTACTCGGTCCGCGGCCTCCGTGAAGACCGCGAAGTTGGTGCCGGCGCCGTCATACGTGGCGCCGAGTGGATACGCCTCTCCAGGCCAGACCTGCATGGTTACGACTCTTCCAGGTGTGCCGCGCCACGGGGGGTGCCTTGGGCCCGAGTCTCCTTCGAAAGTGAGGGAACCTCCTCTGCCCTACTTCCCTCTTACCGGTCGACCAGTGCATACGACGTATGCCGAACCAGCGGGGCAGAAACGTACTCCCATGCGAACCGGGGGAGTAGGGGGAGATGTGCGCGACACAGTGCGCCGCCATCTGGGCAAGGTGGTGGCGGGAACGGGGATCGCGGTCGCGGGGACCGCGTTGATGATGGCGATCACCCTGCCGGGCACGGCCGGGGCGGACGACACGGCCGGGGGGCCGGCGTCGGGCCGCACGACCGGACAGCCGGCCCAGGGGCAGAGCCGGGCAGAGGGGCCTCAGGAACAGGGAGCGGCCGTCGGGCCGGGCGTCGTCGAGGAGGCGCCGGCCGACGAGGAGCGCGGCACCGGCCGTGACCCGCTCACCGACGACGAGCGGGCGCGGGTCGAGCGGGTCGCCCTCAGCAAACAGCTCTTCCGCTCCAGCGAGGACGTCGACGGCGACCGCGGCCCGCAGCGCGTCGGCCTGGACCTCGCCGAGCCGGAGGCCGACGAACTCGACGACCCGGACGCGCCCCGGCGCGCCGAGGTGTCCTTCTACGACTACAAGGACGACACCCTCGTCACCAGGACGGTGAACCTGGAGACCGGCAAGGTGGAGGCGACCGCCACCCAGCGCGGCGTCCAGCCGCCGCTGAGCCGCGCCGAGCAGGACGAGGCGGCCGGGCTGCTCCTCGCCGACCCGCTGGCCGCGGGCCTGAAGGCGGACTACGAGGACGCCACCGGCAAGGAGCTCACCTCCGCGGACCAGCTCCAGCTGCACAGCATGATCTACAAGTCGGCCCCCGGTGCCCAGCCCGCCGTGCTCGACCAGTGCGGTGAGCACCGCTGCGCGCGGCTGTACCCGAAGGTCAAGAACGGCCCGTGGATCGACGCGGGGCACCTGGTGATCGACCTGAGCGCCCGCAAGGTCGCCGCGCTCGACCGCGACTGAGCCCGCCGAGGGTTCGCTTTTCCAACTCATCCTCCAGTCGGAGGACCTGCGTTCTCCTGTAAGGGAGTCACTTTTCCATGCGCCTCGACAGATTCAGCCGTGCCCGCACGCACGCGGCCGTGGGGCTCACCGTGGCAGCGCTGGCCGCCGGAGCCGCGGCCGGCGCGGGACCGGCCGCCGCCCAGCCCGCGGCACAGCCGAAGGCCGCCCCCGCCGCGCCCGCCGCCGACTGCGGCGCCGCCTACCGCATCGAGCAGAAGCTCGCCTCCGGCACCACCTGGCGGATGTGCTGGCGGTTCGAGAGCCGGGCCGGGATCGTCCTGGAGGACGTCTCCTACCAGCCGCCCGGCGAGCCCCGCCCGATCAAGGTGCTCAACAGCGCCAAGCTCGCCCAGATCCACGTGCCGTACGACGACGGGGGCAACGAGTTCAACGACCTGACGGAGTACTTCTTCGGCGACGGACTGATGAACCTGTCGCCCGGGGAGTGCCCCGGCGGCACCATCAAGACGGTCAAGGTCCCGGAGCCCTCGTACTCCGACAGCTCGAACGTCAAGGGCCTGTGCACCACGACCCGCTCCCGAGGCCACGCCTACCGCTGGCTGTCGGACGCCGGGAAGTCCTACCAGAAGCAGGGCAAGGACCTGCTCGTCTACAGCGTCAACAAGGTCGACTGGTACGAGTACATCACCGAGTGGCGCTTCTCCGACGACGGCACGATCTCCATGAACGTCGGCGCGACCGGCAGCCTCTCGCCCAACGACTACGACGCCGACGACGGCCGCGGCTGGCCGATCGGCAAGGGCGCCGAGGACAAGGCGACCAGCCACAGCCACAACGTCTTCTGGCGGCTCAACTTCGGCCTCGACGGCTCCTCCAAGACGAAGATCGAACAGTACGACTCCGTCGTCAGCCCGCCCTCCCAGGGCCGCCCGGCACCGTCCAACAAGACCACGCGCACCAAGGTCACCAAGGAACTCGCCGGCGACTCGAAGAACATGCGCTGGTGGCGCGTGGTCAGCACCGCCGGCAAGAACAAGGACGGGCACCCGCGCTCCTACGAACTGGTGCCCGGACCCACCGCCAAGTACCCCGGCCGGGCGTTCACCAAGCACGACGTCTACTTCACCGAGTACAAGAAGTGCGAACAGTACGCCAGTGACAACCCGCACCACTGCGGCACCGGCGCCGGAAACTCCGTCGACAAGTGGGTCGACGGGCAGACCCTCACCCGGCCCGTGGTCTGGATGAACATCGGCTTCCACCACGTCGCACGGGACGAGGACCAGCAGCCGATGCCCGTCCACTGGCAGGGCTTCACCATCGCCCCGCGCGACGTCACCGCTATGAATCCGCTCACTCCGAAGGAGCTGGCCGACCAGAACGGGCGCGTCACCCGGGGAAGTTGAGAAAACCGGCCTGCCCATCCGGCTGCACCGCCCACCGCTCCCGGAGTACCCTTCCTTGATCGTTGACACGGGGAGTGCCCGGGAGCGGAAGGCGGTGCGCGGGTGGGCTCGGGAGGGCTGGAGTTGCCCCCAGGTGACGAGGGTCACGAGGGGAACTCCACAGACGTCCCGCCCGGCACGGTGTCCCTGGCCAGGCCGATGGAGACCAACTCCATCGGCCCTGAGCTGGACTGGGACGCCGAGGCCTGGCGCGAGGTGCGCACCCGCGCCCAGCGCGCCGGCCGGGCCTACATCTGGCTGAACCTCGTGGAGCAGCGGATGCGCGCCGTCGTGGCCGCCGTCCTGCGCCCCATCTACGAACCCGTCCACGGCGACGAGTGGGTCGTCGCCGCCGCCGGACCGGCCGGACAGGAGTGGGTGCAGCGCGCGGTCGCGGTCCGCGAGGTCAGCCGCCGCAAGGGCTACCTGCTCGACCCCGCCGACGACAACGTCCTCAGCTTCCTCACCCTGCCGCAACTGCGCGAGCTGATGGTGCAGCACTGGCCCTGCTTCGAGCCGTACATCGACGAACGCCGGGACGTCGAACTCGCCCTGGACGAGCTGGAGGTCACCCGCAACGTCGTCTCCCGCAACCGCGCCCTCTCCGAGGCCGTGCTCGGCCAGGCCGAGCGGGCCTCCGCGCGGCTGCTGGAGATCCTGGGCGCGGGCGGCGACGTGCCGTCGGCCCGCCGGCTGCCCGTCGACGCGGTCGAGGACCTGGTCGGCGACCGGTACGCCGACGTGGTGGCCGTCCACCCGGACCGGGTGCGGCTGATGCGCCAGTTCCCGGCCGAGGACATCTTCGGCGGGGCCCGCCGCCTCGACGCCATCGGCATCGGCCTCAACCTGCTGGTGCAGAACTTCTCCGGACGGCGCCTGGTCCGTCTCGCCGAGGCCGGCTGCCGGACCCGGCTGCTGTTCCTCAACCCCGCCTCCAGTGCGGTGAAGCGGCGCGAGCGCGAACTGGGCATCAAACGCGGCGAGCTGAGCCGGGCCGTGGAGATGAACATCCTGCACATGCGCCGGGTAAGGGCCCGGCTGCGCGACCCGGGCGCGTTCGAGATCCAGGTCTTCGACGAGACGCCGCGCTTCACCGCCTACCTCGTCGACGGCGACGGCTCCGACGGCATCGCGGTCGTGCAGAACTATCTGCGACGCACCCGCGGCATGGAGGCGCCGGTGCTGGTGCTGCGCAACGGCGGCCGGGTGGTCAAGGCGGACGAACAGGACGGGGCGCTGGACGCCGGGCTCTTCTCCACGTACCGCGAGGAGTTCGAGGTGGCCTGGGCTGATTCGCGACCTGTGTCCTGAATGCCGGTGTCCTGAAGGCCCGGTGGGGTCGGTGAGCGGAACGTGGGCCGCCGATTGTCAGTGGCGCATGCGAAGGTGGAGACCACTGGGGGAAAGCACCACCGAGAAGGGGGACCGCCCATGGGCTGGCACCGCGAGCTGCTGATCGGCTTCGACCTGGAGACGACCGGGACGGATCCGCACGAGGCGCGTATCGTCACGGCCGCCGTCATCGAGGTCAGGGACGGGCAGCCGCTGGGCCGCAAGGAATGGCTGGCCGACCCGGGAGTCGAGATCCCGGCGGACGCGGTCGCCGTGCACGGCATCAGCAACGAACGCGCGGCCGCCGAGGGCCACCCCGCCGACCAGGTCGCCGACGCCGTCGCGGACGTCCTGGCCGGGTACTGGAAGGCGGGCGTCCCGGTCGTCGCCTACAACGCCTCCTTCGACCTGACCCTGCTCTCCGCCGAACTGCGCCGGCACGGACTGCCGTCCCTGCGCGAGCGCCTCGGCGGCCAGGACCCCGCCCCGGTCGTCGACCCGTACACCATCGACCGCCGGGCGGACCGCTACCGCCGCGGCAAGCGCACTCTCGAAGCGGTGTGCGCGGAGTACGGCGTTCCCCTCGACTCCGCCCACGACGCCTCCGCCGACGCCCTGGCCGCCGCGCGCCTGGCCGGTGCGATAGCCGACCGCCACCCGAAGATCGCGGCCCTCGGCCCGGCGGAACTGCACCGCCGCCAGATCGAGTGGTACGCGGACTGGGCGGCGGACTTCCAGAACTTCCTGCGCCGCAAGGGCGAGCGGGACGCGGTGATCGACGGCAACTGGCCGCTGCGGGAGCAGCCGGCCGGGGCGGCGCAGATCTGATGTGACGGGTGGACCGGGGCGGGGCTCGGAGCCCGGTCCGAGTGGTCCGTCAGAAGGGGTACCACCGCACCGTCTCGTCCCCGTCCCGCAGTGACGCCACCCGTCGCTCGAACTCGGCCAGCGCCTTGGGATTGCTCGGCGCGTGCTGGGCCACCCAGGCGCAACTCGCCGTCTCACGGGCGCCGCGCAGCACCGTACAGCCCTCCCAGGCGCGCACGTCCCAGCCGTAGGTCTCGGTGAATGTGCCGTACGCCTCGGCGGGCAGCCCGTACCGGTCGCGGGAGAGGGCCATCACCACCAGGTCGTGCTCGCGCAGGTCGGCGGAGAAGGTCTCCAGGTCGACCAGGACAGGCCCGTCGGGGCCGATGTGCACATTGCGGGGCAGCGCGTCGCCGTGGATCGGCCCCGGCGGCAGATGCGGGGTGAGCGCGGCCGCGGCCGCCGCGAAGCCGTCCCGGCGCTCGCGCAGATACGCCGCGTCCGCCGGGTCGATGGCATCGCCGGCCAGACGCAGCCAGCGTTCCACACCGCCCAGCAGCTCGCGGCGCGGCAGATCGAACGAGGGGGAGGGCAACGCGTGGACGACCCGCAGCAGTTCGGCGAGGTCCCGCGGCTCCGCGGGCCGCACGGCATCGGGCAGCCGGTGCCACACCGTCACCGGGTGGCCCTCGACGAGCAGCGCCTTCGGCTCGGCCGCCCGCACCGTGGGGACACCGGCCTCTTCCAGCCACACCGCGATGTCCAGCTCACGGCGGGCGCGGTCCAGCAGCTCGGCGTCCCGGCCCACCTTCACGACCAGGTCCCGGGCGGCGAACACGGCGTTCTCGCCCAGGGCGAGCAGCCGGGCGTCCCCCGCCGGGCCGGGCAGCACACCCGCCTCGGCCAGTACGTCCCGCGCCAGTGCCTCGTCCATCGTCCGCCTCCGTCTTCTCGATCCGTCGTTCCGTCGATCCGCGATCCGCTGATCCGCGATCTGCCGGTCCGTCGCCGTGGCCGATTTCCGCCGCTTGTCGGCCAGTCTCGCATCCGCACAGGTCGCACCGGGTAAGCGGCCGTATGCGCGGTGCCTTGACGGCGTATACCGCCTTCACGACCATGACGGTGGCCCGCCGGGCTTGGACCGTCACGACCCGCGCAAAGGAGCCGATGACGTGACAGTGGTGACCGAGGTGAGGCGCCCGGAGAAACGCGCGCCGAACCAGGGCCGCCGGCGGCGCGGCGACGGCCACGGGGCCTGGTTCCTGGTACTGCCCGCGCTCATCCCGATCCTGGTGCTGAGCGCCGGACCGCTGCTGTACGGGGTCCTGCTGGCCTTCACCGACGCGCAGTCGGGCCGGACCGAGCCCACCCAGTGGATCGGCGGACTCAACTTCCGGGACCTGGCGCAGGACACACTGTTCTGGGAGTCGTTCCGGATCGGCCTGGTGTGGGCGGTCGGGGTGACCGTGCCGCAGTTCCTGCTGGCCCTCGGCCTCGCCCTGCTGCTGAACCAGAACCTGCGCCTGAGATGGCTCGCCCGCGCCCTCGCCATCATCCCGTGGGCGATGCCCGAGGTGGTCGTCGGCATCATGTGGCGCCTGGTCTACAACCCGGACGCGGGCATCCTCAACGAGACCCTGCGCGACCTGGGACTCGGCGACGGCCGCGACTGGCTCAGCGGCCTCGGCACCGCACTCCCCGCGGTGATCGTCGTCGGCGTGTGGGCGGGAATGCCGCAGACCACGGTCGCCCTGCTCGCCGGGCTGCAGAACACCCCACGGGAACTGCACGAGGCGGCGGCCCTCGACGGCGCGGGCGCCTGGCGCCGCTTCCGCACCGTGACCTGGCCCGCCCTGCGCCCGATCGCGCTCGCCATCACCGCGCTGAACTTCATCTGGAACTTCAACTCCTTCGCCCTGGTCTACGTCCTGACCAACGGCGGCCCCGGCGGCCGCACCCGCCTGCCCATGCTCTTCGCCTACGAGGAGGCCTTCCGCTACGGCCAGTTCGGCTACGCCGCGGCGATGGGCTGCGTCATGGTGGCGGTGATCTCGGTACTGCTCGCCGTGTTCCTGGTCGGCCGGCTCAAGGGAGGTGACGACTCGTGAGGACCCGCACCGCGGCCCGGATCGGACAGTACGCGGCGCTGCTCGCGTACCTGCTGTTCCTCGCCTTCCCATTCCTCTGGCTGCTCTCCACGGCCTTCAAGCCGCCGCAGGAGCTTGGCAGTCTGCACCCCACCTGGATCCCCGAGAACCCCACCCTGGCCAACTTCCGGCAGGCCTTCGACGAGCAGCCGCTGCTGCGCGCGGCGCTCAACTCGCTGCTCGCGGCGGCCGCGGCGGCGGTGGCCGCGGTGCTGATCGCGACGCCGATGGCGTACGTCATGGCCCGGCACCGCACCCGGCTGGCGCGGGCGGCGACCGGATGGGTGGTGGTCAGCCAGGCGTTCCCGTTCGTGCTGGTGATCATCCCGCTGTTCCTGGTGCTGAAGAACCTCCGGCTGATCAACTCCCTGCCGGGCCTGGTGATGGTGTACGTGGTGTGGGCGCTGCCGTTCGCGCTGTGGATGCTCGCCGGGTACGTGCGCGCGGTGCCCACCGAACTGGAGGAGGCGGCCGCGGTCGACGGGGCCGGACGGCTGCGGACGCTGGTGTCGGTGACCGCGCCGCTGCTGGCGCCGGGCATCGTGGCGACGGCGCTGTTCGCGTTCATCACCGCGTGGAACGAGTTCTTCTTCGCGCTGGTCCTGCTCAAGTCCCCGGAGAAACAGACGCTGCCCGTGATCCTCACCCACTTCATCGGCGCGGAGGGCGTCGCCGACCTCGGCCCGCTGGCCGCCGCCGCGTTCCTCGCCACCCTGCCGTCGCTGGTCGTCTTCGCCGTCATCCAGCGGCGGATCACCGGCGGCATGCTCGCCGGGGCGGTGAAGAGCTGATGCGCACCAGGCTGACGGCGGCGTTCCTCGCGGCCCTGATGCTGCTCGCGGGCTGCTCCGGCGACGGCGCAGACGACGGGGGCGGGGACGGCCGGATCACCCTGCGCTTCCAGTCCCTGGCCTGGCAGCAGGAGTCCGTCGAGGCCAACAAGGAACTCGTGGCCGAGTGGAACGCCACCCACCCGGACGTCCGTGTCGAGTACGTCCAGGGCAGCTGGGACAGCGTGCACGACCAGCTCCTCACCTCCTTCGAGGGCGGCGAGGCCCCCGACATCATCCACGACGCCTCCGACGACCTCGCGGACTTCGCCTACGGCGGCTATCTCGCCGACCTGACCGACCTGCTGTCCGACCGCCTCAAGACGGACATCCCGCGGCACACCTGGGACACGACGACCTTCGGCGACGGCGTCTACGGCGTGCCATTCCTCCAGGAGCCCCGGGTGCTGATCGCCAACGCGACCTGGCTGAGGGAGTCGGGCGTGCGGATCCCGACACCCGAGGACCCGTGGAGCTGGGAGGAGTTCCGCGCCGTCACCCGCCGGCTGTCCGGGGAGGGGAAGTACGGCGTGGCCTGGCCCCTGAAGGAGCCCGTCTCCGCCACGCTCAACCTGTCCCTGTCGGCGGGCGGCCGGCTCTTCCACCGGGACGCGGACGGCAGGGTCACCGTGCGTTTCGAGGCGGCCGACGAGGTCGTGCCGCGCACCGTCCACGACCAGGTCGCCACCGACCGCAGCGCCTCGCCCACCACCCTCGGCAGCGGCGGCTCGGACACCCTGCCCGGCTTCTTCGGCGGCCGGTACGCGATGGTCCCGCTCGGCTTCTCCTACCGCCAGCAGATCGCGCAGCAGGCCCCGGAGGGCTTCGACTGGCAGGTGCTGCCCGCCCCGGCCGGCGCGGACGGCCTCGCCCAGGGCGTCAGCCCGCAGACGCTGTCCATCGCCGAGGACAGCCCGCACAAGAAGGAAGCCGCCGCGTTCGTCGACTTCCTGCTGCGGCCGGAGAACATGGTGCGTCTCGCCCTCGGCGACTGGATGCTGCCCACCGGCACCGAGGCCCTGAAGGACCCGGCGCTGCGCACCGCCGAGCACGACTGGGCCACGGGCACCGCCCTGGCCGCCCACCTGCGCTCGGCGCCCGCCCAGTCGGTGCGGGGCTATCCGGAGTGGAAGGACAAGGTGGCGACCCCGGCGTTCCAGGAGTACTACAGCGGCGGGATCGGCCTGGACGAGCTGCGCAGACGCCTGGAGGAGGACGGCAACCTCGTCCTCGCCCGCTACCAGCGCTGACGAAAACGCGTTGCCCGCCGGCCCCGGGGCGCCTAACGTCCGTTCCGTGGCAGCCTTCAACGCGATCTTCAACTCCGGTCACGGCCGGGGCATGACGTACTTCCTTCGGATGCGTCGTGGCCCCGGAGCCCTGACCGGCCTGGGGTCCCGCGCGCGCTGATCACCCGGCGCCCCGCGTCCGCCACCCCTTCTTCTCACCTTTCACGGTCTTCCGGTCAGGGCCTTCGGCTGCCCTTTTCCGCATCTCACCGGAAGACAAGGACCGCAGGCCATGGCCCGCCCCACGCGCACCTCCAAGGTGCTCTCGCAGAACTTCCTCGCCGACCGCCGCACCGCCGAACGCTTCGCGCGGCTCGCCGTCCCGGACGGCCGCCGCACCTCCCTGCTCCTCGAAGTCGGCGCGGGCAAGGGCGCCCTGACGGAGCCGCTCGCCCGCCGCTGCCGGGAACTGCTCGCCTACGAGATCGACCCGCGGCTCGTACCCGGGCTGCGCACCCGCTTCGACCGCAGCCCCCGCGTCCGGGTCGTCGCCGGCGACTTCCTCGCCGCCCGGCCCCCGCGCGTGCCGTTCTCCGTCGCCGGGAACGTGCCCTTCTCCCGCACCGCGGACATCGTCGACTGGTGTCTGAGGGCGCCCGCCCTCACCGACGCCACCCTCATCACCCAGCTCGAGTACGCCCGCAAGCGCACGGGCGACTACGGGCGCTGGACCCTGCTGACCATCCGCACCTGGCCGCGCCACGAGTGGCGGCTGGCCGGGCGGGTGGGCCGGCACCACTTCCGGCCCGCGCCGCGCGTCGACGCCGGGATCATCCGTATCGAACGCCGCCCCACACCGCTGCTGGACGGCGCCGCGTACCGCGACTGGGCCCGACTGGTCGAGCTGGGGTTCTCGGGGGTCGGCGGCTCGCTGCACGCGTCCCTGCGACGCGCCCATCCCGGGCGACGGGTCGACGCCGCCTTCCGCGCCGCGCGGCTGGACACGGCGGTGCTCGTCGGTGAGGTGCCGCCGGAGCGGTGGCTGCGGCTGCACGAGGCGCTGACGCGGTGATCGCCGAAATAAGTTGCACGAGACGTCTCGTCTCGCATACGCTCCGCGACATGACCAGCCGCGCCCACATCGCCATGTTCTCCATCGCCGCCCACGGCCACGTGAACCCCAGCCTGGAGGTGATCCGCGAACTCGTCGCACGGGGCCACCGGGTCACGTACGCGATCCCGCCCGTCTTCGCGGACAAGGTCGCCGAGACCGGCGCCGAGGTGAAGACCTGGAACTCGACGCTGCCCTCACCCGACGACGACCCGTCGGCCTGGGGCAGCACCCTCCTGGACAACGTCGAGCCGTTCCTGAACGACGCCATCCAGGCCCTGCCCCAGCTCATCGCGGCCTACGAGGGCGACGAACCCGACCTCGTCCTGCACGACATCACCTCGTACCCGGCACGGGTCCTCGCCCACCGGTGGGGCGTCCCGGCCGTCTCCCTGTCGCCGAACCTCGTCGCCTGGGAGGGGTACGAGAAGGAGGTCGCCGAACCGATGTGGGAGGAACCGAAGAAGACCGAACGCGGCCAGGCGTACTACGCGCGCTTCCACGCCTGGCTGGAGGAGAACGGGATCACCCAGCACCCCGACCCGTTCGCCGGGCGCCCCGACCGCTCCATCGTGCTGATCCCCAAGGCGCTCCAGCCCAACGCCGACCGCGTCGACGAGAGCGTCCACACCTTCGTCGGCGCCTGCCAGGGCGACCGGAGCGCGGAGGGCGGCTGGCGGCGGCCCGCCGGCGCGGAGAAGGTCGTCCTGGTCTCGCTGGGCTCGTCCTTCACCAAGCAGCCGGAGTTCTACCGCAACTGCGTCCGCGCCTTCGCCGACCTGCCGGGCTGGCACGTGGTGCTCCAGATCGGCAGGCACGTCGACCCCGCCGAACTGGGCGACGTACCGGCCAACTTCGAAGTGCGCTCCTGGGTGCCGCAGTTGGCGATCCTGCGGCAGGCCGACCTGTTCGTCACCCACGCCGGGGCGGGCGGCAGCCAGGAGGGACTGGCCACTGCCACCCCGATGATCGCCGTCCCGCAGGCCGTCGACCAGTTCGGCAACGCCGACATGCTCCAGGGCCTCGGTGTCGCCCGGCACCTGCCCACCGAGGAGGCCACCCCCGAGGCGCTGCGCGCCGCCGCCCTCGACCTCGTCGACGACCCCGAGGTCGCCCACCGCCTGAAGGAGATCCAGGCCGACATGGCCAAGGAGGGCGGCACCAGGCGGGCAGCCGGCCTCATCGAGGCCGAACTGGCCAAGCCGCGGGCATGAGTGAGGGCCCGTCGGCTCCCCCGGAACCGACGGGCCCTCGGTCATGAAGAGGACGCGGTCACACCCTCAGCGGCTCCTCCTCGCCCCGCACCGGCTCCGCCGCGATCGCCTCCGGCGCCTCGTCGTGCGTGAGGTCCGGCAGCCGGTGCAGCCACCGCGGCAGATACCAGTTGCGCTCGCCCAGCAGCGCCATCACCGCGGGCAGCAGCACACCCCGGATGACCGTCGCGTCGATCAGCACGGCCGCCGCGAGACCGACGCCCATCTGCTTCATCGACTGCATCGACAGCGTTCCGAAGATCGCGAAGACGGCGACCATGATGACCGCGGCGCTGGTGACCACCCCGGCCGTGGTGACCACCCCGTGGGCGATCGCGTCCTTCGTCGTCCGTCCGCGCAGCCGCGCCTCGCGGATCCGCGAGACCACGAACACGTGGTAGTCCATCGACAGGCCGAACAGGATCACGAACAGGAACAGCGGCAGCCAGCTGACGATCGCGCCGACGCCCTCCGCGCCCACCAGCGAGGCGCCCCAGCCGTGCTGGAAGACGGCGACCAGGATGCCGTAGGCCGCGCCCACCGACAGCAGGTTCAGCACGATCGAGGTGATCGCGACGGTCAGCGACCGGAACGACAGCAGCATCAGCAGGAAGGCGAAGACCACCACGAAGACGAAGACCGGGACGACCGAGCCGGCGAGCTGGTCGTTGAAGTCCTTCGACCCCGCGACCTGACCGGTGATCGGCGCCTCCACGCCGTCGACCTTGCCGAGCGTGGCCGGTCGCACCTCGTCACGCAGCTTGTCCAGGCTCGCGCCCGCCTTGTCCAGGTCGGAGCCGCCGACCAGCGGGACGTAGACGAAGGCGACGTTCCGCTCGTCGTGCAGCTTGATCTCGACCGGGCCCCGCGAGGCACCCGAACTGACCGCCCGCGCCCGGAAGTCGGCGAGCGCGTCCCGCACCTCGGGCGCGTTGATGTCGTCCGCCTTGACGACCACCTCGGCCGGCTCGGAACCGCCGGGGAAGGCCTCGTTGACCCGGTTGTACGTCTGCACGATCGGCAGCGAGTCGCCGAACTCCTGGTCCAGGGTGAGCTGCTGCGTCTTCATGCCGACCGCCGGAGCCGCGATCGCCAGCAGCGCCCCCGTCGCCACCAGCACGGACACCACGGGCCGGGCGAGCACGCCCTTCAGCACGGCCGTCCAGAACCGGCTCTCCCCGCTGCCGCCGCGGCGCCGCCGGGACAGGAACGGCAGGCGGCCCTTGTCCACCCGCTCACCGAGCAGCGACAGCAGCGCCGGCAGCACGGTCACCGAACCGACCATGGCGACCGCCACCACCATCAGCGACGCCAGACCCATCGCCTCGAACTCGGCGAGCCCGGTGAACAGCATGCCCGCCATCGCCACGCACACCGTGACACCGGAGACGACGATCGCGCGGCCACTGGTCGCGGCGGCGATCCGCAGCGCGGTCTGCGCGTCACGCCCCGCGGCCCGCTCCTCGCGCTCCCGGCGCAGATAGAACAGGCAGTAGTCGACACCGACGGCCATACCGACCAGCAGCATCACGGAGTTCGCGGTGTCACTCATCGGCATCACATGGCTGACGACGCCCATCAGGCCCATCGTCGCCATGATCGCGGTGATCGCCAGCAGCACCGGCAGCAGCGCCGCCACCAGCGCGCCGAAGGCGATCAGCAGGATGCCCAGGGCCACCGGAACGGCCGAGTACTCGGCCTTCTTGAAGTCGTCGCCGAACGCGTCGTCGAACGTCTTCATCATGCTCGCGCCGCCGATCTCCTCGATCCGCAGCGTCCCGTGGTCCTTCTGCACCTCCTCGACGGCCTTCAGCACGGGCTCCACCCGCTCGCCCGCGGTGTCCGCCTCGCCGCGCATGTCGAACTGCACCAGCGCGCTGCGGCCGTCCGCAGAGATGGTCTTCGTGTCGTACGGCGAGGTGATGTCGGTGACCCGGCCGGTGCCGTCGACCGCCTTCATCACGGCGTCCACGGCGGCGCGGAACTCCGCGTCGGTCGCCTTCGTGTCGCCGTCCTTCGACTGGATCAGAACCGTCTCGCTCGCCGGTTCGTCGATCCCCGCTTCCTCGATGATCTTCGCCGCGGTGTGCGTCTCACCCTTGAGCTGATCGCTGTCCTTGACCTCGACCTGGCCCGCGGCCGAGCCGAGCCCCATCGCCAGGACCACGAACAGCACCCATATGCCGACGGCCGCCCAGCGATGCCGGGCGCTCCAGCCGCCCGCCCGCGCGGCGAACCCCCGCACCCGTATCTCTCCGTTGGACATGACAGTCCCCCTGCCGGTCTTCATGCCGGGCTGCCCCTCGTGCACGGTGGCGGCCCCCTGCCGTCACCTTTCGCTTCGAAGGTAGGCGCCGCGTAAGGCCATCTCGTCGTACTGCCCGGTGAAGCCCGCAGGCCCCGACTCATCCCCTCGGCCCCCCGCTCCTCACCACTGAGGAGGACTGCGGCCCCTTACATCTATCGGGACATCCCTGGGACACCCGGCCGTCCGCGCACATGAGTTGTGGATTACGCAACCTTGTTGAGTAAGTCACAAGAGCGTGTAGGTGTTGATCCATCCCCCTGTTTCGGCGAGAGTTTCGCGCACCCCCACCGGGGGACCGCGGCCGTCGTGCCCGCCCCCACGGGGCACGACGGCCGCTTAGGGTGGGCGGGTGACGACGTATGCGGCGCTGCTGCGCGGAATCAACGTGGGCGGCAGCAAGAAGATCCCGATGGCCGGCCTGCGCGCCCTGATCGAGGGACTCGGTCACGACGACGTTCGGACCTATCTGCAGAGCGGCCAGGCCGTGTTCGCCGCCGGCCACGGCGACGAGGCATCCCTGGCCGCCGGACTCACCCGGGCGATCGAGAAGCAGTACGGCTTCCCGGTGGACGTCATCGTCCGCGACCACGCCTATCTGAAGGCCGTCGCCGACGCCTGCCCGTTCCCCGCCGCCGACCTGGAGGCCAGGCAGCTCCACGTCACCTACTTCTCCGCCCCCGTGGACGAGGCGCGCTTCGCCGAGGTCGACCGGGACGCCCACCTCCCGGAGGAGTTCCGGCTCGGCGACCGCGCCCTTTACCTGTACGCCCCCGACGGACTCGGCCGCTCCAAGCTCGCCGACGTCCTGTCCAGGCCCCGCCTGACCAAGGGCCTGATCGCCACCACCCGGAACTGGAACACGGTGCTGAAGCTGGTGGAACTCACCGCCCCGCGTTGACCGTCGGGGAACCCCGGCCCGCACCCGGTCGTCTTCCCTGACAGAACCGCACAACCGGGCGGCGCGACGGAGGCGAGGGGCGATGGCGACGCAGGCGAACGACCCGACGAAGCTCGAGACGACACTGGCCGACGGGCGGCGCGTGACCCTGTCGCTCCCGTCGACGGACGCGCCGTGGGTCGCCGACGGCATCCAGGGCCTGCGCTCCGTCCCACCCACCCACACGGGCCGCGGCGAGGAGCCCCCGGCCCTGCCCTCCCGGCCCCCGCTGCCGCTGGAAGTGGCCCTGCTGGGCCTCGGCCTCTAGACGCCAGTCGCTGGACGGCAGGCGCCAGGCGCTAGGGGTGTCTCGTCGATCAGGCCGGATCAGGGAGCGGCGTCTGGTGCCGTGCATCGCAAGGCGGAGGAGGGAGCCGATGCGATGGGGGTCCCCCCTGCTCGAGCGGAGCCGAGAGCTTGGGGGAATCGGGGACCGACGACAACGCGGCGAGGCGCGGTGCCAGGCGCCGCGAGCCCGGCATGATCGGCGAGACGTCCCCTAGGCGCCGACCGCCGCCAGCATCGGCGTCCGCGCGGCGTCGTAGCGCTCCAGCAGCACCCGCGCCACCTCCGGCGCGGGACCGAGCACATCGGCCAGGATGTCCGCCTCGGCCGCGCCCCGCGCGATGCGGTCCGGGAGGAAGCCGGGCGCGAGGACGTAGGGAGCGACGGCGACCCGCGCGCAGCCGAGAGCGCGCAGTTCCCGCACCGCGTCCTCGGTCCGGGGAAGGGATGCGGAGGCGAACGCAGGCCGCACGGCGCACCAACCGGTGTGCCGCCACTCCCGCGCGATTTCTGCGATCACTGCGATCGCCTCCGGGTCGGTGGACCCCGCCGAGGCCAGTACGACCCCGGTCGAGGACTTGTCGGCGGGCGTCAGCCCCGCCTCGTACAGCCGCCGGTCCAGGGCGGTGAGCAGCAGCGGCGAGGGGCCCAGCACCTCCGCCTGCCGGATCCGCAGCCGGGCCGGCGCCTCCCGCAGGACAGCGGGGATGTCCGCCTTGGCGTGGAAGGCACGGGTCAGCAGCAGCGGCAGGGCGACGACGTCGCGGACGCCCTCTGCCGCCAGCGACTCCAGCACCCCCTGCACGGAGGGGATGTTGAAGTCCAGGAAGCCGGTCTCCACCCGCAGCCCGGGCCGCAGCGCGCGTACCCGCTCCACGAGGGCGTGCACGGTCGCGGCATGCCGCGGGTCGCGGCTGCCGTGGGCGATGACGACGAGGACGGGACGTACCGGCTTCATGGGAGTCAGCCCTTCACCAGCAGACCGCGGCTGCGCAGCACCCGCCGCTCCAGCGGACTGAAGATCAGCAGGTCGATCGCGATGCCGACGATCAGGATGAGCAGGATGGCGAGGAACACCATGGACATGGAGCTGGTGTTGCGGCCGTTCTCCAGCAGCTGGCCGAGCCCCACGCCGAGGTCGGGGGAGGAGGCGATGATCTCCGCGGCCATCAGGGACCGCCAGGAGAACGCCCAGCCCTGCTTCAGACCCGCCAGATAGCCGGGCAGCGCGGCCGGCATGACGATGTGCCAGGTGCCCTTCAGACCGGTCGCGCCCAGGGTGCGCCCCGCCCGCAGGTACAGCGGCGGCACCTGGTCGACGCCCGACACCAGGCCGTTGGCGATGGACGGGACCGCGCCGAGCAGGATCACGGCGTACATCATCGAGTTGTTCAGGCCCAGCCAGATCACGGCCGGCGGCACCCACGCCACCGACGGCAGCGACTGCAGGCCGGACAGGATCGGCCCGATCGCGGCCCGTACGAACTTCATCCGGGCGACCAGCAGACCGAGCGGCGTGCCGATGGCCAGCGCCAGCAGGAAGCCGAGCAGGCCGCGCGAGACGGACGTCCAGATGTAGTCGAGCAGGGTGCCCTGGAGCCAGGCCGTCTCCACCTCGCCCCACACTTTGGAGGGGGAGGGCAGCTTGCCGGGGTCGTCGACGATGCCGAAGGTGACCAGCGCCTGCCAGACGACCAGCACCAGCGCGATCGCGGTGACCGGCGGCAGCACCTTGTGGACCAGCGTCGCGCGCAGCGGGGTGCGGCCCGACTCGACCGTCTCCAGGGCGTCCAGCCCGGCCTCGAGACCGGCCAGGTCGCCCCCGTCCTTGACGGGTGTGTCGACGGACGTGTCAGTGCTGGCCATGGCGGCGGATCTCCCCACGCAGTTCTTCGGTGATCTCTCGGGACAGCTCGGCGACCTCGCTGTCCTCGATGCGGCGCGGCTGCGGGATGTCCACGGTCCACTGGCGGGCGATCCGGCCCGGGCGGGAGGACAGCAGCACCACGCGCTGGGCGAGCCGTACCGCCTCACGCACGTTGTGCGTCACGAACAGCACGGACAGGCCGGTCTCGCGCCAGATCCGGGTCAGCTCGTCGTGCAGCACGTCCCGGGTGATGGCGTCCAGGGCGGCGAACGGCTCGTCCATCAGCAGCAGCCGGCTGTCCTGCGCGAGAGCACGCGCCATCGCGACGCGCTGGCGCATACCGCCGGACAGTTCGTGCACCCGCTTGCCGTACGCGCCCTTCAGCCGGACCAGTTCGAGCAGTTCCTCGGCCCGCTGCCGGCGCTCGGTCTTGGCGACCCCGCGCAGCTTCAGCGCCAGCTCGATGTTCTTGCCCGCGGTCAGCCACGGGAACAGCGCGTGCTCCTGGAACATCAGCGCCGGACGGCCGTCGGTCGCGATCGACCCGGCGGACGGCCGGTCCAGCCCGGCGACCAGGTTGAGCAGCGTGGACTTGCCGCAGCCGGAGGCGCCCAGGAGGGTGACGAACTCGCCGGGTGCGACATCGAGGCTGATGTCGTCCAGGATGAGCTGCGGCCCGGCGGGGCCCGGGAACGACTTCGAGACATGCTCGATACGGGCGGCGTGCGCGACCGAGGTCTCGGTACCGTCGGCGGCCTTGGCGAGGGTCGTGGCCATGGTCGTCACCTCCTGGATCTCTCGGAATTCGGTTACTTGACGCCGAGCCCGGCGTCGTCGACGGTGGCCTGGCCCCCGGCCGTGAGGACCTTGTTGAGGAGCGTGAGGTCGTAGACGCCCTTCAGGTCGGGCCGCTCCAGCAGGCCGGCCTTCACGGCGTGTCCGGCCTGGGCGTCGAGGGTGGCGGCCAGCGGGTCGTCGAGGAAGGCGATCGACTTCCAGGCCGGGTCGAGCACGTCGGCCGGCAGCGGCTTGCCGGTGTCGGTCTCCAGCCGGTCGTTCGCCGCGGCCTTCGCCTCGTCCGGATGGGCGTTGATCCACCGGTTGGTCTCGACCGAGGCCCGCAGCACGGCCTCGACGGCCTTCGGGTGCTTCTTCAGGAACTCCTGGGACACGATGATGTTCGTGATCACGAACTTCTCGTCGGGCCACAGGCCGGACTCGTCGAGCAGCACCTTCGCGCCTTCGGCGACCAGCTTCGACGCGGTCGGCTCCGGCACCCACGCGCCGTCGATCGAACCGGACTTGTAGGCGTCCGGCGCGATCTTGTTGTCGGTGCGGACGACGGAGACGTCACCGTTGCCGCTCTGCGCGTCGACCTTCCAGCCCTGCTCGGCGATCCAGTTGAGGAACGCCACGTCCTGGGTGTTGCCGAGCTGCGGGGTGGCGATCCTCTTGCCCTTGACGTCCTTCAGGGACTTGATCCTGTCCGGGTTGACGACGAGCTTCACGCCGCCGGACGCCGAACCGCCGATGATCCGCAGGTTCGTGCCGTTCGACTTCACATAGCCGTTGATCGCGGGGGAGGGGCCGATCCAGCCGATGTCGATCGACTTGGAGTTCAGCGCCTCGATCTCCGACGGGCCCGCGTTGAACGTCGCGTACTTCGCCTGTGTGCCGCCCAGCTCCTTCTGGAAGAAGCCCTTCTCACGGCCGACCAGGGCGGTGGCGTGGGTCAGGTTGCCGAAGTAGCCGATACGGACCGAGTCGAGCCCGTCGATCTTCTTCGCGCCCGCGGCGACCTGGACGTCGTCGAGGTCCTTCGCCTGGGAGCCGTAGCCGCAGGCGGCGAGCGCGAGCAGCGGCAGCGTGGCGATCACCGCGAGGACGCGGCGCAGGGCGGGTGTGGCAGGCACGGAGGTCGTTCCTCTCGAAGGCCCCGGCGGTGACCGTCGGATCAGTGCGGGGCCGGGGGGTCGGCGGGTTCTCGGTGGCGGCGTGCGGGGTCCGCGGACGTCATCGCGAACATCGCCGTCCGCCGCCGAACCGAAGGGAGTTCATGCTCAGAAGTCCCATCCGTCGTCGTCGGCCTCGTCCTTGACGGGCTCCGGAGAGGCGAACGACTCACCGACCATGCCGGCGGTGAGGGTGGTGCCGTCGTTCGGGTCGATCAGGATGAACGAGCCGGTGCGCCGCGAGTCGGCGTAGGAGTCGACCGGCAGCGGCTCGGCGGTACGGATCTTCACCCGGCCGATGTCGTTGGCGACGAGCTGCCCCGGGTGCGGGTGCAGGGACAGGTCGTCCAGCGTCAGCCGGGACGGGATGTCCTTCACGATCGCCTTGACCGTGCGGGTGCCGTGCTTGAGCAGCACCCGGTGGCCGACGGCGAGCGGCTGGTCGGCGACATGGCAGACGGTCGCCTCGACGTCCTGCGTGGTCGCCGGGGCGTCCTTGCTCGGCACGATCAGGTCGCCGCGCGAGATGTCGATGTCGTCGGCGAGCAGCAGCGTCACCGACTGCGGCGTCCAGGCCACGTCGACCGGCTCGCCCAGCAGGTCGATGCCGGTGACGGTGGTCGTACGGCCGGACGGCAGCACCGTGACCCGGTCGCCGACCCGGAACGTGCCCGCCGCGATCTGCCCGGCGTACCCCCGGTAGTCGGGGTGCTCGGCGGTCTGCGGCCGGATCACGTACTGCACGGGCAGCCGCGCGTGGCAGTGCGCCAGATCGTGGCTGACCGGGACCGTCTCCAGGTGCTCGAGGACGGTCGGCCCGCCGTACCAGTCCATGTTCGCGGAGGGCTCCACGACGTTGTCGCCGGCGAGCGCCGAGATCGGGATCGCGGTGACCTCGGGGACGCCCAGCTCGATGGCGTACGCGGTGAACTCCTCGGCGATCGCCGCGAAGACCTTCTCCTCGTAGCCGACGAGGTCCATCTTGTTGACCGCCAGCACGACGTGCGGCACCCGCAGCAGCGCGGCGATCGCCGCGTGCCGGCGGGTCTGCTCGACGACACCGTTGCGGGCGTCGACGAGGATCACGGTCAGCTCGGCCGTCGAGGCACCCGTGACCATGTTCCGCGTGTACTGCACGTGGCCGGGGGTGTCGGCGAGGATGAACCGGCGCCGCGGCGTGGCGAAGTAGCGGTACGCCACGTCGATGGTGATGCCCTGCTCCCGCTCGGCGCGCAGACCGTCGGTCAGCAGCGCGAGGTCGGGGGCGTCCTGGCCGCGGCTGCGGGAGGCGTGCTCGACGGCCTCCAGCTGGTCGGCGAGGACCGACTTGGAGTCGTGCAGCAGCCGTCCGACCAGGGTGGACTTGCCGTCGTCGACGGAGCCCGCGGTGGCGAACCGCAGCAGGGTGGTGGCCGAGAGCTCCTCGGTCGTGGTCGTGCTCATGCTTAGAAGTACCCCTCGCGCTTGCGGTCTTCCATCGCGGCCTCGGAGAGCTTGTCGTCGGCGCGGGTCGCGCCGCGCTCGGTCAGCCGGGAGGCGGCGATCTCGGCGATCACGGCGTCCAGCGTGGTCGCGTCGGAGTCGACGGCGCCGGTGCAGGACATGTCACCGACGGTCCGGTAGCGGATGAGCCGCTTCTCGACGGTCTCGCCGTCCTTCGGCCCGCCCCACTCGCCGGCGGTCAGCCACATGCCGTTGCGCTGGAACACCTCGCGCTCGTGGGCGAAGTAGATCTCCGGCAGCTCGATGCCCTCGCGGGCGATGTACTGCCAGACGTCCAGCTCGGTCCAGTTGGACAGCGGGAAGACGCGGACGTGCTCGCCGGGGGCGTGCCGGCCGTTGTACAGGTTCCACAGCTCGGGCCGCTGACGGCGCGGGTCCCACTGGGAGAACTCGTCCCGCAGCGAGAACACGCGCTCCTTGGCGCGCGCCTTCTCCTCGTCGCGCCGCCCGCCGCCGAACACCGCGTCGAACTTCTCGCTCTGGATCTTCTCCGTCAGCGGAAGCGTCTGCAGCGGGTTGCGGGTGCCGTCCGGGCGCTCCTTGAGCACACCGCGGTCGATGTAGTCCTGCACGGACGCGACGTGCAGCCGCAGGCCGTGCTTGGCGACCGCGCGGTCCCGGTACTCGATGACCTCGGGGAAGTTGTGCCCGGTGTCCACGTGCAGCAGCGAGAACGGCACCGGCGCGGGCGCGAACGCCTTGAGCGCCAGGTGCAGCATGACGATGGAGTCCTTGCCGCCGGAGAACAGGATCACCGGCCGCTCGAACTCGCCCGCCACCTCGCGGAAGATGTGGACGGCCTCCGACTCCAGCGAGTCCAGGTGCGACAGGGCGTACGGGGTGTCGGTGCCCTCGTCGATCGTGGCGACGGTCGTCGTCATGCCAGTCCCCTTTCAGTGAGCAGCGCGTACACCGACGCCGCGGACTCCCGCACGGTCTGGTTCTGGGACTCGATCCGCAGATCCGGCGTCTCCGGCTCCTCGTACGGGTCGTCGACACCGGTCAGCCCGGACAGCTCGCCCGCCGCCTGCTTGGCGTACAGGCCCTTCACATCGCGTACGGAGCACACCTCGACGGGCGTGGCGACATGCACCTCGACGTACGGCGTCGAGTTCGTCTCGTGCCGCTTGCGCACGGCGTCGCGGCTGTCGGCGTACGGCGCGATGACCGGGACGAGGGCGAGCACGCCGTTGCTGGCGAGCAGTTCGGCGACGAAGCCGATGCGCTGCACGTTCGTGTGCCGGTCCTCGCGGCTGAAGCCGAGGCCCGCCGAGATGAACTCGCGGATCTCGTCGCCGTCGAGCACCTCGACGCGGTGGCCCTCCTCGCGCAGTCGGCCGGCCAGCTCGTACGCGATGGTGGTCTTGCCGGCGCTCGGCAGACCCGTGAGCCAGACGGTGGCTCCGGTCGTCACGTGCAACTCCTTGGTGTTCGCCTGAGAGACATTCGCTGTCATCCGTGCAGCCCGCACTCGGTCTTGGCGCGGCCCGCCCAGCGGCCGGCGCGCGCGTCCTCGCCCTCCAGGACGCGGCGGGTGCAGGGGGCGCAGCCGATGGAGGCGTAGCCGTCCATCAGCAGCGGGTTGGTCAGGACGCCGTGCTCGGTGACGTAGGCGTCCACGTCGTCCTGGGTCCAGCGGGCGATGGGGGAGATCTTCACCTTCTGGCGCTTCTCGTCCCAGCCGACGACCGGGGTGTTCGCCCGGGTCGGGGACTCGTCGCGGCGCAGCCCGGTCGCCCAGGCCGCGTAGCCCTTCAGGCCCTCCTCCAGCGGCTGCACCTTGCGGAGCTTGCAGCACAGGTCGGGGTCCCGGTCGTGCAGCCTGGGCCCGTACTCGGCGTCCTGCTCGGCGACCGTCTGGCGCGGGGTGAGGGTGATGACGTTGACGTCCATCACGGCCTCGACCGCGTCACGGGTGCCGATGGTCTCCTCGAAGTGGTAGCCGGTGTCGAGGAACACGACGTCGACGCCGGGCATCGCGCGGGAGGCGAGGTGGGCGACCACCGCGTCCTCCATCGAGGAGGTGACGCAGAACCGCTTGCCGAAGGTGTCGACCGCCCACTGCAGGATCTCCAGCGCGGAGGCGTCCTCCAGGTCGCGGCCCGCCTGCTCGGCGAGCACCTTCAGTTCCTCGGCCGTGCGTGCTTCCTGAACCGTCGTCATATCCCGTCCCCTCCCGTGGTGTCCTGCCGAAGCCCACGGGTCAGCAGCCCGAGGAACTTCAACTGGAATGCGCGGTTGCAGGCCGCGCACTCCCACGCGCCGTGGCCCTCCTCGCTCGGACGCAGGTCCTCGTCGCCGCAGTAAGGGCAGTAGAACGGTGCGGCACGCTCGCTCATGACAGCGCCTCCTCGGAGGCCCGGGCCGCCCAGGTGGCGAACCGCTCGCCGTCCTCGCGCTCCGCCTGGAAGCGCTTCAGGACCCGCTCGACGTAGTCGGGCAGTTCCTCGGAGGTGACCTTCAGACCGCGCACCTTGCGGCCGAAGCCGGCCTCCAGGCCGAGCGCGCCGCCCAGGTGCACCTGGTAGCCCTCGACCTGCTCGCCCTGGTCGTTGAGGACCAGCTGTCCCTTGAGACCGATGTCCGCCACCTGGATACGGGCACAGGCGTTCGGGCAGCCGTTGAGGTTGATGGTGATCGGCTCGTCGAAGTCCGGCAGCCGGCGCTCCAGCTCGTCGATCAGCTGGGAGCCGCGCTGCTTGGTCTCGACGATGGCCAGCTTGCAGAACTCGATGCCGGTGCAGGCCATGGTGCCGCGCCGGAACGAGGACGGCCGGGCGGTGAGGTCCAGCGCCTCCAGGCCGTCGACGAGCGAGTCGACCTGGCCCTCCTCGACGTCGAGGACGATCATCTTCTGCTCGACGGTGGTGCGCACCCGGCCCGAGCCGTGCGCCTCGGCGAGGTCGGCGATCTTCGTCAGGGTGGCGCCGTCGACCCGGCCGACACGCGGCGCGAAGCCGACGTAGAAGCGGCCGTCCTTCTGGCGGTGGACGCCGATGTGGTCGCGCCACTGCTGGGCGGGCTGCTCGGGGGCGGGCCCGTCGATCAGCTTGCGGCCGCCCAGGTACTCGTCCTCCAGCACCTGGCGGAACTTCTCCGCGCCCCAGTCGGCGACCAGGAACTTCAGCCGGGCGCGGTTGCGCAGCCGGCGGTAGCCGTAGTCACGGAAGATCGAGATGACGCCCTCGTAGACGTCCGGGACCTCGTCGATCGGCACCCAGGCGCCGAGGCGGACGCCCAGCTTGGGGTTGGTGGACAGGCCGCCGCCGACCCACACGTCGAAGCCGGGCCCGTGCTCGGGGTGCCGTACGCCGACGAAGGCCACGTCGTTGATCTCGTGCACCACGTCGAGCAGCGGGGAACCGGAGATCGCCGTCTTGAACTTGCGCGGCAGGTTCGAGTACGCCGGGTTGTTCAGGACGCGGCGCTTCATCTCCTCCAGCGCCGGCGTCGCGTCGATGATCTCGTCCTCGGCGATGCCCGCGACGGGGGAGCCGATCATCACACGCGGGGTGTCGCCGCACGCCGTCACCGTGGACAGACCGACCGCCTCCAGGCGGTTCCAGATCTCGGGCACGTCCTCGATCCGGATCCAGTGGTACTGGACGTTCTGCCGGTCGGTGATGTCGGCGGTGCCGCGCGCGAACTCCTGCGAGATCTCACCGATGACGCGTAGCTGCCGCGTGGTCAGCGCACCGCCGTCGATGCGGACGCGCAGCATGAAGTACTCGTCGTCCAGCTCCTCCGGCTCCAGGATCGCGGTCTTGCCGCCGTCGATCCCGGGCTTGCGCTGGGTGTACAGACCCCACCAGCGCATCCGGCCGCGCAGGTCGTTGGGGTCGATCGAGTCGAAGCCACGCTTGGAGTAGATCGTCTCAATGCGTGTCCGCACATTGAGACCGTCGTCGTCCTTCTTGAACTGTTCGTTGCCGTTGAGCGGGGTGAAGTGCCCCGCGGCCCACTGACCCTCGCCGCGGTGACGGCTCACCTTGCGGCGGGGAGTCGCGGCGGCAGGGTTCTGCGGGGTGGCGGCCATGGTTGATACGTCCTTCGGGACAGGCGGAAAGCGGCTCTGACCTGCGCGTACGGGCACTTTCAGGCATACGTGCGCGTCATTGCGCGGGTGCAGACAGAAGAAAGGGGAACCGGGGTGCTGGTGGGCTGTCAGCGGGCCGGACAGATGGCGCTGGACATGCGGCCGAGGTCGACGTGCCGTCGACTCACCAAGGCGATTCCAGTTCCAGACATGACGGAAGCCTGTCACGGCGATCTGGACACAGTCCAGCTTCGTCCAATATTCGGACACCCTTGTCTCGCTTAACGAGACAAGGGTGTCGTCGGTCACACCGGCCGCAGAGGGCCTTGTCCATGCAGGTCAGGCGCGGTATGCGCCAGGCCAGGGGCCCGGCGTGGCGATCTCCGCCTCCTCCTCGACCTTGGTGTCGAAGAGCTTGAAGCCCCGGCGCTGGTAATTGTCCATCGCGAACTCGCCGTCCTTGCTGCAGGTGTGCAGCCACACCCGCTTCGTCGGCGGACGCCCCGGCCAGCGGTCGGCGAGATCCCAGGCCCGCGCGGCGCCGTACGACAGCAGGTGGCCGCCGATCCCGCGGCCCCGGAAGGCCGGGATCAGCCCGAAGTAAAGGATCTCCACCGCGCCGTCGTCCTGCGGGTCCAGCTGCACGTACCCGGCGGGCGTCCCCCGGTCGTACGCCACCCACGTCTCCGCGCCGGGCCGCTCCAGCTCCTCCTGCCACTGGGCGTACGTCCAGCCCAGCCGGTCGGTCCAGCGGATGTCCCCGCCCACCGCCGTGTAGAGGAACCGGCTGAACTCGGGCGAGGGCACCTCGGCGCGGACGATCCGGATGTCGCCGTCGGGCTCGGCGGCCGGGAGCAGATCGCTCGGCGAGGTCTGCTCCAGCGACCAGGTGGTCACGGGGATGTTGGTCATGCGGTCAGGGAATCATCTAGTCCAGCGACCTGTCGATCGTGTTCAGTCCCAGCGAAAACAGCATCCGCCCGGACTGCGACCACACCGTCCCGCTCTCCTCCCAGTACGACAGCGACGCGGCCGGTTTGCTCCAGCACTGGTACGTCCCGTCCGGCCCGCACTGCGCCGCCCCGGCGCCGTCGCCGTCCAGCCGCACCAGCGTGCCGTGCCCGTCGAAGGCGCCCGCGCTGCGAGCCAGGTACCAGCGGGACCGGTGGGTGAGCACCCCCTGGACGCCGGCCGCCTCCGTCTCGAACGCCTCGACCGGGGCCGGGTCGGGCAGCCCGGCGTCGGGGGCGAGGACGTCCGTCTCCAGGGCGTAGCGCCACAGCCGGGCCGGCCGGTCGGTGTCCGCCGGTGTCGCCTCGCTCACGGCCAGGCTGTCCGGCGCGGTGCTGCGGTCGAGGGAGAGCGCGCCGATCCGGGTGTCACCGGCGAGGCGGTACGCGCGCTCGGCGGGCAGCTGGAAGGAGGGGCCTTCGGTGCCGGCGGAGGTCCGCCGGACGCGGTCCATGTCGTAGACGTACAGCGTCCGGCCCTCGTCGCCTGTTGCCAGCAGCTTGTCCTGGTACCAGACCAGCCCGGACAGCGGCGAGCGCAACGGCCGCAGGGAGCGCCCGCCGTCCGCCGGGACCACGGGCTGCACCCAGGCGTACGTCATGCGCTCGGCGTCGACGACCGCGATCCGCGCGCGGCCGCGCGGGTCGCTCCAGCCGGACAGCAGCACCCGGTGCTCGCCCCAGCGTCCGTCGTCGTCGGCGTCCCCGGAACCCGTGACCGCGCCGGCCCGCGCGGCGTCCGTGCCGGGCTCGTCCCAGCACCAGGCGTCGGCGGCCGCCGGCGTCACGGGCAGCGCGGAGCGGTCGGAGGCGGGGCAGTCGGCGGCGGGACGCAGGGCGTGGTCGGCGTCCGCGAGGACGTCGGCGACCCGCAGGGCCGGGCCGGGAGTCGCCGGGTAGGTCTCCTCGTCCAGGCGCAGCTCCTGGAGCGCGACGGCCGAGGTGAGCGGCTTCAGCGGTCCCGGGCGGGCGCCGTCCTCCGCCTGGGAGGCGCTGATCATGGTGGCGGCGGCGGTGAGCGCGAGCGCGGTCCCGGCCAGGGTGGCGCGCAGCGCCTGGCCGCGCTTGCGTCTGCGATGTCGGCCGCGTTGCTTCATCAGTCCTCCCGAGGGGCCAACTGCGCCGCGCGTTCCGCAGGTTGAGCGTGGAGCAGGTGGGGGGCCCGTAGGGGGATGCTACGGCAGGTGTCCGGGGTCGGGGACGAAGACCCCGTAATTGATCCGAAGAGGCCACCGCGGCCCGTACGCTGGGTCACCGCTCAAGGCACCGCGGCCGCGCGCCGCGCCCTCACCACCGCCGGGGCGGTCGAGTGCGCGAGGAGGTCCCGCCGGTCGGAGGGGAGCAGCACCGTCACGTCCACGTCATCGGAGAAACGATACGGCCGGTGTTCCAGGAATCCCCCCAGGTAGCGCCGCACCCGGGACAGTTCCGCCCGCACCGTCACCGTGCGCGCCGACTCGCCGAACATGTCCTCGGCCAGCCCGGCCGCGCTGCGCCCGGAGCGGTGCATCGCCAGCAGATACAGCAACTCCGCGTGCCGGGGACTCAGTTCATGGGTCCACGAACTCAGGCTGCCGACGACCGTCACCGTCCAGCGGCGCGGCTGGGACAGGTCCAGCACGATCCGGGTCGGCGTGTCCCGGGGCCGCGGCTCGTCCTCGGCGGCCCGTACCAGCCAGCCCCCGGCCAGCGGCTCCACCGCGCACGCCCCCAGCGCCGGCAGCCGGCGCCGGCCCGCCGACAACGACTTGGGCAACGCGACCCGATGGGTGTACGGCATCCCGGTCACCGCCGCCGTCCAGCCGTCCCGGTCCACCACCAGCGCCCGCCCGCCCAGCCGGGCCAGCACCGGCGCCGCCACCGCCCGCAGCCGCTCCAGAGCCGTCTGATGCAGCTCGCGCAGCCGGGCCTCGGCCAGCTTCGCCACCGAGTCCACCCAGGCCAGGGTGGCCGGATGCATGGTCTCCAGCGGGCCGCTGACGTCGACCACCCCGATCAGCCGGCCGTCCCTCGGATCGGTGATCGGCGCCCCCGCACACGTCCAGGTGGCGTGCGACCGTACGAAATGCTCGGAGGCGAACACCTGGACGGGCCGCCGCACCACCGCCGGGGTGCCCACGCCGTTGGTGCCGACGACGCTCTCCCGCCAGTCCGCGCCGAGCATGAACCCCAGCGCGTCCGCCTTGCGCAGCACCGCCATGCTGCCCTCCCGCCACAGCACCCGGCCGTCCGCGTCGGCGACCACCATGATGTGGTGCGCCGCGTCCGCCACCGACACCAGCCCCTGCCGCAGCACCGGCATCACATGACGCAGCGGCGACTCGTCACGCCGCCGGCGGACCTCCTCGGCGGTGAGCAGACCCGACCGGAAGTCGTGCTCCGGATCCACCCCGCTGCGCAGCATCCGCCCCCAGGACTCCTCGATCACCGGCCGGGGCGCGATGGGCGTGCGCTGTCCGGAAAGGGTGGCGTCGCGTACCTCGCTGAGCATCCGCGCCGCCCGTGCCGCGTCGGTGGCGGCGAGTCGCGTCACGTTCAACGGCGAGTTCGCCACAGTCGTCCTCCGGGGAATTGCCTCTCGGGCAACCGGTGTCAAGCCTTCCGGCAGACGGTTTCCGGTCGCGTGCTGATGGTTGTCCCATACTGCCGCCCACCGGGGACGGAGGGGCACACTCCGGTCACCGGCACCAAACAAGTTGCAACCCCTTGCAACCCTGGTGAACACGTATACGTTGATTGAAAATTGAGCAACGTCGCCCGTGCGGCGCTCGTGGCCTCAACGGGCCCACAGTGGCAGGGGTGGTGCCGTGTCGGCGCAGCACCACCCCTGCTGACGTGTCCGCACAGGTCAGCCGACCGGCCGGGCCCGCTCCACGACCGACCGCAGATCCAGCGTGTGCGGCAGCGTCCCGAACGACGCCCCCCAGTCCCCGCCCAGCCGCGACGCGCAGAACGCGTCCGCGACCTCCGGCGGCGCGAACCGCACCAGCAGCGAACCCTGCAGCACCAGCGCCAGCCGCTCCACCACCCGGCGGGCCCGCGCCTCCACACCCTCCAGGTCCGCGAGCTCGGTCAGCAGGTTCTTGACCGCCGCGTCCAGCCGGTGATCGGCGCCGCGCGCCCGGCCGATCTCGGTCAGCGTCGCGTTCAGCGCGGCCGGCTCCCGCCGCAGCGCCCGCAGCACGTCCAGCGCCTGGACGTTGCCCGCGCCCTCCCAGATCGAGTTCAGCGGCGACTCCCGCACCAGCCGGGGCAGCCCCGACTCCTCCACGTACCCGTTGCCGCCCAGACACTCGGCGGCCTCCACCGTCACCGCCGGACACCGCTTGGTCACCCAGTACTTCGCGGCGGGCACCGCCAGCCGGAGGAAGGCGCGCTCCTCCTCACCGCCGTCGTCCCAGGCTGCCGCCAGCCGCAGCGCGAGCGTGGTCGCCGCCTCCGACTCCAGCGCGAGATCGGCCAGAACATTACGCATCAGCGGCTTGTCGACGAGCTTCCCGCCGAACGCCTCACGGTAAGAGCAGTGGTGGACCGCCTGCGCGACCGCCTGCCGCATCAGCCCCGCCGACCCCAGCACACAGTCCAGCCGGGTCGCCGCGACCATCTCGATGATCGTCCGCACCCCCCGGCCCTCCTCGCCGACCCGGCGCGCCCACGTCCCGTCGAACTCCACCTCCGCGGAGGCGTTCGACCGGTTGCCCAGCTTGTCCTTCAGCCGCTGGATCCGGAACACGTTGCGCGAGCCGTCCGCCAGCACCCGCGGCACCAGGAAGCAGGTCAACCCCTCCGGCGCCTGCGCCAGCACCAGGAACCCGTCCGACATCGGCGCCGAGCAGAACCACTTGTGCCCGGTCAGCTCGTACGTCCCGGCCTCCGCGAGCGGCGTCGCCACCGTCGTGTTCGCGCGGACGTCACTGCCGCCCTGCTTCTCCGTCATCCCCATGCCGAACAGCACGCCCGCCTTCTGCCCGGCGGGCCGCAGATCACGGTCGTACACCGTGGACGTCAGCAGCGGCTCCCACTCGGCGGCCAGCGCCGGATCCGCGCGCAGCGCCGGCACCGCCGCGTGCGTCATCGACAGCGGGCAGCCGTTGCCCGCCTCGACCTGCGTCCACACCACGAACGCCGCCGCCCGCCGCACATGCCCGCCCGGCCGCGTCCAGGCGGAGGTCAGCCCCGCCGAGACGCCCTTGCCGAGCAGCCGGTGCCACGCCGGGTGGTACTCCACCTCGTCGATCCGCCGGCCGTACCGGTCGTGGGTGCGCAGCCGAGGCGGATGCTCGTTCGCCAGCACCCCCCACTCCTGCACCTGCGCCGACCCGGAGGTCCGGCCGAGCGCCGACAGCTCCGAGCGGGCGTCCTCGATCAGCTCCGGGGCGATGTGCCGTGCGACCGCCGCCGTCAGGGCCCGGTCGGCGGAGTAGACGTCGTAGCCGACCAGCGGCGGCGCCTGATTGGTCACGGTGTGGGTGCTGCGTGCCATGACTGGCAACCTACCCCCAGGTACCGATCGGATACCCTGCGGTCCGGCCACGACGGCCGCCCCACCGGACCAGGGTGAGCGCGACCTCGTACGACGGATACCGTTGGATCGTGCAGCCAGCAAGTGAAACCCCCGAGCGGCCCTCCGGTCGTCTCCACCGGGCGCGTGCCCTCTACCGGAACGTCTCCAAGCGCAGGACCGCCTGGCTGCTGCTCAAGGACACCGTCAACTCCTGCATCGAGTACCGCATCCTCGGCCTCGCCGCCGAGGCCGCGTTCTTCACGCTGCTGTCCGTGCCGCCGCTGCTGCTCAGCCTCATCGGCCTGCTCGGCTACGTCGACGTGTGGACCGGCACCGACACCATCACCAGCCTGGAGACCAACCTCCTGGAGGCGTCCCGCACGGTCCTGTCCGACAAGGGCGTGAACGAGATCGCCCGGCCGATCCTCGACGACGTGATGAACGGCGGCCGGCCCGACGTGATCTCCATAGGGTTCCTGTTCGCCCTGTGGTCCGGCTCCCGCGCGGTGAACGTCTTCATCGACACCATCACCGTCATGTACGGCCTCGACGGGGTGCGCGGCATCGTCAAGACCCGGCTGATGGCGTTCCTGCTGTTCATCGTGGCGCTGCTGATCGGCTCGGTCGCCCTGCCGCTGATGGTGGCCGGCCCCGACGCGGTGGTCCGGATCCTGCCCTGGTCGACGACGGTGGTGCAGGTCCTCTACTGGCCCGTGGTGATCGTCCTGTCCATCGCCTTCCTCACGACGCTCTATCACGTGTCCGTGCCCGTCCGCTCCCCGTGGATCGAGGACGTCCCCGGCGCCCTGGTCGCCCTCGGCATGTGGGTCCTCGGCAGCTTCCTGCTGCGCATCTACCTCACCAACACCATCGAGGGCGCCACGATCTACGGCTCCCTCGCCGCCGCCGTCGCCGTCCTGCTGTGGATCGGGGTGTCCGCCTTCGCCGTCCTCGTCGGTGCCGCCGTCAACGCCGCGATCGACCGGGTGTGGCCCGCCGCCGCCACGGCCGCCGCCCGCGAGGCCAACGAGCGGATCCGCGAGGCGCAGGTCGCCGAGTACGTCGCCCGCGCCGCCGCCGCCCGCGAGGCCGACCCCGACGACCCCGACATGCCCTCCGAGTTCCCCGAGCGGTGGTCCCGCTTCCTGCCGCCGGAGGACGTCACCGCCCGGCTGCGCACCCACCACGCGAAGAGCGCCCACAAGGGCGACACCCCCGAGGAACAGTGAGCTACGGCGCCTTCCAGGCGCCCGCCGCCGCGGCCTCGGCCGCGTACTCCGCGAAGTCCCTCGGCTCCCGCCCCAGCACCCGGCGGACACCGTCCGAGAGATACGCGTTCCGCCCGTCCAGCAGCGACTCGAACACCTCGACGAGGAACGCCACCTCCTCGGGCGGCAGCCCGAACCCGGCCAGCCGCTCCCCGTAGTCCCGCGCCGGAACCGGCCGGTACGACAGCTCCCGGCCCGCCGCCTCGGCGACCTCCGCGACCGCCTCGCCGAACGTCAGCAGCCGCGGCCCCGACACCTCCACCACCTCCCCCACATACCGGTCACCCGCCGTCAGCGCGGCCACCACGACCTCCGCGACATCCCGCACGTCGACGAACGGCTCCCGCGCCGCACCCCCGCAAAACACCAGCTCCCCGCCCTGCCGCAGCTCCTCCACCAGCGGCCCCTCGCTGAAGTTCTGCGCGAACCACGCGGCCCGTACGACCGTCCAGTCCGCGCCCGACTCCCGCAGCGCCGCCTCGGTGGCCAGCGCCTGCTCCTCGCCGCGCGCCGACAGCAGCACCAGCCGCCGCACACCGAGCCCGACCGCCTCCCGCGCCAGCCGCCCCACCGCCTCGGCGGCCGCCGGGGCACCCACGTCCGCCGGATGCACCAGATACGCGGCGTCCGCGCCCCGCAGGACGTCCGCCCAGCCGGCCGGGGAGTCCCAGTCGAAGCCATGGGCGCGCGAGGCGGGCCGCACGCCCAGCCCGGCGGCCCGCGCGGCCTCGGCGACGCGCCGCCCGGTACGACCGGACGCACCGGTCACCACCACGGTCATGCCCTTCGTGTCCCGCCCGTCCAGCATGTCCCGCCCGTCGTTCCCGTTCGCTGTCATGCGCCCAGTCAACTGCCGCCCGCACCACGGGCCCATCGCCGAACGGCTCATTCCCATAAGCGCGCGTCTACGCTGACCGCATGGACGCACTCGGAGCCCTGCTCGCGGGTCCCCGCGCCCGCGGCGCCTTCCTGATCCGGGCCTGCTTCGACCCGCCGTGGGCCGTGCGGGTCGAGGACCGGGCACCCCTGACGGTGATGCTGATGGCACGCGGCGACGCCTGGATCACCCCGGCAACCGGGAAACCGGTGCGTATCGGCCCCGGCGACCTGGCCATCGCCCGCGGCCCCGACCCGTACACCTGCGCCGACCACCCCGACACGGCCCCCCAGGCGCTGATCCTGCCCGGCGGCGAATGCCACCACCCCGACGGCCGCCCGCTCAACGGCTCCATGGACCTCGGCGTCCGCACCTGGGGCGACCGGCCCGACGGCACGGCGGTGATGCTGATCGGCACCTACCTGTGGCCCGGCGAGGTCAGCGGCCGGCTGCTGGACGCACTGCCTCCGCTGCTCACCCTCACCGCCGACGTCTGGGACTGCCCCCTCACCCCGCTGCTCGCCGAGGAGATCGTCCGCGACGCCCCCGGCCAGGAAGTCGTCCTCGACCGGCTCCTGGACCTGCTGGTCATCGCCGCGCTGCGCGCCTGGTTCGCCCGCCCCGAGGCCGAGCCGCCCGGCTGGTACCGGGCGCTGGCCGACCCGGTGGCCGGCCGGGCGCTGCGGCTCATGCAGGACGACCCCGCCCACCCCTGGACCGTCGCCGGCCTCGCCGCCAAGGCCGGCGTCTCACGCGCCGCCCTCGCCCGCCGCTTCACCGACCTCGTCGGCGAACCCCCGATGACCCACCTCACCCACTGGCGTCTCGCCCTCGCCGCCGACCGGCTCCGCGACACCGACGACACCCTCGAGGCCATCGCCCGCCAGGTCGGCTACGGCAGCGCCTTCGCCCTCTCCAGCGCCTTCAAACGGGTGTACGGGGTGAGCCCGCAGCAGCATCGCAGCCGCACCGCGGCCGCGTAGCCTGGCACACGTGTACCGGGAGCGGACGTCCGCACTGCTCGGCGCCACGGTGTGGACCAACACACCCTCCGGCGCGGAACCGGGACGGGTCCTGCCGGACGGCTGCATGGACCTGCTGTGGCACGAGGACCGCCTGCTCGTCGCCGGCCCCGACACCAGTGCCCACATCCCGGACGGCCCGCCCACACTCTGGGCGGGCATCCGCTTCCCGCCCGGCGTCGCCCCCGCCCTGCTCGGCGTCCCCGCGCACGAGCTGCGCGACCGGCGGGTCGACCTGACCGAGCTGCGCCCGGCGGCGGACGTACGACGGCTGCGCGCCCGCGTCCGCGCGGCCGGCGATCCCACCGCCGGACTGGAGGCCGCCGCCGCCGACCTCGCGGCGGACGCCGACCCGCCGGACCCGCTGCTGCGCCACCTCGTCGCCGCCCTCGACGCGGGCCGCCCGGTCGCCGCCACCGCCGACGAACTGGGCATCGGCGCCCGCGCCCTGCACCGCCGCTCGCTCGCCGCGTTCGGGTACGGCCCCAAGATGCTCGCCCGCGTCCTGCGGCTGCAGCGCGCCCTCGCACTGGCCCGCACCGGCGTGCCGTACGCCGAGACCGCGGCCCGGGCGGGCTTTGCCGACCAGGCGCATCTGGCACGGGACGTCAGGGAACTGGCGGGCGTGCCGCTGGGCCGGCTACTGGGCGGCCGGTAGCGGCGCGAACAGGTCGACTCCGTTGCCGTCCGGATCGTGCACGACGGCGTACCGCTGCCCCCAGAAGGCGTCCCACGGCTTCAGCTCGCCCTGGTACCCGGCGCCGACCAGCTCCTCGTACACCGCGTCGACCTCCTGCGGACCGTCGCACAGCAGCGCGATCGAGGTCCGTGAGCCGCCCCCGGACGGCGGCCGCCACTGCGGGTGGAAGGACCGCACGGTCTCCTCGCCGTCCAGCAGCAGCCGCAGCCCGCCGGGCAGCTCGGCCTCCGCGTGCGGCTGCTCCTCGGCGCCGTCCGGGAAAACGAACCCGAGACGGCGGTAGAAGGCGACGGAGGCGGCCATGTCGGAGACGACCAGGCCGATGGCATCGAATCGTGGACTCATGCGGCCACGGTAGGCAGGGCCGCGTTGCCGGGTCTTGAAAAAATCGGACACCGCCCCGCGCGGGCGGAACACGAACGAGCCCCGTCCCTCCGACCGGAGGAACGGGGCTCGTACAGTGGAGCGCCGGGCAGGCCTTGCACCTGCATCTCCCCGCAGGAAGCGGGGCGTCTTTCCTTGGACCACCAACGCCTGGCCGGTCACCGGGTGTTCCGGCGGCCTGGCAAGATCGACTATACCCCAGGTACCGCCCGCGCACCAAGTCCAGGGACCGCCGGGGTGAGTCGCACCCCCGGTTGCCGCCGCCGCGGGCGCCCCCTACCGTCACCCGCATGGTCGACCCGCTCTTCGGACACCCCCGGCTCGCCGCGCTCTACGACGTGCTCGACTCCGACCGCGGCGACCTGGACGCCTACCTCGGCGCCGTCGAGGAGTTCGACGCCCGGACCGTGCTCGACATCGGCTGCGGCACCGGTGTCTTCGCGCTGCTCCTCACGGCGCGCGGGGTCGACGTCGTCGGGGTCGACCCCGCCGGAGCCTCCCTGGACGTCGCCCGAGCCAAGCCGGGGGCCGAACGGGTGCGCTGGGTGCACGGCGACGTGACGGCACTCCCGCCGCTGCGGGTCGACCTCGCCACGATGACGGGAAACGTCGCCCAGGCCATCGCCGACCCCGAGGCCTGGCGGCGCACCCTGCGCGGGGCGCACCGGGCGCTGCGGCCCGGCGGGCACCTTGTCCTGGAGACCCGCGATCCGGCACGCCGCGCCTGGGAGGAGTGGACCCGCGACACCAGCCGGCGCGTCACGCACGTACCCGGCGTCGGCGCGGTCGACAACTGGGTCGAGGTGACCGCCGTCGACGGCCCGCTGGTCACCTTCCGCTGGACCTTCGTGTTCGACTCCGACGGGCAGGTGCTGACCTCGGACTCGACCCTGCGGTTCCGTGAACGGGACGAGGTGGCGGCGGACCTGGCCGCGCACGGCTATGTGGTGGAGGACGTCCGGGACGCTCCCGACCGCCCCGGCCGGGAGTTCGTCTTCGTCGCCCGCACGGCCGGCTCAGCCGAAGGTGACGGGTCCGCGCGGGGTGCCGAGGGTGAAGGAGATGCCGACCGGCCCCTCCGCGAGGACCAGGTCGGTGCCCAGGGCTGACAGCAGCGGCCGGATCTCGTCGGGATCGGGAGCCGTGGCCGTCAGCCGCAGCAGGGGACTGGTGGGCAGACCCATGGCCGTGGGATGCCGGGACGCGCCCCAGTCGATGAGGAACGGCACCAGACCGGAGGGGTGCGCGGCGGCGCCGTCGGTCAGCCGCCACTCCAGCAGGGTGCCGTCGGGTGTGCGGCGGCTCATCGCCTGGGCGGGGCCGGGGTCGTAGCCGCGGGCCCGGGCGGACGCGATGGCCGCGTCCAGGTCCGTCGTGCTGATCGCCCAGGTCACCGTGCGCGGCCCGGACAGCGCGTCCACCCCGAAGGGGCGGGGGCCGGACGGGCCGGACTGCTCCGGGTCCGGCCCGATGATCTCCAGATACCCGGCACCGCCCAGGCCGACCAAATGATTACGGGTGCCCAGTCCGACATGCTTACCGCCGACGGCCGGGGTCACCCCGGTCCGCCGGGTGAAGTCGGCCACCGTCGCGGCGAGATCGGGGGTGGCGAGCACGAGATGGTCCAGGTGTGCCGGAATCGTGTTCATCGCCGCCGAGGCTACGCCAACCCCCGCCCCGCTGTGGAACACCTGTGCGGGAGGATGGGCCCATGACTCGTCTGCCGCGCGCCCTGCCGTACGCCTCCCTGCTGCTGCCCGCGCTCCTCCTGACCGGCTGCGGCAAGGAGCGCCAGGCCGCCGACCAGGCCGAAGTCGCCTCGCGGGCACGAGCGTTGGGCATCGCGCCCGAACACGTCTACGCGATCGACGCCGACGGCTTCACCGTGGCCCAGCAGTCCGTCGGTGTGTACGGCGGCGACGGCTTCTCCGCGGTCTACGTCTCCCGGTCCACCGGCGGCCAGATCCAACTCCGCGTCGACCGCACCGAGATGACCCCGAAGACCTGCCCCGATCAGCCCGTCGGCGACGCCTCCGGCGGGCACACGGAATGCCGGAAGGACGGCGACGCCTGGTACCGCAGCGCCGGCGACCAGCGCGAGTACGCCGTCCCCAAGGACGGTCACGTCGTCCGGGTCGGCGGGGGCCCCGGCGTCAGCCGTGACGTCCTGCGCGAGGCGGCGCTCGGCGCGCACCATCCCACTGCGGAGGAACTCGACACTCTGCTGCCGGGGAACGGGGGCGGTGGCGGGAACGGTGGCGGTGGCGGTGGCGAGGGCGGGACCGGTGAGGGCGGCGAACCCGTCGAGCGTGGGGACCTGCCTCCGGTGGGCGACGGGGCGCCGAACAACGATGTGGACGCGGGCGGCTGACCTCACCGCGGGGCCGGAAACGCCGAGAACGGCGAGAACGCCGAGAACGCAGAGTGCGGCGAGAACGCCGAGAACGCAGAGTGCGGTGAGAACGCCGAGAACGCAGAGTGCCGCGAGAACGCAGAGTGCGGCGAGGAGGCCGAGAACGGCGAGAACGGCGAGAGCGGCGAGAGCGGCGCGGAGGCTCAGAGCGCCGAAAGTTTCGCGCCCATCGCATGCCCTGGGACCCCGCGGCGACCCCGCATAGGGTCGCCGCATGGCCCCGCGACTGCTCGTCTTCACCCGCACCACCGCCTACCGCCACGACTCCATCCCGGCCGGCGTCGCCGCCGTACGGGCGCTCGGGCGGTTCGAGGTGGAGCACACCGAGGACCCGGACGCGCTCGACGGGCCGCTGGACGGCTATGCCGCCGTCGTCTTCCTCTCCACCAGCGGCGAGGTCCTGACGCCCACCGGGCGCGAGCGGCTCGCCGCCTACCTGGAGGCGGGCGGCGGGTTCGTCGGCGTGCACGCCGCCGCCTGCACGGAGTACACCTGGCCCTACTACGGGGAGATGCTGGGCGCCTGGTTCGACCGGCACCCCGCCCACCAGCCCGGCAAGGCGCTCGTGGAGGACCGTACGCACCCGGCCACCCGGCATCTGCCCGCCGTCTGGGACTTCACCGACGAGTGGTACGACTTCCGCACCAACCCGCGCGAACACGGGGTGCGCCTGCTGGTGTCCGCCGACGAATCCTCGTACGACGGCGGCGGGATGGGCGCCGACCATCCCCTGGTGTGGTGCCGGAAGCAGGGAGCCGGACGTGTCTTCTACACCGCCTTCGGCCATTCCGCCGAGGCGTACGACGACCCCGGGTTCCGGGAGCATCTGCGCGGCGGCATCGGCTGGGCGGCGCGGCTCGCGGAGTGATCCGGCCGCCGGCTCCGACGGTGGCTCAGCCGCGCGGCGGAGCCGTGCTCGCCCGGAGGACGAGGCGGGTGGAGAGTTCCGTACGGGTGCTCTCGGGGCGCTCGCCGTCCATCATGCGCACCAGCAGCCGCAACGCCGTCGCCGCCATCTCCGCCAGCGGCTGACGGACCGTGGTCAGCGCGGGCGCCGCCCAGCGGGCTTCGGGCAGGTCGTCGAATCCGACCACGCTGACGTCGTCCGGGATACGGAGACCCCGCTCCGCCACCGCCTCGTACACCCCCAGCGCCATCCGGTCCGAGCAGACGAACACGGCCGTCGGCGGCTCCGGCAGATCCAGCAGCTCCGCCATGCGATGCCGGGCGACGACCTCGTCGAACCCGGCGGGCCGCAGGTACTCCGGCCGCTGCGGCAGACCCGCCGAGGCCAGCGCCGAACGGTAACCGGCGAGCCGCGCGCCGCTGCACATCGTGCGGCGGCGGCCGGTGATCACAGCGATCCGCTCGTGCCCCAGGGACAGCAGATGCTCGGTCGCCGTCACCCCGCCCTGCCAGTTCGCCGCGCCCACCGACACCACGCCCGGCGGCGGCTCCAGCACCGGGTCGATCATCACGAACGGGATGCGGTGCTGTTCCAGCCACGCGTACTGCGTCTCGGTCAGCTCGGCCAGGTTGAACAACACCCCGGCCGAGCCGCGCACGGTCAGCTTGTCCAGCCAGCCTCGCTCGGGACGCCCGGCGCGGCTGCGGGCGAGCGCCGCCGAGACCACGACGTCCAGCCCCGCGTCGTGGGCCGCCTCCTCCACGCCGTGCAGCACCGCACCCGACCAGGAACTGTCCAGGGAGTGGACGACGAGGTCCACCATGCCCGGTGACTTGGCCGCGTCGAAGCGGGGTCTGCGCACATAACCGAGCCGGTCCAGCGCCTCGGTGACCCGGCGGCGCGTCTCCGGCGCCACGTCCTCGCGCCCGTTGACCACCTTGGACGCGGTGGGCACGGACACCCCCGCCTCCCGGGCCACCACCGCCAGCGTCGGACCGGCCGTCGCGCTCGCACGTGCCGTTCGGCCCATCGGAAACCACCCCTCCGGCCCGCCCGAGGGCCCTCGAAAGTTGCGACCAGCACCTTGCTCCCGGGTCGTCGCCTCGACCGTATAGAAAGCGCTTCCTACCCTAGGTGTGCGGCAGGGAGTCGTGAAGACACGGGACCGAGAGGAGCGCTGCCGCCTGAACTTTCGAAACCCGAACGCGTCGGAGGAATGGGGGGTGGACGGGGTATGGACGGGTGCGGGCGGGCTGTGAACGGGTGTCGGCGGGTGTGGACGGTGTGTCAGGCGACCCGGATGAGGTCCGCGTGCCGCACCTCGTGGGCCGGCGGCAGCCCCTGCGTCAGGCGCTCCAACTCCTCCACGACGATCCGCCCGAGCCGCTCCAGCTCGTTGCCCAGGGAGCCCGCGATGTGCGGGGTGAGGAAGACGTTGGGGAGGGTGTAGAGGGGGGAATCGGCCGGCAGCGGCTCGGGTTCGGTGACGTCGAGGACCGCGCTCAACCGGCCCGAGACCAGTTCGTCGGTGAGGGCGTCCTGGTCGACGAGGGCGCCCCGGGAGGTGTTGATCAGCACGCCGCCGTCGCGGATCAGGGCGAGACCGGTCCGGTCGACCATGTGATGCGTCTCGGGGATGTCAGGGGCGTGCAGACTGACGATGTCACTGCCGCGCAGCAACTCCTCCAGGGAGACGGCACGAGCGCCGAGCGCGGCGGCCTCGGCGGCGTCCGCGTACGGGTCGTACAGCAGGACCTCGAACTCGTGGGGCCGTAGCAGTTCCAGCAGCCGGCGGCCCACCCGCGAGGCCCCGACGACGCCGACGCGGCGGCCCAGGTTGCCGATGGCGGCGGTCTGTGCGGGCGACGGGAATGCGTGCGTGGTCCGATACCGCTCCCGGTGTCCGAACGCGTCCTTGCCGGCCAGCAGGATCATCGCGAGCGTGTACTCGGCGACCGGGACCGCGTTGCCGGTGACCGCGCTGGAGACGGTCACGCCGTGCTGCCAGAGCGCGTCGCCGACCAGGGAGCGGACCGAGCCGGCGGCGTGCAGCACGGCCCGCAGCCGGGGCACGGCGGCGAGGACGTCCGCGCCGAGGTGGGGGCAGCCCCAGCCGGTGATCAGCACGTCCGCGCCGGCCAGCGCGTCGGCGGCGGCCGGGTCGGTGAAGTCCCGTACGACGAGAGTCGGGTCGAGCTCCGCGGTTCGCCTCAGCCGGGCCAGGAGGGCGTCGGGGAAGAGCCGGGGGACGTGCACCGGATCCATGGCGAACACGGTCCTGGGCAGCTGGGCGCTGGGCATGACTCTCCTGACGGGCGAGGGAGGTGCGAGGAGTGCCTGAGGTGCTGATCGGCTCTGAAAGCGCCTTCTACCGTAGGTGTGCGGCTGAGGGAGGGTCAATCGCGGAATGTCGGCGGTAGGCGGTGTGCGGTATGCGATCGGCGATATGCCGTATTCGCTTCTGCGGTCTGCGGTCTGCGGTCTGCGGTCTGCGGTCTGCGGTCTGCGGTCTGCGGTCTGCGGTCTGCGGTGTGCGGGATGCGGGATGCGGGATGCGGGATGCAGGATGCGTATACGGGATACGTGATGCGGGCAGTCACCCGTCGGCGGCATACCGTATACCGCTCGCTCTGGCCTCCACCGGAATACCTCCCCGCGATGCGATGCTCTGACATGAACGGTGCACGAGCGCTGCGAGGAGCTGGTGGCGGATGGCGGCAGCAGACCGGACAGACCCGACAGGGCCCGTGGTCCACACGCCTCACGGAGCCGTCCGCGGCACGTACGAGCATGGTGTCGCCGTGTTCCGAGGCATGCCCTACGCGGCACCCCCCTTCGGCCCGAACCGCTTCCGGCCACCCCTCCCACCCGAGCCCTGGCACGGAATCCGGGACGCGCTCGCCTTCGGGCCGACCCCGCCGAAACCGCCGTACTCCGACGCCTTCGCGCAGTATCTGTCCGACCCGGTCGTGCCCGGCGACGACTGCCTCAACCTGAACGTGTGGACACCCGAGCCGGGCCCAGGAGCCCGGCTCCCGGTTCTCGTCTGGCTGCACGGCGGGGCCCTGACCAGGGGATCCTCCAGCGTGCCGGTGTACGACGGCCGCACTTTCGCCCGCGACGGCGTCGTCTTCGTGTCGATCAACTACCGGCTCGGCGTTGAGGGCTACGGATTGTTCCCGGACGCCCCCGCCAATCCCGGCTTGCGCGACCAGCTCGCCGCCTTGCACTGGGTGCGCGAGGCGATCGCGGCCTTCGGCGGCGACCCGGACGCCGTCACCCTGGCCGGCCAGTCGGCAGGCGCCATCAGCATCGGAGCCCTGATCGCCGCCCCGCAGGCCCAGGGCCTGTTCCGGCGGGCCGTACTGCAGAGCGGGGCGCCGGAGGCCTCCGACCGGGACAAGGTGCGGCGCATGGTGCGCCGGATGGCCACCCGGCTGAAGGTGCCCGCGACCGCCGAGGCCTTCGCCGCCGTCGACCGAGAGCTGCTGCTGCGCGCCCAGGCCGAGGTCGGCCGTCTCAGCAGCCCCGTCCTGGGCGGCCCCGCCTTCGGCATCGTCGTCGACGGCGACCTCGTACCCCGTGACCCGCTGGAGGCCCTGATCGACGGCGAGGCCGCGGCGGGCGCCGAACTGCTCATGGGCTGGACCCGCGACGAGTACCGCCTGTGGCTGGTCCCCGGCGGGCTGCTGGAACGCGTCGACCGGCTCGGCCCGGTCGCCCTCGCCGGCGCCATGGCCCGCTGCCACGCCGGCCATGAGGTGCCGCGCGGTTACCGTGCCCTGCACCCCGGGGCCGGGCCCGCCGAGATCGTCGGCCAGATGGTCACGGACCATCTGCTGCGGCGCCCGCTGCACCGCCTCGCCGACGCCCGCCCCGGCTCGTCGTACGTCTACGAGTTCGCCTGGCCGTCACAGCGGCCCGGCCTCGGCGCCTGCCACGCCCTGGAGCTGGGCTTCGTCTTCGACAGCGGTGAGGTGCCCGAGTCGGCCAAGCTGGCCGGCGAGGGCGCCCCGCAGGAGCTGGCCGACGCCATGCACGCCGCGTGGGTACGGTTCACCGTCGACGGAAGCCCCGGCTGGGAGGCCTGGGACACCGCACACCCCGTACGGATCTTCGGCGACGGTGAACCGCATACCGTATACGGTCCACGGGATCCCCAACTCGCCCTGTGGACCGTCGACCCCGCCGCCACGCCTCCGGATTCGGAATCAGCACCCGCACCGGCCCCGGCCGACGGTTCGCCCACTCGAGGCACGAGCACGCAACCGCGGTCGGTGGCACGTCTCCTCCGTCGGCCCGGCGGCGTCCGACGGCACTGATCACCGACACACCGCCCATCAGCGGCTCCGGGAACGTAGGGCGAGCCGACTTGTCCGCCCGCAGGCTCAGCCGACCGCAGCCACCGAATCCCGCACCACCACGTGCGTACCGAGCAGCAGATGCTCGTCGGGGGCGTCCGGGGTGCGGCCGAGTGCGGTGCGGACGGCGAGCCGGCCCAGCTCCTCGTAGGGCACGCGGACCGTGGTGAGCGCCGGATGCAGATCGCGGGCGAAGGGGATGTCGTCGTAGCCGGCCAGCGATACGTCGCGGGGTACGTCGAGGCCCGCCTCGTGCAGTGCCGTGAGCGCGCCCGCGGCGACCGTGTCGGTGGCGGCCACCACGGCGGTGAACTCCAGCCCGTCCGCGAGAGCGCGGCGCATCAGGCGGTGGCCCGAGTCGCGGGTGAAGTCGCCGTGCAGCAGCAGCGCCGGATCCGGCTCGACGGCGCGCGCCCGATGGGCGGCGAGGTAGCCGCGTTCGCGGCCCAGGGCCGTCGTGTGGTCCGGCTTGCCGCCGAGGAAGAGGATCCGCCGGTGCCCCTGGGCGAGGACGTGCGCGACCAGGGCGTGGGCGCCGCCCTCGTTGTCGTACTCGACGACCGTCACCGGCGCCCCCGCCCCGAGCGGCGGCCGGCCGCACAGCACCAGCCGGGAACCCGCCGACGCCAGCGAGTCCGCCATCCGGCGGGTGCGCTCCCGGTGCGCGGGGCTGTCCGCGCCGCCACCGACCAGGATCACGGCGGCCGCGCGCTGGGCCCGCATCATCTCCACGAAGTCCAGCTCGTGCCGCACGTCGCCCTCCGTGCTGCACACCAGGCACAGATGTCCGTGCCGGGCGGCCTCCCGCTCCACCCCGTGCGCCATGTGCGCGGACGTCGGGCCGGTGATGTCCTCCAGTACGAACGCCAGGGACGGCGTACCCGCACCGGCGACCGCTCTGGCGCGGGCGTCGGCGACGTAGTCAAGGTCGCGCACCGCCCGCAGTACGCGCGTACGCGTCGAAGAGCTGACCGGATACTCGCCGCCCAGCACCCGGGACACCGTCGACGCGGACACCCCGGCCCGCGTCGCGACGTCCCGGATCGTGCTGCGGCCGGCGTCGCCGCTCTTCCTCGTCATACCCGCTCGCCCCTTCCGCCGGGCCCGGCAGCGGCCTCCGGGGACCTGCGGGAACGCGTAGAAACCGGTTCCCGACCTTCCCGGTGCGTGGAGGCTAGCAGCGTGTGACGGAGTCGAGGAGGCGGCGCGGAGGTTGTGCGGAGGCCGCGCGGGGGCGCCGGAGTCAGGCGGGGGAGCGGTGCGCGAGGCTCACGCCGTCCGCAGCGCGTCCGCGATCGACGCGATGGCCCGCGGACCCACCCGGCAGCAGCCGCCGATCAGCCGCGCCCCGCCCGCCCGCCAGCCCTCGACCTGCGCGGCGGTGAAGGTGGAGCGGCCCTTCCAGGCACGGGCCCCGGCGTCCCACGCCTCCCCGCTGTTCGGATAGACGACCACCGGCTTGCCGGTCACCCGGGCCGCCGTCGCCACCGCCGTGTCGACATCCTGCGGGGCGCAGCAGTTGACGCCCACCGCGATCACCTCGTCCACGTCGGCGGCGAGCGCGAACGCCTCCTCCAGCGGCTGGCCGGCACGCGTCCGTCCACCGTCGACGGTATACGACATCCAGGCCGGCACCCCGAGCCCGCGCACCGCCCGCAGCAGCGCCGCAGCCTCGTCGGCGTCCGGCACCGTCTCCAGCGCGAGCACGTCCGGCGCGGCGGCGGCCAGCACCTCCAGGCGCGGCCGGTGGAAGCGCTCCAGTTCGTCGACCGAGAGCCCGTAACGACCCCGGTACTCCGACCCGTCCGCGAGCATCGCCCCGTACGGCCCGACCGACGCCGCCACCCACAACGGCCGGCCGGCGCCCCCGGCGCGCGCCCGCCGGGCCGCCTCTCGCGCCGACTCCACACTCGACGCGATCAGTCCGGCCGCCCGCTCCCGCCCGATGCCGCGCTTGGCGAACCCCTCGAAGGTGGCCTGATAGCTGGCGGTGATGGCCACGTCGGCGCCGGCTTCGAAGTAGGCCAGGTGCGCCTCGACGACCGCTTCGGGCCGCTCGGCGAGCAGCCGCGCCGACCACAGCTCGTCGCTCAGATCGTGCCCCGCGGACTCCAGCTGGTTGGACATGCCTCCGTCCAGCACGACCGTTCCGGCGGCGAGGGCGTCCGCGAGCGCGGGGGTATCGCTGGTCATGCCACGACGCTAGTCGATGAGGCGGGTAGGAGAGGCCCGCGGCCGCACGAGGCGGATCCGCACGGAGCGGAGCCGCACGGAGCGGAGAGAGATCCCCGGAGCCGACCGGAGCCCGAGCAAGCGCCACTAACCTGGCCGCATGCTCGTTGCCTCCCCGGACACCGAAGCGCGCGAGATCCTCGGCGGCGCCGGCCGGCCCGTCCTCGAACCCCTGGTGCACAACCCGAAGAACGGCGTGACGGCAGGCGTCTGGCGGGTCCGCCGCGGTGAGCGTACGGCCGTACTCAAGGTGCTGACCTGCCGCAAGGAGGCCGACGGCCGCTGGGCCGCCTCCGACGACCCCCGGCACTGGAACTACTGGCGCCGCGAGGCCCACGTCTACGACTCGGGCCTCGCCCGGCACTGGCAGCCGTACGGCATCCGCGCACCCCGCCTCCTGGCGCGCGTCGACCGGCCGGACGGCGACATCGCGCTGTGGCTGGAGGACGTTCCCGGCGAACCGGCCACCGCCTGGCCGCTCGCCCGGCACATCGAGCACGCCCGTCGGCTGGGCGCCGCACACGGAGCCGGTGAGCCCGCCTGCCGGCCGTGGCTGAGCCGCCGCTTCCTGCGCCAGTACGTCAGCGCCAACACCCTCGGCCAGGAACTGCTCGACGACGCCGCGGCCTGGGCGCAGCCGCTGGTCCGCGACCACTTCCCGCCGGGGCTGCGTACCGCCATGGTCCGTCTGCGCCACGACCGCGAGTGGTTCCTGCACATCATGGAGTCCCTGCCCCGCACGTTCGCCCATCTCGACATGTGGCCCGCGAACGTCCGCTCCTCGGGCCCGGACAGCGTGGCCTTCGACTGGGCGTTCCCAGGTGACGGCGCACTCGGCGAAGACCTCGGCAACTATCTGCCCGACTCGGTCTTCGACCTGTTCGTCCCCGCCGACCGCCTGCCCGAGTACGCGACGGCGGCCTACGAGGCGTATCTGCACGGCCTGCGCGAGACCGGGTGGCGTGGCGACGAACGGCTCGTCCGGCTGGGGGTGTGCGCCTCGGCGGTGAAGTACGACTGGCTCACCGCGCTGATGCTGGCCCGCGCGGGCGAGGAACAACTGGACTACGGCGGTGCCGGTACGGTCTCGCCCGAACTCCGCTACCGCGAGCGCGGCAAGGCTCTCGCGTTCCTGGCCGGCTGGGCCGCCGAGGCCCGGACCCTCGCACCCCTACTGGGCTTTCCGGAGGCGCCGAGCGGACGCTGAGCGGGCCGGACATCGGCCACCGGGCGAGGCCGGAACCCCCGTCCTTCCCCACAGCCGACTCCACCAGGGACCATGGAGCATGCGCCCGGCAGACTGGCAACTCACCGAAGACATCGACGACTTCCTCGCCCGAGCCGGAGACTTCCTGCGCTCGCGCCCCGTCCTGCACACCATGCCGCTGACGGTGACCGAGAAGCTGCGCACACTGGGGGCTGCCGCGTACGGCACTCCAGGCCCCGTGTTCGGCAGGCTGGAACGGGCGGGCGAGGTCGCCGCCATCTTCTACCGGTTCCCGTCCCGAGGGCTGAGCGTCACCGCTCTCACGCCCGGGCAGGCCGACGCCCTCGCCGCTCACCTGCTCGACCTGGGGCACTCCCTTCCGTTCGTCGGCGCGGACCACAGCACCGCCGCCGCTTTCGCCGAGGCCTGGCAGCGGCGCACGGGCGCGACGCCGACGCTCCGAGTCCGGCTCCACCTGTACCGGCTCGGCCCGCTCACCCCGCCGGAGCCGTTCCCCGAGGGCGGGGGCCGGCTCGTCGGGGAGCGGGACCACGAACACCTCATGCGCTGGTGCCGTGAGTTCGCCGCGGACGTCGGGGAGGCCGTGACCATCGACGCCGCCTCCTGGGCCGGTACCCGCTTCGCCGAGAAGAGCTACACCTTCTGGGAGACCCCGGACGGCACGCCCGTCGCCATGGCGGGCGTGAACCCGATGGTCGCCGGCCAAGCCCGGGTGGATCCTGTATACACCCCGCCCCACCTGCGCGGACGCGGCTACGCGGGCGCCGTGACGACCGAGGTCAGCCGGGCCGCGCTGGACGCGGGCGCCAAGGAGGTCGTGCTGTTCACGAACGCGGCCAACCCCACCAGCAACGCCCTCTACCAGCGCGTCGGATACCGCCGGGTCACCGACTTCGCCGTCTACGACTTCGCAGGCTAGAACCTCGCGGGCCAAGACTTCGCGGGCCAAGACATCGCCCGGTAAGTCTCCACGGACTCGGAGGCCTGCCGGCAGGCGGCCGTCAGAAGGGGGGCCACTGCGAACCGGGGGGCGGGGCCGGATTGATCCGTCCGCCGTCCCGCATCTCCTCCGGCCAGCGCCGGTCGATGACGGTCGCGGTCTCCTTGCAGGCCTGACAGGCGTGCGGCGCTTCCGGCAGCCACCAGTACGGGCTGGCGGTCAGGCCGTCGTGGGCGATGCCGCACAGGGTCGTACCGAAGTGTCCGTAGGCGTGGGCGACGGCTTCCGGCAGCTCGGGTCCCTCCGCCCGTTCCCAGCGCCGGCTCAGGGGCTCGTACTGCGGACGTGAGACCTCGTGCGGGTGGTGTCCCAGGTCGGTCCAGGCGTAGCACCAGCCGCAGAACCACCGCTCCCTCAGCGGCGGCTCCCATCGCATCCGCGGCTCCGGCACCGGCTCCCGCCGCATTTCGTGTCCGCACACGTCACAGGTCACGGGCCGACCCTCTCACGGGGGCCGGTCACGAGGCGACCCGCTCACGGTGCGGCCACCTGCCCCACCGGACCCGTTGACCTGTCCCCAACGCGCCCATACCTTGTGCGCGTTCGGAATAGCAGATGGTATCCGAAATTTCGAATCGAAGCATCGAGAGGCAGTCTGCATGAGCCGCGCCGACGACCGTCCCCTCACTCCCCACCACCCCCACCGCCGACTCGTCCTGAAGGGCGCCGCCCTCGCCGCGGGCGCCCTGGCCGCCGCCCCCGCCGGGGCGTCGGCGGCTCCGTCCACCACATCCCCCAAGGCAGCCCCGTACGTGAACCCCCTGGTCCTCAACCGCGCCGACCCGCACATCAACCGGCACACCGACGGCTTCTACTACTTCACCGCCACCGCCCCCGAGTACGACCGGATCGTCCTGCGCCGCTCCCGCACGCTCAACGGCCTGTCCACGGCCGCCGAGTCCGTCATCTGGCGGGCGCACCCCTCCGGTGACATGGGCGCGCACATCTGGGCGCCGGAACTGCACCGGGTGGACGGCAAGTGGTACATCTACTTCGCCGCCGCGCCGAAGGAGGATGTCTGGCAGATCCGGATCTGGGTGCTGGAGAACGCCCACCCGAACCCGCTGCGCGGCACCTGGGTCGAGAAGGGCCGGATCAAGACCGCCTGGGAGACCTTCTCCCTGGACGCCACCACCTTCACCCACCGCGGCACCCGCTACCTCGCCTGGGCCCAGCACGAGCCCGGTATGGGCAACAACACCGCGCTGTGGCTGTCGGAGATGGCCGACCCGTTGACGCTGACCGGCCCGCAAGTGCGGCTGTCCACACCCGAACTGGACTGGGAGTGCGTCGGCTTCAAGGTCAACGAGGGCCCCTGCGTCCTCCAGCGCAACGGCCGCGTCTTCATGACCTACTCCGCCAGCGCCACGGACCACAACTACTGCGTCGGCCTCCTGACCGCCGACGCCGGCAGCGACCTCATGGACCCCGCCAGCTGGGCGAAGTCACCGGTCCCCGTCTTCACCAGCAATGACTCCACCAAGCAGTACGGGCCCGGCCACAACTGCTTCACCGTCGCCGAGGACGGCCGCACCGACGTCCTCGTCTACCACGCCCGCCAGTACAAGGAGATCGTCGGCGATCCGCTGAACGACCCCAACCGGCACACCCGGATCCAGAAGCTCGGCTGGAAGCCGGACGGCACCCCGGACTTCGGCATCCCGGTCGCCGACACCCCCGCACGGGCGGAGGACTGAGATGAGACGCGTGTACGCCGTCCTCCTCGCCGTCTGCCTGAGCCTGATCGGCGCCCTCGCCACCGCCGGCCCCGCCCGGGCCGCACCCCAGGTGATCAGCAACGGCACACAGTTCACCGACATCTCCGGGAACCCCGTGCACGCCCACGGCGGCGGCATCGTCAAGGTCGGCTCCTACTACTACTGGTTCGGCGAGCACCGCAACGCCGACAACACCTTCCGCTACGTCGACGCCTACCGCTCCACCGACCTGAAGAACTGGGAGTTCCGCAACCACGTGCTGACCCAGTCCACCCACCCCGAGCTGGCCGTCGCCAACATCGAACGCCCGAAGGTGATGTACAACGTCGCCACCGGCAAGTTCGTGATGTGGATGCACAAGGAGAACGGCTCCGACTACGGCGAGGCCCGCGCCGCCGTCGCCGTCTCCGACACCGTCGACGGCGACTACACCTGGCAGGGCAGCTTCCGCCCGCTCGGGCAGCACATGTCCCGGGACATCACCGTCTTCGTGGACACCGACGGCACCGGCTACATGGTCTCCGCGGCCCGCGAGAACTACGACCTGCACATCTACCGGCTCACCGCCGACTACACCGGCGTCGCGAGCCTGGTCGCCAACCCGTGGCCGGGCGGCCACCGCGAGGCACCCGCCCTCTTCAAGCGGGGCGGCGTCTACTTCATGCTCACCTCGGGCGCGACCGGCTGGAACCCCAACCAGCAGCAGTACGCCACGGCCACCAGCCTCACCGGCCCATGGTCGTCGATGACCAATGTGGGGGATACGACCGCCTACGGATCGCAGACTGCATACGTTCTACCGTTGCAGGGATCCACGGCCACGTCCTACCTCTACCTCGGCGACCGCTGGGGCAACTCCTTCGGCGGCACGGTCGGCGACTCCCGCTATGTCTGGCTCCCCCTGACCTTCCCGACCGCCACCTCGATGTCGATGTCCTGGACCCCGGAGGTCACCGTCGACACGGCCGCCGGAACGGTCACGGGAACCGGCGCCGCCTACCAGACGCTCGTCGCCCGGCATTCCGGCCGGTGCGCGGACGTCACCAGCCAGTCCCAGTGGGCCGGCGCGCAGATCAAGCAGTACGACTGCAACGGCGGCAACAACCAGAAGTACTGGTTCAGGTCCGTCGGTGGTGGCTACTACCAGTTGGCCGCCCGGCACAGCTCCCTGTGCGTGCAGGAGAACGCGAGCACGGTCACCCAGGAGAACTGCGCCGGCTCGGCGACGAGCCAGCAGTGGTCGCTGACCACCACCGGCTCCTACGTCACCGTCAGGTCCCGCGCGACGGGCGAATGCCTCGACGTGAACGGCGGGTCCACCGCCAACGGCGCCGCGATCATCACGTACGCCTGCAACGGCGGCACCAACCAGCAGTGGACGCGCGGCAACTGACGTGACCGGTGCTGCCCCGGCGAAGGTCAGGCGAGCAGGTCGATCGCGTCGATCGCCGTGCCGGCACTGAGATAGGAGGTGGTCCCCGAACCGCTCACCACGTTGATCCTCAGCGTGTTGTACTGGCCGGTGTCCGTGAGCCAGGCACTCGCCGGGACGCTGTAGGTGAACGTGTGGTTGTTCCCCCGGTACGAGCCGTTGGTCAGCGACCGGGTGTTCGGCTGGGTGGGCGGTGAGGGGATCGCCGACGTCCAGGTGTCGTTGACCACGACCTGCGGACGGCCGTTGGCGTAGGCCGTCGTCACCCCGATGCGCAGGGTGTGTGCGGCGGCGGCCTGGGCGGCGGTCAGCCGGAAGTGGACGACGATGCCGCTGTTGACGTCCTTCCAGAGGTAGCAGGGGAAGGCCGAGGTCTCCGTGCCGCTGCCGATGACGACGTTGCCGGTCCACGGGGCCGCCCGGACGTCCGAGGGATGCGCGTACGTCATCAGGTCCGCGTTCTTGAAGCCCTTCGGCGTGCCGGTCCAGTCGCCGATGCGCCAGATGACGCTCGCGTTGGCGGGGTCGTTCGTCGACGGTATGGCGATGGTGTTGAGGGTGGTCGTCGATCCTGCGGACACCGTCACTTGTGTACTGTATACAGCCAACTCGTCTTTGTAGACAGTCAGCGTGTACGCCCCCGGCAGTACACCGGCGACGGAGAAGTAGCCGTCCGAGGCCCGCGCCGCTCCCCAGTACTGCGCCGTCGCGTTGGCGAGCCCCACCGTGTACGCATGCGCGGTGTTCCGGCCCTTGATCCCGACGCCGGCCACCCGCCCCCGGCCGCTCGTCCCGACATACCCGGGCATACCGAGCGAATCCGCCCACGGGGTGGTGAGCGTGCCCGGGAACAGCGAGGCGGAGGGCGCGCCGCCGTCCGTGAGGGCGATGACGTACGGGCCCTGAAGACCGAAGCGCTGGGCCTCGGTCTGGTTCTGGCCGTAGTACAGGATCTCGTACAGGCCGCCGCCGTCGGCGCTCTGGTGCCGCAGCAGGGAGCGGTAGAACGGTCCGCCGGACGCCTTCTCGTGGTTGCTGCGTACGATCCACAGGCCCGCGCCGCCGCCGGTCCAGCCGACGTAGTCGTAGTCCATGACCCGCAGCTTCGAGTAGTGCTTGGAGCGGGTCTGGCCGTCGGACTTGGCGAACACGTCCGAGGCCTCGATGGCGGTCGGTGCGTAGGTGTACGAGTCGGGCTCGTCGTTGAGGAAGAGGCCCGCCTTGACGCGCAGGATGAAGCGGGTCGCCGAGACGGAGTCGTCGGCCTTGTCGGTCCACAGGTAGATGTTGTTCTCGCCGCTGCGGGCCGCGTAGTAGTGCCGCAGCGTGCCGTACGCGACCGAGATCAGGATGGTCGAGCCGGACTGCCGGATCGTCACCGTGGAGCTGCCGAGGCCGGACTCGATGTGCGAGTTCTTGCCGCCGTAGCCCTGGTACTCGGTGCCCCGGTAGACCAGCGAGGTCAGATCGCCGTTGGACTTGCTGACTTTGAAGACCAGTTGGGCGCCGGTGTCGACGACGTAGTTCGCGCCGTCGTCGCTCCAGCCGAAGGCCGCGGCGGCCGCGGAGCCGGCCAGCGGGCCGCCGAGGGCCGCCGTGCCGGCGGCGGCCGCGGCGCCGAGGACCAGGCTGCGGCGTCCGACCGGTCGGTTCGCGGATCCGGGCATGGGGGTGCCTCCTTCGGGAGGTGAGGGGGGTGCGGGTGACTGGCAGGGTGACAGTTGAATCGTTTTCGCGAAAGAGCTTTCACGCAGTCGAAGCTGAGAGTTGTGTAAAAACTGCCTGAGGGCTAGAAAGCGCTTGCCGGGCGCGATACGGTCCACCGCCAGACCCGTCGTCCGTGATCGAGGAGCCGGAAGTGAGACGTTTCAGCATCGCCGCGCTGGTGGTGGCGACCCTGGGGACCGTACTGTCCGCGGTGCCCGCCCACGCGGGGAGCGCCCAGGCCGGGAACGCCGAGGTCCCCACCGCGTCGTCGCTCGGACCGGAGAACTGCACCGCCGACGCCTGCCACTTCGACGTCCCGCCCGGCACGTACGACGTGAAGGTCCTCCTCGGCGGCGACACGGCGTCCAGCACTCGCATCGGCGGCGAGACCCGGCGCGCCCTGCTCCCCGAGACCGCCGCCCCGGCCGGAGAACGCGTCGCCCGCACCTTCACGGTGAACGTCCGCACCCCCGAGGGTGAGCCCACCGGACCGGCCGGCACGCCGGGCCTCGACCTCGTCATCGGCGGCGCGGCCCCCGCCCTCGCCGACATCCGTGTCACCCCCGCGCGGCACACCCGGCAGATCTTCCTTGTCGGCGACTCCACGGTCTGCGACCAGCCCGGCGACCCGTACACCGGCTGGGGCCAGCAACTGCCGCAGTACCTGCGCAAGGGCCTGTCCGTCGCCAACTACGCCGACTCCGGCGAAAGCACGGTCAGCTTCCTGCGGAACCCGCAGCTCTGGGCCACCGTCCAGCCGCAGATCCGGCGCGGCGACCTGGTCCTGATCCAGCTCGCCCACAACGACAAGACGACCGACGAGACCAGCTACCGGGCCAACCTCGAAGCGCTGGTGGCCGGTGTCCGCGAGAAGGGCGGTGAGCCAGTGCTCGTCACCCCGATCGTGCGCCGCTGGTTCAACGCCGACGGCACCCTGAACAACAACACCGCCCTGCTCGTCAACGGCCTCGGCGTCGACCACCCGGCCGTCCTCCGCTCCGTCGCCACGGCCGAGGGGGTGCCGCTGATCGACCTCACGGCGAAGACGAAGGCGGTCGTGGAATCGCTGGGCGTCGAGGCGTCCAAGGCGCTGTACCTCTACAACGAGAAGCGCGACAACACCCACACCTCCGTACACGGCGCCACGATGTACGCGGAGCTGGTGCGCGATGAGCTCCTCGCCCAGCATCTGGTACCGCGCGGCCTGGTCCGCGCGGGATGAGCCCCTGGGGCGCCCCGACCGGAACCGGGGCGCCCCAGGTCAGTGTCCGCCCGAGGAAGTCCCAGTCCCGTCCATGCGGCGGTCGGCAGGGCCGGGGTGGCCGCGCATGGCCGGGGGCGTGGGGGCGTGGGGGCGTGGGGGTGTGGGGCGTGGGGGTGTGTGGGCGCGGGAGCGCAGGGCGTTGGGTCAACCGACCCCGGCAGCCGTTGCCGCCACTGACAGGACCAGGGCGGCGAGCGCGCCCACAGCGCCATGGAGCCGCAGCTTTCGCCGGTCGTCGCGGGGACGGACGTACAGCGCGGTGGCCCCGGCGAAGGCCAGACCGCCGACGATGAACCACGGCCCCCAGAGGCAGAGGTACCAGTCGGTCAGGGCGGCCAGATCCGGTTCGACGGCGCGCGCTCCCGCCTCGACCAGCACACCGTGCACGACGAAGAGGCCACCGTGCCAGGTGAGCAGGGCCGCCGCGCCACCGCCGCAGAACACCAGGAGCCGGCTGATCCGCGAACCCCGCGGTCGCGTCAGGCCGAAGCCGACCAGCGCCCCGAAGAGCTTCAGCAGGCCGGTGACCACCAGGACGGCGACGAACCACGGCACTCCGTCGCGAGCCAGCTTCACCAGCGACGGCGACACCGTCGACCGCGCGCCGAAGGTACTGCCCGTCGCCCAGACGAAACTGGGTACCGCGAACGAGACCCCCCACGCCACAGCGGCGTATGCAGGCCACTTGCTCAGGTGGTGACGGACGGCACCGCGCGGGACGTGAGGCACCGTGTCGTCCGGAGAACGCGTGATCGACATGACTCGACCATCTTCCGAACCGCGCCGACGTACGTCATCCGCACGAACGATCCGCCTCCCCCGAGGGAGCTACCGAGAACTGCCCGTCACCGCTGTAGGCAGGGCTTGGGCCGCCTGGGACGTAGGGGGCGATGCGGCGGCGAACGGCATGACACTGCTGTTTGGTTCCTCGTGACGTGGCGCGGCATGCCGGACTTCTATCCCGCACCCCTGTGCCCGGGTAACGTCCCGCCGTGGTGGCCGGGCTTTCTCTCTGCGTGAGTACGGAGCGAGGCATCCACCCGCGAAATCGAGGCCCGGAAGGCCCGGAAAGAAGCCTGGCAAGAGGACCGGAAAGAAGACGGGGAAGAAGACCGGAAAGAGGACCGATGCAGCTGCCTCCCGAAGACCGCACCCTCAGCCCGTACACCGGCCTCACCCGCGCCCACTGGGAGGCGGCAGCCGACGCGCTGCTCGCGGCGGTGGAGCCGTACGCCACCGAGGACTTCGCGCTGTACCACCTCCCAGGCGGTCGGGAGAGCTGGTCCGGTCGTCTTTCCGACGGTCTGGAGGGGTACGCCCGTACGTTGCTGCTGGCGGCCTTCCGCCGTGACGAGACGGCGCTGCAGCGCTACGCCGACGGGCTCGCGGCCGGCGCCGCGGGTGTCTGGCCCCGTGTCGAGAGCCGGACCCAGCCCCTGGTCGAGGCCGCGTCGATCGCGCTCGCGCTGCGGCTGACGCGGCCGTTGCTGTGGGACCGGCTGGACGACGGAGTGCGGCAGCGGGCGGCGGACTGGCTCGCGGACGCGCTCACCGCAGAGGCGTGGCCCTGCAACTGGGAGCTGTTCCCGGTGACCGTCGGAGGCTTCCTCCAGGAGATCGGCCACGAGACGGCGGCGTCCCGGGCGGCGATCGACCGGGGGCTGGAGCGCATCGAGAAGTGGTATGTCGGCGAGGGTTGGTATACAGACGGCGACGGCCGGAAGTTCGACTACTACAACGGCTGGGCGATGCACCTGTATCCAGTCCTCCACGCATGGTTGGCGGACGACGGTGAGCTGTCGGCTGTATACGGTCGACGGTTGTCGGAACACCTCGCCGACTACGCCCGCCTGTTCGCCGCCGACGGCGCCCCCCTCCACCAGGGCCGCTCCCTCACCTACCGCTTCGCCACCACCGCGCCCCTCTGGCTCGGCGCGCTGACGGGCCACACCCCGCTCCCGCCCGGCGAGACCCGCCGCCTGGCCTCCGGCGCCCTGAAGTACTTCCTCGACCGGGGCGCCGTCGACGAGCGCGGCCTGCTCACCCTCGGCTGGCACGGCCCCGACGAGTCCGTGCTGCAGAACTACTCCGGCCCCGCCTCCCCCTACTGGGCGAGCAAGGGCTTCCTCGGCCTGCTCCTCCCGCCCGACCACCCCGTCTGGACGGCCGTGGAGGAGCCGGGCCCGGCGGAGCGCGAGGACGCCGTCACCCCGGTCGGCCCGCCCAACTGGCTGCTGCAGTCGACACGTTCGGACGGGCTGGTCCGGCTTCACAACCACGGCAGCGAGGACGTCCGCTACGACCCGTACTACACCCGCCTCGCCTACTCGACGGCCACCCGGCCCGACCCGTCGTACGACAACAGCGTGATCGTCGGCGGCGACGCGAGCCGTACGGACATCGTGCCGCTGGGCGTCGGCGACGGCTGGGTCGCCTCACGGCACTCGGCGGGCGGGGGAGCGCGGGTGACCAGTGTCGTGCTCGCGCACGGGGCGGCCGAGCTGCGGGCGCACCTGGTGACGGGAGCCGCCCCCGGTACGCCGGTACGGGTCACCGGGTGGGCGGCGCGGGACGGCGTACGCGCCGAACTGCTTCCCGTGCACGGCCTGTCCGACACGGCCAGCGGTGTCACCGCCGACGACGGCACGCTGTTCGTCGCCCTCGCCCGCCTCACCGGCGAACCGGACCCCGAGCCGCTCGCGGAGTCGGTGTGCGTGGCGGTGGACGCCGGCAGCGGGGTGCTGGAGGTCCGCTGGAGCGCGGGTCCCGCGCTGCGGGTCCGCCTGGACGCCGACGGGGTGGACGTGCGGCCGGTGTGAGCGGAGCGGTCCGGGACGGCCGCCAAGCAGGGCGTGAATCAGAGCTGAGACATGCGCGGATACGTCTTTCCGGGCACCGCAGTCGCAGCCGCAGCCGCAGCCGGACTCCTCATCCGGCTCCGTTCACGACCGGAGCGACAGCCCCTGGTCCACGCAGTCACGGCAGTGTGACCTCGCACGCCCGGCCGACGCCCGAAGCGCTGCGCCAGCCGGGTCATGGCCTGCGACATCCTTGACGGCATCGAGTCCGGTTCCGGGATGGTCAGCGGTCGCTGCCGGCCTTTACGCGGACACTCGGCCCGGGACCGGGCGGGAGCCCGTCAGCGCCAGGACGTTTCGGCAGCCGCCGAACGGAGTCGGCTCTACCGTTCCCGTATGACCGCCTTCGCCGACCTCCACCGCGCCGGGAACCCGCTCCTCCTGCCCAACGCCTGGGACCACGCCTCGGCCCGGTTGTTCGCCGGGCTGGGATTCGACGCGATCGCCACGACGAGTCTCGGGGTCGCGGCGGCGGCCGGGCTGCCGGACGGCAGAGCGGCGACGCGCGACGAGACCCTGCGCCTCACCCTCGCCCTCGGCGCGGAACCCTTCCTGGTGTCGGTCGACGCGGAGGGCGGCTTCGGGGAGGACCCGGAGGAGGTGGGGGAGTTCGCGCGGGAGCTGGCCGTCGTGGGTGCCGTGGGGATCAACCTGGAGGACGGCCTGGGCTCGCCCGCCCTGCACGCCGAGAAGATCGCGGCGGTCAAGTCCGCGGCCCCCGGCCTGTTCGTCAACGCCCGCACGGACACGTACTGGCTGAGCGACGGCGAGGGCACTTCGCGCCGTCTGGAGGCCTACCGGGAGGCGGGCGCCGACGGCGTGTTCGTGCCCGGACTGACCGATCCCGCCGAGATCGCCGCCCTGGTCCGCGACCTCGGCGGCATCCCCCTCAACATCCTCTACTCGCCCGCCGGCCCCTCCGTCCACCACCTCGCCGACCTGGGCGTCCGCCGGATCAGCCTCGGCTCCCTGCTCTACCGGCAGGCGCTCGGCGCGGCCGTGGACGCGCTCACGCAGATCCGCGCGGGGAGCGTGCCGGGCGGCACGGTGCCGTCGTACGACGAGGTGCGGGCGCTGGCGGCCGGCCCTCCGGAGCGGCGCTGACCGTGGCCGGCGGGGCGCCGGCCGTGCTCACGCAGGCGAGTTGCCCCTCTGCTCACTCATCTCCCCGCCGTTCTCCTCACCCGGCCAGTGCGTCAGAGCCGTGTGCAGGGCGTCGACGGCACGGTCCCAGGACCGCTGTACGTCACGGGGGGCGCCGAAGCCGCCGCCCGCCTCCAGGACGCAGTAGCCGTGGAAGGTGGCGCGGAGCAGGCGTACGGCGTCGGTGAGGTCGGGTTCCTCCAGGCCGTAGGCGCGAAGCATGCCGTAGGTGATCTCGGCGGTGCGGCGCAGGGCGGGGGAGCCGGCGACGAGGGACTGGTCGACGCGGGTCTGGGTGGCCGCGTAGCGGCCCGGGTGTTCCAGGGCGTACGCCCGGTACGCGCCCGCGAACGCGGTCAGCGCGTCCTTGCCGGCGTGTCCGGCGACGGCCACCGCGATGCGGTCGATCAGCTCGCCGCCGGCCCGGAGCGCCATCCGGGTGCGCAGGTCCTGGAGATTCCTGACGTGCGAGTAGAGACTCGCGTCCTTCACCCCGAACCGGCGTGCCAGCCCGGACAGCGTCACGTTCTCGAACCCGGCCTCGTCGGCGAGTTCGACAGCGGCGGTGACGAGACGGTCCGCGGTGAGACCGGCACGGGGCATGGGGGCCTCCCTGACACGAACCTGGGGTTTCCAGGCCGCAGGCTAGTGGACTTAGGTACCGGTTTCAGGCGACCGGCGCCTACGGCACCCCCAGCAGTCGGGAAAGCTGTGAACGGCGAGGCGAGCGGCCGTGTCCGGGACCGCTGTTGCTCACCCCCGAGTCGTTCAACATTCATCTTCTGCCTTGATCCTCCTCACGCGGCACGGCAGCGCCGCAGAAGGCGGCCGCGCACACGCAGCGGCATCGAGGAGGCACACATGGGGCACGCCCACCACCACGGCCACGGGCATCACCACCATCACCACGAGCACGACCACACGCACGACCACGCGGCCCTGCCCGCCGCCTTCGACACCTCCGTGCCCGACGAGGCCCTGACCCCCGAACAGCACTCCCGCCGCTCGCTGCTGCGCCGCGCCGGACTGCTCGGCGCGGGCCTCACCGCCGCGAGCGTCCTCACCCCTCAGGCACCCGCGTACGCCGCCCCCGGCGGACGCAAGCGGGACGGCTTCCTGTGGCTCGCTGGCGACCACCACATCCACACCCAGTACAGCAGCGACGGCAAGTACCGCGTCGTCGACCAGGTCCGCCAGGGCGCCCGGCACGGCATGGACTGGCTGGTCATCACCGACCACGGCAGCGCCACCCACGCCAAGATCGGCGTCGAGAAGGTCAACCCGGACATCAAGGAGGCCCGGGCCGCGTTCGAGGACACCCTCGTCTTCCAGGGCCTGGAGTGGAACATCCCGGCCGCCGAGCACGGCACCGTCTTCGTCCACCCCGGCAAGAACGAGGTCGCCGTCCTCAAGCAGTTCGAGACCGACTACGACGGCAGCGTCAAGGGCGCGACCGACTCCACGCCCGCCAACGAGGCCCTCGCCGTCGCCGGTCTGGCCTTCCTCGGCGAGCAGGTCCGCCGCCGCAAGGTCAAGGACGCCCTGATGCTCGCCAACCACCCCGCGCGGCGCGGCGTCGACTCCCCGCACGAGATCCGCGCCTGGCGCGACGCCACCTCCGCCGAGCACCAGATCGCCGTCGGCTTCGAGGGCGCCCCCGGCCACCAGGCCGCCGGCCTGCCCGCCCCGCTCGGCATGGCCCGCGCCCGCGGCATCTACGACAACAACCCCGGCGCCAACTCCTTCGCCGGCTACCCGCCGGAGTCCTACCGCACCTGGGGCGGCTTCGACTGGATGACCGCCACCGTCGGCGGCCTGTGGGACAGCCTCCTCGCCGAGGGCAAGCCCTGGTGGATCACCGCCAACTCCGACTCCCACCAGGTCTACGGTGACACCGCCGTCCGCGGCCCCGGCGGCGACTTCAACGCCAACGGCCGCTACGAGGACCCCGTCTACGGCGGCAAGATCGACGTCACCCAGGGCGACTACTGGCCCGGCCAGTACAGCCGCACCCACGTCGGCGCCGACGGCTTCTCCTACGCCGCCGTCATGGACGGCATCCGCGCCGGCCGCGTCTGGGTCGACCACGGCCAGCTGATCAGCGCCCTCGACGCCCGGGTCGCCGGCGGCGGCCGCTGGGCCACCCTCGGCGGTGCCCTGCACGTCAAGAAGGGCACCCGGGTCACCCTCACCGTGGACGTGGCCCTCGCCGGCGGCCCCAACTGGGCCGGATTCGTGCCGAGTCTCGCCCGCGTCGACGTCATCCAGGGCGACGTCACCGGCGAGGTGAAGGACAAGGACACCTTCACCGCCCCCACCGCCAAGGTCGTCAAGTCGTACGAGGTGAACAAGTCGACCGGCACGGTCCGCCTCACCTACGACCTCGGCCGCGTCGACCGTCCGGTCTACGTCCGGCTGCGCGGCACCGACGGCAACCGCACCGCCGTCGGCGCGATGGGCGCCGCCGTCGACCCGGCGGGCCCCGCCCTCGACGTCGTCGGCGACGCCGACCCCTGGCTCGACCTGTGGTTCTACTCCAACCCGGTGTGGGTCCTGCCGTCGTGACCACGCCGTACGTCCTCACCGTGGACGCGGGCCTGAAGGACCTGCGCGCGGCCGATCACCTGCTGCTGGAGCTGGCGGCCGAACTCGCCCTCCCCGAGGGCACGTTCGGCTGCACGCACCTGCTGCGGGGCGACCGGCCGCGCGTCGCCCTCTCCCTCACCACGTCCGCGGAAGGCTGCCGTGAGCGGCTGATCGCCGAGGGGTACGAGGTGAAGGGCGGCGCCCCCGACGAGGTGGGCCGCGCGGTCCTCTACCCGGGCGCCGCCCACCTCACCGGCACGCTGACGGTCGGCGAACTGCTGTCCCGCTCCGCGATCGACGCCGTGACGGTGCTGGGCGCGGCCGGGCCACCGGACCCGGCGACCCCGCTGGTCACCCGCGACCACGTACGGCCCCAGTGGCAGCAGGGCCGACTGGTCCTGACCGCCATGCCCGCGGTGGGCGGCCGGCTCACCCCGTTCGAGGTCCCCGAACCCACACCGTGCTGCGTCGACCACTGAACCGTTCCCGCCGGACCGAGCGGACCGAGCGGACCGAGCGGACCGAGCGGACCGAGCAGACCGGCGGGGCGACGCGGCGCTGCGACCGGCCGGCACATCCCCGAGGGGTGCCGGCCGGTCGGCGTCGGCTCAGCCGTTCGCCTCGAAGACGAAGGAGAACGTCGCGGGCTCGGCCCGCAGGTGGTACTGGGGGAGTGCGCCCGGGCCGCAGGACTGTGAGCCGATGCCCATCTGACCGTGGTCGAGGTTCACCCACACCGTGTCACCGGGGACGAGATCGGTCAGGTGCCCGGCGGCGTCCAACTGTTCGCTGGTCCACCGGCGGGCGCTGAACCAGAACGCCGGGTCGCCCTCGACGCGCAGGCCGCCCAGTTCCGCCCAGCGGACGTCGGCGCGGGCGCCGTTCTCCTGCGGACGGACGTAAGGCGTCTGCAGATCGTCTACAGTCGACCGCCAACGGCCGATTGTCGACGCCATCCTGGTGTCCGGATACGCCTCACCGGGCCCGCCGCCGAACCACGACACCTCGTCCGCGCCCGCGAGCCCGAACCGGATGCCGAGCCGCGGCAACGGCACCGCCCAGTCGCCCTCGGGTGTCACCGAGACGGTGAGCTTCAGCCGGCAGCCGTCCGACGTCCAGCGGTATACAGTCCGCAGCCCGAGGTCGACGGCGGCCGGCGCCACCCGGGTCCGCACGGTCAGCGCCTCGTCCGTCAGGTCGACCGCGTCGAGGCGATGCCGCATCCGGTGCAGGCCCAGCTCGCGCCACAGCAGCCCGTAGCGGGCGTCCGGCTGCCAGGGCGCCCCGTTGTCGTTGTCGGTCGGCGCCCGCCACACGTCCAGGCGCAGACCCGTCACGTCCACGCCGCCGACGGTCCGCAGGGCGCCGGTGCGCGCGTCGAAGGAGGCCGGGCCGAGACGCACCAGCCCCCCGCTCACCGCCGGCCGCTCGCTCGCCGCCACCGACGACGCCACCCGGCCCGTGACGGGGACCTGGCCCCACGCCACCACATGGCCCTCCGGCCCCCACGCGGTGGCCTCCGCCAGCAGCGCCCGCACCGTCCACCCGGTCTCGGCACCGGCCGGCGCGGGGCCCGGCTCCGGCAGCTTGACCTCCGCCGACTCGCCCGGCGCGAGCACCGGCACCGGCAGCGGGCCAGCGTCGACCGTCTCGCCGTCCACCTGGTACGACCACGCGAACGCGAGCGCGGACAGGTCCGCGAAGTCGTGCCGGTTGGTGACGCGGACGGTGCCGCCCGCGCCGTCGCCCTCGATCCGGACCGGCTCGATCACCTTCTTGAACTCGACCAGGCCGGGCGACGGCCGCCGGTCGGGGAAGACGAGCCCGTCGCAGACGAAGTTGCCGTCGTGCAGCTCCTCACCGAAGTCGCCGCCGTAGGCGAAGCCCAGCTCCGGGTGGGCGATGCCGTGGTCGATCCACTCCCAGACGAAGCCTCCCTGGAGCCGGTCGTACGACTCGAACAGCCGCTGGTAGTCGGCGAGTCCGCCCGGTCCGTTGCCCATGGCGTGCGCGTACTCGCACAGGACGAAGGGCAGTTCGCGCCGCTTGAGCGTGCCGCCGTCCAGGCCGCGGCCGATCCGCTCGACCTCGTCGTGGAAGGCGTACATCCGGGAGTACACGTCGGTGTCCCGGCAGTCGATGTCACCCTCGTAGTGCAGCAGCCGTGAACCGTCCCGGCCGCGGATCCACTCCGCCATCGCGGTGAGGCCGCGCCCGGTGCCGGCCTCGTTGCCGAGGGACCAGATGACCACCGACGGGTGGTTCTTGTCCCGTTCCACCATGCGGGCGGCGCGGTCCAGCAGGGCCGGGGTCCAGCGGTCGTCGTCGACGGGGTTGTCCCGCCAGGACTGCTCGACGAAACCGTGCGTCTCCAGGTCGCACTCGTCGATCACCCACAGTCCGTACTCGTCGCAGAGGTCGAGGAAGGCCGGGTGCGGCGGGTAGTGCGAGGTGCGCACGGCGTTGACGTTGTGCCGCTTCATCAGCAGCACGTCCTCGCGCATGGTCGCCAGGTCCAGGGCGCGGCCCCGCTCGGGGTGCCACTCGTGCCGGTTGACGCCCTTGAACAGCACCGGCGTGCCGTTGACCTTGATCAGGCCGTCCTCCAGGGCGACGGTCCGGAAGCCGATCCGCAGCGGCACCCGCTCGCCCGGCGTGGCCAGCACCCCGTCGTAGAGCCGGGGTGTCTCCGCCGTCCACGGTTCCACGGGGACCGTCACCGGCTCGCCGGTCGCGATGTCGACGCCCAGCTCCGGCACGGTGACCCGGCCGGCGACCTCCGAGTCGACGCACAGGGTGCCCGCGTCGGTCACATGGTCGTAGGAGGCGTGCACGAAGAAGTCGCCCGCGGCGCCCCGCGGGCGGTGCAGCACGGTGACGTCACGGAAGATGCCCGGCAGCCACCACTGGTCCTGGTCCTCCAGATAGGAGCCGGCCGACCACTGGTGGACACGGACCGCCAGTACATTGCCTACGGTCTTCAGCAGACCGCCGACCGTGAACTCGTGCGGCAACCGCGATCCCTTGAACTCGCCCAGCTCCGTGCCGTTCAGCCAGACCCGGGCGCAGGACTCCACCCCGTCGAAGCGCAGCACCGCTTCCCCGTCCGCCGGCCAGTCGGCGGGCAGGTCGAAGACGTGCAGATGGTCGCCGGTGGGGTTCTCGGTCGGGACGTGCGGCGGGTCGACCGGGAACGGGTACAGGTGGTTCGTGTAGACGGGCGCGCCGTGGCCTTGGAGGACCCAGTGGCCAGGCACCGTGACCTCCGCCCAGCCCTTGGCGTCGTACCCGGGCTCGGCGAACGAGTCGTCCTCGGCGTCCGCCGTCGCGGACAGCCAGAAGCGCCAACGGCCGTTCAGGGAGAGGGATGCGGCGTCGGAGGACGCGTACCAGGAGCGGGGCGGAAGGGTTCCGCGGCCCGGGGAGACGTCCTCGACGTGGTCGGCGGCGGGGGTGGTGCGGACAGACATCGGTCTCCTAGCTCAGCCCTTGATGCCGGTCTGTGCGACGCCCTGGACCAGCCAGCGCTGGAGGAACAGGAACACGAACACCAGGGGCAGGATGGAAATGGCCGTGGCCATGAAGATCAGATGGAAGTTGACGGTCTGGTTGGTCATGTACGAGGAGAGCGCGACCTGCACCGTCCAGGCCTCCTGGTCCTGGCCGATGACCAGGGGCCACAGGAAGGCGTTCCAGCCGCTGATGAAGGTGATGGTCGCGATGGCCGCGAAGAAGTTCAGGGAGTTCGGTACGACGATCCGCCAGTACGCGCCCCAGTAGCCGAGCCCGTCCACCCGCGCCGCCTCCTCCAGTTCCTTCGGGAAGCCCAGGAAGTACTGGCGGAACAGGAAGCAGGTGAAGCCGCTGAACAGGCCGGGGACGACCAGGCCGCGCAGGCTGGACACCCAGCCGAGGGACGACACCAGCACGAAGCTGGGCACGAAGGTGACGGCGGTCGGCACCATCAGGGTGATGAGGACGGCATAGAAGATCTTGTCGGCGTGGCGGTAGGGGATACGGGCGAGGCCGTATCCGGCGAGCGAGCACACCAGCAGCGTGCCGACTGTATGCAGTACACCGACGACGGTCGAGTTCCACAGCGACTGCGCGAACGGCACCGTCGGATCGTCGAACAGCTCGCCGATGTTCCCCCACTGGATCTCGGTGGGGAAGAACTTCCAGTTCTCGCCGGTGATCTCGGCGTCCGTGGACAGCGCGTTGCGCACGATCAGATAGAAGGGGACCAGGAAGAGGAAGGCGGCGACACCGGTCGCCAGGTACAGGCCGACGGAGCCCGCCCCGCGGGTGCGCTGGGTCACTTCGACTCCTCTCCTCGCCCGAAGCCCATGATCCGGCCCTGGAGCAGGGTGACGACGCAGATCAGCAGGGTCAGGATCATCGCGCCCGCGCTGCCGGAGCCGTAGTCCTGGTTCTCGCCCAGGGCGGTGTAGTACAGCTCGACCAGCGGCGGACGGCCCCAGGTGGTCTTGTTCAGCAGGTTGAAGAACTCGTCGAACGCCTGGTAGGCGGCGACGAGCAGCAACAGGATCACGGCCGTGGAGGTGGCCCGCAGCTGCGGCAGGGTGACATGGCGGAAGGTCTGCCAGCCCGGCCTGGCGCCGTCGATCGCGGCCGCCTCGTACAGCTCCTGCGGGATGTTCTGCAGGGCCGCGAGGAACAGGATCATGTAGAAGCCGGCCTGGAGCCACAGCCGTACGGTCAGGATGACCAGCCAGTACCAGGGCGGGTCAGGGTTGGCCAGCCAGGCGATGTCGTCCGTGCCGAACCAGCCGAGAACGGTGTTCATCAGCCCGAAGCGGACGCCGCTGAAGACGGACATCTTCCAGATCAGCGAGGCGGCGACGAAACTGACCGCGGTCGGCAGGAAGAACACCGACCGGAAGAACGCCTTCATGAAGCGGATCCGGTGCACCAGCAGCGCCAGCCCGAGCGACAGCGCCCACGTGATCGGGACGACGATCGCGGCGAAGACGGTGAAGGTGACGAGGGAGTCGACGAACTTGTCGTTCGTCAGCATGTACCGGTAGTTGTCGAACCCGACGAACGTGCTGGGCGTGACGGTGTAGCGGGCCTCGAAGAAGGAGAGGTAGGCGCTCCAGCCGATCGGGATGTAGACGAAGATCGCCAGCCCGGTCAGGAACGGCCCGGTGAACAGCCAGAACGCGAGGGTCCGGCCGCGGACCCCCCGTTGCCGCCCGAGCGCGGGGGCCTTGCCGGAGGCGGGGCTCTCGGCGGCCCGCGAGGGTGTGGTGGTCCACATGGTCGTGGTCCGTCCGCCGGCCTATCCGAAGAGCTTCTTCAGCTCACGGCCCACGGTCTTGTCGGCCTTGTCGAGCGCGGCCTCGGGGCTGCCGCCCTTGCGGACGGAGTCGGCGATGACGCCCTCCAAGGCGACGATCATGGCCTGTGTCCAGGCCGGGTTGTCGAAGTGCCCGAACTCGTTGAAGAGCTTCACGCCCTCCGCGGCCAGACCCGACTTCAGCTTGTCGGCGGACTCGGCGAGCGAGGTGCGCGGCGGGATGTGGAAGCCGTAGGACAGCGCCCAGTCCTCCTGGTACTCCTTCTGGTCGATCCACAGCCACTTCACGTACTCCTTCGCCTCGTCGACGTGCTTCGACTTGGCGTTGACGAACATCGACCAGCCGCCGTTGACCACGGCCGGCTTCGCCCCGTCCGCCGAGGACGGGAACGGGATGATGCCGACGTCGTCGCCGAGCGCCTTCTCGATCACCGGCATCGCCCACATGCCGCACCACTGCATCGCGACCAGGCCCTGGGTCAGCGCCGACGGGTCCCACCAGTCGGCGGGCGCGTCCAGCAGCAGATGCCCGTCGGCGAACATGCCGCGCAGCTTGCCGAGCCCGGCGGCCACCGCGTCCGTGTGGTAGGCGATCCGGTTGTTCTCGTCGAGCGTGTCGGCGCCGGCCGACCAGATCAGCGGGTTCATCACCGGGACGATGGTGTTGCCGAGGAAGAGCCCCTTGACGTTGTCGGTGGTCAGCTTGGCCGCGGCCTCGACCAGTTCGTCCAGCGTGGTGGGCGGCTCCACGCCCGCGTCCGCCAGCATCGACTTGCGGTAGTAGAAGAACTGCGGGTCGTCGATCATGCGGACGCCCCATATCTTCCCGTCGATGGTGTGCGAGGCGATGTCCGCCTGGTTGAAGTCGTCCTTCACCGGGCTGACGATGTCGGTCAGATCCGCCACCTGGCCGCTGCGGACGAGCTGGATCTGCGGGTGGAACTCGAAGACGTCCGGCGCGTTCTCGGTGAGCAGCGCGGAGAACAGCTTGCTCTCGAAGTTCGACCCGGTGATCCACTGCGTGCTGACGGCGGCGTCCTTGTAGGCCTTCGCATACCGCTTGACCGCCTGCTCGGTGCCGGCCTCGCCGTAGGCGTGGAAGTACTGCACCAGGCTGGTCCCCGAACCCGCCCCGCCGCCACGGCCGTTGTTGCCTCCGCACGCGGCCAGCCCGCCGGCGGCGGCCAGTCCCATGGCGGCCCGCAGTACGGACCGGCGGTCCCAGGTGTTGTTGCTGAATGCCGACATGCTGACGTCCTTGTCTCGAGTGCGGGGTTGCGGCTCAGATGGCTCAAACGGGCGAGGTGGCCCGCCGGCCGTCGGAAAGCGGTCGGACTACTGCCGGAACCAGGCCTGGTTGGCCCCGCCCGTGCAGCTGTAGAGGATCACCCGGCTGCCGTCCGCGGTCGCCTGCCCGCTGACGTCCAGGCACTTGCCGGAGGCCTCGCTCACGATCTGCCCGTTGCCGTTCAGCAGCCAGCGCTGGGTCGCCTCCCCGGTGAACCCGGCACTGGTCGCGAGCCCCGAACTCCCCGCCGTCAGATACCCGTCGGCGTTCTTCAGGGCGCCCCTCGCGTCGTACGACCACTGCTGCCCGGACCCGTCGGCGCAGCTGCCGATCGCGGCCCCCGAGGCGTCCGCCGTCAGGCACTTGCCGGACTGCCTGCCCTGCCAGGGCCCCGTCACCGCCGTACTGCCGCGGCCCTTCCGGTCGAAGACGTACGTCGTGACGGAGCGCGCGGCGAGTGTCGCCGAGACGGCGCCGTCCGCGCCCACCGACGGCTTCGCCACCGACGCCCAGTCCTCGCTCGCCGACGTACGCACCGCCTTCACCGCCCGCACCGGCGTGTCACTGTTGAAGTGCAGGTCCAGCGGGGTCGCGGTGGTGTTGTGGTTGTTCACCACGACCACCCACCTGCCCTTGCTGTCGTACGCGCTCACCTCCACGCCGCTCGGCGCGCCGGTCACGTTGTGCGCGACGGCGCCCGGCCGGACGAACTTGCTGTACTGGCCGAGCGCGTAGTAGCGCTTGGTGAAGTACAGCGTCTGGTTGCCGTTCGTCGCGTAGTCCGGGTCGTAGTAGATCAGGCCGTCGTTCCAGCCGTCGTCGTTCCTCGCGTACGGGTCGGAGCCGATCATCTCGGACAGCGCGACCCACCAGTGGAACGCCGAGTCGTGGGCGGTGGCGAAGTCCTTGTGGATGATCCGGGACAGGTTCAGGCCACCGTCGATCGTCGGGTCGTACTCCTTCGCCCAGCCCGTGCCGCCCTGGCCGAAGCAGCAGATCTCCGTCGACCAGGACGGCTTGCCGACCGCCTTCGAGGTCTCGTGGATCCGCGCCCGCTGGTCGTCGCCCGGGTTGTTGTACGTGTGGTGGGCGAGCCTGGACACGTACCGCGCCGTGCCCGGCTGGGCGATCCACTGGGGCAGTTCGGTGTTGAACTGCACGGTGCTGCTGGACTCGTCCGCGATGATCCCGGTCCTCTGGTGCCGGGCGCGCTGCTCGGCGCCGAGCGCCCGCACGATGTCGTCGCGCTGGTCGACCGGGACGAGCATGCCCTCCTGGCCGCACGAGTCGAAGCTGTTCGTCGGCTCGTTGAACGGGCTGATGTAGTCGAACCGGGCGCCCCGCGCGGCGAAGTGGTCGGTGACGTCGGCGATGTAGCGGGCGAAGTCCTCGGTGTTCTCCGCCTTCAGATGGCCGCCGCAGCTCTGCCCGTTGGTCTTCCACTCGGCGGGGGCGCTGTTGACGAACGCGATCAGGTCCTCGACGCCGTACTCCGCCGCGTACTTCAGGAACGTACGGCCGCCCTCGTCCCGCGACCAGTCGTACGTGCCGTCGTCGTCACGGAAGTCCTCCGGTGCCCGGGACGGCGTGGTCACCGCCGTGCCGCCGCCGCCGATGTTGTAGCGGTAGGCGCTCAGGTCCAGGCCCTGCTCGGAGAACAGCAGCCGCGCGACCCGGGCCTGGACCTTCGGGTCGAAGTTCCTCAGGTCGTTCACCCACCAGGCGCCGGACGCGCCGAGGTTGTCGATGGTCTGGGCGGCGTGCGGGGAGACCTCGGCGGGCGCCGGCCCGGCGGCGGTCGCGGGGGGTGCGGACATCAGGGCTCCGGTGACGGCCAGCGTGGCCGCGGCCGTCCCGAGGATCGATCTGCTGGTGCGCAACGTGCATCCCTTCCGTCGTCATGAAGGCGGTGCGGTACGGCTCCTTGCAGGGCTGGTGGTACGTCGTACGGGCTGTGCCTTCTTCCTCTGCGGCCCGACCGGCTGCAGCGCGCCCTCCAGCGCGAACGTCGCCGCGCCCAGGCACACCGGGTCGGTGGGGATCGGGGAGAGGACGATCTCGGTGGCGCTCAGCGGCCGCCGCAGCGCGTGGCGGGCCATGGCCTCGCGCACCTCGGCGAGCAGCGGCTCGCCCAGCGTGGCCGCGACCCAGCTGCTGAGCACCACCACCTCCGGGTTGAGCAGATTGACCAGGTCGGCGATGCCGGCGCCGAGATAGCGGGCGGTGTCCCGCACCACCTTCACGGCCACCGGGTCACCCGCGGCGACCCCGCGCGCCAGCGCGTCCACCGTGGCGGTCTGGTCCTCGGGGTGCAGCAGGGCGCTGCCGGGGCTCAGCTCCCGCAGGTTCAGCATGATCCCGGGCGCGCCGACGTACGTCTCCACACAGCCGTGGTTGCCGCAGTGGCACAGCCGCCCGTCCAGGACGAGCGTGGTGTGCCCCCACTCGCCGGCGCTGTTGCTGACGCCCCGGTGCAGCCCGCCGCCGAGCACCAGACCGGCGCCCACGCCGGTGCCGAGGTTCACCACCACGGCGTCCCCGCGCCCGCGCGCCGCCCCGAACCACAGCTCGGCGACCGCGCAGGCGCGCAGCGGATTGTCCAGGTGGAGCGGGTAGGCGATGTGCTCGGTGAGCAGGTCGAGCAGCGGCACGTCGTGCCAGTCCCAGTTCGGCGCGTACTCGGCGACGCCGGTGTCCCGGTCCACCTGCCCCGGCACGCTCACCCCGACGCCCAGCACCCGGGCGCCCTCGACGCCGGCCTGCGCGACCACCGAGCCGACGGCCGCGGCGACATGGCCGACCACCTGCTCGGGGCGGCTCTCGCCGGGCCGCATGTCCTCCTCGGCGCGGGCCAGCACGTTCAGCGCCAGGTCGAACAGCTCGACATGGACGTACGTCTCCGCGATGTCCACGCCGATCAACGCGCCCCCCGACGCGTTGACGGCGACCAGACCCCGGGGGCGGCCGCCCGCCGAGTCCTCGAACCCGACCTCGGTGATCATCCCGAGGTCGAGCAGCTCGCCGACGAGGGTGGCGACCGTGGCGAGACTCAGCCCGGTGGCGGCCGCCAGCTCCTGCCGGGAGGTGGGCGACTCGGCGATGATCTGGCGCAGCACCTCGTAGCGGTTGGCGGTGCGGATGTCGCGAGATGTGCCGCGCTTCATCGAACTCCCTTCGGCTCGTGCGCAACCGGGCACGGCGGCACCGGCGCGGCGCAAGGCTATGGCGAACGGGAGACTTTCGACAAGGGGTTCGGAAAGGGGGTGTAAGAAGTCGGTCGAATTGTGCGGGGCGTGGCGTCAAACGCCATGTCCGTCCGTCAGCGCCCCGGCACCACGTCCGTTTAGCCCTCCAGCACGTTCCGTACGAACGCGTTGGCGAACTTCCCCTCGGGATCCAGCTCCCGGGCGAGCGCCGCGAAGTCGCCCAGCCGCGGATACCGCTCCCGCACCACACCCGCCGGCACCGCGAAGACCTTGCCCCAGTGCGGCCGCGCGCCGAACCCGTCCAGCGCCTGTTCCACCCGCAGCACCGCCGGGAGGACCGCCGCCTGCTCCGCGATCCAGGTGAAGTGCAGGGCCACCGAGTCCCGTCCGTACGCGGGGCTCATCCACTGGTCGTCGGCGGCGACGGTGCGGATCTCGCAGGTCTGCAGTACGGGGGCGACCGTATCCCGGATCCTGTCGATCGCATACAACGCGTCGACCGCCGAGCCCCGCGGCAGCAGATACTCCGACTGCAACTCGTCCCCGCTGCTCGGCGTGAACTCCGCCCGGAAGTGCGGCAGTCGCTCGTGCCACGGCCCCGGCACGCCGAACTGCTCGGTGCAGTTCACCGCCGGCATCCCCGGCACCGGGTGCATCGCCTCGGTCGCGGGCGCGGCCCGGTCGACCCCGGCGTACGGCTGATCGGCCCGCCGCTTCACCCACACCTGCCGGAATCCGGGCGCGCCCCAGTCGGTGAACAGGCTGACGCTGTACGCCGCCCCCATCACCGCCTCGAACCCGTCCGGGTCCAGGCCCGCGAGCGGCAGTTCGGTGAACACGTACTGCTCCACCTCGAACGCGGGCTCCAGCTCGAGGGTGAGGGCGGTGACGGCGCCGAGCGCGCCCAGCGAGGTCACCGCGCCGCCGAACCGCTCCTCGCCCCGCCCGATCCGCACGGTCTCCCCGTCGGCGGTGACCAGTTCCACCTCGCGCACGGCGACGGAGAGCGGCCCGTTGCCGATGCCCGAACCGTGCGTCCCGGTCGCCACCGAACCGGCCACCGAGATGTGCGGCAGCGACGCCATGTTCGGCAGCGCCAGCCCGTGCCGGTGCACCACGCGGGCCAGTTCGGCGTACCGGACGCCGCCCGAGACCCGGACCGTCCGCGCCGAGGTGTCCACGTCGATCGCGGGCGGCAGCTCGGCGAGCGACAGCAGGACCCCGTCGGGGCCCGGTTCGGCGATCTCGTTGAACGAGTGCCCGCTGCCCAGCACCCGCACCCGCCCGCTCCCGGCGACGAGCGCGCGCAGCGCGTCGAGGGAGCGCGGGCGGTGCAGTTCCTTGGCGGCGTACGTGATGTTGCCCGCCCAGTTGGTCACGGGTGTGGTCGCGGTCATGCGGTGGGTCCTCCCCGGGGATCGAGACCGAGGCAGTGTACGGCGCGGCGGTCCGCGGGTGTGAAGCGCTTACTTCCCCGTGCTCGTGCCCCCGGCGTCCTGTCCCGCCTCCTGCTCCTGCTCCCGCCTCCTGCTCCTGCTCCTGACCCTGACCCCTGCTCCCGCCCCCCTCCCCGGAGGGGCCTCAGCGCTCCGTACCGAGCCCCGCCACCACCAGGTCGACCAGGCGGCGCAGCCGGCGGTGGACGGTGTCGGGTCCGCCGCCCGAGCCGTCGATGCCGGCGGCGGCGGCGAGCAGGGCGGACGCCGTCTCCAGCGGCTCGGCTGTGTCGGCGAGCAGCTGGGCGAGGACGTGGACCAGCTTCTCGTCCACCGGGCTGAGGCCCATGGCCTGCGCCTGCTCCATCAGTTCCTGCCGGTAGCGGGGCTCGGCGAGCCCCGCCGTCGCGTCCAGCCGTACCGCCAGCACGCCGTACACCCGGTCCGCGAGCGTCCCCTCGGCGTCGCGGGCCCCGTGCGCCGCCGCCACCAGCCGGCCGGTCACCTGCTCGGCGACCGCCGCGAACACGTCCTGCTTGTTGCGGAAGTACTGGTACAGCGCGGGGCGGGAGACCCCGGCGGCCTGCGCCACCAGGTCCATCGACGTCTGCCGGAAGCCGTACCGGCCGAACACCTCGACAGCCGCCGTCACGATCTCTTCCCGCTTGTCCATATTGACGACTCTGACGAAAACTGTCAGAAACGTCAAGGCTCACGGTGGACCCGGCTGCACACCTCAGAAGGCATGGGGCATACCGTGAGGAGTCGAACGTCGCACCACGGAATCGCCGCAGGGAGGAGACACGGGATGGGCAGCCGCACCGCGCTCGTCGAGGATCTGATGGAGCGCTTCCCGCATGTGCCGCGGGAGGCGGTCTTCAAGGAGGACCTGCTGCGCGGCGGCGTGGCCTTCGACCCGTCCGCGCTCAGCGACAACGAGGGCGGCGAGGTCAAGCCGAAGTCGTACTTCATCTTCTCCTTCGACCACGGCACCCTGCCCGAGCTGGGCGAGGCCGCGCTGCGCCGCCCGCCCGAGGAGATCATCCTCACCGGCGGCCCCTACGACCTGCGCCGCACCGTCGTCTCGGTCCGGGTGAACCCGGCCTCGCCGTACCGGGTCGCCGCCGACGACTCGGGCATGCTCGGCCTCTATCTCGACGGCAAGCGCATCGCCGACGTCGGCGTGCCCCCGATGCCCGAGTACTACCGGCACACCCTCTCCAACGGGAAGTCCGTCATGGAGGTGGCCCCCACCATCCAGTGGGGCTACCTGATCTACCTGACCGTCTTCCGTGTCTGCCAGTACTTCGGCGCCAAGGAGGAGTGCCAGTACTGCGACATCAACCACAACTGGCGACAGCACAAGGCCGCCGGTCGGCCGTATACAGGAGTCAAGGACGTCGAGGAGGTTCTCGAGGCCCTGGAGATCATCGACCGGTACGACACCCAGAAGGCGTCCACCGCCTACACCCTCACCGGCGGCGCCATCACCAAGACCGTCGCGGGCCGCGACGAGGCCGACTTCTACGGCCACTACGCCAAGGCCATCGAGGAGCGCTTCCCCGGCCGCTGGATCGGCAAGGTCGTAGCCCAGGCGCTGCCCAAGGCCGACGTGCAGCGCTTCAAGGACTACGGCGTGCAGATCTACCACCCCAACTACGAGGTGTGGGACGAGTACCTGTTCAAGATGTACTGCCCCGGCAAGGAGCGCTACGTCGGCCGCGACGAGTGGCACAAGCGCATCCTCGACTCGGCGGAGATCTTCGGCGCCCGCAACGTCATCCCCAACTTCGTGGCCGGCGTGGAGATGGCCGAGCCCTTCGGCTTCACCACCGTCGACGAGGCCATCGCCTCCACCACCGAGGGCCTGCGGTTCTTCATGTCCCACGGCATCACGCCCCGCTTCACCACCTGGTGCCCCGAGCCCACCACCCCGCTCGGCAAGGCCAACCCGCAGGGCGCGCCGCTCGAGTACCACATCCGGCTGCTGGAGGCGTACCGGGCCACCATGGACGAGTTCGGCCTGACCTCCCCGCCCGGCTACGGCCCGCCCGGCCCCGGCAACGCCGTCTTCTCCGTCAGCTCCTTCATGGACAGCCTCCCCGCGCAGGAGGCGGCCGCTGCGGGAAAGTGAACCCCGGGACATCGCTTGTCAGTTGTGGGCGAACCGTGAAAGGGTCGTGCCCGCCCTCGAGGTTCCCCGCAACTCCCCGCTCTTCTGTGACGAGTTGACCGCGGTGAGTCGACCGTGGGTGAGTTGACCTCGCACGTGCCCGCGCACGCAGGAGACCCATGCCCGACCTGCCGACCCCCCGGGACGCCACCGAGGAGGCGCTGTTCACCGAGTGCTGGGACACGGTGCTCTCCTACGCAGACCTGTGCACCTCCGGCTCCGCGGCGGCCGGCCGGCTCGCCCGGGAGGCGTTCGCCCGGGGCATGCGCGAAGTCCGCGGCGCCGAGTCCGCCGTACCCAGGGGCCCCGGCCGCCGTCCCGCCCGGCTGCCGCGCATCCCGCTGCTGCTGACCGCCGTACGCGACACGGCGGCCGACTGGGAGGCCGCGGGGGAGGGGCACCACCTCGACCCCGATCTGCGGCTGTGGCTCAACTCCGACAAGGCCGCCCGCCACACCGGGCCCCCGCAGCGCCGTCCGCTCGCCCTGCGCGGGCTGCGCGACATGCAGGAACCGGACGCCGCGCTGCTCTGGCTGACCGAGGTGGAGGCCCTGCCGCTGCCCGTCGCCGCCCGGCGGCTCGGCCTGGACCCGGCCGGAGCGACCGCCGAACTCGTTGAGGTCCGCGCCCTGTTCCGGGACCGCTGCCTGCGCAGCCACCGCGACGCGCCGCTCGACCCGCCCTGCCGCGGCTACGCCCGTCTCCTCGACGCAGTCACCCGCAACCCGGCCACCGAGAGCCCCGAGGACCTGACCCGGCACCTCGCCCACTGCGTCCACTGCTCCGAGGCCGCCGCATGCCTGCGCACGCACGGCGGCGGACTGCCCGCCGCCCTCGCCGGCGGGGTGATCGGCTGGGGCGGCCTCGCCTATCTGGAACGCCGCCGCCGCGCCGCCGAGGCCCGGCTCGGCCCCGGCCGCCCCGACGACTTCGAGCGGGACCCGGAGGACACCGGGGCGCACAAGGCACGCGTCCTGCGCAACGGGCTGCTCGTCGCCGCCGTGCTCGTCTCCGTGCTGGCGCTCGCCGTCACCCTGGTCCCCTTCGACGGCACCGGCGACCACGCCGCCGCCCCCGCCGACTCGGCCGACCGCCAGCCGGTCGCCGACCCGCACCCGTCCCAGCCGGGCCCCGAGCCCTCCCGGCGACTCACGACCCCGTCGCCCGACTCGGGCTCCGCCACCCCGACCCGCCGGTCCGGGACGCGGCCCACCGACGCCACCGACGCCACCGACGCTTCCGAAGGCCCCCGAGGCACTGAAGGCGCCGACGCCGCCGACCGGCCCCACCGCCCCGCCCCCGACCCGGACCCCGAGCCGCAGGGGACCGCCACCGCCGCCTCCACCGCCCCCGCCCCACCCCCCGGCGAGACCACGTCCCCGTCCTGCCACGTCCGCTACTCCCTCGCCGGCCAGTGGCCCGACGGCTTCCAGGCCACCGTCACCGTCCACACCGACCGCGCCCTCGACGACTGGCGCGTCGGCTGGACCTTCCCCGACGGCCAGCGGGTGAACCAGATGTGGGACGCGACCCACACCCAGGACGGCTCCCGCGTCACCGCCCGCGCCGCCCACTACAACCGAGCGGTCCCCGCCGACGGCACCCTCTCCTTCGGCTTCCTCGCCTCCTGGCAGGGCCGCAACGCACCGGCGTACGACTTCACCCTCAACGGCCGCCCCTGCGGCAGCTCCTGAGCGGGAAAGCCCTGGTGGAAAACGCGTTGACGGATCCGGCGGCGGTGGCGGGACGGCCACCGCGGAACGGTCGTAACTCTGGCCCGGCCCCGTGGTGCGCCGCCGGGACCGCCCTTGTGAAGGGCCTTTCCCGTGGCTTCCACTTCGGTTTCCTCCGCTCTCGCCCCCTACGGCTGGGACGACGCCTGGGCGGGCCGCGTCGAACGCCTCCTGGCGCTCGCCCGAGAGAGGGGTGGCTCATACAGCAGGTGGGCGGGACACATCAAGGGCGACAGCCACCAGTGTTTTCGGACCCTGAACCCGTCGGCTGACCAGTAGGAGGTGGGCCGAGCGCGGTGCTGGCGACGAAAGTGTCGTGTCAGCCAGAGCCTGGAGCTCCTCGGCGGATCTGACGGCGTTCAAGGACTCGGGGTGGATGCGGGTGCCGTCCACTCCAAATTCGCTGTTTCATGCGGTGTCGCGGTTTGCGCTGGGCTAAGGTCATGGGTCGCCAGCATTTCTCCCCCTTTGCCGTTCGTGGAGGCCCGGTGGTCTTACGGCTCGTCTTCATCCATGGCATCGGTGGTCCGCGCCGGGTCGAGTTGGACCGTGACCGATGGACTGCGGCGCTGGCTCAGGGAGCGAAGGCTGCGGGGCATGCCAAGGCCGCAGCGAAGCTCGTGGAGGGCAGCCTCGCGGATGTCGTCTTCGCGTATTACGGCGATCTGCTTCACAAGCCCGGAGCTCAGGGGACGGCCAGTCCGGAGTCGGTGGATGCCGAGGCCGAAATCCTTGCAGGACTCTTAGCGGAGATCATGGAGACCCACCTCGATCTAACGATCAGTCGCCATGAAGAGTCCGCCCTCCGCCATGCCCTGGCCGAACTGCGTCCCGCGGGCAACGTGCCACAGGGATCGGGCAACGTGGTCCGGGCCTGCATCAACGCGAGCACGACGTTGCTGGATGCGGGGCCCTGGCGCAAAGGCGGCCAATGGGCCGGCGGTAAGTTCCTGGTACGTGATCTCAACCAGGTGGCGCAGTACCTGGCACGAAGCCGCAACGCCCTCGATGTCCTGATCAGAAGTGTGGTGGCACAGGCGATAGGCACCGGTCCGTCGGTCGTGGTGGCGCACTCCCTGGGCAGCGTGGTGGCCTACGAGACGCTGCACGAGTTCCCGGTTTCCGTGCCGCTGCTGGTGACCATAGGTTCACCGCTGGCGATGCGCGCGGTGGTGTGGCCGCACCTGGAGCCCAAGCCATGCAGCACTCCACCCGGTGTCGCTTCCTGGCTCAACTTTTGGGATCGCGACGACGTCATCGTGCCCAGACCAATCCTGGAGTCGGACGTCGGCGCGAACGCCGACGGAGTGCGTGTTCACAGCTCCCGTGTCGACTCGGACGGTTTCTGGGTGCACACGGCCACCAAGTACCTGAGTCAAGGAGCGGTCGCCGGCCCAGTGATCGAGGCTCTTCAAGCAACTGCCGCACCCTCATGACAGCAGGTGAGCGTAGGCATCTGCTGGTCGTCGCCGCGCAGTGCAAGGCAATGGAAGACCTCCTGGAGCTGGAAAGTGCCGCGAATTCTCTGGTCGCCGTACTTGCCGACCCCGAGATAGGCGACTGTGCCCCAGGCTTGCCGGACGGCAGGTCACTGCTCCTGGGTCGTGTTGATGTCGACGAGATCTGGATCGCGGTTCGGGGCGCGATCGCGCACGCGGCGGCAAACGGTGCCGCTCTGATCATGGCCTTTCTCGGTCATGGTCTGGTCTCAGGCGAACACGCGACGTTGCATCTGATGGGCTGGCAGTCTACTGAGGGCGTGGCAGTCTCCGCCGTGAACATCAAAGATCTGCTGGGGCAGGCGGCCAACCAGCTGGGCGTGAGAGGCGTCATCGCAATCATCGACACGTGCAACGCTGCAGCCGCACACCCCTCGATCGAAGAGCTCACCACTGGCGCACGGAGCGGCCGGACCCGGATCGACCTGCTCATGGCTTCCGCCGTCCAGCAGAGGGCCTACGATCTGGACTTCTCCAAGGGGCTCGCCAAACTCCTGTGGGGCGGCGTACCAGCCGGGGGAGAGCGCCTTGGAGTGGGAGTGCTGAAGGAGCGCCTACGGGCCGGGGCGGCCACGTGCGGGGTCATCGCCTCCTCCTACGACGGTGACTCCTCGGCCCCCGAGCTGTGGCTGGCGCGTAACCGGCAAGCCGGCGGCTGCGCCCCATCGGCAGTCGGCCAGCGGGGAACGGATGAGCTGGCCATCGGACTGCTCGCTCTCTTCCCGGACAGGGAGTTCCCCCGGACTTGGACAGCGACCGCGCTGCGCGACCTCCAGAGGGAGATCGACGGCCTTCCCACTACGCCGGCGCAGGTCCGCGTAGCCAGAGCGTTGGACAGCCTGCTCCTCGCCAGGCAGACCGTCACGTTTCTGCACTCCTTCATGCCGACAGGTCTCAACACGCCCGCGCTTCGTCGCGCCATGGCGACCGTGGGAGCGCGGGCACACCGGCCTCTGGACGGTGCGCGAGACGCGGTGGAGAGCATCGCCCTCAACCATCCCGTGGAAGACGGCTCCTGCCGACCCGCCTTGGCGCGGTTCGTTGTGGCTTTGGCCGAGGACACCGGATGTGACCTCGAAGCACCCGAGTTGCGGTCGTGGGCCCTCGGCATCGATGCGCTGGTTCCCTACAACGATGCGGTGCTCCGAGCTCGGGAAGTCCGTCGGGAACGTCGTCTGCGGCTGGTGGTCCGCCTCGACTCGCCGGCTGGAGACTGGCCGGAAAGCCTGACCGCGTGGCTCCTCCTGGACGGGGCCATCCACGGTCACGCGGTGTTCACTCAGTGCACGGCCAGCCAGGCCGGTGCTGAGGCAAAGCTCATCGAGGTGGTCGAGTGGGCCGAAGCCATGGCCGAGGAACTCGACCTGCGTCTGCAGCGCATCGAAGTGGCCGTTCCCAGCAGGATCATGCTGCGGTGGGCTCCCGAGGGAGCCGTCAATGGCACACGTCTTGGAGTGCAATACGACGTACGTACCCGATGGAGCATCCGCCTCGATCCACCGGCCGGAATGCGGTGGATCAATAAGCACGCACAAGCGAGACTCTCCGCCATCGCAGCGAATGACAACGGCAGCAGCCCCATAACTTGGCTGGCCGACCACGAAGTGAGACCTCACGAAAGGCTGCGGGACGAACTCCAGAACGGTTGTCTCGTGAAACCGATCGGCCTTTTGGACTGCCCCCGTGGCGACCCGGAGCTCCTCGACCTGCTTCTGTCGTACGCGCCCATCCTGCTGTGGCCGGACGGGACCGGCTGGTCGGCCGAGCACTGTGCTCAAGTCGCCAAGCGCTGGAACGACCTACCGGCCGGCTTTCTTGCCGCCTACCGCGCTCGGTGGGCCGGAGACCAGAGCGACCCCATGGCTGACGTACGTGCGATTTGGGACGACGACGAGTGGCTGGCCTTCTGTGCAGGCGTCAAACGCCACTCGCATGCTTCACCAAGGAGAAATCAATGACGTGGGGTTCTTACTACCGTGGCGACGGTGTCACGCGTGATGTGTCGCTGGGCGCACCGCCACCGTGGCGTGAGTTCCCCCGGCGCTCACTCGGTATCCCCTTCCAGCCTCCCGACGGCCTCCCGGAAGCGGTGAACGCGGCGCTGAGTCTTCGTCGGCCGTTGCTCATCACCGGAACGCCCGGATCGGGCAAGTCGACGGTTATCGAGTCGGTCGCCGAGGAACTCCGGCTCGGCCCCGTACTACGCTGGCACATCACATCCCGCAGCACGCTGAGCGAAGCGCTGTACCGCTACGACGTCCTCGGCCGCATCCATGACCAACAACTGGCTCAGCCCAGTCGCCCGGCGGATGACATCGCCCACTTTCTTCAGCTGGGCCCGCTTGGCACAGCGATGATCCCGTCGCCCAAGCCCCGCTGCCTACTGATCGACGAACTCGACAAAAGTGACCTGGATCTGCCCAGCGACCTTCTCGAAGTGCTCGAACGCGGAGAATTCGAGATCCCAGAGCTGACCCGCTACAACCGCAAGGACGTGGATGTCCGCATGTGGGACAGCGAGGAACGTCACCGGATCACTCGAGGCCGAGTCCAATGCGCCGAGTTTCCGTTCATCGTCATGACCAGTAACGGGGAACGCGATTTCCCCGCGGCATTCCTCCGCCGGTGCATCCGCTTCGTCATGCCCAAGCCTGACAACGAGGCCATCCGCAAAGTGGTTCTGGCCCATCTCGGCCTCGATGTGACCGATTCCGCGCCGCTGGCCGACCTCGTGCGGGGCTTCGTCACCAGGATCCAAGCGGGCGACAGCCTGGCCGTCGACCAACTGCTCAATGCCCTCTTCGTCGTCGCCGGTGATGACGCGCCGCGCGGCGCACCCCGCGAGCGCGTACTCCGTCTGCTGCTGCAGGATCTCAATGGTGGCTGACAATCTCGACGGGCTTGTGCAGTCCGTTCTACGACTCGATCTGGGCCTCGACGCCACGGCCATCGCCGAGGCGTTGTGGCTGGCCACGGCGACACCGCCGGACTCCACTAGCGGCCATGTGGCTGGCCTCCGCAAGGCGGCGCGTCACACCGACTCGCCACCGTGCGCCGCCGCTGATCCGCAGAGGCCGGAGCCTGTGCAGACCGATGCCCAGGGCCCGACCAGGACGGCGTTCGCCGACGCGTCGGCTTCCGGTGTCCGTCGGACGGTGTCCAACGGACAGGTGCCGGTCCGTCAGGCAGACGCTCTCCCCAGCACACTGGCCCTCGGCAACGCCCTGCGCCCACTCAAGCGGCGCTGGCCCCAAGGGCGGCAATCGGAACTCGACCTCGAGGCCACCGTCCGGTCGTTCACCCTCACGCGCAGACTCATCCCGGAGTTCCGGCCCGCGCCGGAGAGATGGTTCGATGTACTCCTTGTCATCGACGACTCACCAGGCATGGCCTTGTGGGACCATGCCGTCGCCGAGCTGACTCGTCTACTTCAACAGCTTGGAGCTTTCCGCCGCATCCAGCAGTGTCGTATGACGCCCTCGGGAGACCGCTCCGTGCTGCGCAATCAGCAGGGCGACGCCGTAGGTCCCGATCAGCTCAAGGCGCCCAACCGCCGCACCCTCGTGATCGTGGTCACCGACGGGAGCGACGCCGGCTGGCGCCAGCCGAATGTGTGGCGCATGCTCCGTGCCTGGGCGTTGTCCAGTCCGACCGCCCTTCTCACTCCCCTCCCCGCCCGGCTCTGGTCCCGCTCCGGCCTCGATCTCCCCACGATTCGCGTGGGTGCTTCGGTGCCTGGAGCTGTGAACACGGAGTTGAGTCACCTGGTGCCCCACGTGCTGCGGAAGCGGTCCCACGATCAGTGGGTGCCGATTCCAGCCGTCAGGCTTACGCGGCACGCGCTCGGGCAGTGGGCCAGAACCCTGATGCAGAGGGACGCGCCGGGCTGTGATGCTCTACTGATCCCCCAAGGCGGCCGTCCGCACGAGGATGCTGAGCCCGTCTCCGGGGCGGACCTAGCCGACTCGTTCCAACGCGTGGCATCACCAGCTGCAGCTCGACTGGCCGTTCTCTGCTCCCCGTTCAGTGATCTGACACTACCGTTGATCAATCTCATACGTCAGGAACTGGTGCCCGAGGCGGGGACGGACGACGTTGCCGAGCTGATCAGCGGTGGTCTGCTGCTCAAAGACGGTCCAAGCTTCCATTTCCGCGAAGACGTACGAGTCGCGCTGACCAAGGTTCTGGGCCAATCCGACGCATGGCGGGTCCACGATGTCTTGCAGGAGCACATCGCCGACCGAGCAGGGCCAGACGGTGCCCAAGCCTCCGCCGTTTCCGATCGTGAGGGAAACACGGCGCTCTTCGCACCCTTGCAGTCACTGACGGCTGCGTCCCGCCAGACACTCGAACTCCTTGGGGTGCTCCGACCCACCGCGGCAGACTCCTCTCGGCCGAGTCAGCCGTCCCAGCCGCGTGATCAGAACGACGGGGTCCAGGCTGTCCTGCGGCATCCAGAACCCAGCGCGCCCGGTGCAAGGTTGCCGCGTAGGCCGCCCCTGTCGGGCCGCGGCACAGCCGAAGAACCGACTGTGACCAGTGTGAAATTGCGTCGGTGGGAGTCGGGTGCACTGGCGCACGCGGTCACCGATCCCTTCGGCCAGGGCCCTGTGCCCTGGCTTAGAGGCAACGAGGAGTACTTCGACGACACCGGTCACGTTGTCCCCTGGTACATCGACCTCGCCCAGAGCAGTGGAGAGACTGTCTCCCACGCCCGCGTCCGCGGTCCACGCTCGGCCGACGACGTGCATGGTCAGATCAAGGGCTTCGTCTCGCCCGGTGCGGTCGCGCCGGGTGAGGCGATCGACTTCCGCATCACCGTCGACCCGCCCCAGGAGTTCAGCGTCGACATCTACCGGATCGGCCACTACGGCGGCGACGGCGCCGCGAAGATCACCAGCAGCCCGCGGTTGTCGGGGATCGCGCAGCCGCCGCCTCTTGCCGCCGATCGCACGGTCTCCTGCCATCACTGGTGGCTCTCCTGGCGCCTGCAGATCCCGAGCTACTGGAACGCCGGCGCGTACGTGGCCGTGCTCACAACCGCCAATGGATACCGCTCCCACGTCCCCTTCACCGTGCGCGACAACAAGCCTGCGGACCTTCTTCTTCTGCTCCCGGACATCACCTGGCAGGCGTACAACCTGTACCCGGAGGACGGGCGAACCGGCGCCAGCCTCTACCACGCCTGGGACGAGAGCGGCCGATTGCTCGACGAGTCCGAGGCCGCGACGACCGTCTCCTTCGACCGCCCGTACGCCGGCGCCGGCCTGCCCCTCCATGTCGGCCACGCCTACGACTTCATCCGCTGGGCCGAGCGCTACGGTTACGACATCGCCTACGCCGACGCCCGGGACCTGCACGCCGGCCGCGTCGACACCACTCGCTACCGCGGCCTGGTCTTCCCGGGCCACGACGAGTGCTGGTCGACGGCCATGCGCAGGGCCGTCGAGGCTGCCCGCGACCAGGGCACGTCACTCGTCTTCCTTTCCGCCAACACCATGTACTGGCAGGTCGAGCTCGATCCGTCCCCCTCCGGCGAACCCGACCGTCTCGTCAGCTGCCGCAAGTACCGATCCGACTCGAAGGGCCGTACCGCCCTGTGGAGGGACTCCGGTGAGCCGGAGCAACTGCTCCTCGGCGTCCAGTACACAGGCCGGGTCCCGGAGCCGTCCCCCATGGTCGTGCGCAACGCCGACCACTGGCTCTGGGATGCGACTGGCGCACACGAGGGCGACGAACTCGACGGGATGGTCGCGGGCGAGGCCGACCGCTACTTCCCGCACACGCGGCTGCCCGAGCACCGGGTCCGCATCCTTCTCGCCCACTCCCCGTACCAGGACAGTGAGGGCGTCACCCGCCACCAGGAGACCTCCCTCTACCAAGCCCCAAGCGGCGCTCTCGTCTTCGCCTCCGGTACCTTCGCCTGGTCCCCCGCTCTGGATCGCCCAGGCCACGTCGACCCCCGTATCCAGCGAGCCACCGCCAATCTGATGGATCGCATCTGTAAGCGCAGTTGATCGCGTCCGACTAGCCGACGGGTCAGTGGCCCACGGCGACGTTCAGCCCAGGTTCGTCGACAGGACTGGGGCGGGCCCGTCGTTGTCAGCGGGACGCTGCCGTGATCGCGAAGTTCTGGGAGTCGCTGCCCTGCACATGTCGGTGCTCGACCCGGCGCGGACCCGAGAACGCGGCCCAACCGTTCGCGAAGGGGTCATTCGACATTGGCCGACATCGATGACGCGGCTGGCGAGGCGTCGGCAGCTGATCGCAAGTGACAGCGGTTGCCAAACTCGCAGGGGTGCACACAACACCGTCTACAAGCACCTGACGCGAAAAATTCGGTGGCGCCGGAATGTGGGCGACTCTAGGGTGAGGTTCGCTTCACGCGCGGGCTGTTGGCCGCCGCTGTCGACTGAGTGAGAAACGGGAGGTGTGACCGATGGCTGTCTCTGTGATGTGCGCTGTCCGCAACCAGAAGTTCATCAACTCCACCTCCGTGGTCTCCGGCTGATCTTTCCCACTTCTACGCGCCTGCCAGTGCGCGCGGCCGGGGCCGCCCCTGTGAAGGGTTCCCCTTGAATCTCTCTTCTCCTTCGGCTTCTTCCGCTTCGTCGCACCCTCTGATCCCCTACGGTTGGGACGCGGGCTGGGAAGCGGAGCTCGCTCCGTACGCCGACCAGGGTCTCCTGCCCGGACGGGTGGTACGTGTCGACCGCGGGCAGTGCGACGTGGTCACCGCGGACGGCGTGGTCCGCGCCGACACCGCCTTCGTCACCCCGCACGACCCGATGCGGGTCGTGTGCACCGGCGACTGGGTCGCCGTCGACCCCGAGGGCGGCAACCCGCGCTACGTCCGCGCGTACCTGCCGCGCCGGACCGCGTTCGTGCGGTCCACCTCCTCCAAGCGGTCCGAGGGGCAGATCCTCGCCGCCAACGTCGACCACGCCATCGTCGCCGTCTCCCTCGCCGTCGAACTCGACCTCGGCCGCGTCGAACGCTTCCTGGCGCTCGCCTGGGAGTCCGGCGCGCAGCCCGTCGTCGTCCTCACCAAGGCCGACCTCGTCCCCGACCCGGTGACGCTGTCGCACCTCGTCCAGGACGTGGAGACCTCCGCGCCCGGCGTCCCCGTGCTCACCGTCAGCGCCCTCGACGGCGACGGGCTGGAAGTGCTCACCGCCGTCCTCGGCACCGGCACGTCCGTGCTGCTCGGGCAGTCCGGCGCGGGCAAGTCCACGCTCGCCAACGCCCTCAAGGGCGAGGACGTCATGACGGTGCAGGCCGCCCGGGACGTGGACGGCAAGGGCCGGCACACCACCACCACCCGCAACCTGCTCGCCCTACCCGGTGGCGGAGTGCTGATCGACACCCCGGGCCTGCGGGGCGTGGGCCTCTACGACGCCGAGGCCGGCGTCGGACAGGTGTTCTCCGAGATCGAGGAACTGGCCGAGCGGTGCCGGTTCCACGACTGCGCCCACGAGGCCGAGCCCGGCTGCGCGGTGCTCGACGCCGTCGACACCGGCGAACTGCCCGCCCGGCGGCTGGACAGCTACCGCAAGCTCAAGCGCGAGAACCAGTGGATCGTGGCCAAGACCGACGCCCGCGTCCGGTCGGAGATCCGCAAGGACTGGAAGCGCAAGCACGCGGAGGGCCGGGCGGCGGTGGAGGCCAAGCGGAAGGGGTGGCGGTAAGGCCACCATCGGGTCGCGCTAGGCCGCCCATCGGGTGGCGCCGGCTTCCGCACCGGGCTCGGTGTCCGATTTCCGCCAGCGGTCCGTGCCGCCGCGGCGGAGACTGGACGGTGTGATGGACGAAGACAGCAGGTACGAGGCCGTACGCAGCCGGGACGCCCGGTTCGACGGGGCGTTCTTCTTCGCCGTCGAGACCACCGGCATCTACTGCCGGCCGAGCTGCCCGGCGGTGACGCCGAAACGGCGCAACGTACGGTTCTTCGCGACGGCCGCCGCCGCGCAGGGCTCCGGTTTCCGGGCCTGCCGGCGGTGCCGTCCGGACGCCGTGCCCGGCTCGGCCGACTGGAACGTCCGCGCGGACGTCGTCGGCCGGGCCATGCGCCTGATCGGCGACGGCGTCGTCGACCGGGAGGGCGTGGCGGGACTCGCCGCGCGGCTCGGCTACAGCGCGCGGCAGGTCCAGCGGCAGCTCACCGCCGAGCTGGGCGCCGGGCCGGTCGCGCTCGCCCGGGCGCAGCGGGCGCACACCGCGCGCGTCCTGCTGCAGACCACCGGCCTGCCGGTCACCGAGATCGCCTTCGCGTCGGGGTTCGCCAGCGTGCGGCAGTTCAACGACACGATGCGGGCCGTGTACGCGTCGACCCCGACCGAACTGCGGGCCGCGGCCCCCCAGGGCCGCCGTACGGCGAACCGCACCAGCGCCGGCATCCCGCTGCGGCTCGCCCACCGGGGCCCCTACCAGGCCGGGCGCGTGTTCGACCTGCTGGCACGGGAGGCCGTGCCCGGCGTCGAGGAGATCGAAGGTTCGCCCGGCCGCCGCACCTACCGGCGCACCCTGCGGCTGCCGTACGGCACCGGCATCGTCGCCGTCGACGAACGCCCCGGCGCGCCGCGCTCGGCCACCGGCGGCTGGCTCGACGCCCGGCTGCACCTGACCGACCCCCGCGACCTGACCACCGCCGTGCAGCGGCTGCGACGGCTGTTCGACCTCGACGCCGACCCGTTCGCCGTCGACGAGCGGCTGGGCGCCGACCCGCGCCTCGCCCCGCTGGTCGCGGCCCGGCCGGGACTGCGGTCACCGGGCGCAGCCGACCCGGAGGAACTGGCCGTACGGGCGCTGGTGGGGCGCACCGCTGCCGAGGACCTGGTGCGGCGGTACGGCAAGGCGCTCGACGCGCCGTGCGGCACCCTCACCCACCTCTTCCCCGAACCGGCCGTCCTCGCGGAGGCCGAGCCCCACGGCCCCCTCGGCGCGCTCACCGCCGCCCTCGCCGACGGCGCCGTACGACTCGATCCCGGCGCCGACCGCGACGACGCGCAGGCCGCGCTGCTCGCGCTGCCCGGCATCGACGCGGCCACCGTCGCCGTCATCCGCACCCGCGCCCTGGGCGACCCGGACGTCGCCCCGCCCGGCGCGGACGTCCCCGACACCTGGCGCCCCTGGCGCTCGTATGCCGTACGACACCTGCGAGCAGCAGGGGAGTAGGAGAAACCGTGCACACCGGAACGACTGAACCGACCACACCGACCGGGTCTGCCGCACCGTCCAGGCCTGCCGGGCCGAGCGCGCCGACGTACTGGACGCACCTCGACAGCCCTCTTGGCACCCTCCTCCTCACCGCGGACCCGGACGGCGCCCTGACGTCCCTCTCCGTGCCCGGTCAGAAGGGCGGGCGTACGGACCTGGAGGGCTGGCGGCAGGATCCCGGCCCGTTCCGCGAGGCCGCCGCGCAGCTCACCGCCTACCTCGCCGGCGAACTCAAGGAGTTCCACCTGCCCCTGCGGACCCACGGCACCGCCTTCCGCGAGCGGGTCTGGGCCGCCCTCGACACCATCCCCTACGGGGCGACCACGACGTACGGCGAGATCGCCGCGCGGATCGGCGCGTCCCGCGCGGCCGTACGGGCCGTCGGCGGCGCCATCGGCGCCAACCCCCTGCTGATCGTCCGCCCCTGCCACCGCGTGATCGGCGCCGACGGCTCCCTCACCGGCTACGCGGGCGGCCTCGACCGCAAGATCCGGCTGCTCACCCTGGAGGGAGTGCCGGTCCAGGACCTGGCCTAGGCCTCGCCGTCCAGACCCCAGCTGTGGATCCAGCGCGGGTGGATGCGGATCAGTTCCTCGCTGAAGTGCGGGCCCAGCTCGTGCGGGCCGGTGAGCAGTTCGGCCTCGCCGCGGATCTCGATGCCGCGCACCTGCCACGGCCTGACGCTCACGATGTCGTCGACGACCAGGGACAGCCGGGGGTTCTGCCCTAGGTTGCGCCACTTCTTCGTACGGCCCATGGCGTACCCGCCGATCAGGATGGTGCCGTCGTCCTGGGGGAAGAAGCCGACGGGGTTCGCCTGCGGCTGTCCCCGGGGGTCCACGGTGGCCAGCCGCCCCAGCCGCTGCTCCTTCAGATACGCCCGCTCCGCCTCACTGAACTCGGTCATGCCGCCCAGCCAAGCACGCCGCCGCCCACGGCACATCGGCTTCCCGCCCTAGGCCGGAGGGACCAGCCGGAGGGACCAGCCGCAGGGGCCAGCCGCAGGGGCCAGCCGTAGAGACCGCGGGAGACACCAGCCGTAGGGACCAGGGGGGCTCAGCCCCAGAACACCGCGCCCAGCCACGCCCCCATGATCAGCAGGCAGGCGAACAGCTCCACCAGCACACTCGTCCCGCCCGACCGCATCGTGGCCCGCAGCGCCGCCCGTGCCTCCCCGGACCGGCCCAGACGCAGGCGTTCGGCGAGGTAGATGCCACCCATGAAACCGGGGATCGCCCCCAGCACCGGCAGCAGGAAGAAGCCGAGCAGCGCGCCGAGCCCGGCGCACACCGTCATCCGGGGAGTGGCACCGCCCGCCCGCAGCCGCCGGGGCGGCAGCACCCAGCGCACCACCTGGGCGAGGAACAGCACGACCGTGGCCCCCACCAGCACCCCCCACGCGACCGGCCGGGGATCCTTCAGCGCCCACCACATCACCGCGGCCCACACCAGCCACGAACCGGGCGCACCCGGCACCAGCACTCCGCACAGGCCGAGCAGCATCACCAGGCCGACCAGCAGGAGCTCCCACACTCCCATGAGCCAAGGGTGCCGGAGCCCGCCGCGGCGCGCAGTCCCACGGGAGCCGTACAGCGGGACCGGTGCAGCGGGCGCCGGATCAGGGGCGTTCGCGCGCCACCCAGCCCCGCTCGTACGCGTGCCAGCCCAGCTGGAGCCGGGTCGTCACCCCGGTCAGCTCCATCAGCCGCTTCACCCGGCGCTGCACCGTCCGCAGGCCCAGGTCGAGCTGCTTGGCGACGCTCGCGTCGGTCAGCCCGGCCAGCAGCAGCGACAGCACCTCCAGGTCCGTGCCGTCGGGGCCGTCCGGGCCCTCCTCCCGCACACCGGACGCGCCGAGCCGCAACGGCAGCGCGTCCCGCCACACCGCCTCGAACAGGCCCGACAGCAGCTCCAGCAGCCCGCTCGCGTGCACGACCAGCGCGGCCGGCTCGGCGGTGAGGTGGGTGAGCGGCACCAGCGCCAGCGAGCCGTCGGCGACGACCAGCTTCGTCGGCACCTTGTCCACCACCCGCACCTGCTCGTCACGGCCGAGGGCGGCGGTCAGCTCCGTGATGCCGTGCGGCTGGTCCAGCACGGCCCGCTCCACCACCACCCGGTAGCGCACGCCGCGGGCCGCCGCCTGCTCCTCGGCGTCGTTCTCCATGCCGGTCACGGCCACCGGGGTGCCGGTGACCAGCGCGCACACCTCCTCGCTCGCCGCGAGCTGCAACTGCAGGAACCGCTGGGTCACCGCGGCCGCGCCGATCACCACCTCGACCAGGTCGTGCACGGCCGGCTCCGAGGCCGCCGCCCGGTACTCCTCGGCGAGCAGCGCCGCCGCCAGTTCCGCCTTCTCCAGCTCGTGCCGCTGCTGGGCGAGCAGCGCGCCGAGCGCCACGCCCGGCGGGGCGGCCACCCAGCGGCCGGGGCGGGCCGAGGACTGGGCGGCGAGCCCGTGCCGCTCCAGGCGGCGCAGCGCCCGCTCGGTGTCCTGCTCGCCGAGACCCAGGCGCCGGGCCAGATCGGGTACGTCGGCGGCGCCGACCGCCACCAGCGCGCGGTACGCCGACTCGTGCGTCTCGTCCAGCCCTATCGCTGCCAGCACCAGGCTCCGCCCCTCCCCGACGACACGTCCCGCGGTGTCCACGCGTGGCGGGAAACGGCCACGGCGCAAAACCGCCGCCGAACATCATCGCCGTAGCCCCTCGCGCTCTGCCAAGGTGGGGTCACCGGCGCCGACGGGGCCGGGTCTCACGCCGTCGCCGGGCGGCTCTCCCGTGGGGGGTGGAGCCGTCCGGCGACCACCAGCACCCTTTGCCCGCACCGCTGTTCGACATGTCACGGTGTACGGGATTTTCCTGATGCCCCGTTTTCCCGCGGCCCGCGCGGTGGACAATTAGGGGCATGAGCCAGCAGGGGGGAAGGCCCACCGGTCACTCCGACGACTGGTGGGGGCAGTTGTACGACGACTCCACCGAGGACACGGGCCCCACGCGCACGCCCGACTCGCTGGACGACCGCTTCGCCTCCGCATCCGGAGCCCTCTCCGCCGACCCACCGCCACCACCGCCGCGCGTACCCGCTCCGCGCCCCGACAGCGCGCCCATCAGTCGTGCATGGTCCCCCAGGCCGCCCGGTGACGCCCCTGCGGGAGACGGCTGGTCCCCGACGCCGCCCCGTAACGCCCCTGCGGGGGACGGCTCAACCCCGGCACCGCCCGGTGACGCCCTCGGCGGACACGGCGGACACGGCTCCGAGCCGCCACCACACCCGCCCGGCGACCCACGTCACGCCCCACCCCGCCCACCGGACCCACCGGCGCCCACGGTCCCCCCACCCGCCGGAAGGGCCCCGGAGCCCGCTGACGCCCCGCCGTTCGCCCCGACACAGCCGGAGCCCGCCGACCCCCGGCCCGCTGCGAGGCCAACCGGATCCGCGGCTCATCCGTTCAGCGCCAGGCCGCCGGCGTCCGCTGCCGCGCCGCCCGGCGGCAGGCCGCCCGAGTCGGCCGGGGCGGTGCCCGGCCCGAGGCCGCCGCAGCCCGCCGGCCCCTCGTCCGGTGGCAAGGCGTCCGAGGTCGCCTTCCCGCCGCCCGGCCCGAGGCCGCCGCAGCCCGCCGGCCCCCCGACCAACGGCAAGTCGCCCGAAGCCGTCTTCCCACCGCCCCGCCCCACGCCACCGGAGCCCGCCGACCCCCCGACCGGCGGCAAGTTGCCCGAGGCCGTCTCCCCACCCCCCGACCCAAGGCCGCCGACGCCCGCCGTCCCGGCGCCCCAGGGCCCCACCGTCTCGACCACCGGGCGGCATACTGCCCCCGCCCCCACGCCGCCCGTGCCCCCGCCTCCCACGCCGGCCCCGCCATCCGCCGGCCGGGTGGGCGCGGGAGCGGGCGTCGAGGCGCCCGTGCGTCTCGCGGGGCCCGGCTACGTCGGGTCCGGGCCTCCGACCTACGACCCCGAGCCCACCGCGCTCCCCGCCGTCGATCCCGACGGCCTCGACGAGCTCGTCCCCGACACCGTGCTGGACGGCGCCCGGCAGGGAACCTGCACGTTGCGCGCGGTCTCCATGCGGGGTGACTCCGCGCGCTACCGGGGTGAACCGCGCCGCGACGCGCTGCTGACCGCCCGCTTCGGCGCCGGGGAGCAGTCGCTGGTGCTGGTGGCGATGGCCACCGGCGCGCGGGCGACGCCCCGCGCCCACCACGCCGCCGCCGAGCTGTGCCGGTGGATCGGCCGGGCCGTCGGCCGCAGTCACGCGCGGCTCGTCGAGGACATCCGCGCCGGCCGCCGCGGCGACCTGAAATCGGGCCTGCACCGGCTGACCGACCGCAGTCTCGGCAGACTGCGCGGCGCTGCCGTCGAGCAGGGGCTGCGCCCCGAGGAGTACGCGGCGACCCTGCGCTGCCTGCTGCTGCCCGCCGATCCCGCCTGCCGCGTCCGCGTGTTCTTCGGTGTCGGCGCGGGCGGGCTCTTCCGGCTGCGCGACGGCGTCTGGCACGACATCGAACCGCCGGTCACCGAGGTCACCGGCGAGCCAGTCGTCGGCTTCGGCTCGCCGCCGGCCGAGACCTCCGAGGGCGACCGGCTCACCATGGACCTCGGCATCCCCACACCCCCGAGCCCGTACGACCCGAGGCCCGAGCCACCCCGCGAACCGTTCCGCTTCCGTGCCTCCGTAGCCCGACCGGGTGATGTCCTCCTGATGTGCACCGCCGGCCTCGCCGAGCCCCTGCGCGGCGAACCCGGACTCCCCGCGCATCTCACCGAACGGTGGTCCCGCCCGCAGCCCCCGGGCCTCGCCGCGTTCCTCGCCGACACCCAGGTCCGGGTGAAGGGCTACGCCGACGACCGTACGGCGGCGGCCGTTTGGGAGGCGTAACCGCGCCCCCTGTGGATTGATGGAGGGACGGACCCGAGGAGCGGGACGAGACCCAAGGGGTGCATGGATCCATGGCCAAGCAGAACGTCGCCGAGCAGTTCGTCGACATCCTCGCCCGCGCCGGAGTCAAACACCTGTACGGCGTCGTGGGCGACAGCCTCAACCCCGTCGTCGACGCCGTCCGCCGCAACTCCGCCATCGACTGGATCCACGTCCGGCACGAGGAGACCGCCGCCTTCGCGGCCGGCGCCGAAGCCCAGATCACCGGCAGGCTGACGGCCTGCGCCGGCTCCTGCGGCCCCGGCAACCTCCACCTCATCAACGGCCTGTACGACGCCCACCGCTCCATGGCCCCGGTCCTCGCCCTCGCCTCGCACATCCCGTCCAGCGAGATCGGCCTCGGCTACTTCCAGGAGACCCACCCCGACCGGCTGTTCCAGGAGTGCAGCCACTACAGCGAGCTGATCTCCAGCCCGAAGCAGATGCCCCGGCTGCTGCAGACCGCCATCCAGAACGCGGTCGGCCGTTCCGGCGTCAGCGTGGTCTCCCTCCCCGGCGACATCGCCGCCGAACCCGCCCCCGACCGGGCCGCCGAGACCGCCCTGGTCACCGCCCGGCCCACGGTCCGCCCCGGCGACGCCGAGATCGACCGGCTGGTCAGGATGATCGACGCGGCCGACAAGGTCACCCTGTTCTGCGGCAGCGGCACCGCGGGCGCGCACGCCGAGGTCATGGAGTTCGCGGAGAAGATCAAGTCACCGGTGGGGCACGCCCTGCGCGGCAAGGAGCACATCCAGTACGACAACCCGTACGACGTCGGCATGAGCGGACTGCTCGGCTACGGCGCCGCCTACGAGGCCACTCACGAGTGCGACCTGCTCCTGCTGCTCGGCACCGACTTCCCGTACAACGCCTTCCTGCCGGACGACGTGGCCATCGCCCAGGTCGACGTACGGCCCGAACACCTCGGCCGGCGCTCCAAGCTGGACCTCGCCGTGTGGGGCGATGTGAAGGAGACGCTGCGCTGTCTCATCCCGCGGGTGCGGGCCAAGGAGAACCGCCGGTTCCTCGACAAGATGCTGAAGAAACACGCGGACGCGCTGGAGGGCGTCGTCAAGGCGTACACCCGCAAGGTCGACAGGCACATCCCGATCCACCCCGAGTACGTCGCCTCCGTCCTCGACGAAGTCGCCGCCGAGGACGCCGTGTTCACGGTCGACACCGGCATGTGCAACGTCTGGGCGGCCCGCTACATCTCGCCCAACGGCCGGCGCCGCATCATCGGCTCCTTCTCCCACGGCTCCATGGCGAACGCGCTGCCGATGGCGATCGGGGCGCAGTTCACCGACCGCCGCCGCCAGGTCGTGTCGATGTCCGGTGACGGCGGGTTCTCCATGCTGATGGGCGACTTCCTCACCCTCGTCCAGTACGACCTGCCGGTGAAGGTCGTACTCTTCAACAACTCCTCCCTCGGCATGGTCGAGCTGGAGATGCTGGTCGCAGGCCTCCCCTCCTACGGCACCGCCAACGCCAACCCGGACTTCGCCGCCGTCGCCCGCGCCTGCGGCGCCTACGGCGTCCGCGTCGAGAAGCCCAAGCAGCTCGCCGGTGCGCTCAAGGACGCCTTCAAACACAGGGGCCCCGCACTCGTCGACGTCGTCACCGACCCCAACGCCCTGTCGATCCCCCCGAAGATCAAGGCCGAGATGGTCACCGGCTTCGCCCTGTCCGCGTCGAAGATCGTGCTGGACGGCGGCGTCGGCCGCATGCTCCAGATGGCCCGCTCCAACCTCCGCAACGTGCCGCGGCCCTAGGGGGCGTCTCGCCGATCATGCCGGGCTGATCCGGCCTGATCGATGAGACACCCCTAGGGCATGTCCGCGAAGCCGCGGCAGGCGTTCCATCCGCCGCAGCCGTGGCGGCGGTCGCCAGGGCGGCGCTCCGCTGGGCGGTGGGTGCCCGGGTGGCGTTCCGCTCGGCGGCGGGGCCCCGGGGCGGGTGACGCAGAGCGCGTGGGGAGGGCGCACAGGCGCATTCACGCGAGCTGGGGGCGGACGCCCATGGTGCTCATGGCAGCCCACTGCCACCATGACGGAGGCCGCCGAGCCGGGCCGGCCGTCGGGGGTGTTCGTGGAACGGCGCTACTTTGCGGACACGCCCTAGCTGTAAGGCGCCCAGCGGCGGGCGGAGGTGTCGTAGGTGTAGCGGGGCAGGTCCTCGATGGCGCTGGTGCGGAACGGGCGGCCGTGGTCGTCGATCCGGACGGTGCCCGTGCGGCCCTGGGAGGACCAGTCCAGCTCCAGGTACCAGCGGCAGTCGCAGCCCGCGGTCCGCGCGGTGACCAGCAGCACCTCCGGGTCCTCCGCCGACACCCGGTACGGCAGCCGGACCGCCGGGATCGGCGTGCCCGCGTCGTTCCCGGCCACCGAACGGGCGATCGGCCGGTCCTTGTCCAGGTCCACCGCGAAGTGCCGGGGCGTGATCGAACCGCCGCAGCCCTCGTCCATCGCGTAGGCGTTGCCGGCCGCGGGCTCGGTCCGCCCGGCCACGCGCACCCGCAGCGCCTCCAGCACGACGGCCGTGGACGACAGCCCCTGCACGGAGATCCGCACGTTCGTCTCCCTGCCGTGCACCGCGCCCTGCGCCGCCGCCCACGTCCCGGCGTCCTGCGGGACCGGGGGCGGCGGCACCCGGTCCGGCGGCGCGGCGACGACGTAGTCGTGACCGCAGCCGAGCGCCCACACCTGGGAGTCGGCGGTCCAGGCGAGCGGGGCGGCGGGGGCGGCGGGCGTGCCGCGGCCGGTGGGGGAGGGACCGGCGGACCGTCCCTCGCCCCGCGCGGGCGGCGACGAGGTCGCCGGAACCGATGTCTCCGACGGTGTCGCGGAGCGGCTCGGCGTGCGGGTGGGGGGCCCGGTGGGCGCCGTACGGGAGTCCGCGGTGGCGGAGTCCGCCGTACGGGACGAAGGCGCGGCCCCGGCGGCCGAGGGACCGCGCTCGGTGGGCAGCGCGGCGAGGCCGCCCACCGTGGCGAGCAGGACGCAGGCGACGGCGGCACTGACGACGGTACGGCGACGGCGGTACCAGGGGGCGGGCAGCACCGGGGCCGGGGCAGTGGCTTCCGGAACGGGTCCCGGTGCCGGCGCGAGTCCCGGCACCGACGCGGCTGCGACGGCCTCTGCCGACGCGGTTGGCTCGCCCGGCGCGGTGGCGTCCGCCGGTGTCGTCGGTTCGTGGGGTGCGGTGGGCTCGTCCGGTGTGGCGGCCTCCACGAGTGCGATGCCTTCCGCCGGTGCGGTGGCGTCCGCCCGTGCACCGGCTTCCGCCGGTGCCGTCGGCGCGTCGGCTGCGGCGCCCTCCTCCGGTGTGGCGGCCTTCACCGGCCCGGTGGCCTCCGCAGGTGCGGCAGCCTCCCCCAACCCGGCAGCCTCCCCGGCTGCCCCGGCCCCGTCCGTCACCGCCCCCTGTTCCCCGCGCGGCCGGCGCCGGGCCGCTGCCGCCGACAGCCACCGGCGGTGCAGTTCCAGCCGTTCCTCGGGGGTCGCCCCGCACAGCGCGGCGAAGCGTTCGACGGGGGCGAAGTCCTGCGGGACCGCGTCTCCGGCGCAGTAGCGGTGCAGAGTGGAGGTGTTCATGTTCAGGCGGCGGGCCAGCGAGCCGTAGCTGCGGTCCGTGCGGTCCTTCAGCTCTCGCAGCAGCGCCGCGAACTCGGCGACGTCGTCCTGTCCGGACACCCTTCCCCCGGTGCGCTCACGTCCCGGGACGGCATCCCAGGTACTCCATATCACTGCACGTCAGACGGCATGGGATGGTTCCATGCCGGCGGATCCGGCGTCCCCTGTTGCGTCCGCCGGCGACCGCGGCCGATGCTCTTGGTGCCGCACCGAGCGCCGGTTCGACCGTCCGGCGGAGCGCGGCAGCCCACGACGTACGCACTCGCACACGGGGAGACCCATGCCCATCCGCACCCGAGCCGGCGCGCTCACCGTACTCGCCGTCGCCGCACTCACCGGCCTCACCGCACTTGCCGGCCCGGCGGGCGCCGCGCCCGCGCCCGCCTTCCTCTCGGCCGCCGACCTGCCGCCGCACCCGTCGTCGTCCTGGACGGCGGGCGAGGTCACCGACGGGGTCCCGGACGAGCTGCGGCTCTGCCTGGACGAGGTGTTCCCCGGCTACGACTCCCGTTACCGCGCGTTCCACACCGACCTGGACACCGGTGCCCGCCAGCTCACCATCGTCACCGGCACGACCGCGAAGGCGAAGGCGCTGGCGGACCGGATGAACCGGGAGATCAAGACCTGCGCGGCCCGCCTCGAGCAGGCCGACCCGGAGGTGGAGGCGGCGTACCGCGGTTACGGGAGCCTGCCGGTCGAGGAGGGCGCCCGCGTCCACGGTCTGCACACCGAGACCGGCTGGGGTGCCACCGACATCCGCCTGCTGGGCGTGGGACGCGACGGGCGGACCGTCACCGTCGTCGAGTGGTCGCAGCTGGGCGACTTCGGCGACGCGCCGGTCGGCGCCTTCAAGAAGACGACGACGACCGCGGTGAACAAGCTGTACTGAGCGGACGGAGGACCGTCGCGAGGCCGGCCCGGTGGCCGTCTTCCCGCCACGGGGGTCGGGAGGGCGGCCCCGGGACGGACGTGTTCCGGCCACTTTCGTCCCGGGGGCACCGGAGGGGAGGCGCCCCCGGGACGGCCACCGCCGGGGAACCATCCGCCCCATCTCTTGGCCGGGTACGGCCGGAACGGCAGTCGGCAATAGACAGTTGAGCCGATCTCCGCCGCTCGCCCGCGGCGCGGGACGCGCGGGCCGGGGCCGGTCCGGCCGCCCCGGACCGTTCCCGCCGTGGCCGAACCCCTTTCGTCCGCGATCCGAGATGACTGGCCCGGTGCCCACGGGGCATGGATCCCCGTGAACGTGTTCGAGCAGGAGGGAAACCGACATCGGCACGCGGGCGGGGGAGATGAAGAGGCAGGCACGAGGGGGCGGTCCCACGACGGTCGGGGCCTTCTCGGCAGGAACGGTGGAGGAAGAGTCCGACGGCGCCGCAGAGCAGTCACCGGCGCCCCAACTGAGGCGCAGACTGGGCCGGGCTGACCTCCGGGCCGTCCCGGAGGCCCGCCGGGAGCTGCGCGAACTGCTCCGGCGCTGGGGGGCTCCCGGCTGCTCGGACGTGGCGGAACTGCTCACCAGCGAACTCGTCACCAACGCCCTCGTGCACACCGACGACGACGCGGTCCTGACGGCCACCGTCGGACCGCGCGGACTACGGGTGGAGGTGCGGGACTTCGTCGCCCGCAGGCCCCGGCCGAGCGCACCGGACGCCGACGACGGTACGCACGGCCGGGGCCTGCTGCTGGTGCAGTCGCTCGCCGACGCGTGGGGCGTACGGCCGCACGCGGTGGGCAAGTCGGTCTGGTTCGAGCTGGGCGCGGACGCCGCGTGACGCACCGGCCGCGGGCCGGACGACGGTGAACGAACGGGACGGGGTGCGGCACCTGCGGCCGCACCCCGTCCCGTCGTCGCCCGGTCCCCCCGGTACGGGCTAGCCGAACTGCTGCTCCAGGTCCTTGAGCTTGCGCTCCAGGGATTCCAGCCGGGGCAGGGCCATCGTGTCGTCCTCCGCGGTCAGGTCCACGGTGATCGGGTCAGCGGACGAGCCTCGGACCGGCTGCAGGGAGGGCCGGGTGCGTACCGGCAGCGGTTCCGGGGTGGATATGGCAGGCTCCGCGGAGACCATGTCGGAGCCCTGCTCCACGGACGGCAGTTCCACCTGACGGCCGCCGCCCCGGCCGACGAAGCCGCGGTGGCCCCGGCTGATCGCCTTCAGCTGGGCGCGCTCCAGGCGCTCCTTGTCGCGGCGGCGCATCCGCTCCTGCTCCTTCTGGCGCTTGTCCTCGCGGACCTCCTCGACCGCCTCGTCGAGGCTGCGCACGCCCTCCAGCAGCATCAGGGACCAGGCGCGGTACGTCTCGCGCGGCGCGCGCAGCCAGCGCACGATACGGATCTGCGGCAGCGGCCGCGGGACCAGTCCCTGCTCGCGCAGGGCGGCGCGGCGGGTCTGCTTCAGCGCGCGGTCGAAGAGCACGGCGGCGGACAGCGACATGCCCGCGAAGAAGTGGGGGGCGCCGGCGTGGCCCGCGCCGCGGGGTGCGTGCACCCAGTTGAACCAGGCGGCGGCCAGGGCGAAGGTCCACACGAGTATCCGGGAACCGAGCGCCGCGTCACCGTGGCTGGCCTCGCGCACCGCGAGGACGGAGCAGAACATCGCCGCGCCGTCGAGACCGAACGGCACCAGGTACTGCCAGCCGCCGGTGAGGCCGAGGTTCTGCTCGCCGAAGCCGACCAGACCGTGGAAGGAGAGCGCCGCCGCGACCGCGGCGCAGCAGAAGAGGAGAACGTAGGAAACGGTGCCGTAGATGGCCTCTTTGCGTCTGCGGCGCTCCTCGCTGCGCTCCCACGAGTCGTCGGCGCTCGAGTCCTTCCCCGCGGCCCGCTTGCCGCGCGCGAGCACCGCCACCGCCGCCAGCATGCCCAGGAGCAGTACGGCGCCCGGAAGCAGCCAGTTCAGCGATATCTCGGTCAGTCTCATCTGGGGGTCCCTTGCATTGGGATAGGGCGTAACGCCCGCCATAGTGGCCCAAACCCGCAGGCCCTCAGGGGGTTTCGGGGCAAGAGGCCGCCAAGGAGGCGCAAGGGGCTGCCCGGGGCCGCGTTATGCTCGAACTTCCGCTTGAGGGGTGGGAGTTGAGTTCGAACGAAGATTACCCGCACGGGTGGTTCCGCGGAAAGTTCCCGCGACACGTGAGGATTGCGTGAACCACTTGTGGCTTCACGGACACAGGGGTCGCAGGCACCCTTAAGGGACAGAAGTGACGATGGATCAGCTCGCGGCCGCCGAGGCCGCCAGCTTGACGATCCGGTCCGCGTCACAGGTGCGCGGGCAGGTGGCGCAGGTGTCCTCCGGGCGCAGCGTGTAGAACATGCAGCAGCTCGCCCGGTCCCGGGTGGGCAGCGACTCGCCGTTCGGGCCGGTCAGCTCACGGAACGCGGCCGAGCCGACGTACGGCTTGGTCGCCCCCGGCAGCAGCAGCTCCAGCTCGTGCCGCGCCCGCTCCTGCTCGCCCAGCAGATGGGCGACGTACCACAGCCCCTCCACGACCTCGTCGGTCGCCATGCCCCACAGCGCGCGGCCGCGCCGGCGCATCCGGGGGCCGAAGCCGCCGAGGACCGGCTCCAGGTGCTCGGCGACCGCGGCCCGCACCTCGGCGCGCAGCGCCTCCTCGCCGGTGACCACCCGGGCGCCGGGCAGCGCGGCGGCCGGGTCGCCGGGCAGGCAGGCGAAGCCGGCGGACCGCACGGCCAGGCGGCCCATGGACAGGCCGGGGGCGGAGCGGTCGTACGAGACATGCGTCACGGGGAAGCGGGGGACGCGGCGGTGCAGGAACCACGGGACGGTGATCAGCAGGCAGGCCGGCCAGGCGTAGCGGTGCAGGCCGAAGCTGGCGATCACGTCCGGGCGGGCCTGCTGGCCGTAGTCCCGGACGACCTGGGCGTCGTCCCAGGCCAGGAAGGAGTCGAGGCCGGCTCCGCCTTCCGCGAGCGAGGCGGCGGCGACCCATCCGCCGCCCCGGGGGGCCGGTTCCCCGGAGTCCAGTTCGGTGACGGCAAGGCCCGGGAGCACCTCGGTGAGGCGGGCGAACGCGTCCGCGACGGCCGACGAGGGCACAGGCATACCAGGACCACCGATCGAGATCTTGTAGGTAAGCCTAACCTTACCCAATCGCTCGGGAGTTTGAACTACCGCGTAGTCCGCCTAAGGTGCTTGACGGTCGAGTGACAACCGGCCGTAATCTGCCCAACCACCGACAACCGACGACAACCGACGACAAGCCCGTCTGGAGGCACCCGTGAAGCAGGCCGCGCGCGGTTCCGCCGAGCCGGGCCACGGTGCCTCGGATGCCTCCGGTCTTCCGTCGGGCGGCGGGGAGACGCCCGCGACGCGGGTGCCGCCGCAGGCGCAGGGCGGGGCGGGTGTCGCGGGCCCGGTCGGCGACGGGAGCGGTGCCGCCGGGGAGCGGCGTGCCGGGGCGGTGCGCGGTGAGCACACGCACAGCGAACAACCGTTTCCGCAGTCGCGGCCCGGGCCGGCCCGGCCCGTCGTGCAGCGGTCCTCCGTACGCGGGCAGATCCTCCAGGCGCTGCGCACCGCGCTGGCCACCGGCGAGCTGCGCCCCGGCGCCGTGTACTCGGCGCCCGCGCTCGGCGAGCGGTTCGGGGTGTCGGCGACACCCGTCCGTGAGGCCATGCAGCAGCTCGCGCTGGAGGGGGCCGTCGAGGTTGTGCCCAACCGGGGCTTCCGGGTCGTCGAGCGGGACGCGCGGGAGCTGGCGGAACTGGCAGAGGTCCGGGCGCTGATCGAGGTGCCGGTACTGCTGCGGCTCGCCGGCGCCGTGCCCGCCGCGCGGTGGGCCGAACTGCGGCCGCTCGCGGAGGCGACCGTGCGGGCGGCGGCGTCCGGCTGCCGGGCCACCTACGCCGAGGCGGACCGGGCGTTCCACCGCGCCGTGCTGAGCCTCGCGGGCAACGAGCAACTGGTGCGGATCGCCGACGACCTGCACCGGCGGGTGCAGTGGCCGCTCACCGGCGGGCCGGCCGCCCGCACCCGCACCGAGCTGATGACGGACGCGGCGCAGCACGTGGGGCTGCTGGACGCGCTGATCGCCGGGGACGCGGACGGCGTCCGGGCGCTGGTGGGAGAGCACTACCCCGGCGTGGGCGCGTGACCCGGCGCTGAGGGGGACCGCCGCGCGGGTCCGCGAGGCGTCAGCCGGTCACGCCGTCGCCGCTCCCGGTGCCGGAGGCGTCAGTTGGCGGGCCAGCCACGTCGGCACCCCGCCCAGCAACTGGAACAGACGGCGGGCCTCCTCCCGCAGGCGGGAGGCTTCCGGTTCCGGCTGGGTGTCGGCCAGCGAGACGAGCGCGGGGGCCGTGCCGACGAGGTAGCCCAGTTCCTCGCGGATCCGCAGGGACTCGGCGAAGCCGTGCCGGGCCTCGGCCAACTCGCCGTCCCGCAGGGCGAGTCCGGCGAGGTGCCGCCAGGTGAAGGACTGCAGCAGCGGATCCGCCTGCGCCGTGGCACCCGCGTGGGCGCGTCGGTAGGCGGCCCGGGCGGCCTGCGGGGAACGCGTCAGGTTCTCGGCGAGCAGTCCGCGCCGGAAGTCCAGCAGGGCCCGCGCCGGCGCCCCCGGCGGGATCAGGGCCGCCGCCCGGCCGAGCGCGGCGCGCGCCTCGTCGGCGCGGTCCCGCACCCCGTGCAGCGTGGCGGCGTACGCCAAGTACCCGCGTTCACAAGCGGCCGCGCCCCGTTCGTCGTCGCCGTGGGCCAGCGCCTCGGCCGTGCGCAGCGCGTCCTCGGCCTCCTCCCAGCCCCGCTCGGTGTACAGACACCGCTCCACCAGCAGCGCCGCCCGCTGCAGCGCGGCCGCCGGGGTGACCGGCTGGAGCAGGGCGGCCGCGTCGGCCCAGCAGGCGCGCGAGCGCAGCCGCCATACCGCGGTCTGGAGTGGATCGTCACCGGCGGTCGTTCCGTTACCAGACATGGCGGTATGCGCCACGTTGCCCTCCCCGAGCACGCCGTCGAGCTGTTGAGTGGTGGCGGCATCTCAGCACGAATCGCCCGGCCCGGCCAAGAGGGTGGGTGAAGGATTTCACAAAGTCGTGGGACTCCGCGTCCCCTTCAGGTTTCAGCTCATCCGCAGCGCCAGGAAGAAGTCCAGCTTGTCCTCGAGGCGCGACAGGTCACGGCCTGTCAACTGCTCGATTCGGCCGACTCGGTAGCGCAGTGTGTTGACGTGCAGGTGCAGCCGGGAGGCGCAGCGGGTCCACGAGCCGTCGCACTCCAGGAACGCCTCCAGGGTCGGGATGAGCTCGGCGCGGTGCCGGCGGTCGTAGTCGCGCAGCGGGTCCAGCAGCCGGGCGGTGAAGGCGCGGCGGACGTCGTCGGGGACGAACGGGAGCAGCAGGACGTGGGACGCCAGTTCCTGGTGGCCCGCCGCGCAGACCCGGCCGGTGCGGGCGGCGGCGACCCGGCGGGCGTGCCGGGCCTCCTCCAGCGCGCCGCGCAGGCCCTCCGCGGAGTGCACGGCCGCACTGACGCCGAGGGTGAGCCGCCCGTCGCCGTCGAGGCCGGCCGACAGCGGCTCCCGTACGGTGGCCAGCAGCTGGTCGGCGAGGACGCCGGACTCGGAGCCGTCGTGCTCGGCGGAGACGGCGGGCAGCGGGACGAGGGCGATGGCCTCGTCACCGGTGTGGGCGACGGCGATGCGGTCGGAAGGCTCGGGGCCGGTCGCGACCGGGTCGACCAGGACCTCCTCCAGCAGCGACTGGGCGACCGGGCCGGACTCGATCTCGTCGCCGTCCCACTCGACCCGGGCGACGACGATCTGCCAGTGCGGGGCCGCGCCGAGGCCGGGCAGCAGCACCGGGGCGGCGACCCGCAGCCGGGCGGCGATCTCGGCGGGCGGGGCGCCGGTCTGCACCAGCTCCAGCACCTCCTGGGCGAGCCGCCGCCGCACGGTGCGCGCGGCGTCCCGGCGGTCCCGCTCCACGGCGATCAGCTGGGTGACGCCGTGCAGCAGGTCGAGCCGTTCGTCGGCCCAGTCCCCGGCGTCCGCCTCGACGGCGAGCAGCCAGTCGGACAGCACCGTCTCGCGCACGTCGCGGCCGGTCTGCGGGGAGCGGCCGCTGCTGCGGATCGGGAAGAGGGAGTACGTCGTCCCGTCGACCGGCAGCCGGTGCGGGCCGCGCCGGCCGCCGCGGGTGGCGGCCAGGTGCTCGGCGGAGAGCTTCGCGCACAGCTCGGCGGGCAGCGCGGGCCCGGCGACCTTGGGCCCGGCGATCAGCCGTCCGGTCGGCGACAGGACCCAGGCGCGCAGGTCCAGGTCGGAGCCGAGCAGGTCCAGGACGACGTCGGGGCCGCCGCCCGCGGGGCCGGAGGTCATCATCCGCCGGTGCCGGTCGACGACGGCGGCGAGGTCGCCGGCGCGCTCGCCGGAGACCTGCCGGACGACGTGCTCGGTGATCGTGGCGAAGGCCACCGACTCGTGCACCGCGAACAGCGGCAGGCGGTGCCGGGCACAGGCCGTCACCAGGTCCTCGGGGACGTCCCCCAGCTCGGCCTCGCCCGCGGCGAGGGCGGCGACGCCGGCCTGCACCAGGATGCGCACGAAAGGCTCTGAGTCGTCGGCGTCCCGGCGCCAGGCGAGGCCGGTGAGCACGAGCTCGCCGCCCGAGAGGTAGCGGCTGGGGTCCCTGAGGTCGGTGGTCATGACACCCCGGACGCCGCGGTCCAGCTCGTCCTCGCCGCCGAGCAGCCTGAGGCCCAGCGCGTCGGTGTCCAGCAGTGCGCGCAGCCGCATTCTCGTCGCCGCCGTTCTTTGTCTCGAAACCTACGATGAAACTGATGGTCTTGGTGGGTTTGGGTCAGCGGGCCATTCGACGGGCCGACACATGGTCGCCCGGTGCGGTCGCTCGCCGTCTCCTCGGAGGCGTCCCAGGTCACGCGGGCCGGGTCGGACGTTTCCAGAGGAAAGCAGAGAGGTTACAGGGGGCCTCCGTTCATACGAATCTACAAGATGACCGCCCTGGCCAGCCAACTCCTTCATGGTTTCGGTGACTGACCCCGCTGGAGTACCGCGCTGTGTACTGACATCACTCCGCGTTAACAGCACATGAACGAGCCGGGCCCGCCGCACACGGATTGGCTCAATCTGAACGACCCACGAGACGAAGAAGAGAGCCGGTCATGGACTTCCTTCGCCCCGCCAGTTGGGAGGAGGCGCTCGCCGCGAAGGCCGAGCACCCCACCGCTGTGCCGATTGCGGGTGGCACCGATGTGATGGTCGAGATCAACTTCGACCACCGCCGGCCCGAGTACCTCCTCGACCTCAACCGCATCGGCGAGCTGACCGAGTGGGAGGTCGGCGAGGACTCCGTGCGCCTGGGTGCCTCCGTCCCGTACACCAAGATCATGGAGAACCTGCGCGCCGAGCTGCCGGGCCTGGCTCTCGCCTCCCACACGGTCGCCTCGCCGCAGATCCGCAACCGCGGCGGCGTCGGGGGCAACCTCGGCACCGCCTCCCCGGCCGGCGACGCCCACCCCGCGCTGCTCGCGGCGGGCGCCGAGGTCGAGGTCGAGTCGGTGCGCGGCAGCCGCCGCATCCCGATCGACGAGTTCTACACCGGCGTGAAGCGCAACGCGCTCGCCCCCGACGAGCTGATCCGCGCCGTCCACATCGAGAAGGCGGACGGCCCCCAGCAGTACTCGAAGGTCGGCACACGCAACGCCATGGTCATCGCCGTGTGCGCGTTCGGGCTCGCCCTGCACCCCGAGACCCGCACCGTGCGCACCGGCATCGGCTCGGCCGCGCCGACCCCGGTCCGGGCGAAGGCCGCGGAGGAGTTCCTGAACGCGGCTCTGGAAGAGGGCGGCTTCTGGGACAACGGCAAGATCATCACCCCGTCGGTCGCCAAGCAGTTCGCGGACCTGTGCTCCGCCGCCTGCAACCCGATCGACGACGTCCGCGGCACCGCGAGCTACCGCCGCCACGCGGTCGGCGTGATGGCCCGCCGGACGCTCACCTGGACCTGGGAGTCGTACCGCGGCGCCCGCCGCGCCTCGGAGGGAGCTGCGTAATGCGCGTCAACTTCACCGTCAACGGACGTCCGCAGGAAGCCGACGACGTCTGGGAGGGCGAGTCCCTGCTGTACGTGCTGCGCGAGCGGCTCGGCCTGCCGGGCTCCAAGAACGCCTGCGAGCAGGGCGAGTGCGGCTCCTGCACCGTGCGCCTCGACGGCGTCCCGGTGTGTTCCTGCCTGGTCGCCGCCGGGCAGGTCGAGGGCCGCGAGGTCGTCACCGTCGAGGGCCTGGCGGACTTCGCCAAGCAGCGCGCCGAGGGCGGCTGCGCCACCGGCGCCTGCGGCACGACGCTCCAGGACGCCCAGCAGTGGGAGGCCAAGGGCGCCGACTCGCAGACCGGCGAGGGCACGGAGCTCTCCCCGATCCAGCAGGCGTTCATCGACGCCGGCGCCGTCCAGTGCGGCTTCTGCACCCCGGGTCTGCTCGTCGCCTCCGACGAGCTCCTGGAGCGCATCCCGAACCCGACCGACGCGGACATCCGCGAGGCCCTGTCGGGCAACCTGTGCCGCTGCACGGGCTACGAGAAGATCATGGACGCGGTCCGCCTGGCGGCCGCCCGGCAGTCAGAGGGGGTCTGACCATGCCTGCCACCGGCGCACCCACCAAGATCACCCAGGGCTCCCAGACCAAGGGCGGCATCGGCGAGTCCACGCTCCGCCCGGACGGCACCCTGAAGGTCACCGGCGAGTTCGCGTACTCGTCCGACATGTGGCACGAGGACATGCTGTGGGGCCAGATCCTGCGCTCCACCGTCGCCCACGCCGAGATCGTGTCGATCGACACCTCCGAGGCGCTGGCGATGCCCGGCGTGTACGCCGTGCTGACGTACGACGACCTGCCCACCGAGGTGAAGAACTACGGCCTGGAGATCCAGGACACCCCGGTCCTCGCCCACGGCAAGGTCCGCCACCACGGCGAGCCGGTCGCGATCGTCGCCGCCGACCACCCGGAGACCGCGCGTCGCGCCGCCGCGAAGATCAAGGTGGACTACAAGGAGCTGCCCGTCATCACCGACGAGGCCTCCGCGACCGCCCCGGACGCGATCCTCGTCCACGAGAACCGCGACGACCACCACAGCGGTCACGTCCCGCACCCGAACATCGTCCACCGCCAGCCGATCATCCGCGGCGACGTGGCGGAGGCCCGCAAGCGGGCCGACGTGATCGTCGAGGGCGAGTACACCTTCGGCATGCAGGACCAGGCCTTCCTCGGCCCCGAGTCCGGCCTCGCCGTACCGGAGGAGGACGGCGGCGTCCACCTCTACATCGCCACCCAGTGGCTCCACTCCGACCTGCGCCAGATCGCCCCCGTGCTCGGCCTGCCCGAGGACAAGGTGCGGATGACGCTGTCCGGCGTCGGCGGCGCGTTCGGCGGCCGCGAGGACCTGTCGATGCAGATCCACGCCTGCCTGCTGGCGCTGCGCACCGGCAAGCCCGTGAAGATCGTCTACAACCGGTTCGAGTCCTTCTTCGGGCACGTCCACCGCCACCCGGCGAAGCTCTACTACGAGCACGGCGCCACCAAGGACGGCAAGCTCACCCACATGAAGTGCCGGATCGTCCTGGACGGCGGCGCGTACGCCTCCGCCTCCCCGGCGGTCGTCGGCAACGCCTCGTCCCTGTCGGTCGGCCCCTACGTGATCGACGACGTCGACATCGAGGCCATCGCCCTCTACACCAACAACCCGCCCTGCGGCGCCATGCGCGGCTTCGGCGCGGTCCAGGCGTGCTTCGCCTACGAGGCGCAGATGGACAAGCTGGCGAAGAAGCTCGGCATGGACCCGGTGGAGTTCCGGCAGCTGAACGCCATGGAGCAGGGCACCATCATGCCCACCGGGCAGCCCGTCGACTCCCCGGCCCCCGTCGCCGAACTCCTGCGCCGCGTCAAGGCGATGCCGATGCCGCCGGAGCGCCAGTGGGAGTCCAGCGAGGGCGCGGACGTACGGCAGCTGCCGGGCGGTCTGTCCAACACCACGCACGGCGAGGGCGTCGTCCGCGGTGTCGGCTACGCGGTCGGCATCAAGAACGTCGGCTTCTCCGAGGGCTTCGACGACTACTCCACCGCCAGGGTGCGCATGGAGGTCGTCGGCGGCGAGCCGGTCGCGACCGTGCACACCGCGATGGCGGAGGTCGGCCAGGGCGGCGTCACCGTCCACGCGCAGATCGCCCGCACCGAGCTGGGCGTCACCCAGGTGACCATCCACCCGGCCGACACCCAGGTCGGCAGCGCCGGTTCCACGTCCGCCTCCCGCCAGACGTACGTCACCGGCGGCGCCGTGAAGAACGCCTGCGAGCTGGTCCGCGAGAAGGTCCTGGAGATCGGCCGGCGCAAGTTCGGCTCCTACCACCCGGCGTGGGCGACCGCCGAACTCCTGCTGGAGGGCGGCAAGGTCGTCACCGACGGCGGCGAGGTCCTCGCCGACCTGGCCGACGTGCTCGAGGGCGAGACCGTCGAGGTCGAGGAGGAGTGGCGGCACCGGCCGACCGAGGCCTTCGACCTGCGCACCGGCCAGGGCAACGGCCACGTCCAGTACTCCTTCGCCGCGCACCGCGCGGTCGTCGAGGTCGACACCGAGCTGGGCCTGGTCAAGGTGATCGAACTGGCCTGCGCCCAGGACGTCGGCAAGGCGCTCAACCCGCTGTCCGTCGTCGGCCAGATCCAGGGCGGCACCACCCAGGGTCTCGGCGTCGCGGTGATGGAGGAGATCGTCGTCGACCCGAAGACGGCGAAGGTGCGGAACCCCTCCTTCACGGACTACCTGATCCCCACCATCCTCGACACGCCGACCATCCCGGTCGACGTGCTCGAACTCGCCGACGAGCACGCCCCCTACGGGCTGCGCGGCATCGGCGAGGCCCCGACCCTGTCGTCGACCCCGGCCGTCCTCGCGGCGATCCGGAACGCGACCGGGCTGCAGCTCGACCGGACGCCGGTGCGCCCCGAGCACCTCACCGGCACCGTGTAGGACCCTCCGGGCGGCGCACCGGAACGTCACAGCCTCCCCGCGCCGCCCGGAGCACTCAAGCACCGCACCGCTCGCGGTACTTGGCATCACCGACTGAATCGTTCGTCTCGGGCCGTCCCCCGGGTCGTGCGGCCGAAGCACCTTCCCAAATCCCGCAACCGCCCCCTCGCGGTCTCCTGCGGGTGCCCCTTTGAACCTTGGGAGTAGGCCCACATGACCCAGCAGTCACTGGAGCCGAAGACCGTCGCGGAGGACGCGGGCGCGGGAACCCGCGTTCCGGCCGGACGCTCTTGGCTCGACCGGTACTTTCACATATCCCACAGAGGATCCACGGTCGCGCGTGAGGTGCGCGGCGGCGTCACCACCTTCATGGCGATGGCGTACATCCTCCTCCTCAACCCCCTGATCCTGTCCGGCAAGGACGCCGCGGGGGACACGCTCGGCCAGAAGGCCCTCATCACCGCGACCGCGTTCGCGGCGGCCTTCACCACGCTGCTGATGGGTTTCGTCGGCAAGGTGCCGCTGGCCCTCGCCGCCGGCCTCTCCGTCTCCGGAGTCCTCGCCTCCCAGGTCGCCCCGCAGATGACCTGGCCGCAGGCGATGGGCATGTGCGTGATGTACGGCGTGGTCATCATGCTGCTGGTCGTCACCGGCCTGCGCGAGATGGTCATGAACGCCATCCCGCTCGCCCTCAAGCACGCCATCACCATGGGCATCGGCCTGTTCGTCGCCCTGATCGGCCTGGTCAAGGGCGGGTTCGTGCACGAGAACCCGGCGCCCGGCGGCGGCCCGGTCCAGCTCGGCGCCGTCGGTGAACTCGCCGGCTGGCCGGTGCTGCTGTTCTCCGTCACCCTGCTCGCCATCTTCATGCTCCAGGCGCGCGGTGTCCCCGGCGCCATCCTCATCGGCATCGTCGGCGGCACGCTGATCGCGGTGATCCTCAACGCCGCCGGTGTCATCGACCCCAAGCAGTGGGCGAGCGGCGCGCCCGAACTCCACGGCAGCGCGGTCTCCATGCCCGACTTCTCGCTCTTCGGCGCCGTCGAGTTCGGCGGCTGGGGCGAGGTCGGCGCGATGACCGTCGGCATGATCGTCTTCACCCTGGTGCTCGCCGGGTTCTTCGACGCGATGGCGACCATCATCGGCGTCGGCACCGAGGCCAAGCTCGCCGACGACAAGGGCCGGATGCCGGGCCTGTCCAAGGCGCTGTTCATCGACGGCGCGGGCGGTGTGATCGGCGGCGCGGGCGGCGCGTCCGGCCAGACCGTGTTCGTCGAGTCCGCGACCGGCGTCGGCGAGGGCGCCCGCACCGGCCTGGCCTCCGTGGTCACCGGTCTGTTCTTCGCCGCCTGCCTCTTCTTCACCCCGCTGACGGCGATCGTGCCGGGCGAGGTCGCCGCGGCCGCCCTGGTGGTCATCGGCGCCATGATGATGATGAACGCCCGCCACGTGGACTGGGGTGACCGCGCCACCGCCATCCCGGTCTTCCTGACCGTCGTGATCATGCCGTTCACGTACTCCATCACCGCGGGTGTCGCCGCCGGCGTCATCTCCTACGTCGCCATCAAGGCCGCCCAGGGCAAGGTCCGCGAGATCAGCGCGTTCATGTGGGCACTCACGGCGATCTTCGTGGTGTTCCTCGCCCTCAACCCGATCGAGAGCTGGATGGGCGTGCACTAGCGCCCCGCACGACCGCCCTTCACCCAACCGCTTAAGGAGACCGACAGATGCTGGACATCGCCGAAGAGCTGCACCGGTGGGTCGAGCAGGGACGCGACTTCGCCGTGGCCACCGTGGTCGCGGTCGGCGGCAGCGCCCCCCGCCAGCCCGGCGCCGCCCTCGCGGTGGACGCCGACGGCACGGCGATCGGCTCGGTCTCCGGCGGCTGTGTGGAGGGCGCGGTCTACGACCTGTGCCGGCAGGCGCTCGAGGACGGCGAGACCGTCCTGGAGCGCTTCGGCTACAGCGACGAGGACGCCTTCGCGGTCGGCCTGACCTGTGGCGGCGTCATCGACATCCTGGTCACCCCGGTCCGGGCGGGCGACCCCGTCCGGCCGGTGGCGGCCGCCGCCCTCGCCGCCGCCGCGGACGGGGCGGCCGCCGCGGTCGCCCGTGTCGTCTCGGGCCCGGCCGAACTGCTGGGCCGCGCGCTCCTGGTGCGTCCCGACGGCTCCCACGACGGCGGCTTCGGCGCCCATCCCGAGCTGGACCGCACGGTCGCGGCCGAGGCGGGTGCCTTCCTGGACGCCGGCCGCACCGGCACCCTGGAGATCGGAGAGCAGGGCTCACGCTGCGGAGCACCGCTCACCCTGCTCGTCGAGTCCTCGGTTCCCGCCCCCCGGATGATCGTCTTCGGCGCGATCGACTTCGCCTCGGCGCTGGTCCGCGTCGGCAAGTTCCTCGGCTACCACGTCACCGTCTGCGACGCCCGCCCGGTGTTCGCCACCGAGGCCCGCTTCCCCGACGCCGACGAGATCGTCGTCGAGTGGCCCCACCAGTACCTGGAGCGCACCGAGGTCGACGGCCGCACCGTCCTGTGCGTCCTCACCCACGACGCCAAGTTCGACGTCCCCCTGCTCCGCCTCGCCCTGCGGCTGCCGGTCGCGTACGTCGGCGCCATGGGCTCGCGCCGCACCCACCTGGAGCGCAACGAGCGGCTGCGGCAGGTCGGCGTGACCGAGCTGGAACTGGCCCGGCTGCGTTCCCCGATCGGCCTCGACCTGGGCGCCCGTACCCCCGAGGAGACGGCCCTGTCCATCGCCGCGGAGATCGTCGCCGCCCGGCGCGGCGGCAGCGGTGTCTCGCTCACCGGCGCGCACACCCCGATCCACCACGACACGCCGTCGGCACCCGCCGGCCGCATCGGCTCGGTGGCCTGACCGGCCGTCACGGCGCTCCGGGGTGCGGGAGTACGGCAATCCGGCCTCCCGAAGACTGCCGGTTCGAGGCGGTCCGGGGCCGGCCGGGCCGGTGCCACGATGACACGCATGACATGTTCCCGCCGCGGGCTGGGCTGACTCACGGCTGCCGCAACAGCCGGTTCACCGCCCGTCCGAACACCGCCCGCGCCGTCCGCTCCAGTGGCCGGTCGAACAGCGCGGGCAGCAGACGTACGCCCAGCTCCTCCCGCCAGATCACCCGGGCCCGTCCGCCGGGGCCGGGCCGGACCTCCAGTTCCGCCCAGCCGAGGACGAGCCGTCCGCGCTTCTCCAGTCGGCACAGCCCCGGCGTGCCGTCGCCCGGCGGCTGCCACACCGTCACCTCCATCCGGTCGTCGAAGGCGAGCGGTCCGACGCCCGAACGGGCCACGAAGACCGTGCCGGCCCGGGTCGGCGGCGGCGTCAGCACGGTGACGCGGGTCAGCGGGACGGCGTCCGCGTGCCGGGACCACTCGGTGAGCCGGCGCCAGGCCTCGGGCAGGGGGAGCGGCGCCGTGCGCTCCAGGGTGAAGGTGACCACGGGACGATCTTAGGGACGCCGGCTACCGATACACCTTGCCCGGCTCGGCCTTCCCCGGCGCGAGGAGCTGCGGAACGGTCACGAACACATACCCACGCTCCTTGAGTGCTTCGACGATCCCGGGTACGGCCGGCACCGTCCCGTCGTAGATGTCGTGCAGCAGGATGATCCCGTCCCGGTCCGCCTGCTCCAGCACGCGCTTCTCGATCAGCGCGGAGTCGTTCGTGGTGTAGTCCTTCGCCGTCACGGTCCACAGCACCTCGGCGAGTCCCAGCTCGCGGCAGATCTCGTGCACCGTGTCGTCGGTGCGGCCCTGCGGCGGGCGCATGAGGGTGGGGCGGCGGCCTGTGAGGTCCTCTATCGCCTCGTTCGGGCGCTCCAGCTCCTCGCGTATCCCGTCCTCGTCGAGGCTGGTGAGGATCTTGTGGTCCCAGGTGTGGCTGGCGACCTCGTGGCCCTCGTCGGCCATCCGCCTCACCAGCTCCGGGTACTTCTCGATGTGCCGCTTGCCCAGCAGGAAGAAGGTCGCCGGGACCTGCTTGTCCTTCAGGATGTCGAGCAGCCGCGCGGAGTGCTCGCTGGGGCCCGCGTCGAAGGTGAGCGCGATGCACTTGGCGCGACGGCAGTCCACGGTGCCGAATCCGGCGGCCTCGGCGCCGGACGCGGCCTGCGCGCGGACGGTGCTCGGCGCGGTGGTGTCGAGGCGGGTGCACCCCGTCAGCGCGAGCGTCAGGGAGACGGCCGCGGAGACAAGCACCGCCGTTCGGAACCCGGCCGCCGGTCTTTTCATCTTCTTGGTCGCTGAAGGCATGCCGGGACTATACATCGCGTGTATACATGCGATGTATAGTTTTCTCGGTGTGCGCGGAATCCCGCTCCGGTGTGCCCGGAACCCCGCTGCGGCGTTTGATCCGCCCGCACCCTGGCACCCGCGAAGAGAGCAGCGCGCGCAGGGAGCCGACGCGGAAAGGGGGCGCGCACATGACCGCGTACGCCGTGGTGATCCCCACCCTCGTCCCCGACTCGCTGGCCGACTGCCTCGCCGCGCTCGCCGCGTCCATCGGGCCCGCGCCCCGGCAGATCGTGCTCGTCGACGACCGGCCCGACCCCGGACCCGGCGCCCTGGACCACCCGCTCGACGTCCTCGGCGACCTGCGCGCCCACACCGCCGTCCTCGCCGGCGGCGGCCGCGGCCCCGCCGCCGCCCGCAACACCGGACTGCGCGCGGTCACCACGCCCTGGACCGTCTTCCTCGCCGACGACGTCCAGCCCGGCCCGCACTGGTGCGCACAGCTCGACTCGGACCTCGCCGCCGACGCCCCCGACATCGCGGGCAGTCAGGGTGTCCTCGCCGTCCCCCTGCCCGACGGCCGCGCACCCACCGAAGCCGAACGCGAGACCGCCGCCCGGGCCCGCGCCCGCTGGACGACCGCCGACATGGCCTACCGCACCGACGCCCTCAAACAGGCCCGCGGCTTCGACGAACGCTTCCACAGCGCCGACCGGGCCGACACCGACCTCGCCCTGCGGCTCCTCGACGCCGGCCTGCGCATCCGCCAGGGCCGCCGCACCAGCAGGATGCCGGTGCCGCCCGCCGACCGCCGGGCCGCGCTGCGCGCCCAGCGCGTCCACACCGACGACGCGCTCATGCGGCGACTGCACGGCCCCCGCTGGTGGCACCGGGCCGTCGCCCCGCGCGGCCGCCTCCCCGGCCACCTCGCCGTCACCGCCGCGGGAGCCGCCGCCTGCGCCCTCGCCGCCGCCGGCCGGCGCTCGGCCGCCCTCGCCGCCGGAGCCGGGTGGGCCGCGGGTACCGCCGAACTCGCGCGGTCGCGGATCAGCCCCGGGCCGCGCACCCCCGACGAGGTGACGACCCTGCTCGCCACCAGCGTGCTCGTCCCGCCCGCCGCCACCTGGCACTGGCTGACCGGGCAACGGCGGCACCGGCACGCCGTGGCCTGGCGGGAGGTCGCCGAATGACCCGGATCCGGGCCGTGCTGTTCAACCGCGACCGCGTGCTCGTCGAGAACGCCGGGGACGGCCCCGACGGCGTGCGTCCGGTGCCGGGCGCCGCGGAGGCACTGTGGCATCTGCGCCGGCACGGGCTGCGCACCGGAGTCGTCACCGCGCGCGGGCCGCTCAGCGCGGCCGGGACGCGGCAGCTCGACGAACGCGTCGACGAACTCCTGGGCCCCTTCGACGTCTGGGCCGTCTGTCCGCACGGCACCGGCGAGGAGTGCCGCTGCCGCGCCCCCGAACCCACCCTGCTGCTCTGGGCCGCGGGCCGGCTGTGCACCGCCCCGGACGCCTGTGCCCTCGTAGGCGACACCACAGCCGACGCCGAAGCCGCGCACCGCGCGGGCGCCCGCGCGTTCCTGCTGCCCACGAGCCGGCCCACGAGTCCGCCCACGAGCGGAACGCGGCCGGAGCCGCCGGTGGACGGTGGAGGTGGCGCCCAGCTCGTACCGGATCTCACGGCCGTGGCCCTGACGCTGGCGCCGGGACGAGCGCCGGGGGACCCGGGTGACGGCGACGGGTGACGGGGCGGTCGGCGGGGCACGCGGTTGAGCGCCCGACGCGGGGTGAGGGCCGACGCCGGCCGGTCCTCGCCCCACGTCCGGCGCTCAGCCACCGCCTTCGGAACGCTCGCCCTTGGGGCCGCGGCCGCGTTCGGTGCGCGGGCCGCCGCTTCGCCGCTCGGGTTCCTGCTGCAAGGTCTCGTTGGCCCGCTCGTTGGCGTCCTGGTCCGAGATCCCGGACCGCTCGGCCTCCTTGCGCAGTCTCGCCCGCTGGGTGTCGTACTTCTTGCTTCCGGGTCCTGGCACGACGATCACCTCCTGGCGACCGGGTCCCCGACGGCCTCTCCCGGCAAACGCTCAGCCGTATGCGGTCGGCGGGCGACCGTCCGGTGCGGGCGGCAGACCGTCGACGGCATCCCGTATACCGTCGCCAAGCGCTCAGCCGTATGCGGTCGACGGGCGACCGTCCAGTGCGGGCAGCAGACCGTCGACGGCATCCGGCATACCGTCGCCGGTGAACCGGTCCCGTGCCCGCCGTGCCGCCTCCCGCCCCGCGCCCAGGCACCACCCCCACCACCGTTCCAGCCCCTCCGGGCCCGCCTCGTCGGCGGGCAGCAGCGCGGGCCAGCCGCAGGCGCGGGCCTGGGCGGTGACCTTGGCGCCGCCCTCGACCGGGTCCACGGCCAGCGCGGGGGTGCCGGCCCGCAGGGCGAGGACCAGACCGTGCAGCCGGTCGGTGACGACGACGTCCAGCCGGGACAGGACGGCGGCGAGCTGGGCGGGCGTCGCGCACAGCCGCCAGTCACGCGTGTCGAGCCGGGTCTCCAGCTCCAGACGCGCGCAGTCCTTCCCGGCCAGCCAGCGCGTCACCCGCTCGGCGACCTGGTCGTGCCGCCGCCGCGGCCCGTACTCGTGCTGCCCGTGGGTGAGGATCACCCCGGCCACCGGGCGGGCGGGCGCGGCCGGTGCCCGGGCCGCCAGGTCGGTCGTCGGCGTGATGCCGGGCGCGTCCCGGGCCAGCACCCGGTGGAACCCGGTGACGGCCGGTGCGGCGGGGTCCGGCACGGACGTGCCCACCGCGACGCGCACGCAGTGGGCGAACCGCCGGTGCAGTCCCTCGATCTGCGGGCCGTGCAACGGGCCGCACACGAACACCAGATGGGAGTACCGCTCGGCACACACCTCGTCCAGGTGCAGGGCCCGCGGCCGGAAACCGGGGCTCCAGACGACGTCGTACGGCAGTCCGGCCCGCCCCAGCACCTCCTCGGTGCGGGCGAGCGCCAGCACGTCCCCGGCGGTCGCCTCCCCGTCGAGGAAGCTGAACCACCCGGTGAGCAGAATCCGTCGCGGCGTGTTCACGGTCCCGCCGAGTGCCCTCGCGGGACGGCCTCCAATCGCATGCGCCTCAGCCTTCCACGCCGGTGGCCCCGTGCGACGCGCCCACCGGCTTGGACTCGGGGGAGCCGCGCTGGCGCAGGTAGATCGAGAGGACCGCCATGGAGGCGACCGCCAGCAGCTCGGACTGCCAGTTCTGCAGGGTGCGGTTCCAGAAGTCGGCGGAGGTGAGGTAGGCGGCCCAGCTGGTGGGGCCCTCCAGCTGCCGTAGCTGCTGCTCGTTGTACGCGGCGACGCCGGTGATCGACTGGGACAGCCAGGACAGCACGAAGACCGTTCCCATGACCAGGCCCAGGGATCGGGAGAAGAGGAGCCCCCGCCAGCCCGTGTCTCGGGCCCAGCGCGGCGAGTCCTGCCGCGCGTGTTCGCCGACCCGCTGGTCCCGGTCGGACTCGGTGCCCGCCTTGTGCAGCTCCTTCGACTCCGGTGAGCCGCGCTGCAGCAGCCACACGGTGCCGAAGATGTAGAGGAAGAACTGCAGGTACTCCGACTGCCAGTTCTCGGTGACGTCCACGGCGAAGTCCGAGGTGGCGAGGTACGCGGAGAGGCTCACCGGTGCCAGGCCCTCGGAGGTGAGCTGGTTGTTGAAGTCGGCGTGCCCGGCGACCGCCTGACCCGCCAGGGCGATCAGGAAGGCGGTCAGGAAGGCCAGCCCGAGGCTGTTCTCGCGCAGGAAGCGCCCGGCGCGGCTCATCGCTGCGTCAGCCCCAGCGCCGTGAAGTACACGAGGCCGGCGGCGATGATCAGCAGGGTGGTGACGAACAGCGTCCTCATGCCGGTCACCCGCCCTCGATCGCGCACTGGTAGGGCCGTTCGGGCCGCGGCAGGCACCCGGCGGCGGTCACCTTCCAGCCGTCGGGGAAGTGCGAGAGGAAGACGGTGTCGTGCTCCAGCACCACCCGGGCCTGCGCGCCGTACACGTCCACCTGCCGTACGGCCCCTCCCGGCGGCAGTTCCTCCTGGCCGATGGCCCGCGGACAGGCGGCCTCGGCGGTGTGCTCCAGTTCCTCGCGGGTGGCGGGGGCGAGGGTGCCGCACAGTGGGGCGTACCGTCCGGCGGCGAGCAGCCGCTCGAAGCGGGCGACCTCCGCCGTGACGGCGTCCCGGCGTTGGGACAGGGACCCGCAGGCGCCGACGGCCGCCAGCACCGCCACGGCCGCCACGCCCCGGCCGTACCGCTGTCCCGGCATGCTGCCTCCCGTTCGACCGGCCACCCGGCTCCATGGGACGGCCGTGCCCGAAGGCCCGCAACCGGGGCACGGCCGTTCGGCCCAGCCGGCCCATGACGACTGCATCGCGCGGGCGTGCCGTACGCCGGTCGCCGCCACGGCAGCAGGCCCGGCGGCAGCTCCGCCTCCTTCGCCTCGTCGCCCGGCTGGAGCCGGTCGGCGTAGCCCGCCTCCGTCCACACCAGTTTCTTGAACTGGGCCGGCGTCAGCGCGCCCGGCCAGGGGGTGCCCCCCGGGCAGAACACCGAGCCGCAGCCGTAGCAGTAGTGCGCCGGCCGCCACAGCCGGTCGGCGCGTCCGCCGCCCGCCTCGGCGGCGGCCTTGCCGCGGCGGTCGTCACGGACCACGAAGAAGGTGCCCACGAGACACACGAGGGCGAGCACGGCGCCGCCGACCGTGTAGAGCGGCTTCTCCTGGCTCACTCCGGTGTACGCGAGCGCCACGCCGATGCCGGTCAGCACCATGCCCTCGACGAAGTGCACACACCCGTCGCCGCCCGAGTCGGGGCCGGGCGCCAGTCGGCCGTACAGGTTCCGGCGCGACGCGCCCTTCGCCGTGCGCGCCTGCTCCACCGTGCGCACCTCTGTGCCCCCGCACGCCGGGCACGCCACCCACGCCGGGTATCCGGTCCCCTCCATCGCCATGAAGATCAGCTTATCGGCGCGCGTGTGCGGGTTCCGTGGGGACCGTGTGCGGGGGCGGGGCTCACCGCAGCCTCACCGCCACGGCGTCGCCGTGAGGCGGATGCCCGCGCCCTCGCCCACGATCGGGTGGGCGTTCACGGGGAAGGGGATGTGCGCGACCCAGCGGCCGACGGCGGGATCCTCGTCGGTCAGCGGGCGGCCCTGCGGCTCGTGGTCCTTGATCGCGCCGGGGATCAGCGAGTTCCAGGTCGCCCAGATCGCGGGCGCCGGACCGGTGCCGACGTCCACGACGAGGGCGTCGTCGAAGTCGGCGGTCTGCTCCAGGTGGTCGCCGAAGCCGAGGACGCCCCTGTCCGTCCGCAGCGACAGGATCCGCAGGTGCAGCGCGTACCGCATGGTCGGCGACGCGGCGGGCCGGGGCAGGTCGGTGCGCAGGAACGTGGTCGTCAGCGGCACGGGCTCGGCGGCGCCGGCGGTGTCCGGCCTCGGCAGCGGCACCGGGCACCAGTGGGCGGCCTGCCGTTCGTGCACGACGACGGGCAGCCCGCGGATGGCCATCAGCACCTCGGCCTGCCAGCTCGTCCCCGGCTCGGCGGGCAGCCGGTGACCGACGAGCGAGGCCTCGACCCGCAGGTCGCCGAAGAGGAAGCGGCGCAGGTTCTGGTAGCCCTCCTCCGAGTTCACCAGCCCGTACCGGCCGCTGTGGCTGCGATGCACGAACGCCCCGTGGGAGTCCGGGACCGCGGCCCGGTCGATCTGCACCAGTCCGTCGCTGCGGGCGCCGACCGCGGCGGCGGACATCCCCAACGCCACGTCGTAGTCGGCCGGATTGGTGCCGACCAGGCAGAACACCCGCTCCAGCGGGAACCGTCCCGCGCCCTGCGGCATGACCCGGGCGTCCCAGCCGTCCGGCGGATCGCCTCCGCGCCATTCGAGGCGTGGCGTCAGGTACTCGTACATCCGGCGCGGGCCGAAGATGTCGCCCCCCTGGATGCCGAAAGAGTCCCGCAGCCGCTCGAAGACGCCGAAGCCCTTGTCGAAGACGATGCCGCCGTGGGGTGTCCCGTACGTGAAGAGCTTGTCGACGAAGTCCGCCGGATCCTCGCCCTGTTCGGGCAGTATTTTCTGCAGCAGGCAGCGGCACACGAGCCCGCCCATGGAATGGGCGACCAGATACACGCGGGGCGCGCCGGTCCTCTCCCGCAGCCTGCGGATCAGCCGCAGCAGGTCGGCGGCGGCGTCCTCCAGCCGGAACTCCCTGGGATCGGCGCCCCAGCTGGTGGCCGACGCGTCGTAGAAACGGTGCACCCAGATGCTGTCCGCCGGAATGTCCCGGTGCGATTCCAGACAGGACTCCTGGCCGCCCTCGACGAGAACGTGGTAGCCGTCGTCGAGGTGGAGCCGCAGCAGCGGGCTCTCGAACTGATGGAAAGTCGGGCGGAAGACATTCCCGACTCTACGTCCGGCCGACCGCACCGGCCACCGCACGATTCGCCGAACGCAGCCCTAGGAACCACACTGGAAGGGAGGTACAGGAGGCGGAATCATGGCTTTCTTCAACCTTACGAGCCCTCAAGGAGTCCAGGCGGCCCTGACGGAACTCGGGTTCGACCCGGGGCCCGCCGACGGCATCGCCGGACCCAAGACCCAGAAGGCGGTCCGGGAGTACCAGGCCAGCAAGGGCCTGACGGCGGACGGCATCGTCGGACGCATGACCCGCGCGGCCCTGGCCGAGGACCTGCGGGCCCGTGGCCACGACGTGAAGGAGTGACAGGACGGCATCGGTTCACCTCGGCGGTGGCCGGCACAGGTTCTGCGAGGCGCCGGGCTGCCGGGCGGCGAACTCCCGCAGCAGCTCCGGCGTCACCGACGGGTCGAGCCCACTCGTCGCCGTCGGCCACCGCCCATACCGCGCGCACCACTTCCTCCGACGCCGGTCAGCGCCACACGCAGCCGCTCTCCGCGAACGTGCCCACGCTGTCGTACATCTCGACCGGCGTTCCGCTCAGGCCCGTGAACGCCCGCAGGTCCGGCCCCGACTCCGCGTCGCTGTCCCGGCGGGCACCGGCCGGCACGCCGTAGCCGAGCGAGCCCAGTGCGGCCCACAGGTCGCCCCCGTGCTCGGCGACGGCGGCCTCGAGGCGCGCCGCGGTGTACTGCGGCACCTTGCGGCGCAGGGTGGACGGCTTGGTGAGGGTGAGCACCGCCAGCACGGCTCTGATCCGGCCGTCGTCCAGGCACAGCAGCCGTACGCCGCCGACGTCGAGGGACTCGGCGGCGGCACCGCCGTCCGTCCCCGGGGCGATCTCGGCGGTCAGCAGTTCCGCGCTGACCAGGCCCCGCGGTGGATGCGGAACGAACACGACGTCGTCCGCGACGAGGACTCCCGGCACGGCCGGAACGCCGGCGGACCGCACGGTGACCTGCGGTCCGGCGGGCGGGGACTGGGGGCTGGGACTGGTCATGGAGCACTCCCGAAGGCGAGTCCGCCATGGCGGAAAGAACACGCTGGGTGACGACTCCCGTATCGCACCGCGAGGCGAACCCCACTGTCCATCACCCACCCGGGTGAGCGGGGCGCTCGGCCCCGCGCACCGCGGCGCACCCGCGGGCACCGCGCGCGTCCGCGTGGACGACGACGTCAGGGGGCAACCTGCTGAGGTCGCTCGCGCGTTCGCCGCCGATGCCGGCCGACCGGTCTCAGCGCCCCGCGCCGTCACCCCCGGCGCTGTCCCGGAAGGCGGCGAGGATGCGTTCCGCCGCCAGGGTGGACGTCAACTCGCCGTCACGCACCCGCTGTTCGAGGGAGGGGGCGAGGGCGCGTACCGCCGGATCGGAGCGCAGGCGGTCGAGGAGTTCGTCGTGGACCATGCTCCACGTCCAGTCGACCTGCTGGTCGCGCCGTTTGGCGGTGAGGCGGCCGGTGGAGTCGAGCAGGGTGCGATGCTGTTCGAGGCGTTCCCAGACGACGTCCAGGCCGGTCGACTCCCGCGCGCTGCAACTCAGCACGGGCGGCGTCCAGAACGCGTCCTTGCCGTGCATGAGCCGCAGCGCGCCGGCCAGTTCCCGTGCGGCGGCGCGGGCGTCCCGCTCGTGGGGGCCGTCCGCCTTGTTGACGGCGATGACGTCGGCCAGTTCCAGGACGCCCTTCTTGATGCCCTGCAACTGGTCGCCGGTGCGGGCGAGGGTGAGCAGCAGGAAGGAGTCGACCATGTTCGCGACGGTGGTCTCCGACTGGCCGACGCCGACGGTCTCCACCAGGATCACGTCGTAGCCGGCGGCCTCCATCACCACGATCGACTCGCGCGTCGCCTTCGCCACCCCGCCCAGCGTGCCCGCCGTGGGGGAGGGGCGCACGAACGCCGCCGGCTCGACGGCCAGGCGCTCCATGCGGGTCTTGTCGCCCAGGATCGAACCGCCCGTGCGGCTGGAGGACGGGTCGATGGCGAGCACCGCGACCCGGTGGCCGAGCGAGGTGAGCATCGTGCCGAACGCGTCGATGAAGGTCGACTTGCCCACCCCGGGCACGCCGCTGATGCCGATCCGCCGGGCCCGCCCGCCGTGCGGCAGCAGCTCGGTCAGCAGCCGCTGCGCCAGGGCCCGGTGGTCGGGGCGGGTGGACTCGACGAGCGTGATGGCGCGGGCCACCAGGGCCCGCTTGCCGTCGAGCACACCCTTCACATACGTGTCGAGATCGATCGCCATGCGGGCCCCGGCCTCAGATGTCGTGGCCGAGACCGGCCGCCAGCCGCGTGACCAGGTCGTGCGCGGCGTCCGGGATGACCGTGCCGGGCGGGAAGACCGCCGCCGCGCCCATCTCCAGCAGCGTGGGCACGTCCTGCGGCGGGATCACCCCGCCGACCACGATCATGATGTCCTCCCGGCCCTCCTCGGCGAGCTGCTCCTTCAACGCCGGTACGAGGGTGAGGTGTCCGGCGGCGAGGGAGGAGACGCCGACGATGTGCACGTCCGCCTCGACGGCCTGACGGGCCACCTCGGCCGGGGTCTGGAACAGCGGGCCGACGTCCACGTCGAAGCCGAGGTCGGCGAACGCGGTGGCGATCACCTTCTGGCCCCGGTCGTGGCCGTCCTGGCCCATCTTGGCGACCAGGATGCGCGGGCGGCGGCCCTCGGCCTCCTCGAAGGCGGACACCAGGGTCCGGGTGCGGTCCACGGACGGGGACTCCCCTGCTTCGTTGCGGTACACGCCGGAGATCGTACGGATCTGGCTCGCGTGCCGGCCGTACACCTTCTCCAGGGCGTCGGAGATCTCCCCGACGGTCGCCTTCGCGCGGGCCGCGCGCACCGCCAGCTCCAGCAGGTTGCCCTCGCCCCCCGCGGCCCGGGTGAGCGCGTCCAGCGCGTCCCGGCAGGCGGTCTCGTCCCGCTCGGCGCGCAGCCGCCGCAGCTTCTCGATCTGCTGCGCGCGCACCGAGGAGTTGTCGACCTTCAGGACGTCGATCTGCTCGTCGCTGTCGACGCGGTACTTGTTGACGCCGATGACCGGCTGCCGCCCGGAGTCGATGCGGGCCTGGGTGCGGGCCGCGGCCTCCTCGATGCGCAGCTTGGGGATGCCCGCGTCGATGGCCTTGGCCATGCCGCCCGCCTGCTCGACCTCCTGGATGTGCTGCCAGGCGCGGCGCGCGAGGTCGTACGTCAGCCGCTCGACGTAGGCGCTGCCGCCCCACGGGTCGATGACCCGGGTGGTGCCGGACTCCTGCTGGATCAGCAGCTGGGTGTTGCGGGCGATGCGCGCGGAGAAGTCGGTGGGCAGCGCGAGCGCCTCGTCGAGGGCGTTCGTGTGCAGCGACTGGGTGTGCCCCTGCGTGGCCGCCATCGCCTCGACGCACGTACGCGTGACGTTGTTGAACACGTCCTGCGCGGTCAGCGACCAGCCCGAGGTCTGTGAATGGGTGCGCAGCGACAGGGACTTGGTGTTCTTCGGGTCGAACTGCTTGACCAGCTTCGCCCACAGCAGGCGGGCCGCGCGCAGCTTGGCGACCTCCATGAAGAAGTTCATGCCGATCGCCCAGAAGAACGACAGCCGGGGCGCGAACGCGTCCACGTCCAGGCCCGCCTCCCGGCCCGCCCGGATGTACTCCACGCCGTCCGCGAGGGTGTACGCCAGCTCCAGGTCGGCCGTCGCGCCCGCCTCCTGGATGTGGTAGCCGGAGATGGAGATCGAGTTGTAGCGGGGCATCCGCTGCGAGGTGAAGGCGAAGATGTCGGAGATGATCCGCATCGACGGCTTCGGCGGATAGATGTAGGTGTTGCGGACCATGAACTCCTTGAGGATGTCGTTCTGGATGGTCCCCGCCAGCTTCTCCGGCGGCACCCCCTGCTCCTCCGCCGCCACGATGTACAGGGCGAGCACGGGCAGCACGGCCCCGTTCATCGTCATCGACACGGTCATCTTGTCCAGCGGGATGCCGTCGAAGAGCTGCCGCATGTCGTAGATCGAGTCGATGGCCACGCCCGCCATGCCGACGTCACCGGTCACCCGCGGATGGTCGCTGTCGTAGCCGCGGTGGGTGGGCAGGTCGAAGGCGACCGACAGGCCCTTCTGGCCGGCCGCCAGGTTGCGCCGGTAGAAGGCGTTGGACTCCTCGGCGGTGGAGAAGCCCGCGTACTGGCGGATCGTCCACGGCTGGTTGACGTACATCGTCGGGTACGGGCCGCGCAGGTACGGGGTCATGCCCGGGTAGGTGCCCAGGAAGTCCAGGCCCTCCAGGTCGCGCCCGGTGTACAGCGGCTTGACCGGGATGCCCTCGGGGGTCTCCCACAGCGGATCGTCCCCGCCGGTCGCCTGCTTCACCGCGGTACGCCACTCGTCGGCGCCGCCTGCGGACGCGGGCACCCCGAGTTCGATTCCCGAGAAGTCGGGGATTCCCATCAGGACACTCCCATCCGGTCGAGGGTCGCGGACAGCACGGCGACGGCGTCGCAGCCCGCGAAGACGTACGCGTCGATGTCGGAGTACCGCCCGGGGCGGCCGGCCAGGAACACGTGTCCGGCGCCCGCCGCCTTCAGGTCGCGGGCGGCCGACTCCGCCTGCTCCTCGTACACCGCGTCACTGGAGCACAGGCAGACCTCGGTGGCGCCGCTGTCCTCGAACGTGCCCTCGGTGACGGGTTCGATGCCGCCCGCCTGGAACAGGTTCGCCGCGAACGTCGCCCGCGCGGTGTGCGCGGCGGCCGGGCCGAGGGTGGCCAGGTAGATCCGGGGCCGGGCGCCGGTGGCGGCCAGGTGCGCGTCGGAGCGGGCGCGCAGCGTCTCGTACGCCTCGTCGCGGCGCACCCGGGGCAGTCCGCCCGCCGGGGACGCCGGGGCGGGCTCGCGCTCCACGGGCTGCTCGGCGAGGAGCGGGAACTCGCTGACACCGGTGACGGGTTCGCGCCGCTTGGCGAGCCTCTCGCTGCGCGCGGCCCAGGTGGCGGCCAGGTCCTCGCCGAGACGGCCCGAGCGCAGCGCGGCGGCCTGTCCGCCCTGCCGCTCGACGTGCTGGAAGAACTCCCAGCCGGCGTACGCGAGTTCGTCGGTCAGCCGCTCCACGTACCAGGAGCCGCCCGCCGGGTCGATCACCCGGGCGAGGTGCGACTCCTCGATGAGGATCGTCGAGGTGTTGCGGGCGATGCGCCGGGCGAACGCGTCCGGCAGGCCGAGGGCGTGGTCGAAGGGCAGCACGGTGACCGAGTCGGCGCCGCCGACCCCGGCGGCCAGCGTGGCGACCGTCGTGCGCAGCATGTTCACCCAGGGGTCCCGGCGCGTCATCATCACCGGCGAGGTGACGGCGTGCTGGACCTGCCTGCCGGGCGCCCCGCACACCTCGGTGACCCGCGCCCACAGCCGGCGCGCCGCGCGCAGCTTGGCGATCGTCAGGAACTGGTCGGCGGTGGCCGAGTACCGGAACTCCAGCTGGGCGCAGGCCTGTTCGACGGTCAGGCCCGCCTCGGTCAGCTCCCGCAGGTAGGCCACGCCGGTCGCGAGGGAGCAGCCCAGCTCCTGCGCGGCGGAGCCGCCGGCCTCGTGGTACGGCAGCGCGTCCACGGTCAGCGCCCGCAGCCCCGGGTACTCCTCGGCGCACAGCCGGGCCAGGGAGGCGGCCGGCGCGAACTCCGCGGCCCGGCCCGTACGGGCCTCGTGGCCGAGCGGGTCGCCGCCGAGACCGCCGCGCGCCGCCTCCTTGGCGACGCCGCGCTCGGCGTGGAGCCGCAGCAACTCCCGTGCGGCGGCCTCGGTCTCGTCGCCCGCTTCGAGGACGACGGGGGCCAGGTCGAGATGGACGCCGTCCAGGACCCGGCCGAGCGACGACACCGGGATGCCGTCCTCGCCGACGACCAGCCAGAGCGAGGTGACGCCGTTCTCCAGGTCCGCCAGCACCGACCCGTCGGCGACCGCCGTGTGGCGCTGGCGTACGTCCCAGCCGCCCGCGGTGTTGCCCTGGGCGCGGCCGCCGCGGACGAAGGGGGCGAATCCGGGGAAACCGGGATCGGGTGCGCTGTCGTTCGCGGTGTACAGGGGGCGGGTGCGCAACCCGTCCTCCAGCGGGGTGGACAGGGCAAGCTCCGCCGCCGCTCCCGACACGTCCTTGCCCGCCTTGCGCAGCACACCTTCCACCAGGTGTTGCCACTGCTCGTGGGTCGCGTCAGGGAACTCGGCGGCCAGCGAGAGCCCGTCGTCAGGCAGGACCGTCATGCTCGGATGCTAGGCCAGAAGGACAAAGGAGCAGCAGGGGACGCGGCTGTGACCTTCCCCTCGCCCACCCTGTGACCTGGGCCTCTGTGGGGCCCCTCGCAGCACTCTGGCAGCGGGTGACCCCTTGGGGCTACCGTCGGTAACACCGTTCTGGTCCCCACCCCGTGCACCCTCCGTACCTCTTTCCGGAAGGGCAGTCCATGGACAACTCCCCAGCGCACCCCGGGACCGGTAGCACGTCCGGGTCAGCGTCCGGATCCACGTCCGGATCCGTGCCCGGGATCACCCGCCGCCACGCCCTCACCGCGGCCGGCGGAGTGCTCGCCGCGACCCTCGCGGGCGCGGTGCCCGCCTTCGCCGCCGAGTCGCAGGACGCGGACGCGATCGTCGTCGGCCACGGCCTCGCCGGACTGGTCGCGACCGCCGAACTCGCCGCCGCCGGCCGCAAGGTGCTGCTCCTCGACCAGGAACCCGAGGCGAGCCTCGGAGGGCAGGCGTTCTGGTCCTTCGGCGGCCTGTTCCTCGTCGACTCCGACGATCAGCGCCTCATGGGGATCAAGGACTCCCACGACCTCGCCTGGCAGGACTGGCTGGGCACGGCCGGCTTCGACCGGGGCGTCGACGACCCGTCGGGCCAGGACCACTGGGGCCGCAAGTGGGCGCAGGCGTCGGCTCCGGGGTCTGCCAGATGCGGGAGAGCAGCATCCAGACGTTCTTCTCGGTGAGGTCCGGGTTCTGTTCGGAACCGGAGAGCGCGAGCTCCTTGGCGAGGATCTTCTGGGTGGTGACGAACCAGGAGTAGTCGTACCCGGTGCCGGTGATGGACTTCAGGGGTGTGGAGGGTGTCGTAGCCGGGGATGTCGGGGCTGCCGAACCGCTTGCCGGTGGCGTCGAACCACATCGAGGACGGGCCGGGCAGGATGCGGATGCCTCGCCTCAACATCCTCACCCGCAAGACCCTCGGCGGCCTCCAGACCGACCTCTTGGGCCGGGTCCTGAACACCTCCGGCGAACCGGTCCCCGGTCTGTACGCCGCCGGGGAGGTGGCCGGCTTCGGCGGGGGCGGTGTCCACGGCTACCGCTCGCTGGAGGGCACCTTCCTCGGCGGCTGCCTGTTCTCCGGCCGCCAGACCGGCCGGGCCGCCGCCCAGGCCACCGCGACCTGAGCGGCTGTGACCCGCCCTACGAGGTGAACCGCTGGCCGGCCGAGCCGTCGCACGGCTGCAGCCGCAGCGGTTCCCGGGCCGCCGCCTGCGTCAGGCACAGGCCGGGCTCGGCGGACGGGCGGATGGTCGTACCGTCGCGGACGAACCTCTGGTTGGCCGAGCCGGAGCAGTTCCAGACGATCAGCGCGGTGCCCGCGCGGTACCGCGCGCCGGGGACGTCCAGGCAGCGGTCCTGGGTGAGCTGGGTGTGGAAGGTCTGCCGGGCCGTGTCGTACCACCAGCGCTGGTTGCGGGTGTCGGCGCAGTCCCAGCCGAGGACGCCGGTGCCGTTGGCACTGCCGGAGGCGGCTACGTCCACGCAGGTGCCGGTCGCCTGGTTCTTCAACGGCGCGAAGACGTCGTCCCAGGCGTGCGGGAACAGGACCGGGCTGCCGGAGGAGGCGACGTCCGCGCAGGAGGCCTCGAGCAGGTCCGAGGCGTAGAACCGGGTGAGGCAGGACGCGAAGGCGGCGTGGCCGCGGGCGTTGGGGTGGAAGGACTGCCGGACGGAGTTCTCGTCCGGCGTGCCGGGCTTGGACAGGTCGATGTACAGGCCGCGCGCCCAGGTGTCCTCCATGCACACCTCGTGGCCGTGGAAGAGGCGCGAGGCGTCCAGGTAGGAGGCGCCCGCGGCGGCCGCGGCCTTGCGGACCCCGCGTTCGAAGGCGGGTACGGCGGTGTCGCGGCCCCACACCGTGTCGGAGTCGTAGCCGAGGCCGCCGCAGGCGAGTTTGCCGCCGAAGTCGGGGTTGTCGCGGAAGTCGGGGCCGATCGGGCTCGGGTAGCTCATCACGACGAGCTTGTAGTCGCCGTCGGCGTACCCCGCGTCGCGCATCACGGACCGCAGGTCGCGCAGGGTCTGCTCGACCTTGGGGACCAGGCCGTCCACCCGGGCCTGCCAGCCGGGGGCGTACTTCGGCTCGCAGGGTCCCTGGGAGAGCAGGTAGCGCTGGACGCAGTCGGTCATGACGGGACCGAACTGGAGGTCGTCGTTGGCCCCGGCGACGAGCAGCACCATCTTGATCCGGGTGTTGCGCGCCTTGATCGCCAGGCTGTCGCTCTGCACCTGCTCGTCGGCGTACTGCTTGGCGCCCCCGATCCGGATGTTGCCGGTGGAGGCGCCGGAGCAGGACACATTGAAGGTGAGGTCCGCGGCGATGCCGGTGCGGTGGACGGCGGCGTCGGGGGAGCGGTGGCACCAGTTCGTGGGGCCGTTCGTCGGCGGTTCGTAGGTGCCGACGCCCTCCCCGGAGATCTCGCTGTCACCGAGCGATATCAGCGCGGTCCTGCGTTCGGCGAGGGGGCGTTCGGCGGGGTCGCCGTAGAGCGCGGTGGCTTCCCTGGCTCTGATCGCCTCCAGGTCGGCCGGGAGCGGGGTGGCGGCCGCGGGCCGTGTGCCGGCGGCCGTGGCGGGGGTGGCGGTGGCGGGAACGGCGGCCGTCGCCATGGCGAGGACGGCCGCGGCCGCGGTGGCGAGCCACCGCAGCCGGTACCCGGAGCGTCTCATGACACCTCCTGGACGTGGGGTTACCCACGGTATTTACTGGCCGGTAGTCGCCAGGGGAACACCTTTGCCGAAAAAAGCTGAGGGAGCGTCATGTTCCGTTTCTGGGCGGCCGATCGGAGTCGGCTACGTGCAGGAGGTTGCCCGTGCTGCGAACGACCCTGACCGCGAGTGTGGCCGTCGGTGCCCTGCTCGCCCCCGTGACGGCCGCCCAGGCGCGGCCGGACGCACCGGACATCCCTCCCCTCACCGACCGGCACGGGCGGGTGCTGACCCTGCGCGGCTGGAACGTCGAGGACAAGGTGAACCGGGGCGGCAAAGCCCTGTCGGCCGTCACCGAACGGCACTTCGCCGACATGCGGGCCCAGGGCTTCAACCTCGCCCGCCTGCTGGTCTTCTGGGACGACCTGGAGCCCCGGCCGGGGCAGTACGGCACCGGATACCTGAGGAAGATCGACCGCGTCCTCGACTGGGCCCAGCGCAACGACGTCAAGGTCCTGATCGACGCCCACCAGGACGTCTTCGGCCCGGCCTTCGGCCATCGCGGCATCCCCGCCTGGGCCACCAGAACCGACGGACTGCCCTTCACCCCCCACCCGGACGACTGGTTCGCCGAGTACTTCGAACCCGCCGTCCAGCGCGCCTTCACCCACCTCTACGAGGACCCCGACCTGCGCCGCGCGCAGGCCGACGCCTGGCGGGTGCTCGCCGGGCACGTCGCCCGCCACCCGGCCGTGATCGGCTACGACCTGATGAACGAGCCGATGGGCGAACTACGCGAGGGGGAGGACCTGCCGACGGCCGCGCGCCGCATCGAGCGCGACCAGATCACCCCGATGTACAACCGCCTCGCCGACGCGGTGCGTTCGGCCGACCGGGACGCCTGGATCTTCGTCGAGCCCACGCCGATCGTGGGCGAGGGCGTACCGACCGGCCTCGGACGCGTCGACGACCCGAAGGTGGTGTACGCGCCGCACTTCTACAACACCGCCATGGAGGCGGGCGCCGACTACGACCCCGGTGCCGGCTGGATCGAGGCCTACGAGCGGGCCGTCGGCGAATATCCGAGGCGCTACCAGGTGCCCGTCGTGGTCGGGGAGTGGGGACCGCTCAACAACTCCCTGCCGAACATGGGCCTCTTCTACCGCGACGCCATGGCCTCCCTCGGCCGCTACACCTCCGGCTGGGCGGGCTACGTGTGGTGCTACGGCGGCGGGTACTGCGCGGTCGACGACACCGGCGCCTTCCGCACCCACAAGGAACTGACCGCCGAGCCGTACGCGGCGAGCGTCGCGGGCACCGTCGCCTCGGCCTCGTACGACCCCTCGGACGGCGTGTACCGGCTGGCCTACCGGGCGTCCCGGCACGGCCCGCGCACGACCGAACTCTCCCTGCCGCCGGGCACCTGGCACATCACCGCCGACGCGGCGACCGTGCTGCGCACGGAGCCGGGCCGGGCCCGGGTCCTGGCCGCCCCGGGCCGCGACGTGACCGTCACCGTCCGACGGTCCCGCATCGAGGACCGTACCTGTCCGCAACGGCGGCTAGCGTGCCGCCCATGACCAGGACGAAGGCCCAGCCCGCCACGACCGCCCCCGTGCTCGGCACCCGCGCCCTCAACCGGGCCACCCTCGCCCGGCAGCTGCTCCTCGGCCGTTCGCCGATGTCCGCGAAGGCGGCCGTGGAACATCTCGTCGGACTCCAGGCGCAGGAGGTGAAGCCGCCGTACCACGCGCTCGCCGCCCGCCTGGAGGGCTTCGCCCCCGAGGAGCTGTCGGGGCTGCTCGACGGCCGCGAAGCGGTGCGGATGGTGACGCTGCGCTCCACCATCCATCTGCACACCGCCGACGACAGCCTCACCCTGCGGCCCCTGGTGCAGCCCGCGCGGGACCGGGAGCTGAACATGAAGCAGTTCCGCGACGGCCTCGTCGGTGTCGACCTCGGCCGGCTCGCCGGCCTCGCCCGCGACCTCGTCGAGGCGGAGCCGCGCACCATGAGGCAGCTGCGCGAGGCCCTGCGCGCCGAATGGCCGGACGCCGATCCGCAGGCCCTGGCCGTCGCCGCCCGCTGCACGCTGCCCCTGGTCCAGGTCACACCGCGCGGCCTGTGGGGGAGGAGCGCCCAGGTCGCCGTGACCACGGTCGAGCACTGGCTGGGCCGCCCGGCCGAGCCGCCCGCCGCCCTGGACGCGGTCGTGCTGCGCTATCTCGCCGCGTTCGGGCCGGCCTCCGTGCGGGACCTGCAGACCTGGGCCGGGCTGACCCGGACACGGCTCGCCTTCGAACGCCTGCGGCCCTCCCTCGTCACCTTCCGCGACCCGAACGGCGTCGAGCTCTTCGACCTGCCCGACGCCCCGCGCCCCGACCCGGACACCCCGGCCCCGCCCCGCCTGCTGCCCGAGTTCGACAACCTGCTGCTGTCCCACGCCGACCGCACCCGGGTGATCCCGCCCCCGCACCGCGGCCGCACCTGGCAGGCGAACACCTTCCACTGCCCGCTCCTCGTCGACGGCTTCCTCGCCGGCGTGTGGCGCCTGCGCGACGACGCCCTCGTCATCGAGCCCTTCACGGACCTGACCCGGGCGGCGCGCGAGGAGGTGGGCGCTGAGGCCGAGCGGATGCTGCGCACGCTGTACCCGCAGGGGTCGTACGACATCCGGTTCGGCACCGTCACCGGCTGAGCCGGCGGTGACCCCGGACATGGAAAGGGGGCGCTGCGGGCCGCTCGTGGAGGCCCGCAACGCCCCCTGGTACTCACCTGAGGGGTGCCCTCAGGAGCTTCTCCCGGTTACGAGTTGACCTGCGCGGTCACCAGGCTGGAGAAGGTGGTCAGCCGGGTGTACACACCCGGGTAACCGGCCTGGGCGCAGCCCTCGCCCCAGGAAGTGATCCCTGCCAGGACGCCCCCGACAAGCAGGGGACCGCCGCTGTCGCCCTGGCAGGTGTCCACGCCGCCGGAGGAGTATCCGGCGCACACCATCTCGTTCGCGACGTAGTCGGAGCCGTAACTCCCGCCGCAGCTCGAGTCGGAGACGATCGGCACGGTCGCGGTCCGCAGCTGGTTGGAGGAGCTGCCGCTCTGCGACGTCGTACCCCAGCCGAGCACCCGGGCGGTGGTGCCGGCCTTGTAGACGGAGGTGTCGGTCGACGAGACGTACTTGGCCGTGGTGTACGGCATCGACGTCGACAGCGTCAGCACCGCCACGTCCTCACCGCGGGTCGCGGTGGTGTAGTTCGGGTGGATCCATATCTTGCTGACCCGGGCGACCGTCCCGTTGGTGCCGTTGAGGTAGGTCCGGCCGCCGACCACGCGGACGCTGCTGGTGCTCTCCCCGACCATGCAGTGCGCGGCGGTGACGACCTTCGTCGGCGAGACCAGCGTGCCGCCGCAGAACTGGTTCTGCGAGGCGTCGGTGATCTGCATCATGAACGGATAGGCGCTCGTCGTGGTGGTGGTGCCGCCGACGACGGGCTGGGGCGCGGCGACGGCCGAGGGGGCGCCGGTCAGCAGGGTCGCGGCGGCGGCGCCGCCGGCGGCGACGGCCACGGCGGCCTTTCTCGCACGGGTGAGCCCGAACATGAGTCTCCTCAGGGATTGCCGGTGGGGGGTCGCGCGGGGTGGGGGGTGGTGCACGCGGATCTCGGGACAGATCCCCGTGTGCCCGGCGAGCGGCACGCCCTTACGCTAGGGCCGGCGGCCCCGCCCTCCCAATGAGGGAACCCCCTAAGGGGGTTGGTGAGGGAAAACCCTCGGTGCTCAGGGCGCGCGCCGCCCCGCCGCCAGCCGGACGATGTCCACCCGCGACCGGATCCCCAGCTTGCGGTAGACCCGGGTCAGGGTCGCCTCCACCGTCTTGACGCTGATGAACAGCCGCGCGGCGATCTCCCGGTTGGTCGCGCCCTCCATGACCAGCGCGGCGACCTGACGCTCCATCGACGCCAGCCCCTCCAGCACGGCCGGCGCGGGCCCGGGCGCGAGGGCCGGTTCCGGTGGCGCCGGCATCGCGGCCGCCGCCTCCACCTGCCGCAGCCACGGCAGCGCCCGGCACCGCCGGAACAGCCGCGCCGCCTCGTCGTACGCCGTCGGCCCCGGCCGCCCGGGGCGCAGCCGCGCCAGCACGAACGCGGCCCGCGCCTCCTCCAGCCCGTACCCCAGCTTGGCCAGGCGGTCCTGAACCGACGTCAGCTGGGCGATCGCCCCGTCGAGTTCCCCGCGCGCCGCGCGGACCAGCGCCTCCGCCCGGTCCAGTACGGCGAGCACGCTCTCCCGGCTCAGCCGCAGCGCCTGCTCCCGGGTCACGTCCACGACGTCCTGCGCCTCCGTGATCTCCCCGATCCGCACCAGCGCCTCCGCGAGGTCGCCGTGCCAGCGCCCGCGCGCCGGGTCGGTCACGCCGAGCCCCTGCTCCAGCTCCCGCACCCGGCGCAGCGACCGCACGGCGCCGGCGGCGTCCCCGGCGACCAGCTGGACGTGGCCGAGGGAGGCCAGAGCGCGGGACATGTAGATGTGGTCGCCGTCCTCCTCCGCGTGCTCGGCGGCCTCCCTGGCGAGCGCCAGCGCCCGGTCGACGTCGCCGCCGGAGGCCTCCGCGACGGAGGTGAGCACGGCCGACGCCACCTCGCCGATCCCGGAGTCCCGGGCCAGGCGCATGCTCTCGCGGGCCAGGTCGAGTGCGCGCCCGCAGTGCCCGGAGCGCAGTTCGGTCTCGGCGAGCATCCGCAGGAAGTGCACCTCGCTCTCCACCATGCCGCGCCGCCGCGCCTCGCTGAGCAGCTTGGTGACGGTGGCGCGGGCGTCCGGCAGCTGGTCGCTCATCAGCAGCCAGCGCAGCCGGGTCGAGCCGGCCCCGTTGTGATGACAGGCGACCTGCGGGTCCTGGGGCTCCTTCAGCGCCCGCTTGATGGTCGCCGGGGCGTCCGGGTGGCCCATCAGGGTCTCGGCCTGCGCCTGGAAGGCGAGCGCCAGCAGCTCCGTGCGCCGGTCCCCGCCCCGCGCGGCCAGCTCCGCCGCGTGCGCGGCCTCCTCACGGCCCTCCGCGAAGTCGCCCTCCACGACCAGGCCCCGCCAGGCCAGCTGGTAGTGCACCAGGGCGAGCAGCCGGGGGTCGTCGCCCGCGTCGGCCAGCGCCTGCGGGAAGACGGCGTCGACCTCCCCGAGGGCCTGTCCGGCCGCCTCGATCACCACCATCCAGGCCCGCACCCGGTCGGCCGGCACCGCCGACCGGGCCAGCACCTCCCGCGCGATGTCCCGGGCGAGGTCCACCTCGCCGGCGGTGATCGCGTCCTCCGCGGCCTGCAGCCGCCGCTCGTCGCCGCCCGGCTGCCCGTCGGCGGGGGTGTGCCGGGCGGCGAGCAGCCCGAGCGAGGCCGCCATCGACGGGGCGCCGCGGTCCCGGGCCAGCGCGGCGGCCTCGGCGAGCCGGGCCGCCACCTCCGGGTCGGTGCCGGTGGTCGCCAGCGCCAGGTGCCGGGCGCGTTCGATCGGGTCCGAGGCGGCCTCAGACAGCGCCGCGTGCGCGGCCCGCCGCTGGTGCGCGGGCGCCTCCGCGTACAGCGCGGCGGAGATCAGCGGATGCGCGAACCGTACGGCGGGACCCTCCGAGTCGGTGGCCAGCAGCCCAAGTTCGGCGGCCCGCGCGGTCTCCGCCTCGGCGTCGTGCCGGCCGGCCGCGTGCAGCAGGGCCAGCGTGGGCCGGGCGCCCGCGCTGGCCACCAGGAGGGTGTGCCGGGCCTCGTCCGGCAGCATCTCCAGCCGGCTCAGCACCAGCGCCCGCAGCGAGGTCGGCACCGGCAGCGGCTCGCCCGGCCGGGGCGGCGTCGGGGCCTCGGCGAGGGCGCGGCCCAGCTCCAGCGCGAACAGCGGGTTGCCGCCGCTGGTGCGGTGGATGTCGCGGACCGTGGAGCGGGCCAGGCCGGTGTAGCCGCGGTGGTCGAGCAGCGCGGAGACCTGGGCGCGGGAGAGCGGGCCGAGGCGCAGGGCGAGGGTGTCGGGCGGGCTGGCCCGCAGCTGCCGGTCGTACTCCTGGCCCTCGGTCCGCACCGCGCACAGCAGTTGGACGGGGGTGTCGCCGAGGCGGCGGGCGGCGAAGCCGAGCAGTTCGGCGCTGGCCGGGTCCAGCCACTGCAGATCGTCGGCGACGAGCAGGACGGGCCCCGCCGCGGCGAGCGCGCGCAGCGCCGACAGCACCGCGAGCCGCAGGGCGAGGCCGTCGCGCTGGAGGCTGGACTCGCCGCGGCCGGTGAGCGCGGACTCCAGCGCGGTGCGCTGGGTGGCGGGCAGCTGGTCGGACACCTCGTCCAGGACCAGGCCGAGGAGGTCGGCAAGGGCGAGGAAGGGGAGATGGGATTCGGACTCGGTCGCGGAGCAGCGCAACACGGTCCGTACCGTCGCGCCGTATTCCGCGGCCAATGCCCGCAGCACGGTCGACTTTCCTATTCCGGCGGGCCCGTGGAGCAGCACACTGCCGCCGCGCTCCAGCTGGTCACGGGCGCCGGCGAACGGCTCCTCCCGTCCGATGACCAGGTCGGGGCGGCATCTGGCAGGCTCCTTGAAGTCCCGTCGCACGGTCACCGCTCCCCTCCGTGTGTCGTGTCCGGGCCAAATTCTAGGCGGCAAGTCATTGAATTTCGGAGGGGTGAGACGGTGAGGGAAATAACAACCCGGTGCATGGGGAATTTCAGCGGGGGGTCAATTGCATGAAGGGGGCACTTCCGGCGCATCACGGACGGGACTTCGTTGCGCGATGAACGAAACCTCGCAGCCGCCGAACGCCCGCGGACCGAACGCCCCCGGCGCGGGAGTTACGGCAGCACCCCCGCCCGCCGTGCCGCGACCACGGCCTCCCCGCGCGTGCGCACCCCCAGCTTCCGCATGGCGGAGCGCAGATAGCTCTTCACCGTCTCCGGCCGCAGCCCCAGCCGCTCCGCGGTCACCGCGTTCGTCGCCCCCGACGCCACACACGCCAGCACGTCCACCTCCCGCGGCGCCAGCCGCACCGCGTCCGGCACGGCCTCCGGCACCAGCAGCCCGCACGCCTGCAGCAGTTCCGCCCGCAGCGCCGGGTCGGCGATCCGCGGCGCCAGCGCCCGCAGCGCCGCGTGCGCCTCTCGCATCCGCTCCCGTACGGCGCCCGCCGCCGCGTCACCCCCCGGCGCGGCCTGCGCGGCGTCCAGCAGGCCCCGGGCCTCGTCCCGCGCCACCAGCGCCTGCTCCACGTCCCGCGCCGCCTCCACGGCCGCGTGCAGCGTCCGGTCGCCCAGCGGGTCGGCGGTGCGCAGCGCGCCGTACAGCACCCCCCGCCCACCCGCCGCCGTACGACGACAGGCACGGCGAGCACGGACCGCAGCCCCTCCGCCGCGACCGGCGCGTCGTACTCGTGGCTGATCTGCCGCGAGGCCGAGTAGTCCGCCACGGCGCACGGCCGGCCCAGCGCCACCGCCTTGCCGCCCAGCCCGTTGCCGGAGGTCACCGCGAGCGCGCTCAGCGCCGGGGTGCGGGTTCCGGTCAGCTCGGTGATGCGCATCCGCGGCCGCCCCGCCTCCACCAGCCCGCCGAAGGCCACCGGCAGGCCGGTGGTACGGCGCAGCCGCAGCAGCGCGCCCCGAATCTCCCCCGTGTCCGCTGCGTCTGCTCCCACGTGCTCGCCCTTTCCCGGCCGCGTCCTGCGGCGCGCACCCCCGTTAGGGGGTAGTGAGATTTGCATCACGGATTACACGATGTCCGGGAGCCGCCCGGCAACGGTCCGGACAGAGGGAGAACAGATGACGACGGCGACGGCGACCGAGGACTTCCGCAGGGCGCGGGACTTCCTGCTGGCACACCGTGAGGACTACGCCACGGCGTACGAGGGGTTCGCCTGGCCCCGGCCCGAGCACTTCAACTGGGCGCTGGACTGGTTCGACGTCATCGCGGACGGCAACGACCGCACCGCGCTGCACATCGTCGAGGAGGACGGCGCCGAGACCCGGCTGAGCTTCGCCGAACTGTCCGACCGCTCCGACCGGGCCGCGAACTGGCTGCGCGCGCGGGGCGTCACCGCCGGGGACCGCGTCCTTGTCATGCTCGGCAACCAGGCCGAGCTGTGGGAGACCGCGCTGGCCGCGATGAAGCTGCGCGCGGTCGTCATCCCGGCCACCCCGCTGCTCGGCCCCGCCGACCTGCGCGACCGCGTGGAGCGGGGCCGGGTCCGCCATGTGCTCGTCCGCGCCGACGACACCGGCAAGTTCGCCGAGGTGCCCGGCGGTTACACGCGGATCGCGGTGGGCGGCGCGCCGGACGGATGGCTGCCGTACGAGGAGGCGTACTCGGCGCCGGCCGGCTTCACACCCGACGGCCCGACCCGTGCCGACGACCCGCTGATGCTCTACTTCACCTCCGGCACCACCGCCCGCCCCAAGCTGGTCGAGCACACCCACACCACGTACCCGATCGGGCACCTGGCGACCATGTACTGGATCGGCCTGAAGCCCGGCGACGTGCATCTGAACATCTCCTCGCCGGGCTGGGCCAAGCACGCCTGGTCCAACCTCTTCGCCCCGTGGAACGCCGAGGCGACCGTCTTCCTGCACAACTACACCCGTTTCGACGCGGCCCGCCTGATGGCCGAGATGGACCGGGCCGGCGTCACCACCTTCTGCGCCCCGCCCACCGTGTGGCGCATGCTCATCCAGGCGGACCTGAGCGCGCTGCGCATGCCGCCCCGCGAGGTCGTCGCCGCCGGCGAGCCGCTGAACCCGGAGGTCATCGAGCAGGTGCGGCGCGCCTGGGGCGTCACCATCCGCGACGGCTTCGGCCAGACCGAGACCGCCGTACAGGTCGCCAACACCCCCGGCCAGCCGCTGAAGACGGGCTCCATGGGCCGCCCCAGCCCCGGCTACCGCGTGGAACTCCTCGACCCGGTCACCGGCGCCCCCGGCGCCACCGAGGGTGAGATCGCCCTCGACCTGTCCGCCCGCCCGGTCGGCCTGATGACCGGCTACCACGGCGACGCCGAGCGCACGGCGGAGGTGATGTCCGGCGGCTACTACCGCACCGGCGACATCGGAGCGCGGGACGAGGACGGATACCTGACGTACATCGGGCGCAGCGACGACGTCTTCAAGGCGTCCGACTACAAGATCAGCCCGTTCGAGCTGGAGAGCGCCCTGCTGGAGCACGAGGCGGTCGCCGAGGCCGCCGTCGTGCCGGCCCCGGACGAGCTGCGCCTGGCCGTCCCCAAGGCCTACGTCGTCCTCGCGGACGGCTGGTCGCCGGGCCCCGACACCGCCAAGGTGCTGTTCGAGCACTCCCGCGAGGTCCTGGCGCCGTACAAGCGCATCCGCCGCCTGGAGTTCGCCGACCTGCCCAAGACCGTCTCCGGCAAGATCCGCCGCGTGCAGCTGCGCGAGGCCACGGCGGCCGGTTCGGACGCCGAGTACCGCGAGGAGGACTTCCGGTGAACTCGTACACCCACGGGGTGAGCGCCACCCCGCTGCTCGGCGACACCATCGGGGCGAACCTGGACCGGACGGCCGCCGCCTGGCCGGACCGGGAGGCGCTGGTCGACGTACCGTCCGGCCGCCGCTGGACGTACGCCGAGTTCACGGCGGACGTCGACACGCTGGCCCGGGCGCTGCTCGCGAGCGGCGTCGCGAAGGGCGACCGGGTGGGCATCTGGGCGGTCAACTGCCCGGAATGGGTCCTCGTCCAGTACGCCACGGCGCGCATCGGCGCGATCATGGTCAACATCAACCCGGCGTACCGCACCCACGAGGTGGAGTACGTCCTGAAGCAGTCCGGCGTCTCGCTGCTCTTCGCCTCGCTCAGCCACAAGACCAGCGACTACCGGGCGATGGTCGAGCAGGTGCGCGGCGACTGCCCGCTGCTGCGGGAGGCCGTGTACTTCGGCGACCCGAGCTGGGAGGCGCTGCTGGGCCGGGCCACGCCCGACGCGCGCCCCGAGGAACTGTCCTGCGACGACCCCATCAACATCCAGTACACGTCGGGCACGACGGGCTTCCCCAAGGGCGCCACCCTCTCCCACCACAACATCCTCAACAACGGCTACTTCGTGGGCGAGTCGATCGGTTACGGCGAGGGGGACCGGGTCTGCGTGCCCGTGCCCTTCTACCACTGCTTCGGCATGGTCATGGGCAACCTGGCGGCCACCTCCCACGGCGCCTGCATCGTCATCCCCGCCCCCTCCTTCGACCCGAAGGCCACCCTGGAGGCGGTACAGCAGGAGCGCTGCACCTCCCTGTACGGCGTGCCGACGATGTTCATCGCGGAGCTGAACCTCCCCGACTTCGCGACGTACGACCTCTCCTCCCTGCGCACGGGCATCATGGCGGGCTCGCCCTGCCCGGTCGAGGTGATGAAGCGGGTGGTCGCCGAGATGCACATGGCGGAGGTCTCCATCTGCTACGGCATGACCGAGACGTCCCCGGTGTCGCTGCAGACCCGCATGGACGACGACCTGGAGCACCGCACCGGCACGGTCGGCCGGGCCCTGCCGCACATCGAGGTGAAGATCGTCGACCCGGCGACCGGCGTGACCCGGCCGCGCGGCACCGCGGGCGAGTTGTGCACCCGCGGCTACAGCGTGATGCTCGGCTACTGGAACGAGCCCGAGAAGACCGCCGAGGCCGTCGACGCCGGCCGCTGGATGCACACCGGGGACCTCGCGCTGATGCGGGACGACGGATACGTCGAGATCGTCGGCCGCATCAAGGACATGATCATCCGGGGTGGCGAGAACATCTACCCGCGCGAGATCGAGGAGTTCCTGTACGGCCATCCGAAGATCGCCGACGTCCAGGTCATCGGCGTACCGCACGAGCACTACGGCGAGGAGGTACTGGCCTGCGTCATCCCACGCGATCCGGCCGACCCCCCGACCCTGGACGAGCTGCGGGCCTACTGCGACGGCCGGTTGGCCCACTACAAGATCCCGACCGGCCTCCGCGTCCTGGACACCTTCCCGATGACGGTGTCCGGAAAGGTGCGCAAGGTCGAACTGCGCGAGCGGTACGGCACCTGACGGACCCCCGGGCGTTCGATCACGACGGGCCACGGCCCGTAAGATCGGACGCCCATGGGGGGTGGACATGGTCAGACGGCGGGCCGGTACGACGCCCACACTGGAACAGGTGGCCGCACTCGCCGGCGTCGGGCGGGGCACGGTCTCCCGCGTCGTCAACAACGAGGCGGGCGTCAAGGAGTCGACGCGCCTCGCCGTGCAGCGGGCCATCGCCGAACTCGGCTACGTGCCCAACCTGGCGGCACGGTCGCTCGCCGGGCGGCGGGCCGACGCCGTGGCACTGGTGATGACGGAACGGGACTGGCGGCTGTTCGGCGAGCCGTTCTTCTCCGAGACGGTCACCGCCGTCGGTGACGCGCTGACCGACACCTCCGTGCAACTCCTGCTCACCCTGGTCCGCACGGACGCCGAACGGCAGCGGTTCGTCGAGTACGCGCGCGGCGGCCGCGTCGACGGCGTCCTGCTGATGTCCGTGCGCGCCGAGGACCGGCTGCCCGACATGCTCGCCGACGCCGGCCTGCCCACCGTGCTGCTCGGCCGCCGCTCCGGCGACGAGCGGGTCACCTACGTCGACGCCGACAACGTGGGCGGCGCCCGCGACGCCGTCGCCCACCTGCTGCGCGGCGGCCGGCGGTCCATCGCCGCCATCACCGGCCCGCTCGGCATGTACGTCGCCCAGTGCCGCCTGCGCGGCTACCACCAGGCCCTCGCCGACGCCGGCCTGCCCGCCGACGCCTCGTGGACCGTCGAGGGCGACTTCACCGAGGCGAGCGGACGCCGGGCGATGACCGAACTCCTCCGCCGGCACCCGGACGTCGACGCCGTCCTCGCCGCCTCCGACACCATGGCCGCCGGAGCCCTCGCCGTCCTCCGCACGGCAGGCCGCCGCGTCCCCGACGACGTCGCCGTCATCGGCTTCGACGACTTCCAACTCGCCCGGCACACCGACCCACCACTGACCACCGTCCGCCAGCCACTGGAGGAGATCGGCCACACGATGGTGCGACTGCTCCTGGAGGAGATGGAACAGCCCGAGGTGGCCTGGCGGCACGTGATCCTGCGGACGCGGTTGGTGGTGCGGGAGTCGGCGTGAAGGGAGCCCCGACCGGGCCCCGCGACGGGCGGCGGCCGGGCGCAGAATGACGGCATGAGAACCGAAGGGGACACCCCGCTCACCGAACGCGTCCTGCTCGTCGAGAGCCGCGCCGACGAGGGAGCCCTCGCGACCATGGGACGGGAACTCCCCGCGCGTTCGGCGAACGAGGTGGCCCTCTTCCTCTCCTACAACTACGCCGACGTGCCGGTGGGAAGACGCTTCGACTGCTGCTACCGGCGCCACGACGCCGACGACGTCGCCTGGGTGACCACGACGGTCGTCGCGGTCACCCAGCAGTTCGCCCGTCCGATGGACGCGATCCCGCACGGCTGGAAGACGCTGACGGTGCTGCGCTTCGCGCCCGGGATCCCCGCACTGATCCGTGAACTGCCGGAGGCCGCCCAGTGGTACGACCACCCCGTCTCCCTCCACATCTCGGAAGGAGCCACCTGGGAGGCGCGAGCCGCCGCGAGCGCAGCTCGGCTGTGACTACGAGCGGGTGGGGCCGCCACCCATACGCCGGCGCTGAGCGCTTCCTCTGCCGTGACCGGCCGTAGCCTGTCCGCGCCGCGTCCCACTCGGTGCCGCCGCCGAACAGCCGCAGCTGCACGTAGGGGCCGACGAAGCCCATGACCTTGCCGATCTTCTGTGCGCCGGTGCCCTGGACGAGGTCTCCGAGGCGGGGCTGGCAGGTCACCACCAGCGCTCACCCCTGAGGGGGCCCGCCTGGGTGCTCGCGTAGACGTCCGTGCCCAGGCGAGCCACGTAGGGCCGGACAAGGACGCCCGCGTGCTCCCACGGTGCCTGTGCGGATGAGGCGCGCCGGTTCCGTCGGTGGCGCGGGCTGTCCGCGTCCTGTGCCGCCGTCATGGCCCGGTCTCCGGTGAGCATCACCAACTCCGGGGCGGGCTGGAGGAGAGGAACAACTGGGCCAGGTGGTAGGTCTCGGCGAGCGCGACGAGGGCGCGCCGGCGGTCGGCTCCCTCGAGCGAGCGCGTGGCGTGCTGGGTGTCGGCGAGCAGACCGGGCAGGAGAGCGGCGATGCGTGACCGGTTGCCCTCGACGGTGTGACCCGGACCCGAACGGCGGTCGCGGGCATGCCACAGCTTCCACGCCTGCCGCAGGCGCGCGGCGAGTACGTCGGCGGGCTCCGGCTCCCGGTCGGCGGAGGCGAGTCGGTAGGTCGTCAGCGAGCGCTTGATGGCGGGCAGGGCGCCGTGCTGGGCCTTGCCGTACGTGGTGGCAGCGATGCGCTCGTCTCCGGTCAGTTCGGCGAAGTGGGAACTGGACGATCCGTCGCGCTGACGTTCTGCTGTCGCAACTTTCGGGAGCGCTCCCAACTCCCTTGATCTTCCGGCTCGTTGTTCGATCCGCCCAAGCGTCACCCGCCCGACCTGCGTCTTCGAAATCCATTCGACGGATTCGCGCGCACAGGGTTGTCAGGGACATGGACGGCTCCTACAGTCGCGTCCGAAACCGGTGGGGTGGGAGCGCTCCCATCAGTGGGGAGGTGGGAGCGCTCCCGAAAAAACAGAAGACCGCCAGTTCCCTCCCAGAGAGGCCCCCGCATGCGATCGTCACCGCACCGCCTCCGCACCGTCCGCGCCCTCCTCGGCGCGCTGTTCACCGCGCTCGCCACGCTGGCGGCACTCGTCGCCGCCGGAGCGCCGGCCCAGGCCGACACCACGATCTGCGAACAGTACGGATCGACCGTGATCCAGGGACGCTACGTCGTCCAGAACAACCGCTGGGGCACCAGCGCCACGCAGTGCGTCACCGCCACCGACACCGGCTTCCGGGTCGCCCAGGCCGACGGGTCGGTGCCCACCAACGGGGCGCCGAAGTCGTACCCCTCGGTCTTCAATGGCTGCCACTACACGAACTGTTCGCCCGGCACCAAGCTCCCGGCGCAGCTCAGCACCATCTCGAGCGCGCCCAGCAGCATCTCGTACGGTTTCGTGTCCAACGCGGTGTTCAACGCGTCGTACGACATCTGGCTGGACCCGACGCCCCGCACCGACGGCGTCAACCGGACCGAGATCATGATCTGGTTCAACCGGGTCGGTCCGATCCAGCCGATCGGTGCGCCGACCGGTACCGCCACCGTCGGCGGTCGCACCTGGGAGGTGTGGACCGGCAGCAACGGCTCCAACGACGTGATCTCCTTCGTCGCCCCGTCGGCGATCGGCAGCTGGAGCTTCGACGTCATGGACTTCGTCGACCAGACCGTCGCCCGGGGCATGGCCCAGACCAACTGGTACCTGACGAGCGTTCAGGCCGGGTTCGAGCCGTGGCAGAACGGGGCCGGGCTGAGTGTGAACTCCTTCTCCTCGGCCGTGAACATCGGCGGCACCGACCCCGGTGACCCGGGCGACCCCGCGGCGGCGTGCGAGGTGTCGTACGGCGCCAACGTCTGGCAGGGCGGCTTCACCGCCGACGTCACCGTCCGCAACACCGGTTCGACCGCCGTCGACGGCTGGCAGCTCGGCTTCACGCTGCCGACCGGGCAGCGGATCGCCAACGCCTGGAACGCGACCGTGTCCGGATCCTCGGGCGCCGTCACGGTGAGCCCCGCCGCGCACAACGCGCGGATCGCGGCCGGCGGCACCCAGACCTTCGGGTTCCAGGCCACCTACAGCGGTGCCTTCGCCGAACCCGCCGGCTTCACCCTGAACGGCACCGCCTGCACCGTCGCCTGATCCGGCTTCGCCTGATCCGGCATCGTCCGATCCGGCTTCCTCCGATCCGGCGGTTCGTTCGCCGCACCGGCCCGTTCCGGGGCCCGCCCTCCTTCCCCGCGCCGACAGGGGGCCGGGCCCCGGGGCGCACCTTCCCCGCCCCTCCGGCCCGCACCCGGAAAGGCCCCCGCCCATGAGCCCGCGCCCCGCACCCTCCGCCCGCCGTCCCGCGATCGTCGCCGCGCTGTGTGCCGTGGTCCTCGCGGTGACCGCGCTGACCGCCGCCGCCCCGCCCGAGGGCGCAGCCGTCCCCGCCGCCGCCCTGCCGTACCAGGACCTCTCCCTGCCGGTGCCGGAGCGGGTCGACGACCTGCTGGGCCGGATGACGCTCGACGACAGGCTCGGCCAGATGACGCGGGTCGAGGAGGACGCCCTGGTCCCGCGGTCCGACCTGGCGGCGTACCGCATCGGCTCGGTGCTCTCCGGCGGCGACTCCATGGTCAGCCCCAACAACGCCCAGACCTGGGCCGACACCTACGACGACCTGCAGCGCACCGCCCTGACCACCCCGCTCGGCATCCCGATGATCTACGGCATCGACGCGGTGCACGGCCACAACACGGTACGGGGCGCGACGATCTTCCCGCACAACATCGGTCTCGGAGCCACCCGCGACCCCGCCCTGGTGGAGCGCGTCGGACGCGCGGTGGCCGAGGAGGTGGCGGGCACCGGCATCGACTGGTCCTTCGCGCCGTGTCTGTGCGTGGCCCGCGACGACCGGTGGGGCCGCGCCTACGAGTCGTTCGGCGAGACCCCGAACTGCCCACCGCGATGACCTCGTTCATCACCGGCACGCAGGGCGACACGCTGGGCGCCGGCCCGGCCTCCGTGCTCACCACAGCCAAGCACTCCGCCGCCTGACCCAGCCCAGGGAGGAGACAGCACATGACTGACCGGACCCGACGCGGGGCCGCCCGGCCGCGCCGACCGCACCGCAGGCGGGCCGCCGCGCTTGCCACCGTCGTGACCACCCTGCTGCTCGGGGCGGCGGCTCAGCTGTCCGCGGGCGAGGCGCCCGCCGCGGAGGCGGACGTGTCCAGGACGTGGAGCGCGCCGGCCGACTGATCCGCGTACCTCCCCCACACACTCCCTCGCCCGTCCGGTGCGACGCGTTCCCCGGGCGGGCGGGGGCTCCACAGCGGACAGTCCCGACCAACGACAGGAGACAGACACGATGGCTCGACGCAGAAACCGCCTCCTCTCCTGGGCGGCGGTGCTGGGCACCCTGCTCAGCGGGATCGGCCTGGTGCTACTCGGCCAGGGAAGCGCGCAGGCGCACGGTGTGGCGATGATGCCGGGTTCGCGTACCTACCTCTGCTACCTGGACGCCAAGACCAGCACCGGTTCCCTGGACCCGACGAACCCGGCCTGCGAGTCCGCGCTCGCCGAGAGCGGTGCGACGGCGCTGTACAACTGGTTCGCCGTGCTCGACTCGAACGCGGGCGGGCGCGGCGCGGGTTACGTGCCGGACGGCAAGCTGTGCAGTGCCGGCGACCGTTCCCCGTACGACTTCAGCGGCTACAACGCGGCCCGCGCCGACTGGCCCCGCACGCACCTCACCTCGGGGGCGACGATCCGGGTGAAGTACAGCAACTGGGCGGCGCACCCGGGCGACTTCCGGGTGTACGTCTCCAAGCCCGGCTATTCGCCGGCGACCGAGCTGGGCTGGGACGACCTGGAGCTGGTCCAGACGGTCACCAACCCGCCGCAGTCCGGCTCGGTGGGCAGCGAGACCGGCCACTACTACTGGGACCTGAAGCTGCCCTCCGGCCGCTCGGGTGACGCGGTGATGTTCATCCAGTGGGTGCGCTCGGACAGCCAGGAGAACTTCTTCTCCTGCTCCGACATCGTCTTCGACGGCGGCAACGGCGAGGTGACGGGCATCCGCGGCTCGAACGGCACCCCGACCCCCACCCCCACCCCCACCCCGACGCCAACCCCGACGCCCACCGACCCGCACACCGGGTGCATGGCCGTCTACTCGGTGACGAACTCCTGGAACGGCGGCTTCCAGGGTTCCGTCGAGGTGATGAACCACGCCACCGCACCGCAGAACGGCTGGGCGGTGCGCTGGCAGCCGGGCGCCGGCACGAGGATCAACAGTGTCTGGAACGGCACGCTCAGCACCGGCGCCGACGGCGCGGTCACGGTCAGGAACGCCGACCACAACCGGACCATCGCGCCGGACGGCAGTGTGACGTTCGGCTTCACCGCCACGTCGACCGGCAACGACTTCCCGGTCGGCTCGATCGGCTGCGTCAACCCGTAGCACCCCTCCCGGCGGCGCCGGCTCCCGCTTCTCCGGGAGCCGGCGCCGTCATGTGCGCGGGGTGTCGGCGGCGAGCGCGTCGGCGTGGTCGTTGACGGGCTGCGGGGTGCCCGTCAGGTCGAGCACGAACAGGGGGACGCGCAGCGTGTCGGCGCGGGCGCGGGCCTCGTCGGTGTACCCGGCGAGGGAGAAGTAGACGCAGGCCGCGGACTCCGCCATGGCGGTCAGCCACAGGCACTCCACGTCCCGGGGCTGCGCGGGGCGCACGGTCGGGTCGACCTGGGCCAGCACGCCGCTGGCGGCGAGGCCGATGCCGGACGGCGGGCGCCGGTCCGCGCGCCGGACGTCCCGGTGGCCGAGCCAGCGCAGATAGAGGGCGGCGGCGGTGACCGCGTCCCGGGCGGTGCGGATGGTCACCGGCTGGAAGGCGGGGCGCGTGGGCGCGGAGGTGGTGTCCGGCGGCTCGGCGGGCGCGCCCGCCACCGGTATCCGCAGCACCGTGCCGCAGGGGCAGCCCAGCTCGGGGCGGGGCCACTGGGCGACGCGGTCGCAGGCCGGGCAGCGGACGGTCACCCACTCCTCGTCCCAGGCGCGATGGGTGACGGCGGCCGCCGCCGGGTGCGGGTCGAGCGGCGGTGTGACGGGCGCGCCGCACGCGCACGGATAGGACGGCGCGGCGTAGACATGGGCCCGCCGGCAGGCCGGGCAGCGCACCGGCACGCTCTCGGACATGCCCTCCATCGTGCTCCAGCGGCGGCCCGCTTGTCCGTTGGTTGGAGCGTCTCTTGACGGCTTTCGCCGACCCCATTACCTTGCTTCCAGATAGCAGAAGTTAGTTTCCGCAATACGGAAATGCGGGAATTGAACAGCGGAGGGGTGCTCACCGCGGGGCGCGACGGGAGTGCGAATCCGACAGCCGAACCAGGAGTTCCCATGGCTCGTATGACCGCTGCCCGTGCGGCAGTCGAGATCCTCAAGCGCGAGGGCGTCGCCGACGCGTTCGGTGTGCCCGGCGCCGCGATCAACCCCTTCTACGCGGCCCTCAAGGCCTCCGGCGGCATCAACCACACCCTCGCCCGCCATGTCGAGGGCGCCTCCCACATGGCCGAGGGCTACACCCGCACCCACCCCGGCAACATCGGCGTCTGCATCGGCACGTCCGGCCCGGCCGGCACCGACATGATCACCGGCCTGTACTCGGCCATCGGCGACTCCATCCCGATCCTGTGCATCACCGGCCAGGCCCCGACCGCGGTGATCCACAAGGAGGACTTCCAGGCCGTCGACATCGCCTCCATCGCCAAGCCGGTCACGAAAATGGCGGTGACCGTCCTGGAGGCCGCGCAGGTCCCCGGCGTCTTCCAGCAGGCCTTCCACCTGATGCGCTCCGGCCGTCCCGGCCCGGTCCTCATCGACCTGCCGATCGACGTCCAGCTCACCGAGATCGAGTTCGACCCGGAGACGTACGAGCCGCTGCCGGTCTACAAGCCGGCCGCGACCCGCGCCCAGGTCGAGAAGGCGCTCGGCATGCTGAACGCCGCCGAGCGCCCGCTGATCGTCGCCGGCGGCGGTGTCATCAACGCCGACGCGGCCGACCTCCTGGTCGAGTTCGCCGAACTGACCGGCACGCCGGTCGTGCCCACCCTGATGGGCTGGGGCGTGCTGCCCGACGACCACGAGCTGAACGCCGGCATGGTCGGCCTGCAGACCTCGCACCGCTACGGCAACGCGACCTTCCTGGAGTCCGACTTCGTCCTCGGCATCGGCAACCGCTGGGCGAACCGCCACACCGGCAAGCTCGACGTCTACACCCACGGCCGCAAGTTCGTCCACGTCGACGTCGAACCCACCCAGATCGGCAAGATCTTCGCCCCGGACTACGGCATCGCCTCCGACGCCAAGGCCGCGCTGGAGCTGTTCGTCGAGGTCGCGCGGGAGCTGAAGGCCGAGGGCAAACTGCCCGACCGCTCCGCGTGGGCCGCCGCCGCGCAGGAGAAGAAGGCGACCCTGCTGCGCCGTACCCACTTCGACAACGTCCCGATCAAGCCGCAGCGCGTCTACGAGGAGATGAACAAGGCCTTCGGCGCGGAGACCCGGTACGTCTCCACCATCGGCCTCTCCCAGATCGCCGGCGCCCAGATGCTGCACGTCTACAAGCCGCGCCACTGGATCAACTGCGGCCAGGCGGGCCCCCTCGGCTGGACCGTCCCGGCCGCGCTGGGCGTGGCGAAGGCCGACCCGGACGCGCAGGTCGTCGCCCTCTCCGGCGACTACGACTTCCAGTTCATGATGGAGGAGCTGGCGGTCGGCGCGCAGCACAAGATCCCGTACGTCCACGTGCTGGTCAACAACTCCTACCTGGGCCTGATCCGCCAGGCGCAGCGGGCGTTCGATATCGACTTCCAGGTCAAGCTGGAGTTCGAGAACATCAACTCGCCCGAGCTGGGCGTCTACGGCGTCGACCACGTCAAGGTCGCCGAGGGCCTGGGCTGCAAGGCGATCCGGGTGACCGACCCGAACGAACTGGGCGCGGCCTTCGAGCAGGCCAAGAAGCTCGCCGCCGAGTTCCAGGTGCCGGTCGTCGTCGAGGCGATCCTGGAGCGCGTCACCAACATCTCCATGTCCGGCACCAACGACATCAGCAACGTCGTGGAGTTCGAGGACATCGCGACCGAGCCGGGGCACGCCCCGACGTCGATCAAGACGCTGAAGGCCTGACGCGCCGAGTGGTGAGGGCGGCCCATCCGGGGAGGGTGGGCCGCCCTTCGGCATGCCCGCACCGGCTCAGTCGGAGCCCCCGCCGCCGCAGCAGCCGCCGCCGCAGCCGTGCGCCCCGCCGCCGTAGGCCCTGTCGTTTGGATCAGGGCGGCGTCGCGGGGTCTGGCACGCACTCCCCCAAGCTCTTCGAGCAGGGGGGACCCCCAGCCGCGTTGTCGTCGGTCGCCGCCTGATCGACGAGACACCCCCTAGCCCCAGGAGGAGCCCGGGCTCCCAGGGTCCGCCACCCCGGCGCCGGGCAGCAGCCCCGTCCGGTAGGCGAACCGCGGCACGAGCACCCGCAGGGCCGCCTCGCCGTGCAGGGCGACGGCCAGCAGCTTGTCGTGGTCGGTCAGTCCGTCCCGCCGGGCGGGCAGCGGGTGCCGCTCCCGCAGCGCCACCAGGTCCCGGCGGGCGGCCCGTGTCGGTCCGAGGAACGGCCAGCGCAGCAGCCCCTCCTCGGCGAGCCGGACACGGATCAGTGACACGCCCAGCCGCACGTACGGCCGGCGCGTCAGCCGGCGCGGCCGCAGCGGCTTCTCCAGGGCGGAGTGCACGACGTCCTCCCAGGGGGAGGCGAGCCGCGAGACCGCGGCGTCCCAGGGCACCGCGCGTACCGTGCCCGGCCGTCCGGGTGCCACCACGCCCCGCAGATGCAGCGCCACCAGGGCGACGGTGACGGCGGCGCGCGGGCCGCCGCGCAGCAGCGCGATCTCGTGCGGCTCCAGGCCCGCCGTACCGTCGCTCATGGCTCACCCCCGTGCCGGGGCCCGCCGCCCCCGTGCCGGCGGGTCCCGTGACAGCACTGTGCCCGCCCCCGGGGGTCGCTCACGCCTCGCGGGGGCGGGTTCAGAGGTTCATTTGAGGATGTCGTAGCCGCCGTACGGCCGGTGACGTACGGCCGTTCAGCCGGCGTGGTGCTCCGACAGGCCCGGCCAGTCGTCGGGGCCGCCGCCCTGCCATTCGATGAGGTCGTTCTCCGCCACGTCCGTCACGTACAGGTCGGCCAGCCGCAGGATCTCGCCGACGTCGTCGGCGTGCGAGGCGATCCCCAGCGTCTCGTCGCCCTCCGTGACCCGTCGGGATCCGTCCAGGGCGGGGGGATGGACCACGACGTGCGGATGCTGCCTAGGTTGTGCCATGCCTTCAGCGTGCTGCGCGGCGGATGAATCCGCACCCCGGCGGGCACGGGCGGCCGGGCACGGGAAAGCGCCGGGTGCGGGACCGTCCGCACCCGGCGCTCGTCCGGGGTGTTGCCGAGATGCTGCTGGGACCGCGGCGGATGCGACGGAGCCGTGAACTCCCTTCCCTCAGGTCGAGAAGGGGGTCGCGATTCCTTCACCACCGCACTGGCTCGCACGCCGCCGCGGTCCGCACCCTGTCCGTGCCCGCCCACCGCGGGCGGCCACCCCTCATCCGGGCCGCCCGGCGGCCGGGCACGGTCAGGGAGTCAGGGAGTTCAGTCCTCGCCCAGGGCGCGGACCGCCTCCTCCACGCGCTTGCCGTACTCGGGGTCGGCCGCGTGGAAGTGGGCCAGGTTCTTCTCGATCACGTCGTCGCGGGAGACCTGGGAGAGGCCGCCGGCGATGTTGGCGACGAGCCGGGACTTCTCCTCCGCGCTCATCAGCCGGTACAGCTCGCCCGCCTGGAAGAAGTCGTCGTCCTTGGTGTGCTGCGGCGCCGCGTGGTTGCCGGTGTACCCGGCCACCGCGAGCGGGGCGGACAGCGGGCGGCCGGTCTCGACCGGGCCGTCGTACGAGTTCGGCTCGTAGTTCTTGGCGTGGCGGCCCTGGCCGTTGACCGCCATCAGGCCGTCGCGGCCGTAGTTGTTCGCGACGGTCGCCTTCGGGGCGTTCACCGCGAGCTGGGTGTGGTTGACGCCCAGGCGGTAGCGGTGCGCGTCGGCGTAGGCGAAGAGCCGGCCCTGGAGCATCTTGTCCGGGGACGGGCCGATGCCCGGCACGAAGTTGTTCGGGGAGAACGCGGCCTGCTCGACCTCGGCGAAGACGTTGTCGGGGTTGCGGTCCAGCACCAGGCGGCCCACGCGCTGCAGCGGGTAGTCCTTGTGCGGCCACACCTTGGTCAGGTCGAACGGGTTGAAGCGGTAGTCCGCCGCCTCGGCCGCCGGCATGAGCTGCACGTACAGCGTCCAGGACGGGTTCACGCCCCGCTCGATGGCCTGGAGCAGGTCCGTCTGGTGGGAGTTGGGGTCCTTGCCCGCGAGCTCCTGGGCCTGCTCGGTGGACAGGGAGCGGATGCCCTGGTTCGTCTTGAAGTGGTACTTCACGAAGAAGGCCTCGCCCGCCTCGTTCGTCCACTGGTAGGTGTGCGAGCCGTAGCCGTTCATGTGGCGGTACGACGCCGGGATGCCGCGGTCGCCCATCAGCCACGTCACCTGGTGGGTGGCCTCGGGGGAGTGGGCCCAGAAGTCCCAGACGTTGTCCGGCTCCTGCTTGCCGGTGAACGGGTCGCGCTTCTGCGAGTGGATGAAGTCGGGGAACTTGATCGGGTCCTTGATGAAGAACACCGGGGTGTTGTTCCCGACGAGGTCGTAGTTGCCTTCCTCGGTGTAGAACTTCACCGCGAAGCCGCGCGGGTCGCGCACCGCGTCCGCCCCGCCGAGCGAGTCGGCCACGGTGGAGAAGCGCACGAAGACCTCGGTGCGCTTGCCGATGGTGTTCAGGAAGTCGGCGTGGGTGAAGCCGGTGACGTCGTCCGTCACCTCGAAGTAGCCGTAGGCGCCGGAGCCGCGCGCGTGCACCACGCGCTCCGGGATGCGCTCCCGGTTGAAGCGCGCCAGCTTCTCCAGAAGGTGCTGGTCCTGGAGCAGGAGCGGGCCGCCGACGCCGGCGGAGGCGGAGTTCTGGTTGTCGGCGACCGGGGCGCCGGACTCGGTGGTGAGCACGCGCTTCGACATCGTGGACCTTCCGTACGAGGGGCAGCGGAAAACCATTTCCGCTTTGTGGAGCCTAGAAGTGGGCCGATCTGGGCGTCAACAGTTTGTTGAATTGGATTCCGGGCGACGCCGCCGCCTGGGCGCGACAGGACAGGTGTCAGCGGCGGCGCCGCCCGGGGTCTCGGTGGGGCCGGTCAGACCTGGGCGCCCGACAGGCGCTCCACGGCCCGCAGCAGGGCCGAGTGGTCCAGGCCGCCGTCGCCCTGGGCGCGCAGCGACGCGACCAGCTGGGCGACCACGGCGCCGACCGGCAGGGCGGCACCGACGTTGCGGGCGGCGTCGGTGACGATGCCCATGTCCTTGTGGTGCAGGTCGATGCGGAAGCCGGGCTTGAAGTCGCGGTTCAGGAAGTTGTCCTTCTTCCGCGTCAGCACGGTCGAGCCCGCCAGGCCGCCGTTGAGGACGTCCAGCGCGGCCTTCAGGTCCACGCCCGACTTCTCCAGGAAGACCACGGCCTCGGCGCACGCCTGGATGTTCACGGCGACGATCAGCTGGTTGGCGGCCTTCACGGTCTGGCCGGAGCCGTGCGGGCCGCACAGCACGATGGTCTTGCCGAGCGCCTCGAGGATCGGCTTGGCCTGGTCGAAGTCGGCCTGCTCGCCGCCGACCATGATGGACAGCACGGCCTCGATGGCGCCGGCCTCGCCGCCGGACACCGGGGCGTCCAGGACGCGGATGCCCTTGTCCCGCGCCACCTTCGCCAGGTCGACCGAGGTCTGCGGGGTGATCGAGGACATGTCGATCAGCAGGGCGCCGGACCTGGCGTTCTCGAGGATGCCGTCCGGACCGTAGGCGATGGCCTCGACCTGCGGGGAGGCGGGCACCATCGTGATGACCACGTCGGCGTCGCGCACGGCCTCGGCGATCGACGAGGCGGCGGTGCCGCCCGCGGCGGCCAGGCGGTCCAGCTTCTCCTGCTCCAGGGTGAAGCCGGTGACGTCGTAACCCGCCTTGAGCAGGTTCTCGGACATGGGGGAGCCCATGATGCCGAGGCCGATCCAGGCGATCTTGGGAAGGTTGCTCATGATGGGGTGCCTCTCTTGGTGCAAGGTGGTCAGCGGGCGGCGCGGGCCTCGGCGGGCAGCCAGTCGAATGCCTCCGCGCTCGGGCGGTCGCCCGGCTTGTACTCCAGGCCGACCCAGCCGTCGTAACCGGCCTTCTTCAGCTGGTCGAGCAGGTCCTCCAGCGGCAGGTTGCCGGTGCCGGGGGCGCCGCGGCCGGGGTTGTCGGCGATCTGCACGTGGCCGGTCTTCGCGGCGTACCGCTCGATGACCGACGGCAGGTCCTCGCCGTTCATGGACAGGTGGTAGAGGTCCATCAGGAACTTGGCGTTGCCCAGTCCCGTCGCCTCGTTGACCTTGTCGACGACGCCGACCGCGGCGGGCGCGCTCACCAGCGGGTACAGCGGAGACTCGGGCTGGTTCAGCGCCTCGATCAGCAGGATCGCGCCGATCCGGTCGGCGGCCCGGGCCGCGAGGGTCAGGTTCTCCAGCGCCAGCGCGTCCTGCTCGGCCGGGTCGACGCCCTCGACGCGGTTGCCGTAGAGCGCGTTGAGCGCCTTGCAGCCGAGGGCGGCGGCGAAGTCGGCGGCCACGTCGATGTTGGCGCGGAACCTCTCCGACTCGGCGCCCGGCACCGACAGGGCGCCGCGGTCCGGGCCCGGGAGCTGCCCGGCGTAGAAGTTGAGGCCGGTGAGCTGTACGCCCGCGTCCTCGATCGCCTTCTTCAGTGCGTCCAGCTCGGACCGCTCGGGGGTGGGGGTGTCGATCCAGGGCCACCACAGCTCGACCGCGGTGAAGCCGGCCGCGGCGGCGGCCGCGGGGCGCTCCAGGAGCGGGAGTTCCGTGAAGAGGATCGACAGGTTGACGTTGAAGCGCTGGTCTGCGAATCCCATCGGGGCCGCGCTCCCTTCCTGACTTGCCCTCCGCCCTGCTCTTTCGCATTGCGGAAGTTGATTTCTGCTTACCGGAAGACGTGAGGAAGACTGCCTGGACGTCGGGAGGCTGTCAAGAGGGACCGGCCCCAGGCCTGCCCGAACGCCCGCCGCGCGCGTTAGGTTGAGCCCGTGCGACTGCGAGTGGAATTCACAACCGAGCCCTTCGACCTCGACGAGGCCCCCGCGCACGCGGTGGTGGCACGTGAGGTCATCGAGGCCGCCGAGCTGGACGAGGTCGACGTCGGCCCGTTCGGCAACACCGCGGAGGGCGGCGCCGACCAGGTCCTGACCGCCGTGGACGCCCTGCTGCGCAAGGCCCTGAACGCCGGCGCCACCCGTGTCTCGCTCCAGGTCAACGTGGTGGGGGAGGGTGACCGGTGACCGGCGCGGGTGACGAGCCCTTCATCACGGCGGTGAAGCCGCTGGTCGACGCCATGGGCGGGGTGATGCTGCCGCCCGACGAGGCCGGCCCCGACGACGTCGTGCTCTCCTGGGCGGGCGCCGACGTGGTCGCCGTACGGCTGCCGCAGCTCGCGGACTCCCTCGACCACATCCTGGCCGCCATGGAGCGCAAGCGCGGCATGCCGCTCGCCGACCTCGACCGCCGGGCCAAGCAGGAGATCGTGCGGTCCCTGGAGGCGCGCGGCGCCTTCGCCGTGCGGCACGGCGTGGAGACCGTGGCCGGCGCGCTCGGCGTCAGCCGCTTCACGGTCTACAACTACCTCAACCGCGAGAAGGAAGGCTGACGCCGGAGCGGGGCCGAAGCCGCGAGGAGGAGGGCCGGACGGCCCTTGTGGCGAGTCGTGTGCGGCCGCCGTCCCGGTCCGGGGCGGCGGCTTTTGTCATCCCGCTTTTGTTACGCCGAATTTTCAACAAAGTGTTGACGTGCTGTTTCGCAGGGCGTTAGCTATCCGCAGCCCGTTCAGCACGATGGCCGAAACGGCCACGGAGGCTCCTGTGACTTCCACTTCCACGCCGCCGGGCCTCACCCGGTTCAACGCTCTGGAGGAGCCCGCGGCCTTCGCCGCACTCCACGAGGCGTGTGCCTCCACGAGCTGGGCGAAGCGGCTGCTCGCCGCCCGACCCTACGCCTCGGCCGAGGACCTGTACACGGCCAGCGACGCCGCCATGGCCGACCTGACCGAGACGGACCTCGCCGAGGCGATGGCCGGGCACCCGCCGATCGGCCGCCCCAAGCCCGGCGACCCGACCTCCGCCCGCGAACAGCGCGGCATGGCCGGCGCCTCCGACGCGCTCAAGGCGGAGATGCTCGAACTGAACCTGGCCTACCAGGAGAAGTTCGGCCATGTCTTCCTGATCTGCGCGACCGGCAGGACCGGCGAGCAGATGCGGGACGCGGTCAAGGAGCGGATCGGGAACACGCCGGAGGAGGAGCGGGAGATCGTCCGCACCGAGCTGGGGAAGATCAACCGCATCCGACTGGCCCGACTCGTCGAAGAGGACGCCTGACACCATGAGCACCAGCACCACCGCCTCAGTGTCCACGCACATCCTGGACACCTCCGTCGGCCGCCCCGCCGAGGGCGTCGCCGTCCACCTCTCCGCCCGCGGCGGAAGAGACGCGGACTGGCAGGCGCTCGGCGGCAGCGCGACCGACGCCGACGGCCGGTGCAAGGACCTTCCGGCCCTGCCGGAGGGGACGACCCACGTACGGCTCGACTTCGCGGTGGAGCCGTACTTCGAGATTTCCGCGAAGAAGCAAGCCGATGCGCAGCAGGACGCCCCCGCGAATCGGGACAGCGGTGCCGCGGTGTTCTTCCCCGAGGTGGCGATCACCTTCGCCGTCGTACCGGGCGAGCACTACCACGTACCGCTGCTGCTCAACCCGTTCGGCTACTCCGTTTACCGAGGGAGCTAGCAGACAATGCCCACGATCCTGGGACAGAACCAGTACGGCAAGGCCGAGAACCGAGTCGTAAAGATCACGCGGGACGGCGCCACCCACCACATCAAGGACCTGAACGTCTCCGTGGCGCTCAGCGGCGACATGGAAGAGGTCCACTACTCCGGCTCCAACGCCAACGTGCTCCCGACCGACACCACCAAGAACACGGTGTACGCGTTCGCCAAGGAGTACGGCATCGAGTCCGCCGAGCAGTTCGGCATCCACCTCGCCCGGCACTTCGTCACCAGCCAGGAGCCGATCCACCGGGCGCGGATCCGCATCGAGGAGTACGCCTGGGAGCGGATCGAGACCTCCGACGCCAACAGCAAGTTCATCGGCGCCGACGACGTCAAGCACTCCTTCGTCCGCAAGGGCCAGGAGACCCGGGTCACCCAGATCACCTACGACGGTGAGAAGTGGGAGGTCGTCTCCGGCCTCAAGGACCTGGTCGTGATGAACTCGACGAACTCCGAGTTCTGGGGCTACGTCAAGGACAAGTACACGACCCTCCAGGAGGCGTACGACCGCATCCTGGCCACGCAGGTCTCCGGCCGCTGGCGGTTCAACTGGACCGACGACGAGCAGAAGATGCCCAACTGGGAGAAGTCCTACGAGCAGGTCAAGAAGCACATGCTCCAGGCCTTCGCCGAGACGTACTCCCTGTCGCTGCAGCAGACGCTGTACCAGATGGGCTCGCGGATCATCAACAACCGCAGCGAGATCGACGAGGTCCGCTTCTCCCTCCCGAACAAGCACCACTTCCTGGTGGACCTGGAGCCGTTCGGGCTGAAGAACGACAACGAGGTGTACTTCGCCGCGGACCGCCCCTACGGCCTGATCGAGGCCACCATCCTGCGGGACGGCTGCGAGGCCCGTATCCCGGTCGACATGACCAACCTCTGACGCGGGACGCGCGCCCCCGGTCCGGCCACCCGGACCGGGGGCGCGCCACACCGGAGGGAACACCATGGCACAGCCTGCACAGGGGCCGGCGAAAGCCCCTTGTTCCACCCCGCCGGTGCACACCGAGGACGCCGTCACGTCCGTGCACCCGGTGGACGAGAAGCTCCACCCCTCGCGGCTCGTCCCCGCCGCGCTCCAGCACATCGCCGCGATGTACGCGGGCGTTGTCACTCCTCCGCTCATCATCGGCCAGGCCTGCGGACTCGACGTCGCGGCCCGCACCCGGCTGATCGCCGCGAGCCTGCTCATCGCGGGTGTCGCGACCATCCTGCAGACCATCGGCGTCAAGGGCTTCGTCGGCAACCGGCTGCCCTTCGTCAACGCGGCCTCCTCCGCCGGCATCGCCCCGATCCTCGCGATCGCCGAGACCAGCGACCCGGGCCGCCAACTCCCCGCGATCTACGGCGCGGTGATGGTCGCCGGCGTCTTCTGCCTGGCGGTCGGCCCGTTCTTCGGGCGGCTGCTGCGCTTCTTCCCGCCCCTGGTCACCGGCGTGGTGATCACCCTGATCGGCGTCACGCTGATGCCCGTCCCGGTCGGCTGGGCGCAGGGCGGCGACAAGACCGCCGCCGACTTCGGCGCCATGAGGTACCTGGCGCTCGCCGGGTTCACCCTCGCCGTCATCCTGCTCGTCCAGCGGTTCGGCCGCGGCTTCGTCAAGCAGGTCGCCCTGCTGTTCGGACTGCTCGTCGGCACCCTGGTCGCCATCCCCTTCGGCATGGCCGACTTCAGCGCCCTCAAGTCGGCGCCCGTCGCCGCGCTGCCCGCCCCGTTCGCCTTCGGCGCGCCCGAGTTCCAGCCCGCGGCCATCCTGTCGCTGTGCATCGTGATGCTCGTGCTGATGACCGAGTCGAGCGCCGGCATGCTCGCCCTCGGCGAGATCTGCGACCGCCGCGCCAACGCCAAGACCATCACCCGCGGCCTGCGCACCGACGGCATCGCCACCCTGATCGGCCCGGTCTTCGGAGGCTTCCCCACCTCCTCGTTCGCGCAGAACGTCGGCGTCGTCTCCCTCACCCGGGTACGCAGCCGCTACGTCGTCGCCGTCGCCGGTGCCACCCTGCTCGTCCTCGGTGCCTTCCCCGTCCTCGGCGCGGTGGTCTCCCTGGTCCCCATGCCGGTCCTCGGCGGCGCCGGTATCGTGCTGTTCGGCTCGATCGCCGTCAGCGGCATCCGCACCCTGTCGGAGGCGGGCCTCGACGACAGCTCCAACATCATCCTGGTGGCCGTGGCACTCGGCGCCGGCATCATCCCGCTGGCAGCTCCGGCCTTCTACGCCGACTTCCCGGCCTGGGCGCAGACCGTGCTCGGATCCGGCATCAGCGCCGGCGCGCTCGTCGCGGTCACCCTCAACCTGTTCTTCCATCATCTCGGCACCCGGAGCCGCCAACCGGCCCCGGCACTCAAATCCTCCTAGGGTCCTGCCGTGCCCTCCCCGTGGACACCTCACCGTTCACGGGCCGCCACTGAAAGACAAGGAAGCGCCATGGCACCATCGGCAGCCCAGCGCATCGTCATCGAGAACTGTGCGATCGCCACCGTGGACGCGGGCGACACCGAGTACGCCTCCGGGTACCTCGTGCTCGCCGGCAACCGCATCGAGTCGGTCGGAGCGGGCCGGGCCCCCGAGGGGCTGGAGAACGTGGTACGCCGGATCGACGCGAGCGGCCATCTGGCCACGCCCGGTCTGGTCAACACCCACCACCACTTCTACCAGTGGATCACCCGGGGCCTGGCCACCGACCACAACCTGTTCAACTGGCTGGTCGCGCTGTACCCGACGTGGGCGCGCATCGACGAGCGGATGACGTACGCGGCCGCGCAGGGGTCCCTCGCCATGATGGCCCGCGGCGGTGTCACCACCGCCATGGACCACCACTACGTGTTCCCGCACGGCTCCGGCGACATCTCCGGCTCGATCATCCGCGCCGCCGCCGAGATGGGTGTCCGGTTCACGCTGGCCCGCGGCTCGATGGACCGCAGCGAGAAGGACGGCGGTCTGCCGCCGGACTTCGCCGTCGAGACGCTTCAGGGTGCGCTCGCCGCCACGGAGGAGACCGTCAAGCAGCACCACGACGCCTCCTTCGACGCCATGACCCAGGTGGCGGTCGCCCCCTGCTCGCCGTTCTCCGTCTCCACCGAGCTCATGCGGGAGGGCGCCGAGCTGGCCCGCCGGCTCGGCGTGCGGCTGCACACCCACGGCTCGGAGACGGTCGAGGAGGAGAAGTTCTGCCACGAGCTGTTCGGGATGGGCCCGACGGACTACTTCGAGTCCACCGGCTGGCTCGGCGAGGACGTGTGGATGGCGCACTGCGTCCACATGACCGACTCCGACATCGCCGCCTTCGCCCGCACGAGGACCGGCGTCGCCCACTGCCCGTCGTCCAACGCCCGCCTCGCCGCGGGCATCGCCCGCGTCCCCGACATGCTGAGGTCGGGCGTCCCGGTCGGCCTCGGCGTCGACGGCACCGCCTCCAACGAGTCCGGTGAACTCCACACCGAACTGCGCAACGCCCTGCTGATCAACCGCCTCGGCACGCACCGCGAGGCCGCGCTGAACGCCCGTCAGGCGCTGCGGCTCGGCACCTTCGGCGGCGCCCAGGTCCTCGGCCGCGCCGAGCAGATCGGCTCGCTGGAGCCGGGCAAGCTGGCCGACGTGGTGCTGTGGAGGATGGACACGCTCGCCCACGCCTCCATCGCCGACCCGGTGACCGCGCTGGTCTTCGGCGCCGCCGCCCCGGTGACCGCCTCCTTCGTCAACGGCCGGCAGATCGTCGACAACGGCCGCCTGCTCACCGTCGACGAGGACGCCGTCGCCCGCTCCACCCGCGAGGAGGCCCAGCGCCTGGCGCGTATCGCCGCACAGGGCTGACCCCTTCGGAAGACTCCGGCCGGGAGGGACGGCTCCCGGCCGGGACCCGTGGATCCGAGCGGGATCCACGGCAGCCGTCTCCGGGGCGCGTGTGGACGCACGCGCCCCGGAACGGTCACTCACCGTTCCCACCCAGCGCCACCCCCCCCAACGGTCCCGCACGACCACACCTGCACCACCTCCCTGAAACCCATGTCAGTGCCGACGTGTACCCGACCGGAGGAGCCGCCGTGGCCGCTCAGCCCGAAGCCGTACCGCCCATGTCCCCCGAGGACTCCATCGCGCGTTCCGGCGTGCATCCCGTCGACGAGAAGCTTCCGCCCCTGAAGATGGCGACCACCGGCCTGCAGCACGTGGCCGCCATGTACGCGGGAGTCGTCGCCCCGCCCCTGATCGTCGGCGCGGCCATCGGCCTCTCCGGCACCGAACTGACCTTCCTCACCGGCGCCTGCCTGTTCACCGCGGGCCTCGCCACCTTCCTGCAGACCCTGGGCGTCTGGAAGATCGGCGCCCGGCTCCCCTTCGTCAACGGCGTCACCTTCGCCGGTGTCGCCCCCATGACCGCGATCGTCGCCGCCACCGACGACAAGTCCGACGCCCTGCCGATCATCTTCGGCGCGGTGATCGTCGCGGGCCTCCTCGGCTTCCTCGCCGCCCCCTTCTTCAGCAAGGCGGTCCGGTTCTTCCCGCCGGTCGTCACCGGCACCGTGATCACCCTGATCGGCATCTCGCTGCTCCCGGTCGCCTTCGGCTGGGCCCAGGGGTCCAGCCCCACCGCCGACGACTTCGGCTCCGTCACCAACCTGGGCCTGGCCGGCGCGACCCTGGTGATCGTGCTGCTGCTGCGCCGCTTCACCCGCGGCTTCGTCAAGCAGATCGCCGTGCTGCTAGGCCTGGTCGCCGGCACGCTGGTGGCGATACCGCTCGGCGTGACCGACTTCAGCCCCGTCGCCGACGCGGACATCGTCGGCTTCCCGACGCCGTTCCACTTCGGTGCCCCGCAGTTCCAGCTCGCCGCCATCCTGTCCATGTGCGTGGTGATGGTGGTCTCGATGACAGAGTCGACCGCCGACATGCTCGCGCTCGGCGAGATCGTCGACCGCCCGGCCGACGAGAAGACCATCGCCGCCGGTCTGCGCGCCGACACCCTCGGCTCCGCCATCAGCCCCGTGTTCAACGGCTTCATGTGCAGCGCCTTCGCGCAGAACATCGGCCTCGTCGCGATGACCCGGATCCGCAGCCGGTTCGTCGTCGCCGCAGGCGGTGGCTTCCTGGTGCTGATGGGCCTGTGCCCGGTCGCCGCCTCGCTCATCGCCGTCGTGCCCCGCCCGGTCCTCGGCGGCGCGGGTGTCGTCCTGTTCGGCTCGGTCGCCGCGAGCGGCATCCAGACCCTGGTGCGGGCCGGCCTGGACAAGGACAACAACGTGCTGATCGTGGCGGTCTCCCTGGCCGTCGGCATCATCCCGATCACCGCGCCGGAGTTCTACCACGCCTTCCCGGAGACCGCGAAGATCGTCCTGGACTCCGGCATCTCGACCGGCTGTGTCGCCGCCGTCCTGCTGAACTTCGTCTTCAACCACCTCGGCAAGGGCCGCGACGCCCAGGACGTCACCCACCCGATGGAAGCGGGAGAGGAGATCACCGGGGCGACGACCCGGGCCCCGGCCACTTCATGAGGTTGATGAACAGTTCCGCCTGCTCCACGGCGTCGTCCAGCGCATGATGCGTATGGCGGCGCCGTGGAAGCGTTCCGGGGGGCATGGAGCGCTTGGCGACGGCCCGCAGCGGGACGCCGGCCTTCGTCGCGTACAGCGTCTTCATGTCCAGGCAGCCGGAGTGCCCGAAGGGGCTCTCGCCGGTGAAGCGGATCAGGTACCAGTACAGGAACGTCCAGTCGTACGACGCCGGGTAGCCGCACATCACCGGCTGGGCGCCCGCCTCGGCGCTCACCTCGCGCACCCAGCGGCCGAACTGGGCGAGCGCGAGGGCCGGGTCCAGGCCCTCCGCGCGCAGCCGGTCGCGGTCCAGCCCGCTCACCGCGAGCGCCTCGGGCACGAACTCGTCGCTGATCGGCCGCAGTTCGCGATAGAACGTGCGCCGCTCGGGATCGGCCGCGGTGAACCCGTCGGCGTCCTGCACACCGGCGACCGCCGCCCCCAGGCTCAGCATGGAGTACGGCCCCGGGATGGGGCCGTCCGCCTCGATGTCGACCGAGATGTACAGGCTCGGCTTGACGTGTCGTGTCGCCATGGGGCTCAGAGCCCGAACACCGCGGGATCCGCGGCCAGTTCCTTGAAGCGTTCGCGCGGATCGGGGAGCAGCCGTCGCTCCTTCAGGTCGAGCAGGCCGCCGACCGCCTCGATCTCCGCGGCGACCGTGCCGTCGGCCTTCACGATGTGCTGGCGGATCCGGAACGTCTTGCCGTCTCCCCACACGAACTCGCAGGTCACCTCGACCTCGTCGCCCGCCAGCAGCTCCCGCAGGTAGCGGATGGTCGTCTCCAGCGCCACCGGGCCCACACCCTTCGCCTGGAGGGCGGCCTGGCGGATGCCGGCCGCCTGGAGCAGGGACCAGCGGGCGTGTTCGGCGTAGTTGAGGTAGACGGCCTGGTTGAGGTGGCCCTGGGTGTCGGTCTCGTACCCGCGGACGGTCACCGGTACGGAAAACGGCGTGCTCACCATGTCCCCTGTCGGTCGGCGGTTGCTTCGTCCGATCTTGGCATGCGCGGGTCTCACGCCCGCCGAGGGGAGGCCAGCAGATAGCGGGCCCGGGTCCGCGGCTCCGTGTGCTCGCCGACCTGCCAGCCCGCCCCCTCCAGCGTGGCCGCGCAGGCCCGCAGCGCCTCGGTGTCCGGTTCGTGCACGGCGACGGCCTCCGGCTGCGGGGTGGCGCGCACCCGGTACCCCGGTGAGCCGGGTCCCTCCGGCCGGTGTCCGGCGGCCTCCAGAGCGAGCGCGGCGGCCTGCACCAGATGCGTCCGCTCCCAGCCGCACGGCCGGTCCGTGGCACCGTCCGGGTTGGTCATCCGGCGCAGGTCCAGCAGACCCTGCCAGGCACTGTGCACCTCGCGGACCCGGGCCGGGCCCGGCTCCGGCACGTCCTCCTCACCGCCTGTGCGGGCGGCGAAGACGCCGGTGTGTCCGGCGGGCGCGGGCGGCGGGGGAGGCGCCGTGGGCTCGGCCTCCCGCAGCCGGTGTCCGGCCGGGGTCAGGAAGTGGTCGTGCGGCGGCCGGGGATGCCGGAAGGCGAGCCCCCGCTTCACCAGCGCGGCGAGCTGCGCCTCGGTTCCCTTCAGCCGTCCGGTGACCGGATCGGCGGCGTCGACGACACGCCGCTGCGCGGCGGTGGGCGGTCGGGTCACGGCGTGCTCCTTCCCGGCGTGGGGGTCGGACCCCATCGCCTCGAAGGCTACGACGGGGGTCTGACATTCCAGCCCGCGACGACCGGCCGCCCGTGCTCGGTGCCCAGCCGGCACAGCGCTCCCGTGGCCAGCTGGAACAGCGCCCCGTCGTGCGGCGGCAAGCCGAGCCGCCGCGCGGTGAGCACCCGCAGGATGTGCCCGTGCGCGACCAGCACCACGGCGCCCTCGGTGTTGGCGAGTGCCGCGTCCACCTTGCCGAGCATCCGGTCGGCCCGCTCCCCGACCTGCTCCGGCGTCTCCCCGGGCCGCTCCGCGGGCCCCGGCGCGACCCCGTCCCGGAACAGGAACCAGCCGGGCCGCTCGCGCTGGATCTCGACGGTGGTGACGCCCTCGTAGGCCCCGTAGTCCCACTCCCGCAGATCGGCGTCCACCCGCACCCCGTGCAACCCGATGAGCTCCGCGGTCTCCCGCGCCCGCTGCAGGGGGCTGACGAATACGGCCCCGATCCGGTGGGAGCGGATCAGCGGCACCAGCCGCCGCGCCTCCTCCCGGCCGTGCTCGGTCAGCGGGACGTCCGTCGATCCGGTGTGCCGTCCGGACCGGGACCACTCGGTCTCACCGTGCCGCACGAGGAAGAGATCACCCATGCGGCCAGGTTACGGGGCGCCTACTGCCGGTATCCGCTCAGGAACCGTCCGATCCGTCCGATCGCCGCCTCCAGGTCGTCCGCGTGAGGGAGGGTGAGGATGCGGAAGTGGTCGGGGGCGGGCCAGTTGAAGCCGGTGCCCTGGACGACCTGGATCTTCTCGCGGAGCAGCAGGTCCAGGACGAACTTCTCGTCGTCGTGGATCGGGTGCACCTTGGGGTCGATGCGGGGGAACGCGTACAGCGCGCCCTTCGGCTTCACGCACGACACGCCGGGGATCTCGTTCAGCTTCTCCCAGGCCACATTGCGCTGTTCGTGCAGGCGCCCGCCGGGTGCGGTGAGGTCGGCGATGGACTGGCGGCCGCCGAGCGCGGCCTGGATGGCGTACTGGGCGGGCGCGTTGGCGCACAGCCGCATGGAGGCCAGCATGGTCAGGCCCTCCAGGTAGTCGCGCGCGTGCTGCTTCGGGCCCGTCACCACCAGCCAGCCGGAGCGGAATCCCGCCACCCGGTACGTCTTCGACAGGCCGCAGAAGGTCAGCACCACCAGGTCGGGGGCGAGGGAGGCGGCCGAGTGGTGGACGGCGTCGTCGTAGAGGATCTGGTCGTAGATCTCGTCGGCGAGGACCATCAGGCCGTGCCGCCGCGCCAGGTCGAGGATGCCCTCGACGATCTCCTTCGGGTAGACCGCGCCGGTCGGGTTGTTCGGGTTGATGATCACGACCGCCTTCGTCCGGTCGGTGATCTTCGACTCCATGTCGGCCAGGTCGGGGTACCACTCGGCCTGCTCGTCGCACAGGTAGTGGACCGCCTTGCCGCCCGCGAGGGTCGTCACCGCCGTCCAGAGGGGGAAGTCGGGGGCGGGTATGAGGATCTCGTCGCCGTCCTCGAGCAGCGCCTGGACGGCCATGGAGACCAGCTCCGACACGCCGTTGCCGAGGAACACGTCGTCGACGTCCACCTCCATGCCGAGGGTCTGGTAGCGCTGGGCGACCGCGCGGCGGGCGGAGAGGACGCCGCGGGAGTCGGTGTAGCCGTGCGCCCGCGGCAGCATCCGGATCATGTCCTGGAGGATCTCCTCCGGCGCCTCGAAGCCGAACAGGGCCGGGTTGCCGGTGTTGAGGCGCAGCACGCTGTGCCCCGCCTCCTCCAGCGCGTTGGCCTGCTCGATGACCGGGCCGCGGATCTCGTAACAGACCTCGCTGAGCTTGCTCGACTGCCGGAACTCCATGCGCCCCTCCAGGTAACCAGTGTCACTTGGTTTTACCAAGTAGTCGCTTGGAAAGTCCAACAACATGTCTAGACTGCGTCGCATGCCACCTCGCCGAAGCTACGACCAGTACTGTTCCGCCGCCCGCGCGCTCGACGTCATCGGCGACCGCTGGACCCTGCTGATCGTCCGTGAGCTGCTGGCCGGCCCGCGACGCTACACCGACCTGCACGCGGACCTGCCGGGCGTCAGCACGGACGTCCTCGCCTCGCGGCTGAAGGACATGGAGCGCGACGGGCTGACCACCAGGCGCCGGCTGCCGCCGCCCGGCGCGGCCTTCGTCTACGAACTCACCCCGCGCGGCCGCGAGTTGCTGCCGGTGCTCCAGGCCGTCGGCGCGTGGGGGCAGGCCGAGCTGGGCGAGCGGCGGCCCACCGACGCGGTGCGCGCCCACTGGTTCGCGCTGCCGCTGCTGCGCGCGCTGGAGGGGCAGGGCGTCGTCGAAGTCCGCCTCGACGAGGGCGAGTTCCATCTGTACGTCGGTGCCGACGACGGCCCCCTCTACGGCGACGGCCCCGCCCCCGGCGAGCCCGACGCGCGGCTCGTCCTGGACGTCGACACCTGCACGGCCGTCGCGCGCGGCGAGGCCGGCCTGGCCGACGCGGTGCGGGACGGGCGGGTCACCGTGACCGGCGACGGGGCGATCGCCAAAGCCCTGAGGGAATGAGACCCGAGGGAACGAGAAACGAGAAAGGCCCGCGCGGGGGCGGGCCTTCCCAGGGTGTTCAGGGGGTCACGCGTTCGGCGGAACCCGGGACGGACGCCCCGAGCCGCGCGTCAGCGTGTACCCGCCGATCCCGGCCAGCGCCGCGAGCACACCGCCCACCGCCGTCCACACCCAGCGGTCGGACCACCAGCCGGAGGCCCAGCCGTCCTCCGGCTCGATGCTCGACAGCACCGCCGACGACGTGTCCTCGTCCGACTCCGCGGACGCCACCGCGCTGCCCGGCACCAGCGGCTCGGCCAGCCGGCCGTCCACCGCCGCCGCGCCGCCCATGTCCTTGGAGTCCACCCGCAGTTCGGCGCCGACCGGCAGCCCCAGGTCCCCGGTGGGCAGGCCGACGGCGGTCAGCCGGACGTAGTACGTGCCCGGCAGCGGGTCGTTCGCCCACGGCTCCGACCAGGCCCGTACCGTGCGCAGCACACAGGCCAGTTCCACGCTGCCCGCGTCCGCCGCGGCGGTGCGGGTCTGCGCGCCCCACTGGCAGGCCTGACGGCGGCGCAGACCGTCGTACACGTCGATCTGCCAGGTCTCGGCGGCGTGCGTCTTCGGCAGCTTCACCGTCGCCCGGACCGTCGGCCGCTGCCCCGCGTCCGCCGGGAACGACCAGTACAGGTAGTCGCCCGCGGAGGCGTCCGCCGTCGCGGTCTGCCCCTGGTCGATCTCGGTGGCCGTACGGAAGGACGTACCCGCCTCGGTGGGCTCGTCCCCGGCGTCGCTGCCGTCCGCGGCCGCGGGACCCGCGGCCAGGCCCAGCAGGAGCAGCGCCGTACCGAACACCTTGGACATACGCGAGATACGCATCAGTTGGTCCTCCAGACCGCGATCCGCCAGCGCGACACCCAGCCCCACACCACACCGGCGAGGAACCCGGCGACGATCAGCGCGCCCAGCAGCCACCAGCCGCGCCCCAGACCGAAGGCGGCCACGTCGTCCGACTCGCTCGGACCGTCCACCACGTCGAGGGTCAGCTCCAGCGGGAGGCCGGGCGTGGTCTTGACGCCGGAGGCCGGCGAGAAGGAGTTGGCCACCTGGAGGCACACGGTCTCGACGGAGGCGTCGTCCTCGTCCTCGTCGGTCTCCGGCTTGGGGTAGCGCAGGCCCGTCGAGATCACGTCCGTACGGCCGTCGCCCGCCGCCTCGCCGCGCACGATCTCGCGTTCGTGCACCGTGACGGCCCGCAGCAGCACCCCGTAGTCGGGGTTCACCGCGCGGTCCGCGGACACACTCACCGAGGCGCGCAGCTCCTGGCCCGGCCGCAGGTCGACCCGGTACCAGCGCTGCTGCCCGAACTCCTCGCGGTCGGTGTACAGACCGGACTCGAGGGTCGGCGCCTTGGCGCACTCCGAGCCGCCCTGGGTGACCACCGGGGTCACCACCGGGTCCGCCGCCCGGTCCACCAGCTGGTTGACCCGGTCGGCCAGATCGTCGGTGTGCTCGACCGAGGTGTAGGTGCCGCCGGTCGCCTCCGCGATACAGCTGAGCTGCTGCCGCATCTTCGTGTTGGGCACCAGACCGAGGGTGTCGATGGTCAGCCCGATGCCCTTGGCCGCGATCTCGCGGGCGACCTCGCACGGGTCGAGCGGGGCGCAGGTGTCCTCACCGTCGCTGATCAGCACGATCCGCTTGGAGCCGGTGCCGCCCTCCAGGTCGTCGGCCGCCTTCAGCAGCGCCGGACCGATCGGCGTCCAGCCGGTCGGTACCAGGGTGGCGACGGCCGTCTTGGCCTCGGTTCGGTCCAGCGGGCCGACCGGGTAGAGCTGCGCGGTGTCCCGGCAGCCCTTCTTCCGGTCGTCGCCCGGGTAGTTCGCGCCCAGCGTGCGGATGCCGAGCTGGACGTCCTCCGGAGTGGCGTCCAGCACCTCGTTGAACGCCTGCTTGGCCGCGGCCATCCGGGACTGGCCGTCGATGTCGCGGGCGCGCATCGAACCGCTCACGTCCAGAAGGAGGTTGACCTTGGGCTGTCCGGCCGTGGTCTCGTCGGCGAGCGCCGTGGACGGCAGGGCGAGCCCTACCGCCAGCGCGGCGAACAGGGCACCGGCCCCTGCCGCCAGCCGTCTTCTTGTGATCATCGGCGGATCTTATGGACCGAGCGGGGTGTCCACCAAAACGGGCCGTCACACCAGCGGACTGGGCAGCCGGGTCCACTGGTCCCCGGGCGTCCCCGGCGACAGCCGCATCAGCGTCAGCGCCTTCACCGGCAGCGGCTCCCCGGTCAGTGCCGCGAGATCGGGCGTGTCCGGCAGATCCCGTACGACGGACTCCAGCGCGGCCCGCAGCGCCGCCGCCGAACCCGTCACCCCGGCCAGCGCGCCGCCCACCAGCGAACCGAACGTCTTCCGCCGCAGCGCCGTCACCTCGTCGGTGAGGACACGCGCCGGCAGTTCCGGCAGCACACGCGGCCGGATGCCGTGCCGGGCGAGGCGGGCCGGGCTCACCCGGATGTCGGCGAGATCGCGGTAGACCAGCCGCAGCGGGGCACCGGTCGCCGACAGGACCACCAGCAGGTTCTGGCCGTGCGCCTCCAACGCCACCCCCCGTTCCAGCAGCCGCAGTCCGGCGGTCAGCGCGAGCCGCGCGAACTCCGCCGCCCAGCCCGGCTCCCCGGGCAGCCCGGTGCCGGGCAGCGCGGCCACCGGCACCACCCGCTCACCCGCCCCCGCGTACACCTCGGGTGACTCCCGCAGCACCGCCGCGAGTTCGGGCGAGCCGTCCGTGACCGCGCCCAGCGTGCGCGTGAAGTGCAGCCGGTCGTCCGCCAGTTCCTCCGCGAGGGCCGACAGCGCCGTCGCGGCGGCCACCGACCCCACGGAGATGTCCCGCACCGACGACGTCAGCCGGGCGCTCAGCGCGGTCTTCACATGCGGCCCGCCCGGCAGCGCGAGGGTGCGCAGGGACATCAGCGGACGCCCCGGGAGCCGTTCCCCGGCCGGCCGCTTCAGCACATGCGCCGCCTGCCACGGATGCACCGGCACCAGCACCCGGCCCCCGTCCCGTAGATCCGCCGGCCAGTCCCCGGTCACCAGGCACGCCTCGCCCGGCACCGGCAGCAGACCCAGCCCCACCACCGGCCGGTGCTCGGGCGCGTACGCCAGCTGCTCGGCCACCGAGAAACCGGGCCGGGACCGGCAGCCCGGGTGGTACGGGTGCCCGTCCACCACCCGCTGCTCCCACTCCCAGTCCCGCGCCGGCCACGCCCGCTCCCCGGCCGGCTGCCCGGCCCGGGACAGCGCCATCGAGGCCACACTGTGCCCCAGTTCCCGGGCGAACTCCGTGCCGTGCGGCACCGCCAGGTCCGCCATCAGCCGTGCCGGGTCCTCGTACGCCACCTCGTCGAGCCGTACGGCGGTGACGTACGCGCCGGTCGCGTACGGGTCCGGCGCCGGGCCGTGCACCCGGCGGCCGTCGCGCAGCCGCAGCACCGCGCCGTCCCCGGCCGCCTCCCGGCGTTCGATCCACGGCAGCGGCTCGTGCGTCAGCGCCCGCCACAGGCGGGTCAGCACGGCCGCCCGGGCGCCGGGCAGCTCGGCCGCGTACCGCGCTGCCAGGTCCGGGCGCAGGGCGGCGAGCTCTCCGGCGACCTCGGCCTCGGCGGTGGGGGAACGGTGCACGGTCGGGTCCTCCGTACGGATAGGGCGAGCGGGAGCGGGTCACGGCGGGGCGTGACGGCGGCGATACTGATCGTCTCCGGGAGAACCGTAGGGAACTCCGCGAGAGGCACGGAAACTGGAAACCCTCGCAAGACCGTAGGAACGAGTGGATCGCGTGGACCTCATGCCCCCGCCCGCAGGCGGCGACTCCGCCCCGCACGACGTCGCCGCCCGCGCCGACGCGTACGCGGCCGCGCCGCTGCTCAACTGCCTGCTGCGGGAGGTCGCCCGGCCCGTCGCGGGCCGGGAGGGCGTCCACCGGCTGCCGGGCTGCGGGAAGCTGCTGCGGGTGCGCGGCGGCCGGCGGCCCGCCGCGCCCGAGGTGCGCACGGACGGTGGCTGGCACCGCCTCGACCACCCCGAACTGGTCAAGCTGGTCTCCGAGGAACTGCGCCGGCACACCGGCCTGCCCAACCACGAACTGCCCGCCGAGATGGCCGACAGCCGCGACGCGGTCGCCGCCCTGCTCACCGCGCGCGCCCATGCGAGCGCCCCCACCGACCCGTACGCGCGCTCCGAGCAGTGCCTGATCACCGGCCACCCGCACCACCCGGCGCCCAAGGCGCGCGGCGGGGGACCGGCCGCCGGCTGGCTGCCGTACGCGCCCGAGGCACACGCGAGCTTCCCGCTCACCCTGCTCGGCGTGCGCGAGGACTGCGTCGTCGAGGAGGGCGACCCGTCGGCGCTGGACGCGCTCGGCGAGGCCCCGCCCGGCTACCGGCTGCTGCCCGCGCACCCCTGGCAGCTGGAGCTGGCCGGCGCGGCGCTCACCGCGGCCTTCGCCGACGGCCGGCTGATCCGGCTCGGCACCACCCCGTTCGACACCTGGCCGACGGCCGCGATCCGCACCGTCCACGTCCCCGGGCGCGACCTGTTCCTGAAGTTCAGCCTCGACGTGCGCGTCACCAACGACATCCGCCGGCTGTGGCGGCACGACCTGCTGAGGCTCACCCGCACCGACACCGCCGTCCGCACCGCCTTCGCCGCCCTCGACGGGCCCGCCGCCTGGCTCTCCGACCGCGGCTACCGCACCGCCGGCTTCGCCTTCGAGGAGCTCGCCGTCCTGGTCCGCGACGGACTGCGCGACCACGTCCTGCCCGGCGCCACGCCCTGCCTCGCCGCCGGCCTCGTCGAGGGCTTCGCGGGCAGCCCGCTCGACGGCCTCGCCGACCCCGCCGCCTGGTGGGAGGCCTACCTCGCCCAGGTCGTCCCGCCCGCCCTGGCCGCCTTCGCCGGCCACGGCGTCGTGCTGGAGGCCCACCTGCAGAACTGCCTGGTCGCCTGCGACGACGACGGCATGCCGGTGCAGGCGCTGTTCCGGGACGCCGAGGGCGTGAAACTGCTGACCGACGTGGACCGCGCGGCCGGCTGGGAACGGCTGGTGTACTGCCTGGTCGTCAACCACCTGCTGGAGCTGGCCGACGCGCTCGCCGAACGCCACCCGGGGCTCGATCCGTGGCCCGCCGTCCGCCGCGAACTGGCCCGGCACGACCTGCCCGAGATCACCGGCCTGCTCACCGCGCCCACCCTGCCCGCCAAGACCAACCTGCTGCTGCGCTGGACCGGCGCGGACGGCGCCGACGCCCGCTACCTGCCGCTGCCCAACCCGCTGTCCGCAGGCTGACCACGCCGGGCCGACCGACCGCCAACACTGCCGTGTCGTAGGGCACTTGCTCACGCCGGTGTGACAGGCTCCCCCGAGCGCGACAGGATGTGTGAGAGGTCCAGGTGCCCTTGGTGGCGCCCATGCACCGACGTGTCGGAGAGGGCGATGGAGCTGTTGGGGGAGGCGGACCGGCCGGTGGCCGGGCCGTACCGGCTGGTGGCCGAGCTGGGGCGGGGCGGGATGGGACGGGTGCTGCTCGGCGTCACGCCGGACGGGCGCCTGGCCGCGGTCAAGATGGTGCGCTCGCAGTTCGTGGAGGACGGCGGATTCCGCGCGCGCTTCCGTCGCGAGGTCCAGGCGTCCCGCCGGGTGTCCGGCGCGTATACGGCCGCCGTGGTCGACGCCGACGCGGACGCGCCCCTGCCGTGGCTGGCCTCGGTGTTCGTACCGGGCCCGCCGCTGAACGAGGTCGTGCGGACCTGCGGCCCGCTGCCGGCGCGGGCGGCGGTGCGCCTGGCCGCCGGTCTCGCCGCGGCCCTGACCGAGATCCACCGCGCCGGGCTGGTCCACCGCGACCTCAAGCCGTCCAACGTGCTGCTCGCCGCCGACGGGCCCCGGGTCATCGACTTCGGCATCGCCCGGGCCACCGACAGCGAGGGAGGCACCGAGATCACCCACACGGGCTGGCTCGTCGGCTCACCCGCCTTCATGTCCCCGGAACAGGCCGAGGGACGCGAACTCACCCCGGCCGCCGACGTGTTCTCGCTCGGCGTGGTCCTGGTCCAGGCGTGCACCGGGCGGAGCCCGTTCGCCGGAACGTCCGCACCGCAGACGCTCTACAACGTGGTGCACACCGAACCCGACCTCGCGGGGCTCCCCGACGAACTGCGCGACCTCGTCGCCCGCTGCCTGGCCAAGGACCCGTCCCGGCGGCCCACCCCGGCCGAGATCCTGGAACGCATCGGACAGCTCGGCCCGGCCACGCGGCCCTGGCCCGCCGCCGTGCACGCTCTGATCGACGCCCAGCAGACCGAGATCGCCCGCGTCCTGGGACTGCCGGAAGGGGGCGGGGGCGTGCGCGAGGAGTCCGGGACGGTGCGGCTCGTACGCCCCGGACCGGACGCGGACACGGCGGATCTGCCGACGGAGACGGCGGCCCCGCCCGCCGGGCCGTCAGCTGAACCACCCCCCGGTCCGCCCGCCGGTCCGATCCTGCCGGAGGGCGCCCCGGAACGCCGGCGCCCCAGTCGTCGCGCCGTCCTGCTCGGCGCGCTGGGTGCCGGTGCCGTCGCCGTGGGCGTCCCGCTCACCCTGGACCAGCTGTCGGGCTCCTCCGCCGAGGGAGCCTCCGGCGGGCCCTCGTCGCCGAGCCCGTCGCGGTCGCGGTCGCGGACGGCGAGCCCGAGCGCGTCACCGAGCCCCCGGCAGCCGTCCCGGTTCATGGTGTCCGACCGGCTGGACACGATGATCCAGGCCCTCGCGTTCACCCGCGACGGCCGGCTGATCGCCGTCGGCGACCTGGACGGCGGCGTCGAACTGCGGGACAGCTCCACGCTGAAGACCGACGCCGTCCTCGCCGGTCCCGGTGACACCGGGGTCGACAACAGCACCCACGACGTCGTGTTCAGCCCTGACGGCAAGCTCCTCGCCGCTGTCGACGACTACGCGACGATCACTCTGTGGGACGTGGCGTCCCGCCAAAAGGCCGGCACGATCAACGCGGACAAGGCGCAGAAGGACGCCGGGTACTCCGGCAGTTGCCTGGTGTTCAGCCCGGACGGGCAGACCCTGGCGTACGCCGGGAACTTCACGATCACGCTCTGGGACGTGAAGTCCCGGGACAGGATCGCCACCTTCGTCGAGCACCCGGACCGCCAGGAGTTCGCCGTCGACGGGGCGGTGACCGGCGTGGCGTTCGCCCCGGACGGCCGTACCCTCGTCGCCACCACCTCCCGCTCGAAGCTGCGCTTCTGGGACATCCGCCGGCGGAGCCTCGTCGCCACCGTCGAGGGGCCCGAGCAGGGGCTGTTCGACCTGACGGCCAGCCCCGACGGAGACGTCCTCGCGGCGAGCGCCGGTGCCGAGGTCCGGCTGTGGCGCTCCGGCAGCCGCGAGGACATCGAGACGCTGGACTTCACCCAGGAGGTCGTCGGGGCGCTGGCGTTCAGCGCGGACGGCAAGTCCTTCGCCGCCACCGAGCGGGGCGGCCCGGTCCACATCTGGTCCACGGCCACCTGGAACCCCGTCCGGGTGCTGGACGAGAGGGTCGACGGGGCGGCGGAGACCATGGCGCTGGCCGCGTCGGACCAGGCTTTTTGTACTGCCCTCGCCTTCAGTCCCGACGGCGCGTTCCTGGCCGAGTCCCTGGACTACCACCTGGCCCTGTGGAGACTCGGCTGATCCCGCGAGGCGGGGCTCAGCCGCCGAGCCGGGCGCTCAGCCAGTCCTGGTAGCGGGTGGGTGCCAGGCGGGCGTCGGGGCCGGCGACGAGGACGTCGCCCCGGACGGCGGCGAACATGCCGGCCTGGTCGTCGGTGACGACGGCGCGGCCGTCACCGCGGGCGGCCAGGGTGATCCGGCCGATCTCGTCCAGCGGGAGGACGTCGGGTCCGGCGACCTCGACGATGCCGTTGCGGGGCGCCGCGCCGGCCACGTCGGCGAGGGCCTCGACCACGTCGGCGGACGCGATCGGCTGCACCGGGGTGGCGGGCAGGCGGACGGTGTCGGCGTCGGAGGTCCAGGACAGCACGGCGTCCATGAACTCGAAGAACTGGGTGGCACGCACGATCGAGTACGGGGTCGGCCCCTTGCGCAGCAGCTCCTCCTGGAGCGTCTTCGCGCGGTAGTAGTCCAGCTCGGGGACCTGGTCCACGCCGACGATCGACAGGACGACCTGGTGGCTCACTCCGGCGCGCTCGCCCGCGGCCAGCAGGTTGTCCATGCTGGTGCGGAAGAACGCGGGGGACCGCTCGTCGAAGGTCGGCGAGTTGGTGACGTTGACGACCGTGTGGGCGTCGGCGAGCGCCTCGTCGAGTCCGGCGCCGGTGAGCAGGTCGACTCCCGAGGACAGCGACGCGGAGACCACGTCGTGGCCCGCGTCCTCCAGCCGGGAGACGAGCTGGGAGCCGATGAGGCCGGTGCCGCCGATGACGGTGATCTTCATGGTGGGGCCTTCCCTTCGCGCACCCGGGGTCGGTCACCTCGGAGCGCAAACTCGGATACCTGATGTCCGAGATAATACTCGGATATTCTGTATCCGGGTCAACCGGGGAGGCGGCGGAATGAAACTGTCGGGTGGCGTGGAGTGGGCGCTGCACTGCTGTGTGGTCCTGACGGCGGCGAGCGAACCGGTGCCGGCCGCCCGGCTGGCCCAGTTGCACGACGTGTCGCCGAGCTATCTGGCCAAGCAGATGCAGGCGCTGTCACGGGCGGGGCTGGTGCGGTCCGTGCAGGGCAAGACCGGCGGATACGTGCTGACCAGGAAGGCGAGCGACATCACGCTGCTGGACGTGGTCCAGGCCGTCGACGGGGCCGCTCCGGCGTTCGTCTGCACCGAGATCCGTCAGCGCGGCCCCCTCGCCACACCGCCGGAGAAGTGCGTGAAGCCGTGCCCCATCGCCCGCGCGATGGGAGCCGCGGACGCCGCGTGGCGGGCCTCGCTCGCCGGCGTCACCATCGCCGATCTCGTCACCTCGGTGGAGACCGACAGCGGACCGGACGCGCTGCCGGGCATCGGCACCTGGCTCACCGGGGGCTGACGCTCCCCGGCGGCCGGTCAGGGGCGGTGGAGATGGACGGGGAGGGTCTGGTGGCCGTTGCTGATGAGGGAGTGCACCGGCCGCAGCTCGGCGGCGGGCACGGCGAGCCGGATGTGCGGGAAACGGTCGAAGAGGCGTTCCAGGACCGTGGCGACCTCCAGCCGGGCCAGGGGTGCGCCGAGGCAGTAGTGGATGCCGTGCCCGAAGGCCAGGTGGTCCTGGTCCGGGCGGGCGGCGTCGAAGGTGTCGGGGTCGTGGTGCCAGTCGGGGTGGCGGTTGGCGGCGGCGTAGGAGGCGAGGATCGCTTCGCCGCGGGCGATGGTCCGCCCGTCGGGCAGGGCGATGTCGTTGACGGCGTAGCGCAGGGGCAGGTGCTTGACGGCCGGCTCGTGACGGAGGGTCTCCTCGACGACGTCCTGCCAGCCGACGGCCCCGGTGCGGACCAGCTCCAGCTGGTCGGGGCGGGTCAGCAGGGTGTGGATGCTCTGGTCGATGACGTTGACGGTGGTCTCGTAACCGGCGCTGATCATGAGCAGCAGCGTGTCGCGCAGTTCCTGCCCGGTCAGGCTGGCCCCGTCGGTCTCGTGGTCCCGCGCGGCGATCAGCAGGGACGTCATGTCGTCACCGGGCGCGCGGCGCTTGTCGGCGACGAGCCGGTCCAGCTGCACGTACAGAGCGGTGGTGTTGGCCTGCGCCTCGGCCGGGGTGAGGGTGGTGTCGAAGACGCCGTCGACGACGCCGCGGAAGGCCTCGCGCCGGCTCTCGGGCACCCCCATCAGGTGGCCGATCACCGCGATGGGCAGCGGATACGCCAGGTGCGCCCGCAGGTCCACCGGTTCCCGCGGGGGCAGCGCGGCCAGCTCGTCGAGCAGCGCGGTCACCATGGAGTCGACGGCGTCCTTCATGGCGGCGATGCGCCGGGCGCTGAAGGCGGGGGCGATCATGCGGCGCAGACGGCGGTGGTCGGGGCCGTAGGCGGTGAACATGTTCTCCACCGCGATCCACAGCGCGAGCGGCCAGCGGGTGACGGTCTCGGCGAAGGCGGGCCAGTGCGCGCGACCGTCCTTGGACACGTCGGGGCTGGTCAGCAGGCGCTTGAGGAGGACGGGGTCGGTGACGGCCCACGCCTGGACGCCCAGGATGTCGACCCGTGCCGCGGGCCCCTGGGCGCGCAGGGCCCGATGCTCGGCGTGACGGTCGGACCCGGCGGGGTCGAGGACGATGATCGGCTGCTCGGACACGAACGCGGACTCCTCGGTGTGTGTGGTCGGAAGCGCGCTCGGTACACGGAACGCGGTGGGCCAGGCGTACCCGCGGGCCCATGCTTCGTCGGGGCGCCCGACGAGGACAAGGCGTCAACCAGCCATAGCGAGGACGGCGCTCCTCGCCGACGATCACCCCCGGTTACTATGCTCACTTCGTGTGCCGGAGGCCGGAGGCAACAGCCGGACGGCCGTCGACGGGACTGCTGGGTGAGGCGGGTGGCTTGAGGACATGCTGAGAGAGGTCACCGCAACCCGTTACGTCGCGCCCCTGCACTCCGGCGGCTCCGTCCCCGGAATCGTCGAGGCCGACGACCAGGGCTCCTACGTCGTGAAGTTCACCGGCTCGGCGCAGGGCCGCAAGGCGCTGGTCGCCGAGGTGATCGTGGGTGAGCTGGCGCGCGCCCTGGGGCTGCGCTTCCCCGAGCTGGTCCTGGTCCGCTTCGATCCGGCGATCGCCGCGCACGAACCGCACCAGGAGGTCCGCGAGCTGCACGCGGCCAGCGCGGGCGTCAACCTCGGCATGGACTATCTGCCGGGTGCCCGCGACTTCACGCCGGAGCTGGCGGAGGTCTTCGACGTCGATCCGCTGGAGGCGGGGCGGATCGTCTGGCTGGACGCGCTGACGGCGAACGTCGACCGCACGGTCCACAGCTCCAACCTGATGGTCTGGCCGACGCTCGGGGTGGCGCCGCCGCACCTGTGGCTGATCGACCACGGTGCCGCGCTCGTCTTCCACCACCGCTGGGGCACCACCGACCCGACGAAGGCGTACGACTTCCGGCACCACGCCCTCGGCCAGTACGGGCCGGACGTCCGCGCGGCCGACGCCGAGCTGCGGCCCAAGGTGACCGGGGAGCTGCTGCGGGCCGTCACGGACGAGGTGCCGGACGCCTGGCTGGCCGACGAGCCCGGTTTCGGCGGCCCCGAAGAAGTGCGCGAGGCCTACGTGGCGTACCTGCACGCGCGCGTGCGGTCCTGCGACGCCTGGCTGCCCACCGACTTCCCGAGCCGCGAGCAGCTGGCGGAGGAGAACGCGCGCCGCGCGGCGCGGACGGAACAGGGCCGCCCGGACTGGCTGAAGCGGGTGCCCGACCTGCACGGCAAGCCGGCGGCGGAACAGGATTGGTCGGTGCACCTGGGATGAGCGGCGGGACGAGCGACGTACGGCGCGTGGAGATCGAGTACTGCACCCAGTGCCGCTGGCTGCCCCGCGCGGCCTGGCTGGCGCAGGAACTGCTGACGACCTTCGAGGCCGAGCTGACCGAGCTGGCCCTCAGGCCGGGCACGGGCGGGGTGTTCGTCGTCCGGGTGGACGACGAGGTGGTCTGGGACCGCCGCGAGCAGGGCTTCCCCGAGCCGACGGCGGTGAAGCGGGCCGTACGCGACCGAGTGGCCCCGGGGAAACCCCTGGGCCACTCGGAGAAACCCGCGTGAGGCTCAGCCGTTGAGCTGCTCGTACGCCGGCAGCGTCAGGAAGTCGGCGTAGTCCTCGTCGAGGGCGACCGTCAGCAGCAGGTCGTGGGCCTGCTGCCAGTGGCCCGCGGCGAACGCCTCCTCGCCGATCTCCGCGCGGATGTTCGCCAGCTCCTCGGCGGCGACCTTGCGGGCCAGGTCGGCGGTGACCTGCTCGCCGTTGTCGAGGACGACCTCGGCGTTGATCCACTGCCAGATCTGCGAGCGGGAGATCTCCGCGGTGGCGGCGTCCTCCATCAGGTTGAAGATCGCGACCGCGCCGAGCCCGCGCAGCCAGGCCTCGATGTACCGCACGCCGACCTGCACGGCGTTGACCAGACCCGCGTACGTCGGCTTGGCCTCGAGGGAGTCGACGGCGATCAGGTCGGCCGCCTCCACGTGCACGTCCTCACGCAGCCGGTCCTTCTGGTTGGGCTTGTCGCCGAGGACCTTGTCGAAGGACTCCATGGCGATCGGCACCAGGTCGGGGTGGGCGACCCAGGAGCCGTCGAAGCCGTCGGCCGCCTCGCGGTCCTTGTCGGCGCGGACCTTCTCGAAGGCGACCTTGTTGACCTCGGCGTCGCGGCGGGACGGGATGAACGCCGCCATGCCGCCGATGGCGTGCGCGCCGCGCTTGTGGCAGGTGCGGACCAGGAGTTCGGTGTACGCCCGCATGAACGGGGCGGTCATCGTGACCGCGTTGCGGTCCGGCAGGACGAACTTCTCGCCGCCGTCCCGGAAGTTCTTCACGATGGAGAAGAGGTAGTCCCAGCGGCCGGCGTTCAGCCCGGAGGCGTGGTCGCGCAGCTCGTAGAGGATCTCCTCCATCTCGTACGCCGCCGTGATCGTCTCGATCAGCACGGTCGCGCGGACGGTGCCCTGCGGGATGCCGACGTAGTCCTGGGCGAAGACGAACACGTCGTTCCAGAGGCGGGCCTCCAGGTGCGACTCGGTCTTCGGGAGGTAGAAGTACGGGCCCTTGCCGAGGTCGAGCAGGCGCTGGGCGTTGTGGAAGAAGTACAGGCCGAAGTCGACGAAGGCGCCGGGGACCTGCCGCCCGTCCACGACCAGGTGACGCTCGTTCAGGTGCCAGCCGCGCGGGCGCATGACGACGGTCGCCAGCTCCTCGTTCGGCCGCAGGGCGTACGACTTGCCGGTGCGCTCGTCGGTGAAGTCGATATTGCGGGTGTAGGCGTCGATCAGGTTGAGCTGGCCGAGGACCACGTTCTCCCAGGTGGGCGCGGAGGCGTCCTCGAAGTCGGCGAGCCACACCTTCGCGCCCGAGTTGAGGGCGTTGATGGTCATCTTGCGGTCGGTGGGGCCGGTGATCTCGACGCGGCGGTCGTTCAGCGCGGCCGGAGCGGGGGCCACCGTCCAGGAGTCGTCCGCGCGGATGGCGGCCGTCTCCGGCAGGAAGTCGAGCGTGGAGGTGCGGGCGATCTCGGCGCGGCGCTCGGCCCGGCGGGCGAGGAGTTCGTCGCGGCGCGGCGTGAACCGCCGGTGCAGCTCGGCCACGAAGGCGAGCGCCGCGTCGGTGAGGACCTCCTCCTGCCGGGGCAGGGGCTCGGCGTCGACGATGGCCAGCGGGGACGGCGCTGGTGCGGACATGAGCTGTCACTTCCTTCAGCGGTGGCACCGGGTGCCAAGGGGCACGAATGGGGAAAATCGCACCCGCTGTGCGGTCGGGTGCTTCTGGTCAGTGGATATTAGTTTCCTCATTGTGGAACTTCAATGGTTTGTTGATGTCGAGATTCTCTGAGTCGAGGCAAGGTGTCGCTGGGTGCCACCCCGCTCACTCAAGGTGGACCAGGTCGGCCTCGGTGTCGATGTCATAGGCCCGGGCGACGTCGCCGCACTCCACCAGGCGGATCTCGGCCGCGTGTTCCCGCAGGTAGCCGCGGGCGCCCTGGTCCCCCGTCGCCGCCTCCGCGATGCCCGCCCAGTGCGCCGCGCCGAACAGCACAGGGTGTCCGCGTACCCCGGCGTACGCCGCCGAGACCAGGGAGTGATCGTCCTCGTACGCCGCGAGCACCCGGGCCACCGCCTCCGGTCCGATGCCGGGCTGGTCCACCAGCGACACCAGCGCCGCGCGGGCCGGCGTCCCGGCCAGCGAGGCGAGCCCGGCCCGCAGCGAGGTGCCCATGCCCCGCTCCCACTCAGGGTTCTCCACGAGTACGCATCCGGGCAGCTCGGCCCGTTCCCGTACGGCGTCGGCGCGCGCCCCCAGCACCACGTGGACGCGGGTGCAGCCGGCCGCCCGCAGCACCCCCAGCGCGTGTTCGATCAGCGGCCGTCCCCGGTGTTCCAGCAGGGCCTTGGGGCGTCCGCCGAGCCGGCGTCCGCCGCCCGCCGCGAGCAGTACCCCGGCGATCCGGTCCTCGGTGTCAGTCATGGCTCCTGCATACCGGACGCTCCCGCATACCGGACAAGGGCTCGACCGGGTCGTCCTCGCGGACTGAATTTCTCTCCTCGTGGTGGCGCTCGCGGACCCGGTGGCGTTTACTGACCGGCACATCCCCGGCGCCCGATTCGTGCGGGGGGCGCACAGGGGGAGTGAACGGTACGGGCACAAGGGTGTGCCAGGGGGGAGAGCTGTGTTGCGGAGCTTGGGGCAGAGGCCAGTGACCGGCAGCGGCGAGGACCCGAGAGTGGCGGAACTGCGGAGCGCGGTGTCCCGGCTGCGCCGTCAGCTCGCCGCCCACCCCGCCGAGTTCCCGGACCGGGCGGTCGCCGAGGACGAACTCGCGGCGCTCGCCGCGATGACCGTCGTCGGGACCCCCGAGATCCCCCGGTTACGGCGTTCGCTGCTGCTGATCGCCGGTGCGATCGGGTCGGTCAGCGCGCTGTCGCGGTCGCTGGCCGACGTACGCCACGCGGTGGAGTTGTTCGGGCCGCCGCCGCGGAACTGATCCGGGTCGATGCGAGAACAGCCCCTGGCCTTCCCGGCCAGGTGCTGTTCGGCTGTTTCGGTGCGGTCCCGGAGGGGGTCAGGCGCCGCCGGTGGAGCTCGCCAGGGCCTCCGACAGCTCCCGCGCGACCTGCTGGAGCACCGGCACGATCCGCTCGGTCGCCGCCTCGGTGACCCGGCCGGCCGGGCCCGAGATGGAGATCGCGGCGGTGGTGGGGGAGTCGGGCACCGACACCGCGAGGCAGCGGACCCCGATCTCCTGCTCGTTGTCGTCGACCGCGTACCCGAGCTCGCGCACGTCGTCGAGGGCCGCGAGGAAGCCGTCGGCCGTGGTGATGGTCTTGTCGGTGGCCGCGGGCATGCCCGTGCGGGCGAGCAGGGCGCGCACCTCGTCGTCCGGGAAGCTCGCGAGCAGCGCCTTGCCGACGCCGGTGGAGTGCGGCAGGACGCGCCGGCCGACCTCGGTGAACATGCGCATCGAGTGCTTGGAGGGCACCTGGGCCACGTAGACGATCTCGTCGCCGTCGAGCAGGGCCATGTTCGCCGTCTCGCCGGTCTCCTCGACCAGGCGGGCCAGGTAGGGCCGCGCCCAGGTGCCGAGCAGCCGGGAGGCGGACTCGCCGAGGCGGATCAGACGGGGGCCGAGCGCGTACCGGCGGTTGGGCTGCTGGCGCACGTAGCCGCAGGCGACCAGGGTGCGCATCAGCCGGTGGATGGTGGGCAGCGGCAGTCCGCTGCTGGCCGAGAGCTCGCTGAGCCCGACCTCGCCGCCCGCGTCCGCCATCCGTTCCAGCAGATCGAAGGCGCGCTCGAGGGACTGGACACCGCCACCGCCGTTGGCGGACCTGGCGGAGTCGGTGGTGCTGGCGCTGGACGTCGGCACGGCGCGTTCCTTTCGGGACTGGCAGGAGGTCAGAAGCCTACCCGGCGGCCGGTTGACTGCTGGCTTGTGCGTAGCTACGTTCTGCTCGCTGGAATTCTAATTCCGCTTTGTGGAAACATCCAGAGCGACCGTCGAGGGTGCACCGTGGAGAGTGTGCCCCTTGACGGCGGGGGAGCGGGAGTGAAGACTCCGAAGCAGATTCAACAGAGTGTTGAAGTTTGTTTCGTGGTGGTCACGCCCGTTTCGCGGAAGTGACACGGCGGCGAAGAGAGGGGTCCGGGTGTCCGACGCTGAACTGGTGCTGCGCTCGACGCGCGTCATCACGCCCGAGGGAACGCGCGCCGCGACGGTCGCGGTCGCCCAGGGCACCATCACGGCCGTACTGCCGTACGACGCCCCGGTGCCGGACGGCGCCCGCCTGGAGGACCTCGGCGACCACGTCCTCCTCCCCGGCCTCGTCGACACCCACGTGCACGTGAACGACCCCGGCCGCACCGAGTGGGAGGGCTTCTGGACCGCCACCCGCGCGGCGGCCGCCGGCGGCATCACGACCCTCGTCGACATGCCGCTCAACTCTCTCCCGCCGACCACCACGGTCGACCACCTGCGCACCAAGCAGGAGGTCGCGGCGGCCAAGGCGCACATCGACGTCGGCTTCTGGGGCGGCGCCCTGCCCGACAACGTCAAGGACCTGCGCCCGCTGCACGAGGCCGGCGTCTACGGCTTCAAGGCGTTCCTGTCGCCGTCCGGCGTCGAAGAGTTCCCGCACCTCGACCAGGAGCAGCTGGCCCGCTCCCTGGCGGAGATCGCCGGATTCGGCGGCCTGCTGATCGTGCACGCCGAGGACCCGCACCACCTCGACGCGGCCCCGCAGCAGGGCGGCCCCAAGTACGCGCACTTCCTCGCCAGCCGCCCGCGCGACGCCGAGGACACCGCGATCGCCGCGCTCATCGCCCAGGCCAAGCGGCTCCACGCGCGCGTGCACATCCTCCACCTGTCCTCCAGCGACGCGCTGCCGCTGATCGCCGCCGCCCGCGCGGAGGGCGTCCGCGTCACCGTGGAGACCTGCCCGCACTACCTGACACTGACCGCCGAGGAAGTCCCCGACGGCGCCAGCGAGTTCAAGTGCTGCCCGCCCATCCGCGAGGCCGCCAACCAGGACCTGCTGTGGCAGGCGCTCGCCGACGGCGTCATCGACTGCGTGGTCACCGACCACTCCCCGTCCACCGCCGACCTGAAGACCGACGACTTCGCCACCGCGTGGGGAGGCATCTCCGGCCTCCAGCTGAGCCTCGCCGCCGTCTGGACCGAGGCCCGCAAGCGCGGCCACGGCCTGGAGGACGTCGTCCGCTGGATGTCCACGCGGACCTCGGAACTGGTCGGACTGAACCGCAAGGGCGCCATCGAGGCCGGCCGCGACGCCGACTTCGCGGTCCTCGCGCCCGACGAGACCTTCACCGTCGATCCGGCGGCCCTGCAGCACCGCAACCGCGTCACCGCCTACGCCGGCCGCACCCTCAGCGGCGTCGTGAAGTCCACCTGGCTGCGCGGCGAGCGGATCTACGCCGACGGTGAATTCACCGACCCCCGGGGGCACCTGCTCACCCGCACCCCCTGACCGCCGCCCGCCCGCACCCGCGGCGGCCGACTCCCGAAAGGAAGAACTGATCACCGTGACGGCGATACCCAGCTTCACCGGCGACGCGAACCCCTACGGAGGCGGTGACCCGTACGCGGACTACCGCACCGCAGACCTGCCCTTCACCCAGTACGCCAACCTCGCCGACCGGCAGCTCGGCGCCGGTGTCATCGCCGCCAACGACGAGTTCTTCGCCCAGCGGGAGAACCTGCTGGTGCCCGAGCGCGCCGAGTTCGACCCCGAGCACTTCGGCCACAAGGGCAAGGTGATGGACGGCTGGGAGACCCGGCGGCGCCGCGGCGTCTCCGCCGAGCACCCCTGGCCGGCGGCCGAGGACCACGACTGGGCACTGATCCGCCTCGGCGCGCCCGGCGTGATCCGCGGCATCGTCGTCGACACCGCCCACTTCCGCGGCAACTACCCGCAGTCGGTGTCCGTCGAGGGCGCGTCGGTGGCCGGCTCCCCGTCCCCCGAGGAACTGCTGGCCGACGACGTGAAGTGGACGACGCTCGTCCCGCGCACGCCGGTGGGCGGCCACGCGGCGAACGGCTTCGCCGTCTCGGCGGAGCAGCGCTTCACCCACCTCCGCGTCAACCAGCACCCCGACGGCGGCATCGCCCGCCTGCGCGTGTACGGCGAGGTCGTACCCGACCCGAAGTGGCTGGAAGTCCTCGGCACCTTCGACGTCGTCGCGCTGGAGAACGGCGGCCAGGTCGAGGACGCCTCCAACCTCTTCTACTCGCCCGCCACCAACACCATCCAGCCGGGCCGCTCCCGCAAGATGGACGACGGCTGGGAGACCCGTCGCCGCCGCGACCAGGGCAACGACTGGATCCGCTACCAGCTGGTGTCCCAGTCCCAGATCCGCGCGATCGAGATCGACACGGCCTACCTGAAGGGCAACAGCGCGGGCTGGGCCTCGGTGTCCGTCAAGGACGGCGAGGACGGCGACTGGCGGGAGATCCTGCCCCGCACCCGCCTCCAGCCCGACACCAACCACCGCTTCGTGCTGCCGGAGCCCGCGGTCGGCACCCACGCCCGCGTCGACATCTTCCCGGACGGCGGAATCTCCCGGCTGCGCCTGTTCGGCTCCCTGACGGAGGAGGGCGCCCAGCGGCTGGCCGCCCGCCACCAGGAACTGGGCGGCTGACCCACCGCCCACTCACGACCCGCGGGGCGCCCCGGCCGGACAGCACCGGCGCGCCCCGCGTCTCAGCCGCTCCGCGGCCTCAGGCCGCGTGGCCGCCGTCCACCGAGAACTCCGCCCCGGTGACGTACGAGGCGGCGGCCAGGTGGGCCACCATCGCCGCCACCTCGTCGGCGGTGCCGAAGCGGCCCAGGGCGGTCATCGCCGCCTGCCCGGCCGCGTACGGGCCGTCCGCCGGGTTCATGCCGGTGTCGATCGGGCCGGGGTGGACGATGTTCGCCGTGATCCCGCGCGGGCCCAGTTCCCGGGCCAGCGCCTTGGTCAGCCCGGTCAGCGAGGCCTTGCTCATCGCGTAGAGCGTGCCGCCGGGGCCCGGCACCCGCTGGGTCATGCAGGTGCCGATGGTGACGATCCGCCCGCCGTCGGCCATCCGCGCGGCGGCCGCCTGCGAGGCCAGGAACACCCCGCGCACGTTCACCGCCAGCACCCGGTCCACATCGGCGAGCGTGATGCCGTCCAGCGGACCCAGCAGCCCGACGCCCACGTTGTTCACCAGCACGTCGAGACCGCCGAGCGCCGACGCGGCGCGCTCCACCGCACCGGCCGCCTCCTCGGCGTCCGCGGAGTCGGCCCGCAGCGCCACCGCGCGGCGCCCCGTCGCCTCCACGGCCCGTACGACGTCCTCGGCGGCCTCCTTCCCGCTGACGTAGGTGAGGGCGACGTCCGCGCCCTCCCGGGCGAGGCGCAGGACCGTCGCCGCGCCGATGCCGCGGCTGCCGCCGGTCACGAGAGCCACCTTGCCGGAGAGGGGCGCCTCGGGGCTCATGGAATTCACGGTGTTCACGGTGTTCGAGGAGTTCATGCGGCCATTCCAGCCGTTCCCGCCCCCGGAGACCGGCGGTGAACGGACGTCGACCTCGGCCACCGGGAGCCCGCACGCCGGGTCAACCGATGAGTTGCGCCGGTCCGGGGGGTCTGCCCTCATGACAGCAGACCCCGCGCACTCACAGGAAGGGCACTCGTCATGGGCAAGCTCGTCTCCACCGTCTTCGTCAGCCTCGACGGCGTCTACCAGGCCCCCGGCGGCCCCCAGGAGGACACCCGCGACGGTTTCGAGCAGGGCGGCTGGGTCTTCCCGTACGTCGACGACGACTTCGGGCGGTTCGTCGACGACGTCTTCGGACGCGTCGGCGCCTTCCTGCTCGGCCGCCGCACCTACGACATCTTCGCCGCGTACTGGCCGAAGGTGACCGACCCGGACGACCCGATCGCCGGCCCCCTGAACCGGCTGCCGAAGTACGTCCCCTCCAGCACGCTCACCGACCCCGGATGGTCCGGCACCACCGTGCTGCGCGGCGACCTCGCCGAGGAGGTCGGCGCGCTCAAGGAGCGCACCGACGGCGAACTCCAGCTGCACGGCAGCGGCGCGCTGGCACGGTCCCTCCTCGACCTCGGCCTGGTCGACACCCTCCACCTGCTGACCTTCCCGGTCGTCCTCGGCGCCGGCCGCCGCTTCTTCGCCGAAGGGGCCGTCCCGACCGCGTTCCGGCACACCGCCGGCAGCGTCACCGGGGCCGGGGTGTCCATCCAGTCGTACGAGGTGGCGGGGCGGCCCGAGTACGGCACCGTCGGAGACTCCGAGAACGCCTAGATGATCTATTCCAAGGGGTCAGTGGTCGTAGGCGGTCAGTGAGCGTAGGACGGTTTGTCCGGTGGCGTCGTTGTGCCAGATTGTGGCGGTCAGCGCGAGTATGCGTTGCATGACGCGTGCGATGACACCGCCGGGTGTGCGTCCGCGGTGCTGTTCGAGGTCGAGCTCTCCCTTGAACGTTTTAATTGATCGACTCGATGACCTGTCGCAGGGGTTTGAACAACTGGGCTCCTGGCCGCTCGCCCTACTCGGCGAGTTCGTGTTCGAACGCCCATGGAGGAGGTCGCGTTCGGCGGTGAGGAGGTCAAGAAGGGTTTCGCGTTCGTCGGCTTTCGCTCCTGTCAGGGCGAAGGCGATGGGCAGGCCGTGGAGGGTGCACACCAGGTGCAGGCGCAGGCCCCAGAAGAAGCGGCTGTGGCTGGCGCAGTAGCCGTATTGGGCCCATCCGGCCAGGTTGTTCGTCACAAAACGATCTTGGACGCCCTCGTTCCCGTCTCGGCAGGCGCCCCTTGGGATAGATCATCTAGCTCGCACGACGCGTACCGGTCTGCCGCTGACCGAGCGTGCGCGGGACTCACCAGCCACGCTCGCTCGCCGGCTATCTGATCTTGATGATTACCTTTCCGAACGGGCTGGCCGATTCGTAGTACCGGTACGCTGCCACGGCTTCTTCGAACGTGAACACCTGGTCAAGGACCGGTCGGAGCTGATGCGCGGTGATGACGTTGTTCATTGAGGTGAACTGAGCGCGACTGCCGACGGCCAACGCCCGGACCGTAGCGGCGACGCCGAACAGCAGACGAGGGTCGACCGGTGGCCAGTTGCCGGAGACGGACCCCACGAAGGCGATATGTCCGTCGACGGCGACTGACTTCAGCGACTGCTCCAGCGTTCCGGCGGTGTCGACGACGCGGTCGACCCCTCGTCCGGCGGTGAGTTCGCGGGTTGCGGTGTGCCAGTTCGGGATGTCGCGGTAGTTGATGACCTCGTCGGCTCCAAGATCGCGAAGGCGCTGTTCCTTGTCGGCGCGGCCTGTCGTGGCGATTACTCTCGCGCCCAGGAGTTTGGCGAACTGCACCGTGAACAGCGATACGCCGCCGGATCCGGTGGCCAGCACGGTCTGCCCGCGCTGGGTTCCGCGGCCGTCGCCGGTCAGGGCGTTCCATGCCGTGACGGCGGCGCAGGGAAGAGTTGCCGCCTCGGCGTAGGAGAGGTGGTCGGGGATGGGCACGAGGGCGTCCTCGGGGAGGATGGCCAGCTCGGTCAGCATTCCGTCGAGTGAGCCACCCAGTTGCGGCAGGTATGCCGGTTCCAGCGGGCCGTCCAGCCACCGCGGGAACAGTGCGGCGGTGACGCGGTCGCCTGGGCGCACCCGCCGGATATCCGGCCCGACGGCGACGACCTCGCCGGCACCGTCTGAGACCGGTATGACGCCCGGTTTGACGGGCAGCACGTACTGTCCTCGTAGCACCAGAAGTTCGCGGAAGCTGAGCGAGGTGGCGTGGACTGCGACCGCGACCTCCCCCTCCTTGGGTGTGCGCGGTTCGTGCGTGCGCAGCGACAGGCCGTCGATACCGCCGCCGGTGCTGACGTGGTAACTGCGCACCGTCGATGGGAGTATTGCCCTCATTGCGGTCATCCTTCGATGAACTGGTAGTCGCTGACGATGCGGCCGTCGGGGCCGAGCATGAGGATCTCCAGCCCGACGCCGGCGACCTCACCACCGTCCCGGGGCGCCATCTCCCAGTTGAACTTGACGATGTCGTGGAGCCTGTCGGTGTTGCCGCGCGACCGGAAGACGAAGGTGCCTGGCGCGACGAACTCCTCGTAGGCGCGCGTCACTCGGAACTCCAATGCGTGGTGCCCGCGCGCCTCCAAAAGGAGACGGTCGAAGCCCAGCCCTTCAGCGGTCTGCAGGATCTCCTTGGGAGGCTGCAGCACATGGACCGCATCGGCGGACCACAGCTCGCGAATCGCGGCGCGGCGGCGCTCTGCATCGGATTCGTTCCACACGGCAACGTAGCGGTCGGTGAGGTTGTGGATGTCAATGTCGGCCATGGTTGTTCCCCTCGGTTGCGAATGGTCGGCGTGCGGCAACGACCGTGCTGCCGCCCGCCGTCGCGCGGCAATTCCTCGCAGGGAATCGCGGATCGGCAGCCCAACGGGTTACACAAGGGGGGTGATCAGCGAATCGACCAGAGGCGGGCTCGCCGGCGCGTTGCGTGAGTGGCGCACCCGGCGGCGCGTCAGCCAGCTGGAACTGGCCATGCGTGCCGGAACCACGCAGCGGCACGTCAGCTTCATCGAGAGCGGACGGTCGACCCCCGGCCGATCAATGATCATCCGGCTGGCCGAATCCCTGGAGGTGCCGATCCGCGAGCGCAATGAACTGCTCCTTGCGGCCGGATTCGCACCGGTCTACCCGCAGACCCGCCTGGACGACCCCCAACTCGAACCGATTCGCACCGCCCTCGAACGGATCCTGCACGGCCACCTGCCGTACCCGGCGGTGGTCGTCGACCGGCACGGTGACCTCGTCTCGGCCAACGCCGCCTTCCACGCGCTCACCGCCGGTGTGGCCCCGCATCTGCTCGCACCGCCGGTGAGCGTTCCCCGGGTGTTGCTGCATCCGCAGGGCCTCGCGCCACGCATCGTCAACCTCGACGAGTGGGCGTGGCACATCATCGACCGCATCCAGGCCGAAAGCGCGCGCAATCCAGACGACCAACTCCAACGCCTGGCCTCCGAACTCACCAACATGGCACCACCACGTCCGCGCGAGTCACCGCACCACCTCGGCTTCGCCGTACCGCTGCGCCTCCGGGCACATGATCCGGCCGACGGCAGGGAGCTTACGCTCATCACCACGCTCACCCACTTCGGCACCGCTGTCGACGTCACCATCGCCGAACTGCGACTTGAGGCGTTCCTACCGGCTGACCAAGCGACCAGCGCCATGCTGGCCGAACTCCTCAAGCGGTAACCGATCCGCCCGGCACATCCCCGCGCAGCAACCAAACCGCCAACCCGTCATGCGCTCGCTCACCGAATACGACCACTGACCCCTTGGAATTGATCATCTAGAGCCCCGGGAACCCTGAGGACACAAACGCCTGGCCGAAGATCGATCCCACCGGTACGGTGATCGTCCCCGCGCGAGCCACCGCCGTCTCCGCACCATGCCGGAGACGAAAGCCGCAGCCGCCATGTCCTCCTCCTCGATCGCCGTACCCGGCGCCTTCGCGCCGCGCCGCGCCTGGCTCACCGACCTGCCCGTGCTGCTGGTGGCGGTGGTCTGGGGCGCGAGCTATCTCGCCGCCAAGGACATCACCACCGCGCGGACCGTACTCGCGGTCCTGGTGCTGCGGTTCGCCACCGTGCTGCCGGTCCTGGTGGTCGCCGCCCGGCGCGCGCTGCGGGCCCTCACCCCGGCCCAGTGGCGCGGGGCCGGGCTGCTCGGGCTGATTCTCAGCGGGATCTTCCTGCTGGAGACGTACGGAGTCGTGCACACCTCGGCGACGAACGCGGGTCTCATCATCAGCCTCACCATGATCCTCACCCCGCTCGCCGAGGCCGCCGTGACCCGCGTCCGGCCCTCACGCGGGTTTCTCGCGGCGGCCGGGATCTCGGTCCTCGGCGTCGTGCTGCTCACCCAGGGCGGCGGCTTCACGCGGCCCTCGCTCGGCGATCTGCTGATGCTGCTCGCGGCCCTCGCCCGCACCGCGCACGTGCTCGCCATGTCCCGGATGAAGGCCGTCCGGGACGCGTCCGCGCTGCCGCTGACCACCGTCCAGCTGGGCACGTCGGTCGTGGTGTTCGCGCTGCTGTCGGCCGGCGCCGACACCACGCCGTGGGGCACGGCGGCGACGTTCGGCGCGCGCGAGTGGGCGGGGCTGCTGTTCCTGTCCGCGTTCTGCACGCTGTTCGCCTTCTTCGTGCAGATGTGGGCCGTACGGCGGACCTCCCCGTCCCGGGTCAGCCTGCTGCTGGGCACCGAGCCGCTGTGGGCCGCGGCGGCCGGGATCGCGCTGGGCGGGGAGCGGCTGGGAACGGTCGGTCTGGTGGGCGGCGCGCTGGTGCTGGTGGGCACGGCGTGGGGGCGCCGGGCGGCAGGTTAACTCCCTGAAAACTCCCGGGTCTTCACGGGAAATTCTCCGCGACTGTCATTGACATGTCATTGTCTACGCGCGTCATCATGAGGGCATGAGATTCCCCCCACGCGCATCTCGCATCGGCGCCGCAGCCGCCCTGCTGTCCGCCCTCCTCGTCGGCGGCACCGTCTCCGCCGCCCCCGCCGGCGCCGCCGCCCAGTCGGTCGGCAGCATCTGCTACGGCGACCTGCCCTCCCAGGCGTACGACACCCTGCGCCTCATCGAGCAGGGCGGCCCCTACCCCTACACGCAGGACGGCAGCGTCTTCCAGAACCGCGAGGGCATCCTGCCCGGCCAGCCGACCGGCTACTACCACGAGTACACGGTCAAGACCCCGAACGTCTCCACGCGCGGGGCCCGCCGCATCGTCACCGGCGAGGAGTACCAGGAGGACTACTACACCGCCGACCACTACGCGTCCTTCGACCTGATCGACTACGACTGCTGAGCCGGTCCTCGACCGCCGGGTCAGCCCACGACTGCCGAGTCAGTCCGGCTTGCGGCTCTCCGCGACGGCGAACAGCGCCGCCGCCAGCACCAGCAGGGCGATGCTGGCGAAGAGCTCGTGACCGTCGAGGAAGCCGACCCGCTGCACGATCCCCGTCTTCCAGTCGGTGAACTCGTGCACCAGACCCAGCACGCCCTGGAGCAGGGCGAGGAAACCGAGTAGTTCCAGAACCTGTTTCATGGACAGGACTCTCGCCCCGCGGACCCCCCACACGCATCGGCCGCGGGGCGAGACCCCTTCGACGGAAGTCGCCGTCTCCCGCTGCCCGGCCCCGCCGGACGGCACACGCGGTGCGACTTTCGTCCACGGCCGTGCGACTTCAGTCGACCATGCCCCGCGCGGTGCGGTGACACGGCCCCCGGCTGCGTAGATTCGTCGACCGTGAAGGACGACGACACGGCACCGCAGACGCCGGCGTTCACGGGACGCCGGTGGCTGTTCCCGTCCGCCGTGATCCACGAACTCGACCCGGACGGCACACCGCCCGGACGGCCCCGGCGCACCGCGCGGGACTGGGCCGTCGACTTCACCTGCTTCCTGCTCTCCGTCGTCGTCGGCATCGCCGGCGCGGACACCGTCGCCGACGACCCCGCCATCCCCGAGAGCCTCGCGATCACCGACCAGCTGCTCGGCGCGCTCGCCTGCGCCGCCGTCTGGCTGCGCCGCCGCCGGCCCGTCGGGCTCGCCGTCGCGATGACCGTCCTCAGCGTGGTCTCCACCACCTCCGGCGGGGTCGGCCTGGTCGCCCTGTTCACGGTCGCCGTGCACCGGCCCTTCCGCCACGTCGCCTGGCTCGGTGGCGCCAACCTCGCGCTGATCCCGTTCCTCTTCTGGCTGCGCCCCGAACCCGGCCTGCCGTACCTGGCGTCCGTCGTGATCACCGCGCTGCTCACCCTCGCCGTCATCGGCTGGGGCATGTTCGTCCGCTCCAAACGGCAGCTCATGCTGAGCCTGCGGGACCGCGCCCGGCGCGCCGAGACGGAGGCCCGGCTGCGGGCCGAGCAGGCCCAGCGGCTCGCCCGCGAGGCCATCGCCCGCGAGATGCACGACGTCCTCGCCCACCGGCTGACGCTGCTCAGCGTGCACGCCGGCGCGCTGGAGTTCCGGCCCGACGCCTCCCGCGAGGAGATCGCCCGCGCGGCCGGCGTGATCCGGGAGAGCGCCCACGAGGCACTGCAGGACCTGCGCGAGATCATCGGGGTGCTGCGGGCGGGGGAGCCGGACGACGCGGGCCGGCCGCAGCCCACGCTCGCCGCCCTGGACGCGCTGGTCGCCGAGTCCCGCCAGGCCGGCATGAAGGTCACCCTCGTCAACCACGTCACCGACCCTGCCGCCGTCCCCGCCTCCGTCGGCCGCACCGCCTACCGCGTCGCCCAGGAAGGCCTCACCAACGCCCGCAAGCACGCGCCCGGCACGGAGGTCACCGTCCGCGTCTTCGGCACCCCCGGCGACGGCCTGGCCGTCCACGTCGCCAACCCCGCCCCCGACGGCGACGTCCCGCCCGTCCCCGGCTCCGGCCAGGGCCTGATCGGCCTCACGGAACGGGCCACGCTGGCCGGGGGGCACCTGGAGCACGGACCGCGCGGTGACGGCGGCTTCGAGATCCGCGCCTGGCTCCCGTGGCACGAGCAGGCGCCCTCGCGACTCGGGGCGCGGTGAGGGCGGGGACGGACAGCGGGGGCGCGGGGGGAGGCCGGGTGGCAGGCAGGGGGGTCGTCCGCGCGGCACTGGCCGTGGCGCAAGACCCGTCCCCGGCCCGGGGCGCGGCACCCGGCGGCCATGATTTCGTAGCCCCATGACTGCGATCCGACTCCTCCTCGTCGACGACGACCCCCTGGTCCGGGCGGGGTTGTCCTTCATGCTGGGCGGGGCCGACGACGTCGAGATCGTCGGGGAGGCCGCCGACGGCGACGAGGCCGAGGCGATGGTTGAGCGGGTCCGGCCGGACGTGGTGCTCATGGACATCCGGATGCCGACGGTCGACGGGCTCACCGCCACCGAGCGGCTGCGGGCCCGCGCGGACGCCCCCCAGGTGGTCGTGCTGACCACGTTCCACGCCGACGAGCAGGTGCTGCGGGCGCTGCGCGCGGGCGCCGCCGGGTTCGTCCTCAAGGACACCCCGCCCGCCGAGATCCTCGACGCGGTGCGCAAGGTCGCGGCCGGTGATCCCGTCCTCTCGCCCGCCGTGACCCGGCAGCTGATGGCCCACGCGGCCGGCACCGCCGCCGACACCCGCCGTACGCGCGCGCGGCAGCGCATCGCCGTGCTCGGGGAGCGGGAACGCGACGTCGCCGTCGCGGTCGGCCGGGGCCTGTCCAACGCCGAGATCGCCGCCCGGCTGTTCATGAGCGTGCCCACCGTCAAGACCCACGTCTCACGCGTCCTGGCCAAGCTCGACCTCAACAACCGCGTGCAGATCGCGCTGCTGGCCTACGACGCCGGACTCCTGGACCTGCCCGAGGAGGACCCCACGGCGGGGCACTGAACCGGCCGCCCGTCCGTTGGACAGGTGATCGACGCGAGAGGAAGAGCCATGGGGGAAGTCATCGACCTGGGCGCGTACGGCGACACGTTCCGCGCCGACCCGCATCCGGCGTACGCCGCGCTGCGCGAGCTCGGCCCGGTGCACCGCGTGCGGCTGCCGGAACCCGACGGCTACGAGACCTGGCTCGTCGTCGGGTACGAGGAGGCGCGTGCCGCGCTCGCCGACCCGAGGCTGTCCAAGGACGGCAGCCGGATCGGCCTGACACCGCTGGACGAGGAACTGATCGGGCCGTATCTGCTGGTCGCCGACCCGCCGCGGCACACCCGGCTGCGCGCGCTCGTCACCCGCGCGTTCACCGCGCGCCGGGTGGAGGCCCTGCGCCCGCGCGTCCAGCGGATCACCGACGACCTCCTCGACGCGATGCTCCCGCTCGGCCGCGCCGATCTCGTGGAGTCGTTCGCCTACCCGCTGCCGATCACCGTGATCTGCGAACTGCTCGGCGTGCCGGAGCTGGACCGCGTGGCGTTCCGCAAGCTGTCCACGGAGGTCGTCGCCCCGGTCAGCCTGGCGAGCGGCGAGGACGCCGTGGTGCGGCTCGGCGAGTACCTGACCGAACTGATCGAGGACAAGCGCCGGGCCGGCCCCGCCGAGGACCTGCTCGGCGCCCTGATCGAGACCACCACCGAGGACGGCGACCGGCTCTCCCCGGAGGAACTGCGCGGCATGGCCTACCTGCTGCTCATCGCCGGCCACGAGACGACCGTCAACCTCATCACCAACGGCGTGCACGCCCTGCTCACCCACCCCGAGCAACTGGCCGCGCTGCGTGCCGACATGTCCGTGATCGACGGCGCGGTCGAGGAGATGCTGCGCTACGAGGGACCGGTGGAGGCCGCCACGTTCCGGTACGCCGCCGAGCCCCTGGAGATCGGCGGGACCCGGCTGGAAGCGGGCGAGACGGTCATGATCGGCCTGACCGCGGCCGACCGCGACGGCGCCCGCTATCCCGAGCCCGACCGCTTCGACATCCGCCGCGACCCCCGCGCCCACCTCGCCTTCGGACACGGCATCCACTTCTGCCTGGGCGCGCCGCTCGCCCGCCTGGAGGCCCGCACCGCGATCGCCACCCTGCTCGACCGCGCCCCCGGCCTCGCCCTGGACGGCCCGCCCGGCGCATGGCTGCCGGGGATGCTGATACGGGGGATGCGGAGCCTTCCCGTGCGGTGGTAGCCGAGCGCCGTGCGGTGATGGCCGACCTCACCGGGTTCACCGGGTCACCTGAGTCACCGGGTCACCTGGTTCCCCGGGCTCACCGTCTCAGCGGAACACCGCCTCCGCCCCGCCCGCGATCTCGGCCAGCCGCACCGGTCTGCGTTCGCGGCGCGAGCGTTCGCAGGCCTCTGCGATGCGCAGTGCCTGAAGGGCCTCCCGGCCGTCGCACGGGTTGGCCCGCTCGCCCCGCACCACCTCCACGAACGCGGCGAGCTCGGCCTCGTACGCGGGCCCGAAGCGCTCCAGGAAGCCGGTCCACGGCCGGGGCGCGGCGGGCGGCCCGGCCGGCTCGGTGGACGCGATCGGCGTGCGGTCGTCCAGGCCGACGACGATCTGGTCCCGCTCCCCGGCCAGCTCCATGCGCACGTCGTAGCCCGCCCCGTTCAGCCGGGCGGCCGTCGCGGTGACCAGCGTGCCGTCGTCCAGGGTGAGCAGCGCGGCGCCGGTGTCGACGTCGCCCGCCGCGCGGAACATCGGCGGACCGGCGTCGGACCCGGTGGCGTACACCTCCACCACCTCGCGGCCGGTCACCCAGCGCGCGATGTCGAAGTCGTGGATCAGCGTGTCCCGGAACAGCCCGCCGGACAGCGGCAGGTACTCGGCGGGCGGCGGCGTCCGGTCGGAGGTGGTCGCCCGCACGGTGTGCAGCCGCCCGAGCCGCCCCGAGCGGACCGCCTCGCGGGCGCCGGTGTAGCCGACGTCGAAGCGGCGCTGGAAGCCCATCTGGAGGACGGTCCCGGCCGCCTCCACCTCGGCCAGCGCGTGCAGCGTGCCGGGCAGGTCGAGCGCGATCGGCTTCTCGCAGAACACCGGCAGCCCGGAGCGTGCCGCCCGGCCGATCAGCTCGGCGTGGGCCGACGTCGTCGTGGTGATCACCATGGCGTCCACGCCCCACCGGAAGATCTCGTCCGCGCCGGGCGCGGCCGTCTCGCCCAGCCGCTGGGCCAGCTCCAGCGCCCGCGCGGGGTCCGCGTCCGTCAGGATCAGGGAGCCGACGTCCCGGTGACGGCTGAGCGTGTTCGCATGGAAGGTGCCGATGCGACCCGTACCGATGACCCCGATGCGCATGGAATCAAGGTGGGGTCCGACCGGGCACACTGTCAATCCTCATGTCCGGACAATCGGACTACACAACTTCCCGTCAACCGGTCACGAAAGCTACGCTCGGCCCGTGCCGAAACCAGATGCCGACCCGACCGTCCAGCTCGACCTCAGCGTGGACCGGAGCTCTCCGGTGCCCCTGTACTTCCAGTTGTCCCAGCAGCTGGAGGCCGCGATCGAGCGGGGAGCGCTGACCCCGGGCAGCCTGCTGGGCAACGAGATCGAGCTGGCCGCCCGGCTCGGCCTGTCCCGGCCCACCGTCCGCCAGGCCATCCAGTCCCTGGTCGACAAGGGGCTGCTGGTGCGCCGCCGCGGCGTCGGCACCCAGGTCGTGCACAGCCAGGTCAAGCGACCGCTGGAGCTGAGCAGCCTCTACGACGACCTGGAGGCGGCCGGCCAGCGCCCCGCCACGAAGGTCCTGGTCAACACCGTCGTCCCCGCGTCCGCCGAGGTCGCCGCCGCGCTCGGGGTGGCCGAGGACAGCGATGTGCACCGCGTGGAGCGGCTGCGCCTCGCGCACGGCGAGCCGATGGCGTACCTGTGCAACTTCCTGCCGACCGGGCTGCTCGACCTGGACACCGCGCAGCTGGAGGCCACCGGCCTGTACCGGCTGATGCGGGCCGCCGGCATCACCCTGCACAGCGCCCGGCAGTCCATCGGCGCCCGCGCCGCCGGCGCCGCCGAGGCCGAGCGGCTCGGCGAGACCGAGGGCGCGCCGCTGCTGACCATGCAGCGCACCACCTTCGACGACACCGGCCGCGCCGTCGAGTACGGCACCCACACCTACCGCCCGGCCCGCTACTCCTTCGAGTTCCAGCTCCTCGTACGACCGTGACCGCCCCGCCCGTCGGCGCCGGATACGTCGCAATGTCAGGACAATGCGACCGACGCGCGATCCCCGGTCGCCGAGGGCGCGGGCCCCGTGTTCGATACTGGGGCGTTTGGGGCCGGTGCGACCGGCTCCCGACGTACCGCAGAACACAGCAAGAAGGGCACGGCCTCGTGGCACGGTTTCGGACCTGGGTAGGCATCGCGGTGGCAGGGGCGCTGGCACTGTCCCTCGCGGGGTGCAGCAGCACCGGCGGCAAACGCGCCGAGGACGCCCGCAAGGCCGCGGCCGCCCGAGGCGGGGCGGCGGTGACCACCCCCCGCTGGACCTTCGCCATGATCACCCACTCCGGTGACGGCGACACCTTCTGGGACATCGTCCAGAGCGGCGCGAAGGAGGCCGCCGCCAAGGACAACATCAACTTCCTGTACTCCCACGACGACGAGGCGCAGCAGCAGGCCCAGCTGGTCGACGCGGCCATCGACAAGAAGGTCGACGGCATCATCGTCACCCTCGCCAAGCCCGACGCGATGAAGGCCGCCGTCGCCCGCGCGGTGAAGGCCGGCATCCCCGTGGTGACCGTGAACTCCGGCTCCGAGGAGTCCAAGGACTTCGGCGCGCTCACCCACATCGGCCAGGACGAGACCATCGCCGGGCAGGCCGTCGGCGAGGAGCTGAACGAGCGCGGCAGGAAGAAGGCGGTCTGCGTCCTGCACGAGCAGGGCAACGTCGGCCACGAGCAGCGGTGCGCCGGGGTCAGGGAGACCTTCGAGGGTGACGTGCGGAACCTCTACGTCAACGGCACCAGCATGCCCGACGTGCAGTCCGCCATCGAGGCCAAGCTCCAGGCGGACAAGTCCGTCGACGCCGTCGTCACCCTCGGCGCCCCGTACGCCGACACCGCCGTCAAGGCCAAGCAGGGCGCGGGCAGCGACGCCGAGATCGACACCTTCGACCTGAACGCCAAGGTCGCCGCCGGCCTGAAGGACGGCACCCTCGGCTTCGCCGTCGACCAGCAGCCGTACCTCCAGGGCTACCAGGCCGTCGACCTGCTGTGGCTGTACAGGTACAACGCCGACGTCCTCGGCGGCGGCAAGCCCGTGCTCACCGGCCCGCAGATCATCACCGAGGACCAGGCGGCCGAGCTGGAGGAGTACACGAAGCGGGGCACCCGATGAGCGCGACCACCACCACCGACGAACGCCTGCTGCGCACCTCCCCGCTGCGCAGACTCCTCGGCCGCCCGGAACTGGGCTCGGTCGTCGGCGCCCTCGCCGTCTTCGTCTTCTTCGCGTTCGCCGCCGACAGCTTCCTGCGCGCCTCCAGCCTGAGCACCGTCCTGTACGCGTCCTCCACCATCGGCATCATGGCCGTCCCGGTAGCGCTGCTGATGATCGGCGGCGAGTTCGACCTGTCGGCCGGTGTCATGGTGACGTCGTCCGCGCTGATCTCGTCGATGTTCAGCTACCAGATGACCGCCAACGTTTGGGTCGGCGTCGGCGTCTCCCTGCTGGCCACCCTGGCCATCGGCGCCTTCAACGGGTTCATGCTGGCCCGCACCGGGCTGCCCAGCTTCATCATCACGCTCGGCACCTTCCTGATGCTGACCGGCATGAACCTCGGCTTCACCAAGCTGATCTCCGAGACGGTCTCCACCAAGACCATCGCCGACATGGAGGGCTTCCCCGCCGCCCGCGACGTCTTCGCCTCCACGCTCACGATCGGCGGCGTCGACTTCAAGATCACCATCCTGTGGTGGTTCGCACTGGTCGCCGTGGCCTCCTGGATCCTGCTGCGCACCCGCGCCGGCAACTGGATCTTCGCGGTCGGCGGCAACAAGGACGCGGCCCGCGCGGTGGGCGTCCCGGTCACCGCCACCAAGATCGGCCTCTACATGGGCGTGGCCTTCGGCGCCTGGATCGCCGGCCAGCACCTGCTCTTCTCGTACGACGTCGTCCAGTCCGGCGAGGGCGTCGGCAACGAGCTGATCTACATCATCGCCGCCGTCATCGGGGGCTGCCTGATCACCGGCGGCTACGGCAGCGCGGTCGGCTCGGCGGTCGGCGCGTTCATCTTCGGCATGACCAGCAAGGGCATCGTCTTCGCCGAGTGGAACCCCGACTGGTTCAAGTTCTTCCTCGGAGCGATGCTGCTCCTCGCGACCCTGCTCAACGCCTGGGTCCGCAAGCGCGCGGAGGCCACGAAATGACGGACACGGCGATACGCACGGCGCTCGTGGAGCTGTCCGGCGTCAGCAAGCACTACGGCAACGTCCGCGCCCTCGAGGGGGTCTCCCTGGAGGTCCACCCGGGCGAGATCACCTGCGTCCTGGGCGACAACGGCGCCGGCAAGTCCACCCTCATCAAGATCATCGCGGGTCTGCACCAGCACGACGCCGGCACCTTTCGCGTCGACGGCGAGGAGACCCGCCTCGGCTCCCCGCGCGAGGCCCTGGACCGCGGCATCGCCACGGTCTACCAGGATCTGGCCGTCGTCCCCCTCATGCCGGTCTGGCGGAACTTCTTCCTCGGCTCCGAACCCCGCAAGGGTGCCGGCCCCTTCAAGCGCATGGACGTCGACCACATGCGCCGCACCACCCACGCCGAACTCCTCCGCATGGGCATCGACCTGCGCGACGTCGACCAGCCCATCGGCACCCTCTCCGGCGGCGAACGCCAGTGCGTCGCCATCGCGCGGGCGGTGTACTTCGGCGCCAAGGTCCTGATCCTCGACGAGCCGACCGCCGCGCTGGGCGTCAAGCAGTCGGGCGTGGTCCTGAAGTACGTGGCCGCCGCGCGCGACGAGGGTCTGGGCGTTGTCTTCATCACGCACAACCCGCATCACGCGTACCTGGTGGGCGACAGGTTCGTCCTGCTTCGGCGGGGCACCATGGTCGGGAATCACACCCGGGACGACATCACGCTGGACGAGCTGACGGAGCAGATGGCAGGCGGAACCGACCTGGCAGATCTTCGCCGGGAACTGAAGGGTCTCCAAGGGGCGCGGGGAACTGCGCGAGCAACGACGACGGCGCCGCACCCGGCATAGAACCCGGAACCACGCAGTTCGGCACCCCGCACCCCCGTGAGGCACAATCGGCGGCGATGAGCACCTACGGCACCTTCACCGCCCCCATCGGCTCCCGGCGTGCCCCTGCCCTCAGAACGATCGGCACCCGGGAACGCCGCTCCCACCTGACCGCACCCCGCGTGCCCACGGTCGGCATCGACATCGGCGGCACCAAGGTGATGGCGGGCGTCGTCGACGCCGACGGCAACATCCTGGAGAAGCTGCGCACGGAGACCCCGGACAAGTCCAAGAGTCCCAAGGTCGTCGAGGACACCATCGTCGAGCTGGTCCTGGACCTGTCCGACCGGCACGACGTGCACGCCGTCGGCATCGGCGCGGCCGGCTGGGTCGACGCCGACCGCAACCGGGTGCTGTTCGCCCCCCACCTGTCGTGGCGCAACGAACCGCTGCGCGACCGCATCGCCGGGCGCCTCGCGGTCCCCGTGCTCGTCGACAACGACGCAAACACCGCCGCCTGGGCGGAGTGGCGCTTCGGCGCGGGCCGCGGCGAGGACCACCTCGTCATGATCACCCTCGGTACCGGGATCGGCGGCGCCATCCTGGAGGACGGCCAGGTCAAGCGCGGCAAGTTCGGAGTCGCCGGCGAGTTCGGCCATATGCAGGTGGTGCCCGGCGGCCACCGCTGCCCGTGCGGCAACCGCGGCTGCTGGGAGCAGTACAGCTCCGGGAACGCGCTGGTCCGCGAGGCCAGGGAGCTGGCCGCCGCCGACTCGCCGGTGGCGTACGGGATCATCGAGCACGTCAAGGGGCAGATCGGCGACATCACCGGCCCCATGATCACCGAGCTGGCCCGCGACGGCGACGCGATGTGCGTCGAACTGCTCCAGGACATCGGCCAGTGGCTCGGCGTCGGCATCGCCAACCTGGCCGCCGCCCTCGACCCGTCCTGCTTCGTCATCGGCGGCGGCGTCTCGGCCGCGGACGACCTGCTGATCGGCCCCGCGCGGGACGCCTTCAAACGCCACCTCACCGGGCGCGGATACCGCCCCGAGGCCCGCATCGTCCGCGCCCAGCTCGGCCCCGAGGCCGGCATGGTCGGCGCCGCCGACCTCGCCCGGCTGGTGGCCCGCCGCTTCCGCCGCGCCAAGCGCCGCCGCGTGGAGCGCTACGAGCGCTACGAACGGTACGCGCAGGCCCGCCGCGCCGAGGATTCGCTGTGACGGCGGGGCCCCTGCCGTACCAGCCGGGCCCGGCGGACGGGGAGCGCCCCGCCGAGGACCGGAGCCACATGATCCGCCGCCGGGCGCTGACCCTGCTGATCATCGTGCTGCTCATCGGCATCCCGGCCGGCTACCTGGTGATCTCCGCCAACCAGAGCCGCGACAGCGGCAAGGACAAGGAGGAGAAGTACTCCGCGACCGGCCTCACCGAGGGCTGGCCGTCGAAGGTGCAGCGCCGCCTCTACCAGGTGCCGATACCGCACCCGGCGAACAAGGTCGCCTGGTACGAGACGAACAACTGGAAGACCAGCCGCCTCTACGTCCAGTTCCAGACCACGCACGACGGTCTGGACGCCTTCCTGGCGGAGCTGGGCGCCGACCGGCACGACCTCGTCAAGGACGACATCACCATCGGCGCCCGCGACCGCGCCGTCAGCGGCTGGACGTTCTCCGGCCCCACCGCCCGCCCCGGCCCGGACTACGGCCTCGTGCGCACACAGAAGAACCCGAAACCGTCGCAGAACGTCGTCGTGAACTTCGGCAATCCGACGTACCCGATGGTGTACGTCGTCTCCCGCACGGTTCCCTGACGAGACCGGCCCCGGACCGGCGCCGGGGCCGATTGTCAGACCCTCCCCGTAGAGTCGAAGACGACTGATCGGAACATCCGGGCGGGAGGTGACAGGACGTATGCGCGACACGGCGGCGGCCGAGCCGGCGGACCTTCGCGTGCCCGCGGGACTCGCGGCCGTCTTCCTGCCCGCACCCCTCCCGCGCGACGGCCGGATCGCCTTCTGGAACCCCGACGGCGGCACCCCGGCGAACCTCCCCGCCGCCGAACCCACGGAACTGACGGTCGTACGGCCCCACGGCTCCGGAGTACGCCGCAAGCAGGCCCCCGCGCTCAGCGTGCCGCTCGGCGAGGCCCTGCCCCTGCTGGTCCGCGCGCGGCACGACCCCGCCGCCCACCCCGCCACCGCCTGCTGGGGAGCGGCGGCCCTGCACGCCCTGCGGCTCGCCGCCCGCGGCCGCTTCCTGCCCGGTCTCACGCCGACCGGCCACGACGCCTGGCGGGCCGGCCCGCTCGACCCGGACGACCTCGCCCACCTGCGCGCCGTCGCCGCCGCCCTGCCCCACGAGGGCCACGCGGTGCCCCTGCCCGGCCCCGGCCCGCTCCGGCTGCCCGAGCCGGAGGCACTGATGCGCTCCTTCCTGGACGCGGTCGCGGACACCCTGCCCCGCACCCCCGCCGCCCCGCACGCCTGCGGACGCCCCTTCGCCGACCGCCGCCCCCAGCGCCTGCCGGACGGCCACGACTGGGCCGCCGAGGTCGCCGCCGGCATGGACGCGGGCGTGCGCGTCTCGCTCCGGCTCGACCTCGCCGCCTACGACCTGTTCGACACCGGCCAGGACAGCGCGGGCGGCGAACGGCTGCGCCGCGCGGGCGCCGCGATCGTCCAGGTGCACAGCCTCGCCGACCCCACGCTCGTGACCGACGCGGCCACGCTGTGGGCGGGCGGGGCGGACACGGAGTTCGGCCCCCGAGCCCGCGTCGACGCCGCGCTCGCCGTCCGCCGCGCGGCCCGCGTCTGGCCCCCGCTGGACCGGCTCGCCGAGCAGGACGTACCCGACGCCCTGGCCCTCTCCGAGGACGAGCTGGGCGACCTGCTGGGCGTCGCCGCCACCCGCCTCGCCGCCGCGGGAGTCGCCGTGCACTGGCCGCGCGACCTCGCCCGCGACCTCACCGCCGCCGCCGTGGTGCGGTACGCGCCGGGCTCCGCGACCGACGGCACCGGCTTCTTCGAGAGCGAGGAACTGCTCCAGTTCCGCTGGCAGCTCGCCCTCGGCGGCGAACCGCTCAGCGAGGCCGAGATGGACTCCCTCGCGGAGGCCCACCGGCCCGTGGTCCGGCTGCGCGACCAGTGGGTACTCGTCGACCCGGCCCTCGTCCGCAAGGCCCGCAAACGCGAACTCGGCCTGCTCGACCCCGTCGACGCGCTCTCCGCCGCCCTCACCGGCACCGCGGAGGTCGACGGCGAGACCGTCGAGGCGGTCCCGGTCGGCGCCCTCGCCGCCCTGCGCGACCGCCTCACCGCCGGGGTGCGCCCCGCCGAGCCGCCCGCCGGGCTGCGCGCCACCCTGCGCGACTACCAGCTCCGCGGCCTGGCCTGGCTCGACCTCATGACCTCCCTCGGCCTCGGCGGCTGCCTCGCCGACGACATGGGCCTCGGCAAGACGATCACCGTCATCGCCCTGCACCTGAAGCGGGCCCGCCCCGAGCCGACCCTCGTCGTCTGCCCGGCCTCCCTGCTCGGCAACTGGCAGCGGGAGATCGAGCGGTTCGCCCCCGGCGTCCCGGTCCGCCGCTACCACGGCACCGGCCGCACCCTGGACGACCTCGGCGGCGGCTTCGTCCTCACCACCTACGGCACCATGCGCTCGGCCGCCCCGCTCCTCGCCGAACAGCCCTGGGGCATGGTCGTCGCCGACGAGGCGCAGCATGTCAAGAACCCGTACTCGGCCACCGCGAAGGCGCTGCGGACCATCCCCACGCCCGCCCGCGTGGCCCTCACCGGCACTCCCGTCGAGAACAACCTCTCCGAGCTGTGGGCCCTGCTCGACTGGACCACGCCCGGACTGCTGGGCCCCCTGAAGTCCTTCCGCGCCCGGCACGCCCGCGCCGTGGAGAACGGCGAGGACGAGGAGGCGGTGACCCGGCTGGCCCGCCTCGTCCGCCCCTTCCTGCTGCGCCGCAAGAAGTCCGACCCGGGCATCGTCCCCGAACTGCCGCCCAAGACGGAGACCGACCACCCCGTCCCCCTCACCCGCGAACAGGCCGCGCTCTACGAGGCGGTGGTCCGCGAGTCGCTGCTCGCCATCGAGACGGCCGAGGGCATGGCACGCCGGGGACTCGTCCTGAAGCTGCTGACCTCCCTCAAGCAGATCTGCGACCACCCCGCGCTGTACCTCAAGGAGGAGCCCGGACAGCGCGGCGGCGTCGACCGGAACGCGGCCCGCTCCGGCAAACTCGCCCTGCTGGACGAACTGCTGGACACACTCCTCGCGGAGGACGGCTCGGCGCTGGTCTTCACGCAGTACGTGGGCATGGCCCGCCTCATCACCGCCCACCTCGCCGCCCGCGCGGTCCCCGTCGACCTGCTGCACGGCGGCACACCCGTGCCCGAGCGCGAGCGGATGGTCGACCGTTTCCAGGGCGGCGAGACCCCGGTCCTCGTCCTCTCCCTCAAGGCGGCCGGCACCGGCCTGAACCTCACCCGCGCGGGCCACGTCGTCCACTTCGACCGCTGGTGGAACCCGGCCGTCGAGGAACAGGCCACCGACCGCGCGTACCGCATCGGCCAGACCCAGCCCGTACAGGTCCACCGCCTCGTCACCGAGGGCACGGTGGAGGACCGCATCGCCGAGATGCTGGCGTCCAAGCGCGCCCTGGCCGACGCGATCCTCGGCTCCGGCGAGGCGGCCCTCACCGAGCTGACGGACCGTGAGCTGACCGACCTGGTCTCGCTGCGGAGGACGGAGTCATGAGCGAGGTGTCGCGGGAGCGGGGCGCCGAGGGCGCGGGCGCCGACGAGGCCGTGGTCGCGCGGACCGGCAGCGAGGGGGAAGGCGTCGAGGAGACGCGGTCCGCCCGCCCGGGAGACGCGGCGCGCCGCGCGCTGCGCGCGGCTCGGGGGACGCGGGGAGCGGCGGCGGGTACGCCGACGACGGACGCTTCCGGGGACGACGGGACGGCGGCCGGGGGCGTCGAGGACACCGGCACCGGCGACACGGGTGACACGGGCGCCACGGGCGACACCGACGGGACACGCGAGCCCCGTGAACGCCGTGCATCCCGTGAACCCCGTGAGCCCCGTCCCGGTGACGCCGCCCGCGCGGCACTGCGCCGGGCGGTCGCGGCCCGGCGGGGCACCGGGGAGCACCTGGGCGAGCAGGCCGAGGGGGAGGAACGGGCCGCCGGGGAGGTGCGGCAGGCCGACGACCGGTCCACGGGCGACGAGCCGCACCACGAAGCGCACCACGAGCCGCACCACAAGCCGAACGACGAATCGCATGACGAACCGAGCGGCGAAGCGCACCGCACCCCCGCCGGGACGCCCCGGACGGGCGACAGCCGGGACACCCGTCCCGCCGACGCCGCCCGTGACGCGCTCCGCGCCGCCCGCCGGGAACAGGAGAAGGAGCGCGCGGCCACCAAGGCGCCGCGCACCGCCCCGGTGCGCCGCCCGGCCCGCCCCACGTCGTCCACGGACGTGGCCGCCTTCCTGGCGAACGCCTTCCGGATGCCGGCCGACACGGACGGCCCGGCGGAGTCCTCCCACGCCGCTGGCCCCTCCCACGCCGCCGGACCCGCCCACCCCGCCCCGCTCCCGGACGCCAACCTCCGTCCACACCGGGCCACCTCGGCCGACGACGCCGAGACCGTCGCCCGCCCCGAACCCGGCTCCACCCCCCGCTCCATGGCCTCCCCCCGCCGTGACGGCGACCTCCGCCGCACCTTCCCGGCCTTCCCGCCCCGTCCCTCCCAGGGCGACGGCCGGTTCGCGGAGACCTGGTGGGGCGACGCCTGGATCACCGCGTTGGAGGAGGGCGCCCTCGACGCCAAGCGGCTGGCGCGCGGCCGGGGTTACGCCGAGCGGGGCCATGTCGACGCCATCACGGTGACGCCGGGCCTGGTCCTCGCCTATGTGCACGGCAGCCGACCCAGGCCGTACCGGGTGCAGATCCGCCTGCGCACCCTGGACGACGCGGACTGGGAGCGGTTCCTGGACGCGGCGGCGGACCGGCCGGGGCACATCGCCGCGCTGTTGGACAAGCAGATGCCGCACTCCCTCGCGGAGGGTGACGTGCCGCTGCTGCCCGGCCCCGGCGACCTGGAGCCCCGGTGCAGCTGCCCCGACCGCGGCCATCCCTGCAAACACGCCGCAGCCCTGTGTTACCAGACGGCCCGGCTGCTCGACGCCGACCCGTTCGTGCTGCTCCTGCTGCGCGGCCGGGGCGAGCGCGAACTCCTCGACGCACTCTCCCGGTTGAGCGCCACCCGAGCGGCCCGCGCGGCCCAGGACCGGGAGCCGGCACCGCTGCCCGGAGTCCGCGCCGCCGACGCACTCGCCCCGCGTCGACTCCCGCCGCTGCCCGCGCCGTTGCCGGTGCCCCCGCACCCGGAGCAGCCCCCGGCCTACCCGGCGGCGCCCGGCGGCCCCGACCCGCTCGCGCTGGACCAGCTCGCCACCGACGCCGCGGCCCGCGCCCACGCGCTGCTCGCCACCGGCCACGACCCGGCCGCCGGGCTGACCCTGTGGCAGGACGCGGTGCGGCTCGCCGCGGCCCGTCCCGGCGCCGGACTCACCGTCGCCACCCGCGGCCTGTACGCGTCCCTCGCCTCCGCTGCCGGCCGCACCCCCGCCGAGCTGGCGCGCGCGGTCGCCGCCTGGCGGCAGGGCGGCCCGGACGGGCTCGCCGCCCTCGAAGAGCCCTGGGATCCGCCGGCCGGCCGTTTCGACCGGGCCCGACCGCTCCTCCTCGCCGCCGACCTCCCCGCGTTCCGCCCCTGGCGCAACCGCCTCACGCACCCCCGCGGCCACCTCCAGCTCCGCCTCGGCCGCGACGGCCTCTGGTACGGCTACGAGTCCGACCCCGGCGCCGACGACTGGTGGCCCCGCGGCACCCCCGACCCCGACCCGGTGGGCGCCCTCACCGGCCTCGGCGCCTCCGCCGAAGCCTGACCGGCCGTCAGCTCCGGGCCCGGAGGGACCGGCCGGAAACACCCCGTGGCACAGCGCGGAAAGCAAGCGGAGAGAAGCGCCCACCGTGACGGTGGCCCACACTCTGCAAGCGTGACTCCCCACGCCATGAGGCAGGAGGACAACGCGTGAGTGAGACCGCCGCGGTAACGGCACCCACCGAGACGCTCAGAACGTCCTTGTTCGTCCCCGACAGCTTCCCCCGCAGACGGGGACTGATCGTGCTGCTCAGCCTGATCGGCGGCCTGCTGGCCGCGTACGCCTGGTCCGCCGAGTTCGTGGACCACGAGATCGGCTTCAGAACCGCCGACACCCTGCTGGGGCACAACCCGGAGACCACCCCGATCAGCGGCATCGCCGCCGGGGTGGTCTTCGCCTTCGTCACCGGCCTGGCCGGGTCGTTCACCGCGTGCAACATCGCGGTCTTCGGTGCCGTGGGGCCGCTGGCGGGGCGGAAGGAGTCGCGACGGCAGCGGTTCCTGCACACCGTCAAGCCACTGGGCTGGATGGCCGTCGGCATGATCCCGGTGTCCGCCCTCTACGGAGTGATCGTGGGCCTGGCCGGCACCCACATGCCGCAGTTCTCGACCGCCAGGCCCGCCGGCGGAGGCATGACGCCCCGCATCGCCCAGGCGATGATCACCTTCGGGTTCATCGGGCTCGTCATGATCGTCCTCGGCCTGGCCGCACTGGGAGTGATCAGGGATCCGCTGGCGGCCGCCTCCCGGCGGTTCCGCAACGCGCCGCTGGTGCTGATGGGCGTACTGGTCGGCGCCTTCCTGATAGGGCGGCCGTACCCGCTGTTCCGGAGCCTGTTCCGGCACGCGGCGACCACGCAGGACCCGCTGTACGGCGCGGTCGCGTTCACCCTGCAATCGCTGGGCAACGTGCTCGTCATGGCGGTGCTGTTCATCGCGCTGTCCTACGGACTGGGCGGGCGGCTTCAGCGTTGGCTCACCGCGCGGCCGGGCCGGGCGGCCACGCTGACCGCCTCGGCGTTCCTCGTCACCGGTTTCTTCACCCTCATCTACTGGACGGTGCGCATTCTCGGCAGGCTCGACTACATCTGGTTCCCGACGGCTCCCTGGAACAACTGAGCGCGATTCTCCGGAGCGCGCTCAGGAGTCGGTCGCCCAGGACGTCGCCGACGACGAGCCTTTCCCGTACGACGGCGTCGTCACCGGGCCGGTGGAGCGCTTTGACGTCCGCGGAGGCAGCCCTGCCGGCTGCCTCCGCGTAGTCGTCCAGCCGGTCGACGAAGTCGCCGTGACCCAGCTCCCGCAACGTGTCCAGCACACCGGCCGCGGCGGCGAACCCCGCGCTGTGCGGCGACACCCGCCAGCCCTGGCGCTCCGCCACCGCCAGCAGTTCGCCGACGCTCGCGGACGACGGCTCGTCCGCGGCGGCGGGCGGCGTCCCGTCCTGGCCCGCACGGGGGCGGCGCGCCGAGGCGGGGTCCTCGCCGTCGACCGCGGCGAGCGCGTCGCGCACAGCGGTCAGGGAGAGGCCCCCGACGTTCAGCAACGCGCGGATCAGGAGCAGCCGGTGGACGTGCGTGCCGTCGTAGTGCGCCCGGGTGCGGCTGATGAGCCGTCCCGACGTCAGCAGGCCCTCACGCAGGTAGAACTTGATCGTCGGGATGGGAACGCCGGTGACGCGTGAGAGTTCCGCGATGAGCATGGGTCCTCCGTGCCGTCACTCGTGAGCGTGCGTTCCGGGGACCGCCTCGGTCGGCTGCGGCGGGCGGGCGAGCAGGGTGCCCGCGCGGCGCGCGGCCGTGAAGGCCGACCAGGCGACCAGCGCCACGAGATCGCCGTCGCCCGCCCCGCTGCTCCGCACCGGCGCGACGACGGACTCGTCCACCCGGTACGAGGCGCAGGCCGTGAGCAGGGCGAGCCGGCCGACGGCACGGTCGCCCGGGGGCAGCGCTGCCAGCGCGGTGTCCAGCCAGCCGAGCCCGAGCCCCTTGTGGCCGCCGTCCCAGTCGGCCAGCTCCGCGTCGACGAGCGCGCGGACGGAGGACGGGACGACCCGCTCGCCCGCGGCGGAGACGGCCGCCGCGGCGCGGGCGAACGCGCCGGCGACGGTGGGCGTGTTCCGGGCCCACTCGAGGTCGTCGGGGAGCGGAGCGGCCGGCAGCAGATCGAGGGAGCGGCCCGGTTCCCGGTGCGCCCGGGCGCTCTCGCCGAGGGCCCGGGCGAGCAGGCGGGAGGCGGTGCGCCGGGCGGGGGAGGGGATCCGGGCGGGAAGCGGCTCCGGGCCGAGGAACACGTTCACCACGCGGTTGAGGTAGTGGAAGGTCACGGCCACGCCCAGTGCCTCGGGCAGTTCCCGCGGGGCGGGCGGCCGAGCGGGCCGCCCGCCCCTTCCCCCCTGGGCCCAGAGGGCGAGCCCGCGCGACTCGCCCTCCGGAAACGCGGGACCGGCGCCCTGCCCCGACGCCGGGGCGCCGGCCCCGGGCACCAGGCCGCTCAGCGTCGTCCCGTGCACATGGACGCAGTACGGGCACGAGTTGGTCTGGGACACCGCGGTCGCGACGGCCTCCTTGTGGGCGCGCTCCAGCTCCCCGGTGGCGACGAGCGTCTCGCGGAGCACCGTCCACGCGGCGGCCAGCAGCGGCGGGGCGGGGGCGTGCAGCGCGACCGGCGGAGCGAGCATCCCGAAGTCCCGCTCGACCTCCTCGTAGACGGCCGCGACCAGGCCGGACGCGGCGGCGGGCGGCACGCGCCGTACGTATCGCACGTGCGAGAGCGACCGTCGCGCGGCCGGACGGACGAGCGGGTTCGGCATCGTTCTTCTCCCTTTCCCTTGGCCTTGCCCTTTGCCTTCGTGGACTCCCGGCCGGCCTGGTCCGACCGACAGGCTCTAGTCGCGCGCCAGGTACGGGAGTTGTGTCCGTACGCCGCGCCGGCCGGCGGTGTTCCCGTCGGGGGTGGGGGCGCCGTAGGTGACGTCGACGCCGCGTTCGCGGGCCGCCTGGACGATCCCCGGCATGGCGCGTTCGGCCAGGGCGGAGATGGTGAGCGCCGGATTGACCGTGAGGGCGCCGGGCACCGCGGAGCCGTCCGTCACGAAGATGCCGGGGTGGCCGCGCAGCTCGTGCCGGTCGTCGAGGGCGGAGGTGTGGGGGTCGTCGCCGATGCGGACGGAGGCGAGCGGGTGGACCGTGTAGGCGCCCACCACGTCATTGGTCCACGGCATCACACGGGACAGGCCGTCCCGCTCCAGGATGTCCTTCACGACGGCGTCCGACTCGGCCCAGCCGCGCAGGGTGTTGGCGGTCGGCCGGTACTGGATCGGCCCTCGGCCGAGCATCTGCTGCGAGATCCGGACCGCGTTCCCGGTGGGCGGCGGCGGACCGAAGACGCCCTCGTTGTCGTCCTCCACCATCGTGAAGATCGTCAGCCAGGAGCGCCAGCGCCGGACCAGCTCGGTCTTCTCCACGCCGAACCACGTGGGGCCCTGGGCGTCGGGCACCTGGGCGAGGATGGTGCCGAAGCCGGGCGGGAAGTACAGCTGCTCCAGGGAGAACCGGGAGTGCTCGGGCAGCCGGCCGTCGAGGTTGTCCCAGCTCGCCACGACCGGGCCCTTGCCGATCTGGTTGGCGAGGTAGGCGGTGCCGTCGCCGCGGTCGAGGCCGAGGAGGTCGCGGGCGCGGTCCTCGTCGACTACGGCGGTGTTGAGCCGTTCACCGTTGCCGGAGAAGTACCGGCCGACGGCGTGCGGCATGGCGCCGAGGTCGGCGGCGGAGCGCTGCAGGATGACGGGGGTGGCGCCGGCGCCTGCGGCGAGGACGACGATCTTGGCGTCGATGGTGCCGCTGCCGTTGTGCACCCGGTAGTCGGTGTCGTCGACGACGTTGTAGTGCACCCGGTAGCCACCGCCGTCGGTGCGGGTCAGTTTCTGCACCTCGTGCAGTGGCCGGATCTCGGCGCCGTGGGCCAGCGCGGCGGGCAGGTAGTTCAGCAGCAGCGACCGCTTCGCGTCGAACCGGCAACCCGCCATCATCCAGTTGCAGTTGGTGCACTTCGCGGTGTCGACGGCGGTGGGCACGGGGTTGGCGGTCCGCCCGGCGTGGTCGCAGGCCGCGGCGAACAGCCCGCCGGCGTAGGTGACGTCCTGCCAGCTCTGGGTGGTGACCGGCAGGGCGTCGCTGACCACGTCGTACCAGGGGTCGAGCGTGTCGCGGTTGATCGAGGAGGGCCACATGCGACGGCCGATGCTGCCGGTGCGGTCGAAGACGAAGCGCGGCGCGCGGGGCATCGCCGCGAAGTAGACGACACTGCCGCCGCCGACGCAGTTGCCGCCGAGCAGGCTCATGCCGTCGCCGACGACGAAGTCGAAGATGCGGGTGTAGGAGGACCCCAGGAGGAAGTCGTGCTCGAAGTCATTGGATTCCAGCCACGGCCCGCGTTCGAGAACGGTGACTTTCGCGCCGCCCGCCGCCAGGTGGTACGCGGCGATGGCACCGCCGAAGCCACTGCCCACGACGAGTACGTCGGTGCGTTCGGTGCCGTTCATGCCAGGCTCCCGGAAGGAGTGGTGTCGGGGTGGAGGCGGGCGAGCGGACGCCCGTAGGAGAAGTCGGGGAAGCGCCACAGCCCGTCGGGATCCGGGGCGGCGAAGCCCATGGCGGCCAGCCCCGGATGGCCGGCGGCCATCGCCTCGGTGGTGTGCAGATGGGCGCCGGTGTCGAAGGCCATGTTGCTGAACAGGGCGAGGCTGACCCACAGATCGCGCTCGGGGTGGCCGGGCGCCGTCAGCGCGGTCACCAGGCCGGTGCGGTCGGCGAAGGACAGGGCCACGAACGGGGGCACCTCGGGGTCGAGGGAGATCGCTCGCTGGGCGGCGAGGGCCACGGCGTGGCCGTTGAGCGCGTGGGCGAGGTCCTCCAGGGATTCGGCCAGACCGGTCGCGGGGTTCTGCAGCAGTTCGAGGGCGCCCGCCGCGACGGCGCCGGGGCCGGAGGTGGCACCGGCGACCGCACGGTCGTCCGGATTTCGCTTCTCTCCCGGGACTATGGTGTCGGCGAAGGCTTCCAGTGTGCTAATTGTGTCCTGTTTCGGGGCTGGTTGATCCAGTCGCATCGCTGTACCTTTTCGGCCTGTGGGACGTCTAAGCATCCTGTTGGTTGAATTTGATTCCAGCGGGTGCTGCACTGCTGTCGATGGTCCACGGTCCGCGTGGTGGGGGGCATCTCTGTCATTGCTGTCGGCGAGGCACCGGGCAAAGTGGCGGTATATTCCCGCAGCATGTACCGGCCAAACATCAACGGCCTTCTTGTTCGGGCGCTGATCGGCCGCTAATAATGACATTCGGCGGAGCCGCTTCCGCTTCAGAGACGGTCGCTGCAAGCGCCACCGGCCCAGGTTCTGTCCATCGGCATTTCGTCTCGGCTTCGGAGGACAAATGGCTAGTACAGGGTGCGCGGTCACGGGGATCGAAAGGGCGGTGGAGCGGTCGATCGAAGACATGAAGAGAAGGCTCTCGGAGCCGCTGAGCATTGATGACATGGCGCGTTTTGCCATGTATAGCAAGTTCCACTTCTCGCGGGAGTTCCAGCGGATCACCGGTATCTCTCCCCGGCGTTTTCTCTCCGCGTTAAGGATCCAGGAGGCCAAACGACTCCTGCTGACCACCAGCATGACCGTGACGGAGATCAGTTCCACGGTCGGTTACAGCAGTGTCGGCACATTCAGCTCGCGCTTTGCGAGCAGTGTCGGTCTGCCGCCTTCTGCATACCGCAGACTGGGTGGGTTCGTACGCAAGGTGAACGCCGCGGAAAGGGGCGGGGCCGGAGGGTCGGTATACGGCGCGGTGAGCGCCCCGGTGGGTGCCGACCCGGGCCTCATATACCTCGGCCTGTTTCCCACCAGAGTGCCGGAGGGAAAACCCGTCAGCTGTACCGTGCTGAGCAGGCCGGGCCCATTCGAGATACGGGACGTGCCGATGGGCGCGTGGTACTTGCTGGGGCACTCGGTGCCGGCCTCCGCCCATGAGGCGCTCACCGACGACCAGGCAGTCCACGTCGGTTCCGTCGGCCCCCTCGAGATACTCCCCCGAGTGGCACGTCATCGCATCGATTTCCGGCTGCGCGAGGTGAGTGTGCTGGACCCGCCGGTGCTGATGGCGCTCCAGCGGGTACGGTCGGGCACCTTCACGGCCAATCTGGTCAAGGCGGCCGGGTGACCGGCCGGGTGCGGTGGAGCGACTCCATCGCACCCGGCGCATGCCACGGCGTACCGTTCCTCACCGCACCGTACGGACCGTCACCCGCAGCCCGCCGCGCACCCCGAGCGACAGCATCGGCTCCGGGGCCACGCGAAGACCGGCCACCTTCTCCAGACGGAGCTCGCGGCACAGCAGTGCCACCGTGAACACCGCCTCCATCAGCCCCAGGCTGCTGCCGACACACACCCGCGGGCCCGCGCCGAACGGGATGTGCGCGTAGCGCGGGCGGTCACTCCGCTCCCCGGGCGTGAAGCGCTCGGGCCGGAACTGCCCCGGCGCCTCCCAGAAGTCCGGATGCCGGTGCAGGGTGTAGGGGCAGATCAGGACATCCGCGCCGGCCGGGACGTGATAGCCGCCGATCTCGTCGGCGGCCTGCGCCTGCCGGGGCAGGATCCACACCGGCGGATACAGCCGCATGGCCTCCTCGACCACCATGGCCGTGTAACTCAGCGCGCGCAGATCCTCGTGGCGCGGCAGCCGGTCGCCCAGAACCTGAACCGCCTCCTGGTGCAGCCTGTCCCGCACCTCCGGGTGACGGTCGATCAGGTAGCAGGTCCAGCCCAGGGTCGAGGCGGTCGTCTCGTGGCCGGCCAGCAGCAAGGTGATCAGCTCGTCCCGCAGCCGCCGGTCGCCGACCCGCGGGTCCGGCTCCGCGCGCACCGAGGCGATCAACCGGGACAGCGCGTCGTCCCCCTGCCCGATCGCACCCCGCGCGATCCGCTCCGCCGCCAGCTGCTCGACCACCCGCTGCAGTCGCGCCCGGGCCCGCCGGAAACGCATCTGGTGCGGCAGCGGGATCCACATCGGCACCGCGCCCATGGTGACCATCTCGAACATGGCCTGTTCCTGGACCGCCTCGAAGGCATGGCCGAGGTCGGCGAACTCGTCCAGACCCGTGTCGAGCAGCGTGCGGCCCAGCACGCCCAGCGTCAGCCCCGTCAGCTCCCGCGTCAGGTTCACCGGGCCGCGCCCCTCGTACCGGCGCAGCCGCTCGACCAGCGCCGCCGCCTCCTCGGCGACCGCCCCCGCCTGCTGGGCGATCCGCCGGTGCTGGAAGGCGGGCTGGATGACCTTGCGCTGCCGGCGCCACAGGTCGCCCTCGCTGGTCAGCAGCCCGTCGCCGAGGGCGCGCCGGGACTGGGCCAGACCGATGCCCTTGTGGTAGTTGGCGGCGTTGTCCGCCAGCACGTGCTTGGCGTGGTCGGGGTGGTTGAAGAAGTACAGCGTCTTCGGGCCGAGGGACAGCCGCACCGCGTCCCCGTACCCGGCGGCGGCCGTCATCATCGCCAGGCGGTCCCCGGCCAGTTGCCGCATCAGGGACGGCACGGCACGCAGCGGCGGCGACGGGGGGACCCGCCGGTCCGCACGGGTCACGGCGGTCACCGGTGCTCCGTCCCGGCGGCGATCCGTTCGGCGATCGCCCGCCGCCACAGTTCGTACGCCGGCAGGGGCCCCGACCCGGCGGCCTCCCGCGGCCGGACCTCCTGGGTGATGCGGGCCGCCTCCTCCGGCTCCATGCCGCACAGCACCCGGGTGGCCTCCGCCGTGTGCGGCACCAGCAGCCCGGCGCGCAGCCGCGCCTCCGCGGCGAACGCGCTGCCCTGCGCCAGCGCGCCCCGGTGCGGCCCCGCCTGCTCCCGCAGCAGCGCCAGCTCCTCCTTGTCGCACCCACCCGCGTACGTGGCGGCGAGGCCCGCGCCGCTGTAGAGATCGGCGCGGCGCTCCTTTGGGAAACCCTCGATGGTGGACGCGACGAGACCGGCGTCGGTGCCGCACACGAACCACAGGGCACGGCCGACGCCCTGGTCGATCGCCTGGCCGGTGTAGGACGGGAAGTCGTGCGCGGGCCACGGGAACCGCTCGTCCCGGTACTTGCGGTGCACGTACTTGTCGGTGCGGAAGTACGCCTGGTGGAAGCCGTACCCGTCCAGGACCAGCCAGCGCAGCAGCGGATCGAGCGAGTCGACGTCCGCCCACCGGAAACGCGGCAGCCGGGCCATCGCCCAGCCGATGCCGACGTACACCATGTAGACGTGCGCGCCGCCGCGGCCGGCCAGCAGCCGCTCGACGCCGTTCCGGCCGCCTCCCGGCAGGCCGTCGCGGACGGCGTACCCCATGCCCGCGCCCTCGTAGGCGAACCCGCGGAACCGCTCCGGGATCGCCTCCAGGTGCTCCTCGGCCTCCGCCGTACCGCCGGCGGCCATGGCATGGCCGTAGCCCTCCAGGAACCGGCTGCCGATCGTCTCCAGCAGCTTCTGCGCCTCCGGCGTCTTCCGGTGGAAGCCGCGCGTCTCCAGCAGGGTCTCGGTCACGCTCGGCGTCAGCAACCGGCGCCGCAGCCTGCCCATGGTGCTCGGCATGGAACTCCCCTTCTTGTCGGCTGTCCCTGGGCGTGCGCCGAGGTGCTATCGGCGGGCGGCCACTTCGGGACGGAAGTGAGCACGGATCGCGCGCCGCCAGTGCTCGTAGGCCGGGACCTGGCCCGGGCCACCCGCCGGCGGGGCGCTGTCGTCGGCGAGCGCCACGGCCGCCTCCACCGACAGGCCGGTCAACGCCCGCGTCGCCACGGCCGTGTGCTCCGGCACGAACCCGGCGAGGTCGCGGGCCCGGACCGCGAACACCGCTCCCTGCGCCAGCTCCGGCACATGCCGCCCGGCCAGCCGCCGCAACTCGGCGAACGTGTCCGCGCCGCAGCCGCCGGCGAACGCGGAGGCCAGCCCAGCGCCGCTCCACAGGTCGGCCTGCCGGTGCTCGGCGAACGCGCGGATCGCGGCGTCGACGCGCTCGGGCCGGGCCCCGTGGATGAACCACAGGGCGCGGCCGATGCCCTGGTCCACGGCGCGCGGGAAGTAGTCGGGCGCGCCCTGCCACGGATGACTCGCGGGCACCCGCTGCTCGTCGACCCAGCGGCGGGTGTGGAAATAGGCCAGGTCGAACCCGTAGCCGTCCACCGCGAGCCAGCTCATCACCGGGTGGAACGGCTGGTCGGTGAGATCGGGCAGCACCTTGCCCCACAGCACGCGCGGCAGCCGCGCCATGGCGAAGCCGACGCCGATGTAGGCGAGGAGGATGTGCGGGCGGCCGGGGCCGTCCAGCAGCCGACGGGTGCGGTGGCCGCGGCGGCCCATCACGTCCAGCACGGTGAGCGCCATGGTGGCGCCCTCGTAGCCGAAGCCACGCTGCTCGGGATCCAGGAGCTCCAGACGGTGCGCGATGTCCTCGACGCCGCGTTCCTCCATGGCCCACTCGAAGCCGCACACGACGGCGCGCGGGACGTCCTGGAGACGAGCGGCGGGACTGCCGGCGGGCAGCGGCGGGAAGCCGCGCCGGGCGAACGACACCTCGGCCAGTTCGGGGGCGAGCAGTACGCGCCGGAGCGATCTCAGAGTCCTCGCCACATTTCCCTCCACGAACGACTCGACTGCCACACCATCATCGGCACCCAGGGGACACCGGTGCTTCTTCACGGTTGCGCCTCCCGCCGGGCCGCGCGCCAACAGCACGGTCGGAGAAGTGGACGCGCCCCGCCTCGTCTGAGACTGGGCCCCGCGACAAGCCGCCCGGAGAGAGGACGAGGCATGACACAGCACAGGGACCCCTACGGCGATCTGGTGGCGGAGGGCGACGCCCTCGACGCCCTGCTCGTGGATCTCGACGAGGCCGAGTGGGCGCGGCCGACACCGGCCGAGGGATGGACGGTCCGGCACCAGGTCGGCCACCTGACCATGGTGTTCGGCATGGCCGAGAAGGCCGCCGGGGACCCCGCCGCGTTCAAGGAGTTCGTCGCCAAGGTCACCAATTTCGACCAGGCCGTCCAGCAAGGACTCAAACCGTATCTGCCCCTCGACGGCAAGCAGTTGCTGGACGCCTGGCGGACACAGCGGGCGGCGACCGAGCGGGCGCTGCACGGCGTGCCCCCGGCGCAGCTGGTGCCGTGGCTGGTCCGGCCGATCCCGGCGGCGGTGCTGGCGGCGGCCGGGATGATGGAGATGTTCGCGCACGGCCAGGACGTCGCCGACGCCCTCGGAGTCACCCGCGAGTACACCGACCGGATCCGGCACGTGGCCGAATTCACCGCGATCACCTGGCAGTTCGGCTACCAGTCGCACGGCCTGCCGGAGCCCGGCGAGGGCTTCCGTTTCGAACTGACGGCGCCCTCGGGCGAGGTGTGGACGCTCGGCGTGCCCGACGCGGAGCAGAGGATCACCGGACCCGCCGTCGACCTGTGCCTGCTCGCCACCCGGCGCCGGCACCGCGACGACCTCGCCCTCACCGCGTCCGGACCGGACGCCGACCAGTGGCTGGACATCGCCCAGGCGTACCGCGGCCCGGCCGGTCCCGGGCGCAAGCCCGGCCAGTTCGCCACGCGGGCCCGCTGAGCACGGCCGGCGGGCCGGAGAGTTCGTGTCACCCGGAACCGGGTGACACGGACACCGCCCCGCGGGGGAGCGCCGGAAACCGACGGGGGGCGCATTCCACAGGCGCACGGAAATTCGCGCCCCGAGAGCATGTGAACAGAATCCCAATTGATTCCACAAGCCGCATTCAAAAGGCCGGCGGTGACGAGTCCCGGGCTGTGGCCGAGGATTTTCGCGACGGCCCGCCCGCGGCGCTTCTTCGAGCTTGCCGACTGCCCTGACGTGCGCAGTCCCGGCTAGCAAGCCGGGAGATGCCGACCGCACGGTAATCCCGGATCGTAGCTGTGGAATCAAATCTCGATTCGCACGCCGACCCTGACATCCACCAGAGAGAGGGGGGAGCACCGTGGCGTACAGCCAGCGGATTCGCAGGCTTGTGCCGGGGCTGGTGACGGTTCTCATCGCGGCAACACTGTTCTTCGCGACCCGGGAATCGGTCGCCGCTCCCGACGGCACGAAGGTGGCCGCCGCCTACCGCTTCAAGGAAATGCCCATCGCCATGCCGCCGGGCTACGACAAGCTGCCCAAACGCACCGTGCGCGAGGTCAACCCGGCCTACGAGAAGATCCGTTCCTGGATCTCGTCGGTGGGCGCGAGCATCGCGATCAACGACGTCACCGGCAACGGCCGGGCCTCCGGCATGTGCATCGTCGACACCCGGACCGACCAGGTCACGGTGACGTACACGCCCACGGCACGAAAGGCCGACCGGTTCACGCCGTTCCTCCTCGACGCCGCGCCGCTGCCGGTGGACAACACCATGGCACCGACCGGCTGCACCTTCGGGGACTTCAACGCGGACGCGCGCATGGACATCCTGGTCAGCTACTGGGGACGCACCCCGATCCTCTTCCTGGCCCGCTCCGACGCGCGCACACCGTCGAACAGCGCCTACGTGCCGCGTGAGCTGGTGCCCTTCCAGTCGCGGGACGGCAAGTACCACGGCCCGCGCTGGAACACCGACGCCGTGCACGTCAGCGACCTGGACGGCGACGGCCATCCGGACATCGTCATCGGCAACTACTTCCCCGACTCCGACGTCCTCGACCCCCACGGCCTGAAGAACGTCGTGATGAACGACTCGCTGTCCCGCTCCGAGAACGCCGGCGGCGACCGCGTGCTGCGCTGGACGTCCGCCACCTCGGGCACCGAGCCCACCGCGCACTACACCGAGGACTCCAAGGCCATCCCGTACGACGCCGCCACGGGCTGGACGCTGGCCATCGCCGGCGCCGACCTGACCGGTGACGTCCTGCCGGAGCTGTACATCGCCAACGACTTCGGCCACGACCACCTGCTGTACAACCGCTCCCGTCCCGGGCAGATCCGGTTCACCGAGGCGGTCGGGGAACGCACCCCCTCCACACCCAAGTCGTTCGTGCTCGGCAAGGGCTCCTTCAAGGGCATGGGCGTCGACTTCGGCGACCTGGACCGCACCGGCCGCTTCGACATGGTGGTCAGCAACATCACCGCGGCGTGGGGCCTGGAGGAGTCCAACTTCGTCTGGAAGAACCGCACCTCCGACGAGGCGGAGATGGAGCGCAAACTCGCCGACGGCGTCGCCCCGTTCACCCAGGAGGCCCGCGAGTACGGCCTGGCGTGGACCGGCTGGAACTGGGACGTCAAGATGGGCGACTTCCGCAACTCCGGCAACCAGGACGTCGTCCAGACCGACGGCTTCGTCAAGGGGGAGATCGACCGCTGGCCGTGGCTGCAGGAGATGGCCATGGCCAACGACCTTCTGCTGTCCAACCCCGCCATGTGGCCCAACGTGCAGCCGGGCGACGACATCGCCGGGGACGACAAGCTGGCGTTCTACGCCCGCACCGACGACGGCACCTTCGCCAACATCAGCGAGCAGCTCGGCCTCGCGGTGCCCACCCCCACCCGCGCCCTGGCGACCGGCGACACCACCGGCACCGGCGCGCTGGACCTCGCCGTGGCCCGGCAGTGGGGACAGCCCGCCTTCTACTGCAACACGTCCCCGGAACTCGGCAACCACCTCACCCTGAACCTGGTGCGGCCCTCCGAGGACCCGGCCGCGAAGGGCTCCGACGACGGCCTGTCCGGCGCCGGCACCCCCGCCTACAACGCCACGGTCCGCGCCACCACGCCCGACGGCACGGAGATCGCACAGCTCGACGGCGGCAGCGGCCACAGCGGCTTCCGCAGCTTCGAGGTCCGCTTCGGACTCGGCTCCTACGACGGACCCGTGAACCTGGACATCCGGTGGCGTGACGCCGACGGCAACGTCCACCAGCAGGAACGCCGCCTCGACCCCGGCACCCACACCCTCATGCTCACCGGCGACGCGCAGGAGGTACCGAGCACATGACCGCGACGGTGACCCAACCCGCCGCGGGGCAGGCACCGCAGGCCGGCGCGCCGCGCCCGGCCGGCAAACCCGACCCGCGCTATCTCGCACTGCGCAACTTCGCGATCTCCATCAGCGTGTTCAACGTCTTCGGCTACACCCTGCTCGGTTTCGAGCAGCCGTGGCTCTGGCCGATCCTGGCCGTGCTCTGCGGCTACGCCACCGAGATCGGCCTCGAACTGATCAGCGCCTGGGCGTACAAGCGCGCCCCGCGCTTCCGGGGCCGGGGCGTCCGCGGGGTCTACGAGTTCCTGCTGCCCGCCCACATCACCTCGCTGGCCGTGTCGATGCTCACCTACGGCAACGACCTGTTCCTGCCGGTCCTGTTCGGCGTGGTCGTCGGCGTCGGCGGCAAGCACGTGTTCCAGGCGCCGATCGCGGGCCGGATGCGGCACTTCATGAACCCGTCGAACTTCGGCATCACCGTCTCGCTGCTGTGCTTCGGCACCTGGTTCAGCATCGCGCCGCCGTACCAGTTCACGGAGAACGCGAACAATTTCTTCCGGATGGCCATCCCGCTGATCATCGCGACCGCGGGAACCGTCATCAACGCCATCCTGACCAAGCGCGTCGCGCTGATCGTCGGCTGGCTCGGCGGCTTCGCGATCCAGGGCGTGATCCGGCACTTCGTCTGGGACGTCGCGGTCTACTCGGCGGTCGGCACGATGAGCGGCGTCGCCTTCGTGCTCTTCACCAACTACATGATCAGCGACCCGGGTACCACGCCGACCAAGGCCCGCAACCAGTTCATGTTCGGCGCGTCGGTCGCGATGGTCTACGGGGTGATGATGCTCTTCAACGTCGTCTACACGCTGTTCTTCGCCACCACCGCGGTGTGCGCCCTGCGCGGCATCGGCTGGTGGGTGGCCCACCTCAGGCAGCGCCGCCGCGAGCGGAACGCCGCCGTGCCGTCCGCGACCGCGGGCACGGCCACCGGATCCGAGGCGGTGGCGGCATGACCGGAGCGCCGTCGCGTATCGCCGTCGTCGGGATGGCGTGCCGCTATCCCGACGCCGAGACGCCCGAGCAGCTGTGGCAGAACGTCCTGGCCGGGCGGCGCGCCTTCCGCCGCCTCCCGGACGAGCGGATGCGCCACGAGGACTACTACTCGCCCGACCCCGCCGCCCCCGACCGCCACTACGCACGCAAGGCGGCCGTCCTGGAGGGGTACGAGTTCGACCGCGTCAGGCACCGCGTCGCCGGCAGCACCTTCCGCGCCACGGACATGACGCACTGGCTGGCCCTCGACACCGTCGCGCGGGCCCTGGAGGACGCGGGGTTCCCCGACGGCGGGGGCCTGCCGGCGGCCACCACCGGCGCCGTCCTCGGCAACAGCCTGACCGGTGAGTTCAGCCGCGCCAACCTGATGCGGCTGCGCTGGCCGTACGTCCGGCGCACGGTCGGGGCGGCGCTGCGCGAGCAGGGCTGGTCGGACAAGGAGCTGGCCGAGTTCCTGGCCGGTCTGGAGGAGCGGTACAAGCAGCCGTTCCCGCCGATCGACGAGGACAGCCTGGCCGGCGGCCTGGCCAACACCATCGCCGGACGCATCTGCAACCACTTCGACCTCGGTGGCGGCGGGTTCACGGTCGACGGTGCCTGCTCCTCCTCGCTGCTGTCCGTCGCCACCGCGTGCGACGCGCTGGCCGCCGGGAAGTGGGACGTGGCCATCGCGGGCGGTGTGGATCTGAGCATCGACCCGTTCGAGGTGATCGGCTTCGCCAAGACGGGAGCCCTGGCCACCGGCGAGATGCGCGTCTACGACCGCGGCTCCAACGGCTTCTGGCCCGGTGAGGGCTGTGGTGCCGTGGTACTGATGCGGGACGAGGACGCCGTGGCGCAGGAACGTTTCCGTTACGGGGTGATCGCCGGCTGGGGCTGGTCCTCGGACGGCCGCGGCGGCATCACCCGCCCCGAGGCGAGCGGCCACCGCCTCGCCCTCGACCGGGCTTACCGCTCCGCCGGGTTCGGCCTGGAGACCGTCTCCTACCTGGAGGGCCACGGCACCGGTACCGCCGTGGGCGACGCCACCGAGCTGCGCGCCCTGTCCGAGGCCCGCCGGGCCGCCGACCCGGACGCGCCGCCCGCCGCCCTCGGCACCGTCAAGGGCAACATGGGCCACACCAAGGCCGCGGCCGGGATCGCCGGCCTGCTCAAGGCACTGCTCGTGGTGCGCCACCAGATCATCCCCCCGGCCACCGGCCACCACGACCCGCACCCCGAACTGCTCGGCGAGCGGCCCGCGTTGCGGGTGCCGCGCCAGGCCGAGGCGTGGCCCGACGGCGCCCCGAGGCGAGCCGGGGTCTCCTCGATGGGCTTCGGTGGCATCAACGCGCACGTCGTCGTCGAGCACGCCGACGGGGTGCGCCGCACCGCCCTGCCCCGGTCCGCCGTCCGCCTGGTCCGCTCCCGCCAGGACTGCGAGCTGCTCCTGGTCGACGCGGACGACACCGCCGGACTGCGCGGGCGGCTGGCCGGGCTCGCCGCCCTCGCCGGACGCCTGTCCTACGCCGAACTCGCCGATCTGGCGGCCTCGTTGCAGGCCGAGCTGGCGGGCCGTGCGGTCCGGGCCGCCGTCGTCGCCTCGTCGCCGGAGCAGGCGGAGGAGCGCTTCACGGAGCTGCTGGCGCGGGTCGACGGGGGTGCGCGCACCGTCGTCGAGCCGGCCGGCGGGCTGTTCCTCGGCCGCCGTACCGACGTACCGCCCCGGATCGGATTCCTCTTCCCCGGGCAGGGCGCCGGCCGCGGCGGCGACGGGGGCGCGCTGCGCGCCCGCTTCGCCGCCGTCGACGAGCTGTACCGGGACCAGGCCCTCCCGGTCGGCGGCGACCAGGTCGCGACCGAGGTCGCCCAGCCCCGGATCGTCACGGCCTCCGCGGCCGGGCTGCGCGTGCTGGCGATGCTCGGCATCACCGGCACGTCCGCCGCGGGCCACAGCCTGGGCGAACTGACGGCCCTGCACTGGGCCGGGGCGATGGACGAGGCCGGGCTGCTGCGCACGGCGGCGGCGCGCGGCCGGGTGATGGCCGAGGCCAGCGACGGCGGGGGCGCGATGGTGAGCATCGCCGCGGGCCCCGCGTCGGTGGAGCCGCTGCTCGCCGGTGAGCCCGTGGTGATCGCCGGGTACAACGGGCCCCGCCAGACCGTGGTCTCGGGGCCCGCCGCCGCCGTCGAGCGGGTGAGCGCGCGGGCCGTCGCCCAGGGGCTCGGCGCGCAGCGCATCAACGTCTCGCACGCCTTCCACTCGGCCGCGGTCGCCCCGGCGGCGCGCGCGTTAGCCCGGCATCTGGCGGAGGAGCGGCTCGCGCCCCTGGAACGGCGGGTGGTCTCGACGGTCACCGGCGCGCCGCTCGCCCTGGACACCGACGTGGCGGAGCTGCTGTCCCGTCAGGTCCTCGCGCCGGTGCGGTTCACGGAGGCGGTGCGGGGTGTGGCGGCCGAGAGCGAGCTGCTGCTGGAGGTCGGCCCGGGGCGCATCCTGAGCGGTCTCGCCGCGGAGACGGTGGACGTTCCGGTGATCGCCCTCGACACCGACGGCAGGTCCCTCACGGGGCTCTTCCAGGGGGTGGCCGCGGCGTGGGTGCTCGGCGCCCCGGTGCGCCACCGGGAGCTGTTCCGGGACCGCTTCACCCGGCCGCTGCCGCTGGACAAGGAGTTCCGCTTCCTGGCGAGCCCGTGCGAGTCGGCACCGGACGGGGACCTGCCGCTCCCGGCGGACACCGGGACGGACCCCGTCGCCGCGGCGGCCGTACGGCCGCCGGCCGCGGACTCCGCCGAGGACGGCGCGAGCACGCTCGACATCCTGATGCGGCTGGCCGCGGCCCGTGCCGAGCTGCCGCCGTCGGCCGTCTCGCCGGACACCAACCCGCTGGACGAGCTGCACCTCAGCTCGATCACGGTCGGCCAGATCATGAACGACGCGGCCCGTGAACTGGGCGTCGAGGCCATCGCCACGACCTCGGCGTTCGCCACGTCCACGCTGGCCGAACTGGCGGCCCTGCTGGACGAGCTGTCCGGCACGGCCCTGCCGTCCGACGCGGACCGTACGACGGCGGCGGCCGGTGTGGCGCCGTGGGTCCGCGCGTTCTCGGTCGACCTGGTCGAGGCCGCACCGGCGGCCGTGGCCGGGCAGGCCGCCTCCGCCGCTGGCGACGGGGCGGACTGGGCCGTGTTCGCACCCGAGCGGCATCCGCTGGCGGGGCCGCTCGCGGCGGCGCTGCGCGACGCCGGGCTCGGCGGGGGCGTGCTGCTCTGTCTGCCCGCCGACTGCGACGACGAGCACGCCGCGCTGATGCTCGCCGCCGCCCGCGCCGCCCTGCACCCCACCGCGCCGGCCGCCCGGTTCGTCGCGGTCGGCGACCGGCGCGGGGCCGCCGGGCTGGCCAAGACGCTCCACCTGGAGGCGCCCGCCACCGCCACGACGGTGGTCACGCTCCCGCTCAACAGCCTGTCCGACGTGGCGGGGCTGGTGCGCCGGGTCGTCGCGGACGTCGCGGGGACCAGCGGGTTCAGCGAGGTGCACTACGACGCGGCGGGCATCCGCCGGGTGCCGGTGCTGCGGGCCCTGCCGCCCGTCGACGTCACCGGCACAGGCAGCGGGGCCCGGGTCCCGCTGACCGTCGCCGACGTCCTGCTGGTCACCGGCGGAGGCAAGGGCATCACCGCCGAGTGCGCCCTGTCCCTCGCCCGTGAGTCCGGCTGTGCGATCGGTCTGCTCGGGCGGTCCGACCCCGAGACCGACCGGGAGCTCGCCGCCAACCTCGGCCGGATGGCGGCCTCGGGCGTCCGCTTCCACTACGCCCGAGCCGACGTCACCTCGGCCGGTGACACCAAGGCCGCCGTGCAGGAGATACGTGAACGGCTCGGCCCCGTCACCGCCGTGCTGCACGGCGCGGGACGCAACGAACCGCGCGCCCTCGCCGACCTCGACGAGGCGTCGTTCCGCCGCACCCTCGCCGTCAAGATCGCCGGGCTGGAGGCGGTCCTCGCCGCCGTCGACCCGGCGGACCTCAGGCTGGTCGTCGCGTTCGGCAGCATCATCGGCCGCGCCGGACTGCGCGGCGAGGCCGACTACGCCACCGCCAACGACTGGCTGACGGAGCGGATCGCGCGGCTGCGCCGGGACCTGCCCGGCTGCCGGTGCGTCTCGCTGGAGTGGTCGGTGTGGTCCGGCACCGGGATGGGGGAGCGGCTCGGGGTGCTCGAGTCGCTGCTGCGGGAGGGCATCGAGCCGATCCCGGCCGACGAGGGCGTCGCGATGCTCCGGCAGGTGCTGGCCGACCCGGACATGCCCGACACCCTGGTCGTCATGGGCCGCGCCGGCGGCCTGCCGACCCTCACCCTGGAGGAGCGCGAACTGCCGCTGCTCCGGTTCGTGGAGGGCGTCCAGGCCCACTACCCCGGCGTCGAACTCGTGGCCGACTCCGAGCTGTCCGCCGCCACCGACCCCTACCTCGCCGACCACCTCCTCGACGGCACCCTGCTGCTGCCGGCGGTGCTCGGCATGGAGGCCATGGCGCAGGCCGCCGCGGCGCTCACCGGCCGCACCGGCGGCGACGCGGTGCCCGTCCTGGAGGACGCCGAGTTCCTGCGTCCGGTGGCGGTGCCACCGGACGGTACGACCACCGTGCGGGTGGCCGTGCTGGCCACCGGCCCCGACACGGTCCGCGCGGTGATCCGCAGCAGCGAGACGGACTTCCGCGCCGACCACTTCCGCGCGGTGCTGCGCTACGGGCCGCGCCCGCTGCCGGCGGACGGTCCGGTCCCGCCCGAGGGCGTGCCCCCGACGCTGGACCCGGCGCGGGAGATGTACGGGCCGGTGCTGTTCCAGGGCGCCCGCTTCCAGCGGCTGCAGGGCTACCGGCACCTCGCGGCCAAGGAGTGCGTCGCGGACATCTCGACGTCCGCCACCGCGCCCTGGTTCGCGGGCTTCCTCTCGCCCGACCTGGTGCTGGCCGACCCGGGCACCCGGGACGCGCTGATGCACTCCATCCAGGCGTGCGTGCCGGACGCGACGCTGCTGCCGGTCGGCATCGAGCGGCTGCACCTCGCCGACCCGGCCACGGCGGCCGCCGGCGACCGGGTGGTCCTGCACGCCGTCGAGCGCTCCCGGGACGGCGACACCTACGTCTACGACCTCGACGTCCGCGACGAGCACGGCGCGGTCGTCGAGCGCTGGACGGGCCTGACGCTGCGTGCCGTCCGCAAGCTGGACGGGTCCGGCCCCTGGGAGCCCGCGCTGCTCGGCCCCTACCTGGAGCGGCGCGCCGAGGCGGTGCTGTCCGCGCCGGTGCGGATCGCCGTCCACCCGGACGGGGACGACGCCGACGGCGGCCGGGACGCGCGGCGGGCCCGCACCGCCCACGCCCTCGGCCAGGCGCTCGGCCGCCCGGTGACGCTCAGGCACCGCCCGGACGGGCGTCCCGAGGTGGACGGCGGCCCGTACGTCTCCGCCTCCCACGGCGCCGGCGTGACCCTCGCCGTGGCGGGGGACCGGCCGGTCGCGTGCGACGTGCAGCGCGTCGGCACGCACGGCCCGGACGACTGGGAGGGGCTGCTGGGCGCCGGCGGGTTCGCGCTGGCCCGGCTGATCGCGGCCGAGCACGGCGAGGACCTGCCGCTCGCCGCGACCCGGGTGTGGGGCGCCGTCGAGTGCCTGCGCAAGAGCGGCCGGGCGCACGTCGAGCTGACCGTGGACGGCGGCCCCGGGGCCCCGGAGCGGTGGGTGGTGCTGCGGTGCGGCGCGGCCCGGATCGCCACCGTCCCGGCCGTCCTGCGCGGCGCGCCGGAACCGGCGGTGTTCGCCGTGCTGACAGAGAAGGAGGGGTGAGAGACCGATGGGCGCAGAACGCCCCTACTACGAACTGCGTCACCTGGTCGGCTTCGAGGAGACCAACCTGGTGGGCAACGTCTACTACGTCAACTACGTGCGCTGGCAGGGCCGGTGCCGGGAGATGTTCCTGCGCGACCGGGCCCCGGACGTGCTGGAGGACATCCGGGGCGACCTGAAGCTGTTCACGCTCTCGGTGGGATGCGAGTTCTTCGCCGAGATCACCGCGTTCGACCAGCTCTCCATCCGGATGCGGCTGGAGGACCTGACGCAGACGCAGATCGGGTTCACCTTCGACTACGTGCGGCTGCGCGGCGAGGACGGGGCGGTCGCCGAGGACCTGGTCGCCCGGGGCCGCCAGCGGGTGGCCTGCATGCGCGGTCCCAACACCGACACCCGGCCGACCCGGGTGCCCGAGGCGCTGCGCCGCGCGCTGGAGCCGTACGCGCTCCCGGCGTCCGGCTCCGTTCCCCCCGGGCAGCTCGCGGCGACCGCGGGCGGGGGGTGACGGCATGGACGACGGCCGCGCGGACGGTCCGCGCACGCCCGCCCCGGACGGGGCGCCGGCCGCGCTGCTGGAGAACCATCGCCGCGCACTGCGGGGTGTGCTCGGCTCCTTCGCGACCGGCATCACCGTCCTGACGGCGGGCCGGGAGCTGCCGAGGGGCATGACGGCGAACTCGTTCACCTCGGTCTCGCTGGACCCGCCGCTGGTGCTGGTGTGCGTGCTGCGCACGGCGGCGCTGCACGACCTGGTGCTGGACGAGAAGGCCTTCGCGGTATCCGTCCTCGCCGCGGGGCAGGAGCCGATCGCGCGCCGCTTCGCGGACCGTGCGCGGCCGCGCGGCGCGCGCGAGTTCGAGGCGGTGGACACCGAGCCGGGCCGCCGTACCGGCGCCCCGATCCTGTCGGGCGCGCTGGCCTGGCTGGAGTGCGGGCTGGAGGCGGTGTACGACGGCGGGGACCACTCCATCCTGCTCGGCGCCGTGCTCGACGCGGGGCGCGGGCCGGACACCGACGCCCTGCTGTTCTACGGGGGCGCCTTCCACCGTCTGGCGCCCTCCACCGTCTGAGACAGGAGCAGGGAGCCACACCCGTTCGGGCCGCGGTCGCCGTTCGCGACGACCGCGGCCCGACGGCGTTCACGCCCTCGCGGTCACCTGGCCCCGACGGGTACGCCGAGGCGTTCGAGGGAGCGCCGGGCCCGTGCCGGGTCGTCGCCCGCGCCCACCAGCAGCCCGTACACCTGCGCGGCGAAGCACCGGTCCGCGTCGTACGGCCGGACCAGGAAGCCGCCCAGCTCCAGCGTCGCCAGCCCGTGCAGGGCGATCCACATCTGATGGGCCACCAGCCGCGCGTCGCCCTCGTGGAACCGGCCCGCCGCCATGGCCGCCGACACCGCCCGGGCCACGGGTTCCAGGGTGTAGCGGCCGTGCTGCTGGTCCTCCTCGGTGAGGCTGAACCCGCCGAATCCCACGCCGCCGAACATCACCCCGTACAGGTGCCGGTGCTCACGCGCGTTGTCGCGGTAGGCGAGCCCCAGCGCCGCGATGTCGGCCACCGGGTCGCCGCTCGCGGTGACCTCGCTCATCCGCCGGTCGAGCCGGGCGAACCCCTCGTGGACCATCGCCCGCACCAGATCGTCCATGCCGCCGAAGTGGGTGTAGACGGCGGTGGTCGAGGAACCCACCGCGGCCGCGAGCCGGCGGGTCGTCAGCGCCTGCGGCCCCTCGTCGGCGAGCAGCCGCGCGGCGGCCTCCACGAGATCGCCCCTGAGCCTCGGATTTGCCTGTCGTGGACTCACTCTTGACGCCCCCTCGGTCGTCCGACACCCTGATACGTAACCATGTTACGTAACGGCGATACGCTACGTAGGGCGGAACGATGATCGCATCGAAATCCGAACCGGTCGACCTCACCGCCGTTCCCCCCGTCGCCCGAGAGGTGGTCGTCTCAGCGCCCCCCGTACTCGGTGCGCTCCCCCCGGAGCTGGACGGCACCTTCCTCACCATCGGCCCCAACCCGCTACGACGACCGCGCGACGAGCACCTCTTCGCGGGCGACGGCATGGTGCACGGGCTGCGGCTGCGCGACGGCCGCGCCGAGTGGTACCGCAACCGCTGGCTGCGCACCGACCGCGCCGCCCGCATCCTCGGCGAACTGCCCGCCCCCGGTCCCCGGCACGGCCCGAACGACAACGCCAACGCCAACATCGTCCGCCACGCCGGCCGCACCCTCGCCCTCGGCGACGGCGGCCCGCGCCCCCTGCAGCTCGACGCCTGCCTCGACACGGTCGCCCGCGTCGACTTCGACGGAACGCTGCCCGGCGGATTCGCGGCACACCCGCAGCACGACCCCCTCACCGGCGAGCTGCACGCGGTCGCCATGTCCCACGAGCCGCCCTACGCCGCCTACCTCGTGGTCGACGTGCACGGCAGGGTGCGCCGCTCGGTCCCCGTGCCCCTGAAGCGGCCGGTGATGATGCACGCGTTCTCCCTGACGGAGCGCCACGCCCTCGTCTACGACCTCCCCGTGGTCTTCAGCCCCGCCGCCGCGGCGGCCGGCTCACGCGTCCCCTACGCCTGGAACGACGGCCACGGCGCCCGCCTCGGGCTGCTGCCGCGCGACGGCGGGCCCGACGACATCCTCTGGGTCGAACTGCCGCCGTGCTTCGTCTTCCACCCCGTCAACGCCTACGAGACGGGCCGGCACATCGTCGTCGACGTCATCCGCCACCCGCGCGTCTTCGACCGCGACCCGCACCGCCCCGGCGAGACGCCCCCCGCCCTGGTCCGCTGGACGGTGGACGCCGTCGGGGGCACGGTCGTCGAGGAACAGCTCTCCGACGCCCTCCAGGAATCCCCGGTGATCGACGACCGGGTGCGCGGCACCCGGCACCGCTTCGCCTTCACCACCGCCCTCGACCCGTCCGGCGGCGAACTGCTGGGCGGCCCGGCGCTGCTGCGCCACGACCTCGCCGCCGGACGGACCGACACCCACGCGCTGCCCCCGGGCCGCACCGCCGGCGAGGCCGTCTTCGTCCCCCGCGAGCCGTGTGCGCCCGAGGGCGACGGCTGGCTGCTGAGCATGGTCACCGACGGCCGGACGGGGCGCGGCGAGCTGATGGTCCTGGACACCGCCGACTTCACCGGCCGCCCGGCCGCCGTGGTGCCGCTGCCGGTCCCGGTGCCGCACGGCTTCCACGCTGCGTGGGTGGACGGCGGCTGAGACGCGTCAGCCGCGGCCGGTGTACCCGCGGGTGGTGATCAGCTTCGCCGCCTCGTCGAAGTAGCCCGGGTCCTCGGGCAGTTCGGTGTCGAGACCGGTGACGTAGCGGTTGAACATGCAGAACGCGGCGGCGATCAGCACGGTGTCGTGGATCTGCCGGTCGTCGGCGCCCGCCGCCCGCGCGGCGGCGACGGTCTCGGACGCGACCGGCCGCACCGGACCCCGCACCTCCGCCGCGATCCGCAGCAGCGCCCGCAGCCGCGGCGTGATCGGCGCGGTGTCCGGATCCGCGAGCACGGCGTCGACGAGGTCGTGCCCCTCCTCAAGCTGAGCGGCGGCGAACGCCCCGTGCGAAAGGGCGCAGTACGGCGTGGAGTTGAGGTGGGACGTGTAGGCGGCGATCAGCTCCCGCTCGCCGCGCTCCAGCGACAGGGGGGAGCGCAGCAGCGTCTCGGCCAGCCGGCCGAGCGGTGCCGCGGTGTCGGGGCGATGGGCCATCAGCCCGCGAATGCCGGGCTGATCGTTGTCGAGATCGATGTGCGGCACGGTGGCAGTCCTCTCCCGAGCGGAACGACACGGCCGTCGTCGACGGCCGCTTCATGCTCCGTCCCCAGCGGGGGAGCCGGCCACTCCCGGAGTGCGGAGAGGACTTACGGGAGCCGGTGCGGCTCGGCGCCCGCCAGGGTCTCCTCCCGGGTCGCGTGCTTCCCGGGGAGCGGGCCGGAGGCCTCCTTCACCGTCGCCGGGCCGGCGCGGCGGCCGCCGCCCGGTGCGGGCGGCGGCATGAGGTGGCGCTTGGCCACCAGGGCGAAGAGGGCGTAGCCGGCGAGCAGCAGCAGGCCCGTGAAGATCCATTCGCGGGAGCCTCCCGGGCCGTAGACCCGGCCCGGGAGGCCCACGTCGACGGCCGCGACCCGCCGGCCCTCCGCCAGCGAGTCGCGGCCGCGGCCGTACATCCTGACCGACTCGAGCGCGGACGTGCCGTCGGCGGAGCGGAAGGAGCCGACCCACTCGCACGTCTCGTGTCCCGGATGCCGTACGCAGGACAGCTGCCGGGCGGTGAACGTCCCGGGGACCCCGTCGGCCGTCGCCGCGCGCAGCACGTTGCCCACGTTGGGCAGCGCGACCCCCAGCAGGGCGCACGCCGCCACCAGCAGCACCAGGGACACGAAGCCCGACGGCCGTCGTGTCATGCCTCGGCCGCGCAGGTGCAGCGCGCGCCCGCGTTGTCGGCCCGGTCCGCCCGCACGTGCAGGACCATGGCGACCACCATGGGCAGGGTGACCAGCGCGTTGTAGAAGAGGTGCAGTTCCACCCGGGGCGCGAACAGCTGGACGATGCTGGTGGGCGCGGCACGGCCGGCCAGGTACGCGCCGGAGAGCGCCTGGACCAGCAGCAGCAGATGCTCGAAGTGGTGCCAGATCTGGACGCCGAGGGTGACGTTCCACCAGGTGCGCGACGCGCCGGTGAATCCCGGGCGCAGCACCACGAAGCCGACGAGCATGATCAGGGCGTACCCGTAGTGCATCCACTCCGAGGTGACCAGCCACGGGAAGGGAACCCCGAGCACCCCTCGGGCCTCGGGCACCGGCCAGCCCAGGACGTAGATCTGGACGGCCTGGGTCAGGTGCTCCGCCCAGTGGGCCAGGACGATGACGGCGAATATCCTCAGCCCGATCTTGTGGAACCGGCCGTTGAGGACGCCGATGCCGTCACGGATCCGGTACGCGGTTGCGGTGCTGGCTGACATAGGGAACCTCCCTGGTCCACGTCGCCGCCCATCCCAGCAGTCGGCCGGGCCTCAAGTCTTCTTTCTGCATGCGGAGTTGACGTCACGGGGTTTCCGCGGGCAGGAGCACCTGCAGCAGTTCGGCGGTGCACATCATGTAGCCGTCCGGGGTCGGCAGCCGCTCCAGGTAGTGGGCGAAGTCCGAGCCCAGCGTGAACACCCGCACCGGGGTGCGCGAGGCACGCGCGGCCTCCACCACGGTCCGCACCCCGTCCAGGACGGCCGGATGGCGGGTCTGGTAGGTGCCGGCCACGAGATGGTTGCTGCGGTCCGCGGCGAGATAGAACTGCACCAGGTCCTTCATGCCGAGGAACAGCTCGCTGGCGCCCGCCGCGCAGAGCGCCGGGCTGGCGTGCACCGCCGCCGGCGTCTCGACGAACGCCGACATGGGCAGGTCGGCCGGCAGTTCGAGGTGTGCCCTGAGCCGGACGAACTCCTGCTCGTCGGTGAGGAACGGGGCCGCTAGGCTCACCCGGCCCGCGTCCTCGCCGAGCCGTTCCGCGAGGAGCGTGAGCAGGGCGTGCAGGGCGTCCCGGTAGGCGGTGGAGCCGAGCAGCCAGCGTGCGCCGTGCAGCCCCAGCTCGGGGTTGGGCTCGACCGCGACCCGGGCCTGCTCGGTGACGTCCGCGGCGTGGTCGGAGCGGAGGTCGAGCATCCTCAGCACCAGCCGCTGGCCGGGCAGCAGCGCCTCGACGAAGGCGCACAGCCGGTCGGCGAGGGCCTGCCCGTAGGCCGCGACGTCGGCGGGGCCGCCCGCCAGGGCGTCGAGCGGCCGCAGGTTCGCCGCCAGGCACAGGAACTCCTCACGGATGAAGAAGGACTCGACCCGCTTCGCGTCCGGCCCGCAGGAGTTGACGGTGTGGATGTCCCGCAGGTCGGCGATGACCGCGCAGGCCGAGCCCAGGTCGTCCGGTGAGGGCGTCCTCGGGGGTGTGTCGGGGCCGACGACGACCGACTGGCTGTCCAGGTCGAGCGTCACCTCGCCGGCCAGGCCGGCGAGGTCCGCCTGGTCGACGAGGAGCACGGGAATTCCCCGGCCGCGGCAGATGGACTGCATGTGGCCGGTCAGCCCGCCCGAACCGCACACGACGGCCCGGGCCGCCAGCATCGCGTCGTACAGCCCGGCTTCGAGTCGAGGCGCGACGAGAATGGACCCCTCGAGTGGATTTCTGGTGCGGTTGCAGATTCCGCGCACCACCCGGTGCGGTCCACTGGTCAGGAGAGATCCAAGAATCCGTCGCCCGTTCAACTACTCCTCCAGGTATTCGGAGTTCTCCAGGTCCAACTCCCGACGCAGCTGCCGTGGAGTCACGGACACGTCGGTGAGTCGTTCGACGGCAGCCCGGTTGACGACCACCCTCAGCAGACGGCGGCGCCGGGAAGCATCCTTCGGAAGGACCGGAAGTTCGCCGATGGACCGAATGCAGGTGTCCAGCCGGGAATCCAGCAGTTCCCGCTCATTCCGAGAACGTGTGGCGAGCCTCCGCACCTCCAGAAGTACAGCTTCTTCCCAGCGCGCCCGGACCGCATCCTCTGTATTGCTGACAAGGCGTACGAACGGTGAATGGTTTTGAGCCGGACCGTCGCCGGATTCCAGTCTCTCGAGCACCCGCGCGGCGACCGCTATCGACTGGTTCTTGATGGCGGCGAGATTGAAGGCGAACGCACCGGTCCGGCCGTTCCGCACGATCTCGTCGCCCTCCCTCGGCACGCCGACCGCCGAGAGCGGGCCGGCCGGCCTGCCGTCGCGGCCGAGCAGAGCCCCCTTCGCGTCGACCTCCACGCCCCGTCCGGTGCGGTCGTGGGGTACGGCGATCCCCTTGCCGACGAGATTCCGCCAGAGCGGCTGACGGGCCTTGCCGTAGTCCCATTCCCTGCCCACGTTGCACACGACCAGGTCGGCCTCGATGCGGTGCGGTCCCTCCGGGGCCGCGACCGAGACGGCCAGCCGCCCGGACGCCGCCGGTCCGATCCCGTCCACCCTGCCGACGACCACCCTCACCGACCCGTCCGCGGCGGCCATCGCGCGCTCGATGACGGCCATCGTGTACTCCACCGCACCGACCCGGAAAGCGGCTATCGCGGTGCTGAATTCGTCCAGCAGGCTCCGTAATTCCGCGGAGGGAATACGCTCGATGATCTCGGGAAGATACGGCTCCCACGCTTTCGCAACCCGCTCCGCGACCACCGCCGGGGCGATTTCTGGATGGTGCCGGGCGACCGACGCGCACGCCGCCTCCCACTCGTTCCGCACCCGGGCGAGAAACGCTTCGCGGCCGCCGTACGGCGCGAGTAACGATTTCGGACAGGGTAGTCGTAAGACTTCGTGTTCGTGGCCGTCCGGATACGTGCGGAAGATCGTCCCGCTTCTCGAGATCAGATGAATGGGGCCGGTGTGGCCCTGGCGCAGCAGAAGGCCCGCCGAGTCATATGCGCTCAGCACGGTGCCGACGATCGCGACGGTCGCCTCGGGCGGAAGTTCCGTGAGTTTTCGGACACCGGCCGCGGAGTACGGATTCCGCACGAAGGACGGGTGGGTGAGCACCTCGGTGGCGAACGGCGGCTCCTTGAGTTCGAGACCGGTCGCGAGCACGACGTGATCGGCGGGCATCACCTCGCATTCCGGCTCGCGCCCGTCCTCGGTCGCCCGCCGCACGGTCACGTCGGCGCCCGAGGGGCGTACGTCGACGTCCACCGCCTCGCCGTCCTCCTCGACGAGCACGACGCCGGGAGCGGCCTCCCGCGCGGCCTCGGCCAGCCGGTCGTTCAGGTAGTCCTGGAAGATCCGCCGGGGTGCCGGACCCTGCTCGGCGAACTCCAGCCCGGCCCAGGGGGCCGGCCAGTCCCGGCGGTCGGCCTCGGCGTTCGCCCAGCGGACGAAGTCGAGGACGTCCTCCCGGAACACCGACATCCGGCCCGCCTGGATGTTGAAAACGTGGTCCCAGGGATTGCCGTCCCGGTGGTAGGCGATGCCGGCGGACCGGTAGTCGGAGCGCCGTTCGAGCAGGACGATCTCGACAGGCCGGCGCGCGAAGCGGAGCAGACGAATCGCCGTGGCGGTGCCGGCCAGGCCGGCACCGACGATCAGCACCCTCGGTCGGTTGCCCGTTCGACTCACAGTGGATCCCTCCCCGTCGAGCGATGCGAGCCCGGCCATGTGGTCCCAACCAGGCCTCGGAAAGGGGCTGTTGACGCCTCGTCAGCGGCACGGCCCGCGCACCAGGCTAGAGGGTGGAGCGGGCGCGCCGCCCGCGAAACCGGGGCGGGCCGCCGGCTGCGGCACGCCCCGGTTTCGCGCTCAAGGGATCAGGAATGGGCCGGACGATCGATCGAGATGCTGTGCCGCTGTCCGCGGGCCGGGGCGCAGAAGAGGGGAAGAACGGCGACGCCGTGGTCGGCGGCGTGCTCGATCAGCTCATGGTAGTCCCGCTCGTAGTCGGAAATGGACATGATCACAATGATGCCGGAGCCCTGGGCGGCCATGCGCTCGGCGACGGTTCTGACGGCCGTCAGCTGGGCGGCGTCGCCGTCCTCGCCCCGGATCGCCACGACGGCGACGTCGATGCCGCCGGTCCATTCCACCAGCTCGGCGGTGTACTCCTCGATCTGGCGGCGGTCGAAAAGGTCGACTTCGGCTGCTTCGGCGACCGCGCCGGCATCAATCATCCGGCGTGCGGCCGCCTCGGCCGCATCTCGTGAAGAATCTGCAAAGAAAATCAAAGAGCGCTGGCCGGCGAACGCTCTGACCAGCGCAGCGCTGTGCGCTGCCGAAGCACCGTATACCACCACCGTCTTGTCCTCGAGGAGCATTGAAAAACACTTCCTATCCATGTCCGCAGCTGCGAGAACCGCACCGCCCCGACCTTGGTAACGACGGCTACCTTCCCACGTTGCGTCGGCGGTCTTGCTCCTTTTCGGACGGCTCGCCGTGCAGCCTCCTTTCGAAAGCGAGTCGGAATGATTAGGGGAACGCTGGTTCCTCAAGTCGGGAGATGCTGGTCACAGAGGATCGTGTCGGCGTCCGGTGCGGTATGTCGGCATGTGCACGGTGGTGGCTGGGTAGTACAGGAGAGGCCGAATCAGTACCCATCGGTAATCTGCGATCCGTGTCAAGATCACACCGAGCAGGTGATCTTACGCGCCGTCGGCGTTATGCGGAGAAATCCGGGCGAGCCACGCGAACTCCGAAAAGCGCCGGATCCCCCTTCCCCGCGCCCCGCGTCAAAAGGAATCACCGGTGGTATTGAATAGCGAAGCTCCGGTCGGCGGGGTGACCCGGGAAGGTCACCCCGCCGACCGGAGCTTCGTAATTCGGTCGACCGCCTTGTTTTTCCGGGCTACCGCACCAGTTGGGCCGCCCGCGGGGCCGTGTACTCGAGCCACCAGTGGGCGAGCAGCAGGTTCATGACCCAGCTGCCCCACATGGAGAGTTCGAGGATGAACGAGAGGCTGACGTGCATGCCCGGGAAAGCCTGCATCAGCTCGGCCAGCACGCGGCCCCAGGTGGTCCCCAGGGAGATCGCGAAGCTGTAGACCATCCAGCGGCGGTGGTCGACGTACCGGCGCTGCCGCGCGGCCCGGTAGCCGAGCATCGTGGTGACGATCCACAGCACCCCCGACAGCGTCAGCCCGAACGCCCCGAAGGGGGCCTGGCTGTAGGGCACGAGGACGAAGGCCAGCACGGTCGTGGGCAGCGCGGCGGCGAAGATGTAGATCCTGCCGCTCACCCGGTGCACCCGCGGGTGGTGACGGCGCACCCAGGGCAGGACCTGGAGGAAGACCGTCACCAGCGCGAGGTTGCCGAGCACGGCGTGCAGCACCACGACCAGGAAGTGCTGTGAGAAGCCCGGGTCCAGCGGGATGCGGGACTGCTCCGGATCCCCGGACAGGTAGCGCGGGAAGGCGTACAGCAGGTTGAAGACCACGATGACGGCCAGCGCCGCCGCCCATGGACTCTGCCACCAGCTCGGCGCCGGGCCCGCCGCGCGCCGGGTGCCCGTTGCGCGGTGCCCCACCGTGGTGGTCGGAGCACCGGTTCCCTCTCTGTTCTGTGTCACCGCGGAGCCTCAACTTTCCTCTGGGGCGGGGAGTGGTTCGGGGGCATCCCGGTCAGTGGTGGAACTCGCCGGCGTTGGCGTCCAGGCAGTGACCGGTGACGGCGCGGGACATGTCGGAGACCAGGAAGAGCACCACGTCCGCGATCTCCTCCGGTTCGGGCAGCCGGCCGAGGTCGAGGGTGGCCGCGATCTCGTCGTAGATGTCCTGCACGGTGACGCCGCGCTGCCGCGCCCACTGGCCGAAGCCCTCGCGCAGGGCGTCCGCCCAGATGTAGCCGGGGGCGACGGTGTTGACCCGGATGCCCTGCGGGCCGAGTTCGGTGGCCAGGCTCTGGGCGAGGGACAGCAGGGCGGCCTTGCTCATCTTGTAGGCGCCGAAGAGCCGCTTGGAGTGGCGCAGCACCGCGGAGTTGACCATCACGACCGATCCGCGGCTGTCCGCCAGCGCGGGCGTGAACAGCCGGGTGAGCCGCAGCGCGGCGTACACGTTGGTCTCGAAGCCGGCGCGTACGTCGGCCAGGTCGACGTCGAGGAGGTCGGTCAGCGGCGGGACGGCGAAGGCGTTGTTGACGAGCGCGTCGACCCGGCCGAAGGTGTCCGTCACCACCTTGGCCAGGGCGGCGGCCGACGTCTCGTCGGTGATGTCGGTCGGCACGGCGAGGGCGCGGCGCCCGGTCTGCTGCTCGATCTCGGCGGCGATCTCCGTCAGCCGGGGCTCGGTGCGGGCGGCGAGTACGACGTCCGCCCCCGACCCGGCCGCCCGCAGGGCGACGGCCCGCCCCAGGCCCGGTCCGACTCCGGATACGACGACGACCTTGTTCTCGAGCACGGTGAACCTCCGGAAGACGGACCTAGGCGGACGGGAGTTCGATCGACAGTGCGTGGCGGAAGACGTTCCGCGGGTCGTAGCGCCCCTTGATCCTCCGCAGCCGCGGGTAGTTGGCGCCGTAGTAGATCGTCGACCAGGGCACGCCCGAGGTGTTCCAGGCGGGGTCGGCCAGGTCGGCGTCGGGATAGCCGATGTACGCCCCGGCGTTGACGTCGTCGGGTACGGGCACGCCGCCGGTCCCGGCGTAGACGTCGCGGTAGAACCGGCGCATCCACGCGATGGCGGCCTCGTCCCGGTCCTCGGACTGCCAGACCCCGCCGCTGTAGACGACCTTGAGGACGGCGTCCCGCTGGACGGTGGCCGTGGCCCCGGGGGCGACCGTGTTGACCTTCCCGCCGTAGCCCGCGAGCACGACGCACGTCGTCGGATTGGACTGCTCGGGATCGGTCAGATAGCGGTGGATCACCTTGCGCTGGCGCTCGGTGAAACCCTTGCGGAGGTTGCCCGACTTGTCCTTGTAGCGGCCCTGGGGGTCGTTCGGGAAGGTGTAGGAGGGCATCCAGGAGCTGAACCAGGGGACGACCTCGGCGGTGTGCATCACCGGGGGGACGTCGACGCCCCGGGTGACGGACTCGTACTGCTCGTGGAAGACGCTCTCGGCGTCCGGCCCGTCGTGGTCGATCACCACCGTCATCCCGAACATCCCGGAACTGCGGTGGGTGGCGATCAGGTTGCTCCACAGCCCCGCCGCGGGGCTGTCGGCGTCGTCGTGCTTCTCGTACCAGGCACAGTAGTTGCGCAGCAGGGTGTCGAAGGCCTTCTCGGTCATCCCCTCCCAGGGCCACATGACGGTGCGCTTCCACACCCGGGCCGGGGCCTTGGGCAGGAGCGCGGCCGGGTCGTCGGAGTCGGCGCCCGGGGTGCGCAGCCAGTACCGCGTCACCACCCCGAAGTTGCCGCCGCCACCGCCGGTGTGCGCCCACCACAGGTCGTGGTGCGGGTCGTCGGGGTCGGCGGTGGCCACCACGGCCCGGGCCCGGCCCGACTCGTCGACGACGACCACCTCGACGGCGTACAGATGGTCGACCACCAGGCCGTCGCGGCGGGAGAGATGGCCGTAGCCGCCGCCCATGACGTGCCCGCCGGCACCGACGTCGAAGCAGGTGCCGCCGGGGACGGTCACCCCCCAGCGTTTGAACAGCGTGCGGTAGACGTCGCCCAGCGTGGCCCCAGCCCCGATCTCGATGGCGCGGCGCCGCCGGTCGTGCGCGATGCCGTTCAGCTGGGACAGGTCCAGCAGCACCGCGATCTCGGGGGCGGCGGTGAAGTTCTCGAAGCAGTGCCCGCCGCTGCGCACCGCGATCCGCTTCCCGGCGGTCACCGCGTGCTGGACCGCCGCCACCACCTCGTCGGTGTCCACGGGCAGGCACACCCGTTCGGGCCGGCCCGTGAAGCGGTGGTTGTAGCCCTGGACGAGGTTCTCGTAGCGGGCGTCCCCCGGCTCGATCACCAGCAGGGACGTCGGTTCAACGGCCGTGTCCGTCATGCTTGTTCGCGCCTTCCTGTGTCCGGTGCAGCAGACGTTCGCACGGCGGCGGCACGGCTCACATCTCGTGCCTTGCGCAGATCCTCCGACGGCCCGCCCGGCCGGCCCGGGGCGGTGAGCGACCTCGCCAGCGTGAGCGCGTCCGCGCGCACCCGGCCCCCGAGCCGCGGCCGCTGTCCGGTGTCGGAGTACTCCCTGGGCGTGGCGCCGCTGGTGCGGCGGAGCACGGTCATGCTGTTCTGCCGCAGCTTGTGGCTCTCCAGCAGGCTCAGCACCTCGAACTCGCCGGGCCGCAGCCGCTGGCTCTCGGCGATGTACCGGAGGATCGCCTCCCCCTCCGGGTACGTCATCAGATAGTGCATCACCACGATCCCGCCGTCGGGATCGATCAGCTCCCAGCAGTTCTCGAAGAAGTAGAGGCAGTCCCAGGCGTCCACCCACGCGAAGTCGATGGGTCGCCACTCTTCGGGCAGCCGCTCCACGGCGTTGCGCAGATCCGCGTTGACCACCGTCACCCGGTCGGCCAGCCCGAGTTCGTCCAGTGCCCGCGTCACCTGGGGGGCGGACGAGCCGGAGTCGGAGAAGTCGTCGATCGCGACGAGCCGGGGCCGGAAGGGTTCGAGGTACTCGGACGGCGTCAGCAGCGCGGGCTCGGCCTCCACCCACTCCTCGTCCAGCTCCCGGCCGTCCGCCAGATACGGCAGCGTCTTGCGGGCCAGCCCCTCGGTCTCGGCGGCGACCAGCTCCTCGACCTCGGCCAGCGCACGCGCGAGGTACGGGGTGGTGTGCCCCATGCCGATCTCCAGCACCCGCCGCGGCCGCACCAGATGGATCAGGGAGGCGAGGAGCGGCGCCACCACCTCGGTTCCCATGCCCGGCATCCGCAGCCGTTCGACCACGGCTCGGAACCGTTCGTCGGACGCCGCCTCACGTGGCATTGCCGGTACCCCTGCCCTGCTCGTACTCGACGGCCTGGTAGAGCGCCTTGATGTTGCCGCTGCCGAAGGAGCGGGCCCCCATCCGCTCGATGACCTCCAGGAACAGCGTGCCCTTGGGGTGCACGGACCGGGTGAAGATCTGGAACAGCTGGCCGTCGTGGTCCTCGTCGATCAGGATGTTCAGGCGCTCCAGCTCGTCGACCGAGTGCCTCAGCGGTGTCAGGCGCTGCGGCAGCACGCGGTAGTAGGCCGACGGGGTGGGCAGGAAGTCGACGCCCTGCGCGGCGAGCGTGTCCACGGACCGCACGATGTCGTCGGTGGCGAAGGCCATGTGCTGCACGCCGGGCCCGTTGTGGCTCTTCAGGAACTCGTCCAGATGCCCGGTCGCCTGGGACTGGTCCGGCGCGACCAGGGTGAAGGTGACCGCGCCGGAGCGGCTCTCGACCACCTTGGTGATCATGACCTGGTCGTCCACCTCGATCCGCTCGGTGAAGATCAGCTCGAAGTCCAGCACCGTGCGGTAGAACTCGACCGTCAGGTCCATGTCCGCGGGCTCGACGGCGATCGCGAAGTGGTCGATCTCCCGCAGACCGGAGTCCACCGGGCTGCCGCCGTCCCCGGCCGGCGACAGACCGGGCAGCGCGCGGTCGTCGCCGCCGTCCGCGCGCTGCACGAACGTATGGGTGATGTCGCCGACCCCCGAGATGGTGGCGGTGACCAGGTCGCCGTGCGTGGCCGGCGCCGACACCGGCCGGGCGCCGCGGCGGACGGCCTCCGCGAAGGCGGCGGCCGCGTCCGGGACACCGAGGGCGATGTCGGCCACTCCGTCACCGTGCTTCTCCACGTACTCCGCCCCGGGGTGTGTGGCCGCGACCGGCTCGCTCAGCACCAGCCGGACGTCGCGCCGGCCCAGCGCCACCGAGCGCGCCCCGGACGCCTCCGCCTCGCCGTCCGACCGCGCGTACACGGTCAGGCCGTAGCCCTGGGTCAGCCAGTCGGTCGCGGTCGTGAGATCGGTGACATAGAACTTCACATGGTCCAGGCCCATACCTGATAAGCCGGCCGCTTCCGTCCGTCCGCTCATCGTCGTCTCCTCCAATGTCCGCAGGCGCCGCGCGAGCGTGCGCGGCCTGAGGTCCGTCCAGTGCTCGTTCACATAGGCCAGTGCCGAGGCGCGGTCGCCCGGAGGGCGGGCCACGGTCCAGCCCTTCGGCACCTCCGCCGTGGCCGGCCACAGCGAGTGCTGGCCCTCCGCGTTGACCAGGACCGAGAACATGGCGTGCTCGTCGTCGAAGGGATCGGTCATTGTCGTGCTCCTTCCGTCCGCTCCTCCGGCACCGGTCCCGTCGGCCCCAGCAGGTCGTCCAGGCCCAGCACCGTCGGCGCGTCGAAGAACTGGGTGATCGTCAGGTCCGTGCCGAACAGCGACCGGATACGGCTGACCAGGCGCATCGCCGCCAGCGACTCCCCGCCCAGGTCGAAGAAGTTGTCGTCGATCCCGACCCGGGGCACCTCCAGCGCCGACGCGAACAGTTCGCACAGCGTCCGCTGCCGCTCGCTCACCGGCTCCCGGCCGGGGGAGTCCGCCTGCGGCCCGGGCTGCGGCAGCGCCCGCCGGTCCACCTTGCCGTTGGGGGTCAGGGGCAGCTCCGGTACGGTGACGAAGGCCGCCGGCATCATGTAGTCGGGCAGCAGCGACGCCAGGTGCGCCCGCAGGCCGGCGACGTCGACGGCGTCGCCCGCCGGCACGTGGTACGCCACGAGCCGCCGCTCCCCGGACTCCGACGCCACCCCCGTCACCGCCGCGTGACGGATGCCGGGGAAGCGTGCCAGCGCCGCCTCCACCTCGGCCGGCTCGACCCGGAAGCCCCGCACCTTCACCAGCTCGTCGGCCCGGCCCAGATACTCGAGCAGGCCGTCGTCGCCGAGCCGGACGAGGTCGCCGGTCCGGTACATCCGCTCCCCGGGGGCGCCGAACGGGTTCGCCACGAACCGCTCGGCCGTCAGATCCGGCCGCCCCAGGTAGCCGCGGGCCAGCCCGCGCCCCGAGATGTGGAGTTCACCGGCCTCACCGGCCGGCACGGCGCGCAGGTCCGCGTCGAGGACGTGCAGCCGCACGTCGTCCATGGGGCGCCCCACCGGCACCGGGCCCTGGAGCCGAAGCGGGGCCGTCATCGGCAGATGGGTGCTGAACAGGGTCGCCTCGGTCGCGCCGTACATGGCCCGCACCACGAGGTCCGGGTTGTGCTCCAGCGCCCGGCGCACCGCGGCCGGCGCGATGACGTCGCCGCCGGTGAGCACCTCGCGCACCCCGGCCAGACACCCCGGATCCTCCTCCATCAGCACCCGGAACAGACCCGCGGTCAGATGGACCCCGGTGATCCGCTCCTCGGCGATCAGCCGGCGGATGTCGGCCACGCCGAGGTCCCCCGCGGGCGGCACCGCGATGGTTCCGCCGTGCAGCAGCGGAACCCACAGCTCGTAGGTGGAGACGTTGAAGGCGTACGGCGCCAGTGTCAGCACCCGCTCGTGCCGGCCGCTCTCCCAGATCGAGTCGAGGGCCAGGCCCAGCGCCTCCTTGTGGGTGACGGCGACCCCCTTGGGCACACCCGTCGAGCCCGAGGTGTGGATCACGTACGCCAGCTGCGCCGGGTCGACCGGGACGGACGGGTTGCCCGCCGGGTACTCGGCGAGTCCCTTCTCCCCGTCGACGGTCACGACCGCCGCACCCTCCGGGACGCCGCGCCCGCGCGTCTCCTCGTCCACCAGCAGGACGGGCACGGCACAGTGATCCATGATCGCCTGCATGCGGGGCAGCGGGTACGCGGTGTGCAGCGGGAGGTAGCAGCCACCGGCCTTGAGCACGGCCAGGATCGCCACCACCACGTCCACGGACCGCTCCATCAGCACCGCGACCGGCGTCTCGGTGCGCACCCCGAGCTGTCCGAGCCGGTGGGCGAGCCGGTTGGCCCGCTCGTCCAGCTCCCGGTAGGTCAGACGGTGTCCGGCGGACGAGAGCGCGACGGAATCCGGCGTCCTGAGTGCCTGTTCGGCGAAATGCCCGTGGAGGGAAGGGGAAGCCATGGTCTTCTCCGATGTGTGGAAATCAGCTGTCGAGAAGGTCCTGGACGGACTGCCGCAGGTCGGGGAACGAGGAAAGGTCCGGCACGGTCCATCCGTCGAGGTCGTACTCCGCCATGCACTCGTCGACGAGCGCCTTGTAGGAATCCACCTGTCCGTGGGCCAGCTGCGAGAACAGCAACTCGATCCGGGTGTTCTCGTGGTTTCCCGCGTAGTTGCGCTCGTAGAGTTCATGGCGCCCGCCGAACTCGCTGCCGACGGCGTCCCACAGCAGTTTCATCAGCTTGACGCGCTCGACCGCCTCGACACCGCCGGAACCGCGGACGTACTTGTCCAGGTAGGGCCGGATCTCCGGATGGGCGAAATCCCTGGCACCGGAGTTCACATAGATCAGCCCGCTGGCCACGTCCTGCAGCACGATCTCCCTGATCCGGGGATAACCCACCTGCATGAACCAGCGGTACGCCAGTCCGTACTGCGGGTTGGGCAGCACCGCGCCGTTGTGCCAGTCGACCGGGTTGCGGGCGGCGGCGTCCGACAGCCCCCAGAACAGATTCCGCCAGGCCAGCACCTCGCCGATACGGCTCTGCACACCCCGGAAGTCACTCGTTCCCGTGATCTCCAGGGCCTTCATCAGTAGGCCGGCGATGAACTCCAGCTTCACCGCGAGCCGGGTGCAGCCGTGGAAGGTGAAACGCTCGATGAAGCCCGACTGGCCGGTGAACATGCGGATCTTCTCCGGCTGGCCGTAGACGAAGACGTTCTCCCAGGGGATGAGCACCTTGTCGAGCACCAGGATGGTGTCGTTCTCGTCCAGCCGTGAGGACAGCGGATAGTCGAAGGGGCTGCCCGTCGCCGCCGCCGTCGCCGTGTAGGACGTGCGGCAGATCAGCTTCATGCCGGGGGCGTTCATCGGCACCGTGGCGACCAGCGCGAACCTGCGGTCCTTGATCGGCAGACCGTAGTGGGCGATGAAGTTGTAGTGCGTCAGCGCCGACCCGGTCGCCACCACCTTCGCCCCGGACACCACCAGGCCGGCGTCCGTCTCCCGCTCCGCGTGCACGAACACGTCGGCCACCTGGTCCGGCGGCAGGGAGCGGTCGACCGGCGGGTGCACGATCGCGTGGTTCCAGTACAGGACCTTCTCCTGCGACTCCGCGTACCAGCGGCGCGCGTTGTCCGCGAACGGCTCGTAGAAGTCCGCGTTCGCGCCGAGCGTGCCGAGGAACGACGCCTTGTAGTCGGGGCTGCGGCCCATCCAGCCGTAACTCAGGCGCGCCCAGGCGGCGATGGCCTGCTGGGCGCCGACCAGGTCCTCGCTGCTGCGGGGCGTGGTGAAGAACCGGTGGGTGAAACCGTCGCTGCCGGAATCGGTCGGCGACGTCAGCACCGGGCGCTGCCGCGGATCGTGCAGGGCGTCGTAGAGCCGGGCGACCATTCGGGCCGGATTGTGGAATGCGGGATGTTCGGTGACGTCCTTGACGCGCTCTCCGTAGAGGTAGATCTCGCGGTCGTCGCGGAGGCTGTCGAGATATTCCCGACCGGTCAACGGGCGGGTCTTCCGCCCGTCCCCGCCACTGCTGTCGCGACCCTCGGCCATCAGACGCCTCCTCATGCCGCCGCCTCGAAGGAACACCTCAGAGCGTGGCATCCCGAACGGCCGCCGGGCTTCTCCCAGCATGCGCGGCCGAACGCCGTGACCCGGCCGACTCGGCAGTCTCGAAGATGCTCCGGCGGGGGCCGCTGCAAATCATGGGCAGGGCCCGTCCGGCAAGACCTCCGAAGGAGAACACCGGAATGCGGAACCGCATCGACATTGACATCTGGGTGCCGCTCTACCCGTTCATGCCGTACTTCCTGGACCGGACCCGTGAGTTGGCCGGACAGTTCGTCTCGGCCCATCCCGAATACCGGATCCGGGTCACCGGAAAGGACTGGTTGTCGCTGCCCCAGGCCGTGCACGACGCGGCCCGCGAAGGTGCCGCTCCGACCGTCGCGCAGTACTTCTACACCTCGACCCAGGAAGCCCGCGACGCCCGCGGACCGGACGGTGGACCGCTGTTCACCCCGGTCGAGCGGGCGATCGCGGGCCGCACCGAGATCCTCGGCGAACCCGTGGTCCTCGACGACGTCACCCCGGCGGCCCGCCGGTACTACACCTTCGACGGCGAGGTGGCGGCCATGCCCCCGCTCACCTCGACCACCCTGCTCTACGCCAACACCGACCTGCTGGCCCGGGCCGGGATCGACGACGTCCCCGAGACCTGGTCGGAGCTGGAGGCCGCCTGCCGGGCCGTCGTCGCCCTGCCCGACGGTCCCGCGTACGGGGCCAACTGGCCCAACCACGGCTGGTTGTTCCAGCAGGCCGCGGCCCAGCAGGGCGCGCTGCTCGCCGACCACGACAACGGCCGCTCCGGCCGCGCCGAGACCATGGCACTCGACTCGGAAGCGATGCTGGCCTACTTCCACTGGTGGCGACGGCTGCACCGGGACGGGCTGTACCTCTACCGCGGCAGGCCCACCGCCGAACGGAGCGACTGGGACGCCAACTTCCGCGCCTTCGCCGAGCAGCGGGTCGCCTTCACGCTCACCACCTCGGTCGAGGCCGAGCGCATGATCGGAGCCGGCCGCGACGGCGGCTTCACCGTCCGGGCCTGCCGGATGCCCTACAACGAGCAGGTGCCCTACGCCGGCAACGTGATCGGCGGGGACGCCCTCTGGCTGCGGTCCGGCCTGGACCCGGACACCCTCGACGGGGCGCTCGCCTTCATGCAGTTCCTCAACGCGCCGAGGGCCGCCGCCGACCGGCACCGGGACACCGGCTTCATCGCGGTCACCGACGGCGCGATCCGGCTGCTCGACGAGGAGGGCTGGTTCAAGGAGAACCCGCACTTCCGCACCGCCCTGGACCAGCTCGCCGCCAACGACGGCTCACCGGCCGCGCAGGGCGCGGTGCTCGGCGACTTCGCCGGGATCCAGGACGTACTGACCCGGGCCATGCACGACGTCCTGGTCTCCGACGTGGACGTGCGCGACCGGCTGGCCCGGGCCAACGCCCAGGCCCAGCGGGTGCTGGAGGACTACGACGCGGGCTGCCGCGGGATCCGCCCCAAGGGCCCGATCCGGGTGGGCTGACCGGACGAGGCGCGGGGCGGCCGGACCGGCCGCCCCGCACCCGTCCTCCCCTCGGAGCTACGGCGCGCCCGGCAGGTCCAGTGGCGCGTCCGGCGCGCCGACCACCTCCGACAGGATCTGCCGGAACCGGTCCACCATCGCGGCCACCGAACTCTCGTCGTACAGGTTGCTGTTGTACTGGATGCCCGCGACGACGTCACCGGCCGGATCGAGGTTGAGCGTCCACAACGCGCCGTTCGGCACGTCCGAGCACACCGGCTGGGAGTCCAGCCGGCGCCGTATCTCGGTGTACTCGACGTCACCGATCCGCTCCCCGTCCAGCACGAACGGGAACGGGAACACCTGGAAGACACACGCGGCGCGGTCGTCCTCCATGACCGGCTCCATCAGCTCCGGCGCCTGCGCCAGGATCTGCACGAACGGGATGTCGTGCGAGTACGCCTCCAGGCAGCTGGCCCGCACCCGGGCGACGACCTCGCGGAAGTCCCGGCAGCCGGCCAGCTCGGTGCGCAGCGGCAGCAGGTTCAGGAACGGGCCGACCGTGTGCTGGAACTCCTCCCGCTCGCGCCCCGGCGAGAAGGTCGGCACCACCACGTCGGTGCTGCCGCCGGTCCGCCGCACCAGGAGCGCGAAGGCGCCGAGCAGCACCATGAAGGGCGTACTGCGCAGGGACCTCGCCAGCTCCAGCGCCCGCGACACCAGGGGTGCGTCGATGGTGAAGCGGTACACCGCCGTGGTCTCCGGCAGCCCGGACGACTTCGGCCGGTCCGTGGGAACGGACATCACGCGGGCGCCCGCGAGCTTGTCCCGCCAGAAGTCCCGCGACCGCTGCGCCGCCTCGCTCTCGGAGAACTCCCGCTGCCAGGCCACGAAATCCCGGTAGGGGAGAGCCGGCGGCGGCTCGGGTACGGCGCTGCCGCGCCGCGCGGCATAGCGCAGCGCCAGATCGCGGATGATCCGCCGGACCGACCAGCCGTCGGCCGCGCTGTGGTGCACGATGAGCGCCAGAACCGCGGTCTCCTCGTCGAAGCGCAGCAACGTCGCCTTGAACAACGGCAGTTCACGCGCGTCGATGGTGCCGGACTCGACCTCGGTCACCAGCCGCAGCGCGGCCCGGTCGCGGGCGTCCGCGTCCAGGCCGGCCGCCGCCTCGCGCACTTCCAGCCGCCCCGGCATCGGCGGGTGGACCCGCTGGTACCACTCGCCGGCGTCGCGGACGACGACCGTGCGCAGCGCCTCGTGCCGCGCCACGACATCGTCCAGCGCCTGCCGCAAGGTGTCGACGTGCACCTTTCCGCGCAACCACCAGCCATGGACGATGTGGAACCGCGGACCGAACGGCCCCTCGTCGTCACCCCGGTCGAATCCGTAAAGGAATTCCTGGTTGAAGGAGAGCGGAATCCGGCCGACGGATTCGCCGGCCTGTGGCTTCATGTCAGGGCTCATGGGGGTTTCGTCCTCCCGCCGGGAACGGCCGAACTTTCCGGGGAACCCTAGCCGCCGGCAATTCACCGGGGTTTCTTCCGGCATGCTGGCAATCCGAGAGATGTGCCGTCGCACCGCCGCGTGTGACCGTGGCTGCCAGCCCATCCATCCATGGCAGAACGGCTAAGGAGCTGCGCTGGAATGACGGCCGCCACGATTCGCGCTTCCGAACCGCCCTCCCCGCCCGAACCCGATGTGACACCCGCCGAGATCATCGCCAGGGCGGAGGCGATCGCGCCCACGCTCGTGGCCCGCCAGGCCGAGACCGAGCAGCGCACCTACTACGCCCAGGACACCCATGAGGCGTTCGCCGGCGCCGGCTTCTACCGCATTCTGGTGCCCCGGCGCTACGGCGGCTACGAGTTCGGCATCGACACCTTCCTGCGGGTGGCGACGGCACTCGCCCGCGGCTGCCCCTCGACCGGGTGGATGTTCTGCCTCGGCGCCACCCACGCCCTCCCGGTCGCGTCGTTGTTCGACGAGCGGGCCCAGGCCGAGCTGTTCCGCCAGGGTGACTTCATCTGCCCGGCGACCATCGTGCCGAGCGGCACGGCACGGCGGACCCCGGACGGGGACTGGGAGATCGACGGAACCTGGAAGTACTGCTCGGGATCGCCGTACGCGACCCACTTCCTCGGCCACGTCCTCACCGCCGGCGACGACGGTGAGCCGCCGGCGCCGATGCTGTTCGTCGCCCCGCGCAGCGCGTTCCGCCGGCTCGACGACTGGGGCGGCCAACTCGGCCTCAAGGGCAGCGGCTCGCACAGCATCGTCCTGGAGAACGCGACAATCCCGGCGCACTACACGCTGCCCGGTACCCACATGAGCGAGGTCGACACCAGCCGGGGCACCCCCGGCAGCCGGCTGCACGGCAACCCCGAGTACGGCGGCGGACCCCTCAGCTTCATGCTGCTGGAGGTCGCCTCGCTCGCGGTCGGCATGGCCCAGGGCGCCCTCGACGCCTACGAGGAGCTGATGCGCTCGCGGACCACCCTGTTCCCGCCGGTCACGACCCGCGCCGAGAACCCCGACTACCAGTACTGGTACGGCGAGGCGGCCGGGCTCGTCACGACCGCGGAGGCCGCCGTCCGGCAGGCGGTCCAGCAGTGGCACGAGCTGTGCGCCGCCGGTCCGGGCGCCTTCAGCCGGGAGCACGACCTGCGTCTCGCCACCCTGTGCCGCGAGGTGATCCGGATGTGCTGGCGCGCCGTGGAGGGCCAGCTGTTCCCCACGGCCGGTTCCAGCGCGGTCCGGGAGGGCGAGCGCGTCGAGCGGGTCTGGCGCGACCTGTCCACGCTCCACAGCCACGCCGGGGTCGGCGTCCTCCTGAGGTCGGTGACCACCCGGGACCTGGCCCGCGCCCGGTTCGGCATCGCCTAGGGGGTGTCTTGCCGATCATGCCGGGCTCGCGGCGCCTGGTGCCGCGCCTCGCCGCGTTGTCGTCGGTCCCCGATTCCCCCAAGCTCTCGGCTCCGCTCGAGCAGGGAGGGACCCCCATCGCATCGGCTCCCTCCTCCGCCTTGCGATGCACGGCACCAGACGCCGCTCCCTGATCCGGCCTGATCAACGAGACACCCCCTGGAGCCCGCCTCCCCGACAGCCCCCGCCCAGGCCCAGCCATCCACGAAGGGAACCGTCGCATGACCCGGACCGAGCCGCCGGCCCTGACGATCGCGCGCCCCGGACAGGCGCCGTTCGCCGCGGCGACCGCCGTGTTCAACCTGGCCGCCCCGGTCCGCCCCGCCGCGGCGGTCACGGTCCGCACCGCCGAGGAGGTGCGGGCCGCCGTGCGCCACGCGGTGTCCGAACGACTGTGGGTGCGACCGCTCACCAGCGGCCACGCCTCCTCCTCCGCCCGCCCGATGCGCGACTCGCTGCTGATCCGCACCGAGCCGGCGGGACCGGTCGAGATCGACGCCGCCGCCCGCACGGCCCGCGTCCCGGCCGGGACGCGCTGGGGCGCCGTCGTCGAGGCGGCGGCCGAGCACGGACTGGCGGCCGCGCACGGCACGTCGGCGACCGTCGGAGTCGTCGGCTACCTGCTGCGCGGCGGCATCGGCGTCTACGGGCGGCACACCGGGCTCGGCGCCAACACCGTCCGGGCGGTCGAACTCGTCACCGCGGACGGAGCGATGCTCCGCGCCGACGCCACCTCGGACCCCGAGCTGTTCTGGGCGCTGCGCGGCGGCGGGGGCGGCTTCGGCGTGGTCACCGCGGTCGAGATCGAGCTGTTCCCCGTGACGCGGGTGATCACCGGTGCGGCGTTCTGGCCCGCGGCGCACGGCCAGGAACTGTTCACCCGCTGGGCCCACTGGACCCGCGACGCGCCCTCGACCGTCACCACGGCACTGCGGGTGATGAACCTGCCGGACGTGCCCGGCATCCCGCCACAGCTGACCGGGGGACCGGTGGTGTGCCTGACCGGCACCGTGCTCGGCCTCACCGGCTACGACGAGGCGACCGCCCGGCAGTGCGCCGAGGACCTGCTCGGACCGCTGCGTGGTGTCGCCGAGCCGCTGCTCGACACCTGGGGCGTCGCCGCGCCGCCCGCCGTGGCCGCCGCCCACATGGACCCGCCCGACCCCGTGCCCGTGGCCGGTGACCACCTGCTGCTCTCCTCGCTCGACCCGGACGGCATCGACACCTTCCTCCGGCTGCTCGGTGAGGGATCGGACTCGCCCCTGGTCAACGCCGAACTGCGGCAGCTGGGCGGCGCGTTCGCGGCGCACCCGCCGAACGGCGGTGCGCTGAGCCGCCTCGACGCGGCGTTCGCCTTCACGGCCGGCGGGCTGGTGACCGACCCGGCCGCGCGCGCCGCGATCGAGGCCCACTGCGCCAAGGTCCGCTCGGCCCTCGCCCCGTGGGACACCGGGTGGACCGCGCCCACGCTGGTCGAGCGGCTGGACCAGCCCCAGCGGCACCTGTCGCCCGAGGCGGTCACCCGCGCGGACGGCGTCCGCCGCCGCGTCGACCCGGCCGGTATCTTCCGCCACGACATCCCTCCGGGCGCCTCGGCCCGGTACTGAGAAACGGATCAACGCGGGGCCCCGGCGATGTCGAATCCCGGCCATCGGCACCGACTTACAGACGAGTGACGTCTGTAGGGGGCGTCCGGGACGTCAGGAGCGCAGGTGTGAAGTACATGCTGATACTGCACATGGACCCCGCCGCGTGGGACGCCCTCGCGGACGACGCCCGCGAGGAGTTCGTGCAGGGACACCGCGCCTTCCACAAGAGCGTCGCGGAGGCGGGCGAGCTGGTCGCCGGACACACCCTCGCCCACGTGTCGCAGAGCACGGTGGTCCGGGTGGCCGACGACGCCGTGTCGGTCTCCCACGGTCCGCTTCTGGCCAACCCGGTCCAGTTCTCCGGCTTCTACCTGATCGATTGCGAAACCGCCGAACGGGCCCACGAACTGGCCGCCCTCCTGCCCGAGGCCCGGATGGCCGGGCTGGGCATCGAGGTGCGGCCGATCATGCTGCCGTCCGGCATCGAGATGTGACCTGGCGGGCGCGCGCCGACGTGGCGGCGCGCGCCCACCGGGGGTTCGAACCGTGTCGCCCAGCCGTCCATGACCTGGAGAAAGAGGTTGCACATGAGTTCGCCGTCAACGGCCCCACCGAGAACACTGCGCTCGCTGGAGGGCCTGCGGGCCATCGCCGTGATCTTCGTCTTCCTGAGTCACGCCCTCGTCCTCGGGGCCTTCACCGACCAGGACGCCTTCTCCGTCCTCAACACCCTGACCGGTGAGGGGCGCATCGGATTCCTCGCGGTGTCGTTCTTCTTCGTCCTCAGCGGATTCGTGCTCACCTGGTCGGCCAAACCGGGGCAGACGGCGGTCGGCTTCTGGCGGCGCAGGCTGATGCGCATCGGCCCCTGCCATCTGCTGATCGCCGTCATCGCGCTGAGCCAGTTCGCCGCCGCGGGCGAGACGATCCGATGGGGTCCCGCGGTGGCCAACCTCTTCCTGGTGCAGAACTGGTGGCCCGAACAGGACCTGATCATGTACCAGTTCAACGGCGCCACCTGGACACTCGCCGTCGAGCTGCTGTGCTACGCCTTCTTCCCCCTGCTGCTGCGGCTGGTCAACCGGCTCAGCACCCGGGCGCTGTGGTACGGCGTCGGCGGCCTGGGCCTGACCGCCATCCTGCTGCCGGCGGTCAGCTACCCGCTGCTCTCCGGGTTCCCGCCGAGCGAGTTCTACCCCGCGGGCTCCTGGCCGCAGCTGTGGGCGCTGTACTTCTTCCCGCCCGTCCGGTCGATCGACTTCATCATCGGCATGTTCCTCGCCCGGATCGTCGCCACCGGACAGTGGCCGAAGATCCGGATCATGCCGGCCGTCCTGGTCAACCTCGGCGTCTTCCTCCTGCTGTTCCACCTGCCCATCCCCTTCGGGATCGCCGCGCTCTACCCGCTGCCGACGGCGATGCTGATCGGCGCGCTGGCCACCCGCGACCTGTCCGGCAAGGGCACGTTGCTCAGCGGGCGGTTCATGGTGTGGCTCGGGGAACTGTCCTTCTCCTTCTACATCATCCACCTCACCGTGATGTTCGCCGTGCACGCGGCGTTCGCGGGCGACCTGGTGGGATACGCCCATGCGTACACCCGGACGCCGTTCGGCACGGCGACCGCCGTCGCGTTCATCATCGGTCTCTACGCCCTGTGCGTCGCCCTCGCCTGGGTGGTGAGCAACACCGTGGAGCGGCCCGCCATGCGGCGGTGGAGCCGCCCGGCGTCGCAACGCGCCCCCCGCCGGCCGGAACCGGCACCCCAGCCCCAGCCCTGATCCCTGAGCATCCCCCCCACGATCGGAGACCGTCATGGCCGACGCGGCCGACATACCCGAGTCCACCGACCACCCGTCCTACCCGATGCGCCGGACGTGCCCGTACACGCTGCCGGACGGATACCGCCGACTCCGTGAACGCCCGACCATGGGCAAGGTCCGGCTGCCCAGCGGCCGGCTCGCCTGGGCCGCGACCCGCTACGAGGACGTCAAGGCCATGCTGGGCGACAACCGGTTCAGCTCCGACCTGCGCCACCCGGGCTACCCGGTGATGATGGACCACCAGGTCCCCGCGCCCGAGTTCTCCACCTCGCTGGTGGGCATGGACCCCCCGGAGCACACGCTGGCCCGGCGCGCGGTGGCCAACGACTTCACCCCGCGCAGCGCCAGACGGCTGCGGCCCCGGGTCCAGGAGATCGTGGACGAGTACATCGACCGGCTCCTGGAGGGGCCCCGGCCCGCCGATCTCATCGAGGCGTTCGCCAACCCGGTGCCCCTGCTGCTGATCTGCGAGCTGATCGGCGTGCCGTTCGCCGACCGCGACTTCTTCCTGCGGATCTCGCACACCGTCATGAACGCCACCACGCCCGAGGCCGGCGTCGAGGGCATGGCGGAGCTGATGGGCTACATGGACAAGCTGGTGACCGACAAGGAGCGGGAGCCCACCGACGACGTGATCGGGCGGCTGGTGGTACGGCGCGGCGAGCCGGGTGTCCCCGACCACCGCGACCTCGTCGCCATGGCGTTCATGCTGCTGATGGCCGGCCACGAGACACCCGCCAACCTCATCGGCCTGGGCGCCATGATGCTGCTCGACCGCCCGGACCTGCGCAAGGCGCTGAGCGAAGACCCGTCGCGCTGGCCGGCGGCCGTCGACGAGCTGCTGCGCTACTTCACCATCGCCGAGATCGCCAACTCCCGGGTGGCGCTGGCCGACGTCGAGATCGGCGGAGTGCGGATCGCGGCCGGCGAGGGCGTGATCGGCCTGACCGTGGGAGCCAACCGGGACCCGGAGCGCTTCCCGGACCCCGACACCTTCGACCTGGACCGCGGGGACCAGCGCAGCCTCGCCTTCGGGTACGGCGCGCACCAGTGCCTCGGCCAGCACCTGATGCGGATGGAGCTGGAGGTGGCCCTGTCCACCCTGTTCGCGCGCGTCCCCGACCTGCGGCTGGTCGACCCCGTCGAGAAGCTGCGGTTCAAGGAGGAACACGTCAACTACGGCCTGCACGCGCTGCCGGTCACCTGGTGAGGGGGGAGCGCATGCGGATCCGGAGCAACCGGCACACCTGCATCGGCGCCGGCCGCTGCCACCTCGCGGCGCCCGAGCTGTTCGACCAGAGCGAGGTGGACGCCACCGTCGTCGTGCTGGTCGACCAGGTGACGGGCGACCGGCTGGAGAGGGCACGCGAGGCGGTCGACGACTGCCCGACGCGCACGCTCCACCTGATCGAGGACTAGGGGGTGTCTCGTCGATCAGGCCGGATCAGGGAGCGGCGTCTGGTGCCGTGCGTCGCAAGGCGGAGGAGGGAGCCGAGAGCTTGGGGGAATCGGGGACCGACGACAACGCGGCGAGGCGCGGTGCCAGGCGCCGCGAGCCCGGCCTGATCGGCGAGACGCCCCCGAGGCACCGGACGACCGGGAAACGCGACGACGCGGGGCCCTCGGGCCCCGCGTCGCTCATCGGGTCAGGTCACTCGCCGGCGGCCGCGCGGTTCGCCCGCTGGAAGTAGACGCCGGCCAGCACCGCCAGCAGGACGAACACGGCGGTGGAGACGGCGGCCACGGCGTTCAGCCCGCTCACGAACGCCGCGTGCGCCGAGTCCAGCAGCGCCGCGGACGCGTCGGCGCCGAGGTTCGAGGCCTCGGCGGTGGCCCCGGCGACGGTCTCCCGCGCGCTGTCCGCGGCGGCGTCGTCCATGCCCGCGGGGATCGCGTCGTCGACCTGGTGGCTGTACACCGCGGAGCCGATCGTGCCGAGGACGGCCAGCCCGAGCGCACCGCCGAGGTAGTTCGCCGTCTCCGCCATCGACGCGGCGGAACCCGCGCGCTCCGGGGGCACCGAGCCGACCACCAGACCGGTGCCGAGCGCGAACAGCGGACCCGCTCCGAGGCCGATGATCGCGGTGCCGAGCACGGGCAGCCAGGCGCCGTGGCCGTCGTTCACCACGATCAGCACCGCCGCGCCGACCGCGGACAGGAACATGCCGCCGATGATCGCGGTCCGCGGCGTGATCGCCCGGGTCAGGGCCGGCGTGGACATGGTGCCCACCGCCATGAACAGGCCCATCGGCATGAACCACAGGGCCGATTCCAGCGCCGAGTAGCCGAGCACCGTCTGCAGCTGCTGGGTGACGACCAGCGCCGTTCCCGCCAGCACCATCCCGGCCAGCGCCAGCGCGGTCAGGATCAGCGTGAACGAGCTGTTCGCGAAGAGCCGCAGGTCGAGCAGCGGGTCGTCGCCGCGCAGCTGACGGCGCACGAACAGGGTGCCGAACACACCGCCCACCACGAGCGCCACGCCCGCGGCGACGGTGCTGCCGCTGCCCAGCGAGAGCACCTTGATCGCGTACACCAGCGGGAGGATGCCCAGCAGGGAGAGCACGACGCTGGTGATGTCCAGGCGCCGGGCCTGCTCGGGACGGAACTCCGGCAGCAGCACGGGCCCGGCGATCAGCACCACCGCCGCGACCGGCACGGCCAGCAGGAACACCGCGCCCCACCAGAACGGGACGAGCACCACGCCGCCCAGCACGGGCCCGATGGCCGCTCCGGTGAAGGTGCAGGTGGCCCAGATCGAGATGGCCTTACCGCGCTGGCGGTCGTCACGGAAGATGTTGGTGATCAGGGCGAGGGTGGAGGGCATCAGCGTGGCGCCCGCCATGCCCTGCACGCCGCGCGCCACGATCAGCATGATCGGGCTGGTCGCCCACGCGCAGGCGAGCGACGCCAGCGCGAACACGGCCATACCGATCATGAGGAGCCGACGGCGTCCGATCCGGTCGCCGAGCGTGCCCATGGTGATCACCAGGCCGGCCACCATGAAGCCGTACGCGTCGGTGATCCACAGCTGCTGGACGTTGCTCGCGCCCAGGTCGGCGGTGAGTTCGGGCAGCGCCAGGAGCAGGACGTTCGCGTCGAGCGCGACCAGCAGCGTCGGAAGCGCGAGGACCGCGAGCGCCCACCAGGGCCGTGCTCCGGTTTGTGTGGGGCTGGTCGCCGCCGCAGTGACGGTCATGTCGAGTTCGTCCTCTCGCTCGTCAGAGTGTCGTTCATGACGTCGTCGGAGCGGGGAGCGGAATATTGCGCTCGATCGCGGAACTTTTTTGCCGGGAGGTCCGCGCGGCGCCGAAATCACCCGTTCGGCTTACCCAGACGGTCCGCCCGGGACTCCAGGAAGCGCCGCTCCGGGAGGCTGGCCGTGCGCCGCGCCGCCTCCCGGTAGTTCTCGCGGGCCGCGTCGTGGTCGCCGGCCATCTCCAGCAGATGGCCGCGCACGGCGTGCAGCCGGTGGTGGTCGGCGATCCGGTCGTCCTCGGCGAGGGGGCGGAGCAGGTCGAGACCGGCCTGCGGGCCGTGGGCCATGGCCGCCGCGACGGCGTGGTTCAGGGTGACCATGGGATTCGGGGACACCTGTTCGAGGAGGCGGTACAGGATGACGATCTGGCGCCAGTCCGTCTCGTCGGCGCTCGGCGCCTCGGCGTGCACCGCGGCGATGGCGGCCTGCAACTGGTAGGGCCCCATCGGCCCGCGGGCGAGCGCCTCGGCGGTGAGCGCGATGCCCTCCTTGAGGGCGGCCGCGTCCCAGCGGGTGCGGTCCTGCTCGGCGAGCGGGATGAGGTTCCCGTCGTCGTCGGTACGCGCGGGCCGCCGGGCGTCGGTCAGCAGCATCAGCGCCAGCAGACCCGTCACCTCCGGGCTGTCCGGCAGCGTGCGGCGCAGCGCGCGCGTCAGCCGGATCGCCTCGCGGGTCAGCTCGACCTGGTGCAGATCGGCTCCGGAGGTGCTGGTGTACCCCTCGTTGAAGATCAGGTAGAGCACGTGCAGGACCACGCCGAGCCGCTGCGGCCGGTCCTCGGGCGGCGGCAGCTCGAACTCCGCGCCCGCCGCCCTGATGCGCTGCTTCGCGCGGCTGATGCGCTGCGCCATCGTCGCCTCCGGCACCAGGAAGGCGCGGGCTATCTGGCTGGTGGTCAGACCCCCGCACGCCCGCAGCGTCAGCGCCAGCTGGGACGACGGGGACAGGCTCGGGTGACAGCACAGGAAGAGCAGGATGAGCGAGTCGTCCTGGTCCGACGGGTGGAGCTCGGCGGGCCCGAACTCCACCGGCTCGTCCGCGCGGACCATGGCCGCCACGGTCGCCTCCCGGCGCCGGCGGGCGATGTCGCTGCGGGCGCGGTCGGCGAGCCTGCGGTGGGCGACCCTGGTGAGCCAGCCCAGCGGGTTGTCGGGGACGCCGTCCTTGCGCCACTGCACGATCGCGTCGAGCAACGCGTCCTGCGCGGCGTCCTCGCACTCCTCGAACCGGCCGTAGCGGCGGACCAGCGTGCCCACCACCTGGGGGATCAGCTCCCGCAGCGGCGTGCCGACCTCGGTGTCGCGGTTCACCGGGATGCCCGGCGAGGAGCCGGGAGCGCGGAGCGGAGAAGGGTTACGGCAGTCATACGAACTCGGACCATCCCCTGTCGAGCGGCTCGCGGCACTGCCGATCGCCCGGCAGCCGGTGCCGACACCGTACCCCAGGGCGACCGGGCGATGTGCCTGTGAACCCGCGAGAGCTCGGAGGATGGCCGAGTCAGTGGTGGTACTCGCCGCAGTTGACATCGAGGCAGTGACCGGTGACGGCGCGCGCCATGTCCGACGCCAGGAAGATCACCGCGTCGGCGGTCTCCTCGGGGCTCTGCAGACGGCGCAGGTCCATGTCGGCGGCCACCTCGTCGTAGCCCTCCTGGAGCGACATGCCGCGCGCGGCGGCGAGTTCCCCGATGAAGCCCTTCACCTTGTCGGTCCACATCGGGCCCGGCGCCACCGTGTTGACCCGGATGCCCTCCGGGCCGAGCTCGGTGGCCAGGCTCTGGGCGAGCGCCAGCAGCGCCGACTTGGCGATCTTGTATGCGCCGCAGGCCCGCTTGGAGTGCCGCAGCACCGAGGAGTTGACCATGACGATCGAGCCGCGGCTGTCGCGCAGCGCCGGCGTGAACAAGCGGGACAGCCGCAGTGCGGCGTAGACGTCCACCTCCATGCCGAGGCGGATGTCGTCCAGCGAGGTGTCGGCGAGCTCGGTGTGGGGCGGTTCCACGAGCGCGTTGTTGATCAGGGCGTCGACCCTGCCGAACGAGTCGAGCGTGGCGGCGACGAGCGCCTCGGCGGCGGCCTGGTCGGTGATGTCCGTCGGCACCGCCAGCGCGCGGCCCCCGGCGTCCGCCACGGCCTTGGCGACCTCGTCGAGGTAGGGCGCGGTACGTGCCGCGAGCACCACGTCGGCCCCGGCCTCGGCGCACCGCACGGCGAGTGTCCGGCCGAGCCCGGAGCCCACACCCGACACGACGACGACCTTGCCGCGAAGCAACTCGGGAACCTTCATCTGCGTACGTCCTCTCGAAAGCTCGGCACAGAGCGGGCGGACTCCGGGGGAGGCAAGCGGGGCCCGGGGGCGCGACGGCCCCCGGGCGGGGGAGTCACGCCGACGCGTCCTCGCTGAAGATGATCGGCCGGACCTCGATACCCAGACCCTCGACCGCGGCGTCCGGGATCATCGCGGCGACCTCGTGCGCGCGGTCCCGGTCCTTGACCTCGATGACGTAGTAACCGCCCATGAGTTCCTTGGACTCGGCGTACGGACCGTCGGTCACCGCCGGCACACCGCCGCGCACGCGCACCACGGAGCTGTCGTCCGCCCCGCCCAGGGCCACGGTGCCCACGAACTCGCCGGTCTCCTTGATCTTCGCCATGAACTCGCCGTGGCCCTGGAACACGGCGTTGCGCTCCTCCTCCGACAGGGCGTCCATGACCTCGGCGTTCGGGTACATCATGATCAGGTACTTCACGGTGCTGCTCCTTGCTCACGAGAGGCGTCCAGCGCGCCTCTTCACCTCTTCGTCGGTGCCGAAGCGCGGTTCTCTACATCGGCGGGAGAAATTTTTTCGCGCGGTGGATCACGCGTCCAAACGGACGCGCCCGGCCCGCCGCGCGATGGCGCGAACCGGCCGCCGGATCAGTACGTGACGACCGCCCGGAACCGGACCTCGCCGGCCGCCGCCCGGTCGACGGCCTTCGCGACGTCCTCCTTCGGGAACACCTCGACGAGCGGTGTGACCGATCCGCGCGCGACCATGTCGAGGGCCTCCGTCAGATACCGCAGGCCGTTGTGCGTGGCGCCGATGACCTGCTGGCGGAGCGACCAGAACGGGCTGCCGGGGGCGATGGTGAACGAGTCGTTCGGGTCGATCGTGGCCAGCACGATCCGCCCGCCCGGCCGCAGCCCCTGGAGGGCGTCGGTGGCGGACCGGTAGGAGATGCCGGTGACGAGGATGACGTCCGCGCCGCCCGCGTCCCGCAGTCCGGCGCCGTCGGCCACCACGGTGCCGGCGCCCAGCTGCGCGGCCAGGTCGTGCTTGTCGGGCGAGCCGGTGACGGCCACCGTGTCGAAGCCGCAGGCGTGCGAGAACTGCACGGCCAGGTGCCCGAGCCCGCCGATGCCCAGCACGGCGACCCGCTCGTGGGGCTGGGGCCGGGCCGCGCGCAGGGCGCTCCACGAGGTGTAGCCCGCGCACAGGACCGGCGCGGCCGCCGTGTAGTCGAGGCCGTCCGGGAGCAGCACCGTGCTCGCCGCCTTGACGCACAGGTACTCGGCGTGCCCGCCCTGGGTGTTGAGCCCGGTCATCACCGACGCGGCGCAGTTCATCCCCGACTGCCCGGTGAGGGGCAGGTTGCGGCGGCAGTAGTCACAGCGTCCGCAGGTCTCCTGCACCCATGTCGTCCCCACCCGGTCGCCGACCCGCCGGCCGGTCACTCCGGGGCCCAGTGCCACGATCTCGCCCGCGGCCTCGTGACCGGTGACCGCCGGACTGAAGGGCGGGAACGGGAAGACGCCCTGTGCGGTCCAGACGTCGTTGTGGCAGATGCCGCAGGCGCGCACCCGGACCAGGACCTCGCCCGGCCCCGGCTCGGGCGTCGGGACCTCGCGGATCTCCCAGGCGGCCTTCGGCGCGGGGATGACGGCGGCCTTCATCCGCGGTCTCCCTCCGGTCCGAGGCGCACCGGCAGCGACTCCAGCCCGTTCATGATGAACGTGCTCTGCGGCTTGATCTGCTCGGGGCGTACGGCGAGTTCGAGGTCCGGGAAGCGCCGGAACAGCGCGGGCAGCGCGATCTGGAGTTCGGCGCGCGCCAGCGGCATGCCGATGCAGCGGTAGATGCCGTGCCCGAAGGCGAGGTGGGTCTTGTCCTCCCGGGACAGCTCGAACCGGTCGGCGCCGGCTCCGTGGACCGACGGGTCCCGGCCGATCGCGGCGAACGCGACGAGCACGGGCTCGCCCTGCCGTATCGTCACACCGCCGAGCTCCACGTCCTCCGTGGCGAACCGGAACGGCAGATGGGCCACCGGGGCCTCGGCGCGCAGCGTCTCCTCGATCACGTCGTCCCAGGACGCCTCCCCCTTGCGCACCAGCTCGTACTGGTCCGGGTGGGTGAGCAGCGCGTGGACGGCGTTGCCGATGAGGTTCATCACCGGCTCGGTGCCCGTCGCGAGCATCAGGTGCAGGGTGCCCACGAGTTCGGACGGGCTCAGCCGGCTCCCGTTCGCCTCCTGGGCGGCGATCAGGTCGCTGGTGAGGTCGTCGCCGGGGCTGCGGCGCTTGCGTTCCACGAAGTCGTGCATCTGCTGGTGCCAGCGCTCGACGTTCGCCGCCGCCTCCTCGGGGCTGGTCGTGGTGTCGACGTTCACCTCACCGCCGCGCAGCAGTTCGGCGCGTTCCTCCTCGGGGACGCCGAAGAGGTCGGAGATGACCCGGGCGGGCAGCGGATGGGCGAAACGCCGCTTCAGGTCCACGGGCTCGCCGGGTGCCACGCCGGCCAGCTCGTCCAGCAGCTCAGCCGTCGCCCGCTCGATCATCGGGCGCATCGCCTCGACCCGGCGCGGTGTGAACGCCTTGGCCGTCAGCCGCCGCAGCCGGCTGTGGTCGTTGCCGTGCGCCGTCGTCAGGTTGTCCATCAGCACCCACCCGATCAGCGGGAAGTCCTCGCCGATCTCGCCCCGGCGGAACGCGGGCCAGTGCTTGCGGGGGTCCTTGGAGAACCGCGGGTCGCCGAGGACCCGCAGGGCGGCCTCGTAGCCGGTCACCGACCAGGCCGGTACCGACCCGGGCAGTTCGATCCGGGCCACCGGGCCCCGGCGGCGCAGCGTGGCCAGCTCGGCGTGGATGTCGGAGCCGGTACGGTCGATGACGAGCGGGGGATGTTGGGTCACAACGGCCTCCGGAGATGAGGGCGCAAGCCCGCGTCGGCTACACGTAGAGGGTGTTCGGCTCGAGCCCGCAGGCGACCCGCCCGTACAGCTCGAAGTTCGTGTTCGGGTGCAGGATCGCGTGCAGGTTGAGCGTCTGGACGTCGCGCTCGATGCGCTGGATCGGCACCGTGGTGAAGACCGACGAGCCGCCGCTGGCGTCGTTGAGGATGTCCACGGCCTCCTTGGCACGCCGGCAGACCGACCCCAGGTCGAGCCGCACACGGGCGCGCTCCTCCAGCGTCCACGGCTTGCCGGCGGCGGCGTTGGCGTCCACCAGGTCGGCGGCGCGCCGGGCGTGGAACTCCGCCTCGTCGATCCTGGTGACGGCCTCGGCGACCTGGAGGTGCGTCACGGGCGCCTCGGCCTGGTTCTCGTACGTGGTGTAGGTGATCTTCCGGCCCGGCAGCCGCTCGAAGAAGTTCTCCTTGGCGGCGCGGGCCAGCCCCACGGCGGGCGCGGAGATGGTGGCGCAGGCGGTGGCCATGAACGGCGCCCGGAACACCGGCGAGTCGGCGTTGGCCTGCGAGCGGTGCTGCCCCTGCAGGACCGGGCCCATGGGCAGGACGCGCGCCTCGGGGACGAACAGGTCCCGGGCCACCGTGGTGACGCTGCCGGAGGCGCGCAGGCCCGCCGTGTGCCAGTCGTCGACGATCTCCAGGTCCGCGACCGGGATCGCCACCATGACCGGCTGCGGGCCCTCCGGGGTGAGCAGCACCGCCGCGTTCGTGTTCCACGAGCTGTGCAGCACACCCGAGTTGAACGACCACTTGCCGTTCAGCAGGACGCCGCCCTCGGCCGGCACGGCCGTCGCGGTCGGGCTCAGGATGCCGGACACCCGCACGCCGGGCTTGGCGAAGATCTCGTCCTGGACCTCGTCGGGGAACAGCCCGGCCATCCAGGTGCTGATCGCGAAGACCGACATGACCCAGGCGGTGGAGCCGTCGCCGCGGCCCAGCTCGGCGATCACGTCGACCACCGTGCGCATGTCGGACTCGTAGCCGCCGTACCGGGTGGGAACCCGCAGGTTCAGCAGCCCGGACTCGGTCAGCGCGTCGAGGGTCTCCTCGTGGAGGCGCCGGTTCTCCTCCCCCCACAGCGCGTTCTTCTGCAGCAGCGGCACCAACTCCGCCGCGCGGTCGATCAGTTCCTGCCGGGACGGGATTTCGTTCGGCATCAGCGGGTCTCCTCCGGGACGACATGGCCGGGTGATCGGCCCCGTCGAGGCTGGCATCCGGGCGGAGCACCCGCATCTCCCTGGTTGCGGCGCCCCGCGCGGCCGGGCCGTCCGTGACCGGGCGCAATCGGGAAGATGCAGCCCGCCGTGGCGGCGTGTGAGCCTGACCGTCGTCCGGAAGTCGACCGCTGCCGAAGGAGAGACCCATGGCCGCCACCCCGTCGTTGGACACCGGCGACACCGCCGCGCTGCGCGCCGTCCCGCAACACATCATCGAGGCCTGGGCGGAGCACGACGCCGACCGGTTCGCCGAGGTCTTCACCGAGAACGCGACCCTGATCCTGCCCGGCGACGTCTTCCTGACCAGCCGTGAGGAGATCCGGGCCTTCATGCGTGAGGCCTACTCCGGCGCGTTCAAGGGGACCCGGGTGACCGGCGAACCGGTGTCGGTCCGGCTGCTCGGGCCCGGCGTCGCCGCGCTCGTCACCCGGGGCGGGGTGCTGGCCCCCGGGGACACCGAGCCGGCGCCCGCCCGTGCGATCCGCGCGACCTGGGTCCTGGTGAAGGAGGGCGCCGACTGGCGCATCGCCTCCTACCAGAACACCCCCATAGCCGCCGCGTGACCGGGTCCGGCGGGCAAATCCGCGGAAGGAGGTACCGGCGATGGGCCGCCATGTAGGGGATCGCGCGGTCGTGCTCGGCGGCAGCATGGCCGGGCTGCTGGCCGCCACCGTACTGACCGAGTCGTACACGGAGGTCCTGGTCGTCGACCGGGACCGGCTGGACGGCGTCACCGAGGCACGGCGCGGCGCCCCGCACGGACGCCACGCGCACGGCCTGGTGGCCCGTGGCCAGCAGATCTTCGAGGAACTGTTCCCCGGACTGACCGAGGAACTGAGCGCGGCGGGTGTCCGGCCGGGTGACTTCGGCAGCGCCATCCGCTGGTACTTCAACGGCCACCGGCTCGCGACCGGCCACTCGGGACTGCTGTCGGTGCCCGCGACGCGGCCGGTGCTGGAGTACCACGTCCGCCGCCGGGTCCAGGACATGCCCCAGGTCACCTTCCTGGAGGGATACGACATCCTCGGCCTGGAGACCTCCGTGGACCGGCGCCGGGTCACCGGCGCCCGCGTCCAGCGCCAGGACGGCGGATCCCCCGAGGTGCTGGCGGCCGACCTGGTCGTCGACATCACCGGACGGGGCTCGCGCACCCCGGTCTGGCTGGAGGAGCTCGGCTACGCGCGCCCCGAGGAGACCAGGATCAAGATCGACCTAGCCTACACCACCCGCCACTTCGCCCTGGACACCGACCCGTTCGGCAAGGAGCTGGCGATCATCCCGGTGGCGACCCCCTCGCATCCGCGGGGCGCGTTCTTCTACCGGGTGCCCGGCGACGACGGCCAGGTGCAGCTGTCGCTGACCGGCATCCTCGGTGACCATCCGCCGTCCGACCTGGACGGGTTCCTCGCCTACACCCGGTCACTGCCGGTGCCGGACATCTACGAGGCCGTCCGCCGGGCCACCCCGACCCTCGACTCGGGAACGTTCAAGTTCCCCGCCAGCGTGCGCCGCCACTACGAGCGGCTGACCCGCTTCCCGGAGAACTTCCTGGTCATGGGCGACGCCGTGTGCAGCTTCAACCCCGTCTACGGGCAGGGCATGTCCGTCGCGGCACTGGAGACGCTCGCCCTGCGGCGGCAGCTGAGGTCCGGCACACCCGGCTTCCGGCGCTTCTTCCAGGAGGTCGCGACCGCCGTCGACGCGCCGTGGGAGTTCGCAGCCGGCGCCGATCTCGGCTACCGCGGCGTCGAGGGACACCGGACGCCCCGCATCCGGATGGCCAACGCCTACGTCGACCGGCTGCACCGCGCCGCCACCCACGACGCCGAACTCACCAACGCGTTCATCCGCGCCGCCGGTCTGATCGACCCCCCCGCCGCGCTCATGCGGCCCAGGACCCTGTTCCGCGTCCTGCGCCACTCGTTCCGCCGCCCGGCGGGCGCGGCCACCCCCGCCACCTCCGAACCGACCCAGGTCGTACGACGGCCCAGCTGAGAGGCGTTGCCATGCGTCCCTTCCATATCGCTGTCCCGCAGGATGCCGTGGACGACCTGGAGCGCAGGCTCGCCGCCACGCGCTGGCCCGACGAGCTGCCCGGCGCGGGCTGGCAGCGAGGCGTCCCGGTCGGCTACCTGAAGGAACTCGCCGAGTACTGGCGCACCGGCTTCAAGTGGCGCCGGGTCGAGGAACACCTCAACGCGTTCCCGCAGTTCCTCACCGAGATCGACGGCGTCGACATCCACTTCCTGCACATCCGCTCGCCCGAGCCGGACGCCATGCCGCTGATCGTCACGCACGGCTGGCCCGGCTCGGTCGCCGAGTTCCTCGACGTGATCGGGCCGCTGACCGATCCGCGCAGCCACGGCGGGGACCCCGCCGACGCGTTCCACCTGGTCATCCCCTCACTGCCCGGCTACGGCTTCTCCGGCCGTCCCCGGGAGGCCGGGTGGGACACCGCGCGGGTCGGCCGCGCCTGGGCCGCCCTGATGGAACGGCTCGGCTACCGGCGCTACCTCGTCCAGGGCGGCGACTGGGGCATGCCCGTCTCGCTGCGCACGGCACTGGCCGACCCCGAGCACGTCGCGGGCGTCCACCTCAACATGCTCGCCACCATGCCGCCACAGGACCCGGCCGAGTTCGCGCGGCTGGACCCCGAAGACCGGGCCCGGCTGGAGTTCGCGGCCCACTTCGAGCAGGACGGCGCCGGGTGGCGGAAGATCCAGTCCACCCGTCCGCAGACCCTCGCCTACGGACTCACCGACTCCCCGGTCGGCCAGCTGGCCTGGATCGTCGAGAAGTTCAAGGAGTGGACGGCGGCCGAGTCGGCGGCGGAGATCCCGGTGAGCCGCGACTGGCTGCTGACCAACGTCTCGATCTACTGGTTCACCGCCTCCGCCGGCCCGAGTGCCCAGCTCTACTACGAGTCCAACCGGCTGGACGCCGACTTCCTCCGCACCTGGGCGGGCCCGTGGCCGCTGGCCATGCCCGCCGGGGTGGCCGTGTTCCCCGACGACGCGGTGCGGCCGATCCGCCGCTGGGCGGAGCGGATCCTCCCCACGCTCACCCACTGGTCCTCCTTCGACCGGGGCGGGCACTTCGCCGCCCTGGAGCAGCCGGACCTGTTCGTCGGCGATGTCCGGGCGTTCGCGCGCACGCTGCGCTGAGCCCGCGGCCGTCCATCCCACCCGGGACAGCAAGAGCACTTCGACCAGCCCGGATCCATGGACCGGCACCGGGCGGAAATGAGGCCGGCTTGACAGCCAACACAGACAAAGGCGCCCGCGGGACCCGCCGGGGCAGACAGATCACGGGAGGCCGGATCACCCTGACCGGGCTGGCCGTCCTCGCCCTGCTCGTCGGATCGGGATACACCGGTCCGCAGAGCGCCGGGGCACAGGCGGAGGAACCGCCGGCCTCGTCCCGGCACGGGCGGGCGACCGACTGGCCCATCGCCAACGGCGACCTCTCCAACACCCGGGCCACCACCCGGACCCCGATCAACTCCAAGAACGTCGACGACCTGAAGGTGAAGTGGCGGCTGCCGCTGAAGGGCAACCCCACCTTCGCCGGCCTGATGGCCTCCAACCCGATCGTGGTGGGCTCGACGGTCTACGCCATCGACCTCAACTCGAACATCTACGCGGTCGACAAGGAGACCGGCAAGGTCCGCTGGAAACGCGAGTTCGAGGACCCCAACGTCGGCCCGAACGGCGTCGCCTACCGCGACGGGCTGCTCCTCGGCACCACCTTCACCAGCGCCTTCGCCCTGGACGCGCGGACCGGCCGCACCCTGTGGACGAGGAAGCTGATCGACGCCGGCAAGGGCGGCATCGACGTCGCCCCCCAGGTCTACGGCGACACCGTCGTGGTCAGCACCGTCCCGTCGACCTTCGGCGAGTACGTGGCCGGCACGATGGGCATCGTCTGGGCCCTCGACATCGCCACCGGCGAACCCAAGTGGAGCTTCAACACCGTCAAGGACGGCGACCTGTGGGGCCACCCGGAGATCAACTCCGGCGGCGGCCTGTGGTTCCCGCCCGCCATCGACAAGAAGGGCCGGATCTTCCTGGCCGTCGGCAACCCGGCGCCCATGCCCGGCACACCCGAGTACCCCAACGGCTCCAGCCGGCCGGGCCCCAACCTGTACACCAACTCCCTGGTGGCCCTGGACGCCCGCACCGGGAAGCTGCTCTGGTACCAGCAGGCCCTGCCGCACGACATACGCGACTACGACCTCCAGATCTCGCCCATCATCACCACCGTCCCGGTCCGGGGTGTGAAGACCGAGGTCGTGATCACGGCGGGCAAGATGGGCAAGGTCTTCGCCTACCGCGCCGACGACGGCAAGCCGCTGTGGACCCGTTCGCTCGGCATCCACCAGAACGACGTGGGCCCGCTGCCGAACGAACCGGTCACCATCTATCCGGGCGTCCTCGGCGGGGTCGAGACACCGATGGCCGCCGCGCGGGGACGGGTCTTCGTGCCCTGGGTCGACCTGCCGGCCGAGATGAGCGCCACCGGTGGCATGACCTACCCGGGCACGGACGGGGGCCGCGGCGGACTCGCGGCGCTCGACACGAGGACCGGCGAGGTGCGCTGGAAGGTCGATCTGCCGCAGATGCCGCTCGGCGCCGCGACCGTCGCCAACGACGTGGTCTTCTGCAGCACCTACGACGGCCAGATCTTCGCCTTCGACACGCGTACCGGCGACACCCTGTGGCGAACTACCGCGTCGGCCGGCATCAACTCCTTCCCCGCCATCAGCGGCGACACGCTCCTGGTGGGCGCGGGCGTCGCCGGTGACTCGAAGGACGCGCGGCCCGAACTGATCGCCTACTCGCTGGACTGAGCGCCACCACAGAGCACGAGTGAGCGTCCGCACCGGCCGGTGCGGACGCTCATCTCTTCCAGGAGGCCGGCAAGCTCACTCGCGAGCCGCGGACGGCAGTCCCTGAAGCCGCAGCACCAGGTCCGCCACATCGACCGCGCGGACCTCGCCGGCGGACGTCAGCTCGGGCCGCCAGTCCGGTTCGGAGCAGAGCACGACGGGGCCGTCGGACGGCGAGTCCGGGAGGCGGCCGTGCGACCCGCGGACGCAGGACGGGTCCAGCGGCACCGCGTTCATCGTGTAGCGCAGGCCCAGCTTCTTGCGGGCCAGACCGATCGCCGCCTTGGCCCTGACCAGCCGGTCCGCCGGGTCGAAGAACAGTTCCGCCGGGTCGTAGCCCGGCTTGCGGTGGATCTCGACCGAGCGGGCGAAGTCGGGCGCCCGGGCGTCGTCCAGCCAGTAGTAGTAGGTGAACCAGGAGTCCGGCTCGGCGACCACGACCAGCTCACCGGAGCGGGGATGGTCCAGCCCGTACGCCGCCTGCTCCTCGCGGCCCAGTACCTCGGCCACGCCGGGCAACCGGGTGAGCAGGTCGCGCACCTTCGGCACGTCGGCGCCGTCGGCGACGTACACGTGCGCGGTCTGGTGGTCGGCCACGGCGAACGCCCGCGACGCCCACGGGTCGAGGTACTCCATCCCCGCCTGCTCGTACACCTCCAGCCAGCCGTCGCGGCGCAGCGCCCGGTTGACGTCCACCGGGCGGTCGACCGGGGTGATGCCGTACTCGCTGAGCGCGACCACGGCCGCGCCCTCCTCGTCGGCCTGTTCCAGCAGCGGCGCGAGTTCCGCGTCGACGGCGCGGGCGGCGGCCGCGGCCTGCGGGGAGTGCGGGCCGAAGCGCTGGAGGTCGTAGTCCAGATGCGGCACGTAGACCAGCAGCAGGTCGGGGCGCTCGTTGCGCAGGATGCGGCGGGCCGCCGTGATGATCCACCGGCTGGAGGCCAGCCCGGCGGTCGGCCCCCAGTACCGGAACAGCGGGAAGGGGCCCAGCTCCGCGGTGAGCCGGTCGTGCAGCGCGGGCGGCCGGGTGTAGCAGTCGGGCGACTTGCGTCCGTCGGCGTGGTAGACGGGGCGCGGGGTCACGAGAACGTCGGTGGAGGCGCCCATGGCGTACCACCAGCAGACGTTGGCCGCGCGGTAGCCGGGACGCGCGGCGCGGGCGGTCTCCCACAGCTTCGGGCCCTGGACCAGCCGGTTGTGCTGCCGCCACAGGTGGACCTCGCCCAGCTCGCGGAAGTACCAGCCGTTGCCGACGACTCCGTGTCCGGCGGGCAGCCGCCCGGTGAGCAGCGTGGACTGGACGCTGCACGTCACGGCGGGCAGGACGGTGCGCAGCGGCGCGGACCCGCCCCGCGCGGCGAGGCGGGACAGGTTCGGCATGTACGGCAGCAGACGCGGCGTCAGCCCGACCACGTCCAGGAGCACCACGGGCCTCATGTCCCCTGCCCTCCGATCGGCAACTCGCGCTGCGCCCAGGCGAGTTCTGCGGCGATCCCGTCCACGGGGTCGGATCCGTCCGGCAGCACCTGCCAGGTGTACGTCTCCACCTCGACCACGGCCGGCTCCCGTACGGCCGCCACGGCCCGGCGCAGCACCTCGGTGGTGCTCCGCAGCGGACGCGCGGGCGCGGCGTGCAGCGGGATATGGAAGTGCACCCGCCACGGGCCCCGGCCGGGCAGCTCGTCCAGCGCCTGCGGAAGGTCGTCGGCGGCGAGCACCCGGCCCTCGTCGCCGAGCTCCCGCACCTGGTGGAGGTACCGGGGCTCGGCGTACCCGGCGAGCAGCCGGCGGGCCTGCGGGTCGCGGGGGTCGTCGACGTGCAGGGCCGCGGACGCCTGGACCTTCACGACGGCGAGGCCGGCGCGCTCGATCGAGGCGACGGCCTGTTCCGGGTCGGCGAAGGAGACCGCGAGATGGGCCGTGTCCAGGCAGATCCCGACGACCTCGGGGTCCACCCGGGGCGCGAGCCAGCGCACGGCGTCCGCGACGGTGTCGAGGACGCAGCCCGGCTCCGGCTCGACCGCGAGCCGCAGCGGGCGCCCGGCCTGCGCGGACGCCTTGCGCAGCTCGCCCGCGGTCCACCGCAGCGCCGACTCGGCGGCCCGGTCGGCGGTGGGCGGCCAGGGCGTGCGCCAGCCGAGCGGCAGCGTGGACAGGCTCCCGCCGTCGGCGTCGTCGGGCAGCAGCCCGGCCAGCACGTGCGCGCAGTCGGCGGTGTAGCGGGCCCGGGCCGGATCGGTCCAGTCCGGGCGGTACACGGTGTGCTTGACGACCTCCTGGTGGAAGCCGCCGTAGGGGAACGCGTTGAGGGTCAGCACCGCCAGGCCGCGGGCGTCCAGCTCGGCGCGCAGCCGGCGCAGCGCGGCCGGGTCGGCGGCCAGTTCCGCGGCGGCCTCCGCCGCCAGCCAGAGCCCGAGGCCGAGCCGGTCGTGCCCGAGCCGTTCGCGCACCGGGACCGCGTGGGTGTCGAGCTGACGGAGAACACCGGCCACGTCCTCGGCGGGGTGGACGTTGGTGCAGTAGCACAGCCGCGTCACGACTGGCCCCGCAGCACCGAGTTGCCCTCGTACAGGGCCGCCCCGGTGCCGTCGTCCCGCTCCACGTCGAGGACCAGCCGCCCGCTCTGCCCGTAGAACTCGACCGGGTTGCGCCAGAGCACCCGGTCGACGTCGGCCTCGCCGAACCCGGCCGCCAGCATCGCCAGGCCGACCCGGTGGGTCTTGAGCGGATCCGAACGGCCCCAGTCGGCCGCCGAGTTCACCAGGATCCGGTCCGTGCCGTACTCCTCGAGCACGGCGACCATGCGGTGCTCGTCCATCTTCGTCTCGGGATAGATGGAGAAGCCCATCCAGCAGCCCGAGTCGGCGACCATCCGCACCGTGACCTCGTTGAGGTGGTCCATCAGCACCGCGCCCGGGTCGATCCCGGACTCCCGCACCACGTCCAGGCTGCGGCGGGTGCCGACCCGCTTGTCCCGGTGCGGGGTGTGCACCAGGACCGGCAGCGACCGCTCGGCGGCGAGGGCCAGCTGGCGGGTGAAGGCCTCGTCCTCCGCCGCGGTCATCGAGTCGTAGCCGATCTCCCCGACCGCGACCACGCCGTTCTTGCCGAGGTAGCGCGGCAGCAGGTCCAGCACCTCCGCGCAGCGCGGGTCGTTGGCCTCCTTCGGGTTCAGGGCGATCGCGCAGTTGTGGCTGATGCCGAACTGCGCGGCCCGGAAGCGCTCCCAGCCGATCAGGCCGTCGAAGTAGTCGACGAAGGACGTCGGTCCGGTGCGGGGCTGGCCGAGCCAGAACGCGGGTTCCACCACGGCCCGCACACCCGCCGCGTGCATGTTCTCGTAGTCGTCGGTGGTCCTGGAGGTCATGTGGATGTGCGGATCGAAGATTCTCATCGGAACTCGTCCTCTCCTCGCGACGGCACCGGGGCGGGCGGTACGGCGACACCGAGCAGCGCCCGCAGGTCGGGGCCGATCTCCCGCCCGGCGGCCCGGCGTTCCTCGGCCAGGTCGTGGGCCATCCGCAGCAGCTCGGCGTCGGCCCGCCGCTCCAGGTCCGCCACCGCCGCCAGCGGCACCCCGGCGAACAGGCACTTCAGCACGCCGTGCCGCCACGCCGGCTGGTCCAGGTGCGCGGCGGCGAACGGTCCCATCGCCGCCGCGACCAGCCGCGGGTCGTTGCTGCGCAGGCCGTCCGCGACCAGCGTCAGCCCGAGCCGGACCGACGAGGCGGGCAGCACCGGCAGAGCGCGCAGCACCCCGCGCCGCTCGGCGTCGTCACCGTGCCGGTAGAGCCGCTCCGTCTCGCTCTCCAGCTCCCCTTCCGGCAGCACCTCGGCCAGCACCGCCAGCAGCCGCGCCCGGGCCCGGTCGTCGTCGGTGCCGAGGACCAGCGCGTCGGGGCCGGTGCCGTGCCGCACGGCGGGCCGGCCCGCCAGCGGGAACTCCTCGTGGATGGCGGAGGGCCGCTCCCGGACGCGGCGCTCCGCGGCCGCGAGCCGGTCGTCCCGTGGTGCGTCCATGGTCAGCGCGCTCCCCTCGTGGACGGCACCGGCGCCCCGTCGCGGGCCCGGCGCAGCGCCGCCATGGCGTCGGCGGCGACCAGGGGCGCGGCATGGCTGTGCCGGGGCAGCTCGACGGCGGCGACACCGCGGTAGCCGATCCCGTCGAGGGCGGCCAGCGTGCCGGCGAGGTCCAGCTCGCCCCGCCCGAACTCCAGGTGCTCGTGCACACCCGGCAGCATGTCGTCCAGCTGCACGTTGAACAGCAGCGGCCCGGCCCGGCGCACGCACTCGGCCGCGTCGACCGGCTCCACCGCGACGCAGTGCCCCACGTCCAGGGTGATGCCCAGCGGCTCCGGCTCGCCGAGCGCCCGGCGCAGCTCCAGCGCCTCGTCGAGCCGCTGGACGACCATGCCGGGTTCCGGCTCCAGGGCGAGCCGAACGCCGCGCCGCCCCGCCTCGGCCAGGACCGGCTCCAGATGCCGGATCATCCGGCGGCGGTTGTCCGGCCCCGGCACGCCCGGTTCGCCCACGCCGGACCAGAAGGACACGCAGGAGGCGTCCAGGGACTGGGCGATCCGTACGGCGCGCCGCAGGAAGTCGATCCGCGGCCCGGCCTGCTCCGAGACCAGGGTGGGATGGTGCTTGCGGGACGGGTCGAGCAGATAGCGGGCGCCCGTCTCCACCACACAGCGCAGGTCCAGCGACGACAGCAGCGCCGCGAGCCGGTCGGTGGCGCGGGCCAGGCCGGGCGCGAAGGGGTCGAGGTGGTGATGGTCGAGCGTGAGGCCGATCGCGGTGTAGCCGAGGTCGGCGATGACCCGTACCGCGTCGTGCAGCCGGTGGTTCGAGAAGCCGTTGGTTCCGTAACCCAGGTCGAACGAGTTCATGTCGGACTCCGTACCGAGGACAGCCGCCGGACGAGGGGCAGGACGCCCAGCACCAGCGCGGCGGCGCCGAGCGAGCCGGACCGTGCGGCCAGCGCGGCCTGGAGCGGCACCATCCCGTGGATCCCGGCCACCGTGGCGGTCCGTACGGCAGCGGCTTCGACCGGGCCGTCGGCGGTGGGCCGGGCGCGGGCCGCCGCGAGCTGAGCGGTGGCCGTGGTGCCCGTGTGGACGAGGGCGCACAGCACGGAAGCGGTCCGATGCCGGGCGGAGGACGCGGGTCCGCCGCAGGCCAGGGCCGCGGAGAGCAGTGTCGTGGTCAGCGCCACCCGGACGTCGGCGCGGCGCCCGCCGTGGACCTCGCCCCGGGAGAGCGCCGTCACCCCGAACGTGTGGGCCGCCATCGCCAGCGCCGGTGTCCGCGCGGACGGCCCGCGCCCGGCCCCGGCGCCGAGCAGGACGTCGAGCGCGCGGCAGGCCGCCATGCCCAGCGGCGCGGCCCGGGTCGGCTTGAGCACGGTGTCGTACGCCCAGATCGCCGCGGTCAGCGGCACCGCGACGCGCAGCGCGTCCGAGCCGCCGGCGAAGGCGGCCAGGGCGAGCCCGGCGCCACTGAGCAGGGCGGCCCCGGCGAGGGCCGCCCCCGGCGTGATCCGTCCCGACGGGACGGGCCGCTCGGGGCGTTCGGCCGTGTCCACCTCGCGGTCGGCCCAGTCGTTGAGGGCCATGCCCGACCAGTACAGGGTGGCGGAGGCGAGCGGCAGCGCCAGCCGCCGCCCGCGCAGCGGACGCCCCGCGGCGGCGGCCCCGGCCACCGCGTCACCGAGCACGGTGAGGGCGGCGGGCGCGCGGACCAGCTCCAGCCAGTCGGCCGGCCGGCGGACCCGGCCCGGCGGCCCGGGCCGTGTCCGAGCGCTCACCGGGACACCGCGAGGCGCCGCACCCAGGCCACCAGGTCCCGTTCCTGCTCCGCGAGCCGGTGCTCGTCGCTGCCGACCGGGTCCTTGAAGAAGAAGGCCAGCGCCCCCAGCGGCCCGGACTCACCGGCGGCGTGCGCGCCCGCCACGAGCCGGGCGAGGTCCAGGACCAGCGGTGCCGCCAGCGCCGAGTCGTGGCCCTGCCAGGTCAGCTGGAGGCTCATCCGGGTGCCGAGGAAGCCCTCGAAGGAGACGTGGTCCCAGGCCACCTTGCGTTCCCCGAGGTCGGGCACGTAGTCGATGTGCAGCGGCGCGTCCGCCTTGCCGCCGAGCAGCGCCTCCAGCCCCCGGGACTTGGCGGCCAGCTTCCCCGCCGCGCGGCCCTCCAGGGCGAGGTTCGCGCCGTCGCCGCCGCCCAGCAGGTTGGTGCCCGCCCACGACCGGACGTGCAGTCCACGGGCCACGAACATCGGCGCCAGCGCGCTGCGCAGCAGGGTCTCGCCGGTCTTGCCGTCGCTGCCCGCGTACGGCAGGTCCCGGCGGTTCGCCAGTTCGACGACGGCGGGGAGGCGCAGCCCGGGGGAGGGCGTGAAGTCGACGTAGGGACAGCCGGCCGAGAAGGCCGCGTAGGCCGCCAGCGCGCTGGGCGGCAGCACCCGCCGGCCGGGAGCGGCGAGCGCGCGGTCCAGGGCGGCCAGGTCGGCGTGCTCGGGCAGCGGGCGGACGGGGGGTTCGGTGCTGGAGACGTTGACGACCACGACCCGGTCGAGGGCGTGGGCGCGCCGGAACTCCGCGATGTCGGAGGCGAGGTGCTCGGCGGCGTCGATCTGGCGGGCGGGCCCGTCGACACCGTCGTACCCCGGCCGTATCTCGCGGTCGGCGGCCTCCAGTTCGCCGGCGACCGCCGCCGGCAGCCGGGCCGGCAGCACACCGGCGGCGGCCAGGTCCTCGGCCCGCTTGCGCAGCGGGGTCCGGGATATGTCGTGGCCGCCGACGACCAGCTCGGACCAGCCGGGGAAGACGGCCGGGTCCGGGTCGAGACGCTCGCTGACGGATCCGGTGGCCGGGGACAGCCCCGCCCTCAGCGCGGCGAGGCCGCAGACGGCGGTGGTGGCCACCGAGCCCCTGCCGCCGATCAGCCACAGACCGCTTCTGCCTTTCATCGTGCGACTCCCTTTCACAACCGGGTGAGCGATGACGTCCCGAAGCCCGCGGGCCGGCTCAGCCGCCGGTCCGGGAGGGCCGGTCCCAGCCGTCCCAGCGCAGCAGCCGGCCGGTGCCGGCCTTGGCCTCGACCCCGTGGTCGGACATCTCGAACGCGCCGAAGTCGAGGACGAACAGCGCCGGATCGCCGGGCGCGAACCCGACGTCGATCGGCCGGTGCAGGTCGGGCTCGTCCGGCAGACCGCGGGTGGACCAGCCGTCCGGGTCGACCATCAGCAGATGCCGGCCGAGCTTCGGCCCGCCCGGCGGGAGCGTCATCGGTGCCTCGTCCCCGAACAGCGTCACGACCAGCTGCCCGGCGAGCGGTGAACTCGGCGGCGCGACGGCGAACTTCGTCGCCGCGACGTGCGCCTCGAAGTCGAGCACGGGACGCTCCGGACGCGGCAGCCGGTCGTGGCCGGCGAGCAGGAACGTCGGCTGGGGGCCGCGCTCCGGCTTGAACCGCGGGTCGGTCACCGGGATCCCACCGACGAAGTCCGGCCAGCCGTACCAGGCGCCCTCACGCACCTCGAGCAGCAGGTCGGGCGCGTTGCCGATGGGCCGGCTGCCCCGGTCGTCCGCGCCCTGGTCCACCGCGAGCAGCCGGCCGTCCGGCAGGAACCCGAGCCCGAAGGCGTTGCGGATGCCCCAGGCCACCAGCTCCAGGTTCCCGCCGTCCAGGTCGCAGCGCATGACGGAGGCGGTGCAGGGCAGCGCCGCCTCGATCCGCTGACCGGGCCGGGTGGGAGTGCCGAACGGCACGAACGCGCCGGTGACGGCCTGCGCGTCGGGGGCGCCGCTCAGCGGGTCGCGGGTGGTGACGTTGACGCCCGTCAGCTCCACGTCCAGACCGGGAAGGTCGTACGAGTGCGGGAGCCGGCCCAGCCAGCCCAGCTCGTAGGCGTCCAGTCCGATGATCCCCAGGTTGGACATCGCTCCCTGGGCGAAGTACAGCTTCTCGTCGGGGCCCACGACGGCCATGCCGACGTGGTAGTTGCCGGGACCGGGCAGGCCGTCGACGATGACGGTGCGCCGCCGGTCGGGGCCGATCCGGGTGATCCGCCCGGCACCGCCCTCGGACACGTACAGGAAGCCCTCGTGCCACAGCAGCCCGGTCACCGGCTGGGCCAGCCGGTCGGCGACGAGCCGGCGGTCGGTGCCGTCCGTGCCCAGGCGCCAGATCCGGCCGCCCGGCGCGGCGCCCCCGAACGGCAGCCCCGACTCGGCCACATACACTCCGTCGTCGTTGTCGAAGGCGAGGCTGGTCGGGAAGTCCAGCCCGTCGGCCACTGCGGTCGGTGCAGACACGAAGGCTCCTCCAGAGGGTGCGCCCGGACGGCGGCGATCGGCGGAAATCAGAGATTCGCGGGAAAAGCGGGCCGGCACGGCCTCACTCGGGAGACCGCCCGCACCCGGCGTGCTCGAACGCCTGGGCGGCGGGACGGAATCCGCGGGCGGCGCACCGGTCAGGCGGCCACCTCGTCCAGGCCGGACTTCGCGGCGGAGAACAGGTCGGGTGCCACGTCCCGGGCCATGGCGGTCGCCGACTGCCAGCCGATCTCGTGCGTGTTGCCGACGCCACCGCACAGCAGCACGAACCGCTTGAACCCGGCGGACACCAGCGCGTCCAGCTTCGCCTTGACCGTCTCGGCCGACCCGACGAGCGCGAACGGATTCCTCAGGTAGGAATCCGCGGGAGCCTCGAACACCCCTTGCACGCCGGTGTCGCCCTCCTTCGCGAGCGTTTCCAGCGCGCCCTCGGCGGGAGACGCCCCGGCCAGCCGTGCCAGATGCCCGCCCGCGGCGGCGACGTGCGAGGCGAAACCGTCGCGCACGAGCTCGGCGGCTTCCATATCGGTGTCCGCGACGACGGTGAAGCAGCTCGCCGCGACATTCGACATGGACAATTCGTGCCCGTTCTCCTGCCCGATCTCGAAATACCGGTGCAGGCGCGTGACCATTTCCTCCACGCTCACCTTCGACATCCCGCCGGCGGCCGGGTCGAGGTTGAGTCCCGTGAACACGTTCCAGCCGCGGCGGGCCGCGGTGGCGAGGGATCCGTCCGTCTCCGCCGCCACCCACAGCGGCACGCGCTGCTGGACGGGCCGGGGCCACACGGTGACCCTGGCGGTCTCCAGCTCCTGCGCGAAGGGCGCCAGCGCCGGCGTCAGGTCGGCCTTCGGCACCGGGTGGTCGATCCCGTTGAGGACGCCGTCGATGAGGTCGGCCGCGTGCTCGAAGGCGGCCCGGTCACCGCGCCGGCCGAGGCCCACCTCGAGCCGCCCGCCGGACAGCACGTCGATCATGGCGAACTGCTCGGCCAGGTGCAGCGGATTGTGCAGCAGGGCCAGGTTCACGCCCGAGATGATCCGCGCCCTCTTCGTCCGCGCGGCGAGCGCGGCCAGCATGATGTTGGGGTGGGTGACCAGTGAGGACGGGCCGAAGTGTTCCGGCATGCTGAGCCCGGCGTAGCCGAGCCGCTCCGCCTCGACACAGTGGTCGAGATAGGTCTCGTAAAGGTGGGCCCCGAGTCCGGCGTCCCACTTCTCCGGGTCCGTGGACCCCGGCGGCGCGTAGGTGAGGTTGTCCCAGTAGATGAACTTGACGTTTTCCGAGTCGTCGCCGATTTGGCTCATTCCGCCAACGCCCCTCTGTTCGCAGTAAGGACCGTCCTGGACGTGCCTCAATTTATCCGCGCGGTGGGGACCGGCCATCTTCCATATTGCCCAGGGGACTTCACATGGCGGCGGGTGTCCGGTGAGTCTCACACATGCTCGTGACACGACGAAGCCCCGGCAGGCGAACACCACCGCGCCGGGGCTTCTGCCGTTGCGTGCGTCAAGCGTCGCGGTCCCGCAGTCTCTCCTCACGGGTCGATCACCCGCAGCCGCTCCGGCCGCCGCGACGTCCACCGGCCCGGCCCGCACTCCGGCCGCAGCACCCACGTGACACCGCCGCGCACGTCCGCGACGACGCCGCGCCGGCCGGCGTCCTCGTCATGGATCAGGTCACCCACCCACGCGCGCCGCTTCTGCTCGCCGGTCATCCGTGTCCCTTCCCGTGCAGTTCCGCCCACACCCGTTTCCCCCACGGCAGCGGCTCGGCGCCCCAGTGCTGCGCCGGCGTCGCCACGAGCGTGAGACCGCGTCCGCCTTCGTCCTCGGGACCCGGCACCTTGCGCACCGGCGGGGCCTTCGAGAAGTCCACGACGCCGACGCGCACGCACGCCGTCCCGGGCCTGACGACAACCACCTGGACGGATCCCCGCCGGGCATGCCGGACCGCGTTCGACACCAGTTCGGTTCGGAGAGGGCGATCCAGGTGGCCATGGGGTCGCCGGCGCCGGCTGCCTGCCGCGGTTCCCGCGGAAAGGAAGACAGACCGGCCGGGACCTCGATCCTCGGGTATGCCGCCGGACCGTTCGCCTCGCCTGCGCGGCACCGCCGTGGTGCGATGGAACGGGGGCGGGAAGGAGAGAGAGCGATGGCCCCACCAGCAGCGGAGCGCAAGACTAGCGCGGCCCCAGTGTCAGTCCGCCCGCTGGGTGAGCCGGACCTGGACCGGGCCGATGAGATCTGCAGGATGGCCTTCGGGACGTTCCTCGGGGTCCCCGCCCCCTTCGGGACCGTCGACTACGTCCGCACCCGCTGGGCGGCAGATCCGCGTGCGGCGTTCGCGGCGACGGTCGAGGGCGAGCTCGCCGGATCGAACTTCGCCACCAACTGGGGCAGCGTCGGTTGTTTCGGCCCGCTGACCGTGCGTCCGGATCTGTGGGACCAGGGCATCGGCAGGCGTCTGATGGAGCCGGTCATGGACTGCTTCGACGCCTGGGGGAACCGCCACCTCGGCCTGTTCACCTTCTCGCACAGTCCCAAGCATCTTGAGCTCTACCGCCGGTACGGTTTCTGGCCTCGCTTCCTCACAGCCATCATGAAGAAGCAGGTCGCAGACGGTGCCGCGGTCCCCGGCCGGGTGCTCTACGGCGAACTGCCCGCCGCCGAGCGGCCCGACGCGCTGAGCCGCTGTCGCGCACTGACCGGAGCCGTGTACGAGGGCCTGATCCTGGAACGCGAGATCGTGGCCGTGCACGCGCAGGGACTCGGTGACACCATCCTGCTCCATGGTGCCGGCTCGGAGCTCGATGGCCTGGCCGTCTGCCACTGCGGAGCCGGGTCGGAGGCGGGCACCGACGTGTGCTTCGTCAAATTCGGCGCCGTACGTCCTGGTCCGGAGGCCGCTGACCGGTTCGAGCGACTGCTTGACGCGTGTGAGCGGCTGGCCGCCGAGCGCGGACTGGGTGAGTTGGATGCCGGAATGAACCTGGGGCGCCCGGATGCATACCGGCGCATGATCGACCGCGGTTTCCGCACTTGGTTGCAGGGCGTGACCATGCACAGGCCCAACGAACCCGGATACAGCCACCCCGACGCGTATGTGATCGACGACTGGCGCTGAGACCACCGCCGCGCTCGGCCGGCCAGGAAGGCCCTGAGCCCGGGAGCCCTTTCCTGGTCGGACCCATCCTGGTGGGTGACGCCTGTCGTTGACGGCGCGCGGCTGCGGACCTCGATCACGGGTCCGCCGCCTTCGTGCAGGCCCTGAACTGCGACGACGACTACACCGAGTACCGCAAGCTCACCATCGGACACGTCCGCCGCGTCCGCTGGACGCAGCGCTGTCCGGTTCTCGCCAGTCCGCGGTAAATGCCTGGACTGAGAACCTCCCCTGACGGGAAACTTCCGACTTCCGAACCTCCGGGAGTGTGATGGGGACAACAGATACGCGAGGGCCGACGCCGGGCAGGAGCGCGGTCGTTCTGGCACTGCGCCGCTACGGCCGGGAGCTGATGCGACTACGACTGCTGGCCCTGCCCGCGTTGCTGCTGCCGGCCGTGGGCAACATCGGCATCCGCTATGTCGCCCCCCTGCTGATCGCCAAACTGGCAGGACAGGCCGCCGACGACGGCGGCCTCACCCTCGCCTCGGCGCTGCCGTACGTGGTGGGCTTCGGCGTGACGATGCTGCTCGCCGAGGCGGTGTGGCGGGTCGGGCAGCACTGCCTGAACCGGGTGGACGCCCTCGGCATGGAACACCTGTACGTCAGCGGCATGGACGAACTCCTCGCCAAGGACGCGGCGTTCTTCCACGACAACTTCGCCGGCTCCCTGACCAAACGGGTGCTGAGCTTCGGCAAGCGCTTCGAGGACTTCGTCGACACGGTGACGTACCGGATCGTGGGCAGTCTCGTCCCCCTGGTGTTCGGTGCCGTGGTGCTGTGGAGCTACGAACCGATGCTCGTCGCCGGCCTCCTGGTGATGATCGCGCTGACCGTGGTGGCCGCGACACCGCTGATCCGTCGCCGGCAGCGGCTCGTCAACGACCGTGAGGCGGCGATCGCCCGGGTCTCCGGCCACGTCGCCGACAGCCTCGTGAACATGGAGACCATCCGGGCGTTCGCGGCCGAGCGGCGGGAGGCCGACGAACATCGCCGCCGTGTCGCGGACTCCCGGCGCCTGACGCTGAGGTCGTGGGACTATGGAAATCTGCGCGTCGACACCCTGATCGCCCCCATGTCCGTACTGACCAACGTGCTGGGTCTGTTGGTCGCCATCGCCCTCGGTGGCTCGGGCCAGGGAGTGGAGGAGGTCGTCGTCGCTTTCACCTACTACTCCAACGCGACCCAGATCATGTTCGAGTTCAACCAGATCTACCGGCGTCTGGAAAGCTCGATGACCGAGGCCGCGCAGTTCACGGAGCTGCTGCTGGATCCGCCCACCGTGCTCGACCCGGCGAAACCCGAACCACTCGCACCGCGGGACACCGGCATCCGCTTCGAGGCCGTGACCTTCGCCCACGCGGGTGCGAAGCCGATTTTCCGGGGACTCGACCTGGACGTCCCCGCAGGTGCACGGATCGGTCTGGTCGGCAGGTCCGGCGGCGGCAAGACCACACTCACCCGGCTCCTGCTGCGGATGTCGGACATCGACGACGGACGCATCCTGATCGGTGGTCAGGACATCAGCCGGCTGCGTCAGACCGACCTGCGCTCACTGATCGCCTACGTCCCGCAGGAGCCCGCCATGTTCCACCGCAGCCTGCGGGACAACATCGCCTTCGCCCGGCCCGGCGCCACCGACGACGAGATTCACGCGGCGGCCGTGGCCGCGCACGTCACAGAGTTCGCCGACCAACTCCCCGACGGCTTCGCCACCCTGGTCGGGGAGCGGGGAGTCAAACTCTCGGGCGGCCAGCGCCAGCGCGTCGCCCTCGCCAGGGCCATCCTGCGGGACGCCCCGATCCTGCTGCTCGACGAGGCGACCAGCGCGCTGGACTCGGAGAGCGAGATCCTCGTCCAGGACGCCCTGTGGCGGTTGATGGACGGGCGTACGGCCCTCGTGGTCGCCCACCGTCTGAGCACCGTCGCCGGCATGGATCGTCTCGTCGTCCTCGATCGCGGAAGCGTCGTCGAGCAGGGCACCCACGAGGAGCTGCTCGCGGCGAACGGTGCCTACGCCAAGCTGTGGCAGCACCAGTCGGGCGGCTTCCTCGGCGAGAGCACCGAGTCGGCCTTCGGACGCCCGGTCCCAGGAGCCGTCCTCAGCGGGCTGCCCGGACCGGCCGAACCGGCGCCGGACGGGGACCGCACAGCGTCGTCGCACGCGCGTACGGGCACCGGGTCCACGTAACCGAGTCGGTTTCCGGACATCCTCGACCGCAGGGACCGGCCGACGGAGCAGTCGGGAGGGAGGGCATTCCCTCTCAGTCGATCATTATGGTCCGGGGGAGTCGACGCAGTCTGTGATAGGCGCGTGAGAGCGGCGTTCGACGAAAAGCCCCGCAGGCGCTGCCCGGCGAGGGTTCCGAGTGGGTGGGTTTACGAGCCAGGCCGTTACGTTCGCTCTTGCAAAGTCCAACGTCTGTGAAGGCGATTGCGGCACAGCCTGTCCCCTCGGGGCTGCGCGGAGCGCGGGGAAGGGACCACGGGGATCCCGTGCGCGGCCTGTTCATGGCCGGCTGCCGGCGAGCGACCGATTCGGCGGCAGTGACGTGGCTGATCGCGGCTTGGTCGAGAGGTTCCCGGGAGCAGTGCAGGAACGCCTTCCCGAGCAGTCGACCCGCCGCACGAAGGTACTCTCCGGTGCGAAATACTCTCCCGATGAGTTCACGTACTTCCCCGACAAGCCGGCCGATCACGATACGGAGGGCCGTCGCGCGGGATGCCAGACGGCTCACGCGGCTCGTGCGTGGCTCAGGCGCCTACGAGGGCAAGTACGCAGCCGCAGTCGCGGGCTACCGGGTCGGTCCTGATTACATCGAGGCCCACCGCGCCTTCGTAGCCGTCGGCGCCGAAGAGCATGGAGGCCGGGTCCTCGGGTTCTACTCGCTCGTCCTCGCTCCACCGGAGCTCGACCTGCTGTTCGTCGCTGACGAAGCCCAAGGGCAGGGCATCGGACGACTGCTCGTCGCGCACATGCAGTCCGAGGCCCGTGCCGCCGGGCTCGACCGGGTCAAGGTCGTGTCGCATCTGCCCGCCGAGGACTTCTACCACCGCGTCGGTGCAGTGCGGACCGGGACCGCGCTCGCGAACCCGCCCGCCGTGCCCTGGGACCGTCCCGAATTCCAGTTTCGCATTCCTTCGGAATGACGCGGTGTGCCGCTTCGCAGGGCACCGGGTTCGCCTGCATGGTGGCCGGCATGCAGGAGCCGCTGGACGCTGAGCGCTCCGTGTGCGCCGTCGTCCAACACATTGTCCGATGGCCGTCACGTCCTCCTGCCGGAGACCGCCCCGCAGCTCTCGGACTGACTCCCGTGCCCGACCTTGATGCCGGCGGGGCCGCGACCGGAACGGGGACCGTGCTGCCGCGCTGTGGCTCAGGCGTCGATGATGACGGGGATGATGAGGGGCTTGCGACGGTGGGTGCGGAACGCCCAGTTCGCCACGGCGCGGGCGACGAGTTGTTCGAGTTGGTGGGCGTCCCCGACACCTTCCTCGGCCGCGGTGGCCAGGGTCTTCTCGATGACGGGGATGACGGGCTCGAAGGTGGTGTCGTCGTGGACGAAGCCACGGGCCAGGAAGTCGGGGGCCTCGGCGAGGGCGCCGGTGTCCGCGTCGACGATCGCCACCACCGTGACGACGCCTTCGGCGGCGAGGGTGAGGCGGTCCTTGAGGGAGGCTTCGGTGGCGCCGCCGACTTCCATGCCATCCACGTAGACGTTGCCGGCGGGGACCTTGCCGGTCACGGACGCGCGCCCGTCGACCAGGTCGACGACGACGCCGTCCTCCGCGATGACGACCCGCTCGGGGTCGACACCGGTACGGATGGCGAGGTCGGCGTTGGCCCGCAGGTGGCGCCATTCGCCGTGCACGGGCATGACGTTGCGGGGTTTGACGATGTTGTAGCAGTAGACGAGTTCGCCGGCGCTGGCATGCCCGGAGACGTGCACCTTGGCGTTGCCCTTGTGGACCACGTGGGCGCCCCACCGGGTGAGTCCGTTGATCACCCGGTAGATGGCGTTCTCGTTGCCGGGGATGAGGGAGCTGGCGAGCAGGACGGTGTCGCCCTTGCCGATGCGGATCATGTGGTCGCGGTTGGCCATCCGTGACAGCGCGGCCATCGGTTCGCCCTGGGAGCCGGTGCACACCAGAGTGATCTTGTGGTCCGGGAGCTTCTCCAGCTCCCTTGTGCTCACGACCAGACCGGACGGGACCTTCAGATAGCCCAGGTCACGGGCGATGCCCATGTTGCGGACCATCGACCGGCCGACGAAGGCCACCTTGCGGCCGTGCTGGTGGGCGGCGTCCAGGACCTGCTGGATGCGGTGCACGTGGCTGGCGAAGCTGGAGACGATGACCCGGCGCGGCGCGGTGCGCATCACCTGCTCGATCGCTGGGTTCAGCTCCCGCTCGGAGGTGGTGAAGCCGGGTACTTCGGCGTTGGTGGAGTCGGTGAGGAACAGGTCCACGCCCTCCTCGCCGAGTCGGGCGAAGGCGCGAAGATCGGTGATGCGGTCGTCGAGAGGGAACTGGTCCATCTTGAAGTCGCCGGTGTGCAGCACCATCCCGGCCCGGGTGCGGATCGCGACCGCGAGGCTGTCGGGGATGGAGTGGTTGACCGCCACGAACTCGCAGTCGAAGGGCCCGAAGCCGCGCCGGTCGCCCTCCCGCACCCGCACCGCGCGCGGCCGGATTCCGTGTTCCTTGAGCTTGGCCTCCAGGAACGCCAGCGTCAGCTTGGAGCCGACGACGGGAATGTCGGACCGCTCGCGCAGCAGGTACGGCACGCCGCCGATGTGGTCCTCGTGGCCGTGGGTGAGTACCACGGCCACGATGTCGTCCAGCCTGTCCCGGATCGAGGTGAAGTCCGGCAGGATCACGTCCACGCCGGGCTGGGTCTCCTCGGGGAACAGCACGCCGCAGTCGACGATGAGCAATTTGCCCGCGTGCTCGAAGACGGTCATGTTGCGGCCGATCTCACCCAGGCCGCCCAGGGCGATGACCCGCAGCCCTCCTTCGGGAAGGGGCGGGGCGGCTTTCAGCTCGGGGTGCGGATGACTCATACCCTGACGGTACCCGCAGAGCGGGACGGGTGATCCATTGCCTGTGCGATCTCCTTTCACCGGCGGAGCGGGGCACCCGCAGTGGGTGCCTCGGCACGATCGGATCACGCCGGGTCGGCCAAGGCGGCGAAAGCGGACAGGAAGAAGGCCCGTTCAGGCCGACCAGATCGACCCGCACACCGGTACCGGCCGGAGCGTCATGGTCACCGGTCCGGCCACCCCGATCACCGCCCACTGGAGGTGGTCCCTCAGGGGGACTCCTCCTCCCCTGGGCCGATATGGACGTGGACCGCGTCGTCGGCATTCTCGCCGAGCTCGTCACCGGCTACCGCCTTCAACGCTGGTCGCGCCCCAAGCAGGTTGTGACAGGCTCTCCGACCCTGGAGCGCCGTTGGCAGGGTCGCCGCTCTGGCCCGCGCCGGAGCCCGCTGCGAGAGTGGCCGTCTCATCGAACGCCGGCCGCGCCCGCCTGGAGCAGGCAGTGCCGACCCACTCCGGTATCGGCCGCGGCCTTGTCTTCGATCGCCTTGAGCGCGAAGGCGTCGACGTGGCCGAGCTCGCGGCCGTCTGGCAGCGCGTGGACCAGCCGACCTGATCCGCGTTCGTGTGGGGAGGGGCCGGTCACGCATGATCGGTGAGGCCCACCCGGAAAACAGTCGGCGGCGGGGAGAGGCCATGCCTCGCCGCCGCCTTGTGCAGAAGAAGGGCACGAAACTGCTGGATCACCACCGGCCGAGCCTCACGGGCGATCCAGCCCCTTCGTTCCGGTCGGGATGCTGGCGCGTTTTCGCTGGCGGCTTCCGTAATGCCGGTATAGCGTTGTGATCAGCAGTCGTGGTTCCGAAGTTCCGTTCGCCCGTGATCGCCATCACGGGCGTTCTTGCTGTTCAGCGCCTCTCCGGACCAGGGCGATCACCTCCCGGTCGCGCAGGGTGCGTGCCCGGTTTCCCTCAACGGAGGCAGTCATGGCCAAGGGCACAGTGAAGTGGTTCAACAGCGAGAAGGGCTTCGGCTTCATCGAGCAGGAGGGCGGCGGCCCCGACGTCTTCGCCCACTACTCCAACATCGCCAGCCAGGGCTACCGCGAGCTGCAGGAGGGCCAGAAGGTCGAGTTCGACGTCACGCAGGGCCAGAAGGGCCCGCAGGCTGAGAACATTCGCCCCGCCTGATCGCGCGCCCCGGTAAGGGCCCGGCATCCCGGCTTCGGGACGCCGGGCCCTCACCGTCTGCCGCAGTGGTCAGCGGGCCGGAGCCGATCGGTGTCTCGCGTGTCCCAACCGGCCCGACCGCACGGCCCGCCGGTTGCTCGGCAAGTCGGACCCGATCGACGCACATCCGCCGCGCGGGCCGTGCTCAGCGGTCACGCCCGGGCCCGGGCGAAATCCGGCGAAGGTCCGGTGCACAGCGCCCGGACGCTCAAGCCCACCAAGGAATCCGCGGTCGAGGCCCGCACCCGGGCGATCAACCAGCCCAAGGCCGTCCTGGTCATAGCCGACCCGCCCTGCGAGAGCGGTTGTCGAGCTTGGGCAATGCCGACTTGTCCCGCACCTGCGCGCGCCTCGGCCTACGTGAGGTGAGGGCGACGATGACGTGGTGGCCCGGGCCACCCACACGACGTTGCGCATGCCGGCCGAGCGCATCGAACAGCTCACCACGCAGATCGATGAGCTGAACCAACGCCTGACCCGGCTCGGTCGAACGCCATGCCACGCAGCCGCCGGCGCCAGTGGGTATTGGTCCGGACAGTGCCGCCGCCCTGCTGATCACGATGGGGACGATCCCAGGCGGCTGGGCACTGGGGCGTCGTTCGCTGCGTTGTGCGGGGTCAGCCCGGTCGAGTATTCGTCGGGCCTTCGGGCCTCGCGCCGACGATATGCCGCCCGAGAGGTCTTCAACCTGGTCAAGAAGGTATCCAGCGTCCCCCGTCATAGGGGCGTCCGTGATACGTGAGAGGGTCTGACGCGTGAGTGACACACCACCGAACACCCTGCAATACCGCTTCGACGGGCCAGAAGACGCCCCGGTTCTGATCCTGGGTCCCTCACTGGGTACGACATGGCACATGTGGGACCGGCAGGTCCCGGAGCTGGCCGAGCAGTGGCGCGTCTGCCGGTTCGACCTTCCGGGCCACGGCGGTGCGCCCGCCTACCCCGCGGGCTCCGTCACCGAGCTCACCGCCCGGCTGCTCGCCACGCTCGACGGCCTCGGCGTGCAGCGCTTCGGCTTCGCGGGCTGTGCCCTCGGCGGCGCGATCGGCGTCGAGCTGGCCCTGTGCCACCCGGAGCGGCTGGCCTCCCTGGTGCTGATCGCGGCCTCCCCCCGCTTCGGCACGGCGGACGAGTTCCGCCAGCGCGGGGTCGTCGTCCGCACCAACGGCCTGGACCCGATCGCCCGCAGCGCGCCCGACCGCTGGTTCACCTCCGGCTTCGCCGCCGCGCAGCCCGCGATCACCGACTGGGCGGTGCAGATGGTGCGCACCACCGACCCCGGCTGCTACATCGCCGCCTGCGAGGCGCTGGCCACCTTCGACGTACGGCCGGAGCTGGGCCGGGTCGGCGTGCCGACGCTGGTGCTGGTCGGCTCCGAGGACCAGGTCACCGGTCCCGCCGAGGCCCGCACCCTGGTCGCCGGGATCCCCGACGCCCGGCTCGCCGTCGTCCCCGGCGCCAGCCACCTCGTCCCCGTGGAGCAGCCCGCCGCGGTCACGGACCTGCTGGTGACCCACTTCTCCACCGCCTGGCAGCCGATCGCCGACCCGGGCACCGGCCAGACGGCCATCCCCGCCGCCCCGGTCAAGCCGGCCCTCGCCGCCGTGCCCGCGCAGGCCCCGCCGATCGCGCCGATCGCCGAGATCGCCCCGCCCGCCGCCCAGCCGCAGGCCGTGGGCCGGCCCGACCCGTACGACGCCGGGATCAAGGTGCGCCGGGAGGTCCTCGGCGACGCGCACGTGGACCGGGCGCTGGCGCAGGCCGACGAGTTCTCCGGGGACTTCCAGGAGTTCGTCACCCGCTACGCCTGGGGCGAGATCTGGGACCGCCCGGGCCTGGACAGACGGACCCGCAGCTGCATCACCCTCACCGCCCTGGTGGCCGGCGGCCACCTCGACGAGCTGGCCTCCCACACCCGCGCCGCGCTGCGCAACGGGCTGACCCCGGCCGACATCAGGGAGGTGCTGCTGCACGCCGCGGTGTACTGCGGCGTACCGGCGGCGAACAGCGCGTTCAGGGTGGCGCAGGAGGTCATCCGGGAGGAGACCACCCCCCAGGAGTGAGCGGGCGTCCCGGGCGGGCGGGAGGATGGGGCCATGAAGCTCACAAAGATGTCGCACGCCTGCGTCCGCCTCGAGAAGGACGGGCGCGCGCTCGTCCTCGACCCCGGCGGGTTCACGGAGGCGGACGCCGCCGTCGGCGCGGAGGCGATCCTGGTCACCCACGAGCACCCCGACCACTTCGACGAGGGCCGGCTGCGGGCCGCCCTGGACGCGAACCCGGCCGCCGAGATCTGGACCCTGAAGTCGGTCGCGGAGCAGATCTCGGCGGCGTTCCCGGGGCGGGTGCACACCGTCGGCCACGGCGACACGTTCACCGCGGCGGGCTTCGACGTGGAGGTCCACGGCGAGCTGCACGCGGTGATCCACCCGGACATTCCGCGCGTCACCAACGTCGGCTACCTGATCGACGGCGGCAGCGTCTTCCACCCCGGCGACGCCCTCACCGTGCCCGGCCGGCCGGTGGAGACGCTGATGCTGCCGGTGATGGCCCCGTGGAACAAGATCTCCGAGGTCATCGACTACGTCCGCGAGGTCCGCCCGCGGCGCGCCTACGACGTCCACGACGCCCTCCTCACCGACCTGGCCCGCCCGATCTACGACCGCCAGATCGGGCAGCTCGGCGGCGCCGAGCACCTGCGGCTGACGCCGGGCGACTCCGCCGAGGTGTGAGCCGCCCGACCCCCGGGCGGGACCGCGTTGTCGGTGCCGCCCGGTAGGTTGTGAGACATGCGCATCGCGACCTGGAACGTGAACTCGATCACCGCCCGCCTGCCGAGGCTGCTGGCCTGGCTGGAGAGCAGCGGCACCGACGTGCTCTGCCTCCAGGAGGCCAAGGTCGCCGAGGAGCAGTTCCCGTTCGACGAGCTGCGCGACCTCGGCTACGAGGCTGCGGTGCACGCCACCGGCCGCTGGAACGGGGTGGCGGTGCTCTCCCGTGTCGGCCTGGAGGACGTGGTCAAGGGCCTGCCCGGCGACCCCGGCTTCGACGGCGCGGTCGAGCCCCGCGCCGTCTCCGCCACCTGCGGCCCGGTCCGCGTCTGGTCGGTGTACGTGCCGAACGGCCGCGAGGTCGAGCACCCGCACTACGCGTACAAGCTCCAGTGGTTCGAGGCCCTGAAGGCGGCCGTCGCGGGCGACGCGGGCGGCAGCCGCCCGTTCGCCGTGCTCGGCGACTACAACGTGGCGCCGACCGACGACGACGTCTACGACCGGGCCGCCTTCGAGGGCTCCACCCACGTCACCCCGGCCGAGCGCGCCGCCCTCGCCTCCCTGCGCGAGGCGGGCCTGAACGACGTCGTCCCGCGCCCCCTGAAGTACGACCACCCGTTCACGTACTGGGACTACCGCCAGCTCTGCTTCCCCAAGAACCGCGGCATGCGCATCGACCTGGTCTACGGCAACGCGCCGTTCGCCGAGGCCGTCAAGGACGCGTACGTGGACCGCGAGGAGCGCAAGGGCAAGGGCGCCTCGGACCACGCGCCGGTCGTCGTCGACCTGGACGTGTAGGGCGGGTGGGACCCGCGGTCACAGCAGCCGCAGGTCCACCGACCCGGCCAGGGCCGCGAGGCCCGTGTCGCCGGGGTGCAGATGGTCCCCGCTGTCGTAGGCGGGCAGCATCCGGGACGGCCGCTCGGGGTCCCGGATCACCGCGTCGAAGTCGAGCACGCCGTCGAACACCCCGGCGCCGCGGATCCAGTCGTTCAGGGCGACCCGCTCGGCGTCGGCGGCGGTGGTGCACCGGGCCTCGCCCTCGCAGGGCAGGACGGTCGCCGCCAGCACCCGCAGCCCGCGCGCGTGCGCCCGGTCGGCGATCTCCCGCAGCCCGGCGGCCACCTGCTCCGCGCTCGCGCCCCAGCGCACGTCGTTCACGCCCTGGAAGACCACCACGGTCCGCGCCGAGGTCTGGGCGAGGACGTCCCGGTCGAGCCGGTGCACGGCGCTCACCCCGCCCGTGTCGGTGGACACCCCGTCGCCGGGGTAGCGGTCGCCGACCACGCGGTTCGCCGAGATGCCCTGGTTGAGCACCCCGTAGTCCGGCACCTCCCGCTGGGCCAGTAGCCGCCGGGCCAGCGCGTCGGGCCAGCGCCGGTTGGCGTCCACGGTCGACTTGTCGCCGTCGGTGATCGAGTCGCCGAGCAGCACCACCGACCCCGGCCCGCCGCCCACGTCCACCCCGGTGAGCAGCGGCCAGCTCGTGATGACCGTGGTGTACGCGGCCGCCGAGCCGTCTGCCGCGTGGTCGCCGGCCTCGCTGACGTACGACCGCTGCTGTGCCAGCCGGTGCACCGGCGCCGCCGGCACGGTGCCGGGGAGGTGGAAGCTGACCAGCAGGTTGGTGTCCGGCGGCACGTCGAAGTCGACCGGGTCGGTCCAGGCCTGCGCGCCCGCCGGGATCTCGACGCCCGCCGCGCCCCGGAACCTCAGCGGCACCGGGGTGCCGCGCGCCGCCGCGCCCGACGCCTGCACGGCGACCGTGGCGCCTCCGATCCGGACCGGCGCGGTGGCGAAGGTGTTGTCGAAGCGCAGCCGCACCCGTGGGCCGCCCGCCGAGGTGTGCACCACCAGCCGCAGCGTCCGGTCGGTCCACGGCCCGACGGCCGGATACCCGGCGGTCGCGGTCGCCCAGCTGCCGGTCCAGCCGGCGGTGCCGGCCCGCACCGACACCGCGAACACATGGAGTCCGGCCGCGCTCGGCAGTGTCACGGAGGTGACCTGGCGGCCCGGCACGATCGGCACCGTCACCACGTACAGCCGCGCCTTCTCGGAGAGTTGGCCGCCCGGAGTGTTGATGTGCGGCAGGGCCACCGCCTTGGTGGCGAGCGGGCCCCGGCGCCAGTCGGGCGCGGTGAGCAGATACGGGGAGGCGGAGCCGTCGGCGTACCCGACCGTGCCGGAGCCGGTCACGTCCTGCCCGGCGCTGCCCGCGACCAGGAAGGCGAGGGCGTCGCCGCGGCCGTGTACGCGGACCTTCTGTCCGCCGGCGACGACGTTGTCCGGCTCGCCGGGCGCCGGACGCGCCCAGGTCAGCCGGGCGCCCTGCACGGTGAGCGCACGGCCGCGCGTCCAGCCCGCGGCGGTGAGGTCCGCCGCCGACAGGGAGGCGCCGCTGCCGTCGAAGTCCGCCTCGGCGGGGCGGGCGTCGTCGCTGACGGCCGTGTTGTCGAACAGCCGGGTGATCGGCTGCGGCCCGGTCCGCCGTTCGTCCTCGGCTCCGGCGGCTGCGGTGGGTACCGTCACCGCGCACAGGAACAGGACGACCACGAGCCCGCGGAACCCTCGGCGCACCAACCGGACCTCCCGACACAGCAGACACGGACACCGCATCGTGAAGCTAGGCAGGCGTCAGGGACCCGTCAACGAACGGTGCGTCAACACGGCGTGAAACCGCCCGCAGGCGTGGTTTGGAGGGGGCGCGCCCGGTGGTGCGTCCGAGGGTGTGAGTGACAGGCTGGGCATATGAACATCCCTTTCCTGGGCAACCGGCGCACGCGGCGAGGGGCTCCCGATCCCGAGGGCATCGCCGGACTCCTGGCCGAATGCGAGCTGCTGCGCTCCCAGGCGGGGCGGGCGGGGGTCCGGCTCGACGACACGGTCGCCTCGCTGGAGGCGCTGGACCAGGTGGTGCCGCGCTGGCGGGACGACGCGGAGACCCTGCCCTGGCTGGGCAACGACGCAGGTCTGTACCTGGGCACCGTCGTGGTGCGGACCGTGCCGGGCGCCGCCTGGGGGTTCCGGTCCGACGGGCAGCCGGTCGTCCGGCTCGCCTCCGGGCGGGAGGTCGACGTGGTGGCCGCCGGACAGGAGTGGGCGGCCAGCGGGGTGCCCGAGCTGTCGCAGCTGTATGCCGAGGTCGCGGAGGCCTGAACAGGCCTGCTGACGTAAATACGGCTTATGCCCGAAAGGTGCGTGTCGCTCCTTAACTCCCTTCTGTGATGGATAGTTTCGGCAGCCGGACAGAGCCGAGAGTGGGGACCCCGAGCATGGTCGTCGATCCGTTGACCGAGCCGCGTGATGTCGACGAAGGGGGCGGATGAGTCCTCCACGGGCGAGCCCGCCGCACCGGACGTCGACTACGATGTGCCGTTCGTCCCCGTGGTGATGGCGGGCTCGCCGTTCCGCGTAGGGAGGCGTGGACCGTGAGGGGGCAGCGGTACCCAGAGCCGGGCCGTCCGGCCGCGGCCGCCGATCACTGCTCGCGCAACGGCACCGACACGTACGACGGGTCGGCCGCCGGCGAGGAGAAGGTCAGCCGTGCGCCGGACGGGTTGTGCTCGACGTAGAGCGGGTCGACCGTGTCGACGACCAGGGCGAGCCGGTGCCCCGCCGGGACGTCGTAGGCCGTGGAGAACAGTTCCAGGTCGACGGTGAACGGCTTTCCGGGCGTCCGTCCGTGGAAGGTGTACGGCGCGTTGCTGACCAGCTTGCCGAGGCCGAGCGGGCCCACGTCGTAGAGGTAGGCGACGAGGGTTCCGCTCTCCTCGGTCGGGGTGACCGTGGTGTGCAGGTCGGCGGTGCCGCGCACCTGCTGGGCGGTGGCGTACTTCTCCGACTGCCAGACGGCGGCCCAGCGGCGGGGGAGCAGGGGGATCGAGGCGGTCGGGGGGACCCGGGCGAGCTGGTCGAGGATGCCGGACAGGAAGACGATCCCGCCGTCCGCTCCGGAGTTGACGTTGGTGTGGATCGTGGTGCTGCCGCCGAGGGCGATCTTCCGTTGGGTCGCGGCGACCGACTTCCAGTCGGGGTAGTCCTCGTAGCCGCCCGACGAGCGGGGCTTGAGCCGGACCGGCTGTTCACGGTCGATGCCGTTGTCCTCGCCCTTGAGATGGTGGTCGAACCAGCGCTCGGTGTCGGTCCACACGTCGTTGGGCAGCCCGAGCAGGCCGGTCGCCTCGGCGGTGGCGTGGTCGCCGGGGCGCAGCTGGAGTCTCTTCGGACCGGTCAGCTTCTCGTAGAAGTCGGCGTACTGGTTGGGCGGGAAGATCGTGTCGCCCCAGGCGTTGGCGAGCATGACGGCCGTGCCGTGGTCGTTGATCCGGTCGACGTGGGCCGCGGGGGAGCGCTTGGCACCCCAGGCGATCATCTCGTCCTCCTTGTCGAGGTTCGACGCGAAGAAGTCCTTGAAGATCTGCTGGAGTTCGGCGCTCGGGCGGCCGGTGATCCACCCCGCGCCCTGGAGCAGGGCGGCCGCCTGGGTGTGCTGGGTGCGGCCGGAGTAGATCGAGTCGATCAGGTCGGCCCAGCCGCTGAGCGCGGCGACCGCCTTGACCCGCTCGTCGTGCGCGGCGGTGAGCAGGCTGATGCCGGCGCCGTAGGAGACGCCCGCCATGCCGACGTTGCCGGCGTCGGACGGGGTGTGGGCCAGCGCCCAGTCGATCACCTTCGAGGCGTCGGCTATGTCGGGCGGGCCCGCGACCTCTATGTGGCCGCCGGACTGCCAGAACCCGCGCACGTTGTAGGTGACGACCACATACCCGGAGTCGGCGAGCCGCTGCGCCTGGGCCAGGTACTCGATCTGGGGCGTGGCCCAGCTCGTGGGGAGCACGATCAGCGGGTAACGGCGGGAGCCGTCCGCGCCGGCGGGCGTGACGACGTTCGCCTTGAGCGTCGTGCCGCCGTCGCCGGTGATGTCGACGAACCGGACGCCGGTCGGCGCGGCGTGCGCGGCCGGCGCCGCGGTGAGGACGCTGCCGGCGATCAGGGTCGCGGAGACGGCGCCGACGGCGGTCGTGCGCAGGGCCTTGCGATGGTGTCCCACGGGTCACTCCTCACTCGTGTCAGTGCAAAGTGACCCGACGGTAACCTCGGCTGCTTACCAGGGGTAACCTATCGGTGAGTTACGTGAAAGTAACAATCATTGAAGGGCGGATCGCTAGGAGGCGCGGTGCGAGGTCCGGGGCGCCGCCGCCGGAAGCGGGGCCTGCGCCGCCCGCGTCACGTCCGCCACCAGCTCCACCACGTCCGGGCCGTACGCCTGGGAGTTGACCACCTTCAGCAGCAGCACGAACGAACCCGTGCCGTGCTTGCGGGACAGCCGCTCGTGGTGCCGGGCCAGATAGCGGGTCGCCGCCTGGTTGGTGATCGCCCGCTGTCCGCAGAAGAGGAACACCGGGCGGGCCTTGCGGTTCTGGCCGTCCGTCAGCCGGGCCAGCAGCACGTACTCGGTGCGGCCCGGCTCCAGACGGTAACGCTCGGAACCGATCTGGAACGCGCCCCGGTCCGGACCCGGCTCCGCGTCCACGTTGACCCGCACGCCCGGCAGCATCGCCGCCATGTGCGCCGTCATCCGCCGATTGGACGCCGGCCCGCCCACACAGAACTCGGTGCGCTCGCCGAAGCCCGGCTGCGCCGTGTCCTGCGTGACGATCTGGACGTGCGCGCCGCACTCCTTGACGAGCGCCGACAGCTCCAGCAGCGCGAAGACGTCGAAGCGGTGCACGGCCGGTTCGGCGGCGGCCGGGTCACGGTTGACGACGAGCAGGGACTCCGCGTTGTCCGGCAGCCCGAAGAACGCCTGCTTGCGGCGGAGCTTCCGCTTCCAGAGGTAGGTCCGGGCGAGCCAGCCCAGGGCGGCGCTGATCCCCGCCGCGATCACACCCAGGACCATGTTGCGCACGTCGTCAGTCATGGGCGCGCATGCTAGCGGGCCGCGGCAAACCCGTGTTCGACACCCGCGAGTTGCGCTCCTGACGGGGCCATGCGGATGGATTAGGCTGCGCGGACGGTCCCAGACTGGAGGTGCGGATGCGTCGCCCTGTCGTGCGGAATCTGACGGTCCTGGCGGTGTCGGCCGCCGTGGTGTCGGTGGGAGCGGCCGCCCCGCCCGCCCCGGCCGCCGAAGAGATCCCGGCCACCGAGAAGGTGCCGGTCGCAGTCGGCCACGGCGGTGCCGTGGCCAGCGTCGACCCGGACGCCTCCGCCGCCGGCATCGAAGTGCTCAGGAACGGCGGCAACGCCGTCGACGCGGCCGTCGCCACCGCCGCCGCGCTCGGCGTCACCGAGCCGTACTCCGCGGGCATCGGCGGAGGCGGCTACTTCGTCTACTACGACGCCAAGTCCCGCACCGTGCAAACGCTCGACGGCCGAGAGACCGCGCCGCTGACCGCCGACTCCGGTCTCTTCCTGGAGGACGGCAAGCCCATCCCCTTCACCGAGGCCGTCAGCAGCGGCCTCGCCGTCGGCACCCCCGGCACGCCCGCCACCTGGCGGACCGCGCTGGACAGATGGGGCAGCGAACGGCTCGGCACCCTGCTCAAGCCCGCCGTACGGCTGGCCCGCGACGGCTTCACCGTCGACGCCACCTTCCGCGCGCAGACCGCCGCCAACGAGACCCGGTTCCGCCACTTCCCGGACACCGCCGAACTGTTCCTGCCCGGCGGCCAACTCCCCGTCGTCGGCTCGACGTTCAAGAACCCCGACCTCGCCCGCACCTACGAGGAACTGGCCCGCAAGGGCGTCGGCGCGCTCTACCGCGGCGACCTCGCCGACGACATCGTCGACACCGTCAACAAGCCGCCCGTGGACCCGGGTTCGAACTGGAACGCCCGCCCCGGCGACCTCTCCGCGAAGGACCTGGCGGCCTACCGCGTCAAGCACCAGGCACCCAGCAAGACGTCGTACCGCGGGCTCGACGTCTACTCGATGGCGCCCTCCTCCTCCGGCGGCACCACGGTCGGCGAGGCCCTCAACATCCTGGAGCGGACCGACCTCTCCGAGGCGAGCGACGCCCAGTACCTGCACCGCTACATCGAGGCCAGCCGGATCGCGTTCGCCGACCGCGGGCGCTGGGTCGGCGACCCCGCCTTCGAGGACGTACCGACCAAGGAGCTGCTGTCGCAGCGGTACGCCGACTCGCGCGGCTGCCTCATCAAGGACGACGCGGTGCTCACCAGCCCGCTCGCGCCGGGGGACCCGCGCGACCCGGTGGCCTGCGGCGCCGGCGGCACGGCGGCGCCTACGACGTACGAGGGTGACAGCACCACGCACCTGACGGTCGCCGACAAGTGGGGCAACGTCGTCTCCTACACCCTCACCATCGAGCAGACCGGCGGCAGCGGCCTCACCGTGCCGGGCCGCGGGTTCCTCCTCAACAACGAGCTGACCGACTTCTCCTTCGCCCCCGCCAACCCGGCCGTCCACGACCCGAACCTTCCCGGCCCCGGCAAGCGGCCCCGGTCGTCGATGTCGCCGACGATCGTGCTGGACCGCCACGACCGGCCGGTCGTCGCGCTCGGCTCGCCCGGCGGCGCCACCATCATCACCACCGTGCTGCAGACCCTGACCGGGTTCCTCGACCGCGGCCTGCCGCTCGTCGACGCCATCGCCGCACCGCGCGCCAGCCAGCGCAACGCAGCCCGGACCGAACTCGAACCCGGCCTGTACGACAGCGCCCTGCGGACCGAACTGGAGGGCATCGGCCACGCCTTCCGGCCCAACCCGGAGATCGGCGCCGCGGCCGGCGTACAGCGACTGCCCGGCGGCAAGTGGCTCGCGGCGGCCGAGACGGTACGGCGGGGCGGGGGCTCGGCGATGGTCGTGCGGCCGGCGTCCTAGACCGCGCCGCGAGGCCGGCCGGGGTAAGGGTCTGACAGATCGTCTTCGGGACGGCTACGATGTCCGCGATGATGAACTTCTCCTCATACGGATTGGAGGACTCGTCCGCGCAAGGTGAGTGCTGATGGCACATCACTTCGCGAACGAGATTCCCTCCCGGCTGTCGATGTGGCAGCGCGTGCGTGAGTACGCCGTGCCACCGTCCATGATCGAGACCGCGACCGCACGGCGTGCGGTCGGTGACTGGGCGGGGGCCTGTGCCGCCGCCCGGATCGACGTCGACCTCGATCTGCGCGCCGTGCGCGACCGCCACGGCACCGACCTCGTCCACCGCCTCCGCGCGGACCTGCGCCGACTGGCGCCGGACCTGCTGCGCTGGCACATGCCCCGAATCGCCCCCGACGGGCGGCTCCGGCCCGGCCTCACCCTCTCGCTGGCCCGTTACCGCGGTTCCGGCGCCACACAGCTGGAACTGGTGGTGCGGACACCGCCCGCCTGGGCGGACGCCGGACAGCGGATGTCCCTGGCCCTGTGGGAGGGCTCCGCGCACGGCGCCCCACGGCACCACCCGCACCCGCACCCCGAGCGGCGTTTCCGGCTCGACCTGCACCGGCACCTGTGGGACGCCGCGCGCAGCGGCGAACTGGCGTGGCGGTGCCGCACGGACGCGGCCCCGCCCCCGCCTTCGCCCGGCCTGCCCGCCGAACCCGACGCCCCCTGGGCGACGGGGCGTTGGGCCGCCGAGGCGGAACTGCTGCTGCGGGCCGAAGGGCGCCCCCGCGGGGCGTTCGCCGTGCGGCTCGGCGCCCGCAGCCGCGCCGTGCTCGAACTCGTCGCTCCCGACGACAGTCATGCCCCGGTGTTCCGGCCGGTGCGCGAGGAGCCGCCACCGCAGGAGGCCGCGGCGCTTCCCCTGCTGCCGGAGGCGGCGGCCCGGGTCCTGCCCGATCTGGAACTGCTGCGGGCCGGGCTCGTCACGGCCGAGCGGCTGCATCCGCTCGTCGCCGCGGCGCTCCCGGCGTACGACCGGACACCGGACGCCGGCCCCGCCCCCGGCCCCGCCCCCGAGCCCGGTGACCCGCACCGGGTGGAATGCCGGGGCGCGGTCCACCGGATCGCGCTGCGGGACGGGACGCTGACGGCGGTCGACCACGACCCGGTCGAGCTGCGCAGGGAGGAGCTGCTGGTGGCGCTCGGCGGGCCGGCGCTGCCCTGCCTGCGCGCGATCGACGCGGTGCACCGCAGCCCGGAGGCGCTTCCGGCCGTCCGGGAACGGCTTCGCCACGGCGATGTCACCGGGGCGCTGGCCGTGGTCGAAGGGCTGCTCGGTCCCGCCGCCGTCCTGCGCGACGGGCCGCTGCGGGACGAACTGGAGTCGGCCGCGGCCCGCCGCGTCGACCACGGGCTCTTCCGCTCGGGGCTGGTCGCCGTGCACCCCGCCGCCGACGCGGCGCACGGCGGGACCGCCGAGGGCGGGGAGCACGCGGAGGCCGGCCACCGCCCCCGGCTCGACCGCCATACGCCTCACCTGATGCGCCGCAAGCGCACCGGCCGGGGCCGGCCCCGCACCGCCTGCTGACCACCGCGGAAGTCCCGCACCCACACCGCGCACAAGTGCGTCGTACGCCCCCCAAGACCTCCGGCCGGGCCCGTCCCGTGCCGTTCCTTCTCCCACCCCAGGTGATGACCATGACTCCCGGCATCCTGTCGTCCGCCGCCGCCCCCGCTCCCGCTCCCGGTGAACCGACGACCGGCGCACAGCTCGCCCTCGCCGACGACCTCCTCGGCCTGCTCCGCACGACCACCACCGAACCGCGCCCCGACGAGCAGCTCGAAGCGCTCACCCTGGCCGTCGCGGCCGACCTGCCCGTGCTGCTCTGGGGCGAGCCGGGCATCGGCAAGACCGCCGCCCTGACCCAGCTCGCCGCCTCCCTCGACCTGCCCCTGACGACCGTGATCGCCAGCGTCCACGAGCCGTCCGACTTCTCCGGGCTGCCCGTCGTGGGCGACGACCCGGCGGTGCAGGGCGTGCCGATGGCGCCACCGCAGTGGGCCGTGGAGCTGGTGCGGGCCGGGCGTGGCCTGCTCTTCCTCGACGAACTGTCCACCGCCACCCCGGCCGTCCAGGCCGCACTGCTCCGGGTCGTCCTGGAGCGGAGGGTCGGCGCGCTGCAACTGCCGCCCGGAGTGCGGATCGTGGCCGCCGCCAATCCGCGCGCGTCGGCGGCGGACGGATGGGAGCTGAGCCCGCCGCTGGCCAACCGGTTCGTGCACCTGTACTGGGTGCACGACCGGGACGTGGTGGTGCGCGGGCTGGGCGGGGTCTGGCCGCGCGCGGAACTGCCCCGGCTGGTGCCGGAACGGCTGCCGGAGGCGGTGGCCCTCGCCCGGCGCGCGGTCTGCGGCTTCCTGGAGGTCCGGCCGACGCTGATCCACCGGCTGCCCAGCACCGAGACGCGGCGCGGCGGTGCCTGGCCCTCGCCCCGCAGCTGGGAGGCCGCGCTGACGCTGCTGGCCTTCGGCACGGCGGCCGGTGTCTCCCGCGACGTGCTCGCGCTGCTGGTGCGGGGCGCGGTGGGGGACGGCCCGGGGCTCGAACTCCTCGCCCACCTCGACCGCATGGACCTGCCGGACCCGGAGTCGCTGCTCGCCGACCCGGCCCGTGCGGAACTCCCCGAGCGGGGCGATCTGCGCCAGGCGGCGCTGGAGGCGGTGGTCGCCGCCGTCGGGGCACGCCCCGAACGGGACCGGTGGGAGGCCGCCTGGGCGGTCCTGGTCCGCGCCCTGGAGACCGGCGCACCCGACCTGCTGGTCGCCCCGGCCACGACCCTGGCCTCGCTGCGGCGCGACGACTGGGAGGTGCCGGAGACGGTGGAGCGGCTGGCCTCGGTGGTCGGTCTCGCCCGGCGCGCCGACCGGTCGGTGCGGCGGGCCGAGGCGGCGGGCCACGCCGGGCGCGCGACGGCGGCGAGCCGATGACGGGGACCGCGAAGCGCCCGGGGCCGCGCCCGCTGCCACGCCCGATGTCCCCGCCCCCGCGGCCCCGCCCGGTGCGGGCCGTCCCGCCGACGCCGCCGGCCGGCTCCGAGGGGCCCGCCGACCGGCCCGGACTCCCGCTGGACATGGAGAAGCTGCTCGCCGCCCGGCTGCACGCGGTGAAGGTCCGTCCCTACCTGGCCCACGCGCTGTTCGCGCTGCACGTGGTGGAGGACCGGTCGGTGCCGACGATGGCGGTGGACGCGCACTGGCGCTGCTACGTCTCGCCCGGCTTCGTGGCGCGCACCCCGGTGGAGGAACTGGCCGGCGTGTGGGTGCACGAGGTGTCCCATCTGCTCCGCGACCACCACGCGCGGGGCGAGCGGTACGCGCGCGAGCACGAGGAGCACGGGCCGGGCGAGCGGCTGCGGCGGAACATCGCCGCCGACTTCGAGATCAACGACGACATCTACGGCGACGGTCTGCCGATGCCCGTCGGGGCGGTGCTGCCGTCGCTGCTGCGGCTGCCCGACGGGCTGCTGATGGAGGAGTACCTGCGCCGGGCGTCGATGTCCTCCCTCGCCTCGGACCTGGCCTGGCTGGACTGCGGCAGCGGCGCCGACGGGCAGCAGCGGCCGTGGGAGCTGGGGCCCGACGGGGCCCACGGGCTGACCAGACAGCAGCGCGACGCGGTCCGCTTCCGGGTCGCGGAGGGCATCAAGGGCAAGCCCGGCGACGCGCCGGAGGGATGGCGCCGCTGGGCGGACGAGGCCTTCCATCCGCCGCAGCCGTGGCGGCAGCTGCTGGGCGCGGCGGTCCGCTCGGCGGCCGGGGCGCCGGGAGCGGGCGAGAACCACAGCTACCGGCGCCCGTCCCGGCGCTCGGCGAGCGTCCCCAAGGTGGTGCTGCCGAGTCTGCGCCGTACGCCGCCCCGGGTCTGCGTCGTCATCGACACCTCCGGGTCGGTGAGCGACGCGGAGCTGGGCAGCGCGCTGCTGGAGGTGGCGGCGATCTCACGCGCGGTGGGAGGGCGGCGCGACCTGGTCTCGGTCGTCTCCTGCGACGCGGCGGCCGGGGTCGCCGTCCCGATCTGCCGCGCCGAGAACATCGAGCTGGTCGGCGGCGGAGGCACGGACCTGCGCTCCGGGTTCGCCCGGGCGCTCCGCGCCGCGCCGCGCCCGGACGTGATCGTCGCCCTGACCGACGGCCAGACCCCGTGGCCCTCCGCGCAGCCGCCCTGCCGCACCGTCGTCGGCCTCTTCCCCCGTCCCGCCCGCGCCGTCGACGAGGAGAACCCGGACTACGTGCCGGACGCCCCACCGCCCTGGGCCCGCGTGGTCACCATCGGCTGAGGAGGCGCCGGGCACGGAGCCGACGGTCTGGTCGGCCAGACGTCCGACCGTCTAGCCGACCGGTGTCCGCTCCGGACGGAAGTCGAGCCGTCCGCCCGACACGTCCACCGTGACCCGGTCGCCTTCCTTCACCCGGCCGTCCAGCAGCAGCCGGGACAGCCGGTTGTCGACCTCGCGCTGAATGGTGCGGCGCAGCGGGCGGGCGCCGTACTCCGGCTCGTAGCCCTGCCGGGACAGCCAGTCCACGGCCGCGTCGGTGAACTCCACCGACACGCCCTGGGCGGTGAGCAGCCGCCGGGTGTGCTCCAGCAGCAGGTTGGTGATCCGGTGCAGCTGGTCGGCGGTGAGCTGGCGGAACACCACGATCTCGTCGATCCGGTTGAGGAACTCGGGCCGGAAGTGTTCGCGCAGCGGCCGCAGGATCTGCTCCCGGCGGGCCTCCTCGTCGGCGTCCCCGCCGCCCGGCCCGAACCCGATCGAGGCGCCGCGCCGGATGATCGCCTCCGAGCCGAGGTTGCTGGTCATCACGATGACCGTGTTGGTGAAGTCCACCGTCCGGCCCTGCGAGTCGGTGAGCCGGCCGTCGTCCAGCACCTGGAGCAGGATGTTGAAGACGTCCGGGTGCGCCTTCTCCACCTCGTCGAGCAGCAGCAGCGAGTACGGGTGACGGCGCACCACCTCGGTGAGCTGCCCGGCCTCCTCGTGCCCGACGTATCCGGGCGGGGCCCCGACCAGCCGGCTGACCGTGTGCCGCTCCTGGTACTCGCTCATGTCCAGCCGGACCATCCGGTCCTCGCTGCCGAACAGCGCCTCGGCGAGCGCCCGGGCCAGCTCGGTCTTGCCGACGCCGGTCGGGCCGAGGAAGAGGAAGCTGCCGATCGGCCGGTCGGGGGAGGAGAGCCCGGCCCGGGAGCGCAGCACCGCGTCCGAGACGACCCGTACGGCCTCCTCCTGGCCGACCACCCGCTCGCGCAGATGCTCCTCAAGGCCCAGCAGCCGGTCCTTCTCCTCCTCGGTGAGCCGGCTGACGGGGATGCCGGTCAGCCGGGACACCACCTCGGCGATGGCCTCCGAGGTCACCTCCAGGTGCTGGCCCTCGTCGGCCTCGCCGTCCCCGGCGGCCTCGGTGATCCGCTGCTTGATCTCGGTGATGCGGTCGCGCAGCCGCATCGCCTCCTCGTACTGCTCGTCCGCGACCGCCTGCTCCTTGTCCAGGGCCAGCTGCTCGGCCTCCCGTTCCATGGCGCGTACGTCCGTGCCCTTGGTGCGGGCGCGCAGCCGCACCCGCGCGCCCGCCTGGTCGATGAGGTCGATCGCCTTGTCCGGCAGCCGCCGGTCGGTGAGATAGCGGTCGGACAGCTCCACGGCGGCCACCAGCGCCTCGTCGCTGTAACGGACCTGGTGGTGGGCCTCGTAGCGGTCGCGCAGGCCGCGCAGGATCTCCAGGGCGTCCTCGGTGGTCGGCTCCGGCACCAGGATCGGCTGGAAGCGGCGGGCCAGCGCCGCGTCCTTCTCGATCCGGCGGTACTCCTCCAGCGTGGTGGCGCCCACGATGTGCAGCTCACCGCGCGCGAGCGCCGGCTTCAGGATGTTCCCGGCGTCCATCGAGCCGCCCTCGCCGCCCCCGCCCGCGCCGACCACGGTGTGCAGCTCGTCGATGAAGATGATCAGCTGGTCGGAGTGGGTGCGGATCTCCTCGACGATGTTGTTCATCCGCTCCTCGAAGTCACCCCGGTAGCGGGTGCCGGCGACGACCCCGGTCAGATCGAGGGCGACCACCCGGCGGCCGAGGAGGACGTCCGGGACGTCGGCCTCGGCGATCCGCTGGGCCAGCCCCTCCACGATGGCGGTCTTGCCGACGCCCGCGTCACCGATCAGCACCGGGTTGTTCTTGCCCCGGCGGGACAGCACCTCGATGGTCTGCTCGATCTCGTCGTCCCGGCCGATCACCGGGTCGATACGGCCCCGGCGGGCCTGGTCGGTGAGGTCCCGGCCGTACTTGTCGAGGGTGGGCGTGCCGGTCTGCCGCGGCCGTTCGGCGCGGGGCGCCGGTCCCGCCTCCGCCGTCTCGGGCGACAGCCCGCCGGGGGAGAACCGGGCCGCGTTGAGGATGTGCCCGGCCGCCGAGTCGGGATTGTTGGCGAGCGCGCTGAGCACGTGCTCCGGGCCGATGTGGCCGGCGCCGGTCGCCCGGGCCAGGTCGTGCGCGTCGAGCAGGGCGCGCTTGACCGCCGGGGTGAGGGACAGCGAGGTCGGCGGCGGCGCGCTGCCCTCCGGGAACTGGACCGGCCCGGAGCGCTCGTCGATCTCAGAGGCGAGGGAGTCCGGGTCCGCGCCCGACCGGCTGAGCAGACTTCGGGTGGGCTCCGCGGACAGCGCCGCGCGCAGCAGATGCTGGGTGTCGAGGTCCCGGCTGCCGTGCTCGGCGGCGTACTGCGCCGCGCCGCGCACCAGTTCCCTGGCGGGCTGGCTGAGCAGTCGGCCGATGTCTATCTGGCGCGGGCCGGGGCGGGGGCCGCCGAAGAAGCGGGCGAGGAATTCTCCGAAGGCGTCGTAGCCCTCAGGTCCGGTGAAACCGCTGGTCATGGCGTTCCCATCCGGCGTCCCTGCGCGGGTCGGGGGACGCCCTCGCTGATCGACGTGCCGGAGCCGGGTAACCCGGGCGGGAGCCGGTTACACACGTGGGCGCGCGCTCGTAGAACACCTTCGCACGAACAATCGGAGGGGGCACCTTCAGCCGGACCGTGCGGGAGCCCCCGACGGCTACCGGCGGCTCAGCGGGCCGTCAGGACGCGGGGCCCCGAGTCCGTGATCGCCACCGTGTGCTCGACGTGGGCGGCGCGCGAGCCGTCGTGGGTGCGCAGGGTCCAGCCGTCCGGGGCCGCGTAGTAGGTGTCGCCGCCGCCGGCGACGAGCATGGGCTCGATGGCGAGGACCATGCCGTGCCGCAGCCGGAGCCCGCGTCCCGGTCGGCCCTCGTTCGGCACCGGCGGGTCCTCGTGCATGTGGCGGCCCACGCCGTGTCCGCCGAAGCCGTCCGGGACGCCGTACCCGCCCGCCCGGCACACCGAGCCGACGGCGTGCGCGATGTCGCCGACGCGGTTGCCGACGACGGCCGCCTCGATGCCCGCGGCGAGGGCGCGCTCGGCGGTCGCGATCAGGCGGAGGTCGGCGGGGCGGGGCGTGCCGACGGTGAAGCTGATCGCCGAGTCGCCGACCCAGCCGTTCAGCTCGGCGCCGAAGTCGAGGGAGACCAGGTCGCCGTCGCGCAGGCGGTAGGTGGTGGGGATGCCGTGCACGATCGCGTCGTTCACCGAGGCGCACAGGACGGCGGGAAAGGGGGTCGGGGCGAAGGAGGGGCGGTAGCCCAGGAAGGGCGAGGACGCGCCGGCCTCGCGCAGCACCTCGCGGGCGAGGGCGTCCAGTTCGAGCAGGGAGACGCCGACGTCGGCGGCGTCCCGTGCGGCGGTCAGGGCGCGGGCGACGACCTGGCCCGCCTCGTACATGGCATCGATCGAGGAGTCCGTCTTCAGTTCCACCATGCCAATTACTATACCGGTATTAGAATGGGTGCCATGGTGCGCACCCCACTCACCCCAGAGGAACGCGAACGCGGCGAACGGCTCGGCCGGCTGCTGCGCGAGGCCCGCGGCGGCCGCAGCATGACGGAGATCGCGGCACACGCGGGCATCTCCGCGGAGACGCTGCGCAAGATCGAGACCGGGCGGGCCCCGACCCCGGCGTTCTTCACGGTGGCGGCGCTGGCCGGCGTCCTCGGGCTGTCCATGGACGAGCTGGCCGTGGCCACGGCCGTCACCGCCGAGTCCGCGGTGGCCTGAGGGTCCCGCGCCCCCGCCGAAAACTCCCCGTAGCGAGCCTGTAACACGGCTCGTGTTGGCTACGACGGATCCGGATACTCCGGTTGATACTCCGGCGACGCGGGGGAACGAGCGATGGCATCGGATCAACTCCCGGACGCGGTACGGGAGTTCGCGTCCTACCTGGACGGCCTGCTGGCGCGGCTCGACCAGGGCGGCGGATGGTGCGCGGTGTTCTGGCGGCGCGACCCGGACGGCATGCGGGCCTGCCTGGACGGGCGGGAGGTCCCGCCCTGGGACGTCGTGGAGGCACTGCTCCAGGACCTCGCCGCGGAACACGGCCCCGAGGCCGCCGCCCCCGCCAAGGACACGGCCCGCTCCCTGTACGCCGCCGCCCTCGCCGCGCACGACGCGCGGCCCGGCGCGCGCGAGATCCTCGGCGACCGGCTCGACGTCATGCTCCGCGAACAGAAGTACGCCGCCGAACGCCTCACCGAGCTGGGCCGCTTGCTCACCGAGGCCACCACCCGGCAGGCCGCCGACGCCCTCCGCCTCGACCTCGCCTGGGCCCGGGACGACCACACCCGCGCGACCGCCCGCTGCGCGGAACTGCGCACCCGCCTGGCCGGCCTGAACCAGCACGCCTCGACCGGGCCGGCGTATGACACCCGTGCGGGGGCGGCGGAGGCCACGGAGACCGGCACCGCGCGTCCTACGACGGGGCCGGCGCCACAGCCGGGGCCCGGCACTCCGGGCTCCTGGGCGTCCGCCGCGCCCCACTCGACGGCGGGGGCGCCTCGCCTGCGGCCCACGACGCCGGCTTCGCCGGCAGCCTCTGGTGCTGGTCACGGGGTGGCGGGGGAGCCGTATCCGCCGTCCGGCGCCTCGAATCCCGGGGCGCCCGCCCCACACCCGCGCCCGCGCCACGAAGCAGGCGCTTCCGCGCCGGGTTCCGATGCCGCTCCGGGACCGGTCTTCGGCGCCGGGCCCGCTGCGCACCCGCGCTCCGCAGCAGACGCTTCCGCGCCGGGCTCCTACACCGCGCCCGCGTCTGCCTCCGGCGCCGAGCCCGCCCCGCACCCGTACTCCACATCAGCCGCCCCCGCTTCCGCACCTGGGTCCTACCCCGCCCCCGCCCCGCACGCCGCACCACCGCCGGCCTTCGACGCCCCGCACGCCGCACCACCGCCCGCCCTCGATCGCACGTCCACCCCCACCGGCGCCCCGACCTCCACGCCCCCCGCAAACCCCACCCCAACCCCCGTTCCCACCCCAACCCCCACCCCCCGCAAACGCCGCCGAGGCGGTGCCCGGTTCGCCGGGGCCGGGGAGGACGACGTCGCTCCCGTCGTCGTGCCGCCCAGCCCCGCGCCCCTGGCGCCCGCGCCGGTCGAGCGGGCCGGGCGGCCGGTGCCGCGTGGGGCGCGCTTCGCGGGGGTGGGGGACGGCGGGACCGAGGCGGTGGTGCGGGAGCCGGCGGACGCGGGGGCGGCCGGGGCGGTCGCGGGGGTCGTCGAGGCTCTGGTGTGGTTGCGGGGTGAGGGGCGTGGCGGGGAGGCGCACGTGGTGCTGGCGGAGGTCGCGTACTGGGCTCCCGCGCGTTTCCCGCTGCTCGCCGCGGAGATGGAGCGTGCCGGGCTGGCGGCCGACTGGGCGACGCTGTTGTGGGAGATCGGCTCGCTGCCCGCCGACCGGCTGGTCGCCGTCGCCGACGTGCTGGCCGCGGCCGGGCGGAGCGCGGACGGGCAGCAGGTCCTGCGGCAGGGCGTCGCGCGCCCGGCGGCGGAGATCGGGCAGGCCGTGCTGGGCCTGGTCGGCGAGGGGCGCCGCCGTGAGGCGCACGCCCTGCTGGACGCGTATGTCGGTGTCCGCACTCCCGAGGAGGCCGCCCGCAGCGCCGCCCCCGGTCCGCAGACCTTGGTCCCGCTGCTGCTGGAGGCCGCCGGCCGGGTCTCCGCCGACCGGCACCGCGATCTCGTGCACGCGCTGCGCGTGGCCGGGGTGACCGCCTGACGGGCCGCGCCGATCACCCACAGGAGTGTGAAACAGGGCCGACTTGGCGGGTTGCCGACGATGGTCTTGGCAAGGCCTTCCCCTAGGCATACGTTCGTCCCTCTACGGCCTGTTTCTACGGGCGTAGAGGCTCTGACGTCCCGTCGAAGGAGCAGCTCATGGCCAACGTCGTACGCGCCGCCCTGGTCCAGGCGACCTGGACCGGCGACACGGAGTCCATGGTGGCGAAACACGAGGAGCACGCCCGTGAGGCGGCCCGCCGGGGAGCGAAGGTCATCGGCTTCCAGGAGGTCTTCAACAGCCCGTACTTCTGCCAGGTCCAGGAACCCGAGCACTACCGCTGGGCCGAGCCGGTCCCCGACGGGCCGACCGTGCGCCGGATGCGGGAGCTGGCCCGCGAGACCGGCATGGTGATCGTGGTGCCGGTGTTCGAGGTCGAGCAGTCGGGCTTCTACTACAACACCGCCGCCGTGATCGACGCCGACGGCTCCTACCTCGGCAAGTACCGCAAGCACCACATCCCCCAGGTCAAGGGCTTCTGGGAGAAGTACTACTTCAAACCGGGCAACCTCGGCTGGCCCGTCTTCGACACCGCCGTGGGCAAGGTCGGCGTCTACATCTGCTACGACCGCCACTTCCCGGAGGGCTGGCGCCAACTCGGCCTGAACGGCGCCCAGCTGGTCTACAACCCGTCGGCCACCCACCGCGGGCTCTCCTCCTACCTGTGGCGGCTGGAGCAGCCCGCCGCGGCCGTCGCCAACGAGTACTTCGTCGCCGCGATCAACCGCGTCGGCCGGGAGGAGTACGGCGACAACGACTTCTACGGCACGAGCTACTTCGTGGACCCGCGCGGGCAGTTCGTGGGGGAGACCGCCAGCGACAGCGAGGAGGAGCTGGTGGTCCGCGATCTCGACTTCGACCTGATCGAGCAGGTGCGGCAGCAGTGGGCGTTCTACCGCGACCGCCGCCCCGACGCGTACGAAGGGCTGGTGCGGCCGTGACCAAGGACCTGCTGGGACGGCACCGGGCCGTCATGCCGGAATGGCTCTCCCTCTACTACGAGGACCCGATCGAGATCACCCACGGCGAGGGCCGGTACGTCTGGGACGCGGCCGGCCGCAGGTACCTCGACTTCTTCGGCGGCATCCTCACCACGATGACCGCCCACGCCCTGCCCGAGGTGACCAAGGCGGTGAGCGAGCAGGCCGGGCGGATCCTGCATTCCTCAACCCTGTACCTGAACCGCCCGATGGTCGAACTCGCCGAGCGCGTCGCCCAGGTGAGCGGCATCCCCGACGCCCGCGTCTTCTTCACCACCTCCGGAACCGAGGCGAACGACACGGCGCTGCTGCTGGCCACCACCTACCGGCGCAGCAACACCGTCCTCGCGATGCGCAACAGCTATCACGGCCGCTCCTTCTCCGCCGTCGGCGTCACCGGCAACCGCGGCTGGTCCCCGACCTCCCTGTCCCCGCTGCAGACCCTGTACGTGCACGGCGGTGTCCGCACCCGCGGCCCGTTCGCCGCGCTCGACGACCGCGCGTTCATCGAGGCCTGCGTCGAGGACCTGAAGGACCTGCTCGGCCACACCCGCCCGCCCGCCGCGCTGATCGCCGAGCCCATCCAGGGCGTCGGCGGCTTCACCTCCCCGCCGGACGGCCTGTACGCGGCCTTCCGCGAGGTGCTGCACGAGCGCGGCGTGCTGTGGATCGCCGACGAGGTGCAGACCGGGTGGGGCCGCACCGGCGAGCACTTCTGGGGCTGGCAGGCGCACGCCCGCAGCGGCCCGCCGGACATCGTGACCTTCGCCAAGGGCATCGGCAACGGCATGTCCATCGGCGGGGTCATCGCCCGCTCCGAGATCATGAACTGCCTGGACGCCAACAGCATCTCCACGTTCGGCGGCACCCAGATCACCATGGCCGCGGGCCTCGCCAACCTCACCTACCTGCTGGAACACGATCTCCAGGGCAACGCCCGGCGGGTCGGCGGGCTGCTCATCGAACGGCTGCGGGCCGTCGCCGCGCAGCTTCCGCTGGTCCGGGAGGTGCGCGGGCGGGGGCTGATGATCGGCGTCGAGCTGGCGAAGCCCGGCACCGGCGAGGCCGCCCCGGAGGCCGCGGCGGCCGTGCTGGAGTCGGCCCGCGAGGGCGGGCTGCTCATCGGCAAGGGCGGCGGGCACAACACCAGCGCGATCCGGATCGTCCCGCCGCTGTCCCTCACGGTCGCGGAGGCCGAGGAGGGCGCCGCGATCCTCGAACAGGCTCTGAGAAGCGTCCAGTAGTCACCGAGTGGGGGAACGTCGCCATGGCCACAACCCTGCAGCCCTGGGAATCCCTGGAGCCCGCGCTGTCGGTCCGCCAGGTGCTCACCCTGGAACGGGTGCTGGCCGGCGAACCCGAGGTCGTGGCGGGCGCCGACCGGCTCGACCGGCCGGTGCGCTGGGTGCACGTCGCCGAGGCCGACGACGTCGGGGTGATGCTCAGCGGCGGCGAGATGGTGCTCACCACCGGCGTGCTGCTCGTCGGCGACGAGGAGAAGCAGGCCGAGTACATCCGCTCCCTGCACCGCGCGGAGGCCGCGGCCGTCGTCCTCGGACTGGGCCGCGCCTTCCCCGCCCCGCCGGACGTGATGCGGCGGGCCGCCGAACGGTGCGGGCTGCCCCTGGTCGTGCTGCACCGGCCGTTCCCGTTCGCCCAGCTGACGGAGGAGGTGCAGTCCCGGCTGGTGCGCCGCAACTTCGCCGCCGTCAGCCTCTCCGAGGCGGTGCGGACCACCCTCACCGGGCTGATCACCGCGGGCGCCCCGCTGCAGCGGCTCCTCGACGAGATCGCCCGGCACAGCGGCTGCCCCGTCGTCGTCACCAACCTCGCCCACCGGGTGCTGGCCACGGCGGGCGAACGCCCCGCGGTCGACGACGTGCTGCGCGACTGGGAACGCATCGCCCGGCAGGCCGGAGGCCGGGAAGGCGACGGCTGGATCCGCGCCGAGCTGGGCGGACGGGGCGAGCGGTGGGGACAGCTCGTGCTGTGCGGCCACCGCGGCGACACCGCCGCCGGCCGGCTGCTCGCCGACCGGGCCGCCGAGGCCCTGGTCCTGCACCGGATGCTCGGCGGCGCCGCCCACAGCTGGGAGGAGCAGTCCGCCCAGAGCCTGCTCACCGACCTGGTCGGCGGGACCGTACCGGCCCGGCAGCTGCTGCCCCGCGCCCGCGCCGCCGGACTGCCCGTCAACCGGCGGACCTTCGTCCCGCTGGTCGTCCGCGACGGCGATCCGGCCCGCCTCGACCGGGTGCTGCGCCTGCTGGGCCTGCCGGGGCTGGCTGCCGAGCTGGCCGACGGGGCCGCCGCCGTGCTGCTCAGCCTGGCCCGCGACCAGGACGCCGAAGCGCTCACCGGGCACTTCGCCGCCCGGCTGGGCCAGCACGGCCGGCCCGCCGTGGTGGCCGCCGCCGACGCGCGCACCGACTGGGACGACGTCCCCGCCGGGCTGCGCGAGGCCCGGCATGTCGCGGACGCCGTGGCCGGGTCCTCGGCCGCCCTCGACCTCCCGGCGGTCGTCCGCCTGAAGGACGTACACCTGCGCGGCCTGATCCGGCTGCTGCGGGACGACCCGCAGGTGCAGTCGTTCGCCGAGCGGGAGCTGGACGGGCTGCTCGGCCTCGGCGACGACGGTCTGCTGGCGGTGCTGCGGACGTATCTGGCCACCGGCCGCAACAAATCCCGCACCGCCCAGCTCCACCATGTCTCCCGGCCCGCGCTCTACCGCCGCCTGGAGGCGATACAAACCCGCCTCGGTGTCGACCTCGACGACTTCGAGCAGGCCGCCTCGGTGCACATCGCGCTCCTCGCGCATGACGCGCAACAGCGGTGAAACATGGAACTACCTGGGAAAACGGCGGTGAAACATGGGCTCGTCGCAACGTGACACGGTGGCACGCCGCCCGCCCGCAGACGTGACACGGTGCACCTCAAAGCGGGCGGCCGGGCTCCCTACGCTCACGGCACACCGAGCTACCGGAGCGACCGGAGGTCCCGATGAGCCGAGTGATCCGCGCCGCCGTCTTCCAGACCGCCTGGACCGGCGACAAGGAGTCGATGATCCGGGTGCACGAACAGGCGGCCCGCGACGCCGCCGCGCAGGGCGCCCGAGTCCTGTGCTTCCAGGAGCTGTTCTACGGGCCGTACTTCTGCCAGGTCCAGGACCCCGCCTTCTACGAGTACGCCGAGCGGATCCCCGAGGGGCCGATCGTGCGGCGCTTCCAGGCCCTCGCGAAAGAGCTGGGCATCGTCCTCGTGCTGCCGATGTACGAGGAGGAGCAGCCCGGCGTCCTCTACAACACCGCCGCCGTGATCGACGCGGACGGCTCGTACCTCGGCAAGTACCGCAAGACCCACATCCCGCAGGTCAGGGGCTTCTGGGAGAAGTTCTACTTCCGGCCCGGCAACTCCGGCTGGCCCGTCTTCGACACCGCCGTCGGCAGGATCGGCGTCTACATCTGCTACGACCGCCACTTCCCCGAGGGCTGGCGGGCGCTCGGCCTCGCGGGCGCCGAGATCGTCTTCAACCCGTCGGCGACCTCGCGCGGCCTGTCCGGCTACCTCTGGCAGCTGGAACAGCCGGCGGCGGCCGTCGCCAACGAGTACTTCGTCGGCGCGATCAACCGGGTGGGCGTCGAGGAGTACGGCGACAACGACTTCTACGGCACCTCCTACTTCGTGGACCCGGAGGCCCAGTTCGTCGGCGAGGTGGCGAGCGACAAGGAGACCGAACTGGTCGTCCGGGACCTCGACATGGCGAAGCTGCGAGAGGTCAGGGACCGCTGGCAGTTCTACCGGGACAGGGCGCCGGGGGCGTATTCGCCACTGACGGCACCGTAGACGCCCTTCAGGGGCGCGGGGCCGTGCTTGGCACGCGGCTGCCGCCGCGCGGGCGCGACCAGCCACAGACAACCTGCACCCGACACCCGCGAGGAGCGACCACGACATGAGCAGCCGGACCATCATCCGCGGCGGCCTCGTCATCACCGCCTCCGACGAGATCCACGCCGACGTCCTGATCGAGGACGGCCGCATCGCCGCCCTCGCCGCCTCCGGCACCCCCGCCGCCGAGGCGTGGACGGCCGAGCGGATCATCGACGCCACCGGGAAGTACGTCATCCCGGGCGGCGTCGACGTCCACACCCACATGGAGCTGCCGTTCGGCGGCACCTTCGCCTCCGACACCTTCGAGACCGGCACCCGGGCCGCGGCCTGGGGCGGCACCACAACGATCGTCGACTTCGCCGTGCAGAGCGTCGGACAGGCGCTGCGCGAAGGCCTCGACGCCTGGCACGCGAAGGCGGAGGGCAACTGCGCGATCGACTACGGCTTCCACATGATCGTCTCCGACGTCAACGACGAGACCCTGAAGGAGATGGACCTCCTCGTCGAGGAGGGCGTCACGTCGTTCAAGCAGTTCATGGCCTACCCGGGAGTCTTCTACTCCGACGACGGCCAGATCCTGCGCGCCATGCAGCGCTCCGCCGAGAACGGCGGCCTGATCATGATGCACGCGGAGAACGGCATCGCCATCGACGTGCTCGTGGCGCAGGCCCTCGCCCGCGGCGAGACCGACCCCCGCTACCACGGCGAGGTCCGCAAGGCCCTGCTGGAGGCCGAGGCCACCCACCGGGCGATCCGGCTCGCGCAGGTCGCCGGGGCGCCCCTGTACGTCGTGCACGTCTCGGCGGCGGAGGCGGTCGCCGAGCTGGCCAGGGCCCGCGACGAGGGGCTGAACGTCTTCGGCGAGACCTGCCCGCAGTATCTGTTCCTGTCGACGGACAACCTCGCCGAACCGGACTTCGAGGGCGCCAAGTACGTGTGCTCCACGCCCCTGCGCCCGAGGGAGCACCAGGCCAGGCTGTGGCGGGGCCTGCGCACCAACGACCTCCAGGTCGTCTCCACCGACCACTGCCCGTTCTGCTTCACCGGCCAGAAGGAGCTGGGCCGCGGCGACTTCTCCAAGATCCCCAACGGGCTGCCGGGCGTGGAGAACCGGATGGACCTGCTCCACCAGGCCGTCGTCGACGGGCACATCTCACGCCGCCGCTGGATCGAGATCGCCTGCGCCACCCCGGCCCGGATGTTCGGCCTGTACCCGAAGAAGGGCACCCTCGCCCCGGGCGCGGACGCCGACGTCGTCGTCTACGACCCGCACGCCGAGCAGGTCCTGTCCGCCGAGACGCACCACATGAACGTCGACTACTCGGCGTACGAGGGCAAACGCGTCACCGGCCGGGTCGAGACCGTGCTGTCGCGCGGGGTCCCCGTCGTCACCGAGCGGGAGTACACCGGACACGCCGGGCACGGCGCCTACGTTCCCCGCTCCACCTGCCAGTACCTCACCTAGGAGTGGCGCTCATGGACTTCGGACTCGTCCTGCAGACCGACCCGCCCGCCTCACGCGTCATCAGCCTGATGAAACGCGCCGAGCGCAACGGCTTCCGCTACGGCTGGACCTTCGACTCCGCCGTGCTGTGGCAGGAACCGTTCGTGATCTACAGCCAGATCCTCGCCAACACGCAGAAACTGAAGATCGGCCCGATGGTCACCAACCCGGGCACCCGCACCTGGGAGGTCACCGCCTCCACCTTCGCCACCCTCAACGACATGTTCGGCAACCGCACGGTGTGCGGCATCGGACGCGGCGACTCCGCGATGCGCGTGGCCGGCCGCAAGCCCAACACCCTGGCCCGGATCAGCGACGCCATGAAGGTCATCCGGGCCCTCGGCCGCGGCGAGGAGGCCGACCTCGGCGGCGGGACGGTCGTCAGGTTCCCGTGGATCAAGCCGGGCGCCCAACTGCCGGTCTGGATGGCGGCGTACGGGCCGAAGGCGCTGAAGATGACCGGTGAGGAGGCGGACGGCTTCATCCTCCAGCTCGCCGACCTCTACCTCACCGAGTACATGGTCAAGGCTGTCAAGGACGCCGCGGCCGCCGCCGGCCGTGATTCGTCCGAGGTGACGGTCTGCGTCGCCGCCCCGGCGTACGTCACCGAGGACGACTCGCCCGAGGCGCTGGCCCACGCCCGGGAACAGTGCCGCTGGTTCGGCGGGATGGTGGGCAACCATGTCGCGGACCTGGTCTCCAGGTACGGCGAGCACTCCTCGATGGTCCCCGACGAACTCACCGACTACATCAAGGCCCGGCAGGGCTACGACTACTCGCACCACGGGCGCAGCGGCAACCCGGACACGCAGTTCGTGCCCGACGAGATCGTGGACCGGTTCTGCCTGATCGGCACGCCGGCCGCGCACATCGAGAAGCTGAGGAAGCTGCGCGACCTGGGCGTCGACCAGTTCGCCGTCTACGACATGCACGACGCTCAGGAAGCGGTGATCGACGCGTACGGCACGCGGATCATCCCCGCGGTCAACGCCTGACCGCACACCGGAAGTTCTCCGAGGATCCGACCCCCCACACCTTGTCCCCCCTCCCCGCCGTCCCGGGGAGGGGCCCAAGGCCTCCGCACGGCCTTTCCCGTTCCCCTCCGTTCGATTGGCCTGCCCATGACCGAAACCGTTCCCACGGGGTCGCCCGCCGCCCAGCCCTCCGATGCCGAAGGCCGGATAGAACTGGCCCCCGAGGCCTTCCCCGCCGACAGCCCCTTCGCCAACGACGACCTGCGTCCCGTCCCGGTCGCGCAGCGCACCTGGACGACGTACAACTTCGCCGCGCTGTGGATCTCCATGGCGCACTGCATCCCCAGCTGGACCCTGGCCTCCGGCCTGGTCGCCCTCGGCATGGACTGGAAGCAGGCGGTGTTCACCATCGCCCTCGCCAACGTCGTCGTGCTGCTGCCGATGCTGGCCACCGGCCACGCCGGACCCAAGTACGGCATTCCCTTCCCGGTGCTCGCCCGCGCCTCGTTCGGGCTGCGCGGCGCCAACGTCCCCGCGCTCATCCGGGCCGCCGTGGCCTGCGGCTGGTTCGGCATCCAGACCTGGATCGGCGGCAGCGGCGTCTTCGCGCTCGGCTCCAAGCTCACCGGCGGCGAGTGGGAGAACGCGGGGCGGATCGCGGGCCACCCCTGGCCGCTGTGGCTGTGCTTCCTGCTCTTCTGGGCGCTGCAGATCGCGATCATCCACCGCGGCATGGACTTCCTGCGGCACTTCGAGAACTGGGCCGCGCCCTTCGTCATCGTCGGCGCGTTCGTGCTGCTGATCTGGATCGCGGTGAAGGCGGACGGATTCGGCGAGCTGCTGTCGCAGCCGTCGGAGCTGGGCTGGGGCGCCGACTTCTGGCCGGTCTTCTTCCCGTCCCTCATGGGGATGATAGGTTTCTGGGCCACTTTGTCCCTCAACATTCCCGACTTCACCCGCTTCGGCGCCAGCCAGAAGGCACAGACCTGGGGCCAGTCGCTCGGTCTGCCCACGACGATGACGCTGTTCGCGATCCTCGCCGTGCTGGTCACCTCCGGCTCCCAGGCGGTCTACGGGGAGGCGATCTGGGACCCGGTCACCCTCGCCGCCCGGGCGGACAACGCCTTCGGCCTGCTCTTCGCGCTCGTCACCGTGCTGATCGCCACCGTGTCGGTGAACATCGCGGCGAACGTCGTGTCCCCGGCGTACGACCTCGCCAACCTGGCGCCGAAGTTCATCACCTTCCGCACCGGCGCGCTGATCACCGGCGTCGTCGGCGTGCTGATCTTCCCGTGGAAGCTGATCTCCACGCCCGAGTTCTACATCTTCACCTGGCTCGGTGTGGTCGGCGGGCTGCTCGGCACGGTCGCGGGCATCCTGATCGCCGACTACTGGATCGTCCGCCGCACCGTGCTCCACCTCGCGGACCTCTACACGCCCGGCGGGCGCTACTGGTACTCCGGCGGCTGGAACTGGCGTGCCCTGGCGGCCTTCGCGGTCGGCGGGGTGCTGGCGGTCGGCGGTTCGTACTCGACGGTGGGCGCGGACGGGACGAAGTCCGGCCCGTTCCCGGCGGACGGTCTGATCCCGTTCCTCAAGCCGCTCGCCGACTACGGCTGGGCGGTCGGCCTCGCGGCCTCGCTGCTGCTGTACGTGGCGCTGATGCCGCCGCGCCGGGAGCGGGCCGCCCGCTGACGCCGGGGGCGGCGGCCGGTCAGCCCGCGCCGCCGTCCTCCAGCGCGGCCACCGCGTCCTTCGCGGCCTTGATGGCGCCCTTGTTGATCACATCGGTGGCGGGTGCCGTCCGGTTCTCGAAGTCGGAGCCGTTGTACGTCACCGTCACCAGCGCGTTGGCCGCGCGGACCAGCACCACGCCCTCACGGGTCTCCTGCTTGTCCTCGGTGGTGAGGTTCACGACGGAGTACGCCGTGTCGCCGAGGCCCGGCACCGGCCCGCCGCCGCCGCGCTCCGCCATCCGGTCCTCGTACTGCTTCTGCGCCTGCTCGTCCGAGTCGCTTATCTCGAAGGAGACGTCGAGCCACCGGTAGTCGTAGCCCTTCAGGGCGTTCCAGGAGCAGGTGCGGCGCACCGAGGTGTCCGTGGACGGGATCTCCTTCCCCGCCGGCTTGGCGCCGGGCACCAGCGAGGCGACCGTCTTCCCGGCCACGCTGTCGCACGGCGCCGGGGCGGCGGTGTACGTCTTGGACACCGCCGTGGTCGACGGCGCGGACGCGGACCGGGAGCCGGTCTCGCGCGGTGCCTTGGCCTCGGCGGGGGAGGCCGTCCCGGGCCCGGAGGTGAGGGCCCAGCCGGCACAGGCGAGCACGGCGACCGGGGTCAGTCGCGCGGTGAGGGCGAGCGGCAGGGGAAGAGAACGCACGGCGCACTTCTCGTGGGGGTCGGTGCGGAAAGGAGTCCGCACTGCGGACGGGACGACAGTGTCACACGACTCCTTGTGGGGCGGAAGTGCCAACTCGCTCCGTGCCCGCGCGGTAACTGCGGCCATCCGTCCGTGGGCTGTATATGCCCCTATGTCCCTGCGGTGGGCCGCCCACCGCCCGCGCGCGTCCCGCGCATCGCCCGCACACCGCCGTGCGCTCACCTACCATCGCGGCCATGACACCCGCGATCGCCGCCCCGGCTCCCGGCGCGCCGCGGACGCTGGGCCCGTACCGGCTGGTGGGCGTGCTCGGCGCGGGCGGCATGGGCACCGTCTATCTCGGCCTGGGCCGACGGCGGCGGGCCGCGGTGAAGACCGTGCTGCCCGAATTGCTGCGGGAGCCCGGGATACGCGCCCGCTTCCAGCGCGAGGTGACCGCCGCCGCCACGGTGCGCAGCCCCTACCTCACCCGCACACTGGACTCCGACCTGGACGGCGCGGTCCCGTGGCTCGCCACGGAGTTCGTCCCCGGACCGACGCTCGCGACGGCGGTCGAGCGGCACGGCGCGCTGCCGGTGCCCGCGGTCGGCGCCCTGGGCGGGGCGCTGGCCCGCGCGCTGGCCGCGCTGGGTGCCGCCGGGGTGGTGCACCGCGACCTCAAGCCGTCCAACGTGCTGCTGCCCGCCGACCGGCCACGGGTCGTCGACTTCGGCATAGCCCGCGTCCGCGGCGACACGACCCTCACGGTCACCGGGCAGCGGCCGGGATCCGTCGGCTACATGTCTCCCGAGCAGGTGCTGGGCGGCGAACTGGGCCCGCCCAGCGACGTGTTCACGCTCGGCGCGGTGCTGGCGTACGCCGCCACCGGGCGCCATCTCTTCCACGGCGACCACCCGGCCATGGCGAGCTTCCTCATCGCCTACGAGGAACCCGACCTGTCCGGACTGCCCGCCGCCCTCGTGCCGGTGCTGCGCCGCTGCCTGGACCACGACCCGCGGCGCCGTCCCGGCCCCGCCGAGCTGGCCGAGGAACTGGACCCCCAGGGCGCGGCACGGCGCCGTACCGCGTCCTGGCTCCCCGCTCCCGTCGCCGGCGACGCGGCCCGCCTCGAACGCGCCGCGGCGGAACTGGCTCCATCACGCGTCGACGTGACGCGTCGTCAGCTGATCGCCGGCGCCGGGAGCGCGGTCCTGCTCGGCGGCGCGGCGGCGTTCTGGTACGGCTCCCGAGGCGGAACGCGGGACGAGCCGGCGGCGGCGCCCCGCTGGACGGGGTCGCCGGGCGAGGTCCCGCCGCCGTTGTGGTCGTACCGGAAAGGCGCGGCGAAGCCGGCGTTCAGACCGGTGGCCGCCGGTCCGGTCGTGCTGACGGCACACGCCGACGGCGGTGTCGTGGCCCACGACCCGGTGTCCGGGGAGGAACGCTGGCGACGGCGTACGCGCGTCGAGGCGGTGCTCGGCGGTGCCGCTCCGGTCCTCCTGGAGGACGGCGTCCCGACCGTCCTGGACGCCGCCTCGGGACAGGTGCGGCTGCGCGTGGCAGGCGTACGGCTGTCCCGGCTGCTCGCCTCGGACGGCGGCGTGGTCTACGGCACGGGCTCCGACCGGCGGATCCACGCCCTGCGCCTGGCCGACGGCGGGCGCCGGTGGCGGGTCGCCGTGCCCTCCGAGGCGGACGGCGCGGACCTCACCGCGACAGCCGGCGGGGACCTGCTCCTGCTGGCCGGGAACGGCTCGGTCACCGCGCTGTCGGCCGCCGACGGCGCCGTGGTCTGGCGCCGGGACACCGGAGCCCGGGCCGGCGTGACCCCCGCCCTCGCCGAGAACCTCGTGGTGCTGGGCGGTGAGCGACTGACCGGTCTCGACCCGGGCGACGGCAGCCGGCTGTGGTCGGTCACCGCGGAGGAGGACGACGGATTCGGCACCCCCGCGCTCGACGACGGCCGGGTGTACGTGGTGGACGGCTCGCAGCTGCGCGCGGTCGACGCCGCCCGGGGCACCGCCTCGTGGACGGTCCTCGCGGACGACTCGCTGGCCGCCGACGCGGCCCCCGTGGTGGCCGGCTCCGGTGTGTACGCCGCGCTGCGCAACCCCGAGCGGGGAATTCTCGTCGTTCACAGGCAGCGTGCGGCCGAGCAGTACCGCTTCACCGCCGCCGGCTCCGGCGACGCCCCCTGGCGCGGCACGGCCGCCACCGGGAACTGTGTCGTGTGGCAGCGCGGCACCGCGGTGCACGCCCTGCCCGGCCTGTGACGCGACGGCAGAACCACGCGCGACGACCGAGTCCGAGAGTGTGAGGAGAACACCGCCGTGCAGCCCCTCAGAGACGAAGACCCGCGCGCCCTCGGGCCGTATCGGCTCCTGGCCCGATGGCCGCGTACCGGCACCGCGGGCACGCCTCGCTTCGTCGGGCGGGACCGGGACGGCACCACCGTGCTCGTCGTCGTCCTCCCCGAGGCGGCCCGCGCGGCGGCCGCCGCGCTGCGCGGCACACCGGTCGCCGGGGTCCCCGCCCGGCTCGGCGCCGGCCTCGACACCGAACCGGCCTGGCTCGCCGTGGCGTTGACGCCCGCGGTGGGGCTGGACGAGGTGGACGGTCCGCTGCCGGTGGCCGGCGTGCGCGCCATGGGCGGCGCCGTCGCCGGGGCACTCGCCGGACTGCACGCGGCGGGCGTCGTGTACGGCGCCGTCGCGCCCGAGGGCGTGTGGCTGACCGCGCGAGGCCCGCTGCTCCCGGCCCTGGACGCCTGCCGTGTCCACCAGGGGCCGCCCCCCGGCACCCGCCTCACCACCGCGCCCGCCCCCTATCTCGCCCCCGAGGTACTGGGCGGCGGGCAGCCCTCGCCGGCCGCGGACGTGTTCGCGCTCGGCGTGCTGCTCGCGCACACCGCCCTCGGCCGGCTGCCGTTCGGGGACGGCGCGCCGCCGGAGCTCGCCTACCGCGCCGCCCGGACCGACCCCGACCTGGCAGGCCTGCCCGACGACCTGGCCGAGGTCGTCTCCCGCGCCCTGTCCACCGTACCGGACGAGCGGCCGACGGCACCGGAACTCGCGCGGAACCCGGCACTCGCCGGGCCTGCCACGGGCGAGGACAGGCTGCCGGGCCGGGTCGTCGCCGCACTGGCCGCACGGGCACAGGAGGTCTTCGCGCTGGAGGGCGCACCGGACGAGCCCGCGCCGACGCGGGTGGAGACGGACACACCGACGCGGGCCGCCGTCACGGAGCCGCCCACGCGGGTGGCCGCGGGGCCAGCGACCGCGGCGCGGCCGACGGGAACGCTCCCGCTGCGGCCCGCGGCGACGACGCGGCGGACCCCGTCCGAACCGCCGTCCCCCACCCGGCGCGTGCTGCTGGGCCGGATGCTCGGCGGCGCCGTCGGCGCGGTGCTCGGCGGTGGCGCGGTTTTCGCCTGGACGGCGGCACGCGACGACACCCCAGACTCGGCCGGCGCCTCGGGGCCGAAGCGGCCCGCACGCGGCCGTGCCCTCACCGGACTGCCGCCGACCGCGCTGTGGCGGTACGACGACCCGACCGGCAGGACCAGGCTGGTCCCGGTGACGGCGGCGGGCCGTGCCGTCGTCGTGCAGGGCGAGTCGGCGCGCGGGCTGGACCTGACGTCCGGCAAGGCGGTGTGGCAGGTCCAGGAGCTGAAAGGCACCGCCCCCGTCTGGCAGGCCTCCGGGCGCCGGGCGCTGCTGTACACGTTCGACGGGCTCACCGTGTGCGACCTGCGGGACGGCCGGCGGGAATGGGTCGACAGCGCCTACGAGAGAGGTCTCGCGGACGACGGCCTGGAGGTGACGAAAGTGCTCGGGGTGCGCCGTGACACCGCCTGGGTGCTCCTCGGGAAGCGCACCGACCTCCAGCACCACGAACTCCACCTCGCCGCGTTCGACTTCGTCCGGCGCGAGCAGCGCTGGCGGACCCCGGTGCCCGACGGCTTCGGCGGCACCGCCGCCCTGCTCGGCGGGTCCGGCGACACCCTCGTACTCGAAGGCAAGGACGGCACGGGGCTCTCCTCCGACGAGGAGCTGGAGACGGCCACCAAGCGGTTCGCCGGTTTCGACCGGGCCACCGGGAAACACCGGTGGACGCGGTCCTTCGACGACGTCGAGCCCGACAGCCCGACGCTCACGGACGGCTCGGGGAAGCTGTTCGCGGTCGGCCTGGGCAGTCTCCACGCCAGGGACCTGACCACCGGCCGCCGGCTGTGGGAGGAGTCGACCCTGGGCGACGCCGCGCCCCTCACCCTCGACCGGGGCACCGTCTACGTCCAGGGCGGCACCGAAGTGAGCGCCTACGAGGCCCGAACCGGCCGGCGCCGCTGGCAGCGGTACATGCCGAGGGGCACAGCGAACGCCCGCGTCGGCGGCATGGCGGTCAGCGACTCCGGCCGGCTGCTCCTCGTACCGACGCCCGAGCACGTCACCGCGTTCGACACCGAGTCCGGCGAACTCGTGTGGCAGCTGTCGCCGGTGGGTCTGGAGCCGCACGACCCCTTCCAGCTGGCCGTGGTCCCGGGCGCCGTTCTCGTGGGCCAGCCGTCGGCGGTCATCGCCGTACCCACGATCTGACGGCCGATCCACCGGCCCATTCACCTCAAGGAGCGCGCTGCGATGCCGGTCAACTCCCCGATCCTCCCGCTGCTGCCGGACGACCCCGCACACGTCGCCGGCTTCACGCTGGCCGGCCGGCTCGGCAGCGGCGGCATGGGCACCGTCTACCTGGCACGGTCCGCCGGCGGGCGGCTGGTCGCGCTGAAGACGATCCACCCGGAGCTCGCGGACGAACCCGGACTCCGGGACCGTTTCCGGCTCGAGGCGGAGGCCGCCCGCAGCCTCGGCCCGCTGCACACCGCGGAGGTCGTCGACGCCGACCCCGACGCGGCGCGGCCGTGGCTGGCCACGGCGTACCTCATCGGCCCCTCGCTGCGGGACGCCGTACGGCTCGGCGGCCCCCTGCCGCAGGACACCGTGCGGGGCCTGGGCACCGCCCTCGCCGAGTCCCTCCGGGCCCTGCACCGGTCCGGGCTGGTGCACCGCGACCTGAAGCCCTCCAACGTCCTCCTCACCCCGGCGGGCCCCCGGCTCATCGACTTCGGGATCGCCCGGGCTCTCGGCGCGCGGCGGCTCACCTCCACCGGCCAGGTGATCGGGACCCCGGCGTACATGTCACCCGAGCAGGTGCGCGGCGAGGAGCACGGCCCGGAGGGCGACGTCTTCGCACTCGGCTCCGTCCTGGTGTTCGCCGCCACCGGACACGGGCCCTTCGACGGCCGGGACGGCCAGGACCCGATGGTGCTGGTCCGCGACGCCGAGCCCGAACTCGCGGACCTGCCCGCCGGGTTGCGGGACGTCCTCGCCGCCTGCCTGCACAAGACGCCGGGACACCGGCCCGAGCCGGGGCGGATCGCGGCGGCGTGGGGGCCGTTCGACGCCACGGCGTTCGCCGACACCCTGCCCGGCCCGGTGCTCGCCGACATCACCCGCAGAATCGGCGAAGTGCCCACCGCCGGAGGCGTCGCGGACGCCGGTACCCCCGCGCGAGGGGAGCCGGACAGCGCCGGTCCCGCCCCACGCACCGGCCGGCTCTCCCGCCGGGCGGTCCTCGTGGCGGCCGTCGGCGGCGTCCTGGCCACCGGCACCGCGGCCACGCTCCTCGCCGCGGGCGGGTTCGGCGGCTCCGGCGGCGGAACGCCCGCGAAGGGGAGCGGACCGGCCTCCTCCAAGGACTCCGGCGGCCGGCCGCCCGGCACGGCCCCCCGCCCTCGCTGGTCCGTGCCCCTGCGCGACGCCTACGACGACCCGATATCGGCCGACGGAGTCGCCTTCACGTCCGGCGTCGCACTCTCCGCCAAGGACGGCTCCCAGCTGTGGCGTGAGAACGCGTCGAACGTGCGCGTCGCGGCCTTCGACGGACGGGCGTACGGGATGGTCACCGACCCGGAGACCGGCGACCGCTCGTTCGGCCGCGTCGACCTGAGAACCGGCAAGGTCGCCGGCCCGGCCGGTGACCCCCATGAACTGGACGACGCGCTGTTCAACGTGATCGCCACCGACGGCGACACCGTCTACCTCCACGTCTACGACGACTTCGGTTCAGCCCTGAGCGTGTCCCGGGTCCTGGCCTACGACGTGGCGGCGCGGCGCATCCGCTGGAGCCGGCCGATCGAGGCCCACCGCGACGAGACGGGAAGCGGTCCGTTCGTCTCCGCGGTCGTGACGGGCGAGCGGCTGGTCTGCACCGACCCTGAACTCATGTTCGCATTCGACCGCCGCGGCGGCGAGCCGTTGTGGACCCGGCGGCTGCTGGACGGCGGCGACCCCCTGGACACGCTCGGCCGCCCGGTGGCATCGCGGACCCACGCCTACACCGCGGCTTCGAGCATCTGGGCGGTGGACCTCGCCACGGGCGACATCACCTGGGAACTCGAATCCGCGTCGCCGCTGGCGACCGGGTTCGCCGATCCCGTGATCGCGGACGGCGTCCTGTACGCGGTCGACAAGGACCTCACCGCCCACGACCCGCTCACCGGCGGAAAACTGTGGACGCTGCGCTCCGACCTCTACCTCAGCACCATCGCCCAGCCGGACGCGTTCAAGGGCCTGCTCTACGTCGGCACAGTGGAGGAGGGAGTGGCCGTGATCGCCGTCGACGTCGCCCGGCGCAAGGAGGCCTGGAGCCTTTCCGCACAGGCCGTGAAGTCGGAAGGGGGAGTCGACCTCGTCCACGCCGGAGGGTTCCTCTACGTCCACGAGACGCAGCGCCTGACGGCCGTCCCCCTGGACTAGGTGGGGTTTGCACCCCCTCGAAGACGGGGGCCAGACCGATTCTGCCGGGCACCGCGCGTCCGCAGACTCGAACGCATGAACACCGATCTGGCGGGCAGCCCGCCTCCCTCCGTCACGCCCCGGCCCGCTCGGCGCCCCGGGTCCGCCACCGGCAGCGACTTCGCCGAACTCAGCCGCCGTATGGCCGGGGAAGGGCTGCTCGACCGCCGGCCCCTCTACTACACGGTGCGCTTCACGCTGGTGCTGGCGGCGTTCGCGGGCACCTGGTACGCGCTGTTCGCACTCGGCGACAGCTGGCTCCAGCTCGGCGTCGCGGCCCTGCTGTCGGTCGTGCTCGCGCAGATCGCGCTGGTCTGCCACGACCTCGCCCACCGCCAGGTGTTCAGCCGGCGGGCGCCCAGCGAGATCGGCGGCCGGATCGCCGGCAACCTGCTGATGGGCATGAGCTACGGCTGGTGGATGAACAAGCACACCCGCCATCACGCCAACCCCAACCACGAGGAACGCGACCCGGACGTGTCCCCGGACATCCTGGTGTGGTCGAGGCGGCAGGCCGGACAGGCCGGCGGGCTGGCCCGGTTCGTCGGACGCCGCCAGGCGTACCTGTTCTTCCCGCTGCTGCTCCTGGAGGGCGTCAACCTCAAGTACAACAGCTTCCGCGCCCTGACCGCGCCGACGATGAAACGCCCGTTCCTCGAAGGGGCGCTGCTGGTTGCCCACTTCGCGGGCTACTTCGGGGCCGTGTTCACCGCGCTGCCGCCCGGCAAGGCCATCGCGTTCATCGCGGTGAACCAGGCGCTGCTCGGCGTCTACCTGGGCTGCGTCTTCGCCCCCAACCACAAGGGCATGCTGATGGTGACACCCGAGATGAACCTCGACTTCCTCCGCCGCCAGGTGCTCACCTCCCGCAACGTGCGCGGCGGCCGTCTCGTGGACGCGGCCATGGGCGGCCTCAACTACCAGGTGGAACACCACCTGTTCCCGAGCATGCCCACCCCCGCCCTCACCCGTGCCGCCGAGATCACCAAGGAGTTCTGCGCGGAGAAGGACATCCCCTACTGCGAGGCCGGCCTGCTGCACTCGTACCGCGAGGTGCTCCGCCATCTGCACCGGGTCGGCGAGCCCATCCGGGAGAGGGATCAGGGGAAAAGGCCGCCGGGCCGTCGATAGCCTGCCCGGTGTGCGCTGATCGGACCGGCCGACGCGCGTGACCAGAGAGGTGAGAGACCGGATGTTCACCACCCGCCCCACCCTCCAGGGCACCTTCGGCATGGTGTCCTCCACCCACTGGCTGGCCTCCCAGTCGGCGATGGCCGTCCTGGAGGACGGCGGGAACGCCTACGACGCCGCCGTGACGGGCGCGTTCGTGCTGCACGTCGTCGAACCGCACCTCAACGGGCCGGCCGGGGAAGTACCGATCCTGCTCGCCCCGGCCGGCGGCGAGGTGCGCGTGCTGTGCGGACAGGGCGTCGCCCCGGCCGGCGCCACGGTCGCCCACTACCGGTCGCTCGGCCTGGACCTCGTCCCCGGCACCGGACCCCTGGCCGCCGCCGTGCCCGGCGCCTTCGACGCCTGGATGCTGCTCCTGCGCGACCACGGCACCAAGCCGCTCGCCGACGTCCTCAAGTACGCCATCGGCTACGCCGAGCACGGGCACGCGCCCGTCGACAACGTCGGCGCGACCGTCGAGACCGTACGGGAACTGTTCGAAACCGAGTGGACCTCGTCGGCGGAGGTGTACCTGCCCGGCGGGAAGCCGCCCCGGCCGGGGCGCCTCTTCCGCAATCCCGCCCTCGCCGCCACCTGGAAGCGGCTCCTGGCCGAGACCGCCCGCGCGGGCGACCGCGAGGCGCAGATCGAGGCCGCGCGGGAGGTGTGGCGCACCGGATTCATCGCCGAGGCCCTGGTCCGCCAGGCGCGCCGCCCCACCCTCGACACCAGCGGCGACCGGCACACCGGCACCCTCACCGCCGACGACCTCGCCGCCTGGTCGGCCTCCTACGAGGCGCCGGTGACGTACGACTGGAACGGCTGGACCCTGTGCAAGGCCGGCCCCTGGAGTCAGGGCCCGGTCCTCCTCCAGCAGCTTGCCCTGCTCCCGCCCGAACTGCCCCCCTACGGGTCCGCCGACTACGTCCACCTGCTCGTCGAGGGCTGCAAGCTCGCCATGGCCGACCGGGAGGCCTGGTACGGCGACGCCGCCGACGTACCGCTCGACGACCTGCTGTCCGACGCCTACAACGCCGAGCGGCGGACCCTGGTCGGGCCGCGGGCGTCGTACGAGCTGCGTCCCGGCAGCCCCGGCGGACGCGTGCCGCGGATCAGCGCCCACGCGCGCGTGGAGGCCGCCGCGGAACGTGTCGGCGGTGCCGCCGGAGCGGGCGAACCGACCGTCGCGAAGGGTCCAGCCTCGCCGGTGCCGGGGGAACCGGCCGTCGGCGCCGACGGCGGCACGCGCGGGGACACCTGCCACCTGGACGTCGTCGACCGCTGGGGCAACATGGTCGCCGCCACGCCCAGCGGCGGCTGGCTGCAGTCCAACCCGGTCGTCCCCGAGCTGGGCTTCCCGCTCGGCACCCGGCTGCAGATGACCTGGCTCGAGGAGGGCCTGCCCAACACGCTCACCCCCGGCCGCCGCCCCCGCACCACCCTCACCCCGTCCCTCGCCCTGCGCGACGGCGTCCCGGTCATGGCCTTCGGCACGCCCGGCGGCGACCAGCAGGACCAGTGGCAGCTGCACTTCCTCCTCGCCGTCGCCCTGCGCGGGACGGTGCGCGGCGGCCTCGACCTCCAGGGCGCGATCGACGCCCCCAACTGGCACAACGACGGCTTCCCCGGCTCCTTCCACCCGCGCGGCATGCGACCCGGCAGCGTCACCGTCGAGTCCCGCACGGACCCGGCCGTCGTCGAGGAGCTGCGGCGGCGTGGTCACGACGTCACCGTGGGTGAGCCCTGGTCGGAGGGCCGGCTGTGCGCGGTCGCCCGCGACCCGGAGACCGGCGTGCTGTCGGCGGCGGCGAACCCGCGCGGCATGCAGGGGTACGCGGTGGGCCGCTGATCTGGTGACGGGCGCCGACGGTACGGGGGATTCATCCCGATTCCACCCCGAGTACACCGGCCGGGTGAGGATTGTCAGTGGCGCGTGGTCTCATGGAGTCATGATCGAAGAGACCGAAACCATCGACGAGTTTCTCGCCCGGCACGCGGCCGACGTGGAGGACGCGGTCCGCAAGGCGGCCGCCGCGGAGATCATGCCGCGCTTCCGGCGGCTGGCCGCGCACGAGGTCGACGAGAAGAGCGGCCCGCACGACCTGGTGACGGACGCCGACCGCAAGGCTGAGCTCTACCTCACCCAAGCGCTGGGCGCGCTGCTGCCCGGTTCCGTGGTGGTGGGCGAGGAGGCCGTGCACGCCAACCCCGCGACGTACGAGGCGATACAGGGCGACGCGCCCGTCTGGATCATCGACCCCGTCGACGGCACGCGCCAGTTCGTGCACGGCGACGACGGCTTCTGCACCCTGGTCGCGCTCGCCCGGCACGGCAAGCTCCTCGCGTCCTGGACGTACGCGCCGGCCCGCGACCAACTCGCCACCGCGGTAAGGGGCCAGGGCGCCTTCCTGAACGGCGAGCGGCTGTACGCCGGCCCGCCGGAGCCCGGCCGCGACCTGCGCGTCGCCACCTCCCACCCGGACTACACCACGGACGACCAGAAGCGCGCCCTGCTCGGCCTGCGCACGGAGGGCGTCGCGCCGCGCGCCTGCGGCTCCGCCGGACTGGAGTATCTGGCCGTCGCCCGCGGCGATTCCGACGGAACAGCCTTCTCCTGGGAGGCGGCGTGGGATCACGCCGCGGGACTGCTGCTCGTCGAGGAGGCCGGCGGCGCCCATCTGACCCTCACCGGCGAGCCGTTCCGCATCACCGGCGGCAACTCCCTGCCGTTCACCGCGGCCCGCGACGCGGCGACCGCCCGCAGGATCGCCGCCCTGCTGGCCACCGGGCACTGACCGGACCGGCCGCCCCATGGGCCGGGGCGGTGCGGGGCGGCACCCGTCGCCGGTGCCTGTCGGTGCCCCGGCATATCCTGCTGTTCGAGTGGACATCGGCTGACGAACCGTCCCGGTGCCCATCGGCTGACGAAGGGGTCCGAAGGTGCCGTCGATGTTCGATGTGGTCGTGGTGGGTGCGGGGCCGAACGGACTGACGGCCGCCGTGGAACTGGCCCGTCGCGGCTTCTCGGTCGCTCTCTTCGAGGCCCGCGACACGGTCGGCGGGGGCGCCCGCACCGAAGAGCTGACGCTGCCCGGCTTCCGCCACGATCCGTGCTCCGCCGCCCACCCCCTCGGCGTCAACTCGCCCGCCCTCCGCGCCCTGCCGCTGGCGCGCTACGGCCTGAACTGGCTCCAGCCGGAGCTGCCCATGGCTCACCCGTTCCCCGACGGCACCGCCGCCGTGCTCTCCCGCTCCGTGTCGGAGACCGCCGCGTCCCTCGGACCGCGCGACGCGGGCACGTACCGCAGGCTCGTCGAGCCGTTCCTGCCGCGCTGGGACACACTCGTCCGCGACTTCATGTCACTGCCGCTCAGCGCCCTCCCGCGCGACCCGGTGACCCTGGCCCGCTTCGGACTCGCCGGGCTGCCGCCGTCGACGTGGCTGACCCGCCGCTTCCGCGACGAGCGCGCCAGGACCCTCTTCGCCGGACTCGTCGCCCATGTCATGGCCCCGCTCAGCGGCATCGCCACGGGCGCCATCGGCCTGGTCTTCGCGCTCGCCGCGCACGCCCGCGGCTGGCCTGTCGCCCAGGGCGGCTCCCAGGCAGTGTCGGACGCGCTCGCCGCGTACCTGCGCGACCTCGGCGGCAGCATCCACACCGACTACGAGGTCAAGCGCCTCGACGACCTGCCGCCCGCCCGCGCCTACGTCTTCGACACCTCGCCCACCGCCCTCGCCCGGATCGCGGGTCTCGGCCGCCACTACGACGGTTACCGGTACGGCCCGGGCGTCTTCAAGATCGACTACGCGCTGGACGGTCCCGTCCCCTGGACCGCGCCGGAGGCCCGCACCGCCGGCACCGTCCAGATCGGCGGGGACAGCGCGGAGATCGGCGCCGCCCTGCGCGCCGCCTCCCGCGAGGGCCGGGCCCCCGACAAGCCGTTCATGATCACCGTGCAGCCGAGTGTCGTCGACCCCGCCCGAGCTCCGGCCGGCAAGCAGGTCTTCTGGGCGTACGGACACGTCCCGCACGGCTGGACCGGCGACCTCACCGACGCCATGGAACGCCAACTGGAGCGCTTCGCCCCCGGATTCCGCGACCGCGTCCTCGCCCGCGCGACGGCCGGCCCGCCCGAACTCGCCGCCCGCAACGCCAACTACGTCGGCGGCGACATCGGCTCCGGCGCGTTCTCCGGACTCCAGGTCCTGATGCGCCCCAGACTGTCCCTGTCCCCGTACCACACCCCGCACCCCGCGGTCTTCATCTGCTCGTCGGCCACCCCGCCGGGCCCCGGAGTGCACGGCATGTCGGGCCACAACGCGGCGAAGGCCGTCTGGAGAAGGCTGAGGCAGACGCCATGACCACCCTCGTACTCGTCCAGGGCGACATCACCCGCGAGAGCGCCGACGCCATCGTCAACGCGGCCAACTCCTCCCTGCTGGGTGGCGGAGGCGTCGACGGGGCCATCCACCGCCGGGGCGGCCCGGCGATCCTGGAGGAGTGCCGCAAGCTCCGCGCCTCCCGGTACGGCAAGGGCCTCCCCACCGGCCAGGCGGTCGCCACCACGGCGGGCGCACTGGACGCGCGCTGGGTCATCCACACCGTCGGCCCGGTCTGGTCGGCCACGGAGGACCGCTCCGGCCTGCTCGCCTCCTGCCACCGGGAGTCGCTGCGCGTCGCCGACGAGCTGGGCGCCCGTACGGTCGCGTTCCCGGCGATCTCCACCGGGGTGTACCGGTGGCCGATCGACGACGCGGCGCGCATCGCGGTGGAGACGGTGCGGAACACGCCGACAGCGGTCGAGGAGGTGCGCTTCGTCCTCTTCGACGACCGGGCGTACCAGGCGTTCGCGCGGCAGGCCGGCTGACCGCCGGACCGGCTGGATGCAGAACCGCCAGACAGGGTGACCGCCGGACCGGCTGACCGCCGGACCGGCGGGTCAGAACGGCGGGTCCTCGGAGTAGCCACCCGTTCCCCAACCCTGCCGTTCGGCGGCCCGGCGGGCGCGAAGTTCGCGGACCGCGACGTCGTCCGCGTTCTCCAGAGCGCTGGTGTCGTGGCCCCATGTCCTGAGCGCGCTCAGCGCACGGTCCCGCCTGGACCGGTCCGTGCTGGTGGTCAGCAGACGGCGGGCGTGCTCGGCCAGTTCCCCCCGGTGCGAGACGAGGGCGGGGTGCTCCACCAGCGGGACGGCGGCGACGAAGGCCGCGTCGCGCACGTCGGCGTCGTCATCGCCGAGGAGGGGCCGGACCGCCGAGTGGAACGCCGGCCGCAGGTCCCGGAACGCGCGTATCTCCGGGCACTCGTCGAGAAACCCGTCGTCCCACGTGCCCTCGGCGATGGCCACGCACTCGTCGTCGGCGTCGAGGGCGGTGTCCGCGAGCCAGTCCAGCAGCGCCGCGCGGGTCGGGTAGCGCGACGTCCGCTCGCCGTCCCGGCCGGACTCACCCGCGGCGGTGGCCGGGTGGTTCAGGACCGCCGCGACGTACAGCGCCACGGGCACGGTCGCTTCGTAGACGGTGTTCTGGTGGGTGACGGCGCTGAGCGCGTCACCGACGGCGGCCGCCCGGACGGCCGGGTCGGTGTCGAGAAACCGTGCCAGCGCCCCCGGCAGATCCTCGCCCGTCCCGCACGGGGTCTCGAGCGAAGCCCAGTCGGTGCCGGTCAACAGCTCCTCGGGGCGGGGGAGCGGGGCGTGGTGAGGGGTGTCCGTCCGGTTGCTCGTCACCCGCGAAGGCTACTTCGGAGGCCGGGGCTATGCTTCGACGGATCGAACATGTGATCCACAGCGCTTGAACCCTCGCTCAGCACACGCCCACTGGAGGTCCGCGTTGCCCTCGATCCACGACTTCGCGACATGGGAACCGGTGCTCAGGCTGCTGAGCCCCGGCAGCGCGTCGGACGCCGCCACGGCGGGCGGCCGCGTGGCGGGCCGGATCGACCGGCACGGATGGAGTTTGCCCCTCCGGCGGCCGAGGCCACGACCCGGACAGGCCGCGCAGGTCGAGGACATGCAGGCGGAGTTCGACGCGGTGCGGCGGGTGCAGCGCGCGCTCGCGGGCAGTGGGGCCGACACCGTCTCCTTCTCGGCGGAGTTCCTGCCGGACGCCAGGGCGGTCGTCCACCTGCTCGGCTCCAGCCCCGCCGTGGAGCCCGGCGTGGGCAGCGCCCACCCCGGGTCGCTCGTCCTGGTCGAGGACGCCGTGCCCGCGCCCTGGCGCCGCCTCCCGGAACCCGTGCCCGGCGCGCTGCCCGCCCCCACGGCGGACCCGGAGCTGCTGGAGCGCACGCTCCGCGAGCGGTTGCCCGACGCGATCGGCGCCACCGAGGCGGAGATCGCCCAGGCGGAGGCCCGTCTCGGCGTCGCCCTGCCCGAGGAGCTGAAGGCGCTGTACCGGGTGACCCGCGCCAAGTGGGAGGACTGGGCGGACGACCACGGGGCGCCGGCCCGCCACGCCGAGGCGGTCGGCTGTGAACTGTTCGCCCTGGACGAGCTCTACATATCCGATGTCGCCTCCCGGCCCTGCCCCTGGCGGTTCGCGGCCACCGAGGCGGCCGTCACCCCGCCGGACGCCGCGGTGCAGCGCCTGGCCGGCTCGCCGGGCTGGATCGTCTTCGGCGACAACGGCGGCGGCGACCGGATCGCCGTCGACCTGACCCCCGGCCCGCGCGGCCGGCTCGGCCAGGTCGTCATGATCGGCCACGAGGACAACCTCGGCGCCGAGCTGCTCGCGCACTCCGTCACCGACATGATCCTCGAACGGGAGGCGGAGGAGCCGCACGACGGCCGAGAGGGCGAGGGCCGAGAGGACGAGCCGTCGCCCGTCGCGCACGTCAACATCCGCAGTCTGCCCAGCGTGGCCGCCGCCGCCCACCCGGCGCTGGAGGTGCTGTGCGTCGGCGTGTGGGAGGGCGAGCCGGTGAGCCTCGCCCCGGTCGTCGGACTGCCCCGGCTGCGCACCCTCACCGCCTACCCCGGCACGCTGGCCGACCCGCTGGAGATCGCCCGGCTGACCGGCCTCGAGTACCTGGAGCTGGGACCGGGGGAGTGGCGGGTCCTCCTCGACGCGGACGCCGTCCCGCGCGGCCTGTCCGCCGTGGGCATCGTGGCGCACGGCAACCCGGACCCGCTGCCGATCGTGGGGCTCGCCAACGAGATCCTCTCCCTCTGGGACCGCCCCCTGATCTCCCGCACCGTCCTCGAAGGCCGCCTCGGCCAGGTGGCGTAGCCCCGCCGGGCCGCGCCCGCGGCGCTCACCAGGTGCGGCCCGCCTCCAGCAGAAGGTCCCGGACCCGGACGACGTCCGGGTTGTCCGGGCGGCCGGGGCGTTGGACGAGGTAGCCCGTGTTGATCGGCGGGTCCTCCGGTTCGAGCAGCGGCACCAGGGCGCCGGAGGCCAGCTCGGCCAGGCACAGATAGCGCGGCAGCACGGTGAACCCGGCTCCCGCGACGACCGCCGCGAGCACCCCGCGCAGGTCGGGGACGGTGACGGCGGCCGGGCAGGACAGCCGGGTGCCGAAGACGTGCCGCCAGTACCGGCGGGCGATCGGCACGTCCTCCGCGTAGGTGACGAGCGGCACGGCGTGCAGCGCGTCGGGGGCGTCGGCGGTGAGGCGCCCGGCCAGCCGGTCCGCCCAGACGGGCGCGGCCACCAGGACGAACTCCTCGTCCATCAGCGGCGTGGCGGTCAGGGCCCGCCCGCGCGGCCGGTAGGTGGCGATCACCAGGTCGTGACGGCCGGCGCGCAGTTCCTCCAGGAGCGGATCGGTCAGTCCGAGCGTGACCCGCAGCCGCAGCCCCTCGGCGGTCAGCGGGGCGAGGGCCGGCAGCACCCGGACGGACATCAGCTCCGCGGGCCCGGCCAGATGCACCGGCGCGGCCCGCTCGTCCGCGGCGGTGTCCTGCCCGGTCGCGGCGGCGAGCGCGTCGAGCGGCGCCGCCACCCGCGCGGCGAGGTCGTGTGCGACGGCGGTCGGGGCGACGCCGCGCGGCAGCCGCGCGAACAGTTCCCGCCCCGACTGCCGTTCCAGCGCCCGGATCTGGGTGGTCACGGTCGGCTGCGACACACCGAGCAGGCCTGCGGCGGCGGTGAACGAACCGGAACGGTAGACCGCCAGGAAGGTGCGCAGCAGGTTCAGGTCGGCCACCGTGTGCGCGACGGGCGACCGCTCTTCGGCGGAGCCGCCTGAGCCATCGGTTTGCCTATGCGTCACGGTCAAGAGCCTAGTCGCCTCCTATGAGAGAGGGGCGGGAAGCCCATTGCGCACAGCGGTACCGCCGCCATACCCTCCGATGCGCCTATTCAATTTATTGAGTATGTGTGCGTCGCGTTACCGAGCATGCATCGCGGCTGAGGCCGCAGACAGGGAGGGCTCCCATGCACCCGTTCCGGAAAGCCGTCGAGAACCGCGACGTGCCCGCGCTGGAGGCGCTGCTGGCGGAGAACGTGGTCTTCACCAGCCCCGTGGCCTTCAAGCCGTACGAAGGCAAGGCCATCACCGCGGCCATCCTGCGCGGCGTGATGCGGGTCTTCGAGGACTTCTCCTACGTCCGCGAGATCGCCAACCCCGACGGCCGCGACCACGCCCTCGTCTTCACCGCCACCGTGAACGGCAAGCGGATCCAGGGCTGCGACTTCCTGCACTTCGACGAGGACGGCAGGATCGACGACTTCACCGTCATGGTCCGCCCCCTGTCCGCGGCCCAGGCCCTCGCCGAGGCCATGGGCGCGCAGTTCGACCGGATAGCGAGCGAGGCGGCGGCCGGCGCCTGAGCCGCCGTCCTCCGCCCCGCCGTCCCGGGCCGGCCGGTCTCCGCCCGCCTCACCCGCCGTTCCCCGTTCTCCGCCCGGCGGCGTCGCTCAGGCCAGCTTCTTCAGCAGCTCGGCGGCGAGCGGGGCGGACGAGGCCGGGTTCTGCCCGGTCACGAGGTTGCGGTCGACGACCACGTTCGGCGCCCACGGCTCACCGGCCCGCACGTCCACCCCGGCCTCCACGAGGCGGGACTGGAGCAGCCACTTCGCCTTGTCCGCCAGGCCGCCCTGGGTCTCCTCGGCGTCCGTGAACGCGGCCACCCGGTACCCGGCGAACGCGTTCGCGCCGTCCTCGCGCACGGCGGCCAGCAGCGCGGCCGGGCCGTGGCAGACCACGCCGAGCGGCTTGCCGGCGTCGAGGGCGTCGATCAGCAGCCCGCCCGAGGCGGCGTCCACGGCCAGGTCCTCCATGGGGCCGTGCCCGCCGGGGTAGAACACGGCCGCGTAGTCGTCGAGGACGACGTCCTCCAGCCGGATCGGCCGCTCCAGCTCGGTCATCCCGGCCAGCGCCCGCGCGACCCGGTCGGCGCCCTCCGGACCGCCGTTGTACTCGGGGGCCAGGCTGCCCTTGTCCACGGGCGGCACGACACCGCCCGGCGTGGCGACGACGATCTCGTGACCGGCGGCCTTGAACGCCTCGTACGGCGCGACGGCCTCCTCGGCCCAGAATCCGGTGGGGTGCCGGGTGCCGTCGTTCAGCGTCCAGTGGTCGGCGCCGGTCATCACGAACAGGATCTTCGACATGGTGCATCTCCCAAGGGTGGTTCGATGCCGTCGACGTTAGGCCTGCCCCGGAGGGCCTTTCCAATGACGAATCCAATGTCCCGCATAGGCAAGCCGATGGATCCGCAGGAATAACCCGGACGGCTGCTCAGCGGGAGGTCGGCGCGGGCGTCGGCGACGGCGCCGACGTGTTGATGTTCAGGTCCTCCCGCGGCTCCAGCACGAGCACCGGCGCGCCCGGCTGCGGCGGCGGCGGGGTGAGCTGGTCCTTGGGCAGCTTCGGCGGGGAGGTCTGCTGGAAGTTCACCTGTTCGTGATTGACCAGGCCGGTCTTCTCCAGCACGGTGATGTGGTCGAGCACCGTGTCGTTGGCCTGGTCGGCGAGTTCCCTGATCAGGCTGTTGCGGGTGTTGGCACGGACCTTGGCGATGACCGGGAAGATCTGACCGTGCGTCACCCGCATGATGGTGACGGCCGTGGAGTCGAACTGCCGGCCCGTCTCCGAGGCCGATGTCGCCACGAACTGCTGCTGCTGGGGGCTGGCCTGGTTGGGCAGCGTGATGCCCAGCTCCGGCGCGATCCGCCGGCAGGTCGCGTCGAGCCTGGAATGACCGACGACCAGATGCTTGCCGGCCTCCTTCATCTCCGCCGTCGTACCGCGCTTCATCGCCATCTCGCCCAGCGGGTACTCCCACAGCCCGGCCGCCCGGACCTTGACCACGAAGTCGCGGTCGGCCTCGGTCAGCGGCCCGTACCGGGTGTTGGCGATGATGCGGTCCCCCGTCGTCGCCGTGTTCTCCACGCCGAGCATGGCGGGATACGCGAGGGCGGCCAGGGTCAGACCCAGCGCGCCGAAGACGAAGACACTTCCTGCCGTGGTGCGGGACATCCGCATGCTGCCTCCAGACGCGAGCACGTTGTACGCCAGGAGGTACGCAAACGCCGGGCGGTTCGATCAGCGCGCCGGGAAATTCCTCACCCGGGCGGTGTGGGCTGCGCCACACCACCTGTTTCGGCCGACCGGCCCAACAGAACCGCACAGACAGCGACGGCGTCATTGCTTCGATTGTGTTGGAGTTCTAGTGTGACCGAGCCTCAGAAGTCCCCAGGGGCCCATGAGTTGAGGGGTTCACCCGAGGAAGGTCACGGTCATGCCGCACCCGCACGTGCCTCATGTCTCACACCCCGAACCGTCCGCCGGACGCCCGGCAGTCAGCCGCCGCCGGCTGCTCGAGGGCGGAGCCGCCGTCCTCGGCGCGCTCGCCCTGTCCGCACCGCCCGGCACGGCCCGCGCCGCCGGACCCGCCGCCGCGCCGGACGGGACCCCTGAGTGGAACGGCCGTATCGACGTCTTCAGCGTCGGCACCGAACCGCCGCACACCACGCTGATGCCGTACGCGGACGTCGACCAGGCGCTGGCCGCCGACCGCACCCGCTCACCGTGGCGGATCGGCCTCGACGGCACCTGGAAGTTCGCCTACGCCGAGCGCCCCGACGACCGCGATCCCGACTTCCACCGCACGGACCTCGACGACCGCGACTGGGACACGATCCCCGTCCCCTCCGTCTGGCAGCTGCACGGCTACGACCGCCCGATCTACCTCAACATCACCTACCCCTACTGGGGGCCCAACGGCCTGGGCGAGGAGCCGCAGCCGCCCGCCGCGCCGACCCGCCACAACCCCGTCGGCCAGTACCGCCGCACCTTCACCGTGCCGCGCTCCTGGTCCGGCCGTCGCACCGTGCTGCACTTCGAGGGGGTGAAGTCCGCCCACTACGTGTGGATCAACGGCAGGCTGGCCGGCTACGACGAGGACTCCTACACGCCCTCCGAGTACGACATCACCCCCCACCTGCGTGAGGGCACCAACCAGATCGCGGTGGAGGTCTACCGCTACTCCGACGGCGACTGGCTGGAGGACCAGGACATGATCCGGCTGAGCGGCATCTTCCGCTCGGTCTACCTGTACTCCACGCCGGCCGTGCACCTGCGGGACTTCAAGCTGGACACCCCGCTCGCCGACGACTACACAGCCGCCGAGCTGAAGGTGACGGCACACGTCCGCTCATCGGACGAGGTATCCGGCGGACTGTATACCGTCGACATCATGCTGTACGACGCCGACGGCCGACCCGTCTGGCGCCGCCCGCTCCAACGGTCCGTCGACGTCCCCGCCGGGCAGGAAGCCACCGTGGACGCCACGCAGCGGATCCCCGAGCCCCGGCTCTGGTCGGCCGAGCAGCCGTACCTCTACACCGCCGTCCTCCAGCTCCGCGACCCGGCCGGAAAGGTCGTCGAGACCCTGTCGCACCGCGTCGGCCTGCGCGAGTTCGCGCTCGAGGACGGCCTGATGCGCATCAACGGCAAGCCCGTCACCTTCCGCGGCACCAACCGGCACGAGATGCACCCCGACCGCGGCACCGCGCTCACCCGCGCGGACATGGTCCGGGACATCGAACTGATCAAACGCCTCAACATCAACAGCGTCCGCACCTCGCACTACCCCAACAACCCGCTCTGGTACGAACTCGCCGACGAGTACGGCCTGTACCTCGTCGACGAGACCAACCTGGAGACCCACGGCATCCGCGGCGAGTACCCGGGCGACCACCCCGAATGGACCAAGGCGTGCGTCGCCCGCGCCCAGAACATGGTCCACCGCGACAAGAACCACGCCTCGGTCGTCATCTGGTCGCTCGGCAACGAGGCCGGCGGCGGCAGCACCTTCACCACCATGCACGACTGGATCCGCTCCTACGACCCCACCCGCGTCATCCAGTACGAGGGCGACGACCGCCCGGGCGTCAGCGACATCCGCTCCGAGATGTACGACACCCCCCAGCGCGTCGAGACCCGCGCGAAGGACACCTCCGACACCCGGCCCTACGTCATGATCGAGTACTCCCACTCGATGGGGAACTCCACCGGCAACTTCAAGAAGTACTGGGACCTCGTCCGCCGCCACGACGTCCTCCAGGGCGGCTGGATCTGGGACTTCGCCGACCAGTCCCTCACCTGGCCCACCCCGCCGCGCGTCCTGCTCACCGAGACCGGCCCCGCCGGCCTGAAAGGCGAGATCCTCGCCCCCGGCGGCAGCTTCGACCGGGCGCGAGGCCTGTCCGGCGGCACCGTCTTCGCCCGCGACCCCCGCCTGGACCTCACCGGCTCCCTGACCCTGGAGGCATGGATCACCCCGAAGGTGACGGGCTACCACCAGCCCATCATCGCCAAGGGCGACACCCAGTACGCCCTGAAGCAGACCAACCGCAACCTGGAGTTCTTCATCCACGGCGACGGCCAGTGGACCACCGCGACCTGGCCGCTGCCCGCCGACTGGACCGGTTCCGAACACCACGTCGCGGGCGTCTACGACGCCGACGCCGGCACCCTCACCCTCTCCGTGGACGGCCAGGTCAGAGCCACCCGCACCACCACCCGGCGGCCCGGCGTCAACACCGCGCCCCTCGCCCTCGCCACCGACGCCGACAACTGGACCCGCGAGTTCAGCGGCACCGTCCGCCGCGCCCGCGTCTACGCCCGCGCCCTCACCGCCGCCGAACTCGCCGCCGCCGGCCGAGGCCCCGGCGACGACGGCGTGCGGTTCTGGTTCGACGCCGCCACCGTCGGCCACACCGAGAGGAAACCCCGCGAGAAGACCTTCTACGCCTTCGGCGGCGACTGGGGCGACAACCCCAACGACGGCGCCTTCGTCGCCGACGGCATCGTCACCGCCGACCGCGGCCACACCGGCAAGGCCGCCGAGGTCAAACGGATCCACCAGACCATCGACGTCACCCCCGCCGGCGGCGGCCCCGGCGCCGTCACCCTCACCAACGAGAACCTGTTCACCGGTCTGCGCGCCTACGACGGGCACTGGGCCCTGGTCGCCGACGGCAGCACGGTCCAGCGCGGCCGGCTGACCCGCGCCCAGCTCGACGTACCGCCCCTGTCCTCCAAGAGCGTCACCCTCCCCGTACGGCTGCCCGACGACCCGCCGCCCGGCACCGAGTACTTCCTGGAACTGTCCTTCACCACCCGGGAGCCCACCCCCTGGGCCGACTCCGGCTTCGAGGTGGCCCGCGCGCAGATCCCCCTCGACGCGGGCGCCCCGGCCGTCACACCGGTACCGCTCGACCGCGTGCCCGCGCTCCGCCACACGGAGACGGGCGAGCGGATCACCGTCACCGGCGACGACTTCACCGTCACCGTCGACAGACGCAGCGGCCTCATCACCTCCTACGAGGCGAACGGCCGGCCCCTGATCGTCTCCGGCCCCGCACCCAACTTCTGGCGCGCCCCCACCGACAACGACAAGGGCAACGGCCAGCACACCCGCAACCAGACCTGGCGCGACGCCGGGGCCCGCCGCACGGTGACCGGCGTCCGGGTGCGCGCCCTGCGCGACCGGGCCGTCGAGATCACCGTCACCGGCACCCTGCCGACCACCGTCGAATCGGCGTACGGCACCACCTACACCGTCTTCGGCAACGGCGAGATCAAGGTCGACCACACCCTGCACCCGGGCGCCGCGAACCTGCCGTACCTCCCCGAGGTCGGCAGCCTGCTGTTCCTGCCCGCACGGCTGGAACGGCTGCGCTACTACGGGCGCGGCCCCGAGGAGAACCACTGGGACCGCAACAACGGCACCGACGTCGGCGTGTACTCCGGGACCGTCTCCGGACAGTGGACGCCGTACATCCGCCCGCAGGAGAACGGCAACAAGACCGACGTCCGCTGGATCGCTCTCACCGACCGCGACGGCACCGGACTGCTCGTCACCGGGGACTCCCTCCTCGAGGTCAACGCCTCCCACTTCACCCCCGAGGACCTGTCGCTGGGCGTGCGCCACGACTACCAGCTCACCCCGCGCGAGGAGGTCGTCCTGCGAGTGAACCACCGCCAGATGGGCGTCGGCGGCGACAACAGCTGGGGCGCCCACACCCACGACGAGTACAAGCTGTTCGCCGACCGCGACTACGCCTACACCTACCGGCTGCGCCCCCTCACCGGCCTCGACCAGGCCATGGCGGCCTCCCGCCGGCCCACCGCCACGGAGGCCTAGACCTCCGGATCCGGTTCCTCACCCGACGGCACCGCCTCGAAGGTGCCGTCGGGGCCGGGCACCACCGCGGCGCCCACCGCGAAGGCGTCGAGCGTCGCCCGCAGCCAGGCGCGGTCACGCCCGTCCGGGTGCTCCAGCCGCATCCGCCGCGCCCGCAGCGGCACCAGCCGCAGCCCGCGCAGCCGCCCCGTCCCCGCCTCCACCGCGGCCAGGAACACCAGCCGCAGATCGTCGCGGTACTCCTCGTAGCCGGAGATGCCCTCGTAGTCGTCGACGAAGTCCCCGCAGCCGTACAGCACCAGCCGCTCCCGGTACACCTCGATGCGGCGGGGGTGGTGCGAGGAGTGACCGTGCACCACGTCCACCCCGCCGTCGACCAGGTCGTGCGCGAAACGGACCTGGTCCCGCGGGATGAGGTGGCCCCAGTTCGAACCCCAGTGCACGGAGACGACCACCACGTCACCGGGCCGCCGGACCCGCCCCACCCGGCGCAGCACCGCCTCGGCCACCGCCGGTGACGGGGAAGGGGCGAAGGCCACCCCCGACTGCCGCTCCGTCGCCGCCCAGCTCGGCGGCACCCCGCTGGACAGCATGGCGAGCCCGAACACCAGCACCCGCACGCCACCGGACCCCACCGGCACCACGGCGGGCGCGTACGCCGACGCCGCGTCCCGGCCCGCGCCCGCCGTCCGCAGCCCCGCACCGGCCAGCACCTCCAGCGTCTCCGCCAGCCCGCGCCGGCCGAAGTCCAGGACGTGGTTGTTGGCCAGCACGCACACGTCCGGACGGGCCACCGTCAGCGCCGGCAGGTTCGCCGGATGCATCCGGTAGTGCACCGCCTTGCCCGGCGCGAACGTGCCGTCCGCCGTCACCGACGTCTCCAGGTTCACGATCCGCACGTCCGGCGCGGCCTCCGCGAGCACCCGCAGCGCCTCTCCCCACGGCCACCCCGGATCCACCGGCGCCGGCACCGGCCCGTTCACCGCCTCCGCCAGCGCCACATAGCCGCGGGCATCGCGTACGTACTCCTCCCGCAGCCCCGGATCCCCCGGGTGCGGCAGGATCTGGTCGACGCCCCGCCCGAGCATCACGTCCCCGCACAGGAACAGCGTCACGACACCGCCGCCCATGACTCCACCGTAGGACCGCCCCGCCACGTGTGGCTCGCCTCCGCGGGGAAACCCGGGGCCGAGAGGACGTAACGAGAGGGCGACCGGACGGGGGCGGGGCACATGACCACGCGTTTCCACAACCGCACACACGCCGGCCAGGAACTGGCCGAACACCTGCGCATCCTTCAGGAGAAGGGACTCCTCCCGCATCCTGTCGTCCTCGCCCTCCCCCGCGGGGGCGTCACGGTGGCCCAGGAGGTCGCCCGGGCCCTCGGCGCACCGCTCGACGTGCTGGTCGTACGCAAGATCGGGGCACCGTTCCACGAGGAGTTCGGGGTCGGCGCCATCGCCGGCGACGAGCCCCCGCTGTTCGACCAGCGGTCCCTGGACCAGGCCGGGCTCACCGAGGAGGACCTCGCCCCCGTGGTCGCCCGGGAACGCGCCGAGCTGCGCCGCCGCGAGGAACGCTACCGGCAGGGCCGGCCCGCCCCCGAACTGGCCGGCTGCACCGCCATCCTCGTCGACGACGGACTCGCCACCGGCGCCACCGCCCGGGCCGCCGTGCACGCCGTGCGCGGAGCGCAGCCGGAGCGGATCGTCGTGGCCGCGCCGGTGTGCTCCGCGGAGGCGGCCGAACTGCTGCGCGGCGACGCCGACGACGTGGTGTGCCTGCTGAGGCCCAGCCCCTTCCACGCGGTCGGCCTCTGGTACGAGGACTTCGACCAGCTCACCGACGACGACGTCCTGAAAGCACTGCACGGCGGCTAGGAGGCACCCCATGACCAGGTACGTACGCGACGTGATGTCGCCCGGCGCGGCAGCCGTCGAACCGATGACGACGCTCACCGAGGCCGCCGTGGTGATGCGCGAGCAGAACATCGGCGACGTCCTCGTGGCGTACGACTGCGACCTGTTCGGCGTCCTCACCGACCGGGACATCACCGTCCGGGGCGTCGCCGAGGGCCGCGACCCCAAGGTCACCACCGTGGGTTCGCTGTGCACCCGGCCGCCCGTGGTGACCCTCGCCCCCGAGGACACCACCGACCACGCCGTCGAGCTGATGCGCCGGTACGCGGTACGCCGGCTGCCCGTCGTCGAGCACGGCGGCTGCCCCATCGGCATGATCAGCCTCGGCGATCTCGCCACCACCGAGGACCCGCACTCCGCGCTCGCCGACATCAGCCGGGCCGCCCCGAGCCGCTGACCGCGCGGCGGCCGGTGGCGGGCCGCGGTGCGGGACGGAACAATCCGACTGGAACCGCTCGCACCGCACCGAAAGGGACCTTGCGCATGGACGAGCAGGACGAACGCTTCGACGTCGTCGTACTCGGCGCCGGCCCCGGCGGGTACGTCGCCGCCATCCGCGCCGCCCAGCTGGGCCGACGCGTCGCCGTCGTCGAGGAGAAGTACTGGGGCGGGGTCTGCCTGAACGTCGGCTGCATCCCCACCAAGGCCCTGCTGCGCAACGCCGAACTCGCGCACATCGTCACCCGCGAGGCGAAGACCTTCGGCATCCGGTCGGACGCGCCGATCACCTTCGACTACGGCGAGGCCTACCGCCGCAGCCGCAAGGTCGCCGACGGCCGCGTCAAGGGCGTCCACTACCTGATGAAGAAGAACAAGATCACCGAGTTCGACGGCCGCGGCACCTTCCTCGACGCGAACACCCTCCAGGTCACCGACTACGAGGGCACCACCCGCACCATCGGCTTCGACAACTGCGTCATCGCCACCGGCGCGACCCCGAAACTGCTGCCCGGCACCAAACGCAGCGCCCGCGTGGTGACGTACGAGGAGCAGATCCTCGCCGAGGACCTGCCCGGGTCGATCATCGTCGCGGGCGCCGGGGCCATCGGCATCGAGTTCGCCTACGTCCTGCACAACTACGGCGTGCAGGTCACCGTCGTCGAGTTCCTGGACCGCGTCGCGCCCACCGAGGACGCCGACGTCTCCGCCGAACTCGCCAAGCAGTACCGCCGCCTCGGCATCGACGTGCTCACCTCCACCCGCGTCGACGCCATCGACGAGTCCGGCCCGCGGGTCCGCGTCACCGTCACCGCCAAGGACGGCTCCCAGCAGGTGCTGGAGGCCGACAAGGTCCTCCAGGCCATCGGCTTCGCCCCGAACATCGAGGGCTACGGCCTGGAGAACACCGGGGTCGAGGTCACCGAGCGCGGCGCCATCGGCGTCGACGCCCGCTGCCGCACCTCCGTCCCGCACATCTACGCCATCGGCGACGTCACCGCGAAGCTGATGCTCGCGCACGCCGCCGAGGCCATGGGCGTGGTCGCGGCGGAGACCATCGCCGGCGCCGAGACCATGGAACTCGACTACGCGATGATCCCGCGCGCCACCTACTGCCAGCCGCAGATCGCCAGCTTCGGCTACACCGAGGCCCAGGCCCGCGACCTCGGCCACGACGTCGAGGTCGCCAAGTTCCCCTTCACCGCCAACGGCAAGGCCCACGGCCTCGGCGACAGCACCGGCTTCGTGAAACTCATCAGCGACGCCAAGTACGGCGAGCTGATCGGCGGCCACCTCATCGGCCCGGACGTCACCGAGCTGCTGCCCGAGCTGACCCTGGCCCAGCAGTGGGACCTCACCGTCCACGAGGTGGCCCGCAACGTCCACGCCCACCCGACGCTGGGCGAGGCCGTGAAGGAGGCCGTGCACGGGCTCGCCGGACACATGATCAACTTCTGACGCCGGCCGGGTCGTCGTCGCGGGCGGACACGGTCCTCGCCCATGCCCTGCCGCATCTCACCGGGGGGCGTCGCGTATCCGGGGGACACCGAAAGGAAGCCCGCATGAGTCAGGAGAACCCGCCGCAGGGCGAGATCGGCACCGCCTGGACCGCCGAACGGCGTCGGCGCCCTGCCGGGAGCCCGGCACCGCACGAGGACGACGGCTGGGCCTCCGGCGGCGCCGTCCTCGCCGGGGTGCTGCTGCTGTGCACCGGAGTCCTCGCCGCGCTCCAGGGCATCGCCGCGATCACCCAGGACGACGTCTACGGCCGGATCGGCTCCTACCTCTACGGGCTCGACCTCACCGGCTGGGGCTGGATCCACCTGGTCCTGGGCGCCCTCGTCGCCGCCACCGGCTGCGGCGTGCTCACCGGCGCGGCCTGGGCCCGCCTCACCGGCATCGTCCTCACGGCGGTCGGCCTGGTGGCGCAGTTCCTCTTCCTGCCGTACGCGCCCCTGTGGTCCCTCGTCCTGATGGTGATCGACGTGTTCGTCCTCTGGGCACTGGCGTCCCGGACGGCGACGCCTACTCCGCGGCGTCGCTGATCCCCAGGCGCAGATGCTCCACGTGGTACACGGCCTGGTCGAGGAGCTCGGCGACATGGTGGTCGTGCAGCGCGTACACCACCGACCGGCCCCGGCGCTCGCCCACGACCAGGCCCAGATTGCGCAGCAGCCGCAACTGGTGCGAGCACGCCGACTGCTCCATGCCGACCTCGGCGGCCAACTCGGTGGCCGGCAGCGGCCCTTCGCGCAACCGGGCGAGGATCAGCAGCCGGGAGGGGGTGGACAGGGCCTGGAGCGTGGTGGCCACCTTCGCGACGTTGTCCGCGTCGATACGGACTCGCTCGGGGGCGTTCTGCGCGGTGGTGACGGCTCCATGACCCATGGCGGATATCTTACCGACCGCATATGAACGCATGAAGGAGTCTTCATGTGTTCCTGTATGGTGGGCCGCGTGTCAGCGACTCTTGCTCCCCAACCGACCCCTGCCCGCACCTCGCGGGCACCCCGCCGCCGCACCCGCGTCCTCGCCCTCCCCGAGGCCCGCTGGGCGCTCGCGGCGCTGATCGCCTTCCTGCTGGGGCTCGCCCTGGACCTGGGCGGCGCGCCCGGCTGGGTCTACGGGATCCCGTATACCGTCGCCTACGTCGCCGGCGGCTGGGAGCCCGCCCTCGAAGGGCTGCGCGCCCTGCGCGAGAAGACCCTCGACGTCGACCTGCTGATGATCGTCGCCGCGCTGGGCGCGGCCGCCATCGGCCAGGTCCTCGACGGCGCCCTCCTGATCGTCATCTTCGCCACGTCCGGCGCCCTGGAGGCCCTGGCCACCGCCCGCACCGCCGACTCCGTACGCGGCCTGCTCGACCTCGCCCCCACCACCGCGACCCGGATCCGCGACGACGGCACCGAGGACACCGTCCCGACCGCCGACCTCTCCGTCGGCGACGTGCTGCTGATCCGCCCCGGGGAGCGCATCGGCGCCGACGGCACGGTCCTGGACGGCGTCAGCGAGGCCGACCAGGCCACCATCACCGGCGAACCCCTCCCGGTCGTCAAGCGCCCCGGCGACGAGGTCTACGCCGGCACCCTCAACGGCACCGGCTCGCTGCGCGTCCGCGTCGAACGCGACCCCGCCGACTCCGTCATCGCCCGGATCGTCACCCTCGTCGAGGAGGCGTCCCGCACCAAGGCGCCCACCCAGCTGTTCATCGAGAAGATCGAACAGCGCTACGCGGTCGGCGTGGTCGCCGCCACGCTCGCCGTCTTCGGCATCCCGCTGCTGTTCGGCGAGGCCCTCACCGACGCCCTGCTCCGCGCGATGACCTTCATGATCGTCGCCTCACCGTGCGCGGTCGTCCTCGCCACCATGCCGCCGCTGCTGTCCGCCATCGCCAACGCCGGCCGCCACGGCGTCCTCGTCAAGTCGGCGGTCGCGATGGAACGCCTCGGCGAGATCGACACCGCTGCACTCGACAAGACCGGCACCCTCACCGAAGGCACCCCGGAGGTCACGGCCGTACGGCCACTGCCGGACTCCGGGCTCGACGAGGACCGGCTGCTCGCCCTCGCCGCGGCGGCCGAGAACCCCAGCGAGCATCCGCTGGCGCGGGCGATCGTGGCGGCGGCGCGGGCTCGGGAGCTGCCGGTGGCGGTGGCGGAGGACTTCTTGGCGACCCCGGGGGAGGGGGTTGCGGCGACGGTGGACGGTCGACGGGTGACGGTCGGTCGTGTGCGGGATTCCGTACACGGAGACCGGGATTCTGTATGCAGCACGCGGGATGCCGTATCCGGAGAACACCCCCGCGGCACCACCGTCGTTACCGTAACCCGCGACGGCATCCCCCTCGGCACCCTCGCCCTCACCGACCGCCTGCGCCCCGACGCCCCAGCCACCACGGCCGCCCTCACCGCCCTCACCGGCACCGCCCCCGTCCTGCTGACCGGGGACAACGCGGACACCGCCGCCCGTGTCGCCGAGGCCACCGGGCTCAGCGACGTCCGCGCCGAGCTGCTGCCCGAGGACAAGGTGAAGGCGGTATACGAAATCCAGCAGACCGGCCGCAAGGTGCTGTTCGTCGGCGACGGCGTCAACGACGCTCCCGCCCTCGCCGCCGCCCACTCAGGCGTCGCCATGGGCCGCGCGGGCTCCGACCTCGCCCTGGAGACCGCCGACGCGGTCGTCGTCCGCGACGAGCTGGCCGCCGTCCCCGCGGTCGTCCGTCTCTCCCGCACCGCCCGGCGCCTGGTCAAGCAGAACCTGGTCATCGCCGGCACGTTCATCACCGTCCTCGTCGTCTGGGACCTGGTCGGCCACCTCCCGCTGCCGCTCGGCGTCGCCGGTCACGAGGGTTCGACCGTGCTGGTCGGCCTCAACGGGCTGCGGCTGCTGCGCGAGTCCGCGTGGCGATCCGGGACAGCCCAGGACAGCCGAGGTTGATGTCGGATTCTCGCCAGCCCGCATGCGTCCGGTGCCGGATGCTGGACGCATGCAGATGGGGATGCACACCGACACCGAGCGCTGTGTCCGCGCCGTTCAGTCCAAGGACGCCCGTTTCGACGGCTGGTTCTTCACCGCCGTCCTGACCACCGGGATCTACTGCCGGCCCAGTTGCCCGGTCGTGCCGCCCAAGCCGCAGAACATGGTGTTCCACCCGAGCGCGGCCGCCTGCCAGCAGGCCGGTTTCCGGGCCTGCAAACGCTGCCGCCCGGACACCAGTCCGGGCTCCCCGGAGTGGAACCAGCGTGCCGACCTCGTCGCCCGCGCCATGCGGCTGATCGCCGACGGGGTCGTGGACCGCGACGGCGTCCCCGGCCTCGCCGCCCGGCTCGGCTACAGCACCCGGCAGATCGAACGCCAGCTGCTCGCCGAGCTGGGCGCCGGCCCTCTCGCCCTCGCCCGCGCCCAGCGCGCCCAGACGGCCCGCCTGCTCATCGAGACGACGGAGCTGCCGATGGCGGACATCGCGTTCGCCGCCGGCTTCGCCTCCATCCGCACCTTCAACGACACCGTCCGCGAGGTCTTCGCCCTCACCCCGAGCGAACTGCGCACCCGCACCGCCGGGAAGCGCCCCGCCGGAACCGCTGCCGGAACTCCCGGGACGCCAGCCGGAAGCCCCAGCCCCGGGACTCCCGCCGGCACCCCCGGAGCGCTCTCCCTCCGCCTCCCCTTCCGCGCTCCCCTCAACCCGGACAACCTCTTCGGCCACCTGGCCGCGACCGCCGTCCCCGGCGTCGAGGAGTGGCGGGACGGCGCCTACCGCCGCACCCTGCGCCTCCCGTACGGCCACGGCATCGCCGCGCTGACCCCCAAGCCCGACCACATCGCCTGCCGTCTCACCCTCAGCGACCTGCGGGACCTGCCGGTCGCGATCAGCCGCTGCCGCCGCATGCTCGACCTGGACGCCGACCCGGTCGCCATCGACGACCAGCTGCGCACGGACCCGGTCCTCGCGCCGCTGGTCGACAAGGCGCCGGGGCGGCGCGTCCCGCGTACGGTCGACGAGGCCGAGTTCGCCGTCCGGGCCGTGCTCGGCCAGCAGGTGTCCACGGCCGCCGCCCGCACCCACGCGGCCCGCCTGGTCACCGCGCACGGCGAGACCGTGGACGACCCCGAGGGTGGCCTCACCCACCTGTTCCCGTCGCCGGACGCCCTCGCGGCCGTCGACCCCGAGTCGCTGGCGATGCCGCGCACCCGCCGCACCACGTTCACCACCCTGGTCGGTGAACTGGCTTCGGGAGAACTCCACTTGGGCGTAGAGAGTGACTGGGCGGAAGCCCGCGCCCGTCTCCTCGCGCTGCCCGGCTTCGGCCCCTGGACGGTCGACGTCATCGCGATGCGCGCCCTCGGCGACCCCGACGCCTTCCTCCCCACCGACCTCGGCATCCGCCGCGCCGCCGCCGAGCTGGGCCTGCCCGGCACCCCGGCGGCGCTCACCGCCCGCGCGGCGGCCTGGCGCCCCTGGCGGGCCTACGCGGTCCAGTACCTGTGGGCGACGGACAGCCACCCCATCAACTTCCTTCCGGTCTAGGGACGTTCCATGAGACAGCACACCGTGATCGACAGCCCCTACGGGCCTCTGACCCTCGTCGCCGACGACGGCGTCCTCTGCGGCGTCTACATGGAGAACCAGCGCCACCGACCATCCGAGGACACCTTCGGCAAGCCCGCAACCGGGCCATCCACCGGGCTCTCCACCGGACCATTCGCCGAGGCGGAGGAGCAGCTGGAGGCCTACTTCGCGGGCGAGCGGACCGAGTTCACCCTCCCGCTGCGCCTGCACGGCACCCCGTTCCAGCGCACCGTCTGGGAACACCTGCGCACCATCCCGTACGGCGAGACCCGCACGTACGGCCAGCTCGCCGACGCCCTCGGCAACCCGAAGGCCTCCCGCGCGGTCGGCCTCGCCAACGGCAGGAACCCCGTCGGCATCATCGTCCCCTGCCACCGCGTCGTAGGCGCCGACGGAAGCCTCACCGGCTACGGCGGCGGCCTGGACCGCAAACGCCGCCTGCTGGACTTCGAACGCGGAACGGCGCTCTTCTGACAGCACCGGCAGCCGCTCCACCGCACCGGCGGCGGTGCGTCAACCGTCCAGCACCGCCCAGCGCACCGCCGCCACACCACCCACCACCAACGCCGGTGTCACCCACGCCCATCCCGCGACCCGCCGCACCCACGGAAGCAGCCACAGTGCCGTCGCCGCGGCGGCGGCCGACACGCTGAGCAGGCAGGACAGCACGATCGCGGCGTACGCGCCGTCGTCCCAGGGGCCGTTCGGCCGGACGGTCAGCGCGCACCAGCAGAAGAACCCGGCGATGAGGGTGAGCAGGACCAGCGGGACCGCCAGGACCATGCGGAGCCCGCCGCGGTCGTCGTCCGGGAGGTGAGGGAGATCGGTCACGGCTGGGATTCCCGCTCCTCACCGGCGAGTCTGCGCAGCAGCTCCGGCAGGGCGGTGCCGATGGGTTCGCGGATCACCTCGTCGGCCAGTTCGTCGTACGGCGTCGGTTCGGCGTTGACGATGATCAGGCGGGCGCCGTGGTCCGCGGCGATGCCGGCCAGGCCCGCGGCGGGCTGCACCTGGAGGCTGCTGCCGACGGCGACGAACACCTGGCAGGCCTTGGTGATGGCGACCGCGTCGGCGAGGACCACCGGGTCGAGCCGTTCGCCGAACATCACCGTCGCCGACTTGAGGATGCCGCCGCACTCCAGGCAGGGCGGGTCCGCCTCACCGGCGTCCAGCCGGGCCAGGGCGTCCGTCATGGCACCGCGGGCATGACACTTCGTACAGACGTAACTCCGCGCGGTGCCGTGCAGTTCGAGCACCTTGCGGTCGGGCATCCCGGCGAGCTGGTGCAGCCCGTCCACGTTCTGGGTGATCACCCGCACCGGAACCCCGGACCGTTCCAGCTCGGCCACCGCGCGGTGCGCCGCGTTCGGCTCGGGCCGCAGTGCCTCGTTGCGGCGCCGCATCTGCCAGGAGCGGCGGCGGATCTCCGGGTCGCCCATGTAGTACTCGTACGTGACCAGCTTCTCGGCCTCCGGGTCCTGCCGCCACAGCCCGTTGGGGCCGCGGTAGTCGGGGATGCCGGAGTCGGTGGAGATGCCGGCGCCGGTCAGGAGGGCGACGAGGGGCTTGCTCATGCTGTGAGCGTAGGGCGGCCGGAGCGCGGTCGCGAACGGATATCCGAGCGCGGGCGGGGGTGTTAGGGTCCCCCGCATGGCCAAGGTCACCGTCTCGCTCGACGCCGAACTCGTCGTGGAAGCCATGGTGCTCGCCGGTGTCGGCAGCCCCCAGGACGTCGTGGAGCTGGTCCTGCGCGACTACATCGAGCGCGGGCACCGCACCGAGGCCAGGACCGTCACCCGCGACGAGGCGTTGCGCGAGGTCGACATCAAGCCCCGCGACGAGGGCTGAGAGCGCCGAACGCCCCCGTCCCGGCGCCGGCGGGCTCACTCCACGCGCCGGCCGTTCTCCAGCTCGGCCGTGCCCGAGCCGTCCGCCAGCACGTCCAGGGCGGCCAGCACCCGGCGGCGCAGGGCGTCCGGCAGGTGGTGGGTGAGCTCCTCGCGCGGGACGAGCCGCCAGGACAGCAGCTCCTCCTCCTGGAGCCGGATCGCCTTGAGGTCGTCCTCGCCGAGCACCCCGCCGTCGTACAGGTACGCCACCAGCGGCGGCCGTGCCGTGCCGTGCACCCAGTCCACCGCGAGCAGCCGGCCGAGCGGGCGGTCCAGGCCGATCTCCTCGGCGGTCTCCCGGCGGGCGCCCTGGCGCGGGGTCTCGCCGTCGTCGGACTCGACGGTGCCGCCGGGCAGCGCCCAGCCCTCCCGGTAGTTGGGTTCGACGAGCAGCACCCGCCCCTCGGAGTCCCGGAAGAGCGCGGCGGCCCCGGCGAGCACGCGGGGCAGACCGGCGATGTAGGCGGCGAAGTCATCGGAGTTCGTCATCCTGGAAGGGTAACCAGCGGGTCCGGCCGCGAGACGGCCCGGAAAGGCGCCGCGCACCACTGCGCCGGGCCGACTGCTCCACCACCCCCGCGCGGCGTCAGTGCGGGGCCTCGGCCAACCGCACCGTCCGTTCCGCCAGTTCGCTGACGCGCACCCCGTCGAAGCCGAAGACCGCGGAGCGCACCGTGTCCCGCAGCGGCTCCGTCCACTGCGGCGGCACGGCCCGGGCGCCGTTCAGCACCCCGGCCACCGAGCCCGCGGTGGCCCCGTTGGAGTCGGTGTCGAGGCCGCCGCGGACGGTGAGGGCGATGGTGCGGGTGAAGTCGCCGTCGCCGTACAGCAGCCCCGCGGTGAGCACGGCCGCGTTCGGCACGACATGGATCCAGTGCAGCCGGGCGGTCTCCTCCGACACCGTCGCCAGGGTGCCTTCCCAGGTCATGCCGGCGTCGTGGAGCGAGATCACCCGGCGGACCGCGCGGGCCAGGCGGCTGCTCGCCGGGACGACGGACAGCGCCGTGTCGAGGGCGTGCCGGACGGTGGGCGCGGTGAACGCGCCGGAGATCAGCGCCGCCGCCCACATCGCGCCGTACACGCCGTTGCCGGTGTGGGAGAGCACCGCGTCCCGGCGGGCCAGCGAGGCGGCCCGAGCGGGCTCGCCGGGGCACGTCCAGCCGTGGATGTCGGCACGGATCAGGGCGCCGATCCACTCCTGATAGGGGTTGTCGTACGTCGCGGTCAGCGGCGGTCGCAGCCCGTTCGCGAGATTGCGGTACGCCGCGCGTTCCGCCGTGAACGTCTGCAGATACGGCAGTCGCAGCAGCCACAGGTCGCCGACCTGCTCGGTGCTGAAGCCGAAGCCGTCGGCCTCCAGCAGGTGCAGGCCGAGGATCGCGTAGTCGACGTCGTCGTCACGGCAGCTGCCGTGGACGCGGCCGCGCACGCACTGCCGCCACTCGGGCCGCAGCTCGGGGAGGCCGTCCCGGTCGGCGGGCGGCTCCGGGAGGTAGTCGGTCAGCGGCAGGGCGTCGGTCAGGCGCAGATAGCGGTCGATGCGCTCACGCGTCCACACCTCGCCCTGCTCGACCGGTTTGCCGAGCATGTTGCCCGCGATCCGGCCCAGCCAGCCGCCGAGGACGCGGTCGGCGAGGTCCGGCCCGGCGGTGGTCACGGAGGCCGGCGCTTCGGTGCCGACAGGGGTCATGGGTACCGGGTTACCCGTTTCCGCTCCGTCCACCGGCCCCGCGCGGGGCGTTCCACGGTGCGGGCAGGGGCATGACGGCGGAGGCGTCCTGAGGTTAAGGTCGCAGCGGCGCGACTGCCTTGACGTGGGCAAGGCTCGGAGAGCAAGGGGAAAAGCAAGGTGGCTGACGCTGCACTGGACGGCGCCCGCAGGGTGCTCATCGCCGCGGACAAGTTCAAGGGTTCGCTCACGGCCGTGGAGGTCGCCGAGCGGGTGACCGCGGGACTGCGCCGTATCGTCCCGGACGTCCGGGTCGAGGCGCTGCCCGTGGCCGACGGCGGTGACGGCACCGTGGCCGCGGCGGTCGCCGCCGGGTTCGAACGCCGGGAGGTCCGGGTCGCGGGCCCGCTCGGCGACGAGGTGACCGCCGCGTACGCCCTGCGCGGCGACACCGCGGTCGTGGAGATGGCCGAGGCCAGCGGACTGCAGCGGCTGCCCGCCGGCGTCTTCGCGCCGCTCACCGCCTCCACCCACGGCTCCGGTGAGCTGCTGCGGGCCGCGCTGGACGCCAGGGCCCGCACGATCGTGTTCGGCGTCGGCGGGAGCGCGACCACGGACGGCGGCGCCGGCATGCTGGCGGCGCTCGGCGCACGCTTCCTGGACGCCGACGGTGAGCCGGTGGCGCCGGGCGGCGGGGGACTGGCGGGGCTCGCCACCGCCGATCTGTCCGGGCTCGACCCCAGGCTCGCGGAGGTCGAGCTGGTGCTCGCCAGCGACGTCGACAACCCGCTGACCGGGCCGAAGGGCGCCCCGGCGGTGTACGGCCCGCAGAAGGGCGCCTCCCCGGACGACGTGGCGGCGCTGGACGCGGCGCTCGCGCACTTCGCCGAGGTGCTGGCGCGGACGCCCGGTGTCGGCCCGCGGGCCGCGGAGTACGCCGCCTCGCCGGGCGCGGGCGCGGCCGGGGGCATCGGCTACGGCGCGCTGCTCGTCGGCGCCCGGTTCCGGCCCGGCATCGAGGTCATGCTGGACGTGCTCGGCTTCGCCCCGGCGCTGGAGCGGGCCGACCTGGTGATCACCGGTGAGGGCTCGCTGGACGAGCAGACCCTGCACGGCAAGGCGCCGGCGGGTGTCGCCGCCGCCGCGCGGACGGCGGGCAAGGAGGTCGTCGCGGTGTGCGGACGGCTCGCGCTGCCGCCCGAGACGCTGGGCACCGCCGGCATCCGCCGGGCCTACCCGCTGACGGACGAGGAGCCGGACGTCGCGAAGTGCATCGCCGACGCCGGACCGATCCTGGAGCGGGTGGCGGAGCACATCGCGCGGGACTTCCTGAACTGACGCGACTTCCTCGGCGCCGGTCGGAGTTCCAGCCCGTCCGGCGCTTGAGGACGAGGCCCCTTCGGGGCCGATAGCGGGGGCCTGGGGGCGGCAGCCCCCAGCACGGCCCGCACCAGCGCCGGGCACACAAAAGCGAAGGGCCCCGAACCCAACCCGGGTCCGGGGCCCTCAGCGGAGCGCTACGGCAGCTGCGCCGCCCGCGCCTCCCGCCGGTTGTCGCGGATGTTGTTCACCCGGCGGGCCGTGGCGAACAGCGGGATCACCGCGCCGAGGACCAGCTGCAGCGCGCAGCCGGCCTGGAGCAGCAGCTGGCCGCCGGGGGCGTCGAAGGCCCAGGCGGCGAGCAGACCCATCGCGGAGACGATCCAGGCCAGCATCGCCACCGCCAGCGGGCCGCGCGGCTTCGGGTACTCGACCCGGCTGACCATCAGCCACGCCGTGCCGAGGACGGCCAGCAGCGTCGCCTCGAAGGGCAGCTCCAGCAGCACGATGGAGACCACCGTGAGCGCGCCGAAGGGGCTCGGCATGCCCTGGAACATGCCGTCCTTCATCGTGACGCAGGAGAATCTCGCGAGCCTGAGCACCACCGCCAGCAGCACGACGATCGCGCCGACCGCCGCCACCCGCTGGTGCGCGTCGTTCGCGACCATGCCGTAGACCAGGACGAAGTACGCCGGGGCCAGGCCGAAGCTGATCAGGTCGGAGAGGTTGTCCAGCTCCGCGCCCATCGGCGACGACCGCAGCTTGCGCGCCACCAGGCCGTCGAACAGGTCGAAGACCGCCGCGCACAGCATCAGGATGACCGCCGTGGCCGCGCTGTGGCGGGCCATGCCGGTCTCCTCACTGCCGGTGAGGTGCGGGATCAGGATGCCGGTGGTGGTGAAGTACACCGCCATGAAGCCGCAGGTGGCGTTGCCGAGGGTGAGCGTGTCCGCTATCGACAGGCGGAGCGAGAGCGGCATCTCCTCCTCGTCGTCCTCGACCGCCTCCGGGACCCAGCCCGGCTGCGCCTCCGGATCAGTCACGGTCAATGCGAGTCACCCCAGCCACTGTCTTCTGGCCGACCTCCACCGCGACCTCGACGCCCTCGGGCAGGTACAGGTCGACGCGGGAGCCGAAGCGGATCAGACCGATCCGCTCGCCCTGCTCGACCTTGGTGCCCTGCGGGATGTAGGGGACGATACGGCGGGCCACCGCGCCGGCGATCTGGATCATCTCGATGTCGCCCAGCTCGGTGTCGAAGTGCCACACGACCCGCTCGTTGTTCTCGCTCTCCTTGTTGAAAGCGGGAACGAAGCCACCGGGGACGTGCTCCACGGACGTCACCGTGCCGGCCAGCGGCGCGCGGTTGACGTGGACGTTGAGCGGGCTCATGAAGATCGCGACGCGGGTGCGCCCGTCCTTCCACGGCATGATGCTCTGCACCACACCGTCGGCGGGCGAGATGACCCGGCCCTGGGTGATCTCGCGCTCGGGGTCGCGGAAGAACCACAGCATCCCCGCCGCGAGCGCGGTGGCGGGAACGGCGACGGCCTTGGCCACGCCGGAGCGGCGGGCCTTGGCCAGGCTGAGTGCTGCGGTGGCGACGGTCGGGAGAAGCCACGGCGATGCTCCGCGCGCGAGGCGTACGCCGGCCCGGCTGTCGCGAGGTGCAGAGGTTTGGCTGTGGGGCATGGATGACCTTCGTAGCGGATGATGCCGCGCTTCTGACGGGGGACGGCGGCTTTCCGGCGATCGTAGCGGCTAACCGCCACAACTGGGTAAGGCAGGAAGCCGAGTCGGCGGCCGAAGAGTGCCTACGGGGTGTGATCTTCTTCTCGAAGAAAACACCCCGTTTCCGGACAATCAGCCCTGGAACCGATACTCTTCGAGCAGCCTGCGTCCGATGATCATTTTCTGGATCTCGGCGGTACCTTCACCGATGAGCAGCATCGGTGCCTCGCGGTAGAGGCGCTCGATCTCGTACTCCTTGGAGAAGCCGTAGCCGCCGTGGATCCGGAAGGCATCTTCCACGACCTCCTTGCAGTACTCGGAGGCGAGGTACTTCGCCATGCCTGCTTCGAGGTCGTTTCGCTCCCCGGAGTCCTTTTTGCGCGCTGCGTTCACCATCATGGCATGAGCGGCCTCCACCTTGGTAGCCATCTCCGCCAGCTTGAACTGGATGGCCTGGTGCTGGGCGATCGGCTTGCCGAAAGTGTGACGCTGCTGGGCGTACCGGACACCGAGTTCGAACGCACGCTGCGCGACGCCGCAACCACGGGCCGCGACATTGACACGGCCGACCTCGACGCCGTCCATCATCTGGTAAAAACCTCGTCCGGTGACCCCGCCGAGCACCCGGTCGGCGGGAATCCGCAGGCCGTCCATGATGAGCTCGGTGGTGTCGACCCCCTTGTAGCCCATCTTGTCGATCTTGCCCGGGATGGTGAGGCCGGGGCGGACCTCGCCGAAGCCGGGCTCCTTCTCGACCAGGAAGGTGGTCATGGACTTGTGCGGCGCGGTGCCCTCGGGGTGTCCTTCGTCACTTCGCACCAGCACGGCCACCAGGGACGACGTGCCGCCGTTCGTCAGCCACATCTTCTGGCCGTTGAGGACGTACTCGTCGCCGTCCTTGACCGCCTTGGACGTGATGGCCGACACATCGGAGCCCAGGGCGGGCTCGGACATCGAGAAGGCGCCGCGGATGTCGCCGGCCGCCATCCTCGGCAGGAAGTGGTCCTTCTGCTCCTGCGTGCCGTGCTGCTTGAGCATGTACGCCACGATGAAGTGCGTGTTGATGATGCCGGAGACCGACATCCAGCCGCGGGCGATCTCCTCGACGCAGAGGGCGTACGTCAGGAGGGACTCGCCCAGACCGCCGTACTCCTCGGGGATCATCAGGCCGAAGAGGCCCAGTTCCTTCAGGCCGTCCACGATCTGCTGCGGGTACTCGTCGCGGTGCTCGAGCTCGGTCGCGACCGGGATGATCTCCTTGTCCACGAAGTCGCGGACGGTGGAGAGGATCTCCTGCTGGACGTCGGTCAGACCGGCGGTCTGGGCGAGACGGGCCATCTCTACTTCTCCTGCTGCTTCAGCTCCGGGCGGCCCGGCTGCTCGCCGCCGCGCTCCTTGATGTACGTCTCGGTGGGCACCATCACCTTGCGGCGGAAGACGCAGACCAGGGTGCCGTCCTGCTTGTAGCCCTTGGTCTCGACGTAGACGATGCCGCGGTCGTTCTTCGACTTCGACGGCCACTTGTCGAGCACGGTCGTCTCGCCGTAGATCGTGTCGCCGTGGAAGGTCGGCGCCACGTGCTTGAGCGACTCGATCTCCAGGTTGGCGATCGCCTTGCCGGAGATGTCCGGCACGCTCATGCCGAGCAGCAGGGAGTAGATGTAGTTCCCGACGACGACGTTCTTGCCGAAGTCCGTCGTCTTCTCCGCATAGTTCGTGTCCATGTGGAGCGGGTGGTGGTTCATGGTGAGGAGACAGAACAGGTGGTCGTCGTACTCCGTGACCGTCTTGCCCGGCCAGTGCTTGTACGTCGCCCCGACCTCGAACTCCTCGTAGGTGCGTCCGAACTGCATCGCCGTCACGCCTCCGGGATCTCGAACTTGCTGGTGCGCTGCATGCCGGCGGCGCGTCCCTTGCCTGAGATGACCAGGGCCATCTTGCGGCTGGCCTCGTCGATCATCTCGTCGCCGAGCATCGCGGAGCCCTTCTTGCCGCCCGCCTCGGACGTGTAGTAGTCGTACGCGTCCAGGATCAGCTCGGCGTGGTCGAAGTCCTCCTGCGACGGCGAGAAGATCTCGTTGGACGCCTCGACCTGGCCCGGGTGCAGCACCCACTTGCCGTCGAAGCCGAGCGCGGCGGCGCGCTGCGCGACCTCGCGGTAGCCCTCGACGTTGCGGATCTGCAGGTAGGGGCCGTCGATCGCCTGGAGGTTGTTGGCGCGGGCGGCCATCAGGATCTTCATCAGGATGTAGTGGTAGGCGTCCGCCGGGTAGCCGGGCGGCTGCTCGCCCACGACCAGCGACTTCATGTTGATCGACGCCATGAAGTCGGCCGGGCCGAAGATGATCGTCTCGACGCGCTGGGAGGCCTGCGCGATCTCGTTGACGTTGTTCAGGCCCTGCGCGTTCTCGATCTGCGCCTCGATGCCGATCTTGCCGACCTCGAAGCCCATCGTCTTCTCGATCTGCGTCAGCAGCAGGTCCAGCGCGACGATCTGCTGGGCGTCCTGGACCTTCGGCAGCATGATGCAGTCGAGGTTCTGGCCGGCGCCCTCGACGACGGTGACGACGTCACGGTACGTCCACTCGGTCGTCCAGTCGTTGACGCGCACCACGCGCGTCTTGCCGGTCCAGTCGCCCTCGTTCAGGAACTTCACGATGGTGTGCCGCGCCTCGGGCTTGGCGAGCGGCGCGCACGCGTCCTCCAGGTCGAGGAAGACCTGGTCCGCCGGGAGGCCCTGCGCCTTCTCCAGGAAGCGCGGGTTGCTTCCCGGCACCGCCAGGCAGGAACGGCGGGGACGCAGACGGTTGACGGTCATGCGGGGACCTCCAGGGGGTCGAGCTTGTTCGCTTTCCGGATCTCGTCGACGATGCGGCCGATGATCCCGGTGATGTCGAAGTCCTTCGGGGTGAAGACCGCGGCGACTCCGGCGGCACGCAGCTGTTCGGCGTCACCGTTCGGGATGATGCCACCTGCGATCACGGGTATATCTGTGGCACCGGCCACACGGAGCCGGTCCAGCACGTCCGGCACCAGCTGCGCGTGGGACCCGGAGAGGATCGACAGGCCGACCGCGTGCACGTCCTCGGCGAGGGCGGCGTCCACGATCTGCTCCGGCGTGAGCCGGATGCCCTGGTAGACCACCTCGAAGCCCGCGTCACGGGCCCGCACGGCGATCTGCTCGGCGCCGTTGGAGTGGCCGTCCAGGCCCGGCTTGCCGACCAGGAAGCGCAGCTTGCCGACGCCCATCTCCCGGGCGGTCAGCTCCACGTTGCGGCGCACCTCGGCCAGCTTGGAGCCCTCCTCGGCGGGGACGGCCACCGGCGCCGACGACACGCCCGTGGGCGCCCGGAACTCGCCGAACACCTCGCGCAGGGCCCCGGCCCACTCGCCGGTCGTGACGCCGGCGCGGGCGCACTCCAGGGTGGCCTCCATGAGGTTGTCGGTGCCCTTCGCGGCCTCCTTCAGCCGCTCCAGCGCCTTGCAGGGGCGCGGGTGGTTGAACGGCGGCTGGTACCGCGTGTCCCGCCAGTGCTGCAGGGACGCGATGACGCGGGCCTCGACGGCCGGGTCGACCGTCTGGATCGCCGTGTCGAGGTCGGCGGTCAGCGGGTTCGGCTCGGTCGACTCGAAGGCGTTGACGCCGACGATCTTCTCCTGGCCGGACTCGATCCGCGCGCGCCGCTCGGCGTGCGAGGAGACGAGCTGCGACTTGAGGTAGCCGGACTCGACGGCGGCCATCGCGCCGCCCATCTCCTGGATGCGGTCGATCTCCGCGAGGGAGGCGGCGACCAGCTCCTCCACCTTCGCCTCGATCACCTTCGAGCCCTCGAAGATGTCCTCGTACTCCAGCAGGTCGCTCTCGTAGGCGAGCACCTGCTGGATGCGCAGCGACCACTGCTGGTCCCAGGGGCGGGGCAGGCCCAGCGCCTCGTTCCAGGCGGGGAGCTGGACGGCGCGGGCGCGGGCGTCCTTGGACAGCGTCACCGCCAGCATCTCCAGCACGATGCGCTGGACGTTGTTCTCCGGCTGCGCCTCGGTCAGGCCGAGGGAGTTGACCTGGACGCCGTAGCGGAAGCGGCGCTGCTTGGGGTTCTCGATGCCGTACCGCTCACGCGTGATCTTGTCCCAGATGCGGCCGAACGCCCGCATCTTGCACATCTCCTCGATGAAGCGGACACCCGCGTTGACGAAGAAGGAGATGCGCGCGACGACGTCGCCCATGCGCTCCTGCGGCACCTGGCCGGAGTCGCGCACCGCGTCCAGGACGGCGATCGCGGTGGACATCGCGTACGCGATCTCCTGCACCGGTGTGGCGCCCGCCTCCTGCAGGTGGTAGCTGCAGATGTTGATCGGGTTCCACTTCGGCATGTGGGACACCGTGTACGCGATCATGTCCGTCGTCAGGCGGAGCGAGGGGCCCGGCGGGAAGACGTGCGTCCCCCGGGACAGGTACTCCTTGACGATGTCGTTCTGGGTCGTGCCCTGGAGCTTGGTGATGTCCGCGCCCTGCTCCTCCGCGACGACCTGGTAGAGCGCCAGCAGCCACATGGCCGTGGCGTTGATGGTCATCGAGGTGTTCATCTGCTCCAGGGGGATGTCCTGGAACAGCCGGCGCATGTCACCGAGGTGCGCGACCGGAACCCCGACCCGGCCGACCTCGCCGCGGGCGAGGATGTGGTCGGAGTCGTAGCCGGTCTGGGTCGGCAGGTCGAACGCCACCGACAGGCCGGTCTGGCCCTTGGCGAGGTTGCGCCGGTACAGCTCGTTGGACGCCTCGGCCGTGGAGTGACCGGCGTACGTGCGCATGAGCCACGGCCGGTCCTTCTGACGCTCAGTCATCTATGACCTCGGGTGTCCTCAGATGTTGCGGAAGCGGTTGATGGCGTCGATGTGCTTGGCGCGCATCTCCTGGTCGCGCACGCCCAGGCCCTCCTCGGGGGCCAGGCACAGCACGCCGACCTTGCCCTGGTGCGCGTTGCGGTGGACGTCGTGGGCGGCCTGGCCGGTCTCCTCCAGGGAGTACACCTTCGACAGCGTCGGGTGGATCTTGCCCTTGGCGATGAGGCGGTTGGCCTCCCAGGCCTCGCGGTAGTTCGCGAAGTGCGAGCCGATGATCCGCTTCAGCGACATCCACAGGTAGCGGTTGTCGTACTCGTGCATGTAGCCCGAGGTCGAGGCGCAGGTGGTGATGGTGCCGCCCTTGCGGGTGACGTAGACGGACGCGCCGAAGGTCTCGCGGCCCGGGTGCTCGAAGACGATGTCGATGTCCTCGCCGCCGGTGAGTTCGCGGATGCGCTTGCCGAAGCGCTTCCACTCCTTCGGGTCCTGGGTGCGCTCGTCCTTCCAGAACTTGTAGCCCTCGGCGCTGCGGTCGATGATCGCCTCGGCGCCCATCGAGCGGCAGATGTCCGCCTTCTGCTCGCTGGAGACGACACAGATCGGGTTGGCGCCGCCGGCCAGGGCGAACTGGGTGGCGTACGAGCCGAGGCCGCCGCTCGCGCCCCAGATCAGGACGTTGTCGCCCTGCTTCATGCCGGCGCCGTTGCGGGAGACCAGCTGGCGGTAGGCGGTGGAGTTCACCAGGCCGGGGGCCGCGGCCTCCTCCCAGCTGAGGTGGTCGGGCTTCGGCATCAGCTGGTTGGACTTCACGAGCGCGATCTCGGCGAGGCCGCCGAAGTTGGTCTCGAAGCCCCAGATGCGCTGCTCGGGGTCGAGCATGGTGTCGTTGTGGCCGTCGCTGGACTCCAGCTCGACGGACAGGCAGTGCGCGACGACCTCGTCGCCCGGCTGCCAGGCGTTGACGCCGGGGCCGGTGCGCAGCACGACGCCCGCGAGGTCGGAGCCGATGATGTGGTACGGCAGGTCGTGGCGCTTGGCCAGCTCGTTGGTGCGGCCGTAGCGCTCCAGGAACCCGAAGGTGGACAGCGGCTCGAAGATCGAGGTCCACACGGAGTTGTAGTTGACCGAGGAGGCCATGACGGCCACCAGGGCCTCGCCCGGGCCCAGCTCGGGCAGCGGCACCTCGTCCAGGTGCAGCGACTTGCGGGGGTCCTTGTCGCGGGTGGCGAGGCCCGCGAACATCTCCGTCTCGTCCTTGTGGACGGTGATGGCCCGGTACGACTCGGGCAGCGGCAGAGCGGCGAAGTCGGCCGAGGTGGATTCGGGCGACTGGATCGCGTCCAGGATGTCCTTCACGGTCACGGTGTTGCCTCCGGCGATGTGCGCCCTGAGGGAGGGGCGCTGAGGGTTACGTCGGTGCTGCTGAGGGGTGAGGGTGGGTGCCGTCGGTTCGGCGGTGATGGTGCTTCGGCAGCGCTTTGTGGCGCGGGAGGGTGCCTGTGACGCAGGCGTCCGGGCGCGCGGGCCTCGGGGCTCGCGGGGACAGTCGTCGCACGGTGGATCGGTGTGCTCCGGACCGCCCGGACAACATCAACGTATGGCACGCCGTGTCACGTGACAAGGCACTGGGTGCCAGAACTTGCGCCCAGATGAAATCTTTACGTTACAAATGAGCGATGATCGATCGAATGCCGCTTGAAAGCCGGTGGAAAAGGGCCTCTGACATGCCAAAACGGCCACCCCGTGGGGTGGCCGCGGGGTGGCCGTTGTCACATCGGCGTGGGCCGGTCAGCGCTCCTTCAACGCCTCCTCGATGGTGCGCATGACCTCGTCGAGCGGGGCGTCCGTGCGGGCCACCGTCACCAGCACCTCGCCCTGCGCGGACGCCGTCGCCGCGGGCGGCCTCGGGGCGGTCGTGCGGCCCGCCATGATCCCGGTGCCGAAGGTCTTGCGGACGATCGCGAAGGCGTGGTCGAGCTGGGACTCCACGTCGCCCTGGCCGCCGGCCCGCAGCCAGCGCCGCAGCACGTGGTTGTGGGCGGTGACCACGGCGGACGCGGCGACCTCCGCCAGCAGCGGGTCGTCGTTGGCGTCGTCGTCGTGGGCGTGCTCGTCGAAGTGGCCGAGGAGATAGCGGGTGAAGAGGCGTTCGTAGCGGGCCACCGACGCGATCTCCGCCTCGCGCAGGGTGGGCACCTCGCGCGTGAGCTTGTAGCGGGCGACCGAGATCTCCGGCCGGGCCGCGTACATCTTCATCACTTCCTTGATGCCACGGCACACCGTGTCGAGCGGATGCTCGTGCGCGGGGGCCGCGTTGAGCACGGCCTCGGCGCGGATCAGGGTGTCGTCGTGGTCCGGGAAGATCGCCTCTTCCTTGGAGCGGAAGTGGCGGAAGAAGGTGCGGCGGGCGACCCCGGCCGCGGCCGCGATCTCGTCGACGGTGGTCGCCTCGTACCCCTTGGTCGCGAACAGCTCCATCGCCGCGGCCGCCAGTTCTCGGCGCATTTTCAGCCGCTGGGCGGCGGCGCGACTGCCTGCGGCACTTTCCGGCGCGTCGGGCGTGGCTGGTGTACGGGAGGACTTGGCGGGCTGGGACATGACCCGAACGTACTGCATCCGCGCGGCCTTTTGCGCAGGTCCGGGGTTTCCCCCGCCCGCGGAGGGCGGGGGAGTCCGGGAGGCGCCGGGGTGGACGAGCCGCCCCGGCTCGAGCAGTCCGCCCCACTCGGCGCCCGCCCGGAACCAGTCGCCGGGCCGCTCAGCGCCGGGCATATTCGCGGAAGCCGCGGCCGGTCTTGCGGCCGAGGCAGCCCGCGGCCACCAGGTGCTCGAGGAGCGGCGCGGGCGCGAGCCCCGGGTCGCGGAATTCGCGGTGCAGGACCCGCTCGATGGCCAGCGAGACGTCCAGTCCGACGACGTCCAGCAGCTCGAAGGGGCCCATCGGGTAGCCGCCGCCCAGCTTCATCGCGGCGTCGATGTCGTCCAGCGAGGCGTAGTGGTCCTGGACCATCTTGATCGCGTTGTTCAGGTACGGGAACAGCAGCGCGTTCACGATGAACCCGGCGCGGTCGCCGCAGTCCACGGCGTGCTTGCGGATCTTCCCGCAGACCTCGCGGACCGTCGCGTGCACGTCGTCGGACGTCAGCACCGTGCGGACGACCTCGACCAGCTTCATCGCCGGGGCCGGGTTGAAGAAGTGCATGCCGATCACGTCCTGCGGGCGCGAGGTGGCGCGGGCGCAGGCGACGACGGGCAGCGAGGAGGTGGTGGTGGCGAGGACCGCGCCCGGCTTGCAGACCTTGTCCAGCGTGGCGAACAGCTGCCGCTTGACCTCCAGGTCCTCGGCGACCGCCTCCACGGCCAGGTCGACGTCCGCGAAGGCGTCGTAGGAGCCCGCCGGGGTGATCCGCCCCAGGGTCTCGGCGGCCGCCTCCGCGGTCATCCGGCCCTTGTCGACGGACCGCGCCAGGGACTTGCCGATGCGGGCCTTGGCGGTCTCGGCCTTCTCCTCGCTGCGGGCGGCGAGGACCACCTCGTAGCCGGCCTTGGCGAACACCTCGGCGATGCCGGACGCCATCGTGCCGGAGCCGGCCACGCCGACCGAGCGGACCGGGCGGCCGGGGGTCTGCAGGTCGCCGGAGAGCGGGGTCAGCGCGTCCCGCACGACGCCGGCGCTGCCCGGCGCCTCGTAGGTGTAGAAGCCGCGGCCCGCCTTGCGGCCGGTCAGGCCCGCCTCGCTGAGCTGCTTGAGGATCGGCGCGGGGGCGTGCAGACGGTCGCCGGACTCGGTGTACATCGCGTCCAGGACCGTGCGGGCGGTGTCGATGCCGATCAGGTCGAGCAGCGCGAGCGGGCCCATGGGCAGGCCGCAGCCCAGCCGCATCGCGGCGTCTATGTCCTCGCGGGAGGCGTACTTCGCCTCGTACATCGCGGCGGCCTGGTTCAGGTAGCCGAACAGCAGGCCGTCGGCGACGAAGCCGGGACGGTCGCCGACCGCGACGGGCTCCTTGCCGAGCTCGTACGCGAGCTGGGTGACCGCGGTGACGACCGTCGGCGCGGTCAGCACCGAGGAGACCACCTCGACCAGCTTCATCGCCGGCGCCGGGTTGAAGAAGTGCAGGCCGAGGACGCGCTCCGGGCGGGCCGACTCGGCGGCCAGCCGGGTCACGGAGAGGGCGTTGGTGCCGGTCGCGAGGATCGTCTCGGGCTGCACGACGCCGTCGAGCTCCCGGAAGATCTGCTGCTTGATCTCGTACGACTCCGGAGCCACCTCGATGACGAGGTCGGCCTCGGCCGCGGCCCGCAGGTCGGTGGCGGTGCGGACCCGGGCGAGAGCGTCGGCGCGCTCCTGCTCGGTGAGCTTGCCGCGCTCCACGGCGCGGGCGGTGGAGGCCTCCAGGGTGGCGACGCAGCGCGCGGCCTGGGCCTCGCTGACGTCGATGCCGACGACCGTGCGGCCGGCCTTGGCGAGCACCTCGGCGATGCCGGTGCCCATGGTGCCGAGGCCGACGACGGCGACGGTCCGGAGCGGGGACAGGGAAGAACTGTCGGACAGGGGAGCGGCCATCGCGGGACTCCAGAAATGAGGGTGACGACGGGAAACACGCCCGGGTGCGCCGAGGGGCGCACCGGGTGCGTGCGGAGATGCGGGTGTTGTCCGGGCTGCGAGCGCACACGCCCGGTGCCGGTCGAAGCGGACGCGCACACGTCCGCCGAGCGGCGGTGAACCGACCGGCCCTGTCCCGTGGCCGAGTCGTACCAGGTACGAGAGACGTACCGAACCGACTGCTCCTCCCGGCGGCCGCGTCACCAGACCGTCGAGAGGGGGTGGCGAGTGGGTAACTCGCTCGTCTGAGCTTAACTTGCGGGTAACGAGCGCGCCAGCCCCCCGTCTTTGTGATGTAGGTCCCTCGCCGGGCCGATCACCCCTACCCTCACCTCATGGATGTGAGGGACGAAGCGTCACGAGCGCTCACCGAGCGCTTACGGCAGGAGTCGGGAGCCTCGGCGGCGTACGAGCATCTGCTGGCGACCGAGGACCAGGACGAACTGGCGGAGGTCCTGACGGCCCCCGGACAGCCGCTGTGGGCCAGGGAACTCGCCGCGTTCCGGCTCGGCCTCGGCGGCGACCGCCGCGCCTTCGAAGCCCTGGTCCTGCTCCTCAACCACCGGGACCCGCCCCGCTGCGCCGCCGCCGCGCACGCCCTCGCCCGCCTCGGCGATCCCCGCACGGCCCGCGCGGCGGCCGCCCTCGCCACCAACGAACTGCGCGTGGCCTACGCCCTGCACCCGGTCCGCCTGCTGGTGGAACTGCGGGCCCCGGAATCCGTCCCCGCCCTCATCACCACCCTGCAACGCCGGCTGCGCCCCCACGACCCCTACCGTCGCGTCGCCCTCGCCTGCGTGGAGGGCCTCGGCACCCTGGCCGACCCCCGCGCCCGGACCGTCCTCAACGAGGCGCTGGCCCACCCGACCCTGGCGGAGGCGGCGGTACGGGCCCTGGCGCGCATCCCGAGACAGCGCTGAACCGGCGGCCGGTCCAGCCCGTCCGCGCGGGTCGTCCGCCGCCCGCGCGGCCCTTACGGCGCGACCACCGCGAACGCCTCGATCTCCATCAGGAACTCGGGGCGGACCAGGGCGGCGACCTGGACGGCGGAGGCGGCGGGGAGCCGGTCGTCGGCGAGGTGGGCGGCGCGGGCGGCGCGGATCGCCGGCAGGTGGGAGACGTCGGTGACGTAGTAGGTGAGCTTGACGACGTCGTCCCACGTGGCGCCCGCCGCGGTCAGGCAGCGGCGCAGGTTGGCGAAGACCTGGTGGGCCTGGGCGGACGGGTCGTCCCGGCCGACCAGGGCGCCGGACTCGTCGAGCGGCAGCTGGCCCGATATCGCCACGAAACGGCCGGTGCCCATCACGACATGGGAGTACTGCGCGGCGGGGGCGACGCCGTCGGGGGCGGGGATCCTGGTCAGCTCGGTCATGGGTCCATGGTGGACCACGGGTCTGACAACGCCCCCGACGGGCCGCCTGGTCGGTTCGGCCGGTCGGTTCGGCCGGTCCCGTCAGTCGCGGAAGCCGAGCAGGCCGTGCAGGTTCGCCCCCCGCGTCGGGGCGACCGACTTCCCGCTCAGCGGCTCCGGATCCGGCTGCGCCGCGCACACCGCGTCCACGCCGCCGTCGCCGCGCGGCACCGTGCCGTCCCTCAGATACGCCGTCAGGTGCCCGTCCAGGCACGCGTTGCCGCTCAGCGTGACGCCGTGGTTGCCGCCGCCCTCCTCGACGACCAGGCTGGAGCCGCGCAGCAGCCGGTGGACCCGCTCGGCGCCCCGGTACGGGGTGGCCGCGTCCCCGGTCGCCTGGAACAGCAGCACGGGCGGCAGCTGGCGGTTGCCCACGGGCAGCGGGTGCCGGCTCCGGGTCGGCCAGAACGCGCACGGCGCGTTGTACCAGGCGTTGTTCCAGGTCATGAACGGCGCCTTCGCGAACACCTCCCAGTTGTCCGCGCGCCACCGCTCCCAGTCGCGCGGCCACCTGGCGTCCCGGCACTGCACCGCGGTGTAGACGCCGTAGTTGTTGTCGCCGGCCGCGTCCACCGCGCCGTAGTCCTCGTACACCTCGACGAGCGGTTCCGTGTCCTTGTCGACGGCATACGCGGAGAAGGCCTCGGCGAGGTACGGCCAGTAGCCGTTGTAGTAGGCGCCGGGCAGGAAGGTGTCCTCCAGTTCGGCCGGACCGACCCTGCCGCCCGCCGGCTGCCTCGCCAGCTCCGCCCGCATCGCGTACCAGGCGGCCTCCACCTGCTCCGGGTCCGTGCCGAGCCCGTAGGTGTCGTGGTGCCGGGCGACCCACGCCATGAACGCGCGGTGGCGCTCGTCGAAGGCGACGTCCTGGGCGAGGTTCGCCTCGTACCAGACGCCGGCCGGGTCGACGACCGAGTCGAGGACCGCGCGGCGCACCCGATGCGGGTGGAGCTTGGCGTAGACGGCGCCGAGGTAGGTGCCGTACGAGTAGCCGAAGTAGTTGATCCGCCGGGCGCCCAGGGCCCGGCGGATGCGGTCCATGTCCCGCGCGGTGCTGACCGTGTCGATGTGCGGCAGCAGGTCGGCGTGCTTCTCGCCGCAGGCCTCGGCGAACGCCTTCGCGCGCGTCAGGTTGGCCCGCTCCACGGCGGGCGTGCCCGGCACCGAGTCGGGCCGCGCCGGGGTGAAGTACCCCGGCCGGCAGTCCAGTGCGGGCTCGCTCTTGCCGACCCCGCGCGGATCGAAGCCGATCACGTCGTACTGGGCGGCGACCTCCTCGGGCAGCGTGGAGGCGACGAACCCGGCGAGGGTGAGGCCGCTGCCGCCGGGCCCGCCGGGGTTGACCAGGAGCGGCCCCTGGTACGTCTGCGCGGTGTGCGGCACCCGGGACAGCGCCAGGGTGATCTGCCGCCCGCGCGGCTTCGTGTGGTCGAGCGGCACCTTCAGGGACGCGCACTGGAGCGCCGGATACTTCTTGGTGCCGCACTTGATCCAGGTGAGCTCGGTGGCGGGAGCGGTGTCCGCGCGGGGCGCGCTCGCCTGCGCGGGAGCGGCCGTGACCGTTCCGGCCAGGGCGACGGCGGCGCCGCAGAGCACGGCCGCGCGTGTTCTCAAGGAGTGCATGGGGTCCTCCCGGGACGGAGGGCTGGGGGGCCGCGAGGATCACGGTCCTCGCCGCATCGTCCCGGGGAGCGCACCCGAAAGAACATGTTCTGACCATGCTTGACCCGATTGGGTCGCTGGATGCCCTCGAATGCCTCTCAGATGAGCGAGAGTTGGGTCGGCTCCGGCACCGCCGGCGGGGCCGGCTCGGGCTCCCGGATCCGCCGCGGCATCCCCGCGCGGGCCGGTCCGATGCCGTACTCCTGGGCGAGTTCGTGCACCTGACGCGTGATCCGGCGCTGGTACCACTTCGGGGCGTAGGCGCCGTCCGCGTACAGCCGCTCGTACCGGCGCACCAGATGCGGATGCTCGCGCTCCAGCCAGGCCGTGAACCACTCCCGCGCGCCGGGCCGCAGGTGCAGCGTCAGCGGGGTGACGGAGGTGGCCCCGGAGGCCGCGATCGCCCGCACCGTGGCGCGCAGTTGGGCCGGGTGGTCGCTCAGGAACGGGATCACCGGCGCCATCAGCACCCCGCAGCCGATCCCGTGCTCCCCGAGGGTCCGTACGACGTCCAGGCGCCGCTCGGGTGCCGGGGTGCCCGGCTCCACGGTGCGCCACAGTTCGGTGTCGGTGAAGCCGACCGAGACGGAGATGCCGACGTCCGTCACCCGCGCGGCGTCGGTCAGCAGGTCCAGGTCGCGCAGGATCAGCGTGCCCTTGGTCAGGATCGAGAAGGGGTTCGCGTGGTCGCGCAGGGCGGCGATGATGCCGGGCATCAGCCGGTAGCGGCCCTCCGCGCGCTGGTAGCAGTCGACGTTGGTGCCCATCGCGATGTGCTCGCCCTGCCAGCGGCGCGAGCCGAGCTGGCGGCGCAGCAGTTCCGGCGCGTTCACCTTGACCACGATCTGCGAGTCGAAGCCGAGGCCGGTGTCGAGGTCCAGGTAACTGTGCGTCTTGCGGGCGAAACAGTAGACGCACGCGTGCGTGCAGCCCCGGTAGGGGTTGACCGTCCACTCGAACGGCATGCGGGAGGCGCCGGGCACCCGGTTGAGGATCGAGCGGGCCCGCACCTCGTGGAAGGTGATGCCGCGGAACTCCGGGGAGTCGAACGTACGAGTGATCACCGCGTCCGCGCCGAACAGCGCGGGGTCGGTCCGGCCGTGGTCGTCGGGCTCGGCGGAGAGGTTCTCCCAGCGCATGACGCCTCCTCGGTAGTGCTCGGCCTCAGAATAGAACATCTGTTCCCATGATCGTGCGGACGGGCCCGGACCCCCGATTTGGCGGCCGGGTGCCGGGGTGGTTGGCTTGCCCCAACCCCGAGAACCCAGGTGCTGGAGGAACGCAATGGCGCAGGTCGAGGCCACTACCGAGCGGGTCGTCGCGGCGGACCCGGAGACGGTGTTCGACACCCTCGCCGACTACGGCGGCACGCGCGCGAAGCTGCTGCCCGAGCACTTCAGCGAGTACGAGGTGCGCGAGGGCGGCGACGGCGAGGGCACCCTCGTCCACTGGAAGCTCCAGGCCACCAGCAAGCGCGTGCGCGACTGCCTCCTCGAGGTCAGCGAGCCCACCGAGGGCGAGCTGGTCGAGAAGGACCGCAACTCCTCCATGGTCACCACCTGGCGCGTCACCCCCGCCGGCGAGGGCAAGGCCCGGGTCGTCGTGACCACCGTGTGGAACGGCGCCGGCGGCATCGGCGGCTTCTTCGAGAAGACCTTCGCCCCCAAGGGTCTCGGCCGGATCTACGACGCGGTGCTCGCCAGGCTCGCCGCCGAGGTCGAGAAGTAGCCAAGAACCCACGCTCCCAAGGGCGTTGATGCCCTCACCGGATCGAGTGGTCCTTGCTGTCGACCGGCTTTACGCCGTAACTCGTCGCGCTTGCTCGTAGTTGTCGCTTTAAGCGGCAATTGTGTGGCAGTGCGACGAGGGGAGCGGCACGTGGGCGGGAGCACTCTGGTACAGGACGAACCGGTGGCGGCCGCGCCCCCGCGGCTCCCCGCGTCCCCCGCCGCCCCGGCCGCCGGGCTCGGCCCCCGCCGGGTGCGGCTGGTCTTCTTCGCGCTGATGCTGGCCTTGCTCCTCGCCGCCCTGGAGCAGATGATCGTCGCCACCGCGCTGCCCCGGATCGTCGGCGAGCTGCACGGCCTGGACAAGATGTCCTGGACGATCACCGCCTACCTGCTCACCGCCACCGTCGGCCTGCCGGTCTACGGCAAACTCGGCGACCTCCTCGGCCGCAAGGGCGTCTTCCAGTTCGCCATCGTCGTCTTCGTCGCCGGCTCCGCGCTCGCCGGCCGCGCCCAGACCATGGACCAGCTGATCGCCTACCGCGCGGTGCAGGGCGTCGGCGCGGGCGGACTGATGATCGGCGTACAGGCGATCATCGCGGACATCGTGCCGCCCCGGCAGCGCGGCCGGTTCATGGGACTGATCGGCGCCGCCTTCGGACTCGCCTCGGTGGCGGGACCACTGCTCGGCGGCTACTTCACCGACCACCTCTCCTGGCGCTGGTGCTTCTACGTCAACGTGCCCTTCGGCCTGGTCACCATGGCCGTCGTCGCCGTCGTCCTCGAACTGCCCAAGCCCGCCGCCAAGGCCCGCCTCGACGTCCTCGGCGCGACCCTGCTCGCCGCCGCCTCCACCTGCCTGGTCCTGCTGACCAGTTGGGGCGGCACCGAGTACGCCTGGGACTCGCGCGTCATCCTCGGCCTCGGCGCGGGCGCAGTCGCCGCCACCCTCCTCTTCCTCGTCGCCGAGCGCTTCGCCGCCGAACCCCTCATCCCGCTGCGGCTGTTCAGGGACTCCGTCTTCAACATCACCGGCCTGGTCGGCCTCGTCGTCGGCGTCGCCCTGTTCGGCGCCGCGAGCTATCTGCCGACCTACCTGCAGATGGTGGACGGGGCCAGCGCCACCGAGTCCGGACTGCTCATGCTGCCGATGACCGGCGGCATCGTCGGCGCCTCCATCGTCTCCGGGCAGCTCATCAGCCACACCGGCCGGTACAAGATCTACCCCGTCCTCGGCAGCCTCCTGTCCGCCGTCGGCATGTGGCTGCTCTCCCGCCTGGAGACCGACACCCCCCGCCTGCACTACAGCGTCTGGATGGCCGTCCTCGGCGCCGGCATCGGCCTGGTGATGCCGGTGCTGATCCTCGCCGTGCAGAACTCCGTGCGCCCCGCCGACCTCGGCACCGCCACCAGCGCCAACAACTACTTCCGGCAGATCGGCGGCAGCGTCGGCGCCGCGATCTTCGGCACCCTCTTCGCCGACCGGCTCACCGACTCCCTCGGCGACCACCTCCCCGCGCGGACGAGCGCCGAACTCCCGGACCCGGAGGCCCTGACTCCCGAACTGGTCCACGCGCTCCCCCCGGAGCTGCGCGACGGCTACATCCAGGCCTACGCCGACGCCATGCCGAGGATCTTCCTCCACCTCGTGCCGGTGCTCGTCCTCGGCCTGCTCATCGCCTTCTTCCTCAAGGAGAAACCCCTGGTGTCCCACAACGCCCCCACCACCGCCCCGGAGACGCCGGTGCCCGCGCCGGCGCCCGCCCCGATCCCGCAGGCCCGCACGCCGTACGCCGCGGGCATCCCGGTCTGCGGCACGGTGCAGCACCCCGACGGGACCGTCGTCCCCCGCGCGGCGCTCACCCTCATCGACGTCGCCGGACAGCAGATCGGGCGGGGCGCCAGCGGCGACGACGGGCGGTACGCGCTGGCCACCCCGGGCTCCGGCGCGTACGTGCTGATCGCCGCCGCGGGCGGCCACCAGCCGCAGGCCGTCTCCGTGACCGTCGGCGAGCGACCCGTCGAGCTGGACGTCGTCCTCGGCGGCGCCGGACGCCTCGCGGGCACGGTCGTCACCGCCGACGGCACCCCGGTGCGCGACGCCACCGTGACCCTCACCAACGTCCACGGCGAGGTCGTCGCCAGCACCCGCAGCGGACGCGAGGGCGGATACGTCATCACCGACCTGGTCGCCGGCGAGTACACCCTCGCCGCCAGCGCCCCCGCGTTCCGCCCGGCCGCGCTCCCCGTCACCGTCCAGGCCTCCCGCGAGACCCGCCAGGACATCGAACTCGCGGGCGGCGCCGTACTGCGCGGCACCGTGCGGGCCGGTGGCGGACGGCCCGTCGAGGACGCGCGGGTCACGCTGCTGGACGCGGCGGGCAACGTCGTCGACACCATGACCACCGGCGTCGACGGCACCTTCCGCTTCGTCGACCTGTCCTCCGGCGAGTACACCGTCATCGCGGCCGGCTACCCGCCCGTGGCCACCGTGCTCCAGGTGGCGGGCGGCGGGCGCACGGAACGCGATCTCCTGCTCGGGCACGAGGACTGACGAACCGGCCCGCGGCGCCGCCGCCGCGCGGGCGTACGCGCCGGTGTGGGCCGCGCGGCCGGTGCGGGCGGATGCGGGCGGGCGCGGCCGGTGACGGCAATTCCCGTGTCGGCTCCCCTTACCGGCGGCCGTCGCCGTACGGTGGTGAACCGGGGACACAGATCATCCGCAGCCGTGGGGAGAGAGGGCCTGGGCCATGGATCATGGCACCGACCGGGGGGCCGGGGCGCCTGGCGGCCACGAGGCCGGGACGATCGCGGTCACGGACCCGGCCGCGCCAGGACGTGTTCCGCTCGCCGTGGCGGTCGTCGACCGCGAGGGACTGGTGTCCCACTGGAGCGGCGGCGCGCGACGGCTCTTCGGCGCCGCCGAGGAGGCCGCGCTCGGCCGCCCGGCGATCGACCTGCTGCCCGTCACGGGCGCACTCGCGCCGGACGAAGCCCCCGCGTCCCGTCACCCGGCCGCGGGCCGCGCCCGCCTCACCGTGCCCACCGGCGACCGCGTCGCCGTGCTGTGGTGGGCCTACCCGCTGGCCGGACCCGGCCCCGAACGGCTGCTGGTGCTCGCCGTCGACGCGGCGGCCCTGCGCCCGCGGGAGCACGGGGAGCACGCCGCCTCCGGGGAGCCCGGTGACCTCCTGGCCGTCGAGCGCGTCGCGCCCGGTTTCACCCCGCGCACCGACGTCCCCGCCGCCCTGCAACTGGCCCGCAGGCTCCCCGCGCTCCTGCCCGGCATGAGCATCGCCGACAGCGCCTGGATCGTCGCCCAGGCCCTCGAACTGGGCTACCCGGTCCTGGAGTTCGGCGGGCACGACCGGGTGCCGGTCGTCCCGGCCTGAGGGACGGGGACGCCGGGCGCCACGACGGCGGCCGGCGTGCGCACGTTCTGGTCTGCGGTCCGGGCCGCGCGTAACGTGAGGCGGACAAAGATCCGCGGTCGCGAACGGCGGAGTTGGGAGCATGGTGAAGATCCTCATCAGCGCCGACATGGAGGGCGCCACCGGCGTCACCTGGCCGGCCGACGTCCTGCCGGGGACACCGCAGTGGGAGCGGTGCCGGTCGATGTTCACCTCGGACGTCCAGGCCGCCGCGCTGGGCTTCTTCGACGGCGGCGCGGACCAGGTGCTGGTCAACGAGGCGCACTGGACCATGCGCAACCTGCTCCTGGAACAGCTCGACGAACGGGTCGAGATGCTGACCGGACGGCACAAGGCGCTGTCCATGGTGGAGGGCGTGCAGCACGGCGACGTCGACGGCATCGCGTTCGTCGGCTACCACGCGGGCGCCGGCATGGAGGGCGTCCTCGCCCACACCTATCTCGCCAACTCCATCACCGGCGTCTGGCTCAACGACGTCCGGGCCAGCGAGGGCCTGCTCAACGCTCACGTGGTCGCCGAGTACGGCGTCCCGGTGGTGCTGGTCACCGGGGACGACGTGGCGTGCGAGGACGCGCTCGGGTACGCGCCCGAGGCGCTGAAGGTCGCGGTGAAGGACCATGTGTCGCGGTACGCGGCCGTGTGCCGGACGCCGGCCAGGACCGCCGCCGACATCCGGGCGGCGGCGAAGCAGGCGGTGGCGCTCGCCGGGAGACGGGATCCGGTCGTCGGTGGACCGTATACAGTCGCCGTCGAGTTCGACGCCGAGCACCTGTCGTCGGCGGCCACGGTCGTGCCGGGTGTCGACCGGATCGGGGAACGCAAGGTGGCGTACACCAGTCCGACCATGTACGAGACGATCCGCACCTTCAAGGCGGTCACCACCGTCGTCTCGGCCGCCGTGGAGGAGCAGTATGGCTGACCGGCTCGCGATGGACGAGGTCGTCGGGTTCACCTCCGACCTCATCCGCCTCGACACCACCAACCGGGGCGGCGGCGACTGCCGGGAACGGCCCGCCGCCGAGTACGCGGCCGCGCGGCTCGCCGAGGCGGGAGTCGCCCCCGTCCTCCTGGAACGCACCCCGGGCCGGACCAACGTCGTCGCCCGCGTCGAGGGCACCGACCCGTCCGCCGACGCGCTGCTCCTGCACGGCCACCTGGACGTCGTCCCGGCCGAGGCCGCCGACTGGAGTGTGCACCCGTTCTCCGGGGAGGTCCGCGACGGGGTCGTCTGGGGCCGGGGCGCGGTCGACATGAAGAACATGGACGCGATGATCCTCGCCGTCGTCCGGGCCTGGTCCCGCGAGGGGGTACGGCCCCGCCGCGACATCGTGATCGCGTTCACCGCCGACGAGGAGGCCAGCGCCGAGGACGGCTCCGGGTTCCTCGCCGACACGCACCCGGAGCTGTTCGAGGGCTGCACCGAGGGCATCAGCGAGTCCGGCGCGTTCACCTTCCACGACGGCGCCGGCCGGCAGATCTACCCCATCGCCGCCGGCGAACGGGGCACCGCCTGGCTCAAGCTCACCGCGCGCGGCCGCGCCGGGCACGGCTCCAAGGTGAACCGCGAGAACGCGGTCACCCGGCTGGCCGCCGCGATCACCCGGATCGGCGCCCACGAGTGGCCGCTGCGGCTCACCCCGACCGTGCGGGCCGCGCTCACCGAACTCGCCGACCTCTACGGCATCGAGACCGACCTGGGCGACGTGGACCGGCTGCTGGAGAAGCTCGGGCCGGCCGCCAAGCTGGTCGAGGCGACCGTGCGCAACAGCGCCAACCCGACGATGCTGGACGCCGGTTACAAGATCAACGTCATTCCGGGCGAGGCGGCGGCGTACGTCGACGGGCGGTATCTGCCCGGCGGCGAGGAGGAGTTCCGCACCACCCTGGACCTGCTCACCGGGCCGGACGTGGACTGGGAGTTCCACCACCACGAGGTCGCCCTCCAGGCGCCGGTGGACTCGGCGACGTACGCCGGACTGCGCGCGGCCGTCGAGGAGTTCGCGCCGGAGGGCCATGTCGTGCCGTACTGCATGTCGGGCGGCACCGACGCCAAGCAGTTCTCCCGGCTCGGCATCACCGGCTACGGCTTCACCCCGCTGAAGCTGCCCGAGGGCTACGACTACCAGGCCATGTTCCACGGCGTCGACGAGCGGGTGCCGGTGGAGGCGCTGCACTTCGGGGTGCGCGTCCTCGACCGCTTCCTGCGGACGGCCTAGGCGGACGGGGGAGACAGGTGCACACCCTGCCCTACGGCTCGTGGCCCTCGCCGATCGAAGCGGCCGTCGCCGCCGCCCACGACGGCCGTCCCGAGTACGTCGGATTCGTCGGCGACGAGGTGTGGTGGACCGAGCCGCGGCCCGCCGAGGGCGGACGGCGCGCCCTGGTGCGCCGGCTCCCGGACGGCGGGGAGGAGGCGGTGCTGCCCGCGCCGTGGAACGTGCGCAGCAGGGTGTGGGAGTACGGCGGGCGGCCCTGGGCGGGCGCGGTCGTCGACGGCCGGCCGCTGGTGGTGTTCGCGCACTTCGCCGACCAGCGGCTGTACCGGTACGAGCCCGGCGGCGGCGCCCCGCGTCCGCTGACGCCGGTGTCGGCGGTGGGCGGCGGGCTGCGCTGGGCGGATCCGCTGGTGCGGGCCGACCGCGGCGATGTGTGGTGCGTACTGGAGGAGTTCACCGGCGAGGGGTCCGGCGACGTCCGCCGGGTGCTCGCCGCCGTACCGCTGGACGGCTCCGCCGCCGAGGACCGGGACGCCGTGCGGGAACTCAGCGACGGCGGGCACCGGTTCGTCACCGGGCCGCGGCTCGCGCCCGACGGGCGGCGCGTGGCCTGGCTCGGCTGGGACCATCCGCGGATGCCGTGGGACGGGACGGAACTGCTCGTCGCCGACGTCGGGGACGACGGACGGCTGCGGGACGCGCGGACGGTGGCCGGCGGACCGGAGGAGTCCATCGCGCAGGCCGACTGGTCGACGGACGGCAGTCTTCTGTATACAAGCGACCGTACGGGCTGGTGGAACCTGTACCGGTGGCACCTGGACCGCGACCACGAGCCGACCGCCCTGTGCCCGCGCGAGGAGGAGTTCGGCGGCCCGCTGTGGAAGGTCGGACACCACTGGTTCGCCCCGCTGGACAACGGGCTGATCGCCGCGGTACACGGTCGCGGGTCGACCGCACTCGGCATACTGGATCCCGAATCCGGCGAACTCGTCGACGCGGCGGGCCCGTGGACCGAGTTCGCGCCCACCCTCGCCGTCCACGGCGAGCGCGTCGTCGCCGTCGGAGCCAGCCCGCGCAGCGCCTACGAGGTGGTCGAGCTGAACACCCGGACCGGCCGCGCCCGGGTCGTCGCCGCCGCGCACGACGACGCCGTCGACCCCGCCTACTACCCCGAGCCGCAGATCCGCACCTTCACCGGCCCCGACGGCCGCGAGATCCACGCCCGCGTCTACCCGCCGCACCATCCGGTCTGCACCGCCCCCGCCCAGGAGCTGCCGCCGTACGTCGTGTGGGCGCACGGCGGGCCCACCGACCGCGCCCCGCTCGTCCTCGACCTCGCCATCGCCTACTTCACCTCACGCGGCATCGGCGTCGCCGAGGTCGACTACGGCGGCTCCAGCGGCTACGGGCGCGCCTACCGGGAGCAGCTGCGCGAGCAGTGGGGGGTGGTGGACGTCGAGGACTGCGCGGCCGTCGCGCTAGCCCTGGCCGACGAGGGAACCGCGGACCGGGCGCGGCTGGCGATCCGGGGCGGCAGCGCGGGCGGCTGGACGGCCGCCGCCTCCCTGGCCGCCGGCGACGTCTACGCCTGCGGCACGATCAGCTATCCCGTCCTCGACCTCACCGGCTGGGCGTCGGGCGAGACCCACGACTTCGAGTCCCGCTATCTGGAGAGCCTGGTCGGGCCGTTCGCCGAGGTGCCCGCACGGTACGCCGAGCGCTCGCCGGTGACCCGCGCCGACCGGATTGCCGTACCGTTTCTGCTGCTCCAGGGACTGGACGACGTGATCTGTCCGCCCGTGCAGTGCGAGCGGTTCCTGGCCCGGCTGGACGGGCGCCGGGTGCCGCACGCCTACCTCGCCTTCGAGGGCGAGGGGCACGGGTTCCGCAGGACGGAGACCATGGTCCGCGCCCTGGAGGCGGAACTGTCCCTTTACGCGCAGGTCTTCGGACTGCGGCCGCCGCCGGGCGTGCCCCGGCTGGAGCTGACCAAGTGACGGAAGCGGAGTCGATCAGGTGAAGGAACTCGTCCGCCCGCCCCGGCTCGCCCCCGGCGCCCGGGTCGCCGTCGTCGCGCCCAGCGGGCCCGTGCCCGAGGAGCGGCTGCAGGCCGGGCTCGACGTGCTGCGCGGCTGGGACCTCGACCCGGTGGTGGCCCCGCACGTCCTCGACCGGCACCGCGAGTTCCCCTACCTCGCGGGCACCGACGCCGACCGGGCCGCCGACTTCCAGGCCGCCTGGTGCGACCCGTCGGTGGCGGCGGTGCTGTGCGCCCGCGGCGGTTACGGCGCGCAGCGCATGGCCGACCTGCTCGACTGGGACGCGCTGCGCGCCGCGGGCCCCAAGATCCTGGTCGGCTTCAGCGACGTCACCGCGCTGCACGAGGCGTTCGCCACCCGGCTGGGCCTGGTCACCCTGCACGGGCCGATGGCCGCCGGGATCGACTTCGTCAAGAACGACCGCGCCCAGGAGCACCTGAGAGCCACCCTGTTCGCGCCGGAGACCGTCCGCACCATCGCGTCCGACGGCCGCGCCCTGCTGCCGGGCCGGGCGCGCGGCGTCGTCCTCGGCGGCTGCCTGTGCCTGCTCGCCGCCGAACTCGGCCACCCCCACGCCCGGCCCGGCGCGTCCGGAGGGCTGCTCTGCCTGGAGGACGTGGGGGAGGAGGCGTACCGCCTGGACCGCTATCTCACCCAGCTCCTGCGGGCCGGCTGGCTCGACGGGGTGCGCGGGGTGCTGCTCGGCTCGTGGGAGGAGTGCGATCCCTACGACCGGGTGCGCGCCCTGCTCACCGAACGGCTCGACCCGCTCGGGGTGCCGGTGGTGGAGGAGTTCGGATTCGGCCACTGCGCCGGGGCGTTGACGATCCCGTTCGGGGTGCGTGCGGAACTCGACGCCGACGCGGGGACCTTGACGCTGGACGAACCCGCGTTGAAGTGAACACACGCTTGTCGTAGGCCAGTTGAGTGGCCGTCAAGAAACCCGCGTCCGGGTGATTGACCTTCCCTGACACGTGTCACAGCATGACTACCGGCCAGTACCTACTGGTCGGTATCGGGTTGTCCTCAGCGTGGAGGTCCATGTGCCCCGACGTGTCCCCAGATCACGTGCCGCCCTCGCCGCCGCGCTCGGCGCGGCCCTGACCGCACCGCTCGCCCTCACCGCTCCCGCCGCCGCGACCACTGCTTACACGGTGACCCCGCTGACGTTCACCGTCCGGGCCGGCGACCGCACCTGCACCGTCGACGCCGACCTGTACCGGCCCGCCGGTGCCGACCGCGACCACCCCGCCCCCGCAGTGCTCGGCACCAACGGCTTCGGCGGCAGCAAGGACGACGGTTCCACGGACGCCATCGGCAAGGCCTTCGCCCAGCGCGGATACGTCTCCCTCGTCTACTCCGGGCTCGGCTTCGGCAAGTCGGGCTGCCTCATCTCCCTCGACGACCCGGAGACCGACGGCCGGGCCGCCGCCCAGCTCGTCGACTTCCTCGCCGGGAAGCGCACCGCCGACGACGGCACCCGCGCCGACTACGTCACCCTCGACGGCGCCGGCGACCCGCGCGTCGGCATGATCGGCGGCTCCTACGGCGGCGCCGTCCAGCTGGCCACCGCCGCCGTCGACCGGCGCGTCGACGCGCTCGTGCCGGTGATCACCTGGAACGACCTCGCCTACTCCCTCGACCCGAACAACGCGGTCGGCGCCCGAAGAGTGCCGGGCGCCTTCAAATGGCAGTGGACCAACGGCTTCTACCTCATGGGCGAGGGCCAGCCGCTGCTCCAGCCCAGCCTCGACCCGTCCCGCATCAACTCCCTGGCCTGCCTGCACTTCGTCACCCAGGCCTGCCAGACGGTGCGCACCCTCAACTCCGGCCGCTACCCGGCCGACCGGACGGACCAGCTGCTCGACTACGCCCACAGCGTCTCCCCGGCCTCCTACCTGCACCGGGTCAGGACGCCGACCCTCCTGGTGCAGGGGCAGGCCGACAGCCTGTTCAACCTCAACGAGGCGACCGCCACCTACCGGACGCTGAAGGCGCAGGGCACACCGGTCAAGATGATCTGGCAGGCCTGGGGCCACAGCGGCGGCCTCACCGACCCCGCCGCCGGCGAACTGAACCTCGGTCAGGGCAACCTGGAGACCAGCTACGTCGGCCGCCGCGTCCTCGCCTGGTTCGACCGCCACCTGCGCCACCGGCCCACCGACACCGGACCGGCCTTCGCCTACTACCGCGACTGGATCAGCGACCCGGACGACACCTACGCCACCGCCGACGCGCCGCCCGCCCCCACGAGCACGCTGTACCTCTCCGGCGACGGCAAGCTCGTGGACAACCGGACGAAGGTGACGCGCGGCAGCCGCACCTACACCAACTGGCTGCTGCCCAGCAGCCATTCGGAGAGCTCGCTCGCCGGGCTGATCGGACTGCCCGACCCGGCGCCGTACGACACCCCCGGCACCCACCTCGCGTGGACCGGCGAGCCGCTGACCCGGCCGCTGACCGTCGTGGGCGCGCCCCGCGTCACCCTGAAGGTCGTCTCCCCGGCGGCCGAACGCACTCAGAACTCCGACGACGCCGCCGACAAGCTCGTGCTGTTCGCCAAGCTGTACGACGTCGCGCCCGACGGCACCAAGACGCTGGTGCACCGGCTGGTCGCCCCGGTGCGGGTGCCGGACGTCACCGAGCGGTTCACCGTCACCCTGCCGGGGATCGTCCACCGCTACCCGCAGGGGCACCGGCTGCGGTTCGTGATCGCGGCGAGCGACGGCGCCTACTTCGGCAACCGGGGCGTGAAGCCGGTGACCGTGGTGAGCGCGCCGGACGACACCGGCGTGCTGCGGCTCCCGGTGACGGGCGGCTGAGTCACCCCGCGGGCGGCCCCCACCGTGCGGACGGCGGGCTTCGGGCTCACTCTGGTCCCATGAGCCCGAAGACCCCGGCGTAGGCTGTTCCAATGCCGCACGCCACCTCCCGCTATCTCGCCGAGGGCCCCCGAGTGGGGATACGCCACTTCACCCACCGCGACGGCGACGAGTTCGTCACGCGCGTCCGGGAGAGCAAGGACCTGCACCACCCGTGGCTCTTCCCCCCGGACACCCTCGAGGCGTACGGCGCCTACGCCGGCCGGCTCATCGACGACCCGGCGAAGGCGGGCTTCCTGGTCTGCGAGAAGGACGGCGCGGACGGACCCGGGGCGATCGCCGGGTTCATCAACATCAACAACATCGTCGGCGCCGGCTTCCAGTGCGGCGCCCTCGGCTACGGCGCCTTCGCGCACGCCGCCGGGCGCGGGCTGATGCGCGAGGGCCTGGAGCTGGTGGTGGGGTACGCGTTCGGGCCGATGCGGCTGCACCGCCTGGAGATCAACGTCCAGCCCGGCAACACCGCCTCCATCGGCCTCGCCAAGGCCCTGGGGTTCCGCCTGGAGGGCTTCTCGCCGAACATGCTCTTCATCGACGGGGCCTGGCGCGACCACGAACGCTGGGCGCTCACCGCCGAGATGCGGGCTTCCGGTTGACCTTCATCGTGTCGAGGTCCGTGACGGTCGACTTCAGGCCCGTGAAGCCGTAGCCGAGCGCCCGCAGCGCCGACTCGGCACGGTCCTCCGCGAGCGCCGCCGCCATCTCCTCGCCGTCGGCCGCGTCCGACACCACGACGAAACGCATCGAGAAGTGCTTCAGCGGTGACGCCTCGTACGTCAGCGAGCCCTCCTCGGTGAACCGCATGCTCGTCAGCCCGTGCTCACCGGCCCCGGCCAGCAGCCGCTCCCGTGCCTCCGCGGTCAGCCCGTCCCACGTGCCCCGGACGATCACCCGATAGGTGTGCCGCTCGCTCACCACTGCCCCTTTCCCGCTCGAAGCCCCGACTCTACGTCGCAGACCGTCGACCGCATACGGAATATCGTCGTACGCGCGGCCGGGACGCCTTTGCCCAATCCTGACCGGCAGATCCTCTGTGCAGCGGGCCGGTCGCCCGGTTCCATGGTGATCGTGACGACGATCCGACGCGCCGTAGTGACCCTGCCCGCCGCCGAATCGGGTCCCGACAACCCGCTGCCCCCGCTGCGGCCCCTCGACGAGGCGCACCGCGTCGACGAGCGGGACCGCCGGGACCTGCCGCGCGACATGGCCCGCCAGATCGCCTACGAGCCGCTGCGCGGCCTGCTGCCCGTCCCGCTCCGCGACGGCTACGGCCGCCGGCGCTCACCCCGCGACCTGGACGCGCTGGTGATCGAGAACGACCGGCTGAGCGCCACCGTGCTCCCGGGCCTCGGCGGACGGCTCGTCTCCCTCGTGCACCGGGGCCGCGAACTCCTCTACCGCAACCCCGTCCTGCAGCCCGCCAACTTCGCCCTCAACGGCGCCTGGTTCTCCGGCGGCGTCGAATGGAACATCGGCGCCACCGGCCACACCACCCTGTCCTGCTCACCCCTGCACGCCGCCCGCGTCCCCGCCCCCGACGGCGGCGAGATGCTGCGGCTGTGGGAGTGGGAACGCCTGCGCGACCTGCCCTTCCAGGTCGACCTGTGGCTGCCGGACGGCTCCGACTTCCTGCACGTCGGCGTCCGCGTGCGCAACCCGCACGAGCGGCCCGTGCCCGTCTACTGGTGGTCCAACACCGCCGTTCCCGAGCAGTGCCGGGTGCTGGCCCCCGCCGACCAGGCCTGGCAGTTCGGATACGAGCGGCGGCTGCGCCGGGTGCCGGTCCCGGCGTACGACGGCGTCGACCGCACGTACCCCCTCAACAGCACCCACGCCGCCGACTGGTTCTACGACCTGCCCGACGGCCGGCGCCGCTGGATCGCCGCGGTCGGCGCCGACGGACACGGCCTGGTGCAGACCTCCACCGACGTGCTGCGCGGCCGCAAGCTCTTCGTGTGGGGCACCGGCGGCGGCGGACGGCGCTGGCAGGACTGGCTCACCGAGCCCGGCACCGGCGGCTACTGCGAGATCCAGGCCGGTCTCGCCCGCACCCAGCTCGAACACGTCCGCCTGGAGGCGGAGAGCGAGGTGTCCTGGCTGGAGGCGTACGGGCCGCTCGGCACCCCGCCCGACGGCGAGTGGACCGACGTACTGCGCGCCGCGGAGAACCGGCTGGAGGCCGCCCTGCCGCGCCGGGCCGTCGACGACGCGTACGCCGCCTGGCGGCCGTACGCCGACACCGGTCCCGGCGAGATCCTCGCCCGCGGCTCCGGCTGGGGCGCGCTGGAGGTGCTGCGCGGCGGCTGGAAGCTGCCCGGCACACCCTTCGACGAGAGCACCCTCGGCGACGCCCAGGCGCCCTGGCTGCACCTGCTGCGCGCCGGGGCCCTGCCCGAGCCCCGCCGGTCCGGAGCGCCCGGGCCGACCCTCGTCGCCCCGCACTGGCGGGACATGCTGGAGACCGCGCCCGCCACCCCGCTCACCGAATACCACCTGGGGGTCGCCCAGTGGCACGCCGGCGACCGGGCGCAGGCCGTGCGCAGCTGGGAGCGGGGCCTCGGCCTCGCCCCCGCCGACTGGCCGGCCCTGCGCTGCCTCGCCGTCGCGGACCGCGTGGACGGCCACCCCGAGCGGGCCGCCGACCGGTACGCGCAGGCCTTCGACGACCTGTGCCGGGACGACTTCGAGGGGCGGGCCGAGGTCACCGCCGCCCTGGCGCGGGAGGCCGTCGAGGCGCTGCTCGCGGTGGGGCGGGCCGCCGGGGCGCGGGCCGTGTGGGAACGGCTGGACCCGGACACCCGGCAGCGGGGCGCGTTCCGCCTGCTGGAGGCCGAGTTGCTGCTCGCCGAGGGACGCCCGGACGCGGCGCGGGCCGTCTTCGACGCCGGGTTCGAGGTCGCCGACCTGCGGGAGGGCGCCGAGGCCATCGGCGAGCTGTGGGCCCGGCTCTCCGACGAACCGCTGCCCGCGCGGTACGACTTCCGGATGCGCCCGCCCACGCGGTGACCACGGGTTACCCGCGACCGGCGCCGGGTACCCGGCCGCCATGGACCGCTTGGATCATCTGGAGCATCTGGACAAACATCTCGTCGACGAACTGGCGCAGGTGGCGCGCGAGACGATCCGCGACGAACTGCGGCAGCAGACCCGGAAGCAGCGCCGTACGGCCATGCTGTACGCCGCGTCCGGCACCGTCGCCCTGTACGCGGGCGCGGCCCTCGCGCTCGCCGTCGGGCTCGCCCTCGCCCTGGCGCTGCCGGACTGGGCCGCCGCGCTGATCACCGCGGCCCTGCTCGGTGTCGTCGCCTACGCGCTGCGCGGCGCCGCCCGGCCCAAGCACGACTCGATGTACGACTCCGGCGACGGGCACACCCTCGGCGGCACCCAGCCGGCGGCACCGCCGAGCGGGCTCGGCATGCCGTACCCGCCGATGCCGTCGTCCGCCCCGCGCACCCCGGCGCCGGGGCAGCAGGGCACCGACCCCGAGTCCCCGCACCACCGGGCCTGACCCGCGGTGCGCGGGACGGGCAGGCACCCGGGGCGCGGCCGGGCCGTCGTGGTCACCGGGGCCAGCGGCGGCGTGGGCCGCGCCACGGCCCGCGCCTTCGCCGCGCGCGGCGACCGCGTAGCCCTGCTGGCCCGCGGCCGCGAGGGCCTGGCCGCCGCCGCCGACGACGTGCGGCAGGCGGGCGGGGAGGCGCTGGTCGTCACCGTCGACATGGCCGACGCGAGGGCCGTCGAGGACGCCGCCCAGCAGGTCGTCGACGCCTTCGGCCACATCGACGTCTGGGTCAACAACGCCTTCTCCGGGGTGTTCGCCCCGTTCACCGGCATCACCGCCGACGAGTACCGCCGGGTCACCGAAGTGACCTACCTGGGCTACGTGTCCGGCACCCGGGCCGCGCTGCGGCACATGCGGCCGCGCGACCGGGGCACGATCGTGCAGGTCGGCTCCGCGCTGGCCTACCGCGGGGTGCCGCTGCAGAGCGCGTACTGCGGGGCCAAGCACGCCATCCAGGGCTTCACCGAGTCGCTGCGGTGCGAGCTGCTGCACGAGGGCAGCCGGGTGCGCGCCACGATGGTGCAGTTGCCGGCGGTCAACACCCCACAGTTCGACTGGCTGCTGAGCCGGATGCCGGGCCGCGCCCGCCCGGTGGCACCCGTGTACCAGCCGGAGGTCGCGGCCCGCGCGATCGTCCACGCGGCGTCCCACCCGCGGCGGCGCGAGTACTGGGTCGGCGGCTCCACGGTCGCCACGCTGCTCGCCAACGCCGTGGCGCCCGGACTGCTGGACCGGTACCTGGCGCGCACCGGGTTCGGCTCCCAGCAGGAGTCCCAGCCGGAGGCGGGACACCGGCAGGAGGCGACCGGCGGCGGGAACCTGTGGGCGCCGGCCGACGGGCCGCACGGACGCGACTTCGGGGCGCACGGCCGCTTCGACGAGGAGTCCCACGACCGCAGCCCCCAGCAGTGGCTGTCCCGGCAGCGCGGCCGGATGGGCACGGCCCTCACCGCGGGCGCCGCCCTGCTCGCGGCCCGCGCCCTGACGCGGGCCGCACGGCGGTAGACCTCAGTTCCCCGACAGCCGCGGCAGCACCTTCGTCCGGTAGAAGTCGAAGAAGCCGCGCTGCTCGGGGCCGATCTGGTTGACGTAGACGACGTCGAAGCCGGCGTCCGCGAACGCGGTCAGCGCGGCCACGTGCTCGTCCGCGTCGTCCCCGCACACCGCGTTCCGCGCGATCATCTCCTCGGTGATCAGCGGCGCAAGCTGCTCGAAGTGGCTCGGTGACGGCAGCACCTGGCCCATCTCGCCGGGGAGGAACTCGTTGGACCACAGCCGGCGCACGGTACGGACGGCCTCCGCGCGGTCGGTGCCCCAGCAGACCTTTGTGCCGCCGCTGACCGGCTTCGTACCGCCGCCGCCCTTGCGGAACTGCTCCACCATGTCCGTCTCCGGCATCATCGTGATGTACCCGTCCCCGGCCCTCGCCGCGAGCGCGGTCGCCTTCGGGCCGAAGCCGGAGATGTCGATCGGCACCGGCTCGTCCGGGACGGTGTAGAGGCGGGCGTTCTCCACCGTGTAGTGGGTGCCGTGGTGGGTGACCTCCTCACCGGTGAACAGCCGGCGCATGATCAGGATCGCCTCCTCCAGCATCTCCAGGCGCACGTCCGCGGGCGGCCAGGTGTGGCCGACGACGTGCTCGTTCAGCGCCTCGCCGGAGCCCACGCCGAGCCGGAACCGGCCGTTCGTCATCACCGCGGAGGTCGCGGCGGCCTGCGCCACCACCGCCGGGTGGATCCGCACCGTCGGGCAGGTCACCGCCGTCTCGATCGGCAGCGACACCGCCTGCGAGATCGCGCCGATCACCGACCACACGAACGGGCTCTGCCCCTGGGCGCTGTTCCAGGGGTGGTAGTGGTCCGAGATCCACAGTGAGCGGAAACCGGCCTGCTCGGCCATCCTGGCCTGTTCCACGAGTTCCGCGGGGCCGAATTCCTCGCAGGACAGGAAATAGCCGTACTCGGGCATGGGGGACCTCCACTACGGGGGCTTTTGGGGGACCGGCCGACCGAGTTGCCCGCGCGCCCGGCGGGGAAACGGCGGACGCCCGGGTGCGCCCGGCAGACGTTTGGGTGCCCCGGCCAGGGGGACGCGGAAAGCTCGTACCGCGCGTACGAGGTCGTACGGGAGAACCCGTACGGCCTCGTCCGTGCCCGCCTACCTGCCCCCGTACGGGCGAGAACGACGGAGGCGCACCGTGAGTCGACCCCGCATCGTGGTCGTCGGCGCCGGCTTCGCCGGCTACCGGGCGGCCCGCGCCCTGTCCCGGGCCGCCCGCGACAAGGCCGAGATCACCCTGCTCAACCCGACCGACTACTTCCTGTACCTGCCGCTGCTGCCCCAGGTCGCCGCAGGCATCCTCGAACCGCGCCGGGTCACCGTGTCCCTCTCCGGCACCCTGCCCCGGGTGCGGCTGGTGCTCGGCGAGGCCGACGCGATCGACCTCGACGCGCGCACCGTGCACTACAGCGACCCCGAGGGCGGCGACGGAACCCTCGAGTACGACCGGCTGGTCCTCGCCGCCGGCAGCGTCAACAAGCTTCTGCCCATCCCCGGCGTCGCCGAGCACGCGCACGGCTTCCGGGGCCTGCCCGAGGCGCTCTACCTGCGCGACCACGTCACCCGGCAGGTGGAACTCGCGGCCTCCGCCGAAGACCCCGAGAGCTGCGCGGCACGCTGTACGTTCGTCGTCGTCGGCGCCGGATACACCGGCACCGAGGTCGCCGCGCACGGCCAGCTCTTCACCGACGCCCAGGTCCGCAAGCACCCCCTGCGCGAGGGCATACGGCCCCGCTGGATGCTGCTGGACGTGGCGCCGCGTGTCCTGCCCGAACTGGACGAACGGCTCTCCCGCACCGCCGACCGGGTGCTGCGGCAGCGCGGCGTGGACGTGCGGATGGGCACCTCCGTGAAGGAGGCCACGCGCGACGGAGTCCTGCTGACCGACGGCGAGCACGTCGAGACCCGCACCCTCGTGTGGTGCGTCGGGGTGCGCCCCGACCCGCTCGTCGCGTCGCTGGGGCTGCCCCTGGAACGCGGCCGGCTGCTCGTCGACCCCCACCTTCAGGTACCCGGCCGGCCCGAGGTGTTCGCCTGCGGGGACGTGGCCGCCGTGCCCGACCTGGAGAAGCCGGGGGAGTACACCCCGATGACCGCACAGCACGCCTGGCGGCAGGGCAAGGTCTGCGCCCGCAACGTCGCCGCGTCGCTCGGCGCGGCGGAGCGGCAGGCCTACCGGCACCGCGACATGGGGTTCGTCGTCGACCTCGGCGGAACCCAGGCCGCCGCGAACCCGCTCGGCGTGCCGATGTCCGGACCGCTCGCCGGGGCGGTCACCCGCGGCTACCACCTCGCCGCGATGCCGGGCAACCGGGTGCGGGTGGCCGCGGACTGGCTGCTCGACGCGGTACTGCCCCGGCAGGCCGTGCAGTTGGGACTCGTACGGTCCTGGGCGGTACCGCTCGACACGGCCTCGCCGGAACTGGTGCGGTCGCCGGACGAGGCCGGGGCAGAGGCCGAAGCGAAGGCGGGAACCGGAAGCGGGAGCGGAACCGGAAGCGGAAGGGGAACCGGGGGCGCGGGCGGTCGGGCCGTCGGTGACGGGCCCGGTGCCGCCAGGAGCCCGGAGGCCGAGGAGCCCGCGCGGAGCGGGCATGGCGGGGAACCCGCGAAGAACCAGCCGGGTGGGGAGCCCGCGAAGAGTCATCCGGGTGGGGAGCCCGCGAAGGACCACCCGGGTGGGGAACCCGCCAAGAGTCATCCGGGTGAGGAGCCCGTGCGGGAGCCCGGTCAGGGTCGGGGTCAGGGGCGGGGCCAGGGCCGTGGCGGTCGTCCCCTGGGCGCCGTCGTGGACAGCGACGCGGAGTTGTCCGGGGTCGCCGGGCCCTTCCTGGACGCTGAGACGCCCGGTGCCGTCGGCTCGGCCGACATCGAGCCGTCCGGCCCCGGCGAGATGGTGACCGGCGAGGAGGGATCGAGCCCCGCCGAGCCCCGGGCCGACCGCGAGCCGCCCGGCCCCGCCGGTGAGGAGGAGTCCGCCGGCGAACCGCCCGGCCCCGTACGGCATCCCCGCACGGGGGCCGCGCCACGCACCGACCGTGAGCCGCCCGGCCCGGTCAAGGCCTCCGACCTGCCCGCCGATCCGGCGGATCCCGCCGGTCCCGCCGATCCCCCCGAGTCCGAGACGCCTGCGGAAGGAGAGCGATGAACACCGCCCAACTCGTCGAACTGGGGCAGCAGTTGCGGGTCGACAGCGTCCGCGCGGCGGCCGCCGCCGGATCCGGGCATCCGACGTCCTCGATGTCGGCCGCCGACCTGATGGCGGTCCTGCTGGCCGGCCACCTGCGCTACGACTTCGACCGTCCCGCCCACCCCGCCAACGACCGTTTCATCCTCTCCAAGGGCCACGCGTCCCCCCTGTTCTACTCGGTGCTCAAGGCGGCCGGCGCGATCGACGACCAGGAGCTGCTGACGTTCCGCGAGCAGGGCAGCCGGCTGGAGGGCCATCCCACGCCGCAGCGGCTGCCGTGGGTCGAGACGGCCACCGGCTCGCTGGGCCAGGGGCTGCCGGTCGGTGTCGGCGTCGCGCTCTCCGGCAAGCGGCTGGAGCGCACCGACTACCGCGTCTGGGTGCTGTGCGGCGACAGCGAGTTGGCGGAGGGCTCCGTGTGGGAGGCCGCCGAGCACGCGGGCCACGAGCGCCTGGACAACCTCGTCGCGGTCGTCGACGTCAACCGGCTCGGCCAGCGCGGACCGACCCGGCACGGCCACGACCTGGACGCCTACGGCCGCCGGTTCAGGGCCTTCGACTGGCACACGATCGAGATCGACGGCCACGACGTCGACGCCATCGACCGCGCCTACGGCGAGGCCATATCCACCAAGGGCCAGCCCACCGTCATCCTCGCCCGCACCCTCAAGGGCAAGGGCGTCGAGGGGGTCGAGGACCGGGAGGGCCTGCACGGCAAGCCGCTGCCGGACGCGGAGGAGGCGATCGAGCAGCTGGGCGGGGAGCGGGACCTGATCGTCCGGGTCCACGAACCGCCGGTCGCCAGGATATTGCATACCGTACGCAACGGGGCGGCCGTAGACCTCCCACGATGGGAGCGGGGCGGCGACGGCGTCGCCACCCGGGACGCCTACGGCAAGGCCCTCGCCGCGCTCGGCACCGCCCGCGACGACGTCGTCGCCCTCGACGGCGAGGTCAGCGACTCCACCCGAGCGGAGTTCTTCGCCAAGGAACACCCCGACCGCTTCTTCGAGTGCTACATCGCCGAGCAGCAGATGGTCGCCGCCGCGGTGGGCCTCGCCTCCCGCGGCTGGGTGCCGTACGCCTCCTCCTTCGCGGCCTTCCTCACCCGCGCCCACGACTTCGTGCGGATGGCGTCGGTCGGCGGCGCCGGGATCAACCTGGTCGGCTCGCACGCCGGTGTGGCCATCGGCCAGGACGGACCCTCGCAGATGGGCCTGGAGGACCTGGCGATGTTCCGGGCCGTGCACGGCTCGACCGTGCTCTACCCGTGCGACGCCAACCAGACGGCCGCGCTGGTCGCGGCGATGGCCGGGCTCGACGGCATCCGCTACCTGCGCACCTCGCGCGGCGCCGGCCCGGTGCTCTACGAGCCGGACGAGGAGTTCCCGATCGGCGGCAGCAAGGTGCTGCGCTCCTCCGAGCGGGACCGGCTCACCCTGGTCGCGGCGGGCGTCACCGTCCCGGAGGCGCTGGCCGCCGCCGACGCCCTCGACGGGGAGGGCATCCAGGTGCGGGTCGTCGACCTGTACTCGGTCAAGCCCGTCGACCGGTTCACCCTGCGCCAGGCCGCCGAGGACACCGGCTGCCTGATGACCGTGGAGGACCACCACCCGGAGGGCGGGCTCGGCGACGCGGTCTGCGAGGCCTTCCTCGACGGCCGCCCCATGCCGCGCCTGGTGCGCCTCGCGGTGCGGACGATGCCGGGCTCCGCGTCGCCCGAGGAGCAGCTGCACGCCGCCGGCATCGACGCCGAGTCCATCGCCGCCGCCGTACGCCTGCTGGTGGAGCAGGCGGTCGTACCGTGACCGATGCCGGCACACGCACCGTGCGAGCGGGCCGTCGTACCGTCGAGGTACGGCGGCCCGGCAAGGTGTTGTTCCCCGCCGGCGACGGCCACCCCGAGTACACCAAGGGCGACCTCGTCGACTACTACCGGTCGGTCGCGCCGTTCATGCTGCCGCATCTGCGCGGCCGCCCGCTGATGCTGGAACGCCATCCGGACGGCGTGGACGGGCCCCGCTTCATGCAGAAGAACACCCCGGAGAACTACCCGGACTGGATCACCCGCGTCGAGGTGCCCAAGGAGGGCGGCACCGTCTGCCACACCGTCTGCGACGACTCCGCGACCCTCGTCCACCTCGCCGGCCAGGCCTGCGTCACCCTGCACCGCTGGCTGTCGCGCACCGGCCGGCTGGACCGCCCGGACCGGCTGGTCTTCGACCTCGACCCTCCCGGCGACGACTTCGCGCCCGTCCGGGAGGCGGCCGGTCTGCTCGGCGGACTGCTCGACGAACTGCGGCTGCCGTCCGCCCTGATGACGACCGGCTCGCGCGGACTGCACGTCGTCGTGCCGCTGAACGGACAACAGGACGCCGACGAGGTACGGCGGTTCGCCCGCGACGTCGCCGACACCCTCGCCGCCGGGCACCCGGACCGGCTCACCACCGCCGCCCGCAAGAAGGACCGCGGTGACCGCCTCTACCTGGACGTGCAGCGCAACGCCTACGCCCAGACCGCCGTCGCCCCGTTCTCCGTCCGGGCCCGCCCCGGCGCTCCCGTCGCCGTACCCGTCACCTGGGACCAGCTCGGCACACCCGGCTTCGGGCCGCGCCGCTGGACCCTCGCCGACGCCGTCGACCAGGCCCGCACCAACCCGTGGGCCGGCGTGCTGAACCGGGGCCGGTCCCTCGCACCGGCCCGGCGCCGGCTCGACGCGCTGCGCGACTGACGCCCCGCCCCGGTCCCGGCGCGCCCCACCGCCGTGCATTCCACAGGTTTGGCCGAAGAACGAGCGGCCACCCGAACACGGAGGTGGCCATGTCGAACACGAACAGCACATCAAAGTCACAGAGTTCACAGGAAAACCAGACGCGGAACACGTCCACGGCGGACGACCGGCCGAGCCCGATGGAGGTGCTGCGCGAGGCGCGCACCCAGCTCGCGGAGCTCACCGGCATGACCGCCGAGACCGTGTCGTCCTTCGAACAGACGGAGGACGGCTGGTCCCTGGAGATCGAGGTCCTCGAACTCACCCGGGTTCCCGACACGATGAGCCTGATGGCGAGCTACCAGGTGGAACTCGACGACCGGGGCCTGCTCACCGGCTACCGGCGCGTGCGCCGCTACGAACGCGGGCGGGCCGACGCACAACGGCCCGGCGGCCGCTAGGCCGCCCTCGACGCCCGCCACCACACCAGCAGAGAAGGAGGACAGGTCGACATGACCGTTGTCCCGGCACAGCAGACCGGCTCGGGAGGTGGCTCCAGCGGCCTCTACGACGTCCTGGAGCTCGTGCTCGACCGAGGGCTCGTCATCGACGCCTTCGTGCGGGTCTCCCTGGTCGGTATCGAGATTCTGAAGATCGACGTACGGGTCGTCGTCGCCAGCGTCGACACCTATCTGCGCTTCGCCGAGGCGTGCAACCGCCTCGACCTGGAGTCCGGGCCGCGCAAGAGCCCCGGCCTGCCGGACGTCGTCGGGCAGATCACCGAGTCCGGAGCGCGCGGCAAGTCCAAGGGCGCCCTGTCCGGCGCCGCGCAGACCATCTCCGACGCGTTCAAGCAGGCCCGTGACGAGGGCTCGGAAGAGAACGAGCCCAAGTCCCGCAGCCGCCGCACCACCACCGCCCGCCGGAAGGAGGAACAGGAGTGAGCACCTACGTCTACGGCATCGCCGCACGCTCCCACCCCGCGCTCCCCGACGGCATGCAGGGCGTCGGCGATCCCGCCCGCCCGGTGCGGGTCCTGAAGGAAGGTGAGCTGGCGGCCCTCGTCAGCGACGCACCGGACGGACTGCGGCCCAAGCGCCGCGACCTGATCGCCCATCAGAACGTGCTCGCCGAGGCGGGCGCCGCGGGCCCCGTGCTGCCGATGCGGTTCGGCAGCGTCGCCCCCGACGACGAGTCGGTCACCGGCGTCCTCGCCGAACGCGCCGAGCACTACCGGGAACGGCTGCGGACTCTCGACGGCAAGGTCGAGTACAACGTCAAGGCCTCCCACATCGAGGAGGCCGTCCTGCATCACGTGATGGCCGAGAACCAGGAGATCAGGTCCCTCGCCGAGGCCAACCGGAAGGCCGGAGGCGGCAGTTACGAGAGCAAGCTGCGGCTCGGCGAGCTGGTCGCCGCCGCGGTGCGGGCCAAGGAGACGGAGGACGCCGCCGAGGTGCGGCGGGCGCTGGAGGCGGCCGCGGAAGCGGTGAGCGTCGGGCCCGAGTCCTCGGGATGGCTGGTCAACCTCTCCTTCCTGGTCGACCGGAACGCGGCCGAGCCGTTCCTGGCCGCGGTCGAACAGGCCCGCAAGAACCTGCCCCACCTGGAGCTGCGCGCCAACGGGCCGCTGCCGCCGTACAGCTTCGTCGAGCCCGGTCCGGCCCAGACCGCGGGCAGCGCGGCGGGCGCGCAGAGCGCGGAGGGCTGAGCCCGTGGGACTGATCGGCGAAGTGCTGATGCTGCCGTTCGCGCCGGTGCGCGGCAGCGCCTGGGCGGTCAGACAGGTGCTGGCCGAGGCGGAGCGGATCTACTACGACCCCGCCACGGTCCGCGCCGAACTCGCCCGGCTGGAGGAGCAGCTGGACGCCGGGGAGATCACGGAGGAGGAGTTCGACCGCCGCGAGGACGAACTCCTCGACCGGCTGGAGACGTCACGATGATGGGCCGACTGGCGGCCGTCGCCGTGGTCTTCCTGGCCCGCCGGCAGCTGCGGCTGCTGTCCCGGCGGGTCCGGGAGAACCCGCAGGTCCGTGAGATCGAGGAGCAACTCCGCGAGGACCTGCGGGGCGTCCCGGACGCGGCGGCGGACACGCTGACCCGCTGGGCCGGACGCCGCCTCGACGCGCTCGCCGACCGGCTGCACGAACGGACCGCGGAGATCTACGCAGGCCTCGGCGCGGGCGGGCCCGCGGCGGGGGGTGGGGAGATCGAGGAGCCCTTGGACGGTTACGTCGACGACGGCGAGGAGCCGGTGGACGAAACCGAGGAGCCGTTGGACGAGGACGCCGACGAGATCGAGACGCCCTTGGACGAGGACGCCGACGAGATCGAGCATCCGCTGGACGGGGACGCCGACGGCAGCGAGGAGTCGGTCGAGGAGTCCGAGGCGCGGGCGCCGGACCGTCCGGACGCCGCCGCGCAGGACGCCGCGGCGAAGAAGACCGCGGTACGGAAGGCCAAGAAGGCCACCGCGAAGAAGGCCACGGCCGCGCGGTCCCGCGCCGGGCGGTCCGGCGGCGGGCGGTCCGGCGACGAGCAGTCCGCCGACAAGCCCGCTGCCCCGAAGCCCACGGCCAAGAAGGCCCCCGCCAAGAAGGCCGGTGCCAAGAAGCCCCCCGCGAAGAAGCCGCCGGCCAAGAGGACCGCGGCCGCGCGGAGTGCCGCGCGGAGGTCGGCTTCAGCGAAGGCGGGGGCCCGTACGACGAAGGGAGGCGGTGACCGATGACCGGCGCTCTCGTGCCGTCGGCGTCCGGCCGCCCCGGCCTGCTCGCCGAGGTGGCCCGCAGTGAGGCCGCCGACCGGCTCCGCGCGGAGGCGCGGGAGTATCTGGCCGCCCAGGCGCAGCGGCTGCTGGCCGGGGTCGGCCGGGGGCTCGGCGAGGCCACCGTCCGGCTCACCGACATCGCCGAGGGCCGCGACCCCGGCTTCGCCCGGCTCGCCCTCGCCGTCGGCCGCAAGCTCGCCGAAGGCAAGGGCCCTGCGCGCGCCGCGCTGGAGCTCGCCGTCGACCGGCTGACGGTCCGGCGCGGCGGTACGGCGGCCCGCCCGTACGTCGTCGTCGAGCGGATCGACGTCGGCGTACCGTCGCGCACGGCGTACGACGTGTGGGCGCGCCATCCGCGGGCCCACCCGGCGCCCGGCGACCGGATCGTGTGGACCGCGCACGGCCTGCGGGGCGTCGTCTCCTTCCACCCGCTCGCCGACGGCCTCACCCGGGTGCTGCTGATCGCCGAGTACCGGCCCGGCGGCCCGGCAGAGCGGGCCGCCGCACTGGTGCGGGTGCCCGCTCGCCGTACCCGCCGGGCCCTGGCCGACTTCGCGCGGCACGTCACGCTGAACGCGCCGGACGGGGTACCCGTGGGAGACAGCCCACCGTCCACACCCCTGAGCGACCGGCCGACCGCCGAACGGAGCCGCCGATGACAACCCCCAGCCGGCTACCCGAGCCGTACGGCCGCGACGGCGGCGCCAACCTCGCGGACATCCTCGAACGGGTCCTCGACAAGGGCGTCGTCATAGCGGGCGACATCAGGATCAACCTGCTGGACATAGAACTGCTCACCATCAAGCTGCGCCTCATCGTCGCCTCCGTCGACAAGGCGAAGGAGATGGGCATCGACTGGTGGGAGAGCGATCCGGCCCTGTCCTCGCGCGCCCGCCGCGACGAACTCGCCCGCAAGGACGAACTGGCCCGGGAGAACGCCGAGTTGCGGGATCGGCTGGCGGCTCTGGAGGGAGAGCGATCACGATGACCACCGGACTGCGCTACGTGTACGCCGTCTGCCGCCCGTTCGGCGCCCCCCTCCAGTCGCAGCTGTCGGGTGTGGCGGGCGTGCCGCCCCGGCTGCTGCACCACCACGGCTTCGTCGCCGTCGTCAGCACGGTCCCCGAGCGGCACTTCGCCGAGGAGCCGCTGCGCGCCCACCTGGAGGACCTGGACTGGCTCACCGACACGGCGCGCGCCCACCAGCAGGTGATCGACGCGCTGACCACGGTCACCACCCCGTTGCCGCTGCGGCTGGCCACCGTCTTCCGGGACGACAGCGCCGTGCGGGTGATGATCGAGAGCCGTGAGGACTTCTTCCGGAGCACCCTGGAGCGGCTGGACGGGCGGGTGGAATGGGGCGTGAAGGTCTTCACCGAGCCCGAACCGGGCCAGGAGTCGGAGGAGAGCGAGCGGCCGCGTGAGAAGGCCGCCTCCGGCCGTGACTACCTCCGGCAGCGCCGCTCGCAGGTCCGCGCCCGCGAGGACCTCTGGCAAAAGGCCGAGGATTTCGCCACGCGGCTGCACGAATCGCTTTCCGGGTACGCCGAGGATTCCCGGCTGCATCCGCCGCAGAACCCGGCGCTTTCCGGCGCCGCCGGACGGAATGTGCTCAATGCCGCCTATCTGGTGCCGCGCGACCATTCCGAGGAATTCGTGGAACTCGTGGACCGTACGAAGGACGACTCCGACTCCTCGGGAATGCGGGTCGAACTCACCGGGCCCTGGGCCGCCTACTCCTTCGTGGGAGACATCGCGGGCGGCGAGGAGGAGAACGAGGAGGGCGAACTGTCGTGACCGTGGTGGAACGCCGGGAGGTCGCCCTGGTGGACCTGCTGGACCGGCTGCTGGCCGGCGGCGTCGTCATCACCGGCGACATCACGCTGCGCATCGCGGACGTCGACCTCGTCCGCATCGACCTGAACGCCCTGATCAGCTCGGTGAACGCGCAGGTGCCGTCGCCGTGGGAAGAGTGAACGTGAAAGGAGTGACCCGGTGACGACGAGTGACCCGGCGACGACGAGCGACCCCGTGACGGACCGCCTCGTGGCGAACCCGGACCGCCGCAGGCGGCTCGACCTGGAACCCGACACCGTCGAACGCGACCTCGTCAAGCTCGTCCTCACCGTCGTCGAGCTGCTGCGCCAGCTCATGGAGCGGCAGGCGGTGCGCCGCTTCGACACCGGGGACCTGACCGAGGAGCAGGAGGAGCGGATCGGGCTCACCCTGATGCTGCTCGACGACCGGATGACCGAACTGCGTGAGCGCTACGGACTGCGGCCCGAGGACCTGAATCTGGACCTCGGGCCGCTTGGACCGTTGCTTCCCCGGGACTGAGATCCCGGGGTTCCTCACCACCTGTACCAGCGGCCCCTGGAGCCGGCTGCCGTCGTGCCACGCAGCAGGAAACCGAGCAGCCAGAGGACCAGCACGGCCAGCGCGATCCACCACAGAATTTTTATGGCGAATCCGGCGCCGAAGAGAATCAGGACCAGCAGCAATACGAGCAGGATGGGAACCATCTCAGAACCTCCTGCCGTACGAGTTTCCCGAATTACGCCGTTCAGACTTCCTTGCGGCAGAGAATTTCCCCGTGCAGAACGGCGAACCAGGCGTCCTCCTGCCGTCCCCACTCCCGCCAGGCCTCCGACACCGCGCGCAGCCCCTCCTCGGTGGTGTGCCCGCCGCCGACGGCGACCCGCGCGTACGTGGACGCCAGGGTGCGGTCCGCCCACAGGCCGCTCCACCAGGCCCGCTCCTCGGGCGTGGCGAACGTCCAGGTGGCGGAGGTGGCGGTGATGTCGGTCAGGCCGGCTGCCAGCGCCCAGGACCGCAGCCGGCGCCCGGCGTCCGGCTCGCCGCCGTTGGCCCGGGCGACCCGCTGGTAGAGGGCGGCCCACTCGTCCATGCCGGGGGAGGCGGGGTACCAGGTCATGCCCGCGTAGTCGGAGTCGCGTACCGCGATGTAGCCGCCCGGCTTGGTGACCCGCTTCATCTCGCGCAGCGCCCGCACCGGGTCGCCGACGTGCTGGAGCACCTGGTGGGCGTGGACCACGCAGAACGTGTCGTCCGGGTAGTCCAGGGCGTGCACGTCGGCGACCGCGAAGTCGACGTTGGCCAGGCCGCGCCCGGCGGCGGTGGCCCGGGCCTGGTCGAGCACACCGGGGGCGGTGTCGACGCCGGTGACATGGCCGTCGGGGACCAGTTCGGCGAGGTCGGCGGTGATGGTGCCGGGGCCGCAGCCGATGTCCAGGACGCGCATGTGGGGCTTCAGGGAGCCGAGCAGATAGGCGGCGGAGTTGGCGGCGGTCCGCCAGGTGTGCGAGCGCAGCACCGACTCGTGGTGTCCGTGCGTGTAGACGGCGGTCTCCCGCGCTTCCGGCATGGCTGTGCCCCCTTCTCGACGGTGAGGCTCCCGCGGCGCCGAAGCCCCGCGGGAGACGTCGTCACCGTACTCCGCATGCCGAATGATGAGACAGTATGTTTCAGGATGCGGACAGCGAGGGGGTCGGGTGTCAGGTCGCCGGGCGGTACACGGCCAGCGCCTCCGGCTCCTTCTCCAGCGTCACCTCGCCCTCCACCTCGGTGACTTCACCGTCGTAGGCGAGCAGCGTGCCCGGCGCCACCCCGGCCAGCCGCAGCCTGGGCACCGCCACGGCGGCGTGCACGGGGGAGCGCGTCAGCGGCCCGGCGAAGGCGGCCGAGATCAGGCGCAGCGCGGGACGGCGGCCGCCGTGCACCACCCGCACGTCGAGCAGCCCGTCGGCGAGGTCCCGGCGGCGGCCCGGGGCGAGACCCATCCGGTGGTAGGTGCCGTTCCCGGCGAACAGCAGCCACAGCGGGCGCGGCCGGCCGCCCACCTCCGCCTCCAGCGGGTGCCGGTCGGCGCGCAGCACCCGCAGCGCCGCGAGCACCCCCGCCGGCCAGCCGCCGATCCGGTGCGACCAGCGGTCCCGCTCGCGCACCAGCTCCGGGTACACGCCCAGGCTGCAGGTGTTCAGGAAGATGCCGCGCCGCGCCCCGCAGGAGAACCGGCCGACGTCCACCCGCGCCCCCTCGCCCTCGCGGACCGCCCGGCTGAAGGACCGTACGTCCTCCACGCCCAGGTCGAGGGCGAAGTGGTTGAGCGTGCCGCCGGGCAGCACCGCGAGCGGCAGCCCGTGGCGCAGGGCGGTCTCGGCGGCGGCGTTCACCGTGCCGTCGCCGCCGCACACCCCCAGCACCCGGGCCCGCGCGGCCGCCTTGCACAGCTGCGCGGGCACGTCCTCCGGCGCGCACTCCACGACCTCCGCCTGCGGCAGCGCCTCCCGCAGCCCGCGCACCCGGTCGGCGGTGGCCGCCGCGGTGTTGGCGACGACGACCAGTCCCTCGCCGTCGGGCAGCGCCGGCAGCTCGGCGCGCGGCCGGGCGGGCGGCGCGTGCTGGTCGCGGGTCGGCACCAGACCCCGTACGGCGAACGCGGCGCCCACCCCGAGGGTGGCGCCGGCGACGACGTCGCTCGGGAAGTGGACGCCGGTGTAGACGCGGGACATGGCCACCGAGAACGCCACCGGCGCCACCGCCGCGCCCCACACGGGCGACTCCATCGCCACCCCGGCCGCGAACGCGGCCGCCGACGCGGAGTGCCCGGACGGGAACGAGGTGGTGATCGGCTGCCGCTTCAGCTGCCGCACCAGCGGCACCGGGTCGAGCACCGGCCGGGCGCGGCGCACCGAACGCTTGCCGAGGGTGTTGATGGTGGCCGAGGCCAGGGTCAGGGAGGCCAGACCGCGCGCGGCGGCCCGGCGGCCCCGCGGTGTGCGGCTCGCCGCCATCAGCGCGGCCGTCGCGAACCACAGCACGCCGTGGTTGGCGCTGCGGCTCAGCCTGGGCAGCACCGGTTCGGCGGCCGGCCAGTTGCGCGCCGCGGCGAACTCGAACAGCCGGGAGTCCAGGGAGAGCAGGTGGTCCCGCAGGCCGGGCCGGCCGGGGTGCGGGGCGGTCAGATCGACGTCAGGGCTCATACCGGGGCGGGTACCCTGAAGAGCCCGGTTCCTGACCGGCCGGCCGCCGGGAGGCCCCATGCGTCTGCTGCTCGTCCGCCACGGCCAGACCCCCTCCAACCTGGAGTTCCTGCTGGACACCACCGTGCCGGGGCCGGGGCTGACCGAACTGGGGGAGCGGCAGGTCGCCGCCCTGCCGGACGCGCTCGCCGACGAGGACATCGAGGCCGTCTACGCCTCCACCATGCTCCGCACCCAGCTCACCGCCGCGCCCCTGGCCGCCGCCCGCGGCCTCGACGTGCTCGTCCGCGACGGCATCCGGGAGGTGTCGGCGGGCGACCTGGAGATGCTGCCCGGCGACTCCGAGCGGGGCCTTCGGTACATGCGGACCGTGTTCGCCTGGGCCGACGGGGACACGGAGCTGCGGATGCCGGGCGGTGAGAGCGGCACCGAGGCACTCGCCCGGTACGACGCCGTGGTCGAGGAGGCCGCCCGCGGCGGCGCCGCGACCGCCGCCCTGTTCAGCCACGGCGCGGCGATCCGCATGTGGACCGCTGCCCGCGCCCACAACGTCGACGTGCCGTTCGCCGCCGCCCACCTCCTCGACAACACCGGCGTGGTGGTCCTGGAGGGTTCGCCCGCCGACGGCTGGAAGGCGCTGTCCTGGGCGGGCGCGACGGTCGCCGCGGTCCCCGCCGGGGCCGAGGGCGGCCCCACCGGGCGGCCCCTCGACGCGGCCGGCCGGCCCGGCAGGCCCCGGCACCACGGCGAATAAGAGTTTGCCGTCCGCCGGGACGCCCCCGGAGAATGCGGCCCCATGGGACATCTGGAAGCCGCACACCTCGAGTACCACCTCCCTGACGGGAGGACGCTGCTCGGCGATGTCTCCTTCCGGGTGGGCGAAGGCGCCGTCGTCGCCCTCGTCGGACCCAACGGCGCCGGCAAGACCACCCTGCTGCGGCTGATCTCCGGTGAGCTCACCCCGCACGGCGGCACCGTCACCGTCAGCGGCGGCCTCGGCGTGATGCGCCAGTTCGTGGGCTCCGTACGGGACGAGACGACCGTACGCGACCTGCTGGTGTCCGTCGCGCCACCCCGCATCCGCGAGGCCGCGAAGGCCGTCGACAAGGCCGAGCACGCCCTCATGACCGTCGACGACGAGGCCGCCCAGCTCGGCTACGCGCAGGCCCTCGCCGACTGGGCCGAGGCGCGCGGCTACGAGGCGGAGACGCTGTGGGACATGTGCACCACGGCCGCGCTCGGCGTCCCGTACGAGAAGGCGCAGTGGCGCCAGGTGCGCACCCTGTCCGGCGGCGAGCAGAAACGACTCGTGCTGGAGGCGCTGCTGCGCGGCACCGACGAGGTGCTGCTGCTCGACGAGCCGGACAACTACCTCGACGTGCCCGGCAAGCGCTGGCTGGAGGAGCGGCTGAAGGAGACCCGCAAGACGGTCCTGTTCGTCTCCCACGACCGGGAACTCCTCGCCCGCGCCGCCGAGAAGATCGTCTCCGTGGAGCCCGGCCCCGCGGGCGCGGACGCCTGGGTGCACGGCGGCGGCTTCGCCACCTACCACGACGCCCGCCGGGAACGCTTCGCCCGCTTCGAGGAACTGCGCCGCCGCTGGGACGAGAAGCACGCCCAGCTGAAGAAGCTGGTGCTGAACCTGCGGCAGGCCGCCTCCGTGAGCCACGAGATGGCGTCCCGCTACGCCGCCGCCCAGACCCGGCTGCGCAAGTTCGAGGAGGCCGGCCCGCCGCCGGAGCCGCCGCGCGAGCAGGACATCAGGATGCGGCTCAAGGGCGGCCGCACCGGCGTCCGCGCGGTCACCTGCCAGGGCCTGGAGCTGACCGGCCTGATGAAACCGTTCGACCTGGAGGTCTTCTACGGCGAACGGGTCGCCGTGCTCGGCTCCAACGGCTCCGGCAAGTCCCACTTCCTGCGGCTGCTGGCCGGCGAGGACGTGGCCCACACGGGGCAGTGGAAGCTCGGCGCGCGGGTCGTGCCCGGGCACTTCGCGCAGACCCACGCCCACCCGGAGCTGACCGGCCGGACCCTGCTCGACATCCTGTGGCGGGAGCACTCCCAGGACCGGGGCGCTGCCATGTCCCGGCTGCGCCGCTACGAACTCACCGCCCAGGCAGAGCAGAGCTTCGACCGGCTCTCCGGCGGCCAGCAGGCCCGCTTCCAGATCCTCCTGCTGGAACTGGCCGGCGCCACCGCCCTGCTCCTCGACGAGCCCACCGACAACCTCGACCTGGAGTCCGCCGAGGCACTCCAGGAGGGCCTGGAGGCCTACGAGGGCACGGTCCTCGCCGTCACCCACGACCGCTGGTTCGCCCGCTCCTTCGACCGCTTCCTGGTCTTCGGCAGCGACGGCCGCGTCCGCGAGACACCCGAGCCGGTCTGGGACGAACGCCGGGTGGAACGGGCCCGCTGACCGCCCGGAGCAGGGCCGGCGACGGCCGGGACGGCGAGAGCCACCCCGGCCGCGCCCTCGCTCAGCTCCAGCGCAGCAGTGCGCCGAGGCCGCCCACCGGGACGTCCTCGCGGTGGGCGCCGGCCGCCGGGGCGACCGAGATCGCCGGGGCCGCCGTCGTCACCGCCGAGCGGATCAGCGCGTCGTCCGCGCGGGCCGGCCAGGAGTGCTGCTCGCCGAGGATCTTCAGATCCGTGCGGCGCACCGCCAGCTGGTCCGGGTCCTCGCCGATCCACACCTCACGGTGGTTGTCGGGGCCGTCCGGGCGCACCAGCAGCTCGTCGATCCGGTGCTCGCGCGCCGCCTCGACCAGCGCGGGCACACCCTCCGCCGCCACCACACGCCCGTCGGCGTCCGGCGCGCGGCCCGCCAGGAACCGCTCCAGCTCGGCGTCCGCGCGGGCCCGCTCGTGCTCGGCGCGGGCCCGCTCCACATCGGCGTCCAGCAGCCTGCTGCCCGCGCCGTGCGGGGCCTCCACGACCCGGTCGCGCAGCCGCTGCGGCATCCGGTCGCGCACCGCGTGCCGCTCGCGGTCCTCACCGACCAGGATGAGCAGGTCGGCCCGCGTCTCCTCCTGGCAGACGGCGAGCGCGTCGGCGATCTCCGCCGCGTTGTGCTCCCAGGTGTTCTCCACCCGCAGCTGGAAGTGCCGCTCCGACCAGTCGACCGAGCTGGTGCGGTGCACCGGCCACTGGCGCCCGGCGACCGACCCGGCGTCCTCCCGGACGACCGCGCTGCGCAGCTCGAAATCGGCGCCCTTGCGGTCGATGTACGCCACCACGCACAACGTGTCCTCGCCCTCCAGGTCGAGCAGCGGCGCGGTGCGCGGCAGCGGTGCCCACTCGGCCCAGCTGCCGCCCTGCGGGGGCCGGGTCAGCGACGGGTCCAGCACGATGTCACCCGCCCGCGCGAACAGGGCCCGCCCGTGCGGCTCGGAGGAGTGCCGCAGTTCCTCGATCGCGTTCCGCACCGCGTCGCAGGTCGCCTCGTCCGCGCCCTGGCCCGCCAGCTCCCGGGCCATCGCCGCAGCCGTCAGGTGCCGCTGGTGGTGCATGTCCTCCGCGCGCTGTGAGAGGTCCACGTACACGGAGGCCCATGGGCCCGGATGTTCGTAGAGTGGATTCAGGAACGCGAGGTCCATGGCTCCCTCCCGGATGCCGTTGGGGGTATTGCTCCCCGGGCGGGTACCCGTACCGCAGACACGAACACGACGAGCGGGGCACCACGATGACCGGAGTCGACCCTGGACGGCTGGACGACCAGCAGCTGATGAAAGAGCTGGAGACGATCCACCGCACACGCCACGACACGCTGCTCTACGGCTCGAACGACGCGCTGCGCGCGCACAACGAGCGGATGGCCCAGCTCGAGGGCGAGTACCTGCGCCGCAATCCGCGCCGCTTCGTCGCCGCGTCCCGTACCCGGGACGGCGCCCGCGACCGCGCGACGGCCGGTGACGGGCTGACGGGCGACCGCAGGGACGGGCGTACGCCGGTCGGCAAGTGGGGTCCGGGCGACAAGGGAGCGGGCCGGGAGCGGACCCCGTAGGACACACCGGCCCTCGGCAGCCGCCGGCCGGCGGGCACGCCCACCGGCCGGCATACGAACGCCGCCGGGAGACCCGATGGGTTTCCCGGCGGCGTCGAACCCCCTCACACAGGCGCCCTCACACGGGCGGCTTCACCCGGCCTCCTTCGCGAACACCTCCAGGAAGGTCGCGCAGAACGCCTCAAGGTCGTCCGGCTTGCGGCTGGTGACCAGCTTGTTGTCGCCGCGCTCGCAGACGACGACCTGTTCGTCGACCCAGGTGCCGCCCGCGTTGCGGATGTCGGTCCGCAGGCTCGGCCAGGAGGTCAGCTCACGGTCGCGCACGACGTCCGCCTCGACGAGCGTCCACGGCGCGTGGCAGATCGCGGCCACCGGCCGGCCGCCGGTGAAGAAGTCCCGCACGAAGGCCACGGCCTTGTCGTCCATCCGCAGGAAGTCCGGGTTGGCCACCCCACCCGGCAGCACGAGCGCGTCGAAGGAGCCGGCCGCGGTCTCGCCGACGACCTCGTCGACGGGGAACGTGTCCGCCTTGTCGAGGTGGTCGAAGGCCTGGATCTCGCCGGACCTCGTCGACACGAGCACCGGCTGGTGGCCGGCGTTCTCGGCCGCCTTCCAGGGCTCGGTGAGCTCGACCTGCTCGACACCCTCGGGTGCGGTCAGGAATGCGATACGCATGATGGTTCGACGTCCCTTCGGGTCAGCGTTCCGGTGCGGCGCGCCCGTCGGCCCCGCGGCCCGGGCGGCGCCCCTTGCGGCGCCGGACCGCCGCCCGCCCGCAGCGCAGCAGCTCCTCGCCGTACGGCAGGAGCACGCACACGCCGATTGCGGCGGCGATCCCGGCGAGATAGCCGCGCGGCAGCGGCGGCCGGCGCGGCACGAACCGCCAGGCGTCAGGGTCGCCGCGTCCCCCGCGCAGCAACGATCTCACCTGGTCGGGATGGAGACACATCAGCGAGGCGATCGCCCCGAACGGCAGCGACTCCAGAAAGCTGTGGATGTGCTGCTCGACGGGCTTGACCTCGCGGTCGCTGTGATGGGCGGTGCGTACGTCCCACAGCGCGGTCGCCTCGTGCGCCGCGGCCCCGGCGAGCTGCACCGACAGCAGCAGCGGGTTGACGTGGTGGCGCAGGGACAGCGCGATGGGGATGCCGACCTCGGCCATCATCAGCGAGTGGATCAGGGACTCCTTGAGCCCCGTGGTCTCCTCAATGCGGGTGCGCCGGTGCATCACCCAGTCGGCGACGCCGGGCACGAACCAGCTGGGGAGCAGTCCGTACATCACATACCGCGTGGTGGCCTCGCCGACGTCGACGGAGACACCGGTGGCGGCGGTCCGGGCGACGCTCGCCCCGCTCATACGGGTCCTCGGACGCCGGGCCCGGCCCGGTGGCCGGCGTCGTCCGGCGCGGCCCGGCTGATGTCGGCGAGCGCGCTGTCCGGGTCCTGCGCCACCGCGAGGTCCCCGAGACTCACCATCCCGACCGGCAGGCCCCGCTCGACCACCGGCAGCCGGCGCACCGCCTTCTCCCGCATCAGCGCCACCGCGGTCGACACCGGGTCGTCGGGGGCGACCACGGCCGGATGCGGGGTGCAGACCTGCCCGGCGCTCACGGTGAGCGGGTCGACGCCGTCGGCGACCGCCCGCACCGTTATGTCCCGGTCGGTGAGCACGCCCACCACGTCCTGCCCGTCGGCCACCACGACATCTCCGATGTCCTGGCTGCGCATCAGCTGCGCGGCCTCCACGAGCGAGGCGTCGGGGCGGACCGCCACCACGCCCGGCGTCATCACCTCCCTCACGTAGTCGGCCATCACGGCGCTTCCTCCCGGCGGGTGAGCGCCTCGGCCAGTTCCTGCACGTTGCCGTAGCGGGATCCGCGCGGCAGCCGCGTCAGCGGCTCGATCAGCGCGTCGGGCGCGTTGTGCCGGCGCAGCTCGCCGATCAGCTCGCCCGGCCCGGCCGGGAAGGGCCTGCGGCCCAGGACCCGGGCCAGCTCCAGCCGGGTCTCCTCCAGGGAGCCCAGCCCCGGCCCGCCCGCCACGCGCAGGTCGTCCTCGGCCGAGGGCTCCGGATCGTGCCACTCCTCGGTACGGGTGGAGTGCCCCGACCGCAGCATGCCCTGCAGTTGGTGCTTCATCTCGTCGTCCCGGTGGACGCTCAGCCGGTCACTGCCTCGCTGCATGTCTCCCTCCAGACTGCTGGGGTGGACACCGCGTACCCGACGAGCGGAGGGCGACACGGGGTTTGCGGACCGGATCGGCGGAGACCCGGCCCTGGCCCCCCACGCCCCTCACTCGCGGAAGGACAGGCCATGGCGGTATTCGCTGTGCTGCTCCCGTTCCTGCTGCTCGGCGTGGTGCTGGCCCTGGGCCGCTACGAAGAGCTGCTGCTGCCGGCGGATCCGGAACCGGACGCCGCCGAGCCGGCGGTACCGCACTGACGGCCGCGCCCGGCGCGTCCGTCACCCGGCGTGCCTAGAACGGGTAGTGGGCGTGCCGGGTGGCGAGGGTGACCCAGCGGGTGTTGGAGAACGCCTCGACGCCCCACCGGCCGCCGAACCGCCCGTAGCCCGACGCCTTGGCGCCGCCGAACGGCGCCTGCGGCTCGTCGCCGACGGACTGGTCGTTGACGTGCACGATGCCGGTGTGCACCCGGCGGGCGACGCGCAGCCCGTGGGTGCCGTTCTCGGTGATGATGCCGCAGGTCAGACCGTTCTCGGTGTCGTTGGCCAGGGCGACGGCCTGATCGTCGTCGGCGAACGTGGCCAGGGTGCACACCGGCCCGAACGCCTCCGCGCGGTACACGTCCATCTCCTCGGTGACCCCGGTGAGCACCGTCGCCGGGTACACCGCGCCCTGGGGTTCCCCGCCGCCGGTCAGCACTGTGGCGCCCTTGCCCACCGCGTCCGCGACCAGCGCGGCGACCCGGCGGGCCGCGACCTCGGTGACCAGCGGGCCGATGACCGTGCGAGGGTCGGCGGGGTCGCCGGACGGCAGGGCCGCCACCTTCGCGGTGAACCTGCGGGTGAACTCGTCGGCCAGGCTCTCGTGGACCAGGACCCGGTCGGCGGACATGCAGATCTGCCCGGCGTTCATGAAGACGCCGAAGGCGGCGGCGTCGACGGCGTGGCCGAGGTCGGCGTCGTCCAGGACGATGACGGAGTTCTTGCCGCCCAGCTCCAGCACGGCCGGCTTGAGGTGGGTGGCGGCGTGGGCGCCGATGACCCGGCCGACCCGGGTGGAGCCGGTGAAGTTGACCGCCCGCACCCGCGGGTCGGCGATCAGCGCCTCGGCGACGGCGGCGGCGTCCTCGCGCGCGTTGGTGACCACGTTCAGCACCCCGTCGGGCAGCCCGGCCTCGCGCAGCACGTCGGCGACGAGCAGCCCGCAGGCGATCGGCGCGTCCTCGCTGGGCTTGAGCACGACGGTGTTCCCGGCGGCGAGCGGCGCGGCCACCGCGCGGACACCGAGGATGACGGGCGCGTTCCAGGGGGCGAACGCGGCGACCACGCCGAGGGGTTCGCGGACGGCGAGGCCGAGCGTGCCCTCCTCCTGGGCGGTGAGCACCTCCCCGCGCGGCGCGGTGACGGCGGCGGCCGCCTCGCGCAGTATCTGCGCGGCGAGCATGACGTTGAAGCGGGCCCAGGGCCGGGTCGCGCCCACCTCCCGCGCCATCAGCCCGGCGACGTCCTCGGCACGGCCGTCGAGCAGGTCGGCCGCCTTCAGGAAGACCGCGCGGCGGGCGAACGGGCTCAGCGCGGCCCACGACTCGAAGGCGGCGTCCGCGGCGGCCACGGCCCGCTCGACGTCCTCCGGCCCGGCGGCGGCCACGGTCGCGTACACGGCGCCGGTGAAGGGGCTGATGTCCGCGGTGGTCCGGCCGGAGGCTGCGGGGGTCTCCTTGCCGCCGATCAGGAGGTCACGGGTGACGGTCATGCGGGGCGGCCCTCCGGAGTCGTGCGCAGTACGTTCTGTTCGCCTAGTGAACCAGAGTTCACCAGAATGCTCCGGGTGAGTCTGCAAGCGCGGACAACGCCTGTCAATGGCGTGCGCAAGGCATTGACGTGCGGCGCGTGGCCGGTGAAACTCACCCAGCCCGGAAAGTGAAGCAACTTTCACCAGGCGAACTTTCATCAGGCGAACAGACTCTCCCGTTCCCCGCACCTCCCAGGGACCGCCATGACCTCATTCCGCTCCGTCTTCCCAGTCCTGGCCCTGTGCTGGCTGGCCGTCTTCTTCGACGGCATGGACGTCAACATCTACGGCGCGGTGATGCCGTACATGCTCGACGACCCCGGCCTCGGCCTGACCGCCGCCGACGCGGGCACGATCGGCAGCTGGACCACGTTCGGCATGCTGATCGGCGCGCTGCTGGCCGGCAACGTCACCGACTGGCTGGGCCGCCGGCCGCTGCTCGTCTCCAGCGTCACCCTGTTCTCCCTGGGCTCCGCCCTGTGCGCCCTCGCGGGCAGCGCCGGCCTGTTCGGCGCCGGGCGGTTCGTCGCGGGGCTCGGCCTCGGCGGGCTGATGCCGCTGTGCCTGGCGATGGTGCTGGAGTTCGCGCCGCCCCGCCGGGCCGCGCTCGCCACCGGCCTGCTGATGACCTCGTACCACGCGGGCGGCATGGCCGCGACCGGCCTCGGCATGACCCTGGCGCCCGCCGCCGGATGGCGCTGGGTGTTCTGGGCGGGTGTGCTGCCGGCCGTCGTCGCCGTCCCGCTGCTGCTGCGGCTGCTGCCCGAGTCGCCGGGCGTGCTGCTGGCCCGCGGCCGCCGCGACGAGGCGTACGCCGTCGCCGACCGCTACGGCGTGCCCCGGCCCGCCCCCGTCGAGGCACCTGGCGCCGGCGCGAAGGGACGGCTCTCCGCGATCCGGGAGCTGTTCCGGCCCGAGGCGCGCTTCGCGACCCCGCTGCTCTGGGTGGCGTCCTTCTGCGGCCTGCTGCTGGTGTACGGCGTCTCCACCTGGCTGCCCCAGATGATGCGGTCCTCCGGCTACGGCCTGGACTCCTCGGTCAGCTTCCTGCTGGTGATCAACGCGGGCGGCATCGTGGGCATGCTGATCGCCGGCCGCACCGCCGACCGGTTCGGCGCCGTCCGGGTCTCCGCGATCTGGTTCGTGCTCACCGCCGCGGGCGCCCTGCTGCTCAAGGCTCATCTCCCGCTCGGCGTCACCTACGTGGTGGTGGCCGTCACCGGTGTCTGGCTGTTCAGCGCGCAGGTCATGGTCTACGCCGCCACCGGCACCGTCTACCGCGACAAGGAGCGGGCCGCCGGGCTCGGCTGGGTGACCGGCGTCGGCCGCACCGGCGCCATCGTCGGCCCCTGGCTGATCGGCGTGCTCGCCCAGAACGGCAACGAGAGCTGGGGCTTCACCGCGTTCGCCCTGACCGGCGCGGTCGGCGCCTGCGCCATCGCCCTGGTGCCGCTCGCCCGGCGGCTCGGCGGCGCCCGCCCGCAGGCCCCCGCGGCCGCCCCGGCGGAGGCCTGAGGCGCCGCCTCAGACCGCCGGCACGTCGGTGAACCGCCCCGCGAGGTGCAGATCGGCCTCGATGCGGGCGGCCTCGGCCCGCAGCTCGGGCAGCACCTCGGCGACGCACTCCCGAGGGGTGCGGTGGCTGGCGTGCATGGCCACGTTGACCGCCGCCACGACCGTCCCCGCGCGGTCGTGGACCGGCACCGCGATCGACCGCAGCCCCACCTCCAGCTCCTCGTCGACCAGCGCGTAGCCGTCCTGCCGCACCCGGTGCAGCAGGACGGCGAGCTCGCCCGGGTCGGTGACGGTGTGCGGGGTGAGCGGGGCGAGGCCGGTGCGGGCGAGGCGGGCCGCGCGCTCGGCGGGCGGCAGCCCGGCCAGCAGCACCCGCCCCATGGACGTGGCGTAGGCCGGGAAGCGGGTGCCGACGGTGATGTCGGCGGTCATGATCCGCCGGGCCGCCGCGCGGGCCGTGTACCGCACGTCGTCGCCGTCGAGGACCGCCAGCGACGACGAGTCGTGCAGCCGCTCGGTGAGGGCGGCCAGGTGGGGGGCGGCGATCCTCGACAGCGTCGTCCGGGACAGCGGCGGGAAGCCCAGCGCCAGCACGCGCGGGGTGAGCCGGAAGACGCGCCCGTCCTGGACGACGTAGCCGAGGTGCTCGAAGGTGATCAGGGCCCGCCGGGCGGTGGCCCGGGCCAGCCCGGTCGCCTCGGCGACGGCGGTCAGGGTGAGCGCCCCGCGGCCCTCGCCGAACGCGGTGAGCACGGTCAGCCCGCGCGCCAGCGACTCGTTGAAGGTCCGGCCCAGCTCCTGCTTGGAGGCGCCGGTCCAGGCGGCCAGCCCCGACGGGCCGGGCGCCTGCCCGCCGCCCGCGGGCGCCCGGCGCAGTTCGCGCTCCATCGCCTCGACGGTGGCCCGCAGTCGGGGCAGCAGGCGCTCGCGCAGCGACCCCGCGCTGTGCCGGCTGGTGTGGCTCACCACGCTCGCCGCGCAGACCACGCCGCCGTCCGGGCCGTGCACGGGTACCGCCAGCGCGATCAGCCCCGGCTCGATCAGCTGGTCGTCCAACGCCCAGCCCCGCTCGGCGGCCAGCCGCACCGCCGCCGTGAACTCCACGTCCGACGGGCGCTCGGACAGCCGGCGCGGCGGCAGGGCCGGAAAGCCCTCTTCCGCGGGGTCGGCGGCGCGGCGCTCCCGCCAGCGCGCCCACGCCTCCTCGTCCCACCGGGCGGCGAACAGCGCTCCCGGTGCGGTGCGTTCGGCAGGCAGCAGATCACCGATGCGGAAGCTCACCGACATGGTGCGGCGCCGGGTCGTCTGGTGGATGAACCGGATGCCGGCGCCGTCGGGCACCGCGAGGGACACCGACTCGTCCAGCTCGTCGGCGAGCGCGTGCGCCGCCGGGCCCAGCAGCGCGGGCAGCCGCAGCGCGGCGAGATAGGCGTTGCCCAGCTCCGTCAGGCGCGGCGCGAGCAGCACGGTGCGCCCGTCCAGGCGGACGTATCCCATGCGGGCCAGCGTGCCGACGACCCGGTCGAGGGTGGAGCGGGCCAGGCCGGTCGCCCGTTCCAGGTCGGCGAGGCTGAGTGCCCCGTCGGCGTCGGTGAGCCGGCGCAGCACCGTCAGACCGCGCGTCAGCGGCGCGACGGCCTCGGCCGGGGCCGCCTCGGAGGGCTCCGCCGTCGGGGCGTGGGTCGGGGACATGGGCGCTCCGTGCTCGTGTCGGGATCGGGTGAACGCTAACGCGTGGCCGGGCCCGCGCGTGTACGGCAGCAGGGGCGTCGGGGGTGTTGACACCCGGCGCACGGCGGAAGAAACTTCGGCCCGTCGAGAGTGAAGAATACTTCACTGTGCGAACACATGGAACACCGTACACAGGCGTGCACGGAGCACGCACACAGAGCACGCACACAGAGCACGTAAACAGCACGTACACAGTGAAAGGGGCTGCGCCATGGCGTACCCGAGCCGTACCCGTGTGGGCATCGTCGGTGCCGGACCCGCGGGGCTGCTGCTCGCCCGGCAGCTGCACCGGCAGGGCATCGACTGCGTCGTCCTGGAGAGCCGGGACCGCGCCTACGTCGAGCAGCGCCAGCGCGCCGGGATCCTCGAGCAGGGCACCGTCGACGCGCTGCGCGAGGCCGGCGCCGCCGACCGGCTGGAGCGCGAGGGCCTGCCCCACGACGGCATCGAGCTGCGCTTCGCCGGCCGCGCCCACCGCGTCGACTTCCCCTCACTGACCGGCGGCCGCCGGGTGTGGGTCTACGCCCAGACCGAAGTGGTCAAGGACCTCATCGCCCTCCAGCTCAAGGAGGGCCCGCCGCTGCTGTTCGAGGCCCAGGTCCACGCCGTCGAGGGCGCGGACACCGACAGCCCCGTCATCCGCTACACCCACGCCGGCCGCGAGCACACCCTGACCTGCGACTGGGTCGTCGGCTGCGACGGCTACCACGGAGTGACCCGGCGAGCGGCGCCCGAGGGAACCCTCACCACGTACGAACGCACCTATCCGTTCTCCTGGTTCGGCATCCTCGCCGACGCGCCGCCCGCCTACGACGAGCTGATCTACGCCCACTCCGACCGCGGCTTCGCCCTCGCCAGCATGCGCTCCCCGCAGGTCAGCCGGCTCTACCTGCAGGTCCCCAACGGCACCGACCCGGACGACTGGTCCGACGAGCGGATCTGGGACGAGCTGGACTCGCGGCTCGCCGCCCATGGCGCCCGCCCGCTGAACCGCGGGCCCATCACCGCGCGGTCGGTGCTGCCGATGCGCAGCTCGGTCACCGAGCCCATGCGCTACGGGAAGGTCCTGCTGGCCGGGGACGCCGCGCACATCGTGCCGCCCACCGGCGCCAAGGGCCTCAACCTCGCGGCGGCCGACGTGACCGTCCTGGCCCGCGCCTTCGGCCACCTGCGGACGACCGGCTCCACCGCGCTCCTCGACGCCTACTCCGACACCTGCCTGCGCCGTGTCTGGCGGGCGGAGCACTTCTCGTACTTCATGACCACCACCCTGCACACCGACCCGGCGCAGTCCCCCTTCGACACCCGCCTCCAGCTCTCCCAGCTGGACCGGATCACCACGTCCCCGCACGCGGCGGCGGAACTCGCCGCCAACTACGCGGGACTCCCGACGGCCTGAGCCCCCCGGGAAGCGGCGACCGGCCGTCCGAGGCGGCCGGTGATCGCTGTCACTTCCTGCCGCCGGGCAGGAACTCCTGCATCTTCGCCTTGAAGCCCTGCTTGACCACCGACCCGCGGTCCGCGTCGCCCTTCAGGATCGACGCGGCCGTGGCCTCCATCTGCTCCCAGGTGGCGTGCGGCGGGATCGGCGGGACGGCGGGGTCGGTCAGGAACTCCACCACCGCGGGCCCGTCCGCCTCCAGCGCGGCCCGCCAGCCGGCCTCCACGTCCTCGGGCTTCTCCACCCGGATCCCGGTCAGCCCGAGCGAGCGGGCGAACGCGGCGTACTGCACGTCCGGCAGCTCCTGCGACGGCAGGAAGGACGGCGCGCCGCCCATCGCCCGCAGCTCCCACGTCACCTGGTTCAGGTCCCGGTTGTTCCATACGCCGATCACCAGGCGCGGATCCTCCCACCGGTGCCGGTACTTCGCCGCCGTGATCAGCTCCGCCATGCCGTTCATCTGCATCGCCCCGTCCCCGACCAGGGCGATCGCGGGCCGGTCCGGGTGCGCGAACTTCGCGCCGATCACATACGGCACCCCGCAGCCCATCGTGGCGAGCGTCCCGGACAGCGAGCCGCGCATCCCCGGCCGCATCGTCAGATGCCGCGCGTACCAGTTCGCCGTGGAGCCCGAGTCGGAGGTGACGATCGCGTCGTCCGGCAGCAACGGGTCCAGGGCCCGCGCCACGTACTCCGGATTGACCGGGTCGGCGCTCAGCCCCGCACGCCGTTCCATCACCTCGTGCCAGTGCCGGACGTTGTCGCACACCGTCTCGTACCACTCACGGCCCCGCCCGCCCTCGATCAGCGGGATCAGCCGCTCCAGCGTCGCCTTCGCGTCACCGACCAGGTTCACCTCGTACGGATAGCGCATCCCGATCATGTGCGGGTCGATGTCGATCTGCACACCCCGCGCCTTGCCGAACTCGGGCAGGAACTGCGAGTACGGGAACGAGGAGCCGATGGTCAGCAGCGTGTCGCAGTCCCGCATCAGCTCGTACGAGGCGCGCGTGCCCAGCAGCCCGATCGAGCCGGTGACGTACGGCAGCTCGTCGCTGAGGACGTCCTTGCCGAGCAGTGCCTTGGCCACGCCCGCGCCGAGCAGCTCGGCGATCGCCTCCACCTCGGCCCGCGCGCCGGCCGCGCCCTGGCCGACCAGGATCGCCACCTTGTCCCCGGCGTTCAGGACCTCCGCCGCCCGCCGCACCGCGTCGTCGGACGGCACCGCCGTCCACGACGTCCGGTCCAGGCTGGAGGGGACCATCTTGAACTCGTGCGTCGGCGGCGAGTAGTCCAGCTCCTGCACGTCGCCGGGGATGATGACGGCCGTGGGGCAGCGGCGCGCGTAGGCGGTGCGGATCGCCCGGTCCAGCACGTTCGGCAGCTGCTCGGGCACCGTCACCGTCTCCACGAACTCCGAGGCGACGTCCTTGAACAGTGTGTGCAGGTCGACCTCCTGCTGGTACGAGCCGCCCATCGCGGTGCGGTGCGTCTGACCGACGATCGCGAGCACCGGGACATGGTCGAGCTTGGCGTCGTACAGCCCGTTGAGCAGATGGATCGCACCGGGCCCCGACGTGGCGGCGCACACCCCGAGACGGCCGCTGAACTTGGCGTAGCCGACGGCCTGGAACGCGGACATCTCCTCGTGCCGGGACTGGATGAACCGCGGCCGGTCCTCCGCCCGCCCCCACGCGGCGAGCAGGCCGTTGATGCCGTCGCCCGGATAGCCGAAGACGTGCTCCACACCCCACTCGCGCAGCCGCTCGAGGACGTGGTCGGCGACCTTGGTGCTCATGGAAGGACCTCCCGGGGGGTGAGGGGCGTGGCCGGCGTGCAGAGTGCCGAGTCACCGCCGCGACGGCGGGAAAACCTGGCCTTGCGCGGGGGCGGGGGCCCGGCCGCCGTCACCCCGATGGCCGTCACGTTCCCGCTAATGGGGGTCGGCCGCGCGCGGTGCGTGGGGGCAGCGGATGTGATGGCTGCGTGTCCGCCGTCGCCGTCCGGGCTGGGAGTCCGTCATGCGCCCCGCTGTACGAGTCCTGATAGTCACCGCGCTGGCCGCGGCCGTGGTGGGCGGGAACGCCCCCGCCGTGCTCGCCGAGCCGGCCGCCGAGGTCAGCCCCGGCCGGGCGGCGCCCGACGGCGACGTCACCGTCTCCGTCACCTGCGACGACCTCGGCGGGACGCCGCCCGACACCCTGGAGGCGACCTCGCGGGCCTTCGAGGACGGCCTCGTGGAGCTGCGGCTGGCCGACGGGCAGGAGGACACGGCGACCGGGCCGGTCTACCGGGGCACCGCGCGGATCGAGCTCCCGGAGGACGGCGAGGCGGAGGAGGCGGATTCCGAGGACGAGGGCGAGGACGAGGGGGTGGCGGCGGAGGCGGAGGCCGAGGCGGGTGGCCAGGGGCAGTCGGGCCAGGACTCCGCGTGGACCGTGGACGGGACCTGCCCGGCCGCGTCCGGAGCGCAGGGCAAGGCGTTCAGCGCGAGCTTCACCGTGGCGCCCGACAGTGTGACTGTGTCTCCCGACAGCGTCACGGTCGCCCCCGACAGCGTCACGGTCGCCCCCGACAGCGTGGCCGCGGCCCCTGACAGCGCCGACGTGGCTCCTGACAGCGCCGACGTCCTCGCCGCGGCACCGAGCGACGAGGGCCCCGCCATGGCCCCGCTCGACGAGGGCCCCGCCAAGACTCCGCTCGACGAGGGCGCCGCCAAGACCCCGCTCGATGAGGGCGCCCTGAGCGGCGGCGGACGCGCCGAGGCGCCCCTCGACTCGTCGTCCTGCACCGATCCCGAGGACCGCGGCTGCAAGGAGGCAGGGCAAAGCACTGGCGGCCGCGCCGAGGACCCCCGCAAGCCGGAGCCCTGCCCCGACCTGAAGGACCCCAACTGCGGCACGGCGGTCATCCAGCGCGGGGTGCGGGCCGGTGAGGGTGGCGCCTTCGGCACGTCCGTGCCCGCCCTGGTCGCGGGCGGGGTGCTCATCGCGGGCGCCTTCGGGGGTGCCGTGTACCGGCTGCGCGGCAAGGCGCCCCGCGGGGGAGGCTGACCCGGCGTCGTACTGGGTACGCAGAAGCGCGGGTACCCGATCCACCCGGCCGGTACGGCACGGGACGACACGACACCGACACGACACGATCCGACAGCACACGGACACCATCCGGCACCACACCGACACGACCCGACTCGGACAAGACACCACCTGCGAGCCAGGGAGCGACCACGAGCGACCACGACGGGACGGCGACAGAGCCCCACGCGGACGGCGACGGGGAGGACCCCGTGCGGCCCGGGGGCCCGGAGGACCCCGACGCGGTGCGGCCCGGGGGCCACGAGGACCCCGGCCCTCCGCGCGCCCCACACCCCCACACCGAGGGCCACGGCCCCGTCCGCTACGGCCCGCCGACGCCCGACGACGGGCTGCCCGTGCTGCCCGAGCTCGCCGGCGTGCTCGCCGCGGCCGCGCACCGGGGCGGCGGGGAACCCGTCGGTGGCGGGCCCGAACTGCTGGAGGCCGGCTGCGGGTACTGGGCGCGTCGCGGGCTCGCCACCGCGCCCGAGCACGTGGTGGCCGCCCCGGGAGCGCCCGCCGTGCTGCTCGCGCTGACCGCCGCCCTCGGCGGGGACGTCCTGGTGCCCCGGCCCTGCGCCGCCTGGTGGGCGCCGTACGCCCGGCTGCTCGGCAGGCCCGTCTTCCACGTGGCGACCCCGGCCGAGTGCGGCGGCGTACCGGACCCGTACGCTCTGCTGGAGACCGTGCGCCGGGTGCGCGCCGAGGGCGGTGACCCGCGGCTGCTGGTGCTGTCCGTCGCCGACGACCCCACCGCCACGGTGGCGCCGCCGGAGGTGCTGCACGAGACGATCGAGGCCGCCGCGGGGGAGGGCCTGCAGCTGGTCAGCGACGAGACCTGGCGCGACACCGTCCACGAACCGCACGACACCGTGCTGCTCAGCCCCGCGGAGATGTGGCCGGACCGGGTCACCGTCGTCACCGACCTGGCCGGCGCGCTGCTGCCGCCCGGCTGGCCGGCCGCCCTGGCCCGGTTCCCCGTCGGCCCGTCCGGCGACGGCCTGCGCGCCCGCGTGCTCGACGTCCTGACCGCGCTCGGCGCCCGCGTCGCCGGGCCGGTCGCCGCGGCGGCCGCCTACGCCCTGGCCGAACCGGAACCGGTCACCGAGCGGATCGCCGCCACCGTACGCCTCCACGCGCGCGTGGCCGACGCCGCGCACCGCGCCGTCGTGGCCGCCGGGGCGCTCGCCCTGCCCCCGCGGGCCGGCCGCCACCTCTACGCCGACCTCGGCCCGCTCAAGTCCGGGCTGGCCGCGCACGGCGTGACCGACGCCCAGGAACTGGAGGACTTCCTCTCCGCCCGGCTCGGCATGCCCGCGCCCGGCGGCCACCGCTTCGGCGACGAGCTGGGCGCGCTGCGCGTCCGGCTGTCCACCGGCGCCCTGCTGGGCGGCTCGGACGCCGACCGCACGGAATGCCTCCGCTCACCGGCCCCCCTGGAACTGCCGCACCTGCACCGCTCGTTGATCACCCTGAGGTCGGTCCTCGACGGCCTCCGCGACGACGCTCAGCGATGGGAGCCTCCTCGATGACGCAGCAGTCCGAGTCGACGACCACGAGCACGACGGCCGGGGAAGCCGACGACCCGGCCGTCGTCTCCCCCCTCGCGCCCCCCTTTCCACCGCTCGCCGAACCGCGCCCGCTGGGGGAGCGCAGGGTCTGGCCCCGCACCTTCCACGACCGGCTGACCGCGCCCCTGCCCGGCATCAAGGCCCTCGCCCGGTTCGCCCGCGAGGGTGCCGTGCGGCCCGGCAAGGAAGGCCTCGCCGACATCTCCCGGCTGCCGTACGAGCCCGGCCCGCTGCCCCGCGTGGACACCCGCACCGTCGCCGTCACCTGGGCCGGACACGCCAGCTGGGTGGTGCGCGTCGGCGGGCTCACCGTCCTCACCGACCCGGTCTGGTCCCGCCGCATCATCGGCACCCCCGCGCGGATCACGCCGGTCGGGGTGCCCTGGAGCGCGCTGCCGCGCGTCGACGCGGTCGTCATCAGCCACAACCACTACGACCACCTGGACGCCCCCACCCTGCGCCGCCTCCCGCGCGACACGCCGGTCTTCGTCCCCGCCGGGCTCGGCGGGTGGTTCCGGCGCCGCCGGTTCACCACCGTCACCGAGCTGGACTGGTGGGAGGCGTCCGAACTGCGCGGCGTCCGCCTCGACTTCGTCCCCGCCCACCACTGGTCCAAGCGGACCCTGACCGACACCTGCCGCTCCCTGTGGGGCGGCTGGATCCTCACCGCGCCCGACGGGCAGCGGGTCTACTTCGCGGGCGACACCGGCTACGGCCACTGGTTCTCCCGGATCGGCCGCCGCTACCCCGGGATCGACCTCGCCCTCCTGCCCATCGGCGCCTACGACCCCCGCTGGTGGCTCAGCGACGTCCACTGCGACCCGGAGGAGGCGGTCCGCGCCGCCCGGGACCTCGGCGCGGCCCGTATGGCCCCCATGCACTGGGCGACCTTCGTGCTGTCCGCCGAGCCCGTCCTGGAACCCCTCACCCGGGTCCGGGCCGCCTGGGAGCAGGCGGGCCTGGACCGCGCGGACTTGTGGGACCTGCCGGTGGGGGGCTCCCGGGTGTTGAAGTGAGGACGCCCCGGCCGGCCCCGGTCACCGCGCCTCGGACCCCCGCAGCCGCCGCCACAGGCCCGGCGCCACGCTGATCAGCACCGTCAGGGCGACCGCGGCGACCACGCCCTCCCACGGCTCGGGGAACAGCGAGCCGCCGAGGATGCCGATCAGCTGGTACGTCACCGCCCAGGCGAGGCACGCGGGCAGGTCGCCGCGGGCGAAACGGCGCAGCGGCCACTCGGCGACCAGACAGGCCAGCATCACCGGCAGCCGGCCGGCCGGCACCAGCCGGGACAGGACGAGCACGGCCACGCCGTGCGCGGCCAGCTTGTCCTGGGCCTGCGCCAGCCGGTCCTCCGGGGCACAGGAACGGATGGCCTGCAGCCACCGCGAGCCGTTCTTCGACTTCATCCCGCGCCGCCCCAGCCAGTACAGCGCTATGTCGCCGAGGAACGCGGCCAGTGCCGCCGTCAGGAACACCAGCGCCAGCGAGAACGGCGCCGTCTGATGGAACGCCACCACCGCCGCGCCGCTCACCAGCGCCCCCGTAGGCACCACCGGCACCAGCGCCCCCGCGAGGACCAGCAGGAACAGCGTCGGATAGCCGATCGCCTGCTGGGTGGTCTCCGGCGGCACCGTCGTCGAGGCGGCCCCCAGCCAGCTCACCGCGCCACCTCCGGCCGGACGCTCTCCCCGTGCCCGAGCCGGTGCACCGCCACCCCCGGCGCCCGCTCGGCCGCCAGCCGCACGAACTCGTCGCCGGGCGCGTGGAACTCGTGCGGGCGCACCGCGTCCATGCCGATCGGCCAGTACGTGCCGTAGTGCACCGGCACCGCGCTGCGCGGCGCCAGCCGGGCCAGCGCCCGCGCCGCCCGCCCCGCGTCCAGATGCCCCTCGCCGAGGTACGGACCCCAGCCGCCCACCGGCAGCAGCGCCACGTCGACCCGCCCGACCTCCTCGGCCATCGCGTCGAACAGTCCGGTGTCCCCGGCGAAGTAGGTGCGCGCCTCGCCCTCGACGACGTAGCCGAGCGCGGGGGAGCGGTGCGGCCCGACCGGCAGCCGCCGCCCGTCGTGCCGCGCCGGCACCACCCGTATCAGCAGGTCACCCACGCTCACCCGGTCGCCGGGTGCCACCTCCGTCACCCGCAGATGGGAGAGCCGGCGCAGTCCGGGCACCGCACGGGGCGCGCCCCGGGGCACGAGCAGGCGCGTGCCCGGCGCGAGCCGCGCGAGCGACGGCACGTGCAGATGGTCGGCGTGCAGATGTGACACCACCGCGACATCCGCGCGCCACGCCCCGGGCGGCGGCAGCGCCCCGCGTCGGCGCCGCAGATGCGCGAGCCGGCGCGCGAACAGCGGATCCGTGAGCACACGCACGTCCGAATCCTCGACCGTGCAGGTGGCGTGACCCCACCAGGTGATCTCCACCGGCACCTCTTTGCCCCCTTCGCGCGACTCCCCGAAGCGTACGGGCAGGAGTAGGGTCGGCCGCGAACCCGGAGGTGAGGGGGACGCCATGGGAGAAGAAGGCCCCGGGCCGGTCCGTGTCACGGCGATCGCGAGCCTGACGCCGCTGCAGGAACTGGAGATCGATCCCTTCCTGGTGGACTCCCGCGGCCAGCACGCCATGTGCGCCCGCTGGGCCGTCGAGCACGGCTACGTCGTCACCCGGGAACTGCTGGTGCGCGCGCTGCGCCCGGACCACGCCCTGCTGTGGGACGGGGTGCGGCCCGGCTGCGACCTGTTCCTCGCCCCCAGCCACCGGGTGCTGGAGAGCGCCCTGTCGGACGTCGAGGAGTTCACCGCCCTGTGCGCGCGGCGCGGGGTGCGGGTGGAGACCGTGGGCCGGGTGGAACCGTTCTACGACGCCCAGATGAAGGCCTGCGTGTACCGCAGGCTGTCGATGCCCACGGCCGGGTACGACGGCCGCTGAGCCGCCCGGCGGGGCCCCGGAGCCGATGTGACACGCTGGGGTGCGGGCCCGTGCCGACCACGGCCCGGGACGTGAGGTGTACGAGGCGTGCGGACAGGGCGTTGGCGGCGGGTCGCGAGTCAGGCCGGGCGGAGCGTCGCGGTGTGGGTCGTCAGCACCGTCACCATGCTGGCGCTGGCCGGGATCCTGCCGGACTTCCGGCTCCGCTCCGAGGACGGGGACAGTGCCACCGACATCGCCGTCACCGCCGCGTTCGGCGCCGGCGCCTTCGGCGTGCTGTCGGCCCTGGTGTGGCCCCTGCTGGTCCGCCTGCTGCTGCTGGTGCCCGCGCTCGTCCTCGGACTGCTGGTGTTCGCGCTCAACGGGGCGCTGCTGCTGCTCGCGCTGCGCCTGAACCCGGCCGCGCGGGGCGCCGCCGCCCCCGAGACGGCGGTGGTGGTGGCCGCGGTGATGTCCGCGGTCGCCTCCGCCACCGGCGCCGCCCTGGCGGTGCGCGACGACGACGCCTACCGGCGCCGCCTCCACCGGCTCGCCGACCGCCGCCGCCGCAGACTGCCGCCCGGCCCCGCCGGCCCCGGCACCCTCTTCCTGCAACTCGACGGCGTCGGCCACGACGTGCTGGTGGACGCCGTCGGCAAGGGACTCATGCCGACGGTCGCCCGCTGGCTCGGCACCGGCGACGGCCCCGGCACGCCCCGCCCCACCCACCGCCTCACCCCCTGGCGCACCGACTGGTCCAGTCAGACCGGCGCCAGCCAGCTCGGCATCCTGCACGGCAGCAACTTCGACGTCCCCGCCTTCCGCTGGTACGAGAAGGACACCCAGGAGGTGATGGTCAGCAACCGCCCCACCAGCGCCGCCGAACTCCAGCGCCGCGCCGTGGCCCGCACCGGCGACGGCGGGCTGCTCGGCGCCGACGGCGCGAGCCGCGGCAACCTGTTCGGCGGCGGCGCCGACGAACAGGCGCTGGTGCTGTCCATCGCCACCCGGCGGCGCAGCCGCGAGACCCGCTCCCGGGCCGGCTACTTCGCCTACTTCTCCGACCCGGCGAACGCGGTGCGCACCGCCCTGTCCTTCGTCGCCGAGGCCGGCCGCGAGATCGGCCAGTCCACCCGGGCCCGCATCGCCAGGCAGCGCCCCCGCGTCTCCCGCGGCGGCCTCTACCCGTTCGTCCGCGCCTTCGCGACCGTCGTCGAACGCGACGTGGTCGTCGCCGCCGTCATGGGCGACATGCTCGCCGGGCGCACCGCCGTCTACGCCGACCTGGTCGCCTACGACGAGGTCGCCCACCACTCCGGCCCGTTCAGCCGGGATGCCGAGAAGGTCCTCCAGCGCCTGGACCGGTCGCTCGCGCTGATCGAGAAGGTCGCCGAGCACGCCCCCCGCCGTTACCGGATCGTGGTCCTCTCCGACCACGGGCAGAGCCCCGGCGAGACCTTCCGCGCCCGCTACGGCCTCACCCTCGGCGACCTGGTGCGGGCCGGCTGCGGACTGCCGGTGCCGCGCCGGGCCGAGCGCACCCGCAGCGGCACCGAGGCCCGGGCCGCCGTCCGCGCCGCGCTGCGCATACCCGTCGAGGAGGAGGCCGGACAGCGCCGCCCGGCCCGCCGCTCCGAACCGGTCGTGCTGGCCTCCGGCAACCTGGGCCTGGTCTCCTTCCCGGACGTGCCGCACCGTATGACCAGGGAGGAGATCGACGCCCGCCACCCGGCGCTGCTGACCACCCTCGCCAACCACCCCGGCATCGGCTTCCTGCTGGTGGACAGCGAGGAGCACGGCGGAGTCGTCCTCGGCGCGGGCGGCACGGAGACACCGGTCGGCGAACTCGACGACGACCGCCCCGGCCCGCTCGCCGCCTTCGGCCCCGGCGCCGCGGCCGCCGTGCGCCGCACCCACTCCTTCCCGCACGCCGCCGACATCATGGTCAACTCCTTCCACGACCCGGCCGACGGCGAGGTCCTCGCCTTCGAGGAGCAGATCGGCTCGCACGGCGGCCTCGGCGGCGCCCAGAGCACTCCGTTCCTGCTGTCCCCGCTCGCCCTGTCCCCGCCCGCCGACGACGGGCGGCCGCCGGCCGGCGCCGAACAGGTGCACCGGGTGCTGCGCCGCTGGCTGCGCGAGTCGAACGGCCCACAGGTACCGGTGGACGATTCCCGGCCGCAGGCCCTCGAACGCGCACCTTTTGCGGCGCCGGACCCCACCGTGCAGGACAAAACCGCGTGATTTGGCACAACTCGAACCGGTGACCGAACATGGGCGGTCGTCCGGCGATCCCGGACCCCAGCACGACGAGAGGCGCACCACCCCATGCACGACACCGGAACCGTCCAGTCGGCTCCGGCCCGGAAGCAGACCCCGCACCAGGCGGCGACCACCTCCGACCGCCACACCCGACGCTTCGGCCTGCCCGTCGCCACCGCTCTGGTCATGGGCAACATCATCGGCGGCGGCATCTTCCTGCTCCCGGCCTCCGTGGCCCCCTTCGGCACCGTCAGCCTGGTCGCCTTCGGCGTCCTGACCGCCGGCGCGATCGCCCTGGCCCTGGTCTTCGGACGGCTCGCCGAACGCGACCCGCGCACCGGCGGCCCGTACGTCTACGCCCGGGAGGCCTTCGGCGACTTCGCCGGCTTCCTCTCCGCCTGGGCGTACTGGATCACCACCTGGGTCTCCAACGCGGCACTCGCCGTCGCCGCCGTCGGCTACCTCGACGTGCTGATCCCCGTGAACGACCACGCCTGGACCGCGTGCCTGGCCGCACTCGTCATCCAGTGGCTGCCCGCGCTGTCGAACTTCGCGGGCAGCCGGTACGTCGGCGCCGTCCAGCTCGTCTCCACCGTGCTGAAGTTCGCGCCGCTGCTCCTCGTCGCGGTCGGCGGACTGTTCTTCTTCGACGCCGACAACCTCGGCCCGTTCAACGCGAGCGGCGACGGCACGCTCGGCGCGGTCTCCGCGTCCGCCGCGATCCTGCTCTTCTCCTACCTCGGCGTCGAGTCCGCCGCGGTCAGCGCCGGCGAGGTCCGCGACCCGCGCCGCAACGTCGGCCGCGCCACCGTCATCGGCACCGCAGGCGCCGCCCTCGTCTACCTGCTCGGCACGCTCTCCGTCTTCGGCACCGTCGCCCACGGCGAGCTGGTCGACTCCACGGCCCCCTTCTCCGACGCGGTGAACGCCATGTTCGGCGGCTCCTGGGGCGGCTGGGCCGTCGCCCTCGCCGCGCTCGTGTCGATGACCGGCTGCCTCAACGGCTGGACCCTGCTGAGCGCCCAGACGCCGTACGCGGCCGCCCGCGACGGACTGTTCCCGGCGGCCTTCGCCCGCAAGCGGCGCGGGGTTCCCACGGTCGGCGTCGCCGTCACCGTCGTCCTGGCCTCCCTGCTGACCGTGTACAACTACACGGCCGGCTCGGCGCGCGTCTTCGAGATCCTGGTCCTCGTCACCACCTTCACCGCGACCGTCCCCTACCTGCTGGCGACCGCCGCGCAGATCTTCCACCTGGTCCGCGGCGAGGGGGAGAAGGTGAACCGGGCCCGGCTGGTGCGCGACGCGGTGCTCGCCTCGCTCGCCTTCGGTTTCTCCCTGTGGCTCGTCGCGGGCGCCGGCTACGCGGCCGTCTACCAGGGCGTGCTGTTCCTCTTCGCGGGCGTGCCCGTGTACGCGTGGCTGGCGGCCCGCGGGCAGCGCGCCGCCGCCTGAACCGGGGCGGGCGGGCCGAAAATCGGCTGCGTGCGGCACGCGGGCGGCACACACTGTTCGAGCCCGGCGCGGGGCAAGCCCTGCGCCCCTCGAACACACCTCTCCAAGGAGCCGCCGCCTTGCAGGCAGCAGTCACCGTCACGCCCGCCCGCATACCCGAACTGCTGCTCGGGCTCGCCACCGTCCGGCCGGTGTTCCTCTGGGGCGCCCCCGGCATCGGCAAGTCCTCCCTGGTCAGGGAGTTCGCCGAGTCGCTGGGCCTGGTGGGGGCGCCCCCACACCCTTAAGGCGTGGGGGAGCGTGAGCCGCTCGGCACCCAGCTGGCGCCGGAGGACCTGATCGGCGTACCGCAGATCCGCGACGGCCGGTCGGTGTTCTGCCCGCCCGAGGCCATCGCCCGCGACGAGCCGTACTGCCTGTTCCTGGACGAGCTGAACGCGGCCGGCCCCGATGTGCAGAAGGCGTTCTACTCGCTGATCCTGGACCGCCGTAACGGCAGCTACGAGCTGCCCGAGGGCTCCATCGTCATCGCGCAGGCAACCGGGCCACCGACAACGCCCTCGCCCGCCCCATCGCCTCCGCGCTGGTCAACCGGCTCACCCACGTCCACCTGGAGGTCTCCGCCAAGGACTGGCTGACCTGGGCCGGGAACAACGGCATCCACCCGTGGGTGGTCGACCACCTCACCGACCGGCCCGATCACCTGTGGTCCAAGCCGCCCAAGACCGAGGAGCCGTTCTCCACCCCGCGCTCCTGGCACATGCTCTCCGACGCCCTGCACTCCTTCGGCCCCGGCCTCGACGAGGAGACGCTGAAGGTCCTCGCGCACGGCACGCTGACGCCCGCGCACGCCACCGCCTTCTGCGGCTACGTCAAGATCGTGCGCAGCCGGTTCGGCATCGAGGCGATCCTCAAGGGCGACGCCCGCTGGCCCAACCGCCTGGAGGACCGCGACCTGCTGTACTACCTCGCCGAGTCGTTCCGCGGGCGGCTGCTGAAGGAACTGCCCGCCAGCAAGGAGCACATGTCGGCGAACGGCCGGCAGACCGCCTACCGCGCCAAGTCGCTGCTCGTGCAGCTCGCCGAGATCTCCGTCGAGGTCGCGCAGAGCGTCATCGCCTCCGACGCCGACGGCAACCCCGTCCTGCCCGCCTGGTTCCTCATCGAGGCGGCCCGCGACATGCCCCGGCTCGCCGAGGCCCGCCGGTGAACCGCCCCGGCCGCGACAAACAGCGCGACCGCGCGGCCGAAGCGCTCGCCGAGGGCATGCGCCAGGTCCGCGCCCACCCGGCGCCGGCCGCCGTCGACTACCGCGTCTGCCGGCCCGACGGGTGCTCGAAGGCCCCCGGGGACGGCCTCGTCACCGCCGAGAGCGACGGCCTGCTGCACATCCACCCCGACCGGCTCGCCGACCCCGCCCACTGCGCCTGGGCGCTCGCCCACGCCGCCCTCCATCTCGGCTTCGGACACCTCCCGGCGGCCACCGGCGAGCGCACCCAGCCCGACCGGTACGACCTCGCCGCCCGCTGCGTCGTCGTCAACCGCTTCCTGCTCACCCACCCCGTCGGACGGCCCCCCGACGACCTGCCCCTGTCGTACCCGGACGGCGACGAGGACCGGCTCGCCGCCCGCTGGCGCCGCGACGGCGTCCCCGCCGCCTACGAGCGCTGCGGCACCGCCGGCGGCCAGGCCGACCAGCTGCTGGTGCCCTGGAGCGGCTGGGGAGCGCGGCCCGACTGGCAGCTGGCGTTCGCGACCGCGCTCACCCGCACCGTGTCCACCGCCCTGGACGTGGCGGGCGGCCGCCGCGACTCCATGGACGCCGAAGCCCCCGCACCCCGCCCCTGGGAACGGGCACTGAGCTGGTTCGTCTCCTCCTACCCGCTGCTCGGGGGCATCGCCGCCGGCATCACCCTCGTCGCCGACGCCGAACTCGCCCGCGCCCACAACATCGCCATCGCCGCCGTCGACGCCGAGGCGGGCGAGATCTACGTCAACCCGCCGCGCCACCTCGACGACGCGGAATGGCGGTTCGTCCTCGCCCACGAGATGCTGCACGCCGCCCTGCGCCACGGCGACCGCCGCGGCACCCGCGACCCCTACCTGTTCGATGTCGCCTGCGACTACGTCATCAACGGCTGGCTGCGCGAGATGCAGGTCGGCACCATGCCCCAGGGCGTGCTCTACGACCCCGAGCTCGCCGGACTGTCCGCCGAGGAGGTCTACGACCGCGTCGCCGGCGACCTGCGCCGCGCTCGCCGCCTGGCCACCCTGCGCGGAAAGGGCGCCGGCGACGTCCTCGGCGCCCCCCTCGGGTCGCCCGGCGACTACGTCGACCTCGACGGCTTCTACCGGCGCGGCCTCGCCCAGGGCCTCGACCTGCACCAGCGGCAGGAACGCGGCTTCCTGCCCGGCGGCCTGGTCGAGGAGATCCGCGCGCTCAGCCACCCGCCGATGCCCTGGGACGCCCGGCTGGCCCGCTGGTTCGACGAGTTCGTGCCCCGCCCCGAACCGGTCCGCTCCTACGCCCGCCCCGCCCGCCGCCAGGCGTCCACCCCGGACATCCCCCGCGCCGGCCGGTACTTCCCGCCCGAGGAGGTGCCCCGCTGCACCTTCGGCGTCGTCCTCGACACCTCCGGCTCCATGGACCGCACCCTGCTCGGCAAGGCCCTCGGCGCGATCGCCTGCTACGCCGAGGCCCGCGACGTACCGGCCGCGCGGGTCGTCTTCTGCGACGCCGCCCCGCACGACGCCGGCCATCTGCCCGTCACCGAGATCGCCGGCCGGGTCCGCGTGCACGGGCGGGGCGGTACGGTCCTGCAGCCCGGCATCGACCTGCTGCGCCGCGCGGACGACTTCCCGCCCACCGCGCCCGTCCTGATCATCACCGACGGCTGGTGCGACGACGTACTGCGGGTGCGACGCGAACACGCCTATCTGATTCCCCAGGGCGCCCGGCTCCCGTTCACCGCGCGTGGCCCGATCTTCCACGTGAGGTGAGCCGGAGTGTGATCGGATGGGATCCGAACACCCGGATCCGGACCTGAGCCGGGACCATACGAAAGGAATGACCGTGGCCACCACGCGCTCCGCACACACCGTCTGGGAAGGCAACCTGCTCGAGGGCAACGGAGTCGTCACCTTCGACTCCTCCGGCATCGGCCAGCAGCCGGTGTCGTGGCCGTCGCGCGCCGAGCAGGCGAACGGCAAGACCAGCCCCGAGGAGCTGATCGCCGCCGCCCACTCCAGCTGCTTCTCCATGGCCCTGTCGCACGGCCTGGCCGGCGCCGGCACCCCGCCCACCAAGCTCGTCACCTCCGCCGACGTCACCTTCCAGCCCGGTGAGGGCATCACCGGCATCCACCTCACCGTCGAGGGCACGGTGCCGGGCCTCGACAACGACGCGTTCGTCGCCGCCGCGGAGGACGCCAAGGCCAACTGCCCCGTCAGCCAGGCCCTGAAGGCGGTTCCGATCACGCTGTCGGCGAAGCTCTCCTGACCCGGACGGGCAGTTGACGCATGCTTGAGGCAGGCCGTCCCCGCAACGGGGCGGCCTGCACGGCGCTCGGCGCGGTTCACGGACGGGGCGCGGGGGGTATCAACGCCCTGCGCCGAGGTGGAGAGGATGACAATGGCGGCGGGAACGACCAGTAGTACGGCGGTACTCGACTCCGCCACCCGCGAGCACACCCGCATGCTGATGTTATTCAGCCTGGCCGGCCGGATACTCCCGGTCGACGACGGGCAGGGACCGCTCGTCGACCGCTACGACTTCGGACGCTTCGCCCCGCACCTGGTGGCCGGCGCCGCCCTGCTCCCCGTGCCGGTGCTCGCCCTGCGTCCCCGGCCCGCGGACCTCGGCCTGCCGAACGGCGTCCACGGACTCACCCTCGACCGGGCCGGGATCCTCGTCGTCACCACCCCGCGCGGCGACGCGACCCTGCTGCTGGACTGCGAGTTCACCGGCGAGACCTCGTCCGCGGCGGTCGCCGCGTGGCTCGCCGACACCTGCTTCGACCGCGGCCTGCTCACCCTGGAGGGCCGCCCCCTGCTCGACGTGGTCGCCGAACGGCTCGGCCTGGACACCCCGTTGCGCTTCGGACAGAACGTGCACCAACTGGTCTTCCCCGGCGGCCGGCTGCTGAACGAACTGCTCACTGCCGGAGCCGAGGGCGGCGCCCCCCTGTTCGGCCCGCTCAACGAGATCGTCTACCGCGGCAAGATGGCGGGCGGCCCCAGCGTGCCGCCCAACCTGAAGAACCAGGGCGCCATGCTCTCCGCGCACGGCCGCGGCGTCTCCGTGCAGGCCGGCTGGGCCCCGCACGTGGAGAACGGCCTCGCCCTCGTCGCCGTCGGCATGGTCTCCGCGCTGGCCGTGCTGCAACGCACCCGGCTCGCCGCGTTCGCCATGATGCGCGCCAACGAGCAGGCCCGCGCCGACTCCCCGCAGAACGTCCGCACCCTCATCTCCCGCCTCTCGGCCGGCGTCAACGAACTCCAACTCGACCTCGCCTTCGGCGTCGAGGCCTACGTCGACAGCCTGCTCATCCCCGAGATGCTGATGGAGGGCTTCCAGTCGTCCCTGCGCGACACCCTCGGCATCCGCGACAGCCTCGACAACTCGGCCCGCATGGTGGAACGCCTCACCTCCGTCATCAACGCCCGCTCCGCCGCCCTGGACGCCGCCCTCGCCGAACGCGACGAGGCCCGCGACCGCACCATCTCCGGACTCGTCGCCGCGGCCACCCTGATCGCCCTGCCGCCGACCCTGCTGCTCGCCTTCTTCGGCGTGAACGGCTCCAACGTCGACGAGAAACGTTCCATCCTCGACCTCGGCAGCTACGGCATCGCCTATCTGCTGGCCTGGCTGCCCTTCATCATCCTCGTCGTGATCGGCTACCTGCTGCTCAGGCGGGCCGGCACAGGCTCCGGCGAGCTGCTCTCACCGTCCGACGACGGGCCCCTGCCCGTCCCCGCACCACGCACTACCCCCGGGAGCTGACCGCCCATGACCCGACGGCCCGCCGTCTCCGCCCACCGCGGCGGATCCGAGACCTTCGGCCCCGCCACCTGGCAGGCGTACGAGGACGCGCTGCTCTCCGGAGCCGAGTACGTCGAGTTCGACATCCGCCGCACCTTCGACGGCGTCCTCGTCGTCTACCACGACCCCCGGGTACGGCACACCGGCCCGCTGCTGTCCGAGCTGACCCACGCCGAACTGAGCGAACGCGCCGGCTACCCCGTGCCCGTCGTCGACGAGGTCATGGAACTGATCGCCGGGAAGCTGATCGGCCACCTCGACCTGAAGGAGACCGGCTACGAGGCCCACGTCATCGACCGGGCCATCGACCTGCTCGGCGAGGACGGCTTCGTCGCCACCACCCTGGAGGACAGCTCCGTCGCCGCGATCACCCGCGCCTACCCCGGTGTGAAGACCGCGCTCTCCCTCGGCCGGGACCGCAAGGAGATCGGCGCGGCCCGGCTGACCACGACCCGGCTCAGCGAACTGTTCCCCATGCGCCGGGTGCGCGCCTGCGGCGCGCACGGCGTCGCCGTGCACCAGCGCCTGGCCCGCGCCAACGTCCTGCGCGAAGCCGCCCGGAACGGCCTGTTCACCATGGTCTGGACGGTCAACGACGACACCGCGATGCGCGGCTTCCTCACCGACCCGCGCGTCGACGTGCTGATCACCGACCGGCCGCGCCGGGCCCTCGACCTGCGCGGCGGGCCGCCGGAGGCCGACGGGCGGGACACCCAGGCCGCCGAGCCCTCCCGCCCCTGAGGGACGGCCCCGGCCCGCCCCCGCGGGGGACGCCCCATTGACAGCGGACGGCTCAGGATCTGTGCTGGAAAGCGAGGGGATCCCTGGCGGACGAGGGGTGACAGCGATGGGACGCGCGGTCGGGATCGATCTGGGGACCACGAACTCGGTGGTGGCCGTCCTCGAGGGCGGCGAGCCCACCGTCGTCGCCAACGCGGAGGGGGCCAGGACCACACCGTCGGTCGTGGCCTTCGCCAAGAACGGCGACGTGCTGGTCGGCGAGGTCGCCAAACGGCAGGCCGTGACCAACGTCGAGCGCACCGCGCGCTCGGTGAAACGGCACATGGGCGACGCCGTCTGGCGGTTCCCCGAACAGGGCTCCGTCGACGGCACCCGATACCGCGCCCAGGAACTGTCCGCGCGGGTGCTGCAGAAACTGAAGCGGGACGCCGAGTCCTACCTCGGCGAGGACGTCACCGACGCCGTGATCACCGTTCCCGCCTACTTCGACGACGCCCAGCGGCAGGCCACCAAGGAGGCCGGGGAGATCGCCGGCCTGAAGGTGCTGCGGATCATCAACGAGCCGACCGCCGCCGCCCTCGCCTACGGCCTCGACCGCGGCGAGGAGCAGACGGTGCTCGTCTTCGACCTCGGCGGCGGCACCTTCGACGTCTCCCTGCTGGAGATCGGCGACGGCGTCATCGAGGTCAAGGCCACCAACGGCGACACCCACCTCGGCGGCGACGACTGGGACCAGCGGATCGTCGACCACCTGGTGAAGAAGTTCAAGGGCCAGTACGGCATCGACCTCGCCGGCGACAAGATGGCCGTGCAGCGGCTGCGCGAGGGCGCCGAGAAGGCCAAGATCGAACTGTCCAGCTCCTCGGAGACCACGATCAACCTGCCGTACATCACCGCCTCCGCCGAGGGCCCCCTCCACCTGGACGAGAAACTGACCCGCGCCGGATTCCAGGAGCTGACCGCCGACCTCCTCGACCGCTGCAAGACGCCCTTCCACCAGGCGGTCAAGGACGCCGGGATCAAGCTCGCCGCCATCGACCACGTGATCCTCGTCGGCGGCTCCACCCGGATGCCCGCGGTCACCGAGCTGGTCCGCGAGCTGACCGGCAAGGACCCGCACAAGGGCGTCAACCCCGACGAGGTCGTCGCGGTCGGCGCCGCCCTCCAGGCCGGAGTGCTGCGCGGCGACGTCAAGGACGTCCTGCTCCTCGACGTCACACCGCTGTCCCTGGGCATCGAGACCAAGGGCGGCATCATGACCAAGCTCATCGAACGCAACACCACGATCCCCACCCGGCGCTCGGAGATCTTCACCACCGCCACCGACAACCAGCCCTCGGTCGGCATCCAGGTCTACCAGGGCGAACGCGAGATCGCCGCGTACAACAAGAAGCTCGGCACCTTCGACCTCACCGGCCTGCCCCCGGCACCCCGCGGCGTCCCGCAGATCGAGGTCGCCTTCGACATCGACGCCAACGGCATCATGCACGTCTCCGCCAAGGACCTCGCGACGGGCCGCGAGCAGAAGATGACGGTGACCGGCGGCTCGGCCCTCCCCAAGGACGACATCGACCGCATGATGCGGGAGGCCGAACAGTACGCCGAGGAGGACCGCAAACGCCGCGAGGCCGCCGAGACCCGCAACCAGGCCGAACAGCTCGTCTACCAGACCGAGCGGTTCCTGCGGGACAACGAGGACAAGGTCCCGGCCGACACCAAGGGCGAGGTGCGGTCGGCCGTGGCGGACCTCAAACAGTCCCTGGAGCGCAACGCCGACACGGCCGAACTGCGCACCGGCGTCGAGAAACTCGCCTCCGTCAGCCAGCGGATGGGCCAGGCCATGTACGCCCAGGCCCAGCAGACCCCCACCGACACCGGCCCCACCACCCCGCCCGACGAGGAGGGCGTGGTCGACGCGGAGATCGTCGACGAGGAACGGGACCGGGACCAGAAGGGCGGAGCGGCCTAGGGGGGCGGACACGACCCAGGGGGTGTCTCGCCGATCATGCCGGGCTCGCGGCACCTGGCGACGGCTCACCGGCCGGTGAGGACGACGAGCCGCTGGGTCGCCCGGGTCATCGCGACGTAGCGGTCGACCGCACCTTCGACGCCCGTGCCGAACCCCTCCGGGTCGACGAGGACGACCAGGTCGAACTCGAGACCCTTCGCCAGCTCGGGAGTCAGCGACCGGACCCGGGGCGTCGCCCGGAACGCGGGATCGCCGATGACACAGGCCGTGCCGTCGGCATGCTCGGCGAGCCAGCCGTCGAGCACCGCGTCCAGCTCCGACACCGACCCGTACCGGACGGGCACCCCGCTGGAGCGGACCGACGCCGGCACGTTGGCGTCCGGCAGCACGGCCCGGATGACCGGCTCGGCCTCCGCCATGACCTCCTCCGGCGTCCGGTAGTTGATGCTCAGCGACGCCACGTCGACCCGGTCGAACCCGACCCGCTCCAGCCGCTCCCGCCACGACTCCGTGAACCCGTGGCGGGCCTGCGCGCGGTCCCCGACGATGGTGAAACTCCGCGACGGGCACCGCAGCAGCAGCATCTGCCACTCCGCGTCCGTCAGCTCCTGGGCCTCGTCCACGACGATGTGCGCGAACGGACCGTCGAGCGGCTGCGGATCGGCGCCGGGCAGCGCGGACTCGTCGACCAGGCTGTCCTGGAGGTCCCGCCCGAGCAGCATCGTCACCGCGCCCTCCCCGTCGGCGTCGGCCGCCACCAGGTTGTCGATGACACCGGCCATGCGTTCCCGCTCGGCGGCGACGGAGGCGTCGTGCCGGCGCCGGCGCCGGGCCGCCTCCGGGTCGCCGAGCCGCTGCCGGGCCGCGTCCAGCAGCGGCAGGTCGGACACGGTCCAGGCCTGCGGGGCCGCCTTGCGCTGGAGCTTGCGCACCTCGTCGGGGGCGAGCCAGGGAGCGCACATCCGCAGATAGGCGGGCACCGACCACAGGTCCCCGACGAGGTCCGCCGCGTCGAGCAGCGGCCACGCCCGCTCGAGGGTCTCCACCAGCTCCTCGTCGCGCCGCAGCTGCCTGCCGAACAGCTCGGGCGGCACGTCCCCGTCGAGCTTGTCCAGCAGGATCGTGACCAGCGCCTCCCAGATCTGCTCGCGCGCCTCGTTGTGCGCAGTGCCCGGTTCCGGAGCCTCGAACGCCTCCGCCCAGTCGCCCGGCGGTCAGCCGGACGTCCGCCCAGTCGGTCGACACCGTCATCCCCGCGGCGGGCGGCTCCTCGTAGAACGCGACGGCCTTCTCGATCGCCCTCACCATGTCCGCCGACGACTTCAGAGCGGCCACCTCCGGGTCGCTCTCGACCCCCGCCCCGGCTCCCTCGGCGACGAGATCCCGCAGCGTGCAGGTCCGCACGCCCTCCTCGCCGAGGCTGGGCAGCACATCGGCGACGTAGGCCAGGTACGGCTGGTGCGGACCGACGAACAGCACACCGCCCCGACGGTGACCGAGGCGGGGATCGGAGTACAGGAGGTAGGCGGAGCGGTGCAGCGCCACGACGGTCTTCCCGGTGCCCGGCCCGCCGTCGACGACGAGCGCGCCCTGCGAGCCCGCCCGGATGACGGCGTCCTGGTCGGCCTGGATGGTGGCCAGCACGTCCCGCATCCGCGCCGAACGGCTGCCGCCCAGGCCGGCGATGAACGCGGACTGGTCGTCGAGCGCGGCATGCCCGTCGAGAGCGTCCGCGGCGAACACCTCGTCCCAGTAGTCGCCGACCCGGCCGCCGGTCCAGCGATACCTGCGGCGGCTCACCAGCCCCATCGGGTCGGCGTGGGTCGCGGCGAAGAACGGTTCGGCCGCGGGGGAGCGCCAGTCGACCAGCAGCCGACGCCCCTGGCTGTCGGTGAGGCCGAGGCGCCCGATGTAGACCGGCTCCGGGTCGTCCGCGCCGACGACGCGGCCGAGGCACAGGTCCAGGCCGAAACGGCGCAGGGCGCGCAGCCGGCCGGTCAGCCGGTGGATCTCCAGGTCCCGCTCCAGCACCTCCCGGCCGACGCCGCCGGGCGCCCTGCGCAGGTCGTCGAGACGGTCGGACAGCTCGGCGATCGCCTGTTCGAGGCTCTCCGCGACGGCCGCGAAGTGCCGTTCGTCGGCGGCGATCAGCTCCGGGGCGGCCTTGGCGGACAGACGGTCGGGCAGGTCGAACGCGCCGGACATCAGCACACGCACTTCGCGAATCCCTCATTTCCGCAGGTTCTGGCTTCGAGGGAGTGATTCTGCGGCACGAAGGGGGCCTTGCCGCAAGGCCCCCTGTGCGCTATACGTTAAGGGTGGCGGGGAGTGTGTTGACGCCCGAGCGGACCGCTCAGTGGACTCAGCGGACCGCCGGTACCGCCTTCTAGGACCCGGCCCGTTCCCAGCCCCGCCGCTCCGGCCGCGGACCCAACTGCCGGGGATCCCGCGTGCGGTAGACCACATACGGGCGGAACAGATACTGCACGGGCGCACTGAACATGTGCACCAGCCGTGTGTACGGCACCATCGCGATCAGCACCATCCCGACCACCGCGTGAATCCTGTACAGCAGCGGAACACCCTCCATCAGCCCGGTCTCCGGCTGGAGGGTGAACAGGCTGCGCGACCAAGGCGCGATGGACTCCCGGTAGTTGTAGCCGTCGCCGGACATGTGGGCCAGCTTGGCGACCATGCCCAGCACGATCGACGCGAGCAGCACCAGATACATCAGCTTGTCGTTCGCGGTCGTCGCGCGGAAGACGGGCGCCTTGGTCCGTCGACGGTATACGAGCAACAGGATCCCGACGACCGTCAGCACGCCGGCCGCCGTGCCGCCGTACAGCGAGAACAGGTGGTACGTGTGCTCGGTGATCCCGAGCCCGTCGGTCCACGACATCGGGACGAACAGACCGACGACATGCCCCACCAGCACGAACAGGATGCCGTAGTGGAAGGCGGGGGAGGCGATGTTCAGCACCTTCGACTCGTACAGCTGCGACGAGCGCGTGGTCCAGCCGAACTTGTCGTAGCGGTACCGCCACACCAGCCCGGCCACCAGCAGAACGAAGGCGAGGTAGGGCAGTACGCCCCAGAGGAAGACGGTCATCGGCGCGCTCCGGTGTATACGGTCGGCAGTATGGCGCATACGGCGTCCATGACGCATGCATACGGTGTGCCGAAGTCGGTCAGCCGCGCACGGAGTTCCTCGAGAGCCGCGCGGTACTCCGTCAGCAGCCCCGTGTCGCCGGTGCGGGCCGTGAACTCCAGCACCGCCGGCAGGAAGTCCGGCAGCTCCTCGCCGCTGAACTCCAGGCCGTGGGCGCGGTAGACCTCCTTGAAGCGGACCAGCGACATCCCGCGCCGCCGCGTGTCCCCGTCCCGCCACCAGCTCAGATACAGGCTGTGCCGGTTCTTGAAGTCGAAGACCTGCACATAGTGCGCGGCCAGCTCGTGCGCCGGGGTGACGGCCGCGTGGTCGGTGAACTCCCGCAGCTGCGGAGCGGCTTCGCGCAGCAGCGGGAGCCGGGCGCGGAAGTCGTCGTCGGGGTAGGTCAGGCAGAGCGCCGCCGCCTGGTACAGCACCGCGTCCGAGGGCATCAGGCCTCCTTCGCGTCGTCGGAGGTCTGCCGTCGGCGCAGCAGATGGAAGTTCTCCACCGTCACCAGCGGCAGCAGCTTGCGGCCGGAGTCCCGGCCGAACGGGCCGTCGCCGCCCATCCCGGGCCCGCCGGCGTGATCGAGAGTGCACTCGTCCGGCACCGCCGTCTCCTCCAGCCGCCGCGCGTCGCCCAGCGCGGCGGTCGGGATGACGTACCGCTCCTCGTACTTGGCGATCGCCAGCAGCCGGTACATCTCCTCCACCTCCCCGGGCGTCATGCCGACCGCGTCAGCCAGGGACGGGTCCGGGTCCTCACCGAGGTTGATCGCCCGCATGTGCGAGCGCATCGCGGCGAGCTTGTCCAGCGACGCCCTGACCGGGCCGACGTCACCGGCGGTGAACAGCTCCGCCAGGTACTCCAGCGGAATGCGCAGCGTGTCGATCGCGCCGAACAGATTGCCCGCGTCCTCACCGTCGTGCCCGGTCTCGGTCAGCGCGTCGACCACCGGCGACAGCGGCGGGATGTACCAGACCATCGGCATCGTGCGGTACTCCGGATGCAGCGGCAGCGCCACCCGGTACTTGCTGAACAGCGCATGCACGGGGGAGCTGCGGGCCGCCTCCAGCCAGTCGTACGGGATCCCCGCGGCCTCCGCCGCCCGCCGCACCCCGGCGTCCTCCGGGTCGAGGAAGACGTCCAGCTGCGCCTCGTACAGCCGCTTCTCGTCCCGTACCGACGCGGCCGCGGTCACCTTGTCGGCGTCGTAGAGGATCACCCCGAGATAGCGCAGCCGGCCCACGCAGGTCTCCGAGCAGACCGTCGGCAGCCCGACCTCGATGCGCGGATAGCACAGCGTGCACTTCTCGGCCTTGCCGGTGCTGTGGTTGAAGTACACCTTCTTGTACGGGCATCCGGTCACGCACATCCGCCAGCCCCGGCAGTGGTCCTGGTCGACCAGGACGATGCCGTCCTCCGCCCGCTTGTACATCGCCCCGGACGGGCAGGACGCCACACAGGACGGGTTCAGGCAGTGCTCGCAGATGCGCGGCAGGTAGAACATGAAGGTCTGCTCGTAGGCGAACCGCACCTTCTCCTCGGCCTCGCGGCAGGTGCGCTCGATCATCGGGTCGAGGTCTCCGTACGCGGGCGCCCCGGCGAGGTTGTCGTCCCAGTTCGACGACCACTCGATCTTCATCGGCCGGCCGTCGACCGACGACACCGGCCGGGCGACGGGGAAGTCGTCGCCGAGCGGGGCTTCGGTGAGGTTCCGGTAGTCGTACGTCCAGGGCTCGTAGTAGTCCCTGATCTCCGGCAGCCTGGGGTTGGAGAAGATGCCCGCGAGCTTCTTGATCCGCCCGCCCGCCTTGAGCCTGAGCGCGCCGCGCCGGTTCAGCTCCCAGCCGCCGCGCCACTTCTCCTGGTCCTCGTACCGGCGCGGATAGCCCTGGCCGGGGCGGGTCTCGACGTTGTTGAACCAGACGTACTCCATGCCGCGCCGGTTGGTCCACGCCTGCTTGCAGGTGACCGAACAGGTGTGGCAGCCGATGCACTTGTCGAGGTTCATCACCATCGCGATCTGGGCCATCGGACGCATCAGTACTCGACCTCCTGGTCGCGGCGGCGGATCACCGTCACCTCGTCGCGCTGGTTGCCCGTCGGACCCAGGTAGTTGAACGCCCAGGACAGCTGGGCGTAGCCGCCGACCAGATGGGTCGGCTTCATGATCAGGCGGGTGAGCGAGTTGTGGATGCCGCCGCGCATCCCGGTCGTCTCCGCCTTCGGCACGCTGACCGTGCGTTCCTGCGCGTGGTGCATGTAGACCGTGCCGGGCGGCATGCGGTGGGAGACGATCGCGCGGGCGACGACCACGCCGTTGCGGTTGACCGCCTCGATCCAGTCGTTGTCCGCCACCCCGATCGCGTCGGCGTCCTGCGGGGACATCCAGATGGTCTGCCCGCCCCGGGAGAGGGCCAGCATGAAGAGGTTGTCCTGGTACTCGGAGTGGATGGACCACTTGTTGTGCGGGGTGAGGTAACGGACCGTCACCTCACGTTGGCCGTCGGCACCGACGCGGGGTTCGCCGAAGAGGCGGTGCATGTCGAGCGGTGGACGGTATACGGGCAGCGCTTCGCCGAGTTCGTGCATCCAGTCGTGGTCGAGGAAGAAGTGCTGGCGGCCGGTGAGGGTGTGCCACGGTTTACCGTGTTCGGTATTCAATGTGAATGCTGTATACCGTCGACCGCCGGCCTCGCTCCCCGACCACTCCGGCGACGTGATCACCGGCACCGGCGCGGCCTGCGTGTCCGCGTAGGTGACCCGCTTCCCCTCGTGCTCGGCGGCCAGATGCGCCATCTCCTGCCCGGTGCGCGCCTGAAGTGTGCGGAAGCCCTGGGTGGCCAGCCGGCCGTTGGTGGTGCCGGACAGGGCGAGGATGGTGTTCGCCGCCTTCACCGCCGTGTCCAGGGCGGGCCGGCCGTCGGCGGGACCGCCGCGCACCGCGCCGTTCAGCCCGCGCAGGTGCCCCACCTCCTCGTCCGGCCGCAGCGCGATGCCCTTGGTGGGCAGACCCAGCTCCTCCACCAGCGGCCCGAGCGCGGCGAACTTCGCGCCGATCGAGGTGTAGTCGCGCTCCACGACGACGAGGTTCGGCATCGTCTCGCCGGGCACCGGATCGCACTCGCCGCGCTTCCAGTCCCGTACCACCCCACCCGGCTGGGCCGTCTCGCCCGGCGTGTCGTGCTGGAGCGGAACGGCCACCAGATCCTTGCGCACGCCCAGATGGTCCATCGCCAGCTCGCTGAGGCGCTCGGCGATCGCCTTGAAGGTGTCGAAGTCGGTGCGCGCCTGCCAGGGCGGATCCACGGCGGGGGTGAAGGAGTGCACGTAGGGGTGCATGTCGGTGGACGACAGATCGTGCTTCTCGTACCAGGTCGCGGCGGGCAGGACGACGTCGGACAGCAGCGTGGAGGACGTCTGCCGGAAGTCCAGCGACAGCAGCAGGTCGAGCTTGCCCTCGGGAGCCCGCTCGTGCCACGTGACGTCACGCGGCCGCACCTTTGGCGGGGCCTCCTCCGCCCGCAGCGACGAGTGGGTGCCGAGCAGGTGCCTGGTGAAGTACTCGGCGCCCTTCGCCGAGGAACCGAGCAGGTTCGCCCGCCACAGCGTCAGCACGCGCGGCCAGTTCTCCGGCGCGTCCGGGTCCTCGCAGGCGAACCTCAGCGTCCCGGCGCGCAGTTCGGCGACGGCCTTCGCCACCGGGTCGCCGAACACCTCGCCCAGCTCCAGCGGATTGCGGTCGAACGTCGGATACGACGGCATCCAGCCCGAACGCGCCGACAGCGCGACACAGTCCGCGCCCGTCATCCCGGCCAGCCGTCCCTCGCCGAGCGGCGAGGCGAGAACGTCGGCGGTGAAACGGTCGTAGCGCCACTGGTCGGTGTTGAGGAACCAGTACGCGGTGCCGATCATCTGCCGGGGCGGCCGCGACCAGTCGGAGGCGGCCGCCAGGGTCGCCCAGCCGGTCACAGGGCGGCACTTCTCCTGGCCCACGTAGTGCGCCCAGCCGCCGCCGTTGCGGCCCTGGCAGCCGGTGAGCTGGAGCAGCGCGAGGAAGGCCCGGTAGATCGTCTCGGAGTGGAACCAGTGGTTGGTGCCGGCGCCCATGAGGATCATGCAGCGGCCCCGGGACCGCTCGGCGGTCCGCGCGAACTCGCGGGCGATCCTGACGCACTTCGCGGCCGGGACCGAGGTGTGGGTCTGCTGCCAGGCGGGGGTGCCGGGGGAGTCCGCGTCGTCGTAGGATGCGGGCCAGTCGCCGGGGAGACCGGGGCGCGGGACACCGTATTGCGCCAACAGTAGATCGTATACAGTCGTCACGAGGACGCCGGTATCCCGTCGACCGTCCACACCATCCGCCGCGCCCGGCCCCCGTTCGAGCCGCATCACCGGCACACCCCGCCGCACCACCTCCCCCCGCCCCTGGCCGTGCTCCCCGCCCTCGGTGTCGAACCGGGGCAGCAGCACCTCCACGGCGGTCTCCCCGTACAGGCTCAGCTGCGGCCGGACGTCGCCCAGTCCGAGGTTCCAGCGGCCCTTGCCCGACTCGGTCCAGCGGAAGCCCAGCGAGCCGTTCGGCACCACCGCCCGCCCGGTCGCCGCGTCCCGTACGACCGTCTTCCACTCCGCGCCCTTGCCGCTCTGCCCCAGGTCGGAGGCGCGCACGAACTTCCCCGGCACGAACGCGCCGTCCTTCTCCCGCAGGGTGACCAGGAACGGCAGGTCGGTGAACCGGCGCACGTAGTCCGCGAAGAACGGCGTCTCGCGGTCGACGAAGAACTCCTTGAGGACCACGTGTCCCATCGCCAGCGCCAGTGCGCCGTCCGTGCCGGGGTGCGGGTGCAGCCACTCGTCGGCGAACTTGGTGTTGTCCGCGTAGTCCGGGGAGACCACCACGACCTTCTGCCCCCGGTAGCGGGCCTCCGCCATCCAGTGCGCGTCCGGGGTGCGGGTCACCGGCACATTGGAGCCCCACATCATCAGATACGCGGCGTCCCACCAGTCGCCCGACTCCGGGACGTCCGTCTGGTCGCCGAAGACCTGCGGGGAGGCGACCGGCAGATCGGCGTACCAGTCGTAGAACGACAGCATCGCCGCGCCGATCAGCGAGTGGAACCGGGCGCCCGCCGCGTGCGACACCATCGACATGGCGGGGATCGGGGAGAAACCGGCGATCCGGTCCGGGCCGTACGTCCTGATGGTGTGCACATGCGCGGCGGCGACCAGCTCCACCGCCTCGTCCCAGTCGGCGCGCACCAGGCCGCCCTTGCCCCGCGCCCGCTGGTAACGGCTCCGGCGCTCCGGGTCGCCCTGGATGTCCGCCCAGGCCAGCACCGGGTCCTTCAGCCGGGCCTTCGCCTCCAGGTACATCTCCAGCAGCACGCCCCGCACGTACGGGTGGCGCACGCGGGTGGGGGAGTACGTGTACCAGGAGAACGCGGCGCCGCGCGGGCAGCCGCGCGGCTCGTACTCGGGCCGGTCGGCGCCCACCGACGGATAGTCCGTCTGCTGGGTCTCCCAGGTGATGATGCCGTCCTTGACGTACACCTTCCAGCGGCAGGAGCCGGTGCAGTTCACGCCGTGGGTGGAGTTGACGACCTTGTCGTGGCTCCACCGGTCCCGGTAGAAGGCGTCCGCCTGCCGGCCGCCGGTGAGCTCCACGCTGTGCAGGTCGGGTGCGGGCTTCCCGGGCCGGAAGAACCGCCCGGCACGCAGCAGTGCCGCGCCCGGCTCGGTGGGGGGTGTCCGCGTGTCCGTCACAAGCGCTCCCTTGCTCACCAGGTCCTTCGAACCTAGGCGCGGGCAGGGGAGCGCACCCGCTCACAGCGGCCGTACGGGTCAGGGACACCTACGCTCGGACGTCCGGGCGCCCGGATGCCCCCGGGTCGGGGGAGACCGACCCGGGGCACTCGGTGCCCGTCAGCCGCCCGGACCGAGATCGTCGAACTCGGAGCTGGGGTACGCCTCGATCGGGAGGCCGAGGCCGGCCACCCGGGTGGGCAGGTCGTGCGGCCCTTCCGCCTGGACCACCAGCTCGTCTTCACCTTGCGGCACCGGGTCGCCATCCAGCAGGGTGACGCCGATGGTGGCCAGCCTGGCCGCCAGGTGGCCGAGGTCGGTGCCGGCCGGCACTGTCAGGAGCCACTTCATCAACGATCTACCGGGCCCTTCCTCTCACGGCTGCGCGGCTCAGGACTTCCGCAGCAGGAACGAATACGACGCCGCGGCGTTCACGATGCCACGCCCGTAGCCGGGGTCCCAGTCCTTGCCCGTCGGATTGACCAGTCCGGACAGCAGGGCCTCGCGGAGCTCCTCCGGAGTCAGCTCGGAGAACGCGGACAGCAGCAGCGCCGCGACGCCTGCCGCGACCGGTGTGGCCGCCGACGTCCCGCTGTCGAACGGTGACTTCGGGGGCCGCGGCGCGCCGCCGGGACGGCCCGGCCCGAAGTTCCCGAAGAAGTGCGTGTAGGAGGCGAAGTCCGGCTTCTTCGGCGCGAACATGCCGGGCCCCTGCGAGGAGTAACCGACGCGCTCCTGGCGGCTGTTGACCGCGGCGACCGTGACGACCTCCGCGAGGCTGTTGGAGGCGTGGATGGAGCGGCCGGGGCCGGTTCCGCTGCGTTCGCAGTTGCCGCTCGGGCACTGGGCGCCGCAGTTGCCGGCCGCGAAGAACGCCGCCGCGCCGGAGGCCACGACCTCGCGCACCTTGCGGTGGAGCGGGTGGTTGATCGCCCAGATCTCGTGCCGGGGGGCCTGCTCGCGGCGCGGGACCTCGGCGTACCCGTAGCTGTTGTTCGTCAGGTGCGGTGTGCCGTCGAGCCGGCGGTGCTCCAGCACCGCCTGGAACATCTTCAGCGCCCCGCCGGAGTCGGGCCGCCCGAGGAACGGGTAGTCGTACAGTCTCGCCGCGGGTGCCGCGACGAGGATGTCGGCGGCGCACATCGAGCCGTGACTGGTGATGGTGGCGGCCCCCGGCTGGAGGGTCGCTCCCGGGAGGGTGAAGCCGCCGGAGACCGGGTAGACCTGCCCGTTCACGCCCTCGTCGACGATGCCGACCACGATGTTCTGCCCGCGAAAGCCGTCCAGCCACGGCCGGGCGACGCCCAGCAGGGCCCGGACGGTGTCGACGCTCACCCCGGGACGGAACGGCCGGCAGTCCAGGCCGGTACGCGAGCGGGCGAGGTCGAACGCCTCCATGTCGAGGCCCGCGCCCGGTCCGCCCGGGTCCTGTTCGTCCTCGTCCAGCACGAACGGGGAGCTCGGCCAGACGGTGACCCGCTCCTGCAACTCCGCCAGCTTCGTGGGGTCGACCTCCACCGGCAGGACTTCCGAGGTGGGTGCCATGTCGGGGTTGGTCTCCGGGACCGCGAACTCCCGCAGGGCGCGCAGCGGCTCGTGAGCTTCGGCCGCTTCCTGGCGGGGCGTGCTGAACATGGGGACGGGCACGAAGTTCTCGTCCGGTTCGACGCCGAGCCCGGCCACCTGGTCGAGGCCGGGCAGGGCCTGGTCGAACGCCGACGTCTCGGAGGCCACGGCTTCCCGGAAGGCACCGAATCCCTCGGGCTGTTCGGCACGCGACGGTTCGACTTCCAGCAGCACTTTGATCTTGGCCATGGTTCGGCCTTCCTCTCCGTCCGCCGGTGGCCGTGCCGTTGCCCCGGCAGCGGACCGCGCGTCGGACGGTTGTCTGGAGCCCCCCTGCGAATCCCGTCACCGCGACGCGGTGACTACCACAAATCTATGAATATCGCCTGTCCTGCGCAAACGGGTCAGGTGGTTGACGGAGAAACAGTTGATCGGGAGAGCAACCCCGTCGCTCACGGCTTGCGAGCGACCCCCGTGTACCCGTGTACCCGGGCACGATCCCCTCCCGCCCGCGTCGCCACGTCCTCCGGCTCAGAACGCCCCGCGGCACTCCTGAAGGATCTTCTTCGTGCGCCGCGCCGACGCGGCCAGCGCCGTCATGTGGTCCAGCACCTCCAGATGCGCCGAGACCTCCTTGCGGGAGTCCAGGTACAGCGCGCCCGTCAGATACTCGGTGAACACCATGTCCGGCAGCTCCGGCTCCGCGAACCGGAACAGCGCGAACGGCGCGTACGTCCCGGGATGCGGGCCGGTCGTGAACTCGGCGATCTGCAAGGTGATCCGGTCGCTCTCGACGGCCTCCAGCAGCCGGTCCAGCTGGCCGCGCATCACCTCCGGCCGGGTGCTCACCGGGCGCCGCAGCACCGTCTCGTCCATGATCACCCACAGGTGCGGCGGGTTCGGGCGGCGCAGCAGCTCCTGCCGGGCCATCCGCAGCGACACGTGCCGCTCCAGCGACGGCCGGTCCGTCTGCCCGATCGTCCCGGCCTCCAGCACGGCCCGCGCGTACTCCTCGGTCTGCAGCAGACCGGGCACGAAGTGCGGCTCGTAGGAGCGGATCATCCGGGCCGCGCCCTCCAGGCTCACGAACAGGCTGAACCAGTCCGGCAGCACGTCGTGGAACCGCTGCCACCAGCCCGGCTGGTTAGCCTCCTCGGCCAGCGAGACGAACGCGTCCACCTCGTCCTCGGGCACCCCGTACTCGGTCAGCAGCAGCTGTACGTACGGGATCTTCAGCGCGACCTCGGCCATCTCCATCCGGCGTACGGTCGCCGGGGCCACCCGCAGCACCCGCGCGGCGTCCTCCCGGCTGAGACCGGCCGCCTCCCGCAGCTCCTGCAGCCGCTTGCCCAGCACCACCTGGCCCACGGTGGGCGCGGGCCGCCGTTCACTCACGCCACGCCTCCCCTACGCGCCGAAAGTCCCCGAGCAGTCTGTCATGTTCGGGCCGCACTCTCACGGGGTCGGAACGAGACGTTCACCTTGTGAGACACGGCGCGGGCGTCAGCGAGGCGCCGGCGCGTCCCGGGCACCGCCCGCCCGCCCCCCACATGACGTCGCCTTACCTCCCGGGTAATCGACCCGGGCCCGGCTCCGACGCCATGGTGGTCCCACCGGGTCCCGGCGCGGCGCACTCCGCGCCGGAACCCGGCCCTGAAGGCCGTACCCCGACCTCGCCGGAGGATGATCCGCCATGTCCGCCACCCAGCTCGCCGCGCTCGCCCGCACCGCCGACCCGCGCACCATGCTGCGCCGCTTCCTCGCCCTCGACGCGGTCGTCACCGGCACCAACGCCATCGCCTACCTCGCCGCGTCCGGCCCGCTCGGCGACCTGCTCGGCGCAGACCCCGGGCTGCTGCTCGCCCTCGGCGCGTTCCTCGCCGTCTACGCCGCCGCGGTCGGCCTCGTCGCCTCCCGCCCGCACCCGGCCACCCTGCACGTCCGCGTGGTGGTGGAGGCCAACCTCGCCTGGACGGCGGTCAGTTTCGTCGCCCTCGCCCTGTGGCTGACCCCGACCACGACGGGCGCGGTGTGGACCGTGCTCCAGGCGGTCACCGTGGCCGGGTTCGCCGCCCTCCAGCACATGGCGCTGAAGGCGCGTCAGGGCATGAGCTGAGTCAGGGCACGAGTTCCTGAAGGTACTTGACCGTCGCCGGGTCGGCCGGGAGCAACGTCTCGATGGCCAGCTCGGCGACGGTCACGTCCATCGGCGTGTTGAAGGTGGAGATCGACGAGATGAACGACAGGATCCGCCCCCGGTACTCGAGCTGCATCGGCAGCGCGAAGTACGGGACGGGCTCCTCCGGTTCGGCCTCCGGCGCCGTCTCCGGCACCGGGTACGCCGCCACCTCCTCGTACAGCTTCCGCAGCGGCGCCGACCGGTGCAGCGCGATCTGCCGCTGCATCTGCGCCAGCAGATGCCCCCGCCACTCCCGCAGATTGCGGATCCGCGGCGCCAGCCCCTGCGGGTGCAGCGTCAGCCGCATCGCGTTCAGCGGCGGCCCGAGCAGCGACTCGGGCATCTCGTCCAGCAGCATGACGATGCCCCGGTTGGCGGCGACCACGTTGTACAGCGCGTCCACCACCAGCGCCGGATACGGCTCGTAGCCGCGGATCAGCCGCTCCATGCCCGCCCGCAGCGCGCCCATCGCCGGATCGTCCAGCGGGGTCTCCGGGTACCGCGGCGCGTAACCCGCCGCCAGCAGCAGCGCGTTGCGCTCCCGCACCGGCACGTCCAGGTGCTCCGCCAGCCGCAGCACCATCTCCTCGCTCGGCCGGGAACGGCCCGTCTCGACGAAGCTGACGTGCCGCGCCGAGGAACCGGCCTGCAGCGCAAGCTCCAGCTGGCTGATCCGCCGCCGCTCCCGCCAGGCCCGCAGCAGCGGGCCGACACCCTGGTCGGCGGGGGCGGTGGCGGACCCGTCGGACGCGGACATGAGAATGCTCATGGGTACGACCGTAATCCAGGAGGCACCGCGTGAACGAGCCGTGGCAGCAGGCGAACCGGCAGGCGCAGGCACTGTACCGGGCCAGAGTGCGCGGCTGCCTGCTCGGCGGCGCACTCGGCGACGCGCTCGGATACCCGGTCGAGTTCAGCTCCCTGGACGCCATCCGCGCCGCCCACGGCCCGCGCGGCGTGACCTCCCTCGTCCCCGACGGCACCGGCGTCACCGGACGGATCAGCGACGACACCCAGATGACCCTGTTCACCGTCGAAGGCGTCCTCGCCGCCCACCGCCGCGAACGCGAGAAGGGCATCGGCGGCGCCGCCCACCAGCTGCTGCGCGAGGCGTACGACCGCTGGCTCGTCACCCAGCAGCAGCCCGGCCCCGACCCGCGGACGGCGGCGTACACCGGATTCGACCGCCCGCTGCTCGCCGAGCCCTGGCTGTACGCCCGCCGCGCCCCCGGCAACGCCTGCCTGTCCGGCCTGCAGCAGCCCTACACCCCCGACACCGGCACCCCGCTCGGCGTGCCCGGCCCGGTCAACCCCGGCTCCAAGGGCTGCGGCACCGTCATGCGCTCGGCGCCCTTCGGTCTCACCGGCGCCCCCGCCGACCGCGCCTTCGACCTCGCCGCCCGCTGCGCCCGGCTCACCCACGGGCACCCCACCGGCGCCTACGCCGCCGGCGCGCTCGCCGCGATCGTCGCCCGCCTGATCGCCGGGGAGTCCCTGGAGGGCGCCGTCCTGCGCGCCCTGCGGCAGCTCGCCGGCCACCCCGGCCACGAGGAGACCACCGCCGCCCTGGAACACGCCCTCGCGCTGGCCGCCGAGGGCGCGCCGAGCGCCGAGAAGGTGGAGAAGCTGGGCGCCGGCTGGGTCGCCGAGGAGGCCCTGGCGATCGGCGTGTACTGCGCGCTCGCCGAACCGCGCCGCGTGCCGGAGGCGCTGCTGCTGTCCGTCAACCACTCCGGCGACAGCGACTCCACCGGCTCCGTCTGCGGAAACCTCCTCGGCGCCCGGCACGGCGACGTGGGCCTGCCGCACTCCTGGCTCCGGCGGGTCGAGGGCCGCGACCGGATCGCCGCGCTGGCCGACGACCTCGCGGCCGAATGTGTCCGTACATGAACCTCCGGGGGCCCTCCGACCAGGACCGCGGCGGCCCTCCTGTGGCAGGCTGGACGGGGACGTGACACCCCGGGAAGGAGCGCGGTCATGGCCGTCGAACCGCTGTCGCAGAAGGAGATCGAGGACCGGCTGGCCGAACTGCCGGGCTGGTCCGTCGACGAGGACCGCCTCACCCGCTCCTACCGGCTCGGCTCGCATCTCGCGGCCGCCGCGCTGGTCATCCACATCGCCCAGGTGCAGGAGGAGCTGAACCACCACTCCGACCTCACCCTCGGGTACAACACCGTGTCGCTTTCGGTGGCCACGCACAGCGCGGACGGCAAGCTCACCGCCCTCGACTTCGAGCTCGCCCGCAAGGTCCAGGACCTGGCCCCGGCCCACGGCGCGAGCTGAGCGCCCGGTGCTGGACTACGGACAGGAGGCCGAGCGCTACGACGTCTCACGCGGCGGCGAACCCCGCGCCGAGGCCGCCGCCGAAGGCGTCCTCGCATTCGTCCCGGACGGCACCCGCACCCTGCTCGACCTGGCCTGCGGCACCGGCATCGTCACCCGCCGGCTCGCCGCGGCCCGCACCGGGACACGGGTGGTCGGCGTCGACCTCACCGACGAGATGGTCCACCTGGCCGCCGCCCGCCTCCCCGGCGCGGTGCTGCGCGCCGACGCCCGTCGGCTGCCCTTCCCCGACGGCCGGTTCGACGCCGTCACCAGCGTCTGGCTGCTCCACCTGCTCCCGGACACGGACGCCGTCCGCGCCGTCGTCGCCGAGTGCGCGCGCGTCCTGCGCCCCGGCGGCGTCTACGTCACCACCGTCGACAAGGCCGCCGCCCACAACGTCGGCAGCGACATCGACGCCGTCCTCGCCACCCGGCCCCGCGCCCACGCCGTCGACGAGGCCGCCGCCGTCGAGACGTACGCCGCCGAACACGGCCTGCGCGCCGCCGGCCAGGCCCGCTTCCCCGGCCGTGGCCAGGGCCGCAGCCCCCGCCGCACCATCGCCGACCTGCGCCGCGGCTGGTTCGGTACGCTGCCGCCCGGCGACCCCCGGGCCGACGGCTTCGCCGAACGCCTGGCCGCCCTCCCCGACCAGGACCGGCCCCGCCCGGACCCCTGGTTCACCCTGCGCGCGTTCAGAAAAACGGCGGAGGCGGCAACGTAACGCCGACCGGCGGCGACGGACGGGCACAACCCGTCCGTCCTCCCCGGGAGGCACGTCACGTGAAGCACCCGCACCCACAACCGCACGCACAGGCGCGCTCACACGCGCGGCCTCGCCTTCGCCCGCACACGCATCGCAGACGCCGCCGGGCCGTCCTGTCCGGTCTCGCCACCGCCGCCGCGCTGCTCGGCGCCGGGATCGGCGGCCTCGCCCCGGCCACCTCCCCCACGCTCGAACTCACTCGCGCGGGAGGGACCCCCAGGGCGGCGACCGCTCGGCAGGTCGAGGCCCTGGACCGGGGCGTCGTCAGCGTCCACACCGGCAGTGGCAACCTGGTCGGCTGGCGCTGGCTGGGCACCGATCCGGACAATGTCGCCTTCAACGTCTACCGGGCCGGCACGAAGGTCAACGCGACCCCGATCACCGGCTCGACGAACTACTTCCACGCCGGCGCCCCGTCGCACGCCGACTACACGGTCCGCGCGATCGTGAACGGCGTCGAACAGGCCGACTCCGTGCACGCCGTGCAGTTCCGCACCGGCTACAAGGACGTCCCGATCAGCCCCCCGCCCGGCGGCACCACTCCCGACGGCGTCGCCTACGCCTACGAGGCCAACGACGCCTCCGTCGGCGACCTCGACGGCGACGGCGCCCTCGAGTTCGTCCTCAAATGGCAGCCGACCAACGCCAAGGACAACTCGCAGTCGGGATACACCGGACCGACGATCGTCGACGGTATACGGCTGGACGGATCCCGTATGTGGCGCGTCGACCTCGGCCGCAACATCCGCTCCGGCGCCCACTACACCCAGTTCCAGGTGTACGACTACGACGGCGACGGCGAGGCCGAGGTCGCCATGAAGACCGCCGACGGCACCAAGGACGGCACCGGCGCGGTCATCGGCAACGCCTCCGCCGACCACCGCAACTCGAGCGGCTACGTACTGTCCGGCCCCGAGTACCTGACCATGTTCGACGGCCGGACCGGCAAGGCGATGGGCACCGTCGACTACGTCCCGGCCCGCGGCACCGTCTCCTCGTGGGGCGACTCCTACGGCAACCGCGTCGACCGCTTCCTCGCCGGCACGGCCTACCTGGACGGCTCCCGCCCGTCACTGATCATGGCGCGCGGCTACTACACCCGCACGGTCATCGCGGCCTGGGACTGGCGAGGCGGCGCCTTCACCCGCCGCTGGACCTTCGACACCACCTCGTCCACCAACAGCGGCAAGGGCTACGACGGCCAGGGCTCGCACAGCCTCTCCGTGGGCGACGTCGACAACGACGGCAAGGACGAGATCGTCTACGGTTCGATGGCCGTCGACGACAACGGGAACGGACTGTGGACCGCGAAGACCGGCCACGGCGACGCCCAGCACCTCGGCGATCTCGACCCGTCCACCGCGGGCCTGGAGTACTTCAAGGTCTCCGAGTCCACCTCCCAGCCCGCCGAGCTGTACCTGAACCCCGCGAACGGACAGGTCCGCTGGAAGCTCGCCGCCTGCTGCGACAACGGCCGCGGCGTCGCCGGCGACGTCTACGCCGGCAACGACGGCGCCGAGATGTGGTCCGCCTCCGACAGCTCCATCCGCGACGAGGCCGGCGCCGCCAAGGGCCGCGAGCCGTCCTCCGTCAACTTCCTCGCCTGGTGGGACGGCGACACCGTCCGCGAACTCCTGGACGGCACCCGCGTCGACAAGTACGGCACCTCCGCCGACACCCGCCTGCTGACCGGCTCCGGCGTGTCCGCCAACAACGGCACCAAGGCCACCCCGGTCCTCTCCGGCGACATCCTCGGCGACTGGCGCGAGGAGGTCGTCTGGCGCACCAGCGACAACACCGCCCTACGGATCCACTCCACCCCGCACGAGACCGGCACCCGCATCACGACCCTGCTCCACGACACCATGTACCGCACGGGCCTGGCCTGGCAGAACACCGGCTACAACCAGCCCCCGCACCCGAGCTTCTTCCTGGGCAACGGCATGCCGACGGCACCGCGGCCGGTGGTCTACGCACCCTGACGGGCAACCGCGCCCTGCATGCCGTCCCGACGGTCAGCAGGGCGCACTCATCAATGCACCGTCAGCACATTTTGGTCACGCCATCTCCACGTTTCACGGTGCGCCAAGGAAGATTGACCCCTCAACGACGCTTCCCTGGGGGGATCATGAGTCAGCAATTCACGCCGCCGCCCATGCCCGGATACGGGCCGCCGGTCGCGCCCCCGCCGCCGAAGGGGCCTCGCACGGCACTGATCGCCGCGGGCGCCGCCGTGGCCGCGGCGGTGGTCGCCTCCCTCGTCACGGTGGGTGTCAGCGGCGACAGCGAGGCCAAGCCCGCGCCCACGGTCACCGTCACCATGACGGCTCCGGCCGCCGGTGCCGAAGAGGACGCCGGGTCCGGAGCGGACACTGAGTCCGAGCCTGCCACCGACGAGGCCGGCAGCGGCGACGCCTACGGCCTGGCCGACACGGTGGCCTACGAGAACGACGTCGAGGTCAGTCTGTCCGGGTTCACCCGCGGAGTGTCGAACGACTACGCGGCTCCGGAGAACACGCCGTACGTGAAATTCACCATCAAGGTGGTCAACGGGTCCGACGCGACCATCGACGCCAACGAGATGACCGTCAACTGCGCCTACGGCGACGAAGGCAAGGAGGGCGAGGCCATCTACGACGACGGCCTCGACGGCCTCCCCGACACCCGCATCCTGGCCGGCCGCTCCCTCTCCGTCCCCTGGGCCTGCGAGCTGCCGAAGAACGACACCTTCGTCCAGGTGGAGGTGGCGCCCGACTGGGAGTCGGAGGAGGCCGTCTTCGCCGGCGACGTAAAGTGACGTAGCGGGCGCGCGCCGATTACGGCGCGCGCCCCTCCGGGTTCAGAGCACGGTGCAGGACTGGTCACCGACCTTGAACGCGGTCGGTTTGCCGTTCGTACCCGTCCAACTGCCGGTGAAGCCGAAGCTCACCGACGAGCCCGCGGCCACGTTCCCGTTCCAGCCGATGTTCCTCGCCGTCACCGACCCGCCCGACGAGGTGTGTTCGGCGTTCCACATCTGGGACACCGACTGACCGTCGGGGAAGGACCAGTTCAGCGACCAGCCGTTCCACGCGCCGCTCCCGGTGTTGGCGAGCCGCACATCCGCCTGGAAGCCGCCCGACCACTGGTTGGTGACCTTGTACGTCACGGCGCAGGCACCCGTGGGCGTCGGCCCCGGGTCCGTACCGCCACCGCCGTCGTCACCGCCACCGGCGTCGGAGGTGTCGCCGTAGATCACCCCGCGGCCGTTGGTCGCGATGTACACCCGCCCGTACACCCGCGGGTCACCGGTGATCGCCGCGCCGGTCCAGCCCCACTGGTGGGCGTCGTCGTTGATCCGGGTCCAGGTGGCGCCCTTGTCGGTGGAGCGGAAGATGCCGCGGACCCCGCCGATCTCGGCGCTGGTGTACAGCGTCTGGTACGAGGCGCCGGCCGCCGCCTTGCCGAAGCCGATGGTGTCGGCCTGCCCGACGCCGGACAGCTTGGTGAACGTCGCGCCGCCGTCCGTGGAATGCCACAGCCCGTACGCCCCGTCGCTCGCGCCGCCCGCCAGCCACACGTCGCCCTTCGTGCCGGGCAGCGCCTTGAAGCGGACGCTGTCCCCGCTCGGCAGGCCGGTCGCGGCGGACGCGGTGAAGGTGGCGCCGCCGTCCGTGCTGACGTAGAAATTCCCGGACTTGAAGCCGTAGAACCTCTTCGGGTCCACCCGGTCCGACTCCACGATCGCCCCCGCCGGGATACCGCTGGACGCCGACCAGGACGAGCCGAAGCCGGTCGCGTGGTGCACCCCGGCGCCCTGCGGGCTCCACACGAACCGGCTGCCGTCGGCCGCCGCCGCGACCGTGCCGCCGCCGCTCACGCCCGACGGGTCGGTCCCCGCGAACCAGTTGGCGCCGTTGTCCGTCGAGAACGCGATGTGCGGGCCGGAGTCCAGGTTGCCGACCCGGACCACCGTGTCCGGGTTCGACTCGGCGAAGTCCAGGCTGGTGGTGGAGGTGAAGTTGGGGGAGGTGTACATCATCGGCGGGACCTTCGTCAGGTCCGTGTGCCGGAAGCCGCCGATGTCGCCGAGCGCGCTGAGCAGCGGGGCGCCCGACGGGGGAGAGGCGAGGTCGTTGACGGCCGTCTCCTCCAGGCCCCGCACCATCGGCTTGACGGTGAACTTGCCGCCGCCGTCCCAGTCGGTGAGGTTCTCGGTGCCGTAGACCGTCGCGCCCGTGCCGTACATCATCCGGTCGGAGTCGAACGGGTCGATCTCCAGCGCCTCGGTCATCCAGCCCAGCTTCGGCGTCTGCTCGGGCGGCGACGGGTTGGCGCCCCAGGTCAGCCACGGCGACGATGAGACGTCCATCGTGTACCGGTTCTCGCGGTTGGGATACGACGTGTAGTCCCACGCCTTCGTCCAGGTGGCTCCGCTGTCGGTGGAGCGGAAGATCTGGGTGTCCGGCCACCAGGAACTGTATGCGGTAGCCATGACGGTGCCGGGCTTCTGCCGGTCGACCGTCAGTCCGCTGAAGCCGTAGTAGGTGTCGGCCTCGGCGACGGGACTGATGTCCGTCCAGGCGCCGGTCGCGGTGGTGTACCGCCACAGGCGGCCCTTGCCGCCGTCGTACGGGCCGCCCTTGTCGCTGTATGCGATGTACAGATGACCGTTGACGGTGTCCAGTACACCCTTGTGGGCGAGGTGTCCCGTCGGCTGCCCGGCCAGCCGCTGCCAGGTGGCGCCGGCATCCGTCGAGCGGTATACCGCATTCTCCTTGTCGGCCACCCCCACGTAGATCGTCCTCGTCGCGCTCCCGGACGTGCCGGTCGACTCGTCGAAGGTGACCCAGACGATGCCCTGGTTGTCACTGGCGTAGCCCGAGGTGTCGCTCGGATCCTGTACGTAGTCGCCGACGTTGGGGAAGTTCGCCACCTGCGACCAGGTCGCCCCGGAGTCCGTCGACCGCCACAGGCCCTTGCCGCTGGGCGCGCCCAGGTACAGCACGCTGTTCTTGTTCGGGTCGACCGCCAGCCGCTCGCCCATGCCGCGGCCCGGCATGTTGCCGCCCAGCTTGAACGGCAGGTCCGCCTTCTGCCAGCTGGCGCCCCGGTCGACGGAGCGCAGCACCGCCCCGTTCCCGGGATCCCAGCTGTTGGTGTACGTGCCGACGGCCGCGTACACCTTGTCCGGATCCACGCTGTCGGAGGCCAGGCTGACCACGCCCGTGTGCCCCCAGTCGTCCCAGCCGACGTGGTCCAGCAGCGGCGTCCACGTCTTCGTCGGCTCCTGCCAGCGGTAGGCGCCGCCGATGTCGGTGCGGGCGTAGGCGAGGTCCTTCTCCTTGCGGTTGAAGACGATGCCGGGGACGAAACCGCCGCCGTCGATCCGGGCGTTCTTCCAGGTGTAGGTGTCGGCGGCGATCGACACCTCTCGCTCGACGGGCTCGGCGGGCTCGGCGGCCAGCGCGGGCGGGGTGCCCGCGAGCAGTCCGGCCGCGAGCGCCAGCACGGCCGTGAGGATGCGGGTTCTTCGCACGGTGGGGATGTCCTTCCTGCTGCGGAGGTGCTGCGGAGATGCTGCGAAAGCGATCCGGAGGTGCTGCGCCTTGCTGCGGAGTCGCCGTGGGGGGAACACGCGACGGCCGGACGGCCCCCCGTGCGGGTGGGGACCGCCCGGCCTGGACGGGGCCCCGCCGTCAGGTGACGGGGCCCGTGCACGCGGAGCGTTCAGCGGGGACTATTCGAGGAGCTCCGCGTACGAACCCATGGCGAGGGCGATGTCCGCCTGCGCCCAGAACCGGTGGTACGTGAAGACGGGCGCGGCACCGCCCGCGAGGTAGCTCTCGATCTTCGACCAGGCCGGGTCGTCCTCGTAGAACGAGCGGATCGAGTCGAAGGTCGAGGAGGAGTTGATCGCGTCGCCGTTCGGCATGGTGCCGGTCCAGCCGCTCGGGACGTACACGGCGTCGTCGAAGCGGTTGTAGTCGGCGCGGGTCTCCGGGACGGCGATGCCGAGCGCGTCCTGGTGGTTCTCCCACATGCCGTCCAGCAGAGCCTTCGCCACCCGGGCCGCCTCGGTGTCACCGGAGCGGTCGGCGTAGTACGTCAGGGTCTTGGCGTAGGCGGCGGCCACGCCGACGTCGTTGGTGTAGTCGGCGACGGTGACGTGCAGCCCGTTGTTGGCACCCGGGCTCGACGCGTTCCAGGTGTCCGGCTGGCCGGACCACTGGAGGGTGGACGGGATCCGGAAGGTGCCGTCCGGGTTGACGGTGGTCTCGGACAGCGCCCAGTCGACCCACTTGTCGAGGACGACCTTGGCGTCCGCGTCACCGGTCTGCTGGTAGTACTCGGCGACCCGCTCCATCGACCACGCCTGGAAGCCGAACCACTGGTTGGACGGCGGGTCGTGGTAGACGGGCTTCTCGTCGTAGTACATGCCGTAGAACGTCGACTTGCCGGCCGGCGGGGTCGCGTAACGGCCCTGCCAGCTGTTGGTCGCGCCGCCGGCGATGGCGCCCTCCGCCGACTGCAGCCAGCGGTAGAACTCCAGCTGCCGGTCGAGGGACTTCGCCCAGTCCGCCTGGCCCGTCGCCGACTTCGGCTTCAGGTCCGGGTAGTTGGCCAGGGCGTGCGCGGCGAGCGGGTTCTGGTAGCCGCCGTGCGCGTGACTGGAGCCGATGCGCCAGGCCCAGCCCGCCGAGGTGTCGGTGGCGCCGCCCCAGGCGTAGTACCAGGACAGCAGGTAGTGCGAGGAGTCCTTGCCGGTGCCCGCCGGGCAGGCGGTGGTCCCCACGCAGTTGCCGACCTTCTTGAAGTACTTGTCGTACATCGCATACCGCAGGTAGTCGCCCATCTTCGCCGCCTTGGCGACGGTGGCCGACACCTGCGAGCCCTTGCCCTGCTCCTCGGCCCAGATGTCCGCCCAGTACGCGGCCTGCACGGCGCGCGCGTCCGCGTCCGGGGCGTTGGTGAACTTCCACTGCTTGGCGTAGGAGGAGTCCCCGGTGAACAGGTCCAGGTAGCCGTTCCTGCCGCCGTACTTGAAGGCGTCGCAGGTCGGCTGCGGGACTGTCTCCCAGACCGACTCCTGGGCGCCGCGCTGGAAGGTGTTGATGTACGACGGGCCGGTGTCCGCGGGGCCGGCCTCGCACTTGCCGGGGGAGTTGCCGTAGCCGTAGACGTTGTCGACGTCCTGCAGCCAGTGCATACCGTAGACATCGTCCGTACCGTATGCAGTCTTCAGTTCACCGGCGATCGGATCCGGTCCGACCGAGACCGTCCCGTCCAGCTTCGCCGGGTACTCGTTCGGCGTGTCCAGCTCCGGTGCGTACGTCGCCGGCTTGGACGCGTTGTAGAAGGAGTTCGTCGGCTGGTCGGCGTGGGTGGGGATCATGTACTTCTCCATGATCTCCCAGGCGCCGTTGAACTTGGTCCAGTCGCCGGTCACCTTGCCGTACATGGCCTGGAGCCACAGCAGATAGCTGTACGCCTCCGAGGTGGTCTCGTGGCCGTGGTCCGGGGCCTCGACGATCAGCGTCTCCACCGAGTGGTAAGGGATCCCCTCGGGGGAGAAGTAGCCGTTCGCCGGGTCGGTGATCTTCCCGTACAGCTCCAGGAAGCGGGCGTCGTACTCCTTGCTCGCCGCGATCTGGGTGACCGTCACCGACGCCTTGGCGTGCCCGGTCGCGGTCGACTCGAAGGTGGCCGCGCCGGTCCCGGAGGAGTCGGCGGTGACGGTCACCTTCTGCGGGGTGTTCCAGTTCGACGGGGTGAACGTCAGCGAGCCGCCGCCGGTCACGGACAGACCCGAGTTCCCGGAGGCGCGCGCGGTGGTGACGGTGACGTTGCCGGACGGCTGCGTCGACAGCCGCAGCTCGTACGTGCCCGTCTTGCCCTGCTGCACCGGCAGCTGGGTCGGGGTGGCGACCACGGCCGGTCCCGAGGCGACCGTGATGCCGACCGGCGTCGAGGACGCCGAGGCGCCCAGGCTGTCGTACGCCTTCGCCACCAGAGAATGACTGCCCACGGTCAAACCAGAGGCGGAGTGCGTGTAGGGCGCCGTGGTGTCGGTGCCCAGCAGGGTCGTGTCGTCGTAGAACTCGACCTTGGTGATGCTCGCGTCGCCGGCCGCCGCGGCGGTGGCCGCGAGCGGCACCGCGTCGCCCTGCGTGTAGACCGCGCCCGGGGCGGGGCTGGTCAGCACGGTGATCGGCGGCTGGTGGGCGCCGGTGCAGGTGGTGCCGTTCACCGCGAAGGCGGTGGGGGCGGTGTTGGCGCCGCTGTAGGTGAACTGGGCACCGGTCGACACGGCCGCGCCGGCGGCGATCCGGCCGTTGTACGAGGCGTTCTTCACCGTGACCGACTGCCCGGACTGCGACCAGGTGCCGTTCCAGCCGTTGGTCAGCTTCTGGTTGCCGCCGTAGGAATACGTCAGTGTCCAGCCGTCGATCGGATCCGTGCCGCGGTTGGTGAGCGTCAGGTCCGCGGTGAAGCCGGAACCCCAGTCGTTGGTCTTGTAGTCGACGCTGCACTGGACCGCCGCGGCGTGCGCCGGGGCCGGGTTCGCGGCCAGCATCGACAGGGGTACCGCGAGGGCCGCCACCACGGCGGTCCATAGACGCCGCGCGGTGCGGCGTCTGGTTCTGGGGGGCATGAGCTGGTTCCTCCTTGCGGCAACTGAAGGGTTGGAAAAGTCAAGGCTTGAACCAGTGGGAGCGCTCCCATAGTGGGGACGGGCCTAGTGGCGGTCAAGATGTTTGAAGAGTCGAAAAGATTCGACGAACGTGCCGACCGAAAACTCAAGCAACTCCTCTGTTCTTTACGGTCACTTGGCGCTACCTTCGCCATCACCAGTGGGAGCGATTCCGCCAGTCGACGTGTCCGTCAGGGCACGCCCGAGCTGCAAGGAGTCGCTCATGCGACACCCCCCGCGTTCAGGTCTTTTACTCGTCGGCGCAGCCCTCCCCGCCCTCGTCGGGGACCCGGGGCGCCCGCTGCCCTCTGCCCGCGCCGACCTGATGCGGCCCACGCGATTCCCTGCCGCCCGGCCGGACGGACACCCCCGTCGTCCGGCGCCTGGCCGCGCCCTCGCCTGTGCTCCCTGAGGGACCCGCACCTGTCAGAGCAGTCAGAGAAGAGGAACCCGCACTGATGAGCCGTACCCGAACGAGAACCGCACTCTTCGCCGCACTGGCGCTGGTGGGCGGCGCGACCGGCACCGCCATGGCGGCGATCCCCGGCGACATCGGCGCCGCCGCCGTCCCCTGCACCGTGGACTACAAGGTGCAGAACCAGTGGGACACCGGCTTCACCGCCTCCGTCACGGTCACCAACAACGGCGCCGCCAAGTCGGGGTGGTCGGTGAAGTGGTCGTACGCCGGCAACCAGAAGGTCACCAACGCCTGGAACGCCAAGGTCACCCAGAGCGGGGCCGCCGTCACCGCCGCCAACGAGAGCTACAACGGTCAGCTCGCCACCGGCGGTTCGGCCACCTTCGGATTCCAGGGCACCTACAGCGGCACCAACGCGGTCCCCGCCACGTTCACCCTCGACGGCGTCACCTGCAACGTCGACGGTGGTGGCGGCCCGACCGACCCGCCGGACCCGACGGACCCGCCGACCGACCCGGACGGCAAGGCCGACAACCCGTACCAGGGCGCCAAGGTGTACGTGAACCCGGAGTGGTCGGCGAAGGCCGCCGCCGAGCCGGGCGGAAGCCGCATCGCGAACCAGCCCACCGGCGTCTGGCTGGACCGGATCGCCGCGATCAACGGCGTGAACGGCGGCATGGGGCTGCGCGACCACCTCGACGAGGCGCTGGAGCAGAAGGGCTCCGGCGAACTCGTCGTCCAGCTGGTCATCTACAACCTGCCCGGCCGTGACTGTTCCGCCCTCGCCTCCAACGGCGAACTCGGCCCGACGGAGATCGACAAGTACAAGACGCAGTACATCGACCCGATCGCCGCGATCCTCGACGACCCGAAGTACGCGGACCTCAGGATCGTCACCACGGTCGAGATCGACTCGCTGCCCAACCTGGTCACCAACGTCACGCCGCGGCCCACCGCCACCCCCAACTGCGACGTGATGAAGGCCAACGGCAACTACCAGAAGGGCGTCGGCTACGCCCTGAACAAGCTTGGCGACATCGACAACGTCTACAACTACATCGACGCCGGCCACCACGGCTGGCTCGGCTGGGACGACAACTTCGGCCCCTCCGCCGACATGTTCAAGACGGCCGCCACCACCGAGGGCGCGACCGTCGCCGACGTGCACGGCTTCATCGTCAACACCGCCAACTACAGCGCCCTGAAGGAGGACCACTTCAAGATCACGGACACCGTGAACGGGACGTCCGTCCGCCAGTCCAAGTGGGTCGACTGGAACCGCTACACCGACGAGCTGTCCTACGCCCAGGCCATGCGCGACAAGCTGGTCTCGATCGGCTTCGACCAGAACCTCGGCATGCTCATCGACACCTCCCGCAACGGCTGGGGCGGCACGAAGCGGCCCACCGGCCCGGGCGCCACGACCGACGTCAACACCTACGTCGACGGCGGCCGTTACGACCGCCGCATCCACCTCGGCAACTGGTGCAACCAGGACGGAGCCGGCCTCGGCGAGCGTCCGCAGGCCGCACCCGAGCCGGGCATCGACGCCTACGTCTGGATGAAGCCGCCGGGTGAGTCCGACGGCGCCAGCAAGGAGATCCCGAACACCGAGGGCAAGGGCTTCGACCGGATGTGCGACCCGACGTACACCGGCAACCCGCGCAACAACAACAGCATGTCCGGTGCCCTGCCGGACGCCCCGATCTCCGGGCACTGGTTCTCCGCGCAGTTCCAGCAGCTGATGCAGAACGCCTACCCGCCGCTGTCCTGACGGAGGCGGAGCACCGCGGCCTCCGGCGACCGCGGTGACGGGTACCTGATGATCCGCCGGGTCCGGATCCGGTCCGGACCCGGCGGATCGTCCCGCACACCCCCACCGGTTTCCGTTCCACCGCGCTTTGCCGTCCCGGCAACCCGGCTGGCTCGCCCGCGGTGCGTCGGCGCACGCTGACCGCACCCGGAGGAGAGGCTGAGCAGCATGGCGCACCACCACGACCACCAGCAACACCACGAGCGCGAGCGCGAAGACGAGCACACGCACGAGCATGAGCCGCAGCACGAGCATGAACCGCAGCAAGGGCACGAGCCGCAGCAAGGGCACGATTCGCAGCACGGGCACGGGCTGCATCCAAGCGACCAGCACGCGCATTTCCACCACGACCACGGGGACGTCGACTGGGCGGAGATGGGCCCGCTGCTGGAGGCGCAGGCCGAGCTGTTCACACCGCTGTTCGAGCGGGCCCTGGCCTGGCTGGCCAAGCAGCAGACCGACCCGGGCCTGGTCGTCGACGCGGGCAGCGGGCCCGGCGTCGTCTCCTGTCTGCTCGCCGAGACCTTCCCCGGCGCCCGGGTGGTCGCCGTCGACGGCGCCGAGCCGCTGCTGGAGCGGGCCCGCGCCCGCGCCGGCCGACTCGGTGTCGCCGACCGGTTCGGCACCCTCACCGGCGAGCTGCCCGGTGTCCTCGACGACCTCGACTACCCCGCCGACCTGCTGTGGGCCAGCCGCAGCCTGCACCATGTCGGTGACCAGCGGGCCGCCCTCGCCGCCTTCGCCGACCGGCTCGCGCCCGGCGGCACCCTCGCGATCCTGGAGGGCGGACTGCCCGCCCGGTTCCTGCCGCGCGACCTCGGCTTCGGCCGCCCCGGACTGCAGGCCCGGCTGGACGCGCTGCAGGAGGAGTGGTTCGCGGGGATGCGGGCCGGGCTGCCCGGCAGCGTCGCGGAGACGGAGGACTGGCCGGCGCTGCTGGCCGCCGCGGGCCTCGGCCACCCGCACACCCGCAGCTTCCTGCTCGACCTGCCCGCCCCCACCACCGGCCGGGCCCGCGCCTACGTCGCCGCCACCCTGTCCCGCGTGCGCGAGGGCCTCGGAGACCGGCTCGACGCCGACGACCGCGCCACCCTCGACCGGCTGCTCGACCCGGACGACCGGGCGAGCGTGCACCACCGCCCGGACGTGTTCGTCCTGACCGCCCACACCGTGCACACGGCGACCAAGTCCCTCTGAGACCGGCGCCCCGGCAGACGCCGCGGAGCCGTCCCGGCAGACGCCGCGCCCCGGGACCTGGGCGGTCGCGGGGCGCGGTCGCGGAGTCGCGGGGCGGGTCAGACCATGTCGAAGGCGGCCGGGTCGGGACCGATCCGCCGGTCCTCGTTCAGCGCGCTGATCGCGGCCAGGTCCTCGTCGTCCAGGCTGAAGTCGAAGACGTCGATGTTCTCCTTGATCCGGGACGGGGTCACCGACTTCGGGATGACCACGTTGCCCAGCTGGATGTGCCAGCGCAGCACGACCTGGGCCGGGCTGCGGCCGTGCTTCTGCGCGATGGCGACGATCGCCGGCACCTCCAGCAGGCCCTTGCCCTGGCCGAGCGGCGACCAGGCCTCGGTGGCGATGCCCTGCTCCGCGTGGATCTCACGCGAGGCGTGCTGCTGCAGATGCGGGTGCAGCTCGATCTGGTTGACCGCCGGGACGACCGAGGTCTCGCCGATCAGCCGCCGCAGGTGCTCCGGCAGGAAGTTGGAGACGCCGATCGCCTTGATCCGGCCGTCGGCGTACAGCTTCTCGAACGCCCTGTAGGTGTCGACGTACGTGTCCCGGGACGGCAGCGGCCAGTGGATGAGGTACAGGTCCACGTAGTCCAGGCCGAGCTTGGACAGCGAGAGGTCGAAGGCGCGCAGCGTGGAGTCGTACCCCTGGTCGCTGTTCCAGAGCTTGGTGGTGACGAAGAGTTCCTCGCGGGGGACGCCGGAGGCGGCGATGGCCTTGCCGGTGCCCTCCTCGTTGCCGTAGATCGCCGCTGTGTCGATGCTGCGGTACCCGGCCTCCAGCGCGGTGGAGACCGCCTGCTCCGCCTCGTCGTCCGGCACCTGCCAGACGCCGAAGCCCAGCTGGGGCATCTCGACGCCGTTGTTGAGGATGATCGGGGGGACCTTGCTGCTCACGAGCTCTTGATCCTTCGGTTGTCGTCAGGTGGTACTCCCATCGTCAACGATCACGGGCCGCGATGCATTCCTGACGGGAGAATCCGCGTGCGGGGCGCAGGCCCGTCACGTCCGGTACAGGGCCTCCACCTCGTTCACGTACGCCTTCTCGATGGCCTTGCGCTTCAGCTTCAGCGACGGGGTGAGCAGGCCGTGCTCCTCGGTGAACGGCTGGGCGAGGATGCGGAACGTGCGGATCGACTCGGCCTGCGAGACCAGGGTGTTCGCGGCGACCACGGCCCGCCGGATCTCCGTCTCCAGATCCGCGTCGTGCACCAGCTCCGCCGCGGTCATCGACGGCTTGTTGCGCATCTTCAGCCAGTGCTCCACGGCCTCCTGGTCGAGGGTGATCAGCGCGGCGACGTACGGGCGGTCGTTGCCGACGACGATGCACTGCGCCACCAGCGGATGGTCCCGGACGCGTTCCTCCAGCGGCCCCGGCGAAACACTCTTGCCGCCCGACGTGACCAGGATCTCCTTCTTGCGGCCGGTGATGGTGAGATAGCCGTCCTCGTCGAGGACGCCGAGGTCGCCGGTGGCGAGCCAGCCGTCGCGCAGCGTCTCGTCGGTGGCCTTCGGGTTGTTGAGGTAGCCCTGGAAGACGTTGCCGCCGTGCAGCCAGATCTCGCCGTCGTCGGCGATGTGCACGGTCACCCCGGGAATGGGCTGCCCGACCGTGCCGTAGCGGGTGCGCTCCGGCGGGTTCGCGGTGGCGGCCGCCGTGGACTCGGTCAGGCCGTACCCCTCGTAGATGTGCACGCCCGCGCCCGCGAAAAACAGGCCGAGCCGCCGGTCCATCGCCGAACCGCCCGACATCGCGTGCCGCACCCGGCCGCCCATCGCCTCGCGCACCTTGGCGTACACGAGCTTGTCGAAGAACTGGTGCTGCATCCGCAGCCCCGCCGACGGTCCCGGCCCGATGCCCCAGGCCTTCTCCTCCATCGCGTCCGCGTACCGTACGGCGACGTCCACCGCCTTCTCGAACGGCCCCGAGCGGCCCTCGAGCTCCGCCTTGCGGCGGGCGGCGCCGAACACCTTCTCGAAGATGTACGGCACCGCCAGGAAGAAGGTCGGCTTGAAGGCGGCCAGGTCGGGCAGCAGGGCGGCGGCGTTCAGCTGCGGCTGGTGGCCGAAGCGGACCCGGCCGCGGATCGCCGCGACCTGCACCATCCGGCCGAACACGTGCGCGAGCGGCAGGAAGAGCAGGGTGGCCGCCTCGTCGCCCTTGCGGGAGTGGAACACCGGCTCCCAGCGTTCGATGACCGTGTCCGCCTCGAACATGAAGTTGCCGTGCGAGATCACACAGCCCTTGGGGCGGCCCGTGGTGCCCGAGGTGTAGATGACCGTCGCCACGGCCTCCGGGGTGACCGCGTTGCGATGCCGGTGCACCACCTCGTCGTCCAGGTGCGCCCCCGCGTCGTACAGCTCCCGCACCGCCCCGGCGTCCAGCTGCCACAGCTGCCGCAGCCGGGGCAGCCGGTCGATGACGGTGGCGATCGTCATCGCGTGGTCCTCGTGCTCCACGACCGCGGCCGTGACCTCCGCGTCGTACAGCATCCAGAAGCACTGCTCGGCCGAGGAGGTCGGGTAGACCGGCACCACCTGCGCGCCGATTGACCACAGCGCGAAATCGAACAGCGTCCATTCGTAGCGGGTGCGGGACATCACGGCGACCCGGTCGCCGAACCGGACGCCTTGCGCGAGCAGGCCCTTGGCGAGGGCGAGGACCTCGTCGCGGAACTCTGCGGCGGTCACGTCCCGCCACTGCCCCGCCTCGTCCTTGCGGCCGAGCGCGATGTGCCGCGGGTCCTCCTCGGCGTTGCGGTAGACGACATCGGCCAGACCGCCCACCGGGGGTGCCAGTGCGGACGGAGGGTTGGTGAACTCGCGCAAACCCGCTCCCCCGATCTCCGTGACGGCTCCCGGTGACGCCTGGCGCCCCGCACAGGCCGTGAAAGCTACCCCACGCAGAGTCCGGACGGGAGGGGTGCGAAAGCCGAGCGATGTTCAGGTCCGCGCTGGTCAGTGGGGGAAAATGGGCGCACATGGGGAAGGGTCGGACACATTCCTGACGGTGGAGTAAGTTTCGGCGCCGTAATCTCCACGGAATCTGTACGACCCGAACATCGGGCCACGGACGCGCACAGCGTCGCTTCTCTCAGCGTGAATGCCGTGCGATTCGTCACTCCGGTCGGCGCGGGATCATCCGTCACGTGGCCCGGCTGAGCCTGGCTGGGGGCTCGGCTCTTCAGCGGCGGTGCAGCCGGTCCCCGCCCGCCAGGATCGCTGCGGCCAGCGCGTCCGCCGCACCGGCCGCGGACGTACGACGACGCCCGTGCACCAGCACGAAGTCGACCCGGCCGAGCACCGGCAGGCCGAACCGGTCCGGCACCCGGACCAGCCCCGGCGGAACCAGACCCCGCGAGTGCGCCATCACCCCGAGCCCCGCACGGGCCGCCGCGATCAGCCCGTTCAGGCTGCCGCTCGTGCACACGATCCGCCAGGACCGCCCCTGCCGCTCCAGCGCCTCCAGCGCCAGCGCGCGGGTGATGCCCGGCGGGGGATAGACGATCAGCGGCACCGGCCGCTCCGGATCGAGCCGCAGCCGGTCGGCGCCGATCCACACCAGCCGGTCGTGCCAGACCAGCTCCCCGCGCGGATCCTCCGGCCGCCGCTTGGCCAGCACCAGGTCCAGCTTCCCGGCCGCCAACTGCTCGTGCAGCGTGCCCGACAGCTCGACCGTCAGCTCCAGATCGACCTCGGGATGGTCGTGCCGAAACCCCTCCAGGATCTCCGGCAACCGGGTCAGCACGAAGTCCTCCGACGCGCCGAACCTGAGCCGGCCCCGCAGCCGGGTGCCGGCGAAGAACGCCGACGCCTGCTCGTGCACCTCCAGGATGCGCCGGGCGAAACCGAGCATCGCCTCGCCGTCCTCGGTCAGCTCCACCGAGTGCGTGTCCCGGGAGAACAGCGTCCGCGCGGTGGCGTCCTCCAGCCGCCGCACATGCTGGCTGACCGTCGACTGACGCAGCCCCAGCCGCCGCGCGGCCTGCGTGAAGCTCAGGGTCTGCGCGACCGCCAGGAACGTGCGCAGGTGGGAGGGGTCGTACATGGTTCGAGGGTAGCCCGGTCATCGTGATTCGTGATGACAGTCAGAGTGGTATGCCGGATTCCCGATCGCTTGGCGGAGGAGCACGATGGAGAGGGGCCTCCTGGCCCTCTAGTCGTACGACTCGTACGACTCCGCAGGACTCGTACGGCTCCGCAGGATTCGTACAACCGTTCCTGTAACGACTCTCTGTACCGACTTCTCGTACCGACTGTTCACAACCCGTGTGGAGCACCGTGAGACGCCTGCGATGGCCGAGTCGGCCACCGATCGACCCGTACATCCTGCTGCTGCTCGGGACCGTGGGCCTCGCGGCCCTGCTGCCCGCCCGCGGCACGGCCGCTGACGTGGTCTCCGGCGCCTCCACCGCCGCCATCGCCTTCCTCTTCTTCCTCTACGGCGCCCGCCTGTCCACCCGCGAGGCACTCGACGGACTCAGGCACTGGCGGCTCCACATCACCGTCCTGGCCTGCACCTTCGCCGTCTTCCCGCTGCTCGGACTGGCCGCCCGCGGCCTCGTGCCGGTCGTCCTGACCCACTCCCTGTGGCAGGGCCTGCTGTTCCTCACCCTGGTCCCGTCGACGATCCAGTCCTCCATCGCCTTCACCTCGATCGCCCGCGGCAACGTGCCCGCGGCGATCTGCGCCGGATCCTTCTCCTCGCTCGCCGGCATCCTCGTCACCCCGCTGCTCGCCGCATCCCTGCTCGGCGGCGGCACCGGCGGCTTCTCGGCCGACTCGCTGCTGAAGATCGTCCTCCAGCTGCTCGTGCCGTTCCTCGCGGGACAGGTGCTGCGCCCCTGGATCGGCGGCTTCGTCGCCCGCCACAAGAAGATCCTCGGGTACGTCGACCGCGGCTCAATCCTTCTCGTCGTCTACACCGCGTTCAGCGAGGGCATGGTCCAGGGCATCTGGCACCAGGTCAGCCCCGCCCGGCTCGCCGGGCTGCTCGGCGTGGAGGCCGTACTGCTGGCCGTGATGCTCGCGCTGACCTGGTACGGCGCCAAGGCGCTCGGCTTCGGCCGGGCGGACCGGATCACCATCCAGTTCGCCGGGTCGAAGAAGTCCCTCGCCTCCGGCCTGCCCATGGCGAGCGTCCTGTTCGGCGCGCACGCCGCGCTGGCGGTGCTGCCGCTGATGCTCTTCCACCAGATGCAGCTCATGGTCTGCGCGGTGATCGCCAAACGCCGCTCCCACGACCCCGAGGAAGGGGAGGCGGGCGCGGAGGAGGGCGCGGACGACGGTGCGGAGGAGCAGGTCAGCGGGCCGTCCGCAGACGCAGGGTCACGAACCGCGGCCGGTACAGGCCCACGTTCCCGCTGAGGTGCGCGGACGCGTCCGTGGTGCGCAGCCAGTTGACGTCGTAGCTGAGGACGAGCCGCCCGTCCCCGCCCAGCTCCGGATGGGCCTGTGGGTTGTACGCGGCCACCTCGCCCGGCGGCAGCGGCGCGGTGAAGGCGCGCGCCGGGCCGTGCCAGGGTCCGGTGGGCGAGCACGCCCAGTACGACGACACCGTGGACAGGCCTTCGGCGCCTGCCGCCATGGTGAAGAGCACGTACGTGCCGCCCCGCCGTACGACCGAGAACGCGCTGCCCACCCCGGTGTGCCGCTCGTCCCCGAGGACCGCGCCGGGCCGTGCGCCGGCGGCCCATGCCGAGCCCGTCCAGTACTGCCAGGCGGCCGGGTCGGCGAGGGCGCCCTCCGGCACCCTCGCCACGAACGCCGAGGAGGTCGGCCGGGAGGCCGCCTGCCCGTCGTTCCCGCCGAACACATAACTCCAGCCGTCCCGCTCGACCAGCGTCGTCCCGAACAGCACCCGACGGGACGGATCGGCGACCGTCTGCTGACTCAGGACTTGCACGATGCTCTCGACCCGGAAGTCCGGCAGCGACAGTGTGGCGACCTCGGTGGCCAGCGGCACCCCGTAGATCCACGGTGCCTGGCCGGCCGCCCGGGTCCACAGCAGCACCCGCACCACCTGCTCGGCGGAGCCGGGCGAGCGAGGCTCGACCCGGGCGGCGACCGGCCACCTCCACTGCTGCGGCGCCGGGTCGGGGAAGAGCGGGGCGGGCAGGGTGGCGGCCAGCCGGCCGCCCTCGGTCATCACGACCCCGGAGTTGCGGACCATGGGTGCGGTGGCGTCACGCCAGGGGTGCGGCTCACCGGCAGGATTGGGCGGGGCGTGGACGGGGCCGAGGTAGGTGTCGGAGAACAGCCAGAGGAGACGGCCGTCGGGGAGGCGGAGGGAGTGGGTGCCGTCGCCGCCGGTCCAGTCGTCGGTGCGGGTGCCGTCGTTGCCGTAGCGGGTGAACTCGGTGGTGAGGCGGGTGGCGGTCGACCAGGAAGCGACGGTATGCGGTATACAGTCGGCGCTTTTTTGTCGACGGCCGTCCGTATCCCGTACGACGGTCAGCACTATGGCGATGAGTGTCGACACCAGCAGCAGGCCCAAGCCGACGCGGATCGCCGTCCGGCGCCGTGCTCGCGCGTCGCGTCGCCGATCTCCCGGATCCTGTATGCCGTCTCCGTCGCGTCCATCATCGGGCACCCCCGGGACGTTAGCGGGCGGCGCTCCCCCGGTCCATGGGCAGCCACAGCGCCGTGCCCTCGCACGGCGCCCCCAGCGCGCGCACCTCCGCGTCGCTCAGCGCCCGGTTCCACACCTGGACCTCGTCGATCGCGCCGGTGAAGAACGCCCTGCTGTCCATCCGCTGCCCGATGTGCACGCCGAAAGGGGAGTCGCGGCTGAGCGAGCCGGATACGTCGGCCGTGGTCGTCGCCGTACCGTCGACGACCAGGCTCAACCGTCCTCCGCCACGCCGCGGCACCACATGGTGCCAACGGCCGTCGGCGCGGGCGCCGGCCGCGTCCACCATGGCCGTACGGACGGTCCTGGGCCCCTCCCGCACGGTGATCAGGCCGAGCAGCCGGTCGTGCGCTGGCTCGGCGTAGACCCGGATCTGCGGCTGGAAACCGCCGATGCCGCCCAGCGAGAACCTGATGCCGTGTCAACAATGCGCGTATGCGGTATGCCGTATGCGGTATGCGGTGTACGGCGGACTGAGGCGGGGCCCCTGCGGGGCAGGGGGCGCTTCGCGCCGGTCGGGGCCCCACCGCCGTGTCGCGGCGAGCCGGTCAGCCCTGGGCGGCCGCGGCCCGCAGGGCGAGCCGGTGTTCGCCCGCGTACACGTTCATCGAACCGCCCCGCAGGAAGCCGACCAGAGTCAGCCCCGTCTCCGCCGCCAGGTCGACGGCGAGCGAGGACGGCGCGGAGACCGCCGCCAGCACCGGGATGCCCGCCATGACCGCCTTCTGCGCCAGCTCGAAGGAGGCCCGGCCCGAGACGAGGAGGATCGTGCGGGACAGGGGCAGGTCGCCGTTCTGCAGGGCGCGGCCGACCAGCTTGTCGACCGCGTTGTGCCGGCCCACGTCCTCCCGTATGTCAAGGAGCTCGCCGTGCTCGTCGAACAGGGCCGCCGCGTGCAGACCGCCGGTGCGGTCGAAGACACGCTGGGCCGCGCGCAGCCGGTCGGGGAGGCTCACCAGCAGTTCCGGGGTGATCCGCAGCGGGGGAGTGTCGGCGATCGGCCAGCGGGCCGTCGTACGGACCGCGTCGAGGCTCGCCTTCCCGCAGAGCCCGCAGGACGAGGTCGTGTACACGTTGCGTTCGAGAGTGATGTCGGGGACGGACACGCCGGGGGCCGTCTTCACGTCGACGACGTTGTAGGTGTTGGAACCGTCGACGGTCGCCCCCGCGCAGTACACGATGTTCTGCAGATCGTATGCAGTCGCCAGCACACCCTCGCTCACCAGAAAGCCGGCGGCCAGCGCGAAGTCGTCGCCCGGCGTCCGCATCGTGATCGCCAGCGGCTTGCCGTTCAGTCGGATCTCCATGGGCTCCTCGGCGACGAGCGTGTCCGGGCGGGACGAGACCGCCCCGTCGCGGATGCGGATCACCTTGCGTCGTTCCGTGACTCGTCCCATGTCCTGATCAGCCCCGGTTCTGTACGTGCTGGTAGCCGAATCGGCCCTTGATGCAGAGGTTGCCGTGGGTCACCGGGTTGTCGTGCGGGGAGGTGACCTTCACGATCTCATTGTCCCGCACGTGGAGGGTGAGGTTGCAGCCCACTCCGCAGTACGCGCATACCGTCGTCGTAGTGGTCTGTGCTGATTCATCCCGTGTGCCCGCCGCTCGCATGTCGAACTCCGACTTGAACGACAGCGCGCCGGTCGGGCACACCTCGATGCAATTGCCGCAATACGCACACGCCGAATCGGTCAGCGGCGCGTCGTGCTCCACCGCGATGCGCAGCAGCAGCCGGGGCAGCGGCACGGTGTCGTCGAAGGCCATGACGACCCCGGAGACGAGGGTCGTGCCCGCTTCCCGGGTCCCTTCGAAGGTGAGCGGGATGTCCAGTTCCTCGGCGCGGAGGAAACCGCCTGCCGCGCCGCCCAGCAACACCGCGCGCAACCCGTCCCACACTTCGGCGAGCCGCAGCAGGTCGCCCAGGGTCGCGTCGTCGTGCCGTCGGTCTCCGCCCAGCCGGCCGTGGCGGGCAGGACCACGTGCGCCAGCTCGGCCGTCCTGGTGAGGAAGATGTCCTGCATGACCAGGAAATCCAGGGCCGGGAGTCGTCGTACGGCCTGCTCGCTGTCCGCCTCCGACTGCGCGGGGACTCGCCGACGCAGTAGACGGCCTGAGGGTGCCCTCCTCCATCGCCTCGAACATCTCGGTCAGGTTCAGTCCGTCGTGCGGCTGGATGACGGTGTCCCAGGCCGGGTCGAGGATGTCCTGGAAGCCGGGCAGCAGGTTGGGGATGGCGCCCATGTCGCCGCCGCCCTGCACATTGTTCTGGCCGCGCAGCGGCTGGAGTCCGGAGCCGTAGCGGCCCACGTGGCCGGTCAGCAGGGCCAGGTTGATCAGGCGCGGACGTTGTCGGTGCCGTTGTGGTGCTCGGTGATGCCGAGGTCCAGCACAGCTGGGCGCGCTCGGCGCGGGCGTAGGCGTGCGACGTACGACGACGTCCCGCCGCCCGACCCGAACACCGCGCTCAACCCCGCCACGCTCGGCGCGTGACATGTCCGGTTGCAGGAGTCGACGTTGTTCGTACCCATCACCAGGCGGGCGAACTTCTGCGCCACGTAGTTCATCTCGTTGTCGCCCCGGCGCAGGAGAACATCCCGAACGCGCCGCGCGCCGCCCGCAACCCCTCGGCCGCTCGGTCCAGGGCCTCCTCCCAGGTCGCCCGGCGGAACGGCTCGTCACGCGAGTCCCGCACCAGCGGATGCGTCAGCCGGGTGTACGTCCTCGGTTCGCGTTTCCTCATGCGGCGCTCCTCGACGCGAGCAGGTCCGAGATGGCGTGCACGGTGCGCAGCGTGGGCACCTCCACGCCGGTGATCTCCGCCAGCTCGACGACCGCGGCGAGCAGCACGTCGAGCTCGAGCGGTTTCCCGCGCTCCAGATCCTGGAGCGTGGAGGTGCGGTGGTCGCCGACCCGTTCGGCGCCGGCCAGCCGGCGTTCGATGGACACCCCTACCTCGCAGCCCAGCGCCTCGGCGACGGCCAGCGTCTCGGTCATCGTGATCTCGATGACCCGGCCTCGCTGAAGGCGAGACAGCGCGCCGACACGTTGCGGTCGGGCTCGCCGACGGAGAACCGGGTGCCTTCCAAGTGGCCTACGGCGCACGGAGCTTCGAGTTCGGTGGCGGCGTAGACCACGCAGCCGACGGCCCGTTCGGGCGCGAGCACCGCACTGACCGTGCCGCGACCCGGGTCGACGCTCTCCACGCGGTGGCCGTGTAGGGACCGCCGTGGCGGTGGAAGTACCACCAGGGGATGCCGTTCTGCGCGGCGACCACCGCCGTGGTGTCGTGCAGCAGCGGCTCGATCAGTGGCCCGCACGCCGCGTACGCGTTGGCCTTCAGGCCCAGGAAAACGAAGTCGACCGGGCCGATTTCGGCGGGGTCGCCGGTGGTGTGGGGGTGCGCGGTGAAATCGCCGCGCGGACTGAGAACGCGCACCCCGTTCCGCCTCATGGCCGCCAGATGCGGTCCACGGGCGACGAGATGCACCTCGGCGCCGGCCCGGTTAAGCGCGGCACCGACATAGGCGCCGATCGCGCCGGTGCCGAGAACTGCGACTTTCACTTCGGGAACGCTCCGTTCGGTCGAGGGAGTACCGCGGAGGTGGTTCGCGTCGACGGTCCCAAGCATGCTGTCGACGAAATATTGTCTACAGTATGGAGAGTTGGTCAGCAAGGGGTAGCGCGGCAACGTGAAACCGGTCGGTCGACCGTTCACCGCATCCTGCATACCGTTCATCGCATACGGTCGACGCCGCGACTTTCCAACTCCCGTGCCCCTCCCTACCGTTCGGGCTCATGAGTCCCCCGCTCGCACCCCCGGGATGGAGCCGCTGGCTCGTCCCGCCGGCCGCGCTCTCCGTCCACCTGTCCATCGGCCAGGCCTACGCCTGGAGCGTGTTCAAACCGCCCCTGGAATCCGCGCTCGGCCTCAGCGGCACACAGAGCGCGCTGCCCTTCCAGCTCGGCATCGTGATGCTCGGCCTGTCGGCCGCGTTCGGCGGCACGCTGGTGGAGCGCAACGGTCCGCGCTGGGCGATGACCGTCGCGCTGGTGTGCTTCTCGTCCGGCTTCCTGCTCTCCGCGCTCGGCGCGGCCACCGAGCAGTACTGGCTGATCGTCCTCGGCTACGGCTTCGTCGGCGGTATCGGGCTCGGCGTCGGGTACATCTCGCCCGTCTCCACGCTGATCAAGTGGTTCCCGGACCGCCCCGGCATGGCCACCGGCATCGCCATCATGGGCTTCGGCGGCGGCGCGCTGATCGCCTCACCCTGGTCGGCGCGGATGCTCGAGGCGTTCGGCGCCGACAGCTCCGGGATCGCGCTCGCGTTTCTCGTCCACGGTCTTTCGTATGCGGTATTCATGCTGCTGGGCGTGCTGCTCGTACGGGTACCGCGCGCCACCGGCAATCCGGCGGGGCAACCGGTCGCCACGGACCCGGGCCCCCGCCCGCACCCGGATCCGGAGCGGCACCCGCACCCGGACCCAGCCCCCCACTCGACCGCACCCCCCGAAGCCATCCGCGTCTCCGCCCGCGACGCGGTCCGCACTCCCCAGTTCTGGTGCCTGTGGATCGTGCTCTGTATGAACGTCACCGCGGGCATCGGCATCCTGGAGAAGGCCGCCCCGATGATCACCGACTTCTTCGCCGACACCTCCGCCCCGGTCTCGGCGACCGCCGCGGCCGGCTTCGTCGCGCTGCTGTCGGCGGCCAACATGGCGGGCCGGATCGGCTGGTCGACCACCTCCGACCTGATCGGCCGCAAGAACATCTACCGCGTCTACCTCGGTGTCGGCGCGCTGATGTACCTCCTCATCGCCCTCCTCGGCGACTCCTCGAAGCCGCTGTTCGTCCTCTGCGCGCTGGTCGTCCTCTCCTTCTACGGCGGCGGCTTCGCGACGATCCCCGCCTATCTGAAGGACCTGTTCGGCACCTACCAGGTCGGCGCGATCCACGGCCGGCTGCTCACCGCCTGGTCGACCGCCGGGTGCTCGGCCCGCTGATCGTCAACTGGATCGCCGACCGCCAGGAGGAGGCGGGCCGGCAGGGCGCGTCGTTGTACGGGCTGTCGTTCGGCATCATGATCGGGCTGCTCGTCGTCGGCTTCCTCGCGAACGAGTTCGTCCGCCCCGTCCATCCGCGTCATCATGTCCCCGCGCCGAGGGAGGCCGCCGATGTCCGACGACAGCAGCCAGAGTCCGCCTGACCGGCGGTGGCTGATCGCCCTGGCCTGGCTGTGGGTCGGTGTGCCGCTCGCCTACGGACTGTACGAACTCGTACAAAAGGTGACCCAGCTGTTCACCGGGTGAGTGCTCGGGCGTCCGAGGGTCTGATGGAAGCCGACAATCCGGGTGCCGGATTCCTGTGGCTTCACCTGCCGCCCTACCCGTGAGTCACTGATCAGACTGGTGAACCCCGCTACCCGAGGCACGAGGGGGAACACCATCCATGAACGGCTCACGCATCACCGCCGTCGGCCACTACCAGCCCGCCAGGGTCCTCACCAACGAGGACCTCGCGGGCATGGTCGACACCAGTGACGAGTGGATCAGGTCCCGGGTAGGCATCCGGACGCGGCACATCGCCGGTCCCGACGAGCCCGTCGACGAGCTGGCCGCGCACGCCGCCGCCAAGGCGCTCGCGGCGGCCGGACTCACCCCCGCTGACATCGACCTGGTGCTCGTCGCCACCTCGACGGCCGTCGACCGTTCCCCGAACATGGCCGCCCGCGTCGCCGCCCGGCTGGGCATCCCGCAGCCCGCCGCGATGGACGTCAACGTGGTGTGTGCCGGCTTCACCCATGCCCTGGCTACCGCCGACCACACCGTGCGCGCCGGAGCGGCGACCCGGGCCCTGGTCATCGGCGCCGACAAGATGTCCGACGTCACCGACTGGACCGACCGCACCACCTGCGTGCTCGTCGGCGACGGGGCGGGGGCCGCCGTCGTGGAGGCCTGCGCCCCGGGCGAGGAGCCCGGGATCGGGCCGGTGCTGTGGGGGTCGGTGCCGGAGATGGGGCACGCCGTCCGCATCGAGGGCACGCCCGCGCGGTTCGCCCAGGAGGGGCAGAGCGTCTATCGCTGGGCCACCACCCAGCTGCCGCCGCTCGCCCGCGCCGCCTGCGAGCGCGCCGGGCTCGCCCCCGAGGACCTGGCCGCGGTCGTGCTGCACCAGGCCAACCTGCGCATCATCGACCCCCTCGCCGTACGCATCGGCGCCGTCAACGCGGTGATCGCGCGCGATGTCACCGAATCGGGCAACACCTCGGCGGCCAGCATCCCCCTCGCGTTCTCCAAGCTGGTCGAGCAGGGCGCCGTGACGAGCGGGGATCCGGTGCTGCTGTTCGGGTTCGGCGGCAACCTGTCGTATGCCGGCCAGGTCGTCCGGTGTCCGTGACGCCACGCTCGTAGGGCGAGACTTCGGGGAGAGGCGGGGGGTGTGACGGGGCCAACTCCCCGGTCTGCTGGCCTTTGTGCACCGTAGACTGTAGACGGTAGACAATTGATACTGTCTTTCCGCAGGCTTTCCGGTGTCTTTACGGCCGCTGCGCAGGGCCCTGCCGAGGAGGGGGACCGACGATGTTGTCGACAGGACTGCCACAGGGAGCGGTGCCCAGGCTGGAACGTCCGGGTCCGCTGCGCGAGCGGGTGTACGAGGCGCTGCTCGAACTCATCACCACCCGCGCCCTCCAGCCCGGCCAGCACCTGGTGGAGAGCGAACTCGCCGGCCACCTCGGCGTCTCCCGTCAGCCGGTGCGCGAGGCGCTGCAGCGGCTGAACACCGAGGGCTGGGTCGACCTCCGCCCCGCGCAGGGCGCGTTCGTGCACGTCCCCACCGAGGAAGAGGCCGACCACCTGCTGACCGTCCGTACGCTCCTGGAGGCCGAGGCCGCCCGGCTCGCGGCCCGGAACGCGACCAGCGACGGCATCGACGCCCTCGACGAGATCGTCGCCAAGGGGCTGCTGGCCGTCGCCTCCGACGACGTGGACGCCGCCGTGGCCCTCAACGCCCGCTTCCACGCCAAGATCATGGAGCTGGCCGGAAACGCGGTCCTCGCCGAACTCGCCGCGCAGGTCGACCGCCGGGTGCGCTGGTACTACACGCCGGTCGCCAAGCTGAGGGGCGGGCAGTCCTGGGCCGAGCACCGGGAACTGATCGCCGCGATCGCCGACCGGGACGAGCAGGAGGCCGCCCGCCTGATGCGGGAGCACACGGAACACACCCGCATGTCGTACCACGCGCACGCCCGCCAACAGGACTGAGGACCAGCGGACTTCAGCGAGGAACCCGAGGGAGGGACCTCAGGAGCCGGCCCCTCGGAAGGCGTCCGCGTGCGCGCGCGCCCACTGCTCGAACGTGCGGGGCTCCCGCCCCGTGACCTCCCGCACCGTCGGCAGCACCACCGACTCGTCGATGGTGCCGTCGACGAAGAAGCTGAAGAACGCGTCGACGTAAGGCTTCGGCATCTGCGCCTCCATCTCGGCCCGCGCCTCCTCGTTCCCGAGGCCGACGGCGCGCAGGTCCCGGCCCAGCACCTCGCCGAGGACGCGCACCCGGTCGGCGGGCAACAGCGCGACAGGTCCGGTGAGTTCGAGGACGCGGCCCGCGTACTTGTCGGTGAGCAGGGCGTGCAGCGCGCACTGGGCGATGTCGTACGGGTCGATGTCGGTGGTGTACACGTCCGGGAACGGCACCCGGACCGTGTCGCCCGCGCGGATCTGGTCCAGCAGGCGCAGCGCGTTCGACATGAAGCTCGTCGGGCGCAGGAACGTCCAGGGCAGCCCCGAGGCGCGCACCGACTCCTCGGCTTCGGTCAGATAGGCGACGATCGCGTTGTCCATGTCGTCGGCCCCGGCCGACCCGCCGGACAGCAGCACCACCCGCTCGACCCCGGCGGCCCGCGCGTCCTCGAGGACCTGCCGCTGCCCCTCGTAGCCGGGCATCAGGAAAAGGGCGCGTACTCCGTCCAGGGCGGGCCGCACCGTCTCCGGCCGGTTCAGGTCGCCGGCCACGGCCTGCGCTCCCGGCGGCAGCCCGTCCGCCCGGCCGGCCCGGCTCAGCGCCCGCACCGGCTCCCCGGCCTCGGCCAGTGCCTGGACCAGCTCGGCGCCGACGTTCCCCGTGGCGCCCGTCACTAAGATCACGAAAGTGTCCTCTCCCGGTGCCGCTCGGACTCGCTCGTGTCCGAGCGGACGGCATCGAAGCGATGTCCGGCCTCATCGGCGGGCCGGTGCGTCACACCCTAGGCGCTGCCCGGGATCAAGTGCCCCCAGATGTCCACTTGTCCGGTCTTTCAGGCTTCAACTTGTCCGGTCTTCTGGACTTTCGAGCTTCAACAACTGAAGGCCGCAACGGCTGCAACGACCCCGTAGCGTCGCAAATGGGTACATTAGTAAGTAGGCAGCGCATATCGGGGTTGACGGTGATGGACGCGATCGTAACGTCGGCGGCCACGGCGTTGGTCGGAGCGATGGTCACGGACGCATGGCAGCAGGCGCGAGCCGTTCTCGTCGCCTGGTGGCGGCGTATACGTCCGCGGCAGGCGGACCTGGTGGACGCCGCGTTCGTGGAGTCCCGCGACCGCGCGCTGACCGCCCGCCGGGAACGGGACGAGGACGCGGAGACGGAGCTCGTCGCGGCGTGGGAGGGCCGCCTGACCGCGCTGCTGCGGGACGACCCCGCGCTCGAGGACGAGCTGCGGCGGCTGATCGACGAGAAGGTCACCCCGCTGCTGACGGGCCGGGAGGACGGCACGCGCACCGCGTCACACGAGTTCCGTGCCAGGGCGTCCGGACACGGCAGGGTGTACCAGGCCGGGCGTGACCAGAACATCCACGGGCCATGACCTCCGCCGACGGGCAGCCCCCGGACGGAGCGGAGATCCGGCTGGAGGCCCATGCGGCGGACCGGGCCAGGATCTATCAGGCGCGCCGGGATCTGTACCTGTCGGAGCGGGACCTGCACCTGCACTTCGAGGACGGGGTGCGCGCCGCCCACCGCCACCACACCGCCGACCTGTCCCAGGTGTGCCCCTATCCGGGGCTGGCCCCGTTCGACGCGGGCCAGGCCCAGTGGTTCTTCGGCCGGGACGCGCTGATCGCGAAGCTGCTGGTCCGGCTGGACGCCTGCCTCGCGGTGGGCGGCGCGCTGGTCGTCGTCGCGCCTTCCGGAGCCGGCAAGTCGTCGCTGCTCAGGGCGGGACTCCTGCCCGAGCTCGCCCGGGGCGCCCTGCCGGGCTCGGCGCACTGGTGCCGTCTGTGGCTGACCCCGACCGCGCATCCGATGGCGGCGCTCGGAGCCCGCCTGGCGGAGGCGGCGTACGGCAGTCGCGGAGTGGCCGGCGACGGCGCGCGGGGGCCGGTGTGGCATCCGGCCGTCCTGCGCCGCGCGCTCACGGCGGCCGGCGGCGACACCGGCGCGGAACGCCGGCTCGTGCTGGTCGTGGACCAGTTGGAGGAACTGTTCACGCTGTGCGCCGACGAGCGGGAGCGGCGGCGCTTCCTCGACGCGGTCCTGCGCCTGGCCGAGCCGGGCCCCGCGGGCGAACCGCCCGTCGGACTGGTCGTGTTCGGCCTGCGCTCGGACTTCTACACACACTGCGCCACCCACCCGGGCCTCCTCGACGCGGTGGAACGCAACCAGGTGATCGTGGGACCGCTGTCCCGGACCGGCGTGCGCGAGGCGATCCTCCATCCCGCCCGCGCGGTCGGCATGGACGTCGAACCGGGCCTCGTACAGGTCCTGTTGCGCGACCTGGGCACGGAAGACGCCGACGCCGGTGCCAGCGCCGACGCCGACAGCGGCGCCTACGAGATCGGCAGGCTTCCGCTGCTCGCCCACGCGCTGCGGGCCACCTGGCTGTGCCGGTCGGGCCACGTCCTCACCGTGGACGGCTACGAGTCCACCGGCGGCATCGCGCACAGCGTGACGGCCGAAGCGGACCGTTGCTTCGACCGTCTGGACCCGAGGGCGCGACGGACGGCGCGGTCCGTGTTCCTCCGTCTCGTCAAGTTCGGTGACGGCACCCATGACACCCGCCGCCCGGCGCGGTACGCCGAACTGCTGGACCTCGGCGCGCCCGCCGACGAGACCGCCGAGGTCGTCGAGACGTTCACCCGGGGACGGCTGCTGACCCGGGAGCAGGAAACCGTCACCATCACCCACGAGGCGCTGCTGCGGGCCTGGCCGCGCCTGCGGCAGTGGATCGACGCCCATCGCGCCCGGTACATGGCCCGCCAGCGGCTGGAGGACGCCACCTGCGCGTGGCAGGAGGCCGACCGCGACCCGGCGTTGCTGTACCGCGGCCACCGGCTGGACGAGGCCCGCGCCCTGGCCGACGACAAGGACACGGGCGAGTGCGGTCCGGCCGTGTCCGCGTTCCTGGCCGCCTCGCTGCGGCAGCGGCACCGCGCACGCCGGATCCGCCGGGCAGTCGTCGCCGGGCTGACGGCGCTGGCCGTGCTCGCCGCCGTCTCCGCCGCCCTCGCCCTCCACCAGCGCGACACGGCACAGCGGGAACGCAACACCGCGATACTCGGCGAGACACGGGCACAGGCCGACCTGGTGCGCCTGAACGACGCCTCGCTGGCCGCCCAGCTGGACCTGGTGGCGCACCGGATGTCACCGGCCGCGTCGACGGAGACCCGGCTGCTCGGCGCCCGGAACGTTCCGCTGGCCACCGTGCTGCGCGGCCACACGGACCGGGTGAACGCCGTGGACTTCAGTCCGGACGGGCACACGCTGGCCAGCGCCGGCGGAGACGGCACGATCCGGCTGTGGAACACGGCTCGCGCGGGCGCGGGCCCTCCGGCGCCGCTCGGCCCCCCGCTGCACGGGCCCCGGGGCGCGGTACGGGCGCTCGCCTTCAGCCCGCGGGGACACCTGCTGGCCGCCACCGGCGACGACGGCACCGTACACATGTGGGACGTCCGCGACCCGCGCCGGCCGGCCGCCCTCGACGCGCCCGTGCGGGCCGGCGCCGGCGCCCAGCGGGCGCTGGCCTTCAGTCCGGACGGACGCGTCCTGGCCACCGCGGGGCACGGCGGCCGCGTCCACCTGTGGGACACCGGTGGCGCAGGGCAGCGCCCACGGCCTCTCGCCGAGCCGTTGCGGGCCTCCGCGGGCGAGGTGCGGGGGCTGGCCTTCAGCCCGGACGGCGAGCTGCTGGCGTCCGGCGGGAGCGAGGCGACGGTGCGGCTGTGGAAGGTGGCGGACCCGCGCCGTCCGTCCGCCGCCGGACGGACGCCCGGCATCCCGTTCAAGGCCGGGAACCCCGGCACCGCCCAAGCGGTCGCCTTCAGCCCGGACGGCCGCACCCTCACCGCGGCCGGCAGCGACCAGACCGCCCACCTGTGGGACGTCACGGACCCCTCCGAACCGAAGACGCTGGAGGGCCCGGCCGCCAACAACGTCGTCAACGCCGTGGCCTTCTCCGACCGCGGCCGGCTCATGGCGTACGGCGGGGACGACAACACCATCCGGCTGGAGAACGTGATGGCCCCGGACAACGTCGGGGACCTCACCCAGGCCCTGACCGGTCACACCGGCCACGTACTGGGCCTGGCCTTCGACCCGGACGGCACCATGCTGGCCAGCGCCGGGGCCGACCGCACCGTCCGGCTGTGGACCATCCCGCGCACCGTCCTGAGGGGGCACACGAGTTACGTCGACACGGTGGACGTCAGCCCGGACGGAAGGCTGCTCGCCTCGGGCTCCGAGGACAACTCCGTCCGGCTCTGGGACGTCGGGGACCCCACACGTCCCCGCCCGCTGGGCGCGTCGATCCGCGGCCGCACCCCGTACGTCAACTGGGTCGCCTTCAGCCCCCGCGGACGGACACTGGCCGTCGCTGCCGGCCCCGGCATCCAGTTGTGGGACGTGACCGTACCGGCCAGGCCCAAGCCCCTGGGCGGAGCGCTCCGCAACCCGGCCGAGAACTTCCTGGCCGTCGAGTTCACCCCGGACGGGCGGACCCTCGCGGGGGCCAACGCCGACGGCACGGTCGCGCTGTGGGACGTCTCCGACCCGGCCCGCCCGGCCCCACTCGGGGCACCGCTGGACCCCTCCGCCGCCGACCGGCTCAACCGCCTGGCCGTCAGCCCGGACGGCCGTACCCTCGCCGCCGCGGCGCACAACGGCACCGTCCATCTGTGGGACATCACCGAACCCGCGCGGCCGAGACCTCTCGGCGCGCCCCTGCGTGCCGGCGCGGACCCCGTCAACACCATCGTCTTCAGCCCGGACGGCCGTACCCTCGCAGCCTCCGGCAACGACGGCGCTATCCGCCTGTGGAACCTCACCGACCGCACCCACCCCGCACCGACGGCCGCGCCCCTCACCGGCGTGCACAAGGACACCGTCTACACACTGGCCTTCAGCCCGGACGGACGGACGCTGGTCAGCGGCAGCTTCGACGGAACCCTGCGGCTGTGGGACGTCGACGAACAGGGGCGCGCGCGGGCCCACGGCCTGCCGGTGACCGGCGTCGTCGGCTACGTGAACGACGTGACGTTCTCCCCGGACGGGCGGTTCCTCTACATCGGCGCCGGAGAGGCCACCGTGCACGTCCTGCCGCTCTCCGCGCGGGCCGCCGCCGACCACGTGTGCCGGACGACCGGGAACCTGCTGACACGCGGCCTCTGGGAGACGTACGTCCCGCAACTGCCCTACGAGCCGCCGTGTTCCTGACGGGCCGGCCGTGTCCCTGACGGTCGCGGTGCCCCTGGCGGGCCGGCCTTGTCCCTGGCGGTCGCCCTGTTCCTGGCGGCCCGCCGTGCCCGCGGCGCCGGCACCAGCACCGGCCCCCGGCACGCCTTTGTCCTGTGAGTGGAAAAAGTAGTGGGCAATTCCTGCGAGACTTCTTCCCAGCTGTGGCAGCCACTGCTACGTTCCCCTCGAAAGCCCGACAGCGATGGCCGAAACGAGGCGGGGAGGGGCACGTGAGACGCATGACAGCGCGACCCGCGAACGCCCATCAGGCCAGGCTCCTCAAGCTGCTGCGCGACGGCGGGCCCAACTCCCGGGCCCAGCTGGGCGACCAGGTCGACCTGTCGCGGTCCAAGCTGGCCGTGGAGGTGGACCGGCTGCTGGAGACGGGCCTGGTCGTGGCCGACGGACTCGCCGCCTCGCGTGGCGGCCGCCGCTCCCACAACATCCGCCTCGCCCCCGGCCTGCGCTTCCTCGGCGTCGACATCGGCGCCACCTCCGTCGACGTCGCCGTCACCAACGCCGAACTGGAGATCCTGGGACACATCACCCAGCCCATGGAGGTGCGCGAGGGACCGGTCGCGGTCTTCGAGCAAGTCCTGGCCATGGCCGCCAAGCTGCGGGCCTCCGGACTCGCCGAGGGCTTCGACGGCGCGGGCATCGGCGTCCCCGGTCCGGTCCGCTTCCCCGAGGGTGTCCCCGTGGCGCCCCCGATCATGCCGGGCTGGGACGGCTTCCCGGTCCGGGAGGCGCTGAGCCAGGAACTCGGCTGCCCCGTCATGGTCGACAACGACGTGAACCTGATGGCCATGGGGGAGCAGCACGCCGGGGTCGCCCGCTCCGTCGGCGACTTCCTCTGCGTCAAGATCGGCACCGGCATCGGCTGCGGCATCGTCGCAGGCGGGGAGGTACACCGCGGTACGACGGGCAGCGCCGGCGACATCGGCCACATCCAGGCCGTGCCCGACGGCCGCCCGTGCGCCTGCGGCAACCGGGGCTGCCTGGAGGCCCACTTCAGCGGCGCCGCCCTCGCCCGCGACGCGCTGGAGGCCGCCCAGCAGGGCCGGTCGGCCGAACTGGCCACGCGGCTGGAGGCGAACGGCGCCCTCACCGCCGTGGACGTCGCCGCCGCGGCCGCCGCGGGCGACCCCGTCAGCCTCGACCTGATCCGCGAGGGCGGCACCCGCACCGGGCAGGTCATCGCCGGCCTGGTCAGCTTCTTCAACCCCGGTCTGGTGGTGATCGGCGGCGGGGTGACCGGCCTCGGCCACACCCTGCTCGCCGCGATCCGCACCCAGGTCTACCGCCAGTCGCTCCCGCTCGCGACCGGCAACCTGCCCATCGTGCTGGGGGAGTTGGGCCCCACCGCCGGTGTCATCGGCGCGGCCCGCCTCATCAGCGACCACCTGTTCTCACCCGCGTAAGCGTCACCGAACGGCTCAGCCTCAGCAGTACGCACCTCTGTCACGTCCGTACGCCCCCCCCGAGTACCGAACCCCAGTACCCGCACCGCCGCTCCGCCCTGCCAGAAAAACGTTTGTTCCGCTGACGGAACCGCCCTGACACCGGCCCGCACGCCCGCCGAGGGGAACCCACATGGCACCAGAACCACCGCTGCTCAGCATGTCCGGCATCACCAAGTCGTTCCCCGGAGTCCGGGCCCTGGACGGCGTCGACCTCGACGTCCAAGCCGGTGAAGTGCACTGCCTGCTCGGCCAGAACGGGGCGGGCAAGTCCACCCTCATCAAGGTCCTCGCCGGCGCCCACCAGCCCGACGGCGGCACCATCCGCTGGCGCGGCGAACCCGTCACCCTGCGCTCGCCGATCGCCGCCATGCGGCTCGGCATCGCCACCATCTACCAGGAACTCGACCTGGTGGAACACCTGTCGGTGGCCGAGAACGTCCACCTCGGCCACGAACCCACGACCGCCGGGTTCGTCGTACGGCGCGGAACGGCGCGAGCCTCGACCGCCGCGCTCCTGAGGCGGCTCGGACACCCGGAGATCGACCCGGCGCGGCTGGTGGGGGAGTTGTCGGCGGCGCAGCAGCAGATCGTGTCCATGGCGCGGGCGCTCTCCCACGACGTACGGCTGATCGTGATGGACGAGCCGTCCGCCGCGCTCGACCCGGACGAGGTGGACAACCTGTTCCGGATCGTCGGCGATCTGACCGCGGACGGCGTGGCGGTGGTCTACATCTCGCACCGGCTGGAGGAGATCCGCCGCATCGGCGACCGGGTGACCGTCCTCAAGGACGGGCGGGCGGTGGCGGGCGGACTGCCCGCGAAGACGACTCCGACGCGTGACGTCGTGGCGCTGATGACGGGCCGGAACGTGGAGTACGTCTTCCCGGAGCGGCCCGCGGCGCGGGAGCCGGGACGGCCCGTGCTGGAGGTGCGGGGGCTGGCGCGGGAGGGGGAGTTCGCGCCGCTGGATCTGACCGTGCACGCGGGGGAGATCGTGGGGCTGGCCGGGCTGGTCGGCTCCGGGCGATCCGAAATACTGGAGACTGTATACGGTGCACGGAAGCCGGTATCCGGTCAGGTGCTGGTCGACGGTCGACCGTTGAAAGTCGGCAGTGTACGAGCCGCCGTCCGCGCCGGCCTCGGCCTCGCCCCCGAGGAACGCAAGGCACAGGCCCTGCTGATGCTGGAGTCCGTCACGCGCAACGTCTCGGTCTCCTCCCTGTCCCGCTTCTCCCGGATCGGCTGGATCGACCGGGGCGCCGAGCTCGCCGCGGCCCGCGCCGCGACCCGCGAGCTGTCGCTCCGCCCCGACAACCCCGCCGTACCGGTCCGCACCCTCTCCGGCGGAAACCAGCAGAAGGCCGTCCTGGCGCGCTGGCTGCTGCGCGGCTGCCGGGTGCTGCTGCTCGACGAACCCACGCGTGGTGTCGACGTCGGCGCCCGCGCCGAACTGTATGCGGTCGTCCGTCGACTGGCGGACGAAGGCCTCGCGGTCCTCCTCGTCTCCAGCGAGGTCCCCGAGGTGCTGGGCCTGGCCGACCGTGTCCTGGTGCTGCGCGAGGGCCGGGTCGTCCACACCGCGCCCGCCGCCGAACTCGACGAACACCGCGTACTCGACCTCGTGATGGAAGGAAGCCCGGCGTCATGACGCAGCCCGTCTCCCCGCCGCGGGGCGCCACCGACAAGGCGCCGCCGGCCGTCCCCCGCCCCGCCTGGCGCACCCTCGTGTTCCGCGCCGACGTGCGCACCCTCTCCCTGCTGGGGGTGCTGGCCGCACTGGTCGTCATCGGCGGCATCACCAAGCCCGACGAGTTCCTGGACACCCGCAACCTGCAACTCGTCCTCACCCAGGCCTCGGTGATCGGCGTCGTCACCGTCGGCATGACCTTCGTGATCACCTCCGGCGGCATCGACCTGTCCGTCGGCGCGATCGTCGCCCTCGCCTCGGTGTGGGCGACCACGGTCGCCACCCAGGAGTACGGCTTCGGTGGGATCCTGTTCACCGCGGTGCTCGTCGGCGTCGGCTGCGGACTGGTCAACGGACTGCTGATCGCCTACGGCGGGATGGTCCCGTTCATCGCCACCCTCGCCATGCTGGCCTCCGCGCGCGGCCTCGCCCTGCAGATCACCGACGGCAAGACGCAGATCGTCACGGTCGACGGGATACTGGATCTCGGCGAACGCGACGCGTATGTATTCGGTATACCGCCGCTCGTCCTCGTCTTCGCCGCCGTCACCGTCGTCGGCTGGCTGGTGCTGAACCGCACCACCTTCGGCCGCCGCACGGTGGCCGTCGGCGGCAACGCGGAGGCCGCCCGGCTGGCCGGCATCGACGTCCGCCGCCAGCGGCTCTACCTCTATCTGCTGTCCGGGCTGTGCTGCGGCATCGCCGCCTTCCTGCTGATCATCCTGTCCGGCTCCGGTCAGAACACCAACGGCAACCTCTACGAACTCGACGCCATCGCCGCCGCGATCATCGGCGGCACCCTCCTCAGCGGCGGCCGCGGCACCATCACCGGCTCCGTGCTCGGCGTCCTGATCTTCACCACGATCACCAACATCTTCGCCCTGAACAACCTGCAGAGCGACGTCCAGCAGATCGCCAAGGGCGCGATCATCGTCGCCGCCGTGCTGGTCCAGCGCCGTACCGCAAGCACGACCTGAGGAAAGGGTTCACCGCCATGTCGCACCTCACCAGTCGCAGAGGACTGCTCTTCGGGACCGCCGCCGTCTCCGCCGGTGCCCTTCTCGCGGGTTGCACGAGTAACGAGAAGAAGGACGACGAGCCCGCGGCGGGCGACCAGCCCGCCGCCGACGACAAGCCGGGCAAGCCGGTCACCATCGGCTTCGCCGGCCCGCAGGCCGACCACGGCTGGCTCAACGCCATCAACGAGAACGCCAAGAGCCGCGCCGAGAAGTACCAGGACGTCACCCTGGAGATCACCGAGGGCTCCAACGACACCGCCGCGCAGATCGGGCAGATCGAAACCCTGATCAACAAGAAGGTCGACGTCCTGGTCGTCCTGCCCGCCGACGGCAAGGCCCTCACCCAGGTCGGCCTCAAGGCGATGCGCGCGGGCATCCCCGTCGTCAACCTCGACCGGGTCTTCAACACCCCGCAGGCCTACCGCTGCTGGATCGGCGGCGACAACTACGGCATGGGCCTCAACGCCGGGCACTACATCGGCGAGAAACTCAAGGACAAGCCGAACGCCCGCGTCATCGAACTCGCCGGTCTGGACAACCTCGAACTGACCAAGCAGCGCACCCAGGGCTTCGACGACGCCCTGAAGAACTACCCCAACATCAAGAAGGTGGCCCGCCAGGCCGCCGACTTCACCGTCGAGTCCGGACAGGCCAAGATGGCCCAGCTGCTCCAGGCCCAGTCCGAGTTCGACGCCCTGTGGAACCACGACGACGACCAGGGCGTGGGCGCGCTGCGCGCCATCGAACAGGCCGGCCGCGACGGCTTCCTGATGGTCGGCGGAGCCGGCGCGCTCTCCGCCTTCCAGGCCATCAAGCAGGACGACGGTGTCCTCAAGGCGACCGTCCTCTACCCGCCCACCATGGCCGCGTCCGCGATCGACCTCGCCCGCGCCCTCGGCCAGGGCAAAGGCGTCGGCGGCCTCGCCGAGTTCGAGATCCCGGCGTCCATCACGCTCTACTCGGCCGTCGTCGACAAGACGAACGTCGACCAGTACATGCCCACCGGCTTCGAGTGAGCCGTCCGCACCCCCCACCGCGCACGGCACGGGCCGCCCCGGCGGCCCACCAGACGAGGAGGACATCTGCATGCAAGAGCCGGAGCAGTCAGCAGCGCCGGAGCCCGGGACCGACAAGCCCCCGCTGCGCATCGGCATGGTCGGATACGCCTTCATGGGCGCCGCCCACTCCCAGGGCTGGCGCACCGCCGGCCGCGTCTTCGACCTGCCCCGGCGCCCGGTCATGGCCGCGATCTGCGGCCGGGACGCGGACGCGGTGCGCGCGGCGGCCGACCGGCACGGCTGGGCCACGGCCGAGACGGACTGGCGGGCGCTGATCGCCCGGGACGACGTCGACCTCGTCGACATCTGCACCCCCGGCGACAGCCACGCCGAGATCGCGCTCGCCGCGCTCGCCGCCGGCAAGCACGTGCTGTGCGAGAAGCCCCTCGCGAACACCGTCGAGGAGGCCGAGGCCATGGCCACGGCCGCGGAAGCCGCGTACGGGCGCGGACAGCTGGCGATGGTCGGCTTCAACTACCGCCGTGTCCCCGCCACCGCGCTGGCCCGGCGGATGGTCGCCGAGGGCCGCCTCGGCACCCTGCGGCACGTCAGGGTGACGTATCTCCAGGACTGGCTGGTCGACCCGGAGTTCCCGCTCACCTGGCGGCTGCGCAAGGAGCTGGCCGGCTCCGGCTCGCTCGGTGACCTCGGCGCGCACATCGTCGACCTCGCCCAGTACCTGGCCGGCGAGCCGCTGGCCGGGGTCTCCGCGCTCACCGAGACGTTCGTACGGCAGCGGCCGCTGCCCGGCGGACCCACCTCGGGCCTGGCCGCCGTCTCGTCGAACGGCACCGGAACCGTCACCGTCGACGACGCCGCCCTGTTCACCGGCCGGTTCGCCTCCGGTGCCCTCGCCTCCTTCGAGGCCACCCGGTACGCCACCGGCCGCAAGAACGCCCTGCGTCTGGAACTCAACGGCGAACACGGCTCGCTCGCCTTCGACCTGGAACGGCTGAACGAGCTCTGGTACCACGACGCGACCGAGCCCGGCACGCACGCCGGCTTCCGCCGCATCCTCGTCACCGAACCCGACCACCCCTACCTGGACGCCTGGTGGCCGCCGGGCCATGGCCTCGGCTACGAGCACACCTTCGTCCACCAGGCCCGCGACCTGGTCCACGCGGTCGCCGAGGGCCGCCGCCCCGAGCCCTCGTTCGCCGACGGACTGCAGGTGCAGCGCGTGCTCGCCGCGGTGGAGGAGAGCGCCGAGAAGAACTCCGTCTACACGCCGATAGCAGCCTGAGGAGGAGACAGCGGTATGCCGCGCAGATTCACGCTCTTCACCGGTCAGTGGGCCGACCTCCCGCTCGAGGAGGTCTGCCGCCTCGCCCGCGACTTCGGCTACGACGGCCTGGAACTCGCCTGCTGGGGGGACCACTTCGAGGTCGACAAGGCGCTCGCCGACCCGTCGTACGTCGCCTCCCGGCACCAGCTGCTCGACAAGTACGGGCTGAAATGCTGGGCCGTCTCCAACCACCTGGTCGGCCAGGCGGTCTGCGACGCCATCATCGACGAACGCCACCAGGCGATCCTGCCCGGCGACGTATGGGGCGACGGCGACCCGGAAGGGGTGCGGCAGCGTGCGGCGGAGCGTATGAAGGACACCGCCCGCGCCGCGGCCGCCTTCGGCGTCGACACCGTCATCGGGTTCACCGGCTCCGCGATCTGGCACCTGGTCGCCATGTTCCCGCCCGCTCCCGAGTCGATGATCGAGCGCGGCTACGAGGACTTCGCCGAACGGTGGAACCCGATCCTCGACGTCTTCGACGCGGAGGGCGTGCGGTTCGCGCACGAGGTCCACCCCAGTGAGATCGCATACGATTACTGGACGACTGTACGCGCGCTGGACGCGGTCGACCGTCGACCGGCCTTCGGCCTCAACTTCGACCCCTCCCACTTCGTGTGGCAGGACCTCGACCCGGTCGGCTTCCTGTGGGACTTCCGCGACCGGATCTACCACGTCGACTGCAAGGAGGCCCGCAGGCGCCTCGACGGCCGCAACGGCCGCCTCGGCTCCCACCTGCCCTGGGGCGATCCCCGCCGCGGCTGGGACTTCGTGTCGGCCGGGCACGGCGACGTGCCCTGGGAGGACGTCTTCCGGATGCTGCGCTCCATCGACTACGCCGGCCCGGTCTCGGTCGAGTGGGAGGACGCAGGCATGGACCGGCTCCAGGGCGCCCCGGAGGCCCTGACCCGGCTCAAGGCGTACGACTTCGAGCCGCCCAGCGCGTCCTTCGACGCCGCGTTCAACAGCTGATCCACCCGCCCGGCAGCAGGTCGGGGCCGGGGACCGGAACAGCCGCCGGTCCCCCCTCCGACCTGCCCGGATACTGCTTTGTCCTGTGGTGGGAGAAAGTTCAACCGATCCTGGCGCAAGGGGTGTTCGCCCCGGACGGACACGGTTACCGTCCTTGAAGTGTTCAGGACACACACGCCTCCGGGGTGACGGCGCACCCCGGCGCCCGCACCGCACGTCTTCGCACCCATCCCGTACGGCCCACCCCGTTCCCGGAGGGACTTCGTGCACAGAACCAGACTCAGAAGCACCCGCGCTCCCAGGCGGCCCAGGCTTCGCACCAGCCTCGCCCTGTTCACCGGCCTGCTCCTGGCCGTGGGCACCCCGGCCACCGTCGCCGGCGCCCACCCCGGCCACCCGGAACACGACGAAGCGGCCGCCGCCGAGGGGCAGTTCCAGCAGGTGCCCCTCGCCAAGGGCGAACCCGAGATGGGCGAGCCCATGTCGCTCGCCGTGCTCCCGGACCGCAGCGTCCTGCACACCTCACGCGACGGCACCCTGCGCCTCACCGACCAGGGCGGTGTCACCAAGATCGCCGGCAAGCTCGACGTCTACAGCCACGACGAGGAAGGCCTGCAGGGCGTCGGCATCGACCCGGACTTCGAGAACAACCGCGCGATCTACCTCTACTACGCCCCGCCGCTGGACACCCCCGCGGGCGACGCCCCGGAGACCGGCACCGCCGAGGACTTCAAGAAGTTCGACGGGGTCAACCGCCTGTCCCGGTTCGTGCTGAACGCCAACGGCACGCTGAACCTGGCCAGCGAGAAGAAGGTCATCGACGTCGCGGCCTCCCGCGGCACCTGCTGCCACGTCGGCGGCGACATCGACTTCGACGCGGACGGCAACCTCTACCTGTCGACCGGCGACGACACCAACCCCTTCGCCTCCGACGGCTACACGCCGATCGACGACCGGCCGAACCGCAACCCGGCCTTCGACGCCCGCCGCAGTTCCGGCAACACCAACGACCTGCGCGGCAAGATCCTGCGCATCAAGGTCGCCGAGGACGGCTCGTACACCATCCCGGAGGGCAACCTCTTCGCCCCGGGCACGCAGAAGACCCGCCCCGAGATCTACGCGATGGGCTTCCGCAACCCGTTCCGGATGAGCGTCGACGACAAGACCGGCATCGTCTACGTCGGTGACTACGGCCCCGACGCGGGCGCCGCCGACCCGAACCGCGGCCCGGCGGGACAGGTCGAGTTCGCCAAGGTGACCAAGGCGGCCAACTTCGGCTGGCCGTTCTGCACCGGCGACAACGACGCCTACCGCGACTACGACTTCGCCACCAAGGAGTCCGGCGAGAAGTTCGACTGCGCCGCCCCGAAGAACACCTCCCCGCACAACACGGGCCTGGTCGACCTGCCGCCCGCGCAGGCCGCCTGGATCCCGTACGACGGCGGCTCCGTGCCCGAGTTCGGCACCGGCTCCGAGTCCCCGATGGCCGGCCCGGTCTACCGCTACGACCCCGACCTCGACTCCAGCGTGAAGTTCCCCGAGGCGTACGACGGCGACTTCTTCGCGGGTGAGTTCGGCCGCCGCTGGATCAAGCGGATCGAGCAGAACGCGGACGGCTCCGTCGCGAAGATCAACGACTTCCCGTGGACCGGCACCCAGATCATGGACATGGAGTTCGGCCCCGACGGCGCGCTCTACGTCCTCGACTACGGCGTCTCCTGGTTCCAGGGCGACGAGCACTCCGCGCTGTACCGGATCGAGAACGCCGAGGACGGCTTCTCCCCGATCGCCGAGGTCAGCGCCGACAAGACGTCCGGAGCGGCCGGCCTGAAGGTCACGTTCACCGGCTCCGCCAAGGACGCCGACTCCACGGACCTCACCTACAGCTGGGACTTCGGCGACGGCACCAAGGGCGAGGGCCTCAACCCCACCCACCGGTACAAGAAGGCCGGCACCTACAGCGCCACCTTCACCGCCAAGGACCCCGAGGGCAACACCGGCAACGCCAGCGTCCGGATCGTGGTCGGCAACACCGAGCCCAAGGTGCGGATCGACGTCCCGGGCAACGGAAGCCTGGCCGCCTTCGGCCAACCCGTTCCGTTCAAGGTGACCGTCACCGACCCCGAGGAGACCATCGACTGCTCCAAGGTCAAGGTCGCTTACAGCCTCGGCCACGACTCCCACGCCCACGAGCTGACCAGCGAGATGGGCTGCGAGGGCACCCTGAAGCCGCCTGCCGGTGACGGCGGCCACGACCCCAACGCCAACATCTACGGCGTCGTCGGCGCCAGCTACACCGACGGCGGGGCGAACGGCCAGGAGGCGCTGACCGGCACCGCCCGCACCGTGCTGCAGCCGCTGCACCGCCAGGGCGAGCACTTCTCCACCCAGTCGGGCGTGTCGGTCATCGACAAGACCGGCGCCAACGGCGGCAGGACCGTCGGCGACGTGCACGACGGTGACTGGATCTCCTTCACCCCCTACCGGTTCGACGGGCAGAAGAAGATGACCGTGCGGGCCTCCTCCGGTGGCGCGGGCGGCTTCATCGAGCTGCGCACCGGCTCGCCCGAGGGGCCGCTGCACGGTTCGGCGTACATCCCGCCGACCGGCGGCTGGGAGACGTTCCAGAACGTCGACGTGCCGCTGCGGTCGCTGCCGAAGAAGACCACGGACATCTACCTGGTCTTCGAGGGCGGCGAGGGCGCGCTGTTCGACGTCGACGACTTCGAGTTCTCCAAGGAGCCGTTCAAGGGCGGCAAGAAGGTCCTGGTCTTCTCCAAGACCGCCGGTTTCCGCCACGACTCCATCCCGGCCGGCATCGCCGCCCTGAAGGAGCTTGGCGCCCCGGCCGGCATCACGGTCGACGCGACCGAGGAGGCCCGGCAGTTCACCACCACCAACCTCGCCAAGTACGACGCGGTGGCCTTCCTGTCCACCACCGGTGACGTGCTCGACGCCGAGCAGCAGAAGGCGTTCGAGGACTACGTGGCGGGTGGCGGTGGCTACATGGGCATCCACGCCGCGGCCGACACCGAGTACGACTGGGAGTTCTACGGCGGCCTCGTCGGCGCCTACTTCACCTCGCACCCGGCCATCCAGCAGGCCACCGTACGCGTCGAGGACCACGGCCACCCGTCCACCGCGCACCTGGACGACGCCTGGCAGCGCACCGACGAGTGGTACAACTACCGCACCAACCCGCGCGAGCAGGCCAAGGTCCTCGCCACCCTCGACGAGACCACCTACCAGGGCGGCACCATGAAGGGCGACCACCCGATCGCCTGGTGCCAGAGCTACGGCGGCGGCCGCTCCTTCTACACCGGCGGCGGCCACACCAAGGAGTCCTACGCCGAGGAGGCCTTCCGGGCGCATCTGCTCGGCGGTCTCCAGTACGCCACCGGGCAGGTCAAGGCCGACTGCAAGCCGGGCAAGGGCTACCGCGAGATCTTCAACGGCCAGACCCTGGACGGCTGGAAGCAGGCCGGCCCCGGCAAGTTCAACGTCAAGGACGGCACCCTGGAGACCGAGGGCGGCATGGGTCTGCTCTGGTACCAGGCCAAGGAGCTGAAGTCCTACTCGCTCAAGCTCGACTGGAAGATGCAGGGCGACGACAACTCCGGGATCTTCGTGGGCTTCCCGGCCTCCGACGACCCCTGGTCCGCGGTGAACAAGGGCTACGAGATCCAGATCGACGCCACGGACGCCCCCGACCGCACCACGGGCTCCGTCTACTCGTTCAAGTCGGCGAACATCAAGGCCCGTGACCAGGTCCTGCGGCCGCCCGGCCAGTGGAACTCCTACGAGATCAAGGTCCAGGGCGAACGCCTCCAGGTGTTCCTCAACGGAGTCAAGATCAACGACTTCACCAACAAGGACCCACAGCGGAGCCTGACCGACGGTCACATCGGCCTGCAGAACCACGGCGCCGACGACCAGGTCTCCTTCCGGAACATCCAGCTGAAGGAACTGCCCGTCACGGGCGACTGAACGGCGGCGGGCGGGGACGCCGGACCCCCGCCCGCCGTCTCCCGGCCACCGCAACGGGGACGACATCCGGCCATCACTTGGGGACAAGGAGGCTGCCCATGTCCGCGTCCGTTTCCCAGCCGCGCGTCGGCGTCTGGCTGATCGGAGCCCGCGGTTCCGTCGCCACCACCGTCGTCGCGGGCTGCGCCGCCGTCACGGCGGGCCTGCACCCGCCCACGGGCATGGTCACCGAGACCCCACCGTTCGAGGACAGCGGCCTGCCGCCGCTGTCGTCACTCGTCTTCGGCGGCCACGACATCGTGGACTACCCCCTGCCCAAACGCGCCGAGGCCCTGGCGGCGGGCGGCGTCCTGCCAGCGGGCCTGCCGGCCGCCGTCGCCGCCGACCTGGCCGCCGCCGATCACGAGATCCGGCCGGGCGGCCCGGTTCCGGGACACACCGGTGACACCCGGAGCGCAGAGGACCTGATCACCGTCTTCGCCTCCGACATACGAGACTTCATACGCCGGAACGGGCTGGCCCGGGCCGTCGTGGTGAACGTCGCCTCGACGGAGCCGGCCCCGACCGCGGCGGAGCCGCCGACCAGCTCCCTGTACGCGGCGGCGGCCGTGCGCGCGGGCTGCCCGTACGTCAACTTCACGCCCTCCACCGGCCTGCACCACCCGGGACTCGCCGCCGAGGCCGAGGCCGCGGGTCTGCCGTACGCGGGCCGCGACGGCAAGACCGGGCAGACGCTGCTGCGGTCGGTGCTCGGCCCGATGTTCGCCCAGCGGGCCCTCTCGGTGCGGGCCTGGTCCGGCACCAACCTCCTGGGCGGCGGCGACGGCGCGGCACTCGCCGACCCGGCCGCGGCGGCGGCGAAGAACGCCGGCAAGGAACGCGTCCTCGCCGACACGCTCGGCGCCGCCCCCGAGGGCGAGGTCCACATCGACGACGTGCCCGCGCTCGGCGACTGGAAGACCGCCTGGGACCACATCGCCTTCGACGGCTTCCTCGGCACCCGCATGATCCTCCAGACCATCTGGCAGGGCTGCGACTCCGCCCTCGCCGCCCCCCTGGTCCTGGACCTGGCCCGGCTCACCGCCCGCGCCCACGAGGCGGGCCTGTCCGGCCCCCTCGGCGAGCTGGGCTTCTACTTCAAGGACCCGGTGGGCGACGGGCCGTCGTCCCTGGGCGAGCAGTACGCGGCCCTGATCGCGTTCGCGGACCGGCTGAGGCGCGGCGCGCGGGACACCGCGGCGGATCCCACCGGGGAGCAGCGGTGAGCGCGCGCCGTCCCGGGGAGTCCGGACCGGCTGCCTCGGACGCCGGCGGTATCCGGCGGGGGTTGGGCACCGGCACCGCCGTAGTCAGCGGCGCGGGTACCGGCACCGGCACCGGCACCGGCACGGACACAGTCACAGACACCGGCACCGGCAGGGACACGGACAGCGACACCGGCACCGGCACCGGCAGCGACACCGCCACGGCCACCGGCACAGACACCGCCACCGGCACCGGCGCGGGCACCGAGGCGGAGCTCGGCACCGACACGGCCTCCGGCACGGTCATCGGCGCCCGCACGGGCACGGCTTCCGACACCTCCCACCCTGCCCCTTCTCTCTCCCCTGCCCCTTCCCCCTCCCGCCCCCGTGCCTGGGCCGAACTCCTCCGCCTCCCCGCCCTCTTCACCGTCCCCGGCGACGCCCTGGCGGGAGCCGCCGCGACCGGTGTGCGTCCCGGCCCGCGCACTCTGCTCGCCATCGGCTCCTCCCTGTGCCTTTACGAGGCCGGCATGGCCCTGAACGACTGGGCGGACCGGGCCGAGGACGCTCGGGACAGGCCGCACCGGCCGCTCCCGTCCGGCCGAGTCCGACCGGCGGCGGCTCTCGCCGCGGCCTGTGCCCTGACCGGCGCCGGGCTCGCCCTCGCGGCCTGCGCCGGCCGCCCCGCGCTCGCCGTGGCCGCGCCCCTCGCCACCACGGTCTGGGCGTACGACCTGGTCCTGAAGCGCACGCCGGCCGGGCCAGCCGCGATGGCCGCCGCCCGCGGCCTCGACCTGCTCCTCGGGGCCGCCGCCACCGGCGCCGGTACCCGCAGCGCCCTCCCGTCCGCCGCGCTCCTCGGCACCCACACCCTCGCCGTCACCACCGTCTCCCGCCGGGAGACCCAGGGCGGCTCTCCTCTCGTCCCCCTCGCCGCGCTCACCACCTCCGCCGTGCTGACGCGGCTGATCACCTCCGGCCGTCCGACCGCATCCGGGCAGCCGCGAGAAACCGGGCAGCCGGGCGGAACCGGTCCGGCGGCCGTCCTGCGCACCGCCCTCGGCGCCGCCTACGCCGCGACCGTCGCCCGCCCCTATCTCCACGCCGCCCTCAACCCGTCACCTCCTCTCACCCAACGCGCCGTCGGCGGAGGCATCCGCGCCACCATCCCGTTGCAGGCCGCGCTCGCCGCCCGCTCGGGAGCCCGCGTCACCGCCCTCGCCGTCGCCGCGCTCGCCCCGATCGGACGCAAGTACGCGAGGAAGGTGAGCGTCACATGAGCCCGCACGCCCCCGGCCCCGGCTCCCCGTCGCCGCTCCGCTTCGGCTACGGCACCAACGGTCTCGCCGACCTCCGCCTCGACGACGCCCTCGCCCTGCTCGCCGACCTCGGCTACGACGGTGTCGGTCTGACCCTCGACCACATGCACCTCGACCCCCTCGCCCCCGACCTCGCCGCCCGCACCCGCCGTGTCGCGGAGCGCCTCCAGGCACTGGGGCTGTCGGTGACCGTCGAGACGGGCGCCCGCTACGTCCTCGACTCGCGCCGCAAGCACGGACCCTCGCTGCTGGACGCCGCCCCCGACGACCGGGCCCGCCGCGTCGACCTGCTGCTGCGGGCGGTGCGCGTCGCCGCCGACCTCGGCGCGCACGCCGTGCACTGCTTCAGCGGCATCACCCCGGTCGGCACCGACCCGGACTCGGAGTGGAAGCGCCTCGCCGACGGGCTCACCACCGTCCTGGACGCCGCCGCGACCGCCGGAGTCCCCCTCGCCGTCGAACCCGAACCGGGCCACCTCGTCGCCACCCTCGCCGACTTCCACCACCTGCGCCGCCTCCTGGGCGACCCCGAACCGCTCGGGCTCACCCTGGACATCGGCCACTGCCAGTGCCTCGAACCGCTCCCTCCCGCCGACTGCGTCCGCACCGCCGCACCCTGGCTGCGCCACGTCCAGATCGAGGACATGCGCCGAGGCGTCCACGAACACCTTCCCTTCGGGGACGGCGAGATCGACTTCCCGCCGGTCCTCGCGGCCCTGGCCGCCACCGGCTACCAGGGGCTCACCGTCGTCGAACTGCCCCGCCACTCGCACGCGGGCCCGCACCTCGCCGAGTTGTCCCTGCCCTTCCTCCGTCACGCGGCGCCAACCCCACAAGGGAGCACCCCATGACCCACGCACAGCCCGACCGGGGCGGTCCGACCGCGGGCACCACCCTCGCCCGCACCCCACCGCACGACCTCCACGCCCGCGTCGCCGCCGAACTGTCCGGAGCCGCCCGCGCCTGGCTCGACCAGGCCCTCGCCGAGGCCACCGCGCATCCGGGTACGCACGGCCCGATCTCGGTGTGGGAACTGCGGCTCGCCGAGGCCGGCCGCCGGTGCGGCGCCGTGCACGCCGACGCCGCCCGGGTGCTGATCCTGCACGCCGCCCGCGCCGACCCGGCCGCGCTGAGCCGTGTCTACGCACAGGGCACGGCCGCGGAACGCCGCGCCGTCCTGCACGCCTTGAGCCACCTGGTCCCGGGCCCGGAGGCGCTGCCGCTCGTCGAGGACGCCCTGCGCACCAACGACACCCGGCTGCTGGCCGCCGCCGTCGGCCCGTACGCCGCCCGGCACCTCGACGCCCACAGCTGGCGCCACGCCGTCCTGAAGTGCCTGTTCACCGGCGTGCCCGTCGACGAGGTGGCCGACCTGGAGGACCGCGCCCGCGCCGACCGCGAACTCGCCCGCATGCTCGGCGACTACGCCGCCGAACGCACCGCCGCGGGCCGCCCCGTCCCCGCGGACCTGCACCGCGTGCTGGCGCTGACCGAGAGCGTGCCCCCGCCCCCGTCGCACGGACCGGACGTCCCCCACGGCAAGGAGTCCTGATGCGCATCTTCGACCCCCACATCCACATGACCTCCCGGACCACCGACGACTACGAGGCCATGCACGCGGCCGGTGTCCGCGCCGTCGTGGAGCCGTCCTTCTGGCTGGGCCAGCCCCGCACCTCGCCCGCCTCCTTCCTCGACTACTTCGACTCCCTCCTCGGCTGGGAGCCGTACCGCGCCGCCCAGTACGGCATCGCCCACCACTGCACGATCGCCCTCAACCCGAAGGAGGCCAACGACCCGCGCTGCCGTCCCGTCCTCGACGAGCTGCCCCGCTATCTCGTCAAGGACCAGGTGGTCGCCGTCGGCGAGATCGGCTACGACTCGATGACCCCGGCCGAGGACACCGCCCTCGCCGCCCAGCTCCAGCTCGCCGCCGACCACGGCCTGCCGGCCCTGGTGCACACCCCGCACCGCGACAAGCTCGCCGGTCTGCGCCGCACCCTCGACGTGGTCCGCGAGTCGGCCCTGCCCCCGGAGCGGGTGCTGCTCGACCACCTCAACGAGACCACCGTCAAGGAGGCCAAGGACAGCGGCTGCTGGCTCGGTTTCTCCGTCTATCCCGACACCAAGATGGACGAGGCGCGGATGGTCGCCCTGCTGCGCGCCCACGGCCCCGAGCAGGTCCTGGTGAACTCCGCCGCCGACTGGGGGAGAAGTGACCCGCTGAAGACCCGCAAGGTCGGCGACCTGATGCTCGCCGAGGGCTTCGACGAGGACGACGTCGACCGGGTGCTGTGGCGCAACCCCGTCGCCTTCTACGGGCTCAGCGGCCGGCTCACCCTCGACGTGGGCACGACCGACGCCACCCACGAGGGCAACTCCATCCTGCGCGGCGGGGAGTGATCGATGCGCTTCCGCCACCCCGACGGCACCACCGTCCACCTCGCGTACTGCACCAACGTGCACCCCGCGGAGACCCTCGACGGCGTTCTCGCCCAGCTCCGCGACCACTGCGAACCAGTGCGTCGCCGCCTCGGACGCGACCGCCTCGGCATCGGCCTGTGGCTCGCCAGGGACGCCGCCCGCGCGTTGGAAGGCGACCCGTCCGCGCTGCGCGCCCTGCGCACCGAGCTGGACCGGCGCGGCCTGGAGGTGGTCACCCTCAACGGCTTCCCGTACGATGGGTTCGGCGCGGAGCAGGTCAAGTACCGCGTCTACCGCCCGGACTGGGCCGACCCGGAACGGCTCGACCACACCACCGCCCTGGCCCGCGTGCTCGCCGGACTGCTCCCCGACGACGTCACCGAGGGCAGTATCTCCACCCTGCCGCTCGCCTGGCGAACCGCCGTCGACGACGAACGCGCCACCGCAGCCCGCACCGCGCTGGTCACCCTCGGCGAACGCCTCGACGCCCTCGCCGAGCTCACCGGCCGCTCGCTGCGCGTCGGCCTGGAGCCGGAGCCGGGCTGCGTCGTCGAGACCACCGGCGACGCCCTCGCCCCGCTGACCGCGATCGACCACCCGCGCATCGGCATCTGTGTCGACACCTGCCATCTCGCCACCTCCTTCGAGGACCCGCACACCGCCCTGGACGCCCTCGCCCGGGCCGGTGTCCCCGTCGTCAAGTCGCAGCTCTCCGCCGCCCTGCACGCCGAACAACCCCATCTCCCCGAGGTCCGGGAAGCCCTCGCCACCTTCGACGAGCCCCGCTTCCTGCACCAGACCCGCACCTCCACCGCCGCCGGCCTGCGCGGCACCGACGACCTCGGCGAGGCCATCGAGGGCGACGCCCTGCCGGACGGCGCACCCTGGCGGTCCCACTTCCACGTCCCGCTGCACGCGGCTCCCGCCGCACCCCTCACCTCGACCCTCCCCGTCCTGAAGACCGCCCTGACCCGGCTCGTCGGCGGCCCGCACCCGCTCACCCGCCATCTGGAGGTCGAGACCTACACCTGGCAGGCCCTCCCGCCCGAGCTGCGGCCCCACACCCGCGCCCAGCTCGCCGACGGCATCGCCGCCGAACTCACCCTGGCCCGCGACCTGCTCACCGACCTCGGCCTGAAGGAGCTGCCGTGACCGCCCACGCCCCGGCGCGTCCCACCCCGCTCCTCGTACTCGACGTCGTCGGCCTCACCCCCCGTCTCCTCGACCACATGCCGCACCTGAAGGCCCTCGCCCGGTCCGGCTCCCACGCGCCCCTCGGCACCGTGCTGCCAGCCGTCACCTGCGCCGCCCAGTCCACCTTCCTCACCGGTACGACGCCGTCGGAGCACGGCATCGTCGGCAACGGCTGGTACTTCCGCGAACTCGGCGACGTCCTGCTGTGGCGCCAGCACAACGGCCTGGTCGCCGGCGACAAACTGTGGGACGCCGCCCGCCGCGCCCACCCCGGCTACACGGTCGCCAACATCTGCTGGTGGTACGCCATGGGCGCCGACACCGACATCACCGTCACCCCCCGTCCGATCTACTACGCCGACGGCCGCAAGGAACCCGACTGCTACACCCGTCCCGCCGCCCTGCACGACGAACTCACCCGGAAGTTCGGCACGTTCCCGCTCTTCCACTTCTGGGGACCCGGCGCCGACCTCGTCTCCAGCCGCTGGATCATCGACGCCACGCGCCACATCCAGCGCACCCGCCGCCCCGACCTGACCCTCTGCTACCTCCCTCACCTCGACTACGACCTCCAGCGTTTCGGACCCGACGACCCGCGCTCCCTGCAGGCGGCCGCCGACCTGGACGCGGCGCTCGCCCCGCTGCTCGACGACGCCCGCGCCGAGGGCCGTACCGTCGTCGCGCTGTCCGAGTACGGCATCACCCGCGTGTCCCGGCCCGTCGACATCAACCGGGCCCTGCGCCGCGCCGGACTGCTGGAGGTGCACACCCAGGACGGCATGGAATACCTGGACCCGATGGCGTCCCGCGCCTTCGCCGTGGCCGACCACCAGATCGCCCATGTGTACGTGCGCCGCCCCGAGGACCTGGAGGCGACCCGAGCCGCGCTGACCGGGCTCCCCGGCATCGGGAGGCTTCTCGACGACGAGGGCAAGAAGGCCCACCACCTCGATCACCCGCGCTCCGGCGAACTCGTCGCCGTCGCGGAGCCGGACGCCTGGTTCACGTACTACTACTGGCTCGACGACGCCCGAGCGCCCGACTTCGCGCAGCTCGTCGAGATCCACCGCAAACCCGGCTACGACCCGGTGGAACTCTTCATGGATCCCCTGGACCCCTACGTCAAGGTGAAGGCGGCCACGGCTCTGGCCCGCAAGAAACTGGGCCTGCGCTACCGCATGGCGGTCGTGCCCCTGGACCCCTCACCTATTCGAGGCAGCCACGGCCGCCTCCCGGCGAGCGACGACGACGGTCCGCTCCTCATCTGCTCCACCCCCCGCGCTGTCGGCGACCGCGTCGCGGCCACCGACGTGAAAGCACTCCTGCTCGAACTGGCCGGTCTTTCCTGACTGGTCACCAGTGAAGCACCCACCACTGACAACGGCCCTCGACCCACAGGAGTTCCAGGCATGAGCCGCTTCTCCCAGCCCGACCCCGAACTCGGCCACCGCATCAGCAGACGAGGCATGCTCGGCGTCGCCGCAGGCGCCACCGCCGCCGCCCTGCTCGGCGCCGCCACCACCCCCGCGACGGCCGCCACCGGGGCCGCGAGCGCCCCGCACGGCCGCGGCCGCCCCGTGCTGCCCCCCGGCCGCCTCGGCATCCAGCTCTACAGCCTGCGCGACAAGGTCTCCACCCTCGGCTTCGGCCCCGTCTTCGCCGAGCTGGAACGGTACGGCTACGACGAGGTCGAGTTCGCCGGCTACACCCAGGGCTCGGCCGGCCCCATCACACTCGCCCAGCTCAAGCGGCTGGCGCGGAGCCACGGCCTGAACCCGATCGGCAGCCATGTCGGCTACTACTCCAGCGACCCGAACGCCTACACCTTCGCCACCAACCTCGCCAAGGTCCTCGACGACGCCGAGGCCCTCGGACTGAAGCACATCGGCACCGCCTCCGGCCCGTTCCGCTACGGCTCCACCGTCGACGCCTGGAAGCGGGCCGCCGAGGACTTCAACACCTACGGCGCGGCGGCCAGGGCACGCGGCATGAAGTTCTACCAGCACAACCACTCCGAGGAGTTCTCCTTCGCCACCGACAAGCCGCACGTGCGTCTCTACGACGTGCTGCTCGCCGAGACCGACCCGGACCTGGTGTACCTGGAGATGGACATCTACTGGGCGTACGTCGGCCAGTTCCGCTTCTCCAAGCGGCCCGACGGCACCCCCGCGCCGTTCGAGCCGCTCGACTACGTCCAGCGCGACCCCGACCGCTATCCGCTCTTCCACGTCAAGGACGGCGTCAGCGACCCGTCGACGGAGCACGGCTACCGCATGACCGACGTCGGCGACGGCGACATCGACTACCAGCGGTTCATCTCCGGCGTGACCCGGCTGCGCGGGCAGCGGCTCGCCCACCACTGGCAGGCCGAGCACGACAACCCCGTCGAGTCCTTCGCCTTCGCCCGCAAGTCCAGCGCGCATCTGCACTCGCTGCGGGAGGACTGCTGACCGTAGGCGCGCACACCGGGAAGGACCCCTCCCGGAACCGGAACTCCGGGAGGGGCTCTTCGACTACGGCAAGCAGCGCTGCACGGCCTACCCGTGCTTCGTCGTCCTCCCCGCTGCACCACGCGGAACCCTTCGGCCCGGTCGACACCATCGTCCTGGTCGACACCGAGGCGGGGCTGCTGGCCGCCATGAACGCGTCCAACGGCGCGCTGGTCGCCACGCTGGCCACGGACGACCGGGCGACGTACGACCGGCTGGCCCCGCAGATCCGCGCGTTCAAGGTCGGCCACGGAACACCGCGCTCCCGCGGCGACCGCGACGAGCTGTTCGGCGGCCTCGGCGCGTCCTGACGCGGTGCCTTCGTCGGCGGCGAGCTGCTGGTCCGCGCCGTCACCCGGGGCCCGGCGGGGGAAAGGCTGCCCGGCAACTTCCCGGACTACCACTTGATGCCGTGACGTCCGTGTCATGCCCTGACGCCGCATGCCCTGAGGCCACATGCCCTCACGCCACATGCCCTGACCACATGCCCTGACGTCTGACGCCCGCCGTCTGCGCTCGCATCGTGACCGCGCCGTCACCTGGGGTGACCCCGTGTCCGCGGGTTTCGGGCGGCCCGCCCCGGGGTGGCCCAGGGGTACGGATACGCAGGTGAAAGGCACTCCGAAACCTTGGTATTGTTGTCCATGTCGCCGCGGGGAACACCCCCGAAAGGCGACAGACACCTAGTCCGGGTGGCGGAATGGCAGACGCGCTAGCTTGAGGTGCTAGTGCCCTTTATCGGGCGTGGGGGTTCAAGTCCCCCCTCGGACACAGATCACGAAATGGTGGTCGGGAGCGATCCCGGCCACCATTTCGTGTCTTCGTGTCATGGTGGCTGGTATGACGACGGGACTGGATGTCGCGGTGCTCGTCGGGCTGCAGGCGTCCGGGAAGTCGACCTTCTACCGGCGGCGGCTGTCCGGCCGGTACGCGCTGGTGAGCAAGGATCTCTTCCCGCGAGGCGCCCGCAACAAGCAGCGGCGGCAGATGCGGCTGGTGGCGGAAGCCCTGGCGGCGGGCAGGCCCGTGGCGGTGGACAACACCAACCCGTCCCCGGAGGAGTGGACCCCGCTGGTGGAGGCGGCCCGCGCCCACGGTGCCACGGCGACGGCGTACTGGTTCCCCCCGGACCTCACCGGGTCGCTGCGCCGCAACGCCGCCCGCGAGGGCCGCGACCGCGTGCCCGACGTCGGTGTCCTCGCGACGCTGACGCGTCTGCGTGAGCCGTCGCCCGACGACGGCTTCGATGCCGTGCTGGAGGTGCGGTTCGACGGGCGCGGGGACTTCGACGTGCGGGCGGCCGGGGAGCGCAGCCACCAGTAGGCCCGGCCGAGCCCGGTTCCCGGCCCTCTCGCCCACAGCTTGCCCCGTGCGGCCCACCCGGCGCGCGCCCGTGGGAAGGGTGGGCCAGCGTGGAGGGCAGGCAGGGAGCACCCGTGCGGGGTGCTCCGGGAACCCTGAGGAGCGGACGGATGGCCCGGGCGATGTGGACCGGCGTGATCACGTTCGGGCTGGTCAGCGTGCCGGTCGGCCTGTACGCGGCGACCGAGGAGCACGCCGTCCGCTTCCACCAGCTGCAGCGCGGCACCTCCGACCGCATCCGCAACCGCAGGGTCAACGAGCGCACCGGCGAGGAAGTCGCCGGTGACGACATCGTCAAGGGCTTCGAGGTGGGGGAGGGCGAGTACGTCGTCATCGAACCCGACGAACTGGACGAGATCGCGCCCGGCCGCTCCCGGACCATCGAGATCTCCGACTTCGTCGAGCTGGAGGAGATCGAGTCGGTCTACTTCGACCGCACCTACTACGTCGCCCCGCGCGGTGGAGAGTACCTGAAGGTGTACGAGCTGCTGCGCGCGGCGCTGGCCGAGTCCGGCAAGGTGGGGATCGCCACCCTCGTGATGCGCGGCAGGCAGTATCTGACCGCTCTGCGGGCGGAGGCGAAGGTGCTGGTCCTGCAGACCCTGCACTGGGCCGACGAGGTCCGCGACCCCGGCCGGGAGCTGCCCGAACTGCCCTCGGGCCGCGCCGGGCGCGGCAAGGAGCTGGACATGGCGCTGCAACTGGTCGAGGCGCTGAGCGGGCCGTGGGACCCGTCCCGCTATCACGACACCTACCAGGAGAAGGTCCGGGAACTGGTGCGGGCGAAGGCGGAGGGGCAGGAGATCACGCCCGCGGCGACCGACGTCATCGACCTGATGCAGGTCCTCCAGGGCAGCATCGACCGCGCACGTGACGGCGGCGGCCGGCGGAAAGAGCGCGGCGAACCCCAGGCGGCGGCGTCCCGCAGGAAGACGCGGAAGCCGAAGGAGACCGGTGGGAAGGCCGGTACGTCCCGCGCTTCGAAGAGTCCCGGCGTGGCTTCGAAGAGTCCCGGTGCGGCCTCGAAGAATCGCGGCGTGGCTTCGAAGGGCTCCGGCAGCGCGTCGAAGAGCGAGCTGGGCAAGCTGAGCAAGGCGGAGCTGTACCAGCGGGCCACCGATCAGGACGTCGCCGGCCGGTCGAAGATCAGCCGGGATCAGCTGATCGACGCGCTCGCCCGAGCCGGGCGCCGAAGAAGGAAGACGGCGGCGGCCTGAACCAGGGCGCCGCCCACTCACACTGACGAACCGACGCGGCGACCGACGGTTGGCGGCCGACGGCCGGCGCAGACCCGAATGATCACGCCCGACAGGGGGTACTCCGTGTGCCCGTGGACGACGACATCACCGACGGCGCGGTCGATCTCCACTTCATCGGCAACGCGACCGTTCTACTGCGCTACGGCGGGCTCACCCTGCTCACCGACCCCAATTTCCTGCACCGCGGAGAGTACGCGTATCTCGGTTACGGGCTGCTGAGCCGCCGCCTGACCGAGCCGGCGCTCGGCGCGGACGAGCTTCCACCGCTGGACGGGGTCGTCCTGTCGCACCTGCACGGTGACCACTGGGACCGCCGGACCAACAGGCGGCTGGACCACACCGTGCCCGTGCTGACCACGCCGCACGCCGCCCGCCGTCTCCGGGTCGTGCACCGCTTCCCCCGCACCGCGGGGCTGCGCACCTGGCAGGGGCTCACTGTCCAGCACGGCGACGCGCAGGTCCGGGTGACGGCGCTGCCGGGACGCCACGCGGGGCATCCCGTGCTGCGCGGCCTGCTGCCTCCGGTGATGGGCAGCATGCTGGAGTTCGGCCCCGTGGGAGGGCCGGTCCGGCTGCGGCTGTACATCTCCGGCGACACGCTGGTCTACGACGGCCTCGACGAGATCGCCCGCCGTTTCCCGGCCGCCGACCTGGCCGTTCTGCACCTGGGCGGCACACGCCTTCCCGGTGGCTTCGTGGTGACCATGGACGGTGTCCAGGGCGCGGAACTGGCCCGGCGCCTCGACCCCCGCCGCATCCTGCCGATCCACTACGGGGACTACACGGTGATGCGGTCGCCCCTGTCCGCGTTCCTCACCGAGACGGAGGCCATCGGACTCGGCGACCGCCTCGTCCACTGCCACCACGGCGAACGCGCACGGATCAGCCCCGCACGCGGGGCGGCGCCGACGGTCCTCTGAACCGGTCCCCCGAACGCCGGGACCGCCGACGAACGCGCCCCGCCCGACGGCTGTGTGTCCGGCAGGGCTACAGTCGGTCGGCCGCCGACGCGCGGCGCGGCTGGAACTCAGGGGATCGGACGGGAGCACAGTGGTGGCGCCGAGAAGACGAGTGAGCATCGGGATCGCCACCGGGGTGGTCGTGCTGGCGGTCGTCGGGTGCACGATGGCCGTCGTCGGGGACGACGGCCGGCGGTTGCATTCCCGTGCCTCGTACGACCCGTTCCGCGGCTCGGCCGCCGCTGAGGAGTGGGTCGCCCACGGCGACCACGCCGCCGTCATCCACGTCACCGGGGAGAAGGCGGGGGAGCCCGACCCGAGGGACGGCGACTACATCCCCCGGACGGTCACCGCGAACGTCACCGGGGTCGTCTGGTCGCGGCCCGGGGCGCCCCGGCTGCCAGAGCGGATCACGCTGCGGGTGACCGGCTGGTACGGCACCCTCTGGGGCGGCAGGGAGGAGGCCGCACGCCAGGGGGCGTCCCGTCTGGAGCCCGGTCACACCTACCTCGTGGGGCTCGCCGGCCTGGAGCGCGGGGTGGAACTGATCGGTGACGACGCGGCCCTGCCCTACGACGCGGGGACCTTCGGCCGGGGCGAGTTCGAGGGCCGCTCCATCGGCCCCGACGCGTATCGCCGGGCCGTCCGGGGGCTGCCCGAGGACGCGGTCGCCGAGTTCGCCGTCGGGGAGACGTACAACCGCCGGACCCTGCGGGACGTTCAGCGGCTGCTGGAGAGCACTTCGCCGCTGAACGTCTACCGGCAGGCGGCGTTGGACGGCCTGTACGCCGACCTGAACCTGGACCGCGAGCCGGACGACCACGCGGACGAGGGGGTCGGTGACCTCCCCGGGCGGATCCGCCGTCAGGTCTCGGGGCTCGACTCCGGCACCGACCACTTCCTGTCGGTCGTCTGCCGCGGGCGGGGCACGGCCGTCAAGGTCCGACTGACCGTCAACGGGACGACGGACACCCGCGAACTGCCGTGCAACACGGGCAACGAGCTGATGGCCGTCAAGCGGCCGCGGGGCGAGGTGACGTTCGAGATCGCCTCCGTGGGGACCGACGCGGGCGCCGTCGCCTGGAACGTCTCGGAGGCCCCCGGCGGCGCCGGTACGCGACAGCCCGACGGGCGCCCGGAGTAGAGCGTTCCGGACATGTGGTGACGGCCGCTCGGGGGTCGAACTCGTCCCGACGGCGCACCGGTGCCGGACACTCGGGCGTGGTCTCCGCCACGAAGGGCAGACCACACCGGAGGCAAGGTTCTGCACCGCGCCCCGGTGCTGTTCGGCACCCCGCCCGACGTCGCGGGAACGCTGGGACCTGCTCGGCGAACTCCTCGTCGTCGACGCCTGCCTGTCCGGCCCCAGCCTCGACGAGCGCGCCTGGGAGAGCTTCGCCACCGCCCAGCGCTCCGACGGCGCCATGCCCGCCGTACGGACCATGCCCGAGGGGGCGGTCCCGACGAGGTGTTCGACGTCGTCTACCACCCGACGCTGGTCGCCGCCTTCGCCTCCGTCATGGCGACCTCACGCGTCCTCACCGAGCTGGCCCGGCCCGCGTCATGAGCGACGGGACCACGCCCTGGCCGGGCGACCCCGACGACCTCCAACTCGTCCGGCGCGCCTGCTGACGGGCGGCGAACCGGCCGCCGCCTCCCTGGACCCCGGCCGGCGCGACGGCCGGGACCCGGTGACGCCGGCCCACCTCGTCACGCACACCGCGGGACTGCCCGCCCTGCCCCGCGACTTCCACGTCCGCGGCCTGCCCGCCTGGCGCACCAACCCCTACGCCCGCTACCCGGCCGACCGGGTCACCGGCGCCTTGCTGCGGCACCGGACCGGGCACCGGCCCGGCACCCGCTGGCACTACTCCGACTTCGGTGTCGCCGTGCTCGGCCACGCCGTGGCCGCGGCGACCGGCACGCCGTGGGAGGACCTCCTCGCCGCGCACGTGCTGCGCCCGCTCGGACTGCACGGCACCGCGCTGCGGGCGGCGGACGACCCGGGGACCGACGCGGCCGGGGGCGCCGGGGACGGGCGTACGCCCGTCCCCGCGTTCGACGCCGGCGGATTCACGGCGGCCGGGGCGGTCCGGGCCACCCCGCACGACCTGCTGACCTTCCTCGAAGCCCATCTCGACCCGAACGGCGTGCCGCGGGCGGTGCGCACACCGGTGCTGCGCCGGGGGCTGGGGCACCGGCATGTGGACACCGTGGCCCGGTTCCGGCATCCGGCGCCGGGCGGACCGATGTACTTCCACTGCGGCGCGACCCTCGGCCAGCAGGCGTTACTCGGTTTCCGGCCCGACACCGGCACGGCTCTGGCCGCGCTGTGCACCCGCCGCTTCCGGCACCGCGACCCGTTCGTGACCACGGCGTACGGCCTCCTCACGGAGCCATGACACGAGGTCCGGTCCGGGGGACCCCCCCCGCACCGGACGCACGCCTCCTAGAGGCGCTGCCAGAGAGCCGGTGTCGTCTCCGGCGCCCACCCGCCCTGCGCCTGGTGCGGCTGAAGGCACTGGTACCGCACTCCCGCGTGGGTCACGGTCGAGCCGATCGCGTAGACACGGCCCGTGGTCCACGCGTCGACCGCGTTGTCCTGCGGGGTGGGCGCGCTCTGCGCGGCGGCCGTCTTCAGGGTGAGGCCGAAGCCGTCGAGGATCGGGTTCACCGGCTGGAAGAAGGTGGTCCCGCCGGTGGCGCAGTCGCCGCTCCCGCCGGAGGTCACGCCCTGCGCCTGGACGCCCGCGACGTAGGGGCCGCCGGAGTCGCCCGGCTCGGCGCACACCGTCGTCCGGGTGAGGCCGTCGACGGTGCCCTCCGGGTAGCTGACGCTCGTGCCGTGCTGCTCGACCGTCCCGCAGTGCCACCCGCTGGTCGACCCGGAACGGCACACGGACGCCCCGACGAGCGCCTGGACCGACCCCGTGACCTGCACCTTCTGGCCGCCCGCCGCCTTCACGTCGGGGGTCGCGGTCCAGTTGCCGTTGACGCCCACCCACGCCATGTCCCGGCCGGGGAACGTGGAGCTCCGGAACGTGCCCTGGGCGGCCTGGTTGAAGCCGGTGGTGACGGCGCCCGGCGAGCCGCAGTGGCCCGCGGTGACGAAGCCCTGCTGCTCGCCCTTGGTGACGGAGAAGCCTACCGAGCAGCGCGAGGCGGCGTCGATGTAGAAGGCGTCACCGCCGGTGATGTTCTCGTACAGCCGCGGCCGGTTCGCCGTCACCCGCACCGTGACCCACCGCGGGTCCAGCCCGGACACCTTGACGAAGCCGTCGCCGGAGGCCTGGTCGGTGGCCTCCAGCACGACCCGGTTGCCGGGCACGTCGACGTACCACAGCGGTGTGTTCCGGGTGTCGGTCAGCAGGGACGCCTTGTCCAGCTGGGCCTTCACGGCACGCAGCCGGGCCAGCGGGTTGGTGACGACCGCGGCCTTCGCGCCGCCGGCCTCGATCGCCGGCACGTCCCTGGCGTCGGTGGTCGCGACGGTCAGCTCCTCGGCGGCCGAGCCCCGCACCCAGGCACCGGCGAACCGCTCGCCCAGCGCGTTGCGCAGCCGGCCCGCGCGGGTGCCGGCCTCAGCCTCGTTGACCAGCCGTGTCCGCGCCTGGGCCGGCGTCAGCCCGAGGTCGCGTTCCAGGGCGAGCAGCATCTCCTTGGACGGCTTGGCGGCGCCGAGCGTCTGCGCCGCGCTGGGGGCGGGCCCGGCGGCGGGCGCGGGATCGGCCCCGGCGGCGGACGGGAGTCCGGCGAGGACCAGTGCGCCGAGGACGCTGAGGGCGGCGCGAGGCCGGGTGACGGTTCGTCTGCGGGCCATGCGGGCTGTCTCCTTCGCTCGAGGGGAGGGGGCAGGGGCGGGGCGGAAGGGGAAGGGGGAGGGGGAGGGGGAGGGCAGGACGGGGTAGGCCTTGCCCCGCCGGTCGGCGGCGATGTCGTCGGTGACGTGCTTTCGCGCTTTTGGTGCGGCGCGGGGCGCCATGTGCAGTAGGCCGTGTCAGGGGGTGCGGCGGGTGAACGGGAGGGCGGCGGCCTCATGGAGAGGGTGAGGGTGCGCGCCGGGTCGTCCGACTCGGGGCCCGGAACGCTGGGCCGGTCGCCGTAGGCCTGGTCGGAGCGGTACTGCCGGGTGTCGAGCACGTCGAACTGGGCGAGGGTGCCCCAGCGGAGCCGGCGGTACAGCCGCGCGTCCGGGCCCTGCGGCAGCTGTGCGGCGCGCAGCGGCTGGTTCTCCCAGTACGCGCGGTAGGCGGCGGCCCGCCGCAGCAGGAACTGCTCGGGCGGGGACGTCGTTCTCGGCGACGGAGTTCGCGTAGTTGTTCTCGGTCTCGTGGTCGTCCCAGGCGACGACGAAGGGGTGGGCGGCGTGGCAGGCCCGCAGGTCCGGGTCGCTCTTGAACAGCGCGTACCGCATCCGGTAGTCCGCCAGGGTCGTCGTCTCCCGGTCGAAGACGTCCGGGAGCGTGCCGGCGGCGTACCCGCGCTCCCCGGCGGAGGAGTCGACGGGGTACTCGTACAGATAGTCGCCGAGGTGGAAGACCAGGTCGACGTCCTCCTGCGCCAGATGCCGGTGGGCGGTGCAGAAGCCGTCGGAGTACGCCTGGCAGGCGACCGCGGCCAGCCGGACCCGCGGCGTGGCGGCACCCTGGGCGGGTGCGGTGCGGGGCGGCCCGCCGGACTGATCCAGGTGCCGGTGCGGAACCGGTAGTAGTAGTGGGTGTCCGGGTCGATGCCCTGAACGTCGACGTGCACGCTGTGCGCGTACTCCGGGTGGGCGACGGCGGTGCCGGTGCGGACCACGATGGCGAAGAACTCGTCGACGGCCAGCTCCCATTCCACGGTGATCCGCTGCTGCCCGAGCCCGCCGTCGGGCTCGTAGGGCGTGGGCGCGAGCCGGGTCCACAGCACCACCGAGCCGGGCAGCGGGTCGCCCGAGGCGACGCCCAGGGTGAACGGGTCCTAGGTGCTCCGGGCGGCGTCGAGCCGGGGCGCGGCCATCGCGCCCCTGGCCGGCAGGCCGGTGCCGAAGGCGAGCGCGGTGGCCGCGGCGGCCACGGTGAGGAAACGACGGCGGGCGAGATGCGGGGCGGCGGAACGCCAGACGGCGTCGGCGGGGGCGGAAGGATGCTCGGGCAGGCCTGGGTGACGGCCTGTGGGCGCCATCTGATGTCCTCTCATCACGCGGATCGTCACACGGAGTCACGCGGAGTGCACATGCTGAGCAGGCAAGAAGTGCAATTCGTGGGTGGCTTGCGAGTGACGTGGTCCCGCCTTTGCGAGTCCTTTACAGTGGACGCGCAAGCAGGTGACCCTATGAGAAGGAGCGACGGACCCCCGATGGGTGAGCCTCCCAGTACCAGCCGTGCCCTCCCCCGCCGGACTCCCGGAGCCGAGGGAAAGGGGGTGGCACGGTGACCGAACTCCTGCTGCTCCTGCTCGCCCTGCTGCTCACGCTGGCCTGCGCGGTCTTCGTCGCCGCCGAGTTCTCGCTGACCACCGTCGAACGGGCCGACCTGGAGCGGGCCGTGGAGGCGGGCGAGCGCGGCGCCGACGGCGCGCTGAAGGCCGTACGCCGGCTGACCCTGCAACTCTCCGGCGCCCAGCTCGGCATCACCGTCACCTCTCTGGTCATCGGCATGCTGGCGGAACCGTCCCTCGCCGCACTGCTGCGCGGACCGCTGCGCGCGGCCGGCCTGGGCGGCGCCGCCTCGCCGGTGGCGACGCTGCTCGGTGTGGCCGTGTCGACCGTCGTGCTGATGGTGGCCGGTGAACTGGTGCCGAAGAACTGGGCGATCTCCCGTCCGCTGGCCGTCGCCAAGGTGGTCGCGGGTCCGCAGCGCGGCTTCACCGCCGCGTTCGGCCCGTTCATCCGCCACCTCAACGACACCGCGAACCGTGTCGTACGCCGCTTCGGCCTGGAGCCCGCCGACGAACTGGCCTCCGCCCGCACCCCGGACGAACTGGTCGCGCTCGCCCGGCACTCGGCCGCCGAGGGCGCCCTGGAGGCGGACTCCGCCGAGCTGTTCGTGCGCACCCTGCACCTGGGCGAGCTGACGGCGGAGAACGTGATGACACCGCGCGTCGACGTCAGGGCTCTGGAGGCGCACGCGACTGCCGCCGACGCCGCCCGCCTCAGCCACGCCACCGGACTGTCCCGCTTCCCCGTCTACCGCCACACCCTCGACGAGGTCGTCGGCACCGTCCACATCCGCGACGTCCTCGCCCTGCCGCCAGGGCGTCGGGCCGCCACCCCCGTCACGGAACTGACCACCGAGCCGCTGCTGGTGCCCGACAGCCTGCCCGCGGACCGCCTGCTGGAGCGGCTGCGCGCGAGCCGCACCATGGCCGTGATCATCGACGAGTACGGCGGTACGGCCGGGGTGGCCACCGTGGAGGACATCGTCGAGGAGGTCGTCGGCGAGGTCCGCGACGAGCACGACCCCGTCGAGCCCCCCGGCCTGCTGCCCGCCCCGCACACCGGGGACGGCCGCGCGGTGTGGGAGGCGGACGGCGGCGTACGCCTCGACCAGCTCGCGGAGACCGGGCTCGCCGCGCCCGACGGGCCGTACGAGACCCTGGCCGGACTGATCGCTACCCGGCTCGCCCGCATCCCCGTCAAGGGCGACACCCTCGACCTCGACGGCTGGCGGCTGGAGGTCCTGGAGGTCGACCACCACCGCGCCGACCGGATACGCGTCACCGGCCCGGCCGGCTCCGCCACCCTCCCCGCATCTCTCACCAAGGACGCGCGATGACCGCCCTGCAGCTCGCCGTCGGCGCCCTCACCCTCCTCACCAACGCCTTCTTCGTCGGCGCCGAGTTCGCGCTGATCTCCGTGCGCCGCAGCCAGATCGAACCCCGCGCGCAGGCGGGCGACACCCGGGCCCGGATGACCCTGTGGGGTCTGAAGCACCTCTCCGCGATGATGGCGACCGCCCAGCTGGGCATCACCGTCTCGTCCCTGGTGCTGGGCGCGGTCGCCGAGCCCGCCATCGCCCGGCTGCTGGAACCCGGCTTCGAGGCGGTCCACCTCCCGCACGGCCTGGTCCACCCCGTCGCCTTCGTCGTCGCCCTGGCCGCCGCCACCTATCTGCACATGCTGATCGGCGAGATGGTCCCGAAGAACGTCGCCCTGGCCGCCCCGGTGGGCACCGCCCTGCTGCTCGGCCCGCCGCTGGTCGCGCTCACCCGCGCGCTGCGGCCGGTCGTGTTCGGCGTCAACGCCTTCGCCAACGCCCTGCTGAGGCTGCTGCGCGTCGAGCCGAAGGACGAGGTCGCGTCCGTCTTCACCGACGACCAGCTGGCCCGCATGGTCGTCGACGCCAGCGAGGCCGGACTGCTCAGCCCCGCCGACGGCCGGCGGCTGCGCGACGCGCTGGAGCTGGGCGCCCGGCCGGTCGGCGAGATCCTCGTCCCGGCCCGCGGCATGCGCACGGTCGACGCCTCGATCACCCCCGCCCGGCTGGAACGGGTGGCCGCCGAGGCCGGATTCTCCCGCTTCCCCGTCACCGGACCCGGAGGCACCCTGCTGGGCTACCTCCACATCAAGGACACCCTCGGCGTCACCGACCGTGACCGGCCCTTCCCGCGCACCGCCCTGCACCGCGTCACCCGGGTGCGGATCGACACCCCGCTCGACGACACCCTCACCGCGCTGCGCGCCGACGGCGGCCATCTCGCGGCCGTGGTCGGCGAGCGCGGCCAGGTGATCGGGTTCGTGACCATGGAGGACGTGCTGTCCGAGCTGGTCGGCCCCGCGGCCTGAGGCATCCGCGGGACCGGACACACCCGCCGGGACGGCCCGGCGGGTGCGGGAACAACGTTCCGGCCGGAATCGTTGTCCGGATATCCACCGAGATGAGGAGTCACTGCTTGTCCGCCAGATCGACGGACCCCTCGGGGCACAGTCCCCGACCATCCCGCCAGGAACCTCCTGAGCACGGCACGCGGCGGGGTGGTGTTCGATGAGTGCCGTGGAGGCCTGGCTGGGCGTGCTGGCCGTGTTCGTGCTGACCGCGGGCACCGGCTACTTCGTCGCCCAGGAGTTCGCCTACGTCTCCGCCGACCGGCTCGCCCTCGCGAGGGACGCCGAGGCCGGGGACCGCGGGGCCGCCCGCGCCCTGAAGGTGCTGGAGCGCCTGTCGTTCATGCTCTCCGGCGCCCAGCTCGGCATCACCGTCACCGGACTGGTCGTCGGCTTCATCGCCGAGCCGTCCGTCTCCGCGCTGCTGCGGCCCGCGCTGACCGGCGTCGGCATCCCCGACGGCGCCGTCACCGGCATCTCCGTCGTGCTCGCGTTCGTGCTGGCCACGGCCGTGCAGATGGTGCTGGGCGAGCTGGCCCCGAAGAATCTCGCCATCGCCGTGCCGGAACGCCTCGCGAAGACGCTGGCCGCCTCGACGCTCGGCTATCTGAAGGTCGTCGGACCGGTGGTGCGGATCTTCGACGGGGCGGCGAACCGGCTGCTGCGCAAGGCGGGCATCGAACCCGTCGAGGAGCTCCACCACGGCGCCACCCTGGAGGAGCTGGGCCACCTCATCGGCGAGTCGCACGAGCAGGGCCACCTGCCGCGCGGCACCGCCGACCTGCTCGACCACGCCCTGGAGTTCTCCGAGCGGACCCTCGACGAGGTGATCGTGCCGCGCGCCGACGCCGTCTTCGTCCGCAGGGACGCCACCGCCGCCGAGGCCGTCGACCTCATCGGCAGGCACGGCCACTCCAACTACCCCGTCCTCGGCGACCACCCCGACGACGTCGCGGGCGTCCTCGGCGTCCGCGAGCTGATGGCGCTGCCCGCCGGCCGGCTCGCCGGGACCACGGCGGGCGCTCTCGCCCGGCGGCCGCTGCTGCTGCCGGACACCCTGCCGCTGCCGGACGCCGTGGAGCGGATGCGTGAGCGGGACGACGAGTTCGCCGTCGTCCTCGACGAGCACGGCGGCGTCGCCGGCCTCGTCACCTACGAGGACATCGCCGAGGAACTGGTCGGCGACATCGCCGACGAGTCCGACACCGTCACCCAGGTCGCCGTCGCCGACGGCGCCGGCTGGCTGGTGGACGCCGGACGCCGCCTGGACGAGGTGGCCGAGGCGACCGGTGTCGCACTGCCCGAGGAGGACGACTACGACACCGTGGCCGGTCTGGTCGTCGACCGGCTGGGCCGCTTCCCGGCCATCGGCGACCGGATCACGGTTCAGCTGCCCGACGGCGGCGGCGCGGTGATCGACGTACGCACCCTCGACCGGCACGTCCCGGAGCGGGTCCGGATCGAACGGCTCGCCCCGGCCACGGAGGAACAGGCATGAGTTTCCCGACGGCGCTCTTCGTCACCGTCCTGCTGCTGATCGGCAGCGGCTTCTTCGTGGCGGCCGAGTTCGCGCTGGTCGCCGCCAAACGGCACCGCATGGAGAAGGCGGCGGCCGAGGGGCGGCGCGGCGCCGGGGCGGCGCTCGCCGGCATGCGTGAGCTGTCGCTGATGCTGGCCGGCGCCCAGCTCGGCATCACCGTGTGCACCCTGGGCCTCGGCTCGGTGTCCAAGCCCGCGATCTCCCATGAACTCGATCCGCTGCTGCACCGGCTCGGCCTGCCGAGCGCGGTCAGCTACGGCGTCGCGTTCGCCGTGGCCATGATCGTCGTGGTGTTCCTGCACATGGTGGTCGGCGAGATGGCCCCCAAGTCGTGGGCGATCGCCCACCCGGAACGCTCGGCGATGCTGCTGTCCCCGCCCTTCCGGGCCGTGGTGAAGGCCGTACGGCCGCTGATCCGGGCGCTGAACGCGCTCAGCAACGGTCTGCTCCGGCTGTGCCGGGTCAGCCCGCGCGACGAGCTGGCCTCCGTGCACAACCGGGAACAGCTCACCCACCTGGTCACCGAGTCCGAGCGGCTCGGCCTGATCAGCGCCACCGACTCGGAGCTGCTGACCCGTTCGCTGACCGAGCCGGAGACCCCGGTGCGGGACCTGCTGGTGCCGGCCGCCGCGATCAACTCGGTCGACGGGGCCGCCGACGCCGACGAGATCCTGCGGCTCGCCGCCGCCGGCGACCGCACCCGGCTCCTCGTCCGCGAGCACGGCGCCGTCCTCGGCTCGGTGCACGCCCGCGACGCCCTCGTGGCCCGCGCCCGGGGCCGCAGCACCAGCGCCCGCTCGCTGGCCCGCCCGGTGCCCGAGCTGACCGAGGACGCCACGGTCGCCGACGCGATCGACCTGCTCCGCAGGCGCCGCGCCTCCCTCGCCGTGGTCCGCGACCCCTCGGGCCGGCTCACCGGCCTGGTGAGTCTGGACGACCTGCTGAGCCGCTTCCTGCGCCCGCGCACGGTCTAGATCGTCTCCCGCCCCCGCGCCCGCCCTTGATCATCGGGTGTTCCGGCTGGTCGGGGCGGGGGCGGACTGGTACCGAAGGGCCTTCGTGACCTTTAATTGCCATCGATATGCAACAACGACATGGTGGCGGTAGGGGTGTGAGGTCCATGACGGCCCGTCGGATACGAGGTGCCGCCGTCACGGCGGCGTTGACCGTCGGGGTCGCCGCGTGCTCGGCGCCCGGCGACCCGGCGGGCGACGGCAAGGCCGCCGAGTCAGTCGTGATCGGCGTCGCCACCGAGCCGGAGACGCTCAGCCCGCTGCTGGGCTACGGCAAGGACGGCAACTCCAAGATCTTCGACGGGCTGCTCGCCCGGGACGCCGACCTGAAGCTGAAGCCGGCCCTGGCCACCGCCCTCCCGGAGATCGCCGACGACGGCCGCACCTACACCTTCACCCTGCGCGACGGCGTGAAGTTCAGCGACGGCGAGCCGCTGACCGCCGACGACGTCGTCTACACCTACGAGACCGTCCTCGACGCGAAGACCAACAACACCGCCAAGAGCGAACTGGCCGCCGTCGACAGCGTCCGCGCGAGCGGCGACGACAAGGTCGTCTTCACCCTGAAGTACCCGTACGCGCCGTTCGCCGCCCGCACGGTCCTGCCCATCGTCCCCGAGCACATCGCCGGGAAGCAGGACCCGAACTCCGGGTCCTTCAACACCGAGCCGGTCGGCACGGGACCGTACGTCCTCACCCGGTGGAGCAAGGGCGAGAAGCTCACCTTCAACGCCAACCCGCACTACTGGGGCCCCGCGCCGAAGGTGAAGTCGTTCACCATGGCGATCGTCGCCGACGACGACGTGCGCGCCACCCGCCTGCGCTCCGGCGACCTCGACGGCGCCGTCCTGCCGCCGAACCTCGCCGCCACCTTCGAGGGCGAGAACGGCAAGCGCACCTACGAGGCGAGGTCCTACGACTTCCGCGCCGTGACCCTGCCCACCGGGAACCCCGTCACCGGCGACCGCGCGATCCGGCAGGCCCTCGACGCCGCCGTGGACCGCGAGGCCATGGTCGACAAGATCCTCGACGGCGCGGGCCGCCCGGCGTACGGGCCGCTGCCCGCCGACGACCCCGCCTTCGCCGACGGCATCGAGCGCACCCGGGACCTCGGCAGGGCGAAGAGGATCCTCGACGAGGCGGGCTGGAAGGCCGGCGACGACGGCATCCGCGCCAAGGACGGCCGCCGCGCCGCGTTCACCCTGCTGTACCCGTCCGGCGACAAGGTCCGCCAGGACCACGCGCTCGCCTACGCCTCCGACGCGAAGAAGGCCGGCATCGACGTCGAGGTGGAGAGCGCCACCTGGGAGGTCATCGAGCCGCGCATGGGCGAGGACGCGGTCCTCGCGGGCTTCGGCAGCGTCGGCGACCCCGACTTCGGCCTCTACACCCTGCTGCACTCCTCCCTCGCCGGCGACGGCTTCAACAACATGGCCCGCTACCGCGACCGGACCGTCGACGAAGCCCTCGACACCGGCCGCCGCACCCGCGTCCCCGCCGAACGCGAGGCCGCCTACGACAAGCTCCAGCGCGCCCTGGTGAAGGACCCCGGCTACACCTTCCTCACCCACATCGACCACCTGTACGTCCTCGCCGACCGCTGGGACGGCCTGACCACCCAGCTGGAGCCGCACGAGCACGGCTTCGCCAGCGGCCCCTGGTGGAACATCGAGGACTGGCAGCCCGAGCGATGACCACACCGCCCTGGGGAGCGATGGCACGGCTGGCCGGACGACGGGCCCTGTACGCGGGGCCCGTCCTCCTGGCCGTCACCTTCGGCGTCTTCGCGATCGCCGCCGCCTCCCCGTTCGACCCCGTCAAGGCCTACGCCGGCACCGCCGCGCTCGGCGCCGACCAGGAGACCCTGGACCGGCTCCGCGGCAACCTCGGCGTCGACGAGCCGTTCCCGGCCCGCTGGTGGGACTGGCTGACGTCCGCGCTCACCGGCGACCTCGGCCACTCCAGCGTGCTGCGCCAGCCGGTGACACAGGTCATCGGCGAACGCCTGGTGTGGTCCGCGCTGCTGTGCGCGGTCGCGTTCGCCGTCGCCGTGCTGCTCGGCACGGTCCTCGGCGTGCTCGCCGCCCGCCGCCCCGGCTCCCTCCTGGACCGGGCCGTCACCTCGCTCGCCTACCTCCTGGAGGCCGCCCCGGTCTTCTGGATCGCGCTGCTCGCCGTCTGGCTGTTCGCCCTGCAATGGGACCTCCTCCCGGCCGGCGGCCTCACCGACCCGGCCAGCGAACACGTCACCTTCGGGCAGGTCACGAGCCACCTGGTGCTGCCCGCCGGGGTCCTCGCCGTCTCCCAGCTCCCGTGGTTCACGCTGTACGTCCGCCAAGGCGTCGGCGACGCCCTCGCGGAGGACCCGGTGCGCGGCGCCCGCGCCCGCGGCCTCGGCGAACGCACCGTGCTGCTCGGCCACGCCCTGCGCTCCGGCCTGCTGCCGGTGCTCACCCTGATCGGGTCCCGGGTGCCCGAACTCATCACCGGCGCCCTGCTGGTGGAGAGCGTCTTCAGCTGGCCGGGCATCGCGGCGGCCACCGTCCAGGCGGCCACGGCCGTCGACTTCCCGCTGCTGGCCGCCCTGACCACGCTGGCCACCGCCGCCGTCCTCGTCGGCAACCTGCTCGCCGACCTGCTCTACGGACTGTTCGACCCGAGGGTGAAGCTCAGTGACATGTGACGCCCCGGCACCCGCCGGACCGAAGTCCCCGCCCCCGGCCGAGCCCGCGTGGCGGTCGTACGGCGGCAGGCGCCGCGCCACCCGTGCCCTGCGGGTCCGGATGTCCGCCGTCGTGCTGGCGGTGACCGTCCTCGCGGTGCTGCTCGTGCCGCCGCTGGTCCGGCTCGACCAGCAGGCCGTCCAGCTGGCCGACAAACTCCTGCCCCCGTCCCTCGCACACCCCTTCGGCACCGACGACGTCGGCCGCGACCTGCTGCTGCGCTGCGTCCACGGGCTGCGCGTCTCGCTGCTCGTGGGCCTGGCGGCCGCCCTCACGGCCACCGTGATCGGCACCGCCGTGGGCGCCCTCGCCGGAGCGCTCGGCGGCTGGGCCGACCGGGCCGTCATGCGGGTCGTCGACACCCTCTCGTCCGTCCCGCACCTGCTGCTCGGCATCTTCGTCGTCGCCATGTTCCGGCCCGGCGTCTGGCCGGTGGTCGTCTCCGTCGCCGTCACCCACTGGCTGTCCACCGCCCGGATCGTGCGCGCCGAGGTGCTGTCCCTGCGCTCCCGCCCGTTCGTCGACGCCGCCGTCAGCGGGGGAGCGACCCGGTGGCGGGTCACCGTACGGCATCTGCTGCCCGCGGTGCTGCCGCAGGCCGCGCTCGCCGCCGTGCTGATGGTGCCGCACGCCATGTGGCACGAGTCCGCGCTGTCCTTCCTCGGACTGGGCCTGCCCGCCCACACCGCGAGCCTCGGCACCCTCATCCAGGGCGCCCGCGGCTCCCTGCTCGCCGGGCAGTGGTGGCCGACCCTGTTCCCCGGCCTGTTCATCATCCTGCCCACCCTCGCCATCGCCGGGCTCGCCGGCGCCTGGCGGGAGCGGATCAATCCCCGCCGCCGATCGGAGCTGATGCTGTGAACGCGGACAAGGCCCCGAACGAACTCGCTGCCGCGCGGGAGGGCGGCGGTGCCGCGACCGGCCGCTCGCCCGTCCTGTCGGTGCGCGGACTGTCGGTGCGGTTCCTGATGCCCGGCGGACGCCGGGTCGCCGCCGTCAGCGGCGCCCACTTCGACGTCGCGGCCGGCGAGTGCCTGGCGCTGATCGGGGAGAGCGGCTGCGGCAAGTCCGTGCTCGCCTCCGCCCTCCTCGGCCTGCTGCCCGGCAACGCCCAGACCGCCGGGCAGGCGATGCTCGGCGACCTCGACCTGCTCGCCGCCGACGAGCGGACCCTGGCCCGCACCGTGCGGGGCCGCCTCGTCGGCCTCGTCCCGCAGAGCCCGGCCGCGCACCTCACCCCGGTGCGCACCGTCCGCTCCCAGCTGGCGGAGACCGTCGCCGCGCTCACCTCGGTCCGCGGCCGGGACGCGCTGCGCGCCGCCGCGGAGCGGGCCGCCGAACGCGCCGCGTTCCCCGCCGACCACCTCGACCGGTACCCGCACCAGCTCTCCGGCGGTCTCGCCCAGCGCGCCGCCACCGCCCTCGCCCTCGTCGGGGACGCCCCGCTGCTGCTGGCCGACGAGCCGACCACCGGCCTCGACCGCGACCTCGTCGACCGCACGGTCGACGAACTGCGGCGGCACCTCGACACCGGGGCCGACGCCGGCACCGGCCGGGCCCTGCTGATGATCACCCACGACCTGGCCGCCGCCGAACGCGTCGCCGACCGGGTCGCGGTGATGTACGCGGGCCGCATCGTCGAACTCGCCGACGCCGCCGCCTTCTTCGGCGCACCCGGCCCCAGCCACCCCTACAGCCGCGGCCTGCTCGACGCCGTGCCCGACCGCGCCTTCACCCCCATCCCCGGCATGCCCCCCGAGCTCGGCGCCCTCCCCGACGGCTGCGCCTTCGCCGCCCGCTGCGACCGGGCCGACGACCTGTGCGCCACGCTGCCGCAGCTCACCGGCACGGCCGCCTGCCACCATCCGTACGTCCCCGAGGACCTCCGTGCTTGAACTGCGCGACATCACCGCCGGATACGACCGGCAGGCCCCCGCGGTCCGCGACGTCTCCCTGGCCGTCGCCCCCGGCGAGGCCGTCGGCCTGCTCGGCCCCAGCGGCTGCGGCAAGTCCACCCTCGCCCGGGTCGCCGCCCTGCTGCACCGCCCCGACGCCGGGACCGTCGTCCTCGACGGCACCCCCGTACGCCGGTGGCGGCACCGGGCGCCCCGCTCCCAGCGCACCGCCTTCGGCGTCGTCTTCCAGCAGGCCCGGCTCTCCGCCGACCCCCGGCTGTCCCTCGCCGACCTGATCGCCGAGCCCCTGCGCGCCACCGGCCGGCGGGCCGAGGCACCCGAGCGGGTCGCCGGCCTCGCCGCCACGGTCGGCCTGACCGCGGACCTGCTGACCAGACGGCCGCACGAGGTCAGCGACGGCCAGCTGCAACGCGCCTGCCTGGCCCGCGCCCTGGTGCTGCGCCCGCGCTGGCTGGTGTGCGACGAGATGACCGCGATGCTCGACGCCTCCACCACCGCCGCCCTGGTCGCGGTCGTCGAGGAGTACCGCGCCGCCACCGGCGCCGGCCTGCTCGCCGTCGGCCACGACCCCGTCCTGCTGCGCCGCTGGTGCGACCGCACGGTCCACTGGCACGACCTCCGCGCGGACGGACCCGCACCCGCGAAGACCGGGTGAGCGGAGCGCACACCGGGCTGAAAACCCACCGGTCACACCCGCCACGAGCACCGGCGTTTCGGTCACCCACGGTCCGCGCGGAGGCCGTGCGGCACCGCGCCCGGCGCCGCGGCGCCCCCGGAACACGGGCCCGCGCGTCGTCCGGAATCGAGCGCGTTCGATTCGCCCTCCGCCTCGTTGAGCCGGGCACCGCCGGACCATCCAGGTGCGGCGCCGACCCAGAGGAGGGACGCAGGTGACCGATTCCGACACCGCGACAGAGAACTCCGGCACACCGCCCCCTCCACCGCCGGCCCCGATCGACTACTCGGGGCAGTTCGGCAGGAACCCGCTGGAGGACGCCGGCTTCCGCAAGATGTGCGGGCGGCTGCCGTCCGTGCTCGGCCAGACCGCGCGCATGGCCTGGGCCGTCGACCGCTCCGCCGTCCTGCTGCTGCTCGGCTGCCAGGTCCTCACCGGCGTCGCCGCCGCCGGCGTCCTCGGTTTCACCGCGCGGGCCATGACCCACCTCCTCGGCACCGGCGTGGTGCCCGAACGCCTCCAGGCCGCCCTGCCCGACCTGGTGATCGTCGCGGCCGCCGCCGCGGCGGGCCGGGCCGGCAGCGCGCTCGCCGCCTACGCCGACGGCCGCATCACCCCGCGCCTGACCACCGAGGCCGACGTCGCGCTGGTGTCCGCCGTGTGCCGGGTCGAGACCTCCGCGTACGGCGTCGACGGATTCGCCGACCGGCAGGAGGCCGCCGAGGTCGGCGTCGTCCGCACCACCTACATGGTCAGGGACGCCCAGCGGTTCATGGCCTCCCTCGTCCGCATGACCGCCGCGGCCGGCGTCATCGGCGCCCTGCACTGGCTGATGCTGCCGCTGCTGCTGCTCGCCGTGCTGCCCGCCGGCCTCGGCGCGGTGCTGTCCGCCGGCGTCGACTACGCCACCCATTACCTCAACGTCGGCGACCGCAACGTCCGCGGCATGATGCGCTGGTGGGCCACCAACCCGCGGCACGGCGACGAGGTGCGCGCCAACGGGATGACCGGCTACCTCGTCCACTGGTACCGCGCCCTGTCCGAACGCATCGACCGGCGCACCCTGACCGCCGCCCCGCGCATGCTCCGCATCGTCCTCGCCACCTCCGCGCTCGGCGGGGTGTTCCTGCTCGTCACCTGGGCCGCGCTCGCCTGGCTCGCCGCGACCGGCCGGGTCGCCCTGCCCGTCGCCGCCACCGCCGTCGTCGCCGTGCAGACCACCCTCGCCGCGCTCGGCCAGCTCGTCCAGCACGGGGCGGCGATGTTCCACACCTCCCTCTACCTCGCCGACATGCGCTCCTTCCTCGACAAGGCCGCGGAACTCGCCCCGAAACGAGGTGACTCGACCATCCCGGAGCGAGTGGACGAGATCCGGCTCGACGAGGTCGTCCTGCGCTACCCCGGCAAGGACGAGCCCGCCGTCGACGGCATCTCCCTCACCCTGCGCCGCGGCGAGATCGTCGCGGTCGTCGGCGAGAACGGCTCCGGCAAGTCCACCCTGACCAAGCTCCTCACCGGCATCCTCCTGCCCGACAAGGGCCGCGTCCTGTGGGACGGCGTCGACCTGGCGCGGGTGCGGCCGGACGCGGTGTGGCGGCGCACCGCGCTCGTCCCGCAGAACTTCGCCTGCTGGCCGCTGCGGGCCCGCGAGAACGTCACCCTCGGCCAGCCCCGCACCTACGACGACGGGCCCGTCTGGGACGCCGTCGACGCGGTCGGCATGCGCGACGCCGTCGAACGGCTGCCCCGGCAGCTCGACACCCTGCTCGCCCGTGAACTCTTCGGCGGCGTCGAGCTGTCCGGCGGCCAGTGGCAGCGCCTGGTGTGCGCCCGCGCCCTGTACCGCCGCACCCCGCTGCTCATCCTCGACGAGCCCACCTCGCAGATGGACCCGCGCGGCGAGCACCGGATCTTCCTCGAGATCAAGCGCATCGCCGCGCAGCGGATGACCGTCGTCGTCACCCACCAGCTGGAGAACACCCGCCTCGCCGACCGGATCGTCGTGCTGCGCGACGGCCGCGTCGTCGAGCACGGACACTACGACGACCTGGTCCACGCGGGCGGCCTCTTCGCCGAACTCGTCGCCCTCGCCAAGGACCGGTGACGCGGGCCCGCCACCGGTTCCCGTGAGATGCGGACGCGTCCCCACGGGAGCACCATGAGAAGGGGAGCCACGCCCGGTCGGGCCCCGACCGGCGGTGCAAGGTCTCAGGTCTCGGGTCTCCCGTGGGGACGACATGTTCCAGCTCATCCGCACCATCAGCGGCATGGACCTGGCGGCCCGCCAGGCGCCCGTGTTCGCCGTCTCGTTCGTGATCGCCGCCCTGTTCTACAAGTTCGGGAACTTCGCGCTGGAGGCGGTGGCGTTCCTCGCCACCTGGTTCGTCCTCGACGCGCTGGTCGAAGGCGTCCGCTCGGCGCTGCGGCACTTCTGGAAGGTCCGCCCGCAGCACGGCGGGTAGGGCACCGGAACGGCCTGCGGTGACCGGGGAGTTCCCGCGTGGCGTGGCCGACGCGCAGGGGGCGCGGGCCGTGGTGCACGACCGGCGGGGCACACTCGTCGCGCTCGATCCGAGGACCGGGCGGGTGGCCTGGCGCGCCGGGCACGGGCTGCGGCCCTGCGCCCTCGTGGCCGGGACGGTCGTCGCCGTGCGGATCGACGCGCCCGGCGAGCCGGGCGAACCGCTCGTGGTCGTGCTGCTCGACGCCGACGACGGCGTCCAGCGGTGGGCGTCCGCGCCGCTCGCCCTGCCGCCGTGGGCGCGCCCCGCCCTGCACGACACCGACGCGTTCACCCTGGACGCCGAGCCCGGGCACGACCAGGTCGTCCTGCGCTGGACCGCGCGCTCCGGCTACCGGGGCGGCGCCGCACCCGGCCCGGACCGGGTCGCCACCGCCACGCACGAGGCACGCGGAGCCGTACGCGTCGACCTGCGCGGCCCCCCGTCGGTGACCCCGCTGCCCGAACCGCCCCCGGCCCCGGAGACGGGGGAGGGGCCGCCGAACGCCGTCCGGGTCGGCGACCTCACCGTCGAGCTGGCCGTACGCCCCGCCCCGAGCGGCGCCGCCGTGGTGCTGCGGGGCACCAGACCGCCCGCCGACGCGCCCGTGTGGGAGGTCGTGCTGGACGAGGCACCCCCGCCCCGCGCACCCCCGCTCCGCCCGTGACCGCCGCCGGCCCCGGAGCCTTAACCCCGCCCCCACCCCACCGAGTCACCGAGTCCCCGAGGAGCCACCATGACCGTCTCCGACGAAGAACTCGCCCGCGCCAAGCACATCAGCGTCGAACAGGTCGTCCGGCTGCGCGAGGTCCGGGGCGCCACCAACGAGACCCTCGACGGGCTTTCCGAGGCGTCGGTGCACTACGCGCTGCGCCGCCTGGAGTACCCGGACATGCCCACCGCCCGCGGCATGTTCCGGATGGAACAGGAACGCGGCGACGACGGACGGGTGCCCGCGCACGCCCTCGGCAGCGCCCTGGAGCAGCTGTGGGCCTCGCTCGCGGTCGCCCGGCCCGCCCCGGTCACCGCCGGAGTGCCGACGAGCCGCGCCGACGCGCGGGGCAGAGCGGGCCCCTCGCCCACGGCCGGCATGTCCCTGGCCGCCTGGGAGTGGCTGGGCCCCGGCAACATCGGCGGACGCACCCGCGGCATCGTCATCGACCCGGACGACCCCGAGCGCATGTGGGCGGCGAGCGCGGGCGGCGGCGTCTGGCACACCGAGGACGGCGGCGGGGAGTGGCAGCCGGTCGACGACTTCCTCGGCAACCTGGCGTGCGCCTGCATCGCCATGGACCCCGCCCGCCCCGCCACCCTGTACGTCGGCACCGGCGAGGGCTTCTCCAACGGCGACGCCCTGCGCGGCAACGGCCTGTTCGCCACCACCGACACCGTCACCTGGACGCCGCTGCCCGCCACCCGGACCCCCGACTTCGCCTTCGTCAGCAGGATCGCCGTGTCGTCGACCGGCGAGGTGCTGCTGGTCGCCACGAACAGCGGGGTCTTCCGCTGCGCCGACCCCGGACGCGCCACCTGGACGCCGGTGCTGACGGGGCTTCCCGTCGCGGACGTGAAGTTCGACCCCGCCGACGACGCCAGGGCCGTCGCCGGGTCGATGCGGGACGGCGAGGCGTGGTTCAGCCGGGACGGCGGCCTCACCTGGGTGGCGGCGGGCCGCGGCCCGTGGTCGGGCCGGGTGGAACTGGCCTACGCGGCCGCCGACTCGGACGTCGTGTACGCGTCGGTGGAGATGACCAACGGCGAGATCTGGCGGTCGACGGACGGCGGCGAGACGTACGAGCCGCGCAAGACCCTCGACCCGGAGGGCCGCGCCGCCGCCTACCTCGCCGAGCAGGGCTGGTACGACAACGTGCTCTGGGCAGGGGACCCCACCGACGCCGACCTGCTGCTGGCCGGCGGTGTCGACCTGTGGCGCAGCACGGACGGCGGCGACCGGCTCGCCGAGATCAGCACCTGGTGGGACCGCGGCTCGGTCCACGCCGACCAGCACGCCGTCGTCTCCCACCCCGGCTACGACGGGGTCACCAACCGGACGGTGTTCTTCGGCAACGACGGCGGTGTGTTCAAGGCCGCCGACCTGGCCCAGGTGGGCACCGAGGCGCAGCCGCCGTTCGTGCACGGCTGGACCGAACTGGTCAACAACTACGGCGCCACCCAGTTCTACGCCGGCGCGGGCAGCACCACCACCGGGAAGATCATCGGCGGGGCGCAGGACAACGGCACCCTCTGCTTCGACCCCGCCCGGGGCACGGAGGACTGGCGGGAGATCTTCGGCGGCGACGGCGGCTGGTGCGCCGCCGACCCCGGCGACGAGAAGGTCTTCTACGGCGAGTACGTCTTCCTGAACATCCACCGCAACACCGACGGCGGCACCACCGACGACACCCGCGGCGACCGCTACATCAGCGGCCAGTTCCTCAACCCGGTCACGGGGGAGTGGGACTGGAAGCCGGTGCCCTTCCGCATCCCGGACGCCAAGAACCGGCAGGCGCTGTTCATCGCCCCGTTCGTGCTGGACCCGAACAACCCCGAGCGGCTGCTGGCCGGCGGCCGTTCCCTGTGGGTGACGGACGACGCGAAGAAACGCAACACGACGACGTCGGGGCCGAGCTGGCGGTCGGTCAAACCCAGCGCGGGCTCGCCCATCAGCGCCCTCGCGGTGGCGCCGGGCGACTCCGACGTGATCTGGGCCGGCCACACCGACGGCCTGGTCTTCCGCACCACCGAGGGCACGGCCGCCACCCCGGCCTGGGACCGCGTCGGCGTGACCGGCACCCGCCGCCTGGAGCCGCGCCGGTACTGCACCTCCCTGACCGCGCACCCCGACGACACCGACATCGTGTACGCCGCGTTCGGCGGGTACGAGACCGGCAACCTGTGGGTGACCCGGGACGGCGGCGTCGAGTGGACCGACCTGTCGGCGACCCTGCCCGCCGTGCCGGTCCGGGCCCTCGTCCTGCATCCAAGGCGGCCGCGCCTGCTCTACTGCGGCACCGAGGTCGGCCTGTTCGCCAGCGAGGACGAGGGCGCCACGTGGTCCCCGACGAACGAGGGCCCGACCAACTGCTCGGTGGACGACCTGTTCTGGATGGACGAGACCCTCGTCTGCGTCACCCACGGCCGCGGCATGTTCCGCATCGACCTGTCCGGCGTGCCCTGAGCCGCCACCGCCGGGCCGCCGGGCCCAGCCGATGCCCCGTATGGACGGCACCCGCGGGCGGGGGCGGCGCCGGGTCTCAGTCGTCGCCCGCTGTCCGTGCCGGGACGAGCGCCGCCAGCTCCTCCGCGGTGCGCGGGCCGTCCGCCGGGTCGGGCAGCAGGCCCTGCGCGCTCAGCAGCCGGGCCGCCGCCACCCCCCACGGCAGCCGCAGGCCGGCCTGCCGCAGCAGGTCGGTGCGGGCCAGCAGCTCGGCCGCCGGACCGGTCCGCACACCGGCCGGGGTGAGCAGGGCCGCGTCGTCGGCCCAGCGCAGCGCCAGGTCCACGTCGTGGGTGGCCATCACCACCGTCGTACCGCCCGCCCGCAGCCCGCCGAGCGTCGCCAGCAGCCGCTCCTGGCCGTCCGGGTCGAGTCCGGCCGTCGGCTCGTCGAGGATCAGCACCCGCGGCCGCATGGCGACCGCGCCCGCGATCGCGGTCCGCTTGCGCTGCCCGTACGACAGCAGATGGGTGGGCCGGTCGGCCAGCGCGGTGATGTCCAGGGCGGCCAGCGCCTCGTCGACCCGGGACCGCACCTGGGCGTCCGGCAGCCCCAGGTTCAACGGCCCGAACGACACGTCCTGCGCGACGGACGCGGCGAACAGCTGGTCGTCCGGGTCCTGCACCACGAGCTGGACGGTCGTCCGCAGCCGCGTCAGCCCCTTGCGGTCGTAGCCCACCGGCTCGCCCTCGACCGTCAGCCGCCCCTCGCGCGGCCGCAGCCCGCCGCTGAGCAGCCGCATCAGCGTCGTCTTCCCGCTGCCGTTGCGGCCGAGCAGCGCCAGCGCCCGCCCCTCGCACACCTCGAAGTCGAGCGCGCTGAGCACGGCCGGGCCGTCCTCGTACGCGAAGGACACGCCCCGCAGGGCGACCAGGGCAGGGGCCTCGCTCATGTCAGCGGCCTTTCCAGTACGAAGGTGAGCGCGGCCAGCGCCGCGAGCAGGGCGCAGCTGGCAGCCGTGAACCGGGCGGAGACCCGGGCCTCGGGAACCAGCACGCGCAGGGTGCCGTCGTAGCCGCGCCCGGCGAGCCCCGCCTGGAGGCGTGCCGCCCGGTCGAAGGCCCGCACGAAGGCGGTGGCGCCGAGTCCGGCCAGCGAACGCCACGTCGCGGCCCGCGTGGTGTGGCCGAGCCGGGCGGCCTGCGCGTCCCGGATCAGCCGCACCGACTCCAGCAGCAGGAAGCTCATCCGGTACGTCACCAGGGCGACGTCCACGACCGGCGCGGGCACTCCCGCCCGCACCAGCCGGGGCAGCAGGTCGGACATCGGCGTGGTGAAGGCGAACAGCAGCACCCCCAGCGAGGCGGCCGAGGTGCGCAGCAGCAGCTCCCCGGCGCGGGCCGGGCCGGAGGGGGCGAGCGCCACGAACCCTCCGGGCCCGCCCACCTGAACCAGCAGCGTGGCCGCGCCGCTCACGCAGAACCCGAGCGGCACCCGGTACGCCCGCCACAGCCGGCGCCCGGGCACGCCCGCCGGGCCGAGCAGCACCACCAGCGCCGTCAGCAGCACCAGCGCCGCGCCCGGCCAGGGCGGCAACGCGATCGCGAGCACGGTGAGACCGAGCCCGAGCACGGCCTTGTCCACGGGATGACGGCGGCGCCAGCGACTGCTGTGCGCCGCCGCGTCGATCGGCAGCACGGGCGCTCAGACGCCGGGCTCGCCGGTACCGCCCGGGGCGGCGTCCTGCCGCGCCAGGGCGCGCTGTTCGCCCTGCCGTCGTCCGCGCCGCAGCCCGAAGTAGTAGGCGAGGACCCCCGCGCCGATCGCCGCCTGGAGGGAGAACAGCGCCGACTCGATCTCTCCGGACGGCGGCTCGTACAGGGGCGAGAACCAGGGCTCGTAGTCCGGGTCGAGTTCGGTGATCGCCGTCTCGGCCTCGCCGTCGGAGCCGGTGAAAGGCTCCTCCTTGTGGTCGCCGAGGCCGAGGACGAGCGGCAGGACGGCGAGCGCCGCCACGGCGAGCAGCAGCAGCAGGTTGATCCTCGTGCTCTTCTTCATCACGCCACCGCCTCGGAACCGGTCTTCGCGTTCTCGGCCCGCTTGCCGGCCACCAGCACGCCGAGCCGGGTCAGTTCGCCCTTGCTGGACTGCACCAGCAGCCGCATCACGAGCACCGTGAGCAGGCCCTCGCTCACGGCGAGCGGGATCTGGGTGACGGCGAAGATGGCGCCGAACTTGCCGAGCGCGCCGAGGAACCCGCTGCTCGGGTCGGGGAAGGCGAGGGCCAGCTGGACGCTGGTGACGCAGTACGTGGACAGGTCGGCGACGAACGCGCCGAAGAACACGGAGACCATCAGCGGCACGTCGTACCGGCGCAGCAGCGCGTAGACGCCGTACCCGGCCCAGGGGCCGACGATCGCCATCGAGAACACGTTGGCGCCGAGGGTGGTCAGGCCGCCGTGGGCGAGGAGCAGGGCCTGGAAGAGCAGGGTGATGGTGCCCAGCACCGCCATGATCGGCGGGCGGAACAGGACGGCGCCCAGACCGGTGCCGGTCGGGTGGGAGCAACTGCCCGTCACGGACGGCAGCTTGAGCGCGGACAGGACGAAGGTGAAGGCTCCGGACGCGCCGAGCAGCAGGGTGCTCTCGGGGTGTTCCCGGACTTCACGGGTGAGTCGTCGGACGCCGTGGACGACGAACGGGGCGGACGCGACGCCCCAGGCGACCGCGTGCGCCGGAGGAAGAAAACCCTCGGCTATGTGCATGGCTCGAACAGACCCTCTCCAGCACCTCGTGGATGGTTGACGCGCCTTGGCCGGTCTCCTGGCTTACGGGTGACACCGCCCGAACTCCGCCTTCCCGGGTCCCGGAGGACCCAGTGGCTGCCCGTGAGGGCTGGAGCCGGACTTCCCGATCACAGTGGCGAGGGCCGCACCGGCATCACACCGGATTTCCCGTTCACCAAGGCGTGGTGACAGTAATGCCCGGCTCGGGGTGGTGACAAGCGGCGCCCGGGGGCGCCCACCGGCACACCGGCGCACGCCCCGCGAGCAAGCGCGCAGTTCAGGGTCGCGGGCGGGCCGCTGGGCCGGGACGTACCGTGACCTCGGTGGGAGCGAGCGGAGCGCGGTCGCCGGAGCACTCGACGACGACCCGTACGGGGGTCCCGCAGTCGCGGTGCGCGACGTCCAGGACCGGGCCGTCGGGGTCGGCGAGATGTGTCTCACCCCACTGCCGCAGCGCCATCAGTACGGGCCACAGATCCCGGCCCTTGGGGGTCAGCCGGTACTCGTGCCGGGTCCGGCTGCCCTCCTCCCGGTAGGGGACGGTGTCCAGGATCCCGGCCGCGACCAGCTTGCGCAGCCGGTCGGAGAGGACCGCCTCGGACAGGCCCACATGGCGGCGGAAGGCGTCGAAACGGCGGACCCCGTTGAACGCGTCACGCAGGATCAGCAGCGTCCACTTCTCGCCGACCACGTCGAGGGCGCGCTGGACCGTGCAGTTCTCCGTGCTGATCTCCAGCCACTCCATGCCCTCATCGTAGCCCCTGGCTTCGTCATTGACAGTCAGCTCGCGCGCGGGCTAGCTTCGGCGGGCTGGCTGGCTTCATCGGGTGAAGCCAGGAGTCGGAGGAGGAAACGACGCCATGGGACGGTCACGCACGTACGAGTGGGAGGACCCCGCGACCTCGGCAGCCGCCGTCGGCCGGGGCACGGGGCTGGACTTCCTCCGCGACGTCGTCGCCGGACGCCTGCCCGCGGCACCCCTCGCGGCCACCCTCGGCTTCACCCTCGACGAGGTCGACCACGGACACGCGGTCTTCTCCCTGCTGCCCGGCGAGGAGCACTACAACCCCATCGGCAGCATGCACGGCGGCGTCTACGCCACCCTCCTCGACTCGGCCGCCGGCTGCGCCGTCCAGTCCACCCTGCCGCAGGGCACGGGCTACACCTCGGTCGACCTCGCGGTGAAGTTCCTCCGCCCGGTCACCGTCGACACCGGCCGCGTCCGCGCCGTCGGCACCGTCCTCAACGGCGGCCGCCGCACCGCACTCGCCGAGGCCCGCCTCCTCGACGACAAGGACCGGCTGCTCGCCCATGCGACGAGTACGTGCATGATCTTTCCGGTGCCGCGGGGGTGAGGATCCGCTGGTGGCTGGTGGCCAGGGCCAGTGGTCGGTGCCTGGTGCGTGGTGGCCGGTGCCTGGTGGCCGGTGCCTGGTGCGTGGTGGCCGGTGCCTGGTGGCCGGCGTCCGCTGGTGACAGGCGCCGTCGGGCGCCGTCCGGCGCCGTCGGGCGCCGGGCCGCCGACCGGACCGAGCCGGCCCCGTGTCGTCCCTCACCGGTGCCGGCCCCGCGGGTGGTACTGCTTGGGCAGCCGCATGCCCCGCTCGGCCATCAACGCCCGCACCCGGTCGGGGTAGTTGGTGATGACGCCGTCCACGCCCAGGTCCATCAGCGCGGCGACCGTGCCCGGGTCGTCGCAGGTCCACGGGATCACCTTCAGCCCGCGCGCATGGGCGTCGGTGATCATCGTCCGGTCGGGGTAGAAGCGGAAGCCCGGGTCGCCGATCTTCCCGTTCTGCGGGAAGCCGTAGTTGGGTGAGAGGGCCCGGAGTCCCGGGACGGTGGCGGCGGCCCGCACGAAGTCGCCGCCGTAGTCGTCGGCGTCGATACCGCCCAGCCAGGGGGAGGCGCCTGGCTTGCCGACCTGGAGGAAGTCGTAGTTGGTGAGGGCGACCAGCGGCCAGTCCGGGGCGAGCCGGTGCATCGCCTTCAGCGCGCCCCAGTCGAAGGACTGGATGGTGACCTGGTCCTCGATGCCCGAGGCGCGGATCTCCTCGAACACCCGCCGCACGAACAGCTCACGCGGCGCGGTCTGCTCGGGCGCGCCCGCCTCCACCTTCGTCTCGACGTTGAGCGTGACCTGCCGGGCCCTGTACCGCTTGACCAGGTCCAGCACGTCCCGCAGCTCCACCATCCGGGCACCCGCGATCCGCTCCTGCTCGGGGTGACCGGGCAACTGCTGGTAGCCGCAGTCCATCGTCCTGATCTGGGCGAGCGTCAGATCCTTGATGAACTTGCCGACGTACGGGTACTGGGGATCGCCGGGCACGACCGGCCCCGTGTCCCGGCACTTCTGCGCGCTGACCTGCCGGTCGTGGGTGACCACGACCCTGCGGTCCTTGGTGACCTGGGTGTCCAGCTCCAGCGTCGAGACCCCGAGGCGCAGCGCCTTGGCGAACCCCTCCAGAGTGCTCTCGGTGGTCATGCCGAGGCCGCCGCGGTGGGCTTGGAGGTCGAAGCGCGCCGGGTGGGGGAGGCCGCCGGGGCCGTGCGCGGGGGTGGCGTGTGGGGTGGCGTGCGCGGCGGTCGGGAGGGTGAGGGCCGGCACCAGGGCAAGGGAGGCAAGGAAGTGTCTGACGGACATCGAGACCTCTCTCGTTCGTCGAACGGACGCCCTGGGACGCTAGTTCGGCCCCGGTCGCACCCCAAGGCCGCGCGAGTGAGGGAGCCGTGAACGGTCGGGAAACCCGGCGGAGCCGGCTGGACTCCGTACTGTGGCGGCCGGTCATCATCGGTACGCGGTGGGCGGTACGCGGTACGCGGTGGGAGGTATGCAGTACGCGGCATACGGTATGCGACATGCGGTGTGCGGGCCGCAGAACACAGAACACAGAACACAGAACACAGAACGCGAAGACAACACACGGGGGACATATGACGATTCACCGTCCGGGGCTGCCGGACGACCTTCCGCCGGGTGACGAGCTGTGGGCGCGGTGGGCGCTGCTCGCGGCCGTCGAGGCGACCACCGAGGACGAGCAGCGCGGCGGCGGCTACCGGACCGGCCGCTGGATCGACGACGAGGGCCTGCACTGGGACGACTCCGGCTGCACTTGGTGGACCATGTCCAGGATGGGCGGGGGCCGGTTCGTCCTCTACGGCGAGGACGAGTCGAGCGGCGTCAAGTGGCACGAGCCGCCGATCGACATGCTCGCGGGCGGCCCGGACTGGCTGCCCTACGAGGAGCTGCGCGACCGGCTCGAGGGGAACGAACTCGGCTGCGTCTACTGGTTCGAGAACGGGTCCTGGGCGCGGGCGCCGTACCCCGACGACCTCGGGGACGACGGCCTGGACTGCGGCCTTGGCTGGGTCGTCGACCGGGGCCGCGTGCTCGGGGAGCTGGCGGACCGCGTCGACGACACGGCCGGCGGACCGACCGCGGACGGTTTCCTGGCCGACGCCGAGGCACACCGGCTACGGCCGGAGCCGCTGCTGCGGCGACTGCGTCCCGCCCACCCCGGGGACGATCCGCTGGACCTGCCGGCCGTCGCCAGGGCACTCGCCCTCGCGGGCCTCACCGGGCAGGCCGCCACCCGTTAACCACCCCCGCCACCCGTTAGCCGGACCCGGCACCCGTCCGCGCCAGCTGTGCCGCCGTGTGCTCCAGCAGCATCTCCAGTGCGGCCGGGTAGGCGCTGTGGGGCATGCGGCGGGCGAGCAGGTGCGCGGTGGCCGCGATGTTCGGATGGGACTCGGCCGGCAGCCGCGCGTACGTGGACTCCCACATCCGCTCGTCCGCCGTACGGGCCTCGTCCGTCAGCGCGAGCGAGCCCGCGTCCAGCGCGGCGAAGGCGAGGCTCTGGTCGATGAACGCGTGGTAGACGCGGACCGCCGCCGGGTCGGGCAGGCCGGCGCCGCGCAGGATGCCGAGGATCGTCTCGTCCACCGCGATCTCGCGCGGCCTGCCGGTGACGCGGCTGGCGGTGAGCACGGCCGCCTGCGGATGGGCGAGGTAGGACGCGTGCACGGCGAGGCCCAGGGCCCGGAGATCGGCTCGCCAGTCCCCGGTCGCCTCCCAGCCGGCGAGCGCCTGTCCCATCAGCTCGTCCCCGATGGCCCTGGTCAGGTCGTCCATTCCGGCGAAGTACCGGTAGAGGGTGCTCGGATCGGCACCCAGGGCGGCGCCCAGACGGCGCGCCGTCAGCCCGGTGCTGCCGTGTTCGCGCAGCACGCGCAGGGCGGTGCGCACGATGACCTCCTCGGACAGCACGGTGCCGCTCCGGGTGGGCCGCCGCCGTCGGCGTGCCGTCTCCGGCACCACTGCCTTGGTCATGTCCGCCTCCTCCTCCTGCTCCTCGCGCTGCGGCCGCCGTCGTGCCCAGGGCCGAACGGCCGACCTTATGCCAACAGGGTTGACCTTACATCGCGCCATCCCGTTGCATCGGTCGTGCCGGAGGCGGTCGCCTCCCGGACGAAAGGTGTGTGACATGCGAGTGCTTCTCGTGGGCGCGGGCGGTGTCGGAACCGCCGTCACCCGGATCGCGTCCCGCCGGGACTTCCTCACCCACATGGTGGTCGCCGACTACGACCTGTCCCGTGCCGAGGCCGCCGTCGCGGCGCTGGGTGCCGAGGAGGGCCGGTTCGACGCGCTGCGGCTGGACGCCTCGGACCCGGAGGCGGTGCGCCGGGTGCTCGTGAAGCAGCGCTGTGACGTGCTGCTCAACGCCACCGACCCACGCTTCGTGATGCCGCTGTTCCAGGCGGCCCTGGAGGCCGGCACCCACTACGTGGACATGGCGATGTCACTGTCGGCGCCGCACGCCGACCACCCGTACGAGCAGTGCGGGGTGAAGCTGGGCGACGAGCAGTTCGCGCTGGCCCGGCGCTGGGAGGAGGCGGGCCGGCTGGCCCTGGTCGGCATGGGTGTCGAACCCGGCCTGTCCGACGTCTTCGCCCGCTACGCGGCCGACGAGCTGTTCGACGACATCGAGGAGATCGGCGTCCGCGACGGCGCGAACCTGACCGTCGAGGGCTACGACTTCGCCCCCTCCTTCAGCATCTGGACGACCATCGAGGAATGCCTCAACCCGCCCGTGGTCTATGAGAAGGACCGCGGCTGGTTCACCACCCCTCCGTTCAGCGAGCCGGAGGTCTTCGACTTCCCCGAGGGCATCGGCCCGGTGAAGTGCGTCAACGTGGAGCACGAGGAGGTGCTGCTGATCCCCCGCTGGGTGGACGCGCGCCGCGTCACCTTCAAGTACGGGCTCGGCGACGACTTCATCGCCAAGCTGAAGACCCTCCACGAGCTGGGGCTGGACTCCACCGCCGACGTCACGGTGCCCGGCGGGGACGGGCCCGTACGGGTCTCCCCGCGCGACGTCGTGGCGGCCTGCCTGCCCGACCCGGCCACCCTCGGCGACAGGATGACCGGCAAGACCTGCGCCGGCACCTGGGTCAAGGGCACCAAGGAGGGTGCGCCCCGAGAGGCGTACCTCTACCACGTGGTCGACAACCAGTGGTCGATGCGCGAGTACGGCTCACAGGCCGTCGTCTGGCAGACGGCCGTCAACCCCGTCGTCGCCCTCGAACTGCTGGCCACCGGCGCCTGGACGGGCCGGGGCGTCCTCGGCCCGGAGGCCTTCCCGCCGCGTCCCTTCCTCGACCTGCTCACCGAGTACGGCTCCCCGTGGGGCCTGCGCGACCAGGGCTGAACGGTTCAGCCCCGGCTCCCAGCGGAACTCCCTCGGGCTCCCCGCAGAGCGCCTTCGGGGTCTCAGCCCGGCGCGGCCCACAACCCCCGTACGTGCCCCAGGTGACGCGTCATCACCGTCCGCACCGCCGGCGCGTCCCCGGCCAGCAGCGCGTCCAGCAGCTCCAGATGCTCCTCGGCGGAAGCGCGCAGCCGGCCCGCCTCGGCCAGCGCGGTCAGGCCGTAGAGGCGGGAGCGGCCCCGCAGATCGCGGACCACCTCCACGAGGTGGCCGTTGCCCGCGAGCGCGAGCAGTCCCAGGTGGAAGCGGGTGTCCGCCTCGACGTACGCGATGAGGTCGCCCGCCGCCGCGGCGGTGACGATCTCCTCGGCGGTCGGCCGCAGGGCCTGGAGCGCGGCCGGTTCGGCGGTGCCGGTCAGCCCCACCACGGTGGGTATCTCGATGAGCGAGCGAACGTGCGTGTACTCGTCGAGCTGCCGCTCCGACACGGCCGTCACCCGGAACCCCTTGTTGGGCACCGCGTCGACCAGCCCCTCCTTCACCAGGTCCAGCAACGCTTCCCGCACCGGCGTCGCGGAGACGCCGAACCGGGCGGCCAGCGCCGGCGCCGAGTACACCGCGCCCGGCCGCAGCTCACCCGCGATCAGCGCGGCCCGCAGCGCGTCGGCGACACGCTCGCGGTAGCTGCTCCGCTTCCCGCCGAGGACGGGGAGGACGGGGTCGGGGGTCGGCTGAGCGGGCATGGGGTGTCTCCAGCAGAGCGAGCGGTCGGCAGCGGTCGTACGACGATCAGAGCACGAACCCGGCGGGGAACGGGTCGGTGGGGTCCAGCAGATACTGGGCCGTGCCCGTGATCCAGGCGCGCCCGGTGAAACTCGGCAGCACCGCCGGGATCCCCGCCACCTCGGTCGTGCCCAGCAGCCGCCCCGTGAACCGGGTCCCGATGAACGACTCGTTGACGAACTCCGTGCGCAGCGGGAGTTCCCCGCGCGCGTGCAGCTGCGCCATGCGGGCACTGGTGCCGGTGCCGCAGGGGGAGCGGTCGAACCAGCCGGGATGGATGGCCATCGCGTGCCGGGAGTGACGGGCGGTGGAGCCGGGGGCGGCCAGGTACACATGGTGACAGCCGCGGATCGACGGATCCGCCGGATGCACCGGCTCCTCCTCCGCGTTGATCGCCTCCATCAGCGCGAGACCGGCCTGAAGCAGCTCGTCCTTGCGGTCCCGGTCGAAGGGCAGGCCCAGCTCCGCCACCGGCAGGATGGCGTAGAAGTTGCCGCCGAACGCCAGGTCGTACGTCACCGTCCGCCCGTCCGCGAGCGTCGCCTGACGGCCCAGGCCCACACAGAACGACGGCACGTTCCGCAGCGTCACGGCCCGCGCCGCGCCGCCCTCGACGGCGACCTCGGCGACCACGAGCCCCGCCGGGGTGTCCAGCCGGATCGTGGTGACCGGTTCCGTCACCTCCACCATGCCGGTCTCCACCAGCACGGTCGCCACCCCGATCGTGCCGTGCCCGCACATCGGCAGATAGCCGGAGACCTCGATGTACACCACGCCCCAGTCGCAGTCGGGGCGGGTCGGTGGCTGCAGGACGGCACCGCTCATCGCCGCGTGCCCGCGCGGCTCGTTCATCAGCAACCGCTTGACGTCGTCACGGTGTTCACGGAAGTACAGCCGCCGCTCGTTCATCGTCGCGCCGGGGAGGGTGCCGATCCCGCCGGTGATCACGCGGGTGGGCATGCCCTCGGTGTGCGAGTCGACGGCGTGCAGGACCAGTCTGCTGCGCATGCGGGCCTCTCCTTATGCCAGTCCGGCCGCGAGGGCCTTCTCCGTGGCCGCGCGGACGGCGGCCTCCTGCTCGGGCAGCAGCGGCATCCGCGGCGGGCGGACCGGGCCGCCGTACCGGCCGGCGAGATCCATCGACCGTTTGATCGCCTGCACGAACTCCACGCGCGAGTCCCAGCGCAGCAGCGGATGCAGCCGCCGGTACAGCGGCGCCGCCGTGCCGAGATCCCCGGCCACCGCCGCGCGGTACAGGTCGGCACACGCGCGCGGCAGTGCGTTCGGATACCCCGCGACCCAGCCGTTCGCGCCCGCCACGGCCAGCTCCAGCAGCACGTCGTCGGCACCGATCAGCAGATCCAGCTCCGGGGCCAGCTCGGCGATCCGGTACGCGCGGCGCACATCGCCGGAGAACTCCTTCACCGCGCGGATCCAGCCCTCGCCGTGCAACCGGGCGAGCAGTTCCGGCACCAGGTCGACCTTGGTGTCGATCGGGTTGTTGTACGCCACGACCGGCAGACCCGCCCGCGCCACCTCCGCGTAGTGGGCGAGCACCGAACGGTCGTCGGCACGGTACGCGTTCGGCGGCAGCAGCATCACCGCCGCACAGCCCGCCTCACCCGCCTGCTCGGCCCAGCCCCGCGCCTCCGCCGAGCCGTACGCGGCGACGCCGGGCATCACCCGCTCCCCGCCGATCGCCTGCACGGCCGTCTCCACCACCCGGGCGCGTTCTTCCGGGCTCAGCACCTGGTACTCGCCGAGCGAGCCGTTCGGTACGACACCGTCGCAGCCGTTCTCCACCAGCCAGACGCAGTGCTCGGCGTACCGGTCGTAGTCCACGTAGAGGTCGGCGCCCAGCGGCAGCGCGGTGGCGACGAGGAGGCCGCGCCAGGGGTGGGGTGGGGTGGTGGGAGCGGGAGCGAGGGCGGTGGCGGGGGTGATCGCGCTGACTGTCATGGGGGGTGCCCCTTCAGGGAGGTTTGGCATGGCAGTGGCGGGTTGGTTGGCTCAGGGGGTGGGAGGCTCCGGGGTTCGGGAGTGCGGGAGTTCGGGAAGTCCGGCGGTTCGGGGAGTTCAGGGAGTCGCAGGAGGCTGGAGAGTGTTAGGGGGCTGTGGGAGTCCGGGGAGTTTTTGGGTCTCCGGGGTCTCCGGGGTTTCAGAGAGTTCCGGGAGTTCCGGGAGTTCCGGAAGTCACGGTGGCTCTCCGGGAGTTCGGGGACTCCCGGGCGGCCTCCGGGAGCCCCGGGACTCCGCGGGGGCGGGCCGGGTGACGTCCTCGGCGAGCACACCGAGCGGCACCGGCCGGGTCGGCACGCGCCGCGCCGGGTCCGGCTCGCACCCGGCGACCCCGGCTACGCCGGGCCCGCACATCCGGCCCTGGCACCAGCCCATCCCGGCCCGCGTCAACAGCTTCACGGTACGCAGGTCGCCCGCGCCGAGGACGCCCACGGCCTCGCGGACCGCCCCGGCGGTGACCTCCTCGCAGCGGCACACCACCGTCTCGTCGGTGACCAGCTCCGGCCACCCGGCGGGCGGGGCGTACACCGCGTCGAGCGCCGCGGAGAACCGGCGCAGCCGCCCACGGACGCGGGCGGCCGGCGCCCACGCGCGCGGGTCGGGAACGCCGCCCCGCAGCCGCGCGGCGATCGACCGGCCCGCGATGTGCCCCTCGGCGAGCGCGAGCGCTGCGCCACCGACGCCGGTGGCCTCACCGGCCGCCCACACGCCCGGGACGTCAGTGCGCTGCTCGTCGTCGACGTGGACGGCCGTGCCCGCCAGGCGGCAGCCGAGCGCGTCGGCCAGGTCGGTGTGCGGCAGCATGCCGTGCCCCACGGCGAGCGCGTCGCAGACGATACGGCGCCGGCTGCCCGGCCGCTCCCGCCCCTCGGCGTCGAGGGCGGCGACGGTCACCGAGTCGATCCGCTGATCACCGTGCGCGGCCACGACGACGTGACCGCTCATCGGGCGGATGCGGTGACGCGCGAGCCGTGCCGCGAATCCGGCGCCTTCGACGAGCTTCGCGGGCTCGGCGGCCACGGCACGGGCATGCCGTACGAAAGCTTCGGGGGCGGCGGACTCGACCAGCGCCGCCACCTCCGCGCCCGCCGCGGCGAGCCCGGTCGCCACCGGCAGCAGCAACGGCCCGGTGCCGGCTACGACCACGCGACGCCCGGGCAGGACCAGCCCGCCCTTCAGCATGGCCTGCGCCCCACCCACGGTGACCACACCGGGCAGTGTCCAACCGGGGAACGGCAGCACCCTCTCGTAGCCGCCGGTCGCGAGCAGTACGGCGTCCGCCCGCACGGCCTCGGACTCCTCCTGCACGGACCCGAGCAGCGCGTGCACGACGAAAGCCCCGTGCCCGTACGGCTGCCGCTCGACCGACCAGACATGACGCTCCGACAGATGAGTGATCCGCCCGGCGGCCCGGTGCGCGGCGAGCCCGTCACGCAGCCGCTCCCAGGTGCGCCACTGGTGGTGCAACCGCTCCGGACGGCTCACCCGCAGCGCGGGCGCGACCTGCCGGTAGAACTGCCCGCCCGGTTCCGCGCCGGAGTCGAGCAGCAGCACGCGCACGCCTCGGGCGGCCGCCGCGAGCGCCGCCGCCAGCCCGGCCGGACCGGCCCCCACCACGGCGACACGCGGCTCGGCGGTCCCCTCACGCATCGTGCCCCGTCCCCCGCTGCGTACGGACATCGGCACCGGGCTCGGCCGGTACCAGACAGGCACGCTGGTTGGGCCGGCCGTCGACGGTCACCAGGCAGTCGAAACAGACACCGATACCGCAGAACACGCCTCGCGGACTCCCCGATCCCCGTGTGGTCCGCCAGGCGGTGATCCCGACCGACCAGAGTGCCGCGGCGACGGTCTGACCGGGCAGCGCCTGGATCTCCTGGCCGTCGAAGGTGAGGGAGAACGGAGGATCGGGGTTGGCTCGGACGAGGTCGAGGGGGAGTGCGCGCGTACGGTGTATGCGATATCCGAAATGCTCCATACGGCCTCCCGAACGCCTCATAAGGTCTACCGAACGCTTCATACGGGCTACTGAATGCTTCATGCGGGCTCCTGTGTGAACCGATCCGGCCGGAACGGCGAAAGATCCAGCTCCGGCTGCCTCCCGGCCGGCACCTGCCCGGTCAGTACCCGCGCGATCAACTGCCCGGTAGCGGGCGCCAGCCCGATGCCCGCGCCCTCGTGCCCGCAGGCATGCAACAGCCCCGGCATCCGAGGATCGGCGCCGATCGCCGGCAGATGGTCCGGCAGATACGGGCGGAAACCGATATACGTCCGCATCACTCGCACCCCAGAGAGAAACGGGAACAGCCGCACCGCGCCCGCCGCCAGTGCCCGTACGACCGGCAGCGAGAACGAGCGGTCGAAGCCGACCCGCTCCCGGCTCGCGCCGATCAGCACCGGTCCCGCCGCCGTCGACTCCACCACCGGCGAGGTCTGCAGGGCCGCGGAGTCGCTGGCGACATCCGCCACATAGTCGGCTGCGTACACCTTGTGCCGTACCGCATACCGCGGCAGCGGCTCGGTCACCAGGACAAAGCCGCGCCGGGGAAGGACCGGAAGCCGGACGCCCGCCAGCGCGGCCAGTTCGCCGCCCCAGGTGCCGGCGGCGTTCACGACGGCCGGAGCGTGCAGCTCCCCCTGATCGGTGCGTACGCCGCGCACCGTGCCGTCGGCTGTATGCAGTACACCGGTGACCGTCGTCCCCGTGAGCAGCCGCGCACCCGACGCGCGGATCAGATGCGCGGCGGCCAGGGCGGGCATCACCTGGGCGTCCTGGGGGTAGTACACGCCGCCCGCGAGACCAGGTGCCAGGCGCGGTTCCAGCTCGGCTAGGCGTTCGGCGTCGAAGGTCACCGCCTCCACGCCGGCGGCGCGTTGGGCAGCGGCCAGCTCGGTGAGGGCGGTGAGTCCCCCGGGCCCGGAGGCCACGACCACCCCGCCCTTGGGCTCGTACTCGATCGCCGGACCGAACTCCTCGGCCAGTTCCGCCCACAAGCGCAGGGAACGGAGCGCGAGCCGGAGCTCCGGGCCGGGCTCCTTGTCGGACACCAGGAGATTGCCCTCACCCGCACCCGTGGTGCCGCCGGCCACCGGGCCGCGGTCGACCAGGGTGACGTCGAGACCCGCGCGGGCCGCGTACAGCGCACAGGCGGCGCCCACCATGCCGGCGCCCACGACGACGACGTCGCAGCTCGGTTGCTTGGCCACGCCAGTAATATGTCACATGGCGCATCGCGCGGGGAGAGGGCGGAAATACGTGTGAGGCGATCGGGGGGACGCTGCATCATGACGCGGGTGACTGTGTACAACATCCTGCTGTCCGGAATCGTCGGCTCGACCGCGTACGGCCTCGCCCACGAGGACTCCGACGTGGACCGGCTCGGCGTGTTCGCCGCGCCCACCGAATCCCTGCACGGACTGCACGGGCCGAAGGAGTCCCACGTCTCCACGGCGCCGGACCGCACCCTGCACGAGGCCGCGAAATGGTGCCGGCTCGCCCTCGGCGGCAACCCGACCGTGACGGAACTCGTATGGCTGCCGGACGAGTTGTACGAGGTGCGCACCCCGCTTGGTGACGAGCTGATCGACATCCGCGGCACGCTGCTGAGCGCCCGCCGGGTGCGCGACGCCTATCTCGGTTACGCCACCCAGCAGTTCAGAAAGCTGCAGAACCGTATCGCCGCCGACGCGACCGAAACGCCCAGCCGCAGACGCTCCGCCAAACACGCCCGCCACCTCAAGCGGCTGTGCCACCAGGGATTCGAGCTGTACGCCACCGGCCGACTGACCATCCGGGTGGAGGACCCCGAGAGCTACCACCGGTTCGGCGAGGAGGTCGCCGCCGACCCGTCCGCCGCGCTGCCCCTCCTCCGCCACTACGAGTCCGCCTTCGGCCGGACACGCAGCGTCCTGCCCGACCAGCCCGACGAGGGCGCGGCCGAGGCCTGGTTGCGACGGGTGCGGGCGCACTTCTACACGCCGGAGGCGCCGGTCCACGCACCCGAGGGGTCGACCGAGGCCGGCTGAGGAAAAAACTCGGTGACCTCGCCCGCCCGCCTTCCCTACACTCGCCGAGTGATCGCGCATCGCCACGAGACGGCGGTGCGGACGGCGGTACGCCGCCGTGTGAAGCCAGTCGAGCGAGGGGAGCCGGGCCGTGCGAGACCGCACCGCTGTCATCGTTCCCCCCTCCCGCTACGAGGTGATCCTGGTGTCCACGGCCGCCCGGTGCCCGCTGCGCGGCCGGCACCGGATGCCGTGACGAAGAGAACAGGACTGGAGCGGGCGCGATCGGCGCCTTCCGATACCTGAGGGCCAATCAGTCGACGACCATGGCTGACCGTTGAACAGCTGGCGGAACAGCTGACCGGTCAGCTGACTGTCGACAGTCGACCATCAATAGCCGACCACCGGCAGTCGACAGTCGACAGTCGACAGCTGACGGCCGCCCACCGCCCCCGCCTTCTCACGGCTCATCGCGCTGCCCTTCCGCACACCACACTTCGAAAGGCCATGGGCCGTGCGCAGCAACCTCGACAGCCTCACCACCGTCCGCAACCTCGGCATCCTCGCCCACGTCGACGCGGGCAAGACCACCCTGACCGAGCGGATCCTGTACGCCACCGGAACCACCCACAAGCGCGGCGAGGTCCACGACGGCACCACCGTCACCGACTTCGACCCGCAGGAGCGGGACCGCGGCATCACCATCTTCGCGGCGGCGGTCAGCTGCGCCTGGGCCGGCCACCGCGTCAATCTGATCGACACCCCGGGCCACGTCGACTTCGCCGACGAGGTGGAGCGGTCGCTGCGGGTGCTGGACGGGGCGGTCGCCGTGTTCGACGCCGTCGCGGGCGTCGAGCCGCAGAGCGAGTCGGTGTGGCGGCAGGCGGACCGGCACGGCGTGCCGAGGATCGCCTTCGTCAACAAGATGGACCGCGTCGGCGCCGACCTGGACGCGGCCGTCGCGTCGATACGTGACCGACTCCACCCGGTGCCGCTCGTCGTGCACCTCCCGGTCGGTACGGAAGACGGCTTCCGGGGTGTCGTGGACCTGGTCCGGATGCGTGCCCTGATCTGGGACGAGCACGGCGAAGGCGCCGTGGAAGGGCCGGTGCCGGCGGAGCTGCTGGAGGAGGCGCGGCGGCATCGGCGGACGCTGGAGGAAGCGGTGGCCGAATTGCACACAGGCGCGCTGGACGAATTCTGTATGCGGTCGACGGTGTCCACCGGAACGCTCGTCGCCGCCCTGCGCGAGCTGACACACAGTGGTGACGGCGTGGTCGTGCTGTGCGGCTCGGCGTACCGCAACCGCGGCATCGAACCGCTGCTGGACGCGGTGGTGGCCTATCTGCCGTCGCCGGTCGACGTGCCGCCGGTACACGGTGTCCAAGAGACGGACGACGGTATACGAAATCCCGTCCCCGAGCGGTCCGCCGACCCCCGAGCCCCGTTCGCCGCCCTCGCCTTCAAGGTCCACGCCACCCCCACCGGCCGGCTCACCTACCTCCGCGTCTACTCCGGAACGATCGAGAAGGGAGACACCGTGTGGGACGCGACCGCCCGCCGCACCGAGCGGATCGGCCGGATCCTGCGGGTGCAGGCCGACCGGCACGCCCCGCTGGAGCGCGCGACGGCCGGTGACATCGTGGCCGTCGTAGGGCTGAAGTCCACGCGGGCAGGCGCGACGCTGTGCGCGCAGGACGCGCCCATCGTTCTCGAGCCGCCCAATGTCGCCGACCCGGTGGTCTCCGTGGCGGTCGAGGCACGCCGTACCGGTGACACCGAGCGGCTGGCGACCGCGCTCGCCCGGCTCGCCGAGGAGGACCCGTCACTGGTGGTGCGGACCGACCCGGAGACCGGCCAGACGGTGCTGTCGGGCATGGGCGAGCTGCACCTCGAGGTCGCCGTGGAGAAGATCCGGCGGGACCACGGACTGGAGGTCGGTATCGGACGGCCGCGAGTCGCCCACCGGGAGACGGTCGTGCACGGGGTGACCGGACACGTCCACCGGCACGTCAAACAGGACGGCGGCGCGGGCCAGTTCGCCCACGTCGTGCTGGACGTCGAGCCGCTGCACGCCGAGCCCGGCGGCACGGGATTCGTGTTCCGTTCGACGGTGGTCGGCGGGCGGGTGCCGCAGGAGTACGTCCGGGCGGTCGAGGCGGGCTGCCGGGACGCGCTGGCCGAGGGGCCGCTGGGTGGTCACCCGGTGACCGGCATCAAGGTGACCCTCACCGACGGGGCGACCCATGTGAAGGACTCCTCCGAGATGGCGTTCCGCACGGCAGGCCGCGCCGCCCTCCTCAATGCCCTGCGCGCCTCGGCGATGGCGCTGCTGGAGCCGGTCGCCGAGGTCACGGTGACCGTCCCGGAGGACGCCGTGGGCGGTGTCCTCGGCGATCTCGCCGCGCGGCGCGGCCGGGTGACCGACTCGGCGGTCCGCGGGGGCGCGGCGGTCGTCATGGCGACCGTCCCGCTGGCCGAACTCTTCGGCTACGCCACCCGGTTGCGTGGTCGTACCCAGGGCCGGGGCACCTTCACGGCCCGCCCGACCGGGTACGCGCCCGCCCCGGTGAGCGCGCATACACGGTAGCCGTACAAGCCGACGGTTGAGTGCTGGCCGACGACCGACGTCCGACGACCGGTGACCGGTGACCGGTGACCGATGACGGATGAGGGCTGACGGCCCCCTCCCGCGCCCGGGAGGGGGCCCGACCCGTCCCAACCCGTCAATGACGGCGGCACGGTTCGCGAATCAACGTTCAAACCCTTGACGCGCAAGCAAGTTGACGTTTAACTCACGGCCTAAATTAAGCCCTGAGGACGCCTCCGGACAGACAGCCCGGCAGGCCCCCGCCCCCACCCAGGGAGAGCCGCATGCCATCACGCACCCCCGCCACAACACGCGTCACCTCACGAACCTCCCGCACTCTCCTGACCGCCCTCGCCGCCCTCACCCTCCTCGCGGCGAGCCCGGCCCTCACGGGGCCGGCCACCGCCGCGCCCGAAGCCGTCCAGGCGGCCGCCGCGTGGGACACGGACCGCGCGGCCGCCGCCTACGCCGCGAACCCGGCGGCGGTCACCGCCTCCGGCAGCGAGAACGGCGCCACCGCCCCCGGCCTCGCCTTCGACGGCAACCCCGGAACCCGCTGGTCCAGCGACTTCGCCGACGACGCCTGGATCCGCCTCGACCTCGGCACGACCCTCCGCGTCGACCGCGTGACCCTCGACTGGGAGGCCGCCTACGGCAAGAGATACGTCCTGGAGATCTCGAAGAACGGCACCGACTGGACCCCCTTCTACACGGAGACCGCCGGCACCGGAGGAACGGTCACCGCACACACGTACCCCCAGGAGGTGACGGGCCGCTACATCCGCCTGCGCGGCCAGGAACGCGCCACCCCCTACGGCTACTCGCTCTACTCCTTCAAGGTCTACGGCGGCGAACCGGCCCCCGCGTCCACCACCCGCGCCAACCTGGCCCTGAACCACCCGGCCTACTCGAACTACTACCAACACGTGGGGAACTCACCGGCGTTCGTCACCGACGGCGGCTGGCCGGCGAACCTCAAGGACGACACCACCCGCTGGTCCAGTGACTGGAACAAGGACCGCTGGATCTCCGTCGACCTGGGCGCGGCGTCCACGATCGACACCGTGGACCTGTACTGGGAGGCGGCCTACGCCGTCGACTACGAACTCCAGGTCTCCGACGACAACCGCACCTGGCGCACGCTGTACCGGCCGACCGCGGCCGAGGTGGCCGCCCGCCGCGCCGACGTCAAGTCACCGGCGGAGGCCACGGGCCGCCACGACAACGTCAGGCTCCCGCAACCGGCCACCGGCCGCTACGTGCGCATGCTCGGCAAGGAGCGCCGCTCCTTCCACAACCCGGCCCCGTCGACCGCCCAGTTCGGCTACTCCCTCTACGAGTTCCAGGTCTGGGGCACCGGCGGCAGCGCCTCCGCCGCGTACCCGCCTCTCCCCGCCGACCAGGGAGGGACGTACCGGACGACGTTCTTCGACGACTTCACCGGCGCCTCCCTCGACCGCTCCAAGTGGCGTGTCGTACGCACCGGTACCGAGATGGGCTCGGTCAACGGCGAGGCACAGGCCTACGTCGACTCCGCCGACAACATCCGCACCGAGAACGGAAACCTGGTCCTGCGCGCCAAGCACTGCAAGGGCTGCACCCAGGCCGGCGGCGGGACGTACGACTTCACCTCGGGCCGCATCGACACCAACACCAAGTTCGACTTCACCTACGGCCGCGTCAGCGCCCGCATGAAACTCCCGGTCGGCGACGGCTTCTGGCCCGCCTTCTGGCTGCTCGGCAGCGACGTCGACGACCCGTCCGTCTCCTGGCCCGCCTCCGGCGAGACCGACATCATGGAGAACATCGGCTACGCCGACTGGACCAGCACCGCCCTGCACGGCCCCGGCTACTCCGCCGACGGCAGCATCGGCGCCCGCCAGACCTACCCGAACGGCGGCCGCGCCGACCAGTGGCACACCTACGCCGTCGAATGGACCCCGACGGGCATGCGCTTCTACGTCGACGACCGCCTGGTCCAGGAGACCACCCGCAACAAGCTCGAATCGACCCGCGGCCAGTGGGTCTACGACCACAACCAGTACGTCATCCTCAACCTCGCCCTCGGCGGCGCCTACCCGGCGGGCTGGAACAAGGTGACGAGCCCGTACTGGGGCCTGCCGCAGTCCAGCGTGGACCGCATAGCGGCCGGGGAAGTGCAGGCGGAGGTGGACTGGGTGAAGGTCGAGCAGAAGCGGTAGCGCGGGCCGACACTTCCTCTCGATGGCCGCTGCTGGCGTCCAGCGAAGAACGCCAAGCCGGTGCACCGGCCGACGCAACTACTGGACGCCGGCAGCGGTTGACCTCTGCTTCCTCTCGACCGCGCCGCCCGGTGAGTCGAGTGGCCGCAGCGTGTTCAAGCAGCCAGGGGACCCGAACGACCCGTTGTCCGGGTACAAGGAGGGCGGGATGAACGCCAAGGTGTACGAAACGTGAACGGCATCGACACGCGTCTCACATACGACAGCAGTCGCAATCCGCCGTTCACGGCCGTGACGTCGATGACCTGCAAGCCCTGGCCCCGCCGAGAAAGGCCCGCACCACATGTCCGCCGACCAGGCGTTCTGGGACGCCGCCGTGCGCCACCTGTACAGGGACGCGTTCGCTTCTATCGCCACCGGTCCGCGCCGCCACGAGGACTGGACACTCGATGTCCTCCTGCTGATGGCCCGAGCCGCGCCGGACCCCCGTGGCTGGGCCCGCGTCGACGACGCGGAGGCGGCCCCCCCGAGCGTGTGGGGAACCCCAGGTGGCCCTTCGCGGCCCACACTCCGGAGTACGTCGCGCCGCGCCTCGAGGAGATCGACCGGGACAGCGCCGAAAGCCTGCTCCTGGCCCTCACCGAGGGCGGCTGCACGCTGTCCAGCCTCCAGTACTTCGACGAGTCCCCGGACGAGCTGCGGGCGATGGCGCGCACGGTCCTCGCACGTTATGGAACCGACGCCACCTATCGCACCAACGTCACCAAGACCGGCAGCGCGCCCGGCACACTCGACTTCACGCTGGAGAGCCTGGGGTACAGCCCGATGAGCGTCTTCACGGAGGATTGCGGCCTCGTCGTGGTCTCGGACACCGAGGTCGGCCTGTTCTGGAACTTCAATGACCTGTGACTCGGCCCGCCTCCACGATCCGCCGCAGGAAGCGCCGTGTGCGCTCCTGCCGCGGGTCGCCGAAGACCTGCTCGGCGGTGCCGTGCTCCAGCACCACGCCCCCGTCCAGGAAGCAGACCTGGTCGGCGACCTCGCGGGCGAAGCCCATCTCGTGCGTCGCCAGCACCATGGTCATGCCGTCGCCCTTGAGGTCGCGCACGACGTCCAGCACCTCGCCGACCAGCTCCGGATCGAGGGCCGCGGTGATCTCGTCGAGCAGCAGCAGCCGGGGACGTACGGCGAGGGCGCGCGCGAGCGCCACCCGCTGTTGCTGGCCGCCGCTGAGCCGGTCCGGGTACTCGCCCGCTCTGCCCCCCAGCCCGAGCCGTTCCAGCGACTCCCGGGCCTGCTCCTCGGCTTGGCCGCGAGGGATGCGGTGCACCCGGCGCGGCGCGAGTGTGATGTTCTCCAGCACCGTCATGTGAGGGAACAAGTTGTACGCCTGGAAGACCACGCCGATCCGGCGCCGGACCGCGTTCTGGTCGACGCGCGGGTCGGTGATCTCCTCGCCGTCCAGCCAGATCGCCCCGTCGGTGACGTCCTCCAGGAGGCCGGCGCACCGCAGCAGTGTCGACTTGCCGGAGCCGGAGGCACCGATCAGCGCGGTCACCGTGTGCGGGGCGACCTCCAGGTCGACGTCCCGCAGGACGACCGAACCGCCGAAGGTCTTGCGGACGGACTCCATGCGCAGCACCGGCACATCGTCGCTCATGTCGTTCCTCCTTGCGCCCGACGGCGGTCCATCCGGGCCGTCACCCAGTCCGTGAAGCGGGTCATCGGAATGGTCAGGGCGACGAACACCAGCCCGGCCACGATGTACGGCGTGTAGTTGAGGCTGCGGCCCGCGATGATGTCGGCCGCGCGCACGGCGTCGACCGCGCCGCCGATCGACACCAGACCGGTGTCCTTCTGCAGGGACACCAGGTCGTTCAGCAGCGGCGGCACCTGGCGGCGTACCGCCTGCGGCAGTACCACGAATCGCAGCGCCTGCCGGTTGGTCAGGCCCAGGGAGCGGGCAGCGGCGCGCTGTGAGGGGTGCACCGACTCGATGCCGGCGCGGAACACCTCCGCCACGTACGCCGAGTACGTCAGCGTCAGCGCCGTGCCGCCGAGCAGCACCGGGTCGACGGTGACGCCCTGAAGGCGCAGCGCGGGGACGCCCAGGACCACGATCATCAGGTTGATGATCAGCGGAAGCCCGCGGAAGAAGTCCGTGTACGCCGCCGCCAGCACCCGCAGTGGGAAGAACACCGGGCCGCGCAGGGTGCGGGCCACCGCGATGAGCATGCCGAGGACCAGCACGGCGGCGCCGCACACCAGCAGGAGCCGCAGATTCAGCCAGAGCCCCTCCAGGACCTCGGGGAACGCCTCGCGCGCGTACTGGACGTCGAAGAAGGTCTCCTTGGTGCGCGGCCAGCCGGGCGCGTTGACGACGAGCAGGTAGAGGGCGGCTCCGGTGACCAGGGTGGAGAGGGCGGCGATCGCCGTGGCGCGGCGAGCGCGGGTACGCCGGTACCGCTCGCGCTCCAGCCGGCGCGGCGACGGGACGTACGGGCCCTCGACGGCACGCTTGTCGTGGTCTCCGTCGTTCGCGTCGTCCCGGCCGGGCTCGTCCTTGACGACGGTCACTTGAGCACCGGGGCGTCGACCGCGTCGGCCAGCCACAGCTGTTCGAGCTTCGCCAGGGTGCCGTCCTCGCGGAGCGCGTCGACAGCGTCCGTCACGCAGGCTGTGAGGGCGCTGCCCTTGTCCAGCGCAAGCCCGAACTGCTCCGCGGTGCCGCCCCGGTTCTCGAACTGGCCGATGATCTGCGCATCGGTCACCTCGGCGGCGGTGATGTAGAAGGCGGTCGGCAGGTCGACCACGATCGCGTCGACCTGGCCGTTCTTCAGCGCGGACTTGGCCTGGTCGTTCTTGCCGTAGACGGCGGCGTCCCGAGTCGGCTGCACGACGTCCTCGATGTAGGCGAGGCTGGTCGTACCGACCTGGGCGCCCAGCTTGAGGCCCTTGAGGTCCGCGACGCGGTCCGCCTTCGCGGCCTTGGAGTCCTTCAGCGCGATGACGGCCTGGCGCACGTCGTAGTAGCCGGACGAGAAGTCCACGGCCTTCTTGCGCTCGTCGCTGACGGAGACCTGGTTGATGTCGAAGTCGAAGGTCTTCTCACCCGGGGCGAACGCCTTGTTGAACGGCACGCTCTGCCAGACCACGGCGTCCTTGCCGTACCCCAGCCTCTTCGCCACGGCGTACGCGACGGCCGACTCGAAGCCCTTGCCGTTGGACGGGTCGTCGTCCTTGAACCACGGCTCGTAGGCGGGCTGGTCGGTGGCGATCGTCAGCTTGCCGGAAGTCTTCGTGGGGAGCTTGCCCGGGGTGCAGGAAGCGCCGGCCGAACCGGAGGGCTCGGCGGACGCGCCGTCCTCCGGCTGCGGGGCGCAGCCGACGGCGGTCGCGAGGAGGGCGACGGTGGCGCCGGCGAGGACGCGGCGCAGGACGCGAGGGGCGAGAGACATGGCGGGAGAGTGGCAGCGATCTCCCCGCTTTGTCGAGGGCGTTCCGTGATAATCCACATGATGGGAACGGGTGTTGCAGGTTCGTGAACGGGCGGGCAGGGGTCGGGACTGACGCCGGTGCGTGTGCACAGGATGGTGCTGTACGCGGGGAGTGGGGGACGCGCGTACGTGGTACGGGGCAGGCGGTGCCGAGGCCGCGGTGTGTGTTGCTCGCGCGCCCGCTCACCGAGTGCCCTGGGCCGTAGCCGCCGTGTCCGTACAGCAACTGGGTGATGGAGGGGCGGAGTTCCGGCCGGCCCGGCGCCTCACCCGGCGATCAGTTCGACGTCCTTCGCCACGTGCGAAGTCTCCCCAGCCGCCATCGTCCGGGACCGGGACGTCCGCCACAGCCACAGCACGTCCCGCCCGAACGACCACACCAGCAGGCCGAGTGCGAGCGCCACGACGCCCGCGTTGGCCACGTACGGCAGCAGTTCCGCGCCCGCGAGCAGCAGGAACACCCCCTGCACCGCCGCCACCGCCTTACGCGCCGTGCTCGGCGGCAGGGGTGCCGTCAGCCACGGCCACAGCCGCGCGGCGGCGACGAACGCGTACCGCATGCCGCCGATCAGCAGGACCCACGGGCCCAGGTCCGCCGAGACGTACACGCTCAGCACGAGGATGAGGAACGCGTCGACCTCCATGTCGAAGCGTGCTCCCAGCGCCGACGAGGTCCCGGTGCGCCGGGCGACCTTGCCGTCCACGCCGTCGAGGATCAGCGCCACCGCGGTGAGGGCGACGAACAGGGTGACCGGCGGTGAGCTGCGGAAGGAGTCGGCGACCAGGGCGGTCACCCCGCCGACCAGGGTGGCCCGGCCGAGGGTGACCCGGTTGGCGGGGCCGAAGGAGCTGAGCCGGGAGCGGTGTACGGCGCGGGAGAGGACGGCCCAGCTGGCGACGGCGAAGACGAGGCCGGTCAGCCAGCCCGCCGGCCCCATCCCGGTCGCCGACCCGAGCAGGGCCAGCAGCAGGATCTGCACGCCCGCGCCGAGCGCGGTCTCCTGCTGGACCAGTCGCGCACCGTATGTGTTGTTCAGGGCCACCGCGCATCCTCCGGCCGTAATGACAGAGTCGATCATCGCCGCGTACTGTGCGCGGCCTGTGCACATCTCGGTACGCGAACCACTGGCCGATCGTTCAGGAGGACCGCCGATGACACGAACCGCACATGCGTTCTGGCTCGCCTCCCCCGGGCAGGGGGAGATTCGCGAGGTGGAGCTGCCGGAGCCGGCCGAGGGCGACGTGGTGGTGCGCGCGCTGTGGTCGGGGGTGAGCCGCGGCACGGAGACGCTGGTGTTCCGCGGCGGGGTGCCGAGCAGTCAGCACGCGGCGATGCGGGCCCCGTTCCAGGAGGGCGACTTCCCGGCGCCGGTGAAGTACGGCTACCTCGGCGTCGGTGTCGTCGAGGAGGGTCCGGCGGAACTGGTGGGCCGTACCGTCTTCTGCCTGCATCCGCATCAGACCCGGTACGTCGTCCCCGCCTCCGCCGTCACCCCGGTCCCCGACGGCGTGCCGGCCGAACGGGCCGTGCTCGCGGGCACCGTGGAGACCGCCGTCAACGCGCTGTGGGACGCGCCGCCGCTGGTCGGCGACCGGATCGCGGTGGTCGGCGGCGGCATGGTCGGCTGTTCGGTGGCCGCGCTGCTGGCCCGTTTCCCCGGCGTGCGCGTCCAGCTGGTCGACTCCGATCCGGCCCGCGCCGAGACCGCGAAGGCCCTCGGCGTGGACTTCGCCGCGCCCGCCGACGCGCTCGGCGACCGGGACCTCGTCGTGCACGCCAGCGCCACCGAGCAGGGACTCGCCCGCTCGCTGGAACTCGTCGCCACCGAGGGCACCGTCCTCGAACTGAGCTGGTACGGCGACCGGAAGGTGAGCGTCCCGCTGGGCGAGGACTTCCACGCGCGGCGGATCGTGCTGCGCAGCAGCCAGGTCGGCACCGTCTCCCCGGCGCGCCGCGCCACCCGTACGTACGGCGACCGGCTCGCCCTCGCCCTCGAACTGCTCGCCGACCCGGCGCTCGACGCGCTCATCACGGGGGAGTGCGCGTTCGAGGACCTGCCGGACGTGCTGCCCCGGCTCGCCGACGGCCGGATCCCCGCGCTGTGCCACCGGGTGCGGTACCCGCGATAACCGCCGCTGAACACCGGAAGGCCGGCAGCCGTACTACCCGGCATCGATGCACCGCACCTGGAGGGTCGTTCCCTTGTTCAGTGTCACCGTCCGCGATCACATCATGATCGCCCACAGCTTCCGCGGGGAGGTCTTCGGACCCGCGCAGCGTCTGCACGGGGCCACGTTCCTCGTGGACGCCACGTTCCGGCGCGAACAGCTGGACGAGGACAACATCGTCGTCGACATCGGGCTGGCCACCCGGGAACTCGGTGCCGTCGTCGGCGAGCTCAACTACCGCAACCTCGACAACGAGCCCGACTTCGCCGGGACCAACACCTCCACGGAGTTCCTGGCGAAGGTCATCGCCGACCGGCTCGCCGAGCGCATCCACAAGGGCGCGCTCGGCGAGGGCGCCCGGGGCATCGCGGGCATCGCGGTCACGCTGCACGAGTCGCACATCGCCTGGGCGAGTTACGAGCGTGCCCTGTGACCGACGCGACCGTCGAACAGCGGGCGGCGGCGCTGCGCTACGTGCCCGCGCAGTCCGGCGCCCTGGCGAGCGCGGAGATCGTCCGGATGTCCCTGCGGACCGTGCACTTCGTCATGCCGGGCGGCGTCGACGACCCGGCCGTGCCGAGCGGCGGCAACGCCTACGACCGCCGGATGTGCCTGGACCTGCCCGGCTTCGGCTGGCAGGTCCAGCGGCATCTGGTGACGGGTACCTGGCCCCGGCCGGGCGCGGCGGACCGCGCCGAACTCGCCCGTACGCTGCGGCAGCTGCCGGACGGCGCGGTCGTCCTCCTCGACGGGCTGATCGCCTGCGGTGTCCCCGAGGTCGTCGTCCCCGAGGCGGAGCGGCTGCGGCCGGCCGTCCTCGTCCACCTGCCGCTCGGTGACGAGACGGGCCTGGCGCCGGAGGCGGCCGCCGAACTGGACGTCCTGGAGCGGGCGGTGCTGCGGGCGGTGCCCGCGGTGATCGCCACCAGCGACTGGGCGGTGCGCCGCCTGGTCTCCCACCACGGGCTGGCCCCCGACCGGGTCCACGTCGCCGCGCCGGGCGCCGACATCGCGCCCCTCGCGTCCGGCACGGACGGCGTGTCGCGGCTGCTGTGCGTGGCCGCGGTCACCCCGCGCAAGGGGCAGCACCGGCTGGTGGAGGCGCTGGCCGCGGTCGCCGAGCTGCCGTGGAGCTGTGTGTGCGTGGGCGGACTGACTCAGGACCCGGGCTACGTCGCCCGGCTGCGGTCCCTGATCGACGGGTACGGCCTGACGGGCCGCGTCCATCTCGCGGGACCGCAGTCCGGCGCCGCCCTCGACGCGAGCTACGCCGCCGCCGACCTGATGGTGCTCACGTCGTACGCCGAGACGTACGGCATGGCCGTCACCGAGGCGCTGGCGCGCGGCATCCCGGTGCTGGCCACGGACGTGGGCGGGCTCCCGGAGGCGGTGGGCCGCGCCCCGGACGGCGGGGTGCCCGGCATCCTCGTCCCGCCGGAGGACCCCGCGGCGCTCGCGGCCGAACTGCGCGGCTGGTTCGGCGAGGCGGACGTAAGGCGCCGGCTGAAGGCCGCGGCGCGGGGTCGCCGGGCGGCCCTGGACGGCTGGGCGACCACCGCCAAGTCCCTCGCCGGCGTGCTGAGCCGGCTCACCGACGTACCGCGGAGGGCGGCATGAGCGACACCGGGACGACGGCACAGCCGGCGGAACAGACGGTCGGCGGGATTCCGGCGCAGGTGAAGATGGCCGGGACGCAGGAGGTGATCCCCGGCGCCGGGCCCGCCGCCGCCCGCCCCGGCGAGCGTCCCACCGTACGGCTGCGGGAGGGCGGCGGCGCGGACGAGGAGCCGCCGCGTTACGCGCCCGAGTGGCTGGAGCTGCGGGAGGGCGCCGACGCGGCGGCGCGGGCGGGCGAGCTGCTGGACCCGCTGCGGATCCGGCTGGCGAACCTGCCCGGCCGGGCCGGCGGCCTCGTCGTGCACGACGTGGGCTGCGGCACCGGGTCGATGGGACGCTGGCTCGCGCCCCGGCTCGACGGCGCCCAGCACTGGGTGCTGCACGACCGCGACCCGTATCTGCTGCACTTCGCGGCCGTGGCCTCGCCGCGCTCCGCCGCAGACGGCAGCCGGGTCACGGTCGAGACCCGGCGCGGCGACGTCGCCCGGCTCACTCCCGAGGCGCTCGCCGGGGCGTCCCTGGTGACGGCGTCCGCGCTGCTGGACGTGCTGACCCGGGAGGAGGTGGACGCGCTGGCCGCGGCGTGCGCGGGCGCCGGGTGTCCCGCGCTGCTGACGCTGTCCGTGGCCGGCCGTGTCGACCTCACTCCGGGGGACCCGCTGGACGCGGAGATCGTGGAGGCGTTCAACGCCCACCAGCGGCGCACCGGGCTGCTCGGCCCGGACGCGGTGACCGTGGCCTGCGAGGCGTTCGACGCGCGCGGCGCGACGGTACGGGTGCGGCCCAGCCCGTGGCGGCTCGGTCCCGGCGACGCGGCACTGACCGCGCAGTGGCTGCGCGGCTGGGTGGGCGCCGCCGTGGAGCAGCGGCCCGAGCTGAAGGACCGGGCCGGGAAGTACCTGGCGGCGCGTCTGGCGGCCTGCGCCGCGGGGGAGTTGCGGGTGACCGTCCACCACAGCGATCTGCTGGCGCTGGCCCGCCCGACCGGCGGCGTGTCGTGAAGCCGTCCCGCGCGCTGCGCGCCCACCTCGGCACCGTCGTCGGGACCGTCGTCCTGGCCGTCGTCGTCTGGCGTCTGGGCACGGGGGTCTTCGTGGACGGGCTGCGGCGGATCGACGGGCCCGCGCTGCTCGCGGCGGTCGGCATCGGCGTCGTCACGACCGCCCTCAGCGCGTGGCGCTGGCAGCTGGTCGCCCGCGGGCTGGGGATCCGGCTGCCGTACGGCCCGGCCGTGGCCGACTACTACCGGGCGCTGTTCCTGAACGCGGCCCTGCCCGGCGGGGTGCTGGGCGACGTGCACCGGGCGGTGCGGCACGGGCACAGCTCCGGGGACCTCGGCCGCGGGGTGCGGGCGGTGGTCCTGGAACGGGCCGCGGGACAGGTGGTGCTGGCGGTGGCGGGCGCGGGGGTCCTGCTGACGGTGGCGTCCCCGGTCCGGTCGGAAGTCCGGCAGTTCGCCCTGCCGGCGGCGGTGGCCGCGCTGGGCGCGGTCGCGGTCGTCCTCGCCCTGCGGATGAACCGGGGCGCCGGCGCCCGGCGCCGGCGGGCGCTGGTGGCGGAGGTGCGTGCGGCGCTGCTGTCGCGCCGCAACGGGCCGGGCGTGGCGCTCGCGTCGGTCGCCGTCCTGGCCGGGCATGTTGCGATGTTTCTGCTCGCCGCGCGGATCACCGGCAGTGACGCGTCAGCGATGGTGCTGCTGCCGCTCGCGGTCCTCGCCCTGCTCGCCATGAGCCTGCCGCTCAACGTGGGCGGCTGGGGCCCGCGGGAGGGCGTCACCGCCTGGGCGTTCGGCGCCGCCGGCCTGGGCGCGGGCGACGGCCTCGCGGTCGCCGTGGTCTACGGCGTGCTGGGCTTCGCGGCGAGCCTGCCGGGCGTCCTCGTGCCGGTCGCCCGCTGGCTCGCGTCGCTGCGGGCCGCCGGTGCGACGGGCGCCGCCCGGACCGCCGTACCGGAGCCCGCCGCCGAAGGCCGCTACGCCCGGCTGCCGCCGTCGGAGGTGAGCAACTCGAAGTACGCGGTGAAGGAATCCACCAGACTCGCCAGCAGTTCCTTCCCCTTTTCCGCGGTGCCGAGGGAAGGCCGCCCGATGACTCCCGAATCGGTGTAGGCGGACATTCCGGTGGTGAGCAGATGACGCCGGTCGTCGGCTATGAAATCGGCGGTCCCATAACCGGGCCGGACGGATTCCGGATGGGCGTGCAGAAGGATGGAGGTCTCGATCTCGCCCGCGTGCATGTCGGTGAGCAGAGAGGTCGACACCCCGGCCCGCTCCCGCGCCGTCTCCCAGTCCTCCGGGGCCGGGAACAGTGCCATCCGCTCGCCGCGCGCGGAGGCTTCCTGGACGACGTTGCCGAGGACGTAATTGCCGCCGTGCCCGTTGACCAGGACCAGGGCGTCGACGCCCGAGCGGCGCAGCGAGTCCGCTATGTCGCGGACCACCGCGTGCAGGGTCGCCGCGGAGATGCTGACGGTCCCGGGCCAGGCCGCGTGCTCGTGGGAGCAGGAGATCGTGACCGGGGGAAGGAGGTGCACCGGGTGGGCGGCGGCGATGTCGCGGGCGACGGCGCAGGCGACGAGCGTGTCGGTGGCCAGCGGGAGATACGGGCCGTGCTGCTCGAAGCTGCCGACCGGAAGGACGGCGACCTGCCCGCTGACACCCGCCCCGCGTGCCCGTACGTCGTCGGTGGTGTCCTGCGGCAGCGGACCGTACGCCGGTCCCGGTCCTTGTGCCCGTATTCCCGAACCGCTCATCTTTTCCCGGCCTTTCGTCTGATGGTGAGGAAGTCGAAGATGTTGAGGAACCAGATCATGACAGAGAAAATCGGCGTGCTCGGCAAGAAGACCCCACAACGCACCGGTGTGGAACGCGTGGTGAATGCGCCATTGCCCACCGTGTACGGGAAATTCCAGGCGGTCGGCTATCTCGACCACGAGCGCGGTGACGAGCACGTCGCCCTCGTGTACGGCGATCCCGGCGCCGACGGCGTCCTCACCCGGCTGCACTCGGAGTGCCTGACCGGCGACGCGTTCGGCTCGCAGCACTGCGAGTGCGGTGACCAGCTGGCGTCGGCGCTGCGGGCGGTGGTCGCGGAGGGCGCCGGTGTCGTCGTCTACCTCAGAGGGCACGAGGGCCGCGGCATCGGGCTGCTGGGCAAGCTGCGGGCGATGGCGTTGCAGGCCGAGGGCCTGGACACGGTGGAGGCGAACGTCGCGCTCGGGCTGCCGGTGGACGCCCGCGACTACGGTGCCGCCGCCGGCGTGCTGAGGGACCTGGGGGTGCGTTCGGTGCGGCTGATGTCCAACAACCCGCGCAAGCGGGAGGCGTTGCTGCTGCACGGGATACAGGTCGCCGAGCAGGTGCCGCTGCTCATCCCGCCGTGCGAGAACAACATCACCTATCTGCGGACGAAGCGGGAGCGGCTGGACCACCACCTGCCCCATCTGGACGCGGTGGCGCACCTGTCTCGATGACGGGTGTGGGGGAGGGGGGGCCGATACCGGCGGTCCGTGACGGCCGGCCGCTCCCGGGCGGGGACCGGCGAACTCGCCCGTGACGGCGTCGTGTTCACCTACCGCGGTGACGACTGAGACACCGGCGTCACCGCCTCGTGCACCAGCCGCTTCAGGTCCGGGTAGACGGTGTGCGAGCGGCGCGGCCGCAGCTGCGTCATGAACTGCACGGTCAGGTCCCGGCTCGGGTCGACCCAGAACGTGGTGGTCGCCACCCCGCTCCAGCCGAACGTACCGAGCCCCGAGGGCGACCGGGTGCGGGACGGGTCGATCACCACCGACACGCCGAGCCCGAACCCGACGCCGTCGTTGCCGGGCTCGTCGTGGGCGGGGCGGCTGCCGAACGAGCGCAGATCGGCGCCGCCCGGCAGCTGGTTGCTGGTCATCAGGTCGACGGTCTCCGGCGTCAGCAGCCGTACCCCGTCCAGTTCGCCGCGGCGGCGCAGCAGCTCCATGAACCGGTGGATATCGTATGCGGTCGCCACCATACCGCCGCTGCCCGACAGGAAACGCGGCCGGCCGCGCAGCGGCAGCCCGGGGATCGGCTGGATCCCGTCGCCGTCCTCCTTCTCGCCGTACAGCTCGGCGAGCCGCCCCGCCTGTTCGTCGCTCACCTGGAATCCGGCGTCCGGCATGCCCAGCGGCCGGAAGACCCGCTCGGCGAGGAACACGTCCAGGGGCTGTCCCGACACCACCTCGACGATCCGGCCGAGCACGTTGCTGGCCACCGAGTAGTTCCACTGCGTGCCCGGCTCGAACTGCAGCGGCATCCGCGCGTACACCCCGACCGTGCCCGCCAGGTCCTTGCCCGGCGCCACCGACGAGTCCAGGCCCGCCTCGCGGTAGAGGGCGTCCACCGGATGCGAGTGGTAGAAGGCGAACGTCAGGCCCGCGGTGTGGGTCATCAGATGCCGGACCCGTATCGGCCCGGCGGCCGGGCGGGTACGGACGTCCGCGCCCGAGCCGCCGGCGTAGACGCGGGCGTCGGCGAACTCCGGCAGATGCCGGGCGACCGGGTCGTCCAGCGCGAGCCGCCCCTCCTCCACCAGCAGCAGCGCGGCCACCGAGGTGACCGGCTTCGTCATGGAGTAGATCCGCCACAGCGTGTCCGGCTCCACCGGGAGCCCCGCGGCGATGTCGCGGTGCCCGTAGGCGGTGAGGTGGGCGACCCGGCCGCCGCGCGCGACCGCCACCAGGAAGCCGGGCAGCCGTCCCGCGTCGACCTCACGGGCGAAATGCCGGTCCAGCCGCCCGAGCGCCCCCGCGTCCAGCCCCGCCTCGTCCGGTTCGACCTCTTGTCGCAGCAGTGCCATCGCCGTCCTCCGATCGCGTTCACCGAGGTGCGATCGGGCATACCCCGTGGGAGCGCCCTCAGACCTCATGGTCGCGCAGGTGACCGGGTACGGGGGAGCCGGCGCCCCGAACGCCGTGTGCCCCCGGCCCGTACGTCGACGTGCCCGGCTGATGGTCTACGTCTCGACTCACCCGGTCGGTGCGTCGTGCAACCCTGCCCGGGTCTCGGCTCCCTCAACCGGTACGTCGCCGCGCCTCGCCCCGACCCCGGCCCCGCCTCCGGCGCCCTGGCTCCCCGGTTCGCCATCCGCCCCGCCCGCCGCAGGCGTGTGCGTCCGCGTCCGCCCCGGCAGCGCGCCCCCGATCGCCGCGCCCGCCGCCGCGAGGGCGGCGAAGGCCGTCAGCGGGGTGTGCAGACCACCGGCGGTCACGAGCAGGGTCGCCGCGGCGACGCCGAGTGCCGGTCCGACGTTCAGGGCGGTCTGCTGGAGCCCGCCCGCCACCCCGGCCGACTCGGCGGGGGCATGCCGTACGACGACGTGGGTGGCCGCCACCATCACCGTGCCGAACCCCGCGCCGACCAGCGCGAAACCGGTGCACAGCGCGAGCGTGCCGGACGCGGTGGACAGCAGCAGGGCTCCGGCGGCGAGCACCAGCGTGGCGGTGACGGTGGCCCGCCGGGCGCCCGTGCGCCGCAGCAGGACCGGGCTGACGGCCGCGGCGGCGATCATCAGCACGGCCAGGGGCAGGCTGCGCAGGGCGCTCTGGAACGGGTCGAGGCCGAGCGGGCCCTGGAGGAGGTACACGCAGACGAACAGCGTGCCGTGCAGCGCGGCCGAGGCGGTCACCAGCACGCCGAGCGCCGATCCGACGGCCGCCGACCGTACGACGTCCGCGGGCACCAGCGGGTGCGGGGCGCGCCGCTCGTGCCGTACGAACGCCGCACCGGCGACCGCCGCCACCGCGAGGGCCGCTCCCGCCGAGGCGGTGCCGCCGCTGTCCGCCACGCCGGCGAGGCCGTGCACCAGGGCGGCGAGGGCGAGCGCGAGCAGCAGCGCGCCGGGCAGGTCCAGCCGTACGGCGGCCCTCGGCGGCTCGGGCGTCCGCGTGGTCAGGGCGAGCAGACCGAAGGCGAGCGCCGGTACGACGTGCAGGAAGAACACCGCCCGCCAGCCCAGCTCCGTCACCAGTGCCCCGCCCAGGACCGGCCCCGCTGCCGCCGCCACCCCGATCGCGGCGGTCCGAACGGCGAGAGGCGTACGCAGCCCGTCGGGCGGGTAGGCGGCGCGTAGCATGCCGAGCGTGGCGGGTTGCAGCAGCGCCCCGCACACCCCCTGGGCGATCCGCAGCCCGATGACCCAGCCGATCCCGGGGGCCAGTCCGATTCCGGCCGAGACGACGCCGAAGCCCAGCATGCCGACGCCGAACAGCCGCCGGTGCCCGTACCGGTCGCCGAGCCGCCCCGCGAACACCAGCAGCGCCGCCACCGCGACGAGATACCCGGTGGTGGTCCACTGCACCTGCGCGAAGGAGGCGTCGAGGTCCCGCTGGAGGGTGGGCTGCGCGACGGTCAGGAGGGTGCCGTCGAGGGCGACGACGACCGCCCCGGCCACACTGCTCGCCAGGGTGAGCGCGCGGTTCACCGGTCGCTCCCGGGACCGAGGTGGGCGTCCAGCGCGGTGTGCAGCAGTGATCCGAAGTCGTCCGCGCCGACGGCGAGTTGCAGGCTGCCCCAGCCCCACAGCTGGGCGATGCCGTGCAGGTTCGCCCACAGCGCGCCCGCGACGGCCCGGGCGTCGGCGCCGGGACACGCCCGGCCGACCAGCTCCACCAGCAGGCCGAAGAGGGGAAGGCTGGTGTCCCTCAGCCGCAAGTGGCCGCTGGCCAGCAGATCGTGACGGAACATCAGCTCGTACATGCCGCGGTTGCCCAGCGCGAACTCCAGGTAGACGCGGCTCAGTGCCGCCACCTGTGCGCGCGGGTCCGCCGCACCGTCGCCGAGCGCTTCCCGGGCCCGTTCGCCGAGCGCGTCGAAGCCGCGGCGGGCGATGGCCGACAGCAGTTCCAGATGGGTGGGGAAGTGGCGACGCGGCGCCCCGTGCGAGACACCGGCCCGGCGGGCGATCTCCCGCAGGGTCAGTGCCTGGGCGCCCTCGCGGGTCACCAGGTCCACGCCGGCGTCGACCAGTCGTGCGCGCAGATTCGGCTCGGCTTCACTCATAGACAGTGTCTACCAGCTCTGTGTAGACACTGTCTACTCGTGGGTCCCTCGTATTCGCTCGCGGGAATGCGAGGCCGGGTCGCGGGAGTTGACCGGGGTATGACCCAGGACGACCTGCTGAAGCTGTTCTCCGAAGGCCACGACGGCGTGCTCGTCACCCTCAAGCGCGACGGCCGCCCCCAGCTGTCGAACGTCAAACACACCTACGACCCGGACGAGCGGATCATCCGCGTCTCGCTCACCGACGACCGCGCCAAGACCCGCAACCTGCGCCGTGACCCCCGGGCGTCGTACCACGTCACCACCGACGACCGGTGGGCCTACGCGGTCGCCGAGGGCACGGCCGACCTCTCACCCGTCGCCGAGGACCCGCACGACGAGACCGTCGAGGAGCTGATCCGGCTGTACCGGGACGTCCTGGGCGAGCACCCCGACTGGGACGACTACCGGGCCTCCATGGTCCGCGACCGGCGTCTTGTGCTGCGGCTGCGGGTGGAGCGGGCGTACGGGATTCCCCGTTCCTGAGGCGCTCCCGAGGAGGCGATTCCCTGCTCCCGAGGAGGCGATTCCCTGCTCCCGAGGAGGCGATTCCCTGCTTCTGAGGAGGGGGCTCCCCGTCCCTGACCTGATCAGGGAGCCCCCGCTGCTACCGGCGAGCCGTCGCCCCGGGGAACCCGTGCGCGCGGGCGCCCACCACCACCGCCAGCACCGGCACCAGCAGCACCAGCACGGTCCACGGGAACGCGGTCGCGCCGAACAGGCCGAGCAGGATGCCGCCCACGGCCCCGCCGCCGGCCATCGCCGCGTTCCACAGCGTGACGAGCATCGCCTGCGCGGCGTCGGCCTGCTCGCCACCCGCCTCCGCGACCGCGGTCTGCAGCAGGGTCGGCGCGCCGCCCCAGCCGAGCCCCCAGAGCGCCGCCGCCAGCCACACCAGCGGCTCGGTGCCGGCGTACCCGGCCAGCAGCACGGCGGCCGCGCCGACCAGCAGGGTGCTCGCCACGGTGAGCGCGCGCAGCCGCCGGTCGATGTGCGCGCCGACGACCCAGATGCCGATCAGCGACGCGCCGCCGAACACCAGCAGCACCAGGTCCGCCCGGTCGCCCATGCCGAACCGGTCGAGGAACGTGGCGATGTACGCGTACAGCACGGTGTGCGCCAGCACGAAGACCAGGGTCACGAAGAGCACCGGCGCCACCCCGGGCACGGTCAGCGCCCGCAGCATGCCGCCGCGCGCCTCCGGCCGCTGTCCCGGGCGGTCCGGGACGCCCACCGCGATCCAGCCGAGCAGGACCGCGGTGAGCGCCGTCATCAGCCAGAACGCCGTCCGCCAGCCCAGCGCCCCGCCCAGGTACGTGCCAGCGGGCACGCCGAGCGACAGCGCCACGGGGATGCCGGTCATGACGACCGCGACCGCCTTGCCCTGGAGGGCCGGGGGTGCCAGGCGGCGGGCGTATCCGGCGAGCAGTGCCCAGGCGAGGCCCGCGGCCACCCCGGCCGTGAACCGGGCCGCCATGGTCAGCGGATAGTTCGCCGACGCCGCGGTGACCGTGTTGGCGACGGCGAACCCGGCCATCGCCGCCAGCAGCAGCCGCTTGCGCCGCCAGTGCGCGGTGGCCGCGGACAGCGGGATCGCGGTGAGTGCCGTACCCGCCGCGTACACCGTCACCGACTGACCCATCGCGCTCTCGCCCACCCCGAGGTCCGTGCTCATCGCGGGCAGCACACCCGCGGGCAGGGTCTCGGTGAGGCTGGTGACGAAGACGGCGGTGGCCAGGGCGAGGAGGGCGGTCAGGGGCAGCCGGGGCGACGCCGTGCGCGGCTGCCGTTCGAGGTCCGTGTCGAGAGGAGTCCGGTTTCGCATGCCCGCAGGCTCGGGCCTGACACTGATGTCAGGTTCAAGGGGCGAGCCCCCGGAACGCCGAACGTCCGGGGGCTCGGGAGGCGGGGGGCGCTCAGGCGGTGACCGCCGCCGGGCTGGGCGTCTCGGCGGGCGTCCGCTCGCCGAGGAGTTCCGTCGGCACCCGGTGCGTCTCGCGCGCCGACAGCGCGGCGATCACCGGCGGCACGCACAGCGCGGCGGTGAACAGGGCCACGGAGAACCAGTCGTCCCCGTCGGGGCCCGCGATCTGCGCCGCGAACGTGACCGCGAACCCGGCGACGGCGAAGCCGATCTGCGTGCCGATCGCCATGCCGGACAGCCGCACCCGGGTCGTGAACATCTCGCCGTAGAACGCCGGCCACACCCCGTTCGCCGCGCTGTAGACGACACCGAAGGCGACGATGCCGAGCAGCATCGTCAGCGGGTAGGAGCCGGTGGAGATCGCCCACAGGTACAGGAACATCGTCACCGCGCTGCCGACCGCGCCGACGAGGTAGACCGGGCGGCGGCCGATCCGGTCCGACAACGTGGCCCACAGCGGGATCGCGGCGAGCGCGACGACGTTGGCCAGCGCGCCCACCCAGAGCATCCCGGAACGGCTCATGCCGACCGAGTCGCCGGTGGCGTACGCCAGCGCCCACACCGTGAAGATGGTGCTGACCGAGGCGATCAGGGCGCCCGCGACCACCCGCAGCACATCCGCCCAGTGCTCGCGCAGCAGGATCGCCAGCGGCAGCTTCGCGACCCCCTCGGTCGCGGCCTGCTGCTCGAAGGCGGGCGTCTCGTCCAGCTTGCGGCGGATCACCCAGCCGACCACGGCGACGGCGACGCTCAGCCAGAACGGCACCCGCCAGCCCCACGCCATCAGGTGCTCCTCGGGCAGCGCGGCGATCGGGATGAAGACGAGCGTCGCCAGCAACTGGCCGCCCTGGGTGCCGCTGAGAGTGAAACTGGTGAAGAAGCCGCGGCGGCCCGGCGGCGCGTGTTCCAGCGTCATGGAGTTGGCGCTGGCCTGTTCGCCCGCCGCCGAGATGCCCTGGAGGACCCGGCACAGCACCAGCAGCACCGGGGCGAGGGTGCCGACCTGGTCGCGGGTGGGCAGACAGCCGATCAGGAAGGTCGACAGGCCCATCAGCATCAGCGTGAAGACCATGATCTTCTTACGGCCGAGCCGGTCGCCGAAGTGACCGAGGAAGAGCGCCCCGACCGGGCGGGCCGCGTACGCGACACCGAACGTGGCCAGCGACAGCAGCGTCGCGGTGGCCGGGTCGGACTCGTCGAAGAAGACCTCCGGGAAGATCAGGGCGGCCGCGCTGCCGTAGATGAAGAAGTCGTAGTACTCGAGCGCACTGCCGATCCAGGCGGCCGCGGCGGCCTTCTTCGGCTGGCCGGGCGGGGCGGCGGAGGCGGGGGCGGGGACGGACACGGCGGCTCCTTCGGGGGACTCCGACGCAGCGGAGTGAGGGGAGAGGGGAAGTGCCGGATCTCGGCTAATTAACCCACTGGATAGTTAATCGGGGTTGGTTAGGGATGCTGCGCCCGTGTGTCGTGCATGTCAAGGGGTCGTGCACAGAGGATTTCCGGGACTTCTCCGGAGCCCCGGCGGCGCCTGGAGCGGCTGGGGGTGGCCGGGGATCGGGGTCAGTCCGCCGCTCGGTCCGCCGTCAGATAGGCGATCACCATGTCGCCGAGCATGGCCCGGTAGTGCTCGCGCTGGGCGGGGTCGACCAGGTCGCGGCCGAACAGGGCGCCGAACGTGTGCCGGTTGGCGACCCGGAAGAAGCAGAACGAGCTGATCATCGCGTGCAGGTCGACCGCGTCGACGTCGGCGGTGAACAGCCCCGACTCCTGGCCCGCCGCCAGGATCCGGCGGATCACGTCCAGCGCCGGCGAACCGATCCGCCCCAGTTCCTCGGAGGCGGCGATGTGCTCCGCGCCGTGGATGTTCTCGATGCTGACCAGCCGGATGAAGTCCGGGTGCTGCTCGTGGTGGTCGAAGGTCAGCTCGGCCAGCCGCCGGATCGCCGCCACCGGGTCGAGATGCTCGACGTCCAGCTGCTGTTCGGCCTCGCGGATCACGCCGTACGCGCGCTCCAGCACGGCCGTGAACAGCTGCTCCTTGCCGCCGAAGTAGTAGTAGATCATCCGCTTGGTGGTGCGGGTGCGGGCGGCGATCTCGTCGACCCGGGCGCCGTCGTAGCCGGCCCGGGCGAACTCCTGTGTCGCCACGTCGAGGATCTCGGCCTTGGTGCGGGCCGCGTCGCGGATCCGCCCGTTCGGTCGTGCCGGTTCGTCGACGCTGGTCATCGGAATCCTTCGGGCGAGGGGCCAGTGCCGAGATTGTAAGAGGCCGCCGGGCGGGGCTTCCCCTGGCGGGGCACTGCTGCTATGACTAACGTACTAGTTCGTACATTAGCTTCGTCGTCGGCTCCGCGGCATCGGCTCTCCGGCAGCCGCCGCGGGCGACCCGCACAGGAGGTCCGCGTGGCCCAGGACTCGTATCTCGTCGGACTGATCGGCTCCGGCATCGGACCCTCGCTCAGTCCGGCACTGCACCAGCGCGAGGCCGACCGGCAGGGCCTGCGCTACCTCTACCGGCTCCTCGACCTCGACCGCCTCGGCCTCCCGCCCGAGGCGGTCGGCGACCTGGTGGGCGCCGCCCGCGACCTGGGCTTCGACGGGCTGAACATCACCCACCCGTGCAAGCAGCTCGTCCTCGGCCACCTGGACGCGCTCGCCCCGCAGGCCGAGGCGCTCGGCGCGGTCAACACCGTGGTCTTCGAGGGCGGGCGCGCCGTCGGCCACAACACCGACGTCACCGGCTTCGCCGCGTCCTTCGCCCGCGGGCTGCCCGACGCGCCACTGGAGCGGGTGGTGCAGATGGGCGCCGGAGGCGCGGGCGCCGCCGTCGCGCACGCCCTGCTCACCCTCGGCGCCGGGCGGATCACGGTCGTCGACGCCCTGCCCGAGCGGGCCGCCGCCCTCGCCGGCCGGCTCGCCCGGCACTTCGGCGACGGCCGCGCCGCCGCGGGCACCCCCGACCGGCTGCCCGCACTGCTCGCGGACGCCGACGGCATCGTGCACGCCACCCCCACCGGCATGGCCGCCCACCCCGGACTGCCCTTCCCCGCCGGCCTTCTCCGGCCCGCCCTGTGGGTCGCCGAAGTCGTCTACCGGCCGCTGGAGACCGAACTGCTGCGCACCGCCCGCGCCGCCGGCTGCGCCACGCTGGACGGTGGAGGGATGGCCGTATTCCAGGCAGTGGACGCGTTCCGGCTGTTCACCGGACACGAGCCGGACAGCGCGGCGATGCTGGCGGACATCGCCGAGCTGGCCGGGGCCGTGGCCGCCCCGAAGTAGGGCCGGAAGACGAGCCCTCCGGGGACGCCCGCCCCGCCGAACCAAGGCACTCGCAGAGAAGAGGTACCGCCGTGCGTACGTCCATCGCCACCGTCTCCCTCAGCGGCCCCCTCACCGAGAAGCTGACGGCCGCCGCCCGGGCCGGCTTCGACGGAGTGGAGGTCTTCGAGAACGACCTGCTCGCGAGCCCCCTCACCCCCGAGGAGATCCGCGCCCGGTGCGCGGACCTGGGCCTGAGCATCGACCTCTACCAGCCGATGCGGGACCTGGAGGCCGTGCCCGCCGAGGAGTTCGCCCGCAATCTGCGCCGCGCCCGGCGCAAGTTCGAGCTGACGCGCAGGCTCGGCGCGGACACCGTGCTGGTCTGCTCGTCCGTCTCCCCGCTCGCCGTGGACGACGACGCGCTCGCCGCCGAGCAGCTGAGCGGACTCGCCGACGCGGCAGCGGAGTACGGGGTGCGGATCGCCTACGAGGCGCTGGCCTGGGGGCGGCACGTCAACACGTACGACCACGCCTGGCGGATCGTCGAGGCGGCCGGGCATCCGGCGCTCGGCACCTGCCTGGACAGCTTCCACATCCTGTCCCGGGGCTCGGACCCCAAGGGCATCGAGGACATCCCCGGCGAGAAGATCTTCTTCCTGCAGCTGGCCGACGCGCCGCTGCTCGCGATGGACGTGCTCCAGTGGAGCCGCCACTACCGCTGCTTCCCCGGGCAGGGCGGATTCGATGTGGCGGGGCTGGTACGCCATGTACTGCATACGGGATACAGCGGACCGTTGTCCCTGGAGGTGTTCAACGACGTCTTCCGGCAGGCCGAGGCCGGCCCGACCGCCGTCGACGCCCGCCGCTCCCTGCTCCTCCTCCAGGAGACCGTCGGCGCGGCCGCCCTGCCCGAGCCGGTCGTCCCCACCGGCGTCGCCTTCGCCGAACTGGTCACCCCGGACACCGAGCCGGTCGCCGCGCTGCTCAGCGCGCTCGGCTTCACGCGCACCGCACGCCACCGCGGCAAGCCCGTCGACCTGTGGCAGCAGGGCGAGGCCCGCATCCTGGTCAACACCGGCCCGGCCGTTCGCCGTGAGGGCACCGGGCTCGCCGCCATCGGCCTGGAGTCCCCCGACCCGGCCGGTGCCGCCCGCCGCGCCGAGGCCCTGCTCGCGCCCGTCCTGCCCCGCCGCCGGGCCGTGGGCGACGCCCAGCTGGACGCCGTCGCCGCCCCCGACGGCACCGAACTCTTCTTCTGCGCGACCGACCGGCCCGGACACCCCGACTGGCGCGCCGACTTCGAGCCCACCGGCCACGGTCCGGCAGCCGCCGCCACCGCCGCCATAGGCGTCCGCCGCATCGACCACCTGGCCCTCACCCAGCCCTGGCACCAGTTCGACGAGGCCGCCCTCTTCCACAGCAGCGTCCTCGGCCTGCGCGCCCAGGAGAGCGTCGACGTCGCCGACCCGTACGGTCTGCTGCGCAGCCGCGCCGTCACCAACGACGACGACACCGTCCGGATCGCCCTCACCGTCGGCGCGGCGCCCACCGACGACACCGTCCGCGCCCAGCACATCGCGCTGGCCACCGACGACGTGGTCGCCGCGGCCCGCCGCTTCCGCGCGGCCGGCGGCCGTCCGCTGCCGGTCCCCGGCAACTACTACGACGACCTCGCCGCCCGCTTCGACCTGCCCGACGAGGAACTGGACACCTACCGCGAGCTCGGCATCCTCTACGACCGGGACGCGCACGGCGTCTTCCGCCACTGCTACACCCACACCGTCGGCCGGGTCTTCTTCGAACTCCTCCAGCGCGACGGCGGCTACCGCGGCTACGGCGCCCAGAACGCGCCGGTCCGCCTGGCCGCCCAGCACACCGCCCGCCACCTCACCGGCGGATGAGCCATCACCGGCGGATGCCCCTTCGTCTGCGGACGCCCCTTCACCGGCGGGCACCCTGCACCGACGGCCGACGCCTCACTGGCGGCTGACCGTCCGGGTCACGCCGGCCAGCACGGCCGTCGCCAGGATCCAGCCGGTCAGCACCAGGACGTACGCCAGCGCCTGGTGCGGGCCGGTCGGCGCGAACGCCGTCTCCTGCCCGAAGGAGATCACCGGCAGCAGCAGGTCGAGGGTGTAGAACACCGGGTTGAAGTCCGGCGCCTCGTCGGGCTTCAGCGGCGGCGGGTGCTCCAGCGCGTAGGCGACCGAGCCGACGGCGAGCAGCGACAGCAGCCAGCCGAACGCGCGCAGCGGCCGGAAGCCGTAGCCGACGGTGGCGTCCTGGACGTGGCCCCACAGACGGCCGTACCAGGGGAGCGTGGAGCGGTGCCGGCGCTGCTTGGCGAGCTGCACCAGCCGGGCCGCGTGGTCGTCGCCGATGCGCCGGTACGCGGCGGTCAACTGCTCGTAGGCGTGCGGGACATAGCCCTCGCCGTCCCGCTCCAGCATGGGCAGCCGCCGCTCGGCGGGCTCGTGCGGGGTGAGCGAGGTGTAGGCGAGGCTGCTCAGCAGCACCCGCTGCGGCAGCGTCTCCGGCTCCAGGAACAGCACGTCGATCTGTGCGCGGCGCACGTTCAGCGTGCCCTCCACCGGCGGGCCCTTGCGCAGCCACAGTTCCCCGACGGTGCTGCTGCTGGCGTGCAGCGCGGTGCCGGAGGGGTTCGAGACCTGGGCGTACGACAGGTCGAGGCGGCCCGCGATCCGGGCGCCGCGCAGTCCGATCCAGCCGCGTACCCGGGCCCGCCGCAGCAGGAAGTCCCCGCCGACGGCGAGGGTCTGCGCGTCCACGGCGGCCTCCCCGTCCCGCTCCAGCAGGGCTTCGGTGAGGTTGACCGAGCCGGTGACGGAGGCCCCGTTGAGGCGTATCTCGCCCCGCGCGCGCAGGCGGGGCGCCCACAGGTCGTCGTCGATGACCGACTGGTTGAGTTTCAGGACGGGGCCGGAGCCGTCCGGCGCGGTCAGTTCGGCGTCCTCCAGGAACAGGGCGCCGGATATCTGCGTGCCGGCGAGCTGCACCTGTCCGTCGATCCGGCAGCCGCTCAGCCGCAGGGTGCCGTCGATGCGGGCGCTGCCCAGACCGAGTCCGGGCAGGACCGACCCGTGCAGGCTGAGCCGTCGCAACTGGATGCCGTACAGCTCGGGCCGCTCGGCGAAGTGGCAGTGGCTGAGGCGGACGGGGTGGGATTCGAGGACGGCGTGGGTGAGGTCGAGCGGGCCGGTGATCCGGGCTCCGGCGACCCTGAGCGCCGCGATCTCGCCGTCCTCCTGCGGCGCGTGGAGCAGCAGTGCCTTCAACGCCGAGGCTCGGATGGTGCGTTCGGGCCCCCAGGCCGTCCCGTCGGCGGCGTCCTCGTCGTCGGTGGCGCGGAAGTCGACCCGCTCCCCGCGCGGGAAGGCCCGCCAGACGCGCAGCTCGGCCGGTGTCAGATCGGTGATCTCCATCAGCGGCGACTCTGGCGGGCCCTTCGAACGGCTGTCAACTCAGCGCAGGGGAGACCCCACGGTGGCCCTACTTCTTCGCCGACTCGACGGCGTGGCCGCCGAACTGGTTGCGCAGCGCGGCGATCATCTTCATCTGCGGCGAGTCCTCCTGACGCGAGGCGAACCGCGCGAACAGGGAGGCCGTGATCGCGGGCAGCGGCACGGCGTTGTCGATCGCCGCCTCCACCGTCCAGCGGCCCTCGCCGGAGTCCTCGGCGTAGCCGCGCAGCTTCTCCAGGTGCTCGTCCTCGTCGAGGGCGTTGACGGCGAGGTCCAGCAGCCAGGACCGGATGACCGTGCCCTCCTGCCAGGACCGGAACACCTCGCGCACGTCCGTGACCGAGTCGACCTTCTCCAGCAGCTCCCAGCCCTCGGCGTAGGCCTGCATCATGGCGTACTCGATGCCGTTGTGGACCATCTTCGCGAAGTGCCCGGCGCCGACCTTGCCGGCGTGGACGTAGCCGTACGGCCCTTCCGGCTTGAGCGCCTGGAAGATCGGCTGGAGCCGGTCGACGTGCTCCTTCTCGCCGCCGACCATCAGCGCGTAGCCGTTCTCCAGGCCCCACACACCGCCGGAGACGCCGGCGTCGACGAAGCCGATGCCCTTGGCGCCGAGCTCCGCGGCGTGCTTCTCGTCGTCGCTCCAGCGGGAGTTGCCGCCGTCGACGACCGTGTCGCCGGGCTCCAGCAGGTCCGCCAGCTCGTCGACGACGGACTGGGTGGGCGCGCCGGCCGGGACCATCACCCACACGGTGCGGGGCGCCTCCAGCCGCTCGACGAGTTCGGCGAGGCCGCTGACGTCGGACAGCTCGGGGTTGCGGTCGTAGCCGATGACGGTGTGGCCCGCGCGGCGGATCCGCTCGCGCATGTTGCCGCCCATCTTGCCGAGGCCGATGAGGCCCAGTTGCATCGGTGCCATGATCAGTTCTCTTCCTTGAGGTCACGGTAGGCCGCGACGAGGGCGGCGGTGGAGGAGTCGAGGCCGGGCACGTCGGCGCCTTCGGTGAGCGCGGGCTCGACGCGCTTGGCGAGGACCTTGCCGAGCTCCACGCCCCACTGGTCGAAGGAGTCGATGTTCCACACGGCGCCCTGGACGAACACCTTGTGCTCGTAGAGGGCGACGAGCTGGCCGAGCACCGACGGGGTCAGCTCCCGGGCGAGGATCGTCGTCGTCGGGTGGTTGCCCTTGAAGGTGCGGTGCGCCACCTGCTCCTCGGCGACGCCCTCCGCGCGGACCTCTTCGGAGGTCTTGCCGAAGGCGAGGGCCTGGCCCTGGGCGAACAGATTGGCCATCAGCAGGTCGTGCTGCGCCTTGAGTTCGTCGCTCAGCTCGGCGGCGGGGCGGGCGAAGCCGATCAGGTCGGCGGGGATGAGCTTGGTGCCCTGGTGGATGAGCTGGTAGTAGGCGTGCTGGCCGTTGGTGCCGGGGGTGCCCCAGACGACGGGCCCGGTCTGCCAGTCGACCTCCTGCCCGTCCCGGTCCACGTACTTGCCGTTGGACTCCATGTCCAGCTGCTGCAGGTAGGCGGTGAACTTGGACAGGTAGTGGCTGTAGGGCAGGACGGCGTGGGACTGGGCGTCGTGGAAGTTGTTGTACCAGATGCCCAGCAGGCCGAGGATCAGCGGCGCGTTGGCCTCCGGGGGCGCGGTGCGGAAGTGCTCGTCGACCGTGTGGAAGCCGTCGAGCATCTCCCGGAAGCGGTCCGGGCCGATGGCGATCATCAGGGACAGGCCGATCGCGGAGTCGTAGGAGTAGCGGCCGCCGACCCAGTCCCAGAACTCGAACATGTTGTCCGGGTCGATGCCGAACTCGGTGACCTTCTCGGCGTTCGTCGACAAGGCGACGAAATGCCTGGCCACGGCCTTCTCGTCGCCACCGAGCCCGGCGAGCAGCCAGGAGCGGGCCGATGTCGCGTTGGTGATCGTCTCGATGGTGGTGAACGTCTTGGACGCGACGATGAACAGGGTCTCCGCCGGGTCCAGGTCGCGGACCGCCTCGTGCAGGTCGGCGCCGTCCACGTTGGAGACGAAACGGACCGTCAGGTCCCGTGCCGTGTACGGGCGCAGGGCCTCGTAGGCCATCGCGGGGCCGAGGTCGGAACCGCCGATGCCGATGTTGACGACGTTCCGGATGCGCTTGCCGGTGTGGCCGGTCCACTCGCCGGAGCGGACCCGCCCGGCGAAGTCGGCCATCTTGTCGAGGACCGCGTGGACGGCGGGCACCACGTTCTCGCCGTCGACCTCGATCACCGCCTCGCGCGGGGCCCGCAGCGCGGTGTGCAGCACGGCCCGGCGCTCGGTGTTGTTGATCCTCTCGCCGCGGAACATGGCGTCCCGCAGCCCGAACACGTCCGTCGCGGCGGCCAGTTCGCGCAGCAGCTCCAGCGTCTCGTCGGTGATCAGCTGCTTGGAGTAGTCGATGCGCAGATCGCCCACGCGTACCACGTACCGCTCCGCGCGGCCGGGGTCGTCGGCGAACAGGTCCCGCAGATGCGCCTGCCAGGCGGCGCGGTGGTCCTCCAGGGCCGTCCACTCGGGACGGCGGCTGAGCCGGGGGGTGTCGGACATCTCAGGCGTTCTCCTTGGTGCCCTCGCCGCGCAGGGCGACGGCGTACATCTCGTCCGCGTCGAGGCGCCGCAGCTCCTCGGCGATGAGTTCTGAGGTGGGACGCACCTTCAGGGCGAGGGTGCGCGGCGGCTGGCCCGGCAGGGTCAGCGTGGCGAGCGGGCCCTCGGGCCGGTCGATGACGATCTCGCCCTTCTCGGTGCCGAGGCGGACGCCGGTGACGACCGGTCCGGCGGTCTCCACCCGCTCGACCTTCACGTGCAGCCGGGCCTCCAGCCAGCGGGCCAGCAGTTCGGCGCTGGGGTTGTCGGCCTCGCTCTCCACGGCCGCCGAGGTGATCGTCAGCTTGGCCTGGTCGAGGGCGGCGGCCAGCATCGAGCGCCACGGGGTGAGCCGGGTCCAGGCGAGGTCGGTGTCGCCGGGCGCGTACGAGCGGGCCCGGACGTCCAGGGCGGCCAGCGGCGTCTCGACGGCGTACATGTCGGTGATCCTGCGCTGCGCCAGCGCGCCCAGCGGGTCCTTGGCGGGCACGTCGGGGGCGTCCACCGGCCACCACACGACGACGGGCGCGTCGGGCAGCAGCAGCGGCAGCACCACCGAGTCGGCGTGCTCGGAGACCTCGCCGTAGGTGCGCAGGACGACCGTCTCGCCGGTGCCGGCCTCGGAGCCGACCCGGACCTCGGCGTCCAGCCGGGACCGGGTGCGCTCGCGCGGGGTGCGGGCGTGCCGCTTGATGACGACCAGGGTGCGCGAGGGGTGCTCGTGCGAGGCCTGCTCGGCCGCCTTGATCGCGTCGTAGGCGTTCTCCTCGTCCGTGACGATCACCATCGTCAGGACCATGCCCACGGCCGGGGTGCCGATGGCGCGGCGGCCCTGCACCAACGCCTTGTTGATCTTGCTTGCCGTGGTGTCGGTCAGGTCGATCTTCATGGCCTGCGCCAGCTCCGTCCGTCTCGTGCGAGCATCTCGTCCGCTTCCTTGGGTCCCCAGCTGCCCGACGCGTACTGGGCGGGCCTGCCGTTCGAGGCCCAGTACCGCTCGATCGGGTCGAGGATCTTCCAGGACTCTTCCACTTCCTGGTGACGGGGGAACAGGTTGGCGTCGCCGAGCAGCACGTCCAGAATCAGCCGCTCGTACGCCTCCGGGCTGGACTCCGTGAACGACTCGCCGTACGCGAAGTCCATGGTGACGTCCCGGATCTCCATCGACGTGCCCGGCACCTTCGAGCCGAACCGGACCGTCATGCCCTCGTCGGGCTGGACGCGGATGACGATCGCGTTCTGGCCGAGTTCCTCGGTGGCCGTGGTGTCGAACGGGGAGTGCGGGGCCCGCTGGAAGACCACCGCGATCTCGGTGACCCGGCGGCCCAGGCGCTTGCCGGTGCGCAGGTAGAACGGCACACCCGCCCAGCGGCGGTTGTCCACGCCCAGCTTGATCGCGGCGTAGGTGTCGGTGACGGAGGCCGGGTCGATGCCGTCCTCCTGGAGGTAGCCGCGCACCTGCGCGCCGCCCTGCCAGCCGCCCGCGTACTGCCCGCGCACGGTGTGCCGGCCCAGGTCCTCCGGCAGCCTCACCGCCTTCAGCACCTTCAGCTTCTCGGTGAGCAGCGACTCGGCGTCGAACGCGGCGGGCTCCTCCATGGCGGTGAGCGCCATCAGCTGCAGCAGGTGGTTCTGGATGACGTCCCGCGCTGAGCCGATGCCGTCGTAGTAGCCGGCCCGGCCGCCGATGCCGATGTCCTCGGCCATCGTGATCTGCACATGGTCCACGAAGGACCGGTTCCAGATCGGCTCGAACATCTGGTTGGCGAAGCGCAGGGCCAGGATGTTCTGGACCGTCTCCTTGCCCAGGTAGTGGTCGATGCGGAACACCTGGTCCGGCTCGAACACGTCGTGCACGATCGCGTTCAGCTCCCGTGCGCTGCCCAGGTCGTGGCCGAACGGCTTCTCGATGACGGCGCGCCGCCAGGAGCCCTCCGGGGCGTCCGCGAGGCCGTGCTTCTTCAGCTGCTGGACGACCTTCGGGAAGAACTTCGGCGGTACCGAGAGGTAGAAGGCGTAGTTGCCGCTGGTGCCGCGCGAGGAGTCCAGCTCCGCAACCGCCGCGCGCAGCTGCTCGAACGCGTTGTCGTCGTCGAAGTCGCCGGGGATGAACCGCATGCCCTCGGCGAGCTGCTGCCAGACCTCCTCACGGAAGGGGGTGCGGGCGTGCTCCTTGACCGCGTCGTGCACGACCTGCGCGAAGTCCTGGTCCTCCCAGTCCCGGCGGGCGAACCCGACGAGGGAGAAGCCCGGCGGCAGCAGGCCGCGGTTGGCCAGGTCGTAGACGGCCGGCATCAGCTTCTTGCGGGACAGGTCGCCGGTGACACCGAAGATGACGAGCCCGGACGGGCCCGCGATCCGCGGCAGCCGGCGGTCGCGCACATCGCGCAGCGGGTTGGCCCAGCCGGCCGCGGGCGCGGTCAGCTCCTGGAGCGGTGTCTCGCTCATTTTTACGCCTCAACTCCCTTGCTCCGCAGGGACTTCGTCACCGCGTCCAGCAGGTCCTGCCACGCCACCTCGAACTTGGCGACGCCCTCGTCCTCCAGCTGCTGGACGATCTCGTCGTAGGAGATGCCGAGCCGCTCCACGGCCGCGAGGTCGGCGCGGGCCTGGGCGTAGCCGCCGGTGACGGTGTCGCCGGTGATCTGGCCGTGGTCGCGGACGGCGTTCAGGGTGGCCTCGGGCATGGTGTTGACCGTGCCGGGGGCGACCAGGTCGTCGACGTACAGGGTGTCCTTGTACGCCGGGTCCTTCACGCCGGTCGACGCCCACAGCGGGCGCTGCTTGTTGGCCTTGGCGCCGGACAGGGCCAGCCAGCGGTCGCCGCCGAACACCTCCTCGTACGCCGCGTAGGCGAGCCGGGCGTTGGCGAGCGCGGCCCGGCCCCTGAGGGCGAGGGCGTCGTCGGTGCCGACGACGGTCAGCCGCTTGTCGATCTCGCTGTCGACACGGGAGACGAAGAACGAGGCCACCGAGTGGATGGTGCTCAGGTCCAGGCCCGCGGCCTGGGCCCGCTCCAGGCCGGCGAGGTAGGCGTCCATGACCTGCCGGTACCGCTCCAGGGAGAAGATCAGTGTGACGTTGACGCTGATGCCCTGGGCGATGACCTCGGTGATGGCGGGCAGGCCCGCCTTGGTCGCCGGGATCTTGATCATGACGTTCGGGCGGTCGACCAGCCAGGCGAGCTGCTTCGCCTCGGCGATGGTGGCCGCGGTGTGGTGGGCGAGGCGCGGGTCGACCTCGATGGAGACCCGGCCGTCCCGGCCGCCGGAAGCGCTGTATACAGGATGCAGAATATCGGCGGCGGCCCGCACGTCGGCGGTCGTCATCATCCGGACGGCCTCGTCGACCGTGACTCCGCGCACGGCGAGGTCGGCCAGCTGCTCTTCGTAGCCCGCGCCCGAGCCGATGGCGGCCTGGAAGATGGACGGGTTGGTGGTGACCCCCACCACGTGGCTGGTCTCGACGAGTTCGGCGAGATTGCCGGAGGTGATCCGACCGCGGGACAGGTCGTCCAGCCAGATCGACACGCCCTCGTCGGACAGGCGCTTGAGTGCTCCCGCGCTCGCGGTCGCTTCGGTCATTCTGATCATCTTCTTTCTGGCGGTCGGATCAACCGCGCGCGGCGGCCAGGGATTCCCGGGCGGCGCGGACGACGTTCTCGGGGGTGAAGCCGTACTCGGCGAAGAGGGTCCTGGCGTCGGCGGAGGCGCCGAAGTGTTCGAGGGAGACGATGCGTCCTGCGTCACCTACGAACCGGTACCACGTCAGCCCCACCCCGGCCTCGACAGCGACACGCGCCTTCACGGACGGCGGAAGCACCTGCTCGCGGTAGGCGCGCGGCTGCTCCTCGAACCACTCCACGGACGGCATGGACACCACGCGCGCCCCGACGCCCTCCGCCTCCAGCAACTCGGCGGCGGCGACGGCGAGCTGCACCTCGGAGCCGGTGGCGACGAGCACGACGTCCGGGGTCCCGGTCGACGCCTCTCGCAGCACGTAGCCGCCCTTGGCCGCGTCCTCGTTCGGCTCGTACGTCGGTACGCCCTGACGGGTGAGGGCGAGGCCGTGCGGGGCGGGCCGGGTGGCGTGCCGGCGCAGGATCTCCCGCCAGGCGATCGCGGTCTCGTTGGCGTCGGCGGGGCGCACGATGTTCAGGCCCGGGATGGCGCGCAGCGAAGCCAGGTGCTCGACCGGCTGGTGGGTCGGGCCGTCCTCGCCGAGGCCGATGGAGTCGTGCGTCCACACGTACGTCACCGGCAGCTGCATCAGCGCGGACATCCGCACCGCGTTGCGCATGTAGTCGGAGAACACCAGGAAGGTGCCGCCGTAGACACGGGTGTTGCCGTGCAGCGCGATGCCGTTCATCTCCGCGGCCATCGAGAACTCGCGGATACCGAAGTGGACGGTGCGGCCGTACGGGTCGGCCTCCGGCAGCGGGTTGCCCTCCGGCAGGAACGAGCTGGACTTGTCGATCGTCGTGTTGTTCGAGCCGGCCAGGTCGGCCGAACCGCCCCACAGCTCCGGGACGACCTCACCGAGCGACTGGAGCACCTTGCCGGACGCGGCACGGGTGGCGACCGCCTTGCCCGGCTCGAAGACCGGCAGCTTCTCCTCCCAGCCGGCCGGCAGCTCGCCCTTGCTGATCCGGTCGAACTCGGCGGCACGCTCGGCGTGGGCGGTACGCCAGGCGGTGATCCGCTTGTCCCAGGCGGCGTGCGCCTCGGCGCCCCGGTCGAGGGCCCGGCGGGTGTGCGCCAGGACCTCGTCGGCGACCTCGAAGGCGCGCTCCGGGTCGAAGCCGAGGATCCGCTTGGTGGCGGCGATCTCCTCCTCGCCGAGCGCGGACCCGTGCGAGGCCTCGGTGTTCTGCGCGTTCGGCGCGGGCCAGGCGATGATCGTGCGCATCGCGATGATCGACGGCCGCTCGGTCTCGGCCCGCGCCGCCTTCAGCGCCGCGTACAGGGCGGCCACGTCGACGTCGCCGTTCCCGGCGGGCTCGATCCGCTGGGTGTGCCAGCCGTAGGCCTCGTACCGCTTCAGCACGTCCTCGGAGAAGGCGGTCGCGGTGTCGCCCTCGATGGAGATGTGGTTGTCGTCGTAGAGGAAGACCAGGTTGCCCAGCTTCTGGTGGCCGGCGAGCGAGGACGCCTCGGCGGACACGCCCTCCTGGAGGTCGCCGTCGGAGACGATCGCCCAGATGGTGTGGTCGAACGGCGACTGGCCGGCCGGGGCGTCCGGGTCGAACAGGCCGCGCTCGTAGCGCGCCGCCATCGCCATGCCCACGGCGTTCGCCACGCCCTGCCCGAGCGGTCCGGTCGTCGTCTCCACACCGGCGGTGTGCCCGTACTCGGGGTGGCCGGGCGTCTTCGAGCCCTGGGTGCGGAACGCCTTGAGGTCGTCCAGGCTCAGCTCGTACCCGGCGAGGTACAGCTGGGTGTAGAGCGTCAGCGAGGTGTGTCCGGGGGACAGGACGAAGCGGTCGCGGCCCGTCCACTCGGGGTCCGCGGGGTCGTGCCGCATCACCTTCTGAAAGATCGTGTACGCGGCGGGGGCCAGGCTCATCGCCGTGCCCGGGTGCCCGTTGCCGACCCGCTGTACGGCATCGGCCGCCAGGAGGCGGGCGGTGTCGACGGCACGCCGGTCGAGCTCGGTCCACACGAAGTCGTCGGTGGTCTGCGTGCTCATCTGATGGCAGTCCCCTTCAAAAAGTCACTGAAAGACATGTCTTGGCTGGTCAGACGCGTTCGACTTTAAAAGTCTGACTTTTACGCGTGAAGGTCGGGGTGTGTCAGCCTGTGGTGAAAGTGGGACACCCCGAGCACGACCGAGGCGGCGTAACGAAGACATGGCGGACAGAACCGGCCCAGAGGGCGACAACGGCGGCATCAGAACCTTCGCCTTCCCCGCCGAACGCAGCATCAGCGGCGTCGGCATGCAGGTCGGCCCCATGGGCGCCGACCGCACCTGGCACTCCGACGCGCCGCTCGGCCGCGTCCACCGCATCGACTTCCACGTCGTGATGGTCTTCGCCGCCGGCCCCGTCCGCCACATGGTCGACTTCACCGAGTACGAGGCGACGGCCGGCGACGTGCTCTGGATCCGCCCGGGACAGGTACACCGCTTCACGACCACGAGCGAGTACCGCGGAACCGTCCTCACCATGCAACCCGGCTTCCTGCCGCGCACCACCGTCGAGGCCACCGGCCTGTACCGCTACGACCTGCCGCCGCTGCTCCACCCCGACCCGGCCCGGCTCACCGCCCTGGAGGCCGCCCTCGCCCAGCTGCGCCGCGAGTACGAGGACACCGCGACCCTCCCGCTCAGCCTGCACACCGCGGTCCTGCGCCACTCCCTGACCGCGTTCCTGCTGCGCCTCGCGCATCTCGCCGCCAGCTCCGCGGAGGCCGGACGGCACCCGGGCGACACCACCTTCACCCTGTTCCGCGACGCCGTCGAGGGGGGCTTCGCCACCAACCACAGCGTCAGCGCCTACGCCGACGCCCTCGGCTACTCCCGCCGCACCCTCGTCCGCACGGTCCGCGCCGCGACCGGCGAGACACCCAAGGCGTTCATCGACAAACGGGTGGTGCTGGAGGCGAAGCGCCTGCTGGCCCACACGGATCTGCCGATCGGACGGGTGGGCGTCGCGGTCGGCTTCCCCGACGCGGCGAACTTCTCCAAGTTCTTCCACCAGCACACGGACATGACACCGGCGGCGTTCCGCGCGGAGCTGCGATAACGCGAAGGGGCTCCACGCGGGCGTGGAGCCCCTTCACGTCGGGGTCGGTCAGTGGCCGAACTCGAACCAGTTCACGTTCACGAAGTCCGCCGGCTGCCCGCTGGTGAACGTCAGATACACGTCGTGCGTGCCGGTCACCGAGGAGATGTTCGCCGGGACCGTACGCCAGGACTGCCAGCCGCCCGTGTTGCCGACCGCGAAGCTGCCGATCGGCGCGTTGCCGCGGCTGTCCAGCCGGACCTCGACCAGCCCGCTCACCCCGGAGGCGGCCCCGCTCGCGACGCGGGCGCGGAACTGGGTGGCCGCCGTGGACCCGAAGTTCACGCCCTTGTAGAGCGTCCAGTCGCCGTTGGCGACGGCGCCGATGTTCTGCCCGCCGCCGGTGTCGGACGTGGGCTCGCTGAACACGCCGGACTGGCCGTCGAACGACTCGGCCTGGATGGCGCTGTACGCGTCCCGGTTCCCCGTCGGCGGGGGAGTGGTACCGCTCCCACCGGCCGACAGCACTTGGACGTAGTCGACGAGCATGGAGTGGCCGGGGACCGTGCCGGCGTCCGGGCCGCCGCCGAAGGCGTCGGGGAACCCGCCACCCATCGCCACGTTGAGGATGACGAAGAAGCCGTGGTCGGTGGCGTTGGACCAGGTCGTCGCGTCCACCTGGTTCTCGCGCACCGTGTGGTAGTTGTTCCCGTCGACGTAGAAGCGGATCTCCTCCACGCTCGTCGAACGGTCCCACTCCATGCGGTAGGTGTGGAATCCGGCCTGGCAGCTGGTGCCGGGGCAGGCGGTGGAGCCGCCGATGCCGCTGGTCTCGTTGCAGGGGCCGCCCGGAGAGGTGCCGCAGTGCATGGTGGCCCACACGGTGTTCAGGCCCTGGGTGTTCTCCATGATGTCCAGCTCGCCGACGGCGGGCCAGTTCCAGTAGTTGCCCCGGTAGGGCGCGCCGAGCATCCAGAACGCGGGCCAGTAGCCCTTGGCGGCGGCCCCGGTGACGTTGGGCACCTGGATGCGCGCCTCGACGCGCAGCTTGCCGTTCGCCGGGGGCTGGAAGTCGGTGCGGTTGGTCTCGATCCGGCCGGACGTCCACCGCCCGGCGGCGTCCCGGCGCGGGGTGATACGGAGGTTGCCGCTGCCGTCCAGGGAGACGTTGTCGGGGCTGGACGTCATGGTCTCGATCTCGCCGGTGCCCCAGTTGGCGGGGCCGCCCGGGTAGCCGGTGCCGGTCGCGTACCGCCAGTCGGCGGTGTTGACGCCGCTGCCCGCCGCGCCGTTGAAGTCGTCGACGAAGACCTGTGTCCAGCCGGACGGGGGCGGTGGCGCGGCGGCGGTGGCGGACGGCGCGGTGACCGTCGCCGCGGCCGCCGCCAGGGTCAGGGCGCCGACGGCGGCGGCCAGTGCCCGCCGCAGCGGGCGCCGTCTGGAAGGTGTGCCGGGGGGTGCGCTCATGTGGGGGTGCCTCTCGGTACGGGAGTGGGGTCACGGGAGCCCGCGGGAGCGCTCGCGGCGCTTTGAGAGCGCTCTCAAGGTGCGCCCAATGTGCTCGCCGTGCCCTCACACGTCAAGAGGTGAGACCGGGAAAGTCCTTCCGCCGCAGGGACGTTCACCCACTGAAGGCGGAAGCGGCCTCCCCGGTGACCTCCCCGCTGGCCTCCTGAGTGACCTCCCCTGAACGGGACATGTGCGTCAGCGCCTCACGTCACCCGGATGAGCAAGGTCGTACGGACGCGGGTACGGCGTCGGCCGGTGGCTCGTGTAGCGGGGCGCGGTCGACGGGTCGGCTGCGCTCGCCCGGGAGTTGAGGGTGGCGGGATCGGCGGTCCAGCGGCCCGTGGCCAGGCGGTGCTCCAGGGTGTGCAGGGCGGCCAGTGTCTCTCCGGTGGTGAAGGTGCAGTGGCCGGGACCGTCGACGTAGGCCTGGGCGAGCAGGCCGCCGGATCCGGCGGCGGTGGCGGCGCGGCGGTGGGCGCTCTCGGAGTGCACGGGGATCAGCGCGTCACCCGTGGTGTGGATGTTCAGTTGCGGGTCGCGCAGGCGGCCGGTGAGGACGCTGGTGCCGCGCATCCACCGTACGGCCGACGGGTCGGCCGCGACGCGGGGCGCGCGGTTCAGCGCCGCGAGGTCGGCGCGCAGCGGGACACCCGCCTCCTTGTACAGCTCCGTCACCTCCTTGAAGAGGGGTGAACGCCTCAGCGTGGCGGTGTAGTCGACGCCGGTGTTCCAGGAGGGGTTGCCGCCGGCGCGGGACTCGGCCTCCTGCCGCCAGCCGAAGGCGGGCATCCGCAGCAGGCCCGAGAGCGCCTGGTACTGGTTGGCCTGCCGGGCCCGCCAGTCGGTGGGTCCCGGCTCGGGCTGAGCGGGATCGTTGTGGCCGGGAATGCCGTGCAGGGCGGCGGCCAGCGCGATCCGCGCACGCCCCGCGGGCGTCTGCTGTGCGGCGTCGACCTTCGCGGTGAGCGCGCTCGCGGCCCGCTGGGCGGCTTCCTGGCCGGCGAAGCCGGTGAGCGGGATGTCCGAGTCGGGGGCGAGCAGCGTCTTGAGGGCGAACACCGGGTCCAGGGTGCTGTTCCAGTTGGCGATCCCGCCCTGCACCAGACCGCACATCGACAGGGTGCCGTCGAAGCGGTCCGCGTGCCGTTCGGCGAGCGTGGTGGTGACCAGCCCGCCGTAGGAGGTGCCCCAGGCGAGTGTCCGCCGGGCCGTGCCGAACCGCTCCGTGAACAGGTCCAGCGTGGCGAGCTGGTCGGGCACGGCGTCCGTGACGGCCCAGCCCGTGGTCGCGTACGACGAGCCGATCAGGGCGTAGCCGTCGGCGAGGAGCGCGGCACGGGTCTGCGGACCGGGCGCGTTCTGCGCGGGGTTGGGCGACCCGGCCGGGCGGTAGCCGTGGCTGTAGAGGAGGACGGTGCCGTTCCAGGCGGCGGGTACGTCCATCAGGTAGGCGGCGCCTGAGGGGAGACGGCCCTCCAGGCTGGTGTCCTGGAGGCGGGGGGCGCCGTCCGTGGCGGCCCGGGCGGGGACGGCGGCGACGGTCAGCAGCGCCAGGGCCGTCAGGGCGGGTCGGATCCTCAACGCGGGGTTCCTTCCAGGGTGGTGGTGCGGGAGGCGGGGGATTCCAGGGCGTCGGCGCGGGTCTCCCGCAGCCGCCACACGGTGAGCGCGGTGATCGTCGCGCCCGCGCACAGCAGCAGGGCGACCGGGGTGCCTGCGCCGCCGGAGGAGGCGAGCAGACCGCTCGCGATCAGCGGGGAGAACCCGGCGCCGGCCAGGGTCGCGGCCTGGTAGCCCAGGGAGGCGCCGGTGTAGCGGACACGGGTGCCGAACATCTCGGTGAACAGCGCCCCGAGCGGCCCGTACATCGTCGACTGGGCCAGGCCGTGCCCGAGGACCAGGGCGAGGACCAGCAGGCCGGGGGAGCCCGAGTCGACCAGCGCGAGCACCGGGAAGGCGAGCGCCGCCGAGGTGATCGCCCCGGCCAGCACGACCGGGCGGCGGCCGACACGGTCGGACAGCGCGGAGGCGGCGGGCAGCACCAGCAGCGCCACGCAGGAGGCGGCGGTCACCGCGGTCAGCACCTGCGGTCGACTGTATCCACCGTGGTCGACCGCATACGAAATCATGAATCCGGTCAGCAGTGACTGCGCCGTGAACGCGCCGATGCCGACGCCCGCCGCCAGCAGCACCGGCTTCGGCCGGCGCAGCACCTCCACCACCGGCGGCCGCGCCTGCGGTTCGTGCCGCGTCTCGGCGAAGAGCGGGCTCTCGGCGACCTTGAGCCGCACGAACAGCCCGACGGCCAGCAGGACCACGCTCAGCAGGAACGGCACCCGCCAGCCCCAGGAGCGGAACTGGTCGTCCGGCAGCGCGGACACCAGCGTGACCACGCCCGCCGACAGCATCGAACCGAGCGGGGCGCCGAGCTGGGTGAAGCCCGACCACAGGCCGCGCCGGGAGCCCTGGGTGCGCTCGGCGTGCTCCACGACCATCAGGGTGGCGCCGCCCCACTCGCCGCCGATCGCGACGCCCTGCACGACCCGCAGGGCGACCAGCAGGACGGGCGCCCACACGCCGATCGCGTCGTACGTCGGCAGCAGGCCGATGAGGAAACTGCCGCAGCCCATCAGGACCATGGTCAGCAGCAGCATCGACTTGCGGCCGACCCGGTCGCCGAAGTGGCCGAAGAGGATGCCGCCCAGCGGCCGGGCCACGTATCCGGCGGCGAAGGTGCCGAAGGCGGCGACGGTGCCGACCGCCGGGTCGGCCTCGGGGAAGAACAGCTCGCCGAAGACGAGTGCGGCGACGGTGCCGTAGACGAGGAAGTCGTAGAACTCCACGGCCGTGCCGAGCAGTCCGGACAGTGCGACGCGGCGCAACTGCCGGGTTTCCGGGGACGGTTGGCGGGTGGGCGTACGGGATGGCTGCACGATGGGCTCCCTGGGGGCCGGGCCGGTGCCTCGAACGCCGGTGAAGTTATGCATATCCCGTACGGCCGTCAATCATCTGCACAACATCGACTGCCGGGCGTCAACTCCCGAACCCTGTCCCGGCGATTCGCAGCAGCAGTGCGTGCAGGGTCTCCCGCTCGGCCGGGTCCAGCGGCCTCACCAGGTCGTTGGTGACGCGCAGGCTCGCCTCGTCGGTGTCCCGCAGGAACGCCCGCCCGGCCTCGGTGAGCACGACGATCCGGCTGCGCCGGTCCTCGGGAGCGGGTCGCCGCTCGGCGAAGCCCTGCTTCTCGAGGTCGTCCACCAGGCTGACGATCGCGCTCGGGTCGTACCCGAGCCGTTCGCTCAGCTCGCGCTGGAGGGCGCCCTCGGTGCCGGCGAGGAAGCGCAGGACCGCGTAGTGCCGCAGGCGCAGGCCCGACTCCTGGAGGAAGGCGTTGAACAACTGCCCGGAGCGCAGGCCCAGTCGGTACAGGAGATAGCCGGTGTCCGCGTGCAGGGCGCGCATCCACGGTTCCTGCTCGTCGATGGGTGTGTCGGCGTTCGCGGTGTGCTGCTGGCGGCTGATGGCGGACTCCCTGGTGGCGGCCCCGGAGCGGGGCGGTTTTCCGTGGTCGGTCCCAGTCTGGTCCATGCCGTCGGCCGCAACAACTATTGACGACAACAATTATTGCTCTTAGCTTCGATCTCGCTCGCCCCGGCGCCGCACCGGCGCCCTTTCGCGTGAAGGGACTTCTCCGTGCCCAGCATCGATCTGACCGGCAAGGTCGCCGTCGTCACCGGCAGCGGACGGGGCCTCGGCCTCGCCTACGCCCACGCCCTCGCGGCCCACGGGGCCCGGGTGGTGGTGAACGACATCGACGAGGCCGTGGCCGAGCAGGCCGCCAAGTCCGTCAACGAGGCCGGCGGGACCGCCGTCGCCGAGGTGGTCCCGGTGGGGACCGGTGAGGCCGCCGACCGGCTGGTGGGCCGCGCGGTCGAGGAGTTCGGCCGGCTCGACGTCCTGGTCACCAACGCCGGCATCCTGCGCGACCGGGTGCTGTGGAAGATGACCGACGACGACTTCGACGCGGTGATCACCACCCATCTCAGGGGCACCTTCACCTGCGCCCGCGCCGCAGCCGTACGGATGCGGGAGCAGGGCGAGGGCGGCACCCTGGTGCTGGTCGGCTCCCCGGCCGGGCAGCGCGGCAACTTCGGCCAGACCAACTACGCCGCCGCGAAGGCCGGCATCGCCGCCATGGCCCGCACCTGGTCCCTGGAGCTGGGCCGGGCGGGCATCACCGTCAACGCGATCGTGCCGGTCGCCGCGACCGCGATGACGGAGACCGTCCCCGCCTTCGCCCCGTACGTGGAGGCGCTGCGCGACGGCGAGCCGCTGCCGGACGTCCTGCGCAAGGGCGAGGGCTTCGGCACCCCCGAGGACTGCGCGGCCCTGGTCCCCTTCCTCGCCTCCGAGCGGGCGCGCGGCATCACCGGCCAGTGCATCGGCATCGGCGGTGACAAGGTGGCGCTCTGGTCGCATCCGCAGGAGATCAGGACGGCGTACGCCGACGGCGGCTGGACCCCCGAGAGTCTGGCCGACGTCTTCGCGGCCTCCGTCGGCGCGGAACTCCAGACGGTGGGCATCCCGGCACCGCAGCTCCCGGAGGCCTGATGGACATCGAGAAGCTGACCGCGATCGACGTCCACACCCACGCGGAGGTGTCCTCCCGGGGCCACTCCTCCCTGGACGACACCCTGCACGCCGCCTCCGCCGCCTACTTCAAGACCAAGGGCGACCGGAGGCCCACGCTGGAGGAGACGGCCGCCTACTACCGCGAGCGGAACATGGCCGCCGTGATCTTCACGGTGGACGCCGAGTCCGCGACCGGCACGGCCCCCGTCCCCAACGAAGAGGTCGCCGAGGCCGCCGCCGCCCACCCGGACGTCCTCATCCCCTTCGCCTCCGTCGACCCCTTCCGGGGCAAGGCGGGCGTGCGGCAGGCCCGCCGGCTGGTGGAGGAGTACGGGGTGAAGGGGTTCAAGTTCCACCCGAGCATCCAGGGGTTCTACCCCGACGACCGCGCCGTGGCGTACGACCTGTACGAGGTGATCGAGGAGACCGGGACGATCGCGCTGTTCCACACCGGCCAGACCGGCATCGGCGCCGGCGTGCCGGGCGGCGGGGGCATCCGGCTGAAGTACTCCAACCCGCTCCACGTCGACGACGTCGCCGCCGACTTCCCGCACCTGAAGATCATCCTGGCGCATCCGTCCTTCCCCTGGCAGGACGAGGCGCTGGCCGTCGCCACGCACAAGCCGGGCGTGCACATCGACCTGTCCGGCTGGTCGCCGAAGTACTTCCCGCCGCAGCTGGTGCGGTACGCCGGCTCGCTGCTGAAGGACAAGGTCCTGTTCGGCTCCGACTTCCCCGTCCTGACCCCGGACCGCTGGCTCGCCGACTTCGCCGAGCTGCCGATCAAGGACGAGGTCAGGCCGAAGATCCTCAAGGAGAACGCGGCCCGGCTGCTCGGGCTGACCAAGCCGTAAGGGGTGTGACGATGCGCAACGAGGGAGTGGGATCGTGGCCCGCGCGCCGGGCCCGGAAGACTCCACACCGTACGGCCCTGGTCCACGGTGGGACGTCGACCGACTACCGCACATTGCATACACGCACCACGCGCCTGGCCCACGCCCTGCGCGCCCGGGGCGTCCGACGCGGCGACCGGGTCGCCTACCTCGGCCCCAACCATCCCTCCTACCTGGAGACGCTGTTCGCGGCGGGCACGCTCGGCGCGGTCTTCGTCCCGCTCAACACCCGCCTGGCCCGACCGGAGATCGCCTACCAGCTCGCCGACTCCGGCGCGAAGGCCCTGGTGCACGGGCCGGGCCACGCCGGACTCGTCGCCGCGCTGCCCGGCGGCGCGGGCGTCCGCACACATATCGAAGTCGGCGCCGCCTACGAGCAGGTGCTCGCCGCCGCGCCGGACGAGCCCATCGACGAGCCGGTCACCGGCGACGACCTCTGCGTCATCATGTACACCTCGGGCACGACGGGCCGCCCCAAGGGCGCCATGCTCACCCACGGCAACCTCACCTGGAACGCGGTCAACGTCCTCGTCGACACCGACCTGACCACCGACGAACGCGCCCTCGTCTCCGCCCCGTTGTTCCACACGGCCGGACTGAACATGCTCACCCTGCCGGTGCTGCTGAAGGGCGGCACCTGCGTGCTCGCCGAGTCCTTCGACCCCGGCGGCACCTTCGACCTGGTCGAACGGCACCGGATCACCTTCATGTTCGGGGTGCCGACCATGTTCGACCAGATGGCCCGGCACCCGCGCTGGCACGACGCCGACCTGTCGTCCCTGCGGATCCTGATGTGCGGAGGCGCACCCGTGCCCACCTCGCTCATCGCCGCCTACCAGCGGCGCGGCCTGACCTTCCTCCAGGGCTACGGCATGACCGAGGCCGCCCCCGGCACCCTGTTCCTGGACGGCGAGCACGCGGTCGGCAAGGCGGGCTCGGCGGGCGTGCCGCACTTCTTCAGCGACGTCCGGGTGGTACGGCCCGACCTCACCCCGGCCGCCCCCGGCGAGACGGGCGAGGTCCTGGTGCGCGGGCCGCACGTCATGCCCGGCTACTGGGGGCTGCCCGACGAGACCGCCGCCGCCTTCGCGGACGGCTGGTTCCGCAGCGGGGACGCGGCCCGGGTCGACGACGACGGCTACGTGTACATCGTCGACCGCATCAAAGACATGATCATCTCGGGCGGGGAGAACGTCTACCCGGCCGAGATCGAGGACCTGCTCCTCGGCCACCCGGACATCGCCGAGTGCGCGGTCATCGGCGTGCCCGACGCCACCTGGGGAGAGGTGCCGCGCGCGGTCGTCGTCCCGCGCGAGGGCGTCGCCCTCGACCCGGGCGAGGTGGTGGCCTCCCTGGCCGGGCGCCTCGCCAAGTACAAGATCCCGAAGTCGGTCGTCGTCGCGGACACCCTCCCGCGCAACGCCTCCGGGAAGCTCCTCAAATCCCGCGTGCGCGAGCACTACGGCGCGCCCTCTCAGCCTCTCTCCTCCTGACCCAGGGACAGCCACATGAGCATCACCGTCAACGGCCTCGACGAACTGCGCAAGCTCGCCGGAAGCGATCTCGGCGTGAGCGAGTGGACCGAGGTCACGCAGGAACGCATCAACACGTTCGCCGACGCCACCGGCGACCACCAGTGGATCCACGTGGACCCCGAGAGGGCCGCCGCCGGCCCCTTCGGCGCCCCCATCGCGCACGGCTACCTCACCCTGTCCCTCTTCATCCCCCTGTTCACCGGGCTGCTGGACGTCCGGGGCGTGACGACGAAGGTCAACTACGGCCTGGACAAGGTGCGTTTCCCCGCACCCGTGAAGGCCGGCGCGCGCATCCGGCTCGCCGGACGGCTGGCGGAGGTCGCGGACGTGCCCGGCGGAGTGCAGATCGCCGTCGACGGCACCATCGAGATCGACGGCGGGACCAAGCCGGCGGCGGTGCTGCGCAGCCTGTCCCGGTTCTACGCCTGACCCTCCCGCTCCGCCCGCTCCTCCCGCACGGGCACCACGTCGAGGAGACGTTCCGCCGCCGCGTCCGCGAGCGGGGCGAGCCGGTCGTACACCGTCCGGAACGTCTTCTCGGCCTGCTCGGCCGGCCAGTCCGGCGGCAGGTGCGCCACCGGCGGCCGAGGATCCCGGCGGATGATCCGCAGCCACTCCGTCTGCAGCAGCAGCCGCAGCGCGAGCGCGTCGTCGGCGTCCGGCAGCCGGGTCTCCCACGGCTGCCAGCGCCGGACGAACGCCGTGTAGCGAGCGGCGAGTTCGGACAACTCCCAGGTCTCCTCGATCATCGCGCCGATGTCCGTCCCGGCGTCGGCGTGCGCGCGGAACACCTTGACGTGCGCGGCGAGCCCCAGCTCGGCCACCAGTTCGGACACGTCCACCTCACCGGGAGCGATCCACAGCCCGCCGAACAGCGGTCCGAAACCGTTCCAGGTGAGCTTCGAGCGCAGGTCGTGGCGCTGCCGCTGCCAGGACTCCGGCAGCGAGAAACCGAGCAGCGTCCAGGTGCCGTCCCACTGCCGGTTGACCGCGCCGGTCTGCCAGATCAGCCGCTCGCCGTCGCGCAGCACGGCCGCCGAACGCTCGGTCAGCCCGAAGTACATACGGCGGCCCTCACGCTGGCGGCGCAGCAGACCGCGGCTCACCATCCGCGTCAGCGTCGAGCGGGTCGCCTGTTCGCCGACCCCGGCGCGGGCGAACACGTCGACGACGCTGCCCGAGTACACACAGACGTCCCGCCCGAGCACCTGGTCACCCAGGAAGGTGAGCATCAGGGACTGGGGCCGCAGCGACTCTTCGGTGGTCACGCGGCCCACGGTACGCCCCGGCGATCAGCCGGTGGTCTCCCGGTACGCGTACACGGCGGTCGCCACCGCGCACACCCCGGGCTGGATCACCTGGGCGCGGAGGGTGCCGCCGGCCGGGTCGTAGTCGACGCCCTCCGTCTCGTAGGTGCCGCTGGTGCACGTGCTGCGCTGCGGCAGCGCGAACAGGCCGGTCACCGTGCCCGTGACGGGCCCGCCGTCCAGCGCGTGCGGCAGATCGACCTGGAGCAGCGGCCGCTGTTCCGGGAAGTGCGTGCCGGTGGCGTCGTTGGAGGCGCACACCAGGCGGGTGTCGGTCACGAAGTCGCAGCCCTGGATGTCGCGCACCGGCCGGTCCAGGGTGATCTGCCCGGCCTCCGCGAGCGTGCCGCCCGTGGCGGGGGTGCTCGGGTTCAGCAGCGGGGCCGGGAAGACCTGGAGCCGGTGCTGCTCGCCCCACTCGCCGGCCACGAGCCACCGGGCGTCGGGGGAGACGGCGGCGAAGGAGTTGTTCACCTTCTCGCCCTGGCTCAAGGGATGGACGTACTCGTAGCGCATCCCGGCCGGCGTGGTCACCGCGAACATCTTCGACGTGGCGGTGTCCGCGGCCTGGTAGGCGTCGAAGACGTGGCCGCGCGCGATGTCCGGGTCGCCGACGTGGTTCCAGCCCTTCAGGCGCAGACCGAGCGGGATGTCGGCGAGCCCCCGGTACAGCAGCGAGCCGTCCGCGTGGCTGGCGAGGCCCTGCCCGCCGCCGAGGGTGTCGGTGTACGCCGTCCCGGTCTCCGTCCAGCGTGGCGCGCCCGCGGCCAGGGCGGTGCCGGCGGCGAGGGTGAGGGCGCCGGTCATGGCGGCGGCGATGGTGAGCAGATGACGTCTCATCAGACTCCTGTCCGGGCGTGGGAGATGGCGTTCGCATCGAACCACGTGACGGCCTACGGGTCACCGTCGCGGGCGAACGCGGGCGTGGCGGTACTGTGCACACCGTGCCGGGCTGGTGCTCGCGACGGACGTGGTGCAGGAGGACGGGAGCGGCGTGAAGCTGACGATTCTGGGCGGCGGCGGATTCCGGGTGCCGCTGGTGTACGGGGCGCTGCTTAGGGACCGTGGGGCGTGCCGGGTGACGCGTGTCGTGCTACACGATCCCGACGCCGGTCGACTGTATGCGGTCTCCCGTGTACTGGAGGAACAGGCCGCCGACGTCCCCGACGCCCCCGAGGTCGTCGCCACCACCGACCTCGACGAGGCCCTGCGCGGCGCCGACTTCGTCTTCGCCGCCATCCGCGTCGGTGGCCTGGAGGGACGCGCGGACGACGAGCGGGTCGCGCTGGCCGAGGGGGTGCTCGGCCAGGAGACGGTCGGCGCGGGCGGCATCGCCTACGGGCTGCGGACCGTCCCCGTCGCCGTGGACATCGCCTCCCGGGTCGCCCGCCTCGCCCCCGACGCCTGGGTCATCAACTTCACCAACCCGGCCGGCCTGGTCACCGAGGCGATGTCCCGCCACCTCGGCGACCGCGTCATCGGCATCTGCGACTCGCCGGTCGGCCTCGGCCGCCGTATCGCCCGTGTCCTCGGCGTCCCGAACCCCGCCGAGGCGTGGATCGACTACGTCGGCCTCAACCACCTCGGCTGGGTGCGCGGACTGCGGGTCGCGGGCCGGGACGAACTGCCGCGCCTGCTCGCCGACCCCGCCCTGCTCGGCTCCTTCGAGGAGGGCAGGCTCTTCGGCGCCGACTGGCTGCGCTCGCTCGGCGCGATCCCCAACGAATACCTGCACTACTACTACTTCAACCGCGAGACCGTCCGCGCCTACCGGGAGGCGGAACAGACCCGCGGCGCCTTCCTGCGCGACCAGCAGGCCCGTTTCTACGCCGAGGCGGGTGACCCGGGAACCTCCGCGCTCGCCGCCTGGGACCGCACCCGCGCCGAACGCGAGGCCACCTACATGGCCGAGAACCGCGAGACCGCCGGCGCCGGCGAGCGCGAGGCCGAGGACCTGTCCGGCGGCTACGAGAAGGTCGCCCTCGCCCTGATGCGGGCCATCGCCCGCGACGAGCGCGCCACCCTGATCCTCAACGTCCGCAACCGCGGCACGCTCACCGTCCTCGACCCCGACGCGGTGATCGAGGTGCCCTGCCTGGTCGACGCCAACGGCGCCCACCCGGTAGCCGTCGACCCGCTGCCCGGCCACGCCACCGGCCTGGTCTGCGCGGTCAAGGCCGTGGAGCGCGAGGTGCTGTCCGCCGCCGCGTCCGGATCCCGGGAGTCGGCGGTGAAGGCGTTCGCGCTGCACCCGCTCGTCGACTCCGTGACCGTGGCCCGCAAGCTCCTCGACGGCTACACCGCCGTCCACCCGGGCCTCGCGTACCTGAAGTAGCCGGCCACGGCATCGGCCCGGCTAGAGCGAGACGACCTCGGCCGCCACACCGACGGAGTCGACCCGCTGCTGCGGCACCGACACCTGCCGCAGCGGCCGCGGCCCCGCCACCACCGTGTAGTCCTGGCCGAGGAACGGCGGCGCCAGCTCGCCCGGGTCCTCCCCGAGCGCCAGCCGCACCGCGGCCCACGGCGCGTTCAGCCCGCACAGCGACAGCTGGTGCAGGCCGCCCGCGGGCCGCGCGTTGACGTCCATCAGCACCGGCCGCTCACCGAACATCCGGAACTGGATGTTGGACAGATAGTGCAGCCCGAACCCCTCCGCGATCCGCCGCGCCGGCTCCAGCCACTGCTCGTGCAGGGTGAACCCGCGCCGCCGCCCGTCCTTGGTGCGGCCCACGGCCAGCCGGACCCGGTTGTCGGGACCGGTGAGGCAGTCCACCGACACCTCCGGCTGCTCCAGCCGCGGCATCACCAGCCAGTCGACCGGTTCCTCCGCCTGCCGCAGCGCCTCCACCACCAGGTCGAGGGGCACGTAGGGGCTCGGGAACCCCTCGAGGTGAAAGAGCGAGAAGGGGGCGCGCGTGACGACGCGGAAGCCCACCCCGCCCGCGCCGGACGCCGGCTTGAAGCACGCCTTGTGCCCGGCCGCCTCCAACTCCTCAACCACGGCGGTGAGTTCGTCGGCGTCGCGCACCCGCCACCACGGCGGCACCGGCACCCCGATCGCCTGGACGGCCTCGTAGGCGACCGCCTTGTCCTGGAAGACGGCGACCGCCTGCGGCGGCGGGGCCAGCAGCGCGGTGCCGGCCGCCTCGAACTCGGCGCGGTGCGCCACGATCGCCGCCTGGTGCAGCCGGGGCACGAACACGTCGATGCCGCGCCGCGCGCACTGGTCGAGGGCGTACTCCACGTACGCGGCGGGGGACAGGCCCTCGGGCTCCAGCTCGGCGGTGTCGGCGGCGGCCAGCACGGGCGAGTCGGGATCGCCGTGGGTGGCATGGATCTCGACGGCCCGGTCGCTGGGATTTCGGCGCAGCTGATCCATGAAGAACACGTTCTCCGCGTACGTGCGGTTGAGCCAGACGCGTACGCGAGAGACCATGCAGGCCGCCTTTCACGGTTCGCGGGCACGGCGGAGCGAGGCCGACCCGGCCGGGGGGATGAATGGAGGGACACCAAACCGCCCCTGAGTGAAGGGGGTTCAGACGGTGGTGTTGGGGCGATCATACGGCTTCGCGGACCCGCCGCGTGCAACGCGCGTGTTACGGATCATACGATCACGCACACCTGACCCCCCGGCTCCCGGCGACCCGCCCGCGCCCGCCGCCCCGCCCTCTCCCGCCACCCCTTCCGGACCCCGCCGACCCCCCTGTCCCACCGCCGGGTGGGGGACCACGGCGGGTCACCCTTGCCCGGGGCGGCGCACATGTGTTCTCGTGGTGCCGTTCGTGTGATCGTGAGGGGGCGACAGGTGACATCGACGGCCGGTGGTGCCGGGCAGCTGCTGGCCATCAGCGACCTGCACATCGGGTACGAGGAGAACCGGGCGCTGGTCGAGCGGATGCGCCCCCAGACCGACGACGACTGGCTCATCGTCGCCGGTGACGTCGCGGAGTCCGTCTCCGCCATCGAGTGGGCGCTGAAGACCCTCGCCGGACGGTTCCGCAAGGTCCTCTGGGTCCCCGGCAACCACGAACTGTGGACCCACCCCTCCGACCCCGTCACCCTGCGCGGCGTCGAACGGTACGAGCACCTGGTGGAGATGTGCCGGCGGCTCGGCGTCGTCACCCCCGAGGACCCCTACCCGGTCTGGGAGGGCCCCGGCGGCCCGGTCGCCGTCGCCCCGCTGTTCCTCCTCTACGACTACTCCTTCCTCCCCGCGGGCTGCGCGACCAAGGAGGAGGGGCTTGCGTACGCGCACAAGACCGGCATCGTCTGCAACGACGAGTACCTGCTCCACCCGGACCCCTACCCGACCCGTGAGGACTGGTGCCGGGCCCGGGTCGCCGAGACCGAGCGCCGCCTCGCCGCGCTCCCGGACGACCTGCCGACCGTCCTGATCAACCACTGGCCGCTGGACCGGCATCCGACCGAGGTGCTGTGGTACCCCGAGTTCGCCATGTGGTGCGGCACCCGGCTGACCGCCGACTGGCACCGCCGCTTCCGCGTCGAGACCATGGTCTACGGCCATCTGCACATCCCGAGGACCACCGTGCACGAGGGCGTCCGCTTCGAGGAGGTGTCGGTGGGCTATCCCCGCGAATGGCGCAAGCGCCCGCAACCGCCGGGCCGGCTGCGCCGCATTCTCCCGACGGAGGTCTGATCCCGGTGATCGAGGAACTGCTGCCCGACACGGTCGTCGCGGTCGAGGCGCACGGCACCGACGAGGCCGGGGACGTCCCGCTGCATCCGGCCGAGGAGCCCTTCGTGGCGCAGGCCGTCCCCAAGCGCCGCCGGGAGTTCGCCACCGTGCGCGCCTGCGCCCGGCGCGCCATGGAGAAGCTGGGCGTGCCCCCGCAGGCGATCCTGCCCGGCGAGCGCGGTGCCCCCGGCTGGCCGGACGGACTGGTCGGCAGCATGACGCACTGTCAGGGCTACTGTGCCGCCGCCCTGGTGCGGGCGGACGACCTGGCCTCCCTCGGCATAGACGCCGAACCGCACGCGCCGCTGCCGGAGGGTGTCCTGGAGGCCGTCGCCCTGCCGGCCGAGCGGTCCAGACTGCGGCACCTGGGCGCCCGCCGGCCCGGGACGCACTGGGACCGGCTGCTGTTCAGCGCGAAGGAGTCCGTCTACAAGGCGTGGTTCCCGCTCACCGGGCAGTGGCTGGAGTTCTCCGAGGCCGACATCGACCTCACCGCCGACACCGAGGACGCGACGAGCGGCCGGTTCCGCGCCGAACTCCTCGTCCCCGGCCCGGTCCTGGGCGGGCAACGGGTCGGCCACTTCGAGGGCCGCTGGATGGTCGGCCAGGGCATCGCGGCGACCGCAGTGATCGTGCCGCACCCCTGACGCCGTACGGCCCGGCCGGCGCCCGCGCGTCCGGGCGCCGTCACCCGCCGTACCGGATCTCAGGAGTCCGGGCACCAGCTGTGCAGCAGCCGGAAGAACTCCTCCTCGTTGCCGCTCAGGCCCGCGTCCGCCAGTGCCTGCTCCGCCTCGGCGAGCACGGCGGGCGGCACGACCGGTGGCCAGGGCACCTCATGCGGGCCGGGCGCGGTGTCGAAGGCGGCCCGCACGGTGTGCAGCAGACGCAGATAGGCCTGGACGGCGGTGCGCTCGCGGTCGGTCAGTACGGCAGTGGTCATCGGTTCGGCTCCCCGTCTCGCGTCTCCCCGTCACGCGCCGCGCGGCGCGTCGTGTCCCGCACGGCGCGGGACACGACTCCAGCTTGCCGCCCACCACTGACAATCGGGCCGTGCCCCGGCCCGGTTCGCCCGCTCAGCGGAGGCGACGGCCCGGCGCAACGAGCCGGGGCGTGCCACCCCGCGCTGGTGTGAAGGGGGAGTGAGGAAACCGCCGGGCCACCGCGGGAGGCACGACGTCAGCCTTGCGGCCCCAGGTAGCCGAGGGACGCCTCGATGCGCCCCGCCAGATGGTCCCGCTGCACGGGCCCCCGCAGTGCCGACCCGGCCAGCCAGGTGCGGCACTTGCTGGCCAGCAGCAGCCCGAAGCTCTCCGCCTCCCGCTCATCGGCGAGGTCGAAGCGGCTGCGGGCGGCGACCCTGCGGACGGTGGCCTCCAGGTCCGCCTCGTCGTCGAGCAGCCGGGCGGCCACCGCGGCGCCCTCGACGTGGTGACCGCAGTGACCGGCCTTCATGTGCCACAGTTCGTGGCCGAGGATCACCAGCTGATGGTCGGGTGCGGTGCGCTCCTCGACGACCACCAGGTCCTGGTCGGCCATGTCGAGCCACAGCCCGCTGGCCGTGCCGGCCGGGAAGGCCGCCGTACGGAACCGCACGGGGCGGCCGCGGCGCCGGCTCATCGCGTCGCACAGCTCCCGGTACAGCTCCTCGGGCGGGGCGGGTGCCAGGAGGGTCAGCTCCGAGACCAGCTCACCGCACAGGCGGCGCATTTCCTTACCGATGCCCACAGTTGTCCCCCGGATCACGACTCGGGCCGCTTGACGCTCTCCAGGAGCATGTCCAGCCATTCGGCGACCTTGTCGCGATGCTGGTCGGTGGGCAGTTGGGCGGCCCGCCAGGCGATACCGCGCACGCCGTGGTCCTGCAGCAGCCGCTCCAGCGGGTCGTCGGCCGCCGCGGCGGCCGCCCGCTCCCGGTCGGCGAGCTTCTGCAGCAGCTCCTGCTCGGTGCGCTGCAGCGCGCCCGCCAGGGCCTCCGGGTCCTCGGCCGTCAGAAAACCGGCGTGCACCCGGAAGAAGCGCTGGATGGCGTCGCAGTGCTCCATGGTGGGGCGGCGGTCGCCGTTGATGAGCGCCCCGGCCTGCTGGCGGGACATGCCCGCCCCGTCGGCTATCTCCTGCTGGGTGTACCGGCGGCCGTTCGGTTTCAGCCGGGTGCGCCGCAGCAGGTCCAGCCGCTGCAGGAACCGCGCCTGGACGTCGGGTTCGCCGGCGGGCCGGCCGCGCAGCAGCTCCCTGACCACCGGCTCGGGGACACCGCAGGCGACGGACAGCCGGGCGATGTCGAAGACCTCGGAGTGCGGCACGCCGAGCCGGTCGGCGAGCGCGGTGACGCGGGCGACCACGGCCGGCAGCACAGCCGTCGCCGTGGGGCCCGGAACCTCGTAGCCATCCGTCACCGGTAGGTCTCCCACGTCTCTCACAGGCTTCTCACAACTGGTTGCCGTGAACTTCCCGGAGAGTAGCCGGTGCTTCGAACTCACATCCAGGTCTCGCCACAACTGTGGCCAATTTCAGCCGTCAACCGGCATGAAATGCCACGATAGTTGACACGCCTCGCCTCGGGGCCCCAGGATCAAGGCGCCGCGTGAAGGCCGCAGAGGCAAGAGGGGTGACCTCCCGATGGCGTATCAGGCAGGAGGGCAGCGGTCCGAGCTGCGGCCCGTACCCGAGTGTCCGGAGGCCCGGGCGTACTTGGCGGACTACGCCACGCTGCTCCAGGCCGTCCCCTTTCCCTCCGTCGTCGTCGACCAGAGCTGGGACGTCGTCCTGGCCAACAGCGCGTTCGAGACACTTTTCCGCGGTGTGGGACCGCATCCCACGGCCATGCCGTGGGACAACTTCCTCAGGTTCGTCCTGTTCCACCCCGACGCGGGCACGGTCCTCGGCGAGCACGAGTCGCGCTGGTGCCTGCCGATGCTGGCGCACTTCGCGGCCGCCGTGGAGCGGCACGGCCAGGACCGCCAACTCCAGTCGATCCGCCGGGAGATCGCCCAGGACCCGATCATGGAGGCCGCCTACCGGCAGGGCCTGCCGCACTGGATCCGCGCGGTCGGTGAGGCGGCCTTCGAGCACGACGGCGCGATCCGTCCGCTGCTGCACCCGGACCCGCGCTGGGGTGCCACCGACTGCCGTATCGTCGGCGAGACGCCCAAGACGCTCCAGGAACTCGGCTACACCCGGCTGACGCTGGTGCTGCGCGAACCGCGCCGCACGGCGTCCGCCCCGCGCAGGCGCTCCCGCGCCCGCCATACGGCGGGCCACCTCAGCGTGGTCCCCGCCCCCGAGGTCTGACCGGGCACCGCCGGCGTTCAGGTCGCCGACGGCGCCACGGTCGGACCGGGCTTGCCCTCTCGCAGGGTCCCGGCCGGAAAGCACCTGCCGTACCCCCGACTTTCACATGCGCGCCACCGCACCCTTCCCTGACGTTTGGTGCTCTTGGAACACTCCTTCCGCGCACGTTCCGTCATTCCCATCCGGCGGGTCGAACAACGTCAGGACGAGAGGTCCCCCACCCATGCCCGAAGTCAACCGGCGCAAATTCCTCCAGATAGCGGGCGCCACCACGGCGTTCAGCGCGCTCGCCAGCAGCATCGAGCGTGCCGCCGCCGTCCCGGCCGACCGCCGCTCGGGGACGATCGAGGACGTCGAGCACATCGTCGTACTCATGCAGGAGAATCGTTCCTTCGACCACTACTTCGGCAAGCTGCGCGGCGTCCGCGGCTTCGGCGACCCGCACCCGGTCACCCTCGACAGCGGCAAGCCGGTCTGGCACCAGCCGAACGGCGGCAAGGACGTGCTGCCCTTCCACCCGGACGCCGACGACCTCGGCATGCAGTTCCTGGAAGGCCTGCCGCACGGCTGGACCGACGGCCAGGACGCCTACCGCGGCGGCAAGTACGACAACTGGGTGCCCGCCAAGGGCACCACGACCATGGCGTACCTCACCCGCGAGGACATCCCGTTCCACTACGCGCTCGCCGACGCCTTCACCGTCTGCGACGCCTACCACTGCTCGTTCATCGGCTCCACCGACCCCAACCGCTACTACATGTGGACCGGGCACACGGGCAACGACGGCACGGGCGGCGGCCCCGTCCTCGGCAACGACGAACTGGGCTACGGCTGGACCACCTACCCCGAGCGCCTGCAGCGGGCCGGGATCTCCTGGAAGATCTACCAGGACGTCGGCGACGGCCTGGACGCGGCCGGCCACTGGGGCTGGATCGAGGACGCCTACCGCGGCAACTACGGTGACAACTCCCTGCTCTACTTCAACTCCTACCGCAACGCCGAACCCGGCGACCCGCTGTACGACAAGGCCCGCACCGGCACCGACGTCAAGAACGGCGACGGCTACTTCGACCGGCTGCGCGCCGACGTGCAGGCCGGCAAGCTGCCCCAGGTCTCCTGGATCGCCGCCCCCGAGGCGTTCTCCGAGCACTCCAACTGGCCGTCGAACTACGGCGCCTGGTACATCGCGCAGGTGCTGGACGCGCTCACCTCCAACCCGGCCGTCTGGGCGAAGACGGCCCTGTTCATCACCTACGACGAGAACGACGGCTTCTTCGACCACATGGTGCCGCCGCTGCCGCCCGCGTCGGACGCGCGCGGCAGGTCCACCGTGGACGTCTCCCTCGACCTCTACCCCGGTGACAGCAAGCGCCCCGCCGGCCCCTACGGGCTCGGGCCGCGCGTGCCCATGCTGGTCGTCTCACCGTGGAGCAAGGGCGGCTACGTCTGCTCCGAGACCCTCGACCACACCTCGATCATCCGGTTCATGGAGCGCCGCTTCGGCGTCCACGAGCCGAACATCTCGCCCTGGCGGCGTGCCGTCTGCGGCGACCTCACCGCGGCGTTCGACTTCTCCCGCACGGACAGCCGGCCGGCCGCGCTGCCCGGCACCGACGGCTACGAGCCGCCGGACCGCGAGCGCCACCCCGACTACCGTCCGACGCCGCCCGCGCACCCGGACATGCCCCGCCAGGAGCGCGGTCTGCGCCCGGCCCGGCCCCTGAAGTACGCGCCGTTGACCGACGGCTCGGTGGACGCGGCGGCCGGGAAGTTCACCCTCACCTTCGCCTCGGGGGCGAAGGCCGGGGCCGCCTTCCTCGTCACCTCCGGCAACCGCACCGACGGCCCGTGGACCTACACCACCGAGGCCGGCAAGACCCTCACCGACACCTGGAACTCGGCGTACTCCAAGGGCTTCTACGACCTGACCGTGCACGGGCCCAACGGCTTCCTGCGGGTCTTCAAGGGGCCGAACAAGACGGCCGGCCCCGAGGTCACCGCCCGGCACACGGGCGACGACATCGAGCTGACCTTCACCAACAAGGGCACCGGCACGGCCCGCCTGAAGCTGGCCGACGGCTACGGCGGCGAGTCCCGGACCGTGCGGGTACGCCCCGGCGAGACCGTCCGGCACACCGTCGACCTGACGGCGAGCCGCCGCTGGTACGACCTCACGGTCACCTCGGACACCGCCCCGACGTACCTCCGCCGTTTCGCCGGCCACGTCGAGAACGGCCGCCCCGGCGTGAGCGACCCGGCGATCGTCACCGAGTAGCACTCAGAGAGGAGTGAGGTGCCCCGGCCCGGGCCGCTGCCGCCGAGACTGCCGCGCCTGCCGGGGCACCACCGGGGGCGGCACCTCGGCCGGTGACACGGCACGCGGGCGCGGCTCGGCTGGGGGAGCCGGGGCCGGGGCCCGCTCGGCGAGAGGCGCGGCGGCCTGGGGCCGGGGTTGCTCGGCGAAAGGCGGGTCGGGGAGTGCTGCGGCGGGGGCCAGGTCGGGGACCGGTGTGGTGGTCAGGGCGGGATCGGTCGGGGGCGGTCCCTGCTCGATGAACGGCGCGGCCGTCTGGGCCTGGCCTTGCTGGGCGCGTGGTGGGCCGGCCGGGGTCGGTTCCTCGAGGGGCGTGGTGGTCCCGGCGCGGCTGGGGGCCGGGGTGGCGGCGACGGCGGGCTCGGCCAGGAATGGGGCAGTCAGGGGTGGGCCCTGTTCAATGAAGGGCGCGGCCGTCTGGGCCTGGCCTTGCTGGGCGAGTAGTAGGTCGGCCGGGACCGGTTCCTCGAAGGGCGTGGTGGCCCGGGGCCGGTTGGGGGCCGGTGTGGCGGTGAGGGCGGGCTCGGGCAGGGGTGCGGTGGCCTGGGCCGGGGCGAGGGCGGGCTTCGGCGACGGTGCGGTGGCCGAGGCCGGGGCGGTGGCTGCTGGGATCGCGAGGATGGGTTCGGTCGGCGGGCCCGTCGTCAGGGACAGGTCGGTGACGGGCGTGGCGGTCGGCGGTGGTTCGGGGGTCGGCTGGGGTGTCGTGCGGGACAGCAGTACCACCCCCCACGACGCCAGGGCCGCCCCCGCCAGGGCCAGCAGTACCCCCGCCGGTCCGCCCTGGAGGCGTTCGCCGAGGAGGGAGAGGCCGATCGCCGCGGCGGCCACCGGGTTGGCCAGGGTGACCATCGCGAGCGGGGCGCCGAGGCCGCCCCGGTAGCCGGTCTGGGCCAGCAGGAGCCCGCCCGTGGCGAACGCCGCGACGAGCAGCGCCACCGCGATCACCTGGGCGTCGACGACGGGGCCGGAGCGGTCCGTCGCCGCGACCGTCACCGTCTGGGTGAGCGCGGAGGCGACGCCCGAGGCGATCCCGGACGCGGTGGCGTGCCGCAGGCCGGGCCGGGCGCCGGGCCGCGCCAGCGAGCCGATCAGCACGGCGGTGACCCCCGCGACCGCCAGCGCCTCGGGAACGCTGAGCACGTCGTCGGGCGCGGGACCGGACGCCGTGACGAGCACCGCGGCGAGCCCGACGAGGGTGAACGCGGTGCCCCGCCACTCGGCCGCGCTGACCCGCCGGCTGGCGATCCGCGCGCCCAGCGGCACCGCCGCGACCAGGGTGAGCGCCCCCAGGGGCTGCACCACGGTCAGCGGACCGTACTTCAGGGCGACCACGTGCAGCAGCGCGCTGGTCGCGTTCAGCGCCACCGCCACCCACCAGGTCGCGCTGCCGAGCAGCCGCAGCGTCCCGGAACCGGGACTGCGCGAGGCCAGCCGCTCCTGGGCGACCGCGGCCGCCGCGTAGCCGACGGCGGAGAACACCGACAGCACCAGGGCGAGGGTCAGGGCGCTCACCGGCCCGCCTCCACCAGCGTCGGCCGATCGGCGGAAGCGTCGGCCCGTACGTCTGTCCCGGTACGCGCCGGGGGTACCGTCCCGGCCGCGCCGGCCCCGGGCGGTGAGCCCCTGCGCGTCGGCGGGCGCAGCACGGTGAGGGCGACGCCGACCAGGGCGCCGGCGACCAGGGAGTCGAGCCAGTAGTGGTTCGCGGTGCCCACGATCACCAGCAGGGTCAGCAGCGGGTGCGAAAGCCACAGCCACCGCCACCGCGAGCGGGTCGCGGCGATCAGGCCGATCGCCAGCATCAGTGCCCAGCCGAAGTGCAGCGACGGCATCGCCGCGAACTGGTTGGAGAGGCTGTCGGTCGTCGGCGGGCCGTACACCGACGGCCCGTACACCCGCCCGGTGTCGACCAGTCCCGCCGCCGCCAGCATCCGCGGCGGGGCGAGCGGGAACGTGAGATGCAGCACGAGCGCCGCGCCGGTCACCGCGGCCAGCACCCGGCGCGCCCAGACGTAGTGACCGGGGCGGCGCAGGTAGAGCCAGATCAGGAAGGCGGCGGTGGCCGGGAAGTGGACGGTCGCGTAGTAGGTGTTCGCGACCCGTACGAGGGTGTCGCCGTGCATCAGCAGGGACTGCACCGCTCCCTCGCCGGGCAGGTGGACCGCTCGTTCCAGGTCCCACACGCGACCGGCGTGCCGGAAGGCCTCGGGGGTGTGGCCGGTCGCCAGTCGGCGGCCGAGTTTGTAGACCAGGAAGAGCCCCGCGACGAGCAGGAACTCACGGACGAGCGGCGGCCGCGCTATCGCGTCGGACTCCGCTTCTGCAGGCTCGGTGCGGGCATTCATCCCCCGGCCCTTTCGCTGACGGTGGTGCGTGGGTGATACGTGCGGAACCAGTGATTCCGGATACGCGGTCGGCCATCTTATCGATACGATCGCGTACCGATACGTCAGTGTACCGATACGGTCGAGTACCGGTACACTGGCGTATCGACAGGGGCGAACCCCACTCGAGAACCCCACTCGAGAGCCCGTCTCGAACCCCACTCGAAGGCAGGGAGAAGAGCCGATGACGTCGCAGGCCGCGGACCGACCGGACCCGGTCGTCGCCTCGCGCCGCTCCAAGCTCACGCCCGAGCGTGAGCAGGAGTTCTTCGACGCCGTCCTGGAGCAGATCCGCGAGTGCGGCTACGACGCCGTGACCATGGAGGGCGTCGCGGCCAGCACTCGCTGCAGCAAGTCCACGCTGTACCGGCAGTGGAAGACGAAACCGCAGTTCGTCGCGGCGGCCCTGCGCTCCAACCGCAGGGTGCGGTTCGCCGGGATCGACACCGGTTCGCTCGCCGGGGACCTGCGTGAGGTCGCCCGCTGCGCGGCCGCCTGGTCGGCGAAGGACACCAAGCTGCACCAGGCGCTCGGCCACGCGGTGACGCAGGACAAGGAGCTCGCCTGCGCGCTGCGCGAGGCGCTGGTGGAGCCGGAGCTGGCCGCGCTGGAGGAGATCCTGCGGCGCGGTGTCGAACGGGGCGAGGTGCCCGCCGGCCATCCGGCGCTGCCGTTCGTCCCCGCCCAGTTGTTCGGGGTCCTGCGCGTCAGGCCCGTGCTGGAGGGCGAGTACGCCGATCCGGACTACCTGGTCCGGTTCGTGGAGGCCGCGGTGCTGCCGGCACTCGGCCTCGACTGAATACTCAGATCGCGCCGTCCACGGGATGACTGGACGGCCGGTCTGACCGCGCCGCACCGTGGGGACGGGGGCGGCGCGCACCCCCCGGCCGGGTGGGGTTCCTCTGGAGCGGAGAGGCGCCCCACCCGGCCGACTGCTTGCCGAGGGCGGGTCAGACGTCCTGCCCGCTGCCGCCGCCGGGCGCGGCCTTGATGCCCTTGGTGATCTCGTCGAGGACGGACACCTTCTGGTCGGTGTCCACGCCGAAGCGCAGCAGGACCATCCGGTCCGCGGAGTCCGGGGAGGGGAAGGCCAGCGACTGGACGTAGCCGTCCGCGCCCTTGCTGGTGACCGCCTTCCAGCGGACCAGGTAGCCCTTCTGCCCGGCCACGGTGACCGCCTTGGACGCCAGCACCTCGTGGGAGGTGATCTCGCCGTAGGACGTGCCGCCGTAGGACTCCTCGGCGTTCCTCGCGATGTCGGCCTTCGCGACCGCCTCCGCCGTGCCGCCCTCGCTGCCCAGCAGTTCGGCGGGCGCCGAGTACGCGCCGCCCTTGGTGCAGGTCTTGGAGGTCTCGCCGGGGCAGGGGTAGGTGTCCTCGGACGACATCTGCACGCCCACGTTCACGGTCTGCCCGGTCCAGCCCTCCGGTACCGGAACGCTGATGCCGTTGGCCGGGTCGGGCACCGTGCCGCCGCCCTCGACCTCCGGCGCCTCCGGCTGCCCGGGCCCGGGCGACTCGCCGTCCCGGCCGCCGGAGCCGCCGTCGCCGTCCCCGAACGGGCCGTCCTGCCCGCCGGAGCCGTCGTCCCGGCCGTCCGGTCCCTGCCGCTGCGAGTCGGCGCGGCTCGCGGCGCCGTCGTCGTCCCTGGTCAGCGCGTACACGCCGACCCCGATGCTGGCGAGCACGGCGGCGGCCACGGCGACCGCGATGCCCGTCCGCAGGCCCCGGCGCGGCCCGGACGGCGGCTGGACCGGATACCCGGCATAACCGGGGTGCGCCGGGTACACCGGAGGCCCGGCCTGCCCCGCGACCCCGGGCTGAACCGGCTGACCGGCCGGGGGACCCCAGGCGGCGGCCTGCCCCGCCGGACGGGTCTGGTCCGTCCATGCCCTGCCGTCCCACCAGCGCTCGGTGGCGGGACCGTCACTTGTCTGCCCGGGGTCGGGGTACCACCCGGGGGGAGTCACCTGCGTCATGACCCCACCGTATGAGGCGACGGTGAAAGCCGGATGAGAGGGATCCGGGCCGTTCACCGCCGATAACGGACACACCGTCACGTACCGCCGCGTCAGCCGGGCTCGGCGGACGCCGGCCGCCCGGGCCGGGCCCCCGCTCACTCCACCAGCAGCCGCCGCGGCGCCCGCCGCCCCGGCGCCGGCAGCCGCAGCCCGTCCCGCCCCGGCGTCACCGAACCCAGGACGCTCGGGTGCCGCGCGCCGGTGCTCGCCGGGACCGTGCCCGGCAGGCCGTGCACGGTGAGGAACCCCAGGACGGCGAAGGCGTACGCCTCCTTCGCGTCGGCGGGCAGCCCCGACTCGTCCGAGCCGCGCACCGGCACCTGAGCCAGCCGCTCCCGCAGATCCCGCATCAGCACCGGATTGCGGGTACCGCCGCCGGAGGCGAGCACCTCCGTGCCGCCGACCCGCCGCACCCCGGCGGCGACCGTCTCGGCGGTCAGCCGGGTCAGCGTGGCCAGGACGTCCTCGGCGGGCAGCGCGCCGAGCCCGGCCAGCGCCCGGCGCAGATAGCCGGAGTGGAACAGCTCCTTGCCGGTCGTCTTCGGCGGCGGCAGCGCGTAGTACGGCTCCGCCAGCAGCCGCCGCAGCAGCGCCGGGCGGACGGTCCCGCGGGCCGCGAGAGCGCCGTCCGCGTCGTACGGCGTCCCGCCGCCGCCGAACGCGCGGGCCGCCGCGTCGAGCAGCGCGCAGCCGGGCCCCGTGTCGAAGGCGGTGCCGTCGGGCGCGGTGAGGTTGGCGATACCGCCGATGTTGAGGGCGACCGGTGTGCCCGGCCGGCCGCGCAGCCACAGCAGGTCGACCAGACTGGCCAGCGGCGCGCCCTGGCCGCCGGCGGCGACGTCCCGGGGCCGGAAGTCGGCGGCCACCGGCAGGCCGGTCGCCTCCGCGATCCACGCGGGCTGCCCGAGCTGGAGGGTGCCGTGCACCCGCCCCGCCTCCGCCCAGTGGTAGACCGTCTGGCCGTGCGAGGCCACCAGCTCCGCCCGCCCGTCGCACAGTTCACGGTCGGCGCGCACCGCGGCCGCGGCGAAGGCCTGCCCGATCCGGGTGTCCAGCCGGCACACCTCGCCGAGCGAACAGCTCCCCGGCGGCAGCGCCGCCGCCAGCGCGCCCCGCAGCTCCTCGTCGTACGGCTCGCTCACCATGCCGAGCGGCCCGAGCACCAGCGCGTCACCGACGAGCTCCAGATCGGCCGCGGCCGCGTCGATCGCGTCGTAGGACGTACCGGACATGAGCCCGATCACCCGCATGAGATCACCGGGCCTCCGCCTCCGTCTCCGCCGTTGGTGCCCGCCCCGGTCTCGCCGCCAGGGCCAGGGCGCTCACCGCGCAGGTCACCACCGCGTAGTACGCGGGCACGTCCACGTTCCCGGTGCGTTCCACCGTCTCCGTGATGACGAGCCCCGCGCAGCCCGAGAACACCGCGTTCGACAGGGCGTAGGCGAGACCCAGGCCGGTGTAGCGGACGGTCGTCGGGAACAGCTCGGCGAGCATCGCCGGGCCCGGGCCCGCCATCAGCCCGACGACCGCGCCCGCCCCGAACACCGCCGCGCCCTTCACGGTGTGCGACACGCCCGGGTCCTGGAGGAGGTCGAGCAGCGGCACGGCGAGGACCACCACCAGCAGCGCGCCCGTCAGCATCACCGCCCGGCGTCCGATCCGGTCGCTGAGCAGGCCCGCCGGCAGGATCGCCGCCGCGAAGCCCAGGTTGGCCAGGACGGTCGCGATCAGCGCCTGCTGGAAGCTCGCGTCGAGGGTGCTCTGCAAGTAGGAGGGGAGGACGACGAGGAAGGTGTAGCCCGCCGCCGCCCAGCCCATGATCCGGCCCGCGCCCAGCGCGACGGCCCGCGCCACCTCCCGCCCCGGCGGCCGTGTCACCGCCCGCTCCGCCCGGAACGCCGGTGTCTCGTCCAGCCGCAGCCTCAGCCACAGCGCGCCCAGCCCCAGCGGCAGCGTCAGCAGGAACGGCAGCCGCCACCCCCAGTCGCCCAACTGCCGATCGCTCAGCACGGTGGCGAGCAGCGCCGCCGCGCCCGCGCCGCCCAGCAGACCCAGCGCCACCGTGAACGACTGCCACGCCCCGTACAGCCCGCGCCGCCCCTCGGGCGCGAACTCCGTCATCACGGACACCGCCCCGCCGAACTCACCGCCTGCCGACAGCCCCTGAAGGACCCTCAGGAACGTCAGCAGCCAGGGGGCGAGCGCGCCGACGGTGTCGTACGTGGGCAGCGCCCCGATCAGCGTCGTCGCGGCCGTCATCAGCGCGATCACCAGGATCAGCACCGGACGCCGGCCGTAGCGGTCGCCGAGCCGCCCGAACAGGGCCGCGCCGACGGGCCGGAAGAAGAACGCCAGAGCGAACGAGGCGTACGTCCGCACCAGCCCCTCGGCCTCGCTGCCGCCCTCGGGCGTGAAGAAGCGCGCCGCGATGATCGTGGCGAAGTAGCCGTAGACCCCGAACTCGTACCACTCGATGAAGTTGCCCACCGAGCCCGCGATCAGCGCCCGACGGGACCGCGACGGTGCCTCGGCCATGCCGACAAGCCTCCGCCCGACGCCTTTTGACTGTCAACGACCGTCACCGGCACGGCCCAGGCCACGGCACGTCGCCTCCGATATACAAGGTGTCACCCGTGACGGCAAGAGGTCTTGTGGCCCTCCACCACCGGGGGGTCCGGGCGGCTACGCTCGCCCTGTACGTCGTTCGGGCGACTTGGGGAGGTAGCGGGATGACGGAGGTACGGCCGACGGCGGCCGCCTCGGCTTCCCTGTGGGAGCGTGACGAGGAGCTCGACGTCATCCGGCGGGCCGTCGACGCCCTGTGCGCCGACCGATCGTCCTCCGGCAGCCTGCTGGTCCTGCGCGGCGAGGCGGGCCTCGGCAAGACCGCGCTGCTCGCCGAGACCCGCCGGATCGCCGAGGAACGCGGCTGCACGGTGTGGTCGGCGCGCGGCGGCGAGACCCTGGGCTCCGTCCCCTTCAACGTCGTACGGCAGCTGCTGCAGCCCGCGCTGGTGTCGATGCTGCCCGAGGAGGCCCGCGACTACCTCGGCGACTGGTTCGACATCGCGGGCCCCGCCCTCGGCATAACGGACCCCGGCGAACGCCAGGCCGACCCGCAGGGCGTGTGCGACGGCCTGGTCGCCGCCGTGCGCAGGCTGTCCCGGCGGGACTGGCCGCTGGTGCTGCTGATCGACGACGCGCACTGGGCCGACCAGGAGACCCTGCGCTGGCTCGCCGCGTTCGCCGAACGGCTGCCCGACCTGTCCGTACTGGTCGTGGTCGCGCGCCGGCCCGGCGGGGTCACCGGCGAGCGTGCCCGCCACCTCGACGCGATCGCCGCCGCGGCCGCCCGGTCCGTCACCACGCTGAGCGCCCTCACCCCGGACGCCGTCGCCGGACTGACCCGCGCCACCGTCGGCCCGCACGCCGACGGCCCGTTCTGCCGCGAGGTGTGGGCGGTCACCGCCGGGAACCCGTACGACACCGTCGAGCTCCTCGCCAAGGTGCTCGACAGCGAGATGGAGCCCACCGAGAACTCCGCCGGCGAACTGCGGGCCCTGAACCGCTCCGCGCGCGGCGGCGGCCTGGTCGCCCGCCTCGAAGGCCTCGGCATCGACGCCACCCGGTTCGCCTGGGCGGCCGCCATCCTCGGCACCGGCATCACCGTCGACCTGGTGGCCCGGCTCACCACCATGAGCCACGAACAGGCCGAACGCTGCGCCGGACTGCTGGAGAACGCCCGTATCCTCACCGCCCCCGACCCGGCGGGCGCCCAGGTCTCCGACGACGACCTGGAGTTCGTCCACCCGCTGATCGCCACCGCCGTCTACAACTCCATCCCCGACGCGCTGCGCCGCGCCATGCACGGCATCGCCGCCCGGATCGTCACCGACCTCGGCCTCGGTGCCGCGGCCGCCTCCCGGCACCTGCTCCAGGTCCACCCCGACGACGACGCCGAACTCGTCGACCAGCTGCGCGACGCAGCCCGCGAACACCTCGCCGTCGGCGCGCCCGACGCGGCCCGCCAGTGCCTGGAACGCGCCCTGCAGGAGCCGCCCCGCCCCGAGGTGCACGCCCACGTCCACTACGAGCTGGGCTGCGCCACCCTGCTCACCGCGCCCGCCAAGACCGTCGACCACCTCCAGACCGCGCTCGCCATGCCCGGCTTGGACGGCCCCGAACGCGTCGACGCCGTCTTCCGCCTCTCCCAGGCGCTGCTCCACAACGACCAGCTGGAACAGGCCGTGCGCACCGTCGAGGCGGAGGCCGCCCGGCACGAGGAGGGGCCCGCCCGGATGCGGCTGCGGGCCGTGCAGTACATGTGGGAGGGCGTCTACGCCGGCGAGTCCGCCACCCCGGGCCGCTCCCGCCGCCTCGCCGAACTCGCCGGCACCTGCGCCGGCCGCGACAACTCCGAGCGCGCCCTGCTCATCCTGCGCGGCTTCGACGCCATGACGCACGGCGAGAACGCCGAGGAGGTCGTCGAGGTCTGCGACCGCGCGCTCGTCAACGGCCGCCTCGCGCCCGGCCTCGGCTGGACCGACACCGAGTGGGGTGTCGAACTGCTGATGATGCTCGGCAGCTCCTACGCCTACACCGACCGGCTGGACCGCGCGGAGAACCTGTTCGCCGAGGCCCTGCGCACCTACACCTCGGCCGGCTGGAGCGGCGGCCACCTGGCTCTCGCGCACGCCTTCCTCGGACTCGCCTTCCGCCGCCAGGGCCGCCTGAAGGACGCCGAGCAGACGCTGCGGGAGTCGCTGCGGCTCGCCGAACGCGTCGGCCGGGGCCTGCCCCTGTACTGGTCGGCCACCTGCGGACTGGTCGACACGCTGCTCGCCCGCGGCCATGTCGAGGAGGCCTGGTCGATCGCCGAACGCTACGGCTTCGCCCCGCCCTACCCGTCGACCATCGTGCTGCCCGACACCCGCTCCGTGCGCGGCCGCCTGCTCCTCGCCGTCGGCCGCACCGAGGAGGGCGTCAACGAACTGGAGGCCGCCGAGAAGGCCGCCGCCACGCGCGGCGGCCACAACCCGGTGCTGGCGCCCTGGACCGTCGACCTGGCCCGTGCCCTCGCCGTCCAGGACCCGGCCCGCGCGGCCCGGCTCGCCGCCGACGCCCGCCGCCAGGCCGAGCGGTTCGGCACCGACACCGCCATCGGCGAGGCCCTGCGCTGCGCCGCCGCGCTGGAGACCGGCCAGCGCCAGGTGCGGCTCACCGCCCAGGCCGTCACCTACCTGGAGGCCTCCCCCTGCCAGTACGAGCACGCCGCCGCCCGGATCGAGCACGGACTCGCCGCCCGCTCCACCGCCGAACTGAACCGGGGCCTGACCCTGGCGCGTTCGTGCGGCGCGGACGGGCTGGCGCGGCAGGCGGAGGACGCACTGGCGGCGCTGGCGGGGACGTAGGGCGCGGGCCTCGGACGACATCCCGGGGTAGCGGCCACCGCCGGTGTCACCCGGCGGCGTCCTCCTCCGGGAAGGTCATCGGGTGGAGTCCTCCTCCGCCAGCACCCGCTGGGCCGTCGCGAACGCCGAGTTCGCCGCCGGGACCCCGCAGTACACCGCCGTCTGCAGCAGCACCGCCCCGATCTCCTCCGGCGTCAGCCCGTTGCGCCGCGCCGCCCGCACGTGCATCGCCAGCTCCTCGTAGTGGCCGTGCGCGACCAGCGCGGTCAGCGTGATCATGCTTCGTTCGCGGCGGCTGAGCGTCGGGTCGGTCCAGATCTCGCCCCACGCGTAGCGCGAGATGAAGTCCTGGAACCGCGCGGTGAACGGCGTCTGCCGGGACTGAGCCCGGTCCACGTGCGCGTCGCCCAGCACCTCGCGCCGCACCTCCATGCCGCGCCGGGCGTCCCCGCCCAGATGGGCCCGCAGCGCGCTCAGCACGGCCTCGGGGCGCTCGGCGGGCGCCAGGTGCGAGGCGCCCGGGATCTCCACCAGGGTGGCGTCCGGCACCGCGTCGGCGATCTCCCGCAGATGCGCGGGCGGCGTCGCCGGGTCGTCCCGGCCCGCGATCAGCAGCGTGGGCACGCCGATGCCGGCGAGCCGGTCGCGCAGGTCGAACGCGGCGAGTGCGTCACAGCAGGCGGCGTACGCCTCGGGGTCGGCCTCGCGGTGGTCCCGTACCAGCTCCGGCACGGTGAACCCGGGGGTGAACCAGCGGGCGTCCGCGCCCTCCGCCAGCCCGGCCAGCCCTTCGCGGCGGACCAGCGCGGCCCGCTCCTCCCACGGCCGGGAGCCGTTGAAGTGCGCCGACGAGCAGATCACGGCCAGCGACGACAGCCGCTCGGGGTGGTGCACCGCCAGGTGCAGCCCGACCGCACCGCCCAGCGACACCCCCGCGTACGCGAACCGCTCAACGCCGAGCGAGTCGGCGAGCGCCAGCACCAGCGCGGCGAGGTCGCCCACGGTCGCCCCGGGCTTGATCAGCTCGGCCGCGGAGCCGCCGTGGCCGGGCAGGTCCCAGCGGATCACCCGGTGCCCGGCGGACAGTTCGGGCGCGACCTTGTCCCACAGCGCGTACGACGTGCCGAGCGAGGGCCCGAGCAGCAGCGGGGGAGCGGTCGGCGCGCCTTCGGCACGATGGTTGAGCAGCTGGTCGGTCACTCTCGCTCCAGGGCACGGTCGGTGAGGGCTCCGGCGGAGCCGGTGTAGCGGGTGGGGTCGGTGAGGTCGTCCAGGTCGAGGTCCTGCAAGTCCGGCTCGGACGCCAGGAGTTCGGCGAGGGGACGGTTCTCGTCGTAGGCGCGGCGGGCCGCTTCGGTGAGCAGTTCCCTGGCGCGGGCCCGGCCCAGCACGGGCGCCAGCGCGGCGGCCAGCCGCTCGGAGGTGATCATCCCGTGGGTGAGGTCCAGGTGGGCGCGCATGGCGTCCGGGCGCACCCGCAGCCCCTCGGCCAGTTCCACGGCGTCCCGCGCCGCGCCGCCGACCAGCCGCAGCAGGTCCCGCAGCGGCTCCCACTCCGCGTGCCAGGCGCCGGCCGGCCGTTCGTCCTCCGCCGCAAGCGACCCGTACAGCGTGGCCGCGAGCTGGGGTGCGCGCCGGGCGGCGGCGGCGATCAGCGTGGCCCGCACCGGGTTCGCCTTGTGCGGCATGGCGGAGGAGCCGCCGCCGCTGCCCTCGGAGACCTCCGCGATCTCCGTGCGGGCCAGCGTGAGCACGTCGACGGCCGTCTTGCCGAGGGCCCCCGCGGTGAACACCAGGGCGCCGGCGAGATCCGCGACGGGCGTGCGCAGAGTGTGCCAGGGCAACACGGGGACTGCCAGGCCCAGTTCGCGGGCATAGGCGTCGACCAGGGCCAGCGGATCGCGCGCTCCGAACGCGGTGAAGGCGGCCAACGTGCCCGCCGCGCCGCCGAGTTGCACCGGCAGCGCGTCACGCACCGCCCGCAGCCGGTCCCGCGCGTCCAGCACCAGCGACCGCCAGCCGGCCGCCTTCAGCCCGAACGTCGTCGGCACGGCGTGCTGGGTGAGGGTCCGCCCCGGCATCGCCGTGTCCCGGTGCTCCGCGGCCAGCCGGGCCAGCGCCCCCTGGACGCGGCCCAGATCGGCCAGCACCACGTCCAGGACACGCGCGGCGACCAGCGCCGTCGCCGTGTCGAGGACGTCCTGGCTGGTCGCCCCCCGGTGGACGTACGGGCCGTACTCCCCGCCGACCGCCTTCGTCAGATCGGCGACCAGCGGGATCACCGGGTTGCCGCCGCCGCGGGCCCGCTCGGCCAGCGAGCGTACGTCGAACCGGTCCGGGTCGGCGGCCTCGGTGACCGCCGCCGCCGCCCCGTCCGGGGCGAGGCCGAGGGCCGCCTGGGCGCGGGTGAGCGCCGCCTCCGCGTCGAGCAGCGCCCGCAGGTACGCGGTGTCGCTCGCCGCGTCGGCGGCGGGGGAGCCCGCCCACCCGGGGGTGAGCAGGCCGGTGTCGGGAGCGTCGGATGTCACTGGAACTCCAGGAAGACCGTCTCGCCTTCGCCCTGAAGGCGGATGTCGAAACGGTAGGTGCCCTTCCCGTCGTCCTGGGCGACCAGCGTGGCGCGGCGCGACGCGTCGAGCCGGGCCAGCAGCGGGTCGGCGGCCAGCGCCGCCTCGTCGCCGGGCAGATAGATCCGGGTGAACAGGTGCACCAGCAGCCCGCGCGCGAAGACGCACACGCTGAGGTAGGGCGCGTTGTTCCCGCGCGCGCCGGGCCGCAGGGTCCGCGCGCTCCAGTGGCCGCCCGCGTCGGTCTGGACGCGGCCCCAGCCGGTGAACTCCACGCCGTTGCGGCCGAGGAAGCCGCCACTGGCGGGGTCACGGCGCATGGAGCCGTCGACCCGCGGCAGCTCGCCGTCCGGGTCCGGGCCCCACAGCTCCAGGAAGGCGTCCGGCAGCGGGTTGCCCTCACCGTCGTACACATGGCCCTGCAGGGCGATGGTGTCCGGGTGGCCGACGGGCGCGATGTCGCCGCCGCCGGGGAAGGGCAGGGCGTGGCCGTAGAAGGGGCCGACCGTGTGCGACGGGGTGGGCAGCACGGTCTCCGGACGGCTCGTGTCGATCTTCGTCATGGCTGGTCAGCGCCCTTCTTCCATCCAGGTGGCCTGCGGGCCGTCGAGCACGATGTCCCAGTGGTAGCCCATCGAGAACTCCGGCACCGACAGGCCGTGGTCGTACGTCGCGACGAGCCGCTGCCGGGCGGCGTCGTCCGTCACCGACTGGATGATCGGGTCGTACGGGAAGAGCGGGTCGCTCGGGAAGTACATCTGCGTCACCAGCCGCTGGGTGAACGCCGTGCCGAAGACCGAGAAGTGGATGTGCGCCGGCCGCCAGGCGTTGAGGTGCTGGCGCCACGGGTACGGGCCCGGCTGGATGGTGGTGAAGTGGTAGCGGCCCTCGGCGTCGGTGAGTGTGCGGCCCACGCCGGTGAAGTTGGGGTCGAGCGGCGCGTCGTGCTGCTCGCGCTGGTGAGCGTAGCGGCCCGCCGAGTTGGCCTGCCAGATCTCGACGAGCTGCCCGCGGATCGGGCGCCCGGCGCGGTCCAGCAGCCGTCCCGACACGGTGATGCGCTCGCCGATCGGCTCCCCGGTGTGCTGCCGGGTCAGATCGTTGTCGATCTCCGTGATGTCCCGCTCGCCGAAGGCGGGCGAGGACAGCTCCACCAGCTCCGGGTCCTTAGTCACGTCGATGGTGATCGGCGGCTGCTTCGGGTGCCGCAGTACCGAGGAGCGGTACGGCGCGTAGTCGCGCCGCGGGTGGTGCTCGACCGGGGCGCCGTCGGCGACCCGCTTCTCGTACGCGGCGTGCTCGGCCGCGATCTCCTGGTCGATGTCCTGCTGAGTGAGCGTCATGAGCGGTTCCTAGCGTTCCAGGACCAGGGCGAGACCCTGGCCGACGCCGATGCAGAGGGTGGCGACACCGACCCCGCCGCCCTTGCGGGCGAGCTGGTGGGCGACGGTGCCGGCGAGGCGGGCGCCGGAGGCACCGAGCGGGTGGCCGAGGGCGATGGCGCCGCCCTGCGGGTTGAGGATCGCCGGGTCGAACTCGGGCCATTCGGCGACACAGCCCAGCACCTGGGCGGCGAAGGCCTCGTTCAGCTCCAGCACGTCGAGGTCGGCGAAGCCCTTGCCGGCCTTGGCGAGCGCCCGGTTGACCGCCTCGACGGGGGCGAGCCCGAAGTAGTGCGGGTCGATCGCCGAGACGCCGGTCGAGCGGACCCGCGCGAGGGGTTCGCGGCCGGTGGCCTTCAGGCCCTCCTCGTCGACCAGCAGCAGCGCGGCGGAGCCGTCGTTCAGCGGGGAGGCGTTGCCCGCGGTCACCGTGCCGCCGTCCTCGCGGAAGGAGGGCCGGAGCTTCGCCATGGCCTCCAGGGAGGCGTCGGGCCGTACGCACTCGTCGGCGGCGAGGACGATGGGGTCGCCCTTGCGGCGGGGGACGGACACGGGGACGAGTTCGCCGTCGAACAGGCCGTCGGCCTGGGCCTGGGCGGCCTTGCGGTGGCTGGCGAGGGCGAACTCGTCCTGCTGCTCCCGCGTGATCTTGTGCTTGTCGGCGATGAGTTCGGCGCTCTCTCCGAGCGGGACGGTCCACTGCGGGTTCATCCGCGGGTTGACCATGCGCCAGCCGAGGGTGGTCGAGTACAGCTCGGTGTGGGCGGCGGGAAAGGGGCGGTCGCTCTTCGGGAGCACGTACGGCGCCCGGGTCATGGACTCGACACCGCCGGCGACGGCGACGGAGGCGTCCCCGACCGCGATGGCGCGGGCCGCCTGGATCACGGCCTCCAGACCGGACGCGCACAGCCGGTTCACGGTCACGCCGGGCACCGACGTCGGCAGGCCCGCCAGGAGCGCGGCCATGCGGGCGACGTTGCGGTTCTCCTCGCCCGCCCCGTTGGCGTTGCCGAAGTAGACGTCCTCGACACGGGACGGGTCCAGGCCGGGTGTCCGGGCGAGGAGTTCGCGGACGGCGTGGGCCGCGAGGTCGTCCGGGCGGACCGGGGCCAGGGTGCCGTTGTAGCGGCCGATGGGGGTGCGGACGGCGTCGACGACGTAGACGTCCCTCATGACGCGATCTCCTCGCTGACGCGGACCTTGGCGGCGGTCTTCGCCACGATCTCCTCGGGGGTGACGCCGGGCGCCGTCTCGACGAGGACGAGACCGTCGTCGGTGACGTCGAGGACGCCCAGGTCGGTGATGACCCGGTTCACACACGCCTTGCCGGTGAGCGGCAGCGCGCACTCCTGAAGGATCTTGGGGCTGCCGTCCTTGGCGGTGTGCGTCATCACCACGATCACCGTGCGGGCGCCGTGGACCAGGTCCATCGCCCCGCCGATGCCGGTGACCATCTTCCCCGGCACCGCCCAGTTCGCCAGGTCCCCGCGCGCGGAGACCTGCATCGCGCCGAGCACCGCGACATCGATGTGCCCGCCGCGGATCATGCCGAAGGACAGCGCCGAGTCGAAGAAGGAGGCGCCCGGCAGCACGGTCACGGTCTCCTTCCCGGCGTTGATCAGATCGGGGTCGACCTGGTCCTCGGTGGGGTAGGGGCCGGTGCCCAGGATGCCGTTCTCCGACTCCAGGACCACCTCCACGCCCTCGGGCAGGTGGTTCGGGATCAGCGTGGGCAGGCCGATGCCGAGATTGACGTACTGGCCGTCCCGAAGCTCCCGGGCCGCCCGCGCGGCCATCTCCTGACGCGTCCAGGCCATCAGCTGCTCACCGTCCGCTGCTCGATCTTCTTGTCCGCCGCCTGCTCCGGGGTGAGGGCGACCACCCGCTGCACGAAGATCCCCGGCAGATGGACCGCGTCCGGGTCGATCCCGCCGGGCTCGACCAGCTCCTCCACCTCGGCGATCGTGACCCGCCCGGCCGTCGCCGCGAGCGGGTTGAAGTTCCGGGAGGACTTGTTGAACACGAGGTTCCCGTGCCGGTCGCCCTTCGCCGCCCGCACCAGCGCGAAGTCGGTGCGGATGCCGCGCTCCAGCACGTACTCCACGCCGTCGAACTCCCGCACCTCCTTCGCCGGCGAGGCCAGCGCGACACCGCCCTCGCCGTCGTACCGCCACGGCAGGCCGCCCTCGGCGACCTGGGTGCCGACACCGGCGGGGGTGTAGAAGGCGGGTATCCCGGCGCCGCCGGCGCGCAGCCGTTCGGCGAGGGTGCCCTGCGGGATCAGCTCCACCTCCAGCTCACCGGCCAGGTACTGGCGGGCGAACTCCTTGTTGGCCCCGATGTAGGAGCCGGTGACGCGCGCGATCCGCCCGGCGGCCAGCAGCACCGCGAGGCCGGACTCCATCGCCCCGCAGTTGTTGGAGACCACCGACAGCCCGGTGACCCCCCGCTCGTACAGGGCCTCGATCAGCACGTTCGGCACACCGCTCAGCCCGAAACCGCCGACCGTCAGCGACGCGCCGTCACCCACGTCGGCCACCGCCTCCAGGGCGGTGGCCACCACCTTGTCCATCCGAGAAGTCCCATCTCTGCCGAGCGACCCAGCGCACAGATCAATCAGTGCACTGACTATTTCCGCGAGGTGTTCCCACACGCTGCCACCGGCGGGCCGAACCGTCAAGACCTCGGATTATGCGAGAAAAGCCGACGATGGCGGCCTCCGATCACCCGGGTCTCGCGCGGTATCGTTCAGTGCACCAACGAATCGGCAACCCGGGAGCGCACATGGCCGCGGTGGACCTCAGCACCCAACTCGGGCATCAGGCCCGGCGCCTCCAGCAGGCCCACCACCTGCTGTGGAACACGATGGTCTCCGAGGAGATCACCTCGCCCCAGTTCGCCGTCCTCAACACGCTCGTCACCGAACCCGGCCTGGACCAGCGCACCGTGGGGGAGCGGGTGGGGCTGGACCGCTCCACGATCGCCGAGGTCATCGCCCGGCTCGTCGGCCGCGGACTGCTCGACAAGGTCCGCGACCCGCAGGACGGCCGCCGCTTCCTGCTGCGGCTCACCGACGACGGGACCCGCACCCAGCGCAAGCTGGCGGTGCGCGCCGCCCGGATGAACCAGGTGTTCCTCGCCCCGATCTCCGCGGAGGAGCGCACCCAGTTCCTCAGCCTGATCCAGCGGGTCGCGGACGCGGCGGAGGGGCTGCGCAACCCCACCGAGCCGCTGGCCGCCCAGCACTGACACCGGGCGCGCCATCCTTCATCCCTCACCAGCCATCCGGCCCGGTCACGCCGTCGCGAACACCACCCACACCTGACCCTCGGCGAAGTTCACCGGAGCGCCGTCGTTCGTCGTGAACCGCGTGCCCTCGAACGCCGTCGCGCGCTTCCACTCCACGTGGTGGACCTTTCCGTCGCGCAGCACCTCGGCCCGGCCCTCGCCCACCGTCTCGGTGAACGGCGTGTTGTGCCCCAGGCTGTCGAAGTACCCGGACGGCCGCAGGTTCACGTACTGCACGACCACCGTCGCGGGCGCCACCTCCCCCGCGTCGGTGGTGGTCGCGGCAGCGCCGTCCATCGACACCAGCCAGCGCGCCCGGCTCTCGGACCAGGTGAAGGTGAAGCCGGCCGCGGGGTACGTCACCGTCCGCGACGACAGCGGCACCCCGCCCTCGGGTGCGGCGCCGTAGCGGAAGCCGGTCGTCAGCGCGTCGGCGCCCGGCGGGGCCGGGATCAGCCGGTCCGGGCTCAGATAGAGGTTGTGCGGCGCGGGCCGGCCGGCGCCCCGGTAGTAGGCGCCGGGCGTCCGCTCGGGCGGCTGGGCGTTCAACGGGGCCATGTCGATCAGCGGGAGCAGCTTGCGCTGGGCGCCGGAGAAGGCGAGCGTCGGCCGGTCGAACTGGCGCAGCAGCTCAAGATCCGACTCCCGGGCGCTGCGCACCGGCCCCACGGCCTTCGGCAGCTCGGTCGCGTACACCGCCATCAGCCGGCTCAGACCGCCCTCGACCTGCTCGACGTAGACCACGTCCGCCGCGTTCAGACCGGTGTGCGGGCGGGCCCGCCGGGAGTTGTCGATCTTCACGGCGAGCACCGACCCGTCGCCCGCCCCGTACGTCGTGCCGTCCGAGCCCGACGACTCGGGGTCCGGTCCCCGGCCGTCGTCGGACCCCCGGCCGCCACCGGCGGTGCAGCCCGCCGCCAGGGAGGCGGCGAGGGCGACGGCCAGCAGGGTGGCGGCGGCTGTGGTGAGGCGCCGGGGGCGGGGGGATCTTGGTGCCGGGGGCGCGGACGCGCCTGCCGATGGGTGCGCGCCTGCGGATGGTTCCGTGCCCGCCGACGGTTCCGCGCCCGGCGCTCGTCGTGTGCTCACCGTCCGTGGTGTGCTCACCGTTCGTGCTCTGCCCACCGCTGCCACCCACCAGTCCCGTGTTCCCGATTGTGCGCTTATCCGGTCATCGATGGCCATACCCGGTCACGTCATGTGCGGTGCCGGTCATCAGCCGGTGGCTCACGCGGAATGCGCCGATCGGCGCACACGCCACGATTCGGTGCGCGCCGCCCCGGGTACCCGGGGCGCGCAACCGCAGGACCAAGCCCCCGGGGCGACGGAGGGAGCGCGGGCATGAGGGCAGTGACATGGCAGGGCAAGCGGAAGGTCAGCGTGGACAATGTGCCCGATCCACGCATCGAGGAACCGACCGACGCGGTCATCCGCGTCACCTCGACCGGCCTGTGCGGCTCCGACCTCCATCTGTACGAGGTGCTCACCCCGTTCATGACTCCGGGCGACATCCTCGGGCACGAGCCCATGGGCATCGTCGAGGAGGTCGGGGCGGGCGTACCCGATCTCGCGGCCGGCGACCGGGTCGTCGTACCGTTCCAGATCGCCTGCGGCGACTGCTGGATGTGCCTCAACTCGCTGCCGACCCAGTGCGAGACCACCCAGGTCAGCGGCGAGGGCATGGGCGCCGCCCTGTTCGGCTACACCCGCCTGTACGGCGCCGTCCCCGGCGGCCAGGCCCAGTACCTCCGGGTCCCGCAGGCCCAGTTCGGCCCCATCAAGGTCCCCGAGGGCCCGCCCGACGACCGCTTCCTCTACCTCTCCGACGTACTGCCCACCGCCTGGCAGGCGGTCGCCTACGCCGACGTCCCCCAGGGCGGCAGCGTCGCCGTCCTCGGTCTCGGACCCATCGGCGACATGGCCTGCCGGGTCGCCCAGGTACGCGGCGCCGGACGCGTGTTCGGCATCGACCTGGTCTCCGAGCGGCTGGAACGCGCCCGGGCGCGCGGCGTGGAGACGTACGACCTGCGAAGCTTCGACAGCGAGAAGGAACTCGTCGCCGCCATCCGCGACGAGACCGACGGGCGCGGCCCGGACGCCGTGATCGACGCGGTCGGCACCGAGGCGCACGGCAGCGCCGTCGCCAAACTCACCCAGCAGGCCGCCGCCCTGCTGCCCAGGGCCATCGGCGGCCCCCTCGCAGAACGCTTCAGCGTGGACCGGCTCGCCGCCCTGCACACCGCGATCGAACTCGTCCGCCGCGGCGGCACCCTGTCCCTCGTCGGCGTCTACGGCGGCACGGCCGACCCGCTGCCGATGCTCACCCTCTTCGACAAGCAGCTCCAGATCCGGATGGGCCAGGCCAACGTCCGCCGCTGGACCGACGAGATCATCCCCTACCTCACCGACGAGGACGTGCTCGGCGTCGACGACTTCGCCACCCACCGGCTGCCGCTGGAGGACGCCCCGCACGCCTACGAGATGTTCCAGCGCAAGCAGGACGGCGCGGTGAAGGTGCTGATGACGCCCTGACACCGCTCGGGTCAGACGCCGGCCCGGACCGACCGGACCGGCGTCTGTCTGTCAGCCGCTCTCCCCGAAGATCTCCGCGAGGTCGTACCGCACCGGCTCCTCCAGCTGCGCGTACGTGCAGCTCTCCGGCGTCCGGTCCGGCCGCCAGCGGCGGAAGCGGGCCGTGTGCCGGAAGCGGGCGCCGTTCTCCATGTGGTCGTACGCCACCTCCACCACCCGCTCCGGACGCAGCGGCACCCACGACAGGTCCTTCTTGCCCGACCAGCGGCTCGGCGCCCCCGGCAGCCGCGCCGACTCGTGCGCCGCCTCCTCGGCCCAGGCCGCCCACGGATGCCCCGAGGCGTCCTCCATGCGCAGCGGCTCCAGCTCTTCGACCAGGTCGGCCCGCTTCTTCATCGAGAACGCGGCCGACACGCCCACGTGCTGCAGGACACCCCGGTCGTCGTAGAGCCCGAGCAGCAGCGAGCCGACGACGGGGCCGCTCTTGTGGAAGCGGTAGCCCGCGACCACCACGTCGGCCGTCCGCTCGTGCTTGACCTTGAACATGGCCCGCTCGTCCTGGCGGTAGCGCAGGTTGCGCGGCTTGGCGACCACCCCGTCCAGGCCCGCCCCCTCGTACTGCTCGAACCACTGCCGCGCCACCTCGATGTCCGTCGTCGCCGGCGCCAGATGCACCGGCGCCGTCACCCCGGACAGCGCCCTGACCAGCAGCGCGCGCCGGTCCTCCAGAGGCACGTCGAGCAGCGACTCGTCGTCGAGGGCCAGCAGGTCGAAGGCGACGAAGGACGACGGCGTGCGCTCCGCCAGCGTCCGCACCCGCGACTCGGCCGGATGGATGCGCTCGGTGAGCGCGTCGAAGTCCAGCCGGCCCTCCCGCGCGATCACGATCTCCCCGTCCAGCACGCACCGCTCCGGCACCCGCTCCTTCAGCGCCGCCACCAGCTCGGGGAAATACCTGGTCAGCGGCTTGGTGGTACGGCTGCCCAGCTCCACCTCGGGCCCGTCACGGAAGACGATCGCCCGGAACCCGTCCCACTTCGCCTCGTAGTGCATGTCCGGCGGGATCCTCGCCACCGACTTGGCGAGCATCGGCTTCACGGGCGGCATGACGGGCAGATCCATGGTCCGACTCTACGAGTCGTCCCCGGGGTCCGCCCGTCGCGCGACGCGTGGCTCAGCAGTACCGGTGCTCGGCCCGGGTGAACCCGAAGCTGTAACCGTCCGCGTAACCGCGGGCGTAGTCACGGTTGCCGGACCTGCTCCGCAGTCCGTAGTCCTCCTTGCAGTCCCTCCTGGCGTCCCGCCAGCCGTCCCGGAAGCCGTCCCGGAAGCCCCGTCGGTAGTCCCTCGCCGACTCGGGAACGAGACTGACGGCACTGACGGCACTGACCTCGGTCTGACTGGGCGTCGCCGCGGCGGCCTGCTGGAAGCCGGCCGGGGTGAGGACGGCGGTAGCGGCGATGAGGGCCGAACTCAGGACGGCGGTTCGCAACCTCTTGCTGGCGCGCATGACCTGCCTCCTCAGTTGTAGGTACGTGCAGGTAAAACCACCATAACCACCCAAATGGGCCCCGCAACTTGCGGCACCGGCACCCGATATGCCGCCTTGTGTGTGCAATCTGCCCCGAGATGCACGAGACGTGCGGGATGCTCAAGACATGCGGGATGTGCGAGACGCGCGGGATGCAGGTGATGCGAGGAATGCCGGATCGTGTCTACCGTTGCCTGCATGGGCGAAGCGGTGGAACTCGAGGCGGGCGGCAGGACCGTACGGCTGTCCAATCCGGACAAGGTCTTCTTTCCGGAACGCGGCTTCACCAAGCTGGACCTCGCCCGGTACTACATCGCGGTCGGACCCGGCATCCTGCGCGCCCTGCGCGACCGGCCCACCACCCTGGAGCGCTACCCCGACGGGGTGAACGGCGAGTGGTTCTTCCAGAAGCGGGCGCCGAAGAGCATGCCCGACTGGATCCCCACCGCCCACATCACCTTCCCCAGCGGCCGCACCGCCGACGAGATGTGCCCCACCGAGGAGGCCGCCGTGCTCTGGGCCGCCCAGTACGGCACCCTCACCTTCCACCCGTGGCCGGTCCGCCGCGACGACGTCGACCGCCCCGACGAACTCCGCATCGACCTCGACCCGCAGCCCGGCACCGACTACGACGACGCCGTCCACGCCGCCCACGAACTGCGCGCCGTACTCGACGAGTTCGGCGGACTGCGCGGCTTCCCCAAGACCTCCGGAGGACGCGGCCTGCACGTCTTCGTCCCCATCGAGCCCCGCTGGACCTTCACCCAGGTGCGCCGCGCCGCCATCGCCGTCGGCCGGGAGATGGAACGCCGGATGCCGGAACGGGTGACCATCAAGTGGTGGAAGGAGGAGCGCGGCCAGAAGATCTTCATCGACTACAACCAGACCGCCCGGGACCGCACCATCGCCTCCGCCTACTCCGTACGGCCCCGCCCGCACGCCCCCGTCTCCGCGCCGCTGCGCTGGGAGGAGGTCGGCCGGGCCCACCCCCGGGACTTCGACCTCGCGACCATGCCCGCGCGCTTCGCCGAGGCCGGCGATGTGCACGCGGACATGGACGAGCGCCGCTACTCCCTCGAAGCCCTGCTCGAACTCGCCCGCCGCGACGAACACGACCACGGGCTCGGGGATCTGCCGTACCCGCCCGAGTATCCGAAGATGCCGGGTGAGCCCAAGCGGGTACAGCCGAGCCGGGCGAAGAAGGCCGGGCCTACAGCTCCTTGATCACGACCCCTTGATCACGCCCCCTTGATCACAACTCCTTGACGCGGATGTCCCGGTACGACACCACATCCGTCGTGCCGTGCACCTGGAGACCGATGTAACCGGAGGCGAAGCGCCGTCCGTCCGTGCCCGGGTCGTCCGAGCGGGGCGGGACGAAGTCCTGGCCGCCGATGTTGTCGAACTCGTTGATCAGCACGCCGTTGCGGTAGACCGAGTAGTGCTGGTCGACCACCCGGATCTCGTAGTCGTTCCAGGTGCCCTTCTGGGTGACGCCGGCCCCGGCGAGACCGACCCGGTCGAAGCCGTACACCGACCCGGTCTTGTACATGTCGCCGTCGGGCCGGTCGAGCACCTGCACCTCGTGCCCGTACTTGATGGCGACCCACTCCGGCCGCGGCTCCTCCGGGTGGTCGTGCACCCACGGGAAGCGCACGAAGACGCCGGAGTTGGCGTTGCCGGTGCCGGGCGCGTCGTCACGCCACTGCAGGCGCAGCGAGAAGTCGCCGTACTTGCGCTGCGGGAACCACAGCATGCCGAGGCCCGGCTCGGTGGTGCCGCTGGTCATCGACCCGTCGGCGTTGAGGCCGAAGGAGCCGCCGCCGACGTGCTGCCAGGCGGCGAAGGACTCCGCGCTGCCGTCGAAGATCGTGCGGTAGCCCTCGGTCTGGCCGGGCTTGCCGATCCCGGACTGCCGGGCCGCCCGCTGGATCGCGTTGCCCTCGCGCTGGTCGATGATCCCCTCGCGCAGCAGCCGGTCGAGGACCGACTTCACATGCTTGAGGAACAGCGCGTGCGAGGTCCACTCCTTCTCGTCCTCGATCAGCTCGTTGATCCGGCACCGGTTGTCGGTGACCCGGTTGGGCACGCCCGAGTCGACCGTCCCGACGATGACCGTGCGGCGTTCGTCGTACTCGGGGCAGTCCGGCGGCGGCACCTGGCCGGCCACGACGGTGAAGCTGACCGTGCGGGCGGGCGCGGTGTTGCCGGCCTTGTCGGTCGCGCGGTAGGCGACGGTGTGGGCGCCGGCGCGGTCGACGATCAGCGGTGTGGTGTATGCGATGTACGGTCCACCGTCGAGTGAATACTCGATCCGGTCGACCCCCGACCCGCCGGCGTCGGTCGCCGTCACGGTCACGGTGGCGCGGTTGACGTACGCGCCGTCGGAATTCCGTGTACCGTCGACGGTCGCCCCGGTGACCGGTGGTGTGGTGTCCTGCGGCGGCGCGGCGACCACCGTGAACTCCACGCTCTTCTCGGCCGCCACGTTGCCCGCCTTGTCGGTGGCCCGGTAGCGGACGACGTGCGCGCCGGTCTGATGCACCATCACGGGGGCGGTGTACGGCTGCCAGGATCCGTTCGCGCCGACCGCGTACTCGATGGTGTTGACCCCGGTCCCGGTGTCCGAGGCGCTGACGGTGACCGTCGCCATGTCGATGTACGTGCCGTCGGGGTTGCGGTCGCCGCTGACGGTGGCCGAGGTCTCCGGCGGGGTGGTGTCGTCCGACTGCGGGGCGACGACGGTGAACTCGGCGCTCTTCTCGGCGGAGACGTTGCCGGCCTTGTCGTAGGCGCGGTAGCGGATCGTGTGGGTGCCGACCTGGTCGACCACGATGGGGGCGGTGTACGGAAGCCAGTCGCCCGCCGTGCCGACGGCGTACTGTATACGGTCGACTCCCGATCCGCCGTCGTCGTCCGTCGCCCGCACCGTCACGGTCGCCGACCCGACGTACTCTCCCTGCCCGTTCCGCGTGCCGCCGACCTCCGCGGTGGCCTCCGGCGCGGTCGTGTCCTCGCCGCCGCCCTCGGTCACCACGAGGATGCCCTGCATGGAGCCGTGGCCGGGGATCGTGCAGTGGTAGAAGTAGCGGCCCGGGGTCAGGGTGACCTCGGCGGTGTGCCGGCCGCCCATGTCGTCGTTCGGACTGGCCAGGATGTTCAGCGGCACGTCGCTGTTGAACTCCGGGTCGTTCGTCGCGAACGTCAGGGTGTGCGGCATGCCGGTGGTGTTGCCGGTGGCCGCGCTGTTCTCGAAGACGATCGTCGCCGGGCCCGCCACCGCGGTCGTGGGCGCCGAGACGTACTTGGTGATGTCGTCGCCGGCCGTCCAGGTGAGCACCTGGGCGGCGGACGCGGCGGCCGGTCCGCTCCGGTCGGCCGCGGCCGGGGCCGCCTGCACCCCCAGCAGCAGGAGCAGCCCCGCCAGCAGCGCGGCCAGCGCTCTTCGTCGCCCGGTCGTCACAGCTCTCACTACTGTGCCCCCCTCGCCAGCTGGTCGGCCGCCGGCGTCGGACCGCCGCCGGTGTACGTCACCCGCCACAGGGCCGACTTGGCGTCCGAGGTGAAGAAGCCGCGGCCGTAGTCGAGCACGTACAGCGCGCCGTCCGGACCGAACTTCCAGTCCATCAGGTTCTTGATGCCGTCGTTGCCGACCGGGACGATCTTCTTCAGCGACTCCGAGTGCACCGGCAGCCCGCCGTCGCCCTGTGTCTTCGGGTCCATCACCACCGCGTTGCGCGGCTGGTCGGCGTCGTAGAAGTCGCCGACGAACCACTTGCCGTCCCAGTACGACGGCCACTTGACGTCGCTCGCGCTCGTCTCGTCGTAGCGGTAGACCGGTCCGTTCATGGCCGCCTGGCCGCCGCCCTTGAGCCACGGCAGCAGGAACTTCTGCTCGCCCGCCTGGTACGACGGGACGCCGTTCGCGTCACGCGGGAACTCCGGCGCGCCGCCCTGCGGGGAGTACCAGATGTTGTTGCCGGTGACCGGCGGCAGGTTGACCAGGCCGTCGTTGTTCGGGGACTCGTTCTTCGGGTGGTCGCAGTCGTACCAGTCGAGCGGCTGCGAGGGATCCGGCAGGTTGCGGTCCCGGTACGGCTGCTTGTTGCCCATGCAGTACGGCCAGCCCCGGTTGCCCGCCTCGGTGATGACGGCGAACGTGTCGTACTTGGCCGGACCCCACACCGGGGAGGGCGCCGACGCGTCCGGGCCGACCCAGCCCGCGTACAGGACGTCGGTGGTCTTGTCGACGAAGATGCGCGCCGGGTTCCTGACGCCCATCACATAGATCTCGCCGCGGGTCTTGCCGCCGCCCTCGTCGGTCTCCTCGCCCGTGAACAGGTTGCCCTCGGGCAGGGTGTAGGTCCCGTCGGGCTCCGGGTGGATGCGCAGGATCTTGCCGTTGAGGTTGTTGGTGTTGCCGGCGGTGCGGCGCGCGTCGGCGAAGGAGACGCCCTTGTAGTCGGGCTCCGGGTTGTTGCCGGAGTAACCGTCGCTGAAGCGGCTGGAGTTGTTGTCGCCGGTCGCGATGTACAGGTTGCCTTTGGAGTCCCAGGCCATCCCGCCGCCCGCGTGACAGCAGCTGTGGATCTGCACCGGCCACTTGAGCAGCACCTTCTCGCTGCCCAGGTCGAGCTTGTTCGTGGCGCGGTCCAGGGTGAAGCGGGAGACGCGCCGCTCGGCCATGCGGGTGTCGCGGTCGATCCCCGAGTGCGGGGTGTAGTGCAGATACACCCAGCCGTTGTCCTCGAAACGCGGGTCGAGTTCGATGCCGAGCAGGCCCTCCTCGACCTTGACCAGCTCGTCGCCGCCGCCCTTGTTGCCGAAGACGGTCAGCTCGCCGGCGAGGGTGACCTGCTTCGTCCTCGGGTCGTAGACGTGGATCTGGCCCTTGCCCTTGCCGATGTCCGGGTCGTTCCAGTCGGTGACCACCGGCTGGGAGGAGTCGGCGCCGCCGCGGCCGATGTAGAACACCCGTCCGTCGGGGGCGGTGACCAGGCCGTGCGGCTCGCCGATCTGGTCGTTCTGCCCGGGCTGGTTGGGCCTGGTCAGCCGTTCGGCCTTGTAGTTGCCGTTGATCGTGGCCTTGCAGTCGGCCCGCACCAGCCGCGTCGTCCACAGCAGGGCGCCGCGCAGATGGGCGCGGAAGTCGGTCTCGTCGTACGACGACACCGTGCCGCCCATGCCGGTGTAGAAGGAGCGGCCGCCGTCGTAGTCACGGCACCAGCTGACCGGATGGTCCCAGCCGTTGGCCCCGGTCCCGGGCTGGTATGTGGACTCCCGTACACGGGCGACTGTATGCACATCGCCGGACGGGTTCTTCACCCAGTTCAACCACCGGTCGGGGCGCTTCCACCGCACCGGCAGATCCTTGGTGGCCGGATGCCGGCGGTCGCCGACCTCGACCGTCGCCCGCTGCACGGTCGTCGGACTCGCGGCTGCCGGCCGGGCGCCGACCAGCCCGGTGAACCAGTCCGAGTACGGCTCCGCCCGGGCCGCGTCATGGATGCCGACGAAACCGCCGCCCGCCTCCATGTACGCTTCCAGGCCCGCCTCCTGCTCCGGGTCGAGGACGTCCCCGCCGCCGGTGAGGAACACGATGGCGTTGAACCGCCCCAGCCGGGTCTCGTTCGTGAACACGGAGGCGTCGTCCGTGGCCTCCACCTTGAAGCGCTGGCTCGCCGGGCCGGACAGCCCGATCCGTTCGATCGCCTCGATCCCGGCGTTCACCACCGGGGACTCGTCCCCGGACGAGGCCGAGCCGTGGAAGATCAGCACCCGTACGTTCGCGCCGCCCGGCGGCGACTTGACGGACATCGTTGTCAGTGGTGGCTCCGGCGCCGGGCGCGCGTTCGCGGCGGAGCCGGAGAGCAGCCCGGCGGCGACGAAACCGGCGGTCAGGGCGGCCGTGACGGCCCGTCTGCCGGTCCCCGACCGTCGTGGCGCCCTGGGTCTGTGGTGCGATGTGGACCGCATGTGGTCATCCACCCCTCGTCGGTCACAGCAACAGCGCCAAGGAAGCTAGACCTCTTTGCGCGGTTCGCCAATAGGTATGACCGGGATCGCACGAACTTTGTCCAGGGTGTGGATAAACGCGGGGCGCCCCGCTACCGTCTCGAATCCCGTACCGGAGTGGGGAGTTCGGCATGGACAGACGTGGGTTCAACCGGCGCGTCCTCCTGGGAGGAGCAGCCGTCGCGACATCGTTGTCCCTGGCACCGGAGGCGACCGGCGCCGGGGAGGCACCGAGGACGGCCCCGGCCGGCGGCGAGGTGCGACACATCCGGCTCTACGCCGAGAAGCTCGCCGACGGGCAGATGGGCTACGGCCTGGAGAAGGGCAAGGCGACCGTCCCCGGGCCGCTCATCGAGCTGAACGAGGGCGACACCCTGCACATCGAGTTCGAGAACACCATGGACGTGCCGGTGAGTCTGCACGTCCACGGCCTGGACTACGAGACCTCCAGCGACGGCACCAAGCTGAACAAGAGCGACGTCGAGCCCGGCGGCACCCGCACCTACACCTGGCGCACCCACGCGCCCGGCCGCCGCAAGGACGGCACCTGGCGGGCGGGCAGCGCCGGTTACTGGCACTACCACGACCATGTCGTCGGCACCGAACACGGCACCGGCGGCATCCGCAAGGGCCTGTACGGGCCGGTGATCGTACGCAGGAAGGGCGACATCCTTCCGGACGCGACCCACACGATCGTCTTCAACGACATGCTGATCAACAACAAGCCGGCGCACAGCGGCCCGAACTTCGAGGCCACGGTGGGCGACCGCGTCGAGTTCGTGATGATCACGCACGGCGAGTACTACCACACCTTCCACATGCACGGGCACCGCTGGGCCGACAACCGCACCGGCATGCTGACCGGCCCGGACGACCCCAGCCAGGTCATCGACAACAAGATCGTCGGCCCGGCGGACTCCTTCGGCTTCCAGGTGATCGCGGGGGAAGGGGTGGGCGCAGGGGCGTGGATGTACCACTGCCATGTGCAGAGCCATTCCGACATGGGGATGGTGGGGCTGTTCCTGGTGAAGAAGGCGGACGGCACGATCCCGGGCTACGAGCCCCACGACCCGCACACCGAGCACCGGCACTGACGTCACCCGATGTCCAGGACCGTCCATTCGGTGCCGGGTTCCTCCTGGACGTGGAGGCGGGGCAACGACGCGGTCGGCGTGCACGGCGAAGCCCAGTGCCGACCGGACGGGGTTCTCACGCACCCGCACCGCGTGGCCGGCGCCGATCCTCAGCAGCGGGAAGCGCGTGTACGGGCAGGCCCACGCGGTCCGGCCGAACACGTTCAGCGCGTAGCAGTCGGAGATCGAGTCCGCCGAGGCGGCCGGCCGGTACGACCACAGGCTCTCGCCCGTGGCGGACCACTGGCGCAGGCCGGGCGCGCTCAACGGGTCGCCGTACACGCCCTCGTCGAAGTAGCCGACCCACAGGTCGCCCGCCTCGTCGGTCAGCAGATGCTCGATGGCGTCACCGACCCGGAACGTCCACGAGGCGCGGCCCAGCGCGTCGAACACCTGAACCTGCTGCTCGCCCGCGCGTGACCGGGCGTCCGCCACCACGAAGCCGCCGTCCGGAAGGGCGGCCAGGTGCGGGAAGCGCGCGGTGACGGCGTTCAGCCGGGTCTCGGAGGGCCGCCCGTCCCCGGCGGTGACCACCAGGGCGTCGCACGGTTCAGGCGGCGCGCCGCGCGGCGGGCGTTCCCCGAGGAGCCAGTGGGCTAGGGGGTGTCTCGTCGATCAGGCCGGATCAGGGAGCGGCGTCTGGTGCCGTGCATCGCAAGGCGGAGGAGGGAGTCGATGCGGCGCATCGGGGACCGACGACAACGCGGCGAGGCGCGGTGCCAGGTGCCGCGAGCCCGGCATGATCGGCGAGACGCCCCCTAGTCCGTCCGCGCCCACCGTGCTGTGCAGGACGGTCTGTTCACGATACGCGCGCGGCAGTCGTGCGTACGGCACGAGCCGCGTCTCGGCGGCCCTACTCGGCATGGGCCTTTCTCGTCGTCATGCCGTGATCATCACCCGGTGACGTCCGCCCGGCAAGGCCTTTTACGGCGCCGACGGCACGGGCTCCCCGCCCGGCCCCGCGGTTATCCTGATCGTCGACCGCGGAGGAGGAGTCCCGAAGTGACCGAGGCGTCGTCCCGTCCCACGCTGGAGGCCGTGGCCGCGCGGGCGGGAGTGTCACGGGCCACCGTCTCCCGGGTCGTCAACGGCGGGGACGGCGTGCGCGAACCCGTGGCCGAACGGGTCCGGCGGGCGGTGGAGGAACTGGGGTACGTCCCCAACCAGGCGGCCCGCAGCCTGGTGACCAAGCGGCACGACGCGGTCGCCGTCGTCATCGCCGAGCCGGAGGCCCGCGTCTTCGCCGACCCGTTCTTCGCGCTGCAACTGCGCGGCATCAGCAAGGAGCTGACCGCCCACGACAACCAGTTGGTGCTGCTGCTGACGGAGGGCCGTGACGACCACGCCCGCGTCGGCCGCTATCTCGCCGGCGGCCATGTCGACGGAGCCCTGGTGTTCTCCCTGCACCTCGACGACCCGCTGCCCGGCCTCATCCAGGGCGCCGGAGTTCCGACGGTGTTCGGCGGGCGGCCCGGCTGGAGCGACGCCACGCCTGTCCAGGCGCTCGTCTCCGATCGGCCGGGGGAAGCCGAGGGCACCGTCACCGCGCGCACGGCCACGGCGGTGTACGTCGACAGCGACAACCGCGGCGGCGCCCGCGACGCCGTACGCCATCTCGTCGGTCTCGGCCGCACCCGGATCGCGCACATCACCGGGCCCCTCGACCAGACGTCGGCGGCGGACCGGCTCGACGGCTACCGGGACGTGGTGGGTGACGCCGATCCGCGGCTGATCGCCGAGAGCGACTTCACCCCCGGCGGCGGGGAGCGGGCCATGCGCGGCCTCCTCGACCGGATCCCCGACCTGGACGCCGTGTTCGCCGCCAACGACCTCACTGCCGCGGGCGCGCTGCGCGTCCTGCGCGAACGCGGCCGGCGGGTGCCGGAGGACGTCGCCGTGATCGGCTTCGACGACATGCTGCCCGTCGCCGAGCAGACCGAGCCGCCGCTCACGACGGTCCGCCAGGACATTGAGGGGATGGGCCGGTTGATGGCCCGCCTGCTGCTCGGCCGCCTCGACCGCGGCACCCCGCCCGCCGCCGGACCGGCCCCGGACGCCCCGGCCGGCGTCGTCCTGCCGACGACGCTGGTACGACGGGCCTCGGCGTAGCCCCGGCCCGGACGGCGGGACGCGGCCCGCGGTGGCTCACTCCTGCGGCGGCGCGCTCTTGATCACCGCGAAGCGGGCGCCGTACGGATCCGCGAGCTTGGCGATGCGGCCGACGTCCGGCATGTCCGTCGCGGGCATCCGGACCGTGCCGCCCAGCTCCTCGGCCCGGGCGGCGGTGGCGTCCGCGTCGGCGACCTCGAAGTACGGCAGCCAGTAGGGGCCCGCCCCAGCCTCCGTCGGGTCGTCGGACAGCGGGATGATGCCGCCGAACATGGACTCCTCGCCGCCGCCCGCCGGATTGACCGTGGTGTAGACGCCGCCAGGGAAAGGGACGCCGAACGTCTCCAGGCCCAGCACCGCGTGGTAGAACGCCGCTGCCGCAGGCATGTCCGGGGTGTACAGCTCCACCCAGCACAGCGACCCCGTCTCGCCCGCCACGTCGATCCCCTCGGTCCGCCCCGGCTGCCAGATGCCGAACTGCACGCCCGCCTTGTCGCTGAGGATCGCGATGCGGCCCTGCCCCATCACGTCCATGGGCCTGAACAGCACCCCGCCGTGCGCCTGTTCGGCCGCGTCGGCGGCCGCCTGCGCGTCCGGGCTGCGGAAGTACACGGTCCACGACGGCGGGCCCTGCTCCGGCGTGGTCCGCATGCCGCCGGCCACCGTTCTGCCGTCCAGTTGGAAGAAGCCGTACCCGCCGGCCTCGGGCCCCGCCGACCGGAAGCGCCAGCCGAAGAGGCCGCCGTAGAAGGAGACGGCGCCGTCGAGGTCGGGGGTGCCGACGTCGATCCAGTTCGGAGCGCCGTCGACGAAACGGGTGGTGAGCATTGTCGCCCTCCTCGGAAGAGGCCCGTTGCCTGCTCAGTCCGAGTCTCGCACCGCCCACTGGCAACCGCCGCCGGACCCCAGCCAGGTTCACCCTGTGTGACGGCCACAGTTCTCGCTGTTTCCGTCGTCTCCCGCGCGCCGCCGTGCGCGGGGCCGCGTCGGCGGGGCATCATCGGGGCGGCCGGAGGCCCGGAGCGCCGCGTTGATCCGGCGTTGATCGGACGTTTTTCGCCGCCCGGCAGGCTCTCGGACATGCACCTCGAGACGATCACTCCGGCCCCCTCCGCCTGGCAGTCGCAGGCCCTGTGCGCGCAGACCGGGGCGGACTTCTTCTTTCCCGAGCCCGGCAGCTCGGTGCGTGAGGCGAAGCGCATCTGCGGCATGTGCGACATGCGTGCCGCCTGCCTGGAGTACGCCCTCGCCAACGACGAACGCTTCGGCGTGTGGGGCGGCCTGTCCGAGAAGGAACGCCTCCACCTGCGCCGCACCTCCCGCTGAGCCGGCGCGACCGCCCGGCTAGGATCCTCGGGCGTGCCCGGGGCGTCCGGGCAGGCCGGGGGCCCTGTGGAGCAGAGGCAGACTCGCCGCCTTTCCAGGGCGGTCACGCCGGTTCGAATCCGGCCGGGGCCCACCAGGGCACAGGGGGTGGGGCGGATGACGGACGCGGTCACGGAGGAGGAGCTGGCGGCGTTCCACCGCGTGGTGGGCAAGCTGCGGGCGCTGCCCGTCGACGACCCCGTACGGCTGCGCACCGAGCAGGTCGCCGCATCGTTCGCCCGGGACGGTCGGCTGCGCCGCCGCAAGGCCCGCGGCGCCGAGGTCTCGACGGCGGACGCCTCGGTGATGGCCGCGACCGCGACCGGCGCGCTCGACCGGCGCGAGGACGCGCCGCTGGCCGCTCCCGGCGCCGGCGGAGTGTTCCGCAAACCGCGCGGCTGCTACGTCTGCAAGACCCCCTATCGCGAGGTCGACTCCTTCTACCACCGGCTCTGCCCGCGCTGCGCCGCCGACAACACCGCACGCCGCGCCCTGAGCACCGATCTGCGCGGCCGCCGGGCGCTGCTCACCGGCGGCCGGGTGAAGATCGGCTTCCAGCTGGCGCTGATGATGCTGCGGGACGGCGCAGAACTCCTCGTCACCTCCCGCTTCCCGCACGACACCGCGCGCCGCTTCCGGGCCGCGCCGGGCAGCGAGCGCTGGCTGGACCGGCTCACCGTCCTCGCCGTCGACCTGCGCGACCCCCGCCAGGTGCTCGGCCTGTGCGAGGAGTTGCGGCAGGACGGCCGGCCGCTGGACATCCTCGTCAACAACGCCGCCCAGACCGTGCGGCGGCCACCGGAGTCGTACGCGCTGCTGGCCGCCGGCGAGCGCGACGCGCTGCCCGAGGGCGCGCGGCAGGCGCCCGGCTTCGTCCCGATGCGGATGATCGAGGGCGGCGCCGCCGCCCTCCCCGCGGTGCTGCGCGAGGCCGACGAGGCCGGGCTGCTGCCCGATCCGTCCCCGGAGAACTCCTGGTCGGCCCGGCTGGGCGCGCTCGACCCGGCCGAGGTCCTGGAGACCCAGCTCGTCAACGCCCTGGCCCCGGCTCTGCTGTGCGACCGGCTGCTGCCGCTGCTGCTGGCCTCCCCGCACCCGCGCCGCTACGTCGTCAACGTGACCGCGGTGGAGGGCCGGTTCGCCGTGCGGAACAAGACGGCCGGCCACCCGCACACCAACATGGCGAAGGCCGCGCTGAACATGCTCACCCGTACCAGCGGCGCCGAACTCGCCGGGCACGGCGTGCACATGTGCGCCGTCGACACCGGCTGGATCACCGACGAGAACCCGGCCCCGAAGAAGTCCCGGATGGCGGGCGCCGGTTTCCGCACCCCGCTGGACGTGGTGGACGGGGCGGCCCGGGTGTACGACCCGATCGTGCGCGGCGAGGCCGGGGACCCGGTGTCCGGGGTGTTCCTGAAGGACTACCGCGAGGCCGAGTGGTGAGACGGCGGCGGCCGAAGCGCCGTGCCGTCGCTCAGCGCCGTGCCGTCGCTCAGCGCCGTGCCGTCGCTCAGCGCCGTGCCGTCGCTCAGCGCCGCATCGCCGTGAACACCTCGGTCCAGAACCGCTGGTGCCGCTCGGAGGCGCCCACCAGATAGGTGGCCCGCAGCTTCGGCGGCAGCCGCGCCACCAGCCGGGTGACCACCGCGCGGTGCTTCTTGAGCTGCGACAGTTCCGCGTTGGCGATGATCTGGTGCACCACGTCACTGTCGTCGCCGCCCTCGTCGGACCGCTCCGCCGCCCGCCGTAGCCGCTCCTCCCAGGCGTCCACGTCCCGCGCCAGCTCGCGCAGCCCCGTCACCGGGCGGCCCCGCAGCCGGTCGATCAGCGCGGTGAGCGGCACCGGCGCGTACTCGCCGTCGCCCAGGTAGACGGTCGCCATCTCCAGCGGCAGCCCGTGCCGGTGCAGCTTGATCAGCCGTTCCAGGGTGCGCTTGGTGATCCAGGCGCGGCCGTCGTCGTCGATGTCGTGCTTCCACCACTCCAGCACCGTCTCCGCGTCCGCCCCGTACCGTTCGATCAGCCACTCGTTGGCCGGTATGTCCTCCGGCCGCACGGTGAGGGAGGCGGTGAAACGGGACGCCTGGGCGATGTTGTTGCGGGACACCAGCAGCTTGCGGCCCAGGTGGTACGGCGGGTTCTGCACGGCGATCTGGGCGCGCAGGTTCTCGATGCGCCGCCCGGCCAGCGACCACTCCTGGGTGATCTCCATCAGCTTGGCGAACGCGGCCTTGTCCTTGGGCCGGTTGTACTCGTCCCACACGATCGCCTTGGGCTCGGGCCCGGTGAACCGCGCGGCCAGCAGATTGTCCAGGGTGCCGTCCGCCGAGGGCACCGGAGCGCACAGGTCCTCGACGTTGGTCACCGGCAGGGAGAAGTACAGCGGGTCCCCGCCCAGTCCCTCGCGCAGCGTCTGACGCACCAGCTCCGTCTTGCCGCAGCCGGGCGGGCCCTGCAGCAGCACCGTCCAGCGGTTGCGCAGCGCGGCCCGCACCACCTGCCGCACGGGGTCGGGGACCGTCGCCGGGTTCGGCACGCCCAGGGCCCCGGCGATCCGGTCGAGGACCTCCGCCGTACGGTCCGGTCCGGGCCGCCCGTCGGGGTCCCGTTCGACGAGCCGCAGCCGTTCCCCGTCGAGCAGGGGCAGGCCCCAGCGCAGCGGGAAGCCCTCCTGGGCGTTGGCCAGGACGTGGTCGAGGGTGCGCGGGGACAGCAGGGTGCGCAGGCCGGGGGAGAGGGACGCCCACACGGAGAACACCGGGCCGAGGTCCCACCGGCGGTACTTGGCCGCCAGATGCCGCCGCCAGGAGGTGTCGTTCGCCGTGATCCGCATCGTCACCATGCGGTCCAGCAGCGCGAGGTCGCCCCGCCGGGCGGAGGTCTCGGTCAGCGACTCGTTGTCCGTGAGGAAGACGCCGATACAGCCCAGGGCGCGCAGATCGTGCTCGCCGAGCGTCCAGTCGCAGGCGATCTGCATCAGCTGCGACTGGATGGTGTCGCCCGCCTGGAGGGAGTCGTCTATCAGCAGCACGAACGGCCGGCCCGGCTTGAGGGCGCTCATCACCAGCTGCCGCAGCACCAGTTCGCCGGTGCGCGGATCGCGCACCGGGGCGCCGACGAGCAGGTCGTCCGGCGTCAGATTGGCCGCCGGGACGTACACCAGCACGGCCTCGGGGTGGGCACGGCCGATGTGCGAGAAGAACGTCGCCGTCTTGCCGATGCCGTGCTCGCCGAAGACCTGACCGGTCTGGCCGAGCGCGATCATCGCGTCGATGAACGTCTCCAGCCGGGAGCGGCCCGCAGGGTCGTGCCCCGGCGCGGAGGGAGGCGTCCGCTGTACGTCCGTGGTCATCTATCGCGTTCCCGTCGTGACGCGATGGCAGGCCATCGCGGGTGTGTGCGTCTCCGGCCAGTCCAGGCCGCCCTCGGTGATCAGCCAGATCCAGCTGTCCGGCTCGGCGGGCGTGATCGGTGGCGCGTACCCGTCGGTGAGCACGATCACGGCGTCCGGGGTGACGTCGAGGCGGCGGCCGTCGACCTCGGTGCGGCCCTCCACGTAGTCCGCGACGGCCTGGAAGCTGGTGCCTCCGCCGCCGTAGACGCGCTCGCCGGGCCGGAACGGCATCACCACCGCGTCGAACGACAGCCAGTGCGCCGCCACGCCGTCGATCCGGCCGACGAGTTCGGTGAGCCAGGCGATCACGTGGTCCGGCATCGAGCCGGACGTGTCGAGCGCGATCACCAGCATCTTCTCCCGCACCGGGCCGCGCCGGGACAGCATCGGGTCGTGGCCGAGGGCCGCGAGCAGCGCGCCCCGCTTCTTCGGGTACACCAGCCGCTCGCCCTCGCGCAGCCGCGAGCCGAGCACGTCGACGAGCCAGCGCTGCCACCAGTCGACCGTGCGCGTGGCCGTGGTCCGCCCGCGCAGCGTGCCCGCGCCGAGGTCGCCCCAGATACGGGCGGCCCGCGCGGAGCCGTCCTGGGTGCGGAACATCAGCTCCAGCAGCTCCCGCTCGGCTCCCGCGTGCCCGCGCCGGGCCGCCAGCAGGGCGTTGAGCAGGGCGGAGGAGACCACCGCGTCGACGGTCTCCTGGTCGGCGGGCACCGCCCCGTCCAGCAGGTGCAGGCACAGCCGCCGCTCGGGCACCGGCGGGCGGTGCATGCGCCGCAGCTCGCCGTACACCCGCAGATCCGTCTCGATGAACTTCGGGTACGGCAGCGGATCCAGCCCGTGCGCCGTCAGATCCGCGTGGTAGGCGTCGTACACCGCGCGGGGGTCGACGCCGGTCGGCCGGCCGTCGATGAGGGGCAGCCGCGCACGGCCGAGCCGGGCCAGCGCGACATGGTTGACGGCGACCTCGGCGGCGACCGTGAACACCGGGTCGGCGCGCAGTTCGGGCTCGGCGAACAGATGCCGGTGCACGAGGTGGCGGGCCTCGTGGAACAGCACGAACTTCACGCCGTCCAGGCCCAGCGCGACGAAATAGTGCGGGTTGTACAGCAGCAGGCAGGTGCCGTCCCCGGAGGCCACCACGGCCGCGGTGTCCACCGCCGTGGTCGTGATCTGGTGACGGCACTTCGCGTACAGCCAGGATGCCACCGCCGACTCGGTCAGCCCGAAGTCCAGCAGCGCGGCCTCCTTCAGCCGCCGCGCCTCCTCGACGACCTCCGGATCCGCCGGCCGGTACCGCTCCAGCGCCCGGCGGTCGGCGAGATCGACGACCGGGGCATGCCGCCCCCGCTCCCCGTACCCCAATGTCGTGCTCCCCCGTGCCGCGTTTCCCCGTGCCTCATTGGTAGCAGGCCCCACCGACAACGGGCCAAGGCATTACCTTCCGTGCTTGCCGCGGCAGGGCGGTCGAGGCGTTACCCTCTGCGGCAAGGGCGGGGCCGTAGCGCAGAGGCAGGCGCATGGTCTCCAAAACCGGACACGCTGGTTCGAATCCAGCCGCCCCGCCCCCTCTTCGACGACCGCCCGCCCGCCGGGTCAGGCGATGGCGCCCGCGGTCGTCACCAGCTCCGGCACCGTCCCGTAGTACGTGTCGACGAGCTGGGCGAGCACCGCCCACGCTTCCTCACGGCCGCCCAAGTGCTCCCACACCAGCGGCCGCAGGGCGTCCTCGGCCTCGCGGACACGCTTCGGGAACAGCGTGCGGCCCGCTGACAGCACCGCGAGCACGGTCCGCGCGGGACCGTGCTCCGTCGCGTACTGGGCCGGGCCCGCCAGCACGCCGGCCCGCCGCAGCCGGTGGGTGAACTTGGGGTGGGAGCCGAACTGCTCGCGCAGCGCGGGCGGGCAGTCCGGGCGCACGGACAGCGCCCAGCGGGCGTAACCGGGCAGCGGGGCCTCACGGTCCGCCTCCGTGACGGTCCGCCAGTCGGCGGGCGTCACGACCATGGAGGCGGCGGCGCGGCCCGTCGCCATGGTGGTGACCGCGCGCAACGCGCCCACCAGGCCGTGCTGCCGGTAGGCCGCCGGCGCCGGGAGTTCCCCCTCGCGCCGCACCAGGCTGTCGACCGGCACCGGCTCCGTCCGCCCCGGCCCGAACGGTACGCCCCGCGCGATGGCGCGCCGCAGCCCGTCACCGGCGGGAAGGTGCCGCCACACCACCGCGTTGCCCAGCGGGCTGTCCTCCTCGAGGACCCACAGCAGCACGGAGGACGGGACGTCGGTGTTCCGCCAGGCGGCGTCCGCGGCGGAGGGGAGGGCGGGGGAGCCGTCGGCGCCCACCGTGATCCCGGTCCGCTGCCGCACCCGCGCGGCGTCCTCGTCCCCGATCAGGCCCAGGAGGAAGCCGACCGCGTGCTCCGACATGCCGTAGTAGCGCATGGCGTGCATGATGCCGCAGGCCGGAGGCGGCGCGCACCGCCGATTCGACGGGTGTCAGCCTCCCGCGCGGGCGGCCATCCGGGCCTTGCGGGCCGCGAGCTTCTCGTCGAACTTCGTCGCCTCGCTGTCGAGACCGTTCATGAACAGCCCCAGCTCCTCCTGCGCCTGACGGCCCTCCGGGCCGAGGCCGTCGATCTCCATGATCTTCAGGAAGCGCAGCACGGGCTGCAGGACGTCGTCGTGGTGGATGCGCAGGTTGTAGACCTCGCCGATCGCCATCTGCGCGGCGGCCCGCTCGAAGCCGGGGATGCCGTGGCCGGGCATGCGGAAGTTCACCACGACGTCGCGGACCGCCATCATGGTGAGGTCGGGGGCGAGTTCGAAGGCCGCCTTGAGCAGGTTCCGGTAGAAGACCATGTGCAGGTTCTCGTCGGTCGCGATGCGGGCCAGCATGCGGTCGCAGACCGGGTCGCCGGACTGGTGGCCGGTGTTGCGGTGCGAGATGCGGGTGGCGAGCTCCTGGAAGGCGACGTAGGCCACCGAGTGCAGCATCGAGTGCCGGTTGTCGGACTCGAAGCCCTCGCTCATGTGGGCCATGCGGAACTGCTCCAGCTTGTCCGGGTCCACCGCGCGGGAGGTGAGCAGGTAGTCGCGCATGACGATGCCGTGGCGGCCCTCCTCGGCGGTCCAGCGGTGCACCCAGGTGCCCCAGGCGCCGTCGCGGCCGAACAGGCTGGCGATCTCGTGGTGGTAGCTGGGCAGGTTGTCCTCGGTCAGCAGGTTCACCACCAGGGCGATCCGGCCGATCTCGGTGACCTTGGACTGCTCCTTGTCCCAGGCCTCGCCGTCCTCGAAGATACCGGGGAAGTTACGGCCGTCGCTCCACGGCACGTACTCGTGCGGCATCCAGTCCTTGGCGACCTTCAGATGGCGGTTCAGTTCGTTCTCGACCACTTCCTCCAGTGCGTACAGCAGCCGGGCGTCGGTCCAGACTGAGGGGCTGCCGAGGTGGGGAGAGGTGATCGTCACGGGTACTCCAGGGGGACGGACTTCGACGTACGGGGGCCGGCGGGCGGCGCCGGAACCTACGGGATCGTAGGCTACGAAGCCGTAGGTTACGAAGCCGTAGGTTAAGCGCGTCGTAAAGATCGCTGTTCAGGCGGTCTTCCCAAAGCGGGCCGGAGATGCGGAAAAGGCCCGGGACCCGCAGGTCCTGGGGCTCTCCCCGTGAGCCGGTCGCCCGGTCAGGCATACAGCTCGCGCAGCCGCACCGAGAGACATGTCACACAGCCCTCGAGCTTCTCGAACTCGCCGATGTCCACCAGCACCGGCTCGTAGCCGAGGTCCGCGAACAGTTCGGCGGTCTTCGGGGCGCTGGCCGCCATCAGCAGCTTGTTGCCGCCGAGCAGCACCACGTGGGAGCCGGACTCCTCCGGCACGTGCAGGAAGCGCCCGAACAGCGACGGCGTGTCCATCAGCGGGATGCGCCCGATGACCGTCCCGTCGGGCAGCGCCGTCACCGCCGACTTCAGATGCAGCACCTTGGTCACCGGTACGGCGACCACGCGCGCCCCCAGCGGTTCGAAGGCGGCCCGCACCTGCTGCACACCGGCCGCGTTGGTGCGGCCGCCGCGCCCGACGTAGACGGTGTCGCCGATCTTCAGCACGTCGCCGCCGTCCAGGGTGCCCGGCTCCCAGATCCAGTTCACCGAGCAGCCGAGGCTCGCCACGGCCTCCTCCACCGCGACGGTCTCCGGGCGGCGGGACTCGGCACCGGGGCGGGTGATCAGGGCGACGTTCCGGTACATGACCACCGTGTCCTCGACGAACACCGAGTCGGGGCAGTCGTCGGCCGGATCGACCTCGAGGGTCTCCCAGCCGTGCGTGCGCAGCGCCTCCGCGTACGCCTCCCACTGCTCCACCGCGCGGTCGAGGTCGACCTCCGTACGGGCGACATGCGTGACGAGGCCTTCGGCCAGGCGGGGGCTGGGACGGCGGATGAGGGCCTTCTTGCTGGGCACGAGGGTCTCCGTAGGGGATGGGTGTTTCCGGTCGTGGCCGAAACCCGACGGGGTGACGGCCGCATCATGCAGACCCATTGTCGGAGACGGCGGCTCAGGACCGCGCGGACGGGGCCCGTCTACGAGCCGCCCCCGGCCACCCGACGCAGATGCTCCCCGGTGAAGGACCCCTCGGCGGCCAGCAGATCGCGCGGTGTCCCCTCGAACACCACTCGTCCGCCGTCCTTCCCGCCGTCCGGCCCGAGGTCGACGACCCAGTCGGCGTGGGCGATCACATCGAGGTTGTGCTCGACGACCACGACCGTGTTGCCCGCGTCGACCAGCCGGTCCAGCAGGGCGAGCAGGCCGTCGACGTCCGACATGTGCAGACCGGTCGTCGGCTCGTCGAGGACGTACACCGCGCCCGTGCGGTGCAGCCGGGTCGCCAGCTTGATGCGCTGCCGCTCGCCACCGGAGAGGGTGGACAGGGGCTGGCCGAGGGTCAGATAGGTGAGGCCGACGTCCCGGAGGGCGCGCAGCCGGCGCCGTACGCCGGAGTCGTCGAAGAAGTCCAGGGCCTGCCCGGCGGTCATCTCCAGGACGTCCGCGACGGAGCGGCCGCCGACGGTCAGCCGCAGCACGTCCTCCCGGAACCGCCGGCCCTCGCAGTCGTGGCACGTCGTCGTCACCGGGTCCATGAAGGCGAGGTCGGTGTGGATGACACCGCGGCCCTCGCAGGTGCCGCAGGCGCCCGCCGAGTTGAAGCTGAACAGCCCCGGGTCCGCCCCCGTCTCCCGGGCGAAGATCCGCCGTACCGTGTCCATCACCCCCAGGTAGGTCGCGGGCGTCGACCGCGCGGAGATGCCGATCGACGACTGGTCGACGACCACGGCCTCGGGGTGCGCCGCGGTCAGCTCGGCGACCAGCGTGCTCTTGCCGGACCCGGCGACCCCGGTCACCGCGGTGAGCACCCCGGCCGGGAAGCACACGGTGACGTCCCGCAGGTTGTGCCGGTCGGCGCCCTTGACCCACAGTTCCCCGGTGCCCGCGCGGGGCCGCTCCTTCACCGCCGTACGGCGTCCCAGGCACCGCCCGGTCAGCGTCCCGGACGCGGCCAGCTCGCGCGGGGTGCCCTCGAAGACGACCCGGCCGCCGTCGGCGCCCGCGCGGGGACCCATGTCGACCACGTGGTCGGCGAGCGCGATGACGTCCGGGTCGTGCTCCACGACCAGCACGGTGTTGCCCTTGTCGCGCAGCCGCAGCAGCAGTTCGCCGAGGCGTCCGACGTCGCGCGGGTGCAGTCCGACGCTGGGCTCGTCGAAGATGTACGTCATCCCGGTCAGGCTGGAGCCCAGGTGGCGCACGGTCTTCAGGCGCTGGCCCTCGCCGCCGGACAGGGTGGCGGTCTCCCGGTCGAGGCTGAGGTAGCCGAGGCCGATCGCCTCGATGCGCTCCAGGGCCGCGACGGCGGCGCCCGCGACCGGCCGGGCGACCGGGTCGTCGATTTCCTTCAGGACGCCGATCAGGTCACCGACCTGCATCCGGACGCAGTCGGCGATCGACAGCCCGTCGATCCGGGTGGCGAGCGCGGCCGCGTTCAGCCGCGCCCCGTCGCAGACCGGGCAGGTGTCCTCGGTCAGGAAGCGCGCGACGAGATCGCGGGTCTTCTGGCTCAGGGACGACAGGTCCCGCTTCAGGTAGAGCCGTTCGAACCGGTCGGCGAGGCCCTCGTAGTCGATCTCCCGGGCGCCGCCGGTGTTGTCGACGCCGACCTTCGCGCCGCGCCCGCGCAGCAGGAACTCGCGCTCGGCGGCGGTGAACTCGCCGACCGGCTTGTGCACGTCGAGCGCGGTGGTGTTGGTGTACGTCTGCCCCTGCCAGGTGCCGACGGCGAACGGCGGGAACAGGACCGCCCCGCCCGCCAGCGACCTGGCGGGGTCGAGGAGGCGGTCCCAGTCGGGCAGCACCGTCCGGCCGAGGCCGTCGCAGCGCGGGCACATGCCCGACGGGTCGTTGAACGAGTACGCCGTCGCCGGTCCGGCGCTCGGCGTGCCGTGCCGGGAGAACAGCACCCGGATCACCGAGTAGACGTCGGTCATCGTGCCGACCGTGGACCGCGAGTGGCCCCCGATCGGCCGCTGGTCGACGACGATCGCGGGCGACAGGTCCTCCAGCGTGTCCGCGTGCGGCCGCTCGTACTTGGGCAGCCGGTTGCGCACGAACCAGGTGAAGGTCTCGTTCAGCTGACGCTGCGACTCGACCGCGATCGTGTCGAAGACGACCGACGACTTCCCCGATCCCGAAACGCCGGTGAACACGGTCAGCCGGCCTTTCGGGATGCGGAGGGTGACGTCCTTGAGGTTGTTCTCCCGGGCCCCGACGAGGGTGATGAACTCACGCATGCCCTCGAAGCTAGGCGGGATACCCGACAGCCTCTGGCGTGATTTCCGTGAGTTCTCCGTCCAGCCGCAGCCAGCGGGTGATGCCGATCGACTCCAGGAACGGCACGTCGTGGCTGGCCACGATGAGCGCCCCCTCGTAGGACTCCAGGGCCGTGGTGAGCTGCCGTACGCTCGCCATGTCCAGGTTGTTCGTCGGCTCGTCCAGCATCAGCAGCTGCGGCGCCGGCTCCGCCAGCATCAGCGCGGCCAGCGCCGCCCGGAAGCGTTCGCCGCCGGACAGGGTGCCGGCCCGCTGGTCGGCCCGGGCGCCCCGGAACAGGAAGCGGGCCAGCCGCGCCCGGATCCGGTTGTTGGTGGCGCCCGGCGCGAACCGGGCCACGTTCTCGGCGACGGTCAGCTCGCCGTCGAGGACGTCGAGACGCTGCGGCAGGAACCGCAGCGGCACATGTGCCGTCGCCTCGCCCGCCACCGGTGCCAGCTCCCCGGCGATGGTGCGCAGCAGGGTCGTCTTGCCCGCCCCGTTGCGCCCGATCAGCGCGATCCGCTCCGGTCCGTGCAGATCGAAGCCGCCTGCGACGCGAGCGCCGTACGCCAGTTCCAGCTCCCGCAGGGTGAGCACGCTCCGGCCCGGCGGCACGGCGGTGTACGGCAGGTCGACGCGGATCTCGTCGTCGTCCCGCACGGCGTCCACCGCCTCGTCGAGCCGTTCCCTGGCCTCGGCCAGCTTCTCCTCGTGCATGATGCGGTGCTTGCCCGCGGACTCCTGTGCCGCGCGCTTGCGCGCCCCCATGACGATCTTCGGTTCGCGTTTGCTGTCCCACATCTTCTGGCCGTACCGCTTGCGGCGGGCCAGTTTGACCTGGGCGTCGACCAACTCCCGTTTCTGCTTGCGGAAGTCGGCCTCGGCGACCCGCACCATGCGCTCGGCGGCCTCCTGTTCGACGGCGAGGGCCTCCTCGTACGCCGAGAAGTTCCCGCCGTACCAGGTGATCTCGCCGCCGCGCAGATCGGCGATCTGGTCGACGCGGTCGAGGAGTTCGCGGTCGTGGCTGACCACGACCATCACGCCCGGCCAGGACTCGACGGCCGCGTACAGCCGCCGCCGCGCGTACAGGTCGAGGTTGTTGGTGGGCTCGTCCAGCAGCAGCACGTCCGGGCGGCCGAGCAGCAGCGCGGCCAGCCGCAGCAGCACCGACTCGCCACCGGAGACTTCGCCGATGGTCCGGTCGAGATCGATGTGGCCGAGGCCGAGTTCGCCGAGGGTGGCCAGCGCGCGCTCCTCGACGTCCCAGTCGTCGCCGACCGTCTCGAAGTGCTCCTCGGACACGTCACCGGCCTCGATGGCGTGCAGCGCGGCCCGGCGCTCGGCGATGCCCAGCGCCTCGTCGACCCGCAGGGCGGTGTCGAGGGTGACGTTCTGCGGGAGGTAGCCGACCTCGCCCACGACGCGCACGGTGCCGTCGGACGGGATGAGTTCGCCCGCGATCAGTTTCAACAGGGTCGACTTCCCGGACCCGTTGACGCCGACGAGCCCGGTGCGGCCGGCGCCGAAGGAGACGTCGAGGCCTTCGAAGACGGAGGTGCCGTCGGGCCAGGTGAAGGACAGGGAGGTGCAGGTGAGGGAAGTATGCATACGGGCCTCGCGGTTGCTTGATGTGGTCAGGGGCAACGCGTGTCGAGACACCGGAGGGCGGCGACCGTCGCGGAGGTCCGCGAGGGCGGAAGGCGGGAGCGAGAAGAAAAAAGCCCTGTTCCGCAAGGACGGCTCGAATGCCGAGGTCGCACGCAGCGCACACACGGATGATGTGTGAGGTGGTGTCTCAGGACCTCAGAAGAGCAACGTCCTTCTCCAATCGGCGGCAACAGAAGCGCTATACACCGTACGAGCGACGCCGGGGGCTGTCAACGACATTTATCGGCACCACTCCCCGGCACCACTCCCCGGCATCACTCCCCGGCATCACTCCCCGACACCACTCCCGCGCGGACGCCTTCCGGCCGGCACGTTCATGTCGCATTCCTGCCGGACGGCCCTCCGCGCGGGCTGGTTGAGTCGTCCGCATGACCCACGACACCACCCTGCGCGACCGCGCTGTCTCCTTCCGCGCCCTGCACGTCCCGGGCCGCCCGCTGGTCCTGCCGAACGCCTGGGACGCCGTCAGCGCCCGTCTCGTCGCGGACGCCGGTGCCGCCGCCGTGGCGACCACCAGCGCCGGGGTCGCCTGGGAACTGGGCGCACCCGACGGCGACCGTCTGGAGCGGGCAAGGGCGCTCGGCGCCGTCGCCGCCATCGCGGGCGCGGTCGGGGTGCCGGTGAGCGCGGACGTGGAGAGCGGCTACGCGGCGGACGCCGCGGGCGTCGCGGACACCGTCCGCGCGGTGCTCGCCGCGGGCGCCGTCGGGATCAACATCGAGGACGCCCGGTACGAGCCGGGCGGGAGCCCGCTGCGGCCGGTGGCGGAGCAGGCGGAACGTATCGCCGCCGCCCGCGCGGCGGCCGACGCGGCCGGAGTGCCGCTGTTCGTCAACGCGCGCGTGGACACCTTCCTGCGCGGTGCCGGGGGAGTGGACGCCACCCTGGAACGGGCCGCCGCCTTCCTCGCCGCGGGCGCCGACGGGATCTTCGTCCCCGGGGCCGTCGACCCGGGGACGGTGAAGCTGCTCGTCGACGGCGTCGACGGCCCGCTGAACGTGATGGCTGGACCCGGCGCGCCGCCCGTCGCCGACCTGGCCGCGCTCGGTGTCGCCCGGGTGAGCACGGGCGCCGGTGTCGCCCAGGCCGCGCACGCCCTGGTCCGCCGCGCCGCGCGGGAGCTGCTGGGCGCGGGGACGTACGACGCGCTGGCCGCAGGCCTCGACTACGGAGAGCTGAACGAACTGCTCGGGCGCAGGCCCTAGGGAACGTCTCGCCGATCATGCCGGGCTCGCGGCGCCTGGCACCGCGCCTCGCCGCGTTGTCGTCGGTTCCCGATTCCGATCGACGAGACACCCCCTCGGGGGCGGGACGCCCCCTAGCAGGCGTCCCGCATCAGCACCGCCAGATCGTGGTCCAGGTCCAGATACGCGTCCTCCAGACCCTCGGGCACCAGGCGGCGGGTCGCCTCCAGGAACCGGCGCACGTCGTCCGAGCGGACGTGCACGACGGCGGTGCCCTCGGGGGCGTGGAACTCCAGGACGGTGCGGTCGTAGCCGTACGGCCGCACCCGGACGTCCCCCTGGCCCTCGGGGCCCTCCTGGCCGGCCGCCAGAAGCTCGCGGGAGAACGTCCAGCAGACCTCCACGCCCTCCAGGGTGGCCTGGGCGGGGAAGGTCATCCGGACGGCGAACGGATCGCGTCGGTCGTAGTACAGCGTGGCCGGGATGCTCGGCATCCGCGGCGCGGCGGCGACGAGTCGGGCCTCGACGGGCTGCTCGATGACGGTGGACAACGCCTTGCTCCCTTGTGACGGCCGGACGGACTTTCCGGGGATGAGGCCGGGCACAGGAAGAGACGTCGGAATCGGCGGGTCCGTGCACCCGTGCCGAGTGACCTCCGTCACCGTGTTCCATCACGGCCGGAATTCAGTCCTGCGGACGCGCCCGCGCGCGGGGTATCTCTTCCGTCGGCGATGTGGGTACCCGTTCACTCGTCGTGAAAGGAAGTGAGCGCACATGCCGCGCGGTTCCAGCTCCAAGCGGGAGCGCCAGTACGAGCACATCAAGGAGAGCGCCGAGGACCGGGGCGAGAGCACCGGGCGGGCCAAGGAGATCGCGGCGCGCACGGTGAACAAGGAACGGGCCCGGTCCGGCGAGTCCAAGACCGCCGGCCGCACGTCGACGCAGGACATGTCGTCCGGCAAGCGGGGCGGTCAGCGCTCCGGAAAGGGCTCCCGGGGACCCACCTACGACCAGCTGTACGAGGAGGCCAAGAAGCGCGACATCCACGGCCGTTCGGACATGAACAAGCAGCAGTTGCAGCGGGCGCTCGGCAAGTAGCGCACCGACGGCCCGCGCGGCCGGCCCGCCCCGTACGCTCGTGCCCACCATGACGATCGTACGCATTCCCGCGGGCTGGCCCGCGACCGAGGAGGAGGCCCGCGCCGTCCAGGACGAGCTGCGGGCACGAGTGGTCCTGGACGAGCCGGGGCCGCCGCCCGGCACGGGGCACGTCACGGGGGTCGACGTCGCCTACGACGACGAGCGGGACGTCGTCGCGGCGGCGGCCGTCGTCCTGGACGCGGCGACCCTCGACGTCGTCGCCGAGACCACGGCCGTGGGACGCATCTCCTTCCCCTACGTGCCGGGCCTGCTCGCCTTCCGGGAGATCCCCACCGTGCTGGCCGCCCTCGACGCCCTGCCGTGCCCCCCCGGCCTGGTCGTCTGCGACGGCTACGGCCTCGCCCACCCGCGCCGCTTCGGCCTCGCCAGCCACCTCGGCGTGCTCACCGGCCTACCCACGATCGGCGTCGCCAAGAACCCCTTCACCTTCGTCCACGACGAACCGGGCACCCCGCGCGGATCGTCGGCACCCCTGCGCGCGGGAACCGAGGAGGTCGGCCGGGCGCTGCGCACCCGCGAGAACGTCAAGCCGGTCTTCGTCTCCGTGGGCCACCGCGTGAGCCTCGACAACGCCTGCGCGCACACGCTGGCGCTCACCCCCGAGTACCGGCTCCCCGAGACGACCCGCAGGGCGGACGCGCTGTGCCGCCGGGCTCTGCGGGCGGCCACGCGGGTCGTCAGCCAGGTCGCCGCGGCGGCCGCGAGGGACCCGGAGCGGTCGTGGGGGCGGTCGGTGTTCGAGCGGCAGGCCGATCCGCTGGCCTGGGCCGGGCGGGTGCTCGCGGCGGCGGCCCCGGCGCCGCGGCCCCCCGAGATCGAGGCCGCCCTGGAGCTGGCGGCCGACCGCGAGCGGTGGAGCCGCGCGGGAGAGGTGTTCACGCAGGTCCGCGGTGGCCTGGCCCGGGCCGAGGACCGGCTCACCGAGGCGGAACGCCTGTCGTTCCGGATCGCCGAGCTGATCGCCGAGGTCGCCCACAACGTGGCCGGACCCCCGCCGTTCCACGACCACCACGCGGGCTGGCGGATCGGCCCCCTGGCGGTCCGCCTCGCCGCCGCCGCGCCCGACCCGGCGGTACGGGAGCGCATCGCCGCGGCACTGGGGGAGTGGCCGCCGCCAGGGCAACCCGGGCAGGTCTGAGTACGGCGACTGAGTACCCGTACGGATGCCTGCGCGGCGGCCGGCCCGCCAGGCTGGCCGCATGACCTCGCCCCGTGCCCCGAAGCCCCTCACCGACCCCCAGCGCCCCGTCGAGCGTGCCGTGACCGCCGCGCTGGTCCTCGCCACGCTCGCCGGGCTCGCCTGGATCTGCGGGATGATCTACACGGCCGTGGAGTGGCCGGTGTAGGGCGGTCTCCCGGCCGGGAGGGAGCCGCAGGACTCGTACAGAACCTCAGCGGCGTGCGGCCACCCGGAAGGTGATCCCCGCCGCGCGCAGCCGCTCGGTCAGGGCGTCGCCCATCGCCACCGCGGTGGTGAGCTGCCCGGCGGCCGGCGGCAGGTCGTCCAGGGCGAGGCAGAGCGCCGCCTCGGCGAACATCTTCGCCGTCTCGCCGTAGCCGGGATCGCCGCCCGCGACCTCGGTGAACACCCGCCGCCCGCCGCCCTCGCCGACGAACCGCACGGAGAACCAGCTCCTCGCCCGCTTCTCGGCGCTCGGCCCCTCGCCGGGCTTCAGCCGGTCGGACAGCCAGCGCCGCGCGGGCGGCACCTGGGCGGCCACGACGAGCGCGCCCACGGCCGCCACCCCGCCGAGCGCGACCGGCAGCCGACGTACGGCGGCGTAGTGGCGGTAGCGGAAGTCGGGGCCGTAGCGCTCCAGGGCCCTCGCCGAGCGGCGCACGATCTGCGGGTCGATGGTCGGCAGCGGCAGCGCCCAGGCGCCGACCTCGGGAGCGAACCGCGGTCCGGCCGGCGGCGCGCTCGCCCGGCGGCCCACCAGCCGGGGCTCGTGGCGTCGGCGGTCCCGCGCGGCGGCCGCCAGTCGCGGGCCGCGCGCGAACTGGTTCAGGGCGGAGGCGAAGGTGCCGCCCGAGAAGGCCGCGTCCACGGACACGTATCCGTCCACCCTCAGGGGCACCCCCTCGGGCAACTGCCGGACCGTGAAGTACGCGCCCAGGTCGTGCGGCACGGAGTCGAAGCCGCACGCGTGCACCAGCCGCGCGCCCGTCTCACGCGCGCGTACGTCGTGCCGGACGTACATCAGGTCGACGAACTCCGGCTCGCCCGTGAGGTCGAGGTAGTCGGCGCCGGTGTCCGCGCAGGCGGCGACCAGCTCCTCCCCGTACGTCACGTACGGGCCCACCGTCGTGGCCACCACGCGCGCGTGCTCCGCGAGCCGGCGCAGCGAGGCCGGGTCGGCGACGTCCGCCCGCAGCACCCCGATCCCCGCGCCGCCGGGCAGGCGCTCGCGCAGCCGGTGCAGCTTCTCCTCGCTGCGGCCCGCGATCGCCCACCGCAGGCCCTCGGGGGCGTGCGCGGCCAGGTACTCCGCGGTGAGCGTACCGACGAAGCCGGTCGCCCCGAACAGCACGACGTCGTACGGGCGATCCGCCCTTTTCAGCCTGCTCATGACACCTCTCGCTCCCGCAGCACGCGCCGCTGTCGGTGGCTGAGGCTAGCGTGAGGGGTGCGGAGCCCGACGACGAGCCCGGAGGTGGCGCGCTGACGCGCGCCGAGCCGGGGGCGCGCGGGGGCGCGCCGGATTGTCCCGGGGTGCGCCGGCCGGGCGCCCGGCCGAAAATGGCTAAGCGCTTGCTCGTTCAGGCCTTGTGTCGACTGAAACCTGTTCTTACCATCACCGGTGTTACATCGGTTGTGTCACAGCGAGGGGGCTGGATGACCACGGCGAGGACGACCACGGGGAACACGCCGTCACCCGGACCGCTCGCGGGCGTCCGCGTCGTCGAGCTGGCCGGCATCGGCCCCGGGCCCTTCGCCGCCATGCTCCTCGCCGACCTCGGCGCCGACGTGGTCCGCGTGGACCGCCCCGGCGGCCCCGGCCTCGGCATCGACCCGGAGTACGACGTCACCAACCGCAACAAACGCTCGGTGGTCGTCGACCTCAAGGCCGCCGACGGCGCCGACCGGGTGCTCGACCTGGCCGCCCGCGCCGACGTCCTCATCGAGGGCTACCGCCCCGGCGTCGCCGAACGGCTCGGCGTCGGCCCCGACGCCTGCCACGCCCGCAACCCGCGGCTCGTCTACGGCCGGATGACCGGCTGGGGCCAGCAGGGCCCCCTCGCGCACCGCGCGGGCCATGACATCGCGTACATCGCGCTCACCGGCACCCTCGGCCTGATCGGCGCCCCGGACGAGCCGCCGGCCGTCCCCGCCAACCTGCTCGGCGACTACGCGGGCGGCTCCCTCTACCTCGTCGTCGGCGTCCTCGCCGCCCTCCACCACGCCCGCGCCACCGGCACCGGACAGGTCGTCGACGCCGCCATCGTCGACGGCGCCGCCCACCTCTCCGCGATGATCCACGGCATGCTCGCCGCCGGCGGCTGGCAGGACCGCCGCGGCGCCAACCTCCTCGACGGCGGCTGCCCCTTCTACGGCACCTACGAGACCGCCGACGGGCAGTACATGGCCGTGGGCGCGCTGGAGCCGCAGTTCTACGACGTGTTCACGGACCTGCTCGGCCTCGGCGACCAGGCCCCGCCGCGCCACGACATCACCCGTTGGGACGAACTGCGCGCCCTCGTCGCCGCCCGCTTCAAGGCCCGCACCAGGGACGAGTGGACGGCCGTCTTCGAGAGCTCCGACGCGTGCGTGGCCCCCGTCCTGTCGCTGCGCGAGGCGCCGCACCACCCGCACCTGGCCGCCCGCGGCACGTTCACCGACCACGGCGGTCTCACCCAGCCCGCGCCCGCGCCCCGCTTCTCCGCCACGCCCACGGCGGTGCGCACCGGCCCGGCCCGGCCCGGCACCGACACGGAATCCGTGGCCCGCGACTGGGACGTCCCCCGACTCGTTCCCCCGTCAGCGGCCCCCGAGCCCCCGAACCCTCAGTGAAAGGCCTCCTCGTGAGCACCGAAGCGTACGTGTACGACGCGATCCGCACCCCGCGCGGACGCGGCAAGGCCAACGGCGCCCTGCACGGCACGAAGCCCATCGACCTGGTCGTCGGACTCATCCACGAGATCCGCGCCCGCTTCCCCGGCCTGGACCCGGCGGCTGTCGACGACATCGTCCTCGGCGTGGTCGGCCCGGTCGGCGACCAGGGCTCCGACATCGCGCGGATCGCGGCGATCGCCGCGGGCCTGCCCGACACGGTCGCCGGCGTGCAGGAGAACCGCTTCTGTGCCTCGGGCCTGGAGGCCGTCAACCTGGCCGCCGCCAAGGTCCGCTCGGGCTGGGAGGACCTGGTCCTGGCCGGCGGTGTCGAGTCGATGTCCCGGGTGCCGATGGCCTCCGACGGCGGCGCCTGGTTCAACGACCCCATGACCAACCTCGCGGTCAACTTCGTGCCGCAGGGCATCGGTGCCGACCTGATCGCCACCATCGAGGGCTTCTCCCGCCGCGACGTCGACGAGTACGCGGCGCTGTCGCAGGAGCGCGCGGCCGCCGCCTGGAAGGACGGCCGCTTCGAGCGGTCCGTCGTCCCCGTGAAGGACCGCAGCGGCCTCGTCGTCCTCGATCACGACGAGCACCTGCGGCCCGGCACCACCGCCGGCTCCCTCGCCAAGCTGAAGCCGTCCTTCGCGGACATCGGCGACCTCGGCGGCTTCGACGCGGTGGCGCTGCAGAAGTACCACTGGGTGGAGAAGATCGACCACGTCCACCACGCGGGCAACTCCTCCGGCATCGTGGACGGCGCCTCCCTCGTCGCCATCGGCTCCAAGGCGGTCGGCGAGCGCTACGGCCTCACCCCCCGCGCGCGGATCGTCTCCGCCGCCGTCTCCGGCTCCGAGCCCACCATCATGCTCACCGGCCCCGCCCCCGCCACCCGCAAGGCGCTCGCCAGGGCCGGCCTGACCATCGACGACATCGACCTCGTCGAGATCAACGAGGCCTTCGCGGCGGTCGTGCTCCGCTTCGTGAAGGACATGGGCCTGTCCCTGGACAAGGTCAACGTCAACGGCGGCGCCATCGCGCTCGGCCACCCCCTGGGCGCCACCGGCGCGATGATCCTCGGCACCCTCGTCGACGAACTGGAACGCCAGGACAAGCGCTACGGCCTCGCCACCCTGTGCGTCGGCGGAGGCATGGGCATCGCCACCATCGTCGAACGCGTCTGACCTTCCCGCGGACCCACCAGACTTCTACGGAGACCCCTGTCATGACCGAGAGCACCACGATCCGCTGGGAACAGGACGACACCGGTGTCGTCACCCTCGTCCTCGACGACCCCAACCAGTCCGCGAACACCATGAACCAGGCGTTCCGGGACTCCCTCGCGGTGATCGCCGACCGCCTGGAGGCCGAACGGGACTCCATTCGCGGCATCATCCTCACCTCCGCCAAGAAGACCTTCTTCGCGGGCGGCGACCTGCGCGACCTGATCCGCGTCACCCCGGAGACCGCCCGGGAGCTGTTCGACGGCGGCATGGCCATCAAGCGGAACCTGCGCCGCATCGAGACCCTGGGCAAGCCGGTCGTCGCCGCGATGAACGGCGCCGCCCTCGGCGGCGGCTTCGAGATCGCCCTCGCCTGCCACCACCGTGTCGCCCTCGACGCGCCCGGCTCCAAGATCGGCTGCCCCGAGGTCACCCTGGGCCTGCTTCCCGGCGGCGGCGGTGTCGTCCGCACCGTCCGGCTGCTCGGCATCGCCGACGCGCTGCTGAAGGTGCTGCTCCAGGGCACCCAGTACAGCCCGCGCCGCGCCCTGGACAACGGCCTGGTGCACGAGGTGGCCGAGACCCGGGAGGAGATGCTCGCGAAGGCCCGCGCCTACATCGACGCCCACCCCGAGTCCGCCCAGCCCTGGGACGTGCCCGGCTACCGCATCCCCGGCGGCACCCCCGCCAACCCGAAGTTCGCGGCCAACCTGCCCGCCTTCCCCGCCAACCTGCGCAAGCAGACCGGTGGCGCCCCCTACCCGGCCCCGCGCAACATCCTCGCGGCGGCCGTCGAGGGCTCCCAGGTCGACTTCGAGACCGCCCAGGTCATCGAGGCCCGCTACTTCGTGGAGCTGGCGGCCGGCCAGACCTCGAAGAACATGATCCAGGCGTTCTTCTTCGACCTCCAGGCCGTCAACTCCGGCGCCAACCGCCCCAAGGACGTCGCCCCCCGCCAGGTCCGCAAGGTCGCCGTCCTTGGCGCCGGGATGATGGGCGCCGGGATCGCCTACGCGTGCGCCCGCGCGGGCATCGACGTCGTCCTGAAGGACGTCTCCCTGGAAGCCGCCCTCAAGGGCAAGGGCTACTCCGAGAAGCTGTGCGCGAAGGCCGTCACCCGGGGCCGTACGACCCAGGAGAAGGCGGACGCCCTGCTCGCCCGCATCACGCCCACCGCCGAGGTGAGGGACCTGGCCGGCTGCGACGCGGTCATCGAGGCCGTCTTCGAGGACACCGCGCTCAAGCACAAGGTGTTCCAGGAGATCGAGCAGGTCGTCGAGCCCGACGCGCTGCTGTGCTCCAACACCTCCACCCTGCCGATCACCGCGCTCGCCGAGGGCGTGCAGCGCCAGGGCGACTTCATCGGACTGCACTTCTTCTCGCCGGTCGACAAGATGCCGCTCGTCGAGATCATCAAGGGCGAGCGCACCGGCGACGAGGCGCTGGCCCGCGCCTTCGACCTGGTCCGGCAGATCAACAAGACGCCGATCGTCGTCAACGACTCGCGCGGCTTCTTCACCTCCCGCGTGATCGGCCACTTCATCAACGAGGGCGTGGCCATGGTCGGCGAGGGCGTCGAGCCCGCCTCGGTGGAGCAGGCCGCCGCGCAGGCGGGCTACCCGGCCAAGGTGCTCTCGCTGATGGACGAGCTGACCCTGACCCTGCCGCGCAAGATCCGCAACGAGACCCGGCGGGCCGTGGAGGAGGCGGGCGGCACCTGGACCGCGCACCCCGCGGAGGCCGTCATCGACCGCATGGTCGACGAGTTCGGCCGCACCGGCCGCAGCGGCGGCGCCGGTTTCTACGACTACGACGAGAGCGGCAAGCGCGTCGGCCTGTGGCCGGGCCTGCGCGAGCACTTCACCGAGCCGGGCCGCACCATCCCGTTCGAGGACATGCAGGAGCGCATGCTGTTCTCCGAGGCGCTGGACACCGTCCGGCTCCTGGAGGAGGGCGTCCTGACGTCCGTCGCCGACGCGAACATCGGCTCGATCTTCGGCATCGGCTTCCCCGGCTGGACCGGCGGCGTCCTGCAGTACATCAACGGCTACGAGGGCGGCCTGCCCGGCTTCGTGGCCCGCGCGCGGGAGCTCGCCGACCGTTACGGCGAGCGGTTCACGCCCCCGGCGCTGCTGGTGGAGAAGGCGGAGAACGGGGAGCGGTTCAGCGACTGAGGCAGTCGGCGGCCGAGTGGTTCACCCCACGGTTCACAGGGCGCTCCGCGCCCGACCGGGTGCCCCCGCCCTACCGGGTGAGCCACTCGCCCAGCTCCTCCCGCAGCGACCGCTGGAAGGTCGTCAGAAGCGCCTGCACGACCAAGGGGTGCATGTGTGCGGACAGGGACCGCACGTCCCGCGCGTCACGGTCCGACACCTCGCCCCGGAAGAGCTGGGACAGCTCACGGGCCGCGGCGCGCGAGTGTTCGATCAGGACCTTGCGCGCCCCCAGGATCGCCTCCTGCGACATCGGCACGTCCAGCAGCCGCACCCCGAGCCGCAGCAGGCCCAGGTCGACCCGGTAGCCCTCGGGATCCGGCCGTACGACGTCCATGGCCGCGAGCCGGTCCACCTCGTCGTCGCCCAGCGCCCGGCCCGCCCGCCGCTCCAGTTCCTCCCGGGTCACCGTCTCCACGGTCTCCGGCGCCCAGGAGGCCACCACCGCGCGGTGGATGGCCAGGTCGTGCGCGCTCAGGTCCGGCGGCAGCTGCTGGAGATAGCGCTCGATGCCCGCCAGCGTCATGCCCTGGTGCTGCAGCTCCTCGATGAGCGCGAGCCGGGCCAGGTGCTCCCTGCCGTAGTGCCCCACCCGGCGCGGGCCGATCACCGGCGGCGGCAGCAGGCCCCGGGTGCTGTAGAAGCGGACCGTCCGCACCGTGACACCGGCCCGCGCGGCCAGCTCGTCGACGGTGAGGGTCGGGTCCTCGGCATGGCTTGTCATGTTCAGCAGTATCGCTGTCTCACCAGAAGTGTGAAACCCGCGGAGATCCTGTGACAAGTAACGCTCTGTGACCTGGGCCACCGCATGTGACGGACCCCTGTGGGAAGGTGCTGCCTTGGTCTGTACCGCGACACCCAGGGTGGTGCGGGCCGCGTCACGTACGGACACCCGGGCGGCACAGCGCCCGGGCGCACCAGAGAGTGGAACCACCCGTGAGCAAGGACGCCGTGGAAACGGCAACGGCCGCCGCACATCCCGAGGCGGCGCAGGCCCCCGCGGACGCGGGCGACGCCGGTTACAGCAAGGACCTCAAGGCCCGCCACGTCAACATGATCGCCATCGGCGGCGCGATCGGCACCGGACTCTTCCTCGGTGCCGGCGGCCGCCTCCACAACGCGGGCCCCGCGCTCGCGCTGGCCTACCTCGTCTGCGGCGTCTTCGCCTTCTTCGTCGTCCGAGCCCTCGGCGAGCTGGTCCTGTACCGGCCCTCCTCGGGCTCCTTCGTGTCGTACGCGCGCGAGTTCCTCGGCGAGAAGGGCGCGTACGTTGCCGGCTGGATGTACTTCCTGAACTGGTCGACGACCGGTATCGCCGACATCACCGCGATCGCGCTGTACACGCACTACTGGAGCCTGTTCACCGACATCCCCCAGTGGGTGCTCGCCCTGATCGCCCTCGCGGTGGTCCTGGCGGTGAACCTGATCTCGGTGAAGATCTTCGGCGAGATGGAGTTTTGGTTCGCGATCATCAAGGTCGCCACCCTCGTCGCCTTCATGTTCGTCGGCATCTTCCTGCTGGCCACCCAGCACGAGGTCGGCGGCCAGACCCCCGGCCTCGGCGTGATCAGCGACAACGGCGGCGTCTTCCCGCACGGCCTGATGCCGGTCGTCCTCGTGATGCAGGGCGTGATCTTCGCGTACGCCGCGCTGGAGCTGGTCGGTGTCGCCGCGGGCGAGACCGCCGAACCGGAGAAGGTCGTCCCCCGCGCGGTGAACTCGATTATGTGGCGCGTGGGCCTGTTCTACGTCGGCTCGGTCGTCCTCCTGGCCCTGCTGCTGCCCGGCTCGGTCTACTCGGCCGACGAGAGCCCCTTCGTCACCGTGCTGTCGAAGATCGGCGTCCCGGCGGCCGGCGACGTGATGAACCTGGTGGTCCTCACCGCCGCCATGTCCTCGCTGAACTCCGGCCTGTACTCCACCGGCCGCATCCTGCGCTCCATGGCCATGGCGGGCTCCGCGCCGAAGTTCACCGCGCGGATGAACCGCAGCCAGGTCCCCTACGGCGGCATCCTGCTGACCTGCGCGGTCTGCGTGCTCGGCGTCGGCCTGAACTTCGTGATGCCGCACCAGGCCTTCGAGATCGTGCTGAACGTCGCCTCCCTCGGCATCATCAGCACCTGGGTGATCATCATGGTCTGTCACCTGGTCTTCGTCCGCCGCGCCAAGGCGGGCCTGGTGGAGCGGCCGTCGTTCCGGCTGCCCGGCAGCCCGGTCACCGAGATCGCCACGATCGTCTTCCTGCTGGTCTGCCTCGGCATGATGTGGAACGACCCCGAGGTCGGCCGCAAGACGCTCCTGCTCATCCCGCTCATCACGATCGCCCTGGTCGCCGGCTGGTTCGGCGTCCGCCGCAGGGTGTCCCAGACGACGGACCAGGAGCTGACGAAGCTCACGGGACGGTAATTCTGGGCCACTGTCAGTGGCAGCGCCTACGGTGGCGTCATGTCGGAGATCATCTATGTCCGGGGTGACGCCACCGTGCCGTCGGTGAAGGGCGTCAAGCTGATCGCCCACGTCTGCAACGACATCGGCGGCTGGGGCAAGGGCTTCGTGCTGGCCATATCGCGCCGCTGGCCCCAACCGGAGGCCGCCTACCGGGCCTGGCACCGGGAGCGCGCGACGAACGACTTCGCGCTGGGCGCGACCCAGTTCGTCCAGGTCGAGCCGTACGTCTGGGTGGCCAACATGATCGGCCAGCGCGGCATCAGGACCGGCAGCAAGGGCGTTCCCGTGCGCTACGAGGCGATCGACACCGCGCTCGGCCACCTCGCCGACAAGGCCCTCGAACTCGACGCGTCCGTGCACATGCCCCGGATAGGCTGCGGACTGGCCGGCGGCAAATGGTCCCGGGTGGAGCCGCTCATCGCTGAGCGGCTGGTGTCGCGGGGTGTCCCGGTCACGGTGTACGACCATGGGGAGGGCCGGAGTTGAACCGTGACACCGACGTGCTCGTGCTGGGCGGCGCGGGTGTGGACACCATCGTGTACGTACCGGAGCTGCCGCTCCCGTACGCCGACAGCTACCTGATCCACGACGGGATCCGCACCCGCGCCGGCCAGACCGGCGACTTCGTCTCGCTCGGCCTGAGCGCCCTGGGCCTGCGCACCCACCACCTCGACTTCCTCGGCGACGACCCCGAGGGCGACCTGGTCCGCGCCCTGCACCGTGAGCGGGGCATCCCGCTCACCGCGATCCCGCAGCCCGCCGGAACCAAGCGCGCGGTGAACCTGGTCGGCCCCGACGGCCGGCGCCTGTCCCTGTACGACAGCAGCCGCGGCCACCCCGACGACCGCCTGCCCGAGGCCACGGTCCGGGAGCTGGCGGAAGGCAGCCGCCACGCGCACGTCTCCATCACCCAGCCGTGCGACCACGCCCTGCCGGTGCTGCGCGAGAGCGGCGTGACGATCTCCACCGACCTGCACGACTGGGACGGCGAGAACCCGTACCACGAGGCGTTCGCGTTCGCCGCGGACGTCGTCTTCGTCTCCGCCGCCCGCCTCACCGACCCGGAGCGGACCCTGCGCCGGATCGCCGAGCGGGGCCGCGCCCGCCTGGTCGTCGCCACCGCCGGCGCCGAGGGCGCCCATCTGCTGGCCGACGGCGAGCTGACCCACGTACCGACGGTGACGCCCCCCGCGCCGGTGGTGGACTCCAACGGCGCGGGCGACGCCTTCGCCGCCGCCTTCCTCTACGGCTTCCTCGCCGGTGAGCCGCCCCTGCGCTGCGCCCGCTACGGCGCGGTCGCGGGCGCCCACGCCTGCACGGTGCCGTCGACCCAGGTCGACGCGATCGACCGGGACGCCCTGCTGGCACGGACCACGGCGGAGCCGGAGGAGACGGCGGCGGTCACCGCTCCCTAGTCCTCGTGACCGTGCCCGTGCCCGTCACCGTGCCCGCGCCCGTGCTCGTGCACGCCGTTGGTGGCGGCGATCTTCTTCCACGACTTCGGCTGCGCGGGAGCCTTCGCGGTCCGCGCGATCGACGCGTCCCGCGCCGCCGACGCGCCCGGCTTCGACGGCTCGTACAGCCAGGTGTCGAACAGCGCCGCCAGCGGCTTGCCGGACACCTCCTCGGCGTACCGCCGGAAGTCGGCGACGCTCGCGTTGCCGTGGGCGTACCGCTGCGGCCAGCCCTTGAGGATCGCGAAGAAGTCCTCGTCGCCGATCTCGTTGCGCAGCGCCTGCAGCGCCAGCGCGCCCCGGTCGTAGACGGCGACGTGGAACTGGTTCTCCGGCCCCGGGTCACCGGGCCTGACCGCCCAGAAGGCGTCGTCGGCCGGGCGTGAGGCGTACACCCAGTCGGCGATCTCCTGCGCGGTCCCCTCGCCCTCGTGCTCGGACCACAGCCACTGCGCGTAGCGCGCGAAGCCCTCGTTGATCCAGATGTCCTTCCACTCGGCCACGGACACCGAGTCGCCGTACCACTGGTGGGCCAGTTCGTGCACCACCACGGAGGTGTTGGTGCCGTTGGCGAACTGCCGCGGGCTGTAGAACGGCCGGGTCTGCGTCTCCAGCGCGTACCCGGTGTTCGTGTTCGGCACGTACCCGCCGAGCGCGTTGTACGGGTACGGCCCGAAGTATCCGGTCAGCCAGTCGGCGATCTCCCCGGTCCGCTCGACGCTCGCCCGCGCGGCGCCGTAGTTGTCGCCGAGGTCCTTGCTGTAGGCGTTGACGACCGGGATGCCGCTCTCCGTCCTCCCGGTCGTGACGTCGAAGCGGCCGACCGCGAGCGTGGCGAGATACGTCGCCTGCGGCTTGTTCGAGCGCCAGTTCCAGCGGGTCCAGCCGAGCCGGGAACTCGTCGACTGCAGGGTGCCGTTGGAGATGGCCTGGGTGCCGTCCGGCACCTGCACCGACACGTCGTAGGTGGCCTTGTCCAGCGGATGGTCGTTGCTGGGGAACCACCACCAGGCCGCCTCCGGCTCGTTCGCCGCGACACCGCCGTCCGGGGTGCGGTGCCAGCTGGTGAAGCCGTACGCCTGCTTCGCCGACGGCACCCCGCTGTAGCGGACCACGACGGTGACGGCGCTGCCCTTGTCGAGGGGTGTCCTCGGGGTGATCTCCAGCTCGTGCTCGCCGGAGGTCCGGAACTTCGCGGCGGCGCCGTTGACCCGGACCTCGCTCACGTCCAGCAGGAAGTCCAGGTTGAACCGGGACAGGTCCTGCGTGGTGCGGGCGAGCAGGGTCGCGGTGCCCTCCAGCCGGTCGGTGGCCGGCTGGTACTTCAGCCGGAGGTCGTAGTGGGAGACGTCGTAGCCGCCGTTGCCGTACGCCGGGTAGTAGGGGTCGCCGATGCCCGGAGCGCCGGGGGCGTGGCTCGCGGCCGATGCCGGGATCGCCAGCAGGAGGGAGGCCGCGGCCAGCGCGCCCGGAGCGGTCATTCTGCGGTGCACGTCAGCTCCAATTCCTAGGTGCGGAAAGTCTGTTCGGAGTCTGTTCGGAGCCTATTCAGTCCCTGTGTCCCCGGGCATGTCCACCGCCACCCCTGTCACACGATCGCCATTCGGCCGTCACGATCGGCTCCACCACACGGGCGAATTCCGGCCGCACACGCCCCGGGGACGGCACTTCGTGCGGCTCGGACGTCACACGACACGCACCGCGCGACGCGTCACACGCACCGAGCGACGCGTCACACGCATCGGACGAGGCGTCACGCGCCCCCTTCTGCACGGCATTTCACCCCGGTAGCGTCCGCGGCATGCCGATACGCACGCGCTTCACGATCTGGAGACCGCTCGCGGCAGCGGCCACCGCCGCCCTGATGGCCGGCCTCCTCACCCCCGTCACGGCTCAGGCCGCACCCCGCACGAGCCGGCCCGTCTACTCGTACGACGACGCCATCCGCGAGTCCGTCTGGGTCGACACCCGTCTCGACGGCGACGGCGACGGACGCACCGACCGGGTCGCCGTGGACATCGTCCGCCCCCGCGAGACCGACCGGCAGGGCCGCCGGATCCCCGTCATCATGGACGCCAGCCCGTACTACTCCTGCTGCGGGCGCGGCAACGAGAGCCAGAAGAAGACCTACGACGCGGCCGGGAACGTCGTCCGGATGCCGCTGTTCTACGACAACTACTTCGTTCCGCGCGGCTACGCCTTCGTCGGCGTCGACCTCGCCGGAACCAGCCGCTCCGACGGCTGTGTGGACGTCGGCGGCCGCTCCGACATCCAGTCCGCGAAGGCCGTCGTCGACTGGCTCAACGGCCGCGGCAAGGCCTACACCACCCGCACCGGCACCACCCGCGCCAAGGCGACCTGGACCAACGGCCGGACCGGGATGATCGGCAAGAGCTACGACGGCACCATCGCCAACGGCGTGGCCGCCACCGGCGTCGAGGGCCTGGAGACCATCGTCCCGATCGGCGCCATCTCCTCCTGGTACGACTACTACTTCGCCAAGGGCGCCCCGCTGTTCGACTCCGGCCCCGACGGGCTGGCGGACCGTGTCGAGAGCCCCGAGGCCCGCGCCCGCTGCGCCGCCGTCCAGCAGCGCATCGCCGACGGCGCCCCGCGCACCGGCGACTGGACCCCGCTGTGGACCGAGCGCGACTACGTGCCCGACGCCGGCCGGGTGAAGGCCAGCGTCTTCGTCGTCCACGGCATGCAGGACCTCAACGTCCGCGCCAAGCACTTCGGCCAGTGGTGGGACGCGCTCGCGAGGAACGGCGTCGAGCGCAGGATCTGGCTCTCCCAGGCCGGCCACGTCGACCCCTTCGACTTCCGCCGCGCCGATTGGGTCGACACCCTGCACCGCTGGTTCGACCACGAACTCCTCGGATACGACAACGGCATCGACGACGAACCGATGGCCGAGATCGAACGCGCCCCCGGCCAGTGGGTCACCACGGCGGTCTGGCCGCCCCGCAGCACCCTGCCGACCATCCTCAGGCCCGCCGAGGGCACCCAGGACGGCGTCGGCACCCTCGGACTGCGCCCCGGCACCGGCACCGAGACCTTCACCGACGACCCCGCGCACGACGAGACCGACTGGGCGGCGCACATCCACCGGCCCACGCCCGACAAGGCAGGCTTCACCACCGGCCCGCTCACCCGCGACCTGCGGCTGTCCGGCTCGTCGAAGGTGACCGTCACCGCGACCCCGACCACCTCCAGCGCGCACCTCAGCGCCGTCCTGGTGGACCTCGGCCCCGACACCATCCGCGACTACGCCGCCGAGGGCGAGGGCATCACCACCCTCACCGACCGCACCTGCTGGGGCGCGAGCACCAGCGGCGACAGCGCCTGCTTCAAGGAGACCGCGGCGGAGACGGCCGACGTCGACTACACGATCGTCAGCCGCGGCTGGGCCGACCTCGGCAACCACTCCTCGGCCACCGGGGCCCCGCTCACGCCCGGAAAGCCGTACACGATCACCCTCGACCTGGCCGCGACCGACCACGTCGTCCCCCGGGGCCACCGGCTGGCGCTGATCGTCGCGGGCACCGACAAGGACCTGATCGAGCCCCCGGCGAGCACGCCGACGCTCACCCTCGACCTGTCCCGCACCTCGGCCCGCGTCCCGCTCGTCGGCGGCGCGCCCGCCTTCGCCCGCGCCACCGCCGGCACCACGACCGCCGTGCCCGAGGCCGCGCCGCTCGACGGCGTCCGCGACCCGGGCGCCGCACGCAGCGTCCCGTAGGCACGGCTCACCCGGAGGGGGCGCCGGCCAGTCCGGCGGCCTCCTCCGCACATCCCCAGGCCACGGTGACGCCGGCGCCGCCGTGGCCGTAGTTGTGCACCAGCACCCGTCCGTCCGGCAGCGACGTCCGCTCCAGCCGCACCGCCGGGCGGGCGGGCCGCAGCCCCACCCGGTGCTCCAGCACCCGCGCCCCGGCGATCTCCGGCCGCAGCGCCGCGCACCGCCGTACGATCGCCTCCGCCTCGGCCGGGTCCGGCTCCGGCGTCCAGACGTCGTCCTCGGCGGTGCCGCCGAGCACCAGGCGGCCGGGCTGCGGGAAGAAGTAGGCCATCGTGCCGTCGGCGGCCGTCGAGACCAGCCAGGTGCGGATGCCCGGGTTCTCCACCACGACCAGCTGCCCGCGCACCGGCCGCACCGACGGGTCGGGCACCAGGGTCCGGGCGCCCAGCCCCGTGCAGTTGACGACGACCGGCGCGTCCGCCTCGGCGAGCGCCGTCACCGTCCGCTCCTCCACGACCCCGCCCGCCGCCCGCAACCGCTCGCGCAGCCAGGGCAGATGGACCGACATGTCGACGAGCGGCAGCCGCGTCCACAGCCCCGCACCGGAGTACTCATCGGCCGTGGCCGCGCGCAGCCCGGGCAGTCGCGCCGCGGCCCAGCCGGCCACCTCGTCCAGGGCCGTTTCGCCCAGTACCCCTTCGACCATGCGTACGCCGGTCACCTCGGGGCGTCCGGCCAGCTCCTCGTACACCGTCAGCGAGCGCAGCGCCCAGGCGCGCGCCGAGCCGACCGGCCGGATCCGGTACGGCCACCACAGGGCCCCGGCAACCGCCGAGGTGGTCCGCTCGACGGGCTCCCGCGTCCACAGCCGGACCCGGTGCCCGCGCTCGGCGAGCACCACGGCCGTCGTCAGCCCGATGACACCGCCGCCCACCACGACCACGTCGTCCCTCACGTCACTGTCCACGCCGGGACCGTAGCGGAATGTGTCATGCCGCGCTCAGAACGCCGCCGGACTGGGGATACTCACAGCATGTCTGCCGCGTATGCGACCTTTGGCCTGGCACCGGCGATGCGCGCCGGAGGCGTCCTCGCGGACGGCGCGTACCAGGTGCACCGGGACTTCGTCGACTTCATCGTCGACGGACGCCCGCTGCTCTTCCAGCTCTCCGACCTGGACGCGGTCTCCCCGCTCGCCGCCGACGTGCCGCCCGCCATCTTCACCGCCCAGGTGCGCAGCCTGCTGCTGGACGCCGCCCCGCCGCTGCCCGGCGGACGGCAGGTGATCTACGGCTGCCCCGAGTGCGCCGACCTGGCCTGCGGCGCGGTCACCGCCGTCATAGAGCGGGACGGCGACGACTACGTCTGGCGGGACTTCGCCTGGCAGACGGAGGAGCGAGTCGACCTCGAACTCAACGGCTACCACGGCATAGGGCCGTTCCGGTTCCGCGGCGAGGAGTACCGCGCGGCGCTGCGCTCCCTGCTCGACGGCACCGACCCCGCCGCCGGCCGCCGCCGCGTGCTGCTCATCGGCGCCCGCGTCGCCCTGCTCGCCAAGCTCGCCGCGGCCCTGCGCACCATCGGCATCGGCGCCGACATCGCCCACGACGCCGACCACGTGCCCGCCGAGGAACTGCGCGGCTACGGCGCCGTCGCCTTCGGCCGCGCCGTCGGCCCGGACGAACGCGCCGCCGTGCGCGGCGCCTTCGAACGCGCCGGGGTCGACGTGGCCTACGTCGACGGCCTCGCCCCGATCGTCCCGCTGCTCGTCGCCCAGATCGAACACGCTCTCGACCGCAGCCCCGCGGAGCGGCGCCGCCTCACCCGGCTGGTCGCCGCCGACGGCGAGGCCGGCGTCGAGGTCACCTCCCCGTGCCGGGTCGTCCTCACCGCGTACCGCCTCGACCGCCTCTACCGCATCCACACCCGCGAACTCTTCGACGGCGTACTCGAACCCGGCCGGCACCGCATCGCCCTGGACGCCAAGGCCGTCAAGGGCGAGTCCTACGTGGTCGCGCGGACCGCGGGAAGCGTGCTGGTGGAGGCCATGGCCAAGTGAGCCCCGCCGGGCCCCGACCCGGTCCGGGACGGTGAGTGGGACGGTGGGAAACCGGCGCGACCGGGCCGCGGGGCGGCGGTTAGGATCGGCGGTCTGATGACTGCCACCCTCGTCGCCAAGAACCTCGCCGCCGGTCACGGCGACCGCTCGCTGTTCACCGGCCTCGACCTCGTCGTGGCCCCCGGGGACGTGATCGGTCTGGTCGGTGCCAACGGCGCCGGAAAGTCCACCCTGCTGCGCCTGCTCGCCGGGCTCGACCGCCCCGAGCAGGGCGAGCTGCGGCTCTCCCCGCCCACCGGGACCGTCGGCCATCTGCCGCAGGAGCCGGAGCGCCGGCCGGGGGAGACCGTCCGGGAGTTCCTGGCCCGCCGCACCGGCGTGGCCGCCGCCCAGCGGGCCATGGACGAGGCCACCGAGGGCCTGGTCGAGGGCAGGCCGGGTGCGGACGACGCCTACGCCGTGAGCCTGGAGCGCTGGCTCGGCCTCGGCGGCGCCGACCTCGACGAGCGCGCCGAGGAGGTCGCCGACTCCCTCGGCCTCGCGGTCGGCCTCGACCAGCCGATGACGACGCTGTCCGGCGGCCAGGCCGCCCGCGCGGGCCTCGCCTCCCTGCTGCTGTCGCGCTACGACGTCTTCCTCCTCGACGAGCCCACCAACGACCTCGACCTCGACGGCCTGGAACGCCTCGAACGCTTCGTCTCCGGCCTGCGCGCCGGCACCGTCGTCGTCAGCCACGACCGCGAGTTCCTCACCCGCACCGTCACCAAGGTCCTCGAACTCGACCTGGCGCAGCGGCAGATCAACCTCTACGGCGGCGGCTACGAGGGCTACCTGGAGGAGCGCGAGACGGCCCGGCGGCACGCCCGCGAGGACTACGAGGAGTACGCCGACAAGAAGGCCGCCCTCCAGGAGCGGGCCCAGATCCAGCGCGCCTGGATGGACAAGGGCGTCAAGAACGCCCGGCGCAAGGCGAGCGACAACGACAAGATCGGCCGCAAGTACCGCAGCGAGGCCAGCGAGAAGCAGGCCGCGAAGGCCCGCCAGACGCAGCGCCTGATCGAGCGTCTGGAGGTGGTCGAGGAGCCTCGCAAGGAGTGGGAGCTGCGCATGGAGATCGCCTCCGCTCCGCGTTCCGGCGCGGTCGTGGCCACCCTCCGGGACGCCGAGGTGCGGCGCGGCGGCTTCCGGCTCGGCCCGGTCTCCCTGCAGATCGACTGGGCGGACCGGGTCGCGGTCACCGGCGCCAACGGCGCGGGCAAGTCGACGCTGCTCGCCGCGCTGCTCGGCCGCGTCACCCTCGATGCCGGGCACGCCGCCCTCGGCTCCGGTGTGCTGGTCGGCGAGGTCGACCAGGCCCGCAAGCTGTTCCACGGCCCGGAGACCCTGCTGGACGCCTTCGGCGCGGCGGTCCCCGGCACCGAGCCGGCCGAGGTGCGCACCCTGCTCGCCAAGTTCGGCCTGAAGGCGGACCACGTGCTGCGCCCCGCGGCCACCCTCTCGCCGGGCGAGCGCACCCGCGCCGCCCTCGCGCTGCTCCAGGGCCGGGGCGTCAACCTGCTCGTCCTCGACGAGCCGACGAACCACCTCGACCTGCCCGCCATCGAACAGCTGGAGTCGGCCCTCGACGCCTACACCGGCACCCTCCTGCTGGTCACCCACGACCGCCGCATGCTCGACGCGGTGCATGTGACCCGCCGCCTGGAGGTCGCGGACGGCAAGGTCACCGAGCGCTAGGGGGGTGTCTCGTCGATCAGGCCGGATCAGGGAGCGGTGCCAGACGCCGCGAGCCCGGCATGATCGGCGAGACACCCCCTAGGGCCGCCCGGACCCCGGGCACTCAAGTGCGCCAGGGTCCGGGCCCGCGTGTCTCAGCCCCGGCCGCTCTTCTTCGAGTCGAGCAGACCCGCGCGGCGCAGGGCGTCCGCCATCGCACTGTTGGCCGGGGCCGGGGCCTGGCGCGCACCGCCGCCGCCCCCGCCACCACGGCCCTGGCGCTGCTGCGGCGGACGCCCGCCGCGCTGCTGGCGGCGCTCGCCGGAGGGCTGCCCGCCCTGCGGGGCGGCCTCGTCGTCCAGCCGCAGCGTCAGCGAGATCCGCTTGCGCGGGATGTCGACGTCGAGCACCTTCACCTTGACGATGTCGCCGGGCTTCACCACGTCACGCGGGTCCTTGACGAACGTCCGCGACATCGCGGAGACGTGCACCAGGCCGTCCTGGTGCACGCCGACGTCGACGAACGCGCCGAACGCGGCCACGTTGGTGACGACACCCTCCAGGACCATCCCCGACGCCAGGTCGGAGATCTTCTCCACGCCCTCCTTGAAGGTGGCCGTCTTGAACGCGGGGCGCGGGTCGCGGCCCGGCTTCTCCAGCTCCTTGAGGATGTCGGAGACGGTCGGCAGACCGAACGTCTCGTCGACGAAGTCCTGCGCCCGCAGCGAGCGCAGCACCCCCGTGTTGCCGATCAGCGCCGCCACCTCCTGGCCGGCGGTCTTCACCATGCGCCGCACCACGGGATACGCCTCGGGGTGCACGCTGGACGCGTCCAGCGGGTCGTCGCCGCCGCGGATCCGCAGGAAGCCCGCGCACTGCTCGTACGCCTTCGGACCCAGCCGGGGCACCTTCTTCAGCTGCGCCCGGGAGGTGAAGGGGCCGTTCTCGTCGCGGTGCGCCACGATGTTCTCGGCGAGCCCGGAGGAGATGCCGGAGACCCGGGCCAGCAGCGGGGCGGAGGCGGTGTTCACGTCCACGCCGACGCCGTTCACACAGTCCTCGACGACCGCGTCCAGCGAGCGTGACAGCTTCACCTCGGACAGGTCGTGCTGGTACTGGCCGACGCCGATCGACTTCGGGTCGATCTTCACCAGCTCGGCCAGCGGGTCCTGGAGCCGGCGCGCGATCGACACGGCGCCGCGCAGCGACACGTCCATGTCGGGCAGCTCCTGCGAGGCGAACGCGGAGGCCGAGTACACGGAGGCGCCCGCCTCGGACACCATCACCTTGGTGAGCTTCAGCTCCGGGTGCTTGGTGATCAGTTCACCGGCGAGCTTGTCCGTCTCGCGGGACGCGGTGCCGTTGCCGATGGCGACCAGCTCGACCGCGTGCTCCTTCGCCAGCCGGGCCAGCTTGGCGATCGCCTCGTCCCACCTGTTGGCGGGGACGTGCGGGTGGATGACGTCGGTGGCGACGACCTTGCCGGTGGCGTCGACCACGGCCACCTTCACACCCGTACGGAAACCGGGGTCCAGGCCGAGCGTGGCGCGGGTGCCCGCCGGGGCGGCCAGCAGCAGGTCGCGCAGGTTGGCCGCGAACACCTTGACGGCCTCGTCCTCGGCGGCCGTGCGCAGCCGCAGCCGCAGGTCGATGCCGAGGTGGACGAGGACGCGGGTGCGCCAAGCCCAGCGGACCGTGTCCGTCAGCCACTTGTCGGCGGGGCGGCCCCGGTCGGCGATGCCGAAGCGGTGCGCGATCGTCACCTCGTACGACGACGGCCCCTCGGTCGGCTCCTCCGGCTCCAGGACGAGGTCCAGGACCTCCTCCTTCTCGCCGCGCAGCATCGCCAGGACACGGTGCGAGGGCAGCTCGGTGAACGGCTCCGCGAAGTCGAAGTAGTCGGCGAACTTCGCGCCCGCCTCCTCCTTGCCCTCGCGCACCTTCGCCGCGAGCCGCCCGCGCACCCACATGCGCTCGCGCAGCTCGCCGATCAGGTCGGCGTCCTCCGAGAACCGCTCGGTGAGGATCGCGCGGGCGCCGTCCAGCGCCGCCTGCGGGTCGGCGACGCCCTTGCCGGCGTCGACGAAGGCGGCCGCCGCGGCGAGCGGCTCGACCGTCGGGTCGCCGAGCAGCCCGTCCGCCAGCGGCTCCAGCCCGGCCTCGCGGGCGATCTGCGCCTTGGTGCGCCGCTTGGGCTTGTACGGCAGGTAGATGTCCTCCAGGCGCGCCTTGGTCTCCGCGCCCCGGATCCGCGCCTCGAGTTCCTCGGTGAGCTTGCCCTGCTCGCGCACCGACTCGAGGATCGCGGTCCGCCGCTCCTCCAGTTCCCGCAGATAGCGCAGACGCTCCTCGATCGTGCGCAGCTGCGCGTCGTCGAGCATCTCGGTCGCTTCCTTGCGGTAGCGGGCGATGAAGGGCACCGTCGAACCGCTGTCGAGCAGCTCCACGGCAGCCTTGACCTGCCGCTCCCGTACGCCGAGTTCCTCGGCGATCCTGCCTTCGATGGACCCAACTTCAATGGACCCGGGTGTCGTCACGATCCCGTACCGCCTTCTCCACTTCGGGTTGCGCGGCAATTGTGGCAGGTGACACCGACAGTAGGGGATCAGGGCGGGTCTCGGGCGCGGCTGGTGTCACGCCCGGCGCGCGCCTCGCCCGCCGGACGCCGACGCTCCGCCGAAGAGCCGGGCCAGTGCCCGGAACGGGAGTGTCACCACCGTGGCTATGGCACCGCCGATCTGCCGCAGTACGTCCGCGATCGCTCGGAACACGTCGTTCTCCTTTCCTCGCTGTTGCTCGTCGGGCAGCCCTCGGGTACCTCACTCGCGCCCCGGCATGCATGGCAGGAAAGGTGGGTTGCTCGTCATTGCGGCCATCCGGCGGGGCCCGAAGAATCGACGGCATGGCGCAGCGAACCGTCCTCGTCGTCCTCTTCGACGACGTGCAGAGCCTCGACGTCACCGGGCCCGTGGAGGTCTTCACGGGCGCCGGGCTGCACACGCCGGGGTCGTACGAGATCCGTACGGCCTCCCTGGACGGCGGCCCCGTGCGCACCTCCAGCGGACTGACCGTCGTACCCGACCGGGCTCTCGTCGATACCGCCGACCCGCACACCCTGGTGGTCCCCGGCGGGCGGGGCACCCGCGCGCCGGACCCGCGGCTGACCGCGTGGCTGCGCGAGTACGGGCCGCGCGCCGAGCGGCTGGTGTCGGTGTGCACGGGAGCGGTGCTGCTGGCCGAGGCGGGGCTGCTGGACGGGCGGCGCGCGACCACCCATTGGGCGTACTGCGACAAGCTCGCCCGGGACCACCCGGCCGTCGAGGTGGACCCCGAGCCGATCTACGTGCGTGACGGCCGTGTCGCCACCTCCGCCGGAGTCACCGCCGGCATCGATCTCGCGCTCGCGCTGGTCGAGGAGGACCTGGGCCGTGACGTCGCCCTCGCCGTCGCCCGGCACCTGGTGGTGTTCCTGCGCCGGCCGGGCAACCAGGCCCAGTTCAGCGCCCAGCTCGCCGCCCAGACGGCCCACCGGGAGCCGCTGCGGGACGTGCAGCAGTGGGTGACCGAGCACCCGGCCGCCGACCTCAGCGTGGACGCGCTCGCGGCCCGCGCCCGGCTGTCACCCCGCCACTTCGCCCGCGCCTTCCGCGCGGAGACCGGCACGACCCCCGGCCGCTATGTCGACCGGGTCCGCCTGGAACACGCCCGCCGGCTGCTGGAGGACACCGCGGACGGCGTCGAGGAGATCTCCCGCGCCAGCGGCTACGGCACCCCCGAGGCGATGCGCCGCGCCTTCGTCCGCGCGCTGGGCGCGTCCCCGGCGGAGTACCGCCGCCGCTTCCGCCCGGCCCCCGCCCCCTGAGGCCCCATCCACTTCGTCGCTGCCCACCGAGGCCCCGCCCACGACGACGCCGGGCCACGCCCACCGGAAGGACCCCGATGCAGATCGCCATCGTCCTCTACGACCGCTTCACCGCCCTCGACGCCGTGGGACCGTACGAGACCCTCGGCCGCCTCCCCGACTCCGAGACCGTCTTCGTCGCCGAGCGGACCGGGCCCGTCCGCACCGACACCGGGAACCTCGCGCTGACCGCCGACAAGGCCCTCGCCGAGGTGCCGCACCCCGACATCGTGGTCGTCCCGGGCGGCCCCGGGCAGACGCAGCAGATGGAGAACCGGGCCCTGCTGGACTGGCTGCGCGCCGCCGACGCGACCAGCACCTGGACGACGTCCGTGTGCACCGGCTCCCTGCTGCTGGCCGCCGCCGGCCTCCTGGAGGGGCGCCGGGCCACCTCGCACTGGCTGGCCCTGGACTTCCTCGGGGGCTTCGGCGCCGAGTCCGCCGGCGAGCGGGTCGTCTTCGACGGCAAGTACGTCACCGCCGCCGGCGTCTCCTCCGGCATCGACATGGGCCTCGCCCTGCTGGGCCGCATCGCGGGCGACGAGCACGCCCAGGCCGTCCAGCTGCTGACCGAGTACGACCCGCAGCCGCCCTACGACGCCGGCGCCCCGCACAAGGCCCCCGCGCACCTCGTCGAGGAGTTCCGCGGCAAGAGCAGGTTCATCCTGACGTAGTCCACGTGAAGCGCGGCGACCGGCGCTCCAGGAACGCGGCGACGCCCTCCGCGGTGTCGCCGCTCTCGCGGGCCCGCGCGGTCCAGTGGTCGTCGCGGTCGGTCCGCCCGTCGGCGAACTCCTTGGCCGCCGCCTGCGTCAGCTGCGAGCGGGACGCGAGGATCCGGGTGAACTCGGCGACCCGCTTGGCCAGCTCCCCCTCCGGCAGCACCTCGTCCACCATGCCGGTCCGCAGCGCCCGCTCCGCCTCGATCAGCTCGCCCGAGAAGAGGAGGTACTTCGCGGCGGCGGGGCCCACCAGCGACACCAGCCGCCGGGTGGAGGACGCCGGGTAGACGATGCCGAGCTTCGCGGGCGTCACCCCGAACAGCGAGCCCTCCTCCGCGAACCGCAGGTCACAGGCCGCCGCGAGCTGGGACCCGCCGCCCACGCAGTGCCCGCGGATCGCCGCCAGCGTCGGCTTCGGGAACGCCGCCAGCGCCTCCTCGGCGGCCACGGCCAGCCCCTGGGCCTCCTCGGGCGAGCCCTGGAGGGTGGAGATGTCGGCGCCCGCGCAGAAGGTGCCGCCCTCACCGGTCAGCACCAGCGCCCGTACCTCCGGGTCCGCGGCGAGCGTGTCGAGCAGCGGCGGCAGCGCCCGCCACATCGCGGCGGTCATGGCGTTGCGCTTGGCCGGGTGGTGGATGACGACGGTGGCGACCGAGTCGGCGACCTGGTGCAGCAGCTGGGGCTCCATGTGCCGGATGCTAGCCGCGCGGGGTGTGCGCACGGTCGGCGAGGGGGTCGGGACCGGAGCGCGGGCACCGACAAACCCGTACAACCCGAATAGTTCGCAAAGTCGGCAGAGGCGGGACAGGAGCAGTCCCACAACTGACCGTGTCATACGCCAACGGTCAGAAACGCTCGATAAGTGCTGACTTGTGTTCAGCTCTTCGCGTCGACGAGCTGTTTGCCAACACTCGACGTGTGGTGACAATCGAGCGCGAGGGTGGCGACCGGACGATGGCAGGCGGCGCAGAGGCACCCCTTGAGGCGAAGACGCCCGACCCCCTGCCGTACGAGGGCGTCTGGAGATTCACCGCCCCCGCCGTCGACGCGTCGGTGCCGCAGGCCCGGCACGCCGTGCGCGACCTGCTGCTGCGCCAGGGCGTGCCCGTCTCGGACGACGTGGCCCAGGGGCTGCTGCTGATCGTGTCCGAGCTGGTCACGAACGCCGTCCGGCACGCTGCGCTGCTGTCGCCGATGCTCGCCGTCGAGGTGGCCGTCGGCGCCGAGTGGGTGCGGGTGTCCGTGGAGGACAACCACCCCTACCGCCCGACGGCCCTGGAGGCTGACCACGGGCAGACCGGCGGCCGCGGTCTCCTGCTGGTCCGGGAGATCACGCGCGAGGCGGGCGGAGTCTGCGACGTCGAGCACACCACGACCGGCGGCAAGGTCATCTGGGCCGCCATGCCCCTCACCCTCGCACGGCCCGCCTGAACGTTCCGGCGCGGCCGCCGCGTTCCGGGGCCCACCGCGCCGGCCATCCGGCCACTCGGCCATCCGGCCACTCGGCCGTCCGGGCTCCCCGCGGCCCCGCGCCCCGAAGGTCACCGAGCCACAGGCCGCCCCGGCCGTCTCGCCGATCCACGGACAGGCCCGTCGTCTCGCCGATCCACGGACAGGCCCGTCGTCTCGCCGATCCACGGACGGGCCCGTCGTCTCACCAGTCCGCGGACGGACCCGTCAGTTCCCTGATCGCCGGGCGGGCGGCGTCCAGGACCGTCATGAACCAGGCCGAGAACGGGTCCTCGGCGTGCCGCTCCGCCAGTTCGGCGGCGGTGACGAAGGCGGTCGCGCCGACCTCCTCCGGGTCCGGGACGAGCGGCGACTGCACCAGGCCCACGAAGAGATGGTTGTACTCCTGCTCCACCAGCCCCGACGCCGGGTCCGGGTGGTTGTAGCGGACCGTGCCCGCCTGCGCGAGCAGCGACGGGGACACCCCCAGCTCCTCGTACGTCCGCCGGGCCGCCGCCGCGAACGGCGCCTCGCCGGGGTACGGGTGTCCGCAGCAGGTGTTCGACCACACGCCGGGGGAGTGGTACTTGCCGAGCGCCCGCTGCTGGAGCAGCAGCCGCCCCTGCTCGTCGAAGAGGAACACCGAGAACGCGCGGTGCAGCTGCCCGGGCGGCTGATGGGCGGACAGCTTCTCCGCGGTGCCGATCGTGACGCCGTTCTCGTCGACCAGTTCCAGCAAGATCGCGTCCGCGGTGCCGTTCGACGCGCTGTGCGTCGCGGTGGCAGGTGTGATCGGCATACCCATCCTTCGCTTCGTTCCTCGTGCCCAGTCTGCCGTACGAATCCGGCACTCCCGGCACTTCCCGGCACGCCCGCATGTCCCGCGCGGGGCCTGTGCGGCTGCCGCCACCGGTCGGACACCGGAAGGGGCCCGGTAGGTGATCGTGCCCCTGGCGGGGGACGGGGAACCGTTCGGACTGGCGTACGACGCCGCCACGTCACCCCGCTCGGGTTCACCGTGCTCGGCCCCGCCGGCGCCTCAGTGGCACAGCCGTGCCTCATGTTCCGCGTGACCGCTCGGCTCCAGCTGGAACGTGCAGTGCTCGACGTCGAAGTGATGGCCGAGGCAGCCCTGCAACTCGTGCAGCATCTTCTCGTGGCCGATCGCGCTCAGTACGTCGGAGCGGACGACGACGTGCGCGGACAGCACCGGCATCCCCGAGGTGATCGTCCAGGCGTGCAGGTCGTGCACGTCCTCCACCCCGTCCAGCGCCAGTATGTGAGCCCGCACCTCGGCCATGTCGACGTCCTTCGGGGCCGACTCCAGCAGCACGTCCAGCGTCTCGCGCAGCAGCTTCCAGGTGCGGGGCGCGATCATCAGGGCGATGACGAGCGAGGCGATCGGGTCGGCGGCCTGCCAGCCGGTGGTGAGGATCACCGCCGCCGCCACCAGCACCGCGACCGAGCCCAGCGCGTCCGCCGCCACCTCCAGGAAGGCGCCGCGCACGTTCAGGCTCTCCCGCTGCCCCCGCATCAGCAGGGTGAGGGAGATCATGTTCGCGGCCAGGCCGATCCCGCCGAAGACGAGGGTCACGCCGCCCTGCGTGTCGGCCGGGGTGACGAACCGCTGGATCGCCTCGTACAGCACGTATCCGCCGACCCCGAGCAGCAGCAGACAGTTGGCGAGCGCGGCGAGGATCTCGGCGCGGGCGTAGCCGAAGGTGCGGTTCTGGGTCGGGGGCAGGTTCGCGAAGTGGATGGCGAGCAGGGCCATGCCGAGGCCCAGCGCGTCCGTCGCCATGTGGGCGGCGTCGGCGATCAGCGCGAGCGAGTCCGCGAGCAGGCCGCCGACGATCTCCACCACCATCACGGTGAGGGTGATCGCCAGCGCGATCCGCAGCCGGCCGCGGTACGCCGCCGCGGCCGTGCCCGTGACCGGTGCGCCGTGCGCGTGTCCGTGGTCGTGCCCAGCCCCCATGAAAGCCGCCCTCCTGCGATCGGTCCGGATCACAGTGAACTACGGGTGGGGGGTATCCGGCAACGCGGCACTGAACACCGTTGTCATATGCGCTGACCTGCGGAAACGATCCCCAGGTCAGAGCGTTGCGGCAGTCAGCGGCCGTGATGCAGCAGCCAGCCCCGCCATGCCGACTCGACCATCTCGCGTACCCCTCGGCGGGCGGTCCACCCCAGTTCCGCGGCGGCCCGCCCGGCGGAGGCGACGGCGCGCGGGGCGTCGCCCGGGCGGCGCGGCTCGACGACGGCCGGACGGGTGTCCCCGGTCACCTCCCCGATCAGCGTGACCAGTTCCCGTACGGAGACGCCCTCGCCCCGGCCGATGTTCACGGTCAGATCGCCCGCCGCGTCCCGCGCGGACAGCCTGCGGGCCGCCGCGAGGTGGGCCTCGGCGAGGTCGGCGACATGGATGTAGTCCCGCACACAGGTGCCGTCCGGCGTCGGATAGTCGTCGCCGAAGATCCGCGGCGCCTCGTCGCGGGTGAGCCGGTCGAAGACCATCGGCACGATGTTGAAGACACCGGTGTCGGCCAGCTCGGGGGTGGCCGCCCCGGCGACGTTGAAGTACCGCAGACAGACGGTGGCGATGCCGTGCGCCCGGCCCGCGGCCCGCACGAGCCACTCACCGGCCAGCTTGGTCTCGCCGTACGGGTTCACCGGCGCGCAGGGCGTGTCCTCCGTGATGAGGTCCACATCAGGGTTGCCGTAGACGGCCGCCGACGAGGAGAACACGAACCGCCGGATCCCGGCCCCGGCGACCGCCTCCAGCAGCGTCGCCAAGCCGCCCACGTTCTCCTGGTAGTACCGGGTGGGCTGCGCCACGGACTCGGCGACCTGCTTGCGCGCGGCGAGATGCACCACACCGGTCACCCCGTGCTCGGCGAAGACCCGCTTCAGCAGGTCCGCGTCCGTCGCCGACCCCCGCACCAGCGGCACGCCGGCCGGCAGCCGCGCGGGCACTCCCGCCGACAGGTCGTCCAGCGCGACGACCCGCTCCCCGGCCTCGGCCATCGACCGCGCCACATGTGCCCCGATGTATCCGGCACCGCCGGTGATCAGCCATGTCATGGTCGCCCACCCTAAGCCCGGGGCCTGCCGCGGGCCGAGTCCGGGCCTGCCGCAGAGCGAGTGCGGCCCCGGCTGCCGACCGGGCCTGGCCCCGGCTGCCGACCGGGGCCGGCGCCCGCCGCCGACCGGGCCTGGCCCTGCCGCTGACCAAGTCCGGCCCTTGCTGCCGACCGGGTCTGGTGCCTGCTGCTGACCGAATCCGGCCCCGCCGCCGACCGGGGCCTGCCCCTGCCGCCGACCGAATCCGGCCCCCGCCACACACCGGCCCCTGGCTCCGCCGCGCCCGCACTCACGGCGCTGCGGCACACGCACCCCCGGCGCCGCCACCCCCCTCCACCACGCTCAGGAACCGCACCCTCACCACACAGCAACCGTCGTATGTCACGAATGTCCGCGTTGTAAGCGGGATTTTGTCCCGCGCCCCCCGCACCCCCCATGATGATCAGGGCAGAGTGGCTTGCAGCATGGGGCGTCCGGGCCGTGAACGGGCGGTGAACACGGGCCTCCGATCATCCGATAGCCTCTGCCGACATGCCGCCCGCCTGGCGCAGCCGATGGTGCAGCCAAGGGGCGCCCCCACATGTTCAGGCCCGGCGCCCCGCGCGTCGGCACGCTAGGAGTGAGTTCGGTTGTCGACCGCCATCCTCACCGGTCAGCCGGTCCCCGGATCGTCGATCGAGGGCGATCTGCGGTCCCTCGGCTTCGAGGTGCGCACCGCCGCCGACACCGCCGACGCCGAGACGCTGCTGGCCCAGGTGCCCGGCGACCAGCGCGTCGCGGTCGTCGACGCCCGTTTCGTCGGCCATCTGCACGCCCTGCGCCTCGGCCTGACCGACCCCCGCTTCCCGCTGGCGGCCGTCCCCGGCGCCGTCACCGCCCAGCCGGCCGGCCGGCAGGCCCTGACCCGGGCGATGGCCCGTGAGAACTCCGCGGGCGGCACCGGCGGCACCGGCGGCGCCGTCGTCGTCGACAGCCTCGCCGACCGCGTGGTCACCGCCCTCGACGCCGACGGCGCCGACGTGCACCGCCCCGAGCTGGGCAGCCTGGTCGCCACCGTCCCCGGCGACCCGCAGGCCCGCAACGAGGCCCGTCAGGCCGTGGCCTCCGTCGACGACGAGGCGATCCGCCTGAAGTCGGCCGTGAAGTCCCGCGACGGGTTCTTCACCACCTTCTTCATCAGCCCGTACTCCCGCTACATCGCCCGCTGGTGCGCCCGCCGCGGCCTCACCCCGAACCAGGTCACCACGGCCTCCCTGATCACCGCGCTGATTGCGGCGGCCTGCGCGGCCACCGGCACCCGCGGCGGTTTCGCCGCGGCCGGCGTCCTGCTGATCGCCTCCTTCGTGCTGGACTGCACCGACGGCCAGCTCGCCCGCTACTCGCTGCAGTACTCCACCCTCGGCGCCTGGCTCGACGCCACCTTCGACCGCGCCAAGGAGTACGCCTACTACGCGGGCCTCGCCCTCGGCGCCGCCCGCGGCGGCGACGACGTCTGGGCCCTCGCCCTCGGCGCGATGATCCTCCAGACCTGCCGGCACGTCGTGGACTTCTCCTTCAACGAGGCCAACCACGACGCCACCGCCAACACCAGCCCCACCGCCGCCCTCTCCGACAAGCTCGACAGCGTCGGCTGGACGGTCTGGGTGCGCCGCATGATCGTCCTGCCGATCGGCGAGCGCTGGGCGATGATCGCCGTTCTCACGGCCGCCACCACCCCCCGCATCACCTTCTACGCGCTGCTCGTAGGCTGCGCCTTCGCCGCCGCGTACACCACGGCGGGCCGCGTCCTGCGCTCCCTCACCCGCAAGGCCCGGCGCACCGACCGGGCCGCGGCGGCGCTCGCCGACCTCGCCGACTCCGGCGCCCTCGCGCAGGGCGTCGCGAAGGCCCTCGGGAAGCCCGCCCGCCGCCTGCCCGGCTTCGCCGTCCCGGCGATCGCCCTGCTCGGCGGAGTCGCCGTCGTCGCCACCGCCCTGTTCACCGAATTCGGCAGCGCCTGGCCGATCGTCGCCGCCGCCGGCTACGCCCTGACCTCGGGCCTCGCCGTCGCCCGCCCCCTCAAGGGCGCCCTCGACTGGCTCGTCCCGCCGTTCTTCCGCGCCGCCGAGTACTGCACCGTCCTCGCGCTCGCGGCCGGCGCGGGGGTGAACGGAGTGCTTCCGGCGGCTTTCGGGCTGGTGGCGGCCGTCGCCTACCATCACTACGACACGGTGTACCGCATCCGCGGCAACGCCGGTGCGCCCCCGGTCTGGCTCACCCGGACCATCGGGGGGCACGAGGGACGCACGCTGCTCGTCACCGTCCTGGCCGCGCTGCTCACCGCCGCGCAGTTCAAGGTCGCGCTCACGGCCCTCGCCGTGGCCGTCGCCCTGCTGGTGCTCGTCGAGAGCATCCGCTTCTGGGTGTCCGCAGGGGCGCCCGCCGTACACGACGAAGGAGAACCCGCATGATCGGCCTCGTGCTGGCGGCCGGCGCCGGACGGCGTCTGCGCCCCTACACCGACAGCCTGCCCAAGGCGCTGGTGCCGGTGGGGCCCGCGGGCATAGAGGGCGAACCGACGGTTCTCGACCTCACCCTCGCCAACTTCGCCGAGGTCGGCCTCACCGAGGCCGCGATCATCGTCGGCTACCGCAAGGAGGCCGTGTACGAGCGGAAGGCGGCGCTGGAGGCGAAGTACGGCCTCGAGCTCACCCTGATCGACAACGACAAGGCCGAGGAGTGGAACAACGCCTACTCCCTGTGGTGCGGCCGTGACGCCCTCAAGGACGGCGTGATCCTCGCCAACGGTGACACCGTGCACCCGGTCTCCGTCGAGAAGACCCTGCTCGCCGCGCGCGGCGAGGGCAAGAGGATCATCCTCGCGCTGGACACGGTGAAGGACCTGGCCGACGAGGAGATGAAGGTCGTCGTCGACCCCGAGAAGGGCATGACGAAGATCACCAAGCTGATGGACCCGGCCGAGGCCACCGGCGAGTACATCGGTGTCACCCTCATCGAGGGCGACGCCGCCGCGGAGCTAGCGGACGCGCTGAAGACCGTCTGGGAGACCGACCCCCAGCAGTTCTACGAGCACGGCTACCAGGAACTGGTCAACCGCGGCTTCCGCATCGACGTCGCGCCGATCGGCGAGGTCGACTGGGTCGAGATCGACAACCACGACGATCTCGCCCGCGGACGGGAGATCGCGTGCCGGTACTGACCCGTCTCATCCCCTCGCCGCTCGTCGTCGACATCCGTCCGGGGGCCATCGACGACCTGGCCTGTGTCCTCGCCGACGAGCGCATCTCGCACTCGGGCCGCCTCGCCGTGGCCGTCAGCGGCGGCTCCGGCGCGAAGCTGCGCGAGCGGGTCGCCCCGCAGCTGCCCGGTGCCACCTGGTACGAGGTCGGCGGCGGCACCCTGGACGACGCGGTGCGGCTCGCCGCCGACATAAAGGCCGGCCACTACGACGCGGTCGTCGGCCTCGGCGGCGGCAAGATCATCGACTGCGCCAAGTTCGCCGCGGCCCGCGTCGGCCTCCCCCTGGTCGCCGTACCGACGAACCTCGCCCACGACGGCCTGTGCTCACCGGTCGCCACCCTCGACAACGACGCCGGGCGCGGCTCCTACGGCGTGCCCAACCCGATCGCCGTCGTCATCGACCTGGACATCATCCGCGAGGCCCCGGTCCGCTACGTCCGGGCCGGCATCGGCGACGCCGTCTCCAACGTCTCCGCCATCGCCGACTGGGAGCTGGCCCACCGGGTCAAGGGCGAGAAGATCGACGGACTCGCCGCCGCCATGGCCCGCCAGGCCGGCGAGGCCGTGCTGCGGCACCCCGGCGGCATCGGGGACAACGAGTTCCTCCAGGTGCTCGCCGAGGCGCTGGTGCTCAGCGGCATCGCCATGTCCGTGTCGGGCGACTCCCGCCCGTCCTCCGGCGCCTGCCACGAGATCAACCACGCCTTCGACCTGCTCTTCCCCAGGCGGGCCGCCGCCCACGGCGAGCAGTGCGGGCTGGGCGCGGCCTTCGCGATGTACCTGCGGGGGGCGCACGAGGAGTCGGCGTACATGGCCGAGGTGCTGCGTCGGCACGGGCTGCCGGTGCTGCCCGAGGAGATCGGCTTCACCACCGACGAGTTCGTCAAGGTCGTGGAGTTCGCCCCCGAGACCCGGCCCGGCCGCTACACGATCCTCGAACACCTCGACCTGAAAACCGACCAGATCAAGGACATCTACGCCGACTATGTCAAGGCCATCGGTAGCTGAACTCCGGCCGGTCGTCCACCCCCCGGGGGTGAAGGACCGGCGCAGCGGTGAGCACTGGATGGGACGCCTCTACATGCGCGAGGTGTCCCTGCGGGTCGACCGCTACCTGGTGAACACCAGGGTCACGCCCAACCAGCTCACGTACCTGATGACCGTCTGCGGCGTGCTCGCGGCCCCGGCACTCCTGGTGCCGGGGATCCCGGGCGCCGTACTCGGCGTGATCATGGTCCAGCTGTATCTGCTCCTGGACTGCGTCGACGGCGAGATCGCCCGCTGGAAGAAGCAGTACTCGCTCGGCGGGGTCTACCTCGACCGCGTCGGCGCCTACCTCACCGACGCCGCCGTCCTCGTCGGCCTCGGCCTGCGCGCCGCCGACCTGTGGGGCGAGGGCCGCGTCGACTGGCTGTGGGCCTTCCTCGGCACCCTGGCCGCGCTCGGCGCCATCCTGATCAAGGCCGAGACCGACCTGGTCGGCGTCGCCCGCCACCAGGCGGGCAAGCCCCCGGTGCAGGAGTCCGCGGCCGAGCCGCGCTCCTCCGGCATGGCGCTGGCCCGCCGGGCCGCCGCCGCGCTGAAGTTCCACCGGCTGATCCTCGGCATCGAGGCGTCCCTGCTGATCCTGGTCCTCGCCATCGCCGACCAGGTCCACGGCGATCTCTTCTTCACCCGGCTCGGCACCGCCGTGCTCGCCGGGATCGCGCTGCTGCAGACCGTGCTGCACCTCGTGTCCATCCTCGCGTCGAGCAGGCTCAGGTGAGTGCCGTGGCTACGTCAATGAAGGTCGGCGCCGTCGTCATCACCATGGGCAACCGCCCCGAGGAGCTGCGCGCCCTGCTGGAGTCGGTCGCGGGGCAGGACGGCGACCCGGTCGAGGTCGTGGTGGTCGGCAACGGCTCGCCCGTGCCGGACGTCCCCGAGGGCGTGCGCACCATCGAGCTGCCCGAGAACCTGGGCATCCCCGGCGGCCGCAACGTCGGCATCGAGGCCTTCGGGCCCGGCGGCCGCGACGTCGACGTCCTGCTCTTCCTCGACGACGACGGGCTGCTCGCCCGTACCGACACCGCCCAGCTGTGCCGCGAGGCCTTCGCCGCCGACGACCGGCTCGGCATCATCAGCTTCCGCATCGCCGACCCGGAGACCGGCGTGACTCAGCGCCGCCATGTCCCCCGCCTGCGGGCCTCGGACCCGATGCGCTCCTCCCGGGTCACCACCTTCCTCGGCGGCGCCAACGCCGTCCGCACGAAGGTGTTCGCCCAGGTCGGCGCGCTGCCGGACGAGTTCTTCTACGCGCACGAGGAGACCGACCTGGCCTGGCGGGCCCTCGACGCGGGCTGGATGATCGACTACCGGTCGGACATGGTGCTGTACCACCCGACGACCGCGCCCTCCCGGCACGCCGTCTACCACCGGATGGTGGCCCGCAACCGGGTCTGGCTCGCCCGCCGCAACCTGCCCGGCCTGCTGGTCCCCGTGTACCTGGGAGTCTGGCTGCTGCTCACCCTGGCGCGCCGCCCCTCGCGGCCCGCGCTGAAGGCGTGGTTCGGCGGATTCCGGGAAGGCTGGTCGACGCCGTGCGGTCCCCGCCGGCCCATGAAGTGGCGTACGGTGTGGCGGCTGACCCGGCTGGGCCGGCCCCCGGTGATCTGACAAGCTCGTCCCTGCACGGGCCGGGCCACCACCCTCGGCCCGGGCTCCCGCCGAGCCCGCACCGGCTGCGCATCTTCGAAGACGAAAGTTTCCACTAGTGAGTGAGACAACGCACGACGGCGGAGTCGCCGTGACCGAGCCACCCTCGCCCGACGGGCATCTGACGGCGGCCGAGCTCGCCGCGAAGTACGGCCTGTCCGTGAGCGGCGCCCGGCCCTCGCTCGTCGAGTACGTCCGCCGGCTCTGGGGACGGCGTCACTTCATCATCGCCTTCTCCCAGGCCAAGCTGACCGCCCAGTACAGCCAGGCGAAGCTCGGCCAGCTGTGGCAGGTCGCCACCCCGCTGCTCAACGCGCTCGTCTACTACCTGATCTTCGGGCTGATCCTGAACGCGGGCCGCGGCATGTCCAAGGACGTGTACATCCCGTTCCTGGTCACCGGCGTCTTCGTCTTCACCTTCACCCAGTCCTCGGTGATGGCCGGCGTCCGCGCGATCTCCGGCAACCTCGGCCTGGTCCGCGCCCTGCACTTCCCGCGCGCCTCGCTGCCGGTGTCGTTCGCGCTCCAGCAGCTCCAGCAGCTGCTGTTCTCGATGATCGTGCTGTTCGCGGTGGCCTGCGCCTTCGGCAGCTACCCGGACCTGTCCTGGGTGCTGATCCTCCCGGTCCTGGCCCTGCAGTTCCTGTTCAACACCGGCCTCGCCCTGGTGGTGGCGCGGATGGGCGCGAAGACGCCGGACCTGGCCCAGCTGATGCCGTTCGTCATGCGGACCTGGATGTACGCCTCGGGCGTGATGTTCTCCATCCCGATCATGCTGGAGGACAAGCCGGCCTGGATCGCCGACGTGCTCCAGTGGAACCCCGCCGCCATCTACATGGACCTGATGCGCTTCGCGCTGATCGACGGCTACGGCTCCGAGAACCTGCCCCCGCACGTCTGGGCGGTCGCGCTCGGCTGGGCGCTGGTGACCGCCGTGGGCGGCTTCGTGTACTTCTGGAAGGCGGAGGAGAGGTACGGCCGTGGCTGAGGCACGCGTTCCCACCGTCATCGCCGACGATCTGCACATCGTCTACCGCGTCAACGGCGCCAAGGGCGGCAAGGGCAGCGCCACCGCCGCGCTGAGCCGCATCCTCAAGCGGGGCTCCGACGACGAGGCCCGGGGCGTGCGCAAGGTGCACGCCGTGCGCGGCGTGTCCTTCGTCGCCTACCGGGGCGAGGCCATCGGCCTGATCGGCTCCAACGGCTCCGGCAAGTCCACCCTGCTGCGGGCCATCGCCGGTCTGCTGCCCGCCGAGAAGGGCAAGGTCTACACCGACGGCCAGCCCTCGCTGCTCGGCGTGAACGCCGCCCTGATGAACGACCTCACCGGCGAGCGCAACGTCATATTGGGCGGTCTCGCCATGGGCATGTCCCGCGAGGAGATCAAGGCCCGCTACCAGGACATCGTCGACTTCTCCGGCATCAACGAGAAGGGCGACTTCATCACCCTGCCGATGCGCACCTACTCCTCCGGCATGGCCGCCCGCCTCCGCTTCTCCATCGCCGCCGCCAAGGACCACGACGTCCTCATGATCGACGAGGCGTTGGCGACCGGCGACCGCAAGTTCCAGAAGCGCTCCGAGGAGCGCATCCGGGAGCTGCGCAAGGAGGCCGGCACGGTGTTTCTGGTCAGTCACAACAACAAGTCGATCCGCGACACCTGCAACCGCGTGCTGTGGCTGGAACGCGGCGAGCTGCGCATGGACGGCCCGACCGACGAGGTCCTGAAGGAGTACGAGAAGTTCACGGGCAAGTGACCCGACGCGCCCGGGGCCCCGCCGGAACTGCTCCGGTGGGGCCCCGCGTCTGCGAGACGGCCGCCAACTCCCGCCCGTCGTAGGATTCTTGGCGTCAATCGGTGCGTTCTTGTGATGCCGGGGACACCCGCGGGGACCGTCCAGGGTTGTACAACGTAAGCTGTACCGGTCCCGAATCGATGCAAGTGGGGCGATAATGCGCGACACCCACCGTGAGGGAGGCCGTGCGAACACCGGGCGGCGTGTCCGAAATAGTGTGTATTGGCTCCGCAGTGTAGAACGGGAGATGTGACGGCAATGGCTACGGAAACTCCCCACCTCGCCGCAGCATGTGCCGTCCCCGCCCGAGGCAGCACACGGTGACGCGAACCGGCACGGCGCTCCCGGCCGATCCGGAGCGCGCCACCCTCGACAAGGCCGCGGCCGAGAACTTCCCCGTGGCCCCCTTCTTCCTGCCCCGGGCCTGGCGGACCGACCTGATGGCCGTCTACGGCTTCGCCCGTCTCGTCGACGACATCGGCGACGGCGACCTCGCCCCCGGTGGCGCCGACGCCCGGCTGCTGGGCGTCCCCCCGGAGCGGGCCGAGGACCGGCTGGCCGTGCTGGACGCCTTCGAGGCCGATCTGCGCCGGGTCTTCGACGGCGAGCCCCGGCACCCCCTGCTGCGCCGCCTCCGGCCCACGGTCCGCCGCTGCTCGCTCACCCCCGAGCCCTTCCTCGGCCTGATCGCGGCGAACCGCCAGGACCAGCTGGTCAGCCGCTACGAGACCTACGACGACCTGCTCGCCTACTGCGAGCTGTCCGCCAACCCCGTCGGCCGGCTCGTGCTCGCCGTCACCGGCACCGCCACCCCCGAGCGGATCCGCCGCTCCGACGCGATCTGCACGGCCCTGCAGATCGTCGAACACCTCCAGGACGTCGCCGAGGACTTCGGCCGCGACCGGATCTACCTGCCCGTCGCGGACATGAAGCGCTTCCACGTCCAGGAGGCGGATCTCGCGGCCCCCTCGGCAGGCGCGTCGGTGCGCGCGCTGGTCGCGTTCGAAGCACAACGCGCCCGCGATCTGCTGAATGAAGGCGCCCCCCTCGTGGGTAGCGTGCACGGCAGGCTCAGGCTGCTGCTCGCGGGGTTCGTGGCGGGGGGAAGGGCGGCCGTCGACGCGATCGTCGCCGCCGACTACGACGTACTTCCCGGCCCGCCCAAGCCCGGCAAGCTCCGGTTGCTGCGCGAGGTGGGCGTGACTCTGCGAGGAGAGGGGTGATCCGGACCGTGGAGCCCGATCCACACGTGTCGGCACCGGTACTCGCCGCCTACCGCTACTGCGAGGCCGTCACCGGGCAGCAGGCCCGTAACTTCGCCTACGGCATCCGGCTGCTGCCGGCGCCCAAGCGGCGCGCCATGTCGGCGCTGTACGCGTTCTCCCGGCGCGTCGACGACATCGGCGACGGCGCGCTCACCGGCGAGGTGAAGAGCGCCAGGCTGGAGGAGACCCGGGCGCTGCTCACCCGGATCCGCGAGGACGGCGTCGACGAGGACGACACCGACCCGGTCGGCGTGGCGCTCGCGCACGCCGCCCGGACCTTCCCGATCCCGCTCGGCGGACTGGACGAGCTGATCGACGGCGTGCTGATGGACGTCCGCGGGGAGACCTACGAGACCTGGGACGACCTGAAGGCCTACTGCCGCTGCGTGGCGGGCGCCATCGGACGCCTCTCCCTCGGCGTGTTCGGCACCGAACCGGGCGCGCGGGGCGCCGAGCGCGCCCCCGAGTACGCCGACACGCTCGGGCTCGCGCTCCAGCTCACCAACATCCTGCGCGACGTCCGCGAGGACGCCGAGGGCGGGCGCACCTATCTGCCCGGCGACGACCTCGCCAAGTTCGGCTGCTCGGCCGGGTTCGCCGGACCGACCCCGCCGGAGGGCTCCGACTTCGCGGGCCTCGTGCACTTCGAGGTCCGCCGGGCCCGCGCCCTGTTCGCCGAGGGCTACCAGCTGCTGCCCATGCTCGACCGGCGCAGCGGCGCGTGTGTCGCCGCCATGGCGGGCATCTACCGCCGCCTCCTGGACCGCATCGAGCGCGACCCCCAGGCCGTCCTGCGCGGCCGCGTCTCGCTGCCCGGCCGCGAGAAGGCCTACGTCGCCGTGCGCGGCCTCTCCGGCCTGGACACCCGCCACGTCACCCGCCACGTCAGCCGGCGCACCCTCCGGAGGCGCGTCTGATGGGGCACTTCGGGCTGGGGGCGAGCACGGGGACGGACCCGGACGGAGCCGCCGACGGGGAGCGCGGCGATGCCGTCGGCGGCAGGCGCCGCGGCGGCACGCACGCGCGCGTGACCGCCGTCGGCCCCGGCGGCCGCCCCGACGGCGCGTGCGGCGGTGTCCTCCGGGAAGGCACCGGTGACCGCCCGTACGGGAAGCGGCGCGCAACCCTCCGGCGAGCGGGTGCGTCACAGACTGCAGCGGTCCGGTCCGGACGGTTCCTTCGGCGTGGTGGACGCGCAGGGGAGGGTGCACGATGACCGACGGCACGAGGAACGGGCGCGGGCGGGACGCTGTGGTCGTCGGCGGCGGGCTCGCCGGCGTCACCGCCGCGCTGGCGCTCGCCGACGCGGGCGTGCGCGTCACCCTGCTCGAAGGCCGGCCCCGCCTCGGCGGCCTCGCCTTCTCGTTCCGGCGCGGTGAGCTGACCGTCGACAACGGACAGCACGTCTACCTGCGCTGCTGCACCGCCTACCGCTGGTTCCTGGACCGGATCGACGCGGCCGCGCTGGCCCCGCTGCAGGACCGCCTCGACGTGCCCGTCCTCGACCTCGCCAAGCCGGCGGGCCGACGGCTCGGCAGACTGCGGCGCGACGCGCTGCCCGTCCCGCTGCACCTGGGGCGCAGCCTCGCGACCTATCCGCATCTCTCGCTCGCCGAGCGCGCCGCAGTCGGCCGGGCCGCGCTCGCGCTGAAGGGGCTCGATCTCGCCGATCCGGCCCTGGACACGCAGGACTTCGGCAGCTGGTTGACCGCGCACGGTCAGTCGGCGCGTGCCGTCGAGGCCCTGTGGGACCTGGTCGGAGTCGCCACCCTCAACGCGGTCGCGGGCGACAGCTCCCTGGCGCTCGCCGCGATGGTGTTCAAGACCGGCCTGCTCTCCGACCCGGGAGCGGCCGACATCGGCTGGGCGCGCGTCCCGCTGGGCGAACTGCACGACCGGCTGGCTCGCAGGGCGCTCGACTCCGCGGGCGTCCGCACCGGGGTCCGTACACGCGTCACCTCCATCTCGCGGTACGTAAACGGGCGTTGGAGCGTTCAGGTTCCCGGCGAGACCATCGAGACGGACGCGGTCGTGCTCGCCGTACCACAGCGCGAGGCACACGCCCTGCTGCCGGACGGCGCCCTCGACGCGCCCGAACGGCTGCTCGAAATCGGCACGGCTCCGATCCTCAACGTCCACGTCGTCTACGACCGCAAGGTCCTCGGCACGCCCTTCCTCACCGCCCTCGGCACCCCGGTGCAGTGGGTCTTCGACCGCACCGAGGCCTCCGGGCTCACCGGCGGCGGCCAGTACCTCGCGGTGTCGCAGTCGGCCGCACAGGACGAGATCGACGCCCCGGTGGCCGTACTGCGCGAGCGGTACCTGCCGGAGCTGGAGCGGCTGCTGCCCCGCACCCGGGGCGCCGAAGTGCTGGACTTCTTCGTGACCCGGGAGCGCACCGCGACCTTCGCTCCCACCCCCGGCGTCGGTCGGCTGCGGCCCGGCGCCCGCACCAAGGCCCCCGGCCTGTACCTGGCCGGAGCGTGGACCGCCACCGGGTGGCCCGCGACCATGGAGAGTGCGGTCCGCAGCGGCATCGGTGCGGCGGACGCCGCGCTGCGTGCCCTGGGCCGGCCCCGCCCCCGTCACCTCTTCGACGTCGAGGAGGCGGCCTGATGCAACGGCTGCACGGCGCGGCAGGTCCCCGCACCCCCGGTACCGCAACAAGAGGAGAGACTGTGCCCACTGTGCCCCCGGCCTCGAAGGCCGCTCGAGAGACCGCGGTGGACGTGACCGCGCTCCTGGAGCGCGGTCGGACCCTGGCCACACCGGTACTGCGGGCGGCCATCGACCGCCTGGCCCCTCCCATGGACATGGTCGCCGCCTACCACTTCGGCTGGATCGACGCCGACGGCAAGCCCGCCGACGGGGACGGCGGCAAGGCCGTGCGCCCCGCGCTCGCCATGCTGTCCGCCGAGGTCACCGGCGCCGCCCCGGAGATCGGCGTCCCCGGCGCCGTCGCCGTCGAACTGGTCCACAACTTCTCGCTGCTGCACGACGACCTGATGGACGGCGACGAACAGCGCCGGCACCGCGACACCGTCTGGAAGGTGCACGGCCCCGCCCAGGCCATCCTGGTCGGCGACGCCCTCTTCGCGCTCGCCAACGAGCTGCTGCTGGAACTCGGCACCGTCGAGGCGGGCCGCGCCACCCGCCGGCTGACCACCGCGTCCCGTGCCCTGATCGACGGCCAGGCCCAGGACATCTCCTACGAGCTCCGCGACCGCGTCACCGTCGAGGAGTGCCTGGAGATGGAGGGCAACAAGACCGGCGCCCTGCTCGCCTGCGCCTGCTCCATCGGCGCGGTGCTCGGCGGCGCGGACGACCGCACAGCCGACACCCTGGAGAAGTACGGCTACCACCTCGGCCTCGCCTTCCAGGCCGTGGACGACCTGCTCGGCATCTGGGGCGACCCGGACGCCACCGGCAAGCAGACCTGGAGCGACCTGCGCCAGCGCAAGAAGTCGCTGCCGGTGGTGGCCGCGCTCGCCGCGGGCGGCAGCGCCTCCGAGCGGCTGGGCGAGATCCTCGCCGCCGACGCCGTGAGCAGTGACTTCGCGAACTTCTCCGAGGAGGAGTTCGCTGCGCGTGCCGCCCTCATCGAGGAGGCGGGCGGCCGCGAGTGGACGGCCGAGGAAGCGCGCCGTCAGCACGCCATCGCCATCGAAGCCCTCGACGCCGTGGACATGCCCGCCCGGGTGCGGGCCCAGTTCTCGGCGCTCGCCGACTTCGTCGTCGTACGAAAGAGATGATCACTATCGGTCGAATAGCCCTCGCGTAGTCGCCGGCCGGTGTGCGAAGGGAAGCGCACCGGCCGACGGCGGACCCACAGCAGACAGCGTCACCAGCAGGACTGCACGAAGGGGAAGCCATGACAGCGACGACCGACGGAAGCACCGGGGCCCTGCCGTCCCGCGCTGCCGCGGCCAGCGAAACCGACACCGAGACCCCCGCGGCGGCCGGGGTGCACGAAGCCGCCGTACGCGCCACCTTGCGCGCCACCGACTTCCTGCTGTCCCGGCAGGACGCCGAGGGCTGGTGGAAGGGCGACCTGGAGACCAACGTCACCATGGACGCCGAGGACCTGCTGCTCCGCCAGTTCCTGGGCATCCGCGACGAGCGGACCACCCGGGCCGCGGCCCTCTTCATCAGGGGCGAGCAGCGTGAGGACGGCACCTGGGCCACCTTCCACGGCGGGCCCGGCGAACTCTCCACCACCATCGAGGCGTACGTCGCGCTGCGGCTGGCCGGGGACGCCCCGGAAGCGCTGCACATGGCGAAGGCCGCCGCGTGGATCCGCGACCGGGGCGGGATCGCCGCCTCCCGGGTCTTCACCCGGATCTGGCTGGCCCTGTTCGGCTGGTGGAAGTGGGAGGACCTGCCCGAACTGCCGCCCGAGCTGATCTGGTTCCCGTCGTGGGTGCCGCTCAACATCTACGACTTCGGGTGCTGGGCCCGGCAGACCATCGTCCCGCTCACCGTCGTCTCCGCGAAACGGCCGGTCCGACCCGCGCCCTTCCCGCTGGACGAACTGCACACCGACCCGGCCCGCCCGAACCCGCCCCGGCCCCTCGCCCCGGCGGCCACCTGGGACGGCGCCTTCCAGCGGCTGGACAAGGGCCTGCACGCCCTGCGCCGGGTGGTGCCGAGACGGTTGCGCCGGGCCGCCATGAACACCGCCGCCCGCTGGATCATCGAGCGGCAGGAGAACGACGGCTGCTGGGGCGGCATCCAGCCGCCCGCCGTGTACTCGATCATCGCGCTGCACCTGCTCGGCTACGACCTCCAGCACCCGGTGATGCGTGAGGGCCTGGCCTCGCTGGACCGTTTCGCCGTCTGGCGGGAGGACGGCGCCCGGATGATCGAGGCCTGCCAGTCCCCGGTGTGGGACACCTGCCTCGCGACGATCGCCCTGGTCGACGCCGGGCTCCCCGCCGACCACCCGCGGCTGGTGAAGGCCGCCGACTGGATGCTGGGCGAGGAGATCGTCCGCCGCGGCGACTGGGCGGTGCGCCGACCGCAACTCCCGCCGGGCGGCTGGGCGTTCGAGTTCCACAACGACAACTACCCCGACATCGACGACACCGCCGAGGTGGTCCTCGCGCTGCGCCGGGTCAGGCACCCGGAACCGGAGCGGGTGGAGCGGGCGATCGGGCGCGGGGTGCGCTGGAACCTCGGAATGCAGTCGAGGAACGGCGCCTGGGGCGCCTTCGACGTCGACAACACCAGCCCCTTTCCCAACCGGCTGCCGTTCTGCGACTTCGGCGAGGTCATCGACCCGCCCTCGGCCGACGTCACCGCGCACGTCGTGGAGATGCTGGCCGTCGAGGGCCTGTCCCACGACCCGCGCACCCGGCGCGGCATCGACTGGCTGCTCGCCGAACAGGAGCCGGACGGCTCCTGGTTCGGACGCTGGGGCGTCAACTACGTCTACGGCACCGGATCGGTGGTCCCCGCCCTGGTCGCGGCCGGCCTGTCCACCGCGCACCCGGCGATCCGGCGGGCCGTGGCCTGGCTGGAGCGGGTGCAGAACGACGACGGCGGCTGGGGCGAGGACCTGCGCTCCTACAAGGACGTCAAGGCGTGGAGCGGCCGGGGCGCCTCCACCGCCTCCCAGACGGCGTGGGCCCTGATGGCCCTGCTGGCGGCGGGGGAGCGGCACTCCAAGACCGTCGAACGCGGCATCGAATGGCTGACGGCCACCCAGCGGGAGGACGGCTCCTGGGACGAGCCGTACTTCACCGGCACCGGCTTCCCCTGGGACTTCTCCATCAACTACCACCTCTACCGGCAGGTCTTCCCGCTCACCGCGCTCGGCAGGTACGTGCACGGCGAGCCCTTCTCCGGCGGCAGGGCGGCCAGGCCGCTCGCCGAGGCCAAGGGGAGCTGATGACCGTACGGCCCGCTCCGGCCCCGCTGCTGATCGCCTGCGCGCTCGGCATCGAACACCTGGCCCTGCGCCTGGGGGACCGGAGCGGCGCGGACGGGCCCGTCACCGTGCTGCGCACCGGCATGGGCCCCAGGGCCGCCGAGCGCTCGGTCACCCGGTTGCTGGCCGACCCGGCGCTCGCCGGCGCCGTCGTGCTCGCCACCGGTTTCTGCGCGGGGCTCGCCCCCGGCATGCACCCCGGTGACCTGGTCGTCGCCGAGGAGACCCGGGACCCACGCGGCGGCACCCCGTGCGTGGGCACCGAGCTGCTCGTCAAGGAACTCGTCCGGGCCGTGCCCGGCCGCACCGTCCACACCGGCCCCCTCACCGGCTCCGATCACGTGGTCCGCGGCCTGGAGCGCGCCGATCTGCTGGCGACCGGCGCGATCGCGGTCGACATGGAGTCGGCGGCCACGCTCCTGAGCGCCGTGCGCGCGGGCGAGCGCCCGGTTGCGGCCGTCCGGGTGGTCGTGGACGCTCCTGAACATGAACTCGTCCGTATCGGCACGGTGCGCGGTGGAATATCGGCTTTCCGCGTCCTACGTTCCATCCTTCCCGCTTTCTTTGAATGGCACCGCAATGTGCTGCTCCCCAGGAGGTGAGCCCGATGGCCATGCCGCTGCGCCAGTCCATCAAGGTCGCTACATACTTGGCTGAACAAAAGCTCCGCCGGCGCGACAAGTTTCCGCTCATCGTCGAACTGGAACCCCTCTACGCCTGCAACCTGAAGTGCGAGGGCTGCGGCAAGATCCAGCATCCCGCGGGCGTGCTCAAGCAGCGCATGCCGGTCGCGCAGGCCGTGGGAGCGGTGCTGGAGTCCGGCGCGCCGATGGTGTCGATCGCCGGCGGCGAACCGCTGATGCACCCTCAGATCGACGAGATCGTGCGCCAGTTGACGGCCAAGCGGAAATACGTCTTCCTGTGCACCAACGCGATGCTGCTGCGCAAGAAGATGGACAAGTTCACTCCGTCCCCCTACTTCGCCTTCGCCGTGCACATCGACGGCCTGCGCGAGCGGCACGACGAGTCCGTCGCGAAGGAGGGCGTGTTCGACGAGGCCGTCGAGGCGATCAAGGAGGCCAAGCGGCGCGGCTTCCGGGTCACCACCAACTCCACTTTCTTCAATACCGACACCCCCCAGACCGTCGTCGAGGTGCTGAACTTCCTCAACGACGACCTGAAGGTCGACGAGATGATGATCTCGCCGGCGTACGCCTACGAGAAGGCGCCCGACCAGGAGCACTTCCTCGGCGTGGAGCAGACCCGCGAGCTGTTCAGGAAGGCCTTCGCGGGCGGCAACCGGCGCCGCTGGCGGCTCAACCACTCCCCGCTCTTCCTGGACTTCCTGGAGGGCAAGGTCGACTTCCCGTGCACCGCGTGGGCGATCCCCAACTACTCGCTCTTCGGCTGGCAGCGACCCTGCTACCTGATGAGCGACGGCTACGTGCCGACGTACCGCGAACTCATCGAGAAGACCGACTGGGACAAGTACGGCCGCGGCAAGGACCCGCGGTGCGCGAACTGCATGGCGCACTGCGGCTACGAGCCCACCGCCGTCCTCGCCACCATGGGGTCCCTCAAGGAGTCCCTGCGGGCGATGCGCGACACGGCCTCCGGAAACCGGGAGTGACGCCATGACCGCCGTTCCCCTGGGCGTCCCCGAGGTGCCGGTCCGGCCGCTCGCCGAGCGCCGCCCGTCGCGGCGGATCCACGTCGGGCCGGTCGCGGTCGGGGGTGGCGCCCCCGTCTCGGTGCAGTCGATGACGACGACCCGCACGTCGGACATCGGCGCCACGCTCCAGCAGATCGCCGAGCTGACCGCCTCCGGCTGCCAGATCGTACGGGTCGCCTGCCCCACGCAGGACGACGCGGAAGCGCTGGCCACCATCGCCAGGAAGTCGCAGATCCCGGTCGTCGCCGACATCCACTTCCAGCCGAAGTACGTCTTCGCGGCCATCGAGGCAGGCTGCGCCGCGGTCCGTGTGAACCCCGGCAACATCAAGCAGTTCGACGACAAGGTCAAGGAGATCGCCAAGGCCGCCAAGGACCACGGCACTCCGATCCGCATCGGTGTCAACGCGGGCTCGCTGGACCGGCGACTGCTCCAGAAGTACGGCAAGGCCACCCCGGAGGCGCTGGTCGAGTCCGCGCTGTGGGAGGCGTCCCTGTTCGAGGAGCACGACTTCCGCGACATCAAGATCTCGGTGAAGCACAACGACCCGGTCGTGATGATCGAGGCCTACCGGCAGCTCGCCGCCCAGTGCGACTACCCCCTCCACCTCGGCGTCACCGAGGCCGGTCCCGCCTTCCAGGGCACCATCAAGTCGGCCGTCGCCTTCGGCGCGCTGCTCTCCGAGGGCATCGGCGACACGATCCGGGTGTCGCTGAGCGCCCCGCCCGCCGAGGAGGTCAAGGTCGGCATCCAGATCCTGGAGTCGCTGAACCTGCGGCAGCGGCGGCTGGAGATCGTCTCCTGCCCGTCCTGTGGCCGCGCTCAAGTCGACGTCTACAAGCTGGCGGACGAGGTCACCGCCGGGCTGGAGGGCATGGAGGTGCCCCTGCGCGTCGCCGTCATGGGATGCGTGGTCAACGGGCCCGGCGAGGCCCGCGAGGCCGACCTGGGCGTCGCCTCCGGCAACGGCAAGGGCCAGATCTTCGTGAAGGGCGAGGTCGTCAAGACCGTCCCCGAGTCGAAGATCGTGGAGACCCTGATCGAGGAGGCGATGAAGATCGCCGAGCAGATGGAGAAGGACGGCGTCGCCCCGGGGGAGCCGGCCGTCACCGTGAGCTGAACAGCACGGACCGAAGGGGGCCCGAGCGTGACGATTCTGGAGAGCATCCGGGGACCACGCGACCTGAAGGCGCTGTCCGAGACGCACTTGCGCGAACTGTCCGAGGAGATCAGGGACTTCCTGGTGCACGCGGTCGCCAGGACCGGCGGCCATCTCGGTCCCAACCTGGGCGTGGTGGAACTGACCATCGCCCTGCACCGGGTCTTCGAGTCACCGGTCGACCGCATCCTGTGGGACACCGGCCACCAGAGCTACGTGCACAAGCTCCTGACCGGCCGGCAGGACTTCTCCAAGCTGCGCGGCAAGGGCGGCCTGTCCGGCTACCCCTCGCGGGAGGAGTCCGAGCACGACGTCATCGAGAACAGCCACGCCTCCACGGCGCTCGGCTGGGCCGACGGGCTCGCCAAGGCACGCCGGGTGCAGGGGGAGAAGGGCCACGTCGTCGCGGTCATCGGCGACGGGGCACTCACCGGCGGCATGGCCTGGGAGGCGCTGAACAACATCGCCGCCGCCAAGGACCGCCCGCTGATCATCGTCGTCAACGACAACGAGCGCTCCTACGCCCCGACCATCGGCGGCCTCGCCAACCACCTCGCCACCCTGCGCACCACCGACGGCTACGAGAAGGCGCTCGCCTGGGGCAAGGACGTGCTGCTGCGCACACCGGTCGTCGGCCATCCGCTCTACGAGGCCCTGCACGGCGCCAAGAAGGGCTTCAAGGACGCCTTCGCGCCGCAGGGCATGTTCGAGGACCTGGGCCTGAAGTACCTCGGCCCGATCGACGGACACGACATCAAGGCCGTCGAGTCGGCGCTGCGGCGCGCCAAGCGCTTCCACGGGCCGGTGCTCGTGCACGTCCTCACAGAGAAGGGGCGCGGCTACGAGCCCGCCCTCGCGCACGAGGAGGACCACTTCCACACCGTCGGCGTCATGGACCCGCTGACCTGTGCGCCCCTGAGCCCCGTCGGCGGGCCCTCCTGGACCTCGGTGTTCGGCGACGAGATCGTGCGGATCGGGGAGGAACGCGAGGACGTCGTGGCGATCACGGCGGCCATGCTGCACCCCGTGGGGCTCGGGAGGTTCGCCGAGCGGTTCCCGGACCGGGTGTGGGACGTCGGCATCGCCGAGCAGCACGCCGCGGTCTCCGCGGCCGGACTCGCCACCGGCGGGCTGCACCCGGTCGTCGCCGTCTACGCCACCTTCCTCAACCGGGCCTTCGACCAGTTGCTGATGGACGTGGCGCTGCACCGGTGCGGGGTGACCTTCGTGCTGGACCGGGCCGGGGTGACGGGCGCCGACGGCGCCTCGCACAACGGCATGTGGGACATGTCGATCCTCCAGGTCGTGCCGGGCCTCAGGATCGCCGCGCCGCGCGACGCCGACCAGCTGCGGATCCAGCTGCGGGAGGCGGTCGCCGTCGACGACGCGCCGACGCTGGTGCGCTTCCCGAAGGAGTCGGTGGGGCCGGACATCCCCGCGGTGGACCGGGTCGGCGGCATCGACGTCCTGCACCGCGGCCCCGGACCCCAGGTGCTGCTGGTCGCCGTCGGGGTGATGGCGTCGGCGTGCCTCCAGGCGGCCGAACTGCTGGAGGCGCGAGGCATCGGCTGCACGGTCGTCGACCCCCGCTGGGTCAAACCCGTCGACCCGGAGCTGCCCGGCCTCGCCGCCCGGCACCGGCTGGTCGCCGTCGTCGAGGACAACAGCCGCGCGGCCGGGGTCGGCGCGGCGGTGGCGCTCGCGCTGGGCGACGCCGAAGTGGACGTGCCGGTACGGCGGTTCGGCATCCCCGAGCAGTTCCTCGCGCACGCCAAGCGCGGCGAGGTGCTGGCCGACATCGGGCTGACGCCGGTGGAGATCGCGGGCCGGATCGGCGCGAGCCTGGCGGTACGGGCGGAGCGGGCGCGGGGGGCGGCGGACGGCGCTCCGTCGACGCCCGCCACGGCCCCGCATCCCCCGGCGCAGCACCCCGCCGCCGACGAGCCGTCCGAGGAGAGCCACGTATGACCACCGCGGAATCCGCGTCCCAGCCGCCGGAGCCGGCGCCCGGCGGGGAGTTCGACCTGAAAGCGCTGCTGGCCGAGCGCGGTACCGAGCGTTACGAGTTGCACGCCCGGTACCTGAACCACCAGTTGCCGCGCATGCTGCACACCATCGGCTTCGACAAGGTCTACGAGCGGGCCGAGGGCGCGTACTTCTGGGACACGGACGGCGCCGACTACCTGGACATGCTCGCCGGATTCGGGGTGATGGGCCTTGGCCGCCACCACCCCGTCGTCCGCAAGGCGCTGCACGACGTCCTCGACGCGGACCTCGCCGACCTCACCCGGTTCGACTGCCAGCCGCTGCCCGGGCTGCTGGCCGAGCGGCTGCTCGCGCACAGCCCGCACCTGGACCGGGTGTTCTTCGGCAACAGCGGCACGGAGGCCGTCGAGACCGCGCTGAAGTTCGCCCGGTACGTCACGGGCCGGCCGAGGATCCTGTACTGCGCGCACGCCTTCCACGGGCTGACCACCGGCTCGCTGTCCGTGAACGGCGAGTCCGGCTTCCGGGACGGCTTCGCCCCGCTGCTGCCGGACACGGCCGTACCGCTCGGCGACCTGGACGCGCTGGCCCGGGAGCTGAAGAAGGGCGACGTCGCCGCCCTGATCGTCGAGCCGATCCAGGGCAAGGGCGTGCACGAGGCCCCGCCCGGCTATCTGCGCGCCGCCCAGGAGCTGCTGCACCGGCACAAGGCCCTGCTCATCGCGGACGAGGTGCAGACCGGACTCGGCCGCACCGGCGACTTCTACGCCTATCAGCACGAGGAGGGCGTCGAACCGGATCTGGTGTGCGTGGCCAAGGCGCTGTCCGGCGGCTATGTGCCGGTGGGCGCCACCCTGGGCAAGGACTGGATCTTCAAGAAGGTGTACTCCTCGATGGACCGGGTGCTGGTCCACTCGGCGAGCTTCGGGTCCAACGCCCAGGCCATGGCGGCGGGCCTGGCCGTGCTGTCCGTCATGGAGAACGAGCAGATCGTCGCCGGTGTCCGCCGCACCGGAGAGCTGCTCAAGGCCCGGCTCACCGCCCTGATCGACAAGTACGAGCTGCTCGCCGACGTACGCGGCCGGGGCCTGATGATCGGCATCGAGTTCGGCCGGCCCCGCTCGCTGAAGCTGCGCGGCCACTGGACCATGCTGCAGGCGGCCCGCAAGGGCCTGTTCGCGCAGATGGTGGTGGTGCCGCTGCTCCAGCGGCACCGGATCCTCACCCAGGTCTCCGGCGACCACCTGGAAGTGATCAAGCTGATTCCGCCGCTCGTCATCGGGGAGCGGGAGGTGGACCAGTTCATGGACGCCTTCACCGCCGTGATGGACGACGCGCACAGCGGCGGCGGGCTGGTGTGGGACTTCGGGAAGACACTGATGAAACAGGCGGTGGCCAACCGGTAGCCGGGGGCAGGGGACAGGGGACGGGGCGAGGTTCCCGGCCCTTTTGCCTGTGGGGCAAGAAAATTGCCTCACAGGCAAGAGTCGGGCTCAATGGAGACATGAGCTCCTCCGCCGCCGGGCCGGGCCCCGAGCCCGCCGGTGACCTGTCGACCATGGCCCCGCAGCTGCGCGCCCTGCGCCGCCGGGCCTCCCTGACGCTGGAGGCGGCGGCCCGCGAGGCCGGGCTGTCGCCGGCCCATCTGTCCCGTCTCGAGACCGGGCAGCGCCAGCCGTCGCTGCCGATGCTGCTCGCCCTCGCCCGGGTCTACGGTACGACGGTCTCGGAACTGCTCGGCGAGACGGTCGCCGGCCGGGACGCCGTGGTGCGCGCCGCCGACATGGAACCGACCGCGGCGGGCGGCTGGACCTACTGGCAGGCCGGCGCGCCCGGACGCGGCATGCAGGCGCTGCGCGTGCACGTGCCGCACGGCTCCCAGGGCGACATCGTGCGGGTGCACCCCGGCGAGGAGTGGCTGTACGTCCTCAAGGGGCGGCTGCGGCTGCGCCTCGGCGACACCGTCCACCGCCTCGGACCGGGCGACAGCGCGCACTTCGACTCGCTGACCCCGCACCGCATCGCCGCGGAGGACCCGGACGGGATCGACCTGCTCTTCGTCCACACCCTGTTGCAGAGCCCGACGGCCGCGCTGTGCCTCGGCCCCACCACCCATGTCACCGGAGAGACGCCATGAGCGGAGTCCAGAAGAAGAACGAGCGCCAGATCTGGGTGCGGCTGTTCATCTACGTGGTGGCGGGGCACGCCTTCGCCGCTTTCCTCTATCTGCTGTTCGCCGTCGGGTCGAAGTAGCCGGCGAAGCGGCCGACGGAACAGCCGCGCGGCCGTGACCGGCCTCAGTCGAGCAGCCGCTCCCGCAGCCGCTCCCGGACCGCCGGGGTGACCTTCAGTCCCTGTTCCAGGTAGGGGTCGACACCGCCCCAGGTCTCCTCGATGGTGTCGAAGGCCGCCGACAGGTACTCCGCGCGGGCGTCGAAGAGCGGGCTGAGCAGCTCCATGACCTCGGGGGAGTAGGCCGCGGCGGAGCTGCTGCTGCGGTGCACCTTGTAGCGCCGATGCTTGGCGTTGGACTCCAGGTAGTCGGCGATGATCGCCTCGCGCTCGACGCCCAGCGCGAGCAGCGTCACGGCGATCGACAGCCCCGCGCGGTCCTTGCCCGCCGCACAGTGCATCAGCGCGGGCACGCTGTCCTCGGCGAGCGCGTGCAGGACCCGGGAGTGCTCGGCGGTGCGCTGCTTGATGATCACGCGGTACGAGGCGATCATCCGGCCGGCCGCCTTGCCGTCGGCCAGCAGCTCCCGCAGCTGGTCCAGGTCGCCGTCGCGCACCATCTTCCAGAACTCGGCGCCGTCGGCCGGGTCAGACAGCGGCAGGTTCACGTTGCGCACGCCCGGCAGTTCGACGTCCGGGCCCTCCAGCTTCTGGTCCGCCGCGTTGCGGAAGTCGAAGATCGTGTGCAGGCCCAGGGAGGACAGGAAGACCGCGTCCTCGGCGGTCGCGTGCGCGAGGTGGCCGCTGCGGTAGAGCACGCCGTGCCGCACCCGGCGTCCGTCGACGGTTGGCAGACCGCCCACGTCACGGAAGTTGCGCACTCCGGCCAGTTCGGGCTCGGTCGACGGGACCTGCTGCGTCACGTGGGCTCCTCCCAGTCGGACCCGTCCGCGCTGTTCGCCTACGGGCACGCGTCCGACCATACGACATGGATTCCTGAGGCAATGAAGTCGTCCACAGGCGGGATACCCGACCAGGGGAGGCGTTGTCCACAGGTGCGAATGCCGCAGTTCTCCGACTCCGTCGCATATAGGTGAACTGTCCGAATTGGAACCTTCGTCGTAACTCGCTCTGGAGTAAAGGGTTCTGGAGAGGTGTCACGTGAGGAGCGTCATATCCGTGACGGTGGGTCGCCCGTCATGTCCACGTAATTCATGCGTTTTTCAAGGGCTTTTGGATAAACGGGCTGCCCGGTAATCGACGGAGGGTGACCGGGAATTCAGTGTCCGAAAAGATCGAAAAGCGCGCGCGGGCAACCTTTCGCTTGTCCTGGTGCGTCTTGCTCGCTTACGTTCCACACCGATCCGAGCGGAACGCCGAATCCTGCCGCTGCTCGGTGCCCGCGCAAACTCACCCGTCCACGGCAGGAGCGGGGGACCCACAGGTACGACCGCCTGTTCCGGTTCCCGGAACGGCTCGGGGTACAGCCACGCCTCGGCGTGGCCGGGCATCTCCAGTCCGCACCCGACAGCTCACCTCGCAGGCGCCGGAGAGGAATTCGCCATGCCTGCCAAGGGTAAGCACCGCCGTCCGAAGACCCTTCGTTTCACCCGTTCCATCGCCGTCGCCGGAACCGGCGGCGCCGCGCTCGCCCTCCCCCTGATGGGGGCCGCCGGCGCTCACGCGGCCACCCCGCAGTCGGTTTCCGAAAAGGCCGTCCAGTCGGTCGCCTCGGTCCAGCAGACGGCCGGGACGAAGGCCGCCGAGAAGAACTCCGCTCCGCGCACCTACACCGTGAAGTCCGGCGACTATCTGTCGAAGATCGCCGAGGACCAGAACGTCGAGGGCGGCTGGAAGAAGCTCTACGCCGACAACCGCGCGGCCGTCGGCGAGGACCCCTCGCTGATCCATCCCGGCCTGAAGCTCTCGATCGGCGGCAAGGCCACGGCCGGCTCCGCCGAGTCCTCGCCCTCAGAGGCCGCCAAGCCGTCGCGGTCCACCCAGTCTTCGCAGCCGGCCGAGGCGTCGCAGCCGGCCGAGGCGTCGCAGCCGGCCGAGTCGCCGTCCTCGAACGCGCCCACCACCACCACCACGCAGGCGGCCCAGGCCGCCCCCGCCGCCGCCGGTTACGTCGCCCCGGCGTCCGGTGCGGGTGTCGGCACCGCCTACAAGGTGGCGGGCAGCATGTGGTCCAGCGGCTACCACACCGGTGTCGACTTCGTCGTCCCGACCGGCACCTCCCTCAAGGCCGTCGGCTCGGGCACCGTCGTCTCCGCCGGCTGGGCCGGCGCGTACGGCAACCAGGTCGTCATCAAGCTCGCCGACGGCTACTACGCCCAGTACGCCCACCTGTCCTCCCTCTCCGTGTCGGCCGGGCAGTCCGTGACCGCGGGCCAGCAGGTCGGTCTGTCGGGTTCGACCGGCAACTCGACCGGCCCGCACCTGCACTTCGAGATCCGCACCACGCCGAACTACGGCTCGGACATCGACCCGGTGTCCTACCTCCGCTCGAAGGGTGTCGCGCTCTGACGCCACCCGCCCACGCCGGTTCCTGACCCCGGCGCCACGAGCCACCGAAGGCCGGACCCCGATCCCCGGGTCCGGCCTTCGGTGTTGCCGTCCCGCGGGTTCGTGGCCGGTTCGTGGCGGCCGTGTGGCGGCGGGGCCCAGGGTCTCGACAGGGCGAGGCCGGGAAGACACGGTGATCCACGACAGGCGGCAAGCGCCTTCTAAGTGCACTTGCCCAGTGCTTCCCATGCGAAGGAGCGCTTCCCCGTGCCCACCACCCGCAGAGCTTTCGGAGTTCTGGCGGCCGGTGCCGCCCTCACCGTCGCGGGCGCCCCCGCCGGGTCCGCGCAGGCCGCGCCCCGCCACCCGCGCCGACGCCTGATCGCCCGCGACGACTTCCGCCACGGCCTGCGGCAGTGGGTCACCGAACTCCAGGACGGAGGCGCCGTCACCGCCTCGCGCGGGGTGCTGGACATCGACGTGCCCAGCGGGGCGGACGGTGTGGTTCAGGCAGCGGCTCCAAGGCGCGTACGTCATCGAGTACACCGCCACCCCCGTCGCCGCCGGCGGTCCCAACGACCGGGTGTCGGACCTCAACAACTTCTGGAACGCCACCGACGTCCGGTCCCCGCACGACCTGTTCGCCACCCCGCGCGGTGGCGCGCTCGCCGAGTACGACCACCTCCGGACGTACTACGTCGGCTACGGGGCCAACGGCAACACCACGACCAGGCTGCGCCGGTACGTCGGCGAGGCCGGGGTGCGTCCGCTGATCCACGACTGCACCGAGCCGCTGCTGGTGCCCGGCGCGCCGAACCGGGTGCGGATCGTCTCCGCCGGGCAGGCCGTCCAGTGGTGGAACAACGGGCGGCTCGTCTTCGACCACACCGACCCGGAGCCGTACACCGAGGGGCACTTCGCCTTCCGTACGGTGTGGAGCCGTTTCCGGATCAGCGACTTCCGCGTGTGGCGCCTTATTCCTCAGTTGACCAATCCTTGAAGAGTGGCTTATCTCACCGCCCGTCAACCCCTGCTTACGGTCGCGTAGGTCACATTCAAAGGTGAATCATGGTCCGACGTGGCAGACGATTCGAAGAATGACAGCAGATCAGTGATCGGGTCGTACGTGGCGGTGGGGGACAGCTTCACCGAGGGCGTCGGCGATCCCGGCCCCGACGGGGCGTTCGTGGGCTGGGCCGACCGGCTCGCGGTCCTGCTCGCGGACCGGCGGCCCGAGGGCGACTTCCGGTACACCAACCTCGCCGTGCGCGGAAAGCTGCTCGACCAGATCGTGGCAGACCAGGTGCCGCAGGCCGTCGAACTCGCGCCGGACCTGGTCTCCTTCTGCGCCGGCGGCAACGACATCATCCGGCCCGGCACCGACCCCGACGAGGTCGCCGAGCGGTTCGAGCGGGCGGTCGCCGCGCTGGCCGCCGCCGCGGGCACCGTACTGGTCACCACCGGGTTCGACACCCGGCGCGTGCCGCTGCTGAAGCATCTGCGCGGCAAGATCGCGACGTACAACGGGCACGTCCGGGCCGTGGCCGACCGCTACGGCTGCCCCGTGCTCGACCTGTGGTCCCTGAGGTCCGTCCAGGACCGCCGGGCCTGGGACGACGACCGGCTCCACCTCTCACCCGAGGGTCACACCCGGGTGGCGCTGCGCGCGGGCCAGGCGCTGGGCCTGCCCGTCCCCGCCGACCCGGAGCAGCCGTGGCCGCCGCTGCCGCCCCGCGGCACCCTGGAGGTCCGGCGGGACGACGTGCACTGGGCGCGCGAGTACCTGGTGCCGTGGATCGGCCGTCGCCTGCGCGGGGAGTCCTCCGGCGACCACATCACCGCCAAGGGCACCCTGTCGCCGGACGACATCAAGATGCGGATCGCGGCGGTGGCTTGAGCGCCGGGGTGCTGCGGCGGGGCCGCCGGGCGCCGAATCGCCGGGCACGGGCGCCCGAGGGTGCCCGTGCGGCCCGCCCTACTCCTGCGGCAGCCCCAACTCCCGGGCCAGTGCCTCGTCCACCCACTGCTGGGCCCGCGCGCGCGAGACGGTGCCGCCGTACGAGGTGAGCTGTACGGCGAGTCCGTCGAGCAGGGCGGTGAGGCGCAGGGCGGTGCCGGCGGGGTCAGGGCACTCGAACTCGCCCGCCGTGACCCCCTCGGCGATCACCTCGGTCAGGGCGGCCTTCCACTGCCGGTCGAGGTCGCGGGTGACCTCCCGCAGGGCGGGCTCGCGCAGCGCGGCCGACCAGCCCTCGATCCACAGCCGCCAGCCCTTGGCCTGACCGGTGGGCGCGTACCAACGCACGGCCGCGCGGAGCCGGCGCAGCGCCGTGGTCCGGCGGCCGAGCAGTCCGCGCAGACGCGCGAGATCGTCCTCGGCGGCGTACGCGAACGCGGCCGCGACCAGCTTCTCCTTCGTCGAGAAGTGATAGAGCACCAGCGCGTTGCTCACCCCGAGGACCGAGGCCACGTCGGCGATGCGGACCGCCGTCACGCCCCGCGCCTCGATCTGCGCCACCGCGGCGCGCAGCAACTCCTCACGCCGCTCCGCCACGCTCAACCGCACTCTTGCCACGGCGTCACCCTAATGGGCGCGGCGGGCGGTTCACCGGCCGTCCGTCACCGGTACCAGCCGAAGCGCTCGGCGATCACCGGCAGCCGCTCCTCGGCGAGGGCGTGCGCGGCGGCCCGCGGGGTTGTCGCGTCGGCCTCCGCGCGCGCCAGCATCCGGTCGGTCAGGGTGCGCATCGCGCGGCGGGTGTGGGCCAGCGCCTCGTCCGCGTCCGCCCCGATGTCGCCGAAGAGGGTCCACCACCACCAGGCGTTCGTCCCGGAGTTGACGACGACGTCGGGCAGCACGGTCACGCCCCGCGAGGTCAGCGTTTCCTCCGCCTCCGGCACGACGGGCATGTTCGCGGCCTCGGCGATCCAGCGGGCGGTGATCCGGTGCTGGTTCCCGGAGTCGACCGCGTACGAGACGGCCGCCGGGACCAGTACCTCCGCGTCGGCGGACAGCCAGGCCTCGCAGGGCAGTTTGCGGTCGCCGGGCCGCAGCGCGGAGCGGTCCACGGTGCCGAACGCGTCCCGCGCGGCGAGCAGCGCCTCGACGTCGAGGCCCGCCGGGTCGGCGATGGTGCCCTCGACGTCGGCGACGGCCACGACGGTGAGTCCCGCGCGGGCGAGGAAGCGGGCGGTGGCGCCGCCCATGGTGCCGAACCCCTGGACGGCGACCCGCGTGCCCGCGTACGGCACCCCGGCCCGGTCCAGGGCGGTCAGCACCGACTCGGCGACCCCGCAGCCGCCCACCAGCGCGTCGAGCCCGATGCCGTCCACCTCGACGGCGAACGCGTCCGCGAGCCTCCTTCGCGCGGCGCTCTCGTCGTCGAGCAGGGGGTAGACGGCCTGGACGGAGGAGACGAGGCCCGCCTCGGCGGCGGCCCGGTCCACCAGGTCCTGCGTCAGTCCGAGGTCCTCACCGGTGGTCCAGAAGCACTCGACGTACGGCCGCACGGCCCGCAGGTAGCGCACCAGCAGCCCGTACGCCGCAGGGTCGCGCGGATCGCAGTCGATGCCGCCCTTGGCGCCGCCGAGGGGGACGTACCGGCTGCGCGGGTCGTAGTGCAGGGCCTCCTTCATGGTCATCCCGCGGGCCAGCCCGGCGACCTCGTCCAGCGTGCAGCCGGCGCGCATCCGCAGGCCGCCGCTGGAGACCCCGCGCACCAGCCGGTCGACGACGAGATAGCCGTGGCGGCCGGTGACGTGGTCGGTCCAGGTGAGCGACAGCAGCGGGCCGGTCATGCGGGACTCCTCGGATCTTACTGAACGGTGAGTCAGTATCGGGACGGTCTCGGCGAGGTGTCAACGCGCGCGACGGCACCGGCCGGCCGCCCCGCGGAGCCCTCCGGGGCGGGCTGTCGGTGGGGCGGACCATAATGGATGCCTCACCGACTCCACCTGGAGGTACCGTGGCCGGTCCCCGATCCCTGAGCTCCGGGCTCAGCGCGCTGCAGCCCGAGGCCTTCGGCGCGGACCCCAGTGGTGACCGCCTGGCGCGGATCCGCAGATCGCCCCACTTCAAGGACGGCGTCTTCCAGAACCCCGGCGGCCCCTCCCGGACCCGGCCCTCCGGCTCGGCCCTCGATTTCGCGAAGGTCTACTTCGACAAGGAGGCCCGCGCCCGCCGCGCCCCCCAGGGCGGGATCCCGGTGCACGCCACCACCCTCGCCGACATCGCCGCACCGCCTGCCACCGGGCTGCGGCTGACCTGGATGGGCCACTCCAGCGTGCTCGCCGAGATCGACGGACAGCGGGTGCTCTTCGACCCCGTCTGGGGCGAGCGCTGCTCCCCTTTCGCCTTCGCCGGTCCGCGTCGGCTCCACCCCGTGCCGCTCCCGCTGGCGGCACTCGGCCCGGTCGACGTCGTCGTCATCTCCCACGACCACTACGACCACCTGGACCTGCCCACGATCAAGGCGCTGGCCGGCACGGACACCCTCTTCGCCGTACCCCTCGGCGTGGGCGCCCACCTGGAGGCGTGGGGAGTGTCCCCGGACCGGCTGCGCGAACTGGACTGGCACGAGGCCACCCGGGTCGGCGGCCTCACCCTCACCGCCACGCCCGCCCGCCACTTCTGCGGGCGCGGCCTGCGCAACGGCCAGCACACCCTGTGGGCGTCCTGGTCGGTCGCCGGTGAGCGGCACCGGATATTCCACAGCGGCGACACCGGCTACTTCGACGGCTTCCGGGACATCGGCGCCGCCCACGGCCCCTTCGACGCGACGATGATCCAGATCGGGGCCTACAGCGAGTTCTGGACCGACATCCACATGACGCCCGAGGAGGGCGTGCGGGCCCATCTCGACCTCCAGGGCGGTCTTCCGGGCGGGGTGCTGCTGCCCATCCACTGGGGCACCTTCAACCTGGCGCCGCACCCCTGGGCGGAGCCGGGGGAGTGGACCAAGGACGCCGCGGAGGAGGCCGGGCAGGCGGTCGCCCTGCCGCGTCCCGGTGAGCCCTTCGAACCCGCCGGGAAGCTGCCGGCCGACGCGTGGTGGCGGCCGGTGTCCCGGCCGATCCCCCGTCCGTGGCGGCGACCGAGGGCCGTGGAGGCCGTCGCCGACCCGGAGCCGAGGGACCTGGACCTCGCGGGCGAGCGCTGACGTCGGCCGGGGGCGGGGAGATGCCGCGCCCCCGGCCTTGAAGGCGACGCCGGGCGCGATGGTGCCCGACGTCCCGTCTCTCGGCGGCCCCGACGTGGGGGAACTCGGCCGCCGGTCGCCGCGCTGATCGCCGAGGGCCGGCCCGATCCGGGGCGTGGCGCGAACCACCGCGCGGGACTCGTCCCAGACCGGAGGCGTGGCGCGACCCACCGCGCGGGACACGCCCCGACCGATGGCGTGGCGCAACCCACCGTGCCGGACACGCCCCCGACCGGTGACACGCCCCCGACCGGTCGCCCTCGCCGCTCAACCGGCTTTCAGGGCCTCGTCCGTGAGGTCCAGGTGACGCCGGAACGCTTCGCGGCCCCGGTCCGTGAGGCGGACGACGCGGGAGTTGTCGGCCGGGGTCAGCCAGGACTCCCGCAGCGCGTGCCGGAACACGCTCGCGGCCACCGCTCCCGCCAGGTGCGGACGCCGCTCGGTCCAGTCCAGACAGGTACGCACATGCGGTGCCGTCTCCCCGGCGGCGATGCCCGTCTCCGTCAGCCAGGCCACGCCCGACGCGGTGAGGGCGGGGCCGAACTCCCAGTCCAGCAGCCCTCGTTCGGTCATGGCGTCGGTGATCGCCACGGACAGGGAGCCGCCGAGGTGGTCGTAGCAGACGCGGGCGAAGGCCACGGCCCGCTGCCGGCGGGCGGCGACGAGCGAGCGGACCGGGACGAGCCGCTGCGGGGACAGGGCCGCCAGTGCCTCGATCATCTCGGCGACCCGGCTGTCGGCGAGGCGTACATGGCGGTGCCGGCCCCGGCGCGCCTCGGTGAGCAGGCCGCCGGTCACCAGCCGGTTGAGGTGGCTGGTGGCCGTGGAGGGCGCGACACCGGCCAGCCGGGCCAGTTCCGTCGCCGTCCAGGCCCGCCCGTCGAGCAGGGCCAGGCAGAAGGCGGCGCGGGTCCGGTCGGCCAGCAGCGCCGCCAGGGAGGCGAGGTCCGGTTCCTCGGCATGGGCATCGGGGCTGGTCACCCCGCCATTGTGGCGGGCGATACTTCGACGGGCGCCGAAACGTCGCGCCTCTAGCGTCCTACGGCATGAAGACCGTGACGACCGCGAAGACCGCGAAGACCGCTACGCATGCCGGAGTCCACCCTGGTACGCACGCCGGCACCCATCGAGTGATCCAGCCGAGCATCCTCTACTTCGGCACCCCCGTGGTCCTGCTGGCCACCGAGAACGAGGACGGCACCGCCAACCTCGCGCCGATCTCGTCCGCGTGGGCGCTGGGGCAGTACCTCGTAATGGGGCTGGGCAGCGAGAGCCACACCGCGCGCAATCTCGCCGCGCGCCCCGAGCTGGTGGTCAACGTCGCCTCGCCGGAGCTGTGGGACCGGGTGGAGCGCCTTGCACCGCTCACCGGCGCCGACCCGGTGCCGGAGAGCAAGCGGGCGGTGTACCGCCACGAGCCGGACAAGTTCGCCGCCGCCGGGCTCACCCCCGTCGGCTCGGACCTCGTGGCGCCGCCGAGGGTCGCCGAGTGCGCCCTCCAGCTGGAGGCGCGGGTCCGCGCGCTGACCCCCGGCGGGGACGGGCTCTTCCTCAGCGTCGAGTGCGAGGTGCTGCGCGTCCACGCGGCGGAGCGCGTCGTCGTGCCGGGCACGCATCACGTCGACCCCGCGATCTGGAGCCCGCTCATCTACAACTTCCGTCACTACCACGGTCTTACCCCGGAGGTCGGCCACGGCTTCCGCTCGGAGACCGCCAGGCTCGCCGCACGCCAGCGTTAGGTATGTTGACATAGGTATGTGTCCGTATCTATGGTGAGGGCATGCCCGCCCTGACCGACGGTGCTCTGGACGCCCTCGGCTCCACCCTGAGCGCGCTCGACACGCCGCACCCGCGCACCGCCGACTGACCGCACCGGTCGGCGGTGCCATTTCCCGGTCCGGCCGCGCTCTCGGCCTCCCCCGCACCCACGACACACGACGCATACGACAAGGACCGGCACACCCATGCCCTCCCTCACCCCGCACGCCGCCGCGCCCCGGCAGGCTCCACCCACGGCGGCGCCGCGCGGCCGGCGCGACAACCCCTGGCTGACCCTGATCGCCGTCGCCTTCGGCCTGTTCATGGTCGGGCTCGACGGCTCCGTCGTCTCCATCGCCAACCCGGAGATCGGCCGGGACCTGAACGCCGGCACCGCCGACCTGCAGTGGGTGACCAACTCCTACCTCCTCGCCCTCGCGGCCGCGCTCATCCTCGGCGGCAAGCTGGGCGACCGCTTCGGGCGGCGCACCTTCTACCTGATCGGCGTCGCGGGCTTCACCCTCGCGTCCGTCGCCATCGGGCTCGCCGGCTCGATCGAGGGCGTCATCGCCTTCCGGGCCGTGCAGGGCTTCTTCGGCGCCCTGCTGATGCCCAACACCCTCGCCCTGCTGCGGGCCGTGTTCCCGCCACGCAAGTTCGGCATGGCGGTCGGCATCTGGGGCATGGTCTCCTCGGTCTCCACCGCCCTCGGCCCCATCGTCGGCGGTCTGCTCGTCCAGCACGTCGACTGGGAGTCCGTCTTCTACGTCAACGCGCCCATCGGCGTCGCCGCGCTCGCGTTCAGCGCCCTCGTCCTGCCGAAGAGCAAGAACTCGGCCGCCGCCCGGGAGAAGTTCGACCTCGCCGGGGTCGTCCTGCTCGCGGCCGGTCTGCTCGCCGTGGTCTTCGGCGTCGTCAAGGGCGAGAGGTGGGGCTGGACTTCGGCCGGCACCCTGGGCGCCATCGCCGCGGGCGTGGTGATCCTGCTGGTCTTCGCCCGGTACGAGACCCGCGTCGCGAACCCTCTGCTGCCGATGCGGCTGTTCCGCAACCCGGCGCTGACCGTCGGCACGGCCGTCACCGCGCTGAACTTCTTCGTCCTGCTCGGCGTGATCTTCTTCGTCATGCTCTACCTGCAGAACGTGCGCGGCTACACGCCCGTCGAGGCCGGCGTCCGCACCCTGCCGCTGAGTCTGGCCTCCGTGGTCGCCTCCCCGCTCGGCGCCCAGCTGACCGAGCGGTTCGGCCCCCGGCTCACCATGCCGCTCGGCATGGTCCTCCAGGCCGCCGCGGCCTTCACCATGCTCACCTGGAGCGCCGACTCCTCGTACGCCACCATGTGGCCGCCCTTCATCGCCCTCGGTCTCGGCGTCGGCATGGTGATGTCCGCCTCCTCCGCGGCCATCGTCGGCAACGCGCCGGTCCGGGACGGCGGCGTCGCGGGCGGCCTGCAGGCCACCGCGCTCCAGATCGGCGGCGCGCTGGGCACCTCCGTGCTCGTCTCCCTCATCAGCGGCCGCGTCGGCGCCACGCTCCCCGGAGCCCTGACCGACGCGGGCGTGCCCGGACCCCTCGCCCACGGACTCGGTGAGGCCAAGGACGCCGCCGCGATGGGCATCGCACCGGTCGCCGACGACATGCCGGCCCGCGTGGCCCACGCGGTCGTCGAGGGCAGCCACACCGCCTTCATGAACGGTGTGCACACCGCCGTCCTGGTGACCGGCGTCCTCACGGTCGCCGGCGCGGTGATCGCGGCGCTCGGTGTACGCGGCCGGTCCGCCGCCCCGACGGGGACGCAGGCCACCGAGGGCTGACTGTGGGCCCGGCGCCGCCGGAGCCTCGCCCTGCCCGCACCGGCCCCTCCGGGCACGGGCAGGGCGCCCACGTCCCACCGGCGCCGTATGCCCACAGCCCTGTGCCACGGCCCCCGGGCAGGCCTCGAACGCCGACTGGGACATGGCGCCGGCGAACGAGCGACGACCAGCGGCTCAGGGGACGGCGACCGCGCCCGCCACGGCGCCGGCCAGGCCGTCCACCCGGAGCTCGTCCGGCCGACCACATGCGCACGCGCGCCCACCTGCGCGTCGAGCACCGACCCTCCGCGTGGGCGCGTTCCGGCGCTCCACATCGGGGAGGCCGTCACCGTCCCGACGCCGAGCGCATCGGCACACCCCACGGTGCCGGGCCACCGTCCAGCCGACGGCCACCGCGCGAACGCCCGCGCACGCCCGCGGCCGACGCCGCGCCTCGTGGCTACGCCACCGCCCGCCCCGGCGCCCCGGGACGGGACTCGTACCGCACGCTGTGGAACCGCCCGGCCTCCTCCCGGCCCGTCGGATCGCCGCCGAGGGCCCGTACCGCGTCGACCGCGAAGCGCTGCTCCCGCTCGTCGGTGAACCGACGCTGCGGATAGGTGCGGGCCGTGTCGGGTGTGGTGTGCAGGCCACGGTCGGCGAGAGCGCGCACGACGGGGTCGTAGGACACGGTCCGCAGTACGAACGCGCTCACCCAGACCGGACGCCGCGCGCCGTCCAGCAGGCGGGCGAAGGTCCGTTCCGTGACGTAGCTGCCGCCACCGGTGATGGTGACCAGCCCCACGCCGGCGAGCGCACGGCCCAGCTCGGGGCCGGGGTCGGAGCGCTCCAGGTCGTCGGTGAAGGCGGCGTCGAGCAGGCCCACCTCCCGCGCGTAGCGCACGGCCGGCGCCGAGATGTCCAGGCCGTACACCGGCAGTGCGTCGGGGCGGCGCCGCTCGGCGTAGAACTCCTTGTCCCAGGCGGCGAGGCCGGAGGTCGGCAGGTCCCGGGCCGCAGGGGACAGGTAGTGCTCGTACAGCTCCGCCAGGGTCACGTCGTGGTTGAGCAGCGCCGCGTTGATGCCGTACGAGCAGCACACGTCCAGTACCGCCGGAACGCCGGGCAGGCCGTCGTCCAGCGCGGCCCGCTCGGCGGCCACCCGCCGGAAGACCGGCTGGGCGTGGTGCGGGATCTCGTACCCCAGCGGGGCCAGCCGCGTGAAGTACGCCCGCGGATCAGCCTGGTCGTAGATGTCGTCGAAGCACGCCTTGCCACCCGCCATGCCGTCTCGGCCCCCTGTTCGCCGACGAGCCTTCCTCTCATGATGTCCCGCCACGGCGGAGGCGGCTCGTCGAGGCCCGGCGAGCCGCCGTCCCGCCCACTGCCGCGGTTACTTCGTCGCGCCCTGCGCGAAGCCGTTGTAGATGTAGCGCTGGAGGAAGAGGAAGACGAGCAGGGTGGGCAGGATGACGAGGATCGCTCCCGCCGAGATGTTCTCCCAGTGCGCCCCGAAGGGCCCCTTGAAGCGGAACAGCGCGGTGGAGATCGTGCCGAGGTCCTCCGAGGGCATGTAGAGGAACGGGATGTAGAAGTCGTTGTACGTGGTGATGCCCTTGATGATGACGACGGTGGCGATCGCCGGCTTCAGCATCGGGAAGATGATCTTGCGGTAGATGGTGAAGGCGTTGGCGCCGTCCAACCGCGCGGCCTCGTCCAGGGAGGTCGGGATGGCACGGATGAACTGCAGGAAGATGTAGATCGACACGATGTCGGTGCCCATGTAGAGCAGGATCGGCGCCCAGCGCGTGTCGAACAGGCCGAAGCTGTTGACCACCTGGAACGTCGCCACCTGCGTCGTCACGCCCGGCACCAGGGTGGCGACCAGGAACAGGCCCATGACGAGCTTCCTGAACCGGAAGTCGAAGCGGTCGATGGCGTACGCGGTCATCGAGCCGATGACGACCGTGCCGGTGATGGAGAACAGCAGGATGAAGGCCGTGTTGCCGAACGCGCCGAGCATGTGACCGCCGGTGAACGCGGTCGCGTAGTTCGAGAAGTTCAGCCAGTCGTCCGGCAGGCTCAGCGCGCCACCACCGTCCGCGATCTCCCGGGAGGTCTTGAGAGAGGTGAGGAAGACGACGACGAGCGGGATCAGCACCACGAGCGAGGCGAGGACCAGGGACAGATAGGTCAGCGTCGTCGCGATGCCGAAGCGCCGGCGCCGCGGCCGTCCGGGGGCGGTGAGGGTCATACGAGGTCCACCTTCTCGTCGGGCACCAGACGGCGCTGGATCCAGGTGATCAGCAGGATGATCAGCAGCAGTACGACGGCGCAGGCGGAGGCCAGGCCCGTCTTGTTGAACTGGAAGGCGAGCTTGATCGTCTGGATCACGAAGGTCGAGGTCTCGGTCGCGCCGCCCGTCATGATGTAGGGGATCTCGAAGACGGACAGGGAGCCGGAGACGGCCAGGATGACGCTCAGGCTGAGCACCGGCCGGATGCTGGGCGCGATGATGTGCCGGAACTGCTGCCAGCGGCTCGCCCCGTCCAGTTGCGCCGCCTCGTACAGCTCGCCGGGGACGGACTGGATCGCGCCGAGGAACAGCACGAAGTTCAGGCCGGTGAAGCGCCACACGGAGACACCGGCCAGCGAGGTGTTGGCCGACTCCGGGTCGCCCAGCCAGGCGTGGTCGCCGTCGACGCCCAGGAACGCCAGGATCGAGTCGAGGGTGCCGCCGTCCTGGAAGAAGTACAGGAAGACGAAGCCGATCGCGACCCCGTTGATCAGGTACGGGAAGAACAGGATGCCCTTGAAGAGGTTCCTGAAGCGCAGGTCGAAGCTGAGCACGGTGGCGAAGTACAGCGCGACGGCGATCTGCACCACGGACGCCGCCAGGTAGTAGAAGCTCACCGCGAACACCCGGAACATCTCGGGCCGGGTGAACAGCTGGGTGTAGTTGTCGACGCCGACGTAGTCGCGGTCGGGGCTGACGCCGTCCCAGTCGGTGAAGCTGTAGTAGATCATGTTGCCCACCGGCACGTAGGTGAACGTGATCAGCAGTGCCAGGGGGACCAGCAGGAACAGCCAGGGGGTGATCCGGCGCAGGGGATGGTCGCGCCGGCTGCGCGGCCGGGCGCCGGAGCGCCGGGCGGGCCGGGGGCCGCGGTCCGGCTCGGCGGCCGGCGCGGGCGGTGCCGCGGGGGAGGTGGTGATACGGGTCATGTGCGGGCCAGAGCCTTTCGTCGTCCTCTGAGAGCGCCGGCCCGCCGGGTCCCGGCGTCGGGGGGCCGCGGGGGCCGGGACCCGGCGGGCGCCGGGGTCAGGACCCGGTCGTCCGGGCGGCCTCGGCCCAGCGCTTGTCGAGCTCGTCGAAGTAGCCCTGGAGCGACCCGTCCTGGGCGCCGCGGGCGATGTCGACCAGCTTCTGCCGGTAGTCCTGCTTGCTCAGGCCGATCTCGGAGGCGTTGTCGATCGCGTTGACCTCCGCGGTCTCGGCCTCTGAACGCTCCACCAGCTTGACATCGTTGTCAACGTAGCTCTGCAGCGTGCTCGGCAAGGACGCGGACTTCAGGGCGGAGACAGCGCCCTCCCTGGCCGTGTAGCCGGACTTCTCGGTGAACCAGTCGATCCAGGCGCGCGCGGCCTGCTTGTGGTCGGAGTGGATGTTCACGGCCATCTGGTAGTCGGACACGAGCGTGGCGCAGAACTGGCCGTCCGTCTGGTACGGGAAGGGCATGAAGCCGATGTCCCCGGGGTCCTCGCCGGCCTTCTCCGCCGCGTCCTGCATCTGTGTGACGGCCCACGAGCCGAGCAGCATGCTGCCGACCTCTCCCTTGGCCAGCAGCGTCTTGGACGCCTCCCAGTTGGTGGTCGACGGGTCCTTCTCGGACAGGTTCGCGTGGACGATGTCGTGCAGCAGGGTGTCGATCACGTTGAGGTCCGAGCCCTCGGCCCAGGGCTTGTCCGTCGCGGCGAGTTTGTCGGAGGCCTGACTGTCGCAGCTGACCGAGCCGATGCTGTTGGTCCAGGGGCTGCTGAGCGGCCAGCCGTCCTTGAAGTTCGTGTAGTAAGGGGTGGCGCCGGTCTTCTCCTTCACCGTCCTCAGGTCGTCCAGGAACTCCTGGGGCGTGGCCGGCCAGTCGGAGATCCCGGCCTTCTTCCACAGCGCCTTGTTGTAGACGAAACCGTTGGCGGTGCCGAAGGTGGCGATGCCGTAGGTCCGGCCGTCGACGTCCGTCTTGTCGGTGAAGCGGTACGTCTCCTTCATCGTCGCGGTGCTGCCGAGCGGCGCGAAGAACTTCGGGTAGTCGCCCTTGGCGACCGCCGAGGGGATCAGCAGGACGTCGCCGTAGTTCTCGGTGTTCATCCGGATCTTCACCTCCCCCTCGTAGTCGGTGATGGCCTCGAACTCGACCTTCACCTCGGGGTAGGTCTTGTTGAACTCCGCCGCGTACTTCTTCATCGTGCCGTTCTGCACGAGGTCGGTGCGGTTGGTCAGGACCTTGATGGTGCCCGAGACGCCGTCCGGGTTCAGTGGCGCGACCGCGGTCTCGTTCGCGTTCGGTGTCCCTCCGCCACTGCACCCCACGACGGTCAGCATCGTGGTCGCCAGCAGGGCGGCGCTCAGGGTCTTCCTCCCCATGTGCCCAACTCCTTCCAGGGTTACGGCTCGGGCTCCGGTGGTTGACGGCACTATGTCAGGCGGTTGTAAACCGGTAAAGCTCCTTGTGAGAGCGGGATGCCCAATCGTTACCTGACATTTCCGGTGGATCTTGGTGTACAGGCTCGTGGCCTGTGGGTTTCCAGGCCTGGCGGGCTGAAAGTGGGGACTAGACCGGTTAATCACCCCGCGTTAGGTTGAGTCGCGACGCACACGAATCAGGCCCGTCCTGCCAAGAGGAGCCGCACATGAAGGAAGTCGTTCCGCTCGCCGAGGGCTGGAGCCTCCACCACGACACGAGCCCGCTGCCCGCCCAGGTCCCCGGCTGCGTGCACACCGACCTGCTCGCCGCCGGGGTGATCCCCGACCCCTACGTCGGTCTCAACGAGCGGGAGGTGCAGTGGGTGGGCCGCCGGGCCTGGACCTACAGCCGCGCCCTCGCCGCCGCCGACACCTCCGACGCGTCCCACGAACGCGTCGACCTGGTCTTCGACGGCCTCGACACCGCCGCGACGATCACCCTGGACGGTCGGGAACTGGGGCGCACCCGCAACATGCACCGCCGCTACCGCTTCGACGTGACCGGCCGCCACGGCGGGCTGCACGTGGAGTTCGCGTCGGCGTACGACGAGGCGGAGTTCGTACAGGTGCTGACCGGCGACCGGCCCAACGTCTACCCGGAGCCCTTCCAGTACATCCGCAAGATGGCCTGCTCCTTCGGCTGGGACTGGGGACCCACCCTGGTCACCGCCGGCATCTGGCGTCCGGTCCGGCTGGAGCGCTGGTCGACGGCCCGGCTGGCCGAGGTGCGCCCGCGCGTCACCGCCACCGACGGCACCGGCCGGGTGGAGATCCACATCGACGTCGAGCGCACCGAGCGAGGCGCCGACCGTCCGCTCGCCGTCCGCGCCACGGCGGGCGGCGCGGTCGGCCGGGCCGTGGTGGACGGCACGCGGGCCGTGCTGACGCTGGACGTGCCCGACGTGGCCCTGTGGTGGCCGCGCGGATACGGCGAGCAGCCGCTCTACGACCTGGAGGTGACCCTCGTCGAGGACGGCGACGAGGAACCGCTCGACACCTGGCACCGGCGCATCGGGTTCCGCACGGTGGAGCTCGACCGTTCCCCCGACGCGCACGGCACCGGCTTCACCTTCGTCGTCAACGGCGTACGCATCTTCGCCCGCGGCGTCAACTGGATCCCCGACGACGTCTTCCCGTCCCGCGTCACCCCCGACCGCTACCGCGCGCGCCTCGTCCAGGCCGCCGAGGCGGGCGTCGACCTGGTGCGGATCTGGGGCGGCGGCATCTACGAGGACGACGCCTTCTACGACGTCTGCGACGAGCTCGGCCTCATGGTCTGGCAGGACTTCCTCTTCGCCTGCGCCGCCTACCCCGAGGAGCAGCCGCTGCGCTCCGAGGTGGAGGCCGAGGCACGGGACAACGTTGTCCGGCTGATGCCGCACCCCTCGCTGGCGCTGTGGAACGGCAACAACGAGAACCTGTGGGGCTTCCGCGACTGGGACTGGGAGCCGGACCTGAAGGGCGACTCCTGGGGCGGCGGCTACTACCTGGACCTGATGCCCCGCGTCCTCGCCGAACTCGACCCCACCCGCCCCTACACCGCCGGCAGCCCCTGGTCCGGTTCCTGGGAGCACCACCCCAACGACCCGGCGCACGGCACCCACCACTCCTGGGAGGTGTGGAACCGGCGCGACTACGCCGAGTACCGCGACTCCGTGCCCCGGTTCGTCGCGGAGTTCGGCTGGCAGGCGCCGCCCGCGCTCGCGACCCTGCGCCGCGCGCTCCCCGACGAGGAACTCGCCCCCGACTCCCCGGGGATGCTCCACCACCAGAAGGCCGAGGACGGCAACGGCAAGCTGAACCGCGGCATCGCCCGCCACTTCGACCTGCCCGCCGACGACTTCGACCGCTGGCACTACCTCGCCCAGGTCGTCCAGGCCCGCGCCGTGGCCGCCGGCATCGAGCACTGGCGCTCGCACTGGCCGGTCTGCGCCGGAACCGTCGTATGGCAGCTCAACGACTGCTGGCCGGTCAGCTCGTGGGCCGCGGTCGACGGCGACGGCCGCACCAAGCCGCTCTACCACGAGCTGCGCCGCGTCTACGCCGACCGCCTCCTCACCCTCCAGCCCGGAGCGGACGGCCCGACCCTCGCCGTGATCAACCAGAGCGGCGAGACCTGGCGCACTGCGGTGTCGCTGCGCCGCCTGCGGGCCGACGGCGGCGTCACGGCGGAGGCGCCGCTCGAGGTGACCGTCGGCCCCCGCGAGGTCCTCCGGCTGGATGTGCCGCGAGACCTGGTGCCCGACGAGCGATCGGGCAAGGAGTTCCTCGTCGCCGACGCCGACGGACTGCGGGCCGTGCACTTCCCCGTCCCCGACAAGGAGTTCGCCTACCCGGCACCGCGCTACGACATCGACGTCCAGGCCCTCGGCGACGGCGGTAGTGTCGACGTCGTGGTGACAGCACAGACCCTCGTACGAGACCTCCTGCTGCAGGCCGACCGGCTCGGCGCGGACGCCGTCTGCGACACCGGCCTGCGTACCCTGCTCCCCGGTGAGCGGGCCCGGTTCCGGGTGCGCGGCGCCGGTCACCTCACCGCCGACGTGGTCAGGGGCGCGCTGTTCTGCGCGGCACCGAGGTGAGCGCTCCCGCCGAGCGCGTCACCATCAGGGACGTGGCGGCCGCCGCGGGAGTCTCCAAGGGCGCGGTGTCGCTGGCGTTCAACCACAAACCGGGCGTCTCCGAGGCCACGCGCGAGCGGATCTTCGCCGTGGCCCGGGAACTGGGCTGGGCGCCGAACTCCTCGGCGCGCAGCCTGTCCCGGCAGTCGGTGGACACCGTCGGGCTGGCCATCTGCCGGCCCGCGCGGCTGCTCGGTCTGGAGCCGTTCTACATGGAGTTCGTCTCCGGTATCGAGAGCGTGCTCGCCGAGCGGTCCTGCTCGCTGTTGCTGCGGCTGGTGGGCAGTCTGGAGGAGGAGATCCACCTCCAGGAGCGGTGGTGGCGGGAACGCCAGGTCGGCGGGTCCGTCCTGGTCGACTTCCACCAGGACGATCCGCGCGTCGCCGCGCTCGCCGAGACCGGCCTGCCCGCCGTGGCGGTCGGCCACCCCTCCCTCACGGGGGGCTTCCCGTCGGTGTGGACCGACGACGCCACGGCCGTCGCCGAGGCGGTGCGCTACCTGGCCGCCCTCGGTCACCGGCGCATCGCCCGGGTGGGCGGCCCGGCGGGCCTCGGCCACAGCGCGATCCGCACCGCCGCGTTCGAGGAGACGATGGCGGAACTCGGGCTCGCCGGCGGCCGGCACCTGGAGACCGGATTCTCGGGGGAGGAGGGCGCCCGGGCGACGCGGTCCCTGCTGCTGTCGCCCGACCGGCCGACCGCGATCGTCTACGACAACGACATCATGGCCGTCGCCGGGCTGGGCGTCGCCGCCGAGATGGGCGTCGCCGTACCGGACGAGCTGTCCCTGCTCGCCTGGGACGACTCACAGCTGTGTCGGCTGACCCATCCCACGCTGTCGGCGATGAGCCACGACGTGCACGGGTTCGGCGCCCAGGTGGCGCGGATGCTGTTCGACGTGATCGCCGGCGAGGACGTCCCGTCCCGGCCGGTGGCGACGCCCGAACTGGTGCCGCGCGCGTCGACGGCACCGCCGTCCGTGTGAACGCCTCGACGGAGAAGGGGCGCGGCATGCGGCCGCGCCCCTTCTCCGTCGTCGCCTCCCGGTCAGGAGGCGGCGCAGGCCGAGCCGTTGAGGGTGAACGCGGCGGGGACGCCGTTGCCGCCGGTCGAGGAGCCGCTGAGACCGAAACTCACCGACCCGCCCGCCGGGATCGTCCGGGTCCACGACTCGTGGGTCGCCCGCACGGTACGGCCGTCCTGGGTCGCCCTGGCGTTCCAGACCGAGTTGATCCTCTGGCCGCCGGGGAAGGCGAAGCTCAGCTCCCAGCCGTCCACGGCCCGGTCGGAGTGGTTGCGGATCGTGACCTCGGCGTTGAACGAGCTGCCCCAGTCGCTCAGCCGGTACTCCACCGCGCAGGCCGCCGTGCCGGAGCCGGGGGCGGTGCCGGCGGTCACCGTGGCCGACCTCGGCGAGCGGTTGCCCGCCGCGTCACGGGCGTAGACGGTGAACGTGTAGCGGGTGTTCGCGGTCAGGCCGGTCACCGTGACCGTGGTGGTGGCGGAGGCGGCGACCGTGGTCTCCTGGCCGCCGTCCACCCGGACCACGTCGTAGCCGGTGACCCCGGTGTCGTCGGTGGCGGCCGGCCAGCTCAGCCGCAGGCTGGTGCTCGTGGCGTCCGAGGCGGTCGGCGTGCCCGGGGCGGTCGGGGCGGTGGTGTCACCGCCGGTGCCGCCGGAGAAGACACTGGCCTCCTCGGCGGTGGCCTTGATGCCGTCGGCGCCGTCGAACAGGCGCTTTCCCCAGGCGGTGGGGCGTGAGGCGTCGAAGCCCTGGACGAGGTCGAGGTACTCGACGCCGCCGCCGTTGCCGCTCCAGGACCAGCCCAGGTAGCCGATGCCCAGCGACTGCGCGGTGGCCATGATGGCGTCCTCGTCCGGGTCGCCGTCGGAGTGCATGTCGCCGAACTCGCCGACCACGACGGGGAGTTTCGCGCTCACGAACCGGTTGAGGTAGTCGCGGACCTCGGCAGCCGTGTCGTAGACGCCGTACATGTGGATGTCGAAGACCGTGTTGCGGTCCGGGTCGGCGGCGAACACGTCGGCGGCGTTGTCGCGCATCGTGAACGACCAGTCCTGGCCCCAGTTGGGGGCGTCGACCACGAGGGTGTGGTCGAGGCCTCCCGCCCGCAGCCGGCCGATGGCGGTCCTGGTGTCGCCGGTCCAGGCGCTGTAACCGCTGTTGCCGTGCGGCTCGTTGCCGATGTTGACGATGACGTACTTCTCCTCGCCCACGAGGGCGCTCTTGACGTCCAGCCAGTAGTCCACCGCCTCGGACAGCGGCGCGGCGGCGCCGGCCTCGCCGTAACCGGTGGTGTCGTGCGCCTCCAGGACGCAGATCAGACGGTTCTCCTTGCACTCGGCGACCACGTGGGCGACGTCCGCGGTGTCGTTGCGGGTCCACTGGTCGCCCGTGCTGAGCACCACCCGGACCGAGTTGGCGCCCTTGGCCTTGATGTCCTTGAGCGCCTGGTCGGTGCGATCGGGGTGCCAGGTGTGCGCGTGGTTGACGCCGCGCATCACGAAGTCCTCCCCGTTGGCGTCCAGCAGGCGGCCCTCACTGACGTGGAATCCGGAGGGGGCAGCCGCCTGCGCAGCAGGCGCGGCGGCGAGGAGTGAGGCGCCCACGGCGAGGATCGTGCCCGTGGCCGCGGCCAGTTTCGTTCTCATGATTGCTCCCGGCTCGAGAATGTGCGGGGCGATGCGGAAAGGCGGAAAAGCCTTTCAATCGTGAATGCCAAAGGAACACGCCTGAAAACGGCTGCGTCCCGCGCCGCTTCGGTATATCCGCCCTTTGGCATTCACGAGAGTATGGATGCTCCGGAAGGAACACAATGCCTTCGACAGAACCGGTTAAGTGGATTCTTCCGCTACGTCAACGGGCGGCGAACGGATTTCCACCGCCCTATCTGCGCCTGTTGTTAAACCGATATAGCTGGTTCGCTGCAGCCGTGAGTGCGGCCGCGTCCGTGGCTTTCCGGGCCGGATGTGCCGTCGCGCGGCTGCCGCACGGCCGTCCATGTGGCGGCCGTGCGGCGGTCGCGGGGCCGCCGTACGGCCGTCGTGCGAGGCGAGTCGGTGCGATGGCAGGGCCTTGGCCAGCGGTTGGTGACGCTCGGTGATGCTCCCCCCTTGCCCTGATGGGGGGCGGGCGGTGGTGAAAGGCCCGGCGAACGGGAGCGTGCCCGTCGGGGCGCGGCGCGAGGCGGGGAAGGGGTCGCCGCCGCCTTGTTCGATCCAGACCGCTTCCGACCAGCACTGATCATTCCGTTTCGTTTGGCGTGCGGCCGAACGAGGGGCTTATCGGTCTGTCGTACGAGGGCTCATACCAGAGTGGGACGCTCTGCGGGGGTCTTTGTCAACTGCCCACCGCACATGATGCGTGGGCGACTACTGTCAGTGTTCGTCGGGCGACGCAGAACCAGTTCAGGGCATCCGGCCGACGGACCAGTACACGGACCAGTACGAGGACACCGATGTCACACCTCCGCGCACCGGCCGCACGCGCAGACCGCCGTGAAGGCGGACGGCACGGGCGACCGGTCGCCCGCACTGCCCCCGCACTGCCCGAGGCACACATACGGTCCCAACTGCTGCGCCTCGCCGTCCTGCCGCCCATCGCGGTCGCCCTCGGCGGCTGCGCGGCCGTGCTGTTCACCGTCCGCTCCACCGGCGTACGGACCGGTCTCACCCTGTGGGCCGTCCTCGCCGGGGCGGCATGCGTGGCCCTCGCCGGGATCGTGATCGCCGCCGTGGCCGCCCGACGCGCCGCCCGGTCGGTGCACGAACGCGTCGCCGCGCTGCGCCGCGGCAGCGCACGGCGCGAGGCCGACCTGCGCGCCCTCGTCGAAGGACTGCGGCGCGGCGAGGCGCCGCCCCCGCTCGCCCCGCACGGCGCACCGCCCGAGGACGCCGACGACTTCGACCTGCTCGCGGCCGACCTCACCCGCCTGCACGACGGCGCCGTCACCGCCGTCGTGCAGGCCGCGCAGCTCTCCAGCCAGACGGGCAGCGAACAGAAACTCGAGGTCTTCGTCAACCTGGCCCGCCGGCTGCAGTCCCTGGTGCACCGCGAGATCGCCCTCCTCGACGACCTCGAGAACGAGATCGAGGACCCCGATCTGCTCAAGAGCCTGTTCCACGTCGACCACCTCGCCACCCGGACCCGGCGCCACGCCGAGAACCTGGCCGTGCTCGGCGGTGCCGTCTCGCGGCGGCAGTGGAGCAACCCGGTCTCCATGACCGAGGTGCTGCGCTCGGCGATCGCCGAGGTGGAGCAGTACTCGCGGGTCAAACTCGTCCCGCCGATCGACGGCACCCTGCGCGGCCACGCCGTCGCCGACGTGATCCACCTGCTCGCCGAACTCGTCGAGAACGCCACGGTGTTCTCCGCCCCGCACACCCAGGTGCTGCTGCGCGCCAGCCTCGTCACGTCCGGCCTCGCCGTCGAGGTCGAGGACCGCGGCCTCGGCATGCCGGTCGACGAGCAGACGCGGATGAACCAGCTGCTCGACGACCCCGACCAGGTCAACGTGGCCCGCCTGCTGGCGGACGGCCGCATCGGGCTGTACGTCGTCTCCCAACTCGCCCGCCGGCACGGGATCGAGGTACGCCTGCAGTCCAACATCTACGGGGGCGTGCAGGCCGTGCTCGTCGTACCCCAGGAGCTGCTGGGCGCGGCCGCGGGTTCGGGCGGCGAAGCGGGGGAGAACGCTGGGCGAGCTGCCGGCGCGGCCGGGGGCACGGGGACGGGCACGGCACCCTCGCCCGCACCGCAGCCCCGGCACCAGCCGGTCCACCAGCGCGCCGACACCGGGCAGGACGTCCACGTCCGCCCGGGCACGCACTCCGCCGCCTTCCCCGACCAGGGTGCGCAGCCCGACCCCGGCGCTCACCCCGCCCGCCTCCCCACCCGTGGCGCGCGTACCGAGCGGGTGAACCCCGCGGACGCGGCTCCCGGCATCCGTGCCGAGGACCGGCCGGTCGTCGCCGAGCGGGAGGGAGTGCCGCCCGTGCCGCGGCACGGCGGTGTCGTGGGCGGCACCATGGGCAAGCCCCGGCTGCCCCGGCGTCGCGCGCAGGAACACATCGTCCCCCAGTTGCGCGGCGGTCCCGCACCGCGCCAGGACGACGGCCAGCCCGTCGGCCACGACCCCGGCCTGATGGCGGCCTTCCAGCGGGGCATCGGTCTCGCCGAAGCCCAGCAGAGCCTGGAGCCGGCGGCCGGCCCCCACCCCGGCCCGGTCCCCGCGGAGCCGCCCACCACGGCCGTACCCCCGCTGGACGTACGACCCGTGCGCGCGTCCGTGACCCCCGAGGCGATGGCCTCCGACCTCCGTTCCACCACCCGGCACGACGGGAGCGCGTCCGCCGGATGACCACCCCCACCCCACCCCCCTGCGCTCCCGCAGACCTTCGTACCCCAAGGAGTCGATCCACCATGGCGAGCGATGCCTCCACCGGCCTCGTATCCGATCTCGACTGGCTGATGAGCGGCCTCGTGCAGCGCGTCCCCCACACCACCAGCGCCGTCCTGCTGTCCTGCGACGGACTGGTGAAGTCGGTGCACGGCCTCGATCCCGACAGCGCCGACCACATGGCGGCGCTGGCCTCCGGCCTCTACTCCCTCGGCCGCAGCGCCGGAGTCCGCTTCGGTGACGGCGGCGACGTCCGGCAGGTGGTCGTCGAGCTGGACTCGACCCTGCTGTTCGTCACCACCGCCGGCTCCGGCACCTGTCTCGCCGTGCTCGCCGGCCGGGAGGCCGACGCCGCCGTGCTGGGCTACGAGATGGCGATGCTGGTCAAGAGCGTCCGCCCGTACCTGGTGACCGCGCCCCGGCAGCACGCCGTCGAACCCACGGCGATGAGGCCTTGAGCGCGGCGACGGCCGGCGACGGGCCCTGGCTCGATGACGCGGCCGGGCGGCTGGTGCGCCCGTTCACGGTCAGCAACGGCCGCACCCGCCCCACCGTCGCGCTCGACCTGATGTCGCAGGTGATGGCCACCGGCGCCACCGCCCTCGGCTACCTCGGCCCCGAACACGCGCAGGCCCTCGACCTGTGCCGCGCACCCGTATCGGTCGCCGAGATCGCCGCCCATCTGAAGCTGCCGGCGGTGGTCGCCAAGGTGCTGCTGGCGGACCTCGTCGACTGCGGGGCGCTGACCACCAAGCCCCCCGCCTTCCACCACAACCCCACGGACCGGGCCCTTCTGGAGGCAGTGCTCGATGGACTACGACGACAGCTCTGAGTACGACTACAGCGCCGGTCACGACGACGGCGCCGACCCCTTTCCCACCGCTCTGAAGATCCTGGTCGCGGGCGGGTTCGGGGTCGGCAAGACCACTTTCGTCGGCGCGGTCAGCGAGATCGCCCCGCTGAGCACCGAGGAGCTCCTCACCACCGTCAGCGTCGGAACCGACAACCTCGACGGCATCGAGAACAAGATGGAGACGACCGTCGCCATGGACTTCGGTCGGATCACCCTCGACTCCGACCATGTGCTGTACCTGTTCGGCACGCCCGGACAGGAACGGTTCTGGTTCATGTGGGACGAGTTGTCCGAGGGCGCGCTCGGCGCGGTCATCCTCGCCGACACCCGCCGGCTGGAGGAGTGCTTCGCGGCCGTCGACTTCTTCGAGGAGCGCGGCCTCGGCTTCATCATCGCCGTCAACGAGTTCGACGGGGCGCACCGCTACGACCCCGAGGAGGTGCGGGCCGCCATCGACCTCGACCCGCGGATCCCCGTGGTCCGCTGCGACGCCCGCATCTCCGCCTCCGGGGTCCAGACCCTGCTCACCCTGGTCCGGCACCTCATCGCCCACGCCCCCGCCGTCCCCGCGCCGAGCCACGGCGCGCACCGGTGACCACCGACCCCGACGACGCCACCGCCCCCGACCGCCCGACCGCCCCAATGCCCCTGACCGTCCCACCCGACCACCCCAACCTCCCCGACCGCCCATCGTCCCTTCGCCCCATCGCACGGAGCCGCACATGACATCCGCCCACAGCGACGGAGCCCGCCCATGAGCTACGACCCGCCGCGCCCGGCCGGTCGTCTGCTGCTCACCCCCGAGGACAAGGAGGCCCCCGCCCGCACCCTGCGGCTGCGCGGCCTCGGTCTCGGGGAGCGCCCGGAGCCCGCCCTCGACGCCTTCGCGGCACAGCTCGCCGCGCACACCGGGGCGCCGTACGCCATGGTCAACTTCCTGCACGAGCACGGGCAGTTCTTCGCCGGCCTGCGCGCCCCGGCGGCCGGGCCCGCCGGGCCCGACGGCGGTGCCCGGCCCGTGGTCGGCCGCCATCTGCCGCGCGACCACGGCTTCTGCCCCCATGTGGTGGCCCGGCGCAAGGCGCTCGTCCTGGAGGACGTCCGCGACTATCCGCGGTTCGCGGGCAACCCGGTCGTCGACGAGTTCGGCATCCGCTCCTATCTCGGCGCCCCGCTCATCGACACCACCGGCATGGTGCTGGGCACGGTGTCCGTCGCCGACGTAGCGCCCCGGCCCTGGGGCCGCCTCGGCCTGGAGACCATCAAGTCGACGGCCGCGGACCTCGCCGCCCGCCTGGAGGGCGGCCCCGCGCGTTGACCCCTCCGGGGGGTGTGAAGGAAAGCTGTGGCGCCGCTTAAGAAAACCTCGATGGACCGGGGGCATCCTCGTACGGAAGATTGCTAGGCGATTCCACACCTTTCCCCGTCCACGGGCTTCTTCGGCATGCCCGCGGGCGGGATCTCACCCTCAGGAGCCGTTGCGTTGAAGGCGCTGGTCAAGGAGAAGGCGGAGCCCGGGCTCTGGCTCGCGGACGTCCCGGAGCCCGCCGTCGGACCCGGCGACGTACTGATCAAGGTGCTGCGCACCGGTATCTGCGGCACCGATCTGCACATCCGGTCCTGGGACGGCTGGGCGCAGCAGGCGATCCGCACCCCGCTCGTCGTCGGGCACGAGTTCGTCGGCGAGGTCGTCGGGACCGGCCGGGACGTCACCGACATCGCGGTCGGCGACCGGGTCAGCGGCGAGGGCCACCTGGTGTGCGGCAAGTGCCGCAACTGCCTGGCCGGACGCCGCCACCTGTGCCGGGCCACGGTCGGCCTCGGCGTCGGCCGGGACGGCGCGTTCGCCGAGTACGTGTCCCTGCCCGCGTCCAACGTGTGGGTGCACCGCGTGCCGGTGGACCTCGACGTCGCGGCGATCTTCGACCCGTTCGGCAACGCGGTGCACACCGCGCTGTCGTTCCCGCTGGTCGGCGAGGACGTGCTGATCACCGGCGCCGGCCCGATCGGTCTGATGGCCGCCGCGGTGGCCCGGCACGCCGGCGCCCGCAACGTGGTGATCACCGATGTCAGCGAGGAGCGCCTGGAGCTGGCCCGCAAGATAGGGGTGAGCCTCGCGCTGAACGTCTCCGGCGCCACGATCGCCGACGGGCAGCGGGAGCTGGGCCTGCGCGAGGGCTTCGACATCGGACTGGAGATGTCCGGCCGCCCCGAGGCGATGCGCGACATGATCGCCAACATGACGCACGGCGGCCGGATCGCCATGCTCGGCCTGCCGTCCGAGGAGTTCCCGGTCGACTGGGCCCGGATCGTCACCTCGATGATCACCGTCAAGGGCATCTACGGCCGGGAGATGTTCGAGACCTGGTACGCCATGTCGGTGCTGCTCGAAGGCGGCCTCGACCTCGCCCCCGTGATCACCGGCCGGTACGACTACCGCGACTTCGAGGCGGCGTTCGCCGACGCGGCGAGCGGCCGCGGCGGCAAGGTCATCCTCGACTGGACCGCGTAGCCCCCGTACAGCTTTAGGAGCTTCTTCGATGTTCGACTCCGTGCGCGACGACCTGCGCGCCACCCTCGACGAGATCCGCGCCGCCGGCCTGCACAAGCCGGAGCGGGTGATCGGCACCCCGCAGTCCGCGACCGTGAACGTCACCGCGGGCGGCCGTCCCGGCGAGGTCCTCAACTTCTGCGCCAACAACTACCTCGGCCTCGCCGACCACCCCGAGGTCGTCGCCGCGGCCCACGAGGCGCTGGACCGCTGGGGCTACGGCATGGCCTCCGTGCGCTTCATCTGCGGCACCCAGGAGGTGCACAAGGAGCTGGAGGCGCGGCTGTCCGCCTTCCTCGGCCAGGAGGACACGATCCTGTACTCCTCCTGCTTCGACGCCAACGGCGGTGTCTTCGAGACGCTGCTCGGCCCCGAGGACGCGGTGATCTCCGACGCGCTCAACCACGCGTCGATCATCGACGGCATCCGCCTGTCCAAGGCCCGCCGCTTCCGCTACGCCAACCGGGACCTGGAGGACCTGGAGCGCCAGCTGAAGGAGGCCTCCGACGCGCGCCGCCGCCTGATCGTCACCGACGGCGTCTTCTCCATGGACGGCTATGTGGCGCCGCTGCGCGAGATCTGCGACCTCGCCGACCGGTACGACGCCATGGTCATGGTCGACGACTCGCACGCCGTCGGCTTCGTCGGCCCCGGCGGGCGCGGCACCCCCGAGCTGCACGGCGTGATGGACCGCGTCGACATCATCACCGGCACCCTCGGCAAGGCGCTCGGCGGCGCCTCCGGCGGCTATGTCGCCGCCCGCGCCGAGATCGTCGCCCTGCTGCGCCAGCGCTCCCGGCCGTACCTGTTCTCCAACACCCTCGCCCCGGTGATCGCCGCCGCCTCGCTGAAGGTCCTCGACCTGCTGGAGGCCGCGGACGACCTGCGCGTCCGGCTCGCCGAGAACACCGCGCTGTTCCGCCGCCGGATGACCGAGGAGGGCTTCGACATCCTCCCCGGCGACCACGCCATCGCACCCGTGATGATCGGCGACGCCGCCGAGGCGGGCCGGATGGCCGAGCTGCTGCTGGAGCGCGGCGTGTACGTGATCGGCTTCTCCTACCCGGTGGTGCCGCAGGGGCAGGCCCGGATCCGGGTCCAGCTGTCCGCCGCGCACTCCACGGACGACGTCAACCGGGCCGTGGACGCGTTCGTGGCCGCCCGCGCGGAGCTGGCCGCCTGATCCGTGCCGGTCTCCCGACCTGAGAGAATCGACCCCGTGATCGAAGCGCGGCGGCTGCACATCCTCCGTGCGGTGGCGGACCACCGCACGGTGACGGCGGCTGCCGCCGCGCTGTACCTCACGCCGTCCGCGGTCTCCCAGCAGCTGACGGCCCTGGAGCAGGAGACCGGCCACCGGCTGGTGGAGCGCGGCGCCAAGGGCGTGCGGCTCACCCCCGCCGGCGAGATCCTGCTCGGCCACACCAACCTCGTCCTCGCCCAGCTGGAGCGGGCCGAGGCCGAGCTGGCCGCGTACAGCTCGGGCGCGGCGGGCACGGTCACCGTCGCCGCCTTCGCGACCGGCATCGCCGAGGTCGTCGCGCCCGCCGTGGCCCGCCTCGCCCGCACCTCGCCCGGCATCGGCATCCGGGTCCAGGACGCCGAGGGCGACGCCAGCCTGCCGATGGTGCTGGACCGGCAGGTCGACGTGGCGGTGGCCGTCGAGTACCGGGGGGCACCGCCCGCCGACGATCCCCGGCTGACGCACGTGCCGCTGTACGCGGAGCCGTTCGACGCGGTCGTCCCGGTCACCCACCGGCTCGCCGACGCCCCGGAGGTGCCGCTGGCGGAGCTGGCCAAGGACCCGTGGATCGGCCCCTACCCCGGCAACCCCTGCCACGACGTGGTCGTGCTGGCCTGCGAGAGCGCGGGGTTCCAGCCGCGTCTTGAGCACTCCTCCGACGACTTCCGCGCCGTCGTGGCACTGGCTTCGGCCGACGCGGGCGTGGCCCTCGTACCGCGCTCGGCGCTGCGCGGCATGGACCTGGCGGGGGTGGTGGTCCGGCCGGTCGACGGGGTGGCGCCCACCCGCCGGGTCTTCGCGGCCGTCCGCCGGGGCGCCGAGGAGCACCCGCTGATCCGGCCCGTGCTGGACGCGCTGCGGGCGGCCGCCGAAGGGTAGGGAACCGGCCACCGGCCGAACGCAGTCTGGGCTGTCATGCGTGTGACGATGATCCTCCCGGCCCTGACCGAGGCGACGAGCCCGTTGTTCCGGCCCATCAAGTACTCGCTGTTCCCGCCTCTGGGCCTGGCCACCCTCGCCGGCTACCTCGACCCCGACGACGAGGTCACGCTCCACGACGAACACGTCGAGCGCCTCGACCTGGAGTCCCTGCCGACCCCCGACCTGCTGGTCGTCCAGCCGTACATCACCTCCGCCAGACGCTCCTACGAGATAGCCGACCACTTCCGTGCCCGCGGTGTGCACGTGGCCATGGGCGGACTGCACGTGACCTCGCTGCCCGAGGAGGCCGCGGCGCACGCCGACACGATCTTCACCGGCCCCGGCGAGGACACCTGGCCGCTGTTCCTGAAGGACTTCCGCGACGGTGCGCCCGCCCGCCGCTACGACTCGACGCTGCGCACCCTCGCCGGACTGCCGCCGGTCCGCCGCGACCTGATCAAGCGCCACCTCTACCTCGTGCCCAACTCGATCGTGGTGTCCCGCGGCTGCCCGCACCACTGCGACTTCTGCTACAAGGACGCCTTCTTCGAGGGCGGGAAGTCCTTCTACACCCAGGCCGTCGACGACGCCCTCGCCGAGATCGACCGGCTGCCCGGCCGCCACCTGTACTTCCTCGACGACCACCTGCTGGGCAACCGGCGGTTCGCCGAGGCCCTGTTCGACGGCATGAAGGGGATGGGCCGCCTGTGGCAGGCGGCGGGCACGGTCAGCTCCGTGCTGAGGCCGGACCTGCTGGAGCGCGCCGTGGAGGCCGGGCTGCGCAGTCTGTTCGTCGGCTTCGAGACCGTCAACGACGCCAACCTCGCCGAGCGCCGCAAGAACCAGAACATCGGCACCGACTACGCGGCGGCGGTACGGCGGCTGCACGACGCCGGGGTCATGGTCAACGCCAGCTTCGTCTTCGGCCTCGACCAGGACGGGCCGGACGTGTTCGACCGGACCGTGGCGTGGGCGGTCGACCAGGGCATCGAGACGGCGACCTTCCACATCATGACGCCGTATCCGTCGACCGGGCTGTGGAAGCAACTGGAGTCCGAGGGGCGGATCGTGCACCGCGACTGGGACCTCTACGACACCCGCCACGTCGTCTACCGCCCCAAGGGGATGACGCCGCGTCAACTGGAGGACGGCTACTGGCGGGCCTACCGCGACTTCTACCGCTGGTCCAGCATCTGGCGCGGCTCGGCGGCGCAGCCCGGCCCGCACGAGCGGCTGCGGCACCTGGCGTACGCGGGCGGCTGGAAGAAGTTCGAGCCCGCGTGGGACCTGCTGATCCGCTCGAAGCGGGTGGTGCGGGCGCTGCCGGCGCTGGAGCGGACGCTGGCGGCGTTCGGCGGGAGGCGGTGATCGTCGGCTGCCTCCTGTCCGTCTCCTCTCTGCCTCCTACTCTGTTTCATATTCGGGATAACATCCCTGATATGAAACAGAACCTCACCGAAGCCGGGCCGGACCCTGTCGACGCCCGGCTCGGCGCCCGCCTCGCCGAGCTGCGGGCCGAACACGGCTGGTCGCTCGGCGAGCTGGCGGAGCTCAGCGGGGTCAGCCGGTCCACCCTGTCCCGCGCCGAACGGGCGGAGATCAGCCCCACCGCCGCCGTCCTGAACCGTCTGTGCAACGTCTACGGACGCACCATGTCCCGGCTGCTCAGCGAGGTCGAGGCGGAGCCCGCGCCGCTGCTGCGCGCCGCCGAGCAGCCGGTGTGGGAGGACCGTGCCTCCGGCTTCGTGCGGCGCTCCGTGTCGCCGCCGCACCCCGGGCTGCGCGGCGAACTCGTCGAGGGACGGCTCGCCCCGGGCGCCGACCTGGCCTACGACCGGCCGCCCGTGCCCGGCCTCGAACAGCACATCTGGGTGCTGGAGGGCGCCCTGGAGGTGACCGCGCAGGACGTCGGGCACCGTCTCGACGCCGGGGACTGCCTGCGCCTGCGGGTGTGGGGCCCGACGCGGTTCCGGTGCGCAGGCCCCCGCGAGGCGCGCTATGTGCTGGCGGTGGTGCTGCCGTGACCATCGTCCGGCTGGACGCCAGCCGACTGCGCGAGCGCGCCGACGAGTTCGCGGAGCTGCTGGTCGACACCGTGGCGGGCGGCGCCTCCGTCGGCTTCCTCGGCCCGCTCGACCCCGCCGAGGCCGCGGCCTGGTGGCGGGAGCGGGCCGCGGAGGTCGCCGCCGGGCAGCTCGCCGTCTGGGCCGCGGACGACGGGGACCGGCTGGTCGGCACCGTCGGCCTCGCCTTCGCCGGCAAGGCCAACAGCCGCCACCGCGGCGAGGTGGTCAAGCTGATGGTGCGCCGCGACGGCCGCGGCCGGGGCATCGGGCGCCGCCTCCTGGCCACCGCCGAGCAGTCCGCCGCCGAGTCCGGGATCACCCTGCTCCACCTCGACACCGAGACCGGCAGCCTCGCCGAGCGTCTGTACGGCTCGGCGGGCTGGACGCGGCTCGGCGCGATCCCCGACTACGCGGCGGCACCCGGCGGGGAACTGCGGCCGACGACGATCTACTACAAGCGGCTCCCCGGCGCCGCCGGTACGGCTCCCACCAGGTGAATGTCAGTGGCAGGGGCTACCGTGCGGGGCATGTCGGATGCCGAAGACGTACGCCGTATCGCCCTGTCGCTGCCGGACACCACGGAGAAGATCGCCTGGAGCATGCCCACGTTCCGGGTGGCGGGGAAGATGTTCGCCACGCTGCCCGAGGACGAGACCTCCATGGCGGTGCGCTGTCCCAAGGACGAGCGTGACGAACTGGCCCTGGCCGAACCGGAGAAGTTCTGGATCGCCGACCACGAGGCCCAGTTCGCCTGGGTGCGGGTACGGCTCGCCGCGCTGGAGGACGAGACGGAACTGCGGGACATCCTCGCCGACTCCTGGCGGCAGGCGGCCCCGCCCCGACTCCTCGACTCCTACCCGGAGTTGGGGCTGCCGGCCGCGGAGTGAAAATCCCTTGGGCGCGCCCGGCCGCCGTGGCATGATCCCCGGGCCCGAGTGGGGGCCGGGGAGGGAGTGGGCCAGTGACGTCCGGGACACCGTCGCAGGGGGAGGGCCGGGGAAGCGGGGCGGGCGGGGGAGGCACGGAGACCGGCGCCGGTGCCGAAGCCGTCCCCGGCCCCGGCTCGCACGGCTTGTGGTCACGCGACTTCGGCCTGTTCTTCGTCGCCCGCGCCGTCGCCCGGCTCGGCGACACCATGCTGCCGGTCGCCCTGGCCGCGGGCCTGCTCCAGCACGGGTACGGAGCCGGCGCGGTCGGCCTGGCGATGGCCGCGACCGCCGCCACCTTCGCCGGGCTCGTCGTCTTCGCCGGGGTGATCGCCGACCGGTTCGCCACCCGCACGCTGATGATCTGGGCCGACCTGGTCCGGCTCGGCACCCAGGCCGTCGCGGCGGGGCTGTTCCTCGCCGACCACGTGGTCCTCTGGGAGATCTGCGCGATCGGCCTGGCCAACGGCGCCGCGGGGGCCCTCTTCCAGCCCGGCGTGGCCAGCATGGTGCCCCGCCTCGCCGCGGACGTCCAGGGCGCCAACGGGGCCATCCGGGTCGCCGAGTCGGTCGCCCAGCTCGCCGGACCCGCCGTCGCCGGCCTGCTCGTCGGCTTCGCCTCGCCCGGCGGGGTGTTCGCCGCCCACGCCGCCACCTACGCGATCAGCGCCCTGTGTCTCCTGCTGCTGCGCCTGCCCCCGCTCGCCCCCGACAGCCGTCCCACCGGTCACGCGGCGGACACCTTCCGGGCCGACCTGGTCGAGGGCTGGCACGAGTTCCGCTCCAGGACCTGGCTGTGGGGCGTCATCGCCGTCTGGTGCCTCTACATGATCGCCGTCTGGGGGCCGACCGGGCCCCTGGTGGCCACCGAGGTGGTGCGCGACCACGGGCCGCGCGCCTACGGCCTGGTCAACTCCGCCCTCGGCGCCGGCACCGTCGTCGGCGGGCTCCTCGCCCTGCGGCTGCGGCCCCGCCGGATGCTGCGCGCCGGCGCGATCGCCCTGACCGGCTTCGCCGGGTACCCGCTCGCCGTCGGCCTCGGACTCGGCGTCCCCGCCATGGCGGCAGGGGCCGCCGTCGCCGGGGCCGGGCTGTCGTTCTGGGGCGTGATGTGGGCGACGACCGTGCAGACACAGGTCCAGCCCGACGTCCTCAACCGCATCCACGCCTACGACGTGGCCGGCTCCCTGGCGATGATGCCCGTCGGCCAGGCCCTCGCGGGACCGGCGGCCTCCGTGCTCGGCGCGCGGCAGGTGCTGCTGGTCGCCGGGGCGATGAGCTTCGTCGTCGTGATGTCCCTGCTGTCGGTGCGGGCGATCCGCGGCCTCGTCCGCGTCGACACCCCCTCCGCGTCCCGCACGCCCACGCTCCCGGGCAAGCCGGCCCTCCGCCGCTGAGGCACCCGCCCACCGATAAAGGGGTGCGCGAGCACCGACCCGAGTGCGGTATTGTTTCTCTGCGCGTTCGGCCAGGGGAAACCCCAGGTCAGACGGCATCGGGACGTGGCGCAGCTTGGTAGCGCACTTGACTGGGGGTCAAGGGGTCGCAGGTTCAAATCCTGTCGTCCCGACTTGTGAGAGTCGAAGGCCGAAGGCCGATTCGGAGATCCGAATCGGCCTTCGGTCATCTCGGGAAGCCGCTTTCGGCGGTCGCGTCGAGGAGGGCCCTCCGGCACGCCTGGACGGCGGGGTGCCGGCTGCGGCCAGGGCGTACGACGGTGAAGACGCGGCGCGTGTGCCGTCCGCGAGGGAGCCGCCGCAGGGCGACGGTCGGGGTCCGCCCGCTCCAGACCAGGTCGGGGAGGAGAGCGGCGGCGTGTCCCTGCTCGACGAGACGCACGTGGAGCAGCAGGTCGGTGGTCTCGAACCGTACGTCGGGTTCGAACGGCACTCTGACGGAGCGGGCCGGGAGCGGCGAAGCGGGCCCGGTCGCCCAGGTGACCGCCACCGACGGCAACCACGGCCGCGCCGTGGCCCGCATGGCGCGCCTGCTCGGCCTGCGCGCCCACGTCTTCGTGCCGCGGAGCGTGCACCCGCGGGCCGTGGCGGCCATCGCCGCCGAAGGGGCGCAGGTCACCGAGGTTCAGGGCTCCTACGACGAGACGCTGCCCACGCTGGCCCCGCCCCGCCTGCCGGCGGCCTGGGCCATGACGCTCCTCCTCCACGCCGCCCTCACCGTCGTGTGGCTGGGCGGCTACGTGCTCCTGCTGGCCAAGGACCGGCAGGTCCTCGAAAGGCCGGGCACTCGCCGCGCGCTCGGACGGACCACGGGCGTCGTGCTGATCGGCCTCGGCCTCGTGGTCGCGACCGGTTCGTGACAGCTCCGCACGGGTGACGGCCCTAACCGATTTCCCGCAGATAGGCGCGGACCGTCTCCGGCAGCCGGTAGCGGGGTCCGTCGGTGCCGTCCTCGAGCAGCAGCAGCGAGCGGTCCACCAGCCGGGACAACGCGTCCAGGGCCGAGTCCAGCAGCCCCTCCTCGGCGGCGGTCTTCTCGACGTCCGCGAGCGCGTGGCCGTCGTCGCCCCCGCCCAGCAGGCGCAGGACGGCCCGCTCGGGAGGGGAGAGCAGCGCCCAGCTCCACTCCAGCGTGGCGCGCAGGGTCCGCTGCCGCGCGGGGCCGCCGCGCCGGCCCGTGGTGAGTACGGCGAACAGGCCGGAGTCGAGCCGGGCGGCCAGCTCGGCGGCGCCGAGGGCGCGCATCCGGGCGGCGGCCAGTTCCAGGGCGAGGGGCAGCCCGTCCAGCCGCCGGCAGATCGCGGTGACGGCCGCCGCGTTGCCGGGACCCAGCCGGAAACCCGTGGGCGCGAGGTCGGTGAACAGTTTCACCGCGTCGTACGAAGGCAGTTCGTCCAGGGGCGTCCGCGGCGGCGGCGTGCTGAGCGGCGGTACGGTCCACACGCGTTCGCCGGGCACGCCGAGCGGTTCCCGGCCGGTGGCCAGGACGCGCAGGGCGGGCTCCGCGCCCAGCAGGCCCTCGGTCACCTCGGCGACCGCCTCGACGACGTGCTCGCAGGTGTCCAGGAGGAGCAGAGAGGGCCGGGCGGTCAGGGCGCGGGCGATCAGGCCGGACACCGTCTCCGGAGTGGCGGACGACCGGTCCGGTCCGGCCAGGTCGACGTACCCGACGTCCTCGGCGCCGAGGCCGCGCACCACCTCCAGGGCGAGGCTCGTCTTGCCGACCCCGCCCGGCCCGGTCAGCGTCACCAGCCGGGCCGACGCGAGCAGCGTCCGCACCTCGGCCACCGCGTCCGCCCGGCCGACGAGTGGGGCCACGACGGCCGGCGGCGGCGCTGCGGGCGGGGCGACGGTGCCCGGCGCGGAGTCGTGCTGCCGGAGGATCGCCTCGTACTGGGCGCGCACCTCGGGGCCCGGATCCACGCCGAGTTCGTCGGCGAGGCGGGCGCGCAGCCGCGCGTAGGCGGCCATGGCCTCGCTCTGCCGGCCCGCCAGGTACAGGGCGCGCAGGTGGGCGGCGTGCAGGCGTTCGCAGAGCGGGTGGTGGGCGAGCAGGGCGCTCAGTTCACCGGCCAGCGTGTCGTGCTCGCCGAGGTCGAGGCGGGCCTGCGCGTGCGCCTCCAGCGCGGTCACCCGCTCGTCCTCGAGCCGGACGATCGCCGTGCGCGCGAAGCCCTGGTCCGACACGTCGGCGTACGCGGGCCCCCGCCACCGGCCCAGCGCGTCCGCCAGCAGGGCCGTCCGGTCCCGGGGGCCGCCGGCCTCGCGGGCGCGGGCGGCCAGCGCGCGGAACGTGCCCGCGTCGACCGAGTCGGGGGAGGCGGCGAGCAGATAGCCGGGCGGCTGCCGGACGACCAGGTTCCGGCCGCCGGGCTCGCCCGCCTCCAGCGCCCGGCGCAGCTGGGAGACGCGGGTCTGCAGCGCGGCGGCCGGGTTGCGGGGCAGCCGGTCGCCCCACAGGCCCTCGATCAGCCGGTCCGCCGGGACCGGACGGCCCTCGGCGACCAGCAGGTGTGCGAGCAGCGCCCGCACCTTCGCCTCCGGCACATGCACCGGCAGGCCGTCCTCCGTCCACACGGCCAGCGGGCCGAGCACCCCGAAACGCACGCCTGAACGATAGCCGGACCGCCGATCGAGGACCTGCAGAGAACCCGAAGAAGACCTGAAGTGGCCTCCGGCACCGTTCGGAACGTCAGCGATGACGTCACAACGTCAACGCGCCGCGAACACCGAAGGGTTGAGCCATGACCGCGTACACCGCTCCCACCCCCGCCGTCAGCCGGGAGATCCACCTCGCCGCCCGGCCGCACGGCACGCCGGTGCCCGGCGACTTCCGGCTGGTGCGCACCGACGTGCCCGAGCCGGGCGACGGGCGGGTCCTGGTCCGCAACACCTGGATGTCCGTGGACCCGTACATGCGCGGACGGATGGACGACACCCCCTCGTACGTCGCCCCGTTCGAGGTGGGCCGGGTGCTGGAGGGCCACGCCGTCGGCGAGGTGGTGGCCTCGCGCAGCCCGGCCGTCCCGGTGGGCGCGACGGTGGCGCACTTCGCGGGCTGGCGCGAGTACGCCCTGCTCGTCGCCGCCGACGTCACCGTCCTCGACGTGACGGACTCCCGCCCCCAGGACCACCTGCACGTCCTCGGCCAGACCGGCTTCACCGGCTATCTGGCGGTCACCGAGACCGCTCCGGTCCGGCAGGGCGACGTGGTGTTCGTCTCCGGGGCCGCCGGCGCGGTCGGCAGCGTCGCCGGGCAACTGGCCCGGAAGTTCGGCGCGTCACGGGTCGTCGGCTCGGCGGGCGGGCCGGACAAGACCCGGGCCCTGACGGAGGAGTTCGGCTTCGACGCGGCCCTCGACCACCGTGCCGGACCCCTCGCCGAGCAGCTGGCCGAGGCGGCGCCCGACGGCATCGACGTGTACGTCGACAACGTCGGCGGGGACCACCTCCAGGCCGCGATCGGCGCCCTGAACAGCGGGGGCCGGGTGGCCCTGGTCGGCATGATCAGCGGCTACAACGCCACCGGTCTGGTGCCGGGCCCCGCCAACCTCTACGACGCGGTGCTCAGGCAACTCACCCTGCGCGGACTGCTGGTGACCGCCCACCTGGACCGGCTCCCCGACTACGCCGCCCGCGCGGCCCGCTGGCTGGCCGACGGCAGCCTGCGCACCAAGGAGACGGTCGTGGAGGGCGTCGAGCACGCGCCGGAGGCGTTCCTCGGCGTGCTGAGCGGCGCCAACACCGGGAAGATGCTCGTCCGTCTCTGAGTCGTCGGCCCCCGACTTCCGTACGCATTCCGTACGCACGAGTACGGATCGAGCGCCGGATGGGAGGATATGGCCGTCATGACTGCAGGGTGGGGTGCGCGCACGGTGCGGGCCGCGGTGTTCGCGGCCGTCTGTGTGCTGCTCGCCGCCCTGGGTCACGTCCTCATGTCCGGCCGGCACGTGCCCGGCTGGACGCTGGCCGGCGGTCTCGCCGCGACCGGTGCCGTGGGCTGGGGCCTGGCCGGGCGTGAGCGCGGGCTGCCGCTGATCACGACCGTCGTGGTCGCCGCCCAGACCGCGCTGCACTCGGTGTTCTCCCTCGCCCAGTCCGGGACACCGGACCTCGGGCACACCGCGCACATGTCCCAGATGGGGCACATGTCGCATGCAGGGCACATGGGCGGATCGGTGACCGGTTCCGACCCGTCCGGCTCGTCGTCCTCCGGAATGCTCGCCGCCCACCTCCTGGCCGCCCTGCTGTGCGGGCTGTGGCTCGCGCACGGCGAACGCGCCGCGTTCCGCATTGTGCGCGCCGTCGCCGGATGGCTGGCGGCACCGCTGCGGCTGCCGCTCGCCCTGACCGTCGTACCCGACCGGCCGCGTCCGCGCGTGCGGCGGCGCCGAGCGGACCGCTCACCGCGCCGCCTCCTCCTCGTCCACGCGATCACCTCCCGGGGTCCGCCGCAGGGGACCGCTGTCGTCTGACGACAGCCGGTTTCCCGGGGCCGCCCGAGTGCGCCCCGGGCCCCGGCCGTACGCCCGCGCAGGGCGGTACGGCCGCTTTCCCCTGTGACGAGAAGGACACCCGGTGATCACTTCTTCCCTGCCCGCCTCGCCCGAGCGGGCCGAGAAACGCGTCCGCGCCGACAGGCCCGAAGGGGTCGACGAGTCGATAACCGCCTGGGCGCTCGCCGCCCGCGGCGGCGACCCGGCGGCCGCCGACCGGTTCGTGCGCGCCCTCCACCGCGACGTGCTGCGCTACGTCGCCCACCTCTGCGCCGACCCCCAGGCGGTCGACGACCTCGCGCAGGACACGTTCCTGCGCGCGCTCGGGAGTCTGCACCGCTTCGAGGGCCGCTCCTCGGCGCGTTCCTGGCTGCTGGCCATCGCCCGCCGGGCCGTCGTCGACAGCTACCGGTACGCCGGGACCAGGCCGCGGCTGCACGACGCCGCGGACTGGCGGCCGGTCGTCGAGCGGGCGCAGCCGTGCGGCCTGCCGGGCTTCGACGACGGGGTCGCGCTGCTCGACCTGCTGGCCGCGCTGCCCGACGAGCGCCGGGAGGCGTTCGTCCTCACCCAGCTGCTCGGCCTGCCGTACGAGGAGGCCGCCAGGCGCGTCGGCTGCCCGGTCGGCACCCTGCGGTCCCGGGTCGCCCGGGCCCGCGCCACCCTGATCGGCCTGCTCACGGCAGCGGCGTGACGGTACCGGGCCGGGCGGCGCGCGGTACTCGCGTCCGCCGCCCGGCCCGGAGTCCCGTCCCGAGACCGGTCCGCTCAGCGGCGGCTGCGCACCTTGCCGTCCCGCGGCGCCGGGATGAACTGCAGCTCCAGCGTCACCGGCGGCTCGGCCACGCCGGGGCCGCCCGCCTCCGCCCAGCGCAGCAGCTCGTCGGTGGAGTCGTCGTCCGACGCGAAACCCACCCACACGGCGCGTCCCCCGGCCCGCCGCCCGGCGCCGGACGGCTGCACGACGACGACGTTCGCCTGGTCGCACGGTCCGAGGCAGTCCGTGACGCGCACCGCGAACCGGCCGCCGGAGTCCGCCGCGGCGGCCCGCAGCCGCTCCAGCTGCCAGGCGTGGTCGGCGCCGGGGTGTTTGCGGGCGTTGCCGCAGCAGCAGCCCCGGCACACGACGAGCGTGCACGGCCGGGGCCCGAACCTGAGGGTGGCGGAGGTGCTCAAAGCGCCAGGCCCACGTGGGCGAGTGCCTGCTTGAGCAGGACGCCGTGCCCGCCCGGCATCTCGCTCTGCACCGCCTCCGACGCCGCCTCGTGGGGGCTGAACCAGACCAGGTCGAGGGCGTCCTGCCGGGGCCGGCAGTCGCCGGTGACCGGGACGATGTAGGCGAGGGACACCGCGTGCTGACGCGGGTCGTGGTACGGGGTGATGCCCTGGGTCGGGAAGTACTCGGCGACCGTGAAGGGCTGGAGTGAGGCCGGCACCCGGGGCAGCGCGACCGGACCGAGATCCTTCTCCAGGTGGCGCAGCAGGGCGTCCCGGACGCGTTCGTGGTGCAGCACCCGGCCGGAGACCAGGGTGCGGCTGACCGTGCCGTCCGGCCCGATGCGCAGCAGCAGTCCGATACTGGTGACCTCACCGCTGTCGTCCACGCGGACCGGCACCGCCTCGACGTACAGGATCGGCATGCGGGCGCGGGCCAGTTCGAGTTCGTCGGGTGTCAGCCAACCGGGCGTGGTTTCGGTCATGTCAGACATTGCTTGATCATACTTTCAGGTCGCGTCGGAAAACCGGTAGACCCGGCGGGCGTTGTCCCCTCCCGCCCACCGGGCGATCCGCAGGGCGTCGGGCAGGCTCAGCTCGTCGGCGGCCACCCTCTCCTCGAGCAGTCCGGCCAGTCCCCGCCGGAAGGCGAGCGCGCCGAGCGTGTAGAACTCGGCCACACCGTAGGCGTCCGAGCTGTACAGGAGTTTGCGGAACGGGGTGATCTCCATCGCCTCGGCGAGGACCGCGCCCGCCCGGGCCGGACCGACGTGCGTGAGGGTCAGGCCGAGATCGAGGTACACCTGCTCGAACACCGACGCCAGATACGCGGCCTGCCGGTGGTAGGGCCAGCAGTGCAGGAGCAGCACCGGAACCGTGCCCGCGGTCAGGCGCAGCCAGTCGGTCAGCAGTGCGGGGTCCGCGCGGTGCAGCCGCAGCTCGGCGTCGCCGAACCCGGTGTGCAGTTGGAGCGGCACGCCGAGATCGACGGCGGTCCACAGCACGTGCCGGACCAGTACGGGGTCGGCGAGTCGTCCGCCGCCCGCCGCGAGCCACCGGCGGGCGGCGGCGGTGACCTCGGCGTCGGCGGGCCGCGCCGGGTCGAGGACGAAGCCGGTGCGGTAGGCGGCCACCGACTTCACCGCCACCACGCCGGGCCGCCGCACCGCCTCCCAGGCGGCCGAGCGGAAGGCCTCGGCGTACGCGTCGGGCTCCGCGCCGGCCGCCGCCACCGCCTCCGCGACCCGCTCCAGCCGTACGACCTCGAAGGCGACGGCACCGGCGGCGGCCGCCAGTTCGGCCGGGGCGGTCAGGTCCGGCGGCCCGTACCCGGTGTCCACGCAGAGGACGCCCGTCCCCGAGGCGGCCAGCAAGCGCCGGTTGACCTCCGCCGCGCCCAGTTCCGTCCGCCGGGCCAGGTACTCGTCGGGCGGGGCGTGGCGCGGCAGGTCCAGCAGGGGAGCGCAGTGACGGCGGACGGCCACGCCGGCGGGGCTGTCGAAGGGGGAGACGCCGGGCCAGGCGTCGCCCTCGGTGAGCAGGGACTCGAAGCGGTCCCGGCCAAGGGCCGCGGTGACGACCCCGTGGCAGTGGTGGTCGACGAGCGGCAGCGCGGCGAGGGCCTCCTCGACCGGTCCGGGCCCCGCCATGTCAGTACACCCACCGGTAGGCGGCGGCCACCCGCGCGTCGTCCAGCCCGGCCACGGCGGCGATCTCCCCCTCCCGTACGGCGATCACCGCGTCCGCGAGGACCGGCCCGAGCACCTGCCGCAGCCCGGCGTCGCGCCGGAACTCCGCCACCGACCCGGCCAGCGAGACCGGCAGCCGGCGCACCCCGCGGGCCGCCGCCTCCGCGGCGCCCAGCAGGGCCGGATCGTCCGTGGTCTCCTCGGGCAGCGACCCGCCCGCCGTGACGCCGTCCAGTCCGGCGGCGATCAGACAGCCGAGGGCGAGATACGGGTTGGCGGCCAGGTCGACCGGTTTGACCTCCAGGTTCGCCGCGCGGTTGCGGAGCCCGGCGGTGCCGGTGACGACCCGCAACGCGCACTCCCGGGCCTCCCGGCCCCACGCGGTGAACACGCCCGCCCACCGGGACGGCCGCAGCCGCAGCGCGCTGGCCGGGCTCGGCGCGGTCACGGCCGTCAGCGCCGGCAGCCGGTCCAGGATCCCGGCCGCGAAGGCCTCCGCCTCGGCCGTCATCCCGTACCGGCCGGGGCCGCCCGCGTGGAGGTTGGTGTCCCCGCGCCAGGCCGAGAGGTGGATGTGGCCGCCGTTGCCGACGCCGTCGGCGAGGACGGCGGGGGAGAAGGACACCCTCAGCCCGTGCCGCCGGGCCACCGCCCGGATCGTCTGCCGCACCAGGACGCTGCGGTCGGCCGCCGCCACCGGGTCCAGCGCGCCCACCGAGATCTCGAACTGCCCGGGCGCGTACTCCGGGTGCACCTGCTCGACGTCCACGCCCTGCGCCGCGCACGCGGCCAGCAGCTCGGCCAGGCACTCGCTCAGCTCGACCTGCCGGGCGGCACCGTAGGCCGGGCCCGACACGGCCGGGAGGAACTCCCCCTCGGGCGCCGAGGCCGGTCCCACCGACCACTCGATCTCCACGGCCGCGCGGAACGTCAGCCCGTGCTCCCGTCCGGCCCGTTCGACGACCCGCCGCAGGAACGTGCGCGAGCAGGCCGGATGCGGCTCGCCCTCCTGGGTGATCCGGTCCACGGGCGCCCACGCCCAGCCGGGCTGCGCGGCGAGCACCGTCAGCCGGTCCAGGTCCGGGTAGAGGCGCAGATCGCCGTCGGGGGAGCCGAGCACGTCGGTGCGGACGATCGAGTCGTCGGCCAGGAACGTGTCGAACACCGGGGACATGCCGACACCCCAGGCCGCGGCGTCGGCGAGCCGCGCGGTCGGGATCGTCTTCACCCGGGTGACGCCCGCGGTGTCGACGTAAGCCAGCACGATCCCGTGCACGTCCCGCCCGGACAGTTCGCGCTCCAGCGCGCCGGCCCGCTCCACGTCCCCGGGACGGCCGCCGGGGACCGGGTCGGTCAGGGTGGTCATACGTCCTCCTCGACGGGCTCGGCCGGGCCGTTGCGCGGTCAGGGTTTCACGGCCACCGCGCCGAACTGCGGGACCACGACGGGCGCCGCGGACTCCGCCCGCCACTGCGAGCACGACACCAGCCCCGGCTCCAGGAACTCCAGTCCGTCGAAGAACGCGGCGATGTCCGCGCGGCTGCGGGCGGTGATCGGCGGCGTGGCGTTCTCGTTCCAGAATTCCATCGCCGGGATCTGGCCCTCGCCGCCCAGCTCGGGCTCGAACGTGGGGTGCGTGAGGACGAGGAAGCTGCCGGAGGGCACCGCCGCCATGACCCGGCGGGCGATCTCCCGCGCCTTGTCGGTGTCGAGGACGAAGTTGAGGATGCCCAGCATCATCACGGCGACCGGACGGGTCAGGTCCAGGGTGCGGGCGGCGCGCTCCACGATGGCGTCCGGGTCGTGGACGTCGGCGTCGACGTAGTCGGTGACGCCCTCGGCGGCGCCGGTGAGCAGGGTCCGGGCGTGCATCAGCACGATCGGGTCGTTGTCGACGTACACGATCCGCGAGTCGGGGGCGACCCGCTGGGCGATCTCGTGGGTGTTGTCCGCGGTGGGCAGCCCGGTGCCGATGTCCAGGAACTGCCGCACCCCGCGCTCCGCCGCCAGGAACCGCACCGTCCGGCCGAGGAACTCCCGGTCCGCCCGGGCGACGTCCCGGATCACCGGGAACATCGAGGCCACCTGGTCGCCGACCCGGTGGTCGACCTCGTAGTTGTCCTTGCCGCCGATCCAGTAGTTCCAGACCCGGGCGTTGTGCGCCACGGAGGTGTTCAGGCGCGCCGTTCCCTCCGCCGGGGTGGGGGCCTCGCTCACGTCGCTTCCTCTCCTCGCCCGTACGCGGTCCCCGCCATTGTGCCGCGCCCATGATCAGGGCGTCCCGGGAACCGGGGGAGTGGGCGTTCACTCGGGCGGGTGCACGTCCCCGGGTAGGGTTGACAGTCGTCCACCGAACGACAACAGGCTGCCGTCGCAGGAAGCAGGACATGCCGTACTCGCACTCGCCCCTCCCCACCGCCGCCGACGCCCCCGCCGCTCCCCCCGCCGACATCCGGCTCGTCGTCACCGACATGGACGGCACGCTCCTGGACGACGACAAACGCGCCCCGGACGGACTGTGGGAGACGCTGGCGCTGCTGCGCGAGCGCGGGGTGGTGTTCAGCCCGGCGAGCGGCCGCCAGTACGCCACCCTGGCCCGGGAGTTCGCGCGCGCCGCCGACGGCATGGTGTTCATCGCGGAGAACGGCACCTACGTGGTGCGTGACGGCGTCGAGCTGAGCTCCGACCCGCTGGCCCCGGACGTCGTCGCCGGGATCGTCGCGGCGGTACGGCGTCTCGCCGGCTCGGGCGTGGACCTGGGCGCCGTCGTCTGCGGCAAGAAGTCCGCCTACGTCGAACGGTCCGACGAGCCCTTCCTCGCCGAGGTGCGCCGCTACTACGTGGAGAACCGGGTCGTCGAGGACGTCACCGCCGTCGACGACGACATCCTCAAGGTCGCCCTCTACGACTTCGGCCCCGCCGAACGCACCACCGCGCCCGCGCTCGCCGCCTTCGCCGGAACCCACCAGGTCGTCGTCTCCGGCGAACACTGGGTCGACGTGATGAACCGCACCGCCGACAAGGGCGCCGCCGTCCGCCGGCTCCAGCGCGACCTGGGCATCACCCCGGCGCAGACCATGGTGTTCGGCGACTACCTCAACGACCTGCAGATGATGGACACCGCCGAGTGGTCCTTCGCCATGGCCAACGCCCACCCGGACGTCATCCGCCGGGCCCGCCATCTCGCGCCGTCCAACAACGACGACGGCGTGCTGCGCACGATCAGGCGCGTGCTGGGGCTGCCGACGGGCGGGACGGCGGTCTGAGGGCCGCGGGCTGCGCCGGGCGTGCCCCGTCGCGCCACGTGATGCGCCGGTGTCACGCTCTGCGGGGCTGGGCATGGTGAGGGGTGCCGTCCGGCCGCCGTGGCCGAGATGTGACATCGAAGAGGGGGAGCCATTGTCGTCTTCGATCCCGCCCGCTTCGTCCCTACAGGCCTCGTCCATACCGTCCTCGGCCATACAAGGCTCGTCCATACCGTCCCCGTCCGTGCCGTCCTCCCGAGGCAGGCCGCAGCCCGTGCTGGGCCCGCCCGGGGGCGCCGCCGTCTTCCTGGTCGTCACCGTCGACCCCGGCGGGGAGGCCGCCGCCCGCGAGACGCTCGCCGAACTCGCCGGACAGCAGCGGGCGTTCGCCTTCCCACACCCGGACGCGGGTCTGACCTGCGTGGCCGGCGTCGGCGCCGAGGCCTGGGACCGGCTGTACGGCACACCGCGCCCGGCCGCCCTGCACCCGTTCCGCGAACTGGCCGGGCCCCGCCACCACGCCGTGTCCACCCCCGGCGACCTGCTCTTCCACATCCGGGGCACGCGGCCCGACGTGTGCTTCGCGCTCACCACCGAGATCATGAAAGGCCTGCGCGGCGCGGCCACCGTCCAGGACGAGGTGCACGCCTTCGCCTACTACGACGCCCGCAACCTGCTCGGCTTCATCGACGGCACCGAGAACCCGGTCGGCCCCGACGCCGCCGAGACGGCGCTGGTCGGCGACGAGGACCCGGAGTTCCGCGGCGGCAGCTACGCCGTCGTGCAGAAGTACCTCCACGACGTGGCCGCGTGGGAGGGCCTGACCACCGAGGAGCAGGAGCGGGTCGTCGGCCGCGCCAAGTCGACCGGCCTCGAACTGGACGCGCCCGGCTCCCACAAGGAGGTCAACACCGTGCTCGGCCCGGACGGCGCCGAGCAGCGCATCCTGCGCGCCGCCATGCCGTTCGGCCGACCCGGCCAAGGGGAGTTCGGCACCTACTTCATCGCCTACGCCCGCGATCCGCAGATCACCGAGACCATGCTGCGCCGCATGTTCCTCGGCACCCCCGCCGGCGGCCCCGATCCGCTGCTGGACTTCTCCCGCGCCGTCACCGGCACCCTGTTCTTCGTGCCCTCCGCCGACCTGCTCCAGGACCTCTCGGCCCACGGCAAGCCGCGCTGAGTCAGTCGTCCCCGTCCTCCTCGCCGTCGTCCCCGGCGGGGGCCGGGGCGCCGGTCGCCGGGGGCGGGGTCGGTGTGGCGGCGGCCGTGGTGCCGGTCGCGGGCGGCTGGGCGGTGGCCGGGGCGGCGGACGGGGTGGCGGCGGTCACCGGGGTCCGAGCACCGGGAGCGGGATCGCCGACGGCCGGGGCCTGGCCCTGCGTGCCCGTGGCGGGCGCCTGCTCCAGCTGTGTCTCCGGGGTGGACGCGGCCGGGTCTGCGGTGGCGGAGGGGTCCGTACGGACACTCTCCGTGCCCCCCTCGTCGGGGGAGAACCACATCATCCCGGCGAACATCGCGGCGAGGAACAGCCCCACTCCGGCGGCGCCGGCCGCCACCTTCCGGCCGTTCACCTTCGGCCCGTTCGCCCGCCGTCCGCCCCCGGACGGCGCGCGGCGCCGGGAGGCCGGTCCGGTGGACGGCAGCATGTACGTCGTCGCGGGACCGGTCTCGCCCAGGGGGCGCGGCCCCGCGGACTGCGGCTGGGGCTGGGGCTGGGCTTGGGGCAGGCCGGCTCCGGGCTGGAGGCGGGGCCCCTCGGCGGGGAGACCGCCCTGCGCGGCCGCGGGCAGCGGCTCCGGGCGGCCCTGCCAGGCGCCCGAGGCGAACCACTCGGCGACCTGGGCGGCCGCCGGCCGGTGCTCGGGCTGCTTGGCCAGCAGGCCGAGCAGATAGCTCTCGAAGGCGGGCGGCAGCTGGGCGCCGAGCTGCCGGGGCGGCGTGGGGGTGGCGTCGAGGTGCTGGTGCAGGATCGCGATGGCGCTGTCGGCCTGGAACGGCGGGGCGCCGGTGAGCAGCTGGTACAGCACACAGCCCAGCGAGTAGACGTCGCTGGCCGGCCCCGCGGGCTTGCCCAGCGCCCGTTCCGGGGCGATGTACAGGCTCGTGCCCACGATCTGCCCGGTCGCGGTGAGCGCGGCGGCCGGGTCGTCCATGAAGCGGGCGATGCCGAAGTCGCCGATCTTGAGGGTGCCGTCGGCGTCCAGCAGCAGGTTGGCGGGCTTGATGTCCCGGTGCACGATGCCCTGCTGGTGGGCGGCGGCGAGCCCGGCGGCCGCCTCCGCGGCGATCCTCGCCACCCGCTCGGCGGACTGCGGCCCGGAGCGGGCGAGCAGCCCGGACAGGCTGTCGCCCTCGACCAGCTCCATCACCAGGAACAGCCGGTTCTCGTACGTGCCGAAGTCCAGTACGCCGACCACATGGGGGTGGTGGAGCCGGCCGGCGGTCTGGGCCTCCAGCCGGAACCGGGAGGCGGCGGTGGTGTCGGAGTCCTGGGGCAGCAGCAGCTTGACGGCGACCGGCCGGCCGAGCGTGTCGTCGTACGCCCGCCAGACCTCTCCCATCGCGCCGCGCCCGATCGGGTCCTGCAGCCGGTAACGGCCCGCTATGAGCACCTCTGCTACGTCCTCGTCCTGAGTGGGTCCACCGCCGCGGGCCGTAACTCACCGCGCGGGTGCGGGTGATGGTGGGGGGAGCGCCGCGGCTGCCTCAGCGTACCGGCCGCACGGGGGTGTTGATCACCGCGGGCGCCGGGCGGCACTCCTCGTCCCCGGTCGACGGCCGATGTCCGTCGGCACCCTGACGGCGTACGAGAGGACACTCGTCGACGAGGACGACGGCTCGGCGCGTGCCGACGGGCGGCACCGCGGGCAGGATGGAGGCGCACCGCCGCGCCCGCCGCCCAGGGAAGGAAGCCGTATGAGCGATCCGGCCGTCGTCACCCGTCTCGCGCGGGAGCTGACCGCGGGAGTGAAGGCCGCCGAACTGGAGGACTTCTACCGGGACTTGCACCGCCACCCCGAACTGTCCTTCCAGGAGCACCGCACCGCCGCCGCCCTCACCGCGCGGCTGCGGGCGGCCGGTTACGCGGTGACCGAGGGCGTCGGCCGAACCGGGGTGGTCGGTGTGCTCTACCACGGGGACGGCCCGGTGGTGTGGCTGCGCGCCGACATGGACGCGCTGCCCGTACGGGAGGCGACCGGCCTGGAGTACGCCTCCACGGTCGACGGCGTGATGCACGCCTGCGGCCACGACCTGCACGTCACGTGGCTCGTCGGCGCCGCCGATGCGCTCGCCGCCGCACGGGACGCCTGGTCCGGCACGCTCGTCGTGGTGGGGCAGCCCGCCGAGGAGTCCGGCGGCGGCGCGGCCGCCATGGTCGCGGACGGGGTGCACGAGCGCTTCCCGCGCCCGGACGCGCTCTTCGGCCAGCACGCCGCCCCCGGCCCCGTCGGCCGCTACGCGCACACGCCCGGCCTGGTCCTGTCGGCCTCCGACGACCTGGACGTCGTCGTGCACGGCCGCGGCGGCCACGGCTCACGGCCCGAGGCGGCCGTCGACCCGGTCGTCACGGCCGCGCACATCGTCACCCGGCTCCAGACGGTGGTGTCCCGGGAAGTCGCCGCGAAGGACTCGGTGGTGCTCACGGTCGGCCGGTTCCACGCGGGCACCCGGCACAACGTCATCCCCGCCGAGGCCCGGCTGGCGCTGAACCTGCGCACCCAGGACCCCGGGGTGCGCGCCCGGGTGCTCGCCGCGATCCGGCGCATCGTCGAGGGCGAGTGCGCGGCCGCCGGCTGCCCCGTCCCGCCCGGCGTCGACCTGGCCGGGGACGGCTTCCCGGTCACCGTCAACGACGCCGGTCTCGACGCCGAGACCGCCGCCGTCCACCGCGCGCTGTTCGGCGCGGACACCGTGCTCGACTTCGGGCCCGCGACCGGCAGCGAGGACTTCTCCCGGCTCGCCCCCGAGGGAGTGCCGTACGACTACTGGTTCGTCACCACGACCCCGCCCGGCATCTGGGAGGCGGCGCCCGGTGACGGACTGGCGGCCAAGATCGCCGCCGTGCCCGCCAACCACAGCCCGCTGTTCGCCCCGGACCTCTCCGCGCTCGTGCCGGGTGTCCGCACCCTGGTCTCCGCGGCTCTGAGCCGCTTCACCTGACGTGCGGCCGAGCTCAGACCTTGCGCGCCACCGCGCCGTACAGCGAGACCGGCCCCGGCCCGATGTCCGACTCGCCCTCCGCCAGCTCCGGACGCCAGTCGGCCACCGACACCACGCCGGGGTCCAGCAGGTCGAGCCCGGTGAAGAACCGGCCCATCTCGTCCCGGGAACGGGCCACCAGGGTCACCCCGCCCGCGGTGTACGCCGCGATGCCGCGCCGGACGTTCTCCGGCTCGAAGTCGGCGGTCATCGCGGACAGCACCAGACAGCTGCCCGGCGCCAGCGCGCCGACGAGGGCGTCCACCAGGTCGTAGGCGCCGTCCTCGTCCGCGACGAAGTGCATCAGCGCGATGAGGGACAGGGCGACGGGCCGGTCGAAGTCGAGGGTCTGCGCCGCCTGTTCGACGATGCGCGCCGGTTCCCGCACATCCGCCTGCACATAGTCCGTGGCACCCTCCGGGGTGCCGCGCAGCAGGGCTTCGGCGTGGGCGAGGACGATCGGGTCGTTGTCGACGTACACCACCCGGGACTCCGGGGCCGTCGACTGGGCGATCTGATGGAGGTTCGGCTCGGTCGGGATGCCGGAGCCGATGTCGAGGAACTGGCGGATGCCCGCCTCGCGGACCAGCAGCCGGGTGGCGCGCTGCATGAACCAGCGGTTGGCGCGGGCGGCCCGCGGGGCGCCGCCGTCGATCGCCATGATCTGGCGGCCCAGCTCCTCGTCGACCGGGTAGTTGTCCTTGCCGCCGAGATACCAGTCGTACACCCGGGCCGGATGCGGCCGGGTCGTGTCTATCCGTCGTACGGCCGGCTCGGTCCCCGTCACACCCTGCTCCTCTGCTCGAACGCCCCCGCGAACGCCCGGGGGTCGCGAGCAGTCTGACACGATCATGCGGCGCGGCGCAGAGTGTCTTCGGCCACCTCCTTCTCCAGGGCCGCCCGCACCAACGCGGCGGCCAGCACGGCCGGTTCGGCGTCGCCGGCCAGCTCGACCAGCCGGTCGGGGTCCTTCGGCAGCCCGAGCCGGGCGGCACCCGAGAGGGCCTTGCCGCCGAAGTAGGGCGCCACTTCCGGCCAGACGCGCTGCACCTCCCGCAGGAAGATGTCGACGCCCGCCGGGCCCAGACCGGGCACCTCGCGCAGCAGCCGCCCCAGCTCGCCGAGGTCGCCGTCCGCCGCCTCGCGCAGCCGGCGCAGATCCCCGCCCCAGCGCTCGGTCAGCAGCTCCGCGCCGTCGCCGAGCATGGTGGCGGTCCGTTCGTCGTAGCGCCGGTAGCCGCCCTCGCCCAGCGCGTCCACCCGGCGCTGCCAGGGCGCCCCGGCCATCCGGCGCGGGTCGCGCAGCCCCGCCTCGTGCAGGGCGCGCGCGGCGGCGACCGCGACGGAGGCGCGGATCCGGGCGCTGAGCAGCACGCTGAGCACCAGCAGCCGGTACAGCGGCTGCGGGGTGTCGCGCAGCCGGATCCCCGCCTCCTCGGCATAGGTCCGTCCGTGCGCGCGCACGAGGGCGCGCGCCACCTCGGCCCGGTCGCTCACGGCTTCAGCGGGTCATGGCCGATCGTCATCAGCTCGTGACGACGACGGGTCTGCTCGCCCTCGGGCTCGTTCGCGATGTCCGTCTGCCCGGACACCATGTCCACGACCAGCGACATCACGCGGATGTCGTCGTCGGTCAGATCGGTGCGCCGCTTCTGCAGAATGGCCAGAACCCGCTGCCCGAGGGGCGGGCCCGCCTGGTCCGGCAGCGGCTCGGTGGCCTCGTCGGCGTCGCGGACCCGCAGCCAGGAGGCCAGCTCCTGGGAGGTCATGTTCACCACGCGGTGGAAGTCCTCCCACAGCGCGTCGAGTTCGCGGGAGTCCGTCATGGCGTACCCCTTCCGGGTGGTGCGTGCGGGGTGCGGGGTGCGGGGGTCACTCCTCGCGCGGGAAGTTCTCCGCGTCGAACATCCAGCGCTGCTTCTCCAGGTCGCCCGTGATGTCGATCAGCAGGTCCTGGGTGACCGGATCCGGACGCTCGGTCGCCTCGATCCGCTCCCGCAGCCGGCCGATCGCCGCCTCCAGCGTCTCCACCATCACCTGAACCACCTCGGAGTCGCGCACCCAGCCCTCCTTGGGGGCGGGCAGCGTGAACCGGGCGGCGATGGTCTCAGGGCGCCCGTCCGGCGACACGCCGAGCGCGGCGGCCCGCTCGGCCACCGTGTCGGAGTGGGCGCGGGCGGTCGCGACCACCTCGTCGAGCTGGAGGTGGATCGAGCGGAACCGGGGTCCGACGATGTTCCAGTGCGCCTGCTTCCCGATCAGCGACAGGCCCAGCAGATCCACCAGGGTCTCCTGGAGCGCGTCACAGGCGACCCGGCGGGCGTCGTCGGGCAGGGTGCTCTTCACGACGGTCATAGCGCGCTTTCTCCTTCTCGCGTCGTCCTGGATTTCTGGACGTCGGAGCGGTGCGGCGCGCTCGGCCTCGCGCACCGGCACGGGCCGCCCTGCCGCGACCGCTCCCTGCGGGCGCGGGTGCCCCGGGGACGTCGGTGCAAAACGCGGGCGGGGGCGGGGTGCTCAAGCCCCGAGCACCCGGTCCAGGAACGCCGTCACCTCCGCGAACGCCTCCGCCTTGTTCGTCTCGTGGAAGACCTCGTGCCGGGCGCCGGGGAAGACCCGCTCGGTCAGCGCCCCGCCGCTCAGCCGCTCCACGCCCGTCCTGCTGCCCGCGAGCGGTACCAGCCGGTCGTCGTCGCCGTGCAGCCACAGCAGCGGCAGCGGGCCCACGTCGCCGTCCTCGGCGACGTCCTGCAGGGTCCGGACGAACGCCCGCAGGGTCGGCCGCTTCATCGGGCCGTGCCACACCAGCGGGTCCGCCGCGTACGCCGCCTGCACCCGGGGGTCGCGGGAGAGCGCGGCGGGGCTGATCGGGATGTCGGGGATCTCCCCGCGCGCCGCGTCGTGGGCGAGCAACCGGGCCGGTGTCTCCCAGGTGCCGATCACGGGCCCGGACAGCACCAGCGCGGCGAGGTCACCGCCGTACCGCTGGGCGTACCGGGCGGAGATCAGGCCGCCCATGGAGTGTCCGACCATCACCGTCGGTACGCCGGGATGCGCGGCCCGCGCCCGTTCCGCCACCTGGCGCACGTCGGCGACCACGTCCTCGAAGTCCTCGATCAGCACGCGCTCGCCCGCCGACCCGCCGTGCCCGGCGTGGTCGGGCGCGAAGACGGCGGCGCCGTGCTCCGCCAGCACGCCGGCCGTCTCCGCGTACCGGCCGCCGTGCTCGCCGTACCCGTGCACGAGGAGGGCGGTGTACCGGGGCCGCGGGTGGGCCCACTCACGGACGGTGATCGCGCCCCGCGTTCCGGTGAGGACGTGCTCGCGGGCGTCGGTCATGGCTCCTCCAGCCGCGTAGGGGAAGGTTCGGGGGGATCTTTTCAGGGGGCCTCCCAGAGGTCTATAGTCGAAAACTAGCAGTGCTAATTAACGCGGGTCCGTTCCCGCCGGCGCTGTCCTTGTCTGCTGAGCGATGACGGTCAGGAGTCCCACGTGCGTCCCGTCCACTTCGCGGCCGCCCGCCGCACCCCCATCGGCAAACTGCGCGGAGCCCTGTCCTCGGTGCGGCCCGACGACCTCGCGGCGGCGGTGATCCGCGGCCTCGTCGCCGACGTGCCCGCGCTGGACCCCGCCCGCATCGACGACGTCTACTGGGGCGCCGCCAACCAGGCCGGCGAGGACAACCGCAACGTCGCCCGCATGGCCGCCCTGCTCGCCGGCCTGCCCGAGTCCGTGCCCGGCGCCACCGTCAACCGGCTGTGCGCCTCCGGCCTGGAGGCCGTCACCACCGCCGCCCGCACCATCGCCGCGGGCGAGGCGGACATCGTGCTCGCGGGCGGCTCCGAGTCGATGAGCCGCGCCCCCTTCGTGCTGCCCCGCCCCGACGAGGCCCTGCCGCACCGCATGGAGACCGCCGACACCCGGCTCGGCTGGCGGCTGGTCAACCCCGCGATGCGCGAACTGCACGGCCTGCTCTCCATGGGGGAGACCGCCGAGGAGGTCGCCGCCCGCCACGGCGTGTCCCGCGAACGCCAGGACGAGTTCGCCCTGCGCAGCCACCGGCGGGCCGCTCTCGCCCGCAAGGACGGCCACTTCGACGACGAACTCCTGCCCGTGACCCGCCCCGACGGGGTCGTCGTCGACAGCGACGAGAGCGTCCGCGAGGACACCTCGTACGAGAAGCTGTCCCGCCTCAAGCCGGTCTTCCGCGAGGGCGGCACCGTCACCGCCGGGAACTCCTCGCCGATGAACGACGGTGCCGCCGGCCTCCTCCTGGTCAGCGAGGAGGCGCTGAACGACCTCGGGCTCGAATCCCTGGGCCGCTACATCGGCGGCGCCTCGGCCGGGGTCCACCCCGACGTCATGGGCCTCGGGCCCGTCCCCGCCACCCGCAAGGTCCTCGCCCGGGCCGGCTGGGGCATCGGCGACATCCAGGAGGCCGAGTTCAACGAGGCCTTCGCCGCCCAGGCACTCGCCTGCGTCGACCAGCTCGGCATCGACCCGGAACTGGTCAACCCCACCGGCGGCGCGATCGCCCTCGGCCACCCGCTCGGCTGCTCCGGCGCCCGCATCCTGACCACCCTGCTGCACCGCATGCGCCGCACCGGCTCCGCGCGCGGGCTGGCGACCATGTGCGTCGGGGTGGGGCAGGGCAGCGCGGTGCTCGTCGAGAGGCACTAGGGGGTGTCTCGTCGATCAGGCCGGATCAGGGAGCGGCGTCTGGTGCCGTGCATCGCAAGGCGGAGGAGGGAGCCGATGCGATGGGGGTCCCCCCTGCTCGAGCGGAGCCGAGAGCTTGGGGGAATCGGGGACCGACGACAACGCGGCGAGGCGCGGTGCCAGGCGCCGCGAGCCCGGCATGATCGCCGGACACCCCCTAGCCGCCAACAGCCCGTCCGGCGTGTGAGGACGAGGCCCGTCCAGGGCCGAAGCGGGAGCCCGGGGGCGGCAGCCCCCGGGAGTGCCCGCCGCCTCGACGCGGAGCCGCAGCAAGGAAACGGAGCAGCAATCCCATGGCAACCCTGTCCGTGGCGAGCATCCTCGCCGAGAACGCGCGGCGCCGGCCCGGCAAGACCGCCCTCGTCGAAGGCGACCTGCGCCTCACCTTCGCCGAGGTGTGGCGGCGGGCCCTCGCCCGGGCCGGCGCCCTCACCGGGCTCGGCGTACGCCCCGGGGACCGCGTCGCCCTGATGGCGCCCAACGTGGCCGAGTTCCCGACGGCGTACTACGCGATCGCGGCGGCCGGCGGTGTGGTCGTCCCCGTCCACCTGCTGCTGTCGGCGGCCGAGGCCGAGCACGTGCTGAAGGACAGCGGCGCGACCCTGCTGCTGTGCCACCCGGGGCAGGCCGGGACCGGTGCCGCCGCGGCACGCGCCGCCGGGGTGCCGATCGTCACGCTGGGCGCCGAGTTCGACAGGCTGGCGGCGGACGCCGAGCCGCTGCCGTCGTACGTCACCCGCGAAGCCGACGACCCCGCCGTGATCTTCTACACCAGTGGCACCACCGGCGTCCCCAAGGGCGCCGTGCTCAGCCACCTCAACCTGGTGATGAACGCGACCGTCAACGCCTTCGACGCCAACGACATCCGCCCCGACGACATCGCGCTCGGCGCGCTGCCGCTGTTCCACGCCTTCGGCCAGACGGTCTCCCTCAACTCCGTGTGGCGCGCCGGGGCCACCCTCGTGCTGCTGCCCCGCTTCGACGCGGCGAGCGCCATCGAGCTGATGGTGCGGGAGAAGGTCGACACCTTCCACGGGGTGCCCACGATGTACGTCTCCCTCATCGCCGCGGCCGCCGAGGCGACGGCCCTGCCCGAGCTGCGGGTGTGCGTCTCCGGTGGCGCCTCGCTGCCGGTTGCCGTGCTGGAACGGTTCGAGAAGGCGTTCGGGGCGCCGGTCTACGAGGGGTACGGACTGTCGGAGACCTCGCCGACGGCGACCGTGAACCAGCCCGTCTTCGGCACCAGGGCGGGCACCATCGGGCACCCCCTGTGGGGCGTGGACGTCGAGATCGCCCGCGCCGAGGCCGAGGACCGGATCGAGCTGCTGCCGGCCGGCGAACTCGGCGAGGTGGTCATCCGCGGCCACAACGTCTTCTCCGGGTACCTCGGCCGTCCCGAGGCCACCGCCGAGGCACTCGTCGACGGCTGGTTCCGCACCGGCGACCTCGGCACCAAGGACGCGGACGGCTTCCTGCGGATCGTCGACCGCAAGAAGGACGTCATCATCCGCGGCGGCTACAACGTCTACCCGCGCGAGGTCGAGGAGGTCCTGACACGTCACCCCGGTGTCGCCCAGGTCGCCGTCATCGGCCTGCCGGACGAACTGCACGGCGAGGAGGTGTGCGCCGTGGTCGTCCCGGCCCCGGGCACCGCCCCCGACGCCACCGGGATCACCGACTGGTCCAAGGAACATCTGGGGCGCCACAAGTACCCGAGGCGCGTGGAGTTCACGGACGCGCTGCCGCTGGGGCCCAGCATGAAGGTGCTCAAGCGGGAGCTGCGGGCGCGGTACGCGGAGCGGTCCGACCCTGCCTGACCCGGCCGGTTGCGTGCGCATAGCATCGGTGTCCGCATGGACACGATGACTCTCTGGCACATCACCGGCTGGGAGTTCGCCGCGCTCGCCCTCGCGGCGATGCTCGTCGGCTTCTCCAAGACCGCCGTGAGCGGTGCCAACACGATCAGCCTCGCCGTCTTCGCGGCGGTACTGCCCGCCCGCGCCTCCACGGGGGTGCTGCTGCCCCTGCTCATCGCCGGGGACGTACTCGCCGTCCTCACCTACCGCAGGCACGCGCACTGGCCGACGCTGTGGCGGCTGTTCCCGGCGGTCGCCGTCGGAGTGGTCATCGGCACGGTGTTCCTGATGTGGGCCGACGACGGGATCGTCCGTACCTCCATCGGTGTGATCCTGCTGCTGATGGCCGCGCTGACGGTGTGGCGACGCCGTACGGCCGAGCGGGCGGAGGAACCCGACGGCGTCACCACCCGCGCGGGCCGGGCCAAGGCCCGCTCCTACGGCGTGCTCGGCGGCTTCACCACCATGGTCGCCAACGCGGGCGGCCCGGTGATGGCGATGTACCTGCTGTCGGCGGGCTTCCGGAAGCTGGGCTTCCTCGGCACGTCGGCGTTCTTCTTCCTGATCGTCAACGTGTCCAAGGTGCCCTTCAGCGTCGGCCTCGGCCTGATCGACGGCCCCTCGCTGCTGCTGGACGCGGCACTCGTGCTCTTCGTCGTACCGGGGGCCTTTCTCGGCAGGTGGGCCGTGAACAGGATCAACCAGCGACTGTTCGAGCAACTGGTGATCGCCGCGACCGTGCTGGGGGCGCTGCAACTCCTGCTGCGCTAGCTCGGCTCATGGCCGCCGCCGTGACCATGGTCGCGTCCTCGCCGGCCGGGCACTCTGCGGTGTACGCGGGCCTCCCAGGGCGCCAGCGTCAGCGTCGCCTCCAGCGGTGTGGTGCCCTGGACGTTGCCGATGACCAGGTCGGCGTGCTCCCAGCCTGCGGGGAGGCGGACGTCGGCGGGTTCGCCGGTGAAGTTGCCGAGGACGAGAAGTTCCGTGTCCTCGTACCGGCGTGTGAAGGCGTACACGCGCTCGTCGTCCGGGAGCAGTGGTGTGAAGTCGCCGTGGACGACGACGGGTTCGGTGTGCCGCAGGGCGATCAGGCGTCGGTAGTAGTGGTACACGGACGCGGTGTCGGCGGTCGCCCGCGCGGCGTTGACATGGCGGTGGTCGGGGTGGACGGGGATCCAGGGCTCGCCGGTGGTGAAGCCGGCGTGGGGGGAGTCGTCCCACTGCATGGGGGTGCGGGCGTTGTCGCGGCTCATGGCGCGCAGCCCTTCGAGGACGCGCTCGGGGTCCTCGCCGCCCGCGACGGCGTGCGCGTAGTGGTTGAGCGATTCGATGTCACGGAAGTCGTCGATCGAGGTGAACGGGGCGTTGGTCATGCCGAGTTCCTCGCCCTGGTAGATGTACGGGGTGCCGCGGTGCAGGTGCAGGACGGTGGCCAGCATGGTGGCCGACCGCACCCGGTACCGCGGGCTGTCGTCGCCGAAGCGGGAGACGACGCGGGGCTGGTCGTGGTTGTTCCAGTAGAGGCTGTTCCAGCCGGTGTCGTTCAGTCCGGCCTGCCAGCGGCCGAGTGACGCCTTGAGGTCGCGCAGGCGCAGCGGCCGGACGTCGAACTTGCCGTCTCCGTGGTCGAGTCCGACGTGTTCGAACTGGAAGACCATGTCGACCTCCGCACGGGCGGGGTCGGTGAAGAGCTTCGCCTCCTCGACGGTCACCCCGGGCATCTCGCCGACGGTCAGGAGGCGGTCCTCGCGGCCCGCGAAGACCTCGCGGTGCATCTCCTGGAGGAACTCGTGGATGCGGGGACCGCAGTTGAAGGACGGCGATCCGTCCCCGTACAGGCGGCCCTCGGGCACATGGCCGTCCGGCAGGGCGGGGTCCTTGGAGATGAAGTTGACGACGTCCATGCGGAAGCCGTCGACGCCGCGGTCGAGCCACCAGCGCATCATGGCGTACACCGCCTGCCGGACCTCGGGGTTCTCCCAGTTCAGGTCGGGCTGCTTGCGGGAGAAGAGGTGGAGGTAGTACTCGCCGCTGTCCGGGTCGTACTCCCACGCCGGTCCGGAGAAGGCGGAGCCCCAGTTGTTCGGTTCGGCTCCGGGCGTGCCGGGCTCCATGCCGGGGCGGGCGGGCCGCCACCAGTACCAGTCGCGCTTGGGGCTGCCGGGCCCGCCGCGGGACTCGACGAACCAGGGGTGCTCGTCGGAGGTGTGGTTGACCACGAGGTCCATGACCAGTTTCATGCCGCGGTCGTGGACGGCGGCCAGGAGCTTGTCGAAGTCCTGGAGGGTGCCGAAGACCGGGTCGATGTCCTGGTAGTCGCTGATGTCGTAGCCGTTGTCGTCCTGCGGTGACGGATGGACGGGGGAGAGCCAGAGGACGTCGACGCCGAGCTCGGCGAGGTAGTCCAGGCGGCCGGTGATGCCGGGCAGGTCGCCGATGCCGTCGCCGTCGCTGTCGGCGAAGCTGCGGGGGTAGATCTGGTAGACGACGGCCGACGTCCACCAGGGGTGCGTCGCGGTCACTTGACGGAACCTCGCATCACTCCGGAGATCACCCAGCGCTGGGCGAAGACGTACACAAGGAGAACAGGTGCCAGCGCCATGAGGTAGGAGGCGAAGGCCACGGTGTAGTTGGTGTTGAACTGGCTCTGGAAGACGTACTGCACCAGGGGCAGTGTCTGCGCGCCGGGGTCGGACAGGACGACCAGCGGCAGCAGGAAGTCGTTCCACGCCCACAGGCAGGTCAGGATGCCGACGGTGGCGTTCATCGGCATGAGCAGGGGGAAGATGATCCGCCAGAAGATCGTCCAGGGAACGTCGTCCTTCACCAGCCGGGCCCGGATGGCGGTGTCCGGGTCGGGGACGTGGTGCTGCCGCACCCGGATGCCGGGGTGCTCCGCCTCGAAGCCGGCGATGAGCTTGTCGAACGTCTCGACGGCCTCGGGCTTGAACTGGAAGAAGTCCAAGGTCACCGGTTCGTCCCGGCCCTGGGACGGGGAGCCGCAGGCGCCGAGCAGCATGACGGTCAGACAGGCGGACAGCGCGGCTCTGCCTCTTGCACGGATCATGGTTCTCTCCTGGTGGCGTCAGACGCGGACGGCCTGGAAGAGAGCGAGGCGCTCCGGGTACAGGGCGGGCGCCTGGACGCCGGTGGCCGTCAGGACCCGTCCGGGCAGCTCCACGCCGTCGCCGTGCCACCAGGGGAGCCGATGGCCGGTGGGTCCCTCGGGGCGGTCTCCGGGCGCGAGCGGGGACAGGTGGTAGACCGCGTCGGGGTCGAGGCCGGGCAGCCGGACCCGTCCGGGCGGGGACTGCACGCTGGTGGCCGTCTGCACCAAGGCGTACACGGCACGGGACCGGTCGGGTGCGACGACGCCGTGCAGCCAGAGGGCCGGGTCGTGGTGGTCGGCGTGGACGACCGTGCCCGAATGCAGCAGGGGCCGCAGCCGCTTGTACGCCGCGATCCACTCGGCGAGGCCGGCCCGCTCCTCGGGGGAGGCGAGGGTGAGGTCCCATTCGATGCCGAAGTGGCCGAACAGGGCCGTCCCCGCGCGGAAGTCGAGGGTGTGGGCGCGGCCGGTGGTGTGGGCGACGGGGGAGGAGACGTGTGAGCCGAGGAGTTCGGGCGGCAGGAGGAGTCCGGTCCAGCGCTGGATCTGCTGGCGTTCCAGGGCGTCGATGCAGTCGCTGGTCCACACCCGGTCGGTGCGCTCCAGGATGCCCAGGTCGACGCGCCCGCCGCCGGACGAACAGGACTCGATCTCCAGGTGAGGGTGGCGTGCCCGGAGTTCGTCGACGAGCCGGTACACGGCGGCGGTCTGGACGTGGACCCCCGCCGTCCCGAGCGGGCTGTGCCCGGCCTCGACCAGGTCACGGTTGTGGTCCCACTTGATGTAGCCGATGCGGTACTCGGTGACGAGCGCGTCCAGGCGCTCCAGGACGTACGCGTACGCCTCCGGGTGGCCGAGATCGAGGACCTGCTGGTTGCGGGCGGCCGGCGGGACGCGTCCGCCCATGGCCATGATCCACTCGGGGTGGGCGCGGGCGAGGCCGGAGTCGGGGTTGACCATCTCCGGCTCGAACCAGAGACCGAACTGCATGCCCAGCGCGTGCACGTGGTCCACCAGCGGGTGCAGCCCCTCGGGCCAGACGTCCTTGTCGACGTACCAGTCGCCGAGCCCGGCGGTGTCGTCCCGGCGGCCCCGGAACCATCCGTCGTCCAGGACGAAGCGTTCCGCGCCCACCTCGGCGGCGGCGTCGGCGAGGGCCTTCAGCTTCTCCGCGTCGTGCCGGAAGTAGACGGCTTCCCAGGTGTTCAGGGTGACCGGCCGCGGCGACCGGGGGTGTCGCTCGCGGTCGCGCAGATAGCCGTGGAAGCGTCCGGCCAGCTCGTCGAGCCCGTACCCGTACGACCCGTAGACCCACGGGGAGGTGTACGTCTCGCCCTCGGCGAGCCGGACCTCGCCGGACAGCAGGACCTCGCCACCGCCGAGCAGGCGCACACCGGCCGGGGTCGCCTCGGCCAGCGAGCGGTGGTTGCCGCTCCAGGCGACGTGCAGCCCCCACACCTCACCGGTGCGGAAGCCGAAACCGCTCTCGCCCGCGACGTGTACGAGCGTGGCGTCGATGCCGGTGCGGCCGCGCCGGTTCTCCCGCAGATGGGTGCCGAGCGTGAACGAGTGCCGCTGCGGCGCGCGTTCACGCAGATGCCGGCCGGTGAGGTCGAGCAGTTCGGTGGCGTGGCCGGGCACGGGCAGGGTCAGCAGCAGGCCGTCGACGGTGTAGGGGCGGGTGCCCTCGTTGGTGAGGGTGGCGCGCTGCCGTACCAGTCCCGACGCGGTGACCTCGATCTCGAGGGCCAGCGCGAGTTCCGCGTGGCGGTCGACGCAGTCCACGGCCACGCGGTGCGCCACCGGCCCTTCGCCGGGGCCGGTCCGCACGGTCCGCACGGTCCGTACGGACCGGGTGGCGAAGGCGGTGGAGAAGTCCTCCCCGTCCCGGTGCCCGGTCAGCCCGGGCGTGCCGAGCCAGCCGGCGGACTGCTGGGGGAGCACGCTGACGGGCACCGGATCGTCGAGTGAGCACGACATGACCTGCGCCGCCTCGCCGCGGACCAGGCCGGCCAGCGCGTCGCCGGTGAGGTCGCCGAGATCCGCGCCCCAGTGGACGACCCGGGGGAGGAGGCCGCCGGCGCAGTCCAGGACGAGGCTCATGCCGGCGGCGCGGAAGTGGAGGAGGTCGTCGTGAGGACGCTCGGGCATAGGGGGAGTCCTTGGAGGAGAGAGGGAACGCCCGGACCCTCGCCGAGGGGCGGGGAGGCGGGCCGTTCGACTTGGACGGAACTTTCAATGCGGAAGCGTCTTCCCGTCAACCCCTCGGAAACACGCTCCTTTTTCGGGCGAAACACTGCGAGGATCGGCCTGTTGTTTTCATCTCGGAAGTAACCAGGGGGTGTGTGGGTGGCTGTGTGTGGGATGCTGAAGCCGACCTGCCGACCGTCCCGACCCGCGGAGGGCCACCCAGTGGATGCCACGTCAGCGACGTCGACCCCGATGATCGGTCCCAGCCGCGCTGTCGCCCTGGAAGTCCTGCTGCGCGGTCCCGTCTCCCGCAGTGAGATCGCTCGCCGCCTGGACATGTCGGCCGGCAGCCTCACCCGGCTCACCAAGCCGCTCGTCGACGACGGTCTGCTCGTCGAGGTGGACTCCGGTCCCGACAAGGAGTCCGGGACGGTACGCCGGACCAGGCCCCTGGACATCAATCCGGCCGCCCACCACTTCATAGGCGCCAAGGTCACCGGCGACGACGTCTACGCCGTCCTCACCACGATGCGCGCCGACGTCGTCGACGCGGCGCACAAGCCGCTCCCCGGCCGGGACCCGGCGTCCGTCGTGGCGGCGGTGAGCGAGCTGACCGGAGAACTGACCGCCCGGGGCACCCGGATCAGCGGGGTCGGAGTCGGCCTCGGCGGACGCGTCATCCACCACACCACCGTCACGGAGGCGCCGTTCCTCGGCTGGAGCCAGGACGTACCCCTCGGCGGACTGCTCGCCGACGCCCTCGGCGTGCCCGTCACCGTCGACAACGACCTGCTGGCGCTGACCCGGGCCGAGCACTGGTTCGGCACCGCCCGGGGACACGACCGCTTCGCCGTCATCACCGTCGGCGCCGGGGTCGGCTACGGCCTGGTCATGCACGACACCGTCGTCGACAGCCCGGACGCCGGAGTGGGACTGCTGGGGCACTGCCCCCTCGACCCGCTGGGCCCCCTCTGCCCCAGCGGGCACCGGGGTTGCGCCACGGCCATGCTGTCCAAGCCGTCCATCCGCGCCGCCGTGTCCGTCGGACTGTGCCGCCCGGTCACCTACGACGAGTGCCTGGACCTCGCCGCGGCCGGTGACCCGGTCGCCACCCACGTGATCACCGCGTCCGGCCGCGCCCTCGGCCGGCTCCTCGCCGCCGTGGCCAACTTCACGCTGGTGCGGAAGATCGTGCTCACGGGGGAGGGTGTACGTCTGGCCGAGGTCGCCCGCGCCGCCGTGGACGAGGGGGTACGAGCCGACCGCGCCCCGAGCACCGCCCCGCTGGACGTGCGGATCCAGCACAGCGACTTCACGTACTGGGCCCGCGGCGCGGCGGCCACCGCCATCCAGGCCCACGTCCTGGGCGACGCGCTGACGGCGGGCTGACGGCGGGCCGAGTCGGCCGGCCCGATCCGAACGGCAGGAGCTAACCGCCCGGTGCCCGCAGCCCCAGCAGCGCGGGAAGGTCCGCGAACGAGTCGACCACATGGTCGGGTTCGCCGCTCGCCGACCGGTGGGTCTCCGGCAGGTACTTCCCCGTCCGCACCAGCACCCCCGTGAGACCGGCGCGCTGTGCGGCGAGTACGTCGGACTCGATGTCGTCGCCCACCATCACCGCCTCGCCCGCCGGGGCCCCGAGCCGCCGGAGCGCCGCCTCGAAGAACGCCGCCGAGGGCTTCCCGGTCACCTCGGCCTCGGTGCGGGCGGCCTGCTCCAGCCCGGCCAGGAACGCACCCGAGTCCAGCCGCAGCCCGTCCTCGGTACGCCAGTACAGGTTGCGGTGCATCGCCACCAGCCGCGCCCCGCGCTGCAGATACCCGAAGGCCCGGTCCAGGGCCGCGTACTCGAACTCGGGCCCGGCCCCGCCGACGAGCACGACGTCGACGGCGTCGTCCCCGGCTTCCGCACCGCCGCCTCCGCCACCCTCGCCGACCAGGCGCACACCCGCCAGATCCGCCTCGATCTCCCCGCTGTTCAGCAGGAAGCAGCGCGCGTGCGGATACCGCTCGGCGAGGTGGGCTGCGGTGATGGCCGGTGCGGTGAGGACGTCGTCGGCGGTCACCGGGAACCCCGCGTCCGCCAGTGTCCCGGCGATCGACGCGCGCGTGCGGGACGTCGTGTTCGTCACCAGCGCGAAGGGCAGTCCCGCGGCCCTGATCGCCCGCAGCGCGTCGACCGCGCCCGGCAGCGGCTGCCAGGAGACGGTCAGAACGCCGTCGATGTCGATGAGCACGGCACGCACCGGGTCCATGACAGGACGATAACCGCGCCGCCGCCGCCGTGGGCAGCCGTCAGCCCTCCCAGTGGGCGAGCCGGTGCAGCGCGGCGGCCGTGCGGGTGAACCCCTGCTCGCCGAGCAGGGCGCGCAGCTCCCCGTTGAAACGGTCGATCTCGGGCCGGGCGGCGTCCAGCGCGGCCACGCCGTCCTCGGTCAGCTCCAGCACGACGGCACGATGCTCACGCGGATGCGCGCGCTTCGCGAGCAGCCCCGCCTTGCCGAGCCGGGCGACCAGCCCGGTCACCGCGGACTCGCGCAGCCCGAGCACCCGGGCGAGCCGCTGCTGGGTGAGGCCCGGCTCGTCGTGCACGGCGAACAGCGCGCCGAGCTGGGCCGTGGTGACCCCGGCGGCGGCCAGACAGCGGCGGTCCGCGGCGGTGCGCAACCGGTGTGCCGCCTGTTGCAGCAGGAAGAACAGACGCGGGTCGGAGGACGGTTCGGCGGGCTGGGTCATGGGTGGGATCTTGACAGACGAGGAGCACGCGCGGGAGGCTCACTTCACTAGTGAAGTGAAACCGTGAGGTGGGAAGTGAACGGCAACGGCAACGACGGCCTGGAGCTCGCGACCGCCCGGCAGGTGCTCGCCGCCCAGCCCTTCAGCAAGCTCCTCGGCGCCCGCCTGACGGCCTTCGGCGACGGAGCGGCCACCCTCGAACTCGACATCCGCGAGGACCTGCGGCAGCAGTACGGCTTCCTGCACGGCGGCGTCCTCGGCTACGCCGCCGACAACGCCCTCACCTTCGCCGCCGGCGCCGCCGTCGGCTCCGGGCTCATCACCTCCGGCTACACCATCGACTATCTGCGCCCGGCGGTCGGCACACTGCTGCGTGCCGAGGCCCGCGTCGTCCGTGCCGGCCGCACCCGTGTCGTGTGCCGCTGCGACCTGACCACCGTGGACGAGACGGGCGCCGAGACCCTGTGCGCGGTCGCCCAGGGCACGATCGCGGTCACGACGGGCTCCGCCTAGTCGGGCCCGGGACCGGGCTCGTACCCGGTGACGACGTAGTCCGCCTCGTCGTCCAGGGCGTTCTCGTCCCAGTCCAGCGAGATGCGCACGGGATGACCGTCGGCGGCGTACTTCGCCTCCGCCGTGTCCGCCTCGTCGCGCCGCGCCCGCGCCAGTTCCTCCAGCAGCTCGCCGAGCGTGGGCACTTCACCGGGCAGCTGCTCCACCACCCGTCGCCCGCTCTCGTCGAGCCCCCTCGCGTCGGTCACCTCGCCGTCCCGTACGGTCACCCGGAAGGTGCCCAGCAGGGACCGCTCCCCTTCGCTCGACGTCAACGTGTAGGAGTACGCGGCGGGTTCCTTCCAATCGGTGCCCCGCTCCTCGGCGGCGGTCGCCCGAGGCGTGGGGGTGTCGTCCCCGCAGGCGGCGGTCGTCGCCAGCAGGCCCCCGGTCAGCAGAATCGCGGCGGTCACGGAGCGGGCGGTGCGGCGGACAGCGGTCATGGCGGATCCCTTCGACGGACACGAGCGGCCGGCGGCGCCCACGGCGGCGACCGCGACGGCGGTACCACTGCGACGCCGCTGGACCGTCAACCGTTCGATACGCCCGGCCCGATGCCGTCCAGGTGCCGGTACGCGGGGTTGGGTATCTCCTCGATCTCCCGCAGCGGCGCCTCCTGTGCCCGGCTCTCCTCGCAGCTCTCGCAGGTCAGCAGCGAGTGGCCGGGACCCCACTCGGGGGCCGCGAGCCGCATGGCGCCTCCGCAGTGGGCACAGGGAGCGTAGGGACCTGGTGCCGGGTCGTACCGGGGGACGCGCAGCAGGCGGGGCTCGGTGAACACGGCGGGCAGCTCCTGTGCGAGCAGGGCGTCCGTCGGCAGGCGGAGGCCGAAGTGCTCCGCCACGATCCGGAACAGCCGCGGCTCCTTGCCGACTTCGTCGTCCTCGTGCTCGGCCTCGTCGCCGCTCGTCGACCAGTCGGGCTCCCCGTTCTCCGGCACCGCCACGCGCGCCGCGACCAGCCGCGCGTCGAGCTGTTCCGTGTGACCGGACCGGTAGGTGTAGGTGACGCCCTCGTGGTACTGCCACACAGTGGTGCCGTCGACCGCGTAGGTGAGCTGGGGCGGGTCCATCGTCGTGTCCAGGATCGACACCGAGCGGGTGCCCTCGGGCATGCGTGGCGCCTGCTCCCCGAGGCGGTCGCCGCGAGTCCAGGCCGACGGCGGCTCCAGGGCGAACGCCCAGCCGCCGCACTCGCCGAACGTGGCGACGTCCGGCGGGGTGTCCTGCCAGGGCACCTTCTCGTGCAGCAGCCCGTGCGTCTCCGCCGTGGTGCGCGGGGCGGCGGCCTCCTCGGGCGAGGCGCCCAGCAGCACGACCAGGTCCCGCGCCGACATGCCCTGCGCGAACGTCAGGTAGTACCCCTCCACCGCGCCGTGCTTCTCGATCCACTCCAACCCGTCACCCATGGCCGGACCCCCCTCGTCCACCGCTGCCGTCGCGTTCACCGAGCCGTTGGATCAAGTGAAGCACCCCGCACTGACAACGCCTGTGCCGCGCACGGCGTGGCAGGGCCCGGCCGCTCCTACCAGGCGGCTCCGTCCGGTTCCGGGGCGACGGACAGGGGCGCGGCGGTCGTGGCAGTGTCGAGGCCGCAGGTGCCGGACGCCCTCGCCTGGTCCCGGCCCGTCATCCGTACCGTGGCCCGGCCGTCGCGGTCCCTGCTGTAGGCGGCCGTGCAGATCAATTGGCGCAGCGCGGTCGTGTCCAGTTCGGCCAGGTCCAGGGGAACGACCATCAGGACGTCGCCGTTCTCGGGGAACTTGACGTGGACCGCGCCGGAGGCGACCCGGGGGAGCGAGGTGGCGAGCCCGGCGGCCTCGTCGGTCCGCGCCGGTCCGCTGAGCAGCGCGGAGATCACCTTCTCCGTCGGGGCCGGCTGAGCCTGGCCGGTGCCCTCCTGGTAGTCGGCCCCGAACACGCCCGCGGGCTCGAACGTCCGGATCACGGGGCTCACCTGGCCGTCGGGGGAGCGGAAGAAGAGCAGCGCGTCGTACCCGGGATCGACGAAGGCCTGCACGGTGGCGGGGCCGCCCGCCTCGACGACGTCGGTCTCCCGGATGCCGCAGCCGCCGAGCAGCAGGACCGCCGCCGGCACCGCGGCGGCGACCGCCCGGCGGAGCCCGCGCTCCCGCCTCATCCGCCGTCCTCCTCCGTGCGCAGCGGTATCTCGACGGTGAAGACGGCCCCGCCGCCCGGCAGGTTCCCCGCGCGGATCGTCCCGCCGTGCAGCCTGACGTTCTCCAGGGTGATCGCCAGCCCCAGGCCGCTGCCCGCCGAGCGGGTACGCGCCGCGTCGGCCTTGTAGAAGCGGTCGAAGATGTGCGGCAGCACCTCGGGCCGGATCCCGGGGCCGCTGTCGGCGACCTCGGTGACCAGCACCGGCACACCGTTGGAGCGCGCCTCACCGCGCAGCCGTACGGTCACGGGCGCGCCGCCGTGCCGCAGCGCGTTGCCGACGAGGTTGGCGACGACGAGGTCGAAGCGGCGCGGGTCGAGCCGGACGCGGATGCCGTCGGGCAGTTGGGTGCGGACCCGGCCGTCGCCCGTCCAGTGCCGGTTCTCCAGGGTCTTGCGGATGGCCTCGGCGGCGTCGACCTCGTCGGTGTGCAGTTCGGCCGCGCGCGCGTCGAAGCGGGAGATCTCCATCAGGTCCTCGACGAGCACGGCGAGCTTCCCGGTCTCGGCGCTGATCAGCCGGACCGCCCGGGCGGTGTCGGGGTCCAGCCGGCCCGCGTCCTCGTCGAGGACCTCGGTGACGGCCAGCATTCCGGCGAGCGGGGTGCGCAGTTCGTGCGAGACGTCGGAGGCGAAGCGGCGGGCGCGCGCCTCGGCCCGGCGCAGTTCCCGCACCGAGTGCTGGAGTTTGGCCGCGGACTCGTTGAACGTGTGGGCGAGCTCGGCCAGTTCGTCGCCGCCCCGCACCTGGATACGGGTGTCGAGCCTGCCGCTGCCCATGCTCTGGGCGGCCTCGCGCAGTTCCCGCACCGGGCGCAGCACGCTGCGCGCGGCGAGCAGGCCGGGCAGCAGGGCGATGGCGAGGCCGGGCAGGGCGCCGTCGCGGGCGGCGGTGAGCAACGCGTCCGTGTTGACCTGCTCGTCGGTCATCCGCATGACGGCGTAGAGGATCAGCCGGGTCGGCAGGACGCCCTCCGGACCCGTCCGGAAGACCGTGGGCATGGCGATGGTCAGGTAGGGGACGCCGTCCTTGACAACCCGTTCGAAGCTGCCGTGCGGATCGGCCCGGGCGGCGCGCCGCAGCTCCGTCGTGATGACGGTGGAGACGGGGCTCGTGCCCGAGGACGCGCGGATCGAACCGTACTCGGCGAAGACCACCCACGGGTGCGGCTTGCCCTTGCGGGCGATGTCGCGCAGGACCTCCTCCAGTCCCTCGGCCCGCACGGGCAGCACGAATCCGGTCTGCTGGACCTGGTCGCGGAACGACGACACCGCGGTGTCCTGCGCGGTCTGCAGCAGGGCGTTGCGCGCCTCGCGGTAGGTCAGCGCGGCGGTGGTGCCGGCGCTGACGGCGGCGACCAGCAGGAACGCCAGCACCAGCCGCGTGCGCAGCCCGAAGGCCGCCGCCCGCCGCGCCGACCGCCGGCGGTTCGCGGCCCGGCGCCGCCGCCGGGCGGCGGGCCGCGGCACCCCGTCGGGTTCCGGCGCGTGCTCGTCGCGAGCCGGGTCGTCGCCGGCCCCGCCGGCCTCGTCGGCGGGGCCGGTCAGGTCGCCGTACGCCCCGGCCGCAGGCGTCGCGTCGAGGCCGGGCCCGCCACCGTCCCCGTCCCCGACGCGGCGCACCCGGCCGAAGTCGATGCCCTCGGTCACAGCGGCCCGAAGCGGTAGCCGAAGCCGCGCAGGGTCTGGACGTAGCGGGGAGTGCCGGACTCGTCCTCGATCTTGTTGCGGAGACGGCGGACGCAGGCGTCGACCAGGCGCGCGTCGGCGTGGTAGCTGTGCTCCCAGACGTGCTCCAGCAGCTGCTGGCGGCTGAACACCTGCTCGGGGGCGGCGGACAGATGGAGCAGCAGCTTCAGCTCCGAGGGGGCGAGCGCCAGGCGCCTGCCGCCCTTGGTGACGGTCAGTCCGGCCCGGTCGATGGTGAGGTCGCCGTGCACCTCCGTGGCCGGCCGTCCCGGGCCGGTGTCCTCGATGCGGCGCAGCACGGCGCGGATGCGGGCCTCGATCACCTCGGGGCGCGCGGGCTTTACGATGTAGTCGTCGGCACCGGCCTCCAGGCCCACGATCACGTCGAAGTCGTCACCGCGCGCGGTGAGCATGATGATCGGCAGCTGGCTCTCCTCGCGGACGCGCCGGCAGACCTGGACGCCGTTCAGCCCCGGCAGCATCAGGTCCAGCAGCAGCAGATCCGGGCGGAACTCGCCCAGCGCGGCGAGTCCGGCCTCGCCGGTCGCGGCCGCCCGAACGTCATGGCCGCGGCGGCGCAGACCGAGTTCGACCCCTTCGCGCACGGCGGGGTCGTCCTCGATGAGGAGTACGCGGGGCATCGACAGTCTCCTTGGGGATGGTCAGCGCCGGGCCGTCCGCCGGCGCAGGCGGAGATCAGCGCGTCGAGTTCGGTGAGCCGCAGCGGGCGGGCGAGCAGCGCGAAGACGAGCACCACGACGGCGGCTCCGGCGGCCGTCGCGGCCAGGGCCCCCGCCCGCTCGGAGCCGGCGGCCGCCAGGTGGCCCAGCACGGTGGCGGGCACGGCGGCGAGCAGCAGCCGGGCGTGCGCCGCGACGGCGGAGGACCGCCAGGGCCGGGCGACGGCCAGCCGGCGGCCCAGCACCCGGCCCGTGACCACCCAGCCCGCGCACAGCGCCAGCGAGTACGCCGCCGCCATCCCCGTCACGGCCCAGCGGGCCGGCAGCAGCTGCGAGGCGGCCACGGACAGACCCGCGTTGAGGACGACGATCACCAGGTTCAGCAGGAAGGGCGTACGGGTGTCGGACAGCGCGTAGAAGGTGCGGGACAGCACGTACTGGCCCGACATGGCGACGAGCCCGGGCGCGAAGGCCATCAGGATCCCGGCCATGGCGGCCGTGTCGTCGGCGCCGGTCCTGCCGTGACCGAAGACGAGGGCCATCACCGGCTGGGCGAGCGCGAACAGCACGCAGGCGGCGGGGACCACGGCGGCGGCCGAGGTACGCAGGGCGTGCGACACGTCGCGTCGCACGGCCCCCATGTCCGCGTCGGCGGCCGACGCGCTCATCCGGGGCAGCAGCGCGGTCACCAGAGAGACCGTGATGATGCCGTGCGGGACGACCCACAGGACGTAGGCGTTGTTGTACGCGCTGAATCCGGGACCGCCGTCCAGGCCCGCGGTGGTGGCCAGCCGCGTCGTCACCCAGTAGGCGGCCTGGTTGGCCAGGACCAGCAGCACCAGCCAGCCGGCCGACCGCAGCGGGCGGGTCAGCCCGCTGCCCCGCCAGTCGAAGCGGGGCCGCCAGCGGAACCGGGCCGCGCGCAGGGCGGGGACGAGCGCCAGCGCCTGCACGGCGATACCGGCGGTCGTGCCCCAGCCGAGCACGGCGGTCTCGGTGGCGGTGAGCGTGTCCCCGCCGCCCATGGCCGGCGCCAGGTACAGGCCGAAGACGGTCATGACGACGACGTTGTTGAGGACCGGCGCCCACATCATCGCGCCGAACCGGCCGCGGGCGTTGAGCACTTGCCCGAGCAGCGTGAACACGCCGAGGAAGAAGATCTGGGGCAGGCAGTAGCGGGCGAACGCGGTCGTCATGGCTGCCTGCGCGCCGCTGTAGTCGGTGTACGCGTCGACGATCGCGGGCGCCGCCCACACCGCGGCGGCGGTGATCGCCAGCAGCGCGACGACGCAGACCGTGACGAGCCGGTCGGTGTAGGCGGCGCCACCGTCGTCGTGTTCCTTGGCGGCCTTGACCAGTTCGGGCACGAAGACGGCGTTCAGCGCGCCGCCGAGGAGCAGCATGTAGACGATCGTGGGCAGCGAGTTGCCGACCGCGTAGCCATCGGCGGTCGGCCCGATGGTGCCGAGCGCCGCGGCGACCACGGCGGACCGGGCGAAACCGGTGCCCCGGGACACCAGCGAGCCGGCCGCCATGACGGCACTGCTGCGCGCCGCGGACACCGGCTTCGTGCCCTCGCCGGCGACGGAACTCACGCCCGCCGCACCGGCGGCACCCCGCTCCGCACCCGTCTGCGTGGCCGGCCTCACCGGCGGTTCAGATACGCCTGGAAGGCGCGGTAGAGCGTCTGGTTGGCCGTGCCGCTCAACGGTCTCTCCCATTCCCCCAACGTCTCGACGACCTGCCCGCCGGTGCCGAGCTTCCAGCGCAGCAGTCCGTACGCACGTTCGTCAGGATCGAGAGTGGAGGGTACCCCGCGCATGTCGTAGACGTCAGCGCCGAGGGCGTGGGCGTCCAGCAGCATGCGCCACTGCAGCGCGTTGGAGGGCCGGACCTCGCGGCGGTGGTCGGCCGAGGCGCCGGTCTGGTACCAGACCCTGCGGCCCACCGTGATCATCGTGTGGGCGGCGAGGATCTCCCCGCCGTGACGGGCGAGATAGAGCTTCATCCGGCCCGGCTCCTCCGCGTTGAGCGCCGCGTACTGACGCTCGTAGTAGGCGAGCGAACGGCCGAGCCGGAAACCGTCGCGCTCCTCCGTGACGCGCAGCAGCCGGTAGAACTCGGGCAGTTCCGCCGCGCTGCCCACCAAGACCTCCACGCCCTCCTTCCGGGCGCGCCGCACGTTGCGCCGCCACTCCTGGTTCAGCCCGGACCACAGGTCCTCGGCGCCACGCCCGGCGAGCGGCACCCGGAAGACGTGGCGCGGCTGGGCGTCCCCGTCGTCCCCGGCCCCGTCACCGCCGCAGCGGCGCCAGCCGCGGGCCCGCAGCCGTTCGGCGACGGCGGTGCCGAGCGGGTCGACCTCGCTGGCGAGGACGTCACGCAGGTGTCTGCCCGGGCCGGTGAGCGACTTCAGCAGGGCGGCGTCCCAGCTCCGGTACGCGGGCGAGGGGCCGATGCGCACGGCGAAGGCACCCGAGCGGCGCAGATGCTCCAGCAGCGGGGCGAGCCAGCCGTCGAGGTCCGGGTCCGCCCAGTCGGCGACGGGACCTTCGGGAAGGTAGGCGAAGAACTTGCGGGTGCCGGGGAACTGCCGCAGCAGCACCAGGGCGACCCCGGTCAGCTCACCGGCCTCCGGATCCGGCCCCCAGCCGAGCAGCTGGGCGCGCCAGCCCTCCTTGACGTCGGCCCAGGACGGGCACTGCAGGAAACCGGCGCCGAGCGCCGCGCCGCGGGGGGAGGCGAGGAAGGCGCGGTAGGTCTCGGCGGTGACGGGTCCGAGCCTGAGGTCCCGGTTCCGTTCCTCGTGCTGGCGGCCGGGCGGTACGAGCAGCGCTGACACGGTCTGTGAGCCTCTCCTTCTCCCCGGCTGTCGCGGGGACGCAGAGGATGCTCACAGCCGCCCGTGACCGTCCCGCGCGGCGAATGTGACCGGACGATGACCGTTCCCCACCAGTCGCCGTCACATTGCCCGGACGCCGCTGACCAGGACTTATCCGGCTCTAGAGTCACGACATCTTCCGCCTTGTCCGTCACCCACGGAGGTCCCGTTGTCCCGCACACCCATACGCGCCCGCGCCCTGGCCGGAACCGCCCACGCCCTGGCTCGAACCGCCCGCGCCCACGTCCTTGTCCGCACCGCCGTCGCCGCGGCCCTGCTGGCGCCGCTCGCCGCCTGTTCCGCGGACTCCGCTCCCGCCGCGCCGGACGCGGGCAAGGGCGGGAGGGACGGTGACCGTCCCGTCGCCGTCACGGTCACCCCGACGGGACGGCAGGCCGCGGCCGGTGAGCGGGTGAAGGTCACCGCGGCGGGCGGCCGTCTCACCTCGGTGACCGTCACCGACGCCGAGGGCCGGCGGCTCGCCGGTGAGGTCGCCCGCGACGGCCGGACGTGGATCTCGGACCGCAAGGCCGTGCCCGGCACGGCGTACGAGGTGACGGCGGCGACCCGGACGCGGGGCGGCACCGCCGGCACCACCCGGGCCTCCTTCATCACCTCCCCGGCGGACAAGGTCAACAAGGTCGACTGGCGACCGGGCACCGGCACCACCGTCGGGATCGCCCAGCCGATCTCCCTGGTCTTCGACAACCCCGTCGAGAACCGGGCCGAGGTCGAGAGGCAGCTGAAGGTCACCACCTCCGACGGCACCGAGGGGTCCTGGGGCTGGATACGCGACTGGTCGGGCCGGGACCGGGTGGACTGGCGGCCCGAGACGTACTGGAAGCCCGGGACCGAGGTCACCCTGAACGCCGAACTGAACGGCACCGACTCGGGCACCGGCGGCTGGTTCGTGCGCGACTACACGAGCACCTTCACCATCGGCGCGCGGCAGGTCGTCGAGGTCGACCTCGACAGCCACCGGCTCACCCTCGTCCGCGACGGCAGGACGGTCCGGCGCATCCCCGTCTCCGGCGGCACGCCCGGAGGCGACAAGCGCTCCTGGCGCGGTACCGCCGTGCTGATGGCCAAGGAGGGCACCGTCAACATGAACTCCGAGACCGTCGGTCTCGGCGACGCCTACGACAAGATGGTCGACTACTCGATGCGGCTGACCTGGTCGGGGATGTACGCGCACGCCGCCCCCTGGAACGCCCGCCACTTCGGCAACGCCAACCGCAGTTCGGGCTGCATCGGGATGAGCGACGCGGACGCGGCCTGGTTCTACGACCAGGTGCGGCCCGGCGACCCGTTCGAGATCACCGGAAAGGACACCAAGGGGGTCGTCGAGCCGGGGAACGGCTTCGGCGCGTGGAACCTGTCATGGGCCGAGTGGCAGCGGCGGAGCGCCCTGCGCTGACCGCGGCGGCGCCCGCCGCCCCTCGCCCCTTCGCGGACGTGGTGCCTAGCCCTGTCCCGGGTTGCGACGCAAAAGGTAGGTGTCCATGATCCAGCCCTTGCGCTCCCGGGCCTCGGCCCGCAGCCTCTCGATGCGCGGCGCGGCCTCGGCGATCGGGCCGGACACGGTGATCTCGTCCGGGGTGCCGAGGTAGGCGCCCCAGTAGATGTGGATGTCCTGGTCGGCGTACTCGCGGAAGGTCTGATGGGCGTCGAGCATCACGACGACGTCGTCGACGCCCTCGGGGAAGCCCTCGGAGAGCCGCCGCCCGGTGGTGATCTGCACGGCACCGGCCACCCGGTTCAGCCCCGTGCGATGCCGCGCGACCAGCGAGGAGACGCTGCTGATGCCGGGCACCACGTCGTACTCGAAGGCCACGGCGCCCCGGTCCAGCACCTCCTCCAGGATGCCCAGCGTGCTGTCGTACAGCGACGGATCGCCCCACACCAGGAACGCGCCGGTCTGGTCCTCGCCCAGCTCCTCGAGGATCAGCCGCTCGTAGATGTCGGCGCGGGCGCCGCGCCAGTCGCCGACGGCCGGCGAGTAGGCCGCGCCGTCCGCGCGCCGGTCCCGCTCCGGGTCACGGGCCTCCACGATCCGGTAGGTGCCCTCCGGTACGTGCGTCTTCAGCATGTCCCGGCGCAGCCCCGTGAGATCGGACTTCACCTCGCCCTTTTCGAGCAGGAAGAACACATCCGTGCCGCGCAGCGCCCGGACCGCCTGGAGGGTGAGCTGGTCGGGGTCGCCCGCGCCGATACCGATGACATGAATCTTTCGCACGCCCCGAGTCTGCCGTACGGCACCGGCGGCGCCGCCACCGCCCGTGCCCTCACGCCCCGTACAGCCGGGGCGCGCGTGTCCGCGCGTCCACCACCGCGGCCCCTCCGACCCCGTCGGAGCCGTCCGCCCCGGCCTCCACCACGCCCGCCAGCTCCCGCGCCCACGCCACCACGCCGGTCAGATCCATCCCGTACGCGTCCGGCCGCCCGGACGACTCCGCCCACGCCTCCACCGCGCCCGCCCCGCGCCGCAGCAGCCGCGCCCCGCCGGTGACGTTGCCGCGGGCCGCGTGGGTGAGCCCCACGGCGAGCTGGGCGAGGCCCCGCCACAGCGTGCGCTCCTCGTCGGGCCCCGACTTCCAGGCGTCCTCGAACACCTCGTGCGCGTGGAACGGCTTCCCCGCGTCCAGCAGCGCCTGCGCCTCCGCCACGGTCTCCTCGGGCGTCCGTACGACCCCCTCCGGCTGCCGCTCCACGCCCGGTGCCCCGTACGGCAGCGGCCGCCCGAGCCCGTCCCGCGGCCGCGCGTTCCGCGCCCGCCCCTCCGCGTCCCGGTCCCGCGCCACGGCCGCCGCGCCTTCCGCGTCCCGGCCCTCCGAGGTGCTGCTTCCGCGTCCCTTTCCACCCATACGACGATTGTGCCGCCCGGTGCCCCCTTCGGCGCCGCCGGGCCCGTGGGGTAAAGTTCTGTCCGCGCGATCACGCGGGTCACCGCGAGAGGACGCACCGGGACGTGGCGCAGCTTGGTAGCGCACTTGACTGGGGGTCAAGGGGTCGCAGGTTCAAATCCTGTCGTCCCGACTTTTCGAAGTCGCAGGCCGAGGGGCCGTTTCAGGGCATCTGAAACGGCCCCTCGGCCGTTTTCGCCGTTCCCGCGTCGCACGAGGTCTCAGGAATCAGGAAGCCGAATACATCCCACGCTGTTGCGTGCATCCCGTGATCGAGATAAGGCGGCGTGATCATATTACCGAACGGTAGTCCTGTTCGTCTCCGTGGCCTCGCAGGCCGCCACCAGATGGGCGACGGACGCCAGTGTGATGTGCCGGTGCCAGCCGGGGAAGGAGCGGCCCGCGAAGTCGCGCAGGCCGACGCCGTCCGAGATGGCCGCGCAGTCGCGGGTGACGACGCCGGGCAGGTGGGTGAGCCGGAGCGCGGCGGTGACGGCGGAGGGGTCGAGGTTGGTCAGCCACAGGCGCCGGCCGGCGCGGCGGTCGGGGCGCCGCTCGTCGAGGAGTGTCATCGGCTCCCGCCGCGGCGGCGGCGCCACCACGGGGATCATCACGCCCGTGGTCCGGCCGTCAGCGGGGTTCGCCGGGTGCCGCACGTACGGCAGCGACTCGGCCAGTTCGCCGGCGGCGCGCAGCAGATCGCCGTACATGGGCAGCCTCGACCGGTCGATGCGCACCGGTGTCACCGGGCTCACCCGCACCACGAACGGCAGTCCCGTCGTCGTCAGGAAGCGGGCGATGGCCATGCCGTTCACCTCCGGGATGTCCACGACCACCGGCAGCCGCCGCATCCCGGCGACGTTCAGCAACCCGTGGACGGCCTGCTGCACGCACTCCTCGACGGTGCCGTACGCGGCGTTCTCGGGAACGCTGGCCCGCCGCCGGAGGGGGTCGGCCGTCCAGCGGGCGGACAGCCGCAGCTGCCAGTCGACCGGTACGGCCGACCGCTGCGACGCGAGCCAGGTGCCCACCGCCTGCTGGCCGTTGACGGTGCCCATCGAGGTGGGCTGCGGATCGGTGCCGACGGAGTGCGGCCCGGTCTTCGGGATCAGCGTGGAGCCGATCACCCATGCCTCCGGGGCCAGGACGCGCTGCGCGTGCCGGGCCGCGGCGTGCCGGATCGGCATCCACTCCCAGGGCGAGGTGCTGATGAAGTGGTGCACGCTCTGCTGTGCCGACGCCCCGTCGAACTGCGCCGCGATGCTCTGCAGCGTCTTGCGGCCGGGCACCGACAGCAGCCCGCGGACGTAGCGCTCGGCCTTCACCCGCTGCCCGTTGAGGTGCAGGGAACCGAAGAGTCTGCGGCAGGCGGCCGCGTCCAGGGCCGTCGGCATCGTCGCCGCCGGCCGTCGGACCGTCGTGACCGAGTGTTCCCGCACGTTGCGCATCGTCGTCCCCCCGTGACCGCAAAAAAGGACTCTCGTCCTGTTTTTTTATACGAGGGTACGCCGTACACAACCGTATGTTTTCGGCCAATGATGGTTCGGAGGGGCGCTCTCTCGGTGCCGGGGAGGTGGCGGGAAGTGGAACTGGCTTAGTCCACAGGCGAGTCGGGTCCATCGGGAGGGCTGTTGATGGTGGTGGCCTCGCGCACGCTCTCGGACGGGCGGGAAGCGCTCTCTGGTGGAACGCGCTGTGCGCACACGCTGTTTCGCACGTATTTTTGGCCAAAACCGAACGGAGGGCCGGTACTTTAAACGGCACTGGGGCCTCTCCGACTCAGGGGGAACGTTGTACGACATCACTCTCGACCGGCGTCCGACCGCTCAGGTCGGTCTCGGCGCATACGCCCATCTCAAGCGGCAGGAGCACCTGCTCGTCACCGGCTGGAAGCGCCTGGGCGCGCACGACTTCACCCTGGGTGTCAGATGGCCCGCCGTGCGGGGGGACCTGCCGTACGACCCCCGCGTCCTCGCGCAGACGATCCGGCAGACCGGACTGGTCGTGGCGCACGGCGCGTACGACGTCCCGTTGACGCACCAGACCATGCTGAGCACCCTCGACTTCACGATCAGCCCCGGGCTGCGCATACCCCGCGGGCGGACGTCGGAGCTGGACGTGCGGGTCACCGTGTCCGAGGGCGGGGGCAGAAGGCGTACCACGCGCGCGCTGCACATGACCTTCCAGGTGCTCATGGACGGGGCCGTGGTGGCCCGTGCCGAGAGCGAGTTCGGCTGGATTCCGGAGCGGGTGTACACGAGGGTGCGCGGTGACCGGCGCCATGTCGACTGGGCGGCCTGGCCGTTGCCTGCCCCTGTCGACGCGGCGTCGGTCGGCCGGGTCTCCGCCGTGGACGTGATGCTGGGCGCCGGGGACCGCCCGCACCGCTGGCTGCTGCGCAACGACCCGGACAACCACTTGCTCTTCGACCACCCCGTCGACCATGTGCCGGGCCTGGCCCTGCTGGAGGCCGCCGACCAGGCGGCGCGCGCCCTGCGCGGCCCGGCGCCGTTCACGCCGGGCCGTGTCGAGGCGGTCTACTGGCGCTACGTCGAGTTCGACCAGCCCTGCTGGATCGCGGCCGAGCCGCTGCCCGAGCCCGGCGCCGTCCGCGTCACCGGCACGCAGGAGGGGGAACCGGTCTTCCGCGTCGACTTCCGCGCGGGGGAGTGAGGACCGTCCGCGGAGCCGACCTCGCGCGGGCTGTCCGTCAGCGCGAGGCCGGCTCTTCCTTCGGCACCCAGCGCAGGGCGAGAACGCCCAGGGCGAGGCAGAGCAGGCTCGCCACCCCGATCGCGGCGTGCAGGCCGTCGACGAAGGCGTCCTCGGCCCGCGCGACGGTGGCCGCCGTCAGGCCCGGCTCGGCGAGGGTCTCGTCCAGGGTGCCCGCCACGTCGGGCCCGGTAAGCCGGAACACCGCGGCGGCGAGCGAGCCGAGCAGTGAGATGCCCAGCGCGTTGCCCAGTTCGTTGCTGGTCTCGGCGATCGACGCGGCCGATCCGGCGCGCTCGGCCGGCACCGCGGCCACGGCGGTCTCCGCGACCAGGCTGAAGGAGAAGCCGTAGCCGACACCGGTGACGAGCGAGGAGGCGATGAACGCTGCCACGCCGTGCTCGGTGGTCGTCATCAGCAGCAGGAGCAGGCCGCCTCCCATGAAGAAGTGCGAGGCGATCAGCGCCGCCCGCTTGCCGATCCGCTCGACCACGCCGCTCGCCCCGACGCACGCGGCGGTGAGCACGGCAGCGCCCGGCAGCACCAGCAGAGCCGCCGTCAGGACACTGTGACCGAGGACGGACTGGAGGTAGACGCCGGTGAGGTAGCCGGCCGCCGCCCAGGCGACGAGTGACAGCACGCCGGTGAGGATCGCGACGGTGAAGACGCGGTCCTTGAACAGCCGCAGATCGAGCAGCGGGTGCTCCAGGGTGAGCTGGCGGCGGACGAACCACACCAGGAGCGCGACGCCCAGCGCCCCGGTGATCGCCTCCGTGGCGGAAAAGGCCTCCGCGGCGGCCGACTTGACCGCGTGGACGGCCAGCAGGATGCCGACGGCGGACAGGACGACGCTGAGCGCGTCGATCCGGCCGGGGTCGGTGGTGCGCACCTCGCGCAGCAGCGCCGGGGCGAAGGCGACGAAGAGCACCACGACCGGGACGTTGATGAGGAACACCGATCCCCAGTCGAACCGGCTGAGCAGCAGGCCGCCGAGGACCGGTCCGACCGCGAATCCGGCGGCGAAGGCCGCGGCGAAGACGCCGATGGCCCGGGAGCGTTGCCTCGGGTCGGGGAAGAGGCCGCCGATGATCGCCAGGCCGGCGGGCAGCAGGGTCGCGCCGCCGAGGCCCATCAGGGCGCGGCAGGCGATGAGCGTCTCCGGGTTCGGCGAGAACGCGGCGCCCGTCGAGCCGATGCCGAAGACGACGGCGCCGGTCAGCAGGAACCTGAGCCTGCCGTACCGGTCGCCGAGGCTGCCGAAGGCGATGAGCAGGGACGAGACCACGAAGCCGTAGATGTCCAGGATCCACAGGGCCTGGTCGGTGGTCGGCGTGATCGCGGACGTGATGCCCGGCATCGCGAGATAGAGCACGGAGCCGTCCATCGCGACGAGGGCGACCGGGCCGAGCACGACGAGCAGACCCAGCCAGGCTCGTCGGTCGGCACGTTCCGCGACTAAGTCGGAGGAAGTCACGGGGCAACCTTTCGGGAGAAGGCGCGAGTCGGTTCGGGAAACGCGGGAAACGCCGCATACGGCGTACGCGGAATGCGGGGCGTGCGGTGTACGCGAATTTCGTGCGTACGGCGTACGCAAGCTGTTGGGTATGGTAGCTCATGACCATCAACGCGCAAGGCAGGCAAGCGAGTTCACCTGGGCTGTCGCGACGCGCCATCGTGGCGACAGCGGTTCGGGTCGCCGACGCCGAGGGTGTCGGCGCGCTTTCCATGCGGCGGCTGGCGAACGAACTGAACTCGGGCGTCATGTCGCTCTACCGCCATGTGGCGAACAAGGACGCGCTGCTGACCGCCATCACCCAGGCGGCCTGTGACGAACACCCCTATCCCGAGCCCGCGCCCGCGGACTGGCGTGAGGCGATGCGGCTCGCCGCGCGACAGGACTGGAAGGTGTACACCGCCCACCCCTGGGCGTTGGTCACGTCCAGCTCCGCCCGGCACTTCTCGGACACCTCGTGCCTGGACTGGATGGTGGACGCGCTCGCGGACCTCACCGACGACCCCGACCTGGCGCGGTCGTTCTCCATCGCCGTGTGGTCGTACGTGCAGGGCGTGTGCATCCAGCATGTGGCGCAAGAGCTGCTGCCCGCGGGGGACAAGCCCGAGCAGTCCCCGCTGCGGGCCACCGAGGAGGACTTCGAGACGGGGCTGGAGACCCTGCTCGACGGGATGGAACAGCGCGCCCGGCAGGCCGGTCCGGCCCCCGGGGAACCACGCTCCGCGCCCGCCTTCCCGGCCGCCTCGGCACAGTGAGGCGGACCGGCCCGGCGCGCTATCGTTCCTGCCATGATCGCCATACGGTTCGACCGCTTCGGCGGTCCCGAAGTCCTCACGCCCGTCGAAGTCGCCGACCCGGAACCCGGCCCCGACGAGCTGCTCGTCACCGTCGAGGCGGCCGGGGTGAACTTCGCCGACATCCACCAGGCGGACGGCTCCTACCTGGACCCCGGCCAACTGCCCCACATCCCCGGCAGCGAGGTCGTGGGGCGCACCGACGACGGCCGCCGGGTGCTGGCGAAGGTCTCCCACGGCTACGCGGAGCAGGCGGTGGCCAAGGCGTCCGCGGTCGTGGACATCCCCGAGGACCTGGACGCCGGGGCGGCGCTCGCGCTGCTGGTGCAGGGGCTGACGGCCTGGCATCTGCTGCGCACCGCCGCCCGCCTGGGCACCGGCGAGACCGTCGTCGTGCACTCCGCGGCGGGCGGTGTCGGAAGCCTCGCCGTACAGCTGGCCCGGGAGTTCGGTGCCGGGCGGGTGTGGGCACAGGCCTCCACGCCCGAGAAGCGGCGACTCGCCCTGGACCTCGGCGCGGACGCCGCCGTGGACTACCCGCTGCCGGAGCGGGCGGAGGTCATCCTCGACGCCGTCGGCGGTGAGCTCTTCGACCACGCCCTGGACTCGCTTGCCTCCGGCGGCCGGCTCGTCACCTACGGCAACTCCGCGCGCACCGGCTTCACCCCCCTCGACCCGGCCCGGCTCAGCCGGCTCAACGCCGCCGTCGTCGGCTTCTGGCTGCGCCCCACCCTCGCCGCGCCCGGCGCGTTCGCCGGCCCGCTGAAGGAACTGCTGTCGCTGACCGCTCAGGGCAGGCTCAAGCCGGTGGTGCACCCGGCGTACCCGCTCACCGAGGCCCGCCGTGCCCACGAGGACCTGCTGGCCCGGCGCACGACCGGCAAGGTGGTGCTGCGCCCCTGAACGCGCTGCCGGGACCGAACGGGGTAGCCTCCAGCATGACCAGTGATCTTCTCGCCGGGAAAGTCGTCCTCGTCACCGGGGCGAGCAGCGGCATAGGCGCCGCCGCGGCCAGGGTGTTCTGCAAGGAGGGCGCGACGGTGGTGCTCGCCGCGCGCCGCGAGGACCGGCTGGCCGCGCTGACCGAGGAACTGCGGGCGAGGGGGGCCGAGGCCGCGCACGTGGTGTGCGACGTCTCCGTCGCCGAGGACGCCGCGCGGGCCGTGGAGTTCGCCGTCGCGGAGTACGGGCGGCTGGACGGGGCCTTCAACAACGCCGGTATCGGCGGCGACCGCACACCGCTGCACCTGATGTCGGACGACGTCTACGACACCGTCATGGACGTCAACGTCCGCGGCGTGTGGAACTGTCTGCGGTACGAGATCGCCGCCATGCTGAAGGGCGGCGGGGGCGCCGTCGTCAACAACAGCAGCGTGGCCGGGCTGGTGGCCATCCCCGCCGCCGCGCCCTACATAGCCGCCAAGCACGCGGTGGTCGGGCTGACCAGGGCGGCGGCCGACGAGTACGCTCAGCAGGGGATCCGGGTGAACGCCGTAGCCCCCGGCACGACCCGCAGCGAGATCACCGAGGACTGGTTCAGGCGCAACCCCGGCCTGGAGCAGACGGTCAACGCGATGACCCCGCAGGGCCGTACCGCCGAGCCGGAGGAGATCGCCGCCGCCGCGGCCTGGCTGCTGAGCGATCGCTGCCCGTTCCTGACCGGGACGGTGCTGCCCGTCGACGGCGGTTTCGTCAACCAGTGACAGTCGCAGCGGACGCGGAGCCGGAGGCGTCACGGCCTCCCGCTCCGCGTCCCTCGTACGGGCCTCCGGAGGCGGGCCTTGGTAACATACCGATCCTTCGGTAGTTTAATCATTGAGCTATCAACGTTCCGGGACGGCGGTGCCGGCCGGGGCGCTGGGGAGAGTGTGGGGGCGGCCGAGTGGCGCGGCAGGAGCGTGCGATCCGCACGCGTGAGTCCATTCTGGAGGCCATGGCGAGCCTCTTCATCGAGGTCGGGTACGAGGCGGCCACCATCGCGGCGCTGGTCGAGCGGACCGGACTGACCCGGGGCGCCCTGTACTTCCACTTCCCGACCAAGGAAGCCATGGCGCACGGCGTCCTCGCCCGCGCGGTGACCCGCGAGGGGATCCTCCCGCAGACGTACAAGCTCCAGGAATGGGTCGACCTCGGCCTCCTCCTCGCCCACCGGCTGCCCCGGGAGCCGATGCTGCGCGCCGCCGTCCAGCTGTCCGTCGACCCCAAGGCGCGCAGCCTGTTCGGCACCCGCTGGCCCGACTGGATCGACGTCGGCCAGGACCTGCTCGAGGAGGCCAAGGAACGCGGCGAGCTCCAGCCGCACGCCGTGCCCGCGGAGATCGCCCGGCTGACCGTCGGCGCCTGGACCGGGGTGCAGCTGGTGACCGAGGCGCTGCCGGACGGACTCGGGCTCTCCGAGGAGATCGCGCGGCTGTACCAGCTGATCCTGCCCAACGTGGCCAGCATCGGCGTCCTCGCCAAACTGGACACGTCCCCCTACCGTGGGGCGCGGCTGCTCGAGGCGGAGGAGCACTCCGTGTGAACTCCCTTGACCTGGAGCCCACTTCAGACTGAAGACTCCCGTCCGTGCCCCGGCCCGCGGGCACGGACGGGAAGGACCACCATGCAGTACCGCACGCTCGGCACGGACCCGGCGCGCCGCCGCGAGGTCAGCGTCCTCGCGCTCGGCGCCATGCTCTTCGGCTCCGTCACCGACGAGAAGACCTCCTTCGCCGTCCTCGACCGCTATGTCGAGGCCGGCGGGAACTTCATCGACACCTCCGACGCCTACGCCTACTGGACCGATGGCGGCCAGGGCGGGCAGAGCGAGGAACTGCTCGGCCGGTGGCGGCGCAGCCGCGGCGTCGGCGACGAGGTCGTCATCGCCACCAAGCTCGGCGCCCGCCCCCTGGCACCCGGCACCGGACACCTCGACAACCCCGAGGGGCTGTCCGCGAAGGTGATCCGGGAGGCCGCCGAGCGCAGCAGGGAACGGCTCGGGGTGGAGCGCATCGACCTGCTGTACGCCCACATCGAGGACCCCGCCGTGCCGCTCGGCGAGACCGTGGAGGGCTTCGCCGAACTCGTCGCGGACGGGACGGCCGGTCTGCTCGGCGTCAGCAACCACGCGGTCTGGAAGGTGGAGCGGGCCCGCGCCCTCGCGGCGGCGGCCGGGCTGCCCGGCTACGAGGTCCTCCAGCACCAGCACAGCCTGCTGCGCCCCCGCTTCGACGTACCGACCGTCCAGTTCCCCGACGGCAGCATCGGCCACGCGGGCCCGGAACTCCTCGGCTACCTGCGGGCGGAGCCCGGCCTCACCCTGGTCGCCTACTCGCCGCTGCTGGCGGGCGCCTACGTCCGCGAGGACAAACCGCTGCCCCCGGACTACGAACACCCCGGCACCCCGGCCCGGCTGGCGGTGCTGCGCGAGGTGGCCCGGGAGACCGGCGCGACCGTCAACCAGGTGGTGCTGGCCTGGCAGATCGGCGGCCAACTGCCGATCGTGCCGCTCGTCGGAGCCTCGTCCGTCGCCCAGCTCGAGGAGAACCTCGCCGCCGTGGACCTTGAGCTGACGCCGGATCAGCGGACCCGGCTGGACGCCGCGCACTGAGCCGGGTGGGCCCCGCTGTGACAGGCCTGTGACCGGAGGTGTGGCTTCCGCCACGGACGCGGCGCGTCCGGCCCGGTGATGATCGCCGGATGCGTACCGCCCTCCCGGCCCTGCTCGTCGGTGCCGCCCTGCTGCTCACCGCGTGCGGTACCGAGACCGCCGGCGCGCCCGGCACCGCGGCATCGGGGCCCGCGTCGGCGCCCCCCTCGGCGTCGGCGCCGCCCGGTGACCCCGCCGACCTGGAGCGGGACGGCGTACGGATCACCGCGCTGACCCCGTCGTCGCCGGACGGGGCCGGGCGGCCGGTCACGGCCGCGTACGAGGTCACCAACGAGCACTCCGAAGCGGTGACTTACACGGTCACCTTCACCTTCGCGGACGAGGGCGGCAGGGGGCTCGCGAACGTCGAGGAGACCGTGCGGGACGTGGGTCCCGGGCGGACGGTACGAGGGACCGTCGCCGGGGACGGCATGGCCCGCAGCGCCACCCGCGCGGTCCTCACCGAGGTCCTGAGGGTCCCCGCCGACGAGGCGCCCGCCGCGCCCGGCACCTGTCCGCCCTCCGGGATCCGGGTCACCGCGGACGAGGGGGACGCCGCCATGGGGCTGCGGGTCGTCGGGCTGTCCCTGGAGAACTGCGGCACCCGCGTCCGGCACGTCGACGGGTATCCCGGGATCGCCCTGCTCGACGCCGACTGGCAGCCGGTCAGCGGCGTGGACGTGCTGCGCGGCAGCGGCGGCATCGCCACCGTGACCGGCTTCGACGATCCGCCCGGGCCGGTCGCCCTCGCCCCCGGCGAGCGCGTGACCGCCGGCCTGATGTGGCGCAACACCACCGGCATGGGCACCGCGGTCACCGTGCCGTACGTCCGCGTCACGGCGCTGCCCGGCGCCGACCCCGTGATGGTGGCCCCGCATCTCGATCTCGGCACCACCGGCAGGCTGGGGGTCAGCGCCTGGCAGCGCCCGCCGGCGTCCTGACGGGGCCGGTCAGGGCCTGACGAGCAGCTGGAAGTCGAAGGAGTACCGCGAGGCGCGGTAGATGTGGGTGCCGTACTCCACCGCGCGGCCGGTGTCGGCGTACGCCGTGCGCTCCATGGTGAGCAGGGCCGCGCCGTCCCGTTCCTCCAGGAGCGCCGCCTCCTCGGCGGTGGCGGAGCGGGCGCCGACGGTCTGGCGGGCGCTGTGCAGGGTGAGGCCGGCCGCGCGCATCATGCGGTACAGGCCGCTCGACTCCAGCCGGGCGGTGTCCAGGGCGAGCAGATCCGCCGGAAGGTAGTTGCGCAGGAACGCCACGGGCTGCCCGTGCGTGAGGCGCAGCCGCTCCAGGGCGGTGACCTCGCCGCCCTCCGGGACGCCGAGCGCGGCGGCCACGCGGGCGGGGGCCGGGATCCGCTCGTGGCGCAGGACGCGGGTGGCCGGACCCTGCCCGGCGGCCTCCAGGTCGTCGTAGAGGCTGCTCAGTTCCAGTGGGCGTCTGACCTGACTGTGCACGACCTGGGTGCCGACGCCGCGGCGGCGCACCAGCAGCCCCTTGTCGACGAGGGTCTGGATGGCCTGACGGACCGTCGGCCGGGACACCCCCAGGCGCGCGGACAGGTCGACCTCGTTGCCCAGCAGGTTCCCCGGGGCGAGCGCCCCGTGCTCGATCGCCTCCTCCAGCTGGCGGGCGAGCTGGTAGTACAGGGGGACCGGGCTGGTGCGGTCGAGTGCGAACGGCACGGCATCGAGAACGGAGACGGTCGTCGCCACCGGAACACCTCCTGCGGGCGGTCGAAACCCAGGTGTAGGCCGGGCGCCGCCTCCTTGTCAATACTTTGTACTTACATTCGGACCTGCTTGTGAAATGATGTCTTAACAAAGTATTGACAGCGGGCTTCCCAAGGGATGGAATCCGGTCTCAACGCAAGAGCCGTGCTTCCCCCGTCGCACAGTGAGGTGCAGGAAAGATGGACCGCTCTCCTCGGGACCGCTCGTCCCGCTCCCGCTCCCGCAGCATCACCTCAGCCCTCGCCGTGGCAGCGGCGGCGGCCCTCGTCCTCGCGGGCTGCTCCAGCGGCTCCGGCGGCAAGAAGGCCGAGGAGTCGGCGGACGGCGCCGCCGCGGGCAAGGCCTCCACGCCCCGGATGACGGTCGCCCTGATCACCCACCAGTCGCCCGGCGACACCTTCTGGGACATCGTCCGCAAGGGTGCCCAGTCCGCCGCCGACAAGGACAACGTCGAACTGGTCTACTCGGCCGACCCCAACGCGGGCAACCAGGCCAACCTCGTGCAGAACGCCATCGACCAGAAGGTCGACGGCATCGCGGTCACCCTCGCCAAGCCGGACGCCCTCAAGGACGTCATCAGCAAGGCGAACGCGGCCGGGATACCCGTGGTCGGCCTCAACTCCGGGGTGAGCGAGTGGAAGAAGCTCGGCCTGATGGAGTTCTTCGGGCAGGACGAGACCGTCGCCGGTGAGGCGCTGGGCAAGCGGCTGAACGAGTCCGGCGCGAAGAACGCCGTCTGCGTCATCCAGGAACAGGGCAACATCGGCCTCACCCAGCGCTGCGACGGCGTGAAGAAGACCTTCTCCGGCAGCATCGAGACGCTGTACGTCAACGGCACGGACATGCCGTCCGTGCAGTCCACGATCACCGCCAAGCTCAAGCAGGACAAGGCGATCGACCACGTCGTCACGCTCGGCGCCCCGTTCGCGCTGACCGCGGTCAAGTCGGTGTCCGAGGCGGGCAGCGACGCGAAGGTCGCCACCTTCGACCTCAACAAGCAGCTCACCGGCGCCATCAGCGAGGGCACCATCGAGTTCGCCGTCGACCAGCAGCCCTACCTGCAGGGCTACCTGGCGGTCGACTCCCTCTGGCTCTACGAGAACAACGGCAACTACAGCGGTGGCGGTGAGCAGCCGGTGCTGACCGGACCGGCGTTCGTCGACAAGTCCAACGTCGAGCGGATCGCCGCGTTCGCCGCGAAGGGCACCCGGTGATGGGCATGGCTCAGCAGGCTGCGCCGGCGGTGGACACGCCGCCGGCCCCCGGCCCGGGACGGACCGACGGGCGGACCGCCCGTCGCCCGCCGGCACTGCGGCTGCTCGCCCGTCCCGAGGTGGGTGTCTTCCTCGGCGCCGTCGCGGTGTTCGTGTTCTTCCTCGTCGCCGCGCCGCCGGTGCGCGACGGCAGTTCGATGGCCAACGTGCTCTACCAGTCGTCGACCATCGGGATCATGGCCCTGCCGGTCGCGTTGCTGATGATCGGCGGCGAGTTCGACCTGTCCTCCGGGGTCGCGGTGATCACCTCGGCGCTCACCGCCAGCATGGTCAGCTACCAGCTGACCATGAACGTCTGGGTCGGCGTGCTCGTGGCGCTGGCCGTGTCGCTGGGCGTCGGGCTGTTCAACGGCTGGGTGCTGGTGAAGACCGGACTGCCCAGCTTCCTGGTCACCCTGGGCACGTTCCTGATGCTGCAGGGTGTCAACCTCGCCGTCACCAAGCTGATCACCGGGAACGTCGCCACGGACGACATCAGCGACATGGACGGCTTCGACCAGGCCAAGGCGATCTTCGCGTCGTCCTTCGACGTCGGCGGCGTCCAGGTGAAGATCACCGTCGTGTGGTGGCTGGTCTTCGCGGCGCTGGCCACCTGGGTGCTGCTGCGCACCAAGTACGGCAACTGGGTCTTCGCGGTCGGCGGCAACCAGGACAGCGCGCGGGCGGTGGGCGTGCCGGTCACCTTCACCAAGATCTCGCTGTTCATGCTGGTCGGCTTCGGCGCCTGGTTCGTCGGCATGCACCAGCTGTTCTCCTTCAACACGGTGCAGTCCGGGGAGGGCGTCGGCCAGGAGCTGATCTACATCGCGGCGGCCGTGATCGGCGGCTGTCTGCTCACCGGCGGCTACGGCTCCGCGATCGGCCCCGTCTTCGGTGCTTTCATGTTCGGCATGGTGCAGCAGGGCATCGTCTACGCCGGCTGGAACCCCGACTGGTTCAAGGCGTTCCTCGGCGTGATGCTGCTCGGCGCCACCCTGATCAATCTGTGGGTCCGCAAGACCGCGACCCGGAGGTGACCCACCCCATGACCAGCAGCGACGTCATCGACCGGCCTCTCGTCGAGCTGCGCGAGGCCGGCAAGTCCTACGGCAACATCCGCGCCCTGCACGGCGTCGACCTCGCCGTCCACCCCGGCAGGGTGACCTGCGTCCTCGGCGACAACGGCGCCGGCAAGTCCACCCTCATCAAGATCGTCTCCGGGCTGCACCAGCACACCGAGGGCGAGTTCCTCGTCGACGGGCAGCCGGTGCGCTTCACCACCCCCCGCGAAGCCCTCGACAAGGGCATCGCCACCGTCTACCAGGACCTCGCGACCGTCCCCCTGATGCCGGTGTGGCGGAACTTCTTCCTCGGCTCCGAGATCACCAAGGGCCCCTGGCCCGTCCGCCGCCTCGACATCGAGACGATGAAGCGCACAGCCGACGAGGAACTGCGCAACATGGGCATCGTCCTCGACGACCTCGAACAGCCCATCGGCACCCTCTCCGGCGGCCAGCGCCAGTGCGTCGCCATCGCCCGCGCCGTCCACTTCGGCGCCCGCGTGCTCATCCTCGACGAGCCGACCGCCGCGCTCGGCGTCAAGCAGTCCGGCGTGGTCCTGAAGTACATCGCCGCCGCCCGCGACCGCGGCCTCGGCGTCATCTTCATCACCCACAACCCCCACCACGCCTACATGGTCGGCGACCACTTCAGCGTGCTGCGCCTCGGCACCCTCGAACTCTCCGCCGACCGCAGCGAGGTCAGCCTGGAGGAGCTGACCAACCACATGGCCGGCGGCGCCGAACTCGCCGCCCTCAAGCACGAGCTGTCCCAGGTCCGCGGTGTCGACACGGAGGAACTCCCCGACGAGCCGGCCACCCGGACCCCCGGCGCGTCCCCCTCGGAAGGAAAGTCCTGACATGGCCCCTGTGCTCGACCGCATCCGGGTCGGCTCCGCCCCCGACTCCTGGGGCGTCTGGTTCCCCGACGACCCGCGGCAGGTGCCCTGGGAACGCTTCCTCGACGAGGTCGCCGAGGCGGGCTACTCCTGGATCGAACTCGGCCCGTACGGCTACCTGCCGACCGACCCGGCCCGCCTCACCGACGAGGTGGCCGAGCGGAACCTCAAGGTCTCCGCCGGCACGGTCTTCACCGGCCTGCACCGCGGCCCCTCCGTCTGGGAGGCGACCTGGGAGCACGTCGGCCAGGTCGCCGCCCTCACCCAGGCGATGGGCGCGCGGCACCTCGTCGTCATCCCCTCCTTCTGGCGGGACGACAAGACCGCCGAGATCCTGGAGCCCGCCGAGCTGACCCGCGAGCAGTGGGCGCATCTGACCAAGGGCATGGAACGGCTCGGGCACGAGGTGAAGGAGACCTACGGCCTCGACATCGTCGTCCACCCGCACGCCGACACCCACATCGACACCGAGACGCACGTCGAGCGCTTCCTCGACTCCACCGACTCCGACCTGGTCAACCTCTGCCTGGACACCGGGCACTACGCCTACTGCGGCGGCGACAGCGTCAAGCTGATCGAGACGTACGGCGAACGCGTCGGCTACCTGCACCTCAAGCAGGTCGACCCGGAGATCCTGGCCGACGTGGTGGCGAACGGGGTGCCGTTCGGCCCGGCCGTCCAGCGCGGGGTGATGTGCGAACCGCCGTCCGGGGTGCCGGAGCTGGAGCCGGTCCTGGTGGCGGCCCAGCGCCTCGGCGTCGAGCTGTTCGCGATCGTCGAGCAGGACATGTATCCCTGCGAGCCGGACAAGCCGCTGCCGATCGCCGTCCGCACCCGCCGGTTCCTGCGTTCCTGCGGGGCCTGAGGGACTGAGGGCCGGGAGGGCCCACGGGGCTGAGGGCGCCCCAGGGGGCCGCCCTGCGGTGTGTTCCCGTGCCGCCCGCCGGCCCGTCCGGCGAGCGCTCAGGAGTCGTCCGCCCCGGCGCGCCGCCGTCCGCCCCGCACCAGCAGCACCACGCCCGCGGCCGTGAGGACGGCCCCCGCCGCGGCCGCCGCGACCGGCACGGTCGAACCGACCGCGCGCAGCCGGGCGTTGTCCTCCTGGGCGCGCTTCACCGCGAACTCCTGGGTGGCCGCGGTGTGGGTCAGCTTCGGGACGTCCAGCAGCACCACGGCGTCCTTCTCGCCGCCGGGGGCGCGCAGCGTGCGGCGCGGGCCGGTCTGCGCGAACAGGGTGCGGCCGGTGGCCTGGTCGACGACCAGCCGGACGCCGTGGTTCGCGTACCACTCCTCGGCGAGCACCTGGTCGGCGCCGGGCCGGCCGACCAGCGCCCCGGGCACCTGCCGGGTGCCGACCTTCGTCGGCGGGACGGTGCCCGTGAAGACGTAGCCGCGATGGCCGCGGATCCTCTCGGTGCCCCGGTACGACAGGGTGATCGTCGAGCCGAGCTGGCTGTCCCACCAGCTGTAGGCGCGCTTCTGCACGTCGAAGGGGAACTTCAGGTACGCCTCGCCCTCGTGGTAGGGCTGCTCCCGGCAGCAGTGCGCGGGCAGGTTGGTGGCGCGGTGGGTGACCCAGCGGTCGGTGGAGAAGTCCAGCGCGTCGTGCGGATCGGCGGCGGGCAGTGTGTCGTCGGTGTCGACGGTGGTCACCACGTCCCAGACGGCCTTGCCGCTGCGTTCGCTGTCGGCGACGTCGCCGCGCACCCGCTGGGTGACGGTGATCCGCCGGTCGCGGACCGTCTCGGCCTCGCCGGTGTCGAAGTAGCTGCCCGTTCCGGTGTAGACGGCGGTGACGTCGATGTCGATCGGGTTCACCGCCGCGCGCGGTTTGACGTACCAGACCAGCATCGGCGCGAGGACCAGCAGGAAGACGCCCAGTCCCAGCAGGACCAGGGAGAGGGGCGAGGTGCTACGGCGCATCGGCACTCCGGCACTCCAGGGCTCCGGGGCAGCGGCGGCCCCGCTGCCCGGAGAACGTACGGGCGGCCCGTACGGCGCGTCTACGCATCCAGGTGACAAAACCGGCCCCGCACCCGCGTTCAGGAGCCCGCCGCCGGGCTTCCCTCCCTGTGCCGCCGGTAGTGCCGGGCCACCCGGGTGCGGTTGCCGCAGCGGGTGGGGGAGCACCAGCGGCGGCGGGGGTGCGCGGGCAGGAACAGCAGTACGCAGTCGGCGGCCTCGCACTCCTTGAGCCGGGCCACCGCCGGGTCCGCCAGCAGGACGGCGGCCGACTCGGCGAGCAGCGCGGCCAGCCGGACCCCGAGCGGGCCGTCGCGGCGGGGCGGGGCGACGACCGCCGTGCCGTCCCAGACCGGGGCGCGCACCGCCGGCGCGGCGCGCTGGGCGTCGGCCAGGCCGCGCAGCGCGGACTCGGGCGGCCGCCGTCCGGCCAGCAGGGCCCGCAGCGCCGCGTCGGTGTGGTCGCGCACGGCGTGCACGGGGGCGAGGTCGGCTGCGGTGGGGGCGGTGCCGTCGGCCTCCCCGCCGAGCCGGTCCGCCTGCCGGGCGAGCCAGGCGGCGAGCCGGTCCGGGGTGCCGAGCAGTTCCGCCCGGCTCCCGCCGCTGAGCGGGCGGGTGTTGACGAGGTCGAGGGGCAGGGGTTCGCCTGTCGGGAGTTCACTGGCGTACACAACTCTAATGCTACATAAAGCGATTGACGCGTTAGAAGACGTAAGCGTATGACTGTCGCATGACCACCTCGGCGATCGCACCGCGCATCAGCCCGCCCGCCCGCACCGCCCACCGGCACATCGACGTGGACGGAGTCGACGTCTTCTACCGCGAGTCCCTGCCCGACCGCCCGGACGCCCCCGTCCTGCTGCTCCTGCACGGCTTCCCGTCCGCCTCGCACCAGTTCCGGCGGCTCATCGACACCCTCGGCCGGCACCACCGGCTGATCGCCCCCGACTATCCCGGTTTCGGGCACACCCGCGCCCCCGAGGACTTCACCTACACCTTCGAGCGGCTGACCGACGTCGTCGAAGGCTTCACCGAACGGCTCGGACTGACCCGGTACACGATGTACCTCTTCGACTTCGGCGCCCCCGTCGGCCTGCGCCTCGCCCTGCGCCGCCCCGACCGGGTCGCCGGACTCGTCGTGCAGAACGGCAACGCCTACCTCGACGGACTGTCCGACGCCGCCCGCGAGTTCACCGCCCTCACCCCCGACACGCCGGGCGCCGAGCGGACCGTCCTCGACCTGTTCACCCTCGCCGCCACCCGCGCCCAGTACGAGGGCGGCACCGCGGACCCGGCGCTCATCGCCCCCGAAGGCTGGCTGCTCGACCAGCACTTCCTCGACCGGCCCGGCCGAAAGCAGGCCCAACTCGCCCTCGCCTACGACTACAAGAGCAACCTCGCCGCCTACCCGGACTGGCAGGCCTGGTTGCGCGCCCACCGCCCGCCGACCCTCGTCACCTGGGGCACCGGCGACCCCTTCTTCACCCCCGACGGCGCCCGCGCCTACCTGCGCGACCTGCCCGACGCCGAACTGCACCTGTTCGACACCGGCCACTTCGCCCTCGAGGACCACCTGCCGGAGATCGCCCCGCTCATCGCCGACTTCCTCGACCGCACCTGGAACCCAGCCGCCCCGGAGGCCTCGTGATCATCCGCACCCTGACCGACGCCGACGTCGAGCGCGTCCTGCCCCTGCTGCCCGAGGGGCAGATCGGCGTCTGGGCCGACGCCGACACCTTCCGCGAACGCCTCGGCACCGGCGAGTACCGGCCCGAGTGGACCTGGCTGGCCGAGGACGACGGCGAGCCGTACGCCCTGGCCGCCTGGTGGGGCGGACCGCACGACACCCTGCCCGCCGCGCTCGACGCGCTCAACGTCCGCGGCCCCGAGGGCACCGACGACGCCCGTACGGAGCTGGCGGCCCGGCTGCTCACCGCCGCGCACACCGCCTTCGCAGAGGCCGGACGCGAGACCCCGCCCGCCTACCACGTGCTGCTCCCCGGCGACTGGCGGGAGCGGCCCGAGGCGGTCGCCGCCCTGCGCTGGCGGCAGGAGGCCGCCCGCCGGGCCGGGCTCACCGCCTCCCTCGAACGGCTCCGCTTCGAATGGACCCCCGAGGCCGGCGTCCCCAAGCCCTCCGACCGGCTGCGCTTCCGCGCCGAACCGGACGACGAGGTCTTCGTCGACCTTTTCCGCCGGGTCCTGGACGGCACCCTCGACGCCGAGTCAGGCACGGGCGCCGCGACCGTCGGCGCCGAGGCGCAGGCGCGGGCCGACGTCGCCTTCTACCGCGACGAGATGCCCGGCGACCGCGCCTGGTGGCGGATCGCCGAGACCCCGCAGGGCCGGCCGGTCGGCTTCGCGCTGCCCTCCCGCAACACCGCCGTGCACGTCGTCGGCTACCTCGGCGTGCTCCCCGAGCACCGCGGCCACGGCTACGTCGACGACCTCCTCGCCGAGATCACCCGCTTCCTCGCGGACGACGCGGGAGCGGACGTCGTACGCGCCGACACCGACCTGGCGAACGTCCCGATGGCGGCCGCGTTCACCCGTCTCGGCTACCGCAACTTCGCCCGCCGCCTGGTGCTTTCGGCACCGTGAACCCCGGTCCCGCGGCCTGGTGACCGCCGTCCGGACGCGCTCGGCGGGCGGGCCGGGGACCGGTGTGGAAGATTGCGGACAGAGGGAAGCCGGGTGCGGGCTCGTTGTCCCCCACAAGAGTGCTGCTCGGGTGCCCGCCCCCGGCCTCCCTCGACGACGTCCTACGACCGGGTGGTGACTCCATGCCGCTGCACAAGACCGACCGCCCGGCGGCCTCCCCCTACGCCGACGTCTACACCCTGCCGATCAGCGAGCGGGCGCTGCCGAAGTTCCGGATGCCGGAGAAGGTCTCCGAGGCGCGCGCCGTGCGGGCACTCATCCACGACGAACTGAGCCTGGACGGCAACGCCTCGCAGAACCTCGCCACGTTCTGCACCACCTGGGCGGAGCCCGAGGTGCACGCCCTGATGGACGAGTGCCTCGGCAAGAACATGGTCGACAAGGACGAGTACCCGCAGACCGCCGCGCTGGAGAGCCGCTGCGTGCACATGCTCGCCGACCTGTGGAACTCCCCGGACGGCGCCACCACCCTCGGCTGCTCCACCACCGGCTCCAGCGAGGCCGGCATGCTCGGCGGACTCGCCCTGAAATGGCGCTGGCGGGAACGCCGCCGCGCCGAGGGCAAGCCCGCCGACCGCCCCAACCTCGTCGTCGGACCGGTCCAGGTCTGCTGGGAGAAGTTCGCCCGCTACTTCGACGTCGAGCTCCGCCAGGTCCCCCTGGAGAGCGACGCGCTCGGCATGCGCGCACACCAACTGCGGGACCACGTCGACGAGAACACCATCGGCGTGGTGGCCATCCTCGGCGTCACCTACACCTGCGTCTACGAGCCGGTCGCCGAGATCGCCGCCGAACTCGACCGGATCCAGGAGGAGACCGGCCTGGACGTCCCCGTGCACGTCGACGCCGCCAGCGGCGGCTTCGTCGCCCCCTTCCTCCACCCCGACCTCGTGTGGGACTTCCGCCTGCCGCGCGTCGCGTCCATCAACGTCTCCGGCCACAAGTACGGCATGGCCCCGCTCGGCATCGGCTGGGTGGTCTGGCGGTCCGCCGAACTGCTTCCCGAGGACCTGGTGTTCCGCGTCTCCTACCTCGGCGGCGACATGCCCACCTTCGCCCTCAACTTCTCCCGGCCCGGCGGAGAGGTCGTCGCCCAGTACTACAACCTGCTGCGCCTCGGCCGCGAGGGCTACGCCAAGGTCCACGGCGCCTGCGCCACCACCGCCGGCATGCTCGCCGAGCAGGTCGCCGCGATGGGCCCCTTCACCGTCCTCTACGACGGCCAGGACGCCCTCCCGGCCGTGACCTGGACCCTCGCCGACCCCGCGGCCTGCCCCTTCACCCTCTACGACGTCACCGACCAGCTGCGCCGACGCGGCTGGCAGGTCCCCGCCTACCCGCTCGCCCTCGGCCGCGAAGACACCGTCGTCCAGCGCGTCCTGGTCCGGCACGGCACCGGCTACGACAAGATCGCCCTCCTCGTCGACGACCTGCGCGACGCCGTCGGCCGCCTCACCGAGGGACCGACGGCGCACGCCCCGGAGCAGTCGGCGTTCCACCACTGACTCAGCTCGCGCGGACCTCCGCGATCCGCACCGGCCGGTGCTCGCGCAGCGACAGCGTGCACGCCTCCGCGATCCACCCCGCCTCCAGCGCGTCCGCGACCGTGCACGGCGAGGGCCGGGAACCGGCCACCACCTCGGTGAACGCGGTCAGCTCGGCGCGGTAGGCGGCGGCGAAGCGGTCCATGAAGAAGTCGTGCGGGGTGCCGCCCGGGAAGGTGACGCCGGGCTCCACCGACCGCAGCGGCAGCTTGTCCTCCAGGCCGACGGCGATCGAGTCCGCGAAGCCGTGCAGCTCCATCCGCACGTCGTAACCGCGGGCGTTGTGACGCGAGTTGGAGACGACCGCGATGGTGCCGTCGTCCAGGGTGAGGACCGCGCCCGTGGTGTCGGCGTCGCCCGCCTCCCTGATGTAGTCGGCGCCCCGGTTGCCGCCGACGGCGTACACCTCGGTCACCTCACGGCCCGTCACCCAGCGGATGACGTCGAAGTCGTGCACGGAGCAGTCGCGGAAGATGCCGCCGGAGGCGGCGATGTAGGCGGCGGGCGGCGGGGCCGGGTCCAGCGTCGTCGACCGCACGGTGTGCAGCCTGCCCAGCTCACCGGCGCGCACGGCGGCCCGCGCGGCGGCGAAGCCGGCGTCGAAACGCCGGTTGTAGCCGATCTGGACCGGCACGTCCCGGCCCTCGACGGCCTTCAGGACCTCGACGCCCTCGCGCATGGTCCTGGCCACGGGCTTCTCGCAGAAGACGGGGACGCCGGCCTCCACGCCGGCCAGGATCAGCCCGGGGTGGGCGTCCGTCGCGGCGGCGATCACGATGCCGTCGACTCCGGCGCCCAGCAGGGCCTCCGGCGAGTCCACGACCTCGCCGCCGAACCGCTCCGCGGCGGCCTTCGCGGCGTCCGCGAACGGGTCGGTGAGCACCAGCGACTCGACCGCGTCGAGCCGGGACAGGGTCTCGGCGTGGAAGGCGCCGATGCGGCCGAGGCCGAGGATTCCGATGCGCATGAGGGCTGTTCCTCCAAGGGGAGAGGGGTTTCAGTCGAGTCCGCCGAGCACGTTCTGGTCCCAGTCGATCACCGAACCGGTGACCACTCCGGACCGCTCGGACAGCAGGAACACCACGAAGTCGGCGATCTCCTCCGGCCGGCCCAGCCTGCCCATGGGCAGCCGCGCGGCGGCCTGCTCGCGCCAGTCGTCCCCGGCGCCGTGGAACGCCCTCTGCGTGGCGTTCTCGCCCTCGGTGGCGGTCCAGCCGATGTTCAGGCCGTTGATCCGGATCCGGTCCCAGCGGTGCGCGTGCGCCGCGTTGCGGGTGAGCCCCGCCAGGCCCGCCTTCGCCGCCACGTACGGCGCGAGGAAGGGCTGCCCGCCGTGCGCCGAGGAGGTGATGACGTTGACGATCGTGCCGGGCGCCTGCCGGGCCACCATGTCCGCGACGGCGGCCTGCATCGCGAAGAACGGCGCCCTGAGGTTGATCGCGATGTGCTGGTCGAACAGCTCGGGCGTGGTGTCGAGCAGCGTGCCGCGCGAGGTCAGCCCAGCCGAGTTGACCAGGCAGTCGATCCGGCCGTACGCGTCGGCCACCCGCGTCACGGACGCCCTGGCCTGCTCCGCGTCGGCGAGGTCGGTCCGGACGAACGTCACCCGGGCGCCCAGCTCCGCCATCAGCGCCTCACCGGGCCCGGCGCGCCGGCCGGTGACGGTGACGTGCGCGCCCGCGCGGACGGCGGCCCGCGCGACGGCGGCGCCGACGCCCTGGCTGCCGCCGTTGACCAGCACCACCTTGTCGTCGAGAAGTCCCATCGGCTCGGATCCTTTCAGCTCTGCCGCCGCTCGGCGGCGGCCCGCAGCGCGTCCCGCAGGGCCCTCGGAGTCCAGGTCTCGCGCAGCGCCCGCCGTACGAGGTCCGCCTGCGAGGGCGGGGCGAGCCCGCCGGCCGGCGGATCGCGGTCCAGGTCGGTGGGGAAGGGATAGCCCTCGGCGCTCGCGGCGATCACCCGCTCCAGCCAGGCCTCGTCCGCGTCCTCGGCACGCCGCTTCAGCAGCACCGGATAGACGGCGTTCACGACCGCCTCCCGGTCCACGTTCTCCATGGCGCGCCCGAACGCGGAGGACACCTGGAGCAGGTTGGCCATGCGCCGCACGTCCGCGGACCGGTTGGCCCCGGCCGCGTGGAACAGCGCGGGGTTGAAGAAGACGGCGTCGCCCTTGGCGAGAGGGAGCTGCACGTGGTGCGCGTCGAAGTACTCCTGGAACTCCGGCCGCCGCCAGGCGAGATAGCCGGGCTCGTAGCGCTGCGAGTACGGCAGGTACAGCGTCGGCCCCGACTCGACCGGCATGTCGCAGTGGGCGACCGCGCCCTGCAGCGTCAGCACGGGGGAGAGCCGGTGCACATGGGCCGGGTAGGCGGCCGCGGCCTCGTCGGAGAGGAAGCCCAGGTGGTAGTCGCGGTGCGCGGTCTGCGCCGCCCCGCCCGGGTTGACCACGTTGACCTGCGAGGTGACCTGGTAGCCCGGCCCCAGCCAGGCCTCCGAGACCAGCGCCAGGACGTCGTTGGCGTAGTAGTCGGCGAACGCCTCCGGGTCGTGCAGGGCGGCCTTCTGCAGAGCGTTCCACACCCGGTCGTTGGCGCCGGGCGCGGCGAAGTGGTCACCGGCCCGCGCGCCGGACGCGCGCTGGCCGGCGATCAGCGCGTCGAACACCGCGCTGACCCGGTCCACGACGGTCCGGTCGGGGAAGGCACCGCGGAAGACCACGACGCCGGGGCCGTCGGTGAGCGCGCGGACCAGTTCGGCCCGCACCGCGCGCCGGTCCGGGACGCGCCCGGCGTCGTAGACCGGCACGTTCCGCTCCACGGCGGCGGCATGGGGGTACTCGGCGGGGTCGGTGGTCCGGTCGACGAGCGCGCGGAACGCGTCCAGGTCGCAGTCCGGCGCGGACAGCCAAGGGGTGGCGGACATCGTCGTCCTTTCGCTGACAGGGGCGACGGAGTGCTGTCATTGTTGTCATGACAAACCCCTCGAACAACCAGCAGCGATCCATCAAAAACCCCTCAAGGAGCGTGCGGTGGGCCATCCCTTCCCCATCCGGGAGATCGCCCGTCAGGCCGGGCTGAGCGAGGCCACCGTCGACCGGGTCCTCAACGGGCGCGGCGGGGTGCGGCAGAGCACCGCCCAGGAGGTGCACCGCGCCATCGCCGACCTGGACCGGCAGCGCACCCAGGTCCGGCTCGTCGGCCGCACCTTCATGATCGACATCGTGGTGCAGGCGCCGGAGCGGTTCTCCACCGCCGTCCGCGCCGCCCTGGAGGCCGAACTGCCCGGACTGCACCCGGCCGTGGTGCGCTCCCGCTTCCACTTCCGCGAGACCGGCCCCGTCGAGGAGCAGATCGCCACCCTCGACCGGATCGCCCGGCGCGGCTCGCAGGGCGTGATCCTCAAGGCCCCGGACGTCCCCGGCATCACCGAGGCGGTCGGCCGGCTGGCAGCCGCGGGCATCCCGGTGGTCACCCTCGTCACCGACCTGCCCGCGAGCGCCCGGCTCGGCTACGCCGGCATCGACAACCGGGCGGCCGGCGCGACCGCCGCGTACCTCATGGGGCAGTGGCTGGGCGACCGGCCCGGCAATGTGCTCACCAGCCTCAGCAGCGGCTTCTTCCGCAACGAGGAGGAGCGCGAGATGGGCTTCCGCGCCACCATGCGCGCCCGGCACCCCGACCGCACCCTCGTCGAGATCGCCGAGGGCCAGGGCCTGGACGCCACCCAGTACGACCTGGTCCGCGCCGCCCTGGAACGCGATCCGGAGATCCGCGCGGTCTACTCGATCGGCGGCGGCAACATCGCCACCCTGCGGGCCTTCGCGGACCTCGGCCGCGCGTGCGCCGTGTTCGTCGCCCACGACCTCGACCACGACAACACCCGGCTGCTGCGCGAGCACCGGCTGTCCGCCGTGCTGCACCACGACCTCCGGCACGACCTGCGCGAGGCCTGCCACCTGGTGATGCGGGCGCACGGCGCGCTGCCGCCCGCCGGGCCGATCCCGCCGTCCGCGATCCAGGTGGTCACGCCGTACAACATGCCCACACCCATCCGGTGAGGACCAGGCGTCCGCTCCGGGCGTGTATCACCGCTCGGCGCTCCCCGGCTGCCTACCGTCGTGCGCATGTGGAAATCGAACCCGGACGGCGGGCCGGAACGGCTGCTCGCGCTCGCCGACGGCGTGTTCGCCATCGCCATCACCCTGCTCGCCCTGGATCTGACCGTGCCCCGGGACCTGGACACCGAGCAGTACCATCAGGCCCTGCTCGACGTCCTCCCCGACTTCGGCGCCTACGCGCTCAGCGTGCTGGTCCTGGGCAACTTCTGGCGCGGTCACCGGAGCATCTTCCGCCTCGTCCGGCAGATCGACGGACAGCTGATCTCGCTCTCCCTGCTCGGCCTGGGCGTCGCGGCCCTGCTGCCCTTCCCCACCCGGCTGCTCGCCGACTACGGCGGTGAGCCCGTCTCCGTCGCGATCTACGCGGCGACGGTCGCGGCGCTCGGCGCCACCCACCTGGCGCTGGTCGCGGTCCTGGCCCGGCGTCCCTGGCTGCGCGGCGGCGAGGACCTGGAGGAAGACTTCGGGACACAGGCCCTCGACCTCGGCGCGACCGTCGTGCTGTTCCTCCTCAGCGTCCCGCTGACCCTGGTGTTCGGGGCGGCGGCCGCCTGGTGGTGGGTCCTGCTGGTCCCCGTCAAGGCCTTCCTGGGCCGACGGGCCCTCCGCCGGCACTGACCCTCAGGGCTCCACGGTCACCCAGGCGCCGCTCTGCGCGGACCGCGCCATCGCGTCCAGCACGGCGGCGCCGCGCACGGCGTCCGTGAGGGTGGTGCCGTGCGGCCGGCCCTCGGCGACCGAGCGCAGGAACCGGTACGCCTCGACGACCTTGAGGTCGTCGTAGCCCATGGCGTTGGCGGACACCGGCTGGAAGGCGTCGTACTCGCCCTCGCCGGGGCCCACGAAGACCGTGCTGACCGGCACGTCCTGGTAGCGGTCGCCGCGGCACACGCCCAGCTCGTTCATCCGGCGGAAGTCCCAGAAGAGCGCGCCCTTGGTGCCGTGCACCTCGATGCCGTAGTTGTTCTGCTCGCCGACGGAGACCCGGCAGGCCTCCAGCACCCCGCGCGCGCCGGAGGCGAAGCGCAGCAGGCAGCTGACGTAGTCCTCGTTCTCGACCGGCCCCGGCTCGCCGCCCGAGGCGAGGCCGTGGCCGGTGGTGGCACCGGTGGGGCGGGCCCGCTCCGGCACGAACACCGCCGTGTCGGCGGTCACCGAGGTGATCTCGCCGAGCAGGTACCGGGCCAGGTCCACGCCGTGCGAGGCGAGGTCGCCGAGCACCCCGCTGCCGCCCCGCTCCCGCTCGTACCGCCAGGTCAGCGCGCCGGCCGGGTCGGCCGCGTAGTCGCTGAGAAGGCGGATGCGGACATGGGTGGGCGTACCGATCCGCTCGGTGGCGATCAGCCACCGGGCGGTTTCCACGGCGGGCGCGTTGCGGTAGTTGAAGCCGACCGCGCCCTGCACCCCGGCCGCCGCGACCGCGTCGGCCACCGCGCGGGCGTCGTCGGCGGTCAGACCCACCGGCTTCTCGATCCAGACGTGCTTGCCCGCCTCGGCCATCGCCACGCCGACCTCGCGGTGCAGGAAGTTCGGGGCCGTGATGCTCACCGCCCGGACGCGAGGGTCGGCGGCCACCTCCCGCCAGTCGCGGGCCGTGCCGGCGAAACCGAACTGCTCGGCCGCCTGCTCGGCCCGCCCGGGCACCTCGTCGGCGACGGCGACCAGTTCGGGACGGAGCGGCAGCTGGGGGAAGTGGTGCCGGACCCGGGCGTACGCCTGGGTGTGCACCCGGCCCATCCAGCCGAATCCGACGACGGCGACGCCCAGCGTGTCCACCATGAGAGCCCCTTTTTTGGACCGGTCCATGCATTCCTCGGGCCACCCTGAGGGCCCCTTCTCCAGCATGTCAACCCTTTGACAGGACATGGACCCGCATGGAACGGTCCATCCCATGAGACCGCCGACGATCCGCGACGTGGCCGACCGGGCCGGGGTGTCCAAGTCGCTGGTGTCGCTGGTGCTGCGCGGCTCCGCGCAGGTGCGGCCCGAGAAACGAGAGGCCGTGCTGCGAGCCGTGCGCGAGCTGGGCTACCGGCCCAACGCCGCCGCCCGCAGCCTCAGCGAGCAGCGCTCCCGCACGGTCGGCGTCCTGCTGCACGATCTGCGCAACCCCTGGTACATCGACCTGCTCGACGGTCTGAACTCCCTGCTGCACACCGCCGGTCTGCACACCGTCCTCGCCGACGCCCGCCTCAACCGCCGCACCGGCCAGGACCCGGCCGGCCCCTTCCTGGACCTCGGCGTCGACGGCCTGGTCGTGGTCGGCACCCTGCCGGACCCGGCCGCGCTCGGCCCCGTCGCGGCCCGCATACCGGTCGTGGTCGCCGGGGCCCGCGAGGCGGTGCCGCCCGGCGTCGACCTGGTCGCCGGCGACGACACCGAGGGCGCGCGGCTGGTCACCGGGCACCTCGTCGCGCTGGGGCACCGCCGGATCGCGCACCTCGCGGGCTACGGCGCCGTCGGCGAACTGCGCCGCGACGGCTTCGAGGCGACGATGCGGGCGCACGGCCTGGCCGACGGCGCGCTGGTCGAGCCGGGCGACATGACGGAGGAGGGCGGCTACCGGGCGGCCGTACGGCTGCTCAGCCGCGCCGACCGGCCCACCGCCGTACTCGCCGTCAACGACATCACCGCCGTCGGCGTCCTGTCGGCCGCGGCCGAACTCGGCCTGCGCGTCCCGCACGACGTCTCCGTCACCGGCTACGACAACACCGCGATCGCCCGGCTGCGCCACCTGTGGCTCACCACCGTCGACCACGCCGGCCACGAGGTCGGCCGGCGCGCCGCGCGCTGTCTGCTGGACCGCCTGGAGGGGGCAGCAGGCGAGGGCCGGACCCATCTCGCCGTGCCGACGCTGGAGATCCGCGGGACCACCGGCCCGCCCCCGCCCGCCGGCTGATCACAGATTGATGGCGTACGCCTTGCGCAGCGTCTCGTGCACCGTCCACGTCGTGCGGTCGCCCTCGCGCAGCACCGCCATGTCGCCGGGGCCGACCGTCAGCGTCGGACCGCCCTCGACCTCGATCGTCGCCGACCCGCTGATCACCACGAACAACTCGTCCGCCTCGGTGTCGGTCACCACGCCCGGCGTGATCTGCCAGATCCCGCGCACCTGACGGCCGTCCGGCGACTCCCACACCACCTTCCCGGTCACCTCGGGCGTCCCGGAGAGGATCTGCTCGGGCTCCAGCGGCTCCGGTTCGAGCTCGGCGTCGGGGATGCGGACAACGAAACTGTGGGTCATGCGGCCGACCCTAGCCAGCCGCGACCCCGGCCCGGCGCCGACAGAGTGTGCGGGATCAGCCCCGGCGGGCGGACACTTCGTCGCGCTCAGGGCCGCCGGGCCGTCAGCGGTCGGCTGCTCGCCGCGAACCAGGGCGACCGGGGCTTCACCGCCTTCGCCCTGGCCGGCGTCTGCTCCATGGTGTTCATCGGCGTCGCCGCCCTGCGCGCCGCCCGGCAGACCCCGCGGGGCGCGGCGGACCAGCATCTGGTCGCCGGCCACTGAGCCGCCGTGTAGAGGGGACGGCGGCGCCCGGGGGAGGGGCGGGGGCGTCCGGTGCGGCGGACGCCCCGGCCGTCCCTGAGCGGTGCCGCGCATGGGGTAGAGTTGACCTGCATGATCACGCGGGAGACCGTGGATCGTCCGCCGGGACGTGGCGCAGCTTGGTAGCGCACTTGACTGGGGGTCAAGGGGTCGCAGGTTCAAATCCTGTCGTCCCGACCAGCGGAAGCACAGCCCGAGGGGCCGCTCCGGAGAGATCCGGAGCGGCCCCTCGGCGTTCGATGGCGTCCGTCACATCGCCTTCCGGCGGCTCCCGCCGCTCTGGTAGGTGTGGCAGGAGCCCCTGTACCCCCGTGAAAGCACCACCCCATGTCTGCGAGTCCCGAACCCGGCCCCGTGCCCTTCGCCCTCGACCTGACCCTGGAGGAGGCCCGGCGGCGTGCCGAGGTGCTGGCGGCGCTCGGTCCCGACTGGGACCCGGTGGCCGCGCTCCGGGCGGAGCAGGCCGCCGAGGACCTGCTCTACTCCGGTCTCGACGCCGACCAGGAGCGGACGTACGCGCTGCTCGTGGCGGCCGGTGTCCTGCCGGCCCGGGGACGGGACGCGGGCGATGCGCCTTCCCATTGATCCCCACGCGGACCGGGCACGCCGCGCCTGGGTGCCATGCCCCGGCTGCGACGACGCCCGCGACTGCACGGCCTGCGCCGGGCGGCGGAACTGCCCGGATCACTGGCGCTACCTGCTCGGCAACGACGGCGCCCGCGTCCACCTCCAGTGCCCGGGCTGCACCCACACCTGGACCGTCGACACCCGGCCCGGCCGGCGCGGGCAGAACGGCTGACGGGCCGGGTCAGCAGATCCGGGGCAGCTGCTCCCCGAGCGGCATGTCCACCACCCGGGTACCGCCGAGCCCGGTGCGCGCGACCACCATGCCCGGGTGCTCCGCGACCACCTCGCCGACGACCGCCGCCTCGGCGCCCAGCGGGTGGGCCCGCATCGCCGCCAGCACGGCTTCGGCGTGCTCCCGCGGCACGAACGCGACCAGCTTGCCCTCGTTGGCCACGTACATCGGGTCCAGGCCCAGCATCGCGCAGGCCCCCGCCACGGGCGCCGGCACCGGCACGGCACGCTCCTGGACGACGATCCCGCACCCGGACGCGGCCGCGATCTCGTTCAGCGACGCGGCCAGCCCGCCCCGGGTCGGGTCGCGCAGCACCCGCAGCTCCGGGGTGACCGCCAGCATGGCCTCCACGAGCCCGGTCAGCGGCGCGCAGTCGCTGACCACGTCGGCCTCGAAGCGCAGGTTCTCCCGCTCGCTCAGGATGGCCACGCCGTGCATGCCGACGGGCCCGCTGAGCAGGACCACGTCCCCCGGCGCCACCCGCTCCGGGCGCAGGTCCACACCGGCCGGGACCAGGCCCACGCCCGCCGTGTTCACGTAGACGCCGTCGCCGTGCCCGGCCTCCACGACCTTGGTGTCACCCGTGACCACCCGCACACCGGCGGTCCGGGCCGCGGCCCCGATCGCCTCGGCCACCTTCGCGACCGTGTCGATCTCGACGCCTTCCTCCAGGATCAGCCCGCACGACAGGAACGCCGCGCGGGCCCCGCTCATCGCGAGGTCGTTGACCGTGCCGTTGACGGCGAGGTCGCCGATGCTGCCACCGGGGAAGAACAGCGGCCGGACGACGAAGGAGTCGGTGGAGAAGGCCAGCCGCGCGCCCCCCAGCTCGACGACGGCGGAGTCCGTCAGCGCGGCGGCCGCGCCGCCGGCGAGGGCCGGCAGCAGGATCCGCTCGACCAGCTCCGCGGACATCGCGCCGCCACCGCCGTGGCCCATCACCACGCGGGGCCGGTCGCGCAGCGGAGCGGGGCAGGTCCAGGAGAGCATGTCGGGCGCCGCGGTGGTGTCAGACAACGGAGCTCTCCTGCGGGGTCGGGGCCGGCGCGGCCGGCGCCGGACGGGACGGCAGTTCCAGCCGCCGGTAGAGGTAGTACGCGGCGCAGGCGCCCTCGCTGGACACCATCGTGGCGCCGAGCGGCGTCCGCGGGGTGCACGTGGTGCCGAAGGCCTCGCACTCGTGCGGCTTGAGCAGCCCTTGCAGCACCTCACCGCTGCGGCACTCGGCGGGTTCCCGGGTCGCGATGTCACCGACGTCGAAGCGGTGCTCCGCGTCGTGGTCGCGGTAGCGGGCGGACAGCCGCCAGCCGCTGTCCGGGATGACCCCGATACCGCGCCAGGCACGGTCGGTGACCTCGAACACGTCGTCCAGCATGGCCCGCGCCGCCGGGTTCCCCTCGGGGCGCACCGCGCGCGGGTAGGCGTTTTCGACCGTGTGCTCGCCCCGCTCCAGCTGCCGGACGGTGCGCCGTACGCCCTCCAGGATGTCCAGCGGTTCGAACCCGGTCACCACGATCGGCACCCCGAACCCGTCGGCGAGCGCCGGATACTCGCCCGTCCCCATCACGCTGCACACATGCCCCGCCGCGAGGAAGCCCTGCACCCGGCAGTCCGGCGACCGCATGATCGCCTCGATCGCGGGCGGCACCCGGACGTGGGAGACGAGCAGGCTGAAGTTGCGGATGCCGCGCTTGCGGGCCTGGTGCACGGTCATGGCGTTGGGCGGCGCGGTCGTCTCGAAGCCGATGCCGAAGAACACGACCTCCCGGTCCGGGTTCTGCTCGGCGATGCGCAGCGCGTCCAGCGGGGAGTACACCACCCGGACGTCACCGCCCTCGCCCCGCACCTGGAACAGGTCCCGGCCCGTGCCGGGGACCCGCAGCATGTCGCCGAAGGAGCAGAAGATCACCTCCGGCCGCGAGGCGATGGCCAGCGCCTTGTCGATCACCTCCAGCGGGGTGACGCAGACCGGGCAGCCCGGACCGTGGATCAGCTCGATCTCGTCGGGCAGCAACTGGTCGATGCCGTGCCGGATGATCGAGTGCGTCTGGCCCCCGCACACCTCCATCAGCGCCCACGGCCGGGTCACCGACGCCCTGATGTCGCCCAGCAGCCGCGCCGCCAGCTCCGGGTCCTGGAACTCGTCGATGTACTTCACCGCCGCACCTCCCCGGCGAGGTCGCCGTCGCCGCCGTCCGCGTGCGCGGCCTGCTCCCACGGATCGCCGAACTCCTCCCGCAGCATGCCCAGCTCCTCGAACAGCTCCAGGGTCCTGCGGGCGGACTCCTCGTCCAGCCGCTGCAGGGCGAAACCGACGTGGACGATGGCGTACTCGCCGACCTGGAGGTCGGGCAGGTACTCCAGGCACACCTCCTTGACCACCCCGCCGAAGTCGACGGTGGCCATCCGGGTGCCGTCCCGGTCCTCGACGCCCAGCACTCTGCCGGGTACCGCCAGGCACATGCGTGTCTCCTCACTGGTCGTGCGGCACGGGCCCACGCCCGTCACCCGGTGCAGGGCGTCGCGCGGGCGGCGACGACGAGCTGGCCGAGGGCCAGGCCGCCGTCGTTGGGCGGGATCTCGCGATGGCGGAGCACGGTGAAACCGTCGGCGCGCAGGCCGCGGGCGCACGCCGAGGACAGCAGCGCGTTGGAGAACACGCCCCCGGTCAGTGCCACCGTCCCGAGCCCCGACGTCTCACGGGCCGCCGCGCACACCTCGCGCACCAGCCGCGCCACGGCGAGATGGAAGCGGGCGGCGATCACCGGCGCGGGCACCCCGAGCCGCACGTCCGCCGCCACGGCGGCGAGCAGCGGCCCCGGGTCCGCGGTGAGCGGCGCGCCACCGCCGGACCGGGCGAAGGCGTACCGGGGGTCCTCGACCGCGTCACCGGCGGACACGGCCGCCGCCTCCAGCTCGATCGCCGCCTGCGCCTCGTACCCCGCGCGGTGGCAGACGCCCGCCAGCGACGACACCGCGTCGAAGAGCCGGCCCATGCTGGAGGTCGGCGCACAGTTCAGCCCGCGCTCCAACTGGGCCAGCAGCACCGGCAGTTCGGCGGGCGCGCAGGCCGCGACGCACGGCAGGTCCGGGCCGGCGGCGAGGCCCGCCGCACGCAGGTGCGCGAGCGCCATCCGGTACGGGCGCCGCACCGCCGCGTCCCCGCCGGGCAGCGGCACGTAGGCCAGGTGCGCGAAGCGGCGGTAGCCCTCGTAGCCCGCGATCAGGAACTCGCCGCCCCACACGGCGCCGTCGTCGCCGTGCCCGGTGCCGTCGAAGGCGACCCCGATCACGCGGGTGCCCACGGGCACACCGTGCTCGGCCAGGGCGGCGGCGACGTGCGCGTGATGGTGCTGGACCCGTACCACGGGCCGTTCCCCGGCCCGCCGGAGCGCCCACGCGGCCGACCGGTACGCCGGGTGCGGGTCGGCGGCGAGCAGCTCCGGCCGGACACCGGTGATCGACTCCAGCTGCCGCTCGGCACGGTCGAACGCCTGCTGGGTGGCCAGGTCGTCCATGTCCCCGATGTGCGCGGACAGCCACGCCTTGTCGCCCTCGCCCAGGCAGCAGACGTTCTTCAGGTCGCCGCCGACCGCGAGCGCGGGACGGACCGGGAAGGGCAGCGTGACCGGGAGCGGGGCGTACCCGCGCGAGCGGCGCAGCACCAGCGGCTCGCCGTCGCAGACCCGCACCACGGAGTCGTCGCACGGCACATGGATGGGCCGGTCGTGGGTGAGCCACGCGTCCGCCAGGCCGGCCAGCCGCTCCAGCGCCTCGGCGTCGTCCGTGACGATGGGCTCGCCGGAGCGATTCCCGCTGGTCATCACGAGCAGCCGGGGCGCCGCGCCCGGTTCCCCGCCGTCCAGCAGCAGATGGTGCACCGGCGTGTACGGCAGCATGATCCCCAGATCGGGGCTGCCCGGCGCGACCGCGTCGGCGGGCACCAGGGCGCCCGGAGCGGGCCGCACGCCGAGGCGCCGGCGCAGCAGGACGACGGGACGGACCCGGCCGGTCAGCAGCTCCCGTTCGAGCGGGCCGACGTGGACCAGGTGCTCCACGTCCCCGACGTCCCGGGCCATCAGCGCGAACGGCTTGTCGCCGCGGGCCTTGCGCCGGCGCAGCCCGGCCACCGCCTCCGGGCGGGTCGCGTCGCAGGCGAGGTGGTAGCCGCCGAGCCCCTTGACGGCGAGCACGGCACCCGCGGCCAGCAGCGCCCGGGCCGCGCCGAGCGGGTCGCGGTCGTCGCAGCCGCCGTCGGCGGTGACCAGCCGCAGCCGCGGACCGCAGTCGTGACAGGCGACGGGCTGCGCGTGGAACCGGCGGTCGGCGGGGTCGTGGTACTCGCGCTCGCAGTCGGCACACAGCGGATAACCCGCCATCGTGGTGTGCGCGCGGTCGTACGGCAGCCCCGTGACGATGGTGAACCGCGGACCGCAGTGCGTGCACGTGACGAACGGGTGCCGGTGGCGCCGGTCGGCGGGATCGGCCAGCTCGGCCAGACAGTCGGCGCAGGTGGCGGTGTCGGGCGCGACCAGCGTACGGACGGGCCCGCCGGCGTGCGACGGGACGATCCGGAAGCCGCGTTCCCCGGTCGCGGCCAGCCCCGCCGCCTCCACCGACTCCACCACCGCCAGCGGCGGCGCGTCGGCGGCGAGCCGCGCCCGGAACCGGTCGACGGCCTCCTCGGGGCCCTCCACCTCCACCACCACACCGTCGCCGGTGTTCGTCACATGCCCGGCGAGCCGCAGCCCCGTGGCCAGCCCGTACACGAACGGCCGGAACCCCACGCCCTGGACCACGCCCCGTACGACGATCCGGGAACGCCGGACCGACCGCGTGCCCCACCGCGTGCCCGCCGGCGGCGCGTCGACGTCCGGGACGGTGCTCACGCCTCGGCCCGGGCCATCACCGGAGCGTGGACGGCGCCGCCCTCGGCCGCCGCGAGCGCCCGGTCGACCAGCACGCCCGCGCCCTCGCCGGTACGCACCGACGACAGCACCACGTCGACCCCCGGGTTGACCCGCTGCACATGGGCGCGGAAAGCGGCCTCGTCGAACTCGGCGGGCCCGGCCAGGTCGGACTTGGTGACGATCACCAGCTGGGCCAGCCCGAACGCGGTCGGGTACTTGAGCGGTTTGTCCTCGCCCTCCGTCACCGAGGCCAGCACCACCCGCAGCGACTCACCGAGGTCGTACGAGGCCGGGCAGACCAGGTTGCCGACGTTCTCCACGAACAGCAGCCGGGTGTCGTCGGGCAGCCAGTCGTGCAGATGCCCGGCGAGCATGTCCGCCTCCAGATGGCACAGCCCGTCGGTGAGTACCTGCCTGACCGGCACCCCGGACCGCGCCAGCCGGGTCGCGTCGTTCTCCGTCGCCAGATCCGCGGTGAGGGCCGCGGCCGCGACGCCGCGCTCCCTGGCGAGCAGCAGCTCACGCTCCAGCAGGGCCGTCTTGCCGCTGCCGGGACTCGACAGCAGGTTGATCACCGTGGTGCCCCGGGCCGTCAGCTCGGCACGCAGGATGCCCGCCGCCATCGTGTTCTTGGCGAGCACGGCCTGCCGGAGGTCGACTGTGCGGCACATCGTCACATCTCCTCGGAACGCGTTGCGTGGGTGGCGCCGGGCACGGCGGACTCCGCCGCCCAGCGCACCTCGGTGATCCTCAGCTCACGGCCCGACACCAGCTCGCCGGCGCCCCCGCCGCAGCCCGCGCACACCAGGCCGGGCGGCATCCCCGTCTCCCAGGTGCGCCCGCACGGCGCGCAGGACGCCCGGCCGGGCACGAAGCGGGTGACCAGGCCGGCACCCTCCAGCACCGTTCCGGCGCAGGCCAGTCCGAAGCAGAAGGAGAGCGAGTCGGCCACCACGCCCGCCAGCTCGCCGATGTCGACCCGCACCTCGCGCACGCCGTGCGCGCCGCGCTCCAGCGCCGCCCGCTCGACCTGGTCCACGATCGACAGGGCGACGGACATCTCGTGCATCGCCGTTCCGTCCTCGCGCCGGGGTGTCTCGTGCCGCCGCTCATTGAAGGCGGGGCCGGGCGGGCGCACCGACCGGCACGCCGCTCCCGCGCGGCCGGACAACCCGATCGGTGCACGCCGGTCCCGCGCGGCGTCACATCCTGCGGATGCGCAGGTAACGCCGGACGTCGGGCCAGAGGTGGGCGAGGAGCGCCGCCAGCGCGGTCGCGGTGACGGTGGCGGCGGCGCCGCCCATCATGCGCTTGTTCATGGTGGTCTCCCAGAACGGATCTCGATGGACGAGCGGTCCGGCGGCCCGGACGCTCACGGGATGACGGCCTCGTCGCGGACCAGCTCGCCGACCGTGCGCACCGCCTCCGGCACCGCGGCGGCCACCTGCGGGCTGAGCCCGATGCCCTCCTCGACGGTGGCGGGCTCGCAGCCCACCACCAGTGTGCGCCGCGGCGGCACGGCGCCGGTGCCGGCGCACAGGGTGTCCAGCAGCGCCAGCACGGCGTCGGGGGACATCCCGTGGCCGTCCAGCGCGACCTCCCCCGCCGGCCGCCGGCTGCCGGGATCGGAGGCGTCGATCACGTACACCGTGCCCGGCGGCCCGCCCCGCGCCGTCGCGTCCAGGAGGACCAGCGTGTCGTAGCCGTCGAGGAGCCGGTACGCGAGGTGGACACCGCGGATGCCGATGTCGGCGACCTCGACGCCCTCCGGCAGTTCCTGCCCGGCCAGGACGCGGGCGGCCTCCACGCCGAAGCCGTCGTCACCGAGGAAGATGTTGCCGACCCCGGCGACCAGGGTGCGCGGGCGGGGGCCGGGCTCGGCGCTCACACGTCCTCCCCGGCGTCGGCGAGGGCGATCTCGTCGGGCTGGAAGTACAGGTACCGGCCCTGCTCCCGGCGGATGTCGGCGCCCGGGTCGTCGTCGAGGGTGACCGCGATGTGCACACCGCCGTCGACGTCGTGCAGGACCGCCTCCACCAGGGCGCGCCGGCCGTCGAGGAACAGGTCCTGCGCGTCGGAGTGCCGCAGCCGGGGCCGCAGCACCACACGACTGCCCGCCCGCACCGGATGCCCGTCCACCAGGACGTGCTCGCTCGCGGGATCCACGGAGGCGTCCGCCGCGGGGTCCCACCAGGGGGTGTCCGGCCGAAGCGGGCCGTCCGGCCCGAACCCGCCGCCCGCCACAGGGCTGTGCGCCGTGGACCCGGTCGGCTCGGTGAACACCGGTACCCCGTCGGCCCCGGCGGGCCGCGGCGCGGTCGGCCCCGGCGCGGTGACCTCGCGCAGGCCCCGTACCGCGCCGTGCAGCCGCTCCAGTACCTCCGCGGGCATCGAGCCGGCCAGTTCGATCACCGCGGCGGCCCGGTCGTCGGTGCCGCGGGCCTCACGCTTCTCCTCGTCGGTGAGGGCGGCCGTGCGCAGCGCCAGGATCTCGTCGATCTCCGTCGCGTCGTACAGGGCACCGGGGCTCTCGGGCGCGATGGCCGGGTGGTCCTCCAGGATGATCGGTGAGGACAGCACGAGGTCGCGCGAGCCGGGCTCCCCGGCCAGCACCGGCCAGGTGTGCAGATTGCGGCAGGCGGCGACCGCGCCCCCCGCCCACTCCGGCGGATCGGTGAGCGACAGGAACCCGCCGGAGTCCAGGCACAGCAGGGTGTGCGTGGCGATCAGGGACCGGGTGAGCGCGGCGTCGCGATCGGCGCGCTCGGCGGGCAGCCAGTCGCTGGTGTTCTCCACCACCACGCTCAGCCGCCGTGTGACGTACGGGCCGTCCGGTTCGCTCTCCGACAGCCGCACGGAGCCGCTGATCTCCTCGCGGCGCCGCACCAGCCGCCCCACCATCCGCCCGGCGGCGTCCGTGACCGGCTCGGTCTCCTCGGCGGCCGGCCGGGTGAAGGGCACGTCGACGCCCTCGCCCGCCAGTTCCGCCACCGGCACCGCGAGCCGGACTTGCTCCTCGTGTCCCTCGTCCCAGGCCGGCAGCACCCGGTCGTCAACGCGCAGTTCCGGCACGGTCTCGAACCCACCGTCCGGCAGCGCCCGCTGCACCGTGCGCCGCTGGGCGTGCAGGAACCGCACCTCGACGGCGAGCACCGCGCCCCGCCGGGGTTCCATCAGCAGTTCGGTGTGCTGGAAGTCGGGCTCGTCGGCGGTCGCGGTCCAGGCCGGCGGCACGAGCACCCCGAACTGCCAGCGCAGCCGGTTCTTCGCGGCCGACGCGCGGTACGGGTAGAGCACGTACCCCTCGAACAGCACGGCGTCGGCGACCTGCCGTGCCACGTCCAGCCGGGCCTCGGTCGCCGGGGTGAACGTGATGGCGGGCGTCGTGGTCACGGTGTCCTCTCCCCGGCCTCGGCCAGCAACCGCTCGACGGTCGCCTGCCAGGACGGCAGCGCGTTCCGCGACCGGTAGGCGAGCAGCGCGTCCATGACGTCCCGGGGCAGCCGCAGCCAGCCCGAGCCCGGGAAGTGCTGGTCGACCATCTCCCGCCAGGTCTTCACCGGCATCCGGACCGAGGCCTCCCGGTCCCAGGGGACCGGCTCCACGTGGAAGCCGCCCGCGCCGGTGAAGGCGGTGCCGGAGAACAGCAGGAGCAGCGGCACCTCCCCGTCCCCGAGGGCGTCGAGGTAGCGGGAGGCGGCGACGTCCATGTCGTAGGTGCAGGGCACCGGCAGGTCGACCTCCGTCTCGCCGGTGAAGCCCCGCACCATCACCGGCACCTGCGCGAACTGCACGGGCTGGAGGCTGCTGCCCCAGCGGTACCGCTCCCCGAACAGGTCCGTCAGCGCCTCGGCCTCGGTGTCGGTGTAGGTCCGCCGGGCGGGTTCGACGCGGATCTGGCAGCGCAGCGCCAGCGCGTGCACCCGGGTGCCGGGCGAGGCGGTGACCCGCAGCCGGAAGACCAGCGTGGGCCCGGCGGCGTACGGGTCGGCGCGCACCTCGGTGCAGGTGAAACAGAACTCCGTCATGCCCGGCTCCCTCCGGCGTCGCGGACCTCGCGGACGTCGCGGGCCCGGGCGCTGACGTGCGTGAAGAAGGCGTCCAGGTCGGCCCGCGCCTCCGCGCCCCCGTCGAAGCCCTGCCAGTGCAGCCGCATGCGGCCCACCAGCTCGTAGCAGATGTCGACGGGTACGAGGTACAGCCGCACCCGGCCCTGGTGACGGCGCAGCAGCAGCGCCTCCACGTCCGGTTCGAGGAGGTCCGCCAGGGGCGAGCCGCCGAGCACCGACTGCCAGGCCTCCGGCTCCAGTTCGCTTTCCGTCGCCCCGGCCGGGCTCGGGTAGAACGCGACCAGCCGGTCCAGCGCGGAGTTGCGGAAGAAGAAGGCGACGCCGACCGGGATGCCGAGCCGTTCCCAGGCCTGCTCGTCGAGGCTGTGCGCCGGGTCGACGAGGTAGCGCCAGGGCACCGTCCGGAAGCGGCCAGTCGTACCGCCGGAGCGGTCCAGGAGCTGGGCGCACGGGTCGCAGGCGCAGGTCAGCGCGCGCTTGTCGACGTCGACCAGATGCCGGTGCCGCTCCTGGCGCAGCGGCGCCGCACACAGCTCGCAGCGCTCCTCGCGGGGCGCACGCGGCGCCGTGAACCGCGACAGCCCGGTACGCCCCGGCCCGGCGGCGGGCGCCCCCGGGGCGCGGTGCCCCGCGGCCACCGCGCCGGAGTCCTCGGCGGTCACCGTGTCGCGGTGGCCGGCGGACGGCCGTTCGGCCCGGTGGTGCCCGGTGGGCCCGCGCTGATCTGCAGAAGTGTGGGTTCGCGGGCCGGGCCCGCGTCCAGGGTCACCGCCGTCACCTCCGGCGCCAGGCAGGCGAGTGCCTCCCGCGCCGCCTGCTCGACGGCTTCCCGCGTGCTGCCGCAGCCGCAGCCGGACGAGCCGGTCATCCGCAGCCGCAGCTCACCCGACACGGGGTCGTAGCCGGCACGCTCCACGAGATAGGGCACGCCGTCCAGGGCCCGGTCGACGCGCATGGTCACGTCGTCCGGGTGCAGCCCGTGCAGCACCAGCAGGCTCGCCACCAGCTCGTCGCGGAGCAGCGCGGTCCGCGCGTCCGCGGCGGGGGCGCCCGGGTCGCGGCCCAGCAGCTCCAGAACCCGGGCGAACCCGGCGCCGTAGAACTCCATGAGCACACGGACCAGTTCCTCGGCGGCCTCGCAGGCCGCGCGGTCACCGGAGGCGGCCAGCAGGTCGAGGACCTCCTCGACCCTGCGTCCCGCCGCCTCCGCGGTCACCGCGCCGTGCGTGCCGCTCATCCGGCGAGCCCGCTCAGGCCGGTCGGCACGTGCATGCTCTTCACGGTCCTGCCGCCGCCGACGTACATGTGCACCCCGCACGGCAGGCACGGGTCGAAGCTGCGCACCGCGCGCATGATGTCGATGCCCTTGAAGTTCTCCGGGGGGTTCTCCTCGAAGATCGGCGTGTTCTGCACCGCGTCCTCGTACGGTCCGGGGGTGCCGTAGGTGTCGCGGGTGGAGGCGTTCCACGGGGTCGGCGGGTACGGGTGGTAGTTGGCGATCCTGCCGTCCCGGATGACGAGGTGGTGCGAGAGGACGCCGCGCACCGCCTCGGTGAAGCCGACGCCGATGGACTCGTCCGGCACCTCGAACTTCTCCCACGTCTGGGTGCGCCCGGCGCGCACCTCCGCGAGGCCCATCTCCGCGCAGTGCAGGGCCACGGCGGCGGCGTACGCCTGGAAGTAGGTGCGGGCGCGGTTGCGCTCCAGCGCGTTGCTCCACCGCGGGATCTTCCACTCGAAGGTGGTCTCCGGCTTGGTGAGGGTGCGCGGCAGGTTGATGACGACGCTGTGCCCGGTCGCCTTCACGTAGCCGATGTCGACGAGCCCCGACAGCGCGGTGGACCACAGCCGGGCGATGGGACCGCCGCCGGTGTCGAGCGGCAGGTGCTCCTTGCCGTCGAACCAGCGAGGCGACATCACCCAGCTGTACTTGTCGTCGAAGTTCCGCTTCTGCGGCGCCGGGATGGTGTGCTGGTTCCACGGGTGGCGCGGGTCGACCTGGTTGCCGAGCGGGTCGTGGGTGACGAACTGCTCCTGCCCCTCCCAGTCCTCGTAGTACGAGCTGCCGAGCAGGATGCGGATGCCGAGGTTGATCTCGGTGAGGTCGTTGGTGACCAGCTTGCCGTCCACGATGACGCCCGGCGTGACGAACATCCGCCGGCCCCAGTCCGACATGTTGGCGTACGTGAAGTCGCAGTACTCCGGGTCGTTGAGCGCGCCCCAGCAGCCGAGCAGCACCCGGCGGCGGCCGACCTCCTCGTAGCCGGGCAGCGCCTCGTAGAAGAAGTCGAACAGGTCGTCGTGGAGCGGCACGACCCGCTTCATGAACTCCACGTAGCGCATCAGGCGGGACAGGTAGTCCGTGAACAGCTGGACGGAGCCGATGGTGCCGACGCCGCCCGGGTACAGCGTGGAGGGGTGCACGTGGCGCCCTTCCATCAGGCAGAACATCTCCCGCGTGTACCGGCTGACCTGGAGCGCCTCCCGGTAGAACTCGCCCTCCAGCGGGTTCAGCGACCGCATGATGTCGGCGATGGTGCGGTAGCCGTGCTCGGCGGCGTGCGGCGCCTCGGTGCGCTCGGCGAGTTCGAGGACCCCGGGGTTGGTCTCGCGGACCATCTTCTCGCAGTAGTCGACCCCGACCAGGTTCTCCTGGAAGATGTTGTGGTCGAACATGTACTCCGCGGACTCGCCGAGGTTGATGATCCACTCGGCGAGGTGCGGCGGCTTCACGCCGTACGCCATGTTCTGCGTGTACACCGAGCAGGTGGCGTGGTTGTCGCCGCAGATGCCGCAGATGCGGCTGGTGATGAAGTGGGCGTCGCGCGGGTCCTTGCCGCGCATGAAGACGCTGTAGCCGCGGAAGACCGACGAGGTGCTGTAGCACTCGGCGACCCGCTTCTGCTTGAAGTCGATCTTCGTGTGGATGCCGAGGCTGCCCACGATCCGGGTGATCGGATCCCACGCCATCTCCACCAGGCCGGTACCGTCACCGGTCGTCGTCGAGGTCGCCATCGTGTCTGTGCTGCCCTTCGGGGGGTCGGGGTCTGCGAACGGGGGAGAGGGTCACGCGGTGGGAGCCGTCACCACGGCGGCCGGTAGCCGGTGGTGATCTTCCGGCCGGTGTGCCGCCACTTGGGCTCCTTGTCCACGGTCTTCGCCGTGATGGTCCGCAAGCGGCGGATCACCGCGCCGTACGCGCCGCTCGCGGTGCTGGAGAGCCGTCCGCCGGGCGGCTCGTCCATGAACGGCATGAACTTGTCGGGGAAGCCCGGCATCGTGCAGGCGATGCAGATGCCGCCCACGTTGGGGCAGCCGCCGATGCCGGCCATCCACCCGCGCTTGGGCACGTTGCACTTCACCACCGGCCCCCAGCAGCCCACTTTCACCAGGCACTTGGGGGAGTCGTACGTGGTCGCGAACTGGCCCTGCTCGTAGTAGCCGGCCCGGTCGCAGCCCTCGTGCACGGTCGCCCCGAACAGCCAGGTCGGGCGGAGCTTGTCGTCCAGCGGGATCATCGGCGCGGAGCCGACGGCCTGGTACAGCAGGTAGGTGAGGGTCTCGGCGAAGTTGTCCGGCTGGATGGGACAGCCCGGCACGCACACGATCGGGATGCCGGCCTGCGACGTCCAGTCCCAGCCGAGGTAGTCGGGCACGCCCATGGCACCGGTCGGGTTGCCGGCCATGGCGTGGATGCCGCCGTACGTGGCACAGGTGCCGATGGCGACCACGGCGAGGGCCTTCGGGGCGAGCCGGTCGATCCACTCGCTGGTGGTGATGGGCTGGCCGGTCTCCGGGTTGTCGCCGAAGCCGCACCAGTAGCCCTCCTGCTTGATCGCCTCGTTCGGGATGGATCCCTCGATCACCAGCACGAACGGGTCGATCTCGCCGCGCTCGCCCTTGAAGAACCACTCGATGAACGTGTCCGAGCCGCCGACCGGCCCGCACTCGAAGTCGATCAGCGGCCAGTGCACGGCGATCTTCGGCAGCCCGGGCAGACCGCCGAGCGCGATCTCCTCGATGCTGGGCTGCATCGCGGCCGTCAGGGCGACCGAGTCGCCGTCGCAACTCAGCCCGGCGTTGATCCAGAGGACGTGGATCGGCTTCTCGTCCGTGCCGGGCGCGCCGGAGGCGTCCGGCTCCTCACGCGTGGCCAGGGATGCTGCGTTCATCTGTGCCTCCGGGGAGGAATGCGGCAGAGCAGGATGAAGGGAACCGTTCGATCCTCGCTAAGCGTCGGGCACCTCGGCCGCGCGCGCACGCGTGGCCGCCGCCCCGTCCGGTGCCGTCTCCTTGCGGGCGAACGCCCGGCGCAGCGCGTGGTACGGCGCTTCGGGGTCGAAGAAAATGCTGCGCATCCGCTCCAGTTCGTGCGCGCGGACCGCGGCCAACGGGGTGACGGCCTCCCGCCGCTCGCTCTCCGCCTTCTTCGCCGCGAGGCGCGCCCGCGCCCCCGGGGACGCCGCCCACCGCTGAGCCAACCGGGTGATCTCGGCGGTGAAGCCGGCCGGTGCGCACTCGACGACCCGGTCGGCCAGGCCGAGGTCCAGGGCGCGGGCGGCGCTGACCGGCAGCGCCTCCCGGGTGAGCCGTTCGGCGGCCGCGGGGCCGACCCGGCGCGGCAGGGTGTACGTCCAGTACTCCGAGCCGTACAGGCCCATCCGCCGGTAGTGCGGGTTGAGCACGGTGCCGGAGCGGCACCACACCTCGTCGGCGGCCAGCGCCAGCATCACCCCGCCGGCCGCCGCGTTGCCGCCGACCGCGGCGGCCACCAGCCGGTCGGTGGTGGTCAGGACGGCCTCGACGAGGTCGTCCATGGCGTCGATGTTGGCCCAGGACTCCGCGGCCGGGTCGGCGGCGGCCTCGATGACACCGAGGTGGATGCCGTTGGAGAAGAAGTCCCGGGCGCCGCCCAGCACCAGCACCTCGGTGGGCCGCTCGCAGGCCGCCCGCCAGGCGCGCAGCAGCCGCCGGCAGTGGTCCGTGGACATCGCCCCGCCGGGGAACGAGAACGACAGCACACCCACCGGGCCGGCCTCGTGGTAGCGGATGTCCGACCACGCGGGGTCGTCCGCCGGCGGCAGCGCGGGCGTGCCCGCCTCCGGCAGCCAGGGCAGACGCCCGGCCAGGGCGAGGGTGGCGGGCAGCTTGCAGGCGCGGGGTTCGCCGGGCCGGGTGCGGGCCCGCAGCTCGGGGATCCAGACGGCGCCGTCCACCGTGGCCCGGCAGACGGCACCCGCCCGGGTCGCCAGCAGCTCGCCGGGGCGCCCGCGCAGCCGGTGCTCGGGCCGGCCGCCGTGCAGGAACCATTCCGCACCGAGCAGTTCGTCGAGGACGCCGGGCTGGGAGTCGGCGGCGCGCAGCTTGCGCAGGACCGTCCCGGTCGTGTCCTCGTCCCACGCGATGCGGCGGGCCGCCTGCCGCATCGCGGGCCGGGCGCGGGCCCCCGGTGTGCTCGGCAGGGCGCGCTGGTCGGTGGGGGAGAAGGTGCCGGACGCGAACCGCTCGACGGCCGTGAGCACCGCGCCGAGGGCCGCGTCGGCCAGCTCGTTGCGATACAGGTCGCTCTTGCCCACGGGCGGCACGGCGAAGTCCGCCGTCGCCCACACGGGCCCGGCGTCCATCTCCTCCTCGGCCTGCAGGACGGTGACGCCCCACCGCTCGGCGCCCTCCTGGAGCGCCCAGTCCAGGGATGACGGCCCGCGATCGCCGACCGGTCCCGGGTGGACGATCAGGCACGTCCGTGCCGCCCACACGTCACGCGGTACGGCCGTCCTCAGCATCGGGGCCACGATCAGGTCGGGCCGGTGCCGGTCGACGGCGGCCCGCACGGCGTCGCCCGTGGAGGTCACCTCGACGGCGACGCCGTACGCGCGATCACGCAGCTCGGCGTGCACACGCTGGGTGAGGCTGTTGTAGGCGCTGGCGATGAGCAGGATGCGCATGGCGAGATGGTTGGACATTTCGCCATGCGCGCGTCGACATGAATCCCGCACATCACTCGTATGGGTGATACTTCCGGCCGCCTGGCGGGCTGCCCGGGGGCCGCCCGGCAGACAGCTCGGCGCCTGTCGCCGGATATGCCTGCGATGTACGGAAGTGGGACACTTTCAGTGTTCGGGGCACAGCAGCGTGCCCTCCCACGACAGCGGACAGGCAGGTCGGCGCATGGCCAAGGAGCACGGGTCGTCCAAACCGTCGGGTGATCAGGGACCCAGTCGTCACCACGGCTCCGAGCACCACGGCTGGTCCCCGGACGTGGACGCGACCGAGCAGCAGGAGAATCCCAGCGCCCGCCGCTCCTTCCACGCGGAGGAGCACGCGCCGCCGCCCGGGAAGGGCCGCAAGACGGCCAAGGAGGAGCGCACGCCGGTCCCCGGGGACGTCGCGAAGAGCGAGACCATGGGAGGCCAGGAGTACGACGCCGAGAGCGAGCAGGGGATGCGGGACACCGGCCGCAGGGGCCGCTCCGGCCGGCCCAGTGGCACCAAGGACGACTCCGCCTTCACCGGTGTCGACCCCGACGACTCGGAGCCCGGGCACCGCCCCGGCTGACCGGCGTCGACGAGCGCCCCGGAGGAACGCCGAGCGCCGCTCCGCTCACCGAGCCGCTTCCCCCTGAGCAGCCGCCACAGCGCCCAGGCCTGCACGAGTCCACCCGCCGCCAGGACCAGCGCGAACGTCTCCGCCGGAGCCGGCACGGCCAGCAGCGGGACCGAGATCGGCAGGGTCACCGCGATCAGCCACACCCCGCCGAACCCCGGGTCACCGAACACGACCAGGCTCTGCAGCCAGGCGGTCACCCCCAGGACCACCGCGGCGTAACCGCAGGCCACCAGCAGCGCGGTGTCCCCGCGGCTGTACCGGGCGGCGAGATGGCGGGCAGAGTGCATGACGGGTCTCCTCCTCGTGGCGGGGCCGGGTCGGCCCCTGCCCTCCAGGGTCCCCTCCCGGCGGGCGGACCGGGCGGGCGAGGCTACTCACCCGGGCTGAGTACCCGTACTCAGCCGCGCGAACGGTCCTCGTCCCCGGGGGCGGTGGCCGCGCCGAACCACCTCGGGAGGTGGTCCAGCAGATCCCCCTGGTCCTCGCCGACCCAGACCACGTGACCGTCCGGGCGCAGCAGTACCGCCGGTGCGTCCAGTTCCTCGCCGACGTCGACCACGTGGTCGACCCGGTCAGCCCAGCCCGTCACCGAGAGGCGGCCGGTCTGGTCGAGGAGCAGTCCGCGGCCGTCGTGCATCAGCTCGTAGAGACGGCCCCGCTTCAGGCCCACGTCCCGCAACCGCCGGCCGAGCAGTTCGTGGCCGTCGCCGAGGTCGTAGCGCACGTCGACGGCGGTGATCATCCCGGTCACGTACCGATTGACCTCCTCGAAGTCCAGCAGCCGGGAGAACAGGCCGCGCAACGCCGTCGCGCCCGGGTCGGTCCCCAGCAGCGTCATCTGCGCGCGGGTGTTCTCCAGCACCCGGGCGCCCACCGGGTGCCGTTCGGCGTGATACGTGTCCAACAACCCCTCCGGTGCCCAGCCGTTCACCTCGGCGGCCAGCTTCCAGCCGAGGTTGAAGGCGTCCTGGATGCCGAGGTTGAGTCCCTGTCCGCCGGTCGGCGGGTGGATGTGCGCCGCGTCGCCGGCCAGCAGCACCCGGCCGACCCGGTAGCGCTCGGCCTGCCGGGTGGCGTCGCCGAACCGGGACAGCCAGCGCGGCGAGTGCGCCCCGAAGTCGGTGCCCGCGACGGCCCGCAGCCGCCGCTTGAACTCCTCGAGGGTCGGCGGCACCCCGCGATCCTCGGACACCCCCTCGGCGGGCACGACGAGGCGGTGGCTGCCGTCCTTGTTGGCGATGACGCCGAAGCGCAGCTGGGTCTTGCGGACCTCCGCGACGACGGCGGCGACCTTCGCCGGATCCTCGGTCAGCTCCATGTCGCCGAGCAGCGTCTCCACCCGGGCGGGCTCGCCGGGGAAGCCGACCCCGAGCTGCCTGCGGACCAGGCTGCGGCCGCCGTCGCACCCGACGGCATAGCGCGAACGCAGCCGCGTGCCGTCCGCCAGCTCGACGGTCACCCCGTCCTCGTCCTGGCTCAGCCCGACCGCCTCGCCACCGCGCAGGATCTCGGTACCGAGTTCACGGGCACGCTCGTCGAGCAGCCGCTCGGTGACCGGCTGCGGGGTGGCGAGGCCGTACGGGTGAGCCGTGTCCAGCCGGTCCGGCCACGGCTTGGCGACGCCACCGAAGAGGCTGCCGACCTGGAACTTCTCACTGACCGCGAGGAACCGGTCCAACAGCCCCCGCTGGTCCAGCATCTCGACACTGCGCGCGTGCAGCCCCTGCCCGCGGGAGGCCAGGGTCGGCTCGGTCAGCTTCTCCAGCACGACCACGCGCACGTCGTGCAGCCGCAGCTCGGCGGCCAGCATGAGGCCGGTCGGCCCGCCGCCGACCACGATCACGTCGATCACCACAACACCCCGTTCCCGCAGGATCTGCCTTCAGGCCGGAGATTCTGCGGGACACCGGGGGCCTTGCCGCAAGCCCCCCGGTGCGCTATAAGTTGAGAGTGGCAAGGAGTGGGTGAACTCCTTGCCTTTGTTTTTTCGACCTTTTCGACCTTTTTCGGCCGCCTCGCCCTGGTTCTCCCGGTGGCCTTCCACGGCGTTCCGCACGACCGCGCGGTCGAACGCGTCACCTCCCCCGAAGATGACGCGTTCGACCGCTCCCCCGGTGCCGGACTGTGGTCTGTGTGGTCGTGCCGTCACCAGCACATGACGGCTGTCTCGCCCGATCCCCACGCGGAGTACAGGCGTACCCGGACGAAATAGCGGCGGCCCTTGACGAGGCGGGCCCGGACGGTGGCGTTGGCGGGGGTGCCGCCGTCGTCGTGGGCGGTGAGGTAGCGGGGTTCGCCGTCGCGTTCCTCGAAGAGCACGACGACGGTGTCGGCGGCGCCGAAGACACCCACGGTGTACTCGCGGGTCTCCGGCGGCTCGACGGTGAAGTCGGCCTGCCCGCCGGGGCCGAGCCGCAGCGGCGCCGACCGGAAGGGCGCCAGCGCGGGCGGGCCGGAGACATCGGCCGGCGGATACCAGCGGAGCGCGAACTCCTTGTCCAGCGCGGAGAGCGTGCCCGGCGGGTGCAGGCCCGCGCGGAACTGCTCCGGCTCCAGGATCAGCCCCGACGGGAACGGATACTCCATGATCGACTGCGGGTCCCAGACGGAACCGTTCGCCTCGTCGCGGTCCAGCTTGCGCAGCACGTTGACGTACGTCCGGTCCCGGCTCCAGTGGTTCGGCGGGCCGGCCAACTCCTCGTAGACGGCCTCGTCGTCCCAGTGGAGGCCGGCGAACGGGCTCTGGTGCTCGTGCAGCATGCCCAGCGCGTGGCCGATCTCGTGCAGGGCCGCGGCGCGCTCGCCGGGCACGGTCAGGTCCCAGCCGAAGTTCATGGTGCGGTCGTTCAGGCCGACCCGGAGGGCGTCCCTGCCGACCAGCGACCAGGAGCCGTCGCCCGGCTGGAACCCGATGCGCAGTTCCGCCTCCGACCGGTCGCCGACCTCGGTGAAGGTCAGCCCGATGCCGAGGCACTGCCACTCGTCGAAGCACTCCCGGACCACGTCCTGCTGCTCCTTGGCACCGGCCCACGGCACCCGCCGGGTCTCCCCGGTCCCCGGAACGGGGATGACGGAGCCGTCGCCGTCGCCGTCGAAGAGGTAGTAGTGCAGCACGGTGCCGTTGACCCACATCCGGTGTCCCCGGACGAGCGCACCGATCCGCTCGGCGGCCAGCCCCGGCGCGAAAGCGGGGGCGGGCTGCTGCGCGAGGGAGCAGTAGCGTGCGGTCATGGCACCAGAGTGCCGTCGGACGACACCCGGGCGCCTGAGTCGGGGTCTACTCAAGTGCCCCTGTATCAAACCTGAGTAGTGCGGCTCCTACTGCCGTGACGACTTACGAACAGGATGCGAAGACCCCCCTTCAGACTTCTTTTCAGACGCCCCTTCAGCCCCCCCTCCGGACCCCGCTTCAGATGCAGAAGACCCTTCAGCTGCCCTGGCCGTTCACGGGACGGGAGGAAGAACTGGAGCTGGTCCGCCGGTCGCCGGCGGCCGGCCGGCACGGCATCGTGGTCACCGGACCCGCGGGGGCCGGCAAGACCCGGCTGGTCACCGAGGCGTTACGCGGGACCGAGTGCGTCCGTGCCGCCGGTACCCCCGAGTCCCGGGGCATTCCCTTCGCCGCGTTCGCCCACCTGCTGCCCGAGTCCGTCACCCTGCACCGAGCAGTGCAACTCCTGCCCGCCGTACGGCTGTTGTTCGTCGACGACGCCCACCTGCTGGACGACGCCTCCGCCGCCCTCGTGCACCAGCTCGCCGTGCACGGCCGCACCCGGCTGGTGGTCGTAGCCACCGACGGCGCGCCGGCCCCCGGCGCGGTGTCCCGGCTGTGGACCGGCGAGCTGCTGCCCCGCCTCGCGCTGGAGCCACTGCCCGCCGCGGAGACCGCGCAGCTGGCCGTGGCCGGCGCCGGCCGGGCACTGGAACCGCTCACCGTGCGGCGGCTGCACCGGCTCTGCCGGGGAGATCTGCGGCTGCTGCGCGCCCTGCTGGACGCGGTGCGCGACGGCGGGCTGCTCCACCGGGTGCCGGGCACAGACGAGTGGGCCTGGCGGGGCCCGGTACCGGTCACCCCCGCCGTCCGCGAGCACGCCGCGCCGGTCCTGGACCGCACCGACCCCGACGAGCGGGAGACCCTGGACCGGCTGGCCTTCGCCGAACCCCTCGCCGCGGACTCCGACGCGTTCGACCTGTGCGTGCTGGAACGCCTGGAGGCGGCCGGCCTGATCCGCCTCGACGAACGGCACCACGTCCGGCTCGCCCACCCCCTGCACGGCCCGGCCCTGCGCGCCACCGCCGGCCGACTGCGCACCCGGCGGCTGGCCGGCGACCCCGGCCGCCACGGCCCCGCGCTCACCGCCGAGGCGGCCGGCCTGTCCCGCCGGATCACCGAGGCCGACGTGCGCGCGCCGGCCGCGCCCGTGGGGGAGTGGCTGGCGGCGGAGGGCCATCCGGTGCCGGCCGGGTACGCCGCCGTACGCGCGCGGTACGCGCTGCTGCGGGGCGAGTTGCGCGAGGCGGCGGCGTGGGCGCGGGAAGGGCTGAGGGACGACGCCGGTGACGTCTCCTGCCGTACCGAACTCGTACTGGCCGCCGCGCAGTCGGGAGACGCCGAGGCGGCACGGGAGGCCCTGGGCGGACGTGATCCCGAGGGCAGAGCGGCGGTCTGGCTGGCCGCCGCGCGGGGCGATCTCGACGCGACGGAGCACGCGGAGCCGGACACGGACGCCCTCGCGCTGTACGACGCGGTACGGCTCGGCGCTCCCGAGGCGGTCCTCGACCGGCTCCCCGCAGGCGGTCTCTTCGCCGAGCACGCCGCCGCACTCGTCCGCCGGGACGGGCCCGCCCTGGACCGGGTGGCCGCCCGGCTGGAGGAGCGCGGACTGCTGCTGTTCGCCGCCGAGGCGTACGCCCAGGCGGTACCTGCGCACCGCGACCCGCTCGCCGCCCGCACCTCGCGCACCCGCGCCGTCGCCCTCGCCCGGCGCTGCCCGGGCGCGCGCACCCCCGCCCTGTCCGGCCTGGTCCTCGGCGAACTCACCGCCCGCCAGCGGCAGATCGTCACCCTCGCCGCCGCCGGACTCAGCAACCGCCAGATCGCCGAACGCCTCACCCTCTCCGTCCGCACCGTCGGCAACCACCTCTACAGCGCCTACGCCCGCCTCGGCGCCGCCGACCGGGGGTCCTTGCCGTGGCTGGTGGAACTGCCCACGGCCCAGCCGGCCTGACGGGCGTCCCGCGCCGCCAAGCGGTCTGGGCGCCGTTGTTCGCGCCCGGCTGTCCGCCGACCGGCGTGGCCGCCCGTGCCGTCTGGTGCTCAGGACGCGCGTGTTCGCCTGACGCGGTGGCCGCGTCCGTCACGGCGGCGACCGGGGGCGGCGCGTCGGGCTGTCCGGCGGGCCGGGTTGTTCGCCGGCGTGGTGGGACCGTCGGCCGAACAGCGCGCCGCACCGCTCGCCCCGCAAGGGATGCCCACGCTGCCGTCGTTCCGCAACGGCTGCCGGTGGCAGTCCTCACGCCGCCCCGAACGCCGTGAACGCCCACCCCGTCGCCTGGTGCAGGGCGTCGTCCGGGAGGGCGGTGCGGGCGTCGCGGAGGGCCTCGGCGAGGGAGAGGCCGGTGGTGAGGCCCTTGTGGAGGGCCAGCATCAGGGGGACCACAGCGGCGTCGTTGACGGGGGCGCTGCTGGCCACCACACCGGCCGTGCCGAGCGGGAGCAACGCCGTGACCAGGCCCAGCAGTTCGTCGGCGCCGACGGAGGCGAGGCGGGCGGTGTCGCAGCTGGAGAGGATGATGCGGTACGGGCTGCGGTCCAGGCGTTCGAAGTCGTGCACGATGAGCGGGCCGTCCGCCATGCGCAGCGACGAGAACATGGGGCTGTCGGCGCGGAAGGTGCCGTGCGCGGCGATGTGGGCGAGCGCCGCGCCGTCCAGTTCCTCCAGGACGCGGGGGACCCGCGCCTCCTCGTGCTCCAGCACCCTCGCCTCCGCGTACCGGTCGGCGACCTCCGGCACCTCCGCGCCGCCGGTCGCCAGGCCCGGCCCGCGCACCAGCACCTGGCGGCCGCCCGGCGGCGGTTCGGTCTCCCGGGCCCGCAGCCAGCTGCTCGCCGACGGCGACACGCTGACCACCCGATGCCGCAGCGAGGGCAGCAGCGCCCATGGCACCCGGTGCAGCCGCGCGGGCGGCACGATCACCACCGGTCCCGCGCCGAGATGCGCGGTGGCCGGGCCGAGCAGCAGTTCCTCCAGGCGCCGCCCCGCGGCCTCCACCACCGGCAGCCGCCCCTCGGCCCCCGGATGCGCCAGCCGCCGCAGCCCCGCCTGCACGTGCTCGGCCTCGACCTCCGCCTCCGCCAGCAGCCCCGCCTCGAACCGCCGTACCCGCCCCCGGCCGCACAGCAGCACCTGCACCCGCCCGTCCAGCACCGCCAGCGCCACCAGCCGGGTCCCGCCCAGCCGGTCCAGCAGCCGTCCCACGTCGAACCGGTGGCCGTCGCCGGGCGCGTCGCCGCGGATGTGCAGCGTCCGGGACCGCACCTCCCGCTCCAGCCGCCGCTGTTCCCGCTCCAGCGCCGGCACGGGACGGCCCTCCCAGCGGGCCGCCTCCGCGCGGGCGGCGATCTCCCGGAACGCGGTCAGCCCGCTCAGCAGCGCCGGATCGGCCGGCGGCCGGGTCGGCGGCGCGGACAGCACGGTGGCCCGCCAGCGTTCGCTCCACACCAGCAGCCGGCGCGGCCCGCCCCCGGCGAGGCTCGCCCGCTGGGCCAGCGCGGCCAGTTCGGCGCCCTGCTCGGTGGCCCGCGCCCGCAGCTCGGACGCGCCGAGCGTCATCCGGTGGTCGTCGAGCACGTCCAGCCCGCGCCGGCAGGCCTCCAGCACCCCCCGCGCCGAACCGGCGGCCCGCGCCCGCAGCGCCTGCGCCGCCCAGCCCGTCATCCGGGCCAGCGGAGGACCGCTGTGCCGGCTGCGCGCGGCGACCGCGAGATGGCGTTCGGCGTCCGCCGTCCAGCCCAGGCCCAGCGCGATCCGGCCCGCGAGCAGCGAGGCCTCCGGCGCGGCCGGCGCCCCGAACGACGCCAGCCGCTCGGCGACCGCGGCGGCGTCCGCGACGAGCCGTCCCGAACCGCGCCCGGCGGCCACCCGCGCCTCGATCAGCACGAGCCGGGCGTGCGTCTCCCACCAGGTGCGCCGCTGCCCGCAGAACAGCCGTACGGCCACCGCCGCGCGGGCGATCGCGGTGTGCGGGTCGCCCGCCAGCCGGGCCGCGCGGGCGGCGGCGAGCAACAGCTCCGCCTTCCGGGTGGACTGCCCGCCCATCCCGTCGAGCACCGCGATCGCCGCGTCCGCCTCGGCCAGCGCCTCCGGCGCCAGCCCCGCCGCCATCAGCACCTCGCAGCGCCGGATGTTCAGCATGAACGTCGGCGTGCCCAGCTTCGCGTACCGCTCCTCCGCCTCGTCCAGCAGCCGCAGCGCGGCCGGGACGTCCCCGGACCGGAACGCGGCCAGGCCCCGGCTCTCCACCGCGTCGGCCTTGTCGTGCTCCTGGCCGGTGGTCTCCCACAGCGCCTCCGCCGCCGTGAAGTCGGCGTCCGCCCGCTCCACCGCGCCCAGCGCCAGATGCACCGTCGCGCGCAGCGTCAGCGCCCGCGCCGTCCAGATCACGTCGTCCGCCTGCCGCAGCACCAAAATCGCCCGGCGTACGTCCTCCAGTGCCTCACGATGATGTCCGAGCACCCACCAGACGTAGGCCCTGCGGTACCGCACCCGCGCCCGGGTGTGCCCCGTGCCCCGGGCCACGCCCCGCTCGAACGCCGCGAGGCCCTGCCGGGTGCGGCCCGCGTGCACCAGCGCCACGCCGAGCGTGCCGAGGACGTCCGCCTCCCGCTCCGCAGAGTCCGCGCGCGCCGCCAGGTCCCGGGCACGCCGAAGATGGTGCAGGGCGATCCGCAGATCGCCGAAGTCCCGCTGCCAGATGCCGATCACCTGGTGCGCCACGGAGGCGTGCAGCGGCGACGGATCGGTGGCGAGCACCTCCTGTGCCCGGTCCAGCGCCTCGTTCGGGGCGGCGAACACCATCGGCAGCAGTTCGAGAACCGAGTCGCTTCCCGCTCTCACCCCACGGATGGTAGTGGCCGCCGTTCCCGGGAACCACGCCCCACCGGTTCGTCTCTGTATCAATCGGCGGCAGCAGCGCTCTAGTTGACGATCGCCGCCGTAACGGGAGGACACGCCATGGCTCCACAGCGATTCCGTGAACAGTTCGACCAGATCCAGCGCGCGATGCGCGACGTCCCGCTCGCCATGGGACCGGACGACTCCGCCGAGTTCCTCTACGAGAAGGGCGTCGTCCTCGCCCGCGACGGCGAGGAGGCGCAGCTCGTCGAGGACACCGTCCGCACCTTCTTCACCGAGGCGGCCGATCTCACCCCCGACACCGTGCGCCGCGCGAGCCCGCGGCGGAACCGCTCCGGCATCACGCGGATCCAGGTCGGCGACCCCGGCGAGGGCGCCGCCGGAGCGGACCGGGCGGTGGCGGGCGCGCTGCGCGCGCTGCGGCAGACGGAGGGACGCGCGGGCCGCCGGCTGGTCAGCCGCAACCACGTGGTGTCGATCGCGGTCAACGCCTGCCCCGGCGACGAACCCGCCCCCGCCCCGCAGGGCGCGGCGCCCAACCCGGCCGCCGACGAGGGCCCGCACGACCCGGACACCGCCGTCGGGGTCCTCGTCGTCGACACCGGTCTGATGGCCGACCACGGCTCCTACCCGCTGCTCGCGCACGCCGACGGCGATCTGCAGATCCGGGAGACCGACGAGCAGGGCGTCCTCCAGCAGTACGTCGGCCACGGCACGTTCATCGCCGGGCTGGTCGCCGCCGTGGCACCCAACACCGACGTCACCGTACGGAACACGCTGAACGACGCCGGGGCCGTCCTGGAGTCGGAGTTCGGCGACAAGCTCTTCGAGGCCGTCGACGTCAACGGCTGGCCCGACATCCTCAGCCTGTCCGCGGGCACCTCCAACGGCCGCACCGACGGCCTGCTCGGAGTCCAGGCGTTCATGGAGGAACTGCGCGAGCGGCACACCCTGCTCGTCGCCGCCGCCGGCAACAACGGCAGCGCCACCCCGTTCTGGCCCGCCGCCTATGCCGCCCTGCCCGGCTGGGAGGACAGCGTGCTGTCGGTCGGCGCGCTGCGCGGCGACGGCGAGTTCGGCGCCTGCTTCAGCAACCACGGCCCCTGGGTGAACGTCTACGCCCCCGGAGAGCGCCTGACCAGCGCCCTCACCGGCTGGGCCACGCCCGTGCCGTACGTGTACCAGCACTCGACGTACGACGCCTGCCGCTACGGCTTCGCCTACGACTGCACCTGCCAGAGCCCCGTCCACACCGGCGTGTTGAGCGACGAGAGCGCGGGCGCCAAGCCGGACCAGGTGATGTTCCAGGGGCTCGCGCAGTGGAGCGGCACCTCCTTCGCCACCCCCGTCGTGGCCGGGCTGGTCGCCGCGCACATGACGGCGCACAAGGAGAACGACCCGCGTGCCGCCCGGACGCAACTGCTCGCGGCGAACGCCGGGTTCGCGGAGGTGCGCGGCGCGCACGTGCCCGCGCTGCGGCCGCCCACCTGGCGTGCCGTGCCGGCCGAGCGGCCGGTCGCCCGCGCATGAGGGCCGGGGCAGTCCCCACCACGGCGTACGATGACTTGCCGTACACGAGGGGTGGGGCCGTGGACCGTGCAGATGTCGGCGCGCTCGTCCAGTCCGCCGTCGACGGCGACGCGGCGGCGTGGAAGGCGCTGGTGGAAGGGCTGAGCCCGCTGGTGTGGTCGGTGGTGCGCGCCCACCGGCTCTCCGACGCCGACGCGCACGAGGTCTACCAGACGGTCTGGTTCCGCTTCGCCCAGCACCTCGGGCGGATCCGCGAACCGCACAAGGCGGGATCCTGGCTGGCGAGCACCGCGCGGCACGAGTCGCTGAAGGTGATCAGGAGCTGGCGGCGGCTCACGCCGACCGACGACCCGCAACTCCTGGACCGGGTCAGCGAGGACCGTACGCCGGAGCAGTCGCTGCTCGACTCGGAGGAGGCGGCCGCGCAGAGCGAGCGGGTCCGGCGGCTGTGGCAGGAGTTCGAGGAACTGGGGGAGCGCTGCCGGCAGCTGCTGCGCGTGCTGATGGCCTCGCCGCCGCCCAGCTATCAGGAGGTGTCCGCCGCCCTGGGCATCGCCGTCGGCAGCATCGGGCCGCTGCGCCAGCGCTGTCTGCGCCGGCTGCGCGCCCGACTCGACGCACGGGGAGCACTGTGAACCACATCGACAACGGCGGAGCCGACGACGGCTTCGACGCGTACGACGAACACACCCTGGACGAGGCGGAGTTAGGTTCCGGAGTGCTGGAGGAGGAGCTGCGGCAGGCCGCCGCCGTCCTCGACCCGGTTCCGGCCGAGCTGCGGCGCGTGGCCGTGGACGCCTACAGCCTGCACGACCTCGACGCCCGCCTCGCCGAGCTGACCTTCGACTCCCTGGTGGACTCCGTCCCGGTGCGCGGCGCGACCGACGTACCGCGGATGCTCACCTTCCGCACCGGTGAGCTGAGTGTCGACGTGGAGGTGACCGCGCACGGTCTGATCGGGCAGGTGCTGCCGCCGCAGCCGGCCCGTATCGAGGTCCTGGGCGGCCCGCACCCGGCCGCGCCGGACACCCTCACCGCGGACACGATGGGCCGCTTCACCAGCGACGTCCCGCCCGCCGGCCCCTTCGCGCTGCGGCTGCGGACGGGCGGGGAGGTGGTCGTGACGGAGTGGCTGCGGGCCTGAGCCGTCCGCCCGTCAGCGCGGTACGGCGGCGACCAGCGTCGCGAGCGCCTCGGCGAGGCGCTCCAGGCCCGGTCCCGCCGGGCCGCCCGGCTCGGTCATGTAGGTGTCCCGGCGGATCTCCACCATCAGCGCGGACACCCGGGGGTCCGTCGCGTAGTACTCCAGCGGGACGTACGCCCCGCTGAACGGGCTGTCCAGCCCGACGTCCTCCCCGAAGGCCCGGCGGGCGGCGGCGACCAGCTCGGGCGGCGTGTGGAAGGCGTCGGTGCCCAGGCAGACGGGCGGCCGGGGGCCCGAGCCGTGCAGCTCGTAGGGCAGGGCCTCGGCGGGATAGGAGTGGACGTCGACGATCACGGCCCGCCCGGTCGCGGCGAGCCGTCCGGCCACGGCGTCCGTCATGGCCCGGGCGTACGGCCGGAAGTACCGTTCGATCAGCGGCTCCGGATCGTGGTCGCCGGCCCGCAGCTCGTCCTTGTGCGTGGTCCGCGTGTACACGGCGCCCATGCCCACGGCCAGCATCTCCTCGCGCTCGTCCGGGAACCGCTCCGGGTCCACGACCAGCCGCGACAGCCGGTTCACGAACCGCCAGGGAGCGGCCTTGGCCAGCGCCGCCGCCCGCGCGGCGATCTCCGCGGTGTGCGCGTCGACGATGTGGTCCAGCTCGCGCTCCAGCGCCTCGTCGTCCAGCACGATCCCCGCCCGCACGTCCGCCGGGATCTCCCGCGCCGAGTGCGGGACGTGCAGGATCACCGGCGAGTCGCCGGCACCGGGAAGCAGCTCGAAGGAGGGGGCGGGACGGCTCACGGGGCGGCTCCGGGGGGTCGGCGGCGTGATGGAGGGGGACGAGACGGGTCCGCCCCGGCCGGGCAGAGAGCCGACCGGGGCGGAACACGGGATCCGCGAGGGATCCTTCGGGGGATCCCTCGGCGGGTGAGCGTCAGCTCAGGGAGGCCAGGGCCTCGTTCCAGGTGGCCGAGGGACGCATGACCTCGGCGGCCTTGGCCGGGTCGGGCTGGTAGTAGCCGCCGATGTCGGCCGGCTTGCCCTGGACGGCGTTCAGCTCGTCGACGATCTTCTGCTCGTTGGCGGAGAGCGTCTCGGCGAGCGGGGCGAAGGCCTTCGCCAGCTCCGCGTCCTCGGTCTGCTTGGCCAGCTCCTGCGCCCAGTACAGGGACAGATAGAAGTGGCTGCCGCGGTTGTCGATGCCGCCGACGCGACGGGTCGGGGACTTGTCCTCGTTGAGGAAGGTCGCCGTGGCCCGGTCGAGGGTGTCGGCCAGCACCTTGGCCTTCGTGTTGCCGGTGGCCGTCGCGTACTGCTCCAGGGACGGCACCAGCGCGAAGAACTCACCGAGGGAGTCCCAGCGCAGGTAGTTCTCCTTGACCAGCTGCTGGACGTGCTTCGGCGCGGAGCCGCCGGCGCCCGTCTCGAACAGGCCGCCGCCCGCCATCAGCGGGACGACCGACAGCATCTTGGCGCTGGTGCCCAGCTCCAGGATCGGGAAGAGGTCGGTCAGGTAGTCACGCAGGACGTTGCCGGTCACCGAGATGGTGTTCTCGCCGCGGCGGATGCGCTCCACCGACAGCTTGGTGGCCTCGACCGGGGCGAGGATGCGGATGTCCAGGCCCTCGGTGTCGTGCTCCGGCAGGTACTGCCGGACCTTGGCGATCAGGTTGGCGTCGTGCGCGCGGGTCTCGTCCAGCCAGAACACGGCCGGGTCGCCGGTGGCGCGGGCGCGGGTGACGGCGAGCTTCACCCAGTCCTTGATCGGCGCGTCCTTGGTCTGGCAGGCGCGGAAGATGTCGCCCTCGGAGACCGGCTGCTCGATCACGACGTTGCCGTCGGTGTCGACCAGGCGGACGGTGCCCGCGGCCGGGATCTCGAAGGTCTTGTCGTGGGAGCCGTACTCCTCGGCCTTCTGCGCCATCAGGCCGACGTTCGGCACCGAGCCCATGGTGGACGGGTCGTAGGCGCCGTTGGCCCTGCAGTCCTCGATGACGGCCTGGTAGACGCCCGCGTAGCTGGAGTCCGGCAGGACCGCGAGGGTGTCGGCCTCCTGGCCGTCCGGGCCCCACATGTGGCCGGAGGTGCGGATCATGGCCGGCATGGAGGCGTCGACGATGACGTCCGACGGGACGTGCAGGTTGGTGATGCCCTTGTCGGAGTCGACCATCGCCAGGGCCGGGCCCTCGGCCAGCTCGGCGTCGAAGGAGGCCTTGATCTCGGCGCCCTCCGGCAGGGCCTCCAGGCCCTTGAAGATGCCGCCGAGGCCGTCGTTCGGGGTGAGGCCGGCGGCGGCCAGCGCCGCGCCGTAACGCTCGAAGGTCTTCGGGAAGAAGGCGCGGACCACGTGGCCGAAGACGATCGGGTCGGAGACCTTCATCATCGTGGCCTTCAGGTGCACCGAGAACAGCACGCCCTCCGCCTTGGCGCGGGCGACCTGCGCGGCCAGGAACTCGCGCAGGTGCGCGACACGCATCACGGAGGCGTCGACGACCTCACCGGCGAGGACCGGTACGGACTCGCGCAGCACGGTGGTGGTGCCGTCCTCGGCGACCAGCTCGATGCGCAGCGCGCCGTCCTCGGCGATGACGGCCGACTTCTCGGTGGAGCGGAAGTCGTTCTCGCCCATGGTCGCGACGTTCGTCTTGGACTCGGAGGACCAGGCGCCCATGCGGTGCGGGTGGGTCTTGGCGTAGTTCTTGACGGAGGCCGGGGCGCGGCGGTCGGAGTTGCCCTCGCGCAGGACCGGGTTCACCGCGGAGCCCTTGATCTTGTCGTAGCGGGCCTTGATCTCCCGCTCCTCGTCGGTCTTCGGGTCGTCCGGGTAGTTCGGCAGCGCGTAGCCCTGGCCCTGCAGCTCGGCGACGGCGGCCTTGAGCTGCGGGATCGACGCCGAGATGTTCGGCAGCTTGATGATGTTGGCCGCGGGCGTCTTGGCCAGCTCGCCCAGCTCGGCGAGCGCGTCCGGGATGCGCTGGTCCTCGGTGAGGTACTCCGGGAACACCGCGATGATGCGGCCGGCCAGCGAGATGTCCCGCGTCTCCACGGCGACACCCGCCTGCGAGGCGTACGCCTTGACCACCGGCAGGAAGGAATACGTCGCCAGGGCCGGGGCCTCGTCAGTGTGCGTATAGATGATGGTCGAGTCAGTCACCGGGTGCTCCGCTCCACGTCTGCAACATTGCTCGACATCAAGATATCTCGTGATCGTGTCTCCTGGGCGACGGGGCCGGATCCAATCGCACAGGCCCCCGGTCACCCCTCACATCGGGTGACGGAGGCGTGACCGGGGGCGGGGTGGTGCGGACGGTGCGGACTACGGCCGCGGCGCGGTGTCCTCCCGCTGGTGCGGGATCGCCGCCTCCGGGAAGGCGGTGCCGTGCTGGTGGAGGGAGACCGTGCGGGTGGGTGCCGGGATGCTGATGCCCTCCGCGCGGTAGCGGCGGTGCAGGCGCTTGATGAACTCGTGCTTGATCCGGTACTGGTCGCTGAACTCGCCGACGCCGAGGATCACCGTGAACCCGATCCGCGAGTCGCCGAAGGTGTGGAAGCGGATGGCGGGCTCGTGGTCCGGGACGGCACCGGTGATCTCCGTCATCACCTCGGTGACCACCTCCTCGGTCACCCGCTCCACGTGCTCCAGGTCGCTGTCGAAGCCGACCCCGGCCTGGACCATGATGGTCAGCTCCTGCTCGGGCCGGTTGAAGTTCGTCATGTTGGTCCCCGCGAGCCGGCCGTTGGGGATGATCACCAGGTTGTTGGAGAGGTTGCGGATGGTGGTCTGCCGCCAGTTGATGTCGGTGACGTAGCCCTCCTCGCCGCTGCTCAGCCGGATGTAGTCGCCCGGCTGCACGGTTTTCGAGGCGAGGATGTGGATGCCCGCGAAGAGGTTGGCGAGGGTGTCCTGGAGGGCCAGCGCGACGGCCAGACCGCCCACGCCGAGCGCGGTGAGCATCGGTGCTATGGAGATGCCCAGCGTCTGGAGCACCACCAGGAAGCCGAGCGCCAGCACCATCACGCGGGTGATGTTGACGAAGATCGTCGCGGACGCGGCGACGCCCGAGCGGGACTGGGCGACCGACCGCACCAGATCGGCCACCACCCGGGCCGCCGCCAGCGTCACCACGAAGATCAGCAGCACGGTCAGGGTCTGGTTGGTGTGGTGCTGCACGGTTCGCGTCAGCGGCAGCACCGCCGCCGCGGAGGCCGCCCCGCCCACGATCGCCGCCCACGGCACCACCGTGCGCAGCGCGGCCACGATGACGTCGTCCCCGCCCCAGCGGGTGCGGTCGGCCTGCTTGCCCAGCCAGCGCAGCACCAGCCGCAGGACGAACGCGGCCAGCAGGCCCGCCGCCAGCGCGACACCGGCGAGGATGAGGTCGTCCAGGGTCAGCGCGCGGGTCATCGGTCACCTCCGGAGGGACGATCCGCGGCAAACGGGGCCGCCGACGGCCGGATGTGAAGTGTCGTCACGTTGTCACCTGCTCGATTCCGGGATGTGCGAGCGCTCATCCTGCCGTATCCGGTACACCAGTTCGCACCCGGACCGGCGTCGCCCGCGCCCCGATCAGACGATGCCCTCCGCGAGTTCCGCCTGCTCACGGTCGGATCCGTACGCGGCGGTCGTCGGCGTTCCGTACGAACGGCGGGCGACGAACCACCACACCGTGGCGAGCACGAGTACGACGGCGAGGGCGACCGACGCGTAGTTCATCGTGTCGACCGTGACCGGCGACGACTGCGGCAGGCAGAACAGCACCGTCACACCCGCCACCCACACCACCGCGACCCAGCCGATCGGCCGGCTCCACCGGCCCAGGTTCCACGGACCGGGCGTGAAACGGTCCCCGGCGCGCAGCCGCAGGAACACGGGGATGGCGTAGGCGGGGGTGATGCCGATGACGTTGATGGCGGTGACCGCGCCGTACGCCGTCGTCGAGTACAGGGACGGCAGGGCCAGCACACAGGCCACCGCCACCGACAGCCACACGGCGGCGACCGGGGTCTGGGTGCGGGGGCTGACCTTGCGCCACAACTGCGAGCCGGGCAGCGCCCGGTCCCGGCTGAACGCGAACACCATCCGGCTGGCCGCGGCGACCTCGGCGTTGCCGCAGAACAACTGGGCGACGATCACCACCAGCAGCAGCGCGCTCGCACCGTCCGTGCCGAGCCCGTCGAGCAGGATCTGCGCGGGCGGCACCCCGGTCTCGCTGGCCCGGGTGGCGTCGTAGTCCTGGATGGCGAAGGTCAGCCCCGCCAGCAGTACGAAACCGGCCAGCCACGACACCCAGATGGCGCGCACGATGCCGCGCGACGCCGCCACCGAGGCGCCCGCGGTCTCCTCGGAGAGGTGCGCGGAGGCGTCGTAGCCGGAGAAGGTGTACTGGGCGAGCAGCAGGCCGATCGCGGCGACGTACAGCGGGTTGCTCCAGCCGGTCTCGTTGACGAACTCGGTGAAGACGAACGACGGGGACTGGTGGTGGTCGGGGACGATCGCCAGCGCGCCGACGATCAGCGCGACACCGGCCAGGTGCCACCACACGCTGATCGAGTTGAGCACGCTGACCAGCCGCACCCCGAACAGGTTCAGCACGGCGTGCAGCAGCAGGATGACGACGAAGATGAGCATCGTCTTCTCCGGCGTCGGCTGGAATCCCCACTGCAGGTTCAGGAACGCGCCGGTGAACAGGGCGGCGCCGTAGTCGATGCCGGCGATCGCGCCGAGCAGACCGAGCAGATTCAGCCAGCCCGTGTACCAGCCCCAGCGGCGGCCGCCGAGCCGGTCGGCCATGTAGTACAGCGCGCCGGACGTGGGGTACGCGCTGGTGACCTCCGCCAGCGCCAGCCCCACGCAGAGCACGAACAGGCCGACGCCCGCCCAGCCCCACAGCATCACCGCGGGACCGCCCGCGCCCATGCCGAAGCCGTACAGGGTCATGCAGCCGGACAGGATCGAGATCACCGAGAAGCTGATCGCGAAGTTGCCGAAACCGCCCATCCGGCGGGCGAGGACCGGCCGGTAGCCCAGTTCGCGCAGGCGTTGCTCCTCGTCCTGCTGCGGGGCGCCGTGGGGGGTGCGGGGCATGCGGGAACCTCCTGGGGTCCGGTGGAGACGAAGGGGAACGTCAGGGACGGCGGGCCGCCGCCCCGCTGCGGGCACGGGCCAGCCGGAACACCTCCGCGGCCTGCGCGTGGTCGCCCGGCACCGAGGCGCGGTACGCCCACGGCAGCGGCGTCCAGTACGGTCCTAGCGCGTCGAACACCCGGGCCGCCTCGGGGAACCGCAGCGCGCCCCACAGGGCGTGCGCGAGATGGTTCAGGTCGAGCGGGGTCCGCTCGGCGGCCGTGGTGAGCTCGAACCAGCCGTGGAACGCCCGGACCGCCTCGCGGGAGGCGTCCTCGGCGACCCAGTGCAGATCGAGCGCGGCGTCCCGCCCGCCGCCACGCCGGTAGCGCTCGACCCGGACGTACAGCGGCAGCAGATGCAGCGCCGAGCCCGGCGGTGCCGCGTCGGCCGCCCAGTGCGCGAAACCCGCCGCCTCGGCCAGCCGCCCGGACGCCGAGCGGTCGTACAGGAACTGGAGCATGCGGTGGTGGGCCTCGCGGTTGTACGGGTCGCGCTTGTCGGCCTCGGCCAGCAGCCCCCAGGGGCCGGGCGGCAGCATCGGCTCCGACGGCGCCACCCGGTGCTCCGGCCAGCGCTGCTCCTCGTCCAGCCGGGCCAGCGCCAGCAGGCACACCCAGGGGACCGGGTCGTGGGAGGCGACCCGCGCCACGGCGTCGCTCGCCCGCCACGCCTCGTGCCACAACTCGCCGGTACGGGAGTGCTGTTCGCGGTGCGCGCGCAGGGCCCGCTCCACCGCCACGCGGGCGTGCATCACGGCGGCCGGGACGCTGTGCGGCTCCTCGGTGAGCCACGCCCGCACCACGTCCGTGCCGGCCGCCGCGGCCGCCAGGACCTGGGTGCGCTGGGTCCACTGCCACCACGACCCGGTCTCGGCGAGCAGCGCGCGCATCGACATCCAACGCCCGGCGCGCACCTCCTGGAGGGCGGCGCGCAGCGCCGTGTCGGGTCCGGCGGGATCGTAGGCGGGGCGTGCTCCGTCTCTGGCCATCAGCCTCCCGCCCCGGTCGACGGGCGGGTGGTCGGGACGGCAGGGTGGCGTGACAACAGCCCTCCTCCGGGCGGCGGTTGAGGAGATCGCGTTCGGTCGGCGGTCACTATAGAGGCGCCTGTTCCGGATGAGACGCGAGTTTCGCCATCCGGAGAACCGGCTGCGCCCGGCGAGGAAGTTGACCGACTGTCAGCGGCGCTTGACGCCGTGTGGCCGACGACGGCAGGCTGTCGCCCCGTGATCACCACGGGGCGGGAGGCGCGATGACAGGACCGGTGCTCGCCGTAGACCAGGGCACCTCCGGCACCAAGGCCCTGGTGATCTGCCCCGAACGCGGCGTCCTCGGCACCGGCTTCACCGCCGTGCGCCCCCGCCACCTGCCCGGCGGACTCGTCGAGGCCGACCCGGCCGAGCTGTACGACTCCGTCGTCGACGCCGGACGCCAGGCGCTCGCCGAGGCGGCGGAACCCGTGGTCGCCCTCGGCCTCGCCAACCAGGGCGAGACCGTCCTCGCCTGGGACCCGGCCACCGGTCGCCCGCTCACCGACGCCCTGGTCTGGCAGGACCGCCGCGCGGAGACGGTCTGCGCCGGACTCGCCGAGCACGGCGAGGAACTGCGGGAGCTGACCGGCCTGCCGCTGGACCCGTACTTCGCCGCCCCGAAAATGGCCTGGATACGCCGCCACCGCACCACCGAGGGCGTCGTCACCACCAGCGACGCGTGGCTGGTCCACCGGCTCACCGGCGCCTTCGTCACCGACGCCGCCACCGCCGGCCGCACCCAGCTGCTCGACCTGGACCGCGCCGAGTGGTCGCCGCGCGCCCTCGACCTGTACGGCCTCGCCGACGAACGCCTGCCCGAGGTCGTCGACGGCGCCCGGCCCGTCGGCACCACCACCGCGTTCGGCGCCGCGATCCCGCTCACCGGACTCGCCGTCGACCAGCAGGCCGCCCTCCTCGCCCAGCGCGTCACCGCCCCCGGCGGCGCCAAGTGCACCTACGGCACCGGCGCGTTCCTCCTGGCGCACACCGGCGACACCCCGCGGCGCGGCGGCTCCGGCCTGGTCAGCTGCGTCGCCTGGCGGCTCGCCGGACACACCAGCTACTGCCTCGACGGCCAGGTCTACACGGCCGCCTCCGCCGTCCGCTGGCTCACCGAACTCGGCGTCATCCGGGGCGCCGCCGACCTCGACACCGTGGGCGGCGCCGTCCCCGACAGCGGAGGCGTCACCTTCGTGCCCGCGCTCGCCGGGCTCGCCGCCCCCTGGTGGCGCGGCGACCTGCGCGGCTCACTCACCGGACTCGGCCTCGACACCGGCCCCGGCCACCTGGTGCGCGCCCTGTGCGAGGGCCTGGCCGCCCAGGTCGCCGAACTCGCCGACGCCGCCGCCGACGACCTCGGCACCCCGCTGGACGTACTCCGCGTCGACGGCGGCCTCACCCGCTCCGCGCTGCTCATGCAGACCCAGGCCGACCTGCTGCAACGCCCCGTCGAGGTGTCCGCCCTGCCCGACGCCACCGCCCTCGGCGCGGGCGCCCTGGCCCGCCTGGGCGCGACCCCCGGCCTGGCCCTCGCGGACGCCCTGCCGGACTGGCGGCCGTCCGCCGTCTACGAGCCGCGCATCGACGCCGGCCAGGCGGCCGAGCGCCGCGCGCGCTTCCGCACCGCCGTGGCCGCCCTGCTGGACGGGGCGCCCGCGTGACGGTCACCGCCGACGGACCGCTGCCCGCCGAGCCCTACGACGTCGCGATCGTCGGCGCGGGCGTCGTCGGCGGCGCCGTCGCCCGCGCCCTGGCCCGGCACCCCCGGCTGAGGGTGGCGCTCGTCGAGGCCCAGGACGACGTCGGCCAGGGCACCTCCAAGGCCAACACCGCGATCCTGCACACCGGTTTCGACGCGGTCCCCGGCTCCCTGGAGGCCCGGCTGGTCCGCGAGGGCGCGCGGCTGCTGGCCGGGTACGCCGCCGAGTCCGGCATCCCCGTCGAACGCGTCGGCGCGCTGCTCGTCGCCTGGGACGACGACCAGCTCGCCACCCTGCCCCACCTCGCCGAGAAGGCCGTCCGCAACGACTGCCACGACACCCGCCTCCTCGGCCCGGCCGAGCTGTACGCCCGCGAGCCGCACCTCGGCCCGGGCGCGCTCGGCGCCCTGCACGTGCCCGGCGAGAGCATCATCTGCCCGTGGACGACGACACTCGCGTACGCCACCCAGGCGGTGCGCCACGGCGTCCACCTGCACCTCGACTGCCGGGTGGAGCGGGTGAGCCGGACCGGCGGCCCGCACGAGCTGACGACCTCCCGGGGCACCCTGCGCGCCCGGCGGCTCGTCAACGCGGCCGGACTGCACGCCGACACCCTCGACCGGCAGCTCGGCCACCACGACTTCACCGTCACCCCGCGCCGCGGCCAGCTCCTGGTCCACGACAAGTTCGCCCGCGCCCTGGTCCGGCACATCCTGCTGCCCGTCCCCACCGCCCTCGGCAAGGGCGTCCTGGTCGCCCCCACCGTCTACGGCAACGTCCTGCTCGGCCCGACCGCCGAGGACCTGGACGACAAGCGGGCCACCGGGTCCACCGCCGACGGTCTCGCCGCCCTGCGCGAGCAGGGCCGCCGCATCCTGCCCGCCCTGCTCGACGAGGAGGTCACCGCCGTCTACGCCGGGCTGCGCGCCGCCACCGAGCACGACGACTACCGGGTCCGCGCCCACCCCGGCCAGGGATACGTCACCGTCGGCGGCATCCGTTCCACCGGCCTGACCGCCTCCCTCGCCCTCGCCGAGCACGTCATGGGCCTGCTCGCCGAGACGGGACTCGACGCCGGACCCGCCCGGGAACTGGAGCCCGTGCGCATGCCGAACCTCGGCGAGGCGTTCCCGCGCCCTCATCAGCGCGCCGACCTCATCGCCGCCGACCCCCGCTACGGCACCCTCGTCTGCCACTGCGAACGCGTGTCCCTCGGCGAGATCCAGGACGCCCTCACGAGTACGATCCCACCGCGCTCCGTCGACGGGCTGCGCCGCCGGACACGCGCGCGTGGCGGTCGCTGTCAGGGCTTCTACTGCGGGGCCGCGGTGCGCGCGCTGTTCGAGGAGGGCAGGCCATGACGGATCGGCAAGCCGGGCACGACGGTCCGGCGGGGCCGGGCACGACGGCCGTACGGCGGGTGGACGTGCTCGTCGTCGGCGCGGGACCGGCGGGGCTCTCGGCGGCCGCCCGGCTGGCCGCCGCAGGCGCGGGCCGCGTGGAGGTGCTGGAGCGGGAGCGGGCGGCCGGGGGAGTGCCCCGGCACTGCGCGCACGGCGGCTTCGGCACCTGGCGCCGCCCGCTGACCGGGCCCCGGTACGCGCGGGACCTCGCCGAGACCGCCGTCCGGGCCGGAGCCGTCGTCCGCACCGGCGTGACCGCCCTCGACTGGGCGGGCCCGCTGGACCTCGCCACGGTCGGCCCGCGGGGCCCGGAGACGATCCGCGCGCGGGCCGTCGTCCTGGCCACCGGCGCCCGCGAACGCCCCCGCGCGGCCCGCCTCGTCCCCGGCACCCGGCCGGCCGGCGTGTACACCACCGGGGAACTCCAGCAGGCGGTGCACCTGTACCGGCAGCCGATCGGCACCCGCGCGGTCGTCGTCGGCGCGCAGGACGTCTCCTACGCCGCCGCCGACACCGTGCGCCGCGCCGGAGCCGACGTCGTCGCCCTCGTCACCGACCTGCCCGGCCACCGGACGGCACCCGCGCGGGCCCTGGACACCCGACTGCGCCGGGGCGTCCCGCTGCTCACCGGCACCACGGTCACCGAACTCCTCGGCCACGGCAGGCTGTCCGGCGTCCGCGTCCGCCACCACGACGGCCGTACGGCCGTCCTGCCCTGCGACACCGTCGTCTTCACCGGCGACTTCACACCCGAGCGCGAACTGGCCCGGCACGGCGGCCTCACCCTCGACCCGCGCACCCGAGGCCCCGCCGTGGACGGCGCCCTGCGCACCTCGCGGCCCGGCGTGTTCGCCGCGGGCAACGTCCTGCACGCGGTGGAGCCCGCGGCAACGGCGGCCCGGGAGGGCGTGTGGGTGGCCGACGCCGTACGCGCCTGGCTCGCCGGAACGCCCTCGCCGCACGGGGAAGCGTCGCCGCACGGGGAAGCTTCGTCGCCCGGGGATTCCCAGCCGGTCGGGGACTCCTGGCCGGTCGGGGTGCCGCTCACCGTCGACCCGCCGCTGCGCTGGATCACCCCCAACCGGGTCACCCCGGCCGACGTCCCGCCGTACACCCTGCGCACGGCGGCCCGCCTCGGCCGTCCCCTCCTCGAAGTGGCCCAGGACGGACGCGTCCTGCACCGCGAACGGGTCCGCGGCGCCGCCCCGGACCGCTCCCTGACGCTGACGGCACGCTGGGCCCACGCGGTCGATCCGAAGGGCGGGCCGGTGCGGGTGGCGGTCGGCTGACGGCCCGTTGTCAGTGCCGTGTGCGACATTGGCCCACGTGACAGACACGACGAACCCGCTGGCCGGGCTGGACGCGATCGACTGGGCCGAACTCTCGCACGCCTACGGCGAGGCGGACGACGTCCCGGGGCAGCTGCGCGCCCTGTGCGACCCCGACGCGGAGGCGCGCGGCAAGGCGCTGCACGCGTTGTACGGCAACATCTTCCACCAGGGCAGCCGCTACGAGGCCTCCGCCGTCGCCGTGCCCTTCCTCGCCCGCCTGGCGGCCGATCCCGCGCTGCCCGGCCGCGCCGACTTGGTCGGCCTGCTCGCCGCGCTGGCGGTCGGCTACGACGAGGCCCACCTGCCCGACGGGGTGGACGCGGCGCGCTGGCGGCGCGAGATCGCCGAGTTCGCCGCGCAGGACCGCGAGGAACTGCTCGCCGGGTACGACGCATGGGTGGCCGCGGCACCCGACGAGGGCGAGCGCGCCGTGCGCGAGATGCGGCGCGCGACGTTCGACTTCGAGCTCCATCTCTCAGCCGGACAGGCCGAGTTGCGTGCGTACGACGCCGTGCGGGGGGAGCTGGCGGGCCTGACCGCGCTGCTGGACGACCCCGATCCGGCCGTCCGGGCCGCCACCGCCCATCTGCTGGCCTGGTTCCCCGAAGAGGCCGCGCACACCCTGCCCGGGCTGCTGCGGCTGGCCGGCGAGGAGAGCGAACCCGCCGTCCGGGCGACCGCGATCGTCGCCGCCGGACTCATCGCCGACGCGGACACCGACACCGGCACCGACGCCGACACCGCCGGCACCGCCCACGCCGACCGGCTGCGGACCCACCTCGCGGCCCGGGAACCGGTGGTGCGCTGGGCGGCGGCCACCGCCCTCGCCCGTCTCGGCCACGGCGGCGACCCCGCCGTCCTCGCCGAACTGGCCGCCACCGCGGCCGCCCCGCCCGAGCCCGGCCCGCCGGGCGTCCCCTTCCACGACGGCGACCTGCGCGGCTACGCGGCGTCGACCCTCACCCGGCTCGCCGACCGCTTCCCCGACGAGGCCCTGGACGCCGTGACCGACGGACTGGCCGCCACCTCAGGACCGGGCAGCTTCGCGGTCACCCAGGCCGCCCTCCACCTGGCGTTCGGCCCCGAACGCCCGGACCGGCTCCCGGCCCACGCCGAACTCGACGCCCGTCGGCAGCGCCTCATACGGGTCCTCGCCGATCTCGGCGAGGACACCTGGCGCTGGGGCAACTTCCTGGCGATCCTGCGCGGCTGGGGACTGCCGACCGACCGGCAGGAGCTGCGCGCGTACGCGGGGATGCAAGGGATGTAGCCGTCAGCCCTCACCGCTCGGTGAACGACCCGTGCCGGCCCGCGCCGTCCGCGAACCGGGCGGCCCCCTCCAGGCTCTCCGCCAGCACCCCCATGCCATGGCGGAGCTCGCTCCGCAGTGCCGCGTCCTCGGCCAGGCCCTCCTGGTCCAGCACCGAGGCGCGGTCGGAACGCAGGCAGGCCTGCGGGAAGCGTGCCACGGTGGCGGCCAGTTCCTCGGCGGCGGCGCGAGCGTGGCCGACGGGGACGAGACGGTTCGCCAGCCCGATCTCGAAGGCCTCGCTCGCCGGCACGGGGCGGCCGGTGAGGATCAGGTCCAGGGCGCGGCTGGTGCCGATGAGCCGGGGCAGCCGCACCGTGCCGCCGTCGACCAGCGGCACGCCCCAGCGGCGGCAGAACACCCCGAACACGGCGTCCTCCTCGGCGACCCGCAGATCGCACCAGAGCGCCAGTTCCAGCCCGCCGGCCACGGCGTGCCCCGCGACGGCGGCGATCACCGGCTTCGACAGCCGCATGCGGGTCGGCCCCATCGGGCCGTCCCCGTCCTCCGCGACCCGGTTGCTCCGCTCGCCGCCCAGCGCTTTGAGATCGGCGCCCGCGCAGAACGTGCCGCCCTCACCCCACAGCACCGCCACCCGCGCCTCCTCGTCCGCCTCGAACGCGCGGAAGGCGTCGGCGAGTTCGGTGGCGGTCGGCCCGTCCACGGCGTTGCGGACCTCGGGGCGGGAGAGGATCACCGTGGTGACGGGGCCCCGGCGTTCGATGCGGACCGGCATGCGGATTCCCTTTCCATACGTCGACGGCGGCGGAGCGCTGCTGAGCGCGGCGGCGCGCTGGTGAGGGCTACGGGGCGCTGCTGAGCGCTACGGGGCGCACTCTCCCACACGGGCCGACGCCCCGCCCTCAGATCACCTTCAGCCGCACCAGCGCCCCCAGCGTCAGCGCCCCCGGCAGCAACGGCAGCCAGACCGTGATGATCCGGAACGCCAGGACCACCGCCGTCGCCACGGCCGCCGGGCCGCCCGCCGCCACCAGCGCCACGATCAGCGCCGTCTCCACCGAGCCGATCCCGCCGGGCGTGGGGATCAGCGCGACGGCGACGGTCGCCGCCAGGTACGCGACCGCCATGTGCCACAGCGGCACCGGAAGACCGAGCGCCCGCCCCACCGCGACCAGCACGGCGGCCTGCAGCGCCGGGAAGGCCAGCGAACCGCCCCACAGCGCCAGTGCCCGTGAGGGGCGGCTGTGTATCGTGCGCGCCTCTCCCAGCGCGGTGCGCAGGAAGGAGCCGACGGCCGCCCGCAGCCGCCGTACGCACGCCAGCACCACCGCCGCGACGACGGCCGCCGCGCCGATCGTGAGCAGCAGCGGGCCGATCGCGCCCTCCGGGAGCAGGGAGCCGAGCCGCAGGGCGCCCGGGAAGGCGATCAGCAGGGCGGCCAGCAGCGCCACCCGCCCGACGCTCTCCGCCAGCAGATAGAGCGCCAGCGCGGCGGAGGACCGGGCGAGCGGCAGCCCGCACACCGTCATGAACCGCAGATTGACCGCGCTCGCCCCGAGCCCGCTGGGCAGCATGTGGTTGGCCGCGCCCGCCGCGAACTGGGTGGCGAGCAGGCGGCACCGGGGCAGCCGCTCGACGACCGCGCCCTGCCGGGTGACGGCCGCCGCCACCCAGGTCAGACAGGTCGCCCCGGCGGCGGCCAGCAGCCACGGCCAGCGGGCCGTCGCGAGGTGGCCGAACCCCTCGGCGAGCACGGCCCGGTGCCGCACCGCCAGCACCGCGACCAGGGCGAGCGGCAGCAGACACAGGACGGTGCGGACCGGGAGGCGCCGGGAGAGCCGTATCGCTGTCACATCGGGAGAGGTTCTCCGTGCCGCCTCAACCGCGGGTTGCGGCTGCGGGGACGCCGCCTTACGGACACCCGTCCGGCCGGTCTTGACCTCGACATTGGTCGAGGTTCTACCGTCGACGACATGAGCATGGAGACCACGGCCTGGACGCAGCTGCACAGCGTCCTCAACGCCCAAGAGGAACGCCGCCCCTTCGACCGCGCCACGCTGCGCCGCATCGGCGCCTTCGCCCGCCCGCACCGCCGCCGGATCGCCGTGTTCGTGCTGCTCGGGGTGGTGACCGCGCTGCTCGCCGTCGCCACGCCCCTGCTCGCCGGACTGGTCGTCGACGCGATCGTGTCGGACGGCGACGAGGGCACCGTCGTACGGCTCGCCCTGCTCATCGCGCTCATCGCGGTCGTGGAGGCGGCACTCGGCATCCTCGCCAGGAGGCTTTCGGCGAGACTCGGCGAAGGGCTCATCCTCGATCTGCGGACGGCTGTGTTCGATCATGTGCAGCGCATGCCGGTCGCGTTCTTCACACGTACCCGTACGGGAGCGCTCGTCAGTCGTCTCAACAACGACGTCATCGGCGCCCAGCGGGCCTTCAGCAACACCTTGTCCGGAGTGGTCAGCAACCTGGTCACCCTGGTGCTCACGCTCGCCGTGATGCTCACGCTGTCCTGGCAGGTCACCCTGCTCGCGCTGGTGCTGCTGCCGGTGTTCGTGCTGCCCGCCCGGCGGATGGGTCGCCGGATGGCCCGGATGCAGCGGGAGGCGGCCGCGCTCAACGCGGCGATGGGCACCCGGATGACCGAGCGGTTCTCCGCGCCCGGCGCCACCCTGGTCAAGCTGTTCGGCCGGCCCGAGGAGGAGTCCCGCGAGTTCGCCGACCGGGCCCGCCGGGTCGCCGGGATCGGCATCCGCACCGCGACCGCCCAGTCGGCCTTCATCACCGCGCTGACCCTGGTGTCCGCCCTGGCACTCGCCCTGGTCTACGGCCTCGGCGGCACCCTCGCCCTGCGCGGCACCCTGGAACCCGGCGCCGTGGTCTCCCTGGCCCTGCTGCTCACCCGGCTCTACGCCCCGCTCACCGCGCTCGCCGGGGCCCGCGTGGAGGTGATGAGCGCGCTGGTCAGCTTCGAGCGGGTCTTCGAGGTGCTCGACCTGAAGCCGCTCATCGAGGACCGGCCGGACGCCCGCCCGGTGCCGGACGGCCCGGTCGCCGTCGAGTTCGACGACGTCCGCTTCGGCTACCCGTCCGCCGACAAGGTCTCCCTCGCCTCCCTGGAGGAGGTCGCGTCCCTCGACACCCGGGGCGGCACCGAGGTCCTGCACGGCGTCTCCTTCCGAGCCGAACCCGGCCAGACCGTCGCCCTGGTCGGCTCCTCGGGCGCCGGGAAGTCGACGATCGCGCAGCTGCTGCCGCGTCTGTACGACGTCGACGCGGGCGCCGTGCGGGTCGGCGGCGTCGACGTGCGCGACCTGAGCGCCGACTCGCTGCGCGGCACGCTCGGCATGGTCACCCAGGACGGCCACCTCTTCCACGACACGGTCCGCGCCAACCTCCTCCTCGCCCGCCCGGAGGCGACGGACGGGGAGCTGTGGGACGCCCTGCGCCGGGCCCGCCTCGACGCGCTGGTCCACGCGCTGCCCGACGGCCTGGACACGGTCGTCGGAGAGCGCGGCTACCGGCTCTCCGGCGGCGAACGCCAGCGGATGACCATCGCCCGGCTGCTGCTGGCCCGCCAGCGGGTCGTCGTCCTCGACGAGGCCACCGCCCACCTGGACAACACCTCCGAGGCGGCCGTCCAGGAGGCGCTGGCGGAGGCGCTGCGCGACCGGACCGCCCTCGTGATCGCCCACCGCCTGTCGACGGTCCGGACCGCCGACCAGATCCTCGTCGTGGAGGAGGGCCGGATCGTCGAACGCGGCACGCACGAGACGCTGCTGGCGGCGGACGGGCGGTACGCGGAGCTGTACCGCACCCAGTTCCAGCAGCGCGGGCCGGTGACCGCGACCGCGGTGTGAGGCGCGGGCCGGTCAGCGGGCCGCCCCGCGGCCGTCCACCCGCAGCGGGGCGTCGGTGCGGGCGGCGACGTCGTCGACGGTGACGCCCGGCGCGGTCTCGACGAGGGCGAGGCCGTCGCCGGTGACGTCGAGGACACCGAGGTCGGTGATGATCCGGTCGACGCAACGCTCGCCGGTGAGCGGCAGGGTGCACTCCTTCAGGATCTTCGGCGAACCGTCCTTGGCGGTGTGCTCCATCAGCACGATGACCCGCCGGGCCCCGTGCACCAGGTCCATCGCGCCGCCCATGCCCTTGACCATCCTGCCGGGGATCATCCAGTTGGCCAGGTCGCCGGCCGCCGACACCTGCATGGCACCGAGCACGGCGGTGTCGATGTGCCCGCCTCGGATCATGCCGAAGGACAGCGCGGAGTCGAAGAAGGAGGCGCCCGGCAGCACGGTGACGGTCTCCTTGCCCGCGTTGATCAGATCCGGGTCGACCTCGTCCTCCGCCGGGTAGGGCCCGGTGCCGAGGATGCCGTTCTCGGAGTGCAGCACGACCCGCACGCCCGGCGGGAGATGACCGGGGATCAGGGTGGGCAGGCCGATGCCGAGGTTGACGTAGGAGCCGTCGGTGAGTTCGGCGGCGGCGCGGGCGGCCATCTGGTCGCGGTTCCAGGGCATCAGGGACGTACCGTCCTCTTCTCGATCCGCTTGTCGGCCGCCTCGGCGGCGCTGAGTCCGACGACCCGCTGGACGTAGACGCCGGGGAGGCGGATCTCGTCGGGCCGCAGGTCACCCGGCTCGACCAGTTCCTCCACCTCGGCGACGGTGACGCGCCCGGCCATCGCGGCGAGCGGGTTGAAGTTGGCGGCGGCCCGGCGGAAGCACAGGTTGCCGTGCCGGTCGCCGCGCCAGGCCCGTACGAGGGCGTAGTCGGAGGTGATGCCGTGCTCCAGGACGTGCGGGCGGCCGCCGAAGTCCCGGATCTCCTTCGCCGGGGAGGCCGAAGCGACCGAGCCGTCAGCCGCGTACCGCCAGGGCAGGCCGCCGTTCGCCACCTGGGTGCCGACGCCGGCCGGGGTGTAGAAGGCGGGGATGCCTGCGCCGCCCGCCCGCAGCCGTTCGGCGAGGGTGCCCTGCGGCACCAGCTCCACCTCCAGCTCACCCGACAGGTACTGGCGGGCGAACTCCTTGTTCTCACCGACGTAGGAGCCGGTCACGCGGGCGATGCGGCCCGCGGCGAGCAGCACGCCCAGACCCCGGCCGTCCACGCCGCAGTTGTTGGAGACGACCTCCAGGCCGCTCGCGCCCTGCGCGTACAGGGCGCGGATGAGCACTTCGGGCACACCGCTGAGCCCGAAGCCGCCGACGGCCAGTGAGGCCCCGTCGGAGAAGTCGGCGACCGCCTCTTCGGCGCTCGCGCAGACCTTGTTCACGAGTCGGTCCTTTCAACCGGGGAGCACGGAGGACCAGCCGCCGTCGACGACGAGGTTGGCGCCCGTGATGTACGCGGCCTCGTCCGAGGCCAGGAAGACGGCGGCGTTCACGACGTCGTCCGGGATCCCCACCCGCCCGAGCGGGATGTGCCGGGCGATCGCACGCATCGGGTGGTCGTCGGCCAGCAGATCACCGCGCGAGCCCTCGGTGTCGATCATCCCGGGGCTGACGCAGTTGGCGCGGACGCCGTACGGCGCCCCCTCCGCGGCGAGCTGCCGGGTCAGCGCGATCACCGCGCCCTTGGACGCTGAGTGCGCCGTGCGCCGGTTGGTGAGGGAGCCGGTGAGCCCGGCGGTCGAGCCGACGGTCAGGACGCAGCCACGGCTGCGCAGCAGATGCGGCCAGGCCGCGCGCACGCTCAGCCACACCGAGTCCAGCTCCGCCCGCATCGTGAACGCGAAGTCGTAGTACGGCTGGTCGTCGATCCCGCCGAACCGCACGGCACCGGCGTTGGCGTACAGGATGTCCACCCCGCCGAACGCGTCCACGGCCTCCCCGACCCACGACCGCACCGACTCGTCGTCGGTGACGTCCAGCGGGCCCGGTGTGAGGGCCGTACCGCCGTCGCGGGCGATCAGCCGCTGGGTCTCCAGGGCCTGCTCGTGCCGCAGGTCGCCGCCGACGACCAGTGCGCCCTCGGCGGCGAACCGCAGCGCCGCCGCCCGGCCCTGACCGCGAGCCGTGCCGGAGATCAAGGCCACCTTGCCTTCGAGCCGCTTCATCCGCCGGCCTCCGCCCGCAGCGCGTCCGACACCGACTTCACGCCGCCGTGCGCGGTCAGGCCGCCGTCGACGGGGATCTCCGCACCGGTCACGAACGACGACTCGTCCGACAGCAGGAAGGCGACCAGCGGGGCCACCTCGTCCACCGTCCCGGTGCGGCCCAGCGGGGTCTCCCGGACGTTCGCCTCCCGGAAGGCCGGAGCGGCGGACGCGGTCATCTCCGTCTCGATGTAACCGGGATGGATCGTGTTGACCCGGATGCCGCGCGGCCCCAGCTCCAGGGCCGCCGTCTTCGACAGGCCGCGCAGCGCCCACTTGCTGGTCGTGTAGGCGACCGGATAGTGGCCGGTGAGCGCGGCCGACGAGCCGACGTTGACGATCGACGAGCCCGGCGGCATCAGCGGGGCCAGGTGCTGGATGCCGAGCAGCGGCCCGGTCACGTTGACCGCGTGCACCTGCGCCAGGTCCGCGGGCCGTACGTCGCCGACGCGCGCCCGCCAGGTGATGCCCGCGTTGTTGACCAGGCCGTCCACCCGCCCGTACGCCTCCCGCAGTTCGGCGGCGAGCGCGGCCCAGGCCCGCTCGTCGGTGACGTCGAGCGGGCGGCAGCCGCCGACCGGCTCGACGTCGGTGGCGATGACCCGCGCGCCCTCCCGCGTGAGCAGATCGGCCTCCGCGGCGCCCTGGCCGCGGGCCGCCCCGGTGACGACCACGACCTTGCCGAGCAGCCTCTTGGGACACAGCTCGCTCACGGCCGCTCCCTCGGCCGGCGGCGCGCGGCCGGCAGCGGCACCGGCGCCACGCCGGGGACGACCCGGTTGGACACCGACCCGATGCCCTCGACGGTGAGGGTGACCGTGTCGCCGGGCTTCAGCGGCGCCGGCGTCCGCTCCCCGCGCACGCCCCACAGCTCGGCGAGACAGCCGCCGTTGCCGCAGGTGCCCGAGCCGAGCACGTCACCCGGGCGCACCCAGGTGCCGCGCGAGGCGTAGGCGATCATCTCCTCGAAGGTCCAGCTCATGTTGGACAGCAGGTCCCGGCCGACGACGTCGCCGTCGACCTCGGCGGTGAGCGCGAGCCGCAGGAAGCCGTCCGCGTCCCGGTACGGCTCCAGCTCGTCGGCGGTCACCAGGTACGGGCCGAGCGTGGCGGCCGTGTCCTTGCCCTTGCAGGGGCCGAGCCGGACCTGCATCTCCCGCGACTGGAGATCCCGGGCCGACCAGTCGTTGAGGATGGTGTAGCCGAGGATGTGGTCGCGGGCCTGCTCCGGGGTGAGGTCGCGGCCGGCGCGGCCGACGACCACCGCCACCTCCAGCTCGAAGTCGAGGACCTGCGAGCCGGGCGGCACTGGCACGTCGTCGTAGGGGCCGACGACGGCGTACGGGTTGGTGAAGTAGAACGTCGGAGCGTCGTACCAGGCCTCGGGGACCCCGGCGTCCCCGTCGACCGAACGCCGGACGCCCTCCACGTGCTCCTCGAAGGTGACGAAGTCACGGACGGTGGCGGGCTCCAGCGGCGGGAGCAGCGTCACGTCCGACAGGGGCACCGCCGGGCCCGAGGGCCGTGTGCCGGGCGCGTCGAGCGGCGAGGTGCCGTCCGGCAGCGCCCGGACGGTGTCGCCCTCGACGACACCGCAGTACCGGCGGCCCGCACGGAGATAGCTGGCTATGCGCATCGCGGCCTCACACCGGCGGGGCGACGAACACGCCGCGGTCGACGTCGTTGAACGACTCCTTGGCGATTAGCTCGTTCATCGGGTTCGCCGTGCCCCACTGGTCGGTGACCTCGGGCTGGGAGAAGTCGTAGACGTGCGGGTGCCAGGTGTCCTCGTCGAGGAGTTCCAGCTCGGTGGTGTACTCGACGGTGTTGCCGTGCGGGTCGAGGAAGTACGTGAAGGTGTTGTCGCCCGCCATGTGTCGGCCCGGGCCCCAGATCTTGCGGTATCCGGCCCGGATCACCCGTCCGGAGCCGCGCATGTACTCGTCGAGGCCGCGCATCTCGAAGGAGACGTGGTGCAGCGAGGTGTGCGGGCCCTTCGCCAGCGCCATCGAGTGGTGCTGGCTGCTGATCCGCATGAAGTGCATGACCTCGCCCATGTGCGGCGAGCTGAGCGTGTCGGAGAGCGCGAAGCCCAGGTGCTCCTCGTACCATCGCCGGGTCCGGTCCAGGTCGGGGGAGTTGAGGACGACGTGGGAGAGCTTGACCGGGATGGCCTCCTTCTCCTCGATCTTGCGGTGCCGGCGGACCTCGACGTCCGCGGAGACCTCGATGGTGCGGCCGTCCACGTCGAAGAAGCGGAAGCCGTAGCCGCCGCCGGGGGTGTCGACCTTGCCCGGCCGGATGATCAGCTGGACGCCGCCGGCGAGCAGCCGCTCGGCGAGCGTGTCGACGTCGGCCGCGGACGCGGCGCCGTACGACACCAGGTCGAGGCGCTTCTCCTCGGCCTTGCGCAGCCGGACGACGTACTGCTCCGGGGAGCCCTCGGCGGCCAGGAAGGAGATGCCGGAGTCCTCGGCGACCTTGGTCAGGCCCCAGACGCCGGCGTAGAAGTCGAGCTGCTTGTCGTAGTCCGGCACGGCGAGGTCGACGTGCCGTAGATGGGTGAGCAGGCGCATGGTGTCAGTCCTTCCGGAGGAGGGCGGCGGCGTTGCCGCCCCGTACGGCGTGGAAGTCGGCATCGGGCAGGCGCGCGGCGCGCAGCGCGCCGAGCGGGTCGTCGGTGCCCATGTCGAAGGGGAAGTCGGAGCCGAGCAGCACCCGGTCGGGCCCGGCGGCGCGGATCAGCTCCCGCAGCACGTGCGGGTCGTGCACCAGGGAGTCGAAGTACAGGCGCCGGAGGTAGCTGCTGGGCAGATGGGCGCAGCCGGCGCCGGCGTCGGAGCGGGCCGACCAGGCGTGGTCGGAACGGCCGATGTGGGTCGGCAGATAGCCGCCGCCGTGCGCCGCGAGCACGATCAGGCCGGGGTGGCGGTCCAGCACCCCGGAGAAGATCAGGTGCGAGAGGGCGACGGCGTTCTCGGTGGGCTGTCCGACGATGTTGGACAGGTACCACCGGTCCAGGCGCTCGTCGAGCGTGCAGCCGAACGGGTGCAGGAAGACGATCGCGCCGGTCTGCGCCGCCCGCGCCCAGAACGGCTCGTACGCGGGGTCGGACAGCTCCCGGCCCGGAGCGTGGCTGGAGATCTCCACACCGGTCAGCCCCAGTTCCAGCGCGTGGTCCAGGGCGCGCACCAGCTGCTCCGGGTGGTGCAGCGGCACGAGACCGAGCCCGCGCAGACGGTCCGGGGCGGGCGAACAGTGCGCGGCGGTCGCCTCGTTGGCGAGCCGGTACACCTTCTCGGCCGTCTCCGCGTCCGTCCAGTAGTGGTAGTGCGACGGGGACGGGCTGACCAACTGCACGTCCACGCCCTGCGCGTCCATCGCGGCCAGCCGCACGGCAGGGTCGGTCAGCCTCGGTATCCGCTCGCGCACCATGGCCCCGTTGACGGCGAGGGCCTCGGGGCCGTTGCGGCGGACGTCCAGCGCCCGGGCCGCGTCCTGGCCGGGCAGCCCGGCCACCAGCGCCTCCACCTCCGGCAGCAGGACATGGGCGTGGACGTCGACCGTCGGCGTGGTCACGGCGGCTGCGTCGAGGTCGGGTGTGGTCACGGCAGTTCCCTCAGCATCGTCATGGTGCGGGCCATCAGACCGGGCACGTCCGCGTCGCGCACACCGTCGAGCTGCCACTGGCCGAGCTGCACGGACGCCTCCACGACGGGCCGGACCCGGCCGATCCGCCGCTCGTAGTACGCCTGGAGGAGCGCGTCGTCCCAGTCGCCGGAGCCGGTCAGCAGCTGGGCCAGCACCCACGCGTCCTCCAGGGACAGCGCGGCGCCCTGCGCCATGGTGGGCGGGCAGCAGTGCGCGGCGTCGCCGGCCAGCACCACCCGGCCGCGGTGCCAGGAACCCTCGACCAGCATCCGGTCGAACCAGGTGTAGTTGACCTTCGCCGGGTCGGTGATGTGCGCGGTGATCTCCGGCCAGAACCCGCCGTAGCCGGAGGCGAGAGCGCGCATCTCGTCGGCGAAGGAGTCGGCGGGGATCGACGCCCGGTCGCGGTTGGCCTCGACGACGTAGGCGTAGAGGGTGGTGTCGCTGGTCGGGCAGTACCCGGCGATGTAGGCGGGGCCGCCGTAGGCGAGGTCGGTGCGCACCACGCCCGCCGGGCGCGGCGCGGCGATCCGCCAGATGGCCATGCCGGTGGGCTCGGGCTTGGCGGTGATGCCGATCGCCGCGCGGGTGGTGGAGACGAGTCCGTCGGCGGCGATCACCAGGTCGTAGCGGGCCTCGGTGCCGTCGCTGAACCGGACGCGGACACCGTCGTCGTCCTGGTCCAGGATCTCCGCGCGGGTGCCCAGGCGGACCGTGGCGCCGGAGGCGCGGACCGCGTCGATCAGGATTCGCTGGAGCTGCGGGCGCTGCATGCCGACCGTGGCGGGCAGGTCGTCGCCGCCGGTGCGCAGATCGCGCTGGACGTGCAGGACCGTGCCGTCGGGGGCGGTGATGCCGACCGAGCCGAAGCTGAAGCCGGACGCCTTCACCTGCTCCCAGACGCCGAGTTCGCGCAGCACGCGCAGGGCGTTGCCCTGGAGGGTGATGCCGGAGCCGGCGGTGGCGTTCCAGTCGTCCTTGGCCTCGATCAGGTCCACGGCGAGGCCCGCGCGGCGCAGCAGGATCGTCACGGCGTTGCCGGCCGCTCCGCCGCCGACGACGAGGACCGTGCGGGGGTGGGTCATGAGGGAACTCCCTTGTTCCTCGGGCTGGTCGGGGCTGCTGGTCGCCCGGGGCTACTTGACGGCGATCGGGTTGACGGGGGAGCCCACCGCGCCGGTGATGGGCAGCGGGGCGGCGGTGAGCCAGAAGTCGTACACGCCGTCCGCGGCACAGTCCTCGGCCAGCGCCTCCAGGTCCCACATCTCGCCGATCAGCAGGCCGGTGTTGGGGATGACCACCTGGTGCAGCGGCTGGAAGGCGCCCTCGAACTCGTTGGGCCGCACCTCGAAACCCCAGGTGTCGGTGGCGATCGCGGCGATCTGTGAACCGTGCAGCCAGCCCGCCGTGGTGAACGACAGACCGGGCGCCGGACCGCCGGCGTACTCGCCCCAGCCGTCCCGCCGGACGCGGGCGAGCTGGCCGGTGCGGACCAGCACGATGTCCCCGCGGCCCACGGCCACCCCGTGCGCCTCGGCGGTCGCCGTCAGCTGCTCCGCGGTGATCGCGAACCCGTCGGGCAGCTCCCCGCCGGTGCCGATCACCCGGCCCACGTCCAGCAGCACGCCGCGGCCCGCGACATGCGGCGCCATGTGCTCGATACCGGTGACCAGGTCGCCGTCGGAGGTGACGACCTTCTCGGCGGGCCGCCCGTTCCACGCCTTGCCGTGGTCGAAGATGTGCCCGAGCCCGTCCCACTGGGTGGAACACTGCAACGGCATCGCGATCACGTCGTCGGCGCCGCCGATCCCGTGCGGGAAGCCCTGGTTGCCGAGGGCGGCGTCGGCACCCGTGTCCAGCATGGTGTGCACCGGATTGGTCCGCCGCCGCCAGCCCTTCTGCGGGCCGTTCATGTCGAACCGCTGCGACAGCGAGAAGCTGACACCGCGGCGGATCAGGGCGGCACCTTCACGGCGCTTGGCCTCGTCGAGGAAGTTCAGGGTGCCGAGCACGTCGTCCTCGCCCCAGCGGCCCCAGTTGGAACAGGCCTTCGCGGCCTCGGCGATGGCGCCCTCGGGGTCGTGGCGGTTCACGGCGTCTCCGCGACACAGCGGGTGCGCTGGGCACCGAGGCCGGTGACGGTGCCGTCCATGACGTCGCCGTCGCGCAGCAGTCGGCCCCAGTGCATGCCGTTGCCGGACGGGCTGCCCGTCAGCACCAGGTCGCCGGGCAGGAGGCGGGCGGTCTGCGAGGCGTACGACACCATCCGCGCCACGTCGAAGATCATGTCCTTGGTGGACTCGTCCTGCATGGTCTCGCCGTTGAGCTTCAGCGTCACTCGCAGGTCGCCGGGGTCCGCGATCGACTCGGCGGGCACGATCCACGGGCCGAGCGGGGTGAAGCCGGGCGCGTTCTTGCTGCGCAGCCAGTCGGTGCCGATCTGCGGCATGTCCCGGCGGAACACGGTCGTGCGGTCGGTCAGGTCGTTGGCGATGGTGTAGCCGGCGACGTGCTCCAGCGCCTCCTCGACCGGCACCCGGTGGGCGGGCCGGCCGATCACGACCGCCAGCTCCAGCTCCCAGTCGGGCTTCTCGGCCCACGCCGGCAGCACCACGTCGTCATAAGGACCGGTGATCGCGCTCGGCAGACCGATGAACACGTACGGCAGGTCCTCGGCCGCCCGGCGGTCCATGATCTCCGCGGCCTCGGCGCGGCGCACGTCGTCCGGACGGTCGTCGCCGGGCGCGCGGTGGGCCACGTGCAGATCGATCACGTGCCGGCGGTAGTTGGCGCCGGACTGGAACACCTGGCGCGGCTCCACCGGCGCGTGCACCCGGAAGCCGTCCAGCCGCTCGCGGTCCTGACCGTCGTCACCGGCCAGCGCCCGCAGCCGGGGCAGGGCGGCCGCCCAGTCCTCCAGCACGGCCCGGACCGTCAGCTCCGGCCGCTCGAAGGCGGCCCGGAGGTCGAGCACCCGGGCGTCCGGGGTGACGAGAGCGGGGAAGGCGGGCCCGTCGGGGGCGGAGAGAGTGGCGAGCGCGAAGGGTCCGGCGAAGAGCGCCGACGCGGGTTCAGGTTTCACGAACATGTCCTCCTGATTGCGGTGTGACTAATCTGGACCCGCGACCCGCAATCAGGGAAATAGATTCTGTGGATGGACGGCATCCACACGGTTTATGCCCTCTCCGTTGTGGCGTGGGCGCCGTACCGCAAGGGGAAGTCCCGTGAACCTGGCTCGTCTCGACCTCAACCTCGTCGTCGCCCTGCGCGCGCTCCTGGAGGAACGCAACGTCACCCGCGCCGGACAGCGGGTCGGCCTCAGCCAGCCCGCGATGAGCGCCGCCCTGGCCCGGCTGCGCCGGCACTTCGACGACGACCTGCTCGCCCGCGTCGGCGGCCACTACGAGCTGACCGCCCTGGGCCAGGTCCTCCTCGACCGCACCTCCACCGCCTACGCCGTGCTCGAACGGCTCTTCGCCAGCCAGGCCGACTTCGACCCCGCGCACGAGAGCCGCGAGTTCAAACTCGTCGCCTCCGACTACGCCGTCGCCGTCTTCGGCACCGAACTCGCCCGTGTGGTGCACGAGGAGGCCCCCGGCATCCGGCTGCGGTTCAGCCAGACCCCGCCCACCGTCGTCGACGACACCGCCACGCTGCTCAGCGCCACCGACGGACTGCTCATGCCGCACGGCGTGATCAGCGACTTCCCCGCCACCGACCTCTACGACGACCGCTGGGTCTTCCTCGTCGCCGACGACCACCCGAGCGTCGACGACCGGCTCACCCGCCAGGACCTCGCCCGGCTGCCGTGGGTCACCTACCAGCGCACCTACGACGCCCCGGCCGTCCGCCAGCTCGGCATGCTCGGCATCGAGCCGCGCGTCGAGGTCTCCGTGGACAGCTTCCAGCTCCTGCCGCTCCTCGTCGCGGGCACCCGCCGCATCGCCCTCGTCCAGGCCCGCCTGGCCCGCCTCCTCGCCCCCCTCGCCCCCGTCCGCGTCCTCGCGCCCCCCTACGAGGCGGTCCCCCTCCGCGAGGCCCTGTGGTGGCACCCGGTCCACACCCACGACGCCGCCCACATCTGGCTCCGCGAGACAGCCGCACGGGTGGGGAGACGGCTGGCGGAGGGGGCGGAGGGGATGTGACTCGGCCGGGGCCGGGCGGAGGGGATGTGACTCGGCCGGGGGCCTGGGATTGGGCAGACGACCGAACGAGGCAGTCGACCGGCCCACCGGGCCGCCGGCGAGGGCGCCGGGGCCGTGGGCCGTCTCGAGGGCGCCCCTGCCGACCCGCCACGCCGCGCGCGAAGCCGCCGGGCGCGCCGCGGCGCGGCGAGGGCCCCGGACGGGTCCCGGGTCGCCCGCCGAGGACGGTATCCACCGCCTGGATCGGCGGCATCCGGAACTCCGTCGTTCCGGGGCTGGGCAGGCCGGTGTGCGGGCCGCATAGTCGTGGCACGTCACGCGCCGGCCGGCCAGTCCCGCCCGCCCTGCGGCGCGCCTTCCCACCTCCCTGCCTGGAGTGCCGCCATGCCCGCTCCCGCCCCGCCCGCCCCCGACCCAGGCGCCGCCGCGGCCGTCCGGGGGCGGCTGCCCGCCGTACTGCTGATGGCCGGCAGCTGTCTGCCCGTCCTCGGCGCGGTGCTGATCGCCCCGGTGCTGCCCCGGATGCAGGACCACTTCGACGGCGTGGCCGGCAGCGCCGTCCTGGTGCCGCTCGTGCTGACCGTGCCGGCCCTGTCGTTGGCGCTGCTCGCCCCGTTCGCGGGCATGGTCGTCGACCGGCTCGGCCGCAAGCGCCTGCTGGTGGTGGCCACCGTCCTGTACGCGCTGTTCGGCACCGTCCCGCTGTGGCTGGACTCCCTCTACGGCATCCTGGCCGGCCGCGTCCTGGTCGGCGTCGCCGAGGCCGCCGTGATGACCGCCTGCACCACGCTGATCGGCGACTACTACACCGGCCGGGTCCGCGACCGGTACCTCGCCCTGCAGACCATGTGCGCCGCCGTGTCCGCCACCCTCTTCCTCGCGCTCGGCGGCGCCCTCGGCTCAGCCGGCTGGCAGGCGCCCTTCTGGCTGTACGCCGTCGGCCTGCTCCTCGCCCCGGCCATGGCGGGAGGGCTGCCCACCCCGGCGCCCGACACGCCGCGTACCTCCGCCGAGCCCGTCGCGCCGCGCCCCTTCCCGGTGCGCCGGATGGCCGGGATCTGTCTGCTGACCGTCTTCGGCGCGGTCGTCTTCTACACCGTCCCCGTGGAGATGGCCTACCTCCTGGACGACGTCGGCGTCGCCTCCACCGGCGCGATCGGCGCGGCCACCGCCCTGGCCGGCGCCGCCACCGTCCTCGGCTCCATCGCCTTCACCCGGCTCACCGACGACCCGAGACGCCGGCTGCCCGCCGTGTTCCTCCTGTGCGCGGCCGGGTTCGCGGTCATGGGGCTGGCCGACAGCCCGGCCCCGCTGATCGCGGGCGCCGTGATCAACTGCGTCGGTACGGGCCTGCTGCTGCCGTCGCTGCTGACGCTCGCCATGTCCCGGCTGGACTTCGCCGACCGGGGCCGCGGCACCGGCCTGTGGACGTCGGCGTTCTTCTTCGGCGAGTTCGTCTGCCCGCTCGTGCTGCTCGGCGGTCAGGGCGCGCTCGGCGCCCTCGCCACGTCGGTGGGCCTGCTCGGCCTGGTCACCGCACTGGTGGCGGCCGTACTGCTGCCCCTGACGGCGACCCGTCGCGCCCGGGCGGCCGACCCGGCCGTGGACGCGGGCGGCCCGACCCGGTAGGAGCGAACGGGCGCCGCCGCGACTCCGCGCCCGCACGGGCGTTACGCGGCGGCGCCGAAGGGTACCGGTGGACGCGCGGAGCGGCCGGGTGCCGTCCGCGGCGCGCTGGGAGACAGACGTGGACGCTTCGGTGGACAGGATCGCTGAGCCGTGGGGCGGGCGCACACCGTACGGGCGCCACCGGCCGTGGCCCGTGAGGGTGGACACGTATCTCGCCGAGGGCGTCGGGGCGAGCCGGGTGGAGCGGTGGGTGCAGACCGCGTCGATCCTCCACTCCGACGGCGACGCCATGGACATCGCCGTCGTGGACGGACGGATGGCCGGGGTGCGCGGCCGGCCCGACGACCGCGTCAACCGGGGCCGCCTCGGCCCGAAGGACCTCTTCGCCTGGCAGGCCAACGCCTCCCCGGACCGCCTGACCCGCCCGCTGGTCCGGCAGGACGGACGCCTCGTCGAGTCCGACTGGGACACCGCCATGCAGCGGATCGTCACCCGCTCGCGGGACCTGCTGGACGAACGCGGGCCGGGATCGATCGGCTTCTACACCAGCGGGCAGCTGTTCCTGGAGGAGTACTACACGCTCGCCGTACTGGCCCGCGCCGGCCTCGGCACCCACCACCTGGACGGCAACACCCGCCTGTGCACCGCCACCGCCGCCGAGGCGCTGAAGGAGTCCTTCGGCTGCGACGGACAGCCGGGCAGCTACGACGACATCGACCACGCCGACGTCATCGCCCTGTTCGGGCACAACCTCGCCGAGACCCAGCCCGTGCAGTGGATGCGCGTGCTCGACCGCCTGGCGGGCGGGGACCCGCCCCGCCTGGTGTGCGTCGACCCCAGGCCCACCCGGGTGGCCCGCGAGGCGAGCGTCCACCTCGCACCCCGCGTCGGCACCAACGTCGCCCTGCTCAACGCCCTCCTCCACGAGATCATCCGCACCGACCGGATCGACCACGCCTACATCGAGTCGCACACCGTCGGCTTCGAGGAGCTGGCCGACCGGGTGAAGGAGTGCACCCCCGCCTGGGCCGCCCGGATCTGCGACGTACCCGCCGAGCGGATCGGCGAGGCGGCCGAACTGCTCGGCACCGCCGACCGGCTGCTGTCCACCGTGCTCCAGGGTGTCTACCAGTCCCACCAGGCCACCGCCGCGGCCGTCCAGGTCAACAACCTGCACCTGATCCGCGGCATGCTCGGACGGCCCGGCGCCGGCGTGCTCCAGATGAACGGCCAGCCCACCGCGCAGAACACCCGCGAGTGCGGCGCCGACGGCGACCTGCCCGGGTTCCGCAACTGGCAGAACGACGACCACGTCGCCGACCTGGCCCGCGTCTGGAACGTCGAACCGGAGACCATCCCGCACTACGCCCCGCCCACGCACGCCATGCAGATGTTCCGGTACGCCGAGCAGGGCTCGATCCGCATGCTGTGGATCAGCGGCACCAACCCGGCCGTGTCCCTGCCGGAACTGTCCCGCATCCGCTCGATCCTCGCCCAGGACCGTCTCTTCGTGGTCGTCCAGGACCTGTTCCTCACCGAGACCGCGCAACTCGCCGACGTCGTCCTGCCCGCCGCGACCTGGGGCGAGAAGACCGGCACCTTCACCAACGCCGACCGCACCGTGCACCTGTCCGACAAGGCCGTCGAACCGCCCGGCGAGGCCCGCCCGGACCTCGACATCTTCCTCGACTACGCGGCCCGCATGGACTTCCGCGACAAGGCCGGCGGACCGCTGATCACCTGGCACGACCCGGAGTCCGCGTTCGAGGCGTGGAAGCGGTGCAGCGAGGGCCGGCCGTGCGACTACACCGGTCTCACCCACGGCCGGCTGCGCGGCGGCAGCGGCATCCAGTGGCCGTGTACCGCCGAGGCACCCGACGGCACCGAGCGCCTCTACACCGACGGCATCACCTGGGCCCACCCCGACGTCTGCGAGTCCTACGGGAAGGACCTGGTGACCGGCGCCGCGAGCGAGGTGACCGAGTACAGCTCCCTCAACCCGGACGGCAAGGCCGTGATCAAGGCGGCCGACTACCTGCCGCCCCACGAGGTGCCCGACGAGGAGCACCCGTTCCAGCTGACCACCGGCCGCACCGTCTACCACTTCCACACCCGGACGAAGACCGCGAGGGCGCCGCAGCTGAACGCGGCGGCCCCCGACGTGTGGGTGGAGGCCTCCGCCGCCGACGCGGTCGCGCTCGGACTCGACGAGGGCGACCTGGTCGAGGTCGCCACACCGCGCGGCGCCCTGCGCGGGCGGCTGCGGGTCACCGGCATCCGGCAGGGCCTGCTCTTCGTGCCGTTCCACTACGGCTACTGGGACACTGAGGGCGGCCACGGCCCCGACGGCGACACGCCCGGCCGGGCCGCGAACGAGGCGATCGTCACCGACTGGGACCCCGTCTCCAAGCAGCCCCTGTTCAAGACCGCGGCGGCCGCCCTCCGGCTCGTGGCTCCCGCCGACGGCCACACCGCGCCCGCACCGACGACCACCGCGTCCGCCCCCGTCCGCGCCGACGCGGCACCGGCGACCACCGGCGGACCGCCGGCCATGGTCACCCATGTCACCCGGTCGGCCGACGGCGCCGGGGACGACCGTACGGCTCCCGGGGACGGCAGTACCGCTCCCGGGGGCGGCCGTACCGCTCCCGGGGACGCTCGGAAGGGGGCTGCTCAGTGAAGCCGAACGGTGTCACCCTCGTCCTGAGGTCGCTCCACCACGGCGAGCGGCACCTCGCCCGGCAGCTGACCGCCGTGGCCGAACGCCACCGCACCGAGCACGAGATCCACCACGTCGCCACCGACCTCGCCCGCTGGTCCGGCGAACACGTCCGCCGCCTCGCCGAGGCGGGCCGGGCACACGGTCTCGACCTCGACGACTCCCCGGTCGCGTCGCCCGGAGGCGGCCCGGTGTCGGCCCTGCGCCAGAAGACCGCCGAAGTGCTCGGCCACCGGCCCGAACCCGGCCTGCTCCTCCTGCGCGACCTGCGGGAACTGCATCTCGCGGCGGCCGAGAACTGCCTCTACTGGGAGATGCTCGCACAGGTCGCCCAGGCCCGCCGGGACCAGGAGCTGCTCGCGGTGGTCTCCGACTGCCATCCACGGACACTGCGGCAGATGCGCTGGACCAACACCATGATCAAGAATCTGTCGCCGCAGCTGCTGACGAGCCTGTGACCGACCGGCGGGAGCGGCGTGCCGACAGCGGCGTACGGGCGTAACGTCCCGGTATGGGCGGCAGCATGAACGATCCGGCCACCGAGCACGACGAAGCCACCGAGCACGACGAAGCCGGCGAGCGTGACGAAGCCGGCGAGCGTGACGAAGCCGGCGAGCGAGAGGAAGCCGGCGAGCGCGCCGAAGTCACCGAGCGCGCCGAAGTCACCGAGCACGCCGAAGTCCGCGAGCGCGACGAAGAAGCCATCGCGCGTGACGAACTGGACACCGCGTTCGCGGACACGGTCCGCCAGATCGGCGCGTCCATCGGTGCGCTGTACCTCCTGGACCCCGACGAGCGGGTGCTCCGCCTGGAGCTGCTGTCCGGAGTGTCCACGGAGATGGCCGCGCCCTGGGTGAGGGTGGCGCTCGCCTCACCCGCACCCGTGGCCGACGCGGCCCGCCAGGACCGCCTGGTGTGGGTCGGCAGCCAGGAGGAGCTGGCGCACTCCTATCCGCGCAGCGCGCTGGCGCTGCCCTACCCCCTCGCGCTGGCGGCCGCCCCGGTCACCGGCCGGCGCCGGTGGGGAGCCCTGCTGCTGATGTGGCCACCCCACCGGCCCGCGTACATGACCGGACGGGAACGGCGGTACATCCAGGCCAGCTGCCGGCGGCTGGCCCACGTCCTGGAGGAACGCGTCGAGCGAGGCGGGAGCCCGGCCGGGAGCGGCGCACCCCGCGCGGTCCCCGTCGGAGCCGACCACGACGGCTCCGCGGGTCCCACCATGGCCGCCGCCGACTTCGTCGAGCGCCTGCCCGGCGGCAGCTGCTCCCTCGACCTGGAGGGACGCTTCACCTACCTCAGCGCCGGCGCCTGCGAACTGCTGGGCCGCGAGGCCGGCCAGCTGCTCGGCACCCGCCCCTGGCAGTCCCTGCGCTGGCTCGACGATCCCACCTACGAGGACCGCTACCGGGCCGCGGTACTCAGCCGCGAACCCGTCTCGTTCACCGCCTGCCGCCCGCCGGACACCTGGCTGGACCTGCACCTCTACCCGGACGCCAGCGGCATCAGCGTCCGTATCGTGCCCAGCGGCACGTCGCCCCCGCCCGCACCGGCGCCACGCCGCTCCAGCCGCTCCGTGACACCGTCGCGGGTGGGCCGGCTCTACCACCTGATGCACCTGGCCGCCGCGCTCACCGAGGTCGTCGGCGTACAGGACGTCATCGATCTCATCGCCGACCAGATCATGCCCGCCTTCGGCGCCCAGGGCCTGGTCCTCTCCGCCGCCGACGCGGGCCGGCTGCGCGTCACCGGCTACCGCGGCTACGACCGGGGGACCGTCGAACGCCTCGACGCCCTGCCCCTCGACACCTCCTTCACCCCCGCCGGACGCGCCATCGGCAGCGGCATCCCCGCGTTCTTCGCCAACCCGGAGGAGATGCGGCGCACCTACCCCGAGGCGCCGCTGGTCAGCGGCAAACAGGCCTGGGCCTTCCTGCCGCTGGTGATCTCCGGCCGCCCCGTCGGCTGCTGGGTCCTCTCCTACGACCAGCCGCACGACTTCCCGGCCGAGGAACGCGCCGTGCTGACCTCCCTCGCCGGCCTCATCGCCCACGCCCTCGACCGGGCCCGGCTGTACGACACCAAGCACGAACTCGCACAGGGCCTCCAGCAGACGCTGCTCCCGCGCACCCTGCCTTCCGTCCCCGGCCTGCGCGTCGCCGCCCGCTACCTGCCCACCACCCGCGGCATGGAGGTCGGCGGCGACTTCTACGACCTGCTGCGGCTCGGCGACACCGCCGCCGCGGCCGTCATCGGCGACGTCCAGGGCCACAACGTCGCCGCGGCCGCCCTCATGGGCCAGGTCCGCACCGGGGTCCACGCCCACGCGACCGTCGGCACCCCGCCCGACCAGGTCCTCGCCGCGACCAACCGGCTGGTCGCCGACCTCAGCCCCGACCTGTTCACCAGCTGCCTCTACGCCCACCTCGACCTCGGCCGCGGACGCGCCACCCTGGCCAGCGCAGGCCACCCGCCGCCGCTGCTGCGCCTGCCCGACGGCCCCACGTGCCCCGTCGACGTCCAGCCCGGCCCGCTCCTCGGCATTGACCCCGATGTCGTCTTCCCGCTCACCGAGGTCCCGCTCACCCCCGGCCTGACACTGCTGCTCTACACGGACGGCCTCGTCGAGACGCCCGGCGTCGACATCGACGACTCCCTGGCCCGCCTCGCCGGCCACCTCGCCCAGGCCGACGTCCACGACCTGGAAGCGCTCATCGACGACCTGCTGCGCAAGGAGGGAAGCACCGGCCAGCGGTCCGACGACATCGCCCTGCTGGTGCTGCACGTGGCGGAGGACTCGTAAGGTGACCGCGGGTGGCGGAGGACACGTAATGCGCCCCGCCCCCGGCGGAGCCCGCCCCGTTGCTCACGGCCGAGGGTCGACACGCCGCCACCGAGGCCGCGCGTCCCTCCCCCTGCGACCGGCGCCCGCGGCACACCGCGGGCAGACGCGCCGCACCTCGTCCGCCGCGCCCCCGGACTCCGGGAAGACGTCCTGCCAGGCGACGTGCGAGAACCGGGCCAGCCGGGAACGGCTCAGGGACAGCCCGCAGACCGTCTCGTTCCGGCCCGGCTCCCAGGCGTGCACCTCCCCGGCGGGCAGCCGCCTGCGGCCCTCCTCCTCGTCGGTCCACTCACCCGACGCGGCGACGGCGTACGACCGGGCCCGCGCGGCCATGCTTCAGCCCGCCGTGTTGTCGACCCGCAGCCGCACCTGCTCCTCGAGCCGCCGCAGGCTGCTGTCCAGGGCCTCACCCACCGCCTGCTCGCCGGGATCGTGGCCCTCGTCGAAGAACGACAGGTGCACCGTCACCTCGCTGGCGCCGCTCCCGATCCCCGCGACCTGCAACCAGCCCGCGTAACTGCCCTGGTCGCGCGTGCCCCACTCGATCCGCATCTGCTCGGGCCTGCTCCGCAGCAGGGCGGAGGTGTCCTCGTCGGTGCGGTCCTCGTGGACCGTCACGGCGGGCAGCCCCGCCGGCTCGACATGCAACTCGCCCGGCAACCAGGTGTCCAGCTGCCCCACATTGGCCGCCTGATCGAACACATGCTCCGGCTGCGCCGGCATCGTGCGGGAACGCTCGTACTCGGTCATCGCGCCACCGTCCTCACCCTCGGGGGTCGTCCAGCGCACCGCGTGCCCGGCTTGCCGGGATATAAGCACACGGAGCGGATCGGCGGGGGCCTCCCCGCATGTCACGTGCTGCGACCGCGGCGCGCAGCGGGTTCACTTCGAAGCATGAGAGAGAGCGGCAGCACTCCCCGCGTCCCGAGGCGGGAACGGCGGCGCCGGTTCGCACGGGAGACGGCTCCCGAGCCGAGGCGCTCGACGGTGATCCGGCGCCTCGGAGCGGACCAGGCGGGCCGGCTCTGGGAACGGCTCAGCGCGCTCGACTTCATCGGCCACTCGTTCTCCCTGGCCGCCCTCGCCATGATGTGCTTCTTTCCCTTCCTCATCGTCGTCACCGCGGCGGCCGGCGAGGACGCCGCCGAGGTTCTCGCCCACTGGCTGGGCCTGAACGAGCAGGCCGCGCAGGCGGTGACGTCCCTGTTCTCACCCGCGCAGAACATGGGCACGTTCACGGTGACCAGCGCCCTGCTGATGATCTTCGGAGCTGAGGCCACCGCCGCCGTGCTGCAGAGCTGGTACCAGGAGGTGTTCGACGTCTCCGGCCGGACCTGGCGGGACCTCACGGCACAGCTCTACTGGCTGGCCTCCCTGCTCGCCTACTGCGCGGTGCAGACGCTGCTGGGCAAAGCGTTCGGCGGCGCGCCCGGCGGGGCGCTCCTGCCGATCCTGTCCGGCTTCGCCGTGGCGACGCTCTTCTGGTGGTGGAGCCTGTACGTGCTGCTGCGCGGGGCAGTCCCCTGGCGCTCCTCGTTCCCGGCCGCGGTCGCCACCGGCGTCTGCTGGACGGGCCTCGGCGTCTTCTCCGCGCACTTCTTCTCCTCGACGATCGTCGTCAACGAGCAGAAGTACGGCCCCATCGGCGTCGTCATCGTCATCCTTTCCTGGCTGGTGGCGGTCGGCGTGGTCATCCACCTCGGAGCGGTCGTCGGCCGCCTGTACGGCGAACGCCATCCGCCACCGGCGGAAACCCACCGGTGAAGGCCCGCCCGCCGCCCGCCCGCTCCGTGCCGCGCGGACGGACCGTGAAGCTGCCATGGTGGTGGTAGGGGGAAATCCCGGACGGTGAAACGTTGTGGCGACGAGCGACGAAATACCACCCGATCCAGCCCTCCCGTACGTCGATCCGCTGGGCGACCCGTTCCTCAGGACGCGGTTCGCCCTGCCGACGAGGCCCGGCACGTTCCTGCGCCGCGCCCGGCTGGCCGACCACCTGGACCGGTCGTCGGCGACACCGCTGGTGATGGTCAACGGAGCCGCCGGCGCGGGCAAGACCCTGCTGGTCGCCGACTGGGCCGCGGAACTCGCGCAACCGGTCGCCTGGCTCACCCTCGACGCGGCGATCCAGGGACCTGGCATGTTCTGGGCCCACCTGCTCCAGGCCCTGCGCGCCGGCGGGGTGCGGCTGCCCGCCGGCATCGGATTCCCCGCCGACGGCAGCCGGGTGGACGACACCCTGCTGGTCCGGCTCGCCGCGCAGCTCAGCGGCGGCGGGACACCCGTGACCGTGGTGATCGACGACTACGACCGGGCAGGCGCCGACATCTCGGAACAGCTCGCGTTCGTACTGCACCACGCGCGGCCGGGCATGCGCCTGGTCCTGGTCACCCGCACCGAGCCGCTGCTGCCGCTGCACCGGTACCGAGCCGCCGGCGAGATGACCGAGATCCGGGGCGCCGAACTGGCCTTCACCCCCGAGGAGGCCGGCGCGCTGCTGGAACTCCACGGTCTGCATCTGACCGGCGACGCGGCACGCGCGCTGGTGGACCGCACCCGGGGATGGGCGGCCGGCCTGCGGCTGTGCGCCCTGGCCGCGCGGCAGAGCCCGGACCCGCAGGTGTACCTGAAGGAGTTCGAGGCGGGCCACAGCACCATCGCCGACTTCCTGCTGGCCGAAGTGCTCCGGCGGCAGACGCCCCAGACGCAGGATCTCCTGCTGCGCGTCAGCGTCCTGGAGCGCTTCTGCGCCGATCTGGCGAACACACTCACCGGACGGACCGACGCCGCGCCCATCCTCGCCGGGCTGCACCGCGAGAACGCCTTCGTCGAGGACCTCGGGCACGCCTGGTACCGGCTCCACCCGCTGTTCCGCGAGATCCTCCGCGTGCATCTGCGGGAGCGCTGCCCCGGACTGGAACCGGAGCTGCACCGGCGGGCCGCACACTGGCTGCGGCGGTCCGGCGCGCTCGCGGAGATGCTCACCCACGGTGCCGCGGCGGGGGACTGGGAGTTCACCGCCCGCGCGCTGGTCGACGACCTGGCGATCGGCCAGTTGTTCACCGGTCTGCGCTCCGACGACCTCACCGAACTGTTCGCCGGAATGGAGCCCGGGACGACGAGCTCCGCCGCGGAGCTCGTGCGGGCGGCCCGCGACCTCGCCCGGCACGACCTCGACCACGGCCTGGCCCACCTCCGCCACGCCGAGCAACAGCTCACGGCCGGCGACGACCGCGCCCCCGCGGCGGCCCGGCTGAGCTGCGCCCTGCTCGAGGCCCTCGCCGCCCGTCTGTCCGGATCCCCCCGACGCGCCGAGCAGGCCGCCCGCACGGCCCGGGAGGTGCAGGGCGAGATCCCGGCGCATCTGCTCGACCAGCATCCGGAACTCCCCGCCCTGCTGCTCACCCACGTCGGCTCGACACGTGTGTGGGCCGGGCACTTCGACGAGGCGCGGGCCACGCTGAAGGCGGTGGCCGGCGACGGCGGCCACGCCTCCACGGCGGTCGCGCGTCAGGAGTCCCTGGGCCACCTCGCGCTGATCGACTACCTCGACGGATGGCCGGGCAGGGCGGAGCGCCACGCCTTCGCCGCGATGACCACCTCGGACCGGTCCGGCCTGCCCGAAATCTCCGGCGCCGGTCTCGGGCGCCTGGTCGCGGCCGCGGTGGCCGTCGACCGGTGCGAACTGCGCCACGCGCAGCACCTCATCGACCAGACACCGGACCCGGCGACGCTCGACCCCGTGACCGCGGCGGGCCGGTCCATCGCCGTGGCCCGGCTCCTTCTCGCCCGGGGCAGGGTACGCGCCGCGGTCGCCGCCGCCGACGCGGCCGTGGCGACCGACGTCGGCTCGCCCTGGGCGGAGAGCCAGGCGGCACTGATCGCCTCGGCCGCCCACCTGGCCGAGGGCCGCCCCGAAACGGCCGCGGCGGTACTGCGGGAACTGGCCGACGGCGATCCGGCGTGTGCCGTGGGCCAGGCCCGGGCACACCTGGCGGCGGGCGACCGGCTCACGGCCGTCGGAGTGCTCGACACCATCGCCGCGGCAGGGCACGTCGGCCCCGCGGTGCGTGTGCGCGCCACGCTGGTCAGGGCGGAGGCCAGGCACATGGAAGCAGACGCGGCCGCGGTCCGCCGGCTCCTCGCCGACGCCCTGCTGGCCGCCCGGCGCGACAGACTGCGCCTCCCGTTCAAGGAAGCCGGTCCGTGGATCGAGCCGTACCTGCGGACGGGACCACTGCGGCAGCTGGCGGCGGGCTGGCTCCTCCCGGGCGGCGAAACACACGACCCGGAACCCGAACCCGCGCCCGTCCTGGTGGAGCAGCTGAGCGGACGGGAGCGCGATGTGCTGATCCGGCTCGCCCAGATGATGTCGACCGAGCAGATCGCCGCCGATCTGTTCGTGTCGGTCAACACGGTGAAGACCCACATCAAGAGCGCCTACCGGAAGCTGGCGGTGAACCGCAGGCACGACGCGGTGCAGCGGGCACGTGAACTGGGGCTGCTGTGACCGTGCGCTTCCCCCGGCAGTTCCCGCGGCAGTTCCCCCGACAGTTCCCGCGGCAGTTCCCCCGGCAGGGGTGAGGCGTCACGCGCTCCGTACGAGTGTGATGGCCACGGCGGCGGTCCCCCGACCGCCGCCCGAGGTGCCTTACGGAGAGGCCGGGGCCGTCATGCCGAGACACGACCGAGCAGCCGCGCTGGAGCACCGGCGGGAACGCCGAGCCCACGCCGACTACACCGGCGGCGTCTACGGCTCCATGCTCGCCACCACCGTGGTGATCGGTGTCGGCACGTTGGGCGACTTCCCTCGCCTGTACGTGGTCACGCTGCTGCTCCTCAGCGGTGTGGCCTTCTGGCTGGCGCACGTCCACGCCCAGCTGTTCGGCGCCCGCCTGGCGCAGCAGGCCCTGGACCGGCGCACTGTCCTGCATGTGTGCCGTGACGAGTGGCCGATCGTCAAGGCGGCCGTCCCGCCGGCCGTCGCCGTGGCCGTCAGCCCGCTGCTGGGGCTCGACATCAAGGGAGCCCTGTGGCTCGCCGTGGCGGTGGCCGTGGCCGGGCAGGTGGGCTGGTCGGTGGCGGCGGCGCGGCGGGCCGGGGCGTCACGGCGTCAGACGGCCCTCAGCGCCGTGGTCAACCTGGTCATCGGCGTGCTGATCATGTCTTTCAAGATCTTCCTCAAACACTGACGGACAGGACCGGACCGACAGGTCACCTGTACGGGGTGAGGCCGGAGCCCCCCGGCGGACGAGACGGTGAACGGACTGGGGTGAACATCGGCTGTCGGCGGCGGGAGAGCAGCACATGCGTTACGAGATCCGCGTCGAGGGACATGTGTCGGAGATGCTGGCCAAGGTGTTTCCGGAGCTGGATCACGTCCTGGTCTCCGAGCAGACGCTGCTGTACGGGCCCGTGGTCGACGAGGCGCACCTGTACGGGCTGCTGGCCCGCTTCCAGTCGCTGGGGCTCCGAGTGGTCGAGCTGCGGCAGCTGCCCGACTGACCCGGTACGGGGCGACTTCACCCGCCCCGGGTGAGGCCGGCCGTCCATGGCGTGCGCACGCTGAGAACAGCCGGGAACAGCGGTCGGGCACCCGCCCGGAACGGAGGAGACAGATGCGTGACGAGATCTACCTCGCCTACGACTATCCGCTGCTGAGCATGTTCTGGACCATGCTCTGGTTCTTCCTGTGGATCATGTGGTTCATCCTGCTCTTCCGGATCATCGGCGACATCTTCCGCGACGACGGTCTCAGCGGCTGGGGCAAGACCGGGTGGCTGGTGTTCGTCATCGTGCTGCCGTTCCTCGGCGTCTTCGTCTACCTGATCGTCCGCGGCAAGGGCATGGGCGGCAGGGAGATCGGCCACGCCCGCGCACAGCAGGCGGCGTTCGACGACTACATCAAGAAGACGGCGGGCGAGGGCGGCCGGGCGAGCAGCGCCGACGAACTGGCCAAGCTGTCGGACATGCGGGCACGCGGAGACATCACGGACGACGAGTTCCGCCGTGCCAAGGAACTCGTCCTGAGCGGCGTCGGCCCGACGGCCACTCCCGGCACCGCCGACGCACCGTCCCCGCACTGAGCACGGCCGACCGAGCACAGATCAACCGAGCACGGACAAGGAAACGAGGCAAAAGATGGCTGCCACCCACGTACCACGGGCACAATCGGCGAAGTACGAATGGGCCGCGGGCCTGATGATCTTCGCCGCCGTCATGCTGACACTCGTGGGCATACTCGACATCTTCCGCGGCATCGCGGCGATAGCCGAGGACGACATCTTCGTCACGACTCGCAACTACGTCTTCGAGTTCGACCTCACCGGTTGGGGCTGGATCCACCTCGCCCTCGGCGTGGTCGCGGTGATCGTGGGCTTCGGGCTGTTCCAGGGGGCGACGTGGGCGCGCGTGGCCGGTGTGACCATCGCCGGGCTGGTCGTCATCGCCAACTTCCTGTCCCTGCCGTACTACCCGGTCTGGTCCGTCATCATGATCGCGATGTCCGCGTTCATCATCTGGGCCCTGTGCGTCGCCCGCCAGGAAGACGTCAAGCCCTAGGTCGTGTCCGCAAAGTGGTTGGCGCGTTGGTCTGTTCGTGGTGCGTCGTCACGAGCTGACTGATCAGGCATGGGCGGTCATTGAGCCGTTGCTGGCTCCGTCGCGGATGGGCCGCCCGGCCCGCGACCGGCGGCAGGTCCTCAACGGCATCCTGTGGAAGCTGTCCACGGGGGCGGCCTGGCGGGACCTGCCCGAGCGTTACGGGCCGTGGAAGACGGTCTACGAACGCTTCCGCCGCTGGTCGGCCGACGGCACCTGGGACCGGCTGCCGGCCCACGTCCAGCAGCACTCGGATGCCGTCGGTGCCGTTGACTGGACGGTCGTGTGTGTCGACTCCACGACCGTGCGGGCTCACCAGCACGCGGCCGGGGCGCGAAAAGGGGGCTCTGGCCGGGTGAGGCGATCGGCCGGTCCCGCGGCGGGCTGACCACGAAGATCCACCTCGCCTGCGACGGCGAGGGCAGGCCACTGGCCTTCACCCTGACCGCCGGGAACGTCAACGACTGCACCCAGTTCGAAGCGGTGATGGCCCGCATCCGCATCGGGCGGTGCGGGCCCGGCCGTCCTCGCACCCGACCCACCCTGGTCGTCGCGGACAAGGGGTATTCGTCCACGAAGATCCGCTCCTACCTGCGCAGGCGCGGCATCAAAGCCGCCATTCCGGAGCGGATCGACCAGATCAACGGCCGCATCCGACGCGGAGAGAGCAGATGCCGGCTTGACCGGGCCGCCTACCGGCGCCGCAACACCGTCGAGCGCTGCTTCAACAAGCTGAAGCACAACAAAGCCCTGGCGACCCGCTACGACAAACGCGCCCGTCACTACCAAGCCCTGGTCACCATCGCGTGCCTGCGACTCTGGCTGCCGTGACATTGCGGACACGACCTAGGAACACCGTGCCTCGCGCAGTGCCGCCCGGCGGAAGAGCCCGGGCGGCACCGCGCTGCTGTTTGCGCCTCCCGGCGAAAGCCAGGCGTGTGATACCCGCGTCGGCCCCTGACGGCCGGTTAGGCTCACGCCGTCCGAAATATTGCGATTCATCCCCACGGAGGGCAGGACGGCAAGGATCAACCGCGAGCGCCTCGCCAGAACGCTGACGTTCTGGCTGCGTCCCGCCTTCGCGTTGCGCGTCGTCAACCGGTTCCAGAAGATCGTCGGCTTCGACCGCTCGATGGCCCTGGCATCCAGCGCCCTCACCGCGCTGATCCCGCTCGGCATCCTGCTCGGCGTCGTACTGAGCAACGTCGTCGACTACGACGTCGCCGAACGCGTCATCCGGCGCTACGGTCTCACCGGAGCCGGTGCCGAGGCAGTGGACTCGCTCTTCTCCCCGGCCGAGGACACGGACCCGAGCGCCGGCGTCTTCGGCGTCCTGTTCCTGACCGTCTCCGTGCTGAGCTTCGCGCGCGCCTTCCAGCGGCTCTTCGAACAGGCATGGGAACTGAAGCCCCTCAGCGTGCGCAACTCACGCAACGGCCTGTGGTGGATCCTCACACTCGGCGCCTACACACTGGTCACCGGGTGGATCTCCGCGCTGCTCGGCGGACGCGGAATCGGCCTGTTGTCGGCGCTCTGCTCGGCACCGGTGACCGTGGTCTTCCTGGTCTGGAGCGGCTGGATCCTCTCCGCCCGGCGGATCGCCTGGCCCGAACTGATCCCCTTCGGAGTCACCGCCGCGGTCCTCACAACCGTCTACTCCTGGGGCGCGGCCTTCTACATGCCCCGGCTCTTCAACACCTACGCGTCCCGCTACGGCGTGGTCGGTGCCGTCTTCGCCATGCTCTCGGCCCTCTTCGCCGCCACGTTCGTACTCGTCGCGTCGGCCGCGCTGGGCCGCGAGACGACAGACGAACTCACCCGCATCCGCCACGGCCAACGCCCCACCGACCACGAGGTCCGCCGCCAGTGGGAAAGCCTGGTCGAACAAACCCGCTCCCACTGGCGCTCGGCCCGCGAACACGCTTCCCGCGGCGGGAGGGAGGACACGGACCACTGACGCGTCGCCTCGGCAGCCCGTGTATTCCGGTCCGGCGGCGCCCTCAGCGCGTGTCCGTGAACGCCCCGGCCAGCTCCGAGGCGCCCTCCCGCACGCCGCGGACGGTGATCGGCGCGGTGGCCGGCAGCCGGGTGAGCAGGGAGCTGGTCAGGCACGCGTTCTCCGGGCGGGAGGCGTAGCGGGTGGCCGCCCTTGGTACCGGTACGACCAGGTGCGGCGGTGCCCCCAGGGTCTGCGCGATGACCGAGGCCCACGCGGCGCGGCTCACGCGGTCCGGTCCGCCCAGGTGGAGGACCGGCGGGAGTGGTGCCTCGGCGGCCAGCACGGCCGCCGTCACCTCCGCGACGTCGTCGACCAGTACCGGTGTCGTCCACTGGTCCTCCGGCACCGTGACCGGTTCGCCGCGCAGCAGCCGGTGGGCGCACGCGGCGAAGAAGTTGAGCCACTTGCCCGCGTCCGCCGGCTCGTGGCCGTAGACCAGGCTGACCCGCAGCACCACGGCGTCCGCGGCCGATTCGAGCACGGTGTGTTCCGCGCGCAGTTTCGCGCGGCCGTAGGCGTTGGCCGGGGAGACCGGGGTGTCCTCGGTGTTGTCGGGGCGGGAGCCGTCGAAGACGTTGTCGGTGGAGATCATCAGCAGTCTCGCGTCCCCGGCGAGCGCGGCGAGGTTGGCGGCCGCGGCGGTGTGCGCCGAGACGGCCCGGGACGGGTGCGCCTCGCACCAGGTGACGTCGGACGGGCCGTGCACGAGGACGACGCGCCGCGGCCCCAGCCGGGCCACGAGCCGGCCGCACGCCTCGGGGTCGGTGGCGTCCAGGGCGTGCCACCGGACCCCTCGCGTGTCCGGGAGGCGTCCCGGGCGGTTGCGGGAGGTGACGGTGACGGATTCGCCCGCCGTGGCCAGCCGAAGCGCGATGCCCATGCCGACGAAGCCGCTGCCGACGACGAGCGTGCCCCCGGCGCTCATCGCGTGCCCGCCCGGGACAGCCGGTCGGCCAGCAGCCTGCCGACGCCGATCAGACCGTGGTCGTCGTCCGGTTCGCCGAGCGACACCATGGCGTCGACCGCGTCCGCGTCGAGGCCGAAGCAACCCAGCCTCACCAACTCGCCGACCAGCAGGTCCCGGTAGCGTTCGCCGACCGCCAGGGCGAAGCCGCCCATCACGACGTACCGGCACACACCGATGGACGTGAAGACGGCCCCTATCGCCTGCGCGAGGTGGGTGACGGTGCTGCGCACCACCTGCGTGGTGAACGCGTCGCCCTCCCGTACCGCGGCCGCGATCGCCGGGTTGTCGACGCGGGACGCGCGGCCGGCGCAGCGCGCGGCCAGCCGGGACCGGGCGAAGCCGGCCGGGTCGGCCTCCGCCGCCCGGCGGACCGTGGCGAGCACGCCCCGCCCGGAGGCGATGGCACCGAGGTGGCCGCGCCCGCCGCAGTCGCACAGCGGCGCCCCGGGGGAGGGGTCGCAGACCCAGTGGCCGAGTTCGCCGCCGTGGCCGTCCGCGTCGAGCAGTACCTCGCCGCCCCGGAAGACCTTGTTGCCGATGCCGGAACTGACGGTGATCAGGCAGAACGGCTCGGTCTCCGTCGCCGCGTAGCGCCAGGCGGCGGCGGTCAGGTCGTTGACGACCACGACCGGCACGCCGATCCGCTCCGTCAGGAGCTGCCCCAGGGGCAGCGGGTCACCTCGCCGCCCCCACACCGTGGGCGCGGCGAGGACGAGACCGCCGGCCGAGATCGGCCCGGCGAAGGCCACGCCGACGGCGCGCGGGGCCGTGCCCGCGGTGTGCCGGGCCACCTCGTGGACGATCTGGTCCACGACGCGGTGCTGCAGCCCGGCCACGGAGTCGCGCGGATGACGGGCCATGCCCTCGACCGGCACCCGGCGCACCCGGGTGACGGACGCGGTGGCCGGGTCGTAGCGTCCCGTCCGCAGCGTCGTACCCCCCACGTCGAGCACGGTGAAGACGTCGTCGGAACCTGCGGGGACCGCGCGGTGCCCGGGGCCGGCCGGGTCGCCCGCCGGGGCGCCGCCCGCCGCGGTGACGGCGGTGAGGCGGTCAGACTGCGGGACGGTCACGAAGCTCCTCCTCGAAGACCAGCAGCCACAGGTCGGCGGCCGAGTCGTTGACGAGGCCGTGCTCGCCGTACGGACGGTTGACGACGACGTCCCCGGTGCCGACGCGGAACTCGGTGCCGTCCCGGTACATCAGGCCGCTGCCGCTGAGCACGACGTACGTCTCACGGTCACGGCCGTGCCGGTGGCGTCCTATGGAGGTGCCCGGCGGCAGCACGGCGATGTCGATGAACTCCGCTCCGGGACCCCCCTCGGCGCGGGAGAACAGGCGGTGGGCGAGGATCGTGCCCAGCCCGCCGTGGTCGTGCTCCTTGCCCCGCAGAAGCGTGTCGAGGCTCACCACGTCGGGGGCGGTCACGACGCGCGCCCGTCCCGCGCCAGCGCGTCCAGGGCGGCCCGCAGCACGTCGGCGGGCACGTCCTCCAGCCGCTCCACGAAGTCCGCCTTGCCGATGCCGGTCGGCACCACGAGGTGCAGCTCGCGTCCCCGCCGCTGCCAGGACGCGTGCAGGGCCTGCGTCATCAGCTCCGGGGTGCAGGTGGCCGGGTCGAACACCGGAAGGCCGATGCGCCGCAGAAGCGTCACCACGCGCTCGCAGCTCTCCGCGTCGACGAGCCCCAGCAGCCGGGCCAGGTGCGCCGACAGGGCCATGTCCACGGCGACCGCCTCGCCGTGTTCCAGGCGGTGGCCGCCGGCCGTCTCGATCACCGGGCTGAAGGTGTGCCCGAAGTCGACGAGCCGGGCGAGGTCGTGCTCGCGCAGGTTGGGGCACAGCTCCTCCATCATCAGCCGCATGGAGGTGCGCACCACGTACGTCTCCAGCGCGCCCCCGGAGGAGCGCAGGAAGGCGTCCGGGTGCGCCTCCAGTGCCGCGAAGAGGTCGGCGTCCAGGATCACGGCCATCTTCACGATCTCCGCCAGGCCGCAGCGGATCTCCCGGGCGGGCAGGGTGGCCAGCAGGGCGGGGTCGTTGAGCGAGGCGTGTGCGGGGTGGTACGCGCCGAACATGTTCTTCGTGTTCAGCGCGTTGACGCCGGTCTTGACGCCCACGCCCACGTCCACCTGCCCCACCAGGGTGGTGTTGACCTTGATGTAGCGGATGCCGCGCGCGTACATCGAGGCCGCGAAGCCCACGATGTCCGCGACGATCCCGCCGCCCACGGCGAGCATCACCCCGTGGCGGTCCAGGCCGGCCGCCTTGGCGACGGCGCACACCCGTTCCACCGACGCGAGCGTCTTGTTCCGTTCACCGCTTTCGATGGTGTGCACGCTCCAACTGCCCGGCTCCAGGCGCGCGTCGAGATAGGCGCGCAGCCGGTCGCCGTAGATGCGGTCCACCGTGGGGCCGACGAAGGCCACCACCCGGCGTCCCGCCACATAGCCGGCGAGGAGCGGGTTGCGGGGGTCGAACACTCCGTCGGTGACGTCCACGCGGTAGTGCGTACCGTCCGGCGCCAGCAGGTCGAAGCCTCCGGAGTCCTCACGGACTCCCTCAAGCTGAGCAAGGGCCTGGCCTGACATCTCTCTCCTCGGTCCTCGTTCCGTGCGGTTCGCCGTCGCTGAACACGCGGGTGACGGCCTGTAGGTGGGGATGGCCGGGCAGGTCCTCCAGCGGAACCGGCCGGCCGCGCCGGTCCGCCACCGGCAGCCTCCAGTTGGGGTGCACCTCGGCGGTGCCGGGAAGGTTCTGGGGTCTGAGGTCCCCGGTGGCGTCCGGCAGCCAGACCCCGAGCAGGGTCGACGGCGTGCGGGTCAGGAAGCGGTGCAGGGCAACGACCTCGCCGTCGGCGTCGGGCAGCAGGTCCAGCCGGCGCAGCTCCGCCAGCCAGCCGTCCCGTTCGGCCGCCGCCTGCGCCTTCTCCTCCGGTTCCGGGCGGGTCAGCAGGCCCAGCCGGGCCCGCAGGTCGACGTGTTCGCCGCTCAGCCACGCCGCGGTCGTCGGCAGGTCGTGCGTGGTGAGCGTGGCCAGGCAGTCGGTGCGCCACTGCCGCGGCGGCAGCGGACCGTGCCGTCCCTCCGACCCGCCCAGGTACTCGAAGCGCTGCACCGAGGTGCCGAGCACACCGCGCGCGGCCAGCTCCTCGCGGACACCGCGCTCCACCGTGCCCAGGTCCTCGCCGATCACCGCCGCTTCGGCCCGGTGCGCCTCCAGGAGCAGAACGCCGAGCATGGCCTCGGCGTCGTAGCGCACGTAGGTCCCCTCGGACGGGGGCCGGCCCTCGGGCACCCACCACAGCCGGAACAGGCCCATGACGTGGTCGACCCGCAGGGCCCCCGCGTGCCGCATGCCGGCCCGCAGCAGCCCGGCCAGCGGCCGGTACCCCTCGGCGGCGAGCGCGTCGGGCCGCCAGGGCGGCTGGCCCCAGTCCTGACCGAGCGGATTGAAGTCGTCCGGGGGAGCCCCGACGCTCATCCCGCCGGCCAGGCAGTGCTGGAGCGTCCAGGCGTCGGCGCCCTCGGGGGCGACGCCCACCGCGAGGTCGTGCACCAGGCCGATGTCCATGCCGGCGTCCTTCGCCGCGCGCTGGGCGCCGGCGAGCTGTTCGTCGGTGACCCACGCCAGCCAGCGGTGGAACGCGACGGCCTCCGCCAGTTCCCGGCGCGCCTCGGCCACCCGAGGCGACCGGGGGTCGCGCAGCCCGTCGGGCCAGGACCGCCAGGCGCCGCCGTGCACCTCGGCCAGCGCGCACCAGGTGGCGAAGTCCGTCAGGTCCCGGCCCTCACGGGCGACGTAAGCCTCCAGAGCAGCACGGCGGCCCGGCGCCGGCGGCACCTCGTACACCCGGCGCAGCGCCTCGTGCTTGAGGGCGCGCACCGTCTCCCGGTCGATCAGCGCGGCGCCGCTCAGCACGCGCTCGTTGAGGGCCCGGGCCCGGGCGACGCAGGAGTCCACCGCGCGACGGGCCTCCCCTTCCAGGTACCGGTACTCCGGCACCTCCTCCACCCGGACGTGCATCGGGTCCGCGAACCGCCGCGAGCTCGGCCGGTACGGTGACGGATCGGGCAGCGGCCCCGGCTCCACCGCGTGCAGCGGTCCCAGCTGGACGAAGCCGGCGCCCAGCGCGCGGCCGGACCAGGAGGCCAGCTCCCCGAGGTCGGCCAGGTCGCCCATGCCCCAGGACCTGCGGGAGAGCACCGAGTACAGCTGGATCAGAAAGCCCCAGCTGCGCCGCTCGGGCACCGGGACGCGCTCGGGCACCGACAGCAGCGGGGCGGACGCCCGCCGCCCGCCGACGACGGCGTGCAGGACGTGCGCGCCGGGCGGCAACGGTGCGTCGAGACCGCTCTCGCCGCCGCCCTCCAGGGCCACGCGGGCCTCGGCGCCCGGCGGCAGCCGCAGTCGTACGGCGGATCCGGCACGGACGACCACACAGGGCGGGAGCAGCCTGTCCGTGTCCGCCGCGCGCCGGGCGGCGAGGGCCCGCCGGGCGGCGTCCGGGGTGCTCGCGTCCACGCCGCACGAGGCCAGGACCGCGACCAGGGTGTCCGCGGCGACAGTGACGCGGTCGCCGCGGTCGGTGGCGTACTCGGTGCTCACGCCGTGCGCGCGGGCCAGCTCCCGCAGCGAGGCGTCGGGTACGGGGCGGTCGGTCATGGACGGACCTCCACCGGCGCGAAGAGCCGTTCGAGGACGGAGGCGACCCCGTCCTCGTCGTTGCCGGGGGCGATCTCGTCGGCCACGGCCCGCAGATCGTGGTGGGCATTGGCGACCGCCACGCCGTGCGCGGCCCAGGCCAGCAGCGGGATGTCGTTCGGCATGTCTCCGAAGGCGACGGTGTCGGCGCCGGTGAAGCCCAGCAGTTCGGCGGCCCGGGCGACGCCCGTGCCCTTGTCGGTGCCCGCGGGCAGCACCTCCACCATGCCCTTGACCGAGTGCACGACGGTCACCTCGCCACCCGTCAGCCGCCGGGTGACGGCGGCCAGCCGGTCCTCGTCGACGTCCGGGTGATGCAGGATCAGCTTGTCGATGGGCACCGCCCACAGTAGGTCCCGGTCGGTGGTCACGTCCCAGCCGTGACGGACCCGCTCCCCGAAGCCCGGCGTGACCTTGAACCGGCTCTCCGGCGGCGAGGTGACGATGCCGAGCTCGACCCGGCCCAGTTCCGCCTCGACCTTCTCGACGACGTCGCGGGCCAGGTCGCGGTCCAGTGACCGCGAGGCGAGCAGGCGGTCGGCGCCGGCGTCGTACAGTTGCGCGCCCTGGCCGCACACGGCCAGGCCCCGGTAGCCGAGGGCGTTCAGCAGGTGTCTGCAGGCCACCGCCGGGCGGCCGGTGACCACCAGGTGGTGGGCGCCGGCCGCGGCGACCCGTTCCAGCGCCCGGCGGGTGCGCGCGGACACCGTCAGGTCGCTGCGCAGCAGCGTGCCGTCCAGGTCGGTCGCCACCAACCGGAACGCGGGTGCGCGGGCCGGCACGGTGTCCCAGACGACCCGGCCGGAGCGCAGGGTCACCATGGCCACCGCATGGCTCCCGACGGGCGGCCCGTCCAGCGTCCCCGTGAACACGCCGTCACCGTCGGGGGCGAGCGCCCGGAGGACGGCGCCGCCGGGTGCGGGAGCCGGCTCGTCGGAGGCGAGGGCCTCGGAGGCCGACTCCAGCGAGGGGAGCGGCGCCGGTGAGCCCTCGGGGACCACCAATTCGACCCGGTCCGCGCCGGGATGCGCGTACCGCACGTGCCAGGTGCCGTCCGGATCGCCGGCGAGTCGGAACCGGTCCGCCAGACGGGCGTGCAGGTCCGGCCGGCCCGCCCACCGGGCCAGTTCGGCGCAGCGGGCGAAGTCCCCCCTGCCGTGCGCCGACGCGAACAGCTCTTCCCAGGTGTCCGGTCCGAGCTCGTCGACGCCGCACCCGAGCGCGCGGGCGAGCGCGAGGGCGTCACCGCGCTCCGTCGCCGCGCGCACGATCAGGTCGCGGTGCCCGGCAAGGGCGGCGGAGGGCAGCGCGTCCAGCCAGCCCCGCTCCACCAGTTCGCCGACCGGGGGCTGAGCACGCTCACCGCGCGACAGCCACTCGTAGGCCGCCAGACGCAGGTCCGCGCTGCGGACCCAGGTGAACGAACGGCCCAGGCGGCGCGCGTTGCCCGACAGCCGGGCGTAGGTATCGGGCGCCGTACGGAAGACCGTCACGGCCTCGCGTATTCGCTCCGCGAGGGCGCGGGCCAGGCCGGGGTCGTCGTCCCGGAAGGAACCGGGCACCGAGAACCCGGTCGCGGCCGGGTCGTCGAGGGACCGCTGGTGCCCGAAGTGGGACGTCACCCGCTGGGCGGTGGCGATGGGCACCGCGCCGCAGGCCATGGCCTCGGCCTGGGCTATGAGGAAGCCGTCCAGTTCGAACTTGGAGGGGAAGACGCAGAAGTCGGCGCTCGCCGCCTGCGCGAACAGGGTGTCCTCGTCGGCGAGCCGCCAGTCCAGGTGCAGCCGCCCCGGATACCGGTCGGCGAGTCGCTGGAACGCGGCGTTCGCCACCGGCGCCGGGGCGTCACCGCCGCCCCCGGTCGAGCAGCGGATCACGAAACCGACCTCCGGATCGCCGGTCAGCACCTCCTCCACGGCCCGCATCAGCTCCAGCTGTCCCTTGTGGTGAACCGCGTAGCGGGCGGCGTGGTAGAAGACCGGGCCGGACACCGTCAGGCCGAGCGACCGGCGCACCGCGGCCCGGTCCACCGCCTCCGGGTCGCGCGCCAGCCAGCTGTCCGCGATGCCGCAGCCGCCGGCCAGCAGCCGGTCCGGCTGCTCGCGCAGCCGCCGGGCCACCGGCAGCGACCGGAAGAGCGCTTCGAACGGTGTGTCCTCCCAGGTGACGTAGTGGTCGCGCTGCCCGGGGGACACGAAGTCGATCAGGTCCGCGTCCGCGACGACCAGCGGGAACACGCCCACGTGGTCCGGGCCGTACTCGACGTGCGTCCGGGTGCCCGCCAGGGCCCGGGCCATGGCGGCCGCGGGGGAGTCCTCGGCGGGCGGCGGCCCGTCGAGCGCGTCGAGGTCCGGGCCGCGCACCCCGAACAGCTCCAGCAGCCGTTCCACCTGCGGCCGGTACACCTTCTGCGTGACGGGGGAGTTCGCGGCGACGGTGCTCACCGTCCGGTACCGGTCGTCGTCGGCGAGGACCGCGGGCAGCAGGTAGTGGTAGTAGGGCTCGAAGCCGTGCACGATCGCCGGGCCGTCCGCCAGGTACCGCCGGATGAACCGCAGACCGCCGACCTGGAAGACCAGCGGCTTGGCGTACGCCAGGTCCCGGCCCTCGAACGCCGGGGGCGGGTAGAGCCGGTCCGGCAGCAGGTCCAGGAAGGCGTCGGACAGCAGGTACACGTCCACGCCGTCCAGACGCAGCAGGTGGGCGCGGGTGTCGAGGGACAGGCCGGTCTCGGGCGGCTGGTCCGGCCACACCTTGGGGTCGAGCACCAGCGGCACCGTGTGCTCGTCGCGGTAGTCGAGTTCCCGTACGTCGAACCGCTCCCGCAGCGCCTCAAGGTGGCCGTGCGCGGGGGTGACCAGCGAGACGCGGTGGCCGCGTGCGGCGTACTCGCGGGAGAGGTTCCACACGAGCGGGGACAGCCCGCCGCGCATCAAGCGGTTGTCGAAGCCGCCGCACTCGAAGGAGAAGGTGATGATGTGCACCCGGGGCTCTCCCTCACTCCGCCGTGCCGGCGCGCGCGCAGGCAGCGCGCAGGCCGGGCAGGTCGATGAACTCGGTGTGGGTGCCGGCGGCACCGCAGGCGAAGGCCCCGGACACCGATCCGGCCAGGACGCACTCCTCCAGCGGCCGTCCCTCGAAGAGGGCGTGGAGGAAGGCGGTGACGAAGGCGTCGCCGGCGCCGTTGCTGTCGACGACCGGCCGCTCCGGCCGCACGGCCGGGAAGTGGCGCACCTTCGCGTCGCCCCGCACCAGCAGGTGGCAGCCGTCCGCCCCGTCGGTGGCCACGACGAAGCGGGCCCGGCCCTTGCCGACGATGCCGTGCAGGACCTCGTCGAGCCGGTCGTGGACGGCCGCGGCGCTCATGAAGACGTAGTCGGAGGCCAGGGCGTAGGTGAGGTGGTGGGGGTTGACGCCGTCCCAGTCGTGCAGGTCGGTGGAACTGGTCACCCCGAGCCGGTGGACGTCCTCGTACAGGTCCCGGTTGTGTCCGACGATGGACAGGTGGACGTGGCGCGTCCGCTCCAGGTGCGGCAGGTAGAAGGCGCGGGGCAGCCGGAGGTCCGCCGGGTGCCGGGAGTCGTAGAAGGAGAAGCGGCGGCCCCGCGCGTCGACCAGGTTGACGCCGCGCGGGGTGCCGTTCGGGGACACCACGTGGCTGAAGTCGAGGCCGCGCTCGGCGTAGGCGGCGAGCACCGCCTGGCCCTGGGGGTCGTCGCCGAGGAAGTCGATGAACTTCGTGGCGAGGCCCAGGGCGTGCAAGCCGAGCGCGACGCCGTTGCCGGTGTGCGCGACGTAGTCGTACACGGGGGGCACGTGCAGCGAGTCGCCGGGCGGGATCCGCAGGTCCTCGACGCGGACGACGGTGTCGACACCGGCTCCGCCGACCACCAGGACGTCGTAGGGGGACAGGCTCATGTACGGGTTCCTTCCGTGACGGCCGCGGTGTCCTCGACCCGCTGCACGTGTCCGTTCTCCAGGACCACCGCCGAGTCGATGTCCTGACCGGGGCGGACCGTGGCGCCGGGCAGCAGCACGCTGCGCCGGACCCGGGCACCCGCCCCGACGGTGACGCCGGGGAAGAGCACGCTGTGCTCCACCCGGCCTTCGTTGACGAGATCCGCCGGAACCAACGAGGCGACCACGCCCGGGGAGTCGGCCACCCAGCCGCGGTCCACCCCGGGCCGTACGGTCCTGGGCATCCGCTCGACCGGGAGGCCGGCCCGCGGCCCGTCGGCGGCGAGCATCAGGTGTGCCCGGTGGTAGCGCTCGACGGTCCCGATGTCCTCCCAGTGGCCCGCCACCTCGTGGCCGCGGATGTCCTCGCCGCCCGCGAGCATCGCGGGGATGACGTCCCGGCTGATGTCGTGCTGCCACCCGGTGCCGTCCAGCTTCTCCAGGTAGCGGTGCAGCACCGCGGCGTCGAAGACGCAGAACGCGGCGAAGACCAGGTCGCTGGTCGGTTCGGCGGGCTTCTCCACGAACTCGGTGAGCCGGCCGGCACGGTCGAAACGGACCATCCCGAACAGGTGGACCCAGCGCCGCTCGATCCGCTGGTAGGCGATCGTCAGGGCGGCACCGGAGGCCCGGTGCTCCGCGATCAGCGGCCCGTAGTCGAAGCGGTAGACGTGGTCGGCGTGCAGGACCAGGACCTGTTCGCGCCCGCCGCCGAAGACGTGCCCGGCTTTGCGGATCAGGGCGTCCGCGGTGCCGCGCTCGGCCGGCCAGGTGCGTTCGGGCAGCTCGCGGGGGAGCGCGTCGCCCGCGGACCGGTAGGCGTCGTCGTACGGCCCGAAGTGGACCCGGAAGCCGGTGTCCCGGTTCCACACCCGGTGCAGGTCGTCCATCAGCCGGCGTTCCTCGTACTGGGACAGCAGCAGCACCTCCCCCAGTCCGGAGGCGCGCGCGTTGGCGAGGCTGAAGTCGATCAGGCGGCAGGAACCGCCGTACGGGACGAGGGGTTTCAGGCGTCCCGCGCCCAGCGGTCCCATGCGCCGGCCCTCGCCGCCCGCCAGCAGGACCGCGCGCACTCCGCCCCGTTCAGCCATGACGGGCCTCGTCCCAGGTGACCCGGCCGGAGGACAGCGTCAGCAGCAGCCGTGCCCCCGGTGCCGGCGGTGGCCCCTCGAACACGCCGGCCCCGGTGCGGCGCAGCTCCCGCACCTCGGGCAGCGCCCGGGCCGCCGTGCCCCGCGGGGCCGGGGTCACCAGCTCCACCCGCTCGGCGTGCGGCAGGCGGTACACGAGCGTGCCGTCGCCGGTGACCGAGCACCGCTCGCGCAGGCTCCTCACCTCCTCGGCGGTCACGGCGGCGGGGAAGCGGTCCACGATCCGCTCGCAGGCCGAGAAGTCGGCCCGTTCCCACGCCGCGCGGAAGAACCTGCGGGCGGCCGGGGTGTCGACGGGGGCACGGCGCGCGTACGCCGCCAGGTCGCCGTGGGCGAGCGCCGCCTCCTCGGTGATCTCCTCGTCCTTCAGCAGGTCGAACCAGCCGTGCCGCAGGGCGCGTTCGGCCGGCAGCGCGGCCGGCTCGCCACGCCACAGGCGGTGGAACGCGGTGAGGTGCAGGTCCGCGCAGTGCTCCCAGGTGAACCGCCGGGCGACCGCCGCCGCGCGCTCCGACAGCTCCCGGTAGCGGGCCGGATCCTCCGACCACAGCGTCGCCGCCTGACGGATGCGTGCGACGAGCGCGGCGGTGAGCAGTGGGTCGTCCTCGGCGAAGGAGCGGTTGACGGCGAGGCCGGTGGTCCCCGGCTCGGGCCGGGCGTGCCCGAAGTGCGCCATGCCCTCCTGCGCCGTCGCGATGGGCACCGCCCCGCAGACCATCGCCTCGCCCTGGGCGATGAGGAAGGTGTCCATCTCGAACTTGGACGGGAAGAGGCAGAAGTCGGCGGCCGACGCGTACTCGAACACCCGCCGCTCGTCCACCCGCTCCGACTCCAGGTGCAGCCGGCCCTGATGACGCTCGGCGACCTCGCGGAAGTAGGGGTCGTCGAGCGGGGCGCCGGAGATGCAGCGCACGACGAAGTTCGCGGCGAGGCCCTCGCTCAGCACCCGGTCGACGGCGCGCATCAGTTCCAGCTGGCCCTTGTGGTGCAGGGCGTAGCGCGCGTTGTGGAAGAAGGTGGGCAGCGCGGGGTCCAGGCCCAGGCCTTCGAGCACCGCCGGCCGGTCCACCTCGCGCGGGTCCCAGGCGAGCCACCGGTCGGAGATCGCGCAGCCTCCGACGAACATCTTGTGCGCGTTGTCCTTCACGGCCTGCGCCAGGGGCAGGTGTGCGAAGAGGGCTTCGAAGGGGGTGTCCCGGAAGGACGCGTAGAAGTCGAGCTGGCCGGGCGAGAGGAAGTCGATCAGATCGGCGCTGTCGAGGACCAGCCGGTAGAGGGCGACGTGGTCCGGCGGGTACTCGTAGTGCAGGTGCGTCAGCTGCTGGTACTGGCGGACCGCTTCGAGGTCCGGGCCCGTCGGCGCAGGGTCCTGCGGGAGGGCGGTCTCGGCGCCCAGGAGTTCCAGGAGCCGGCGGACCTCGGGCGCGTAGACCTTCTTGGTGATCGGCATGTTGCTCTGCACCGTGCTGACGACGAACTTGCGCGGGTCGTCGCGGAGCGCGGCCGGCAGCAGGTAGTGGTAGAAGGGCTCGTGGGCGTGGACGATCGCCCGCTCCTCGCCGAACCAGCGGCGCAGGAAGCGCACGCTGTCCACCTGGAAGACCAGCGGCTTGAAGAAGACCAGGTCCCGGCCCTTGGCGGAGTACGGCGGGTAGAAGGTGTCCGGGAGCTGGTCGAGGTGGTCGTTGGAGAGGAAGTACAGGTCCACGCCGTCGAGGCGGATGCGGTGCGCGGTGGTGCGCACGGGCAGGTGGACCTCGGCGGGGAAGCCGTGCCACACCTGCGGGTCCAGGACCAGCGGCAGGAGGTAGTCGTCCGTGTAGCCGAGGTCCTCCACGTCGTACCTGCCGCGCAGGTCGTCGAGCCTGCCGTGCGCGGGGGTGACGAGGGAGACCCGGTGGCCGCGGGCCGCGAAGGCCCGGGACAGGTTCCACAGGTACACCGAGGTGCCGCCCTGCAGGAAGGTGTGGTCGAAGCCGCAGCATTCGAAGTAGGTCTCGATGATGTGCATACGGGGCTCGGTCACGTTCACGTCCTTGCTGGAATGGTCGGAGCCGGGGTGCGGGCGCCGAGCGCGAGGGCGTGGCGCAGGTCGATCGCGGCGTGGTAGGGACGGGCGTGGTCGACGTTGTAGGCGAGTTCGTGCAGCAGCCGGCCCAGGTACAGCAGCCGGCGCAGCGGGTCGTCCGCAATGCGTCCGAGGAGCAGCCGCAGGACGTGAGCCCGCCAGACGTCCGCGGCGTGGAAGACCTGGCGCAGCACGGCGCGCGGCCCGGGCGGCCAGTCGGCGGCGCCGTCCAGCGCGCCCCGCATCGTCTCGGAGGAGTCGACACCGAGGCGCCGCGCGGCTTCGAAGGCGGCCTCGTCGGCGGTGAAGTACTCCAGTGCGCGCCGGACGGCGACGAGGTCCTGCACCGGCGACTGCGCTGCCCATCCCGCTTCGCCGGGGCCCAGGGCGGGGGTGGACATGTCGATCACGCTCATCGACCAGCCGCCGTCGTCCCCCGCCCGGCACAGCAGATGGGACAGGTGCAGGTCGCCGTGGCACGGCCCGGAGGAGAAGCCGGCCGGGGCGGCGTCGAAGGCGCTGTGCAGCGCGGCGGTCTCCTGCTGCAGGGCCGCGAAGGCGGCGGCGCGCGGGGCCGTGGGCAGGGCGATGTCCGCCGAGGCCAGCTCGGCCGTCCGGGCGGTGACCCGGGACAGCACCTCCCGCACCGGGTACGGCGGCAGGGGACCTCCGCCGAGCCGGTCGGCCAGGTCGCGGTGGAACCCGGTCAGGAAGCGCCCGGCGTCGCGCAGGTTGCCCGCCAGCGGGCGCAGATGCGTCCGCACGACGTCTTCGAGGTCGTCGGGGGCCTGCCTGCCGGTCACCTTCGGCCACATCGACCGCATGCTCAGCCTCAGCGGCAGGTCGATGCCGTCGCCGGGCTCGTACCGGTAGAACACGCCCAACGGGTGGTGGGTGCCGTCGGCGGGGTCGGCATAGGTGTAGTCGCCGGCCCAGGCGGGGGTGCGGCCGGTCCCGTTCATCAGCCGCAGGAGTTCGGGTTCGCGGACGGTGTCGTCCAGCCGCCGGTAGGTCTTGTGGACGTAAGCCGTGCCGTCGCTCTCCACCAGGGACAGGACGTTGGAGGACCAGCCCCGCTCGAACGGCAGCGGGCGCACCGAGCGGGCCGTGAGTCCCGCACCGCGGAAGCACACCAGGCCGCCGCGGGCAGTGGGCACTTGGCGTCCGGCGCGGACCGCGCTCAGCGCGATGGACTCGAACTCGGCGCTGCCATGCGCCTCTTGGGGGCCGCTGCCCTCGGGTCCGGTCCGGACGGGGATGAAATAGCGCCGTCCGGACGCTGGTCCGCCGACGGCCATCACGACCGACAAGCAGACGGAGGCGCCGAGGTCCGCGTGGTCGACGCACTCGAAGCGCTCGGCCCGCCGGCCGTCCTCGGGCATCCACGGGGCTGCGCGCAGCAAGGGGCCGAGATCGTCGTTTCGTATCATGCCCGACTCAACTTCCGGTCATCTCGTATCGGTTGACGCCGCGGCGCCACACGGTCAGGGCGAGTGCCAGGGCGCCGGCGGTGACCAGGGGCAGCCAGCCGAGCAGGCCCCTCGCGCCGGTCAGCAGGTAGACGCTCGGCACGTAGGCGGTGAAGGCGAACGGCAGGACCCAGGTGAGGAGGGTCCTCAGTGAGGGGTGGTGGATGTCCAGGGGGTAGGAGGAGAACTCCGACACCTGGTTCGCCGCGTACATCGCGGGCATGCTCGTGACCGTCCAGAAGGACAGGGACGCGAAGAGCAGCTTCACCGAGGTGTGCAGCAGCGCCCCGCACAGCACGAGCAGCGGTGCCAGTGCCCACTGCGCGGCGGTGAGCGACAGGCCGAGCTCGCTTCCCGCGTAGCCCACCAGTACGGCGCCCACGACGAGTTCACCGAGACCGTCGGGGTGGAAGAAGCGCTCCGACAGCAGGGAGAACAGCGGGTCGACCGGCCTGACGAGGTAGCGGTAGAACTCGCCGCGCTGCACCAGTTTGCGGCCCAGTTCCCACAACTGGTCGGTGAAGAGGTGGTCGAGTCCGCGCGGCAGCAGGGAGAAGCCCAGCAGGAACAGCACCTCGTGGTACGACCAGCCGCCCACGGCGGGGACCTGGCGGAAGACGAGACCGACGACCGCCGTCTGGATGCCGACCCGCACCAGGAAGGCGCCCGCGCCGAGCAGGAAGTCCGTGCGGTAGGCCGCCAGCCGGTGCAGGCCCACCCCGCCCAGGAACCAGGACAGCCGCAGGTATCGCGTCACCGTGCGCGTCATCCGCCCAGCACCTCCAGACGTCCGAGGGCGGCGCGCCAGAGCGCGGCGCACAGCAGTGACAGCCCGGCCGCCCAGGCCAGTTGCTGGGCGAGCAGCCCGGCGGCGTCCGGCCAGCCGTCGTAGCGGCCGAGCAGCAGGGTCAGCGGACCGTCGACCATCCCGCGGAAGGGCAGGGCCTTCGCGAGCGCGGCCAGCGGGCCCGGCATCAGCGCGATGGGCACGAGCTGTCCGGCGAAGAAGGCGACGACGCTCTGCTTGACCATCCGCACGCCCCAGGTGTTGGTGGTGAGGAAGCCGGTCATGCCGGTCAGCAGGTTCACGCAGAACGCCAGGAGCACCGACAGGGCGGTGGAGACGGCGAAGAGCAGCAGATCCGCCGGCCGGGGCACGCTGAGCGGGACGAGCAGGGCGAACAGGGCGAGGACCGGCAGGCCGACCAGGACTGCGTTGGCCCCCACCACCGGCAGGCAGGCGAAGAACCGCATCACCGGGTAGCTCACGGGGCGCACGAGCATGACCGCGACGTCACCCCGGTACACCTCGGCCGCGACCTCGTCGTCCACCCGGTTGGTGTGCAGTACTTGCAGGATCTGGGCCACCAGCAGGTAGGTGGTGATGTCCTCGACGGTGAAGCCGCCGGGTCCGCGGCCGGGCGTGCCCTCGTACACGGCACGCCACAGGAAGACGGTCACCGCCGCGCCGGCGGCCGCCGTCATCGCGGTCATCGCGAACATCGAGCGGTACTGCAGCAGGGACTGCAGGCCGCTGGTGGCGAACGGTGCGTAGCGACGCAGGCGGGCGGTCATGCGGCCCCGTCGCGTGCGTGGCCGGGGACGCGTGAGCGGCCGTAGATCTCGCGGAGCACGTCCTCCAGACCGGGTTCGGGGGCGTACCAGTCGGCGAGGTCGAAACGGTCCAGGAGGAAGGTGAGGACCTGCCGGGAGGTGTAGCGGCCGGTCGGGTAGTCGACGCGGACGCGGCCGCCGTCGTCCGGTGTGGCGCGCACGCCCGGCAGTCCGGCTTCGACGCGGCTCAGCACGGTCGCGGTCGCGGTGCCGTCGCGGTGGTCGAAGACGACCGAGCGGTGGTCGGCCGTGCGCAGCAGGTCCTGCAGGGTCCCCTGGTGGACGACCCGCCCGTGGTCGACGACCAGGGCGCTGTCGCAGATCGCGGCGATGTCGGCGATGTCGTGGCTGGTGAGCACTACGGTGGTGCCCAGTTCCCGGTGGGCGCGGTTGACCAGATGGCGCACCGCGTCCTTCAGCACCATGTCGAGGCCGATCGTGGGCTCGTCCCAGAACAGCACGGCGGGGTCGTGCAGCAGGCTCGCCGCGATCTCGGCCCGCATGCGCTGTCCGAGACTCAGCTGCCGTACCGGTGTGGACCCCAGCGCGTCGATGTCGAGGAGTTCCCGGAACAGGGCGAGGTTGCGCCGGTAGACCGGTTCGGGGATGTCGTAGACGCGGCGCAGGATGCGGAACGAGTCGGGTACCGACAGGTCCCACCAGAGCTGGCTGCGCTGGCCGAAGACGACGCCGATGGTGCGGGCGTTGCGCTGCCGGTGCCGGTACGGCTCCAGCCCGGCGACCGTGCAGCGGCCGGAGGTGGGGGTCATGATCCCGGTCAGCATCTTGATCGTGGTCGACTTGCCGGCTCCGTTGGCGCCGATGTAGGCGGTCTTGGTGCCGGCCGGTATCTCGAAGGAGACGTCGTCGACGGCGCGCACGACGCGGTACCGGCGGGTGAGGAGGGTGGAGAGGCTGCCGAGCAGGCCGGGTTTGCGTTCGGCCAGCCGGAACTCCTTGACGAGGTTCTCGGCCACGATCACGCGATCACCCGCTCGACGGCCTTCTCCAGCAGGCGCAGGCCTTCGTCGAGCAGGGCCTCGTCGAGGGTGAACGGCGGTGCCAGGCGCAGGATGTGGCCCCCGAGCGAGACGCGCAGTCCCAGATCGAGGGCCGCGGTGTAGACGGCCCGGGCCGTCTCGGGCGCGGGTGCGCGGCTCGCGGGGTCGGTGACGAACTCCAGGCCCCACAGCAGACCGAGACCGCGCACCTGGCCCAGCCGGGCGAAGCGGGACTCAAGGGCGCGCAGACGGTCCTCCGTGATCTCGCCGAGGACGCGTACGCGGTCGATCAGCCGGTCGCGCTCGACGACTTCGAGGGTGGCGCGGGCGGCGGCGATCCCCAGCGGATTGCTCGCGTACGTCGAGGCGTACGCCCCCGAGGTGGCAGCCTGCGGCCTGCGCAGCAGCTCGCCGCGGCCGGCGAGCACGGCGAAGGGGAAACCGCTCGCGGTGCCCTTGGCCAGCATCGCCAGATCCGGCTCGACGCCGAACAGTTCACTGGCGAGGAAGGCGCCCGTGCGTCCGCCGCCGGTGAGGACCTCGTCCGCGACGAGCAGCACGCCGCTGTCCCGGCAGGCGTCCGCGACGCGCTCCCAGTAGCCGGGGGGAGGGACGATGACGCCCGCCGCGCCGAGGACGGGTTCGAAGACCAGGGCGGAGACGTTGGGCTTCTCGGCGATGTGTCGGCGCACCAGTGACGCGCAGCGCACGTCGCACGACGGGTACTCCAGGCCCAGGGGGCAGCGGTAGCAGTAGGGGCTGTAGCCCAGCACGCTGTTGCCGCTGAATGCCTGGTGGCCGATGTCCCAGTGCACGAGCATCCGGGCGCCCATCGTCTTGCCGTGAAAGCCGTGGCGCAGGGCGCCGATCCGGTTGCGGCCCGGCGGCGCGGTCGCCTGGACGACCCGCAGGGCGGCCTCGACGACCTCCGCGCCGGTGGAGAAGAACGCGTAGGTGTCGAGCTGCTCGGGCAGCAGCCTGGCGAGCAGTTCCAGCAGTCCGGCACGGTCCGGGGTGGCGCTGTCGTGGACGTTCCACAGGCGGCGGGCCTGAGCGGTGAGCGCCTCGACGACCTCCGGGTGCCCGTGCCCCAGTGACTGGGTGAGGGTGCCGGCCGCGAAGTCGAGGTACTGGTTGCCGTCGAGGTCGGTCAGCACGGGACCGCGTCCCTCGGCGAACACCCGGCGTCCGTGGACGGCTTCCTCGGAGGCGCCCGGAGCCAGGTGCCGGGCTTCCCGTGCCAGGTGCTGTGTCTGCCGTAAGCCTGTCATCGCTGCCCCTGCTCGTCGGACCGGCTGTACGCGTTTCGCCGGCGAACTGCGTTGTGGCGCACCACGGTTGGCGGTTCGGCGCCGAGTCAAACACTTGAACACACGTGACTGCAAGACTTTGCGGATCGTTTCAGAAAGTTGTTGCGAGCGGCCGCGGCACTCTGGTTGAGTCGACGTGCTTACGGCGCCACCACGCCTCACGTTCGAGGAGGGACCTGTGAGAACACGCCCCCAGACCGACCCGCCCCCGCGGAGGCCGAGGTGAAGGCCCTGGTCCTGGCAGGTGGTACCGGCAGCAGACTGAGGCCGTTCACCCACACCGGCGCCAAGCAGCTGCTGCCCATCGCCAACAAGCCCGTGCTGTTCTACGCGCTGGAGTCCCTGGCCGCGGCGGGCATCCGGGAGGTCGGCGTCGTCGTGGGCGCGCACGGCCGGGAGATCCGCGAACTGACCGGAGACGGTGCCGCGTTCGGATTACGCATCACCTACCTCAAACAGCCCTTCCCGCTCGGTCTCGCCCACGCGGTGCGCATCGCCCGCGACTTCCTGGGCGACGACGACTTCCTGCTGTACCTGGGGGACAACTACCTCCCGCAGGGCGTCGCCGACTTCGCCCGTCACTCCGCCGCCGACCCCGCGGCGGCCCGGCTGCTGCTCACCCCGGTCGCGGACCCGTCCGCCTTCGGCGTCGCCGAGGTCGACGCGGAAGGGAACGTGCTGCGCCTGGAGGAGAAGCCCGACATCCCCCGCAGCTCCCTCGCGCTCATCGGCGTGTACGCCTTCAGTCCCGCCGTGCACGAGGCGGTACGGGCCATCACCCCCTCCGCGCGCGGCGAGCTGGAGATCACCCATGCCGTGCAGTGGATGATCGACCAGGGCCTGCGGGTACGCGCCGAGACGACCACCCGGCCCTGGCGGGACACCGGCAGCGCGGAGGACATGCTGGAGGTCAACCGCCAGGTCCTGGACGGGCTGGAGGGCCGGATCGAGGGCAAGGTCGACGCGCACAGCACGCTGGTCGGCCGGGTCCGGGTGGCCGAAGGCGCGATCGTGCGGGGATCACGCGTCGTGGGCCCGGTGGTGATCGGCGCGGGTGCCGTCGTCAGCAACTCCAGCGTCGGCCCCTACACCTCCATCGGGGAGGACTGCCGGGTCGAGGACAGCGCCATCGAGTACTCCGTCCTGCTGCGCGGCGCCCAGGTGGAGGGGGCGTCCCGCATCGAGGCCTCCCTCATCGGCCGCGGCGCCGTCGTGGGCCCGGCCCCCCGTCTTCCGCAGGCTCACCGGCTGGTGATCGGCGACCACAGCAAGGTGTATCTCACCCCATGACAACGAAGATCCTCGTCACCGGCGGAGCGGGCTTCATCGGCTCCGCCTACGTCCGCCACCTCCTGTCGCCCCAGGCGTCCGGCGGTGTCGCGGTGACCGTCCTCGACAAGCTCACCTACGCCGGCAGCCTCGCCCGCCTCGACGCGGTGCGCGGCCACCCTGGCCTCACCTTCGTCCAGGGCGACGTGTGCGACGTGCCGCTGGTGAACGCGCTGGCCCAACACCACGAACAAATCGTGCACTTCGCGGCCGAGTCGCACGTCGACCGCTCCATCGCCGACGGCGGTGCCTTCACCCGCACCAACGTGCTGGGCACCCAGGTCCTGCTCGACGCCGCTCTCCGCCACGGCTTGCGCACCTTCGTGCACGTCTCCACCGACGAGGTGTACGGCTCCCTCCCGCACGGGGCCGCCAAGGAGAGCGACCCCCTGCGCCCGACCTCGCCGTACTCGGCGTCCAAGGCGGCCTCGGATCTCATCGCCCTGGCCCACCATCGCACGCACGGCCTGGACGTCCGGGTGACCCGCTGCTCCAACAACTTCGGCCCCCACCAGCATCCGGAGAAGCTCATCCCGCGCTTCCTGGCCCGGCTTCTGTCCGGTGGCACCGTTCCGCTCTACGGCGACGGGCGGCACGTGCGTGACTGGCTGCACGTCGACGACCACGTCCGGGCCGTCGAACTCGTCCGCGTGTCGGGCCGGCCGGGCGAGATCTACAACATCGGGGGCGGCACTTCGCTGCCCAACCTGGAGCTCACGCACCGGCTGCTCGCACTGTGCGGCGCGGGCCCGGAGCGGATCGTGCACGTCGAGAACCGCAAGGGGCACGACCGGCGTTACGCGGTCGACCACAGCAAGATCACCGCCGAACTCGGTTACCGGCCGCGCACGGACTTCGCGGCCGCCCTGGCCGACACCGCGAAGTGGTACGAGCGCCACGCGGACTGGTGGCGTCCGCTGCTCGCCTCCGCGTGACGGCGGGCGGGACGGGGACCGCCGGGCACCGGCCGGCCCACCGGCGCCCGGCGGCAAGCCGGCTCCGGAGGCCGGCCGGCCGGTCAGCGTCCGTCCGCCGGGCGCTGCCCGCCCCGCGGGCCGGCGGCGGTGGACCCCCGGACCACCAGTTCCGGCATGAAGACGAACTCGGTGCGCGGCGGCGGCGTTCCGCCCATCTCCTCCAGCAGCGCGTTCACGGCGACCTGCCCCATCGCCTTGACGGGCTGTCTGATGGTCGTCAGAGGAGGGTCGGTGAAGGCGATGAGCGGCGAGTCGTCGAAGCCGACGACCGAGATGTCACCGGGAACCGTCAGACCCCTCTGGCGCGCCGCCCGGACGGCGCCGAGGGCCATCATGTCGCTGGCGCACATGACGGCCGTACAGCCTTTGCCGATCAGCGCGGACGCCGCGGCCTGCCCTCCCTCCAGGGAGAACAGCGAGTGCTCGACCAGCTCCTGGGACTCCTCCGCCGGCAGCCCCAGGTGCTCCCGCATGCCCATGCGGAATCCCTCGAGCTTGCGCTGCACCGGCACGAAGCGTTCCGGTCCGAGCGCGAGCCCGATGCGTTCGTGTCCCAGCTCGGCCAGGTGCGCCACGGCCAGGCGCATCGCGGCCCGGTCGTCAGGCGAGACGAACGGCGCCTCGATCGCGGGGGAGAACCCGTTGACGAGCACGAAGGGCACGTGCTGTTCGTGCAGCCGGGCGTACCGGCCGGTGTCGGCGGTGGTGTCGGCGTGCAGTCCGGAGACGAAGACGATGCCGGACACCCCGCGGCTCACGAGCATCTCCGTGAGTTCGTCCTCGGTCGACCCTCCCGGTGTCTGCGTGGCCAGCACGGGGGTGTACCCCTGACGCGTCAGCGCCTGCCCCATGACCTCGGCCAGCGCGGGGAAGAAGGGGTTGTCCAGCTCCGGTGTGATCAGGCCGACCAGCTCGGCGCGGCGCTGCCGCGGCGGGAACTCGTAGCCCAGCGCGTCGAGTGCGGCGAGCACGGAATCGCGGGTGTCGGTGGCCACGCCACGCGCACCGTTGAGCACGCGGCTGACCGTGGCCTTGCTGACGCCCGCCCGGGCTGCGATCTCGGCGAGCCGCATGGTCATGGCACCGCACTTTACCCGCCGGCCGTGAGCGCTGTGCCCACCGCGACAATGGCTGAAAAAGCTTGCAGCAATTTGCCGCAATGTCTTTCGCCGTCTTTTCGACCCTGTTACGTTCCTGGCAACCCCGGCGCCGCGCGGACGCGGTTGGCGTGAGGCGTTCATGCCTCCGCCCAATTCCGGGATCACTCATGGGAGTTCACAATGCGGCGTGGCATTGCGGCCACCGCGCTGGTCGCGGCGCTGGCCATGACGGCTTCGGCATGTGGCGGGGACGACGACGGCCAGACCGGTGCCGGCGGAGCCGGCAAGGAGCTTTCGGGAACCGTCACCTTCTGGGACACCTCGAACGAGGCGGAGAAGGCGACCTACCAGGCCCTCGCGGAAGGCTTCGAGAAGGAGCACCCGAAGGTCGACGTCAAGTACGTCAACGTCCCGTTCGGGGAGGCGAACGCCAAGTTCAAGAACGCGGCGGGCGGCAACTCCGGTGCTCCGGACGTGATGCGTACGGAGGTGGCCTGGGTCGCGGACTTCGCCAGCATCGGCTACCTCGCCCCGCTCGACGGCACGACCGCCCTCGACGACGAGTCCGACTACCTCCCGCAGGCCGCGGCCAGCACCAAGTACCAGGGGAAGACCTACGCGGTCCCGCAGGTGATCGACACCTTGGCGCTCTTCTACAACAAGGAGTTGCTGAAGAAGGCCGGTGCCGAGGTGCCCGGTTCCGTCACCGAGCTGAAGACGGCCGCCGCCGAGATCACCGAGAAGACCGGCGCGACGGGCCTCTACCTGCGAGGCGACGACCCGTACTGGTTCCTGCCCTACCTCTACGGCGAGGGCGGCGACTTGGTCGACGAGAAGAGCAAGACCGTCACGGTCGACGACAAGCCCGGCGTGGAGGCGTACCGGGTCATCAAGGACCTCGTGGACAGCAAGGCGGCCATCACGGACGCGTCCGACGGCTGGAACAACATGCAGAACGCCTTCAAGTCGGGCAAGGTCGCCATGATGCTCAACGGCCCGTGGGCCATCGAGGACGTCAAGGCGGGGGCGCGGTTCAAGGACGCCGGCAACCTCGGCGTCGCCCCCGTCCCGGCCGGCAGCGCCGGGCAGGGATCCCCCCAGGGCGGCTGGAACCTCTCGGTGTACGCGGGTTCGAAGAACCTCGACGCCTCCTACGCCTTCGTGAAGTACATGAGTTCGGCCGAGGTGCAGCGGCAGACCACCGAGAAGCTGAGCCTGCTGCCCACCCGCAAGTCCGTCTACGAGGTGCCGGCCGTCGCGGACAACGAGATGGTGAAGTTCTTCAAGCCGGCGGTCGACAAGGCCGTGGAACGGCCGTGGATCGCCGAGGGCAACGCCCTCTTCGAGCCGATCCGGCTGCAGATGGCCAAGGTGCTGGCCGGTGAGACCAGCCCGGACAAGGCGGCCGCGGACACCGGCGACGCCTATCGCAAGCTGCTCAAGGACTACAAGTAGGCCACGGGGAGGCTGACCGACCAATGGCTGTCGAGACCAGCCAGTCGGTGACGAAGGCCGCGGGCACGCCGGGTGCCCGCGGCCGGGGCCACCGCACTGACCACAAGACCCCCAAGCCCCCCGGGCGGCTGCGCAAAGCCCTGGCCACCCACTGGTACGCCTGGAGCATGGTCGCCCCCGTGGTGATCGTGATCGGCGTGATCATCGGATACCCCCTCGCGCGCGGCGTCTGGCTGTCCTTCACCGACGCCGACGAGGCCAATGTCGAACGCACCATCGGCGTCAACCACATCCCCGCGACCTACGAACACGTCGGTCTCGCCAACTACCGTGCGATCCTCGGCGACGGCGTCTTCTGGGACCGGCTCGGCTGGACCGTGCTGTGGACGGTCAGCTGTGTGGCGCTCTCCTTCGCCCTCGGCCTGGCACTGGCCGTCATGCTCAACCGCACCTTCAAGGGCCGCACCCTGTACCGCACGGCACTGATCCTGCCCTGGGCGGTGCCCGCGTTCGTCTCCGTGTTCACCTGGCGCCTGCTGTTCAACGAACGCAGCGGCCTGTTCAACGAACTGCTCACCGGCGCCGGTTTCGACCGGATCTCCTGGCTGAACGACCCGACCTGGGCGAAGATCTCCGTCATCGCGGTGAACGTCTGGGTGGGCCTGCCGTTCATGCTGATCGCCCTCCTCGGCGGCCTGCAGTCCATCCCCGGGGAGCTCTACGAGGCGGCGGAGATGGACGGGGCGAGTCCCTGGCAGCGCTTCCGCCACATCACCCTGCCGGGGCTGCGGTCCGTCTCCAGCACGGTCATCCTGCTCAGCACCATCTGGACCTTCAACATGTTCCCGGTGATCTTCCTGCTCACCCGGGGCGGCCCGGGCGACGCCACCGAGATCCTGGTGACGTACGCCTACCGCCTGTCCTTCGTCATCAGCCCGCGCGACTACTCCACGTCCGCCGCCTGGGGCGTGCTGATCCTGCTCCTCCTGGCACTCGTCACGGCGGCCTACCGCCGCGCACTGCGCAAGCAGGGAGACACCTGGTGACCGACACGACCACGCAGACCCCCGCCGGCACCCGGCCGCCGGCCCCCGTGCGCAAGCGCGGCGACCGCGGCCCGCTGGCCTCGCTCGGACTGCACCTGACACTGCTGGCCGCCTCCGTCGTCGCGGTCTTCCCCCCGCTGTGGCTGCTGGTCACCTCCTTCAAGCCGAAGACCGACGCGTTCGACACCTCCCTCGTCAAGGACTTCACCCTCGGCAACTACAGCCACGTCGTACGCGACACCGACTTCCTGGCCTGGCTGCAGAACTCGCTGGTCGTCGTCGGCCTGACCACGCTGATCGGCGTCTTCATCTCCGCCACCACCGGCTACGCGGTGAGCCGCTTCCGCTTCCCCGGCATGCGCCCCCTGATGTGGCTGCTCCTGCTCACCCAGATGTTCCCGGTCGCGGTGCTCATCGTGCCGCTGTACAACCTGCTCGCCGGCCTCGGGCTGCTCAACCAGCCGATCGGCCTCGTCGTCACCTACCTCACCGTCGCCGTGCCGTTCTGCGCCTGGATGATGAAGGGCTACTTCGACGGCATCCCGGTCGAGATCGACGAAGCCGGCCGGGTCGACGGACTCAACCCGTTCGGAACGTTCTGGCGGCTGGTGCTGCCGCTGGCCAGGCCGGGGCTCGCCGTCACCGCCTTCTACACCTTCATCACCGGGTGGGCGGAGGTGGCCTACGCGTCCGCCTTCATGACCGGTGAGGAGAACCTCACGCTCGCCGGAGGCCTCCAGACGTTCGTCAACCAGTACACGAGCGACTGGGGTGCGCTGACGGCCGCCGCCGTGATCATCGCGGTGCCCGCCGCGATCGTCTTCGGTCTCGTCGCGCGGCACCTCGTCTCCGGCCTGACCGCAGGCGCCACCAAGTCCTGACCGTCCCCCCATCGCAGGCAGGAAACCATGACCCAGTACCTTGCCGAACCCGGCATCCACACCCGGCTCCCCGGCCCCGGCGAACGCCCGGGCTGGTGGCGGGACGCCGTGATCTACCAGGTCTACCCCCGCAGCTTCGCCGACAGCGACGGCGACGGGGTGGGCGACCTCCAGGGCATCCGCTCCCGGCTGCCGTACCTCAGGGACCTCGGCGTCGACGCCGTCTGGCTCAGTCCCTTCTACGTCTCACCCCAGGCCGACGGCGGTTACGACGTCGCCGACTACCGGGCGGTCGACCCCATGTTCGGCACGCTGCTAGACGCGGACGAACTGATCCGGGACGCGCACGCCCTGGGACTGCGCGTGATCGTCGACGTGGTCCCCAACCACTGTTCCGACCAGCACGACTGGTTCCGGCGCGCTCTGCGCGAGGGCCCCGGCTCCCCGCTGCGCGACCGCTTCCACTTCCGCCCCGGACGCGGACCCGCGGGGGAGGCTCCCCCCAACGACTGGGAGTCCATCTTCGGCGGCCCCGCCTGGACGCGCACCGAGAACCCGGACGGCACGCCGGGGGAGTGGTACCTCCACCTCTTCGCTCCCGAGCAGCCCGACTTCAACTGGGAGAACCCTGCCGTCCGGGACGAGTTCCGCTCCGTGCTGCGGTACTGGCTCGACATGGGCGTCGACGGCTTCCGGATCGACGTCGCCCACGGCCTGGTCAAGGCCGCGGGACTGCCCGACATGGGCCGTACCGGACAGTTGCAGCTGCTGGGCACCCAGTCGCTGCCCTTCTTCGACCAGGACGGCGTGCACGAGATCTACCGGTCGTGGCGCAGGATTCTCGACGAGTACCCGGGTGAGCGCATCGGTGTCGCCGAGGCGTGGACGCCCAGTGCCGAACGTACGGCGCACTACCTGCGGGCGGACGAGCTGCACCAGGCGTTCAACTTCCACTATCTGGGCGCCGGCTGGGACGCCGGGGCGCTGCGCCGGGCGATCGACGAATGCCTGGACGCCATGCGCCCGGTGGGCGCGCCCAGCACCTGGGTGCTGTCCAACCACGACGTGGTCCGGCACGCCACGCGCCTCGCCGTGGACAGCCCCGAGCAGGGGCTGCGCCGGGCCCGCGCGGCGACGCTGCTGATGCTGGCCCTGCCCGGGTCCGCCTACCTCTACCAGGGTGAGGAGCTCGGCCTGCCGGAGGTGACCGAGCTGCCGGACGAGGTGCGACAGGACCCCTCGTTCTTCCGGGACAACGGGCAGGACGGGCTGCGTGACGGCTGCCGGGTGCCGATCCCGTGGTCGGGGACCGAGGCGCCGTACGGCTTCGGGCCCGTCGCGGGCGGACCGAGCTGGCTGCCGCAGCCGGACGGCTGGGGGCGGCTGTCGGTCGAGGCCCAGTTGGGTAACCCCGGGTCGACGCTGGAGCTCTACCGCAGCGCCCTGGCCCTGCGCCGGGAGCATCCCGCGCTCGGTGCCGGAGACGGCGTCGAGTGGCTGGAGGCCCCCGAAGGCGTCCTCGCCTTCCGTCGCACCGCGCGGGGCCCGGGCGACGGACGCCGCGACGGCGACCTGATCTGCACCGTGAACCTGACCGGCGCGCCGGTGCGGTGGACCGTGCCGGGGCGGCCGCTGCTCAGCAGCTGCGAGCCGGTGCCCGCGGGCGACGCGGCCGAGCTTCCCGCGGACAGCACCGTCTGGTGGGCGGTGTGATCCTGCCCCTGACGCGGGGTGCCGAGAGCGGCACCCCGCGGCTCACCGACATCGCGGCCCAGGCCGGGGTCAGCGAGGCCACGGCGAGCCGGGTGCTCAACGGCAAGCCCGGCGTCGCCCCCGCCACCCGGCGACGGGTGGTGGCCGCGCTCGACGTGCTCGGCTACGAGCGGCCCGTACGCCTGCGCCAGCGCAGCGCCGGCCTGGTCGGGCTGGTGATCCCGGAGCTGACGAACCCGATCTTCCCGGCTTTCGCCCAGGTCATCGAGCAGGTGCTGGCCGGGCACGGATACACGCCCGTGCTGTGTACGCAGATGCCCGGCGGGTCCACCGAGGACGAGCTGGTGGAGCAGCTGGAGGACCGGGGCGTCACGGGCATCGTCTTCCTGTCAGGGCTGCACGCGGACACCACGGCCGACCCCGTCAGGTACCACAAACTGGCGTCGCGCAGGCTGCCCTTCGTCCTGGTGAACGGATACAACGAGCGGATCACGGCGTCCTTCGTGTCGTCCGACGACCGGTCCGCCGTGCGGATGGCGGTGCGGCACCTGGCCGATCTGGGCCATGTGCGGGTCGGGCTCGCCGTCGGGCCCACCCGTTTCGTGCCGTCGCGGCGCAAGGCCGAGGGCTTCGCCGCGGCCGTGCACTCCTTCTGCGGGACACCGGCCGGAGAGGCCGAACGCCGCATCGAGCGGACCCTGTTCACGGTGGAGGGAGGCCACGCGGCCGGAGCGGCGCTGCTGGACAGGGGATGCACGGGCATCGTCTGCGGCAGCGATCTGATGGCCCTGGGGGTGATCCGCGCGGCTCGCGAGCGTGGCCTGTCGGTCCCGCACGACGTCTCGGTGATCGGGTTCGACGACTCGCCGCTGATCGCCTTCACCGATCCCCCGCTCACCACGGTGCGCCAGCCGGTGCAGGCGATGGCGACCGCCGCGGTGGGCGCGCTGCTGGAGGAGGTCGGCGGGACCCCGGTGCAGCGGACCGAGTTCGTCTTCCAGCCGGAGCTGGTCGTGCGCGCTTCCACGGCCCGGCGGAACGGATGAACGCGCAGGCCCGGGGGAGGGGCTCCGCAGCCGGCCCTGGTCGGGGCGGCGAGGCGGCATGAAGGCTGCGGAGCCCCGGCCTGGAGATCCGGTCCGGCGGACCGGGCGCGTGGACCCGAACGCGACGGGTCTCCGGGCCGCCGGACCGGACGTTGATTGAACGTAACACCTCTGAAACGCTTGTGAAAGACCTTGCATCGCACCAATTGGTGCCCGGGCCAGTGACGTTGAAGTTTTCGTGGAGAGAACGGCAAGTGCTGCCGGGAGGGTTGACCGACGGTTGGCGGGCTCGTACGGTCACGACCGCAAGAACTTGCTGACCGTTTCAGCAAGCATCCCAACAGGCCTGTCGGGCAAGGCGCGTTGCTGCGTGAAGGCCTCTCATCCGCATCAGGTGGATCAGGAGGAACGATGGCCAACAAGACCGTGGCCGCTGCACTCGCCCTCGCGGCGGGAGCCGCTGTGGTCGTCACGGCGCCCGGAACCGCGCACGCGGACCCGCCCGGCGACAAGGACGTCACCGCGGTGATGTTCGAGTGGAACTTCAACTCGGTCGCCAAGGCCTGCACGGACGACCTCGGACCGGCCGGATACGGGTACGTGCAGGTGTCACCGCCGAACGAGCGGGTGCAGGGCCCGCAGTGGTGGACCGCGTACCAGCCCGTCAGTTACAAGATCTCCACGAAGCTGGGCGACCGCAACGCCTTCAAGAACATGATCGACACCTGTCACGCCGCCGGCGTCAAGGTCGTCGCGGACACGGTCATCAACCACATGGCCAACAGCGCCGGCACCGGAACCGGGGGCTCGTCCTACAGCAAGTACGACTACCCCGGCCTTTACTCGAAGTCCGACATGGACGACTGCATGAAGGACATCGACAACTACGGGGACAGCTGGAACGTCCACCACTGCGAACTGGCCGGCCTGCCCGACCTCGACACCGGCGAGGAATACGTCCGCAAGACCATCGCCGGATACATGAACGACCTGCTGTCCCTCGGCGTGGACGGCTTCCGCATCGACGCCGCCAAGCACATCCCGCCGGGCGACCTCGCCAACATCAAGGGCCGGCTCAGCGACCCGGGCGTCTACTGGAAGCAGGAGACCATCGGGGCGTACGGCGAGGCCGTGCAGCCCGGCCAGTACACCGGCACCGGGGACGTCCAGGAGTTCTCCTACGGCAGAGACCTGAAGCGCGTCTTCTCCGGCGAGAAGCTCGCGCACCTGAAGAACTTCGGCGAGGCCTGGGGCTACGTCTCCAGCGGCAAGGCGGCCACCTTCGTGGCCAACCACGACACCGAGCGCCACAACGCGACGCTGACCTACAAGGACGGCGCCAAGTACACACTCGCCCACGTCTTCATGCTGGCCTGGCCCTACGGCTCGCCGGACGTCCACTCCGGCTACGAGTTCAGCAACGACGCGGGCGGACCCAACAACGGCCAGGTCGACGCCTGCTACACCGACGGGTGGAAGTGCCAGCACGCCTGGCGCGAGATCGCGAGCATGGTCAAGTTCCGCAACACCGCGGGCAGCGCCGCAGTGACCGACTGGTGGGACAACGGCAACAACGCCATCGCCTTCGGACGCGGCAGCAAGGCCTACGTCGCCATCAACCACGAGTCCGGCTCGCTGACCCGGACCTTCCAGACGTCGCTGCCCGCGGGCACCTACTGCGACGTCCAGAGCGGCAAGCCCGTCACCGTGAACGGCTCCGGACAGTTCACCGCCACCCTCGGCGCCGACACGGCCCTCGCCCTGCACACCGGCGCGACCAGCTGCACCGACCCGGGCGGCGGGGACCCCGGTGAGGAACCCGGCACCACGATCGGCGCCTCCTTCAGCGTCGACGCCACCACCGTCTGGGGCGAGAACATCTACGTCACCGGCAACAAGCCCGAGCTGGGCGACTGGAACCCGGCCGACGCGCTCAAGCTCGACCCGGCGGCCTACCCCGTCTGGAAGCTCGATGTCGCGCTCCCGGCCGGCACCTCCTTCGAGTACAAGTACCTCCGCAAGGACGCCTCCGGCAAGGTCACCTGGGAGAGCGGCGCCAACCGCACCGCCACCGTCCCGTCCAGCGGCAGGACGCTGCTGAGCGACACCTGGCGCGGCTGAACCAGGAAGGCGCTGCGTCTCGCCGACCGAAGGACCGCCCGGTTCGCCCCGCGATGGCGAACCGGGCGGCCCGCCTTGTGCGCCCGGTCGCGCCGCGCACACGAGGCGGCTCAACCCGTTCGACCGGTGAGGAGAGAGAAAGGCACAATGACCGGTTTACCGTCCCGGCGAAGAACCGCCCGCATACCGACCGTCGCACTGTTCCTGTCGGTGCTGTCGGCCCTGCCACCCACCACCCCGCCCGCGGACGCCGCGTCCCCGAGGCCGCCGTCGGACCGCGCGCTCGCCCGCACCCCGGCGCGGCCCGCCCCCTCGCGTGAGCAGTTCTACCTGGCACTGCCGGACCGCTTCGCCAACGGCTCCACCGCCAACGACGAAGGCGGTCTCACCGGCGACCGCTCCCGGACCGGACACGACCCGACCGACAAGCACTTCTACCAGGGCGGCGACCTCAGGGGCCTGATCGACAAGCTCGACTACATCAAGGGCCTGGGCACCACCGCGATCTGGATGGCGCCGGTCTTCAAGAACAAGCCGGTGCAGACCATGAGCGGCACGGAGATGGCCAGCTACCACGGCTACTCGATCACGGACTTCACCCGGGTCGACCCGCACTTCGGCACCAACGCCGAGCTCGCGGAGCTCGTCGACAAGGCCCACGCCAAGGGCATGAAGGTCTTCTTCGACGTCATCACCAACCACACCGCCGACACCGTCGACTACGCGGAGCAGAAGTACGGCTACCGCTCCAAGGGCGCCCACCCCTACCTCGACACCGAGGGCCGTCCCTTCGACGACAGCACCGGCATGGGCGAGGTCGACGAGGACAGCTTCCCCTACACGCCGCGGAACCGCACCGGCGAGCACGACACCAAGGTCCCGGCCTGGCTGAACGACTCGACCATGTACCACAACCGGGGCGACTCCACCTTCGCCGGCGAGAGCGCCCTGTACGGAGACTTCATCGGCAACGACGACCTGTGGACCGAGCGGCCCGAGGTCGTCGAGGGCATGCGGCGCATCTACGAGACGTGGGTGCGGGACTTCGGCATCGACGGCTTCCGCGTCGACACGGCGAAGAACGTCAACATGGCCTTCTGGACACAGTGGGCCACGGCGCTGGACGCCTACGCCGCCCGGCAGGGGAAGCCGGACTTCTTCATCTTCGCGGAGGCCTTCTCCGCCGACCCCGTCGTCATGGCCCCCTACCTGACCGAAGGCCGGCTCGACGCCACGCTCGACTTCCCGCTGCAGGCGGCGATCCGCAACTACGCGTCCCGCGGCGGCCCCACCCGTGACCTCGCGCACGTCCTCGCCCAGGACTATCGCTACACCACCGACAAGGCCAACGCCTACGGCGAGGTGACCTTCCTGGGCAGTCACGACATGGGCCGCATCGGGGGCTTCGTCAGCCAGGACAACCCCGGTGCGGACGACGCCGAGCTGCTGCGCCGTGACCGGTTCGCGCACGAGCTGCTGTTCCTGTCCCGGGGGAACCCGGTGATCTACGCGGGCGACGAGCAGGGCTTCACCGGACCGGCGGGGGATGTGTACGCCCGGCAGACGCTGTTCGCCTCGAAGGTCGAGGACTACCTGGACGACGACCAGATCGGCACGGAGCGTACCCATGCCTCGGACGCGTACGACGTGACGCATCCGCTGTACACGTCTATCGCTGATCTATCGCAGTTGACGAAGCGCCATCCGGCTTTGCGCGACGGCGTTCAGCAGGAGCGGTACGCGGACGACGGGGCGGGTGTGTACGCGTTCTCGCGCACGGACCCGAAGCAGCGGGTCGAGTACGTCGTCGCGGTGAACAACGCCGAGCGGGCCCGGACGGTGGAGCTGCCGACGTATACGGCCGGGATGGACTTCCGCGGCGTGTACGGGTCGTCGGTGCGGCTGACCAGCGGCGCTGACAAGAAGATCTCGGTGGAGGTGCCGCCGTTGTCGGCGGTGGTGCTGAAGGCGGGAGAGCCGCTGGCGTCCCCGGCCGCGCGGCCGTCGGTGTCGGTGAGGGCGCCGGCGGCCGGTGCCACCGGTGACGTGGAGGTTTCGGCGGATGTGGACGGCGGACAGCTGAACCGGGTCGTGTTCGCCGCGCAGGTCGGTGACGGGCCGTGGCGGACGCTGGGTTCGGCCGATCATGCCCCGTACAAGGTGACCCAGCACCTGACCGAGACGGTGCGGGCGGGGACCCCGTTGCGGTACAAGGCCGTGGTCGTCGACAGTGCCGGACGCACCGCGAGCGCCACCGCCGCGACCACCGCCGGACAACCGCCCGTGGCCGAGAGACCGACGGCGAAGCGACATCACGCGGTCGTCCACTACCGGCGTGCCGACGGCGACTACGACGGTCTGCTGCTGCGGACCGCCGACGGTACGACCGCCCCGTTCATCGGCCGCGACGCCTACGGCGCCTTCGCGTGGATCACACCCGGCGCCGGCACCGGCACCATCCGCTTCACCGTCGAGAAGGACGGTGTCGCCGACGGCCCCGAGCGCGCCTTCGACTTCGCCGCGACCGGCGAGGTGTGGACCGAGGAGAACAGCGCGACCGTCAGGATGGCCAGACCCAAGGCCGCGTATCCGCCGCAGGACGGGAGCAAGGCCGTCCTGCACTACCACCGGCCCGACGGCGACTACGAGGGATGGGGCCTGCACACCTGGACCGGATCCGCGGATCCGCCCGAATGGAACGACCCCATCCTGCCGGTGCGCGAGGACTCCTTCGGGCTGGTCTTCGAAGTGCCGCTGAACGACGGCGCGGCCTCGCTGAGCTACATCCTGCACAAGAAGGAGGAGAAGGACGTCCCGGTCGACGAAGCACTCGACTTCTCCCTGTACGGGGACGAGGTCTGGCGCGTGGCGGGCGACCCCGCCTATCTGACGCCCTCTCCCGGCGGCGCCTTCGGCCTCGACCTGGGCACGTCGGAGGCCGCCTGGATCGGCGACGACACCGTCGTATGGGCGGGTGAGGGCACGGGTGTCGCCAGTCAGCAACTGGTGTACGCCACCGAGGGCGACCTCACGCTCGAGAACGGCGCACTGTCCGACGAGGGGCAGTGGCTGCGGCTCGTACCGACCGAGCTGACCGAGGCACAGAAGTCCCGCCACCCGCAGCACGCGCAAGCCTCCGCGTTCCGTGTGGACCCGAGGGACCGCGACCGCGTCGGCCAGGCCCTCGGGGCCCGGCTGATCGCCACCCAACGCGCGGACAGCGGCGCCCTGCTGGGCGCCACCGGCGTGCGTATCGAAGACGGACAACCGGAAGGATCCGACAAGTGACCGGTGCGTTCTCAGACCGAAGAGCCGCAAGAGCTCGAAGAAGCCGAAGAGGCCGAGGAGATGGAAGAAGCGTCCCAGTGCCCGGCTTCACCACCGTCGCCGCCTCGGCCGTGGTTGCCGCACTGCTCACCACGGTGCTCGGCACACCCCAGCCGGCGGCCGCGGCGTCCCGGCCGCCCGGGCCGCCGTCCGACGCGCGGCTGGCCGCCGAGCCGGCCCGCCATGACCTGACCCGGGAGCAGTCCTACTTCCTGCTGCCCGACCGGTTCGCCAACGGCTCCACGGCCAACGACCGCGGAGGCCTCACCGGCGGCCGGGGCACGACGGGCTTCGACCCGACGGACAAGGGCTTCTACCAGGGCGGCGATCTCAGAGGCCTGATCAAGAAGCTCGACTACATCAAAGGCCTCGGCACCACCGCGATCTGGATGGCGCCGATCTTCAAGAACAAGCCGGTGCAGGGCGGCGGTGAGTCCGCCGGGTACCACGGATACTGGATCACCGACTTCACCCAGGTCGACCCGCACTTCGGCACCAACGCCGAGCTCGCGGAGCTCGTCGACAAGGCCCATGCCAAGGGCATGAAGGTCTTCTTCGACGTCATCACCAACCACACCGCCGACACCGTCACGAACGCCGAGAAGAAGTACGGCTACCGCCCCAAGGGCGCCTACCCCTACCTCGACACCGAGGGCCGTCCCTTCGACGACAGCACCGGCATGGGCGAGGTCGACGAGGACAGCTTCCCGTACACGCCCGTCGTGAACGAGGACGAGGCCGACACCAAGGTCCCGGCGTGGCTGAACGACCCGACCATGTATCACAACCGGGGCGACTCCACCTTCGCCGGCGAGAGCGGCCTGTACGGAGACCACACCGGTCTCGACGACCTGTGGACCGAGCGGCCCGAGGTCGTCGAGGGCCTGGAGAAGATCTACCAGAGGTGGGTCAAGGACTTCGACGTGGACGGCTTCCGCGTCGACACGGTCCGCAACGTCGACATGCCGTTCTGGACCCAGTGGGCCACCGCGATCGACGCCTACGCGGCCAAGAAGGGGCGCGAGGACTTCTTCGTCTTCGGCGAGACCCTCTCCTCCGACCCGGCCGTCACGGCGCCCTACGTGACCCGGGGCCGTCTCGACGCCACCCTCGACTTCCCGCTGCAGAACGCCATCCGCGGCTACGCCTCCCAGGACAAGCCGGCGAGCACTCTCTCCGGCGTCCTCGCCCAGGACTACCGCTACACCACCGACAAGGCCAACGCCTACGAGCAGGTGACCTTCCTCGGCAACCACGACATGGGCCGCATCGGAAGCTTCGTCAGCCAGGACAACCCCGGCGCGGACGACGCGGAGCTGCTGCGGCGTGACCGGTTCGCGCACGAGCTGCTGTTCCTGTCCCGGGGGAACCCGGTGATCTACGCGGGCGACGAGCAGGGCTTCACCGGACCGGGCGGGGACAAGGGCGCCCGGCAGACGCTGTTCGCCTCGAAGGTCGAGGACTACCTGGACGACGACCAGATCGGCACGGAACGTACCCATGCCGCGGACGCATACGACCCGACGCATCCGCTGTACCGGTCGATCGCATCCCTGTCGCGGTTGACGAAGCGTCATCCGGCGTTGCGTGACGGCGTTCAGCAAGAGCGGTACGCGGACGACGGGGCGGGTGTGTACGCGTTCTCGCGCACGGACCCGAAGCAGCGGGTCGAGTACGTCGTCGCGGTGAACAACGCCGACAAGACACGGACCGTCGAGGTGCCGACGTACACGGCCGGAATGGACTTCCGCGGCGTGTACGGGTCGTCGGTGCGGCTGACCAGCGGCGCTGACAAGAAGATCTCGGTGGAGGTGCCGCCGTTGTCGGCGGTGGTGCTGAAGGCGGGAGAGCCGCTGGCGTCCCCGGCCGCGCGGCCGTCGGTGTCGGTGAAGGCGCCGGCGGCCGGTGCCACCGGTGACGTGGAGATCTCCGCGGACGTGGACGGCGGACAGCTGAACCGGGTCGTGTTCGCCGCGCAGGTCGGTGACGGGCCGTGGCGGACGCTGGGTTCGGCCGATCATGCCCCGTACAAGGTGACCCAGCACCTGACCGAGACGGTGCACGCCGGGACCCCGTTGCGGTACAAGGCCGTGGTCGTCGACAGTGCCGGACGCACCGCGAGCGCCACCGCCGCCACCACCGCCGGACAACCGCCGCTCAAGCCCAAGCCGAGCGCGGTGGACCGGCCCTACGCCGTGGTGCACTACAAGCGGACGGACGGCGACTACGACGGCTGGCAGCTCAAGTCGTCGGCGGGCACCGCCGACTTCACCGGCCGAGACGCCTACGGCGCTTTCGCCTGGGTCGCGTTGGACGACGGCGCCGGCGACATGACGTACACCGTGGAGAAGGGCGGCACCGCGGACGGCCCGCAGCGCACGCTGGAGCCGGCGAAGACGGGCGAGGTCTGGATCGAGCAGGGCGAGGACGGACAGGCGGTGACGGCGCCCGAGGGCGCGTACCCGCCGCAGGACCAGAAGAAGGCCGTCCTGCACTATCACCGCGCCGACGGCGACTACGACGGCTGGGGCCTGCACACCTGGACTGGCGCGGCGAACCCGACGGACTGGACCAAGCCGTTGCAGCCGGTCGGCATGGACAGCTTCGGCGTGATCTTCGAGGTACCGCTCGCCGACGGTGCGACGTCCCTCAGCTACATCGTCCACAAGGGCGACGAGAAGGACATTCCCAGCGACCGGTCCCTCCACTTCGCCGGCCACGGCAAGGACGTCTGGCTCATCGGCGGCACCGATGGCTACCTGCTGCCGACCACCGGCTCCGCTCCTGACCTGGACCTCGGCACCTCGAAGGCCCAGTGGATCGACGCGGAGACCGTGGTGTGGAAGGTGAAGGCCACCGACGCCACCAGCCAGCAGCTCGTGTACACGCCCGAAGGGGACATCACCGTCGAGGACGGCGCCCTCTCCCGCGAGGGACACTGGCTCCGGCTGACGCCGACGACCCTCAGCGACGCGCAGAAGGCCGCCCACCCGCACCTGAAGGACCACCCGGCCTTCACGGTCGACCCGCGCGACCGCGACCGTGTCCGTACCGCGCTGCGCGGCCAGGTCATCGCCACGCAGCGGGCCGCCAACGGGGCGCTGCTCGCGGCCACGGGCGTACAGATCCCCGGGGTGCTGGACGACCTCTACGGCGAGGCGCGCGACGCCCGCCTCGGGCCCGTCTTCGACCGGGGCCGGCCCACCCTGTCCGTCTGGGCCCCCACGGCCCGCGAGGTGTCCCTGGAGCTGGACGGCCGGCGGATACCGATGCGCCGGAACGGTGACACGGGTGTCTGGTCGGTGACCGGATCCAGCGCCTGGACCGGCAAGCCGTACCGGTACGCCGTCACGGTGTGGGCTCCGTCCGTCCGCAGGATCGTCACCAACAAGGTCACCGACCCCTACTCGGTGGCCCTGACGGCCGACTCCGCGCGCAGCCTCGTCGTCGATCTGGACGACGAGTCGCTGGCGCCGCCGGGGTGGTCCGAGCTGGAGAAACCCGAGGCCGTGCCCCTGAAGGAAGCGCAGATACAGGAACTGCACGTGCGTGACCATTCCGTCGCCGACTCGACGGTCCCGGCCGCCGAGCGCGGCACCTACGCCGCCTTCACCCGGAAGAACTCGGCGGGCGGCAGGCACCTGCGCGCCCTGGCGGAGGCGGGTACCTCCCATGTGCACCTGCTGCCCGTCTTCGACTTCTCCACCGTGCCGGAGAAGGCCGCCGACCGGGCGACGCCGGGATGCGACCCGGCCGCCCACCCGGCCGACTCCGCCAAGCAGCAGGAGTGCATCGGGAAGACCGCCGCGAAGGACGCCTACAACTGGGGCTACGACCCGTACCACTTCACCGTCCCCGAAGGGTCCTACGCCGGTGACCCGGACGGGACGCGGCGCACGGTCGAGTTCCGGAGGATGGTCAAGGCGCTCAACGAGGACGGCCTCGGGGTCGTGATGGACGTGGTCTACAACCACACCGTCGCGGGCGGCCAGGCGGACGCCTCGGTCCTCGACAAGGTGGTGCCCGGCTACTACCACCGGCTCCTCGCCGACGGCTCCATCGCCACCTCGACCTGCTGCGCCAACACGGCCACCGAGAACGCCATGATGGGCAAGCTGGTCGTGGACTCGGTCGTCACCTGGGCCAAGGAGTACAAGGTCGACGGCTTCCGCTTCGACCTCATGGGCCACCACCCGAAGGAGAACATCCTCGCCGTCCGCCAGGCCCTCGACGCGCTGACCGTTGCGAAGGACGGCGTCGACGGCAAGAGGATCATCCTGTACGGCGAGGGCTGGAACTTCGGCGAGATCGCCGACGACGCCCGCTTCGTCCAGGCCACGCAGAAGAACATGGCCGGCACCGGCATCGCCACCTTCTCCGACCGGGCCCGTGACGCGGTGCGCGGCGGCGGCCCCTTCGACGCCGACCCCGGCGTCCAGGGCTTCGCCTCCGGCCTGTACACCGACCCCAACCCGAACGCGGAGAACGGCACCGAGGCCGAGCAGAGGGCCCGGCTGCTGCACTACCAGGACCTGATCAAGGTCGGCCTGACCGGCAACCTCGCCGGCTACCGCTTCACCGACACCGACGGCAAGGAGGTCACCGGCGCGGAGGTCGACTACGACGGCGCCCCCGCGGGCTACGCGAAGGAGCCGGGCGACGCCCTCGCCTACGTCGACGCGCACGACAACGAGACGCTTTTCGACGCGCTCGCCTTCAAGCTGCCGGCCGGCACGTCCGCGGCCGACCGGGCCCGTATGCAGCTGCTGGCGATGGCGACGGCCACCCTCTCGCAGGGGCCGGCCCTCTCCCAGGCGGGCACCGACCTGCTGCGCTCGAAGTCCCTGGACCGCAACTCCTACGACAGCGGCGACTGGTTCAACGCGATCCACTGGAACTGCGCCGACGGCAACGGCTTCGGCCGCGGCCTGCCCCCGGCCGCCGACAACCAGGCCAAGTGGCCGTACGCCAAGGCCCTGCTGACCAAGATCCAGGTCGGCTGCCCGCAGATCGAGGGCGCCTCGGCCGCGTACCGGGACCTGCTGAGGATCCGTACGACGGAGAAGGCGTTCTCCCTCGACACGGCCGCCCAGGTGCAGTCCGCGCTGTCCTTCCCGCTGTCCGGCACCGAGGAGACGCCCGGCGTGATCACCATGAAGCTGGGTGAACTCGTCGTCGTCTTCAACGCCACCGGCGAGCGGCAGTCCCAGCGGGTGACCGAACTGGGAAGCAGCGACTACCGGTTGCACCCGGTGCAGGCCGCCGGCGCGGACCGGGTGGTGAGGACGGCCACGTACACGAAGAGCACCGGGACCTTCGAGGTGCCGGGCCGTTCCGTGGCGGTCTTCAAGCGCTGACGGAAACCACCGACAAGGGGCCCGTGCCGGTCGTCCGGCACGGGCCCCTCCACGTGCTTTCGGCCTTTCCGCGGCCGCGCCGTCCACCGTGCTTCCGTCGTCGTCGGCACTCAGCCCACGCCGCTGAGCTGGCTCTCAGGAGCAGAGGAGTGACCCATAGTCATTGAAAGCCGCACGGCAAGGCTCTGAAACTTGCCGCAAAGCTTTTCATGTCTCGCTGGATCCTGCGTACGCTGTGGGCGTCTGTTCATGAACTGAAGGGGAGAAGTGCGATGAGGCGGTTCATGCGTTCAACTATTGTTGCCTCGGTCGCGGCTCTGGCCGTGACGGCGTCGGGTTCGGCGCAGGCCGAGACCCAGGACGATGCGGGAAGCCGGCTCGCCGCCCCCGACTGCGTGACGTTCAGCGCGGACTGGCGCTACACGTTCGTCACCAACGACTGCTCCGACGCCCACACGGTGAAGGTCGTGTACCGCGACGGGACCGACGTCCCCTGCCGGGTGGCGCCTCCGAAGGCCCTGATCACCTTCCCGGGGTACGGGACCTCGGGCAACGAGGTGCTGGGCGTCGTCCTGTGCTGAGACGAAGGCAGGCATCACGTCGCCCGGAACAGCCCCGTCTCGACCTCCGCGACCCGTCCTTCGGACAGGAGGCGGTCCAGGTGCTGTACGGCGGTCCTGCGTTCCACCGGCCTCACGTGCGGGCCCTCCACGTGGGGCCGGTAGACCAGCCGGTGCTCGACGATCTCGGCGACAGTCCGCGGCTCGCCGAGGAAGGCGAGCAGTGCCGCCTCCCGTTTCCGCACCACGCCGACGAACGCGTCAAGCCGGTGCCGGAACTCCGCGGCGCCCTCGATCACGCCCTTCTGGTGCGACGTGCCGTACCAGCGTGCGTCGATCTCCCGGCAGCGGCGCATCGACGCCTCGAAGTCGTCGAGGCTGCTGCCGGCGTCGCCGTAGTACGGGCCGAACGACGTCAGGTCGATGTCCGCGACGAAGAAGAAGCCGTCCGGCTCGATCAGGAAGCCGCTGTGTCCTGCCGTGTGGCCGGGCAGGTGGACGACGGTGACGGTCCGTCCACCGAGGTCGAACACGGCGCCGTCGGCGAAGCCCGTCGCGTCGGGACGTCCCCGCACATGGAACTTCCGCCGCATCATCTCGTCGACGGCGTCGGCCGCCTCGGGTGGGAGGCCGAGCCCGGCGATCAGGACCTCGGGGGAGCGCAGGGCGGCGAGGTCGCCTTCATGGACGTGGACCGGCACGTCGTAGCTGCCGAGACCGGCGATGTGGTCCTCGTGCGCGTGGCTGACGAGGACCAGGTCCGCGGGCGGCGCGGATTCGACGAGGGACAACGACGGATCGACGACCAGCGATGCCGTCGAGCCCCGCACGAGCAGTGAATTGCCGAAGGGGTAGGCGCCCAGTCGAGCGCCGACGAGCACGCTGACCTCACCGAATTCCGCTGTCGTGTATGCCGTGCTGTTCATCTTCACGATTCCCGTCGGACGAGTACCAGTCGAACGAATACCAGTCGAAAGCTGCCCGGCAGCAGTGTGTACCGTCGGTCACCGGGACCGGCGTCAGCGCACCGGCTCGGGGCGGCCGGCGTCCAGGTGGGCGGTGAGGAAGCGGGCGGCGCGGTCGAGTGCGGCGTCCGCCTCGTCGAGGCGGCCGTAGTGGTGGTGGAAGACGTGGGGGAGGCCGGGCCCGACTTCGAGCGTGACCTCGACGTCGTCGGCGCCCGCGCGGCCGGCCAGCCGGACCGCGTCGTCGAGCAGCACCTCGTTCGCCCCGACCTGCACGAGCAGCGGGGGCAGTCCGGTGAGGTCGGCGAAGACCGGGCTGGCCAGGGGGTGCGCCCGGTCGCCCGCGCCGACGTAGAGATCGGCGTAGGCGCGTATGTCGGCCTCGGTGAAGATGGGGTCGGCGTCCTCCTTGGAACGGATGCTTCCGCCGGCCAGGGTGAGGTCGACCCAGGGGGAGAGGACGACCACCGCGGCCGGCTGCGGCAGCCCGGCCTCCCGGGCCGCGAGCAGCGTGGCGATGGTCAGGCCGCCACCGGCGGAGTCACCGGCCATGACGAGGTCCCGCGGGTCGGTACCCGCCGCCAGCAGTTCGCGATAGGCCGCGAGCCCGTCGTCGACGGCCGCGGGGAAAGGGTGCTCGGGCGCCAGCCGGTAATCCACCGACAGGGCGCGCAGCCGGGCGCGGCGGGCCAGTTCACCCACCAGCCCGGCATGGGTGTCCGGTGAGCCGATGACGTAGCCGCCGCCGTGCAGGTAGAGCAGCCGGCCGCGGCCGGAGACCTCGGCCGGCTCCAGCTCCAGCGTCGGCCGCCCGCCCAGGACGGTCCTCCGGGTGACCACGCCGTCCGGCGCGGGGCGGCTGATGGCCGCGGCGAAACCGTCGCGCTGCTCCTCGACGGTGGGCGGCGTCTCGCTGCGAGGGGCGGAACGGAGCATGGCGTCGAGGGCGTCGCGCTGCTGTCGGGACATGGTGGGCCTCCATCGGTCGGGGTGCGAGGATGGATTCCTGGGAATCCATCTGTCCGAGACCAACCGGATTCCGAGGAAGATGATTCCCAGGAATCTATTGGAGGTTGCTGTGAGCCACATCACTCAGGTCTTCACTGATCTCGTCCGCGTCGAGACCCGGCTCTACAACGCGGTGAGCGCCCGGCTGCGCGCCGAACAAGACCTGAGCCTCGGGCAGTTCGAGTTCCTGGAGATCATCGACCGCGTGCCCGGGTGCCGCGTGCTCGACATCGTCGGCGAAGTGGCGATCACCGTCGGGGCCGTGAGCAAGGCGGTCGACCGGCTGGTGGCCGCGGGCTGGTGTGTGCGGGTCGCGCACCCCCAGGACCGCCGCTCGTCCGTCCTGCGCCTCACTCCCGAGGGCGGGAAGAAGCTGGCCGCTTCCCGTCCCGTAATCGAAAGCGAACTGCTCTCGCTGACCGCGGCGGTTCCCCCGGACGACCTGACCCGCGTCGCCTCGACGCTGGCCGCCCTTCGCACGACCCTCGAGACGGGCGCCCATGGTCAGCCGGGTTGAGGTCGACCACGATGTGTGGCCGCGCGTCGTGTGCGTCGCTGCCTTGTTCAGCGGGCCAGCTCGCGCTTGAGGATCTTTCCGGTTGAGGTCATCGGCAGGCTGGGCACGAACTCGACGAGGCGCGGGTATTTGTAGGACGCCATCTCTCCCTTGGCCCAGGCGACGAGCTCGTCGGTGGTGAGGGAGGAACCGGGCTGGAGGATGACGTAGGCCTTGATCTCCTCGCCGTGGCTGTCATGGGGTACGCCGATGACGGCGGCCAGGCTGACCTGCGGGTGCGTCATCAGGACTTCCTCGATCTCACGCGGGTAGACGTTGAAGCCGCCTCTGATGATGAGGTCCTTCGATCGGTCGACGATGTAGTAGAAGCCGTCCTTGTCGCGCCGTGCGAGGTCTCCGGTGCGGAGCCATCCGTCGCGGATGACCTCGGCGGTGGCTTCCGGCCGGCCGTAATAGCCCTTCATCACGTTGTGGCCCTTGACCGCGATCTCGCCGACCTGGCCGCTCTCGGTCACCTCGGTCCAGTCGTCGTTCATGAGCTTCAGTTCGACGCCCCAGATGGGCACCCCGATGGATCCCGGGCGTGGGCCGAGACCGGGGTCGCTGAACGTCGCGACGGGAGAAGTCTCCGACAACCCGTAGCCCTCGAGCACCGTGAGCCCGAGGCGTTGTTCGATCTGGTGGGCGATCTCCATCGGGAGCGCGGCACCTCCGGAGATGCCGATCCGGAGGTTGCTCGCGATGCGCTCGACGTCGACGTCGTCGCTGAGCGCGTTCAGGAGGCCCCACCACATGGTGGGCACGCCGGCGAAGAACGTGATGGACTCGCGGCCCATCAGCTCGACGGCTTCCCGCGCGTCGAAGCGGGGAACGAGGTGGAGGGTGGCAGCCATCGAGAAGCCCGCGTGCATCTGCACCGTGGCACCGAAGGTGTGGAAAAGCGGCAGGCAGAGCAGGTGGCTGTCGGAAGCCGGGGTGCTGCGGAACAGGCGGTTGCATGCCAGCACGTTCATCACCGTGTTGGCGTGCGACAGCTCCGCGCCCTTGGCCTGTCCGGTGGTCCCGGACGTGTAGAGGACGAGCGCGGTGTCGGTGGGCTCGGTCGCTGCCGACGCGAACGTGGTGCCCTGGCCGGCCAGGGTACTGCCGAGCGTCTCGACGCCGTCGATGGGACTGGCAGCCGCCGGATCACCGGTGATGACGAAGAAGTGCTCGACGGCGTTGACCCGCTGGAAGCCGGCGAAGCCCTCGGCGCTCATGGGCAACTCGGGGGTGCCCTCGAAGCAGAAGTAGGCCTTCACCTCGGCGTCGTCCAGGTGGTAGGCGATCTCGCGGCTCTTCAAGAGGACGTTGAGCGGGACGACGGCCGCGCCGGTCTTGAGGATGCCGTAGCAGACGACCGGGAAGTACGGCAGGTTCGGGCAGCTGAGGGCCACCCTGTCGCCGGGGCCGATCCCGCGTTCCGCGAGCAGGTTCGCGACCTGGTTGGCCGCGGCGTTCACCTGACGGTACGTCATGCGGGTCGGGCCCAGTACGACGGCTTCGCGGTCGGGGTACTTACGGGCGGAGTCTTCGAGCAGGATCGACAGGTTCAGCATGGTGACTCCTCATGAGCCTCGCGGCGGGCTCGCTCGCCCGCGGATGGATCGTGTGGTCCGCGTCCGCCCCCCAGCGCGGGCGGGCCGCTTCGTCATCGCGGCGGATCGACGAAGATGTCGTACTGGAGTTCCCCTGTGCCGCCGTACGGCGAGAGGTCGGTGACTCCGGCGTCGCGGAGTACCTCGACGTCGAGGAACGTGTTGCCGGTGCACTCGCTCGCGGGCCGTTCGAGGATCGTGACGGCGGCATCGGCCACGATCTCGGGTGAGCGTGACCTCTCGATCGCGGCGTCGCCGCCGAGGATGTTCTTCACCGCGGCGGTGGCGATGTAGGTCTCGGGCCACAGGCAGTTGGCCGCCACACCGTGGTCGGCGTACTCCGCCGCCCAGCCTAGGGTCAGGATCGTCATGCCGTACTTGGCCATCGTGTACGCGGGGTGGGCGCCGAGCCAGGCGGGGGACAGGTTGAGGGGCGGGCTGAGCGAGAGGATGTGCGGGTTGGTCCCCTCGCGCAGGTGGGGGAGGGCCTTGCTGGAGAGCAGGTACGTGCCGCGCAGTTGAATGTCGGCCATCAGGTCGAACCGCTTCGTCGTCAGCGTCTCGGTGCCGTCGACGGCCAGCGCCGAAGCGTTGTTGACCACGATGTCGATGCCGCCGAACCTGTCCACGCCTCGTTCGACGGCCCGCTGCACCGATGCCTCGTCGCGTACGTCCCCGACGACGGCGAGCGCACGGCCGCCGGCGGCCTCGATCTCCGCGGCGGCGGTGTGGATCGTGCCCGACAGCCGGGGGTCCGGAGTGTCGGTCTTGGCCAGCAGGATCACGTTGGCGCCGCGGCGGGCGGCGGCGACGGCGATCGCCAGGCCGATGCCGCGGCTGCCGCCCGACATGAGCAGGGTGCGGCCCGCGAGGCTCATCCGGTGATCTCCTTGCCGAAGATGTTGCGAGCGATGACCCACTTCAGGATCTCGTTGGTGCCCTCGTAGATCTCCCCGATCTTGCTGTCGCGGTAGATCGCCTCGACCGGCCCCGGGGTGCCGTCGGCGCTGAGTTCCCGGGCGAAGCCGAGACCACCGAACGCCTGGATCGCGTCGCGCGCCATGTCGACGGCCAGCCTGCTTCCGTACTGCTTCGCCATCGCGGCTTCCGGCTCGGGGAACACCTCGCCGGCGTCACGGCGCAGCGCGGCCTTGAGGTAGAGGTTGCGGGCGTTCTCGATCTCCGTGGCGCGGTCGGCCAGGAGGAACTGCCAGTGCTGGTTGGCGGCCAGCTTCCGGCCGAATGCCTCCCGGGTCGACAGGTGCGCGACAGCGTGGTCGAACGCGGCCTGCGCCATGCCGACACCGGCGGCGGCGATGCCGATGCGGCCGAGCGTGAGCGTGGCGAGCGCGTGACGCAGTCCTTGTCCGGGCTCGCCGCCGAGCAGGCAGTCGCCGGTCAGCTCGACGTCCTCGAACCACACGTCCGCGGTGAGCTGGCCGCGGTTGCCCATCTTCTGATCGGGCTCGCCGACGCGCACTCCGGGCAGGGAGGTGTCGACGATGAACATCGACAGCCGGTCGCCGGTGCGGGCGAGGGTGACGACGAAACCCGCGACCGGTGAGTTGGAGATCCAGCGCTTGCGGCCGTTGAGGACCCACGTGTCGCCGCGCCGGACGGCGAGGGTCCGGACCGATCGAGGGCTCAGGTCGGAGGACGCGTCGGGCTCGGTGGTGGCGAAGGCGCCCACCACGGTGCCCTCGGCCACCGGTCGCAGCCACCGCTGCTGCTGGGCAGCGGTGCCGTGGGTCAGCACGTTGCCGGCGAGGATGCAATGGACGTCGAAGACCGCCGCGACGCTGCTGGAGTAGTAGGCCAGTTCCTCGATCGCGACGGCGGTCGCCGTGACCGGGTGCGCGAGGCCGTCCCCGCCGACCTGGGCGGCGAAGGGCACCCGGAACAGGCCGGCGGCGGCAAGGCCGGCGAATACGTCCCGCGGAAAGCCGTCGACGCGCTCGTCGCCGTTCGCGATCCGGCGTGCGGCGGGGGCGACGACGTCGGCGGCGATCTTCCGCACCCGTTCGCGGAGTTCGCGGGTCTCCGCGGGGGAGAGGAGGTCGTGGTAAAGCCGGTCCGCCTGACGGGCGGGGTTGTGTGGGGCAGGCATGGTCACCTTCCGTGCAAGTGCTGGAGAGGTTCTTGGTGAATGGAGGAACGCGGTGCGCGTCGGATCGTCAGCGCACCGGGCGGGAAAGGCTCGCCAGGGCCTGCTCTGCGGCCCGCTCACCCGACGAGGCCGCGTCGGCGAGTGAGGGCATGTCGAGCTGGTAGTCACCGGCCAGGTGGACGGGGCCGAGGTGCCGGCGCAGCGTCGGCAGCGAGGCACGCCCGCCGGGCGCCCAGAACGGCACGACCCGGTGGTGACGCCGCACGATCCCCTCGTCGAGCTTCCCCCCGAGTTCCGGGTAGAGCGAGAGGAGGTCCGTGGTGAACCGGGTGACGATCTCCTCGTCGGTGAGGTCGAAAAGCCTGTCGGCCGCCGCGCCGCCCGCGAAGCAGGCCAGCGCGCCGCCCGGCTTTCGCGGGCCGGGACCGCGCCCGGCCGCGGCATGGTTGAACATCGCCTGGAACGACAGCTGCGGCGTCGACACGGCGATGTAGTCGTCCCACCGCTGCGGGCCCTCCTCGCGGGTGAAGTAGCCCACCACCACGTACCGGCCGTAGCGGATGTCCTCGAACGCCGCCCGATACGCGGGCGGGAGGCCGGGCATGATCCTCACCGCCACGTCACCGGGAACGGCCACGATCGCACGGCGGGCGCGTATCCGCGCCGGCCCGTTCTCGTCCGCGTAGTCCACGACGACGCCGTCCTCGGTCCACTCCACCGACCTCACCGGCGAGTCGAGCCGCAGCCGCTCACCGAGGTCGGCGGCCAGGACGTCGGTGAGGGTCTGGTTCCCTCCCTCCGGCAGGGAGAAGTTCGGTACCTTCGCCGGGTCCGTGAGGAGGATCCCCATCGAGATCGCGAACTGGGTCGCCGCCGTCTCCTCCGGCTCGCATCCCATCCATTGCCCGGACCAGGACCGCACCATGGCCCGCGCGACGTCGGAGTGAACGCCGCGCAGCACGTACGACGCGGAGCGAGCGTCGAGTGCCGCCCGGACTCGCTTCGCCAGGGGATTGCCGGGGTTCATCGCCAGGAACGGCACGGCCGCGAGGATGCGAGCGCCGACGGCCGCCAGTCCGACCCGGTCCATGAGGGTCATCCGGGAGCGCAGCATCAGGCCGAACGGATTCGATGTGTCGACCTGCTTCCCGTTGAGCGCGAGGGCCACTTTCTTGCCCGCCAGCGTCCCCATGGGGATCCGGTGGCGTTCGAGGGCGTCGATCAGGGCACCGGTTCCCTCGGTGAACTGGGTACCGAGGTTGATCCAGTGGTCACCCTGGCGAACCGACTCCACGCGCCCCCCGGCCCGGCCGGCGGCTTCGAGCACGACGACGTCCCGATCGGACAGGGCGGTCGCCGCCATCAACCCCGCCATGCCGGCACCGACCACGACGAACTCGCACGACTCTTCACGTACGTGGCTCGATGTATTCATGGCTCCCTCCACTTGCTTCCGTGATTGCGCTGGCGGGGATGACGCCCGTGCCTCGGGCACGAGTGGCGACGATGGGCTCGGCGAGTACTTCCGCCCGGCCGGTCTCGTCCAGGGCTCGGCAGATGATGCGCAGTTCGAACTCGACCGTTCGGCTCCGCTTGCCCTTGGCCGCGAGGCGCGCCTCGACCTCGACGATGTCTCCGCCGCGGATCGGCGCGAGGAACTCGACCGAGGAGTACCCGGCGAAGAGGCTCTCGTGGCCGTCGGTGGTGATCGCCAGGTGTGTTCCGGCATCACCGAACAGCTTCAGGCTGAACGCACCGTCGACGAGGTTGCCGGCGTAGTGGGCGTCGGAGTGGGCGACGTACCGCTGATGGACGACCTTCACGCGATTTCCTCGTCGATGCGGCCGATCCGGCGGGCGATCGCCTCTCCGCCGATCCTGATTCCGGGGTAGCCGCGCTTGGCGATCTCGGCGCACATGCGGCGGTACTTGCCGACGCCGCCGACGTAGCCGAGGAAGGTGGCCGGCTTGCCGGTCACGTTGGAGCCGCGGTACCAGGAGTCGGTGGTGGCGTACAGCGTCTGGTTCACCGTGGCCTCGGTGATGTTCACCCAGTCGTCCTGGGCCTCGGGGGTGGCTTCGACGACATCGCCGCCCTCTTCCTTGGCATGGGCGATCAGGTCGGTGATCCAGTCGACCGCCTGCTCGATCGTCACGACGACGTTGCTCGCGAGGGCGGGGCTCTGCGGGCCGCCGATCATGAAGAAGTTGGGGAATCCCGCGGTCATGATGCCCAGGTAGGTGCGTACGCCGTCACGCCACGCGTCCTGGAGCCTGCCTGCCTGAGGTGTCTTGACGTTGAGCGCGTACAGGGGTCCGGTGAAGGCGTCGAAACCGATCGCGAGAACGATGGCGTCGACGTCGTAGGACCCGCCCTCGGTGACGATGCTGCCGGACGTCATGGTCGAGATCGGCTCGTCACGCAGCGAGACGAGCGAGACGTTCGGACGATTGAACGTCTCGTAGTAGTCCGTTCCGAAACAGCTGCGCTTGGCGCCCAGCGGGTGGAACCGGGGCTCGAGCAGAGACGCGGTCCGCGGATCACGGACGATCTGGCGGATCTTCTGACGCACGAACTCCGCCGCGGTCTCGTTGGCCTCCGGGTCGGTGAGGAGGTCGGCGAACTCCGCGCCGACGCCGAGGAATCCGCTGCGCTCGTAGGCCCGCTCGTAGCGCTCCCGACGCTCCTCGTCGGAGACGTCGAAGGCGCGATCGGTCACGGGGCGGTCCGGGATTCCGCCGGGGGACTGCCGGCACTCCTCGCGAATGGCGGGGTAGTTCTTCTTGATCCCGGCGACGGTCTCCGCGGGTATCGGGGCGTTGCGGGCGGGGAAGACGTAGTTGGGGGTCCGCTGGAACACGGTCAGGTGGGCCGCGACCTCGGCGATGAGCGGGATGCACTGCACACCCGACGATCCCGTGCCGATGACGGCGACCCGCTTGCCGGCGAGCTCGTCGAGCGAGATCGTCCAGCGGCTCGTCGACACCGTCAGCCCGGCGAAGTTCTCCAGGCCGGGCACGTCGAAGTCCTTCGGCGTCGACAGTCCGCCCGAGCCGGCCAGCAGATAGCGGCCACGGCGGGTGTCGCCGGAGTCGAGGGTCAGCTCCCAAAGGCGCTCGTCGGGAAGCCAATCGGCCGCGACCACTTTGGTGTTGAACCGGAAGTGCCGTCGAAGGTCGAAGCGGTCGGCGACATGGTTGATGTAGCGAAGGATCTCCGCCTGCGGGGCGAAGCGCTCGCTCCAGGTCCACTCCTGCTGGAGTTCCTCGCTGAACGAGTACGAGTAGTAGACGCTCTCGACGTCGCATCGGGCGCCCGGATACGTGTTCCAGTACCAGGTGCCGCCGACGTCGGGGGCGGTCTCGTACCCGGCGACGGTCCAGCCCTGCTCGGCCGCCTTGTAGGCGGAGTAGAGGCCGGAGAACCCGGCGCCGATGCACAGGACATCGACGACGGGGGCGGTGGAGCGGGTGTCGGTCATTGGTCTCTGCCTTCTCGTGGTCCCAGGGGCTGACAGACGGCACGGAGGTAGTCGTTTGACTAGGTCGAATGACCAAGAATGTAGCTACGGACGGTGACCCCGTCAATGCCCGGCGGCCGTCAGGAAGCGGCGGCGGTGCGGCGCAGATGCCGCACCACGTCGTCGATCGCCGCGTCGGTCCGGGCGAAGACGCCGACCTCGGTGAAGAAGCCGTGGAACACGCCCGAGTGGCGGACGGAGGTGGTGGGTACGCCGTCGTGCCGCAGTCGTTCGGCGTACGCCTCGGCGTCGTCGCGCAGCGGGTCGACCTCGGCGGTGAGGACCAGGGCCGGCGGCAGCCCGTTCAGGGACGCCGCTTTCATGGGGGCCGCGTACTCATCGACGCCGCCCTGGCGGCCGGGGCCGATGTACTGCTCCCAGAGCCAGCGCGCATCGGCTGTGGTCAGCAGGGGCGCGTCGGCGAACCGGGTCCAGGACGGCGTGGAGAACCGGTCGTCGACCGCGGGATAGACGAGGATCTGTGACGCCGGGAGCGGGAGTCCGTGGTCCCGGAGGTGGAGGCAGAGCGCGGCGGCGAGGTTGCCGCCGGCGGAGTCGCCGCCGACGGCGATCATCTCCGGGTCGATGCCCGAGTCCCGACCCGACCCGCGCAGCCAGTGCAGCGCGTCGAGCGCGTCCTCGAGGGCCGCCGGATAGGGGTGCTCCGGGGCGAGCCGGTACTCCAGGGAGAGCACCGCCCAGCCGGACCGGCCGGCGATGGCGCGGCACACCTCGTCGACTCCGTCGAGGGTTCCGAGAACGAATCCGCCGCCGTGGAGATACAGCAGCGCCGGCCGCAGGTCCCCGGCCGTGGAGCCCGGTGGGTGGTAGAGGCGTGCGCGCAGTGGTCCGGAGCGGGTCGGGACGGTCACCGCCCCGACCCGGTCGAGGGGTGTCAGCGGACGGCCGGACGGTGTGCTCGCGAGCAGTTCGCGCGCCGCCCGGGCGCCCAGCTCGCGGACAGGTGCGGGCAGTGCCTCGGTGATCGCCTGGGCGACGAGCAGCGCGTCGGCGTCGAGGTGTTTCCAGCTCGGGGGGACGGGCTTGGCCATGCGCGGGGCCTTTCCGGCGAGGGGTTACGGGGGTGTTGACACGTTGCGGTCCGTGCCCCACCATCCTAGTCACCCGTTTGAGTCACATGACTAAGAAATCGGGATGGCCAGAGACCGTGCGGCGCCCCTACGGGTCGCGTGGTTCGTGAAGTCGAAAGGACCGAAGGATGGCCGAAACCATGACGGCCCCCACGCCGACCTCGGCGTGTGCCGCAGAGGTCGACATCAGGATCGAGGACGACGCCAGTCCCCTCGTGCGGCTGGTCGGCCGCACGCTGGGCGACTCCGCCCGGACCGGGCACGCCGTCGACACCCTGAACAGGTCGACCGGCACCGTGGCGATCCACTCCCACGACACGCCGCAGACCGCGACGATCACCTTCGGTGACAACGGAATCGACGTCTCCAGCGGCCTGCCGGCCGAACCGGACGCCGCCCTCACCGTCGACCTCGACGCGCGCTTCGCCCCGACGGCGGATCCCGCCGGTGACGCCGACCTGGCCGAGGCTGTCCTGCGGGCGCTCACGCCGCCGCTGCCCGCATGGCGTGATGCCGCTCAGCGGTTCTGGGACACGACACGTTCACTGCCGGGCATCCCCGACGTGCTGATCGCGGTCACCGAGGGGCCCGAGGGCCTGGAGCAGGCCGTGCTCGGCGACGGTCCCACGCAGTACCTGATCGCCGGAGCTCCCGAGACGCTCGCCGGCGTGTTCTCCGGTGCCGACGACCTCCTCGCCGTCCTGTCCTCGGGTGCCCTGGGCATCCAGGGCACCATGTCCCAGCTGTCCGTGATGGTCGGCGCCTCCTGGAAGGTTCGTTACGATGTCTGACCTCCGCACCACGGCCACGAGCGCGCCGCTTCGCGACTCCGGCGCGCGAGCCGTCCGCCTCGAGGCGACGAACCCGGAGGGATGTCTCCTCGGCAAGAACGTCTCGCCCGCGAAGTTCGCCGCGGGCAAGGACTCGGGTTTCCCCTTCGCGGATCTCCTGTTCGGCCTCGACCTCGGCAACCTTCCCACCTTCGGTTCCGCCTACCCCGTCTGGCGCGGCCACCTCGACGACGTCTACCTCCGCCCAGACATGTCGACCCTGGTCGAGTGGAAGCCGGGCCTGGACTCGGTCATCGGCGACTACTGGCTCAAGGACGGCACGCCGGTCCCGATCTGTCCGCGCAACCTGGTGCGGAAGATGGTCGATCGTCTGGCGACGCACGGATTCACCGCGACCGTCGCGGTCGAGATCGAGGCGACCGTCTTCGAGGAGCCGATCCACGAGGCGCGCGCCCGCGGTTACCGCGGCCTGACCCCCTTGGGCGGCAGCGCGGGCACGGCCTACCACCTCGCCAAGTCGAAGGACTGGACCGACTACATGAACGCCGTGGCCGACCGCCTCGACGAGGTCGGCATCGCGTGGGAGGCCTGGAGCGACGAGGACGCCGCCGGTCAGATCGAGCTCAACCTCGCACCGGGCGACCCGGTCAAGGTCGGCGACGCCTGGGCACGGACCCGCCAGATCATGCGCGAGGTCGCGTTCGAGCGCGGGCACAGCGTGACCTTCATGGCCAAGCCCACCGCCGGTTACGGCCAGGCATCCCACATCAACATCTCCCTGCAGCGCGACGGCGCCAACGCGTTCCACGCCGAGAACGGCCCGTCGGACACGATGCTGCACGCCATCGGCGGGCTGCTGGCGACGATGGAGGGCAACACCTCGATCGTGCTGCCGCAGATCACGTCGTACCGGCGGCTGGTCGACCTCAGCGGACCACCCGTCACGATCAGTTGGGGGATCAGCAACAAGACCGCCGCGGTGCGCGCCGTCTGCGGACACCCCACGTACTCCCGTCTCGAGTACCGCCTCCCGGGCGCCGACGCGAACCTCTACCTCGCGCTCGCGGGCGTGCTGGCCGGCGTCGTCGCCGGTGTCGAGCGGAAGATCGACCCGCCCGAGCAGGTCACCGAGATGGCGTGGTGCCTGCCGCCGGGTCTGGGCGTCGAGCGGGTCCCGGACACCATCACGAAGGCCGCGGCGGCCCTGGAGGCCGACCTGGTCCTGCGCGATCTTCTCGGCGGCGAGTTCGTCGACTACTGGATCGCGTCGCGCAAGTGGGAGTGGATGCAGTTCCACACCGCCGGCGGCGACCCGTTCGCCGAGCTCTCCGAGTGGGAGTCGACTCGCTACTTCGAACTGCCGTGAGCGGGCGTGAGAACGCCGTGACGGTGCGCCCGGTGATCGGCATCACCGGGCGGCGGTACCGGCTGCACCTGATCGAGGGAGCCGACGAACGGTACGGCGACCGATGCACCGACAGCTACATGTCGGACTTCGCGAGCCGCGTCGCGCTGGCCGGTGGACTCCCGGTGCACCTGTCGTACGACACCGACGCGACGGACATCTGCCAGTGGCTGTCCGGTGTGGTGATCACCGGCGGACAGGACGTCCATCCGGCCTGCTGGGGCGGCGACACGACACCGGTCCGCGACATCGACCCGCGGACGGACCCGATGGTCCACGACGTGGCTCGGGACGAGTACGAGATCGGCCTCGTCCGAGCCGCGCTGGAGCGGGGAATTCCCGTGCTGGGCGTGTGCCGCGGCCTGCAGGTGCTCAACGTCGCCCTCGGCGGCACGCTGATCGCGGATCTGCCGCCCGGCTCCGTGAGCCACCTGTCGGCAGAGGCCGCGCCGACCGACGGCACCCTCGATCACCTCGTGACCTTCGAGGAGGGCTCGATCGCCGCCGGCCTGTTCGGCGGGCACGCGGTGACCAACTCCTGGCACCACCAGGCCGTCGACCGCTGCGGCACCGGCCTGGTCGTCACCGGACGGACGAGCGACGGCGTGATCGAGTCGGTGGAGCTGCCCGGCGCTCCGGTGCTCGGAGTCCAGTGGCACCCGGAGTGGATGAAGAGCGCGGACCCGACGATCACATGGATCGTCCAGGCCGCGGCGGAGCTGCTCGCGGCCCACCGCGGTGAACAGACGCACAGGAGCTTGTGATGACGGAGAACGTGGCAGTCGGGCAGGCGGATCGCACGCACCCGCGTCCCCTGCCGGTCGTGAAGCCCGGACAGATCGGCGCGGACCCCACCGTCCCGACCCTGACCGAGCTGCTGTCACGGCGCGCACAGGACACACCGGAACGGGAGTTCCTGCGCTTCGGCGAACGGTCATGGAGCTTCGCCGACATCGACGCATGGACCTCCAGGCTGGCACACCGGCTGATCGAGATCGACGGCGTACAGCCGGGCGACCGTGTCGCGATCATGCTGCCGAACGTCGTGCACTGGCCGGTGGTCTGGCTCGCGGCGCTGAAGGCCGGAGCGGTCGCGGTTCCGGTCAACTCCTCCTACCGGCGGGGCGATCTCGCCTTCGTCCTCCGGGACTCGGGTGCACGCGTCGCGTTCACCGACTCCGAACGGGCCGGTCTCATCGCCGACGTCATGGCGACCGAGGACGGGCCCGGCGGCCTTCGTGTCGTCGACGTCGCAGACGACGGGGCCGGCCCCTTCCCGCGGAGGGCGCCGGCAGTGCCGGTCGATGCCGGGACGCTGGCGAACCTGCAGTACACCTCCGGTACGACCGGCTTCCCCAAGGCGTGCATGCTCACCCACGACTACTGGGTCCGGTTGGCCTGGATCTGCGCGGCGGCGACCGGACTCGGCAGCGAGGACGTGCTCCTGACGGCGCAGCCGTTCTCCTACATGGATCCGCAGTGGAACACGGCGCTCGCCCTCACGGTCGGGGCCCCGCTGGTCGTGCTGCCCCGGTTCTCCGCGTCGACCTTCATGGCCGACGTCCGCCGGCACCGCGCGACCTTCTTCTACGTCCTGGGGTCGATGCCCACCCTGTTGTTCAAGCAGCCGCCCACGCCCGAGGACCGCGACAACGCCGTGCGCCAGGTGCTCTGTTCGGGCATTCCCGTCTCCCTGCACGCGCAGCTGGAGGAACGATGGGGCGCGCCCTGGCGGGAGATCTACGGGATGACCGAGTCCGGAGTCGACCTGTTCAGCCCGTTCGCCGACGCCGGCGCCGTCGGGAGCGGGAGCCTGGGGCAGCCGGTGCCGACCAAGCAGGTCCGCGTCGTCGGTCCCGACGGCGCCGAGGTGCCGGCCGGCGAACCCGGTGAACTGGTCGTCTCGGGCAAGCCCATGATGAGCGGTTACTGGAACCGCCCCGAGGAGACGGCCAGGGTGCTGCGCGACGGCCGGCTCCACACCGGTGACGTCGTCGTCCGACGGGCCGATCAGGGCATCCAGCTGGTCGGCAGGATCAAGGACATGGTGCGCCGCGGTGGTGAGAACGTCGCGAGCGCCGAGGTCGAAGCCGCCCTGGAACGCGACGACGTGGTCGTGGCGGCCGCGGTCGTCGCCGAGCCCGACGAGACCCTGGGCGAGGAGGTCAAGGCCTTCGTCCAGCTGGCGGCCGGCGTGCCGGGCGATCGTGCGACGGCTGAGGAGGTCGTCGAGAGGGCCGGCAAGGAACTCGCTCGCTTCAAGGTGCCGCGCTACGTCGAGTTCGTCGCCGACTTCCCCCGGACGCCGTCCGAACGCATCTCCAAGCCGGCCCTCAAGGCGCGCGCCGCAGAAGCTCCCGGCGTGACGTACGACCTCGGTGCACGGCGGAACAAGACGGGGGCACGAGCCGCGTCCGGCAAAGGATTCCTCGACGTCGACGTCGTGCGGGGCGTCGCGGTGCTGACGCTCCGGCGTCCCGAGAAGCTCAACGCCATGGACGTCGCCACCCGGCTGCGGCTGGCAACGGCCGTCCGTGAGTTCGGGACCGGCGACAGCGTGCGCGGGATCGTCCTCACCGGCGAGGGGAGGGCCTTCTCCGCGGGGGAGGACCTCCAGAGCGCTCCGTCCACGGACGCTGAGCTCCGCGAGGCGTTCGAGAGCTTCCACGACATCACCCGGGCCATCCTGCAGACGCGGGTACCCGTCGTCGCGGCTGTCAACGGACTCGCGGTCGGAGGAGCCTCGGAGATCACCCTGTGCTGCGACGCCCGCATCGGAACCCGGGCGACGGAGTACTACCAGCCGGAGAACGGCCGGGGTCTCACGATCTCGAACGCTTCCAGCGTGCTGCTCGGGCGCCTCGTCGGCAGCCATGCGATGCGCCTGGTGCTCGGATCACCCCGGATCGGAGCCGACGAGGCGCTGCGGATCGGGCTCCTGCACGAGATCGTCGAGCCCGACGCCCTGATCGGCCGGGCCGTCGACACCGTCATCGAGTGGACGCCCGAGGGAAACACGACGGCCCTCCACCTGGCTCTCCTGCGCCCTCGGGCCGAGGAGATCGAAGCGGCCTTCGGTCGTGAGGACCTCGCCGCGAGGAAAGCATGGGACAGCGGTGTCCTCAGCGCGGGGATCAAGAGCTTCTGGTCCGCCAAGGGCACCGGAGCGTAAGCCCCGCCCCGGGCGCACGGGGGCACCGGCGCGTGAGCTTCGCCCTGGGGCTCGCCATCACCTTCGACAGAGCAATGCCACCGGAACCGAAAGAGGGGACGTCGACATGATCGACACCCAGGCCGCGGTACTCGCCGCGGTCGACGAACCGCTCCAGCTGACCGACATTCAGGTGGACGACCCGGAGCCGCACGAGGTGCGCGTCGCGGTCACGAACGTGGGGCTGTGCCACAGCGACCTGCACTACATGACGGGGACGGTTCCGACCGGCCTGCCGGTCGTGGTCGGGCACGAGGTGGCGGGCGTGGTCGACGCGGTCGGGGCGCAGGTGTCCGGCCTGCGTCCCGGTGACCGCGTGGTCGGCGCGCTGACCCCCTCCTGCGGCCGCTGCGTCAACTGTGAGGCGGGGCGGTCGACGCAGTGCCGGCGCGTCGAGGAGATACGACGCCGTCCGCGGCCGGCGTTCCGGACCACGGACGGCCGGCCGATCGAGCGGCTCGGCGACATCGGGGCGTTCTCCCGGCACACCCTCATGCGTGAGAACGCTCTGGTGAAGCTCCCCGACGACATACCGCTGCACATCGGGTGCCTCCTGGCCTGCTGCGTCGTCACCGGCGTCGGCGCCGTCTTCCGCGGCGCCCAGGTGAGGCCCGGCAGCACCGTCGCGGTCATCGGCTGTGGCGGCGTCGGGTCGGCCATCATCCAGGGGGCCAGGCTCGCCGGCGCGTCGGCGATCGTCGCGATCGACCTGGACGACGAACGGCTCAAGGCCGCGCGCGGCTACGGCGCGACCCACGTCATCAACGGCGCACGCGGCGACGTCGTCGCGGAACTCCACCGCCAGTTGGGCGACGGAGCGGACTACTCCTTCGAGGCGGTCGGCTCGGCGCGTACCGCGGCGACGGCCGTGGCCCTCCTGCGCCCTACGGGTACCGCGTGCCTGGTCGGGATCGCCCCCGGAGGGACCGAGCTCAGCATCCCGGCCTCGGACTTCTTCTTCGAGGAGAAGCGACTCATCGGCTCCTACATGGGCTCCGGCCAGGCACGGCAGGACATCCTCCAGCTCGCGCGCCTGTACCAGCAGGGACGCCTGCTGCTCGACGAGATGGTGACCCGCGTCATCCCGTTCGGCGAGATCAACGAGGGCTTCGAGGCGATGAAGTCCGGTGACGTGACCCGCATCGTCGTCGACCTCCAGTCCTGACCGACGAGTGAACGCAGAGGTGAACTCCATGGCGAGCAACCAGATCACGATCCCCCAGCCGGTGAACCACATCGCCGACGACTGGAGCGAGTGCCCGACGGTCGACGACGCGTGGAACGTCGACCCCAACACGCGCGAACCCGTCCACCGACTCGTCACGACAGCACCCGACGATCTCGACCGGGCGCTGCGGCACGCGGAGCGCGTGTACGACACCGGCCGCTGGGACGAGGACGCCCGGTACGAGCGCGCCGGCATGCTCGAACGGGTCGCCGCGATCATCGAGACCCGTGCCGAGGACATCGCACGGACGGACTCGCTGACCAGCGGCACACCCATCAGCGTCACGCGCAAGGTCGCGGCCTTCCTGCCCGCGAGGATCCGGGCGGCGGCGTCCGACCTGGTGAACATCCCGCGCGTCACCGCGCTGGCGGCCGGCGGCCGCGACGTCCGCCTGCACAAGGTGCCGTGGGGCCCGGCCGCGATCCTCACGCCGTGGAACGGGCCGAGCTTCATTCCCGCCGCCAAGATCGCCAGCGCGATGGCGGCCGGCTGCCCCGTCATCCTCAAACCCTCGGAGCACGCGCCCGGCAGCGCGCAGATCATCGTCGAGTGCTTCGTCGAGGCGGGCCTGCCCAGTGGCGCGCTGCAACTGGTGCACGGCGGTGGCGACGTCGGAGCCAGGCTGACCGCCGACCCGCGCGTCAAGATCGTCTCGTTCACCGGCGGACCGGGTGCCGGCCGCGCCATCGCACGGGCCGCCGCGGAGGACTTCAAGGTCCTGCAGCTGGAGCTCGGCGGCAACAATCCGGTGCTCGTGCTGGACGACGCCGACCTCGACGTCACCGCCGACGGCATCCTCGACGGCATGACCAAGCTCAACGGTCAGTGGTGTGAGGGGCCGGGCAAGATCCTCGCTCACCGCAGCCTGGCCGGCCCTCTTCTCGAGGCGTTGACCGAGCGGATCTCCAAGCTCGTCGTCGGTCACTCCCTCGACGAGAACGTCGAGATCGGCCCGATCTCCAACGCGCCGCACTTCCAGACGCTGCAGAGCAGGATCGAGGGCCTGCGCGGACTCGGGGCGAGCATCCACCGGCCCGCCCGGCTGCCCGGGCTCGACGGCTTCTTCATGTCGCCGACGGTCGCCGCCGGCGCCGACCCCGCTCAGGCCACCGCCGAGCTCTTCGGTCCGGTCGTCTCCCTGCACGCCGTGGACTCCGCCGAAGAGGCGTTGCGCCTCGCCAACGCCCATCCCTCGGGCCTGGACGCCTATGTGTTCGGCGCCGACACCGACCGCGCGATCGACATCGGCTCCCGCGTCCTGGCCGGCGAGGTGCGCGTCAACGGCGCCAAGCTCGCCGACCTCGGTGAGGAGTCGGCTCAGAGCTTCTGGGGCCCGGCCGGCATCGGCGGCCACGGGCCGGCGGAGTCGGTGCGCGTCTTCTGCGGCGACCGGGTCGTCGGCGTCGACTCGCCCGACCTGCCGCTGTGACAGCCCTGCACGGCGGTCACGATGCCACGGGCGTGGATCCGAGCCGAACCGCGAGCCAGCTGTCGAGTACCGAGACGGTGATTTCCATGTGCTGCGTGGCGGCGGACCGATCCCCGTAGGTGTACCAGTTCAAGGCGAAGCCGTCGGCCAGGGTGGCGATGACATAGGCGATCTGGTCGATGGTCTCCGGTTCGACCGGGTGGTCCGAGGGAGCGTCGCGCAGCACGGCGCGCACCGTCTCGAGGGCCTGGTCGTACACCGCGATACCGCGCTCTCCGTGCTGACGCCGCGCCCAGCTGATGAGTTCCATCGTGGCCGCGGTGAAGCTGGCCGACTCGAGGTAGCACTCCATGACACCGCGCAGGAGTTGGCGCGCCGTGTCCTTCAGATCGGAGTGCGGATCGCTGTTCTTGACCACCTCGCGGAACCTGCCGGACACGAATGTGTAGACATCGGCGAAGAGGTCCTCCTTGGAGTCGTAGCAGTAGTGCAGCATCGCCAGGTTCGCCTGAGCCTGCTCGGCGATCCGTCGGGTCGTCGCGCCGTCGATGCCGTGGGCCGCGATGACTTCCACAGCGGCGTTGATGAAGTCGCTGCGCCGTTGGGCGACGGAGATCCGGCGTGCCACGAGTCCTCCCGTTGCAAGGCATCCACGCAGTTGGACGCTTGATTAAGTCGCTGACCAGCCTAACAGCCGCGCCCGCGGCCGAGCCCAACTTCTTGGTCATCCGTCTTGAACACCTGACTAACACCCCTCCCCGAAATCACCGCCTTCAGCGCAGAGGCGAAGGCACGACCCGAAGGAATCAATGACATGAAGGAACTGCTCTTCATGCTGGCCGATCTCTGGATGATCTTCGCCGGCTTCCACTTCGGATGGAAGTTCATCAGACGCTACAACAATTACCTGCTCGGCCTGGAATGGATGATCGTCGCCACGTCGGGCTCGAACTTCCTCCTCTGGGCACTTCTGAGCGGAGACGAGAACAGCTTCCTGTACAACATCGCGTACTTCTTCGACGCATTCTCGCGATCCGTCGGCATCACCCTCATTCTCGTCATGGGCCTGATGGGCGTGACACACCGGTACAAGCCGACGGTCGTGGTCGACATCGCCGTGTTCGCACTGGCCATCGGCGCCGGCCTGTATCTCCAGCAGTTCCGCGGCCACGAACTCCACGTCGGCCCGGCGACGTTCTACGTCGTCGTCAACGCGCTCACGACCCTTTTCCTGGCCTACTTCTCGTGGCGGCTCTGGAAGATCGGTGCCAAGGGCCTCGCCGTCGGCGCCGGGCTGGCGACCGCGGCCGCCTCGGTGATCGCGATCACCTACGACTTCTTCCCGCTCCAGGCAGACGACGAGCACCGAACGCTTTTCTACTCGGCCGCGCTGGCCACCTGGGGATTCCAGATGTTCGTGTACTTCATCGCCTACCGCGCGCTGCACGACCACAACGTGGCGACGGGTGCGGAACCGGTTGCGAACGGCCAGAGGGCCGCTCGGGCCTGAGCAACGCACCAAAGGCCAGGGCACATTCGCGAGGAGCGATCAAATGAACACCGACAACGTCGAGTACACCACCTTCAGCGGCTGGGTCGATCCGCCCGCAGACATCCAGCCGGCCCTGACCGGTGATCTCACCTGTGAGGTCGCGGTGGTCGGCGGTGGCCTCGGAGGCATGTCGACGGCGCTGCGACTGGCCGAACGCGGTCAGGACGTGGTGCTGCTGGAGGCCGAGTTCTGCGGACACGGCGCCAGCTCTCGCAACGCGGGACAAGTGGCGGGTGCTCCAGGCGGTGACCTGCAACTCCTCAATCTGCTGTACCGCAAGAAGATGCCCGGCATGGTCCGCCTCGCCGAGCGCGCCGCGCACCACGTCGAAGAGCTCGTCAAGACGTACGACATCGACTGCGACTACGAACCGACGGGCAACGTCTTCGCGGCGGTGTCTCGTGGGCAGATGGGCCGAGTGCGCCGTGTGACCAGGATCCTTCAGCGCGCCGGCGGCCACGTGGAATCGGGCACCAGCGAAGAACTCGGAATCCCCCGCGGATTCCTCGGCGGGATGCGCGAGGTGGTCGGGGGAATGATGAACCCCGGCAGGTTCACCTCGGGCGTGCGCCGCGCACTGCTCGGCTCGTCCGCGCGAGTCTTCGAGCGGACGAAGGTCACCGATGTCACGCGCGACCGCGGTCAGGTGGCCCTCACCACGCCTCAGGGGGTGGTGCGGGCGCGCCAAGTGGTTCTGGCGACGAACGCGTACGCAGGGGAGTGGGACATCACTCCTCCACGGCTCTCCGTGCCCATCTGGGTCATCGAGGTGGAGACCGAGCCCATCGATCCCGCCCGGCTGGCGGCACTGGGGTGGACCAGTCGGTCGGGACTCGTCACCCAGCACGCCATCATGGAGAACTACCGCCTGACGCCGCGCGACACCATCGTGTTCGGCGTCCGACGGCTCGAGCGTGGCACGACGTATCCCCTCCCGCGGAAGCAGCCGGACCCGGCGCTCGTCGAAGAACTCGCCAGGGCCTTCGCGACGCGGTTCCCGGCTCTGTCCGACGTCGCGATCGAACGTGCGTGGGGAGGATGGATCGCGATCACCTCGTCCTGGCTTCCCCTCGCCGGGCAGATCGGCGACAACGTCTTCTACTCGATCGCCTGCAACGGCCACGGCCTGGCCCAAGCGCCCTACGTCGGATCCCTCATCGCCGATCTGATCGTCGACGGCGAGCGACACGAGGACCTGGAGGGAGTGTGGAGGAAGAAGCCGGTGTTCCCCCGCCCGATGATGATGGGCCCGCTGGGACTGCGCACCATCTGGGCCGTCGACCGTTTCAACGACCTGGTCAACGGAAGCCGGCGCAACGCCCGACGAGGCTCGGTTTCCTGAACCCCCGCACCCTTACCTACAAGAGAGTTCCGTGCGCTCCTACTTCGTTCCGAAGCCGCCCGGTGAGCCGGTGACGGACGTCCGTCCGCAACGCGTCGACCTGCACCGCCGCGCCGTACGCCGTGCCCAGCTGGTGTTCCTCGCCCTCAACGCGGTGCCCTTCGCCCTCGGTGTCGTGCTGTCCTGTGCCGCGGAGCTCGCCGCGGCTCCCGTGTACGGCCGGTTCACGCTGGGCCTCGGCTGGGGAATCCTGCAGCTCGGCGTCTTCGCCGGCAGCGTCTGGTGGTACGAGAACCGGGGGATGCGGGTGTGTGACCTCCTCGAACGGCCCCTGGTGTCCGGGGCCTCCAGTGCCTCCAGTGCCTCCGAGCCGACGAGTCCCGGGCGGTGACCCGGTGACCTGGTACCTCCTGAGTTCGAGCGGACACGACCCGATCGGTTCGGCGGCGAGAGGCCCGGTGCTGATCGCGTTCTTCGTCTTCATCGGTCTGGCCCTGCTGTGGGTCTTCACTCTGGCCACCCACGACGACCACCCGGAAAGGCTGTACATCGCCGACCGGTCCCTCTCGCCGGTCTTCAACGGGTTCGCCATGGCCGGCGAACACATCTCCGTCCTCACGCTGTTCGCGACCACCGGGGCCGTAGCTCTCTTCGGCTACGACGGTTACGCCTCCGCCGTCGACAGTGTCATCGCACTCGGACTGCTGCTGCTCCTCGCGCAGAAGATCCGCGACAGTGGCCGCTACACACTCGGCGACCTCTTCTCCCTGCGGGCGTCCGGTTCGGCGCCGCGCATCGCCGCGGCCGTGGTGACCCTCGCCGTCACGCTTCCCATGCTCGTGCTCCAGCTGCGGGCCGGCGGCATCATGTCGGCCATGCTGATCGGCATGTCGACCGACGCGGCCCAGGTGCTGTGCACGGTGCTGATGGGCGGGCTCGTCGTCTGCTTCGCCGCGGTGGCGGATCTCAAGGGCACCAGCCGCATGCACGTGGTCAAGGTGGTCATCACCCTGGCCACGCTCGCGGTGCTCACGGCGCTGTCCCTGCGGAAGTTCTCGTGGGACGCGGGCAGCCTGCTCTCGGCCGCGGTGGACAAGAGCGTGGCGCCCGGCGACTACCTGGGCCCGGGGCTCTGGGCACACATACCGAGCCTCGTGCCCCTCAACATGGTCAGCGATCACCTCGTCCAGATCCTCGGGACGGTCGCGATGCCACACCTGATCCTGCGCATCGCCGCGTCCCGGAGCGGCCGCTCGGCACGGCGATCCATGAGCATCGCCGCGGGCCTGACCGGTGTCTATTTCCTCCTCCTGATCGCCACGGGCTTCGCGGCCGCGGCGGTGGTCGGCGGCTGGGGAATCGGCATGGTCGACGCCAATGGGCAGGCCTCCCCGATCCTGCTCGCCTCCGGCGTCCTGCCGAACGGCTCCGCCACGCGCGCCGCGCTGATCACCGTCGTGGCCTGTGTCGCTTTTCTGGTCGTCCTCACGACCGTGACCAGCGTGGTGTTCGCGGCCGCGGTCTCCCTGGCCCACGATGTGTTCGCGCGCGCCGACTGCCCTCGCACCACCACCACCCGGCAGGTGCCCGTCCTGCGTCTTGCCATCGTCGCCCTGGGCGTCATGGGTCTGACGCTGTCAGCGGCCGCTCATCGGTACTCGCTGGAGTTCCTGGCCATCTTCTCGATGAGCGTCGCGGCCTCATGTGTGGCCCCGGTGGTCATCTACTCCTTCTTCTGGAAGGGGTTCGACCGCAGAGGACTGGTGTGGTCCGTCTACGGAGGGCTGCTGCTGTGCACCGTCCTGACGATGTTCTCTCCCACCGTGTCCGGATCCGCGTACGCACTCGTGCCGGGGGCGGATTTCAACTGGTATCCGTTCCGCTCACCGGGCCTGGTCTCCATACCCGCGGCGTTCCTCCTCGGGTGGCTCGGCAGCAGGAAACCGGGCCGGCGTCCGGTTCACACCGAGAGACGGGTGGAGCAGGACGTCATCTGATCCTGCCGTCCGCCTCGGTCGGCAGGGCCTGTTCCGCCCAGATCACCTTGCCCTCGCGGCTGTGCCGTGTGCCCCAGCGCTCGGCGAGCTGAGCGACCAGCAGCAGCCCGCGCCCGCCCTCGTCGAAAGTGCGGGCGTGGCGCAGGTGCGGGGAGGTGCTGTTCGTGTCGAAGACCTCGCAGGCGAGCGTGGACTGCAGGATCAGCCGGAGCTGGATCGGCCCCTTGCCGTAACGGATCGCGTTGGTGACCAGTTCGCTGACGATCAGTTCCGTGGCGAAGGACAGCTCCTCCAGCCCCCAGGCGGCGAGCGTCTCGGAGGTGTGGCCACGCGCGCCCGCGACAGCCGCCGGGTCCGAGGGCAGGTCCAGCGTGGTGACATGGCCGGGGTCCAGGGCCCGGGTCCGCGCCACCAGCAGGGCGACGTCGTCGGAGCGGTCGACGGGCAGTACGGCGGTCAGCAACCGGTCGCAGATCTCCTCCGGTGTGTCCGGTCCGTCGGTGAGGGCGTCGCACAGTGCGGCGCGTGCGGAGTCGACGTCACGGTCACGGCTCTGGATGAGGCCGTCGGTGTACAGAGCCAGCAGGCTGCCCTCCGCGAGCTCGAACTGCGCCGTCTCGAAGGGGAGTCCGCCGAGGCCCAGGGGCGGGCCGATCGGCATCTCGGGGAAGTCGACCGCCCAGGTGGCGTCGACGCCCTGGACGGAAGGAGGGGTTGCCACGGCCGGCGCCACATGTCCGGCGCTGGCCAGTGTGCACAGGCGGGACACCGGATCGTAGACCGCGTAGAGGCAGGTGGCGCTCAACTCGTCGTCGTGCCGCGCCTCCTCGCGCTGGAGGCGGATGACCACGTCGTCCAGGTGGGTGAGGAGTTCGTCGGGCATGAGGTCGATGTCCGCGAAGGACCGCACGGCCGTGCGCAGGCGGCCCATGGTGGCGGCGGCGTGCAGACCGCGGCCGACGACGTCGCCGACGACGAGGGCGACCCGCGCTCCGGACAGCGGGATCACGTCGTACCAGTCGCCGCCCACGCCGGTCCGGGCACCGCTCGGCAGATAGCGGGACGCCGTGTCGACGGCGGCCTGCTCCACCGCGCGCTGCGGCAGCAGGCTGCGCTGGAGGGTGAGCGCGGTGGTGCGCTCCTGGCTGTACCGGCGGGCGTTGTCGATGGACACCGCCGCCAGTGCCGCGATCTCCTGGGCCAGCAGAAGGTCGTCGTCGTCGAAGGGAGGCGCGGTGGCGCGGCGGAGGAAGTGGGCGAGGCCCAGGATGTTGCCGCGGGCCCGCAGGGGCAGCAGCAGGGCGGAGTGCCGGCCGGACGCGGGCGTCGTGACGCGGAGCAGGCGCGGCTGCCCCGAGGCCAGAGCGCGCGCCGGTTCCGACTCCGGCGGGTAGGTGTGCGTCCGGCCGGTGGCGACCGGCAGGTCCACGTCGTCGTCCAGCGCCGAACGCCGGGCGATCCGACGCAGCACCGGCGTGCGCGCGGTCGGCTCGGGCGGATGGGCGTCGCCGTCGTGGAGCAGGGAGTCGAGGAGGTCGACGGTGACGAGGTCGGCGAAGTCCTCGGTGCCGAACTCCGCCAGCTCCTCGGCGGTACGGGCGGTGTCGAGACTGGTACCGATCCGCCGACTGGCCTCGTTCGTCAGCAGCAGCCGTTGCTGCACCCGCCGGTCGCGCTCCTCCTGATACACCGCGACGACCTGCTCCGAGCCGCGGTCGACGTACGCGAAAGCCGCGCCCACCAGCCGCGAGGCCGCGGCGTTCGTCAGCTCCCAGTCGTCGCTGAGCCGCGCGGCCTCGCCCTGGACCAGCTGGACCAGGACCATGTGACCGAGGCGGTAGGAGCGCAGCAGCCGGCTGATCGGCACCCCGCGCCGGGCGGCCTGCCGGGCGAGCTCCAGCGCCTCGGCCGGCGCCTCGACCTCCGCCGCGTCGATGCGCCCTTCGAGCACGTCGAGGAACCTGGTGATGTGCCCGGCCGTCTCCTCCAGCGCGAGCCCGGCGAGCTCCTCGTGCTCCCACAGCTCGGGCATGTCCACGCGCAGTCGCCGCAGCAGCAGGTCGGCCGACTCCTGCGCCCGGGGCCTGAGCTCCTCAGCCAGACGACGGAGGAACGCGTCGACATCGATGCCCATACCGGAAACGTACCCAGGCTCCCGAAACCGCGCCCCTCCAGCGTGGCCGGCAGGCGCGGCCGACGCCGCGCTCGGTCCTGCGCGGCGACACCATGCGTCCCAGAAGTCAGCGAGGGGTCAGTGCGAGCCCTGAAACAGCTGATCGACCGGCCTGTCGGCCAGATGATGAACGTCGGTGACGGGGATTTCGTGGGCCGGGGCTCTCGCAGGGCGACAAACTCTTGATCGGCTTACGATGTGTGAAGAGATCTCCGGCAAGTCGGCTACCGATTCAGTCGGCGGGAGGCGGGATTCCATGGCCCGTAACAAAGACGCATCAGGGCTGGTGGCGGAGCTCTTCGCGGAGTTCGCAGGCACCATGGTGCTCATTTTGTTCGGCTGCGGTGTGGTGGCTCAAGTGGTCGCGGGTGGAGCGCTCACCACTCCACCGGGCGGTCTGGGCGACCACGACAGCATCGCCTGGGCGTGGGGGCTCGGCGTGACCCTCGGTGTGTACGTGGCGGCACGGATCAGCGGCGCCCACATCAACCCCGCAGTGACACTGGCCCTCGCCGCCTTCAAAGGATTCCCCTGGAAGAAGGTGGCACCCTACGCCGTCGCTCAGACCGCGGGCGCCTTCGTGGCCGCTCTGCTGGTGCGATGGAACTACACAGAGGCGTTGGCGAAGGCGGATCCAGGGCACACGATCAAAACGCAGGGAGTCTTCTCGACCCTGCCCGCCAACGGCAACACGAACCTGCCGGTCTACGAGTGGGGTGCGTTCCGTGACCAGGTCATCGGCACGGCGATCCTGCTGATGCTGGTCATGGCGGTGACGGACCTGCTGAACAATCCCCCGGGCGCGAATATGGCCCCGTTCATCGTGGGACTTATCGTGGTCGCGATCGGCATGGCCTGGGGCACCAACGCGGGATACGCGATCAACCCGGCACGTGACTTCGGCCCACGCCTGGCGAGCTATATCACCGGGTACGGCGGCGCGTGGCGAGATCAGTACGGCCAACTCTACTTCTGGGTGCCGATTGTGGGACCGCTGATCGGTGGCCTGGTGGGTGCGTTCATCTACAAGTTCTTCATCGGCCGCTTCCTGCCGGCCGCGAAACCCGAGCCTCCGGGCCGCGTCCCGGCCCCGGAAGGCTGACCGGCCCAGCGGCCCAGCGGCCCGGCGGCGCGCAGCCCCGGTTCTCTCCGGAGAGGGAGTCAACTCATGGCGGACTTCGTGGGCGCGGTGGACCAGGGAACCACCAGCACTCGGTTCATGATCTTCGACCACGACGGCAACGAGGTGGCGAAGCACCAGCTGGAGCACGCCCAGATCCTTCCGCGCTCGGGCTGGGTCGAACACGACCCCGTGGAGATCTGGGAACGCAGCAACACCGTGATGCAGACCGCCATGCGGGAGCGCAACCTGTCCGCATCGGACCTGGCGGCGATCGGCATCACCAACCAGCGGGAGACGACCGTGGTCTGGGACCCCCGGAACGGCCGCCCGTACTACAACGCCATCGTCTGGCAGGACACCCGCACCGACTCCATCGCGGCGGCACTCGAGCGGGACGGCCGCGGCGACGTCATTCGCCGGAAGGCGGGCCTCCCCCCGGCGACCTACTTCTCCGGCGGCAAGATCCAATGGATGCTGGAGAACGTCGACGGCCTGCGCGAGGCCGCCGAGGAGGGCCACGCACTCTTCGGCAACACCGACTGCTGGGTGCTGTGGAACCTGACCGGCGGGCCGGAGGGCGGAACCCACGCCACCGACGTGACCAATGCCAGCCGTACCATGCTCATGAACCTGGAAACCCTCGACTGGGACGACGAGCTGCTCGGTTTCTTCGGCATCCCGCGGGCGATGCTGCCACGCATCAATCCCTCGTCCCATGCCGACGCCTACGGCCAGGCGCGCACCTCCCGGCCGCTGCGGGCCGCCATCCCCATCACCGGTGTACTGGGGGACCAGCAGGCTGCCACCGTGGGCCAGGTGTGCTTCGCTCCCGGGGAGGCCAAGAACACCTACGGCACCGGCAACTTCCTCGTGCTCAACACGGGCACGGAGCTGGTGCACTCCCAGCACGGGCTGCTCACCACGGTGGCGTACCAGCTCGGCGACGGCCCGGCGGTCTATGCCCTCGAAGGCTCCATGGCCGTGACGGGCTCGGCCGTACAGTGGCTGCGCGACCAGCTGAAGATCATCCGTAGTGCGGCGGAGAGCGAGCAGCTGGCGGCGACCGTGGAGGACAACGGCGGCATGTACTTCGTGCCGGCCTTTTCCGGCCTGTTCGCGCCCTACTGGCGTTCCGACGCCCGAGGAGCGATGGTCGGGCTGTCCCGCTTCCACACCGGCGGCCACATCGCACGGGCCACGCTGGAAGCCATCTGCTACCAGAGCCGCGACGTGGTGGAGGCCATGGAGCAGGACTCCGGTGTCCATCTGGACGTGCTCAAGGTCGACGGCGGGGTGACCGCCAATGATCTGTGCATGCAGATGCAGGCCGACATCCTCGGCGTCCCGGTCAGCCGTCCGGTCGTCGCCGAGACCACCGCGCTGGGTGCCGCCTATGCCGCCGGGCTCGCCACCGGTTTCTGGCGGAGCGAGGACGAACTGCGCACCCACTGGCAGGAATCCAAGCAGTGGCAGCCGCGGTGGAGCGACGAGCAGCGCGCGGAAGGGTACGCCGGATGGAAGAAGGCGGTGGAACGAACCCTCGACTGGACAACGGTCGAATAGTGGCTTCAGGCGGCCGCCCGTCAGCCTTCGGCGACGTCCTCGTTACGCCCCTCGGCGAACTCCCACCAGGCGAGCGGGAGCCAGTCGCCGCCCACGAAAGCGTCGACGGTCGACCCGCGTCCGCTGATGGTCACAGGCGTTCCAGGCGGGTACGTGGTGCCGGACACGCCGGGCACTGGGACGAGCAGGGTCCCGAAGCGCTGAGTCACTTTCCCGTCCTCCGATTCGGCGCGAGGTTGAATTCGGTAATTACTCGAAAATACCCGGCTTGTCCCGTGCTTCCTATAGGGGGACCATGAGAGTTGGGTCACGTGAGGCGAACGGCCGCGGCTCTTTCCGTCGTTTCCACTGACCGTTCGCGCCAGGTTACGTTCGGTTGACGGCCGTTTGCCTCCGGCAGCGAGGATATATCGCTCAACGGAGGTGTCGGTATGAAGGCCGTTGTGTACAAGGGACCGTTCGAAGTAGCGGTCGAAGAAGTCGAGAACCCTCGGCTCCAGCACCCGAACGACGTGATCGTACGGATCACGTCCACCGCGATATGCGGCTCCGACCTGCACATGTATGAGGGCCGCACGGCCGCCGAGCCGGGCATCGTCTTCGGTCACGAGAACATGGGCATCGTCGAGGAGCTCGGTGAGGGAGTCACGGCCCTCAAGCAGGGCGACCGCGTGGTCATGCCCTTCAATGTCGCCTGCGGATTCTGCAAGAACTGCGTGGCGGACTACACCGGCTTCTGCCTCACCGTGAATCCGGGATTCGCCGGTGGCGCGTACGGCTATGTGGCGATGGGGCCGTGGACCGGCGGTCAGGCCGAATACGTGCGCGTACCGTACGCCGACTTCAACTGTCTGAAGCTGCCGGAAGGCACCGAGAACGAGAGTGATTTCGTTCTGCTCGCCGACATCTTCCCGACCGGCTACCACGGCAACGAACTCGCCCAGGTCTCTCCGGGCGAGAGTGTCGTGGTGTACGGCGGCGGCCCCGTCGGTCTCATGGCCGCCTACGCGGCCATGCTGCGCGGTGCCTCGAAGGTGTTCGTCGTCGACCGGGTGCTGGAGCGGCTGCAGAAGGCCGAGGAGATCGGAGCGATCCCGATCAACTTCGCCGAGGGCAACCCCGTGGAGCAGATCAAGGAGCAGACGAACGGCGAAGGCACGGACAAGGGCATCGACGCGGTCGGGTACCAGGCCGTGGCCGGGGGCACGGACCGCGAGGAACCCGCGGCCGTTCTGAACTCGGTCATCGAGACCGTGCGGCCGACCGGAGCGCTCGGCATACCCGGCCTCTACGTGCCGGCCGACCCGGGTGCGCCGGACGAGCACGCCAAGCATGGCCGGCTCATGGTCGCGATCGGGAGGCTCTTCGAGAAGGGGCTGCGTCTGGGTACCGGACAGTGCAACGTGAAGCGCTACAACCGGCAGCTGCGCGACCTCATCATCGAGGGCCGCGCACGGCCGAGCTTCGTCGTCTCCCACGAGGTGTCGCTGGAGGAGGCGCCCACGGCGTACGACAAGTTCGACAAGCGTGTCGAGGGCTACACCAAGGTCGTCCTGCACCCAGGGCGGTAGCGCAGTAGCTCTTGCGCGGCGGCACAACACGACGTCCGCCGACCGGCCGCCCGTCGGCTCGGCGGCCGGTCAGCGGATCACCAGGACGTGGTCGCCGCGCGGAAGCAGCTCGCCCACGACGGGCACGCCGGGGATCTCGCCGGCCACCAGCAGCCCGCCGGATGTCTGCGCGTCGGCCAGGAGCAGTGCCTCGTCCTCGCTCACCGCCGACAGGTCGTTGTGCGGGCGTACCCATTCCAGGTTCCGACGGGTGCCCCCGCTGACATATCCGTCCCGCAGCGCCTGCCGGGCGCCGTCGAGGTAGGGAACGGCGGTCGCGTCGATCAGTGCGGTGACCCCGCTCGCCCGCGCGAGCTTGAAGGCGTGTCCGAGCAGCCCGAACCCGGTGACGTCCGTCGCGCAGGTGGCGCCGGCGGCGATCGCCGCTTCGGCAGCCTCCCGGTTGAGTCGTGTCATGACCTCGACCGCCTGCGGGAACACCTCGCCGGTGGCCTTGTGCCTGCTGTTCAGGACACCGATGCCGAGCGGCTTGGTGAGCGACAGCGGCACACCCGGCTCGCCCGCGTCGCTGCGCAACAGACGGTCGGGGTCGACCAGGCCGGTGACGGCCATGCCGTACTTGGGCTCGGGGTCGTCCACGCTGTGGCCGCCGGCGACGTGGCAGCCGGCGGCCGCGGCGATCTCCAGGCCGCCGCGCAGCACCTCGCGCGCAAGTTCGAGGGGAAGTACGCCGCGCGGCCAGGCCAGCAGGTTCACGGCGAGCAGCGGACGGCCGCCCGTGGCGTACACGTCGGACAGCGCGTTCGCCGCGGCGATCCGGCCCCAGTCGTAGGCGTCGTCGACCACGGGCGTGAAGAAGTCGGTGGTGGCCAGCACGGCCACGCCGTCCTTCAGCCGGACGACCGAGGCGTCGTCGCCGTCGTCGAGCCCGACCAGCAGTTCGCCCAGGGGCGCGCGGACCGGGACGGCGGCCCCGAGGCCCCGCAGCACCTCCTCCAGCTCGCCGGGCGGGATCTTGCAGGCGCAGCCGCCGCCGTGCGCGTACCGGGTGAGGCGGACGGTTTCCTCGGGGTCCTTCTCAAGGGCAGATGTCGATGACGTCACATGGGCCATGATCCCGCAGATGTCGCATTAGCGCTTAGACGAGGCTTTTGCGAAGATTGCCACGATTGCGAGGAGGCGTATCCGGCCTGGTGACCGGCCCGGTCCTCAAAACCGTTGAACGGCAGGAGCTGCCGTTGGCGGGTTCGATTCCCGTCCGCCTCCGCCACAGGCGGCGCAGGAGTGCCACGGCGAGCAGGAGAGGTGCCATGAGCGATCCGCGCCGGCACATCCCCGGCACCGACTCCGTGCTGGCCGAGCCACGCATCGCCGCAGCGATACGGACGCTGGGGCGTCCCCTGGTGAAAGCGGCGATCGCCGAGGCCCAGCGACGGGCGAGAAAGGGTGAGATCGCTCCCGAGGACGTGGTGGACACGGTGGTCGGCCACCTGCCCGAGCGGGCCTGCGGCCTGCGGCCGGTGATCAACGCCACTGGCGTGCTGGTGCACACCAACCTCGGCCGCGCGCCGCTGTCGGATGCCGCCCGGGACGCCGTGACGGCCGCAGCCGGATGCACGGACGTCGAGTTCGACCTCGCGGAAGGCCGCCGGGCCCGCCGCGGGCGCGGGGCGCTCGCCGCGCTGGCCGAGGCCGTGCCCGATGCCGGGGCGGTGCACGTGGTGAACAACAACGCGGCCGCGCTGCTCCTGTGCGCCCTGGTGCTGGCCCGCGGACGGGAGATCGTGATCAGCCGGGGCGAGCTGGTCGAGATCGGCGACGGGTTCCGTATCCCGGACCTCCTGGCTTCCACCGGGGCCCGACTGCGAGAAGTCGGCACCACCAACCGCACCCACGCCCGGGACTACACGGAGGCCATCGGCCCCGACACGGCGTTCCTGCTCAAGGTTCACGCGTCCAACTTCCACATCAGCGGATTCACCGCGGCGGCGGATGTGGCAGAGCTTGCAGCGCTCGGACCCCCGGTGGTGGTGGACATCGGCTCCGGCCTGCTCGCCCCGCACCCGTTGCTCCCCCACGAGCCGGACGCCGCCACCGCTCTGCGCGCCGGGGCGGCGCTGGTGACAGCCAGCGGAGACAAGCTTCTCGGCGGCCCCCAGGCCGGGCTGCTCGTCGGGGACGCGGGGCTGGTCGAGCGACTGCGACGGCACCCCGCGGCGCGCGCCCTGCGGGTGGACAAGCTGACCCTCGCCGCGCTGGAGGCGACGCTGCGCGGTCCGGAGCCGCCCGTACACACCGCGCTGGCCGCCGACGAGACCACCGTGCGCGAGCGCGCCACCCGGCTGGCCGAACGGTTGCGGGCCGCAGGGGTACCCGCAGAGGTGCTGCGCACGGAGGCGGCCGTGGGCGGTGGCGGCGCGCCCGGGGTGACCCTGCCCAGTACGGCCGTCGGCCTGCCCGCGCGGTACGGCCCGCTGCTGCGCACCGGCGCGGTCCCGGTCGTCGGCCGGCTGGAACACGGACGGTGTGTGCTCGACCTGCGCACGGTCCGGGCGGAGGAGGAACGGTCGGTGCTGGAGGCCGTGCTCGCCGCGCAGCGATCACAGACGGGCGGCGGAAGCGGCGCAAGCACGGTCGGCAGGGACGACCACGGGAGTGAGCGGCCGTGCAGGTGATCGCCACCGCCGGTCATGTCGATCACGGCAAGTCGACGCTGGTGAGGCTGCTCACCGGCATGGAGCCGGACCGCTGGGAACAGGAGCGCCGGCGCGGCCTGACCATCGACCTCGGTTTCGCCTGGACGACCCTGCCGGGCGGACCCGAGGTGGCGTTCGTCGACGTCCCCGGCCACGAACGGTTCGTGCCGAACATGCTCGCGGGAATCGGCCCCGTCCCCGCCGTGCTGTTCGTGGTGGCCGCCGATGAGGGGTGGATGCCGCAGTCGACCGAGCATCTGGAGGCACTCGCCGCGCTGGGCGTGCGGCACGTGCTGCTCGCGGTGACCCGCTGCGACCTGGCCGACCCGGAACCGGCCCGGCGGCAGGCACTGGCCCGGATGGCGGCGGCCGGCCTGCGAGCGGTCGACTCGGTGACGGTGAGCGGGCGCACCGGCGAGGGCCTGGACCGGCTGCGTGCCGGACTGACGAGGCTGGTCGGAGCCCTGCCGTCCGCTGACCCGGATGCCGACGTCCGGCTGTGGGTGGACCGCTCGTTCAGCGTCGTGGGCGCGGGCACGGTGGTCACCGGAACGCTGACGGCAGGCACCCTTCGAGCGGGGGCGGAGCTTCAGCTGGCGTCCACCGGGGCGGTGATGCGGGTACGCGGCCTGCAGGCCCTGGGCCGGAGCGCGCCCGAGGTCCGCGCCGTGGCCCGAGTGGCGGTCAATCTGCGCGGCGTCGAGCACCATGCGATCGGCCGCGGCGACGCGCTGCTCACTCCGGGAAGGTGGCTGACGACGTCCGAGGTCGATGTCTCGCTGCGCTTCGGCGACGGCGACCGTGACGCCCGTGGGCGGCGCGGCGACGGCGGCGAGACCGGTGACGACAGCGGCAGGGGGATGCTCGGTGACGAGAGTGGCAGCGGGATGGTCGGTGACGACAGCGGCAGAAGTGACGTCGGCGAACGACACGATCTCCCTCGCGAGCTCGTGCTGCACGTGGGATCCGCATCCGTGGCCGCCCGGGTCCGGCCGCTGGGGCCCGGCAGCGCCCGGCTGCGGCTGGCCCGGCCCCTGCCGCTGCGCGTCGGCGACCGCGCGTTGCTGCGCGACCCCGGTCGCCACCGCATCGCCGCCGGTGTCGACGTACTCGACGTGACGCCCCCCGAACTGCGCCGGCGCGGAGCCGCGCGGTCGCGCGCCGCGGAGCTGGCCGCCCTGACCGGTGCGCCACCGCAGGCGGTGGCCGAGGCGATACTGCTCCGGCGGCGCTTCGCGACCACAGGCGAACTGCACTCCATGGGGCTGCCCGAGGCCGGCGAGCCGGCGGGTGACGGTCGGCGGGTTCATGCGCGCGTGTGGCGCGAGCTGCTCGCCGCCGTGCGCACCGTGGTCGACCAGTGGAGCGGCGATCACCCTCTGGAGACCGGGGTGCCGGTGGAGGCGGTACGGCAGCGGTTGCGGCTGCCCACCACCGGTGTGGTGGAACGGCTTGCCGATGCCGCGTCGCTGCCGTTGGTGGGCGGGCGGGTGTGCGCGCCGGGCCGCCTGGCGGCGCTTCCCGGACCCGTCGAGGCGGCGGTCGCGGCGCTGGCCGCCGAGTTGCGCGATGCGCCGTTCGCGGCGCCGGACGCCGCCAGGATGGCGGAGCTGCGGCTGGGGCGCCGGGAGCTGGCCGCCGCGGTGCGCGCCGGCCGCCTGCTGAAAGTGGCCGACGGCGTCTTCCTGCTTCCGGACAGCGCGGCACGGGCCACCGACGTGCTCGCGCAACTGCCGCAGCCGTTCACCCTCAGCCAGGCGCGGCAGGCCCTGCGGACGACCCGGCGGATCGCGGTACCGCTGCTGGAGCTGCTGGACCGTCGCGGCGTCACGGAGCGGCTGCCGGACGACACCCGTCGTATGCGTATCCGGCCGCTCTGACCGGTGCACGGCGTACTGCTCGACATGCTCCCCGCCCGTCCCGGCGTTACGTTGGCTGAGACAGCGGAAGGGCGCGAGGCGGGAGATCGCCGTGGGCCTGCGGCAGTGGATCGACGGCTGGCCGGTGTACCGGCAGTTCACCGGCGACGATGCGCTGGGCAGAGGCACCGCGGCACGCTCGCGCGGCACCGAGCGGCTGTCCGCCCGTACCGAGCAGGCCGACAGGGTCGTACGGTCCGTGTGCCCGTACTGCGCCGTGGGCTGCGGGCAGAAGGTCTACGTCAAGGACGAGAAGGTCACCCAGATCGAGGGCGACCCGGACTCCCCGATCTCACGCGGCCGGCTGTGCCCCAAGGGGGCGGCCAGCAAGCAGCTGGTGACCGGCCCCGGCCGGATCAGCACTGTCCTCCATCGGCGGCCGCACGGCATGGGGTGGGAGCGGATGCCGCTCGACCGGGCGATGGAGACGATCGCGGACCGGGTCATCGAGACCCGTCGGCAGACCTGGCAGGACACGCATCGCGGCGTCCCCGTCCGGCGCACGCTCGGCATCGCCTCGCTCGGTGGAGCGACGCTGGACAACGAAGAGAACTACCTGATGAAGAAGCTCTACACGGCGCTGGGCGCCATCCAGATCGAGAACCAGGCGCGGATTTGACACTCCGCCACGGTTCCCGGTCTGGGGACCTCGTTCGGCCGTGGCGGAGCCACGACGTTCCAGCAGGACCTCGCCGAGGCCGACTGCATCCTCATTCAGGGCTCGAACATGGCCGAGTGCCATCCGGTCGGCTTCCAGTGGGTGATGGAAGCCAAGGAGCGCGGTGCCACGATCATCCACGTCGACCCCCGCTTCACCCGCACCAGCGCGCCGGCGGACATCCACGTGCCGCTGCGCGCCGGGACGGACATCGCCTTCCTCGGCGCCCTGATCAACCATGTGCTGAGCAACGGCAAGGACTTCCGCGAGTACGTGGTCGCCTACACCAACGCGCCGGCGATCCTCCGGCAGGACTTCGCCGACACCGAGGACCTGGACGGGCTGTTCTCCGGTTTCGACCCGGAGAACAGTCACTACGAGACGACCAGCTGGATGTACGAGGGCGCGCAGGCCTCTTCGGCGGCCGGTGCCCGGGACCGGTGGCCGGCATCGGGGGACGAGGGCGGGCAGGACGCCGCCGCCCGGCAGCACGGAGGCAGGGAGCTGCGCGAGACCGCCCGCGGCGAGGCGTACGGCGCCGGTGGCCCCGCCCTGGACGCGAAGCCGGCCATGGACCCGACACTGCAACACCCCCGCTGCGTGTACCAGGTGCTCAAGCGGCACTTCGCCCGCTACACGCCGGAGCTGGTCGAGGACGTCTGCGGCATCCCCCGCGAGCTGTTCGCCCGGGTGGCAGACGCGATCACCGCCAACTCGGGACGCGAGCGCACCACGGCGCTGTGCTACTCGGTCGGCTGGACCCAGCACACCGTCGGGGTGCAGTACATCCGGACCGCATCCATCCTGCAGGCGCTGCTGGGCAACATGGGCCGGCCGGGCGGCGGCATCCTGGCCCTGCGCGGACATGCCAGCATCCAGGGCTCCACGGACGTCCCCACGCTGTTCGACCTGCTGCCCGGCTACATCCCCATGCCGCACGCCCACCAGCACCAGGACCTGGACGCGTTCGTGGCCGCGGACGCCGGCACCACCGGCTTCTGGGGCAACATGCGCGCGTACGTGGTGAGTCTGCTCAAGGCGTGGTGGGGAGAAGCGGCCACCGCGGAGAACGACTACCGCTTCGACTGGCTGCCCCGGCTGACCGGCGACCACGGCACCTACCGGACGGTGCTGAACCAGCTCTCGGGGGAGTGCAAGGGTTACTTCCTCGTCGGGGAGAACCCGGCGGTCGGTTCGGCCAACGGCAAACTGCAGCGGCTGGGCCTGGCCAACCTGGACTGGCTGGTGGTGCGGGACCTGCGGATGATCGAGAGCGCGACCTTCTGGAAGGACGGGCCGGAGATCGAGACCGGTGAGCTGCGCACCGAGGAGATCCCGACGGAGGTGTTCTTCCTGCCGGCCGCGGCGCACACGGAGAAGGACGGCAGCTTCACCAACACCCAGCGGCTGCTGCAGTGGCACCACGCGGCGGTCGCCCCGCCGGGGGACGCCCGCAGCGACCTGTGGTTCTACTACCACCTCGGCCGGATCATCCGGGAGAAGCTGGCCGGCTCCACCGACCCGCGCGACCGCCCGCTGCTCGACCTCACCTGGGACTACCCGACCGAAGGCCCGCAGGCCGAACCGAGCGCCGACGAAGTGCTGGCCGAGATCAACGGACACGGCCCGGACGGACGGCCGCTGTCCACGTCGACCCAGCTGCGCGACGACGGCTCCACCGCCTGCGGGGTCTGGATCTACTGCGGGGTCCGCGCCGACGGGCACAACCACGCGGCGAACCGCCGGCCACGCGACGAGCAGAGCCGGGTCGCCCCCGACTGGGGCTGGGCATGGCCGGCCAACCGCCGCATGCTCTACAACCGGGCGTCGGCCGATCCCGAGGGCAGGCCGTGGAGCGAGCGCAAGCGGTACGTGTGGTGGGACGCACAGCAGGGCCGGTGGACCGGGGAGGACGTCCCGGACTTCGAGGCGGACAAGCCGCCCGACTACCGGCCGCCGCCGGGCGCGAAAGCCCAGGACGCGCTGGCCGGCACGGACCCGTTCATCATGCAGAGCGACGGCCGGGCCTGGCTGTTCGCGCCGGCCGGGCTGGCCGACGGCCCGCTGCCCGCGCACTACGAGCCGTACGAGTCGCCGGTGGACAACCCGCTGTACGGGCAGCAGACGAACCCGGCGCTCCAGGCCTACGACCGTCCGGAGAACCGGTACCACCCGGCCGGCAGCACGGTGTATCCGTACACGTTCACCACCTACCGGCTCACCGAGCACCACACGGCCGGCGGCATGAGCCGTACCCTGCCCTATCTGTCCGAGCTGCAGCCCGAGTTCTTCTGCGAGGTCTCCCCGGAACTCGCCGCGGAGCGCGGCCTGGAGCACCTCGGCTGGGCGACCATCACCACGGCCCGCACGGCGGTCGAGGCCAGAGTGCTGGTGACCGATCGCATCAAACCGCTCCGGGTCCGAGGCCGCACCATCCACCAGGTGGGGATGCCTTACCACTGGGGCCCGCAGGGACTGTCCACGGGTGACGCGGCGAACGAGCTGCTGTCCGTGGTGCTCGACCCAAACGTGCGCATCCAGGAGTCCAAGGCGGCGACCTGCGACATCCGGCCGGGCAGGCGACCACGGGGCCCGGCGCTGCCGGCCCACGTGGCGACGTACCGGCGACGCGCAGGTCTCCCCGACGACACCCCGCCCGGCACAGGAGAGGGGCAGCGATGACTCCCGACCACAACAGGCTGTCCGGCCCACTGGCCGACCCCAGCGCGGACGCCGGCTACCCCGACACCCACCCTCCCCGGATGGGGTTCTTCACGGACACCTCCGTCTGCATCGGCTGCAAGGCGTGCCAGGTGGCGTGCAAGGAGTGGAACGAGGTTCCGGCGGAGACCGAGGAGCTCGACCTGCTCGGGCAGTCGTTCGACAACACCGGAGCGCTGAGCGCCAACAACTGGCGGCACGTGGCATTCATCGAGCAAACGGTGGCGCCGGACCGGACGCCGGTCGATCTTGGCATGCCGGCCATGGGTCCGCCCGGGCACGACGCGGGGGCCGGGGAGGACCGGGTGCGCTGGCTGATGTCCAGCGACGTGTGCAAGCACTGCACCCACGCCGCCTGCCTGGACGTCTGCCCGACCGGGTCGTTGTTCCGCACCGAGTTCGGGACCGTGGTGGTGCAGGAGGACATCTGCAACGGCTGCGGATACTGCGTGCCGGCGTGCCCGTACGGCGTGATCGACATACGCCCCGGCGACGGCCGGGCCTTCAAGTGCACGCTGTGCTACGACCGGTTGGGCACGGGCCGGGAACCGGCCTGCGCCCAGGCATGCCCCACCGACTCCATCCAGTTCGGCCCCTTGGAGGAACTGCGCGAGCGGGCCGACCGGCGGGTGACCGAGCTGCACGAGCGCGGGGTGGACCAGGCACGGCTGTACGGCCGGGATCCCGAGGACGGCGTCGGCGGTGACGGCGCGTTCTTCCTCCTGCTGGACGAGCCCGAGGTGTACGGGCTGCCGCCCGACCCGGTGGTCACCACCCGTGACCTGCCGTCGATGTGGTGGCACGCGGCCACGGCCGCCGCCGGTGTGGCCGTGAGCGTGGCGCTGTCCTTCCTGGGGCGGGGGACCTCCCAGCGGAGGACCTTTCAGAGGAGGACGCCGTGACGGGCAGCGGTGAGCGGGAACGGCCCATGGTCACGCGCGCGGAGTTCCGGTCGTACTACGGCCGGCCGATCCTCAAGCGTCCCGCCTGGAAGGTGCCGGACGTGCCGGGATACCTGTTCCTCGGGGGAACGGCGGGCGCCTCGGCATCCATGGCGGCGGTGGCCGAGCTGACCGGGCGCCGGGAGCTGGCCGGGACCGGCCGGTGGGTCGCCGCAGCCGCCTCGACGGCCGGAGTCGCCGCCCTGGTCCACGACCTGGGCCGTCCCGAGCGCTTCACGCACATGCTGCGCGTCCTCAAGCCCACCTCGCCGCTGTCGGTGGGCTCCTGGATCCTCGCGCCGTTCTCCGCCCTCGCCACCGCCTCGGCCGCCTCCCAGGCCACCGGGCGGCTGCCGGGGCTCGGCCGGCTCGCCGCGCTCGGCTCCGGCCTGCTGGGGCCGGCGATGTGCACCTACACCGCGGTGCTGCTCTCCGACACGGCGGTGCCGGCGTGGCACGAGGCGTATCCGGAGCTGCCGTATCTGTTCGCCGGCAGCTCGCTGACCGGCGCCGCCGGTGCCGCACTGCTCTGCGCACCCGCCGCGGACCACGGACCGCCGACCCGGATGGGCCTCCTCGGCACGGGCGTGGAAATCGCCGCGATGCGCCGCGTCGAGCGGCGGCTCGGGCTGGCCGGTGAACCCTACGTCACGGGCCGGCCCGGCCGACTGCTGACCCTGGGCAAAGCGCTGGCCGGAGCCGGAGCCGTGCTGTCGCTTCTCCCGGGCCGCCGGGCGGTCCCGGCCTTGGCCGCAGGGGCGTACCTGGCCGCGGGACTGTGCACCCGCTTCGGCATCTTCGCGGCAGGCATCGCGTCCGCCCAGGACCCGGTGTACGTGGTGACTCCGCAGCGGCAGCGTCTGCATCCGGACGGCCACGCACCCTAAGGGGTGTCGTGCGCACGCTGGCACCCGCTTCTTCGAGGTGGAATGGAGGGGCCTGGGCTGGCCGCCCGGAGCACATTGACGGCACCGTCGTGCGGGGTGTCAGCGTGGTCGGTGAGCGTGATGCGTTCGGAGCGCAGGCCCACGGTGCGACCTTGGTGAGGGCGTCGTCGATGAGGCGCTGTCGCTCGTCCTTGGCGACCTTGCGGAGCTTGAGCGGCAGTGCGAGGTTGTCGGCGATCGTCATGTGCGGCCAGAGCGCGTACGACTGGAAGACCAAGCCGGGATTGCGGCCTTCGGGGGCACCGTGTTGCGCGGGGTGCCGTCGAAGAAGACCTGGTCGCCGACGCGGATGGTGCCCGAGTCGGGGGTCACCAGACCCGCGATGCACGACAGGGTGGTGGACTTGCCGCAGCCAGAGGGGCCGAGCAGGGTGAAGAACTCCCCGTCGGCGACGGTGAAGTTGATGTCCTGCAGGACTGCGGTGCCGCGGAAGGACTTCTTGATGTTCTCGACGACCAGCTCAGGCGTGCTACTTCCCCTTCAGGAGGAGACCGGCGAGGCCGGTGACGACGGCGGTGACGGCGGTTGACGAGTTTCGGGAGCCACCCTCACTGTCCACGTACGACAGCGGCATTGCCGAGGCCTGGCAGCGGGCCCGGCCCGAGCTGGACACCAGCCCCATGGACGTCTTCGGGCGGCTGAGACACCTGCACGCCCTGCATGACCTCGCCATGGAGAAGGCCTACGAAGGAGCTCCGCTCAGCCCGGCCGAAACCGAGGTGCTGGTCCTTCTTCGGCACGCCAGGCAGCCGCGCGTCGCCGGGCAGCTCGCCCGTCAGCGCGGTTGCTCCCGGGCCGCGATCAGCAGGATCGTGATCAAGCTCGACCAGCGCGGGCTCATCACCCGGGATCCGAACCCCGCGGACCGCCGCGCCGCCCTCATCCGCATCACCCCGGACGGTGCCGCCCTGGTGGACGCGGTCTTCCCGGGCCAGCTCTCGCTCGAAGCCGAACTGCTGGCCGGGCTGGACCCCCAGCGTCGACAGGCCGTCGTGGAAGCACTGGACCTCCTGATCCGTACCCTCGCCGCAGGACGGTGACGGTGCTCGCTCCTGACGCGGCGGACCGACCAGCTGCGCGAGAACCTGCGTCGCGCTCAACGGCCCCCCACGCACCACGCTCGGCTGGGAGGTCCCAGCCGAGCGTGGTGCATGAACTGCTCGCGGCCTGATCAACACGACCGTATGGTGCGACGACCCCTGGTGAGCCCGTCGACGCTGGAAGGTCTTTTCCGTCTTCCTGCGGTCAGACCTTCGCGGTCGTGCGCATCTTGAGGGTGAGGGCGGCCAGGCTCATCATGAGCGCGCCGAAGAGCGCGGCGCAGGCGTACATGGTGAAGCCGATGCCGGCATTGCCCGCCGCGAGGAGGGCGCCGCCGATCCACGGGCCGAAGATGGCGCCGAAACGGCCCATGCCGGAGACCCAGCCGAGGGCGGTGGGACGGTCCTCGTCGTTGTGGTGGGTGCCGACCGTCGCGTAGACCATGGTCTGGCCGGAGAAGAGCAGCAGCCCGGCGAAGAAGACCACCGCGTACAGGACGCCGACCGACATCTTGACGCCCATGAGGTAGACGAAGACGGAGGTCAGGAGGAACCAGGCGATGACGACCTTGCGCGGGCCGATGCGGTCGGCGGTGCGGCCGGCGATGAGCATGCCGCAGATGCCGCCGACGTTCAGGAAGGTCGAGAAGAGCAGCGAGTCGCCGGTGTCGTAACCGAGCTCGACCATGATCTTCGGCAGCCACTGGCCGACTCCGTAGACCAGGAGCAGACCCGCGAAGGAGGTCAGCCAGAAGCACAGAGTGGTGGACCACTGGCCGTGCCGGAAGAGGTTCTTCAGCGCGTCCAGCTTGTCCCCGCGGTGCGCCTTCGGCTCGGCCAGTTCGGTGCCGTAGGCGGCGGCGAGCCGCTCGGCGTCGGCGCGGCGGCCGCGGGTGAGCAGGTTGGTGGGCGACTCCGGCAGCAGCTTGAAGGCGACCGGGAGCAGGATCAGGGAGGGCACCGCGGAGGCGATGAAGGCCGTTCGCCAGCCGTGGTCGTCGACCAGCCAGAGCGCGATCAGCGGGGCCAGGGCGCCGCCGGTCTGGTGGGCGGTCATGATGACGCCGGTGGCGAGGGCGCGGCGGCCGCGCGAGGTGAACTCCATGCCGTACGAGATCGCGATCGGCAGCAGCGCCCCGAGACCGAAGCCGCACACGAAGCGGAAGAAGCCGAACTGGCCCGAGGACTGGGACCAGCCGGTGCCCAGCGTGGCGAGGGTGAAGATCACGACGCTGGCGAAGACGGTGACGCGGCGGCCGATCCAGTTCGAGGCCATGCCGGACAGGATCGTGCCGAGCAGCATGCCGAAGTTGGCGTAACTGCCGATCGTGCCGGCGAGGTCGGGGGTGAGGCCGAGGCTGTGGCCGCCGAGCATCTTCGGGAGCACGGAGCCGTAGATGAACGTGTCGATGCCGTCGAGGAGGACGAGTGCCCAGCACAGGGCGATGACGGCGGTGCGGCTGCGGCGGGCCGTCGTCCCGGTCGCCGGGGCGAGCGGGGAGGTGGCGGAGGAGGACATCGTTGTTTCCTCTCGTGCGGGACGTCAGGACGGGGCCCTGGTCCCTGGCTGCAAGGGCGGTGGGGCCGGTGCGGCTCGCGCGGCCGGTGGGGAGGACGGGCGGAGCGCGCCCCTGAGCTGCGGACTCCGCGCGGGGAGCCGCGAGCTCGCTGTGGCGTAGACGTTAAGAAGCCGTAAGCGATACGTCAACACTTTTGTTAACAATCTAGGCAACGATTCGTTCCCCGGGATACGGCTGGCCGTCCCCCGGGGCCTGCTAGGCGAGATCACATCAGGGCTGAACGGGCGGTGTGCCGTGGGTGTGGAAGGACTCGATGGTCTTCAGGCCCCAGGCCTGGCCCTTCTTTCGTTCCTCCTCCGTCCAGGTGATGAGCGGCCAGTCGGGGGCAAGGACGAGGCGAGTGAGCGGGTTGCACAGTTCGATGCGGTTGCCGCCGGGTTCGTAGACGTAGAGGAAGAACGTCTGCTGGATGGCGTGCTTGTGCGGTCCCGTCTCGATGAAGACGCCGGTGTCGATCGCGAGGTCGGCGGCGCGCAGGATGTCCTCGCGGGTGTCGGTGGCGAAGGCGATGTGGTGCAGTCGGCCCTCGCTGCCGGTCCAGTCGGACGTGTAGACGACGTCGTACGACTTGTTGGTGTACGTTAGCCAGCGTGCGGCGATCTTCCCGGAGTCGAGCCGGATCTGCTCGGTGGGACGGGCGCCGAGGAGCTGTGCCTGCCACTCGGCGTTGGCGAGGACATCGGCTGCGAGGAAGTTGATGTGGTCCAGCCGGCGGACGCCGACGCCGCGGTTGGGTTTCGCCTGTGGCTGGTTCTTCAGGGACGGCTTGAGCGCGTCGGGGGCCGTGTAGTGCTCGCTCTCCCAGTACAGGGCGTGCTCGTGGCCGTCCGGGTCGGTGGTGACGTACAGCCGGCCGAGACCGGGCTCGTCCTCGGTCCACTTGCCCGTACCGCCCGCCGCCTCGATGGCCTGCACCCGGCGCCGGAGCGCCTCCTCGCTGGAGGTGCGCAGGGCGAGGCGGCCGAGGCCGGGCTGGTCTCGGGCGGTGAGGACGAGGCTGTGGTGCTCGTAGTCGTCGAAGGTGCGCAGGTAGACGGTGTCGCCGTCCTGCCCGTCGACGGTCAGGCCCAGGAAGTCGGTGAAGAAGGCGACGGAGGCGTCCAGGTCCGGGGTGAACAGCTGGGCGTGGCCGATGTGGGCGATGTCGCCGAGAGGCGGGGTCATGAGTGACCTCCTGTGGATGGTACGGGGAAGACGGTGCCGTCGAAGATCTTGCGGGCGGTGCGGACGACGGCGGTGCGACGTGCTCTCAGGCCGCCCTCGGGGGTGCGATCGATGCTGCTCTCGATGTCTGTGAATCCGCTGGGATGCTCGATGCGGAGCCGGTCACCCTCGTCGGGGAGGGCCGCGATGCCGTGTGCCACGCTTCCCTCGATCCGCAGCCCAGACGCCACGCTCGCGGCGCCGAGGACGCCGATGGAGGTGTGGACGCGGGCCGGGATGAAGGTGCGGGTGGTGACGGCGCCGCCGTGGCGGGGCGGCGAGAGGAGGGTGAGCTTGGGGACGGTGGTGTCGGTGACGTCGCCGAGTCCCATCAGATGCCCGGCTGCCAGCCGGATTTCGTGAAGTCGGGCGGTCAGTTCCTGGTTGCTCTCCAGGTCCTTGGGGGCCTCCTGACCGGTGACCTCGAGGGCCTCGGCCGGGATCAGGACGGTCGGCATGCCGTTGTCGACGCACGTGACGTCGATGCCGGCGACCGTGTCGCGCACGTTCCCCGTGGGCAGCAACTCGCCTCGGCCCGGCGGGAACTCGATGACGACGGCGGCGGCACTCCCGGGGACCCCGGAGATTTGCGTGTCGCCGCTGTAGTCGACGCGGCCGCCCGGGGTCGGGAATGTCGCCGTGGCGAAGTCACCCGAGTTCACCATCCGGATGCGTACGGACGTCTCGCTGCTCCCTGCTCGAACGAGTCCGCGCTCGACGGCGAACGGGCCCACCCCGGCGAGCATGTTGCCGCAGTTCTGGCGGTCCGAGACCTCCGCTTTGTCCACGGCGACTTGGAGGAAGAGGTAGTCGACGTCGGCCTCGGGGTCGGCCGACGGGGACACCACGGCGACCTTGCTGGTGAGCGGGTGGGCGCCGCCGAGGCCGTCGATCTGGCGCGGGTCGGGGCTGCCCATGACCCGCAGCAGCAGCTCGTCGCGGGCTGTCTGTTCGGTGGGCAGGTCGTCGGCCAGGAAGTAGGCGCCCTTGGAGGTGCCGCCGCGCATCTGCATGCAGCGGACCTCCGTGGGGCTGGTCACGACTCGGCCTCCTCGTACGAGCGGTAGGTCACTCCGAGCCGCGTGAGGGTCTCCCGCAACCCGTAGCGGTCCAGGCCCAGTTGCCCCTCCAGGAAGGCGGCGCGAGCCCCGGCCTCCTTCTGCTCGCGGGCCTCGGACGCCTCGGCGGTCTCGTGGGCGAGCTCGCGCGGGACGACCACCACGCCGTCGTCGTCGGCGACGATCACGTCACCGGGGTGGATCACCTGGCCGCCGATCACGATCGGTACGTTCACGCTGCCGCCGGTCGCCTTGACCGTGCCCTGCGGGCTGACGGCGGCGGACCAGGCGGCGAACCCCATCGCGCGCAGCTCGGCGGTGTCGCGGATACCGGTGTTCAGGACGACGCCACGCACCCCGCGATGGGCGAGGGCTGTAGCGAACAGCTCGCCGAACAGGCCGTCCGCGCACGGCGAGGTGGTGGTGACGACGAGGATGTCGCCCTCGCCGCACTGCTCGACCGCCGCGTGGATCATGAGGTTGTCGCCGGGCCAGCAGAGCACCGTGACGGCGGTGCCCGCGACCCGGACGCCTTGCTGGATCGGGCGCAGATGGGTGCCGAGGAAGCCGGTGCGGCCCATGGCCTCGCCGACGGTGGCCGTTCCGTAACCGGCGAGCGCCTCGACGGCCTTTGCCTCGGCCTTGGGCGGGTTGGTGACGATGACGCCGGGCATCAGGCGAGCTCCTTCGCGATCTGCGGGTAGGGCCGCATGTACGCCTCGGCCATGGTCTTGTGGGCGAGGCCGAGGTTGGGTCCGGCGTTGCGCTTGAGCTGGACGCCGCGGCGTACGGCGAGGTCGGTGTAGTAGTCCCACAGGTGCTGCTGGGCGCCGAGGCACTCCATGGCCTTGCGCTTGGTCTCCCACACCTCGGTGATGTCGAGGAGCACCTCGGGCTTGAAGCCGCTCATCTCCGGCTGGTGCGGCTCGAAGTAGAAGACGGGCGGGGCACCGATGATCTCGCCCTCGCCGGGGTAACCGATGGCCTGGGCGAGGACCCGGGCCTCCAGAGCCATGCGGTTGGCGGCCGGGTGGTCGCCGTTGTACGGGTCCTCGACCGGGTGCGTGAGCACGACGTCCGGCTGCGTCTCCCGGTAGACGGCGACGAGCCGGTCGGTCAGCTCGGCCGTGGCGAGGAGCGGGTAGTCGCCGGCGTCGAAGAAACGGACCTCGGCGCCGAGCGTCGCGGCGGCACGCTCGGCCTCCTCACGGCGGATCGCCTTGATCTCGTCAAGCTTCTTCCCCTCCCGCCACGCCTTCGCCGACTCGCCGCGCTCGCCGAAGGTCAGGCACGCGATGGTGACCTTCTCGCCCCGGGAGGTGGCCAGGGCGATGGCGCCGCCCGCCCGCCACACGAAGTCTCCGGCGTGCGCGGTGACGACGAGGGTCGATCGGGGCGGAGTGGCGGCGGGTGCGCCGTTGCCGTGGGTCATGCTGTATCTCCTTGGTGACAGGTGCCGCGCCCGCCCCAGGAGCGCGTCTCAGTCGGCGCGCAGGGCGTCGATCACGCTGCTGAGGTGGGCGCGCACGGCCGTCTCGGCCGCTTGCGGATCCCTGGCCCTGATCGCTTCGATCACGGCCAGGTGCTCACTCAGGGACTGCTGCGGACGTCCCGGCCGCAACGCCAACTGGAAGCGGTGCCGCACCAGTTGAGCGTTGAGCCGCTCCAGGAGACCGACGGCCGTGTGCTGGCCGGAGGCGTCCCGGATCAGGGCGTGGAGGTCGTGGTTGAGCTCGGAGTAGGTGACCGGATCGCCGTCGGCGACCGCCTTGGACATGGCCTTGCCCAGTCCGGTCAGCTCGTCGAGCTGCGCGTCGGTGGCCTCGGCCGCCGCCTTGGCCGCGCACAGCCCTTCGAGGGCCATCCGGCACTCCGTGATCTCCACGGCCTCCTCGACCGTCACCACCCGCACCCGCGAACCGCGGTTGCGGATCCGCTCGACCAGCCCTTCGGAGGTCAGATCGAGCAGAGCGGCACGCATGCTGGCACGCGTGACGCCGTAGCTCTCGGCGAGCTCGTTCTCCACCAGCCGCTGGGCCGGCGCCATCTCGCCCTGCAGGATCGCCTTCCTGAGTCGCTCCAGCGCGTACTGCTTGGCCTGCTCTCCGGAGCCTGGACGGGCTTCCTTCGGCATGTGCCCTCCCTGAGTGAGTGCCTGTCGACGCTAAATCTAGGCGAACAGAATTGTCAACGATTCTGTTCTCACTCTTGGGTGAGGCGAGTCACGGCGGGACTCACAGGCGGCGCCGGACAGCGGCCCTGGTTGTGCATGCGGTGCTGCGCCTGATGCGGATCACCGGCGGCCACCGGCGCCGATCTCCGGCGCAGGGGGCCAGGCTGGTGGCTGCCCTCGTCGAGGGCCAGGCCGCCGGTGGGGAGGGCGGAGCGGCCGTTGCCGGCGTCACTCGGCCCGCTGCCCTGCACGGCGGATCAATCCGCGCGTGCGCGAGGCGCTCTTTCGGAACGGGCGTACAGTTCGGCGGTGTCGGTGGCTAGCCCTTGTAGCCCGTCACCTTGGCGACCCACTTGATGAAGTCGCCCGGGTCCTCGTTGGTGGCGTGGCCCTTGTCCCAGTAGTACGCGTGGTCGACGTCGTCACCGAGGTTGTCCACGGCCATGGCGAGGTTCGCGGCGACTGTCAGCGCTGTGTCGGTGTCGGATGCGCCGAGCCGGATCCACCAGTGCTTGGAACGGTTCGGGTTGCGCTCTTCGAGGATGTGGAACATCGGGTTCATCAGCTTGAGCTTCTCGGGGATGTCGCTGTCGACCCGCTTGCTGCTGAGCCCGGTGGTGTCGTTCTTCGCGCTGTAGGCGGTGAAGTGACGGGCCTTGGTGGTGCCCTTGCCGAACTCGTTGTTCTCACCGGCGGACAGGTCGAACGCGTCGAAGGCCGGCTGGGTCTTCTTCCGCTGTGCCACGTGCGCGAGGTAGCCCTCCCACGTGAAGGTCGCCCGGTTGTTCTTCCACGTGATGAACGTGTTCTTGGCCAGGTATGTCTCGCGCTCGGAAGCCGGCAGGGCCGCGAGGTACTTCGTCGCCGACGGCTGGAGGTAGTGCTCCAGGAGGTAGTCGGCATAGTTGCGGGCGGTGATCTTGCCGAAGCCCGAGCCCTTGAGGCCGCGGAGTTTCAGGCCCGCCTGGTATTCGGCGAACTGCGACTGGAGCTCCTTCGACACCCTCTGGTCGACGGTCTTGCCGGTGGTCTGCGTGGGCAGGGTGCCCCAGTTCCACTCGTAGGCGCCGTCGGCGTGCTCCAGGTCCGTGATCGGGCACCAGGCGCCGGTCGCGAAAATGGTGTCGGAGGCGTCGGCCGCACCGGCCTCCCTGAGGTACGGCTCGTAGATCTCGCTGTCGCCGGAGGCGCCGAGCAGGGCCGAGGAGGCGCCGCCCGCGCTGGTGCCGGTGGACACGATCCGCTCGACGTTGCCCGGGATGCGGCCCTCGTTGGCGCGGATGTAGCGCACGGCGGCCTTCAGGTCGACGATCACCGCGGGGGCGGTGCCGTAGTAGGTGCCGGAGGAGTCGGTGAGGCTGCGTCCGCGGGTGCCGGGCTCCACCACGACGTAACCGGCGACCAGGGCCAGCTTCGCGAGGTTCACCATGCCGTTGATGGCACCCGTGCCACCCGCCATGCCGCCGTCCGTGCCGCCCGGTGGCATGGCGCCGCCCATGCCGGTCATCTCCAGCTTGGCCTGTCCCACCCCGGTGGCGTCCGCCACGCTGGTGGGCATGTAGGCGCCCACCGCGTTGGCGAGCACGATCGGGGCGTTTGACGCATCGACCGTCGTGCCGTCGATCTTGACCGGGACGCTGACCACCAGGCTCTGGTGGTCGGAGTCGCTCGGGTTCGTGACGTAGTTGCGGGCCTTGTAGAAGCGGTACGCCACCGAGTGCTCGGTGCCGGAGGCGTCGGCGATCGACTCCGTCTTCTCCGTGAAGTCGTCCTGGTCGAAGACCAGCAAGTCGTTGACCGAGGCGCCCTTGCCGTCGGTGCCGCCCGTGTTGTCTGCCTGTGCGGTCAATGTGATGCCGCCGACGGCTGCGACCCCGGCGGTCGCACCGAGTCCTATGACGACGCTCCTGCGGTTCACTGCCCTGTGCTTCATGGTCTTCTCCTCGTCGCGGCGAGTTGTCCGCCGTCCGTGGGGGGTGCTTTCACGTCGAGTGTGCGGGCTCCGGCTCTTTATTTTCAAGGGTTGAAAAATTAGAAGGGCGTGAAATCGAGGACCGCTGTGGCGACCATGCACAATCGAGACGTGAACACCCCCGCTCCCACCGACTCCGCGGCTGTGCGCCGGGCCAACCTCTCCCTGGTCCTGCGCTACCTCGCCGCTCACGGCCCGTGCGCACGCACCGAGGTCGCCGCGGGCACCGGCCTGGTGCACGCCTCGGTGACGGCGCTCGTCGCCGACCTGATCGATCGCGGCCTGGTGGCGGAGGTCGGCGCCGCCTCGTCGGGGGGGCGCGGCCGTCCGCGCCGACTCGTGAGTCTTGTGCCCGGGCGAGTGCGGACCACCGCCGTTCATGTGGCCTGGGGATACAGCACGGTGATGACGTCCGACCTGGCCGGCGTACCCGGCCTGCCACGCCAACTACCGAATTCGGGAGGCCCGTTCGGACCCGTGGAGAACCTGGCCGATGACATCGCCTCCGCCGTCGACGCCGTCGATCCACCGGAGTCAGGAGTCCATCATGGCCGTCTGGTGATCGCTCTGTCCGGACCGGTCACCGACAGGGCGCAGGAAGCGCCGGGCCCTGCGCACAGTGCCTCGCACCTCGCCCGGCTCGTCGCCGACCGGTTGCCCGGACTGCCCTGCCCCGTCGACGTGGTCAACGACGCCAAGGCCGCGGCACTGGCCGAGTACCACGCCCTCGCCTTGCGGGGCGGCACCGTGGCGTATGTGAAGTCGGACGCGGGAGTGGCCGGCGCGTTGATCGTCAACGGCCGCGTCTTTTACGGCAGTCACGGCCTGGCCGGGGAGCTCGGCCACATCCCGGTCTCCCTCGACGGACCCGTCTGCCGATGCGGCGCGACCGGCTGCCTGACCACGTACGTCAGCACCCGCGCGGTCCTGGAGGAGGCCGGCCTCGGCACTTCGGCTTCGCCTCACCACACCAGCGCCGCCCTCACCGAACTCGACCACCGCCTGCGTACAGGCGAGCCGAGCGCTCTGGCCGCACTGAACCGCGCCGGGCATGCCCTGGGCGCCGCACTCCAGTCGCTCACCGGAGTGACCGACCCCGATCACGTCGTCCTCGGCGGCCGACTTGCCGAGTGGCTGCCCTGGTTGAGGCCCGGCATCGACGCCCGCCTCGCCCCGCGCCGGGGCGCCTTCCCGGCCTGTTCCCCCGCCGTCACTCCCGGGGCCCTCGGTGCCGACGCGGCCCTCCACGGTGCGCTCGCCGCCGGACGCGAACACATCCTGGCCGACCCCGCCGCCGTACCGAAGGGAATCTGACGTCAGGCGCGGGTGCTGTTGTCAGCGGTGGCTCAGGACCTGCCTCCGGTCGCCGTCAACCGGGAGCCGACCCAGTGTCCGACCGTTCCCCGGGGGTGGTGACGGTACCCCGCCGTCCACCGACCGGATCTTCAGGCTGTCCGGAGCTCTGCCCGGTACCCCAAGAGGTGAGGCGGACGGCGCCGTGAAGTGATCAGGGTCCCGACCGCCGGCGAAGTGCGCGGCACCCGGCAACGGGCGAAGTCACTGGTCGACAGCGGACTTGATCGTCCACGGCACCGGCCTGCTGTGCGTCACCCTCTGCTCTGTCGCCGCAAGCAGATGGACGGCGCACCGACCCGGCACCGTGGTCCTCGTCATCACCACCGAGCCCCCGCATCACTGGACCTCCCCGCGTGGTGCCGACCGGAACCGAAGAAGGCTCACTGTCGGTGACGCGTGCTGCCCCCATCGTCGGCAGGCCATTCCACAGAGCCGCCGATGCGGGCCGTCAGGGAGTCCAAAAGCCCCGGAAGGTCACCTGCCTGCGCGTCCTGAAGCCGAGGCGCTCGTACAACGCGATGGCGCCGCTGTTCGTCTCGGCCACATGCAGGAAGGGACGCTCGCCGCGTGCCACGATGCGTGCGGCGAGCGCACATACCAAACGGGCGGCGTGGCCTTGACCCCGTGCCTCGGGAGCGGTGCAGACGGCGCTGATCTCCGTCCATCCCGGGGGCCGCAGGCGCTCCCCGGCCATCGCCACGAGGGCACCTTCGACCCTGACACCCAGGTAGGTGCCGAGTTCGTGGGTGCGTGACCAGAAGGGCCCCGGCTCGGTCCGCGAGACGAGATCGAGCATCTCGGACACGTTGTCCTTGCCCAGTACGACCAAGGCGCTGTCGGGCTCGGCGCCGCGTCGGTCAGGGAGGCGGCCGCCGGACCAGATCAACTGACGGCCCGCAAGGCTGAAGACGGGCTCCCAGCTCCGCGGTGGGGCAGCCGGACAACTGAACATGTCGGCGAGGGCACCTGGACCGAGCAACGCGGCGAGGTCGGGCCCAGTCCTCTGCCTCAGGCTGGACAGGCACGGCGGAGAAGGTCGCCACTTCGGTGGAGTAGGTGACGGCCCCGCCGAGCCGTCGGGCTAGATGCGCGTGCGGGCCGCCGAGCGACTGGCCTACCGGATCATCGAGTACCGAGTCGATGTACATCATTCCTGGGTGGACTCCTGCGGCACCGCTGACGCACCCTCGTGGATCAGGCGTGGCCGTGATCATTCCCCCAGTGTCACATCCGTGGCGGATGCAGCGGCCGATCGGTGTCGTGCGGACGCACTCGCAGCCGCACCCGCAGCCTTCGACATGGCTGAGGGACGTGCCGGTGGACGCGGGACATCTGGTCGTTGCCGGCGGTCGAAAAGTTTCGCCTCCCTGTACCCGGCCGGGTGGCGTTGCTTTCATGTGATCGCTGCCGCCCGAGCGGGCTCACGTACGCCCGAGGAGTGTTTCAAGTGCTTTCCACCGAGGCCAGGGTTCCGGAGTCGCTCCCGTTCGGCACGGGGCGTGCAGTGCTCGACCCGGTGACGGGCGCGCCGGTGCAGTTCCTGGACGACCGAGCCCCGGTACGACGGTTTCTGCTCGACCAGGCCGCCGCGCCCTGGCACTCGGTGGAGCATCAGTGGGGGTCCGGGCATCTGGTGACGGACCGGGGAGCGGCCCGGTGGCTCGCGCCGTCGGGACTGCGGGTGGCGGGCGACGCGGTCGAGGCGGTGTACACACCGCTGCCCGGGGTCCGGGTGGAGGTGCGGCGTTTTGTGGACGGGGACGTGTTGCGTGAGCGCTACACGGTCGTGAACAGCGCCGACGAGTCCCTCGCCGTCACCGGCCTCGGTATCCAGACGCCGTTCGCCGACTGGTACCGGGACGCGGCGACCTCGCTCGAACAGACCGTGCACGCGCACGTCTTCACCGGGGGCACGTGGGCGTGGGTGCTGGCCCAGCCGATGTCTGGTGAGGGGCGCTGTCTGGGGCTGATCGTGCGGGAGGGGGCGGTGCGGGCGTACTCGGTGGAGTCCCGCAACCAGGCGTCGCTGTCCGACATCCGCGGTCACCTCGTCCTCCAGGTCACCGACCACGCCCGCAATCCGGATGCGTTCGGCGGGCAGCCGGTGCTGCACCTGGGGCCGGGGGAGTCGGTCTCGCTCGCGTGGGAGCTGGGCTGGTACGAGTCGGTCGACCAGTTCACCGCCGCCACCCGGCCGCCGGCCGTGTTCTCCGCGTACGCCGCCGAGACCGGAACCCCGATCGTCGTCGAGGCGGCGTCGGTCAGCAGCCCGGACCCGCAGGTGAAGGTGGAGCGGGAGTCGGACGGCCGGTACCGGGTCGAGGTCTCCGCGCACGGCACCCGCACCCTGGACATCGGTGAGGGCGCCCGTACCGAGGTGCTCTTCCATCTCCCGCTGGAGGAGGTCGTGCGCCGCCGCGTCGCCTACATCATCCGCCACCAGCGGGCCACGGAGCGCCCCGGCCTGCTCGCCCACGCCTTCGTCCCTGTGAACACCAGGACCGGGCTGACCGGCGCCACCAACGGCTGGCCGGACTGGTCCGACGGCTCAGAGCGGATCGCCATGCCGCTGCTGCTGCAGGCCGCCACCGCCCGCGGCCTCGCCGACCCCGAGGAGACCGGCCCCCTGCTGGAGGGATGGTCCCGGTTCGCAGTACGCCATCTCCTCGACGACATCGACGCCCCGCGCCGCGGATCCCAGACCTGGCACCTCGAACCGCGGCTGTACGACATGCCCTGGCTGGCCCGCTTCTTCCTCGACCGGCACCGCGCGCACGGCCGCCCAGAGGACCTGGAGCGCGCCGCCCGCATCATCGAGCGCCGCTTCGACCTGGACGGCGCCACCCACCTGTCCATCGACGACTCCCCGACGACGACGGCCGTCTGCGACGCCCTCGACACCGCCGGCCAGACCGCCCGCGCCGCACGGCTGCGCGACCTGCTGGTCGACAGCGCCCGCCAGTTCGCGCGCCTGGGCCGGCGCCTACCCGCCCACGAGGTCAACTACGAGCAGGCGATCGTCGCTCCACTGCTGGACCTCCTCAGCGACGCCTACGCCCTGACGGACGACGCCGTCTTCCACGACGCGATCGAGGAGCGGCTGCCCTGGCTGCTGGCCTTCGGCGGCCCCCAGCCCCACGCACGCCTGCACGGCATCGCCATCCGCCACTGGGACGGCTACTGGTTCGGCGAGAACCGGCTCTGGGGCGACGTCTTCCCCCACTACTGGAGCACCCTGACCGCCACGACCCTGCTGCGCCTGCCGGCCACCCTGCGCACCCCAGACACCAACCGCCTCGCCGACACGATCTTCCGCGCCAACCTGGCCAACTACCACGAGGACGGCTCGGCCACCTGCGCCTTCGTCATGCCCTCCACCGTCGACGGACGCCCCGCCCACACCGCCGACCCCCTCGCCAACGACCAGGACTGGCACCTGACCCTGTGGCTGCGCCACCACGACGCCTGAGCGACGCGGCGGAGGCAGGACGCCGCGTCGGCTCGAACCGGCAGTGGCTTTTCCGACCGGCTGGGCACCCCAAAACTATGTCCGCGATAATGCTAGGCATATTGTTGACAATCTTGTAGCGTGCGTCACGCCTTGACCCCGAGGCATCAGCGAAGCACTCGGTGCTCGATGAGGGGAGACCCATGCAGAGGTTGACCGCGCCCCGCGGACGAGACGCACTCGCCCACCGGGCGAGACGCCCCGCGACCCGCACACGCTTCCTTAGAGGTGTGGCACTCGCGGGTTCCCTCGTCCTCATGTCCGTCGTCGTACCGGCCTCCGTCGCGGCGGCCGCGCCTGCGCACAGCCGTGGCCATGCCGCGGACCCCCAGGACGCGGCGCTCGCCTTCGACTCCTCCGCCTACACGACGATCACCGTCACCGTCGACGGCCGTCCGGTGACCGTGCGCTGGTACAAGGAGATCTGCTACGTCGTGAACCCGGTCGCCGCGGCCTCGCAGCAGCCCGGCGGACCTGGTGGGGGCAGCACCACCACGATCCCCAACACCGCCTGCGGCTACCAGAGCATGAACGTGTTCGTCCCCGAGAGCGCCTTCGTCGACCAGCGGGCGCCGATCTACTTCGCGGTGAACAACGGCGGCTGGATGGCCAGTTACATACGGGCGAGCGTGACCGCGGGCGCCGCCTACAACAGCGCGACGAGCAACGTCGGCGCCGCCCTGAAGGCGGGCTACGTCTTCGTCGACGTCGCCAGCCGCAGCCGCGGACTGGTCGGTGCCGACGGCTCGTCCCCCGGCAAGGCACCCGCGGCCGTCACCGACGCCAAGGCCGCCGTGCGCTACCTGCGTCTCAACGACACCGCGATGCCCGGCAGCGCGGAGCGGATCGTCGTCAACGGCACCAGCGGCGGCGGCGCGCTGGCGTCGATCCTGGGCGCTTCCGGCAACAGCGCCGAGTACACCCCCTACCTTGCCGCGATCGGCGCCGCCGGCATCGACGCCAAGGGGCGCAGCACCCTGCGCGACGACGTCTTCGCCGTCAACGCCTACTGCCCGATCACCGACCTCGGCAACGCCGACATCGCCTACGAGTGGCTCTACAACGCCCTGGGCTCCCGCGACACCACCGGCCAGAACCCCTCACCCGCGGCAGCCGCGGAGATAGCGTCCCGGTTCGCGGCCTACGAGAAGAGCCTCGGCCTGCGCCACCCCGACGGCTCCCGGCTCACCGCCGCGACCATGCTCGACACCATCGAGCAGGAGGTCGTCCGCTCCGCCGAGACCTACCTCAAGGAGGATCCCGCCCACACCATCCCGCCGCTGGGCGGCACCTTCCAGATCACGTCAGGGGGCACCACCAAGTCGTACGTCAACGACTGGATAGACGTCGACACCGCCACCCGCACCGTGCGCTCCGTCGACATGACGAAGTACCTCGCCTTCGTCGCCACCCAGGCCGCCCTCAAGACGACCCCCGCCTTCGACGCCGTCGGCGTCGCCGGGAACACCACCAGCCGCACCGAGACCAACCTCTTCGGCCCGCCGACCCAGACGTACCTCAACTACACCGAGTACAGCTGGAACCACAACGACGTGCCCGGCGACGGCAGCGGTCTGGACGACACCGGGCTGACCTGGAAGCAGTACACCGCGCAGCCGAGCACCACCGTCGACGACCAGATCCACCTCATCGACCCGATGGACTTCATCGGCACCAAGGCCGACACCGCGCCGAACTGGTACGTCCGCCACGGCACCCGGGACCGGGACACTGCCTTCACCGTCTCGGTCAACCTTGACCGCGCACTGGCCGCGGACAAGCAGGTCGAGGACCTGGACTACCGGCTCGCCTGGAACCAGCCGCACGCAGGGAACTACGACGTGCCCGAGGCCATGGCCTGGATCGCCAAGGTCGTCCAGAAAGCGGGCGACCCGCTCGCATAGGAGATCGTTCTCTCACCATGGTGCATTCAGGAATGAATCTTTGATCATGTCGCGCCAGGGGATCGTTGCTTGGTCGGTGAGGCGGCGGGCCATCAGGTCGGTCATGACCAGCTGGATCATGGCTTCGGAGCGGGCGGGCAGGGTCTCGTAGTCGCACGCCAGGCGGCAGTGAAGCATCGGACCAGCCGCAGGTCCGCTCCACGGTCCACCGCTTGGGCAGCGGGCTGAATCCCTTCCTTCCGGGCGCGTTGGACGCTTTCCATGCGATGCCGAGGGCGGCGGCGTGCTGGACGAGGTGCTGTCGGTAGCCGCCGCCCTCCCAGACCTTGCGGATGGTGGGGTGTGCGGCGGCCACCTGGTTGATCAGGTCGGTACCGGCGACGGAGTCCTGCACGCTCGCCGCGGTGACGGGCATCGCCAGCAGCAGTCCGAGAGTGTCGGTGACCATGCTCCGCTTGCGGCCCACGCACCTGGAAGTGGTTGTACTCATCACCAAGCGCCTACCTGGCACATCGTCAGGTAAGTCAGCATCTGGTCAGCTTCACTTCCCGAACATCCTGAGAGGCTGTCCGAACAGGCGCCTGGTCGGTGGTGCCACAGCAGTCCGGTTGGCGCCGAAGCCCAGGCAGGGAGCCCTGTCGCCGATGAGAAGCGATGTTCCTCACACTCATCGACTTCGACGCGTGCCCGTGTAGAGTGAAGACCGCCTTTGACCTGCACAAAGCAGGCAGGGAGCCGTCTTACAGGAGTCCGAAGTGCTGCGTACTCTGTTCAAGTCCAAGATCTAGCATTTGGGTGCTTTAGCAGGTCAGAGGCTTGATGGCCCCACTCAGGTCAGCAAACGGTCAGCATCGGGCGCGGAAGCGTCCCAGCTTGCTGACCAGATGGCCGCCGTGACGGGTGACCTCGACAGGTTTCTGGCTCCCGCTTGGGACGTTCGCTGCGTACTCGACAGGTTGACCGCGGCATGGGTCCTGACCTCGCCCGCCCCGGTGTCCTTCTCGTCCACTGTGCGGGCACCATGGGCCTCGGCTTCGGCATCGTCGTCACTTCCGACAGAGAGCGAAGCCGCGGCCGGTCCCACCGCGTGACCTGCTGCGTCATCATCACCCGCGCCCGCGGGCGGCCTGGTCCGGGCCTGCAGGGCAGCCGGTTGCCGCGCCACCTGGGGCCTGCGCGGGTAGGAGATGATGCGCTAAGCGCGCCCTGGCTGAGATATCCGAGGGAAGGGCGGCCGCCCGCCCCGTACGTATGACAGGGGACCCCCGTATCCGCTATGCCGCCCCTCTCAACGGCGATACTGGATGCATGGACACGACGATCACCGCCGCCCGCGCCGAGGTGCTGAGGGACCGCTACCGCAGCCGGCTGCCCGAGCGCTTGCAGGAGCTGGCCGGCCCTGTCGAGGGCAACGTGGACCTGCCGCTCCACATCGTCTGGTCCGGGCGGACGAGCTACAGTCTGGACCGTCCGAAGTCCCGCATGACGCTCTACCGGACCGTCCTCGCCGAAGGACTGAGTGAGGACCTGGTGACCCTCCTGCACCACCGACTGCTCACCGAGCAGTGGCCCGTGCTGCGGCGCTTGATCAGTCCCTATATTCGCGAGGTCTGGGAGGACGCCTTCCCCGAGCTGCTCCGCACCGCTCCGGCCGACACGAGCGCCGCGTGAAGCTCACTCCGCTCCACGAGCGTCTCCTCGCCGACATCCTCGACCTCGGTTCCCCTTACCCTCTGGTCCTCACCGGCGGGTACGCCGTGCAGGCCCACGGCCTGGTCGAACGCTTCAGTCGCGACCTCGACGTCGCCACAGAGAATCCCGCTCCGATGCAGGAGATCGTCGCCGCACTCACGGCAGGCCTCAGCGCGCGCGGATGGCGGACCACGCACGTCCAGACCGATCCGCTCAGCGGCCGTTTTCTCGTCACCGATCCGGCCACCGGCGAGGAGTGCGAGGTCGACGTCCTCAAGGAGGCGTTCTGGGCTCCGCCCGCCCAGACCCCCTACGGCCCCGTTCTTTCCCTCGACGACGTGATCGGCACCAAGGTCCGTGCCCTCGCCGACCGCGGCACCGTCCGCGACCTCATCGACGTCCAGGCCGCATCCCGCCACCGCTCCACCGCCGACCTCGAATCCCTGGGCCGCCGTCGTGCCCACAACGAGTTCAGCCTCGAAGACCTCCGGGACCGGCTGATCGGTGCGGACTGGTACGAGGACGAGGACTACACCGCGTATGGGCTCACCTCCCGGCAGATCGAAGAACTCAAGGCGTGGGCGCTGGAGTGGGCGGAGGATCTGGGTGCGCGGATCCATGACGAGAACGCCTGAGAGGCGGCCATCGTGTCCATCTGCTCTACCGTCGGTGCAACGAGAGGATGCGGTGTAGTCGGCAAGTTCCGACCCGGAGCCGTCCACGGTGGGAGGCTGCCCTGCACGGCGGAGCGGTCGACCGCCGATCGGCTGATGGTCAACGAGGGCGTGTTCCGTATCCCGTCTCTTGCCTACATGACGGAGGCGCTGACGGCCGTTGACGAGGCTCTGGCGTTGGAGATCGTCATGATGGCGGGGCACGGCCTGTGCAACGGCGAGGCGCGGGACCGTGAAGGGCGGCTACCTGTTGCGAGCCCCGGGCGGCTACTTCACCGAAGGCATGGAACGGCGCAGGGGGAGGAAGCTCTTCGCGGACCTCCCGCCGGAGGTGGGCGTCGGGATGTACGGCTTTCGGCACTACTTCGCCTCCAATGCCCTCGGCAACAACATCCCCATCACCGACGTGGCGGAGTGGATGGGACACAAGCCCATCGAGGAGACGTACCGCACCTACCGGTACCTGATGCCGGGCACCATCACCAAGGCCGCCCGGATCCTGGACGCCGGCCTCTGGGAAGCCGCCTGATGGCGGAAAGGGCGATGTCTGTCCTGCGAGGTGGGCGAGGAGATCTTCTTTGCGGATTTCCGAGGCTTTCACGATGTCGCTGTCCCACGCGGTCGATTCTCCCCAGACGCTCCTCAGGGCAGGCTGATTCTCCCCAGAGTCTCCCCAGCAGAGGGCAATGCAGCGTGCATACGCAGGGGTAAGGCATGGTCCGAGTGCACCGCTCTGCTGCGCGCAGTAAGGGGCGGGGCGCTCGTCGCAAGCCGGTGAGCGGCTGGCCGGTTTCAACCACTTGAAGCGGAAACTTGGCTGGGGCACCCTTTTCCGGTGCCAGGTGAAGAAGCGCACCTTGTAGGTGCAGAGGCTGTCCAGCGGGCGAAGAGATGGCTTGAGGGCACCATGCGCGTGGCCCAGTCGTACACCAATACGGACGGCGCTTGGGCGAAGAAGCTCACCCTCCACTGGCCGCACGGCAATGAGAAGCAGTTCTCCTACGACCTCGGCGGGGTCATGCGTGGCGGAGACTGGGACGGCCAGATGTTCTGCGCCGAGGTCAAATGGCGACGGAACTCAAGTGATCAAGGTACGGAGTACAAGAGCTTTCTGGCCAAGTGCTACGTCGCGCTCAGCAAGGACTACATGCTCGGTGATCACTACATGTGGATCAGCTGGCGCCGTTCCGCGCACGCGATTGGGATGTGCTCACGGCTCCGGACACGATCCGGGAAGCCGTTCTCGCCGAGGCGGCTCGTGCTTTGGGCACGGAAGATCCAGACGAAGCCCGGGAACTGATCAAGGACGAGATCGTCGATGAGCTGTCGGCGCGGCTCTGGATCGTGGTCATGTCGGAGAAGCAGGAGAAGCTCGTTCCGCTTGACGACTGGCGTGGAGTCGTAGCCCGCTTCTACAACAGCCAGGGGAAGACGTCATGGTGACACCAGTCGCACCCGAGATCGATCGCGCACTCGACCACCCTGACCCCCGTGAGGCCGTTGAACGGGTCAAGGATGTGGTGCAGCGCCGACTGCTTGCAGTGCATCCCTCAGCCAAGATCGTCCGAACCCCCTTCTTCAACCACACTTATGTACCGGACCTGTTGATGACGTGGAAGAACGGCCGCGGTGTGGCTGAACGGCGCGTCTATCTCCGGACTTCATCCGATCCGATTCTCCTCGCCAACGATGTGTTGCTGCTCGAACGAGAGCAGCAACCGCTCGTCGTGCCGCTGGGGCAGGTCGGGCAGGGTCCTTCATGGACCCGACTGGACGACATCGCGGGGGAGCGACAGACGCTCGTTCTGGACCCCTTCGGACTCGGGTCCCTGCCTCCCCACTCGACGACCCGCTCGCCGGTTGCACTGGCTTCCGACGCGATCGTCGAAGGCGGCCGCGGGATCATGAGACAGGACCAAGTGGAACAGTTCCTCGCCTCGGTGGACCTGGGAGTCGGTGCGGCCCGTGAGGGCCGGGAGGCCCCGACGCGTGCCGCCCTCACCACGCTCAGCCGTCGCACGACCCCGGGCGTGGCGCATCGGCTTGCCACTTTCATGGCCGCGATGTGGCAAGGCAGCGGCCGATCGATGACGGACTTCCCGGGCGATGTGCCGCTGCGCTCGTCCCTTGATGCCACCTCTTTGAACCTGCTGCTGTCCTCGGAGGAGATCGAGGACGAAGACTTCTGGCGGCGCATCCAGCCGCTTGTGGACATCAAGCCGCTGCTCGACAGCGGCATCACGGACACCGAGAACCTGCAACACCTCATGCGTAGCGCTGTCGGTGTCTGGAAGGCCCATGTCTGCATGGTCGTCGAAGGGCGTGGTGCGGGCGGCGGTTGGCGCTGGACGGTGGACCGAGGACGACTGGCCCTGCAAGGTCCGGATTTCGTCGCGTACATCGCCGGCAGCCGCAAGGACCTGGAGTTTCCTGAGGAGCGTGAGGTTCCGTTGCTGGCGGAGGTACGTGAGCGGGCGAACAGGCACGGCATCACGCTCACGTCGATTCGCATGATGACGCCGAACCGGAGTATCGGATACGACTCGCCCGGCGAAGACGTCACCAACGACCCGCAGTTGGACGGCATCAGCGCGGCACTGGGGCAGGAGGAGGGAGTCGTGGAGGCCCTGGCCGTGACACCCGGAGGGTATGCCCTGAGGTGTAACTTCTCCACGCAGACGGCCGGCCCGCCGGGCGCTCGGGCGTTGCTCATCTACGCCGATCTCCTGGGGACGGCGCTCCGCCTTCTGCGACCTTTCGGTGAGGGGGACGGGGTCGTGCTGCGTAGCCTGCTGGGTGGGGGCCCGGTGCCACCGGTGCAGTGGTCGCAGCCGACCCTGCCGGAGGCGTGAGCAGAGGGCGGCTGCGAGGCCGACTTCCGACAGTTGGTGGTCCGCCTTCCGGAGCACGCCCTTGCATCGCAGGTGAGCCGTCCATCCGCATGACGAGCTGCACCGGAGTCCTGGACCGAGCCACAAGAGTGGGAGTGCTCCGCGACGGAGCAGGTCACCCGGGCGAGGCACGCTTCTGCAGGTGTGTGCCCTTGTCGGAGGAGCAGGAGTGGGGAATAGCAGATCGCACGTCGTGACCAGCACCGTTGGCCTACCCTGATCTCTTGGGAGGTCAGGGGATTGCGGGCAACACTTCTCAGCGAGCTGAACGACAGAATTCTGGCCTTCCGCGATAGAGGGGCTCCGGAGGCTGTGCTCGACGAGGCGGGGATGACGTGCGCCTCGGAACTCATGGCGATGGTCAGCGAAAAGCTGGACGAGCTCCATGAGGTGGACACCGACACCTTGCACACGGTCGCCGCGTACTACTGGGCACGATCTCTTGCCCAGGGCGAAGCCGTGCTGTCGGCTGCGGACCTCAGGACGGCGATGCATGTCTTCGGCATGCTGTATCTGGCCGATCACCGTCGTGTGCCCCGGGAATTATGGTCCCGGCTCACGGAAGAGACCGGCCACGACCCGTGGCGAGACCCTGTGGACCACGCGAGCGACCTCGTGCTGGATGTCGAGCAGGGTGGTGATCCGGCCCTGCTCGACGAGGCGGTGGCCCTGTTGCGGAGCTCCGCTCCTAGCCCGTACCGCGACACCACGCTCGGTCTCGCGCTCTGCCGGAGGGCCCCGGTCTCCGGTCGCCTGGACGATGCGGACTCGGGCATCCGATTGCTCGCTCACGTGGCTGCCCTGCCGGAGTACTCACAGACCCGTCGGGCGCGTCGACGACTCACTCTCGCCGAGGCGTACACACGCCGCTTCGTCGTCTCGGCCGATCTCGCCGACCTCGCCGCGGCGGAATCCGCGGCACGTTCAGCGTTCGCCGAAGCCCCGGAGGGCTCGTCCGAGCAGGCGGATTCAGCGGGGACCATCGGTCTCTGTCTCGCCCGCAGGGGCGAGGCGGCCCTGTTCCCGGACGGCATCGCCGGACTTCAGGAGGCCGTCTCATGGCTGCGGCTGGGAGTGGATCTTCGGACGGCCGCGGGACAGGAGCCCGACCGTGCGAATCTGCGCAAGGCGATGGGGCTGCTTCTCGAACGCATGGCTCGGGATTTCGCTGAAGAGCCCGGGCGGGAAGGGGAGGAGGAACGAGAGGAAGCGCTCCCGGAAGTCGGGGTGTCGTCCGCCTCGTCGGACAGTACGAGCCAGGCGCGGCACCTCGCCGAACTGGGCTCGAAGACCATCTCCCGGATCGTGTCGGAGGCCGAAGCCATCCGCCAGGCCGTCGACCCGGCCTTCGCGCTCTCGGAGGACGCGATCGCCCCGTCGTGGCAGGAGCCTTGCACCTCGTCGAATCCGGAACGCCTCGGGACGCGGTGCCCGTGCTCACTCTCGCGCTGGAGGCTGCATCCGTTCGTTGGGGGAGGGGGGTCGGGGGCCCCTGGTGGTGGGCGGCCGACGCCTATGTCGAGGCCGCGCGGCTGAGTCTGGTCGAACGCCCCGACGGACAGTTGTTCCGACGTGCGCATGATGCCGTGCGAGCCCAGCTCGACGCATTGCGCGGAGTCGCTGGGGCAGTGGACACCGACGAACTCGCCCAGACCCTCTTCGCCGCCGGAATGCTGCATCTCAGCCCGTACCTCGGCGAAGCGGCAGGGTGGGACTTCACCAGCGCACTGAGCATCCGGGAGGAACGCCAAAGACGGCACCAGTCCCTCCACCCCGACGATCCCGCCCACACCGCAGTCCCGGACATGCCTCCGCCGCCGGACGCGGCTGCGGCCGCTGTCGCATACCTCCGCGAATCCGCCGACTTGTCGACGGGACACGAACGGGGACGGGTGCTGAAGGCGCTGACCGAAGCGCTCTCCTTCCTCGCCGGGATGAGGAACGAATCGTACGACCGCGAGATCCTCATCGCCGCCCGGGAGGCGTTCGACGTCATCGACCCGCGTCGTGACCCGTTGGCACACCTCTACCTCTTGCGGATTCTGTACCGGTTCGGCGAACTGACCCTGCCTGACGACCTTGCCGCGATGCTGCCCGTGCCCCTCGCCGTGATCAGGCGACGGCAAGGGCTCCATGAGGCTTCATGCGTCTTCGCGGAGGCGCTCACCCTTGCGAGGGAAGCCCATCGCCTCGATCTCCAGGCCCGTCTGCTGACGGCGGCCGACCGTGACCTGCCGCATCTGTCTATGGACTCCCACCGCCGGCTGCGCTGGTCGAGCGAGGTGCACTGCCTTGCCGATGACCGTCTGATCTGTGCACCGGAGCAGATGCAGGTGGGCCTGCTCGCCGACCACGTGCGTTCCTCCGCGGAGGCGGAGGACTGGCCTGCCGAGCAGCGAGCGGCGACGCTTCTCCACCTTGCGGCACACGCGGATCCGGAACAGGAGGGTGGCGTCGGACGTGACCTCATCAACGAAGCGCGACAGGTGTCACCCTCTCCCTTCCGACGCCATGTCGATGCGATCACCTACCTCGATGCCGCGCTCGCTCACGACATGGGAGCGCACGCCCAGGGACAAGGACAGCTGGGCGCCGCCGCGGCTCTCTTCGCCTCCGCAGCCTTCGGCTTCGCGCTGTGTCGACAGACCGACTTCGCTCTCGCAGCCCTCGACGCGGGTCTGGGATGCGCCTCCGCCACCGAAGGGCCCGAAGCCGAACGATCCGCGATCGCGCTGGTCCCCGCGTCCGTGTTCCTGCGTCAGGTTCCGGACGAGACCGTGGACTGGAAGCTGTACGACCTCTACCAGTCGCTGGCCTTCAGGGCGAGCGGCCCTACCATCAACCTGTCGGTGATGGCCGGCATTCACCAGGCCGCCAAGGGCATGGACTTCACACTCTCGGTGGGGCGCCCGGGTGCCTTTGAGTTCTCCGCCCACTTGGAAGGCATCCTGGCCCGCGCACGCGTTGCCGAGGCAGATCTTCCAGGACCGCTGCCCGACTTCGACCTACCCGGTGGAACCGAGACCGCCATGCTCTATCACCTGGGTTCAGGCGAGGCCGAACCGGACCACGACGCCGAGACCGAAGTGCGTAACTTGCAGCGCGCCGCCGATCGCTGGATCAGCGGGGAACTTCGCTTGGCGCGGGGCTCGACGTGGTTCCCGCTTCTTCAGGTCGACGAGATCCAGAAGCTTCTTCCTCCGGACACCGTGCTGCTCTCGTTCTTCCTGGGGCAGGTCGGCCACGTGGACTCCGTGAACCCCGTCATGGCCCTGCATGGGATGGCGGTGACGAACGAGGAGCTGTTCCACCGAACCATGGCCTTCCCGATGTACGAAGGTGCCCTGGTCCGAGCATTCAAAGCCGGCCACACGCTCACTGTCTCGCCTGCCGCAATCGAGATCGCGCAGCTGCGCCAGGAAATCACCGCCGACCCCCTGCACCGTGAGGTGTCGCGCACCGCTGCCCAGTTGCTGACCAACGACTCCCGCTCTTATCTCGCCGGCTTTACCGATTCTCTGCCTTCATGGTTCGCCCAGGGCAAGTCGCATCTCTGCGTCTGGCCCAACGGCCCCCTGCATTACCTTCCCTTTCACCTGCTGTCCGCAGATGGCCGCCTCCTCGCCGACGACTGGACCGTCTCCCAGGTGTCCAGCCTTTCCTTCCTCGGTCGCCCCGCATCGTCTCCTTCCCCTCAGCGGGGGCTTGCCGCCTTCCCGTTCGACAGCGGAGGGACGAACACACTGGAGGCCCACACCGCACGGATCGCCGCCTCGATGAGCGGCACAACCCTGGTGCTGGGGGCCGATGCCACTCCTCGCCGCTTCCTGGAGGCATTGCCCGAAGCCCGCTACATCCATGTGGCGGCCCATGGTTCGCACAACGAGTGGGCACCCTGGTACCAATGCCTGTTCTTGTCACCGGACCCGGAGCGGGGTGACGACGGCCGGGTCTTCGCCCATGACATCCTCAGGATCGATCTGCGTGGCGTCGAACTCGTCACGATGAGTGCATGCGAGTCGGCCCTCGGCAGATTCGACATCAACGACAACCTGCACGGCCTGCCTGCCGCCTTCCTTCAAGCCGGCGCTGCCGCCATCGTCGGCTGCCTGTGGCCTGTGTCCCCCGACGTGGCCACCACTTTCTTCGGAATCCTGTACGAACAGCTCGCTCTCTCCGGAGACCGGCGTGCTGCGTTCCGGACAGCCCAGTCCACGACGCGTTCCTGTTACCCGGCCTACCGGGACTGGGGCGCGTTCTGCTTCATCGGAGACTGGCGCACCGCCACCGATCACTCACGGGAAGCCACCGCATGATCTCTCTCGAGCGTATGACCGGGGTGGAGGCAGCAACCTCCTATGACCTCAGGCTCGTTCCGACCCTCCTCCTCCAGACACCCGCTCCTCAGCCTTCGCTGACAGGGCGAATTTCTCTGGGGGCACCGGTCGTACGTCCGCTGACCGGCATGCAGGCCGCCGAGGGCGACGGTGATTGGGGGGGAGTTCCTGGACGCGCAGTCCGCCCATTACGACTACCTGCTCCTCAGCATCGTCTGTTCTTTCCGTCCTTCGCCCGAGGGCGCTCCGTTCGCGAACGCGGGCATCGGCGTCCGGATGGAGGCGCCGGGCCAGTCGGCCGACCGGCAACCCATCGCATGGTCCATCTCTCCGAAAAGGCGGGCCGTCCCCGTTGCGCCCTCCGGCTCGCTGACACTGACCGCCAATCTCATGCTCGTCGACGCAGGTGTGGAGTTCACACCGCAGCAGGGTGGGCGCGAGGAACTGTTCGTCGTCGGCATGGGTGAACGCGACAGCGATCCCGAGTGGAGGTTCACCGCCACCCCGGACACACCCCTGATCGGCGATGAAGCACTCTCGCTGATCGTCCGGACCCCAGTCGGTGTGCCGACACAGGCCCACATCACAGTGGCCGCGACCGTCAAGCAGCGCCGTCTTGGCCTGATCCCGTACCGGGCTGAGCTTCCTCCTGCTCTGCGGACCATCGACCTTCAGTGACGACGCATCCCTCAAGGTGGCTGGTCGGGACAGCGTGCGGTCCTGCCTCGTTACGTCAGGCTACGTGGCGTAGGCAGTAAGACCGTGTCCTATGTGGCGTGAGTCGCTGGGTGGGTCATGGGTGGGGGCTCTTGGGGTTGAGTTGTTCCGGACGGGTCCCGTCGTCGAGGGCGCGGCCGCAGGGTGGCGGGACGCAGGACACGCCTGATGAGAAGCTGTTCGCCGCGATCATCCACGTGCTGGTCAGTGGCTGCGCCTGGCGGGCGCTTCCGCCGTGCTTCGGGATGTTGAAGTCGACCGCGCACCGCCGGTTCCTGATCTGGTCGCGGGCCGGAGTGTGGTGCCGGCTTCATGAAGCGGTTCTGTACCGCATCGACGACGCCGACCTGCTAGACCTGTCGCGCGTCGTTCTCGCCTCGGCCCACGGCAGGGCGAAAAAACGGGGAGCGAACATACAGGTCCGAGTCCCATGGACCGGGGTAAACCCAGCTCGAAAGTGCATGTCCTGCCCGATCGTCGAGGGCTGCCCCTCGTGGTCGGACTCTCCGTCGGCAACGTCCATGACCGCCACGGATCGAAGTCCATGGGGGCGGGTCCCCAAACGAAACACGACCCCTACCGCGGCCTGCACTTCCATCCCGGAAACGCCACGTCGACAAAGCCTATGACGTTCCTGACCTGCGGCGATGGCTCTGCCGCAAGCAGATCACACCCCGCATCGCCCGCAAGGGCATTGAGTCGAAACAGCGTCTGGGCCGACACCGGCGGGTGATCGAGCGGACCATGTCCTGGCTCACGGATACCGCCGGCTCAACCACCGCTACGAACGTCACCCCCCTGCCCAGCCGGCAATCGGGGCCGTCCAGAAGGAAGACGGCGAGTGGAACATCTCCGAGCCCACGGTGTACACCGCGCTCGTCACGATCCCGCCCGTCGCCACTGGCCCCGAGGCGCTCCAGGAGATGAAACTCCTGCTGCGTGAGAATCTATCGGCGGCCTCCGAAGGAGGCGTCGGGCTGGATTCAGGAACTCCTACCGCAGCTGAAGAACAGGGTTCCCTTCCTGGAACAGATCGTTCGGGACCTGCATGAACAGGACCTGAGTCCCCCGTACGTCTGGGACCTGATCAACGAGATCTGAGTGCTGACCCTCGCTTCACTGTATGGGACATCCTCACGAGGTGTCTGTCGTCGCCTTGTCACGTACCGAGACGACGACCGCTTCGGATCTGTTTCCGCAGGCACCAGAACGAGAAGGCACTCAGGAACTGAGCGAAAGCCGGCACGTCACTCCTGGCCGGTCGGCTCCTCAAGCCGCGCAAGTCCGAGCTCCTCGCGTAGGAACTGCAGGTAGGCGGGCAGCGTCTTGGCGAGCCCAGGGGTGTTGAGGACTTGGGCGATGGACAGGGAGGCGGCGTCCTCCCGGCTGGCGGAGGCCGCCGTGACGTACTGTCCCCACTGCCACCAAACCGGGTGGCGCAGCATCCGCAGCACACCGTCCGGGCTGCATCGCCAGGTGGATTTCCACCCCGTGCACGCCCATGAGGACGCCCAGTACGGCCACCAACTGGATCGGGGCGACGGACGTGACTGCTTCGGCCGCCCGGAGCAGTTCCTCGTCGTCCGAGGCGTCTATCGCTGACAGCAGCGTCCCCGCGTCGTGCTCGGGCGGCAGAGCCCTCCATGGGTCCTCACCGCGTCGACGGGTCCGCTCCTCTTCCTGGGCCACGGACCGCTGCAAGTCATCAGCCGCTTGGGCGGACAGCCCAAGGCCCTCGCCGAGCGCCTCAGCGACCTCGTCCAACCCCACCTCGTCCCGGCCTGCGGCAAAGAGCCGCAGTGCGACCGCCGCAAGGGGCTGGGGCCGTTGCCATTGAGGCATCCGCGCAATGCCCGCTACGTCCAGGCCGTGCTCCGCCACGGCGTCGAGGAGCATGTTGTGCGCGTCGGCGGGGCCAGGCACGTCTCGCGCGAGGCGGCCTGCCGCCTCCAGCAGCGCCTCGGCCTCCTCGTCGGAATCCGCCGCAGCCTCGGCCGCCAGCGTTGGATACGCGCCGAGACCGGCGGCCAGTCGGCGCAGGCGCTCGACGACCACCGCCCGGAGCCGGGCAGGCTCCTTATTGACGACCGCCCGAACGAGCTCACCGGTCGCCACAGAGGCCGGAGCCCGCCCCTGCCGGGTCGTGCGGGCCAGCACCTCGGCCTGCACGACAGTCTCCGGCAGCAGTACGGCACGGGTGCCGCACCCTCGGCCCAGTCCCCGCCGGGGATGGCGCTGAAGCCGACCAGCCGCCCGCCACCGCTCCAGTTGGAAGACCGAAACGTGCACATCCCGCTCCGCGAGGGCCTGGATCAGCGCGGCATCGGCGCCCGAGGGCGGGTTCGAGGCATGCGCCCATTACAACCCCGCGAAGTTCCCGCCGTCAGCATCTTCCCGACATGAGGTCATGAGGTGCCAACAACCCGCCGATGAAAGGCTGCTCAACCTCATGCTTCACAACTTCCTGGCCTCAGTCAGTGCCGTACCGGTCATCGCGCTCGTCCTGGCCCTCGCCCGCCCCCTGCGGCTGGTGGCGTTGCTGACCGGGTTCCTCGTCGCCCTGCGCGGGACCCGGGGCCAGAGCCGCGGCCAGATGTTCGACCTCTTCACCCGCCACCTCACGGACCGTTGGCCCCAGCGGTGACCTCAGATGACTTGTGCGGCCCGTGGTGCGGGTCCAAGTGTCGTCCACTTGCATGCAGGACGATTGAAAGGCGTCGAGGAGCGGCTCTTGTGCGCCATGGAGGCGAGCAGTGGTGACACTACATGCCGCTTTCGCCCCTCCTAAAGGTCATACCCGCGCCCCACATCACCGTCAGATCGTTAGCCCTCTCGTTGATCGTTCTGCGTCCGGCAAGGTGAAATTCGCGCTTGCGAGCCGGAGCTGTGTTGTGAGGCCGAACCCATGGTCATGGTGACCGAAGCGCCTACGAAGGCTTGCTCTTGGAGGACGAGACGGACGGTTGGCACCGAATGTGATCGCCAAGAAGATCGAGTCGGCCTTCGATGTTCTCGGCTGGGTAAGTCTGAGGTGCCGCGGGGGGAGCGGAAGGGACTTGCCCCGAGCCCTATTGGATCTGCGTGACGTACCGTCAGAGAAGTCAGCATTCGGTCAGCATCGGTCCCCACCCATTCCAAGGCGGTCGTCTCCACAGGCGCCGGTGCGGCGTGAAAGCCCAGGTGGGCAGCCGTGCAGCCCGACCGGAGCGATGTTCCTCACAATCTTCGACTCAGGCGCGTGCCAGTTGTAGAGTGATACCGCCCTTGACCTGCAGAAAGCTGGCAGGGAGCCGTCTTCCAGGAGTCCAAAGTGCTGCGTACTCTGTTCAAGTCCAAGATCTAGCATCTGGGCGTTTGTACAGGTCAGAGGCATGATCGGGTCGCCCAGGTCAGCAAGTGGTCAGCAATGGGCGCGGAAGCGTCCGAGCTTGCTGACTTGGTGACCGTCGCGGCGGGTGCCTGGGCGCAGATGCCTGGCTCCCGTCTGGAAGGTGCGTCTCGTGGCTCGTCACCTCGCTCGCGGTATGGGCTCGTTCTTCAAAGACTGCGGCTGTGCCAGGCCGACGCGGTGCCCGCACCCGTACACGATCCGTTTCCGCAACGGTCTGGGGAAGCAGGTCGAGGAGGGCGGGTTCGACACGCAGGATGACGCGATCGAGCGCCTCACGCAGATGTACGCGGAGAAGAAGCGCACGGCGCCGTCCGTCGCGGAAGCGCGCAGGGAGCTGGGGCAGAAGACGGTAGCGGAATACGCGAAGCAGTGGCTGCCCCGCCAGCGCCGGATGACCGAATACTCCACGGGCGAGCACGTCAACAGCTCCATCAACGTCCATATCATTCCGCGCCTGGGGTCACGGAAGCTGATATCCGTAACCCCTCGTGGTGGAACATTGCCTGGAGGAGTTGGAGGCCGACGGCGTCGGCCAGGGCAATCAGGTCAACATCCTGCGCACCGTCAAGGCGATCCTGCTGGACGCCTACGACAAGGGAGCGATGGCGGATAGGCCGGTCAAGGAGTGCAGGAGCCGGAGTACGTTCGCTAGAGGGTGGTCATTCCGAACCTGGCCTATCTGAAGCAGGCTCTGGCTGTCGCGGGTGACGACCTTGCCCTGGAGATCGTGATGATGGCGGGATGCGAACTACGCAACGGCGAAGCCCGGGCCGTGAACGTGAACAACGTCGTGGCGGACGACGTGTATCGGGTGCACGAGCAGATCCACTCCAACACGCACCGGCCAGCGAAGCTGAAGCATCGCAAGGTGGGGGAGTTCCGGGAGGTGCCACTGCCCCGCTCGGTACGAGAGGCGATCGAACACCATAGGGAGAAGCGCGGCACGACGAAGGAAGGATATTTGCTGCGGGGGCCGAGCGGGTACTACACGGAGCCGATGGAACGCCGGCGCGTGCGCCTGTGAGAGAGGCGTTCGACGGCAAGCCCCTGCAGACGCGGCCGGAGGGCGCTTCCGAGTGGGTGTGCTGCAACTCCGGCGGTGGCACCGCTCCCCCCGGGGTTCTCCTCCAGCGAGCACTTGACGCGAGGGCGTCGTGATGACACACGCCTGCGGTAGATGCGGCCCGGGCCCTTGGCGACCAACACGTCATAGCCTTCGCCTTTGCAAAGTCGAACGCCGCTGGAGGTGCTGAGGCGATGTCGCCCCGCTGAGGGGCGCACTGGCCTCTCGTCGGCGGGCTGTTCATGGTCGCGCAAGCCTGCCAACATCTCTTTGTTTGCGGAGATTGGGGGTCTCGCGTGGTGCCGGTGCAGAGCAATGATCTGCGGCTGCTGGAGCGCATCTTGGTGGACCAGCATCGTAAGCTGGCGCCGAACAAGAGCCGGGACGACTTCATCACGTTCTTCGCCGCGGACAAGTCTCTGCAGGACTGGAAGCTGGATAACTACGAGATCATGGACGGCGTCGTCGACGGTGCGCATGCGCTTGCTGTAACAGTGGTGCGGCTAGTGAAGCCCTGCTCGTTGACAGTGTGACACGCGAACAGTAGGCGGCCATGGCCGGAGTACGTACGGAATTCCTTCACGTTCGGAGAGCGTGCCAGGAAGTTCGTCCAGTCTTGCGAGAGTCTCAGATCAGGGCCGGCTTCGGAGGTAGCCAAGACCTCTTATTGGCCGCTGCTTGGCCTGCTGCCTCGACAGCGGTAAGTGTAGCCATAGGAATGCGCTTATCAAGTGCTTCGACCGGCCAGCTACTACGAAAAGTTCACAGCGACTGGTTCGTAATGGGCTTGGGCTGTTCCTTCGTGAGTTCACTGCATCCTGTCCGGCACGCTGTGTCCGGAGTGCCCTTTCCTTTCGGTCTGGCGCCATGACTCCTGCCGACCCGAGTGGCAGGAGTCATGGCGGTGGGTGCTCACCGGGATCTGCTTTCGAGTGCAGTCGCCGACAGTGCGACAAATCGAGCCATTGCTCGAGGTTGACAATGAGTAAAAGATGACCCAAGCTCATTAAGTGTGATATCGGTTCATATCGGGCACAGTTCTCAATGTGGGGGCGATCTGTGAAGGGGTGACCCGTCCGCCCTGCCGAAGTGTCGGAGTTCACCCTCCAGAAGGCGGTCGTTCGTGAGTATGATCATCGCTCCGTGGCGGCTCCGGCGCTGCCGGGATGTCAAGAGTCGGACCTGAGTGGTGCCCCAACTGGGTTGCTGCGGGGGAAGGTTAGGGTTGAAAGTGACCGAGGTCGTCCTGGTTCCTGACTGCTTCTGCGAGGATGCTGTTGGAGGCCGACGCTCCGTCATACCGCCGCAGGGTGGAAGCATCGGAGAAGGCGACGGGTCGGCGCGGCTCCTGAGTGTCGTACTCACGATCTTGCAATGGCGTACCGGAGGTGGTGACGACTTCACAATCGGCCACTCAGGGCGGTCCTTCGCTTCTCGAAGCGGTGAGACTCTCTCTGAGCGGGCCGGGCGGCTTGCGGACTTCATTCGCGGAAGCGTCGACTGGGTGATTCAGGGCGACATCACTTCCTCGGGGTCGCTGGGATTCCGGCTGTTCACGGAGCGCATCGACGAGGTCGGCACTCTGGCAGAGGGCTTGACCGTGCGGTGCCGGTTCACAGGGCGAGATATTCCCACGCTCACCCTCCAGGCCTCGGAGTCCTATGCGATCCGTGTGCCGCTGGATTCGATCAAACAGGAGATCCAGGAGTGCTGCGCCCGTTGGGCCGACGTTGCCGGCCGCACGATCAGTCGTATCGACCTGCTTCGGCGGGCCGACGCGGAGATACAGGACGGCCTGAACAGGGAGCCTTCCCGGAAGTTCGCTGACTCGAGCATCGTCGCCCAGGTACTGGCACATGCCGCCGAGGATCCGGACCTGGTCGCGGTGACGACGGAGGAAGGGGACACGACGTACGGCCAGCTGGAACGTTTCTCCAGCGTCCTGGCGGAGCAGCTACGAGCGGCGGGAGTCGGCGCCGGTGCCATCGTTCCGATCGTGACACGGCGCGGTCTCTTTGAGATCGTCGCGATGCTTGCGGTGATGCGTGTCGGCGCCGCCTACAGCTGCTTCGACGCCGAGCAGCTCAACCAGCGTGATGTGCAGGCTCTTTCGGCGCTGGGCTCGGACACCGTCCTGGTCGAGGGCGAGGCGGACCGCGTCCAGGGCGGTGAAGAGGGAGCCGAAGGGTCGCTCGCCCGGCGTCTACCGCGCCTGCGGGTGATCCGAGGCTTCATCACCGACGTCCCGCCAGGTCGCCCAGGCGGCGAGACACCGTTGACGTACAAAGCGGTCACCGGCGACCAGCTCACCCACGTGATCCACACCTCGGGTTCCACCGGTGTTCCCAAGGCTGTGGGGATCAGGCACGAGAGCGTCCTCAACTTCTCACTGGAAGCGGACTACCTTCCCGGCGAGTACCGCCGGGTGTTCGTCCACTACTCGTCTCTGTCCTTCGATGCCACCACCTTCGAGGTCTGGACCCCCCTGATCAGGGGTGACCGCGTGGTCGTTGCGCCACCCGGCCGGGTCACTCCCCGGACGCTGGGGACGCTCATGCGGCAACACGGTGTCACCACCGCGTGGGTCACCATTGGCCTGCTCCAGGCGCTCGCCGCGGACGACATCAGCCTGATCGACGGGCCCGTCGAGATTTTCACCGGGGGCGACGTCGTCGACCCGGCGGTCGTACGCACCACCTTGGAAGCGGTCGAAGGCCGATCCGTCACGGTCGTGTACGGCCCCACCGAAACCACGGTCTGGGTGACCACCCGACGTTACGAGAGCGCGGCGGACGTCCCTGGGAGGATACCTCTCGGGACGCCGATCCAAGGTGCCCAGGTGCAGGTACTGGACGCGCTCGGCCGCCGGCTGCCGCCGGGTGTGCCGGGTGAGCTGTGCGTCGCCGGCCTGCCGGTTGCTGTGGGCTATCTGGGCGAGGCGCAGGCTTTCTCCGGCAAGTTCGTCCCCTGCACGTGGGGTTCCGGCGAGCTGAGGATGTACCGGACCGGGGACATGGCGCGCCGGGGGGCCACGGGAGAACTGGAGTTTTTGGGGCGCAGGGATTCCCAAGTCAAGGCCGGCGGCTTCCGGATCGAACTGGATGAAGTCGAGGCTCTGTTGCGCCGCCACCCGGGGGTCGCGGACGTCGCTGTCGCGGCTGTTCCCGACAGTCTCGGACGTTTGCAGGTGCATGCCTGGATCACGGCCCGCGAGCCGGAGCTCACGGTGGAGGACGTACAGGCCTACGCCGGTGACAACCTTCCGCACTACATGGTTCCGGCACGCTACTGGTCCGCCGATTCCATCCCGCTCAACCGGAGCGGCAAGGTTGACCGCAAGGCGCTCGCGGCGGGTACCTTCGTGCCGTTGCGATCACGGCACGCTACCGCGGGCCTGGTGACGCCGACCGAGCGACTCGTCGGAGAGATCATGCAACAGGTGCTCGGGTGCGGTGAAATAGCGCGCGATGAAGACTTCTTCACCATCGGTGGCACCTCGCTCAGCGCGTTGCGGGTTATGGCGGCGATCGAGAAGGCGGCATTCGTTGCTCTGCCCCCCAGCACTGCTTTCCGGCATCGCACCCCGCGCGCACTCGCCCTAGCGGTGGAAGCGGCGCGCGAGACGGTCGAGGCGGAACGGCAGGCCGACAAGCCGCAAGAAGACATCCAGCCCCTGTCACCGGAACAGGCCTCGCTGCTGTTCATGCAGGAAATGTTCGGTGACGGCAAACCCGTATACCACGTACCGCTTCTGTTCGAGCTGACCGGGGAGGTCGATCCGGAACGCTTGTGCCACGCGGTGGACACCGTGGTGGCGAACGAGATCGCGCTCAGGAGCGCGCTTGCCCGTCGGGACGGGGTCTACTGGACCGTCCCGGTCGGGGATCCTCCCAGGGCCATGTTCTTGGACCTCACCAGTGAGTCACCGGCGGACGCCGAGCGACAGGCCAAGGCCATTGTCGAGGACTTGTGCGCCCGTCCTTTCACCGAGGGCGAGGCGCTCTTCCGGTGCGCGGTGCTGCGCCACTCGGCGGGCCGCGTAACGCTCGCCGCGGTCGCGCATCACGTCGTGTTCGACGGAGCTTCGCGGAGCTTGTTCATGCGCCGTTTGGAAGCCGCTTACACCGGCGAGCCCATCGACTCGTCGCGTTATCACTTCACAGCACCCCCGCAGCGGGAGCCGAGTGCCGCGGCGGTGGCCTACTGGCGGGAGGTCTTCAGCAGTCCGCCGCCGTCGTTGGAGCTCTCCCCGGAGCAGAGGCCGGAGGCGCTCAGCGGCGCCGGACGCACCTACCGGTTCGACTGGTCGGATCTGCTGGCGCGCGTCGAGGCCGTTGCTGGCCGCACGGGCGGCACAGTCACTTCCGTCCTGCTCGCCAGTTTCGCGGTCGTCCTGAGCCGTTTCGCCCGTCAAAACGACGTGGTCGTGGCCACCGCGTTCTCCGGCCGTCATCGGCAGGACTCCGCCGACGCCATCGGGATGCATGTAAGCACGCTGCCCCTGCGTATGAACGTCGACCCGGCGCTTCCGGGCGGCCACTTCGTGAAGTCGGTACAGGATCTCTTGCTGGAGGCCCTGGAGCACTCGGACTGCAGTTTTGACCGCATCGTCGCGCTGGCTGGCGCGGAACGACACGCCTCCCGACTGCCGTTGGCGCAGACGATGCTGGTCGTCAATGAGGAGGCCGGTGACTGGTTCGGGTCGGTTGACGGCGTACGGTGCACCGCGACGCCGATCGACCTGGGGGTTGCCCGTTTCGACCTAGCTGTGTCCTTCAGCGTGTCGGACGGCCGTCTCACCGGCACCGCCGAGTTCGCTCACGAGGTCCTTCCGGAGCATCTGGTCGTCTCCCTCGTCGACTCCTGGCACGTGCTGATCGACTCTCTTCAGGCAGCCCTCGACGAACCGGTCGGTTCCTTCGCTCTGCTGTCGGACGCCGACCGGGAGGCCATCGTCCGGCGTGGGACAGGGGCACGCAGTGAGCCTTCCGCGGCGACGCTGTGGGACGCTGTCGCGCGGTGGGAGCGTGAGTCGCCTTCGGCCGTCGCGCTGGGCACGACCGACTCCACCATCACATACGCGGAACTGATGCGGCGCACCCGTGCCCTCCGCGCCAGCCTACACTCCCGTGGCGTCCGGGCCGGGGAGGTGGTGGCCCTCGCCCTGCCCCGAGGCGTGGCCGTCGTCGAGATGATGCTCGCTGTCGCGGGCCTGGGAGCCGTCTACATGCCCCTGGCCGCGGCCACCCCGCTTGAACGGCTGCGGAACCTAACGACTGCCGTGGGGGCCAGGTGGCTGGTCACCGCCGGCGAGGCGCCCCTGGTCGAGGGAGTCGTCCATCTGTCGCTGACAGGGCTGACAGAAGGTCCTGACGGCACTGCTACGGGTGACGCGCCCGCGACTGCCGAACCAGGCGGTGGTCCCCGCGCCGACGAACTGCTCTGTGTCATGACGACCTCCGGTACGACCGGTACCCCCAAAGCCATCGGCCTGACCCACGCCAACCTCCTGTCGTTCACGGCGGACCCCGACTTCGACGACGGACACGAGGTGGTCGTCTTCCACGCGCCGCACAGCTTCGATGCCGCCGCCTACGAGATATGGGTGCCGCTCACACGCGGCAACACCGTCTTCATCGCGCCCGACCGGCAGTTCGACCTGGCGGACTACCGCTGGTTGGTCAAGGAGTCGCAGGCCACGGCGATGGCTGTCACGGCGGGCCTGTTCCGTGTTCTCGCCCAGACGGACCCGTCCTGCTTCGCAGGCCTGAAGACGGTGCTCGCCGGCGGGGACGTGGTGACCGTCGAAGCCGTCCGGGACGTCCTGGCCGCCTGCCCGAACCTGGTCGTCCGGCATCAGTACGGCCCGACGGAGACGACTACGTTCGCCACCACCCTTGCCATCGACGCTTCGACGGATCTGAGCGGCATGAAGCGGCTACCACTCGGTGGCCCTACTGCGGGCACTCGCGTCTATGTACTGGACCGGCAACTGAAGCCGGTGCCGCCCGGCTGTGCCGGTGAGATTTGTATCGCCGGCGACGGCGTGGCCATGGGCTACCGCTCCGCCGACCCAGCAGCGCACGACAACTTCGTCGCTGACCCGTTCGGAGCCCCTGGCGCGCGCATGTACCGTACGGGCGACATCGGCTACTGGTCGGACGCCGGACTGAACTTCGTCGGCCGAGCCGACCAGCAAGTCAAGATCCGGGGCTTCCGGGTCGAACCAGGCGAGGTCGACCACGCGATCCGGCATCAGCCCGGGGTAGCGGATGTCGCCGTCAGCGTCCTGAACGGCGGCGAGCGAGGCAAGTACCTCGGCGCCATCGTCGTTCCTGATGAGGGGGTCTCCCTCACCGCACAGGCCCTGCGTGTCTCCCTTTCCGACGCCCTGCCGGACCATCTCGTTCCGTCGCGCATCGTCGTTCTGCCCGCGCTGCCCATGACGGGCAATGGCAAGGTCGACACAAGCGTCCTCCAGGACCGACTCGCGGCCGCGCCCGCACAGCAGGTAGCGCCGGCCGCGGAGCCGGAACGCCCCTCCGGCGAAGCTGGTGTCGTCCTCACGTGCATGCGCGAAGTCCTCGGTGCGCCGACACTCCGAGAAGAGGACAACTTCTTCGACTTCGGAGGCTCATCCCTGGACGCCATGAGGCTCGCCGCGATGCTGCGCGACGCGGGCCTGCGGTGCTCCGTGCGTGACATCTACCGCCTCCAGACGGCCGAGCTGCTGGCGCAGTCCTGCCAGGCCATCTGAGGTCCCAACGGAAAGGCTCTTGACTTGCGCACTCTCAGTGCCATGTTTTACTCCCGCGCGGCCGCGTGCCCGCATGCCCCGGCGGTACGGACGGCACAAGGCACCGTGTCGTACTCGGAGCTGGCGCAGGCGGCTCAGGCTGTCGAGGCGACGCTGCGGCTGCGAGGCGTGGGGGCAGGGGACCGAGTGGCCATCGCGGCCCTGCCGGGTCCTTGGTTTCTCAGCACGATGATCGCGGCCGCCGAGCTGCGCGCGACCTACGTACCGCTCGACCTACGGCACACCTCCGAGCGGCTCCGCACTGTCGTGGAGCGGTCCTCCTGCGTGTGCGTGGTGGTCGACGACGCCGGAGCCGTCGTGCTCGACGCGGGCACGGCGACGCTGCACCTTGACGACGTCAAGCCCGTCGAAAGCGTGCTTCCGGCACCCGAGGACACCCTCCGCGCAATGGACGACGCCGTTCTCTACGCGATGTTCACCTCCGGCTCGACCGGAGAGCCCAAGGGCGTTCTCATCGATCACGCCGCGGTCGCCCAGCTGGTCACGGCGGCCACCACCGACTTGGCCATCCCGGCCGGCGCGGTGTGGAGCTGGACCCACTCGCCGGCTTTCGACTACTCCACCTGGGAAACCTGGGGTGCGCTGCTGACCGGAGGATGCGTCGCCGTTCCGGAGCCCGGAACGGTCGCCGACCCCGAGGCGTTGTGCCGGTTCCTGGTCGAGCAGCGCGTAAACGTGTTCAGCCAGACCCCGTCCTCGTTCCGGCGGATCACCACCGATGCCCGGTTGCTCGACATGGCGACGTCGAGCAGGGACCTGACCCATGTCATCTTCGGTGGTGAGGCCCTGCCGTCGGCGACGGTGAAAGCGTGGGCGCGCAGGCAGGGCCTCACGGCACCCCGCCTGGTCAATATGTACGGCATCACCGAGACATCGGTGCACTCGACTTTCCATGTCCTCGGCGACGACTCCCTCGCCGACGTCCAGGTTCCCGTCGGCCACGCCCTGACCGGCAGGAGCGTCACTGTGCGGGACGCCGACGGCCGGCTCCTGGGGCCGGGTGAGACGGGCGAGCTGTTCGTCGGCGGCCACGGTCTGGCCGTCGGGTATCTCGACGACCCCGAGGCGACCGCGCGCGCCTTCGTGAACCTGCCCGGCGAGAACGGCGAACCCGAGCGTTTCTACCGCTCAGGTGACCTCGGGCGCGTGGATCCACGTACCGGCGTCCTGTACCACTGCGGGCGCGCCGATCACCAAGTGAAGATCAGTGGTCATCGCGTCGCCCCGGAAGAGGTGGCGGCGGCGGTTTCCCGTGTCGACGGAGTAGGTGATGCCGTCGTCCTCGCCCAGCTGCACCCGGTCTTGCGGGAGCCCCGGCTCGTCGCTTACATACGGCCCGACGAGCACGCCGCGCAGCGGCCGGTCCGGTACTTCCGCGAGCAGACCCGCGCGCTGCTGCCGCCGTATCTCGTCCCGTCCCACTTCGTGCGCGTCGACCAGCTCCCCCTGACGGCGAACGGGAAGCTGGACCCGTCCCGGCTGCCTTCGCCCTGGACCGATACGGCCGACGAACCGGCCCCCGAAGCGTCTGACGCGGCCCGAAGCGTGGAGGAGACCCTCATCGCGGCCTTCGCGCAGGCCCTGTCGCTGACCACTGACGAAGTCGAACCCGACGCGGACTTCTTCTCTCTGGGCGGAGACAGCATTCTGGCCACCACCGTCTTCACCGCCACCCCGCAGCTGAGGGAACGGCTCACGCTCAGGGACCTGTTCACCACGACGACGGTCCGCGGCCTTGCCCAGCTCTGGCGCGAGCGCTCCCCGGAGCCGGCGCGTGCCGGGACGACGGCCGAATCCGTCACCACCGGTACCGCCGTACTTCCCCTGACACGGGCTCAGCAAGGCATCGTCTACGAGTGGTCGAAGTCGTCGACCGGTGCGTACCAGGACGGACTGCTCCACCACGTGTCCCTCTCCTGCACGTTGGACGACATCGTTGAGGGCATCGCGTCCCTGTCCACGGCCCACCCTGTGCTGCGGGCACGCCTGCGTCTGGACCGTTCTGAGGGCGAACTCGACCTGAGCGGTGACGCGTCCGTCAGCGTGACAAGCCATGACGACTCGGCGGACTCCAACGACGACGCCGTCTCGCGCGCACGCCGGTGGATCGAGCAACGGCGCGCCGAGCCCATGGATCTCACGGCAGGGCCGTTGTTCCGGTTCCGGGTGGGCAGGCTGCAAGACGGCTCCTTCACCGTGGCCTTGGTCGCTCACCACGTCGTCACAGACGGTTGGAGCCTCAGCGTGCTACTGCGCGACCTGTACGACCTGTGCCTGGGCCTGCTCCGGCCGCAAGACCTGGCAGCCCGCTCCGGCGACCACCTCAAGGTCCTGGCCGCGCTGCCGGAGCTGGAGACGCGGGACATGGATGCCTTGGCGTCGGCCGGTGCCCTCACACCCGCCCGCCCGAGCCTGCGCCCGGTGTTTTCGTGGGCGGTGACGATGACCGGCACCACGCAGGAGAGCGGCGTGCCTGTGGATGACCGGTTGATCGACGCGGCCAAGGCGTTCGCAGCGGCGGCCGGTGTCCCCCTGAAGTCGGTGTTCGTCGCGGCTCACATGAAGGCCACGCAGACGGACACGGCGAAGCACCTCAGCGCCTGTGTTCCCGTCTCGGGGCGCCCCGACCTGCCGGGCGGTGACACCTGCATCGGTTACTTTGTGCGTTTGCGATTGCTCGGACTCGCCCAGCAGCAGGGGGAATCGGCCGAGGAACTGGCGCGTCGCGTCTGGGACGCCGAACGGGTGCTGATGCAGACACGCTACGCACCACTATCCGTGCAACTGGGGGCGGCACCGGACACTTTGCCTCCCGTTCTCTTCAACTACGTCGACTTCCACGTGCTGAATTCCGTCCACTCGGTGATCAGGACGAGCGAGGCGTTCGATGAGAACAACTTCCCGTTGACCATCGAGGTCGTGAACCGCACGGACGGTGCCCCCGGCGCACACAGATGCCTGGTACGGGCGAAGGGGGCGGCAGCGGCCTCGTTGCTGGAACAGCTCGCTGCCGAGCACGTGACGGCTCTGCGGCAGATGGTCGCACCATACGTTGACGGAGGAAACGCGTGATACCGGAAAACGACGCGATCACCGGCAAGATCCTCGCGGCGCAGGGCCACGACGCGTCCGTGCATCGGGCCGCCCTGCTCTGCATCCCGCATGCCGGCGCCGGAGTCTCCTCGCTCTACGCGTTGCAGCAGATGGCACCACCGTGGCTGAGAACCGGAGTCGTGCGTTTCGCCGGCCGTGAGACCCGGTTCATGGCCGGCGCCGTCTCCAGCGCTGACGTTTACCTGGAGGAGATCACCCGGAGCGCGGCCGAGCTGTCACGCTCGGGACCGCTGTTTCTGCTGGGGAACTGCAGTGGTGCCTCCCTGGCCTTGGCCTCCCAGCAGGCACTGGCAGACAGGGGGATCACGGTAGCCGGACTGATCGCGGTCAGCGCACCCGCTCCGGTGGCGCCGGCGGCGGTACTCCCCCCGGGCCTGACCGACGCGCAGTTCGTCGACTGGCTGAGGACGTCCTGGCGTATTCCACCAGGGCTGTTTGAGGACGAGGAGATGCTCGAACTGCTCCTGCCCCAACTGCGCGCCGACTGTGAAGTCCTCTCGGTCCTGCCCCAGGAGAGAGCGGACCTGGGCGAGCCCGTTCTGGTCGTCCTCGGGGAGGACGACGAGCACCTGGGCGCGGCGGATGTACGGCTATGGCGGGACTGGGGAGCCGCAGTCACCGGCACATCGGTGCCGGGCGGACACTTCGTGGCTGTCGATCACCCCGCGTCCGTCTGGCAGGCCGTATCCGCGTTCATCGAGGAGGTCATGGCAGTGGACGGTCTGCCGGGGCAGCGCGATCCCGCGACCGAGATCACCCTGCCGTAATCACCGCCGCGCCCAGTACCCAAGGGGGACGGCATCCGAGGATCTGCGTTCGCCAGAGCCCTCGCACGGCTCAGCCCTGCTCGAAAAGAAAGATGACGGACATGACACGAACCGACGCGGAACGCCTCCTGGAGAGGGATCCCGTCATTCGTTTCTCGTGGGGAAACCTGACCAGCCGGCTCGACAAGGCGCAGCTCTACGCGTGGGAGCCTCAGTTCCGGGAGGTCCTGTACGAGACGGCCACCGGTCTGGACCTGGATGACGAGAAGCTGGCGGCGGCGCTGCAGACCGTCGGACTGGGAATATTCCGCCCGGATGCCATCGCGGCCGGCAACGTGGACACCATCCTCGACTTCTACGCGCGTCTCGGAACGGAACCGTTCTTCGCTGTTCCCGTGGCCATGACGAAGTCGGTCGTCCGGGAGGTGTGGCGTTATCAACTCAACGCCGCCACTGGCGAGCTGCTCAAAATGTTCGACCTGCTCTACGAGGCGTCACCCGCCATCCTCGCCTTGTTTCGCACGGACCGGTGCGAGGTTCCGGTCCCTTGCTCCGTCCTCATGGCCGACGCCAAGGGTGAGGCCGACCCGGGGGACCGGCAGGGCTGGGAACTCCGATCGCACCTGGGCAGCACCAACCGCATAGAGGTCTTCTTCCATACGGCCGACGAGCCCGTCGACGTCCTACGCGACGGCGGCATCTGTCTCGGGCCGGAAGGCCTGGCCGCCGCGCTGCGCGAGCGGACCGGCCCAAATGTGCGCGATCGCATCCGCGAACTGGCTCAGGAGATCCGGTCGGCCCACCCGGGCCGTGCGATCCGCCGCGAGGAACTGTTCCCCCCGCTGGCCAGGGCATGGCCGGCCGGTGAGGAGACGTCCCTCGACCGCTGGACGCTGCTGCGGCACTTCGGAAGCCTGCCCGCCGCGTATGCGGGCCGCGACGAGAACCTGGTCGGTGATTCCGGCACCGACGCCTGGTGGCGCCAGTCCGGGCTGCTGCACGGCCGGACCCGGTACCTGGAGAGCCGGGTCGGCAGCGCAAGGCCGGAACAGCCCGACGGAGACCGATGATGACAACATCTTCCGGCCCCATTCCTTACAGCCGACCGTTCTGGACGGCCGAGGAACGCGACGTAGTGACCCGGGTCATCGAATCGGGCATGTGGACGAACGGGGTGTCCCTGGCCGCCTTCGAGCAGGCGCTGGCAGAGTCCATGGACGCTCCGCACGCTGTCTGCTTCTCCAGCGGAACCGCGGCGATCCACGCCTTGCTGGCCATGCTCCGCAAGCCGGCCGGAAACGGCCTGGTGGTCACGTCCACGCTCAACTTCGCCGCCGTACCCGCCAGTGCCCGACTGCTCGGCTATGACGTGGCGTTCACCGACATCGACCGTGCCACGCTCAACATGGCGCCGGAGTCGCTGGAGGAGCTGCTGCACGGCATCGGCGCCCGATACGACCAGATCGTCGTCTTTCCAGTCCACTTCGCGGGGCTGCCCGCCGACCTGACTGCCCTGCGCTCGGTCGCCGACCGGTTCGGCGCGGTGCTTGCGGAGGACGCCTGCCATGCCGCCGGCGCCCACTACGAGCCGGGTGGACGTCCGGTGGGCGGGCATCCCGGGAGCACGGCCGCCGCCTTCAGCTTCCACCCGACCAAGCCCGTGGCGGCTGCCGAGGGTGGTGCACTGACCTTGCGTGACGATGTACTGGCCGACAAGCTGAGGGCCTTCCGCAATCACAACATGCGGCGCCCGCACACCGCTGGCGCCGAGGCCGTCGAGCCTTGGTCCTATGAGATTTATGAGCCGGGTCTGAACTTGCGGCTTTCCGACATCCATGCCGCGATCGGCCTGGTGCAACTACGCCGACTCCCGGAAAGCCTCGCACGCCGCCGCACGATGGCCCGGCGCTACCGCGCCGAGCTGTCGGCATCAACCGCGATCCGCAGTATCCCGGACGACCCGCACGAGCTGTCCGCCCTGCACTTGTTCCCGGTCGAGTTCAACGTGGACCGCCTCGGCATGACCAAGGCTGCGGTGTACGACTTCTTCCTTGCCGCGGGTATCCGCCTCCAGGTTCACTACACGCCCCTGCACCGCTTCCCGGCCTTCTCCGGTTTGCCCACGGTCCGAGACCGGTGGTTCCCCGTCTGCGACGACGTGATGCGTGGCACGTTCAGCCTCCCCATGTACTTCGGCCTCGGGGAGGGCGAACAGCAGCAGGTGATCGACACCGTGCGCGACCTGGCGCGGAAGGCGCCCAGGTGAGCACGGTGCTGTCCATTCCCTTCCTCGCCTCGCGGGCAGAGCAGTACGACCCGCGCTGGACCGAGGACGGGCTGGGCACAGAGGCATCCCTGTTCGACCGCGCCGACCTCGAAGACGAGGCGACGTGGCGTCAGGTGTGGCGGACGGTCGGCCGTATCGCCCGTGACGACCGCCCACCGTCGTTCACTTTCCACTTCCCCGTGAACGACTGTGACTGGATCGGCGACCCGTGGGTGCGCGCACGGCTCGACGAGACCATTGAACGCGCCGGTGAACTCGGGCTGGACGGCATCGTGCTGCACTCGAACCGGTGGCGGACCGTCGCCGAGTGGCAGCGCCGCGACCTCGCGGCGGAACGGGCACTCCTCGCCGAGCGAGTGGCGAACCTGCGCGAGCGGCTCACCGGCGCCGGCCCGTGGATCGGGCTGGAGAACATGCCCCTGACGGGGAACGACGGAACAGACCTCGACCCCCTGCTGCTGGTGCCCGCCGACTACACGGATCTCGTGGGCGGTAACGTCGGTATAACCTGGGACTTCTGCCACTACAGTTACACCGTTGAAATGACCCGGCGGATCGCTGCCGGATCTCTGGAGCCACGGTCCTGGTACCCGGACGTCGGACTGCCGTCTTTCGACGACTTCGAGGAACTCGGGCCGGCGCTGCGGCACTTCCACTTCAGCGCCTTCTCCGGATTCGCAGACGCGAGCCGGGGCCGGGTCTGCGCCGAGGGCGTCCTCCCCTGGCAAGCGGACGTCCCCGAGCCGGTGTACGTGTCGGCGCTCCGTTCCATGGCCGCCATGCCACACGTGAAGGCGATCACCCTGGAGATAGCCGAGCGGGACTACACACAAAGAGAGAACGTCTTCGCCGTGGCGCGCTGGTGCCGCCGGGTGATCGAGGAGGGACCATCCGATGCGATCCGGTGACGTGGTCAACAAGGCCGTGCTGACCGCGCTGAAAGACCGTGAGGAGGAGCTGACCGGTCTTCTGGGAGACCTGATCCGTTGCCACCCGGTCTACGGATCCGAGGGACAGCGTGCCGCACTCGATCTGCTGCGTACCCGGCTTGAGGCCGCCGGCTTCTCGGTACGGCTGCACAGCCACACAGCGAAGGAGATCGAGTCGTCCGCGGAGTACGTCGACGTACCGTCCCTCGGAACCGAGTTCGCGGACTATCCCGACCGTGAGCGCTGGTTTCTCACGGCTGAACGCGTCTTCGGCCCAGGAGGGCCGCACGTTCTGCTCAACGGCCATGTCGACGTGGACTTCGTGACCGCGCCGCATGACTGGGCCGAGCCCGGCCTATGGCAGTCCGGTGCCGACCGGGACGGCAGGATCATCGGACGCGGCGCCTGCGACATGCTCGGTGGTGTCGCCGCCTACGTGCAGGTTCTGACGACTCTGGTCCCTCATCTCTCCGAGGCCCGAGGAGCCGCCACCCTGCACCTGGTGCTCGACGAGGAGATCGGAGGCAACGGCACCCTCGCCGCATTGCTGACCGAGTCCGACCGCCGCTTCGACGTCGGCCTCATAGCCGAACCCACCGGCGGGCTCGTGTGCGACCGGACCTACGGCTTTCACCAGTTCTCGGTGCGCTGCTTCGGCGATCCGGTCCACATGGCCTTCGCCGCCGCGTACGACAACGCCCATCGTGTGCTCGCGGATGTGATTCGCGAGCTGGAGGAGCTAGACGACTGGATCGCCGGTCGGGCGGGATCTACCAGCCGCACGCGTCACGTCATGTACGGGATGATCACCGGCGGTAGCGACGCCGCGGTACCGGCGGAGACATGCGAGGTCCAGGTGACGCTGGCTCTTCCGCCCACGATCACGGCCGATGAGGTCACGGACCGGCTCGCGGCGCGGCTTTCCCGGCTGACCGGCGTGCGCAGGCCCCCGGTGCTGGAGTCCTATGGACTGTCGTTCCCCGGCAGCTCCCACGACGACGCCCGCTGGTGTGACACCGTTCTGAACAGCGGCCGCAGCTGTGGGGTCCCACTGGCACGCGGTGATTTCCCGAGCGCCTGCGACGCGCGCCTGCTTGAGAGCGCCGGCATTCCCACGATCGTCTACGGCCCCGGTAGTCTGACCCGCGCCCACAGCTCCGACGAGTACGTGACGCGAGAAGAGCTCACCGACTACTGCCAGGTGCTGGCGCTGACCCTGCTGACGCTGTGGAGTCCGGGTGCCTAGCCGCGGGCGGGTGCGGCTGACCGACGTGACCGCCGACTGGGACGAGACCGCCACGGGGGTGCCAGGCGTCGGTCCCTACCAGACCTGTCGCTGGGGCTCGATGGTCGCCCGCGCGTTCGGCGGTACGTTCCGCGTCCTGCGTGTGGACGACCACACACCTCGATATGTGCCCCTCATGGAGGGCGGACAGCTCGCCGGGGACGGTTTTTGCTGTGGACACCTCGGCTACGGCGGGGTGTTCGACGCCAGCGGCTCGCCGCTCTCCTGCTCGGACCAGGTCCGCACGATCGCGGCCGTCGAGCAGGCTTTCGGTAAACCGTGCAGGCGCCTGGTGACTGGTCCCGGAACTCCGGCTGGCGCGGTGTCCGGCGCCGAGGTCCGCGCGACACACCTGGTTCCCGTGGTGGCGGACGCCGGCCAGCGGCTCCCGAGCTACCGAGTCCGGGCCCGGCGTGCCGTGGCGAAGGGGCTGCGTGTCGGACTGACCGCAGGACCGTTGACCGAAGCGGAACTGGACCGGGCGGCTGAGCTCATCTGGGAGACCCAGGCACGTGTGGGTGCCGCCTATCGGACACCCCTGCCCCTGCTCGCGTCGCTGGCTGCCGACGGACAGGACTTCGGATGGCTGCTCGCCTGTCGTCTGGACGGTGAAGTGCTGGCGGTCAGCGGCTTCATCCGCTTCGCGGGTCAGGTCGCGTATCTCTTCAACGGCTGGCGGCCCGACGCCGCCGCCGTCGCGCCGAACTACGTGCTGATGCACGCGGCGCTCAGCCAGTTCGGGGACCTCGGAGACCGCCGGATGGACCTGGGTTATTCGCATCGGCAAAGTCTCCAGGAATTCAAACGAAGCTGGTCGGGAGCGCCTGCGCACTTTCTCGCTGTGGAAGCGCCGACAGCCCCTCGCGGGTGACATGTATGCCCAGTTCATTCACCAACAGAAGAAGGCCCATGGTCACAAGACTGAACCGCCTGGCCATCGTGGGGGCCGCCGAGGTGAACTCGGTGGCGTCCACCTACGGTCTCGGCCACGTCCGGGAGTTCCACGAGTGTGGCGAGGGCATGGTCAACTCCAACTACCGCCTGGACACGGACGGGGGCACATACCTGTTGCGCCTCTACGCAGCAGATCGTCGGCGCGAGGAGATCGACCTCGAACTGTCCGTGCTGCGTCACCTCGGGGACGCCGGGTTCCCCGTCCCCCGGTATGTGTGCGCGCGCAACGGGGAACGGGTGGGGGAACTGGCAGGACGGCTCTTCACGGTGCTGACCTACCTGCCTGGACGTACCCTGACCCAGGACGAACTCGCTCACGACATCGTCACCCAGGTTGGTTCGGCGTACGCCCGAATGCGCCTGCTGCTGAACGGCTTCGTACCGGACGGACGCAAGGACAACGCCGAGGAGCAGCTCTGCGGTGGCCTGATGGACGATGTGCTGAAGCGGCTTGAGGCCGAGGACGCAGAAGTGGCCGCCGAAGTCGGTGACGTCTGGTCCGAGGTCTCACCGCTGTTCACACCGCCCACCGAGCGGCAAGTGGTGCACGGCGACCTGTACTTCGCGAACACCGTGGTCGACGAGCACTGCAATCTCGTGGGGTTTATTGACTTCGACGACGCCTACCTGGGATCGTCACTGCTCGACCTAGCCTTGGTCGTCATGGAGTTCTCCACTCCGGCCGACAACGTCATCGACCTCGACCTGGTCGCTGCGTTGCTGCGCGCTTATGTCGCGGCGGGTGGTCCACGGCCGGACACGGATGTCTTCCCAGAGGCCCTGCTGTTCCTGTGCTGCAAATTCCTCTGCTACACCGCACAGATCCAGCAGCGGCAAGGTGAGCCGATCGAGCAGAACGATTATCTGCGACGGCTGCGCCACCTGCGTACGAGGGAAGTCCGCGAGATGGTGCGCCATCGCGTCGAGCGCGCGGTGGACACAGGCCGATGACCGACATGACAGGTCCCGGCGCACCGCAGAGTCACGTCGGCGATCCACACCAGTACGAGGGGAACACAAGCATTCTGAACCGCATAACAGACGGACGTGTCCTGATCACGGGCGGATTGGGATTCGTGGGTGCCACGCTGGCCAAAAGCCTGGTGGAGGCCGGAAATTCCGTCACACTTCTAGACTTCGGCACGCCCACGGGCTCCACCGCTCAGGCACTGGGACTGCTTGACGATCCAAAGGTCACATGCGCGTGCGGTGACGCCACCGAACCGGAGACGTTCGCACAGCTCTCTGACGACTACACCCACATCGTGCATGCCGCAGCCGTACTCGGGGTGCAGCGCGTGGCGCGGGAGAGCCTGCTCACCCTCGACGTCAATATCCGGGGTACGCAGCTGTGCCTCGACTTCGCGTCCCGTCAACGTGACTTGAGACGCGTGGTGGTGCTGAGCACCAGTGAGGTCTACGGCCGGCAGGCGAACGCCACGCCGGAAACGGCCTCCCTGCGTCTCGACACCGACTCGCTGCGCTGGAGCTACGCGGCGAGCAAGGTCGCCGCGGAGTTCCTGGCCATGGCGTACCGGGCGGAGCGCGGAGTCCCCACGACCATTGTTCGGCCTTTCAACGTCTACGGGCCACATCGTTCGCTGGGGAACGCGATGACCACATTTGTCAGCAGGGCCCTTCGCGACGAGGAGATCACGGTCACCGGCGACGGCAAGCAGCGCAGATCCTGGTGTCATGTCACCGACTTCGTCGACGGAATCAACCGATGCCTGGCCATGGACGCCGCACTCGGCGAGACCTTCAACCTCGGTAATGATTCCGCGGCGCTGACCATTCGCGAACTCGCGGAGCTGATCATTGAGTTGAGCGGATCGCGTTCCTCCGTGCGCCTCCTCGGTGACGACACCCCCGACGTGGTGGACCGGTCACCCGACATCGACAAGGCCCGACGGCTGCTCGGCTACCGGCCGGCGGTCGACTTGGAAACCGGTGTGGCTTCGCTGATCCGTGCCATGCGCGATGCACAGGGAGCCGTGAAATGATCACCGAGACCCAGGGAAAGGCGCTGATCTCTGCCATCACACACCGCACGGCCGTCATCGGTGTCGTCGGTCTTGGATACGTGGGCCTGTCGAACGCCGTGGCGTTCGCCGAGGCAGGGTTCCGCGTCATCGGAATCGACATCGAGTCCGAGCGCGTTGCGAAGATCAACCGCGGGGAGAGCCATCTGGAGCACGTCCCCGGTGAAGCAGTGGCGGAACAGGTCAGGGCGCAGCGACTGAGCGCGGCGACCGACTTCGACGTGGTGTCCACCCTCGACTGCGTCCTCGTGTGCGTACCGACGCCGGTACGGCGTGACACGGCCGATCCGGAGCCTGACCTGAGTCATGTGCGGGCAGCCGCGCAGGCGATCGCCCCCAGGCTGAAGCCGGGTAGCCTGGTGGTGCTGGAGTCGACCACTTTCGCCGGCACGACCGAGGACGTACTGCGCCCGCTGCTCGAAGCGAGCGGCCTGGTGGCCGGACGGGACTTCCTGCTCGGCTACGCCCCGGAGCGCATCGACCCCGGCAATCGGCAGTTCTCCCTCGAATCCATACCGCGTCTCGTCAGCGGCCACGGGCCGGACTGCCAGGAAGCGGTCCGTGCGCTGTACTCCCAGGTCTTCGAAAGCGTGCGACTGGTCTCGTCCATCCGTGCGGCCGAGGTGAGCAAGCTCTTCGAGAACACCTTTCGGTGGGTCAACATCGGCTTGGTTAACGAGCTGAAGATGATGTGCGACAGCATGGGACTGGACGTCTGGGAGGTGATCAGCGCTGCCAGTACCAAGCCCTTCGGCTTCCTCCCGTTCTTCCCAGGGCCCGGGGTCGGCGGCCATTGCATTCCCGTGGACCCGTACTACCTGGCCTGGAACGCCAGGCAGGTCGGCATGGAGGCACGGTTCGTATCGCTGGCCGGCCGGATCAACTCAGGCATGCCTGGTTACGTGGTCCAGCGCACGGCCGAGGCCTTGCTGGCGCATGACAAGCAGTTGACGGGCGCCCAGCTGCTGGTGGCCGGGGTCGCCTACAAGCGGGACGTGGACGACATCAGGGAGAGCCCTTCGCTGGAGATCATGCGGCTACTCGGTCAGGAGGGTGCCACGGTCGACTACCACGACCCCCACGTGCCGCAGTTGCCTGAAAATGCGGTCGGCCCCGATGCCGTCAAGTCGAAAACCTTGAGCACCCGGCTGGCCGCGGAGTACGACGCGGTGCTGATCCTGGTCGACCATTCGGACATTGACTGGGAGCAGCTCGTCGAGGGAGCGCCGCTCGTGATCGACACCCGTAACGTGACGGAGCGTCTGCCCCGGCTTGATTTTCAGGTTGTCAGGGGTTGATGGGCATGGGGGTGAGGAGACCGCGTTTCAGCGGCCTCCTCACCGGCAGCCCTTTCCCGTCAGGTGTCGCAGGCGCGGGCGAACGCGAGCGTCGAGTCCACCGTGCGCCTCAGCAACGCGTCCGCCTGGTCGGGGGTGAAGCGGTCGGACGGCACGCGCAAGGTGCAAACGAGCTGCTCTCCCTCGTCGGTCCACCAGTACTGCACGTACTTCGGGTAGTCCTCAGGAGCTGTCAAAGAGGCCGGCGTCGCGATCGCGGACCCCAGTTTGCGGGGCGTACTCAGCCATGCCGGGTTGAGCGCTACGTACGGCGTGGTGCTCTCGTCGAGTACGTCCTCCCCCATGTGGGCACGCAATGTCCGGTACGGCGGCGCGAGCAGGCCGAGAGCCTGCCGCCGTGATCGCTCGGTCTCCACGAGGGCAGCGGCCGCGGGGGTGTCCGGAGCGGATACGCAGCGCACGAGGACCCGAGCGTCCGACAGGAGCCCGGCGATACGTTCGGACCCCAGCTCGTGCCGCACACTTGTCGCGGTGGAGTACTGCAGGTCGTGGCGGGAGCCATCGGACTCCTGCCGGTGCAGCGCGGCCACCAGAAGGCTGAACACCGTCGCATCGTGGCGAGCCGCCGCACGACGGAGGAGTTGAGTCGTGGCGGCATCGAGCCGGACGTATGCCTTGGTGCAGCCCTGCTCGGCACCGGGCACCGCCGGAGGCATCGGTGCCCCTCGCTGATACGGGGGAGGCCCCAGGTATTCCCGCCAGTCCTGTACGACACCGACCATGCCACCGTGCTTAGCGATCTGGTTGTTGTAGTGCTCGGCCCAGTCGTAGAAGGACGGCAGGTCCGCCACATCTACTGCTGCACCGCTGTACTCCTGGGCCAGTTGGTCCAGGAGAATGCCCAACGACCAGCCGTCCACCGCCAAGTGGGACACCACCATCAGGACATAGTGAGTGGTCTCGTCCACGCGTGCGACGGAGAGGCGGGCCAGTTGTCCTTCCCATGGCGCCAGTTCACGTTCCGCCTGTCTGGCGAGGTAGGCGAGGGCCTCGTGTTCGTCGCTCACCGCTTCGACGTGCGGTGCTTCCAAGCGCATGTCCTTTGCGGGCACAGGGCGCCAGACGGGTTCCCCATCCCGCCAGGCGAAGGTGCCGCACAGGGCGTCGCGGGACGTCACCACGGCTCGGAACGCGTCGAACAGGCGGTGCGGATCGAAGGGCCCGTCCACGCGCAGAGCCGCGAACACACGCCGCCCGCCGCTGGACGCCTTGAGCCGTCTCAACTTCACCGTTTGCTGCGGAACGAGTGCCCGGTCACAATGAGCAGTCGGGCGAGCGTCGGCCCGCGCCGGCGGCGGTACCTCCTCGGCACCCGCCCCGCGCAACTCCTCGACCAAGGACACCTGCTGCTCGATGGTGGAGAACTCGAAGAGCTGCCGCAGCGGGAACTTCACGCCAAAGGCCGCCATGATGCGTCGTGACAGTTCCAGCAGCTGGATCGAGCTGCCTCCGAATTCGAAGAAGGACACGTCGTGCGTTCCCGACGCGTAGGCGTCGCCCAGCACCTCCTTCCATATCGTCTCCAGGGTTGTCCGCGCGAATGCTGCGTTCGTCATGCGCTGTTCCTGTTCACGAGTGTTCTTCAGTGCCTGTCAGTGCCCAGGTACCGTCAGCCATGCGGCCCAGCCAGCGCGGTGCGCCCGAGCCGTAGTAGTCCGTCAGCGCCGTTGGGGCGGTGATGTCGGCCAAGGACTGCCACATCAGGGCCCGAGGGATGCTGGCCAACCGCAGCGCCGCGGTGATCGTCGCATCGGTTTCCGCGCTGCGCGCCGGCTGCCCCAGGCCGGACAGATAGGCATCCACGAGGCGTTTTACCTGGGCCGGGGTGTCACCTCTGCGACGGGCGGCGTACAAGGGGTACAGCAGGCTCCCGAAAGGATGAGTCACGACGGCGTCGGCCCAGTCGATGATCACGAAGGCGGCTCCGCCGGACTCGCGCAATACATTGCCCAGATGCAGATCATCGTGCTGGATGCTGGCGGGCACGCCGGTGTCGCGCAGTCGAGCGCACCACTCTTCGAGCTGCGGCCGCATGGCGGCGATCCGGTGGAGCAGCTCTGTGCGGCTGTTCATGCCAGGCCTGTCGAGGAGTATGTCGAGATGGCTCATCAGCCGCTCGGGACGCAAATCCGGCACACCCAGGCCGATCAGCTCGTCGGTGTTCTTCGCGATCTCGCGCTGCATCGCGCCGTACTGTTCGAGAACCGCTTCCCAGAGGTGCCGGGCCCGGTCGGGGTCTCCGTCCACACTCGGTAGCGTCAGCGCACCTCGGGTCACGAACCACCCATCGGCCTCGTCGTGGACAACCACCTCGGGGACGACCGGACCCAAGCGGTCGCGCAGGAAGGCCACGAGTGAGGCCTCGTGGCGCGCCAGGCCTGTGGTGCATTTCAACCACAGCCATCCGTCGTCCACGGGCACACGGTAGACGCTGGCCCATGGACGCTCGTGCACCGGAACGGCAGGACCACGGCGCTGCGCCAGGTGCGCGGGAAGGCGCGCGGACAGCCAGGCTTCGACGGTGTTCGTCGTTGAGGACAAAATGACTCCGGCTCTGCAGATGCCGCTCGGGGGACCAGGTTGCATGTAGCGCAGGCCTGGCCGCACCGGAGGCGATTCTGGACGAACGCGGTCTTGACTCGTGGGCGCGGCGTCTGCGTGGTAAAAAGTTCGCCGCCCGCCGCCTGGATTGCCGCGCTCGCGTGTGATCATGTTGACTGTATGAACAGTACGGGCAAATGCCGACTCGGACAACGAGCCTTCCGGCGGTCGAGACGAGCGAAGTAAGACATGACGGCTGCAGGAGTCCCTGATCCGTGACGATCTCCGGCGAAGGCCGCTTGCCCGAAATCTCCTCCCTGCGCGAACTGTGAGCAGAGTCCTTTGTCGCTTGGTTTGCGCCGGGCATAGACATGAATTGAGGGGTATTCACTCGTGTCCAGGTTTGAGCGCGCCACCGGTGCTATACGGCAGCGTGATTTCCGGCTGCTCTGGGCAGCTCAGTCACTGTCCACTGCGGGCGATGCCGTGGCCTCCGTCGCCGTGCCCTTCGCTGTCCTTGAAGTCGGCGGCTCGGTCAGCCAGGTGGGTATGGTTCTAGCGGTGAGAGCCCTGGTACGGCTAGTGCTAGTGCTCGTGGGGGGAGTGTGGTCGGACCGTCTTCCCCGGCGTCTGGTCGCGCTTGCCACATTCCTTCTCGGCGCCACTGTCCAACTGCTGGTAGCCCTTCTCCTTTGGACTGGTCACTGCCGAATGTGGCACCTGGTCCTGGCGGCGGCGGTTCTCGGTGCTGGTTTCGCCTTTTCCCAGCCGGCATTGACGGCGATGCTCCGAGAAAGTGTTCCAGCGTCCCAGATCCAGCCCGCTAGTTCGCTGAACAGTCTTACCCGAAGCATCGCGGACGTCGTGGGGCCGGCGATCGGCGGCGTGCTGCTCGCGTACGTCGGGGTCCCCCTTGTTTACCTGGTGGACGGCCTCAGTTTCCTGCTCGCCGCAAGCATTCTCGTTCTCTACACGGCCAAGGTGGCGCCTGGGAAACGCCAGGATTTCGTCGCAGATTTGCGGGCTGGCTGGGTGGAGGTGCGTGGCCGCGGCTGGTTCGTGATGAACATCATCGCGCACGCCTGCTGGAACATGGGCTTCTCCGCGTTCCTAGTCATTGCTCCGGTACTGAGCGGGTCGGAGTTCGGTGGGGCGAAGGCGTGGGGGGTGATGTCCGCCGGGCTCGGCGTCGGCGCGGTCGCGGGCTGCCTCATATCGCTGACGTGGGCACCGCGGAGGCCGCTGGTCGTCGCCAACGCCGCGCTGCTTCCAGGCGCGCTGCCGCTGCTGAGCCTGGGGCACGGGCTGCCTCTAGCCGTTGTCGTTGTGTGCTGCGGGCTCAGCAGTCTGGGCCTTGCCGTTCTTAACGAGGTGTGGACGGCGGTCGTGAGTCAATCGTTCCCCATGGAGGTAATGGGGCGCGTCAACTCCTACGACCTCATGCTGAGCATGGCAGCGCTGCCTTTCGGTATGGCTGTCTCAGGTCCGCTCTCCACCTGGATCGGTGCCGAGGCGACCCTGAGCCTGGCCGCCGCCGTGCTGGCTCTCCCCTGTCTCGCCGTCATCTGTATGCCGCAGGTACGGTCCTTCCGGTTCGACCGGCAAGGTCTGGTCGTCTCACGCTCCTGAGCCCGGCAGTGAGCGGCGCAGAGTGAAGGCCGAGCCGTCCTGCTTCTGGAAGTCGTACTCCAGCAAGGCGAGCGCCGTGTCCAGTACCTCGAACATCGCTTTGTGGTCCGGCGCTTCGCCCTGGAGATCGGCCAGGCGCTGGGTACCAATGCCGCCGGGCAAGACGTCTCCCGGTCGCACATGCGCGAGGTAGCGGACCACGCCGGGCACCCTCCGCACTTCGGCGAGGCCCCGGGCAGCCGTCATTCGACAGGGCTCGGCCGGTGCGAGATAGATGTATTGGAAGCACACCCGATCTGGTCGGGCTTGCGCCAGGCCGGCCGGCGCGTTCAGTGCCAGCAGCCCGCCGGCCCTCACCGGATTCCCCGCGCCCGCCCGCACCGAAAGGTCCTGGACGTTACCGCCCAGTCGGCCGTTCACCTCGATGACGCGAGGACCGTCGGGCGTGAGTTTGATCTCGGTGTGGGTGATACCCCGTTCGACACCCAGCGCCATCAGCGCCTTGTCGGTCAGCTGACGGACCGTGGCCTCCTCCTCCGGTGTGAGCGCGGAGGGCCAGAACTGTCCGCGCTCGCGGAAGGGGTGCTCCAGGGGGAACTTTCCGGTCACGGCGATGTGCGTCACCCCTTGGGGCACCGACACGCTTTCCACGGACACGTAGTCGCCGTAGGGTGTCGATGGCCGTCCGCGCAGGAACTCCTCGACCACGAGCGGAACGACCAGCTCTCCGGCAACCGTCATCTCGTTCTGGATGCGCGCGGCGTCGTCGGTGGACCGCACGAAGAATGTGTTTCTGCTGCCCTCACCGCGCACCGGCTTGACCACGGCCGGAAGCCCCACGGTGGCCCATGCGTCCTTCCAGTCCCGTGGTTCGCGCACGAGAGCGGTGCGTACTGGGCTAACGCCCGCGGTGTTCAGTACGGAACGCTGTTTGTGTTTGTCCGTCAATGCCAGCGCGGTCGACGGTGAATGGAAGGGCAGTCCCAGCCGCTGGGCGATCGCTGCGGTGATCCGCAGCCGGGACTCGGAGAACGTCACGATGCCGGACGGCGAGAGCGCCCTGAGCGCCTCGGCGTCGCGTTCCTCGTCCTCCGACAGCTCCACTACGATGCCCAGCTCGCCGAGCGTGGGCAGCAGGGCTTCAGTGAAGTCCGACTGTGGCACCGCAAATACCAGGCGTGCGACATCGCCGAGGCCGACCGCCAGGTCCGCCGCTGTGGCGGCTCCCTTGTCGAACACCACGATCAGCACGGGAAGGCCGCCGGACAGTCCCCCGGACCGGGTGACGGAGGCATCGGACAAGCTGTCTTGGGACACCTGTGGATCTCTTTCTAGGCGATGTGGGCCGAGCCCGAGGCACTACGCCGGCGCAGCGGTGACGGCGGCCGAACGCCCCGCGCGATGCGCCGTTCGGGCCGGTGCGGCGATCCACGCGAGCTTGCTATGGGGCCTACACGTGTGGAGTCCGCGGAGCGCGGCAGTAAGCACATCCCGATGGCCAACCAGACGTGGAGACCATGTGCCTTCTCGGCCCCTTTGCAGGTACACGCCAATGACCCGATAGCACATCTGGCCGGAACGCGTCCCAAGTACTCCGACTCGGGCTCGAACCCACATTCTCAGTCAGCCGGATGGCAGGCGCAAGCGTTCCGCTTCATGCGAGTGGACGAGTGTACGTCGACGCACTTGGTGGAGTGCTCTCCTCACCCCTCGGACGTGTGTGCCATCAACTTGGCGTCGCTGCCGGGAAGGATTTCGGCGGGAATGACCGGCACGCCCAGTCGCGCCAATTGACCGCCTTCCGTACCGCGCGACGGGCGACCGGCCCGGGTACTGAGCACAAGGCCCCGAGCTTCCCGCGAGAATCCTGATGAAGTCAGGACAGGAGGCGGGATATCCCGCTGAACGGACACGACTCCGGCGCCTCGGACGAACCGTCGAGTGGTCGACGCGTGAGCGTGGCCACAGTTCCGTGCGTCGTCCATGAATCGGCCTGGCGCTGCTTGCGCAGAAAAGACCAGGTCACCGGGCATGTGCTCAAGCGGCGTGCAGCACAGGCAAGTTGACGTCCGTGGACAAACGGATGGTCAAAAGGCATGCGGAGCGTGGCCAGATGATCGTCTCTGTGTCAGCATGATCTGACCCAAGTGATCTTCTCAGGGAGCCGTTGGTGAAGGACATCGTTGTATTCGGTGGGAGTGCCCACCCCGAGCTCACGGCAGAGGTATGTGCTCACCTCGAAGTCACTCAGAGCCCGGTCTCGGTGAGTCGCTTCGCCAACGACTGCCTTGAGGTACAGCTACAGGCCAACTGCCGAGAGCGGGACGTCTTCCTGATCCAGCCGCTCGTCGCGCCGGTGCAGGAGCACCTCTTCGAACTCCTCCTCATGTGCGACGCGGCTCGGGGTGCGTCCGCTGGCCGCATCACGGTCGTCATGCCTCACTATGCCTATGCCCGTTCCGACAAGAAGGATGCTCCGCGTATCTCTATCGGTGGCCGTCTCGTTGCCGATCTGCTGACTTCGGCGGGTGCCAACCGGGTCCTCGCGATGACCCTGCACTCGCCCCAGGTACACGGATTCTTCTCGGTGCCGGTCGACCATCTGCACGCTCTGCGGGAACTGGCCTCGCACTTCCGGCAGTACGACCTGTCGAGGACCACCGTGGTCTCCCCGGACCTGGGCAATGCCAAGGAAGCGGCCGCCTTCGCGCGATTGCTGGGAGCCAAGGTGGCCGCCGGCGCCAAGCAGCGCTTCCCCGACGACCGGGTCAGCATCAGCCATGTGATCGGTGACATCGCCGGCCAGGACGTCATCGTCCTGGACGATGAGATCGCCAAGGGCAGCACAGTGCTGGAACTCCTCGGAAAGCTGCGGGAACTGGGCCCGCGGTCCATCCGGGTCGCTTGCACCCATGGTCTCTTCGCGGCCGGTGCCCTGAAGCGGCTGTCGGAGCAGGGAGACGTACTGGAAATCGTCTGCACCAACACGGTTCCCATCCCCGCGGAACAGGTCACCGGCAAGCTGCGGGTCCTGTCCGTCGCCCCTGCCCTCGCCGAGGCCATGCGCCGTATCCACAACGGTGAGTCCGTGAGCGCTCTGTTCGACGCTTCCTGAGCGGCCTCGCATAGCAACGCGGTCTTCTCCCGCTCCACAGACCGGTTACCCGCGGCGTGTCGACCCAACTTCGCGCGCGTCTTCATGCCCTTTGATGTGAGGAGTCTTCGGTATGCCCACCATCACGTCCCTCGACGCATTCGACCATTGGGCCGCGTCGGACAGGGAGGACGAAGCACGTGTCCACGAAGTGGATCTGACCGGGCGTACGGAGGTTCTCCTGCAGCTTGCCGGGCGGCCGCACCATCGGACTGCCTTCCTCGGATGCCCGATGGATTCGCAAGCCGAGAGCGAGTTGCGCAAGGCAGGCGCTCTGGTGTTGTCCTCCGCCCCCGAGCTGCCTTTCAATCCGTACCGGCTCGACCTCTACACCTCGGCCGAACTCCTGCAGGGCATCGAAGGGATGCCGTACGAGCAGACCCCGGACGCGCGTGTTCGGGAGTGGGCGCACAAGGTCGCGGACACAGTGGGTGTCCACGACGGCATCCTCAAGGGTCTGCACGACAGCGCGATGACGGCCGCCCTGCACAGGTACGTGGCGGGCAAGCGGATCGTGGGCATCATGGGCGGACACTCGCTCAATCGCGGCACCGATGGGTTCGCCGCGGCGGCGCGTCTTGGCCGTACGCTGGCCAGGCACGGCTTCGTCGTCGGGACGGAAGGCGGCCCCGGCGCCATGGAGGCCGCCAACCTCGGTGCCTACCTCGCCGACGCAGACGACCACGTGCTGGACAGCGCACTCGGCCGCCTGGCCGCCATCCCTGACGTGGAGCCCTCGGTCACTGACTGGGCGCGGTCCGCCTTCGAGGTGCGGGACCTGCACCCGGCCGGCGCGCACAGCACCGCCTCCCTGGGCGTGGCGCCCTGGACCAACGTCTACGGCGAGGACCCCGCCAACGCGTTCACCACCGTCATGGCCAAGTTCCTCACCCGTACCCTGGAAGACTTCGGCGTGCTGGGGCTGGCCAACGCCGGCCTGGTCTTCCTGCCCGGTGCGGCGGGCACTGTCCAGGAGATATTCGAGGCCGCGATGCCGAGCTATTACACCGACGGCCCGATCAGGCCTATCATCCTGGTCGGCAAGGAGCACTGGACGACGAAGCTGCCGGCCTGGGCGTTGCTCAGCGCGCTCGGAGAGGGGCGGCGTCTCGGCGGGCGGATCAGTCTCGTCGACGACGTCGAGTCGGCCGTGGCCCTGCTGCGAGAGGCATCGTGAAACGGGAGTCTCTCGACCAATACCGGCTGGTCCGGCAATGGGGTGTCGAGCACCCCGCGGACAGCGACGCGTCACCCCTAGCGTTCCCGTTCCTCGGCCAGCGCACGGCGGACGGGACGTATCTGATCGTAGACCGCAGGCTCCCCGAGAACCAGCTGATCGAAGTGTCTGCCGAAGGGGAGACGGTATGGAGCCTGAGCGCTCCGCCGCGGATGAACTTCGCCCACCGGATTGACACCGAGAGTGTCCTCTTCTGTCAAGGGACCGATCTGTACTGGGCCGACCGCTCCGGCCGCCGGACCCTGCACCGGCCGCTTCCGGTCACCCGGGCATTCAACTGCGGCTCGGTGCTGGATGACCGGCTGCTCCTCGCCGGGGACGACGGGATACTCCTGCTCACGCTCGACGGGAGGCTGCTGCGTCATCTGAAACCGAGCGAAGACAGTTTCATCGAACCCTCGGACGTGCAGTTGTTGCCGTCGGGCAACATCCTCATGTCCGACGCGCTCACCTGTTGCGCGATCGAGCTGGACGAGTACGGGCGGCGCGTTCGGATCTTCGGTCAGTGGCGGCGTCCGGGGCTGCGTCACGGCCGGGTCGGGGCACCGTACTCCGCCTGCCGGCTCCAGGACGGCCGGACCATCGTCGCGGACTGGCGCGGCAGTCGGCTCGCCGAGTTCGATACCGACGGTCGCTGGGTGCGTGACCTGCCGGGCATCGGCCGCGGCTTGACCGCGGGGCCGTCCTACGTGCGCCAGCTGCCTGACGGGGACCTGCTGGTCACGGAGACTGTCCACCGCCGACTCGTCGTGCGCTCGACAGAGGGCGAGGTGCGCTGGGAATACGGGCCGAGGACCCTTCCACGCCACACGCTTTCCTTCCCGCGCACGGTCCAGCCGCTGCGGGCATCGGACGACCTATTGGTGTGCGACACCTATGCCGACAGAGTAGCGTCCATCGATCCCTCGGGTGCCGAGCGGTGGGCCTTCGGCGAAGGAATGGGGCTGAACCTGCCCCGTTCGGCCCGGCAGGGGGAGGACGGCCGGATCGCTCTGTCCGATGGCCTCAACGGACGAGTCCTCGTCCTCGACGACTTGGGCCAGGTCACACGCGAGATCGACAAGGTGTCGTCCGACGGCCTACCTGTCCGTCTGATGGACCCGCACTACGCGGAACTGCTTCCGGGCGGTGTTCTGCTGATCGTCGACTCCGACCTCGAACGGGTCCTGTTGGTCGGCGAGGACGACACGGTGCTTCGCCAGTGGGGTGCTGGGGAGGAGCGGCTGTCCGACCCGCATCAGGCATGTCTGCTGGCCGACGGCGGAATCGTCGTCGCCGACTCCGCGAACGACCGCGTCGTCGAGTTCGACGCTGACGGAAACCTGCGGTACCAGATCGCCGGCACCGCTCTCACCGGCACGGGGGACCACCGTCCGCTGCTCTATCCGCGATTTGCCATGCCCATGCCTGACGGCAGCGGGGCGCTCCTGATCGTGGACACGGACGCGTGTCGCTTGACGGCCGCGACGCGCGATGGGGAACGGCTTTGGTCGGTAGGGCCGGTGCTCGACATCGAGGCCATTCCCGCAGCGGTACCCGAACTGCGCGTGCCGAAGTACGCGGCATTTGGCCAGCGCGGCCGGATTCTTGTCGCCGACTACCTGAACAGCCGGATCGCCGAACTCACAGCGCGGCCGGAGCCTATGGAGGGACCAGCGGAACATGACGTCTGATGAGCACTTCCCGGACATCGGCGTCCTGAAGCAACGCGGACTGCTTCCCGAGACGTACGACTGCGTCTATGTCACGGGATCCATCATCCGGGGCTGGGGGAACGCCGGTAGCGACTACGACCTGTACGTGATTTCCGACCGTCCCTGGGCGAGCGACACCGCTGACTTCGTGAAGGGGACGAACGGCCGGCACCCCATAGCGCTGGAGACGACCAAGGTCGCGGAGCGGGCCTGGGACCTCGAATATTGGCTGTCGGAGCAGGTCGAAGCGCTGCTCGCCCGAGTTGGCTGGGATGAATACCGGAGGCACGGTGCGTCCGCCGGTCCGGTGACCGTTCCTGAACGCGACTTCCTCGAAAGGCTCTTGTACGCGGTGCCGCTGCACGGTGCCGACTGGTGGCAAGAGCACCGGGAGCGGGTGGAGCAGTCGGCGTTCCAGGCGATCATGGTAGGACGTGCTGCCAGGCTGGCAGGGGAAGCCATTGAGGACGCCGTGGGCATGCTGCGGTCAGGGGACCACCGGAGCGCTGTACTGGCCGCCCGGATCGCCTTCACCTACGTCGTCGACGCGCTTCTGACCGCCGCAGGGGACTATTCCCGCAACCCGAAATGGCATGCACGGCGATTCCAAGAAGTGGAGCCGACGCTGCTCAGCAGCGACGAGTACTGGGCTATCGAGACCATGCGCGACTACTCGGAGGACCGGCCCGAAGCCTGGGTCGAACACGTTCTCGATGTCTGCAGGCGCATTTCCAAGGCTGTGTCAGCCGACGAGAGGTGGGCCGGACCGGCGACCACAGGGTGAGGCGGCTCCGACAACCGACCACTGGGACCATGTGAAGGTGGGCAATCAATGCAATACGCGCATCGTGCGACGCTGCACCATGTGGAATTCTATGTGTCCGACGCCGAAGCACGCGCCGCGGAGATGGTGGAGGTCTACGGCTTCCGGGTGTGCGGCCGCAATGTCGCCGACGACCACCGGTCGGTGGCCGTACGGCAGGGCGACATAACCTTCGTCTACACACAGGCCCTCACTCCCGAACATGCCGCTCATGCGTATACCGACACGCACGGTGACGCACCGGCGGTGATCTGGCTGGCATGTGACGACGCCCGCGCCGCATTCCAGGAGGCCGTGGCCGCGGGTGCGGGAGCGTTGCAGGAGCCCGTGGAGGACTCCGTCTCCGGGTGCGTCACGGCAACGATCCGGGCCTTCGGCAACGTCCGGCACACCTTCCTGCAGTGGCTTCCCGTCGCGGACCGGAAGCACATCGCGCCGGGAATCATCGCCTCGGCTCAGGACCGGCCGCACGAGGGCGTGGGCCTGTTGGCGGTGGACCACTTCGCTGTGTGTGTGCCGACGGGGCATCTGGACGCCACCATCGCCTACTACGAACAGGCTTTGGGTTTTCGGAAGATCTTCGAAGAGCAAATTATCGTCGGACGTCAGTCGATGCTCTCGCAGGTGGTGCAGAACGCCGCGGGCGATGTCACGCTCACCATCATCGAGCCCGACACCACCCGGGAGCCCGGGCAGATCGACAAGTTCATCCGTGACCACGGTGGCGCAGGCGTTCAGCACATCGCGTTCTCCTGCCGTGACGTGGTCGACTCCGTACGGACGCTGCGGGCCGCGGGCGTCGTCTTCCTCAGCAGCCCGGACACTTATTACGAAAACCTCCCCAAGCGGCTGAGTCTCCGCAAGTACGACGTCGCTGAACTGCGGGATCTGGGGCTGCTCGCCGACAGTGACCACGCCGGACAGTTGTTCCAGATATTCACCCGGTCCACACACCCGCGTGGCACCTTCTTCCTGGAACTCATCGAGCGGCTTGGCGCCGAGACGTTCGGAAGCGGCAACATCAAGGCGCTCTACGAGGCGGTCGAGCAGGACATGACGGCTCCAGCGTCCGGTGGCGGAGGCACCGTCCGTGAGCACTGATCTCGAAGCGCTGTACGACCTCCACGATGTGGCGAGGGCTGCCGAGCAGCGCGTTCCACGCCCCGTCTGGGACTTCATCGAGGGCGGCAGTGGTCAGGAAGGATCGCTGCGGGCCAACCACTCCGTCCTGGACTCCGTCTTCCTGGTGCCAAGGGTCCTTCAAGCATCGGCGCAACCGAACATGGGCACCCGGCTTCTGGGCGCGCCAGTCGCGCTTCCTCTCGTAGTCGCGCCCATGGCGTATCAGCGGCTTGTTCACCCCGAGGGGGAAGTCGCCGTCGGCCGGGCGGCGAGGGCGGCGGGAGTCCCCTTCGTCGTGCCCATGCTGAGCAGCGTCCCTGTTGAGCGAATCGCCGAGGGCGCCGGCACGCTGTGGCTCCAGCTGTACTGGCTGCGCGACCGGGGGCTCCTCACAGAGCTGGTGGACCGAGCCAAGGCCGCTGGCTGCGCCGCGCTGATGGTGACGGTCGACGTCCCCCGTATGGGCAGGCGCCTGCGTGACGTCCGCAACGCCTTCGCACTGCCCGAGGACGTCGGCGCCGTCCATCTCTCCGACGCTGACATGCTCGCGGCTCAGCACCAGGTGCCGGGTCGGTCGGCGGTGGCTTCCCATACGCGCCAGTCCTTCGACCCCGCCTTCGACTGGTCCTGCCTGGAGTGGCTCCGCAGCCACACGGATCTGCCCATCGTGGTCAAAGGAGTCCTCGATCCCCGCGACGCGGTACTCGCCGAGTCCCTCGGGGCGCATGCCGTCGTCGTCTCCAATCACGGCGGACGCCAGTTGGACGGAGCCGTGCCGGGGTTCTCCGTGCTTCCCGCAGTCAGGGAGGCCGTCAGCGAGGCATGCGAAGTGTGGGTCGACGGAGGCTTCCGGTCGGGCGTCGACGTGCTCAAAGCACTCGCAAGCGGTGCGACCGCCGCCTTGATCGGGCGCCCGGTGCTGTGGGGACTCGCTCTCGGCGGAGAGGACGGCGTCGGCAAGGTCCTCGACCTTCTGCGGGACGAACTGGAGGATGCCTTGGCCCTGTCGGGCTGCGCCGATCTCGAAGCAGCCGCCGGACTAGGACTCGTGGGCGAACTTCCGCGGCGGCTGGAGAGGCACCAATGACCCATCATCCATACTGGTTTGACCGAGCAGAACTGCATGGGTCCCTCGCCGACCCGGCGATGGAGTCGATGAACTTCCTGAACCAGATCGCCGAACAGTACCCCACCGCCCTGTCGCTGGCTGCCGGCCGTCCCACCGAGGCTGTCTTCGACCTGGCCGACCTTCCGCGTCACCTGGAGACCTTCTGTCGTTACCTGCGGGAGGAGAGGAACGCCACGGAGAGCGATGTCCGACGGACCGTATTCCAGTACGGGAGGACCAAGGGCATCATCCATGAACTGATCGCGGCTAACCTCCGCGTGGACGAAGGGATCGATGTCGACCCGGAGGCCGTTGTCGTCACCGTAGGATGCCAGGAGGCGATGTTCCTCGCACTCAGGGCCCTGCGCCGGGACGAACGGGACGTTCTGTTGGCGGTGTCGCCCACCTACGTGGGGATAGCGGGGGCTGCCCGACTGGTCGACATGAAGCTGCTGCCCGTACGCGAGGGCGCGGATGGCGTACTCCTCGATGATCTCGCGGCACAGGTACGGGCGGCCCGTGCTGCGGGGCTGCGCCCACGGGCGCTGTACCTGATCCCAGACTTCGCGAACCCATCGGGCCTGACCATGCCTCTGCACGCTCGGCACAGCCTGTTGGCAGCGGCTCGTGAACTGGGGCTGCTCCTTCTGGAGGACAACCCCTACGGTCTCTTCCGGGCCGACGGTGGTGAGCGACTGCCCACGCTCAAATCCTTGGACACGACCAGTCAAGTGGTGTACTTGGGGTCGCTGGCGAAGACAGCATTCCCCGGTGCGCGAGTCGGCTACGTGGTGGCAGACCAGACCGTCCGCTCGCCCGGTACCGGCCGTTCACTGCTGGCCGACGAGATGGCCAAGATCAAGAGCATGTTGACGGTCAACACGTCACCCATGGCCCAGGCGCTCGTCGGCGGCAAGCTGCTGGAGAGCGACTGCAGCCTGGTGAAGGCCAACGCCGACACCATTGCCGGATACAGCCGCAACCTCGAACGACTGCTGACGGGACTTCAGGACCGCTTCGGCCACCAACCCGGGATTTCCTGGAGTCGGCCGATCGGAGGGTTCTTCAGCGTGGTCACCGTACCTTTCCAAGTCGACAACACCACGCTCGAGTACTCAGCTAGTGAGCACCGGTTGCTCTGGACACCCATGAGCCACTTCTACCAAGGTGAGGGCGGGGAACGGCAGTTGAGACTAAGTGTGAGTTCGGTAGTGCCGGAGCAGATCGATCTCGGGCTGGACAGACTGCGTTCTCTGGTCGATGACCTGTCCGCGAACCCCGGCTTTGAACGATCGACCGGCGGCTGAGGTGCCGCACCACAGCGCTCTGACCTCTTGCTCACTGAGCACATGAGGAAGATGACACATTTCGTGAATATGCCGACCCAGGTCTCCGGTGCCCGTAGGCTTGTTGCTGCACTCGCCGAGATGGAAATCCAGGTTGTCTTTGGTGTTCCCGGGGATACGGGAATCGCCTTTTACGACCAATTAGCCGCCGCTACCGATGTCATCCGGCATGTGCTGACACGCGACGAGCGTCATGCCGCGTACATGCCGGACGGATACGCCCGTAGTACCGGCAGGCTTGCGGCGTGCGAGGCCTCGAGCGGGGCGGGGGCTGTCTACCTGGCCAGCGGGCTGGCCGAGGCCTACGCCTCCAGCGTGATGGGCCCGACGGTTCTTCTTCCTACGAGTTCGAGTACGCGGACAGGGATGATGCGTGCCCACCGCGTCACTCGCCTGACCTGGGGTGCACAGAACCGCGTGCAGAAGGGGACGATGTGATTTCACAGACGACGGACATCCGGTCCGCCGAGAATCTGGTGACGGAGCTCTTCTCCATCATCGATGCGGCACGCTGGGACGACCTCGGCCGTGTCTTCGCCGAGGATTGTGTCTACGACCGTCCCGGCTACGAGTCGCTGCGCGGCTTGGCACAGATCGAGCAGTTCTACCGCGTCGAGCGCATCGTCGCTGTCGGCCGTCATGACGTTCGGCACGTCGTGAGTGACCTGGCGGTTGTCGCCTGCTGGGGCCGGTTCACCGGTACCAGCCGCACCGGCGAGCACCTCGACGAGCAGTTCGCGGACACATACAACGTCCGTGACGGCAAGATCTTCAGCCGACGGACCTACTTCTTCCGGCCGGCAATCTGATGCCGACCAACAGGGGGATGCCTCCGACCGGCCACCAGGGGGATGAGGCGTGACTGCCCACGAGGAACTCGGTCGTGTGATGTTAACGAGCCAGCAGATAGCGGATCGTGTCCGCCAGCTCGGCACCGAGATCACCCGGGACTACCGAGGCCGGGATCTGGTGATCATCGGCGTGCTCAAGGGGGCGGCCGCCTTCACGGTCGACCTGGCTCGGGCCATTGATCTGCCCGTCGTCATGGACTGGACCGCAGTATCGACATACGGACGGGGCAGCACAGCGGGAACGCCCACGCTGCTCAAGGACATCGGTGAAGAACTGGCCGGACGTGACGTCCTGGTCATCGAGGACATCCTGGATTCCGGCGCCACGCTCTCGTGGCTCATGGCACGGTTGCGGAAGCAGGCTCCCGCCTCGGTGAATTGTTGCGTGCTGCTTCGCAAGCCCCACACCGTCGCGAAGCCGGTGGAGCCCCGGTACGTCGGATTCGACATCACCGAACACTGGGTCGCCGGCTACGGCATCGACTACGCCGAGCGGCACCGCAACCTCAGCGACATCCACGAGGTGCGCCTTCCTTCAGCCGCGCTGTCGGCATCTGCCTGAAGAACCTCCACATCAAAGATGCTGCCCGACGCCCAACTGGCCGAGCAGTGACCAGTCATGCCTGCTTGGAGAATCGTGGAAACCTTCGATCTTGTCATCATCGGTGCCGGTCCCGCCGGACTCGCTGCCGCGCAGCGACTTGCCGGATCGTCCTACCGTGTTGCGCTCGTCGACGGCGGGAAGCCGGTCGGCGAGCGAGACCGGCATGCCGCGGCCGATATGACGCGCGGACACGGCGGGGCTGGCCTGTTCTCGGACGGAAAGTTCTCGTTCTTCCCCTCGGCCAGCGAGTTGTGGACGCTGCCTCGTTCCGCCGATCTGCGGGTCGCGTACGACTGGACCTGCGAACTGCTCGGCTCCTATGGACTCGACACTCCTCCGTTCCCCTCTGATCCCTCGTCCTTCACGGTGGGCCGTGGTGAATGGGTTCTCAAGGAATACCCCTCGGACTACCTCTCGCTGGAGGCGCGCCTGCGGCTCACCGCCGACATGGTCGCCGCCACGGACGCCACTGTCCTTACCGAGACCGAGGTGGTGAAGGCCGAGTACGAGCCCGCCACCGACGTGTTCCGGCTGACGCTCAGTGACTCCAAGGGGCAGGAGTCGCAGGTGCTGGCTCGTCGCTTGGTCCTGGCCAGCGGCCGGTTCGGCCCCCTCGGCCTGCGAGCCCTCACGGACGAGCGGTCGTTCCGCCGTCTGGAGGTCGGGTTCCGTATCGAGCAGCCGGCCGCCCAGGCGTTCTTCAAGGACATGAAGCAGCTCGATCCGAAGCTCCGCTTCCGCGAGCAGGACGGCAGCGTGGAATGGCGTACATTCTGCGCCTGCCGGGACGGCGAGGCGGCGCTGACCGAGACGCAGGGGCTGTGGACCGTGTCCGGCCGCTCAGACTGCCCGCCGACCGGCCGGTCCAACGTGGGCTTCAACACCCGCATCCTGGACGAGGCAGTAGCGACACGGGCCATGGCACTCGCGCTTGCCGCGATGGCGAAGGAGGAGTCCTACTTCACGCTGTCCCTGGACGCGCTCATGGACAGCGAGCGGGAGACGGTTGCCGCATTCGAAGGGGTCTACGGGCCTGAGCTGCGTGAGATCATGGTGCAGGGTCTGTCCCGGCTGGCGGCTGCTTACCCTGTCATTCGGGACAGCGGTACACAGCTGATCGGCCCCACTCTGGAAGGCGTTGGCTGGTATCCGAAGGTCGACGGTGACCTCAGGCTCCTCGACACCCCCGCCTGGGTGGCCGGCGACGCATGCGGACTGTTCCGCGGCATAGTCGCGGCCATGATCAGCGGCCATTATGCGGCCGACTCCGCACTGCTGGAACTGGAAGTGCTGCGATGACAGCGTCTGTGAAACGCCGTGAACCGGTCGTCGGTGTCGGGGCCATCGTGATGCGGCCCGACGGTGCTGTGCTGATCGGGCACCGGATCAAACGCGGTGAGACCGCGTCCTGGTGCCTGCCCGGCGGACACGTCGAGGCGGGTGAGGACTTCGAGACCGCCGCCGTGCGGGAGATCGCCGAGGAGAGTGGCATCCGGGAGGTCACCGGGGCACGGGTGTTCGCCGTCGTGCTCCACACCGACGCGGAGCGAACCCAGGTGACCGCCGGTGTGGTGGCGCGGCCGACGGACGAGGGTGCCGTGGCGGCCACTTTGGAGCCCGAGGTCTTCGACCGCTGGGTTTGGGCCAGACCCGAGGAGCTCCCCGTTCCGCTGTTCCCCGCGAGCGCCGCACTGCTCGCGGTCTGGCAGGAAAAGCCCGTGCCCGAGGGATGGACGGTGTATCCGGCCGCCGCCACGGTCGCGTCTGCGGAGGAAGGACAGTGAGCCGCATCCATGTCTTCGACATGGACGGCACCTTGCTGCGTGGGACCACCGCCAGCCTGGAAATCGCGCGTCGCCTGGGGTGTCTGCCCGACCTGATCCGGCTGGAGGCGGAGTTCACACGCGGCGCGGTCGACACCCGTGGTTTTGCGGCGGAGGTCTGCCGATTGTGGCAGGACCTGACCCCCGAGCTGGTGGCAGACGTCTTCACACGGGCGCCTTGGATCGGCGGGATGGCGGAAGTGCTTGCGGACATCCGCCACCGCAGTGAGCGGTCGATCGTGGTGACGATGTCGCCGGACTTCTTCGCGGACCGGCTGAGGGCTTATGGGGTCGACGAGGTGGTCGCCTCCGGGTTTCCCTCTCTGCCGTTTTGCACCGCGCCCGATCCCAGAAGGATCCTTTCGCCCGCGGATAAGGTCACGGCTGTGGACCGGGTCTGTAGGGCCCTGGGGCTCGGCCGGGACTCCTGCATTGCTTACGGAGACTCCGCTTCGGACATCCCCTTGTTCCGAGAGCTGAGCCACACCATGGCCGTGAACGCCGATGACGCCCTGCGTGGGCTCGCCCGCTCCCAGTACGACGGTGACGACTTGCGGGTGGCCTACCGGATCGCCCGGGCTCAGCCACCCGCCCGCGGCAAACTGCTCTCTCCCGACTCCAAGGAGCATCAGTGACCCCCAGTTCCCGGGCAGACACGGACGGTTTCCGGTTCGACGCGCGCGCATGGACCAAGCTGCTGGTGCTGTGCACTGCCGTCCTCTTCGAGGGGATGAGCCTGTCGAGCATCAATGTGCAGCTGGCCGGTATCCAGCGCTCACTCGACCTGCGGCCCGACCAGCTCCAGTTGGTCGCGAGTTCGTTCCTCACCATGTACGCGGCGCTGCTCCTGGCCGGCGGCAAATGCGCGGACCAGTGGGGGCACCGCCGGATGTTCCTGACCGGCGTGGGAATCTTCGGTATAGGATCGCTCGGCGCGGCGCTGTCCCAAGAGGCAGTCCTGCTCATCACGGCCCGGGCCGTCCAGGGAGTCGGCGCCGCGATCACCGCGCCCGCGGCTGTTGCCCTGATCGTCCGGGGATTCCCGGAAGGAGCCGCGCGCAACCGAGCACTTGGAGTCTTCAGCGCCATGGGCGCGGCGGGCTTCTCGCTCGGTGTCGTCATCGGCGGCCTCCTGACCCAAGGAGTCGGCTGGCGCGGGGCCTTCCTCCTCTACGTCCCCTTGGGCCTGGCGGTCCTGGCCACCAGCGTACGCGTACTCGAACGCGAGACCGACACGAGGACACCGCAAAGCCGGATGCCTTGGCTGCCTGCCCTTCTGATCACCGGTGGGCTTGTCGCTGTTGTATACGCCGTGGGTCGCGTCGGCACCGGCTCCCTTGCCGAGATCGCGCTGAGCGCAGCCGTGGGCACGGGGGGAGTCATCACGTTCCTCATCGTCCAGGCCAAGGCCCCGGTGCCGCTGCTGCCCCTCTCTCTCATCACCAACCGCCGCATGGCAGCAGCCTGTCTCGCACTCGCCGGTGCCTTCGCGGCGATCACAGGCGCCCTGTTCCTCGTGGCAACCGAACTGCAGGAACACAAGGGATACTCGGCGCTGACAGCCGGACTGGCCTTCCTGCCGCAAGGACTCGCCGTGGGCCTTCTGTCCACACCGGCCGCCCGCATGGCCAACCGCAGGCCCGCGTCCCGGCTGCTGCTCGTCGGACTCGCTGTCATCACCGCCGGGCAGCTGCTGTACACCACCGTGGAGCACGGCAGTTACGCCACACACCTACTGCCCGCGGCCCTCCTGGTTGGCACGGGCATCGCCGTCGCCTACCCGGCAGCGGTGATGCTCGCCAGCGCGGCTGCGTCCCTCGATGACCAGGGCACCGCGTCAGGGTTCCTGGTCACCTGCCAACAGGCAGGCGGAGCCATCGGGGTCGCGGCTGTGACCGGCATCCAAAGCATCGCCCCCGGCACCTTCTGGACCGGCCCGTACAGCTTGTGGGGGTGCTTCACCTTCGCCGCCGCGTCGCTGCTCGGCTGCCTCCTGCTCCTGCTCCCGGAGAAGGGCCGCAAGCACAACGCGATGACCGGGACACAACACACCGCGATACCTGCGGAACAAACCCACTGATCCATGGGCCCTGCGCGCCTGAGTGCGGCGGGGGGGGGGCAGCCGCAGATGCCCGACCGCCTGCCCGTCAGGAGGCTCCATGTCCAGGTGCCACGTGCCGAAGCGCCGGATCTTGCTGGGCATGTACGGGGTGATGGTGGCCAGGTCGACCGGGTCGTCCTCCCAGCCAGCCTCGATGAGGTCGTTGACGATTCTGGTTCTGCTGGTGGTGAGGGGTCGGCCGCAGGTGGTGCAGGTGCCGGTCCAGCACCTCAGCACCTCAGCAGGTCCTGAAGGGCATCTAGGATCTGGTAGAGGGTTAGGCCGGCGGCCGCTTTTGGGCCGAGTCGCCGCAGGGTGAGGAAGGCTTGGGCGGCGGTGACGAGGGTGACGTGGAGGTGCCAGCTGCGCCAGGTGCGGCCTTCGCAGTGGTCCAGGCCCAGGCCGTGTTTGAGCTCGCGGTAGTCGTGCTCGATCCGCCAGCGCATCTTCGCCCATCGCACCAGGTCGGCGACCGGGGTGGTTGGTCATCCAGTAACCGGTCGGCTCATCGGCTTCTTCGGGCCGTTCGAACAGCAGCGTCCTCATGGGCAGCATGCCAATCCAGCGACTGCGTCCGCCTGCTTATTTTTGGGCGGTGCGGCTGGCTTCCTTCCCCCAGGGCCGCACCTGGCTCACGGGAAGTGCGAGGTCATCGTGCCTTGGCTGCCCTGCCGCCAGGTGACCTCCTAACACGGCGGCCTCTCAACGAGGCATGGCAGCGGCCGAGGCGCTCGCGGTATCGGGGTAGAGCTGGCGGTCCCAGGCCGCCGTAAGCGGGCTGATACGGCTCGGCGCCGGCAGGCCGTGCGATCTCCTTCGGGTCGACGGCCACGACATAGGACCAGCCGCGGCCTTCCAGCGCGAGCCGGAAGGAGACGCGCGGGACTTCACTCGGCCGAGCCTCGCTCTGCAGTCACTTTGTCAGCTTTCGTGGACACGGGCATGCAGATGCATGTCGTGCCAGCCATCGGCGTGGAGCAGTGCCCGACGCCGTACGCCTTCCAGGGCGAAGCCAGTCTTCTCAGCGATGCGGCAGGATGCGACGTTTGCCGTGGAGTGGCCGAGTTCTAGTCGATTGAATCCGACCTCTTCCAGTGCCCAGCTCGACACTCGAGCTACGGCCCGGGAACAGACGCCCTTGCCGCGGGCCTCCGGGGCGGTCCAATACGAGATTGCTGCTTGGCCACCCACTGTGACGATCGACTGGAGAGAGACCCGGCCGAGGACCTTGTCGTTGCTGGCATCGACCACGGCCCAGTGGCAGGCGGTCTCGTTCTCCCAGCCGCCGCGCCACTGCTTAATCCACTCTCGGGCTTCATCTTCCGAGTCCGCTCTGCGCAGATGCCAGTGCTGAATGCTCGGATCCTGAAACACTCGCGTGACAGCGGCTGCATCGGAAAGCAACCAGGGCCGCAGCAACGAGTTACCGTCGATCGGCAGTGTCGGCTGGGCAGACATGCTGAGGCCGCCGGGAGGCATGACGGGGGTGACCAGAGAAGGCATGAAAGACATCATGGCAAGCCCGCCTCTGGCTCGTGCTATCGGGCGTGGCACTGCTCGGCTGCAGTGATCCGGTGGGTTACTGACCGTGCAGTCGAGGATGAGAACGACGCGGGCAGACAGCTCGGCGAGCTGAGCGGTTACGAGGACGTCTATGCGTCCGTCGTTGTGCTGCCGGACTGTGTGGGCGGCCACCTCCACCGGCGCGGGTTGGCCGGTGGCCCGGCCGATGGGCAAGGCGGCACCGGATCCGTGATCTGTGACCGTCAGCGTTACCTTGATCCCGCGGGCGTACGTGGGGCTCCGTTCAGACAGCACTGGTCCACACTCCCTCGCCCTGTGGCCCGCCTCGCGGCCAGCAGTCCTTCGCTCGGTGCCTGAGAGCGCCGACGGTGATGCCGTCCAGCGCGAGTAGTTTTGTGAGCATCAAGAGGCACGGCGCGGTGGACGTGCTCGGCGCGCTCGCATCCCCTGGCCAGCTGTGGCAGCGCAGACGAGGAAGATCCGGTCAATGGGGCGGCCCAGGGCGAAGCGGATCTCGGCGGTACGCGTCGCTGCTGCGCGGAGGTCGGAATAGGTCGGCTCATCGGAGTGCAGCACCTCAAAGAGAAGAGTGCCGCTCTGACCGGAGCGGATGATGTCCGCGAGGTGCCCGTCCTCGGGCGCTCCGGTTTCCCAGAGCTGTGCCAGGAGCCGATGACAGAGTCGTTCGTGGATGGGCTGCTGCCTGTCGGCCGCCACTGCGGTCTGCAAGAAGCCCTCGAAGTCTAGGGAGGGTGCGGGAGATGAAGCTGTAGTCGATGCCGAGGACACGGTGGAAACGGTCTCCTGGGACGTAGAGGGCGGTGCTGAGGTTGCGCCCCCGCCGATGGGCGCAGGCAACGCGGCGTGGTGGACGATGCTGAGCGACTGGGTGCAGCGTGTCAGAGCTACATACAAGCCATGCATTCCCGACCGTGTTTCACCCGCGATGGCGGCGGGCTCCACGACCACGACGTCGTCGAACTCGATGCCTTTGGCTTCGTGTGGCTGGAGGATCGGTACAGTGCTGCCGTGGGTGGTGCTGAGTTCGGTGCGGAGCCTGTCTTGAAGACTCTGATCGGCCGGGACGATGACCGCTGTGGACCGCCCGTCCCGTGCTGAGGTGAGCTCTGTGACGCGTCCGGCAACAGCTTCTATCAGGTGTTCCAGGCTGCTTGCTCCCTGCACGTGCACCGCTTGCCCGCGGGCCGGCCGGACGGATCGGGCGACGGGTACGCGGGGTGCGGCAGCCCGGGCCAGAGGCTCGACGAACTCCGCGGCCTCGGGCGGGAGCCGAAAGCCGGCCTGGAGGACCTCGACCGTCCACGCCGAGCCTCCGGTCAGCAGCCCTGCCAGCTCGCGCCAGGAGTGATACTCGTGCGGTCCCCAGGAGTGATACTCGTGCGGTCCAGTGGCCTGGGCCAGGTCGCCGAGGATGGTCATGGAGCCCGAAGGGTATCGGCGTGCAAGGGCCCGTGCCTGCATCGGGGTCAGGTCCTGGGCCTCGTCGACGACGATGTGGGCGGAGGTACGCCGTTGGTGCGCGCCGTTGAGTAGCCATTCCAGCTCGTCCAGGCACACAAGATCAGCGGCGGTCCACGCTGCCTTGCCGGGCTTTGATCGCCGCAGCGCGGACCGCTCGTCGGCAGTGAGCAGCGTTGCTGCAGCTTCCAGCGTCTTGGGGCTGTCCCAGGAGGCGCGTGTACACGTCCGTAGGGTTCAGCCAAGGCCAAAGGTGTTGGATGAAGGCGGCGACCTCCTGGCTCGACAGAACGTTTTCCGGTGTGGCGCCGGGAATGGAGAGAGGGAGTTTGCCCGCCACGCGCAGGCGGAAGTTGGCCTGGCGTACGTTGAAGGGGCCGGACTCGCGCAGCGCCTCGCGGGCGATAGCGAGCAGGGCATCGGCGTCGGCTTCGTAGGTGCGGCCATTACATGCGAAGCGGATGAACGCCTCGTCCTCCTAAGCAGCCGTCAGCAGCGGTGAAACTCTGGCACGGTGGGGCCGGCAGTGCGCCTCCGCGGCCCGCCGCAGCACGTCAGCCATCCGGTCGTCACCTTGGAGGAAGGCCGCCTCGGGGGAGTCGGTGGCCATCGCGGATGTGGGACGGTCACCGGCCAGGAGGCGGTCGATAGTGAGGGTGGTGACGTCTCCTCCGCCGAGTGCGGGCAGGACCTGTCCAGCGTAAGCGAGGAAGCCCTGGTGCGGGCCCACGACGGGGACGTCTGGGCTGAGCAGTGCTGGTTGTCCAGTAGCCACATCGCGCGGTAGAGGCCCACTGCGGTTTTGCCGGTCCCCGGGCAACCTGGATGACCAGAGCGCCACGGCGTTGATGGGACACCAGCAGCAGTTGCTCGCGCTCCGGCCGCGGAACGCAGTCCTTCCTCGGCCGGCACGTCCGACACGTCGACTGGTAGGGGTTCCTCGGTCGCGGCTCCATCGTCCAGATGGGCGTGGTAGTGCGTCAGCACGAACTCGTCGAGGAAGTCGGTCACGGTCCACGGCTTCCGCCGCTGGAAGGCCAGTTTCCGCCGCAGCAGCAGGTCGCCGGGGTCTTCCTTGGTCGCCAGTCGCCACTCGATGGCCTGTTGCGCAGCGGAGGAGACGACCACCAGGTCGCGTTCGTCGTTCCACACAGGCTGTCGCCCGATGAGGAATGACTCGCCGCCACGAGTGCTGACCCGCATGATCACAGCGGCTCACCGCCTCGTACCCGGGCATTGACTTGTCCGCCTGACGCGCCGGGTGCCAGCATTTCATTGTACGCGCGGTAGACGGCGTCGGTCGCCGCGTCATGTGACTGCCGTTGCTCGAGGCACGTGTACGCGTAGTCCACGCCCCGCTGTTCCTGCGCGATGGCCGCACGACGCCCGGTACCCGCCATGCAACGCCGCTCCCGTCCCCCTGATCCGCACCTCAGCGAACCACTTGGCATCGATCTTGCTGAAACCGCAACTCATCACATCTACACCACAATTTCGATGCGCAATCGCTACATGGATGACGTGGTGGTGTCCTGAGGTAACTGGCTCGACGGCATGGCCGGGACCGCGGCACCGCATCCAGCGTCGCCGCAGTCTGAGGTGACCACGAGACAGCACGGGGCTGGCTATTGCGGCAGTTGACGCACCTGATTGTCCTCCGTCACCTTGTAGAGGTCGACGCGCAGCCGACGGTGGCGCAGCAAGGCCAGGCAGTCTCGCACTTGCGTGCTGAGAGGCCGCCCATCTGCCTGATGCATCATCAGGTAACTCAGCAACTGATCAGCATCAGTCTCCGAACATTCCGAGACGGCTGTCCGAACAGATGCCAGATCAGCGCTGTCACGGCAGCCAGGCTCTCGTGAAAGTGCAGTAGAGAGCCTGGTCGTGAGAGTCAACTGATGTTCCTCGACATCTTCGAGTTCGACGCGTGCCCGTGTACAGTGAACGACGCCCCTGACCTGCAGAAAGCTGGCGGGGAGCCGTCTTCTAGGAGTCCAAAGTGCTGCGAACTTTGATCAAGTCCAAGATCTAGCATTTGGACGTCTGCGCAGGTCAGGGGCATGATAGAGGACCCTCAGGTCAGCAAAAGGTCAACATGCGTCGCAGCCTCGTCTCCGCTCGCTGACCTTCCGCCCTCTGCGCAGCGCCTGTGCATGGTTCATCGCTCCCGCTCGGAAGGTTCGACACGTGGCTCGACAGCTCGCCCGCGGCATGGGCTCCTTCTTCAAGGAATGTGACTGCGCCAAGCCCACACGCTGCCCGCACCCGTACACGATTCGCTTCAGGGACGCGCTCGGCAAGCAGCGTGAGGAGTCCGGGTATGACACGCAGGACGACGCGATCGAGCGCCTCACGCAGATCTACGCAGAGAAGAAGAACACGGCGCCATCCGTCGCCGAGGCCCGCCGCGAGCTGGGCCAGCAGACTGTCGAAGAATACGCGAAGCAGTGGCGACCCCGACAGCGCAAGATGACGGAATACTCCACCGGAGAGCACGTCGACAGCTCGATCAATGTGCACATCGTTCCCCGCCTCGGATCCCGAAAGCTGAACTCTGTCACGCCAATCGTGGTCGAGCGCTTCTTGGACGAATTGGAGGCCGACAAGGTTGGTCGCGGAAACCAGGTGAACATATTCCGCACCCTCAAGGCCATCTTGCGTGATGCTTACGACAAGGGGGCCATGGTAGGCGACCCCGTAAAGGGGGTCCAAGAGCCGGAATACGTTCGCGAGAAGGTGGTCATTCCGTCCCTCGCTTACGTGAAGAAGGCGCTGACTGTCGCCGACGAGGATCTCGCGCTTGAGATCGTCATGATGGCGGGATGTGGCCTGCGAAATGGCGAGGCCCGGGCGGTGAACGTCAACAATGTCGTAGCGGACGACATCTACCGAGTGCACGAGCAGATCCATTCCAACACGCAGAGGCCGGCGAAGCTAAAGCATCGCAAAGCGGGAGAGTTCAGGGAGGTGCCTCTGCCGCGCTCGGTGCGGGAAGCGATAGAGCGCTACGAGGAGAAGCACGGCACCACGAAGGAGGGATATCTTCTGCGTGGGCCGAGCGGCTACTACACGGAGGGCATGGAACGACGTCGTGTAAAGAGGCTCTTCAAGAACCTTCCTGCGGAGGAAGGCGTTGGGATGTACAGCTTTCGGCATTATTTCGCCTCTAACGCGCTCGGGAGTGGCATACCCATCACCGACGTAGCGGAATGGATGGGCCACAAGTCCATCGAGGAGACGTATCGAACCTACCGTCACCTGATGCCTGGGAGTATCACTAAGGCTGCTCGAATTCTTGATGCCGGCCTCTGGGAATCTGCTGCTTGAAATCGTGGATCACTGCATTTCTGGTGGCCTGTGGTCCGGAGCCTGACATAGCCGAAAAGGCTGTCTCGGTGGTTTTGTGCCGGGACTCGCAGGATGACCTGCTTCTCACGCCCGGTGGGCATGGTGATCAAGCAACGCGGCATGCCCTGCCTGGGTGAGTCGGTACGACCAGTGGCAGGCGTCCTCGATGAGGCGGAGGCCCCGGGGACCGAGCCTGCGGGCGGCGGAGCGGCTGATGTCGAATTTGGGTAGCCCGTCGGGGCCTGCTTCGGTGATCTTTTGCAGTGTCTCGGTGATCCAGCGTGGCAGAACTGCGGGCGCGGTTGATTGATCCGGTCCGCTCGCCCGAACGGTTGCCCGCCCGAAGGGGGTGAGCCGAACCTGGATCTGGTTGGGGTTTCCCGCCAGCGCGTCGATCTGAACCACGCGGGTATGGAGCAGGTTCCGGCGGGCCAGAGCTGCGAGCGTGGAGCCTGCTCCCGCGTCGCGTAGTCCCTCGATGTCGAGGCGTTGCTGGCAGGGGGTGGGGACGGCCTGCGCGTGCATGGTCGCGTAAGGGATCCAGCGCCAGGTGTCGGCCGGCTCGCGGGGGAGACCGCGATGCCAGCGCTGACGCTGTTCCTGTTCGGCTTCCTGGTCGAGTTCATAGATGAGCGCGAGGTAGCGCTGCTGCCGGTGGTTGAGCTCGGACCAGAGTTGGCGTGCGGCGACCGTCCTCGGCTTGTGCTCCATGCGTCACTCGGGTTCTGTGAGGCGATTACCCGTCGTACTCGGTGATCGGTTCGACCAGGTAGTGGGGCAGCACGTGCTCGCTCACTTTGTGAGCGAGATGCAGGACGGCAGGCAACGCGAGCGGATCGGAGAAGTGGGACGCCTCGTATCGCTGCTGGTGGATGAGCGCGGCCCAGGCTGCCGGATCGTCGTCAGGCCCATGGCAGGCGACGAGGATCTCCAGGAGCGCTGGGTTCCAGACGTCATGAAGCGTGTCGTGTTTCATGCCGTAGATCTTGTCCTTGTTCTCGTCCTTGCCGGTGCATCCCCAGTGCGCTTCGAGGCGGGATCCCTTGGGTGAGCCGTTACCGGCGGTCGCCGGCTTCTTGCCAGTGCTGAAGAAGTGCCGGGGACGGTGTGGGTCTGCCCAGAATGCCGAGCCGACCCCGACGTCGCCCTGCTCACCACTCTCCGTGAAGCTGTAGTGCTGGCTTGTCTCGTCTCGCACGTTGGTGCGGAGGCGGATGTGGCGCAGACCCTTTCGACGATCGGCGGGGATGGGCGCTTCGGTGTTGAAGGCAAGCCCGTCGGAGGTCAGGTTGCCGTTGGTGAGGCCCGGGCAGCTGGATCTCAGGTTCTGTGCGAGCGTCAGCAGTGCGATGTCGGAGCCGTCGCACATTTCCTCGGTGACCTCCCGGAAGAACTCCTGAATCCGTTCGTGGGCCAGACGGCGTTCGATGTCGAAGTCGGCGAGGGTGAGAAGCCCTTGGTGGATGGGCATCCACGCGCCGTCGTGCGGAAGACGGATGCGCGCGAACGGTTCGTCGGGCGCGTGAGAGACGGCAAGGGGGAGGAGGGCGCGGCTCTCCTTGTTGCGGCGGACGACCCAGAACCCCACGGTGGTCACGTCACCCAGTGGGCTGTTCGCCGTGCCGGGGGCCGAAGGGTGTGCCAGGAGTCCTGTCTGGCGCACGAGGAGGTCCATGACAGATTTCGCGACGCGCTGGCGGCGAGTGCCAACGGTCTCCTGGCCGGGCAGCGTTCCAGTCGGCTTCGGTGGAGTGATGTTCTGAGCCAGCACGCCGATGGAGGCCGCTGCTGCCTTCACGGCCTGCTTGGGGTCGTGTTCCGCAGCGTTGTACGCGTCCGCGTCGGGCATCTCGATCAGAGCGAACCGTTGATGGCCGGAGGGGCAAGCCAGGCGTAGGCGCTCGACAGTCGCGGCCCGGCGAGCTGTGGTGGCTTGGCGGACCCGGTCCTTACGGTTCTTGATCGTGCTATCGACCTGGAGAGGAGCAGCGATCTCGCCTACTGGCTGGGTCCTGACGACGACGCTGAGGCCGTCCGTCTCGAGGACGTATTCGTGGCGGGAGTCGCCGGCTTGATCCTGTCGCACCTGTGGCACTGTCTGGCCGAAGGCCGTGTGTAGCGTCGCCAGCACTTCGTCTCGGATGGTGGCGGTGTTCCACAGCACGTCGACAGCAATGCCCTGGGGGATCGCACGAGCCAGGGCCGGCTTATCGATGCTCAACAACTGGTCGGCTGACGGGCGGGGTCGCACCGAGACGGGGATGCGCCGCAGGGGAGTCTCGGGCTTGGCGACCGCAGACAGAGCAGCAGCGAGCTGATGGAAGATCTGCCAGCGGTCGCGGGCCGAGACACCCTTGCCGACGGAGTGCTTGGCGTACTGGCCAAGACCATCACGGAAGACCACGCCGGCGAGGGGAGATCCGCCGCTGGCTGGCTTGAAGAAGGCGTATGGGTCAGCAGCCAGTTCGGGGGCTGACGGGAGGTAGCGATGTGACGTGTAGCGGGCGAGGGTGTCGGCGAGCACGTCGTCCCACACCATCTTCCCTTCCTTCTTGCCCTTGGGCCCTGGCTGCCACTTCATACGGGCCTTGCCGAAGGGGCTGGTCGCGTTCGCCCAGGGAGAGGGCGTGAAGAGGTAGGCGGTGACGGCCCGCTTGCCGTCCCAGACGTTGCCACGTGCCCACCTTCGGATACCGACACAGGCGTGGATCAGGCATTCCGAGGAAGGGTCGAGGGCGTGGTTCTGCGCAGTCAGACGCCATGTGTATGACCATGGATAGGGCGTTTCGTTCTTGCTCTCGTACACGTAGGGAGGCCAGGAGATCAGTTCAGCTCCCTCGTCGGCCGCGACGCGGTGCCACCGTGAGGTGCCGTAGTTCTTGAGTCTCGCGGGGGTGCCGGCCTCGTCCCATTCCCAGCCGGCATGGTCCACTTGCCATCCTTCGCTGACAAGTCGGGCCGCCAGTAGATTTGGCAGGACCTTGTACTCGGCGTCGCGAAGAGCCCGGTCCTTATCGATGCGCAAGCTCCGCAGGCCGCCGCGCAGATCGGACGACTCGAAACTCTCCAGCACAGAGACGAGCTCCGTGATGTCGATGGGCTCGGGGCGCCCTCGAAGACGCGCCTTTTCGTTCTTCGACAGAGCGGCAACGACAAGACCGCTGCGCACCAGCTCGACGATGAGTTCCCCGTCGGGCGTCGGGCTGCCGTCCTGGTGGTTCCAGGCCAGCCACACTTTGCCCTGGCGCCCCGAGCTGTTGCCGACGAGCACGTGCGGGAGGAGTGCGGCGATGCCCGAGGTGACAGCCCACAGCGGAAGCCCGTGCCATTCTTCGTCGTCATCGCCCTGCCGCGCACGCTGGAAAACACGCTTGTGCAGTTCGCGCGCCCAGATCTGGGGGAACTCGTAGGCGTAGTACGCGCCCAGGGGTTCCTCGTCGGTGGGCTTCAGGACCAGCGCCATGCGCTGGAGGCGGTCATACGTCGCCACGGTATTGCTCCAGGAGGTTGTGCAGCCCGTGCTTGAGAGGCAGGTACAAGGGGTTGGCGATCTCGGCTTCCGGCCCGGACATCGCTTCCTCCATGGCTCGGTACATGCCGAGGAGGATGCTGTCGTCGCTACGCGGATTGAAGGCGCCGTCACAGAAGTAGATTCGACCGCAGGCCGCGCCCCGCAGCATGCGGCCGGCGATCTGGTTCAGCGGGGGGATGTTCGTCCAGTCCATGGCCCGGCGCTCGAACGAGTCGGCTTCGGTCAGGGAGTACCGCAGAGACTCCTCGAGTCGGTCAGCCCACCGACGATGTGCGATGCGCTGGAACATTTCCGCTCGTGCACCCAAGGACGCGTCCGGCAGTCCAGCAGAGGGCATACCGTCGCGGATCTCCTCGATACCCCATCGGTTCATGGACTGGATGTGATAGCTGAGGTCCTCGGGGTGCAGATGAGGCCTCACGAGATACAGGGCAGCCCCGAGTGCTGCCACGTGATCGTCGTTGAGGATGTTGTGGCCGCGCTCGATGGCGAGCATGGGCGTGATCAGAATCCAGACGTCTCGGTGACGTGCAAGCGTGGAGACCCTGCTACGGGCGAGTGAGTCGTTGTCCCAGTGATGGGTCCCACGGTCGTCATCCGGAACCATGTGCATGATCTGGCCGGCCCATTCGGGGCGCAGCTCAACCAGCTTTCGGTGTGCGAGCCTGGCCTCTTGGTAGTTGCCAACCAACAGCAGCAATCGGTGTCGGCTAAGTTCCAGCTCATCGCGGATTCGCTCCAGCGTGCTGGGGCGTACACCGCGTGGGCCCGGCTGCGCGGTGCAGAAGTCCGCGAGCAAGTCCGCCAGGGCGTTTGTGCGTTCGTCTCCGAGCTTTCCCGACACCACGCGCTCGTAGGTGCGACCGTTCGGCCCCCTGCCGATCGAGGGCAGGTAGAAGCACTCGATGCGTTGGTCGACGGGGATCTTCTCGGCGGCGCGAGAAGTGAGGATGCCGGAAACGGGCACCTGGACGTCGTAGCGTGGCGAGTTCCCTGCCCAGCTGGTCGCCGACAGAAGGAGTACGCCGGGGGGTGCCTCATCGTCAACAGAGTCGCCGAAGAGGCGGGGAAGGTTCAGCAGCAGCGAACGGCCGATTCCCGTACACCGGAAGAAGCTGAGAGTGCCGAGCCGGTCGGCCGGAGCGTGCTCGTCCTCTCGGTACTGGAAGCCCAGCAGGTTGCCCATGGGACTCTCGGGCACCAGTGGCAGATATTCGGCTGGCGGGCGGTGCACGAGACTGGAGGACATGCCCTCGGCACCCGTCTCGCTTTCCACCTCCCAGCTGTACCTGGTCAGGTGGTCGAGTTGCTTTGCCAGCAGGGCAACGGTCATGGCGACCTGAAAACGGATGGCCAAACGACGGCGTGGCTCCCCGCCCGCGACGATCACGTCGCTGTCCTGGCTCAACCAGGCGATGAGCTGCTGCGTGATGCGGCTGGTGTCGTCGTACCCGCGAGCGGAGATCTCGCACAGGGCAGCCACCCGTGGGTCGCTGCCCGAGTACGGCCGACCGGGGTCGGTCAGCCACTCACGCAGAACCGCCCGCCACCGCGCGAACAGCTCCTCGTCTACCTTCCAGCGAGCACGTCTGCCCTGGCTCTCCGCCTTCTCCGACGGGTCCTCGGAACCTTCCTCCTTCGGTGGCCGCTTCGAAATCTCAGCCGCGAGCTGGGCGCCCAGCCGCCATTCGTTGAAGTAGCCCTCGCGTAGCCACTCCCGTACATGCCTGTGCTCACCCAGGAGAGCCCGCAGCCGGGCCACAAGCATTCCTGCGGAGTTGATCGAGATCGACCACTGGCGGACCGTCGAACTGGTGGTCAGATGACGCCCGTGGTTGGCACGGTTGTGCTGCTCGAACAGCGGACGGACCTCGTCGAGGTACGCATCCTTCCCGGGCCCGGCCAACGTCTGCGACGGGCTGAAAATCTCGTCGAGCTGGATCTGCACTCGATCCGCCTCGTCGAAGGCGAAGGTGTCACTGCGTTCGTGCGCGAGTTCCAGATACCGCTTCTGCTCATCGGTCAGCTGCGCCGGCACACGGCAGTGCAGGAGGCTTTGTGCTGTCGCCACCCAGATGGGGGCCTTGACCAGGGCCCGTGCCGCCTCGTGACGTCCGCAAGCGTGGAACAACGGACAGGAACATCGCTCCGGTTGCGTTCCTTCCTTCGACGTGCCTTGGTCGTCCGGCACTAGCTCCAGCCGCCCGAAGCATGGTGCGTCTCCCAGGGCCAACGGAGCTGTCAGGTCGGGCAGCGTCCCCTGCAACGTGCAGGCCGTCGACACCCAGTGCAATCGCTGGTCTTGCAGCAGCTCGACTCCGACAGTGCGCGGGTCCGGCGGCCGGTGGAGCTGACGGAGGTGCTGACCACGTGTAGAGGCTCCCAGGATCGGTGCGGCGGAGGCGGGTGCGTAGCGATTCAGGTCGCCCACCATGTTCAGCACCGCGATCACGTCGCCCAGCACCAGGGTCATCGTGTGACGGTGCCGCGCCGCCCAGACCGCCAGCACTGTCAGCAGCGTGGTCTTCCCAACGGCGGGCATGCCCACCACGTGCAGTACGTCTTCGATCAGCAGGCGTCGCGCTGGCCGAAGGCCCCGGCGCTTACGGAGGTGGAGTTCAAGATCCAGGATGCGGCCGTGCCAGTTGAAGTGGAGGCCGGCTGTTGCGTCCACCGCGTCCATCCTCTTGGCCGTTGCCAGCAGGGAGGACCAGTTGATCCGCATGCGACGCCGACGCCGGCCTTTTCCATGGCTGTGGCCTGGTGCGGGAACAAGCCAACGCGGAAGGCGTACGCGGTAGCGAGTCCCGTCCGCGGTGAATGTGTAAGAGGTCTCCGGTTCCGCCAGCACTGCCGTCTCACGTCGGTGCTCAGGGGGGCCTGCCAGGGCTTCGGCGTAGGCAGCCACGCGTTCCGGTCCATCGGACAGCTCCCTCTGCACCGGCGGGGCGTCCCAGTCCTTCACGGTGAACAGCCGAAGGTGTTCTGGAAATTCCTCGTACGATGTGAGGGCTTCGTGCCAGTCCTGATCCTTCTTGAGCTCACCGATCAGCCAGCGAACCGAACAGTTCATTACCGGAGCGGCAGCGTCTGTCACCTTCGGCCGAAAGTCGTAGCCCTTGAGTAGAGCCCATCCATCACGCACGGATGCTTCGGGCGCCCATACCGAGAGGGCGTACAGGCCAAGTTCGAGCGCCAGAGCGTGGCGAAGCTCAGACTGACTGGCTCCCGCCTGCTGTGCGGCCTTGCCAAGCCGCCTAATGAGCCTCCGCCGCCACTCGTTACGATCACGGGCCACAGGTCACCTCACCAGGGGCACCGAGGTCGGGGCACTGCTGAATCAGTCCCTCCAAAGTGGCCACCTGGACGTGTGGCTGGTCGTGAAGAGCGCTGCTGTGCTTGCGCAGGATGCGCAGGTATCCGTCCCTGCCACGCGTACGGTCCTGCGGGACCGCGATGAATCCCTTGCTGTAGGCGTAGGGATGCGCGCCGGACCAATCCGGGAACTTCTTGATGCTGCGGGCGAGGAGGAAGGGATTCCTCCAATCCTTCACGTCTACACCGATCGCATAGCCATCAGGCCAGGTCGCCACAGCGTCGAGGGCGTCGTAGCCCGGATACATCACAACCCGAGCTCCCCTGGCCGCCAGCCCCTCGGCGAATTCCAACTCTGGGCGCCCAGGAAGAGCGATATAGCCCACAAGATCTGCTCGGAGGCGGTGCGCGCCGTCAGCCGGCTTGAGTTCGGGTACCGAACCGAAGCGGTACGCGGCGCAGCGCCAGCTCGGACATGTCCACTGGCCGTCACCGCCTGGTGACATCCACTGTCGACAGCGACGACACACCGCGATTTTGCCGCTCAGGGTGCTCTCAGGAGGAACCGGCTCGTAGGACTCGTCGAGCCACACGGCCCAGGACGGTACGTCCAGGAAGCGATTCTTCTGCTGCACCATCTCCATGGCCGACAGGACGGTCCTCCCCGTCAGCAGCATCCGCCAGTGTGCGTACAGGTCCGGGCGCCCCAACGCCCTGGCGACGTCCTTCACGTGGTTCACGAGCGCACTCTCGTGTACGTCAGCGACGACGTCTCGGGAAGCCCGCACCCATTCCTGGCAGAACTCGCTCGGCGAGCCGTCGATAAGCAGCAACTCACCGTCAGCCTGGGCGTCCGGGTCGAAGACGAGGGGCCACTCTCGCATCGGTCGTCTGGCGCACCACTCCCAGACCAGATCCCCCACGCCGGTGGGCGCAGCGAGGCCCTTACGGACACAGGCGACCGAAAGTTGATCAAGGCCAAGTTGCAGGCGGCCGTCGTATGGCCGACGTCGATCAACATGCCCACGCCACGAAGAGAGGCTGACCAGTCCAGAAGCCACGAGGCTGAGCAGCACCTGCGATTCCCGCTCGGGGCTGCTGCGACCTCCATGGCTGGGAAGAGTCCCCAAGATCGACACGGTGCCACGGTAGAGGTCCTGCGTTGCAGCGGCAGGAGCAGGATCGATTCACCGCGTGCTAGATACACTCACTTGGATTACATGGGCTTAGCGGCGGCTGGTGATCGGCGCGGATCGCCAGGGGCCAGCGAGCTGAGCCGACGTCAATCCAGAGACAACCTGTCATCACCCCTGCTCACCTCTACCGTGCTGGGATGGCATACGGTCTCCGTGCAGCCGGGACCGTCTTCCTGCGAGAAGGCGTATGACATCTTGGCGTGCCCGCCCGCACACTTTCTTCACGGCGCCGTCGGGCCCTTGCGGAAACAAATCCACACGTGCCTGACGTTATTGATCTACTGGCCGAGGAGGGGAAGGTGTCGGGCCTGAGGCTGTTCCGCACGAACATGACGAAGGGCGGCGTGGCGGAGGTCGCGCCGCGTCTTGCTGAGGTCGAGGCAGATGTGCAGGGTCTCGTCGAGGCGCAAATGGAGACGCTGCTGGGGGTCCGTTTCCTGGCGAGCGAGTACAGCACGGGGCCGGTCCATGGGGGCCGGATCGACTCGCTCGGGCTGGACGAGAACGGATCACCGGTCGTCGTCGAGTACAAGCGCGGGGTCGACGCCGGCGTCATCAATCAGGGCCTGTTCTATCTCAGCTGGCTGGTGGACCACCGGGCTGAGTTCGAGTACCTGGTCCGCGACCGGCTCGGGGCAACGGCCGCGTCACAGGTCCTGTGGAGCGGCCCGCGCCTGATCTGCATCGCCGGCGACTTCACCCGCTACGACGTGCACGCCGTTCGCGAGCACCGGCGCTCGATCGACCTGGTCCGCTACCGACTTTTCGGCAGCGACCTGCTCGGGCTTGAGACCGTGGCGTCCGTCAGCGGCGGCACGCTGGCGTCCCGCCGGGCTCTCCAGCAGGTGGTCACTCGGGTCGCAGCCGGCGTCCAGGGCGTGTCGATGGTGGAGCTGGCGAGCGCGGTCGACGAGGCGTTGCTCGGACTCGGGGATGGTGTGAACCGTGTCGAGCGCAAGACCTACCGGGCCTACCAGCGGCTGCGGAACTTCGCCTGCGTTTGTCCTCCACAACGGAGCAAGCTCCTGGTCTACCTGAAGGTCGACCCGAAGGGCGTCGACCTTGTCCCGGGCTTCACCCGGGACGTGTCCGGTCTCGGTCACCACGGGACGGGTGATCTGGAGGTGCAGCTCCGTACGCCGAGGGACGTGGAGCGGGCGCAGGATCTGTTCCGGGCGAGCTACGCGGCGGCGTGACCCTCTGCCGGCCTCTGGGCCGTGCGGGCTTCGCGGGTGGTCTGTGGTCGTCGGGAGATGCCTTTCGACGGAGGGGCCGGCCGGGGCGGTTGCGCACCTGCTGGCCACCGCCGCCTACGGTCTGCTGCTGGCCTGATGGCAGGGGTGGTCGGCGGCTAGCTCAGATGCCGGGTAAAGAACTTGGCCGCGGCGTCCCCCGCGTGCTGAGGACGCCGGTGTGCCCGCCCATATTGGCGTGCAGGGTCTTCTCCTTGGAGCCGAAGGCGTCAAACAGGTCCAGGGCCGCCTGCCGGTCGTTCCCTTCGTCATCCCACTGCAGCAGGACGTGCAGCGAATGGTGACCTGGCGGGCCTCCTCGAACGTGGCCCGGGGGACGAAACTCCCGGTGAACAGAACGGTGGCCGAGGTGCGCGGCCCGCCCACCGCAAGGCGAACGCCGATGGAGATCACTCCCCCCTGAGTACCCGACCGGGCCGCCGATCTCGGGCAGCGCGAGGAGGGCGTCAAGGGCGGCCTGCCGTTCCGGGACCGCCTTGTCGACCAGGGGGAGGATGAGGGCGTGTCGATGATCTCGTCGCTGACCGGCTCGCCGGCCTCCAGCGCCCGGCGCAGGCCGGCGAGGGCATGCTCGGCGGCGGGCAGCCGCAGCAGGGTGCGCATTCCGGTGTCGAGGTCGGTGAGCGGCGGCCCCGTCTGCAGAGCAGGTACCTGCTCACCGGCTTCCACCGCTTCGAGGACGAATGCGGTGACCTCCGCGACGGTGGGCAGGTCCTCAGGCGCTGGTCTGAGGTCTGCGGTCATGTCGGTGTGCAAGGCCAGGCGGGCTCGCATGGCGAGCAGATGGGCCATAGCGTTGGCGGGCGGGTCCGCGTCCAGCAGGTGGTCGATCTTGTCCGTCAGCAGGCGCTGCCAGCGGTACAGGTCCTCTGCGGTGATCGCGGTGAGGCCGCGCACCAGTGCCCCGAAGCCGTACTCGAGGAGCACGACCGCGTCTTCAAGGATTCCCGGGTCCGTGAGGGTGTCAACGGCGGTGACCGTGTCGAAGAAGTTGCGGGCCAGATGGTCCGCCGGGTGCATGTCGCCCAATCCGCGCAGGGTCGCCACGACGATCTCATAGCGGGTCCGGAGAGCGGTGTTCTCCCCCACAGCGGCATCGAGCAGGGCGCGTGCGTGGCCGATCCATTCCGGCAGGTTGGCACGGGCTTCATCGTGGAAGGTGGCGTGGCGAAGCGGGCCTCGCAGGTCCACCAACTCTCCAAGGGTGCCGCTAGGCTCGTCGATTGCCTGCCACCGCTGCCGGGCTTCGACATACCAGTCGGGCAGCTCGCCGGCGCCGTCCGGGCGTGGCGGAGTGAGGTCGGATGGTAGGTGGAGGTACTGGACGGCGAGGTAGAACAGGTCGTAGTCGGCTAGGTGGAGGGCGAGTGCGGCGGCGTCCCAGATTTCCAGCTCGATGTGATGTGTCCGAGTGGCTTCGTCGATCAGGTCGTGCCGCTTTCTGGTGGGCACCGCGGTCACGGTGAAGTAGATGACACGGTCAACGGGTGTGCCCTGCCGGCAGATCGATGCTAGGTCGCTTCGGATCTTTCCCGGGACATCAGTGCTCTGGATGGTCCATGCCATCACCACCCGCTGGGTGGAGGCCAGCGCCGCGAACAGGGACGTGCCGGGCAGCTCCCGCGGGATGTTGGTCCAGTGACTTTCGGCATCCCGGCCCTGGTCACCACCGCTACTGACGGGGCCGGTCGCCGGAAGCAAGTTGCTAGTGATCCTCCGTCGTGCCAGGCCCAGGCACAGTGCCTCGAACTCGTGATGGCTGTTGCTCTCGCCGAGATTGCTCAAGGCAAAGCGGATGCGCCTCTCAAGCTGGACAGCATCGTCACTCACGTCGTTCCCCCTGTCTCACCGCGGCAGTCACGCATGTCCAGTGTCCAGCGCGACACGGGCGGCGGCCCTCGCCGCCGCAGCTTGCCATGGCTGTGGTCTCACACAAGGCCGACGTGACCCAGCAGGCGGCGGGTGCCGGGGGACGTGTCTTCCCAAGTGTGCCCGTGTTCGAGGCTCTTGAAGACAACGGCGCCCCTGGGGACGCGATCAGCGTGGAACGTGGACCAGTTGCGGCATGTCGGGCAGTCCCGGCCGATCAAGAATGGGCGCAGCAGGTGCAACGCGCCGTCGGTGTCGCGGAGGTAGAGGCTGCCCGTCTCCAGGTCATTGATGGGCGAGGTCATAGTGCGGGTTGGGACGACGGGGTGGTCGCCGGCCAGTTCCCGGTATTCCACGCGGGCGCTACGGGCGAAGACGTCCCAGCGGACGTCGGTGATTTCAATCAGGGGTAGATCGGCCAGAAAGCGGGCCCGTTCGACCAGGCGGGTCAGGTCGGCGAGGGCGACATCGATGGCGTGGGGCAGGTCGATCGGGTCGACACGCCGCAGGTGGGCCTGGTCATTGCGGCGCTCGCTCAGGGCTCGGCGGGCCTTCTCGGCGTCCGCATGTGCCAACAGCGTCCGGATGTCATTGAGGGGGTGGGCTTCCGGGAGGTTGTTGAGCTGTCGGCTGGTCGCGGCTTCGTTGAGTACGTTGGCCCAGTCGCCGAAGCCAGGGCCGCTGCGCCCGCCGGCGAGCTTGTCCCGGATTGCCGTCACTGCCCCCAGGGTGATCTGTCTCGCGTGGGTGAGGGCGAGGACGAGCTGAGCGACGTAGCACAGCAGTTGTTCGGCGGTGTCCAGGATCGCGGCGTAGGCGGCCTGGGCGTCACCGGCACTCATTCGGGCCTCGGTCTCGCGCCAGCGATAGGCGATGGGGTAGGGAAAACGGGTGCGGATGCTGTGGCCGAGGTCGTCGAGCAGCGAGGCTGCTTCGACACGCAGACGCAGCGCACGGCCGGATTCGATGAGGCGGGCGCGGGCCCGGGCTGCGGTCTTCTCCATGAAGACGGACTCGATCACCGACTCCGCCTCCTGCTCCCATCGTTTGAACTGCTGCTGGGCGGCTGTCATTTCGTCGAGCGCCTTGGTCAGCGCCTCATCGGGCTGCGGGACAGGCAGCGCGGACAACGCTTCCATGGTGGTGGCGGCCAGCCGGGGCCCGGCCAGGCTCAGGGCGAGTGGGGTACGCAGGAATAGGGTGATCAAGCGGGCCTGTGGGCGGGAGAGCGGTTTGATGGGCCTAAGGACCACCACTTGGTCGGACGCTGCGGCGGGGAGGTCTTCTTCACCGACCTGGGCGGTGAAGAAGCCGTGCGGAGGCACCGTGACCGGGGCGATCAGTCGGCGGATCACCAGGTCCCCCGCAGCGAGTTGCTGATCTGCGGGAATGGTCGCCCACAAGGTTTCCTCCGACGGCGGGGCGATCGTGCCGTCCCGGCCGATGTCCCGCGCCCGGATCATGCGCACCCCGCCGGGATCCTTCGGTGACGTCAGCTGCTTGCCGCTCTTCAGGATTACTTCGTTGAAGGGTGCACGGTGGAACGTGAAGAGATCACCAAGGGCGTTGACGGCTCCGAAACCGGCCAGGTCCTCGCGGCGCTGGAGGATGTGCGGGTCGAACCGATCGAAGTACAGGCCCTCTTCCGGGCCGGGCGGCTCCCGCAGGACATAGCCGTACTCTCCCCGACCGCCCTGACGGTCCAGCAGCCGCTCGAAGTCCTTGACGACAGATGCATTATCGGGGCGAGGGCGCGGCACCTGGAAGACCTTCAGTGCCGGCCGCGTCTGCGCCCGCGCTCGCAGGAAGACAACCGCCGACTCCACGCTCGCATGTAGCTGCGTCAACGTGGCCGACCCGTAGGCCACGAGCAGGGTGTCCCAATGCTCGGCCACCTTCGCGCGCATCTCGGCGGCCCAGGGGCGGTCCGAGACCCACGCCTGCGCCGGAAGGAGCACCGCCATCACGGCGTCGGCTGAAGGTGGGCGGCATGAGGTCATGACCTCGGCGTAGAAGGAGTCGGCATCGGTTGCACGACGCCTGTCCCGGTCCGCCCTGCGCTCCCATGTCGGCACCAAGAACAACGGTCCATCAGCGAGAAGCTCTCCGGCGCGCGCGCCCAATTGCTCCCACGACGGCTCGCACACGCTCTGCCAGCCCTCCGGCGCGCTGAAGGGCAGCTCGCGGGCGAACCGCGAGCTGCTCAGCACAGCCGGCACGCCCTGGGCAAGCCGCTCAAAACCGATGGCAACCAGCTGTTCACTCAACGACGACAGCCGTGTGGTCTCCGCCACGTTCCCCCCACTCACCTACGCCTCTCCGGCAGAAGGAAGCCTAAAGGCTCGCAGGTCACCGGGCCCCTCACCGGCATCACCATGCTGTACCGAGCTACCGCCGCCTGTCGATAACGAGCGGCTCAGGACACCACGTGCGATGACGCATGAGGGGCGGCTCCGGTCCTACGTGCAGTCGGCTCTTTCCTGGGCGCAGCGGATGTGGGTACAGCTGTGGCCAGCTGTGTTCCGAGATCGGCGTCTAGCTAGTTCCCAGTGAGCGGCTGCCAGGTCCGTGACGCGGACGGGGCAGCGGATGTCGACCGTGAACAATGCTCCTTGCCGTGTCGCGGTGACGTGGACGAGGCGTTCGTGCGTGGACCCGCCGTCGCCAATGATCAGGGAGGTGCGAGCGACGACTGAGGCATGATGCAGGAGACGGACCGCCGTTTCACCGGCCGCCTGCACGCCCCCGTACGGAGTGACCGGATAGGGCAGCGCTGTCTCGTCGTAGTGAACGTCGGTCCTGGAGAACACCGCGTCGGTGGAGACGTTCTCTTCCCAGCCTGGCGAAAGCTAGCGGGTGGGCCGGGTCCGGCTCCCCTGGAGGGTATCGCTGTAGGTCAGCGGCTTATCGCCTTCGTGGCGCACGCGCGTGACGAGCGGCTGTGATGAGCCCGTCACCGGTGCGCCGCCCGTGGTCGAGGTACGGCGAGCGGAAGCCGAGGCGCGGGTGCCAGCCGTGCTGTGGGCGTGGGGGTGGGTGCGGCGACGAGGGTTGCAGCGGCGGAGGCGAGCTCAGCGAGAAGGTCTTGGCCCACGCCGGCGGACAGGCGGATCGTCCACGCCGCGCGGTCGAGGTTGTCCCCGCCGTAAAGGGTCCAGCGGTCGGTCGTGGAGTGGGGGGTGTGCTCGAAGGTGATCGCGCCAGCCGCGGCCGTCCAGGTGGTGCGGGTGGGGTGGGTGGCCGGGTGCCATCCGGCGTTTCGGAGCACATCGTGCGCTTCCCCGGCGGCTGTGAGGGGCGGGGCGTCGAGGTGCTGCAGGGTCGTGTGGATCAAGGTGACGGGTGTGCCGGTGGTGATGGTGGCGTGCCAGAGGCGTTCGCCGACAGGGCCACCGTACTCGGCGATCGTCCAGGCGGTGTCGGTGCGGTGGCGTGCTTCGTGGTCGAACTCGGCCCGCAGGGTGAGGCTTTCGTGGGAGACGATGGTCGTCTCGTCGCTCCAGGTCCTGTACTTCTCCCACTGGGGGTTGTCATCGAGGAAGGAGGTCAGAAACTCTTTGTGCTCTCCGAGAGCGGCGACGGGCGGCGCTGCCGATGTCGTGGCGGTGCTCTTGGCGGAGTGATTCCCTGTCGTCTGCCCGTTCAGCACCTTGCGGACGGTCTTCTCGAGGTATGTGAGGGAAGCGGGGCCAGGGCGGACGGCGACCGAGTAGAGCCGCTGGAACTCGGCGATGGCGTCGGACTCGTTGTCGAACGAGGCTGAGATCTGCCGGAGGTGGTTCTCACCGTGGAGGTGGACGTGGCGGCGCGCCCCGGTGGTGTAGCTGCCGACGGCCACGGTGTTGTGGCCGTCGCGGGCGTGCAGATGGATGATCAGACGGCCTTCGGCGATGTCGTCGTGGAGGCGCTGGGCCTCGGCGCTCACCTCGCGGATCTCCTCCCTGGTGCACCAGGGAAACGGGTAGTTCCCCCAGGTCCACTCGGCGTCGATCTCTTCCTGGAGGGAGGGGGTGATGTCGACGGTGAACCCGTAGCGCTGAAGCTGTTCGGCCGCCTTGGCGGCGTAGTAGGGCTCTTCCCGGTCGATGCGGGCCAGCACCATGGTGCTCGGGCTGGTGCTGCGCCAGCCGAAGCCGTGGAGGTGGGAGCGCGCGGCGTCGGCTGTCGGGCCGCTGGTGGTGGCGATCACGCCGGGGTGGTGGGCCGGGTGGAGGGTGAAACGGACGTGAGCGTCGGCGGGGGCGTGGGGCATCAGGGACTTTCGGCTACGGGACCCTGCCAGGCGTGGGCCGGGTAGGGACGGCTCGGGCGGCGGTGGTTGTGATGGCGCGAGGTCTGCGGGGGCCGGCACGTGAGGCGGCTGTGGTTTCGGCTTGCGAGGTTGGGGCCGCGGGTGGGCGGGTTGCCCGCTGCCAGCGGTTGCGGACGGCGTGCAGGTCGGCGAGCGCCCGGCGACTGCCGGTGACCAGCTGATGCACGCTGTTGGCCGGGTCGTCGGCGTAGGCGGTGACCCGGTCGGCTACCTGGCGGGCTCGGGTGAGCAGGGTGCGTTCGACGAGCCGCTCGCCCCAGTACTCCGGGGAGCCGACGGGTATCGACAGCAGGGCGACCGTCTCGCCCGAGGTGATGCCGGCGGCAAGAACGCCGCGGTGCTGCGCCTCCCACAGCACGGTGACCGGATCCACGGGAGCCTCACGGTGGGCCAGCGCGGTCACGCATTGCCACAGCCCGGCATGGACGGGATGGAGGAAGTCGTTGGCACTGAGCCAGCGCATCTCCTTCACATGCGCGGGCGAGGCAACGGCACTCGCGAGCAGCCACTGCTCTGCCTCCAGAGCCTCTTCCGTGTCCGCCAGCTGCGGCGCCGACGAGGGCGGGGGTGTGCGCGGCATGGGGCTGGAGTGGGAGGGGAAACGGATGGCGAGTTCGTCCAGGTGTCGCGCGAGTGCGTCGGCTGCGTCGAGGGTGTGGCCGGAGCGGTCCGGTACCGTGCTGTCCGCGGCGGCCTGGGCGAGCCTCTCGGCGTGGAGGCGAACGGTACGCCGGGCGTGGTCGGATCGGATCATCGCCGCGTACGCGGGCGCGTGGCTCGGCCGGGGGCAGGCGGAGATCAGGGTGTGCAGGAAGGAAGGAGCCAAGCCCGCAGTCTCCGTTTGGGCCTGACCCAGGACGGCGTTCATCCAATCCAGTCCGGTCCGGTGTGCTTGTTCCTCTGGGGCGGGAACGGTGCGCATCGCGGCGAAGAGGGCGGCGTGGAAGGGGTTACCGAAGGACGCCGGCTCGAGTTCGGCCAGGCCCTCGAGGAGGGTGGGGTCGAGCAGGAGGGCTCCGAGGAGGGCCTGTTCGGCACAGTGCACCGGCGGGCGTTCCGCCGGTTCGTACGGTGCCTCGTCTTCGCCGTTGGGGGTGTGGGGCATCAAGCGGCCAGGGTGAAGTCGTCGGGGTTGAACGGGACGCCGATGTGCGGGGCGAGGATGTGGGCGGCCAGGCGCGGCGGGACCGCGTTGCCGATCTGGCTGAAGACCTGGCCCTTGTTCCCGGCCCAGGGATAGTCGGCGGGGAAGGTCTGGAGGATGCCGGCCTCGCGGGCGGTGATCCGTATCGGCTCCGGGGTGGCCTCGGGTTCATCCGCTTGCTGCGGGGTGATGGGTTCGGCGACCCAAGTGCACTCGTTCGCGCGGTGCCCGAAGAACAGCGTCCCGGCCGGCTCCTCGATGGACCGGACGGTGGCGTTGGCCTGGTTGTTGCTCCGCAGGGCCCAGGACCAGCGATGCGCGTCCGCGGCGAACGTGGGCGCCGGGGAATCGGCGGGCCGATTGTTCCGGGTGTCGTGCCGGGCAGCCCACCCGGCTCCCTCTCGGAGGGATGGCAGCACGACTGCCTTGGCCGCCCGGTGTCTCCAGGTGCCGCGGGCGCGGGCGTCGGAGAGGGTCTTGCGGGAGCCTGACGGGAACGGCTCGGGGCCGCCTCCCGGGCCGCCGCCGGCGCAGACAGTGGGCACTGGACGGTCGGTGGCTCCCCAGCCGAGCGCCTCGGCCATGCTCACCCAGCGAACGCGACCGGGCCCGAACAAGGTTTCTAGCTCGGCGACTTGGGAGTGGGTCGGCGGTGGTGGCTCTGCGGTGCGGACTCGGGAAGCGAGCAGGATCGCTCGTCGCCGTGTCTGCGGTACGCCGTAATCGGCAGCGTTCAGGATGCCGGTCCACACGGAGAAGCCCCAGCCGCGTAGTACGGCCGCGTACTGGCGCCACAGCGGCAGGACGTCGGGGACCTCCTCCATCGCGACCCACTCCGGCTCGCTCGCCGCGTTCAGCGCGTGCAGGTAGCGCATGGGCTCGGCGGCCAGCAGGGACCGTTCGTCCCGGCAGGCGGCGAGCAGCCGCTCGCGGGTGTCGCGACCGGCGGCGAGGTCGGCTACGGCCTGGTGGACGAGCGGCTGGTCAACCAACCCGAGCCGTTTGCCGGCCATTGACCACGCCTGGCACGGCGGACTGGCGATCAGCCCCTGGGTCCGCCCGATGAACGGCCGCACCGGATAGAGAGCCACGTCCGTACGCAGCGTCAACTGACCTGCTGCCCCTCGCGTTTTGCAGGCCCACTCGTCCCACTCCAGGCCGACGTCGCGTACCCCGAGCGCCGACAGGGCATGGCTCCAACCACCGGGCCCCGCGAACAGATCAAGGATCAAGTGGCCAGCCCGAAGTGGTCCTGCCTCGGCTCTGCGTCCGCAGTACCTCGGCATGCCCAGGGCGAGCACCCGTCGACCACGCCCCGCTCCAGCTCTTCCAGGTCGGCCTGGCCGTCGGCGAGTTGGGCCTGCCGTGCAGCCCATTCGGCTGCGGTGACGTGATCGATGGGGGCCTGGGCGAGGGGGACTCGGGAGCGGTGCAGGAACGCCTGTCCGAGCAGCTCGTTGCCGCTGGCGTTCGCGCGGGCGTTGCCCTTGCGGATGGCGGCGTCGAAGGCGACGACGTCCTGCCATTCGTCCGGGCTTGTGTCCCTGATGTGTCGCCACTGGGCGTTTCCGTGGAAGGGGCACCCGAGGCAGCTGGATTTCGGAGTGTCGCCGAGTCCGAGTGTGGCCAAGTAACGGATGCAGTCGGTGCGCGACCAGCCCATGTCGATGAGCGGATGCCGGTTGTGCATGTAGCGGACATCGGCGTCCTTGGCGCGGTGGAACTCGTCCGTGGATATGCCGACCCACTGCTCGACGAAGACGTCCTTGGGGATGCGCTGCGGGTAGGGGTAGCCGAGGAGCTCCCGAACTTGTCGTTTAATCGGTTTAATCTTGTATTCGCCGGTGCACTGGCGCCGGGTCATCCCAGGTCGGCCATCCCTGTTGAGGATGTACAGGGGCATGGAGGCGAAGCGGTGCTCCGGATCGAGGGCGTCGTTGCGGATGTTGCCGGAGGAGACACGCAAGATCGGTATGCCTGCAGGAGCGGCTACTTCCCTTTCCAGCCGGTCGAGGTGGTCATACACGGCCCTGGGTTCCCACCCCGTGTCCGCGAAGATGGCGTAATCAGCCTTCGGAAGAACGCCGTTGGCGGAGAGGGCGAGCATGGCGCTGGACTGAATGCCGGCACCGAGCGAGATACAGATAAGCGTGGGCGAGGCGGGAACCGGAACTTCCTTGAATGAACGGAGGAGGCGGCAGGCACGCTCCGGGGAACGGACGGCTGCGGTCAGCGGCGTGCGTGGGTGGTGTTGGCTTCCGCCGGGGCGGGGACGGGGCCGACCGCGGGCATGCTGACGTGCCGGGGGGAGTCGAGGACCGTGCTGAGGACGGAGATTCCAAGGGCGGTCAGACGTACGCGGTCGAGTGACGGTCCGCCGGGGAAGAACGGGGGCGCGGACCCGGGCTCGCGGGTCACCAGGCCCTGGTCTTCCAAGCAGCGCAGCACTTCCACGTCCACCGTCACGGTGCGGCCGTAGTCGCGCTCCGAGTACTGCTGGCTGACGATGACGTGGCCACGAGCGACTTCGAGCAAGACCTCACGCTTGGACGCGTCAAGGCCGGGGAGGGTGGTCTTGCTGCGCGCCCTGTCGGGCAGCCTGGCGGCGATGTGGGTGGCGGACTCGACTATGGCCTGGGGCGCGAGGGCGGTGAGTTCACGGGCCAGCCATATGTACTGCCCGAACCCGTGGCGGCGATCGGGGCGCGCATGCTCCACGTCGTCTTCGGGTACGGCTTGCCGGGCGGCAATGAGGTAGCGCGTGGCCCCGCCGGTCAGGTAGGCGATCTGCTTCAGTCGGACGATGGCGCTGGACACGGGCTCGATGGCAGGCAGGGGCTGCTGCCGGACCGCCTTGATGGAGGTAAGTGCCTCGCGTTCCAGACGGAGGGAAGAGGCCGCGTAGGCGTTTGGGACGAGATCGGCACGGCCGCCGAACAGCAGATCGATCCGGTCGTTGTGCTGGGTGTAGAGGTCGGCGAGCCCCAGGAGCCGTTCCACGGGGGTGGCCGGCGCGGGGGCATGGACGTCGAACAGGAGGGCGTCGTCGGACGGTGTCGTCATCGGGCAGCTCTTGAGTGGGAGTGGGCTTGCCTGGGCCGGCTTAGTGCGGGTGATCTGGTGGGCCGCGGAGGGTGGAGACACGGTCCGTCCGTTGGCAGGGCGCTGGAGACTTTCCGGTTCGCCTCCGGGCTCGCAATGCCAAGGTGGACACGAGTGACATCACCGACCACTTCGCATGGCCGGGTCGGGACAGGTCAGGCGGCGGTGCCGTAGTCGGCCTGCTGAGGTGCCTGCTTGGCGACGGCGCGGGCGGTGATGGCCTGCGACGCGCGGTCGGAGCCATCGGCCAGTTCGTCTGCGCCCGGTTCGAGGTACCAGGGGCGCAGGTCGAGCATGGCGACGCGCATGCCGGTGGCGAAACACAGTGCGGTGCCCTTGGGCAGGGCGCGGATCGCGTCGGCCGGCAGGATCCGCTCCTGCCGCATCGACACGGAGGTCGATTTGCCGGACTCGGAGGTGGAGGTGGAGGTGGTCTCCACGTCGTGGTCGCCGATCAGCCGGGAGAGCTTGTCGGCGAAGTCCGGGTCGTCGATGCCCGAACCGATGACCTTCACCGTGGAGGCGGACCACATGGCGTCCATGCCTGCGTCCCCCCACACTTTCTGGCCCTGGCGGTAGGACTGAAGGATCGTGATCGGGATGATGCCGCGACTGCCGAGGTGGGAATACAAGTCCGGCAGGTCGCTGATCTTGCAGACGTTGGCGGCCTCGTCGAGGATCGCCAGCATTGGCGGATCCAGACGTCCGCCGGCGCGCTCGGCCTGGGCTGTCGCGGCGCGCATCACCGAGTCCGCACACGCCGCGATCAGGGCGCTCGCTCCGCCGCCGCCGTCCTTGGAGAGCAGGTAGAGCGTGTCGGTGGAGGTGACGAACTCGGCCGGCCGGAACTCGGGGACGTCCTTCTGCGGGGTCACCCAGGCGGCGATCTCGGAATTGAGTAGGGCGGCGGCGTACTGGCGGGCGGTTTCGTAGATGCCGTCGCGGGTTTCGGGCGGGCCTTCGACGGTGCCCTTGAGCTGGGCCGCGACTGCGGTGAAGTTGTGGTCGCGGAGGATGTCCAGAGGTGTGCGGTCGGCAGGGAAGGCCAGCCACTGCATGACGTCGGTGATGGGCCGCTCGTCGAGCGCGGCGGCCAGGAACAGCTGGGACAAGATGTTGCTGCCGGCCTTGGACCAGAAGTCACCCTGCTGCGAGGCGTCCACGGACGCGGCGAGGAAGTGACCAGCCAACCGGCCCGCGCCCTCAAGGGACTTGGCGTCAGCAAGGGGGTTCCACCACATCTCGCGGGCGGCGTGTGCGATCTGCTGCGGATCCATCGACCAGGTCCGGCCCACCTTCGCGCGGGCCTCCAGAGTGGCGGTGTAAGCGTCGCCGGCCGCCTTGTTGGAAGTCAGCAGGACCGGGCCGGGAGCGTTGAGGATCGAGGGGATGGCGAGAGAAGTCGTCTTGCCGGACCGCGGGGCCATGATGGCGACGGCCACATCCTCGTACCCCATCCGCACCTCGTGCTTCGTGCCCTGGAGGTTGCCGAGGAGGACGCCGGTGTCATGGGCGTCGATGTGCTTGGCGTTCTTCAAACTGGGGCGCAGGCTACGGGCCTTGGCGGTGATGGCCTTGCCCATCAGCGGCTCGATGTCCTTCGGCTTGGCCATCCCGGTGACCTTCTTCTTGCGGCCGCCGCTTCTGCTCTTGTGGCGTGACCACAGGACGCCGACCACGGCGCCCAGCGCGAGCGCGGCGGCGATCGGGGCGATCCGGGTGCCGATGAGCAGGGACGTTTCGCCGGCCTCGGGCCAGAGCTGGTCGGGGTGAAGCAGGGCGGCGGTCGGCTGGTACGGCGCCCAGGCGCCGCTGGTGAGGTAGGCGGTGATGTTGCCGCACAGCCACGCCAGGTGGGACAGGGGAACGGCGACGGCGAAGACTCCCAGGAGGAGGCGGAAGGCGATGTCGTAGCCGTCGGTGGAGTTGCTGGAGGAAGGAGGCAATGGGCTGCGTGGTTCGGTGCGGGGGCGGAGGGGTTCAGCGGGTGTGGCTGGGGCTGGTGGGCGGCCGTCGCGGGACGCTGGGGGCTGCCGTCGCGGCGGTGTGACGGGCGGCGAGCGTGCGGATGCGGTCCTCCAAGGCGGAGGCGACCTGGACCGCGCGTACTTCCTGGCGCGTTTGAGTGACGAGATGCGGGCTGCGGGTCGGCAGACTGAGTGAGGTGCCGGTACGCAGTACCGGCCGGGGGTCGGCGAGCGCCGTGGTGAACGCGGCGATCAGATGAGGCGGCGTGTGCTCGCCGAAGCGGGCCTGCCATACCGGAGGCCGGGCGTGGTCAAGAAGCGTGCCGATCCACCAGGTGCCTGTCGTCTCGTGGATGTCGACGCGCACTGTGTTGTCAGGGGAGGCGAACCGGTGGTGGCGGTAGGACGGCGACCACCCCGCGTTCATCAGCGGTTGCACGGCGTCTTGAGGGTCTGCCGGAGCGGCGGTGGGATCGGTCAGCGCGTCGATGAAGCCCGCGATGATCTCCACCGGGGTGCGGGCGCCGAAGCTCGCGTACCAAGCGGGACGGTCCGGCTCGGGGGCGTGCTGAAGCGTCCACCACTGGCCGTCGGGGTCGGGTTCCAGCCGCAGGAGCGCCTTCTGGTCGGGGCTGGAGAGGATCACGCGGGGCATGAGGGGGGCGTTGCCGTGGCTCCAGCCGCAGGCGCGGTGCAGGGGCGCGGTGATCCAGGCGGGATCACCGCCCCCGGCCAGGTGCCGCGGCGCGATGAAGTCGACCTCCACGGTCTCGGGACTGGGCATGGTCACCTCCGCACCGCGTGGGTCCGCCCTGCCGCGCGGGCTGCGCGCGTGGTCGGGCGCGGTGCGAGGGGTGAAGGGGCGTGCTGGGCAGCGGCGTTGATCTCGTGCAAGACATGGCCGTGGATGGCCCAGTCGTCGAGGTGGCTCCAGCACTCGGCATGGTGCTCGGCGAGGGCGTCGTCGTACGCGGGGGTTCCGGGATGGGCGTCGGCCGGGAGACTGTCGCGCGTGTGCAGCCACTCCTCGTGCAGGGCGTCGAGCCTTTCGAGGGCGGCTCGTAGGACGCCGAGCTGGTACGCCCAGCGGGTCTGCACCGAGGGCGGTGGCAGGGCGCCCAGCTGGATGTCGGCGGTGGCCAGGAGGTGATGTGCGCCGACGCGGACGGTGTCGAACGCGGCGGCGGTGTCGGCGTCGCGCCGGTTCTGACGCCGTCCGTAGGTGTCGTCGTCGTACGGCCAGCCGTCGAGGTCGGTGTGCTCGTCGGAGTACGCGTCCCAGGCGTCGAGGATCTTCTTGCTGTCGCGGATGTAGTCGTCGAGGTGTTGCAGGGACTCGCGGTGTGCGAGCGGGGCGAAAGCGATGGGTAGGGGTCCTCTCGGTTCAGCGGCGCGGGGCCGGATGGTGGGCGCTCGCGGCGGTCGCCGCGGCGGTGGTGGCGAGCCGTTGGTGCCGGCGGGCGGCGCGGCCCTGGGTGCGGATCGCGCGGAGCCGGGCGGCGTGGGCCTCGACGACCTGCTGTGGTGTGAGCGGGCTGGGCTGCTGCACGACGCTGTAGTGGGCGATGCGGTCGTGCATCCCGCGTTGGAGCGGGGCACTGTCGGCGAGCGCGGTGACGAAGCCGTTGACCAGACGGGTCGGAGTGCGGCTGTGAAGATAGGCGCGCCAGATCAGCGGCCCGTCGTAGCCTCCGTGTCCGCGCTCGCGGGTCTCGATGCACCACGAGGGGGCCTCATGGCCGCCGAGGTGCCGCAGCTCGAGGCGGCACATGCCGTCGGGGGAGTGGGCTGTGCCCTGCTCGTCGGTCTCCCAGTTCGCCGCGTGCAGCGCCTGGAGGATGTCCGGCTGCTCGGTCGGCGGGGAGGCGAGCAGGGCGTCGGTCAGGTGACCGATGAGTTCGGCGGGCACCAGTTCGCCGAACTCGGCGTACCAGCCCGGCTCGGTGTCGGTGGGCTCGGCCCGCAGCCGCCACCACGCGGAGGTGGCGGACTGCGGGTCGAACTGGAGGGTGTACCGGTGATCGGGGCTGCGCAGGACGATCTCGGGGCTCAGCGGATCGGAGGTGCGAGTCCAGCCAGCGGCGGCCAGGCCATGGGTGACGTGGCGGGCGTCACCGGGGCCGGCGAGGTGGCGCGGGGTCGTGTCGAACGGGATCCGCCAGGCGTGCGTGTCGGCGAAGGCGGCGAGCTGCCGTTCGCTCACCGGCACGAGCAGCTCTCCGGCTCGGGAGCCTTGGCAAGGAGCGCCTTCAGTTCGTCGAGGGTGTAGTGCAGGTCGTACTGATCGGTCTGCTGCCACGCGGCGGTGCGCAGGTCCGCTATCCGGGTGTGCAGGGCCGTGCTGTGGGGGGTGTCCGGGTGGTCGAGGATGGCGCGGGCGAAGGCGCGCAGGGTGTCGCCGAGCTGGATGGGCAGGCCCGTGTACTCGTCGAGCAGGGGCTCCATCAGGGCGAGCGCCTGGCCGGGATCCGGAGTGTCGCGCAGGTAGTCGGTGAGCCGGGACAAGGTGTCGGTGGCGGTGCGGACGTCGTCCGCGGTCAGCACAGTCACAGGTCTCCTAGGGGGCGTTGGTGTCGGTCAGCGGCGCGAACGGGCGCTGCCGGCGGTGGTACGAGGACGGGCAGTGGTTTGAGGCCGGGCACTGCGTACAGAGTTGCGGGCCCAGGTGGCGGCGCGGGCAGTGGTGATGCGGGCCTGCTGCCAGGCGCTGAGCTGGGAGGGAAGGACGGACACGGAGGTGGTCCGGATCTGCGCGCTGTATGGCACGCGTCCGCGCGGACGCATCACGGGCTCGGGACTGGCGAGCGCGGCAGAAAAGCTCTCGACGAGGTGCATAGGGGTGGTGGCGGTGAAGGAGGCGGTCCAGCCGTGGCCCTGCTCGTCCTGGGCGCCGGACCACCACATCGCGCGGCCGTCGGGATCCTGGCGGAATTGCATCCACGCCGATCCGTCGGTGCTGACGGCGGTGACGTGCTCGTCATTGGGCGGTCTGGTCCACCGCTGCTCCCACAAGGGGGCCCACAAGTTCGGGGCGTGTGCGGAGCGAGGGCGGGTGAGGGCGTCGGTCAGCCCGGCGACGATCTCCACCGGCGTCTGCCGGCCCAGGGTCACCCACCATTCGTCCTGGTGCCCGCTCGCCTGACCGTGGATCGTCCAGCCACCCGGCAGGGTGTAGGGGTCGTAGGCGAGCCGTATTTTGCGGCCGGGGCTCTCCATGGACAGCGGGCCGCCGGACTTGGACTTGTCCTTCCACCCTGACGCCCGCAGGAACTCGGATACGTGACGCACGTCGCCACCGCCGGCGAGGGCTCGCGGCTCGACCAGGTAGTGCTGCTGGGCCTGCTCGCCTGGCCCCCAGCCGGTCCACTGCTTCTTCTTCATCGGCGCCGCCGTACCACCAGCGCGGAGGCGGCCGGCTGCGCCGCCGCACCGGTGGTCGGCTGTGTGCCGAGCGCTCTGATGGTGTCCGCGTGCTCGTCGAGGTCCAGACCGATGTCGTCCAGCTGGTTGGCGGCCCGGCCGAGGGCGAGCCACACCTCGGCGGGCAGGGCGCCGTGCTCGGCCTGGTCCTTGGCGAAGTGCGAGCCGGTGATCACAAGAGCGGTGACGCGGCCCAGGAGCCCGTCCTCGGAGTCCAGGATGCGACCGAGGACTTGCGTTGCCTGACCGGTGGGAAGCTGAGCCAGGTGGTGGCTGAGCACCTGGAGCTGACGGGCGATCTCGTCGGCGAGCCGCACTGCGTACGGAGGGGGAAGGGGCATGGTCCTCCTGGTGGTTGGTCAGAGGTGATGGGCGCGGCGCCGGGACTTGTCGAGCGCGGCCTCGGGGCGACTGCGCACCGAATCGACGGCGTGAGCCGGGCCAGTGACAACGAAGGCGCGCAGGTAGTGGCGGAAGAGAACGACGGCCAGGCGCGGCTTGCGGTGGGCGGAGACGGGCGGAGGTCTGCGGGGTACTACGGAAACTCCAGAAGACAAAGAGGGTTCGAACGGTCCCCCGGGTGCCGGGGGCATCGACTCGTCGGCGTGCCGTTCCATAGAGTTGAGGAATGAGGAGACTGCGGTCCAAACGACGGCAGTCGCAGGCGGACCGGCCGGGGGACGTGACGCTGGCGGTGCGCTGTGCATATAGGCACGGCACCGAGGACGCCTGCATGGCCCGCGACTCGGTCCTGCTCGTCGTAGCGGCGGACGGCACCGCGCAGCTGCCGGAAGGCTGGACCTACGGGACGCTTGGTGCCTTTCCTGCCGCGTTCTGTCCGGGTCACGCTGTGCTGGCGGCCAGGTGAGGTACATCGAGGCCCCGGACGAGTACGCCCCGGATGGGCTCCCCTCGGTGTTCTTGGCGGGCGGCATCGGCCAATGCGCGAACTGGCAGCGTGAGGCGGCACTTGGCTTCACCGACCTGGACGTGGCCGTTTTGAACCCGCGCAGGTCCAGCTTCCCGACAGAGAATCCGGACGCGGAGGCACAGCAGGTGCGGTGGGAACACCGCCAGTTGCACGGCGCATCCCTGGTGCTGTTCTGGTTCCCCGCATCGGAATCGCATCAGCCGATCGCCCTGTACGAACTGGGCATGATGGCTGCCGGCCCGACGCCGCTCGCTGTCGGCGCCGACCCAGCGTATGTCCGCCGCAACAATGTTCTGGTCCAGCTGAGCCTCGCGCGGCCGGGTCTGACGGTGCACAGCACGCTGGAGGACACCATCCGCCAGGTGCGAGCACTTCTTGACACGTCCGTGGCAGCCGCGGAACGCGATCTATCTTCCGCTGAGCAGCGCTGACTCAGTCCCCTTAAGCGCTCACGGCCCGGTGGTCTGTCTCACCGGCCCCTGGCGGTTGTGCTCCGGACTGTGGCCGGGGCTGGCGGCGCCGTCGGCGGGGCGGCGGTGGGCGCGATCCGGCCCGAGGGGTGCTGGAGCGCGACGTCGATGCCCTGGGCGCTGAGCTGTCGGCCCGCTTCGCGCACGGCGCGGGCCTGCTCGAAGGTGTCGTTGCCCATCAGGCGGTAGATGCCGGTCTGTTCGTCGTGGACGAAGCCGTTGCGGGTCAGCACGCCCGAGGCCGTGTCGCTGACCTGAATGGCGGCGAGACTGCCGTCGGACTGCCAGGTCAGGACGATCCGGTCCGGCTGGGAGGGATGGACGGTTGCGGCTGCGTTGTAGCGGGCCTGCGCGAGCGCTGCGTCGTAGCGTGCCAGCAGGTCGCCGGCGACCAGCTCGGCGCTGAGGAAGGGGTCGTCGCTCAGGGCAATGCCGTTCGGTTCCGGTACGCCGCTGTACGCCTCGTCGGGCAGGCTTCGAGGGGCGACGGCGGCGATGAGGAATCCGTCCCGTTCGTCGTATCGGTCCAGAATGGCGAGCTGGGCGCCGTCCTGTCGGGTCAGCACGGCCGCGTGCCGCAGTGGGTGCTGGGCGAGGGACTCGGCGACGAGGTCCAGGTCCCAGATTCTTTCAGTGAGTTCGGCGAGGTCGTCCTTGTGCTTGGGTGAGTGGTAGTCGCTGGCCCAGGTGTCGGGCAGTTCGCCGGCGAGGACGTCGGCGAAGGAGGCGAGGCGCTCTCTGTCAACGTGGTGGTGCATGGTTTCCTTGGGCGGGAACAGGGGGTCAGTGGCGCTGCCCGGCAACGGCCGCGGGACGGTATCGGTGCCGTGCGCTCAGGCGGTGGGTCAGTTGCGGTTCGGTGAGCGGGTCTCGGGGCGCGGGCGAGATTGCTCCCGATGAGGCGGAGGCGCTCGTCGGCGGCGTAGCGCAGACGGCGTGCGGGGCTGGCCGCATCGCCGAGGCCGAGGTGGAAGTCGGCGGTCGCGACGAGCACTTCCCTGCTGGCGGCGAGCACACCGTCGTGGGAGACCGTCGGATCGGTGAGGGTGGTGGCCACCTCTTCAGTGGTGGTGGCCTGACGGATGCGCGCGGCGAGGTGGGTGACCGAGACCCCAGCGGCAGGTCGCGGACCGGGCGGTATTCGGTGTCGAAGTCCTCGTCGCAGGCTAGGTAGTATCCCTGGCCCTACAGTGTTCGTCGTGTGGTGTGCCGAGCGGCGGCCGATGCTGCGACAACCGGAGGTCTGAGGCCAGCGTTCAGGTCGGTTGCCGCTGCGGTGAGGTCGTGCTGGATGCCATGCAGGCGGAGGGCGATCAGCTCCAGACCACGAGCCGCGGAGGGACTGGCGGAGCCCGGACGGCGGTCGATCCTGTGTGCGGCGTGCTCGACGAGCCCGCGCGCCGCTGCCAGCGGGCCGCTGTGCTCGTTGGCGAGCTGCGCCAGAACTGCCGCAAGCTGCGTGGACGCCGCCGGCACCGGCTGGGCAACGGCCGACTGCCTGGGACCGGCGGACACGGGGATGAGGCGCAGATCCTGCTCGATGCGGCGGGCCTCGTCGGAGATGCGCCGCAGGGGGTTGGAAGGCTGCTGCTGCCAAGTGCCATCGAGCCGGATGAGATTGGCGATCAGGTCGAGTCGTCCTGGCTGCCCCTGGACGGCGATCCAGGAGCAGCCGTCCTCGTCGCCAGGGGTCTCGACGCCGGCGGCGCGGGCGAGGCGGTGGGCAACCTCGGCCCACTCCGCAACCGACAGGTCACGGTCGTCGGGGTGGAGCCGCGCGTCGAGGTGGAAGACGGCCCGCCGGTCCCCGCCGGGGCCGGCCGTGAAGGGGTGCGCCAGGAGGGGATCTTCGAGGTGCTCGGCCCACTGCAACGGCGTCCACTCCGCCTGCTCGCCGTCCAGGGTGTAGGCGTCCAGCCCCGGCCAGTGGGCGATGACCTTGTGCTCGGTCAGCCCTTCCTCTGGTGTCACCGGGCGTCCCAGTGCCTCGCCGAGCGGGCCGTGCGGGGTGTGGGTGCGCTCGCTGACGCGGGGGATCACCGGTCGCTCCGGGCGTCGCAGATGTGCACGAGCTGGTTCAAGGCGCTGGTGGTGTACCAGCCGCAGTCGGTCACCTCTTCCGTGGCGGGGAACTTCGGCAGCAGGTAGTCGCTCAGCGCCCGCATGTAGATGATGCAGTCCGGGCAGCGGCGGGAGAGGTGGACCAGGTAGCGGGGGTGGGCGGTGATGTAGGTCTGCTGGCCGCCGTCCGGGTCCCGCAGGCGCCAGCCGTCCTCGTCGGTCGGGGTGTGCCAGGAGGGGGTCACCACCTGCATGGCGTCGCCCCACAGGTCGCCGCCGACCACACCTTTCAGGACGACGACCTGGTCGCCGGGCTGGAAGTGCTGGTGGGTGATGTCCCGCTCGGGTGTGAGCGGGTCGGGTATCGGCTTGAGGGCCGGGGTGTTCGCAGGAGTCCAGGACGGCGGGAGCATGGGGTTCCTTCCACGCAGGGCGGGGTGGCGGTGGGAGGAACAATGGTCCGGCCGATCGCCGGTTTGGCTAACCGGCGATCGTCGCCTATATTCCGCCGGTCTCAGCGGAAGGGGTTCTCCGTCCCGCGGTCCGCCTCGGTGGCGGCGTCGAGGAGTTCGAGCAGGTCAGCGCCCTTTGCGTCCCGCTGATCGATCCACCATCCGGCCCGGGTGATGGTGCGGGCCTTCTCCTCCAGCTGGGCCCAGTCCGCCTCGTGCCAGGTGCCTTCGACGACGAGCGAGGTGTGCGCGGCCGTCATCAGCTGGTGGCGTGAGCGCCCACCCCAGTCCAGGGCCCGCTCTGGGCCCTCCAACGGCGGCATGTCGAACTGGGCGGCCCACTCGGCGGCTGCTTGCTGCTCCTCGGCGCGCTTGGCGGCGAGCCACTGCTCCTTGGACTCGGAGTCGGCGTCGCGGGTGGCCTTCCAGCAGTCGGTGCAGTCCTTGGTGGCGAGCCAGCGTGCGAACCCGGCCCGCTTGTCTGCGGCGCGGTCGGACAGGTCATGGGTGATCTCGTGGCCACAGGAGTGGAGGACATTCCACTGTGTACGAACAGCCAAAGATGAATCTCCTTGAAGTCAGCGGGGATTAGGGGCGGCGCACTGCCGTGGCGGCGTGGGGCGCGGGGCCGCCGGGGGCTTGGTGTCCAGCACGGGGCGCGGGCGGATCCGCGGAGGAGCGGGCGTGCGGTGCGGTGGCAGGACGGCGACGGTGGCGCCGGGGTCCTCGGCCGCCTGGCGGACTTCTGCGGTGAGGAAGTCGAGTTGCCGGACGAGGACCTCGAGCCGGGCGGCGATCTGCCGGCCCAGCACGGTCTCCAGCGCACCAGCGAACTGCGCTGCTACGCGGAGCAGTTCCTGTATGCGGACCACGGGTCCTGCGCCATGTCCTGTTGCGTTGCGGTGAGCAGCGCCTCAGAGACCTCACCGGCGGCACGGGCCTCGACGTTCTGGAGCAGTTCCTGCAGGGACGTCTCCGGCGCCGGCACCGGGCGGTTGAACCTCCCGGCGTCCGGCCGCAGGACGCCGGGAGGCACCGCTCGCGACAGCGCCTGCCCGGCCGCGTACTCATGGTCGTAGTGCCCGATCACTTCCCAGCGCGGGGCATCCTGTCGAGGTTGTGGCGGGCCGCGTCCAGCAGGTGGCTGGCGTGCTCGGCGAGGTGGGTAGTGTATGCCTCGGCGGCGGCGGCGTTGTTGCGGCGGGCGATGGCGGCTGCGGCTGCCTGGTGGTGGATGGCCCATCCGTAGCGGTCCTGGGTGGCGTCGAGCGCGGTCTCGCTCTCGTGGTCAATGACGGCCATGCGCAGGCGGAAGTCGCTGGCTAGGCGGGCGAGTTCGGCGGCCGTCGGTGTGTGGGTGATTGTTTCTCCTGGGGTGGTCAGCGGCCTGCGCGGCGCCGGGGAGGGGGCTGCGCGGTCATGGCAGACGGCCGTGCCGCTCCGGGCGGCGTGGTCTTGTCGGGGGAGTCGGCGCGCAGGTCGGGGTCGAGACGTACTGGGTAGCGGGCGGCGGTGAGCATGTCCGCCGCCCAGGTCGCGTGCTCGGTCTCCCAGCCGCGCCCGAGGTCGAACGGGAGCCGGATCCAGTGCCCGCGCAGCGTGGGCTCGAACAGGAACCCGGCGCGGCGCAGGACCTCTGCAGCGAAGGAATCGAGCACGCCGTCCACTTCGACCTCGCCGCCGCGTCCGCGGGTGATGGTGATCGGCTCGGTTGCGGGCCTCACCGGGACCGCCCGACCGCGGAGGCGGTGAGGCGAACGGTCGGCGCGTAGGTGGGCTTGGGGGGTATCGGCCGCGTGGACGGCGCTGAGGTGGTGGGCGCTATCCTGCCCTGGGATGACCGGCTGGCGGCGGCCTGCGCGACGCGGCTGCGCCGTTGCATCAGCCCGTTGGAGGAGGTGGGACGCGGCGGACGTGCTGAAGGCGTCAGGTCCAGGGCGACGTCGGCTTGTACGGCGTAGCCGAGGCGGCGCAGGTCCTGGATGGCTTGTCGGGTGCGGCGCGGCCCGTCGCGCTCTGGCTCGGTGAGCCGGAACAGGCCCGGCGTGTCGGCGACGGGCTCGAACTGCTCCCGGGTGAGGAACCAGTGGGCCAAGTGCGCGGGCATGGAGGACGTAAAGGCCGCTACGAAGCTGTGCTGGGGATGGGTGCCGAAGGCAAATTGCGTGCCAGGATCCAAAGAGTGGTTCTCCTAACGGTGGGGGTGGTGCAGTTCAGCGGTGAGCGGCTGGGCCTGGGGCCGGAAGTACCGGTGGCGGTGCCGGCATGGGCAGGGCAGAGCGTGCGGGAGGGGTGGCGGCACTGGCCTGGCGCAGGAAGACGTCTGCGTGGGCGAGCCAGGTCTCGATCGCTGGCCAGATTCGTTGGTGATGTCCGGAGCGCGGCAGCGGCACCTCGCTGGTACGCAGGCTGTCGGCGTCGAGAAGGGCGGTGGTCAGATCGTCCAGCGCTCGAGCGTCCTGTGGCCACGGAGTGGCGGCGGGGCGGCACCGGTCGAGCACGGCTGGAGCATGGTCCAGGACGTACAGGAACTCACGCCATGCGCTATCCAGGAAGTCGGCCGTTGCTGCGCCGACCGGATCAAGGGCCAGCGGCATTGTGGCGCTGTCATGGCCGTAGACACGCCGCGTGGTCCAGTCGTCGTACTGGTCGCGGATGATGGCGAGGGCGTCTGCCACCGTGGAGGTCCGGCGGACGTGAACGGCGTAGTCGTAGGCGGGCAGATATCTTTCGGCGATGGCCCGTGCTGCGTGGCTGGCAAGGGGCGGCAGGTCGATGCTGTGTGGGGCGTGTGGGTCGCCGTGCCCTTCCCCAAATCGTTCGGGCGCGAAGGCGCCGATGAGATAGCCCTGTTGGTGGCCTGGGCGCTCAACGAGAAGCAACTTGGTGCCCGCGGCAGCGTTGATAAGGGTGGCGGCGTAAGGGATCCGTTCGCTGAGCAAGGCGTGTGCGAGTTCGCCGGCGTCCCATAGCCACGGCACGAGGTCTCTCTGCCACACGGGATGGGAGTAGATCTCAACCTGTGTGCTCCACTGGCCGGGCAGGAGGCCGGCGATGTCCCGGGCGGCGTCCCCGATGAACCGCCAGGCGCTGGTCGTCACCACGATCCCCTGCGCTTCAGCTAGTTGGATCAGGCCGGCCAGGGTTGAGCGGGCGGCATCTGCCTGACCGGGCGGCAGGTGATACACCCAGGCGTCGTCGTGCTGGAAACCTGCTTCTACCAGCGCGTCTTGCGCCACCTCGTACTGTTCGCCCGTCGCGATGGCGACGATGCCGACATTCCGGCTGTACGCCAGGGTGATCTGCGCGTCAGTCACGGTCGAGCATCCTCGGGCGGACGGCGGAGCGCAGGCTGCGGCCGTATTGCCAGGCGTGCTCGCGGGCGGCTGTCTCCAGCTGGTCGTATCCCGGCTGGGCGGTCATCTGGCCCGGGTGCTTGCGGTAGCGGTAGACCGGCACCGGCAGCAGGATTCCGGACGCGAGGCTGGTGACGCCGACGGCCGCCATGTAGTCCTCGCCCTGGGGCAGTCCGCCCATCGGGGCTGCGCGCACCAGCTCGGTCCGGGCCAGGAGTGTGGTCGGACCGATGGGGATGGTGGTATGAGGGGAGGGCCAGTACGTCCACACGTCTCCGGGCTCGTGTCGGCCGGGCGGCGTGGGGCAGCGCCACAGGGTGGTCGAGCCGTCGGGGTACCAGTCCTGACTCCACCCTGCGCACCAGCCCACACCGGTCGACTCCAGGATGGTCAGCCGCACCCGCATGGCGTCGTCGGTGAATTCGTCATCGTCGTCCGCCCAGTTCACGTAGGGGGTGCGGACCTGGGTGAGGGCGAGGTTGCGGGCGCACGCGGCGCCGAGCGGCCGCGGCAACGCAACGATGCGTACGCGCTGGTCAGCGGTGAGCGGGGCGGGGAGGCGCGCGGGGTCGGCGCCGTCGAGGGCGATCACTGCCTCCCACGGCACGGACTGCCTGGTCAGACTTGCGTGCATGGCGGTCAGGTAGTCGAGGCGGTCTTCGCGCAGGCGGGTGGCGATGACGACCGTGATCGGGGGCGTGGACAGGAAGATCTCCGGAACGAGCGGGCGGGACGGGTTTAGCGGCGGGCGGCCCTGGCGCCAGGAGGCGTAGACCGGGCGGGGGCGCTCCGGGGTGTTCGTGCTGTGGGGGCAGAGATGGGCGCGGTGATCTTCGCCGGGGCTGGCCAGGCGACCGTGGGGCCAGCCTTTGCCTGAAATGCGTTGATCACTTCGATCCCTGCCGGGTGAAGGACGTAGCCCCACTGCAGGTCCTGCTCAGCGGCGGTCGTCTCGGTGACCGACATGCGGGTCGGCGGGGAGCCGTCGGGCGTGACCAGGTGGTCCAGGGTGCTGCTGGGCCACTGCTCACCGCCGGTCAGGGCGGTGATGATCTCGGGAGGCGCGCCCTCGAGGAGGTCGGTGCCCAGCTCGTCCCAGGCAACGGCGACGCCGTCCACGAGATGCCGTGTCATGGCGTCGACGTCGTGGTCGAACCGGTACTGGTAGGCGGCCAGGAGTAGGGGCAGCTTCTCGCTCGGCTGGCCGTCGAGACGGACGTATATGCCGTCGTACCCGGTCTCGGTGGGGCGGGCGATGAAACAGCGAGTCGACAGAGGGACTCCCAGGGGCTGGGTGATTACCGGCCTGGCGTGGGACCGGCGGGTGGAAGGTGCGGAGGAGCCGGCGGCAGACCGGACGACGCCCGTGCTGGGCCCGCCGGCGACGCCGCCGCCGGTGCGGGGTCGTATTCGGCGCGCAGCGCCTTTATGTCAGCTTCGTCGGCGATGGCCAGCACTGACAGGCAGTGGCTCGCCGCTTGCATCAGCAGCTTGGGCGGAGACCCCAGCTCCGCTCCGCGATTTTGGCTGCGCCACCGGGCGGCGGCCACGAGGTAGTCGCTCACCGCGCGGAGTATCGGTTCGGCGGCGTCCAGAAGATGCTCGGTGACCGCACTAGCCTGCGCAGGAGTCTCGGCGGCGGCGAGCGCGTCGAGGTACGGGGTCAGGTCGGGGATCGGCAGGGGATCGGCCGGCAGCGGGTGCTCGGCAAGGAAGGGTTCGGCGTCGCGCCTGGCCCAGCGCACAAGATCGTGGCGGGTGGCGATGCCATAGCGGGCTGCGGCGATCTGGTCGGCATCGCGGCCCACATTGTCGTACAGCTCGAAGTCAGGATCTCGCATTGGGGCGGAGGGTCTCTCAAATGGTGGTGCTCGGGCCGGCGGCCTCGGCATCCGTGCGACGGCAGCCATAGCCGAGAAGGCTCGACCGCTCGGCCATGCTCGGTACTGCGGCGATGTCCGAGCAGGTGAAGGTATAGGTCACGGCGGGGGTCGGGCTGGTGCCGAGCCAGGCGCGGTCCTCCTTCTCCGGCACGATCACCAGACCTGCGGAGGCGACGGCGTCGTGCTGGGAGTGCGTGTGGGAGAAGACCACGAGCGCGCCCGTGTTGGTCTTCAGCGCATAGGCGTCGGTGAACTGCGGGTCGGCGGGCGCGAAGCGGGTGGTTCCCCGCGGGCCGAACTTCCGGGTTGTTTCGTCGTGGACCTTGATCTGCCGCCGGGAGGACTCCGTGGAGGTGAAGACCTTCTGCCCGGTGACCTCCCCTCCTGTGGTGAAGTTGTCGGTGACGGCCGAGCGGAGCACGCCGACCGGGGCGGCGAGGGCCTTCGAGGCGGCGTCGACCGCCGTGGCGTACCCGTCCTTGTCGAGCACGATCTTCGGCAGCTGCTTGGGATCGTCGATGTCGAGGCGGCAACCATCTCCCACCGCTGCGACTTGGTGTTCTCGGCCAGGATCAGAACCCGGGCGTGCTCCTGCTGGCTGCCGCCCCGGGTGACTGCGGCGAACCACCGCTGCTGCCCGTGCTTCAGGCGGGGGATGTACAGGTCGGTGGCCGCCAGGTCGTACGACCACGGCCGGTACGGCTCGCGGTCCGTTTCGGGCAGGGCCTCGTCCTGCTTGAAGTCCGCCAGCGACATCGCATAGAGGGGACCACCCTCCACCGTGCCGAGAAGTGCACGGTCCTGCTTCATGTTCGCGCGGTTGTTGATCTCCGAGTAGTGGGCGATGGCCTCGCGCGCCTGCGCGGGGGTGAGTGCCGGGGCCGGCTTCGGCGCGGCGGTGACACTGGACGTCGGCTTCTGCGCGGCAGTGCCGCTGTCGCTGTGGGTGCAGGCGGTTCCAACCAGGGCGAGGGTGAGGGCTGCGGCGGCCAGGGGAAGAGTGCGGTGGGCAGTACGGATGAGCGCTCCTTGCTGGGGCGTGGGGGAAGGACTGCGGTGGACGGCGGCAGGGAGGCCGGTCGAATCACCGGTGGCGTGCCGTGAGCGAGGCGTTGCTCGCTGCAGGCACGGGCGGGCGCGGAGACGTGGTGGTCGAAGTGGCGGCACGGCGGAAGTCGACGCCGATGCCCGCGGCGGTCAGCTGGCTCACGGCAGCTTGGACAAACAGCGCACGTTCGGCAGTGCTGTACGCGGCCGGCAGGACGAACGCAGCCTCGTGCGGTTTGTACTGGAAGCGGCAGCCGTACAGCACCATGCGGGCTTCTTCAGGCACGCTCGCGTACGGCGCTCCCACCACTCCATCGGGGTACGAGACCAGGGTGAGGACCTGGGTGGCCTTCTGTGCGGGAGGACGGTGGGGCGGCTCGGGCTGGGCGAGGATGTTGCCGTGGACGGCGTCCAGAGCTTGCTGGTAGCGGGGCAGCAGCCGCCGTGTCACCTGGGCGGCTGCACGCGCAGGCTTATCAGGGACGGCGATGCCGTTCGGTTCCTCGACGCCGACGAAGTGGTGGGGCTTGAGGCCCGGCGCATCGGGCTCCAGCGGTGCGACGACGAACTGGTGTCGGTACAAGGGCCGGTCGGTGACGTACAGCCGTCGTCCGTCCTGGTCGTGCAGGACGGCGTGGTGGCCGAGGGCGTACTGGCTGACGATGTAGTCGACATGTCCCACGTCCCAGAGCGTTTCGACGGTGCCGAACTGCCGGTTATGAGAGTCGTGGTGGGTGTAGTCGCTGGTCCAGGTGCCGGGCAGGCGGCTGGCCACAGCGTCGGCGAAGGCGGCTAGGTCAGTGCGGGGTGCTGGCATGTGTTCCAAGCGGTTAGGGGGGCGGCGCGTCTTCTAGCGGCACTGGAGGGAAGGCTGACGCTCGTCTCACGATCCAAAGAGGCCGTCGTGATCGGCGTCGTCTTCGCTCCAGCCGAAGACCGTGCGCTCCAGGTCGCCGAGATAGACGACGTCGGCGTGGGCGCGGAAGGCGTCGAGGACCTCGTCCGTGTAGTCCTGGACCTCGTTGTCCGCCAGGTCGACGCGCGCTCGGTTTCGTCTCGACAGTCGGCGCCACTCCAGTACGTCGGAGTCGGTGGCGCGGTCCATCCACACCCAGATGCCATTACCCAGCTTGATGACGTCCTGGGGGTGGAAGAGGCGCCCGGTTCGTCTGCGGCGGGGGTTTCGGTGTTCACCGAATCCGGTGACGAGGCTCTGGGCCAGTTTGTCCAGGGCGGCAGCCCTGATGTGCGGGTCCAGGTCCTCGCGGGCGAGCTGCTCGCGCACCGCATCGGTGAGGTGGCGCTTATGGAAGCGGCCGGTGGCGTCGGTGAGGTCAACAGCGCTCTGCTCGACGATGTGCTGCAGGCGCAGGGCAGCGGTGGTCGTCACGGCAGATCACGCTCCTGCCAGACCTGGTCCATCTCGGCCAGCGCCGTCATGGCGTGCGCGATGGTCTCACGGGTGATGGGAGCGCCGCTGGCGTACGCGGGGTCGTAGCGGCTGAAGGTCCGGGTACCGCGGGCCTGGGCAAGGGGCGGGACCAACTCGTCAAGCAGGCGGGTGGCGACTCGGCGCTGGCGCTTGTCCTCCTCGACGCGCTCGGTGCGCTCCGCCCACGCGCCGGCCAGGGTCAGTTCCCCCTCGACCACCCGGTCGGCGAGCTCGGGATCCTCCTCCCGCAGCCGGGCGAGCTGGACTTCGGCGCTGTTGGCCTTGGCCTTGTTCTCTTGGGCGACCGCGTACGCCTCGTTCAGCCCGGTGGCGCCGCTGATCACTGGGTCCACGAGGTCAGGTGCGTGCTGGAGCACGACGTTCGCCTTGCTGACGATGCCCCGCGAGATTCCCAACTGTCCACTCAGGAAACGGGAAGAGTGTCCACTCGGTGGACGCCCGCTCTGTTCACTCAGGAGACAGGCTTTTGCTGTGATCATGGCGATCTGGCCCTTGGTCAGATTGCGGCGGTGGACGTTGGCCGACAGGGCATAGCTGTCGGGGTCGTCACCGTCGTACGTGGTGTAGGAGGGTTCGACGCCGGCGACCTCGCACGCCTTCAGGCGGTTGCGTCCGTCGATGACCCGGCCGCTGCGGTCCAGCACGACCGGATGCAGCAGTCCCTGCTCTTTGATGTCGTTGGCGAGGGCGTTGAGATCGTCCTCGTCGAGTGAGGGGAAGAGCAGGATGGTCGGATGGAACTGTATGACGTACTCCTAGCTGATTGATCGTGGTGGTAGCCCGCTGGAGCGGGCCGTCAATGCATGCGGGCGTCTGTGTCGAAGAGCGCCAATTCATGTGCGTGCAGGAGGTGTTGGACGATGAAGGATCGGCCGGCGACTTTCCACAGTCCGCGTCCGCGGTTGAGGTGGGCGATGGCTTCCATCTCGACGGAGGTCAGCCCGAGCAGGGATGCTGCGGCGTGGAGCTGGTCGGTTTCCTGCCGGTAGATGATGCGGGTGGAGCAGTCGGCGAGGAGTCCCTCGGCGAGGGCGCGTCCTTGTGATCCGGCGTCTCCGGCGGTGAGCAGGTCGGACAGTCGGTGGATGACCATGAGGTTGGCGATGCCGAGACCGCGGGAGAGCTTCCACTGGGCCTGCATGCGCTGGAGCAGGCCGACGTGGCGCATCAGGCGCCATGCCTCGTCGTAGACGATCCACCGCCGGCCGCCGCCGGGGTCGGTGAGCGCGGACTCCATCCAGGCGGAGGCGCAGGTCATGGCGAGGACGAGGGCGGTGTCGTCACCGGAGCCGCCCAGGCGGGACAGGTCGATCGTGAGCATGGGGGCGCTGGGATCGAAGTGCACGGTGGAGGGGGCGTCGAACATGCCGGCCAGGTCGCCATGGACCAGACGGCGCATGGCGTGGGCGAGGTCGCGGGCCGCGTCGCCGAGGCGGCCGGACATGATTCCGGCGGCTTCGTCGAGCGCGGTGGGGTTGTTCAGGACGGTGGCGACGTCGCCGAGGAGCGGGGTGCGGCCGGTCGCGGTGGCGCTGGTGACCGCGGCGTCGAGAGCGACGTCCAGGACGGTGTGCTCCATGGGCAGCAGGTCCCGCCCCAGGACGGTGCGGGCGAGCGAGCCGAGCAGCAGCAGGCGACGCTTGCGGATCTCGCCAGCCCAGTCCGCCTCCGGGATGCTCTCGGGGCGGGGTGCTGCGTCGAGCGGATTGAGGCGCCCGGGCAGCCCGGGGCCCAGGGCGACGGACGTGCCGCCCAGGGCCTGGGCGACCGGCGTCCACTCGCCCTTGGGGTCGCACGGGACATAGACGCGGTAGCCGAAGGCGACGCTGCGCAGGGCGAAGCTCTTGGCCAGTGCGCTCTTGCCCTGGCCGATGACTCCGGCGAGCAGCACGTTGGGGTTGGTGAAGCCCTCGATGCGGCCGTACAACGCGAACGGGTCGAACACGAAGGACGCTTCGGCGTGGACGTCGCGGCCGATGTAGATGCCCTCGGCACCGAGACCGCCTTCGGCGAGGAACGGATACGCGCTGGCGGCGATGGCAGTGGTCATCCGGTGAGCGGGCAGCTTCAACCGGTTCCCGCGAGCCGAGGCCGGTCCTGGACGCCCGCTGGAAGGGAAGAGCGGGGCGGGCGTCTCCTGCTCGGCGGGCACGGCGCCGGGCTCGCGGGAACCGGCTCGGGCACGGGCCTTGGCGGCGGCCTCGGCGAGTTGCCGTCGGGCCGCCTTGCGGCTGGCGCGGTCGGTGCCGTGGGGCGTGAACAGGGGAGAGGCTGACGCGCGGCGGGCGCGACGGGCGGGCCGGTGGCTCATGGGCGGGGCTCGATTCGGCGGCGCGGGGTCAGATGGCGCATGTGCTGGTGTGCAGGTCGGCGGGGGTGGTTTTGCGGCGGATGGCGTGTCCGGAGGCCAGATGCCGCTGGCAGATGGTCAGCACCGGCGGCCCTTCGGGCAGGCGTTGGGGCTGGCAGGGCTCGCGGGGGCCGTCGGCCGGTGGGATGGTGTGGAAGGCGTCGTGGACCGCGGTGGTCGCCTGCCACACCCGCAGGTGCGCGGTGGCGAGGTGGCGGCCGGCGGCCGGGTGCGGTGGCCGGGTGGCGTCGGCGAGCTGGTTCAGGAGCTGGTGTGCGGCGGTGAGGTGGGCGTGCAGTGCGTCGAGGTGCACGCGGTCCGCGGGTGCGGTGGTCGTGCGGGCGTGATGGCGCAGCCCGGCGGTGGCGGCGCGCAGGTAGGGGTGCGCGTCGGATCCGGTCGTGGTGGAAGCGTTCAACAAAGTCCTTGGGAGCAGCGATTCAGCGGCGCTGGCTCGGAGGTAGGGAGGGGGCGTTGACCGGAGAAGGGGTGCTGGGCGCCCAGGTGTCTGCCGGGGCCGCCGAAGCCCCCTGCTCCGGCCGCAAGTCGACGTACCGGCCGGGTACGGGGAGGCCGGGATGGCTCTGTTCCGGCACATAGACGATGTCCGCGCCGTGATCGCAGGCGGCGGGGTCAGCCAGGTACCAGTCGACGAAGCCGGGGAGCGTGGCCAGAACTCGGGCGGCGTCGTCGAGGTTGACGGCGTTGACGATGAAGCTGGTCGGCGCCTGACCGTCGTGCCGCTCACTGGCCGGCGAACGTGAGGGTGAAGGCGCGGGGAGCGGGCGGGCCCACGAGGCCGACGAGGCGCTCCAGGACGGTGTCGAGGTGGTCGCTGGCCTCGAGGGCGGTGCTGATCCTGGCCTCGTCGTAGTCGGCCTGCTTCTCCTCGTTCACGTAACCGTCGTTGTCACGGTATTGATCGAGGCGTGCGCGGTGGCGGCTGACCAACTCTTGGCAGGAGGCGAGGAGACCGCGCAGTTCGCCGAGCAGTCGCTCGTGTTCGGTGGTCGTTGTCAGAGTGCGTCCCGGGGTGGACAGGCTTACAGGGCAGTGCGGGCGAGAGGGAGGGAGGCGATGGTGAAAGCGTCCGGCTGCTGGTAGTTGAGTCGGCGCAGATCGACGCCAGCGGTGACGGCGGCGGTTTCGATCTGGGCGCAGGCGGCGTCCAGGAGGGCGTCGGTGTCGGCGGTGACGGTGACCAGGCCGGTCAGGGCGACGTCGGCGTGCCCGGCGATGAGCTGGCGCTCGCGCTGTTTGACGTCGGCGTACTCGACAGAGTCTTCCTCGCTGTCGACCTGGCCGCGGCGGGCGCGTTCGTTGGCGTCGGCGATGATCGCGGCCTTCTTGCGCTGGACGTCGCGCAGCGCGGATTCCAGGCCCTGCGGCACGTAGATGAGGGACAGGCTGCGGCGCACGCCGGCGGTGAACATCAGCCCGTGCAGGAACCCGGCGCCCATCTCGGTGCGGGGCCAGTTCTCCACCCAGTACGTGGCGTGGCGGGCGGTGTCGGTGGCGAGGCGGTCGTACTCCTCGACCTGGACGACGGGTCCGGCGGCTGCGGGAGCGGCTTCGGCGCGGCCGGACTCGGACCACTGCTGCAACGCGGAGAGGGACTTGGGGTCATAAGCGGTGCGGATTACCGCGGCGATCTCGCGGGCCTTCAGCCACCCAGTGACCATGAGCCCGGCGCTCCGGGCGGCCTGGGCGACGCTGGCCGTGGTCTGCTGCATGACGGTGAACGCGCCGGTCAGCCCGCCGTCGGCCTGGCCGATGAGGCGCTTGGCGGCCTTGAGGTCGAGGGAGATCGCGAGGTAGGTCTCGTGCGGGGCGGCGGCGGGCCCGGCGGAGGCGACGAGTTCGGAGTAGATCTGTCCCGCGACCGGGGCCTCGGCCTGTCCGTGCTGGGCCCAGTGCCGGGCCAGGGTGTCGCCGGAGTCCGGGACGGTGCGTTCGAGGACCTGCACGGTGGCGACGTGTCCGGTGCGGGCGATGCCGGCCAGTGCGCGCCCCCATCCGTTGACGTTGTGGTTCTGGGTGGCGGGGTCGAGGAGGGCGAAGGCGCGGCTGCTGACGCGGGCGATGGCGGTCAGGGTTTGCCGGTGCGGGTCGTAGACGGCCGAGGCGCCGTTCCCCGAGTCGCCAGGGGTGACGACGCGCAGGGAGGCGGCGGTGCCGGGCAGATGGAGCAGGCCCTCCTGCCGGGGCCGGGTGACGGGCCGGGCAAGCCAGTGCGTCTGCCCGGTTCGGCGGCGCCGGCTGTAGCGGGCGACGATAGGCGCCCAGTCGATCAGGGACCGGCCATGGCGGCGTACGGCGGCCAGGGCGGCGACCGCCGCCCACAAAGGGGTCAGGGCGATGGCGCCGAGCAGTCCGGTGGTGAAGACGGTTACCAGCAGCAGCGCCAGTGCGCAGGAGACGAGGACGAGTTGGGGCAGGGTGAGGCCGAGGAGGATGCCACGGCGGCTCCGGTGCGGGAACTTCACCGTGACCGGGGCAACGGAGAGATCAGACAATGGGCGGGTCCTGGGGCGCGGGGGAACCTGGGGGCGGGCAGCTGGGCGCCACCCGCCCCCAGACGGCGAGCAGTGGATCAGAGGCCGCTGGGAGGCGGCGGGGAAGCCGTCCCGCTCGTGCCGAGGTTTGGTGAACCTGCGGTCTGCGAGCCCTGGGGCGGCGGGGCACCCTGCGGCGGCGGGGCCGTGGTCGGCGGGGTGGTCTGCCATCCGCCGGCGTGGCCGCCCGCAGTGCCCGAGCCGGTACTGCCGGCCCCCGGGCTGCCACCGACCTGCCCGCTGGTGTCGTCGGTGACGCTGGTCGGCGGCGGCTGGACGGCCTTCTCCAGGCCGGACTTGGCGGAGTTGCCGCCGGACGAGATACCTGGGCCTGTGCCTGGCGAACTTTCGTCACCGCCGCTGGTCGGGCTGGCGGCGATGTCGCCGGGGAAGCCGCCACCACCGGGGATAGCATCGGGTCCCTGCGGAGCCGCCGCGGCTCCGGCTCCGGCTGCGGCACCGCCCGTTGAGGCGGTGGCTGCCATCGCGGCGGCCTTCCTGCCGGCACGTTCGGCGTGCTGCTTGGCGAGCTGCGCCCCGGCGCCGCCGGCACGGTGCAATGTTTCTGCGTCGGATCCTTCGGCCGCCCAGTGCACGAACTTGAACGTGGCGTAGGGGCAGAGCAACACTAGAATCATGATCACGATGCCCGCGAGAACGTCGGCGAGCGCGGCCAGGCCGTCGCTGGCCTCGGTCTTGCCCATCGCGGCGATGCCGAGGACGAAGATGATCGTCATCAGCAGCTTGGAGACGACGAGGGTGGCGGTGGCCTCGATCCAGCCCTTGCGCCAGCGGCGTGCGACTTCCCAGCCTCCGCCCGCTCCAGCGAAGACCGCCAGGGTCACCATGACGAGGATGCCGACCTTGCGCACCATCATCACGCACCAGTACAGGACGGCGCCGATGGCGGCTCCGAGTGCGACGAAGACGGTGACGAGCCAGCCGAGCCCGGACAGCGCGGGGATCTGGCCCACCTTGACGATGCGGCGGACCGCGGATGCGATGTCCATGTTCGCCGCCTTGAACAGGCCGGCGGACAGGGCGTCGACCACTTCGATCGCGACGGTGGTCAGGGAGATGGCGGCGAACGCGAAGATCACGCCGGATGCGGTGCCGGTGAACGCCTGTGTCAGGGCTTGCCCGTCGCGCCGGATTGCCGCCCGGACCAGCTGCGCGCAGAACGTGGCCACGAGGACGACCAGGCCGATGGGCAGGATCATCTCGTAGTTGTCCCGGAACCACCCCGCGTTGAGGTCGACGCCGGTGGTGGCATCGACTGCCTTGGACGCCAGGTCGGCAGCTGCGGCGGCGAGTTCACCGGCGCTCTTGGCCATCCAGTCGCCGATGGCCTTGCCCGGGTCGGAGGCGAAGTCGATGGCCTCGCCGACCGCACAGACCTTGTCCGCGAGGGGGAGATCACAGAACCCCATGAGGACTCCTTTCGGTCAGGGTGCGAAGCGCGGGGCGATGGCGACGAGCGAGCAGTCTTCGGAGGGCCGGCACTGGACGGCGAGGGTGACCGAGCGGTCTTCTGCACCGCCGCCGCCCTTGGACCAGGCGATGGTCTGCTTGCCGGTGACGGTCACGGCGTAGATGTACGCCTCGGTGATCGCGGCCGGATCGTCGGCGAGTGCTTGCTTGAACGCGGCTGGGTAGTGGCCCTCGGTGACGGTTGCGGTGGCGTGCTGCTGCTGGTCAGCCATCCGCGACCACAACAGCGGATCGGGCATCTGCGCGGAGACGGAGGCCCAGTCGCTGTACTGGCCCTCCTTGGTCATCCACGCTTCCATGCCGGCGAGCTGCTGGGCGTGGCTGGTGGTGCGGGTGTCGTAGGACCAGAGCATCGCGGCGGCGGCCTTGGCGAACTGCACCGGGTCGGAGATACGAGGCGGGGCTGGCACCTTGCCGGTTTCCGCTTCTGGCTTCCTCTCGGTGGGGGAGGCGCTGGCGCTCGGCGTGGGGGAGGCAGCGGAGGGGGTGGTGTGCTGTTCGCCGCGTCCGGTGATGTAGGCGGTCGTGGCGGCGAGGCCGAGCAGGCAGGTCAGCGCGATGGCGGCGAGGACGATCCGGCGGTTCGGCAACCAGTTGATGCCGTAGCCGGGGAATCGACTGTTCATCAATGGACCTGCGATCCCAGGGCCGAGAAGAAGGCGACGATGCCGTTGGCGGCGCCGAGGCCGAGCGCGGCGCCGGCCGCGACGGTGGCTCCCTTCTTCCCGTTGGCCTCGGCCTGGTGGCCACCGGTGAAGTGACCCCAGGCCCAGACCGCCAGGCTGACGGCGAGGGATCCGACGACGGCGACGATGCAGAAGAGGTTGATGCTGTTGACGACGTTCTTCAGAACGGCAAGGCCCGGAAGGCCGCCGCCCTTGGGGGAGATGCCAGGGTCGTAGGCGAGCTGGAGGAACTGGTCGGCGAGTGGTGACATGGGTGAAGCGGGGGCTCCTTGCATGCGCAGGCCGATGAGGCCCGGCGGACGGGAAGGCGAGGGGAGGGGAGAGGCGCGCGAGCGGCGCGAGGAGGTAGGCCGACGTCAGATGACGCGTCGGGCGGCCAGGACGTCCCAGTCCTTCAGCGGCGTGATCCGGACGGGCTTGCCGGTGCGCGGGGCCTCGATGACCAGGCCCTCGCCCATGTACATACCGACGTGCTCCGGTCGGGCCGCGGTGCCGCGGCTGAAGATCAGGTCACCGGGCTTCAGCGCCTTGACGGAGACGGCCTTGCCCTCATTGACCTGTGTGTACGTGGTGCGCGTGAGCTGGATGCCGGCCTTGGCATACGCCTGCTGCATCAGCGAGCTGCAGTCACAGCGGCCCATCGGGTCCGGGCCGTGCGGAGCGGTGCAGGTGCCGCCCCACTGATACATCGTCCCGAGCTGGTGCATCGCCCAGACGATCGCCGTACGGGCGCGCGGGTCAGTGCCCCGGGGGATCGAGTAGCCCCTCGGGGCGGCACCTTCGGGGATCGGCCCGTACTGGGATCCGTCCTGCGCGGTGCCGCAGTCCGACAAGGCGGTGTCGTCGGAGTTCGTGCCGGAGCTGTCGGAGCCGGCGCCGGGGAACGTGGCGGCGATGGCCTTCTGGAGCGCGGTCGCGAGCGGCTCCCACTGTGCATAGGCGTCCGGGTAGCCGGACTTCTGCACGGCCTGGGCCGCCTGCGTCACCGTCATCTGCTGCCATCCCTTCACCTGCAGCAGCGCCTTGTAGAACCGTTCACTCGCATAGACGGGATCGCGGATCTGGTCGGGAGTGCCCCAGCCCTGTGACGGGCGTTGCTGAAACAGGCCGAGGCTGTCGCGGTCGCCTCCGGAGAGGTTGCGCAGCCGGGATTCCTGAATAGCAGTGGCCAGCGCGATGACCTGCCCGCGCTTGGGCACGTGGAGGCTGATACCGGTGGCCACGATCGTCTGGGCGTTCGGGATCTGCTCGGCGGGCAGTTCCAGACCCTCGACGCGGACATGGGAGGCGTCCGCCCCGTCGAGGATCTTCGTGACCTGATCGATGACCTTGTCGGTGTCCAGGTCGGACCGGCATTGAAGGGACGAGGTGGTGCTCTCGGCGGCTTCGCTGGACGAAGCGAGCATCATGGCCAAGCCGCCGAGGAGAAGCGGGGAGAGGAAGACGACGCCGATGCCGGCGGCGAGCGCCTTCAACCGGCCCCGCCCGCTCGCGCGGTGTCGGGTTCGGGCGAAGGCGGGCAACGAGACGTCATGGACGCTCCTTCAGGTGCAGGTCCGGCCTGCCGCTTGCGCATGGGCACGGTGGAAGGGGACGCGGCGGCCGGGGCGGGCGATCAGTCGGCTGGCCCGAGCAGGCGAGTTGCCGCTCGCCTGACAGGGCCATGGGGTGAGCTAGCTATGGCGGAACAGGGGAAAACCTCCGCGAGGCAGGATGGGATACGGGCCATCGGCGGTGTGCGCCGGGCAGTTCCAAAACAGTAGGTGCAGATTGGCGGCCGACCAAAAAGTGGACGGGAGGGGTCGGAATCCGGCACCTCTGTCTGGGACTTCTTGGTCGGCCGCCGATTCGCCTCTACAGTTTTGGGACTCCCCTCGCCCTATCCGGTCTGCGCCGAGGCTTCTGCATGCCCAATTCGGCTCCGTGAACCCAGATATGCGACGGGCTACTTGCTCTGTTCCTCTCCCGAATCGGGGTTCTTCTTTGCCTTTTTCCCTTCACCAGGCTGACGCTCTCAGCGTCCTCGCCGGCCTGCCGGACGACTGCGTTGATTCCGTCATCACCGACCCGCCGTACAACTCCGGCGGCCGGACCGCCAAGGAGCGCACCTCCCGCAGCGCGAAGCAGAAGTACACCTCCGCCGACGCCGGCCACGGCCTGGCGGACTTCACCGGCGAGAACATGGACCAGCGCAGCTACGGCTTCTGGCTCACGCAGATCATGACCGAAGCCCACCGGCTCACCAAGAGCGGGGGAACGGCCCTGCTGTTCACCGACTGGCGCCAGCTTCCCATCACCACGGATGCCATCCAGGCGGCGGGCTGGCTGTGGCGCGGGGTGCTGGCCTGGCACAAGCCGCAGGCCCGACCGCAGAAGGGCCGCTTCACCCAGAACTGCGAGTTCATCGTGTGGGCCTCGAAGGGAGTGATCGACGGCTCCCGCAATCCTGTCTACCTGCCCGGGCTCTACAGCGCCTCCCAGCCGTCGGGCAGGGAGCGGCAGCACATCACGCAGAAGCCCGTCTCCGTGATGCGTGAGCTGGTCAAGATCTGCCCCGAGGGCGGAACCGTGCTCGACTTCTGCGCCGGTTCCGGCTCCACCGGCGTCGCGGCCTTGATGGAGGGCCGGGACTTCATCGGCGTGGAGAAGACGGAGCACTACGCCTCCATCGCTGCGGACCGGCTGACGGAGACCCTCCGCGAAACGCTCACCCAAGAGGACATGACGCTGACGGCCTGAGCTCAACCTGCCGCTGCCTGCTCAGTGACGCTTCCCTTTCCACCGGCTTCTAGGAGGCCAGCCCTTCCGTGTCTGAACCCATAGACCCCCTGCGCGATGCCGAGTTGGAGCCGGTTCGCGTGCCGGACCCTCATCTTGAGGGCATCGAGGCCAGCGTCCGGCGACTGATGGAGCAGTCGGCTCAGCAGGCACAGCAGCTTGACCACCTGGCCTCCGCCCCCGCCCTCGGTGGCGCCTCGTCGTTCGCTGCCTTCGGTATGCCCGGCTTCGGTGGACCGGGCCCGGCCGCTGCGCCGGAGCCGCGCCCGATCCTGGAACTCGAAGGCGAAGCGTACGAGGACGAACTCGACGCCCTGAGCGACTGGGTCGACGACTTCCTGCTCCCCGTCTACGGGGCGGAGGTCACCACGGCGGCACCCTGGTGTCTGCGGTGGCAGGAGCATGACGACGTTGTCGCGTGGTTGCACGCGCTGTGGCTCGCCTACCAGCAGCACAAGGACTCTGAGGCCGGCCTGAGCGGTCTGTTCGTCTGGCACCGGGATTTCCTCACCCACGCCGTCGCCGCGATCCGTGCCCCCGGTGGCCCGCTGTCGGCCTGCATGACCTCCCCGGACCGGCCGGCGCACCGGATTCTGCCTGGCCCGCCACCCTCGACCCGTACGGAGAAGGCGAACACGGCGGGAGCTGAGGAGTCTCTGCCTGACGAGCCGACGTCATGAGCGCCGGGCAGCCGGCCTTCGGCCTCAGCTTTGACCCCCGGGCTCTGACCGACCTCCTGCAGGCTCCGAGCGACATCCGCGACCTCACCCTTGCCTGCCTGCAGGAAGTGGTGAACGCGGAGCGTTTCGGGATCAAACTCACCGGCGATCTGGAGGGCTACCGCAAGCTGTTCGTGGATGCTCGCAAGGACTGGCGCGTCGTGTACGGCGTGCGCCCAGCCCCTGAGACCTCTGTTCATCAGCGGGAGATCCACGTGGTCGCCATCCGGCCGAGGGCGAACAACGACGTCTACGACGAGGTCGGTCGCCGCCTGGGGATGACCCGTCGGCCTCTGAGCGCGCGCACGCACGCAGCCCGCGCCCGCTCCCCGCAGCTCATGGCGCACAGCCCGATGCCGAAGCCGGGACCCCTGCCCTCCACGATGCCGGGTCTGCCCCGACCAGCCCATAGCCCCGCGCACCACCACGCTCGCTGACACAAGGAGCACTTGCCTATGTCCTCTGATCCGGCTCCGGCGCTCGTTCGCCGAGCTGTTTCGGATCTCGACCAGCGCATTGAGGCAGCGACCGGCCACGATGTCGACACCCTATGGGCCCATCGGGACCGAGGCATCCTCGACGAGCCGCACGCCCGCCTGGTGGACCTGCACCGCGAGCTGGCCGGTGCTGAAGCCGGCGTGACCTTTTTCCGCACGCTGTTGCACCGTCTCAGCAGCGGCGAGTTCCCCACCAATGTGGCTCTGTTGGAGCGGATCGACCGCACCGTTGATCAGATGCGGGAGGCTGCCGGCGAACGTGACGACGCCGCGGCCCGCGTCATCACGGCCCTGGAACCGATCGAGACAGCCAACCGCGGCACACGCCACGACGAACGTAAACCACTGCCGCCCGCCGACCACGCTGCCCTGCTGGCCATCGCCGGCAGCGCCAAGCTGCACGAACACCTCCTGACCGGACGCCTGTCGGTGGTCACCTCATCCGGCACCCGGATCCCCTACGCACGATTTCAGCAGCTCGAGTCCTCCGGCCTCGTCTCTCGGGACACCAGCCGTCCGCTGCACGCCGGGCAGCCAGTCGCACTGACCGACGCGGGCCGTGCCGCCCTCACCGGCAGCCGCCGGGCGAGTACGGCTCCCTCCCCGGCCCCCGTTCGGCCCGGCACATGGCCTGCTGCCGCACGGCCCCGCCGCTGACCTTGCCGCCTACACAAAGGATCTATGCCTTCCCCCGAACTGGACCTGCGCCTGGAGGGTTTCAAGGCCGCCGACGAGGGGTTCTGGCACGCGATCGGGATCGAGCAGGACATGCTCACCGCGCTCGCCGAGCACCACACCCCAGATGGAGTCCACAGCTATTTCGTGCTGCACAACGGCGCTGTCACTTGGGGCGCGCCCGGCGAGCCACAGCTCGTCGCCCTCCACCTGCGGCGAGACCTCCAGACCAAGACGTTCCGCTTCGACCACGCGGAACTGCCCCTGCCCGCGATGGCGCAGTCATGGCTCATCCGCCGCGGATGCGCCCCTGGCGCGATCGGCCTGCTGCCCGGCATGGGGACGGCGCCGGCGGACGAGTCGACCCGTGCGCTGGAGCAACGGCTCATGAGCGACCGGGACCAGTTCGCCCTCCTGCACAGCTACACCGACGACGACCCTGACAACGCCGTCACCGTCGTGGTCCTCCGCGCCCTCGACGAGCGCAGCCCCACTCCGTTCCGTGTACTGCACGAGGAGGTGGACACCAGAGCGTGGACCCACACCTTGCGTGAGGGCGGCTTCGACTCACTCGATGACGCACTCCAGTGGTGCGAGGACCGCCTCGCCGGCGAAGCCTCACCTCTGCCGCCGGTGAGGCCCTCAGCCCGGTCCACCCGGCACTTGGCCCCTTTGGTCCCCACCACCCCTGCGACGCGCCCTCCGGGCCGCAGCCGTTGAAGCTCATTCCCGTATGGCGGGCCGGAATATAGGCGACGATCGCCGGTTAGCCAAACCGGCGAATCTGCAGACTCTTATACGGCCGACGGGAAACAACCCCCATCCGGCTCTCTTAAGCATTTCCCCATTCACGTACGGAGGTTACTTCCGCATGCGCTCCACCCGAATGGCCATATCAGCCGCACTACTGGGCGCAGTTGCTCTGCCGCTGCTGTCGGCCCCCACCGCCAGTGCGGCCACGGCACCCACCGCGGCCACCGTCACCAGGACCAGCAGCTGCTCGTCCCTGCCGCCCCTTCCCTTCGAGGTCCACACGAAGGCCGTGACCATTCGGTCCAAGGCCACGACCAAGTCCACCGCTGTCGGCGTCCTCTACCGAGGCCACAAGTTCACCGTCCACAAGACCAGCGGCAACTGGCACTACATCACGGACCGGACCACCGGTGTGAAGGGCTGGGTGTCCGGCACCTACGTCTACCGGGACGTCCGCATGTGCCTCGACTGACGGACGCTCGCAACACGCCTCCAGCAGAGCTGCGTTACTCGCCAGCTCGCTGATTCCCCATCCATGACCAGCGGGCCCCCGGTGCCCGCTGAAGAAAGGAGTGCTTCTTGTCCGACGGCACAGAGGACGTCGTGGGTGCGCTCACCGAGCAGATCGAGGCGCGGTTCTCCATGACCATGGACAAGCTGAAGGCCGCGGTCGCGGCGGCACCGGCCGCCAATCGCGAAGCCACGGACATCGTCAAGTGGCACGGTCTGCTCGTCGAGTCCCAGGCGACACTCGTGCGTGCCGAGGACGCGCTGCTCGCCGCGCTGGAGGCCCAGCCCAGCGAGGTCGACGATCCGACGATGGTCCTTGCCCAGCGCGTCAATGCCGCCGTCGGCACGCGGGACGGGCGCGCCATGGTGGTGCGGTGGCTCCTCGATCCGGCAGCCCCCGGCAAGCAGGACCTCACCGCACAGCGGCTGGCCCGATTCAGTGACGGCGCCCACAAGGGCCCGGCCGTGCAGACGAGCCCGCCGGCCGCGCCGGCGCCGACGGCACCCGTGCGGGGCGCCTTCCGGTGAGTGCTCAGTACAAGCCCAGCACCCTGGATGGCTGGCTGCAGGAGAGCTTCGGCGCGCCGGTCGCAGACTTGTACAGGTCGACGAGAACCCCAGATGCCTCCGCCGCACTGATCCGTGCCCTGGAGCTGCGTTCGTTCCTCGTGCTGGCCGAGGATCAGGTCGCTCGGGTACGCGACCGCGTGCACCAGGCCACGGCCGCCGACCGTGACTTGGATGAGCTGTCCGCCGACGACCTTCGGATGGACGCGCAGTGGCTGGAGGCCGCGCTCGAGGCCCGCGATGGGTACCGCACAGCCCTCGGCAACCTGCTACGCAGCATGCCGCCCCCCGGCCAGCGGCCCCAACTCGCCCGCACAACCCAGCAGGCGGCCACCACCTCCCTGCCTCCTGCCATCGCCGCCCCGGCACCACAGCGTGCCGGGGCGGCCCGGGCCCGCCGACCCTGAAAGCCTCACCCGCTTGCCCCACCCGACGTCCACCGAGATAGCCGGACGGATCGAGGAACTGTACGGCGCCACGCTCGCCGACCTCGAAGCCCACGCGCAGGATCAGCCGCCGGGCATGCTCGCCGCCCTCCTCGGCAGTCACCACGACCTCGCCTTCGCCGAGCGGAGCATCGCCTTCCACCGCGAACGCCTTGCTCAGCTTGTCGAGCCTGAGCGGGAGATCGGCACGCACGAGGTGTCACACGTCCTGGACTGCGCGCGGCGGCTCGCCGAAGCCGTCGCTGTCCGCGACGCCCAGGCCAAGACTGCGTCCGCCGTGCTGCACAGCCTCGTACGCGTCCGCCCGCCCGAGCCGTCCACCGCCCTGCCGGCCATGCCGCCTGCGCCCGCTATGGCCGTGAGCCCTGCTCCGAGCCGCTGAGCCCACGGGCTGTTCCGTTCATTCACCCCAGGAGTTCCCCCCTTTGGCCACCACAGGTCTGCCTCCGGAAACCGACGCCGATGTCGCCCGGGTCACCGAGGCACTCGCCATGATCACCCCGCGATGGAACGTCCGCATTCTGCTGGCGCTGTCCGGTCGGCCCCTGCGCTACACAGAGCTGGCAGACCGGCTGCCCTGGCTGCAGAGCGGCCAGCTCCACCCGAAGCTGCATTCGTTGTGCGATGCCGGTCTTGTCGAGCGGACCAAGCACTCCGCCCGACACGTCACCTACGGCCACACCGACCGCGGGACCGCGCTGCTGCCCATCCTGCCGCTGATCGTCGCCTGGGCCGAAGCTCACTTGGAGCAGACGGAGCGGCCGCTGCCGCCGATCGAGCAGATCGAGGACAGCCTGACGTTGCTCACCCGCCGTCATGCCGCCGCGATCCTGTGGGTGCTGAAGTCCCGTGGCGAGGCCAGCGGCCGGGCCCTGGCCAGGCTCGTCATGCCCAGCAGTGACTGGTCCAACATCTATCCGCCGCTTCGCCAGCTCGTGGCCGACGGGCTCGTCCAAACCGACGGCGTCGGGCAGCCCTACCGCTTGTCCGCAGCCGGTGACGCTCTTGGGACCGTGTTCGGGGCGCTGTCCGCCTGGTCCGCCGGGCAGCCCCTCACGCAGGCCGCCCGGCATCCGCTCTGGGGGCGAACGGACACCACGTCGGCGCCGCAGATGTGGACCAGCCACCCGTCACGCCTGCTGTCTCCCACGACAGCTCCGGCCCGTTTGAGGACCATCCTGCCCTCGCCGCCGACATGGCAACACGGCGATCTGTTCTCCCACGCCACCCCGGCCCGCCTGAAGCCGGCCCTCTCGGCGGGAGGACCGCGCCGATGACCTCCTCCCTCTCCCCGGTCGACGTCCAGCACGCCTGCACTGTGCTCTCCTCGCCGGCCTTGATCCGGCTGATCACCGAGATCGACGACAACGGCGCCGTCCCGCTTCGCGGTCTGGCCCGCACACTCGCCGACCTGCCCCCGCACCAGCTCCGTCGGGCCACCGACCGGGCACGCGCTCTCGGTCTACTGCGGGTGCGGTCCGGCGTCGGCCTGTGTCTGACCACGCCCGGCGTGGAACTGGCGGACGTGTACGACGCAGCCGCCCGCTGGGCGCGGCGCCACTCGTACCCGGCGCCGGTCGCCGACTTCACCAGCCGTGTCCAGCGCACCCTCGCTCTCCTGGCCGAGACCACGCTCCTTGCCGAGCACGGCGGACACCCTGACGCCAGCAGAGACCGGACGCCGAGTGCTCAGGCCGCAGCGGACCTCGACCAGCCGCGCGACCTGCTCACCCAGTGGCTGCAGGTGAACCCCCAGGCGGCTCAGAGCACCGATGCCGGATCGGCCGCGTGACGGACTGCATCAACACTCCTGTCGCACGCCGTCCGGCAGCATCCGCCCTGGTACGTGGCATCTACCTGCCCCGCGCCGCCGATGGTGCCGCGTTCGCGATGACCACCTACGGCATCCCGCTCCTCGTCCTGGCGACCACCGGCTCCGCAACGCTCACCGGCCTGGCGTTCGCCTTGGAGTGGCTTCCGCGCCTGGGCGCGTTCACCGTGGCCGGCACCGTCGTCGACCGGTATGGCACGGGCCTGATCTTCCGAATTGCGTGCGTTGTCCGGGCCCTGATCGTCCTCGCCGCTGCGCTCCTGCTGACGGTTATGGACGAGGGAGCGCCGGCGGCGACGGCCACGGTGATGACCCTCGCCGCACTGACCGGCGTCGCCACCGAGTTCAGCTACGTCGCGGCGGAGACGGCGGGCGGCGAGGCGAGCCGCATGGCCGGATCCCGCGCGCACCAGGTGCAGTCCGTGCTGCTGGGAATCGACCAGACGGCGATGCTCGCCGGACCGCTGGTCTCGGGCTTGCTGCTGGAGCACGGCGGACCAGCCGCGATGCTCGGCACGCTCGCCGGCTGCTCAGTCCTCGCCGCCGCGCTCGGAACCCACGGGAGGAACGGCCCGCTGGGTACCGAGCCGGGACAGAGCGGGCTGCGGACAGGCTGGGTCACGCTGCGCTCGCTGCCAGCGCTCGCATGGCTGGTTGGCGGTCTGGTCGTCTCCAACTGCGCCATCGGCCTGCTCCAGGCCGCCATGCCGGTGATCGTGGTCACCGAGCTGGGACGTTCCAGCGCGGATGCCGGACTGATCTGGTCGGTCGCCGCCCTCGCGTCCCTGCTCGCCATCACCGCCGCCCGCCGCGCGATCGACCGCTGGGGCCTGTGGCCGGTCGGAACCGCATCAGCCGCCGTCGCCGCCAGCGCCACACTCGTCGTCGCCCAAGTAGGCACCTACCGCGGCTATCTGCTCCTGATCGCCGTCCTGATGGCCGGCGAGGGGGGACTCACCGTCGTCCTGCGCACCCTGCGCTCCCACCTGATCCCGAGCGAGGTCTTCGGCAGCACCCTCAGCCTGACCATCCTGCTGCTCCTGCTGCCCTTCCCCGCCGCTGGGCTGCTCGTCGCCGTCCTCCCGCCCGCCCAGCTCGGGCACGCCGTCACCGCCGCAGCCGTACTACAGGCCATCGGCCTCGCCGCCGCCTTCACGCGCCTGCGCACCATGCGCGCCACACACGCCTGACCTCCAGCCCTTCCCAAGTGCCTCAAGTGGTGACACGCGATCGAGATTCGCCCTCGCAGCCCGTGACACCCAATCAGCCATTCCTCACGTACCTGATCCTCCCGAGGAGCCTGCTCTTGACCGACCGTCCTGTTGTCCTGGTCGTTGCCGCGGCCGACATGGAAGCCGAGGCGTATCGCGGCTACTGCCTGCAGTCCCTTGCCGCCGCCTACGACGTCGTCCTCATCACGGGCGAGGAACCGTCGTGGGAGGTGCCGTACATCCGGGACTGCCTGGTCGTGCCCGACCCGACCGACCAGGCGGCTCTGTCCGCCGCCGGCCTCGCGCTGGCCGAACGGTACGATCTGGCCGGGGTGTTCACCTGGACCGAGTGGTACCTCGTCCCGGTCGCCCGCCTCGCACGCCAGCTCGGCCTGCCGACCACGGCGCCCGAGGTGATGCAGGCGTGCCGCAACAAGGCCAACTCGCGCGCGCTGTTCGCCCGGCACGGTGTGCCGTCGGCCACCTCGACGAGCGTGCGCACCCGCGAGGAGGCGCACACTGCGGCCGAGCGGATCGGTTACCCAGTCGTGCTGAAGCCCTCCGCGCACGCGGCCAGCATCGGCGTGATCCGCGCCGACACCCCCGAACAGCTCGCCGACGCCTACGATTTCGCCGCCCGAGCCGCCGCACAGGGGACCGAGAACACGAGCGTCCTGGTCGAGGAATACCTCGACGGACCGGAGATTTCCGTCGAGTGCGTCACCTACCAGGGCGAGACCACCGTCGTCGCCGTCACCCGCAAGACCGTCAGCGCCCCGCCCTTCTTCGAGGAGCTGTCCCACTCGGTGGACGCCGCCGACCCGCTCCTCGACGTGGTCGCCCCCACTGCCCGATCCGCGATCCACGCGCTCGGCATCACCGACGGCGTCAGCCACATCGAGATGCGACTGGTCGATGGCCAGCCCCGCCTCATCGAGGTCAACGGCCGCCTGGCCGGAGACATGATCGGCCACCTTGTCCACCTCGCCACCGGCATCGACCTGCCCCGCGCCGCCGCCGACATCGCCTGCGACCGCGCCCCCGACCTCACCCCCACCCGGAGCGAGGCTGCCGCAATCCGGCTGATCTACCCGGAGCGCTCCGGCAGGCTCACCACGCTCCGCGCTGACGGCCCGCGCCCGCCCTGGCTGCACCGCGTCCACTTCCAGCGCAGCCCCGGCGACCAGCTCCTCCTTCCCGAGGCCGGTGGCGACATGTTCAGCGCCCGCATCGGCTACGTCATCACCACCGGCCCCGCGGGGGACGTGGCGCACGCCCGTGCCGAGCAGGCCGTCCGTGCCCTGACCATCGAGGTCAGCACGCCTCCCGACGCGGAGCGGGCCGCGTGACGGACATAGACGCGGCCGTGCGGGCCAGCCGTCGCCTGCTGACCGGCTACTTCCTCGGCCTCGGCGTGGTGATGGCCGTGTGGGGTGCTCGGATGCCGGCCGTTCAGCAGGCTGCACATCTGGACACCGCCCGCCTGGCCCTGGTGCTCCTGGCCGCCGCGCTCGGCATGGTCGCCGGACTCCGCGTAGGCGGTCATCTGGTCCGTCCCGCGCGGCTACCAGCCCTGCTCACCACCAGCGCCGTCACACTCGCGGGAAGCCTTGCCCTGCTGGGACAGTGCCATACCTTCACCGCGCTGCTCACGGCTGCGCTGGTTTTCGGCGCCGTGCACGGTGTCCTGGACGTCGCGGTCAATTCGGCGGCGGTGCAGTGCCAGAACGCAGCCGGCCGGCCCATCATGTCCTCTCTGCACGCCGCCTACTCCCTTGGCGCCCTCGGCGGCGCCGCCTTAGCCGCGGCCACCGCGCACACCGCGCACAGCACCCTCTTCCTTATGAGCGGACTGGTGCTGGCCACCGCCGCACTCGCAATGGCACCGCAGGTACGGACTTTGGCCGGACTTGAGCAACCCAGTGGGGTTGACCAGCTCCGCTCCGACGAGGATCGGCCGGCGCTGTCGCCGGGGAAGCTGTAGCTGCTGGGCGCGCTCGCCGCCTCGAGCCTGCTGGGGGAGGGAGCGGCAGCCGACTGGGCAGCCGTCCACCTGGACAGCCTGCACGCCACGACCGCGGTCAGCGCGGCTGCGTTCGCCCTCTACAGCGCGGCCATGGCACTGGGACGGCTGACCGGCGACCGGCTCACCGCTGTCTTCGGTGCCCACACCGTGGTCCGGGCAGGAGCCCTGCTCGCCGCAGCCGGACTTGCCGCCGGCGCCCTGGCCGCCAGCGTGCCGCTGGCCCTGACCGGCTGGGCCGTCTTCGGACTCGGCCTGTCCACCACCGTCCCCTCGCTCATCACCGCCGCAGGCGTCGGCGGCCCGAAGTCCGTGGCCACCGTCTCCGTGACCGGCTACTTCGGCCTGCTGGCCGGCCCCGCCCTGATCGGCGCCCTCGCCAGCACCACCAACCTGCGCATGGCCCTGCTGCTGCCCGCCCTCCTCGCAGCAGCCGTCGCCGCCCTGTCCCACCGCGCCCTGGAGAAACCCCGCCCTTGACCGTCACCACCGCCCACACCGGCCTCGACGCCGTGATCTTCGACTACAACGGTTAGGTCCAGTGTCTCTACCTGTCTCAGCTCGTTGACGGGGTGAACGGTGAGGTGGCGATGGGCTGTTAGGTTCCGCGGTCGTTACCACCAGCCGCGGGAGTGCGATGCCTTACTTCTTCACTTCGTCCAGCCATCTGGTCCGGCACCAGGGGGCTTTGAGCAAGCTCGGCTTCGATGTGTCTCAGATGTTGTCCGGGCCGGCGACGTTGCCGGAGGGCACGCCGTTCTTCGTGGACGAGGACATGCGTCCGGTCGAGCCGATGTGCTCGTACTTCTTTGATCTCGCCCGGCATGTGGGCTCGGAGAGCCTTCGGGACTACGCGTACGACCTGATGGGGTTGGAGGACTTCCTGGCCCGGGTGCTGGATCCGCCGTCGGACCTGTTGTCGGCGACCGAGGCGGACCTGGTGGCCTTCCGGCGGTGGCGCACGCAGTTGGCTCCGGTTCCAGTTGGGGCGGCGACGTGGCGGCGCAACCGTACGGCGATCAATGGGTTCTATGACTGGGCGGTCGGTACGGGTCTGCTGGAGCGGCGACCGTACGCCACGCGTCGCAGTGGGCGGGATGCCTTGTCGTGGGGAGCGGCTGCCGATCTGGATGTGCGGCATCTGTCGCGGGCGCAGTACGTGATGCTGCACCGGGTCGGTCTCGGGGGTGATCTCCCGGACGGCAGTGCGGATCCGGGTTTCCGGCGTGCGGGGCGGCTGCGGAACATGGCGGGCGCGGACCTGGCGGTGACGACGGGGATGCGGTTGCGGGAGTTCAGCTGCCTGCTGGACATGGAGGTGCCGCGCCCGTGCCCGGGGGCTGGGGCGGTTCCGGTGGCATTGGGGGCGATCGCGAAGTACGGCTTTGCCCGGGGGGTGATGGTGCAGCAGGCGGTGTTGCGGTCGCTGGAGCTGTACCGCCGTACCGAGCGTGCCGCTCAGGTGGCGCGCAGCCATGGGGCGCTGTGGCGGCGGCGCGCGGAACTGTTCGTGGTGGACGACGTCGATGAGCGGCGGATGCGGGTGTCCGGGCTGCTCCATGGTCGGCGGCGGTCGTTCGATGTGGTGGCGATGCCGGCGCCGCTGCGGCGGATCGCGGTGCTGGAGGGGGAGCGAGGGCTGGAGCCGCTGGGGTTGTTCGTGGGCCGGGGCGGTGGGGTGGTGTCGGCGTCGCGCTGGCAGCAGGTGTTCGATGCGGCGGCCGAGCGTGCTCGTCGGCTGTCGGAGGAGTGGGGCGGGGTGGAGATGCCGCGCAGGGTGCGGCTGCACGATCTGCGCCATACCTTCGCGGTGTTCATGCTGCGGCTGTTGACCGAGCAGGTCGTCGAGGACGAGCGGCGCCGCCGGGAAGCGGGCGGATCGGGGGTGTGGCTGCTACAGCACGTGGCCCGGTCGCCGCTGCTGATCCTGCAGCGGCTGCTGGGGCATCGTGATCCGCGGTCCACGATGAAGTATCTGCGCTATCTGGAGGACGTGAGCGCGATCGTGGCGCGGGCGGTGGAGGAGTGGACGCGGGAGGACCGCACGTTCGCCGACTACGCCCTGTTGTGTGCCGGCCGGGACGGCGGTGGTGTGTGATGCCGCGGCGTGGGGAGCGGAGGCAGGTGCCGGGGCAGCGGGTCGAGCCGCTGGCGGTCGTGGCGGAGCCCGCGCGGTTGGGGGTGCGGGAGGTAGAGCGTGCGTCGCGCCGGGATGGCGCGGTGTGCCGGGTGGATCCCGGCCGGTTCGCCTGTCGCGCTCTGGCGGCGGAGTTGGCCGACGAGTGGGTGCTGTACTGCCGGGCGCGTGCCCTGCGGGGGCCTGACCGGGCCGCGCGGGCGGTGCGGACCTTTGCCGAGTTCGCCGACGCATGGCTGGCCGACCGCGGGCTCGAACCGCAACTCGTACGGCTGGCGGGGGGACCGGCGGACCTGACGGAGATCATCTATGAGTGGGAGCACGAACTGCGCCGCGCTCACCCTTATCCGTCCAAACGCGGCTACGAGTTGGCGTCGAATCTGCTGGCGCTGATCGAGCAGCGGTCCGTACGGGAAGGGGACCTGCCGCCCAAGCTCGCCGCCCGGGCGCAGGCGGCGCCGCTGTTCGGGAAACCGGCTGAGGGGCCTCCGCTGGAGGAGTTCAGCCAGGCCGAGCGCGTTGCGCTGCGGGATGCCGCCCGCCGCGACATCCGGGCCCTCGAGCGCCGTATGGCCGCCGGCCGGGACTTGATGGCGACGGGGTGCGACCCCCAACAGGGCGGCTGGGAGACCGTGGCGAACCTGGTCTGGGCGATGCATCAGGGACTGCTGGACACGAAGGTGCTGCGTGCCCATCTGCCGACGTCACCCGGACACTGGCCCGGCGAGATCCGGCAGATCGCCGGGGACGCAGGCGCGACATGGGCCCCGCAGGCGCTGCTGGCCGGCCTTGCGGCGATGGTGTTCCCGCGTGAGCTGGATCTGCAGCCGTTTCGCGTGTTGCTGCTCCTGGCCATGGACGAATGCACACCGGAAGAACTCCTCGATCTCGCCCTGGGCGACGTCGAATTCACCGACGGCGGAGTGCGCCTTGCACAGACCAAGCGCCGCGCCGGACGGATCCGACGCCGCCTGCACACCGGTAGCGCGGCGGCCGACGACGGTGACGGGTCCAGGTTCGACGGGGAGGGCCGCTGGGACGTACCGGGGCTGCTGCGCCGCCTGTTCACGGTCACGGACCCGGTCCGGCACGCCTACCCGGACGTCGCCAACTGGCTGTGGGTGGCGGTGGAGCCCTCCGGCGCCGGCCGGGCGCGGGTAGGCGGGCGGCGGGCCGAGTTCGTCCTTTCGGGGCGCCGACTGACCGACTGGATCACCCGTCAGCGTCGGGTGGACGGACGTCCATTGGAGATCACGGCGCCGCACGATGCGCGCAGACTGCGCAAGACAGCCAAGATCGGAAGGGTAGTCGCGCTGGGCGGCACGGTCGCCGACCTGGCAGGCGACGACCACCACGTGGAGGTCTTCCGCCGCCACTACGCGCACGGCACCACCGCGCACGTCCTGGCGGGACGGGCCGTCACCACAGCCCAGCAGAAGGTGTTCGCGTCGCTGACCCGACCGCTCTTCACCGACGACGAAGCCGTGGCCGACCTGACAGAGCCCGAGGTAAGTGCCGCGCTGGGCCTGGACGAAGACACCGCAAAGGCGATGCGGGACGGGCAGCTGGACATGGGCCTGGTCAACTGCCGCGACCCCTATGCCTCCCCGCACACGCCCGCGGGCTCGGTGTGCCATGTCGCGCCGGCGATGTGCATGCTGTGCCGCAACGCGGTCGTCTTCCCCTCCCACCTGCCCCGCCTGGTGCTGCTGGCCGAGCACATCGAGCGGATGCGCAACCGGCTCACCCCGCCCCAGTGGCAGGCCCTCTGGGGCCGCCAGGCCGCCGCACTGGCCCAGCTGTTCGACGAATGCGCCGCGTCGATGCCCGACGCCCGCCGCGCGGCCCAGCAGGGCCGAGCCCGGCTCGACCTCCCCCTCGGCATGCGAACGGAGTACAACCGGTGAGCGCCCCCGCCCGCGACGAACCAGGTCTGCGGACTCCCCGGGCGGCGTTCCACGACGACCAGCCGGTCTTCACCGTCGCCAACGGACTGCTCGAACAGCACCAGGACCTGGTTCCCCTGTTCGGCGAGCGGGAACGCTGGAGCGGCTCCTGCCTGCGCCGACCGAGCAACGTCATCCCCGGCAACTGGCGGATCGTCTTCCCCACCTTCGACGCGGCATGGAACCTGCGGGCCAGGGAGGTCGCCTTCGCCCTGCTCAACCCGACCCACCCCGTCCTGCGGAACGCCGGCGTCTTCCGTCCCGCCCAGCCGGCCCACCTGTCCACGGTGCGACAGCTGATCGAGCGCCTCGGCGTACTGGGCCGCTGGGCCATGGCCCAGAACCAGCCCAGCCACCTCCCGCACTGGACCGATGACACGCTCACCGCGTTCCTGGCCTCCCTCCTGCAGACCGGCGTGACCCGGGAGCGGTCCCTGATCCCCTACCGGTCCATGCTCACCGCCCTACACGACCTGCATCCCGTGCTGACCGACGGCGGACTCCTCGCCGACCCGACACCATCCGCCATCGTGGGCGCGGCCTGCACCACACCGACCCCCACCGTCGAACCGGCCGTATGGTGGCCGCTGCTGCGAGCCGCCTGGACCTACATCAACTCCTTCGCCGACGACATCCTCACCGCCCGGGACGAGACTCTCGCCCGGCCCGCACGCCCCTCCCGCGTCGGTCCGTCACGGGCGCGGCCGAGCATCGACGAACGGCTGGACGCCTGGCTCGCCGACCCCGCGACCCGGATTCCCGTCCACGCCGACGCATTCCGCACCAGCCCCGCGGGCACCCCGATGTGGTCGGTGATCAGCCTGCTGATCACCGACGGCACCAACGGGCACGCTCTGGGCGCCTCGCGCCCATCCGCCGCCTCACGCCGCCGCCGCGTCCTGGCCGAAACCGCCCGTGGACGCACCATCGCCCTCACTCCCGGCCAGGCCGAGCAGATGCTCGGCCTCACCTGCCAGCCCAACGCCCCGTCCACCCAGACGCCTCAGCGCTCACAGGCCGAACGCGACGCTGCCCTGAAGACATGGCTTGCCGAACCCGGCCACCTCGTCCCGGTCCAGGAGACGACCAGTACTACCGCACAAGGAGACCAGGTTGTCCGCACCCCTCGCTGGTCGCTGCTGGCCAGCCTCGTCTACGGCCCCGGCGGCCCGCGCACCATCTCTCCAAGCTCGGCGGCCTCCCGCCGACGCCGCGCGAGGGCCCAGGCCGCCGTGGACGCAGGCCAGTACCAGGTCCTGGCGGGGCAGGCCCGCGCCGCCGACCTGCCTCGCCCCACACCGCACTTCACCGTCGTACGACGCGCCGACGGCACCGAAGGCCCGTGGCGCACTCATCTGACCGACCGCGACCTCGGCGAGGAACTGCGGGCCCTGCAAGGCGCCGTGTACTGCTTCGTGGCAGCGCTGTCGATGATGCGCGATTCCGAAATCCAGGAGATCCGCCGCGGAGCCCTCACCCACCACTACGGCACACCCGCGCTGCGCTCGCACAAGCTGAAGAACGAGCCCGGGCCCGTTGAGGAGAAGTGGTGGATCATCCAGCCCGTCGCCACCGCCCTGACCGTCCTCGAACGCCTATCGCAGCACCCCACCCATTTGTTCACCACCTTGGCCCCGCCCGGCACCTCGGGCCATGGCCGGGGAACGGGCCGACGTGGCCTCAGCGCCCCGTACGTCATCGACACCTTCATCGCCCACATCAACGCCCACCACTACACCACCGGCCTTGAAGCCATCCCCGAGGCCAGGGTCCGGCCGCACGAGTTCCGCAAGACCATGTCCGTCATCTGCGCTCAGGAACCCGACGGCGAGATCGCGCTCGGCATCCAGCTCAAGCACGCCGCCCGCCGCATCCTGGCCAACCCCACCACCCACTCCTACGCCGCCCCCGACGGCGCCTGGATACGTGAGTTCGACGACCGGCTCGCCACTGCCGCAGCCGCCAAACTCACCGGCCTGCTCACGACCCGTACCACCGGTGCCACCGTCGCCGTCGGACCCGCAGCCACCCGTCTGCACGCTGGCCTCGACCGCGCTGCCGCCCAACTCCCCGCCCCCGCAGACCCACAAGGACCGCCGCGCGGACTCCAGGCACTCGCCGCCGATCCCCGCGCAGCCGCCGACCTCATCCGCAACGAACTGCCCGAGCTGCACTTCGGCACCCTCAACCACTGCCTGTGGCAGCCGGAATGGGCCGAATGCACCAAGCACCTTCCACAGAACGAGGGCGGTGCGCCTCTCATCGGGGCCTGCCAACCGGCCCGCTGCCGTAACTCCGCCGTCACCGCTGACCACGCCCCCGTCTGGCTGGCCGAGCAAGACGACCTCACCGAGCAGCTGCGCGACCGCCGGCTTCCACCCGCCCGCCGAGCCGTCCTCCAAGCCCGCCTCGACGACGTCAAGACCATCACCACCGCCCTTATCCAGGACCTGTAAATGGCCGTCTCCCCAGCCTCCGAAGCCAAACTCCGTGCCGCCATGACCCGGCTCCTGGCCGGACAGCCCCAGAACACCGACGGCGCCCTCACCAAGGAAAACCTCGCCCGGGAAGCCGGCGTCAGCCACGCCACCGTCCACCGCGCCACCGACGTCCTCGCCGAATGGAACGCTCACGTCCCCCACCCCATCCGCCGCACGCCCAGCGAAAGGGCCCGCGACGACACCATCACCACACTGCGCGACCAGCTGACCCAGGCCCGCGAGCACGCACGCGACCTCCAAGGCCAGCTCGACGCCCTCGCCACAGTCACGGCGAACCTGTACGCCGAGAACCTCGCCTTGCGGAGACCCCTGCGCTACCGCACAGCCGACCCGGCCCGGTGACGCCAATTTGGTCGCTGCCCTCCGCATGCCTGAGAAAGAGGCAGGCATCGCCTTGGAGCCCGACGGAATACTGCTGGCCAGTATTGGCTACTAAGGGAACAATGCGAGTGTAGCCTTCTTGACGGTTCCATCGCGCAGAGCGTCCTCGGATGACACCTCACCCGATCTGGCTCACTTCAGTAGCGCGTCACCCCAGGATCCATAGTAGCTGCTTCCGGCATCTTGGCCGGAATAGGTTACAGTCAACTTCAGTCGAAGCGCGTCACTCACGTCCAGTTCGATCTTTTGCGACTGTCCGAGTGGAATCGTCTCTCTGTATTCATCCTTGCCGTCGACGGAAACCTCGAAGGTCAGCTTTCCCCCAGTCGGGGAATCATCGCGCAGCCCGGCGGTAGCGGAAAACGTGCCCCAGTGGCGGCCCAGGTTGTATTCGGCACTGGCTATAGGGCCTGCAGCGTTGACGATCAGTGTCACACTCCGGGCAAAGCCTTCCCCGTTTATCTCGGCTGTGCTGGTGTCCACGCCCTGTGTGGAAGTCAGTGGATCCAGAGTGCTCAGATACTGAGTTTGTGAGGTCGGGCCTGTAGTCACAGACTGACTCGGTACCGATGGCTCACTGGCCGTTACTGTCACGGGAGGGGGTGTTTTGGTGATAGTGCGCGTGGGCTGGCCAGTTCCGGATTCGCCCCCTCCGCAGGCGACGGAGCCCGCCAGTGCGGCAGATGTTACGAAGCCCACGGCTGCGATACGAAGCCGGCTCGTGGGCTTCCTTGGCTTGAAATTTGCTCTCATAGAGAACGCCCCGTCACACGTTACCGGAACTATGAGCAGAGCCGGGTCCGGCGCCTTCTCGGTCCTTTCGCTCCCTGACATCATGCAGGTCAGCCCCTATACGGAAGATCACCATCGCGAGCTCGAGAGTGATACGGCATACGAGGAGCCACAAAAGCGCGACAAGAGGACCGAAGACCACCACCAACACTCCCGCCCACGGAGATATAAAGAATCCCAGAACGACGTAGGCAAGCCAGACCAGCGCAATGACAAGCATTGCCACCTTGTATACAAATTTGACAACAATCGGCGTAACGAATTTGGTGAATCCGAAATCAAACAGATCCTCCAAGAAGCCGTCATCACGTTTCGTTTGCGAGCCAGGCGGAGACGGCGGGCCGAATCGTGGTGGCGGGCTGTACGGAGGCGGGCCGAATGCGGGGGATTGCTCTACGGACCGGGCGAGCCGGTGACCGCACTCCGAGCAGAAGGCGTCGGTCGGTGCTGTAGAGGCGCCACAATTGGGACAGCGGTCTGCTTCAGGCATTCTTATGCTCCCTGTCGCCCGCTTAACCAGGGGTCTATCTGTGAGTCAATCTGTGGCTTCGACTGGAGCCGCTGCATGGTGCCCGGTGCGGCTGAAAGGATAAATCGAGCCTTGTGACGATCACCGCCCGGACTTGGGGTATGGGCAACTCGAGCTGTTGATCACTGACGTTGGATGTCGGCCGCGACGATGACACCGTCGCGGACGGTGTATGTGCCGGCGAAGTATTGGTGTGTGCCGTCCGTCTGCGTGGCGTCGAGTTCAACTTCCACGGTGTCACCCACTACGGAAACGATCGTCACCGAGTCATGGGCTGTGTCTTTGAAGCCCTGCGCGAAGGCTGTATATGACCCACCTTGAATATTCTTTCCCCCGAGCTCCCAGGCACGCCTGTAGTCGCTGGCGTTGATGGCGTCAAAGTATGCCTCAACTGTGCCTTCTGGACTTCCCGCGGCTGGTGACGACTCGGTGGTGGGGCTGCTAGGCGTCGGCGAAATACTGGGAGGTTGTTCGGTGGGCTGAGACGGTGCCATGTCGCTGGTGGTCGGCGAAGGATAAGCCGACGTCGGCACCGGACTTATCCGCTGACTGGAATCTGAGCCGGTCCACTGGGTGATGCCGAGGTAAGTTCCGCCGCCGATGATCAGAGCAAGGAGAACAGCCGCTGTAGGGATGAGCAGGCGTCGGTTGCGTCGGCGAGTTGGGGGCGTCGTCACTGCGGACGGCCCATCCTCGCGGGGAGTCTCTTGGGCGCTCTCCTCGTCGGCGGCACTCAGGTCGGTGGAAGGTAGAGGCGCACCACAGACATTGCAGTATTGGGCGGGCTTGACCTCGTGACCATGGGGGCAGGTAACGGCCATCGGTGCACCGCATATGACACAGAACCTCGACGTCTCTTTCCCTCGCGGAGGCGTGTGCCCGTTCGGGCAGTGGAGTTGCGACTGATTCATGATCGGCAGCCCCCAGCCTGGTCAAAGGCTCCCTCGTTCCATGCTGCGTCACCAACGTCACTTCCGCATCCTGGGGACGGGCTCCGGCTTGGTGGAACGCCGGGTCTCGCGTCACTCGAACGCCGTACGGAAAGTTGCTCCGCCTGACGTCATTTCAGAAGCTGGAAAGGTCGCTCTTAAGCAACTTCGGTCAGACGATCGGCGTCGCAAGCGAAACGAGCAAAGTTTTCCGTATGCGGTACAGGTGGTGACAGAGAATGCAGCGAGGCTGGTTGTTCGCCAAGAGGAGCAAGGGATTGACTTTGATGCTGGGCGCGCTACTCCTTGTGCCCTCCTGTAGCGGCTCCGAACGGTCGGCAGACTTCACCATTCCGGCATGCCTAAAGACAGTTGAGTCGTCTGATGGCGAGCTCAGAAACGTCTGGTCTTCCGTCGCACCCTCTATTACCAAACGCTACTTTGCGGCAGCTGCGACTGGCTGCGACGGAAAGATATACCTAGTTGGAGGATTGGTGCCAAGAGCAGACTTTGACGAATCCGGCCTTGCTGACCAGACTGGGGCGCTGGAAATTTATGACCCCAGTAAGAATGCATGGTCGCCCGCGCCGGCCATGCCTACCCCTCGTTCCGACCCCGGCGCGGTTACGGGACGAGATGGACGTATCTATGCTATTGGTGGAGGCATTGGAGACCAATTCACCCCATCAGATGCAGTCGAAGTCTATTCTCCTGATTCGAATACTTGGGAAGTGGGCGCCCCGTTGCCGACCGCGATGGACAATGTCAACGCCACGGTGGATCGAAATGGAAACATGTACGCTATTAATGAGGACACCATGGCCATCTATAACGCAAAGGATGGAACGTGGAGTTTGGGTCCTCCGATGCCGACGCCACGGCGACGGATGGCGGTGGCTGCCGGCAGTGATGGAAAGATCTATGCTATAGGTGGTTTTGGTGGTGAAGGTGAAAGTCACGGTCCCCTAGATGCGGTTGAGGCGTATTTGCCCAGTACGGGCGCTTGGGAGAAGCGAAAGCGATTGCCGATCTCCTTGGGAACGACGGCTGGCGTAGTTGGCTTCGATGGCAAAATTTATGTGTTTGGAGGGCAAACGGGCGTCAACTGGGATTCGAGCTCAGCTGCCTATGCCTACACACCCGAGAAGGATTCGTGGGAGAAGATTCCTAGCATGCCGGTGGATCGCCACGAGCACTCTGCAGCGATTGGGCCAGACGGGCGGATGTACGTAATCGATGGTGATGCGGCCGGAGACGTTACCAACCGCGTAGACGTCTTTACGCCAGGCGGCTGACATGGAGAGGTCTCTGGGAGGGGATCCGTGCTGGGCAAGGCCGCCACACAGCGAGGGCCCACTATGCAACTCACGGACGGGGTCGGCTACACATCCGAGTGATGATGCCCTGCGACAAGATGCCCCTGCTGAGACATTGAACGCTGCCTAACAACGGCGTCATCGGCCTCCAGCCCACCCGCAGCCAGTGGCTCCACCTCGCCCGCACCGCCGGCTGGCCCGAAGGCGACCTCGCCGGCTTCCAGAGAGCCTTCTGGAGCGCACGCGAGCCCTACGACGCCGGCCAGCTCAGCGACCTCGCGTATTGGGCCAAGGTCCTCGGCTCCCACCCCAGCCCCAGCCTGCTGCGCGAACTACGCAACGCCGACACCTCCATGTGGACCGGCACCGACGGCCACGTCCTGGAGGTCCTCAACCGCATCCATGAGACAGGGCTGCCCATGGTGCTCCTGTCCAACGCACCCCGGCACCTCAGCGACGTCCTCGACAGCCAGGACTGGCGCCCCCTGATGACCCAAACCCTGTACTCGGCCCGACTGGAGGTGTGCAAGCCCGGCCCGTCCGCCTACCAGCACGCCCTCCAGGCGCTCGGCACTGTCGATCCCCGCCGTGTCCTGTTCGTCGACGACCGGGTGGACAACTGCCACGCTGCCCGCCGTCTCGGACTGCGCGCCCTGCACTACACCGGTCGTCCCGCTGCCCTAGAAGCAGCTCTGCTGACCACAGCCTGACCCGCCGCAGACCTCACCCTCATTGGATCGCTCCCGTGCCGTTCCACGACGACATCGACGGAGACGTCTACGTCTCCCCGCGCTACCTCGCCCGTACCACCGGGATCGGCGACCCCGGCCTCGACCCGCTCCGGAACCTCGGCTGGGAACTCCACAACGACGACCTCGGCAACGCCTACCTCAACGCCCCCGACCGTAAGGTCCGCCTCGGCTACCTCCCCGAAGGCGAGGACGACGGTCTGTGGCGCATCAACGCCTACAAGGACCCCTTCGGCCCGCCCGTCTGGGGCGTGTGCTTCAACGACTCCTGCCCCACGGAGTTCGTCACCGCCTTCACCACCGCGCTTGCCGCGGCGTACGAGCAGGGCCCCAGCAGCTACCTTGCCCGGCCCGTCGCCGGCGGCAAGGACCGTGACCCGTTCCTGGCCGTTGCTCCGCTCATTAACCGTGGCTGGCTGATCGATCGCCCGCGATGGGGCGTCTTCGCCGTCCACTCACCTGACGGCCTCGCCGGTTTGGAGTACACCACTGGTGACCTCGACGCGGAAGTGGAGCTGACGACCCGAGAAGCCCGCTGGCAGCTGTGGGCCGGCACCTCCATCGATCGACCGTTTTGGTATGCCACAGCGAGTACCGACACTCCTGTGGCTCTCCTCAAGGCCGTTACTGAGAGCGTCTCTGACCCCGCACCTCTGCTCCGTTGGCGTGACGACACGTACAGCTACATCAAAGGCAGGGCTCAGCTGACCCCGATTGCCCCGCCGCGCCCGCTGGCCCCCACCCCGCTCGACGTGCAGCGCGCAGCCACCCGCCGCCCGGCAGCCATCCCTACCGTCAGCGTCCCACGCTGGAGCACCACCAGCCGTCCGGCACTCCCTGGCGCCCGCCGTTGACCACCCGTCGCCCACCTGTCGACCTGGAGGCATCTGCTTGGCCCTGTACGCCCGCGTGTTCTTCATGAACCGTCTGGGCCTCCCTTTCACCGACGCAGCCGTCGTCGGCAACACGTACTACGCCACCCCAGTCTCGGGCGCCCCGCTCCGCCTGCGCATCGACTTCGCCCGAACTATCACCGCAGGCGAGTACGACGGCCTGCGCCTTGCCGTCATCCACCAGGACAGAGGCGAGCTCGACGCAGTGGCCTTGCGGTTCGAGGACCACAGGACGTTCGACCACCGCGACGCAACCCTGGGCCGCAGCCCGAGGGAATCGGAGTTCGGCACCATGCGCGAGTTCCGCGACCGTCCCGAATGGGTGCCGTGGGAAGGCGCTCATACCGACGGACTGCGCGATGCCGTCGAGCAGTACTCCTCCGTGTGGTTTCCCGGCGCCTGGACTGCGTCGGCACCGGGCCGGGGTGCGGGCCGCACCACTCACAAGACTCCCTCCCCGCCGCCGACCCGGGGTGGAGGCGCTCGCACTCGCTGAATGCCCCATCCCGACGGGATCTCGTCGTGTCCGCCGCCCGCCCCCTCCGGCACCTCGACAGTCCCCAGCGTCGAGTTCGACCCCGCTGCCCCTCTCTCCACCGACAAGGAGCCCTCACCGTGCACGCTCGTACCGTCCGAGGCGCCGTCCGATCAGCTGCCGTCGCCATAGCCGTGACCACACCCCTCGTCTGGGCCCCGACCGCGACCGCCCAGGCACCCGAGCCGACGCCGTCTGCCTCCGCCGCCACTACGGGCGACCCTGAGTCCGCACTGGGCAGCGTCTCCATCCTCAAGAAGGATCCGGCCGGCGATGTCCTGGTCGGGGCTGAGTTCCTCCTCCTCGACACCACCGGCCAGGAGGCGGGAACGGGCAAGACCGACGCCGAAGGGAGGCTGAACTTCACCGATCTGAGCCCTGGCGTCTACCGGCTGAAGGAAACCTCCTCCGGCAGCCCACTCCACGATGTCGTCGACGACCAGGACGTCATCATCACCCCCGGCGCCACTGCCCGCCTGACCATCGTCGACCCGTTCAAGCCCGCCCAGGTCCTCCTGACGACGAAGGACGACAAGACCGGCAAGCTCCTGCCGGGCTCCACGGTGAACATCGGCCGCGGCAGGGAGACCCTGCTCACCCTCACGACCGGGCCGAACGGCACCGCCACCGGCGAACTGCCGGTGACCAGCAAGAAGACAGAGTTCTGGGTCAAGCAGACAAAAGCACCCGAGGGCTACGACCTCGACAAGTCCGCGAAGAGCTTCACCGCCAGCCCCGGCGCACCGGTCACCGTGACCGTCACCAACGCCAAGACCGCCAGCACCACGAAGCCAACCCCGACCGAGAAGCCGACAAACCAGTCGACCGGCACCCCGTCCACGCCCACGGTCACGCCGACCAAGGACACCCCCGGCGAGTCGGTCTCCATGGCGACCGGCTCGCCCGACGCCGACGTCTCCCCGGCGCCGACCACCACGGACGCCGCGTCGCAGAAGTCTCCGAGCGGCTCCCTCGCCCACACGGGTGCCGACGCCACCCCCTGGTTGCTCGGCAGCGCCGGAGCCCTCCTCGCCGTGGGCGGCGGCGCCGTCTACCTCGTCCGCCGGAGCAAGGACAACGGCGACGACGACCAGCCAGAAAGCTGACCAGAAGCAGCGCTATCAAGCTGAACAACTAGCCCGGCAGGCCCCAGGAGCACACACTCCTGGGGCCTGTTCCGTCAAGTTGCCTCGGACGGGCCGTCCAGCGTCAGTGGCGCAGGAAGTCGAGCGGCCGGCGAAGCACTTGGCGGACGGCGCCTGGAAGACAACTTCACCCGCCTGGCTCGCCGAGGCCCGGCGCCTGCTGGACCACCTCTCCCGCCACGGCGGCCGGACCGCCGTCGACTCCCCGCGTCTGAACCTGCGACCGGTCTCGCTGCCGATGATGCCCGGCTGGTGGGCGGCGGAGGCCACCCGGCTGGTCACCACATGGCGGCCCCCGCCGGCCGCCGCGGGTCAGAAGGAACCGGGCTCGATGATCTCCTCGCCCTCGTCATGAGGGGGCTCGAACCGGGCGTAGAAGTCGTCCAGCGCCGCCTCGGTGACGGTCAGCGCGTTGGCGTCCTCACGCTCGTTGCGCTCGGCAAGGCGCCGCAGTAGTTCCTCACGAGGTACTGGGAAGTACAGCAGCCGCGGTAGTCCGCCGGCCTCCTCGACGAGCTTCTTCCACTCCTCACGGTCCGAGCGCAGCCACAGCCCATGGTCCAGTACGGCGTCCCGCCCGGCGGCGATCAGCTTGACCAACTCTTGGCGGACCTCGGCAACCACCGGGGTCTCCAGGGCGAAGTAGTTCCGCTCCGGGTAGTCCACGCCGTAGCGGCCGTGCCGGGCGTGCACCCGCTCGTCCACGGACAGCCGCACCGCCCCGGTCGGCTCCAGCCGCCGCTTGGCGTACGTGGTCTTGCCCGACCCGGTCAGCCCGACCAGCAGATACACCACCGGCCCGGCCGCTGCCGTCTTCACTCGCAGTCCTCCTTCGCCCGTGGAGACTCCTTCCGCCCAGCCTGCCACCCTCAGCCCTCGCCGTGCCGCCGGATCGGTTGCGCCCTCACCCGGGGGCACCCCGTGATCCCTACGCCCCTGCTCCATGCCCTGCGCGTGCACGTCCGGTATGGGTGATCCCGAGCCTTGAGGGAAGCTGGCGGTGTGGTTCCGCGCTGCGCCACGATGATGCGATGCACGAGGAATCGTTGGAGGAATGGGCACGACGGCGCGAGGAGCGCCGGAATGCCACAAGGGGGAAGCTGCGGGCGGTGCCACTCACCGAGATGCCACACCGCGGGGCACACGTAGATCCGGAAGCGCCTCGGGTGATCGAGAGATGGACCGGAACGGAGTGGGAGACGGTTGGTCTCGTCGAAAACCTGGCGGCAGCCAAGGCTCTGATGTTCCCGCCCCCGCCGATCGAGGAAAAGCCTGCCCAGTGGGACCGCCCGCCAGGGCTGGGTCCGGGCCGTGGCCGGCATCGGAAGCCAACTCCGGCGGAGGAGCGGGACACGTAGGTCCGGGCCGGCGGACAAGCCGCTGGCACCGTAGTAAGGGTTGGAACTGGACCCAAGAAACTTGAACGGGCGGGCACCTCTTCCGCTTGAGGATCCTCGAGCCCCAGGTCAAGGGAACGCGCCGCACCGCGGCAGCCGCAGGAGGTCAGCCCTCGAACGGCGGTACCTGGTCGGGTGTGAAGTCGTCCCGCAGGCGGCGGTAGCGGACCGGGTGGCGGAATCGGCCCGCGTCGATTGCCATGTCGGCGATGAACTCGACGACCAGCTCGGGGCGGACGGGGTGGTACTCCAACTCTGCGCGTGTGCCCCAGCCCACGCTGAAGCGGCGGCCGTGCCACGGGTGGTCCGGCCCGCCGGGGGTCAGGCGCTGGGCGATCTCGCGCCGGTCAGCTGTGCGTAACGCAGTCGTCCGCGCGACCAGGCGCAGACTGCCAGTGGTGTCGTAGCGGCCCAGGAGCAGTGTCTGCGGCGACGCCAGCGAGCCGGTGATCCCGACGAGCACCGCCTCGGAGGAGACGTATGAGCGCACCTTGATCCAGGCCCGTTTGCCCGGCAAGTAGGGCTGCTCAAGGCCCTTGACCATCACGCCCTCGATGCCGGCTGCACCCCATGCAGGATCCAGCCACTGCTGCGCGGTGGCACGGTCGGTCGTATTGGGGCACAGGGTGAACGGCGCGGTGAGGTCGCCGCGGGTGAACTGCTCTTCCAAGACCGCGCGCCGGTAGTGGTACGGGCGGGCCAGCAACTCCGCGCCATCGGCCTCCAAGACGTCGAAGACCACCAGATAGGCAGGGAACTCCGCGGCGGCCTGGGCAGCGCTGCGGCCCCGGCGCCGGGCACGCCGCTGAAGCTCCCCGAAGTCCAGCCGCCCGTGGGCGGGCACGACCAGCTCGCCGTCCAAAACCAGATTGAGCCCGGCAGCAGCCGCGGCGATGTCCGGGAACGCCGACGTCAGGTCCGCACCTTGCCGGGACTGCACCATCACCGCACCGGGCCGGGCGAAGAGGAGGGCACGAAAGCCGTCACTCTTGGCCTCCATCACTAGATCACCGGGAAGTGCTCCGTCCGGCGGCAGCTCCCGGCGTGATTCTGCAAGCATCGGCTCGATGGGAGGGATCAGCACCACACCGCCACATATACGCAGTGCACGCCGATCGCTGCCCGCTGATGCCCCCAGGCGGTCTAACGCTCACCGGAAGGCCCGGCGAGCCGCTCGGGCGGGGAGGGCATAGAGATGCTCAGGCCAGATCCATGCCCAGTTCGCTGTCCGGACGGCAGGACGCGCACGCCTCAACGGTCGGGTCGGTGAGCGCGGCCCGAGCCTCGTCTGGCCTGATCGAGTGCGTGGACCCTTCCACCCTCGTGCAGTCAGCAAGATGGACGACGGCGGGCTCTGGGTCGTCAAGACTTTGATGCTGCTGAACGACATAACTGGTTCCTGCGCGCGGCGCGGCGAAAGCGGGCAACCTCCCGCCTCCCTTCACCCGACGCCTCGGTCGCTGCTGCTGAGGCGGACCTTCGGCGCGGACAAGGGCCTTTCGTACCGCATCGCGCTGGAGACGCAGGTAAGTGCCGACCGTATCGCTCTCCGCGACCTGTCGGTCAAGGTACGCGAGGATCACCCGCAGCCGCGCCGGATCAGTCGGCAGTTCAGACATGGCACGCACCATCCCCGCACTGGATGAAGCCGCTCATCGCCAGCTCCTTCCTCCCTGCCTCTCCGTGTGAGGCGAAGCCCAGGCCCTTGCTCGCCGACCCTGCCAATACGAGTGGTACACCACCACCGACGAGAGCCGGATGAGCCGCTGCCGCAGCATGATCTGCGGGGCCGGGGCGAGCTGCTGATGGGGGGCGTGCCACTCCTGGTGCGCACGGGTGTCGGGGATCGGACTCATGGCCAAATTCAATCATGTGTTCGATAAGGCTGGTGTGGCGCTTCCTGATCTGGGTGACGCTCAGACTGTGCCTGAGCGCGATAGTTGTCACCTGGGCTCGATACCTGTCACCGACGTGGTCGGCAGCTACATCGGCCGTGGTGTGGTGCCCCGGGCTGGCGCCGGGCGCCCCCGCGTCAGGCCTGACGCGGTCATCGCGGGCAAGGCGTACTCGTCCGGGGCCACCGCCAGGTCCTGCGCAGGCGGGGCATTCCAGGCAGTGTGGCCTAGTCGTCCCTCTCGATATCGCGCTTGAGCTGTGCGGTCAACGTCAGGTAGTACGCGGTGTCCGGGGTCCGGGTGTAGGAGCAGACCAGACAAGCACCGCTACCGGTTTCCTCGAACTCCGCCGGATAGTCGAGCTTGAAGCTCTCGTACCCGCACACCCCGCAGTCTTCGAGGTCACAGCCCTCCCGGTCCGGATTATGCTTGGGGTGGGGATACTCAACAAGATCGGGGGCCCGCTCGGCGCGCAACTCCACTTCCTCATGGCCGAGGAAGTCGAGGTACTTCTGCGCCCGGTCCCGCTCGTAGATATCGCGCACCTCGGCCTTGACCCATCGGCCGTCGCTCACTACTTCGGGTATGCGTCCGAGGGCCGGATGCTCGTCGAGCGCCAGCAGCGCGTCGATGTGGTGCCGCTCCAGGGAACCTTTCCCGCGACCGTGACGAGGGGCCTGGGTCTGCTTGATGCCATCGCGCAGGGTTGCCGTGTCGACGCGGACACGCCCCAACCCGTCCCCGTCAGGCAGCGAGATGAGGAGAGTGCCGTCCTCCTGTTCGTCCGCCTTCTCCTCGATAACCGTGAGGAGCTCTGCCGCAGAGCGCATCATTGAGCCCTTGGGCTTGGTTTCCTCCCCGGGCCATTCGGCCGCGACGATGGTGAGGAGCCCGTTGCTGAGGGCCTGATCGAAGATGGCCTCACCCCCGGGGACCTCGTGGTCAGCCTCCAGCACAGCCGTGCATTCCGCGTACTGGTAGGCGCGCTCTATCTCCATCGGCTGATTATCTCGGTCGGCCCGGCCGGCGCCACAGGCACTTCGAGGCGTCGACCTGCGTGACCGCACAGCAGGTGACGAAAAGGCTGATCACATCCCGCAGGTGACAAGAATCCTGAGCAGACAGTGCCAACCGTCGTGCTCCGTCCTACGGCTAGGCCCAGGCAGACCGGCATCCCGGTGACAAGTACCGAGCTCCGGCACACAGACGCGCCGCAGCTGATAGGTGTCACAAAGGCAGGCTTGTTGTCACAGAGCACCTCGTCGGAGATCTCCGATTACTACCTGCGAGTCGTCGAGGCGCTTCGCGGTCTCCGATGTGACCACCCCCTACATGCGCCGGGGTAAGACCCGCTGAAGGGCCTCTTGGCGCATGTCACCGCGACTTGTGGCCCAGGCGCACCGCTCATCATCACGCCCGTGGACCGAGTGAGATGATGAGCGATGCCCGGCCGGTGGGTGGCCGCGGGTCTAGGAGGGCGAGTGGCTGGGGACGGAATCCGCGCGCTGGTGGATGTCGGCTGGGCCGTGGCTGATCTGCTGCGCGGCACCATGGGTGTCAATCAGTACCGCAAGGTGATCCTCCCGTTCACCTTGCTGCACCGGATGGACTGCCTTCGCCGGCTTGAGTCGGACCTGCGACTGAAAGCGACAGCCGCAGAGGGGGAAAGCCGTCTCGCGGCCACAGTCTCGGACGCGGCGATGGCCGGTTTGGACGGGACCGATGGCGCGCCGGATGCCTCGGGCAGCCTCGGCGGCTTGCTCACAGCGGTTGACGAGACGTCATCGGATGCAGAGTCGCGCCTCGCCGAAGCGCTGGGGCGTTTCGTACGGGGTTTCTCCGCCGAGGTCGTGGACGTGCTGGATACGTTCGACTTCGCGTCCACGGTAGGCGGTTGGCAAACGCGGGTGTGCTGCGCCAGGTGGTGTCCCGGTTTGCCGAGCTCGATCTGGGTCCTGACGTCGTCTCCGACCAGGAGATGGGGCGGGAGTACGAGGAACTGGTCCGGCGTCTTATCGACGGGGAGCCGGAGGTGTCAGGCGAGCAAACGAGCCCCCAAGATGTGACCGCGCTGACTGTCAGACTGCTGCTGGGGCCGGACGGCGCGACGCTAGACCGGGAGGGTCCGCCGATCGCCGTGCATGACCCGTGCTGCGGCACCGGAGGCATGCTCACCGCCGTCGAGGACTTTCTGCGTGGCATGGGCAGTCCCGCCGAGGTGACGGTCTTCGGCCAGGAGATCAACGCGGAGAGTCGTGCGATCGCTCGTTCCGCACGCATGATGAGAGGCTTGGATCCGACGGACATCCTGTCTGGCGACGTTCTCAGCGACGACCAGTACGGAAGCCAGAAGTTCGACTACCTACTGTCTAATCCGCCGTGGGGCTTCGATTGGCGGAGGGCGCAGGACGCCGTGAAGCGCGAGGCGGAGGAGTTGGGTCCGGCCGGGCGCTTCGGGGCTGGGCTGCCTCGTGTTAGTGATGCTTCCTGGCTCTTCGTGCAGCACATGGTCGCCCATATGCGGCCTTCGGCCGAAGGCGGTGCTCGGGCGGCCCTTCTGCTTCCCGCTCTGTCGCTGAACCGGGGCGGTGCCGGATCGAATGAGTCGAAGATCCGGCAGTGGCTGCTGAAGAACGACCTGCTGGAGGGTGTGGTCGCTCTTCCCTCGCATTTGTTCACCAACACCGGTTTCCCCACGTGTCTCTGGCTGCTGTCCAACCGCAAGCCGCTCCGACTTCGAGGCAAGGTGATTGCGCTGGACGCGCGGGGGGACTTCGCGACATTGCGTGGGCCCTTGGGGCGCAAGCGGCACTATCTGACCGACCAGCACATCGCCCGCCTCGCGGACCGCTACGAATCGGCATACGGAACCTCGAACGAGAGGCGGGGGGCCGATGGCGAGGCGGGGGCTTTGCTGCTCGACGTCGACTCCTTTGGTTACCAGGAAGTCACGGTCGACCAGCCGCTGCGGCAGCACTTCACGGCGCACTCCGCCACCGTCACCGATGCCGAGTCATGGCGGAAGCCGACAGGATTCGCTGGGATGGACTCCGTGGTGGGTGCTCTCCGGGCTTTGAGCGGGCAAACCTGGACCACTTGGGCCGCCTTCGAGGGCGCTTTCTCGAAGGCCCTGAAGGACGCAGGTCTGCCGACGGAGCTACCGCGCGGGCTGTGGCGCCGAGTACGTCATGCAGTGGCCGAATCGGCTCCAGAGGGTGAGCTGCAGCAGGATGCGGAGGGGCGTCCGCTGCCGGATCCCGAGCTGCGTCACAAGGTGAGGGTGCCCCTGGGGCAGGACGTGAGCGAGTTCATCGAGCGGGAGATAGCGCCCGAGTACCTGCGTGACCAGGTCGGCATCGAGATTGGCTACGCCCTGCCCCAGGCCCCGTTCCTGGCCGGCGGCCTTGACACGGGCTTCGGGCCGCTCTCCATGGTGGCAAGGCGCATAGCGAACAGCTCACCCGGCAGAAGGGCCATGGAGGGCTTGCCCCTGCTGAGTGGCAGAGAACTCCAGACGGCGGTGACCGCAGCGGATCTCACAGAGGCTCCCCGGCCGCGGCAGGCCGTGGCCGTCTGCACCGGCGGCGACGTGGTGGGACTGGCAGGCAACTGGCGCCTGCTACCCGCGGATTTTGGCGACGCCGTGACCGCAATGACCGTGCTTCGTCCCATCGGCAACATCGGGCGCGCTCTGTGCGAATGGATGCGGACCCGAGCGAGCGAAGAGGACGGCCCGTACTCGCGCGTGGATATGAACTCGCCTGTGCCCGTCGAACTGATCAAGGACCCTGAGTTCAACGCGTATCTAGATGATCTCGATCATGGCAAGGCAGCCCTGGCCAATACAACCTCCAGGATCTTGCCGAACGTGTTCCATGGCCTGCAGGCTGGCATCGACGAGATGCGTCGAGCGGCCAAGGCCTCCGCACACGAGGCGCGCATCATCGAGGAACTCGTCCAACCGCTCGGGGATCCGGTCCGACGGGCCGAGTGGACCTATCCCTACCACGTGGCGGCGCTGGCCCGGCAGTACCGCATCGCCACGGCACCAGCCCATCGCAAGGATGCTCTCCTAAAACTCGCCGAGGGCGTGGCTCGCTGTGTCGGGGTGCTTGCCGTCGCGGTCCAGATCCATCGAGACCAGGGCTTCATCGATACCCTCCGCAGGAACAGGACCCTCTCGCAAGGTGGTGCGACCTTCGGAACGTGGGAGAAGCAGATCGAAGCCCTAGTCAAGGTCGGCGCTATCCCCGAACTTCCGGAATTGGAAGGAGCTCTGGACCCCGGCGGTGTGCTCGGAACGCTGCGCGAACTGCGCGGGATGAGGAACGACTCAAGCCACGCAAGCAGGGTGCAGCCGGAACATAAGCTTGAGCGCGAGGTTGATGCTCTGCAACCTCTGGTCGTGGCAGCCCTGGAATCGGTGGGCTGGCTATCCGCACTGCGCTGGGAGCTGGTCGACACCTGCGCGTACACTGGCAACGGCGGATTCACCCTGATCGGGCGGCGCCTCCAAGGAAGCCATCCTGACTGGGAACCCTTCGAACGCCCGTTCCTCGGCACCCTTGACCCGGACCGCATCTACGTGGAAGGCCCCTCGTCCCCGCAGCCGTTGCCCTTGTGGCCGGTCGCTCGCGCTGAGGTCTGCGAGGATTGCGACGCGCGTGAGCTGTTCCTGTTCCACAAGTTCGACAGGGCGAGCGGGGACATCGCACTGCGCTGCGGCAGGGACCACAAGTTTCCCCGGGACGACAGCTGAAGGTTGTCCTAATCGAAGCCGGTCTGCGCGAACGACGCCGCGAACAGCGAGTTCGGGCTGTGCGAGCCGTCCGGATCCCAGGCCGGGTGTACTCGCCCAGCTTGCGCCTCTACCAGACGCCGACGATCCAGGTGCTCGAGCTGGTCGGCCGTCAGCACCGCGTCCGCGGCCGGGTCGGCCCGCGGTTGGGCAATGTCGACGCCGGTGTAGCCGATCAGGTGCTCGAACAGCAGCTGCCGCATCACGCCGAACACCCGCTCGACGGCGGCCTTGTTGGTCGGCCGCAGCACCCGGGCGGGCAGAACCTGGTAGCCGAGCACCCGCTCGATCTCGACCAGGTGGTGGTTGCGATAGACCGATCCGTGGTCGGTGGTCACCTTCTCCGGGGTGAAGAACGGCAGGCCAGCCACCGCGTGCCCGGCGAACTCGGCCACCACCGTGGCGGCAGGCCGGGGTAGGGCCATTCCAGGTCCTCGCCCCAGTCCGCCCGCATCGGCAGTGGCATCGTCACATCCCGCGGCACCATCGCGACGTCCACCGAGCTGTCGGAGACCAGCGTCAACCGGAAGGCGACCAGTGAGTGCGTGCAGACGTCCAGAGCCAGGGTGAGGTGCATATTCACCGGATCGCCGAAGACGTGCTCGCGGACCATCACCGGCAGCACCGTGATGTCCAGCGCGAAGACCTGGCCCGGCCGGTGCACCGGGACGTGCCCCTCCGACTCCGGCAGATCCGCCGACCGAGCGTAGCGCTGCCGGGCGCCACCGGGGCCGAACCACTCCTGCCAGAGCCGGCGCAGGGTGTCGTAGCTGGTCATCGCCATCCGCTTCGTCTCCTCGCGGACGGCCAGGACCGCCTCCCGCACCGGCTCGGAAACCGTCCGTGTTCCGCCGCTTCGGCGCAGCCATCGGTGGTCCGCGCAGTCGACCAGCCCGAACCGGCGGCGGGCGTTCTTCCACCGGATCAGCGTGCGGTAGCCGACCTAGCCCAGCCCCAGAAGCTTCGCGTGCTGCGGATCCAGGGCCGCGAGCTCCGCCACTTTCGCGTGCCGGCGCTCGGTGAGCGTCGTCGTCACCGGGTCGTACTCGGCTCTCGGCTCACCCGGGCCCGGGTGGAACGGGTCACCGGAGCGGAACCCGGTCGCCACTTCCAGCAGGTGTGTCATCCGCAGCTCGGTCAGCTCGAGCCGGCCCGCCTTCCAGGTCCTCGGACGCCTTGCGCTGGCGGCCCCGGTCGGTCCCAGCCGACGCACTTCGGATGGTTGGCCAGGAACCTGAAGGTCACCCGCTCGCGGGTGCCGTAAACCTCGCCAACTGCACCCGGCCCAGGTGCGGTTCGCGCCGCTCGACCGTCCACTCCGTCCCGTCCAGCACCAGCCCGGCGCCGGGGGAAAGGTCCAGTACCGCCGCCGCGGTCACCGGCCCGCCTCCCCGGCGGGCAACACGAGCGAGCGGTCCTGAAGCGGGCCGGCCAGGTCGACGCCCAACTGCCGCAACCACAGCCGTGTGCGAGCACGGAAGGCAGCCGAGCATCGGTCCTGCCAGCGGTTGATCGAGCTTCAGCTCGTCACCGACCAATCCAAGAGGCAGAGCCGCCAACCCGGCGACGCTGGCTACTGCTTTTAATGGCAAGGAACCCCATGTACTGAGTTTGTTGTCGGCGGACAGCAGTTCGCCGGGGGCAGACAGGAAAGGTCCACGAAAGACTGGCCAACGCGCGTAGGGGCATGTCAACCTAAACGACCTTCTCGGAATCCCCAAGTCAGAGAGGTGATTGCCTGTGACCGTGGCTCCCATGAGCCCCGGATTCTCCACTACCGTCGAGGCCCTGCGGCTGCGTGAGTGGCAGCTTGGCCCGGGCCAGCCGACGCTCGTTACGGACCAGTTCTCGGCCGACGACTTCAATCTGGTCGTGGACGACCGTGCGGATGTGCACGTCAGCTCCAAGGATGGCCGCTTCTACCTCGGGTGGTTCCCGCAAGGCCGTCCTGGCACGGATGGCGAGGGATGGAAGATCGCTGTCACTGGTACGGCCAAGATGCCTGGCTATCACATGTCGTTCGGCACGGAGACGCCGGCCGAGATCGTTGCCGCTGCCGTGGCGAGTGTGCTGGAGACCTCCCGGCGCGTATGACGCCACACGTTCGAGCCGGAGCCCTCTGCTCCTGGCTCCGTCCGGCCGACGGCACGATACCCGTCGGCCCCCCTTTCCCCATGCAAGGAGGCTCTCCATGGCGCACACGGAAATGACCGTTGAAGATCTCATCGACCTCTTGTCCGGCTGTGACGGGAAGCAGCCTGTGCGGCTCGCGATGAACCCGTTCTTCCCGATGGCGCACCGCCTTGACCAGGTCGTCCAGGCTACGGACGAGACCGGGCAGCCCGTCGTCTACCTCGCCGAAGGCCGGGACGCGGACACCCAACTCGGCCATCTGCCGCCCGAGGTCGCCGTCGCGCTGGCCTGGCAGGCCCCCGTACACGCGCCACCACACCGTCCTCGCCGCACTGCCTGCGGCAGCTAGACCCGCACCAGCACCTTTTGGAGGCGCCCCTGCACCCCGATTTCCCGTCCGGCCGATCCACCCCAACCAGCATCCGGTCCGCGTACTGGGTCGGCCCCCGTCACCTGGCCGGTGACGACGGACGTCTCTACGACGACGTCGCCGACACGCTGTCCGGCCTTGGCTGGACGAGTCTGACGATCGTCCGCGGACGTCGGGAACCGGAGGAGGCTCCGGAGGACCGACAGGTCCTGCGCAGCACCGTCCTCCATATCAGTCCCGACACTCTCCGGTGGGCCCAATGGGTCCTGCCGGACGAGCCGTTCTACCTGGGCGAGCTGCCGATCGCCTGGCAGGTCTCCGCTCGCGCGGACACGAGCAGCCCGCTGGCGCAGTGGTCGGCATACTTCACCCCCGACGTCCCCGGCGAGGTCCTCGTCGACTTCCTCGTCGCACTCGACGCCCTCGATCATCCTGCTGCGCCCCTCGCAGGGCCCGAGGTGGTGCTCGACGCTGTGACGGCCCATGGTTGGCTGCGCGACATCGACCATCCGGGTGCGGGGGCGACGGACCCCACCTTCACCTCCCACCTCACCTATGGCGAGGTACCGCCGCTCATCCAGGACGCCAACCCGCGCGCTTTGGTGGCTGAGTCCGACGAGCCGGGCCTGGCCGGGTGGCAGGCATGGGCCGAGCCGGTGTTGGGCTCGCCATGTCTGTGGGCTGCTTCTTTCGGCGCCAGCGTCCCGAATGACCTCGTCGCAGCGTTCGCGGCCTCGCTCAGCTCCACGGCACCGGTGCTACGGCGGGTGCTTCCGGAAAGCACCCAGGACCGGCTAATGCGCGCACCCGCCGGCTGAGTAGCTCCAGCCGCACCCGCGGCGCCCTTTCCCGGGCGTTCTACGCGCGCTCCAACTCACACGGCCCGGGCACCCTGATCGGGGTGCCCGGGCCTTTGGTATGTCCGGCATCTGCTCCCGTCACCTGGTGCGCGGCGGTGGAGTGCAGAGGCGCCCTCGCCCACAGGGCCGTGGACGAGGGCGTGGAGGGAGGCAGGGGATGCGTCAGCCCGTTACCGACGCCTTGGCGAGGGCCTTCTCCAGGTGCAGGTCCACGAGGGCAGGCGAGCCGGAGACGATCACCAGCAGGTTGGCGTCGCGGATAGCGGTTTGCTTGACGACCGTGTTCTGCCCGCCCGCGGAGAGCGTCATCAGCTGGCTCCACTGCTCGTCACCGAGCTGGGGCGGGGCCGTCTTCTGCGTCATCACGTCGATGGCAGTGCTGCCGGCGAGGACCTGGTACTGCGGGCAGCCGGTCATGGCGTCGAAGATGCGGTCGATGCCATCGGACAGCGTGCTCGCGGTGTCGCTGTACAGCTCCTCGGACACCTCTGAGTGGCTGTCGTTGGCGTACACGAAGCTGGCCTTCGCCTGGCCGGAGAAGTCGGGCGAGCCGCCGGTGGCGGCGTCGCCACCGAGGCCTTGCAGGGCGGGGCAGCCGAGTACCGTGACGGCGTCGTGCTGGGCAGGACGCTCGGGCTTGCGGATGTACCCGGCGCCGAGGTCGCTCTCGTCGAGCAGACGCCTCTCCAGCTCGGCCGGCGACAGTGCATCGGCCCGGTCGGCGGTGGTCGGCTTCCTGCTGTGCGCGGAGGATGCAGAGGCGGACTTCGCGTTGCTGGTGTCGGCGGAGCAGGCGGGCAGGGCGAGGATGGTGACGGCGGTGAGGCCGAGGGCGACGGTGACGCGAACGCGCATGGTGAGCTGACCCCATGGTGCTAGGTGATCGTTGGGCAGTGCGGGCCGGAGGCCCGGTGGGGTCGTAGGAGTGGGGGTCAGTGGCCGAGGTGCCGCAGGCAGTCCTCGAATGTGGCGTGCGTGGCGTCCGCAGGGCCAGCGTGTCGGTTGTACCAGGCGGTGTCGAGTCGCCTCTCGGGCTGCTGGTGTCCCTGGCTGCAGCGCACCCAGATCTGGCCCTGGGAGGAGATGATGATCCAGTCCCGGTACGCACCGCACTCGGCGCAAGCGACCATGTCACCGTCGAGGACGATCGGCTGCGTCCAGGGCATCACCCGGCCGTCGAGCTGGTCGTGGCTCGGCACGCGCAGCTCCGGCGGGAGGAAGTCGTCCACCACCGAGGCTGGCTCCGGGGTGGACTGCTGCGCGGTCCGCACCTGTTGGACCTCCGGCGGCACCTGGCCGACCAGACGTACATGTGCCTCGTAGTGCTGGCGCTGCATCTCGCTCGGCTCCTGCGCCCGGCGGCGTATGCGGTGAAACACCGTGACGTTCTCCCTCGTCTCGTCTTGCTCGCGTAGTGATCGTGCCGCAAGCCCATGACCTGCTTCAATTCACAAAGTCCACAGTCACGCTCTGCCTCGTCCGTGCCCGGACCGGCCCGATACCCGTTGCCCCGAGCGGTGTGCCGAGCGGTCCGCCGTACGTGCGGAATGGGCCAGGTCGGTGGTGTCCGCGGGCAGGCCCGCTGTCCGCCGCAGCCGCCATACGAGGACATCACTGACGGATTCCGCGGTGTCGAGCTCGCGTCGCCCGGCAGCTTCGGCCAGAAGGACGGCCGGGTCGTGGCCAGCGGCCTCAGCGTCGGCGAGGGTGGCGGCGAGTGCGTACCAGCCTGGCTCGGCGAGGATCTGCTCCGACAGCTCTGGGAGGGCCTCGCGTAGCACCACGGTCTGCCGCTGGAGCAGCGGGCGGCCCAGGCGCCGGCCACGCTGGTAGAGGGCGCTCAGCGGCTGGGCGGCGGCGGCCCGGTAGGCGGCACGGAGGTGCTCGGCGGCCTCGCGAGCAGCGGCGGCCTGCTGGGCGTGGCCCTTCTTCGCGTGCCAGTGCACGGCGGCGGTGATGACGAAGAACAGCATGTCGATCGCCATCGCGGTCGTCGCGCCGTCCTCGCCCCGGCCGAGTGCGGGGCCGCTGTAGACCAGATCGCGGGCGGCCTGCCGTAGCGCGCGATCGTGCCCGCGCTCGGCTCGGACGTGGGAGCGGGAGGCCCGCTCAAACGCGAAGGCCGCATCGCGCAGTTCGCGGCGGGTGTGGGCGGCGGAGGTCTTCGCCAGCGCGTCCAGGACCTCCCCGGCGGCGGCGATGTACGCGGCAGCGACCGCGTCCTCGCCGGCCTCGACCACCAGCACCGCCGCCCACGCGGCCGAGGCGGCCCGTCGGCGGGCGGCGGCCGGGCCGCCTGGTGCCACAGGTGAGTCCGGCTGCGCGGCGGCGGGGGCCTGGTCGTGGGTGTGGGCGGACCAGCGTTCCCGGATCCGCGGCAGGGACAGGTCTGGCGCGAGGCGCGCTCCGGGGTAGAACACGGGCTCGTCATCTTTGTTGCGGTCGTCGGGAAGGGCCACCTTGTAGCCGAGCAGGTCTCCCGACGGGGCAACGCGCTTACGGATCAGCAGGCCGGCGGCGGCCAGCCGGTCGAAGAACTCGGCCTCGCTGGTGGCGCCGGCCACCGCGCGCCGTACGGTCTCGCGCAACTCCTCGCGTGCGGTGCGCTCCCTGCCCTGCCGCTGGGCCTTGTGGCGCTCGGCGCTGGTCGGTCGCTGTGCGGCGGTTCCGTCACCCTTGTTGAGGCGCCGCAGCCCCAACTCGACTTCGAGTACCCGGGCCTGGGCCTGGACGCGGGCGGCGTCGTGATCGAGGTCGGGACGGTAGCCGTCCTCGCGGACGAGGGTGGCGATGATGTGGATGTGGTCGTCGGCGTGCCGTACGGCCGCCCACCGGCAGCCCGCGCCCTGATCGGGGTCGTCAATACCGGCGGCGGCGACCATGCGGCGCGCGACGTCACCCCACTCCTCATCCGTCAGAATGCGGTCCTCGGCGGCGTTGCGGACGGACAGGTGCCAGACATGTTTCTTCGGCCGCTCGGAGGCGTCGACGTTGTCCAAGGGCTGATCGAGGAGCTGCTGGAGCTGCTTGAGGGTTGCCGTCTGATGGCGGCCGGGATCGGGGGCATTGTTGTCCCAGGATGCGACGAGGTGCGGATCGGTGTGCTCCTCATACCTGCCCGGCCCGTATAGGTAGTACAAGAGGCCGAGGGTGCGCTGCCCGCGCTTTTGGATCCTGGGGATCATGCCGGTGGCAGTTCCTAGTCCTGGTGGAGGAGCTCGTCGGTGGCGCGCTGGACGCGCTGGACGGCGCGCTCGGTGGCGGCGACGACGGCGTCGAGTTCCGATGGGTGGGCGCCCGCGTTGATCGCTCGGGTGATCTGGTTGAGGTTGTTACCGACGTGGCCGAGATGCCGGCGGGCGGCGAACAACTCGGCGACGAGTTCACGGCGTCCGGCGATGGCGGCGGTAGTCGTGTCGAGGTCACGGGCGGCGGCGAGGCCGCTGCGAGCAAGGAAGGCGGGCAGGGTCGTGCGCGCGGCGGTCGCAGCAGCGGCGAGCAGCTTCTTCTCGTCGTCGTTCAAGCGGACACTGCACACGTAAGTGCGCTTGTGCGCGGGCGGCTTGGGCGAGCGCTTGCGCGAGGTCTTCGTGGCCCGACGTTTGCGCGGCGGCGTCACCTCCTCCGGCTGCGATCCGCCCTCGGTCGCCGCTCCGTGGACCAGCGCCCCCCGGTGCTGGTCCGCTCCCGCCACTCCCGGGGCGGGCTCTGGCCAAGACGCCTTCCCCAACGGGGAAGAGTGTCTTGGCCGATAACTTGCTCGCCCCGAGACCGAGTTGTGGTAGCGGTCAGATTTCGGGGTGGTGCCGTTGTCGTTGTGGATCGTCATCGGGTTCGGGGCCTCGTCGAGCGGATGGGGTGCTGGAAGGCGGCGGCCCGCCCGACCATGGCGGCTGGGGCCGAGAGGACGCGGACACGACGGTCAGGCTCGTATGCGACGAGCCATCGGCCGGTCGGGCTATGAACCGCGGCGTACGGAAGTCGCCGGCGGACCAGGACGTCCGCCCAGGCGCCAGCCTCGGCGGTCGTGAACGGGGACGGTCGAATCGGACCGGGGACCATGAGTCGACTCCTGAGGCAGGCGGTGGCCCGGCACTTTGCCGAGCCACCGTTTATGGATCCCCTGAGCTGTGACTTTGCAGCTCAGCCGCATTCGGGGCAGCGTCGGACGTGGCCGCTGAGTGCCCTGGCCATGCGCGTCTTCGCCGACAGCGCATGCGTGGCACTGGTCTTCGCCGATGCCTTGCCGGCGTGACGCTCGGAGTGCGTGCGCAAGATCGCGATGTCCCGCTCGTAGTCCTCGCGGAGGGTCTCAAAGCGGCGGCAGGTCTTCATCGGACGGGACTCCCTGTCGTGGTGGTGCTGTCACTGCTCCGCAGCCGCTGCAGGACGAGGCTCAGTCGGTCATTACGGCCGCCCTTCAGACCCTCGCGCCGAAGGATCTCCCGCAGTTGGACCCGGGTGACGGCTTCGTTGCCGTCCCGTTCGAGCAGGGCGGGGACGTGCGGGCGAACCTGCTCCACCAGCTGGTCAATGGACTCCTGCAGTTCCTGCGACGGACGCTGCGTCCGCAGGCTGCGTGATGGGCGACGGTGATCGTCCTTGCTCTTGGCCGCCGTTGACAGCTGCCGTCGGCGTGCCGTGTGCATCCGGTCCCCGGTGGGGTCGGTCCCCGTGTCGGTGTCGGTCGGTTCCCGGTCCCCGGTGGGGTCGGTCCCCGTGTCGGTGTCGGTCGGTTCCCGGTCCCCGGTGGGGTCGGTCCCCGTGTCGGTGTCGGTCGGTTCCCGGTCCCCGGTGGGGTCGGTCCCCGACTCGGTGCTGCATGGTCCCCGGTCCCCGGTGGGGCCCTGAGCAGGCGACTTGCTCTCTGGCGGGCAGGTGCCTCCGTTGCTGCCGAGGGCAGCTCCGGACGCCGACTTGCGACGCTCACCCCCCGCTTCCCGGTCCCTGGCCCCCGCGTCCCGAGCCGCGGTTTCGGGGATCGCTGCTTCGCCGCGCGCATTACCTGGGACCGGTCCCCGGTCCCCGACCAGATCGGTGACGGTAGGAAGCCCATCGATGGGGACCATGGTCGTCGTTGCGCTGCGCGCCCGGACGGTGGTGGTCGCCAAGCTGTGCTGCGGGGACCAGGGGGACGGCAGGGGGACCGTGGCCAGGTGGAGCGCGTGTCGGCGTGCGGCGAGTTGGGCGAGCAACTCGGTGCGCTGGGCGGGGTTGGTCCCGACCGATGCCCGGCCGATCGCCTTGGACAGGCGCCGAGTGAGACGCCGACCACGCCAGTCCGCTCGTTGCTCGTGGCTGCGCTCGGCGAGGCGGGTGGCGAGATCGACCGCCCGTCTGGTGGCTCGGTCGCGGGTGATCTGTGCGGCGTCGCGGTCCCGGGCGGCGATCCCGAGGCGGGACAGCAGCCGCTCGCGAGCCTCTCGGCCCAGAGTCGCCATGAGGCCGTGGGAGGCGGCGCCAGGGGTACGCAGGCGCAGTTCGATGCCCATGGCGAGGTGCCAGAGCATCGCTGCCATGACCGGTCCGACGAAGGCCCGGACCGTGCCGCCGACAGGACCGCTTTCAGCGTAGGCGGGAATCACCTGTACACCGGTGATGACCCAGACGAGGGTGCCCGGCAGCCCGGGCGCCCCCTGGGTTGCCAGGTTCTGCCGTGCCATCAGCGCGGTTGCGAAGAGTGCCAGTTCGGCGGCGCTGAACATCGCGGCGCGCTCGGTGGTGCCGGCCATGTCGAGGTAGTCGGCGGCGAAGCGCCAGCTGGTGTCCGCGCTGTAGGCGGTGCAGCCGAGCGCCGCGAGAGCGGCGACCTTCACCGCCGGACTGCCCGAGCGACTTGCCGGACGCGTTCCCCGCTGCCGGGTCACCCAGCCGGCGAGTACCAGGGCCAGGACGGCGACGGGCACGCCGACGATGAGGAGGCGGGACAGGTCCGGGACGGTGCCGAAGGACATGAAGGGCTTGGTCATGCGGCCTTTCCGAGAGGGGCGTGCGCGGCGTTCGACATCACCGGGCGGGTGGGCACCGGCTGCTCCTGGGCGGGGCCGCCGGATGCGGGCCGGGTGGGCACCGCCGTCCGCTTCGCCTTCTTCTTCCGCCTCGGCGGGACGCCGTGGGTGAGGTCGCGGTCGAAGACCTTGTTGGCGGCCTGCCGCAGCAGGTCTCGGGCGTGCTTGTGGCTGATCTGTAGGGCGACCGCGAGCCGGTCCGCCCGCCATCCGCGCACGTACGCGTGGTCGATGACCACCTGCCGTTCGGGCTCCGTGAGGTGCACGTCGCGTCCCTGGAAGATGGCGAGCACCCGGGTGTAGTCGAGGCGCTGAGGCAGCCCGTCGTGCCAGGGACGGCGCTCCGCCTCGGTCAGTCCGCCCCAGATGCCCTCCTTAAGGGAGTTTTCGAGGGCGTAGTTGAGGCAGTCGCGGCGGACGGGGCACGCGGCACACAGTTCTTTGGCCTCGGCGATGGCCTCGTGGTCCCGGGGCAGCGGGAAGAAGACGGCGTCGGCGTCCTCGGCATCCATGCCGTGGCACACGGCGCGCGTGTGCCAGCTGGTGTCGCCGATCCCGCGCAGGCTGGTGGCCGGGGCGTCGTGAGTGGTGATGTGGCGCAAGGGAGATCTCCGATGTGCTGCCGCGTTCCTCCGTCGGGGCCCGTGGTGGGCGTGGACGCGGCGTCGGGCTCCGACTGGGGGCAGGGACCGCAGCCGGGGCGTAAGGGTGATGTGCGGCGGTGCATCAGTTGAGGTGCACCGGTGCGGGCGCTCAGGCCCTCGCGGGCTGGGGTGTCCGGGCGTGCCTGGCTGCGGCGAGGTCGAAGCGGCCGGGATGCGGAGTGGCGCGCGGGGCGTTGCCGCGTGCTGCGCCGTCGGGGCCGATCCGTCGGCGGCGGCAGGGCTCGCCGACGTTGGCGCTGCACCACGCGCACCCGACCGAGAGCGCGTCGGGCTGCCCCTGAGCGATGGCGGCTTCGCGGGCCGCCCGTGCGGGCCGGTAGCGGGCGAGGGCGGCTCGGGCCTCGGACGGGATGCAGGAACCCACTTCCCTAAGCCGCGCCTCGAGCCGCGGGTCGACCCTGCGGCCGGCGAGCTGTCGGTACTGCGTGGGCTGAGCGGTGCCGGCGGCGACGGCACGCCGGGTGCCGACCAGCTCCGCGGTCCAGGCGGCCTGGTCGTCCGGGTCGGCGGACGGAGTGGGGTCGGTGTGCCGGTAGAGGCGGTCTCGCCGGTAGCTCTCCCAAGGGCGGGCGATGTCCGCGGGGACGATCTGGTACGGCGAGACCCGGATGTGCTGCCGTGCGGCGACGCGGGCGTCCCAGCCGTGTGGCGTGGCGAGCGGGATGTCGCCGAGCAGCTCGTGCCACTGGGCGAGCTGGTCGCGGGCTTCGCCCTGGTCGGTGCGGATGGTGCGGGGGTCGAGTCGGCCGATGTAGGCCAGCAGGGCGGCGATTTCGCGGCGGTCCATGGCTACTCCGTTCCGGTCGGCTCGTCGATGGCGGCGAGGAGGGCGGCGGTATGGGCCTCAGCGCGGGTCATGCCACCCGCCGGCCCCGAGCCGCCCTTGCCGGGCAGGGCGTAGAGGTTCGGTCGGTCCGGGGCGTGCTCCCGGGCGATCCAAGAGCGCCAGTCGGCAGCCCAGGCCCCTGCCGGTCGCGGCTTGAAGTCGGCGCGGTGAGCACGCCACTTCGCGTCGGCGGCGCGCAGCCCGTCTTCGCCGAGGCGGGCCAGGTGCCCCTGCTGCTGAGCCCAGGCGTGGGTGGCTGGGTCGACCTGCCATTCGCTAGCTGAGGTGACGGCAGCACTACTACTGCTGTACCTACGGTTCACCTTCGGTTCACTACGGTTCTGGGGGCCGGTTCCCGGTACATCGGAGTGCCGGATTTCGGTACGTCGGGGTGCCGGTTTCCGTCGGGACGGGCCGGTTTCCGGACGGGCCGGATTCCGGCCCGTGGTGGGGGCATCCGGTACCTCGCGGGGGCGAATTCCGTACCGGCGCAGCGCCGAGATACGGAGCGCGGGGCTGGCGCTGGCGTCGTCTGTCGGTGCCGATGCGCCATCGGTCTCCTGCTGCGTCATGGCTTCTGCCACTGCCTCGGCGGCGAGGGGCAGGCGGTAGACCGTGCTGCGCTGGGGGCCCTGGAAGTCGTCGAGCTGCTCCAGTTCGCCGCTGTCGAGCAGCCGGTCGAGGGCTTCGCGGACTGTGGACCGGGAGGCGTTCGCTCGCTCTGCCAGGCTTGCCAGGGATGCCCAGGCGATGCACTGCTCATCGGCCACCCGGTCGGCTATGGACAGCAGGACCAGACGGGCAGTTCCCCGGCTGGAGCTGTGCTCCCACACCCACTCGCGAGCATCGCTGCTCATCGGCCGCTCCTGCCCGTGAGACGGGACTGGCCTGCCGCCGGTGCCTCGGGGAAAAGCTCCTGGCTGGGGAGGCCAGGCGCCGAGACGTAGGTGCCTGATGAGTAGGCCGCGCCGTCGGGCCTTTTGCGCATGGCAGAGCGCATGCAACAATCTCCTTTGCAGTGTTGCCACGCTGAGCGCCTGGTGGAATGGGATCAGCGTGGTGATGGTGGGCAATTGCCGCTCTTGCCGGAGCGGGTTTTGCCAATATGCGCTCGGCGTCCGGAACCCCACGTTTCGGGCGCCGCCGCTGTATGTGGACCTATGCGGTCGGGATGGTGGGCATGTTGCTCCTTGCGTTCGGACTGCCGGGCAGCCCGCCCGGGGGACGACGAACATAGGCGCGTGCCTGCGTCAAGATCCAGACTTGGTTCAACATCTCTCCACTACTCGCAGCGCGTCCGCCGGCTACGTCCAACCGCGGGTCGTGCGTGTGGAGCCATCGGAGCCCGCCGCGCACTGGCCACGGCGCGGAGCGCGGCGGCTGGTGAGACATGGCGGACTCCGGGGGTGCAGGCATGCAGGGACGTTTCTGCAGAATCAGTGCAGGCTGATAGCGCGAAGGTAGGCTAGGAGCCTGCCCTGATCGACGAAACGAAAGTATCCTCGTTTCGTCGAGCGATCAAGTGGCTACAGTGTTGATCAGACCTCATCGGACCAGGAAGGACGGGTTGCATGCCGGCACGCCGGTTCGACGCCGAACGCATGCTTCTCGCCCGCCGGGCCATCGGTCGCAAGCAGAGCGACGTGGCGGCCCACGTGGGCGTCAGCCCTGCGCGGGTCAGCGCCTGGGAGAAGGGGCGCTCGGTTCCGGATCCGGAGAAGCTGCCCCTCATCGCCGAAGTCCTCGAGCAGGACAAGGACGAGCTGTTCCCGCGTGAGGGGCTTCCGGACCTCGCCGATCTCCGTGCTGACGCCGGGTACTCACAGGCTGCGACGAAGGAGCTGACGAAGACCAAGACGGCCGGCCCGGTGGCCGCTGCGGAGAATGCTCAGCGGCGCCTCGCCGAGGAGTACCACTTGCCGTTGGCGGAGGCGTACGGCGTGAGCGTGGAAGCGCTCCTCCGTGCCCAGGAACGCTCCTTCGGGATTGACGTGCCGGAGCCCGGCGAGACGATGACACCGCGGGCCACCGGCGATGGCCTGCCGGAAACGCTCGCAGAGAAGATCACGTATCTGCTGGAACAGCTGCCGGCCCCGCTCTCAGATGCAGAGGTCGCAGCACTGGGCAACAGCCGCACGAGGACGAAGATCCTCACTGAGGACCTGGTGCGCGACCTGCGCACCGGAGCGGTGACCAGCGCCTCGGTGGAAGTGCTGGACGCGCTGGCCGAGGCCCTGGACAGCACTCCGCTCATCTGGTCCGCCGACGCCGACGTCCAGCGAATCATCGCGGAAACGATGCTGCTCAGGGGTCAAGTCGCGGCACTCGCTGCACGAGGCGGTGAACAGGAAGGGCTCTCGACGGCGCTGCTGGAGTTCATCTTCAGAGAGGTCGACAAGGCCCGAGCGGACGCCCAGGGGAGCGGCCCGTCTGACTGACCGGCCCGTGAAACGCGTGCCCGGCACGAGGGACAGGTTCCTTGTGCCGGGCAGTGGCCTTACAGGCGGACGGTGACCTCCACCAAGGATTGGCTGGCGTGGGCGGCCAGGGCGGCCAGGGCGGCCTGCCAGACCTCGATCAGGTGAGGGGGGATCATGCCCGGCTCCAGGGCATCCGGCGGGCAGAACCGGTACTCGCTCAACTCGGACTCCTGCAGCGTAATCGCGGCTTGCTCCTCCTTGCTGAGGATCCCGCCGTCGTACACGTAGAGCACCTGGGCGCCTCGGCCTGGAACGGTGATCCAGGCATGCACGAGGAGTCGGCCGATGGGGGCCGTAATGCCAAGCTCCTCGTGGACCTCCCGGGCCGCAGCCTCGGACGGCGTCTCGTCCTTGTAGATGTCGACGGCACCGCCGGGCAGGTTCCAGTGGTCCTTGTACGTCGGGTTAACGATGAGAACGGCGCCCTCTGCGTCGAAGAACAGGGCGGCGGCGGAGGCGCTCAGCGTGGAGGAATGGGCACTCATGGTTACATCCTGGAGGCATGATGGGCAGGCTGCTTAGTGGCGGTGCTGGCTATGAGCGGGACGGCGGCCGGGCTGGCCGAGCGGTAGGCGTTGGCGACGCGGACCAGCCAGGAGACCTCCGAGGCGAAGTCGTCGCCGGCGGTGTCGAACCTGACCGGTGCTCCCGCGGGGTGACCGACCGCGCCCAGGGCCGCCTTCAGCCAGTACGCCTCCGCCGTGGCCGCCGCATCCGCGCCCCTCAGCCCCTCGGCCTCTGCGACTTCGCGAGCACGCGGAAGAAGGTCGGCCGGCACCCGGCGCCGCAGCTCGTGCGTCACATCCCGGATCTCGGTGACGTACCGGCCGAGCCGGATCTGCGGTGTGGCATCGTGCGACAGGATGTCGCGGGCCAGGTTGACCAGGGCAGCGGCCCGGTGTCCGCCGAGCAAATGGCTGGGCTTGTAGAGAGCTTTGCCCTCCACCGCAACCACGAGGTCACGCCACAGCGGATGAAGGCGGATCACTGCACGCATGCACTGGACCCGTCCCACGAGCGACCGGACGGCCGGGGTCACAGCCCCGACCAACCACAGCAGGAAACCGCTGTACAGCACGGCATCGGTGATCTGCTCCTGCTGGGCCACTGACGCCGCCGACGGCACCGCCACCGCGGTGGGCAGGAGGAACGCGGTACGCAGGATGGCGTACAAGACGAGCAGGACCATGCCGGCGGCCATCATCGCCAAACCGGTTCGCAATGGCCATCGCTGGGCACGCCGTGCGGCCCGGGCCCACTGATAGCTGCACACGGCAGCGGCCGCTGCCGTGTACAGATAGAGCAGTCCCATGTAGATGACCAGGCCGGGCTCACCGATGTGCCGGCCGATGAAGTAGGGGCTGTCCGCCCCGGTCTTCGTTCGGTCCATGGCGAAGAACAGCACGCCGGCCAGGCACAGCACGGTCGCGACCGAAGCCCGCGCTGCGACGCGGTGAACCAGCGAAGTGATCTTCACGTGGCGGGCGTCGCCGTCCTCGTCGGCGTACACATCAGTGACGTACGTCAGCAGGACGCAGATACCGGTGATCGTCAGGACGTGCTTGAGCAGGATGTGCAGTTCGCTGATGCCCAGCTGGTCGATCACCGCGCGGCCGATGTAGGTGCGTAGCCACCATGCAGTGGCGAAAGCTGCAAAGGCACCGCACAAAGATCGCTCGCGACGTTGGCCGCGCAGCGCGGCCGGGATACGCACGAGGACCTGCAGCAGGAGCAGGACGACGATGAGAGTGATGATCGCATCAGGTACGGACACGGGTCTTCCGGGGGGTGCGGGGGCGGGGTATGACTAGCGGACGGGACAGGTCGTTATCGAGGTGCCGAAGCGTCGTGTCCTCGATGTAGTCGATGGCGTACGCCTCGTGGTGCAGGAGATCGGCGAGCATCTCAGCGCGCATCTCGGAGTGAGAGTCGTACCGATGCCGGGCCATGACTCGACCGCGACGGGTCAGGCGGTACAGGACATTGGGCGGAAAGTCTGGAAGGAGTTTGGCCAGCTCCTCGTAGCTGGCCTCGGTCTCGTCGTCGCACCACATATGGGCCAGCTCGTGGAGGATGATCCGCAAGCGGTGGAAGCTGGTGGTGCCCCCCACGTACAAGATCATGTCGACGGGCACATCCTCGAGCCGGAGCCAGAGGCCGCACACGTCGGTGTTGGCCAGCAGGTGATCAGGGATCGCCACCAGTTTGATCTTGCGGCCGCGCGCCGCCTCGATGTTGGCGACCAGCCCGTCAAGACTGAACGGCCGGGGGATCGGCATCTGCTCCAGGAGCACCCGACACTCCTCGCGCACGGCACGGCGCCGTTCTGTGGCCTTGGGCGAGTGAAGCCGGGGCCACGTGCCGAAGGCTCGGGTCAGAGCCCCGCGCAGAGGTTCCCACCGCATAGCGCTCCCTGGTTCAGCTCAGGCCGGGGTTGAGTGTCGAGGCGGGCAGCGCCGCTTTCGCCGCTGTCCCGATCATCGAAATGGAGCGCTTCATCATGATCCTTTATGGGCGGGGCGAAGATCCATTGCCTCTGAGGACACGCGTACCTCAGTGACCGCAGCGAGATTAAGGCGACAGATCGTCCGTCATGACCTCGCAAAGCCTGCGCTTATCCTTGTGGTGAGAACTGTCAGTGCACATTGCCCTGGCAGGGGTCTAAACCATTGAAGGGATGTGCGACGGCTACGGGCTCAACTTCCGTAAGTGGGTACCGACATACTGGCGGCCACCTGACGGAGCGCCACCCTTGATTGAAACGGTGATGTGATCCAAATCCCATCACCTGTCGTTATGTGAACGTTATGAGTAAGAGCGAAACGCGCCCAATCGTCACCCGCATCCTTCAGCGGGCTCGCGCGCGGCGTAACACTTCAGACATACCCGGGTTTACGGCATCGTTCGGTGACCGGTCGTCAGTCGGAATCACCCAGGCCGAGACGGCGCAACTGGCTGGCGTCAGCCGCCGCTGGTACAACGCCCTGGAATCCGGCCGTCCGGCGAACTACAGCGATAACTTCCTGCAAGCGGTCCGGCGCATCCTCGATCTGACCGCCGAAGAATGGGAAATCGTGTACCGCATCACGCGCGGCCGAGCCCCGACCGCTGTGCCCGTCAGTCCCCTGAGCGGCCTGCTGCCGGATGTGATTCGCGACCTCGTCGAGCAGAGCCCCACCTGGGCCCTCTACGTCAGCGACTACCGCTGGGATGTTCTTACCTACAACGCCAAGACGCAAGAGTACTTTCCCTGGATGAGGCATGGCCTCAACGTCATGGAATGGGCGCTTACCTGGCCGGAAGCGCGAGCGCAACTGATCAACTGGCAGGACGACTGGGCGCTCCCGATGATCGCCCAGCTTCGTGTGCACGCAGAACAATGGCCCCGTGATGCGCGCCTCAAGGATGTCATCAGCACGGTTAGGGCCGACCCTGCGGCCAGAAAGCTTTGGGACGCTCCCAACCTGCCGACACTTACGCATCCTTCGTCGCGCCAAGTGCGGCGCCTCTTTCTTTCTGGCCAGGGGGGCAGGGAGTTCGCCATCCGGCTCGTGCCGTTCACTCCGATGGAATTTCCGTCATGTCGCCTGATGGCTATCACGCCTGCGGAGGAAGGCGCTGAGGTTAACGTGCCGCGGGTAGCGGGAGTTTGATGGGTTTAAGCGCGCGTTTGTGTCGGGGATGGGACGGAGCGTTCTCGGTGATCATTCTGCTTGCTGCAAGGCTCTTGACGGCAAGTTAACTGTGGAGTGTTCCAACCGCGGGTACGGAGGAGACGCGACACTCGGGCTACTACATCCATGCGGTGAGGCGGCCCGGGCGAGTGCGGTGCACAGTGGCAGGGCGCTGGTCCGGGTTCGCCTCTAGGTGGCGACGGGACGCGAATTCTGACTTCTCCCTATCCGGCGTGCAGTGGGCGTCCGACGTGGAGCTTGGTCAGCGAACTTCGGCTGGCCCGTAGAGGGCGGCCGGCTGGTTCGCCATCAGCGCCCAGTACCGATCGCCGTAAGACCAGTGCCACCACTCGGTTGCGTAGTTCACCAGACCGGCTTCGGACAGTGCGGCAGCGAGGGTGGTCCGGTTCGTACGGGCCGAGGGGCTGATGGAGGGAGCGTCCGTGTAGCAGGCACCGTCGGACTCTTCTGGGCTCGCGTTCACGCGTGTGCCCATGTCCAGCTCACGGCCGTCGGTATCCACGAGGGTGACGTCGACGGCCGCGCCGGCGCTGTGCGGCGCGATCTCCGGAGGAGACACGTACCGGCTGGCGGTTTGGTGTACCTGATCCCGGGGCCAGGCCGGGTTGGCGGCGCGCAGCTGGTCCGCGTACTCCTCGAAGTAACGCCGTTGCAGGTCAGGCGGGCGGTAGCCCTCGATGAACAGCAGACGCAGGCCCTCGGGCAGAGACGACTGTGCTTGAAGGAGCCGGTCGAGAACGCCTTGGCGGAGATGGGCGAAGGAACCCGTCGAGTCGGCCTTGCGGTCGTCGACCAGCAGGGTCCCGCGGACGTCGACGAGGGGCTCGCCGCAGTCGTGGACGGGAATGGCCGCCACGCGCGCATCGGACATCAGGACGACCTTCATCTATACCGCCCAATCCCAGGAGCCGACGTACGCGGCCCGGCCGGTGCGGCGGGCCTCCATCACCGCCTTCAGCCGGGCGAAGTCCCTCTCGGGCATGAGCGGCCGCCACTCCGGCAACGGCAACGCCCGGATCTCGGCGTGCTCCTGGGGAGCCAGTCGGATGTCTTTGATCTGCTGATCGGTGAGGCGCCCTCCGTCGAAGACGTAGCCGGCCGTGGCGTACGGCCACTGCGTCCCGGGCAGGCCGAACACCGCCGCCAGGAGCTGCGGCGGTCCGGGCACCACGATGCCGGTCTCCTCCTCGCACTCGCGGACCGCTGTCTCCCACGGGCGCTCATCGTTCTCCGTAGTTCCGCCAGGCCACTGCCAGGGGTGGACCTCCGCCGAGTACACGGAGCGCAGCTGTATGGGGTGGTCACGCTCGTCGGTGAAGAACACGGCCCCGAACACGGTCGCCTTCGGCAGCGTCTCGGCGTACACCTCGGGGGGAACCCAGTTCGGTCCCTGCGTCATGTGGTGCTCCCTGCGGGCGAGTGGGAGAAGCGGGTCATGCGCATGAGCGCGGGGTCGCGCCGGAAGCCGAGCGCTTCGTACAAGGGTGCGGAACCTTCGCTGGCGTACAGCTCGTAGAGGGTGGCGCCGTCCTGTTCCAGGTGTTCGAGGAGTGCGGTGAGGGCAGCCTTGGCGTATCCGCGGCGCTGGTACGCGGGTTCGGTGGCGACGGCGTGGATGCGCGCGGCCAGGCCCTTGGGGTACTTGGGGGCGGGGAGCAGTGGCTGGAGGAAGGCGAGGGCGCAGCTGGCGAGTTGTCCGTTGGGGGCGTCGATGACGTAGGCCCGGGCGTCGCCGCCGGGCTGCAGCCGGGTGGCGAGCTGGTCGCGGCATGTGGCGAGCCAGGTTTCGTCCAGGGGTTCAGACAGGATCAGCTCGGATCGGAGGCGTGCGATCTCTAATGCGTCGTCGGGGCGTGCCAGCCGGGGGTCAGTCACGGTGCGGCCCTTCTGGTCTCGTCGGCCTGGGGTTGTTGCGTCGGGGTGCTGTGGAGTGCACCGATAGGAGCTCTACCAAGAGGTTGGGCCAGCGAGCTCGGTAACGGGCTGGTGTGCAGCCTTGGGGATACGGAGGATGGTGCGGGCGTGGTGGACCGCCTGGAGCTGCGCGGCTGCGGGCGGTCCCCAGTCGAAGAACTGCAGGACCTGCTCTGGGGTGGCGAGGATCCGGGCGTAGGTGCGGCCGGTGGCCGGATCGGCAAGGGCCGGGCCGAGGCTTGTGAGGGCGGCGGCGTAGCGGACGCGAGCACAGGGTTCGTCGGGGTCAGACAGGTACCCGAGATATCGGGTGCCGGCGAGCTCGGCGGTGGCCTCCTCACGGGCTTCACGGATGGCGGTGGCCGTGGGGTCGCCGCTGTCCTCGGGTTCCGGAGTGCCGCCGGGCAGGCAGGCCGCGCCGCCGCCGGGGTCGAGGAGGACGAGGACACGCCCGTCCGGGGCGAAGGCCCAGACCCAGGACTGTCGGATTGTGAGGCCGTCGGGGACTGGGATGGGGTGGAAGGGGAAGTGGTGGCGGGCTCGGGCGGTGCGCAGGACGCCGACCCGGTCAAGGACGGTGGGGACGATCGGAAGCCCGTCCTCAAGGAAGGCGGGACCGGCGCCGCTGATGCGGGCGCGGAGCGCGGACAGGGCGCGGCGGGCGTCGCCCGGGGACATCAGAGCGGGCAGGTCAGCGGGTTCGACGAACTCGATGTCCTCGATCTCGCCCGGTGCGGGCCGGATCGCCGCGATCTGATCCTTGTCCCAGATGCCGCCGTCGAAGACGTGCAGAAGCTCGCCGGGGAACTTCATGGCGGGGGGCGTTGTGCGGCCGACGGGGGAGACCCAGTCGACAGCCAGCCCGCGGGTGAAGGTGGCCGTGACGCCGAGTTCCTCCTCCAGCTCGCGGGCAGCGCCCTGGGCGGGTGACTCGCCCAGGTCGACCGCGCCACCGGGCAGCAGGCGGGTGGGCCGGTAGCTGACGCGCTGGAGCAGGACCTGCCCGCGTCGATTGGTGATCAGCACAGAGGTGCCGGCCCACAGGGCGGCCGAGGCGCGCAGCGCCCCGTACGCCTCCGCGGTCATCGCCACACTGGGACGTTCGTCGGGTGCGGAAGTCGTGGTCATCTCTCTCCGATCGGTGAGTGTTTGCTCGGGGGCGGTGAAGGTGTGGCGAGAGCCGGGGGTGTCAGATGGTCAGCTGGGCTGGGTCGCCCTTCGTGGGGCCGGGGGTGAGACGGGTGAAGTGCTCGGTCTGGATGATCTGGATGCGGTCGGCTTCGGGAAGGCGGGCGAGGATGCCGGGCAGTGCCCGTTCGCGTGCGACCTCGCCGCGGTGCGCCAGGATCGCGCGCCACTTCACGTCGGCCCAGGGGGTGACGTCGACGCTGGTGGTCACGTACGAGTCCGGTACGGCAAGGACGCTCTTGCCCACCCCTTCGAGCAGCGGGCGGAGCAGGCCGACGCCGGACTCGGGGTGCGTGGCGGCGTACAGCACGGCCGGCTGCCAGGGCGGTCCCGCTTCGGGATATAGGTGGGTGAGGGAGGCCGCTTCGACGGCGAGCAGGGTGATCTGGTGCGTTCGTACGTGGTCGGGGTGGCCGGTCAGCTGGCCGAGGGCGTCGTGTCCGACGACGATGTCGGGTCGGAAGTCCCGGATGTGGGCGACGAGGCGGCCGACTGCTTCGTCGAGGGGAGCGTCGACGAGCCGGGGCCGGCCGGGGGCGGCCTCGGGGTTGCGGGCGTCGTTGTAGCCGAGCAGACGCGGGGTGCCGGCACCCAGGACGACTAGGGACTCGGCGAGTTCGGGCGCTCGCCGGCTGTCGGGGGCCCAGGTGGCGGTGACGACCGCCGTGCGGGCCCCGGCCGCGGCATGCTGGGCGAGGACGCCCCCGGCGAGGATGCCCTCGTCGTCCGGGTGTGCGAAGACGGCAAGCAGGCTGGGCAGCATGGGGATCTCCGGGGCGGTCACGGTACGGGGACGGGGGTGCCGGTGAGGTGCTCGGCGTGGCGGGCGAGGTGGGGAGCGAGGTCCGGGTGTCCGCCGCGCCCGGCGACCTGGAGGAGCTGGGCGAGCGCGACGAGTTCACCGGTCCGTCCGGCGGACGTGTCCAGGACGTGGGCGAACTCGTGGCGGATCCGGGCGGCCGTGGCCGGCCGAGTGAGGCTGTACGCGTGCAGGAGCCCGACGTCGAAACCGACGGGGACCAGGCCCCACCCCTCCCAGTCGAGCATGACCAGCGGCGGGCCGGTGAGGTTCGCCCAGTGAAGATCGCCGTGTCCAGTGGTCCAGGCGCTGACCTGGAAGGCGGGGATGCCCAGGAACCGGGTGAGGTTCTTGTCGACCCACCGCTGCCGTACGGCCTGCCGGTCGGTCAGGACGGTCGACGTCGCCTCCAGAGCCAGGCGGAGGTCGGCCCACCACACGGACGGCAGATCGAGGTCCGCGGTGAGGACCGGGCCGCCGCTCTGGAGTGCGGGCAGCGGCACGTACTCGGACAGCTCCGCGCGGTAGGCGTGGCCGTGGGCGGACCATTCGAGCACATCATGGAGTCGGGGCCTTGGCACGGTCGGGGGTAGCGCATGGTGGGCCGTGGCCGTTCCCTCCCACAGGCGGAGGTTGCGCTTGTCCTGCGGCGCGCAGACCAGGCGGAGCCACCACTGGCCGGCCCTCCGGCCCAGGGTGCGGCCCTGCCAGCCCCACACGTCCGGGCCGGTGGGCGTCACCTTGAACGTCCGGGCCGCTGCCGCGTGGGCGTGACGCATCCGGACCTGGTCGTCGCGGTCGGGCGGCGGCACGAACACCGCCGTGGTCGAGGAACCGGCCGCGGGGCTGGCCGCTTTATTCACGACCACGCTCCGCAAGCTCGGCCGAGACGGGTCGCGTGGGGTCGGCCGCCCCTGAGAAAGGTCGGGACGGCGTGGATGGCGAAGGTCATGCCGCTGGTACCTCTGGTGGTCGGGGCCGTGCGGGGGCCGTGAGATGCACGTAGTCGAGGGCCGCTTGAAGGGTGTGCTCGGTTGCGAGGGTGCTGCTGGTGTCGATGGCGTGGCCGTCGGCGTTCATCCAGGCGGTGGCGGCCTGGTGGCAGTCGGGTGCGCGTCGGCGGCGGTAGGCGCGTACGGCTTCTGAGGTGGTGGAAGCTGTCGGCCTGGCGGAGCGGGGTAGAGATCTCCCCGGCGTAGGTGGGGGTTGAGGACGGTCATCGACACGATGACGGGGCCGCCCGTGTGCGGGACCAGGCCGGCAACGAAGGGCGCCGGTCAGCTGCCGCCACAGCGGCAGGTCCTGGTAGTCCCTGGGCCGTAGGGCGTGGTCGGCGAGTGTGCTGCGCAGCAGGTCACCGACGGCCTCCGGGTCGGCGACCATCGCGCCGGGCAGAGCGCGGCACAGCCCGGCGGCGAGGGTGGTCTTGCCGCCGCCGAACGGGCCGTTCAGCCAGATGATCACGCCTTCCCCATGGGCGCGTAGATCGCATCGGTGCACTGAGCGGGGCTCGGAAACGCGCTGCGACCCGGCCACCGGAACACGAGTCGGCAGTGTTCCTTGTCCAGGACGTCCCCGGCGGGCAGCAGCTCGTCGGGCGTGCCGGCCGGGTGGACGGTCAGGACAGGATCAGCGTGCTTGTCGTTGTCGGCGGCGCGGATGTGGCGGTCCCAGGCCCGTACCGTGGCCGCCAGCTGCTCGGCGAGCTGTGGGCCCTGCTTGCCGAAGGCGTGGACGACCCACTCCCACTCCTTGTCCTCGGGGCGCTCGCCGTGCCGGGTCTGGATATGCGTCAGGTAGGCGAGCGAGCCGTCGCCGACGATCGCTGGTGCGTCACGGTCCTTCGCGATGGCGGTGACACCCGTGTCCTGGTGGGCGGCCAGTCGGCAGAAGGCGGGCAAAGTGGTGGCCGCGTACAGCTGCAGGGAGCCGAAGTAGGCGCCCGCCCCCATGGTGATGCCGGTGGCGATATCGTGCCGCGGCCCGCGGAGCGTCTCCTCCAGGCCCGCTGTCGGGGCTGCGTCGCCGTTGTCGAAGCGGAGCGTCAGCTCGCCGTCGAGGAGGCTGGTGACCGGGATGGTGCGGGCCTGCTGTCCTTGGTCCCGGACGAAGCCGCAGTAGGTGAAGTGCCGGGCTTCCAGAACCTGCCCGCGGCGCTCGAAGGCGATCGCCCGGGCGTAGCCGCCGATCTCCAGCGGCAGGACCAGGCGACCGCCCTCGGCCAGTTGCTCCCGCCAGGCCGGGGCGATGTCCCAGCAGTTGTAGGTGATCATGCTGGCGTCGAAGCCGCCGCGTGGCACGAGGTGGGCGGGGGCACCGAGGGCCGCGTCGGCCTCGACGACGGTGACGCGTCCGCTGCCGGCCTCCGTGAGGAACCGGCGGGTGCGGCGCACGACCCACGGGTCGATGTCAAGGGTCACCACCCGCCCCTCGGGGCCTGCGACGTGAGCGATCAGCTCGGCGTTGTAGCCGCCGGATCCCGCCTCGAACACGATCGCGCCCGGCATCAGGCACAGGTTCTCGATCATGTCGGCCTGGAGCCACGCTGCGGACACCGAGCTGATCGCCGTACCGGTCGCGTCGCGCCGGGTGATGACGGCCCGGTCGCCGCCGTCGTACGCGGTCGTCAGGTTCGCTTCCGGGGCGAAGCGGTGGCGGGGCACGCTCCGCAGCGCGTCGCGGACCCGCTCGGAGGGGGCCCAGCCGCCGTCGATGACCGTCTCGGCCATTGCCTGACGCAGCCGGGCCGCTTCGGCCGGCTCACCCGGCACGGCCGGCTGATCGACGGCGATGGGGTAGGCGGCCGCCGGCGGCAGGTCGGGAATGATGCCGGGCCACACGGCATCAAGCGCGAGCGCGGCAGGGGTGAAGATGTCGCCTGCGCAGGCGAGGGCGTGCAGGTCGTGCCACTCCCACCGGTCGAACAGTGTCGGCTCGCGGTTAGCCAGGGCTCCTGTCCAGGCGGTGATGCGGACGACCGCGGTGAGCCGGGGCACGCCGTGACTGTCGTCGGCGATCATCGTCACCGCATATGCCCCGTCCGGATCGGCGACCAGGCCCGTCTCTTCAGCGAGTTCGCGCACCGCCGCGGTGGCGAAGTCCTCCGGTCCGCTGGTCTTCCCACCGGGCAGCTCCAGCATGCCGCGCCGGGAACGGCCGAGCAGGACCCGGCCGGCATCGTCGGTGACGACGGCAAGGGCGCCGGTCAGGGCGTGACCGGTGGTCGGCCTCTTCTCGACGGCCCGGGTGTCGGTGTGGCAGGGGCCGCGCAGGACCAGGAAGGCCAGGTCGTCCGCGTCCAGCCGCTCCACCGTCCTCCAACCGGCGGCTACCAGGGCGATCTCGCCTTCGTCCAGGGCGATTCCGCGCCGCTCATCAGGCGTGTTCTCCACCACCGGTGTGATGACGACCAGAGCGCCGCCGTCCCGCAGCCGCTCACCCAGCCCGTGCACGACGCGATGGCGGTCGTGCAGGAACGGATACATCAGCCGCATGACGATCAGGTCGTACCCGTCCTCGTCCAGCGGGGCCGGGTCGTCGCGCTCGATGTCCAGATGCAGCCAGCGCACCCGCTCGATGTCGACGTGCTCTTCGCGGGCCCGGGCGAGCGCGCTGCCGGCGAAATCCACGGCGTCCACGGTGTAGCCGAGGGAGGTGAGGAAGACGCTCATCTCCCCAGTGCCGCAGCCCACGTCGAGCGCCCGGCCGCCGCTGTCGGGGGCGGGCGTGTGCTCGGCGAGCAGTTCCCGCTCGCGCTCACCGACCTGCCGGAAGTTCTTGCCGTCGCTGTAGTGCTGCTCCCACTGGTCGCGGGCGATGTACGTCAACGTGCTGCTCCTCGTGCGTAGGTGCGGTGCTGGTCAGGTGTGCTGTGCGGCGCGGAGCCGGGCCAGGGTGCGGTGGCCGCGCTCGACCAGCTCGGGGTCGCCGTGGGAAGCGCCGTAGGAGATGCCGGACACGGCATCCAGGACGGACAGGATCGTGAACTGCGCTTCTTCCACCGGGGTGAAGGGACGGCCGTAGCCGTCCATCACGGCTTCCAGGAGGTCGGGGCGGCCGTGCCACGCGTCGGACAGCCGGACGAAGTCCCGTACCGCCGGGCCCTCCTCCGACCGCTCGAAATCGAGCACGTACAGGGTGTCGGCTGCCTCGTCCCAGCGCAGGTTGCGCAGCTGGAAGTCGCCGTGCGTGGGGACCGCCTCCAGTGCGGGCAAGGACGCGGCGCTCTCGGCCGTGGCGCGGACGAACTCCTCGTCACCGGGAGCGAGGAGCGGCCGGGCACCGTCCAGGTGCCGCTCCAGCCTTCCCACGGGCAGTGCACCTCCGCCCGGCCGGGGCGGGACGCTGGTGTGGATGGAGGCGGCGAGCTGCCCGATGCGGTGGAAGATCCGGCGCTGCTGCTCGGGTGGGTAGGTGGCGCCGTGCAGGGACCGGCCCCCCACCGCGGTGAGGACCACGGCCCGCAGCACGTCATCGGCGGCCACCAGGCGGGGCGCGGCCGCGCCCAGAGCGGGGACCCAGCCACGCAGCGCGCCGACTTCGCGTTGGTGGAAGCGGTCGTTCTGGTGGATCTTGACGTACCAGGAACCGCCCTCGGCACCGTGCGCTCGCCAGACGCGGCTTTCCTCGCGAGCCCAGGAGACGTCCGTCCAGCGGATGATCCGGCCCACCGCCTGCTCGATGAAGGCACGCACGTCGTCCGGGACGGCGCTGCGGCTGGTGAGGTCGGGGACCAAGACCAACCGGTCGGCAGCCGGGTCGTAGGCGATCGGGTCGCCGGGCTCCTGGAAGTGCACGCCCATGTGTGCGCCGGCCTGGTAGGCGTCCAGCCCGGCCCGGCAGTACGCGACCATCGGCTCCGGCAGCTCGTCGAGCGGGAACCAGCCCATGGCATCGCACACCCGGGGTTCCATGACCTGCGGGGTGCCGTGCCAGCGCCGCACCTCGAAGAAGACTCCGATGCGTGCTCCGCCGGCGGGGGAGCGGTGGTGAATGGTGACGGCCGCGCGGACATCGGCCGGGTCGACGACGACGCCGGTCTCCTCGCGGGTCTCGCGCACTATCGCCGTGACCATGTCCTCCCACGGGCCGTCCAGATGTCCGGACGGAAGGTGCCAACAGCCAGCGGCGTAGACGTCACCGGCCCGGCGGGAGAGCAGCACCTCGGGCCCCGCCGTGCCGTGGCGCAGTGCGATCAGGTGCACGTCGAGCGGCTCGGTGTGCCGCTGGGCGCCGGTCATGCGTCACCGCCGCGGCGGCGGGCGGGCAACACGGTGAAGAGCGCATCCTCCTTCAGGCCGCCGTCGCGGGCATGCTCCTGGAGCAGTTGCAGAGCCTCGGCCTCGAAGTCCTGGTGGCGGTCGGCGAAGAGGGCATCGCGGAGCTTGTCCGCGGTGGGACCGTCGGCGAACAGCTGGGTGAGGGCGCTGTTGACCGCCACCAGCCCCCAGCCCGCAGTGACGCCCTGCCCGAGCTGGGCCGCCACAACCCCGGCGAGCGCCCGCCGGTCCGTCTCCCAGCCGGTGCGCAGCACCATGCCCACCATGCGGGGCAGCGCCGCCGCCATGTGCCCGAAGCCAAGCCGAGTTAGCGGCCCTTTGTGCCGGACGTAGGACTGGTCATAGCGCAGCCGACCACCGTACAGCTCCCGCTCGGAGTTCGAGATGCTGGTCGTGGCCGTCGCGGCGGCCTTCGGCGGGTTCGCGGTCTCGTCGCTGTCTGGTTCGACTCGCGTCAATGTGTTCCCTCTCGGAGCCGGAGTGGTGGCGTCGGCATGTCCAACGACGCCGCCGCGATTTCGAACACGTGTCTTTCGGTCGGGTTGCGCACCCTGGGATTCCGCGGTTCTTCGAAGGTGCGCAGTGCACCGACCCTTGACGTGCAAGAGCATGCGGGCGGGGACGAGTTGGCCGAAACGCCGATGCTCGGTCGTTGCGGCTGTATGCGGTCAGCAGCGCTGCGGACCCTCACCTTGGTTGCAGGGGCGGGCGGACGATCTCCACGAGCGTGCTTGCCGGCGTGGCGGTGGGCGCCGTGAGCGCGCGGGCGGCGGCATCGGTGATGGGCCGCCAGGGTCCAGCGGGAATCACGGCGCCGGGTTCGTAGGCGGGCTGCTCGGTGTGGGCGGTCCGCACGGTCGTGACGTCGCAGCGTTCGCTCAGTGCGTCGGGGCTGGTGAAGGCTATGTGCAGCGGCATGCGGCGCTCCGGGTCAGTCGTCTCCGACGGCGATGTCGAGTTCGCTCACCAGGGCCTGGGCGAGGTCGTGCTGCTGGCCCGGGTCGATGCGGACCCTGGCGAGGTGGGCGACCCCGCGGAGGGTGGCGAGGTCGTTGCCGCGCAGGTCGGCACCTCGGTAGCGGCCGGGTCCGAATTCGGTGAGGCGCAGTGTGCAGTCGGAGAAGACGACGTTCGACAGGTCGCAGTCGGTGAACGTGGCTTCGGTGAGGATGCAGCCGGCGAAGGCGACGGGGCCGGTGGCGCGGACCTTGGTGAAGGTCGTGTAGTCGAGCTTGCAGTTCTCGAATAGCACGTCGTCCAGGACCAGGCCGTCGAATGTGGCGCCGAGGAGCTTGGTGTCCCGGATGACGACGCGGGTCAGCTTGCTCTCGTTCCAGCGCGCCACGCCGAGATCGCTACCGGTGATCTCGACGCCGTGCAGGTTCAGCGACTCGAACGCGACGCGCTGTGCGCGGACGCTATGGATGCGGCCGGTGATGAGCTGGGTGTGAGCGAGTTCGAGGGAGCGGAGGTCCATGTCGCCGAAGGAGAAGTCCTGCACAGCGCCCCGCGGATTGTCCAGGGTGCCGACGTTGGCGAGGTAGAGGCCCGGCTCGTCCAGGTCGGGCGTGGTGATCGTGGCGGCGCCGAAGGTTCGGATGCTCATGGTGCTCCTGGTTCTGCTCCAGGGGGCCCGGTTCGCCGGGCCGCCCGGATGTCAGGGTGGGTTAGGACTTCTTGCTCCAGTCGTCCCAGGTGGGACGGTTGTCGAACACGGGCGTGGGGTTGTCCCAGGTGGGACGGTTGTCGAAGGTGGCGAGGGGGCGGGTGCCGGTCGCCTCCAGGAGGGCCTGGAAGCCCTGGGCCGAGTTCATCACGAGGTCAGTGGCGGTGTGCGGATGCATGACGCGCGACTCCTTCGAGTAAGGCGATCTTGGCGGTGGTGCAATACCGGGTTCGGGTCCCGTCGAAGCGGCCGTCGTGCTCGAAGTACCGGTTGGCCGGATGGGCTCCTCCGCAGAAGGCGAAGAACGGGCAGGTAGCGCGGCAGGCGTCCACGCCCTTCCAGAACTCGGTGATCCAGGGGGTGCGCTCCTCGGCTTCGGTCACGAGGACATCGAGGCCGTCGCGGAGCACGTTGCCGGTGGTGAAGTCGCCGAACCGCTCGTCGGTGAAGCCGGCCAGCTCGGGCGAAAGCATGACCACGCCGCCGTCGTAGGCGATGGTGGGCAGCGGGTCCCACGGCATGCCAGCGGGCGTGGAAGCCGGCGTAGGACCGTGGAGGACGGCGCTGGCGAAGTTCACCACCCTTGTGATCTCCCGCAGTTGTACGACGGGGTTGCTCCTCCAGGCGTCGGCGAGAGCGGTCCAGAACTCGGCGGACCGGACGGGATCGGCCTCGGTCGCATGGCGGTTGACGCCCTCGGTCTCTTCGACGTTGACACCGAGGGCTGTGACGCCGACGTCGGCGAAGAACTCGTAGAAGCGGGCCGCGTCCGCGGGGTCGGGGTCGGAGACGACGGCGATGGCGGAGAACGCGAGGCCGTGCCGGCGCAGACGGTCGATGCCCCGCATCGCGACGCCGAATCCGGGGCGGCCGGCGAGCGTGACGCGATGGGTGTTCATGTCCTCGGGGCCGTCGAGGCTGACGCCCACGTGTACCTCGTGCTCCAGCAGGAACTCACACCATGCGTCGTCGACGAGGGCGGCGTTCGTCTGGACGGAGTGCTTCACGCCCTGGAAGGGGGCCATGAGGGCGGCCAAGTGCTCGCGCCCGGTCGCCAGCGGCTCACCGCCGTGCCAGACGACCTCAAACGTGGGGTCTTCAGCCGCCCACTGGTTGACGGGCCGCGCCGCGGCCTGTGCGACGGCGAGTGGCATCAGGTGCTTCGTCTTCCGGAACGGCAGATAGCAGTAGGCGCAGTCCAGAGGCAGACACAACGTGGTGGGCTGCATGATCACTGCACGCGGTCTGGAGGCCAGGCGAGACCGGCTGGACATCGCGCTCCTCTCGATCGGGTTCGAGCGGGCCAGGTCAGGAGATGAGCTGCATGTTGACCGCCGCCGTGGTCCCCTCGACGCCGGACGAGGGCCGGACGTGCGTAACCCGCAAGGTCCGCCCGGCGCCTCCTGGTGCACGATGGCCGTAAGGGTTCCCTCGCCCCGGCTGGCAATGTCGCGAACCGTCCTTTGCAACCAGGGGGTAGCCGTCCTCGTGGAAGAACGACGCCCGGTCGCTCACGGGCACACCTCGCGCACCGTTGTCGGCCAGAGGTACGCGAGGGCGGGTCTGGTTGGGCACGTGCGGTTGGGCGGCGGAGCCAGAGCTCGAACGGAGCGCGGGCATCGGTGACTCCTCGGGGGCTTCGGGGAGGAAGAGGCCCGTAGGGTCGTCGGTCTCCGGGCGGCAGTGACCACGCTAGGAAGCTCCGCGCTGCGACCTCAACGAAGTTGCCACTTCTTGCCGGGATTCACTCGAGGGCGTCGATCGCGGAGAGGATCAGGGCGCGGGCCTTGGCGCCGTGGACCGCCATGCTGGCCAGGTTGTTGAAGGCGCGGTCGTAGTCGGCGATCTCGCTCGGCTGGGTGATCCGCAGGTATCCGGAGGTCAGCTCGACGGCCACCTCGGTGTCGTCGAACATGTAGAAGTCTTCGGCGGGCAGGCACGAGCGGCTGGCGCCGAGAGGGATCACGCCGAGGCTGACGAAGGACCGGGCGCTGACCGACATCAGGCGGTCGAGCTGGCCGGCCATCGCTTCGGCGTCACACACGGCCGCCCGCAGGACGTACTCCTCGATTAGCAGCCCGAACCTATGCCGCCCGCTGAGCAAGGTCTTCTGGCGGTCCATCCTGGCCTGGACGGCTTCTTCGACGTCGTCCACGGTGACGCGGTCGCGCTGGATCGAGCGCAGGACGGCAGCGGTGTATTCGCGGGTCTGCACCATGCCGGGCAGAACCCTGCTCGCATAGACGCGAAAGAGGCCGGTGCGCTCGTAGAGAGCGGCAACGGACTCCTGGGCGGCGCGGAGCCCGCTGCGCTCCATCTGCCGCCACTCCGTGTACATCGAGTCGACGGCGCGGGCGGCGGCGATGAGGTCGGAGATCTGGTCCGCGGCTCCGCACGCGGTGCACCAGGTCCTGATGTCCGACTCGGACGGTGCCCTGCGCGCGCTCTGAATCCGGCTGGTCTTCGAGGCGCCCCACCCGCACCGGACGGACAGCTCCTCGCCGGTCAGCCCGGCATCCCTGCGGAGGTCTTTCAGGCGGCGGGCGAGGGCCTTGCGTGCTTCGACGACGCTGGAGGACGGAGACGACGGCATGCTGATGGTCCGGTGGCGGTGGAACGGGAACTAGACCGCGAACTCCTCATGCGGGACCGCCCGCTCCCACACGGCCTCGAACGCCGCCACGACCGTCTTCACCACAGTGGGGTCCTCGTTGAACTCGTGCCCCGCCCACTCGCCGTCACCAGTGAACCAATGGAACAGCACCCGCTCGTCATCGATCAGCCAGAGGTCGTTACCCGGGACCATCAGGTCGGAGGCGAGCCGACGCGGCAGCCAGCGCACATCCTCCCCCGCGGCGATGTTGTGCCGCCCGGTGAGGGAGTGCTCCCACTTGATGTACTCGGTCACCGGCTCCGAGACGATACGTGCGCGGCGTACGGCGACGCCCCGGGCCACGGTCTCCTGCACCAGAGCGCGCCACTGCCGGTAGGCGTCGGGCAGCTCTACCTCGCGACCGTCCCGCCAGGCGTCGAACACCGGGTCGGCCATGTAGGAGTCGCGCATCTCCAGGTGGACAGCCGAGCGGTCAGCGCTCCTGAGCAGAGCGGTGAAGTCCGGCACGTCGTTCTGCGGCATCGCACGCCTCTCTCAGATACGGAATCATCCCGACGGGGATGCGCACGACGCCCTCGTGGTCGGGCACGCCCACGGGGTGTCCCGGTACCCACTCCGTCGTGTCGATCTTCGCCTTCATCTCCGGATCCGGGAGCCAACCCTGGACGACGATCTCGGCTGACTCGTCCTCGACCCAAACAGTCGGCGAGCCGCCGTTGGGCGAGTCCGGATCCTTCCCGACGAACTGTAGAGCCACGATTCCTCCCAGCCGCAAGCCAGTTGCCAACTCTTGCGCACAATTCCCCTGCCGAAGGGTGCGGTCAAGGTGGCGTGGCGAGTTTGGCGCATTCACGGTTCGGAGAGACCGCCGAAGGGCTACCTCGGCTCCGACAGCACTTCGGCTACAGCGTTCCGTCAAGGTCCCATACCCGCGATCTTGCGGCCGATCACCACAGGTCCAGTGCCTCCAGGAGGCGCGCGGCCGTGAGCAGCGGCGAAGAGGTCCCCGAAGTAGCACCGTTGCGGGTCAGGTTGGCGGTAGCCCTCAATGGGCCCGGACGCTTGAGGACGGCCTTGATAGTGAACTGCCCGTTCGTCACGATCACGGCGAATGGCGGCCGGTTCCTGCGGCTGGCGACGGCCTTCGCGGCCGAGGTGGCGGTCCCCTTCTCGCCCCTCCCACGGCGGATCGGAGTCAAGGTCGACAGGACCCCGCCAAGTCCAGCGGGATCGGGTACAACGCGTTCCACATGGACCTGGTGAACGGGACCCTGCCCCGGACTGCACCACGCTCCTGTGCGTCCGCCCCGCCCCGCCCCGCTCGGCGGCGGTCCCGGCATCCTCTCCGACGCCCATGCGCCCGGCTGGCCGAGTGGGCGAGCGTCTCGCCTGGCTCCACGGATCCGCCGGCCAGCCCGTGGGGCCGCCTCGGTGGCGGCCCATCAGGACACCGTCCGGGCCGTGCACGATCACGCCGAATCGAGCGCCGTGTTCGGCGGGGGAGGCGCGGTCGTACGGGGACGGCTCGCGACTTGCTCCGGCCGGTGGGCCACATACAGCCGGTACGAGGCATGGTTGTCCGCCTGCGGAGCGTCGATCGCAGTGACCGAGTCCAGGACGAGGCCGTGCGCGACCAGGAGGTCCTCCCACAGCTGTGGGGTGAGGACCCACATGTGCCCGGGGAGCTCCTCGGTGGTGCCGGGTAGCCGCAGCACTTCGGGCCGTGCCATCACAGAGACCGAGGGGCCGTCGCCGTGGGAGTTGGTGTGCAGCGCGCTGAACACGAAGCGCCCGCCCGGCTTGAGCCCGTTGGCCAGTGCGGGCAGGAGCCGGCGCGGGTCCGCGAAGTGCACGGCGCTGACCGAGTAGATCAGGTCGTACGGGTCGGCATCGCGCAGGTGGGTAACTGCGTCAGCACAGACCAGGCGGAGCCCGGGCGTGTCGAGGTAGCGGGCGACGGCGCGCTGGTGCTGGGTGGGGGAGGAATCCACAGCGGTGACCGTCGCGCCCATGGCCGCCACGCGCGCTGCGTGCCGGCCGAGCCCGCTGCCGAGGTCGAGCACGCGCAGGCCCTTCACGTCGCCGAAGACCTCGCTGCCGGGGCCTGCCCCGTCGATGGCCCACGTCCACCGGTCCAGTTCGGGCAGCTCGACCTTCCTGGTGAGCTGGTGGGTGCCGTACGCGGTCCAGGTGCCCAGGTTCTGTGTCTCGAAGTCCGTCATCGCTTGCTCCTGTTGCAGAGAGGCTCGTCAGGGTCGGAGGGCGTAGCAGCGCAGGGCGTCGAGGTCGGCGGTGCTCACGACGGACCATCCGGCCGTGAGGGTCTCGGCCTGCGCAGGGGTGATCCCGAGCGCGAGAAGGGCCGGATCGGTGGTGGTCCGCCGGCCGGCGATCTCGGTGACGACCCAGAACATGCCGCCGGGAGCCAGTAGTGCACGGACGCGGTTGACGAACGACTCCTTGTCGTCCATCCACCGGTAGACCAGGCGACAGGTGATGACCGCGTACGCCGCTTCCGGTAGGGCCGTGAGATCGTCGGTGGTGATGTCCAGGCACTTCCAGTCCGGCCCGGGAACGGGGCCGTTGTCCTGGGCAGCGGCGAGCGCGATGGCGCTGGGGGAGCAGTCGACGCCGGTCGCGTGGTACCCGAGCTGGTGATGCAGGTGACGGGTCACCGCGCCGTCGCCGCAGCCGATGTCGAGGGCCGGGCGGGAGTGGCCGGGGCCGAGGTGCTCGTCCAGGAGCCGCTTCTCGGCGTCGTCGAACTGCCGGTACCGGCGGCCCTTGGCCCACAGTGGCTCCCAGTAGGAGGCGCTTGAGGTGGACGCGGTGGTGGTCATGATGCTCCTTCACGGGCGGGAGGTACGGTCGCGGAGCCGGGTGGGGCGGGCATGCCACGCAGGGCTCGGACAGGTGACGTCAGCAGCAGGACCACGGGCACGACCTGGAGCAGCGCGCCGATGGCGAGGACTGCGCGTACCTCGAGGAAGAGCGCCAGGGCGCCGGAGGTCGCGGCGGCGAGGGGACGGCATCCAGCGGTCACCGTGGTGCTGGCTGCCTGCATCCGCCCCTGGAAGCGCGGATCGCAGAGGGTCTGGCGGAGTGACCTCTGGCTGACCCCTGCTGCCGTCGCCCAGAACAGCTGCACGGCGAGCGTCGCGGCCAGAGCGATCTGCCAGCCACGGCCGGGCCCGGCGAGAAGCAGCGGCACCTGCGCGACGGGGCTGACCGCGAACCCGGTGACGATCGTCGGGCCGACGCCGATCCGAGCCGAAATTCTTGCCGCGAGCAGCGCGCCGGCCAGACTCCCCGCACCACCCACGCCCATCATCACCCCGAGCGCGGTCGGGGAGGCACCGAGCCTCGTCAGCAGGTAGTAAGCCCAGTACGTATTCGTGATCGCCAGCCCGAAGGACAGCGTCGACAGGGCGGCGATCACCGTCCGGATCGTGGGCTGCCCGATCACGTATCGCACGCCTGCAGCGATGTCCCGCCCGAGGCTTCGGTGCTCGGGGGTCGCGTGGGTGAGCGGTTCGGGTGCGCGGATGTGCCAGACGAGTACGGCGGAGACCAGGAAGGATGCGACGTCGGCGAGGACCGATCGGGCCGGGCCGACGGCGCCGACGAGCGCGGCGCCCGCGTTGCTGCCGACGCTGTCGGCGACCGAGGACGCCGCGCCGAGCCGGGAGTTCGCGCCCTGTAGCTGGTGGGGCTCGACAATGGCCGGCAGGAGACAGATGGCCGCGGCGTCGTGCTGCACCTTGGCCGCGCCGAGCACGAGCGTCACCACATAGAGCTGGCCGATGGTGAGAACGCCGGCCAGGGCGGTGGCCGGGACGGTGGCGAGAGCTGCGGCTGCGGCCAGGTCCGAGACGATGAGCTGGGGTCGCTTCGCGTGCCGATCCGACAGTGCGCCTGCCCACAGCGCGAGCGTACTGGGGAGCTGACCGAGGAAGGCCAGCACCGCCACCTCCGCAGCGCTGGCGTGGAGTTCGAGGACGGCCAGCGCGGGCAGGGCGATGGTGCTCACCGCCGATCCGGACAGGCTCGCGGCCTCACTTCCGAGCAGGTATCTGAAGGCCGGGATCGCCCACGCGGTTTGTCTCGGTTCCCGGGTGGAAACCGTCACGCGGCCTCACCCCCACGGGTCAGTTCGGGGATGTTCGCGGTTGCGTGCATGGTCGGCACGGCGGCTCAGGCCCACCCGAGTTCGCTGTACAGGCGGCCTGAGCGGATGCCGTCGATCGCGGCCCGCGTGTAGGGCACGATCCGAGAGGGCAGCGCGTCGACCGGCCACCAGTCCCAGCTGACGCACCGGTCCGGCTCACGCACCTCCGGCTCGCCCTGCCAGCGGTGCGCGCGGAAGACCATTCCGATCCGGGGCTGGCCGTCCGGCTCGTCCACCATGTGCACGACGTGTGCCAGTTCCACATGCACGGGGTCGATGACCAGCCCGGCCTCTTCCTCCGCCTCACGGACCAGACATGCGATGGCGGACTCCTGCTCGCAGTGTCCGGCGAGGAAGTGGTGGGTGGAGGCCGCGAACGTGGCGTCGGGGTGGCGCAGACCGAGCAGTACCTTGCCGTGCTGTTCCAGGTAGAGGTGCACGCCGACGACGTTCAGGCGCGCTCGGCTGCACGTGCGTCCCTGTGCTGGCGCGACGGGCGGCACAGGGGTCAGGGTCTGGTGGAGGTCGATGACCTCCTGAGTCCAGGGGCACATCGTCAGATACCGGGTGGTCGCGGCGTCGAAGTGCCGGAACATGATGCCCTCGGCGCACGGCAGTTCGTCGGCCTCGCCGTCCCAGGCACCGAGGTAGACCCGGATGCGGCCCTTGTTTCCGTCCGGGCCCACACAGTCCACGACGGTGAACTCCTTCAGCGGCACGGTCAGGCCGGTCTCCTCCCGCAGCTCCCGCTCGACCGCCTGCCGACAGGTCTCCGTTCCTTCGCGGTTGCCTCCTGGGATGCTCCATGTGCCCGGGTCGCAGATGGGTTTGTTCGCGTCGCGCAGGTGCAACAGGTAGCGGCCGCGGGAGTCGACCAGCAGTGCGGCAGTCCCGCGGGGATCCTGGGCGGTAGTCATGATCAGCTCCTTGGTCGGCGGCGGAAGAGGCGGTCAGCGGTCCTGGGAGAGTTCCAGCAGCTCGGCGAAGGTTCCGCCGGCATGGACGAGGTCGTCGTATTGACCCTGTTCGGTGATCCGGCCTTGTTCCATCACGATGATGTGGTCGGCGATCCTGGTGTTCTCCAGGCGGTGGGTGACCACGATGGTGATGCGGTCGGCGGCGATGGCCTTGATCTGTTCGAAGATGCCGTGTTCACCGCGTGGGTCCATCTGGGAGGTGGGCTCGTCGAGGATCAACAGGCCGGGCAGGCGGTACAGGGCCCGGGAGCAGGCGAGGCGCTGCCACTCCCCGCCGGACAGTTCCGCGCCGCCGAAGATGTCGCGGGCCAGGAGCGTGTCCAGTTCCGCGGGGAGGTCCTCGACGGCCTTGCGCAGGCCGACCGCGTCGACGGCTTCCCATACGGGCCCGTCGTCGTGGGTGCGGGGCTGGCCGAGGGTGACGTTCTCGCGGACCCGCAGTGGCCACTGGGCGAAGATCTGCGGTACCAGGCCGGTGTCCGCCCACACGGTGGCGGGGTCCACCTCGGCGAGGTCGAGGCCGTTCCAGGTGACCTTGCCTTTGTCGGGCAGGTAGATGCCGGTGAGTAGCCGGGTGAGGGTGGACTTGCCGGAGCCGTTCGCGCCGACGATCGCGAGGATCTGTCCGCGTCGCAGGGTGAGGGAGACGCCGTCCACGGCAGGTCTGTCCTTGCCCGGGTACTGGTAGACGACCTCCTCGACGCGGATTTCCTCGGTCGGCACGGAGTGTTTGCGGGGGCCGCGCTTGGGGGCGCGGGCCGTGGCATCGTCGAGGAAGGACTGCATGTCGCCCAGGTACAGGCTGGTGTGGAAGACGGCGGCCCCGTTGATGACCACGCCTGAGAGGGCGGCCAGCGTGGTCTGGACGGCGATGACGGCCGTCGCGGCGACCGCGAGGTCGATCCGGCCGGTCACGGCGAGCCAGGCGAGGGCACCCCACGTCGCGACCAGGAAGACACCGCCGGCCAGTGAGGACAGCAGGGAGATCCGCAGAGTACGAGGCGCGGCGGCCAGGGTGCGCCGGTCACACCGGTCGGACAGGGACCGGTACCAGAACACCAGGTAGTCGGTCATCGAGTTGGCACGGACCTCGTCGCCGTACTTCGACGTCGTCGCCCACCAGCGCATCATGCCGCGCACGTTGCGGTCGGCGACGTTGGCGTAGTGGATCTCGTAGTCGACCTTGGCGGTCAGGACGGCGCCGACACCGGCCGGCAGCACGGCGAGCAGCAGCAGTGGCAGCATCAGCACGTTCAGCACGGACAGGACACCGCCGGCGGTGATCATGCGGATCAGGGCGGACATGAAGCGCTGTGCGTCGGAGATCATCACGTGTGTGCGGATCACCCCCATCTCCGCGGCCTCCTGCCGGTCCGAGAAGCCGTCCTCGGCGTACGCTGCGGCTTCCACCCGGCACACCGCTTCGACCAGGGCGGTGTCCGTCTCCGTGGTCAGCCGAGGTGTGATCCGCCGCTCGGCATAGGTGGCCACGGAGCCAGCGCCGCGCCCGAGGCCGGCGGCCAGGGCCACCACCACCAGAGCGGGCAGGGCACTGCGCAGCCGGTCGGCGACGGCAGCGTCCGAGAGGATCGGTTCCATGGCTTCGGCGGTTGCGGTCAGCAGGACGGCAGCCGAAACGCCCGTGACCACCTGGCAGCCGAGCAGCAACTGGACCGCGCGCCGATCGGTCCTCCACGCCAACTGGGCGATCCTGCGCAGGACCTTCGGGATCTGCCCGCACATCCGCCGGAAGGAGACCTGCGCGAGTGGGTTGACGGAGTACTGCCCGCTGTACGTGATCTCCGCCGGCGGCGGAAACGACGGCGCGGCGTCCTGCAGCTCGTGGCTATCGGCCGAGGTCAAAGGAGCTCCCCCTGTCGGTGGCGGCTGGGTCATGAGGCTCAACGACCCCGCCAGGATTTCGAACACCTGTGTTTCGGACGGACTTCGAACCCTGCGATAGAGCGCGCGGCGGAGCATGCGCGATGCACCGACCCTTGCCGCACAACGGGCCGGGCTCCGACCCGCGGTGGCCGAAACGCCGAGAGTGCCGCTGTCCGGCGCAGCAACCGAGTCGAACATGCATCGCCTCGGTCAGCGGCCGCGTCAGGTGGTTCCGGGAAGCGGAGCGTTGAGGATGTCCGCCAGGACGCCGCCGTCGAGCTGGACGCGCACGATGTGGTGATCCGACTCGGACACAGGCACCTCCACGACGTCGATGCTGAGCACTGCTGGAAGCAGTTGCTCCGTGGCGTACACCCTGTCGATCCGGGAATCAGGGCCGTACCCGTCGTAGGCGTTCACCGTCCGTGCCACCGCAGAGTGTTGCCCGTTCGCCGCCTGCCAGCGACCGAGGTCGTACAGTCCGGCGGCGCGCAGCGCTGTGTCGGGACGGGTGTCCACCACGTCCCGGGCTCCGTCCGGACCGGGGGTGGAGCGGTGCAGCCGGTGCGGACGGTCCTGAATCGCCTTGAGCTGGGGAAGGGCTGGGTCGCCTTCCGTGAGCGGCTGGGCCGGGAAGGAGTTGTTGTCGCCACCGAACAGAGCCGCTTGGGCCGTTGCCCGACCGTCCGGCAGCGACCACTTCTTGTCGGCGAAGGTGGTCAGCCACTCGGCTACTGTGAGGCGCTGGTGGGAGGAGGCATAGTTGAGGTGGTACGACACTGCGACCATCGGGCTGGAGTGCGGGCCGGCGGGAAGGTAGCGCAGGGACAGGGCGGTTGGCGGCAGTACCCAGACGGGACCTGGAGGCCACTCGCGGACCGGCGTGAACTTCTCCGGGTTGGCGAACAGCGCCGTGCAGCTCCGCTCACCGAGCCATCCCCGCATGCCGAGGAGATTCTCCAGTTCGTACATCACCTGCTTGCCGTCCTCGTCGGCGCCCCACATCTCCTGTCGGAAGACGAGGTCCGGATTCAGGCTGGCCAGCTTCTCGTAGCCGGTTCGACGCAGGTGCCGATTCCTCTTCCCATCGCGCTCGAAGTTCCAGTTCAGGGCAGTCAAGGTTTGTAATGCCATTCGGTGGCATCCCTCCTAGGTTGTGGCAGTTAGCCCTGTGCCGCTTCTGAGCGTGGCAGCGCCTTAGTTCGACCCGGAGAAGGACGATCCCCAGAGTGGGATCGAGCCAGTTGTATACGGCCGGAACCAGAGTTCGGTCGGGCGGCAACCTCGGCCAACCCGGTTCGCTGAAGGGCCCGGTGAGTAGGACGACCACGTCCTCTCTATCCTGTACGTCCGTGTTGTCAGGAACCAGCTCTCGTTCTCCAGGCGGCCCAGGCGCGTTGGATCGCCGCTTCACGCGCTAGGCATGGGCTGCTTCCGCATGCTGGCCGACGTCAATGCGATCCTTCCGTGACGTGCCAATGCGGCTGACTGTGCAGAAGGCTGCGAAGCGCGACTTCTGCCTTGTCCACCGCAGCAACCAGGGTCTGCATGTGTGCTGTTGGAAGGAATCCTGTGCCGAGCCCCGACAAGGTGATTACCGCGTTGAGCCCCAGCCATTGCTCGCTGGTCAAGTGGGGACGCATCAGGGGGTGATTCAGCACGTCGCGAGCCGCGTACGCGTCGAGAACTGCCACGTCCGCGACGGCGTTCTGCAAGGAGGCGACGTAGGGACTGGTGCGGGAGTGGACCAAATCCAGCGCGGCAAGGCCGATGCGGGCCTGAAAGGCCGCGAGTGATGGGTCGGGCGTGGCGATCAGATCAGTTGCCTCATGCAGCGCGAGGTCCAGGTCTGCCTGTGACGCGGGTGAAGTCGTGGGCCGGCAGCAGACGCGCAGGAGTGTCGCGACGACGTTCTCCCACCGTTCGGTGGGAGTCGTGGAGTCGATCGTGTCGCGAGCCTGCTGGTCAAGTCCGCGCTCCATCAGCGACATGATCTTGATCTGGCGTCCGTCGAGGAGACGGTTGCCAATGCCGCGGTGCGCGGCCATAGCCTCAGCGGCGTCGGACCAGCGGCCGACCTGTGCCAGGGCCCTGGCACCGTCGACGAGCATGCTGGCCCACATTGCCTCGCAGACCTTCCGGTGGTCTGCGTCGGTGCCGGTCACGATCGACAGATCGACGGTGTTGCCGCAGATTTCGGTTGTGCCGCGCTTCTGAGCAGCCCGGTACAGGCGTGCGAGGACGTCGTACGCGGCTTGGCCGTCGCCCTCGCGCGTCAGCAGTCGGGAGAGGTTGATCAGAGGCATCAGCGCCATGACGGCGATGTCTCCGCTGAGGCGTCCGGGCTCGGCAAAGACCTCGTACTGCCGCCAGCACAGGTCGGCTGCCAGGTCGGGCATTCCGACGTCGGAGGCAACTAGCGCCGCGTAGTTGAGGACTCCGCTGGTGCGGGCCACCAGGTCGTGGTGGTCCGCACCAGCGGGTGCGACGGTCAGCCCGGTGAGGTGGGTGATGCGCTCGTCCAGCGGTAACGCGGGCCTCTTGGGACGGCAGACCAGTGGAATGCGGCCGGCTATCGCGGGGATCACGGCGTCATCCCTTGCGCGGCCAGTCGACGACGAGACGGCTGTGGGGCTTGTCGATAACGAAGCGCAGCTCGGTGGCGGTCAGGTGGTCGCGGGCGTTACCGACGGCCATGCGGAAGGTGGGCTCCGGCCCGTCGTTGCCCCAGCCGAGGTCCCACTCGGTGATCTCGGTGGCGACCTGGTCGGCGAGTTCGGCGGCTCGCGGCCCGTGGCCGACGACGCCGATCTGACCGAACCAGCCCTCCTCGTCCTCGCCGTCGCGCAGGGTCAGGTAAGCCAGGGTGTCACCGTCGAGCGCGGCCATGGAGCCCCAGGGGAAGTGCGGGGTGAAGCCGGGGCGGGAGCCGGGCATGCGGGAGAGGCCGTTCGGCAGCACGGACGCCAGGTACAGGTACAGCCACTCGAAGGGGGCGCCCTTGCGAAACTTCACGTCGGTGTAGACCGTGGCCTGCTTCTCGTCCAGGACGGTGCGGATCGCGCTGCGGTCCACGTCCTGTTCGCTGAAGGTCTCCAGGCGGACGTTGCCCTCACCTGCCATGTGCACGAGCGTGTAGATGTCGTCGCAGACGCCCTTGCGCAGGGGCACGAACGTTGCCATCTCGCAGGAGACGGTCTTCCAGGTGTCGCCGTCGCGCTCGAAGGCGAAGGACCGCGAGATGCTGCCGCGAATCCTCATGGGAAGGATCAGACGCCCGCTGGGGGCTAGCTGGTCGAGAATCCTCAGCGGCACGTCGCCGGCGCCGACGGTGAACTGGATGCGGTCGTACGGGGCGTGCTCGGGAAGGCCGGCGGCGCCGTCGGCCAGCATGACGGACACGTTCGAGGCCCCGGCCTGTTCGAGGTTCTTCCGGGCGCGGTCGACGAGGTCCTGGTCGACGTCCACGGTCCACACGTGGCCGCCGGGCGCGACGAGCCGGCCGAGGAGCGCGGCGTTGTAACCGGTGGCGGCACCGGCTTCGAGAATCTTGTGGCCGGGCTCAGCGCCCATTTGCTCCAGCTGGGTGGCGACGATCGTGGGAGCGGAGATGCAGGAGATCATCTCGCCGTTGTCGTCGTGCTTGATGGGCACGGCGTCCTCGGCGTACGCGGTCTGAAGGCTGACGCCGGGCAGGAACTGGTGGCGGTCGGTGTCCCGGAAGGCGGCGATGACCTCGGGGGTGCGCAGGTGGCTGCTGTTGATCAGGCGGGTCACGAGCGCTTCGCGCAGGTCGGCGGGGTTGGCGGCGGTGTTCAGGGTGGTCTCCATCCGGGTGAGGGTAGGGGGGATCGAGGTGGTCTCAGGGCTGGACACGTGGAGGTCATCCCTTTCGGCGAAGGTGACTTGGCGGCCCAGCCACGCCGTGGCGGCCTGCTCCGAGGCAGGTACTCCGGCGCGGTTGAAGGTGAAGATTGCGTGGTGGGCGAGCACGGCGCGAAGGCCCCGCGTCAACCGCCCATCCATGGTCAGCGCCCTCAGCTGGTGACCGGCATTCTCGAACGCGGCGACGCGGTCGGCCCAGCCGGGTTCGGCGTCCGTCCGCCGGGCGGCGTCGGCGTTCATCAGGCGCCGCATGGCCTCGATGGCCCGGTCGCGCGAAGGACCGGTGGGCGGAGAGACCGGCGGGCGCAGGGCTGCGAGCTTCGCCCAGACGTCACCGGCCTCGAAGGAGTCCAGACCGGCCGCCCTGATCATGGTGGACAGCAAAAGCACACTGCGTTCCTTGGCCCATGGGCTGCCGGTGCCGGCCAGGGCGGAAGGGCTGTCCGCGCAGAACAGGTCATGCGCGACGTCCATGCCCTCGGGGCCGCCGAAGGCTTCGGGCTCCGGCTCGTAGACGCTGCTGACCCAGGTGCTGGCCAACTGGTCGGCGACGAGGCGGTCCAGCAGATCGGCAACGGGGTGCTCGGTACGCAGGCGCAGCCCCCCGTCCTTGCGTAGGAAGTGGAACCGCTGGTTGCTCAGCTCGGACGCCAGCACTTGGGCGACTTCCGGGCTCACCCCGGCATCCCCCGGAAACGAGATGCTGGCGTGCCACCAGTCCCTTTCAACGGTGGTCGCTAGGTTCTCGTCGTCGAAGTCCATGATCGTGGGTGTCTCCTTGTCGGTGGGCTCGAGGCGGAAGGGCTGGGTCAGGTGATCAGCAGGGCACGGGTCCAGCCGGTGGAGTTCGTGCCGTCCAGGGCGAGGTGCGCACCGGCGCGGCCTTCCATGAACCCGACCTTGGGCAACTGGTCGAGGCCGGCGGCCAGGCGCTCGGTCAAGTCTGCGATCAGCGGAGTGAACCGGTCCGGAGTGGGGCTGTCGTTGGCGACGGCGCGGACGACAGCCAGTAGGCCGGCCCAGCCGTGGCACAGCGAGGCGTCGGTGATCAGGTCGAGCTGGGTCAGATTGGCTAGTGTGCGGGCGACCGTGTTCTCTGCCGCGACCCGGCGGGCTGGGTCATTCAGGGCGAGGCCGGCCAGTTGCTGTGTGCGGGCGATGCCGATCTGGCCGTAGCACCATGACGGGCGCGCGGGTTCCGGCGTCAGCGGCTCCTGCGCTGACAGTTGCGCGTAGGTGGTCCAGTAGCAACAGCCGTACTTGTCCAGCCAGCGCGCGAACACTCCGATGGCATCGTGCTGCCCCGGCACCTGGACGTCTTGCCGGGCGGCGAGGGACAGCATGGCCAACGGGCCGGCGATGCCGTGTGCGACACCGTTGTTGCCGTGACCGCCCGCCATCTCCTCATCGGCGGGCCCGGCCTGCGACCACCATCCCGGCAGCTCCCGGCCGTCGATACGGACCGGTTGCGAGAGGGAGACCAGGTAGGCCAGCACCTCCTTGAGCAGCGGCGAGGTCGCGCCGCGAGCCAGTAGCAGCGCACCCAGCCCGGTCAGGCCCCGGATGAGGTCGAACTCCGCGAGGTGCGGCAGAGCCCCGGACAGCTGCCGCCGGCGCGCTGCCGTCAACCTTGCGGCGATGACCCGGTCGACCGCATCGCGGACGTCCCGTCCGGCGTGCCTTGCGCGGCTGAGCACGAACTCCAGCGCCGGGGCGCCGTGGAACAACGACGCGTTACCTCCGGCACTTACGCCGCCCGCCACTGCCTGCGCCAGACTGCTGCGCGCGGCCGCGAAGTCGCCACGCTCGATGTGCAGCAGCGCCACCCCGAGCGCGCCCTCGGACAAGTCCTGCGTCCTAGATCGAAGCGCCGCCGTCATGAGCGTGCCCTCAGCGGAACGACGAGGCTGTGGGCACGCCCGCCGATCCAGCCGTCGGAACCGGACGGCGGCGCGTCGTGCAGTATCGCGACACCGTTCCGGCTGGCGGCGAGGTGAGCGCGCAGCAGGTCCAGATGCATGTCCTGACGCAGGTCGAGGGGGAGCTGCTGGTCGTCCTGGGCTAGGAGCACGTGGTGCGGCACGCCGAACCGGCCCATCCAGGCATGCAACTGCCGGGCCCACTCATCCAGCGTCGCCGCGCGGCCAGGCAGATCCCGAGCCCTCAGCTTCCATCGCGCGGACACCAGGATCGAACGGCGGTAGTGCAGCGCCGGGGTGAACGGCAAGGTCCAGGCCGCCCCCCAGTCGAACCACGTCACCTGCGGTGCTCCGGCGCGGCTGATCTCGGCCAGGAACCTGGCCAGGGGAGGGGTGCAGTTGTTCCACAGGAAGTTGATCGCGGTGGGCGCGAGCAGCTCCAGGTGCGTGCCGGTGGCGGCCTCGGTCAGGTAGAGATGGCCGTCGCGGCATCCCACGGCCAGATCAGACGGGAAGAGCACGCCTTCCGTGCGCTGCCGGAACTCGCCGACGCTGACCAGCCGGGGTAGCACCTGCGGGACGCGTGTGAGCATGTCCACGGGGACGCGGCCGGCGTGGAAGGACAGTTGGGCTAGCTTCGCGCCGGGCTCTACCGTGGGCAGACTGGCATGCGCCGCACCAGCGCCTGGGAAGAGGTGCCAGAACCGGCCGGTCATCGAGCCGGCGGCGCGTGAGACGGTGGCCACTCGGAGGCGGAAGTTCCCGCGGTCCAGAGCAATTGTCGAGCCGGACTGAACATGCATGCACAGTTCGAGGTGGGGTGGGGTGATGTCGGGTTTGCCGGCAGCCGTCTCTAACTCCTCGATCATTGCGTCGGACAGGGCCACCGACTGGCGGCCTTCGACGGCTGCGGTGCCGGCCAGCTCCAGAAGCAGCCGGTCCCGGCGGGTCATCGGGCGGGGAGGCGCGGACACGCCTCCGAACCCCTCGGGAAGGCCCAAGCCTCGCTCGGGGTCTGTCACCGTCTCCAACGGAATCTCGACGCCCTCGCCATAGCGGTCGGCGAACCGCTCGGCGTATTGGTGCCATTCCCGGATACCCCTGGGGTGCATGGCGAGCCTGGTCAGAACCGTCGCAGCCGTTTCCGCCTCCACCAGAACGGCCTTCGGTAGCTGCACCGTGGCGTCCAGCCGCAGGTCCGGCGCCGCCGGCCTGCTCCGGGCCTCCTCCTGCAAGGCAGGCGGGAGGGCGTCGGCCGGGTCGGCGACGGTAGCGGGAGCACGAAGTGACGACCGCAGCAATCGGACCTGCAGGAGTTGCGCGAGCAGGATGGCCCGGTCGGACTCAGCCGTGGTCGGGAACTTCGTGGCGAGTTTGTCGGCCAGGGCGGCGTACCGGATAGGTGACCGGGCTGCGTCGAGCACCAGCTCGACCGCAGGCGTCACCGCGAGCGAGAACTTCGAGGCGCCCTCGGACGGTATGAAGAGGCGCCCGCTGTGCTGACGCGCCAGGCTATTGACGCACACCTTAACGTCCGCCATCAGCTCAACATCAGCTTCCCATTTGCTGATTGCGGCGTCCAAGGCCACTGGATCCGGCCGGGCAACAGCCTCATGTTCGTCTCCGAAGCGGACCTGGGCGCTGTCACCGAACTCGGTCAGCGCGACGCCCGCGAACAGCCCGAACGGGGTGGAGCGGCGCGTGTACCTGATCGCGTACCGCGCAGTGGCCAGTGCCGCCCGTCGCACCCGGCGTACCTTCAGCGTCCTGCCGCCGAGGATCGAAAGAACCTGGCGGGCCAGATCCGGACTAGCGACAGAGACGGCCTCACGGAAGGTGTCATCGGCCCATACTGCGGTCAGCCACCCACGCCAGCGTTCGAGCGGAGCGGCAGGCCCTGGCCAGGGCGGCATGACCGGCGGAGCGAGATGCACCGCGGCCCGCAGCATCCCCCCACCGACGCCCTGATACAGGCTGTGCCGTGAGCGCGTCATCACCCGTACTCCGTTCTTGCAGGAAGGGTGCGGGCTGGACGGATCCGTCCAGCCCGCACCACTGGACTGGACTGGTTACGACCCGGAGTTGGCGCAGGCGCTCGGGCAGGATGTGCCGCAGTTGTCCCCGGTGGTGCACATCAGCACCGACTCGGTCGCCGGCGTGCCCTCGATGAAGGTGATGTCGAGGTTGAACGGGTCGTCCTCGATCTCCGCGACGGTCAGCTGCTCGGGAGCAGTCGGCTTCTCCGTGTGAACAGCGGTCATGCGTGACTCCTTGAGTAGTAGCGGTGGTGAAGGTGCTGGCGCCCAGCCGGGTGCCGGCACCCCCTCGGTTCGTTCAAGCCAGGCGTGTGGGGAGGAGCCAGTGGGAGGGGGAACTCCTCCCCACACGCTGCTTCCAGCACCGACCCGTGTTTCAGGCCCGGTGCCGGGTCCTACACCCGCCCGTCGGTGACGAGGGGCGGGCAGTCTTGGTTTGGACCACGCGCAGGTAGTGGCATGTGGTGCGGGCGTACAGTCAGACGCCCACAGGCTGGGTGTCAGGGTGGGCCACGTACGCGTCGTGCAAGGCCGCGATGAACCTCTCGGCGAGCTTGTCGCCGGCAGCTTCCTCTTCGCGGAAGCTGCCGAACTTCTGCCAGTAGCTGCGGCCGACCTCCCGCTCCATGACTGCCTTGGCGATGAAGCGCAGCCTGCTCCCGCGGATCAGGCCCAGCCGGTGCCGCAGGCTGAGGGCACAGATCTGCTGGTTGGCATGGAGGTGCTTCACGTACTCCTCCACGTCCATCCCGTCGGGAGCCCACAGCTTCGCGAAGTCGGGATGGGTCGTCAGATGGGTCAGCCAGTCGTTCTGGATGCGGGTGACGGCCACTTCGTTCTTCTGCCGCTGGTGCCGCTGCCTTTGCACCGTGTGTGCGATGCCCACGGCGGCGAGGACGAGAACGGCGTTCGAGGTCTTCACCTGGGTCCTTCCGTTGTGACGTACTGCTGTCGCTGGTGCTTGGACGCCTGTTCCTCGTGGACCTGTTCTGCTGTGCGGAGCAGTCCCTTGACGAGGCGGGCGATGTTGTGCCCGGTGCGTTGCTGCCCGCGGGGTGGCGTACGGGGGCGAGAGGTAGAGCCGTCGGGACGCCTCCTCGAGGATTGCCTCCGCGCTGCGCCTGGCCTCCGAGCCGACTGGGACGGTCAGACACTGCGTACGAAGAACGTCAGCAATGGTGCGGCCGTGCTCTATCAGCTGCTCGACGAAGTCCATTGCGACGTCCACGGCCGGGAGCTCTGGACCGTGCAGGTCCCAGGCGAGCACCGTCTCGACGCTCGTCAGGGCCTTGGCGGGGACGGTGAAGGTCAGCGAAGCCATGCGACCACCTGGCTGGCTGTGAGCAGCTGGAACTGCCACGCGCGAGTGATCAGATGGGAACGGTTGCGGGCGCCTATGGCCAGGAGGAGTTCGCGGCCGTCCGCGCGGACGTCGGTGACCGGTCGGCTCAGCTCCGTGGCCATCTCCGAGGCCGCCATGCCCCGGGCAATAAGCGGGACGAGATCGCGTTGCTCGCGCGGCATGAACAGCGCCTCGGCGTCCAGAAGCGGCGGCCGCTCGATGGCCTCCGTGGCGTAACCGACTGCGACCGCAGCGGCGGTCTCGCTCACGCCGCGCAGCTTGTGCTTGGCCAGCTTGAGGTAGCCAGCGGCGGTGCTCTCGCGGATCTTGAGATTGACGGCGACCTCGGCCAGGGATTTGCCGGAGGCCATGCCCTGGAGGACCTGCCGCTCTCGGCGTGCGAGGACGACCTTCGCGACGGTCGTGGTGGTCACTGTTCCGCTCCTCGTATACGCGATATCTGCTGACACAGCTCGGTGAACCGGTGTTCCTCGGCGGCCACCAGGCGGTGCATGACGGGCGTCGGCCGCCGATGGAGCCACGCTCGGCGCAGGGCCGCGAGGGCGAACGCACCTGAGAGGGCAATGGCGCAGCGGCGGGGGTTCCGCCCGGCGCCGGGGCGCTTCGGCTCCCCATGGGGGACGTACGGAGCCGTGCTGTCCCAGCGCCGGGCGGGAGGTCGGGCCGTGAGGGGACCGGGCCCGACGTCTGCGGTGGGAGGCGTCATTCGTCGTCTCCCATCAAGTCGAGGATGGCGACGATCGCCAGGGCGTACCGGCGCAGGTACGAGAGCGCATCGCCGCGGGGCGTCGGTTCGTCGCGGAGGGCGAGCAGCCGGCGCAGCTCCTCGGTGGGGTACACCGCGGTGCGGTGCGGTACGACCTGGATGAGCTGGCGGGTGGCCCGGCGGAATCGGTCGGAGATCCGCGCTGCGTCCGCGTCGCTCAGCGGTGCGACCTCGGGGGGCGGCTGTCGGCGGAGGGGGAAGCCGCAGCGGACCAACAGTTCGTCGAGCCGGGTGCTGCGCAGGGCGGGCCCGGGCCGGTCGCTGAGGACTTCCTCGAGGGTGGCGATCAGGTCGTCACTGATCCCCTCGTCGGCAAGGGACCGGGACAGAAGATGGGCGAGGCGGCGCTTCTCCTCGTCATCGGTGGTGATCGGCCGAGCCATCGGCTCTGAGGCGGTCACGTCGTCGACCACGGCCATCACGATCCCCCCGAGGGGATGTGGAACGTGGCCCAGGTGGTGCGACCTTCGTTGGTGACACCCCACTGGCGCTGTGTAAGAGCGGCGACGATGTACAGGCCGCGGCCGTGTAAGTGATCGGCCGCAGCGTCGCACAGCCGGGCCGGCTCCGGGTTGTCGTCGGTCACCTCGACGCGGATCTCCTGGTCGGTGTGCCGGATTCGCAGGCTGACGTCCCCGCGCCCGTGCTCGATGGCGTTCGTGACCAGTTCAGAGACTGCAACGACCACGTCCTGCGCCAGGGAGACGGGCACGGCCCGGTAGCGCAGGAACGCCACCGTGATACGCCTTATCTGGGCGACGCGCACCGGATCCGGGGCGATGGCCACCTCGAAGGCGTACGACGCCCGCACCCGTGTCCCTTCAACGACCGGGTCGACGGCGGTGGCAGGACTCATCGGTGGGCCTCCCAGATGGACGGTGGGGGAAGCGTGGGGCGTACGGCGTCATCGCGTTGTGCGGCACAGGTCGATTCACCGATCAATCGACGTGTTCGTGTGATGACGCGGTCCGCAGGTCGTCGCTGAGCGAGGAAGTCCGCTATCGCATGGTCGCTGTAGCCGTAGAAGCGGCCGCGTTCGACGTCACCGTCGGGCGGTTCGCTGCCCCACTCGACCACGTGGCAGGTGTCGCGGTACGGGCACCAGCGAACGCGCAGGTCAGGGAAGCCGGGCCGGCCGTCGAGCACCTGCCGGATCGCCAGGCCGATGGTCAGCAGATCGACGGAGATGTAGCCGCCTCGGCGAGAGCCACCTACGGGGATCGCCAGCAACGGGGCCCGGAAGACCTGGATCGCGACCGCGTGTTTGAGGATCGTCGTGTCGGCCAGCCGAGCGTGGAAGTAGGGGTAGTCGTACGCCTCGTGCGGGGGCCGGGTCGTGACCACGAGCGGGCCCGGAGCAGTGGTCGCGGTCAGCATCCGCGCACCGCCTCGGGGCGAAATGCTCTGCTTGTGCGCCCCGGCATGGGTGGTACGTGGGCGACGAAGCTGAAGTGGTCCAGGAACCAGTTCAAGGTCCGCTCGTACGACTCGTCCATCGGGGAAACCACGGAACGGTCAGTGGTGACGACGCCTTGGACGAACCCGCCGCGGAGTGCCGTCAGCGCCCGCTGCCATTCCTCCCGCATCCAGGGGTGGTCGCCTGTTGCGTCGTCGTCGACGAGTCGGCTCACTACCTGCCATCCCCGTCTCCGGGCATAGACCTCGGCCATTCGAAGCGACGGGGCGGGATCCTCTCCCGCTGTCACCACGGTGTACAGGAGCACCTTGTACGGGGAGCCTGGAAGGTGGACTGCGGTATCGAAAGTGGAGCGGCACAGCCGGCGGAGACGGGCTCGCTGGTACGTGGGGGTGTGTAACTGCTCGACCATGCCCCGCCACGAGTCGTCGATTTCGGCTTCCGGCTCACCCGGCAACCCGATAGCGGGGATGTCGTCGAGTAAGGCTGTGATTCTCTGGGCGAGGGTTCTCGCGCTCATCTCAGCCCCTCTCTCGGTCGACTGCGTTCGGTCATGCACTCTCTGTGAAGGTGGCGATCATCGTTCACCCGTCGTAGGTGGCCTCACCATGACCTGACACCTGGCCTCTTCGACGCTTCCGGGTGACCCTCGTGGCCTCGGGGTAGCTTTGAAGTGGCTTATGAGCGGCATGTGTTGCCGTGACGTGGTGAGTCGGGTTCCCCTTCGAGGGAAGGGATCGATTCGCAAGCTGCTGGACGTGACGCCGCAGAGTTGGGGGCGGAATGAGAAGCGAACCGAGGACACTGCTCGCGCAGCTGTGCGATCGGGACAACCTCACCTACCGCCGGTTCGCGGAGAAGTTCACCGAGACCGGTGTTCGCCTCTTCGGGCGCAGCCCTAACAATCCGACCTGCGGCGAGACGCAGTTCCGGCGGTGGACCGGCGGAAAGCTGACGGGGTTACCCGGGCCGGAGACCTGCGAAATCCTCCAAGCGATGTGGCCCGAGTACACGGCAGAGCAGTTGTTCGGGCCGCCGCCTGCGGACGATCCCCAGGCACCCGCGTTTGACCTGGAAGAGCGAGTTCAGATGACCGCACGTGAAGCCCACGACGGCGCCGACGCGACCGCCGCGGCGTCCATCTCCGACAACACCATCGACGAACTGCGCGACCAGGTGGTGACCCTCGCCCGGCAGTATCACGGCATGCCGGCCGCGAAGGCGTACGAAGCAGCCGACCTCCTCCGACGCGAGGTCGAGCGGCAGCGGGACCGAACGCAGGTCCCGATCCAGCAGCAGACCCTGATGATCCTCAACGGGCAGACGGCCGCGCTCCTCGCGGTCGCCGCCTTCGACCTGGGATACTTCCCTAGCGCTCGAACCCTGGCTCGTACCGCAGCTGTCTACGGCGAGAGCACGCGCTTTACGCCGCTTCAGGCATACGCAGACGGCACTCTGGCCTACATCGCCTACCACTCGGGCGAGCTGAACGAGGCGCTGGGGAAGGCCCAGCGAGCACTGTCGTACGGCGGCCTCGGCGATATCGCTCAGCGACGTCTGCACGCCATCGCGGCCCGCGCCTACGCTCACCTGGGTGATGTCACCTCCGCGCAGCGTGCCATGCAGCTCTCCCAGGACGCCGACCGGGACCTGCGGGACGAACTGCATGACGCCGTGGGCGGAGAGTTCGGGTTCTCCGCCGAGCGGATGGCCATGTCCCACAGCACCTCCGCACTGCTGATCGGCGACGCCGAGCAGGCCGAGACGCAGGCCAGCCGCGCCCTCACCCTCCTCGGGGAGAGGGCGCCGGATGAACAGTCCACCCACGTTCGAGCCGGAGCTTCCGCAGACCTGGCGTACGCCCGTCTTCTGGCCAACAACGTCGAGGGGGCCGCCGAGGCCCTGACGCCGATCTGGGAAGTGCCGGCCGAGGAACGGAACACGGGCATCGTCGTGAGGGCGGCCCGGATCGGCAGGCATCTGGCGCGACCGCACTTCCACGGATCGAGCGCCCCCAAGGAACTCCGCGAGCGGATCGAGGAGTTCACGCGGGTCTCCCCGCCGTACCGGCTGGGTCCGCCCGTGGCCCTGCTGGCGATCGAGTCCTAATCGAAGGAGGCGAGGATCTTCGCCTCCTTCTCCGGGGCGATCCCGTGTTCCGCCCACCGCGGGTGGTCCACGGGACGCCCGTCTGCCACGAGCCAGGCCCAGGTGTCCCGGATCGTGTCCGTGATCGGTCGGCACCGCAGTCCTGCGGCGACGGCCCGGCTGGAGTCAACTGCCCAGACGCCGGCGTGCGTGCGCCACAACGGCAGTTCGGTCCATTGCTTAACGCCGTGGCTGGACAGCACACTTGGCTCCAGCCAGACGGGCTTCCCCGCACCCCCCGTCACGGACAGGCATTCGCTGATGAAGTCCGTGAAGGAGATGCCCTCGGGGTGAGCGACGTTGAAGCCGCCACTCGTCCCGCCTTCAGCCTGGTAGAGGGCGAAGGCCGCAACGTCCCGGACATCGACCGGCTGGATGCGCTGGCCGCCGGGTGCCGGCGCCAGGATCTTCCCGCCGCGTTTGGCGCGGGTCAGCCACCAGGGGAGTCGACCGACGTACTCCCCGGGTCCGAGGATGACGCCGGGACGCAGGAACACCGCGGCGTCACCGAATACTTCGGCAACGGCCCGTTCTCCGCCGGCTTTCTGGAACCCGTACACGGTGGGGCTGCCATCCTCACCGGTGTACCCGTACGACTCATCCGCGTCCGCCGGGCAGTCGAGCAACGTTGAGTCGTCAGTCAGCGGCTGGTGCGGCCAGCCCTGGTAGACGGACACGGTGGAGATGTGCACCCAGCGCCTGGCCACCTTGCGCAGAGCGGTGGCTGCCAGGAGCACATCACGGGGCGGGAAGTCCGAACTGGACGTGTCAATCACCACGTCCCAAGTCCCGTGCTGAGCAAGGCGGTCGAGGTCCTCTCGGGACGTACGGTCACCGTGAACCGGCTCGACGCCGTGCACGTCATGGCCGGAGCGCCCCCGGTTGAAGGTGGTCACCGACCACCCTCGCGCCAGCGCCCCTTCCGCGATGCACCTGCCCAGGAACCATGTACCGCCGATGACCAAAATCCTCATGCGCCCGATCCTGCCCTGTCGAGCAGAGGCACGGAAGACAAAGCCTGAAAGCGCGTCTTGTCCCGGCCGGTGTGTGGGGTGACTTCTTTGGAAAGCCCCAGCGCATCTAGTCGCTCCAACGGAGCAGCTTGTTCCGAAGCCATGCTCCTTCGATGCGGGTCTGCCCGTGCTGCGACGCCCTGGAGGGGCGGGCTCAGGGAGAGCGAACCGCCTGAGCTGGCCGCCAGAGAGAATTATGAGACGAGCATCACGCCGGTCCACGACCTGGACTAACCCTGTCCGGAGTTCCCCACTTCGTGTCAACTGCGCACTATGGTGTCCTTCATGGCTCGACCTGATTCAGATGGGGCTGAGAACCGGGACAGCGGGGCCCAGCCGTCCTCACCTGAGGGCCGACACGTACGGGCGTACCCCGAGGTGGCAGAGGTTTCAGTAACGGCTGAATCAGCTTCCATCAAGACAGTGAGCCATCTCTGGCTGATCTGGGCCAGCGTCGCCCTCGAACACGCGAGCACAGCACGTCGTGCCCGCGATGCAGCGCTCCAGGCGAGTGACAGCACCGAGGTCTCTCACTGGATGCGGCAGGAGTTCGACGCATCGCTGGTCGCGGTAGCCGCCGCAGCCCATTCCCTCGATGCGCTCTACGGATCCACGGCTGTACCTCAATCGACGCGTGACCAGTGGACGGGCAGGCGGACCAGGCGACACGGGAAGATCCGCGAGGCGCTGAAGCTCCTCTTCGAAACCGGCCCTGTGCAAACACAATGGGTCACGGAATTCGAGTGGCTCTTTGACCTCCGAGATGCAGCAGCCCATGCAGAGGAGAGCCCGAAGCTGACGGTGCCACATCCCGTGGGTACGAACACCGACCCCAATTTCCTTGCCTACTCGACGGAGTCTGCAGCCCGAGCCTGCCGCCTCCTTCTCACGGTCCTGCGTCGGTGTGCTGACTATCCTCGGTCGTCTCAACCGACCGCCGTGCGGTGGGCGGCAGCCCACGAGCCGGACATCACTGACCTGGAAAGCCGTTGGACGCAGACGTAGATAGCGCCTCTGCCACCCGTTGGTCCATATCCAGTGACCTCCGTATGGCCGAGTGGGGTGAGATGATCAAGAGGAGGCTGGCTTGGTGATGTAGGGGTTGATGATGGTCAAGGGCGCCGCGCTGCGTGGGTATTTGTTGGAGGAGGCGCTGGCCTGGCTCCTGCGGTCCTCCGGCTACCGCCTGTTGGTGCATGAGAGCCAGGACCCCGAGGAGTTGGTGACCGATGGGAACACGCTCCGGGTGCGTGGCCGGGGCGCGTTGCATCAGGTGGACGCACTCGGGGAATTCGCGTTCACGCCGGCCTTCTCGATGCCGGTGCGGCTGTTCCTGGAGGCGAAGTTCTACCAGGAGCGCTGCGGACTGGAGATCGTGCGCAACGCTCACGGTGTGCTGCACGACGTGAACGAGAATTTCATGATGCACGCTGGCAGAAGGCCGCGGCAGCGGTATCAGTACGCGTACGCGCTGTTCTCGACGAGTGGGTTCACGGCGGATGCCCAAAAGTATGCCCTGGCGCACCAGATCTCGCTCGTGGATCTGTCGGGTGCCTCGTTCGCATGGCTGCTCGGGGCAATAGGCACCACCGCGTGGACGCTGGAGCAGGCACAGTTCCACCTCGAGGCGTCCGGGACATTCCCGGTGACGTGGGTGCGCACGGAGCTGCGTAAGGAGCTGGGGACCTGGACCGCGTCCCCGGGGCTGCTGTCGACGACGGTGCCGGCGAATGGCAGATTCCGAGACGAGGCGGAGGCGGCGATCACCGGCTTCGCGGCCGCACTCCGGCAGAACAGTGGGGCTGAGTTGCTACTGGGCTTCCCGTCGGCGCCATTCATCCTGCCGCTGGCCGTCAGCGATCACCAAGCATTCACCTCGTACGCGGATGCCCAGCCGGACCATGCGGTGCGCATCCGGCGCCGTGGCAGCGGTGGTTCGGCGGAATGGACGTTGTCGCCGTTGGGCGAAGAGGGGGCGTACGAGCTCGCCTTCAAGCTGCCGGATCAGGTGGAGGACTGGATCAGCGACATCGAGGGGAAGGAGCGGCGCCGCACCCTGGAAGTGAAAGAGCAGTTCCTGTCCGCGATCACGATCTACCGTATGAACGGCGGTGGCGTGCGGGCATACCAGCTGCGGTACGAGGCGAGTTCGCTCTCGCACTCCTGATCCCAGCCAGGAGAGGGATGTGGCCTCCCCCAGGGCCGGGGAGGCCACATCCGTGTCAGACCGGCAGGTAGGGGCTGGGCTTGCCGTGCCAGCTGATGTTCAGCGCGTCCCGGGCCCGCGTGGTCGCCACGAAGAGCAGGGAACGGGCCTTGCGCTGCTCACGCTCGTAGCGGGGCGGGTCCTCGGTGCGGTAACGGTCGATGACGTGGGTGCGAGGGATGATGCCATCGCTGGCGCCCACGATGGCGAGGCGCTGGTACTCGAGGCCCTTGAAGCGATGCATCGTGCCGACGTGGACCTCGCCGTCGCCCTTGGGCCCTTCCTTGGTGAGCTCGGCGCAGGTGATGCCGGCCTTGGTGACCAGGTAGTACATGGTCTGGCTCACCATGTCGCGGTCGGCGACGCAGACGGCGATGTGGCCGCTCGGGTCTCTGGGCGAGCCGTGCTCGTCGGTGGACAGCTCCTTGCGCCACGCGGACAGGGTGGCGGCGAGGCCCGCGAGCTCGTCGTCCCAGGTGTCGTACGGCGTGAAGGCCGGGGCGGGCCCGTGGAGGACGGAACGGTATCCGGCGAGGTTGTCGGTGCCGTCGTCGAGGTCGTCGTAGCTCACCTTCTGCCCTGTCTTCACCGGGTCGACCACACGCAGGGCCTTGGTGAGGATCTCCTTGGTGGTGCGGTAGCTGAGGGTCAGGCGGGAGGAGCGGCCACGGATGTTGATGCCGAGGGCGCCGAGGGCGACCTGGTGGTCGTAGATGCGCTGGTGGGTGTCGCCGGCGATGAACATGTCGTTGGGCAGGTCCGGGTCGGCCATGGCCCGGAGCATCTTCCAGTGCGCGGGGCTGAGGTCCTGGGCCTCGTCGACGACGATGTGCCGGTAGCGGTAGTTGAGGTAGCGCATGCCGGAGCTGTTGTCGCGGTGGATAAGGTCCTTGCCGCCGACCTCCTCCTTGTACTCGCGCCGGGCCCTGATCTTCGCGGCGCGCTCCATCTCGAAGCGGGCGGCGCGCTCGGAAGCCTGGCCCCACGTCTCCACACCGAGCTTGTCGAGGCGGGCGGTGAACTGCTCGACGAGCTTCCAGATGTGATTGCGCTCCGGCCGGGTCAGCGAGCGCCCGCGGCCTGCCCGGCGGGCCTGGAAGTAGGCGGAGCGGGTGGGGACGGACTGGCCGAGGATGACCTGCTCCCACTCTTCCAGGAGGAACTCGGGCTCCCAGCGGCGGTCGTCGAGTTCGGCGAGGAGCTGGCGCATCTCGTTCAGTGCCACGTGGTCGTAAACACGCTGCCGGCCCCGGCCGGGTGCGGTGTTCTCGCCCAGGACGCGGGCGGCAAGCTGGTCGATGTGAGCGATCTCGACGCGGGCGAGGAGCTCGGGCTCGACGAGGGACGCCAGACGCAGGCGCAGGTCCGTGGTGAGGTTCTTGGTGAACGTGGTCAGGAGGATCGCCTTGTTGCTGCCGGGCGGTAGCTGCTCGGCAAGGTGCTTGACGCGGTGCAGGGCGACGATGGTCTTTCCGGTGCCGGGTCCGCCGGAGACGCGGGCAGGGCCGTTGTAGTGGCGGTGGACGATGCGTTCCTGGGTGGGGTGCAGGAACACCTTCCATGCCCGGAAGTCGCCTTCGTCGATGGCGGCCTGTACGGCATCGTCGACGGCGGTGACCTTGGTACGGCTCAGGGCCGCGGCGAAGTCACCGAGATCGGGCTCGTGGCCGAGCTCGACAGGCTGAGTGATCTCCTTGCGGACTTCGTCGATGGGCATTCCGGCGGCGAGGCCGTACAGGACGTCCTTGGACAGCAGAGGGGCGCCCTCGACGAGCTGGTCCAGCTCGGCGCTGTCGGTGACTGCGAGGGCCAGCTCGATCAGCTGGTCGGCGACGCCCAGCTCACGCAGCTGGTCGGCGCTGTACGCGGCGAGCAGAGGAGAGATCTCCGCAGGCGGAGTCGGCGTCGGCACAGGCTGGGCCGGCGGCGAGGTCTGTTCCGGTTCGGCCGGGGTCAGGGTGATGCCGGCACGGCGCAGGGCGCTGTCACCGACGACGGCGAGGTCGACGAACTCGATCTCGCCGGTGACACGGTTGACCGCGACCTGGAGCTCTTCGTAGACATCTTTGCGGTGGCGGACGGCGATGACCAGCCAGCTCTCGGTGCCGTCCGCGTCCCGTCCGGCTGGGGTCAGCAAGGCGCGGTAGGAGTCGTTGACCCGCGCGGACCAGATACGCGAGTCGCCCTTGAGCTTCTTCAACTTCAGGCCGGGCTGGTTCGGGTTGTTCCGGAAGACGTGGCAGAAGTCGTAGAACTGGGCCTTGACCGAGCGGTCGAGCTTGTACAGCTCCTGTTCGGCCTTGCGGTACAGGCTGAGCCGGGCGGTCATCGGGTGGTGCCTTCCGTGTCGGGGAGCTGTTCGAGCAGGGTGTCGAGGTGGTCGAGCCATGCGGCGGCGGTCCGGACCGTCCAGCCGTCCTCGGCGTAGGCCGCGTCTCGTCGCTGAGCTTCAATGTCCTCATCGCCCTGGTGGGCGGCGACGACGGCGATCTTGAGCTCGGGCGTGTGCCAGGCGAAGTCCGCCTGCCAGCGGCTGCTGCCGAGTTCGAAGCCGAAGACCGGGGCCTGCTTGCCGCATTCAGCGAGCGCCTCGGCGAGGCGGAGCAGGTCAGGTGCCTCGTCGGGATCTTCGCGCAGGATCTCCAGGATGTCCTCGTCCCAGACGGCGTCCCGGATGATCTTCCGGAGGGCGGCCTCCGCTGTCGAGTCCGTGCTCGGCTCCGAGACGGTTGGCGGCAGGGCAGGCTCGGGTACGGGCGTAGGCACGGGGGTGAGTGCTGCGGCGAGCGAGTCGAGTTCGCCGAGCCCGCCGCAGACTGCGAGGACCTCGACCTCGAAGTCCGCGGCGCGGCTGGCGGCGAGCTGGACTCCGTCCCCGCTGGCGAGGGACAGGAACTGGGTGAGGTTGGTCCAGTACAGCCAGGACCGCCACCGCAGCTTGTGTTCGTCCGTGTCGAGCACAGCGTCGCTGTCGTCGAGGACGGTCAGCGCGGTCCACCGCAGGTTGTCGGGGTCGGCCGCGTCCAGCGCGAACACGATCGGCAGACCATGCTCGTCCTGGGTACGGAAGACGTGAATGGGACCGATGCCGCCGACGTCGGGTACCACCGACTTGTCGTCCCGTCGGCCGGCTCCGAATGTGCCGAGCTGCTCTCGCAGCGCGGCGACGAGTTCGCTGCGCTTGCCGGTCGCGGCCACGGGTGTCGTGGCGGGAACGGCGGTGAGGCCGGTGACCAGGGCGCGGGCCCGGCGGGCCCATCGCGTGGCATCGGGGTCCCGCAGATAGGCGATGAGAGTGTCGATCGGGTTGGTGAAGACGGCTTCGCCGAAGTGGGCACGGTTGCCGCCGTACTGCTCGTACGCGGCCTTGGCTTGCTCCTGGGCGGTGCCCCGGTACGGCGGCCAGACAGGCTTGGTGCGCCCCGGACGCCGTTCGAACAGGTCGATGTCGGCCCAGGTGATCTGGAAAACGATCTTTCCGTCGGCACGGAGGCGGGTGCGCTGGGCCGCGTTCTTGGCGATGAGGTTGTGCTCCCGGCTGGCGTGGAAGCGGAAACCTTCCAGATAGACGTGCACGCTCTGCACCGGACCGCCGACGCGGGTGAATGTGAAGTCCGTACGCGTGCCTTCGAGCTGCCGCTGGGCGGTCAGCCTCCAGTGCATGACGTCCGAGCCGTCGGTGAACCGCAGATGCCCGCTGGCGTGGCCGTCCTCGTCCAGGGCCGCGTCGTCGGTGACCTTCACCCAGTCCCGCAAAGCGGCCAGGAAGCGGGCCTCCAAGTCGGATTCGACCTGAGCGTCCAGCCCGACCAGCCCGGTGTGCTCCACATCGCTGATGTCCCAGCCATCCTCGCCATCCCCCTTGAACAGCAGCGACTCCAGCATGCTGAGGGCTGCCTGGCGGGAGACGACGTCCTGGAACTGCTCGGGGGTGTAGCGGTGCAGGCAACGGTGGCAGGCACGCCGCTGCTCTTCCGCGCACGGACAAGCCTTGAGCTGCTCATACGCGCGAGCAAGGGTGTCTCGGAAGGCATGGCGGTCGGTGAGGCGGTCCAGGTAGCCGGTGCCGCCCGGAAGAGAGTCGAAGAGGACCAGGAACCACCGGCGCTCGCCGCTGTCGATGTCCGGCATTGACGCCACCGTGGTGTCCAGGTGTTGCGGGTCTCCGCCGAAGTGCAGGTCGACACCCAGCCGCAGTGCGGCTCGGAAGGAGTGCACCCGTGCGTCCACGTCGGCAGTCGCGGCAGGGATGAGGATGCGCAGGGCCTCGGTCTGCAGCTGGTGGGCGAGGAGTACCTGCTCCTGCGTGACGCCGTCCTTCTTGCCGCGGCGCAGCGGGCACCATGGGCGGTGGTGCTTGAGCTGCGGGGCACGGGCCGCCGCCGATTCCAGGGCATCGGCGTCGTGGTCGAAGACAGGACGGCCGTCCGCGCTCGCGGCCCCGCAAGCGGTGCACACGTGGAACGGGTTCAGCCGGACCAGATGGCCGGCGAAGTCGTCACGGGCGGGAGCGTCGTAGCGGACAGGCCCGACGTTGATCCGGCGGATCATCGCCGTGCGGCAGTAGTCCACGCCGAAGGTCTCGCGGTCGTGCCGCCAGGATTTGCCCCGCTCGATCTTCTCGACGGGAATGTCCACCGCGTCCACCACGGTGTATGAGCGGCGATCGCGGTCGTCCTTGTCGTCGCGGATCCGTGCGTCCTCACGTTTGTCTCGCGACGTCACGGTGGCTGGCTCGACGACCTGGAACAGGCAGGAGCCGTCGTCGGCGATCTGGCTCGTCTTGCACCGGGGGCATGGCGAGCGATCGTCGGTGGCGTTCTCGGTGCGAACGTATCCGCAGCCTGGGCACACCCGCCAGGTCCGCCACTCCTGCCGCCCGCCCGTCGACAACTCCAGGCCGGTGACCTCGTGCCGGTAGCCGTTGACGTAGAAGGTGTTGCCCGGTGCCAGCTCCTGGATCGCGAGGCGGCGGGGACGCTCGTAGGCGAGAGTCTCGGACGTGAACACCACCTTGCCCGTCTTGGGGTCGATGCCATCCTCGCCGTACAGGGTTGCCGACAGTGTCGTCGTGGAGTCGATGAGGGCGTAGTTGGGCAGCAGACCGAGGTCACACAGGGCGCTTTGTGCCGAGGTGTCGCCCAGGTGGAGCAGCTGCCTGCCCACCCCGCGCCGCTCGGCGTCCAGCTCCGCCTTCTGGCGGGCCTGGTCGGGGTCGCTGTCGTGCAGCTCGCCGTGGGCTTCGTCGATCTCGCGCAGTCGGGCCCGCAGGGCGTCCTCGGCGCGTCGCCACTCGCGTTCGGCCTTCTCCACGGTGCTGCGCAGGCCGTGCGTCGCGTATGCCTTCAGGTCGTCCTTGGCCTGCTCACTGACGCCGGTCGGGAACAGCCGCAGAAACCCGTCGGCCAGCTCCTCGCCCTGGTCGAGGGCTAGTTCCACCAGATCGGTCAGATAGCCGGATGGGCCGAACAGGCGAGGCGCCTTGTGCGGCAGTGCACGCAGCACGATCCCGTCCGTCCGGACAAGACGGCCGGCCGCAGCGAGGTCCAGCAGGTGCGCCAGGTACTGCCGTCGCAGGATCTCGACAGCGGACAGGTAGGACCCGGGTGGCACGATCGTGCCCGCGATCAGGTCCTTCGGCCGCTCCAGGAAGTACAGGTCACGGCGTCGCCGGTCGGGGATGGTCAGCAAGAAGGCGTTGCCGGTACGGCGGCCGGCGCGGCCGACCTGCTGCGCGTAGGAGGCGGGGCGGCGTGGCAGCGCGGCTAGCACGACGGCGCTCAGGTCGCCGATGTCGATACCCATCTCAAGCGTCGGCGTGCACGAGAGCACGTTGGGGTCCTTGAACCCGCCGCCGCGCTTGAACGCCTCCTCCACTTTCTCGCGTTGGTGCCGCGTCAGCATGCCTGTATGTTCCGCCGTGACCACCTGATAGGTGCCCGCGCGGAGATAGAGCCGACGGTAATAATCGTCCCTGTAGTCGCGGTCGCGGTGGTGTATCCCGAGCCCCTCCGGCCGGTCGCCGGCGACCAGGCGGCCCCTGCGGCACCGGTAAGAGGGACAAGGCTGGTCGTGCCACTGGTCCAGCAGGGACGGGTGGACCGTCTGCTCCCAGAAGCACACCGGGCACCGCACGTACGACACCCGCACTTGCTCGTCGTCCAGCAGGCGAGCCTCGATGATGCCGGGCTTGAGCCCGTACACACGCACCGAGGTGTCGTTCGGGGTTCGCACCGACAGCAGCCCCATCGAGGCGAGTTCGGGCAGCAACCGGCTCCACAGCTCGGGCGCCAGCTCACGCGGCAACTCGAGGCACCGCCCGGCCCAGCGCTCGTACCAGGACAGCCGACCGGTCGCGAAGTCGAACTCGCTGCCGTTCTTGGGCTGATCGAGCAGGAAGACGGGGGCGGCGATGCCCTTCGGGAACGCCCGCATGCCCGGCGCACGCTTGCCCCAGATGTAATACCGGCTGGTGCCCGCTTCGTCGATGTACTTGTTCAGCCACTGGTGTGCGACCGCACCGCGGGTACGCAGCCGCTCCAGGAAGATACGCACGAACGCCAGATAGCGGGCGTCGTCCTGCGCTACCAGCGGCAGACCGTCCCGCACACACTCCTCGTGCAACTGCCTGACCAGTGCGGTCACGGCCGCCGGGTCGTTGATGCGGACCTGGGCGGCGGCTGTCCGGGTCAACTCCAGCGTACGGCCGTTGCGGGACCGGAAACCGAACTCCATCAGTGCCTCGAACGCCAGCCGCTGACCGATCAGTCGCCACGTCTTCAGATCGCCACCGCGGCCCTGCCCGGACAACAGGCGGTCCACGCCCTTGAATCCGTGCAGGTCCGGTGGGACCACGGCGGAGAGGGTGTCCTTGTCCGTCGTAGCGTCGACGACGTTCGCGATCAGATCGTTCAGCGCTGTCGGTTTGTCGTGTCGCAGGTGGTCGGTGAGGAGGGCGCGAAGCGAGAAGGTGTACGAGCGGTTGGCGACGAATCCGGCCCGGTGCGCGGCATCCTGCACCGAGTCGTTGAACATCAGCGTTTTGTCCTCGTGGAGCCTCTTGTTGAGCTCTCCGCCGGTGAACAGCTGCGTGATGGATGCCGCGGCCATCGCGGCGGCACCGGTGCCGAGGTAGCGGATCGCGTTGCGCTCACCACACGCCGGACACCAGTCCTCCTTGGCCGCGGTGTTCGCCGTCTCCCCGAAGTTCACCAGCACGAACGCCGAGTCACGAGCAGTCAGCCGGGGCTCCTTGGTCTCCCGGTCGTAGTCGTTCAGCGGATCAGGCAGCCGCAGCCGCTTACGGGTGCCGTCCAGCACCATCAGCAGCCCGCCGGCGCCCTGCGAGGCAGCCGAGCCCCCCTTGCCGCTGGCCGCCGTGAGCAGCGCGGCCCCGGAACCCTCCCGGGCCTCCCGGTCCGTCGCTGCGATCAAGTTCCGGACCCGGGCCTTGTCCTGGCCGAGCGAGGACCGCCGGATCTTGTACGTGTCGAACTGGACGTCATGGTCATCGCTCTCCGGCGAGAACACCGCCCAGCCCGACCGCCCGCAGTCACGGCAGTAGATCGCCGGCAGGAACAGGTTCGCGCTCTGCCCCGACGTCGCCGTCGTCACCGGCGCCGTACGACCGCTGTCGGCCACGCTGGCATCGGCCGCGCCGGCAGTGTCCCAGCGGAACTCCGCCTTCGGCCAGGGCAGCACGCCACGCAGCAGCCGCGACACCGAACGCGCCCACTGGTGCACCTCGACATGCACGAAGGGCCGGGGCTCGGCCGGGGAGGACTTCGGATCTCGGGCGTATGACAGCAGCGAGACGAACCGCGCAAGCGCCTCGGCCGCCTTCTCGGGCTGCCGCGCCACTGCCTCGGACCAGCCGGCCGCGCCCGCCCGCCACATCACGTCCAGGACCTCGGCGCTGGTCCTCACACCGCCACCGAGGGCCTGCATCACGGCACGAGTGAAGAGATGCCGCTTGAGGTTCCCACCGAGGAGGAAGGGATCGAGGTCACGGACGTCCGTCACCTTCTCGATCAGATCCAGCAGCGCCTCGTCGCCGGTCGCCGGATCAGGCAGTGCCAGCAGCTCGTCGGGCGTCGGCATCGGCTGCATGGTCACGTCGCCGAGCGGGATGAACTCCTCGACCGTGAGCCGGTTTTCCCCGACGATGGAGTCCTGCGTGAACTCCGTGCCGAAGACGTGGGTGGCCACTTCCAACAGCTGCGCGGTGCCGTCCTCGTCCGTTCCGGAAGCGAGCGTCGCCGAGGTCGCCACCGGACAGATCTTCCCCAGAGGGCGGCCCTCCTCGGCTGCCCCCACGGCGGCGGCCAGCCGACGCAGCAGCATCCCGACATCTGTGCCCTGAGCGCCGTCATACGTGTGGAACTCATCCACGACGACGTAGCGGATATCCGACTCCCGCCACAGGGGAGCGTCGTCCGCGCGCTGGAGAAGAAGATCCAGCATCTTGTAGTTCGTTATCAGGATGTCCGGCGGGGACAACTGTATGTCGGAACGCCGGGTCCGCACCTTCTCGTACTGCGTCGCCGCCCGCTCACCGATGTACAAGCCGGCCGACAACTTCCCCAGTTCGGCGTTCTCCGTGAGCAGCTCATTGATCCGCTGCGCTTGGTCTGTCGCCAGGGCGTTCATCGGGTAGAGGAAGACTGCCTTCACCCCGGTCTTGCCGGCAGCACGCTCCCGACGGCAGTGATCCAGCACGGGGTACAGGAACGACTCGGTCTTACCGGAACCGGTACCGGTGGTGACCAGCGTGGGCTGCGGAGTGTGGTCGTGCGCCGAGGTCAGCCGCGCGAACGCGACCGCCTGATGCGCGTACGGCTTGAACCCCTCCCGCTGCCACTCGAGGTGCTTACGCCACTCCTCGCCGGCCACGGTGAACGGTGTCCGAATCCGCAGATACGGGCCCCGGAACATCCCCGACGTCTCGTCCCCGAGGAACCGGTGCAGCGCCTCACGCGCACCCTCGTCGGTGAGCGCATACGTCGTCGACAGATACTGCAGCAGGCTCTCCTTGAGCCCCCGCGCCTGAAGGGTCGGCCTCACGGCTTCGGCACCTCCTGCTTCACCGGATCCCACTCGCCGCGGGCGACGGCCTCGTCCAGCCGCTTTTGGAAGTGAGCGTGCGCGGCCCGCATCTCCGCCTCGCGGTCAGCCTTGTAGAACGGCGCGGTGTACCCCTCCGGCACAGGCGCGTTGACGGGGTCGGCCCGGTACGCCTCGAACTGGGCCCAGCTCTCCTTCGTTTGCCGCTGACCGATCGTGCGGGCGTTGCCCGCGATCTTCCAGCCATCGGCGTCGAACCAGGTCACGGCCTCGTACTTTTGCAGCACCGGGAAGCGGCCCCGGTACGCGGCGATGAGCGCGTCGGCGTCCATGCCAAGCCAAACGGCTACCAGCGCGTCGATCTCGACCAGGGCGGAGCGGCGGGCACGCTCGGTGCGGAGGGGCGTGTCGGGACGCCAGTCCGGGGTGACCTTGTGGAGCGGTTGGAGGCCGGGCCAGTCGCACGCCCACAGCTCGTAGCCGGGCCAGGTTGGGTCGTAAAGCTCGGCCCAGAGCTCGGCGTAGGCGCGGGTAAGGCAGTTCAGGCGCAGCGTGCGGAGGAGGAGGGCGGAGGCGAGGGGGTGGTTGGTGGTTGGGGCGGGCATGGCTTTGACGCCGGTGCCCCTGAGGTGGCCTCGCCCTGTGGCGCGCAAGAGATAGTCCAGTGGCAGTGACGCCCAGAACCCGCCGACCAAAGCCGTGGAGGCGAGGCTTGGCATTGCGAGGCTGTGTACATTGTCCACGTGTGCCGCGCCTGGAGGAATCAGGGCTGCGTACAGCGCTCGTTCAGTGTTGGGCGCGATCATGCAACGCCAAGCCACTCGGTAAAAAGTGACGTAGCGTCGCCTGGCTCTTCCAGTAAGCACTGCATCAATCTTCTCTGCAGCTACCTGCTCGTCGGAGATGTGTCCCTCGGACGCGATCTGCCGCCGTGCCCGGCTAACCGCCTTATCGCTCGCACGCAGCCGTGCAAGAGCTCGGTGATCGACCCACCGTTCCTGCTCCATCAGGTACGCATGGCTCCTGCCGTGTGGTCGCACGTACTCGGTGTCAGGTACGAAGTCATCGGGAAGCGCCACGAGATCTGCGCCGTATGCATCGTTGCTGTTCGCGTCATGGCGCTTGAAGATGGGGGTCGCAACGCTGAGCTGAGTGCCTTTGAGAATCACGTGGCGCCAGCGGTCGGGTTGATGCTCCTTGCCGGTGGCTGGGTCGAGGCGGTTGAAGTCGATCAAGTTTTCCTTCTTGGCGCCGCTCTCGTGGTATCCGGACGAAATCCGCGGTGCGGTGCCAAGCCGCAGTGGATAGTCCGCCAGAGCTTCGATCGCCGACGCTTCCCCAGTGCTCACAGGAAACAGTAGGCGGGCCTGCTCGATGGGTTGGTCGATCTCGTCCAGCAGCCGTTGCCAGACAGCGAGCTGGTGTCTGTCCACCCTGACGACACGAGCTCGATGTGGACGCTCGTCGAACTCGCCGTTGCGATAGCGGATTCCAGGAACGTCGCCTTGACCGTTGTGTTCGGCGGAGTGGCGGAGTGCGTCTACAGAGACAAGCCAAGACAGGTGATCGAAGTCGATCTCTGACGGCCGACCGTAGATGTGCACACCAAAGTGGGCGGTGTCGCCGACCGGCCGCGGGAAGAATCTCTGCCCGGCGTTGACGAAGTCACCGTGAATCCGGAGCCGGCGATACGCAGCCTCCCGAAGCACACCCTCCTTGTCCCCCGTGAAGTGCGTGTCCGGATGCACCATTCCGGCAGTCCCCTCGGCCGAGGCGTGTGCCCAAACCTGGGACATGAACGCGCGGTACAGGTCCGGCTGGGTGCCGGTCAGTAGGGGGTATATCTGCGGTGAGCCGAACACGGCGACTTGGGCAGTCATGCTCGTCAGTTCACCGAGCACGTATCGATGAGCCTCCTCGGACGCCAGCACCTCTCGGCGTCGGCGATCCTTCTCGTTCGCTGACGCCTTTTCCTCCAGCTCGAACCATGGCTCGTGCTCGGCCAGCACAGCCGCCTCGTTCCAGCGGGGCCGCACCCACGGTGGATTCCCCACCTGAAGGTCGAACCCACCACCCTGGGCGAAGACGAGGGCGAACTCCAGCTCCCAGTGGAGGAAGCCCTGGTCCTGCGCGATGTCGTGCACTTCACGGAGCCACGGGAAGCGGTCCTCCGGGTTGCCGGCGTCCATGCCCATGAATCCGGGCAGTGTTTCCTCGAAGCTCTTGAGTGCGTCGAGGTCATTGAAGGTGTCGATGAGGGTGCCCTCAGGCACGTCGGCTGTCCCAAGCATGGCCTCTAGGAACTCCAGCCAGTCGTCCAGGTCCTTGAGGGGGACGATAGGTCGACGCTCCGGTGACTTCGGCTTCGGCGTTGCAGCCTGAGTCCTTCCGCGTGGCGTGACTTGCTTGACCTCCACGACTGCGTTATCCGCGCTCAGTTCGAGGTCTCCGAAGCTGGTCTGCTCGGGGCCGAGTGCGAACAGGGCCGTCGCCTCGACGAACCGCGGCACGGGCGTGGGCGCGGGCACAGCGGCCGATTCCCGGTCGGCCAGGTGAGCGCGTGACTCCGCAACCAGCGGCGCCCCGTCGAGCAGGCGACTGAGGCTGTCTGCCCCAGTCACCTGTGGTCCGGCCACGTACTCCCTGGCCGTGCCGTCGAGCAGCCCGGCCTTGTCGACAGGCCAGAACCACAACGCACACCAGGCGTCCATGATCTTCTTCAGCCGCCAGTACGGGGTGTCCGCGGCGTTGAAGAGGTCCTCAAGGACCTGTTCCTTGGTGACGGCCTGGTCAGGGCGGTGGAGGAAGGCGTATTCGGCCTCGGTCGGGTCGGCGCCCCAGACGTCGATCTGGCGGGCGATCGCCTGCTCGGAGAGCTCCATGCGCTTGACGACGAGCGACCAGAGGAACTCGACCCGCCGGGCGGCGTCACGGAGACGGGTGAACTGGGACACCGGCTCCTTCTTCGACTTGCCGGCCTTGCCGCGCTTCGGGCGCTGGAGGATGCCCTTCTTCCAGGCTGCGAGCTGATCGACGCCTTCCTTCGCGAGTTCCTTGGCCTCCTTCGAGCCCGCGACCGCGGCCCACCCGGGACTCGGCAGAAGGAACTGGTGGACCGCGTCCTGGGGGAGTGGCTGCGGTTCGCCGTCCTTGAGGAAGGGGAGCCGGGTGGGCGCCAAGGCGCCCTTGGCCTTGAGCCATTCCTTGCCGGTGACGTCGTCGGCCGCGTAGACGGCGCGGCGAGCGCCGATGAGGCTGTTGCCTCGGCGCAGGTGAAGGCCGAACCAGGGGGCGCGCATGCCCGGGTGCATGGTGTTGAGCCAGAGGGAGACCTCAGCCAACTCGACGCCGGTGGCGTTGAGGTCGACGCCGTACGCGTTGTGCAGGGCGATGTACGCCTTGGCCTTCTGCTTCTCGGTGAGGGCGTCCGCGGTCGGGATGGTGACGCCCAGCTCGTCCTGCCGGCGGCGCAGGTACTCCTCGGCGACCTGGTTGATCGCCTCGTTGAGGAAGGCGCCGGAGCCGAGGGCCGGCTCGCAGATTTTGTACTTGAGCAGCTCCGACGCGCGGGTCTTGATGACGTTGCCGTCGGCGTCGCGTTCCTGGTCGAGGCGGTGCTTGAGCGTGAGCTCGACCGTGACCTGGGTCAGCGACTCGGGCGTGTAGTACGAGGCGGAGGTCTCGCGGTCGCGGCCGGCGAGGCGGTAGACGAAGGAGCCCTTCTCGTACTTCTTGACTCCGCGTAGGCCCTTGCGCGCGTCGTCCTCGTCGTAGTGGACGAGGGTCTTGTCGGGGTACTGGTCCTGCTTGTGAGAGGGGATGAGCCAGGAGCCCTTCTCCGGGTCGCCGCCCTTGGCGACCTCGCACAGCTCTTCCTCGGCGATAATGCCGGTGTACGACATCAGGCCCTCGTAGACGGCGCCGAGCTGGTTGATGCCGAGGTTGCGGTAGGAGATGAAGCCACCCCGCTCGCCGCGCTTGCCCTTCTTCATGGTGAGCAGGCGCAGTACCTCGTGCAGGGCGGCGTTGCGCAGGCGCAGGTCGAGCCAGCGCGGGGCGTTGTCCTCGTCGCTGCGGGGGTCGAGGACCCCCCTGCCGATGAGGCGTACCGAGCTGGGCTCGAAGAGTTCGCTGCGCAGAGGCTCGAAGCGCAGGCCACGGTCCTCGCTGCGGCGGGCGGCCTTGGCCTTGCGGGTCTCCTCGTCGTCGCCGGGCTGCTCGTCGTCCTCCTCGGTGCCGTACGGGCGGTGGCCGAAGTTGACCTTGTTGAACAGGACGTCCAGGGATTCGTGCAAGTGGAAGCCGTTGCGGGCCTCCTCCTCGACGAGTTCCTCGTCGCGTTCGACGAGTTCGCGCAAGCGGGCCATGGAATAGCCGGCCTCGTAGCTTCCGTCGTCTGCGGGAAGGATGCCGAGCTCGGGGCGGGCCTCGGCGTAGAGGAGGAACAGGATCCGGTAGAGGTAGCGGAGGGATTCGCGGGTGAGTTCCCGGGCGAAGGGGATCTTGGGGCTTTCGATGTCGGCCGGGGTGACGTTGTTCTTCGGCTCGGCCATCCGTGCCAGAACTTCGTTGGCGATGATCTCTACCGAGCGCTGGAGCCCGTGGCGCAGTTCGCCGGAGACGCCGGCGGCGTTGGCGCTGGAGGACTTCAGCAGGGCGTCGATGGCCCTGCTCTGGTCGTTCTCGCCGGGCCGGAGCATGTCCAGGCTGAACAGCGCGGCGATGGTGGCGAGTTCGCCCTGCTGGGTGCGGTCGTTGCGTTCCAGGGCCGCGTCGAGGTTGACGGCGAGATAGCGGCCTTCGCTCCAGGACTGGCGGTCGGCGAGGACGAGCACGCCGCCGCACAGCAACAGGACGAAGCGGGGGCGGGGCCCGCCTGCCTCGCCGAGCTCGCTCTGGAACAGCCAGGACGCCAGGGCCGGGCCGGTCTCGTACATCTCGCTCGCGCTTACCCGGAGTGGGTGCAGCAGTCGGCCGGCACCGGTCACGTCGAGGGCGGCGTCGTTATCGGCAGCCCAACCGCAGTCCAGGGCGATGATCCCGTGGCCGTGGTAGGCCACAGGCAGGAAGTAGTCGCGTCCGGCGCGGTGGACGGTGAGTTCGGTGGGAGTGGCCTCGAAGCCCAGGGCTTGCAGGATTGTCTGGTGCCACTCGGCGAGGCGCTTCCGCCACTCGGGGTTGCTGTGGGTGTTCGGCCGGACCTCGTCTCCGGCGTCGCGCTCGGCGGCTTCCGCGAAGTAGCCGCGTACGTCTTCGGAGAGGTAGGCGCCGCGCAGCGAGCGGAGCAGTTCCCGAGGTGTCTTCCGCGGGTCGTTCTCATCGCCTTCGCGCAGGGCCCAGGTGGCGAACAGGCCCTTCTTCAGGTCGGTTCCGAGCTGCTCGGCGAAGTAGTGCGCGGCGAAGTACTCGCCGCGGTTGCTGAAGGAGTCGAAGTCGGTGCTCATCGGTCGGTGCCTCCCTCAGCGGCGTTGAGCGGTTCCAGGACGGCGAGCAGACGCAGCATCGGCTCGCCCGTGGTCTGCAGGGACTTGAGCAGGCTCAGCCGCCTGCTGGCGCTGATGTTCACCCCGCGCTTGCCCATCCCGTCAGACGAGAACAAGGCTTCCTGCTGCCAGTGCACGACGCGCTTGCGGGACGGGGCCAAGATCGCCTCGATCTCCTCGCCGTACGCCTCCCTCAGGTCCCGGAGGTGCTGCTCCGCCCTGTCGATGGCGCCGGGCACGAGCTCCGTCAGGCCGTCGAGATCGTGCGGTGCGGCGCGGCCGGGCATGGTCGGACCCAGGCCGTAGTTCTCCAGGACCTCCGGGGTCAGAGGTGTCACCTGAAGGTCGCTCGGGTCGCCGTGGACAGCCATCCACTCGACGATGGTGGGCCGGCCCAGCGCGTTGGAGCAGATGCCCTGCACCAGGAACGTCGGTGAGTCCACGGAGGCGGCGAGCACGGGGGCCTGATGACGGCCGACCTCGACGAGCACCTTGTCGGTCAGCCAGTCCAGGACCGGGTGGACGTCGGTGACGTAGGAGACGTTCGGCCACTGCGACTTGGACGACTCCCGGGCCGCCTTGAGACGCCGGTCCGCGAGGTCCTTGGAGAAGGTGATGCGCATCCGTCCCGGCTCGGCCTTGCGGGGCATGATCCGCTGCTCGTCAAGATACGACTTCGGCAGTGCCTTCAGCCGGTACAGCAAGTCGCGCGGAGGTTCGAAGGCGATCGTTCCGTCGTCGTCGCGGCGCAGTGAGAGCTGGTCTTCGGGGTTGGGACGGCAGACCTGGCGTAGCGCCTCGTCGAAGTAGTCAGCAGTGGAAGCGAAGAGCCGTGGCACGTACGCCCGCCGAACCTCGGGATGCTCCGGGACGGCTCCCACCTGACCGAGGAGTCCGGAGAGGAATGCGGCGCCCCCCTGCTGGGACTGCTTGATGGACTCCTCGACGGTCCGGCCGGCGATCAGGTCCTGGGTGAGGCGGTTCTCCTCCTCCTTTGCCCGGTACAGGCCGGTGACCGCCTCAACTGAGCCCTCGATCTTGTGCGCTTCCTCCTCGCGCTTGAGCAGCTTCTCGCCCACCAGGCGGTCGTCCAGCGTACGGGGCTCTCCGGTCGTCTCGTCCGTCCGCCAGGGGATGTCGCTGGTGAGGATCAGGGCCCGGAACTCCGGTCGGTGCTCCTGGCCGTAGCGGTCGATACGGCCGTTGCGCTGCTCGATACGGATCAGGGACCACGGCAGGTCGAAGTGGATCAGCCGGTGGCACTGCTGGTGGAGGTTGACGCCTTCGGAGGCGACGTCACCGGTGAACAGGATGCGTACGGGGTCGTCGCGCAGCCCGAACTTCTCGACGATGGCCTGCTGCTCCTCGTCGCTGGTGGCGTCTCCGTGCATGACCTGTACCGCGCCGCCGAAGGCCAGCCAGGGCTTGTTCTCGTCGGGGCTGGTACCGCGCGGGAAGCCGAGCGCGGCCGGGACGGTTTCCGCGAGCCACTTCAGCGTCGGGATGCGCTCGGAGAACACCACCACGCGGGTCTCCGAGCCGGGGCCGACACCCATGGTGCGTAGTTCGTCCAGGAGAGCCGCCAGCTTCGCCGAGTCCTCGTCCTGGATCCGCTCGGCCACGTCCCGCAGATCCAGCAAGGCCGCTCGCTCCGCCTGCCTGGCAGCCTCCCGAGCCACCGGGTCGACCGGGCGCGTCCGCTGCCCGCTTCGTGCCGACTCCTCGGCCGGCTGCTTGTCCAGCGTCGCCAGTCGCGTCTTGACGGTCTCCAGCAGCGCCTTGTGCGAGGACAGGAAGGACTTCAGGAGCTGGTAGGGCACCAGTTGGTGCCGACTGACCGACGGCTGGTCGGGGTCGGCCGGAATCCAGCGCGTGGCGAGCTCCTGGAAGACGGCGAGCTCCTTCTCGCCAGCCGGTACGTGGATCGGCTGAGACGGTCCGCGGTCCGCCCAGGCGCCCTTCAGCGAGTCGCGGACCTCTGCCGACGTCTTCGTACGCCGGATGTAGAGGTGCTCAAGGTCCTTCACCTCGTATTTCGACGGGTTGGCGATGGCCGCCTCGTCCAGCATCTTGATCAACTCGGCGAACGACTCGGCCCGGCCGTTGTGGGGGGTGGCCGACGCCAGCACCAGCGCATCGGTCTTCCTGGCCAGCAGACGGGCGAGCTCGTTGTTCTTGGTGCCCCGGTTGACCAGATTGTGGGACTCGTCGATGACGACGGCGTCCCAGTTGGTGTGCTCCAGGTGGTGCGCGTAGACGTCGCTCTTGAGCGTGTCCACGGAGATGATCGCGCGCTTGAAGTAGGCGAACGGGTTCCGGCCGGCCGGAATGTCCTGCTGGATGCGCTGGATACCGGTGGAGTCCAGACGGACCAGCGGGATCGCGAATCGCGTCCACAGCTCCCGCTGGAACTGCTCCAGCACATGCTGCGGGGTCACGACCAGGATTCGCTCGCCCCGTCCGCGCCGGATCAGCTCGGCCAGCAGCACCCCGATCTCCAGGGTCTTGCCCAGGCCCACCACGTCGGCGATCAGGATCCGTGGCTGCGGGTTCTTCTCCAGCGACAGCGCCAACTCGGCGGGCCGCAGCTGGTGCACTTGCTGGTCCATGAGGAACCCGTCGGCCAGAGCGAGTCCATGCTCGGTCTGCGGCAGGAACGTCTTGCGCATCACTGCTTCGAGGAACAGCCGACCCCGCCGGTGGTTGGGTGAGTCGTCCGGGACGAGCCGCGTCTCCCGCGGGTCCAGCACCTGAATCGCGTCGAGTCGGCTGTAGAACACCGCGTCCGTGCCACGCACGAAGGACGAGATGCCGGTGACCTCCACCATCCATCCGTCTTCGCCGACGTCCTTGGAGTTCCGGACGAGCCACAGCTCGTCGCGGATCAGTACCTGGGACCCCGGGGCGTAACCGGTGGACCCGGTGGTCCGCTGCGAGGCTGGAGCATGCTCCGGCTCCCAGGCGTCCCACACCGCATCGCCATGGCCGCCAACGGCTTCAGCCTCGACGCTCAACGTCCGCTCCGATCCATCACCAGCGGCCATCGACGACCGCCAACACCCACGCGCCTTCAAACAACGGACTACGCCGTCCGCGCGCCATTCCGACAAAGACTCTCACCCGGCACCGTCAGTGCAGGAGTCACAGGACGGGATCGGCGGCGTACAACTCGCGCAGCTCGTCCGCAATCCGCTTCGACGCCGGAGGCCGTCCCCTGGCCGCGCCCGCATTCGGTGGGGCGTTCCGCCGCCCAGAACCCGGGGCCGGATCGGGCACGAGGGCCTCAGGTTCGACCGGCTCCGGGTCCGGGCCGTCGGCCTCGGCCTGTGACAACCGCGCAGGGTCGTCGAGCGGGCTCACCGGTTCGCCGTCCTCGATATGGTCAGCCTGTTCCTGGATGACCTTCTCGAACGACGCCGTCAGCGGATCATCAGAAGACGACGGAGCCTGGCCTCCCGTGGTGTGGGCGATGAGCGCCAGCCGGGCGGCCGCCGGGGTTACCTCGGAGGCGGAGAGGATCTCCGCGCACGCATCGGAGACCGCTTGCAGCGTCGGTCGCTCCTCCGGTGCATGGGCGAGCATCGCCTCCAACAGGGGCACCAGCGGCGCAGGCACCCCAGAGAGATCGGGAGCGATCTCGGGATTGGTGACCTGCGCCGCGATCGCCTCCCAGCGCGATCCGTCGTACGGATAGTGGCGAGCCGCTGCGTACAGCAGAACCGTTCCCAACGCGTACACATCCGCTGCGGGTGACACCTGCGGATGGCCGCCGGCCTGCTCCGGTGGCATACACCGGACGGTGCCGATGATCATGCCGCTGTGCGACAGCGTCTCCTGCGAGGCATCCATGAACGCGCCCAGCCCGAAGTCGATGATCATCGGGCCGTCATCGCCAAGGATGACGTTCTGCGGCTTCAGGTCTCGATGAAGCAGCCCCGCGGAGTGGACTGCCGCCAGGCCCTCGGCGAGCAACGCCCCCAGGCTGGCCACCAGGGGTAGCGGAAGCACACCGCTGCTGTCCACACAGGCCAACAGCGTGCGACCGGCCACGTACTCCATCGCCAGCCACGGTCGGTCGGCGTAAGGGTCCGCATCCAGGAAGCGGGCCACCCGATTCGTGCCGATCACGGTACGCGCGATCAACGCCTCCTTCTCGAACCGCGCACGCGTCAGCGGATCGAGCTTGTCGTTGCGGATCACCTTCACTGCGACCGGATCACCCGCCGGGGTGTAGGCGAGAAAGACCTCGCCCATCCCGCCCGAGCCGAGCTCCCGCGCCACCGTGTACCGGCCGATCCGCGTGGGCACTCCGCTCATCCGTACCGACTCACCTTTCCACCGCGCCTCACCCGATCAGCGCTGTCGGCCACCACTCTAATTGGCCAGGAGGACAGCCAGAGGGGCTTTCGGCCTGATCAGGACACTGGGCAACGGGATGCTGGCCGAAACTGGCCGACAGGAGTGCGTGGAAGCGGGTCACGGCGCTGCACGGTGCGGTGATGGGGTGAATCGGTTGTCGTCATGCCAGGTCTTGACACGCTGCCGACGGGCGGGGAAGGGGTGCTCCCGGCATCTCTGGCAGCCACGTCGACGAAACGTTGATCCGGTTGCCGGCGAAGTGCGCAGTAGGGCTTTCGATGGTTCGGGCAGAGCCTCCTTTGACGGGGTGCCGTGCGCACGCCGACGCCCACTTCTAATGGATCTTCTGCTGCTCTAGCCACTTGAAGATCTCGGTCTTCTTGTACAGGACTTTGGCGTTCCTGCCTCGGCCGAGCTTGTAGCCCTTCAAGCCGAGTTTCGATGCCTCCCTATAGACCCAGCTCGTGGACATGTTGAGCATCGCAGCGACCTCAGAAGTGTCCATAAGGACGGGCTCGACGCTGCGGCTCCTGCGCGACGAGTTGATATCGCTCCGGGTCCCGTCGGGATGGGACTGCGGTTCCACGGGCAAGATGGCTCCTTCAGGCTGGCCTGAGCCGGATGGCGGCATCTGCTCGCGCTCTGCTCTGGCCCAATTCAAACGTTTCTGACACCCGCCCCGTGCCACCGCCAAGAGTCACCGGACGAGCTATAGCCATGGTCATGAGAATCGCCGGTTTGGGTAACCGGCGATTCGCTGCTATGGTGCCGCGCCGCTTCGGCGCCCAGGTTCCTTGATGGGCCATGGGAGCCTCTTCCCTTCAGGTGGAATAGAGGGGGCCCGGGCCAGCTGACCCAGGGCGGCGCGTGGCCCGCTCCCGGTGGTCGGCCCCCTTGGCTCTCGACTGCCGCCCAGGCCGCCGGAGTGACGGTGATCACGGACGCCCGTCGGAGGGGGCTGCGTAGGCTTGTGCAGTCGTCGTGGTGGGGTCCGGGAGGGCGGGCGAAGCTCTCCTGCCATCGCCTGACGGTGCGTCAGGAAAGTCAGCAAGTGGTCAGCATGAGTCCTGAAAAACCTGGGGAATGCTGCCCGAACATGCGACTCGTTGTAGGGTAAGGAAACCGCCCTTGACCTGCAAAAACGCAGGCAGGGAGCCTATGTCCAGGAGTACCTCGATGATGCGTACAATGTTCAAGTCCAAGATCCACCGCGCCACCGTCACCCAGGCCGACCTGCACTACGTGGGATCCGTGACCATCGACGCGGATCTGCTCGACGCCGCCGATCTGCTGCCCGGTGAGCTGGTGCACATCGTGGACATCACCAACGGTGCCCGGCTGGAGACCTACGTCATCGAGGGTGAGCGGGGCTCGGGGGTGGTGGGGATCAACGGGGCCGCCGCCCACCTCGTCCACCCCGGAGACCTGGTGATCATCATCAGCTACGCTCAGGTCACCGATGCCGAGGCGCGGGCGTTGAAGCCGCGGGTGGTGCATGTGGACCGCGACAACCGGATCGTGGAACTCGGCAGCGACCCGGGTGAGCCGGTGCCGGGCTCGGACCAGCAGCGCAGTCCGCAGGCCGTACGGGCCTGAACCGACGCACCGGGAGCGTGCCGATGAGTGAGATCCAGATCCGCGACGACCGGGAGGCCGGCCGGCTGGAAGCCGTCGGCGAGGGCGAAGTCGTCGGTCACATCGAGTACTTCGTCCTCGAGTCGCCCGCCCGCGCCCTGGTCCCCGTCCACACCATCGTGGAACCGGCCCACGAGGGGAAGGGCATCGCGGGCTCGTTGGCACGTGAGCTGTACGCCCTCGCCGAGCGCGAGGGCGTCCCCGTCGCCCCGCTCTGCCCGTACGTCGTCAAGTGGGCCGAACGCCACCCCGACGAGGCCCCCGAGGCCGACCCCGAGCTGCTGCGCGCCGCGAAGGAGTGGCTGGTCGCGCACCCCGGGCGGTTCTGACCGAAAGGCGCCTTCCGCGTGCTCGCCCTGCTGCACACCTCACCCGTCCACGTGCCGGTCTTCGACGCCCTGCGCGACGCCGTCCGGCCGGGACTGCCGCTGAGCCACCTCGTCCACGAGGACCTGCTCGACCGGGCCCGGCGCGACGGGCCCGAGGCCGTGGCCGGCGAGGTGCGGGACGTGGTGGTGCGGGCCGTCGGTGACGGGGCCCGCGCCGTGCTGTGCACGTGTTCCACCATCGGCGGCGTCGCGGAGGCGGCCGCCGCCTCGGCCGGGGTGCCGGTGCTGCGCGTCGACCGCCCGATGGCGGCCGCTGCGGTGGCCGCCGGTCCCCGGATCGTCGTGCTCGCCGCGCTGGAGAGCACGCTCGGACCGACAGCCGCGCTGATCGAGGAGGAGGGCCGGCGCGCCGGTCGCGCCGTGGAGGTGGGGACCCTGCTCGTCGACGGCGCCTGGGCCCGCTTCGAGGCGGGCGACAACGAGGGATACGTGGGCCTCGTGGCGGCCGCCGCCGACGCGGTGAGCCCCGTCGGCGCCGACGCGGTCGTCCTCGCGCAGGCCTCCATGGCGCCCGCGGAACGGCTGACCGTCACTCCGCTCCCGGTGCTGTCCAGTCCCCGCCCGGGTTTCGTCGCGGCCGCCGAGGCGGCGCTCGCCGGGTGAGTCCGGGTGGGCCCACCTGGACCGCCGCATTGACGCCCCCGGGTGAGTGCCGGACCGGACGCCGGGTAGGCGGGGGAGTAGTCCAGAGCCACCGTCGACCGACTGGCTGGAGGACGCAGTGACCGAACCGTATCCCGATCCCGTACAGCCCCCGCCGACACCCGGCCCGGACCCCGTGCATCCGGAGCCGCCGCCGGGGCCCGTGCCGACGCCCGAGCCGCCGCCCGGCCCGGAGCCGACCCCGCCGCCCCCGGCCCCGGGACCGCCCCCGGGTCCCGTGCCCGAGCCCGGTCCGTCCCCGATCCCTCCGGGCCCGGAACCGGTCCCGAACCCGGAGCCCGGCCCGCCCCTGAGCTGAGCGATCGGCGCCGTCGAACAGCGGAGCAAGCGGAACAGCGGTGGGCGAGGCCCAGGCTCCGCCCACCGCAACGCCGTCGAGCAGCGGTGGGCGGGGCCGGATCCCCGCCCACCCCCAACGTCGTCAGGGGCGCGGGGAACTGCGCGAGCAACCCCCACGCACCCGCACCCGCCCGACGACCGAACACCGTCGAACGCCGCCGAACGCCGCCGAACGCCCCGAAACGCCGCGAGGCGCTACGCGGACACCTCCGACCGGTCCCCGCCCCACAGCGTGTGGAACGACCCCTCCTGGTCGGTTCGCCGGTAGGTGTGCGCCCCGAAGAAGTCCCGCTGCCCCTGCGTCAGCGCCGCCGGCAGCCGCTCGGCGCGCAGCGCGTCGTAGTACGCCAGCGCCGCCGCGAAGCCCGGCGTCGGCACGCCCTGCCGGGTGGCGGCGACCAGGACGTCCCGCCAGTCGTCCTGCGCGGCCGCGATCTCCTGGGCGAACGTCTCGTCGGACAGCAGGCTCGGCAGATCGGGCCGGGCGTCGTACGCGGAGCGGATCCGGTCCAGGAACGCGGCGCGGATGATGCAGCCGCCGCGCCAGATGGCGGCGACCTGGCCGAGGTCGATGTCCCAGCCGTACTCCTCGCTGCCCGCGGTGATCTCGTGGAAGCCCTGGGTGTACGACACGATCTTCGAGGCGTACAGCGCCTGCTCCACCTGGTCCGCGAAGGCGGCCGCCTCCGACTCGCCGAGCGGCGACGCCGTGGGGCCCGCCAGTCCGCGCGAGGCCTCGCGCAGCGCCACATGCCCGGACAGGGACCGCGCGAAGACGGCCTCCGCGATGCCGGACACCGGAACGCCGAGGTCGAGGGCGATCTGGACGGTCCAGCGGCCGGTGCCCTTCTGCTCCGCCTGGTCCACCACCACGTCCACGAACGGCTTGCCCGTCGCGGCGTCCACGTGCGACAGCACCTCGGCGGTGATCTCGATCAGGTACGAGTCCAGCCGGCCGGTGTTCCACGTCCGGAAGATCTCCGCGATCTGCGCGGGCCCGTACCCGGCGACGTCCCGCAGCAACTGGTACGCCTCGCCGATCAGCTGCATGTCGGCGTACTCGATGCCGTTGTGCACCATCTTCACGAAATGCCCGGCGCCGTCCGGACCGACGTGCGTCACGCACGGCGCCCCGTCCGCCGCCTTCGCGGAGATCTTCTCCAGCATCGGGCCCAGCGAGTCGTACGACTCCGTCGAGCCGCCCGGCATGATGCTCGGCCCGTGGAGGGCGCCCTCCTCGCCGCCGGAGATGCCGGTGCCGACGAAGTGGATGCCCTGCTCGCGCAGTTCGCGCTCCCGGCGCCGGGTGTCGGCGAAGTGCGCGTTGCCGCCGTCGATGATCATGTCGCCGGGTTCGAGCAGCGGGGCGAACTCCTGAATCACGGCGTCGGTGGGCTCCCCGGCCTTCACCATGATGACCAGCCGGCGGGGCCGCTCCAGCGCCGCGACGAACTCCTTGGCGGTCTCGGCCGCGATGAACTCGCCCTCGTCGCCGAACTCCTCCACCAGCGCATGGGTGCGTGCCGCCGTCCGGTTGTGGACCGCGACCGTGTATCCGTTGCGTGCGAAGTTGCGGGCGAGGTTGCGGCCCATGACCGCGAGACCCGTGACACCGATCTGGGCTGACGTGCTCATATCGTAGAACTCCTAGCTGTCCGGACATCGGGTGGTACCGGTCGTGCTCGGTGTACTGCCTTCGTATTGTCTTCGGCCATCCTTACGTGCCCCCGCTCCGGCCGCACACGCGGGCTCCCCGCGCAGGGGGGTGTCCGCAGATACGGGCGGGGGCGCCGGGCTGCTCAGTGGCCGGTTCGCGCGGGGCGCCCGTGCGCCGTGCGGGACGTCTGACGGTCGGTCAACTCCCGGTGCGCCGTGTGCTTTCCAGCGACCCTGAGGCGGCTGATTGCTGTCTTGTCATGGCCTGTTCCGCCCGCATAGTTTTGGCCCTCCTGACGCTTGTCGAGGGGGCACTTCATGGCCGTACGCGGCCGGCACCGCCGGTATCAGCCGAACAGGATCAACCGCGCCTCACTCACCGTCACTGCGGGCGGGGCCGGGATCGCCCTTCCGTTCGTCGGTACCGGTGCCGCACAGGCGGCCGACGCGGGCACGTGGGACAAGGTGGCCGCGTGCGAGTCGAGCAACGACTGGAACATCAACACCGGCAACGGCTACTACGGGGGACTGCAGTTCAGCCAGTCCACCTGGGAGGCCTTCGGCGGCACGGCGTACGCGTCGCGCGCGGATCTGGCCACCAAGGATCAGCAGATCGCCGTCGCCGAGAAGGTGCTCGACGGGCAGGGCCCGGGTGCCTGGCCGGTCTGCTCGCAGGAGGCCGGGCTCACCCGCGACGGCGGCACGTCCGCGAACCCGTCCGACAGCGGCACGAGCGGCAGCCGCCCCGACGGCGGCACCTCGACCCGCGCGTCCCGGACCTCGGTCGCCGACGTCCAGCCGCAGACCACACCCCAGTCCCGGGCTGGCAAGGCCGAGATGTACACCGTGGTGCGCGGCGACACGCTCTCCGCGATCGCCGAGGAGCAGCGCGTCAAGGGCGGCTGGCAAGGTCTGTTCGCGGCCAACCGCACCACCATCGGGACCGACCCCGACCTGATCCTGCCCGGCCAGCGGCTGAGCCTGGCCGGCAAGGCCCCGGGCACGGCGACGTCGGCGGGCTCCGCGCCGAAGACCGAACCGAAGGAGGAGCCGCGGGCCACGCCCTCGACCACGACGTCCTCCGGCTCCCGCAGCTCCGGGTCCAGCTCCAGCTCAAGTTCAAGCTCCGGCGACCGGGACACCGACACGCTCGTCGCACCCGTCAGCGCCTCGCTGGGCACCCCGTACCGGGCGTCCGGGTCCAGCTGGTCGAAGGGCTATCACACCGGCGTCGACTTCCCCGTCACCACCGGCACCTCGGTGAAGGCCGTCGGGCCGGGCCGGGTGGTGAGCGCGGGCTGGGGCGGCTCGTTCGGCTACGAGGTGGTCATCCGGCACAGCGACGGCCGGTACACCCAGTACGCGCACCTGTCGGCGATCTCCGTGAAGGCCGGGCAGGCGGTCGGCGGCGGCCAGCGCATCGGCCGCGCGGGCTCCACCGGGAACAGCTCGGGCCCGCACCTCCACTTCGAGGTGCGGACCGGGCCGGGGTTCGGCACCGACATCGACCCCGTGGCGTATCTCCGGTCCGGTGGCGTCAGGATCTGACGCGTATGCGGCGCCGCCGGTCGAGGGCCGGCGGCGGGAGGAACACACCGCCGTACAGCGCGGCGTAGCCGGGCGCAGGGCCGGCGGGCGCCCTGTTCTCGTACGCGCCCTCCGCCGCGGGGCTCGGCAGGAAGACCGGCTCCTCCGCCCGCGCGGCGGGTTCGTCGCCGAGGCCCGCGCGCCGCTTCGGCGCGAACGCAGACGCGGCGGCCGTGACGGGGGCGGCGGGGGTGGACGGGATGGCGGGGATGGCGGGGACCGGCTCGGACAACGCCACCGGCGCGGCATCCGCGGTCACGACCGCCCGAGCCACGGGCGCGGGCACATCCGCCGCGGCGACCGCTGCCGTGGTCACCGCCACGGAGGTCTCGGTCACCCCCGCCGGCACGATGACCGCGGTCAGCGGCGCGTCGGCACGGTCCTGGCCCTGGTCCCGGTCCTCGTCCAGAACCTGGACCCGGACCCGGTCCTGAACCGAATCCCGGTCCCCGGCCTCGTCCTGCGACCGGGCGATGCGCTCGGTGGTCAGCAGTATCAGGCCGCCCGCCGCGACCACGCCGCAGCCCAGGGCGAGGACGGTGCCCGTGGTGCCGTAACGGAAGGTCTCGCCGAACATCGTGATGCCCACCGCGGCCGCCACCACCGGGTTGACCACCGTCAGCGTGGCCAGCGGGGCGGCGAGCCCGGCGCCCCGGTAGGAGGCCTGCGACAGCAGCAGACCGGCCGTCGCGAGCACGCCGATCGCCGCCAGGGGCGGCAGGTCGCCCGCCGACACCCCGCCGGTCCAGTCGACGGCGACCGTCTTGGTGAAGACCGAGGACATGCCGAAGGCGATGCCGGACGCGGTCGCGAGCAGCATGGCCCGCACCGCCGGATGCCGGTGCGCGGCACGGCCCGCGATCATCAGCGCCGTCACCGCGACGGCGGTGGCCGTGAAGACGGCCACCTGCTGCGGCCCGCCCAGCGACTGCGCGTCCGACGTGCCGACCAGGGACAGCAGTCCGGCGAGACCCACGGTCGCCATGACGGCGCCCCGCCAGGCGGTCGCCCCGGCCTTGCGGCCCACGAACAGTGCCGCCATGGGCAGCGCGAAGACGATGGTGAGCGCGCCGAGGGGCTGCACCACGCTCAGCGGTCCGTACGCCAGCGCGACCACGTGCAGCAGTCCGCCCAGGCCGTTGAGCGCGACCGCGGCCCACCAGCCGGCGCGGCGCAGGGGGGCGTACTGCTCGCCCGGCGACGACGCCGCGACGTGCTCCTGCACGATCGCCCCGCCCGCGTAGGCCACGGCGGACACGATCGACAGCAGCACGGACAACGCGAGGGCGCTCATGAGCTGCTCCTCTGCGTGAGGCGGGGGCGCGGGGCCCGGCGTGGCGAGCGATCGGCATCCATGCCAACACGATGCCCCGCCGACCTGTTCCCCGTCGTCGTCCCTGAGCACGCAATGGCTCCTACTACCGATGGAGTACGGCGGCGGCGCAGTCATCCCTGAGGCGTGCGCCGACGGCGCGGGCCCCGTGCGCCGACCCCTAGGGGGTGTCTCGTCGATCAGGCCGGATCAGGGAGCGGCGTCTGGTGCCGTGCATCGCAAGGCGGAGGAGGGAGCCGATGCGATGGGGGTCCCCCCTGCTCGAGCGGAGCCGAGAGCTTGGGGGAATCGGGGACCGACGACAACGCGGCGAGGCACGGTGCCAGGCGCCGCGAGCCCGGCATGATCGGCGAGACGCCCCCTAGGGGGCCGCGTCCTCCCGCCCTGTCGAACTTGGTACTACTGCTCCTCGTGGAACTCGACCCCGAACTCGCCGCGCTCCGCCCGCTCGGCGGCTTCTTCCTCCTGCACACCACGTCGCATACGACCGCGCACGACACTTCGCCGACCACCGGAGCCGGCCCCGACGCCCTCCCCACCCTCGCCCAGGTATACGCAGGCCAGGCCTCGCAGGTTCATCCGGACCCGCTGGGCTTCCGGGTCCGCAAGGTCGCCGAGGCGCTCGGTGCCCCCGAGCCGCGGGTCGCCGCCTCCGTCGCCCACCTCGGACTGGCGTCCCGCCTCTGGTCGGTCGCCCTGGGCTGCGCCGCGCTGTACGGCCGCGTCCCCGACCTCGACCCCCGGCTGCTGCGCTGGGACCCCGACGCCGTCACCCCGTACGACTTGAGGCTGACAGAGGTGCGCCTGCGGCCCGCCGACGCGGACACCGTCGCCGATGCGCTTGCCGACGCCGTACCGCGCGCCCATCTGGAACCGCTCGCCGCCGCCCTGCGCGCCCGGTACCGGCTCGCCCCCGGTCTGCTGCGCGGCAACGCCGCCTCGGCACTGGCCGGCGCCGCCCGGACCCTGGACCGGTGGGCGCGGGAGCACGGCCGTACGGACGTCGCCGACCGGGCCCGCGCCCTGACCGCCGACCTGTTCACCCACCCGCTCCTCGCCGGCACCGGAACCCTCTCCGGCACCGCCTTCCGGCGCCGCGGCTGCTGCCTCTACTACCGGGTGCCCGGCGCGGGCGTGTGCGGCGACTGCTGCTTCACCCGGCCCCCGCGGTCTTCCCCGCGCGCGGCATCTGGGTGACCATGAGGGAACCAGCCGCTGAGACAGGGGGTTCCGGGTGCGAGTGGGACTGCTGACCCGGGAGTACCCGCCGGACGTGTACGGCGGCGCGGGCGTCCATGTGGAGTTCCTGACGCAGGAGTTGCGGTCCCTGGTCGACCTGGAGGTGCACTGCTGGGGCGAGGCCTCCTCGGCGGAGCGAGCGGCGGGCGTCGTACGCCACCGCCCCTGGTCCGCCCTCGACGGCGCCAACGACGCGCTGCGCACCTTCTCCGTGGACCTCGCCATGGCCGCCGCCCTCGAAGGCCGCGAACTCGTCCACTCCCACACCTGGTACGCCAACCTGGCCGGTCACCTCGCCAAGCTCCAGTACGGAATCCCGCACGTACTGACCGCGCACTCGCTCGAACCCCTGCGGCCCTGGAAGGCCGAGCAACTGGGCGGCGGATACGCCCTGTCGGGCTGGGCCGAGCGCACCGCGTTCGAGGCCGCCGACGCGGTGATCGCCGTGTCCGGCGCGATGCGCGAGGACATCCTCGCCTGCTACCCCGCGCTCGACCCGGCCCGGGTGCACGTCGTGCACAACGGCATCGACACGGAGCTGTACCGGCCCGACCCCGGCACCGACGTGCTGCGCCGCCTCGGCGTGGACCCGGACCGCCCCTACGTCCTCTTCGTCGGCCGCATCACCCGCCAGAAGGGCGTGCCCCACCTGCTGCGCGCGGTCCGCGGCATCGACCCGGCCGCGCAGGTGGTGCTGTGCGCGGGCGCGCCCGACACGCCGGAGATCGAGCGGGAGTTCCGTGAGCTGTACGAGGAGCTGAGCCGGGTGCGGGACGGCGTGCACTGGATCGCGCGGATGCTGCCGCGGCCGGAGGTCGTCCAACTCCTCACCCACGCCGCCGTGTTCGTCTGCCCCTCGGTGTACGAACCGCTCGGCATCGTCAACCTGGAGGCGATGGCGTGCGGCACGCCCGTCGTGGCCTCCCGGGTCGGCGGCATCCCGGAGGTCGTCGCGGACGGCAAGACCGGGCTCCTGGTGCCCGTGGACGACGCCTTCGAGGACGGCCTCGCGCAGGCCCTGGACGCGGTGCTCGGCGACCCGGACGGCGCCCGCCGGATGGGCGAGGCAGGGCGGGAGCGGGCCGTCGGCGAGTTCGGCTGGGACACGGTCGCCCGGCGCACGGTCCGGCTGTACGAGCGGATCGCGGCCGGGGCATAGCAAGGCATCCACCAGAGGGGGTCCGCCTGGCTTCGGGCGGGCATGCGGAACCAGCGTGAGGGGAGCGGCCATGCGGCGTGGGGGTCCTTCGGTTCTCGGCATCGTCCTGGCAGGCGGCGAGGGCAAGCGTCTGATGCCCCTGACCGCGGACCGCGCGAAACCCGCGGTCACCTTCGGCGGCACCTACCGCCTCGTCGACTTCGTCCTGTCCAACCTCGTCAACGCCGACATCCTGCGCATCTGCGTGCTCACGCAGTACAAGTCGCACTCCCTGGACCGGCACATCACCACAACCTGGCGGATGTCCAGCCTGCTCGGCAACTACGTCACGCCCGTCCCCGCCCAGCAGCGCCTCGGCCCGCGCTGGTACCTGGGCAGCGCGGACGCCATCCTGCAGTCCCTGAACCTGGTGTACGACGAGCAGCCCGAGTACGTCGCCGTGTTCGGCGCCGATCACGTGTACCGCATGGACCCGCGGCAGATGCTCGCCCAGCACGTCGAGTCCGGCGCCGGGGTGACCGTCGCCGGCATCCGGGTGCCGCGCGCCGAGTCCTCGGGGTTCGGAGTGATCACCCCCGGGCCGGACGGGCAGACGGTGAAGCGGTTCCTGGAGAAGCCGGCCGACCCGCCCGGACTGCCGGGGGACCCCGACTGCGTCTTCGCCTCGATGGGCAACTACGTCTTCACCACCAAGGCGCTCGTCGCGGCGCTGCACCGCGACGCGGAGGACGAGCGGTCGGTGCACGACATGGGCGGTTCGATCCTGCCCCAGCTCACCGAGCGCGGCGAGGCCGGGCTGTACGACTTCGGCGAGAACCACGTGCCCGGCGAGACCAGCCGCGACCAGGGGTACTGGCGTGACGTCGGCACCCTCGACGCGTACTACGACGCCCATATGGACCTGATCGCCGAGCGCCCCGCCTTCAACCTGTACAACCGCAGCTGGCCGATCTACACCCACTCGGGCCAGCTGTCCCCGGCCCGCTTCAACGCGGGCGGCATCGCCAGTGAGTCGATCATCAGTGCCGGATGCCTGATCCGGGGGCAGGTGACACGGTCCGTGCTCTCGCCGGGCGTGGTGGTCGACCCCGGGGCGGTGGTGCAGGGGTCGGTGCTCCACGACAACGTGCACATCGGCCGGGGCGCGGTGGTGCGCGGCGCCGTCCTCGACAAGAACGTGGAGGTGCCGCCGGGCGCGACCATCGGCGTCAACCCGGAGCGGGACGGCGAGCTGTACACGGTCTCCAAGGGCGGGGTGATCGCGCTGGGGAAGGGCCAGCGAGTGCCGTAGCACCCGCCACTCGTGTGACGGGCGGGGCGGCACAGGTGAAGAGACCGGGTCTTAATACGCTGTTAACTGAGCGTAGCCCGACAATCCTTGACCGTAATCGTCCACGGGCGATTGACTGCAGCCCCACCCCGCCGACGCGAGGCAAGCCATTGACTTCTGACGATCTGACTTCTGACGATCTGCTCGCACCCCTCGACCTGGCGTTCTGGAACATCGACTCCGAGCGGCACCCCATGCACCTGGGCGCCCTCGGCGTCTTCACCGCGAACTCGTCCACCGCGGGCGCCCACGCCGCCGACCTGCTCGCCGCGCGGGCCGCCGGCGTCCCCGGCCTCAGGATGCGGATCCGGGACGTGTGGCGGCCGCTCGACCCGGACCCGCGCGCGTTCCCGTTCGACCTGCGGGGGTCGCTGGCCTTCGGCGGCGCGGCCCGGGAACCCGACCCCGGCTTCGACCCCCAGCACCACGTGCGGCTGCACGCCCCCACCACCGACTTCCAGGCCGCCGCGGGCCGGCTCCTGGAGCGGCCCCTGGAGCGCGGCCGGCCGCCGTGGGAGGCGCATGTGCTGCCCGGCGAGGACGGCGTCTCCTTCGCCGTGCTGTTCAAGTTCCACCACGCCCTCGCCGACGGGCTGCGCGCCCTCGCCCTCGCCGCGGCGATCCTCGACCCCATGGACATGCCGCCGCCCCGCCCCCGCCGCGCCGAGCCTGCCCGCGGCCCGCTGCCCGACGTCCGCCGCCTGCCCGCGCTGCTGCGCGGCGCCCTGTCCGACGCGAACCGCGCCCTCGGCATCGGTGCCAGCGTCGCCCGCTCCACGCTGAGCGCCCGCCCCTGCCCGGCCCTGACCTCCGACCCCTCCGGCACCCGCCGCACCGCCGGCGTCGCCGTCGACCTCGACGACGTCCACCGCGTCCGCAAGGCCGTCGGCGGCACCGTCAACGACGTACTCATCGCCGTCGTCGCCGGCGGCCTGCGCCGCTGGCTCGACGAACGCGGCGACGGCAGCGACGGCGTCGCCCCGCGAGCCCTGATCCCCGTCTCCACCCGCCGCCCGCGCACCGCCCACCCGCAGGGCAACCGGCTCTCCGGCTACTTGACACGGCTTCCCGTCGGCGACCCCGACCCGCTGCGCCGCCTCGGCGCGGTCCGCACCGCCATGGACCGCAACAAGGACGCCGGCCCGCACCGCGGCGCGGGCGCCGTCGCCCTGCTCGCCGACCATGTGCCCGCCCTCGGCCACCGGCTCGGCGGCCCACTCGCCGCCCAGGCGGCGCGGCTCTGGTTCGACATCCTGGTCACCAGCGTGCCGCTGCCCTCCCTCGGCCTGAAGCTGGGCGGCGCCCCGCTCGCCGAGGTCTACCCCTACGCCCCGCTCGCCCACGGACACTCCCTCGCGGTCGCCGTCTCCACCTACCGCGGCGCCGTCCACTACGGCCTCGTCGCCGACGCCGGGGCCGTCCCCGACCTCGACCGGCTCGCCCGGGCGCTCGCCACCGAAGTCGAGACGCTGATCACTGCCTGTACGCCCTGATCGAGACGGGTTTGGCGGTCCGGCCCGGCGCTCCGTAAAATCCGACGTTCGAATGCGGGCGCGAGTCGGAGCGCCGCCAGGGCAGAAACAGGGAACGCAGCGGCGATGACGGTGACAGAGGAAGGCACCCGGACCACGGACGAGGTGGTCTACGGGCCCGGCATCGACCCCGAGCGTCTGGCGATCTGCCTGAGCGTGCTCGAGGAGCTCGACCAGCTCGAGATCGACCACCCCGACGCGATCAAGGTGCGCCGGGCCACCTCGCAGATCTACCGCACGGTCAAGCAGCGCCGCCGCCAGGAGCGCCGGGCCGCCAAGACCGCCCACGACCGGGCGGTCACCGAGGCCACCGCGACCGGCTCCGCCGAGCGCATCGACGACGAGACCGAGGGCATCCTGCCCTCCTCGAAGGTCGAGGCGGGCCGGATCGCCGGGATACTCCAGCGCCCGCGCTCCTGCTACGTCTGCAAGACGCGGTACGTCGAGGTCGACTACTTCTACCACCAGCTCTGCCAGGACTGCGCCGCCCTGAACCGGGCCAAGCGCGACGCCGGCGCCGACCTCACCGGCAAGCGCGCGCTGCTCACCGGCGGCCGCGCCAAGATCGGCATGTACATCGCGCTGCGGCTGCTGCGCGACGGCGCCCACACCACGATCACCACGCGCTTCCCCAAGGACGCCATCCGCCGCTTCAAGGCGATGGACGACTCGGCGGACTGGATCCACCGCCTGGAGGTCGTCGGCATCGACCTGCGCGACCCGGCCCAGGCCGTGGCCCTCGCCGACCAGGTCGCCGAGGCCGGCCCCCTCGACATTCTGATCAACAACGCGACGCAGACCGTGCGCCGCCTCCCCTCCGCCTACGCCGCCCTGGTCGAGGGCGAGAGCGCCCCGCTGCCCGCCGGCGAGCTGCCCGCCCACCACGTCATCGGCGCCTTCAACTCCGGCGCCGTCGACGGCCTCGCCGCGCTGCCCGTCGGCAGGAGCGGGCTGGACGCGCAGAAGGTCGCCGACCTCGCCCTGGTCGCGGGCAACGCCAGCATCGCCCGCCACCTCGACGGCACCGCCATCGACGCCGGCGGCCTGGTGCCGGACGTCGTCGACACCAACACCTGGGTGCAGACCATCGAGCAGATCTCCCCGGTGGAGCTGCTCGAGACCCAGCTGTGCAACTACACCGCCCCGTTCATCCTGATCAGCAAGCTGCGGACGGCGATGGCCGAGGCCGCCCGCAAGGCGTCCAGCGGGCGCTCCTACGTCGTCAACGTCTCGGCGATGGAGGGGGTCTTCGGCCGCGGCTACAAGGGCGCGGGGCACCCGAACACCAACGCCGCGAAGGCCGCCATGAACATGGTCACGCGGACCAGCGCCCAGGAGATGTTCGACACCGACCGCATCCTCATGACCTCGGTCGACACCGGCTGGATCACCGACGAGCGGCCGCACTTCGACAAGCTGCGCCTCGCCGAGGAGGGCTTCCACGCCCCGCTCGACCTGGTCGACGGCGCGGCCCGCGTCTACGACCCGATCGTGCGCGGCGAGGCGGGCGAGGACCTGTACGGCGTCTTCCTGAAGGACTACGCGCCGGGCAAGTGGTAGCCGCGCCGGGCGTAGTCCTCGGCCGGTGAGGCCCGGTGTGGCCACCGGTGAGCCCGGTGACGCCCCGTCAGTCCACCGCGCGCAGCCGCGTGTTGCGCGCGGCCACCAGTTCCAGCACGGTCCGCCAGTCCTCCAGGACCCCGGCGTCGAACCCGGGCGCCCGGCCCTCCTCGTCGGCCTGCCGCAGCCGCAGCAGGTCTTCGTCGGAGTCGGCGCCGGGCCGCGGCAGCCGTCGTACCAGCCGGGAGACCCGGTCGCCCAGCAGCGGCCGCACCGCCGCGGCGGCCCGGTCGGCGGGCCCGCCCGGGGCGCCGGGCGGCAGCACATGCCCGACGGGATGGACCAGGCCCGCCACCTGGAGCTCCTTGTCGGCGGGCCGGACGCGGCGCAGCAGCGCCGCCGTCTGGAGCGCGTGGTCGTGCAGATCGACCCGGGTGCGGCGCAGGCCCGGCTCGGGCCATGCGCCCCGGCAGGCGTTCAGCAGATCCATCAGCTCCTCGACACTGCGCAGCTCCATGCGTCGGTCCTCCCGCCGGACTCGGGCCTGTCTCTCGGATCATGATCGGCGCCGCGGGCCTGGCACGCCGTCCGCCAGCACACCATGGACGGCTTGCGAATCGGCCAACGGGACCTGAACTACGCGCCCGCTACCCCACGACCGGCCGTACATCCGTTCAGCTCAATAGGCCGAGCGGGTGATAGGCGAACGGGGCATCATGTGGCAAAAGCGGGCAAGGCCTTGTGGTGGGCATGCAGGGCGACTTGGGACAGTCACCCCTGATCTCCCCCTAGTTTTGAGCCCCATCGAGCGGATGCCCGCTCATTTGGTTAATCTGTTCCGGACGGACAAGCAGAACGGGTCCCTACCACCACCCACCGTCCGTCCCGGGACCAGCCGGTGCACAACGGCCTGCTTTCCCCGCGTTGTCCACGCCACCGCGTCCGGACGGATTCGACCCAGACCCGAGTGGGCGTCGTGCCGCGGAACGCAGCCTGGCCGGCCGACCCGAGGGTGACCCGACACATAAGGAGTGCGCGGTGACACCGGAGAAGACGAAGCGAGAACAGGGCCCCAAGGAACGCTCGGAGCGCGCGGGCCGACGACCCGACGAGATCGGCAGCCTCGACGTCTGGGCCCGTTCGGCCCCGATCCGGCTGGCGGGCTACGAGGAAGACCTCGCCGAGCCCCACATCCTGCCCAGCGTGGACTGAAGCCAGGCGCCACCCGCGATCGCCGGTCAGCTGGGCGTGCGACACTCACGCCCATGCTGATCAGAGAAGCCACCGCCGACGACTGGCCGCGCATCTGGCCGTTCTGGCATCGCATCGTCGCCGCGGCCGAGACCTACAGCTGGGACCCCGAGACCGGTGAGGAAGACGCCCGCGCGCTCTGGATGGGCCCCGCGAAACGGGTCTACGTCGCCGAGGACGAGACCGGCGCCGTCGTCGGCTCCGCGTACCTCACCCCCAACTACGGGGGACCCGCCGCCCGCATCGCCAACGCGGGCTTCATGGTCGACCCCGACCACGGCGGCCGGGGCGTCGGCCGCGCACTCGCCGAGCACATCCTGCGCGAGGCCGAGGCGCACGGCTACCGGGGGATGGTGTTCAACGCGGTCGTCGAGACCAACCCGGCCGTCAAGCTGTGGACCTCGCTCGGCTTCACGATCCTCGCCACGGTGCCGGAGGCGTTCGACCACCCCCGGCACGGCCTCGTCGGGCTGCACATCATGTACAAGGCCCTCTAGACAGCGCCTAGGGGGCGTCTAGCCGATCATGCCGGGCTCGCGCCGCCTGGCACCGCACCTCGCCGCGTTGTCGTCACTCTCCCCCACGCTCGAACGAGCTGCCGCGGGGGCACCCCCATCGCTCCGCATCGACTCCCTCCTCCGCCTTGTGATGCACGGCACCAGACGCCGCTCCCTGACCCGGCCTGATCGACGAGACACCCCCTAGCCGAGGGGCGCCGTCCGCTCCCACGGCCGCAGCCGCTCCAACTGCCCCGCCAGCTCCAGCAGTTCCGCCTCCGACCCGGGCCGCCCCACCAGCTGTACGGCACTGGGGGCACCCGAGGGCAGCTTGCCGAGCGGGACGGCCATCGCCGGCCAGCCGGTGAGGTTCCACGGCGGAGTCATCGGCGAGTACGCCGAGTTGGCGGCGACGTTGCGCAGCCAGCCCCGCTCGTGCCACGGCGCCGACCGGGGCGAGCGGCGGGCCAGCGCCGGTGTCAGCAGCACGTCGTACTCGGCGAAGAACGGCTCCAGCCGACGGCGCAGCTCCTCCCGGCCCGCCCCGGCGCGCACCCGCCCCACGAAACGCCGCCCGACGGCCGCGTGGACGCGGGTGCGCCGGGTCAGCAGCCGCGGATCGAGGCCCTGCGCGTCGACCGACGTGCCCGCCGTCCAGTGCGCCAGCGAGGTCAGGCTCAGCGACAGCGGGTACGGCGGGTCGGCGCGCCGCACCACGTGACCCGCCTTCATCAGCACCTCGGCCGCCTCCCGCGCGGCGGACGTGTACGGCTTGCTCAGCGCCACCCCGGCGAGCGGGCTGCGCAGCGAGAGGGCGATCCGGCGGGTGCCGGGCGCGTCCCCTCGTACGGTGCCGGCGTCGCCGTCCGCGAGGACGGACAGCATCAGCCGCGCGTCCGCCACGGTCGTGGCGAGCGGCCCGTTCTCCGACATGCCGAACCAGTCGCCGTCGCTGATCCCGGCCGGGACCACCCCGTGACCCGGCTTGATGGTGACCAGGCCGCAGTTGGCCGCCGGTATGCGCAGCGAGCCCATGCCGTCGTTGCCGAGGGCGATCGGCACCATCCCGGCGGCGACGGCGGCCGCGCTGCCGCCGGACGAGCCGCCCGCCGTGCGGGAGGTGTCCCAGGGGTTGCGGGAGGTGCCGTGCACGCCCTCCGTCGTACCGAAGACGCACAGCTCGGGCACGTTCGTCAGCCCCACGACCACCGCGCCAGCCGCCCGCAGCCGGGCCACGGTGACATGGTCCCGCTCGGCCGGCGCGTCCGGGGTCGCCGCCGAACCGACCCGGTTGGACTCACCGCGCACCGCGAGATTGTCCTTGACGGCCACCGGCACCCCGGCCAGCGGGAGTTCCGCGAGATCGCCGCGGGCCGCCACCTCGTCGGCCTCCCGCAGCGCCGCCTGGGCCCGCACCGTCCGGAAGGCGCCGATCCGCCCGTCCAGCCGCTCGATCCGCGCCAGGTGCTCCGTCACCACCTCCCGTGGGGTGACCTGCTTCTCCCGCACGGCGGCGGCGATCTCGACGGCGGTTCGTCCGACCCAGTTGGTCACGGGCGCTCTCCTCGGCGGTCAATGGGGGCTACTGGCGAGTACGTAGGGAGCACTCTGCCCAACGGGGCGGTGCCGCGTCGAGAGGCACGGTTCGAACCGGCCGTGGCAGGGGAGCTGTAGACCTCGTCGTACCCGTGAGCGCAGGGAGCCCCCATGCATGACGACCGCAGCCTCGTCGAAGGGCGTCTGAGGCGTGTCCTCGACGAACGCATCCGGCCCGCCGTCCACCCTGAGCGGGTGCCGCTGGAGGTGGCGGTGTGGCACGCTCCCGGCGAACCCGTGCCGGTCGCCGAGGGGCTGGCCGCCGAGGTCCGGCCGGTCGCGGCGGGGCAGCGGTGGGGTGCGCCCTGGGGCACCAGCTGGTTCCGGGTCACCGGCACCGTGCCGGAGCGGTGGGCCGGGCGGACCGTGGAGGCGCTGCTCGACCTCGGCTTCGACCCGCACATGCCCGGCTTCCAGTGCGAGGGGCTCGTCTACCGCCCCGACGGCACCCCCGTGAAGGGGCTGCACCCGCAGAACCAGTGGGTGCGGATCGGCGCGCCCGTGGCGGGCGGGGAGGAGGTGCGGCTGCACGTCGAGGCCGCCTCCAACCCCGTCGTCCTCGACTTCCACCCCTTCCTGCCGACACCGCTCGGCGACAAGGAGACCGCGGGCAGCGAGCCGCAGTACACCCTCGGGCCGATGGAGCTGGCCGTCTTCGACGAGACGGTGTGGCGGCTGGTGCTCGACCTGGAGGTGCTGGGCGAGCTGATGGCCGAGCTGCCGGCGGAGTCGGCGCGCCGCTGGGACGTCCTGCGAGCCGTGGAACGGGCCCTCGACGCGGTCGACCTGCAGGACGTCGGCGGTACGGCGGAGCGGGCGCGGGCCTGCCTCACCGACGTCCTCGCCGCGCCCGCCGCCCCCTCCGCGCACCGGATCAGCGCCGTCGGCCACGCCCACATCGACTCGGCGTGGCTGTGGCCGCTGCGGGAGACGGTCCGCAAGGTGGCCCGTACGGCCGCCAACATGACGGCGCTGATCGACGACGAGCCGGAGTTCGTCTTCGCCATGTCGCAGGCCCAGCAGTGGGCCTGGGTGAAGGAGCACCGGCCCGAGGTGTGGGCCCGGGTGAAGAAGGCCGTCGCCGAGGGGCGGTTCGTGCCGGCCGGCGGGATGTGGGTGGAGTCGGACACCAACATGCCGGGCTCGGAGGCGATGGCCCGGCAGTTCGTGCATGGCAAGCGGTTCTTCCTCGACGAGTTCGGCATCGAGAACGACGAGGCCTGGCTGCCCGACACCTTCGGCTTCGCCGCCGGGCTCCCGCAGATCATCAAGGCGGCGGGCTCCCGATACCTGCTGACGCAGAAGATCTCGTGGTCCCGCACGAACACCTTCCCGCACCACACCTTCCACTGGGAGGGCATCGACGGCACCCGGATCTTCACCCACTTCCCGCCCGTCGACACCTACAACTGCTCCATGCGCGGCGGCGAACTCGCCCACGCCGCCCGGAACTTCCGCGAGAAGGGCCGCGCCCGGCGCTCCCTCGCGCCCACCGGCTGGGGTGACGGAGGCGGCGGCACGACCCGAGAGATGGTCGCCCGCGCCGCCCGGCTGCGCGACCTCGAAGGCTCCCCGTCCGTGACCTGGGAGACGCCCGCCGCGTTCTTCGCCCGCGCCGAGGCGGAGTACCCCGACCCACCCGTCTGGGTCGGCGAGCTGTACCTGGAACTGCACCGCGCCACCCTCACCAGCCAGGCCGGCACCAAACAGGGCAACCGGCGCAGCGAACACCTGCTGCGCGAGGCCGAGCTGTGGGCGGCGACCGCGGCCGTACGCACCGGATTCCCCTACCCGTACGACGAGTTGGACCGGCTGTGGAAGACGGTGCTGCTGCACCAGTTCCACGACATCCTGCCGGGCTCCTCCATCGCCTGGGTGCACCGCGAGGCACGGCAGACGTACGCGCGGGTCGCGCGTGAACTGGAGGACCTCATCGGGGCGGCACAGCGGGCGCTGGTGGGGGAGGGTGAGCGGGAGCTGGTGTTCAACTCCGCGCCGCACACCCGGCACGGGGTCCCCGCGGGCGGCGCGGGCACCCCCCGCCGTCCGCGGCCGACCCGGCTGTCCCCCCGCGCCGGCGGCGGATACGTCCTGGAGAACGACCTGCTCCGGGTCGGCATCGACGCCCGGGGCCTCGTCGTGTCCGCCTACGACATCGAGGCCGGCCGCGAGACCGTCGCGCCGGGACGGGCCGCGAACCTCCTCCAACTGCACCCCGACTTCCCGAACATGTGGGACGCCTGGGACGTCGACGAGTTCTACCGCAACACGGTCACCGACCTGACCGGCGCCGACGAGGTCGCCGTCGCCGAGGACGGCGTCTCGGTGCGTGTCGTGCGCTCCTTCGGCGCCTCACGGGTCACCCAGGTCCTGTCGCTCGCGCCGGGGGAGCGGCGGCTGGTGCTGGACACGGAGGTCGACTGGCACGAGACGGAGAAGTTCCTGAAGCTGGCGTTCCCGCTGGACGTCCACGCCGAGCGGTACGCCTCCGAGACCCAGTTCGGGCACTTCTTCCGCCCCACGCACGGCAACACGTCCTGGGACGCGGCCAGGTTCGAGGCCTGCAACCACCGCTTCGTCCACCTGGCGGAGCCCGGCTGGGGCGTCGCCCTCGTCAACGACTCGACGTACGGCCACGACGTGACCCGAACGGTCCGTACCGGCCCCGACGCCGGTACGACGACCACGGTCCGCGCCTCCCTGCTGCGCGCCCCGCGCTTTCCCGACCCCGAGACCGACCAGGGCGTGCACCGCTTCCGGCACGCGCTGGTGCCGGGCGCGGACATCGGCGACGCGGTACGCGAGGGCTGGTGGCTGAACCTCCCGGAGCGCGTGCTCGGCGGCGCCTGCGAGGTCGCCCCGCTGGTCTCCGTCGACCAGGACGCGGTCGTCGTCACGGCGGTCAAACTGGCCGACGACGGCAGCGGTGACGTGATCGTGCGCTGCCACGAGGCCCACGGCGGCCGGGCCCGTGCCACCCTCACCGCCGGCTTCCCGTTCACCGAGGTCACGGTCACCGACCTGCTGGAACGCCCGCTGCCGGACACTGTGTCGCCGACGGCCGACGGCGAGCGGATCGCCGTACGCTTGCGGCCGTTCGAGTTGATGACGCTGCGGCTGCGGCGGCACTGACGGCGGGACCGCCGCGGCCGGGAGGGGCGGTCACGCGGGGCTGGTGGCGCGCCTCTGCCAGTTGCGCGCCCACCAGCGCATCATCTGCGGGTACACGACGAGGTATCGGAACGGCTTGATCGCGGCCATGTAGGCAGTGCCGAAGAGGCCGTTCGGCCTGACCAGGACGGCCATCTGGCCGCGGTGCCCGCCGTGGCCGTCCGGCACCCAGGCGAGGTGCAGCACCGCGTGCACGGTCCGGTTGGCCATCTCGGCCGCCCACTCGTCCTCCAGCCGGTACAGCATCGAGAACGGCGTGCCGATGCCCGGTCCGGTGGGACGCTCGCGCACGTCGGCGGGCAGCCGGTCGCGCAGGGTCGGCACCCTCTTCCCCAGGCCGGCCTTCTTCTCGTCCCAGCCGAAGAGCGCGCCCAGCTTCCACCGGGCGGCCCAGAGCACCCGCGTGGGCAGGGAGGACTGGCCCACGAAGTCGGTCTGGAAGAACGTCTCCAGCAGTTGCGGGAAGTCGTCCGGGCCGCCCGGGGTCGGCAGGGCCCACACGTCCTCCAGGTGGAAGTCGTGGGTGACGCGGTGGATGAGCCAGTCGTGGGAGGTGTGCGCGCCGCTGGGCAGCTTCATGGTGACGACCTCGCTTCCATACGCTGGTGTATGGATAGCGTAGCCCGGTCCGTACGGCTGCGTATAGAACTTTCGGACAGAGTGAGGAGACCGACCGTGGCCGAGGCTCGCACCCCGCGCGGCAAGTGGATCGAGGAAGGGCTGCGCGCGCTCGCCGCCGGTGGGCCGGACGCCGTCCGGGTGGAGGCGCTGGCGCAGTCCCTCGGCGTCAGCAAAGGCGGGTTCTACTGGTACTTCGGCGACCGGGAGACCCTGCTCGGCGAGTTGCTCGACACCTGGGAGCGCGATGTCACCGAGCAGGTGATCGAGCGGGTCGAGAGCGAGGGCGGTGACGCCCGCGACAAGCTGCGCCGCCTGACCGACGTCGCCGTCCCGCAGGCGTCGACGGACGTCCGGACCGACCTCGCCGTCCGCGACTGGGCGCGGCGCGACGAGCAGGTCGCCGAGCGGCTGCGGCGGGTGGACACCCGGCGCATGGACTACCTGCGCTCGCTGTTCACCGCGTTCTGCCCCGACGAGGAGGAGGCCGCGGCCCGAGCCATGATCGCCTTCTCGGCCTGGCTCGGCAGCCACCTCATCGCCGCGGAACACCCCGGGCGAGAGCGGGAGGAGGCATGGGATCTGGTTTGGGCGCGGTTGGTGAGGTGACGTCGTGACGCGGGGGCGATGCGGGGCGCGACTGCTGGGGCGCCCCGCGGAGGCGCCTGCCGAGGCGCCCCCTGCCGGGCGGCCCGCGCGGCCGTCGGCCCGGACGTCCGCCTCGCCGTGGACGCCAACCAGCGCTGGGACGTCGACGAGGCGATCCGCTGGACCCGGGCCCTCGCCGAGTTCGACCCGTACTGGATCGAGGAGCCCACCAGCCCCGACGACATCCTCGGTCACGCCGCGATCCGCCGGGCGGTCGCCCCCGTCAAGGTCGCCACCGGCGAGCACGCCCAGAACCGGATCGTCGTCAGGCAGCTGCTCCAGGCGGGCGCGATCGACGTCCTCCAGCTCGACGCGGCCCGCGTCGGCGGCGTCAACGACAACCCGGCGATCCTGCTGCCGACTGCGTCCCTGCGCTGCGTGGCCCGCGGCCTCGCCGCCGTCGCCGACGCGGGGCTCGTCCACGACCTCGTCGTACGGCCCCACCAGCTGCCCGCCTGCGCCCGCGCCGCCGCCGGCCACCCCGGGCTCACCTTCGTCCTCGACCACCTCGGCAAACCGCCCGTCGCCTCCGGCGCCCTCGAGCCGTGGGCGGGCGCGGTGCGCACCCTGGCCGCCCTGCCGAACACGGTCTGCAAACTGTCCGGCCTGGTCACCGAGGCCGACCCCGCGTCCTGGACGGCCGACGACCTGCGGCCGTACGCCGACGTCGTCCTCGACGCCTTCGGGCCGAGCCGCTGATGTTCGGCTCCGACTGGCCGGTGTGCACGCTCGCGGCGACGTGCGGCGAGGTGCGGGCGACGGCCGGCGAGCTGATCGCCGGGCTCGGCGAGGACGAACGCTCCGAGGTCCTGGAGGCCGCCGCCGTCCGCGTCTACGACCTCTGAGCCGCCTCGGCCAGCCGCGTCGGCGGCAGATACTCCCGCACATACGTCCGCTCCCAGCAGGCGCCGGTCTCCCGCAGCTCCCGCCAGCTGGTGTACCGGTAGCGGAACAGCCGGGCGCGGATGTGGCGGGGCGGCTCGTCCGGCGGGAAGGGGGAGCGGCGCAGCAGCTTCAGCGTGGCGCGGTCGTTCTCCAGCAGCCGTTCCACCAGTGCCCCGAACCAGGATCCGGCGTAGGCGGGCGACAGCGCGGCGAACCACATCATCCAGTCCAGCCGCAGATGGTAGGGAGCGAACTGGCGCGGCCAGTGCCGGGGGTCCCCGGGCTTCCCCTTGAACTCGTACTCCCGCCAGTCGGAGTCCTCGCGGGGCAGCGCGTCCGCCGTGCCCTCGATCACCACCTCGTACCGCACCCGGCTGACACTGCCGAAGGCGCCGTAGGTGTTCACCAGGTGGAGCGGGTCGAAGGAGCGGTTCATGATCTGGCGGCGGGAGATCATGTTCGCCACCGGGCGGTAGCTGAGGAACAGCAGCAGGGCGGCCACCGCCAGCACGACCACCACGTACCAGAGCGGGGCGCCGGGCAGGGGCGGCGGGTCGGCGGGCAGGCGGAGCGCCGGCAGGGCGAGCACGATGGTGATCCAGTTCAGCCAGGAGAAGTTCCCGGACAGCACCAGCCACAGCTGGGTGACGATCATCAGTGCGGCGGCGGCCGAGGCGACGGGCTGGGGGGTGAACAGCAGCACCGGCACCGCGAGTTGGGTGACGTGGTTGGCGGCGACCTCCACCCGGTGCAGCGGTTTCGGCAGATGGTGGAAGAACCAGCTCAGCGGGCCCGGCATCGGCTGGGTCTCGTGGTGGTAGTCCAGGCACGTCAGCTTCCGCCAGCAGGCGTCCCCGCGCAGCTTGATCAGCCCCGCGCCGAACTCCACCCGGAACAGGATCCAGCGCAGCAGGAACAGCACCACGACCGGCGGCGCCACCTCGTCGTTGCCGAGGAAGACCGCGAGGAACCCGGTCTCCAGCAGCAGCGACTCCCAGCCGAAGCCGTACCAGGTCTGGCCGACGTTCACGATCGACAGGTACAGCAGCCACGGGACGAGCCAGAGCAGCATCGCCGCCCACAGCGGCAGCAGGCCGTCGAGCCCGGCGAGCAGCGCCGCCGACACCGCGGCGCCCGCCCAGGCGCAGCAGGCGAAGAAGCGGTCGGAGTAGTGCAGTTGGAACAGGCTCGGCGCCCGCCGGAACGGCACCCGGGCGACGAAACGGGGGATCGGCAGCATGCCGCGCGAGCCGAGCAGCGCCCGGAACTGCAGGGCCGCGGTCAGGAACGCGACCAGATAGACGGCGGCCAGCGCCCGCTGGAAGACCAGCCGGCTCAGCCAGTAGTCGGATGCGGTGAACCAGTCCACGACCGTCGCTCTCCTCTCCTTCCATTCTGACGTCGGAGCGGGAGGTCACCCTCTGTAGGTCTGCCTCCGCTCGCGTCACCCATGCGGGTGAGGTGGACAGAAGTGCGGGCGGCCCGAGAACTCGAAGAATCGGGCAAAGCCTGGCAAGGTGGGGCGCATGGTTGATCGGGGAGCGAGCGCCCTGTCACTCCCGGACGACTGGCCCGCCCACCCGGACCCGATCCTGGCGCTCAACCGCATGGGCAGCTTCGACTGGGACCTGGACAGCGGTCTGTTCCACATGGACGCCCAGGCCCACGAGGTCTTCGACGTGCGCCCCGACGAATACAACGGCCGCCCCGAGTCCCTGGCCGCCCGCGTACCCCCCTCCGAGGCACGCCGCCTCGACGCCCTCGTCGCCCAGGCCATCAAGGACGGCAGCGAGAACTACGGGGCCTACTTCCGTCTCCGCTGCCGCGACGGCCGCCTGCGCTGGACCCACACCCAGGGCTACATCCGCCGCGACGAGACGGGCCGCCCCCGCCGGATCATCGGCATCGTCCGGGACGCCACCCGCGAGCTGAGCGAGATCGAGTCCCGGCGCGACGTCGCCGGCCAGGACAACGGCGACCAGAGCAGCGTCGTCCAGGCCACCACCGCCGCCCTCGCGCACGCCCGCACCGTCCGGGACGTCATCGACGTGCTGGAGAACTCCGACGGCGTCACCCACCTCGGGGCCACCAGCCTGGTGATGGGCCTGGTCGAGGCCGGCCGTATCCGGCTGATCGCCGAAGGCCCGGTGGGCAGCCGGGTGCCCGGCACCGAGGTCACCCGGATCGACGAGGCCTACCCGATGAGCGAGGTCGTCCGCACCCTCAGCCCGCGCTTCATCGAGTCCCCGCAGGAGTTCGCCTCCCGCTACCCCATCCTGTGGCCGGACATCACCGACCTCGGCATCACCTCGGCCGCCTACCTGCCGCTCATCGTCCAGGCCCGCCCCATCGGCGCGATGGGCCTGCTCTACGGCGACCGCCGCGGCTTCACCCCCGAGGAGCGGGACATCCTCGTCGCCCTCGGCAGCAGCATCGCCCAGAGCCTGCAGCGGGCCATGTTCTACGAACAGGAGAAGGACCTCGCCAGCGGTCTCCAGCAGGCCATGCTGCCGCGCACCATCCCCAGCGTGCCCGGCGCCGACGTCGCCGTCCGCTACCGCTCCGGCAGCAGCACCGGCACCCTGGGCAGGGACATCGGCGGCGACTGGTACGACCTGATCCCGCTGCCCGGCGGCCGGGTCGGCGCCGTCATCGGCGACGTCCAGGGCCACGACACCCACGCCGCCGCCGTCATGGGCCAGCTGCGGATCGTGCTGCGCGCCTACTCGGCCGAGGGCCACACCCCCGCCACCGTCATGGCCCGCGCCTCCGTCTTCCTCCACGAACTCGACACCGACCGCTTCGCGACCTGCCTGTACGCGGAGGCCGACCTCGCCACCGGGGTCGTCCAGGTGGTGCGGGCCGGACACATCGACCCGCTGCTGCGGGCGCCCGACGGCAGCTGCCGCCGCGTCCCCCTGGAGGGCGGGCTGCCGCTCGGCCTGTCCGCCGAGTTCGGCAGCCTCGACTACCCCGTCGGCACCCTGGAACTCGACCCCGGCCACACCTTGCTGCTGCTCACCGACGGCCTCGTCGAGACGCCCGGCGCCGACCTCGACGACGGCCTCCAGGCCCTCACCACGCTGGTCGCCGCCGGCCCCCCGGACGTCTGGAAACTCGCCGACCGGCTGATCGACGTGGCCGAGGAGCGCGGCGGTGACGACGACGTGGCGCTGCTCCTGCTGCGCCGCCGCGGCATGGACTCCCCCAAGACCGGGGGCCGGCTCCAGCAGCATGTCGCCCCCGGCGACCCCGAGGCCCTCACCGGCGCCCGGCACATGATCCGCGCCGCCGTCCGCGCCTGGGGTGCCGCGGACCGCGCCGACGAGATCGAACTCGTCGCCGACGAGCTGATCACCAACGCCCTGATGCACACCGAGGGCGCCGCGATCGTCACCCTCCGGGTCCTCACCGGCGGTGAACGCCGGCTGCGGGTGGAGGTGGAGGACTCCTCCAGCGCGCTGCCGCGCCGCCGCGAGGCCGGGGAGTCCGGCGTCTCGGGCCGCGGCCTGCTCCTGGTCGACCTGCTCACCGAGGTGTGGGGCGTGGAGGCGCGGGGCGGCGGCAAGTGCGTGTGGTGCGAGTTCACCGTCCCGGAGCGGGGCTGAGCCGGGATGAGGGCGCCGGTGCCCGGTGGCAGTCTGGACGTATGCCGGAACTGCCCGAGGTCGAAGCGCTCAAGGACTTCCTGACCGAACACCTGGTGGGACACGAGATCGTCCGGGTCCTGCCGGTCGCGATCAGCGTCCTGAAGACGTACGACCCCCCGCTCGCCGCCATGGAGGGCCACGAGGTCACCGCCGTACGGCGGTACGGCAAGTTCCTCGACCTCGCCACGGACGGCGGCCCGCACCTCGTCACCCATCTGGCCCGGGCCGGCTGGCTCCAGTGGAAGGACCGCCTGCCCGACGGCCCGCCCCGCCCCGGCAAGGGCCCCCTGGCGCTGCGGGTGGCCCTGGAGACCGGTGCCGGCTTCGACCTGACCGAGGCCGGCACCCAGAAGCGGCTCGCGGTGTACGTCGTCCACGACCCGGCGGAGGTCCCCGGGGTCTCCCGGCTCGGCCCCGACCCGCTCGCCGACGACTTCGACGAGGCCCGCCTCGCCGCCCTGCTGGCCGGCGAGCGCCGGCAGCTGAAGGGCGCGCTGCGCGACCAGAGCCTGATCGCCGGGGTGGGCAACGCCTACTCCGACGAGATCCTGCACGCCGCTCGGATGTCCCCGTTCAAACTGGCCGCGTCGCTGACCCCGGAGGAGACCCACCGCCTCTACGCGGCCCTGCGCACCACCCTCACGGACGCGGTCGAACGCTCCCGCGGGGTGGCCGCGGGGCGGCTCAAGGCCGAGAAGAAGAGCGGGCTGCGGGTCCACGGCCGCACCGGCGAGCCCTGCCCGGTGTGCGGCGACACCATCCGCGAGGTGTCCTTCAGCGACTCCTCGCTGCAGTACTGCCCGACGTGCCAGACCGGCGGCAAGCCCCTGGCCGACCGCAGGCTGTCCCGCCTGCTGAAGTGAGCCGGGCTCAGCCCGTCGGCGGCCACCACTCGATCATCAGGATCGTCGCGTCGTCACGGAGCCGGCCGGGCTGGGCGTCGAGGATGGAGTGGATCAGCCGGCGCAGGGTCTCCGGCGCCAGCTCGCCCGCGGCGGTGGCCCGGATGACCTCGTCGACGAACCGCTCCAGGCCGAACATCTCGCCGTCGCGGGTCCGCGCCTCGGTGACGCCGTCCGTGTACAGCAGCACCCGGTCACCGGGATGCAGTTCGATCTCGTGGGTCATCCGCGGCCGGTCGGTGAGCAGCGCCGGCAGTCCCATCGGCGGATCCGCCTCCCGCTCCATCGCGTCGACGAGCAGCCGCCGGTCGCGGATCAGCAGCGGTGCCGGATGCCCGCAGTTGCTCCAGCGCAGCAGGCCGCTGTGCAGGTCCAGCTGGAGGAGCACACCGGTGCAGAACTGGTCCGGCAGCCATTCCGACAGCGCGTCGTCGACGCACTTGACCAGTTCCGGCAGGTCGGCGCCGGTGCGGCGGGCGTTGCGGCACGCGGCCAGTGACACCGCGGTGGTCAGCCCGGAGGCGAGGTTGTGGCCCATGGCGTCGAGGACGGACGCGTGCAGGGTGGTCTCGGTGAGCGAGTGGTCGAACGCGTCGCCGCCGAGTTCGTACGCGGGTTCCAGGACGGCCGTCGACACCACGTGCGCGGTGCCGATGGTGCGCGGCGGCAGGAAGGCGCGCAGCATCTCCGCGGGCAGCCGCATCGGCTCGGTCCTGGTCCGCCGTACGAAGGTCTCCTTGTAGGCCCGTTTGGAGGTGACCATCATCGCCAGCAGGGTGGCGAGGGAGCGGCTGCGGCGCAGGGACTGCGGGGTCAGGGCGGGCTGGTTCACCGCGAGGACGCCCAGCCGCTCCGCGCCGTCCACGAGCGGCAGCCATGCCGTCATCCCGCCGGTCTCGGACTCCTCCACGCGCAGTGACTGGGTGCGGTAGGTCCAGCCGGCCAGCGACTCGTCGATGGGCATGGCGGAGGCGACGTCGGTGAGCGGGATGAGCCGACGCTGCCGGAGGTCCGCCAGGTAGACCACGGAGTGCTGCAGGCCCAGCGCCTTGGAGCAGCGGGCCACCGCGGTGGTCAGGTCCAGCGCCGGGGTCTCGGGGTCGGCGAGGAACTCCTCCAGCAGACCGTCACCGGTCTCTCCCGTCGCCACCGTCTCTCCCCTCGTCGGGACCGCGGGCACGGTCGGGTCGCGTTCCCAGCAGTCTCACACCGCGCGCTGCGGCCCGCCCGGCGACCGGGGCGGCGGGACGGGGGGTGCCGCCGTACGGGTGAGAGATCCCGGCGACATGAGGTTCTGTCGATATGAGGCTCCGGAGATATAGGGGCAAAAGTCCTGAATAGGGTGGGGGTGATGTGGGGCACAAGCAGGGACGGAACACCTGACCGAGCGACGTCGAGGACACCCACATGCCCACCGAAGCCATCGCGCCGACCGCCGGCTCCGCCCACGAGGTCGTGCGCGGCCACCACCCCGACTCCCCGGACACCGCCGTCGGCTTCCTGCGGCTCGTCACGCTGCCGGACGGGCCGGAGCGGGACCGGGTGCGGGAGGAGGTCCTGCGGGCGTGGCTGCCGATGGCGTACCGGATAGCCCAGCCGTTCCGGAACAAGGGGGAGAGCGTGGAGGACCTGCGGCAGGTGGCCGCGGAGGGACTGGTGAAGGCGGTCCGGCGGTTCGATCCCGCGCGGGGCCCGTTCGAGCCGTTCGCGATCCCCGCCATCAGGGGTGAGCTGCGGCGTCACTTCCGGGCCCGGACCTGGGACGTGCGGGTGCCGCGCCGAGTGCAGGACCTGCGCAACAAGGTGCGCGCCGCCTGGGTGGAGCTGGCCAACGCCCCGGGCAGTCCCCGCCCCACGGTCGAGCAGCTGGCCCGGCACACCGGGCTCGCGGAGGACGAGGTCCAAGAGGGCGTGGCGGCGCTGGAGAGCTACAGCGCCCTGTCCCTGGACGCCTCGAACGCGGAGACGGACGCCGACGGCACCAGTCTGGCGGACCTCCTGGGCGAGCCTGACCGGGGCTTCCAGCTCGTGGTCGACCGGGAGAGCGTCAAGGAGGCCGTACGCCGCCTGCCCAGCCGTGAGCGGGCCATCCTCTACCTGCGCTACTTCGAGGACTGGTCGCAGAACCGCATGGCCGAGCGGCTGGGCATCTCCCAGATGCACGTCTCCCGGCTGCTCTCGCAGACCTGCGCCCGCCTCCGCGACGAGACCCTGCACCCGGAGGAACGCGATCCGACGGCATCCCGGGCCGGTCAGGGCGGGTCGAGCACGACCAGGCGGTCCCCGGCCGCCGTGCGCACCTCGTAGCGGTCGATCTGGTCGGGGTGGCGGGCCGCCGACGCCTGCACGGTGTGGCGGCGGGCGTCGTGCGCGGCGACGCTCCAGGTCGCGAGGGTCTCCTCCGCGCCGTCCATGCCGACGGCGACTAGCCGGCAGGTACGGGGGCCCGCGCCGTCCCCGACCCTCAGCTCCACCAGGCTGCCGGACGCCGAGTCCTCGGCGGTGACCTGCGCCCACACCCCGGACCGGGCGTCCGTGGCCGCGATCCGCAGCGCCCCGTCCCCGCCCCCGTCCCCGCCCTGCGCCACGAGCGCCATCCAGGGCCCGGCCACCGCGGCCACCACAGACGCGGCGACCGCGTACAGCAACCGCCGGCGTCGCGCCCGGTGGCGGACCCGGACCTCGCCGAGCAGCCGGTCCAGCAGGCGCGGCCCGGGCCCGGCCGCCGGATGCACCGAGCGCGGGGTGGCCCGCCGGTAGAGCATCAACTGCCGGGTGGTGGGCCCGAACTCGGTGACGTGTGCCGTGCAGCGAGGGCACTCCATGAGGTGGTTCTCGAAGCGGAACGCCTCCGCCTCGTCCAGCACGCCGAGCGCGTACGCGCCGACGTCGCGATGCCTTTCCAGGGACCTCATGCCGCATCCTCGTGCCGTTGGGTGGGGGTGGGGTTACTGCGTGCACCCACCGGTACGCACGCGGCGGCCGAATCACTCAAGGCGCGGGCCCGATCGCCCCAGGGATTCGGAGCGGCCGGGCGCGGGGATTGGTCCGATCGGAAAAAAAGTCGCCCGGAGGCGTCTAGAAGAGATGGATGGCGAGATGGCCCAGCGGCAGCCCCAGCTGCCACGCCGGCGTCCAGACCTGCGGCCCGTCGTCCTCGCCGGCCGTCGCTCCGTCGCCCGGTACCGCGTTCAGGTCGGGGGCGAGCAGTTCGGTCTCCTCCAGCCACCGCCAGGCCGCCGAGGCCAGCTCCAGGTCCGGCGCGTCCCCGCCCGCCTCGACGGCCTCCGCGGCGAGCTGCGCCATCCGCTCGCGCACCCAGTCCTGCCAGGGCTGGTCGTAGGCGGTCAGGGACAGCCAGGTGTCCAGCTGGGAGATGACCCGGATGCCGGGCAGTTCGCCCCCGGTGTCGGACAGGAAGACGGTGAGCGCCAGGGCGTCCCGCCCCGCCCGGAACTCGAAGGACGTCGGCGGCATGAGATCGCCGGTCCGCAGCAGTTCGTCGGCGATGTACTCGGCGTACAACCAGGCCATGGGGACGGTGAGTTCTCCGCCGTCGGTGCCGTCCGTGCTCTGATGACCTCTGTGGAGCATCCCTTCCTGCCTTCCTCCGGTGCGTGCGCGTCGCCCGACCCCGGGCCCGGGGGATCGTCCCCGTCCGGAACACGGATGAGGACAGCCGATTACTCAACAGGGGTCGTCGGCAAGGCGCTTTACGGAGGTTTGACCCGGCCTTCGGTTTCACCGCAGGTCGGGCGCGTATCCCGGTAGCACCCGACGCAGGGCGCGCAGCGCGTAGTACGCGCGGGACTTCACGGTACCGGGCGGGATCCCCAGCGTTTCCGCAGCTTCCGCCACACTTGCCCCCTGGAAGTACACGAGCACCAGGACTTCACGGTGTTCCGGAGTGAGTGTCTTCACAGCCTCGCGGACATCGAGCATCGCTGCGGCCCGCTCGGCGTGGTCGGAGATCACCCGCGCGTTCTCCAGCACCGCGTCCCCGACCTCGGCGGGCCGCGCCTGCCGGGCCCGCCGCGCGTCGATCGCGAGCCGCCTGGCCACCGTGAGCAGCCAGGGCCGTACGGAGTCGAAGTCGTCGGCGCGCAGCGCCTCGGGATGCTGCCAGGCGCGTACGAGCGTCTCCTGGACAAGGTCCTCGGCGCGCTGCCGGTCGCCGTCGCAGAGCCGGAGCAGCAGCGCGAAGAGGGGCCGGCCGTGCTCGCGCTGGAGCGCGGCGAGCTCGTGCTCGGCGGTCGTCGTCCCGTGGGTGAGGGTGGTTCCGGCCGTCATGGCCGTATGGCATCGCAGGGCGCCGCCGCGGGACAGGGCACACACACGGATCTGCGGCGGACGGTCGAACCCGTCGACGAACGGTTCGACGAACGGTCCGAGGCGTCCGGCCGCGCACACCGGACGGGTTAATGGGGCCCCCGGGGCTGTTTGCCGTCGTGTACAGCTTCGTACCTATTTGTGGGTGGATACGACTGCACTGGGGAAGCTGATGATCGTACGCATCGCACGCCGACGGCAGGTGGCCCTCGCCCTGACGGCCCTTCTCGCCGCAGCCGCCGCCTGCCAGGCCCAGTACCACGGACAGGACGCCCGGCCGGGCCCCCTCGCGCCGTCCGTCGCCGACTCCCGCGCCTTCACCCTCGTCGCCTCCGGTGACGTCCTGCCGCACGGCAGGATCGTCGACCGGGCGCGCTTCGACGCGGGCGGCTGGGGGTACGACTTCACGCCGATGCTCTCCGGCATCCGCCCCGTCGTCGCCGACGCCGATCTGGCCCTGTGCCACATGGAGACCGTGTTCGGCGCGGACGGCGACTACTCGGGCCACCCCGCCTTCAGGTCCCCGCCCCAGGTCGCCCAGGCCCTCGCCGCCACCGGCTACGACGGCTGCTCGACCGCCTCGAACCACAGCCTCGACGACGGCGCCCTGGGCATCACGCGAACCCTGGACGCCCTCGACCGCGCGGGCGTACGGCACACGGGCACGGCCCGCGCCGAGGCCGAGGCGCGGGCCGTCGACCTCCTCCAGGCGGGCGCGGCGAAGGTCGCCCACCTCGCCTACACCCAGGGGACCGACGGCCGCTCGACGCCGCCCGGACAGCCGTGGGCGGTCAACCTGATCGACGAGAAGCGCGTCCTCGCCGACGCGCGGGCCGCCCGGCAGGCCGGCGCCGACGTGGTCGTCGTCTCCCTGCACTGGGGCACCGAATGGCAGGACGAGCCCGACCGGAGGCAACTCGCCCTGGCCGAGAAGCTCACCGCCGCGGCCACCCGCGGCCGCCCCGACATCGACCTGGTCCTCGGCACCCACGCCCATGTCCCGCAGGCCTACGAGAAGGTCAACGGCACCTGGGTGGTCTACGGCCTGGGCGATCAGATCCCCGGACAGCCGAAGAACCGCTCGGGCGTCGCCGACCCGCGCGGCAACCGGTCGACGCTGGGCCGCTTCACCTTCGCCCCGCCCGCCCGGCCCGGCGAGCGGTGGCGGGTGACCAAGGCCGAGTTCGTCCCCCAGCTGTTCGACATCGACGCGGGCCGCACGGTCGACCTCAACCGGGCGATCGCCCACGGGGCGGACATGCGCGGGGTGCTCGACCGGATCCGCCAGGTGGTGCTGAGCCGGGGCGCGGCCGAGGACGGGCTGGTGATGGGGGAGTAGGGCGTGACCGCGGGCCGCGTCAGTCGACGTCCACGTGGTCGAAGGTGCGCACCATCTCCCTGAGCACCCGCAGGCAGGCCGTCAGCTCCGCGTCCGTCAGACCGCCGCCGACCTCGCGCAGCACGGCCCGCTCCCGGGCGACGGCGGCGGTGATGCGCGCGCGGCCCTCCCCCGTCAGCCGGATCAGCGGCGACCGCTGGTGTGCCGGGTTCGGCACGCTCTCCACCAGCCCGTGCTCCGCCGCCTGGTTGACCATGCGCTGCACGAACTGCCGGCTGAGCGCCTGCGCGCGGCCCATCTGCGGCACCGTCATCGGGCCGTGCCCGCGCAGCAGGTCCAGGACGGCCCGGACGCCGACGGACAGCCCCTCGTAGGGCTCGGCCTGCTCCACCTTGCGCTGCACCCGCCGGTACAGCGGGCCGACGAGGGCGAAAACCTCGGTGAGCCGGTCGGCGAGTTCGTCGGGGCCGAGCGGCTGATCTGTTTCGGTCACGGCCCCATCATGACACCTCGGTTGTCAAGCTGCGGTGATTATGACACCTTGGTTGTCATGTTTGCTGCTCCGGAGCTCCATCACTTCCCGACCGACGACGGCAACCTCGTCCATCGCGCGGCCGGCACCGGCCCGCCGCTCGTCCTGCTGCACGGCGGCTTCCTCGACCACCGGATGTGGGACGACCAGGTACCGGCGTTCGCGGCGACCCATCGCGTCATCGCCCCCGACACCCGCGGCCACGGCGCCTCCGCCAACGCCACCCGCCCGTTCCGGCAGACCGACGACCTCGCCGCCCTCCTGCGCCACCTCGACACCGGCCCCGCGGTCCTCGTCGGGGTCTCCATGGGTGCGGGCATCGCCGTGGACACCGCCCTCGAACACCCGGACCTGGTCCGTGCCCTGGTCGTCACCGGCGCGGGCACCAGCGAGCCCGACTTCCGGGACCCGTGGACCACGGCCGTCCTCGCCGACTGGGAGCGGGCGCTCGCCGCCGGGGACGTCGAGGGCTGGCTGGCGGCCTTCCTGCGGTTCGTCCCCGGACCGCACCGGCGGATGGCGGACGTCGACCCCGAGGTCGTACGCCGCCAGCGCGAGATGGCCCTGGCGACGATCACCAAGCACACCGCCGGCGAACCGGACCACCGCGTGCCGGTCCAGGACACCTGGGCCCGCGTCGCGAAGATCGACGTCCCGGTGCTCGCCGTGCACGGCGGCCTCGACTCCGACGACCACCACCGCATGGCGGACCGCCTGGTGCGCAGCGTCCCCGGAGCCCGCGCGGTCACGGTCGACGGGGCGGCGCACTACCCCGGCATGGAACGCCCGGACGTCTACAACGCGCTGGTCTCGGAGTTCCTGCGGACGCTCTAACGCCGCGCCAGCTTCGAATGCCGGTACGAGTAGGCGAAGTAGACCACCAGACCCACCGCGAACCACACGGCGAACCGCAGCCACGTCTGCCACTGCAGGAACGTGATCAGCCAGATCGAGAAGACGACGCCCACGGCCGGCACGAACGGCATCCACGGCGTCCGGAAGGTGCGCGGCAGGTCCGGCTGCCGGTAGCGCAGCACGATCACCGCCACGCACACCACCACGAAGGCCAGCAGGATCCCGATGTTGGTCAGCTCGGCCGCCTCACCGATCGGCAGGAACCCGGCGATGGCGGCCGACGCCACGCCGACGATCCAGGTCACCCGGGTCGGGACGTGCCGCGTCGGGTGCGTCTTGGCGAACCACGTCGGGAGCAGCCCGTCGCGCGACATGGCGAACCAGACCCGGGTCACACCCAGCATGAACGTGAACATCACGGTGAGGATGCCGATGATGGCGCCCACCGCGATCACGTCCGCCAGCCCGGTCAGTCCCACCGACTTGAACGCGGTGGAGAAGCCGCTCTCCGGGTCGATCTCGGTGTAGTTCTGCATACCGGTCAGCACCAGACAGGCCGCCACGTACAGCACCATCGAGATCACCAGCGAGTAGATGATCGCCTTCGGCATGTGCCGCTGGGCGTCCTTCGACTCCTCGGCCGCGGTCGACATCGCGTCGTACCCGAACACCGCGAAGAACACGGTCGCCGCGCCGGTGAACGCCCCGCTGATCCCGTACGGGAAGAACGGTTCGTAGTTGTCGGTGTTGATGTGGAACACGCCGACGCCGATGACCAGCAGCACCACCAGCACCTTCAGTACGACGACCACCGTCTCGAAGCGTGCCGCGTTCTTGATGCCGAGGTTCAGCAGGTACGCGATCAGCAGACACAGCACCGCCGCGAACAGGTCGACGCGGTGGCCTTCGCCGGTGCCGGGCGCGCCCAGCATCCAGGCCGGCAGTTCGGCGCCCGTCTCCCCGACCAGGAAGCTGAAGTAGCCGGAGATGCCGATCGCGACCACCGCCACGATCGCCGTGTACTCCAGCAGCAGGTCCCAGCCGATGAACCAGCCCGCCAGCTCGCCCAGCACCGCGTAGCCGTAGGTGTACGCGGAGCCCGCCTTCGGGATCAGGCCCGCGAACTCCGCGTACGACAGCGCCGCCGCGGCGCTCGCCACGCCGGCGATGAGGAAGGAGATGACGACCGCCGGTCCCGCCGTCCCGTTGGCCACCGTGCCCGCGAGCGTGAAGATGCCCGCGCCGATGATGCCGCCGACGCCGATCGCGGTCAGCTGGGTCAGCCCGAGTGTCCGTTCGAGCCGGGTGCCCTCACTGACTTCCGTCTCCTCGATGTGTTCGATGGGTTTGCGCCGGAGAACCCCTTCACCCGTCCGGAGCCTGGCCATGCGCCTCACCTCTTCACGATCGGCAACGGCTGACGGCGGATCATGATGGCTCAGCGGAGGACCCTAAGGAAGGCGCCACGCACGGAGAGGACCGGTTACGGCACCACCGTCACCGGCCACCGCCCCGCCTTCACCAGCCGCACCGCGACCGAGCCGACGATCCGGTGCCCGGCCTGCTCCGAGGCGCCGACCACCACCGCGTCCGCCTTGAGGTCGTCCGCGGCCTTCACCAGGCCGTTGTACGGGTCGCCGCGGAACGTGTGGAACTCCCACCGCACCTCGAATATCCCCTTGGCCCGTTCGGCCGCGTCCCTGATCTGCGCCACCAGGTCCTCGGCGATCTCCTCGGCCGTGTCGGCGACCGGTGCGCCGAGCATCGCACCCGCCGCCATCACCGGCTGCACGTACACCACGGCGAGCAGCGCCCGCTGCCGCCGGGCGAGACCGCCCGCGTAGGCCGCGGCCCGCAGCGAGGAGTCCGAGCCGTCCACGCCGACCAGGATGACCTTGGGCCCGTCCGTGCCCCGTTCGAACTGGTGCGAGTGCTGTTCCGTCACGGCCCGAGGCTATCGGAACGGGTGATTCCCACCGTGGCGGCCGTCGGCCGCCGGTCGCCGGCCGCTCGCCGCCCGCGAACCGCCGCCGAACCGCGCTGCCGGCGCGTCATGACCCGCACGGGTGGAGTCGTGCCGCCGCACCGGTGTCACCGGGGTGCGCCGGGGCCCGAGCGGGTGACTGATCAGTCATGAAAAAGGATCAGTTGTTCACCCGACGGAAGGTGCTGCTCGCCGGTACCGCCGCCGTGGGCGCGGCCGGCACCGCCGGACTGCTCACCCTCGGCTCGGGCGAGGAGACGGTCCGCTCCGCCGCCCCCGCCGCGGGACCGCAGGCCCACCGCCCGCTCAAGCCCTCCTCCAACCGGCTCCAGCCGCTGACCGGCCACGGCCCGCCACGTGCCGTGCCCGGCCGTACCCCGGTACGGCGCGAGCCGCTGCTCAGCGTGTCCGGCCTCGGCCGCGCCATGGTGCTGACCTTCGACGACGGCCCGGACCCCCGCTACACCCCGGAGATCCTGGACACCCTCGGCGCCTACGACGTCCGCGCGATGTTCTTCGTCTGCGGCGAGATGGTCGAGGCCTTCCCCGACCTGCTCGGACGGATGGCCGACGAGGGGCATGTCGTCGGCAACCACACCTGGTCCCATCCCCTGCTCACCGACCTCACCCGCGCCCGTATCCGCTCCGAGATGGAACGCACCTGCGAGATCGTGGAGGAGGCCTGCGGGGAATGGCCCAGCTGGTTCCGCGCGCCCTACGGCGCCTGGAACCGGACGGTCTTCCGGCTCGGCGCCGAGCTGGGCATGGAACCCCTCGCCTGGACCGTCGACACCCTCGACTGGACCGAGCCCGGCACCCGCGTCATCGTCGACCGCGTGGAGAACGGCGCCGCCCCCGGGGTGGTGGTGCTCTCGCACGACGCCGGAGGCGACCGTTCGCAGAGTGTGCGGGCCCTGCGTTCGTACCTGCCGGAGCTGCTGGACGCCGGCTACCACATCACCGTGCCGCGCAGGCACCAGGTGTGACGGCGTGCCGCCGCCCGCCGGGTCGGGGCCCGTTCAGCGGACCTCGATCAGGCGGGCGAAGGCCACCACGTTGCCGTCGTAGCCGCTCTGCTGGGAGAAACCGCCCCCGCAGGTGATGACCCGCAGTTCGGGGGCGCCCTTGGAGGCGTAGACCCGGTCGCCGGGGAAATTGTTCTTGTCGAACACCTCGACGCCGTAGATCTCGAACACGGCCGTCTTTCCGTCCTGGCGCGCCACCTCGACGTGACTTCCCTTCTTCAATGCGCCCAGGCCGTAGAACACGGCGGGTCCCTGCTGGTTGTCCACATGGCCGACGACGACGGCCGTGCCCTTCTCGCCGGGCGAGACCGCGCCGGTGAACCAGCCGGCGAGATTCGGGTTCTCCGCCGGCGGCGCCGCCACCCAGCCCTCGGAGTCCAGGCCGACCGCCGTCACCGGCGCGTCCACCTGGATCGACGGAATCCTGACCCGGTCCGGCACCGCGAACGGAAGCGGTTGCGCGGCCTCACCGAAGGTGCCGGAGGCGGCGGAGCCGTCTGCCGCGGCCGCCGACGCGGGCTGGGGCGGGCCCACGTCGAACTCGCCCGAACCGTTTCGAATGAGCGCGAGACCGGTCAGCAGAACCAGCGCTATCACGCCCCAGGGGGCGCGCCTCCTCCGCCGCTCCTCCTCTTCGGCCAGCTCGGACAGCTCGGATGCAGACATACGCCATCCCCTTTCGACGCGGCCGTCGCCGCGTCAATTCGCGCATACCAGAACGCTAAATGCCGCGTGCGAAACCGGCGACGGGGCGGAGGCGAACGGGTGGGCCGGGAGAAGGGCGGGTGCGGCCATCCGAGTTGCCGTGACCAGGAAAATTCTGCCGGTCCGTGACCTGCGGCAATATCCGATTGTGCGGTTTTCGCCCGGCGTGTTGCCTCACCAGGACGGACCATCGCCGAAATGCGGGCGGGCGCAGCGCAACTGAGGGTCGTTCCGGAGGCGCTTTCTCGCCGATCGACCGGGGACGGACTCCGGGGCGTCTTCTGCGGAGGATCACATGCGTAAGTCACGTGCCCTGGCGGTGTCCGCCGCCGCGGTCGCCGCCCTCGTCGTCTCCGCCCCCTCGGCCGTCGCTTGGGACGGCCCGGGCGGCAACGGAAACGGCAATGGCAATGGCAATGGCATTGGCAACCAGGGCTTCGATCAGGGTGGCAATGGCGAGCAGGGCCAGGGCCAGGGCTTCAACCAGTGGGGGAACGGTCAGGGCGACAACGGTCAGGGAGGTGACGGGCAGGGCGGCAATGGCCAGAACGGCAATGGTCAGGGCGGCAACGGGCAGGGGGGTGACGGTCAGGGTGGCAACGGGCAGTGGGGCAATGGCCAGGGCGGCAACGGCCAAGGCGGCAATGGCCAGAACGGCAACGGCCAGGGTGGCAATGGGCAAGGGGGCAACGGTCAGGGAGGCCGCGGCGACCAGAACGGCAATGGTCAGGGCGGGAACGGCCAGGGTGGCAATGGGCAAGGGGGCAACGGTCAGGGAGGCCGCGGCGACCAGAACGGCAACGGTCAGGGCGGGAACGGCCAGGGCGGCAACGGCCGTGGCAACGGGCAGGGGGGGAACGGGAACGGCCAAGGCGGGAACGGCCAGGGCGGCAACGGGCACGGCAATGGCCAGGGCGGCAACGGCAACCAGGGCGGCAACGGCAACCAGGGCGGGAACGGCAACCAGGGTGGCAACGGCCACCACGGCGACTCCCCGAGCAACATCATCGCGCTGCCCAGCGTGATCGCCCCCGGCGGACAGCTCACGATCAGCGTCGACGGCTGCCCCCGCGGCGGCACCGCCACCTCGAACGCGTTCCCGACCACCAACCTCAGCGCGAGCCGCGGCGGCAACGAGACGGCCCGGGGCACCGCCACCATCCACGACGACGCCCGCCCCGGCTCCTACGACATCACGGTCCACTGCTCCGGCAAGACCCTGACCCGCCCGGCCGCCTTCACCGTCCTCGGCGGTGTCCGCGGTGGTGTCGGCGGCAGCGTCTCCTCCGGTGCCACGACGGCCGACATGGCCATCGGCGGCGGTCTGGTCGGCGCGGCCGTCATCGGCGGCGGGGTGTTCTGGCTGCGGCGCCGTTCCGAGAAGCGGATCTGACCCGGAAGGCCTGCGCGGCCGGGCGCGGGCCGGCCCGGCGTCGTCGGCGGCGGGGGCCGTCAGCCCTTGACGCCGGGGAAGAGCTCCAGGAACGGATCCGCCGTGGCCGTGATGCCCCGGCTGTACGGCGCGTCGAAGTCCCAGATGAGGAAGAGCAGGAAGGCGATCAGTGCCGAGAACAGCCCGGCGAGGATCAGTTCCCGGGGGGTGCGCCGGATCTGCAGGGCGAGGACCATCCCGACGGTGATCACGGCTCCGACGACCAGACCGAACCACACCACGCCCGGCATGGTCGCCCCCGTCGAGCTCGCGCGGGCGTTGCGGGCCTGGTCGGCGGCGGTGACCTGGTCCATGAGCGGCTGGTAGGCCTGGGCCTCGAAGTCGTTCTTCGGCTGGTAGTCCGTGACGTCGGTGCGGATGCGGTCCATCAGCCGGGTGCCGCGCTCGGTGACCTCACCGCGGTCGGCCATCGCCTTCCACTCGGTGGTGACGACGTGTCCGACGTAGGTGTTGACATCCTCCCGGATGCGGTCGCGGACGTCGGGCGGATAGACCCGTACCCGCTCCGAGATCTCGTGCAGCGCCTGGGCCTCGGCGCGGACGTGGTCCTCGGCGACACCCCGCGCCTCCCAGACACCGGCGATGGCCAGGCCGAGGACGATGGCGTAGACCACACCGATCCACATCGTCATGTACTCGATGACGTCCGGGGTCTCGCTGGGGTCCTCGTCGTCGTCGGCGGTGCGGTGCCGCAGCAGGGTGATGGCGACGACCACGGCACAGGCGGCCAGCATCGCGAGGGTGAGAACAAGCCATTCCGGCAACGGATTCCTCCAGGGATCAGCGCGGACGCAGCGCGGCGACGGCGACCACCGCGGGGGCGGTGATGAGCAGGACGTAGGTGACCGGCGAGGGAGCGTGCCGGGTCTGCCGCGGACGCGGCGGCGTGCGGTACTCCGGGTAGCTCACCGGAGTCGCGGAGGGGCGCGGGGTGGGCGTCGGCGAGGGCTTCGGGGTCGGGGCGGGCGGAGGAGACGGTGCGGGGGCCGGCGGCGGGACGGGGTGGGGAGGCGCGGGCCGGGGGGCCGGTGGCGGGGGCGGCGGAGGCGGCGGCTCGGGCTCCGGTGTGGGGGTCGGGGTGGGTTTCGGGGGCGGTGGGGGAGAGGGCTTGGGGATCGGCTTCGGTGGAGGCTCGGGGGTCGGAGTGGGTGTGGGGGTCGGGGTGGGCGTCGGGGTGGGCGTCGGTGTCGGGCACGTGAGACTTCCCGCGACCGACACCGCCACCGTGCCGCCCGGCCCGGTCGAGGACCAGGCGCAGGAGTCGGCGACCGCGACGCCGGCCGGTGCGCCGACGAGCGCCCACGTCAGCGCCGTGAGCGTCAACACCCTTGCGGCAGCGGGGAGATGGGTCGGTTCGGATCCATGCACGCCGAAGATCATGAGGCCTGTGTCGGCGCCGACACGCGGGCATACCGGGGGGATTGCCCCGAAGGAGCGAATCGACCGCTCGCGCGTTTGAACGTCCGCGGTCGTCCCGGACGTCCCCGGCAAAGAAATCCCGGCACCCGTTGAACACGCCCACACCTTCGCCCGTACCTCCTGTCGAGCGGCGGCGCAGCAAGGCGCTGTCACGGCAACTGGCTTGTTGACATGGGGAGTTGACGATGAAGACCTCCTGGCGGAGCGCCTCACTCGCGGCGGGTGCCGTGGCTGTGCTGGCGTTGACGACGGCGTGCGGCCAGGACGGCGGAGGTACCCAGCCGGCCAGTCAGAACGTCGGCGCCACGGCCGCGGCCGGCGGCTACGGCGGCACGGGCATCGGGAACAGCGGCGCCGGTGCGGAAGCGGGTGCCGACGTCGGCGCCGGCGCGAAGGACGAGCAGAACGCCGCCGCCGAGTCGGCCCCAGCCGGCAAGCTCGGCGTCTCCGTGAACGCGGAACTCGGCAACGTCCTCACCGACGCCGACGGCCGCACCCTGTACCGCTTCGACAAGGACACCGCAGACCCCGCCAAGTCCAACTGCGACGGCGACTGCGCCACCGCCTGGCCCCCGGTCCCCGCGGACGACGCGTCGGCCGGCGCCGGCATCGACAAGAAGCTGCTCGGCGAGGTCACCCGCGCCGACGGCACCAAGCAGCTCACGGTCGGCGGCTGGCCGGCGTACCGCTACGCCAAGGACGTCAACGCGGGCGACACCAACGGGCAGGGCGTCGGCGGCACCTGGTACGCGCTCGCGCCCGACGGCAAGAAGGCCGCTCTCGCCGACCTGCCGGGGCTGTCCACCCGCAAGGACCCCAAGCTCGGGGAGATCGTCGTCGACAAGAACGGCATGACGGTCTACCGCTTCATGAAGGACGAGGCCTGGCCCGAGCCGGTCTCCAACTGCACCGGCGCCTGCCTGGAGAACTGGCCGGTCGTCGCGCCGGTCGCCGCCGACGACACGAAGGGGGTGCAGAAGAAGGGACTGATGAGCTTCACCCGCCCGGACGGGACCAAGCAGCAGACGGTCAACTGCTGGCCCATCTACACCTTCAGCGGTGACAACGCACCGGGTGACACCAACGGACAGGGCGTGGGCGGCACCTGGTACGCCGTGGCGCCCGACGGAAAGCCGATCGGCGCGCCCGAGAAGGAGTAGCCACCCCGCACAGTGACCCGCGTGTCCCGTCTCCGCCCCCTGCCGCTCCCCTGGCAGGGGGCGGACCCGTTCCCGGTGGCCGGTTTGCCGTCATTCGCCGGTACTCTTCGGCATTCTTCTGCTTCTACCCGCCTTCTTCCGCTCTTCCCTCCCCTTCCCTGCCCTTCTCTCCTCTTCCCTCCTCTTCCCTCCACGCATCGGAACTCTCCGGAATGCCCTCGATACCTGGCGTAGAGGATTGCGGGCGTCGATTCGGCACGTGCCGCAGGCAGTGACCGGGAACGGATGGTCAATTTCCGTTTCGGCTCGCCCCGTTGGCGGGCGATCAGTAGCCTCAGCTCGAACACCGGACCGCCTATGCCTTGGAGAGATAGATGGAGCGTCCCGCCTGGGCCCCACGGAGCATCGACATCTCGGTGCCGAGCGTTTCGCGAATCTACGACTACTACCTGGGCGGTTCGCACAACTTCGAGGTCGACCGGGAAGCGGCCCGCAGGGCCATGGAGTTCATGCCGGGTCTCCCCAAGATCATGCAGGCGAACCGGGCGTTCATGCGCCGCGCGGTCCGCTACGCCGTGGACCAGGGCGTCACCCAGTTCCTGGACGTGGGCTCCGGCATCCCGACCTTCGGCAACGTCCACGAGGTCGCCCAGGCGGCCGCCCCCGGCGCGCGGGTCGTCTACGTCGACCACGACCCGGTGGCCGTCGCGCACAGCCAGGCGGTGCTGGAGGGCAACGAGGACGCGGACGTGGCCGCCGCGGACCTGCGCAAGCCGCAGGACATCCTGACGAGCCCCCAGGTGGAACGGCTGCTGGACCTGAACCGTCCGGTGGCCCTGCTCCTCGTTGCCATACTGCACTTCGTGGAGGACGCGGACGACCCGTACACGGCGGTGGCGCAGTTGAGCGAAGCGCTGGCGCCCGGCAGCATGCTGGTGCTCACGCATGCCTCGTACGAGGGAATCCCGCTGCCACCGGAGCGGGCCGACGGTGCGGTGGACGTATACAAGGACATTCGCAACCCGCTGATCATGCGCTCGCGCGACGAGATCGCGCGGTTCTTCGAGGGGTACGACATGGTGGAACCCGGACTGGTGCCGATGCCGCACTGGCGGCCGGACACCGCACCGGAGGACGAGGATCCGTATGCCTTCGCCGGTTTCGCGGGCGTGGGGCGTACGGCGTGAGCGCGGAGCCGGACGCGCCGGAGGACAGACTGCGCCGGTTCGCCACGATCTGGAGCCGGGCGGTCTTCCCGGTGACCGTGACGTCCCTGACCCGGCCGGAGTTCGAGGAGCAACTGCTGCCGCTGGCGCGGCGGTTGAGCCGGGCGCTGCGGGCCAGGACCTTCGACGCGGCGGAGGGCCGGGCCGTCGGCGCCGGGCTGGTCGGCGCGCACTGCACCGACCCCGAGTCGCTGAGCCGCACCCTGGACTGCGTGGACGCCTACCTGGTGCTCTACTGCGGCGAGGGCGGCGACCAGGAGGACCTGCGCGCCCGGTCGGCGCGGCTCCAGCACGCCATGGCCGCCGGGTTCGCCCAGGCGCTGCGCGAACGCACCCTCGCCGAGCAGGAGTCGATCGCGCAGGCCGCGCTGCGCGCCCAGGGCGTCGTCGCCCAGGCGCTGCACGCCAGCGAGGCCCGTTTCCGCGCGGTGTTCGAGGGCGCGGCGATAGGGATCGGCATCGCCGACCTGGACGGCAACGTCCTGCAGGTCAACGGTGCCCTGCTGCGGATGTTCGGCGGCGGCGAGCAGAACGTGCGCGGGCGCAACGTCCGCGAGTGGACGCACGCCGAGGACGCCCCCCAGGTGTGGCGGCTCTACGAGGAGCTGGTGCGCGGCGAGCGCGAGCACTACCACGTGGAGAAGGCCTTCTACCGCCCCGACGGAACGGTCCTGTGGACCAACCTCACGGTCTCCCTGCTGCGTGACCCCGACGGCCGCCCGCAATACCAGCTCGCCCTCATGGAGGACACCACCGAGCGCCGGCTGCTCAATCTGCGGCTGCGCTACGAGGCCACCCACGACGCCCTCACCGGCCTGCCCAACCGCACGCTGTTCTTCGAGCGCCTGGAGAAGGCCCTGAACGCGGGCCCCGGCCAGCGCTTCGGGCTCTGCTACCTCGACCTCGACGGGTTCAAGACCATCAACGACAGCCTCGGTCACGCGGCCGGCGACCGGCTGCTCGTCGAGGTCGCCGACCGGCTGCAGGCCTGCACCGCCGCGCCCGGCGAGATGGTCGCCCGGCTCGGCGGCGACGAGTTCGTGGCGCTGACCACCGGCCCCGACACCGAGCGCGAGGTCGACGAACTGGCCGCCCGGATCATGAACGCGCTGGTGGCGCCCGTCAGTGTCGACGGCCGTGAGCTCACCGTGCGCGGCAGCATCGGCATCGTCGAGGGCCCGGCGGGGGAGCGCAGCGCGGCGGAGGTACTGCGCAGCGCCGACATCACCATGTACCGGGCGAAGTCGGCGGGCGGCAACCGCTCCGAGCTGGCCGACGCCGAGGCCGACGCCCGCGCCATCACCCGGCACGGCCTCACCACCGCGCTGCCCACCGCGCTGGAGCGCGGCGAGTTCTTCATCGAGTACCAGCCGCTGGTCCACCTCGGCGACGGCAGCGTGCGCGGCGCCGAGGCGCTGGTGCGCTGGCTGCACCCGCAGCACGGCGTGCTCGGCCCCGACAGGTTCATCCCGCTCGCCGAGCACACCGGCCTGATCGTCCCGCTCGGCCGCTGGGTGCTGGAGCAGTCGGTACGGCAGGCCAAGGAGTGGCGCGAACGCTACGCCGCCACCTCGACGGCGCCCCTGCGCATCAACGTCAACCTCTCGCCCTGCCAGCTCACCCATCCCGGCCTGGTCCAGGACACCGTCGACATCCTGGAGGCGGCGGGCGTCGACCCCGACGCGCTGTGCCTGGAGGTCACCGAGTCCGCCCTGATCGGCGCCGACGACGATCTCCTCAAGCCGCTGCGCCGGCTCGCCGAGATGGGCGTGGACATCGCCCTGGACGACTTCGGCACCGGCTACTCCAATCTCGCCAACCTGCGCCGACTGCCGGTGAGCATCCTCAAGCTGGACCGCTCGTTCACCCAGGGCATGCAGCAGTTCCCCGCCGACCCCGTCGACCTGAAGATCGTCGAGGGGATCGTTTCCCTCGCCCACAGCCTGGACCTCGCGGTCACGGTCGAGGGTGTGGAGACGGGCGCCCAGGCCGACCAGCTCCGCATACTCGGCTGTGACACGGCCCAGGGCTGGTACTACGCTCGCCCCGGCCCCCCGGAGCGCCTCCACGAGCTGGCGCTGGCGGACGCGGCGGGGTGAGCGGCCCGGCGCGCCGGGTTCGTCGGTTCAGCCGGGCCCGCCGCCGACGAGGGCGTCCACCTCCTCGCCGACGCGGTGTTCCAGGGCGGTGCGCCAAGCGTCGAACGCGGCGGTCACCTCGTCCCGGGACGCGGTGGCGCCGAGGCGCAGCCGGTCGAGGAGGCGTCCCACGAGCCATCCGAGCACGGCGACCAGCGCCGTCACCACCAGACAGCCCGGCATGACGGCGACCACCCGCCAGGGGCTGATCTCCCCGAGTTCCTGCCTGCCGAGGAAGTGGTTCAGCACGGAGGACACGGCGCTCACCAGGAACCACATCACCGCGAGCAGGTAGGGCCCGGCGAGGGCGACCGTGAGGGAGCAGCCCTCCTCGCCCGGGCGGCTCACGACCCAGGCCGGAACGGCGAGCAGGAAGAGGGTGGCACCGGCGGCGACGCTCACCGCGAGGGCGCCGACGCGCTCGCCGCCCGGGAAGAACAGCGGCCACAGCGGGCTGGTGCCGATCAGCAGCCACACCAGCACCAGCGGAAGGCGGAAGCCGAGCGCGACTTCGTCGTCTTCCGCGCGCCGCGCGTCGGCGAGCAACTCGCGGTAGTCCCCCTCCAGCGCGGAGACGTCCCGGAGCAGGGCGGGTCGCCGCTCCGTGAGGCGGGCGCGCAAGCCGTCCGGTTCCAGGTGCGGGTGGGCGGCCACCCGCCGGCGGGTCTCGTACCGGGCCAGCTTCTCGTCGAGCACCGTGTCGAAGACGTCCTCCGCCGTGTCGCCCCGCGCGGCCCACGGCGAGTGGTCGGCGGCCGGCGGGTCGGACAGGGCGGTCTCGACCGCGGCCCGGATCGTCGTATGGGGGAACCGGTAGCCGCTGCCGGTCGCCACCAGGAAGCCGCGCCGGGCCGCGGTGGACAGGAACGCGGACAGCCGCCACGGCACGTGGTACTGCCACGCCAGCTGCACCCGGTCGAGACCGTGCCGCATGAGCGCGAACCCGCCCGCAACCGTCCAGACGCAGAAGGCGGCCATGCCCGCGTCCGCGGCCCACCGGCTGGGAGAGAACTCACGCACGTCCGCCAGGGCCCCGCACCACCACGCCGCCGTCGCGAGGACGGGGCCGAGCAGCACGCCGGTCACGACGGCCCGGGTCGCGACCCGGGGGAGACCGCGCCGCGGCGGGGGCACGGTGCCGTCCACCCGGAACTTCACCAGGCCCGCCCCGCACCCCGTCACGATCACCGCGCCCGCCATGACGGCCCCGATCACCGCGGCCGTGCCGACGGGGAGGCCGGTCCAGGAGGCGTAGCAGAACGCCGCGACCCAGCTCAGCGCGCCCATGGCCAGGGGCCATCCTGGCCGCCCCGGCAGGACGTGCGTCCACCGCCCGACCCAGCGCAGTGCGGGTGCCTCCAGCAGGCCGCCGTAGACATGCGTGTACCAGAGCATGAACGCGAGCCAGCCGAAGTACACCAGGACGTGCGGGGCCAGGGAGTAGCTCTTCGTGAGCAGGACGAGGGCCGTCATGGCCAGGGTGAAGAGCAGGTCCTGCCGGATCCGGGGGGCGTGGTCCCGCATGCCCAGCCGGCGGGCCTCGGCCGGGTCGGAGGCGGCCAGCAGGCCGACCGTGTCGAAGTAGTCCTGCCGTGCCTCGCGCAGAGCTCTCGCCAGGCCGCGCAGACCGCGCTCCAGTTGCCGACGGCTCCATTCGTCCTGCGCCGCGGCGGGCGGATCGGTGTCGGAGCGCCGCCGTTCGGCCATCACCGGCTTCTCCAGCAGACCTTGCACGTACCGCCGCAAGGCGGCGTACTGCTCGCGCACCTCCTGGGCGCTCTGTGCCGTCGCTCCCCACATCGACTGCAACAGGGGCCCTCCGGCCGCGTACGCGAAGTTGCGCACCGCGAACAGCGGTGGCTCGTCCCAGGCGCGTGAGAGGTCCACGGCACCCACCACCGACAGCATCAACGGTGTGGTGCACCACTCCCGCACGTTCGGGTTGTCGGCCAGCAGCCGCTCGATGTGCCGCCCCTCGTCGCCGAGTCCCGCCAGGGCGTCGTCCAGCGCCCCGCCGGACAGCGGGAGCATCCGCACGGTGCCGGTGAGGGCACCGTCGAGGCGCAGGGCAGCCATGGTGGACTCCTGGCACGCCAGCATCATGGGCAACCCCGAGTGTGAGTCCAGATACCCGCGGATCGCCGTTTCCCAGCTCGCGAGGTGACGCTCGGCAACGGCGTCCAGGCCCTCCAGACAGGGCATCACAAGGCCCAGCTCGAGCAGCCAGCCGGCTTCCACCGCGCCGCCTGGGCCGCCGTTGAAATAGGTGCGCACCCGGTTCACGAGCCAGGCCGTCAGGTCGTCGGGGGCGGACCGGTCGGGTGGCACCGCGACCGGCACCGGAACCACTGAGTCCGGGTCGTCGTGGACGTCCAGCAGGGCCCGCATGACACGCAGCATCAGCGTGGACTTGCCGGAGCCCTGTCCGCCCAGGATCAGCATCTGTCCCTGGCAGTCACGGAACACCGAGAGCGGATCGTCGCCGTCGGAGGAGACCTGCGGCGGCCCGCGGCGCACCGAGACCGTCAACGGCAGGTCGATGAGACGCGTCAGCCGTCGCCCGGCGTCGTTCAGCTGGGGATCGACCCAGCGCTGGGCTACCTCGTTGATCATCACTGCCCGCCGTGACGGCCAGTTCGCCGGGACGCGCGGCGCGTGGGCCCGGTGACGGCCCATCGCGACCGTCCAATGGCGGACGGTGACGTCGCCCAGGATGGTGCCCGAGTTGGCGACCGAACCGCGCGAGGCGTTGCTGTCGCCGGTGTGAGACGCGCTTGCCGTCGGCCCGGGCGGGTCCGCGTCGGGCTCGTGCCCGCACTCGTCCTTCGTCGTCATGAGAGGCCCCCGTCCCCGGAACGTCAGCGGATCTCGACGCCGCTGTTGGCCTCGCTCCGCCGTCCCTTGGCCGTGGACTTTCCGGTGTCCTGCGCCCGTGCCGACGCGATGCCCCGGGCCATGCGGCCGCGGACGCGCACCCCCGCATTGGCCTTTCCGCCGTCCTCGGCGCGGGCCGCTCCCGCCCGTACGGCCTCGAGACGGGCGCGGACACCCCGCGGCGCGTCGGGCCGCACGGCCCAGCAGAACGCGAGGGCCGCGACGGCGAACTGGAGTGTGGCGCCGACGAGTTGACCCGCGTCCGGGCCGTCGAGCAGCCACACCAGCGGGATCGAGGCGACCCCGGCGACGGACAGCGTGATGACCGTGATCTTCCGGCTCCTGGACATGGCCGCTCCCCCTTGTCCCTTTCGGCGCGCCCCACTCGGCACCGCCGAGCGACGATCCACAGGTGTATTGCCCGGTGGGGCGCAGACGTCACCCGCAGGGGGAGGCTTATCGTTCCAGCAGCATCCGCTGCAGCTCCCGCGCGGCCCGAGGCGGCGCCACGTCACTGCGGTGCGCCAGCGCGATGGTGCGATGCAGTCCGGGCCGGGCCAGCGGTGTGACCCGCAGTCCGCGCCCGGACCGTGCCGCCACCATCCGGGGTACGACGGCGACGCCCAGCCCGGCGCGCACAAAGCCCAGCACCGCGTCCATCTCCCCGCCCTCCACCGCGAAATCCGGCTCGAACCCGGCGGACCGGCACGCGGCGACGGTCAGTTCGCGCAGGTCGTAGCCGTGCCGGAACATCACCAGGCGTTCGCCCTCCAGGTCGGCGATGTCGACGGCGCGCCGCCCGCCGCCGGGCTTCGGTGCCTCGGGTGAGGACACCACGACCAGGTCCTCCCGCAGCAGCTCGACCGTGGTCAGCGCCGGGGACGGCGTCGGCAGCGGCAGCACGACCAGTGCCAGATCGAGGGCGCCGCGCGCGAGATGGCGTACGAGGTCGTGCGAGCCGCCCTCCTCGATCAGCAGCTGGATGCCGGGGTAGCGGTCGTGGAAGGCGCGCAGCACGTCCGGCAGCAGGCCCGTGCACAGGCTCGGCGTGGCGCCCAGCCGGACCCGGCCGCGCCGCAGCTGCACCAGCTCCTGCACCTCGTGCCGGGCGGTGTCCGCGTCCGCGAGGATGCGCCGGGCCAGTGGCAGCAGTGCCTCCCCGGCGTCGGTCAGCGTGATGTTGCCGCGCGCCCGCAGGAACAGATCGGCGCCGAGCTCCCGCTCCAGCGCCTTGATCTGCTGCGACAGCGAGGGCTGGGCGACGTGCACGAGATCGGCGGCCCGGGTGAAGTGCCGGGTCTCGGCGACGGCCACGAAGTACTGGAGCTGCTGGAACTGCACGCTCGCATGATAGAGCCCCGCGATAGCCGTGGCCTATCGAAACCAGGCAGACCATGTCTTGGACCGATGGGGGTGCCCGCCCCTAGCGTGCTGTTCCATGGCTCTGGCAACGCGGACGGACCGACGGCCGTCCATGGCGCGCACGATGTGGGACAGCTCCGTCGGCAAGAAGACAGTGATGGCCGTCAGCGGCGTGATCATGCTGCTGTACCTGGTCGCCCACGTGATCGGCAATCTGAAGATCTTCTTCGGCCCGGAGGAGTTCAACCACTACGGGCATTGGCTGCGCACGGTCGGCGAACCGTTCATGCACTACGAGTGGACGCTCTGGCTGGTCCGGATCGTCCTGCTCGTCGCGGTCGTCGCCCACGCCGTCTCCGCGTACCAGCTCAGCCGTCGCGACATCAAGGCGCGCCCCAGCAAGTACGTGCACAAGAAGCCGCGGGCCTCCTACGCCACGCGCACCATGCGCTGGGGCGGGATCATCATGGGCCTGTTCATCGTCTGGCACGTGCTGGACCTGACCACCGGCCACGTCCACCCGGGCGGCTTCCAGGAGGGCCGCCCCTACGAGAACGTCGTCGACACCTTCTCCACCTGGTACGGCAACGCCATCTACATCGTCGCGATGCTCGCCGTCGGCATGCACATCCGGCACGGCTTCTGGAGCGCGGCCCAGACCCTGGGCGTCGGCAGCCGCACCCGCGACCGCGCCCTCAAGACCGTCGCCAACGTCCTCGCGCTGCTGCTCACGGCCGGTTTCATCGCCGTACCCGTGGGCGTCATGACCGGAGTGGTGAGCTGACATGACTACCTACGCGGACTACAAGACCGGCGAGCCGGTCGTCGACACCAAGGCCCCCTCCGGGCCCGTCAACGAGCGCTGGGACAAGCGCCGCTTCGAGGCCAAGCTGGTCAACCCCGCCAACCGGCGCAAGCACACGGTGATCGTGGTCGGCACCGGCCTGGCCGGCGGCTCCGCCGGCGCCACCCTCGCCGAACAGGGCTACCACGTCGTCCAGTTCTGCTACCAGGACTCCCCGCGCCGCGCCCACTCGATCGCCGCGCAGGGCGGCATCAACGCGGCGAAGAACTACCGCAACGACGGCGACTCCATCCACCGCCTGTTCTACGACACCGTCAAGGGCGGCGACTTCCGCGCCCGCGAGTCCAACGTGCACCGGCTGGCGCAGATCTCCGTCGAGATCATCGACCAGTGCGTGGCGCAGGGCGTCCCCTTCGCCCGCGAGTACGGCGGCCTGCTCGACACCCGCTCCTTCGGCGGCGTCCAGGTCTCCCGCACCTTCTACGCCCGCGGCCAGACGGGCCAGCAGCTCCTCCTCGGCGCCTACCAGGCGCTCAGCCGGCAGATCGCCGCGGGCAACATCGAGATGCACGCCCGCACCGAGATGCTCGACCTGATCGTCGTCGACGGGCGGGCCCGCGGCATCGTCGCCCGCGACCTGATCACCGGGAAGATCGACACGTACTTCGCGGACGCCGTCGTGCTCGCCTCCGGCGGCTACGGCAACGTCTTCTACCTGTCGACGAACGCCATGAACTCCAACGCGACCGCGATCTGGCGGGCGCACCGGCGCGGCGCCTACTTCGCCAACCCCTGCTTCACCCAGATCCACCCCACCTGCATCCCGCGCACCGGCGACCACCAGTCCAAGCTGACGCTGATGAGCGAGTCGCTGCGCAACGACGGCCGCATCTGGGTGCCCAAGGCCAAGGGCGACACCCGCCCGGCGAACCAGATCCCCGAGGACGAGCGCGACTACTACCTGGAGCGCATCTACCCGTCCTTCGGCAACCTGGTCCCGCGCGACATCGCCTCCCGCGCCGCGAAGAACGTCTGCGACGAGGGCCGCGGCGTCGGCCCCGGCGGGCAGGGCGTCTATCTCGACTTCGCGGACGCCATCAAGCGCATGGGCCGCAAGGCCGTCGAGGCGAAGTACGGCAACCTCTTCGACATGTACCAGCGGATCACCGACGAGGATCCGTACGAGGTGCCGATGCGGATCTACCCCGCCGTGCACTACACGATGGGCGGCCTGTGGGTCGACTACGACCTCCAGACCAGCATCCCCGGCCTGTTCGCGGTCGGCGAGGCCAACTTCTCCGACCACGGCGCCAACCGGCTCGGCGCCTCCGCGCTGATGCAGGGCCTCGCCGACGGCTACTTCGTGCTGCCGGCCACCCTCAACGACTACCTGGCCCGCAACCCGCACCAGGAGCCGCTGACCGACGACACCCCCGAGGTGCGCGAGGTGCTGACGGAGACCCGGGACCGCCTGGAGCGGCTCCTGGCCGTCGACGGCGACCGCACCCCCGACTCCTTCCACCGCGAGGTCGGCGAACTCATGTGGGAGTTCTGCGGCATGGCCCGCACCGACGCAGGCCTGCGCAAGGCACTGGAGCGCATCCCGCAGATCCGCGAGGAGTTCTGGCGGCGGATCAAGGTGCCCGGCACCGGCGAGGAGTTCAACCAGTCGCTGGAGAAGGCCAACCGGATCGTCGACTACCTGGAACTCGCCGAGCTGATGTGCCTCGACGCGCTGCACCGCGCCGAGTCCTGCGGCGGCCACTTCCGCGAGGAGTCCCAGACCCCCGACGGCGAGGCCGCCCGCAAGGACGACGAGTTCTCCTACGCGGCCGCCTGGGAGTTCACCGGCACCGGCGAGGCGCCCGTCCTGCACAAGGAAGACCTGGTCTTCGAGTACGTCCACCCCACCCAGCGGAGCTACGCATGAAGCTCACCCTGCGCGTCTGGCGGCAGAAGAACGCCGACGCCGACGGCGCCATGTCCACGTACGAGGTGGACGGCATCTCACCCGACATGTCCTTCCTGGAGATGCTCGACACCCTCAACGAGGAACTCATCCTCAAGGGCGAGGACCCGGTCGCCTTCGACCACGACTGCCGCGAGGGCATCTGCGGAGCGTGCTCGCTGGTGATCAACGGTGACGCACACGGACCCGAGCGCACCACCACCTGCCAGCTGCACATGCGGTCCTTCGAGGACGGCGACACGATCGACGTCGAGCCGTGGCGGGCGTCCGCCTTCCCGGTCGTCAAGGATCTGGTCGTGGACCGCTCGGCCTTCGACCGGATCATCCAGGCCGGCGGCTACATCACCGCGCCGACCGGCTCCGCGCCCGAGGCGCACGCCACGCCGGTGCCCAAGCCGGACGCCGACTTCGCCTTCGAGCACGCCGAGTGCATCGGCTGCGGGGCGTGCGTGGCGGCCTGCCCGAACGGGGCGGCGATGCTGTTCACCTCCGCGAAGATCAACCACCTGAACGTGCTGCCGCAGGGCGCGCCCGAGCGGGAGACCCGGGTGCTGGACATGGTGGCGCAGATGGACGAGGAGGGCTTCGGCGGGTGCACGCTGACCGGCGAGTGCGCCACCGCGTGCCCCAAGGGCATTCCGCTGATGTCCATCACGAGCATGAACAAGGAGTGGCTGCGGGCCACTCGCAAGGTGAAGCGGTAGCACCCCAGGGCTGCCGTCGCCTTCGTGAACGTTCGCCGTGACGCGCGGACGGGCGGGGCCGGGAGTGGTGCTCCCCGGCCCCGTCTCGCGTTTCCCGGCTCGATAGTCTGACCGCATGATCTTCGGAAGTCAGGGGAGCGGACGGTTCGTTGACGCCGTCACGGCCTTCGAGACCGCGGTGCGCGGACAGAACCCGGACGGTGCGGAACGCGCGTTCCAGGAGATGCACCGCAGCCTCGGGGACGCGGGCCCGCACGAGGTCGCGCAGGCCGCCCCGCGGCTCGCCGCGCTGCTGCCCGAGGTGCCGCCCGGACCGCGCGGCATCGTCGCCGTGATCGTCGGCGCCTGCGTGGAGCGCGGCGCCGACCCGCTGCCCTGCGCGCCGTACGTGTTCGTGGAGCTGGCCGAGACGCTGGCCGCCGTCGGGGAGTTCTGCGAGCGCTGGGAGGAGACCGGCGGCGGGGAGTACCCCGACCCGCGGGACGGCGAGCCCGGTCCGGCACTCTTCGACCGGGTGGGACCCGAGGCGGCCCTCGCCTGGCTGTCGCTGCCCCAGTGGGAGATGGCGTGCCACGCCCTGCTCAACCACCCCGGCGTGCGGACCGCGCTGCACGGCTCCCTGCGCGCCCGGCTGCTGCGGGCGCTGCGGGCCGTGCAGGAGACCACCGAGTACGACGTCAAGGGCCTGGCGTACGCCCTGCTCGTCCTGGACGACGAGCCGCTGGTCGTGCTGCACCGCCCGACCGGCACCGGCTACGCGATGCGGATGAGCGGGATCGGCGACAACTTCCAGCTGCACACCCTGCTCGCGGACGTCCTCGTCGGCGGCGGCCACGTGCCCGGCCGGGCCCCGTCCGCGCAGGAGGCCGCCGTCTGCCGGGACGCGCCCGGCCAGGTACTGACCACCGGTTCGTTCAACCTCGTGACGCCCGGCGGGGAGTGGGTGTGGAACGAGGGCACGCCCTCCGACATCCCCGTGGTCGACGGCGTACGGCTGCTGGTCCTCGACCCGCCGCCCTACGAGCGCAGCTGGCCCGCCGGACGGTACTTCCCCGGCATGACCGGAGACCTCGTCCTGGAACGGGTCCTCGACGCCGCGGAGACCCGCGCCTGGCTGGCGGGCTGCACACCACCCAAGTGACGGGGGTCCGGGCCGCCGCCGTCCACCGGCGACGGCGGCCCGGCCCGTTCCGTTCAACAACCCCACATCCCGGCTCCCGTCACCCGTCATGTGGCGGCCAGACGGCATCGGAAGAAACGGGGGGTACCGCCTCCGTCCCCCTTTTCCGGCCGTACCAGGAGTGAGCCATGACCGGCGTGTCCACCCTCGACCGCCCCCCGCAGCCCGCGGCGCCCACCCGCTACACCGTCTCCCTCGCCCGCGACGAGGACGACGTGCGCGCCGCCCAGCGACTGCGGCACGACGTCTTCGCCGGGGAGATGGGCGCCCTGCTGACCAGCCCGCAGCCGGGTCACGACATCGACGCCTTCGACGCCTACTGCGACCACCTGCTGGTCCGCGACACCCTGACCGACCAGGTCGTCGGCACCTACCGGCTGCTGCCGCCCGAGCGGGCCGCGGTGGCCGGCCGGCTGTACTCGGAGGGCGAGTTCGACCTCGCCCCGCTGGACGCGATCCGGCCCGGCCTGGTCGAGGTCGGCCGCTCCTGTGTGCACCCCGACCACCGCGACGGCGCCGTCATCGGCCTGATCTGGGCCGGCATCGCCCGCTACATGACCGACCGCGGCCACGAGTGGCTGGCGGGCTGCTGCTCCATCCCGCTGGCCGACGGCGGCGCCCTCGCGGCGGCCACCTGGGACCGGGTGCGGGAGCGCAACCTCGCCCCCGAGGAGTACCGCGTACGTCCGCTGCTGCCCTGGTCGGCCGAGGGCGTGACCCGCCCCGCCGGCCGTACCGAACTGCCGCCGCTGCTGCGCGGCTACGTCCGGCTCGGCGCCTGGGTGTGCGGGGAGCCCGCGCACGACGCGGACTTCGGCGTCGCCGACCTGTACGTGCTGCTGTCGATGCGCCGGGTCAACCCGCGCTATCTGCGGCACTTCCTCTCGCTCGTCCCGGCCTGATGAGCGTCTGGCTGCCGAGCGCGCCCTGCACCCCGGGGGCCTGTGTGCGGGCGGCGGGCCGCGCCGGGTCGGTACCGCGGGCCGTGCTGCGGCTGACGGCGGTCACGGCCCTGCTGCTCGCCGGGATCGCGCTGTCACCGCTCGGCGCCCGGATCCCCGCCCACCTGGTACGCCGGTGGTGCCGGGCGATCGTCCGGGCGGCCGGGGTGCGGGTCCGGATCACCGGTGCCGCGCCGCCCGACGGCGGGGTGCTGCTGGTCGCCAACCACATCTCCTGGCTGGACATACCGCTGCTCGCCGCCGTCCGCCCGGCCCGGATGCTCGCCAAGACCGAGATCCGGCGGTGGCCGGTCGCCGGGCCGCTGGCCGCGCGCGGCGGGGCCCTGTTCATCGAGCGGGACCGGCTGCGGGCGCTGCCCCGGACGGTGGCGCGGATCGCCGGGGCCCTGCGGGCCGGGGCGGCGGTCGGCGTGTTCCCCGAGGGCAGCACCTGGTGCGGGCGCGCGCAGGGCGACTTCCGGCGGGCCGTCTTCCAGGCCGCGCTGGACGCCCGCGTCCCCGTCCAGCCGGTCCGCATCCGCTACCGGCTCGCCGACGGCACCGCCAGCACCACGCCGGCCTTCGTCGGCGACGACTCGCTGATGGCGTCGGTGTGGCGGGTGGTGACGGCGCGCGGGCTGGTCGCCGAGGCCGACGTACGGCCGCTGCTGGCGCCGGGCAGCCACCCGGACCGCCGTTCCCTGGCCCGGGCGGCCCAGCCGGGTCCGCCGGACGCGTGCGGTCACGCCCATGCCGTACCGCTCCCGCCACCGCGCAGGGCCCTGGCCGGTGCCGACGCCCCGGGGCGGGCCGCTATGACCTGACGCCGGCCCAGCGCCGCAGCGCTGCCGCGGCCTGCGCACGGTCGGCCGGGGCCAGGTCGGCGAGGTCGACGCCGTGGTTGCCGCCCGCCACCCACAGGACGTGTGAGTCGCGGCCCCCGGGGCGGAATGCCTCGGCGACCGACGGGTCCTGGGTGCCGTTGACGAACAGCATGCGGGAGCCGTGGCGGCGGACCCAGCGGTCGACGTCGGGCATGGCGGCCCGGTCGAAGGGCATCGGGACGTCCCGGGGGACGAACGTCCGGGGCGCCATCGCGTCCGGGTGGCGCAGCAGGCCGTCCAAGTGGTCGACGGGCGAGGACACGTAGCCCAGCTGGGTGCCCAGTTGGTAGAAGTACGGCACGAACTGCCGGGCGACGGCGTCGGCGTACAGGTTCAGGCCGGCGATGTCGTCCAGCCACGTGTACAGGGCGTCCGCGGTCGTGTGCGGCGCGGGGATCGCGGCGGCGTCGGCCGCCGTGGAGCGCTGCCAGAACATGAACGGCACCCGCAGCACGGCGGCCTCGAAGGCCTTCTCGGCGCTGCCGGCGATCTCGAAGCCCGTGCCGGCGGCGGCGGTCTCCGCCGCGTACCGGGCGACCAGGTCCGCGCGGCGCAGCAGCAGCTCCCGCTGCACGGCCTTCAGGGCGTCGCGGGACTCGCGGGTGCCCACCCGCTCCAGGAAGCGGACGTAGGCGGAGTTGTCGCGGTCGTCCACGTTGTTCGGGGCGGAGCAGGCCACCGTGCCGGCCACGTCGTGCGGGTGGAAGCGGCGGTGGTAGACGGCGGCCATGCCGCCCTTGCTGCTGCCGGTGGAGATCCACGCGCCGGGGTACAGGCCGCGCAGCAGCCGGACCACGCGATGGTAGTCGTCCGCCGCCTGGCGGATGGTCAGACGGGAGTAGTCGGACGTGTCCGGCCGGGAGGCGCCGAACCAGCGGTGCTCGACCTGGACCTGGTTGGCCTCCAGCAGCACCGTCGGTTCGGCGCGCCGCGGGGCCGACATCGCCGCGTATCCGGTGCTGAAGAGCACGGTGGGCCGGTCGGCGCCGGTGTGCAGCAGGGTGAGTCGCTGCTCGAACGTGCCGGCCGCGGGGTTCCGGTGGTCGACGGGCTGGCGCAGAGCGAGGACGAGGAAGCGGTAGCCGGGGTCCGCGGCGGGCCGCTCCTCGATCACCCTCAGTCCGGGCAGGGCCCCCAGGGCGGCGACGAGGCCGTCGTCGCCGGCACGGCGCTGCCGCCCCACCGCCGCGTGCGCGGGAGCGGCCACCGCGAGGCCCGCAGCCGAAGCCACCGTCGCACCGAGCAGCCGCCGCCTGGTCCACGTGCTCATCCCCGACTCCCCTCTCACGGAACGTTGCGGCTCCAGTACAGCCGTCCCGCCACCGGGGAGGATCACGCACGCGAGGGAGGTCTCTCCCCCCTGCGGGGGAGACCGGCTGCCGCGACCGGCTACCGCCCGGTCCGCAGCGCCCTCGCCAGATAGGGCGCCGTGGCGCTGCCGCTCGCCGCGGCCACCTCCGCCGGAGACCCCGCCGCCACGATCTGGCCGCCCTCGGCCCCACCGCCCGGACCCAGGTCGATCACCCGGTCCGCGCCCGCGACGACGGACATGTCGTGCTCGACGACGATCACGGTGTGCCCGGCGTCCACCAGGCCGTGCAACTGCCGCATCAGGACCTCGACGTCGGCCGGGTGCAGACCGGTCGTCGGCTCGTCGAGGAGGTACAGGGTGTGGCCGCGGCGGCCGCGCTGCAGCTCGCTCGCCAGTTTGATGCGCTGCGCCTCCCCGCCGGACAGCTCGGTCGCGGGCTGACCGAGCCGGAGATAGCCGAGCCCGACGTCGAGCAGGGTGCCGAGGCTGCGGGCCGCGGCCGGGGTGTCGGCGAAGAACTCCGCCGCCGACTCGACGGTCAGGTCCAGCACTTCCGCGATGTTCCGGCCCCGGTACGTCACCTCCAGCGTCCCGGCGTCGTAGCGCGCCCCGCCGCAGTCGGGGCACGGCGCGTACGTGCTCGGCAGGAACAGCAGCTCGACGCTGACGAACCCCTCGCCCTGGCAGGTCGCGCAGCGCCCGCCGGCCACGTTGAAGGAGAACCGCCCGACGCCGTACCCCCGCTCGCGCGCCGCGTCCGTCGCCGCGAACACCTTGCGCACCACGTCGAACAGTCCGGTGTAGGTGGCCAGATTGGAGCGCGGGGTGCGGCCGATCGGCTTCTGGTCGACCGACACCAGCCGTCCCACACCCGGCAGCTCCTCGGTGATCTCCCCGATCAGCGTGGACTTCCCGGACCCGGACACCCCGGTGACGGCCGTCAGCACGCCCAGCGGGAACGCTGCCGTCACCCCGCGCAGGTTGTGCCGGGTGACGGGGCCCAGCCGCACCTCGCCGCGGGACTCCCGTACCCGGCGGGCCGGGGCGGGGGAACCGTCGAACAGGAAGCGGGCCGTCGCCGACCCGGTGACCGACGCGAGCCCGTCCACCGGGCCGCTGTACAGCACCCGCCCGCCGTGCTCGCCCGCCCGCGGGCCCACGTCCACGATCCAGTCGGCGTCCCGCACCACGTCCAGGTGGTGCTCGACCACGAACACCGAGTTGCCCGCCGTCTTCAGCCGCTCCAGCACCGTGAGCAGGGCCTCCGTGTCCGCCGGGTGCAGTCCCGCGGACGGTTCGTCGAGGACGTAGACCACGCCGAACAGCCCCGAACGCAGCTGGGTGGCGAGCCGCAGCCGCTGGAGTTCGCCCGCCGAGAGAGTGGGGGTGGCCCGGTCCAGGCTCAGGTAGCCGAGGCCCAGTTCGACGACGGGCGCGATCCGTGACCTGAGGTCGGCGGTGAGCACCCGCGCCGTCTGAGAGCCGCCCTCCGGCAGGTCCGCCAGCTCGCCCAGCGGCAGCGCGGCCAGCTCGGCGATGGTGCGGCCGCCGAACGTCACCGCCAGCGCCTCCGGCCGCAGACGGCTGCCCCCGCACCCGGGACAGGGCGCACTGGTCAGGAACCGCTCCGCCTTGGCCCGCAGCGTGGGGCTCTTGGAGTCGGCGAAGGTCTTCATGACGTACCGGCGGGCGCTCGTGTACGTCCCCTGGTACGGCCGTTGGATGCGGTCCGCGTCCCGCACCGGGTGCACCGTGACCACCGGCTGCTCGTCGGTGAACAGGATCCACTCCCGCTGCTCGGCGGGCAGCTCGCGCCACGGCCGGTCCACGTCGTGGCCGAGGGTGTCGAGGATGTCCCGCAGGTTCTTCCCCTGCCAGGCACCCGGCCAGGCGGCGATCGCGCCCTCCCGGATCGACAGCGAGGGGTCGGGGACCAGCAGCTCCTCCGTCGTACGGTGCACCCGGCCCAGTCCGTGGCACTGCGGGCACGCCCCGGCGGCCGTGTTGGGGGAGAACGCGTCGGAGTCGAGCCGTTCGGCGCCCGGCGGGTACTCGCCCGCCCGGGAGAACAGCATCCGCAGCGAGTTGGAGAGGTTGGTGACCGTGCCGACCGAGGAGCGGGACGTCGGCGCCGAGCGGCGCTGCTCCAGCGACACGGCCGGCGGCAGGCCCGTGATCTCACCGACCTTCGGCGCGCCGACCTGGTGGATCAGCCGGCGGGCGTACGGGGCGACCGACTCGAAGTAGCGGCGCTGCGCCTCGGCGTAGATCGTGCCGAACGCCAGCGACGACTTCCCGGACCCCGACACGCCCGTGAACACCGCCACCACGTCCCGTGGGATGTCGACGTCCACGCCCTTCAGGTTGTGCTCGCGGGCACCGCGGACGCGGACGTATGGGTCGTTCGGGTCGTGCGGGCTGGTCATGCGGGGGAACTCCGAACCGGGGGCAGGCGGGACAAACCCCGCGATTCTACGCCGGGGACAGTCCGGCGATCCGCGCGAGCCGCCGGTAGGAGTCCAGCAGCGCCGCACGGTCGTACGTACTGGTGGTGACCAGCACCTCCTGCGCGCCCGTCTCCTTCAGCACCGTCTCCAGCGCGTGGGCGACCTCTTCCTCGGTGCCCGCGAGCTGCCCGGCGAGCCCCGACTCGTACAGGCCCCGCTCCTTCGGGGTCATCACCGACGCCTCCACCCGCTCGGCGGGCGGCAGTGGCGGGAACGTGCCGTGGGTACGGGAGTACGCCATGGACCAGGCCTCCGGGATCAGCAGCCGGCGGGCCTCCTCGGGCGTCGCGGCGACCGCGATCGTGCCGGAGATCACCACGTACGGCTCGCTCGCCCACGCGGACGGGCGGAAGTGTTCGCGGTAGTGGTCGACGCCGCGCAGCATCTTCTCCCGGTCGCGCAGATCGCCGATGACCATCGGCAGGCCCGCGCGGGCCGCGATCGTCGCGCCCTCACCCATGGCCAGCACGAACGGCGGCACGGTCAGACCCTCGGACGGCCGGGCGCGCACCCCCGTCGGCGAGGTGCCGCGGAACCAGCCCAGCAGCTCCTCCAGCTGGGCCGCGAAGTCCTCGGCGTCGCCCTTGTCCCGGCCCAGCGCCCTGCGCACCCCGTCGGTGAAGCCGACCGAACGGCCCAGCCCCATGTCGATCCGGCCCGGGAACAGCGACTCCAGCACCCCGAACTGCTCGGCCACGACCAGCGGTTGGTGGTTCGGCAGCATCACGCCGCCGGTGCCCACCCGGATCGTGCGGGTGGCGGCGGCCACCGCGGCCGCCAGCACGGTCGGCGCGGAACCGGCGACGCCGGGCACGCCGTGGTGTTCCGAGACCCAGAGGCGGTGGTAGCCGAGGCGCTCCACGTCCTGCGCGAAGCGCACGGTGTCGCGCAGCGCCTCACCGGCCGGGCGCCCCTCACGGGTGCGGGAACGGTCGAGCACGGAGAATCGGGTCGCGGCGATCACGGAACTCACACCGGGTTCAACGCCTGCGACCGGCCGGCATTCCCGCCGCGCACGGCCGTAATTCGTTGGCGTGTGCGCGACGAGGCGATCTACGGTGAGTCCAGGCGCCCGGTGCGCCGGTCACGCGTTCTTCGTGGTTCGACTCCATGCAGGCCCGCCCCTGGGCCTGTCGCCCTTCTGGGGGCAGCGCGTAACCAGACTGACCTCGGGCGCCGCACACTTCTCTCTCCGCCACACGTCTAGGGTGGGCGGTGTGACCGACACCACGAAGCCTCCGCTGGCCGTGTTCGACCTGGACAACACCCTCTCCGACACCGCGCACCGGCAGAAGTACCTGGAGCGCAGGCCGCGGGACTGGGACGCGTTCTTCGCGGCCGCGCCGCAGGACCCGCCGCTCCCGGAGGGGATCGCGCTGGCGCGGGAGAGTGCCGAGGAGTGCGAGGTGGTCTACCTGACCGGGCGGCCCGAGCGGTGCCGGCGCGACACGCTGGACTGGCTGGCCGCGCACGGGCTGCCCGAGGGGCGCGTCTACATGCGGCGCAACGACGACCGCAGGCCCGCCCGGCACACCAAGCTGGCGATCCTGCGCCGGCTCGCCCGGACCCGGGAGATCCACGTCCTCGTGGACGACGACGAACTGGTGTGCGAGGACGCCGAGCGGGCCGGCTTCACCGTCGTACGGGCGTGCTGGGCCACTCCGTCGGCGGACCTGAAGGTCGCGCAGGAGCGCGAGGGGCGGACCTGACGGGCTCAGTCCGCGTCCTCCAGCCGGAAGCCCACCTTCAGGCCCACCTGCCAGTGGGCGATCTGCCCGTTCTCGATCTGGCCGCGCACCTGGGTCACCTCGAACCAGTCCAGGTAGCGCAGGGTCTGGGAGGCGCGGGAGATGCCATTGCGGACGGCCTGGTCGACGCCCTCGGGGGAGGTGCCGACGATCTCGGTGACCCGGTAGGTGTGGTTCGACATGGGGTGCTCCTCTCCGCCGTGACGGCTGTGCCACGCGTCACTCCACCGTGCCCCAAGCCGCGTCGGACCGCGAGGCGTCGGGCCGGCGCCGAGCCGTCGGCCGGAATCGCTTGACCTCCGCATTGGTCCATACCAAAATCCGAGCACACCCGTACGAGTTCTCCGCTCACCCCCCACGTCGGGCTTCCGCACCCCTGTCCACAGACAGAACAGGACCCCTCGTGAGACGTCGCCGTCTGCTCGCCGTCACCTGCGCCCTGACCGCCGCCCTCGTCACCGGCTGCGGTCTGGTGCCCGGCAACGCCGCCCCCGAACGGCGCACCGTCGTCGTCTGGCTGATGAAGGACAGCGCCTCCCAGGAGTTCCTGGACCGCTTCACCGAGCAGTTCGAGCGCACTCACGGCGACCTCGACCTCGACATCCGCATCCAGGAATGGACCGGCATCGGCGAGAAGGTGCAGGCCGCGCTGGACTCGGACGACGCGGACGCGCCCGACGTCATCGAGGTCGGCAACACCCAGGTCCCGCAGTACATCGAGGGCGGCGGACTGCTCGACCTGACCCTGGAGTCCATGCGGGACTGGGGCATGGACGACTGGCTGCCCGGCCTCGCCGAGCCGGGCCAGCAGATGTCCGCCCAGTACGGCATCCCCTGGTACGCCGCCAACCGCGTCGTCATCTACCGCACGGACCTCTTCGAGCAGGCCGGTGTCACCGCCCCGCCGAAGACCCGCGAGGAGTGGCTGGAGATCACCGCGAAACTCGACTCGGGCGGCGACCAGGGCATCTACCTCGCCGGACAGGACTGGTACACCCTCGCCGGGTTCGTCTGGGACGAGGGCGGCGACCTCGCCGAGGAGAACGGCGGCAGCTGGCGGGGCAGCCTGGACACCCCGGCCGCCCTGCGCGGCATGGACTTCTACCGGAGCCTCCAGGCCCTCGGCGACGGCCCCGTCGACGCCGACGAGGAACACCCGCCCCAGGCCGGGGTGTTCGCCAAGGGCCGGGTGGCGCAGATCGTCGCGGTACCGGGACTCGCCCGGGCCGTGGTGCAGCAGAACCCCGACCTGGAGGGCAAACTGGGCTTCTTCCCCGTCCCCGGCAAGACCGCCGACAAGCCCGGCGCCGTCTTCACCGGCGGCTCCGATCTCGTCGTACCGGAGAACACCGACGTGCGCGACGGAGCGATCGCCGTCGTCGAGGCGCTGGCCGGCGCCGAGTGGAACACCGACCTGGCCCGCACCATGAACTACGTCCCCAACAAGACCACCCTGGCCGACAAGGTGGCGGGCGGGGAGGGCGTCGCCGCCATGGTCGCCGGCGCGGCACAGGGGCGGGCGACGCCCAGCACGCCCGACTGGGCGAAGGTCGAGGCCGACAACCCGATCAAGGAGTACATGACGAAGGTGCTCACCGGCGCCGACCCGGCGGCGGAGGCCCGCCGCGCCTCGCGCCGCATCACCGAGGCGCTGACGGCCCCCGCCGGCTGACCTCCCGGCCCGGTCCCGGCACGGGTCCGGGCCGGCCGGGCTCCCGGGCTACGGCACCACGCTCAGCGACAGCGCGAAGCGGCCCCCGCCGTCGGTCCACCAGTGCGTCAGCTCCAGCCCGGCGGCGGCCAGTTCACCGCGTACGCCGTCCTGGCGGAACTTCGCCGACACCTCGGTGCGCAGCTCCTCGCCCGCCGCGAACTCCACGGCGAGGTCGAGCGCCGGGATCTTCACGGTCTGCGCGTCGCGGGACCGCAGCCGCATCTCGATCCACTCCCGCTCGGCGTCCCACAACGCCACGTGGTCGAAGGCGTCGGGTTCGAAGTCGGCGCCCAGCTCACGGTTGACGACGGACAGCACGTTCCGGTTGAACGCGGCCGTCACCCCGGCCGCGTCGTCGTACGCCCGGACCAGCACCCCCTCGTCCTTGACCAGGTCGGTGCCCAGCAGCAGGGCGTCGCCCGGCGAGAGCAGCGCCCGCACCGAGGCCAGGAACTCCGCCCGCTCGGCGGGCAGCAGATTGCCGATCGTGCCGCCGAGGAACGCCACCAGCCGCGGCCCCGGCGTGTCCGGCAGCTCCAGCCGGGCGGTGAAGTCGGCGATCAGCGCGTGCACGGCGAGGCCGGGCCGCTCCGCGACGAGCGCCTGCCCGGCCTGGGTGAGCGCGCTCTCGCTGACGTCGACCGGCACGTAGACCTTCAGCCCGGGGAACGCGTCGATCAGATGCCGGGTCTTCTCGGAGGAGCCGGAACCCAGTTCGACCAGGGTGCGGGCGCCGGTCGCGGCGGCGATGCCGGCGGCGCGGTCGATCAGGATCTCCCGCTCGGCGCGCGTCGGGTAGTACTCGGTCAGTTCGGTGATGCGCTCGAACAACTCGCTGCCGCGGGCGTCGTAGAACCACTTCGGCGGCAGCGTCTTGGGGTTGCCGGTGAGGCCGTGCAGGACGTCCGCGCGCAGGGCCGCGCTCGTCGCGTCCTCGGGCAGGGTGCGGGTGACGAGGAACGGGCTCACGTATGGGGCTCCTTCGGTGGTGCGGGGGCCTGGCTCGGCTCCTTGAGCGGGGCGAGGCGCACTTCGGTGGGGCTCGCCGTGACCAGCGTGCGGTCCGGCACCTCGGTCCAGCGGGGGTCGTCGTCGTAGGGCTCGGACGCCACGACCGTGCCGCCACCCGGACGGACCAGGTACCAGAGGGTGTCGCCCCAGGTGGTGGCGGTGACGGCGGCGCCGTCGCTCAGCAGCAGGTTGAGCCGGGAGCCGGGGGCCGCCGCGGCGACCTCCGGCACGGTGTCGGCGAGCGCCCGCCCCGGATCGTCCCCGGCCCGCAGCCGGGCCAGGACCAGCGCCCAGACGAGCGCGGAGTCGTTGCGGGCCTCCAGGGACAGCAGATCCTCGGGCGGCAGGCTCCGGGACAGCGCGGCCAGCGATCCCGGCCAGCCCTTCACCGCGCCGTTGTGGCTGAACAGCCACCGGCCCGAGGCGTACGGCGCCGCCGCGGCCTCGGCGTCCGCGCCGGCGAGGGTCGCGTCCCGGACGGCCGCGAGCAGTGCCCGGGTGCGGACGACCCGCGCCAGATCGGCGAACGACTGGTCCGCCCAGATGGGCCCGGCACGCCGGTAACGGGCCGGCACCGGGTCCTCGTCGGCGTACCAGCCCACCCCGAACCCGTCGGCGTTGACCGTCCCGTACCGCTGCCGCCGGGGCGCCCACGACTGCCGGTACAGCGCGTGCGGAGGCTCGGCCAGCAGCGCGCCCAGCGGCTGCTCCGGCCCCACGTAGGCGATATGACGGCACATCAGACGTCCTGCGAGCGGGCCGTGCGGAAGCCGGCGAAGATCTGCCGCCGGATCGGATAGTCCCAGTTGCGGAACGTGCCCCGGCAGGCCACCGGGTCCACCGCGAAGGAACCGCCGCGCAGCACCTTGTGGTCGGGGCCGAAGAACACCTCCGAGTACTCCTTGTACGGGAACGCCTGGAACCCCGGGTACGGCAGGAAGTCGCTCGCCGTCCACTCCCACACGTCGCCGATCAACTGCCGTACGCCCAGCGGCGACTCACCGGCCGGGTAGCTCCCGGCGGGGGCGGGCCGCAGGTGCCGCTGGCCGAGATTGGCGTGCTCGGGCCCGGGGTCGGCGTCGCCCCACGGGTAGCGCCTCGAGCGGCCGGTCGCCGGGTCGTGGCGGGCCGCCTTCTCCCACTCGGCCTCGGTGGGCAGCCGCCGCCCGGCCCAGCGGGCGTACGCGTCCGCCTCGTACCAGCACACGTGCAGCACCGGCTCGTCCGGCGGCACCACCTCGGTCACGCCGAACCGGCGCCGCAGCCACTGCCCGCCGTCCCGGCGCCAGAACAGCGGGGCGGTGATGGAGTGGCGGCGGATGTGCGCCCAGCCCTCGGCCGTCCACCAGCGGGGCTCGGTGTACCCGCCGTCCTCGATGAACGCCTGGTAGGCGGCGTTCGTCACCGGCGTGGTGTCGATGTGGAAGGGCGGTATGTCACGGCGGTGCGCGGGGCGCTCGTTGTCCAGCGCCCACGGCTCGGCGGACGTGCCCATGGTGAACGGGCCGCCCGGCACGAGGACTTCGGCCGGTCCGGTGAACAAGGGGACCGGCTCGGGGTCCGGCGCGGTCAGCGCCTGCGGCCCCTTCCGCAGCTGATGGGTGATCAGCATGGTCTCGTCGTGCTGCTGTTCGTGCTGCGCGATCATCCCGAAGGCGAACCCCGCCTCGGTGAGCCGGGTGCCGTGGAAGGCGGCGCCCTCCAGCACGTCCAGCACCCGGCCGCGCACGTCGGCGGCGTACGTGCGGGCCTCGGCGGGCGGCAGCAGCGGCAGCGACGGCCGCTCCGCACGCGGATGCTCGAAGGCGTCGTACAGGCTGTCGATCTCCGGCCGGATCGCCTCCTGCCCGGCGACCGCCCGCAGCAGCCACTGCTCCTCCTGGTTGCCGATGTGCGCCAGGTCCCACACCAGCGGCGACATCAGCGGCGAGTGCTGGGCGGTGAGATCGGGCTCGTCGACGCACGTGGTGAGCAGCGTGGTGCGGTCGCGGGCGGTGGTCAGCGACGCCAGGGCGCGGGCGCGGAAGGACTCGGCGTCAAGGTCCCGGACGGTCTCGGGAGCGATGCCGGGAGCGGTCTCGGCAGACGTGCCGGCAGCGGCTTCGGCAGCGGTTTCGGGAGCGGTTTCGGTCATGAACTGAGGTCCTTCCCGTGCGGCGGGCGGCGGTCCGCCCCGAGCAGCCGGTCGAGCAGGTCGTCGGCGGGGCAGCGGCCGCGGACGACGTAGCGGTCGCGGTACACGGCGACGGCGTCCGTCACCTCGGTCGTGGCACCCAGCCGGGGCAGCGCGTCCAGCGCCGCCGCGAAGCAGCCCCGGGCCACCTCGCACAGCTCCGGATCGGCGAGCCCGTCGCGGGCCGCGTCGAACCACAGCGGATTGTGCGGCGCGGGCAGCCCGAGGGAACGCTCGGCCAGCGGCTTCACCGCGCGGTAGGCGGTCTCGGTGGCCTCCGGATCGTCGAAGAGCGCCGCGACCACGGCGAGCGGCACGATCCAGCCGTCGTCGCCGGGCTGCGCGTCGATCATCCGCAGCTCCAGGTGGCCCCGCGGCCGGACCGGCGGGAACAGGGTGGTCATGTGGTAGTCGAGGTCGTCGGAGGTCGGCGGGCGCGGTGTCCGCGACCGGGTCCACTCACGGAAGGTCAGCCCGTCGGGCACCTCCCACGGGCCGCCGTCCCGCCGCACGCACATCACCGGCGCGTCCAGCACCCGCCGGGTCCAGGCGCCGCGCGGATCGGCGTCCAGTACCGGCGCGCCCGCCCGGCCCGCGCCGATCTGCGCCCACCGCAGCTGCCGGGTGGACACCCAGCCCGTCGGCGTACGCCCCGCCAGCGGGGAGTTGGCGAACGCGGCCACCAGGACCGCGCCCAGCTGGTGCGCCAGCCACCAGCGCCGCACATGCCCCAGCGGACCGGGCTCCTCGTACCCGGCGTCGAGACACACCTGCACCGAGGCCGAGGCGCACATCATGGCTCGGCCGGCCGGGCCGGTGCGGTCGAGGCAGGTCTCCATGGCGTCGTAGCGCGGCTGGCGCAGGAACCGGCGCGGCGCGTGCCATGGGTCGTGGCCGACGCCGACCAGACCCAGGCTCCGCTCACGCAGGACCGCGCGGACGGCGTCCAGGTCGGCGGAGACGGTGCGCACACACTCCATCAGGGAGGCGGCGGGCGGCGAGCTCAGCTCCAGCTGGCCGCCGGGTTCCACGGTGAGCGCGGACGCCAGGGGCGTGGCGCGCAGGGCGGCGTAGGCCGCTTCGAGTCGTTCGGGTGTCACGGGGAGCTGCGGCCCGCGCAGCTCGTGGACCAGCCATTCCACCTCGACGCCGAGGGAACGGGGTGGTCCGGTCTTGAAGCAGATGCCCCGCACCAGCGCCTCCACCTCGGCCTCGGTGACGGCGGTGCGGGCATCCGTACAGTCGCTCACGGCATCGGACATGTGGGGTCCCTTCTGAGGTTCCTCCATGCCACCGGCCCGGGGCCCGGGAGCTCCGGACCGGCACACTCGTCCCACCCAAGACCCTCTCGCCCGTTCGGACAAGGGTGCAAATCGAGGCCTTCCGGACGGCATGCCGGGTCCGCGCGGGGCCGCGAAACTCTGTTGCACCGCACGACCAGGATCGCTCAGGATTCGTTCATGAGCACGACGGGGGAGGCCGCGCGGCGCGCGGCCACGGCGGCTACGGGGGTGGCGCCGTGAGCGCGCGCCTGCGCGGCATCGCACGCGAGACGGAACAGATCGTGGCCGCGGGGGCCTACCGAGCGCCGGACGGCCGCACGGTGCCCCTCGCGGAGGCCATCGAGGCGGCCCGGGCCGGAACCCGGATGCATGGCCCGGAGCCGGTGACGCTGCCAACGGTGCCCGCGCCGGCGGCGGACACCCTGGTGGAGGTCACCGGGGAGAGCAGCCTGGAGGCCGCCCGCCGCCTCGGCGCCGGTACGGCGGTGCTGAACTTCGCCTCGGCCCGCAACCCGGGAGGCGGCTACCTGAACGGCGCCCAGGCCCAGGAGGAGGCCCTGTGCCGCGCCTCGGCGCTGTACACCTGCCTGCTGCGGGCCCCGGAGTTCTACGACCACCACCGCGCCCACCGCGACCCGTTCTACACGGACCGCGTCATCCACACCCCGGCCGTCCCCGTCTTCCGCGACGACCGGGGCGGGCTGCTCGACGAGCCGTTCACGGTCGGCTTCCTGACGGCGGCCGCCCCCAACGCGGGCGTCGTCCGCCGCACCGCCCCGCACCGCGCCGTCGAACTGCCCCGCACCCTCGCCACCCGCGCCGAACGCGTCCTGGAGACGGCCGCCTTCCACGGCCACCGGCACCTGGTGCTCGGCGCGTGGGGCTGCGGCGTCTTCCAGAACGACCCGGCCCAGGTGGCGGGCGCCTTCCAGGGCCTGCTGCGCCCCGGCGGCCGGTTCGCGGGCGTCTTCGAGCACGTGGTCTTCGGAGTGCTGGACCGCACGCCCGGCGCGGCGGTCCGGGCGGCGTTCGCACGGACCTTCCCGGAGCGCCGGCTCAGCCCGTAGGGAAGGCGTCGGGAGTCCGGATCCGGTCACGGATCCAGGCCCCGGCCGGCTTCAGGGAGGCGGTGCCCGTCCAGGGGCCGCCGGCGTCGCAGGTGCCCGGCTCGAACACCGCTCCCGAGCGGTGGTCGTCGGAGAAGTTCCAGTTGACCCAGCTGATCTTCTTGCGGGCCATCAGATCGAGGTACTGCTGGGTGCGGCTGAAGTCGTTCGGCCCGTCGCCGCTGGCCTCCTGGGTGCCGAACTCGGTGACGAAGACCGGGATCCGGTCCGAGGCCCGGTCGAGCGCGTCCAGGTACTCCCGGCCGTGCGAGGCGGCGTAGAAGTGGAACGTGTACATGATGTTGCTCGCCCGGACCGGATCGCCGACGACGTCCGTCTCGTCGCGGCCGTCCGAGACGCCGAGGGAGGACCAGCCGTGGGTGCCGACGAGGATCGGCGTGTGCGGGTCCTGCGCGCGGATCACGGGGATGAGCTGCTCCGCGTAGGACTTGATCCGTGACCAGCTCACCCCGTTGGGCTCGTTGGCGATGTCGTACAGCAGGTTGGTCTTCCCGCGGTGGCGCTGGGCGATCTCGGTGAAGAACGTCTTGGCCCGCCGGAGGTTGTGGTTCGGGTCGCCCGGGGTGAGCTGGTGCCAGTCGACGAGGGCGTACATGCCGCGGGCCGTGGCCATCTCGATGAGCTGGTGCACCCGGTCGGTGAACTTGCGCGGGTTCGTCTCGTAGCCGCCCTCCTGGACGTAGAGCGAGATGCGCAGCACGTCGGCGTTCCAGTCGCCGGCGAGCGCGTCCAGGGAGCCGTCGGTCAGGCACTGGCTGTACCACTGCAGGCCGTGACTGCTCATGCCGCGCAGCTGTACGGGTTTGCCGTACTGGTTGCAGAGCTTGACGCCGCACACCTTCAGCCGGCCGTTGATCGCGGCGGGGGTGTTCGCGGAGGCGGAGGCGGATGCGGAGAGGGAGGCGGAGGGGGCCGTGTGGCCGGGGGGTGCCTGGACCGGGCTGTGGAACAGGCCGAGACCGGCGACGGCGGTCCCGGCGAGGAGAGTCGACAGAGGTCTGCGCATGACGTCCTCCGGTGGGGGCGGTGGGGGGTGGCAGTGGGGGGTGTCGCGTCTCGCGTCGCGCGTCTTTGCGTCTTGCGCTCTCGCCGTGTGGTGGACTGTTAGGAAGGTTTCCTTACGGCGAGGGGAAAGTAGCGCTCTGACGGGGCACGGTCAACCCTGCCCGGTGAGACCCGCTTCCTCGCCTCAGCTCCAGCCGTAACGCTCACTCAGCCGGTGCCGCACCAGGTCGAACCGCATGCGGTCCAGCGCGCAGGCCTCCCGCCGCATGCCCCGCTCGTGGAGCCGCAGGACCCGGTCCACGTCCACCCACGAGTCCCGCCCCGACCGGTCCCACGGGCCGTGCCCGATCGGCACCCACTCCCGGTCGCCGTCGTGCCGCTTGCTGGACAACTGCAGGGCGAGGAACGTGCCCACCGCCTCCCTGGCCACCACCAGCACCGGACGGTCCTTGCCCCGCCCGTCGTTCTCCTCGAACGGCACCCACGTCCACACGATCTCCCCGGGATCGGGGTCACCGTCGCACGCGGGCGAGTACTCGGTCCGCACCCGGCCGACCTCACGCGGGTCGGCCTCGGTGGTCGCGAACGGGCCTTGGCGGCCGGGGGCAGTGTCGTCGGTCAGCGCGGTCACGGGGTCACGGTAGCGGGGAGCGCGCAGGGGGGTCGCGAACGGGTGCGAAGCGACGGCGAACCGGATGTGACCGGGTGCGAACACCCTTACGCCGCAGGTGACTTCGCCGGCTCCCCCAGCGGCGGCCGCTGCCCGTGCCAGCGCAGCTCCGCCTCCAACTGGGCGGCCAGCGACACCAGCAGAGGTTCGCTGTGCGCGGGGCCGAGCAGCTGCGCGCCGACGGGCAGGCCGCCGACGAACCCGGCGGGCACGTTGACGCCGGGCCAGCCCAGCACGTTCCACGGCCAGGCGTACGGGCACGCCGCGATCATCGCCCGGTCGGTGGCCAGCGGGCCGAGCCCGAGCAGGGCGCCGATCCGGGGCGGGGGAGTGGCCGTCGTGGGCGCGAGGACCACGTCGTACGACGTGAAGAACCCGCCGATGCGGCGGTGCAGGACCGCCTCCGCCCGCCGTGCCGCCTTCAGCGGTGCCCCGCCGAGCAGCCGGCCCAGCCGGGCGGCGCCCCGGGTGCGCGGGTCGAGCAGCGCGGGGTCGGGGGCGTCGCGCGCCCATTCGGCGATCCCGGCGGTGGCCCGGGGCACGAAGGTCAGTCCGATCTGCCCGTAGGGCGGGTCGGCCTCCTCTACGACGTGCCCCAGCCCGGCCAGCCGCTCGGCGAGTTCGGTGACCCGGGCGCGGATCTCGGGGTCCAGGCGGGCCGGCAGCGCGGTGAACGGCGGCTTCAGGGACAGGGCGATACGCAGCCGGCCGGGGTCGCGGCCGGCCGCATCGAACGTCTTCAGCGTCGGCGGCCGGTGCGGATCCCGGTCGTGGTTGCCGCTCGCCGTGTCCAGCAGCAGGGCCGCGTCGGCGACCGTGCGGGCCAGTGTGCCGTTGACCGTGATGCCCTGGAAGGACTCGCCGCGCGGCCAGGTCGAGATGCGTCCGCGCTGCGGTTTGATGCCGATCAGGTGGGTCCAGGAGGCGGGGATGCGGACCGAGCCGGCCCCGTCGGAGCCGAGCGCGGCCGGCACCAGGCCCGCCGCGACCGCGGCCGCGCTGCCGCCGGAGGAGCCGCCCGGCGTGTGGTCGGGGTGCCACGGGTTGCGGGTGGCGCCGAACGCGGGCCCCTCGGTGAACGGCCACTGTCCCAGCTCGCAGGTGTTGGTCTTGCCGACGATCACGGCGCCGGCCGCGCGCAGCCGCCGTACCGCCTCGCCGTCCTCGGCGGCCGGCGGGAAGACGCCCTGGCAGCCGAACGCGGTCGGCTCGCCCGCCACGTCCATGTCGTCCTTGACGGCCACGGGCACCCCGAGCAGCGGCCGGCGTACCCCGGCGGCCAGCTCTCGGTCCGCCGCGTCGGCCTCGGCGAGCGCCGCCTCGGCGCGGACGATCCGGAAGGCGTTGAGGGAGCCCTGGGTCGCCTCGATCCGGGCCAGGGCCTCGGTGACGAGCGCCCGCGAGGTAACCTCGCCGGCGGCGAGGGCGCGGGCGGTCTCGGCCAGTCCTGCGGAAGGGGCGTGCGTCATGCGGGGCACCTCCGGGAGCGCGTTGTCTACCGAACGGTAACCTCTGGCGGCCCCGCTGGGAACGTCCGTGCCGGGCGGGGTGGTTCGCCGAAGGTCATGAATGTTCTGGTAGGCGTCCGCGGCCGGGCGCAAACCATCGATGACCCGACCGGGGCGGTTTTCACGTCCTCCGCACGCGAAGGCCACCCACGCGAGGGCGAACCCCGGCCGGCGCCCGCGGCGAGCCCGGGTCAGCCGTTCGCCGCCGGCCCGGTGATGTCGACCATCCACATGACGCCGAACCGGTCCGTGCACATGCCGAACACGTCGCCCCACATCTGCTTCTCCATCGGCACGGACACGGTGCCGTCGGCGGACAGCTTCTCCCAGTAGCCACGCAGCTCGGTCTCGTCGTCGCCGCTCAGGCTGACCGCGAAGTTGTTGCCGGTCGAGTGCTCCGTGCCGGGCGGGGCGTCGGCGCCCATCAGGGTGAAGCCGCTGGGGGTCTCCAGCATGGCGTGCATGATCTTGTCGGCCTCCGGGGTGTCCGGGCGGCCGAAGTCGCCGTAGGTGTTGAGTTTGAGCTCGCCGCCGAACACCTCCTTGTAGAACTCCATGGCCTGCCGGGCGTCGCCGCCGAAGCTGATGTACGGGTTGAGACGCGAGGGCATGAATCCTCCCGGTATGGGGTGAATGACCGGACAGGCGCAGAGTAGCGCGGGGCACTGACACCGGCTCGCCGTGGCGGTCGGGGCGGGACGTACCCTGGAGCGCCGCACGGCCCGAGCACCGCCCACAAGGCGACGCCCGGCGCGGCGAGCCGTCGTACCCGACGCCGAAGGAGCTCGATGAACCCCGGCCCCACCGCCGCCCGCGCCGTGCGCACCACGCTGCTGGAGGACTTCTCCCTGGAGATGACCGGCAAGGACGTGCCGCATCTGGAGGAGGCCCGGCACCTGATCCCGCGGGGCACCCGGATCAACGTCACCTTCCTCGGCAACGAGGACCTGCGGATGCGGCTGGACGCCGCGCGCGCAGTGAAGCGGCTCGGCTTCCTGCCCGTCCCGCATCTGTCGGCCCGCCGTATCCCCTCCCGGGCGGCGCTCGAGGAGTTCCTGGAGGCCCTGCTGGCCGACGGCGTCGGGGAACACCTGTTCGTCGTCGGGGGTGACCCGGCCCGCCCGGAGGGCCCGTACGAGGACGCGCTCTCCGTGATCCGCACCGGACTGCTGGAGCGCTACGGCGTCCGCCACGTCGGCGTCAGCGGCTACCCGGAGGGCCACCCCGCCATCGCCGACGGCGTGCTGTGGTCGGCCCTGACCGACAAGCACGCCGCGCTCGCGGAACGGCGGCTGGGCGGCCATGTGATCACCCAGTTCGGCTTCGACGCCGACCCGGTGCTCGCCTGGGTGGCCGAGACCCGCGCCCGCGGGGTGGACCTGCCGATCCGGGTCGGGGTGCCCGGCCCGGCCGGAGTCCGGCGGCTGATGTCGTACGCCACCCGCTTCGGTGTCGGAACCAGCGCCTCCATCGCCCGCAAGTACGGGTTCTCCCTGACCAACCTGATGGGCACGGCGGGTCCCGACCGCTTTCTGCGCGCCCTCGGCGAGGGCTACGACCCGGCGGTCCACGGCGACCTGAAGGTGCACTTCTACACGTTCGGCGGGCTGCGGGCCACCTCTGAGTGGGCGGCCCGCTTCTCGCGGGAGGACGGGGCCTCTGTGACGATGCTGTGAGGCCGCATACACAGGCCCCACAAGCACCAGGAGCGCCACCGTGAACGTCTCCCTCACCGTCTGGCTGCTGACCGTCGCGGCCCTCTGCGTCCTCATCGCCGTCGACTTCTTCATCGGTCGCAAGCCCCATGAGGTGTCGCTGCGGGAGGCCGGCACCTGGACGGTGGTGTGGGTCGTGCTGGCCTGTGCCTTCGGGATCGGGCTGGGGGTCTTCGGCGGCGCGGAACCGGCGGGGGAGTTCTTCGCCGGTTACGTCACCGAGAAGGCGCTCAGTGTCGACAACCTCTTCGTCTTCGTCCTGATCATGGCGAAGTTCGCGGTGCCGCCGCAGTACCAGCAGCGGGTGCTGATGGTCGGCGTACTGATGGCGCTGGTGCTGCGGGCCGGCTTCATCGCCGCGGGCGCCGCGCTCATCTCCGCCTTCTCGTGGGTGTTCTACCTCTTCGGCGCCTTCCTGATCTGGACCGCCTGGAAGCTGATCCAGGACGCCCGAAAGGAGGAGCACGAGGAGGAGTACCAGGAGAACAAACTGCTCAAGTTCGCCGAGCGGCGCTTCGGCGTCGCCGACCGGTACCACGGCACCAAGCTGTGGATCCGGCAGGACGGCAAGCGCGTCATGACGCCGATGCTGGTCGTGATGCTCGCCATCGGCTCCACCGACGTGCTGTTCGCCCTGGACTCGATCCCGGCGATCTACGGTCTCACGCAGGACCCGTACATCGTGTTCACCGCCAACGCCTTCGCCCTGATGGGTCTGCGGCAGCTGTACTTCCTCATCGGCGGCCTGCTGAAGAAGCTGGTCCACCTGACGTACGGCCTGTCGGTCATCCTCGGTTTCATCGGCGTCAAGCTGGTGCTGCACGCCCTGCACGAGTCCGGGTTCCACGTCCCCGAGATCGGCATCCCCTTCTCCCTCGGCTTCATCGTGCTCGTCCTCGCGATCACCACCGTCACCAGCCTGCGCGCGGCCAAGCGGCAGGAGGCGGAGGGGAAGGGTGGCCGGGTCAGCCGGTAGCGGGCGGTTCGGGGGCCGCCTGGGCGCGCATCATCACGCAGTCGAACTCGACCACCCGGCCCGTGGCCGCCTCCCGGGTCACCGGGTACATGCCGGTCACCTCGAAGCCGCCCGCCTCGTAGACGGCGATCGCCTCGCTCATCCGCGGGCTGCCCTCGTACAGCCGCAGCACGGCGACCTCCGACTGGAGCCCCACGAAGTCCGCGACGCGCTCCCCGGCGCCGGCGAACACCTCCAGGTCGTAGCCCTGGGTGTCCATCTTCAGATAAGGGCGCGGCTCCTCGATGCCGTCGAGCGCCTTCTCCATCACCCCGTCCAGCCGCCGGATCTCGATCTGCTCGGTGCGGGTCGTGGCGAACCGGCGGTAGCGGTCGCGGCCGTAGTCGCTGGGCGGCAGCAGCGAGTTCATGGTGTTCCAGCCGGTGTGGATGGTGCTGACCGTGTCCTCGCGGCCGAGTCCGCAGTGGTGGACGTGCCAGTCGGGGTCGTCACGGGCGGCGTCCTTCAGCCGGGCGAAGGCGTCGGCGGTGGGTTCGAAGGAGACGATCCGGCCGGTGTAGCCGAGCCTGCGCAGTCGCCGGGCGTACTGTCCGGCATTGGCGCCGATGTCGAAGACGCAGTTCACCCGGTACAGATCGAGCATCGCGGCCACGTGCTGGGTGCACAGGTACTCGGCGGCGGCCAGTTGCACCCGGCGCTCGTCCGCCATCGCCCGCCGGTCCAGCAGCAGCCGTGCGCCGGTGTCGCCGAGCCGCACGCCGGTCCACTTCCGGGCCTGCCGGTCCGCCGGCGCGGAGCGGTCCCGCGTGACGACCCAGGTGTCCTTGCCGGCGTCCGTCACCGCGTACTGGCCGTTGTCCCGGGCCACCAGGTCCGCCCCCGGTCGCAGGGGGATCCGGGTGCGCCCGCCGCGCCGGGAGACCACCGCGGTCCCGGGGCCGAGGTCGATCACCTTCAGACCGAGCCGGGGCAGCAGGGTGAGCAGTCTTCTGTAGAGGGTCTGCATTGGGCCACCCTCGCAGAGATGGCGCGAACAGGTCCCCGGATTGAACGATTTTCAACGATTTCGGGTACGGCCGAGGGGGCCGGAGCGAACGCGCCGGCCCCCTCGGTGCGGTGCCGTGGGCCGTCAGGCCGCGGCGGTCGTGTGGCCGTGCAGCCGGGCGACGACCTCGGTGAGCTGCGCGGCGACCTCGGCGTCGTCGGCCGGGTGGGTGTCGGCGAAGCGCTGCGCGGAGCCGGGGATGGAGAGCTTGACGTCCTCCAGTACCGTGCCGCCCGCGACGCCCACGGACTTGCGGGTGTCGTCGTGCGCCCAGACACCGCCGTACTGGCCGAGCGCGGTACCGGCCACGGCGACGGCCTTGCCGACGATCGCCCCGGCGCCGTACGGGCGGGACAGCCAGTCGATGGCGTTCTTCAGCACGGCCGGCATGGTGCCGTTGTACTCGGGGGTGACGAGCAGCAGCGCGTCGGCGGCGGCCACGGCCTCCCGCAGCGCCACCGCGGCGGCCGGCACCGAGCCCTCGACGTCGATGTCCTCGTTGTAGAACGGGATCTCGGCCAGGCCCTCGAAGATCTGGACGTCGGTGCCCTCGGGAGCGTGCTTCACGGCCGCCTCGGCGAGCTGGCGGTTGTGCGAACCGGCGCGGAGGCTGCCGACGAGCGCGAGGATGCGAACGGACATGGGGTACTCCCGATGACTCAGTGAAAAGCGGTTGGGCGGGTGGGCCGGGGTCCATCCGGACCGGGGTCCGTTTATTTTGTAGCAGTTAACCGGACCGCGGTCCAGTTTCATTCCCGATGCTTTACGCTGTCTTCATGTCCGCCTCCCTGCCGCCCTTCCCGCCGCCCCAGGAGCCCGTCGCAGCGCCCGAGTTGCTGGAGCTCGGCGGTCCCGGGCAGGACCCCTGCCTGCGGGCCGACGCCGCGCGCAACCGGGCCCGGCTGCTGGAGGCCGCGGGCCGGCTGATCGCGGAGCACGGCGCGGCCGGCGTCACCATGGAGGCGGTGGCCGCGGCCGCACAGGTGGGCAAGGGGACCGTCTTCCGGCGCTTCGGCGACCGCGTCGGACTGCTGACCGCGCTGCTCGACCACTCCGAGCGCAAGTTCCAGGCCGCCTTCCTCAGCGGCCCCCCGCCGCTCGGCCCCGGCGCCCCGCCCATCGACCGCCTGAACGCGTTCGGCCACGCGACGCTGCGCCGCTCGGTCGAGGCACTCGAACTCCAGATCGCGGCCGAGCCCACCCATGACCGCCGCTTCACCGCCCCCGCGCGGCGCCTGCTGCGCGGCCACGTCCAGATGCTGCTGCGGCAGATCGTCCCCCACGCGGACTGCGAGCTGCTCGCGCTGACGCTGATGGGCTATCTCGACCCCGTCGCGGTCCACCACCTCACCAAGCAGTGCGGGATGCCCCTGAAGCGCCTGGAGGACGGCTGGACCGACCTGCTCGTCCGCGTCACGGGCGTCGAGCCCGCCGCGACCGACGGCCACTGACGCACGCACGAAGCGGGGCGTGCGCGGGGGACCCACGGGGGTGCCGCTCCCACCGCGCCGGGCTTCTGCCAAGATGCCGTCGTCATGGTGCAGATACCGAAAACGCCCGCGCCCGTGCGGCGCCCCGCTCCCACGAGCGCCGATGTGGCCCGGCTGGCCGGCGTCTCCCGGGCGACCGTCTCCTACGTCCTGAACAACACCAGCGCCGTACGGATCAGCGAGCCCACCCGGCGCCGGGTCCACGAGGCCGCGAAGGAACTCGGGTACGTACCGCACGCGGCGGCGCGCAGCCTGCGCGCCGGGCACAGCCGGATGGTCCTGATGCCCGCACCGACCTTCCCGGTCGGACCGCTCTACAGCCAGTTCGTCAACGAACTCCAGTGGGCCCTCGGCCGCCTCGACTACACGGTCGTGCAGTACGGCAGCCTCGGCCTGACGGGTGACGAGGCCGCCCGCGCCTGGGCCGAGCTGCGGCCGGTCGCCGTCCTCGTACCGGGCTCCGAGCTGGGCCCCCAGGGCGTGGACCTGCTCAAGCGCTCCGGCGCCCGCGCCGTGGCGACGCTGGGGGCGGAGGCCGTCGAGGGCGCCCACGCCCTGCTCATGGACCACGCGGCGGTCGGCCGGGCGGCCGGCGCCCATCTGTACGCGCGCGGCCGGCGCCGGATCGGGGTCGTCGTCCCCGGGGAACCCGGCCTGGAGGTCTTCTCCCGGCCCCGGCTCGACGGCGTACGCCAGTCCGTGCGCGGCACCGACGCGACCGTGACCGAGCTGCCCCTCGCCTACGAGGAGGAGGCCGCGGCCCGACTCGCCGCACGCTGGCGGGACCTCGGCCTCGACGGGGTGTTCGCGTACAACGACGAGTACGCCATGCTGCTCATGCGCGCGCTTCAGGACGAGGGTGTCGTGCTCCCGGACGACACGGCCGTGATCGGCGCCGACGACCTGATGATCGGGCGGTTGCTGCGGCCCCGGCTCAGCACCGTCCACATCGAACTGCCCTCGGGCCGCGACCTCGCGGAACTGGTCGACCGCGCGGTACGCGACCCGGGTGCGGAACTGGAACGCCAGGAGGTGCTGGGAGCCGCGGTGGTGCACCGCGACTCCAGCTGATCAGGCGTCACATCGATATCGGAACGCGATCGGGACCGGGACCGGGATCGGTTGAGAAGAGCCGGGCGCAGGCCGGGGCGTCACTGCCCGTCCTGCTCCGACCGGGCCTGCTGCTCGGCGACCGCCTTGCGGACCGCGTCCATGTCGAGCTTGCGGGCCTGCCCGATGACATCCGCCAGGGCCGCCTCGGGCAGCGCGCCGGGCTGGGCGAACACGGCCACCTGGTCGCGGACGATCATCAGCGTGGGAATCGACTGGATGCCGAAGGCCGCGGCCAGCTCCGGCTGCGCCTCGGTGTCCACCTTGCCGAACACCAGGTCCGGGTTCTCCTGAGCCGCCTTCTCGTACACCGGCGCGAACTGCCGGCACGGACCGCACCAGGCCGCCCAGAAGTCGATCAGGACGAACTCGTTGTCCGTGACCGTCTGGTCGAAGTTGTCCTTGGTCAGCTCCACAGTGCCGCTCATGGCGTATCCCTCTTCCTGGTATGGGGGGCGTTCCTGGTGCAGGGGCGAGCCGTTCGCACAACACCGCCGGACAGACAGGTATTCCGTGCGCGCACAGTCACGTATCCGCGCGCGTACCCCTGTGGCCCCGCCGCACACCAGCCACCAGACTGACCCCATGACGGAAACGGATTCCATCGCGTACGACGTCGTGGTCCTCGGTGCCGGGCCCGTGGGGGAGAACGTCGCCGACCGCACCCGCGCGGCCGGCCTCACCACCGCGGTCGTGGAGAGCGAGCTGGTCGGCGGCGAGTGTTCCTACTGGGCGTGCATGCCCAGCAAGGCCCTGCTGCGGCCGGTGATCGCCCGCGCGGACGCCCGCCGCGTCCCCGGTCTGCGCCGGCTGGTGCAGGGGCCCCTCGACGCGCCCGCAGTCCTCGCCCACCGCGACCACTACACCTCCCACTGGCAGGACGATGGTCAGGTCGGCTGGCTGGACGGCATCGGCGCCGACCTCTACCGCGGCCACGGCCGGCTCGCCGGACCCCGCACGGTGACGGTCGCCGGACCCGACGGCACCCGGCACACCCTGACCGCCCGGCACGCCGTAGCCGTCTGCACCGGCAGCCGCGCCCAGCTGCCCGGACTCCCCGGGCTCGCCGACGTACGGCCCTGGACCAGCCGCGAGGCCACCAGCGCGAAGGCCGTTCCCGGACGGCTGATCGTGGTGGGCGGCGGCGTGGTCGCCACCGAGATGGCCACCGCCTGGCAGGCCCTCGGCGCCCGGGTGACCATGCTCGTACGCGGCAAGGGCCTTCTCTCCCGCATGGAGCCGTTCGCCGGGGAACTGGTCGCCGAGGCGCTGGCCGAGGCCGGCGCCGACGTCCGCACCGGCACCTCGGTGGAGTCGGTGAGCCGCGAGAACGGCACCGTGGTGGCGGTGACCGACGGCGGCGACCGGATCGAGGCGGACGAGATCCTTTTCGCCACCGGCCGCGCCCCGCGCACCGACGATCTCGGCCTCGACACGGTCGGCCTGGAGCCCGGCTCCTGGCTGCCGGTCGACGACAGCCTGCGCGTCACCGGCACGGACTGGCTGTACGCCGTCGGCGACGTCAACCACCGCGCGCTCCTCACCCATCAGGGCAAGTACCAGGCCCGGATCGCGGGCGCCGCCATCGCCGCGCGCGCCTTGGGAGCCTCCCCGCTGGAATCCGACGCGTGGGGCGCGCACGCCGCCACCGCCGACCACGCCGCCGTCCCCCAGGTCGTCTTCACCGACCCGGAGGCGGCCGCCGTCGGGCTCTCGCTCGCCGAGGCGGAACAGGCCGGACACCGCGTCCGCGCGGTCGACGTCGACCTCTCCTCGGTCGCCGGAGCCGGACTGTACGCCGACGGCTACCGCGGCCGGGCCCGCATGGTCGTCGACGTGGAGGACGAGATCCTGCGCGGGGTCACCTTCGTCGGACCCGGCGTCGGCGAGCTGATCCACTCGGCCACGATCGCCGTCGCCGGGCAGGTCCCGGTCAGCCGGTTGTGGCACGCGGTCCCGTCGTATCCGACGGTCAGCGAGGTGTGGCTGCGGCTGCTGGAGGCGTACCGGGACAGCTGAGCCGCCGTCATCTGGCTTGTACAACCGGGTACTTACTTCGGCAAGCCGAATCCCAGCGCCCGCGCGGCCTCCTCGGGCGTCGGCTGGTTCCAGCGCTCGGCCACCGCCTGGTTCGAAGCCAGGGAGCGCGGCTCGGCGCGGTCGACGTAGAGCACGCCGTCGAGGTGGTCGGTCTCGTGCTGCACGATCCGCGCGGGCCAGCCCGAGAACTCCTCGTCCACCGCGCGGCCGTGCTCGTCGGAACCCGTCAGCCGTACCCGCGCGGGCCGCGCCACCACCGCCTGCCAGCCCGGCACGCTCAGGCAGCCCTCGAAGAACGCGGCCCGCGCCTCGCCGACCGGCTCGTACCCGGGGTTAACCAGCACCCGGAACGGCTGCGGCGTCCGCTCCCGCGCCCGCCGCACCTCCTCCGGCACCGGCGCCGGGTCCTCGACCACCGCGATCCGCAGCGCCACCCCGACCTGCGGCGCGGCGAGCCCGACACCCGGCGCCGCGTGCATGGTGCGGCGCAGCGCCGCGACGAAACGGGCCAGCAGCGCGGGATCCAGCTGTCCGTCGAACGGCTCGGCCGGCCGGCGCAGCACCGGATCCCCGGCCGCGACGATGGGCAACGGGCCGTCCGTGGCCAGAAGCTCCTCGACCTGCTCGGCAAGCGGCCGGCGATGAGCGGGAGTAGACATCCCGCCAGCATGCCACGCCCCACCGGCGCTGTGACCCAGGTCACTCGACTGCCGGGGAACTCGAGGCCGTCACCCACCGACTACTGGACCACCACGGCCGAAACACCACCCCCCGGAGAACACCACCGATGACCACCGCTCCCTCGCCCCCCAAGGACGAGGCGTCCCGGTCGGCCCCGCCGGCCGCGCCGTCCAGAGGCTGGGCGCCGCTGCGCCCGCTGATCCTGCGCCTGCACTTCTACGCAGGCCTGCTCGTCGCCCCGTTCCTGCTCGTCGCCGCCCTCACGGGCCTGCTGTACGCCGGGTCCTTCCAGGCGGAGAAGATCGTGTACGCCGACGAGCTGACCGTCCCCGTCGGCGACACCAAGCTGCCGATCTCCGAGCAGGTCGCCGCCGCCCGCGAGGCCCACCCCGAGGGCACGGTCACCGCCGTACGGCCGTCCCCGGAGGACGACGCCACCACCAGGGTGCTGCTCTCCGACGTCCCCGGCGTCGACCCCGACCACACGCTGGCCGTCTTCGTCGACCCGTACACCGCGAAGGCGGAGGGCGCGCTCGAACAGTACGGCTCCACCGGCGCGCTCCCGCTGCGCACCTGGATCGACGAACTCCACCGCGATCTGCACCTCGGCGAGACCGGCCGCCTCTACAGCGAACTGGCGGCGAGCTGGCTGTGGGTGATCGCGGCCGGCGGCCTGGCGCTCTGGTTCTCCCGCCGCCGCGCCCAGCGCAAGCTGCGCGGCACCAGCGGGCGCCGCCGCACCCTCGGACTGCACGGCACCGTCGGCGCCTGGGCCGCGGCCGGCTTCGTCTTCCTCTCCGCGACCGGCCTGACCTGGTCGGCGTACGCCGGGGCCAACATCGACGAACTGCGCACCTCGCTCGGCGGCGCCACCCCGTCCGTCTCGGCGGCGGCCGGCGGCGACCACGGTGAGCACGGCGGCGCGGCCTCCTCCGGCACCGACCCGACCGGGGCCGGCGTCGGGCTCGACAAGGTGCTGGCCGCGGCGCGCTCCAAGGGGCTGACCGACCCCGTGGAGATCCAGCCGCCCGCCGACGCCTCGTCCGCGTACGTCGTCAAGCAGGTGCAGCGCGGCTGGCCCACGAAACAGGACTCCGTGGCGATCGACCCGGCCACCGGGGAGGTCCTGGACGTGCTGCGCTTCGCCGACTATCCGGTCCTGGCCAAGCTGACCCGCTGGGGGATCGACCTGCACTCCGGCGCCCTGTTCGGGCTGGTCAACCAGATCGCCCTGATGCTGCTCGCGCTCTCCCTGACCGTCCTGATCCTGTGGGGTTACCGCATGTGGTGGCAGCGCGGCCGCGGCTCCGCCTTCGGCCGCCCCATCCCGCGCGGCGCCTGGGCGCAGGTGCCCCCGCAGATCCTCGTCCCGCTGCTGGCCGTCGTCGCCGTCACCGGCTACTTCGTCCCGCTCCTCGGCATCCCGCTGGCCGCGTTCCTGGCCGTGGACATCGCCCTGGGGTGGCGCACCGGCGGGGACGGCGGACGTACGCGGGGAAGTAGCCGCGCGGGACTTCCGCGGGCTTCCGCGGGACCCCAGTGAGAACGACGGGCCCGGCTCCACAGGGGGGAGCCGGGCCCGTACGCGTGTGCTCGGGAGTGCTCAGATCTGCTCTCAGATCTGGTCGAAGTCACCCGCCAGCGCGGAGGCGATCCGCAGATGCGGCTCGGCCTCCTCCTGACGCCCCTGGCGCTGGAGGGTGCGGCCCAGCATCAGCCGGGCGTAGTGCTCGACAGGGTCGCGCTCCACGATGACCCGCAGCTCGGCCTCGGCGCGGCGCAGCTGGGCCGAGTGGTAGTAGGCGCGGGCCAGCAGCAGACGCGGAGCGGTCTGCTCCGGCTCCTCCTCGACGAGCCCGTCCAGGACGCGCGCGGCGGCGGCGTAGTCCTTGGCGTCGAAGAACATCCGCGCGCGCTCCCAGCGCTCCGCCTGCGTTCCGTGGTCGTAGTACGTGGTCTCCACTGGTGACCTCCTTCGCGCGCTACAACCACGCCAGATGGTTAAACATTCCACTACTTCGTTTGCTGCTTCATTTGCTGCTTCATGGCTACTTCATCCGGGCCAGTTCCGCGTTCGCCCGCTCCGTGACCAGGCTGAGCACCCGCCCGGCGGCGGCCAGGTCCTCCGTGGGGATGCCGGCGTAGACCCGGGCGGAGATCTCCCCGGTCTCGGCGGAAACCGTGGTGTACAGCGCGCGACCGGCCTCCGTGACGCGCACGGCGGACCCCTCGGACTCGACCAGCTCCTTCCCGGCCAGCCCGTCCAGGGTGCGCTCGGCGTCCGCCGGGTCGGCCTTCAGGCTTCCGGTGACGTAGCCGACGACGGTCTCGCGGTCGACCGGGCCGTCGGCGACGGCGACGGCCCGGAGCGTCACCGACTCCTGGAAGTCGAGGCCGTGCCGGGCCAGGACGGTTTCCAGGACCGCGCGGGCGGCGTAGTGCGCCAGGGCGAGGGAGCGGCTGTCGGCAAGGGGTGCCGCGGTGGTGGTCATGACTGCTCCTGCTTGTTCTCGTCGTGGTCGGTGGATGGATCAAGCGGTGCGTCGAGCAGGGTGGTGAGATCGCGGGTGAAGTCCCGGGCGCGTGCGCTGTCGATGCCGCCGAGGGGTTCCAGCAGCTGACGCAGCAGCCCCTGGACGACGTCGATCGCCTTGCGGGTGACGTCCCGCCCTTCGTCGGTGAGCGCCAGCTGCACGGCACGCGGGTCGCGCGGGTCCCGGGTGCGTTCGATGAGTCCGGCGGACTCCAGGGCGCGCGCCAGCTTCGAGACGTAGAGCGGTTCCAGTCCGGTGCGGTCGGCCAGCCGGCGCTGACTGGGGCGCTCACCGGCGCGCTGCATGCCGTGCAGCGAGGCCACCAGCGAGTACTGAGCGTGTGTCAGCCCCAGCGGTGCCACCGCGCGGTCGACCGCCACACGCCACTTCATGGACAGCCGCCAGACCAGGAAACCGGGCGTGGGGCCCTCGGATGCCGTACTCATGACGGATACGGTACATGGCGACTATGGCCATGGCTACTATTTTCTGGCTGGATGCTCGGGCACCCCGGCGCGGACGAGGGGCTGACGGGAGGGCAAGGGACTGCCGGGACGACGCCCGCAGGACTAGTTTGTCCGCCATGAGCAATCTCGATCGGGAAGCCGTCCCCGCCGTCTGCGGCGGCCGCGGTTTCGTGGTGGCGGAGCCCGTACGCGAACTCCTCAGCCCGCGCCACGTCCAGCTCGGCGAGTCGACCGAGGTCCGCCGGCTGCTGCCCAACCTGGGCCGCCGGATGGTCGGCGCGTGGTGCTTCGTCGATCACTACGGACCCGACGACATCGCCGACGAGCCCGGCATGCAGGTGCCGCCCCACCCGCACATGGGGCTGCAGACCGTCAGCTGGCTGCACCAGGGCGAGGTCCTGCACCGCGACTCGACCGGTAGCCTGCAGACGATCCGGCCGCGTGAACTGGGCCTGATGACCTCCGGCCGCGCCATCAGCCACTCCGAGGAGAGCCCCCGCTCACACGCCCGCTTCCTGCACGGAGCCCAGCTCTGGGTCGCCCTCCCGGACGCCCACCGCCACACCGACCCGCACTTCGAACACCACGCGGACCTTCCGGTGGTCACGGCACCCGGCCTGACGGCCACCCTGATCCTCGGCGACCTCGACGGCGCGACCTCGCCCGGCACCGCGTACACCCCGATCGTCGGCGCCGACCTCACCCTCACCCGCGGCGCGGACGTACGCCTGCCGCTGGAGCCGGACTTCGAGTACGCGGTCCTCTCCATGTCCGGCGAGGCCCACGTCGACGGCGTCCCCGTCCTCCCCGGCTCCATGCTCTACCTCGGCTGCGGCCGCACCGAACTCCCTCTGCGCGCCGAGTCCGACGCAGGCCTGATGCTGCTGGGCGGCGAGCCGTTCGAGGAGGAACTGATCATGTTCTGGAACTGGATCGGGCGGACGCAGGAGGAGATCGCGCAGGCGCGGCGGGACTGGACGGAAGGGTCGAGATTCGGTGAGGTGAAGGGGTACGACGGGGATCCTCTCCCGGCCCCCGAGCTGCCGGCGACGCCGCTGAAACCGCGCGGAAGGGTCCGTTGACCTGCGAGAGTGCTACGCCGTGCTCCTCACGCGCGTTGCGGGGTGCGTACGCGCTACGCGTCGTCGGCGCGGGAACGCCGAGCGGCGCGGCGGCGCAGGCGCATCGGCAGGGCGTACCAGCACAGGCCGAACCACAGCATGACCGTGCCGACGAGTACTTCGGCGAGGACACCGGGGACGACGAAACGGAGGAGCAGCAGAAGCGTGCAGCCGATGGTCAGGGCGAGGAGGACCATGCCGCACATCATCAGGCGGCCGGCGGCCTCCACGACCTCGTCCTTCATCCGCTGACCGGACAGGAAGCGGTGGATGGAGACGGGCGCTATGAGTGAGGCCGTGGCCGCCGCGCCGAGCACCACGGTGGTCACGTAGATGCCGCGGTCCAGCGTCTCCAGTTCCCTGAACGTCGGGGTGAAGGCGACGCTCAGCAGGAATCCGAAGAGAATCTGCACGCCCGTCTGGGTGACCCGGGTCTCCTGAAGTATCTCGTTCCAGCGGCGGTTGACCCGTTCACGCGGTGTCTCCGGTGCTTCGGCACCGGGTCGCGAGCCGCGCCTGCCCGTGTGTCCGCAGCAGGTGGTGTCCTCCCTCGCCGACTCGGCCGGCTGCTCCGTCATCGTCATGGCATCCTCCACATCCCAGGTCGACCGTTTGCCCCGGTCGGGCGGTTCTACGCAGGTCCGCGTCGCCACCCCCTGCCCGCCCCACTTCGGGTCGACGCGGTCGGCACCTTCGTCCGATGTGACGGAAGGTTGCGGAGAGGCTGTGGTGGAAAGCTGAGACTGGTGAAGTCTCACCTTCCGGAACGCGCATATTCCGACACCAGTTCAGTACACTCGCCTGATGTGACCATGTGCCGTTCGAGCAGGCACAGTCTTCGGCGCGACAGCGGTGCACAGGGGGCAGGTTGTTGGATCCGCAGAATGCCAGCAAGCCAGTCATCACCGTCGACTACTCCTTCTTCGAGCAGGCCTGCGAGGCCCGGCTCGTCGGTGCGACCTCCGCCGGGGGCGGCGGATGGAGGAAGCCGGTCTTCCAGCGGCGGCGGGAGCAGACTCATGAACGTGGCAGTGGTCGTTGGCCGCTGCCACTGAGAGAACGAAGGCGTCACGGACCCGCGCCTCTCGCGCCGTTGGGCCCCGCGGGCGCGGCCCACGTCGTCCTGCTGCTGGACGGCCGTCCCACGGAGAGCCAGGCATAGGCCGGCCGGCCAGGCCGGCAGTACCCAGGTTCCGGCCCGTGATCCTCGACGTCGACCTGGGCTACGGGCAGCGACGCAAGAGTGCGCCTTCTGCCGGAAGGAGGCGGTAGGAAACCGGTTACGTCTGCCGTCATGTTCCTCCCGGGCATCGGATGCCCGGCGGGCTCGCTCGCCCCGCGAGCCGGAGCGCTTGTCCTCCGGCCGGGCCGTACGGGCCATCAAACGTCACCTCGGCACTGCGCTGCTCACCTGCCCGGGCCGACAGTCCGCCGCGGGCCGGTGAGTCGGCGGGGCCGCGGGTCGCACGTCCCGGCGGTCTCGGCTTCGGCGCCGCCCTCGCGGCCTGCTTGGAACAACGGCTGTTCGCCCGGAACAGCGCAGTGGACTTCGCCCCGTGCCCGAGGAAGAGACTCCTGATCTCCGGGGCGAGGCACGCCTGAGGATCGCCACCAGGATCGCCCATCTCCACAACGCACGTCGGCTGTACAGCGCGTTCTGTTTCACCCATCTCCAAGAAGGGTTGTGGCACATGCGAATGGTCGAACGAAGCCTGTTGAACACCGAGTCGGTCGGCCAGCGGATCCAGATGCTTCGCCTTCGCGTCGGTCTGACGCAACAGCAGCTCGCCTCGGAAGCCGACATCAGCCTGGGCGGACTGCGCGATCTCGAGCAGCACCGGGTCAGCCGGCCGCGGGCGAACACCTTGTACCGTCTCGCGTCCGCCCTGGGGTTGTCGTCCTCGGAGGCGCGTGACCTGATCCGGCTCAGCCAGGAGCATCAGCTGCTCGCCCGGGATCTGCACATCAGAGTGCTGGGGACCCTGTCCGTGCGGGTCGACGGGGCGCCGGTGACCTTCGGTTCGGAACCGCGACGCGTTCTGCTCGGCATGCTCGCCCTTTCCCCCCGTGTGCCGGTCAGCATCGAGTCGCTGGTGGACCAGGTGTACGGGCACCGGCCGCCGTCGAAGGCGGGCGAGCTCGTGCGGTCCCAGGTGTCGCGGCTGCGGCGCAAGCTGCAGTCCACCCAGTCGCCGGCGCGCACCAACGAGGTGCTGGTCTCGGCGGGCGGCGGCTACATGCTCACGGTCGATCACAGCCAGCTCGACCACCTCGCGTTCGAACGTCTGGTGTCCCGCGCCCGCCGTGACCGGGAGGCCGGGCGGCTGGAGGAGGCGTTCACCGTGTACCAGCACGCGATCAGCCTGTGGCGCGGCCAGACGCTGGAGGACCTGCCGATGCTGCAGGTCCAGTCCGCCGTGGCGGCGCTGAACAGACATCAGGAGATGGCCATCCTCGAGTACGCGGCCACGGCCGGCGCCCTGAACCGTCACGACGAGGTGCTCCCGGTGCTGTACCGCCTCACCGAGGCCAACCCGTTGCACGAGCCGGCGCACGCCCGGCTGATGGTCGCCCTGGCCGGCAGCGGACAGCAGGCCGCTGCGCTGCGGGTGTTCATGGAACTGCGTGACCGGCTGGTCGGTGAGCTGGGTCTCGACCCCGGTCCCGAACTGCGCGACCTGCATCAGGCGATCCTGCGCAACGAGCTGACGGGTGCGGGCCACTCGCCCGAGGCGCCTTCGATACCCCCCAGGCAGCTGGTGGTCACCGCACGGCCGGTGCCGACCCAGTTGCCGACCGCGGCGGGTGGTTTCGTCGGCCGCGCGGACGCCGTCGCGCGGCTCGACGCCCTCCTCGCCCACGACCGGCATCCGACCGCGACGACCACTGTGGCCTTATCCGGTACGGCAGGTGTGGGCAAGAGCGCCCTCGCGGTGCATTGGGCCCGGCGTGTCGTGGAGCACTTCCCCGACGGGCACCTGTACGCCAACCTCGGCGGGTTCGGTCCGGAGCCGGAGCCGGTCTCGGCGGGTGACGTCCTGCCGGGCTTCATCGAGGCGCTCGGCGGCAGGCCCGAACGTCTTCCCACCGCACTCGCCGACCGGGCCGGCGCGTACCGCAGTCTGCTGGCGGGCAAGCGGGTGCTCGTGGTGCTCGACAACGCCCGTGACTGCGAGCAGGTCCGTCCGCTCCTGCCCGGCACTCCCGGATGCCATGTCGTGGTGACGAGCCGTGATCTGCTGCTCGGGCTGGTGGCCACGGAAGCCGCTCATCCGCTGAAACTCGACCCTTTGACCACCACCGAGGCGAGAGAACTGCTCAGCGGGCGGCTGGGAGCCGACCGGGTGGCGGCGGAGCCGCAGGCGACGGACCAGCTCATCGCCCGGTGCGCCTGGCTGCCGCTCGCGCTGGCCGTCGTCGGCGCCAAGGCCGCCGTCAACCCCACGCGTCCCCTGGCCGCCCTGGCCGATGAGCTGGCGGACGGACGCATCCTGGACGCCCTGTACAACGGCGACGCGTCGACCGATCTGCGCACGGTGTTCTCCTGGTCCTACCGGAATCTCAGCTCGGGAGCGGCGCGGTTGTTCGTCGAGCTGGGAACGCGTTCACCGATGGACGCCGACCTGCCCTCGCTGGCCGCGGCCGTCGGCGACTCCCAGGATCTCGTGCGCCGTTCGCTCGACGAACTCGTCCGGGCGCACCTGATCACGGAGGTCATGCCGCAGCGGTACGGCATGCACAGCCTGCTGCACGCGTATGCCGCCGAGGTGGCGGAGGAAGCCCGGGTACGGGTGTGACGCCGGGTACGGGTGTGACGGCCGGGTGCCGAAGGGGGCGGTGACACCCGTAGTCGGCCCGCTTACCGGCCGCGGTGATGAGCTTGACCAGCACTGTTGGCAGGTACGGGCGATCGCGGTCGTGTCCGCGTTCGGCTATGCGGGTGGACGATCATAAAGCGCGCCAACTCGATCACCGAGGTGGAGATTTCCACCTGCAGCGACCTACGGAGGTCATGTGGACGACGTCATCTCTGGCTCCGCACCCGCACGTACGCTCGGGGGATCGGGGCTCACCGTCTTCCCCGTCGGCCTCGGGTGCATGGGCATGTCGCAGGACTACGGACCGGCCGACGACGACGAATCCATCGCCACGCTCCGGCACGCGCTCGATCTCGGCGTGACGTTGATCGACACGTCCATGAGCTATGGAGCCGGCGACAACGAACGCCTGGTCGGCCGGGCCATCGCCGGACGGCGGGACGACGTGGTGCTGGCGACGAAGTTCGGCATCCTGCGGGAGGTGCGGGAGGGTCCGGCTCGGGTCTCGGCGAGGCCGGAGGACGTCGCCCGGTTCTGCGAGGCGTCGTTGTCCCGGTTGGGGGTCGAGCACATCGACCTGTACTACCTGCACCGCGTGGATCCCGATGTGCCGATCGAGGAGACCATCGGTGCGATGGGCGAGCTGGTCAGCGCGGGAAAGGTGCGGTACCTCGGGGTCTCGGAGATCGGGCCGGAGGACCTCAAGAGCGCCGCTGCCACTCATCCGATCACCGCGCTGCAGTACGAGTGGTCCCTGTGGTGGCGCGACCCGGAGGACGACGTGGTGCCGGCCGCCCGCGAACTCGGCATCGGGCTCGTACCGTACAGCCCGCTCGGCCGGGGCTTCCTGACCGGCAACGACCTGGCGACAGCGGATCTGACGGCCGGCGACGACCGTCATCTGGACCCGCGTCTGCAGGGTGACCACCTGGAGCGCAACCGCGCCGCCCTCGCGCAGATGCGTGAGCTCGCGGTGGAGGCCGGCGTCACTCCCGCGCAGCTCGCGCTCGCCTGGCTGCTGGCCCAGGGCGATGACGTCGTGCCGATTCCCGGTACCCGCAGCCGGCACCGGGTCGCCGAGAACGTCAAGGCGGCGGCCGTGTCGCTGTCGGACACGGACCTGAAGCGCCTGGAAGCCGTGGCCTCCCGCTCGATGTGGTCCGGAGACCGGCAGACCTTCGCACCGCACCGCACGCTCCGGAAGGCCACCGGAACGACGAACACCGTTGGGGGAGCACAGCGTGACAGCCGAAGCACCTGAGACCGGTGAGGCGGGTTCGGTCGCGAAGACCGGGCCGACCAGTCCCGTGTGGAGCCACACGGAATGGGATCCACTGGAAGAAGTGATCGTCGGGATCGTCGACGAGGCGCACTTCCCGCCGTGGCACGCCGCACTCCCACCGGTGCTGCCCACCGACCAGCACGACACCTTCCGGCGCAACGCGGGCAGGCCGTTCCCGGCGGAGGCCGTTGCGGCGGCGAACAAGGAGCTGGACGAGTTCGTCCACATCCTGGAAAGCGAAGGGGTGACGGTCCGGCGGCCGGAACCCATTCCGCAGAACGTCCCGTACCGCACGCTCGACTGGTCGAGCACTGGCATGTACGCGGCCATGCCGCGCGACGTCCTGCTGGTGGTCGGCGACGAGATCATCGAATGCCCGACGGCGTGGCGTTCACGCTACTTCGAGACCCTCGCCTACCGGCCACTGCTCAAGGAGTACTTCCGGGGCGGCGCGAAGTGGAGCGCGGGGCCGAAGCCGGAACTGAAGGACGAGCAGTTCGACGCCACCTGGGTCGATCCGGGCGAGGACGGGCCGCGGCGGCTGGTCGTGACCGAGTTCGAGCCGACCTTCGACGCGGCCGACTTCACCCGGTGCGGGCGCGACATCATCGCCCAGCTGAGCAACGTCACCAACGCGTTCGGCATCGAATGGCTCAGCCGGCACCTCGGTGACGACTACCGGATACACGTCCTCGAATTCGACGACGCCCATCCGATGCACATCGACGCGACCCTGGTTCCCATGGCGCCCGGCAAGGTGCTGATCAATCCGGAACGCGTCCGGCAGGTGCCGGACCTGTTCAGGGGATGGGACGTCATCACCGCGCCGAAGCCGGTCATCCCGGATTCGCACACGCTCTACATGACCAGCAAATGGATCAACATGAACATCCTGATGCTGGACGAGGAGCGGGTGGTCGTCGAGCGCCAGGACGAGCCGATGATCTCGCTGATGAAGAAACACGGCTTCAAGCCGATCCCGTGCGATTTCCGCAACTTCAACAGCTTCGGCGGATCGTTCCACTGCGCCACGCTGGACGTGCGCCGCCGGGGTGCTCTGCGATCGTACTTCTAGGGGGGCCACGTGCGGGTGTGGAAGAGCACGCCGAAGGACGCGTTGTTGGTGGGCTTCAGCGTGGCACAGCTGGTCGTCATGCTGTGGCTGGCCGCCACCTGGGACGAGGCGTCGATCCCGTGGAGGATCGCCTCGACGGCGGGCATGGCCGTGCTGATCTCCTACAACATCATTGTGGTGAGCCACTTGTTCACCCATGTGCCGTGGTTCGTGTCGGCACGGTTGAACGCCGCGGTGTCGCTGCTGAACTCGGTCAACATCGGCCAGTCGGTGCAGGCGTACCACCTCACGCATGTCCGCAACCACCACCGTTTCAACAACGATCCCGTAGGGGAGGACGGCACGACGAGAGACCTCTCGTCGACGTATCGCGACGGAGAGAACGGCGAACACGCCCCGCTCCTGCGCTATGCGTTCAAGGGCTCGCTGGACAGCCTGGTGGGCCGAGGCCGGGAAGTGTCGTACGTCCATCGGCTGTGGAAGGTCGGTGACCACGAGGAAGACCTGCTGTCCCTCGCCTCCCGGCGCGAACCCCGGCGCAGCAGGGAACTGCTGCAGATTCGCGCCGACCGGGCCGCGCACTGCCTGTCCCTCGTCGTGTTCGCGGCCATCTCGTGGCAATGGACCCTGCTGTCCTATCTGCCGGCCTTCTACTTGGCGCTGACGATGGTCAACGTGCAGAACTACTACCGGCACTACGGGGCGGACCCCGGTGACCGGGCGGCGGACTCGGTGAGCCACTACAGCCGCCTCTACAACAGGCTGACGTTCAACGACGGCTATCACCAGGAGCACCACCTGAGCCCGAACTCCCACTGGTCGCAGTTGCCGGCGGTGCGGGCGAGGTTCCGCGACCGGCTCGACGGCAGAACGCGCATCGTCAGCCCGGTGCCCGCGATGCTCGGGTTCCTCCACACCGGCCGGGCGCTGCTGCACCACGACCGTGCCGGCGGCAAACGTTGATCGCGACGGAGAAGGGAGGGGCCGTGGACCACCGCGCGACGGTGCCGCGGATCACGGGCGGTGTCCTGCCGCACGACGGGTTCCGGGTGCACGAGACGGTCCGCGACGTGGACGTCGACGCCGTGCTCGGCGTGCTGCGCGGCGAACTGGCCGCCTACCGGGTGCGGAACTTCGTCGATCCCGAGGACTGCGCACGGATCACCGACAACTTCTGGGCTTCCGGCATGCGGACGCCACGGTACGGCGACGGCGAGGACGGCGTGGAGGCCTACATCGTCGGCGCCTCGCACATCGAGACGACCACCGACGAGTACCTGACCGAGGCCGCGCGGACCGCGGACGCGGTGGCCGGTCTCTACCGGAACGCGACCGACCCGGTGGCGGGCTTCCGCGACCGGATCGCCGGACAGGGCGGGGTGAAGCGGGTCCGCGCCGCCGCCCAGCACGGCCGTGCCGCCGGCGGCTCCAAGGCCGTGTGCTGGAACAAGGCGGGCGTCTATCTGCTGATGCCGCACGACGATCTGGCTCAGCTCGGCGATCCGCTCCAGGCGGGTTTCGAGGTCCAGACCGTGCGGCGGGTGATGGCGGTGAACGTCTACCCCTACGTCCCCGCGGGCACGGGACACATCAAGCTGTGGAACATCGAGCCCGACGACCCCAGCAGAGACCGCATGGGGCTGACCCACAGCGGATTCCCCTATCCGCCCGAAGCGCTGGACGGCTTCCCCAGCCTCGTCGTCCCCGCCGAGACCGGCGATCTGTGTGTCATCAACGGCAATCTCGTGCACGCGGTCCTCGGCGGACCGACCCCGGACAGCGGCAGACGTCTGCTGCTGACCTGCTTCACGGGCCTGACCCCGGACGACGAGCTCATCTGGTGGACCTGATGTGCCGAGGAGGCAGACGTGTCTGACCCGACACGATCCGGTGAAGGTGCGGATCCGGAGCGTTCGGCCAGGCTGAAGCGGCTGATCAACGCCAGGATGGCCACCGGGCAGGGCTCGGTACCGCGGCGGACGTCGGACTCTCCGGTGGCCTCCTACGCCCAGGAACGCCTGTGGCTGACCGAGCAGTTGCTCGACGAGCATTCCGCGTACAACGTGCACCACGCGTTCCGCCTGCGCGGTCCGGTGGACACGCCGGCGCTGGAACGCGCGGTCACCGACGTGGTGCGGCGGCACGCCGTGCTCCGCACCACGTTCACCGAGCGGGACGGCCGGCTGGAGCCGGTCACGCTCACGGACTCCTGGCTCGACTTCGCATACCACGACCTCGTCGGGAACGAGGACGCCGCCGCGGAACTGTCGCGGTTGACCGACGCCGCCGCCTTCGGTGTCTTCGACCTGCGCACCGGACCGCTGGTACGCGCCCTGTTGGCACGGGTCGGGTCCGAGGAGTTCGTCTTCGTCTTCGTGGCCCATCACATCGTGGTCGACGGACGGTCCATGGAGGTCCTGTGGGACGAGTTGTCCCACGCCTACCGCGTGGCGGCCGGTGACGAGGTCCCGGACCTTCCCGAGGTGTCGCTGGAGTACGCGGACTTCGCTTCCTGGCAACGGGAGTGGCTGGACGGCGGTGTCGCGGAACGGCAACTGGCGTACTGGCGGGAGCGGCTGGCCGGCCTGGTCACGGCCGAGATCCCGGCGGACCGGCCCCGCCCCGTCGTGGGCTCCGGCCGGGGCGGCGTGGTGGACTTCGCCGTGCCGGAAGAAGTGGCCGAACGGCTGCGCGGTGTCGCGCGGGACTGCGGGGCCACCTTGTTCATGGTGATGCTGGCCGCCTGGTACGGAGTGCTGACCCGGTGGTGCGGGACGACCGACGTGGCCGTGGGCACTCCGATCGCGGGCCGGGGCCGGGCCGAACTCGAACGGATGGTCGGGTTCTTCGTCAACACACTGGTCCTGCGGGCCGATCTGTCCGGCGATCCGGATTTCAGGGAACTGGTGGGGCGGGTGCGCGACGTGGCCGCCGACGCGTACGCGCACCAGGACGTGCCGTTCGAGCGGCTGGTGGAACGACTGCTCCCTCGACGCGAACCGGGTCGTACGCCCTTCTTCCAGGTGATGTTCTCCATGGAGGACAGCGAGCCGGGCACTCCGCGCCTGCCGGGCGTGACCGTGACCCCGGTGCCGCTGGGCGTCGACACGGCCAAGTTCGACCTCGGCGTCGGCGTACGAGTCGCCGGCGACCGGATCGTCGGCAGCGTCAACTACTCCACGGACCTGTTCGACCGCGAGACCGCACAACGTCTGGCCGCGCACTACACGACGCTGCTCACCGCCGCCGCCGCGGCACCCGACGCACCCTTGAGCGCTCTCGGCCTGCTCCCCACCGACGAACGCGACCATCAGATCCGGCTCGGCACGGGTCCGCGAGCCGCCGAGGAACTGCCGTATCTGCATGAGGTCATCGCGGCGCAGGCCCGCAGCCGAGGCGAGTCGGTGGCCGTGGTCGGGGAGGACGGCCGACTGACGTACCGCGAGCTGGAGCGTCAGGTCGACGCCGTGCGGGACGTGCTGGGCGACAACGGGATCGGGCCGGAGTCCGTCGTCGGCATCCTGATGGAGCGATCCCCGGCGGTCGTCGTCTCGATGATCGCCGTCCTGGCCGCCGGTGGCGCGTTCGTCCTCATCGATCCGGCGTATCCGGTCGACCGGATCGCACGCGTCATCACGCTGTCCGGGGCCGAGGCCGTGCTGGTCCGTGACGGCTTCCCGGTCGACGCGACACCCGCCTCGGTGGCCGTGATCGACTTCGACTCGGCGGCGACGCGGACCGGCCGGCCCGCCGCGCGGACAGCGGCGCGTGGTCCCGCCGATCCCGACACCTTGGCGTATCTCGCCTTCACCTCCGGCTCGACCGGCGAGCCCAAGGGCGTGATGATCACCCACCGTGGACTCTCCGGCATGATGCTGGACGTCCGCGACCGGCTGGAGCTGACCCCTGGCGACACCATGGGCGCCATCGCGTCCCAGGCGTCCGACGTGGTGATCGTGGAACTGCTGGCTCCGTTGACCTGCGGCGCGCGCGTGGCCGTCCTGCCCCGCGAGGCCGCCGCGGACGGCGAACTGTTCGCGGCGGCGATCGACCGGTACCACGTCACGGTCACGCACGCCTCGCCCGCGACCTCGTCGCTGCTCCCCGACGAGTGGACCTCCGACGACCTGCGCATCTCCTCCGGCGGTGCGACGCTGCCCGGCGATCTCGCCGAACGGCTGGTCCCCCGGGTGCACACACTGTGGAACGTCTACGGCCCGGCCGAGGCCACCGTCTACACGACCATGCACACGGTGCGCGACGGGGCCCCCGGCCACCGGGTGCCCATCGGCCGCCCGATCCGGGGGGCGACCGTACGGATCCTGGACGAGCACGGTCAGCTGGCGCCGACGGGCGTGCAGGGCGAACTCGTCATCGGCGGATCGGGCGTGGCACGGGGATACGTCAGCAGGCCGGCGCTCACCGCCGAACGGTTCGTGCCGGACCCCTATGGACCGCCCGGCTCACGCGTCTACCGCACCGGCGATCTCGCGTCCTGGTCGGCCGACGGATCCCTGCTGTACGGCGGCAGACAGGACCACCAGGTCCAGCTGCACGGACACCGGGTCGAACTGGGGGAGATCGAGGCCGCGCTGTCCGCCCATCCGGCCGTCGCCCACGCGGTGGCGGCAGTGCGCGGAGAGGAACGCGACCCCGAACTGGCCGGCTACGTGGTGTGGCAGCCGCAGGCGCACGTCCCGTGGTCGGAACTCCGCGCCCACCTGCGGGTGACGCTGCCCGATCACATGGTTCCGACGGTGTTCGCGACCCTGGACCGGCTCCCGCTGACACCGACCGGCAAGGTGGACCGTGCGGCACTTCCCGACGTCGTGCGCAACCGTTCCGAGCGGACCTACGTGCCGCCCCGCGACGACATCGGCAAACTGGTCGCGGGCGTGTGGGAACGGGAACTCGAGGTCGACCGGGTCGGGCTCGAGGACGACTTCTTCGACCTCGGCGGGCATTCCCTGCGGGCATCCAGGGTGGTGTCGAGGCTCCGGCAGCTGCTCCGGATCGAGCTGGCGATGAAGACGCTCTTCGAGTTCCCGGTGCTCGCCGGATTCGTCGACGCCGTCAAGCGCGCCGGCCGGGAGGCACAACCCGGGATCTCCCGGCGCCCCGACGACGTCCCCGCCGGGCTCTCCGCCTCCCAGCTGCGCCTGTGGTTCCTCTACAACATGGACCCGTACCGCCGCGACTACAACAGTCACGTCGCGCTGCGGCTGTCCGGAGCGCTCGACGAGCAGGCCCTCGCCGACTCCTTGACGTACCTCGTCACCCGCCACGAACTGCTCCGCTCCCGCATCCAGGGCCGGGACGACAACCCGGCCCTGATCACCCTGCCACCGGACTCCTTCCGCCTCGAGGTGGCCGATCTGACCGCGGTCGCACCCGGTCAGCCGGCCACGGACCCTTCGCCGCTGGTCGACAGCTGTGCCCTCGACGTGTTCGACCTGCGGGCCGGACCGCTGGCGCGGGCTCTCCTGATACGTACCGGCGCCGAGGAGTACGTCTTCGTCTTCGCGGCCCACCATCTGGCGGTCGACGCCTGGTCGATGGAGATCCTGTGGGACGAGCTGTCGCGGGTGTACGGGGCCATGGCCGGCCGCGGGGTGCCGGACCTGCCCGAACTTCCCTTGCGCTACTCGGACTTCGCCCACTGGCAGCGGAACTGGCTGGACGGCGAGGCCGCCGAGCGGCAGCTGGCGTACTGGCGCAAGCAGCTGGCCGGATCGGTGACGGCGCGCATCCCGGCCGACCGGCCCCGCCCGCGCACGGATTCCGGCCGGGCCGGAGTGGTGGAGTTCTCCGTGCCGGACACCGTTTCCGACCGTCTGCGCACAGTGGCCCGCGACTGCGGGGCGACGATGTCCATGGTGCTGCTGGCCGGATGGTGCGACGTACTGTCACGGTGGTGCGGGACGACCGACGTGGCGGTGGGCACTTCGGTGGCGGGCCGCGGCCGGCCGGAGACCGATCGGATGGTCGGGTTCTTCGTCAACACGCTGGTGCTGCGGATGGACCTGTCCGGTGATCCCGATTTCACGGAACTGGTCGGGCGGGCACGGGACACGGCGCTGGACGCGTACGCCCACCAGGACATCCCCTTCGAGCGGCTGGTCGAGCGGCTCGCACCCCGACGGGAGTGGGGCCGCACCCCCTATTTCCAGGTGATGTTCTCCACCGAGGAAGGCGGACCGAGCCTGCCCGAGCTGCCGGGTCTGAAGGTGAGCCCCGTGCGGGTGGGCGCCGAGCCGGCCAAGTACGACCTCTCCGTCGGCGTCCGCATCGACGACGGCCGGATCGCGGGGACCCTCACCTACGCCGCCGACCTGTTCGACCCCGGAACCGTGCAACGACTAGCCGAGCACTACACGACCCTTCTCGCGGCCGCGGCCGCGGCACCCCACAAGCCGCTGAGCGCTCATCCCCGCGGGTCGGCCCCATCGTCAGCGGACCCGATGTGATCAGAACGGAGAGCAGCCATGGCAGAGCCGGACGGATCGCCGATCGACGCCGATTCCGATGTGATCGCTCGCGCCAACAGCACACGAGTCGACTTCCCTGACGGCGACGCGGCCCTCCACACACTCTTCTTCTCGTGGGCCGACCGGGCCCCGGAGCTCCCCGCCATCGTTCACCCCGGCGGGGAGCTGACGTACCGCGAGGTCCGCGACCGGGCCGAGGCCCTGGCGAACACACTCGGCGCACGCGGGGTGGAACCCGGTGACATCGTCGCCATCGTCCTGCGGAAGGGATGGGAGCAGGCGGTCGCGGCGCTGGCCGCGCTGCGGGCGGGCGCCGTCTTCGTGCCCGTCGACCCGGATTTCCCGAAGACCCGGATCGAGCACCTGCTCCGGCACTCGCAAGCGCGCTGCGTCATCACCCGCACGGACGTGGACGAACACGTGCGCTGGCCGGAGAACGTCCAGCGCGTACGCGTCGACGAACAGCACGCGGCGCAGGCTGCGCCGCCCGTCGTCACGGCGCCCGACGACCTGGCGTACATCATCTACACCTCCGGTTCGACCGGTGAGCCGAAGGGTGTGATGATCACCCACCGCGGCGCGGTGAACACCCTCCTCGACATCAACTCCCGCTTCGAGGTCCGGCCCGGCGACCGGGTGATCGCGGTGTCCTCCTTCACCTTCGACCTGGCCGTCTACGACATCTTCGGCACGCTCGGCGCCGGGGCCACCATCGTCTTCCCGCCGCACACCGCGGTACCGGACGCGGCGGTCTGGCTGGACACTGTCGGCAGGCACGGCGTGACCATCTGGAACTCGGTGCCGGCGTTGATGGACATGCTGACGGAACTGGCCCGGAGCCGGGACGACGGCGCGGAGACACTGTCCACCCTGCGGCTGGCGCTGCTGAGCGGCGACTGGCTGCCGCTGGCGCTGCCGGACCGCATCCGGGCCCTGGTCCCGGGCGCACGCGTGGTGAGCGCCGGCGGCGCGACCGAAGGGTCCATCTGGTCCATCCTCTATCCCATCGGCGAGGTGGCACCGGACTGGCGCAGCATCCCGTACGGAAAACCGATGGCCAACCAGACGTTCCACATCCTGCGCCCCGACGGCACGCCCTGCCCGGTCGGCGAGGCGGGCGAGCTGCACATCGGCGGCACCGGAGTGAGCGCCGGGTACTGGCGCGATCCGGACCGTACGGCGGCGAGCTTCGTCACCCATCCCCGAACCGGCGAAGCCCTCTACCGAACCGGGGACCTCGGCCGCTACGCGCCCGACGGGAACATCGAGTTCCTCGGGCGCAAGGACTTCCAGGTCAAGATCCAGGGCTTCCGGGTCGAACTGGGCGAGGTGGAGTCCGCGCTGCGCGCGCATCCGGACGTGAAGGACGCCGTCGCCGTCGCCCGGCCCGACCCCGCGGGCGACCGCCGCCTCTACGCCTACGTGACCGTCAGGTCGGCGGAGACCGATGGTGATCACCTGCGGGAATTCCTCCACGAGACGCTGCCGCGCTACATGGTCCCGGATGTGGTGTCCGTCCTGGCCGCCCTGCCCCGCACGGCCAGCGGCAAGGTCGACCGCGCCGCGCTCCCCGAACCGGCACGCCGGACGGATCACCACAGCGGCACCAGGGGGCCGGAGTCGCCCGTCGAGGAAGTCCTGGTGAGCCTGTGGGAGGAGATTCTCGGCGTGACCGCCGTCGGCACCGAGACGAACTTCTTCGACGCCGGCGGGAACTCGCTGGGCGCCTTGCGGCTCATCGCCGCGATCCAGGCCGTGCTCGGCGTGGAGGTGGCGGTCACCCAGGTGCTCGACGCGCCGACCATCCGAGGGCTCTGCGCCGTGCTCGCGGAGGACGAGCCCCTGTGGCGCAAGGCGACCGCGACGGCGCAGCAGCTGCTGCGCGAGGCCTCGACGTCCACCGATGCCACCACAGGTACCTGACGGGGGGAGACACTGTGCGAACAGGGCCCTGCGCCGACTCCGCCGGTGACTGGACCGGCGGTATACCCGCGCGGATCAAGGCTTGCGCGACGCGCACGCCCACCGCACCGGCCGTCCAGTACGACGGCGGTACGTGGACGTACCGACGGCTCGGTGACACCGCGGACCGCATCACGCGCCGCCTCCGGCGGCACGGCGCCGGACCCGGCACGTACGTCGCCGTGCACCTGGACCGTTCTCCCTGGCTCGTCGCGACGGTACTGGCGGTGTGGCAGACGGGCGCAGCCGTCGTGCCTCTCGGCTCCGACCAGCCACCCGACCGGCTGCGGCGCATGCTGGCCGTCGATCCGCCGCGTCTGGGAGTGACCGATCGCCGGCACTCGGAGCTTCCCGAAGGGACGACCTGGCTCGACCTCGCGGACATGATGTCCGCGCCGGACGGCCCCGCCCTCGGTGACACACCGTCGCTCCATCCGGACGACCTCGCCTACGTCTACTTCACGTCGGGTTCCAGCGGAACGCCGAAGGGAATCGCGGGCACGCACGGCGGCGTGCTGAACTATTTCGACCATCTGTGCCGTGAGCGGTACGTAGACGCGGACGACCGGGTGGTCCAGCTCGCCGCGGTCTCCTTCGACGCCTCGCTGCGCGACATGTTCTTCCCGCTCACGGTCGGCGCCCGCACGGTGATCACGCCGAACGGGGGCCGGGACGCCGCCGAGGCGTTGCGGGTGATCGTGGACGCCGGTGTCACGGCCGTCCTCGCGGTCGTGCCCTCGGTGGTGCGTGAACTCGTCCGGGAGGCGGACCGATCGGACGCCCCCGTGCCGGCGGTCCGGGTGATCCTGGTCAGCGGTGAGAGGCTGCACCCCGCGGATGTCGCCGCGATGCGACGGGTCTTCGTGAACGCGAGGATCGTCAACATGTACGGGCCGAGCGAATGCACCATGACCGCCACCGCGTACGAGCTGCCCTCGGCGCCGACCGGCACGTACGTACCGATCGGGCAGCCGATCACCGGTGTGACGGTCCAGCTGCTCGACCGGTCGCTGAATCCGGTCCCGGACGGTCGGCCCGGGGAGGTGTACATCGGCGGAGCGGGGCTGACACAGGGCTACTGGCACCGCCCCGGCATGACGGCGGAACGCTTCGTACCGAACCCCTTCGGGCGCGCGGGTGAGCGGATGTACCGCACCGGCGACACGGCACGGGTGGGTGCGGACGGGTTCCTCGAATTCCTGGGCAGGACGGACAACCAGGTCAAGATCCGCGGACTGCGCGTGGAGCTCGACGAGGTCGAGGCCGCCCTGTCCGCCCTGCCCGCGGTCCGGGAAGCGGCGTGCCGGGCCGGGGACACCGGACTTGTGGCCTACGTGGCCTGGTCGGACAAAGCCCCGCCGCCGGCCATCGGCGAACTGCGGGCGAGCCTGTCAGGAGTGCTGCCGGACCACGCGATACCCACGGCCTTCGTGCCGATGGAGTCCCTGCCCCGCAACCGGACCGGCAAGATCGACCGTCGGGCACTGCCCGAACCGACCGCGGAACGGTCCGCGTTGCTCGGCGCGCCCACCCCGGCGGGCGATCCGCTCGGAGACGCCCTGACCGCGGTCTGGGCCGAGACACTGGACGCGACCGTGGTGGGAGTCCACGACGACTTCTTCGACCTCGGCGGACACTCGCTGCTCGCCATGCGCCTGGCCGCCCGGATCTCCGACGTCCTGGACACCGAGATACCCCTGGCGGCGGTGTTCGAGGCGCCGACCCCGGCGGCCATGGCCGACTTCGTCCGGCGGACGACCGGCGACCGCGCGTCCGCACCCGTGATCGTGCCGGCGCCGGACAAGGGTCCACGGCTCTCGCCGTCCCAGGAGCACATCTGGCGCGTCGACCGCCACCTCGCCCCCGGCAACACCTGCTACAACGTGGCGGGCGTGTTCCGCCTGCACGGCGAGCTGGACGTCGCCTCGCTCACCGACGCCCTGACGGAGATCGTCCGCCGCCACGCGTCCTTGCGCACGGACTTCCCCGAGCAGCACGGCGAGCCGGTGGTCCGCACGCACCCGCCCGCACCGGTCGTCCTGCCCGTCGACGATCTCGGCACCGAGCCGCCGAGTGCGCTGACCGACCGCGTCCGCGCCGCGGTGCGACGCGGCTTCGACCTCGCGAACGGACCGCTGTGGCGTACGGGTCTGATCCGCCTCTCCCGCCAGGAACACGTCTTCCACCTGGTGGCGCACCACATCGTGTTCGACGGGCACTCCATGGGGAACGTCCTGCGGGAGCTGACCGAGCTGTACCGGACGTTCTCGGCCGGGCTGCCGTCGCCGCTGGCGCCCGTGCCGCTCCAGTACCAGGACTTCGCCACCTGGCAGCGGGCGCAGGCCGAGGTGGGGACGTGGGATTCCGAGATCGCCTACTGGCGGGCCCAGTTGGCCGGTGCGACCGCGCTGATCGAGCTGCCGGACGGGTACCCGTACACCGAGGACCGGTACCAGCGTCGCGGGCACCATGCGAACCCGCTGGGCGAGGAGCGGACCCGGCGCCTGCTGCGGCTGGCGGCCCGCGTCCGTGCGACGCCGTCCATGCTGCTGATGAGCGTGTTCCAGGCCGCGTTGTCCCTCTCGTTCGGGCGGGAGACCTTCCACGTGGCGACACCGGTCGCGAACCGCGCTCGTCCCGAGCGCAAGGACATGATCGGCTTCGTGGCGAACACCCTGCTGATCCGCGCCGACGTCACGGCGGATCCGACGCTGTCCACCCTGCTGACGCGGGTCCGGGCCGGTCTGCTCGACGGGCTCGCACACGCCGAGCCGCCACTGGAGAGCGTGTGCGAGGGCCTGGCGGCGTTCCCTTCGGACGTCCACTTCGCCCAGGCGCTGTTCAACATGCAGGAAGCACCCGACGACGGGGGCGGGGTGCCCGGGCTCACCATCACTCCGGTCGATCCGCCCGACGCCTGGTCGCGGTACCCGATCGCCCTGTTCGTCACCCAGCGCCCCGCGGACATCGATCTGCATCTCGTGTACGACAGCGCGCTGTTCGACGGGGAGTGGAAGGATTCGATCGCTCGGATGATCGACCGGTTGATCGACTCCCTGCTCGATGGCGACCATGGCGCCCACGTGCCGATATCCAGGTTCTCGAAGGACACTTGATGGACACGACCCCCAGCGCGCCCGACGTACGTGTGGCGGCACCGGGCAAGTACCCGCTGTTCGCGGTGCTGAGCGCGCACGGCATCTCCCTCGCCGGCAATTCGATGACGTACCTCGCGGTGCCGTGGTTCGTGCTCGACACGACGGGAAGTGCCACGCGGACGGGCCTGGCGGCGGCGGCGTCGTTCCTGCCGATCCTGCTGTCCCTGACGTTCGGCGGCATCGTGGTCGACCGCATCGGCTACCGCCGGGCGAGCGTCATCGCCGACCTCTTCGGCGGGGGGATGGTGGCGCTGATCCCGCTCCTGCACCTCGCGGACGTGCTGACGTTCCCGGTGCTGCTCGTCCTCGTCTTCCTCGGTGCCGCCTTCGACGTGCCGGGAAACGCCGCACGCGAGGCATTGCTGCCCGACCTGGCGCAGCGGTCCGGAATGAGCATCGAACGGGTGTCCAGCGCGCTGGAAGTGGTCGAACGCGGGGCACGCATGGCCGGTGCTCCGCTCGCCGGCGCCCTGATCGCGCTGATCGGTCCGGTCAACGTGCTGCTGGTGGACGCGGGAACGTTCGTCCTGGCGGCGTTGCTCGTCGCCGTGTCCAAGGCGCCGAAGCCCGAGGGCGACGCCGCGAAGGAACCCTATCTCGCGGGTCTGCTGCAGGGTTTCGCCTTCCTGTGGCGGGACCGGCTGCTGCGCTCGGTCGCCTTGCTCCTGGCCACGACGAACATGCTCGACGTGGCGTACGTCAGCGTGGTGCTCCCGGTGTACGGCGACCAGGTCCTTTCGGGTGCGGGAGCGGTCGGCCTGCTCATCGGCACCTCGGCGGTGGCGGGAGTCGCCGGTGGCATCGCCTTCGGCGCGGTGGCCCAACGGCTGCCGCGCCGGCTCCTCTTCACCGTTGCCTTCACATTGGTCGGACTGCCCCGCTGCCTCGTGCTCGCCGCGGAACCCGCCCTGCCGTTGGTCTTCGCGGCGGTCGCGGCGACCGGATTCTGTTCCGGGATGATCAATCCCATCCTGCGCACCGCGCAGTACCACCGGATCCCGGAGAACATGCGTGCCCGGGTGCTGGGCGCGATCTCCGCCGCCGCCTTCGCGACGGTTCCCCTGGGACCGATCGTCGGAGGCGCTCTCGTCGCCCGGGCCGGCCTGACCGGGACCCTCCTCGTCTTCGCCTGCGTCTACGCCGCGGCGGCCTCCAGCCTCGGGATCCTCAAGGTGTGGCGAGACATCGACGCGGTGCCGGGCGAGTCACGGACGCCGCCACAGGAGAAGGAGTGAAGCGTTGCCGGGCTTGAGCCACGACATCAGCATCCGTTCGGTGCCGGTCGCCGGGATCGTCGGCGGCCTCGGCCCGCTGGCCGGTGCTCACCTGTACGAGCGGTTCGTCCGGCTGACCGCGGCCAAGACGGACCAGGACCATTACTCCGCGGTCCTGCTCAGCCGGCCGTTCCCCAGCCGGCTCGGGCATCTCGGCGGGCTACCCGGCGTCGAGTCGCCGCTCCCGCAACTGGTCGCGGCGACCAGGGACCTGCAGTCGCTCGGCTGCACGGTGGTGGCGCTCGCCTCGGCGACGACCCACGCCTACCGGGCGGACGTCCAGGAGCGGACCGGCGCCACCATCGTCGACGGGCTGCGGGCGACCACCCGGGAGCTGACCCGCCGCGGTGCCACCCGGTGCGTGGTGTTCTGCACGTCGCCGACGCGGCGGCAGGGCCTGTACGAACCCTCGTGGCCGGACGACGTCGAACTGCGCTACCCGACGAGCGCGGAGCAGGAGACGCTGGACCGGCTCATCCTCGCGGTGAAGAGCGGCCGGACCGGTCCGGCAGAGGTGAACGTGCTCGGCGAGCTCATCCGCCGCTACCGCCGGCGCGGTTTCACCGCCCTCCTCGGCTGCACCGAGCTTCCGCTGCTGTGGACACCGGACGAGCCGGACGAGACCGTCGTCTCGGTCACCGACGCGATCGCGGCGGCGACGCTGGCCGCGATCAGTGACCTGGCAGCGGGTGGTGACCGACCGCGCTGATCAGTTCGGCGAGCGTCGCCTCGGTGCCGGTGACGATCCTGCGCAGCACCGAGGTGACGCATCGCTCGATGCCCTCGATCATGGCCGGCCCGTACATGCTCCGGTCGTACTGCATCTCGAACTCGTACGGCGTCTCACCGTTGACGATCAGGCTGAGCGGGTAGTTGTTCATCTCACGCACCCGCAGATGCCGCGCGGACATGCCGCCCAAGGCCGTCCGGACCGGATCGTCGACCGGGTAGTTCCCGACCACCACGATGCTGTCGAACAGCGGCTGCCGCGGCGGGATCTCGCTCCACGCGGTGATGTCCGCCAGCGAGGTCTGCTCGGACGGCATCCGGGTCCGGTCCGACTGCACCTCCCGCAGCCAGTCGTCCAGGCGCCGGTCACCGCGTCCCAGCCGGACGCGGACGGGGAGCGTGTTGATGAACAGGCCGATCATCCCCTCCATCCCCGGCCAGTCCGCACGGCCCGACACGGTGGCCCCGAAGACCACGTCGGTGGCGTTCGTGTACCGGCTGAGCATCAGGGCCCACGCGGCCTGGAAGATCGTGCTGGGGGTGACGCGCAGGCGTCGCGCGCAGTCCCGCACCGCGTCGGACAGCTCCGCCGGCAGCTCCCGGCGGTGCACCCCGTACCCCGTGGCGCCGGACGGCTCGACGGGCAGCCTCGTCGGCTCGGTGAACCCCGTGAGGTAGCCGCGCCAGTACCGCTCGTCCGCGCCCGCCTCGCGTCCGCCCTGCCATGCGATGAAGTCCCGGAACGGACGGCGGACGGGCAGCCGCAACTCCGTGCCGTCGGCCAGTGCCTGATACATCGCCAGCACATCGCCGATGAGCATGGTGATGCTCCAGCCGTCGAGCAGGATGTGGTGGGTCTCCACCAGGACACGCCAGTCCGCGGGACCGGTCCTGATCATCGTCACGCGGGCGACCGGAGCCCGTTCGAGATCGAAGGTGTTCCGCCTGCCGTCGTCGAGCAGGTCCTCAAGCGCCTCCCGCTGCCGGGCGGGGTCGCGGTCCGACCAGTCCAGGCGCGTGACCGGGAGGTGCACCTCGCGCTCGACGACCTGAAGCGCCGGAAACACGGCCTTCCAGGTGAACCGGGTACGCAGCAGGGGGGTCCTGCGGACCACCTCCTGCCACGCCCGGGCCATCACCTCAGCGTCGACGTCGCCCAGCTCCCAGCTCACCTGCGTCAGGTAGACGTCGGCGTTGGCCGCGGTGAGCGTGTGGAACAGGATGCCCGTCTGCAGGGTGGACAGCGGGTAGATGTCCTCGATGCCCCGGCAGGAACCGAACAGCCGCCTCAGATCCGCGGTGGACAGGCCGGCGAGCGGGTAGTCCGACGCCGTGCGCCCTCCGCTGTCCGGCAGACGGCAGAACTCGACGATCCGTTCCAGCGCCGCGGTGAATTCACGGGCGACGCTCTCGACGCGGCTCCGGTCGTGGACGGCGGGATCGTGGGACCAGTGCACGACGAGGCGCCCGTCCTGGATCCGGGCATACGCTTCGATCAGGTGGGTACGCGGCCGGCTCGGCGCGTTCTGGGCCCGCAGCGGATTCGGCACCTGCCGGAACAGGGCGTCCCCGCCGGAGGGCGTGTCGATCCGGCCGAGGTAGTTGAACAGGACTTCGGCCCGCGGCAGATCGTCGAGGCGGTGTTCGTCCGCGCGGACGTGCCGCAGCAGGCCGAAGCCGATGCCACGGCGGGGGACCGCGCGCAAGGTCTCCTTCACGGTGGTCAGGCAACCGCCGAGGTCGGCGGGGTCGGCCAGGTCCAGGTACACCGGGAAGACCGAGGTGAACCATCCGACGGTCCGGGTGAGGTCGACGTCGTCGAAGAGCGGCTCCCTGCCGTGGCCCTCCAGATCCACCAACAGCCGCGGCGAACCGGTCCAGGTGCCGAAGGCCAGTGCCAGCGCCGTCATCAGCACATCGTTGACCCGGGTCCGGTAGACGTCGGGCACCTCCTCGATCAGGGCACGCGTGGTGTCGTGGGACACCACGGACTCGAAGTGCTCCGTGTCGCCGTGGGTGCTCCCACCGGGCGGCACCGCACCGTCACGCGGCAGAGGCGGCAGCTCGCGGGGGATCGCGGAGCGCCAGTGGCGTGCCTCGTCGGCCAGTTCGGGCGATCGGGCCAGCTCGTGCAGCCGCTCGGCCCACGTCCGGAAGGAGGTCGTCTTGGCGGGCAGCACGGGTTCGGTCCGGCCGTCGAGGAGCTGACGGCACACCGCGTCGAAGTCCTCGGCCAGGATGCGCCACGAGACGGCGTCCACGCAGAGGTGGTGGACGACCACCAGCAGCACCGGCCTGGCGCCCCGGCGCTCCAGGAGGACCGCTCGCACCATCCGGCCCGCCACCGGGTCGAGCGTCTCGGCCGCCCTTGTCGCGTAGGCGTCCAGCAGGGCGCCGACGTTCGGATCGTCCACGGTGACCCGGTCCAGCCGGTCCTCCGGCCGGTACGGCTCCACCGTCTGGGTCCAGACCTCGCCGTCGCCCGCCCATCGGGTCCTGAGCTGGTCGTGGTGCCGTACCAGGTGGTCGACGGCGGTGGCGATGGTCTCGGCCGGCAGGTCCGCGGTGATCTCCAGCGCCAGGCACTGCGTCTGGTAGTCCCGGCGGGCGTCGCCGACCGACACGAAGGAACGCTGGATCGGGGTGAGCGGCACCGGCCCGGTGACCTCGCCCTGCTCCGCCAGGCGCACAGCCGCGCCGGCGTCGTCCGGCTCGGCCGCGACCGCGGCCAGTTCGGCGAGGGTCTGGTGCTGGAAGAGCTGGTTGGGGCGGAGCGGCAGTCCGGAGGCGGCCGCCAGGGACGTCACCTCGATCGCGCGGATCGAGTCACCGCCGAGCGCGAAGAAGTTGTCGTGCACGCCGACCTCGTCCAGGCGCAGCACCGTCTGCCACACCTCGCCCAGGAGCCGCTCCGCCTCGGTGCGCGGTGCGACCACCGCCGGACGGTCGGACGGAACGGTGGCGGCCGGAAGCGCGGCCATGTCCACCTTGCCGTTGCGGTTGAGGGGCAGGGAACCGAGGACGACGAACGCCGACGGCACCAGGTAACTCGGCAGGCGGTCCGACAACGCGGCGCGCAGTGCCGTGGACAGCCGGCCGGGGTCCGCGGTGTCCCGCGGGACCACGTAGGCCACCAGCCGCTTGTCACCGGACGCGTCCTGCCTCGCCACCACGACGGCCTGGCGAACGGCGGGATGGGCCATCAGCTGGCTCTGGATCTCGCCGGGCTCGATCCGGACTCCGCGGATCTTCACCTGGTGGTCGGTGCGGCCGAGGAATTCGAGCGTCCCGTCGGGAAGCCACCGCACGAGGTCGCCCGTGCGGTACATCCGGCTGCCGGGCGGGCCGAAGGGATTGGGCAGAAAGCGTTCGGCGGTCATGCCCGGCTGGTGGAGATAGCCTCGGGCGAGCTGTACACCCGCGAGGTACAACTCACCGGCCGCGCCCTGCGGGACGGGGTTCCCCGCGGCGTCGAGCACGTACAACCGGGTGTTCCACACGGCGCGACCGAGCGAGGCCTTCTCCGCTCCCGGCCGCAGGGTGCATCCGGTGACCTGGATGGAGGCCTCGGCCGGGCCGTACTGGTTGTGCAGCACGGCGTCGAAGGTCCCGTGGAAGCGGCTGACCAGCTCGGTGGTGATGGCCTCGCCCCCGCAGATCACCAGACGCAGTCCCGCGCATTCGGCGGCCGCCGGCTCGGCGACGAAGAACTGCAGCATGGACGGCACGAAGTGGGCGACGGTGATTCCCGTGTCCCTGATCAGGCCGGCGAGGTACTTCGGATTCCCCTGCTCGCCGGGGCGGGCCGGCACCACCGCGGCGCCGGTGGTGAGCGGCCAGAAGACCTCCCACACGGACACGTCGAAACCGAACGGCGCCTTGTGCAGCACCCGGTCCCCGGCCGACAGTCCGTGCTCGCTCTGCAGCCAGGTCAGGTAGTTGACGATGCCGGCGTGCGGCGTGACGACACACTTGGGGCGCCCGGTGGAGCCCGACGTGTGGATGGCGTACGCGAGGTTGTCCGCGACGGTGGCGACGACCGGCGGCGTGGTGGGGAACCCCTCGGTGGTGGCCCAGTCGCGTTCGAAGACGTAGGTGACGCCGTCCCACGCGGGAATCGCGGTCTGCCGGGCCTGGGTGATCAGCATCGACGCGCCGGCGTCGGTGAGCAGCGACGCCAGCCGGTCGACGGGCTGGTCCGGGTCGAGCGCCAGAAAGAGGCCACCGGCCTTCAGGACGGCCAGGACGGCGACGACGTACTCGGCGGACCGCTCGACCCGGACGCCGATCGTCGACTCGGTCCCGGCACCGAGCGCGCGCAGATGATGGGCCAGCGCGTTGGCGCGGTCGTCGAGCTCCCGATAGGTCAGCCGGCCGTCCTCGGTGATCACCGCGACAGCGTCCGGAGTGCGTGCGGCCTGCGCCTCGACGAGTGCGTGCAGGCAACGGCCTGCCACGCCCGGCTCGTCGGTGTCGTTCCACTCCTCCAGGACACGGACGCGCTCCCGCTCGGCGAACACCGGCAGTGCGGACAGCCTGCTGTCCGGGCGGGACACGACTCCCTGGAGCAGGGCACCGAAATTGTCGGCGAACCGCTCGATGGTCGACTCGTCGTACAGATCGGTGGAGTACTCGATCCGGCCGACGAGGTCCCGGCCGCTCTCGGTGAACTCCAGGGAGAGATCGAACTTGCTCGTGTGCGTCGCGACGGGCATCGACTCGACGCGGAGTCCGGGCAGGGTCAGGTCGTCGCCGGGTACGGCGGCGGGCCCGGCCGGGGGAACCCGGGCGGAATCGAGGTTCTGCCGTTCGTAGACCTGGAAGTTCACCTGGGCCAGCGGTTGCACGCTCAGATTGCGCGTCGGCCGCAGCTCGTCCACCAGGTTCTCGAACGGCAGCTCCTGGTGATCGTAGGCTTCCAGCGCGGTGTCGCGCACCCGCCTGACGAGTTCGGTGAACGGCGGATCACCGGACAGATCGGTCCTGAGCACCAGGTTGTTGACGAAGAAGCCGATCAGCGGCTCCAGTTCGACCTGGCCACGGCCGACGACCGGAGAGCCGACGACGACGTCGGTCTCGCCGCAGTACCGGGAGAGCTGCAGCTTGAACGCGGCGAGCAGCACCATGAACAACGTCGCGTCCTGTGCTCGGGCGATCTCCCGCAACGGCAGCAGAGCCTGCTCGGGCACGGTGAACGTGTGCTGCGCACCGCCGAAGGACGGCAGGGCGCGGCGCTGCCGGTCCGGAGGCAGGGTGAGGATCTGTGGTGTGCCGTCCAACCGCGCTCTCCAGTGGGCGAGTTCCCGTCGCATCCTCTCCCCGGACATCGTCCGGCGCTGCCACACGGCGAAATCCGCGTACTGCACGGCGAGTTCCGGCAGGTTCGGCGAACTCCCGTCGTGTGCCGCGGCGTACAGCGCGGCGATCTCCCTGAACATCACACCGAGCGACCAGGTGTCGGTCACGATGTGGTGCAGTGTGATCAGCAGGACATGGTCGTCGGCGGCCAGTTCGATCAGTTTGAGCCGGAACAGCGGGCCGGCTTCCAGATCGAAGGGCACCTTGGCCTCGGCATCGGCCAGGCGGACGGCTTCGCTCTCCCGGTCCGGCATCCCGGCCAGACTCACCACCGGGATGTCGACGGGACGGGGCGCGCCGATCACTTGAACGGGGCTTCCCGCGCGCACGGCGAAGGTGGTCCGCAGCGCCTCGTGGCGGGCGACCACGCCCGTGAACGCCTGCCGCAGAGCGGAGCGGTCCAGCGGGCCGCGCAGCCGGTAGGCCAGCGGCGCGTTGTACAAAGAGCGGTCGGACAGCAACCGGTCGAGAGTCCACAGCCGTTGCTGGGCGGACGAGAGCGGCAGGTCCGAGGCCCGGTCGGCAGGACCGATCCGATGGGAGTGGCCCTCGCGGGCGATCAAGAGATCCAGCAGGCGCTGCCTCTTCGCGACCGATCGGGCCTGTGCGTCCGCACTCATCCTCGATGCCCTCGCTTCTGATGCCATGTGGGGGACTCACCGGGTTCGCTGCCCACTATGGCTACGTGTGCTGGTGCGGCACCGACACGTCCGTGATCGGCCGGCCACGAGGACACCGCAGGTCGCGCTGGTGGCCGTCGGTGCGCATGGGAGTGTTACGGGTCGGGTACGGGCGCGGCGGCACCGGTCCCGGGCCCGCTCCGCCCCTCGTCCGGCGCACAGGCCCGTGACCACGCCGCCTCCACCCGACGTCCGCACAAGCATTCCGTAGGCGACCCGTACCCGATCCGGCACAGGTCGCGATCACCAGCGGATACCGATGCCCGCGTCGCTGATCTCGGCGAGCCTCGAACGCCCGTCCACTGACAAGCGGGCGTTCCACGATGGGCCAGCAGCGAAACTCGTGAAAGAGGGCCCGTGATGCGTCAGTCCACAGACGAGGCAGCCGGTCCGCTGAGGACGACCAGTGGGCATGCGCCGAACGCCGAGCACCAGGTCACCGCGGAGTACCACCAGCAGGTCGTCGAAGCGAACGCGACCGAGGTGACACACCCCGTCACCCCGGTCCACGTCCAGGTCGCCGCGCGGGCCGCGGAGCGCCCGGACGCGGTCGCCGTGACCGACGGGACACGGTCCCTGACCTACGGGGAGCTCGACGCCGGCGCCGCCCGGCTGGCTCGTCGTCTGTGTGAGGCGGGCGCGGCCACGGAGGTCGCCGTGTCCATCTGCCTGCCGCGCTCGGTCGAGTTGATCACGACCATGCTGGCCGTGCTCAAGGCGGGCGGCGCCTACGTACCACTGGATCCCGAGCACCCCGACGCGCGCCTCGCGTACCTGCTGACGGACTCCGGTGCGCCCCTCCTCGTCACCACGGACGACATCCGGGCACGGCTCTCCGTTTCCGACGGCGTCCGAGTCATCCGACCGGACGACCGCGGCGCCGATCCGATCGACACCCCGGTGGATCCCGCCAATTTGGCCTACGTCATCCACACGTCCGGATCGACGGGACGGCCGAAGGGCGTCGCGGTCACGCACGCGGGGCTCGCCAACCTGGTGGCGTGGCACCTGGACGCCTACCGGATCGGCCCCACCGACCACATCGGACAGTGCGCCGCCGTCGGATTCGATGCGTCGGTCTGGGAGATCTGGCCCGCGCTGGCCGCCGGAGCGACCTTGCACATCGCCGGGGACGAGGAGCGGCTGCGGCCGGACCTGCTGCTCGACTGGCTGGCGGACCACCGGATCACCGTCACGTTCCTGCCGACTCCGCTCGCCGCGGAGGTCCTGAAGCTGCCGTCGCCGCCGGGCCTGACGCTGCGCGCTCTGCTCACCGGCGGCGACAGGCTCGGCGCGCGGCCCCGGCCGGACGCCGGATACCAGCTGATCAACCACTACGGACCGACCGAGGCCACCGTGGTCACCACGGCCGGCGTCGTCCCGCCGCGCACCGGGTCGTGGCAGGCGCCTTCGATCGGACGGCCGATCGACAACGTACGCACCTACATCCTGGACCCCACCTCGCGGCCGGTCCCGGTGGGAGTCGCCGGTGAACTGCACATCGCGGGAGCGGGCCTCGCCCGTGGGTATCTCGGCAGCCCGGGGCTGACCGCCGAGCGATTCGTTCCCGATCCCTTCGCCGCCCGGCCGGGGGAGCGGATGTACCGCACGGGAGATCTCGCCCGATACCGCCCCGACGGCGCGATCGAGTTCGTCGGGCGCATCGACGGACAGGTCAGCATCGGCGGTGTCCGCGTCGAGACCGGGGAGATAGAAGCCAGACTCAGGGACCACCCGGCGGTCGCCGAAGCCGTGGTCACCGCGCGCGTCGGCGACCGTGGGAACACGTACCTCGTCGGCCATGTCACCCCTGTGGCAGGTGCCACGATCGACATCGACGCCGTCCGGGACCATCTGGTGGATCACCTGCCGAGTCAGATGGTTCCGCCGGTCCTCGTGCCGCTGCGACGCCTGCCCCTCACCCCGAACGGCAAGATAGACGTCGGCCGTCTCCCGGTACCGGAGCCGTCCGGTGCCGGCACGCCACGCGATCAGCTGGAGGAGCTGATCGCCGCGGTCTGGGCTCTGGTGCTGGACCTGCCGGAGCCCGACCGGATCGACATCCACGCCGACTTCCTGACGCTGGGCGGCCATTCCCTGCTCGCCCACCAGGTGATCACCCGCGTCAACGCGACGTTCGACCTCGACCTGTCGGTGCGCGCACTGTTCGGCGCGCCCACCATCGCGTCGCTCGCCGCCGTGGTCCGTCACGCCGCCGCGCCAGGGCGGATCGAGACCGTCACCCGGCTGGCCCGTCAGGTCGACGCGATGTCCGACGACGAGATCGAACGGCGGCTCGCCGAGCAGCCGGCCGTGGACCACACCGCTGCCCAAGGATGGGAAGGAGCGCAGGCAGATGACCGCGACCGAGGATGACGACCAGTCCTATCTCGTCGTCGTGAACGACGAGGAACAGTACTCGATCTGGCCGGAGGGCCGGAACGTCCCGGCGGGCTGGAAGCCGGTGGGCACGGGCCGTCCGAAGCAGGACTGTCTCGCCTACATCGAAACGGTGTGGACCGACATGCGGCCGCGCAGCCTGCGTGAGCGCATGGCGGGCTCCTGAGCGGGCCGGACAGGCGACGGCACCGGGATGACGAGGAGTCAGATGACCAGAGTTCCCACCAGAGCGTCCGTCGTGATCATCGGCGGCGGAATCGTCGGGGTCAGCGCCGCCTACCATCTGGCGGCCGCCGGAGTGCCCGACGTCGTACTCGTCGAACGCGGCGCCCTGGGCTCCGGATCCACCAGCCGTGCCGCGGGCGGATTCCGCGCCCAGTTCTCGGACCGCGTCAACATCGAGCTGGCGACGCGCAGCATCGAGACGTACGTGCGTTTCGGCGAGCGCTTCGGCCAGGACATCGACCTGCGTCAGGTGGGGTACCTCTTCCTGCTGGACCAGCCGGAGACCGTGCCCGAGTTCGAGTCGGCCGTCGCCCTCCAGAACGAACTCGGCGTGCCCAGCCGGATGATCTCGGTGGCCGAGGCGCGGCGTCTGTCGCCGCTGATCGGCACCGACGGTCTCGTGGCGGCCGTGTACTCCCCGACGGACGGACACTGCACGCCCGAATCGGCCGTGCTCGGCTTCGCCACCACCGCCCGCAGGCTGGGTGCGCGGCTGGTCACCCACTGCGCCGCCACCGGCATCGAGTACGACGGCGACCGGATCACCGCGGTCCGCACCGAGGCCGCCCGGATCGAGACCGACACGGTCATCTGCGCGGCCGGCACCTGGTCCCGCGAAGTGGGCGCATGGGCCGGCGTCGACCTTCCCGTCGACCCCCTGCGGCGGCAGATCGTGCTCACCGAACCGATCGACGGCATCGATCCGGCGACCCCCTTCACCATCGATTTCGGCACCGCCTTCTACTTCCGCGCGGAGGGCGCCGGGCTGCTGCTGGGAATGTCCGATCCCGACGAGAAGCCCGGGTTCGACACGAACCGGTCGGAGGGCTGGCTTGCGGGACTCGCCACGGCCGTGCAGCGAAGGGCACCCGCGCTCGCGGACGTGGGCCTCACCACGGGCTGGGCGGGCCTCTACGAGATGACCCCCGATCACAACGCGCTGATCGGAACGGGCGGCACGGACGGGCGGTTCCTCTACGCCGCCGGGTTCTCCGGACACGGCTTCATGATGGGCCCCGCCGTCGGCGAGGTCCTGCGTGACCTCTACCTGGGACGGCCGGCCTTCACCGACATCAGCGGCTTCCACGCCGGCCGGTTCGCCGACGCCGCGGCCCGCCCCGAATTGAACGTCGTGTGACCACCAACAAGGAGCTTGTGATGACTGACAGCACCGGCCGCACGCCGCGGCGCGTCTCGATCTTCGACACGACCCTGCGGGACGGCGAACAGGCCCCGCGCAACGCGATGAGCCCGCAGACCAAACTCGACCTCGCCCTGCGGATCGAGGCACTCGGCGTGGACGCCGTCGAAGCCGGCTTCCCCGCCTCGTCCGCCCGGGACGTCGAGGCCACCCGGCTGATCTCCGAGGCGCTCACCACCGCGCGGGTCGCGACCCTGTGCCGGGCGACCCGTGGCGACGTCGAGACCGCGGTCGGGGCGGCGGGCACAAGGAACCACCAGTTGCAGGTCATCGCCACCGCCAGCGAGATCCACCTGGAGCACAAGCGGGGCATCACCCGCAACGCCGCCCTGCGCGAGCTGCACGACGCCATCTCGCTCGCCTCCTCGCTCGGCGTCCCGTTCATCACCCTGGCCATGGAGGACTCCAGCCGCGGTTCCCTCGACCTGCTGCGCGCGACCGTCGAGACCGCGCTGGAGGCCGGTGCGACGCAGGTCGGCGTGGGGGACACGATGGGGTACTCGACGCCCGGCGAGTTCGGTGAGCTGGTCGCGACGGTCCGCGGCTGGGCCCCGGAATCGGCGAGCCTCACCGTGCACTGTCACAACGACTTCGGCCTCGCCCTGGCCAACACCATGGCGGCCATCGAGGCCGGCGCGGACGAGGTCCAGGTGACGCTGGGCGGCATCGGCGAGCGGGCGGGCAACACGGCACTCGAGGAGGTCGTCGGCCTGCTGGCGTACAAGAGCGACGTCTACGGCGCCACGACCGACGTCAAGACCGAGGGCATGTACGAGGTCTACACGGCGATCCGCGCGGCGATCGGGCTCGAAGAGCCGCGCAACAAGGCACTCTTCGGCACCTACGCCTTCGCCACCGCGGCCGGCATGCACCAGCAGGGGATGCTGCAGAACCCGCTGACCTACGAGTACGTCGAACCGAGCCGGTTCGGCCGTGAGTCGCAACTGCTGGTGGCCCGCCACTCCGGCCGCGCGGTGCTGCGGCACGTCGCCGAACAGGCCAGGCTCGACCTCGACGACGACACCGTGGACGCGCTGTACGAGAAATACGTCAACGGCCGCCCGGACGGCGACTGCGTCGAGCTGAGCGTCCTGCGCGAGGAACTCCTCGCCGAGATGGCGAAGACCTCGGAGTCGGCCCGATGAGCGGCCTGACGCTGGCCGAGAAGCTGTGGCAGCGCCACGTCGTCCGCGAACTGGACGAGCGGACCGACCTGCTCTACATCGACCTGCACCTGATCCACGAAGTGTCCTCGCCCCAGGCGTTCGAGGGGCTCCACCTCTCCGGCCGCCGTGTCCGCCGCCCTGAACTGACCCTCGCGGTCGAGGACCACAACGTGCCGACCCACTCGCTGGCCATCGCCGACGAGGCGAGCAAGGCACAGATCGAGGCGCTGCGCGGAAACTGCGCCGAGCACGACATCGAGCTGTACTCCATCGGCGACGCGAGCCAGGGCATCGTGCACGTCGTCGGACCCGAACTAGGCCTGGTGCAGCCGGGAATGCTGGTGGTGTGCGGCGACAGCCACACCTCGACCCACGGCGCACTCGGCGCGCTCGCCTTCGGCGTGGGAACCAGCGACGTCGAGCACGTGCTCGCCACCCAGACGCTCGCGGTCGCCCGCCCACGCACCATGGCGGTCGAGTTCACCGGGCTGCCCCGGGCGGGGACGGTGGCGAAGGACATCATCCTCGCGGTCATCGGCGCCATCGGCACCAACGGAGCCCAGGGCTTCCTCATCGAGTACCGCGGCGAGGCGGTGCGCGCGATGTCCATGGAAGGCCGGATGACCATGTGCAACATGAGCATCGAGGCCGGTGCGCGGGCCGGGATGATCGCCCCGGACGAGACCACCCTCGCCTATCTGCGGGACCGGCCCTACGCGCCGTCCGGTGCGGCCTGGCAGCAGGCGGCGGCGGACTGGGAGACGCTGGTGACCGACGACCCGGACGCCTTCGACCGGGTGGTGCACATCGACCTCTCCGAGCTCAGCCCGCACGTCACATGGGGGACCAATCCCGGGCACTCGCTCCCGCTCGACGCGGCGGTCCCCTCGGCCGAGTCGTTCAGCGACCCGGTCGAGCGGGCCAGTGCCGAGCGCGCGCTCGCGTACATGGACCTCCGGCCCGGCACGCGGATGCGCGACATCCCGATCGACACGGTGTTCCTCGGGTCGTGCACCAACGGACGGATCGAGGACCTGCGGGCGGCCGGCGAGGTGCTGCGCGGCCGCCGGGTCAAGCCCGGTGTCCGGATGCTGGTGGTGCCCGGCTCCGGACAGGTGCGCGCCCAGGCCGAGCAGGAGGGCCTGCACGAGATCTTCCAGGCCGCGGGCGCCGAATGGCGTCTGCCCGGCTGCTCCATGTGCCTCGGCATGAACGCGGACCGGATCTCGGGCAGTGACCGGGTGGCGTCCACGTCGAACCGGAACTTCGAGGGACGTCAGGGCGGCAAGGCCCGGACGCATCTGGTCTCACCCGCCGTCGCGGCGGCAACCGCGGTGACCGGCAGGCTCGCCGCCCCTTACGACCTGGTCTGAGAGAAGGCAATGGAACCGTTTCTCACCCACACGGGCCGGGCCATGGTGCTCCGGCGCAGCAACGTCGACACGGATCAGATCATTCCGGCCGAGTTCGGCAAGCGGATCTCGCGGCACGGCCTGTCGGACGCCCTGTTCGCCCGCTGGCGGAAGGACCCCGACTTCGTCTTCAACGCCAAGGAGCGCGAAGGCGCCACCGTGCTGATCGCCGACACGAACTTCGGCACCGGAAGCTCACGTGAGCAGGCGGTCTGGGCACTGCTCGACTGGGGACTCAAGGTGGTCGTCGCCACCCGGTTCGGCGACATCTTCCACCGCAACGCGCTGCGCAACGGCCTGCTGGCGGTCGTCCTGCCCGACGACGCCGTCGCGTCGCTGATGGCCCGGGCCGAAGCCGATCCGACCTTCGAGATCAGCGTCGACCTGACGGCCTGTGAAGTGACCGCCGGCCAGGACCGCTGGCCGTTCACGATCGACGAACGGGCACGCTGGCTGCTGCTCAACGGACTCGACACCATCGAGGTGACGCTGCGTCACGCGGCGGACATCGCGGACTACGAGCGGAACCGGCCGTCGTGGATGCCCGCCATCCCGCGCGGCAGCGCACCGGCGCGCGCCGAGGCGGGCACCCGGTGACAGGCACAGCGCCCCGGGCCGCCGGCGCGCGTCGCCTGGCCCGCGTACCCGCCGACGGCCTCAGCGAGCTGATCGAGGCCGGTCGCAGGATGGGGGCGGTGGACCTCGCACTGGGCAGCCCCGGATGGCCACGGCCACCGGAGGGGATGATCGACCAGGCGTGCGCCGCCCTGCGGCACGGGAACAACCAGTACGGCGACATGCGCGGCAACGGGGACCTGCGGTCGGTACTGGGCCGGTCGTTTCGGACCCCGGCCGATCCGGACACCGAGCTCACCATCACGGTGGGAGCGGCCGAAGGGCTGGCCGTGGCGATGCTCGCCGTCCTGGACCCGGGTGACGAGATCATCGTGTTCGAACCGTTCTTCGAGCCCTATCTCGTCTCCATCGCGACGGCGTCGGCCGTACCGAGATTCGTCCGGGTCCGGCCGCCCGACTGGCGGTGGGACGCCGAGACGCTCGCCGCCGCCATCGGCCCCCGCACCAGAGCCGTCCTGGTCAACACCCCGAACAACCCCACAGGACAGGTGCTGGACGAAGCCCAGTGGGCCGTCATCGCGGAACTGTGCGAACGGCACGACCTGCTGGTCATCTCCGACGAGGTGTACGCGTCGTACGTCTACGACGGCGCCCGGCACATCTCGGCGGCGGACGTGCCGGCACTGCGGGACCGTGCGATCGTGGTCGGCAGTTTCTCGAAGAGCCACGCCATCAGCGGCTGGCGCATCGGCTTCCTGCGCGCCCCCGCCGCACTCACCCGCGTCCTGCGCAGCATCCACATCGGACTGACCGGCGGGGCCCCCGTGCCGCTGCAGGAGGCCGTGGCCGTCTGGTCGTCGGCCGACGGGAAGGACTGGGACCCGCGGCCGGAACTCCAGCAACTGCGGGACAAGGCGCTGAGCATCTTCCGCGGTGTGGGGCTCACCTGTACCTCCCCCCGGGGCGGCTGCTACATCGTCGCCGAACTCGGCCCGTACGGCCGGGAGGACTGCCGGTCCTTCGTGCGCAGGCTCGCGATCGACCTGGGCGTGCTCCTCGCACCGGGACAGCTCTTCCTGTCCGACCGGACAGCCGATTCCGGCTTCGTCCGCATCGCCTTCAACAAACCCCAGGCCTATCTCGACACCGCGCAAGGGCGACTGGCGACCCTGGAGCCCCAACGGTGACGGCCACGCTCGTGAGGAGACCGCAGTGACGGTGATCGCTGTTGTACCCGGTGACGGAATCGGACCGGAGGTGACGGACGAGGCCGTCAAGGTCCTCGACGACATGCGGCTCGGCCTCGAATTCGACCACCTCGACGAGGTCAACGCCACCACGTTCCGCAAGACCGGAGCCGGCCTGTCCCCGGAGAACTTCGCACGGATACGCTCCGCACGATCGGTGCTGTTCGGCGCCATCGGCGCACCCGGAATCAACAACTCGGAGTACGGCCGGGGCGTGCTGATCAAGATGCGTTTCGAACTCGACCTGTACGTGAACCACCGGCCGGCGTTCCTGTGGGACGCCCGGCTGAGCCCCCTGCGGGACGAACGCCGCAGGAACGTCGACTGCCTGGTCGTACGAGAGAACTCCGAGGGCCTGTACGTCGGAGTCGGCGGCAGGGTGCGTGCCGACACACCGCACGAGATAGCGATCGACGAGGAGGTCACCACCTACCACGGTGTCCGACGCGTACTGGACTACGCCTTCTCGAAGGCGCGGAAGTCGGTGTGCCTCGTGGACAAGTCGAACGCCGTCCCCAACGGCGGGCAGCTCTGGCAGCGCTGCTGGCGCGACGCGGTCGAGAAGAACCCCGGCGTCGACTGCTCCCACCTGTTCGTGGACGCGGCCGCGATGAAACTCGTCGACGACCCGTCGGCGTTCGACGTCATCGTCACCAACAATTCCTACGGTGACATCCTGAGCGACCTCACCGCCCAACTGGCCGGCGGCCTGGGCATGGCGGCCTCGGCGAACCTCAACCCGGAGACCGGCTTCGGCGTGTACGAACCGGTCCACGGCAGCGCGCCGGACATCGCAGGGCAGGGCAAGGCCAACCCCGTCGGGGCGATCCTCAGCGCCGCACTCCTCTGCGAGGGAATCGGCCTCCCCGACGCCGCGGGTGCCATCCGCCAGGCGGTCTCGGCAGCGGTGTCCGCGGGGCGCTGCACGCCCGACATCGGCGGCTCGTTGAGCACCCGGGAGGCCGGTGCCGCCATTCGCGCCGAACTCCGCTGACACCCCCGGCGGGCCGAGCAGGCTCAGGAACCGGCCGCGCCCAGTGCCCGCCGGCTCTCCCGACAGACCTGCTCGGCCTCGCCGGGAGAGTCGCCGATCGCGGTGATCCCCAGCTTGCCGTACACGCACGCGGCACCCAGCAGATGCAGGACCGCGCCGGTACCGCGGCGCGGGTCGAAGGCGTGGGCGCCCAGGCGGTCGATCATCTCGGCGGGGCGGCGGCCCCGGAAATGGGGCACCCACAGGTGATCCGTGCCGACGTAGGCCTTGGCGCGCCCACCGGCGACGACCCGGCCGGTGGCGTGGTCGACGCAACCGCCCGTCACGAGCAGGGTCGTACCGAACGGATGCGTCGTGCCGCCCAGACGCAGGTTGGTCTCGCACAGCGAGATCTCCCATCCGTGCCGCTCGACGGCCAGGAAGTCCAGGCTGAACGCGCCGATGACACCGTGCGCGGACAGCACGTCCACGACCCGCCGGGCGTCGGCGCGCAGCGCCGACCGGTACCGGCCGTTCGCCGGGGACCGGCACCCGGAGTAGGCCATGTGGTCGAGCATCTGGTCCTGGGTGACGATCATCTCGGGCGTCCCGTCCGGGGTGATGCCGGCGAACACGCTCGGCCAGCGCAGACCCCGCGCGGTGACGAACCGCTCCGCGACCGCGCCCCGCGCGGACACCTTCGCCGCGAACGACGCCCAGGTCTCGTCCGGTGCGTTGAACCTGATCCGGGCCTGGGCCAGGCGCCCGGTCGGCATGGCCTCGACGACGGCGTTGCCGAGGCCCCCGTATCCGTCGTCCAGCTTGAGCATCACCGGGCCGTCCGCGATCAGCCGCGAGGCGGCGGCCTCCACCTCCTCGACGGTGGTCATGCCCCCGATGCCGGGCACCGTGGCGACACGGGCGCTCTCGGCGACCGCGCGGCTGCCGGACTTCGTGCCGAGAGCCGCCAGCCGCGCGGGCGAGCCGTACAGCGGAAGGCCGGTGACCTCCGACAGCCGCTCCTCGTGTTCGGTCACGACGAAGGGAAACAGCCAGGCATCGCTGCCCGCCGCTCGCGCGATCTCCCGGCACAGGCCGGGATCGCCGAGGATCCGGTGCGTCAGCGGGCGCAGTCCGGTGTTCTCGGCCAGGCCCACCGGCATCATCAGCAGCCTGCTGCGGGCCTCCACCGGGTCGGGCAGGAAGCTCAGGTAGTAGTCGACGACCTCGGCGTCGACGGGCACCGAGGACAGGAAGATCACGAAGACGCCGGGCTCGCGCAGCATGAGCAGGCAGAACAGAAGCCGCTCCTCGTAGCGCGCGTAGCCCTCGATGTGCGCCAGTTCCCCCGGTGAAAGGGTGAGGGAGGGCAGGACCACCACCGTTCCCGAGGTGGGCGTGAACATCGGCAGCCGGGGGTGCCTCGTGGCGAACTCCCGGCGGATCTCCTCGGCGGAGGCGACGCGGGCCTGCGAAGGCGTCATGACCAGATCGCCAGCGTCCCGTCGGTCGTGATGCCGATGAACATCGCGACCGACACCCGGCGCCCGCCCTGCCCGCCCGCGACGGAGTGGTAGAACCGCGGATTGAACACGAGGGCGTCGCCCGGCTCCGGCCGCACGGTCACGGACTGGACGCCCGCCACCACCTCGCGGTCGTAGCCGAAGCCGATCCGGGCAGCCTCGTCAGCGGGTTCCCAGGTGCGGCGCCAGATGGTGGTCTCGCCCCCGGCGTCGGGCATCATCAGGTAGACGTTGATCGCCAGCTGGGCGAGGAGCCGCTGGTCGAACAACCCGTGCGGGAATTCCCGTGCCACGTTGTCGAAGTGGACCCGCAGCCCGCCGTTCGACTCGCGGACCGTGCCGGCCATGACCGGGCGGCCCGCGATCCGGGCCGCCTCCGGCGGCGCTCCCCACACCTCGCCGAGTCGCTCCAGACAGATCCGGAGCGGATCGAGGTCCAGGTCGGCCGCTTCCCACGCCTTGCGTGCCGACTCGACGTCCGTCCAGTAGCCGGGATCGAGCCGGCCGTCGGTGACGAAGTCGTTGACGGTCGGGCCGAACCGCAGCACCGGCGGGTTGACCCGCTCCGGGTTGACCGAGCTCAACGGCATCCGGTCCACCAGTCCGGTTATCGCCGCCCGCAGTTCGGCCGGCAGGAACGCGCGGGCGTGCACACAGGCGAGGGTGCCTGTCGCCAGCCGGACCAGGTGGTCCTTGGTCAGCTCGGTCACGGCCTCCTCGCTGAACAGAGGGTCCTCGGCTGTCACGGAGAGAGTCATGGTGATCGTCGTCCCATCGGCACGGTGTGAGAGCGGTGATCTGATGTTGACCGTTTCCGATGTCCGTTCCCGGACAGGCGCATGGCACATCGCTGCCATGATCGTCGCTGGCCGTGCCCTGTCCGGCGGCCGACTGACGGGCGCGGTACTGCTCTCAGGCCCGGGCCGTGACGAGGTTCACGAGCACCGGGGCACGCACGATCGTCTTCGCGACACCCGCACCGGCCAGCGCTGTCCGCACCTTTTCGGACCGCTGAGCCAGCAGCACCAGTTCATCCCCGGAGACGTCGGTCGCCACCTCGATGCGGTCCCGGACCTTGCCGTCCACCTGCACGACACACGTCACCCGTTCCTCGACGAGGAGCGCGGACTCCACCTCGGGCCACCCCGCCTTGAGCACGGAAGGTGTCTGCCCCAGCCGCACCCAGCACTCCTCCGCCGTGAACGGGGCCACGCAGGACAGCATGCGGACCAGCGCCGCAGTGCCCTCCTGAACAGCCGGGTCGGCCGGGCCCGCTCCCCGGTCGACGGCCCGCCGGAGCGCGTTGGTGAGCTCCATCAGGCGCGCGATGCCCACGTTGAACCGCTGGGCCTCCATCGCCTGGGTCGTCTCGTCGATCAGCCGATGAACGATCTTGCGGAGCTCGCCGTCACCCTGGGCGTCGCGCGGCGCCTCGGTCGTGCCACCCACGTCGCCGGCCAGACGCCAGACCCGGGCCAGCCACTTCACCGAGCCGGCGGGGGACACGTCGGCCCAGTCGATGTCGTCCTCGGGAGGGCTGGCGAACAGCATCGTGACGCGTACGGCGTCGGGTCCGTGCTGGGCGATCTGCTCCTGGAGGTTCACCAGGTTGCCCAGACTCTTGCTCATCGCCTTGCCGTTCATGATGACCTGACCCTGGTTGGTCAGGCGCTTGAACGGCTCGGTGAACGGAACGAGCCCCAGGTCGTGCAGCACCTTGGTGAGGAAGCGGGCGTACATCAGATGACCGGTGGCGTGCTCCTTCCCGCCGACGTACTCGTCGACGGGAAGCCAGGCCGCGACACCGGCCGGGTCGAACGGGCCATCCTCGTAACGAGGATTGGGGTACCGCAGGAAGTACCAGGAGGAGTCGACGAACGTGTCCATCGTGTCGGTGTCCCGGCGGGCCCGACGACCACATGACGGGCACTCCGCCTCGATCCACTCGCCGGCGGTCTCCAGCGGGGACATGCCGCCCTCGGGGCGCAACGAGAAGCCGCTCTCGGGCAGGGTGACCGGCAACTGGTCCTCGGGGACGGGAACCGCGCCGCACGCGTCGCAGTGGACGACCGGGATCGGCGTTCCCCAGTAGCGCTGACGTGAGAGCAGCCAGTCCCGCAGGCGGTAGGTGATCGCTCCCTCCCCGACGCCGCGCCGCTCCAGCTCCGCGATGACGGCGGCGATGGCCTCGTCCTTGCGCAGCCCGTCGAGGGCGCCCGAGTTCCTCAACACGCCGTCACCGGACGTCGCTACGCCGGTGTCGGCGGGGTCCGGCTCGCCGGTGTCGACGACCGCACGGACCGGCAGGCCGAAGGCGGTGGCGAAGTTCAGGTCGCGCTGATCGTGAGCCGGTACGGCCATGACCGCGCCTGTGCCGTAGTCGGCCAGCACGTAGTCGGAGGCGTAGACGGGAAGCCGCTCGCCGTTGAGCGGGTTGATCGCATGGCGGCCGAGGAACACGCCGGTCACGGGGCGGTTCAGGGCCAACCGCTCCATCTCCGCCGTGGCCGCGACGTCGGCCCGGTACGCGTCGAACGCCGCCCTGTGCTCGGCGTCGCACAGTTCCTCGGCGAGCGGCGCGTCAGCCGCGACGACGAAGAACGTGGCCCCGTAGAGGGTGTCGGGCCGGGTGCTGAACACGCGGACGGGCGCGTCGCGGCCCTCGATCTCGAAGTCGATGTGTGCACCGGTGGAGCGGCCGATCCAGTTCCGCTGCATGCTCAGGATCTCTTCCGGCCACGCGCCCCGCAGCTGGTCCATGTCGTCGAGCAGCCGCTGGGCGTACTGTGTGGTGCGGAAGAACCACTGGGTCAGGTTGCGCTTGACCACGTCGGTGCCGCACCGTTCGCACGCGCCCTGGACGACCTGCTCGTTGGCCAGCACCGTGGCGTCGGTGGGGCACCAGTTGACAGGGGCTTCCTTGCGGTACGCGAGACCACGCTCGAACATCTTCAGGAAGAGCCACTGGTTCCAGCGGTAGTACTCCGGATCCGACGTGTGGAACCTGGTGCGCCAGTCGAAGGAGATGCCCAAGCGCTCGAACGACTTGGCCTGGATGTCGATGTTCCCGTACGTCCAGTCACGAGGGTCGAGATCGCGTTTGCGTGCCGCGTTCTCGGCCGGCAGGCCGAAGGAGTCCCAGGCGATGGGGTTGAGGACCTGCCGGCCGCGCATCCGCGCGAAGCGGGCCATCGTGTCGCTGATGCTGTACACCTCGGCGTGACCCATGTGGAGGTCACCCGAGGGGTAGGGGAACATACTGACGACGAGAGTGCGGTTGTCGTCCTTCGGCTTCGCCGAAGTGAGCTCCTCCGCCTCGAAGAGCCGCTCCTCGCGCCACAGCCGGAGCCATCTGTCGATGCCGGCGTGGGGGTCGTATGTCTCCCGGGCGACAACCGCGTGCTCGTCAGCCATCTGTCCCGTCCTCGCTGTGAAGGTGAATGGCCCGTCCAGACCGGTACGGTGTCTCGGCGGCGCGCCCCTCGCACACCATGGGCCGTTCCCGCCGCCGCGTCCCGACAGGGTACTGAACTTGGTTGCGCGATACGAGCGTTGCTCGCGTGACGGCGGCCGGGGAACCCTCGTCCGGGTGCACGGTGGTGCACGATCCTCGGTGAGCGGTCGGTGCCGACGAGCTGTTCAGGGAGCGCACGCGACTCGCCCCGAGCGGGGGCGCCGCGCTTACGGTCCCGTGCCGTCGATGTGCTCGAGCAGCGTCCGGGCTTCGACGGTGCGGCGGTGGTCCGGGCCGAAGGACGCCAGGCAGGCATCGTGAGCGGCCGCGGCCTGGCGACGGGCCTCGGGAACGCGGCGCAGCCCCAACAGGGCCGTGGCAAAGGCCAGCTCGACGGCGCCCTTGTCCGGATGGCGCTGGTGTTCGGGCAGAGCACGGTACAGCTTGTCGGCGCCCTGCGCCTCGGTGAGGGCCTGGTCGTGGCGGGCTTGGCCGTTGAGGCTGCGAGCCAGGCCGAGTCGCAGGACCAGGGACGTCCGGTCACGTGCGCGATGGGCGGCCAGGGCCTCGCGGGCGAGTGCCTCGGCCTCCTGATGGCGCCCCTGCGCGTTGAGGGCGAAGACCAGCCCGTTGCGGGCGGCCGCTGCCAGCAGTGACATCTCCGGGCCGGTACCGCGGGCCGCGGCCTCGGCGACTGCCGCGCATTCCGCCTCGCACTCGGCATACCGACCGAGCGAGATCGTCTGCTGGGCGCGGTCCGAGCGCAGCTTCAGGGTCAGCCAGTGACCGGCTCCGAATATCCTGCGGAAGGCGGGCAGCGCCTCGTCGTAGGTGGCCAGTGCCTCGGCGTGGCGGCCTTGGGCGCCCGTCGCGAGCGCGGCGATGTTCAGCGCCACGGCCGCGTACTCGTCGTCGCGTGGCCGCGATCGGGCAACGGCACGGGCTTCGGCCTCCGCCTCGGCATAACGCCCGGCTTCGTAGAAGGCTTTGGCCTCGGCGACAGGCGTTCCCGTCATTCGTTCGGCATCGCTTCGGCCGCGCGGCCGGAAAAATCTCATGACCGGGAGCATACGGATGCCGCGCAGGCTGCCCGGCGAGGCCCGCAGCCGCCTGAAGTCGGTCATGTCCGCGTCTCCGCCGGCTCGCGGTGATCCGCCGTCCGGCCGAACGGTTTGAGCGTGAGGACGAACACCGTGACGGTCGCTGCGAGGAAGAGCAGCTGCATGACGGTGCGCGGCACGAGCTCGTCGTACCAGGGCAGCGGCCTTCCTGAGAGGGCGAGCTCGACGTTGGCGGGGAACATCGCGATGAGCAGCAGCGTCAGTCCCGCCGCGGCGGGCATGGCGAGGCGGCGGTGCAGCATGGCGGCCGCGCCGGCGAGTTCGAGGACGCCGGTCACGGTGACGACGAGGCCCCCGTACGGCAACCACCCGGGCACCATCGCGATGAGCTCGGCCCGCATGCCGACGAAGTGCGCGATGCCCGTGAGGGTGAACATCGCCGCGACGCCCGCGCGGAGTGCGATCCCGAGTTCCAGGCTCCGGCGCAACCAGAGCCGGTTCACGGTCAGGACGGTGGCGGTCACGCCGACGAGTGCGATGAGAGGTTCCACGCGGTCAACCTGCTGGATGCCGTCGAAGCGGTCCATCCACAGGCCGTCTCGTGGAGGATCACGACGATACGATCGCTGAGTATGGCGGATTCAGTCATCCTCGACGAGGGCGACCGGCGGGTGCTGCACGCGCTGCAGCTGGACGGGCGGGCGTCGTTCACGCGGATCGCGGCGGTGCTCGGGATGCCGGAGCGGGCGGTCGCACGCCGCTACCACCGGCTCCGCGCCCGCATGGCACTGCGCGTCGTCGGCGTCACCCGCCCCGACCCGCGCGGGCAGGCGGACTGGTTCCTCCGCGTCGCAGGGAAGAGCGAGTCGATCGACGCCGTCGCCCGCACACTCGCCGGCCGCGGCGACACCTCGTGGATCGCCTCGCTCGCGGGCGACGGCGGACTCGGCGGGATCCTCCGTACGCCCCTGTCGACCCGCGACCGTGGCGACACACTCGAGCGGTTGCGCCGCAGCGCGGGCGCCGTGAGCGTGGCGGCGCAGCGGCTGCTCGTGCCGGTCGCCGGTGTCGGCGGATGGCCCGGCCGGCTCGAGTCGCTCACCGCGGCCGAACGCGAAGCGCTCACGCCGGCCGTGAGGAAAGGGACCGCGGACTCCGTCGTCATGGGCCGGCCGTGCGATGACGACGCCCGTCGCCTCCTCGGCCTCCTCGCCGTCGACGGGCGCATGAGCGTCGCCCGCCTGGCCCGCGCCTGCGGCATTCCCGAGTCGACCGTCCGCCGTCGCATCGCCGAGCTCGTCGGCGGCGGGACCCTGATGTTCGAGGTCGAGGTCGACTCGCGGCTCTACGGCCGGCACCTCGGCGTCATCTGCCGGCTCGACGTGCACCCCGCCGCGCTCGGCGATGTCGCGAGCGCCCTCGGCTCGCACCCCGAGGTCGCGTTCGCCGCGACGACCACCGGCGTCACCAACATCCTCGCGTTTCTCGAACTCGCCGACGGCGCCCACCTGCACCGGTACCTCACCGAGCGCATCGGCGCGCTCCCCGGCGTGCACCGCGCCGAGACCGAGATCGTCGCGCAGTGGATCAAGCGGGCGGGACCGCTCGTCGCGCTCCGAGCCTGAACGCGGCTTGCTTTCAAGCGCGCTCGAAGCTTTAGCGTCGAGGCCATGACCACGACGAACGAGACATCACGGGCGCGAGCTCGGGCCTCGGCCTGGCGCTCGCCGAGGCGGCACTCGAAGCCGGCGAGCAGGTGATCGGCACCGCGCGACGGGCCGACCGGTTCGACGGGCTGAAGGCGCGGTACGGGGACCGGCTCCTCGCCGTCGAGCACGATGTGCGCGACACGGCGGGCGCGGCCACGGTCGTACAACGGGCGCTGGAGGTGTTCGGGCGGGTCGACGTGCTCGTCAACAACGCGGGCGCCGGATGCGAAGGCGTCGTCGTCAGCGCTGTCGGTCCAGGCCCGAGGTGATACCCATGCCTGGGCCCTACGAGGCACCGCTGACAACGGCCCACCGACAACAGGGCCGTTACCGGTCCCTCCGCACGGAGAACTCGTTGCCGTCGGGGTCCAGCATCAGCGCCTGGCCGTTGTCGTCCTCGCCGGTGCCGGTGAGTGTCGCGCCGAGCGTGACGAGGCGGTCGATCTCCGCGTCCCAGTCGGCGTCGGCGGGGAGTGTCAGTTCGAAGAAGAGTCTGTTCCTGCCCGTCTTCGGGGCCACCGGGGGGCCGCCCCACGTGATCTTCGTACCGCCGCTCGGTGATTGGATCGCGGTCTCCTGGTCCTGGTCCCAGACCAGCGGCCACCGCAGCGCCTTGCTCCAGAAGTAGCCGACCTCCTGCGTACCGTCGCAGGCCAGCGCTCCGATGACGCCGGTGTCGGCGAGGAACTTGTTGCCGGCCGCGATGACGCAGAACTCGTTGCCGTCCGGATCGGCGAGCACCACGTGTCCCTCTTCGGGGAGTTGGCCCACGTCGATGTGCTTCCCGCCGAGTTCCAGCGCCCTGGCCACCGTCTGCTGCTGATCCTCCGGGGAGGTGCTCGTCAGATCGAAGTGCGCCCGGTTCTGGCCGGTCTTCGGCTCCTGGCTCGGCAGGAAACGGATGCGGAAACCGGTGGCATCAGGGGGCAGGACCGCGACGTCACCTTCCGGACCGTCGGCCAACTCCCAGCGCAGCACCCCGGACCAGAACCGCGCCAGGTCCGACGGCCGGGTCGCGTTGAAGCAGACTGCGAAAAGTCGACTGGTCATACCCCGTGCGTCTCCGATCCACTGACGGTCGATACGGTGCGCGTCCTCCCCGCGAGCGCAGGGTAGGGCCGGCGGTGGGGCACCCGCATCCGAGTTTCCGTCGCACGCCGAGTGCACCCCCGTGGAGTGATCCGCCTCACATGCTGTCACAGCGATCAACTGCGCGGTGTCTTGGTGCAGAACCCTTTGAAGCGGCGGAGGAGACAACATGACCGAGAAGTTCGACGTGGTCGTGATCGGCGGCGGATACGCGGGTGTCATGGCGGCCAATCGTCTGACGCAGCGCGACGACGTGACGGTGACGCTGGTCAACCCGCGGCCGGCCTTCGTCCCGCGCCTCCGGCTGCATCAGCTGGTGGGCGGGACCCACGACGCGGTCGTCGAGTACCGGGAGATCCTCGCCGAGAGTGTCCGGCTGGTCGTCGACACCGTGACCCGGATCGACGCCGCCGAGCGGGCGGTGACGCTGGCGAGCGGTGGCACGGTCGGCTACGACCACCTGATCTACGCGGCGGGCAGTGGCAGCGCCGACCCGGGCGTTCCCGGGGCGGCCGAGTTCGCCCACCCGGTCGCCACGCTGGAGGCCGCGCAGCGGCTGCGGTCGGTGCTCGACGCCGCGCCCGCGTCGGCCGCCGTGACGGTCGTCGGCGGCGGTCCGACGGGCATCGAGACGGCGGCCGAACTGGCGGAGCAGGGCCGCCGGGTGACCCTGGTCTGCGGAGGCGTGCTCGGCCCGTACCTGCACCCTCGGGCCCGGCGCACGGCTGCCAAGCGGCTCGCCCGGCTCGGGGTGACCGTGCTCGACGGCGCCGACACCAAGGTCACGGCGGTGACGCGGCACGCCGTGCACCTGGACGCGGGCCGCGAGCTGCCGAGCGACGTCACCGTGTGGACCGTCGGGTTCGGTGTGCCGGACCTGGCCGCGCGCAGTGGGCTGAGCACCGACGCGGTGGGCCGCCTGCTCACGGACGAGACCCTGACCAGCGTCGACGACGAGCGTATCGTCGCCGCCGGGGACTCGGCGGCACCGTCGGACCTGCCGTTCCGGATGAGCGCCTACGCCGCGGGGTGCCTGGGCGCACACGCCGCCGACACCGTGCTCCACCGCATCGCGGGTGAGCGACCCACGCCCATCGACTTGTCGTTCCCCGCCATGTGCGTCGGCCTGGGGCGCCGCGCCGCCGTCTTCCAGCTCGCGCGCAAGGACGACACCGCGATGCGGCTCTACGTCGGCGGCGGTGCCGGTGCGAAGCTCAAGGAGCTCTCCTGCCGGTTCAGCGTCAAGCACCTGGTGAACGAGGCGCGCAAGCCCGGTTCGCACACCTGGCCCAAGGGCGACCACCGGCGGCGACTGCTGCGGGCCGAACGCGGCGAGGCACCGGCCACCGCGGCACAGTCAGCCTGAGCCAGGCATTCGAGGGAGAGGGACCGAGAGATGACCGACGACACCGACACCACCGACCTGGCGACCGAAGCGTTCCTCGCCCACCGCAATCTGCTCTTCACCGTCGCCTACGAGATGCTCGGATCGGCGGCCGACGCCGAGGACGTCCTCCAGGAGACCTGGCTGCGCTGGGTCAAGGTGGACCTGGGACAGGTGAGCGACCAACGGGCGTACCTGGTGCGGATCACGACCAGGCAGGCGCTCAACCGGCTGCGCACCATGAAACGCCGCAGGGAGGCGTACGTCGGCCAGTGGCTGCCCGAACCGCTGCTCACCGCACCGGACGTGGCCGAAGACGTCGAACTCGCCGAGAGCATGTCGATGGCGATGATGCTCGTCCTGGAAAGTCTCTCCCCGACCGAGCGGGCGGTGTTCGTGCTGCGCGAGGTCTTCGAGGTCGACTACGACGAGATCGCCACGGCCGTCGGCAAGAGCGCCGACGCCGTCCGCCAGATCGCGCACCGCGCCCGCCGCCACGTCGACGCCCGCCGACCCCGCAGGAGGGTCTCCCCGAGCGAGATCCGGGTGGCCCTGGAATCGTTCCGGCGCGCGATCGAAACGCGGGACCCGCAGGACCTGCTCGACGTGCTCGCTCCCGACGTCGTCCTGCTCAGCGACGGCGGCGGAGTGAAGCGGGCCGCGGTGCGACCGGTCGTCGGCGCCGAGAAGGTGGTCCGCTTCTACCTCGGCGGCTCCGCCAAGCACGACGCCGCGATCGCCTGCGAGCCCACCGTGGTCAACGGCGGCCCGGCCCTCGCCGTCCATGTGAACGGCGAGTTCGACGGCGTCATGGCCGTCCGTGTCGAGGACGCCCGCATCACCGGCCTGTACTACGTCCGCAACCCCGAGAAGCTGACCCGCGTCACCTCCGAGACCCCGCTCACCCTGCGCTGAAGCCGGCGGCTCGGACTCCGTCCACACATCAATCCATCCATCCATTGGTCGCCACGCACCAACGAGGGGGAACCACACCATGGTCAGACGCACGACGGCCGCCCAGGGCGGCCTCACCTTCCTCAGGACCGCCATGGTCCTGCAGACCCTGACTCTCTTCTTCCAGGCGGTCACCGCCGGCATGCTGCTGAACTCGTCCCACGGCTACCGGATGCACGACGTCGGATCGAAGGTGATGTACGCGGCCGCCATGCTGTACCTGCTCGCCACGATCCTGGCCTGGCGGCCCGGCGGCGGCAGCCCCCGCCCCGTCCTGTACGCCACCGGCTTCCTCGTCCTCGCCTCGGTCCAGGTCGTGCTGGGCGTCGCGCAGGTGCCGTCGCTCCATGTCCCGCTGGGCGTCCTGCTGTTCGGCCTCAGCGTCCTCGCACTCGGCCGGCTGCTGACCACCCGCCCGCAGCTGCGGTCGGGCACCCCCTAGCCGCCCCCGACCCCGGGTGCCAAGGTGCCCTGGGCCGGGTCGCGGGCCGGTGTGCTTGAGTTGGGCCCCGCGACTCAGGACGGGAACCGAATGAAGGGAACGTGTCTGCCGTGCACGTGCTGATCCTCGGCGGCACCACCGAGGCCCGGCGCCTCGCCGAGCTGCTGGCGGCCGAGCGGTCGCCGGGGCTGCGGGTGACGAACTCGCTGGCGGGGCGGGTGGCCGCGCCCCGGCTGCCGCCCGGCGAGGTCCGCGTCGGCGGCTTCGGCGGAGCCGACGGTCTCGCCGCCTGGCTGCGCGCGCACACGGTGGACGCGCTCGTCGACGCCACCCACCCGTTCGCCGGCACGATCAGCCTCAACGCGGCACGGGCCGCAGCCACCGCGCACGTACCCCTGCTCGCGCTGCGGCGCCCCGGCTGGGTCCCGGTCGAGGGGGACGTCTGGCACGAGGTGGGCTCCCTGGAGGAGGCCGCGGCGCTGCTGCCCGCCCTCGGCCGCCGGGTCTTCCTCACCACCGGCCGGATGGGCCTGGCCGCCTTCGCCGGTCTGGACGACCTGTGGTTCCTCGTGCGGTCCGTGGACGCGCCGGAGGCACCGCACCCGGCGCGCATGGAGGTGCTGCTGGACCGCGGTCCGTTCAGCCTCGCCGGGGAGCGGCAGGTGTTGTCCGGGCACCGGATCGACGTCGTCGTCACCAAGGACAGCGGGGGAGCGGCCACCGCGCCGAAACTGACGGCCGCCCGTGAGGCGGGGCTGCCCGTGGTCGTCGTACGCAGGCCGCCGGTGCCCGACGGGGTGCCCGTCGCGGCCGGTCCCGCGCAGGCGGTCCGCTGGATCCGGGAGCTACGCGAGCGGGCCGCGTACCAGCGTGGCGGCTGAGACGATGCCTTGAGCGGCCGGGCGTCAGGTCCTCGGTGGCCTGGGCCACGGCGCGGTAGGAGTAGTCCTCGTCGACTCGCCACGTACGAATCCGGGCGGCCGTCCCCGGCGTCATCGTCTCCGGCGTCATCGTCTCCGGATCCATGGTGTCGTGTGCCATTCCACGCACCTTGGGGACGCCGCGGAGGAGTCGGCCACCTGATTACGCTCCCGCCCGCACCGCGCGGGCGGACCGCTCACTCCGCCTCGCTCGCGATCGCGTTGACGGCCGCGGCGGCGATGGCGCTGCCTCCGCGGCGGCCGCGGACGACCAGGCGTTCGAGGTCGGAGGGGTGGTCGGCCAGGGCGTCCTTGGACTCGGCCGCGCCGACGAAGCCGACCGGCGCGCCGATGACGGCGGCCGGACGGGGCGCGCCCTCCTCGATCATCTCCAGGAGGCGGAAGAGCGCGGTGGGCGCGTTGCCGATGGCGACCACGGCCCCCTCCAGCCGGTCGCGCCACAGCTCCAGCGCGGCGGCGCTGCGCGTGGTGCCGAGCTTCGCCGCCAGTTCCGGTACGGCCGGGTCGGAGAGGGTGCACAGGACGTCGTTGCCGGCGGGCAGCCGCTTGCGGGTCACGCCGCTGGCCACCATCTGCACGTCGCAGAAGACGGGTGCCCCCGCGCGCAGGGCCTCGCGGGCGCGGGCCACCACGCCGGGCGTGTAGGAGATGTCCCGGACGAGGTCCACCATGCCGCAGGCGTGGATCATCCGGACGGCGACCTGGCTGACGTCGGCGGGCAGGGCCGTGAGGTCGGCCTCCGCGCGGATGGTGGCGAAGGACTGGCGGTAGATGGCCGCGCCGTCCTTCTCGTAGTCGTACGTGGTCACGGTGTTCTTCCCGCCGCTCTCGGTCGTTGTACGGCGGCGAGCATACCGACGATCACACCGGACGCGGAGTCCTGGAACCATCGCCTGATCAACAATCCCCGCATCTGCTGCTAGCGTGCAACTGCACATCACTTGCAATAATGCTGTCGGAGGATGTTGGACATGGCGGTGTACACGCTCCCGGAGCTTCCCTACGACTACGCCGCGCTGGCGCCCGTGATCAGCCCCGAGATCATCGAGCTGCACCACGACAAGCACCACGCGGCCTACGTCAAGGGCGCCAACGACACGCTGGAGCAGCTCGCGGAGGCGCGGGACAAGGAGTCGTGGGGGTCGATCAACGGCCTGGAGAAGAACCTGGCCTTCCACCTCTCCGGGCACATCCTGCATTCGATCTACTGGCACAACATGACCGGCGACGGCGGCGGTGAGCCGCTGGAGAAGGACGGCGTCGGCGAGCTGGCGGACGCCATCGCGGAGTCCTTCGGCTCGTTCGCCCACTTCAAGGCGCAGCTGTCGAAGGCCTCCGCCACGACCCAGGGTTCCGGCTGGGGTGTCCTCGCCTACGAGCCGCTCAGCGGCCGACTGATCGTCGAGCAGGTCTACGACCACCAGGGCAACGTCGGCCAGGGCTCCACGCCGATCCTGGTCTTCGACGCCTGGGAGCACGCCTTCTACCTGCAGTACAAGAACCAGAAGGTGGACTTCATCGAGGCCATGTGGCGGGTCGTCAACTGGCAGGACGTGGCCAGGCGCCACGCCGCCGCCAAGGAGCGCGGCGACAGCCTGCTGCTCGCCCCGTGACCCGGCAGGGCCTCCCCGCGTCCTGCTCGTGATCGTCTTCTCACCCTTCACGGCGGGCGGCACAGCGAAGGGCTCCCGCGGCGAACGGGCCGGCGGGAGCCCTTCCGCCGTCCCGGGCCGACCCGGCGTCACGGGCCGACCCGTCTCGACGGCGTGGCCGTCCGGTTCCTCCGCATGCGGGGGCGGACGACTCGTTCAAAGCTGGGGGTATGGACGTGGCCGGAGCAGGTCTGGCCGCTGTGTACCTGGTCGACGCCGAGGCGGAGCAGCTGCGGATCGTCCACACCGCCGGCGGCCTGGGAGGCTTCGCGCTGCCCGAGATCCTTCCGCTCTCCGCGGATTCCCCGCTCGCCGAGGCCGTCCGTTCCGACCGGCCGGTGTGGCGGGACTCCGCGGCGCTGCCCTCGTACCGCGAAGCGGACCGGGACCCGCGCACGACCCCCGTCGCGCTGGGCGTGGTGCCGCTCGGTCCGCTGCCGCCGGGAACGGGCGGACGCGTGATGGGCCGCTTCGTCGTGGCGAAGGACCCCCGTGACACCCGCGACGCCCCAGCAGGGTCCCTGGGCGCCCTTGCCGGTTTCGGGCCCGACCAGCGCCTCCTGCTCGAGACCTACGCCGAGCAGCTCTCCTCCGTCATGGAGATCGGCGCCCCCTGGACGGCAACTGGCCGGCATCGCCCCGGAGACCTTCGACGGCTCCGTGGAGAGCCTGGTCGCGCGCGTCCTTCTGGACGAGCCTTCCCCTGTTCATGACCGTGATGGGCCGGGGGAGGACGACGGCGGACGTCCGGGACGTGATGTTCCGGGTCCGACGCCCCTCCGGCGGGTCGCGCTGGCTACACCCGCGCTGCCGGGGCCGGACCGGCAGCACCGGCAGACCGGTCCGCACCCTGGGCGTCGCCGCCGACCTCGCCGACCACGCGCCGGACGTGGAGGCCACCGGACGGCGGGAGAGGAACCGCCGGGCGGACGGCGACCGGACCGTGTGGCTCGACGCCCGTCTTCGAGGGGAAGGCGGACATCGCCGAGGAGTACCGGATCGGCTCGCGAACAAGGGGTCACCGACGGGCAATTAGCCGGCCGATGACAGGGGCAGCTGGGCGGCGAGGTCCCGTGCCGTGGCACTGTCGTCGGGGGTGGCGTCGTAGGCGGTGCCGTCGACGGTCAGCCGGACCTTCGACGTGAGGCGTCAGTCGGCGGACAACGCGACGCCCGTCTCCTCGGCCAGCGTCCGCAGGAGGCGGTCCTGGAACTCCTCGTCGTGCACGGAGCGGTGTGGCTGTGCCCGCTCGCGGTGGTACCAGTATCCGCCGGTGGTCAGGGCCTCGGGTTCGTCGCTCGACGCCAGCCACTCCTGGGTCTGATGGCCGAGCTCCAGATCGTCCGGTGCGTTCGGTCCGCCCATCTTCGTCGGCACCCAGCCCGGGTCCACGGCATTGCTCAGCACCCCGGGGCGCAGGCGGGCCACCGCGGCCGCGAGCGTCGTGACGAACAGCTTGCTGTCCGCGTACGAGCCCGCGGTCCCGCCCCGCCAGTCGACCCCGGCGAGCGACGGGCGCCCGCTGAAATGCGAGCCGCTGCTCAGGTACACCAGTCGGCGCGGTCCGCGGACCAGGGCCGTGAGCAGGTACGGGGCGATGACGTTGACCGGCATGACCGCCGGTCCGCTCCACACGCCGGCGTTGTGGACGACGGCGTCGAGCGGCGCCCCGGCGTTCAGTTCCGCCGCGATGCGCCGTACGGCGTCACGGTCCGTGAAGTCGCCCACGACGATGTCCGCCCCGCGGTCGACCAGCGAGCGGAGCCCCGCCGCGCGCTCCTCGCTCCGGGCGTGCACCACGACCTCGTGTCCCGCGGACAGCAACGCGTCCGCCGCGGCCCGTCCGAGGCCGTCCGCGGAACCGGTGACCATGATCCGACTCAAGGCGAGTCTCCTTCCGTTCGTGGGCGCACGATGCAGTATCCCCGCGGCGGCGGTCGCGAGTCGTCTACAGGCTGCGGGCGGTGATGTCGCCGTGGGCGGTGGTCGCGTGGATGGTCAGGTCGGCGGTGCCGTCGGTGTTCTTCAGGGCGTTGCTGACGCGGCCGTAGCCGGTGCCGGCGTCCAGGGAGGCCGAGACTCCGCCGGCGGCGCCGACCGAGATCTCACCCTGCTCGGTGCGCAGCGTGAGCGTGCCGCGGACGGCCTCGGCGATCCGGATGTCCCCCCGCTGGGTGCTGATCTCCGCGGAGCCGCCCAGGCGGCCGACCGAGATGTCACCGTCGAGGGTGGTGAGGCGGGCGCCGGTGGCCTCGTCGAGCCGGACCGTGCCGTGCGCGGTTTCGAGGGTGACGTCGCCGAGCTGCCCGACGCCGTGGAACTCGGCTCCGGCCGCCTTCGCCTCGACGCGGGAGCCGGCGGGCAGCTGGACCGTCACCTCTATGGCTCCGGAAGTGCCGAGGATCTGGTTCTTCGCCGGAGTCTCGATCCGCAGGACACCGTCGGCGTACGTGACCGTGGTCTGCTCCGCCGCCTTCACGTCGCGGCTCTTGGCGGTGTCCGCGGGCAGGACCTCGACGGTGGTGTCGGCCCGGTCGGCGGCGACGAGCCGGACCCGGCCCGCGGGGATGTCGAGGATGGCGGAGATCGGGGCGAGGGCGTCGAACTTCTCCATGGTGCTCTCCTGACTGCTCGTTCGTTTCTGCCGTTCGTTTCTGACATTTGAAACGCTACGTTGCGTTCAAGAATCGGGCAACATGTTCGTTGCGAAATTTCAACATCAGTGCAGGTGAAAAGCAAGAATTCGTTGCAATGGAACTGGAGCTAACGCAACGTCAACTGTTCCGTCCGTTGCAATGAAAGAAACTGAACGCTACGCTGGACGCGTCAGGGAAGCACGAAGGGAGATCGCGATGCCGGGAGGCAGGCTCACCCAGCAGGAACGTCAGCAGATCGCGCTGGGACTCGGCGACGGGCTCGCCTACGCGGAGATCGCCAGGCGTCTCGACCGGCCCACCTCGACGATCACACGCGAGGTGATGCGCAACGGCGGCCCCACCGCCTACCGCGCCGACCTGGCCCACCGCGCCACCGAACGCCGCGCGCACCGGCGCCGGCAGGCCGCGCCCCGGGGGGCCGAGGCGCCCGCGCAGGCACACGGGCGCGACGCCGAGGCCGTACGCGAGTACGAGGAGACGTTCACGACCCTCCTCATGTCGCAGGGCCTGCCCAAGATGATGGCCCGGGTGCTGACCTGTCTCTACACCACCGACGAGGGCAGCCTCACCGCGTCCGAACTCGTCCAGCGCCTCCAGGTCAGCCCGGCGTCCATCTCCAAGGCGATCGCGTTCCTGGAGAGCCAGGGCCTCGTCGCCCGGCAGCGCGACGAAGGCCGTCGTGAGCGCTATGTCGCCGACGACGACGTCTGGTACCAGTCGATGATGGCCAGCGCCCGCGGCACCGCCCAGCTCGCCGAGACCGCACGGCAGGGCGTCGGCGTCCTCGGCCCCGGTACCCCGGCCGCCGTGCGTCTCGAGAACATCTCCCGCTTCGTCGACTTCGTCTCGGAGAGCATCGCGCGCGCCGCGGACCAGGCCCGCGACGTCCTCCACACCAAACCCGAGACGCCCTCGGACGGTTCCGCCTGAGCCCCGCTCGGATCGCGGCCGCCGCCTCACGTCACAAGGACGCACACAAGCGGATGCGCTCGTACCGCTAGTGCCGGTGATCTTTCGCTGCGTAGCGTGGCGGCCGACCGCAAAGATCAGAAAGCGAGCAGACCGATGCAGCCGACGTTCGTACTGGTGCATGGCGCCTTCGCCAACTCCTTCTCCTTCGCACCGCTCCAGGCCGAACTCGGCCTCCTCGGGCACCGGTCGGTCGCCGTCGACCTGCCGGGCCACGGTTTCGCGGCGACCTTCTCGCAGGCGTACCAGGCCCCGCAGGACCCCGCGGGGCTCGCCACCGCACCCGGCTCGATCAAGGGCGTCACGCTCGCCGACAACGCCGCGCACCTGATCGACGTCCTGGAGCGGGCCAAGGAGAACGGGCCGGTCATCCTCGTCTCGCACAGCCGTGGCGGCATCACCGCCACCGCCGCGGCGAACGCGCGGCCGGACCTGATCGACCGCATCGTCTACGTCTCGGCCTGGTGCCCGGTCGATCTGGACGTCAGCGCCTACTACGCCGAGCCGGAGATGGCCACGGTCGACGCCGCCTCGCTGGCCCTCGCGATGGCCGGGAACCCGGCTGAACTCGGCCTGCTCCGCGTCAACTTCCGCACCGCCGACCCGGACGCCCTCGCGGCGTTCAAGGCGGCCTTCCTCGCCGACGCCACCGACGAGCAGTTCCTGACCTTCCTCAACACCCTCCAGCCCGACGAGAACCTGGACGCCGGCACCTCCGACGACCGCGCGCAGGCGGCGACCTGGGGCCGCATCCCGAAGACGTACGTGCGTCTCGCCGACGACGCGAGCCTGCCCCTCGCGCTGCAGGACCGGCTGATCCGCGAGGGCGACGCGCTGACGCCGGACAACCCCTTCGACGTGCGCACCCTCGAAGGCAGCCACCTGAAGTGGCTGCTCGACCCGGCGCCGGCGGCCCGTCTCCTGGGTGAACTCGCCGGGCAGGTCGGGTAGGGTCCGGGACGTGCGTTGATCTCCGGTGCGGTGGCCTCGCGGCCGCCGCGGACGATGTGACCGTCCTCCCGTGACCACGACCGGGAGGACGGCTCGGCGTTTGTTCACCCGTCACTCGGACCGGAGATCGTCACGTGATCCCACAGCACCCGCTGACCTACGAGACGTGTGTCGCCCGTCTCGCCGCCGACCCGGACGTCGTCGGGCTCGTCCTGAAGGGCTCGCACGCCCACGACGGCATGGCCACCGAGCACTCCGACCACGACGTCTACGTCGTCCTCGCCGACGACGCGGACACCGGTCTCGCGGTACTCGACGGTCATCGCTCCACCGAACTCGATCTCGTCGTCGTCCCGTTGAGCGAGTTCCGCCGGATCGGAGGCTGGGAGCGCTACGCACTCGCCCGGGCCCGTGTCCTGCTCGACCGGCTCGACGGCGAGATCGCGAGGATCGTCGCCGCCAAGGGACGACTCGACGCCGACGAGGCGTCGCGGGCGGCGGCCGGCCGGCTGGACGCCTACGCCAACTCGCTCTACCGGTCGGTGAAGAACGCCCGCGACGGCCACCGGCTCGCCGCTCGCCTGGACGCGGCCGACAGCGTGGGCTTCCTGCTGGAGCTGCTGTTCACCCTGGATCGCCGTCCGCGCCCCTACAACAAGTACCTGGAGTGGGAACTGGAGCGGTTCCCGCTGCCGGGATGGGACACGCGGGAGCTGCTGGCCGCGGTCGGACGGATCGCCGCGACCGGTGACGTCGAAGCGCAGCGGGGGCTCTTCGCGCAGGTGGAGGCCGTGGCGCGAGAGGCCGGCCACGGGCCCACGCTGGACGCCTGGGGCGAGGATCTGCGGCTGATGCGCCCCGGCCCGAGCCACCAGGGCTGACGACGGCGGGGGGAGTGCCCGCGCCGAGCGCTCAGGCGTCGCCGGGTCTGGCGAACTCCTCGATCAGCACCGGGTACTGCTCTGCGCCGTGTCCGGCGGCGATCGAGCGGTCGGCCATCGCCTTGATCAGTCTCGGCAGTTCGGCGTTGACGCCCACCGCCTCGCTCTCCTCGATCAGGTGGGCCATCGCCCGCGCGTCGGTCTCCAGGTCCGACACCTCGGCCGGGAAGGAGCCGCTGTCGATCTGCTCGGCGTACCCGGGCAGCCATTCGGCCACGCCGGCCGCGATCCGGCGCGCGAACGGCGCGTACGTCGCGGCGTCGACACCGGCCGTCCGGAGCAGTGCGGTGCCCTGCAGCCAGGCGTTCAGGACGCTCCACATCATGGCCAGGCCGGCCACGTCGTACAGGGACGCCAGACCGTGGTCGGCGCCGAGGTGGGTGACGGTGCCGAGCGCGTCGAGTGCCGGCTTGTGCGCCTCGAAGTCCGACCGCGGCCCGCTGTGCAGGATCACCGCCTCGGGGGTCCCGATGGCCGGCGGGACGGCCATGATGGCGCCGTCCAGGTAACGGGCGCCGCGCCGCCCGGCCCATCGGGCGGCCTCCCGGGCCTGGGCGGAGTCGCCCGAGGTCAGGTTGACCAGCGTCGTGCCGGCCAGTTCCACATCGCTCGCGTCGAGCAGCGCGCGCATGGCCTGGTAGTCGGTGACGCAGACGATCGTGAGGGGGCTCGCCCTGAGCGCGTCGGCGACCGCCGGTGCCCGCCGGGCGCCCTCGGCCGCCAACTGCTCGGCCTTGGAGGCGGTACGGTTCCAGACGGTCGTGGGATGCCCGGCCTTCAGGAACGCGCGGGCGAGCGCCTGGCCCATCCGTCCGAGTCCGATGACTGTCACAGGTATGTCGGGGTTGCTGTTCATGGCAGCATCGTCAACGTTGATACCGGTCTGAAGGTCAAGTGAGGTCGCGATGCGGATCGGGGAACTGAGTCGCCGGACGGGCGTCAACGCCCACCAGTTGCGCTACTACGAGGCCCAGGGCCTGCTGGAGGCGGAGCGCGGCGCGAACGGCTACCGCGAGTACGACGAGGACGCCGTGCTGCGGGTGCGGCAGATCCGGCACCTGCTCGGTGCCGGTCTGTCCTCCGAGGACATCGCGTACCTGCTGCCCTGCGCGGTCGGTGAGGCCCCGGAGCTGATCGGGTGTCCCGAGCTGCTGGCGGCGATGCGGTCGAGGCTGCGGCGCATCGACGACCAGATGAACAGACTCGCGCAGTCCCGCGACGCACTCACCGGCTACATCGACGCCGCCGAGCGCATGGGCCGCGAGAGCTATCCGCCGTTCGACGGCGCCGGCTTGGAGTCCGTGCCCGCCTGAGTGGCCGGGGCGATCAGGGCTTCGGCCGGTGCCACGCGGCGTCGGCGGCGGAGAAGCGGTGGGCGGCCGCCGAGGTGAGCGCGAGCAGCAGCAGCGCGGCGCACAGCGTCAGGACGAGATGGCCGTGCAGCACGAGCTGCGCTCCGGCGAAGGCGCCGAGGAACATGGCCAGCACGGACAGCACCCGGCGGCCGGGGCGCGGCGCCTCACCGCCGGCCGTCGCCGAGTCCGCCGCCAGACCCGTCAGGGTCAGGGTCAGCACGGTGGTGGTGAGGTCCGGGACGCCGAGCCGCCGGGCGACGGCGTTCTGCAGGCCCATCGCGACCCCCAGGAACACGATCAGCGTGTACCGCACCTCCGTGGTGACCCGGCCGTCGGTCGCGGTGGCGGCCACCACGGTGACCGCCACCAGGACCGTCTGCACCAGCGTCGCCGCCCTCAGCAGACGCCCCCGGTGCGCGGCGAAACGCGCACCCAGCCTGCCGCCCGCGAGGGCGCCGAGCAGGAACGTGAGCACCGAGACGACGGACGCGAGCACGGACAGGCTCGCGGCGCCCGCCAGGGCGAACCCGAGGAAGACGACGTTGCCGGTCATGTTGGCGACGAAGACATGCCCCAGCGCCAGATAGCTCACGGCGTCGACCAGCCCGGTGACCACCGTCAGGACCAGCATCAGCGGAGGCAGCGGACCGTGCCGTTCCTCGCCGCGCGGTACGAGGGTGCGGAACGCGTCAGTCAGCAGTCCGCGCACGGCGCACCCCCTCGGCGGCCGAGGCCGGCCGGTGCAGTACGGCACGGGTGAGGAAGCCGCTCGCCGGGCCCACGGCGATCGCGGCGACGGCTGTCCACACCGGCCAGGTGATGCCCAGCCCGTGGTCCGCCGACCACCGTCCGGCCCCGGTGAGGGCCAGCGAGGCGGAGACGACGACCAGGACGAGCGGGTACTCGTAGCCGTCGTTCTGCACCCAGAGGCCCTTGGGCCGCTTCACGGTGCCCGCGACCGTCATCACGCCCATGGCGGCCATCGCCGCCAGCGGGGTGAGCAGGCCGAGCGCCAGGAACAGGCCGGAGCCGATCTGGCCGGCTCCCGCGGCGAGCGCGGTCAGCCGGCCGCCGCGGAACCCGTCACGGCGGAACTCCTCGGTCCCGCCGGCCAATCCGTCGCCCCCGAGCCGGAAGCTCACCTTCTGCACCCCGTGCCCGGCGATGAGCAACCCCACCACCAGCCGGAGGACCAACAGTCCAGCGTCCATCGTGTGTTCCCGCCTGTTCCTGACGTTCCTGGGCCGGCTCGGGGATCAGCCCGCGGCGTGGGCGCCGATGACGGCCTGCGCGTAGACGATGCCGAGGCCGTAGGCGCCGCCGTGCTCCTTGACGACGCCGGTCGTGGCGGCGTACGTCTCGGTGCGGGCCCAGTCGCGCTGGAGCTCCAGCAGCACCTGCACCCAGGTGACGGGGACGGCTCCGGCCTGGATCATGCGCTGGATCGCGTGCTCGTGGGCCTGCGGGCTGACACCGCCGGACGCGTCGGTGACGACGTAGACGTCGTAGCCCTGGGAGAGTGCGGAGAGGGTGGGCAGGACGACGCAGACCTCGGTCCACAGGCCCGCGACGACCAGCTTCTTGCGGCCGGTGGCCTTGACCGCCTCGACGAAGTTCACGTCCTCCCAGGCGTTCATCGAGGTGCGGTCGACGATCTTCTGCTCGGGGAAGACGTCCGACAGCTGCGGCATGATCGGCCCCGAGAACGACTCGGCGGCCACCGTGCTGAGCACCACCGGCACGTCGAAGGCCTTCGCGGCCTTGGCCAGGCCGACGGTCGCGTTGATGATGCCGGTGCGGTCGCCGCTGCCGGTGCCGAAGAACATCTGCGGCTGGTGGTCCACGAACAGCACCGCGCAGTTGTCCGGGGTGAGCAGGTCGGGGCTGGGGGCGGCGGTGACCTCGGTGATGTCGACCATGAGTCATGAGCCTTTCAGGATAAGGGAATCGATGGGTGGTGGTGTCCCGGAAGGGGCGGCTCGGCGGCCGGGCCCCTCCCGGGAGGTCAGAGGGAGAAGCAGGGATCGAAGGGCGTGGCCGTGCTCTCCGGGGCCAGGCCGCGGGCGATGCGCCACTGGCGGTGCCGCTCCGACTCGGCGACGGCCTCGCCGAGCGCCTCCGCCTGGCGGGCGCCGGGCAGCCCGGCCGTGTGGGACGCCTGGTAGCCGCCGAAGTGCGCGACCGGACTCCAGGCGGGGCTGACGGGGGGCAGCTCCTCGTCGAGCCCCTCGTACTCGGCGGCGGCGTAGACGATCCGGCCACCGGTCACCGTCAGCAGCGACTCGATGTGCGCGATGTCCGGCTCGGCCACGGCGAAGTAGTCCTCGGAGAGGACCGCCAGGTCCGCGTAACACCCCGGCCGCAGCACGCCCTTGACGTCCTCCTCGCCGGTCAGCGCGGCGCCGGCGCGGGTGAACATCTCCAGCGCCGTACGCCGGTCGACGCGGTTGGCCGGCGGCCGCAGGGCCAGGTCGCCGACCGTGCGGCCGCTCACCAGCCAGTGCAGGGCGACCCAGGGGTTGTAGGTCGAGACGCGGGTGGCGTCCGTGCCGGCGGCCACCGTCAGCCCGCGGTCCAGCATGGCCCGGACGGGCGGGGCGTCCGCGGCCGCTCCCGGGCCGTAGCGCCGTACGAACGCCTCGCCCTGGAACGACAGGCGGTTCTGCACGGACATCGCTCCGCCGAGGGCCGCGACACGGTCGAGACTGTCCGGGGTGACGGTCTCCGCGTGGTCGAACAGCCACCGGTTCCCGGCCGGGAACAGACCCTCCGCGGCGAGCTTCTCGAACACCGCGAGATCACGGCGGATGGTCTCGTCGTACGTGGCGTGCAGCCGGAAAGCCCAGCCGTTCTCCATGAGCAGGCGCACCGCCTTCTCGAATTCCGCCTCGTAGTCGGCGGCGAGTTCCGGCCGCGGCTGGCTGAAGTTCTCGAAGTCGGCGGCGGCCCACGTCAGATTCTCGCCGGCGCCGTTCAGTCTCAGCCATTCGTCCCCGTCGCCCGGGCGGGCCGATTCGATCCAGCGGGCGAGGTCGTCGAGCTCCTGCCCGGGAGTCTGCGGGAAGAGATGGTAGGCGATACGCAGTGACAGCTGTCCGGCCTCGGCCAGTTCGATGACGGTGGCGTAGTTCTCGGGGAAATTCTGGAATCCGCCCGCCGCGTCGATCGCCGACGTCAGCCCGAATCTGTTCAGCTCGCGCAGGAAATGCCGCGTCGAGGTCTTTCTGTCCGCGCCTTCCAGCACCGGAGCCTTGGCGAGGGTCGAGTACAGCACGAGCGCGCTGGGAGCGGCCAGCAGCATGCCGGTCGGTTCCCCGTCCCGGCCCCGTACGATCTGGCCGCCCTTGGGGTCGGGCGTGTCCCGGGTGAAGCCGGCCGCCTTCAGCGCGGCCCGGTTCAGGACCGCCGACTGGTACAGGTGCAGGACGAACACCGGGGTGTCGGGCGCGGCGGCGTTCAGTTCCGCCACGGTCGGCAGCCGCCGCTCGGCGAACTGCTCGGCCGACCAGCCCCCGACCACCCGTACCCACTGGCCCTTCGGGGTGCGGGCGGCCTGCTCGCGCAGCATGGCCAGGCCCTGGCGCAGACTGCGCACGCCGTCCCAGCGCAGTTCCAGTACGTAGTTGAGGCCGCCGCGGATGACGTGCAGATGGGCGTCGTTGAGACCGGGGATCACCCGCCGCCCGAGCGCGTCGACCACCTTCGTGCCGGCACCGACGTGAGCAGCCATGTCCTGGTCGTCACCGACGGCCGTGATGCGCCCGTCGCGAACGGCGACCGCCTGCGCCTGGGGGCGTCCGGGGTCCCCGGTGTGGATCTTCGCGTTGCGGACGACGAGGTCCGCGGCGTCGTCGGCGGCATGCGGAACCAGCCCGCCGACAGGCATTGCTGACATCTTCGAAACCCTCCGGGAAAACGACGCCGTTGCGCGAGCCGGGTGAATTCCACGGCACTCCCTGACGATAGGCAGACGCAAGGTGCCTGCCATGCCCGTGGGCGCACCGGACTTTGCCTGAGAGCGCACGGCCGGAAATGCCCGGAACAGCAGACGCGGAGAAGTCCGGGAACCGCCGTGCGCGAAGAGGCCAGCAGTGGTGCGCTGCCGAGCAATTCCCGTGCACCCGACGCCGTTAGCGTGACGAAGAACGGTTCCGGGAAGCCCTTCGGGGGACCCCGGCCGTCATCGCCGGAGGGGCCGGCGTGCCATGAACGTTCAGGAGATTCACGTGTCCGATGTCCAAGAGCCGGTCCGGCCGGTGCTGGAGCCGGCGGCCGCCGCCTTCGCCGAGGCGACCGCCAATCCGCCCTACCTGTTCGACCTGCCCCCGGCTGAGGGGCGCAAGGCCGTCGACGACGTGCAGTCCGGCGAGATCGACAAGCCCGCCGTCGACGAGGAGTGGATCACCGTCTCGGGCGGGCCGACGGGCAGCGTCCGCGCCCGTCTCGTCAAGCCCGCCGGTGCCGAGGGCACCCTGCCCGTGATCATCTACATCCACGGCGCGGGCTGGGTGTTCGGCAACGCCCACACCCACGACCGCCTGGTGCGGGAACTGGCTGTCGGCGCCGGTGCCGCCGTGGTCTTCCCCGAGTACGACCTGTCGCCCGAGGCCCGCTACCCGGTCGCCATCGAGCAGAACTACGCCGTCGCGCGGTGGGTCGTGGCCGAGGGCGCCGGCAAGGGGCTGGACGCCGGCCGGATCGCGGTCGCCGGTGACTCGGTCGGCGGCAACATGACCGCCGCCCTCACCCTGATGGCCAAGCAGCGCGGCGACGTCCCGCTGGTGCAGCAGGTGCTGTTCTACCCGGTCACCGACGCGAACTTCGACACCGGCTCCTACCACCAGTTCGCCACCGGCTACTTCCTGCGCCGCGACGGCATGCAGTGGTTCTGGGACCAGTACACGACCGACGAGGCCGAGCGCGCGCAGATCACCGCCTCCCCGCTGCGCGCCTCCACCGAGCAGCTCACCGGCCTGCCCCCGGCGCTGGTCGTCACCGCCGAGGCCGACGTGCTGCGCGACGAGGGCGAGGCGTACGCCAACAAGCTCCGCGAGGCGGGTGTCCCGGTCACCGCGGTCCGCTTCCAGGGCATCATCCACGACTTCGTGATGCTCGACGCCCTGCGGGGGACCCCCGCCGCCGAGGCCGCGATCACCCTGGCCGCCGCCACCCTGCGGTCCGCCCTGCACACCGCCTGACCACGACCGGAGACATCCCCATGAGCACTTCCACGCCCACCGTCCTCCTCGTCCACGGCGCGTTCGCCGACGCGACCAGCTGGTCCGGGGTCATCGCGGAACTCCGGGCCCACGGCGTTCCCGTGGTGGCGCCGCCCAACCCGCTGCGCGGTCTCGCCGCCGACGCCGCGTACGTCGCCTCCGTGGCCGCGCAGATCGACGGCCCCGTCATCCTGGTCGGGCACTCCTACGGCGGGGCGCTCATCACGGTGGCCGGCACCACCGAGAACGTCGTCGGACTGGTGTACGTGGCCGCCTACGTCCTGGAGGAGGGCGAGAGCCTCGGCGAGCTCCAGGGCCGCTTCCCCGCCTCCCCGCTGGTGAGCAACCTCAAGCAGTGGACGTACCCCGTCCAGGGCGGCGGGTCCGCGGTCGAGGTCACCATCGCCGCCGACGCCTTCCCGTCGATCTTCGCCGACGACGTGCCCACCGACGTCACCGAGGTCCTGGCCGTGGCCCAGCGGCCGCTGGCCGCCGCCGCGTTCGAGGAGACGGCCACGGCGGCCGCGTGGCGGACCAAGCCGTCCTGGGCCCTGGTGGCCGGGGCGGACCGGGCCATCGACCCCGAGGTCCAGCGGTTCGGCGCCGAGCGCGCCGGGGCGACCGTCGTCGAGGTCGAGGGCGCCTCGCACGCGGTCGCCGTCTCGCGGCCGAAGGAGGTCGCCGAGCTGATCCGCGACGCGGTACGGGCGACCGCCTGAGGCAGCGCAGCACGGGTGCGCGGGCGGACGCTTCCGGCCGCGCGCCCCGTGTCGCGTGAGAGCACACGACCGACAGGAGAACGGAACATGACCATCAGCTCCCCGCACCTGAGCAGCCAGCCGAGGCTGCACCAGAAGGGCGAGATCATCCAGGAGTTCGGGACCGTCAAGCAGTTCCCGCTCGGACTGTCCTACGAGACCCGTATGTACTCCTGCCAGCGCCTCAACCAGGTGCTGGCGGACACCCAGATCCTCTACGGCCTCTACAAGAAGCACCACTGGCTGATGCGCGGGGCGACCTTCTACCAGCTGCACCTGGTGCTGGACAAGCATGCGGGGGAACAGCTCGGTCTCGTCGACGCCCTCGCCGAACGGGTCCAGACGCTGGGCGGTGTCGCGGTGGGGGATCCCCGGCACGTCGCCGAGATCACCTCGATCCCGCGCCCGCCGGACGGCGTGGAGGAGGTGCCGGCCATGCTGTCCCGGCTGCTGGCGGCACACGAGACCATCCTGACCGAGACCCACGAGGCGGCGGCCCGCGTCGCCGAGCTGGGCGACGACGGCACCAACGACCTGCTGGTCTCGCAGGTGATCCGGACCGGCGAACTCCAGGCGTGGTTCCTCGCGGAGCACCTGGTCGACACGCCTCTCGTGCGGGCCTGAGACGGGCGAACCGCCGCTGACCGGTGCAGCGGCGGACGGACGCCCCTTCCGGCGCGCATAGACTGGGCGTCGTGTCCAAGGGGGAAAGCGGTGACAGCGGTGTCCGAACACCGTTCGGTCGCCTGGTGCGGGAGTTGCGGCAGAGCCGCGGCTGGACCATCGAGGAGCTCGCCGAGGCGTCCGGTGTGTCGGGGCGCGCGATAGGCGACATGGAGCGGGGCCGCAGCCTGCGTCCGCACCGGGGCACGGTCACCGCGCTCGCCCAGGGTCTCCAACTGGACGACGAGGGGCACGCCGAACTGCTGGCCGCCGTCCGGGCAGGCCGCCCCGCGAAGCCCGCCGCCTCCGTGTACGCGTCCCCCTACACCCTGCCCAGAGGCGTCCTGGACTTCGTGGGCCGGCACGCGGAGCTGGCCACGCTCCGCGCCCTCGTACAACAGGCCACCGAGGACGCCGGGCCGGACCGGCAGGGCGCGCGTTCCCCGGTGCCGGCGGCGGTGCTGTCCGGTCCGCCCGGCAGCGGCAAGTCCACCCTGGCGGTGCGGCTCGCCGAGGAGTCCGCGCCGTCCTTCCCGGACGGAACGTTCCTGCTGGACATGCGGGGCCTGGACGAACAGCCGGTGACGGCGGAGCAGGCCGTGCTGCGGCTGCTGAGCGGGTGGGGCGTGGGCGACGCCGAACTGGGCCGGGCGACCGCCGAGGAGCGCCTCGTCCGGTACCGGGCGCTCACGGCCACCCTCCGCGCCGTCGTCGTGCTCGACAACGTCGGCAGCGAGGCCCAGGTCAGGCCACTGCTGCCGCACGAGGGGCACCTGCTCATGCTCGTCACCAGCCGCCGGACCCTCGCCGGACTGGAGGGCGTGCGGCGCCTGGAGCTCGACGCGCTGACCCCGCAGGAGTCCGCCTCCCTGCTGCGGGCCGTCGTCGGCGCCGGCCGCGTGGACGCGGAGCCGGCTGCCGCACGCGCCGTGACCGAACGGTGCGGGCATCTGCCACTGGCGTTGCGGGTGGCCGCCAACTGGGCCGCGACGCGCGCCAACTGGAGCCTGCAGCGGCTCGCCGACCGGCTCGCCGACGAGGAACGCAGACTGGACGCGCTGAGCGCCGGGGACCTGCGCGTGAACTCCGCCTTCGCGCTCTCCTACTCGCGTCTCGCGCCGGGCGCGGCCCGGATGTTCCGGCTGCTGTCGCTGGTGCCGGGAGGCGACTTCGGCATCCCGCCGGCCGCCGTGCTCGCCGACACGTCGCTGCTGGGCGCGGAGGACCTGCTGGAGGAACTGCTGGAGGCGGGACTGCTGATGGCCGCCCGCGGCGACCGCTACCGCTTCCACGACCTGCTGCGGCTGTACGCCCGGGCCCGCCACCGCGCCGAGGACACCGAGCAGGAGTCGCGGGCCGCGCGGACCCGTCTGCGTACCTGGCTGCTGGACACGACCGTGCTCGCCGGCCGCTGGTACGAACCGGACTACGGGGCGCCGCCGGCGGACCCCGGCCGCCTCGTCGTCCTCGACGACCGCGAGCAGGCCATGCGGTGGCTCAAGACGGAGAGCGACCACTGGCTGGCCGCCTTCCGCGAGGCGGCCGAGGCCGGCGAGCACGCCAGGGTCGCCGAGGTCGCCGACGCCACGTTCTGGTTCTCGGACCACTGGGTGTCCTGGGGCCACTGGGTGGAGGTCTACCGGCGCGCGGCCGAAGCGGGCGCCGCCCTGGGCGACCCCGCCCTGGAGGCCAGCCACCGCAACAGCCTCTCGGGGGCCTACTGGCTCGCCGAACGCCGGTCCGACAAGGCCATCGCGGAGGCCGCACACGCACTCGAACTCGCCCGGGGATGCGGGGACGTCGTCCAGCAGGGCTGGGCGCACCACCACCTCGGCGGGCTGCACGCCATGACCGGCGACCTGGCGACCGCCACCGACAACTACCGCCGGGCCATGGACCTGTTCGTCGAAGCCGACGAGATCAACGGATATCTCGCGGCGTCCGCCTTCACCGTGCGGGTGGCCGAGAAGGCCGGCCGCCCCAAGGAGGCCCTGGCTGCCTACGAGGAGGTCGTGAGCACACTCGCGGCCCCGCACAACCACGACCGCGTGCCGCCCAGCATCCGCGAGTACACGCTCATGTACGCCACGTTCAACGTGTCGTTCGTCCACCTCAACGAGGGCCGCTGGCGGGAGGCGGCCGAGGCGCTGCGTCCGCTGCGCGGCAAGCTCGACGCCCACGGCTGGCACGACCGTGAGGGCATGCTCCGTCTCCATCTCGGCCACGCGCTCACCCACCTCGGCGAGTACACCGAGGCCGAGGCCGAGTTCCGCGTCGCCCTCGCGATGGGCGAACGCCTCCCCTCGGAACTGCTCGAAGAGGCCCGCGCCTCCTTCGACTCCCTGGTCGCGGGCCGTCCGGCCCCGCCCACGCGCTTCGGGTGACGAGCGGGCTCACACCGGCTCGGGGACACGGCGCTCCGACGGGCCGTGCACCTGCCAGTCGCGGGGTGTCACGCCGTAGGCCGCGCGGAAGACCCGGCTGAAGTGACTGGCGCTGACGAAGCCCCAGCGCCGGGCGACCGCCGCCACCCCGAGGCGCGCGGTCGCGGGGCGCAGCAGATCCCGGCGGCACCGTTCCAGGCGCTGGGCCCGGATCCACTCGCTGACGCTGACCTCTTCCAGCTCGAACAGCTTGTGCACATAACGAACCGACAGGAAGTGCGCGGCGGCGATCCCGGACGGTGACAGGCCCGGGTCGGAGAGATTGCGCAGGATGTGGTTTTTTACCTTCGCGAGCATGGCCCCGGCGGTCTCCGGCGCCTGCGGGGTGAACCGTCCGCGCCGTTCGTCGATCAGCAGGGCCAGCAGGTCCAGCGCGGTCGCGGCGAACTCGCGGCCCACGGCCTCGCCCAGACCGGACACCTCGTCCGCCATACGGGCCAGATAGGCCGTCACCAGCGCGCCGCTGCCCTCATGGCCGGAGAAGGCCGTCGCCGTCAGCGCCCGCAGATCCTCCTCGCGCACCCGCAACTCCTCACGGGGGAAGTGGAAGGAGGTGAACGCGAACTCGCCCTCGATCTTCTTCCGGAACAGCCGCGCCGAGTCCGAGAGGGAGAACTCGCCCGGTGCCACCAGGACTTCCCGGCCGTCCTGCTCCTTCACTGCGGTGCCCCGCTGCTGAAGGGTGAGGAAGAGGTAGCGCCGGTCGTCGCGAGCGATCAACCGCCTGCTGCGCGTGACCACTTGTGGCCCCGCCTGGACACGACTCACCTGCAGCGCGCCGAGCCGGTGACTCACGATCAGCCCCGGGCCCGGCTCCGGCTCCAGGAGACGGACATCGAGCGGTACGAACGTACGCGACACCGCCTCCTGCCAGCGTTCCGCCCGTTCGGCGGCGGACAGCGCCTCGGTGGAAAGAACGACGGACACAGCATTTCCTCCCCGGACATCGTGTTCGGCCTTCGATGCGAAGCCGACGCGGGACCCAGGACGATGTCACCATCCAGGGTCGGGGCGGTCCAGGAAGAATCGGAGGAAGAAACGGCGATGCGTCCGGCGCGGTCGGCCCGATTCCGACCGCGAGATGATGTGTCGGCACTGCTCGCTCAGGACACCAGCGGCTGCTCGTCCACCTCGGTCAGTCTCACGGTGCACAGCCCGCCGCGCCCGGCCTTCACCTCCGTCACCTTCAGCTGGGTGCCCGGCAGCAGGATGAACTCCTCCTCGCCGGTGAACGCGGAGAAACTGCGGATGCCGACGGCCTTTGAGGGGACCACCTCGAACAGTGTCCGCTTGCCGCGACTGCCGAGGAACGCCCGCGCCACATTCGGCTCGGACGTGCACGAGGACACGCCCCACCAGGTCACCGTCCGGCCGAGCGGGTACTGCGCCCGCAGGTCCAGCGCCACCCCGCGCCACAAGGGCTCCGTGCGGGTGGGCAGCTGCGAGACCGCCGCGAACAGCAGCCGCAGGTACGGCAGATACGGGACGAGCCTGCTCCGGTCCGGGGAACGCAGGACGGCGTTGATCTCCCGGTAGAACGCGGACTCGCAGGTGTAGAGGTAGAGGGCGGCGATCGCCTCCGCGGACAGACCGCCCCCGGCCGGTTCGTCCGCTCGCGTCTTGCCGAACTCGTGCGAACGCGCGATGTGCCTGTCGAGGCCCCGGAGCACCTTCGCGACCGGGGCGACGGCGTCCCGGAAGTCCATGAGCGGCGTGTCGAACACACCGGTGATCGCGGGCAGGACGAGGCCCTCGTCCTTGACGCTCGCGAGCCGTTCCAGATACAGCTGGTGCAGCTCCATGGTGGACGTGATGAACGCGCCCATGCGCTCGGCGACGTCGCCGTCCGGCCCGTCGCCCTCCGCCACGGCCTCGTTCCACCCCTTGCTCGGCAGCCAGTCGATCGTGTCGGCTCCCAGCGACGCGAGGGCGTCGTTCACCATGGCGAAGTGGTCGCCGTCGCAGAAGATGTCGCCCTGCGCCGCCGGGTTGGCGTGGTCGATGTGCCGGACCTCGACGTCGGGGTACTTCTTCTGGAGCTGTTGGACGACCTTCTTCAGGCTGCGGGCGTGCGCCCCCCACCAGGCGAAGACGACACCGCGGTCCTCCTCGTCGGCGTCCTGCTTGGCCTTCAGGATCTCCTCGACGATCCGCTCGGCGACCGGACGCCAGAACGCGGTGTGCGGTTCGGCTCCCCGCGGCCCGTCGCTGCTGGCGGTCAGGGCCGCGTTCAGCAGCAGCACGCCCTGGGTGAGCATCGCCTGGAACCACTCCGGCGGCTGGACGGTGTCCCGCTCCTTCAGCAGCGCGCGGATGTCGGCGATCGGTGTCTTCTTCGGTATGCCGTACTTCCACATCGCCGCCGCCTTGATGATGCAGCGGATGCTGACGACCCTGCCGAACTGGCTGTCCTTCCAGTCGTGGAAGGTGTTGTCGAACATGGCGATGCCGGTGGCGCTCTCCGGCCGCGGGTACGGGTTCTGACCGAAGACCACGACCTTCCACTTGTGCGGCGGGTTGGGCTTGAGCGCCTGGAAGGTCAGTTCGCGGACGGGTACGACGTCCTGGCCGCGGCCCGGGCCGATGAACGCGGCCGCGTTCGGCTGTGCCTCGATGACAGGCTTGAGCAGCGGCAGCCAGGGTTCACCGCCGCCCTTGAACAGTTCGGCGAGAGCCAGCGGGTCGTTCGGGTCGGGCTGCGCGGAGGCGTTCGAGTCGATCATGGCCGGGAGGCTAGCAGCGGGCTCTGACAACGGGGCTCCGGCCGAGGCTCCCAACTGCGTTGTCAGTGGGGCGCGGTAGCGTCGTGATCAGTGGAAGGACCGTTTCTCACCTGGGAGTGCACCATGACCGTGAACCGCGAGCAGGCACCGCTCAAGGTCGTGTTGACCGACATCAACACGCATGTGGTGGAGGCGTGGCGGGCGGCCTTCGCCGACACCCCGGGCATCGAGATCCGCAAGGGCTCGATCCTCGACGAGCAGGTCGACGCCTGGGTGAGCCCGACGAACTCGCGGGGCCGGATGGACGGCGGGGTCGACGCGGCCGTCAAGCGGTACCTCGGCGCGGGCATCCAGCTGCGTGTGCAGCGGGCGATCCGCGACCGGTTCGCCGGGAGCCTCCCGGTGGGCAGCGCGGTGTGCGTTCCCTCCGGCGCGACCAACCCGAGGTTCCTGATCTCGACGCCGACGATGGAGACGTCCTCGCAGAACGTCAGCGAGACGCTGAACGTGGCCCTGGCGTGCGCCGCCGCGTTCCAGGCGATCCACCGGCAGAACGCGCAGGCGCCGGGCAGCATCACCTCCGTCGCGCTGGTCGGAATGGGCGCCCGGACCGGCCGCGTGCCGGCACGGGTGTGCGCCAACCTGATGTGGTCCGGCTACACGCTGTTCCAGGACTACTCGTTCGAGGACTACGACGACCTGCGCAGCACGATCGTCGCCCAGCTCGACGACATCGAGAACGCGCCCGAGGAGAAGCGGGTTCGCATAGCACCGCCCGCGCGCAGCACCTCCCGGCGCTGACCGGCCCCTGGCCTCTGACCCGCCCCTAGCCTCTCGCCCGCACCAGCGAGCCCGGTTCGCTGCCCAGGTCGTACATCTGCCACAGGAGCAGGCCGCCGTCGTCGGACGGCTCGATGACCGAGCTGCCGCGCGAGCCGGTGGGCGAGGGCCCGCACGGACTCGGGCGGCAGCGGCCCGTACCCCTCGGCCACGACCGACTCCAGCGAGGGCCCGGCCACGTAGGCGGTGGCCACCCACGGCTGCTCGGCGTCGGTGTCGGAGTCCAGCACGGCTGCGGTCCATTCCCCGCCGACCTTCCGGGCGGCCGCCACCTCCCGCGCGAACCGGGCCCGGAACTCGCCCTGCCGGGCCAGCTCCTCCTGCACCAGCTTGACCGCCACGATCCGCCCGCCGGGCGCCCGCCCGAGGTAGACGCGCCCCATGCCGCCGGACCCGAGCCGGCCGAGGAGCCGGTACGTGCCTATGGACGACGGATCACCGGGGGACAGTGCACGCATGGCACCGGATCTTCGCACAACGGCGCGCCCGGCACAGCCCGTTCAGCAGGTGGGACGGCTGCTGTGGGCCGGATCCAGCGCGTTGAGGACCAAGCGGGCGGCGAGCGGGTCGTAGCTGATGTCGACGTGGTCGCTGTCGTTGGTGAGGCAGTACTTCTGAACGGTGTGATTGGTGACATTGCCGGCCGGTGGGAGGTAGGACGAGGCGTAGGGCGTCACCACCTGGTCGTGGACCGTGGTGATGACGGTGTAGTCGACGTCCGGGTCGACGCCGCCGTCGGAGTTGAGGTCCCTGAGGAAGTCGGAGCCGACGATCTGCTGCTCGCAGGCCGTGCACGAGGTCCCGAGGAGTTCGTCGGCGCCCGGTATCGCGCGCGCCATGAGGCCCAGGCCCTGCAGGGTGGTGCCGTGGTTGGTCGGGGTCAGCGCGATCAGCTTGTCCACCTCGGCCGCGCCGCCGAGCCGTTCGATGTAGTAGCGCGGCATCAGCCCGCCCTGGGAGTGGCCGACCAGGTCCACCTCGGCCGCGCCGGTGGCGGCACGCACCTCGTCCACGAAGGCGGCGAGCTGTCCGGCGGAGGCGGGGATGTCGCCGGTGGCCTTCAGCGGGGCGAGTTCCGCGGCTCCGTAGTTGAGCGCGTAGACGCAGTACCCGGCCTCCTTCAGCCGCGGCGAGAGGCCCGCCCAGTTGGCGTAGCGGTTCTCGAAGGTGCCGTGCACCAGGACGACCGGGTTGGGGTGCTCCGGGCCGGGCCGGCACGACCAGTCGTTCGCGCCCGCCGGTACGGCCGTGGGGTGCAGCAACGAGTACCCGAACGCGGACGGGAAGCCGCTCTGCTCCGGCCCGCGCGGCTCGACGGCGGCCCGGGCCGTGCCGTCGCCGGATACGGACGCGCCGGCCGCGTCCTGCGACGCGGCGGCGTTCGCCGGGTCCTGCGACGCGGCGGCCTCACCGCGCGGCAGGGAGGACAGGCCCAGTCCGAGGGCGACCGCCAGGCCGGCGGCGGTCGCGGTCAGTCCGCGTCTGCGTCGCGCGTGCCGCCGGGCGGGCGGGCGGATCGGCGTCGTCCCGTTGCCATCCATGCTCGTTCTCCTTGTCCCGAGGCGCCGTCGTGCTCCGCCGTGGGGCGGTGTCACGTTGGTTACCGGCGCGTAGCGTCGGGATCACGCTGGACTCCGGGCCGGGCGCGGGACCAGCGATGTGGCGCGGGCCGCGCGAAAGGTGTCACCCGCATGACACTTCTGCCTGATCACGGTGCGTTCCCAGGACACCGGGGGCACGCTGGCGGGCGTGTGGAACGAGACGATGCCGACGCGGCAGCCGGACCAGGTGTTCACCCGCCGCCCCTGGCGGGAGCTGCCGCCCGCGCTGGCGGTGGTGCTGAGACCGCGGATCGACGCGATCGCCGCGGACATGATCGACGTCATCCGCGAGGAGGTGCCCGCCTACCGCCGGCCGCTGGACTCCGCGATGGGACGGGACCTCGCCGGGTCGGTGCGGCGGGCGATCGGGCAGTTCGTGGAGCTGACGGAGGAACCGCACAGCCTCCAGGACCACCATGTGCGGCACTTCCGCGGACTGGGCCGGCTGGAGTTCCTGAACGGACGCACCACCGACTCGTTGCAGGCCGCCTTCCGGGTGGGCGCCCGCGTCGGCGCCCGGCTCTACGCCGAGACCGCGCAGTCGGCTTCGCTGCCTTTCGAGGTGGTGATGCCGCTGCACGAGGCGGTGCTCACGCACATCAACGTGCTGTCCAACGAGTCGGTGAAGGGGTTCGCGGCGGCCCAGGCCAGAGCGGATGGCGGGCTCCAGCGCAGCCGGCGGACGCTCGCCGCGTGCCTGCTGGACCAGCGGCGCGCGGGGCAGTGGGACGCGGTGGAGCGACTCGCCGTGGAGGCCGAGTGGCCGCTGCCGGAGGCGGTCGCGTGCCTGCTGGTGCGCCACGGCGCGGGCGCCGGGCGGCTGCCGGGGCTGGGGCCGGAACGTGACACGGGGATCCTCACGCTGACGCACGGCGCCGACCTGGTGCTGATCGTCCCCGGCCCGGAGGACCGGGGGACGGTGGAGCGACTGCGGACGGCCGTGCGCGGGCGGACTGCGGCTCTCGGGCCCGCGGTGACACCGCGGGACGCCTGGGTGTCGCTGCACTGCGCCCGTCTGATGCTGACCGGCCACGGCATTGCCGCGGGCAGGGAAGGGGCGGCGGCCGGGGGCGGCGCGGGCGCGTTCGTCAGTGCGGGGGACGGGCTGGCGGAGGCGCATCTGCGCCACGGGATCCACATCGGCCGGCTGCTCGGCGACCGGGTGCTGGGCGTCCTGCGGGACCTGCCGGCCGGTCGGGCGGCACGGCTGGCGGAGACGCTGGACGCGCTGCTGATGTCGTGGAGCCGTACAGCGCCGGAGGTGGCACGTGCGCTTGGCATCCATCCGCAGACGGCACGCAAGCGGCTGCGGAAGCTGGAAGAGCTGTTCGGGGACCGGCTCGACGACCCCGCCTTCCGGTTCGAGGCGCTGCTGGCGCTGCGCACCCGCGCCCTGCGGGACGGGAGCGTTCCGGCTCCCCGCTGACGGCGCCGGTCAGCTCCAGCCGAACCGGCGGTCCACCACCGCGGCGAACTCGTCCAGCGTGAGCACGGCGTCCCCGTTCTGGTCGGCCGCGTCGAACAGGGCGGAGGAGGCGTCGGCGTCCTGGAGCCCCCAGGACGGCAGCACACCGGCCGCCGCCAGCGAGGGCCCCTTGGTCCGCAGGGCGACGATCACCTCTTCGCGGGTCAGGGTCCCGTTGTGGTCGAGGTCCAGCGCCTCGAACAGTTTCCGGGCCTTGTCACTCATTGGTCGTCCTCGTCTCTCGTCGTCGGCAGCCGACGGGCTCCGCTCACCACGGATGACGTCCCGCACGCCTTCCGGGTTCCCCGAGGGAGTGAACCGAGGGGCGGACGGGGCACTCATAGGGGCGTGGCGGACATCGATGCGTTCCTCGACCGGCTCAACCCCGAGATGTGCGTGGTCACGGCCGCGGTGGGGGAGCGGCGCGCGGGCTGCCTGGTCGGCTTCTCCGCGCAGTGCTCCATGCGGCCGGTGCGCTACGTGGTGTGGCTGTCCAAGCTCAACCGGACCTACGAGGTCGCCCGTGACGCGGACCGCCTCACCGTCCACCTGCTGACCCGGGACCGGCACGATCTGGCCGCGCTGTTCGGCGGGGAGTCCGGCGACGAGGTCGACAAGTTCACGCGGGTGCGCTGGCGGCGGGAGGACGACGGGGCGCTGGTGCTCGAGGACGCGGCCGCCTGGTTCGTCGGCACCGTGCGGACCCGGGTCGACGGCGGCGACCACGTCGGCTTCGTCCTGGAGCCGCTGCGCAGCGGCGGGCACCCGGAGGAGGGTCCGCTGCTGCGCCTGCGCGACGCCCTCGACATCAGCCCCGGCCACCCGGTGGACTGACCGGCCGGCCGGCGGTCACGGCACGCGGGCCGTCCAGTCCGGGGAGGAGAACTTGATGCGCGCCAGCTCCTGGGCGCGGGCCAGCTCCTCGTCGGTCACCTTGCCCGGCGACAGCCCGTACCGGCCGTGGAAGGAGTCGATCATCCGCTCGATGACGGCCTCACGGGGCAGGCCGGTCTGCCGGCGCAGCGGGTCCACGCGCTTCTTCGCGCTCTTGATGCCCTTGTCGGACAGCTTCTCCCGCCCGATGCGCAGCACTTCGAGCATCTTGTCGGCGTCGATGTCGTACGACATGGTCACGTGGTGCAGCACGGCGCCGGGACGCCCGTCGGGCCCCACGACCCGCTTCTGGGCGGCGCCCGCGATCTTGCCCTGGTCCGTCGCGATGTCGTTCAGCGGCTGGTACCAGGCTCTGATCCCCATGTCGCCGAGCGCGCCGAGCACCCAGTCGTCGAGGTAGGCGTAGCTGTCCTGGAAGGACAGTCCCTGGACCAGCGCCTCGGGCACGGACAGCGAATAGGTGATCGTGTTGCCCGGCTCCACGAACATCGCGCCGCCGCCGGAGATCCGGCGTACGACCTCCACGCCGTGCCGGGCGGCGCCCTCCGCGTCGACCTCGTTGCGCAGGGACTGGAAACTGCCGATGATCACCGCGGGGGCGCCCCACTCCCACACCCGCAGCGTCGGCGCGCGCCGGCCCGCGGCCACCTCGGCGGTCAGGACCTCGTCCAGCGCCATGTGCAGGGCCGGGGACTGCGGGCCCTCGTGGATCAGCTGCCAGTCGTAGTCGGTCCAGTCCGTGGCGTGCGCGAGCGCGCGGCGGACGGCGATCGCGATGCCTTCCGAGGTCAGCCCGTACATCACCGTCCCCTCGGGGAGCGCCGCGTCGACGCGGGCGGCCAGGCCCGCCGCGTCCGTGTCCGCCGGCGCCCCGTCCAGCGCGCGGTTCACCGTGTCGAGGGCCTCGTCCGGTTCCAGGAAGAAGTCGCCCGCGACACGTGTCCGGCACAGCACACCGTCCTCGGCGTCCACGTCGACCACGACCAGCTTGCCGCCGGGGATCTTGTACTCACCGTGCACTCGACCGTCTCCGTTTCCCGCTTCCGCGTCCGTTCGATCAACGTCCGGCCGGCACGGATGATTCCCGACATGTACGGCGGCCGAGCGGTGCCGGGCCCGGGTTTCCGTCGCCGGTCAGCCGGGGGAAGGACCGGGCGGCGACCAGGAAGCCGAGGGTCGTCAGGACGAACGGCAGGGTGAACGCGCGGCCGCCGGAGGGGGCGAGCAGGGCGGCGAGGGCGGGTGTCAGGACGGTCGCGGTGGCCGCGCCGAGCAGCGCGTAGAGCACGGTGGCCGGTGTCGCCGGCAGGAACACCCCGTACAGGGCGAGGGCGACGAGCGCCGCGTTGCAGCCCATGGTGCCGTCGGCGATGCGTTCGGCCGACGCGCCGAGCGCCCAAGCGGTCAGGATGCCCGCGGCGCTGCCGGCGCAGGCGGCCGCCCCGGCCGTCCGGCTCGCCAGGAAGACGCCCGCGAGCAGCAGCGCGCCCGCGTACCACTGGTCGAGGAAGAAGAGCTGGGACACGTTGCGGAAGAACGCCGCTCCCAGCTCCTCCAGGGGCGGGGCGGTCGCGCCGGACGCGGTGGCGGGCAGCGCGGCGACGCCGTCGTCGCCGGGCCGGACCCGTCGGAAGGCGGGCGCGGCGACGGTCGTCGCGACCGCCAGCAGGCAGTACGGCAGGGTCAGTGGCGGCAGGCTCCAGACGTGCAGCACGCGCACGACCGCCGCGGTGAGGATGGTGACGACGACGCTGCCCGCGGCGGCGAGCAGGGCCGTGTACGGCCTGTCCGCGCCGAGGACGACCGCGAGGCACAGGGCGGTGAGGGAGGAGTTGAAGCCCTCCAGCCCCGGATCGACACGGTCGCGGGACACCCCCAGCGCGCGTGCGGCGCCGGTGCCGAGGACGGCGCCGCCCAGCGCGTAGCCGGCGTAGCGCCAGTCGGCCAGGCACAGGGTCAGCAGGAAGACGGCACCCGTCCACGGGTTGGCCAGGAAAAGCACCTGGGCCAGGCCGCGCAGTACCTGCGCGCCGAAGTCCCGGATGTGTTCCGGACGCCACCACCGAGCCCACGCCGACCGTCGCACGCCCCGCCTCCTCAGACGAGCCCCATCCATGGTTTCCGTAATGCGGAAACGTGTTTCCGATACATGGTACCGGCGTCGACCGGCACGGCGAACCGGGGCGGCGGCTGGTGCCGGGGTGTCGGCCGCGTCCGCGGCTCGTCCGGGAGGCGGGACGGAACGCCCTGGTCTCCGGGCTCAGCAGCCGCCGCAGTTGTAGTACAGGACGTCCCAGTGGTTGCCCTCGTCGGCGTAGATGTTGCCGGAGCCGGACCGCCACTGCGGGGCGCCGTCGCCGCGCACGCCGATGTAGGTGAAGTTGTTCCTGATGTAGTTCCCGAGACAGGTGTACTTGCTGTAGTCGAGCTTGTAGCCGTTCCAGTGCGAGTACGTGCCGGACGCGTGACCGGTCTCCGTGCCGCCGGTGATGTTCAGCGCGCATCCGCTGGCCCGCTTCAGGGTCTGGGCGCCCTGGGCGGTGGCGAGGTTCAGCTGCTCGAAGGACGTACAGGTCGGGTTGTTGCGGTCGGAGCAGCCGCCCGACGACGACCAGGTGATGCCGACCTCGCGGAACATGGAGGTCGCGGTGGCGTGGCTGATCTTGGTGATGGCGAACGCCTCACCGGCGCCGCCGACCACGACGAGGCCGGGGGCGACGAGGAGGGTGAGAGCGGTGAGGATCGAGCGGAGCTTGCCCGTGACGGCCTTGCGAGCCTTCATACGGACCCCTTCCCTGCGCTGAGTCGTGTCTACCGGTGGGGTGACTGTGCAAGGCGGTGCAGGGAGATGATGCCCGAGCTCTACGCGCGTCCGCCAGAGGGCCCCGCACCCCCGCCGGGCAGGGGTGCGGGGCCCGAGTGCGGGACTCCGAAGGGGAGTTACGACGCGTCGCGGACCGCGCCTGTCACGGCCGGGCCGTGCGGCTCGCCCTCCATGTCGGTGGGCTGGAAGACCACGTACTCCGTCGGCTCGGCGACCCGGTCGCGGACCGTGGGCACCGCCACCTCCGCGCTCGTCTCACCGGTCGGCACCGGTGCCCACAGGGAGAAGTAGTCCAGCTTGGACAGCGGCACTTCGCCGTCGGGCACCTCGCCGACCATGTCGCGCAGCCACTCCGGGTCGACGTCCCGGGTGGACAGCTCGGGGCGGTCGCCGGCCGGCGCCACGTTCAGAGGGGACGCCAGCGGCACGTCGGCGGGCGCGGACAGCGAGATCCGCCAGCGCAGCGGCTGTCCCTCGGTGACCTCGCCCGCGGCCGGCGTCACGCTGACCTCGGGCATCGGGTCGTCGTTGCGGACGGTGACACCGCCGGAGTACGAGCCGACGACCGTGCCGCGGACCGCCTTCGCGAGCAGGTTGTGGGTGATGTCCCAGGCGTAGCGCTCGTTGCCCGTCACCTTCACCGTCACGTCCGTGCCGGGGTGGCCGGGACGCATGGTGACGAGGCGATGCCGGGTCGCGCCGGTGTCCGGGTCCACGACGTACAGCCGGACCGCGCCGCCGCCGTTGCCGGAGACCCGGACCGGCACCTGGTAGGTGCGCTCGCCCGAGTCGCCCTCGTCGACCGTGACGCGGCCGATGTCGACCCGGCTCAGGCTCGCCGCGCGCGCCGCGGGCGTGCCCGGCTTCCACCCGTAGGCGTCCATCAGCCAGGCCTTCCCGGACCGTGAACGCGGCGTCAGCTCCAGCGCGCCGACCTTGGACAGGTCGAGACCCGCGCGGACGGCCGCGGTGAGCGGGACGCGCAGCTCCTGCGCCCAGTAGGAGGCGGTGCGCTCGCTGCCCGGCAGCCCGTCCGCCCGGACGGTGCCGAGCGTGGCGCGCCTGCCGGAGGCGTCGGTGACGGAGATGTCGAGCCGGGTGCCGGCGCTGTTGGGCGGCACGATGACACGCAACGCCAGGCTCTTCGCGCCCTTGAGGGAGACGGGCTTGGCGGGCCGGAGGCGGGCCGGTGTGTCCGGCGCGGACCACTTCAGGGCGACGGCGCGGCGCCCCTCCTCGCGCTCCGGCCACCACCGTGCGAAGTGCGGGGACGAACCGGAGACGTTCTCGCCCAGGCAGGCGGTCCGCTCGTCCGTGTCGACCGCGTTGCACAGCCGTCCGCCGGTCACCTTCACCGAGCCGTCGGGCAGGAAGCCGGCGCCGCGGCCCGCACCGACCGCGTGGGTCAGGACACGGGCGGGATCCGCCGAGGGGGCCCGGCGGCCGGTGCCGTCGACCAGCTCGCGCACCCGGTCGTCACCGGCGACGAACAGCCGCGCGGCGGCGGCGATGTAGGTGGCCCCGGCGCGGTGCTGCTGCTGGGCGGTGAGGCGGGTGGTGGTGCCGGCGGAGCACACCGGGTCCCGGTCCTCGGGGTCGTCCCAGAAGTCGTCGCTCGCGGGTGCCTTCGCCTCGCCCGGCGTCCACTCGCTGTTGAAGAAGTTGTGGTTGGCGCCCGTGATGTGGACCGCGCTGTGCAGGGCCTTGCCGCTGCTCACGCCACGGGTGCCGTCGACGTACACCTGGCCCTGGAGGTCGGAGACGTCACCGTCGCAGCCCGGCAGGATCGTCAGCGACGGCACGTCGGGCACGGGGTTCTGGCCGAAGACGGTCGGGCCGATGAGCACGGTGCCGCGCACGGTCCAGCGGGCCCGCCCCACGTTGCCGTCCTGGGCGGGCGGAGGCGGGTAGAGGGAGTCCATGGCGGCCCGGTTCACGCCCTCACCGCCGCGCGAGTGGCCGACCAGCAGCACCCGGGACAGGTCGGCCTTCGGGGCCTCGCGCACGGCCTCCGGCGCGGTGGACGGGTTGGCGGACCAGTCCGCCCAGCGCGCCAGGTGCCTGCGCACCAGCGACGAGCGGGCCTGCGCGCCCGCGTCCTCCACCTCGGCGTCCTGGCCGTTGACTCCGTTGGCGGAGACGGAGACCGTCACATAGCCCTGGGAGGCGAGCAGTTTCTGGTCCCGCAGGTAGCCGCGGTGGCTGGGGATCGGTTTGGCGCCGGCGGCGCAGGGCCAGTCGATCGTCGTCTGGTCCTCGCCCTGGCCGGGCACGTAACAGGTGGCGTGCCGGCCGTGCAGGAAGAGGGCGAGGGGACGCTTGCCGGTTGCTCCCTTCGGGGCCACGACCACGCCCCGCATCTCGATCGGCGCCTTGTAGCCGGGCAGCCGGATCGAGTCGAGGGCGTACTCGCCGGTTACCGTGGCGAACGGGCCCGGCTTGCCCGGGTCGACGGCGCCCGCGGGCAGCCGGGGAGGGAGCTGCGGGGCACGCGGGGCGGACGCGTCCGGCCGGTCCGACGCGCCGGACGGCCGGTCCAGCCGACGGCCGCCCGCCATCACCTGAAGGCCCGTCAACTCGACCGGACGGGACTCCTCCAGGGGCAGCCGGAAGGTACGCCCGTCCTCGTCCGGTGTCGGTACGCCCACCAGTCCGCCGTCGGTGTGGAACTCCACGCGGGCGTCACCCGGCGGGACGCGCCGCGGCGCGCGCCATTCGAGGGCGTTCCCCTCGTCGGTGGCGGTGAACCGCCAGCCGGGCGGCAGTTCGTCCGCGCCGTCACCCGTCGTCGTGGCGACGGCGCCGGCCGGCTGCGGACGGGCCTGCGCCACGGCGGGCGTCACACCCGCCAGTGTCACCGCCGCGAGCACGGCGGCCCCCGTTATTCGGGCACGTATCAATGATCCTCTCCTCAACTCCCGGGTCCGGGGCGCCGTTGCGGCGGTCGCCCCTCGTGCAGGAGGAGGCGGAGAGCGGCCTCGTGGGTTGCCTGTGCGCGGTGAGACGGCCTAAACCGGTCAGCCGCCGGGGCCGGCGGTTCCCGCCCCGGCCCCGGCGAGCGGTACCCGGGATCAGGGGACCGGCGGCATCTCACCGGGGCGCGAGTCGAGTCCCGTGCGGTGGTTGACCCACGAGCCGCGGGTGAAGTCCGGCACGGCGACCGGACGGCCGCCCGCCGCCAGGGACTTGACGCTCAGGGGGACGGGCGAGCACCAGGCGGCGGCGTCGTAGACGTCCATGTCGGGGACGAGCCCGGCGCGCATCTGCTGCACCATGCGCCACTGCAGGACGTAGTCCATCCCGCCGTGACCGCCGTTGTTGGCGGCGTCGTCGCCGATCTTCAGCCACAGCCAGTGGTCGAACTCCTTGCGGTAGGCGTCGAACGCCCGCCAGGTGTGGCCGCTGTGGTCCGGCTCGATGTACACCCGGCCGCCGCTCGCGGACGTCACCCCCGCGTAGTCCTCGAAGATGCCCCGGCTGCCGGCCAGCGAGTTGATACGGCTGTAGGGGCGCGGCGAGCTGACGTCGTGCTCGGCGCGGATGACCCGGCCCTGCGCGGTGTCGATGAGGCAGGTGATGAGGTCACCGTTGATGTAGGTCTCCTTCCAGCTCGGGTGGGACTTGGGCACGAACCGCTCGCGGTAGTCGGCGAGTCCCTTCGGCTCGGTGGCGGTGGCCCGCAGGGTGGTCAGCCGGTCGCCGCGGTTGATGTCCATGGCCGCCGCGATCGGGCCGAGGCCGTGCATGGCGTAGAAGGACGCGGTGCTGCGGGTGTGCCACAGCCGCCGCCAGGAGTCGGTGTAGTAGGTGTCGGAGAACAGCAGGGCGCGCAGATCGTGCAGATAGCCGCCGTGGCCGTTGGTGATCTCGCCGAACAGCCCGTCGTGGGCCATCTTCAGCATCGCCAGCTCGTTGCGGCCGTAGTTGCAGTTCTCGGACAGGAACAGATGGCGGCGGGTGCGCTCGCTGGTGTCGACGAGGTCCCACAGCTCGTGCAGTTCGGTGGCGACGGGGAGTTCGACGAGGGCGTGCTTGCCGGCGAGCAGGGCGGCACGGCCCTGCTCGTAGTGGAACTCCCACGGTGTGGCGATGTAGACGAGGTCGATGTCGTCGCGGCGCAGCATGCGCGCGTAGGCGTCGGCGGAGCCGCCGTACTCGGCGGGCCTGGGCCGCCCCTCGGCGACGAGCCGGTCGGCGGTGCGCCTGGCGCGCTCGGCGCGGATGTCGCACACGGCGGTCACCGTGCAGCCCGGCACGGCGGCCCAGCCGGACGCCATGCCGTGGCCTCGGTTGCCGAGGCCGATCAGGGCGACGCGGACCGTGCGGTACTCGTCGAACGGGACGTCGACCATGGACTTCTGGCCCCGGCGCCGGGGCGGTGCGCCGGCGGCGGTCGGGGCGTCGGGGGCGGCGACGGGCGCGGCGGAGGCCGGGGCGCCGAGTCCGGCGACGACGGCACCGGAGGCCAGGGCCCCGCCCATGAGGGTACGGCGTGAGACAGCAGGGATTTCATGCATGGCGCGGATCGCTCCCTTATGCGTGGCCGGCTGCTCTTGCTGCCGCATGACTTTGTCCACGCAAGCGCCAGGTGTCAATAGGTGATTGAAAAGAAGCAGTTCCAAGCAGAAACGAGCATGCGGGGGTTGGGTGAAGCGGAAGAAGCCGGAAAACACCCGGCCGGGGCGACGGAGCCGCCCCGGCCGGGTGTGATCGTGCGCGAAGGTCAGCCGACCTCGACCAGCAGGTCACCGCCCTCCACCTGCTGGACCCGGTTGATGGCGAGCCTGCGCACCCGCCCGGCCTTCGGGGCGGTGATCGCGGCCTCCATCTTCATCGCCTCGATGGTGGCCACCGTCGCCCCCGCCGCCACCTCGTCGCCCTCGGCGACGGCCAGCGTCACCACGCCCGCGAACGGGGCCGCCACATGGCCGGGGTCGGACCGGTCGGCCTTCTCGGTGACGGGCGCGTCCGACGCGGCCGCGGCGTCCCGCACCTGGATAGGCCGCAACTGGCCGTTCAGGCTGGACATCACGGTGCGCATGCCGCGCGCGTCGGCCTCGCCGATGGCCTGCAGCTCGATGAGCAGCCGCACGCCGGGCTCCAGGTCGACGGCGTACTCCTTGGCGGGGCGCAGACCGTAGAAGAAGTCCTTGCTGTCCAGCACGCCGGTGTCGCCGTACGCCTGACGGTGGGCCTCGAAGTCACGCGTCGGGCCCGGGAACAGCAGCCGGTTGAGCGTCGACCGCCGGGACTTCTCCAGCCCCGCCCGGTCCTCCTCCGTCAGCTCCCGCACCGGCTTGGCCTCGCCGCGCCCCTGGAGCGCCTTGGTGCGGAACGGCTCCGGCCAGCCGCCCGGCGGGGTGCCCAGCTCACCGCGCAGGAACCCGATGACGGAGTCCGGGATGTCGAACCGGTCCGGCGTCGCCTCGAAGTCCTCCGGCGCCACCCCGGCACCCACCAGGTGCAGGGCCAGGTCGCCGACCACCTTGGAGGACGGGGTGACCTTCACCAGCCGGCCCAGGATGCGGTCGGCGGCGGCGTACATCGCCTCGATGTCCTCGAAGCGGTCCCCGAGGCCCAGCGCGACCGCCTGGGTGCGCAGGTTGGACAGCTGCCCGCCCGGGATCTCGTGGTGGTAGACACGCCCGGTGGGGGAGGCGAGCCCGGACTCGAAGGGGGCGTAGATCTTGCGGACGCCCTCCCAGTACGGTTCCAGGTCACCGACGGCCGTGAGGTCCAGGCCGGTCGGCCGGTCGGAGTGGTCGGTCGCCGCCACGATCGCCGACAGCGACGGCTGCGAGGTGGTGCCCGCCATGGAGGCCACCGCCCCGTCCACCGCGTCCACGCCCGCCTGCGCCGCCGCGAGGTAGGTGGCGAGCTGGCCGCCCGCCGTGTCGTGGGTGTGCAGATGGACCGGCAGGTCGAACTCGCGGCGCAGCGCGGACACCAGCGTCGCCGCCGCCGGGGCGCGCAGCAGGCCCGCCATGTCCTTGACGGCCAGCACATGGGCGCCGGCCTCGACGATCTGCTCGGCCAGCCGCAGGTAGTAGTCGAGGGTGTAGAGCCGCTCGTTCGGGTCGGAGAGGTCGGCGGTGTAGCAGAGCGCGACCTCCGCGACCGCCGTACCGGTCTCCCGTACGGCCTCGATCGCCGGACGCATCTGGGAGACGTCGTTGAGCGCGTCGAAGATGCGGAAGATGTCGATGCCGGTGGCCGCGGCCTCCTGCACGAACGCGTCGGTCACCTCCGTGGGGTACGGCGTGTAGCCGACGGTGTTGCGGCCGCGCAGCAGCATCTGGAGGCAGATGTTCGGCACCGCCTCGCGCAGCGCCGCCAGCCGCTCCCACGGGTCCTCGGCGAGGAAGCGCAGCGCCACGTCGTAGGTGGCGCCGCCCCAGCACTCCAGGGACAGCAGTCCGGGCAGGGTGTGCGCCACGTGCGGGGCCACCGCCAGCAGGTCCTTGGTGCGCACCCGGGTCGCCAGCAGCGACTGGTGGGCGTCGCGGAAGGTGGTGTCGGTGACGCCGAGGGTGGGCGCCTCGCGCAGCGCGCGGGCGAAGCCCTCGGGGCCGAGTTCGGTGAGGCGCTGGCGCGAACCCGCGGGCGGCGCGCCGGCGGGCAGCGGCGGCAGCTTGCCCGCCGGGTCCCCCAGCTCGGGGCGCTCGCCGTACGGCTTGTTCACCGTGACGTCGGCGAGATAGGTCAGGAGCTTGGTGCCGCGGTCGGCGGAGTGCCGCGCGGTCAGCAGATGCGGCCGCTCCTCGATGAACGAGGTGGTGACCCGGCCGGCCTGGAAGTCCGGGTCGTCCAGCACGGCCTGGAGGAAGGGGATGTTCGTGGCGACGCCGCGGATGCGGAACTCGGCCACCGCACGCCGGGCCCGGCCGATCGCGGCCGTGAAGTCCCGGCCCCGGCAGGTCAGCTTCACCAGCATGGAGTCGAAGTGCGCGCTGATCTCCGTACCGGCGTGGGTCGTGCCGCCGTCCAGCCGGATGCCGGAGCCGCCGGGGGAGCGGTAGGCGCTGATCCGGCCGGTGTCCGGGCGGAAGCCGTTCGCCGGGTCCTCGGTGGTGATACGGCACTGGAGGGCCGCGCCCCGCAGCGTCAGGGTCTCCTGGGACAGCCCCAGGTCCGCCAGCGTCTCACCGGCCGCGATACGCAGCTGGGACTGGACCAGGTCGACGTCCGTCACCTCCTCGGTGACGGTGTGCTCGACCTGGATGCGCGGGTTCATCTCGATGAAGACGTGGTTGCCGTCCCGGTCGAGCAGGAACTCCACCGTGCCCGCGTTGCGGTAGCCGATCTCGCGGGCGAACCGCACCGCGTCCGCGCAGATCCGCTCCCGCAGCTCGGGAGCCAGGTTCGGCGCCGGAGCCAGCTCGATCACCTTCTGGTGGCGGCGCTGGAGCGAACAGTCCCGCTCGAACAGGTGCATGACGTTGCCCTGGCCGTCGGCGAGGATCTGCACCTCGATGTGGCGCGGATCGACGACCGCCTTCTCCAGGAACACGGTCGGGTCGCCGAACGCCGACGCCGCCTCCCGCGAGGCCGCCTCGATGGACTCGCGCAGCGCCGCCGGATCCTCCACGCGGCGCATGCCGCGACCGCCGCCGCCCGCGACCGCCTTGACGAACACCGGGAAACCGATGTCCTCGGCGGCACGGACCAGCTCGTCGACGTCGGTGGAAGGCGCCGAGGAGCCGAGCACCGGCACCCCGGCCGCGCGGGCGGCGGCCACCGCGCGGGCCTTGTTGCCGGTCAGCTCCAGCGTGTCGGCGTCCGGGCCGACGAACGTGATGCCGGCCTCGGCGCAGGCGCGCGCCAGCTCCGGGTTCTCGGACAGGAACCCGTACCCCGGGTACACGGCGTCCGCACCGGCCTCGCGGGCGGCCCGGACGATCTCCTCCACGGACAGATAGGCGCGCACCGGGTGCCCCTGCTCACCGATCTGGTAGGCCTCGTCGGCCTTGAGCCGGTGCAGTGAGTTGCGGTCCTCGTGAGGGAAGACCGCGACGGTGCGCGCGCCCAGCTCATATCCGGCGCGGAACGCGCGAATCGCAATCTCGCCTCGGTTGGCGACCAGCACCTTGCGGAACATCCTGGATCCCTTCGGCCTGCCGGTGACGAGGACCATGGTGTCGGCGGTGGCCCTGACATGCCATGTGAGCCGGGCCACTTGCCCGGTTCAACGACGGCCGCAGTAGGCTCGCCGTCGATCACGAGATTGGCATGAACGGGGAAAAGCGATGAGTCTCGACGTGTTGCGGGCGATGTCCCGAATGGTGGGCCGCCGTACCGCTCTGCGCTACCTCGCCGTCGGTGTCGGCGCCACACTGCTCGCCGCCTGCAAGGGCGACGGGGACAAGAAGGGCAGCGGCGGGACGAAGAGCGACGGCGGGACGACCGGCGGCGACGGCCAGGGCGGCAGCGGTGGTCGGGTCGGCGGCGGGACCGGGAGCGGGGGCGGCGGAACCAAGGGAGTCGCGGGCAACACCCTCGCCGCCTTCGTCCGCGGTTCCTGGAAGATCACCACGGAGACCACCGACGGGGAGACGTTCTCGTACTCCGCGACCGTCCGGGACGGCGCCTGGACACTGGACTTCGGCGGCGGCAAGGCCGAGCAGGGCACCTGGGCGCTCCAGGGCGGCCGGCTGGTGCTGGGCGTCTCCGGCGATTTCGGCAGCGGTGAGGGCGCCGGCGAGCCGGGTGAGCCGACCGACGAGGCCGCCGCCGAGAACGTGCCGGCGACCGTCGGCGACTCCGTGTCCCTGTTCCTGCCCTGGCAGCCGCCGGGGATGCCGGGAACCGGCGACGGCCAGCAGCTCGACGTGAACTACACCAAGCGGAGCGGCGTGCTGCGCATCCGCCACATCGAGCCGAGCGGCATGACCGTCCACACCTGCACGCGCGTGTGAGGAGCGGGCGGGTGAGCCGGCCGGACCGGGCTCAGGACGGCCGGGTGCGCAGCGTCGGCGCCTGAGCCGCCATCAGGGCGCGCCAGGTCGGCACATCCGCCTCGCCGGTCGCCGGCAGCCCGTGGGACTCCTGGAACGAGGCGAGGTTGCGGGCCGTCGCCGCGCTGAACGCGCCGGTGATGTCCGTGGGCAGACCGGCGTTGTCGAGCAGGAACTGCAGCGCTTCGACGTCGGAGCCCGCGGAACGGGCGTCGACCTCGCTCACCAGCAGGGGCCACGTCTTCGGCCCGACCACGCCGTCCGCGAGGAGGGCGTGGTCGGCCTGGAACGCCTTCACCGCCGCCGCGGTCCTCCTGCCGAACCTGCCGTCGACCTCCACCCGGTGCCCGTGCGCGACGAGCAGGAACTGCACGGTCCGCACCGTCCAGAAGCGGTCGCCCTCCTGCACCAGCGGCCACCGCGGCACGGCGGCTGGACCGGTGGCGGACAGCTTCTCGGCCGCCTCGCGTGTGACCCGGGCGCTGTCCGCGTCCGGGTCCGCGTTCATGTTCGCCCACCACACGCCCAGACCGGCCAGGAGCAGCACCGAGGCGGTCGCGACGAGCGGCCAGGCGACGGCCCGCCCCCACCGGGTGCCGCGCCGAGGCGCCCCGTGGGCCTCGTCCGCCGGTACCGGCTGCGGCTCGGCCGACGTCACGGTGTCCCGTGGAGCGGTCGGCGCGCCGGCGCTCGGCGCGGGGCGCGCGCCGCGCCGGTTCGCGCTGCCGGCGACCGCCGCCGCGTGCAGGGCCCGTGCCCGGTCCAGGTCGTCCACGGGTGCCCGCAGATGACTGTGCAGCAGTTCGACGACGTGGAGCGGTGCGTTCGACCCGTGGCGGGGATTGAGGTAGCGCGACAGCGTCGTCTGGTCCACGCCCAGCCGCTTCGACAGCGACTCCTGGGTCGGCTTCTCGCTCCCGTCGCGTGCCGACTGCTCCCACCATCGCCTCAGCATCACCGCGAGTTCCGCTCCGGGCGACCGCTCCCCGGGCTGTTCCGATAATCCGCTCACTGTTCCGCGCCTTGCTCGTGTCGGTGCATAACCGCAGGTCGTGGGCCTGCATAGGCGGCCGTGCATGGATGCATCAAGCCGCGTGCCGGAGATGGTAGTTCGCACCGTGGATCTTGTTGCAGGGTGAGTCCGCGGCCGGCGACACCGCCCCGCGTCCCCCTACCCCTTCGCCCCCTCGCGGGGACGCTCCTGCCTGCGCGGACGGCGCGGCGGGCCGTGCCGCGGGCGTCGGGACCAGCCATCGGAAGGAACCGGATCATGGTCACAACATCACCCGTACGAGTGCGCCTGGCATGTGCCGCGGCGGCGCTGGGCGCCGCCCTCGCCGCCCTCCCGGCCCTCACACCGCCCGCCCAGGCAGCGCCCCCGTCGGCCTACCGGGTCACCTGCGTGGACACCAGTCACCACAACCACGGCCCGGCGGAGCGCACCCCGATCGACTGGCGGCGCGTCGCCCGCGACCACGGCTTCGCCTTCCTGAAGGCCACTCAGGGCACCCGCTACAAGGACCCCTGGTTCGCCCGCGACCACGCCGCCGCCGCGCGTACGACGCTGCTGCGGGCGCCGTACCACTTCTTCGACCCGCGCGGCACCACCGACGGGGCCGCCCAGGCGCGGCACTTCGTGGCCACGGCGCGCGCCGCCGGCTACCAGGGCGGCCGCCCCGGCGAACTGCCACCCGTCCTCGACGTGGAGAAGGTCCTCCGCGACGGCCGGGAGGTGTGTCCGCCGGCCCTGCGCGCCCAGCAGATCAGAGTCTTCCTGAACGAGGTGCGGAGCGCCTTCGGCGTCACTCCGATCGTCTACACCCGCGCCTCCTTCGTACGGGAGTGCATGGCGGGCAAGGGGGAGGTCTTCGCCGGGCACCCGCTGTGGCTCGCCCGGTACGGCAGCGGCTCCCGGGAACCGCAGCCCGTCCCCGGCGCGGGCGGCTCGTGGACGTTCTGGCAGCACACCGACCGCGGCAGCACCCCCGGCATCCCGGGCAAAACCGACCTCGACGTCTTCCGCGGCGGCCCGGCCGAGCTGCGGGCCCTCGCGGGCCGTGGAGCCGGCCAGCCGGGCACGGCCGGCTGGCCCACGCTCCGCTCCGGCGCGCGCGGCGTCGACGTCACGACGGCCCAGCTCCTGCTCACCGCCCGAGGCCACCAGGTCCCCGCGGACGGTGTGTTCGGGCCCCGTACGACGACCCAGGTCAAGGCGTTCCAGCAGGCCGCCGGTCTCCCCGTGGACGGGCTGGTCGGCGCCCGCACCTGGGCGGCGCTCGTCCCGACGCTGTCCCCGGACAGCCGTGGCAAGGCCGTCGAAGCGGCGCAGCGCCAGCTCACCGCCAACGGCCACACCGTCCCCGCCGACGGCGTGTTCGGACCTCGTACGACCACGCAGGTCAAGGCGTTCCAGCGGGCCGCCGGTCTCCCCGTGGACGGAGTCGTCGGGCCCCGGACCTGGGCCGCGCTCGTCGGCCGGTCGTGAACGCCGGCCCGCACCGGCCCCTCCCGCACCCCCACGCTGAGAAGGAGTCATCCATGTACTCGACCACCGCGCACCGCCGCCCCCGCGCCGCCCGGCTCGCCGCGGCGGCTCTCACCGCCGTCGTCGTGACCGGATCCGGCCTGGCGGCCGGGCCCGCCGCCACCGCCGCGCCCACCACGGCCGCACCGGCCGCCGCTGTCGGCGCCCGCGCGCAGGCGCCCGCCGCGACCTGGCCGCTGCTCCGGGCCGGGGACCAGGGAGTCGAGGTCACCGCGTTGCAGCACCTGCTCGTGGAGCGCGGCCGGCGGCTCGCCCTGGACGGGGTGTTCGGATCCGCCACCACCGAAGCGGTGAAGGCGTACCAGCGGGCGCAGCGGCTGCCCGCCGACGGCGTCGTCGGCTCCGCCACCTGGAGCAAGCTGGTGCCCACCCTGCGCGAGGGCGCGCGCGGGCCCGCGGTCAGGGCACTCCAGGCCCTGCTGACGGCCCGCGGCCAGGCGGTCCCCGGCGACGGCGTGTTCTCCGCCGGTGTCACGGCGAAGGTCAAGGCGTTCCAGAAGGCCGCGCGGCTGACCGCCGACGGCGTGGCCGGTTCCCGGACCTGGGCCGCGCTGCTCGCCGCCCGCACCGGCGCCCCCGAGGGCGGCCGGGCCGCGCTCGCCCGGCGGATCCTCGACACGGGCGGCATCACACTGGCCACGGTCCATCCCGGCGGCCGCCACGCGGGTTCCACCGCCCGGCAGAACATCGTGGACACGGCGAACGGCAAGGGCGCTCTGACCAGCCCCTGGAGCGACAAGCCCGGCCGCCGCGTCAACCTCGACACCCGCATGCTGAACGGCCTGCTGAAGCTGCGCACCGAGCACGGCTACCGGATCTCCGTCTCCGAGATCGTCGGAGGCGACCACAGCACCAACTCCAAGCACTACGCCGGGCTCGCCTTCGACATCAACCACATCAACGGCCGCCACGTCGGCTCCGGCGCCCCGCACCGCGCCCTGATGGCGGCCTGCCGCAAGCTGGGCGCCAAGGAGGTCCTCGGCCCCGGTGACGCCGGGCACGGCAGGCACGTCCACTGCGGCTGGCCGCGCTGATCCCCCGCTCCGAAGCGATGTGGCGCGCGGCACCGGGGCCGGGTCACCCGTGACCCGACGCACCGCGGACGCGGTGGGCGGTGTCGCGCAGCCACAGCGCGCTGCGTTTCGGCGTGCGGGTCTGGGTCGCGTAGTCGACGCGGACGAGACCGAAGCGCTGGGCATAGCCGTACGCCCACTCGAAGTTGTCGAGCAGGGACCAGGCGAAGTAGCCGCGGACGTCGGCCCCGCGGACGCGGGCCTCGGCGACGGCCGCCAGGTGGGCGGCGAGGTAGGCCGTGCGCTCGGTGTCGTCCACGAAGCCCTCGGCGTCGGGCCGGTCCTCGTAGGCGGCTCCGTTCTCGGTGACGATCACGGGCACGCCCGGGTAGTCGCGGGCGATGCGCAGCAGCAGCTCGGTGAGGTCGTGCGGCATCACCTCCCAGCCGAGCCCGGTCACCGGCAGTCCGCCGTGCGGCAGTCCGCGGGTGACGGGGGCGCCGTGGGCGTCGACGGTGGCGCCGCGCTCGTCGGTTCCGCAGACGCGCATCGAGCGGTAGTAGTTGACGCCGAGGGTGTCGACGGGCTCGGCGATGATTTCCAGGTCGCCGTCGCGGACGGGGATCCGGACGCCCCGCGCGGCCAGGTCGTCGATCAGGTCCCGCGGGTAGCGGCCGCGCAGGATCGGGTCGAGGTAGAAGCGGAAGCCGAAGGCGTCGGCCCGGCGGGCGGCCTCGCGGTCCGCCGGGCTGCCGGAGGCGGGCCGGCTGGTGCCCAGCAGGTGGGCGACGGCGATGTCGAGGGGACGGCGGGCGGCGGAGCGCAGCCGCCGCACGGCGAGACCGTGCCCGAGGTGCAGATGGTGTACGGCGCGCACACCGTCGGCGAGGGAACGGCCGCCCGGCGCGTGCACGCCCTCCACATGACCGAGTACGGCCGAGCAGAACGGCTCGTTGAGGGTGGTCCAGTGTTCGACGCGGTCGCCGAGGCGTTCGTGGACCAGTTCGGCGTAGTCGGCGAACCGGTGGGCGGTGTCGCGGGCCGGCCAGCCGCCCGCGTCCTGCAGCTCCTGCGGCAGGTCCCAGTGGTAGAGGGTGAGCCACGGCGTGACGCCCCGGGCGAGCAGTTCGTCGACCAGTCGGTCGTAGAAGTCGAGGCCGGCCGGGTTCGCCGGGCCGCGCCCGCCGGGCTGGACGCGGGGCCAGGAGACGGAGAAACGGTAGGTGTCCAGGCCGAGCGCGGCCAGCAGGGCGACGTCCTCGGGCATGCGGTGGTAGTGGTCGCAGGCGATGTCACCGGTGTCACCGTTGTCCACGGCCCCCGGGACGCGGCAGAAGGTGTCCCAGATGGACGCGGTGCGGCCGTCCTCGGCGGTGGCGCCCTCGATCTGGAACGCGGACGTGGCCGCACCGAAGCGGAAGTCCGGGGGCAGCCGGTCGATGAGGGCGTCGTGGCGGTCGGTGGCCGACGGGGCGGTCGTGGTCATGGCGGGTGGCGGTCCTCGCTGGAGTGGGCGTCGGCCCGGACACCGGGAGGGGGAGGAGGCGTCCGGGCCGACGGGAGGGGGAGGGGGTCAGGGGAGGCGGTGGTCGGCGTTCAGTACCGCGCCCCGCTCCGGGTGGTTCTGGTCGTAGCCCCGGGTGTCGCACTGCAGTCCGCCGACGATGCAGTGGTCCACCAGGGCCTTGAGGGTGCGCTCCTCCCACGCGTTGAAGAAGTCGTAGTGGAAGGAGTAGCCGCGTCCGCTGGCCAGGCGGACGTCGCTCATGTCGCCGTTGACCGGGAAGGCCATCTTGAACTCGATCATCGGCAGGGCGACCGGGTGGGAGGCCGGGCACATGTTGTCGTTGGTGCCGGGTTTGACGACCGGGTAGGCCATGTGGCTTTGGTGGTCGGGGGTGTCGAGGTACTTGCCGTCCCAGCAACTGGGTGCCTGGAAGCGGATGTTGAGCTGAACGTCGGGCCGGCTCGGGCAACTCGCCGGGATGTCGACGTTGAAGAAACTGTCACCGCATTCCCAGCCCTCGACGAAGCCCTTGTGGCTGCGGAATTCCTGGGCGCTCTGCATGGGGCTGCCGACGACGTACCGCAGTCCCTTGGGGAAGGGCCGCACGCTGGTGTAGTCGGTGACACCGGCTTTGTAGTAGATCACCTGCGGGCCGACGGGGAGGATCTTCTCGTCCCCCTTGTACAGGGACGGCATCCAGTACGCGGACGCGTCGGCCGGTGCCTTGCAGGTGGTGCTCCCTCCGTAGAGGCCGGCCGTCGTGCTGCCCGCGTGCGTCGTCGTGTTGCCCATGAAGGTGTGGTCGTGGGACCTGCCGGGCTGCCCCGGGTACACGATCGGGTCGTCCGGCGCGGTGTGCGTGACGGAACAGTTGGCCTGGAACTCCTTGTGGTAGCGCGGCGGCGGGGTCGCCTGGGACGGGGTGACGCCGGTGACCGGCGGGTTCGCCGGGATGTAGCCGTCGCCGTCGGGGTCGTCGGCCGTGGGTACCGCGGCCGCCGCCATGGCGTGGCCGGCGTGGGCGGACGCTCCGGTGCGGCCACCGACGTCGGATGCCGCGGCGAACGTGCCGGTGACCGACGCGGAGGCGGCCAGCGCGACCGTCAGCAAGAGGGCGGACAGGGTTCTCGATCGTGTTCTCATCAGCTTCTCCTCGGTGGGGTTGGATCAGCCGTAGATGCCGAACTCATGGAGGGAGTAGCCCCAGCCGGTGCCGCGGGCGGTGAGCTGGAGCCGGACGTGGCGGGCGTCGGCGGCCACGTCGACGGTGTCGACGTCGCCGTTGCCGGCGGTGGTGCTGTACACGGTGCGCCAGTTGGTGCCGTCGTCGGAGACCCGGACCTCGTACGCCTTGGCGTAGGCCGGGTCCCAGACGAGCTGGAGCCGGCGGACGGAGCGGACCGAGCCGAGGTCGACCTGGATCCACTGCGGGTCGCTCCAGTCACTGGCCCAGCGGGTGGTGGCGTTGCCATCGGTGGCGTTCTGCGGGGTGCACGGGCAGTCGCCGTAGGAGGCTTGGAAGGAGGAGGCGGTGGTGGGCCGGTTCAGGGCCAGGTTGGTGCCGGTGACGGGCGGGGCGACGACCTTGACGGACTTGGTCTCGATGCCCGCGTTGCCGTGTCCGTCCTCGGCCTGGACGTACACCTTCCACACACCGAGCTTCTCGGGGGCGGTGACGGCGAACGTGCCGTTGCCGGTGGCCCGCCACTCGGCCTCGACCAGGCGCTTGTCGCCGTTGGCGTAGTTGCCGCTCAGGAAGATCTTGTACGTGACGGCGTCGCCGTCGGGGTCGCGGACGTCGGCGCGCACGGTGAACTCGCCGCCTGCCGGGGCGGATCCCGCGGCACTGACGGTCATGCCGGTGACGACCGGCGGGGTGTTGTCGCCCGCCGTGGAACCCGTGTACGCCTTCTTCACGGCGTAGTACGACAGCCGCTTCAGGGCGTCGGGCACCAGGTTGAACCAGACGCCGCCGAAGTCGTGCTCGACGCCGTAGTGGAACACCGTCGCGCCCAGGGCGACGCCGCCGTGGCCGGTGACGCAGTTCCACGCCTTGGTGTAGCTCTCCGCCTTCTGCGCGTCGGACGGCTCGTCGGGGACTCCGTTGGCGTCGTCGGGCACCTCCCACTCGCCGGCCGGGCCGGTCTCGGTGACGATGTACGGCTTGCTGTAGCCGCCCTCCTCCCAGTCCTGGCGCACACCGCAGATGTCGCCGTAGGAGTTCATCGAGTACAGGTCCAGGTCGGGGGCGTTGCGCTTGTAGTACGGCCAGGCACCCGTCCAGGCGTCGGTGGACGTCACGGGGTGGTCCGGGTCGATGGAGTGGATCTTCTTCGCGACATCGTTGACGAAGGACGTGTACGCGTCGCGCTGGGCCTCCAGTTCGCTGCCGCTGTAGCAGTTCTGCAGGCCGAGGACGGACTCGTTGCCGACGTTCCACATCAGCGTCGCCGGGTGGGACTTGTACGTCTCGACCCACTTGGCGAACTCGGCGAGCATGTTCGTCTTGTACGCGGAGTCGGTCACGTAGTTCACACAGCCGCCGGATCCCGGGCCGCCGCCCGGCTGCAGCCAGAAGCCGTTGATCACCCGGATCCCGTGGGCGGCCGCGGCGTCCAGCAGCGGCTCGGTGCCGCCGTCGGTGCCCCAGGTGCGGATGGTGTTGACGCCCATGGACTTCACATCGGGCATGTGACGTCCGGCGTCGGCGATCGCCGGACCCCAGGTGACGCCCTTGACGGTGTACGGCTGCCCGCCGACGGTCAGCTGCCAGTCGCCCTGCGAGCCGGTGACCCGGACGGCGCCGCCGGGGCCGGGCTGGGTGTCGCCGTTGCCGTAGACCTGGAACTCCCAGAGGGAGTAGCCGTATCCGGTGGCGCGGGTGATGCCTTTGAGGCGGACGTAGCGGCCGGTGCCGGAGAGGGTGAGGTCGTCGGTTCCGCCGTCGCCGGCCTTGACGGACTTGGCGGTGCGCCAGTCGGTGCCGTTGTCGGAGAGCTGGATGTCGTAGGCCTTGCCGTAGGCGGCTTCCCAGGTGAGGACGACGCGGCTGATGTCGGCGCTGGTGCCGAGGTCGACCTGGAGCCACTGGTCGTCGGTCCACTGGCTGGCCCAGCGGGTGCCGGTGAGGTTGCCGTCGACCGCCGCCGAGGCGGCGAACGCGGCGCCCTCGCTGGACGACGCGGTGGCGGACTTGCCCTGCGAGAGCAGGGTTTCGGCAGCGGTGGCGGGCGCGGCCGTCACCACGGTGACGGATCCGGCGAGCAGGGCGCCCAACGACACGAGACAGGCCGCGTGTCGTCTTCTCCTCAAGGTGCGGTGCGGGGGCATGGCGGCTCCTGTGCGGGCGTACGGAGGGAAGGTCGGTTTCCCTCCCGGGCGGCGCGGCGGGGACTCGGGGCGCCGCCCGGGAGGGAGTTCACGGGACCGTCAGGGGAAGGACACGACGGTCGACGGGACGGTCGCGGTGCCCTCGGTGGGGGCGCCGGTGTCGTTGATGACGTGCTCGAACTGGCCGTTGCCGCCGAGCGAGACGGTGAGCAGGCTGTGGAACTTCACGCCGGGCTTCACCGGAGCCTTGAAGCCGTGGTCCTGACGGATCGTCGGGTCGACGTTGTAGTAGCAGTAGCTGCCCATGCCCCAGCCCTCGTGGGTGTCCACGGAGTCGTCGACGCGGTACGCCGCGTAGCCCTTGGTGGAGCCGTTCTGGATGGCGGCCTGGTTCGGGGCGTCGTACGCCTTCTCGTTCTGATAGAAGATCGTGCGGCCGCGCTCGCCGTACCACTCGACGTCGTACTTGTTGAAGTGCTCCACGAACAGGCCGGTGGCCAGCACGTCGTCACCGTTGACCCGGACTCCGTAATCGGCGCGGTTGGTCTCCCAGCCGACGCCCTCGCCGTGGTCGGCGCGCCACACCCAGGTGTGGTCGACGATGGTGTCGTCGTTGTTGACGACCATGCTGGTGGTGGCCTTGCCGGTGCCCGCGCCGCCGATGCGGATGTACACGTCCTGCACGGTGGTGGGGTTGGCGGAGTGGTCGGCGGAGGCGTTCTGCGGGCCGACCTCCAGCAGCGTCGGCGAGTTGACCGGTCCCGCGTCGATCAGGAAACCCGCCAGCCGCACGCCGTCCACGTCGGCGACCCGCATGGCGGTGACGCCGTTGTCCGGGATGATCGTGGCTAGGCCCAGGCCGAGCACGATCGTGTCGGGCCGGTTGATCTCGATGGTCCGGTCGACGTGGTACACGCCGGGCGTGAACAGCAGGTGGAGGCCCTGCGCGAGTGCCTGGTTGATGGTCGCGGCGGTGGCGCCGGGCTTGACCACGTAGAAGCGGCTGAGCGGGACGGACTGACCCTGCGGGGTGCCGCTCTCCCAGGTCGTGCCACGGGCGTTGGTGCGCTTGGCCGGCGCGAACACCTTGTACTCGTTGCCGTCGAGGTACAGGAACGGCTTCTCGCGGGAGACCGGGGTGTTCTGGAGGGTGGTGTAGCGCGGCTCGGGGAAGCTGTTCGCCGGGGCGCCCTCGACGCCGGAGAAGACCTGGTTCCACACGGAGTTCGACCATCCGCCGATGGAGCTGTCCCGCGTGTACCACTGCTGCTGCGAGTAGTTGCCGATCTGCCCGTCGATCTTCGAGTCGGCGATGTAGCCGCCGCTGGCCCAGCCGTAGCCGTTCGGCGCCAGGTTGAGACCGCCCTTGACGTGCATCCGGCGGAAGGAGGAGGCCTGCGAGACGGCCCACCGGTCGGTGCCGTTGACCGGGTTGACCGCGAGGTTCTCGGCGCCGCGCCAGAAGTTCTGCGTGGCGTTGCCGTCGAACCAGCCGGCGTCGACGGTGATGTCACCGTTGATCAGCGTGTCGTCGGGCTTGAGCCCGAGGCCCGCGATCTGGGTGTAGAAGCCGATCTGCGCGTTGAGGTTGTCGTAGGTGCCCGGCTTGAACAGGAAGGCGTGCCGGCCGTTGCCGAACTGTGCCGACTCCTGCTGCTTGAACACCGTGTCGAGCTTGCCCTGGATGTCGGGCGTCGACGGGTCGATCACGTGCACGTTCGGGCCGAGGTCGCCGCCACCCGGCAGCTGGGTGGTGTCGCCGTTGCCGTAGACCTGGAACTCCCAGAGGGAGTAGCCGTATCCGGTGGCGCGGGTGATGCCTTTGAGGCGGACGTAGCGGCCGGTGCCGGAGAGGGTGAGGTCGTCGGTTCCGCCGTCGCCGGCGGTGACGGACTTGGCGGTGCGCCAGTCGGTGCCGTTGTCGGAGAGCTGGATGTCGTAGGCCTTGCCGTAGGCGGCTTCCCAGGTGAGGACGACGCGGCTGATGTCGGCGCTGGTGCCGAGGTCGACCTGGAGCCACTGGTCGTCGGTCCACTGGCTGGCCCAGCGGGTGCCGGTGAGGTTGCCGTCGACCGCCGCCGAGGCGGCGAACGCGGCGCCCTCGGTCGACGACGCGGTGGCCGTCCGGCCCTGGGAGAGCAGCACCGGGTCGGCTGCGTGGGCGGAGGTGGCCGGTCCGAACGCCAGCAGCGTTCCGGCCAGGGACGAGACCAGCGCGCCGGCGGTGGCGCGTCTGGCTGTCGGGGAAGGGCGCCGGAAGGCAGGCGGTGTCCCGACTGAAGGCATGGGGGCTCCTCTTGGGTCTGACTGAGGGGAGAAGAGTGGGAGCGCGTGTGGGAGAGCGCTCTCCCGGAACCTTGCCCGCCCTGTCGGTGGCCGGTCAAGCATCGTGCAGCTCTTTTCTTTCGGCTTGGCTTAAGCCTGATGGATCACGTGCGGCTCCTGCGCGTACCCGGACGACGACAGCGCATTAGGGTTCCTGCGTGGCGAAGAGGGGACCGACTCTTGAAGACGTCGCGCGCGAGGCCGGGGTGTCGCGCGCGACGGTGTCGCGCGTGGTCAACGGGGTGCGCAACGTGGACCCGGAGATCCAGGAAGTGGTGCGCCGGGCCATCACCCGGACCGGCTACACGCCCAACCAGGCGGCCCGGTCCCTGGTGACACGCCGCACGGGCGCGGTGGCCCTGGTGCTCTCCGCGGTGGGCGAGGCCTTCGCCGCCCGGGTCTTCGCCGACCCGTTCTTCGGACGCGTGGTCGACGGCGCGCTCGGTCTGCTGCGCGAGCGGGGCGTCCAGCCGGTCCTGCTGGTGGCCGAATCGGCGCAGGCCAGGAGCCAGGTGGTGGACTACCTCGGACAGGGCGCCGCCGACGGGGCCCTGGTGGTCTCGCTCGACGTGGACGACCCGCTGCCGGGGATGCTGGTCGCGGCGGGGATCACGACGGTCACGTTCGGCCGCCCGCCGGGCGGTCCGCGGGCGGGCTTCGTCGACCTCGACAACGAGGCGGGCGCCCGGCTCGCGGCCGGACACCTGCTGGCCCGGGGCCGGCGCCGCCTCGCCACCATCGCCGCCCCCGACTCCGCCCCCGCCGCCCGGCAGCGCCTGGACGGCTTCCGCGAGGCACTGGCCGCGGCGGGCGTCACCGAGGTACCCGTGGTCAAGGGGCGGTTCACCGCGGAGAGCGGACGGCGGGCGATGGCCCGCCTGCTGCGCGAACATCCCCGCCTGGACGGAGTGTTCGCCGCGAACGACCTGATGGCCCAGGGGGCGTGCCAGTACCTGCGGGAACAGGGACTGTCGGTGCCGGGCGACGTGGCCGTGGTGGGCTTCGACGACTCCAGCGCGGCCGGCGAGTGCAGGCCGCCGCTGACGACGGTGCGCCAGCCGGTGGAGGAGATGGCCGCGGCGGCGGCCCGGCTGCTCGTGGAGCAGCTGCGCGGTACCGCCGAGCAGCCCTCGTCGGTGGTCTTCGAACCGGAGCTGGTGATCCGCGAGTCGGCCTGACCCTCGGTGCCGGTCCGCCCGGGACCGGCACCGAGGATCGGGCACCCGGGCTCAGGACACGGTGCTCCGGTGCGCGCGGATGATCTCCGCGTAGCGGCGCCCGCTGCTTTTCAGCGTGCGCCGCTGGGTCGCGTAGTCGACGTGGACCAGGCCGAAGCGCTTGTCGTAGCCGTACGCCCACTCGAAGTTGTCCAGCAGCGACCAGGCGTAGTACCCGGCCAGCGGGGCGCCCTTGCGCACGGCGCGGGCACAGGCGGCGAGGTGCTCCTCCAGGTACCGGGTGCGCTCGGGGTCGTGCACGCTGCCGTCGGCGGCGACCGTGTCCGGGTAGGCGGAGCCGTTCTCGGTGACGTAGATGCGGCGCGCCCCGTAGTCCTCGGTCAGGCGCATCAGCATGCCCTCCAGGCCCGCCGCGTCGACCGGCCAGTCCATGCCGGAGCGGGGCACGCCGGGCACCTTGACCTCACGGGCGTACGGCACCGGGCCCTCGGGGTCGTCGGCGACGACCACCGGGAAGTAGTAGTTGAGGCCGTGCCAGTCGGTCGGCGTCGCCATCACCTCCGGATCGCCGGGCCGCTCGGGCAGCTCCACGCCGTACAGCTCACGCATGTCGGCGGGGAAGCCGCGCCCGTACACCGGGTCGAGCCACCAGCGGTTGCTGTGGCCGTCCATGCGGACGGCGGCCGCGGTGTCCTCGGGGCGGGCGGAGGCGGGTTCCACGGTGGAGTGGTTCGTGACCAGGCCGATCTGCGCGCCGGGCGCGGCGGCCCGGACCGCCCGCACGGCCAGGCCGTGCGCGAGCAGGAGGTGGTAGGAGGCGCGTACGGCCGCGGTGAGGTCGGTCAGGCCGGGGGCCATCCTGCCCTCTAGGTGCCCGATCCAGCCGGAGCACAGCGGCTCGTTGAGGGTGGCCCACCGGGTGACGCGGTCGCCGAGGCGGGCGGCGACGACCGAGGCGTAGGCGGCGAGGTGTTCCGCGGTGTCCCGCTCCGTCCAGCCGCCGCGGTCCTGGAGGGCCTGGGGCAGGTCCCAGTGGTACAGGGTGACGGAGGGCGTGATGCCGGCGGCGAGCAGGGCGTCGACGAGGCGGTCGTAGAAGTCGAGACCGGCCGGGTTGACGGGGCCGTCGCCGCCGGGCAGGACGCGCGGCCAGGCGATGGACATCCGGTAGCCGTCGGTGCCGAGTTCCCGCATCAGGGCGATGTCCTCGGGCCAGCGGTGGTAGTGGTCGCAGGCGATGTCGCCGTGGTCGTCGTTGTCGACCTTGCCGGGGGTGTGGGAGAAGGTGTCCCAGATGGACGGGGCACGGCCGTCCTCGGCCACCGCGCCCTCGATCTGGTAGGCGGAGGTCGCGGTGCCCCAGGTGAAGTCGGCCGGGAAGGCGGCCAGGTCGAGGGCGTGCGGGGCTGCGGATTCGGACACGGAAGACCTTTCGGGAATGCGCGGGGGAGCGGGAGAAGGCGGGACTGCGGCTCCCGCCGCCCGGCAGGCGGACGCGGCGGGAGCCGGCGCGGGCGTCACTTCACGGCGCCCGCGGTCAGGCCGGTGATCAGATAACGCTGCAGCAGCAGGAAGCCGGCGACGACCGGCACGCTCACCACGAGGGACGCCGCCATGATCTGGTTCCAGTACACGTCGTTGAGCGTGGAGTACCCCTGGAGGCCGACGGCGAGGGTGCGTGTGGTGTCGTTCGTCATGACGGAGGCGAACAGCACCTCGCCCCAGGCGGTCATGAAGGCGTACACGGCGACCGCGATGATGCCCGGCACGGCCGCCGGGACGATCACCCGGAACAGCGCGCCGACCGGACCGCACCCGTCGACCTTGGCCGCCTCGTCCAGGTCGCGCGGGATCGAGTCGAAGTACCCGATCAGCATCCAGATGGAGAACGGCAGGGAGAAGGTGAGGTAGGTGAGGATCAGTCCGCCGCGGGAGCCGAACAGGGCGATGCCGGTGGCGTTGCCGATGTTGACGTAGATGAGGAACAGCGGCAGCAGGAAGAGGATGCCGGGGAACATCTGCGTCGACAGCACGGTGACCGTGAAGACCCGCTTGCCGCGGAAGTCGTAGCGGCTGACGGCGTAGGCGGCGAAGACCGCGATGGCCACCGAGCAGACGGTGGCGGCGCCCGAGACGATCAGGGAGTTCACGAAGTAGTCCGCGAGCGGCACCGTGTCCCAGATGTCGATGTACGGCCGGACCGTCAGCCCGGACGGGATCCACTGGAACTTCCCCGAGACGTCCTCCAGCGGCTTCAGCGAGCTGGAGAGCATCACGTACACCGGGAGCAGCACGAACACGGTCAGGACCGTCAGGAAGATCCGCCGGGTCCACAGGAAGGAGCGCGGGGCGGACATCGGCGACCGCGTGGCGCGCCGTTTCGAGGTGTCAGGCACGGGCCTTCCCTCCCCGGCCGGTGACCAGCAGGTAGACGCCGGTCACGACGAGCAGGAACAGCAGCAGCAGGACGGACATGGCCGAGCCGGTGCCGAAGTTCCAGGTCTGGAACGAGGACTGGTAGATGTGCAGGGAGATCAGGTCGGCGGACTCCGGGGCCGCCTTGCCGAACAGCACGAACGGCGTGTTGAAGTCGTTGAACGTCCACAGGAACAGCACGAGCACCAGCACTTGGTTGACGGGTCGCAGCGACGGCAGGGTGATGTGCCGGATCTGCTTCCAGACGCCCGCGCCGTCCAGGGCGGCCGCCTCGTACATGTCCTTGGGGATGTTCTGGAGGCCGGCCATCAGGGTCAGGAAGGCGAACGGCCAGCCCTTCCACACCGACACGGTCAGCAGCGCCCAGAAGGCGTTGTCGCCGACGAGCCAGAAGGCCGGGTCGTCGCCGATGCCGAGCTGGTCGTGGAGCATGTGGTTCACCAGGCCGTTGTCGCGCTGGAACATGAACACCCAGGTGATCACGGCGGCGTACACGGGCAGCGCGTACGGGACGAGGAACAGGGTGCGCAGCAGGCCCCGGCCGCGGAACTTCTCCTGGAGGAAGATCGCGGCGGCGGTGCCGATCAGCCAGCACAGGCCGACCGAGCAGACGGTGAACAGACAGGTGGTCAGGAACGACTTCAGCAGCGCCTCGCCCACGGGGGCGTTGAAGTCGACCGCCATCCGGAAGTTGTCGAGGCCGGCCCACGGGGCGTCGGACCAGTTGGAGATGTGGAACTGGGTCAGTTCCTTGAAGCTCATGACGATGCCCATGAGCATCGGCACGAGGTGGACGAGGAGTTCGAGGACCAGGGCGGGCAGGAGCAGCAGGTAGGGCAGTGAGACATGGCGCAGCCGCCGCCCGGAGCGGCGGGGGTTCCGCTGCGCTCCGGGACGGCCCGTCTTGCGCGTCGTCCCCGGCCCGGGCCTGTCGTGGCGGGATGCGACGGTCGTGGTCATGGCAGGAATCGCGCCTACTTCTTCGGCATCTGCTGCTGGGCCTTCTCGAGCTTCGCGCGCACCGACGCCGTGGTGACGGCACGGCCGGCGGCGGCGTCGGCGAAGAGGTCCTTGACCGCGGTGCCGACGACGGTCTCGAACTGGGACTCCTCGGGGACCTGCGGCAGCGCGGAGGCGCTGGTGGCGAGGGTGTCGCGCAGCACGGCGAGGGCCGGGCCGTCGAACGCGGGGTCCTGCTGGGCGCTCTTGACCGGCGGGATGGAGCCGTAGGCCTTGTTGAGGATCTTCTGCTCCTCGTCGCTGGTCATGAACTTCACGAACTCAAGCGCGCCGTCGACGTTGTCGGTGTTCTTGAACACCGACATGTTGATGCCGGCGACCATGGAGTTGGTGGCCTTGCCGGTGCCGGGCCGGCCGGACTGGACGGGTGCGGGTGCCACGCCCCACTCGTCGTCCTTCATGCCCTGCGTCTTGAACGTGGCGGAGGCGGTCTGCCACAGCACCATGCCGGTCTTGTCGTTGGAGAAGTCGCTCAGGGACTGGTTCTGGGCGTACTCGGCGTTGCCCGGGGCGACGATCTCGTGCTCGGCCATCAGGTCGACGTACTGCTTGACCGCGGCGACCGCGCCGTCGGAGGTGAAGTCCGGCTTGCCGTCGGGGGTGAAGAAGTCCGCGCCGTGCTGCTTGCCGAGCACGAAGACCTGGTGGATGTTGTTGGACAGGTTGGAGCCCTCGACGCCGATGCCGTTCTTGCCCTTGGCGGTGAGCTTCTTGCCGGCGGCGACCAGCTCGTCCCAGGTGGCCGGCGGCTTCTCTATGCCGGCCTCCGCGAACAGCTTCTTGTTGTAGTAGAGGGCGTACGCCATCGAGTAGAGCGGCACGGCGGCCGGGTCCTGGCCCTGGACGCCGGTCGAGCCGAGCGCCGACTCCACGAAGCGCTCCCTGCCGCCGATCTTGTCGAGGTTCTTCTCGTCCCAGGGGAGCAGCGCGCCGGTCGCCTGGAGCGAGGCCGACCAGGTGTTGCCGATGTTGAGGACGTCGGGACCCTGTCCGGAGGTGGTGGCGGTCAGGATCCGGTTCAGCAGGTCCGACCAGGGCACGACCTCCAGCTTCACCTTGATGCCGGTGCGCTTCTCGAACTTGTCGAGCTCGGGCTGGAGGACCTTCTTGTCGACCTCGACGCTCGCGCCCTGGTTGGAGGCCCAGTAGGTCAGGGTCTTGGGCGAGTCGTTCGACCCGCCGCCCGTCGTGGAACCGCCGCCGCACGCGGCCGCGGTGAGCGCGAGGGACAAGGTGACGGCGCCGGTGACTGCGGCTCTGATTCTGCGCATGGCTGCTCCGGACCCTTTCGGGGGATGACGTGGGAACCGGCACGGCGAGCGCCCCGCATGGCTCTCCGAACGGCTTAATTTACGCCGTGAGTTAATAACCACGAGAAGTGTGCGTCAAGGCCCTTGCCGCGGGTATGTTGCGGGCAGGGACCCTAAGGACAGGGGGCGAAGTGCCAGCGAGAAGTGGCCGCACGGTGCGTGACCTGCGGCGCGAGAACCGCGCCGCGGTTCTGCAACGGTTGTATTTCGACGGGCCGCTCAGCCGCCTCGCCCTCGGCCCCGCCATCGGGCTCAGCTCCGGCTCGGTCAGCAACGTGGTCGCCGAACTCGTCGCCGAGGGACTGGTCGAGGAGGCCGGCAGCGTCGACTCCGCCGGGGGCCGGCCGCGCACCCTGCTGCGCGTCAGCCCGGCCGGCGGCCGCATGATCGGCGTCGACATCGGTGAGACCCGCGTCCGCGTCGAGCTGTTCGACCTCACGCTCACCGAACTCGCCCGCACCGAGCGGGCCCTGTCCACCGCCGAGACCGACCGGCACGCCCGCTACGACGTCGCCGTCGTCGTCGGACACGTCCAGGACGGCATCGCCGAGGTGCTGCGCCGGGCCGGTGTCCCGGCCGAACGGCTGCTCGGCGTCGGCATCGGCGTACCCGGCATCGTCGAACACACCCCGCAGGACGGCGCCGTGGTGCACGGCCAGACCATCGGCTGGAACGGCGTCCCGCTGGAGCGCCTGCTGCGCGAGAGCGGCACCCTGCCGGCGAGCGTGCCGTACCGCATCGACAACGGCGCCAAGACGCTCGGCCAGGCCGAGATGTGGTTCGGCGCCGGGCGCGGCGCGCGCAGCGCGGTCTTCGTACTCTTCGGCTCCGGCGTCGGCGCCAGCGTGATCTCCGAGGACATGGGGCCCGGCCGGGCCGTCGAATGGGGCCATCTGACCGTCCGGGTCCGGGGCCGCCGCTGCCGCTGCGGAACCCTCGGCTGCCTGGAGGCCTACGCGGGCGCGGAGGCGCTGCTCGACCGGTGGCGGGAGGCCGGCGGCACCCCGCCCGAGGGCACCCACGAGGAGACGGCGCTCACCGCGATGCTCGCCGCCGCCTACCCGGACGACGCGGACACGGAGCCCGACCGGACCGCCCTCGCCGTGCTGGAGGAGACCGCCGAGTACCTGGGCGCCGGCTTCGCCGACCTCATCAACCTCTTCCAGCCCGAACGCATCCTCGTCGGCGGCTGGGCCGGACTCCAGCTCGGCAGCCGCTTCCTCGACGAGGTGAAGAGCCACGCCACGGCGTACGCGTTGCGCCACCCGGCCGCGCGCACCCGCATCGACCTGGGCAGACTCGGCCCCGAGGCGGTCACCGTCGGCGCGGCCGTGCTGCCCCTCGCCGACTTCTTCGCCCGCGGCGGCCGCCGCCCGCAGGAGCGGCCCAGCGCACCGGCCCCGGCGTGGCAGACGGCGATACGGGACCGGGTGACATCATGAATCCGCCGTAAGGTGCGGTCGTGGAAGAGATCCCGCCGTTCGAATACGACGGCCCATCTCGGCCGCGGCATGGGCGCCGGGACGGCCTGATGGACACGCTCGATCAGCAGCCGCCTGCCGTGAACGGTCAGCCGGGCATTACGGTGGGACACGAAGACCTCCGTGCGGTGCAGTCCCTGGCAAGCTCCCAGGGTGCGGAGCCGGTGGTGAAGCGACCTCGGGAAGGCTCTTGGTGGTCTTGCTGCCCTTAGAGGCCCGAACGAAGCCTTCGGACATGGCGGTGGGTAGTCAGGCAGAAGCGAGGAAGGTAGCGCTGCTCGGCGTCTTGGGCTGAGGCGGCGGGCAGGGTGCAGGTGATCACCTCGCTGCGGAACAGGAAGGCTTCGATCTCCTCTGCCTCTGCGTCCGACTCCTGGGCGCATGCCTCGCACGGGTCGATCTCGGGCACACCGGCGGGCGGTTGTGTTCGGACGAGCCCGAACGCCCGTAGCCGCCTCGGCCCCCGTCACACGTGCGGTCGCGAGGGCCGCTCCATGCCGGCTCGCGCGCCGTGGCCTTCGCCAAGATCAGCTAAACCTGCGGAGGCGGCCCCGGTGACCAGTTTGGCTCCTCATACCAGCCGGATGGATCTCGAACGAATCTCCGGAAACGGCTGCTCGTTCGGGCTATAACGTCCAACGTTCTAGAATGATCGCTGAATCTTGCGATCATCGTGATCGCATCGAACGGCCTCTCCTCGCGGCCAAACTTGGTGACATCTGTAGACCATTCTTCGTCGTAACTCTTGCGAGTGAAGTGAGCGAGATAGCCGTCTGCCATGGGCGTGACAAGGTGGAACCGTTGTTCATACTCGATTTTTCCATCCTCGAATAGGCGCTCGACCAGGACTGGGTTACCGACCGGATACACGGGTGAGCCAAGAGATGTATCGGGGCGGATGATCGTTTTTGGACCAACCCATTGAGAGTCGGCTGTGGCTCGGGAGTACTGGACGATGCGTTCGTTGATGCGGGCGACGACTTCAAGAGCGCCGTCGGCGCTCTGGACCATGCTGACCGCATCCACCAGCTCGTCTCCGCCGAACAGGCCGGGCCCATGCCACGGGGCGTTTGGGTCACCCCGCCAGAAGTGGGCGAGTCCGCCACCTGCCATCGGGGTGACAACTTCAAGATTGTCAGGTCCGAGACTGCTTTGAATGAGAACGGGATTCCCGCGTGCTTTCGTGTCGCCTTCGCCGAGCTGGGGGAGAAAAACGGGACCATGCCATGCAAATGCGGAGTCACGCCAGAAATGCGCAACGCGAAATCCGATGCGCGCTACGAGTTCCAAATTTCCGGGTCCGAAGGAGCTTTGAATCATGCTTAGAGCTGCCACCTTCTCCGTTTTGGCGAAATGCGTGCCATAATTCCAGAAAGTTGATCCTCCGGGCCTGTCATGGTACTTCCACCAGTGTTCTATCCCGCCCTCCGCGAGCGGGGTCGCGAACTCGATGTTTCCAGGGCCATACGTGCTTTGGATCACGGCCGGGATGCCGTGAGGAACACCCGGGGACGGTGGAGTCGTTTGATTGGCGGCGTGAAGGCAGACACCGATAAGGCCAGCGGTCACGTCCGCTATGATGAGTTTCATCTCTGCCCAGCGTGGCTGGAATTCTCTGCCCCACTCGACAGTAGTGCCAATGATTTTGCCGAGATTCGGGTCAACGAGATGTCGAGAGTAGGCGTAGTCGTCGATCGTTCCGCAGGTCGGGTACAGGTCAAAAGCCTGAAACACCCCATAGGGTGTTCCGCGTACGCGGCTGGCACTACCTGAAAAGCTCTGCGCGAGGGATTCTGCGGCATCCAGATCGGCGGGATCGCGAAACTCGGCATAACCTAGATCGGTGTCTATACCGCGTCTTTGATCGAATGCGGCATTGCGGAAGTTCATCGTCGGATCGGTCGTTTGAGTGTTGTCATCGCCCCAACTGAAGAGAACGTCCTCACTGAAACTATGGAGATCGACAACCCATTGAACCGACGGATGAGAGTCAAACAGGGACCTGACATTTCGAGTCTCGGGTTCGGAAAACGCCTCCGGGCCCTGATACGCCTGGGAATAATCACAAGGCTTCTCCGATACCGTGACCTTCCTTGCCGCCGCATCCTCTGCCACTACCGTCGGATGGAACGCCCTCTTGAAGTCGAAAAGAAAATCAAAATTCCTGTTGATGTCGACACCCCAACACGCGGGAGACGGAGGCGGATTGCTGTCCTTATCGCGCGGCGGCCTTCGATTCTTGCGCCACATGCCGGCAACCTCGTACTGGTGACTCATGCTCCAGTGTCGACCATCTGGGTTGACCAAGGGAAAGACTATGATGTCAATTCGGTTGAGGATTATCCCCAGCTGCTCCGCGCTGAAGGTCATATTCCCGTAGCGTAGGCCCGTGCCCGCCACCCAGGCGCGCAGTAAATCTGAAATAAAATTGATGAGGATTTCGCAGCTACCCCATTCTCGCGCGTGTATGCCACCCGTAAGCATGATCGTCGGCCTGTTCTCTGCCGGCGCGCTGCTGAGTCGGATGGCATGGCATGTTCGCTCATCATGCGTCCGATTGGCCAACGTGATCAACTCGCAGGTTGACGGATTCATGCTCGCAATGTTGATGAGCGCGGTCTCTACCTCGTCAACGTTCAGGTATCGGTCGTCCATGTTCGCCGCCTTCTAGATCAGCTCTCCGACTCCTGCCGGAATGCTGCCGTCCGCGAACCGATTAGCTTGCAAATTCACATCACGTTGAGAAAGACGTTCCGTTGTCGCGTCCGCGAGTATGTCGACAGTGATCCCCTGAGATGGGAGCAAGTCGAGAGTCTCGTTCGACGCGTAACACGCGACGCGGGGCATGCCGCCAGGACCACGTCGCACACCTTGTTCAGAAATGATCTCGCTGTGCCTGTGCATCACTGAGACCAGCAGGTTCGCATCGGAACTCGCTATCACGGCCCGCATGACTCGTAGACCAGGAGCTCGTTCATAGAGGCCAGCCAGATCGGCCAGGGCGGCCTCAAGGTGCGCGTCGTCAGCATGCTGCAGGCAGATCGACGCGCGCTGGGCAGTGGCATCGACGGCGTCGGCAATGTGATGGTGAGTGGTCAGCTCGTGCGAGAGCGCGTGCAACAACTGGGCGATCTTGAGGAAGTTGGTGGTTCCCGGGGTGGCTGCGGCGTGCCGGTAGCCGCTGACCGCTTCGCGTGCGGGGGCCAGCGCATCCGTGTCGCGTTGTGCTGTCCACAGCCGGATGGCCAGGTGGTGTAGGCCCATCGCCAGGGTGAACCGATGGTCGGCCAACTCGCCGGCCGCGGTCGGCGGGTGTGTCCGCAGCACATCCACGGCCGCCTGCTGGGCATCGACGGCGTCGGCAACGTGATGGTGAGTGGTCAGCTCCTGCGACAGCGAGTGCAACAACTGGGCAATCTGCAGCACCCTCGCGCCAGGTGCGTCAGCGGATGCTCGCAGAGCCTCAATCTCAGACGCCGCCGAACCTGCCGTTGCGGATCCTTCGGCCATCAGGCATCTCCTCGTTCGGGCGCACCAGTCGACCACACAAGAGGGATGGTTTCGCTGTATCAGTGCAGCTTGAAAGCCGCACTTAACCGGTGATGTCCTGCGTCCCGGCTGACCTTATCCGCTTCAGGAGGTAGCCCGTGCACGTTTGCGATGGGGAAAGGTCAAGCGCCGGCCATCGAACGCTCCTCACCGCCTTCAAACTGGACGGGGAGGCGACTCCATTATTCCCAGGCTCCCTCGAAACGCCGGCTTGTCAAATTCAGGGTGCTGCATGGACAAGATCGTTGCGTCGCGAGGTGGCGACAAAGCAACACGTCGGCACGGCAGCGCGCGACATGTGGCGGGACGCCTTCGAGGAGGCGATGGGCCTACGAGGACGCGCTGAGCGCCGGTCAGCGGCTGTTCGCCGATGTGCTCGCCGCGCGGGCGCGCTCCTGGCCCGTGGACCCGCTCGGCGCCGTACCGCTGGCGCCGCCGCGCACCCCGTACGGCCGGCTGCTCGCCTACCTGGACATCGACGACCCGGAGCTGCGCAGGGGAGTGCTGACCGTCGGCGCCCACTTCGACGGCGCCGCCGTCCGCGGCGACCGGCTCCACAACCAGGACCTCACGCTTCCCGGGACGCCGACCGAACTCGCCTTCGCCGCCGACGCCGTCGGCCCGGCGGAGGCGGCGAGCCGGACGGCCGACTGGTTCGAGGCGGTCCTCGCGCGGCCGCCGGCGTGCTGCGAACGGCTGCACGACGGGCGGACGTACGCCGTCCGGCACGAGTACGCCGACACGGGACGGGGGCTCGGCGAGGGCTTCGGGGACCGGCTCGCGCCGGCCGGGCTGCGTGCCCGCCTGGCCGCCGACGGCGTGGACGGGGGACGTGGCCGGATCGACCGGGCGGGCCTCGGCGAGCCCGACCGGGTCATGGTCGTCCGGGGCGACCCGGCCGCGGTGCGGTGACACCGGGCGGCGCCTCGCGGGCGATGGCCACCATGGCGGCGTCGTCCCCGAGGTGGCCGCCCAGCGTGTGGGCGAGCAGGTCCGCGCGCAGATGGCGCAGGAGGGCCTGCGGGCCGTCCTCGGGGGCGGTGGCCATGCGCTGGGCCAGCGGATAGAAAGCCCCGGAGCCGTCGCGGGCCTCCATGACGCCGTCGGTGTACAGCAGCAGGATGTCGCCGGGAAGGAAGGGGAAGTCCTGAACGGTGAAGGGGGAGTCCTGGAACGCGGTGAGCCCCAGCGGAGGGGCGGGATCGCGTACCTCCAGGGGGGTGACCCGGCCTTCGCTGAGCAGCAGGGGCGGCGGATGGCCGCAGTTGATCAGGTGCAGAACGGATGTCTCGTCGGGGACGTCGAGGACGGCGGCGGTGATGAAGGCCTCGCTGGGGGCCTTTCCGGTGCCGGGCGCCGCCGCTCCGGGGTCGTCCAGGTCGGAGGAGACGGTTCCCTCCAGCCAGGCGACCAGCGAGGGCAGGTCGGCCTGCCGGTGCGCGGCGGCGCGGAAGGCGCCGAGCAGCAGGGCGGCGTCACCGATCGCCGCCAGTCCCTTGCCGCGCACGTCCCCGACGATGAACCGGGTCCCGCGCGAGGTGCGCACCGCGGCGAACAGATCACCGCCGATCTGCGCCTCGGCCTCGGCGGCCAGGTACACCGAGGCGAGGCGCAGCGGGCCGATCCGGCGGGGCAGCGGCCGCAGCACGACCTGCTGGGCGGCATCGGCCACCGTGCGCAGTTGCGAGAGCTGTCTCTCGTGCTGTTCCCGTAGGTGGGCGAAGAAGGTGACGCATACCGAGATCACCACCAGCGCGGTGATCTGGAGACTGTGGTTGAGGTCGACGAGACTGGTCCGTACGACCGCGACGACCGCCTGTGCGAGGACGGCGAGGGCGCCGACGCCCGCGGTGGTCCAGGGGCCGGCGAAGGACGCGGTGAGGGCGGGAGCGGCGGCCAGGAAGGGGCCGAGGTGCACTTCGGCGGGCGCGATGATGTCGCTCACGGTGACGATCGCGATGAGCGCGAGCGGCACCGCGAGCAGAGCGTGCTGCCCTTCCCCGGATCCGCGGTGACCGCCGTGCCGCAGCCGAAGGTCCATGGAACCTGCATACACCCGCGCGGTGCCGGGCACCTCCTCGCGCGGGTGTGCCGGACGCCGTTTCGGCGGTCAGCCCTGGGTGGGAGTGAGGACCACGAAGTCCGCGTTCGCCGGGTCGAGGCAGACCGCCAGCCGACCGACGCCCGGCGCGTCCTCCGGTCCCATCTGGACGCTCCCGCCGTTGTCGGTGACCCTGGCGACCGCCGCCTCGCAGTCCTCGACGTGGAAGACGGGGTGCCAGTACGGCCGCCCGCCGGCCAGCGCGAGGTGCTCCGAGGGCAGTTGCATGATGCCGCCGTGCATGCGCTCCTCGGGCAGTCCGGCGGGGGTGATGAGGGAGTAGGTGCCGCCACCGCCCGGCAGTTCCGTGTCGCTGAACCGCCAGCCGAGGACTCCGCCGTAGAAGTCCTTCGCGCCCGCGGCGTCGCTCGTGTACAGCTCGGTCCAGGACAGCGAGCCCGGCTGGTCGACCAGCTCCACGCCCTTGCTGGTGCCCGGCTGCCAGACGGCGAACTGGCCTCCCAGCGGGTCGTCGTACTGAGCCATCCGGCCCCACTCGTCGAGGTCTCTCGGCTCGACCCGCACGGTGCCGCCCGCGTCGCGCACCGCCTGGGTGGTCGCGTCGGCGTCGGCGACGCCGAAGTAGATCATCCACGCGGAGCGGGCGCCCTCCTCGGTGAGCTTGCCGAGCCCGGCGACGATCTTGCCGTCCTTGCGGAACACGCCCCCTTCCATCTCCTCGCTCTCGCCCATGGACTCGTAGTCCCACCCGAGCACGGCGCCGTAGAAGGACGCCGTGGCCCGCACGTCGGGGGTGCCGAGGTCCAGCCAGCAGGGGGAGCCGGGGGAGAAGTCCGTGGTGATCATGGCGGCGGTGCCCTTCCCTTGGTCCTGTGTGGACCCAGCGTGACACCGGCCACCGACAATCGCCCGTCAGCCGTGCTCACGGCGTGTGGCGTATTGTTGAAATAAAAACAATCATGGTGGACAATCATGGTGGCAGGAGGCGGTCCCAGATGAGCAACGTCGAGACACGACCCGTCGAGGTGCGATGCGGATCCACCGAGGACGGCGGCGCGCCCTCCTCCGTCGAGCCGCGCGTGGACGTTCTCACCCCGCGCGACGTGCCGCTCGGCGGTCCGCGCGCGATGACCGTACGGCGCACGCTGCCCCAGCGCGCCCGGACGCTGATCGGCGCCTGGTGCTTCGCCGACCACTACGGTCCCGACGACGTCGCCGGCACCGGCGGCATGGACGTCGCCCCGCACCCGCACACCGGACTGCAGACCGTGAGCTGGCTGTTCAGCGGTGAGATCGAGCACCGCGACAGCCTCGGCAGCCACGCCCTCGTGCGCCCCGGCGAGCTGAACCTCATGACGGGCGGCCACGGCATCGCCCACTCGGAGGTCTCCACCCCGCGCACCACGATCCTGCACGGCGTACAGCTGTGGGTGGCGCTCCCCGAGGAACACCGCGCCACGGCGAGGGAGTTCCAGCACCACGTCCCCGAGCCGGTGCGGCGGGACGGCGCCGAGATCAGGGTCTTCCTCGGCGCCCTCGCCGGCGTCACCTCCCCGGTGCGGACGTTCACGCCGCTCCTCGGCGCCGAGATCGTGCTGGAACCGCACGCGACGCTCGCCCTGCCCGTGGACCCCGGCTTCGAGCACGGCCTCCTCGTCGACCGGGGGGACGTCCGCCTGGCCGGAACCCCGCTGCGTCCGGCCGAGCTGGGCTACACGCACCCCGGCGCCGGCACCCTGACCCTCGTCAACGAGTCGGACGGCACGGCCCGCCTCGTGCTGCTCGGCGGCCCGCCGTTCGAGGAGGAGATCGTCATGTGGTGGAACTTCATCGGCCGCGACCACGAGGACATCGTCCGCGCGAGGGAGGACTGGGAGAACGCCTCCGACCGCTTCGGCGCCGTGGCCGGATACCCGGGCGAGCGGCTGCCCGCCCCCGCCCTGCCCCATGCCACCATCCGGCCGCGCGGGAACCCGCCGCGCCGCTGAGTGCCGCCCTGCCGCTGGGGCGCGCGGGCCGGTGCCGTGCGCTGCCGTTCGGTCGCGGGCACGGTCCAGCCGCGGGCCCGGCTCAGCCGTGGGCGGGCAGCGGGCGGTGGGCGATGCCGTGAGCCTCGTCCGCCGGGACGCCGAGCATGCGCAGCATCAGCTCGGCCATGCTCCTGGCGGCCTCCTCGCTGTCGCGGCGCGGCTGGTGGAGGCGGAGGTCCAGCAGGGCCAGCAGGCTGCCGCCCAGCGCGGACAGGGCGATCACGGAGTCGGTGACGGTGAAGCGGCCGGAGGCCTTGCCGGTCTCCAGGTCGCCGAGGGCGCGGGGGGACAGGCCGCGCTCGGAGTGGATGTGCCCGAGCCCTCGGTGGCGCAGCACACGCATGATCTCCGGATGCGTGTCGGCCATCGCGGCGCTGAGGCGGACGCCGAACGCGATCCGCTCGGCGGGGTCGTCGACGTCGGCCAGCCGTTCGTCGATCGCCCGCCCGTACTCGTCGAGGGCGTCGATCACCGCCTCGTCGAAGAGGGCGGTCTTGGACTCGAAGTGGTTGTAGAAGGAGCCGAAGCCGACGTCCGCGCGATCGGCGATGGCCTGGATGCTCACGCTGGTGTCGCCGGTCTCGGCCAGTATCTGCCGGGCCGCCCTGATCAGGGCCTGCCGGGTCGCGGCGCGGCGGCGTTCGAACCGGTTGGCGGGCGGGGCTGACGTCGGCATACGCCGAGTCTAACCATCACCCACAGTCCTGATGGTTCCCTCAGAAGTGTTCCGCGGGCGGTGCCTGGCCGGACCCGCGGTGGCACACCGGTCCCGGGCCGGCCCACGCCGGATGCGGGCGGACACGGGGGAGTGGGTGGGCCCGGCCGCTCCGAAGCGCCGGGGGCGGCGGGTGTACGTGCGGGTGTTCGGGCGTTCGTCGTCCGGTGTGGTCCGGGGCCGGTGGGCGCTACCCGGTGCCCGGCGTCGCGTTGGGGTTGCCATGAGGCCTTTGCAGTGACGGTTCTGCAGTCCGCTGCGGCGACTGCGGCGGCGTCGGCAGGCGATCGCGCACCGAAACGGTTCGGGGAGTCAAGGACGTGTGGACAAGTGTCGGAGGGCCGGTGTTCCGGCCGGCGTCCGGGAACCGGGCCTCGGACGCCCTCGTCGGCAGGGAACGGGAGACGGCCCTGCTGCGCGAGTACCTCGCCGCTCACCGGCTGGTGACCGTCACCGGCACGGCGGGCGTGGGCAAGAGCCGCCTGGCCGCCGAGGTCGCGGCGTCCCGGCGGGACCGCCCCTGGCGGCGCACGGTCAGGGTGCGCTGGCAGGGCAGCGGACCGGGCGGGCCCGGAGCGCTCGGCGCGGCCCTCGCCCGGGCGGTGACCGGCAGGCGCAAGATCGACGCGGGGACCGATGTGATCGCGCTGGTACGGGACCTGCACGCCGCCCCCGTCCTGCTGTTCCTGGACGACGTCGACCCCGTCCACGCCGAGTGCGTGGGCCTCGTGCAGCGGCTGCTGATGGCCGTACCGGACCTGCGTGTGCTCGTCACCGCCCGCCGCGTCCTCGGCCTGGGCGACGAGCGCGTGCTGCGGCTCGCCCCGCTGAGCTGCGAGGCGCCGGACGACCCGGGCGCACCCGGCCCCGCGGTACGGCTGTTCGTCGAACGGGCCCGCGCCGTGGCGCGGGGGTTCCACGCCGGGGACGAGCAGCTGCGCGCCGCGGCGGAGGTGTGCCGGCTGGTCGAGGGAGTGCCCCTCGCCATCGAACTGGCCGCCGCGCAGACGCCCCGGCTCCCGGTCGGCGAACTCGCCGGGCTGCTGCGGCGCGATCAGGGCTGGCTGAGCAGCCCGCACCCGACGCTGCGCAGACACCGCTCGCTGCGCGAGGCGATCGGCGCCGGGTACGTGCTGTACGACCGGGCGGTGCGGATCGTGTGGGACCGGGCCAGCGTCTTCGTGGACTCCTTCGCCGAGTCCACCGCCGTCTTCCTGTGCGCAGGCGCGGGTGTCCGGGCCGACCAGGTGCCCGCGTGCCTGGCCCAGCTGACGGCGGTGGGCATCCTGGAACCGGTGGGCGGCACCGGCGGAGCGCTCCAGCCCCGCTACCGCATGACGCGAGCCGCCCGGGAGTTCGGCGCCGAACGGCTGCGGGAGGCGGGAGAGCTGCGCGTGGCCGCCGAACGGCACCTCGCGCACTGCCGGCGCGCGGCCGCCGTCGCGGAGAACCTGTGGCACGGCGGCAGCCAGCGGCAGGCCGTCCAGGTCGCCCGCGACGAACACGCCGAGATCGGCGCGACGGTGCGGTACGCCGTCGCTCACCCCGAGTACGCGCACGGCGCCCTGGAGGCCGTCGTCGGCCTGTGGTTCTGGTGGGCGGTGTACGACAGCGCCGAGGAGGGCCGCCGGCACATCACCCACCTGCTGCCGCTGTGCGAACCGGACAGCCTGGTGGCGGTGCGCGCGCTGTGGCTCGCGGCATGGCTGACCGCGGCCGCCGACCCACTGGAGGCCCGCACCCTGCTGGGCCGCGCCTGGCCGGCCGCCGTGCTGGCCGGAGACGACGCCACCCTCGGCCGCATCGCCCATGTGCAGGGCCTCCTGGCCCTGCACGAGCACGACGCCCGGGCCGCCGCCGCGCACTTCCAGCAGGCCGCGGACGGCATCCCCTACGGTGCCCCCGGCGGCCCCTCCCCGGCCGTCAGCCGGGCCGCCGCGGCCGTGGCCCAGGCGGCGTTCGCCCCCGGCGCCGCCCGCCGCAGCGCCCGGCGCGCCCTGGCCGACCCGGACGTCCGGGACGACACCTGGGCCTGCCTCCTGGCGCGGTACGCCCAGGCCGTCGTGGACCAACGGGACGGCCACCGCGGACGCGCCTGGCACCGGGCCCGCCGCGCGCTGGGCGGCCTGCCCGCCGGACCACCGTCCCCGCAGGTGGTCGCCGCGCTACGGCAACTGGTCGCCGACATCGAGTCCGGAGCGCCGGCCGGGCACGGCCGGCCGCCCACGTCGGCACCGCCCGTGGACGGGCACCGGCCGCTGCTCACCACGGGCCGGGCGCCCCGCTGACGCGGCAGGGAGGTGCGAGCGGCGCGGTCGGCCGCACGGCCGTGAACCAGCGCCGCGTGAGGCGGACCGGTGCCGCGCGAGGCGGACCGGTGCGGTGGGCGTGCGGTCCGCGTTCACCGCCTCCCCGTCGTGGCCGGACCCGGATGGCCCTGATGGATGAACGCGGCCCAGGCGGCCGGGTGGTCCAGGGCGGGGCCCTTGCGCAGTTCGTCGAGGAGCCGGCCGCCGAGTGAACCCGGGTTCTCGCGGCGCGGGTTCAGCATCCACGCCTGCGCGGCCCTGAGCGCGTCGACCGGGCTCCGGCCCTCGACGGTCAGGTAGTGGTGGAAGACGGCCATCATCAGCGCCGCCGCCGAGTCGGCGGTGGCCCACCGCGAGCCGACCACGTCGCGCGCGCCGCGCGCCACGAAGGCGGTCGTCAGGGTCAGTGCCTCGTCGTGGTCACGGCGGGTCAGATCGGTCTCGCAGGCACTGAGCACGACCAACGGGCCGTCGGTCCCGGTCCGTTCGCCGGCCGGCCGGGCGAGCAGCCGGGACACGGTCAGCAGGCCCGGATCCGTTCCCGCCGAGGAGACGTCGGAGGAGGCCAGCTGCAGCGAGGACTCCGTCGGGCTGACGCCCGCCGAGCCGTGGCACGCCAGGTGCAGCAGGGACGCGCCGCCGGTGAGCTCGTCGAGCAGATCGTCGGGCGTGCCCGGCCCCACCGGTTCGACCGGGGGCTCGAAGAAGTCGCCGTACAGCCGGGCCTCGGGGTACGGCCCCTGCCGCAGCGCCGTCACCTCCAGCTCGGCGTGGGTGAGGGTCATCGTCGGGTCCGCCACCAGGACGGCCGCGGCGCCCGGGACGCGCGGCGCGCGGCGGACGGTGTCGAGGAACTGCCTGCCGGACGCGGCGTAGCTGATCACCATGGCCTCGCAGACGTAGTCGTGCGGCGCCTCGGCGGGCAGCCGGGCCGCGTGCCACGGCACGATGCCGAGCCGGCCGCAGGGCACCAGCACCAGCCTGGGCGGGCCGGGACGGTCCCTGCGCCGGTCGTCGTTGGCGGCGAGCCGTTCCGCGATGCCCGTCATGACGGGGGCGATCACCGCGCCGGTCGCCCAGTCGCACAGCTCGGCGAGGGCCTGTTCCCACGCCTCGGCGACGCCCCCGTCCCGGGGCTGCCGCTGGCGCGCGCCCGCCGCGTCGAGGTAGCGCTCCAGCGGACCGCAGTGCTCACCGGACAGCAGCGGCAACGCGCGGACGCCGGTGCCGGTGTCCGGGCCCACCACGATCCCCATGCCGGGCGTGTCGCCCTGGCCGGCGAGCAGATAGACCAGCGCGTCGGCGTCACCCGCCGCGACCCCGGCCTTCAGTTCCCCGACCGTGGGCGTGCGGAACAGCGCCCCGTCCGGATCCCGGTGCCCCAGCGCCTGGAGCGCGCGGCGGCGCAGCGAACTGGGCAGTTCGCGGGGCAGCCCGTCGGCGGTGCCCGGCGGTCCCGCCTCCGCCTCCCGCCATGCCCGCGCGAGTTCGTCGTGCCCGCGGGCCTGGAGCAGTTCGGGCACCGCCCGCGAGGTGGCCGCCGCCTGCAGCACCAGGGCCCGGCCCAGCTCCAGCGCGGCCACGGCGTCCTCGACCCGTCCCTCGGCGGCCGCCCAGATCGCCGCCCGCACCCCGCGGTCGGCACCCGACCGGGCGGCCAGCAGGCCGTGGTCGGGGCCGGTCTGCAGGACGACGTCACCGGCGAGCGCCTGGAGCGATTCCAGCGCCGCGTTCGTGGCCGCCGCCCGGTCCGAGGCGTCCCCGGTACGGCCCGACCGGGTCCGGTAGTTCTCCGCGAGCTGCCACAGCGCGTCGCCCGCGAGCTGCGGTGACCGGCCCTTGCGGACCTGCGCCCGGACCTGCTCCAGCTCGCCGATGGCGAAGTCCAGGTCGGCCGGGTCCCGGGTCACGGAGTGCCGGAGCGTCGCCGAGAGACCGGCGAGGTAACGGGTGTCCGTGGAGGCGTTCGCGGGCAGCGGGGTGGGCGCGGGCATCAGGTCGGGGGTCCGGCCGACCACGGCCCGGGAAGCCTGCAGAGCCTCCTGGACGGAGGTGAGAAGGCTCTCCGGAAGCCCGAGTTCCCGCACCGACGAGGCCGTCAGGGCCTCCTGCTGCCGGGCCAGGCCCCGTACCGTGTTCTCGGTGTTCCCGGTGCGGTGGCCGAGCGTGGCGAGCGCGTTGCCGTGCGCCAGCACCACCAGCGACCGGAAGGTGTGGTCCTCCGGAGTGGTCCGCTCCAGTTCCGCGAGTTCGCCCACCAGCCGCAGCAGCTCGCGCTCGTCCTCGGCGTCCTCCGCCGCGCGCAGGGCGACCAGCAGGTTCATCGCCCGCAGCGGGACGGTGAGCTGGGCGGCGGCGGGATCGGCCTCCGCCAGCCGCGCGTAGTGCTCGCCGACGGACTCCCGGTGGGTCTCGGCGACGGCGCCGTCGATCCGGCTGCCCCCGAGCGGTTCGCCCGTCTGCAGCACCAGGCCGATGAGCTGCTGGATCTCGCCGGCCCGGTCATGACCGTCCGGCAGCCGGTCGAGGTCCCCGGTCAGCCGCTGGAGGAGCCGGCTGAGGGCTTCCGGATCGCCGTCCCGCATGGCTTCCGTGGTGCCGAGCAGCGCGGCCAGCCACGCCCCGGTGACGGTGTCGTCCGCCTGGGCCTCCGCCCCGGTACGCGCCTTCGGCTCCTGCCGCGGCCCGGAGTCCTCAGTGTCCGGGATGTCCGGGGTGTCCGGAGTGGACGGCATCAGGTTCAGCAGCATCCTCAGCTGCTCGGTGAACGGGAAGTCCGCGGGCAGCATCGACATCAGCGTCCCGGGATCGGAGAAGTCGGTCCGCGACACGTACGACAGCACGTCCTGGATCTGCCGTACCCGGTCCCGGGCCTCCGGGGGCAGCGGCAGCCCCTCCAGCTCGGCGGCCAGCGACGCGACCTTCGCCGCCTCGGCGGCCGGATCGCCGTGCCTCGCACCCAGCGACTGGTCGAAGACGGACCAGAAGTCCGGGGCGGATCCCGGGCCGGAACCCGGCACCGCCAGCTCGTTCAGCGTCAGCAGGTACAGCGCCGCCCAGCGCCGCCCCTCCGCCGGCACCGCCTCCCCGGCAGCCGTCGCCGGGTCCCGCACCTCCTCGAGCAGACGTCTCGCCTCCTCGCGGCCCGCCGGTGTGCCCTGCCCGGTGGCGTGCCGCATGGCGAGCAGGGCCCCGAGCGACAGCGTGACCGTGCCGAGCAGCGCCCGGTCGTGGTCCAGCAGCAGCCGCAGCTGCCGGAGTTCGGCGGCCGTACCGTCGAACTCCTCGGCGGTCACGGGTTCCTTGCCCACCCGGCGGATCAGCTCGGCACCTCGCGTGGTCGCCTCGGCGGCCCACGCCCGCAGTCCCCGTACGCCGCCGCTCTCCTCGTCCCGCACCGTGCCTCCCCGCCTCGCCCGCCGCGCCGCGACGCCCCGGTCGCGCCCGTGGGCACATGATGCGGCGCGGCACCACCGGGCGCACCGGTTTCGGTCCAAGCGCCCGGGTGCCGACCGGGATTCGCCCGCCGGCCGCCCGGCTGGTCGGCGGCGGGGCGAACACCGGGCGACGTCCGGGCCGGGCATTCACCGGGCCGGGCCGCGCTGCTTCCCTGGTCGTGCGGCGGAAACGAGGGATGGGGGCCGGGTGGACGTCGGTGTGGGGACCGCGACGCTGGTCGCGGTCGTCGGAGTGGTCGGGACGCTGCTGTCCGCGCTGCTGACCCAGCGCGCGGCGGACCGCGGCCGCCGGCGCGAGCAGCAACGCGCCGAGGAACTGTGGGAGCGGCGCAGCGAGGCGCTGGAGCTGCGGGCCTGCTACGTGGCGGTCAACACCGCCGCCCGGCACTATCTCGCCGCCCTCACCGACGTGTTGCACGCCCTGGGCCGTGAAACCGAGCTGCCGTCCGTGCGGCAGCGGCTCACCGCCGCGCGCGACCAGCACCGCGAGGTGTACGCCGAGGCCCAGATGCGGCTGCCGGACCGGGTGCTCGGCCCGGCGGCCACCGTCAGCCACCAACTGGGCGCCCTGTACGGCATGGTGCGGCGGCTCGACGACGGGATGCCGGGACCGGGGGACTCGCCGGCCGCCGTCCAGCGCGACATCGACGCCCTGTGGGAGCGGCTGCGGGAGATGCGCCGGGCGATGCGCGCCGACCTGGGCGCGGCACGGTCGGATTCCGGGCGTTGAGCGGGAGAACCGGTGGAAGTGGCCCCCGGGTGCGCGGTTGATCGGCATAGTGGGGTGATCCAAAGGGCTGTCGAGGTCCCGGAGAGGCAGGGTGCCGGTGAGCCAGGAGGAGAGCGGCGGTGTCCAGGGCCTGCGCGTCTGGGCCAAGGACGCGGCGGAGCGGGTGAAACGGCTGATGCCCGCCCTGGGCGGCGGTGTGCTGCCGTCGCGGCACTACGACGCCTCGGTCGCCGAACTCGAGCAGTTGTACCGGCTGTCGGAGCACGATCCGGAGCTGCGCGGTTCGGTGGGCGTCTGGCTGGCGGGTGCGCTGACCCTGCGGTACGGCGCGGTGAGTGGTGACCCCGCCGCCCGTGAGCGGGCCGAGCCGCTGCTGCGCGCCGCCCGGGACCGCGGCACCGCGCTCGGCGCGTCGGTGACCGAGGAGGACCGCCGGTGGGCGGCCGTGTTCCTGCTGGTCCTCGTCTCGCCGGTGCCGCCGCAGCAGAGCCCCGGGGCGCCGCCCGACCTCTCGGCGTACCTGGACTGGTGCACGCGGCTGGGCCCCGCCGGGATGATCGCCCACGCCACGGAGGTCCGCACACTGATGGCGGAGGCGGTCGAACTGCCCCTGCCGCCGGAGTTCCTCGCCCGGCTGCGTCAGTCCCAGGAGTTCATGGACGCCCCGACGGGTCCCGGCCTCACCGGTCTGCTGGCGGACATGATGCCCGCCGGCTCACCGTTCGCCGACCAGCTGCGGCAGATGATGGAGGGGATCTTCGGGGCGGCCGGGACCCGGCCTCCCGCACCACCGCCCGAGCCGCGACCACAGCCGGAACCGGGGCCGCAGCCCCAGCCCCGGCCGGAGCCCCGACCCGCCCTCACGCGCGACGACTTCCGCAACATGGTCGCCGCCATGGACGCCGTCCACGCCACGACCGAAGGGCTCGACGACGTACTGAAGAGCGGCGACCCGCGAGCACTCAACGACCTTCTCGGCAGGCTGCGCTCCGTGCAGGATCTGCCATTGCCGGGGCCGGACGCGACCTCGGCGCTGGAGAGCCTGCGGGCGTCGCTGCTCAACGTCAGCTGGAGTGTCGGCGGCAGCTTCCAGGACTGGTCGGCGGGCCGCGCCCACGCCGACGCGATCGTCGGCCACCTGGCGGGCATCGCCGACTCCGTGCCCGCGGGGATCGACGACCCCGCCGTACTGGGCCGCGCGATCGCACTCTACAGCCGGATCATGGGGGCCGGGGAGGCGGAGGACCACGAGGCGCTCCAGGGCCTGTTGGAGGAGGCGGAATCGCTGGAGAAGACGGTCCCCGAGGGCCACACCTTCCGTTTCATGGCCGACTGGGTGCTCGGCGCGGCCTACGGCAGGCTCGGCGTCCTGACCCGGGACCGGAAGCTGATGCTGCGCTGCCTGTCGGCCATGGAGAAGGGCGTGACCGGCGCCGAGGAGAGCGGTCTGCCCTTCGGTTCCGAGCTCTCCCTGCCGTACCTCCCGGACTTCGGCACGATGCGCGCGGCCCTCACCGGGGAACAGCCCGCAGCCGTTCCCGACCCTGTGCCCCCGCCCCCGGACGCCTCGACCGACGACCTCTACACCTGGGCGCTCGACCTGACCATGAGGTACGCCCTGGCCCCGGACCGGAACCCGGCGCTGCTCGACACCGCGATCGGCGCGTTGGAGCGGGTGCGGGACGGCGTACGGCAGGGACAGGCGCCGCGCATCGCCGCCCAGGCGCTGTGGGCCCTCGCCGAGGCCTACTTCGTGCGGCGGCTGCGCACCAAGGACAGTGAGGACACCTCCGCCCTGGACACCGCCCTGGAGTCGCTCACCGTGCTCGCCGCCGACGTGCTGCTCCAGTCCGGTGCGGAGCACGGGCTGATGGCCGCCCGCTCCGGGGCGAGCCGGGCGCTGCATGCCGCCCGGTGGGCGCTGTCGTACGGGCGGGTGCACGAGGCCGTCACCGCCCTGGAGCTGGGCCGGGCCCTGGTGCTCCAGGCGGCGTCCACCTCGTCCGTCGTACCCGAACTGCTGGAGCGGGCCGGGCGTCACGACCTGGCCGAGGCCTGGCGGGCGGCCTCCCGCACCAGCGGCACCGACGCCGGGGGCGAGGTCCCCGGCATGCTGCCCAGCACCCTGCGCCGCGAGGCCCTCGACGCCCTCGGCTACCGGCAGGCGGGCGGCCTGCTCGGCACGCCCACGCTGAGCGACCTCGCCGACGGCGTCGCGGAGGGCGGCGCGGACGTCCTCGTCTATCTGGTCCCCGGCGAGGGGGAGGATCCCGGCGCGGTGATCGCGGTCGGGCCGGAGATCGGAGTGGGAGTACGGCCCCTGCCGCTGCTGTCCGGCCCCGAGAGCGGCCCGCTGGAGCGCTATCTCGACGCCACGGCAGCCCACCAGGACCGGCCGCGGGACGCCGCGACCACACAGGCCTGGGAGGACGCCCTCGACGAGCTGTGCGGCTGGGCGTTCCAGGTGCTGGGCCCCGTCCTCGCCAGCGTCGAGGAACGTCTCCAGGCCGAAGGGGCACGCGACGACCGGCCGCTGCGGGCCGTCCTCGTGCCCTGCGGACGGCTCGGCATCGTCCCCTGGCACGCCGCGCGCTTCCCGCCCGACGCACCCCACGACCACCTCTGCCGGACCACGGTCGTCAGCTACGCGGCCTCCGGCGGCCAGTTCCTGCGCACGGTGCGGCGCGCGCCGCGCGACCCGGCGGCGGCGCCCGTCCTGGTGGCCGACCCGAACATGGGCCTGCTGCACGCCGAGATCGAGGTCATGGCCCTGCGCGACTCGTTCTACCCCGAGGCACGGCTGTGCGGCGCGATCTACGAGGCCGACGACGACGAACTGGTCCCCGGCACGCCCGACGACCTCCTCGCCCTGCTCGCCGACGGCGCCTCGCTGCTGCACGTCGCCTCGCACGGCTCGGCGGGGACCCGCCCGACGGTGTCGGCCCTGCATCTCGCCGAGGGCGCCGGCCTGACGGTGACCCGGCTGCTCGACCGGGAGGACCCGGGGGCGGCGCCGGATGGCCCGCTGGTCGTGCTGAGCGCCTGCGAGACCGATCTGAGCACCCGCGACCACGACGAGGCGCTGACCCTCACCACGGCGTTCGTCGCCGGGGGCGCGCGGGACGTCGTCGGATCGCGATGGACGGCCAGGGACAGCGCGTCGGCCCTGCTGATGGCCGTGTTCCACCACCACCTCACCGTCGACCGGCTCAGCCCCGTCGACGCGCTGCGCGCCGCGCAGCTGTGGATGCTCGACCCCGAGCGGGAGAACCCGGGCTCCCTGCAGGGCGAACTGCTGCGGCAGATGCGGCGGCCCGGGCTGGAACGGGTCGCGCTGTGGGCCCCGTTCATCCACCAGGGACATCCGGGCCCGGCCCGGACGACGACCGAAGGGAGGAAGGCGTGAACCAAGGGGACTCGGGTGCGGCGGAGCGGCTGCTCGCCCTGATCGGCGAACACCGGGACAGCATCCGCGAGGCCATGGACGACGAGCAGCACCAGCTGCTGCTCACCCGGCTCGCGGCACTCGCCGGGACACCGCCGGACGACGACAGGGCGGTCCGCAAGGCGCTCCAGGGCGTGCGCCTGGCGCTGCTGCCGCTGGCCCTCGACCACCCGGTGCGCGAGGAGATGGACTCCTCCCGGCTGGTCGCGGCACCGCCCGGACCGTCGGCCGTGGCGGGCGCGCGCGAACTGATGACCTGGCTGGCACACCCGTCGGCGGCGCCCGAACCGACGCCCGAGCCTGCGCCCGGATCAATGCCCGAGCCTGCGCTCGGATCCACGCCCACACCGACGCCCGAGCCAACGCCCGAACCGGCGCCCGAATCAACGCCCGAGCCTGCGCCAGCACCAAAGCCCGAGCCGACGCCCGAGCCTGCGCCCGGATCAACGCCCGAGCCTGCGCCGGAACCAACGCCCGAGCCGGCGGTCGAACCAGCGGCCGAGACCGACGCCGGTCAGGACGAACTGCTCCGGGCGCCCGCCCTCTCCGCGGCCGAGGCGCGGGCCCGCTGCGGCGGCGCCCCGCCCGCCGAGCTGATCCGGTTGGCCGACCCCCGAGACGGCGACCGCTACCCGGAGTTCCAGTTCGGCGCGGCCGGCGGCAGCCCGTACGACGTCGTCGTGGAGGTCAACCGGTTGCTGCTCGCGGACATCGACCCGTGGGGCGCCGCCGCCTGGTGGCTCAGCGGCAACACCTGGCTGGGCGGAACCCCCGCGCGGCTCCTCGGCCGGCTGCCCGACCACCGGCTGGTCGGCGCGGCCACCGCACTGGTGGAGGGGGAAGGATGAGCGACGTCTCGACCATGACCGGGTTCTTTCCCATGACGGAGCTGGTCCTGCGCCCGAACCGGGCGGTGATCCCGGCGGGTACCGAGCTGTGGCGGGTGCACAGGACCGAGTACGGGCCCGGCGAGTTCAACCCGCGACTCGCGGACATCCACTTCGAGGGAGGCCGCTTCGAGGGGACCGTACTCGACCGGTACCACAGCCTGTATCTGGCCGAGAGCCCGCTGACCGCCCTCGCGGAGAGCGTCCTGCGCTCCCGGCCCTGGGAACCGGCGCACAGCGAGCAGCGGATCCCGTACGCGGTGGTCCGTGAGCGGTCGCTGAGCGTCCTGCGCACCCGGTGCGAGCTGACCCTGGCCTCCCTGGTCACCGGCCGGGACCTGGCCGCGGTCTGCCGGGACGCCACCCTGCTGGACGACGAGAGCAACTACGCCTGGACACGGCGCTGGTCGAGCGAGATCCGCGCCCAGGCACCGGACGTCACGGGCCTGGTCTGGGACTCCCGGCGCAACCGTGGCGAGCGCGCCCTGGTGCTCTTCCACGATCGTCTCACCCACGTCGACGGCGGCCCGCTGGAGGTGCTGCCCGACCGGGGAATCCCGGATCTCGCCTCGGAGGAGGGCATGAAACAGGCGGACGAGATCCTGGATCCGCTGCGGGCGAAGATCTCCAGGCCCGTGCGGCACTGAGGCCCGGGGGCCGCCCGGCTGCGGCTTGTCCCGCTGTGAAGAGTGATGCCATGGTGGTCCCATGGCGACGTCTCCCCCTGATCACTCGTCACTTCTCGCTGAACTGAGGGAAGTTCGGCGTGCGGGACTGGTGCGGCTGCACGGGCGCTCGCTGCCGGCGCTGGAGTCGGCGGCCCAGGCGGTGGGCGCGGGCGCCGCCCGCACGCCGGGCGCGGCCGTGGAGGCGTTGCTGCGGCTCGCCGTGGCGCGCCTGGACGCGGGGACGCTGCGGACCGCCGCCGAGTACACGCTGGGGCTGGCGCAGGGCACCCGGGACTGGCCGGCGTCCTCGCGCCGGTCCCGGGCGGCCTCGGTGTACGGGGTGAGCGTCGAGCGCTTCCGCAAGGACCACGAGGTGATGGTCCTCGGTGAGATCGCCGAGCAGATCGCGCGGCTCGCGGACGAGGCGGGGGAGACGCAGGAGCCGGGCGGGACCGCCGGGGTGCCGTCCGGCGCCGCGGCCGGCGAGTGGGGCGCCCGCACCCACCGGACCGTGGACGCCTGGGCCGGCGGCCGCCCCGTGCGGCTCACCGTCCATCTGCACCCCGTGGACCTGCTGCGCGACGTGGACGTGGTCGTCTCCCCGTCCAACGTCTACCTCGCGCTGCCCGAGCCCTACAAGGCGTCCGTCGCCGCCTCGCTGCGCCGCGCCGCCGCCGTGCGCGGGGTGACCGGCGAGGTCCTGGAGGACCCGCTGCCCGACGAACTGCGCGCCTGGGCCGCCGAGCACGGCACGTCGGGGCGCGCCGTGCTGCCCGGCACCGTGGCCGCCACCGGGTCGGGCGCTCTGGCCCGGCAGGGCGTGCGGCGGATCTACCACGCGGCGATCGCCGTGCCCCGCGCCGGCACCAACGACTACAACGTGCTGCCGGCCGACGTCACCCGGGCCGTGGCCCGGGCGCTGGCACTGCTCGCCGAGGAGCAGGGCCGCCACACCCCGCCGCTGCGCTCGATCTGCCTGCCGCTGCTCGGCTCGGGCCGCGGCGGACTGCCGCCGCATGTGTCGCTGGGCGCCGTGTGGGCGGCCGTCGAAGCCGAGTTGGCGCGCGGCGCGACCTGGGACGTCCACTTCGTGGTGAGCACCCCGGAGGCGGCCGGACTCGTGGAGCGCGTCCCGGCCGGAATCCGCCCGGTCCGTGACCGGAGACCGACCGGCTGATCCGCTGCAATGGAAGAGCGCCCCGGTGCGCGTAGGGAGGCACGGGGGGCGCACAGGAGCGTGCTGGCGTACCCGGGCGCGCGATTTCCGTTCTGACGCGGACAGTTGATGTCGCGTCACCTAACGTGGGCACATGAGTGGCGGGATGGAAGAGTGGGGTCATGGGGCACGGGGCCGGATCGTCACCTGGCCGGCTCCCGACGTGTACGTGCTGGTCGAGGGAGTGCTGCTGCGCATGCTCCCGGACACCCCGGGACTGCCCCCGGGAACCGAGGTCGAGGTGCGCCACGACCCGGCGCGCGGCGGGCTCGTCGCCCACGCGACGGCGGACCCCGGCGACGGCAACGGGGCGGGGCGGCCATGAGTGAGTACGACTTCGGCTTCGCGCAGGGCTACGACGAACGGCAGCCCGTCGTCCTGATCCTCGACACCTCGGCCTCCATGGGCCGGCCGGCCGACAACCCCCGGATCGACGAGCTCAACGACGCCCTGACCGGCTGGTTCGACGGGGTCAGGGCGGAACCCAGGCTGCGCGCCCGGGTGGAGGTCTGCCTGATGACCTTCGACTCGCGGGTACGGGTCCTCGATCCCGTCCGGGAACGGCTCGTGCCCGTCGAAGAGGCCCCGCCGGACCGGCTGTTCGTCCCCGTGGACCGGATGCGCCCGCCCCGCCTCGAAGCCTCCGGGCTCACCCGTATGACCGACGCCGTCGAGACCGCGCTCGACCTCGCGAGGAACCGCCACCAGGCCCTCCAGGCGCGCTACGTCCAGGTGCGGCGGCCGTTCCTGTGGGTGCTGACGGACGGCGCGCCCAGCGACCGCGAAGGCCGGCGGATGGACCCCGCCGCGCTGGCCGGCACCGCGGAGAAGGTGCGCCGCGGCGAGGAGCGGGGCGAGTGCGTGTTCCAGGCCATCGGCGTGCGGGGCGCCGACCTGGAGCTGCTGCGGGTCCTCGCGCCCAAGGCCGCGCTGATGCTGGAGGGCCTGGACTTCGGGCAGATCCTCGACCTGCTGTTCCAGAGCTCGGACCGGATCGGTGCCGTGCAGGCCGCCGACGAGATCCACGGGCGGGTCGCCGATCTGGCACGGGAGCGGCAGCGCCTCGACGAGCTCGAGCGGAAGTACCAGTGATCGTCGCGGGCGCCTCCGTCCAGGGCACCGGACACCTGGCCGCCGGCCAGGGATGCCAGGACGCCTTCAAGGCGGTCGAGTCGGGCGACACGGTCGTGCTGGCCGTCGCGGACGGCGCCGGCGGGCGCGAACGCAGCGCGCTCGGCGCGCACCTCGCCGTGGACACCGCCTGCCGGGTCCTGGCCGAGGACGTCCCCGGCCCGCAGGACCCACCGGAGGCCTGGACCCGGTGGATCGCCGAGGCCGGAGCCCGCGTGGTCGCCGACCACCGGCGCGCCGTCGAGGGCCTGCTGGCCGCGACCGCCCCGGACCGGCCGGTGGACGCGGGCGCGCTCGCCGCCACGCTCGCCGCAGCCGTCGTACGGCCCCCGTGGGCGGCGTTCGTGTCGGTCGGCGACTGCTTCGGCACCGTACTGACCCGCGAGCCCGCCGGGACCGACCCGGCGGAACGCTGCCACCTCGTCCTGCCGCCGCCCGCCCCCGGCGGGCCCGGGCCGGTCTTCCTCTCCTCGCCCGGGGCCGCGCTGCGGACCCGCACGTTCGTGGTGTGGGAGCCGCACCTCAGCGGCGTCGTCCTCGCCACCGACGGCTGCGCCGCCCTCACCCTCGACCACCCCTCCGTCCACCGGCTCCCGCCGCACGCCGGGCCCCTGCCGTCCGCGCGGTTCTTCGGCGGGCTCGCCGCGACCCTCCGCGCCAACGGCGGCGACGGCGAACCCCTGCGCGCCCTGCTCTCCGGACCGCAGGCGGCCCGCTCCGGCGACGACCTGACCGTGCTGTGCGCCCTGACGGACGGCGGGTGACGGTGGCCCTGACAGCGGTGTCCGGCGACGGACGGGAATGGCGGCTGACCCGGCGCGTCGGCAGCGGCTCCGAAGGAGTCGTGTACGGCGTCGACGACCCGCGCCCACTGGTCGCCAAACTCGTGCCCGCCCCGCCCGACCCCGCCGCCTACCGCCGCCGCATCGCCCGGCTGGTGCGGCAGCGCCGCGAGCCACGCACCGTCCGGCTGCTCTCCGGCACCCCGCAGCGGGTCGCCTGGCCGATGGCCGGACTACGGGCCGGCGGCCCCGGACCGGACGGCGTCGACGGCTACCTGATGACCGACATGCGCCACGCCCACCAGCCGCTCACCCACCTGCTGACCCCGGCCGCCCGCCGGGCGTTCCTGCCCGGGGCGACCTGGGCCACCGCGCTCACCGCCGCCGCCTCCCTCGCCCGCCTCCTCGCGGACCTGCACACCGAGGGCTATGTCGTCGGTGACCTCAAACCCGACAACCTGTGGGTCGACGGACACGGCGTGGTCGGCATCGCCGACGTCGACTCCTGGCAGTTCAGGGACGGCGGCGAGGTGTTCCCCGGCCGCATGGGCACCCCCGGATACACCGCCCCCGAACGCATCGGCGCCCCCGCCGGCACCGCGCCCGACGACGCCTCCGACGACTTCGTGCTCGCCGTCCTCGTCCACCAGCTGCTGATGCACGGCCTCCACCCCTTCGCCGGACACCCCGGTGACGGCGGCGCCTACCTCTCCTACGACGACAACGTGCTGCACGGCCGCTGCCGCCTCCTCGACCGGACGGCGGTCGTCCTGCCCCGCTCCGCGCCCCCCGCCGACCTGCTGCCGCGCCGGCTGCTCGCTCTGTTCCGCGCGGCGTTCGGCGGCCACCGGCCCACCGCGGCGGACTGGGCCGACGCCCTCGCCGAGGAGTGCGCGCCGGCACGGCTGCGGACCTGCCGGGCCGACCCCCGGCACGTGCACACCGTGGAACGGCCCTGGTGCCCCTGGTGCGACCTGGCCGAGCGGGGCGCGGAGGCCCGCCCGGCGGCCCCGGACCGGCCCCCGGACGCCGTCACGGACACCGCGGCCCGCACCGCCGCCACCCCTCACGACCGGAAGGAGAACACCGCATGGCGGAGCTGACGCTCCTCTCGGTGGCCCGGCGGCTCGACCGCTGCACCGTCCTCGGGCCCGGCGCCCGCGCCGTGATCTGGGTGCAGGGCTGCCCGCTGCGCTGCCGGGGCTGCGTGGCCGCCGAGACCCTGCCCTTCGACGGCGGCACGACCTGTCCGGTGGCCGAACTCGCCGACTGGATATGCGGGTTGCCCGGCATCGAGGGCGTCACCTTCTCCGGCGGGGAGCCCTTCAGCCAGGCGGCCGCACTGGCCGAACTGCTCGACGCCGTACGGGCGCGCCGCCCGGAGCTCAGCGCGATGGCGTACTCCGGATACCGGTACGAGGCCCTGCGCCGCGGCGGCCCCGACCGGCAGGCGCTGCTGCGCCGCCTCGACCTCCTCGTCGACGGCCCCTACGTGGCGTCCCGGCACGGCGGTCTGCGCTGGCGCGGCTCCGCCAACCAGCGCATCGTCGCCCTCACCGACCGCTACCCGGACCTGGCGGCCCAGCCCGACACCAGCGCCGGGATCGAGCTGTCCGTTGAGACCGACGGAACCCTCTCCTGGGCCGGGGTGCCACCGACCCCCGGCTTCCGGGAGGGACTCGAGGAACGACTCGCGGCGCGCGGCTTCGTGCTGCACACCCAGGCGCGGAGGGAAACATGAGCGGATCACCGAAGTACAGCACGGTCAGGGTCGCCCCGGCCTACGCACGGCAGGAGGCCGAACGCCGCCGCGCCCAGGCCGCCGCCCGGCGGCGGCGCGAGGAACAGCGCGCCAGGGAGCGCGCCGAACGCGCCGCCAGGCGCGCCGCCGAGGCCGCCGCACGCCGGGAGCGCGCCAAGGCGGAGGCGGAGCGCAGAAGGGCCGAGCTGGCCGAGCGGCGGGCCGCCGAACGGCGCGCCCACGCCGCCCGGCTGCGCCAGGACCAGGCAGGCGCCGACGCCCGCCGGCTGGCCGAGGTGAGGAACCTGCTGGGAGAGGCCATGGCGTCCGGGGGCACCGCATCCGGCGAACTGGCCGCCCTCGAACAGCAGCTGGCCGCGCTGCAGGGCAGGATCGACCGCGCCGAACCCCTCGACGGGGAGATCGAGGAACTGCGCGGCCGGATCGTCCTGCTGCGCCACCGCGGCGAGACCACCGGGCCGGGCGCCGACCACCACGCCGTGCTCGCCGCACTGGAGGCCCGGCTGGCCGGCATCGGCTCCGAGGCCGCCGCACAGGACCCGGAAGGGCACCGGGCCTGCGTCGACCTCATCGGCGAACTGCGCGCCACCGCCGGACCCGGCGGCGAGACCCGCTTCGAGGCCCTGCTCGGCACGGTGGAACACGCGCTCACCCGGCACGCCGCGACCGCCGAGCGGCAGGCCGCCGAGGAACGGCGGCGCGCCGAACGGGCGCGGGAGGCACAGCGCCAGGCCGAGGAGGCCCGGCGCGAGGCGGAGGAGCGGGCCGCCGCACAGGCCGCCGCCGAGGAGGCCGAGCGGGAACGGCTCGCCACGGCTCACGCCGAGGCCCTCGCCGAGGCTCAGGACCGGCTCGGCGTCGTACGCCGCTCCGCCGAGGACGCGGCGGACGAGGCCCGCACACTCGGCGACCCGGACCTCGCCCACCGCATCGAGACCGCCGTCCACGCCGTCACCGGGCCGCTCGCCGACGGCGCGGCGGCCGACGCGCTCACGGCGGTCACCGCCCTCGAGGAACTGCTCCCCGAAGCCGAGCTCCGCCTGGACGAACTGCAGCTCGCCCACACCCGGCGGATGGACCTCGCCCAGGCGCTCCAGGACGCCATGCTCGGCGAGGGATTCGCCTTCACCGGCGGACAGGAGCAGGGCGCACGCCTGGTGCTCGGCTTCGAACGCCCCAGCGGGGCGACGTACGAGACCACCATCGCCACCGACGGCGGCGGCACACCCGTCCTCGTCTACCACGTCGACGGCGAACCCGACGTGACGCTGCGCCCCGACCCGGACGCCGCGGTCTGCGACAGCACCGAACAGCTGCTGGAGCGGGTGCACGAGGCGATCGGCGAGCGGGACGGCTTCGTGCCCGGCGAACTCACCTGGGACGGCAAGCCGCACGGCCGGAGCAGGCCGCCGCGCGGCGAGGGCAGGTCGCTGCCGGACGCCGGGGAGTGGAGGTGGAGCGGGTGAGCACCGTCGAATGGGCGAAACCACAGCACGGCACCCCGGCGGCCCCGCCGCCCGAGCGGCGTGACGGCACGGGCGGGGACGGGCAGCCGGTCGCCGCGGACGGCATGATGCCGCTGTGGGCGGTGTCCCTCGGCTGGGAGCTGCGGCGCGGACGCCAGGTGATCCTCAACGGGCAGATCAGGGACCGCTGGTGGTTCCGGGACCGGCCCGCCTCCTTCCGGCAGGTGGTCGCCGGACTGCTCGAACTGCGCGGCGCGGAGGTCGTCGGCTGGTGGGACCCGGTCGACGGGCTCACCTTCCCGCTGCCGGGCCACGCGGAACGCTTCGACCAGCTGCGGGAGGAGCGACCGCGTGAGGCCGCGGGGGGTGCGGCGGGTGAGACCGCGGGCGGTGCGGCGGGGGAAGGGGCCGGTGACGACGCCGCTGAGAGAGCCGGCGGGGGAGCGAGCGCGCCGTCCGGTGACGGGCCCACCGGTGACGCGCCGACCGGTGACGCGCCGACCGGTGGCGACCGGCCCGCCTCGGCGTCCTCCCGGCGCGCCGACGAGCGGCAGCGCGGCCGGGAGCGGCTGTTCGCGCCACGGCGGTCGGGGCGGCCCAGGACCTTCGACGACGTCGTCGCCACCGTGCAGCGCCTGGTCGCCTCACCCGACGCGGCCACCGCCTTCGTCTTCGAGGACGTCGACCACCAGCTGCCGCCCGGCCAGCCCGAGTCGCAGCTCGGCTATCTGCGGCTGCGCGCCGCCATGACGGACGCCGTCACCCCGCGCACCGCCGTCGGCCGGCCCCCGCACGCCCGCAACGCCGTACTGTGCGCCGTCGGTGACGTCGGGCGGCTGCCCGGCTGGTTCCACCTGGAGGACCCGCGGATCGCCGCCCTGCACATCGGCCCGCCCGACCCCAGCGAACGGCGCCTGTGGCTGACCTGGCTGCAGCACCACTTCAACGGGGCCCAGGACGCCACCCGCGCCGACCTCGAACGGCTCGTCGGCGCCACCGACGGCATGGCGGGCTGGGACATCGACTCCCTCTCCAGGACCTCGTGGCTGCGCAACGCCCCCCTGCAGAAGCCGGACAAGCTGCTCGAACTGCACCGGCTCAACGTGAGTGTCGACCCGTGGACCCAGCTCGACCGGGACACCGTCGCCCGCGCCGCCGACGTCCTCGGCACCCGGGTGGTCGGCCAGGCCACGGCCGTCGACGCCGTGGCGTCCGCGCTGCAGTCCGCGTTCGTCGGCGTCGACTTCGGCAATTCCGGGACCGCCCGGCCCCGCGGAGCGTTCTTCTTCGTGGGGCCCACCGGCGTCGGCAAGACCGAACTCGCCAAGGCCGTAGCCGAGTTGATGTTCGGCGACCAGAGCGCGTACGCCCGCTTCGACATGAGCGAGTACCAGCAGGAGCACGCGGCGGAACGGCTGGCCGGCGCGCCCCCCGGCTACATCGGCCACGAGCAGGGCGGCGAACTGACCCGGCGGGTGCAGGAGCGGCCGTTCAGCGTGCTGCTCTTCGACGAGATCGAGAAGGCCCACCCGAAGGTGCTGGACAAGTTCCTCCAGGTGCTGGAGGACGGCCGCCTCACCGACGGCCGCGGCCAGACGGCCTACTTCTCCCAGTGCCTGATCATCTTCACCTCCAACACCGGCGCCGAAGCGCTGCAGAGCCTGCTGGAGGAACGCGACGACGACCTGTCCTACGCCGAGCTGCAAGCGCACTTCACCCGCGCCGTGGAGGACAAGTTCCGGCAGATCGGCCGGCCGGAGATCTACGGACGGCTCAAGCCGGGCGTCGTCGTCTTCGACATGCTGCGCCACGAGCACGTGGTCAGGATCGCCGACCGGCTGCTCGCGCAGCTCACCGAGTCGGTCCGCGAACGCCATCGCGTCGAGCTGGTCCCCGACACCGCGACCCTGCACCCGTGGATCACCGAGCGGATGTCGGACCCCGAGCACCAGGCGTACGGCGGTCGGCAGATCCGCAACGAGCTGGAACAGGTGCGGTCGGCGGTCGTGCGCCATCTGCTGGAGCACCGGCCGGTACCCGGCAGCCGCGTGCGCGTCGGCGTCGGAGCCGACGGCGCGGTACGGGTGACGGCCGACGGGACGGCCCCGGTCACGGGAGAGGGGAGCGGCAGGACATGATCGCCATCGATCTCGGGCACCGTTTCGGACGCGTCGGACGCATCGGCCCCGACGGCCTGCCGGACGTGGTCACGACCGAACTGGACGGCACGGACGGCGTCCTCGACCCGCAGCGGGCCCTGCCCGCCCTGCTCGGCGCCGCCCCGCCCGGCCCGGACGGGCGGGCCGTGCTCGGCATACCCGCCACCGGCGGCGGCGAGGACGAGCTGCGGCGCGCGGCGGACGGCGCGGGGCTCGTCGTCGACCGGGTGCTGCCGGACCCGGTGGCCGTGGCCCTGCACTACGGCGCGGTCGCCGAGGGCGTGGACCACGCGGTCCTCGTCTGCGACCAGGGGGCGACGACCCTGGACCTGACCCTCCTCGCCGTCAGCCCCGACCTCACCGTCCACGTCGTCCGCACCCACAGCGTCCGGCTCGGCGGGGACGACTGGGACGCCGCGCTCGCCGCCCGGCTCGCCGGGCGGCTGCCCGACGGGGCGGACCCGCGCCGGGCCGCGGAGATGCTGCGGCGCGCGCTCGGCGCCGCCGACAGCGTCACCGAGCCGGTGCTCGACACGGCCGGCGCACCGCACCCGGTGACCCTCGACCGGGCCACCTTCGAGGAGGCGGTGGCGCCGCTGCGGGAGCGCGCCCTCGCCGCCGTCGCCGAGCAACTGGCCGACGCCGAACCGGCGGTGGACACCGTCCTGCTCGCCGGCGGGCTGAACGCCGCACCCGGCCGGCGGGCCGAGATCGAGGCGCTGCCGGTCGCGCGGGATCTCACGGTGCGCTGCTACCTGCCCGAACTCGCCGTCGTACGCGGACTGCTGGCGCTGCGCGACTTCGGCGTGCTGCGCGTCGTGACCGGGTCGCCGCGAAGCGCGGCCCGCGCGGACTTCGGCCATTTCCGCCCGGACACCGCACCCCCGGCCGCCACGACGGACCCGGACACGCGCACCGCACCCCCCGCCGCCCTGACGGACCCGGACCCGCTGACCTGGCCCCCCGAGCCGGACGACCCCGAACCGGAGACCCACCCGGCGAGCGCGGGGGCGGCACCCGACGCAGCCGACGCCGGGCACCGGAACGCGTCCCCGCGCGACGGCTCTCCGTACGGCGACGACTCCGCGCGCCCGGACACCTCCCCGGCGGGGAACGGCAGCCCCGCACCGCACGGTGGGCCCGACTCGGCTTCCAGGAACACCTCCGAGCCCGGCACGTCCGCGCGGCAGCAGCCCGCCGCACCTGCCCCCGAGCCGCCTCCGGCGACCGCGTCCACGACCGGACCCACCATCCCCGGCCCCCGACAGCCACCGGACCTCTCACAGCCCTCAGCCCCGGCCACACCCCCCGCAGCCGCCCCCGAGCCGCCGCCCCCGCCGCCCCGCTCGGCGCCCCCGGACGGCACCGGCACACCCGGTGAGGCGCCGTCCCTGTTCGCCGTCCCGGTGGGCGAACTCCAGGCCGTCCGCCGCGACGACCACCTGCTCGTGCTCTGGGCGTGGCCCGAGGGCGCCCTCAGCGCCCGGGTCCGCTGGCGCCGGGAGGACGGCTCGGCGGGCGGCGGGCCGAGGGACGGGGACGTGGTGTGCCGGCGGCGGGTGTACGAGCACGACGGCGGGTTCGACCTGGCTGTCGGCCGGGGCGCGGTCACCCTGACCGTGGAGGCCCTGGTCCCGGACCTGGGCGGGGAATGCGAGGGCGCCTCGTCGCTGCTCGTCCCCGCGCAGCCGCCGGTGGTGGAGTACGAGCCGACCGTGCGCCGGCGCCTCAAGGGCCGGGTGGCCACCGTCACGTTCACCTCGGAGACCGGCTGCGACCTGCCCGGCCTGCGCATCGTCCACAGCCTCGGCCGGTTCCGCCCCACCAGCACGGCCGAGGGCACCGTCCTGCACGAGCTGCCCGCGCAGCGCCTGCCCGCCGGCACCCCGCTGACCGTGGAGGTCCAGCTGCCCGCCACCCGGGGCCCGTCCTGGCTGGTCTGCTTCCCCGCGGACGCGAACGCGGGCACCGACTCCGGTATCGAGATCCGCCCGACGGCATTGCACAGACTGCGAGTGACCTGATGGCCAGACGCCTCACCTGCCCCTACTGCTACGAGAGTTTCGCCCCGCGTGAGATCCGCTTCCGCTGCAACACCCGCCTGAGCCGGGCCGGGAAGAAGTGCGAGCCCAGCCGCGACCAGGTGCTCGACGACCGGATGGGCCCGCGCCCCAGCCACGACCTGGGCCCGGTGTTCGCCGCCGACGGCCGCAAGCCGACCGCCCCCTGCCCGGACTGCGAGGGCGAGACGACGTACCGGATCTGCCCGGTGTGCCACTCCGCGCTGCCCGTCCAGTTCGGCATGGTGGACAGCCGGCTGATCGCCATGGTCGGCGCCAAGGCGTCCGGCAAGACCGTCTACATGACGGTGTTGCTGCACGAGATGCGCAACCGGGTCGGCGAGGCGTTCGGCGCGCATCTGATGGGCCTGGACGACGCGACGATGCGGCGCTACAGCTCCGACTACGAGGAACGCCTCTACGGTGCCAACCAGATGTTCCCCGGCACCCAGACCGCCTCCACCAACCTCAACCGGGTGGACCCACTGGTGTTCCGCTTCGGCCTGCGCCGGCGCACCCTGCTCGGCGAACGGCCGCAGCACACCGTGCTGTCGTTCTTCGACACCGCCGGCGAGGACTTCAGCTCCCGGGAGAGCGTGGAACTCAACACCCGCTATCTGACCGGCGCCGACGGCATCGTGCTGCTCCTGGACCCGCTGCAGATGCCGGGCGCCCGCGACAGCGCCCTGCCCGGCACTCCGCTGCCCGGCACCGAGGGCCTGGACGCGCCGATCAACGTCCTGTCCCGGATCACCAGCCTGCTCCTCGCCCCGCGCAGCGGCCGGTCCGCGCAGAAGATCGACACGCCGATCGCGGTGGTGTTCTCGAAGATGGACGCCTTCTGGCACCTGCTGGAGAGCGGCAGCCCGCTGCGCGCCCACGCCACCCCGCGCGGCCGGTTCGACGTGGGCGACAGCCTCAGCGTCCACGAGGAGGTGCGCCGGCTGCTGAAGGACTGGGACGGCGTGCCGATCGACCACCTGCTGGACAACCACTACACCCGCTACCGGTACTTCGGCGTCTCCTCCCTCGGCCGCAACCCCACGCCCGACGCCCGGGTCGCCCCCACCGGCATCCAGCCCTACCGGGTCGCCGATCCGCTGCTGTGGCTGCTCAGCGAGTTCGGCTCGGTGCCGAAGGCAGGGCGCGGATGACCCACTTCCAGCAGCTGTACTACACCTCGTGCGAGCACGGGCTGAGCGGGTTCTCCGGGTTCCAGTTCAACGCCGTCAGCGCGGGCGTCACCGCCGAGACCCGGCAGGCCGTGGAGGCGCTCGCCGGGTACGAACCGCCGCGCTCCATGGTGGAGTCGGACACCCCGGAGCTGCTGAAGCGCTGCCCGGTCAACCTCTGCTACCGGCCGTACGACCGGCAGGGCCGCCGGGCCACCGCGCTGTGCGTGCGTTACGTGGGCCGGGACTCGGCCCGCCGCTTCGGCAACTACTTCGCGCACGCCCTGCACAGCGAGGACTTCCGGGCGGCCGGGGACGGGATGCTCGGCATCGAGCTGTGGGGCTCCCCGGTGTGGGCCGGCACCGTTTCCCCGACCACGGAGATCCCACCCCTCACGGCGCCGCCGCGCGGGCCCCTCGGAGTGCGCGCGGTCCGCGACTTCGTGCACGGCCACCCGCACGCGGCGCAGCTGCCGAACCTGCTGGCCGCCGTGTTCGCCGCGCTCACCGAGCACGGCTCGGTGGTGGTGGTCGACCACACCAGCGACCGGGTCGCGCACTGGTTCGCCGCCGTCTCCTACCTGCTGCCGCCCCCGCTCGCCCGCCGCCTCTCCTTCGCCACCTACGTGCTGCGCCCCGCCCGCAGCCGGCTCCACCTGATCGGCACGGTGCCCGAGGCGCAGCTGGAGTTCGGGCCGGACGACGAGGCGGCGTACACCGTCTTCGACTTCGCCCGCGGGGTGTTCCCCGAGGTCGCCGCGCCCGACCTGACACTGCTCCTCACCCGGATCGGCGTGGGCTCCGTCCGGCCCGTCTGGTCCTGGACGGCGGACTACGCCCGCGGCGGCGAGGAGACCCCCGGCGACTGGCACGCCCCCGTCGCCGCGGCGGCCGCCTCGGGCGGCATCACGCTCGCCGCCGCCGACGTGCGCGCGGTGATCGACTGGCTGGCCGGCGCCGACCACCTGGGTCCGCGCCGGGCGGCCGTCGCCGCCGACCTGCACCGCAAGCACCGGGAACTGGACGACCGCCAGCTGGCCGCGCTCAGCGCCGCCGCGAAGGCCGGCGGCGACCTCACCGTGCACCAGGAGATCGAGGGCAAGCTGCACGCCTCCCGCATGCGGGCCTACATGACCGGCGCGCAGGACGCCGCCGAGCCCGTACCGCTCGCCGACCGCGCGGTGCGGCAGCGGGCCACCGCCCTGTGGGAGCGGCTGCTGAGCGGCGAGGCGGCGACCGCCCGGCAGCGGACCCGGCTGCTGCTGTGGGCGCTCGGCGCACGGCTCGCCCCGGCACCGGAGGTCCTGGCGCGCGAGACGCTGGCCCTCGCCCACGCCCTGGTCGGAGCGTCCGCCACGCCCGGCCCCGGGCTGCGCCGGGAGGTGGCCGAACTGGTGCGGGAGCTGCCGGAGATGCGCGAGGCCCTGGTGATCGCGGTGCGGGAGGCGCTGGAGGGGCGCGGCGGGCAGGAACAGCTCTTCTCGCAGTTCCCGGCCGAGCTGCTGCACGAGGGGGACCTGCGCGACCATCCCGTGCTCCTGGAGCATCACCTGCGGGCCCGGGCCGAACGGGAGCCCTCGCACACGGTCGACCTCATGTTCAAGATCCTGCGGATCAGGGACGCGGCGTCACCCGACGAGGATCTGCTGCGCGGCCTGTGGCGGCAGCCGTCGCGGACCTGGACCCACCGGGAGGCCGTCACGATCGCCGAACGGCTGCCCGCCGGCGAGCGCGTGGACCCGGCGGTCGGCCAGTGGCTCGACCGCGCCCTGAACCAGCGCATCGACGACGAGAGCGACCTCCAGGCCTGCCTGGAACTGTGCCGGGTGCTCGCCTCCCCGGCCCGCTCCGCCTGGCTGCCGGCCACCGCGCGGGAACGGGTACGCACCACGCTCGACCTGCACACCGCGCTCCACGAGGCCCGCGAGGCCACCGAACTCGCCGCCGCGTTCGCCATCGCGGGCATCGACCGGTGGGCGGCGCCGCAGGCGCTCAAGCGGTACCGCCTGGTGCCCGCCATGCTGGCCCTGCCTGCCGACGTCCGCAGGCTCCGCGACCGCCTCCCCGAGCTGAGCCACTCCACCCTCGACGGCTATCTGACCGCCGTGCGCCGCCTGGTGACACGAGGAGAACGGCTCGACGACACCGCGCTCGACCATGTGGTCGCGGCCGCCACCCTCAGATCGCGGGCCGGCCTCTCCCAGGCGCACAAGGACGACACCGCCGCGATCATGAGCCACCCCGCCCAGTACTGGCGGGTCGCCGACCTGAAACGGCTGGAGCACGCCACCCGGCCCCACGACCGGGACCTCGCCGACCGCTACGCCGAATGGATCACGGCCCGTGAGGGCGGAGCGCGCAAACTCGTCCGCAAGCTCCCCTTCGTCGGCCGCCGCACACCCGGTGGCACGCCCTCCGCCACCCCGGGCGAAGAGCCCCCCGGCAACTCCCGGAAGAAGAAGGGACGGTGACACCCGGTGGCCGAGATCATCGCCTACGTCCTCATCCCCGTCCTCTACCTCGCCGCGCTCGCGGCGTACCTGCCCGTCGCCCCCGTCATCGCCGCGCTGCGCGGCCTGGCGCTGGTGATGCAGCTGCTCACCGGGCACATACGGCTGCTGGCCGGCGTCCTGTACCGGCGCACCCCCGAGTTCCAGGCACTGCCGCCCTACCGTCCCCAGGACGAGGACGTGAAGGCGTACCGCAACTACTTCTTCGGACCGGGCTTCCGCGACCTGCGCCAACTCCTCATCCTGGAGCGGCGGTCGTACGTCAGGACGGTCGGCGACTCCTTCCGGGCCGTGACCACACGGCAGTTCACCGCCCCCACCCGGACCCGTGCCGTCACCGTGCCGTACGGGCTCACCCTGTACGCGGGCCTGTGCCTCGGCGCGCTGCTGGCCGTGCCGCCGCTCGGCCTGCTGTTCGGCCTGCACGCGCTCGTCCTGCTCGCGCTGATGGGCGGCGCCCGGCTCGTCGCCGGCACCCTGCGGGCCCTCGACCGGTCCGTGCTCCTGATGAAGCGGCTGCGCACCGGCATGCTCTGCCCGCACTGCTTCGAACGCGTCCCCTACCCGGCGTACGACTGCCCCAGCCCGGCCTGCCGGCGTCGGCACGCCGACATCCGCCCGGGGACGTACGGCCTGTTCCGGCGCCGCTGCGAGTGCGGGCAGCGCATGCCGACGCTGCTGATGCTGATGAGCCGGGACGCGCGGCTCCAGGCGTACTGCGTGTACCCGCACTGCGGGAAGCCGATGAACACCGACGCCGGGCACATGCCCGAGACGATCCTCCCGCTGATCGGCGGACAGGCCGCGGGCAAGACACAGTTGATGGCGGCGATGCTGCTGTCGCTGGAGAACGCGGCGGCCGACGGCGGACCGGCGATCACCCTCGCCGACGAGGAGTCGAACAGCAACTACCAGGTGCTGCGGGAGGTCCTGCGGATCCGGGGCCACACCCGGGCCACCCAGAAGGCGCTGCCCCGGGCGCACTCCTTCGTCCTCGGCAGCGGCCGCGCCGAGCGCCTGGTGCATCTCTTCGACACGGCCGGCGAGCGCTTCGTCGACCGCGACGAGACCGACGCGCTGCGCTACGCCCGGGAGGCCCGCACCTTCGTCTTCGTCCTGGACCCCATGGCGGTGAAGGCGTTCTGGACGTCCCTGGCCTCCGGCCCGGGCGCGCCGCTGGACCGCACGCTCGCCTCGACCGTGGATCCCGAGGAGGTCTTCGGCCGGTCGGTCCAGGCGGTCGCGGCCATGGGCGCGCCGCTGGCGGACTCCCGCCTGGCGGTCGCCATCAGCAAGACGGACCTGCTCGCCGGCCACGGCCTCGCCCCCGACCGCCCGGACGACAGCGACAGCGCCCGCGCCTGGCTGCGCGAGAGCCTGGGCCTGCGCAGCCTGGTGGAGGCGATGGAGCAGGAGTTCCGGGAGGTCCGCTTCTTCTGCACGGCCTCGGTGGTGGACGACGACGCCCGGGTGGACGCGAGCGTCGGGCGGTTCGTGGCGTGGTGCCTGCGGGACTGAAGTGGTGTTGCGGGCCGTTGTCGCGGGGGAGCAGGCTGGTAGCAGAGCACGACGCGTCGCGCGGAAACCGGAAACGCACGGTGGAAGGCGATCTCTGATGGAAAACCCCAGCGAGGAACAGGTTCTCGAGCTCAGCAGCGGCTTCGACGAAGCCGACACGTACTGGGCCATCTGGTGCCGGCAGGAACAGTGCTTCGTGCTGGACACCAGGGGCCCGGACGGGACGATGATCTTCTTCAGCGAGAGCGCCGCGGTCACCGGCGCGGGGCGTCACAACAGCGAGAACCCGGGCCACACGGCCCGCGCTTACCACGTCACGCACGCACACGCCTGAGCACCTGGTTAGACTGGAAGTCCAGACACTGGACTGACAGTCCAAAGGGGGGCTCATGGCCGGGCAGGACCTGGACGCCGAGCGGGACGCGGTCATCGGTGCGCTCGTTCCCGTCGTCGACGGACTCGTGGCCACCTTCGGCCCGCTGTGCGAGGTCGTGCTGCACGACTACCGGCAGCCGGAGAAGTCGGTGGTCGCCGTGGCCGGTTCGGTGACCGGGCGGGCGGTGGGCGGGGCGATGAGCGAGATCGGCATGCGGGTCCTCGCCCGCGGCGACGAGGCGTCCGACGAGCTGAACTACCTCACCCGCACCCGCTCCGGCGACCTCGTCAAGGCGTCCACGATGGTGCTGCGGGACTCCGCGGGCACCGTCTTCGGCGCGCTCTGCGTCAATCTCGACGTCACCGCCGTGCACCGCGCCCAGGCCCTCCTCGGCGGGCTCGCGGGACTCGGCGCGGGCACCACGCGGACCCCGGTCACCACCTTCGGCAACGACATCGACTCCGTCGTCGACGCCATCCTCGACACCCACGCGTCGCACCAGGCGCACAACTGGGCCGGCCTCGACCGCGACCGCCGCCTGGAGCTGTTCCGCAGCCTCGACGAGCACGGCGTCTTCGCCGTCCGCCGCGCGGTGGAGCAGGTCGCCGCCCGCCTCGGCATCTCCCGCGCCTCCGCCTACAGCTACCTCTCCCAGGCCAGAGCCATGGCCGACGACCCGACGTCCCAGGGAGGACATCAGTGACGACCACCCGCCCGCCCGTCACGCTCGACGACGTCCGCGCCGCCGCCGCCCGGCTCAAGGGGGTCGCCCACCGCACCCCGGTGCTGCGCTCGCGCACCCTGGACGGGCTGGTCGGCGCCCAGGTGCTGCTCAAGTGCGAGAACTTCCAGCGGGTCGGCGCGTTCAAGTTCCGCGGCGCCTACAACGCGGCCTCCCGGCTGACGCCCGATCAGCTGGCCCGCGGCATCGCCGCCTACTCGTCCGGCAACCACGCGCAGGCCGTCGCCCTCGCCGCCCGCGAACTCGGCACCACCGCGGTGATCGTCATGCCGGAGGACGCCCCGGCGTCCAAACGGGAGGCGACCGCCGGGTACGGCGCCGAGATCGTCACCTACGACCGCTACACCGGCGACCGGGTCGCCATCGCCGAGGCGCTGGCCGCCGAGCGGGGCCTCACCGTCATCCCGCCCTACGAGCACCCGCACATCATCGCCGGACAGGGCACCGCGGCGCTGGAACTGCTGGAGGAGGCGGGGGAGTTGGACGCGCTGATCACCCCCGTGGGCGGCGGCGGACTGATCGCGGGCAGCGCGACGGCGGTCAAGGGGCTGCGGGCCGGGATCCGGGTGATCGGCGTCGAGCCCGAGGCCGGCGACGACACCAAGCGGTCCCTGGAGGCGGGCCACCGGATCAGCATCCCGGTGCCGCGCACCATCGCCGACGGGCAGGCCCTGCACACGCCCGGCGAACTGACCTTCTCCGTCAACCGGCGGCTGGTGGACGAGATCGCCCTCGTCAGCGACGACGAGATCAGGGCGGCGATGCGGTTCGCCTTCGAACGGCTGAAGATCGTCGTGGAGCCCAGCGGCGCGACACCGCTGGCCGCGCTGCTCTCCGGCCGCGTCACGAACCTCCCGCGGCGCGTCGGCCTGATCGTCTCCGGCGGCAACATCGACACGGAGCGCTTCACCCGGCTCTGCGGGGGCGGCGAGGTCTGACGGCCGGGGGGGGGGGCAGGTCTGACGGCCGGAGGGAGGAGGTCTGACGGCCCGCCCCCGAATGGCGGCCCCCAGCGCCCCGGCGGACGATGGACGTGAGGGGTCCGGCCGCCGCCGGTGCCGCCTGCGCCGCAGGGGAGACGGGGACCGGCCCCGGCCGCGGCGGAAGCGGCCGGAAGGGAGGAGCATCATGCTCGAGATGAAGATGCTCGACAAGCCGGACGAGCGGCGGGACTTCCCGCACGGACACCTGGAAGCCGTCCACCTGACGGGATGCGACTTCGCCGTGGCGACCTTCGAGCCGGGCTGGCGCTGGTCCCAGGACGTGGGGCCGATCGCGGGCACGGACAGCTGTCAGATGAACCACAACGGCTACGTCGTCCAGGGGCACCTGCACATCCGCATGGATGACGGCACCGAGGGCGAGGTCGGCCCGGGCGAGGCCTTCGTCTGCTCCCCGGGACACGACGCGTGGGTCGTGGGCGACGAGGCGTGCGTCGCCTACGACTTCGAGGGCCAGACCGCCAAGGAGTACGCCAAGCCCAAGGAGTGATGACCCGGCGGTCCTCACACCGGCAGCAACCGGCTGACCAGGACACCGAGCTGATGCGCGGTGCGGCACTCGTGCATCGCCACCAGCTCGGCGTACTCGGGGGCGGCCGAGTCCCCGGTACCCCACTGGGCGCGCGGTTCGGGATTGAGCCAGTACAGACGGCGGGCCCGCCCGGCGATCCGCCGGAGCGCCGGGAGGTTCGGATCGGCCATGTTCGTCCGGGCGTCACCGAGCACGAACACCGTCGTCCGCGGGCCCACCGCGTCGCCGTACCGCTCCGCGAACTCGCCCAGCGCGGCGCCGTAGTCGCTGCTGCCGTGCCAGCCGGTGAGCGTGGCCTCGGCGCGGATGCGCGCGCCCAGCCCGCCGGGGTCGGCCGCGCCGTGCTCCAGCAGTCCGGTTACCTCGTCGATCCGGTTGACGAAGGCGAACACCCGCACCTTGGAGAACTGGTCGTGCAGCGCCTGCACGAGCAGCATCGTGAAGTCGGAGAACCCGGACACAGACCCCGACACGTCGCACAGCAGCACCAGTTCGGGCCGGGCCGGCCGCCGCCGGCGCAGCACGGGCCGCATCGGCACCCCGCCCGTCGACAGCGAGCCGCGCACGGTCCGCCGCAGGTCGATGCTGCCCCGGGCGGCCCGCCTGCGGCGTGCGGCGAGCCGGGTGGCCAGCTTGCGGGCGAGCGGCCGTACCGTCCGGCGCAGTTCGGCGAGCCGGTCCTGCCCGGCGTACAGGAAGTCCACCCGGTCGGCGGTGGGGGCCACGGCCCGCCGGGCGATCTCGTCGCGCCCGCGCCGCTCCGCGACCCGGCGCCGCGCCTCCGCGGCCACCTGTGCGCGGAAGACCTCGATGCGCCGCCGGATCTCGTCGTCCAGCAGCCGGTCGGTGAACTCCGCGCCGCCGTCACCCGCCCGCACCGTGTCGCGCACCCGGGCGAGCAGGGTCTGCGGGCGCAGCCGGTCGAGGGTCTGGTACGCCGACCAGCCGTCCGACCGCGGCCCGCTCCCGTAGCCGCCGAAGCCGTCGACCGCCTCCGCCGCCAGCCGCTCCAGCAGGGCGGTGTCGTCGGCGGCGAGCGCCGCCGCGAGCCGGTCGCGCAGCTCCGACCGGTCGGCCGGGCCGTCCGCCGCTCCCGCTCCCGCTCCCGGCGCGCCTACGGTCCGCGGAAAGTACAGGTCGAACACTGGGTCGAACACCCGTCGCTGGTCGGCGGTGTGCAGCAGCGTCGCCGCCAGCCCCTCGCGCAGCAGCTCACGGTCGGCGAACCCCAGCGTCTCCACCGCCCGCGCCGCGTCGACGCTCTCCCCGGTGCCGACGCGCACCCCGTGCGAGCGCAGCGCGGCGACCAGACCCGTCAGCCGGGCCGCGACATCCGGCGCCGGCACGGTCACACCGCGTCCAGGTCGAGCTTGGCGGCGGCCTTCAGCACGTCGTCCTGATGCTTGAGGACCACGCCGAGGGTGTCGCGTACGACGGTCTCGTCGAGGGTGTGCGCGCCGAGCGCGAGCAGGGTGCGGGCCCAGTCGATGGTCTCGGCGACCGAGGGCACCTTGCGCAGGTCCATGGCCCGCAGCGCCCCCACCACCCGGACGACGGACTCCGCCAGCGCCGTGTCCAGACCGGGCACCTTGAGCCGGACGATGCGCCGCTCCAGCTCCTCCTCGGGGAAACCGATGTGCAGGAAGAGACAGCGGCGGCGCAGCGCCTCCGAAAGCTCCCGGGAGGCGTTCGAGGTGAGCACCACGAACGGCCGGCGGGTCGCGGTGACCGTGCCCAGCTCGGGGACGGTCACCTGGAAGTCGCTGAGCACCTCCAGCAGCAGCCCCTCCACCTCGACGTCGGCCTTGTCGGTCTCGTCGATCAGCAGCACCTTCGGATCGTCGCCGCGGATCGCGGTGAGCAGCGGGCGCGGCAGCAGGAACTCCTCGCTGAAGATGTCGGTGCGCGTCTCGTCCCAGCGCTCGTCGCGCCCGGCGCTGATCCGCAGCAGCTGCTTGGCGTGGTTCCACTCGTACAGGGCGCGTGACTCGTCGACGCCCTCGTAGCACTGCAACCGGACCAGCCGCGCCCCCGCGACCCGGGCCACCGCCTTGGCCAGCTCGGTCTTGCCGACCCCGGCGGGGCCCTCCACGAGCAGCGGCTTGCCCAGGCGGTCGGCGAGGAAGACGGTCGTGGCGACCGCGGGGGAGGCCAGATAGCCGGTCTCGGCGAGGCGCGCGGAGACGTCGTCGACGGAAGTGAACACCAGGGCCTCCAGATCGGCGTCGAGGAGCAGTCACCTATCTAAGCGCTTGTTCACCGACTGTGTCACGCCTTCGCCGGCCCCGGATCGCCGCACCCGTACGGGGGAGCACAACGTGCCGGCCCTCGCCGCCGCCCGCTGCAATGGACGGGTGACCGCGCCCCCGGACGACTGCCTCGCGCGCAACGAGTGGATCTGCGGCGAGTATCTGACCACCCGCCGCGAGATCCTCCGCGACGCGGTCGTCCAGCACCTCCAGCTGACGTCGGTCTCGGTGCTCATCGGCCTGGCCCTCGCCCTGCCGCTGGCGATGCTGGCACACCGCCGGGGCTGGGCGGCCGGTCCGGTGCTCGCCGTGACGACGATCCTCTACACGATCCCGTCGCTGGCGATGTTCTCCCTGCTCCTGCCGCTGTACGGGCTCTCCGCCACCCTGGTCGTCGCCGGACTGGTGCTGTACTCGCTGACCCTGCTGGTCCGCAACATCCTCGCCGGACTGCGCGCCGTCCCCGAGGACATCCGGCAGGCCGCCCGCGGCATGGGCTACGGGCCCCTCCGCCTCCTGCTCGCCGTGGAGCTGCCGCTCGCCGTGCCCGCCACCATGGCCGGGCTGCGCATCGCCACCGTCTCCGCCGTCTCCCTGGTGACGGTGGGCGCCGTCGTCGGCTTCGGCGGGCTCGGCAACCTCATCTACGCCGGAATGAACACCTACTTCAAGGCCCAGGTGCTCACCGCCTCCGTGCTCTGCGTGGTGATCGCCGTCGTCGCCGACGTCCTGCTGCTGGGCGTCCAGCGGCTGCTCACCCCCTGGACGAGGGCGGGCCGCGGATGAACACCCTCACCGAGGCCTGGGACTGGCTGACCGACCCCGCCCACTGGAGCGGCGCCGACGGCATCGGGCACCGCCTCCTCCAGCACCTGGTCCTCACCGCCGTCTGCCTCGTCGTCAGCTGTCTGATCGCGCTGCCGGTCGCCGTCGTCCTCGGCCACCTCGGCAAGGGCGGGGCGCTCGCCGTCAACATCTCCAACGTGGGCCGTGCGATCCCCACCTTCGCCGTCCTCGTCCTGCTGCTGCTCACACCCGTCGGCCAGTGGGGCGAGGGCCCAACCGTCGTCGCGCTGGTGCTGTTCGCCGTACCGCCCCTGCTCACCAACGCGTACGTCGGAATGCGGGAGGTCGACCGCGGCGTCGTGGAAGTCGCGTACGGCATGGGGATGACGGGGCAACAGGTGATGTTTCACGTGGAACTGCCCCTTTCCCTCCCGATGATCCTCACCGGGGTGCGGATCGCCGCCGTCCAGCTCGTCGCCACCGCGACCATCGCCGCGCTGGCGGGCGGGGGAGGGCTCGGCCGGATCATCACGGCCGGCTTCAACCTCGCCGACACCTCGCAGGTGGTCGCAGGTGCCGTCCTCGTCGCCGCCTTCGCGCTCGTCGTCGAGGGCGTCTTCGCCCTGACCGGACGACTGGCACCGGCCTGGGCCCGGCGGACACGATGAGACTCCGTACGGCCGCGACGGCGGCCCTCCTCCTCGCCACCGCCTGCGCCACCGGCCCCTCCCTGGAGACCCGCGGTCAGGTCACCGCGCCGCCCGGCGACAGCCGGAGCCTGACCATCGGCTCCGCGGGCTTCACCGAGAGCGACCTGCTCGCCCAGATGTACGCCCTGCTGCTGAACCAGGCCGGATACCGCACCTCCCTGCTCACCGTCGCCAACCGCGAGCTGTACGAACCGGCCCTGGAGTCCGGCCGCATCGACGTCGTGCCCGAGTACGCGGCCACGTTCGCCGACTGGCTGAACGCCAAGACCCACGGCCCCGACGCCCCGCCGGCCGGTTCCCCCGACCTCGACACCACCATGACCGCCCTGCGCCGGCTCGCCACCCCCCGAGGACTGACCGTGCTCGACCCCGGCCGGGCCGTCGACCAGAACGCCTTCGCGGTGAGCGCGTCGTACGCCCGCCGGCACCGGCTGAAGACCCTCAGCGACCTCGGTGACTCGGGACTGAAGGTACGGCTCGCGGCGGGCGACGAGTGCGTACGGCGGCCGTACTGCGCACCCGGCCTGAAGGAGACCTACGGCATCGACGTCGTCGCCGTCGACCCCAGGGGCGTCGGGACCACCCAGGCGAAGCGGGCCGTGCAGAGCGGCCGGGACCAGCTGGTGCTGACCACCACGACCGACGCCACCCTCGACGAGTTCGGCCTGGTCCTGCTCGCCGACGACAAGCGCCTGCAGAACGCCGACAACGTCGTCCCGGTCGTCAACCGGGCCCGCGCGGGCGGTGCGGGCGCCACCGAGGCCCTGAACCGGCTCAACGCCGTACTCACGACGGCCGACCTGGCCGCGCTGAACCAGCGGGTCGACAGCTGGCGGCGACTGGCGAAGGACGTGGCGCGCGGCTACCTGGAGGAGAAGAACCTCCTGAAGTAGACCTCACCGGAAGGCGGCGGCGTTCCGCCGCGCCCACTCGGCGAACGTACCCGGCGCCCGGCCCAGCACCCGCTCCACATCCGGCCCGACCCGCTGCTCGGCCGGGGTGGGCGAGCCCAGGATGGACAGCGTCGTCTCCACCACGTCCGCCGGCATGAACGCCGCCATCCCGGCCGCCGCCTCCTGCCGGGACAGCTCCACGAACCGCACCGGCTCGCCCAGCGCGGCACCGATGGCCGCCGCCTGCTGCCGGGGCGTGACGAGAGCGGGGCCGGTCAGCTCGTACACCTCCCCGGCGTGACCGTCCTCCCGCAGCGCCGCCGCGGCGACCCCGGCGATGTCGTCCGGATCGACCACCGGCAGACCGACGTCACCGAACGGCGCGGCCACCGTGCGGCCGGTGCGCACCGACTCGGCCCAGGCGTAGGCGTTGGAGGCGAACCCCCCGGGGCGCAGGATCGTCCAGTCCAGGCCCGACCCCCGCACCGCGTCCTCGATGGCCCGCGCGACAAGCCCGTGCGAGGCGGACCCGGGCCGCGTCGCCACACCCTGCGACGACAGCAGCACGACCCGCCGCACCCCGGCGCTCTTGGCGACGTCCAGCACCTCGCCGGTGCGCAGCAGATGCGCGACGGCACCGCCGTTCTGCAGGAACAGCGCCTCGGCGCCGTCGAGGACCGGCCGCAGGCTCTCCGCGTCCGTCAGATCGGCCTGCCGCTGCCGCACCCCCTCGGGCACGTCGGCCGCCGTGATCCCGCGCGACGTCGCCGTCACCTCCGCGCCCGCCGCGGCCAGTACCCCAACCAGCGCGCGCCCGACGTTGCCGGTCGCCCCCGTCACCACGTACATGTCCAACTCCCTTGCCGATGTGCCTGCTTGATGACGAGGCGACGCTAACAGCACCGATATAGTAGATACCTAGAGGAAAGTGACTACCCCGAAGGAACGCGCATGGTGGACGACCCCGAGCTCGCCTGTCCGATCTCCCCGGTCGTGGACATCGTCTTCAGCCGCTGGACCACCCCGATCCTGTGGTCCCTGCACACCCACGGCCGCCAGCGGTTCGTCGAACTCGAACGCCGGATCACCGCGATCACCCCCAAGGTGCTCACCCAGCGGCTGCGTCAGCTGGAGCGCGACGGACTCGTCATCCGCACCTACCACCCGGAGGTGCCGCCGCGCGTCGAGTACGAGATCAGCGACCTCGGCCGCAGCCTCGCCCCGCTCTTCGCCCACCTCGCCGAGTGGGCCGGCGACAACTTGGAGAAGGTGGAGCGGGCCCGGCGGGCCTACGACGGGGACTGAGTAGTTCCGTTTTTGAGCAGACGGCACACCACCCCGCGAAGTAAGGCGCAGGACCGTTCTTGGCGCCGTTCCACCGGCCATGACGGCGGGGATCGCCGGCGCCGGCAGCGCCGCGGCCGCCCCGGGCCGTGACGAGGCCACCGTCACCGGCCTGACCGTCGAGCACCGCACCGATCCGCTCGGCGTCGACGCCCCCAGACCCCGCTACGGCTGGCGGATGGCGTCCGCGACGCGCGGCCGCCGCCAGAGCGCGTACCGGATCCTGGCGGCGACCTCCCGCGGACGGCTGCGCCCGGGCCGCGCCGACGTCTGGCACAGCGGCCGGATCACCGGCCCCGACTCGGTCGCCGTACGCCACGGGGGCGAGCCACTGCGCCCCTCCACCGCTACCACTGGACGGTCCAGGTCTGGGACGAGAACGGCCACCGCGCCGACGCCCCGCCCGCCGCCTTCGAGACCGGCCTGCTGAGCACCGACGGCGTCACCGGCTGGGACGGCGCCCGCTGGCAAGGCACCCGGCAGCCCCGGCGCCCCGCTGCTGTGCCGCCGGGCGGAACTGCGCGAGGGGCGTCGAGTTCCTCGGATTCGAGGACGGCACCACCTCCTACCGGCTGCCGTCCGGACGCTACGAGGTGACGTCCGCGCTCGGCTGACCGGCCACCAGCACCACCTCCAGGGTGCGCGGACCGTGCACCCCCTCGACCCGGTCCAGCTCGATGTCGCTGGTCGCCGACGGACCGGAGATCCACGTCAACGGGCGGGCCGGGTCGAGACGCCGCAGGGCCTGCGGCACGGAGGAGACGACCTGCTCGGGGACCCGCACGACACAGATGTGGTGGTCCGGCACGAGCGTGATGCGGCGACGGCCCTGGTCCGGGCCGCCGTCCAGGACGATCGTGCCGGTCTCGGCGATCGCCACCGCGCACGCCGTGACCACGCTGTCCACCCGGTCCAGCTCGTGCGGCGTCGACCCGGCCCGGTCCGCCACCCGCTCCGCCCCGGACGCCGCGAGCCAGGCCGGATCGAGGCCCGGCGGCACCAGCACCGTCCGCGAGCCGTGCCCGGACAGCAACCCGGCGATCACCGACGGCAGCTCGTCGGCCGCGCACCGGTGCACGAGCGCCCGGTAGTCCGCCAGGTTCTCGGCGAGCAGACCGACCGTCTCCTCGACGGTGCGCCCGCCGTGCTCCCGCAGATAGTCCCGCACGACCGCCCGCTCGTACGGCGTGTCCTCGCGCGGTACGTCGGCCAGCGCCCGCCGGACCCGGCCCAGGATCCGCTCCCTGCTGCTCACTTCGCGCCCTTCCTTCCCCCGTGCGTCCGCTGCCACCAGTCCCGGAACGGCTCCGCCGGCACCGGCGGCAGATCCCGGGTACCGCTCCACGCCCGGCCCGGACCGGGCAGCGTGCGCGGATGGAGCCGGCGGGTGCGGGAGGCGACGCGCTGCCCGGTGCGCAGGGCGCCGGGCCGGGACAGCGCCCAGCGGGCCGCCCGCATCGCCGCCCGCTCGGCCGCGTGCCCCTTCGCCGGGCGCAGCACCACCCGGTTGCCCTCGCGGGTCACCGGGCCGCCCTGGGCGACCCGCTCCCGCAGATGCACCAGCACCTCGGGGATGTCGATGGCGACCGGGCACACCTCGTAGCAGGCGCCGCACAGCGACGACGCGTACGGCAGCGAGGCGTCGATGTCGCTGCCGGTGCCCCGCAGCTGGGGGCTGAGGATGGCGCCGATGGGGCCCGGGTAGACCGAGCCGTAGGCGTGGCCGCCGGCCCGCTCGTACACCGGGCACACGTTCAGACAGGCCGAGCAGCGGATGCAGCGCAGGGCCTGGCGGCCGACCTCGTCGGCGAGGGTGTCGGTGCGGCCGTTGTCGAGCAGGACCAGGTGGAAGACCCTCGGCCCGTCCTCGTCCGTCGTACCGGTCCACGTGCTCGTGTACGGGTTCATCCGCTCGGCGGTGGAGGAGCGGGGCAGGGTCTGGAGGAAGACCTCCAGGTCCCGCCAGGTCGGCACGATCTTCTCGATGCCGACCACCGAGATCAGCGTCTCGGGCAGGGTCAGGCACATCCGGCCGTTGCCCTCGGACTCCACGACCACCAGCGTGCCGGTCTCGGCGACCATGAAGTTGGCGCCGGAGACGCCGACCTTGGCGCGCAGGAACTTCTCCCGCAGGTGCAGGCGGGCCGCCTCGGCGAGTTCGGCGGGGGTGTCGGTCAGCCCGTCGGGGGCGGGACGGCCCCACTCGCCCATCTCGCGCGCGAAGATGTCCCGGATCTCACCGCGGTTGCGGTGGATCGCCGGGACCAGGATGTGCGACGGCCGGTCCTTGCCCAACTGCACGATCAGCTCGGCGAGATCGGTCTCGTAGGCGCGGATGCCCGCCGCCTCCAGGGCCTCGTTGAGCCCGATCTCCTGCGTGGCCATCGACTTGACCTTGACGACCTCCGACTCCCCGGTCGCCTTGACCAGTTCGGTGACGATCCGGTTGGCCTCGTCGGCGTCCGCGGCCCAGTGGACCACACCGCCGGCCGCCGTGACCGACTCCTCCAACCGGACCAGGTACTCGTCGAGATGACGCAGCGTATGGTCCTTGATCCGCTTACCGGCCTCGCGCAGCTCCGCCCAGTCCTCGACCTCGGCGACCGCCCTGGCCCGCTTGGCGCGGATCGTGTGGGTGGCGTGCCGCAGATTGCCGCGCAGCGTCGTGTCGCGCACCGCCTCGTGCGCCGCCGCCGGGAAGGCCGGTATGCCGACGAAGGTTCCGCTCATGCCAGGGGCTCCTCTTCCGTGCTCGCCAGGATCTCCGCGATGTGCACCGGGCGCACACCCGACCGCAGCCGGGTCAGGGTGCCGCCGAGGTGCATCAGACAGGAGTTGTCGGCCGCGCACAGCACCTCCGCGCCGGTCGACTCGGCGTTGCGCACCTTGTCGGCACCCATCGCCGCGGAGACGTCGGAGTTCTTCAGCGCGAACGTGCCGCCGAACCCGCAGCACTCCTCCGCGCCCGGCAGCTCCACCAGCTCCAGCCCCTTCACCGCCTCCAGCAGCCGCCGCGGCCGGTCGCCGAGCCCCAGTCCGCGCAGCCCGTGACAGGTCGGGTGGTAGGTCACCGTGTGCGGGTAGTACGCGCCGACGTCCGTCACCCCCAGCACGTCCACCAGGAACTCCGTCAGCTCGTACGTCTTCGGCACCACCGGCGCCAGCGTCGCGGCCAGCGCGTCCCCGCGGCCCTCCGCGCGTGCCCGCTCACCCATCCGCGGATACAGCTCCCGCACCATCGCCCCGCACGACCCGGACGGCGTCACGATCGCCTCGTACTCCCCGAACACGTCGGCGAAGTGCCGCGCCAGCGGCTCCGCCTCGTGCCGGTAGCCGGTGTTGTAGTGGGCCTGCCCGCAGCACGTCTGGGCCATCGGGAAGTCGACCTCCACGCCCAGCCTGGTCAGCAACTTCACCACGGCACGCCCGGTGTCCGGATAGAGCGTGTCGTTGACACAGGTCAGGAACAGAGCGACACGCATCGCGGCTCCTCGGGGTCGATCATCGGATGGGTGCAGGGTAGTGCGGGGGTGACGGGGACGACAGCAGGCCCGGCCCCGGCCCGCCGGGGGAGGGCGGGCCGGGGCGGCCGGCGGTCAGCGCGCGGCGAGTCGGTCCTGGGCCGCGCGCCAGCGGGCGGTGTCGCCGCGCGGTTCGTAGCGGGTGAGCGGCTGGGTGCGGGTGAGCAGCCGGCGCATGTCGGCGCGGTCGCCGACCAGTTCATGGGCGCGCGCCTGCACCAGCACGTTGCCGAGCGCCGCCGCCTCGGTGGGCCCCGCCACCACCGGCAGCCCGCACGCGTCGGCGGTCAGCTGGCACAGCAGCGCGTTGCGCACCCCGCCGCCGACGACGTGCACCACGTCGACGGAGTGCCCGGCGAGCCGCTGCGCGTCCTCGACCGCCCGGCGGTGGGCGAGCGCGAGCGAGTCGAGGATGCACCGGGTGACCTCGGCGGGCGACTCGGGCACCGGCTGCCCCGACGCCCGGCACGCCTCGGCGATCCGCTCCGGCATCCGTCCCGGCGCGAGGAACGCCGCGTCCCCCGCGTCCACCACCGACCGCAGCGCCGGCACCACGGCGGCCGCCCGCAGCAGCTCGCCCAGATCCGGCTCGCCCCAGGCCCGTACGCACTCCTGGAGCAGCCACAGGCCCATGATGTTCCGCAGATAGCGGACCGTGCCGTCCAGCCCCAGCTCGTTGGTGAAGTTGGCGGCGCGGCTCTCCTCGGTCAGCACGGGCGCCGTCAGCTCCAGCCCGGCCAGCGACCAGGTGCCGGTGCAGATGTACGCGAACCGCTCACCGGTCGCCGGGACGGCCGCCACCGCGGACGCCGTGTCGTGCGAGCCGACCGCCGTCACCGGCACGGGACCGGTCAGCCCGGTCTCCTCCAGCACCTCCGCGCGCAGCACGCCCGCGGGATCGCCGGGCTGCCGCAGCGGCGCGAACAGGCTCAGGTCGATGCCGAGCCGCGCCGCCACGTCGTACGACCAGTCGCGGGTACGCGGGTCGACGAGCTGGGTGGTGGAGGCGTTGGTCAGCTCGGTGCCCTGCTCGCCGGTCAGCCAGTAGGCGATCAGATCAGGGATCAGCAGCAGCCGCTTGGCGTGGGCGAACTGCGCGGACGAGCGGGCGGCGGTCAGCTGATACAGCGTGTTGAACGGGGCGTACTGAAGCCCCGTCGCCGCGTACAGCTCGGCCGCCGGCACGGTGGTCCACACCGACTCCGCGATGCCCTCGGTGCGCGTGTCCCGGTAGTGCACCGGGTTGCCGAGCAGCGCCCCGTCCGCGTCCAGCAGACCGTAGTCCACGGCCCAGCTGTCGATGCCGACGGAGTCCACCCGGCCGGCCGCCCGCAACCCCTCCAGCACCCCGGCGTACAGCCCCGGCACGTCCCAGCGCAGCCCCTCGGGCAGCCGCACGGGCCGGTTGGGGAAGCGGTGCGCCTCGGTGAGTCCCAGTTCGTGCCGGCCGACGCGGCCGACCATGACACGCCCACTGGACGCGCCGAGGTCGACCGCGGCGTACGACTTCACGAGCGCGCTCACCGCAGGAAGGCGGCGGCGACGCCCGCGTCGACCGGGACGTGCAGACCGGTGGTGTGCGTCAGGTCCCCGCCGGTCAGCGCGAACACGGCGTTCGCCACGTGCTCCGGCAGCACCTCGCGCTTCAGCAGCGTCCGCTGGGCGTAGAACTCACCCAGCTTCTCCTCCGGCACCCCGTACACGGCGGCCCGCTGGGCGCCCCAGCCGCCGGCGAAGATGCCCGAGCCGCGCACCACACCGTCCGGGTTGACGCCGTTGACGCGGATGCCGTGCTCGCCGAGCTCGGCGGCGAGGAGGCGCACCTGGTGTGCCTGGTCGGCCTTGGTGGCCGAGTAGGCGATGTTGTTGGGACCGGCGAACACGGCGTTCTTGCTGGCGATGTAGACGATGTCACCGCCGAGCCCCTGCGCGGTCATCACCCGGGCCGCCTCCCGCGACACCAGGAAGGAACCGCGGGCCATGATGTCGTGCTGGAGGTCCCAGTCCTTCGCGGAGGTCTCCAGCAGCGGCTTGGAGATGGAGATCCCGGCGTTGTTGACCACCAGGTCCACCCCGCCGAAGGCCAGCACACCCGCCCGGAACGCCTCGGCGATCTGCTCCTCCGAGGTCACGTCCACGGTCACGGCGACGGCCTTGTCGGGCCCGCCCAGCTCCTCGGCCACGGCCGCCGCGTTCTCCGCGTTCAGATCGGCGACGACGACGCACGCGCCCTCGGCGGCCAGCCGGTGCGCGATCGCCCTGCCGATCCCGCTGCCCGCACCGGTCACCAGCGCCACCCGCGTCGCCAGCGGCTTCGGCTTCGGCATCCGCTGGAGCTTGGCCTCCTCCAGCGCCCAGTACTCGATGCGGAACTTCTCCGACTCCTCGATCGGCGCGTACGTCGAGACCGCCTCGGCGCCCCGCATCACGTTGACGGCGTTGACGTAGAACTCGCCCGCCACCCGGGCGGTCTGCTTGTCCTTGCCGAAGCTGAACATGCCCACCCCGGGGATCAGCACGATCGCCGGGTCGGCGCCGCGCATGGCGGGGGAGCCGGGCTCGGCGTGCCGGTCGTAGTAGGCGGCGTACTCCTCGCGGTACTCGGCGTGCAGCTCCTTCAGCCGCGCGACCGCCTCCTGAAGCGGCGCGGCCGGCGGCAGGTCGAGGACCAGCGGACGGACCTTGGTGCGCAGGAAGTGGTCGGGGCAGGAGGTGCCGAGCGCGGCGAGCCTCGGGTGCTCGGCGCGGGCCAGGAAGTCCAGCACCACGTCGCTGTCGGTGAAGTGTCCGACCTGCGGCCTGTCCTGCGAGGCGACGGCCCGTACGTACGGCGCCAGCGCCGCCGCCCGCTCCCGCCGCTCGGCCTCGCCCAGCGCCTCGTAGCCCTCGATCACGGGCCCGAACGGCTCCGCCTTGCCGCGCTCCGCGAGGAACGCCTCCGCGGTGCGGATGATGTGCAGCGAGTTCCGCTCGCACTCCTCCGCGGTGTCGCCCCACGCCGTGATCCCGTGCCCGCCGAGCACACACCCGACGGCCTGCGGGTTGGCCTCCTTGACGGCCGCGATGTCCAGGCCCAGCCGGAACCCGGGCCGCCGCCACGGCACCCACACCACGCTGTCCCCGAAACACTCGGCGGTCAGCTTCTCCCCGTCGGCCGCGCAGGCCAGCGCGATCCCGGAGTCGGGGTGCAGATGGTCGACGTGCGCGGCGTCGACCAGGCCGTGCATCGCGGTGTCGATCGACGGGGCCGCCCCGCCCTTGCCGTGCAGGCAGTAGTCGAACGCGGCGACCATCTCGTCCTCGCGCTCCACGCCGGGGTACACGTCGACGAGCGCCCGCAGCCGGTCCAGCCGCAGCACGGCCAGCCCCGCCTCGGTGAGCGTCCCGAGGTCACCGCCGGACCCCTTCACCCACATCAGCTCCACGTCCCCGCCGGTGACGGGATCGGTCTCGGTGCCCTTGGCGGACGCGTTGCCGCCGGCGTAGTTGGTGTTACGGGGATCGGACCCGAGCCGATGGGAACGGGCGAGCAGAGCGGCGGCTTCAGGATGAGTAGCCATGACTATCGGTTCCTTCTGAGAGAGGGTGCGTACGGAAAGGGGTGCGGGGAACTGCGCGACCAGCCACGGTCGGCGTGCAGTGCGAACGACACGGAAACCAGGCAGACGCTCACGCCCCCCACCCCGCCTGCTGCCCACCGACTCGCTCAGCCACGATCTTCTCGGCCCACCCGGACTTCCGATAAGCCGCCATCGGGTCCGGCTCCAGCCCCATCTCCTCCCGCAGCTCCCGCAGCAACGGCCGCACATCCGTGTCGTACGCGTCCATCAGCACCGCGTTGGCCTCCAGCACATCGCCGGAGGCCTGCGCGACGGCCAGCGCGTCACCGTCCACGAGCAGCGCCTTCGCCGTGGCCTCCTGCACGTTCATCACCGACCGGATGATTGCCGGGATCTTCGCCTCGATGTTGTGGCACTGGTCGAGCATGAACGCGACCTCGGGCGTGAACCCCCCGCCCCGGACCACCTCGTACATGATCCGGAACAGCTGGAAGGGATCCGCCGCACCCACCATCAGGTCGTCGTCGGCGTAGAACCGCGAGTTGAAGTCGAACCCGCCGAGCTTCCCCTCGCGCAGCAGCGTCGCGACGATGAACTCGATGTTGGTGCCGGGCGCGTGGTGCCCGGTGTCGACGACGACCTGCGCCTTCGGCCCGAGCTTCAGGCAGTGCGCGTACGCCGTGCCCCAGTCCGGCACGTCCGTCGTGTAGAAAGCCGGCTCGAAGAACTTGTACTCCAGCAGCATCCGCTGCCCGTCGCCGAGCCGCTCGTACACCTCGGCCAGCCCCTCGGCGAGCCGGTCCTGGCGGGCGCGGATGTCGTCCTGCCCGGGGTAGTTCGTGCCGTCGGCGAACCACAGCTTCAGGTCCTTGGAACCCGTCGCGTCCATGATGTCGACGCACTCCAGCAGATGGCGGACGGCCTTGCGCCGCACCGCCGCGTCGGGGTGGCAGATGCTGCCCAGCTTGTAGTCGTCGTCCTGGAAGGTGTTGGAGTTGATCGCGCCCAGCCGCAGGCCGCGCTCCGCGGCGTGCCCGGCGAGCGCCGCGTAGTCGTCGACCTTGTCCCACGGGATGTGCAGGGCCACGGTCGGGGCGACGCCCGTGAACTCGTGCACCTTCGCCGCGTCGTCCAGCTTCTCGCGCGGATCGCGGGGCACGCCCTTCTGGGCGAACACCTTGAAACGGGTCCCGGAGTTCCCGTACGCCCACGACGGCGTCTCGACGGCCTGGGTCCTGAGCGCGGCCTTCACCGCGGCGACATCGGTCACTGCTGGGCTCCTGTTGCTACACGGGTTGCTGCTACGGATTCAATGAAACGATTCAGAACGGCAAGCTATGAGCCACCCGAAGGGGTGTCAAGCGGTCTGGCCAACCCCGCTCGTCGTGACCCCACCGTGACCTTCGACTATCGAAATTTTTTCGACACTGCCCCATTGACGCGACAAGCCCGGCCCGCCTAACGTCCCGGCAACCCAGTTGAAACCTTTCACGACGCCGTGCGGGCCGCCTCGCCGATCCCACGCGTCGTCGAGGAGCCCCCATGACCCACCCGTCCGACACGGGGCCGACCCCGGTGCTCGCGCTCCAGGGCATCTCCAAGTCCTTCGGCGCCGTACGCGCCCTGCGGGACGTGTCCCTGGAGCTGTTCCCCGGCGAGGTACACGCCCTCGCCGGGGAGAACGGCGCGGGCAAGTCGACCCTCATCAAGACGCTCGCCGGAGTGCACCGGCCGGACGCCGGCCAGGTGCTGCTCGACGGCGCGCCCGTCGTCTTCCACGGCCCCGGCGACGCCCGCGACGCCGGAATCGCCGTGATCTACCAGGAGCCCACGCTCTTCCCCGACCTGTCGATCGCCGAGAACATCTTCATGGGCCGCCGGCCCCGGCGCGCCCTCGGGCGCATCGACCACAGGGCCACCCACGCCACCACCGCCGCACTGATGCGGCGCCTCGGCGTCGACCTCGACCCCGACCGCCCGGCCCGCGGACTGTCCATCGCGGACCAGCAGATCGTGGAGATCGCCAAGGCGCTCTCCTTCGACGCCCGCGTCCTGATCATGGACGAGCCGACCGCCGCGCTCACCGGCAGCGAGGTCGCCCGCCTCTTCGGCGTCGTCCGCACCCTCAGGGAACAGGGCGCCGCCGTCCTGTTCATCTCGCACCGGCTGGAGGAGATCTTCGAGATCTGCCAGAAGGTCACCACCCTGCGCGACGGCGCCTGGATCGCCAGTGAACCCCTCGCCGGCATGACCGAGGACGACCTGGTGCGCCGGATGGTCGGCCGCGACCTCGACGAGCTGTACCCGAAGCAGGAGGTGGCACCCGGCGAGGTCGCGCTCAGCGTGCGCCGGCTGACCCGTGAGGGCGTCTTCACCGACGTCTCCTTCGAGGTGCGGCGCGGCGAGATCGTCGGCCTCGCCGGACTGGTCGGCGCCGGCCGCACCGAGGTCGCCCGCGCCGTCTTCGGCGTCGACCGCCGGGACGCCGGAGAGGTCACCGTGGACGGCAGGGCCCTGGCCAACGGCGCCCCCTCCACCGCCATGGCCGCCGGGCTCGCCCTCGTCCCCGAGGACCGCCGCGCCCAGGGCCTGGTGATGGACATGTCCATCGAGCGCAACATCGGCCTCACCGGCCTGCGCACGACGGTCAGGGCCGGCCTGATGGACCGGGGCGCCGAACGCAGCCGCTCCCTGGACTGGGCGGTCAGGCTCCAGGTGAAGTACGCCCGGATCGCCGACGCCGTCTCCACCCTGTCCGGCGGCAACCAGCAGAAGGTCGTCCTCGCCAAGTGGCTCGCCACCCGGCCCAAGGTGCTGATCGTCGACGAGCCCACCCGGGGCATCGACGTCGGCACGAAGGCCGAGGTGCACCGCCTGCTGTCGCAGCTCGCCGCCGACGGCGTGGCCGTCCTGATGATCTCCTCCGACCTGCCCGAGATCCTCGGCATGGCCGACCGCGTGCTGGTGATGCACGAGGGCCGGCTGACCGCCGAGATCCCACGCTCCGACGCCACCGAGGAAACCGTGATGGCCGCAGCCACGGGGAGGGCCGCCGCGTGACGGTGACCACCCCTCAGCCAACCCCCGTGACGGACGTGCCGAAGTCGAGCGGCACCCGTCTGGTCGACCGCGTCTTCAAGATGCGCGAGCTCGCCATCCTGCTCGTCTTCCTGGTGATGATCGCCGTCACCCAGGCCGGCAACAGCGAGTTCCTGTCCGAGCAGGGCATCAAGGACCTGCTGCTGAACGCCACCATCCTGGTCCTGGTCGCCACCGGCCAGTCCCTGGTGGTGATCACCCGGAACGTCGACCTGTCGGTCGGGTCCACCCTGGGCATCAGCGCCTTCGCCGCCGGAACGTACCTCCAGGGCGGCGGGAACTCCGTCGTGGCCGTCGTCCTCGCCGTGCTGACGGGCGTCGGATTCGGCCTGCTCAACGGACTGCTGGTCAGCCTAGGCCAGGTGCCCGCGCTCGTCGTCACCCTCGGCACCCTCTACGTCATCCGCGGCATCGACTCCATCTGGGTCGGCTCCCGGCAGATCACCGCGGCCGACCTGCCCGGCGGCTTCGTCGACTTCGGCTCCGGCGGCGTCTCCGCCGTGCCGTACCTCGCGCTGATCGCGCTCGCCGTGCTGGTGGCGACCGCGTACTACCTCAAGCACTTCGGCAGCGGCCGCGAGCTGTACGCGCTCGGCTCCAACCCCGAGGCCGCCCGGCTCGCCGGCATCCCCGTGCGCAAGCGGATCCTCGCCGCGTACACCTTCTGCGGCGCCCTCGCCGGCCTCGCGGGCGCCCTGTACCTGGCCCGCTTCGGCAACGTCGACTCCGGCACCGGCAACGGCTACGAACTCACCGTCGTCAGCGCGGTCGTCGTCGGCGGCGTGGTCTTCACCGGCGGCTCCGGCAGCGTCTACGGCGCGGCCCTCGGAGCGCTGCTGCTGACCTCTATCAACAGCGTGCTGCCCGCCCTCGGCGTCAGCTCGGTCTGGGTGCTCGCCATCAACGGCATCCTGCTCATCCTCGCCATCGCGGTCGACCGCGTCGTCGCGCTGCGGGTGGCCAATGCCCTGAAGAAGAGGAACGCCCGCCATGCCTGAGTCCCTGACGAGCGTGAGCCGTTGGTCCGCCCTGAAGAGGTGGGACTCAGCCGTCGGTGCGCTCCTGATCGTCCTGCTGCTGTTCTCGTTCTCCTTCGTCGACGGCTTCGGCAACGCGCTGAACCTGTCGTTCCTGATCGGCAACACCCTGCCCATCGCGCTGATCGCGCTGCCGATGACCCTGCTCGTCGTCTCCGGCGAGATCGACCTCTCCGTCGCCTCCACCGCCGGGCTGTCCGGCGCGGTGATGGGAGCGCTGTGGAACCAGGGCATGGCGATCGAGACGATCATCCCGCTGTGTCTGCTGCTCGGCGTGGTCTGCGGGCTGATCAACGGCCTGCTCGTGACCAGGCTCGGGCTGCCGTCCCTCGCCGTGACCATCGGCACCCTCGCCGCCTACCGGGGCATCGCGCAGATCGTGCTCGGCTCCGATGCCGTGACCGACTTCCCCGCCCAGTACCTGGACTTCGCGGCCGGCCGCATCGGCGACACGTTCGTCCCGTACGCGTTCCTGCCGTTCCTGGTGCTGCTGGCGATCGCCGTGATCGCGCTGCACGCGACGCCGTTCGGGCGGTCGCTGTTCGCGATCGGGGCGAGCGAGGAGGCCGCGCGGTTCGCCGGGATCCGGGTCAAGCGGCAGAAGCTGATCCTGTTCACGCTGACAGGCCTGATGGCCTCGCTCACCGGTGTCTTCTGGGCTCTGCACTACGCCAGCGCGCGCTACGACAACGCGACAGGGCTCGAACTCTCCGTCGTCGCGGCCGTGTTGCTCGGCGGTATCGACTTCGACGGCGGCAAGGGGACGCTCGGCGGTGCGATCGCCGGTGTCTTCCTGCTGGGCGCTCTGCAGAACGTGATGAGCCTCCAGGACGTCTCCGCGCAGTCGCAGATCGTCGTCACCGGTGTGCTGCTCGTCCTCTCCGTGCTCGGGCCCCGGGTCGCGCGGCAGATCGCCGTGGCAAGAGCGGCAGTTCGTTAGCTGCGGGCCGTCCGTGGCTTGTCGCGCCCACGCGGCGGAGCCGCATGTCGACACAGCCCCGCGCCCCTCACGGCATCCACTCATCCCATGTCCAAAGGACCCACCATGTGTAAGTCATCCCTCCGTCGTACCGTCGCGGCCCTCGCCGCCGTCACCTCCCTCGCCCTCGCCGCCACCGCCTGCGGCGGCACCACCAAGGAGGACGTGAAGAACGAGGGCGGCTCGGCCGCCGCCGCCGGCAAGGCCGATCCGAACGCCGAGCTGAAGAAGGGCCTCACCGTCGGGTTCCTGCCCAAGCAGGTGAACAACCCGTACTTCACCACCGCCGACAAGGGCGGCGAGAAGGCGCTGAAGGAACTGGGCTCCAGCTACAAGGAGGTCGGGCCGTCCAGTGCCACCGACACCTCCGGGCAGGTCTCCTACGTCAACACGCTCACCCAGCAGCAGGTCGACGCGATGGCCGTCTCGGCGCAGGACCCCGGTTCCCTGTGCACCGCGCTGAAGCAGGCCATGAGCAACGACATAAAGGTCGTCACCTACGACTCCGACACCAAGCCGGACTGCCGCAACGCCTTCGTCTCGCAGGCGTCCGCCGAGGACCTGGGCCGCACGGAAGTGCAGTTGCTGGCCGAGCAGATCGGCTACAAGGGCGAGATCGCGATCCTGTCCGCCGCGCAGACCGCGACCAACCAGAACACCTGGATCGAGTTCATGAAGGACGAGCTCGAGGATCCGAAGTACAAGGACATGAAGCTGGTGAAGGTCGCGTACGGCAACGACGACGCCCAGCAGTCCTTCCAGCAGACCCAGGGCCTGCTCCAGGAGTACCCGAACCTGAAGGGGATCATCTCCCCGACCACCGTCGGTATCAAGGCCGCCGCCCAGTACCTGTCGGGCTCCAAGTACAAGGGCAAGGTCAAGCTGACCGGCCTCGGCACCCCGAACGACATGCGCAAGTACGTCAAGAACGGCACCGTCGAGGCGTTCGAGCTGTGGGACCCGGCCAAGCTCGGCGAACTGGCCGCCCGCACCGCCGTCGCCCTGGCCTCCGGGCAGATCACCGGCAAGGAGGGCGAGACCTTCACCGCCGGCGGCATGGGCGAGTACACCATCGGCAAGGACGGCGTGATCAGCCTGGGCAAGCCGACCGTGTTCGATGCCGAGAACATCGACGACTACGACTTCTGAGCCCCTTCGCCCTCTTTGGAGCTGGTACTTCATGCAGCGCGTCTGCTTCCTGCTCAAGGTCCGCCAGGACAAGATCGCCGAGTACCGCGAACGCCACGCCGCCGTGTGGCCGGAGATGCTCGACGCCCTCTCCGCCACCGGCTGGCACAACTACTCGCTCTTCCTGCGCGACGACGGCCTGCTCGTCGGCTACCTGGAGACCGAGGACTTCCAGGCCGCCCTCGCCGGCATGGAGGCCACGGACGTCAACGCCCGCTGGCAGGCGGAGATGGCCCCCTTCTTCGAGTCGCTGGACGGGGCCCGGCCCGACGAATCCATGAAGCCGCTCACCGAGGTCTTCCACCTCGCCTGACCTGGAGCTCCCGGATGAGAAGACGCACCGTGCTCGCCACCGCCCTGGCAGCCGCCGCGGCCGCCACCCCCGGCGTCGCGCGGGCCGCCGCCCCCGGCCCCTCGCTCACCCCGGCGGGAACCACCACCCTGGACAGCCGGGCGATCTACTTCGTGTCCTACGACGGCCTGGTCAACAACAACTCCTTCCAGAAGAACGGCCTGCTGACCTACAAGGGCCACCAGTACGCCGTCTGGTACACCGCCGACCGCAACGCCGTCGTCGGCCGCCGCGCCCTCGGCTCCGGCACCTGGCAGACCGCCGAGGCCGGCCACACGCTGCGCTACGACGACTCCCACAACGTCATCTCCATGGGCGTCTCGAAGACCGACGGCCGACTGCACCTCAACATGGACTCCCACAGCGACGGCTTCACCTACGTCAAGTCCGCGGCAGGACTCATGGACGACCCGTCCGGCACCGGCTGGACCGCGAGCCGCTTCGGCGCGCCCCAGAGCACACTCGACGGGCTCGCCCTCACCTCGCGGTTCACCTACCCGCAGTTCGTCGCCACCCCCGAGGGCCGGCTCCAGCTCAGCTACCGCGCCGGCGTCTCCGGCAACGGACGCAACGCCCTCGCCGAGTACGACGGCACCAGGTGGACGGCGCTGGGGGAGTGGACCGGCTCGACCGGCACGTACACCAGCGAGCACGGCTCGTCCACCGCCCGCAACATGTACCTGCACGGCATCGACTACGACCGCCACGGCCGGCTGCACGCCTTCTTCACCTGGCGGGAGCAGAACGGCGCGGTGATGTGCGCGAGCGGCGGGATCACCAACCACGACACCGGCTACGTGTACTCCGACGACCGGGGCCGTACCTGGCGCAACGGCCAGGGTGCGGTCGTCGGCGTCACCGGGGGTTCCGACCGGGTCTCCGTGACCGACGCGGGTCTGGTCGTGGACCCGCTGAACCCCGATCATTCCCTGATGAACCAGGAGAGCCAGTCCACCGACTCGGCCGGCCGGCCGCACACGATCATCTCCTACGTGCCCGGCCGCTTCGGCCAGTGCACCACGGACTACGTCGCCGACCGCACCGCGAACGGCCGCGCCTTCCACGTGCGCCGCGACGCCTCCGGCAGCTGGCGGAAGACGGAGATCCCCGTCCCGCTGAACTCGAGCCAGCGCACCAAGCTGGTCCTGGACGGGTACGACAACGCGTACGCGGTCCTCCCGTACGGCAGGATCGCCGCGGCCTCCGCCGCCTCCGGGTACACCGACTGGCGTCAGCTGTACGACGGCGCGGGGCTCGACGCCTTCGGCGAGGTGGTCGTCGACGAGACACGGATCGCGCAGGACGGTGTGCTGTCCGTGATGTACCAGGAGAAGTCCAGCGGTACGACCCCGTCGGCGCTCCGCGTCGCCGACTTCCGCCTGCCCGCCTGACCGAGGCCGCTCCGGGGCGGCGGCATGACGGTAGTGTGAAGGCCTTCCCGCCGCCCCTCGTCTCCATGGAGGTCCCTGCCTGATGGCCCAGTCGGTGGGTATCAAGGACGTCGCCCGCGCCGCCGGAGTCTCCGTGGGTACGGTGTCGAACGTCATCAACCGCCCGGACACGGTCGCCACCGAGACCCGGGCGCGCGTGCTGTCCGCGATCGACCGGCTCGGCTACGTCCGCAGCGAGTCCGCCCGTCAGCTGCGCGCGGGCCGCAGCCGGATCATGGGGCTGCTCGTGCTCGACATGGGCAACCCCTTCTTCGTCGACGTCGCCCGCGGCGCCGAGCGCGCCGCCCGCGAGGCGGGGCTCGGCGTCATGGTCTGCAACAGCGCCCAGAACCCCGGCGAGGAGGCCGAGTACCTGTCCCTCTTCGCCGAGCAGCGGGTGCGCGGCGTGCTGCTCACCCCGGCCGACGCGACCGGGCGGAACATCGGTGCCTTCCGCCGCCACGGCATCCCGTTCGTGCTGGTCGACCGGGTCGCCGAGGGCACCACCGAATGCTCGGTCTCCGTCGACGACGTGGCGGGCGGCGCGCTGGCCGTGCGGCATCTCGTCGACGCCGGGCACCGGTCCATCGCGTACGTCAGCGGGCCGCCCGGCCTGAACCAGGTCCGCGACCGCCGCACCGGCGCGCTGACCGCGCTCGCCGAGGCGGGCCTCGGACCGGAGGCGCTGCGGGAGCTGCCCACCGAACGCCTCGACGTCGCCGCGGGCCGGGACGCCGGGGCCCGCCTCCTCGGCCTCACCGACCGGCCGACCGCCGTGTTCTGCGCCAACGACCTGCTGGCCCTCGGCGTGCTCCAGGCCATGTACGCGGCCGGGGTGAGCGTGCCGGACGAGCTCGCCATCGTCGGCTACGACGACATCGAGTTCGCCGCCGCCGCGGCGGTCCCGCTCACCTCGGTGCGGCAGCCCGCCGTCACCATGGGCGCCCTCGCCGCCGAGCTGCTGCTGGAGGAGACCGAGACGGACACCGGCCGCCGCCCGCACGAACACCGCCGGGTCGTCCTCCAGCCGGAGCTCGTGGTCCGCCGCTCCAGCCTGGCGGGACGCTGAACGGCCGGTCCGCGGCCGCGCGTTCGCGAGGACCCGGGCCCGCTGAACAGGCGTTCAGCAACAGCTCTTGTTCCCCGCCCCCACCCGGCCGCCGGACATGTGCTGAACTGGGACGCGATCACCATCGCCGTCCGTACCGGGAGACCCGTTGAGCGTCAGCTACCGCCAGCCCGGCGTCGTCCTCACCGACCGCCGCTTCACCGTGCCCCTCGACCACGCCGACCCGGCGGGGGAGACGATCGAGCTCTACGCGCGGGAGGTCGTCGCCGGCGACAAGGCGCACCAGGACCTGCCCTGGCTGCTCTACCTCCAGGGCGGACCCGGCTTCGGCGCGAACCGGTTCGTCGGCAGGCAGGCCTGGCTCGGCCGCGCCCTGAAGGAGTACCGCGTCCTCCTGCTCGACCAGCGCGGAACCGGCCACTCCACACCGGCCAACCGCCAGACCCTCCCGCTGCGCGGGGGCCCCGCCGAGCAGGCCGACTACCTCGCCCGGTTCCGCGCGGACGCGATCGTGAAGGACTGCGAGCTGATCCGCCGTGAGGTCACCGGCGGCGCCCCCTGGACCGTCCTCGGACAGAGCTTCGGCGGCTTCTGCACGGTGAACTACCTCTCCACCGCCCCGGAAGGCCTGGCCGCCGCCGTCGTCACCGGGGGACTGCCGTCCCTGGACGCCCACGCCGACGACGTCTACCGGGCCGCCTACCCGCGCATCGAACGCAGGGTCGCCGCGCACTACGCCCGCTACCCGCAGGACGCCGAGCGGGCCCGCCGGATCGCCGACCACCTGCTGAGCCACGACGTGGTCCTGCCGAACGGCTACCGGCTCACCGTCGAGGCCTTCCAGTCCCTCGGCATCCTCCTCGGCGGCAGCGAGGGCAGCCACCGCCTGCACTTCCTGCTGGAGCACGCCTTCGTCCGCACCCCGCAGGGCCCGGCGCTGTCCGACGCCTTCCAGGAGGAGGCGCAGGGCCTGCTGTCGTACGCCGGACACCCCCTGTACGCCCTCGTCCACGAGGCGATCTACGGCCAGGACGAGCGGCCCACCGCCTGGGCCGCCGAGCGGGTGCGCGCCGAGTTCCCGCAGTTCGACGCGGCCAAGGCGCTCGCGGGCGACGGGCCGCTGCTGTTCACCGGCGAGTGCGTCTACCCCTGGATGTTCGAGACCGACCCGGCGCTGCGCCCCCTGCGCGAGACCGCCGAACTCCTCGCCGCCCGCACCGACTGGACACCGCTGTACGACCCCGCCCGGCTCGCCGCCAACGAGGTGCCGGTCGCGGCGGCGATCTACCACGACGACATGTACGTGGACACGGCCCACTCCCTGGAGACCGCACGGGGGATCAGGGGCCTGCGCACGTGGGTGACGGACGAGTTCGAGCACGACGGGGTGCGGGCGGGGGGCCCGCGCGTGCTGGACCGGCTCCTGGCCCTGGCGCGGGACGAGGCCTGAGCGAACGCCCCGGGGGCGCGGCTCTCCTTCGCTACTCTGCGAGCCATGACAGAGATCACCCAGCTGACGTCGATGCCCGAGGACTGGACCCGCGCCCTCGCGGTCGTGGCACACCCGGACGACCTGGAGTACGGCTGCTCCGCCGCCATCGCCCAGTGGACGGCGGCCGGCCGTGACGTCGCCTACGTCCTCGCCAGCCGAGGCGAGGCCGGCATCGACACGCTGGACCCGGCGGAGTGCGGCCCGCTGCGCGAGCGGGAGCAGCGGGCCGGTGCCGCGGCCGTCGGCGTGTCGTCGGTGGAGTTCCTGGACCACCGCGACGGCGTCATCGAGTACGGCACCGCCCTGCGCCGCGACATCGCCGCCGCGATCCGCCGGCACCGGCCCGAGCTGGTGATCACCCTCAACCACCGGGACACCTGGGGCGGCGTCGCCTGGAACACCCCGGACCATGTCGCCGTCGGCCGCGCCACCCTGGACGCGGCCGGCGACGCCGGGAACCGCTGGATCTTCCCCGAGCTGGTCGAGCAGGGCCTCGAGCCGTGGGACGGGGTGCGCTGGGTCGCCGTCGCGGGTTCCGCCACGCCCACCCACGCCGTGGAGGCGACGGCGGGACTGGAGGCGGCGGTGCGCTCCCTGCTGGAGCACCGCGCGTACATAGAGGCGCTGACGGACCAGGACCCCGAGACGTACGTCCGGGAGTTCCTGGCCACGACCACCGCGGAGGCGGGGGAGCGGTTCGGCGGGAGGCCGGCGGTGGCGTTCGAGCTGTTCCCGCGCTGAGCTGTTCCGCGCTGAGCCGTTCTCCCGCTGACCGGACGTCAGAGCGCGGTCGTCAAAGCGCCGGTGGCGCGGCGGGGGCGGACCACCCGGCCGTCCGGCAGCAGCTCACCGGTGTCGTCGAAGACGATGGTGCCGTTGCACAGCAGGGTCCAGCCCTGTTCGGGATGGGCCGAGACGGTCACGGCCAGACAGTGGTCCGGGCTGTCGGAGGTGGGGCAGGGCGGCTGGTGGCTGCACATGGCGTCTCCTCGATGCGACCGTGGGTCGGCTGCTGTCTCCGTAGTAGCCGAGGATGTTTTCCGTTGGATGAGAGGCCCCCCACACCGGCGGAAACTCGTCGGTGAGTTTTCGCTCCGGGCGCCCGTCTAGGGTGGAGCGCATGCGTGATCACGAAGGCGACCTGGCCGAGCTGCGCGGCGACTGCGGCAGCTGCTTCGGCCTGTGCTGCGTCGCCCTGCCCTTCGCCGCCTCGGCGGACTTCGCCCGGGACAAGGCGGCCGGCGAGCCGTGCCCCAACCTCCGGGACGACCACCGGTGCGGCATCCACGACCGGCTGCGGAACAAGGGATTCACCGGCTGCACGGTCTACGACTGCTTCGGCGCCGGGCAGAAGGTGTCCCAGGTCGTCTTCGGCGGCGAGGACTGGCGCGCCGGCTCCCGCGAGCACTCGCGCCGGATGTTCGAGGTCTTCCCCGTCGTCCGCCAGCTCCACGAACTGCTCTGGTACCTCACCGAGGCCCTGACCCTGCCCGCCGCCCGTCCGCTCCACGCCGAGCTGCGCCGACTGAGGGAGCGGACCGAGGAACTGACCCGGCAGAGTCCCGAGGAGATCGCGGCGCTGGACGTCGCCGCCCACCGGCAGGAGGTCAACGTGCTCCTGCTGAAGACCAGCGAGCTCGCGCGGGCGGGCACGCGCGGGCGCAAGAAGGACCGCCGGGGCGCGGACCTGATGGGCGCCCGCCTCAAGGGCGCCGACCTGCGGGGTGCCAGCCTCCGCGGCGCCTGGCTGATCGCCGCCGACCTGACCGGCGCCGATCTGCGCGGCGCGGATCTGATCGGCGCCGATCTGCGGGACGCCGACCTCACCGACGCCGATCTCACCGGCGCCTTCTTCCTGACCCAGCCGCAGGTGAACGCGGCCCGCGGCGGGCCGGGCACCCGGCTGCCGCGCTCGGTGACCCGCCCGGCGCACTGGACCGGAGCGGCCTGAACCGCGCGCTCCGCCGACGCGCCGGTGATCCACGTTTTGCCGCGCGTGGTTGGCGTACACCTCGATCTTCGATAGGTTAGGTGAGCCTTACCTAAGGAGGATTCGGATGGGTGACGGGATGGAAGACGGCCACGTCTGGGCGGCCGTGCCCGCCGCGGCGGAGCGCGCCCGGTCGGTGCTGGCCGCCGCGTGGTCGTGCGCGGTGGCAGCGGAGGGCGTCCGCGAGGAGCTGGTCGGCGCGCACACCGTGACCGAGGACGGCAGAGTGATCCTGCACGTGTCCGACGACAGCGCCCTGCTCGCCGCCGCGATCTGCGCGCCGCGCGGCGAGCCGTCCGCCGTCCTGGAGTTCGCCGACGTCGCCCCCGTCCCGCTGCGCAACCGGATCCGCGCCCGGCTGTCGCTCGCCGGCTGGTTCACCGTCCGGGACGGCGCCCTCGTCTTCCAGGCCGGCCGCGTCATGCTGCACCGCACCGCGGGCCTCGATCTGATCGACCTCGACGAGTTCGCCACGGCCGCCCCCGACCCGCTGGCCACGGCCGAGGCCCGGCTGCTGACCCACCTGGCCGACGCCCACCCAGACGCCGTCGAGCGGCTCACCCGGCTCGTCGAGCCGGGCAGCCTGCACGGCGCCCTGCGGGTGCAGCCGCTCGCCGTCGACCGGCACGGGCTGACCCTGCGCATCGAACGCCGCCGCGCCCACGGCGACGTACGCCTGGCCTTCCACCGGCCCGCCGACGACGTCGCGCAGCTCACCGAGCGGATGCATGTGCTGCTGTCCCAGGCGAGCGCCGCGAACTGCCCGCGCACGCTACAGCGGCAGCGCGCAGACGGCGACGGGTGAGGCGTACGGCTCGCCCGCGAGCCGCAGCCCGCCGCTCGCGCGGTCCACGTGGAAGACGGAGACCGTGCCGGACCGCTGGTTCGCCGTGAACAGCAGCCGCCCGTCCGGCGAGAAGGCGATCTGCCGCGGGAAGTCCCCCGCCACCGGCACCGTGCCGAGCAGCCGCAGCCGCGCCCCGTCGTCCTCCACCGCGTACCGGGCCAGACTGTCGTGCCCGCGGTTGGCGAGAAACGCGTACGCGCCGTCCGCGGTGACCAGGATCTGCGCCGGATAGTTGGTGACATCGCCGTCCGCGCCCGTGGACTGCCCCTCGCCGATGTCCAGGCGGCCGGTGTCCGGGTCGTAGGCGCAGACCGCGACCGTGTCGTCGGCCTCGTTGGCCAGATAGGCGTACCGGCCGCCGGGATGGAAGGTCAGGTGCCGCGGACCGGCGCCCGGCCGGGTGCGGGCCCGCGCGACCTCCGTGAGCGTGCCCTTCCGCTCGTCGAGGCGGTACGTGTACACCGTGTCGGTGCCGAGGTCCACGGCGAGCACATGGCCGCTGTCGGGGCTGGTGAGGATCTGGTGGGCGTGCGGCCCGTCCTGCCCCGGCCCGGGCGCGGGACGCGAGTGCGTGACGAGGCCGGTGCGCTCGCCCGGCGCGCCCGAGGAGTCGATCGGGTGCACGGCCACGCTTCCCGAGGCGTAATTGGCGCTGAGCAGCCAGCGGCCGCCCGGATGCACCGACAGATGGCACGGGCCAGCGCCGCCGCTGCTCCGGCTGCCGAGTATCTTCCGGTCGGCGAGCCGTACGGCGGTCACCGCGCCGTCCGCCCGCTCGCTCACCGCGTACACGACGCTTCCGTTCGGATGCGCGGCGAGATACGACGGATCGGCCACCCCCGTGAGCGTGCCGGACGCGCTCACACGGCCGGTCGCCGGGTCGTACGAGGCCACCGTGATGCCGGTGCCGCCGCCCTCGGCGGAGGTGTACGTGCCCAGGTACAACGGCCGGGGACCGGGTCGGGGCGGGGACGAGGACGGGTACGGGGACGGTCGGTGGGATTCCTTGCCCGGGGTGCCCGGTCGTCCCCCGGGCGCGTCGCCCTCCGCTCCCGGCGAGGCCGAGCAGGCGGCCGCCGCGGGGAGCGCGGCGAGCGTGCCCAGGAAGCGGCGCCTGCTGAAGCCCATCGATTGTCCACCTCGGTTCGTCGGCCGGTGTTCCGCTGCCGCCCCACCGTCTCATGTGGTGCGGCGGCGGGCCGCGGCCAGCCGGTCCCGCAGCCGCCGACGGGTGATGCGCGCCCGGTCCCGCAGCCGGGTCAGCCACGGCCGGCGTTCGCGCTGCTCCCGGGTGCTGCGGTCCAGCTCCTCCAGCAGCCGGCGCGAGCGGTGCTCGATGTCCAGTTCGTCGATGATGCGGTTCGCCTCGGCCAGCACCGCGCCGTGCAGCTGCCACTGCCGGGGATCGCGGCGCACCTCCTCCAGCAGCATGTCGGCCAGCTTGTCGCGAGTGGCCGTCGCCCTGTGCAGCTCGGCGGCCAGCCGCTCCTCGGCCGACTCCGCGTTGCTGCTGACATGGGTGGTGACCAGAACCGAGAAGCTGACGATCGCGTCCGCGATCTCGGCCAGCAGCTGCTCCACCACGGCGCCGGTCTCCGGCTCGAACAGCGGCTCCGGCTCCCGCTCCTTCGCCAGGTCGGTGAGGGAGCGCGCGATCACCCGCAGCACGACCGTGCAGATCTCCAGCGTGTCCAGGCCGGTGCGCAGCACGATCCGGTGCAGCAGGCCCTCGCGCACCCTGGGGTTGAGTCGCAGGCTGTCCTCGGCCTGCCGCAGCGCCGCGTCCACCTGCACGATGTCGTGGTCCAGCCGGCGGGCCTCGTGCAGCCGCTCGGCCGCCCGCTCCACCGGGGTGCGGCCCGCCGCCTCCTCGCCGACCCGCAGCATCAGCTGCCGCATCCGGCGTGCCAGCCCCTCGATCGACTCGCCCGCCTCGCCCACCCACACGGGCGGCGGGAGCAGCACGTTGCAGGCGAGCCCCACGACCGCGCCGATCAGCGTCTCCAGGACCCGCGCCCACGCGTACTCCCCGACGGCGGTGACACCGAGGACCAGCATCGCGCTGATCGCCACCTCCGCCACGTACTCGTCGACCCGCACCAGATGGCCCACCGCCAGCGCCACCATGATCACCAGCGCCAGGCTCCACCAGGTCAGACCCACCAGGAGGCTGAAGGCGATGGCGACCAGCACCCCCGCCACGACGGAGTTCACCCGGCGGATGCCGTTGGTGAGGGTGGCGTAGAGGGTGACCTGGACGACCAGCAGGGCGGTCAGCGGCGCGGTGAGCGGGGCCGCCTCGGGGCTCAGCCGCAGCGCGATGACGTATGCGACGGTCGCGGCGAACGTCGAGCGCAGGGCCTGGACGACCACCGGGTCACGACGCCGCTGCACCCATCGCACGACAGGACCCGGCCACTCACGTACATCTCGCATCCCTTGCGCTGTTCCCCGTCACTGTGGGCGTCGAACGTCCCTCATGGGTCCGTTCAGGCGTTCAGCTTGTCCAGGAAGGCGAACAGATTGCCGGTCATGCGGGCGATCTGCTCCTCCAGCGTCAGGCTCTCCTCGAACCTGGCACCGCTCTCCGGCACCTTCTTGCACCGCACGTAGAGCGAGCAGGCGAGGTCCGTGCACATGTACAGGCCGACCGAGTTGCCCTCGCGGCCCGCGGCCCCCGCCTTGCGGGCGGTCATCAGGGAGACCCCGCCACGCGGATGGCCGGTCAGGCACAGGCCGCACATGCTGCGCTGGAGGAAACCGCGCTGCGGGGGCGGGAAACGCAGGGTGACGCCGACCGGGCGCCCGTCGCGCTCGACGACCAGATAGCTGCGGTCGGGCGCTCCGGAATCCCGCCAGCCCAGGAAGTCGAGATCGTCCCAAGGGCGTTCGTCGAGGTCCCGGGGGACGGGCAGGCGCTTGGCCTCGCCCTTGGAGCAGTTGACGAAGGAACCGCGGATGTCCTTCTCGGTCAGCGGTCGCACGGGGTGCCTCCTGTAGACGAACCGAAAGCTAGGGGGTCTAGGTTTCGTGGGGTTCAGGGTAGGCGGCTGATGAATGGGGGTGCCATCGATTTATGACCTGCCTCGCAGTACGGAGTGCCCCCGACGCCGACTTCCTGGACGCCGACGAGCTGCGCGCCGCCGACGCGGCGGGAGCGGTCCGGCTGCGCCCGGCGTTCGGCGCGGCCCCGAGGGGGACGTCGCCTTCGTCCGGCACCGGATCGCCGCCGAGGCCGACGAGGTGGCGGAACTGCTCGTCGCCGGGGCCCGCGTGTACGTCTGCGGCGACGGCGCCCGCATGCCCCCGGGCGTGCGCGAGGCGTTCCGTACCCTGTACCGGGAACGCACCCCGGGCGCCGACGAGGCGGCCGCCGCCGCGTGGCTCGACACGCTGATCGCGGACGGGCGGTACGTGGAGTACGTGTACGTGGCGGGCTGACCGGACCGACCGGACACATGCCGGGAAGCGGAACGTCCCGCTTCGCTCAGCCCATTAATTAAGTGGTTGAGTAATATGGGGGCGCAGGCGGGGACGGTTCGGGAGGAGCCACATGGCGGAGCGGAACGGGCGGACGGTACGCGACCTCAGGCGGGCCAACCGGACGGCGGTGCTGCAACGGCTCTACTTCGACGGGCCGCTCAGTCGCTTCGAGCTGGGCCCGGCGACGGGACTCAGTTCCGGTTCGGTCAGCAACGTGGTCGCCGACCTCGTCGCGGACGGCCTGGTCGAGGAGGCCGGCAGCGTCGACTCCGACGGCGGCCGGCCCCGCACCCTGCTGCGCGTGGCCCCCGGCAGCGCCCACATGATCGGCGTCGACGTCGGCGAGACCCGGGTGCGGATCGAGCTGTTCGACCTGGCCCTCACCGAACTCGCTCGCGCCGAACGCCCCCTGGGCCAGCGGCGCTACGACGTCGACGTGATCGTCGGCCACATCCGCGACGGCGTCGCCGAGGTCACCGAGAGCGCCGGCGTCGACCCCGAGCGGCTGCTCGGCGTCGGCATAGGCGTCCCCGGCATCGTCGAGCGCACCCCGGAGCGCGGCGCCGTGGTGCACGGCCAGACGATCGGCTGGGACGCCGTCCCGCTGGAGGAACTGCTCCGCACCGGCTCCGGGCTCCCCGACACCGTCCGCTGGTTCATCGACAACGGCGCCCGCACCCTCGGCCAGGCCGAGATGTGGTTCGGCGGCGGACGCGGCGCCCGCAACGCGGTCGTGGTGCTGTTCGGCTCCGGCGTCGGCGCCTGCCTGGTCACCCCCGAGGTGGAGCACGGGCGGGCCGTCGAGTGGGGGCATCTGACCGTACGGGTCCGGGGCCGCCGCTGCCGCTGCGGCGCGCTCGGCTGCCTGGAGGCCTACGCAGGCGCCGAGTCGCTGCTGGAGCGCTGGCGCGAGGAGGGCGGCCGGCCGCCCGAGGGCACCGACGAGGAGACCTCGCTGAGCGCGATGCTCGCCGCCGCCTACCCGGCCGACGGCGGCACGGCCGACGCCGCCGCGCTCGCCGTGCTGGAGGAGACCGCCGAGTACCTGGGGGCGGGCCTGTCCGACCTGATCAACCTCTTCCAGCCCGAGCGGATCCTGATCGGCGGCTGGGCCGGGCTCCAGCTCGGCGCCGGGTTCCTGCCCGCCGTACGCGCGCACGCCAAGGCGTACGCCCTGCGCCACCCGGCCGAGCAGGTCACGATCGACCTGGGACGGCTCGGGCCGGACGCGGTCACCGTCGGCGCCGCGATCCTGCCGCTCGCCGACTTCTTCGCCCGCGGCGGCCGCCGCCCCGAGCCCGCCCCGCAGGGCCCCGCCCCGGCCTGGCGCGCGGTGCTGGAGGAGCGGGCACCGCGCTGAGCGGGGATTCCGGCGAGTGCCGGGCGGGTACTCGCGTGGCGCTCGAGAAGCCCGAGCCGAGAGGAGTACGTCGTGGACGAGCGCCGGGACGAAGAGCCGGGCCGGGGCACCGAGCCCGTGGGCCGGGACCTGCCCGACCAGCAGGTGAGCGAGGAAGAGGACCCGTGGGACGTGCCCATGGGGCCGTCCGGACCGGAGAGCACGCACCGCACCGAGGACGACGCCGCGTCCGCGGACGTCCCGGACACCGACGAGGCGGGCACCGGCCGGCGAGGCGACCAGCGCGCCGACACCGTGCACTCCGAGCATCCGGGGCCGGAGGAGTCGCCCGCCTGAACGGGGGCCGGGCGGCTCACCCGACCTTGCGCCCGCGCAGCGGTTCGGTGTCCGCCCCCGCCCCCTGCTGGAGGCCCTGCAGGAACTCCTCCAGCACCTCGGTGGCCGTACGGGTCGGCTGCCAGCCGAGCTCGGCATGCGCGCGGGAGCAGTCCATCAGCGGCAGCCTGAGGACCGCGTCGAACAGGTGCGGGGACGCGGGCAGCAGCCGCAGGCCCCACGCGGCGGCGATCGCCGAACGCGCCGCGGTGCGCGGCATCCGCACCGGCCGGGTGTTCAGCATCCCGCCCAGCAGCTCGGCGTCCACGGGCGGGTCCGCGGCGAGGTTGAACGCGCCCCGGACGTCCGACCAGAGGGCCAGCCGGTACGCCTCGGCGGCGTCGTCGGTGTGCAGCGCCTGCACCCGCAGTCCGGGGATGTCCGGCAGGAACGGCAGCAGCTCGGGACGCGCCAGCGGCCCCGGCAGGAACCGGCCGCCGAAGATCCGGCGCTGCTCGCTCGCCGACTCCCGCTTGAACAGGAACGCCGGGCGCATCCGCACCACCCGGGTGTCCGGATGGTCCCGCTCGAAGGTGTCCAGGGTCCGCTCCAGATAGGCCTTCTCCCGGCAGTAGGCGGCGTCCGGCCAGCCGTGCGTCGGCCAGGACTCGTCCACCGTGTGGTCCTTGGGGCCCGGCGAGTAGGTGCCGACCGAGGAGGCGTGCACCAGCGTCCGCACCCCGGCCGCGGCCACCGCGTCGAAGACCCGGATGCCGCCGAGCACGTTCGTCCGCCAGGTCCGCGCCGGATCGTGCGTCGGCTGGAACGCCCAGGCCAGATGGATGACGGCGTCCGCGCCGCGGAACTCGCTCACCAGGTCGGCCCGGTCCGAGGACAGATCGACCGCCGACCACTCCGTCTTCTCCGGCGCCCACTGCGGTGTCCGGCGGGCCAGCCCCCGCACCGAGCCGACCATCGGATCCTCCGACAGGAGGCGCACCACGCTGGTGCCGACGTTGCCGGTGGCGCCCGTCACCACGACCCTGCTGCCCGCTGTGCTGCTCACTGTCGGCTCCTCTCGGCCGGTTGCTCCGCGGGAGGGCCGAGTACCCGTACGAGAACAGGAAAAAAGCCCCGACCGGACGGGGGAATCACGGTCGGGGCGGCAGGTGGTGGGCGCGGATGGCGGTCGCCTCTCGGCGAGACGCTCCACAGGGCTTCAGCCGAACGATCGTCCCTGTGGGCAAAAGGTGAGGCCCGGGGACACTGTCCCATCCGCACCCACGGACGGTTCAACGGGCAACCACTTCGGTATGTTCCGGCATCCGCCGTCCCCGGCGGTGACGTGCGTCACGTCAGTGCCGCCAGGGGACTGTCCGCCAGGGACGCCAGCAGATGCGCGGGATCGACGTACACCGCGTCCGCGCCGGCCCGCTCCAGGTCGGCCCGCGGGATGCCGCCGCACAGCACGCCCACGCACCGCACCCCGGCCCGGCTGCCGGCCTTCATGTCCCACACCGTGTCGCCCACGAACACCGCCCGGCCGGCCGGCACCCCGGCCAGCTCCAGCGCCTGCTCGACCGGCTCGGGGGAGGGCTTGCCCGCCTCGACGTCCTCCGCGCTCGCCGTCGCGGTGATGGCGTCGTCCGCGTCGAGGGCGCGGCGCAGCGCGGACAGCTCCGGGCCGCTCGCCGAGGTGGCGAGGACGACCTTCCAGCCGTCGCCGTGCAGCCGCCGCAGCAGATTGCCGGCGTCCCGCAGCGCGGGCAGCCGGTCGAAGAACTGCCCGTACAACGCCTTGTGGGCGGTGCTCAGATCACCGTCCCGCTCCTTGTCCCGGTCCTCGCCCAGCAGCCGCTCGATCAGGTCGCCCGAGGGCAGTCCCACCGCGCGGTGCACGGCATGCATCGGCACCTGGTGCCCCGCCTGGCGGAAAGCCTCCCACCAGGCCGTGACATGGAGGTGATTGGTGTCGACGAGCGTCCCGTCGACATCGAACACCGCCGCACGTTCCATGATCCGCGTTCCCTTCCGCTCTTCGAGCAACGAGTCACCGAACTCAGGCCGCCGGAACCCGCCCCTCCCGGGTCCACGCCAGCAGCTCCTCCACCGACCAGCCGGTCACCACCCGCTCGGGCGGCACCCCGCACTCCTCCGCGCGCTCACACCCGTTGATCTGCCAGTCCAGCTGGCCCGGCGCGTGCGCGTCGGTGTCGATGGAGAACAGCACGCCCGCCGCCACGGCCCGGCGCAGCAGCCGGCGCGGCGGGTCCAGGCGCTCCGGGCGGCTGTTGATCTCCACCGCCGTGCCCGCCTCCGCGCACGCCGTGAACACCGCGTCCGCGTCGAACTCCGACTCCGGCCGCCCCCGCCCGGTCACCAGCCGCCCCGTACAGTGCCCCAGCACATCCGCGTGCGGATCGCGTACGGCGGTCACCATCCGGCGGGTCATCGACCGGGCGTCCATGCGCAGCTTGGAGTGCACCGACACCACCACGACGTCCAGCCGCTCCAGCAGCTCCGGCTCCTGGTCCAGCGAGCCGTCCTCGAGGATGTCGCACTCGATCCCGGTCAGCAGCCGGAACGGCGCCCACGTCTCGTTCAGCGCGGCCACCACGTCCAGCTGCTCCCGCAGCCGCTCGGCGGACAGGCCCCGCGCCACCGTCAGCCGCGGGGAGTGGTCGGTGAGGGCCACCCAGTCGTGCCCCAGCCCGATCGCGGCCCGCCCCATCTCCTCGATCGGGCTGCCGCCGTCCGACCAGTCGGAGTGCACATGGCAGTCCCCGCGCAGCAGCGCCCGCAGCTCCGCCCCGCCACGCGGCCGCGCCGGGGCCATGGCCTCGCTCTCCAGCTGCTCCAGATACCCCGGCACCTGCCCGGCCAGCGCCTCCCGCACCACCTGGGCGGTCTTCGGGCCGACGCCCTTCAGCGACTCCAGCGACCCGGCCTCGGCCCGCTGCCGCACCTCCTCCGCGGGCAGCGCCGCCAGCACCCTGCCCGCCGTACGGAAGGCACGCACCCGGTACGTCGGCGCCAGCGACCGCTCCAGCAGGAACGCGATCCGGTCCAGGGCCTCGACGGGGTCCATGGTCACCTCCTCGTCCAGGCCTCCAGAGTTCCCCAGGCCCCGCCGCCCCGCACCACGGAGCAGGCGGTTTGCCCCCTGCCTGCCCGGGTACTGCCGACAACCGCAGGACGCCGACGTCCCCGACCGGAGGAGGCCGCGATGTCCGTCCCCACCGCACGGCACCCCAAGAGCGCCGTCATCACCGGCGCCGACTCCGGCATCGGCCGGGCCACCGCCGTACGGCTGGCCCGCGCGGGCCTGGACGTCGGCGTCACCTGGCACCACGACCTGAAGGGCGCCGAGGAGACCGCCGAGGAGGTCCGCGCCCACGGGCAGCGGGCCGAGGTGGCGCACATGGACCTCACCCGGCTGCCCGACGCCGCGGACGCCGTCGACGAGCTCGCCGACCGGCTGGGCCGCCTCGACGTCCTGGTGAACAACGCCGGCACGGGCACCGCCACCCCGTACCTGGACCTGGAGCTGTCCACCGTCCGCGAGGTCCTCGACATCGACCTCGTCGGCCCCTTCCTGTGCGGGCAGCGGGCGGCCCGGCACATGATCCGGCAGGGCGACGGGGGCCGGATCGTCAACGTGACCTCCGTGCACGAGCACCAGCCGCGGGTGGGCGCCGCCCCCTACTGCGCGGCCAAGGGCGGACTCGGACTGCTCACCCAGGTCATGGCCCTGGAGCTCGCCGAGCACGGCATCACCGTCAACGCCGTCGCCCCCGGCGAGATCGCCACGCCCATGACCGGCCAGGAGGACACCGACGTGACCGAAGAACGCCGCCCCGGCGTCCCGCTGGGCAGGCCCGGCGACGCCCGCGAGGTGGCCGCCGTGATCGCCTTCCTCGCCGGCCCCGACGCCTCGTACGTCACCGGCGCCTCGTGGACCGTCGACGGCGGCATGCTCCGGATGGGCCCGCAGGCCGGCTCGCACCTGACCGGCGACGACTGGCGGCGCCCCTGAGACCGTGCGCCTGTGCTGCAGTTCCTGGGACCGCCCCGGCCTCACCCGGGTCCGCCACGGCCGCGGCTTCCACTACCTCGACCAGCACGGCGACCCGCTCACCGACCCCGAACGGCTGGTCCGCGTCCACGCCCTGACCGTCCCGCCGGCCTGGCGGGAGGTGTGGATCTGCCCCTGGCCCGACGGCCACCTCCAGGCCGTCGGCACGGACGACGCCGGACGCCGGCAGTACCTGTACCACGCGGAGTTCCGGGCCCGGCAGGAGAGGGCCAAGCACGAGCACGTCCGCGAGGTCGCCGCCGCCCTGCCCGGCCTGCGCACCCGCGTCACCGCCGACCTGTCCGGCCGGGGCCTGAGCCGGGAACGGGTCACCGCCTGCGCGGTACGCCTGCTCGACCTCGGGTTCTTCCGCATCGGCAGCGACCGGCACACCCGCGAGAGCGAGACCTACGGCCTGACGACGATGCGCCGCGAGCACGTGCGCTGCGGCCGGGGCGAGATCGCGTTCAGCTGTCCGGCCAAGGGCGGCGTGGACACGGTGCGGGCGCTGGTGGACGACCAGGCGCACGCGGTGGTCTGCGCCCTGCTGCGCCGCCCGGTGCGCGGCGGGCAGCGGCTGCTCGCCTTCTGGGAGCGGGGGCCTGGCACGACCTGCACGGCGACGACCTGAACGAGGAGGCCCTGCGCCGGCTGTCCGGCACCGAGATCACCGCCAAGACTTCCGCACCTGGCACGCCACCGTGCCGGCCGCCGTCGCGGTGGCCGTCACCGCCGAGGGCGGCCGCGGCACCCCGGCGTCCCGCCGCCGCCAGACGGCGCGGGCCGTCCGCGAGGTCAGCCACTACCTGGGCAACACGCCGGCGGTGTGCCGGTCCTCGTACATCGACCCACGCGTGTTCGAATTGTTCGAGCAGGGGCGTACGATCGCGCCCACGCTCAGCCGGCTCGGCGAGCACGGCGACTTCGGCCGGCCCGCGACCCAGGGAGCCGTCGAGGCGGCCGTCCTGGAGCTGCTGACCGCGTGACGCGTCCGGATGCCGATGGCCGGAACCGTCCTACGCTTTATGGCATGACCGAAGTCGCGAGCCCGCATATGTCCCACCCGCGGATCATGGTGCTCGGTGTACAGCCGGGCAGCCCGCCGTTCCGCATCATGGAGATCGACGGCGAAGTGGTCGGTCAGGCCAGGACCGTCACCGACGTCCTGAGGACCGCCGCCGCCTTCGGCATCACGGTGCACGACCTGGACGACCCGGACGTGGTGCGCTGGGTGGGCGGCGACAAGTTCACCTGGACGCCGCACTAGGGGGTGTCTCGTCGATCGTGCCGGCCACGTGCGTGCACCGCGCGTCCCAGCCGCCGTCCCAGCAGCAGATAGCCCGCCAGCGCGCCCGTCGTGTTGAGGATGACGTCGTCGATGTCGAAGGCGCGCCCCGTCACCATCGAGCCCTGGGCCAGCTCCACCAGCAGCATCACGAACGCGGTGAGCAGCAGCACCCGCACGATGCCGCGCGCCCGGGGCGCGAGCACCGGCACGAGGACGCCGAAGGGGACGCCGAGCAGCAGATTGCCGCCGACCTGCTTGACCGCGTCGCGCAGCGCGGGCTGGTCCAGATAGGCCCGCAAGGAGCGGCCCGGACGCAGGTTGCTGTGCGTCAGCGCCTCGGAGGCGGGGGAGGGCTCCAGCGTGAGCCGGGCCAGCACCACCGCGAACGCCACCATCATCACGAACGCGCACACCATCGCCAGCGCGCGGCCGCCGGCGGCGAGCAACCGCCGGGGCGCGGGCTTGCGCCCGCTGTCCTCCTCGGGTCGCGGCCGCGACGGTAACAGGGAGCGCAGGGCGCCCGGTACCATGCCGTCCTCCAGTCTTCAACTGCCGTACGGGGCAAGCCGGTTACCACCGGCAAGTCCTTCGATGCGGGGTCCGCTCAGCCGTTGCCGTAGCGCACCCGCACCTCCTTGAAGCCGAGGGAACCCAGCAGTCCCTCGAGCATGTCCGTGGTGTTCTTCTCGGCCCGCGCGGTCAGTCCGCTCTCCCTCGCCGCCTCGCCGATGTGCCGCACCGCGAGCCGCTGCACGGCCTGTTCGCCGTTCGGGTTGTCGGAGAACAGGTCGCCGAGCCGGTCGAGGAGCCCGCGCTGCTTGGAGACGGCGTAGGAGCGCTCGGGGTCGAGGGCCGGCGTGCCGAGCGCCGCGTGCGGCAGCCGCAGCGTGGCCGACGTCCGGTCCTCGTTCACCGTCACGTCGTCCTCGCCGAGCTTGCCGAGGTCGACGTACGCGTCGACGGTGCCCGCGCCCACGTAGAGGGTGCGGGTGCCGCGCACCGCGTCCGGCAGGTACTTGGCGTCCTTCTCCAGGTCCACCACCACCTGGAAGTTGCCGGACGCCGCCTCGTAGCGGCTGATGTCCCGGACCGACCGGAGCAGCGCCGGACCGGAGCGGTCGTGGGTCTCGGTGCCGAACACGTCCCTGAGTCCCGGGAGCACGCTGAGCCGCAGCCCGGCCAGCAGCACCACGAGCACCAGCACGACGGCGGCCAGGGCCTTCGCCCAGCCCGGTATCCGACCGAGGGAAGTCGCCATGGTGACGCACCACCTTCCTCCACCCGTTCGAATGCCCCTCAGTTGCCGTCCCAGACCGGTCAGTCGGCCATCTACGCTCCTTGCCGGGGCGCGCGAGAGCGCACCGGCGGTCTGCGCCCTGTTCGTGGTGACGAGGGCGGCCGGACCGTGGGTGCGGGGCGGCTGACGCGGTTCAGCGAGTGAACGGGTTCAGCGGGCGGGGCTTTCGGGACGGTCGAGGGCGGCGTCCCGGGTCGGCTGTGCGGGCAGCAGCCGTAACAGCCCCGCGGTGCGCAGCACCCGCAGGGTCTGCGGGTGGGCGCAGACCAGGGACAGCCGTCCACCGCGGGAGAGCACCCGGCTGCGGGCCCGGTACAGCAGGCGCAGCCCGGACGCGTCGAAGAACTCGACCGGGCCGAGGTCGATCACGATCCGCGGGGTGGGCGACGCGGTCGCGTCGTCCAGGTGCGGGGCGATCTCCTCGGCCGCGACGATGTCGATCTCCCCGCGGAACTCCAGGACCGTGTGGCCACGGTCCTGGAGGACGCGCACATACCGGGAGAGCGGTGCAGGCTCCTGCTGCACGACGACATCGCCTCCAACCAGCCCCGAGTCGGCGCACAACTGCGCGCCCTGCCCTGCAAGTTACCCTCGCGGACTGAATTTCAGCATGTTCGATTGACATATGTCTGTGAATTGCGACCGAGTTTTTTCGTGTCGTGAGCGAAGTGGCGCGACATGGCCGCTGACGACGCCGACGACGCGGCCGACGGCACCGCCTCAGTCCATCAGCAGCACCAGCTTCCCGGTGGTCCGGCCGGTGTCGCCGAGCCGGTGCGCCTCGGCCGCCTCGGCCAGCGGGAACGTGCCCGCGATCGTGGCGCGCAGCTGCCCCGCCTCGACCAGTTCGGCGATCGCGCGCATGCCCGTGCGGTCGGCGTCCACCAGCATCCGCAGCGCCCGCACTCCGAGCCGGTCGGCCTCCTCGTAGAAGTCGTCCGACCCGACCGGGAGGATCGAGACCACCAGCCCGCCCGGACGCAGGACCCGCAGCGAGCGCACGGACGTGTCGCCGCCGATCGTGTCCAGGACGACGTCGACGTCCTTGACCGCCTCGGCGAAGTCCGTCTCCCGGTAGTCGATCACCTCGTCCGCGCCCAGCTCCCGCAGGAAGTCGTGCTTGCCGGCGCTCGCCGTGCCGATCACGTACGCGCCGCGCGCCTTGGCGATCTGCACGGCCACGTGCCCGACCCCGCCGGCCGCCGCGTGGATCAGCACCCGCTGCCCGGACCGCAGGTCCGCCGTCTCCACCAGCGCCTGCCACGCGGTCAGCGAGACCAGCGGCAGCGCGCCCGCCTGGGTGTGGTCGATCCCGGCCGGCTTCGGCGCCAGGGCGCGGGCCGGGACGGTGACGTACTCGGCGTGCGAGCCGTGGCCGAACGGGTACGGCAGCATGCCGAAGACCTCGTCGCCGGGCCGGAAGGCGGCCACCCCGATGCCGGTCTCCACCACCTCGCCGGAGACGTCCCAGCCCAGGACGAAGGGCGGCTCGCCCAGGAAACCGCCGGTGGCGCGGTGCTTCCAGTCGGTCGGATTGACGCCGGCCGCCCGGACCCGTACCAGTACCTCGTTGGGCCGGGGGGCGGGCCGTTCCCGCTCGACGACCTTCAGGACCTCGGGACCGCCGAGGACGTCCTGGCTGATGGCTCGCATCGTGTTCACATCGTTCATGGTGAACCAGCCTGCCGGGCTCCGCCCGCCCGGACAATGGCATGATTGCCACTCTTCGATAGGATCGTGCCATGCGTGGTGAACGGCGGACCGAACGGGTCGTGGTCCTGGCGCTCGACGGCGTCTATCCCTTCGAGCTGGGCATCCCCAGCCGTGTCCTCGGCGCCGCCGACGGCCGGTACGAGGTGCTGACCTGCACCGTCGACGGCCGGCCGGTGCGCAGCAACGCCGACTTCACCATCGGCGTGCAGCACGGTCCCGAGGCCCTGGAGACCGCCGGCACGGTGGTCGTCGCCCCCGTCGCGCCGTCCGCCGTGACCGCCGAGCTGCCCGACGACGTACGGGCCGCGCTCGCCCGCATCCGGCCCGGCACCCGGGTGGTGTCCATCTGCACCGGCGCGTTCGTGCTCGCCGCGGCCGGGCTGCTGGACGGGCGCAGGGCCACCACCCACTGGCAGGTGGCCGACCTCTTCCGCAGCAGGTACCCGCACATCGACCTGGACCCCGACGTGCTCTTCGTCGACGACCACCCGTTCCTCACCTCGGCCGGGGCCGCCTCCGGCGTCGACGTCTGCCTGCATCTGATCCGCAAGGACCACGGCAGCCACCTCGCCAACACCGTCGCCCGGCGCTGTGTCGTGCCGCCGTTCCGGGACGGCGGCCAGGCGCAGTACATCGAGCGGCCCGTCCCCGAGACCGGGGCCGCCGCCACCGCCGCCACCCGGGCCTGGGCCCTGCAGCACCTCGACCAGCCGCTGACCCTCTCCGAACTCGCCGCGCACGCCCGGATGAGCCTGCGTACCTTCGCCCGCCGCTTCCACGACGAGGTGGGCCTCAGCCCCGGCCGCTGGATCGTCCAGCAGCGCGTCGCCCAGGCCCGCCAGCTGCTGGAGGCCAGCGACCTGACGGTCGACCAGATCGCGGCCCGGGTCGGCTTCGCCACCGGCGCCTCCCTGCGCCAGCACCTGAACGCGGCGATCGGCGTCTCACCCCAGACCTACCGCCGGACGTTCCGCGCGACCCGCTGACCCGGACAGAGCCGCCCGACGCCCCGAGGCGAACGTTCCGTCCCCTCACCCCGTCTCAGGAGCGGCAACGCACGGCGGTGAACAGAGAGCGGGGCGGCGGATGCGTAACAGGTTCTGGGCGGGCGCGGTGTTCACGATCGCGGCGGTCGGCGGGTGCGTCGGCGGCGGTGACGCGGACATCCTGGTCGAGGGCACGCCGCCCGCCACGCCGTACCGCGGACCGCTGCACGTGCCGGCCCCGGACCTCGCCCAGGACGGCCCGCGGGCGACCCGGATCGAGTCGGGTGCGGCGGGGCGGGCGCTGGAGTGCGACGGGGAGATCTACTCCGGTGGCGCGGGCGAGGCGTGGAGCGAGGGGGACGGCGGTGACACGCCCGAGGAGGGGCTGGCCGCCTACTTCGACATGGAGCAGCCCGGCGTACCGCGCTCCGGCTACCGCGTGGAACGCGAGGAGCGCGACCGTGTGCTGTTCTCGTACGACGTCGAGGGACGCACGAAGGTCGCGGTCGTCGTCGCCAAGGACCGCGAGAACGCACCGGGCTGGGGACCGGAGACCTCCGCCTCCTGCGACCCGGCGGAGCTGCCGGCGAGCTTCACCGACACCCAGTGGTACGAGATCTGGACAGATGTGCACGGCAATCGCGTCCCGATCACCGAAGTGAGCTCCTCGAAGGGCCCGGCCCACTGCGACTGGCAGGCCGCCCACTTCCTGGAGATGGGCAGCGGCGGCCACGACGGCGGCTACGCCCGCGATCCCGAGGGCGTCCTGCCCGATGGGATGCTCACCGGCGCGTACGACGGCGACGTCCGTATGCCCGCCGACGCCCGCGACACCGGGTTCCGCCGTGACGATCGTGAACTTTGGGTGACGGACGACCCCGCAAGGATCTACGTGCGCACCCCCGACGGTGTCGAGTCCTGGCCCAGGGTTGCGGACGGAATGGGGTGCCGCTGACCCCGGAGAGTGACGGAACCCTCACCTCCGTACCGGTGGTGAGGTTGATCCTTTCGCATTGAAACCAGATAAGCTCCCATCCAGCGCTGCGAGTTGACGCGATCGCGAACGGTCGGCTCGTGGTGCGTACTCATGAGTGCGGTCCCCCATGCACACCCACCTGATCGATCGTGTTGTTTTCGAAGGATGCAGATGGAACTCGCCACTCCGCCGCCGGCGGCGCGGCCCCCTGTCGCCTGGTACAGCTGGTGGCTGATGCCACTGGCCTTAGGGGGCGGGACGGTTGCCGCCACTTTCATGAGCTCGGAGCGAATAACCGCGGCCGTCGCCGGCGCCGCGGCGACGGCGGCCGGCTCGGTCTGTGTGCGCCTGCTCATTCGCACCCAGACCCAGCTGCGCCGTGCGGAGAGCGGGTTCCGCGCCGCCCAGGCCGAGCACTCCCAGCAGTGGCAGCAGCACATGGCCGGGCTGGAACGCAAGCACGCCGCCGACCGCGCCGCCCAGGAGGAACTGCTCACCGACCAGTCGCGGGCCTATGAGGCGCGACTCGCCGAGCAGTCCGAGGCCTACGAGGTGCGACTCGCCGAACAGGCCGAGGGCTACGAGGCGCGGCTCGCCGAGCAGACCGGCCTGTGGCAGGAGCAACTCGCCCACCAGCAGGCCGCAGTGTCCCACCTCGCCGACAAGCAGCTTCCCGAGGCGCTGAACCGGCTGCGCGCCGGTGACGCCATCGACGACCTGCTGCCCTCGGTGGACCGGTCCGCCAAGGTCGCGGTCGAACTCCAGGCCGACCTTCGCAAGGTATTGCGCACCGCGCTGATCAGCGTCGAGGAGGAGTTCAACCGCTCCACCTCCGCCGAGCAGGCCGTCGTCGGCATCGGCAACCGGATCCACGTCCTCACCAGCAAGCTGCGCGGCAGGCTGCACGAACTGCAGGGCGAGCACGGCCGTCTCCCGGCCGTCGCGCGCGGCCTGATGGAGCTGGACCAGGCGATCGGCCCCGCCGACTGTCTCGCCGCCAGCATCGGCGTGCTCGGCGGGTCGGACCGCCCGGGACGGCAGTGGCAGGAGCCGCAGCGCCTGCTCAGCGTGGTCCGCGGCGGCATCGGCCGGATCAAGGAGTTCCACCGCGTCGACGTACGCCATCTGCCCGAACTCGGCGTGGACGGCGGTCTGGTGGACCACCTCACGCTGATCTTCGCGCACCTCCTGGACAACGCCACCCGCTACTCGCCGCCCACCGAGCCCGTGATCGTCTCCGGCAAGGAGGTGCCGAACGGCGTCGGCATCGAGATCCAGGACTCCGGCAAGGGCCTGAGCGACGAGAAGAAGCGCGAGGCCGAGCACGCCCTCGCCGGCACCGCGTCCGGGCCCGGCCTCGGCGGCATCTCGGAGGACGCCAACATCGGCCTGCGGGTCGTCGGCGCCCTCGCCCGCCGCTACGGCATCCGGGTCACCTTCGCCGACTCGCCCTGGCTCGGCACCTCGGTGGTGATCGTGGTCCCGCACAAGTACTTCAGCCCGCTGCCCGCGGCAACCCCCGCCGTCCCCGCCGCGGCCGCCGCCCCCGCAGCCGCGCCGGTCACGGTGCCCGCCCAGGCCCCGGCGGAACCCGCCGACGCCGACGAGACCACGCCCGGCGGACTGCCCCGGCGCCGCAGCAGGCGCAGCGAGCCGGCCCGGCACCAGCCGGCCGAGCGCACCGGTCCGGCCGGTGAGGACACCGCCGTCCCCGCCGTCCCGCCGGACGCCTCCTTCGCCGGCCTGGCCGCCTTCGCCTCCGCCGGACGCCTGCCCGGAGAGGACTCCGGCCCGGCCACCGACCGCGCAACCACCGCCGGACGCGAGTCCGCCGAGCACCGCACTGAAGAGAGCGACTAGTCCACATGACGCAACAGGGAACCGACGTGAGCTGGGCGCTCCGCGATCTGGTGGAGAGCATCCCGGAGATCCGCTTCGCCCTCGTGGCCTCCAGCGACGGCAAGGCCATCACCTCCTTCGGCGCCGAGGACCCGGACGACGTGGACCGCTTCGCGGCCGTGGTGGCCGGCCTCCAGGCCCTCGCCCAGCCGGTCGCCGAGCAGTTCCCCAAGTACGCGGGGAACCTGCGGCTGGCGATGATCGAGGTCGACGGCGGTCACCTCTTCGTCGTCCGCGCGGGCGTCGAGACGTATCTCGGCGTGCTCGCCCGCGAAGGCCTCGACCAGGGCCTGCTGGGCCATCAGATGAGGGACCTCGCCCGCAGGATGGGTGAACTCCTCGGCACCACTCCGCGCCTGGAGGAGCACTCTGGATGAGTGCTCCCCGCCGGCCGACCGACCCGTCCGGTCTCGAGCGTTACTACGTCCTCACCAAGGGGCGTAGCGGACCGGGCGGTTCGGCGTCGAGCCTCGACGTGGCGACCCTCATCGTCTCCCGCGCCGCCCCGGCGCCGGGCATGCAGCACGAGTACGCGGACATCCTGCGGCGCTGCCGCGATCCGCTGTCGGTGGCCGAGCTCGGCGCCCATCTGGGGCTGCCCTTCAACATTCTCGCGGTGCTGCTGGCCGACCTGTTGCAGGAAGGCCACGTCGAAGCCCGTGATCCCATCCCGGCGCACGACGCCGGTCGCGGGCCCGACATCGCGCTCCTGGAGGAGGTACTCAGTGGACTTGAAAGGCTTTGACCGGCCCGGCGCCCCGGCGTCGGGGGACACCCGCTCGGTGAAGGTGATGATCGCCGGCGGGTTCGGCACCGGGAAGACCACCTTGGTCCGGTCGGTCAGCGACATCAAGCCGCTCACCACCGAGGAGACGCTGACCCAGGCCAGTGCCGACGTCGATCACCTCATCGGCGTCGCCGAGAAGACGGAGACCACCGTCAGCCTGGACTTCGGCAAGATCAGCCTCAACGACAGCCTGATGCTGTACCTGTTCGGCACCCCCGGACAGGAGCGGTTCTGGTTCCTGTGGAACGGGCTGTTCAAGGGCGCGCTCGGCGCGGTCGTCCTGGTCGACACCCGGCGGCTCGCCTCCAGCTTCCGGGCGATCGAGGAGATGGAGCGGCAGGACGTGCCCTTCGTCGTCGCCCTGAACGTCTTCCCCGACTCCAGGGAGTTCCCCGTGGAGGAGATCAGGGACGCCCTCGACATCTCCCCGCACATCCCGATCGTGGCCTGCGACGCCCGCGACCGGGCTTCCAGCCGTGACGTCCTGGTCACGCTCATACGCCACCTGAAGGAACGTTCAGCCGTCGCACGGGAGTCCCGATGAACGCCCAGCCCTTAAACGATCCCGGTACACCGCGCGGTTGCCCCTTCGGCCATGACACCGAGCGCACCCGGCTGTACGGGCCGGAGGCGGCGACCGACCCGCGCGGCATCTACGAGCGGCTGCGCAAGGAGCACGGCTCCGTCGCGCCGGTGCTGCTGGAGGGCGACATCCCCGCCTGGCTGGTACTTGGCTACCGGGACAGCCGTCGAGTGCTCGACAACCCCCTCAGCTTCCCCCGGGACGCGCGGATCTGGCGGGACTGGCGGGAGGGCCGGGTCGCGGAGAATTCTCCGCTGGTTCCGATGCTCGCCTGGCGCCCCGACTGCGTGTCCCAGGACGGCGAGGCGCACCGCCGGCTGCGCGGTGCCGTCAGCGACGGGCTGCAGTCCGCCGCCGACCGCGGTGTCCGGCGCCACGCCACGCACTTCGCCAACAAGCAGATCGACGCGTTCGCGGACTCCGGCCGCGCCGATCTGGTGGCGGACTACGCCGACTTGCTGCCGATGCTCGTGGTCGCCCGCCTTCTGGGGCTCGCCGAGGCGGAGGGGCGTCGCCTGGTCGAGTCCTGCGCCACGGTGATGAAGGGCGGCGAGGACGCCGTCGTGCACGACGGCGTGATCAGGGAGATCTTCGGTGAACTCGCCGAGCGCAGGCGGTCCGAACCCGGCTCCGACCTTGCCACCGGCCTGCTGGAGCATCACGCGGCGCTCGACCACGACGAGGTCGTGGCCCACCTGCGCGTGGTGCTGATCGCCGCGCACGTCACGACCAGCCTGCTGGCCCGGGTGCTGGAGCTGGTCCTGACCGACCCCGCCCGGCTCTCCGGGCTGATCAGCGGTCAGCTGAACATCTCGGCGGTGGTGGAGGAGGCCATGTGGAACTCTCCGCCGCTGGCCGTCCTGCCGGGGCGCTTCGCCGCCAGCGATGTCGAACTGGGCGGGCACCGCATCGAGGAGGGCGATCTGCTCGTGCTCGGTCTCGCCCCGGGCAACCTCGACCCCGAGGTCCGTCCCGACCCGGATGTCTCGGTGCACGGCAACCAGGCGCACCTGGCGTTCGGCGCAGGCCCGCACGAGTGCCCCGGGCAGAACATCGGGATGTCCATCATCGAGGTCGCGGTGGACGTCCTGCTGCACCGTCTGCCGGGCCTGCGCCTGGCCGTGCCGCCGGAGGAGCTCAGCTCGACCGCGTCCACCTGGATGTCCCTGCTGGACAGCCTGCCGGTCGAGTTCCAGGTCTAGGCAGGCCCCGGACGCCGCTGCCCGGCGGGATCACCCGGCCGGGCGGCGGCGTCATCTGCGTTCCCGGAACAGGATCGAGGCGTCAGCCGTCGAGCCAGTCGCCCGCGAGGTCCGTGGGACGGTATCCCGTGGCGTTCCAGAGGAAATGCGGGTGGGCGCAGCCGAACATGTAGGCGAGCAGTGCGGTGTCCTCCCTCCCCGTCTGAGGGTCGTGCAGCGCGTGGAAGAACTCGGATCCGACTGCGCCGGAATCCTGTTGGACATCACGAGCGCGGGCCGTGGACGGTGTGCCCCTGGAGGCCTCCACAGCGGCGATGTACGTGCGGCCCAGGATCTCCCAGGTGCTGTCGGTGTTGCCGTGCCAGGGGCCGTGCAGCGCCTCGAAGGCGTGGAGCTCGGCGTCGAAGAGGGCCGATGTCCCGGGGAATTGCTCTCGGCAGCGCGCGGACAGCTCGGCGGTCCGGGCGCTCAGAGCGGGTGCGCTGGGCCGCGGGGCGATGGTGAGGGTGGTGCCGTGGGTGAGGATGCCGGTGCACGCGTTGGGCTGCAGGTCGCACAGCGGGCAGTCCTGGGCCGGGGGAAGGCCCTGGGTGATGCCGTCGAACCACAGGGCGTGGCGGCCCGTGAGCCCCAGCCAGACGATGGTGCTGGGCATCAGCCACGTGTTCCACATCGGGGTGTGCGACTCGGGCATGCAGCCGTACTTGACCATGGCGATGGCGCAGGCGGCGTAGAGGGCCTTGGTGTGGGTGGGCATGTCGGCGAGCCAGAAGTTGCTGATCTCGCCGGTGAGGGCGTCGGCCCGTACGTCGACCATGTCGTCGATGACGCGGCACAGCAGCAGGGAGGCGAGGTGTTCCTCCTGCCAGAGTTCGGTGTCGGGTGAGACGTGCCAGAACAGGCAGTCCATCATCTGCAGGAGTGAGTAGGTGCTCTGGCCGAGCGGGTTGGTCTGGGGGAGTGTGACGCTGCCCGCGTGGTGCTGCCGGAGCCAGAACTCGTCCGCGGATCGCTTGTGGGCCGCGTAGAGTCCGCAGACCAGGGCCCGTGCGGTGTTGGTGCTGAAACTCTCGGCCAGGCGGCCTTCGATGAGTTGGGTGAGCCGCGTGGTGTCAATGGTGTCGATCACGCGTTTGTACTCGTGGAAGAGCAGGATGTCGTCCTCGAAGCGGTGGCGGTAGCCGAGGTCGCGCTCGAGGTCGTTCATCTGCCGGGCCAGGACCCATCCACCGGTCAGCACGCTGTCGAGTTCCCGGTGGTACGGCCAGGTCTTGACGGTGAGGGGACGGCCGGCGCTCTGCCGCCAGTCGTAGTCGGCCGGTGTGCGCGCGAGGGGCGTGGGCAGCCGACGGCACAGAGGGCAGGCGCAGGCGGTTTCCCGCTCCTCCTCGCGCGGCGGGGTGAGCGCCCGGCTCCGCCAGGCTCCCTCCAGCATCTCGCATGTCAGCCGGCAGACCTCGACATCGGTGCCGACCTGGGGGAAGGCTGCCTCGATCACGCGCAGGCTGGCATCGAGCCGTCTCAACCTGGCGTTGCCCTCCTCGTCGGGCGGGACGAACGCGTGCGGCGCCGAGTCGAGGGCTCCCTTCACCTGCAGCGTGGTGCCGGCGCGGGGGGATCCGAATGCGTCCAGCCGCTGCTGAGCGGCGTTCTCGCAATCTCGGTACTCGTCCGTGCGCGCCTTGATGTGCCGCGCGAAGAGGCCGGCCAGGGCGCTCCCCGCCTCCGCCGGCCGGGGCCGGTCGCCCGGCTGCCCTGGGATCAGGCTGGTGGATATCTCCGTCCCACCGCCTACGACTCGAGATTTCACACCGGTCTCCCTTCAAGCTCTGGTCCTGGCAGCGAATCGACCGGCCGTGTCGGCCGGTCGTGTCCGAGAAGCTTCCGTACATTCCGCGATGGCCTCGCCGAACAGCCGGACCCACGTTTCGGGGGACGTGGCACGAGGTCTCCCCGCCCTGCGGACGGGCGGCCGCCCGCCCGTCCGCTCACTCGAACTCACCTTCCCGATGCGTAAGTTGAATCGAAAAGCGCTACCAGGCTGCCCAGAGCGTAAATGATCTACGCCTAACCGGATCGTGATCTCCGTTACTGCTCAGGCCTCCTGAGCTGCGTACACTTGCGCGCCCCCGAGGTAAGTGGCAGCTGCACGCGTCTCCGCTATCTCACATACGCCGGGCAGGAACACCGGCGTGTCGCCGCCGCCCGGTGCCACCCGGTTGACCGCCATGCGAATCCCCTGGAGCGGATCCGGGCCGCTCACCGGCCAGCCGCTGCCCGTCGCGAGCCGGGCGCCCGCGCTCCCGGTCCCACCACGGGGCGCCGACGACCCGCGCGGTCAGTGAGCCGTCCCGCGCGGCCGTCGGATACGCCTGCGACGGGTCGTCCATGCCGAGGAAGTCCCCGACCAGCGCGTCCTGCCAGGCGGTGACGCCGAGCGCGTGCAGATGCCGCCGGCCTCCACCGGCCGGCCGCCGCCGGTGATCCACTCCCGCTCGGGGTGCGCGTCGGCGCAGGCGCGCACCGCGGCGACGGTGTCGGCCGCCGTCTTGGCCTCCGTCAGGTCGCACTGGGTGAGCTCCAGCCCCGACGGCACCGGATGCGCGTGCGCGTCCTGGAACGCGGGCAGCAGCAGCCGTCCGGCGAGGTCCACCGCCTCCCGGTCCGCGGCCCGGCGAGATCGTGCACCTCCTCGCGCCCTACGGCCGTGACACGGTCGCCGGTGACGGCCACGACGGTCGCGGTGCCGCCCAGCGGCGAGTGACGCGCCGACCTGCGTGACCTCGGCCCGCGCATGCACGCCGGTGCCCTCGACCGTCCACGGGCGGCGGTGCTGGGCTCGTACCGGGTGACCGGGCGGGCGTACGAGATCCAGGCCGTCGAGACGATCCTCGGCGTGCTGCGCCGGTTTCCCCGACGCGGAGGCGGTACGGATCTACCACGCCTACGGTGTCCTCGACTCGGCGAGCGCAGCGTATGCGCGGTTGCCCGCCGACACCCGCCCGCACATCGCCGCCACGGCCCGCCAGCTCGTCGCGGACACGCCGCGCAGCTCTACCAGGCAGCTCTGGACCTGCTGCTCAGCGCCGCCGCGGCTAGGCTGGGGGAAGTCCGGTCCCGGGCGGGACACCCCACGGCCGCACTGGACCACCGTCCGTCAACAACGCCTCACAAGGAGGACGTTCGCCGATGACTCAGCCCACCCCGCGCACCGCCGAGCAGCGCAAGCAGGACACCCTGCACCGGCTCGACCAGGACGTGGACGTCTGGGTCGCCACCGCCGACGGCGAGCACGGGCTGCCGTACCTCGTCCCGCTCTCCTTCCTCTGGGACGGCGCGACCCTGCTGCTCGCCACCCCCGCCGACAGCCCCACCGGACGCAACCTCGCCACCACCGGCGTGGTGCGGCTCGGCATCGGGCCCACCCGGGACGTGGTGATGGTGGAGGGCCGCGTTCAGGTCGTGCCGCCCGCCGAACTGTCCGAGGAGGAGGGCGAGTTGTTCGCCGGGAAGACCGGCTTCGACCCGCGCCGCCTCGCCACCCCGTACCTCTACTTCCGGGTCCTGCCGCAGCGGATCCAGGCCTGGCGGGAGGCCAACGAACTCGATGGGCGGGAGCTGATGCGGGACGGGCGGTGGCTGGCGGCCGACTGAATCCACGCGGGCGGGATAACCGCAAGGAAGAGGGCACGGGGCGGACCGCCCCACGCCCCGTACCTTGCGGAGGAGACATGCCACTGGTCAACGCGGGCGTGCTGGTGCTCGACTGTGCCGAGCCCGACGAACTCGCCGCGTTCTACAAGGAGCTGCTGGAGGCGGAGGAGACGGAGGCGACCGCCAACCGGGTCGAGATCCGCAGCCCCGACGGAACGCGGCTGGCGTTCCGCCGCGACATGAACGCCACCCCGCCGAGCTGGCCGCGCCCCGAGAACTCCCTCCAGGCGCACCTGGAGTTCGTGGTCGACGACCTCGACGCGGCCGAACGCCGGGTGGTCTCCCTCGGCGGTCGCCCGACCGACGCGAAGGACCCCGCCGCCCGCTCCGAGTCCCGCGGCTGCACCGACCCGGCGGGCCACTCCTTCACCCTCCGCCGCTCGACACCTCCGGGCCCCAAGCACGGCTAGGGCACATCGGCCCCCGTCCTCGTCGGCACGGGTGAGGCGGTCCGCCCGGCCCCTCGGCCGGGCGGACCAGGGCGGCTCAGTCCCGGCCGCCCTTGCTCTGGGCCGGCCACACTCCCGTCGCCCTGGCGATGGCCTTCGCGCCGGTCCGGTCGACCGCGCTGCGGACGGCGGCGAAGATGGCGCCCTGGATCGCGGCGGCCACCAGGATCTCGCCCCAGCCGCGGTCCGGGTCGAGCGCGTCGGGCGCGTCCTCCTCGTCCCGCAGCGCCATCCAGACCTTGCGGAACGCCGCACTCGCCAGCATGCCGCCCGACCAGCCCAGCAGCCAGCCGACCGGCTGGTACACGGCCGGCAGCTTCCGCTTCTTGCTCTTGCCCACCTGGATCTCCTCGCTCCTCGTACTATGGCGTCGAAACGCGTTGGTCACGGCCGGCCCGCGGCCGGCACCTCCTCGCCGGCCCGCACCGGCCCGGGCGGTGTCCCGTCCCCGAACGGCCGCCCGCCCAGCTGCTCGCGGTGATGCGCGGTCAGCCAGCCGGACAGGTCCGGCCCGAGGGGCACGATCCGGGTCGGATTGATACCGGTGTGCACCTCGTAGTAGTGCCGTTTGATGTGGTCGAAGTCGACGGTGTCGCCGAAACCGGGCGTCTGGAACAGGTCCCGCGCGTACGCCCACAGCACCGGGTGCTCCGCCAGCTTCCACCGGTTGCACTTGAAGTGGCCGTGGTAGACGGCGTCGAACCGCACCAGCGTGGTGAACAGCCGGATGTCCGCCTCGGTGATGCTGTCGCCGACCAGATAGCGCTGCCGGGACAGCCGTTCGCCCAGCGTCTCCAGCCGACGGAAGACACCGGCGCAGGCGGCCTCGTACTCCGCCTGACCCGTGGCGAAACCCGCCCGGTACACCCCGTTGTTGACGTCCTCGTAGACCCCGGCCATCACCTCGTCGATCTCGTCCCGCAGCCGCTCCGGATACAGATCCGGTGCTCCTTCCCGGTGCAGGGCCGTCCACTCGGTGGCGAAGTCCAGGGTGATCCGCTGGTAGTCGTTGGTGACCAGCCTCCCGGTGGGGACGTCGACGATCGCGGGGACGCTGACCCCGCCCGGGTAGCCGGTCTCCCGCCGGTCGTAGGCCTCGCTCAGGAAGCGGATGCCGAGCACGGGGTCGCGGCCGTCCGGATCGAGGGTGAAGCGCCAGCTGCGGTCGTCCTGGACCGGGTCGGCGATCGCCAGGGACATCGCGGCCTCCAGACCCAGCAGCCGCCGGGAGACCACCGCGCGGCTCGCCCACGGGCAGGCGCGGCTGACCACCAGCCGGTAGCGGGCGGCCGCCACCGGCCAGCCGTCCCGGCCGTCCGCGGTGATCCGGTCCGCGAAGTGGCTCTTCGACCGCTTGAACGTCTTCCGGCCGTAGGCGCTGTTGCCGTCGCCTGAGCCGCGCATGCCTGGCTCCTCTCGGGTGCGGGTCCTGCCGACGGGTTCCCGAGTTCCCCGGTTCACGCCGTCCGCACGGTGTGATCCCGGCGGCACCGGGCAGTCGGCGGAGGTGAGCGGGACATCATCGAACGCGGACGGGAAGCAGAAGACTGCACACCACCTCGAAGACAGCGGGCGGGAGGCGGACCGCAGGACCCGGGTCACCGTGCTGGTGGCGCTGGCGGCCAATCTGGTGATCGCGGCCGCCAAGACGATCGGCGGGCTGATCGCCGGTTCACCGGCCCTGCTGTCGGAGGCGGCCCATTCGGTCGCCGACAGTCTCAACGAGGTCTTCCTCCTCGCCGCCCTGCGCCGCAGCCGCCGCCCCGCCGACCGCCGTCACCCCTTCGGCTACGGCAAGGAGCGGTTCTTCTGGTCGCTGCTCGCGGCCGTCGGCATCTTCGTCATGGGCGGCTGCTTCTCCTTCTTCCAGGGCGTGGAGGCACTCACCAAGGGCACCGAGGAGCGGCTGGGCGGCTATGTGGCCGGCCTGGTCGTGCTCGGCGTGGCGCTGCTCGCGGAGGGTGCCTCGCTGCTGCGGGCGCTGCACCAGCTGCGCCGGCAGGGCGTCGCGGACGGCCTGCGCGACCCCGCGCTGCGCACGGTGGTCGCCGAGGACGGCACGGCGGTGCTCGGGGTGACGCTCGCCATCGCCGGGATGGCGCTGCACATGGCGACCGGGCAGGTGGTGTGGGAGGCGTCCGCGTCCCTCGCGATCGGCGCCCTGCTGGTGTACGTCGCCTACCGGCTGGGCCGGGACGCCCGCGACCAGCTGATAGGGGAGGCCGCCGACGCCGAGGCGAGCGGCCGGATCCGGGCGCTGCTGCGGGCGCAGCCGGAGATCGACAGCGTGGAGGCGCTGTTCACCATGAAGACCGGGATCGACTCGCTGCTCGTCGCGGCTCGGATCGATCTGGTGCCGGGCCTGGACAGCGAGCTCGTGGAGGAGGTGGCCGTGCGGATCAAGCGCTCGATCGGCCGCACCGTCCCCGAGGCGGACCAGATCTTCCTCGATGTGACCGACCGGCCCGCGCAGGAGGCACGGGAGAGCCCCGCCGCGACGGGGGAGCGCGGCGGGGCCTGACGTGCGGGTGCCCGGTGTGAGGCGGTTCATGCACGCCGGGCGCGAAAAACTTCCGGGGCGGGGCGAGCGCCGTACGCCGTCCCGCTCAGCCGGTCGGTTCGAGCACGAACACCGGGATCACGCGGTCGGTCTTCTTCTGGTAGTCGGCGTACGGCGGGTACGCGGCGACGGCCCGCTCCCACCACTCGTCCTTCTCCGCGCCGGTGACCTCACGGGCCGTCATGTCCCGCTTGTCCGGACCGTCCTGGAGCTCCACATGGGGGTTGGCCTTGACGTTGTGGTACCAGACCGGGTGCTTGGGGGCGCCGCCCAGGGAGGCGACGACGGCGTAACGGCCCTCGTGCTCGACGCGCATCACCGGCGTCTTGCGGATCTTGCCGCTCCGGGCGCCGAGGGTGGCCAGCAGCACCACCGGCATCCCGGTGTCCATCAGGGTCGTGCCCTTCGTCCCGCCGGAGCTCTCGTACAGCTCCACCTGCTCGCGCACCCACTGCTCCGGGCTGGGTTCGTATTCGCCCTCAAGAGGCATGTCGTCCGTCCCCTCTTCGACTTCGCCCGTCCACTGGCGTGGCCGGGCCGGTTCGCGTGACAGTCCAACATCAGGAGTCGTACGAATCTTCCACGCCGCCTGCGCACTCACTCCTTCGTGTCCTGGGAGGCGGCTCCGAGGAGCAGCCGGGCGGCCTCGCGTGCCTCGGCGGCCGGTGCGGTGCTCCCGGTGATGCCGGCCGTGACCATGGCGCCCTCGGCCAGCAGGAACAGCGGTCCGGCGAGCGAGGCGGGCAGCCCCGCGTCCGCGACCAGTGAGGCCAGGTAGTCCCGGAACGCCGCCTTGTGCGCCCGGACCCGTCCGGCCACGCGCTCCGAGGTGGCCCCCAGTTCGCCGTACGCGTTGATCCACGCGCAGCCCCGGAAGCCGGGCTCGGCGAACCAGTCCTCCAGCCGGTCGAACACCGCGAGGACGCGCCGCCGCGGATCCTCGTGACCGGCGACGTGCTCGGCGAGCCGCCCCCGCCAGCGCACGTCGCGCCGCTCCAGACAGGCGTCGACGAGCTGCTCCTTAGCGGGGAACAGCTGGTACAGCCGCTTGAGGGAGACCCCGGACGCGCCGCGGATGTCGTCCATGCCGACCGACTGCACGCCGCGCGCGTAGAACAGGTCCTCAGCCGCGTCCAGTGCCCGCTCCCGGGCGACCGCGCTGTCCATGAACCACCTCTTCCTGGCCTTCCCTTGACGGGAGAACGAGCGTTCTCCTACGGTAGCAGCCTCGCGGAGAACGATCGTTCTCCCGCTGCGTCGGAGGGAGCCGACCATGACGACCCGCCCGCCCCTGCCGCCCTTCACCCGCGAGACCGCCGCGCGGAAGGTCCAGGCCGCGGAGGACGCCTGGAACACCCGCGACCCGCACCGGGTGGCGCTCGCCTACTCGGAGGACTCGGTGTGGCGCAACCGCGACACCTTCCTCACCGGCCGCGCCGCGATCGTCGGGTTCCTGACCGCCAAGTGGGCGCGGGAACGGGAATACGCGCTGCGCAAGGACCTCTGGGCCTTCGACGGCAACCGCATCGCGGTCCGCTTCCAGTACGAGTCGCGCGACGCCGACGGGCAGTGGTGGCGGTCGTACGGCAACGAACTGTGGGAGTTCGACGAGCAGGGGCTCATGACCCGGCGGGAGGCGAGCATCGACGACGTGCGCATCGAGGAGCACGAGCGCCGCATCCACGGCCCGCGCCCCACGGCCGAGCACGGGCGGACCTTCCCCCTTCAGTAGGGTGCCCGCTTCAGTAGGGTGCCCGCGTGACCCAACAGGCCGGAAAACCCTTCCTCTACGTCGTCGTCTGCGCCGCCGGGATCGCCGAGGGCGTCGGCGAACTGATCACCGCCGCCCAGCGGCGGGGCTGGGAGGTCGGCGTCATAGCCACCCCCGTCGCCATGAACGGCTTCTTCGACACCGCCGCCGTCGAGGCCGGGACGGGCCGCCCCATCCGCTCGGCCTGGCGCACCCCCGGCGAGCCGCGGCCCTTCCCGCCCCCGGACGCGGTGGTGGTCGCGCCCGCCACCTTCAACACGGTCAACAAGTGGGCGGCGGGACTGGCCGACACCCTCGCCGTGGCAACCCTCTGCGAGGCCACCGGCCTCGGCGTCCCCGTCGCCGCCCTGCCCCGCGTCGGCGCCGCCCTCGCCGCGCACCCCGCCTACCAGGACAGCCTGACCCGGCTGCGTGCCATGGGCGTCCGCTTCGGCGAGCCCTGTTCCGGCGAGGACCGGGACTCGGCGGAGTTCCCCTGGGAACAGGCGCTGGACCTGGTCGAGCGGTAGGACACGCCCCGGCACGGCACCCGGCACCACCCCGGCGTGAACCCACGGAGTCACAGCGCTCCGACCCGTCACCCCACCTTGCGCAGCTCGAGAAGGTAGGCCGCGGTGAGCGCCACGGCACGGTCCTCGTCCTTGGACAGATCCTCGAGGGCACGCGTCGTCGTGCTCCCCGGGATGTCCGCGAGCGCCTGCGTCAGCCGACGGCGTGCGGACGCCGCACCGGTGGTGTGGGCGAGGCGGTCGGTGAGACCGGTGGCGATCCGGTCCGCCAATGCCGGATCCGCCGCCAGCGTGCCGAGCGCGTCGGCCGCGTCCACGTCGTTCGCCTCCTCGACGATCATGTCGATGAGCGTCGGGATCGCGTCGGCCACTCCGCGTGGCCCGAGCGCCAGAGCCGCGTGTCCGCGGACCACGACGTCGGCGTCCGTGAGCGCGTCCCGCAGCAGGCCGGTCGCCTCACCGCCCGGGAACTCGGCGATGGACTGGACGGCACGCGCGCGCACCTCGGCCGCCGGTGCGCCCAGGCCCTGCGCCAACAGGGCGAGTACGCCGTCGCCCGACTGCGCCAGAGCCCATCGAAGGGCTCCGGCGACGTTCGGGTCGCTCTCGCTCAACACCGCCTCGACCAGGGCCTCCGCGGGCACCGGAACCCTTTCGACCGAGGACAGCGCCGCGCGCTGGCGCTTCCCGGCGCTGTCCGATCCCAGGGCCTGCAGGAGCGCGACGATCTGCAGGACGTCCTCCCAGTCGGCGGGTTCGGCGGCACCGATCCGACGGAGCCGCGTGAGCAGTCCCGTCTCGGCCGCGATGCGTTCCCGCGTCTGGCGGATGAGGTCGTCGACGAGTTCCGACGGCGTGAAGCCGGGATCTTCCAGAGCGCGTCGGATCTCACGCAGCGACAGCCCCAGCGACCGCAGGCTCTCGACGTGGAAGATCCGCCGGATGTCGTCACCGGAGTACTCGCGATAGCCGCCCTCGGTACGGCCCGTCGGCCGCACCAGTCCCAGCGACTCGTAGTGCCTGAGCATGCGGGCGCTGACCCCGGACCGTCGTGCCACGTCACCGATCAACACTGCCTGTCACTCCTCCTGGCCGTTCGTGCCCAGGACCACGATGCGCTTCGCCTCCTCGATCGCGAACTCGAATCCGGCATCCGGGTCGCGCGACAGCCGTTCCGTGGCGATCGCGTGCCCGCGCACGCCGGGATCGGGGTCCGCCATCGCGGCTCGCAGCACCGGCACGGCCGCCGCACCGAGCGCGATCAGCGCCCGGCTCAGGCTCAGCCGCGTCGGACGCCCGCCGCGCCCGAGCTGCGTCGCCAGCACTTCGGCCAACTCGGTTTCCTCACCTTCGGGCACCAGCGCGACCGCCGCTCGCCAGGCGCTCCGCGCCACCTCGTCGTCGGCGTCGGTCAGCAGCGCCCGCGTGATCGCCGGCCACGCCCGCCGGTCCCCGACCTTGGACAACGTGTGCAGGGCCTGGCTCCGCGCCTGCGGACGTCGCGAGCGGAGCTGTTCGACGAGTCTGGGGACCGTAGTCGACGACGAGTGACGGGTGAGCGCCCAGGTGAGCATCTCACGCACCTGGAACTCGGGCTCGACCGCGCACCGTTCGACGAGCTTGCCGACGAACCGGGGGTCCGGGGCGGTGCCGGCCGCCAGCGCGGCCCGCAGCCGCGCCGACGAGCTGTCGTGCTCCAGACCTTGGAGGATTCGCATTGTGTTCGTGGCCTCTTTCGGCATGATCATGGGACCACCTCCTTGGCCGCAGTGAAGGCCTTGTCACTGTGTCAAGGTCAAGACCCCGAAGGCAGGAGCAGCCACCATGCAGTATGTGAAGCTCGGTTCGACGGGCCTGGACGTGTCGCGGATCTGTCTGGGCTGTATGACGTACGGCCTTCCCGACCGGGGCGTGCACGAGTGGACCCTCGACGAGGAGGCGTCCCGGCCGCTGATCCGGCAGGCGCTGGAAGCCGGGATCACCTTCTTCGACACCGCCAACGTGTACTCGGACGGCACCAGCGAGGAGATCGTCGGGCGGGCCCTGCGCGACTTCGCGCGCCGCGACGAGATCGTGCTCGCCACCAAGGTGCACGGCCGGATGCGGCCCGGTCCGAACGGCGCGGGCCTGTCCCGCAAGGCCATCATGACCGAGATCGACAACAGCCTCGCCCGCCTCGGCACCGACTACGTCGACCTCTACCAGATCCACCGCTTCGACCCGCAGACCCCGGTCGAGGAGACCATGGAGGCCCTGCACGACCTGGTGAAGGCGGGCAAGGTCCGCTACATCGGGGCGAGTTCCATGTACGCCTGGCAGTTCTCCAAGATGCAGTACACCGCCGAGCGGCACGGCTGGACCCGGTTCGTGACCATGCAGAACCACTACAACCTCCTCTACCGCGAGGAGGAGCGCGAGATGCTGCCGCTCTGCGCGGACCAGGGCGTCGGCGTGCTGCCGTGGAGCCCGCTGGCCCGCGGCCGGCTCACCCGCGACTGGGGCACCGTCACCGAGCGCAGCTCACGCGACAATTTCGGCAGCACCCTCTACCAGGAGGGCGACCACGCCATCGTGGACGCCGTCGGCCGCATCGCCGCGGCGCGCGGCGTCCCCCGCGCCCGGGTGGCGCTCGCCTGGCTGCTGCACCAGGACACCGTGGCGGCACCGATCATCGGCGCCGCCAAGCCGCAGCACATCGAGGACGCCGTGGCCGCGGTGGAACTCGAGCTGACCGACAAGGAGATCGAGGAACTGGAGAGCCCCTACACCCCGCACCCGATCGCCGGGCACTGACGGCGCGCCTCAGGGTCCCGTCCCCGCCCGGACCACGGTCAGGGACACCGACGACTCGTTCCCGCCCACCGGCACCTCACCGGCCGTCCACGGCACCCTCAGCGGCTCCCGCTCGTCCGGCGGGGTGACCAGGAGCGCGGCGGGGGTCGCCGTCCGGGCCCCGCTGATCTCGGGGTTCGCGTACGACAGGCCCGCCCGGGCCCCTTGGCCCGGCGCCAGCCTGACGCGCGTGGGCGTCTCCCGCACCCGCTCCGGGTCCGGACCCAGCTGCCTCCCGGACGCGTCGACGAAGGCGGCGCCCGGGAAGCCGAACAGGGTGCAGATGCGCTCGGAGACGTTGGTCAGGACGATCGGATGGTTCTCCTGGCCCGCGCCGGGATCGTTGCGGCCGACGGACGCGCGCAGTTCGGAGGTGTGGCAGCGGGTGCCGCCGGGAGAGGGGGCGGGGGAGACTTCCGACGCCGTCGGTGTCGCCGGGCTGGCCGGGGCCGCCGGGGTCACCGAGGGGCCGCCGCTCGCGGCGCCCGCCGTCGCGTCGGCCGTACCGCCCGCCGCGCCGCTGCCGCCGCAGGCGGTCAGCAGGACCGGTGCGGCCAGCGCGACGGCGAGCGCCGCGCGGCGGGGTAACGGGGAAAGAGACGCCATGGCCCTCACCACTCCCGGAGGTTCGCCGATGCGTGCCTGAGGGAACCGGTTCCCCGCCCCGCGCCGGCGATGCCTCACTCCTCCTCGACGAGAGCCAGCTCCGCCCAGATCGTCTTGCCCTCGGGGGTGTGCCGGGTGCCCCAGCGCTGGGTGAGCTGGGCGACCAGCAGCAGACCGCGGCCCCCCTCGTCCCAGGTCTTGGCGCGGCGCAGGTGCGGGGCGGTGTGGCTGGTGTCGGAGACCTCGCAGATCAGCGTGTCCGCGTCGTGGATCAGCCGCAGCCGGATGGGGTGCGAGCCGTACCGGATGGCGTTGGTGACCAGTTCGCTCACCACCAGCTCGGTGGTGAAGGAGGCCTCGACCAGTCCCCAGCTGCTGAGCTGTTCGGCGACCTGCTTGCGGATCGGCGCGACCAGCGCCGGGTCGGCGGGGATGTCCCAGGTGGCGACCTGCGAGGCGGGCAGCCCGTGGGTGCGGGCCAGCAACAGGGCCACGTCGTCACGGGAGCCGCCGGCCGGCAGCAGGGCGTGCAGGACGCGGTCGCAGGTGTCGTCCAGCGAGGCGGGCTCCGCCGGGCCGGGCTGCACCAGTGCCTCACGCAGCAGCCGCTGCGAGGTCTCGACGTCCCGCCCGGGGCTGTCCAGCAGGCCATTGGTGAAGAAGGACAGCAGGGTGCCCTCGCGCAGATACAGCTCGGTCGCCTCGAACGGCAGCCCGCCCACCCCCAGCGGCGGCCCGGCGGGCAGGTCGAGTTCCTCGGGCGGACCGTCCGGCGGCACCACGACCGGTGCCGGATGCCCGGCGCGGGCGAGGGTGCAGCGCCGCGACACCGGGTCGTAGACGGCGTACAGGCAGGTGGCGCCCACCTCGCCGGAGCTGCCTTCACCGGACTCCTCGGAGAGCCGGACCACCAGGTCGTCGAGGTGGGTGAGGAGTTCGTCGGGGGCGAGGTCGATGTCGGCGAGGGTGCGGACGGCGGTGCGCAGCCGGCCCATGGTGGCGGAGGCCTGGATGCCGTGTCCGACGACGTCCCCGACGACCATCGCGACCCGCATGCCGGACAGCGCGATCACGTCGAACCAGTCGCCGCCGACTCCGGCCTGGGCCGCCGGGAGGTAGCGCGAGGACGCCTCCAGCGCGGCCGTGCTCGGCAGCCTGCGGGGCAGCAGACTGCGCTGCAGGGCGAGGGCGGTCTCGCGTTCGCGGGTGTAGCGGCGGGCGTTGTCCACGCAGACCGCGGCGCGGGCGGTGATCTCCTCGGCGATCAGGACGTCGTCCGCGCTGAACGGGTCCGGCCGCCGTGAGCGGCTGAGCACGGCCACGCCGAGCGTGGTGCCGCGGGCCTGGATCGGGACGGACATCGTGGAGTGGAAGCCGTACTCCCTGTAGCGCTCGCGGCGGGGCGTGTCCTGGGCGAGCCAGCGCGTGAGGTCGCCGGTGGCGAACGAGGCGACGATGGTGCGGCCCGCGACCAGTGAGTCGGCCTGCGGGGAGTCGGCGGGATACACCGCGGTGTGGCCGGGCTCGACCAGGCCCTCAGGGGTGCCCGGGTGCAGCGACCGATGGGCGACGCGGCGCAGTGTCACCGGGGCGCGGACCCTCGCCGGGGGCTCGCCGCCGGTTTCCGGCGGGTCGAGCAGGTCGACGCTGACGAAGTCGGCGAGCGCGGGCACGCAGACGTCGGCCAGCTCCTGGGCCGTGCGGGTGACGTCGAGGGTGCTGCCGATGCGCACGCTGGCCTCGTTGACCAGGTGCAGCCGCTGCCGGGCGAGGTAGTTATCGGTGACGTCGTGGGCGGCCAGGCAGACGCCGTGCACCCGCCCCTCGGCGTCGGTGACGGGTGCCATCCGGGCCAGCCAGGCGTGCGCGCGGTCCTCGCCGCCGGCCCGCATATAGGTCTGGACGTCCTGCGCCTGCCCGGTGGTGAGCACCTGGAGGAGACACCGCTCCAGCTCCTCGCTCTGCGGCTTCCCGCCGATCTCGGAGAGCCGCAGCCCCTTGACGAGCTCCCCGGGCAGGCCGGTCACCTCGGTCATCGCGTCGTTCTGGGTGCGCAGCCGCAGCCGTTCGTCGTAGACGGCGACCGCGCAGGGGGACTGGACGAGGGCCGCGGACTCCAGCGGGTCGTCGGGGGAGTGGGGGCCGCCGGGCTCCAGCGGGGTGACCACCAGCCACTGGCCGGGGCCGTCGGGCGGCACCTGGTGGTGGGCGAGCAGCCAGACGGAGACGGTGCCGCCCGAGCGGTGACGGAGGGTGACCGTGCCGACCCAGCGGCCGCCCGGCGTCTCGGGTACGGAGCCCTCCACCAGCCGGGCGGCGGGCCGTCCCACGACCTCGTCGGCCGTCCAGCCCAGCAGCTGCCGAGCGCCCTCGTTCCAGTCGGTCAGCGTTCCGTCGTCGGCGATGACAGCCCGGGCCGTCGCGGCCTCGTCGAACGGGTAATCCGGGCTCATCGTCGCCACTCCATCGCACACTCACTGTCAACAAGCGAGTCACTTCCGTTCCAGCGTAGTGCTTCCGGCCTCCGCCTGGACGGGAACGGGGCCCATGCGGTGTGACCGGGTGGACACGGGGCGCTTCCACTCGCGGATCGCTTCCGATCGCCGGTGCGGCGGCACCGGCCGCCGGAGCGCTTCCGGGCGCGTCGGACGCCCACGCCGCCGGTGCCACCGCCTCCGGCCGCCGAACCGTCGCCCTCCGTAATCCCGGGCGCGTCGCAACAGGTCCCCTCCGGACCGTTGACGCGATGTCATGACTCCCACAAACATGGCCTGCGTCCGCAACTTGGGAGCGCTCCCATTCCGGGGCGCCACCCGTACCTCCCGAGGAGCCCCGACGTGAACAGACGCAGAACCGCGCTGCTGTCCCTGACAGCACTCCTGGGCGCGGCGCTCACCACGGTTCCGGCCCAGGCCGACGAGGTCGAGCAGATCAAGAACGGCACTTTCGACACCACCACCGACCCTTGGTGGGCTTCCGGCAACGTCACCGCGGGCCTGTCCGAGGGCAAGCTGTGCGCGGACGTGCCGGGCGGCACCACCAACCGCTGGGACGCCTCCGTCGGCCAGAACGACGTGACCCTGGTGAAAGGGGAGTCGTACCGCATCTCCTTCAGCGCCGACGGCACCCCCGCCGACCATGTGGTCCGGGCCATCGTCGGACTGTCGGTGGCCCCGTACGACACCTGGTTCGAGGTCAGCCCGCAGCTCAGCGTCTCCGGCAACAGCTACTCGTACACGTTCACCTCGCCCGTCGACACCACCCAGGGCCAGGTCGGCTTCCAGCTCGGCGGCAGCGCCGAGCCCTGGCGGTTCTGCCTGGACGACGTCTCCCTGCTCGGCGGGGTGGCACCCGAGCCGTACGAGCCCGACACCGGGCCGCGAGTCCGCGTCAACCAGGTCGCCTACCTGCCGTCCGGGCCGAAGAACGCCACCCTCGTCACCGACGCCGCCGAGCGGCTGCCCTGGCAGCTGAAGAACGCCGACGGCGCGGTCGTCGCCCGCGGCTGGACCGTGCCGCGCGGCGAGGACGCCTCCTCGGGGCAGAACGTGCACTCCCTCGACTTCGGCGCGTACAAGACGCGTGGCAAGGGCTTCACCCTGGTCGCCGACGGGGAGACCAGCCGCCCCTTCGATATCGGCACGAGCGCCTACGACCGGCTGAGCACCGACGCGGCCAAGTTCTACTACACCCAGCGCAGCGGCCTCGCCATCCGCGACGACCTGCGCCCCGGCTACGGCCGCCCCGCCGGCCACGTGGGCGTGGCGCCCAACCAGGGCGACACCGACGTGCCGTGTCAGCCGGGCGTGTGCGACTACCGGCTCGACGTCTCCGGCGGCTGGTACGACGCGGGCGACCACGGCAAGTACGTCGTCAACGGCGGCATATCCGTCTGGGAGCTGCTGAGCACCTACGAGCGCGCGCTGCACGCACGCACCGGCGAGGCCGGGCGCTTCCGTGACGGCACCCTCGACATCCCGGAGAGCGGCAACAAGGTGCCCGACCTCCTCGACGAGGTCCGCTGGGAGCTGGACTTCCTGCTGAAGATGCAGGTCCCGGACGGGCAGCCACTGGCCGGCATGGCCCACCACAAGATCCACGACGAGAACTGGACCGGCCTGCCGCTGCTGCCGAGCGACGACCCGCAGAAGCGCGAGCTGCACCCGCCGACCACCGCGGCCACCCTCAACCTGGCGGCGGTCGCCGCCCAGGCGGCCCGCCTGTACAAGCCCTACGACGCCGAGTTCGCCGCGCGGGCACTCGCCGCCGCGCGCGAGGCGTGGGCGGCGGCCGAGGCGCACCCCGCCGTGTACGCCGACGAGAACGACGGCATCGGCGGCGGCGCCTACCCGGACCGCGCCGTCGACGACGAGTTCTACTGGGCGGCGGCCGAGCTGTACCTCACCACCGGCGAACAGCGGTTCGCCGACTTCGTGCGCACCTCCCCGGTCCACACCGCCGACATCTTCGGCCCGCTCGGCTTCGACTGGGCGCGCACCGCGGCGGCCGCCCGGCTGGACCTGGCCACCGTGCCGAGCAGGCTCCCCGGCCGGGACAAGGTCCGCCAGTCCGTCGTCAAGGGCGCCGACCGCTACCTGTCGACGCTGAAGGCCCACCCCTACGGCCTGCCGTACGCCCCCGACGACAACAAGTACGACTGGGGGTCGACCCACCAGGTCCTCAACAACGCCGTCGTCCTGGCCACCGCCTACGACATCACCGGCTCCGCCAAGTACCGTGACGGCGCCGTCCAGACCATGGACTACGTCCTGGGCCGCAACGCGCTGAACATCTCCTACGTCACCGGCTACGGCGACGTCAGCGCGCGCAACCAGCACAGCCGCTGGTACGCCCGCCAGCTCGATCCGAACCTGCCGAACCCGCCGGCCGGGTCACTGTCCGGCGGCCCGAACTCGAGCATCCAGGACCCCTTGGCACAGAGCAGACTGCAGGGCTGTGTCGGTCAGTTCTGCTACATCGACGACATCCAGTCCTGGTCGACCAACGAGATCACGATCAACTGGAACGCGGCCCTGACCCGGATGGCCGCCTTCGTGGCGGACCAGGGCTGATCGCCGAGGGGTTCGAATGTGACGCGCATCTCGTCGTTTCCGACCGCTTTCGAACCCCTCGGTACCGTCTCCTGGCCCCGCTGAGCTGGGGATATTTACGAGTAAGTACCCGCGCGGTACCGTGAGCCCATGCCAGCCCTCAACGTGGAGTTCAGTGAACGCGAGCTAGAGGACCTGCGGCAGATCGCCAAGGAACGCGGGACGTCGATGAAGGCCCTCGTGCGGGAGGCGGCCGCCGCCGACATCGCCCGGCACCGCGCGCTGCAGGAGGGCGCCGAGGCCTTCCGCCGGTTCTTCTCCGCCCACGCCGACGAGTTCGCGGCCGCCTTCCCCGACGACGAGCCGCCCGCGGGCGGCGAGGGACGGGCCGCCTGACCGATGGCACCCGTCCTTCACATCGACGTGCCCTGGCTGCTCCAGCGTCACGAAGAGGTCCTGCCCGACCAGCCGACCATCAACGACTTCTCGGCGCTGGTCGCCGCCGTCGCCCGGCACCGCGTCGACCCGCCACGGCTCGGCGTCGACTCCGACCCGGCCTGGCGGGCCGCCGCGCTGCTGCACACCCTCGCCCTGCTGCGCCCGCTGCCCTCCGCGAACGCCCGGTTCGCCTGCGCCACCGCCGTGGCCTACATGTTCGTCAGCGGTGTCGGCATCGACCCGCCGTACGGCGCCCTGGTCGACCTCGCCCGCGATCTGATGGACGGCAAGACCGACGTCTACGGCGCCGCCGACCGGCTGCGCTCCTGGCAGATCTGACCCCCGCCCGGCGCCGGCGTGCCGCTCCCGCCCTCGGGGGAGGCCGCCGGCCGAGGGCGGGAGGAACACGGCCGGCGGCCGTGACGCGCGGGAGTGCCGCCGTCCCGCGCGGGGCCTGACGAGAGGCCACCTCCAGTGCACCGCGGGCGGGGCCCCGGCGGGAGCGTGCGCGGCGGCCCTGTCGTGGGCGGGGGTTTCACACGGGGCGCGGGGAAAAGCGAATGGCAGGACGAGCGGCGCCAGTTGACGCGGAATCTGACTTTATTTCAGAGGCGCAGATGTTGCTCAAGTGCCTTGTTGCGCACGACTCGGTTGTGCAAAAGTGATCCACCGGATTTTCTGCTCCCGTAGCCCGCCAATAAGGTACGCACCAAGTCGGCTTCCTTTCGGTGAACAGAACTCCGGCTGTCCCATATACGTGGGAAGGAATCCGCACGTGTTCACCCCCCACCCTGCCCGCTCCGATTCACCGTCGTTCCCCGACGGTGTTCCCGTCCCCTCCGACGAGGTGCTGGCCGCCCGGCTCAGCGGCGTGCCCGACGCCGAAGTCTCCCAGGCCGCAGCGCTGTTGCTGGCCCGGCACTGGCCGTCCGCGCACGCCTACGCGACCATCTGCCTCGCCACTTCCGCGAACGTCGCGGCCATGGTCACCACGGCCGCCTGTCACCAGGTCCTCGACCGTCTCACCCTCGGCGACCCCGGCGTCGCGCTGCGGCCCCGGCTGCTCGTCACCGTGCGGGACACCGTCCGGCACTGGTCCGCCGAGGACCGAATATCCACAGTCCTCCCGGAGTTGCGGAAACCCGCCGGAGGACGCGGTATGCGCGCCGCGAAGTCCATGACACCGGAAAACCGCAAGCTGGCCGAACGCGCTTTCCAACAGCTGCCCGGACCGGCCCGCTGTCTGCTGTGGCACACCGAGGTCGAAGCCGAACCGCTCGACTTCCCGGCCATGTTGCTCGGCATGGACGCCGACACCGCGGCGATCACCCTGGCGCAGGCCCGGGAGAAATTCCGGGAAGGCTGCGTCCGCGCCCATCAGCAGCTCGCCCCGAGCCCGGACTGCCGCTTCTACAACCGGCTCCTGGACGTCCCCATCCGGCGAGGCGGCGCCCTGCTTCCCGATGTCCAGGACCATCTGGCGCAGTGCCGGCACTGCCGGGACGCCGCCGAGCAGCTCGGCCTGGTCGAGACCGGACTCGGCGCGCTGCTCGCCGAGGCGGTGCTCGGCTGGGGCGCCCGCCGCTACCTCGACTCACGGCCCGGCCGCAACCAGCACCGGCCGCGCGGCCGAGGCGCGCGCCGGGCCGGACGCCCCCGGATGCTGCCGCGGCTGCCGAGCGCGGTGGTGCGCTCCTCGCGGGCGCTGCGCACCGGCGTCGGCATCGCCTCCGCCGGACTGCTGGCGACCGTCCTCGCCACGAGCCTGTCCTACGACGGTGACGCCGACCCGACGGCCTCCGCCGGCGCGCCCGCCGACCGCGCCGGGACGACCACCACACCCCCGGACACCGCCCGCACGCCCACCGGGCCCCGGCAGACCAGGCTCCGCAACGCGGCCGGCGACCTCTGCCTCGACATCCAGGGCGAGCCGCAGCCCGGCGCCGCGGTCGAACCCGCGTCCTGCTCCGCGGAGTGGACCCAGCAGTGGTCGTACGAGAACGACGGACTGCTGCGCAGCGTCGCCGACCCCGGACTGTGCCTCGACTCGCGTGCGGACGCCGGGGTCGTCATCCTCGGCGAGTGCGCCGACGCGGACGACGAGCGCGGCGACGACGTGCGGTACGACCTCACCGTCCAGGGCGAGTTCCTGCCCCGCTGGGACGAGCAGCTGGCCCTCGCCCCGACCACCGGCGAGCCCGGTGCCGACATCGTCGTCAAGGTCCGCGACGGGTCCGCGTCCCAGCGCTGGTTCGCCGACGCTGACTCCCGGTCGGACACCGCCACCACCTCGGCGACGGCCCGCACGGCCGGCCTCCCGGCCGCGGGCTAGCCGGACCGGCACCGGGCCCCGTCGGGACCCGCAGGGCCCGGGCCGGGGTGCCGCTCACCCCGGTCCCGGGCCCGGCTCACACCGCTTCCGTCCCGCTCACCACGTCACGTGGCTGTGCGCCCGTCAGGAAGGCCGCGGCGTTGCCGACCGCGGCGAGGGCGATGCGGACCACCGTCTCCCGGGTGACGCCGCCGACGTGCGGGGAGAGGACCACGTTCGGGGACTTCAGCAGACGCAGGGCCGGGGTGGGCGGTTCGGGGTCGAAGACGTCGAGGCCCGCTCCGGCGAGGGCGCCGCGCTCCAGGGCGTCCGCGAGGGCGTCCTGGTCGATCAGGGCGCCGCGCGCGGTGTTCACCACGAACGCCGTCGGTCTGAGCAGGGCGAGGCGTTCGGCGTTCAGCAGATGCCGGGTCCCGTCCGTGAGCGGGGCGTGCAGGGTGACGTAGTCGGAGGTGCGCAGCAGCTCCTCGAGCGGGAGGTGGCGGGCGCCGCCCAGCCGTGCCTCCGTTTCCGGCTCGGCCCGGCGCCGGCCCGTGTACACGACGCTCATGTCGAACGCCGCCGCACGCTTGGCGACCTGCTGCCCGATCTGACCGAGCCCCACGATGCCGAGGGTCTTGCCGGAGAGCTCGGTGAGGCCGCTCTGCAGGCGGGGCAGCGCCCAGTCCGCCTCGACGAGGGCGTTGTGGGCCGGGATCAGCCGCTTGGCGAGGGCGAGCAGCAGGGCGAAGGTCTGCTCGGCCACGTTCTGCGCCTCGGCGCCGCTGGAGCCGATCGTGCACACCGTCACCCCGCGCCGCCGCGCGGCGGCCACGTCGACGTAGTCGTAGCCGTGGCTCGCACACTGCACCAGCTTCAACTCCGGTGCCCCGGCCATGTGCCGGGCCGTCACCGGGGCCAGCGCGGTGACGATGACGTGGGCCGCGCGCAGGGCGGCCGGGTCCTCGTCGGCCGTCTCGACGACGGTGACGTCCGTCTCGCCGGGGAACAGCCGGGCGAGCGCCGCACCGGACGCACGGCCGCCGACATGGGGGGACACGACCGCGAGCACGTTCCTCCTGGCGGTCACGCGGTCTCCTCCACGAGGTCGGCGGCGGTCACGGTGCCGGGCGTGGCGTGGCCCGACAGGGCGAGGGTGAGGTCGAGTTCGGCGAGCAGACAGCGGATGACGTGCTCGACGCCCGCCTGCCCGTCCAGGCCGAGTCCGTAGGCGTACGGGCGTCCCACGAGCACCGCCCGCGCCCCGAGCGCGAGCGCCTTGAAGATGTCGTCGCCGGTGCGCACGCCGCTGTCGAACAGCACCGCCAGCCGGTCTCCGACCGCCTCGGCGATCCGGGGCAGCGCGTCGGCCGCCGCCACCGAGCCGGCCACCTGACGGCCGCCGTGGTTGGAGACCACCAACCCGTCCATGCCGGCCTCCGCGGCGAGCCGGGCGTCGTCCGGGTGCAGTACGCCTTTGAGGACGATCGGGCCGTCCCAGTGCTCCCGCAGGAACGCCAGGTCGGGCCAGGTCTTGCCGGGGTCGGCGAACATGCCGACGAAATGCATGACGGCCGCGTTCGGATCCTCGTGCACCGGTTTGGCGAGCCCCGCCCGGAAGGCGGGGTCCGTGAAGTAGTTGGCCGTGCCGACCCCGTGCAGGAACGGCAGGTACGCCTGGTCGAGATCGCGCGGCCGCCAGGCGAGCAGCGGAGTGTCCAGGGTGACCACGAGCACGCTGAACCCGGCCCTCTTGGCCCGGTCCAGGAAACTCCGTGTCACCTCCCGGTCCTTGGCCCAGTACAGCTGGAACCAGCGCTCCGCGTCGCCCATCGCCTCCGCGACCTGCTCCATCGGCGTGCTGGACGCCGAGGACAGGATGTACGGCACGCCCTGGGCGGCGGCGGCCCGGGCGGCGGCCGGCTCCGCCTCCGGATGCATGATCGACAGCACGCCGACCGGGGCCAGCGCCAGCGGGGCGGGCAGCGCGCGGCCCAGCACCTCCACCGACAGGTCGCGCTCGTGGACGTCCCGCAGCACGCGCGGCACGATCCGGCGCCGCTCCAGGGCCGCCCGGTTGGCGCGGGCGGTGCTGCCGTCGCCCGCGCTGCCCGCGACGTAGCCGACCGGGCCGGGCCCGAGCCGCCGCTCGGTGAGTTCCTCCAGCCGGGTCAGATCGGTCGGGAGCCGGGGTATCGCGCCGGTCATCCCGTTCAGATAGATCTCGTACTGGAAGTCCGCCCAGTGCCTGGCCATCCGTCCGCCTCTCGCCGTCGGGCCTGCGCCGACGCAGACCATACCGGCCGGTACGCCTCGGCGGGATCAGCCGGCGGGCACGGATTTCCGCGAGAGCCGGGCGAGTTCAGCCGACCCGCGCGGTGCGGTCCGGCACCTCCCCGCCGGCGTCGGCGCCGGTGACCGGTGGCACCGGCACCTCGGCCGTACGGACCAGCCGGGCGCCCTCGGGGCCGTAGACCGCGCGGGGCTCGGGGAAGAGCCACAGCAGCGTCAGGAACAGGACGGCGGCGACCGCCAGGGACAGCGGCAGGCCGATGTCGACGCCGCCCGCCAGCCCGCCCAGCGGGCCCACGAACTGGCCGGGGATGTTCGTGAAGAGCACCCCGACCGCCGCGGCCACCCACCACGCGAACCGGAAGCCGTACACGCACACCGCGAGGACCAGCCCGGCGAACAGCGCGTAGGCGACGGCGTACGACAGGTTGCCGCGCTCCACACCGAACAGCCGGTGGGCGCCGCCGACCAGGGCGTCGCCGGAGCTCCACACCGACAGCGAGAAGAACGCGACCGCGGTCAGCAGCGACAGGAACGAGTCCACCACCCGGCCGTGCACCCCGAGGTGCGCTGACGACGACACCGCGTTGTTGGTGCCGATGACCGGGCCGAACAAGGCCATGGGGCACAGGATCAGGGCTCCGGTAATCACCCCGAGGAGGGTTGCGGCGAGGCCCTGCAGGAAGGACAGGCCGAAGAGGATCGGGAACGCCCCGAGGACGCACGTCGAGAAGGTGTTGGCGCCGCCGAAGGCGAGCCGGAACAGGTCGGACGGGGTCGCGGTGAGGTCCGCGTCGGGGATGCGCTCCACGCCGTGGGGTGGAGCGCGTTGTGGCGCGGCGAGGGGGGGAACGGCCGGCCCGGTCGCGGGGTGGGCGGCGCGGGCACAGGCCGTTCGACGGGATCCGCAGACGCTACGGCAGTGATCAAGTCCGGGGACAGGTGGCGTTTCATCCAATTCCGGCGCCCGGGGTGGATGGTTCGGCCACCGCCGCCCGGCGGATTCGGAATGTTTCAGGCCGATTAACGAGCCCGGGGAATCAAGCCATCCGGTCACCCGAATCGATCAAGAACCGCGCAGATTGGCGGTTGGAACGTTCGAATCCCGTAACTTCACGCCACTGTTTCAATACGCAATGTTACTGAAACCAGTGGGGTCGAGATGAGTTTCCGCGACGGACTCGGCAGACTCGCGCTCGCCGGTCGGCACTCACCGCGTGCGGTCCGGCACTCAACGCAATCAAGCGGAAGGAAGCACACAATGCGGAACTTCGCGCGCCGGGCAGCGATCCTCGCCCTCGCGGCCACCGCGCTCGCCGGACCCCTGACCGGGGCGGCGCACGCGGCGCCCGCCACGCTCTACGCGCCCTCCGCCCTGGTCCTCACCGTGGGCCACGGTGAGACCGCCGCCGGTGTCACACCGGAGCGCGCGGTGACTCTGAACTGCGCCCCGAAGCCGTCCGGCACGCACCCGGACCCGGTCTCGGCGTGCGCGGAACTGCGCCGCGTCGACGGTGACCTAGGCGCCCTGGAGAGCGAGAGCGGCATCCTGTGCACCCGCGAGTACGACCCCGTGGTCGTCACCGTCGACGGTGTCTGGCAGGGGCAGCGCGTCTCCTACGAGCGCACCTTCGGCAACGAGTGTGTGATGAACGCGTCCAGCAGCAGCGTGTACGCGTTCTAGGGACCGGGGTCGCACGGATCCCGTGATGGCAGCAGGACGCCCGCAGGTGGGGAGTGCGGGTTCCTGTCACGGACCGTGGCGATCTCGCGGCAGGGGTCGGTGGGCGGAGTGGGGCCGCCCGCCGGCCCCTGGATCATTTGTCGCGGGTCCGGGCGCGGTGACTGGTGTCGCACCAGGGGAACCGGCGGCTGCGCCGGCAGGTGCACAGAGCGACCCGGAAGCGATCGGAGGAGACGGTCGTACCGTCCTCCAGTTCCACTTCCACCGGGCCCTCGACCAGCATCGGGCCCTCGCGGCGGACCCTGATCCGGCGCGGGCCGTCAGACGGGGAGTTCGGCACGGACGACCACCAGCTCTTCCTTGTTCTCCGCGGGGGCCAGCAGCCCCCGCTCCCGCAGCCAGTCCGCCCGCTCCCGCAGCACCGGTCCGAAGGCGATCCGGTGCCGCCGGGTCACGGCGGCCTTCAGGCCGGCCGCGCGCAGCTGCCCCACCGTCCGGTCCGGGTCGCTGAGCGCCGAGTGGACCATCAGCAGCACCCCGCCGGGCCGCAGCAGGCCCGGCGCCTCCCGGCAGATGCGGTCCACCAGGAGCCGCCCGTCGCTTCCCCCGTCCCAGCTGCGGGCCCGCCCGTGCGGGGCGCGGCTGTCGTCGGGGTCGGGCACGTAGGGCGGGTTGGCGAGAATGAGATCGAACGTCTGCCCGCGTACGGGCTCGAACAGATTGCCGTGCCGGATGCTCACCGGCAGCCGGTACCGCCATGCGTTGACCCGCGCGCTCCACACGGCCCGCCAGGACACGTCCACGGCGGTGACCCGGTGGCCCCGCCGTGCGGCGGCCAGGGCCAGCGCACCGCATCCGGTGCCTACGTCCAGTACGTCGGCGCCCTGTGGCAGCGGCTCGTCGGACAGGGCCGCCGCCAGCAGGGCGGTGTCCTCCTGTGGGTGGTATACGCCGGGTGCGATCAAGGGATTCACCCCGTCCCAGTACCCCCGCATTCAGGAAATATGGGATGTTTCAAACGCGCCGTGCGGGCGCAGCGACGAGTGGCCCGCCCGCCAGTCCGAGAGCAGCCGGTCCGCGAGACGGTCCTCGACATGACTGGTGGCGTCGATTCCGAAGGCCACGTCCGGCGCGAGGTACGGCTCCTCGTCCAGCAGCCCGCCGATCACGTCGTGGCGGACCACCTGCTCGTGCACCGCGTCCGCCTCGACGTGCTCGTCGTAGAAGTGCTCGGCCGCCGGCCCGGCCCCGGTGCGGCGCATCGCCTCCGCGAGCCGACGTGAACCCGGTGACGAGGTGACCTCCACGGCGGCGAAGTGACCCACGAGGGCGCCCCTGAGGGAGCGGTGCAGGCCGAACAGGGACATGAGGTTCACGACGGCCAGGGCCTCCGCGCACGCCTCGTCGAGATAGCGGCCGTACGTGGTGTCCAGGTCCAGGTCCGTCATGAGGTCGGCGAACAGCCGGGCGTGCACCCGGTCGGCCCGGCCGCCGCCGAACTCGTCGAACTCCACCGCCGCCATCCCCGCCTTCGCCCGGCCCCACAGCCGGGGCAGCACCCAGGCGTGCGGGTCCGCCTCCTTCAGGTGGTACAGGGAACGCTGGGCCGCGTACTCGCGCAGCTGCCACAGCTCGCCCTCGTCCCGCAGATAGTGGCTGAGCCCGGTGCCGTCCACCGGCTCCACCAGCAGGCCGGCCAGCGCGTCCGCCACAGCGTCGCGCGCCGGGACGTCCACCCGCAGCGCCGACAGGAAGCGGTGCTCCAGCGCCGCCCGGAAGCGCAGCAGCTCCGGGTCCCACTCGCGGTCCGGGGCCACCCCGGCATACCCGCGGTAGTGCAGTTCGTAGCAGACGTACAGGGCGAGCTGGAGGTCGTCGCCGTACGGGTCCGCGGCCGCGACCGCCCCGGCGTCCGGCGCCGGGCCCGCTGCCCGCAGACAGTCCACCACCGCCGCCGACACCGGCCCACGGGGCTCGGGCAGGCGCGGTCCTTCACGTTCCGGTCGTGCTCCTTCATGGTCCATGAGGGGCGGGTACCCAGGTCGGAGCGCCTTCCGCTTTCCACTGGGCCGGCCCGGTACCCCGGGCCGGCCACGGCGGGGCGGCCTCACTCGCCCCGCGACTCCTCCTCCGCCTCGGTGTTGGGGGTGATGGCCTCCCCGGCCTCACCCCGGTGGCGGCGCTGCTCCTCGCCGTCCCGGACGCGGCGTTCCTCGTCCAGGATCTCCTGGAGCACCTCCTCGAACGCCGTCTCCGGCTGTTCCCCTTGCCCCCCGCCGTCGCGTTGCCTGTCGTCGTGCTTGTCGTCGGCCGACACGGTGACCGCTCCTTCCGTTCACTGGGGTCAGGATGTGGTGCTCGCGATGCGCAGCGGCACGGGCTCCGCGCGGACGGTGTCCTCGTCCCGGCGGCAGACATCGGCCCACCACGACGGGCCCTCCTCCACGTGGCGCAGCAGCACGCCCTCGCGGATCGCCCACGGGCAGACGGTGAGCGCCCTCAGACCGGTCACCTTCATCGCCGTGTGCGCGACGAGCGCGCCGGCGAGGCTCTGCGCGGCGCGCGGCGCGGAGATGCCGGGCAGCTGAGCCCGTTCGACGGCGGGCAGCGCGGCCAGCCGCTCCACGGCGGACCGCAGGTCCGCGCGGCGCAGGTGCCGATCCGCGAACGGCCCGTGCCGCCCCGGCGCGGCCCCGCACAGCCGCCCGAGCTGCTGGAACGTGCGGGAGGTGGCCACCGCGGTGCGCGGCCCCTCCCAGCGGATCCGGGCCCCGGCGTCCCGCAGCTGATGGCGGACCTTGCGGCGCAGCGCCCGCACCTGCTGCGGCAGCGGGGGATCCTCGTCCATGAAGAACTCATGGGTCAGCCGTCCCGCGCCGAGCGGCAGCGACGCCGCGAAGTCCGGCAGCCGGCCACGCCCGAACGCCACCTCGAGCGACCCGCCGCCGATGTCCAGCAGCGCCAGCGGCCCCGCCCGCCACCCCATCCAGCGCCGGGCGGCGAGAAACGTCAGCTCCGCCTCGACCTCGCCGGGCAGGGTGCACAGCTCCACGCCGGTTTCCGCGCGCACGGCCCGCAGCACCTCCCGGCGGTTGGGGGCGGCACGCACCACGGCGGTTGCGAAGGCCAGCGGTCCGGCCGCGCCCCACTTGCCAGCGGTCCGGTCGGCCTCGGCGACCGCCTCGGTGAGACGGCCGACGGCGGTCTGCGGGATCGGCGCGCCGGGCCGCACCTCGTCGGCGAGCCGAAGCCGCCACTTCGCGGTGTGCACGGGCAGCGGCACCCCGCCCTCCGCGTCCGCGACGACCAGCCGCACCGTCTTGGAGCCCACGTCCACCACGCTGATTCGCATGAACACCGGGGTACCCGGATAACCGTGGCAGCAGTCCCCGGCGGTGTGATCGCCGTGCGGCGCGCGGAAGCACGCGGACCACCGCGGGGCGGCGGCGCGACGCCCGGGGGGCGCCCGTGCCCGGTCCGTGCCGTCCGGTTCAGGCCAGCTGCCGTCGCACCAGTTCGTGCAGCCGGCCGCCGGTGTCCGCGAGGAGCTGCGCGGGCGGCCCCTGCTGGGCGACCTTGCCGTCCTCCATCACGATGACCCGGTCGGCGTCCAGGACGGTCGACAGCCGGTGCGCGATGACGATCCGGGTGGCGTCGAGCGCCTTGGTGCTCTCGATGACCCGGCGCTGGGTCTCGTTGTCCAGCGCGCTGGTCGCCTCGTCGAAGAAGAGGACGCGCGGCCGGCGGATCAGCGCCTGCGCGATCATCAGCCGCTGCCGCTGCCCGCCCGAGATCGCCCCGTTGCCCGCGACGATGGTGTGCAACCCCATCGGCATCCGCTTGATGTCCTCGGCGAGCCCCGCCATCTCCGCGGCCGCCATCGCCTCCTCCGGCGTGTACGGCTTGGTGCCGCAGATGACGTCCAGGATCGACCCGGTGAACGGCTGCGCGTGCTGGAGCACCACCCCGCACTGCCGCCGTACCGCCGACTGGTCGAGGGCCGCCAGGTCCTGCCCGTCGTAGAGCACGCTGCCCGACACCGGCCGGTCGAAGCCGATGAGCAGCCGCAGCAGGGTGGACTTGCCGCAGCCGCTCGGGCCGACGATCGCCACGAACTCGCCCGGCCGGACGTCGAAGGACACGTCGTCGAGGACGAGCGGCCCGTCGTCGGAGTGGCGGAACGACAGCCGCCGCGCCTCGATCGCGCCGGACAGCTGGCCCGGGCGGGTGCTGGCCGTGCGCACTTCCGGCAGCTCCCGCAGCACCGGCTTGATCTGCTCGTACAGCGGCAGCGCGGCCACCAGGGACACGAACGCGCCGGTCAGCTGGGTGACCGAGGTGAGCAGCATGGTCACCGAGGTGTTGAAGGCGAGGAAGTCGGCCGCCGACATCGCGCCCCGCGCCGGGCCCGCCAGCAGCATGAACATCAGCAGCGAGCACAGCGGCAGATACACCGCGCCGAGCACCGCGGAGAGGTTCTTGATCCGCCCGAGCCGCTGCTGGAGTTCCCGGCTGCGCGCGAACTCGCCGGCCCAGGCGGCGTACGCGTAGTTCTCGGCGGCCGCGACCCGCAGCTTCGGCAGGCCTCGGAGGGTCTGGAACGCCTGGTTGTTCAGCTTGTTCGTGAGCACCGTCAGCCGCCGCTGCCAGCGCACCTGCCACAGCCCGAGCCCGAGGAACACGGTGGCGATGACGACGAGCATGCCGAGCGCCGCCAGCGCCATCGGCACGCTGTACCAGAGCAGCAGCCCCAGGTTCACGGCGCCGATCGTCACCGACTGGGCGACCGTCGGCCCGACGCCCGCGAGCAGGCGGCGGATCGCGCTGATGCCCATCGCCGCACTGGCCAGCTCGCCGGTGGACCGGCCGGTGAAGAACTTCGTCGGCAGCCGCAGCAGCCTGTCCCACACGGCCGGCTGCAGCGTCGCCTCGATACGGCCCTCCAGGCGCAGGATGGTCAGGTTCTGCAGCAGCATGAACGCAGCCGCGACCACGCTGCCGACGACGACCGCGACACAGACCTGCGCGATCAGCCCGGCCTGCGCCTTCGGCACGTACTCGCCGAGCACCTTGCCGGTCGCGATCGGCACCAGCGCGCCGATCGCCACCGTCACCAGCCCGCTGAGCAGCAGGCCGGTCATGTCGCCGCGCGTGCCCCGCATACAGAACCGCAGCAGGCCGAGCGGGCCCAGCGGGCGGTCCGGCAGCGGCCGGTAGAACATCACCGCGCGCGGCTCGAACTCGCCCGCGTTGGCCTTCTCGACCGGCGTCTCCCGCCCGGTCGCCGGATGGACGGCCACATAGCCGCCGCGCCGCCACAGCAGCGCGACCGGCGCCCCGGACAGCGCCCGCTGCCCGACCAGCGGACCGACGTCGTCCCGCCACCAGCTCCCGTCCAGCCGCACCGCCCGGGTACGCACCCGGGAGGCGAGCGCGATCCGCTCCACCGGGTCGAGGCGGTCGCTCTCGGTGCCGCCGTGCCCGGGGTCGGCGAGCGCGATCTTGGCCGCGCGGGCCACCAGCCGGCAGGCCGCGTACGTGGCGTCCGCGTCGGCGGACGTGGTGCGCCGAGCCGACGGGCGGCCGATGGACGCCAGCAGCGTCCGGTCGGCCTGCGCGCGCACCTGCTCACCGGCCTTGATACCGGCCGCTGTGCGGGTCTCGTGGGTCCGCTCCAGCTGCTCGATCCAGCGGTCCAGCGTGGTCAGCAGGCGGTACTGCTGGTCGACCATGCTCTGCCACACCGCCGGGTCCATCAGCAGGTCGGCGGCGGCCTCCGCGCCGTACAGGGAGCCGTACTGCACGCTGCCCGGCGGCACCTGCATCCAGAAGACGTCCTCGTCGGTGACCGCCGACGCCCCCTCCGCCGCCATCGGCGCCTGGAAGAGCACCGACAGGCCACGGCCGACGCCCAGCGCGAGCGCGTACTCCAGCGGGCTCGTCGTCGGCGGCACGTACTGCGGGTTGCCGTACTCGTCGTACGACCACGTCTGGGTGGCCGCCGGCTGGTACAGCTCGCGCAGGCCGACGCGGCGCACCACGCAGTCCCGCACCGGACGCGCCACCAGCGTGTGCTGCGGGCCGGCGACCGGGCCGAGCAGCAGCGTGCCCGCCTCCAGGCGGCCCAGGTGATGCCAGTGGCCCTGCCCGCCCGCGTCCACCGCGAACAGGTCCAGCGCGCCGGACGCCACCAGCCACAGCACCTGCGGCCCTTCCAGATCGAGCCGGGTCAGGGCGGTGCCGTCGATCGGCGTGCCCAGCGAGCCCAGGGCGCCCAGGACCAGGTCGCCCTCGTCGACCGTCGTCATCTCACCGCTCCCTGACCAGCGCCGCGTACGCGCCGCCGCGCGCCACCAGCTCCTCGTGCCGCCCGCGTTCGACGACCGTGCCGTGCTGGAGGACCACGATCTCGTCGCTGTCCCGCACGGTGCTCAGCCGGTGGGCGATGACCACACAGGCACAGCCGCGCCGCCGCAGGTTGTCCATCACGACCAGCTCCGTCTCGGCGTCGAGCGCGCTGGTCACCTCGTCGAGCACCAGGATGCTGGGGCGGCGCACCAGCGACCGGGCGATCTCCAGGCGCTGGCGCTGCCCGCCGGAGAAGTTCCGCCCGTCCTGCTCGACCCGGCTGTGGATGCCGCCCGGACGGCGCATCACCACGTCGTACAGGGCCGCGTCCCGCAGCGCCTCCACGACCGCGTCGTCCGGGATCGACGGATCCCACAGCGCCACGTTGTCGCGGACCGTGCCCTCGAACAGGAACACGTCCTGGTCGACGAAGGAGACGGACGCCGCGAGCGCGCCGCGCGGGATGTCCTCCAGGCGCTGCCCGTCGATGCGGATGACGCCCTCCCACGGTGTGTAGAGACCGGCGATCAGCCGGGACACGGTCGACTTGCCGCTGCCGGAACCGCCGACCAGCGCCACCTGCTGCCCCGGACCGACCGTCAGGTCGAAGCCGGTCAGCAGCGGTTTGTCGAGCGGGCTGTAGCCGAAGGTGATGTTCTCCAGCTCCACGTGCCCGTGCAGCCGCCGGGTCGACTCGCCGCCCGCGCGGGAGTACAGCGGGTCCGCGCGGAAGTTCTCCACGTCCTTCAGCCGTGCCACGTCCGCCGCGAAGTCCTGGATGCGGCCCGCGACGCCGTTGAGCCGGGTCAGCGGTGCGGTGAACCGGGTCACCAGCGCCTGGAAGGCGACCAGCAGACCCACCGAGATGTGCCCCTCGATGGCCCGCATACCGCCGATCCACAGGATCAGCGCGCTGTTCAGCGTGGCGAGCGTCGGCGCCACCACACCCAGCCAGGCGCTCGGCACGCCGAGCCGCTGCTGCTCCTCCAGCGTGGTCGCGTGCTGCCCGGCCCACTTGCGGAAGTAGCCGTCCTCGCCGCCGGTCGCCTTCATCGTCTCGATCAGCTGGAGACCGCTGTACGCCGTGGTCGTCAGCCGCGCGTTGTCGGCGCGCAGCTTCGCGGTACGGGTCGCGCGCAGCCGGATCACCACCCGCATGGCGATGATGTTCAGCAACGCCACCCCGACGCCGACGAACGTCAGCTGCGGATCGTACGTGTAGAGCAGCACGGCGTAGAGCACCACGACCACCGCGTCCACGCCCGCCGCCGCCAGGTCACGGGCCAGCGTCTCGGCGACCGCGTCGTTCGACTGCAGCCGCTGCACCAGGTCGGCCGGGCTGCGCTGGGAGAAGAAGGTGACCGGCAGCCGCAGCAGATGGCGCAGGAAGCGGGCGCTGGACAGCGTCGAGGAGATGATCCGGCCGTGATGCAGGTTCGCCTGCTGCAGCCAGGTCAGGACCAGCGTGAGCAGCACACACGCGCCCATGGACGCGAACAGCACGTCCAGCAGCGAGGTCTGCCCGCCGATCAGGAACATGTCGATGTACGTCCGGCTGAGCGCCGGCAACGCCGCGCCGACCAGGACCAGCAGCAGGCTCGCCAGCACCGCGGCGGGCAGCGTGCCGGCGGTGCCGCGCAGCCGGGCCGGCATGGCGCCGAGGACGCCCGGCCTGCGCCCGCCCCTGGTGAAGTCCTCGCCGGGCTCCATCACCAGCACCACACCGGTGAAGCTGCCGTCGAAGTCCTCCGTCGGCACGAAACGGCGGCCCTTGCCGGGGTCGTTGACCCAGACGCCGCGGCGGCCGAAGCGGCGGCCCATGCCGTCGTAGACGACGTAGTGGTTGAACTCCCAGAACAGCACGGCCGGCGCCCGCACCTCGGCGAGTGCGGCCAGGTCCATCTGCATGCCCTTGGCGGTCAGGCCGTAGCCGCGGGCGGCCTTCAGCAGATTGCTGGCGCGCGAGCCGTCACGGGAGACACCGCAGGCGATGCGCAGCTCCTCCAGCGGGACGTGCTTGCCGTAGTGGCCGAGCACCATCGCCAGGGAGGCGGCGCCGCACTCGACGGCCTCCATCTGGAGCACGGTGGGGGTGCGGACGGTCCGGCGGCGGGTCCCCGGGACCGGGCGCCGCGGCGGGGCGGCCCGGCGCCGGCCCCGGGTTTCCTCGGCGGTGGTGGTCACGGCAGCAGCCAATCGACGGGTCGCTGATCGGCCAGCCGGATCGAGCCGGTGGCCACGGTCATGGAGGTGAGGGCGTGCGGCGGGCCGTCCGTCGTCGACCAGGCGTAACCGCTCTTCGTCGACGCGGACCTGTCGAGCCGCACCAGGACCGCGACCGGCCGGCCGTCCTTCGTGAACTGCTCGCCGAGCTGGCTGTCACCGAGGAACGCGCCGATCCGCTGGGCGGTCTGGGGCGAGCGGTCCACGGACTTCACATGGCCGCGCAGCACGCCGTACTCCTGCGTGGGCACCGTCTGGACGGTGAGGTCCACGGGCGCGTCGGCGGGAATGGCGGAGGCGTTCTCGGCGGGGACGTACACCGTCGCGTACAGCGGCGCGTCCTTCGCGGCGACCTTCTCCACGGCGGCCACGTTCGCACCGGTGGCGAGGATCTGACCGATCGTCGCGGCGAGCGCGGTCAGCCGGCCCGCGGCGAGGGTGCGGACCACGGTCTCGCCCTCGGCGGTACGGATCCTCAGTACGGGGGCGTCGGCGGGCAGCCGCTCGCCCTCCTTCGCCAGGATCTCGGTGACCTGGCCGGCGACGGGGCTCTGCAGGACGTAACTGCCCTGCCCGTGGGTGAGGATCGCGGGCGCGCTCACCGTGGAGGAGACGCTGCCCGTCACCGCCCACACCGAGGCGGCCGCCATCGCGATCACCGTCACGGACAACACGAGCCAGCCCTGCGGACGGGCGAGCCGCACCGGAAGGTCCAGCTCCTCCGGCGACTGCAGCCTGGCGAGGGCCTGTTGGCGGAACTGCACGGAACTGATCCCTCACCGGGTGGAATTGCGTGACGGACATCCGAAGAGCCCCGGAGCCGGGATACGGCTCCGGGACTCGGCGGGGCACCCCGGGGGTGCGATCAGAGGCCGGCGACCAGGTTGGTGGCCGGGGCCGTGTTCAGGCCGGTGACACCCTCGACGGTGCCGACGACCGTGTCGACCAGGCCGGAAACCGGGGCGACGCCGTCCACCAGGCCGGTCACGGTGCCCAGGGCGTTCACGTGCAGACCGCCGGCGACGTTGTCGAGCTCGGCGTCGGAGATCTCGGCGGTCTCAACCTGGGGGGTGGAGTTCATGATGGAACTTCCCTTCGTATGGATATTTCACAAGGGGGGAGCGGCCCCCTCTGGGGACAGACGGACGGCCGCGACCGCAGGCGCCAGGCGCCCCGTAGAGGCGCCGTTCGCGGCCCCCGCGGTGCGAAGGATCAAAGCACGCGGCGACCTCCGTCCTCCAATCAACCACCCGTCCCACCTGGGCTTTTGAGCCCTCCGCGTGCCCAACCGTGCAGGTGCGCGCACGGCTTGTCGGCGACTTCTTCACATGCCGCACGGCATCGGCGCATCCCGGCTCTTGCCGCCGGATCGGCGAATCCGGCACTCCGGTCCCAAAGGCGTGGCCGCCGCCCCGGCCATGTGCAGATCCGCCGTTCGCGGTGAGCCCGTTGGGCATTCGATGTGCAGATTCCCTGAAGCACTCGTTCCGGTCCGCGACCGGAACCGACCGTCACCGACCGGTCGCGGAACGTGTCAGCCCAGGATTGCGTAGACCGTGCTCGCCCGGGCCGCGAGGTCCCCGCCCGGCTCCACCGTCATCGCGATGTCCGCGAACGCCATCCGGCGGCCCAGCTTGGTCAGCACCGCGGTGATCAGCACGTCCGCGTCCGCCACCGGGCGCTGGAAGGACGTTGACTGCTGAACCGTCGTCATCGGCACGAACGCGCCCCGCGCCGCCGAGACGGCGATCACCGTCGCCGTGTCGGCGGCGGCCATCAGCGCCTGACCCGACAGCGCGCCGCCCTCCCGGGCCAGCCGGTCGGACCAGGGCAGCCGCAGCGTCGCCCGGTCGTCGCCCAACGCCTCCACGGTCAGGCCCAGTTCCAGGACCCAGGGGGCGAAGTTCACGGAGAGGATCTTCTCGGCTTGAGCCGTGGTCATCGTCATGGGGAGACATTTCCCCGAACGACGGCGGAATCCCCACCGCGGGCCCCACCACCATCCCGTCGGCACGCATCCCGGTCCCTCCGGTTTCGCACACCCGATTGAACGCCCCGAGCGCGCCCTGCGTACCAGTGGCCATCCAGGCGCCCACCCCCGACAGCCGCCGACAGGGCGGCCGGACCCCGGTCCCTCAGGAGGTCGAGAAGTCTTGAGTCACAAGCGAATTCCGAAGCGCAAGGCCGTGCTGGCCGCAGGCGGCGTGGCGGCGCTCGGAGCGGCGGCCATCCTGCTGCCGAACGCCAACGCGTCCCAGGACGGCGCGCCGGAAGCCAAGTCCGCTCCCAGGACCCTGAAGTCCGCGGACGCCTCGGATCTCGCGGACCAGCTCGCCGGGCTGCTCGGCGACGCGTTCGCCGGGTCCTACTACGACGCCGACCGCCAGCAGCTCGTCGTCAACGTGGTCGGCGACGACAACCAGCTCGTCGTCCAGGCCAAGAAGGCGGGCGCGGCGGTCCGGCAGGTCGAGAACAGCGCCGCCGAACTGAAGGCGGCCGCGCAGACGCTGAAGAGCGAGGCGACCATCCCCGGCACCGCCTGGGCCGTCGACCCCAGAACGAACAAGGTCCTCGTCACCGCCGACAGCACCGTCACCGGCGCCAAGTGGGACACGCTGGAGTCCACCGTGCAGAGCCTCGGTTCCGGCATGGCGACCCTGCGGAAGTCCAGCGGCACCTTCAAGACCTTCGCCTCCGGCGGCGACGCCATCTTCGGCGGCGGCGCCCGCTGCTCGCTCGGCTTCAACGTCACCGCCGGCGACGGCACCCCCGCCTTCCTGACGGCCGGTCACTGCGGCGTCGCGGCGGAACAGTGGTCCGACGCCGAGGGCGGGGCGCCGATCGGCACCGTCGACCAGGCGGTGTTCCCCGGCGAGGGTGACTTCGCCCTCGTCAAGTACGACGACCCCGCCACCCAGGCGCCGAGCGAGGTGAACGCCGAGGGGCAGACCGTCCCGATCCTCCAGGCGGCGGAGGCCACCGTCGGCCAGGAGGTGTTCCGGATGGGCTCCACCACGGGCCTCGCCGACGGCGCCGTCACCGGGCTCGACGCCACCGTCAACTACCCCGAGGGCACGGTCACCGGCCTCATCCAGACGAACGTGTGCGCCGAACCCGGCGACAGCGGCGGCTCGATGTTCACCCAGGACGGCCTCGCCCTCGGCCTGACCTCCGGCGGCAGCGGCGACTGCACGGTGGGCGGGGAGACGTTCTTCCAGCCGGTCACCACGGCACTGGAGGCGGTCGGCGCGACGCTGGAGGGCGGTGACGGTGCCGGCGGCGCGGGCGAAGGCGAAGGCGCGGGCGCCGGTGGTGAGCAGGAAGGCGCCGGTGGCGCGGAGGAAGGTGCCGACGGCGCGCAGGAGGGCGTCGGAGGCGCGGAGGAAGGCGTCGGCGGTGCCGAGGAGGGTGCCGGTGACGAGCAAGAGGGTGCCGGGCACCAGGCCGGCGGCGGAGAGGAGGCCGCCGAGGAGGCCGGCGACTCCGGGCTGACACAGAATCACAGCTGACCCGCCCCACCACGTGGTCCGGCCCCCCGGCGGAGGGGCCGGACCCTTCGTCGTACCCGCCCGCCTCACCCCCGCGCCCGCAGCAGCAGCAACGCCACGTCGTCCGCCCGCTCCGCCGCGCCCGCCCCCTGCCCGACCAGTACGTCGGCCAGTTCGTCCAGCGGCAGCCGCCCCGCCTCCGTCAGCAGCTCGCCCAGTGCGGCGAGCGCCTCCTCGATGTCGACGCCGGGGGACTCGATCAGCCCGTCGGTGTACAGCACGAGCACCGACCCGGGCGCGAAGTCGACCTCCGTCGTCGGATACACGGCCGACGCGTCGATGCCCAGCAGCGGCCCGCCCGCCAGGTCGAGCACCCGGACCCGCCCGTCCGGCCGGCGCAGCAGCGGCGGCGGATGCCCGGCCCGCGCCATCACCGCCCGCGCGTGCCGCGGGTTCAGCCGCAGATACAGACAGCTGGCGAACAGATCGGTGCCGAGGTCGATCAGCAGCCGGTTGGTGCTGCCCATGACCTCCTGCGGCGACTGGCCGACGGCGGTGTACGCCCGTACCGCGGTCCGGATCTGCCCCATCAGCCCGGCCGCGGTCACGTTGTGCCCCTGCACGTCGCCGATCACCGCGACCGCGGTGCCCGCCGTCGGCACCGCGTCGTAGAAGTCGCCGCCGATGTCCATGCCCCGCGTGCTCGGCAGATAGCGGGCGGCCGCGTCGATGCCCGGCAGCGGCGGCAGGGACGGCGGCAGCAGCGCCGCCTGGAGGCCGTGCGCCAGCTGGTGCTTGGCGTCGTACAGCAGGGCCCGCTCCAGGGCCAGCGCGATCAGCCCGGCCATGCTGGTCAGCACCGACCGCTCGTCCGCCGCGAAGTGGCGCGGATCGGAGTAGGCGAGCACACAGGTGCCCACCGGGCGCCCGGAGGCGATCAGCGGCAGGTACGCCCAGGCCGCGAACCCGTCCGGGCTCTCCGCCCGCGCCGGATACAGCCGCTCCAGCTCCTCCCGGGACTCGAAGAACGCGGGCACGCCGGTGTGCAGGGCGTGCGCCCCCGGCGTCGCCGAGCCCAGCGGCGTCCCGTCGAACCGCTCCACGACCCGCGGATCGGGATAGCCGCGATGTCCCAGCACGCGCAGCCGCCCGCCCCGCGAGGCCAGCAGGACCAGGGCGTGGCTGCCGACGGCCGGGGCGAGCTCGTCCGCCACCAGCTGGACGACGTCCTGCACGCCGACCGCCTCGGTCAGCGCGCTCGCCAGCGTCAGCACCTGCGAGATGGTGACCAGCCGGGACGGCGCCTCGCCGGACGACGGCTCGGCCTGGCCCGTCCGCGAGACGGACCGGGCCCTGGTGATCCGCACGCTGAGCCCGCTCGTGCTCGGGTACAGCCGGAAGGACAGCCACTCGCCGGGCGGGCGCAGCGCCACGAACGACGTGGCGTGCTGGCTGAACAGGGCGGCCCGGTACCGGTCCTCGTAGACCGGGTCGTTCAGCCACGGCACGGACGCCCACAGCTGGGTGCCCACCAGCCGGGACACCGGTTCACCGATCAGTTCGGCCGCCGCCGGGTTGGCGAAGGCGACCCGCCCGTGCAGGTCGAGCGAGCACAGCCCGTACGGCAGCCGGGACACCATCCGGGCCGCCTCGACCGCGCCGATCGTGCCCGGCGTGCCCCCGACCACCGGCGCGGCCAGCAGATCCGGCTCGGGCAGCACCGGGCGGCTCTCCCGGGCCGCCCGCTCCAGCCGCAGCGCGAGCCGGTCGCAGGCGGACGTCAGCTGCTCCCGGATCCGGTCGGTCAGCGTCGGCGCGTGGGAGCCGGGCCAGGTGACGAACACCGCGCCGTACACCGTGCCTCCCGTCACCACCGGCACCGCGGCCAGCGCGAAGGGGTACGGCAGGACCACGGCGACCCGGGGGTAGCGGCGGGCCATCTCCTCCTCGCCGCCGACCCAGACCAGCCGCCGTTCGCGCACCGCGTCGGCGACCGGGATCGGGGCGCTCACCCCGACGCGCTCCCAGGGCGCGGAGAAGGCCCGCGGCAGCCCGGCCATCACCGCCATCTCGAGCACTTGTCCGTCGGGGGAGAGGAGGTACACCGCGCCGGAGTGGGCGTGGACGCCGTCGAGCATCGCGGCGAGCGCGAGCGACAGCAGCGGCTCGCCGGCCGGCTGCCGCTCGGCCGCGGGTGCCCGGGTGTGCGGCTGCCCGTCGTCCACGCCGACCACCTCCTCGCGGCGCCGCGAGCCGTGTCCCCGGCATCAAATCTCTCTCGCCCCGGCCGTCCGCGCCATCTCTGGGCGGACGCGCCGGCCGCGACGAAGGGCGCCTCGCGTACCCCGAAGCCCGGTGATCATGTCCCCCGAACGGATGCGCGGGAAGGAGCATGGGTGCGCTGTACGCGCCCCCGCGCATCCCGTTGGCCGGATCTTGCGCGCTCAGGCAGGAGCGCCGGGACCAAGAATGGGCACGCGCTCACCACGACGAGCCGACGGCGGAGAGCGGAAAGGGACAGCGGTGATCCGGGTACTTCTGGTGCATGATTCGAGTCTGGTGCGATCGGTTCTGGCGGAGTGGCTGAGCCGGGAACCCGACCTGGGCGTGGACGACGCCCCATGGCAAGCCGCGCCGGGCCGGGCGCGATCCTTACGGCCGGACGTGTGTGCCGCGGACCTGGACTACACAGGCCGCTACGGCATCCCGCCGCTGGGCGAGCTGTGCGGCCGGGGCGGCGAGAGACAGCCCCGGCTGCTGGTGCTGGCCACCGCGGACCGGCCGGGGCTGCTGCGGCGTGCCGTGGAGGCGGGGGCGCTCGGCTACGTCGACAAGGCGGGCTCGCCGGAGCGCCTGGTGCGGGGCATCCGGTGCGTCGCCGCAGGGGAACGTTTCGTCGACAACACGCTCGGCCTGGGTTTCCTCAAGGCGTCCCAGATACCGCTGACCAGACGGGAGCTCAGCGTGCTGTCGCTGGCGGCCGAGGGCGCGTCCATCGCGGAGATCGCCGGCAGCCTGCACCTGTCCCGGGGCACCGTCCGCAACTACATGGCCGCCATCACCCGCAAGACCGGCGCCCGCAACCGCGTAGACGCGATCCGGATCTCGCAGGGGGAGGGCTGGCTGTAGCCGGTGCCGGCCCGGGGCACGGGCAGGGCCCCGGACGCTGCCGCCCGGGGCCCTGGTGGTGCGGTGCCGGTCAGAGACAGAGCAGCACGCTCGCCGCGCTGATGCAGGAGAGCAGGCTCACCGTGCTCGCGCCGCCGCCGCCGGTGTGCTCGTCGGCTTCCATCGTCTGCAGGTCGAGAAGGGCCATCTTCTTTTCCTTTCCGTGATGGTGAGACGTCCCGTGGGGACGGGTTGGGTCACGACGCCGCCGGCCGGCGACGCCGCGTCATGAGGGCCGCCCGGCGGGCGGCGGGAGGAACGGCAGCGCGGCGGGCGTGTCGCCGAGGGCGGCGCCCAGCGCCAGCAGGCAGCCGGCCGTTCCGGTGGCCAGGTCCATGGAGAGCCGCATCATCTGGTGGCCGGGGAAGGCCAGCTGGCCCTGGTACGGCATCGCGAGCCAGCCGAGCCCCGCGAGCTGCTCAGCCAGCCGCGCCCGGACGCCGGCACCCGGCGCGGTGGTGCGGCCGAGGTGCAGGATCATCCCGGCCCGGCCCTGGAAGAGCCCGGGCTGCGCGTAGAAGCGGCAGGTGGCGGCGATGAGCACCCCCGCGCGGGCCCGTTCGAACTCCCCGGTGTCGTCCGTGGCGTGGGCGAGGTAGTCGTCGATCACCATGCCGAGCCCGACGCTGCCGTCGCCGAGATACGGCAGGGTGCGCCAGCCCTCGTCCACCTCCAGTGCCCCGCCCTCGCGGACCACGCAGGAGGCCAGATCCCGCCGCAGCGCCCGCCCGGCCGCCGCCAGCAGCTCCCGGTCGCCGGTGGCCTCGTGGCGCCGCAGCAGGAACAGCGCCTGCCCGGTCGCCCCGCGCAGCAGCCCGGCGCGCCGCCGGGGCGCCTCCGCAGGCGGCTCCGCGAGCCGTCGTACGACGATCTCCGCGGCCTCGTCGGCCCGCTCCCGCAGGCCCGGCTCGCCGGTGGTGCCGGCGAGGTGCCCGAGGACCAGGCCGAGCCCCGCGAGCCCGCCGTGCAGGTCGGAGGAGAGGTTCTGCCAGCGCTCGCGCAGGATGCCGTCGACCAGGTCCAGCGCCCGCTGCCGGTGTCCGAGCCGGTCCAGGACCAGCGCGACGCCCGCGAGACCGTCGTACAGGCCCAGCGGGGTGCCCGCCGGGGGCGGGGCCGTACGGTCGAGGAGCCAGCGTTCGCCCTCCTCGTAGCGCTGCGCGCCGGTTTCGGCCAGCGCGTGCAGCACCCCGGCCGCGCCGTGCGCGAGACCGAGCCCGCCGCCGTCGGAGAACTGCGCGATGTCGCCGGGGAAGAGCCGGTCGGTGCGCTCGGGGGTGGCCGAGGCGAGGATCGCCTTGACCATGGAGTCCCGGCTGTGCGGCCAGTCGGCGGGCTCGACGAGCCGCGCCGACCCGCCGCGGGCGGGCCCGGCCGCGTCCCGGGTGATCTCCGCGACCGCCTCGTCCAGGAACGCCCGCGGCACGTCCGGGAACTGCTCGGCGATCACCTCGGCCAGATGCGCCGCCTTGCCCCGGTCGATCACGAACAGCGTGGTCACGGGCATGAACAGGGCGAGCCGCAGACACGCCAGCGCATAGCGGTCGACGTCGGCGCCCCGGCGGTCGGGCGGCGCGAAGAACCCCGGGTGGGCGACGACCTGGCGGCCGTTCTCGTCCACCGGCGCGGCCGCCTCGAAGTCCAGCAGGAACACCGACTCCTCGTCGGGTGCCACCATGATGTTGAAGACGTGCAGGTCGTGGAAGACGATCCCGCGCTCGTGCACCGCGTCCACCGCCCGCTCCACCGCCCGGTGGATGCGCAGCGCCCACGCCGTGTAGTCGGCGACGGCCCGCGGATCGGGGTCGGGCACGAGCAGCGGGTGCCGTTCGGCGAAGAACGAGTTGAGCGGCCGTCCCTCGACGAAGTCCATCACCAGGAACCGGTGCTCGCCCAGCGTGAACCAGTCGCGCACCTCCGGCACCACCCCGGTGCCGGCCACCTGCTCCAGGGCCCGCTTCTCCCGCTCCAGCCGGGCGATCGCGTCCGCCCCGTCGGCCGCGAGCCCCGCGTGCGGCCGCCCCTCCTTCAGCACGACCCGGCGCCCGTCGCGGGTGTCGGTGCCCGCGTACACGCCACCGCCGTTGGAGAAGTGCAACGCCTTCTCGATGCGGTACGGCAGGTCGCCGACCGTCGTCGCGTTGCGGGCCGCCAGCTGCGGGGCCAGGAAGTCCGGCAGCGTCACCCACTCCGGCACCCGGAAGGACGGGTCCCGCCGGTCCGGTACCAGCCGCCCCTCGCCGTCGCGCACCGCCGGCACCAGCGACCCGCGCTCGTCGACCACGTAGGACCGCGCGAAGGCGCCGTAGCGGACGTGCAGCGGACCGTCGTCCCAGCGCAGATCGGTCAGGATGTACGGCCCCTCGAAGCCCTTCAGCAGCGCGCCCAGCTCGGTCAGCACCAGGCGCAGCTGCTCCTCGTCGACCGGGTAGACGGTGACGAACTTGCCGCTGCCCTCGCGTGGCGCGTACTTGGCGTTGCGCAGGTGCAGCAGATGCGCGGCCGGGACGAACTTGAACGGGATACGGCGCGGCACGCAGTAGTCCCACACGATCTCCGCGATCCGCTCCGCGTTCGCCCGGGTGGCCGAGGCGTGGATCTTCCAGCCCTGCGCCGGACCGGGCAGCGGCTCGCCGTCCGCGTCGAGCGGCGTCATCGTCAGCCAGTCGCCGGTGCGCGCCGCACGCCAGCCCTCGGGCACCTCGCGCCGGGCCACCGCGTACAGCGGAGCGGCGGCGTGCCCGTCGCCCGTGAGCCGGTCGGGCGTGTCGTAGAAGTGACCGTCCGCGAGGGCGTAAACCTCGTACCGCTTGTCCATGCCTCCCCCTCCGTGACGGCCACTGAGCCTTCCAGCCGACCGGCGGCCCCGACAGTCACGCCTGTCACGAGGTCGGTGTGCGGTACGCACGGGTCAAGACATGTTCGGGACCTTTCGACCGGGGACTCCGCGCCGACTCCGCGCCGGCTCCACGGAACGCACACAGGGGCTGCGCGGACGCCCCATTAGCGCTGTAATACGGACGTGGTCAATGACGGCGCCGCGGGACGTGGAACGGTGACGCCGCGCGCCGAGATCGCCCTGAGAGCGATCACGGACGACCGGGACACCCCCGAACGGCTGCACCGCGTCCTCGAACAGTCACTCGTCTTCGCGGGGGCGACTTTCGCCGCCGTGTACGCCCCCGACGAGGACGGAGACCTGCTGTGCCTGGTCGAGTCGGCGGGCGTCCCCCGGACGCTGTACGGGCTGCGCGACAGTTATCCGGTCGCCGGGCGCTCCCCGGCCGCCGACGCCCACCGCGACCGGCGGCCGGTCTGGGTGAGCCCCGCCGAGCTGGCCGCCCGCGCCGACAGCCGGCGCACCCCGGGCCCGGAGTTCCACCTGGCCGCGCTGCCCGCGAGCCGGGACACCCACGGCGGCTGCCTGCTCGCCGTCAGCGAGGACCCGCACGGCTTCGACACCGACCAGCGCAAGGCCCTCGAACTGATCGCCGACGCCGTCACCTGCCCCGCCCCGCCCGCCCACCCCGAGGGCGGCGAACTCCCGCCGCACGCCTTCGCCCTCGCCATGGACACCGGCCGCGTCGAGGTCGGCGACGGCATCCTCGACCTGTTCGGCCTCACCCGCGACGACTTCGACGGCAAGGTCGAGACCCTGCTCGGGCTCACCGTCCCCGAGGACCTGCCCTCGCTGATGTCCGTGGTCGAGGCCGACCACATGTCCGTGGGCGACCGCGAACTGGAGTTCCGCGTGCTCCGCCCGGCCGGCCCGCCCCGCTGGCTGCGGCTGCGCGGCCGTATGCAGCCCGGCGGCGAGGGCCAGCAGGCGCGGCTCGTCGGCAGCGTCGTCGACGCCTCCCAGCTGCGCTCCGACGTCACCGACGTCGCCCGCGTGCAACGCCTGGCCGCCGCGCTCTCCACCGCCGGCACCGTCCGCGACGTCAGCCAGGCCGTCGTCGCCGCCCTGCGCCGGCCGCTGCGCGCCGACCGCATCGCCCTCGCCGAACTGGAGCACGACCGGCTCGTCGTCACCGTCCTCGACCCGCCCGAACCCGAGGCCTGGCCCGAACTGTGGCGCCTGGAGTGGCGCACCGAGTGGCCCGACGCGCCCGTGCGGGCCATGCCCACCCTCGCCGCCGCGCTGCGCGAGGGCCGCGCCCAGATCTGGCCCTCCGGCACCACCCTGGAACCCGCCCTCGCCGACGTCGGCCCCGGCGGTCTCGCCGTACTGCCGCTGTCCGCCGGCGGCCGGATGGCCGGCGCCTGTCTGATCGGCTGGGACAGCCCGCACGACTTCGGCCCCGACGAACGCGCCCTGCTCACCGCCTCCGCCGGCCTCGCCGGACAGGCCCTGATGCGCGCCCACGCCTTCGACGCCGAACACGAACTGGTCGGCATGCTCCAGCGCCAGCTGCTGCCCCGCCGGCTCCCCAGACTGCCCGGCGCCGAAGCCGTCGCCCGCTACCTGCCCGCCACCGCCGGACTGGAGGTCGGCGGCGACTGGTACGACGTCATCCCGCTGCCCGACCACCACGTCGCCCTCGTCATCGGCGACGTGCAGGGCCACAGCCCGGCCGCCGCCACCCTGATGGGCCAGATGCGCACCGCGCTGCGCGCCTACGCCGTCGAGGGCCACCCGCCGGACGTGGTCGTCTCGCACGCCAACCGGCTCCTCGTCGACATGGAGACCGACCTCTTCGCCACCTGCGCCTACGTCGACGTCGACATGGAAGAGGGCACCGCCTGGTGCGTCCGCGCCGGTCATCTGCACCCGGTGCTGCGCCACCCCGACGGCTCCGCCCAGGTCGTCGAGACGGAGGGCGGCCCGCCGCTCGGCGTGCTCACCCAGGCCGACTTCCCCATGACCCCGATCCGGCTCCAGCCCGGCACCCTGCTCGCCCTCACCACCGACGGGCTCGTGGAGTCCGCCGACACCGACATCGACGAGGGCATGGACCGCTTCGCCCAGCGGCTGGCCCGCTCCGACCCCGCCCACCTCGGGCTGGTCGCCGACGGCCTGCTCGGCAACGCCCGGCGCAGCGACGACGTCGCCCTGCTGCTGATGCGCTACGACGGCATGGCGGTCCGCCCGCGCCGGGAGACCTGGTCGGTCTGGCGGGTCCCGGAGGCCGTGCGGCACGCCCGCCGCTTCACCAAGCGCACCCTGCGCGCCTGGGGTGTCGCCGCCCCTGCGGACGCGGTCCTCCTGATCGTCTCCGAACTCGTCACCAACGCCCTCGTGCACACCGAGGGCCCGGTCCGCATGGACCTCACGCTGGTCGGCAACCGGATGCGGATCGCCGTCGCCGACGCCTCGCCCCGCACCCCGGTCAAGCCGACCAGCATCGGCTGGGAGGCCACCGGCGGCCGCGGTCTGCTCCTCGTCGAGGCCATGTCGGCGGCCTGGGGCACCGTCCCCGTCAGCGGCGGCAAGCAGGTGTGGAGCGAGCTCGTGCTGGAGCCCTGAGACCGGGTACCCGAAGCGCGGACGGACGACGAAGAGGAGGTACGTCATGACTCAGCACGTCCGCGACATCATGACCGCCGATCCGGTGACCGTGGAACCGCAGACGTCCGTCGCGGCGGTCGCCCGGATCATGCGCGACGAGGACATCGGCGCCGTCCTGGTCACCGAGGGCGACGACCTGCGGGGCCTGGTCACCGACCGAGACCTGGTCGTCCGGTCGGTCTGCGAGGGCGGCGACCCCGAACAGACCACGGTGGCCGGCGCGTGCAGCGAGGACCTGTTCACACTCCAGCCCGACGAGGACCTGGACAACGCCATCCAGCTGATGCGCGAGCACGCCGTGCGCCGCGTGCCCGTCGTCGAGCAGGGCCACCCGGTGGGCATCGTCTCCCTGGGCGACCTGGCGATGGAACGCGACCCGGGCTCAGCGCTCGGCGACATCAGCGTGGCCCGGCCGAACACTTAGGTACCGCGCACCGCGGAGGGCGGCCCGGCCAGGGCCGCCCGATCGGCCTCGGTCAGGCCGGCACCGGCCTGCCGGTCGCGCACCGGCACCCGTCCGGGGGTGGCCGGTCATTCACCCGGCGACTTCGGGTACTCGACGTCCATGAACACAACCGCCAGCGAAATCGCCGCCTCGGGCTCCGGGGTCGGCATGGCCGTCATCCTCGTCGGAGGCGTCGTCATCACCGCCGCACTGATCTGGGCCGTACTGCTCGGCATCCGGGCGCGCAAGCGGGAGCCCCGCCGGCCCCGCCCCGACGAACAGCCCAGGGTGCCCGACTCCGGGCCGGTCCACGAGACCCGGGAGCAGCGGGCCCCGCACGGCATGGGCGAGGGCGAACGGCTCACCCCGCACGAACTGAGGCCCACCGGGGGCACCCCCAGCGGCGACCAGCGCCGCCCGCGCTGGGACGAGGGCTCCAGCGGCTCCTTCGGCGGGGGCGGTTCCGGCGCCACCTGACCCGACCGGTGTTTGCCCAGTTCAACGAATGGGGACCCGGGGTGGCGTCAGTGAGTGAGAGGAGCAGGCCGTGACCACGCCCACCAGTGACAAACCCGTCGCCCGAAGGCCCGAGACAGGCTGGTCGAGGGCCCGGCGCATGCGGGAGAAACCAGCCCTGCGCACCTGTGTGTCGGCCGTCCGGGACCCCGAGGGCCCAGCGCGCCCGGACCTCGCCCCGGAGGGGAACATCGTGAGGGGTGAGGACTGACCGGCGGCCGTACGCTGAGGCGGTGCGCCTGTTGCTGATGTCCGACACCCACGTCCCCAAGCGCGCCCGGGAGCTGCCCGCGCCGCTGCTCGCCGAACTGCCGCGCGCCGACGTCGTCTTCCACGCGGGGGACTGGCTCGACACGGCCACCCTCGACCTGCTGGAGCGGCACAGCCGCCGGCTGGTCGCCGTGTACGGCAACAACGACGGGCCCGAACTGCGCGCCCGGCTCCCCGAGGTGGCCCACGCCGAACTGGGCGGGCTGCGCTTCGGCGCCGTCCACGAGACCGGACCCGCGCAGGGCCGGGAGACGCGCTGCGCCGCCCGTTTCCCCGACCTCGACGTGCTGGTGTTCGGCCACAGTCACATCCCGTGGGACACCACCGCCCCGTCGGGCCTGCGCCTGCTGAACCCCGGTTCGCCCACCGACCGCCGCCGTCAGCCGCACTGCACCTACATGACGGCGACGGTCGCCGACGGCGAACTGACCGACGTCACCCTGCACCGGCTGCCACCGCGCCGGGCATAGGCGTGTCCGCGCACCCCGCCCTCCGGGCGGAGAGCGGGGTGCGCGGCCCGGCGTCCGGTGCGTGCTCCGCCCTGGAGGCGTCTCGTCGATCAGGCAGGGCTCGCGGCGTACGGCACCGCGCCTCGATGCGTTGTCGTCGCCGGTCCCCGATGCCCCCCGCGCTCTCGGCTCCGTTCGAGCATGGGCGCCATCACATCGACTCCCCCCCCCGCCTCGCAACGCACAGCACCTCGGCAATGCTCTAACGACCGGCGCGCCCCAAGGCCCAGACCTCCCTCAGCCACCGTTCAAGCCGTTCCTGGCTCGCCGACTGCATTCCGGCCAGGAGGGTGCGGCGGACCGGGCGGAATCCGCAGTGGCGCAGGAAAGCGCGCCGCATGTTGCGCCAGAACAGGTCCTCGCGTGCCAGGAGAGCCACGACTTGCGGTGAATTCTGTGTATAGATCACCCGGGCCGAGCGCCCCTTCAGCAACTTGCGGATGTACGGCGGCCGGTTCAGGTAGTCCACCCCGACGCCCGGCAGGAAGACCCGGTCGATGAATCCCTTCAGCAACGCCGGGACATGCCACCACCAGCAGGGGGTCACGATCACGAAGTGCTCGCACCAGCGGACCGCGTCCCGAGCCGCTACGAGATCAGGCTCCAGCGGCTGCGGACGGGTGAAGCCGCCGTGCAGGACCGGATCGAAGCGCATCTCCCTCAGACGCAGTAGCCGGACCTCATGTCCGCCCGCCCTGGCGCCCTCTGCATAGGCCTGTGCCAAGGCGGCGCAGTAGCTGCCGACGTCCGGATGGCCGTCGATGACGAGAATGTGTCGCACCGTTGCTCCCGTTGTATGGAGATCCCCTCCAGGGCCCTACCACGGCCTGAGCCGTCCGCCCCGCGCGCGGGGCGGACTCGCTCGTTCGGAGACACACCGCCGACCACCTCGCCGCCCGGCCCGACCGCCATCGCCGCGCCGGGACCGCGGGGCGCGCTGCGGCTGACCGCGACGACGGTGGCCAGGCCGGGCTGTGGGGTCTCGGCGAGGTCAGGATCGGCGACTGGCTCGGCGTGCCCCCGCACCACGGACGGGCACCTCTTCGCCCCGCCGACCCTGGAGACCGTCGTCGAACCGGTCGGCCCGGCGGACCGGCGGGCCCTGCACCTCGCGCTCACCCAGCTGGCCGAACAGGACCCGCTGATCGGCCTGCGGCACGACGAGGTGCGCCAGGAGACCTCCGTGTCGCTGTACGGGGAGGTGCAGAAGGAGGTCGTCCAGGCGACCCTCGCCGACGACTACGGCCTCGACGTCGCCTTCCGCGAGACGACACCGCTGTGCGTCGAACGCCTGACGGGGACGGGTGCGGCGTGCCGCCAGCCCGCCAGCCCCGCTGGATCACCCCGCGCAGCCCCGCGCGCCGCAGCGCGGCCACGATCTCGGCGCTGAGCCCCGCCGGGACCGGCACGGCCGCGCTGCCCAGACCGACGAACACGGGCGGCGGACCCGCGTCGAGGAAGTCCCGCAGTTGGGCCGGGAGTCGGAGGTCACGGTCGTACGGCCACCAGTACCCGGTGACCTCCAGTCCGGCACGCCAGTCGCGCGGCCGGGGCACGACCAGCGGGCTGAAGCCGTGCAGGATCGGCCAGTTCCGCTCCTCCCGGGCCCGCCGCGCCGCGCCGGGACCGAGCGCCGGCAGCCCCAGCCGGGCCCGTACCGCCGGGACGGTCCCCGAGAACACCCGCTCCACGGCGGCGCCCACCCCGTGCCCGGCGAGCCGGTTCCCGACACCGCCCCACGACCCGGCACCCAGCACCGGCGGCGCGAACTCGCCGGTGGCGGCCAGCGGTTGCAGAGAGACACCCATGCTCGGCAGCCGCAGCCCCTCGGCGAGGGTGTGCCCGAGCGGCGCGAGCGAACTGGACAGCAGCAGCACCTCGCTGGTCCGCGCCGCGGCGAGCAGATCGTCGGTCATCCGGCCGACCAGCGCCCGCGCCATCCCCACCACCCGCAGCAGCTTGCCGACGCCGCTCGCGCTGCGGTGCAGCCCCCGCCCCCGCGAAGTCTCCAGCTCCGCCCGCGGATCCACCGGCAGCGCGTGGAACCCCAGCCCCGAATCCGCCACCAGCGGTTCGAGAGCCCCGTGGGTCACCAGCGTCACCTCGTGCCCGGCCCGCGACAGCGCCCGCCCGAGTCCGGTGTAGGGGGCCACGTCGCCCCGCGATCCCGCCGTCATGATGGCCACTCGCACGCCGGCCGGTATGCCGCGTGCGCGGGCCGTTACGACCGCGTCACCGCGACCCGCAGCGGTGCCCGGAAGGACAGCAGGCCGAGCATCGGGACGTCCGCCGACTCCGCCGGACGCACCCCGGGCAGGCGGCGGGCCGCGGCCCGCAGGGCCACCGCCGCCTCCGTACGCGCCAGGGAGGCGCCCGGGCACCGGTGACGGCCGACGCCGAAGGCCAGATGATGCCGCACCTCGGCCCGGTGCGGGCACAGCTCCGCCGGTGCGGTGAAGACCTCCGGATCGGAGCCGCTGCCCATCAGCATCAGCAGCACCTGCGCGCCCTTCGGCAGGGTCACGCCGCCCAGTTCGACCGGGCGGGCGGTGATCCTGCGCCACGTCGTCACCGGCGGTTCGCGCCGCAGTACCTCCTCGACCCACGCCTCGGCGAGGCCCGGTTCGCCGGCGAGGCGTGCCCACAGCCCCTCCTCGGCCAGCGCGCGGCGCAGCACGGTCGCGATGAGCTGCCCGGTCGTGGACTGCCCGGCGACGAAGACGAAGAAGCAGGCCCCGACCGCGGTGGCCACGTCGAGCCGCTCGCCGTCGGGCAGCCGGTGCTCGGCGAGGGCCGCGACGAAGGAGCCTGGCCGCGCGGCGCCGTCCCGCACGGTACGGGTCAGCCACTGGTGGAACTCGGCGACGAGCGGCGCCAGTTCCAGCTGGCGTTCCGGCGTGGGCCGGCCCCAGAACAGTTCCAGCGAGGCGTCGCTCCAGCGGATCAGCGTGGCCGCGGGGACGTCGTCGATGCCCAGCAGCTCCATCAGCACCCGGCACGGCAGCACCTGTGCGAAGGACGTGAACAGGTCGCCGTCGCCCACGGCGTCGATCCGCTCGGCCGCCGCGGTGAGCAGTTCGTCGGCGAGGCGCTCGATCACCGGCACGGCGGCGGCCACGCGCCGGGCGTTGAAGAACCGGGTGACGACCCGGCGCAGTCCGGGGTGGCTGGCGGTGCCGTTGTTGGCGAGCGCGGCCGGCAGCCTGAACCCGGCCCGGGCGAGCACCCGCAGCGCGCCGACGGGCAGCGGGGTCACGGCGCGCTGCGCGTTGTCGGGGAGGAAGGCGTCCGGGTCGAGCAGCACCCGGCGGATGTCCTCGTGACGGCTCACCAGCCACAGCCCGGTACGCGGGTCGTGGTGCACCGGAGCGTCGGCGCGCAGCGCGTCCAGCCACGGATACGGGTCGCGGACGAAGTCCTCACCGAAGAGATCGAGCAGGTCGAGGGGCGCAGCGGGGGAGACCGTGTCCGGAGCCGAGAGAGTCACGGCCGGACGCTAACACGTGATCGTCCGGACACCGTCCGTGTGTGCGCGGCATCACTTCCGCCCCCGGAAGGCCGGTTCCCCGGTACGGGAACCGGCCTCCCCGCCGTCACACGCCGAGCTGCCGCCCCGCCGCGTCCACCGTCTGCTCCAGCAGCGTGGCGATGGTCATCGGACCGACCCCGCCGGGCACCGGCGTGATCAGCGAGGCCCGCTCGACGGCCGAGTCGAAGTCCACGTCGCCGACGTTGCCCGCGTTGTACCCGGCGTCGAGCACCACCGCGCCCGGCTTGATGTCCTGGCCCCGGATCAGCTTGGCCCGGCCGACCGCGGCGACCACTATGTCCGCCTCCCGCACCGCCGCCGAAAGGTCCGCGGTGCGCGAGTGGCAGTAGGTGACCGTGGCGTCCCTGGCGAGCAGCAGCATGCCGGCCGGCTTGCCGAGGATGGCGCTGCGGCCGACCACCACGGCCCGCTTCCCGGCCGGGTCGACGCCGTACTCGTCGAGCAGCCGCATGATGCCGCCCGGCGTGCAGGACACGAAGCCCGGCAGGCCGAAGCTCATCGTGGCGAAGGAGGCGAAGGTGACGCCGTCGACGTCCTTCTCCGGCGCGATCGCCTCGAACGCGGCCCGCTCGTCGATGTGGTCGCCCACCGGGTGCTGCAGCAGGATGCCGTGCACCCCCGGGTCGGCGGACAGCTCCCGCAGCGTACCGACCAGTTCCTCGGTGGTCGTGGCGGCGGGCAGGGCGACGTGCCGCGAGGCGATCCCCGCCTTGCGGCACCGGTTCTGCTTCATCCTGACGTACGTGACGGACGCCGGGTCCTCGCCGACCAGCACCGTCGCCAGACACGGGGCCGTGCCCGTGCGGTCGGTGAGGTCGGCCGCGCGCTTCGCGGTCTCCTCCACGACGCGCCGGGCGAGCGCGGTGCCGTCCATGAGGCGGGCCTGAGACATGATCCACTCCTGGGTCGATCGACCGGATCGCCCAGGCGCGCGGCATCGACTCCCATGTGGGCCGCTCCCCGGTGGTACTCCACCTCAGCGCCAGTCACGGCCCCGCACCAGCGTAACCGAGGCCGGAAGGCTACTCGTCCCAGGCCTGGATCATGGTCTGTTCGACGATCTTGCCGTCCCGCAGCGTGACCATCGACTCGGCGAGCACACGCACCCCGTCCGGGTACTCGCAGGACTCGCTGAAGGCGGCGCGGTCGCCCTGGATCACACAGTCCTCCAATTTGTGCGTCATGTCGCGGTTGTAGACGTCGGTGAGCAGTTCACCGATCTCCTCGCGGCCGTTCAGCGTCCGTGGATGGCTGGGCTGCGTGTTGTGGTCGACCACCCGCAGTCGCGCGTCGTCCGCGTAGAGCGACAGCAGGGCCGACGAGTTGTGTCCCTCGATGCCCCGGCGCAGTGTCTCGGTGTCGAAGCCTGAAGTGGCCGCAGTGCCCATCGTGACCTCCTCACAACGACCCCCTCTACGAGGCTCCTCCGCCCCGTCCGCCCCGGCAAGCGCAGCCCCCGACTCCGCCTGACGAGTGAGCGCGGCCGGGTGGCCGTGTCCGCGCGACGGCGGCCGGCGTTGCGCAGGACATGATCTCAACACGTCGTATCGTCGCCGCCGTCGGTCTCGCCGCCGGGGTCGCGGGCCTCGCGGCACCGTCGGCGGCCGCGGCCGAGGCGGACGCCCGGGCCGGCAAGCTGAACCCGGTCACCGCGCTCGACTCGCTCGCCGCCGCTGACCTGCCCGCCGAGCACCGGGACGCGCTGCCGCGGCCCTCCGCCCAGCTGGCGGAGCTGAACCAGGTCGGCGAACTGAACCGGCTCAACGAACTGCACCAGATCACCGACCTGGTCGCACCGGTGACCGGGCTGCTGCCCGCCATCGAGTACTGACCGGGCGCCGCCGCCTCGGGCCCGCTCAGCCGGCGGAGGCGAGGAACTGCGTGGCCGCCAGCTCCGCGTACAGCGGGTCGGCGGCCACGAGTTCGCGGTGGGTGCCCACCGCCCGGACCCGGCCCGCGTCCATCACCACGATCCGGTCGGCCATCGTCACCGTCGACAGCCGGTGCGCCACCACCAGCACGGTCGTCGACCGGGCCACGTCCGCGACCGTGTCCCGCAGCGCCGCCTCGTTCACCGCGTCCAGCTGCGAGGTCGCCTCGTCCAGGAGCAGCAGGCGCGGGCGCCGCAGCAGTGCCCGGGCGATCGCCACCCGCTGACGCTCGCCGCCGGACAGCTTGGTGCCGCGATGTCCGACCAGGGTGTCCAGGCCGTCCGGCAGCCGGGCGACCAGCCCGTCCAGGCGGGTCGTCTTCAGCACCCGGGTGAGCGTGTCCTCGTCCGTCTCCGGGTTGCCCAGCAGCAGGTTGTCCCGCAGGGAGCCGGACAGCACCGGCGCGTCCTGCTCGACGTAGCCGATCGCGGACCGCAGCCGGGACAGCTCCCAGTCGGCGAGGTCCCGGCCGTCCAGGGTGATCGCGCCGGACTCGGGGTCGTAGAACCGCTCGATCAGTGAGAACACGGTGGTCTTGCCCGCGCCGGACGGGCCGACGAACGCCGTCATGCCGCACGGCGGCACGGAGAACGTCACCCCGTGGTGGACGTACGGCAGATCGTCGGCGTAGCGGAAGCGGACGTCGGTGAAGGCGACGGCGGCGGGCTCGGCGTCGGAGGCCGGCAGCGGGGCGGCCGGGACCTGCGGCTCGGCGGGCAGCCGCAGCGCCTCCTGGATGCGGGTGAGGGCCGCGGCGCCGGTCTGGTACTGGGTGATCGCGCCGACGACCTGCTGGATCGGCGACATCAGATAGAAGACGTACAGCAGGAACGCGACCAGCGTGCCGATGTCGACGGCGCCCGTCGCCACCCGTGCCCCGCCCACCGCCAGCACCGTGATGAAGGCGATCTGCATCGACAGCCCGGCCGTGTTGCCCGCGGCCGCCGTCCACTTGGCGGCGCGCACGCTCTGCCGCCACGACTCCTCGGCGGCCGCGTGCAGCGTCTGCTCCTCGCGGTGCTCGGCGCCGGACGCCTTCACCGTGCGCAGCGCGCCCAGCACCCGCTCCAGCGAGGCACCCATCACGCCGACCGCGTCCTGCGCCTGCCGGCTGGCCCGGTTGATGCGCGGCACGATCACCCCGAGCACCGTGCCCGCGCCGAACACCACGGCGAGCGTGACCCCGAGCAGCACCGGATCGACCAGCCCCATCATCACGACGGTCGCCACCAGGGTGAGCCCGCCGGTGCCGACGCCGACCAGGGAGTCCGTGGTGACCTCGCGCAGCAGGGTGGTGTCCGAGGTGATCCGGGCCATCAGGTCGCCCGGTTCGCTGCGGTCGACGGCGGCGATGCGCAGCCGCAGCAGATACGACGACAGGGCGCGCCGCGCACCGAGCACCACCGACTCGGCGGTGCGCCGCAGCACGTACGAACCGAGCGCGCCCAGCGCCGCGTTGGCGATGACCAGCCCCGTCATCAGCAGCAACGCGCCCGCGATGGCCCGGTCGTGGGCGAGGTCGTCGATCAAGTCCCGTGCGACCAGCGGCAGCAGCAGGCCGGTGGCCCCGGTGACCAGGGAGAGCACCGCGCCGGCCAGCAGGGCCCAGCGGTGCGGTCGTACGTAGCCGAGAAGCAGCCGCCACGGGGGCGGGCCGGTGGGGGTCTCAGCAGGTGTCACGGTGCTCCTTCGCCGTCGCGGGCCGGTGGCAACAGGACGTTCAGGCTACGACGGTTGGCCCGCGCGCGGGCCCTCCCCGAACGAACTCGATCTTCGAACAGGTGGCGGAGACCACGCCCGACGCCGGAGCGCGCGGCCCGGTGCGGCCCGCACGGCGTCGCGGGCGGCGGTGAACCGGCGGTTGAAGGGCAGCGGCAGGCGCGTTCCTCCCGCCGGCTGCCCCGGGGCGGCCGCCGCTACCGACGCCGTGCGGCGATGAAGAGCCCCCGCTAGCGGGCGGCGAGTGCCGCCAGGGTGGCGTCGAGGTCGGCGGGGCGCGGCCTGTTGTGCGGGAGCCTGGCGAGCAGGGCGGCCATTCCGCAGGTGTCGGTGAGCGCGGAGAAGACCAGGCCGCCCGCGACGCCGGCGGAGAGCAGCCGCAGGGCCGGGTGCCGCCGTCCGAGCGTCAGGCCCGTCAGGACGAGGGCGCCCGCCGTGCAGCGGACCTGCCGTTCCATCGACCACGTGGAGCGCGCGGGACCGTCGGGGCGCTCCAGGGGGTGCCCGCGCTCCGCCCAGCCGTGGGTGCCGCCGGTCAGTGTCGCGGCGTCGACGCCGTGCTCGGCGAGGGTCGCGCAGGCGGTGCGGGAGCGGTTTCCGGAGGCGCAGACCACCAGCAGCGCGCCGCGCGCCTCGCGCAGCACGGGCACGGCCCGGTCCAGCTGGTCCAGGGGGAGGTTGTGGGCGCCGGGCAGGTGCCCGGAGGCGTATTCGCCGGGGGTGCGGACGTCGATGACGGTCAGTTCGCCGAGGCGTGCGCGCGCTTCGTCGACGTCGAGGGCGTGCGGGGTACGGGACGTGGACATGGTGAGGTGACTACCTTCCGGGGTACGGCCCGAGGGGGAGTAAAATACCCCCAAGGGTATGTGAGGAGTGGTTGTGGAGTTGCAGTTCGAGGGCGATGACCTCAAGTCGGTGCTGAACCGGCTGCGGCGGGCGCAGGGGCAGATCTCCGGAGTGATCAAGATGATCGAGGAGGGGCGGGACTGCGAGGACGTCGTCACTCAGCTCGCCGCGGCCTCCCGGGCCCTGGACCGCGCCGGTTTCGCGATCATCGCGACCGGTCTCCAGCAGTGCCTGACCGATCCCGAGCGCGGTGAGCGGGAGGGCGAGACCACCCAGCAGATGAAGGCGCGGCTGGAGAAGCTGTTCCTGTCGCTGGCCTGAGCCGGTTCAGAGGACCGTGTCCGCCAGCATGAAGGCGGCCACACCCAGCAGCGCCCAGGCGAAGACCCGCTGGAGGGTGCCCGCCGCGACGCGGGCCGCGAGCCGTCTGCCGTCCCAGGAGCCGAGCACCGCCGCCGCGGCGAACGGGGCGACGGCCGCCCAGTCGACGGTCACCGCCGAACCCGCCCGGGCCGCCAGCGCGACCAGCGAGTTCAGCGTGATGACGAGCAGGCTGGTGCCCACGGCCGCGCGCAACCTGAGCCCGGCCACGTGCACCAGCGCCGGTACGGCGAGAAATCCGCCGCCCACGCCCAGCGCACCGGTGACCGCGCCCAGCCCGGCCCCGGCGGCGCCGACCCGGCCGGCGCGCACCTCCACCGCGTCGCCGGACGACGCGGCCGACGGGCGCAGCATCCGCACCGCGGCCAGGGCGGCGATCACGGCGAAGGCGCCGGTCAGCAGCGCCGCCGGCAGCCGCGCGGAGACCACCCCGCCGAGCGCCGCGGGCACCACGCCGGCCGCGGCGAACAGGACGCCCTCCCGCCACCGGACGGTGCCCTGGCGGGCATGCCCGGACAGCGCGGTGGCCGAGGTGACGGTCACCACGACCAGGCTCGCGGTGGCGGCCGCGGCCGGGGACAGGCCTACCAGGTAGATCAGGGCTGGCACGGCCAGCACACTGCCGCCGCCACCGAGGGCGCCCAGCGCGAGACCGGTGAAGGCCCCCGCGACCAGGGCGAGCAGTGCGGCGCTCACGTCGGCGACGACTGCTCGTCGGGTATGCGGGCCAGCGGCAGCCCGGCCGCCCGAGCCGAGTCGAACCCGTCGTCGACGGCGACCACGTCACGCCCCGCCGCGTCGAGAATCGACGCCGCGATCGCCGCCCGCATCCCGCCCGCGCAGTGCACCCACACCGTGTCCCGCGGCACCTCGGCCAGCCGGTCCCGGAGCAGGTGGAGGGGGATGTGCAGCGAGCCCGCGAGGTGTTCCCGGGCGCGTTCCGAGTCCCGCCGCACGTCGAGTACGACGACCGGCGCGGCCTCCTCCGCCGGGGGACGTGCCGCCAGGTCCGCGAAGGTCGCTCTGCGGAACGCGCGCGGCGTCTCGCCCGGCCGCAGCCAGTCGGCGGGGGCGCCGGTCGCCGCGGCGGCCGGACGGTCGATGCCGACCCGGACGAGTTCCCGCTGCGCGTCGGCCAGCCGCTCCGGCGAGTCGGCGAGCAGCGTGACGGGCTTGCCCCACGGCAGCAGCCAGGCCAGATATGTGGCGAGCTGACCCTCGGCCTCGAAGTTCAGCGCCCCGGCGACATGCCCGGCGGCGAACGCGATCCGGTCCCGCAGGTCGACCACCCACTCCCCGTCGGCCAGCCGCGCCGCGATCTCCTCGGCGTCGGCCCGGCGCGGCGGGGTGAGGTCCACGGGAGCGGGGCCCGCGGCGTTGGCCGGGCCCATGTGCGCGTAGTAGGCGGGCACGTCGTCCAGCGCGGCGAGCAGGTCGGCGACGAAGGTGTCGACGTCCTTCACCAGCGCCTCGTTGGCGGTGCGCTCCCGGCCGATCGTCGTCCCGTCGCCGGCGGCCGTACCCGCGGAGCAGAAGCTGCCGAAGCCATGCGTGGGCAGCACCGCGGTGTCGTCCGGCAGCTCGGCGGCGAGCCGGTGCGCGGAGCCGTGCTGCGCCCGCGCCAGCCGCTCGGTCAGCCGGGGCTCCACCAGGTCGGGGCGCCCCACGGTGCCGATCAGCAGCGAACCGCCGGTGAACACCGCCACCGCGTGTCCGCCGTCCTCCAGGACGTACGAGGTGTGGTGCGGGGTGTGGCCGGGCGTGGCGAGGGCGCGCAGCACCAGCCCGTCCTCGATCGGCGAACGGTCCCCGTCGGCGACCGGCACCCGCTCGTAGGCGACCCGCGCGCCCGCGGGCACCAGGTACTCCGCGCCGGTGAGCCGGGCAAGTTCCAGGCCGCCGGTCACATAGTCGTTGTGGACGTGGGTCTCGACGACATGGGTGACGCGTACGCCCCGCGCCGCCGCGGCGGTGATCACCCGGTCGATGTCACGCGGCGGATCGATCACGACGGCGCGGTGGGCGCCGCCCGCGAGATAGCCGCGGTTGCCCAGTCCGGGCACGTCGATGGTGTCGACGAAGTACACGGCAGCACTCCTCTCCTGGTGGGAACCCGGATCCCGGTGGCCCTGAAATTACCCCAGGGGGTATCCGTCGGTCTGTTCACCACCGTAGCAGAAGTACCCCCGGGGGTATCCGGGGGCCGCGGGCGCAGAACGCGGGCGCAGGCGCCTGGACGGCGTCCCCGTGACGTCCCGGCGGCCGTCCCGCCGTGGCCGGAAACCGCTCCGCACGCTCGCCGGACGCGCCCTTACCGATCAGTCGGCCGTAGGGTCGTCACAGGTACGGACACCCGCCGACGGAAGGGACCAGTCACCATGGCGCAGGAAGTGCGCGGCGTGATCGCACCGGGCAAGGACGAGCCGGTGCGGGTGGAGACGATCGTCGTACCCGACCCCGGGCCGGGCGAGGCCGTGGTGCGCGTGCAGGCCTGCGGGGTCTGCCACACCGATCTGCACTACAAGCAGGGCGGCATCACCGACGAGTTCCCCTTCCTGCTCGGCCACGAGGCCGCCGGCGTGGTGGAGGCGGTCGGCGACGGGGTCACCGAGGTGGCGCCCGGCGACTTCGTCGTCCTCAACTGGCGGGCCGTATGCGGACGGTGCCGGGCCTGTCTGCGCGGACGCCCCTGGTACTGCTTCGACACCCACAACGCCGGCCAGAAGATGACCCTCGCCGCCACCGGGCAGGAGCTGTCCCCGGCCCTCGGCATCGGCGCCTTCGCCGAGAAGACGCTGGTCGCGGCCGGACAGTGCACCAAGGTCGACCCGGCGGTCGCCCCGCAGGTGGCCGGACTGCTGGGCTGCGGCGTGATGGCCGGCATCGGCGCCGCGATCAACACCGGCAACGTCGGCCGGGGCGACACGGTCGCCGTGATCGGCTGCGGCGGAGTCGGCGACGCGGCGATCGCCGGGTCGCGGCTGGCCGGCGCGGCGCGGATCGTCGCCGTCGACATCGACGACCGCAAGCTCGCCACCGCCCGCACCATGGGCGCCACCCACACCGTCAACTCCCGGGAGACCGACCCGGTCGAGGCGATCCGCGAACTCACCGGCGGCTTCGGCGCCGACGTCGTCATCGAGGCGGTCGGCCGCCCGGAGACCTACACCCAGGCCTTCTACGCCCGCGACCTCGCCGGCACGGTCGTCCTCGTCGGCGTCCCCACCCCGGAGATGAAGCTCGAACTGCCGCTGCTGGACGTCTTCGGCCGCGGCGGCGCGCTGAAGTCCTCCTGGTACGGCGACTGTCTGCCCTCCCGGGACTTCCCCATGCTCATCGACCTGCACCTGCAGGGACGCCTGGACCTCGGGGCGTTCGTGACGGAGACCATCGCGCTCGACGAGATCGAGAAGGCCTTCGAGCGGATGCACCAGGGCGACGTCCTGCGCTCGGTGGTGATGCTGTGATGACCGCCCCCGCCCGCATCGAACGCCTCGTCACCAGCGGCCAGTTCAGCCTCGACGGCGGCACCTGGGACGTCGAGAACAACGTGTGGCTCGTCGGCGACGACCACGAGGTCGTCGTCATCGACGCCGCCCACGACGCCGACGCCATCGCCGAGGCCGTCGGCGACCGCCGGCTGACCGCCATCGTGTGCACCCACGCCCACAACGACCACATCGGCGCGGCCCCCGCCCTCGCCGACCGCACCGGCGCGCTCATCTGGCTGCACCGCGACGACCTGCCGCTCTGGAAGCAGACCCACCCGGAGCGCGAACCCGACGCCTGGCTGCGCGACGGCCTGGTGATCGAGGCCGCCGGCGCCGACCTGACCGTCCTGCACACCCCGGGGCACGCCCCCGGCGCGATCTGCCTGTACGACCCCGGACTCGGCGCCGTCTTCACCGGCGACACCCTCTTCCAGGGCGGCCCCGGCGCCACCGGCCGCTCGTACTCGCACTTCCCGACCATCATCGACTCCATCCGCGACAAGCTGCTCGGTCTCCCGCCCGAGACGAAGGTCCTCACCGGCCACGGCGACGCCACGACCATCGGCGCGGAGGCCCCGCACCTGGAGGAGTGGATCGCGCGCGGCCACTGAACGGGCCCGCGACCGGATGATCCCGCGCGAAGGCGACGGAAAAGACGACAGAAGACGTCCGGCTTACCCGGCACCCTCGAAGCGACCACGAGGACGACGGAAGGCCCGACATGCCGGAACAGCCACTGAAGGACAAGGTCGCCCTGGTCGCCGGGGCGACCCGGGGAGCCGGGCGGGGAATCGCCGTGGAGCTCGGGGCGGCCGGCGCCACGGTGTACGTCACCGGGCGCAGCACCCGCGCGCAGCGCTCGGAGTACGACCGCCCCGAGACCGTCGAGGACACCGCCGACCTCGTCACCGAGGCCGGCGGCCGGGGCATCGCCGTCCCCACCGACCACCTGGACCCGGCGCAGGTGCGGTCGCTCGTGGACCGCATCGCCGGCGAACAGGGCCGTCTCGACGTCCTCGTCAACGACATCTGGGGCGGCGAGACCCTCTTCGAGTGGGCGACACCGCTCTGGGAGCACGACCTCGACAACGGGCTTCGGCTGCTCCGCCTGGCGATCGAGACGCACGTCGTCACCAGCCATCACGCCCTGCCGCTCCTGCTGAGGCGGCCCGGCGGCCTGGTCGTCGAGGTGACCGACGGCACCGCCGAGTACAACCGCGACAACTACCGGGTGAACTTCTTCTACGACCTCGCCAAGGCGTCCGTGCTGCGCATGGCCTTCTCCCTCGCCCACGAACTCGGCCCGCGCGGCGCCACCGCCCTCGCCCTCACCCCGGGCTGGCTCCGCTCGGAGCTCATGCTGGAGCACTTCGGGGTGCGTGAGGACAACTGGCGCGACGCCCTCGGCGAGGTCCCGCACTTCGCGATCTCCGAGACCCCGCGCTACGTCGGCCGCGCCGTCGCCGCCCTCGCCGCCGACCCCGGCGTGTCCCGCCACAACGGGGCCTCCCTGTCGAGCGGCGGCCTGGCACGGGAGTACGGCTTCACCGACCTCGACGGCAGCCGCCCCGACGCCTGGCGCTACCTCGTCGAGGTCCAGGACCCGGGCAAGCCGGCGGACACCACCGGCTACCGCTGAGGCGTTCCTCACCCGGTCTCTCCACAAGCTCGTGCAACCATCCGGGCGCGGCGGCTGTCTACGTGGTCGGAATCCATCTCTGTCGAAGGGCAGGCCGACCATGGGGGACACACGCAGACGAGCCGCCGCCGTCCTGGGCGCCACCGCGCTGGTGGCACCGCTCACACTCGCGCTCGGCGCCGCTCCGGCGCAGGCCGCGACCTGCACGACACAGACCGGGCCGTACCAGAAGCAGGTGGAGAAGTTCCTCGGCCGGCCGGTCGACGGGCGGCAGTCCGCCGCCGACTGCAAGGCGATCCAGGCCTTCCAGACCAAGCACGGCATCCAGCCGAACGCCGGCTACGCGGGCCCGGTCACCTGGGGCGTCATGGACCTCATGACCAAGCAGAAGGCCGTCGGGAACAAACCCAACAAGGACGGCAAGTGCCCGGTGAACAAGGGCCGCATCGCCTGTGTGAACCTCACCCTCCAGCTGAGCTGGATCCAGGACGGCAGCAAACTCGTCTACGGCCCCGTGCCCGTCCGCACCGGCCGTGACGGCTACGAGACGCGCACCGGCCTGAAGAAGATCTACTGGCGCAACATCGACCACGTCTCGACCATCTACGACGTGCCGATGCCCTACGCCCAGTTCTTCGACGGCGGCCAGGCCTTCCACTCGGTCGGCGTCAGCATGTGGAACCCGCCGGGTTCGCACGGCTGCGTCAACATGACCAAGACCGACGCGAAGAAGTACTGGTCACTGCTGAAGAACGGCGACGACGTCTACGTGTACGGCCGCAAGCCGGGCACCTGACCGGCCTTCGGCCGTCGTGGCGGACGCGTGGACTTCCGCACGGGTTCGCGAGGAGGGGAGTGATCAGCAACACGGTCCGGAATGCCAGGCTTGTTCCTGTTCACTCACAGGGTCTTCACGTCAGGCACCGTATGCTTCACAGCATGTCCACCACTGTTGAAACCGCCTCCGAGCGATCGGCCGCGGAGATCAACGAGGAGATCCGGGCCCTGTGGCGCCGGGCGGGCGGGACACTGAACACCGAGCAGCGCGAGGAATACCAGCGGCTCGTGATGGAGTGGGCCGACCGCGCCTCGGCCTGACCCACCCCCCTCCTCGGATCATCCCCAGGTCGCCGAGTACTGGCGCTGGTAGGCCCTGCGGTCCTGCTCCGTGCGGATCCACCGCGTGGCCACCAGCGCGACCAGGCTCCCCGCGACGATCAGCAGCCCGGGACCGACGTTCTGCGGGTCCGCAAGCCGCGCGTACAGGGACGGGTCCTCCGCGCCGCCCGCCGCCGGAGCCGGAGCGCCGGGATCGATCGCGTTCTGCGCCGCGGAGCCCGACGACCCCGCCGGCTCCCCGCCGACCGCCCCCTCGGAGGTGATCAGCCGCACATCGAGCGCGGTCAGCGCCTTGGTCAGCGGCTGGAAGAACGTCGTACCCCCGGTGCGGCAGTCCCCGCTGCCCCCCGAGGTGACCCCGAACGCGACCCCCTCGGCGAACAGCGGTCCCCCGCTGTCCCCGGGCTCGGCGCACACATCCGTCTCGATCAGGCCGGTGACCGTGCCCTCGGGATAGTTCACCGTCGCGTCCAGCGCGATGACCCGCCCGTCGCGCAGCCCGGTGGTGGCGCCGCTGCGGAACACCCCCTGCCCGACGGCCGGATCGGCCACCCCGGTGATCCGCACACCCCGCCCGCCGCCGACCGCGACGACGTCGGCACCCTCGCCCGCCCGGCCGCCCGCGTACCGCACCAGCGAGTAGTCGGCGCCCGGGAAGCTCCGGGCGACCGTCCGCCCCACCTCCCGGGTCCCCTCGCCGTCGGCGAACCAGACGGACCCGGTGGGCCCGCAGTGCCCGGCGGTGAGGATGAAGTCACGCCGGCCGTCGGTCACGTTGAAGCCCGCCGAGCAGCGCCCGCCGGTCGACAGGATGGGCTGGGCCCCGTTCAGCCTGGTGGTGAACGTGCCCGTGGTGCGTTCCATGCGGACGAAGCCGCCGATGTCCTCCGCGAGCTCGGTGAGACGGGCCCAGTCGGCGGCTGAGACGGTGCGGTCGGCCCGTACCACCACCTCGTTCTTCCGGTAGTCCACCGTCCAGGCCGTGCCGGCCACCCGCGGCGCCGAACGCAGCGCCGCGGTGGCCGACTTCAGCTCGCTCAGACTGTGCGGCACCACCTTCGCCGCGGCGCCCGCCCGGCGCACCTCGGCAGCCGTGTCCCGGTCGGTGACCGCGACCACCGGACGCCCGTCGGCACCGATCCAGCTGCCCGCCGTACGCTCCGCCCCGAGCCGGGTCACGAGGTCCGCGCCGGTGACCGGCGCGGCGTCCTTCGGCGGCGGGCTCGCCACGGCCTGGGTGACCATCGTCGCCCCGAGCAGCAGGCCGCCGACGGCCGCCAGCCGGGTGACGCGCCGGACGATCCGTCGTCGTACGTGCCTCATGCATGGCTCCCGAACCCCGAATGCGCGGTGGCGACACCGCGGGGGCCTCCGGCAGTCGAGTGCCCTCCTTCGCATACGTGCCGGGAGCCGGACGCGTTCACCCCCGGGCGGGGCCCGGCGTCACTTCTTGCGGGCCACCCCGCCGAACATCGCGACCTCTTCCGGCTCGGTCCCGTCCGCGTCCTGCGGGCGCCAGCGCGAGCAGGACACGACGCCGGGCTCCAGCAGCTCCAGACCGTCGAAGAAGCGGGTCACGGCCTCGGGCGTGCGCTGGGTCAGCTTCGGGGTGCCGTGCTCGTTCCAGAACTTCACGGCCTCGTCCACGTCCGGCATCGACGGCGAGGTGATGGTGTGCGACAGCACCAGGTGACTGCCCGACGGCAGCCGGTCGACCAGCCGCCGCACCAGGCCGTACGGGTCCTCGTCGTCGCCGATGAAGATGACCACGCCCAGCAGTATCAGCGCCACCGGCTCGCTGAAGTCCAGGGTCTTCGCGGCGTGTTCGAGGATCGCGTCCACGTTGCGCAGATCCTCGTCCAGGTAGTCGGTACGGCCCTCCGGCGTGCTGGTGAGCAGCGCGCGGGCGTGGGCGAGGACCAGCGGGTCGTTGTCGACGTAGACGATCCGCGCGTCCGGGGCGAGGCGCTGGGCGACCTCGTGGGTGTTGTCGGCGGTCGGCAGGCCGGTGCCGATGTCCAGGAACTGGCGGATGCCCACCTCCTCGACGAGATGCCGCACGGCACGCCCCAGGAACAGCCGGTCCGCCCGCGCGTACTCGCCGATGCCCGGGTGCAGTTGGCGGATCTGGTCACCGGCCGCCCGGTCGACCTCGTAGTTGTCCTTGCCGCCCAGCCAGTAGTTCCAGATCCGGGCCGTGTGCGGCTGGGAGGTGTTGATGCGCTCGCGCAGGGAATCGGCCACGCCGTCCGTGGCGGTCGGGTTCTCGGTCACGGGGTCAGCTCCTGGGATGCCGGAATGCGGTGGGGTGTCAAGGAGCAATCTAGACCGATGAGTTGATCTTTGCCGACCCTCCGGCGATTTCGGCCCCTTCGCCGTCCGTCCCCGCCGCGCCCACCGGAGCGAGCCGCGCCCAGCTGCGCGCGTCACCCCACACCGAACGCGGGTCGACGTACGGCCTGAGCAGCGTCGTCAGCGCCGGGTCGGCCCGCTCCTCCAGCTCGTCGGAGGCGATCCTGCGGGCGATGCCGGCGAGGAAGTCGGCGAGTTGCACGCGCGCGTCCAGCCGCGAGTCGACCAGTCGTACCCCGGCCAGCCCGACGCCGGCGCGCCGGGCGGCCGCCTCGATCCAGGCGAGGCGGTCCGGCGTCAGAGTGTTCTGCTCGTCGTGGACCAGCCGCACCGCCCGTCCGCCCGCGCTCCAGTGCGCGGCCGTCCCGACGATGGCCGGCAGCAGCGGGTTGAGCACCGGGATCGGCGCCCGGCTGTCCAGACAGCGCGCCCGGTACGCCTCGGCCCGGGGCCGGGCCGCCGCGAGCCGCCCCACGATCGCCACCGCGTCCGAGCGCCCGGCGTCCGCGGTGCGCAGGGCCGCGACCGCGCGGAAGAAGGCCTCCACGGGCGCGCCCGGCTCGCCGTCGTTGCGGACCCGCAGCAGCCGGTTGGCCGCCGCCAGGAACTCCCGCCACCGCTCCTCTCCGAAGACGGACCGGCCGTCGCGGAACAGCGTCACGGCCGCCGCGGGATCGTCGAGCAGCAGATCCACGGCCCGGTCGACGACGAAGAACGCCTTCTGCGTGAGATGCACGTGCGCGTGCCCGAGCAGCGGCCCGGAGGGCGCCAGCAGCCACTCCAGCACCGCGCGGTGCTTCTCCCGCAGCAGATGGTTCGCCTTGTACTCCTCGGCGGGCGAGCCGACGCGGTCCCGTATCTCCCGCACGTACGCGGCTGCCGACTCCCTCGGCAGCCGCACACCGGCGTGCGCGAAGACATCGGTGTTGCCGCCGGTCAGGTTCTCCCCGTCCGAGCCCGACTCGTCGCAGCCCACCTCGATCACCGGGCCCGCCCGCGTCGCCCCGTCCGCATGATTCCCGCTCACCGCACAGCCGCCTATCTTGTGCCCCATGACCAGCATCCCGCACGAGACGACCGGCGAACCGAATCCGCTGCGCGCACTCGGCCTGGACCGGCTGCGCCGCCGTACCAGCATGAAATGGCGCACCTATCCCGAGGACGTGCTGCCGGTGTGGGTGGCCGAGATGGACGTCCCGCTGGCCGAGCCGGTGGTCCGGGCGGTCACCGACGCCCTCGCGCTCGGCGACACCGGCTACGCGGCGGGCACCGACTACGCCGAGGCGCTGGCCGGGTTCGCGGCCGAGCGGTGGGGCTGGGACGGGCTCGCCGTGGAGCGGACCGCGATCGTGCCCGATGTGATGCTGGGCGTCGTCGAGATGCTGAAACTGGTGACCGGGCCCGGCGACACGGTGGTGGTCAACCCGCCGGTGTATCCGCCGTTCTTCCAGTTCCTCACCCACATGGACCGGAAGGTGGCCGAGTCGCCGCTCGGCGCCGACCTGCGGATCGACCTCGACGGGCTGGAGGACGCCTTCCGGGAAGCGGCCGCGGGCGGCCGCCGGGCCGCCTGCCTGCTGTGCAGCCCCCACAACCCCACCGGCACCGTGCACACCGCCGAGGAGCTGTCCGCCGTCGCCGCCCTCGCCGAGCGGTACGGGGTACGGGTCGTCGCCGACGAGATCCACGCGCCGCTGGTCCTCGGCGGCACCGCCTTCGTGCCGTACCTGAGTGTGCCGGGCGCCGAGCGCGGCCTGTCGCTGATGTCCGCGTCCAAGGCCTGGAACCTCGCCGGCCTCAAGGCCGCCCTCGCCGTCGCGGGGCCCGGCGCGGCCGCCGACCTGGCCCGGCTGCCGGAGGAGGTCGGTCACGGAGCCAGTCACGTCGGCGTCGTCGCCCACACGGCCGCGCTGCGCGACGGGACGGCCTGGCTGGACGCCCTGCTGGCCGGCCTCGACGACAACCGGCGCCTGCTCGCCGGGCTGCTGGCCGAGCACCTGCCCGCGATCGGCCACCGCCCGGGCGACGCCACCTACCTGGCCTGGCTCGACTGCCGCGCCCTCGGCCTCGGCGACGACCCGGCGGACGTCTTCCTGCGGCGCGGGCGCGTCGCCCTGAACTCCGGGCTCCCCTTCGGCACGGGCGGCGCCGGGCACGCCCGGCTCAACCTGGCCACCCCGCCCGAGGTGATCACCGAGGCGGTGCGGCGGATGGCGCGGGCGGCGGGGTGAGCGGCCGCGCGGGGGAGACGCGGTGGGGGAGCGCGCGGGGGAGACGGGTGAGCAACCCGTGCGGGGTGTGCCTAGACTCCCGTCATGGACGAGACGACCCCGACGACCCGGCTCGGTGCGGGCAAGTATCTGCTGATCACCAGCTACCGCAGGAACGGCACCGGCGTCGACACCCCGGTGTGGGTGGTGGAGGACGACGGGGCGCTCGGCGCCTGGACGGTCGCCGACTCCTGGAAGGTGAAGCGGATCCGCAACAACGCGCGGGTCCGGGTCGCCCCCTGCGACGTGCGCGGCAACCGCACCGGCGACGCGGTCGAGGCCACCGCGGAGATCTGCGACGCGGCCACCACCGCCCGCTACCGCGCACTCATCGCCCGCAAGTACGGCGTCCTCGGCCGGCTCACCCTGCTCGGCAGCCGGCTGCGGCGCGGCACGGACGGGACGGTCGGCATCCGCATCCGTCTGGAGCCGCCCGGCGGGCAGGCCGGGTGACGTCCCGTCAGCTCCAGGCGCGGTAGGGCTCGTCGACCAGCTGGAAGACGGGCTCGCCGCGGACCGGGTCCTTGGCGGTGGACAGCCGCACCCGGTCGCCGCTGTGGATGCCGATGGGCGGGCCCATGACCCGGCCCCGGACCACGAATCCCTCCGCCATCTCTATCAGCGACACATTGCGCGCGGCCGGGGTGTTGCGGTGCACCACCGTGGAGTGCCGGACCGTGCCGATGCCCTCACTGCGCTCGGTGCGCAGGTCGCTGCCCTGGCACACCGGACACAGCAGCCGGTGGTACATCGCGGTGCCGCACCAGGTGCAGCGCTGGAAGAGGATGGACTCGTCGTCGGCCGACGCGCGGTCGATCCGGGGTTCGAGGACGCCCGCCGCGGAGCCGGCTGCCTGCTGAGCGGCGCTTCCTGAGTGGTGGTACACGCTGGTCAACTCCCTGCGCTGGGCCGGAAATCCCGCGTGCGCGGCTCACCGTGCACGCCTGTGCGCGGCTCGTCGTGCCACCGTGCACGCCGACAGGTTATGGCACTGAGTGCCATGAGTAAAGGCACTCCGTACCCCCAATTTTCGGCCTGTGTTCAGGTCCGGCCGAGCGTGGTCTCGATCTCCTGCACCACCCGCCACAGGGGTGCCCCGCGCCGCGAGACGACCACCACCACGTCCTCGGAGCGCTCCTCGGAGGGCTCCGGGGGCGCGGCGCCGAAGGCCGACTGCACATACCGCAGCGCGTGGTCCACGGTCGTGCCCGCGTCGCCCTGCCCGTCCGAGCGCAGCCAGGAGCGCAGCGCGTTGTTGTGCGCAGCGACGACCGCCGCCGCGATCACGTCGGCGCGCAGCGTGCCGTCGGGCCGGCCGGCGAACCGCCCGCGCAGGTACTCGGCGAGGGCGCGCTCGTAGCGCCAGACCACCGACAGCTCGTAGGCGCGCAGTCCGGGCACCTTCTTGGTGAGCCGGTAGCGCTGCACGGAGAAGGCGGGGTTCTCGGCGTACATCCCCAGCACCAGCCGGGCGGCGTCGCAGACCCGGCGCACCGGCTCCTCGTCTCCCTCGCCGGCCGCGAGGAACGCCGTCATGTCGGCCAGACAGCGCTCGTGGTCGGGGAAGACCACGTCCTCCTTGGACGGGAAGTAGCGGAAGAACGACCGCCGCCCCACCCCGGCCAGCGCCACGATGTCGTCGACGGTGGTCTGCTCGTACCCCCGCTCCAGGAACAGCCTGAAGGCCGCGGCGACCAGGGCGTCCCGCATGGGGGGCTTCGCGCCCGCCGGCCGCGCCCGCTCGTCGCGCCCGGACGTCGCACTGCTGGAGCTCATGCACGCGAACGTAGCACGCCGGATGGCACTCAGTGCTGTGCTCCGAGGGAACTCAGTACCTCGCACGCTCCTCCGCGTACCCTGACCGCACCCGGCACCACCGTCCCGCCCCCGCCTCAGGAGACCGCATGCCCCGCCCCCGCCTGCTCTATGTCACCGACCTGGCCTATCCGGCGCGCGGGCGGCGCTACTGCGACGAGGACATCGAGCTGACCTCACGGCTGCGCGCGGAGTTCGACCTGGCCCTCTGCCATCCGCGGGACGCGGTCGCGCTGATGGACGCCTTCGACGCCGTCGTGGTCCGCAACAGCGGGCCCGTCCTCGGATACCGGGAAGCCTACGACGCCTTCCGCGCGCACGCGCTGCGCACCGGGGCGCGGGTCTACAACCAGCTGACCGGCCGCGCGGACATGGCCGGCAAGCAGTATCTGCTCGACCTGAGCGCGGCGGGCTTCCCCGTCGTCCCGACCGTGGACCGCGCCGCCGACCTGGAGCGGCTGCCGCGCGCCGAGCGCTACGTGGTCAAGCCCAGGCTCGGCGCCGACTCGATAGGCCTGCGGGTGGTGTCCGGCGACGCGCTGCCCGGCCTCGCCGACGGCACCGTCCTCGTCCAGCCGTACGTCGACTTCGCCTACGAGGTCTCCTTCTACTTCGTCGACCACGACTTCCAGTACGCCCTGTACGCCCCGGACCCCGACCGGCGCTGGGACCTCCAGCCGTACGAACCCACCCCGCAGGACCTGGAGTTCGCCCGGCGTTTCATCGACTGGAACACCGTCGGACACGGCATCCAGCGGGTCGACGCCTGCCGGGCACCCGGCGGGCAACTGCTGCTGGTCGAGCTGGAGGACCTCAACCCCTACCTCTCCCTCGACGCCCTCCCGCAGGACCGCAGGGACGCGTTCGTCGCCGCCCTCACGGCCTCCCTGCACCGGTTCCTCGCCGCCGCCTGACGGCTCAGTCGGCCTCGCGCCCCCGGGGCGCGGAGAGCCGGGCCACGGCCGCCGCCACCTCGTGCCGCACCTGCTCGGACAGCGGCCCGCCCCGGACCGACTCGACCAGGTCGTCGGCGAGCCGGTGCAGCTTGGTGTTGGTGCGCTGCGAGACCGCGACCAGCACCTCCCAGGCGTCCTGCCTGCTCAGCCCGAACGACGCCATCAGCACCCCGCGGGCCAGATCGATCGTCGGCCGGGTCTGCATGGCCCGGCGCAGCTGAACGACCTCCGCGCCCAGTCGCCGCCCGTCCCCGTCGTCCCCGTCGTCCCCGGCGTCGGGTGAGAACAGCGGCAGGGTGCCGGTGAGTGTGAGCAGCCGCTCCACTATCGGCGAGGCGGCGCGTACGGCGACGCCCTTGCCCTCGGCCAAGGCCTGCTCCCGCAGCGCCAGCAGCACGTTCAGGGCGGAACAGTCCCAGAACGCGACGCCGCTCATGTCCAGTTCGACGGCCTCGTCCGCCGCCGCCAGAGCCGCGCGCAGGGCGGCGCGCAGCTCGGTGTCGACGTCCAGGCCGAGTTCGCCGGATACCGCCACGAGCACCCGGCTGTCGTCCGGGTACGTCTCGATCATCAGTCCAGGGCTGCCGACCGCGGTGGACGGACGGTCCTCAGACTCCGGCATGGCCGACTCTCCCTCGAATACCTGCCTGCCCTCGCCCAACAGGCTGGGCTCCCGAACCGTCATACGTCAAGGGATACATGAAATCTGTTTCGCGTTTTGAAATGCGGGAAGCAGCGGTCCTATGATGGCCGCATGGGTGGAGTGCCTGAACCGCATGCCGGATGGACTTTTCTTACCAATCACGCGCGTGTGCTGGCCGCCATCGCGGATGATCACAGCGCCCGCATCCGCGACATCGCCGCGCACTGCAGGCTGACCGAACGCGCGGTGCAGAAGATCATCGCGGATCTGGAGGAGGCCGGTTACCTCTCCCACCGGCGGGAGGGGCGCGGCAACACGTATCGCATCGAGCCGGGCAAGGTGCTGCGTCACCCGGCCGAGGCCGGGCTGACCGTCGCGTCGCTGCTGGCCGTGCTGGCCCAGGACGAGGTCCACCGCGCGCAGGGGAGCGCGGACACAGAGGCGCCCGTCGGCGAGCGCGGCTGACCGGCGCCCGCGCCGGCCGCACCGCGTCCGGCGCCCGCTGTCCACGGGTGGTCGTTCAGGCCGCGCCGGACGTCTCCTCGGGAACGCGGATGTCGAGCACGCACACGTCGTCGCGCCGCTCGCCCGCCAGCATCGCCGCGAGCAACGGCTCCAACGAGCCCGATCCGTCACCGTGATGGGCCATGGCGGCCTCCGCAAGCCGTCCCAGCCCGCGGTCGAGCCCCTCCCCGGGGCGCTCCACGAGTCCGTCCGTGTACAGCAGCAGCCGGTCCCCGGGCCGCAGCAGGCACTCGGCCTCCTGGAACGCCGGATCGGTGGCCACCCCCAGCAGCATGCCGCGCGGGCGGCCGAGGAAGCGCGCCTCGCCGTCGCGCAGCAGGAGCGGCGGCAGATGCCCGGCCTGCGCCCACTCCAGCCGCCGGCCCCGGGCCTGATAGCGGGCCAGCACCATGGTCGCTGTGCCGTGCGAGTCGCGGGAGTGGCGCAGCAGCGTGTTGAGCCGGCCCAGCGCGCCCGTGAGCGACGAGCCGGTGATGACCATGCCCTTGGCGGTGAAGCGCAGCTGGGCCATGGTGGCGACCGCGCCGACGCCATGGCCCGCGACATCGCCGACGACGAACAGGGCGGCCCCGTCGGGCAGTTCGATGGCGCTGAACCAGTCGCCGCCGACCTGCACCCCCGACTGCGCGGGCAGATAGGCGACTTCGACCCGCAGCCCGGCCAGCCGCAGCGGCGTCTCCGGCAGCGGCAGCAGCGCGTGCTGCAACCGCCCGGCCAGCGCCCGCTCGGCTCGCAGCGCCCCGTGCTGGGTGTGCATCGCGCGCTCGCTGGCCACCAGCGCCAGCTCCGCCCGCCGCTGCGCGGTGAGGTCCTGGAGGAAGCCGTGCACCTCGACCGGTGTGCCGCGCAGGTCCGTCACCGCCTCGGCGACGATCCGCAGGTGCCGCACCCCGCCCGCCGCCCGGATCCGGAACGGCGCGTCCGCGGGGCGCCCCTCGGTCGTCAGCCCGTCCAGGGCCCGGGTCAGGGCCCCCACGTCGTCGGGCACGGCCAGGCCGGGCAGTTCGGCCAGCCGGAGCGGGCCGCGCCCCGGGTCCAGGCCGAGGACGGTGAAGACCTGCTCGGACCAGGTCACCTCATGGGTGACCAGGTTCCAGTTCGCCCAGCCCAGGTTGCCCAGCCGCTGCACGTCCTCCAGACGCTGCTCCTGCTGGGCCGAGAGGTCGTGGCGCACCCAGCTGACGACGAGTCCGCCGCCCAGGCGGGCCGCCCGGACCCGGTACGTGGACAGCTCCGCGACCCCGGCCACGAGGTCCGGCTGCCCGAACGGCTCCCCCTCGTACGGCTCCCCGGTGGCGAGCGTGTTCAGGCAGCCCTGCCACACCGCCTCGTCCGCCACCGGCGGCCAGCACTCCAGGAGCCGCCGGCCCACCAGCTCACGGCCGCTGCGCCCGACGACGTCGACCGCCTCCGCGGTCGCCGCGTCGATGCGGTAGTCGTGCACCTCGCCGGAGGGCGCGCGCAGCGGGGTCAGTACCACGGCCGCGCCGGGCAGTGTGTCGAACAGCTTCCGCACGGCGTCGGAGGACTCGTCGGTCGCGGGCTCCGGCCGGGCGTCGAGGGCCCGCAGCCGGCCGGCGCAGAGCCGGACGACGGCCCGCAACTGCTCCCGGACACGCGGCGGGAAAGCCCCCGGGCGGCCTCGCAGCACCCCGATGGCGATGTCGGCGGTGTCCCCGGAGACCACGGGCAGCCAGGCGCGGGACGGCCAGCGCTCGGGCGGCTCGCCGATGAGCAGATACCGGTGGTCGTTCTCCCCGGCGTCCTCCAGCCAGCACGGCTCGCGGGTGCGCAGCGCCTCCAGCGCGGCGATCCCGGCCAGCGGCGGGACGCGGCGCCACTGCTCGGCCAGCGTGTCTTCCATCCCGGCGTGCCCGATCAGCTCCAGTCCGCCCACGGGCACCCGGGCGTAGATCATCACCGCGTCGGCGTCGACGCCGGGTCCGAGGTGGTCCAGCAGGCACCGTGCGAGAGCCTGCGGCGAGTCCACTCGATCGAGTGCCTTGCCGAGGACGCCGAGCGCGGTGGTCTCCTCCTCGGTGCCGATGGGTTCGCGGGGGCGGGAGCGGGGGACGGCGCCGCCCGGGGCGGGGGAGCGGGACGGTCGTCGCGGCGTCGCGCCGGCCAGCTCTCCGAGCGCCAGCCGGCACTCGTCGATGAGGGTGCGGCCATTGGCCCGCGCCCGTTCGCGCAGCTCCTCGTGGGCGGCTTGGGCGGAGCATCCGGTGAGTGCCATCAGCGCGCCCTTGGCGCGCTCCAACACGGCCGAGGTGGCCGCCAGGTCCCGCAGCCGGTCCCGCTCGGCACGCTGCCGCGCGACGAACCCGGCCGATCCGGGCGCGTCGGGTCCGGCCCCGGGCCGGGCGGACCCGGCAGACTCGCTCGTCACGGCACGAGCATGGCACATGGGGGCGGCTTCGGGCGCGGCCTTGTGGTCATGAATTCCGACCGTACGGTCGGTCGCCCGGTCAGCGGTTCCCGGCGTGCTCGACCAGGGCCTGGCTCACCGCGCGCACACTGCGGGCGATGTGCTGGAGCTGCAGTACCTCCGCGGCGTACAGCTTGATCGTGTGTTCGATGACCGACTCGGGCATGCCGAGGCGGGGCAGATCGGCGCGGGCGGTCTGCAGGGCGGTGCGGGCGACGCGGATCTCCTGCTGGACCTGGATCTGGGCGTGCCGGGCGAGCAGCACGGGGTGGCGGATGAGCGCCGGATAGCTGGCGTACCGCGACGGCACCAGCCCGCGCAGCCACTTGGCGGCCGAGCGCTCCCAGTCGTAGCTGCCGGGAGTCTTGACCTGGCACGGCCAGTCCGGGCTGATGCGCGTGGTCGTCAGGGGCATAGGGGCATCGCTTCCAATGTGCTGCGTCGCTGGGATGGGACGACGGATGCGGCGGGCCCCCGGCCTAGGGGATGACCGGGGGTCCGCCGCCCTGGGGCGCGCGGGGCGCCCTGTCGAACGCCCGGGCCGTCGTGGGTAGGACGGCGGCTTCGGGAGTCCGCTGTGGTGCGGGATCCCGAGCAGTATTTATATATGCCATCGCCTTTGCAAGACGTATGAAAACATTCATGCGCGCTTTGAAGCGGGTGGTCCCCGTGTGTCGGTATTCGTCGGTAGGGGGCTGCCGCGTTCGGTGACGGCGGCGGCGCGGTCCCGGGCGGGGAATCAGTCGCGCAGGAAGAACTGGTGCTGGTCGGAGATCTGCTCGTACGACTCCAGCCGGGCCTGCGTGCGCTCCGGGTCGGCGTCGGTCATCGCCTGGAGTAGCGCGGCGGCCATCAGTCCGGGCGCGGCGTAGGAGTCGAAGACCAGCCGGGAACCCGTCCCGGTGGCGAAGGTGACGTCGGCCTCGTCGGCGACCGGGCCGAGCGCGAGGTCGGTGATCAGGGCGACACGCAGCCCGGCGTCCCGCGCCACCCGCACCGCGGTCAGGGTCTCCTGCGCGTGCCGGGGCAGGGAGAACGCCAGCACCCAGGTGCCGCCCGCCTCCCGGGACTGGAGCAGGGCGTCGTACGCGACGCTGCCGCCCAGCGTCACCAGCCGCACATCCGGGTGGATACGCCGCGCGGCGTACGCGAAGTACTCGGCCAGCGACGCGGAGATGCGCAGGCCCAGCACGGTCAGCGGCGTCGACGAGGACAGCTCACGGCCCACGGCGATGACCTGGTCGGGATCGGCGAAGTCGCGCCGCAGGTTCTCCAGGTTCTCGATCTCCGCGTCGACCGCCGCCTGCAGCTCGTTCGCCCGGTCCTCCTCGGGCGGGCCGCCCGCCAGCGCGCCGAGCGCGATCGACTGCAGCTTCTCGCGCAGCGCCGGATAGCCGCTGAAGCCGACCGCCGCCGCGAACCGGGTCACCGACGGCTGGCTCACCCCGACCCGCTCGGCGAGATCGGTGATCGACAGGAACGCCGCCTCGGTGATGTGCTCTATCAGGTACTGCGCGATGCGCCGCTGCCCCGGGGACAGCCGCGGCTGGTCGAACAGGTGCCGTAGCTGGGAAGTCGGGGCAGCCGCCACCTCCGGCGCGGTCTTCCCCGAGGTGATCGCGGACGCCTGCGCGCGTGCCTGCTGCGGCGATGGCACCGGTGCGCCTCCTTTGCTTCCCACGCGTTTCAACATAGCTCACGGACCGCGCTGACCAGGCTCGTCACCCGGTCAGACCCACCACCGGCACCACCAGGTCCGCCCGGTCCCGGGTCCCCGTCACCAGGTCGGCGTTGCGCTGGTCCGTGCCCCGCACCCAGGCCACCGCATCCGCGTGCGCCTTGCCGAACTCCTCGTGCCGGGCGACGAGCCGCCGGATCCGCTCGGCCTCGTCGAGCTCGCAGAACCACACCTCGTCCAGCTGCGACCGCACCCGCGCCCACGCGCCGGCGTCCAGCAGCAGATAGTTGCCCTCCGTCACGATCAGCCGGGCCGACCGGGGCACCGGCGAGCGGCTGCTCCAGGACCCGCTCGAAGCCCGGCGCGTACACGACGTCCTCGCCGTCGCCCTCCTCGCGCAGCCGGCGCAGCAGCGCCGCGTACCCGGCCGCGTCGAAGGTGTCGGGGGCGCCCTTGCGGGCCCGCCGGCCGAGCCGGTCCAGTTCCGCGTCGGCGAGGTGGAAGCCGTCCATCGGCACATGGGCGACCCAGGGCTCACCGGCCCCGTTCAGCGCCTGTACCAGGCGCTCGGCCAGTGTCGTCTTGCCCGCGCCGGGCGCCCCGGCGATACCGAGCAGGGCACGCCGGCCGTCCGGGGCGAGGGACCGGGCACGGGCGAGGAGGTCGTCGAAGGTGAGCGGCACGCCGAGAGTCTCGCACCGCCGCCCGGCGAACCGCCCCGGCGGGGCGGTGAATCGCACGACCAACGTGGCTCGGTCCGCGCGTTGTGGCGTGCGCCACCCACTGGATGACGGAATGCGGGGAACCGTGTCTCCATGACGGAGATGACGCGACTCGGTCTACCCACGACCGTCCAGGCCTGCCTCTTCGACCTCGACGGCGTCGTCACCAGGACGGCCGTGGTCCACGCGGCCGCCTGGAAGGAGACGTTCGACGCGTTCCTGCGCGCCCGCGACGGCGAGGACTTCCGGCCGTTCGACGCCGTCGCCGACTACGACGAGTACGTCGACGGCCGCCCCCGCGCCGACGGCGTCCGCACCTTCCTCGCCTCCCGCGGCATCGAACTCCCCGAGGGCGAACCAGGCGACCCGCCGGACGCCGAGACCGTCAACGGCCTCGGCAACCGGAAGAACGAACTGCTCCTGGAGCGCATCCGCACCGGCGGGGTCGAGGCCTACGACAGCACCCTGCGCTATCTGAGGGCCGTCCGCGCGGACGGGCTGCGCACCGGGATCGTCTCCTCCAGCGCCAACTGCCGGGACGTGCTGCGCGCGATCGACGCCGAGGACCTGTTCGACGTACGGATCGACGGCGTGGTCGCCGCCGAGCGCGGGCTGCCCGGCAAACCCCGCCCGGACACCTTCCTGGCCGCCGCCCGCGACCTCGGCGTGGAAGCCGGGCGGGCGGCCGTGTTCGAGGACGCGCTGGCCGGCATGGACGCCGGCCGCGCCGGCGGCTTCGGATACGTCGTCGGCGTCGACCGCGTCGGACAGACCGAGGCGCTGTACGCGCACGGCGCGGACGTCGTGGTGAAGGACCTCGCCGAGCTCGGGGAGGGCGAGTGATAGCGCAGCGGTCGTACGCCGTGGAACCGTGGACCGTCCGGGAGACCGACCTCGACCTCGACGTGCTCGCGCAGAGCGAGTCGGTGTTCGCGCTGTCCAACGGGCACGTCGGCTGGCGCGGCAACCTCGACGAGGGCGAACCGCACGGGCTGCCCGGCTCCTATCTCAACGGAGTGCACGAACTGCACCCGCTGCCGTACGCCGAGGCCGGCTACGGCTATCCGGAGTCCGGCCAGACCGTCATCAACGTCACCAACGGCAAGGTGCTGCGGCTGCTCGTCGACGACGAGCCGTTCGACCTGCGCTACGGACGGCTCGTCGCCCACGAGCGCACCCTCGACCTGCGGCGCGGCGTCCTGGAGCGGGTCTGCGAGTGGACCTCCCCGGCCGGTTCCACCATCCGGGTGCGCTCCACGCGCCTGGTCTCGCTCACCCAGCGGGCCGTCGCCGCCGTCGCCTACGAGGTCGAACCCGTCGACAGCCGCACCCGCGTCGTCATCCAGTCGGAGCTGGTCGCCAACGAGAGCCTGCCCGAACCGAACGGCGACCCGCGGGCCGCACGGGCGCTGAAGTCGCCGCTGGAACCCGAGGAGGACTTCGCGGACGGGCTGCGGCTGCGGCTGGTGCACCGCACCCGGCGCAGCGGCCTGCGCGTGGCGGTCGCCGCCGACCACACCGTCAGCGGCCCCGAACGCACCACGACGTCCGCGGAGAGCAACGTCGACGTGGCCCGGCTGACCGTCACCTCCGTGCTGGAGCCCGGACAGCGGCTGCGGGTGGAGAAACTGGTCGCCCACGGCTGGTCCGGCACCCGCTCCCGGCCCGCGATGAGCGACCAGGTGGAGGCGGCGCTGGCCGCGGCCGCGCACAGCGGCTGGACGGGACTGCTCGGCGAGCAGCGGGCGTACCTCGACGACTTCTGGGCGCGCGCCGACGTCGAGGTCGACGGCGACGAGGAGATCCAGCAGGCCGTCCGGTTCGCCCTCTTCCACGTCCTGCAGGCGGGCGCCCGCGCCGAGGGGCGCGCGATCCCCGCGAAGGGCCTGACCGGCTCCGGCTACGACGGCCACGCCTTCTGGGACACCGAGATGTTCGTGCTGCCCCTGCTCACCTACACCGCGCCCGACGCCGTCGCCGAGGCGCTGCGCTGGCGGCACAGCACCCTGCCCGCCGCCCGGGAACGCGCGGCCCAGCTCGGCCTGTCCGGCGCAGCGTTCCCCTGGCGGACCATCGAGGGCTCGGAGGGCTCCGCCTACTGGCCGGCCGGGACCGCCGCCTTCCACGTCAACGCCGACATCGCCGACGCCGTGACCCGCTACACTGCGGCCACCGGCGACACCGGCTTCGAACGTGACGCGGGCCTGGAACTGCTGGTGGAGACCGCGCGTCTGTGGCGCTCGCTCGGCCACCACGACCACGAGGGCGCCTTCCACCTCGACGGCGTCACCGGCCCCGACGAGTACAGCGCGATCGCCGACGACAACACGTACACCAACCTGATGGCCCGGCAGAACCTGCTGGCCGCCGCCGACGCGGTGCGCCGCCATCCCGAGCAGGCCGAACGGCTCGGCGTGGACGACGAGGAGAGCGCCGCCTGGCGGGACGCCGCCGAGGCCATGTACGTGCCGTACAACCACGAACTCGGCGTGCACGAGCAGCACGCGGGCTTCACCCGCTACCAGCGCTGGGACTTCGCCGCCACCCGCCCCGACCAGTACCCGCTGCTGCTGCACTTCCCGTACTTCGACCTCTACCGCAAACAGGTCGTCAAGCAGGCGGACCTGGTCCTCGCGATGTACACCTGCGGCAGCCACTTCGACGACGAGCAGATCGCCCGCAACTTCGCCTACTACGAGCCGCTCACCGTACGGGACTCCTCGCTCTCGGCGTGCGTCCAGGCCGTGGTCGCGGCCCAGGCCGGCCATCTGGGCCTCGCGTACGACTACACGGCCGAGGCCGCCCTGATGGACCTCGCCGACCTGGAGCACAACACCCGCGACGGACTGCACATCGCCTCCCTGGCGGGCGCCTGGATGGCCCTGGTCGCCGGCTTCGGCGGGCTGCGGCACGACGGCGACGTCGTCCGCTTCGCCCCGCGGCTGCCCGCGCGGTTCAGCCGCCTGGCGTTCTCACTGCAACTGCTCGGCCGCCGCCTGCGGGTGGAGATCACCCAGGAGAAGGCCACCTACACACTGCTCTCCGGCCCGCCCCTGCGGATCGGCCACCACGGCGAACCGGTGACGCTGAGCACGGACGGCCCCGCCGTCCGCACGGTCCCCACCGCCGCCGACCGTCCCGCCCCCGGACAACCCCCGCACCGCCGCCCCAACGACCGCTGAGACCGCTGAGACCGTTGAGACCCGGGGCCGAGGGCACCCGGCGTCGCTGTCGCACGGGCGGCCGTACCGCGCGCTGCACCCTGGGGCACTCTGGGTTAGTTTGGGCTTGTTTTCCCGGATGCCGCCTGGGGAGGGACGAGAAGATGGCCGACAGCGTGAGCGTCACCCGGGCGGCCGGTCTGCGCCTCGGCACACCGGACCCCGTCGCGGTCGTCGCGGTCGCCTTCACCTTCGCCCAACTGCTGCTGGTGCCGCCCGCCATGGGCCTCGGCTGGGACGAGATCGTCTACGTCAGTCAGGTCGGCGACCACGCCCCCGCCGCCTTCTTCAGCGCACCCCGCGCCCGAGGCGTCCCCCTGCTGGTGGCGCCCGTCGCCTCCTGGTCGACGTCCACCGCGCTGCTGCGCGTCTACCTCGCGGTCCTCGCCGGCCTCGCCCTGTATCTCGCCCTGCGCTGCTGGCGCGACCTGTTCCCGCCGCGCGTCCTGGCCACCGGCGGCGCCCTGTTCGGCACCCTCTGGGTGACGCTCTTCTACGCGCCGAGCGCGATGCCCAACTACTGGGTCGCCGTCGGCGCAGTGATCTGCGTCGGCTGCTTCCTGCGGGTCCGCGCGGGCCGCGGCGGCCGGGCCGCCCTGTGGGGCGTCGCGGCGAGCGCCGCGCTGATGGCGCTGATGCGGCCCACCGACGCCGTGTACGTGACCGCACCCCTCTTCGTCGCCGCCCTGGTCACCCGCCGGTGGCGCCCACTGCTCTTCCTCGCGGCGGGCCTCGCCGCCGGGGCCGTCCAGTGGGTCGTGGAGGCCTACCTGAACCACGGCGGCCTCGGCCGGCGGCTGTCCGACGCCTCCCGCATCCAGGGCGGCCTGGGCTGGCACTTCGCCGTCGACGACCAGCTGCGCGGCCTGATCGGCCGCACCCTGTGCCGGCCCTGCACCGGACCGCTGCCCAGCCCGGTCATCACCCTGTGGTGGTTCGCGCTGTGGCTGCTCGCCGCCGCCGCCCTCGTCATCGCCGTCCGCGCCCGCCGCACGACCCCCACCCTGCTGCCCCTCGCCTGCGCGGTCACGGCCGCCGTGCCGTACCTCTTCCTCATCGGCTACGCCGCCCCCCGCTTCCTGCTGCCCGCCTACGCGCTCGCCGCCATCCCGGTCGCCGACGCGCTGTGGCGGCTGGCCACCACCCCGGCGGGCCGGTGGCGGCCGGTCGCGGCGAGCGTCGTCGCACTCGGGCTGGCAGGGCACCTCGCCGTCCAGTGGGTGGTCCTCGACCGCACCGTCCAGCGCACCGTCGACGACCGCCGCGCCTGGGCCCGCACCGCCGGTGAACTGCACCGGCTCGGCGTCCGTCCGCCCTGCATGCTCACCGGCGCCACCGCCGTCCCCCTCGCGTACTACACCGGCTGCTCCTCCGCCGCGACCGGCGGCAACAACGCCAACATCACCGAGGCCGCCATCCTCGAATCCGCCCGCCGCATCCCCGTCGCCGCCGTCGGCACGTCGACCGGCTCCCCGCCGCCGTACGCCCGCTCGTGGGCCCCGTACCGGTTCGACCGGCTCCGGCTGTACGTCGCCCCGGCACCCCGCGCGGGCGGGCCCGCGTGACGCCCGAGCCGTGCGCGGCGACACCCACCCGCCGCCGCGCCTACTGGCACACCCTGCTCAGCGTCGCCGTCCTGATCGTCGCGGGATACCTGGCCCGCCGTCACTGGCCGGTCCTGGCGACCGGTGCCGCGCGGCTCGCCCACGCCGACCACGGGTGGCTGCTGGTGGCGGCCACGGCGGTGACGGCCACCTGGGTGTGCGCGGCGCTCGCCCAGCAGGGCGCGGTCCCGCCGAGCCTGCCCGCGGGGCGGCTGGTCGCCGCCCAGTTCGCCGCCTCCGCCGCCAACCACGTCCTGCCCGCCGGGCTCGGCGCGAGCGCCGTCAACTGGCGGTTCCTCGTGCGCAGCGGGCTCCCGGCGAGCCGCGCGGCGAGCGCGCTCGCCGTCAAGGCGGCGGCCGCGACGGCGGTCCGTGCCGTCCTGATCACCGCACTCGCCCTGGCCTGCCCGGGGGTGCTGCGACCGCCCCAGGTCTCCGGCGGCCGGCTCGCCCTCGCCGCCGCCGTCACAGTGGCCCTGGTCCTCGCCCTCGTACCGCTGTGGCGGCGCTGCCGCCCCGCCCTGACCGGCGTCCTCGCCGACGTGCGGACGGTGCACGCCCGGCCGCACCGGGCGGCGGCCCTGTGGGGCGGATCGCTGGCCTTCGCCGGCCTGCACGCCGTCGCGCTGATCGCCGTCGCCCAGGCCGTCGCCCTGCCCCTGCCGCCCGCCCGGGTCGCCCTGCTCTACCTCGCCGCCAGCAGCCTCGCCGCCCTGCTGCCCACCCCCGGCGGCCTCGGCTCCCTGGACGCCGCCCTCGCCCTCGCCCTGACCGCCACCGGAGCCCCGGCCGCGGCGGCGGCCTCCGCCGTGCTCGGATACCGCCTGCTCACCGTATGGCTGCCCCTGATCCCGGGGCTGCTGGTGCTCGCGGTGCTGGTGCGCCGCCGGGCGCTGTGACGAGAACAGGTGTTTCCCGGACGTCCCCTTCTGGTAGGAGTCCGGATGTCGAGCCGACGACGAGGGGGGAACGGCATGGCGAGCGACGCGAGCGAGGGCCGGCTGGGGGCGGAGTTCTTCACTCCCGGGACCGCGTCCTTCACCGATTTCCTGGCGGCCCACCGCCCCGAACTCCTGCCCACTCGCAGCGCGTTGGGCCCCGGCGTGCGCGCCGCCCCCGACACCGCCCCGCACGGCACCACCGTGCTCGCCCTCGCCTACGAGGACGGCGTCCTGATCGCCGGCGACCGCAGGGCCACCATGGGCAACCTCATCGCCCAGCGCGACCTGGAGAAGGTGCACCCCGCCGACGACTACACGGCGGTCGCCTTCGCCGGCACCGTCGGACTCGCCCTGGACATGGTCAAGCTGTACCAGGTGGAGCTGACGCACTTCGAGAAGATGGAGGGCACGCCGATGAGCCTCAGCGCCAAGGCGACCCGGCTCTCCGGCATGCTCCGCCAGAACCTCGGCCAGGCCATGCAGGGCCTCGCCGTCGTGCCGCTGCTGGTCGGCTACGAGGGCGGCCGGGGCCGCATCTTCGGCTTCGACGTCGCCGGCGGCACCTACGAGAAGACCGGCTTCCACGCCGAGGGCTCCGGCTCGCCGTACGCCCGGGGCGCGCTGAAGAAGCTGTACCGGCCCGGCATGTCCCGCCGGGAGGCCGCCCTCGCCGCGCTCCAGGCCCTCTACGACGCGGCCGACGACGACTCCGCGACCGGCGGCCCCGACCTCACCCGCCGGATCTTCCCCATCGTCTCCGTCATCACCGAGGACGGCTTCGAGCGGCTGACCGAGCCGGAGACGGAGGAGCTGAGCCGCGCCATGGTCGCACAGCGCGACAGCCGGCCGGACGGCCCGCACGCCGCGCCGTGAGGCGGCCCGCGCGAGCCGCGGGCCGCCCGTCGATCGCCGTTTCCGCAGGGGGCGAGGTCGCTCAGGCCGCCGGGCCGGGCAGCCACAGGTCGGGCCCGAACACCTCGTAACGGATGTGCCGCGCCGGAACCCCGGCGCGCAGCAGCTGTGCGCGGACGTCACGCATGAACGGCAGCGGGCCGCACAGGAACACCGTGGCGCTCTCGGGCAGTTCGACGCCGTCGAGGTTCATCAGGCCCTCGCGGGCTTCGGGGTCCTCCGGGCCGGGGTGCTCGTACCAGAAGACGGCGCGGGCGCCTCGCAGTTTTCCGACCAGCTCCCTCGTCTCGGTGCGCAGGGCATGGCCGGCGGGGGAGCGGTCGGCGTGCAGCACCAGGACCGGCCGGGCCGAGCCGAGGGCGGCGAGATGCGCCAGGATGCCCGTCATGGGCGTGCCGCCGATGCCCGCGGAGACCAGGACGACCGGAGTGGCGGCGTCGGCCGGGTCGTCGAGGAAGACGTCCCCGAACGGAGCCGACAGCGTCAGTTCGTCGCCCTCGCGGACCTGGTCGTGCAGCAGGTTGGAGACCTCGCCGTCCGGCGCGCCGGCCGTGCCGGTGACCCGTTTGACGGTGATGCGCCGCAGCTCCCCGCCCGGGTCGGACGACAGGCTGTACTGGCGCAGTTGGCGCACCCCGTCGGCCATCGGCATCCGTACGCTCACGTACTGGCCCGCCCGCGCCCGCGGTGCCGGCCGCCCGTCGGCCGGGCGGAGCAGGAAGGACACCACGTCGTCGGTCTCGCCGCGGCGCTCGACGACCGTCCACTGCCGCCAGACCTGTCCGGGCTCGACGCCCGCCTCCTGGTACAGGCGGGCCTCCCGGCCGATCAGGGCGCCGGCCATCAGCCCGTACACCTCGTCCCACGCGGCCGCCACTTCCGGTGTCACCGCGTCGCCCAGCACCTCGGCTATCGCCCCGAACAGGTACTTGTGCACGATCGTGTACTGGTCGTCGGTGACGCCGACGGCGGCGTGCTTGTGCGCGATGCGGTCCAGCAGCGCGTCCGGGCGGGTGTCCGGGTCGTCGAGCAGCGCGGTCGCGAACCCGGCGATCGACCCGGCCAGGGCGCGGCGCTGGGCACCGCTCGCCTGGTTGCCGCGGTTGAACATCCCGTCGAGCAGCTCCGGCCGGTCGCGGAACATCGCGCCGTAGAAGCGGGTGGTGATCTCGTCGAGCGCTCCGGCCACGGCGGGCAGGGTGGCACGTACCACGGCGGCGGACTCTGCGGACAGCATGGAGACTCCTCCCAGGCAGGTGGGGTGAGGCGGGACCGGCACCGCGACCACGGGGCGACCGTCTTCTGTGTAGCAGGCACCGGACCTCGTTCCCGCGGCGCTGGGCGAAGAGGGGCCGAACGGCCCCGTCGATCCGGGCACAACCGCCCACAGGTCCCGCCCGGGCCGGGGCCGGACGGCGCGGGGACGGCCTCCCGCCGGCCCTGTCCGGTGCCGCGGCCCGGTCAGGATGGCCCGGTCGGCCCTGTCGGACACCCGGCCGCCGGGGGAGTGTGGGGGAGGTATGGACCCGTACGCACCCCCGAGCGAACACCGATCCGGAAGGGAGCCTTGATGTCCGTCGACTCACAGCAGGCGCCGGCCCCGCTCACGGACGAGGAGCTGAGGACGCTGGACGCCCACTGGCGCGCCGCGAACTACCTGTCCGTCGGCCAGATCTACCTCATGGCCAACCCCCTGCTGACCGAGCCGCTGCGCCCCGAGCACGTCAAGCCGCGGCTGCTCGGCCACTGGGGCACCTCGCCCGGGCTGAACCTGGTGTACACCCACCTCAACCGCGTCATCCGGGCCCGTGACCTGAACGCCCTGTGCGTCTGGGGTCCCGGGCACGGCGGGCCGGCGGTGGTCGCGGGCTCCTGGCTGGAGGGCTCGTACACCGAGACGTACCCCGACGTCACACGGGACGCCGCCGGGATGGCACGGCTGTTCAAGCAGTTCTCGTTCCCCGGCGGCATCCCCAGCCACGTGGCGCCCGAGACACCCGGCTCGATCCACGAGGGCGGCGAACTGGGCTACTCGCTGTCGCACGCCTACGGCGCGGCTCTGGACAACCCCGGTCTGCTGGTCACCTGCGTCATCGGCGACGGCGAGGCGGAGACCGGGCCGCTGGCCGCGTCCTGGCACTCCGACAAGTTCCTCGACCCCGTCCACGACGGCGCCGTCCTGCCGGTCCTCCACCTCAACGGCTACAAGATCGCCAACCCGACGGTGCTTGCCCGGCTCCCCGAACCCGAACTCGACGACCTGCTCAGGGGGTACGGTCACGACCCCGTCCACGTCACCGGCGACGACCCCGCCGCCGTGCACCGCGCGATGGCGCGGGCCATGGACACGGCGCTGGACCGCATCGCCGCGATCCAGCGCGCCGCACGCGAGGACGGCGCCACCGAGCGTCCCCGCTGGCCGGTCGTCGTGCTGCGCACCCCGAAGGGCTGGACCGGCCCGGCGGAGGTCGACGGACTCCCGGTGGAGGGCACATGGCGCTCCCACCAGGTTCCCCTGGCCGCCGTCCGCGACAACCCGGATCATCTGCGTCAACTGGAGGCATGGCTGCGGTCCTACCGCCCCGAGGAACTGTTCGACGAGCACGGCAGCCCCCTCCCCGACGTCCTGGCGTGCGTCCCGGACGGTGCCCGCAGGCTCGGCGCCACCCCGCACGCCAACGGCGGTCTGCTGCTGCGTGAACTGCCCCTGCCGCCGCTGGAGCGGTACGCCGTCCCCGTCGACAAACCCGGCACCGGCCTCCACGAACCCACGCGCGTCCTCGCCGACCTGCTGGAAGACGTCATGCGAGCCACCGCCGACCGGCGGGACTTCCGCCTCGTCGGCCCCGACGAGACCGCCTCCAACCGTCTCCAGGCCGTCTACGCGGCCAGCGGCAAGGCATGGCAGGCCGGCACCCTCGACGTGGACGAACACCTCGACCGGCACGGCCGGGTGATGGAGATCCTGTCCGAGCACACCTGCCAGGGCTGGCTGGAGGGATACCTCCTCACCGGCCGGCACGGCCTGTTCTCCTGCTACGAGGCGTTCGTGCACATCGTCGACTCGATGGTCAACCAGCACATCAAGTGGCTGCGCGTCACCCGCCGACTGCCCTGGCGCGCACCCATCGCCTCCCTGAACTACCTGCTCACCTCGCACGTGTGGCGCCAGGACCACAACGGCTTCTCCCATCAGGACCCCGGCTTCGTCGACCACATCCTCAACAAGAGCCCCGAGGCCGTCCGGGTCTACCTGCCGCCGGACGCCAACACCCTCCTGTCGGTGGCCGACCACGCCCTGCGCAGCCGCGACTACGTGAACGTCATCGTCGCCGGCAAGCAGCCCTGCTTCGACTGGCTGCCGATGGACGAGGCGCGGACGCACTGCGCGCGCGGCGCCGGGATCTGGGACTGGGCCGGCACGGAGAACGGCGGCGAACCGGACGTGGTCCTGGCCTGCGCGGGAGACGTACCGACGCAGGAAGTGCTGGCCGCCGCCAAGCTGTTGCGCCGCCACCTGCCGCGGCTGGCGGTGCGCGTGGTGAACGTCGTCGACATCGCCCGGCTCATGCCGCGGGAGGAACACCCGCACGGCATGACGGACTTCGAGTACGACGGACTCTTCCCGCCGGACAAGCCGGTGATCTTCGCCTACCACGGCTACCCCTGGCTGATCCACCGGCTCGCCTACCGCCGCACCGGCCACCGGAACCTGCACGTACGCGGCTACAAGGAGATCGGCACGACGACCACGCCCTTCGACATGGTCGTCCGCAACGACCTCGACCGCTACCGCCTCGTCATGGACGTCGTCGACCGCGTGCCCGGCCTCGCCGTGCGCGCCGCCGCCCTGCGCCAGAGCATGGAGGACGTCCGGCTGCGCCACCACGACTGGATCCGCGCCCACGGCACCGACCTGCCGGAGGTCGCCGACTGGACCTGGGACGGCTGACCGCCGGGAACGCCCGAACGGAAAGGGCCGGTCGGCCCGGGCCGTTCGGCCCGCGAACCCGCAGGATCGGCGACAAGGAAGGACCCGTCCCGCCCGGTTCCCTTCCCGAGACGGACAACGCGGGACAGGAGCCCTTCGATGACGGACAGCGAACGACCCGGACCCGGCGACCCGATCCGGGTCCTCCTGCTGGACGACCACGAAGTGGTACGGCGCGGGGTGCGCGACCTGCTGAACGACGAGCCGGACATCAGCGTGATCGGCGAGGCCGGCGCGGTGGAGCAGGCTCTGGCGCGGGTCCCCGCGCTGCGCCCGCAGGTGGCCGTGCTCGACGTGCGCCTGCCCGACGGCGACGGCGTGACCGTCTGCCGCGAGCTGCGCTCACGCATGCCGGAGCCGGCCTGCCTGATGCTGACCTCGTTCGACGACGAGGAGGCCCCGCTGGACTCGATCACGGCCGGAGCCTTTCGGGTACGTGCTGAAGCAGATCCGGGGCTCCGACCTGGTCTCGGCCGTCCGTACGGTGGCCGCCGGCCAGTCCCTGCTGCACCCGAGCGCCACCGCCAAGGTGATGGCCCGGCTGCGCCAGGACCAGCAGCCGGAGGAGGAGCCGGACGCCCTGCCGGGGCTCACCGCCCGGGAGCGGGAGATCCTGGCCCTGATCGGCGAGGGCCTGACCAACCGCCAGATCGGCGGGCGGCTCCACCTCACCGAGAAGACGGTCGAGAGCCAGATCTCCCGCCTGCTCGCCAAGCTCGGCGTGGAGCGGCGCATCCAGGCCGCGGTCGACGCCACGCAGGTCCAGGACCGGCTGCGCCACGAAGGTCCACGGTGAGCTGGAAGGATGCCGGCCGGCCGCGATCCCGGCACGGCGCGAGCGCGGGTCCGCGGCTCACGCGGCCCGCCGGGAGCCCGAGGCCCGCCGGGTCCGGCCGCCCGCCGCCGGGGCTGTCACCGGTGCGGTCCGCCGCCGGTAGACCAGGTACGGGCGGACCAGGTAGCCGATCGGCGCGCTCCACACGTGGACCAGCCGGGTGAACGGCCAGGCCGCGAAGAGCAGGCAGGCGGTCAGGGCGTGCAGCTGGAACAGCAGCGGTGCCCCGGCGATGGCCTCCGGCTTCGGCTGGAGGGCGAACAGGCCGCGGAACCAGACGGAGACGGTGGACCGGTAATCATAGCCGGCGCCGAGGACGTTGTGGGCGGCGGTGGCGGTGATGCCGAGCACCACGGTGGCGGACAGCAGCGGGAAGAGCAGTTTGTCGCTGCGGTCGGTGCCCAGCCGGATCCGGCGGGTCAGCAGGCGGCGGGCGCACAGCATGCCCAGCCCGGCGACCATGGCCACGCCCGCGACCGACCCTGCCCAGACGGCCGCGGTGTGGTACGCGTGCTCGGAGACGCCCACCGCCTCGGTCCACGAGGCGGGAACGGCGAGCCCCACGACATGCCCGGCGATCACCATGAAGGCGCCCAGGTGGAACAGGGGACTGCCCCAGCGCAGCCGGCGGTGTTCCAGGAGCTGGGTGGTGCGGGACGTCCAGCCGAACTGGTCCTGCCGGTAGCGCCAGACGTGCCCGACCGCGAACACGGCGAGGCAGATGTAGGGGACGGCGACCCACAGGAGCAGATCGGCGCCGCTCGCTGCGGCAAGGGAAGAAGGCGCGGCGCTCATCGGGGACCTTCCGGGGTCGGGAGGGGCGGCATGCGGGTGGGAGGGGCCTGCTCGGGCGGGACGAAGGTGCCGGGCGGGGCGAACTCCCCGGCGCCGTACGGGTCGAGGCCGACGTCCTCGTCGGGAGGTCCCTGTGCCGCCAGTTCGGCCACAGCCCTCAGATCGGCCTCCGTGGGCGGCGGCAGGAGGGTCAGCAGCGCGGCGAGGACGTGCCGGTAGGGGGAGCCGGCGTCGGTCAGGGCGCGGCGGATCAGTTCCAGGCCGCGTCGGTGCTGACGCAGAGGCGCCTCGCCCGCTCGCGGCCCGGCGAGGGCGGCGAACTCCAGGACGACCGGGAGGTGGTCGGGGAGTTCACCGCCGTCGGTGTCCCAGCCGGCGGCGCGGTAACGCTGGGCGAGACCGAGCAGGGCCATGCCCCGGCGGCGGGTGTCGCCGTGCAGGTAGTAGGTGAGGTGGAGGCCGCTCTTGCGGCGCAGGTCGAACACCTCGACGTAGTGGCGCTCCAGCGTCTCCGGCTCCTGCCCGGTGAACCAGGTGGTGAAGGCGGCCAGGTGCCCGGCGGCGGGCGAGGACGGAAGCGCCTCGACGGTGGCGGTGAGCTCCGGCCGGGCGTCGGCGAGTTCGGCGTCCGGGTACTGCAGCAGCAGCGACAGCAGCCGCAGCAGCAGTGCCCGGTCCCGGGTCTCCTCCGGCGTGAGCGGGGCCGGACGCCCCGGGCGGGCCGCGCGGCGCACGGCGGCCCGGACGCGGCAGCGGATGACGGCGGGGACGGTCGTGGGGAGCGGGCTCACGGGTGGCCTCCGGCGGGTGCCTCGGACGTACGGCGGCGCAGGGTGGGGATGCCGAGCATGACCTCGCGGGGTTCGGCGGTGCCGGAGGTCTCGACCGGGCAGCGGTTCTCCATCGCGGTCAGCGCGGCGGCGTCCTCCTTGTGCGCGGCGGGGACGACGTACCGGTCGGCGTACTTGGCGACGGCGAGCAGCCGGTGCAGGTCCTCCGCCTCGCGCGCCGTGAGACCCACGGCCTCGAGCACGCTCTCGTCGCCGGCCTCGCCGAGGGCGCGTCGGCGCATGTGCGAGCGCAGCGCGGTCAGCTTCATCAGCACCCCGGCGACCACCTCGCTGTCCCCGGCGGTGAACAGCTGTGCCAGGTACTCCAGTGGGATGCGCAGCCGGGTGACGGCGGCGAAGACGTGGTCGGGGTCGTCCTGGTCGCCGCCCGCCGCGTCGACGGCGTCGAGGACGGGTGAGAGCGGGGGCACGTACCAGACCATGGGCAGGGTGCGGTACTCAGGGTGGAGCGGCAGGGCCACCTTGTACCTGGAGACCAGCGCGTGGACCGGTGACCGCCGGGCGGCGTCCAGCCAGTCCTCGGGGATGCCGGACTCCCGTGCCACCGCGACGACCTGAGGGTCGTGCGGGTCGAGGAAGACGTCGCGCTGGGCGTCGAGCAGGTCCTTCTCGTCCGGGGTGGCGGCGGCCTCGCCGACACGGTCGGCGTCGTACAGCAGCAGCCCCAGGTAGCGCAGGCGTCCCACGCAGGTCTCGGAGCAGACGGTGGGCTGGCCGGCCTCGACGCGGGGGAAGCAGAAGGTGCACTTCTCGGCCTTGCCGGTGGCGTGGTTGACGTAGACCTTCTTGTACGGGCACGCCGTCACGCACATGCGCCAGCCGCGGCAGCGGTCCTGGTCGACTAGGACGATGCCGTCCTCGACCCGCTTGTACATCGCGCCCGACGGGCAGGCCGACACACAGGCCGGGTTGAGGCAGTGCTCGCACAGGCGGGGCAGGTGGAAGAGGAAGGTCTGCTCGAACTCGAACTTCACCTTCTCGGCCCACTCACCGGTGAGGTTGGGGTCGCCCCCGGCGTGCTCGGGTGCGCCGCCGAGGCCGTCCTCCCAGTTGGCACCCCAGGTGATGGCGGTGGGCTCGCCGGTGAGGACGGAGCGGGGGCGGGCGACCGGCAGGTCCTTTCCGGCCGGGGCGCCGACCAGGTTGTCGTAGTCGTAGGTGACCGGCTCGTAGTAGTCCTCGATGCCCGGCAGGTCCGGGTTGGAGAACAGGGACAGCAGGCGCTTGACCCGGCCGCCGGAGCGCAGCACCAGGCGGCCCCGCCGGTCGAGCGTCCAGCCGCCCTTCCACTGCTCCTGGTCCTCGTAGCGGCGCGGGTAGCCGACGCCGGGCTTGGTCTCGACGTTGTTGAACCAGGCGTACTCGACGCCGGGACGGTTGGACCACGTCTGCTTGCAGGTGACCGAGCAGGTGTGGCAGCCGATGCACTTGTCGAGGTTCATCACCATCGCGAGCTGCGCCATGACTCTCACGTCAGTACTCCACATCCTGCGAGCGACGGCGGATGACGGTGACCTCGTCGCGCTGGTTGCCGGTCGGGCCGTAGTAGTTGAAGGCGTAGGTGAACTGGGCGTAGCCGCCCGCGAGGTGGGTGGGCTTGAGCAGGAGCCTGGTCAGGGAGTTGTGCATGCCGCCGCGCCTGCCGCCGACCTCGGTCCTCGGGACGTTCACGGTGCGGTCCTGGGCGTGGTACATGTACACGGTCCCCTCCGGCATGCGGTGGGTGACCACGGCCCGCGCGGCGACGACGCCGTTGCGGTTGTACGCCTCGATCCACTCGTTGTCCTTGACGCCGATCTTCTCGGCGTCCGCACCGGACATCCAGATCACCGGGCCGCCGCGGGACAGGTCGAGCATGTATCTGTTGTCCTGGTAGTTCGAGTGGATGGACCACTTCGAGTGCGGAGTCAGGTACCGGACGGTGACCTCGGCACGGCCGTCGCCGAGGTGTTCGTCGCCGAAGTGCCGGGGCATGTTCAACGGCGGCCGGTAGACCGGCAGTTGCTCGCCGAGTTCGGCGATCCAGTCGTGCTGGACGAAGAAGTGCTGGCGGCCGGTCAGGGTGTGCCAGGGCTTCTTGTGCTCGGTGTTGATGACGAAGGGGGAGTAGCGGCGCCCGCCGGTCTCCGAGCCCGACCACTCGTAGGAGGTCATCACGGAGCGCGGCTGGGTGCGGGTGTCGGCGAAGGTGATCCGTTCCGCCTCGCGCTCGGCGGCCAGTGCCACCAGACCCTCGCTGCCGGTCTGCCGCTCCAGCTCCCTGAAGCCCTCGGTGGCCAGCCGCCCGTTGGTGGTGCCGGACAGCGCGAGGATCGCCTCGCACATGTCGCTCGCGGTGGCGAGCGAGGGCCGCCCGGCGGCGACTCCTTCCCGGACGGTGCCGTTGCGGTGCCGCAGGTCGTCGATCTCCTGGTCCGGGTGGACGGTGACGCCCTTGGTGGTGGTGCCCAGGGTGTCCAGCAGCGGGCCCACGGCGCGCATCTTCTGCGCGATCGCGCCGTAGTCCCGTTCGATGACGACGAGCTTCGGCATGGTCCGTCCCGGCACCGGCTCGCACTCGCCTGCCTTCCAGTCCCGTACCGTCCCGCCCGGCTGGGCGAGTTCGTCGGGGGTGTCGTGCAGCAGCGGCACGGCGAGGACGTCGGTGCGGGTGCCCAGGTGCCCGGCGGCCAGCTCGCTGAAGCGGTCGGCGATCGTGAGGAACGTGTCGTAGTCGGTGCGGGCCTGCCAGGGCGGGGCGATGGCCGGGGTGAAGGCGTGCACGAAGGGGTGCATGTCCGTACTGGACAGGTCGTCCTTCTCGTACCAGGTGGCGGCCGGGAGGACGACGTCGGCGAGCAGACCGGTCGAGGTCATCCGGAAGTCCACGGTGACCAGCAGGTCGAGCTTGCCCTCCGGGGCCTCCTCCCGCCACACCACGTCCTTCGGGCGCCCCTCCGGCGGGGTCTCCGCGGAGCGGACCGCCGCGTCCGTGCCCAGCAGATGCCGCAGGAAGTACTCGTTGCCCTTGCCGGAGGAACCGAGCAGGTTGGCCCGCCACACCGTCAGCACCCGGGGGAAGTTGGCCGGGTCGTCCGGGTCCTCGGCGGCGAACCGCAGCCGGCCGGACTTCAGCTCGTCGACGATGTGCTCGGCGACCGGCCGGCCCGCCCGCGCCGCCTCGTCCGTCAGGTCGAGCGGGTTGCGGTTGAAGCCGGGGTGACCGGGCGTCCAGCCCAGCCGCACGGCCTGCGCCAGACAGTCGGCGAACCCCTTGCCCCGGAACCGCCCCCGGCCGAGCGGGGAGGCCAGCTCCTCGGGCCCGAACGCCTCGTACCGCCACTGGTCGGAGTTCAGGTACCAGTACGAGGTGCCCGCCATGTGCCGGGTGGGCCGCTGCCAGTCGAAGGCGAACGACAGGTGCTGCTGTCCGGTGACCGGGCGGACCTTCTCCTGGCCGACGTAGTGTGCCCAGCCGCCCCCGTTGACGCCCTGGCAGCCCGTCATGGTGGTCAGCGCCAGGAAGGCGCGGTAGATGGTGTCGGAGTGGAACCAGTGGTTGGTGCCGGCGCCCAGCGCGATCATGGACCGGCCGCCGGTGCGCTCGGCGTTGCGGGCGAACTCGCGGGCGATACGGGCCGCCTGAGCGGCGGGGACCGAGGTGATCGTCTCCTGCCAGGCCGGGGTGTGCGGCTCGGACGCGTCCTCGTACGACGACGGCCAGCGTCCCGGGAGACCGGGACGCCGCACCCCGTACTGGGCGAGCATCAGATCGAAGACAGTGGTGACGAGCCGTCCGCCGATCCTGCGGACGGGAACGCCCCGGACCATGACGGAACCGCCTTCGGTGCCGCCCTCGTCGAACCGGGGCAGCGCGACCTCGGCGGTGTCCTCGGCCCGCTCCAGCAGGCTCAACTCCGGTACGACACCGCCCAGATCCAGGTTCCAGCGGCCTCGCCCGGCTTCCCCCCACCGGAAGCCGAGCGAGCCGCCCGGGACCACCGGATCACCGGTGGCCCGGTCCAGGAGGACCGTCTTGGACTCGGCGTGCTCCTCCGCACGGCCGAGGTCGGCGGCGGTCAGGAACCCGTCGGGGACGAGTCCGCGGTCGTGCTCGCGCAGGGTGACCAGGAAGGGCGCGTCCGTGAACTTCCGCAAGTAGTCCTGGAAGTAGGGAACTTCTCGGTCGACGAGGAACTCCCGCAGGATCACGTGGCCCATGGCCATCGCCAGCGCGCCGTCCGTGCCCGGGTGCGGGGCCAGCCACTCGTCGGCGTGCTTGACGTTGTCGGCGTAGTCGGGGCTGACCGCGACGACCTTGGTGCCGTTGTAGCGGGTCTCGGTCAGGAAGTGCGCGTCCGGTGTGCGGGTGACGGGAATGTTGGAGCCCCACATGATCAGATAGCCCGCGTTCCACCAGTCCGCCGCCTCCGGCACGTCGGTCTGGTCGCCGAAGACCTGCGGCGAGGCGATCGGCAGGTCGGCGTACCAGTCGTAGAACGACAGCAGTGTGCCGCCGATCAGCGACATGAAGCGGGCGCCGGCCGCGAACGACGCCATCGACATCGCCGGGATCGGGGAGAAGCCGGCGACACGGTCCGGGCCGTACGCCTTGACGGTGTGCACATGGGCGGCGGCGATCAGCTCGCTCACCTCGTCCCAGTCGGCGCGCACCAGCCCGCCCTTGCCGCGGGCCCGCTTGTACGCTCGCGCCTTCGCCGGATCGGACGTGATCTCGGCCCACGCCGCGACCGGGTCGCCCAGGCGTCGCCGGGCCTCGCGCCACAGCTTCAGCAGGGCGCCGCGCACATACGGGTAGCGGACCCGGCTGGGCGAGTAGGTGTACCAGGAGAACGAGGCCCCGCGCGGGCAGCCGCGCGGCTCGTACTCGGGGCAGTCCGTGCCGATCGACGGGTAGTCGGTGGCCTGGTGCTCCCAGGTGATGATGCCGTCCTTGACGTACACCATCCACGAACACGAGCCGGTGCAGTTCACGCCGTGCGTCGAGCGCACCACCCTGTCGTGGGCCCACCGGTCCCGGTAGAAGCCCTCCCACCGCGGATCACCCGTGCCGAACACGGCACGGCCGTCGGCCGACACCTCACGGCGCGTCAGCAGCCGACGGGCGGCCAGCGGCCAGCCCTCACCGGCGCGCGACCCCGGCCGCCGTGCGTTCTGATCGTTCTCCATGGCCGGAACGCTAGGCGGCGCACCGCGTCCCCACCCGGGGCCGGCGGTCCCCGGCGGCCGGCCTTGCGGCCCAACTCCGCTGGACACAAGAGGGCCTGACGGCCCCTGCGGAGGAGTCCGGTCGGCCGGGAGCTGGTACGGCCGACATCCGTTGAGGCCGTACGGCCCTCGGCCCGGGGCCGGCCAACCCTCCCCCGGAGAGGGGGCGCCACGCAGGGTTGACGGAACGGAGGACAGCTTCGGGAAGGAGCCGTGATGCAGACCCGGGAACTCGACGCCACAGCCGTGCGGGCCCTGCTGGCCGCCGCGGTGGCGGCACCGTCGATCCACAACACGCAGCCCTGGCGGTTCGGCCTGGACCCGGACAGCCGGTCGATCGAGGTCCGTCTCGACCGGCGGCGGCAGCTGCCGACGGCCGACCCCGAGCTGCGTGCCCGGCACCTGTCGGTGGGCGCGGCCGTCCTCAACCTCCGGGTGGCCGCGGAGCACCTGGGCTGGGATCCCGTCGTCCGGCTGCTGCCCGCCGCGGGCGATCCGGACCTGCTGGCCACGGTGCGACTGGCCGGGCCCGCCGCGGACGCGCGGTCGCCCTTGCGCCACCTGTACGAGGCGGTCGAGCGGCGCCACACGAGCCGGATGCCGTTCACCGGGCGCCCGGTCCCGGATCCGGTCGTGGCCGAGATGATCGGCTCGGCCCGCGCCGAGGGCGCCCACCTGGACGTGCCCGGCATCCCCGGCACCCGCCACCTGCTGCGTCTGACCCAGGCGGCGGAGGCACGCAACGCCGTCCACCCGGCCCGCGCGGCCGAGGCGCGTACCTGGGTCACCGCTCCGGGAACGGACGCCTCCTACGGCATTCCCCTCACCGCCCTGGGCCCGCGGGACGCGTCCGGGCGGATGCCGGTGCGGGACTTCACCGGCCGACTGCCCGCTCCCCACCTGCCCGCCCTGCGTTTCGAACGCCACGCCCAGGTGGCCCTGTTGTGGACCGCCCAGGACCGGCGGGAGGACTGGCTGGGGGCGGGTCAGGCACTGGAGCGGGTGCTGCTCACGGCGACCCGGCACGGGGTGCGTACGTCGATGCTGCACCAGGCGATGGAATGGCCGGACCTGCGCGAGGCGATGGCCGGATCGAGGCGGCGGTGCCGCCCGCAGCTGCTGATCCGCTTCGGCTACGGCCCGGAGGGCGGCCGCACGCCCCGTGCGCCCGCGGATCCCGTGCCCGCTCCCGCGTCCGTCACGGGTCCGTAGGCGTCTCTTCAGCGCGTGCCGCGCGTGCCCTTGAGTTCGCGTCCGGTGACCATCTCCGACTCGATCCGGACGAACACCGGATCGTGCAGGGGCATCCAGGACGTGGGGCCGGCCTGCGACAGCCGCTCGTGCTCGTCGGGGTCGGTCACCACGGTGGCCCGGCCGGTGACGACGACGCTCCAGCCGGACTGGGTCGCGGCGTCGAACTCGTCCGCCTCGAAGGCGACGACGACGCCGTCGATGGCGCGGACGAGGTCCGCGTCCGGTGAGGTACGCAGCAGGACGGAGGCGTCCGTGTCCAGGGCGAAGTTGATGGGCAGCACCGCGGGCAGTGCCTGCCGGGTGTAGACCACGCGGCCGACCGGCACCTTGGCGAGCAAGCGCAGGCACTCCTGCCGGTCGAGTGCGCGGAAGCCGTCGTTGTGGAACATCAGTCCATCGTCTCCGCGGTCGGGGCACGGGGGTAGGGCCGGTCGGCCCTACCCCCTTGGGGCACGAGGACGGCCGGGTCCGAACCCGGGGACCGTCCGTCCGTCTGCCGGGACCCATGGCCCATGTCTCCGGTGATCCCGGACGCGGACAGTGGCTACGGGATGCCGTTCCGCAGGCAAGGGGCCCCTGGCCCGCGACGCACGGCGATTCCCGTGACGCGGTACCACCAGGAGACGAAAGGGACGGACAACATGGTCCAGCCGTTGAAGGCGAAGAGCGGCGGTTCACCGTCGGGCGCGCGGGCGTCCGGCCGGGCCTGGCTGATGCTGGCCCTGGCCACGGCCGGGTTCGCCGTGAACTTCTGGGCGTGGGCGCTGCTCAGCCCGCTCGGCCCGCGGTTCAAGGACAGCCTCGCCCTCTCCTCGTTCGAGCAGTCGCTGCTGGTGGCGGTGCCGGTCGTGGTCGGCTCCCTGGGCCGGATCCCGGTGGGCGCGCTGACCGACCGGTTCGGCGGGCGGGTGATGTTCCCGATCGTGTCGGCGGCCACCATCGTGCCGGTGCTGTACCTCGGACTCGCCGGGCACTCCTCGCTCGCCGCCCTGCTGGTCGGCGGGTTCTTCCTCGGCATCGGCGGCACCGCCTTCGCCGTGGGTGTGCCGCTCGTCAACGCATGGTTCCCGCCCGAGCGGCGGGGCCTCGCCATCGGCGTCTTCGGCGCCGGCATGGGCGGCACCGCGATCAGCGCCCTGACCACGGTGAAGCTGGTCGACGCGAACAGCATGTCCACGCCGTTCCTGATCACCGCGGCGGTGCTGGCCGGGTACGCCGTGGCCGCCGCGCTGCTGCTGCGCGACGCACCCGGCCGGACGGTTCCGACCGAGCCACTGGCCCGCCGGCTGGCCGCCACCGTCCGGCTGCCCATCACCTGGCAGGCGTCCGCGCTGTACGCGGTGGCCTTCGGCGGGTACGTGGCGTTCTCCGTCTACCTGCCCACCTACCTCAGGACCGGCTACGGCCTCACCCAGGCCGACGCTGCGAACCGCATGGCCGGGTTCGTGCTGCTGGCCGTGGCGATGCGTCCGGTCGGCGGCTGGCTGTCGGACCGGCTGGGCCCGGTACGGGTGCTGGCCGGCTCGCTGGCCGTTGTCGTGGCGGGGGCGGTGGCACAGTCGTTCACCCCGGCCCTGGCGCCGGTGGCCACCATCGCCTTGCTGTCGATGGCCGCCGCGCTCGGCGCCGGCAGCGGAGCGGCCTTCGCCCTGGTGGCCCTGCTCACCCCGGCCGACCGGGTCGGCTCGGTCACGGGCGTGGTCGGAGCCGCGGGCGGCCTGGGCGGCTTCCTGCCGCCACTGATCATGGGCTCGCTGTACGGCGAGTACGGGACGTACGCGGCCGGTCTCGCTCTCCTCGCGATCGTGGCCGCGGCCGCGCTGGCCTACACCCTCACCGGAGTGCGCGCCGCGGCCGACGGCGGCGAGCGCGACCGGCGCACCGGCCCCCGGCCCCCGGCCCGGGCACAGCACCGCGCGCACCACCGCGTGAAGGCACCCGGGCCGAGGAGCACGGCCCCTTTCCCGCCCTCGGTGCGAGGCCAGGCTCAGGCTTCGGCCTGATCGGGAAGGGGGACCGTCCACTCCACGACGGTGCCGGTCGGGTCGTTCGGCTCGAGTGTGAAGCTGCCGCCGAGGTCGGTGGCTCGCCGACGGAGGTTGTCGAGGCCGCTGCGCCGGGTGACGGCGGGGTCGATGCCGGTGCCGTTGTCCGCGACCCGCAACCGGAGTCGGACACCGTCGGTCTCGGCCGTGACCTCCACCTGGGTGGCGTGCGCGTGCCGGGCGGCGTTCGACAGCGTCTCGCGCAGCACGGCCAGCAGGTGCCCGGCATGCTCGGCGGGTACGCCGGTGTCCAGCAGGCCGGTCATGCGCAGGGCGGGGGTGAAGCCCAGCACGCCGGCGGCCTGGTCGGTCTCGGCCAGCAGCTGCGCACGCAGCCCGCCCCGGGCCCCGGAACGGTCGCGCTCACGCAGCGCGTAGATCGTGCCCCGCACCGTCTTGATGGTGTCGTCGAGATCGTCGACCACCCGCTGGACCCGCTCCGCCACCTCGGGCCGGTCGGCGATGCGGCCGAGTACCGAGTTCAGGGTCAGACCGGAGGCGAACAGCCGCTGGATGGCCAGGTCGTGCAGGTCACGGGCGATACGGTCACGGTCCGACAGGACCATCAGCTGATCGGCCTCGCGGCGGTGCTCGGCGATCTCGAGGGCGAGCGCGGCCTGGTCGGCGAATCCGCTGATCATGGCCATGGTGGCCTCGGAGAACTCCTGCCGACCGGGCAGGTTCGCGACCTGCAGCACCCCGCGGGCGTCCTCGTTGCCGCCCAGCGGGAGCAGGAACCCAGGCCCCAGACCGATCCGCCCGGCGGAGCCGCCGCCCCCCTGCGGTTCCTCCGACAGCGCGCCGCTGCTGATCCGCTCGTTGGAGCGGTACACCTTCGCGGCCAGCGTGGTGGGCGGCAGCACCAGCCCGCGCACCCGCTCGGCGCCCTCCCCGTCGGCCGCCTCGATCACCAGCTCGTCGCCACCGTCGAACGGCACCGCCACCGTCACCAGATCGGCCCCGGCCAGACTCCGGACGGTGGCGGCGATCCGGTGCAGCACCTGGTCCGGGTCGGTGCCCGAGAGCAGGCTGCGGGTCAGGTCGCTGCTCGCGGCCAGCCACTGCTCCCGGCGGCGCGTGTCCTCGTACAGGCGGGCGTTGTCGATGGCCACACCGGCCGCGGCGGCGAGCGTGCGCAGCACCGCCTCGTCCTCGTCGTCGAACTGCGCCCCGCCGCGCTTGTCGGTCAGGTACAGGTTCCCGAAGACCCTCTCGCGCACGCGCACCGGCGCCCCCAGGAACGTGGTCATCGGCGGATGCCCCGCGGGGAAGCCCACCGACTCGGGATGGGTGCCGAGGTCGGCGAGGCGGAGCGGCTCCGGCTCCCTGATCAGCAGCCCCAGGATGCCCTGGCCCTCGGGATAGTGGCCGATCGCCTTGATCGTGTCCTCGTCGACACCGACGGTGATGAACTGCTTGATCCGCCCTTCCTCGCCCAGCACCCCCAGCGCCCCGTACTCGGCGTCCACCACGGCCACCGCGGACTCGGTGATCCGCCGCAGCACCACGTCCAGATCCAGGTCGGAGCCGATGGTGAGGACCGCGTCCAGCAGCGTGTGCACCCGGTCCCGGGTGGCGCGCACCTGGGCGACCTGCGCCTGCAGGCCCTCCAGCAGCTCGTCCAGCCGCAACCGGGGCGCCGCCGGACTGTTCCGCCGCCCCGCTGCCGGACCGTCAGCCATTCCCGCTCCCTCCGGAAAGGTGCAACCGGCACCTCGACCATCATGCCCGGACAGCGTCGTCGCAACGCGAGACATGTTCACGCGCGACCGTCCCGGCAGCCCACCCAGATCCTATGACCAGGGCCACCGGGGCCGGCGGCGCCTCCGGTGTGACGAGCACCGCCGGTTGGAGGGCGTGGATCGGGAAACGCGGAGAGGCGGATGACAACGACACCGACGAGCCGCGCCGCGACGCGACAGGGAGGAAGTCATGGGCGACCCGGACCGCACGCCCGAACCGATGGCGGACGACGCCTACCAGCCCACCGGCACCAACGAGGAGCAGGAGGACGCCGCACCCCTCGACCTGCAGGACGCGGTCGACGAACGGACCTACGACGACACTCTCGACGAGGGCTACTCCCCGCCGGAGAAGCCGCTCGGCGTCACCAAGTACGGCACGACGGCCGCCGAGCAGCACGAGGGCGAGACCCTCGACCAGCGGCTCGCCCAGGAGGTGCCCGACGCCCCCGAGGTCGCCGGCGACGACATCGGCGACCTGCCCGGCGGCGAGGGGGAACCCGTCGACCCGGAGGCGGGCGGCGACCGCGCCGGACGCCTGGTCGCACCGGACGAAGGCGCGCACGCCGACGCGACGAAGGAGGAGATCGCCGAGGACGTGGGGATCGACGGGGGTGCCGCCAGCGCCGAGGAGGCGGCCATGCACATCACGTCCGACGACATGACGACGCCGTCGGACGAGGAGGCGCCCTGACGCACCCGTCCTTACGGGATCCCCCTGACACGGAGGCCCCCCGATGCGGAACGGACCCGCGTCGGGGGGCGGTTTTCGCCGGGTGGCCGGCTCAGGGCAGGAGCTTGTCGAGGGCGGCGGGCCCTTCCTGCGCCAGCTTGCGCTTGGCCCACTCCAGGTTGTGCGGGGTGAGGTCCTTGCCGGAGGCCAGCACCAGGTCCTCCGGCGACACGTCGGTGCCGGTGCGGGCGTGGAGCAGGCTGTCCGGGGTGGCGCGGTCCTGGGACGGCCGGGACGCGCCGGATTGTGACGTCGACATGATCTCCGCTCCTCGGTCCGGTTCGTTCTTGCGGCCCCGGTGGTGTCAACGGGACTGATAACACCATTCACCCAGGGAGCGCACAGTGCATCCGGAAGCGCCGGGCCAACCGCCTCGCGGCGGCGCGCGCCAGGGATTCCAGATGGGGGATCTCAGGGATTTCAGATGGGCGGTCTCAGGGATTCCAGAGGGCGACGCCGAAGGCTATGAGCCGAGCAGGGCCTCCGCCTCCGCCAGGATCTCCGTGACGCGGAGGGCGAACGCCGCGTCGCAGGCGTGCGGGCGGCCGGTGTCGGCGGCCTCGCGCAGGGCGTCCACGGCGCGGGCGAGCGTCTGGACGATCCCCTCGTCGCCGTCCGGGAGGACGGCCACCCCGGCGCTGCCGCGCAGTTCGACGGTGGCGCCCGCCGCCTCCGGCGGAGCGGTCAGGCTCAGCGTGACGGTGCTGGACGCGCCGCCGGTGTGGTCGAGGACCAGGTGCACGGTGTCGCCGGGGCCGGGTGCCGCGGCCGCCACCCGCCGTGCGTCGCCGAGCACGGGCAGCAGCACGGACAGGGCGTGCGGACCGATGTCCCACAGGGCGCCGTTCTCCCGCCGCCACGGAGACGCCGCGAACGGGCTGTCACCGGCGGGCCGGCCACCGGACCCGGGGGCGAACAGTGCCGCGAGCCACTGGGCGCGGGCCGTGAACCAGCCGTCGGTTCCCGCCTGTTCGGTGATCCAGGACTCGGTGTCGGCGCCGAACCGGGTCGTGAAGAACACGACGGAGGCCACCCCGGTCTCCCCGGCGGCCTCGACCACGGCACGCGCCCGCTCCGGCGCGACGGCGAGCGGTTTGTCCAGCAGCAGATGGCGGCCCGCCCGCGCCGCCCGCACCGCCAGTTCCGCCTGCACGTCCGGCGGCAGTGCCACGGCCACCGCGTCCACCTCGGCCAGCAGCGCGTCCACGTCGTCGTAGGCCCGCACGCCGTAGTGGTCCGCGAGTTCCTTCGCGGCGTCCGGCCGCCGCCCCCACACCCCCACGAAGTCGACCGCGTCATGCCCGGCGAGGGCGGGTGCGTGGGCCATCCGGGCCCAAGGGCCGGTACCGAGCAGTCCGATGCGCATGCCGCCGCCTCTCCGCAGTGTCGAATCCACTGCCGAATCTGCCGAATCTGCCGAATCTGCCGAATCTGCCGATCTGCCGAATGTACTGCCGAGTCCACTGCCCAATCTGCAGTCGAACTCACTGTCGAATCCGCTGCCGAATCCCCTGCCGAGTCCGCTGCCGAGTCCTCTGCCGAGCGTCCTCATGGCCGGTGCCGTCGGCGCCCGGCCCGGCGAACGTGCCACACCGACCGGGCCTGTGCGCAACCCGATCGGCTGAAGCGCCGACCCGGTCCGGGCGGGATCCGGCTGCACCACGAGGCCGGTGATTTTGCCGGTGCCCACCGCGCGGTGCCGCGTCGACAGTGGGCGAGCCGTCCCCGACGGCAGACCCCACACCCCGAACGCGCACGACAGAGAGGACGACTCGACGTGCAGCAGCACCCGCAGCACCGCGCCGACTCCCCAGCCCCCCGCCGGCACCGCCGCACCGGCCGCCTCACCGGACTCGCCGCGGCGACCGCGGCCCTGATCGGACTCAGCACCCTCAGCGGCACCGGCGCCCACGCCGCCGACAACCCCTACGAGCGCGGCCCGGCGCCGACCGAGGCCAGCATCGAGGCCCTGCGCGGCCCGTACGCCGTGTCGCAGACCTCGGTCTCGTCGCTGTCGGTGACCGGCTTCGGCGGCGGCACCATCTACTACCCGACCAGCACCGCGGACGGCACCTTCGGCGCCGTGGCCATCTCGCCCGGTTTCACCGCCTACGAGTCCTCGATCGCGTGGCTGGGCCCGCGACTGGCCTCCCAGGGCTTCGTGGTCTTCACCATCGACACCAACACGACGGTGGACCAGCCGGACTCCCGGGGCGACCAGCTGCTCGCCGCGCTGGACTACCTCACCCAGCGCAGCTCCGTCCGCAGCCGCGTCGACGCCACCCGGCTCGGCGTGATGGGCCACTCGATGGGCGGCGGCGGCAGCCTGGAGGCGGCCAAGACCCGACCCTCCCTGCAGGCCGCGATCCCGCTGACGCCGTGGAACCTGGACAAGACCTGGCCCGAGATCAAGACCCCCACCCTGATCTTCGGTGCCGACGGCGACACCATCGCACCGGTCGCCAGCCACGCCGAGCCCTTCTACACCAACCTGCCGTCGTCCCTGGACAAGGCGTACCTGGAGCTGAACGGCGCCACCCACTTCACGCCGAACACCTCCGACACGACGATCGCGAAGTACAGCATCAGCTGGCTGAAGCGCTTCATCGACAACGACACCCGCTACGAGCAGTTCCTGTGCCCGCTGCCCCGCCCGAGCCTGACCATCGAGGAGTACCGCGGCAACTGCCCGCACACCTCCTGACCCCGCCGCATCCACGCCACCACGGCGGTCGCGCCCACCGGCGCGGCCGCCGTGGCCGTTGTGCGGGCGCACGTGGCGCGGGCCTCCGCGTTGGGCGGCGGCACAGACGGCCGCCGGGACGCGGATGTCCGCCTTCCGGCTGCCGTTACCCACGCGTAACGTTGCGGGAATGACCGGACACACGACCGTGCCGACGGCCTCGCCGATCCACGGGCGGAGCGCGGAGCGGCGCATCGTGGCCGCGCTGGCGGACCGGCTGGGGACGGGCAGCGCCGTGCTCGTCCTGACCGGCGAGCCCGGACTCGGCCGCACCACACTCCTCGACGAGACCGCCCGCTCCCACCGGGCCGGGCCGGTGCTGTACGTCCGCTGCGACGCGGCGGACGCCGTGCCGTACGGCGGTGTGCACGCGCTCGCCACGGCCGCGGGCCGCCCGCCCACGGGTGCCCTGGACTCGCGCACCGCCCCGCAGGCGCTGCTGGACGCGTTCCGCGTCGCGGCCGGGAGCAGGCCGCTGCTGGTGTGCCTGGACGACGTCCACATGTGGGACGCCCCGTCGCGCACCGCCCTGGCCCGTGCCGCCCGCCGCCTGTCCACGGCCGGACGGATCGGCCTGCTCGTCACCGCCGCCGGGCCCGGGCCGGCAGACCGGGACCTCGCCGGACTGCCCGCCCTCCCGCTGCACCCGCTGCCGCCGCCCGCCGCCGCGGCCCTCCTCGACGAGGTGACCGGCGGAGCCGTCGACCCCGTCCTCCGCGACGACCTGCTGGAGGAGGCCGAGGGCAACCCGGCCCTGCTGCTCGCGATGATCCGCCGCCTCACCCCCGCCCAGCTGTCCGGCGGCCAGCACACGCCGCGCCCGCTGGCCGACGCCCGGATCCTCACCGGCGTGACGGACGAATGGCCGCTCGCGCCCACCCCCGCCGCCGACGACCTGCTGCTCCTCACAGCCGCCGCGATGAGGGGTGCGGAGCGCCCCGAGGCCGACGCGGCACTCGTACGGGCCGCGTGGCAACGGCTGTCGGCGGGCGCGGACGGTTTACGGGGCGACGCGGGTCGGGTGGGGGAGGCGGCCCCGGTGGGGGAGGCAGGGCGGTGCTCGGCTTGGGGCGCGGACTGCTCCCGTGCCGACGTGTCTCTCGTGCCGGAGCGGTCCGAAGCCCGTGCCGCGCTGGTGCGGGCAGCGTGGGAGCGTTTCCCGGCGGGCGGTGCCGGCAGGGCCGGCGGTGTCAGCGGGGCTGACGGTGCTGGTGCTGGCGGGGCCGACAGTGCCGGCGATGCTGCCGGTGCAGGCGGTGCGCCCGGCGGCGCCGAGGTCGGCGTATCCGTCCTCCACAGGGGCCGGGAACCTCTGCCGACGGGATGCGGGCACCCGGCGGCCGCCGACCCGCCCCTCCCCGACGCCGTCCCCGCCTCCCTCCCTGACGCCCTTCCCGGCCCTCTCCCCGACACCCTCGTCCTCACCGAAGGCCGCCTCCGCTTCACCGGCCCCCTCTCCCGAAGAGCCGTCTACGCCCGAGCCGCCCCCGACCGGCGCCGCGTGGCGCACCGAGCCCTCGCACAGGTGTTGCGCGCCGACGGGCAGGAGCCGTCGGCATCGCTGCACGCCGCGTGGGCCGTACCCGCCCCGGCGCCCGCGCACGCGGCACGGCTGGCGGCGGTCGCGGCGACCACGTCCTCGCACCGGCTCAGCGCCACCGCGTTCGCCCGAGCCGCCGAACTGACCCCGCACGGTCCGGCCCGCCGCGAGCGGTACACGGCCGCCGCCGAGCAGGCGCTGCTGGCGGGGCGCCCGCGGCGGGCCCTGCGGCTGCTGGCCGAGGCCGGCGGCGGCCCCGCGCCGGACGCGGTGCGCGGCCGGGCCGAGCTGGTGCGGGGCATCGCGGAGCTGCGGGACGGGCCTGTCGCGGACGCCCGCGCCTCCCTGCTGTCGGCCGCCGCGCTGCTCACCGCCGACGCGCCGGCCCAGGCCGGGGCCGCCGCCCTCGCCGCCGCCGACGCGGCCTGGGCCGCCGGCGACATCACGGCCTGCCGGGAAGCACTTGCCGGCAGCGAAGGCAGCGAAGGCAGCGAAGGCGGCGAAGGCGGCGAAGGCGGCGAAGGCAGCAAAGGCGCGGGGCCCGCCCGGACCCCGTACGGCTCCGACTACCGGCTCGGCCTCGGCGCCCTGCTCGACGCCCGCATCGACCGGGCCGGCGCGCCCCTGCGCCGCGTGGTGGAGCGGGCCCGCACCGCCGAGGAACCCGAGGAGCTGCTGCGGTCGGCGGCGGCCGCGCTGGTCCTCGGCGACATGGCCGCCGCGGTCCGCGCGGGTGCGCGGGCGCTGGCCGCGGCCCGGACCCGCGGCTCGGCCGCCCTCGTCCCGCAGGCCCTGGAATACCTCGCCTACGCCGAACTCCGCGCCGGGCACCACGCCCTGGCCCGCACGCACGCCGAGGAGGGCCTGCGGGCCGCGCGGCGCACCGGGCAGCGCAACACGGCCGCCCACCATCACGCCGTACTGGCCCTGGCGGCGTCCATCGAGGGCGAGACCGCCGTCCTCGACGAGCACGTGTCCGCCGCCCTGGCGACGGCCCGCGCGCACGGTCTGGCGCAGCCGGCCACCCTGGCCCAGTGGGCGGCGGCCCGCGCCGACCTGGGCCGGGGCCGCCCCCTGGAGGCCGCGGACCGGCTGGGCCCGCTGGTGTGCCCGGGGCCCCGGCGGGGGCACTTCGCGGTGTGGATGCTGGCCGTGCCCTGTTTCGTGGAGGCCGCGGTCCTCGCCGGTCGCCCGGAGGCCGCCCGGACCGTGGTGTCCGACTTCGCCGCCTGGGCGGGGTTCGGCGCCGATCCGCAGGCCCCCGCCCAGCTGCTGCGCTGCCACGCCCTGCTGGCCCCGCCGGAGCACGCGGGCGAGCTGTACGACCGGGCGCTGGCCCTGCACGAGCAGGCGGGCGGCGACTTCGAACGCGCCCGTACCGAGCTGCTGTACGGCAAGTGGCTGCGGCGCCGGCGGCGGCCCCGGGAGGCCCGGGACCGGCTGGGCGCGGCACTGGTCGGCTTCGACCGCTGCGGGGCCCTGGTCTGGGCGGAGCAGACCCGCGCCGAACTGCGGGCGAACGGCGCCGCGACGAACGGTCCTGCCCCGGGCGGGAGCGGGCCGGGCGGGGGCGCGCTCGCCCGGCTCACCCCGCAGCAGTGGCGGATCGCCCGGCATGTCGCCCAGGGCGCCACCAACCGGGAGGTGGCGCGGAGCCTGTCCGTCAGCACCCGCACCGTCGACTACCACCTCCGCAATGTCTTCGCCGCGCTCGGGGTACGGTCCCGGCTGGAACTGGCCCGGCTGGTCGACGGGGCGGAAAAGACCCGTGCACAGCTCTAGGGACCGACCGGACGGTATGTCATCCTTCCGGGCAGGACGAGTCAGGCGGCGGCCGTCGCACAAACCCGGGGAGCCGGCCCGGGACCGGACGCCGCCGTGAAGCCCGACCCTGGGGGAGGACCGCGATGCACCCTGCCGTACGGACCAGAACGGCGGCGCCCCGCCCGGCGGCGACCGCCGTACCGCAGCCACGCACCCGGCGCGTCCGGTCGCTGATCGACGCGGACGCCATCCATGTCCTGCACCGTGCCGCGCGCGTGCTGATGGACGACCTGGCCGAGCTGACCGACCGGCTGCTGGCCGTCGTACAGGACCAGGAACCGGCCTACCGGGCCGCGGTGGAGAGCGACCCGGTGGGCGTCTGGCAGGAGACGCACCGCTCGCTGCGGCACAGCGTGGCCTCGCTGCTCGACCCGCGCGGCGCCCGCGACGCGGCCCGCCGCTGCTCGTGGCGGATCGGCGCCGTCCGCGCCGAGCAGGGCCTGCCGCTGGACGCGGTGCTGCACGCGTTCCGGCTGGGCGGATCACTGGTGTGGCAGGGGCTGGTCGAGGAGACCTCCCGGCGGGCGCCGGAGGACGTGCGGCTGCTCGTCCATGTCGCGGCCGACGTGTGGAACTTCGTCGACGAGCACTGCACCATCGTCACCGACGCCTACCGGCAGGTCGAACGACAGCTGACCTGGCGGCGCGAGAACCGCGTCCGGCTGCTGGCCTCCGCGCTCCTCGACGGCACCAGCCGCATCGCCGACCTGCCGGAGACTGCGCGGGCCCTGGAGATGCCGGAGCACGGCCGGTACGTCGTCGTCGCGGTCGCCGACGGCGGCCTCGGCGGCACCCGGGGCGCCGCCGTGGTGCGGGGCGGGGCGCGGGTCCACTGGCACGCGGGCGTGGACGTCGACTACGGCATCGTGCTGCTCGGCGACGACGACCGCGACGGCGACGAGGGCGTGCCGGAGCCGACCGGCGGGCCGGGGACCAGGATCGGCGTCGGCGGTGCCGTGGACGGGCTGGCCTCCGTCGGCGAGGCCCGCAGACTCGCCGACACCGCGCTGCGGATGTGCCCCACGGACGGTGGCACGATCCGGCTCACCGAGCACCTGCCCGCGGCCCTCGTCGTGTCGTCCCCCGAACTCGGCACCACCCTCGCCGACCGGGTCCTCGGCCCGCTGGAGCAGGTGGAGCCCGCCGACCGCGAGGTCCTGCTGGACACCGTGGCCACCTGGCTGGCCTGCGACGGCTCCGCGCAGCGCGCGGGCGAGCGCCTGTACTGCCACCGCAACACCGTCCTCAACCGCCTGCGCCGCTTCGAGCAGCTGACCGAACGTTCCCTGGCCCGCCCGTCCGACCTGGTCGAGATCAGCCTCGCCCTGACGGCCCGCCGCCTGCTCCGCCCCGGACGACCCTGACGGCGATCCGACGACGACTGACGACAACCTGACGACAACCTGACGACGACCCGACGAAACGCCTGCCCCGAGGGGCCGGGCCCGGCCGGCAGCACGCGCCGGGGCCCGGCCCCTTCGCTGTCGCCAGTCGCCAGTCGCCAGTCGCCAGTCGCCAGTCGCCAGTCAGCAGTCGCCAGTCAGCAGTCGCCAGTCAGCCGTAGGCGGTCGCCAGTCGGCAGCCGCCAGTCGGCCGTAGGCGGTCGACAGCCGGCAGTCGGCGGTCGGCCGTAGGCGGTCGGCAGTCGGCCGTAGGCCAGTCGGTCCACGTGCCCGCCCCGCCCTGGGCATCCGCACAACGCCCCGCCCCGCCGACTGGGACCGCGCACCCACCACCCGGAGAACCCTGTACCGCCCTCCGCCGCCCGTGCTGTCGTGAGCTCCCCTTCCACCGAACATCCGTGCCCGCGCGGCACGGACCCGAGGAGCCGCGATGCCTGAAAGCCCACCGGACGACGAGCCCGCGCTGCACGTCGACGGCCTCGACGTGACGTACGGCCGCGCGCTGTCCGCACTCCGCTCGGTGTCCCTGACCGTCCCGCACGGCGGCGTGGTGACACTGCTGGGCGCCAACGGCGCCGGGAAGACCACCCTGCTGCGGGCGGTCTCCGGCACGCTGCGCCTGCACCGCGGCACGATCACGGGCGGCCGGGTCCGCTACGGCGACACCGAGCTCGACGGCCAGGACCCCGTCGCCGCGGTCCGCGCCGGAGTCGTCCAGGTCCCCGAGGGCAGGCGGGTGTTCGCCGGTCTCACCGTCGACGAGAACCTGCGCGCCGGCGGGCTCGGCCTCGGCCGGCGCAGCCCCGCCCAGGTCCGCGAGTCCCGCGACCGCGTCTTCGCGCTCTTCCCCCGCCTCGCCGAACGCACCGGGCAGGCCGCCGGGCTGCTCTCCGGCGGCGAGCAGCAGATGCTGGCGATCGGCCGCGCCCTGATGGCCGCCCCGCGGCTGCTCCTGCTGGACGAGCCGTCCCTCGGCCTCGCCCCGCTGATGGTGAACCGGATCGCCGACGTGATCCGGGAGATCAACGCGCAGGGCACGGCCGTGCTGCTGGTCGAGCAGAACGCCGGCATGGCGCTGTCGCTCGCCCGGCACGCCTACGTCCTGGAGGTCGGCGAGGTCCGCCTGTCCGGCCCCGCCGACGAACTCGCCAGCACGGACGCCGTACGCCGCCTCTACCTCGGCGAGTCCGAAGACGGTCAGGGGGCCGCGTGACCGACCGCGCCACTTCGCCGCCCGAGCTGGCCGTCCAGGACGTCACCGTCCGGTTCGCCGGTCTCACCGCCCTCGACGCCGTCTCCTTCACCGTGGCCCCCGGCTCGGTGCACGCGGTGATCGGACCCAACGGGGCGGGCAAGTCCACCTGCTTCAACGTCCTGTCCGGCCTGTGCCGCCCCGCGTCCGGCACCGTCCGGCTCGGCGGCACCGAGCTGACCCGGCTCGCCCCGCACCGCGTCGCCCGCCTGGGCGTGGCCCGCACCTTCCAGAACATCGTCACCACCGAGGGCACCGTCGCCGACAACCTGATGCTCGGCCGCCACGCGCTGACCCGCGCGGGCTTCGCCACCAGTGCCCTGCGCCTGCCCGGCGCGCTGCGCGAACAGCGCGAGCACCGGGAACGCGCCCGCGAGATCGCCGAACTCACCGGCCTCGGCGACCACTTCGACACCCCCGTCGCGGTCCTGTCCTACGGCGACCGCAAGCGTGTGGAGTTCGCCCGCGCCCTCTGCCTCGAGCCGCGCGTGCTGCTCCTCGACGAGCCGGTGGCCGGCATGAACGGCGCCGAACGCGCCCGCACCGCCGAGGTGATCCGGGACGTGCGCGAGCGACTGGGCCTGTCCGTCCTGATCGTGGAGCACGACATGGGTCTCGTGATGCGGCTCGCCGACGAGGTCACCGTCCTCGACTTCGGCCGCGCCATCGCCCACGGCACCCCCGAGGAGGTGCGGCGCGACCCCGAGGTGCTGCGCGCTTACCTCGGCACCGGCGAGACGGGGGAGGACGCGGCATGACCGGCTTCCTGGACCACCTGCTCAACGGCCTCGCCCTCGGCGCGGTCTACGCCCTGGTCGCGCTCGGCTTCGTCGTCATCTTCAAGGCGTCCGGCGTGCTCAACTTCGCCCACGGCTCCCTGCTGCTGCTCGGCGGCTACCTCACCGCCGTACTCCACGACGACCTCGGCTTCGCCGGCGCCCTCGCGGCGGCCGTCCTGGTGACCGGGCTCGTGGCCGGCGCCATGGACCGGCTGCTGCTGCGCGGCGGCGACCGCGACCCGCGCGCCGCCCATGTGCAGACCATCGTGACCATCGGCGTCGACATCGTCCTGGTCACCGACCTCGCCCGGCGCATCGGCGGCGACCTGCTCACCCTCGGCGACCCCTGGGGCGACTCGGTCACCGAGATCGGCTCGGTGACCGTCGCCGACAGCCGCCTCGCCGCGATCGCGGTGTCCGCCGTCGTCATCGGCGCGGTCTTCGCCCTCTTCCGGTACACCGCCTGGGGCCTGTCGCTGCGGGCCGCGTCCGAGGACCTGGAGGCGGCGGCCCTGATGGGCGTACGGCTGAACCGGGTGCGCATGCTCGCCTGGTGCCTGGCCGGGGCGCTCGCCGCGCTCGCCGCCGTGTTCCTCGCCGCGTTCCCGGCGCCCGGCCTGGAACGCACCACCGGGCAGATCGCCCTGAAGGCCTTTCCCGCCGCGATCCTCGGCGGCATGGCCTCCCCGCCCGGCGCCCTGGCGGGCAGCCTCCTGATCGGCCTGACCGAGGCCCTGGTCGCCGGCTACCAGTCCGAACTGCACGTGCTGGGCGAGGGCTTCGGCGACGTCGCCCCGTACGCCGTGATGGTCCTCGTCCTCCTCGTTCGGCCCACCGGGCTGTTCGGCGCGAAGGGAGCGGTCCGTGTCTGACCTCCTCAAGCGCGGCCGGTTCCTGCTGCCCGCCCTGCTCCTCGCCGCCCTCCCGTTCTACCTGGACGCCTTCTGGCTGCGGATCGGCCTGTTCGCCATGGCGGCCGCCATCGGCGCGGTCGGCCTCGGACTGCTGGCGGGCACCGCCGGCCAGCTCTCCCTCGGCCACGCCTTCTTCCTCGCCGTCGGCGCCTACGGCTACGCCTGGCTGGCCGGCGAACCCGGCCCCGGCCTGCCGCCCGCGCTCGCCCTCGTCCTCGCGGTGCTGCTCGCCGGAGCCGCGGGCGGCCTGTTCAGCCCGGTCGCCGGCCGGGTCAAGGGCATCTACCTGGGCGTGGCCACCCTCGCCCTGGTCTTCCTCGGCCACCACGTCCTGCTCACCGCGGACTCCGTCACCGGCGGCTTCAACGGCCGCTCCGTCCCGCCGCTGAGCGTCGGCGGCTTCAGCTTCGCCGACACCGACCCCGAACTCGTCGTGCTGGGCGTGCCGTTCGGCGCCGAGGAACGCCTGTGGTACCTGGGGCTCGCGCTGTTCGCGCTCACCTGGTTCACCGCCCGCGGCATACTGCGCGGACGCCCCGGCCGCGCCCTGGTGGCCGTACGCGACAGCGAGACCGCGGCCGCCGTCCTGGGCGTCGACGTGGCCCGCTACCGCTCGGCCGCCTTCGTCGTCTCCTCGATGTACGCGGGCCTCGCCGGAGCGCTGCTCGCGCTCGGCTTCCGCCGCATCGTGCCCGACTACTTCGGACTCGCCCTCTCCGTCGACTACCTCGCCATGATCGTCATCGGCGGTCTCGGCTCGGTCGCCGGAGCCACCGCGGGAGCCGTGTTCGTCACCGCGCTCCCCCTGCTGATGACCCGGTACGCGGACCATCTGCCGCTGGTCGCCGCCCCCGGCAGCACCGGGGGAGCCGTCGGCCCCACCGAGGCCGCCCGCTACCTCTACGGCGCCGCGATCGTCCTGATCCTCCTGTACGCCCCCGACGGCCTGCACGGACTCGCCCGCCGGCTACGCGCCCGCACGGCGCGCCGCCGCGACCCCGCCACTCCCGCTCTCGCCTCACCCGCACGACCCAAGGAGCACACCCCGTGAACACCTCCCGCACCACCAAGACCCTGGTCGCCTCGGCCGTCGCGGCACTGCTGCTCGCGGGCTGCAGCTCCAAGGCGGACGACGGCAAGGCCGAGGCCGCCGCCGACGGCGTCAAGACCGGCCCCGGCGTCACCGACGACCGCATCCGGCTGGGCGCCCTCACCGACCTCACCGGCCCCTACGCCACCCTCGGCAAGAGCATCGTGCAGGCGCAGAAGATGTGGGCCGACGAGACCAACGCGGCCGGCGGCATCTGCGGCCGCAAGGTCGAGATCGTCGTCGAGGACCACGGCTACGACGTCCAGAAGGCCGTCACCGCCTACGCCGACCTGTCGCCCGACGTCGTCGCCCTGCCCCAGGTCATCGGCTCCCCGGTGGTCGCCGCCCTGATCGACGACATCGAGCGCGACGACCTGCTGACCTTCCCGCAGGCCTGGGCCGCGTCCCTGCTCGGCAAGGACTCCGTGCAGGTCATCGGCACCACCTACGACGTCGACATGATCGCCGCGGTCGACTTCCTCACCCGCACCAAGGGCCTGAAGAAGGGCGACACCATCGGCCACGTCTACTTCGAGGGCGACTACGGCGCCAACGCCCTGGAGGGCTCCACCTGGGCAGCGAAGCGCGCGGGTCTGAAGATCGCCGACCAGAAGATCAAGGCCACCGACACCGACCTGTCCGCCCAGGTGTCCGCGCTGCGCGAGGCCGGAGTGAAGGCGGTCCTGATCAGCGCCGGCCCCGCCCAGACCGCCTCCCTCGCCGGGGTCGCCGCCTCGCGCGGACTGCGCGTGCCCATCGTGAGCAGCGCCCCCGGCTTCGCGCCCCAGCTGATGAAGACGCCCGCGGCGAAGGCCCTGGAGGGCATGCTGAACGTAGTCAGCGCCGCCCCGGCGGTCAGCTCGGACCTGCCCGGCGTCAAGAAGATGGTGGCCGCGTACGAGAAGAAGTTCCCGGGTTCGCCGGTCGACTCCGGTGTGCTCTCCGGCTACAACGCGGCGCAGTTGCTCGGCACCGACCTGAAGAAGGCCTGCGAGGCGGGCAGCCTGGCCCGGGAGGACGTGGTGAAGGCCCACCGCGCCCGGAAGGTCGCCGACACCGGCCTCGGCACCCCGCAGAACTTCTCCGAGGTCGACCGCCCCGCCAGCGTCGAGACGTACGTGCTCAAGCCGGACGCCAAGGCGGTCGGCAACATGGTGGTCGTGGAGGAGGCGCACGCCGCGCCGGGCGTGGAGGACTACCTGAACTCGTAGGACAGGCAACGCGATTGGGAAGGTGGTCCGGTACGGATCACCTTCCCGGCGGATTCCGCCATCCACTGGCATCCGTCACCGGTGGATCCCTAGGATGTGCAGCCTGTGAGGCCATGCGGCGCGGCGCGGCACGTAGCTGGGGGAACCATGAACACCGGTAAGCAGCTCTCCACGGAGATCGACGCCAACGTCCCTACCGCCGCGCGGATGTACGACTACTACCTCGGCGGCAAGGACAACTACGCCGCGGACCGCGCGGCCTGCGAGGAACTGGACAAGGTCGTCCCCAGCACCCGCCGGCTCGCGCTGAACAACCGGCGCTTCCTCCAGCGGGTCGTCCGGACGCTCGCCGAGGAGCACGGCATCCGGCAGTTCCTCGACCACGGCTCCGGCCTGCCGACCCAGGACAACGTCCACCAGGTCGCCCAGCGCCACGACCCGAGCGCCCACGTGGTGTACGTCGACAACGACCCGATGGTGCTGGTCCACGGCCGCGCACTGCTGGAGCAGGACGAGCGCACCACCGTCATCCACGCGGACATGCGCGAGACCGAGGCGATCCTCGACCACCCGGAGACCCGGCGTCTGATCGACTTCGACCAGCCGGTCGCCGTGCTCTTCAACTCGGTCTTCCACTGCATCCCGGACAGCGACACCGACGGACCGCTCGCCGTGGTCCGCCGCGTCACCGAACGCCTCGCGCCGGGCAGCTTCCTGCTGATGTGCCAGCTGGTGAGCGAGGACCCCGAGGTCCGCGAGTTCGTCACCGACTTCATGGACCAGGTCACCCAGGGCCACTGGGGCCGCGTACGCGAGCCGAAGGACGTCGCCGAGTGGTTCGAGGGCCTTGAGATCCTGGAGCCGGGCCTGGTCGAGGTCTCCACCTGGCGCCCCGACTCGGAGGTGGCGCCCCGTCAGCTCACCCACGAGTGGATCGAGTTCGGCGGAGTGGCCCGCAAGCCCTAGGGGATGTCTCGCCGATCACGCCGGGCTCGCGGCGCCTGGCACCGCGCCTCGCCGCGTTGTCGTCGGTCCCCGATTCCCCCAACTTCTCGGCTCCGCTCGAGCAGGGGGACCTCCATCGCATCGGCTACTCCTCCGCCTTGCGATGCACGGCACCAGACGCCGCTCCCTGATCCGGCCTGATCGACGAGACACCCCCTAGCGGGATCTCCGGCAGCCGGGCCCGTCACTCGGCCGGATAGCGCCGCTCCATCGTCTCGCTGAGCAGGGTCAGCGAGTCCTTCGGGGTCAGGGCCTCGTCGGCGAGGCGGTCGAGGGCTACTCGGTACTCCTCCGTCTCGTCGCGGTCCTCGAGGAAGTTCGCGCTGCGGATGTGCTCGAGGTAGACGACGTCCGGCAGGTCGAGGCCGCCGAAGCGGAGGTAGGTGATCGGGATGGAGGGTGCCGAGGCGTTCGTGACGTCCAGTGGCACCACCTGGAGCGTGACATTCGGCCGCTGGGCCATCTCGATCAGATGCGTCAGCTGGTCGCGCATCACGGCCTTGCTGCCGAGCACCCGCAGCACCACCGACTCGTCGACGATCGCCCACAGCTGCGGGGCGTCCGGCCGGTCCAGCAACTCGGCGCGGCGGGTGCGCAGTTCGACACGCCGGAGCACTTCCTTCTCCGGCGCGACCGGCAGGCCGCGGCGGACCACGGCTTGGGCGTACGCCGGAGTCTGGAGGAGACCCGGTACGTACTGGATCTCGAAGGTACGGATCGCGGCGGCGGCCTCCTGGAGCCCGACGAGCCGGTCGAACCACTCCGGCATCAGCCGCTTGTCGTACCGCTGCCACCAGCCCGGCTCCCCGGCCCGGCGCAGCAGCTCCAGCAGGACGGACGACTCGTGCTCGTCCACCTCGTACAGCCGCAGCAGGGCCCGAACGTCCGTCTCGGTCGGAGGTTTGCGGCCCTTGCCCGCCTCGATCCTGGACAGCTTCGCCGGACTGAAGCCGAGGGCGCGGGCCGCCTGGTCCTGGGCCAGTCCGGCATCCTCCCGCAGACCCGCCAACTGGACGCCGACCAGCATCTTCAGCAGGGTGGGTGCGGGTTCGGCCCGGTCCAGATAGGGCCGGAGGCGCACCACGCGTTGCGACTCGGCGGACATCCCGACTCCCGGAAATGCAGGCAGAAGAGAGGGACAGCTTAGCGCAGTCCCGCATCCCGGCGCCGCATATGCCGGGTGAGCGCGGGGTGTTGGCGGTGGTGCGCCGCCGCGGCTCGCGCGGGTCCCGCGCCTCACACCAGGTGGTCGAACTCCCCGTCCTTGGCGCCGGCCAGGAACGCCGCCACCTCGGCCGCCGTGTACACGAGGGCGGGCCCGTCGGGGTCGCGGGAGTTGCGCAGGGCGACGGCGCCGTCGGCCAGCGGGGCGACCTCGACGCAGTTGCCCTCCGCGTTGCTGTGCCGGCTCTTGATCCACTGGGTGTCCAGCGTGCTGGCAGGTACTCCGTTCGGTACGGGTGACATCGACCTCTCCCTGGTGTCGGGGGTGCCTTCGGGTTCGCCGTGGTCTGTGCCCACGCATCGGCCGCCTATCCGGAAACGCGCGCAATTTCTTGTGCAATTGCACGCGACGGCCGACGGCGTGGATAATAGACCGCGCGTCAACCCGCTGGGAGACGCCCGACCATGACGTCGCATCAGGGAGCTGCCGTGCCCTCGTCCGCGCAGCACAGGTCCGCCGAACCGCTGGTCACCACCGGTGCGGAAGGCATGGTCGAGGCGCTGGCCGCCACCCGGGGCGGCACCCCGCGGGACTGGTCGCCCCCGGGCCGCTCGGAGGTCGGAAGCCGACCGCCGGCGGACGGGTCGCCGACCACCCCCTCGTTACTGCCATGACCGCTGCGGAAAGGCCCCACGCCATGCGCACCGCTTCGACGGGACACCCCGGCACCGAGTGCTCCGAGCACCCCGCGATCCTGGCGTCGCTCGGAGATGTGCCGTGGCACGAGATCCAGGACTCCACCGGCTCCGCCGCCGCCATCCCGGGACTGCTCGACGACATCGCCCGGGGCAGCGCCGACACGGCGACGGCCGCGCTGGGCGAGCTGCGGAACCGTATCTGCCAGTACGGCTTCGTCGTCGAGCAGGCGACGGCCGCCACCGTCCCCTTCCTGTGGGAGCTGGCCCAACTGCCCCACGTCTCCTGCCGGCCCCAGATCATCCGGCTGCTCGCCAGCATCGCCGAGGCCCGGCAGTGGGAGCACACCGCCAGCGCCTACCCCAAGCTGCTCAACCGCCGCGAGAACCCGGTGGTGTGGGAGCGCGCGGCCCGCCAGGCCGTGCGTGAGCGGCGCGGCACCCTCGGGTCCCTGATGGACGAGCAGGACACCGAGGTCGCCCGCGCCACCACCGAACTCGCTCGCTGCCTCGGCGTGTAGCGCCTCGACCGGTCTCACGCTGCGGACACTCCGACCCGACCGCCGCGCGGTGGTGTACCCCTGGCCGAACAGGGCAGAAAGCGCTTCCTGAAGGCCACCCGGAATCCACAAGGTCACCGGAGAGGAACACCACCGATGGCATCGCCGTTGGAACAACCGCTCGACCACCGCTACCGGGGCGAACACCCGATTCGCACCCTCGCCTACCTCTTCCGCGCCGACCGCCGGCGCCTGGCCGCCGCGGTCGCCGTCTTCACCTTCAAACACAGTCCGATCTGGCTGCTCCCGCTGATCACCGCGTCCATCATCGACACGGTCGTCCAGCACCAGCCCATCGGCCGGCTCTTCACCAGCACCGGGGTCATCCTCTTCATCCTGCTGGTCAACTACCCGCTGCACGTGCTCTACGTCCGCCTCCTCTACGGCAGCGTCCGCCGCATGGGCACCGCCCTGCGCTCCGCGCTGTGCACCCGCATGCAGCAGCTGTCCATCGGCTACCACTCCCGGGTCAGCGCCGGCGTCCTGCAGGCCAAGGTGGTCCGGGACGTCGAGACGGTCGAGCAGATGGTCCAGCAGACCGCGGAGCAGGGGCTCGGCGCCACCACCGTGCTCATCGGCGGCCTGGTCATCATCGCCGTCCGCACCCCCGAGTTCCTCCCCGTCTTCCTGATCGTCGTGCCCGCCGCCGCCCTCCTCGTCGCCCGGCTGCGGTCCCGGCTGCGCACCCACAACGAACACTTCCGGCACGAGGTGGAGACCCTGTCGTCCAGGGTGACCGAGATGACCCGCCTCATCCCGGTCACCCGCGCCCACGGCCTGGAGGGCAAGGCCCTGCGCCGCATGGACGGCACCCTGCGCCGGCTGCTCACCTCCGGGATGCGCCTCGACCTCGTCAACGGCCGGTTCGGCTCACTGGCCTGGGTGGTGCTCAACGTGGTCGGCGTCCTGGTGCTCGCCGGCGCCGCGCTCATCTCGTACTACGGCGTCTGGGGCGTCACCCCCGGCGACGTCGTCATGCTCAGCGCCTTCCTCACCACCCTCACCAACTCGGTGACCACGCTGGCCGGACTGACCCCGGTCATATCCAAGGGCCTGGAGTCGGTCCGCTCGGTCGGCGAAGTGCTCCAGGCACCCGAACTGGAGGACAACGAGGGCAAGGCCGAGGTCACCTCGCTGCGCGGCGCCGTCACCTTCGAGGGCGTCGGCTACGCCTACGACGGCGGACGCGCCGCGGTCCGCGACTTCACCCTCGACGTCACCCCCGGCGAGACCATCGCCCTGGTGGGCGCCTCCGGCGCCGGCAAGTCCACCGTCCTCAACCTGGTCATCGGGTTCATCCGCCCCACCTCGGGCCGGCTGCTGCTCGACGGCGCCGACATGGCCGGCCTCGACCTGCGCACCTACCGGCGGTTCGTGTCGGTGGTCCCGCAGGAGTCGATCCTCTTCGACGGCACCGTCCGCGACAACGTCGCCTACGGCATGGACGACGCCGGCGAGGAGACCGTCCGCGCGGCGCTGCGGGACGCCAACGCCCTGGAGTTCGTCGACCGGTTGCCCAAGGGCCTCGACACCCTGGTCGGGGAGCACGGGGCGCGGCTGTCAGGCGGTCAGCGGCAGCGGCTCGCCATCGCCCGCGCCCTGATCCGGGACCCGAGGGTGCTGGTCCTCGACGAGGCGACCTCCGCCCTGGACACCCGCTCCGAGGCGCTCGTCCAGGAGGCGCTCGCCCGGCTGCTGCACGGCCGTACCACCTTCGTCGTGGCGCACCGGCTGTCCACCGTGCGGGGCGCGGACCGGATCGTGGTGATGGGCGACGGCCGGATCGAGGAGATCGGCACCCACGAGGAACTGCTCCGCCGGGGTGGCGCGTACGCGGCGCTGCACAGCGGACAAGCCGCCTGAGACCGCCCCGCGACCGCCCCGCGCACGGGCGTCGGGCAACGGTATCGCGTCAATTGCGCCCGGCGCTCACCGGAGGTGATTGGTCCGGCACCTACCGGGCATACGCAGCGAAAAAGCCGAGAGAGGGGCGCCCCGTGCTTGTACCGGACCCGAAGGTCGTCAGAAAGCTGCTGACCCGGTACGCGACCCTGCAGATCGCCCAGGCGGAGCGGGAGAGTGCGGCCACAGCACGCGAGTTGGATGACGTCAGCTACACGCTCTGCGTGATGATGGGCACCACAGATATCCGTGACGCCATCGCCAAGGCGGACGCTCTGCTGACCGACGGCCGGGCGGCGGACCCGGACGAGGACAGCGGCCTGTCGCTGGCGGTCTGACCCCGCCGTACGACACCGCCGTACCCCCCGCGACGCCGGTACCACGGTCAGGGAACCGTGGTACCGGCGTCGCACGACCGCTCCGGTCGCCGCGGAGCGGGCCGGGCCAGCCACTCGGCGATCGTCCGGGCGATCGGCTGGCCCGTGTCGATCTCCACGAACCCGAACTGCCCCGACTGGTTGCACTCCAGGAACCACCACGTGCCGTCGGCGTCCTCGACGAAGTCGAAAGCGCCGTAAGCCAGTTCCGCCTCCCGCAGATACCCGTGCACCGCCTCGGCGATCCGCGGCGGGACCTCGGTCTCCGCCCAGGGCGCGGCGGGCTCGGCGAAACGTACGTCGACGTCGTCGGGGTCGGCGTCGGGCGGGGTCTCCTTGCGGGCGGCCAGCAGCCGCTCGCCCACCGCCGTGAGCCGGATGTCGGCGCGCTTGGCGATCCGCCGCTGCAACAGCGTCGGCCCGAACGCGACCGCGGCGAAGTCGGTGCCGGGCGCCACCCGGCTGGTCGGCACGGCGCGCGGCGGCTCCTGCGGATGCGCGCCCGAGACCGGCTTGACCACCAGATCCGGGAAGCGCTCGGCGAAGTCCCGCGCCGCCTGCGGGAACGTCGTGATCAGTGTGGCCGGCACGGGCAGCCCGCTGCGCTGGGCGAGGCGCAGCTGCCACGGCTTGTGGCGGGCCCGGCGGGCCGCGTCGGGATGGTTCATCCAGCGGACGCCGGTGCCGCGCAGCATGCCGTAGAGCGCCTGTGAGGACTCCTCGGTCAGCCAGGCGGACGGTGTGGCCGCGTGGGCGGCCGGAGCGCCCGGCCGCCGCACCCATACGGACCGCAGCCCGTCCATGCCCACCAGCCGCCCGGCGGACCACAGATGGCCCCGGAAGGAGCCGTGCACGAATTCCCCCGAGAGGGCGACCCCGCCGGTCAGATCGGCGGGGTCGAGCCGGACCACCGGCACTCCGGACGCGTGGAGGTGCACGACGACCATGTCGGCCGTCACGTCCTGGTCGCTGGTCAGGATCAGTACGGTCATCTCCGACGGTCCGTGGTCAGTCGTCGAAATGAGTCTTGGAGCCCGCCGTGGACGTCGTGGTCCCCAGTTCCCGGAGCAAGGCGTGATCGGTGGCGGCGATCCGGCCGTCGAACAGCACGTTCAGCTGCCGTCCGGGGTCGTAGGCATAGGGGGTGGTGACGTCCAACTCCGCCGCCGGGCGTGCGTAGTTGAGCGCGAACGGTTGCATCGTCTCTCCCTCGTCGGTGCTGCCCCGGTGAAGCCGCGGCGGGCCGACTACCTGACCGCGCCCGCTGGATCTCCAGGGCTTCCATGGACTTATACGAATCGAACGCCTGGTTGGTTTCCTTACGCTCCGTAGTTTTTCTGGGTGCGGGCGCCCTGAACCTGAGACGGTTCAGGGCGCCCCGCGGTTGAGTCCGGCGAGGATTACGGAGAGGCGACCGGCCTGAGGTCCGGCGAGTGCGCGGAGCGTAGGAACAAGTGCGTGATGGGCCGTCCACTCCTCCAATTCCCTGATACGGCTCCGGTATTGCCTCCCAGCTCCCGACCTGTCGCGCGGGCGCGGCGGAGGAGGGACCGGGTGGACACCTGGGAAAGGAGGGAGAGGAAGAAAGCGAGGAATGCGAGGATCGGGAACCGGCCGGGCGCCGATCCGTACCGTCGGCTCGCCCGGCCTGGTGTCCGCTACGGCGCTTCGGGCGGCCCGGGCGTCTCGGTCCGGTCCTCGGTGTCCGTCCGGGACTCGGGCGCGGCGGCGCGCTTGGCCTTTACGCCGCCCTTGAGGCGTTCCAGCGTGCGGGTCAACTGCTGGAACGGGGAGACGGGCTGGGTGTCCTGATTCCGCTCCTGCTCGCGCGGGGCGGGGAGGGACGCCGCGGCGGCGGACTCCCGGTAGGCGGCCAGCGCCTCGTTCGCCCGCTCGGCGGCCTCCCGGTACAGGTCACGGGACTTGGTCATGGCCTCCAGCGCCTCGGCGTACATGGCCACCAGGGCGCGCTCGCGCTCCAGCTCCTCCTCCAGCGTCAGCAGATGCCAGTCCTCGCGCAGCGCGGTCAGCACCTCGTCGGCGCCCTTCGGCAGCGGCCTGGGCGCGCGGGCGAAACGGGTCACCGCGTCGATCAGCTCGGTGGGCCGGGAGCCGTCCAGGAAGACGTTGCGCACGGCGAAGCGGCCCCGGTCGTACCCCTCCGGAGCGGGGATGCCGGGCAGGACCACGGCGCCACCGCGCGGCACCTCCACGCCGAACTCCCGCAGCGCCCAGTTCACGGCGCGCAGCTGGTGCGGGGCGGCGCGGTGCTCCACCACGCGGTGCCGCACTCCCGGCGGCAGCAGCGGGCTCAGCGGGCGCCGGCCGCTTTCGTCCGGGGTCATGGCCTCGTGCACGACGACATGGACCGTCCAGGTGTCGGGTGCGGCGTTGCGCAGGACGCGCCGCAGCTCCTTGTCGTCGGCCGGCAGCGGATTGATGTCGCGGAGCCGCAGCTCGGAACCGCTCGCCCGGTCCCAGCCGGCTGCCGGGGCGTCAGGGCTGTCCGGCGCGGGGGGGCCGTCCGGGGCGTCGGGGCCTTCGGTGGCGTCGGGCCAGAACATGGTCACGGGTGACGGCCACTGGAGGTCCCAGGCGGCCTCCGCCTCGGCGGCGAGCACCCACTCCCGGCCGCCGTCCGAGGCGTCCGCGAGGGCCAGCCGCGCCCGCACGGTCACCTCCCCGGCGACCAGCCAGCGGGCCTCGAAGACCCGCTCCCGGGCGCCCTCCGTCTCGGGCGGCTCCATGTGACCGTGGATCACACCGCGCTCTTTGAGGTCGCGCAGATTGCGTCGCAGCACCTCCTCGGCGGCGGTACCGACATGGCGGCCGCGAGCCAGCCACACCGTGGGGGGAGTCGTGGGGCGGTCGGTGGTGGAGGTCGACATGGGTCCATCTGTGAGCGGGGGCGTCGTGCAGCTGCCAGTATCGTCGCCGGGGGCGGGTGGAGATCAACCGGGGTACCCGGCGAGTTGACGTGTCGACGAGACGAGACGCCCCGTCGCCGCGCCACAGCCCCGCCTGACGCCGTGACAGGGGGCGCACACGAAAGGGCCCGGCGGCACGGCCGCCGGGCCCCTGGGCCGACACGCACTCGGCGCGCCGTACGTGCCTACGCGCCGCTCGCCTTCAGCATGTCCTCACGCTCGACGATCTTCACGCGCTCGCGGCCCTGCGGCTCACCCAGCGCCTTCTCCGCGGCGTCCAGCTTGTACCAGCCCTCCCAGGTGGTGAAGCGGATGTCCCGCTCGGCCAGGAAGGCCTCGACGGCCTCGGGCTCGGGCGCCTCAGGCGTCTGCAGACGGCCGCCCGCGAAGTCGTCCAGCAGGTTGGCGACGGTCTCGTTGGCATCACCCTTGGTGTGGCCGATGAGACCCACCGGGCCGCGCCGGATCCAGCCGGTGACGTACACCGACTGCAGGTGGGCGCCGCCCTCCTCGATGACCCGGCCGCCCTCGTCGGGCACCGTGCCGGAGTCTAGGTCCCAGGGCAGCTTCGGGAGCTTGTCGGAGAGGTAACCCACGGCGCGGTAGACCGCGTCGACGTCCCAGTCCGTGAACTTGCCGGTGCCCTTGACGTTGCCGGTGCCGTCCAGCTCGGTGCGCTCGGTGCGCAGGCCCACGACCTTGCCGTCCTCACCGAGGATCTCGGTGGGCGACTCGAAGAAGTGCAGGAAGAGCTTGTGCGGACGGTCGCCGACGTCGCGGATCGCCCAGTTCTCGAGGGTCTTGGCGACCATGTCGGCCTGCTTGTTGCCGCGCCGGGTCTCGATCGAACCCTCGTCGTAGTCGATGTCCTCGGGGTCGACGATGACCTCGATGTTGGGGGAGTGGTCCAGCTCGCGCAGCTCCATCGGGCTGAACTTCGCCTGCGCCGGGCCGCGGCGGCCGAAGACGTGGACCTCGAGGGCCTTGTTGGCCTTCAGCCCCTCGTAGACGTTCGGCGGGATCTCGGTCGGCAGCAGCTCGTCCGCCGTCTTGGCGAGGATGCGCGCGATGTCGAGCGCGACGTTGCCGACGCCGAGGACGGCGACCTTCTCCGCCTCCAGCGGCCAGGTGCGCGGCACGTCCGGGTGGCCGTCGTACCAGGAGACGAAGTCGGCGGCGCCGTAGGAGCCGTCGAGGTCGATGCCCGGGATGGGGAGGGCACGGTCGGCCGTCGCACCGGTGGAGAAGATCACCGCGTCGTAGAACGAACGCAGGTCGTCCAGGCTGATGTCGGTGCCGTAGTCGACGTTGCCGAAAAGGCGGATCTGCGGCTTGTCGAGCACCTGGTGGAGGGCGGTGATGATGCCCTTGATCCGGGGGTGGTCGGGGGCGACGCCGTAACGGATGAGGCCGAACGGCGCCGGCATCCGCTCGAAGAGGTCGATGGACACGCCGGGTTCGGCGGCCACGTCGGACTTGAGCAGGGCGTCGGCGGCGTAGATCCCGGCGGGGCCGGCTCCGACGATGGCTACCCGCAGGGGGCGGGGCATGATCAGGTTCCCTTCGAGTGACGACAAGCGACTCGTGGGGAAGCCTAAGTTAAGGCAAGCCTAAGTCGGTACGCGGGTCCTATCTATGGGCTCATAAGGCAGCCTTATGAGAGGGATAAGTCAGCCTTCAGTCACCTGGGCGGCCGCGCGGAGCCGGGCGGTTCTAGGCTGTACCGCATGCCTGCCCGCGAGCCCGCCCCACCCGCACGCGAGGCGCATCTGCGCCCACCGGACAGCGCGCGCCTCGCCGAGGCCGCCGAGGTGTTCGCGATGCTGGCCGAGCCGACCCGTCTGCACCTGCTGTGGCTCCTGGCGCAAGGGGAGTCGGACGTCGGCTCGCTGACCGAACGCTGCGGGGCGTCGCGCACGGCGGTCAGCCAGCACCTGGCGAAGCTCCGCCTCGCCGGGCTGGTCGAGTCCCGGCGCGAGGGCCGGCACATCCACTACCGCCTGCGCGACGGCCATCTGCGCCGCCTCGTCCTGGAGGCCCTCAGCCACGCCGACCACCGGGTCAGCGGGAAGGCCCCGCACGACTGACGCTGGCCGAAGCCGGCGCGCCGTGCGGGGCCGGGGATGTCCTTGATCTCCTCGTCGGAGGCCCGGCCGTCGACGAGCCGTGCCATCGCCCGCTCGTTCCTCTCTTCGCCCGCAGGGCGTCCACCCCGTGCCCCGACCGTGCCAAGTGCCTCACGACCACTCTGGCGCGTATACCCCCTAGGGGTATATAGTTCGAGGCGTGGGGCCCGGAGGAGTCATCGCCCCGCCGGACGGGATTTGGGGAGAACGTCATGGACCACACCGGTCATCACCACCACAGCGCCCACCACGCCGAGCACACCGGGCACGGCGAAGGTCACGCGCACGGACACGGGCATGGGCGCGGGTCGGCTTCCTGGAGCATGGCCGTGAAGGCGACGCTGCACTGCCTCACCGGGTGCGCCATCGGCGAGATCCTCGGCATGGTGATCGGCACCGCCCTGATGTGGGGCAATGTGCAGACCATGGTCCTGGCGATCGGGCTGGCGTTCCTCTTCGGTTACTCGTTCACCCTGTTCGCGGTCCTGAGGGCAGGGCTGGACTTCAAGAGCGCACTGAAGGTGGCGCTCGCCGCCGACACCGTCTCGATCGCGGTGATGGAACTGGTCGACAACGCGATCATCGCGCTCACCCCGGGGGCGATGGACGCCCATCTCTCGGAGGGGCTGTTCTGGTTCGCCCTGCTGGGTGGCTTCGCGGTCGCCTTCGTGATCACCACGCCGGTCAACAAGTGGATGATCGGCCGCGGCAAGGGCCACGCCGTCGTCCACGCCTACCACTGACGCACACCGGCACGGCGGTCAGGCGGACGTCCCGGCCGCGCTCGTCAGCCCTTGGCGCAGGCACCGCGTCAGACGGGCGGCGATGGTCCCGTCGGGATCGAGGCGCGGGTTGAAGATCGTGACGTCGAGCCCGACGGCCCGCTCCCCGGTCAGCGCCGTGCCCAGCACCTCCTCCAGCTCCGCCCAGGTCAGCCCGCCGGGCTGCCGGTGGTCGACCGCCGGCATCACCGCGTCGTCGAGCACGTCCACGTCGAGGTGGACCCAGTACCGGACGGTGCCGAGCCGTGCCACCGCCTCCCGGGCCGCCGCCCCGGCGCCGGCCGCCCGGACGCCGTCCACGCCGACGGCGTACAGCCCGGGCGGCAGCGGCTGCATCCCCGCCCGAGCGGATTCACCGGCGTCACGGAACCCCAGGACCACGACGTCCTCGTCCCGCAGCAGGGGACCGCGCCCCTCCAGGTCGGTCAACTGCCGTGGCCCGCGCCCCGTGGCCAGGGCCAGCTCCATGGACGCGACCTCCCCGACCGGTTCCGCCGACGGCTGGTAGAAGTCGGTGTGGCCGTCGAGGAACAGCAGGCCGTGCCTGCCCCGGCGGCGCAGGGCGAGCAGGTTGCCGAGCAGGATGCTGCAGTCGCCGCCGAGGACGACCGGGAAGCACCCCGCGTCGAGGAGACCGCCGACCACGTCCGCGAGGCGCACGGAGTACTCCGCGATGCCGGCCGGGTTGAGCACGCCGGTCTCGGGGTCGCGCCGGGCGTCGTACGGCGGCGGCTCGACCCGTCCGGCCCGCACGGACCCGGGAAGGTCCGCCAGGCCCGCGCCGAGCAGCGCGCGCGGCAGGTCCTGGACGCCGGACGGCCGCAGACCGAGTACGGACGGAGCCTCGACGATCGCCGGTACCCGCATGGCCGGACTCCCTCACGCGTGGTGTCACAGCCATCGTCCCGCGCCGCCCGGCGTCAGTCGCGCCGGGCGTACAGGAACAGATGCGGTTCCGGTACGGCCTCGGGGTGGGCCGGCGTGAACAGGGTCTGCTCCTCCCGGAGCACCGTCAGGCCCGCCGCGTCCGCCAGCGCGGTGAAGTCCCCGGCGGCGAAACTGGTCACCCGGACCGGCTGACCCATGAACACGGCGTCGACGCCCTCCACGTCGAGCGGCACGGTGGCCAGCACCATGTGCCCGCCGGGCCGCAGCGCCCGCACCAGGCGGCCGACGACCTCGGACTGCTGCGCGCGGGACATCTGCAGCAGGGAGAAGTACACGCAGACCGCGTCGTAGGAGCCGTCCGTCAGGGGCAGTTCCCGGATGTCGGCACGCCGGAACTCGGCGTCGGGCACCTGCCGCGCCGCCAACTCGACCATCACGGGGGAGAGATCGACCCCCAGTACCCGGTGCCCCGCCGCGGCCAGCGTCTCGGCGGTCGGCCGCCCCGTCCCGCTGCCCACGTCCAGCACCCGGCTGCCCGGCGCGAGCCGTTCCAGCAGCCATTCCAGCGACGCCCGATGCGCCTCGGATCCCGCGAACGCCTTCTCGTAGGCGGCGCCGAGTGCGTCGAACGCCGCCGCGGCGTCCGGCTGCCGGTCCCCGTCGGTCACTGTGCCTCCTCCGCATGGTGGTGCCGGGCATCGTCGCACCCGGGGGACGGCGATGACAACGGGCGTTAAGGTTCGGCCGTGCCCACCTTGCTGATCGTGCATCACACCCCGTCGCCCAACTGCCAGGCGATCCTCGAAGCCGTCCTCGCCGGGGCGACGGCACCGGAGATCGAGAACGTCCGCGTCGAGCGGCGCGCGGCCCTCTCCGCGACGGCGTCGGACGTGCTCGCCGCCGACGGCTATCTGCTGGGCACGCCCGCCAACCTCGGCTACATGTCCGGCGCCCTCAAGCACTTCTTCGACCAGGTCTACTACCCCTGCCTGGACGAGACCCGCGGCCGGCCCTTCGGCTACTACGTGCACGGCGGCAGCGATGTCACCGGAGCCGTCCGAGGCATCGAGTCGATCACGACCGGCCTGGCATGGCGCCGCGCGGCCGATCCGGTGACCGTGACCGGCGAACCCGGCAAGGCCGACCTCGAGGCGTGCTGGGAGCTGGGGGCGACGGTGGCGGCCGGCCTCATGTGACCACCGCGCGGCGCCCGGATCAGCGTCCGGACGGCCCCGGCCACCTAAGCCGATGCCCCCTGGACCCGCGTCCGGACAACCCCAGCCCCCCCCAGGCCCCCGGATCCGCCGCGAATGTGTTCCAGGCCACGTCCCGGAAGAGATCCACGCCACGTTCCTCCCGGCAGGTCGGCGGCTACCGTTTTGTCCGGTCCTTGTCCCCGGCAGTTCGGACGGCCCGCCAGTGCTCACCCATCTCTCCCCGCTCATAGCGGCGACCGCTCAATGGCTGACCCGTGCCTACCCGGCGTCCGGCGGCGCCCTGGCCGAGGCCCTGTGCGAGGTGCAGGCGCGGCAGGCCGTCACCGTCGCGGCACTGCTGCGCTACCCCACCCGGACCGACGCCGCCCTGGTGGCGATGGCCGGGCCGGGCGGCTCGTCCCGCCTGGACTGGGTCACCGGCGCGGACACGGCCGCCGGTGCGGACACGGCCGACACCGCCTGGCGCACCTGGGTGGACGAGGTCGTGGCCAGCTGGGCCGCCTGCCTGCTCACCGACCCCGAGCTGGCCCGCCTGGCGGTGACCGCGGTCACCGAGGCGACGGAGCCGGCCGGTACGCCGCTGGAGTACCGCCGTCTGCTGGAGCCCGGAGACCGGGACTGGCAGGCAGCGGCCCTGCTCCGCCACCCCGACCTGCTCGCTCCCGTCGCCGGCCTGCACCACGCCCACCTCGTGGCCCGGCTGGGACCGGACCAGGCGCTCATCGCCTGAGCACGGGCCCCGATAGGCCACCCCACGGGCGCCACCCCACGGGCCTCACCCGCGCCAGCCGTACCGCCGCTCCGGCCGCCCCGCCACGCCGTACCGCAGCGACACCTCGGCGCTGCCCGTCGTATGGAAGTGCTCCAGATAGCGGCGGGCGCTGACCCGTGACAGCCCGGTCAGCGCGGCGCACTCGCTCGCGGAGAGGGTGCCGTCGGCGCCGCGCAGGGCGCGTTCCACCAGCTCGGCGGTCTCGACGCTCATCCCCTTCGGCAGGGCGCACGCGGCGATCGGCGCCGGTGCGGCCGCCCCCGCCAGCACCCGGTCCACGTCCGCCTGGCCGCGCACGACGGCGCTCTCCAGCCGACCCCGCTGGGCCACGTACCGCTCAAGCCGAGCCCGCAGGTCGGCGAACTCGAACGGCTTGAGGAGATAGTCCACGACCCCCTGGCGCACGGCGCCGCGCACCGCGTCCACCTCCCGCGCGGCGCTGATCACCATCACGTCGCAGTCGTGCCCGGCGGAGCGCAGCCGGGGGATGACGTCGAGGCCGAAGACGTCGGGCAGGTACAGGTCGAGCAGCACCAGGTCGGGGCGCAGCTCGTCCACCGCGCCGGCGGCCTCCTCACCGCTGCCCGCGACGCCCACCACCCGGAACGGCCGGACGCGTTCCACGTAGGCGCGATGCACCTTCGCCACCCTGAAGTCGTCGTCGACGACCAGGACGCCGATCGTGTCCATGGCCGCACCGGACGCATCGGGGACGGCAGTCGTACGGGACGCCGCAGTGATCATCGGTCCGCTCCTTCCGCCACCGCGTCGACGGGGTGGCTGACGGTCAGGCGTGCCGGAACCACGGCTCGGCGTGTCGTGGTCCCGCCGCCGTGACGTTCGCAGACCGGCCGGTCGGACGCCAGAGGGGCGACGTGCTCGGTCAGGGCGCCGTGACGAGCGGCGGCTCACCCCAGTCGGCCGTGAGTGCCTGCCGCAGGGCCTCGACGCCGGGGCGGCCGATGCGGTCGGCGAGGGCCGACTCGACGACCGCGATCACGGCCTGCGCGCGCTCGTGGACGCGCAGGCCCTCCGGGGTGGTGCGGATCAGCCGGCGGCGGGCGGAGCCGGGGTCGGGGGCCTGCTCCAGGAGCCCCATGCCGATCAGCCCGTGCACGGCCTGGTGGACCGTCTGCCGGTGACGCCGATCCGGCGGGCCAGCTCGGAGACTGTCGTGCCCTCGGCGTCGAGCGACGCGAAGACGGACGCCTGGGCGGTGGTCACCGGCTGCTCCCCGGCGGCCTCCATGCTGGCGAACAGCGCGTCCTCGAACCAGCGACGGGCCTCGCCGAGCAGTTGCGGGAGATTGGCGGCGCGGTGACTCATGGCTCCTCAGGGCCTCGGAGGACGACGGACGAGGGAATTATCCGCCCCCGGGCCCCGCCCACTCGCTGCCGCCCGCCCCACCCCTACACCTCCGGACGCCGCTCCGTCTCCGGGTCGCCGCATCGCGCGGCGAACTCCACGGTCGCGGCGAAGCAGCTCTCGACCTCCTCCTCCGGCAACCCGATCCACAGATGGTCGCCGCCCTCGACGGGCCGGAAGCCGACCGGGACGCCCGCCTCCCGCAGCGCCGTCGCCAGCCGTTCGCCCTGGGCGTGCGGGACGATCGTGTCGGCGGTGCCGTGCAGCACGAGGAACGGCGGCGCGTCGGCCGTCACCCGGTGCACCGGGCTGGCGGCACGCGCCCGTCCGGGAGCGTCGGCGAGCGCCGCGCCGATCAGCAGCGCCTCGAAGGAGGCGGGGTCGGCCGGGTCGAAGGCACCGGGCGGGTGGTCCTCGGCGAGCCGGGTGAGGTCGGACGGGGCGCACCGGACCGCGCAGCCGCGCACGTCGGCCGTACCGGGGCGGGCCGCGGCGGTGAGCGCGGTCAGGGCCGCGAGGTGCCCGCCGGCCGACTCGCCCCACAGCACGGTCCGGGAGGTGTCCAGGCCCAGTTCGGCGGAGCGGGTGTGCAGCCAGGCCAGGGGAGCGCAGGTCGTCGAGCTGGGCGGGGTACGGGGCCTCGCCGCTGAGCCGGTAGTCCGGGCAGGCGACGGCGAACCCGGCTCGCCCTCACGCTCCGCGCTCAGGAACCCCCGCCCGCGAAGCAGCCTCCCTTGCCGAACGCCAGCCGGGCGAAGCGCTCGCCCATGCGGCGGTGGGTGGCGGCGTCCGGGTGCAGGCCGTCCGGCAGCGGCAGCTCGGCGGCGTCGGCCTCGCCGTAGAGGGTGCGGCCGTCCAGGTAGTGCAGGTGCGGATCCTCGGCGGCGCGCTGCTCGACGATCTTGGCGAGTTCGTCGCGGATGACGTTCAGGGTGAGCTTGCCGAAGGCGCGCTCCTCGGGGTCTCCGGTCGCCCGGAACCGCAGCTGCCCCGTTTCCAGGGTGGAGAAGTCCGGGGCGCCGGGGCCCGGGGTGTCCTCGTGGATGGGGCACAGGATGGGGGAGATCACCAGCAGCGGGGTGGTGGGGTGGCCGTCCCGGAGGGTGTCGAGGAACCCGTGGACGGCGGGGGTGAAGGCCCGCAGCCGCATCACGTCGAGGTTCACCAGATTGATGCCGATCTTCAGGCTGATCAGGTCGGCGGGGGTGTCCCGCATCGCCCGCGCCGTGAACGGGTCGAGCAGGGCGCTGCCGCCGAAGCCCAGGTTGACCAGCTCCGCCCCGCCGAGGGACGCGGCGAGCGCGGGCCACGTGGTCGTGGGGCTGGCGGCGTCGGAGCCGTGGCTGATCGAGCTGCCGTGGTGCAGCCACACCGGCCGCTCCCCGTCCATGGGCACGGGCTCGACCGGGGCGTCCGTGCGCAGGGCGACGAGTTCGGTGGTCTCGTTGTGCGGCAGCCAGATCTCGACGACCTTGACCCGGTCGGGCAGTCCGTCGAAGCGGACCGTGCCGGCCGGTCCGGGCCGGGACTCGAAGGACCCGGTGGTCATGTCGATGGTCACGGTGTTGCCGCCGGCCACGGTGCCCCGCCCGGCCGGCTCGCCGTCGACGAGCAGGTCGTAGACGCCGTCCGGGCGGGGCGGGGCGCCGACGTAGACCCGCTTGGTGGGCAGCGTGTCCAGCTCCACGGCGGTGGCGCGGGTGCGGAACACCAGCCGTACGCCGGACGGCTGGGTCTCCGCCGAGGCGAGCAGCGGATCGGCGTATTGCGCGCGGGCCCGGGCGGGCAGCCGGTGCGGCAGCACCCCGTGCTCGGTGTGTTCCAGGTCGAGGGCGCCGCGCAGGAGTTCCGCGGTGAGGGGGGTCGTGATCCAGGGGGTGTTCATGATCTCCGCCGGTGGGGGGTGGTCGGGGGTCAGTGCGCGGGCCAGTTGCGCAGCAGGGCGTCGAGGGCGTCGAGGATGCGCGCCCAGGTCTCCTCGGAGCCGGGTTCGCTGTGGCTGAAGCCGCCGCTCAGCTCCAGGCTCACGTAGCCGTGGAACACGCTGCCCAGCATGCGGACCGCGTGGGTCTCGTCCGGTTCCGTCAGGTCGTAGCCGCGCAGGATCGCCCGCGTCATCCGCGCGTGCCGTACGCCCGCGCCGGCGGCCGCCGTCTCGGGGTCGAGCCGCAGCCGGGCCGCGGCATAGCGGCCGGGGTGCTCGCGGGCGTAGTCGCGGTAGACGTTCGCGAACGCGGTGAGGGCGTCCTTGCCGGCCCGCCCGGCGAGCGCGTCGGCGGCTCGGTCGGCGAGTTCCTCGAGGGCGAGCAGCGCGATCCCGGTTCTGAGTTCCTGCGAGTTGCGCAGGTGGGAGTACAGGCTCGCGACCTTGACGTCGAACCGCCGGGCGAGCGCCGAGAGGGTCACCTGGTCGAAGCCGACCTCGTCGGCCAGCTCGGCGCCCGCCTGGATCAGACGCTCGGCGGTCAGTCCCACGCGTGCCATGCCGCTCCGCTCTCTGCCTCACCGGAGCTCTGCCTGACCGGAACTCCGCCTGAATGAATTATGCGGATGCCTAAAGCCTTTAGGCAAATTCCGTTCCCTCTAGGCAGCGAGGGGGTGAGCCGCTGATCGTGTACGAGGCCGCAGGCCGCCTCCGCCCTGACCACAACGACCACAACCATCGTTGCCTCCACAAGCGCGACAGCCCGCCCGCCCCCGGGCACCATGTGGCCACCTCCCTCCCGATCCGACCGACAGGTGGTGGCCTCCGTGCGCCTGCGCACCCCCCTCGCCCTGCTCGGCGCCGCCCTGCTCGTGCTGCTGGGACCGCCGCTGCTGACCACCGGCAGCGGCGCCGAGACCGGCACGCGCATCCCCGGCCTGCGCTTCATGGTCCCCAACACGCCCGGCGGCGGCTACGACATCACCGCGCGCACCGCCGCCCGCAACGCCGAGGACGCCGGCCTCACCCCGGACATCGAGGTGTTCAACCTCCCCGGGGCGGGCGGCACCGTCGGCCTGACCCGGCTGGTGAGCGAGCACGGCAACGGCAGGCTGGCGATGTCGATGGGACTCGGCGTCGTCGGCGCCGTCCGTTCCAACGACGCGCCGAAGACCCTCGCCGACACCACCCCCATCGCTCGCCTCACCGAGGAACAGGACGTCGTGGTGGTCGCTGAGGACTCGCCGTACCGGACCGTCGACGACCTGATCGACGCCTGGAAGGCCGACCCCGGCAAGCTGCCCGTGGGCGGCGGCTCGGCCCCCGGCGGCCCCGACCATCTGGCGCCGATGCTGATGGCCCGGGCCGCCGGGATCTCCCCGAAGGACGTCAACTACATCCCCTTCGACGGCGGTGGCGAACTCCTCGCCTCCATCCTCGGCGACAAGGTCGCCTTCGGTGTCTCCGGCGTCGGCGAATACCTCGACCAGATCAAGTCGGGCGAGCTGCGCCCGCTCGCCGTCACCGGGCCCGAGCGCGTCGAGGGCCTCGACGCCCCCACCCTCCGCGAGGCGGGCTACGACGTGAACTTCACCAACTGGCGCGGCGTCGTCGCCCCGCCCGGCCTCACCGACGCCGAACGCGACAAGCTGATCCGGCTGATCGAGGCGCTGCACGACTCGCCCGAGTGGCGGCGGTCCCTGCGCGAGAACGGCTGGGACGACGCCTTCCTCACCGGCGACCGGTTCGGCGCGTTCCTCGACGCCCAGGACCGGCGCGTGGTCTCCGTGCTGAAGGAGCTGGGACTGTGACGACACCGGCCACCGGCACACCCGCGCCGCCCGCCCCGGCCCGCCGCTCCTGGCTGCGCGACCACTCCGAACTCGGCGTCTGCGCCCTGCTGCTGGCCCTCGGTGTGCTGGTCCTGACCGACGCCCTGACCATGGACGCCGACATCGCCCAGCGCGGCCCCGTCGGCCCGAGGACCGTGCCCGTCGTCGTCGGCGCCGGCCTGCTGCTGATCTCCGCCCTGCTCGCCGTCGACGTGCTGCGCGGCGGCCGCGGCCAGGCCGAGTCCGGCGAGGACGTCGACCTGTCCGAGCCCGCCGACTGGCGCACCGTGCTGCTGCTCGCGGGCGTCTTCCTCGGCTTCGCCGTCCTCATCGAACCGCTCGGTTTCCCCGCCGCGGGCGCCCTGCTCTTCTGGGGCGCCGCGTTCGTCCTCGGCAGCCGCCGCACCGACCGCGACCCGCTGATCGCTGCCGCCCTCTCCCTCGTCACCTACGTCGTCTTCGACCACCTGCTCGGAGTGCCGCTGCCCGGCGGCCCGCTGATGGGAGTCCTGTGACATGAACGCCCTCGACTCCCTCCTGGACGGCTTCGGGACCGCCCTCACCCCGCTCAACCTCCTCTGGGCCGCCCTCGGCGTACTCCTCGGCACCGCGATCGGCGTCCTGCCCGGCATCGGCCCCGCCATGGCGGTCGCGCTGCTGCTGCCGGTCACGTACGGACTCGACCCGATCGGCGCGTTCATCATGTTCGCGGGCATCTACTACGGCGCGATGTTCGGCGGCTCCACCACCTCCATCCTCCTCAACACACCCGGCGAGAGCGCGGCCGTCGTCGCCGCCATCGAAGGCAACCCGATGGCGAAGTCGGGGCGCGGCGCGCAGGCCCTCGCGGCCGCCGCCATCGGCCACTTCGCCGGCGGCATGGTCGGCACGATCCTGCTGGTCGTGCTCGCCCCGACCGTCGCGGAGCTCGCCGTCGACATCGGCGCGCCGGACTACTTCGCCCTCATGGTGCTGGCGTTCATCGCCGTCACCTCGGTCCTCGGCTCCTCCCGCGTCCGCGGCCTCGCCTCCCTGCTGATCGGGCTCACCCTCGGCCTGGTCGGCCTGGACCAGATGACCGGCCGCCAGCGGCTCACCTTCGGTTCGCTCCAGCTCGCCGACGGCATCGACGTGGTGATCGTCGCGGTCGGCCTGTTCGCCATCGGCGAGGCCCTGTGGGTGGCGGCGCACCTGCGGCGCACGCCCGGCGAACCGATCCCGGTGGGCCGCCCGTGGCTCGGCCGCGGCGATGTGAGACGCACCTGGAAGTCCTGGCTGCGCGGCCCGTTCATCGGCTTCCCGTTCGGCGCGATCCCGGCGGGCGGGGCCGAGATCCCCACCTTCCTGTCGTACGTCATGGAGAAACGGCTGTCGAAGCACAAGGACGACTGGAACAAGGGCGCCATCGAGGGCGTCGCCGGACCCGAGTCTGCCGCCTCCGCCTCGGCGGCGGGCACCCTCGTGTCCATGCTGACCCTCGGCCTGCCGACCACGGCCGTCGCCGCCGTCATGCTGGCCGCGTTCCAGCAGTACGGCATCCAGCCCGGCCCGCTGCTCTTCGAACGCGAGCCGGACCTGGTGTGGGGCCTCATCGCGTCCCTCTTCGTCGGCATGGTGCTGCTGCTCGCCCTCAACCTGCCGCTGGCCCCGCTCTGGGCGAGGCTGCTGCGCATCCCCAGGCCGTACCTCTACGCGGGCATCCTGTTCTTCGCGGCCGTCGGCGCCTACGCGGTGGGCGGCGAGGTCGTCGACCTGGTCATCCTGCTGGTCATCGGCCTCATCGGCTACGGCATGCGCCGCTACGGCCTGCCCGTCCTGCCCGCCGTCATCGGCGTCATCCTCGGCCCGAACGCCGAGCAGCAACTCCGCCGCGCCCTGCAGATCAGCGACGGCAGCGTCACGGGCCTGGTCGACACCCCGTTCGCGGTGACGGTCTACGCGGTGATCGCGGTGCTGCTGGCCTGGCCCCTCCTGCGGAGGCTGAGGCCGACGAGCACCACGACAGGGAGCTGAGGCGGGAGCACGGGAGCGGTGGCGCCGCGCCCGGCGCCACCGGGTGATCGACCGTCAGGCGACGCGGTGCACCAGCTGGCTGGTCAGCTCGTACCGCGCGCCGACGATCGACAGCCGCCCGTCCGCCTCCCGCTCGGCGAGATCCTTGTCCGCCGCGAGCCGGGACCGCACGAGCCGTATGTTGGCGTCTATCGTCGCGTCGACGCGGGCGTCTCCCCCGGTGCCGCGGTCGATCGCCGGGGCTATCTGGTCGGCCAGGTACCGGATGTGAGCGGGCAGCGGTCCACCCGACTCGTCCGCCTCGACGGCGGCCCGCACGGCCCCGCACGACTGGTGGCCCAGCACCACGATCAGCGGTATCCCCAGCTCCAGCACCCCGTAGGCGATGCTGCCGAGCACCGCCTCGTCCAGCACCTCCCCGGCGCTGCGCACGGTGATCAGGTCGCCGAGCCCCTGGTCGAAGACCAGTTCCGGCGGCACCCGCGAGTCGATGCAGCCGAGCACGATCGCGAACGGGTGCTGCCCCGACGTCAGCGCCTGCCGCACGGCCGGGGTCTCGTCCGGGTGCTGCTCCCGGTAGGTGCGCCAGCGCCGGTTCCCGGCGGCCAGCTCCCGCAGCGCCTGCCGGGCGGTGGTCGGCCGCGGCCGGGCGGCGGGCGGGGCGGCGGCCGCGGGCGAGACGTCCAGTGTGAGCCCGGCGCCGGCCACGGCGGCTCCGGTCACGGCGGCGCGCAGCAGAAGGCGGCGGGCGGGAGCCGCCTCGGCGGCTCCGAACAGGGTGTCGTCGAGAATCACGGCGAAGAACGTATGTCCGAAACCGCTGCCCGGTCGGCAGTGCTACCGAATCATGGTCGTGCGTGGGCGATTCCTGGACTGTCGTTGAGCCGTTGTTGGCACGGGCGAGGGCAGCGCTTGGCGCTGAGCCAGCCGCGTTGCCCGGCTAGCGACCGCCGCCGGGCGGATTCTCGTCGTCGTCCCAGGTGCGGGTCGAGCGGGGCTCGGTGTACGGCTCCTGCTCCGGGGGGAGGCCGCCGGCGATCGCGCGCTGGCGTGCCGTCTCCGCGTCGAACTCCAGGCCGAGGAGGATCGCCAGGTTGGTGATCCACAGCCAGATGAGGAAGATGATGACGGCCGCCATCGTCCCGTACGTCTTGTTGTACGAGCCGAAGTTCGCGACGTAGAAGGCGAACCCCGTGGACGCGATCATCCAGATCACCAGGGCGAGGAAGCTGCCCGGGGTGATCCACCGCCAGCCGCGCACCCGGGCGTTCGGGGCGGCCCAGTACAGCAGCGCGATCATGAGGGTGACCAGCACGAGCAGCACGGGCCACTTGGCGATCGCCCAGACCGTCAGCGCGGTGTCCCCGACCCCGAGGAGATCGCCCGCCCGGCGCGCGACGCCCCCGGTGAACACCACGATCAGTGCGCTGATCAGCGCCATCACCATCAGGGCCACGGTCACCCCGAGCCGCACCGGCAGGATCGCCCACACCGGCCGCCCCTCCGGGATGTCGTACACCGCGTTCGCGGTCCGCATGAACGCCGCCACGTAGCCGGACGCGGACCACACCGCCACCACCAGACCGATGACCGCCACCAGGGAACCGGTGCCCGCGTTGCCCTGAAGCTGTTCGACGGCCTGGGTGATGATGTCCCTGGCGGGACCGGGGGCCAGCGACTGCAGGTTGTCCAGCACCTTGTCCGTGGTCGACCTGCCGGAGAGGCCGAGCAGCGACACCAGCACCAGCAGGGCCGGGAACAGCGCCAGCACCCCGTAGTACGTCAGCGCCGCCGCGCGGTCGGCCAGCTCGTCGTCCTTGAACTCCCTGAGGCTGCCCTTCAGCACCGCCTTCCAGGCCCCTTTCGGCAGCTTGGCCGGCGTCTCGGGTGCCGCCCGTTCCACCTCCGGGCCGGGACCGGCCTCCTCCGGAGTCGGCCTGCGGTCGTCGAGCTGGTCGTTGTGCCCGGCACGCCCGGGAAGATGCAGCTTCGCCATGCCCCCCGAGTAACCCCGTCCGGGATTCGCTCACTCATGCAGCCAGAACCCGGTCCGCTCCAGCCACAGTCCGAGCAGGTCCCGGTCGCCGTCGACGCTCGTCCGGTCGTGCACGGGGCGCCCGTAGACCAGGAGCAGCAGGTCGGGGAGGGCCGCCCGGACGGTGACGGCGGCCTCGCCCCCGCCGCGCCGCCAGCGCGGCACGTCACCGGTGAGATCGACGAACCAGCTCCCGTCGGGAGCGTCGGCGGCCTGGAAGGCGAGGGTGCGGCCGGGACCGAGCAGGGGCCGGGCGATCGACGGGTCGTACGTCTCGGGCACGGAGCCGAACGACATCCACTCGTCGAGCGCGTCCCGCGCCACCGCCGGCTCGACCTCGTAGCGGGCGCCCACCGTCCACGCCGCGTCGGCGCGGTGGACGACGGTCTCGTGCAGCATGCGGCGCGCCCAGAAGACCAGGGGCTGATCCGGTACGACGGTCCACACGCGCGCCTCGGGCCCGGCGTCCGCCAGCGCGTCCGTGAGCCGCCGGGCGCCGTCGGCGAGCCAGGTGTCCAGCACCGCCGGGTCCTCGTCGCCGTAGTGGAAGACCTCGTCGACCAGCTCCGTGGAGACCGGTCCGGTGGCCCGGGTCCGCACGATCGTGTCGGCCCAGCGGTGGTTGCCGCCGATGTGCCGTGCGAGCTGGCCGAGGTTCCACTCGGGGCAGGTCGGCACGCGGGCCGCCGGGTCGGCGCCGCCGAGGAGGGAGCGCAGCAGGTCGGTCTGGACGAGGATTTCGGCGCGGTAGCGGTCGAGGCTCCACAGGCTCATGACGCAACGCTAGGGGGTGTCTCGTCGATCAGGCCGGATCAGGGAGCGGCGTCTGGTGCCGTGCATCGCAAGGCGGAGGAGGGAGTCGATGCGATGGGGGTCCCCCCTGCTCGAGGGGAGCCGGGAGCTTGGGGGAATCGGCGAGTGACGACAACGCGGCGAGGCGCGGTGCCAGGCGCCGCGAGCCCGGCATGATCGGCGAGACGTCCCCTAGGGCCGGTGCTCCCGCGGCGGCAGGTGGTTTTCGCCGGGTGCGCCGAACCCTTCGCCGGGTGCGGTGACCAAGCGGTCGTCGCGGTCCCGCAGCGACTCGGGCAGCCGCCGCCCGCATCAGGGGCAGAACGCGATGCCGACGCCCGCCTTGCCGCCGTCGTGGACGATCACGAACGAACGGCGGGGCACCCCCCGGGGTGCCCCGCCGTTCGTGTGCGGCCAGGTCGGCCGTCAGTCCTCGGCGACCAGCGAGGGCGTCTCCGTGGTGAGGGTCCTGCCCTGGAAGAACGCCGGGCTGCGCCACCGCATCCAGTACATGATCACCACACCGAGGAGCAGCAGCCCCACGCCGATCACGAACACCGAGCCCATGCCGAAGACCGAGGATCCGCTGCCGTACTCCGGGTTCCACATGTCCAGCAGCGTCTTGGCGAAGACCGCGCTCAGCAGCAGCCCGCCCACCAGCGGGAAGAGGCCCTTGAAGAGCAGGTCGCGGCCGGAGCGCAGCACCTCGGCGCGGAAGTACCAGACGCAGGCGAACGCGGTGAGGGCGTAGTAGAAGCAGATCATCAGGCCGAGCGCGTAGATCGTGTCGACCAGCACGTGCTCGCTGACCAGCGTCATCACCGTGTAGAACACGCCGGTCGCGACACCGGCCATGACCGTGGCGCGGCCCGGGGTGCGGAATCGCTCGTGGACCTTGGCGTAGGAGGCGGGCAGCGCCTCGTACGTGGACATCGCGAGGACGGTGCGGGCGACCGGGATGAACGTGGTCTGCAGGCTGGCCGCCGCCGAGGCGAGGACGGCCACGAAGAGCAGGATGCCCAGCGCCGAGCCCATCACCGGACCGGCCAGTGCGGCGAAGACGTTGTCGGAGGTGTCGGGGTTGGCGAGTCCCAGCCCCTTGTCGCCGGAGCCGACGACCATCTGCGCGGCCACACCGGTGGCCAGGTACGAGCCGACCAGCACCACCATGGCGAGCAGCGCCGCGCGGCCCGGGGTCTTGGCGCTGCCGCTGGTCTCCTCGTTGGCGGTGAGACAGGCGTCCCAGCCCCAGTACATGAAGATCGACAGCGACAGCCCGGCGGTGAAGGCGCCGAACGACTGCACCGCGAAGGGGTTCATCCAGGACCAGGAGAAGTCCGCCGAGGTCGGGAAGTTGGCGCTGCCGGCCTTCCCGAACGCCATCGCGACGAACAGGGCGAGCACCACCAGCTGAAGTCCGACCAGCGCGTACTGCACGCCCTTGGTCGCGGTCATCCCGCGGTAACTGATCACGGTCGCGATGGCGACCAGCGCCAGGCAGGTGACGATGTGCACCGCCTTGTTCCCGTCGAGGGCGGCCACGTCCTCGCTGCCGGTGATCTCACCGGCGAGCAGCCAGAAGTACGAGGTCGCCACACCCGCGAGGTTCGAGAGCACGATGATCGTGGCGATCACCAGCCCCCAGCCGCACATCCAGCCCACCTTCGGGCCGAACGCCTTCACCGTCCAGGTGAAGGAGGTGCCGCAGTCCGGCATGACCTTGTTCAGCTCGCGGTAGGCGAACGCGACGAGCAGCATCGGCAGGAAGCCGGCGAGGAACACCGCCGGCATCTGCAGTCCGACCTCGCCGGCGGTGGACCCGAGGGTGGAGGTCAGGCAGTAGACCGGGGCCACGGTGGAGACGCCGATGACGGCGCTGCCCAGTAGCCCGACGGAGTTGCCGCTCAGCCCTTTGGCACGCATGCCGTGGCCGGGGCCCTCGTCGCCTGTGTTTCCGGCCATGGGCCGTGCGTCCAGCTGAGTCATGAACAGGACGTTAAGTGCTGCGGTTTCCGTGTCGACCGTGCGTTACATCCTGGGCCCGGAAGGTTCATGATCCATCTATTCAAGGGTGTGGCGGGGTAACTGCCTGTGTTTCGAAGGTTGATCGAGGCAATGAAACTTGCCTTCCAAAACCGTTTGAGCTGCGTTCGATATTCGGTAATCGCAGCGGAGCCAGAAATGTCCGGTTGCAAGCTTCCCGTGTGATCTGAGTTACACATTTCGTCTGGCTGGAAACCGACGCCCTCGACCGTGTGTACAGATCTTGGTCTCCTCCGCGCCATCTACCGCCCGCAGCATCGGCATGTCCTCGACACCGATGAAGGAAGCGCTTGTGACAACGCACCGCACTCCGCGCAGAACCGCCGCCCTCGCCCTGGGCACCGCCGTGCTCACCCTCCTGGCCGTCACCCCGGCCGGGGCCGACGGCGAGGCGCTCCCCACGGTCACCCCCGTCAGCGAGACCCCCGCGCTGTACGACGACGAGGCGGGCGGCAACTCCGACGCGGACGACCCGGCGATCTGGCGCAACGCGGCCGACCCGGACCGCAGCCTCGTCGTCGCGACCGCCAAGGAGGGCGGCCTGCGCGTGTACGACCTGGACGCCCGCCTGGTGCAGTCGCTGCCCGCCCCGCGTCCGCCCGCCGAGGACGACGCCCCCGGCCGCTTCAACAACGTCGACCTCGTCACCGGACTGCGCACCTCCGTCGGCCGCGCCGACGTGGCCGTCGTCAGCGACCGCGGCAACGACCGGCTGCGGATCTACCGCATCGACCCGTCCAGGCCCGGCGCCCCGCTGACCGACATCACCGACCCGGCCGCCGCCCCGGTGTTCTCCGCCGACCAGGCCGAGATCAACGACCAGCGCACCGCGTACGGCCTCGCCACCTGGCAGGACAAGGCCACCGGACGCACCTACGCCCTGGTCAGCCAGCGGGAACGGACCCGCGTCGCCCTCGTCGAGCTGACCCCCACGGCGAACGGCACCGTCGGCTACCGCAAGGTCCGCACCCTCGACCTCCCGTCGTCCTTCCGCCTCCCGGACGGCACCAGCTGGTCGCCGTGCGCGGAACCCGGTGAGCTTCCGCAGGTCGAGGGCATGGTGGTGGACCCGGCGACCGGCACCCTCTACGCCGGTCAGGAGGACATCGGCATCTGGCGGATGCGCGCCGACCTCACCACCAAGCCGGTCCTGGTCGACAAGGTCCGCGAGTTCGGCGTGCCCGGCGTCTACGACGAGACGACCGAGGAGTGCGCGGCGGGCGCCGACCCCGGCTACGGTGGCGAGCGGCTGGCCGCCGACGTCGAGGGCCTGACCCTGTTCCAGGAGTCCGACGGCGACGGCTACCTCCTCGCCTCCAGCCAGGGCGACGACACCTTCGCCCTGTACGACCGCGAGGTGAGCGAGGACAACGAGTACGAGGGCGGCTTCCGCGTCGGTGCCGCCTCGGCGACGCTCGACGGTTCGGAGGAGTGCGACGGCGCCGCCGTCCTGAACGCCCCGCTGGGCCGCCGCTACCCGAACGGTCTGCTGGTCGTCCAGGACGGCCACGACACCCCCGAGGTCTCCGACGGCGAGGGCGGCACCCGCACCGCGACCGGCTTCAAGTTCGTCGACCTCGGCGACGTGGTGGACGCCGCCGACATGTGACCCCCGCACGGCCGCCGGGTGCCCTCCCGCGCTCCGGCGGCCCTGACGTCCCGGCGCCCCGGCGGGCGGCCGTACCCGCTAACCTCGATGATCACCGGCTCCGACCAGGCCGGACGACAATCGGACAAGGGGGGACAGGCATGGCGCGCAAGGCGGTCCGAGCCGCGGTCGGCGGCCACCACTTCGCCAACCGGGACATACGGCTCCACGAGACGGACGACGCCGCATGACGGACCACGGCGTGGACGACGACCTCGTACGGCGGCTGATCGCGGAGCAGTTCCCCCGGTGGGCGGAGCTGCCGCTGACGCGGTTCCCGTCCGGCGGCACGGTGAACGCCGTGTACCGGCTCGGCGACGAGATGGCCGTACGGCTCCCACTGGCGCGGGGCGGCGTCGCTGACGTGGCGCTCGAACAGCATTGGCTGCCGCGTCTCGCGCCGCTGCTGCCCACCCCCGTCCCCGAGATGCTGGGCGCCGGCGAGCCCGGTGAGGGGTATCCGTGGCCGTGGTCGGTGTACCGGTGGCTGCCGGGGGAGAACCCCGAGGCGGGAGCGCTGAGCGAGCCGGTGGCGCTGGCCGCGGACCTCGCCGCGTTCGTGACGGCGGTCCGCGGCGTCACCCTGCCGGGAGCGCCGACGGCCCATCGCGGCGGGCCGGTCGCCTCCCTCGACGCGGGGACCCGGGCGGCGATCGAGGAACTGCGCGCCATCCCGCAGGAAGGCGTCGACTGCGACGCCGTGGCCGCCGTATGGCAGGAGGCGCTGCGGGCCCCGGACTGGGACGGGCCGCCGGTGTGGCTGCACGCCGACCTCATGCCGGGCAACCTGCTCGTGGACGGCGGCCGGCTGACCTCGGTGATCGACTTCGGATGCATGGGCGTCGGCGATCCGGCCTGCGACCTGTTCCCGGCGTGGAACCTGCTGCCGGCCGAGGCCAGGCAGGTGTTCCGGGAGGCACTGGACGTCGACGACGCGACCTGGCTGCGCGGCCGGGCGCGGACGCTCTCGCAGGCCGTGATCGCGCTGCCGTACTACCGGGAGACGAACCCGGCGATGGCGGGCAACGCCCGGCATGTGATCCGGGAGGTGCTCGAAGAGGTCTCGAAGGCGTAGCGGTGTTCGGGTCCGGTCGCGATCAGGGCCGAACGGCCCTGGCCATCCGGCCCTGTAACGAGAAGGATCCTGAAGGGGAACCCGCGCGGCTTGGGGCCCCGCGGAACCAGGACGAGGAGTGAGCGATGGCGGACAGCGAGCGGCCCGGGCCCGACGGACCGGTACGCGTCTTCCTGCTGGACGACCACGAGGTGGTCCGGCGCGGGGTGCGCGACCTGCTGGACGACGAACCGGACATCGACGTCGTCGGCGAGGCCGCCACCGTCGAACAGGCGCTGGTGCGGGTACCGGCGCTGCGACCCGACGTCGCCGTCCTCGACGTCCGGCTCCCCGACGGCGACGGCGTCACCGTCTGCCGTGAGCTGCGCTCGCGGATGCCCGACCTGGCCTGCCTGATGCTGACCTCCTTCGACGACGAGGAGGCCCTGCTCGACTCGATCATGGCGGGCGCCTCCGGATACGTCCTGAAGCAGATCCAGGGCTCCGACCTGGTCACCGCGGTCCGCACGGTGGCGCGCGGCCAGTCCCTGCTCGACCCGAGCGCCACCAGCCGGGTCATGGCCCGGCTGCGCGGCGCCGACCAGCCGCAGCAGGAACCGGACGCCCTGCCCGCGCTGACCGAGCGGGAACGCGAGATCCTCGCCCTGGTCGGCGAGGGCCTGACCAACCGGCAGATCGGACAGCAGCTCTTCCTCGCCGAGAAGACCGTCAAGAACCACATCTCCCGCCTCCTGGCCAAGCTGGGCGTCGAACGGCGCATCCAGGCCGCCGTCATCGCCAGCCAGGCCCAGGACCGGCTCCGGCAGGACGGCCGCGGCCTCTGAGCCGCCCGTTCCCGGCCCGTTTACGGTGGCAGGAGAGGCGGCGGACGCGTCCGGGCGGAGGGCGCACACGAGACGAGGCCTGGAGGGAACACGGGTGGCGAGCGGCGCGGAGCCGGGCGAGGCACGCATCCGGCTGCCCCAGCTTCGGCTGGACGAACTGCTGGAGGAGGTCCAGGCACGCCTGGACGCCGCCCGCGGCACCCGGGACCGTGTGCACAACCTGCTGGAGGCGGTGCTGTCGGTCGGGCGCGAACTGGACCTCCAGCAGGTGCTGCGCGGCATCGTGCAGGCCGCGGCGGCACTGGTGGACGCCCGGTACGCGGCCCTCGGCGTGATCGGCCCCGACGGCAGACGGCTGTCGGACTTCTACACCGTCGGCGTCACCGAGGACCAGATCGCCGAGATCGGCAACTTCCCCGAGGGCCACGGCATCCTCGGCGAACTGATCCGGCACCCCGAGCCGCTGCGGCTGGCGAAGCTGTCCGAGCACGCCGCCTCGTACGGCTTCCCGCCGCACCACCCGCCCATGAACACCTTCGTCGGCGTCCCCATCCGGGTCCGCGACCAGATCTTCGGCAACCTCTACCTGACCGAGAAGCGGGGCGGGGCGCAGTTCGACGAGGAGGACGAGTCGGTGCTGGCCACCCTGGCCGTGGCGGCCGGCGTGGCCATCGACAACGCCCGTCTCTACGAGGAGTCCCGGCTGCGGGAGCGGTGGCTGCGGGCCAGCGCGGAGATCACCCACAGCATCATGTCCGGCAGCGGCCGGAGCGAGGTGCTGGGCCTCATCGCGGAACGCGCCCGGGAGATCACCGGGGCGGCGCTCGCGGTGGTCGCGGTGCCCATGGAGGACACCGGCTGCCTCACCGTCGAACTCGCCCTCGGCGAGGAGGCCGAGGTGCACCGGGGGCTGGTGCTGCCGGTGGACGCGAGCCTCATCGGCCGGGCCTTCGCCGACGCCGCCACCGTCACCACCCCGGACATCGCCCAGGACGACCGCGTATCGACCGGCCCCCCGAGGTTCGCCGGACTCGGCCCGGCGGTCGCGGTCCCGATCGGCAGCGGCGACGGCGTACGCGGTGTCGTCCTGCTGGTCCGCGAGGCGGGCCAGGCGGCGTTCTCCCGGCACCGGACCGAGCCGCTGGAGTCCTTCGCCGGGCAGGCCGCGGTCGCCATGGAACTGGCCGAGCGGCGCCGGGACGCCGAGCGGATCGCCGTGCTCCAGGACCGCGACCGGATCGCCCGCGACCTGCACGACCTGGCGATCCAGCGGCTGTTCGCGACCGGCATGACCCTGCAGAGCGCCGGCCGCTTCATCGAGCACCCGGGGGCCGCGGAACGGGTGACACGCGCGGTGGACGACCTGGACGAGACCATCAAGATCATCCGCACGACGATCTTCGGTCTGCGCTCCCGCGAGAACGGCGCCGGCACCGGCCTGCGCGCACGCGCGGCCCGCGTGATCGGCGAGGCCGCCCCCGTCCTGGGCTTCTCACCCAGCCTGCGGATGGACGGCCTCCTGGACACGCGCGTGCCCAAGGAGACCGCCGACCACGCCGTCGCCGTCCTCTCCGAGGCACTGGCCAACGTCGCCCGCCACGCCCGCGCGGGCCGCGCCGACGTCGTCCTGGAGACCGACGCCCGGGAGCTGCGGCTGGAGGTCTCCGACGACGGCGTGGGCATCCCCGCCGAGGGCCGCCGCAGCGGACTGCGCAACATGGCGGAACGGGCCGCCCAGCTCGGCGGCGAACTGACCTGGACGACACCGCCGTCCGGCGGCACCCGGCTGTGCTGGCGGGTGCCCGTCACGCCCTAGGGGGCGTCTCGCCGATCATGCCGGGCTCGCGGCGCCTGGCACCGCGCCTCGCCGCGTTGTCGTCACTCGCCGATTCCCGAAGCTCCCGGCTCCCCTCGAGCAGGGGGGACCCCCACCGCATCGGCTCCCTCCTCCGCCTTGCGATGCACGGCACCAGACGCCGCTCCCTGATCCGGCCTGATCGACGAGACACCCCCTGGCGCCGCGGACGGTGGTCCGCGTCGTCAGCCGGAGGTCAGGCGGCGTCCGCCTGCCACAGGTCCGGGCCGAACACCTCGTAGCGGATGCGCTGCGGGGCGACTCCCTGCTCCAGCAGCTGCGAACGGACGGCGCGCATGAACGGCAGGGGGCCGCACAGGTACACGGTCGCGTCTGCGGGGACCGTCACCTCGGAGAGGTCCATCAGACCGGTGCGGGCGTCGGGCTCGGCGGCACCGGGGCGCTCGTACCAGAACACGGACTGCGCGTGCGGCAGCCGGTCGGCCAGCAGGCGGGTCTCGGCGCGCAGGGCGTGCTCGTCGGGGGAGCGGTCGGCGTGCAGCACCTGGACGGGGCGCTCCGAGCCGGTCGCGGCGAGCCGGGCGAGCATCCCGACCAGGGGAGTGCAGCCGATGCCCGCCGACACGAGGACGAGCGGGCTGTCGGTCTCGTCGAGGACCACGTCGCCGAACGGCGCGGAGAGGGTCAGCTCGTCCCCGACCCGCACCGTGCCGTGCAGCAGGTTCGACACCTCGCCGTCCGGGGCGCCCTCGCCGCCCGCGACCCGCTTGACGGTGATACGGCGCAGCTGGCCGCCCGGGTCGGCGGACAGGCTGTACTGCCGCAGCTGGCGCACCCCGTCCGGCATGGTCGCCCGGACGCTGACGTACTGCCCGGCGCGGGCCGGCGGCGCGGGCTCGTCGTCGGCGGGCCGCAGCAGGAACGACACCACGTCCGCGGTCTCCTCGCGGCGCTCGACGACGGTCCACGGCCGCCAGATGTCGCCCGGCTCCACGCCCGCGCCCTGGTAGATCCGCGCCTCGAGGGCGATCAGCGCGCCGGCCATCAGCCAGTACACCTCGTCCCAGGCCGCCGCCACCTCGGCCGTCACCGCGTCGCCCAGCACCTCGGCGATCGCGCCGAACAGGTACTTGTGCACGACCGTGTACTGGTCCTCGGTGACGCCGACCGCGGTGTGCTTGTGGGCGATCCGCTCCAGCAGGGCGTCCGGGCGGGCGTCGGGGTTCGCGAGCAGCGCGGTCGCGAAGCCCGCCACCGCCCCGGCCAGGGCCCGGCGCTGGCTGCCGACGGCCTGGTTGCCCCGGTTGAACATGCCGTCCAGCAGCTCGGGGTGGTCGCGGAACAGGTCCCCGTAGAAACGCTCGGTGATCTCGTCGAGCGCGCCGCCCACGGCGGGCAGCGTGGCGCGTATGACGGCGGTGGACTCTGCGGACAGCATGAAGCCTCCCTGGACGGGACGGGAAACGGAGAAGGCGGCGACCGCGCCGGGTGGAGCGGTCCGCCGCCTCTGTATAGCAACCGGATCCGAGCGTTCCGGCCGGTTCCGGGGCGCTGACCGGCAACGGAGGACCACCAGCCCAGGGGATCGGGACCACCGGCCCCGGCACTCGGGACCACCGGCCCCACACATCGGGGACCTTCGGCCCCCGCGAGCAGGGACCTTCGGCCCTATGCCGCGGGGCCGACCGGACCACGCGGCGGAGCACGGGCGCACACCCGGGCCCGGTCGGCTGGGCGGCCCGGACGAGAGCCCACCGGCACGCCGGACAGGGCCGCTCGGCCCAAGCCGTCCGCCGCGCCCGTGCCCGACGCTGTCCTCAGGTGCCGTACAGCCGGGGCGACCACGCTTCGGCCGCCGTACGAGGAGGCGCAGTTCCATGACCACCACGACCACACCCCGGATGAACCGGGCCCTGCCCACCGAGCACCGGGGCACGCTGATGTCCGTCGCCCGCGGGGTGACCATCCCGCAGGGCGCCCGCCTGTTCGAAGAGGGCGGCAGGGCCGACCGCTTCTGGATCGTCCGCACCGGCACGGTCGCCCTCGACCTGCACGTCCCCGGGCGGCGCCCCGCCGTCATCGAGACCCTGGGCTTCGGCGACCTCGTCGGCTGCTCCTGGCTCTACCCGCCGCACGTGTGGCAGCTGGGAGCCGAGGCGGCCACCCCGGTGCGCGCCTGGGAGTTCGACGCCGAGGCCGTCCGGGCACTGTGCCGCACCGAGCCCGGCATGGGCGAGGCGGTCGCCCGCTGGGTCGGCCTGGTGCTCGCCCACCGCCTGTACGCCGCCCGCACCCGGCTGCTCGATCTGTACGCGCCCTACGGCAGCGGGTCGTTGTCGGTGCCGTGACGTACGGTGCGTGCTGTCCGCACCACACTCGGGGAGTTCACGTGCCGTCCCAGTCCGCCCGACTCGTCGCCACCCTGCCGACCCTGTTCACGAATCCCCGTACCCCGGCGGAGCTGGTGAGGTCGGCGGGACGGCGCGCGCTGGTGCAACGCGGCGACGACGAGCTGGTCGTGCAGCGGCTGGACGGCGACTTCCGCGCGACGGGGGATGCCCTGCGCTTCCCGGCGCCCTGGCCGCGGCGGTTCGGATCGAGCGCGGTGGCGCCGGACGCCGGCCTGGCCGTCTTCACGGGCGTGCACGCGGTGCGCGCCGTGGATGCCACGGGCGCGGTGCGCTGGGAGGTCCGGCACGGCTGCTGGTACGGCGCGTGCCGGGAGATGCACCGCTCCTTCGACGAGTACGCGGACGACCGCGACCACCTGTACCCCGAGCGGGGCTCCGCCGCCTTCTCGCCCGACGGCCGCCTGGTGTGGGCACATGTCCGCGGGCCGTTGTCCGAAGGGTCGCCGCACGACGGGACGCCGGACGACGGGGCGCTGGACGAGTGGCTGGTGCTGGACGCCCGTGACGGGCGGGTCCTCGCGCGGGCGGACGCCCGGTCGGCGGCCGCCGGGAGCGTCCACGTGCCGCATCCGGACCCGGCGCAGATGGGACTGAGCATCGGGGAGGGCCAGGACGGGGCGCCGCTGCGCTGGGGGCGCTGGGACGGCGAGCGGCTGACCGTCGACCACTTCGAGGACCAGGACCTGGTCCTGATGGACGTGAGCCCGTCCGGCGACCGGCTCCTGACCGTCGACCACGACCAGGAACGCCTCGCCGTCCTGCGCACCGAGGACGGCTCCGCCCTGGGGTGGTGGGACGCCGAGGCGAGCGTCCCGCCGCACCCCGACGCGGACCCGGACGCCGACGAGCTCTGGCTCGCGTGGGACTGGGCGGGCGGCTTCCTCGACGAGACCACCGTCCTCACCGGGACCGTCGAGACCGACGAGGAATGGGGCGAGGGCCGGCACTGGCTGCTCCGCACCGACCCGCCCCGCCCGCTCGAACCGATCACCTACCCGTTCCCGGTGTCCGGCCTCCCCACCGCCATCGGCGACGGCATGTGGTGCACCACCACGGAGTCCGCGATGCACATCTGGTCCCTGCACTGACCGGAACGGGCGGCGGCGGTGCGCTAATCGGCCCGGTCGGCGTCGACCGTCGCCCCCTCGCGCTGTACGAAAGCCACCGCGGCGCCGAGGGCGACGAGGACGGCCAGGGCGGCGTAGCCGTACGTGAGGGTGGCGACGGTGGCGACCGCCGCTACGAGGAGGGGGCCGCCGGCGTCGCCGAGTTCGCGGCCGAGTTCGGCGGCGCCCATGGTCTGCCCCATCCGTTCCTCGGGCGTGCGGGTGGCGAGTGCGGCGAAGCCGAGCGGGGTGATCAGGCCGGTGCCGGCGCCGATGAGGGCGGCGGCGAGGAGCACCCCTGTGATGCCGGGCAGCATGGCGCAGCCGAGGCCGGCGGCGGTGACGGCCAGGCCGGCGGCGAGACCGGTACCGGTGGTCAGCCGCCCGCTGTCGAGGGCGCGTCCGGCGTATGGCTGGACGAAGGCGGCGGTGGCCGCGAGGAGGGAGACGGCGGCGCCGGTGGCGATGGTGCCGAGTCCGGCGGCGGCGCCCGAGACGGGCAGGAAGCCGACGCCGACGGACAGCGCGGCGGTCGCGGCGGCGAGAGCGGCCGTGGGGCCTAGGAAGACCGGGTCGGAGAGCCGGCGCACCAGGTCGAGGACCGTCTGGCGCTGCTTGGGCAGCGGCGGCACGGCCGGCACGGCGACCGCCGCCCACACCGCGACACCGGCACCGAGCACGGCGAGCACGGTGAAGAGCAGCCGCAGACCACCGGCCCACACCAGCAGCCCGCCGAGCAGGGGGCCGAGGGTGTAGCCGATGGACTTGTGGAAGCCGTAGCTGCCGAAGGCGCGCCCGCGCTTGGCGGCCGGGTTGAGACGTGCGACGAGCGCGGAGGCGGACGGCGAGAACGCGGAGGCGGCGGCGCCCTGGCCGAGGCGGGCGGCCCAGAGCCAGCCGGGGCTGTCGGCCATGACGTACAGGGCGGAGGCGGCGGCGAACGCGACGAGGCCGCCGACGAGGACGGGCTTGGCCCCGACACGGTCGGCGAGGGTGCCGAAGACCGGTTTGAGGACGACCTCGGCGCCGTCGTAGAGGGCGAGGAGCCCGCCGAGGACGAGCAGGGAGGTGACGGCGTCGTCGGAGAAGCCGCCGAGGTTGGCGGCGATGCCGTGCGCGCCGAAGGCCGTCGTGAACCCGGCGGCGTACAGCGGCCACATCCGGCGGGCGGGCGCCGCCTGCGCGGGAGCGGTGGCGGTCATCCGAGGTCCTCCGGGGCTTCGTGCAGGACGGCGAAGACCCGCTCGGCGTAGTCCTCGCACACGGCCACGCAGGTCTTGAGGCGAGCCGCGGCCTCGGCGGCCTCCGGCGCGCCGAAGACGTCGCGGGCGGTGAGGTCGCGGTGCCAGCGGCGCAGCCGCTCCAGGGACTGCTCCTCCTCCTCGAGCTCGGCGAGGGTGAACTTGGCGTTGCGGATCTCCTTGGCGATCTCGTCCTCGAACTTGCCGCAGTCCGCCAGGAACTCGGACCAGTCGGCGGAGCGCGCCGCGGTGAACATCGCCTGGAAGCGGGCGGCGTCCTCGGGGCCGCGGCCGGAGGCGTTGAGGGTGAGCGCGAGACCGCCCGACTTGTCGGTGAGCTCCAGGGCCCGGGCGACACCGTCGGCGAAGACCGGCACGTCGGGTACCGCCCACACGCCCTGCCCGAGGGAGAGGGCGCCGATGCGGCGCAGCTCCCGCCAGACGGCCACCCGGTGACGGGAGGGCTCGGCGGGGATCCTGATCACGAGGACGAGCCAGCGCACGTCCGCTTCCATAGTCGGCACATCGGGAAATGTAGCAGGCGTTACATCCGATTGTGTGCCGACCGGGTTTGAGTACGGGTACTCATGACAGCGCCCGCCCGCCGGAGGACCGTCGCCGGGTGAGTGCAGACACCGAACGTTCAGGTCGCGGCGCCGCCACGGCCTTGATCGCCGTCGAGCTGGCGGTCCTCGCCGTGATCTGGCTGTCCTGGGCCGCGACCTACTGGTCGTGGGACCCGCAGAGCTACGGTGACCGGCCCGGCCCCTACCTGCGCAAGGCCGCTTTCGTGCCGGCCGCCGCGCTGGTCCTCGCCGTCGTGGCCGCGGTCCGCCGGGCGCGTACCGTCGCCATCAGCCAGCTCGTGCTGTCCGTCGCCGTCTGCGGGATCGTCCTCGGTGCGAAGGGCGCCGGTGAACGGGCCTACGAGTCCTCGTACCGGGACGCCTGCCGGGCGGGCGTGCTCTGCGACGCCCCTCGGTCCCCTTAGCGTCATCGCTGGTGAAGCGCCCTCTGGTGACGCCGGCGCCGGCCGGATCGGTTAAAGTCTGCTCACTTTCGAAGCAGGGGTGCGGGGGGAAGCAGTGCCACTCGGCGTATGTTCGGTCTGTCGGATGCAGCTGCCCTTGGGCAAGGGACTCATCGTCTCCCACAAAATAAAAGGGCAGGCATGCTCCGGGTCCGGCCGGGCGCCGGCGGACTCGCGCTCCTCGGAGAGCGACGCCCGAGCCGTCGGCGGTGACAAGGGCACGGCGCGGGTCTCGCCGGTGGACAACTGGGTGGCGGGGATCGAGTTGTCGCTCGTACTCGTGGCCATCGTCGCGTTCCTCGTCGCGCTCGTCGCGATGCTGTTCTCCGAGGTCGTCGCGGCGATCTCACTGGCTGTCACCGCTGTCGCGGGAATCACCGCATGGATACTCGACAGCACCCCGGCGGGCCGGCGCAACAGTGCCCGGAGCACGGCTCAAGCGGCCCGGCAGGCCAGGATCCAGGAGAGGAAGGCCGCACTCGCCGAGCGGCAGCGCGAGAGGGAGCAGCGGGAGGCCGCCGCACGTGAGGCGGCCAGAGCGGCCAAGGCACTGCGGCGCGCGGTACGTCAGCTGCTCGACGGCCTGCCGGAGCGGGGAGCGCCGCAGGAGGATGCGATCGCGTACTGCCTGTCGGGGACCGGCGCGGCACGCAACCCCCGGGTCCGGGCCGAGGCGGAGCGGCTCGCTCGACGGCATGTCGCGGTCGACGAGCGCATCCTGTGCGTCGCCCTCTCGGCGGCCGTCGGGTCCGGGAAGCGCCCGGCACTGCTGATCCTCACCGACCGCGGAGCGGCCGTGTCGGACAGAGGCACGTCCTACCGGTACGACCCCGATCCCGACGACGTGATCGAAGGCATGGGACTGGAGGTCGGGGACGTGCTCTTCTCCTTCCTCGACAACCCTTCGCTGCGGACCGCCCTCGCCGCCAGGGAAGAGGCCGCGGCCCTCCCCGCACCGGCCGCGCCTGCGGCGGGCCGGCCCGAGCCACGGCTGATCCGCACCGCGCGGGACGCCGAACTCATCGCCGTCGACTGGATGCGGTACCTGGGCTTCACCGACGCGGTGGCCACGCCCGTCGGCGCGGACGAGGGAATCGACGTCATCTCCGAGCGGGGCCTGGCCCAGGTGAAGATGGAGGGCAGCCCCACCACCCGCCCGACCGTCCAGCAGCTGCACGGCGTCGCCACCGCCAAGGAGCGGGAGGCCCTGTTCTTCTCACTGGCGGGCTACACCCCGCCGGCCGTCGCGTGGGCCTCGCAGCACGGCATCGCCCTCTTCCAGTACGACTACCAGGGGGCGCCGCAAGCCATCAACCCGCCCGCGCTGCGGCTGCTGGAGACAGCCGACGGCCGGGCGTCCCAGCCGGCCGATCACGGCACCGACGCGTAGCCCGCTCGTCCGGCGTCACCCGGCGGGCAGGGCGGCCCGGACCTCCCGGAGAAGCGTCGGGTAGTCCTCCCCGTACGCGTGCACGGCGGCGGTCACCGCGTCGACGGCGGCCCGCAGCGGTTCGGGCCCGCCCGCGCGGAACACGGCGGGAAGAGCCATGTGGGGCTGGGAGATCCGCCGTTCCGAGCGCCTGGCCGGTGCGGCGGGGGACGTGTGCGCGCCGTCACCGCCATGCCACGCACAGGACGCGCGGACCCTGGCGGCGGTATCGCCTCGCCGACGACACCGTCCGGGGCCTGGGGATCGGACCACAGGGCCTGCCGCATGCGGTCCCAGTCGTCGAACGGGGCCGGCAGTGGCCGCTCCTCGGCGAGGGCGGTGAGGGCCGGAGCGACCCACCTGAGGCCGGCCGGCCCGGCCGCCTCGCTCGCGCGCCGGGCGGCGAGCAGGGCGACCGCGCGCTGCACCTCGGGCCCGGCCGCGTCCAGGGCGTGGACGAGGCCGGCGTCTAAGCGGAGCAGATCCGACGCGCCGCCCTCCAGGGCGCGCAGGGTGTCGCTCGGCAACCGCCCGCCCTACTCCCGGCGTTCCAGTTCGACGTGCCGTTCCCGCTCGGCGCGCTTCTCCTCGGCGCGGACCCGGCGTTCTGCTTCGGCGCGTTCGGCGATCCTGGACGCGGGCACGCCGCGGGCGAAGCCGTGCCAGTAGGCGGCCGCGCTCGCCGTCTGCCGCAGGACGCGGTCCGGCTCGGGCGTAGCCGGCCAGAACTGGAGGAGGTAGCGGTCCGCCTGGGCCTCATCGATCCGGGTGTCCAGCTCGCTGCCCCGGTCCATGCCCAGCGCGCTGTAGCGCACCCGGTAGTCGGTCTCCTCCAGACCGAGCGGATAACTCGCCTCGCCGCCCCATTCGACGAGGGAGACGTCCGCGGAACGAGGCCGGTACGACACCTCGACGACGTCCTCCCACACCGGGTCGACCACGGGGGCGCGATCGTGCACCTCGACGGTGAAGCCCACGTCGCCGGTGTGCAGCCCGGTGATCAGGAACAGCATCCCGGGCACCGCGGCCCCGCACAGCCCCGACGTCTGACCGGCGAAGCAGTCGTGCAGATCGACCGAGTCCTCGTCGGCGCTCTCGACGTAGATCTGGCTGTAATGCACGGACACCTCGCCGTCGACCGGCCTGTACACCATCACGCCCTCCCCCTGTCGGCCGCCGACGGCGGCCACCGGGCCATGCTAGGAGGAGTGCCGCGTGAAGGACCGACCGGGTGGGCAGGCATTCCGGGCCGACCGAGCGCTCGCCGCACCAGAGGAGGCAGCATGACCGACGCCGCTCCCGACCGCCTGCTCGACGACGCCCGCGCGCTGCTGCCCGAGATCGTCGCCGTACGCCGCCGTCTGCACCGCGCCCCCGAAGTGGGCCTGAACCTGCCCCGGACGCAGCGCACGGTGCTCGACGCCCTCGGCGGTCTGGGGCTGACGGTGACCACGGGCGACCGGCTGACGTCGGTCACCGCCGTACTGGAGGGCGCCCGCCCCGGGCCCACCGTCCTGCTCCGCGGCGACATGGACGCCCTGCCCCAACAGGAGGACACCGGCCTGGAGTTCGCCTCCGAGGTGCCCGGCGCCATGCACGCCTGCGGCCACGATCTGCACACGGCGATGCTCGTCGGCGCCGCCCGGCTGCTCGCCGAGCGGCGGGCACAGCTGGCGGGACGGGTGCTGTTCATGTTCCAGCCGGCGGAGGAGACCGACGGAGGCGCCCGGTACATGATCGAGGAGGGGCTGCTGGAGACCCCGGACGGCGCCGGGATCGTCGCGGCGTTCGCCCTGCACGTCACCACGCGGTTCGAGAGCGGCACCGTCCGGCTGCGCCCCGGCCCGACCTTCGCCGCCTCCGACCAGATCCACCTGACCGTCCGCGGCCGTTCCGGCCACGCCTCGGCGCCGCACACGGCCCTCGACCCGATCCCGGTGGCCTGCGAGATCGTCCAGGCGCTGCAGACGCTGGCGACCCGCAGCGTGCACGTCTTCGACCCCGCTGTGATCACCATCGCCTCCGTCCACGCGGGGACGACGACGAACATCATCCCGGAGACCGCCGAACTGCACGGCACCTTCCGCACCCTGACCCCGGAGACCCGGCGCCGTGTGCGCGAGGGCGTCGAGCGTGTCGCCCGGCATGTGGCCGCCGCGCACGGGGCGGACGTCGACGTGAATCTGATCGAGGGCTATCCGCCCGTCGTCAACGACCCGGACGTCGCCGGGACCGTCCGCGACACCGCCGCGGCGCTGCTCGGCGCCGATCTGGTCGAGGAGCTGCCGGAGCCGTACATGGGCGCGGAGGACTTCTCGTACGTCCTGCGCCGCGTCCCCGGCGTGATGGCCTTCCTCGGCGCACGCCGGCCGGGCACCTCCGCCGAGGAGGCGCCCGACTGTCACTCCAACCGCGTGGTCTTCGACGAACCGGCCCTGGCGGCCGGCGCCGCCCTGCACGCGGCGGTGGCGCTGCGCCACCTGTCGAGGTAGGCACCGCGCGCGCCGGGTGCCGGGCGGGTTCACGGGCCCGTGCCCTACGGCGACACCTCCCCAGGCGCCGCCCGGCCGTCTCCTCCGCGCCCGCCCCGGCGACCAGGGCGCCGACGAGGGAGACGGCGGCGAGGGTGAGGAAGACGGTGCCGATGTGCCCGCGGGCATAGACCGCGCCGACGACGATCGGGCCGAGGATCACGCCGACCCGGTCGAGGGCGCCGCCCACGCTGCTGCCCGGCGCCCGCATCCGGGTGGGGAACAGCTCGGGCGTGTAGAGGTAGAGGCTGATGTTGGAACCGAAGAAGAACGCGGCGGCGAGCGACGTTCCGACCAGGACCTGCACCGGCGTGTCGGCGCCGAGCCAGGACAGGACGAGCAGCACGGCCGCCGAGCCGCCCAGACAGCCGGTGATGACCCGGCGGCGGCCGAGGCGGTCGACGGTGAGCGCCGCGACGAGACAGCCCGCGAGGCCCGTGCAGGAGGTGACGGTGGAGTAGAGCAGGGCGTCGGAGAGCGACAGGTCGTAGCGGTTCTGGTAGATGGTCGGCAGCCAGGACGTGATGCCGTAGTCGACGAAGTACCCGGCGAACCACAGGACGCCGACCACCAGGGTGCGGCGCCGGTAGCGGCCGGTGAACAGCCCGAGCGGGCCGGAGTGCCGGGGCTCGGCGGCGTCCGGGGCCGCGGGCCCGCCGGGCCGGCCCTCGGGTTCGGGCGGCAGCGGCGCGCCCGCACGATCAGCCCGTCCTTCTCCAGCCGGTCGATCCGCAGGGTGACACCGGCGGAGGAGATGAGCCCCGAGTCGGCGAGCTGTCCCGCGGTCAGCCGGTACGGCTTCCCGGCCCGGCGCAGCGCGGTCAGCACGTCGAACCCGGCGACCGCGAGGCCGTGCCGCTCGATGGCGGCGGTCAGCGAAGTCTGGTAGCGCAGGAAGGTGCGGTGCAGCCGGGCCAGCCCGTCCAGGGGAGAGGTGTCCAGCTCGGGCCGCTCCCGGGCCCAGTCGTCGATGATCGTCGCGACGGCATCCTGCCGGGCCGCCTTCCTCCCCGCCATCTCCTGCGCCTCCTGACCTCACCCGCACGCGCGGACCGCACAGAAATCTTGGCGAATATATGCGGGTGCGGTCGGAGAGCCGTCGTCATCTCACCCGCGCGGGCGCGACAGCACGTAGGAGTTGCCGGCGTCGGGGTCGCCGTAGAAGAAGAACAGCCGCACCTTCTCGTGCCGATCGCGGTCCACGTACAGGTCCCACGCGTACGTCTCGGGCGGGTCGAGCCGGACGGAGCCGTCGTCGGCCTCCTCGGCGTCGGCGCGCGTCTCGACGCCGGACCGGGTCGTCAGGGCGAGGTGCACCTCCTGGCCCTCTCTGTCGTCGGTCAGTTCCCAGGTCCCGGTCCCCGACAGGCGCCAGCCGTCGTCGAAGTCGAAGTCGTGGCCGTCGAGCCGCCGGACGACGGCCGTGCCGTCCCGGCGGAGGGTGACCCGGGTGTCCTCGACGTTCACCCAGCTCCCCGCGACCTCCGCCTCCGTGACGTCGTGCACCCCCGTACCCCCGTAGTACTGGTACGGCCCGCACCCGGCCGTCACGGTCAGCGCGATCGTGACGCCGCCCAGCGCGCGACCCCACCCGCGTGGCCTGAATCCGCCCATCCTCCACCCCTCCCGCACACGTCGACGCGCCAATTGAACACGTTCGAATCCGTGGTGGTGGAGGCGGGTCCGAGTGCGGGCGGTCGGGGCGTCAGGCCTGGCTCGTGTTGTGGATCATCCGCTGGAGGACCTTCAGCGCGGTGACGTAGTCGGCGTCGTCGACGCCCTCGTGGATGCGCGCCCGGATGGCCGGGGCGTGCTTCTTCAGATCGACCCGGGCCGCTTCCCCCGCCTCGGTCAGCCACCACCGCCCGTCCGTGTCACGGGTCAGCCAGCCGCGTTCCAGCAGCACCTCCGCCTCGGCCGCGAGATCGTCCTCGGGCCTCAGATAGGAGGCCATGGCCTGCCGCAGCTCCGGCACGGTCATGCCCTGGCCGTCGGCGGACAGGTCGTTGCGCGACAGGTTCCGCAGCAGCCAGAACTGCGGCTGTGTGTAGCCGAGTTCCGCCTGCCGTGCCCGGGTGAACGCGATGAGCGATTCGTAGGCGAGCCCGGTCCAGTACGCGGCGGGCTGCGCGGCGAGTTCGGCGTCGGAGAGCTGTGTGGTCGACATGGCGGGGCCTTTCGTTCCGGGTGGCGACTGCCCCGTCACCGTAGAAACACAAGTCCACTCGAGGTCAAACGTCAGGACGCCGCGGCCGGGCCGGCGTCCCGGCGGATCGAGCAGTGCAGCGAGTCCTTCACCACGTCGGCGACGATCGTGTCACCGGGCTCCGCCTCGCCGCCGAGCAGCAGGGAGGCGACGCGGTTGTCGAGCTCCGCCTGGATCGTGCGGCGCAGCGGGCGGGCGCCGAAGTCCGGCTGGTAGCCGTGCGCGACGAGCAGCTTCTTCGCCGCCTCGGTGACCTCCAGCCGCAGGCCCTGCGCGTGGACGCGGTGCTTGCTGCGGTCCAGCAGGTGCTCGACGATCTCCGAGAGATCCCGCTCGGTCAGACTGTGGAAGACGATGATGTCGTCGATGCGGTTGAGGAACTCCGGCAGGAACCGCCCCCGCAGATCCTCCATCAGGTCGTCCTTCAGCTCCGCCGCGTCGCCCTGGTGGGCGAGGATGCGGTGCGCGCCGATGTTGGACGTCATGATGACGACGCAGTGGCGGAAGTCGACGGTGCGGCCCTGCCCGTCGGTGAGCCGCCCGTCGTCCAGGATCTGCAGCAGCGTGTTGAAGACGTCCGGGTGCGCCTTCTCCACCTCGTCGAACAGCACCACGCTGTACGGCTGCCGGCGCACCTTCTCGGTGAGCTGGCCGGCCTCCTCGTAACCGACGTACCCGGGCGGCGCCCCGACGAGCCGGGCCACCGTGTGCTTCTCCTGGAACTCGCTCATGTCGAAGCGGATCATCCGGTCCTCCTCGCCGAACAGCAGCTCGGCGAGCGTCTTGGCGAGTTCCGTCTTGCCGACGCCCGTGGGCCCGAGGAAGAGGAACGAGCCGACGGGACGGTTCGGGTCGCCCATGCCCGCCCGGTTGCGGCGCACGGCCTGGGAGACCGCGGTGACCGCCTCGTCCTGGCCGACGATCCGGGCGTGCATCTCCTCCTCGAGCCTGAGGAGACGTTCCCGCTCGGTGGTGGTGAGCTGGGAGACCGGGATGCCGGTGCGGCGGGAGACGATGTCGGCGATGTCGGACGCCGCGACCGAGACGACGCCCTCGCGGCGCTCCTCGACACCCGCTAGCTCCCCCTCCGCCTCGGCGATCCGCCGCTTCAGCTCCGAGGCCCGCTCGAAGTCCTCGGCCGCGACCGCCTGGTCCTTCTCGCGGCGCAGCTCGGCGAGGCGGCCCTCCAGGCCGACGACCTCGGTGGACCGGCCGGCGGCCCGCAACCGCACCCGGGCGCCGGCCTGGTCCATCAGGTCGATGGCCTTGTCGGGCAGGAACCGGTCGCTGACGTAGCGGTCGGAGAGCTCCGCCGCGGCGGTGAGCGCCCCGTCGGCGAAGCGGACCTGGTGGTGGGCCTCGTACGCGTCCCGCAGACCCTCGAGGATCTGCACGGTCTCCTCGACCGTCGGCTCCGGGATCAGCACGGGCTGGAACCGGCGTTCGAGGGCGGCGTCCTTCTCGATGTACTTGCGGTACTCGTCGATGGTGGTGGCGCCGACGACGTGCAGTTCGCCGCGCGCCAGGGCGGGCTTCAGCATGTTGCCCGCGTCCATCGCCCCCTCGCCGGCAGCGCCCGCGCCGACCACGGTGTGCAGTTCGTCGATGAAGAGGACGATGTCGCCGCCGGCCGCCTTGACGTCCTCGATGACCTTCTTCAGCCGCTCCTCGAACTGGCCGCGGTACTGCGCGCCCGCCACCATGCCCGACAGGTCGAGGGAGACCACCCGCTTGTCCTTCAGGATGCCGGGCACCTCACCGGCCACGATGCGCTGGGCCAGCCCCTCGACGACGGCGGTCTTCCCGACGCCGGGCTCGCCGATGAGCACGGGGTTGTTCTTGGTCCGCCGCGACAGGATCTCGACCGTCTGCTCGATCTCCTCGGCACGCCCGACGACGGGGTCGAGCCTGCCCGCCCGCGCCTCCTCGGTGAGGTCCCGGCCGAACTCGTCCAGCGTCGTGGACGGCGGCTTAGCGGCGGCGGCCGGAGCGCCGTCCGGCCGGAGCGGCGCCTGCTCCGTGAGGCCGCGCAGCCCGCGCACGTCGACGTCCTCCGCGCGCAGGAACCGCCCCGCCCCGGACCCGGTGTCGTCGAGGAGGGCGCCTAGGATGTGCTCGGGGCCGATGTACGAGACACCCGCCGCCTGCGAGTGCGCGTAGGCGGCCGCGAGGGTGCGCTTGGCGGCCGGGGTCAGACCGGGCTCGGCGGACGGCTCACCGGACTCCCGGGGCAGCACCCGGGCGATCTCACCGGCCAGGGCCTCGGGGTCCACTCCGGCCTGGGACAGCACCCCGCGGGACGGTTCGACCTGGGTGGCCGCCCACAGCAGGTGCTCGGTGTCGAGGTCGGACGTACCGTCGTCGGCGGCCTTCCGGGTGGCCAGGCCGAGGAGTTCGCGCGACGACTCGGTAAGGAGCCGTCCGATCGGCACCCGCTGCACGGCCGGGGGAGAGGACGCCGGCGACATCCCGAAGAACCGGTTCAGCAGATCGCTGAAGGGATCGGCGGAACCGAAGGACGAACCGAACGCCATCGACATGGGAGCTCCTAGGTGCAAGCCTGCTTGGCCGGGTGCGGTCGACGGTCCTAGCCTGAGGGAAACGTTGTTCACCGGCCTGTGCCGTGCGGCGGAAGGGTGATTCCACTGAGCGAGCCGGACCCGGCGTCATGACGTCCGCGGTCGTCGTGGGCGGCGGCCCGAACGGTCTCACCGCAGCCGCCCTCCTGGCGAAGGCGGGCCTGGAGGTCACCGTCCTGGAGGCGGCCGACGAGGTCGGCGGCGGCACCCGCGGCCACGAGGCGATCCTGCCCGGACTGCTGCACGACCACTGCTCGGCCATCCACCCCATGGGGGTCACCTCCCCGGCGTTCCGCTCCCTCGGCCTGGAACACCACGGCCTGCGCTGGCGGTGGCCCGACGTCGACTGCGCCCACCCGCTGGACGACGGCACGGCCGGGGTGCTGCTGCGCTCCGTCGAGGACACCGCCCGCGGCCTCGGCGCCGACGGCGACCGCTACCGGGCCCTCGTCGCACCGTCGGCCCGCCGGTGGGACGCCCTCGCCGAGGACGTGATGGGACCGCTGCTGCGCGTCCCGGACCACCCGCTGCTGCTGGCCCGCTTCGGCCTGCCCACCGCCCTGCCCGCCACCGCCCTGGCCCGCCTGTTCCGCACCCCTCGCGCCCAGGCCCTGTGGGCGGGCGTCGCGGCGCACGCGTTCCGGCCGCTCTCCCACCCGTTCACCTCGGCCGTGGGCCTCGGCCTCCTCGCCTCGGGCCACGCAGCCGGCTGGGCGGTCGCCGAGGGCGGCTCCCGCTCCATCGCCCACGCCCTGACGGCCGTGCTCCGCCGGTACGGCGGCACCGTCCACACCGGCGTACGCGTCACCGACCACACCCGGCTCCCGCCCGCCGACGTGACCCTCCTCGACCTCGACCCCGGCCAGGTCGCCTGCATCTACGGCGACCGGCTCCCGCCCCGCGTGCGCGCCGCCTACCGGCGCTTCCGTCGCGGCCCCGGCGCGTTCAAGGTCGACCTCGCGGTGGAGGGTGGCGTGCCCTGGACGAACGAGCACGCCCGACGCGCGGGCACCGTGCATCTGGGTGGCCCGCTCGCCGAGGTGGCACGGGCGGAGCGGGACGTGACGGCCGACCGGATGCCCGAACGGCCCTTCGTCCTCGTCGGCCAGCAGTACCTCGCCGACCCGTCCCGCTCGGTCGGCGACGTACACCCCGTGTGGGCGTACGCCCACGTCCCGAACGGCTACGACGGCGACGCCACCGAGGCGATCCTGCGGCAGATCGAGCGGTTCGCCCCCGGCGTCCGCGAACGCGTCGTCGGGCACCATGTCACCCGCCCCGCCGACCTCGCCGCCGCGAACCCGAACTTCGCCGGAGGCGACATTCTCACCGGCGCCCAGACCGTCCGCCGGCTCGTCCTCGGCGCCCGCCTGTCACTCGACCCCTACACCACCGGCGTCCCCGGCGTCCTCCTCTGCTCGGCCGCCACCCCGCCCGGCGCCGGAGCCCACGGCATGTGCGGCGCCGGCGCGGCGGCATCGGCCCTGCGCCACCTCGGCGTCCCACCCGCCTGACACGGCCGCGTGACCGCCGGCGTCCTTTACGCACGAACCGCACACCACCCTGACCGGCAGGCGGGGCGCCCGAACGCGTGCTGAGGCCGACGCGGTCGGTGAGGCGCCCCTTCGCTGCACCGGATGCTCCCTCGTCCCTCCTCATGTGCGGCTTGCCGTTCCGGATGCTCGGAAAAGCTGTCGGCATGCGACCGGCAGAGCGCCGGAGCGGGCGACGCCCACTGCCCCCGGCCCCGCCCGCCGACCCACAGGAGGAGGAACCCCCGTGACGACCACCGAGGAACGCGAGCTGTTCGACGTAGTGCGGGAACTGCTGGCGGCGACGGTCGAGGACCTGTCCGTCGAGGACGTCGAGCTCGACAGCTCGCTGCGGGACGACCTGGGCGTCGACTCCCTGGCCCGGCTGGAACTGGTCGCCGCCATCGAGGACCACTGGCAGATCGAGGTTCCCGTGGAGGACGCCGAACGGCTCGCGACGGTGCGTCAGATCGTCGACCATCTCGCCACCGTCGTACCCGCGCCCGCCGGGGAGCCCTCGTGAGCATGCGCCACCCGCACGATCCGTCCCCCGGGAACGCGGTCGCCGCCATCACGGGCCTGGGCGCGACCACCGCCCTCGGCGGTGACGTGCCGTCGACCTGGACGGCCCTGCTCGCCGGGAAGTGCGGCATCGACCGTATCGAGATCGGCCCGCCGAACGGGCCCGCGCGGGTCCACCTCGCCGCGATCGCGGCGGTCGACCCCCGGTCGGTGCTGTCACCCGCGAAGGCCGCGCACTGCGACCGCTCGGCCCAACTCGCCCTGGTGGCCGCCCAGGAGGCGCTGCGGGACGCGGGACTCCCCAAGAGGCCCGAACTCGCCGCGGCCGGCACCCGCGTCGCCGCGACCGTGGGCGTGGGACTCGGCGGCCTCGGCACCATCGTGGAACAGAACCGGCGCCTGGAGGAAGGCGGGCCCGACCGGGTCGCTCCGCGCACGATCCCGATGATGCTGCCCAACCACCCGGCCGCCGAGGTGGGCCTGATGGTGGGTGCCAAGTCCGGGGTGCACGCTCCGGTCAGCGCCTGCGCCGCGGGCGCCGAAGCCCTCGCCCAGGCCCTCGCCATGATCCGGGCCGGCCACGCCGACCTGGTGGTCGCCGGCGGCACCGAGTCCGCTCTGGTGCCGGTCGCCTTCGCCGGGTTCGCCCGCCTGCAGGCGCTCTCCCGGCGGCACGACGACCCCAAAAGGGCCTCCCGCCCCTTCGACGCCGACCGCGACGGCTTCGTCATGGGGGAGGGCGCCGGCATCCTCGTCCTGGAGAGCGTCGCCCACGCGGCGGCCCGCGGGGCCCGCGTGTACGGCTACCTGACCGGCGCCGGCATCACCAACGACAGCCATCACGTCGCCCAGCCCGCCCCCGGCGGAACCGGCTGCGCAGCGGCGATCACCGCGGCCCTGGAGGACGCGGCGCTCGCCCCGGACGAGGTCCGGCACATCAACGCCCACGCCACCTCCACGCCGCTCGGCGACCTCGGCGAGGCGCAGGCGCTGCGCTGCGTGTTCGGGGAGGCGCTGGACGACGTACCGGTCAGCGCGATCAAGGCCGCTCTCGGGCACACGCTGGGAGCCGCGGGAGCGATCGAGGCCGTCATGACGGTGCTCGCCCTGCGCGAGCGGACCGCGCCGCCCGACTGCACCCTGGAACGCCTGGACCCGGCGATCGAACTGAACGTCGTCGGCCCGGAACCCGTCCCGCTGCCCTCCGGGCCGCTGACCGCCGTCAGCACCAGCATGGGGTTCGGCGGCCACAACGTTGCGCTGGCCTTCCGCACCGCCTCATGACCCGTCAGGATCCCGCCCCCGCCGGCGGATCACCCGGCACCGTGCTCATGTGCCCGGGACAGGGCGCCTACCTCCCGGGCGCCCTCCGCCACCTCCACCACCTGCCCGCGGTACGGGACGTGCTGCGCACCGTCGACACCCTGACCAGCACCCTGGGGCGCCCCGGACCGCCGGTGGGCCACCTCCTCACCGACCCCGCCGCCCCCGGCCCCGACGAACTCCTGGCCCGGCACCCACTCGCCTTCGACCTCGCCACCTACGCGGCGGTCGTCGCCTCGGCCGGCGCGCTGCTCGAGTCCCTGCACACACCCGTCGACGCCGTGCTCGGCCACAGCATGGGCGACCTCGCCGCCCTCACCGTGGCCGGGGCGATCAGCGTGCACCAGGGCGCGTGGCTGCTGTGCGTCCGCGACCGGATGCTGCGCGACGCGGCGCTGCCCGCGGCCGGCCTGCTCGCCACCGACATGACCACCGACCAGACCGCCCGCCTGCTCGCCGGCGGCGGCCTGCGCCAGGTGCGGATCGCCGCCCGCAACGCCCCAGCCCAGACGGTACTCGCCGGTCCCGTCGGCGAACTCGCCGCCGCCCGGCGGGCAGCCCAGGACAACGGCCACCGCGCCACCCTCCTCACCAGCCGCACCGCCTTCCACCACCCCCTCCTCACCGATGTCCACCGCGTCTACCGCCGCCTCCTGCGCGGGCGGCCGGTCGACCCGCCCGCCCTCACCGTCTACACGGCCACGTCCGGCCGCCCCGCACGGACCCCCGCCCAGCTCCGCAGCGCCGCGGCGGCCCACCTGACCACACCCATGACCCTGGACCACACCCTGCGCGCCCTGCACCGGGCGGGCTACACCACCTTCATCGACAGCGGGCCGCGTGCCCTCCTGAGCGGCCTCGCCAAAGCCAACCTGCCCGGCTGCCGCACCGCCGCACCCCTGCGCACACCCGCCGACGCGGCCCGCGTCCGCGACCGCCTCGCCACCGCGCTGGGCACGCAAACGGGCGCGGCCCCGGGCGCGGACCCGGGCACGGCGTGCCGGACCGCCTCCTGAGACCCGTGCGGCACAGGGGTCAGGCCTGTGCCGCACGGGGGCTGTGAGGTGTCTCCTGACGAGGATCCGGGCCGGGCGTGGTGATCCTGGTGACGGCCTCCAGGGTCAGCGCCCGGTCGTGCGGTTCGCGGGCCAGCGCGCGATGCAGCGTCAGACCCTCGATGAGGGCGTCGAGTTGACGTGCCGTGTCCGGGGGGAAGTGCTTCTCCAGATGCGTGCGGCTGCGGCGCATCCACTCGTGGGTGAGTTCCCGGTACGCGGGCCGGCGCGCCGCGAGCGTGTACAGCTCCTGGGTGAGGACGAGGTCGCGCCGGCTCCCCTCGGAGAGCGCGTGCACGAGATCGGCCACCGCCTCCCGGGCCTGGTCCCGGTCGCCCGGGGTGGCGAGGTAGGCGTCGAACACGCCGACGATGTGGTCCGTGAAGCGGCCGAAGGCCTCCCGGAGCAGTTCGTCCATGCCGCCGAAGTGGTACGTCATCGACCCCAGCGGCACCCCGGCGCGCGCGGCGACCTTCCGGTGGGAGACGCCGGCCAGGCCTTCCTCGGCGATCAGGTCGAGCGTGGCCTCGACGATGCGCTCGCGGCGCCGGGGATCCGCGTGTCCCGTGGCCATCGGGGGAACCTCAGAGCTCCCGGACCGGGCGGGCGGGGTTGCCGACGACCACGACGTTCGCGGGGACGTCCTTGGTGACGACCGCGCCGGCTCCGACGACGGAGTTGTCGCCGATGGTCACGCCGGGCAGGACGATGGCGCCGCCGCCGAGCCAGACGTTGTCGCCGATGGTGATCGGACGGGCCGCCTCCAGCTTGTCGCGGCGCGGCTGCGGCTCCAGGGGGTGGGTCGGGGTGAGCAGCTGGACGTTGGGGCCGATCTGGCAGTCTTCGCCGATGGTGATCGCCGCGACGTCCAGCGCGGTCAGGTTGTAGTTGACGAAGGTGCGGGCGCCGATGGTGATGTTGCTGCCGTAGTCGACGTACAGCGGCGGGCGCACCTCGACGTCGGCGCCGACCGCGCCGAGCAGTTCGGCGAGCAGCGGCCGGGCCGCGACGGCGTCCTCGGTGTAGGCGGCCTGGTAGCGGGCGGCGAGCCGCATGGCGTGCTGCTGACGCCGGGCGATCTCGGGGTCGTCGGCGATGTAGAGGTCGCCGGCCAGCATGCGTTCGAGGTTGCTGCGGGGGTCGTCCGCGAAGTGGTCCTGGGCCATGCGTACGATCGTACATTTTCGAAGCGTACGTTCGTACACTCTCGGGGGTGCCTCCGTACACTCACTTCCATGTTGGACCTCCCGCGTCAGTGCGCTGCCGCGCGCTGCCGGAGCCGGCGCAGGGCCATCTCGCCCCACTGGAGGTTCTCCCGCTCGAAGGACATGCCCCGCAGCAGGGTGAGGTAGGGGCCGATCCGCTCGGCCTCGGCGAAGAACTCGTCCTCGGTGCGCCCGTCCAGCAGACGTGCCCGCAGCCGCTCGTAGTGGGCGAGCTTGGCGGCGGCCCACTCCATCCGCTCGGTGACCGCCGCTCGTACGGCCTCCAGGTCGCCCACGTCGGCGCACTGGACCTTCACCATCAGCTCGTCCCTGATCGCCGTCGGCTTCCCGGGGAGCTCGGCGACATAGGCGCGCACGGCCTCCAGACCGGCCTCGGTGAGCCGGAAGACGCGCTTGTTGGGCCGCCGCTCCTGCTCGACGACCCGCGCCGTGATGAGCCCGTCGGCTTCCATGCGCTCCAGCTCGCGGTAGAGCTGCTGGGGGGTGGCCATCCAGAAGTTGGCGACGGCGGCGTCGAACTCCTTGGCGAGGTCGTAGCCGGACGCCTCGCCCCTGAGGAGGGCGGCCATCAGAGCGTTGCGCAGTGCCATCGGGCCACGCTATAGCACCGCGTTGACTATGGAGATCGTGGACTACTGGATCAGGTCCATGAACGTGGAGGACGGCTCCAGGAGGCTGGACCGGGTGCCGCCGGTCTCCGCGGGGAGCCCGTCGGCCGTGCCGCAGACGATCTCGTTGCGCGGCGTGTAGTGCGTGCGGAACGGCTCCCGCCGCACCTCGCGGCCGTCGTTGCGGAACACCCGCTCCACGGTCACGTCGAAGCCCTCGAGCGGCGTCTGCGGCACGCACTCCTTGTCGGTGCTCACCTTCCGCGTCGGCTCCTGCACGTTGGTGCGCGGCCCCTTGACCGACTTGATCTCGTCGTACTTCTTGGTGCCGAGGAAGGTGACGGTCACGGAGGTCTCGGTGGACTCGGCCTTGATGTAGACGGCGTTGCCGGTGTCGTTGGTGAACCTCAGGTCGAGGCTGCCCCAGGCGACCGTGGCCTCCCGGCCCTCCGGGTAGCGCTCGATGTAGAACGAGTGGGCGCCGTGCTCCACAGGCTTGACCCCGGCGAAGAACATCGCGTTGTAGACGGTGGTCGCCACGGCCGAGACACCGCCGCCGGGAGCCTTCTTGTACTGGTCGTCGAGGATCATGATGCCGTCGACGAAACCGTTGGCCGCGGTGCGCTCCCCGACGGTCCGGTTGAAGCTCCAGGTCTCGTTCGGCTTGACGAGGGAGCCGTTGATCAGCTCCACGGCCCGGCCCACGTTCTTCGTGCGGTAGTCGGCCTGCTCGAAGTTGACGGTGAACGAGGACAGCTTCTCCGTCAGCCCCAGCCGGGAGGCGTTCTCACGGGTCAGCTCTGGCTGGACCGTACGCGCGGAGACATCGCCGGTGCGGGCGGCGCCGGACTTGGTCAGCAGGGGCATGACGGCCTTGCTCAGCGACTTGTCGGTGACCTCCACGGCGGGGTGGCCGTCGGCGGTCACCACGGCCTTGTCGCCGTCGAGCCCCAGCTCGGCGTTCTCGGCCGTCCTGGGGAGCCTGGCCAGCGGCTCGGCCACCGACGGGGCGCCGAGCAGTCCCTTGCCGTCGATCTGCGGCCGCAGCGTGCCGTGGTCGTCGGGCCGCATCGAAAGGTGCTCGCCCAGGACCGCCGGGGTGACGGAGAAACGCTGCCCGCCGGCGGTGAGGGTGACGGGAGCCGACATCGCCGGCCGCGCGAACTCGCGCACCGCCCGCCGCACCTCCTCCGCGTCGACCTTCGGCTGCGTCTCGCGGGTGGGCAGGACGGTGACCGGGTCGCGCTCGGCGCGCTCGAAGGCGGAACGCAGGGTGTCGACGGCGGCGTCCACGTCCAGCGCGGACCCGGTGCGCGGGGTGACCTCCCGGACCTTGCCGTCGGCGAAGGTGACGGCGCCGTCACGCGCCGTCCGGTCGTGCGCCTTCGCCAGCTCGCCGAGCGCGGACCGGGCCTTGTCCTCGTCCACGCTCACCACGGGGTCGACGGGGCCGCCCGAGCCGAACAGTCCGCCGATGGCGCTGAACGGGTCGCGGCCGGTGTGCGCCGCCCGGTCGACGGTCCCCTCGGCGTCGAAGGCCAGCCCGGCCTGCCGCGGATCGACCGTGTCCCGGTCGTCGCCGACCTCGACGGCGATCTGCCGGGAACCGGCCGCGGACAGGTGCCGCTCCAGCTTCCGCACGGCTGCGTCGTGGTTCAGGCCGCCGATGTCCACACCGCGCACCGTCGTGCCCGCCTCGATCTCGCCGCCCGCGATCAGCAGCCCGGTGAGATACAGCCCGCCGACACCGACGGCCAGCGCGCCGCCCGCCAGGGCGACGGGCGGAAGGGAGGCGATGCGGGAGGCGGAGGGTATTCGGGGGCGCATGAGTCTCCTGGGCGAGGTGTGCGGGGGGTCACCCGACGGCGCGGCACTGGGCGCGGGCAGTCACCCAAGGTACCCAGAGGTGGGTACAGAACGGGAGCTTCCCGTCTCGGATCGGGAATATAGGGCGGAATTCACAGTCCTGACGCTCACCGGCCGAGCCGCGTCAGAAGGCCTCAGCCCCCGCGTCCGCCAGGGACACCAGTCGCGCCATCTCGGCCGCGGGCAGCGCGCGATTGGCGGCAGCGGCCTCGGCCACTTGTTCGTCGTCGTCCGTGAGGAGGTCCACGACGACCTGGGGCGGCAGAGCCGGGTGGGCGGCTGCGACGGGGCGTGCTCGTGGGTCGTCCAGGCAGGCGAGGAGCGCCGAGGCCGGGGCGGCGGGGTGCCGGGCGATCTCGCGGAGCGCTTTGGGTACCGTCGGCCGGTGCCGGGCCAGGTCGTGCAGGAGGGCCGGTGACGCGTCCGGGTTGGCCGCCACCCTGGCGATGACCCGGGCCCCGTGCCGGCCGGTCATGGCGCGGAGCCGGGACTCGGAGAGGCCGGGATGCGGGGCGATGGAGGCGAGCACCTTCGCGTCGGGGTCCTCGGCGAGCGCGTCGCGGATCTCGGGCGGCAGGTCCCGTCGTGCGGCCACGAGCATCCGCAGCGTCGGATTGGGGGACGCGGCCAGCTCCTCGACCTCCGAGGGCGAGGCGGCGACGACACGCGGCAGCGACGTCGGGCCGATCCTGGTCGCGTCGGCCAGCTCGGCGAGAACGTCCAGCGGCACGCGCGGGTGGTGCGCCAGCCTGCGCCGCACGTCATGACCGGGGTCCTCGGCCAGCGCGCGGATCAGGGCCTCGTCGGTCGCCGGGTTCTCCGCCAGCTCGGCGCGGACGGCGGGGGAGGAGTCGCGGGTCAGGCGCCGGTACACCGGTCGCGGCAGGTCGGGGCGGGCGGCGAGCAGGGAGCGCAGCACCGGCGAGGGGTGCTCGGCGAAGCCCACGACGGCGGCGGCGGGCGTGGCCGGGTTCCGCAGCGCCCGTTCGTACATGCCGTGGACGGTGGATTCGTGCCCGCCGTCGCACACGGCGCCGGACGGCAGCTCGCAGCCCGGCCGGTCGCAGTGCGGATCGTGCGCGAACGGCGTGGCCTCCCGGTCGCAGACCAGGCACCACCGCGCGGGCGGCAGCCCGTCACCTGTGACCAGCGCCCCCAGCACCGCCGACGGTGTCGCCTCGTTGGCCGCGACCGCGCTGCGCACCTCGGCGTGCGGATGCCCGGCGAGCCGGGCGGCCACCTCTGAGGACGTCGTCCACAGCGCCAGCTCCGTCACGACGCGTATCTCGCGGTCGGCGGCGAGCGCGTCCGTCACGTCCGGAGGCAGACCGGGACACGCCGCCAGCTTCTCCCGGTGCTCGACGACCGGATCGGCGGCGAGGCGCCGTGCCCACTCCGGGCTGCCCGCCCCCTCGTCCAGGAGCGTCGGCGCGGCCCCCGGCCGGGCCACCGGATCGACGTCGGCCGCGGTCAGCCCGCCCGAGTACGCGAGCCGTACCGCGATCGCCGCGTCACGCCGGGACAGCGCGACGGCCCGCGCCCGGCCGAGGTCCACTCGGCGGGCGAGGGCCCAGTCGACGTCGTCGTCCGCGAGGCCGATCAGCCGGTCGATCAGCGCGCCCGGCAGGGCGGGATTGGCGGCGAGCCCGCACAGCAGGTGATGCACGGGTGCATCCTGCCGTGTCGCGCGCACAGCGGCGCGCGAATTCCGGACCGGCGCCCGGCCCGCTCCCGGCGGGTGACGTCACTCCGACGTCACTTCACTCCGAGGACCGGACCTGTTTCCTCAGCTCCTCCTCCACCTCGCGCCGCGGCGCCCGCGTCGCGGCCGCGTACTCGGTGACCGCGCCCTGCATGTCGCGGGCCAGATCCCGCCAGGCACGCCACGCCGTCTCGTAGGTCTCGGTCTGGCGCGCGGACCAGCCGCCCGGCTGGGTCGGCGACCCGTACTGGGCCCGCAGCTCCTCGACCCGGTTGTGGGCCTGGTCGGCCGCGCGCTGCATCTCGACCAGTTCGTCGAAGGTATGTGCCACGCCGCGATCGTAAGAAGCAACGCCCGTCGGCGCGCGCCGACAGGGCGCAGGGTCATCCTCTCGGGGCGGTCGTGAACCGGAAGTGGACGTCCCGGGAACGGTCCGTCACCGGGGGTCACCTGGTCGGACGAGCGGTGGCCCGCGACCGGCCGGGGCCCCGATCGCGCCAGGTCACCCCCGCTCGCCGCACGCCGCCGACGGCTGGGCCGGCCCGCCGTCCCGGGTGCTCGCCCCGTACCGCGCGGCTACGTTGCGAGGAGCGCGCTGAGCAGGCTCGCAGCCTCCCCGCACTCCGGAAGGAGCGTGGCCGACGTGGCCCGGAACCGCCGTCTGATCCTGAGTTCGCCGTCCGAGGTCTGGAGCCTGCTGTCCGACGGCCGTCGCTACGGGGAGTGGGTGACGGGCACCAGGCAGGTGCTCGACGCGGACCCGGACTGGCCGGACGTGGGCGCCCGGCTGCGCGTCCGCGTCGGATTCGGTGCCCTGACCCTCGACGACACCTGCGTCGTGCGGATCTGCGAGCCCGAACGCCGGCTGGAACTGGAGGCGAAGGCGGACCCCTTCGGCGCGGCCCGCATCGCCATGCGGCTGGTCCCCTGGGGCGAGAACACGCTGTTCGAACTCGACTGGCACCCCCTGCGAGGCCCCGGCACCCGGATGCACGGACTCCCCGTGGACTACGTCGTCGCGATCCGCAACGGCATGATGCTCACGAAGCTGGCCAGGATCGCGGTACGCGAGCACGAGACCGCCGGCGCCGGTGTCGGCTAACCGGCCCGCAGGACCCCTTCCACGAGCCTGCGGATCTCCTGCTCCGGGACGGCGTCCCCGCCGCCGACCAGGCGGTCGAAGACCAGTCCGTCCACGCAGGTCAGCAGGGTGACGGTGCGTTCCGCAGGGTCGGGGACCCCCTGGGCGGCGAGGAAGTCGCGTACGAGGTTCAGCGCCGCGTTCTCGCGCGGTACGAGGATCTCGCGCAGTTCGGGGTGATGCACGCTCTCGATGGCGCACGCGTAGCGGGCGAGGGAGCGCCGCCGCCCCTCCCCGCTCAGCCGCCGCTCGCAGAACGCGGCGATGCGGGCGGCCAGTTCCGCCGCGTCCCGCGGTGCCGGTGTCGCGTCGCCGGCCTCCTGGAGTTCCGCCTGGTCCAGGGCGACCAGGCGCCGGACCAGTGCGGTGAGCAGCGCCTGACGGGTGCGGTAGTACGCGGAGGTGGTGCCGGGCGCGAGCCGCGCCGCCCGGTCCACGGCGCGATGGGTCAGACCCCGTATGCCGTGCTCGGCGAGCACGCTGACGGCGGCGTCGGCGAGGAGGGTGCGTCGATCGGTGGCCACCCCCCATTTCTACACCTGTAGAGAGCGGGAGTATCTTCTGCGTCCGGAGAGGCTTCTACAGGTGTAGAAACCCGGCGTGTGAAGCGCGCCCGGAAGAAGGGGGACCAGGACATGCGGGACGCGGGCGGCAGCGCGGTGGTGGTCGGTGGCGGCATCGGAGGGCTGGCCGCCGCCGTCGGCCTGCGGCTCATCGGCTGGCGGGTGACGGTGGTGGAACGCGCCGCCACCCTCGCCGACGTAGGAGCCGGCATCTCCCTGCACGTCAACGGACTGCGCGCCCTGGACGCCCTCGGCGTCGGCGCGGCCGTGCGTGCCGCGGCGCGCCCGCAGTACACCGGAGGCACCCGCACCCCCAAGGGTGCCTGGCTGGCCCGCATGGACGGAGCGGCCCTCGAACGCGAACTGGGCACCCCGATCGTCGGCATCCCGCGTGCCGAACTGCACCGTCTGCTGCGCGCCGCCCTGCCCCCGGACCGCCTGCTCGTCGGCGCCGAGGTCACCTCGGTCGGCCACACCACCCCCGACCGGCTGACGGTGACCGTCCCGGACGGCGTCCTCGAAGCGGACCTGGTCGTGGCGGCCGACGGCGTCAACAGCCGGCTGCGCGCCCGCCTGTTCCCGCACCATCCCGGCCCCGTCTACAGCGGGTCGACGGTCCTGCGCGCCATCACCGAGCACCCCGTCGACCTCGACAGCGACTTCGAGATCACCTGGGGCGGGGGCGCCGAGTTCGGGCACATCGCCTTCACCGACGGCCGGGCCGAGTGGCACGCCGTGCTCAACTCACCGCCCGGCGTACGGCACACCGACGCGCTGGCCGCGATGCGCCACCGGTTCGCCGACTGGCACCACCCGGTCCCCGAACTGCTCGACGCGACCCGCCCCGACGCCGTCCTTCACCACGACATCCACGAACTCGCCACCCCCTTGCCGTCCTTCACCACCGGCCGGATCGCGCTCCTCGGCGACGCCGCCCACGCCATGACCCCCAACCTCGGCCAGGGCGCCTGCCAAGCCCTCGAGGACGCGGTCACCCTGACCGCCGCCCTCGCCACGGAACCCACCGTGGCCGCGGCTCTGGCCCGCTACGACGCCGAACGCCGGCCCCGCAGCCAGTCCGTGGCCCGCGCCGCCCGCCGAGCCGGCCGTATGGGCCAGCAACTGCGCCACCCCCTGGCCACCTCGCTGCGTGACACCGCCATGCGGCTGGCACCGTCCGGGGCGACGCTGCGCGCCATCCTGCGGCACGCGGACTGGACTCCGCCCGCGCTCGGCTGAGGACGTCGTCTGTCGGCCGTCCGAATGAACTCGACACCGAGTCGCAGGCGCGCCGGCGGGAGGCGAGGAAAGCTCGCTCCCATGACTGCCTCGCCCACCGCCCGTGCCGTGCCGCTGTCCCTCGCCGTGGTCCTCTCGCTGGTCGCCGCCCTCCTGCTGGCCGGCGGCTCACCGGCGGCCGCGGCACCCAAGCCGGTTATCGGCGGCCCGGTGTTCAACGACCCGATGGGTACGACGGCGCAGCGGAAGGCGATCTTCACCCAGCTCGTCCGGCTGATCGCCGGGACACCGGCCGGGGCGCGGATCCGCGGCTCGGTGTACGAGTTCAACGACCGGGAGGTCGCCGACGCGCTGATCGCCGCCCACCGGCGCGGAGTCGACGTACGGCTCGTCGTCGACGACTCGACCTATGTCGACGCCGACGGCGACGAGTACGCCAACGCCCCCTACGCGTCGCTGAAGGCGGCGCTCGGCACCGACACCGCCGCCCGCTCCTGGATCGTCGTCTGCGACGACCGGTTCGAGGACCCCGACGGCGTGGACGACGTCCGGCGCGGCTGCCTGGGCGTCGCCCCGCCCGAACCGGCGTACAGCCACAACAAGTTCCTGGTCTTCTCCAGGATCGGGCCCTTCGACGACGGCAGCAGCTACTCGAAGGTCGTCTTCCAGACGTCCTCGAACCTCTCCCAGTGGTACAAGGACGAGTCCTTCAACGACGCGGTCACCTTCACGGACAGCGCCGTGTACGACGGGTACGTCACCTACCACGACCGGCTCCGGCAGGGGCGCACCCTCGCCGGAGGCGACAACAGGGCGTACTTCTCGACCCCGCCCGGCTCGGCCTACCGCGCGTACTTCTTCCCGCTCGGTGACAGCTCCTACAACAACCCGGCCTCCGACGTCATCGTCCAGGCGCTGAACGGGATCCGGTGCTCCCACACCGACGCGGGCGGGCAGCAGCGCTCGACCGACATCCGCATCGTCACGTACACCTTCTACCGCTCGCGCGCCCAGGTCGCCGACAAGCTGGCCGAGCTGCGCGGCCGGGGATGCTGGATCGACATCCTCTACGCCGAGACCGACAGCGCCGTCACCGCCGAGCTCGACGCCGCCGGCATCCAGCACCGCCGCTGCCGCATCCCCAACGGCCCGGGCATCGACGTCCGCCCGCACAACAAGCAGATGCTGATCGACGGCGACGTCGGCGGCGACCTCACCCCGCGCGTCTACACCGGCAGCGCCAACCTGACCGGGTCGTCGCTGCGCTCGGCCGACGAGGCGATGGTGCGGATCATCTCCGCCGCCCACCACGCGAGTTACCTCAGCGCGTTCTACCGCATCCGCACGGCCTGCGGCGGGTGAGGGCCGCTACGGCCGCTGCCGGCGGATCTCGGTGAGCACGGCCTCCACAAGGGGACGCACCCCCGCCCTCAGCTCCTCGGTCCAGCTCTTCTCCGAGTAGGAGGAGCCGAGATACAGCCGACGGGCGTGCTCCAGCACCGGGCGGTGCTCCGGGGGGAGCCGGGCGAGCGCCCAGTCGGCCGCGGCGTCCTTCGGCCGGATCTCGCCGGTGGCGAGCGTGGTCCAGACGCGTGCCAGCGTCAGCACGACATTGCGGGTGTCGGCGTCCAGGTCGTCCAGCAGTGCGGGCAGGCCCGCCGTCATCGCCCGGACCAGGTCGGCGTGCGGGACGGGGTCGAGGATCCGTGCGGGCGGCGGTCCGGTGACGGGGTGATCGCCGGACAGGACCATCGTGATCAGCACGGCGAGGTCCGGCATGGGCCGGCGCCGGGGCAGCGCGCCCGCCTCGAACTCGTCGCGCAGCCACTCGCCGTAGAGGAAGTCGCCGACCGGTGGCCAGCGCCACGGGCAGACCTCGGAGCGGACCACGACGGTGAGTTCGACCGGCCGGGGCCCGCCCGGCGAGCCGGCACCCGAGACGGCCAGCAGCCCGTCGAGCAGCCCCCGCCGTCGCCGGCCGTCCATGGGCCGTTCGCACACCACCAAGACGTCCAGATCGCTGGCCGGCCGCAGCCCGCCCAGCACCGCGGACCCATGGAGGTACGCCCCCACGAGCCCGGGGCCCAGCACGCCGTCGACCAGTCCCATCAGCCGCCGCAGTTGATCCATCGCACCAGTATCCGCACCGACCGCGTTGGGAGATCAGCCAAAGGCCGGGGGCTCATTCTGGCCGATGCGCGCACCGCCGCCGGCCCGTCGTTCCGCATCATCGGGGACTGTCCACGCACCTGGACCCCTGGAGCAGCCACGATGAGCCCTCACCCCGGCCCCCCGCTCGACCTCACCGCCGACGTCGTCGCCCTGACCCGCGCCCTCGTCGACATCCCCTCCGAGAGCGGTGCGGAGGCACGTCTCGCCGACGCCGTCGAGCACGCGCTGCGGCGACTGCCTTGGCTGACGGTGGAGCGCGTCGGCAACTCCGTCGTGGCCCGCACGGACCGGGGCCGCCCGCAGCGGGTGATCATCGCGGGGCACCTCGACACCGTGCCCGCCGCCGGCAACCTGCCGTCCCGCCTGGACGGGGAGCTGCTGTACGGGCTGGGCGCCTGCGACATGAAGGGCGGCGTCGCCGTCGCCCTGCGCCTCGCGGCCACCGTGCCCGTGCCCGCCGACCGCGACGTGACGTACGTCTTCTACGAGTGCGAGGAGGTCGAGGGCGACCGCAACGGCCTGCACCGCATCGCCACCGAACGCCCCAGCCTTCTCGAAGCCGACCTCGCGGTGCTCATGGAGCCCTCCGACGCCGGTGTCGAGGCCGGCTGCCAGGGCGTCCTGATGGCCGACATCACCGTACGCGGCGCGCGCGCCCACACCGCGCGGGCCTGGACCGGCGTCAACGCCGCGCACCGTGCCGCGGCCGTCCTCCAGCGGCTCGCCGAGCACACCCCGGAACGGGTCGTGATCGACGGCCTCACCTACCGCGAAGGGCTCAACGCCGTCGCCGTGCGCAGCGGGGTGGCCGGGAACGTCGTCCCCGACGAGTGCGTCGTCACCGTCAACGCCCGCTTCGCGCCGAGCCGCACCCCCGAGCAGGCCGAGGAGTACCTGCGCGCGCTGCTCCCGCCCGACCGTTTCCCCGAGCCCGACTTCCGCATCGAGGTCACCGAGGCGGTACCCGGCGCCCTCCCCGGCCTCGACCAGGACGCCGTGGCCTCCCTCGTCGAGACCCTGGGCGCCACGCCGCGCCCCAAGCTGGGCTGGACCGACGTCGCCCGCTTCACCGCACTCGGCACGCCCGCGCTCAACTACGGCCCCGGCGATCCGTCGCTGGCCCACACGGCCGGCGAGTACGTACCGGTCGCGCACCTGCGGGAGTGCGAACGGCGGCTGCGCGACTGGCTCGCCGGGACGGGGTGAACGACCGCACCCGCCGCCCGGTCAGCCACCGCCGGTCAGGCCGCCCAGCGTCCGCAACTGCAGCCACAGCACCAGCCGTTCGTCGGGGTCTTCCAGATCGATGCCGAGCTGCTGCCGGACCTGCTTGAGCCGGTAGCGGCAGGTGTTGGGGTGCACGGCGAGCAGCCGTGCGGCACCCGCCATGTCGCATCCGGCGTCCAGCCAGCAGACGAGGGTGCGGGCGTACTCGGTGCCGTGCCGCTCGTCGTACGCCAGCACCCGCCGCCACGCGCCCGCGCTCAGCTCCCGCCGCTCCGCCATGACCTCGGACAGCCGCAGCAGGGCGACCCGCGGCCGGACCTCGTCCACCGTCGCCACCGGCCGGTCGTCGCCCAGGACGCGCAGCACCAGATCGGCGTCCGCGCGGGACGCCCCGGCCTCCTCCAAGGCCACCACCTCGCCGAGCCCGGCCCGCACGGGCGCCCGCAGCGCCTGCCCCGCCTGCCGCACGACGCCCTCGGCGAACCGCCGGTGCCGCTCCGCGCCCCGCTCCCCGGCGGCCGGCAGGAGGGCGTAGACGACGCCGTCGGCGAGCACGCACGCCCGCCGCCCGTAGCGCGCCTCGCACTGCAGCCGTACGAGGTCAAGCAGCCGCAGCGCGGTCTGTTCCCCGTCCGGCGTGGCCGACGCGGCCTCCAGGGCGAACGCGGCCACCCGCACCGCACCCTCTCCGAAACCCAGCCGGTGGCCGGCCGTCGCCGGGTCCGCGGTGCCGTCGAGCAGCCGGCGCAGCAGCTCGCCGTGCTGATGCCGGGCGAGCTCCTGCGCCGCCCGCGCCCGCAGCAGCAACAGCGCCGCCGTCGAGGCACCCTGAACGAGGGCGTCCTCCGCGTCCGGCGCCAGACTCCCGTCGTCGACCACCCACAGCGAGCCCAGCGTCTCGCCTCCGGCGCGCACCGCGACCGCCAGGCGGGGCAGGCCGTCGCCGCTCAGCGCGGGCAGCCGGACGGGGCCGTCGGCGGCGAACAACAGCCGGTACTGCTCGGTGTTCTCGGGGCTGTCCGGCACCTGGAGGCCGAGGATGCCCTGACGGCGGTCCTCGTCGACGGCCTGCCCGGCCACCGTCGAGTAGGCGAGGATGCGCTGGCGCCGGTCCTCGATCGCGGTCGCGCCGCCCGCCGAGGCGGCCACGGCGTCCGCCAGGGAGAACAGGTCGCCGAGCGCCGCGTCGCTGCCCACCGGCGACGGCCGCGCCCCGACGGCGGCGGCCAGCAGCAGATGCGCCTGATGCCAGGCGATGTCCCCGGCGACGCCGAGCAGGGCCAGGCCGTGCGCCTCCGCCTCCGCGACCGGCCCCTCGTCCCCCCGCACCACCAGCCCCGCCATGCCCGCCCCGGCGGCGTCCCGCACCAGCGGCCCGGCGGCGCCCGCGCGCACGCCGACGGCCAGCAGCAGAGCGCCGGGGGAGCGGGGCAGCGGCACGTGCGGGTCGTACAGGACGACCTCGCGCACCGGGACGGCCGTCCCGCCGGCGGGCGCGACGAGCAGCCGCACGGTGGAGCCGCCGAGGGTGTCGAGCAGCTCGGCGAGCGTACAGGCTTCCACCACGGCTGCGCCCCACTCCGGATTGGCCGATCTCACCATGACCTTACGGCCGTCTTGTGCGGGAGGCCAAGGCGGACGGGGAGGGGAGATCACAGACTCTGAGCCATGACACGAGTGACGACTTCCGTCCCGGCCGCGATCCGCGACCTCGCCGCGGGCGCCGCCCGCGCGGCCGGGGTCACCCTGCGCCCCGTCGACGACGTGGCCGGCATCGCCGAGGTGGCCGACTTCTTCTGCGACGTCTGGAAGACACCCCGCAGCACCCCGCCCTACCCGGCCGAGGTGCTGCACAGCCTGGTGCACGCCGGAGGCGCGGTGCACGCGGCCCACGACGGGGCCCGGCTGGCCGGCGCGTCGGTGGTCGTCCCGGGGGAGCCCGAGCGGCGGGACTCGTACTCGCTGGTGGCCGCGGCCGCCGCCAGCGACCGCGGGGTCGGCCACGCCGTCAAGCAGGCCCAGCGGGTATGGGCACTGGAACGGGGCGCCCGCACCATGCGCTGGACGTTCGACCCCCTGGTGGGCCGCAACGCCCGCTTCAACCTGGCCAAACTGGGCGCCACCGGCACCGAGTACCTCGTCGACTTCTACGGCCCCATGGCCGACGGCGTGAACGACGGCGACGAGAGCGACCGGCTCACCGTGACCTGGGACCTCCTCACCCCCCGCCCCGCCGACCCCGGGACCCCGCTGGACACGCCGCCCTCCCGGACCACGCACCGCGCCCCCGACGGCGGACCGCTGGCCGGGCGGGACGCCGGCGACCGGCACGTCCGGTGCCGGGTGCCCGCCGACGCCGTCGCGCTCCGCGCCGCCGACCCCGCGCTGGCCCGGCGCTGGCGGCACGCCGTCCGGGAGGTGTTCACCGAGGCGTTCGCCGAGGGCTTCACCGTGACCGGGATGAGCCGCGACGGCTGGTACACCCTGACCCGAGGCGGCGAGGAGGCCGGTCCCCGATGAAGCTCGAACGCGTGGAACTCCTCCATGTGGCCGTCCCCCTCGTCACCCCGTTCCGTACCTCGTTCGGCGTCATGACCAGCAAGGACACCTTCCTGCTGCACGTCGTCACCGACGAGGCGGAGGGCTGGTCCGAGTTCGCGGCCGACCCGGAACCGCTGTACTGCTCGGAGTTCGTCGCCGGAGCCGAGATCGTGCTGCGCGACTTCCTGCTGCCCCGAGCCGCCGCCCTGCCCCGGCTCACCACCGCCGCGCTCGCCCCCGCGCTCGCGAAGATCAAGGGCCACGAGCTGGCCAAGGCCGCCCTCGAAACCGCCGTGCTCGACGCCGAACTGCGGGCCCACGACATGCCGCTGGCCACCTTCCTCGGCGCCGTCCGCGACCGGGTGCCCGCCGGGGTCTCGGTCGGCATCCGCGACTCCGTGCCCGCACTCCTCGACGAGGTCGAGGGCTACCTCGCCGAGGGCTACCTGCGCATCAAGCTGAAGATAGAGCCGGGCTGGGACGTCGAACCCGTACGGGCCGTGCGCGAACGCTTCGGCGACGGGCTCCCCCTCCAGGTCGACGCCAACACGGCCTACAACCTCGCCGACGCCGAACACCTCCGCATGCTCGACGAGTTCGGACTGCTGCTCATCGAGGAGCCCCTGGAGGAGAACAACCTCCACGCGCACGCCCTGCTGCAACAGCGGATCGCCACACCCGTCTGCCTCGACGAGTCCCTGCACTCCGCCCGGGACACCGCCTCCGCCATCGCCATGGACGCCTGCCGGGTCGTGAACGTCAAACCCGCCCGGGTCGGCGGCTACCTGGAGGCCCGGCGCGTCCACGACGTCGCGGCGGCACACGGCGTCCCCGCCTGGTGCGGAGGCATGCTGGAGACCGGCATCGGACGCGCCCCCAACCTGGCGCTCGCGGCCCTGCCCGGCTTCACCCTGCCCGGCGACACCTCGGCCTCCAGCCGGTACTTCGCCGAGGACGTCACCGAACCGTTCGTCCTGCGCGACGGCCACCTCACCGTGCCGGCCTCACCCGGCATCGGCGTACGGCCGCTGCCGGAGACCCTGCGCCGCTTCACCACCGGCAGACGGGTGCTGTTCGGCGGCTGAGCCACCGTGCGCGGCGGCTTTAGGACGCGGTGCAAGGCTCGGCTCGGCGGGCGGCGGTCCCCGGAGGACCACCGCCCGCGGCCTCCGATGACCCCGTGCCGGAAGGAACGACGCATGGCGACGCTTGAAGGCGGGACCCGCAAGGAGTTGCTCGACGCGAGCGACGAGACCATCGAGGACGCCGTCCGGTACGCCGACCCGATGGTGCTGCGGGGCCTGCTGTACCAGTTGACCGGCGACGACGAACTCGCGGCGACGAAGGTCACGACCGTGCCGGCGGGCGTGCTCGAGATGAAAGTCCCGGCCGGTGACGAGGACACCGCGCTCCTGTGGCACAAGGCGGCGCGCTTCCTCAAGGCCTACCGCGACGCCGGAGCCGGTCACATCGAGCCCGGTCCCGCCGAGCGCCTGCCGGTCAGCCTGGCCCTGGCGGCGGGCGAGGAGATCCCCGAAGAGGACATGGGGCTGTGGCTGGAGGACCTGGCCCTCGACCCGTGGGCCCGCGCCCTGCACTGGCAGGCCCCGCCGCCCCCCGAACGGCTGGCGGACTTCCACGTCACGGTCATCGGCGCGGGCATGGGCGGCCTCAACGCGGCCGTCCAGCTGAAACGGGCGGGCATCGCCTACACGGTCGTCGAGAAGAACTCCGGTGTCGGCGGCACCTGGTGGGAGAACCGCTACCCGGGCTGCCGCGTCGACTCCCCGAGCCGCGCGTACACCCACCTCTACGGCGTCGACTTCGGCTACCCGTACCCGTTCTGCCCGGCGGAGAAGAACGCCGAGTACTTCGAGTGGGTCGCCGACGAGTTCGCCGTCCGCGACGACATCGTGTTCGACACCGAGGTGCGCGCGATGGAGTGGGACGAGGACTCCGGGACGTGGACGATCCACGTGGCGGGCCCGCAAGGGGAGCGCACGCTCCGCTCGAACGCCGTCATCTCCGCCGTCGGCTTCCTCAACCGGCCGAGTGTTCCGCGGATCGAGGGAGCCGAGGAGTTCGCCGGCCCGTCCTGGCACACCGCCCGCTGGCCGGCCGGGACCGACCTGGCCGGCAAACGGGTGGCCGTCATCGGGACGGGCTGCACGGGCTACCAGCTCGTCCCGGAGCTGGCCCGGCACGCCGGGCACGTCACCGTCTTCCAGCGCACACCGCAGTGGCTGTTCCCCGTGCCCGGCTACCGCTCGCCCTTCCCCGACCAGGTCACCTGGCTCGACCGGAACATGCCGTACCACACCAACTTCACGCGGTTCAGGGCCACATACGCGACCAACGTGCTCGCGACGGCCACCGAGATCGACCCCGACTACGACGACCCGCACGCCCTCAGCGCCGTGAACAAGGCGGCGCGGGACACCGCCGTCGCCTTCCTCGAGCACAAACTCGGCGACCCCGCGCTCGTGGCGAGGATGACACCGCCCCACCCGGTGCTCGCGGCGCGACCCGTCCTGGTGGACCCCGAGTACAGCGTCCTCGACGCCATCCAGCGGGACGACGTCACACTCGTCACCGACGGCATCCGCCGGATCGGCCGCACCGGGATCGAGACGGCCGACGGCACCCGGCACGACGTGGACGCCATCGTCTACGCGACCGGCTTCCGCGCCGGGGACTACCTCTTCCCGATGAAGATCACCGGCCGCGACGGGCGCACACTGGACGAGCTGTGGAGCGAGGGCGGAGCACGCGCCTACAAGGGCTGCATGATGCCGGGCTTCCCGAACCTGTGGACCATCTACGGCCCGAACACCAGCAGTATGCTCAACATCCCCACGTACCACGAACTCATCACCGTCCACGCCCTCGAATGCGTCGAGCGGCTGATCCTCGACGGCAAGAAGGCGATCACCGTGAAGGAGGAGCCGTACCGGCGGTTCAACGAGCAGGTCGACCGCCGCAACCTCACGAAGACCTGGAGCGACCCCCGGGCGCGCAACTACTACTGGACCGAACGCGACCGCACGGCCACCCAGTGCCCCTTCTCGGCCGGGGAGGTGTGGCGCTTCCTGCGCCACGCGGACTTCGCGGACCTGGACATCCGCTGAGAGGGCCCGCCCGACACCATGAGCAGCATCGTCGAGTTCTTCGTGGCGCCGGACGACACGTCGGCGGCAGGGGCGCTTCAGCACGGGCCGGGACGGGCGTTCGAGTCGCTGTCCTTCGGCAACTTCGACGTGGAGGAGGCCGTGGTCGAGTGGGAGTGCCTGCTGGCCGGCGGCAGCTTCGACGAACTCGTCGACGCCGGTGAGCCCCGGTTCGTCGCCGAGCAGGACGACGGCGGGAGCGTCGTCTTCGCGATCTCGTCACGCCTGTCCGCCGCACTCGCCGCGGCCGAGCGCTCCCGGCTGCGGGAGGCGGCGGTGGCGTGGGCCGAACAGCGCGCCGCCGACGGCGAGGTCGTCCACACCGAGATCGCCGAGGCGCTCCTGACCGGTCTGGCTGCCCTCGTCGGCAGCGCCCGGCACCGGAACCGGGCTGTCTACTGCTGGGTCGCGTAGACATCTCCCCGGGCGGTCAGTCGTCCGCGCCGCAGCAGTGCGGTGCCGCCGCACCCGTCGGCGCCGCCGTGTCCATGCGGCAGAAGCAGGACGACTCGACGGGGACGTCCGCCAGGGCGGTCGCGAGCTTGAGCTGATGGGCGACGAGCCGGGCCTCCGCCGTCTTGCCCAGCCGGAGCAGGCACTCGTGGAAGCCGTGCAGGGACCAGACGTTCCCAGGGTGCTGGCAGGCGCGCGGCAGAGTGTCGTCCAGGCCGAGGTCGGCCCGGTAGACGGCCTCCGCTTCGGCGACCCGCCCCTGCTCCAGCAGCAGGGCGCCGTAGGCGTGCCGGGTGGGCTGCATCCAGCCCCACGGCTCGTCGTAGGGAAGGCCGTCGTCCAGGGCGATCGACCGCTCCAGGGCGGCGAAGGCGGCGTCGAAGTCGCCCTTGCGGTACTCCAGTTCGCCGTCCAGCATGGCCGACGCGATGGCGAGGATGTCGGCGCAGGTGTTGTTGAACAGCATCCGCGTCGCGGGGACGCGCGCGACCGCCGCGCGGAACAGCTCCCGCTCCTCCTCGGCCTCGCTGATCCGGCCGGTCGCGGAGAAGGCGACGCCCCGCGCGTAGTGCAGCATCGCGGTGGTCACGCAGTACAGCTCCCGGTCCGCCGGCAGCGGCAGTCCGAGGATGTCGGCCCAGCGGCCGAACCGGATCAGCACGTGCACCCGCATGGCGAGGAAGCCTTCCAGCCAGTCGGCCATGGGCGGGCTCGGCACCCGCAGCAGCTCCTCCGGGATGGACGCCTCCAGCTGGGCCGCCGTCCGCAGGGCGGTCTCGGACTGGCCGAGGAACATCGCCCCGTAGATCTTGAAGTGGTAGTTGTGCGACCGGTACAGCGTGTAGAAGTTCATCGCCCCGGCACGCTCGTGGAACTTCTCGTCGGCGGCGATCGCCAGGCTGTTGTCCGCGACGACCTGCCGGTAGTCGCCGCACAGCACTTCGAGGTGTGAGGGCATGTGCTGGAGGTGACCGGCGTCCGGGACCAGACCGCGCAGCCGGTCGGCGACCGGCAGGGCGGCCTCCGGCGTCGGGGACATCTCCATCAGATGGGTGTACATGTGCAGGACGCCCGGATGGCCGCGGCCGTCCTCCGTGGCGAGCGCACGGTCGAGCACGGCCTTGGCCTCCAGTGTGCGCGCGCCCTCGGCCTGCTCGCCGGTGCGCAGGTCCCACAGTTGCCAGGGGGTCAGGTTCATCAGGGCGTCGGCGTACAGGGTGACGACGTCCAGATCGTCGGGGGCTAGCTCGTAGACGGCGCGCATGGCGTCGGCGTACGGCGTGTTCCACACCGAGCAGTCCTCGACCGGCCGGGACTGCGGATAGCGGGCGCGCAGCGCGCCGATCAGCGCACGCTCGACGGGCGTGGCGCCGGCCGCCTTCTCGTGCGCCCGCTCCACGGCGGCATGGGCGCGCTCTACCGTTCGGGGCAGTTCCTGATCGTCGAAGAACTCCCACGGCTTGTTGTAGTTGGGGCCGAGCGCGTAGGCGATGCCCCAGTACGCCATGGCGCAGTCGGGGTCGGCCGCGGCGGCCGTCTCGTAGCAGCGGACGGCCTCCTCGTGGTGGAAGCCGTACGTCCAGGCCAGGCCGCGGTCGAACCAGAGCCGGGCCTCGGCGGACGCGGTCGTCACCGGACGGGAGTGAGTGCCGAGGTCGTAGTAGTCCATGGGGTGCCTCCCGAACTGTGCGTACGCCGCCCGGCCCGCACGCACACGGACGGTGCGCCCTCGCCGGGGCCCGACACCCAGCGTAGTGGCGTCCTCACTCGTCTGACGCGGTGGGCGGTGAACAGCCCGCCTGACGGAGCTGACAAGGTGGGCGCATGCGTCTGTACGAAGAACGTCTCGGCGTCCCGAGGTCGTGGTTCTGGTTCGCCGCGATGCTGGGTGTGATGGCCGCCGCCGTCCTGCTGCCCTTCGGCGCGGTGACCGCCGCCGGCGGATGTGTCACGGTGACGGCCCTGGCGGCACTGGCACTGCGCGTCTACGGCGCCGTCCGCATCGTCGTGACGGGCGGACACCTCGTCGCGGGCTCGCTGCGCTTCCCCCTCAGCTCGCTCGGCCTGGCCGAGATCCTGGACGCCGAGGAGGCGTTCCTGTGGCGCACCCGGCGGGCCGACGTACGCGCGCTGATGCTGCTGCGCGGCTACGTCCCGACGGCCCTGCGCATCGAGATCGACGACCCGGACTGCGCCGCGCCGTACCTGTACCTGTCCACCCGGCAGCCGACCACCCTGCTCGCCGTACTGGGCTTCGCCCGCCGCTCGCCCGCGCGGGGCGGCACGGAGGTCGGCTGACGACCGCGTACCGGTGTTGTGAGGCGGTACGCGGGGGCGCGTGACAGCGGACGCCGTTCCGCTCCGCGCGCCCGCGCTCGCTGAATCCGGCGAACAGGACTTCACGCATATGGCCTTCCAGCGGCGCGTTCGGCTGGACTACGGCACGAGTCGCACTCCGCCGTCGGCATGTCCGGGCGTCGCGGAAGTGCCGCCCGACGTGTTCATCCTGCTGTCTACGGGAGGTTGGCGATCGTGCTGTCAGAGTGGACGAGGGCGCTGGATTGGCTGGCCGCCGCGGCGAAGGACCCGCGTGCCTGCCGGGACGACTGGCAGCACGGCGTCACCGGGATCCATCTGCTGGCCGCCGGGCGGCAGTGGGACGTACTGACCGTTCCGGAACGCCTGGGACTGTACGCCGCCGACCTGCTCGAAGCCCTGCCCGGGGTAGCTCCCGGCCCGGTCCTGCTCGACGCCCGGGGCCATCGGGTCGGATTCCTGGTGCCGCCCGAGCCCGCGGCCCTCTGGGCCGGCCACGACGTCCGGTACGTGACCGAGGGCGGCTGGATCGCCGCGCCCGCCCCGCACTGTCGCTGGGGCGCGCTGCACTGGCTCGTCCCACCGGACGGCAGCGGCACCCTCACCCCGCCGTTACTGCTGGAATGTGTGCTGGACCGTGCCCTGCGCGAGCTGACGCGCGCCCATGGCGGGCCCTTGGACCGGCATCTGCCGCCCCGCCGCAGGGACGAGCCGGCGCTGAGCGCGAACGGCGGCGCGGGAGCGTCGCCCGGCTGACCCGCGTCGCCCGGCTGACCCGCGTCGCCCCCGGCCCGCGTCGTCCCCGCCGGGGACGGCCGCGTGCCGGGGGCGTGGCGGACCGCTCAGTCGTCCGAGCCGTTGCTCCGGCTGCCGCCCGAACGCCCCGCCTTGCTCAGCAGTTCACCCGCTCCCACCGTCAGCCGGGCCACCACACGTGCCCAGCGGGGGCCGCCGCGCTCCGCCCACACCACACACGCGCAGCCCCCGATCGCGAGCAGCAGGACGGCGGACAGGACGAGCACGGTCATGGCGGGGTCCCCCTTCGATGATCAACCGTGCCATCCTCTCAGCCCGCGCCCTGTGCTCCCGGCCCTCTCGGCCCTCTTGGCTGGAGCGCCCGTCAGGCCGGCGTCGAGAACCGCTCCCACACCCGGTGCGCGCCCAGCAGCCGGGTGACCTGCTCCAGCGCGGCGGTGGGGGAGTCGGCGAGGACCACGCCCGGCGCGTCCGTGGGCACGCCCGCCGCGTCGAGGGCGGCCTTGCCGTCCGCCCAGGCGCCGATGGCCTTCCCGTGCCGGAACGCCTCCGCCAGCAGCAGCCGGACCCGGGGGTCGCACGTCGCCCGCTCCGCGGCGGTGGGCGTCGACTTCGCGTCACGGGCGGTGTACGCGTCGCTGCCCACCGCGGGGGCGCCGGCCAGCAGCAAGGCGTCGAACTCCACCGAGCGCGCGGTGACATACGTGCGCTGCACCGTCACCGCGCCGTCGCCGGCCGCGAGGGTGCCGCCGACCGGCGCGACGACCAGCGGCACCATGCCCGATTCCAGCACCGCCTCGCGCACCGCGCGCACCCCCTCCAGGTCGCCGTCCGCGCCGGCGACGATGCCGACGATCCGCCCGTCGACCGGCCACGTGTCACCCACCTGGGACAGCGCCGGGCTGGGCGCGACGTCGGCGAGCGGCACGGTCGGCGACGGGGCCGGCAGGCCGAGCCCCTGGGCGACCTGCTCGCACAGCTCCGGGTCGATGTTGGCGAGCACCTGCAGCTGCCGCTCCTTGACGGCCTGCTCGTAGCACTTGCCGAGCTCGAAGACGTACGCGCCGATGATGTGCTCCCGTTCCACCGGCGACATGCTCAGCCAGAACCGGCGGGGCTGGCTGAAGTGGTCCGCGAACGACTCCGGCGCCTCCCGCACCTTCGTCGACTCCGGCACCCGCACCGGCGTCTCGATGTACGCCCCGGTGTCCGCGCCGGCCAGGAAGGGACACCCGCCGTCGAGCGAGTTCGGCCGGTAGGGGGCGGCGCCCCGGTGGACCGCCGTCTGGTGCATGCCGTCCCGCTGCATGTCGTTGACCGGCGCGTGCGTACGGTTGATCGGCAGCTGCGGGAAGTTGGGGCCGCCCAGCCGGGTGATCTGCGTGTCCAGGTAGGAGAACAGCCGGCCCGCGAGCAGCGGGTCGTCGGTGATGTCGATCCCGGGCACCAGATGGCCGACGTGGAAGGCGACCTGCTCGGTCTCCGCGAAGAAGTTCGACGGATTGCGGTTCAGGGTGAGCAGCCCGACCGGCTGCACCGGCGCCAGCTCCTCGGGGACGATGTTCGTCGGGTCCAGCAGGTCGATGCCCTCGAAGGTCTGCTCCGGGGTGTCGGGGAACGTCTGGATGCCCAGCTCCCACTGCGGATAGGCGCCCGCCTCGATGGCGTCGGCCAGGTCCCGCCGGTGGAAGTCCGGGTCCACCCCGCTCGTGATCTGCGCCTCCTCCCACACCTGGGAGTGCACCCCGAGCTTCGGCTTCCAGTGGAACTTCACCAGCGTGGTGCCGCCGTCCGCGGCCACCAGCCGGAACGTGTGGACGCCGAAGCCCTCCATCATCCGGAACGAGCGCGGGATGCCCCGGTCGGACATGTTCCACAGGGTGTGGTGGGTGGCCTCGGTGTGCAGGCTGACGAAGTCCCAGAAGGTGTCGTGCGCGCTCTGCGCCTGCGGGATCTCCCGGTCCGGATGCGGCTTCCCGGCGTGGATGACGTCCGGGAACTTGATCGCGTCCTGGATGAAGAAGACCGGGATGTTGTTCCCGACCAGGTCGAAGACGCCCTCGCTGGTGTAGAACTTCGTCGCGAAACCCCGGGTGTCGCGCACGGTGTCGGCCGACCCGCGCGACCCCAGCACCGTGGAGAAACGTACGAACACCGGCGTCTCCACGTCCTTCGCGAGGAACGCGGCCTTGGACACGGAGGCCGCCGTGCCGTAGCTCTGGAACACCCCGTGCGCCGCCGCGCCCCGGGCGTGCACCACGCGCTCCGGGATCCGCTCGTGGTCGAAGTGCATCACCTTCTCGCGCAGGTGATGGTCCTGCAGCAGCACCGGTCCGCGCGGTCCCGCCTTGAGCGAGTGGTCCGTGTCGTACAACCGGGCGCCCTGGGCGGTCGTGAGATAGGCGCCGGACTGGGCCATCCGGGCCTGGTCGGCGCCGGTGGGCTGACCGGTCGGCGACACGGTCTCCGGGCCGCTCTGGTCGGGTTTGGGCGGCAGCGGCTCCCTCGGCTCGGTCGGTTCGGCGACCGACGGCGACTCGGCCCCCGGCTTGCCGGGGATCCCTTCGGCCGGTCCGCCGTCGCCCTGCAAGCTGTCGGCGACCTTGTGGGCTACCCGCTTCAGGGGATTGGCCTCGCTCATACGTCCTGCTCCTTGGGCTCATGTCGTCTTCACCGCTGGTACCGCCCCGCGCGGGGGGCGCGCAGCGGGTACCCAGGCCCGGGCGGATCACCGGGTGCGAAACCGGGGCGCGGCGCCTGCCCGCCCGTGCCGTCCCAGCGTCGCCGCCCCGCGCCAGGCCCGCGACCGGGTCGGCACCGCCGGGCGACCGGGCTCCTCCTCGGACATCGCGCGGTGCAGGAGTGGCGTGGGTCACAGGCGAGGGTCGATGATGGGAGTACGACCGAGAAGGTGAATGATCACGAGCGACCGTGAGCCGAACAAGGCTCGTCCCCCGTCACAGCATGAGTCCGCCGAGGAACGCGTGTCCGCCCCGGAGGCGATGCGCAGTGCGATCGCCCAGCTCAGCGAGTTGTTGGGCAGGGCACCGGAGTCCGTCTCGTCGCTGAAGCCGACCGAGCGGGGCTGGGAAGCCGACGTAGAGGTCGTGGAGCTGGAACGCATTCCCGCGACGACCAGCGTGATGGCCAGCTACCGAGTGGAACTGGACCCCGCCGGACAGCTGCTGGCATACGAGCGCGGACGCCGTTACACGCGTTCGCAGATCGACCGGACGGACGGGCGGCGTTAGATCGGTTCACCCCTTCGCTGGAAGGGAAGACACCGTGACTGTGATGCCCCAGGGCAACAGTGGTGTTGCCGGAGCCGCGGGTGGCGGCGGCGGGGGAAATCTCTACGACGTGCTCGAACTCGTCCTCGACCGGGGCCTGGTGATCGACGCCTTCGTGCGGGTGTCCCTGGTGGGTATCGAGATCGCGAAGATCGACGCACGGGTCGTCGTCGCCAGCGTCGACACCTATCTGCGCTTCGCCGAGGCATGCAACCGGCTCGACCTCGAGGCGGGCCGCAAGGCTCCGGCTCAGCTGACCGATGTCGTGGAGGGCACCGTCGAGGGAGGGGCCCGCGGCAAGAGCAAGGGGGCGCTGACCGGCGCCGTCGAGGCGGTCACCGAGTCGCTCACCAAGGGGCGGCACGAGAAGGAGCCCGAGGAGCGCGGCTCCGGCCGCCGCCCCGCGAAGGAGCGCCGTCCCGCGCGGGACGAGGAGGAGTGAGCGGGCGATGGCCGTGTACGTGTACGCGATCACCAAGGCATCGCACCCGCTGCGACTGGACGGTGCCGAGGGCGTGGGCGAGCCGCCCGCCGAACTCCGTGTCATCCGTGGCGACCCCGTGTGCGCCGTCGTCAGCGAGGCGGGCGAGTCCCTTTCGGTCGGTCGCCACGACCTGATGGCGCACCACGGTGTCGCGGAACGCCTGTGGGCCGACGGCCCCGTCCTGCCCCTGGGTTTCGGGTTCGTCGCCCAGAGCGAGGACGCCGTGAGCGCCCTGCTGGAGGAGCGGGCCGACGCCTTGGCGCAGCGGCTGGACGAGCTCACCGGGCGGGCGGAGTTCAACGTCAAGGGCCTTGAGGACGAGGACGCCGCGCTGCGTGCCGTCCTGGAGGAGAACGCCCAGGCCCGGGAGCTGAACGAGCGCACCCGCGACGGCAGCGGGACCTACGACGACCGGCTGGCCCTCGGGGAGCTGGTGGCCCAGGGCCTGCAGGCCCGCGACGAGGCCCTGGCCGAGGAGGTCCTGGCCGCACTGCGGCCCCTCGCGCTGTCGGAGAAGGTCTCGCCGCCGTCCAAGCAGTACTTCGTGAACGCCTCCTTCCTGGTCGACGACGAACAGGCGGAGGAGTTCAGCCAGGCCTGCCGCGACCTGGCCGAGCGCTACGGCGAGGGCGTGGAGATCCGGCTGCGGGGGCCGCTGCCGCCGTACAGCTTCGTCTGAGCCGGGCACCGAACGGCACCCGGACGGCACGAGGAGGCGATATGGGACTGGTCGGAGAGGTGTTCCTGCTGCCGTTCGCCCCCGTGAGGGGCATCGGCTGGGTGCTCGACAAGGTGGTCAAGGCAGCCGAGGACGAGTACTACGACCCGGCCCCCGTCCAGGAGGCCCTCATAAACCTGGAGCGGGCGCGGGAGGAGGGCGGGTTGGACGAGGAGGAGTTCGCGGTGCAGGAGCAGGCGCTGCTGGACCGCCTGCAGGAGATCAGGGCCTACCACCTGCAACGTGGCGGGCAGTGAGGGCCGTGACGCACGTACCCGCGAACCGCGGTCCGCGAGGCGAGGAAAGAAGAAGGTCATGAAGAACGCCAAGATCGGCGCGGCCCTCCTGGGTGGCTATGTGCTGGGCCGGACGAAGAAGGGCAAGCTCGCGATCGGCCTGGGCTCGATGCTGGCAGGCTCGCGGATCAATCCGGCGCAGGTCGGCAAGATGCTCCAGGATTCCCCCTTCGTCGACACCCTCACCAAGCAGGTGCGGACGGAACTGGCGGGCGCGGGGAAGGCGGCGGCGACCTCGGTGCTGACGGCGAAGGCCGACAACCTGGCCGACGCCCTGCACGCACGCACGACCGGACTGCGGGACAAGGCACACGCGGCAGAGGACCAGGACACCGACGAGGAAGAGGCCGAGGACGAGGCCGAGGAGGCCGAGGAGGCTGCCGACACCGAGGAGACCGGCGGTACCGACGAGACCGAGGGGACTGACGAGGGTGACGACGGCACGAAGAAGGCGTCTTCCGCCCGCAGCCGTCCGCGCCGCGGCACCTCAAAGTCGAGGAGGCCGGACGATGGCTGAGCAGGCCATGAAGGGACGCGGCTCGGCGGCGGGCAAGCCGGACAAGGCAGGTGGCAAGGCGCGGCAGCAGCCGCAGGGCACGGACCGGCTGAAGGAGGAACTGCAGAGCTACGTCGAGGCCCGGGTCCAGCTGATGCTGGAGGGTGTGGGCCGCCGGATGGGGGAGGGCGCACGCCGGCTGGGCGAGGCGCACATCGGCCCGCGAGGGCTGGTCGGCGCGGCGGCCCGGGGCGGCGGCAAGCTGCTCCAGGGCCACATGCCGTCCAAAGGGGGAGTGCTGACCTCGCTCGCCAAGAGCACCGCCGTCCACGCCAAGGACGCCGTGGTGGACAAGGCCAAGGACGTCGGACGCCAGGGTCTCGAAGGCCTCAAGGGCGGCGGGGCGGGGGACAGGACCCCGGACGCGGCGGGGAAGGGCCTGACCATCATCGAGGACATCGACGTGGGTGTCCCCGTGCGCGAGGCGTACGACCAGTGGACGCAGTTCCAGGAGTTCGGACGGTTCGCCAAGGGCGTGGTCGGGGTGGAGCAGACGGACGACACCACCACGCAGTGGCATGTGAAGGTCGCCAAGGCGAAACGCGACTGGCGGGGCACGATCACCGAGCAGGTGCCCGACGAGCGGATCGCCTGGACGTCGGAGGGCCAGAAGGCCACCACCAAGGGCGTCGTCACCTTCCACCCGATCGGCGAGAACCTCACCAAGGTGCTCCTCGTCCTGCGGTACTACCCCAAGGGACCTGTCGAGCGGATCGGCGGCCTGGTACGGGCCCAGGGCCGCCGCACACGCCTCGATCTGAAGCTCTACCGCACCTTCGTGATGATGCGCGGCGAGGCCACCGGGGGCTGGCGCGGCGAGATCCGCGAAGGCGAGGTCGTGCGCACACCCGAGGAGGTCGAAGAGGAGGAACGGAAGGAAGCGGAGGAGAAGCCCGAGGGGCGGGACGAGGGTGAAGGGAAGGAAGAGGAGCCTGAGGGGCGGGACGAGGAGGAAGAGGAGGAAGAGGAGCCCGAGGGGCGGGACGAGGAGGAGGAACCTGAGGAGCGGGACGAGGACGAAGAGGACGAAGAGGAGGAGTACGACGACGAGGGCGAGGAGCGGTCGGCCGCCTCCGACAAGGACTACGCGTCCGACGAGGAGGACGACTGGGACGAGGAGGACGAGGAAGAGGAAGACGAAGAAGACGACGACCGGGACCGGGACGACCTTCGCGACGACAGGCCGAGTGAGTCGTGACCCAGCCCGACTCCGCCGGCTTCCCGCCCTCCCGGTCCCTCGCACCGTACGGCCAGCAGTCCGGCTCCGGCGCGAACCTCGCCGACATCCTTGAACGGGTGCTCGACAAGGGCATCGTGATCGTCGGCGACATCAAGGTCAACCTGCTCGACATCGAGCTGCTGACCATCAAACTCCGCCTCCTCGTGGCCTCGGTGGACAAGGCCAAGGAGATCGGCATCGACTGGTGGGAGCACGACCCCGCGCTGTCCTCACGCGCGGACAACCGGCCCACCATCGAGGAGCGGAACAGCCTCGAGGAGCAGAACGAGCAGCTGCGCGCCGAGGTCAGGCAGCTGCGCAAACGCGTCGAGGAGTCGGATACCCGGGCCGAGCTGCCGCCGCGCGGATCGAGCGGCACCCGCCGCTCCCGTGATGCGGAGCGGGAGCCCGGCGCCGAGCCGCGGCGCCCCCGGCGCAAGCGGAGCGCCGAAGAGGGGCGGGACCGAGAGCCGTGAGCGGTCAGCTGAGCTACGTCTACGCCGTCGTCCCCGCCTCGGCCACGGCGTCGGCGCGTACGGCACTGGCCGGGGTCCGCGGGGTGGCCGGGGCGCCGGTGACGGTGGTCGACGCCCGTGCGGTGGCCGGCGCCGTCAGCACGGTGCCCGGCGACGAGTTCTCCGAGGCCGCCCTGAGATCGCGCCTGGAGGACCTGGACTGGCTCGAGGCGACGGCCCGGGCGCACCACCTCGTCGTCGACACGCTGGCCGCGCACACCACGGTCCTCCCGCTGCGGCTGGCCACCGTGTACCGCGACGACGCCCGCGTCGAGGAGATGCTGAGCGACCGGGAGCAGACCTTCACCGCGCTGCTGGACCGGCTGGAAGGGCACCTCGAATGGGGCGTGAAGGTGTACGCCGAGGCCGCGCCCGCCCAGGCCGCCCCGTCGCCGGCGCCCGGCGGCCACGGCCCCCCCGGCGGATCCGCCGACGAGCCGGACTCCGGACGCGCGTACCTGCGGCGCCGCAGGCAGCAGTACCAAAGCCGCGAGGACGTGTGGCGGGCCGCCGAGGACGCCGTGCGGCGGACGGAGGAGCAGGCCCGCGGACTGGCGGTGGACCGCGCCCGGCACCGTCCGCAGCAGGGCGACCTGGCCGAGGGGCCCGGCCGGAACGTCGCCAACGACGCCTATCTCGTCCCGCGCCGGCTCGCCGAGGAGTTCCGCGAACGGATGCGGCACGCTGCCGACGGCCTGCCCGGCGTACGGGTGGAGGTCACCGGCCCCTGGGCGCCGTACTCCTTCACCACGCTGCCGGAGGGAGCGCGGCGGTGATGACGGAGCACCCGGCCCACCGTGACGACGACCGCCCGATCAGCGGGCGGCAGGTCGCGCTGATCGATCTCCTCGACCGGCTGCTCAGCGGCGGGGTGGTGATCACCGGCGACGTCGTGCTGTCGATCGCCGACATCGACCTGGTGCGGATCTCGCTGCGCGCGGTGCTGGTCTCCGTCCGGGCTCAGCTGGCGGAGCAGTGGGCGCCGGTCCTGCCTCCCCGGGCGTCCCCGGAACTCGACGAAGGCGGCCATGACGAGTCCGGCTGACCGTCCGCGCGCCGACCGGCTGCGGCAGGTGACCGAGGCCGCGAACCGCGCGTTCTCGCTGCTGCCCGCCCGGCCGGACGACATCACGCCGCCGGCCGCCGGCCAGCCCGCCCTGCGACGGCTGCACGCCGACCCCGACACGGTGGAACGGGACCTCGTCAGACTGGTCCTCACCCTCGTCGAGCTGCTGCGCCAGTTGATGGAACGGCAGGCCCTCCACCGGGTCGACCAGGGCGACCTGACCGAGGAACAGGAGGAGCGGCTGGGCCTGACCCTGATGCTTCTCCACGACCGGATGACCGAACTGTGCGACCGCTACGGCCTCACTCTCGAAGACCTCAACCTCGACCTCGGCCCGCTGGGGCCCCTCCTCCCTTCCGACGAGGGAGGTTTCACCTGACGGTGCTTCACTCTGCGTGAAGTAGTGATTACACTCAATCATGATTTCGTGTGATCTGGGGCGGTTGGGCATGGCACTGGTACGGAGTTCCGGCGTTCTGACGGCGACAGCGACAGCGACAGCGACGGCGACGGCGGTGGTGGCGGCGATCTGCGGTGCCCACGCCCGGACCGAAGGGCGCGTGTGATGGCGGCGCCCTCGGTCACGACCGCCGACCTCGTCGAGCCGCTGGTCTCACCGGTCAACTCCCACAACGAGTGGGACCCGCTGGAGGAGATCGTCGTCGGCCGTCTCGACGGCGCGACCATCCCCTCCAGCCATCCGGTCGTCGCCTGCAACATGCCGCCGTGGGCGGCCCGCGTGCAGGGGCTCGCCGCCGGCCGCCGGTACCCGCGCGCGATGATCGAACGCGCCCAGGAGGAGCTGGACCAGTTCATCGCCCTGCTGCGGTCGCTAGGCGTCACCGTCAGGCGCCCGGACCCCGTCGACCACCGGCAGCGTTTCAGCACGCCCGACTGGTCGTCGCGCGGCTTCTGCAACACCTGCCCGCGCGACAGCATGCTCGTGATCGGCGACGAGATCATCGAGACCCCGATGGCCTGGCCGTGCCGGTACTTCGAGACCCACTCGTACCGCCCGATCCTCAAGGACTACTTCCGGCGCGGGGCGCGCTGGACGTCGGCGCCGAAGCCGCAGCTGACCGACGCGCTGTTCGAGGAGGGGTTCCGCATCCCCCGGGACGGCGAGCCGATGCGCTACATCCTCACCGAGTTCGAGCCGGTGTTCGACGCGGCGGACTTCGTACGGGCGGGACGCGATCTGTTCGTCACGCGGAGCAACGTCACCAACCGGATGGGCATCGAGTGGCTGCGCCGCCATCTCGGGCCCGCCTACCGCATCCACCAGATCGACAGCCGCTGCCGCACACCCATGCACATCGACACGACGTTCGTGCCGCTCGCCCCCGGCAAGGTGCTGATCAACCCGGAGTACGTGGACGCCGACCGCCTGCCCGGGATCCTGGACTCGTGGGACGTCCTGGTCGCCCCGGAGCCGGAGCCCATCAAGGACCGCCTGCTCAAGGTCACCTCCATGTGCGGCCGGTGGCTCAGCATGAACGTGCTCATGATCGACGAAACGCGGGTCATCGCGGAGCGGCATCACACCGGCATGCTGCGCGCGCTGGAGAAATGGGGCTTCGAGCCGATCCCCTGCGACCTGCTGCACTACGCGGCGTTCGGCGGCTCGTTCCACTGCGCCACCCTCGACATCCGGCGCCGGGGCACGCTCCAGTCGTACTTCCCCTGAGCGGTCGGCCGCACGGCGGATCACTTTCGGGGCCGCCCCAGCCTCGATCTTCGTCCCGGCCGAGCGTAGGGTGCCCCGGAGAAGATCGTCGTGATCGTCCGGGGAGGGGAACCCGTCATGGCATTCCGCAAGTTCCTGAGTTCGCTCGGCATCAACGCCCCCGAGGTGGACACCGTGCTCGGCACCGCCGTCGTACGTCCGGGGGACGTGCTGGAGGCGACCGTCCACCTGCGCGGCGGGGGTGCGGACGTCGAGGTGGAGCGGCTGCGGCTGGACGTGGTGACGCGCGCGGAGGACCGCGAGCAGACCGAGACCGGCTGGGAGAACCCGCTGACGATCGTCTCGGCGGCCGTCGACGGCCCGCTGACTCTGCACGCGGGCGAGCACCGCACCGAGCGGATCGCCATCCAGCTGCCGTGGGAGATGCCGCTCACCCATGTGCTGGGCGGCCGGTCGCTGCGGGGCGCGCGGGTGGCGGTGCGCACCGAACTGGCCATCGACAAGTCCGTCGACAAGGGCGACTTCGACGAGTTCCAGGTGCACGCGCTGCCCGCGCAGGACGCGATCCTCCAGGCCTACGCCGACCTGGGCTTCCGCTTCGACGAGGCCGAGGTGAAGCTGGGCACGCCGAGGGGCGGGCAGAACTCGAAGGTCGGCTACTGGCAGGAGATCGAGACCTGGTTCCCGCAGCACTACGGCCGGGCCGGCCAGCTGGAGTCGGTGTTCGTGGCCCGTCCCGACTCGCTGGACCTGATCACCGGTTCGTCCGGCCCGCACCTGTTCGACTACGCGGAGCTGGACCAGGACGCCTGGACCAAGCGCATCGACGAGCACATGCGCACCACCTTCCTCCGCTGACCCCGTCATGGCGCACTGGGACATACGGCCGGCGTCGGCGTCGGACGTCGACGCCGTGGCCGAACTGCGCGCGACCGTGCTGCGAGCCGATCTGGAACGGCTCGGGCGGTACGACGCGCGGCGGGTGCGCCGAAGGCTGCGTGACGGCTTCGACCCGGCCCACACCTGGGTGATCGAGGTCGGCGGCGCCTTCTCCGGCAGCGTGGCACTGCGCCCGGCGGAGGACGCCCACTGGCTGGAGCACTTCTACCTGGCGCCGCGCCTCCAGGGCTGCGGTATCGGTACGGCCGTGCTGCGCGCTCTCCTGGAGCGGTGCGACCGCGGCGGTGTCCCCGTCCGGCTGAACGTGTTGCGGGGCAGCCCGGCCCGACGGCTGTACGAACGGCACGGTTTCACGCTCGAGAGCGAGGATCCGGTCGACGCGTTCATGGTGCGCGAGCCGGTCCGATGACCACCTCGATGGATCCGGGAGCAGCGACCGGCCACCCGGCGCCGCGGCCCCGGTGGGAGTGGCGCCGACGGCCGGGCCGGGTGCTCGCCGCGCTCTCGGTGCTGACGGCCGCGCTGCTGGCCTGCCACCGGGCGGTGCCCAACCGGATGGGCCGACTGGGCAGTCTGCTGGAGTCCTTCCTGCCGTGGCTCGGCCTGCTCGTCGTCCTGCTGTTCGTCCTGGCGTTGCTGCGCCGGTCCGCCCTCGCCCTGCTGGCCGTCCTTCTGCCGGTCGCGGCCTGGACGCACCTCTTCGGCGGCCTGATCCCGCCCGCGGCGCGGCCCGGCCCGCACGACCTGGTCGTCGTCCAGCACAACGTCAGCGACGAGAACCCCGACCCGGAGGGCACGGCCCGCGCCCTCGCCGACGCCGGGCCCGACCTCATCGCGCTGCAGGAACTGCTGCCCGAGGCGCTGCCGCACTACGAGAAGGCGCTCGCGCCGCGATACCCGTACCACGCGGTCCAGGGCACCGTCGGACTGTGGTCCAGGCATCCGATCAGCGGTGTACGCCCGCTGGACATCAAACCGGCCGCGATCGTGGAGCCGTGGGACCGCGGCCTGCGGACCGTGGTGCACACCCCGCGCGCCGACATCGCGGTCCACGTCGCGCACCTGCCCTCGGTCCGGGTCCGCGCGACCGGCCTCGCGTCCGCCCGGCGTGACGAGAGCGCCGCGCTGCTGGGCCGGGCCGTCGCCGCCGAAGAACAGCGGACCGTCGTCCTGCTGGGCGACCTCAACGGCACGGTCGACGACCGCGGGCTGTCCCCGCTGACCTCACGCATGAACATGCCGCAGCGGGGCTTCGCCCTCAGTTTCCCCGCCGCGTTCCCGGTGGCCCGGATCGACCAGGTGATGGCCCGCTCGGCGACCGTCACCGGCATCCGCACGCTGCCCGCGACCGGCAGCGACCATCTGCCGGTCGCCGCCACCCTCACCCTCGGCTGAGCCGGTCAGTACCGCCCGCCCTCCGCGCCCGCGTCCCGGGCCAGCCCGAACAACGACCCGGCCGCGCCCGCGAGCGCGCCCGCGCACTCGGCAGCGGTGCCGGACGGTACGGCCATCCGCCGCAGCACACCGGACACGGCGTCCTCCAGCAGGTCGAACCGGGCGGCCACCGACCGCGGTCCCGCCCGACCGTCCCGGCCGGGGTCGGCCATGACGGTCAGCACCTCGTGAGCACGGTGCTGCAGATCCATGAGGGGCTGCCAGGCATCGGCCTGCCGCCCGGTCGAACCCGGACCGGTCAGCAGCTCCCGCAGCCGACGGCCGAGGTCCGCGTGCCACGCCGTCAACGCGCCGGCCGTGTCCGCGGCGAGACCGTCGAGGCACAGCCGTACGACGACGGCGCCCGTGGCGAGGCCCACCGGCGCCGGACGCCTGCCTGCCGACGCCCTCGGTGCGGGCGGCCGCGCGTTCGCGCCCAGGTAGTTCCGCAGCACCACGGGCATGACCTCGGCGGGAGGCGGCTCGCCGTCGTCGGCGGGCACCAGCACCGCGCGCACGGGGATGAGGCAGCGGGCGGCCTGCTCGGCGGCCGCACGGCAGGCGTGGTCGGTGGGCACGGGACGTACCGCTCCTCTCGCCGGTCTCCGGGCCACCGGCCCGGTCGGACGTCCAGGAACACGGCCGACACCGGGGCTTGGTTCACCGGAACCCCGAACGGCCGGCCAGGCGGCCCCGCGAGCCGGGGCTCACCGCCGGTCCCACCCCTCGGCGCGGTACCGGACCGGCACGGCCGTACGGCCCACCGCGGCCGCCAGCTTCCGCAGCCGGCGCCAGTCCAGCCGGGGCGGCAGCTCGGGGACGCCGGGCCGTTCGCGGGGCACGCGGACGCGCAGCGCGCGGCGTTCGACACGGCAGCGGACCGGGGTGGGCAGGACCAGGGCCTCGCCGTCGAGACCGGCCTCCACCTCGGGCGCGTCCGCGTCGATGACCACCTCGTGGGAGGTCGTCGTACTCAGCCCGCGCGGATCCAGGATCAGCTCCGCGGCGTCGACCGCGCTGTCGACCTTCACGGTGACGACTCCGAGCCGCCCCGAGTCCAGCCGCGCGCGCCGGCCGAAGCCGAACGGGTCGTCCAGGCGGTAGGGGTTGTTGCTGACCAGGACGGCCTGCGGATCGGTGATCGTGCTGCGGCCGACGGTCGCCGTCAGGCGCGGCCCCCGCTGCCGGGACAGGAGGTCGGGCAGCAGTTGCAGCGCCGTGCCCACCTTGTCGTCGCGGTAACCGGGGCTCTGCACGACCGTCCCGTAGACCCCGAACGAGGCGTTGTTGACGAACGGCCGGTCACCCGCGAAGCACAGGTCCACGTGGACTTCGACGCCGTCATTGAGCGCGTCCAGACAGGCGGCGGGCTCGTCGCGGTCCAGGCCCAGATCCATCGCGAAGTGGTTGCGGGTACCGGCGGAGATGACCATGAACGGCAGCCTGTGCTCGGCGGCCACCGCCGCCACCAGGGCCTGGGTGCCGTCGCCGCCGCCGACGCCGAGGAGGTCGGCGCCGTCCGCGACCGCCTCCCGGGCCAGGGCGACCACGTCCTGCCGCTGCTCCGGGTCGAGCAGGATCACCCGCGCACCGAGCCGTTCGGCCTTCTCCCGCAGCCCGAACCGCTCCACCTTCCCGCCGCCGGAACGCGGGTTGAGCAACAGCACGGGCCGCTGCGGGGCCGGCGTGCGGTACTCCTTGGCGCGGCTGGACCGAAGCCCCGTGGTGCGCAGCGCGTACCGGCCGCTCCACACGGCCGCCGACCACAGCAGCGCGGACAGGATCACCACCCACCACAGGTTCGCCTGCGCGAAGAGGGTGACGACCGCGGCGGGCGTGACCAGGGCCAGCGTCGCGGCGGCCATCCGCAGGACGCCCCGGCGCGACAGCGTCCACCACAGCGCGGCGCCGGTGACGGCCAGACCCGCGACGCCCACGACGAGCAGCACCAGACCGCCGAGGCCCCCCTCCACCAGCGGCAGCAACAACGCCGCGGCGGCACACAGCAGCGCGGCCCTGGCCGCCCAGGCCTGACGTCTGTGCGCCCACTCCCTGACCACCGCCACCACTCGTCCCCTCCCGCCACGCCGCCGGACGGTACCGGCGGTCGTCGTCATCAGACCACTTCCCGCTCACTCGCGGAGCAGTCGATCACCATGCCGGAAGCGATGCCGCCTCGGGCATCGGCGGACCTCGTCCTTTGAGCATAGGGGCCCCGCTCAGGGGCGGATCCCGTCGCAGGCGATGTGCAGATGCCGTGGTCCGCGCAGCACGGCGTTCTGCCGGTACGGCGGAGGGTCCTCCACCAGTCGGGGGTTCTCCAGCCTGCGGGCCAGCTCCGACAGGGCGAGCTGCGCCTCCAGCCGGGCGAGCGGCGCGCCGAAGCAGCTGTGGATGCCGCTGCCCAGTCCCAGGTGCTGGATGTCCCCCCGGTCCGGGTCGAAGCGGTCCGGGTTCTCGAAACGCTGCGGGTCGCGGTTGCCGGACGCCAGGACCAGCCAGAGGGAGGCGCCCTTGGGGATGGTGACGCCGCGGACCTCGACGTCGGCGAGGGTGGTGCGCTGCGGCACCAGCTGCACCGGCGGCTCGAAGCGCAGCAGTTCCTCGACGACGGGCACGGCCAGCCGGGGGTCCTCGCGCAGCCGCCGCAGGACGTCGGGATTGCGCAGCAGGGTCAGCATGCCGTTGGTGACGAGGTTGACGGTGGTCTCGTGTCCCGCGATCAGCAGCAGCGCCGCGGTGCTGAGCAGTTCCATCGTGGTCATCGTGCCGTCCGGGCCCTTGGCGGTGGCCAGCTCGGACAGCATGTCGTCCCCTGGGTTCCTGCGCCGCTCCTCGATCAGACCGGCCAGATACATGCCCAGCTGCATACGGGCGTCGTGCGCGCCCTTGCCCCGCTCGGCGGGATCCGCGTCCGGATCCGGGTCCAGGCTCGCGGCGATGGTGTCCGCCCAGGTGTGGAAGCGCGCCTCGTCCTCGCGCGGCACCCCGAGCAGCCGGCAGATCACCGTTACCGGGAACGGGTACGAGAACTGGTCCACCAGGTCGATGCGCCCCGGGTCGCCGATGCCGTCGATGAGGCCGGAGACGATGCCGTGCAGTTCCTCGCGCATCCCGTCGACGCGGCGGGGGCAGCGCGGCGGGCCGAACGACCGGTTCGTCATGCGCCGCAGCCGGTCGTGCTCGGGCGGGTCGAGCCGCAGGAAGCTCGGCGGCAGGGCGCCGTCGTCCTGTGCCGGCTCGGCCAGCGGGTCGTGGGCGGTCGACGCCAGGTTCCGCGCGTCGGAACTGATCCGGGGATCGTGCAGGAGACTGCGGATCTCGTAGTAGGTGCTGACGACGTACGGCCCGTCGTCGTCGTGGTGGACGGGCGTCTTCCGCAGCTCTTCGTAGATCGGGTACGGATTCGCCCGGTTGGCGAAGTCCAGGATCCGGTGCAGCGGGGATGGTGTCATGGCGAGTCCTCGGGCCGTGCGGGTCAGTGCGCGGGAGTGAACGTCATCCGGCGGTCGGCCGGCGAGTATCCGCTGAGGGTCACAGTGGGACCGTGGGTGGGGACCGACGGGTCGGGGAAGTCCGCGGCGACCGGCCGCTGGCCGTCCGAGCGCCGGTCGACCGTCGCGAACTGCGGCGGGAACGGCGCGGTGCGCTCGATCAGCTCCTGGTAGAACGGCAGCCAGCGGGCATGGTCGAAGGCGACCGCGCCGATGACGCGGCCCTGGTAGCCGTAGACGGCGACGAACCGGTGATCCTCCAGCGACCCCTGGGTGACGAGGAGTTCCGTCCCTAGGGACGGAACCCCGACCGACTTGATGTTGACTCCGAACTGCGAGGACCAGAACGCGGGCACCTCCATGTGGGGGAGGCGGTCGGTGCTCTCGCTGAGCATGTTGTGCGCCGCGATCCCGGCCTGGGACACCGCGTTGCCCCAGTGCTCCAGCGACAGGAACTGGTAGCCGAACAAGGGGTGCGGACAGCGGGCGACGTCGCCCGCCGCGTAGATGTCGTCGGTCACGATCCCCCGGAAGTCGAAGGCGCGGCAGCCGGCGTCGCAGGCGATGCCGCGGGGCCCGGCCCCGAGCCCCGACCCGGCGAGCCAGTCGGTGTTGCGCCGGGCGCCCAGCGAGACGATCACCACGTCGGTCTCCACCGTGGAGCCGTCGGACAGCCGCGCGGCCCGCACCCGTCCCGAGGCGTCGCCCTCCAGAGCGGTCACCATGACACCGCACCGCAGGTCCACACCGTGCTCGCGCTGGAGTCCGGCGGCGACCGAGCCGACCACCCCGCCGAGCGCGCCGACCAGGGGCGCCGAGCCGCGCTCGGCGACGGTGACGGCGAGGCCGCGTTCACGGCAGGCCGACGCGATCTCCGAGCCGGTGAACCCGGCCCCGATGACCAGGACCCGTTCGGGCTCCTCGGCCAGCCGCCGCGCGAGCGCGGCGCCGTCGTCGCGGGTGCGCAGCACGAAGACCCCGTCGAGTTCCGCCTCGGCCTCGCGCGGCCAGGGCCGCGCCCGCACACCGGTGGCGATCAGCAGCCGGTCGTACGGCACCTCGTCGCCGTCGGCCAGCCGCACCCGCCTGGCCGCCATGTCCAGGCCGGTGGCCGCGACGCCGAGCCGCCAGGTCGCGTCGACGGAGCGGCGCCTGGGCAGCGCGGTGCGGTCGGCGGCAGCCCTGCCCAGCAGCACCTGCTTGGACAGCGGGGGCCGGTCGTACGGCTCGTGGGGCTCGTCGCCGATCATCGTCAGTGAGCCCGTGAAGCCCTTCTCCCGCAGGGTCTCCGCGGCGCGCAGGCCCGCGAGCGAGGCGCCCACGACGACGATGCGGCCCTCCCGCTTGAAGCGCTCCAGGGATCCGTCACCGAACACCGGACACCGCCTCGGCCGGCGCGTCCACCGAGTCGACCAGGATGGCCTGCACGGGGCAGGCCGCGGCGGCCTGCATCAGCTTGCCGCGCTGCGCCTCGTCGGCGTCCGGGTCGTAGAGCAACGCCTCCTCGCCGTGCATGGTGAAGACGCCGGGGGCGAGGAAAGCGCACTGGGCGTACCCCTGACAGCGGTTCAGGTCGACGGAAATCCGTACCAAGGGATCGGTCCTCTCCGGTGGATCGGCAGCCCCCTCGGACCACCCTCGGGTGCCGCAGGTACCGCGGCGACGCGGAGGACGCCGTTGGAGTGAGCGGCGCGTTCGGCTCAGGCCGGGCCGGCGGAGTGCCGTGGGCCCGTGGGACGCAGGCCCCGCAGGATGTGCAGGCTGACGACCAGCGCCCACGCCGGGAAGACCAGTTCGGACCAGGGCAGGCTCGACCCCACCACGAGCAGGACCAGTCCCGCCAGGTAGCCGAGGACCACGAGCGGGCGCGGCAGCACGCCGAGCCGCCGGCCGATCGTCGACGTCGTGATGACGAACACCGCCGCCATCCGCATGGCGTACGTGGTCAGCAGGGTGTACGCGAACTGGCGGCCGAAGGGCGGGTCCTGCTCGCCCTCGTCGAGTACCGTGCCGGCCGCCGCGCCACAGCCGAACAGGGTGGCCACGAAGATCAGACCGCTGCCCAGGAACACGGTGGCGACGAACGGGTACTCTCCCGCGCCGGCCTGCTCGCGCAGGGCCCCCATGAACCACAGGAAGGCGATTCCGGCGAACGGCAGCAGTTCCAGCGCCGTCCGCACGGAGTCGCGCTGCCCGCCGTCGACGGCGACGCCCTGCCCCTCGGCCCCGCCGGGCAGAGCGAGACGCACCAGAACGATCGCCGCGGCCATCAGGACCGCGAACACCACTCCGGCGATTCCGGCGGCCCGGGGGGTCCCGAGGCGCTCTCCCTGCTGTTCCATGGTCACTCGCCCTCCGGCCGCACGTCTTTCGTCCAGAGACGCGCGATCCGGCCGCTCGCGCCACCGGGGCCGCCCGAGCGGCGTATCAGCCCAGGCAGTAGAAGCCCATGGGCGAGTTCGGCCGGAAGCCGATGCGCGGGTAGACGGGCGCCCCGGCGGCGGTCGCGTGCAGGGTCGCGCGGGTCAGTCCGGTGGCCCGGGCGCCCTCGTACAGCGCCTTCCGCGTCACCGCCTCGCCGTATCCCCTGCGCTCCCACCGGGGGTCCGTGGCGACCAGCACGACGAACAGCCGGCCGTCGGCCGCCACCGTCGCGGCGCACGTCACCGGGACGTCGTCCCGCATCCCCAGATAGGCGTGCACCTCCTCCTTCCACAGCGCCGAACCGGCGAGTCCGTCGCGCCCGTCCTCCAGGGGAAAGCCGTACGCGCGTGAATTGAGGTCCGCGTACGCGCGCAGCTGTTCGTCGGTGCGCACCCGGACGAACGTGAGATCGGGGTGGGCCGGCTCGGGCAGGGGGAGCAGGTCCCCGGCCATGCCGGTGCCCGGGAACGCGTAGGCGAGGCCCGCTCGTTCGGCCGCCGCCGGGAGAGCCGCGCGCGCCTCGGTGCCGAGCAGGTCCTCGAACACCCACAGGAAGCCCGGATGCCTCTTCGCGCGCATGATCTCCGCCGCCTCGCCCAGCCGCCGCTCCATCAGGGCCGCGTCCGCCCCCACCTCGGTCAGCGTCACGCAGTTCCAGAACGCGAACCGGCAGTCCGCCCAGCGCACCGCGATGCCCGGGAGATCCCGGACGTCGGCGTCCGCATCCCGGTCCAGCACCATGGCACGCCAGACCGTCGTCAGCTGCTCCATCGATTCGACCGAGTCCGCGAGATTCGCCACCGTAACTCCTCTGATCGTCGAGTGCTCCGCACAACCGTGCAGGAGTCCTAACGACCGGGGCGGGCCCCGCGGGTGACGCGTTCCGGCCGTCAGGGGCGCAGAATCAGGCGGATCGGGTCGCCCGCCTTCTTCTCCAGCCGTTCCACCGCCTCCGCGGCCCGCGCCAGGGGCAGTACGTCGCTGACGGACCCGGAGAGGTCCAGCCGTCCGCCGTTCACCAGCCGCAGCAGCTGGGGCAGCGCCACCGGCATGTCGGAGCCGTAGTGGCCGAGGATCCGCTGCTGGAGGTAGCTGAAGCGGGTGCCGTGCGTGACGGTGAGCGGCTGGTTCGTCAGCCCCACGAGGACGAGGCGCCCCTTGGGCGCGAGGACGGTGAGCGCCTGTTCGCGCACCGCCGGCACGCCCGCGAAGTCGAAGGCGGCGGCGAGCCCGAGCCCGCCGGTCGCCCCGGCCACCGTCGTGCGCAGGTCCGGGTCGGCGGAGTCGAGCGCGAGATCGGCACCGGCGGACAGCGCCCGCTCCCGGGCGGCCGCGCTGGGGTCCACGGCGACGATCGGGCACGCCCCGACGGCCCGCAGCAGCTGCACGGCGTGCACGCCGAGACCGCCGATGCCCCACACGCCGACCGCCTCGGCGGGCCGGACCTCGCCGGTCACGGTGATCGCGCTCCACGGCGTGGACACGGCGTCCGGGATGATCGCCCCCTGCTCGAACGGGATGGTGTCGGGCAGCGCCGTCATCGCGCCCGCGGACGACAGGGCGTACTCGGCCCAGCCGCCGTCGTAGTCGACGCCGCGGGTGTGGATGACACCGTCGCGCAGCTCGCCCGCGTGCAGCACGACGCGCTGTCCCGGTGTCCACGCGGTGACCCCCTCGCCGGTCTCGGCGACGGTGCCGGACACCTCGTGGCCGAGGGTGACGGTGTCGCCGTCCAGCAGGAGGGGGCTGAGCGTGCCGTCGATCAGGTGGACGTCGGACAGGCAGACACCGGCCGCCGCCACCTTCACCAGCACCTCCCCGGGCCCCGGCCGGGGGCGCGGCACCTCCTCCAGGCGCACGGCGCGGCTCGGAAGGTGCAGGCGGGCGGCGAGCATCTGCTCCATGACGTCACTCCCTCGGTGCCGTGGCGAAGCCCGCGCGACCGTCGCGGGCCCGCCCTGCGGGGACCGTACCGGCCGGGCCCGGCTACGGCACCCCGAGTTCGAAGAGGGCGTACCCGGCGTACGAGCCCGAGGCCAGCGCCGCGACGCCGAGCAGCACGGCCAGCGACGGACGGGTGAGGCGGCGCAGGCCGACGGCGACCGGGACGAACAGCGGGAAGAGGGGGAGCAGATAGCGCGAGACGTTGGCGAAGTACTGCTGCGTGCTCATCACCATGGCGAAGGAGACGACCGTGTAGACGACGAGCACGGCCGGCGGGCGCAGTTGGAGCAGCAGCACGGTCAGCACCGGCACCAGCAGCACCACACCCACCCCGATCAGATCCGGGAAGGGCATCGCGAAAAGATAGTCGAAGTGACCCACCGGAACGGACGTGAGCACGTCGAGGGAGTGCCGGCCGTAGTCGAACTTGTGGGCCCAGGCGCCGTCCTGGAGCTTGGAGTAGCCGTTCCAGTCGCCCATGCGGTAGCCGACCCAGGCGAGATACCCGGCCAGGCCCAGCGGGGAGATCGCCACCGCGACGAGCGGGCGGACCCAGCCGTCCTTGCGGTGGCGGAGGACGGCCAGCAGCGCGGCGACGGTGAGCGCGGCGATCAGCGCGACGGCGGTGGGGCGGCTGAGCCCGGCCGTGAACGTCAGCACCCCGGCGGTGAGCCATCGGCGGGTCATCACGGCGTAGCAGGCCCAGGCGGCGAGAGCCACGTACACGGACTCGGAGTACACCGACCACTCCGACCCCGATCCGGGCCACACCGCCCACAGGCCGACGGCGATCAGCCCGGCCCGGCGGCCGGCGAGGTGGCTGGTCACGGCATAGATGCCGAGCGCCGCCACGAAGGAGGAGAGGACCGAGACGGTCATGCCCGCGCCGTACGGGCCGAGGCCGGTGCACTCGGAGACCAGGCGCATCAGCGCCGGGTACAGCGGGAAGAACGCCGCCGAGTTGCCCTCCAGAGTGATCAGTCCGGTGGCGTTGCGGACCGGTTCCAGGGCGGGGTCGTAGCCGTTCAGGACTATCTGCTGGTACCACCAGCCGTCCCAGCTGCCCAGCACGTCCCAGACGTGGGCCCCGCCGCCGAACCGCGGGTGCTTCTTGCGGAAGTCGCCCGCCGAGTCCAGCAGATACATGAAGACGGCGAAACCCGCCAGCTTCAGCACGCCGTACGTCGCCAGCACCGGCCCGTGGTGCGCCGCGGCCCGGCGCAGGCGCCGCCGCAGGTCCGGCTCGTCGGCGGGACGGCCGGGTTCGTCGCCGCCGGAGGTGTGCGGATCGGCCGGAAGGGCCGGGGCGGTGGTCATGAGGTGGTCTGTCCTGTCGTACGGCGGGAACTGCGGGCGGGGAAGACCCAGGCCCGGAAGAGGAGGAAGCGCAGCAGGGTCGCGGCCAGGTTGGCGGCGATCAGCGTGGCGGTCTCGACCCGGCGGTCGGCCCCGGGGGTGGTGTGGTGCAGCAGGGCGAGCGAACCGCTGGTGACGGCCAGTCCGAACAGGAACGCCGCCAGGCCCTTGAGCTGGTGGCGCACGGCGCCGGTACGGCCCCGGATACCGAAGGTGAGGCGGCGGTTCACGGCGGTGTTGGCGACCGCGCTGATCAGCAGGGCGAGCGCGTTGGCGGCCTGGGCCCCGGTGGCCGGCCGCAGGGCGGTGTACAGCGCCAGGTAGAACAGGGTGCTGGCGACGCCCACCGCGGCGAACCGCAGCAGCTGCGGGAGCAGTCCGGGCGGCAGCTCCGGGCCGTCGAGCGGGTCCTCGCTGCGGTGCAGCGCGGACAGCGGCAGCCGGCCGCGGGCCAGGGCCCGGCCGAGCCGGGCCATGCCCCGCAGGTCGGCCAGCGCCGTGGACACGATCCGCACCCGGCTGTCGGGGTCGTCCACCCAGTCGACCGGCACCTCGTGGATCCGCAGCCCGGCGCGCTCGGCTATGACCAGCAGTTCGGTGTCGAAGAACCACGCCTGGTCCTCCACCAGCGGCAGCAGCCGCTCGGCGACGTCCCGCCGCACCGCCTTGAACCCGCACTGCGCGTCGGAGAAACCGACGGCGAGCGTGCCGCGCAGCAGGGTGTTGTAGCAGCGCGAGATGAACTCCCGCTTCGGGCCCCGCACCACCCGGGAGCCGCGGGCCAGCCGGGTGCCGATCGCGATGTCCGAGTGGCCCGATATGAGCGGCGCGACCAGCGGCAGCAGCGCGGCGAGGTCGGTGGACAGGTCCACGTCCAGATAGGCCAGCACCGGGGCGGAGGAGCGCGACCAGGCGGCGTGCAGGGCCCGTCCTCGCCCCTTCTCGTCCAGCCGGATCCAGTCGGTGTCGGGCAGTTCCGCGACCAGCCGGGCGGCGATCCGCGGGGTCCGGTCCGTGCTCGCGTTGTCCGCGATGGTGATCCGGAACGGGTAGGGAAAGGTTTCCGCAAGGTGGGCGTGGAGGCGCCGCACGCACGGCTCCAGGTCGTTCTCCTCGTTGAACACGGGGACGACCACGTCCAGCACGGGATCCGGATGATGCGCGGGCAGCGGCGCGCGGCGCGGCAGCGCTGCCGGGGCCGGCTCGGACGTCCGGCGGTCTGTGCGGGCGGACTGCCCTGCGGTCTTCATGGCTGGTTCACAGTTTCTTTCCGGCCCGTGGCACGCCCGTGGGCGCCCAGGGGTGACGACTGGGGAGAGGTGGAGCTCGGCTTGCGCGGTGGCGTACCCACGGGCCGGTGGAACGGACGGGGCCCCTGCCGGAGCGACGCGGGGCCGTACTAGGTCGACTCCGCGTGGACACTCACCGACGGGGACGCCTCCTGCGTGCGTTCGGGGGCCGACGGCGTCGCCGTGGGCGTCGGCGGAGGCGGCGGCTCCGACGACGGGGGCGGCGCCGACACCGTCCGGCCCCCGGAGCCCGTCGACGAGGGCAGCACGGTGGCCGGGGGCGTCGTCCCCTCGGGCGTCGCGCCGCCGCTCTCGGTCACGGGCGGAGTGGTCGACGGGGGAACGGACGGGGTGACGCTCGGCTCGGGGGGCCGGCTGGCGGGTCCCGTGGTGGCCGAGGGGCGGGGACTGGTCGCCGGCAGCGGCCGGGGCTCGGCCGGCTGCGCCCGGGTCAGCATGCCGGGCAGCACCGCGAGCGCGATGCTCAGTCCGGCCACCGCCACGGCGGAGCCGCCCGCCCGCCACAGCAGCCGGACGCGGCGTTCGGTCCGGATGCCCTCGTGCAACCGCTGCCGGTGCGGGGGTTCGAAGGGGGTGTACTGCCGGGTGTCGCGCATCAGATGCGCCAGCTCCCGCTCGAAGTCGTCCATGGCGTCTCCCTTCACCCCACGGCCCTGACGGTCTCGGACAGGATCTGACGCAGCCGGGCGACTCCCCGTGAGGCGTGCGAGCGGGCGGTGCCCACCGGGCAGCCCAGCGCCTGAGCGACCTGCGAGTCGGGCAGATCCTCGCAGTAGCGCAGCACCACCGCGGCCCGCTGCTTCGGCGTCAGCAGCGCCAATGCCGCCTCCAGACGGGACCGTTCGGCGACGGCCGACGACACGTCCCCGGGGTCGGGCCGGTCGGGCAGCTCGTCGACGGGCCGCTCACCCCACCACCGCCGCCGGGCCGACCGCGCCGCCGTGCGCACGAGGACCTGGCGGACGTACGCCTCCGGGGCCTGATCCGCGACCTTCGGCCAGGCGAACCACAGCTTGACCAGGGACTCCTGCACCAGGTCCTCGGCCCGCTGCCGGTCGCCGCCGGTGAGCAGTCGCGCGACGTGGAGCAACGCCGACCACCGGGCAGCGACGAAGTCGTCGAAGCCCTCTGCTCGAAATCGCTGCATCCTCACCGTCCCACCCCTGATGAATCCTTACACCCTGGTAAAGGCGCTGGACACCGCACAGCGCTGCACCCGGGAGCTGTGATCCATCTCACGGCGGCCGGTGGGCCCGTCGGCGGTCACACGTCCTTGACGGCCGGCTCGGCGGCAGGTCCGTAGGCCGCGCGTCCCGGAGTCCTGCCGGACTCGGCGGAACCGGCGGAACCGGCGGGGCCCGCGGGATCGTTCCCGGTGGGGCGGCCCAGGAGCCGGCTCAGCAGGGGGCCCGCCATCGCGGTCGTCACCACCGCCATGACGACCATCAGCGAGTAGAGCTCCTGGCCGATGATGCCAAGTTGCAGACCCACGTTCAGGACGATCAGCTCCGTCAGGCCGCGGGTGTTCATCAGGGTCGCCAGCGCGGCGGACTGGCGCACCGGCATCCGGTTCAGGCGGGCGGCGGTGAAGGCGCCGGCGAACTTGCCGCCCACGGCCACCAGAAGGATCAGCCCGAGGTCGCCGAGCCCGCTCGCGTCGAGCCCCGACAGGTCGACCTGGAGGCCGGCCACCAGGAAGAACACCGGCAGCAGCAGGGTGTTGCTCATCTGGCCGAGGCGTTCGTGCACCGCGCCGCGGAGCCGTTCGGTGCCGGTGCGCGGGAGGATCACGCCGAAGAGGAACGCGCCGAAGATGTAGTGCAGGCCCAGCCACTCGGTGGTGGCGGCGGACAGCAGCAGGCCCGCCAGTATGCAGGCGAACAGGGTCGGCGTCAGCCCGCCGGCGGTCCGGCGGGCCATGACCCGGCGCAGCAGGGGACGCAGCACGAAGAGCATGCCCAGCAGATAGGGGAGGGCCAGCAGGATCCGCCACTGGTCGGGGCCGGCCGAGCCGCTGATGGCGACCACGGCCGCGAGCAGCGACCAGGCGAGGACGTCGTCGATCGACGCGCACGCCAGAGCCAGCACACCCAGGGGGGTGCCCGCCATGCCCCGGTCGGTGAGGATGCGGGCGAGCACCGGGAAGGCGGTGATCGACATGGCGATGCCCATGAACAGCATGAACGCCGTCCGGTCCGCGGTGCCGTGGTCTCGCATCAGATACAGCGCCAGTGCCGCGCCGAGGCCGAACGGCAGCAGGATGGAGCTGAACGACACGGTCGCGGCGAGGCTCCCGCTGCCCCGTATCAACCCGGCGTCCCATTCCAGGCCGACGAGGAACATGAACACCGCGACGCCGACCGCGGCCAGCGCGCCGAGCAGGGGCCGGACGCTGTCCGGGAAGAACACGTCGGAGACCGCCCCGTGGAACAGACTCGGCCCGAGTGCGACACCCGCCAGGACCTCACCGATCACGGCGGGCTGACCGCACCGCCTGGCCAGCGCGCCGAGCAGCCGGGCCAGCAGGACGACGACGGCGAGACTGATCAGAAGTGACGTGGTCTGATGCGCGTTCATACGATCGGTCTCCGTCCGTCGGTCCGTTGCGGCTGTGAGCCGGAAGACGATCCAGGCGCGGGTCAGCCCGAGGCGATCCTTGCCGCGGCGCCCGTGCCGCGAACGTGGAGAGACGCCACGGCCGAAGCACCGGAAGCGTGCGAGGGCGCATGTCACCCGCGCGTGCCACGCCGATGTCATGGCGGCGCCCTCCGCGCCTCCGCCCGGCGGGCGTGGATGGCCATCGAGGGGGCGCACCGGTTAATCTCCGCAAGCCCCAGCGCTACGAGGAGTCGACCCAGGTGAAGACAGCGAGAGCGGCCGTTATGCCCCGGCAGGTCCGCGCGGCCCAACTGCTGCTGTACGTCCTGGGGGTGAGCGGCCTGATCGTCGTACTCGCACTGTCGGACGGCATGTCGTCCTACGGTCTGGGCGAGTTGATGGCTCCTTGGCTGCTGGTCTGGCTGTGCGCGCTGCTCGCCCTCACCTACGAGGGCGGCGCGAAGGGCGGGGTCCGGCTGACCACCATCGTGGTGATGGTGTTCGTCCTGCTCGGCTCGGCCGGCGAGGTGGCGGACGCCGCGGCGCCCGGGGAGTTCCTGGACGCGGCACTGCGCATCGCTCTCGGGCTGCCCGTGGTCGTCTGCCTCTTCCTGCCGGAGGCGAGGGACTGGTTCGAGCGGGAGCGGTGACGTCCCTCTCCTGCGCGGATGCCGCCGGCAGGATGCCCGTCGACGAGGCGATCGACCGGTAGGTGCCCTGCCGGTGTGACGTTCCCCATTGCGCCGGGGGACCGGCACCACGAGTCTCTCGTGGAACACGCGTCCGAAGAATTGTTATCCCAGGCTCACCGAGCGGTCTCCCATGTGAAGGACAGCATCGTTCGGCGTCGAGGACAGGGAAGTTTGTGATGAGTACAGAGCGCACCACGGAGTCGGCCGCACTGGTGACCGCTGCCCGAAGCGGCGATCCCCAGGCCCAGGACGCCCTGGTCGGCGCGTACCTCCCGCTGGTCTACAACATCGTGGGGCGGGCTCTGAACGGCTCCGTCGACGTCGACGACGTGGTGCAGGAGACCATGCTGCGGGCCCTCGACGGGCTGGGCGGGCTGCGTGCTCCCGAGAACTTCCGGCCCTGGCTCGTGGCCATCGCGATGAATCAGGTACGGGCGCACTGGCAGGCCCGGCAGTCCGCCCCGGGCGGCGTGGAGGAGGCCGAGGAACTCGCGGACCCCGGCGCCGACTTCGTGGACCTGACCATGGTGCGGCTCCAGCTGTCCGGCCAGCGCCAGGAGACCGCCCGGGCGACACGCTGGCTGGAGCCCGACGACCGGGGGCTGCTGTCGCTGTGGTGGCTGGAGTGCGCCGGTGAGCTGACCCGCTCCGAGGTCGCCGCCGCCCTGGAGCTGTCGCCCCAGCACACGGCGGTCCGGGTGCAGCGGATGAAGGCGCAGCTGGAAGCGGCCCGGGTGGTCGTGCGGGCGCTCGACGCGCGGCCGCGATGCGAGGAACTGGGCGGGATGCTGGCCTCCTGGGACGGCCGGCCCTCGGCGCTGTGGCGCAAGCGAATAGCCCGGCACGCCCGTGGCTGCGCCCGCTGCTGGGGTCTGTGGACCGGGCTGATGCCCGCGGAGGGGCTGCTGGCCGGTCTGGCACTGGTCGCCGCGACGCCCGCACTGCTGGACCGAGTGCTCGCCGCGTCCGGCGGGACGGCCCCGGTCGCCTCCGCGTCCCGGCTGGGCGGCTCCGGAGGCGACGGCGGATCGGCGGCCGGGCATCGCGCCGCGTCCGGCCGGACGGCCTCCCGCACCCAGGTGCGCCGACGCCGCCGCGTACGGCGCCGGGTCGTCGCCGGGGCCGTCGTGGCGGCCTGCGTCGCCGGCGGAGGCGGCCTGTGGTACTTCGGCTCGGACTCCGACGCCGAGCCCGAGGACGTGACCGCCGCGCGCACCGCCGGCGCCCCCGCGGTCGACATCTCGGCGCCCCGGACCGCCGAGACGTCCGCGTCGCCCTCCGCGTCCCCGTCGCCTTCCGCCTCCCCGTCGAAGAAGGCGAAACCCTCCAAGAGCCCGACCCCCGCCAAGAAGGCCGAGCCGGCGCCCCGGCCGTCCTCCGCACGGCCGACCCGTACCCAGTCCAGCGCGCCGCAGACGCAGCCGGCACCGTCGGGCACCGTAGGGCAGGTGGTCGCGCTGGTGAACAAGGAGCGGGCGGCGGCCGGCTGCGGTCCGCTCACGGAGGACGCGCAGCTGAACAGGGCCGCGCAGGGCCACTCGGACGACATGGCCGCCCGGAACTTCTTCGACCACACCAACCCGGACGGCGCCGACCCCGGGCAGCGCACCACCGCTGCGGGCTACCAGTGGTCCACGTACGGGGAGAACATCGCCCGTGGCCAGCAGACCCCGCAGGCGGTGATGGAGTCCTGGATGAACAGCCCCGGTCACCGCGCCAACATCCTCAACTGCTCCTTCAAGGACATCGGCGTGGGCGTCCACGAGGGCTCGGGCGGACCTTGGTGGACGCAGAACTTCGGCGCCAAGCGGTGATGCCGCGGCGGCACCGGGGGCGTGTGAACGGGCCGGGGTGAATGGCCGAAGTCGCCCCTGGGCGGGTCGCGGGCCGCTCCCTACGATGCGACCGCCCCGGCTCTTCACAGCAATTTCATTGCTCCTTCACAGAAATGTGCCGCGGAGCCGGGCGCATCCACCCCCCACCGATCCGAACGAAGGGGAGAGACCATGACAGGTGGGCTGCTCCTGGGCGGTGCTACCGCCGCTCTCGTCGCCACCGTGCTGCCCGCGCACAACCCGTCCACCGGGTTCGTCGACCCGCCCCCGGACAAGATCGTCATCAATGTCGCCACGGTCAACGGCTCCGGCTGCCCCGCCGGCACCGCGGCCGTCGCCGTCTCCGAGGACAACACCGCCTTCACGGTGACCTACAGCGAATACCTCGCCCAGGCCGGCGGCGGCTCCGACCCCACGGCGTTCCGCAAGAACTGCCAGCTCAACCTGGTCGTGCACGTCCCGCAGGGCTTCACGTACGCCATCGCCAGCGCCGACTACCGGGGCTTCGCCTCGCTCCAGCCCGGAGCCACCGCCGTCCAGCGGGCCTCGTACTACTTCCAGGGCTCGTCGCAGACGGCGTTCAAGAACCACCCGCTGTCGGGCGCCTACGACGACAACTGGCAGGCCACCGACGTCACCGACTGGGCGCAGCTCGTCTGGGCGCCGTGCGGTGTCCAGCGCAACTTCAACATCAACACGGAGATCCGCGTCAACGCGGGCACGACGTCGGCGGACAAGGTCAGCTTCATGACGATGGACTCGACCGACGGCGACATCAGCACCGTGTACCACATGGCGTGGAAGGAGTGTCCCGGCAGGTGACACAAGGGCCGCCCGCCCACCGGGCGGCCCCCCATGGACGCGCTCAACGGAACGCCGCATCATTGGCATCGCCCGGACGGCGACCGCGGGGTCGGTCCTGGAGGCCCTGTGCGCCAACCTCCGCTCCATCGAGGACGTCACCGACGTGCACGCCGCCGCGGATCTCTTCCGCGTGATCTGACGGGCTGTGAACAATCCGTGACGGGCATTGAGTTGTTTGACCGTCAGAGACGAGTGGTCGTATTCATCTCGTCACTCTCCGCTGTTGGTCACGGGGCGATCTCGCTTGACAGTCCGGTGACGCACGGTATTAGCTAGGCGGCGAGTTGATCACGGGCACGGGGGACCTAGTGCGCCGTGCGACACGGGGGATGAAAGGTTACGTCCACAAGGACGGCCGACGGTATTTCGGTTACCGCACGCCGGCCTCTGCGACGCATTTCTCCGCATTTCCTGCTGTGCGTTGTCGACCCCCCGTCCGGTTGTAAGACCGTTGAGATATTCATCGACTACGGGGGACCAGGCATGGCTGAATCGCGTTCTTGGCGGCAGGTGGACGACGATTCGCCGACGTTGCCATGGGTCGTATCCGCATCCACCGAGGACGCGCTGCGCGCGCGGGCACGTCAGCTGCGCGCCCACCTCGCCACCCGGCCCGAATGGGCCGCCGCGGACATCGGCCACACCCTCCTCGCGGACTCCGAGGGCACGAAGGGACCGCACCGGGCCGTGCTCATAGGCGCCGGCCGGACCGAACACGACCTCGGGCTGCGGGCGCTGGCGGACGGCACCGCCGCGCCCCACCTGGTCACCGGAACGGCCCTCGACGGCACGGCACCGGTCTTCCTGTTCCCCGGGCAGGGCCCCCAGTGGCCCGAGATGGCCCGCGAACTCCGGCGGTCCTCGCCCGTCTTCCGGGACACCCTGACGGAATGCGCCGAGGCGCTGAAGCCGCACGTCGACTGGTCCCTGGAAGACGTCCTGACGAACGATCAGGACCCGGCCGTCTGGGCGCGGCCCGACGTCACCCAGCCCGCGCTCGTCGCCGTGATGATCTCCCTCGCCGCCCTGTGGCGCTCCGCCGGCGTCGAGCCCGGCGCGGTGGTCGGCCACAGCATGGGCGAGTTCGCCGCGGCCCACGTCGCCGGGGCGCTCTCCCTCCCCGACGCCCTGCACGCCGTCGCCGCCTTCAGCCGGGCACAGATGTCCCTGGTGGGCCACGGCGAGATGCTCTCCGTCCTGCTCCCCGCCGACCGGCTGCGCCCGCGACTGGAACCGTGGGGCGACCGGCTCGCCGTCGCAGGCGCCAACAGCCCGTCCTGGACCGTCGTCTCCGGCGACACCGAGGCCGTCACCGCCCTGCGTACCGAACTCGTCGCCGAAGGCGTCCGCGCCCAGCTCATCTCCGTCGGCTACGCGGCCCACTCCCCGCAGATCGAGTCCGTACGCGACCGGCTCCTGACCGACCTCGCCCCGATCACCGGCGGCCCCGCCACCATCCCCTTCTACTCGGGGCTCACCGGCGGCCGCTACGACACCACCCGGCTCGGCGCCGAGTACTGGTACCGCATGGTGCGCGGCACCGTCCTGTTCGAGACCGCCGTCCGGGCCGCGCTCACCCAGCGGCCGACCGCCTTCGTCGAGATCAGCCCGCACCCCGTGCTCACCCTCGGCGTCCAGCAGACCCTGGACGACGCCGGCAGCGACGCCGCCGTCGTCGGCACCCTGCGGCGCGCCGAGGGCGGCCGCGCGCGCTTCCTGACCAGCATGGCCGAACTCCACGTGGCCGGCGGCTCCGTGGACTGGACCGGCGCCTTCGCGGGCACCGCCCCGAGCCCCGTCGACATTCCCGCACCCGATCCCGGCACCCGTGAGGAGCCGCGGCGCGCGACCGCTGCCGCGTCCCGATTCGCCGGACTGCCCGACAGCGAACTGCCGCGCGCCCTCACCGCCCTGGTGCGCACCGAACTCGCCGCGGTCCTCGACGCCGAGGCCGCCGTCGCCGCCGGCTCCGGCCGCGCCTTCCGCGACCTCGGCATCGACTCCTCGGCGGCCGTGGCCCTGCGCAACCGGCTCGTCGCCGCCCTCGGCGTACGGCTGCCCGCCGCCGTGGTCTTCGACCACCCCACCCTCGACGCCCTGGTGCGACGGCTGCACAGCGCCGTCCGCGGCACCGACACCGAGCCGGCCGAGGAGCCGGTCGCGCCCGACACCGCCGCCGACGACGAGCCGATCGCCATCGTCGGCATGGCGTGCCGCCTCCCCGGCGACGTGCACAGCCCCGACCAGCTGTGGGAGCTGCTGCTCGCCGGCGGCGACGCCATCACCGGCTTCCCCGTCAACCGCGGCTGGGACCTCGACAAGCTCTACCACCCGGACCCCGACCACCCCGGCACGTCGTACACCCGCGAAGGCGGATTCCTGCACGACGCCGACGAGTTCGACGCCGCCTTCTTCGGCATCCCGCCCCGTGAGGCGCTGGCCATGGACCCGCAGCAGCGGCTGCTGCTGGAGACCTCCTGGCGGGCCTTCGAGGCGGCCGGCATCGACCCGGGCCCCCTCAAGGGCAGCCGCACCGGTGTGTTCGTCGGCGCCATGACGCAGGACTACGGCCCCCGCATGCACCAGGCGCCGGACGGCGTCGAGGGTTTCCTGCTCACCGGCAACACCGCCAGCGTCGCCTCCGGCCGCATCGCCTACACCTACGGCTTCGAAGGCCCCGCCGTCACCGTCGACACCGCCTGCTCCTCGTCCCTGGTGGCCCTCCACCTGGCCGGCCAGGCGCTGCGGCAGGGAGACTGCTCCCTCGCCGTCGCCGGCGGCGTCACGATCATGCCCAACCCCGGCATGTTCGCCGAGTTCAGCCGCCAGCGCGGACTGGCCCCGGACGGCCGCTGCAAGCCGTTCGCCGAAGCCGCCGACGGCACCAGCTGGGCCGAGGGCGTCGGCCTGCTGATCGTGGAACGGCTCTCCGACGCCCGCCGCAACGGCCACCAGGTGCTCGCCGTGATCCGCGGCACCGCCGTCAACCAGGACGGCGCCAGCAACGGCCTGTCCGCCCCCAACGGCCCCTCCCAGCAGCGCGTCATCCGGCAGGCCCTCGCCAACGCGCGGCTCACCGCCGCGGACGTCGACGCCGTCGAGGCCCACGGCACCGGCACCCGGCTCGGCGATCCCATCGAGGCCGAGGCGCTGCTCGCCACCTACGGGCGCGCCCACACCGCCGAACAGCCGCTGCTGCTCGGCTCCCTGAAGTCCAACATCGGACACACCCAGGCCGCCGCCGGAGTCGCCGGCGTCATCAAGATGGTGCTCGCGCTGCGCCACGGCCGGCTGCCCCGCACCCTCCACACCGACCGGCCGACCAGCCACGTCGACTGGTCGGCGGGACACGTCGAACTGCTCACCGACACGGTCGCCTGGCCCGACCGCGGCCCCGTCCGGCGCGGCGCGGTCTCCGCCTTCGGCATCAGCGGCACCAACGCGCACGTGATCATCGAGTCGGAGCCGACACCGGCCGATGCCGATGCCGACGTTGAGGGCGATGTCGATTCCGGCGCCGCCTCCGTCTCCGGCGGCGACACCCCGCTGCCCTGGTCCCTGTCCGCCCGCTCCGAGGCCGCCCTGCGCGAGCAGGCCGCACGGCTGCGCGCCCGGCTGGAAACCGGCCCCGAGCTGCGCACCGCCGACGTGGGCCACACCCTGGCCACCGGCCGGGCCCTGCTGCCGCACCGCGCGGTGCTCGTGGCCGCCGACCGGCAGGAGACGCTGCGGGCGCTGACCGCGCTGGCCGAGGGCCGCGACGCACCCGGACTGGTCCGCGGCACCACCGCCGTCGCCACCGACCGCGAGGCCGTGTTCGTCTTCCCCGGCCAGGGTTCCCAGTGGCCCGGCATGGCCGCCGAACTCCTCGACACCTCCCCGGTGTTCGCACGGCGCGTCCAGGAGTGCGCCGACGCCCTCGCCCCGTACGTCGACTGGTCTCTGACCGACGTCCTGCGCGGCGCGCCCGGCGCGCCCGCCCTGGACCGCGACGACGTCGTACAGCCCGCGCTGTTCGCGGTCATGGTCGCGCTGGCCGAGGTGTGGCGCGCCCACGGTGTGCGGCCCGCCGCCGTCGTCGGCCACTCCCAGGGCGAGATCGCCGCCGCCTGCGTGGCCGGCGCCCTCTCCCTGCCCGACGCCGCCCGGATCGCGGCGCTGCGCAGCCGACTGCTGCTGGGCCTCGCCGGCACCGGCGGCATGGTCTCCCTCGCGCTGCCCGAGGAAGGCGCCCGCGAGCTGATCACCGCCTGGTCGGGCCGGCTCACCGTCGCGGCCGTCAACGGACCGTCCTCCACGGTCGTCGCCGGTGACCCGGCGGCCCTCGACGAACTCCTCGCCCGCTGCGCCGAGCGCGACCTGCGGGCCCGCCGGGTGCCGATCGACTACCCGTCCCACACCGCCGGCGTCGAGGCCATCCGCGAGCGGATGCTGGCCGAGCTGGCCACGGTCACCCCGCGCGGCTGCGACGTGCCGTTCTACTCCACGGTGACCGGCACCCGCATCGACACCGACGGACTGGACGCCGCGTACTGGTACCGCAATCTGCGCCGGCCGGTCGAGTTCGAGCGCACCACGCGTGCCCTGCTCGCCGACGGCCACCGCGTCTTCGTCGAGGCGAGCCCGCACCCGGTGCTCAGCGTCGGACTCGAGGAGACCTTCGCCGCCGCCGACGCCGACGACGCCCTGGTCGTAGGCACCCTGCGGCGCTCCGACGGCGGCCCCGCCCGGCTGCTGACCTCGCTGGCCGAGGCGCACGTGGCGGGCGTACCGGTGCGCTGGTCCGAGGCGTTCGCCGGCCGGGACGCGCGGCCCGTGCCGCTGCCCGGCCACCCCTTCCACCGTGAGCGGTACTGGCTGCTGCCGGGCGCCGCCGACCGGAACGTCGCCGCGGCGGGCCTGCTGGACGGCGACCACCCGCTGCTGATGGCCGCCGCCGAACTCCCCGGCTCCGACGGGCTGCTGTTCACCGGCCGGCTGTCCCTGGACACCCACCCCTGGCTCGCCGACCACCAGGTACTCGGGCAGGTCCTGGTGCCCGGCACCGCCTTCGTCGAGATGGCCCTGCACGCCGCGGCCGCCGCGGGCTGCGATCACGTCTCGGAACTGACCGTCGAGGCCCCGCTGGTCCTCCCCGAGCACGGCGGGACCCGCCTGCGCGTCGTGGTCGGCGCCCCCGACGCGACCGGGCACCGACCGGTCGGCGTCCACTCGCGCGCCGAGCAGGACGACACCGACGCCCCCTGGACCCGGCACGCCACCGGCCTGCTGGGCACCGTGCCCGACCCCCTCCCCGAACCGTCCGCGCCGTGGCCGCCGCGGGACGCGACCCCCGTCGCGCTGGACGGCCTCTACGACGCGCTCGCCGACCTCGGGTACGCCTACGGGCCGGAGTTCCGCGGTCTGCGCGGCGCCTGGCGCCGGGACACCGGAGCCCCCGAGGTGTTCGCCGAGGTCGCCCTGGAAGGCGCGCAGCGCGGCGAGGCCGGCCGCTTCGGCATCCACCCCGCCCTGCTGGACGCCGCCCTGCACGCCGCGCTGCTCGACAGCGTCGGCGACGCCGCCGAGGCGTCCGGTGCGGCCCCGCGGCTGCCGTTCGCGTTCAGCGGCGTCACCCTGCGCAGGACCGGCGCCGACACCCTCCGCATCCGTATCGCCTCCGGCGACCGCGCCGACGGCGGCGGGCTGACGGTCACCGCCACCGACCCGCTGGGCCACCCGGTGGCCACGATCGACTCGCTGGTGATGCGCCCGGTCTCGGCGGACCGGCTGCGCTCCGCCGCCACCCGCTCCCTCTACCAGGTGGACTGGGCGCCGACGGGAACCACGACCCAGCGCCCGGCCCCCACGTCCTGGGCCGTCCTCGGCCCTCTCGCGGACGGCCTGGGCGCCGCCCTCGCCGACGCCGGGGCGACCGTGGCGAGCCACGCCGGTCTCGCCGCCCTGCGGCAGAGCCTCGACTCCGGCGCCCCGGCCCCGGACGTCCTGCTCACCCCGCACACCGCCGCCGATATCGACGCCGGACCCGCCGCCGCCCGCGCCGCCACCGCCGCCCTGCTGGCCCTGGTCCAGGACCTGCTGGCCGACCCCCGGCTCGCCGGCACCACCCTCGTGGTCACCACCCGCGGCGCGATCGGCACGCGCCCCGAGGAGCCCGTCACCGACCTCACGCACGCGCCCTTGTGGGGCCTGATCCGCTCCGCGCAGACCGAGCACCCCGGCCGGTTCGTCCTCGTCGACCTCGACACGGACCCCCGGTCCACCGCCTCGCTGCCCGGCGCCGTCGCCACCGGCGAACCCCAGCTGGCCCTGCGCGACGGCACGATCCTCACCCCGCGGCTCACCGCCGCCCCGCCCGCCGCCACGGACCCCGAGACGCCCCTGCTCGACCCGGACGGCACGGTCCTGGTCACCGGTGCCACCGGCACCCTCGGACGGCTGGTCGCCCGCCACCTGGTCACCGAGCACGGTGCCCGGCACCTGCTGCTCACCGGCCGCCGCGGCCTCGACGCCCCCGGCATGCCCGGCTTCCGCGACGAACTCGGCGCCCTCGGCGCCGACGTCACCGTCGCCGCCTGCGACATCGCCGACCGCGACGCGCTCGCCGACCTGCTCGCCCGCGTCCCGGCCGCGCACCCCCTCACGGCGGTCGTGCACACCGCGGGCCTGACCGACGACGGCGTCATCGAGGCCCTGACAGCCGACCGCCTCGACCAGGTCATGCGCCCCAAGACGGACGGCGCGTGGCACCTCCACGAGCTGACCCGGGACGCGAACCTCGCCGCGTTCGTGCTCTTCTCCTCCGTCAACGGCCACCTCGGCGGCCCCGGCCAGGCCAACTACGCCGCCGCGAACACCTTCACCGACGCCCTCGCCCACACCCGCCGCGCCCAGGGCCTGCCCGCCACCGCGCCCGCGTGGGGACTGTGGGAGCAGGCCTCCGGCATGACCGGCGAACTCGCCGAGGCGGACCTGACCCGGATGGCCCGCTCCGGCATCCAGCCCATCCCCACCGAGCAGGGACTCGCCCTGTTCGACGCGGCCGTTCGCCACGACCGCGCCCTGCTGGTGCCCGCCCGCCTGGACCTCGCCGGCCTCCGCGCCCAGGCCCCCGGCCGGCCCGTGCCCGCCCTGCTGCGGCACCTGGTGCGGCCCGCCGGCCCGGCGCGCCCCGCCGCCCCCGGCACCGGCGACCGCCCGGCGACCCTGGCCGGACGGCTCGCGGCACTGCCCGAGGCGGAACAGCACCGCACCCTGCTCACCCTGGTCCGCGAGCAGGTCGCCGCCGTCCTCGGCCACGGCTCGGCCGACGCCGTCGGAGCCGAGCAGGCCTTCAAGGACCTCGGCTACGACTCGCTGACCGCGATCGAACTCCGCAACCAGCTGGGCACGGCCGTCGGCCTGCGCCTGCCGCCCACCCTGGTGTTCGACCACCCCACTCCGCTCGCCGTCGCCCGCCACCTGCACGGCGAACTCCTGCGCGACCGGCAGCCCGAGACCGTGCCCGCCCGGCGCACCCCGGCGGCGGACCCGGACGAGCCGATCGCCATCGTCGGCATGGCCTGCCGCTACCCGGGTGGCGTCAACTCCCCCGAGGAGCTGTGGCGGCTCGTCGTCTCCGAGCTGGAGGGCATCGGGGAGTTCCCCGCCGACCGCGGCTGGGACCTGGACGGCCTGTACCACCCGGACCCCGACCACCAGGGCACGTCGTACACCCGCTCCGGCGGATTCCTGTACGACGCCGGGCAATTCGACGCCGGACTGTTCGGGATCTCCCCGCGTGAGGCGCTGGCGATGGACCCGCAGCAGCGGCTGCTGCTGGAGACGTCCTGGGAGGTCTTCGAACGGGCGGGCCTCGACCCGACCGCCCTCAAGGGCAGCCGGACCGGCGTGTTCGCCGGCCTGATGTACCACGACTACGCCGCCCACTCCGCCGGACTCTCCGGCGAGGCAGAGGGCTACACCGTCACCGGCACCGCGGGCAGCGTCCTCTCCGGCCGCGTCGCCTACACCTTCGGGCTCGAAGGCCCCGCGGTCACCGTCGACACCGCCTGCTCGTCCTCGCTGGTCGCCCTGCACCTCGCCGCGCAGGCGCTGCGGCAGGGCGAGTGCGAACTTGCCCTGGCCGGCGGCGTCACCGTCATGGCGACGCCCTCCACCTTCGTGGAGTTCTCCCGGCAGCGCGGCCTCGCCCCCGACGGCCGCTGCAAGTCCTTCGCCAAGGACGCGGACGGCACCGGCTGGTCCGAGGGCGTCGGCGTCCTCCTCGTGGAGCGCCTGTCGGACGCCCGGCGCAACGGCCACCAGGTGCTCGCCGTGCTGCGGGGCTCGGCGGTCAACCAGGACGGCGCGTCCAACGGCCTCACCGCCCCCAACGGCCCCTCTCAGCAGCGAGTGATCCGCCAGGCCCTGGACAGCGCGGGCCTGACCGCCGCCGAGGTGGACGCCGTCGAGGCCCACGGCACCGGGACCCGGCTGGGCGACCCCATCGAGGTCCAGGCGCTGCTCGCCACCTACGGACAGGACCGGGAACAGCCCCTGTGGCTGGGCTCGGTGAAGTCCAACATCGGACACACGCAGGCCGCCGCAGGTGTCGCCGGCGTCATCAAGATGGTGATGGCGATGCGGCACGGTGTGCTGCCGCGCACCCTCCACGTCGACGAGCCGACCCCCCAGGCCGACTGGTCCATGGGCGCGGTGGAACTGCTCACCGAGACCCGCGACTGGCCCGTCCTCGACCGGCCCCGCCGGGCCGCCGTCTCCTCCTTCGGCATCGGCGGCACCAACGCCCACGCCGTCCTCGAACAGGCACCGCCCGCCGACGAACCCGCCGCCGCCCCGGCGCGCGTCACCACCCCGGTCCTGCCCTGGCTGCTGTCGGCGGCCACCGCGCAGGGACTCGCGGACCAGGCGCGGCGCCTGCTCACCCGCGTCCGCGCCGCCGACGCCCCCGACCCGGCCGGCATCGGCCTCACCCTCGCCACCGCCCGCGCGGCGCTGGACCACCGCGCGGCCGTCGTCGCCGACGACCCGGACGCGTTCCTGACCGCCCTGACCGCCCTCGCCGAGGGCCGCGACAGCGCCGGTGTGCTGCGCGGCGTCGCCGCCGAACCGGGCAGGACGGCGTTCCTTTTCACGGGGCAGGGCGCGCAGCGCGTCGGGATGGGCCGTGAGCTGTATGCCGCGTTCCCGGTGTTCGCGGAGGCGTTCGACGCGGTGTGCGCCCGGTTCGACGCGGAGCTGGACCGGCCGCTGAAGGACGTGGTCTTCGAGGACGCGTCCGCGCTGAACCAGACCCTCTACACGCAGGCGGCTCTCTTCGCCCTCGAAGTGGCGCTGTTCCGGCTCCTGGAGTCCTGGGGCGTCACACCGGACGTCCTGCTCGGCCACTCCATCGGCGAGCTGGCCGCCGCGCATGTGGCGGGGGTCTGGTCCCTGGAGGACGCGTGCACGCTGGTCGCCGCGCGCGGCCGGCTGATGCAGGCACTGCCGTCCGGCGGCGCCATGGTGGCCGTCGAGGCGACCGAGAACGAGGTCACGGAAGCGCTCAGTGGCCTGAACACGGTGTCGGTCGCCGCTGTCAACGGGCCGTCGTCGCTGGTGATTTCCGGGGACGAGGACGTCGTACTGGAGATCGCCGCCCGTTTCGCCGAGCAGGGCCGCAAGACCAAGCGGCTGACGGTTTCACACGCATTCCATTCGCCGCGAATGGAACCGATGCTCGCGGAATTCCGTCGCGTCGCCGAGGGATTGTCCTATCAGGCGCCGCGCATTCCCGTCGTGTCGAATCTGACGGGTACGGCCGCGGGCGCCGAGGAATTGTGCGACCCGGAATACTGGGTGCGGCACGTCCGTGAAGCGGTGCGTTTCGCGGACGGCATGCGGACGCTCGACGAGCACGGTGTGCGCACCCTCGTCGAACTCGGCCCCGACGGTGTGCTGTCCGCGCTGGGCCAGGACGGCATCGACGGCGCGGAGTTCCTGCCCGCGCTGCGGTCCGACCACCCCGAGGCGCGGACCCTGACCGCCGCCGTCGCGCACGCCCACGTCCGCGGAGCCACCGTCGACTGGGCTGCCTTCTTCGCGGGACGCGGCGCACGCCCGGCGGAACTGCCGACGTACGCCTTCCAGCGGGCGCGGTACTGGCCCGAGGCCACCGCGCCCACCGACAGCGCGGACCCGGTGGACGCCGCGTTCTGGGACGCCGTCGAACGGTCCGACGCGGCAGCGGTCGCCGAGGCGCTGGAGCTGGCCGAGGACGACCGGGCGTCGCTGTCGGCGGCGCTCCCGGCGCTGGCCTCCTGGCGCAGGCGGCACCGGACCCGGCACGTCGCCGACTCCTGGCGGTACCGCGTCACCTGGCAGACCGTGGCGGACGGACCGGACCAGGTGCCGACCGGCACCTGGCTGGCGGTGCTCCCGCAGGGCCTGGAGGACCACCCGTGGGTCGCCGCCACGCTCCCGGCGCTCACCGCGCGGGGCGCCCGTGTGCTGCCGCTCGTGGTCGACCCCGCCACCTGCGAACGCGCCGCGCTCGCCGAAAGCGTCACCTCGTCGGTCGCCGAGACCGGCGGACCCATCGACGGAGTCGTCTCCCTGCTGGCCCTCGCCGACGCGCCGCACCCGCGGCAGCCGGCCGTGTCCCAGGGCCTCGCCGGCACCCTCGCCCTGATGCAGGCGCTGGGCGACGCCGAGACGACGGCGCCGCTGTGGTGCCTGACGACCGGCGCGGTCTCCGTGAGCCGCGCCGACCGCCCCGCCCACCCCGGACAGGCCCAGATCTGGGGCCTCGGCCGGGTCGCCGCGCTGGAGCACCCGGACCGCTGGGGCGGCCTCGTCGACCTGCCCGAGACCCCCGACGAGCGGTCCCTGTCCCGGCTGACCGCCGTGCTGGCGGACCCAGCCTCCGAGGACCAGCTGGCGGTCCGCGCCTCGGGCGTGGCCGTACGACGCCTCACCCGCGCCCCGCGCGAGAGCGCCGACGTGACGCCGTGGCAGCCCCGCGGAACCGTCCTGGTGACCGGCGGCACCGGCGCCCTGGGCGCCGAGGTCGCCCGCTGGCTCGCCCGCAACGGCGCCGAGCACCTGCTGCTCACCAGCCGACGCGGCCCCGACGCCGAGGGCGCCACCGAACTCCGTGACGAACTGACCGCGCTCGGCGCCGACGTGACCATCGCGGCCTGCGACGCGGCCGACCGCGATGCCCTCGCCGCACTGCTCTCCGCGATGCCGGACGGACGGCCGCTGACCGCGGTGATCCACGCGGCCGGAGTGCTCGACGACGGCGTGCTGGACGGCCAGACGCCCGAGCGGTTCGCCCGGGTGCTGCGCCCCAAGGCGGACGCCGCCCGCAACCTGCACGAGCTGACGGCGGACCTCCACCTGACGGCGTTCGTGCTGTTCTCGTCGATCGCCGGCACACTGGGCAACGCCGGACAGGCCAACTACGCCGCCGCCAACGCCTACCTGGACGCCCTCGCCGAACTGCGCCGGGCCGACGGCCTGCCCGCCACCACGATCGCCTGGGGTCCCTGGGCCGGGGCCGGCATGGCCGCCGCAGAGGACCCGGACGGCGACCGCCTGCGCCGACTCGGCCTCGCGCCGATGGACCGTGAGACCGCCGTCGAGGCCATGCGCCGGACCGTCCAGAGCGGCGCGGCGGTCACCGCCGTGGCCGACGTCGACTGGGCCCGGTTCGCCGAGGTGTTCGCCGCGCAGCGCCCGAGCGCCCTGCTGAGCGACCTGCCCGAGGTCCGTGACCACCTGACCGGCAGCGGCGGGACGGACACCGGCCAGGGCGACGAGTGGCGGCAGCGGATCGCCGCGCTGCCCGCCGACGAACGCGAAGGCGCCCTGCTGGACCTGGTCCGCGAGCAGGTCGCCCTGGTCCTCGGACACGCCTCGCCGGCGGCCGTCCCGGCCGACAAGGCGTTCAAGGACACCGGCTTCGACTCGCTGGCCGCCGTCCAGCTGCGCAACCGGCTCGGCCAGGTCACCGGGCTGAGCCTGCCCGCGACCCTGGTCTTCGACCACCCGACCCCGACCGCCCTGGCCCGCTTCCTGAACGCGGAGTCGGCCGGTTCCGCGACCGCCGAGTACCTGCCGCAGACCGCCGTCGCCGGCGCCGACACGGAACCGATCGCCATCGTCGCCATGTCCTGCCGTTTCCCCGGCGGCGTGGCCTCCCCGGAGGAGCTGTGGCGGCTCGTCGCCGACGGCGCCGACGCCATCTCCGGCTTCCCCACCGACCGCGGCTGGGACCTGGACGGGCTGTACCACCCGGACCCCGACCACCAGGGCACCTCGTACACCCGCGCCGGCGGATTCCTCCACGACGTCGCCGGCTTCGACGCCTCGTTCTTCGGCATCAGCCCGCGTGAGGCGCTGGCCATGGACCCGCAGCAGCGGCTGCTCCTGGAGACCTCCTGGGAGGTCTTCGAGCGGGCGGGCATCGACCCGACCGCCCTCAAGGGCAGCCAGACCGGCGTCTTCGCCGGCATCAGCAACCAGGACTACAGCGCCCTGTCCGGCGCCTCCGCGGACGCCGCCGAGGGCTACATCGGCATCGGCAGCGCGGGCAGCGTCCTGTCCGGCCGCGTCGCCTACACGTTCGGCTTCGAGGGCCCCGCCGTCACCGTCGACACCGCCTGCTCGTCCTCGCTGGTCGCGCTGCACCTCGCCGCGCAGGCGCTGCGGCAGGGCGAGTGCTCCATGGCGCTGGCCGGCGGTGTGACCGTCCTGTCCACGCCGGGGCTGTTCATCGAGTTCTCCCGCCAGCGCGGGCTCTCCCCGGACGGCCGCTGCAAGGCGTTCGCGGCCGAAGCCGATGGCACGGGCTGGGGTGAGGGTGTGGGCATGCTGCTGGTGGAGCGGCTGTCTGACGCCCGCCGCAACGGGCATCCCGTGTTGGCGGTGCTGCGGGGCAGCGCGGTCAACCAGGACGGTGCGTCGAACGGTCTGACGGCGCCGAACGGTCCGTCGCAGCAGCGGGTGATCCGTCAGGCGCTCGCCAACGCGCGGCTGACGACGGCGGATGTCGATGTCGTGGAGGCGCACGGTACGGGCACGACGCTGGGTGACCCGATCGAGGCGCAGGCGCTGCTGGCGACCTACGGCCAGGACCGGTCGGAGGACCGGCCGTTGTGGCTGGGTTCGGTGAAGTCGAACATCGGGCACACGCAGGCCGCGGCGGGTGTCGCGGGTGTCATCAAGATGGTGATGGCGATGCGCCACGGTGAACTGCCGCGCACGCTGCACGTGGACGAGCCGTCCCCGCACGTCGACTGGTCCGCCGGCGCCGTCGCGCTGCTGACGGAGAACATGGCGTGGCCGGAAGGCGACCGGCCACGCCGCGCGGGCGTCTCCTCCTTCGGCGTCAGCGGCACCAACGCCCACGTCATCGTCGAACAGGCCCCCGAACCGGCCGTACCCGGCGACGACCAGCCGGAGCCGGCCCCGCAGGACCGGCCCACCGCCTGGCTGCTGTCCGCCGCCGACGACACGGCGCTGCGCGAGCAGGCCGCCCGCCTGCTGGAGCGGATCGGCACCGGCCCGGCCCCCGCCGTCACCGACGTGGCGCACGCCCTGCACACCGGCAGGGCCGCCCTCGACCACCGGGCGGCGGTCGTGGCCGACCGGCACGAGGACTTCCTGGACGGGCTGCGCGCCCTCGCCGACGGCGGCACCGACCCGAACCTGGTCCGCGGCACCGCGGGCCCCGGCGGCAAGGTCGTCTTCGTCTTCCCCGGCCAGGGCGCCCAGTGGGCCGGCATGGCCCGCGAACTCATGGCCGCCTCGGACGTGTTCCGCGAGCAGCTGCTCGCCTGCGAGGAGGCGCTGGCGCCGTTCGTCGACTGGTCCCTCATGGACGTCCTCGGCGAAACCGAGGACGCGCCCTCCCTGGAGCGGGTGGACGTCGTCCAGCCGGTGCTGTTCGCGGTGATGGTGTCGCTCGCCGCGCTGTGGCGCTCCTGCGGTGTGCACCCCGACGCCGTCATCGGACACTCCCAGGGCGAGATCGCCGCCGCTCACGTGGCCGGCGCGCTCACGCTGGAGGACGCCGCACGCGTCGTGGCGCTGCGCAGCCGCGCCCTGGTGGCGCTGGCCGGGCGCGGCGGCATGATGTCCGTCGCGCTGCCCGAGGCGGACCTCGGACCGTGGCTGGCGCCCTGGGGCGACCGGCTCGCCGTCGCCGCGCTCAACGGACCCGGCTCCGTCGTGCTCGCCGGCGACCCCGAGGCCCTGGACGGGCTGCACGCCGAACTGACCGCCGCCGGCATCCGGGCCCGCCGCATCCCCGTGGACTACGCCTCGCACAGCCCCCAGGTCGAGGCGATCCACGCCGAACTGCTGGAGCTGCTGGCCCCGGTCGCGCCGGTCGCGTCGCGGGTGCCGTTCCACTCCACGGTGACCGGCGAGCGCGTCGACACCACCGGCCTGGACGCGGCGTACTGGTACACCAACCTGCGGCAGACCGTGCAGTTCGCCCCCACCACCCGCGCCCTGCTCGACTCCGGGCACCGCGTGTTCGTCGAGATGAGCCCGCACCCCGTGCTCGGCATGGCCCTCCAGGAAACCCTCGACGAGGGCGACGAGCCCGTGACCGACGGCACCGTGGTCGGCTCGCTCCGCCGCGACCAGGGCGGCCTGGACCGCTTCCTCACCTCGCTCGCCGAGGCCCACGTCCGCGGCACCGCGGTCGACTGGCCGGCCGTGCTCGGCGGCCCCGCCCGGCAGCGGGTGGACCTGCCGACGTACGCCTTCCAGCGGGAACGTTTCTGGCCCACCCCGGCCGCCGCACCGGCCCGCGTGGCCGACCCGACGGAGGCCCGCTTCTGGGAGGCCGTCGAACAGCAGGACCTCGCCGCGCTCGCCGACGCGCTGCGCGTCGGGGACACGGACGAGGACCGCTCCGCCCTCGGCGCCGTCCTGCCCGTCCTGTCGTCCTGGCGACGACAGCGCCGGGAACGCACCACCGTCGACGGCTGGCGCTACCGGATCGACTGGCAGCGCCTGCCCGAACCGTCCCGGCCCGCCCTCACCGGCACCTGGCTGCTGCTCGTGCCGCCGGGCGAGCAGGCGCGGCACACCGCCGACGCCCTCGCCGGCCTGGCGTCCCGCACCGTCCCGGTGACCGTCACCGGGGGCGACGGGAACCGCGCGGCGCTCGCCGCACGCCTGCGGGACGCGCTGCCCGAGGACGGCCCGGTCGACGGCGTGCTGTCACTGCTCGCCCTCGACGAGACCACCCACCCGCACCACCCCGAGCTGCCGCTCGGCCAGGTCCTCACCCTGTCCCTGATCCAGGCCCTCGGCGACCTGGGCATCGACGCGCCGCTGTGGTGCGCCACCCGCGGCGCCGTCCAGGCGGACCCGTCCGACCCGGTCGCCGCCCCGCTCCAGGCCCTCACCTGGGGCCTGGGCCGCGTCATGGGCCTGGAACACCCCAAGCGCTGGGGCGGGCTCGTGGACCTGCCCGACACGCTCGACGAGCGGGCCCGCACCCGGCTGCGCGGCATCCTGGCCGACCCGGGCGACGAGGACCAGCTCGCGCTGCGCGCCGCCGGCGTCCACGCCTGCCGGCTCGTCCCGGCCACCACCGCCGCAGGCGGCCGCCCCTGGCAGCCGTCCGGGACCGTGCTCGTCACCGGTGGCACCGGCGCCCTCGGCAGCCAGGTCGCCCGCCGGCTGGCCCGCACCGGCGCCGACCACGTCGTCCTGGTCAGCCGCGCCGGGCGCGCCGCCCCGGACGCCGAGGCGCTGGAGACCGAACTGACCGAACTCGGCTGCCGGATCACCGTGGCCGCCTGCGACGTCACCGACCGCACCGCCATGGCCGCGCTGCTCGCCGACGTCGAACGCGACCACCCGCTCACGGCCGTATTCCACACCGCGGGCGTCAACCGCCTGTCCACCCTGGACGAACTCGACCTGGCGGAGCTGGCGTTGGTGGTCGGCGCCAAGGTCCGCGGCGCCGCCGTCCTCGACGACCTCCTCCACGACCGCCCCCTCGACGCGTTCGTGCTGTTCTCCTCCATCGCCGGAGTCTGGGGCAGCGCCGAACACGCCGCCTACTCGGCCGCCAACGCCTACCTCGACGCGCTCGCCGGCCACCGCCGGGCACGCGGACTCGCCGCCACCTCCGTGGCCTGGGGACCGTGGGCCGAACGCGGCATGGTCGCCGACCACGTCGCCGAAGGCACCCTGGACCGGCGCGGACTGCCGCTGCTGCCGCCCAAGCTGGCCATCGAGGCACTCCAGCAGCTCCTCGACCAGGACGAGACCTGCCCCGTCGTCGCGGACGTCGACTGGGAACGGTTCGCCGCGGCCTTCACCGCCGCCCGCCCCAGCCCGCTGCTCGGCGGCATCCCCGAGGTACGCGCCCTGCTCGCCGCGGACAGCGCACCCGACGGCGACGAGGACGGCACCAGCCCGCTGCTGCGGCGCCTCACCGGGCTCACCGCCGCCCAGCGCAAGCGGGCCCTGGTCGACCTGGTCCGCGACCTCGTCGCGACCGTGCTGGGCCGCGGCGACGCCCAAGCCGTGGACGTGAACCGGCCGTTCAAGGACGTCGGCTTCGACTCCCTGACCGCGGTGGAACTCCGCAACCGGCTCAACGAGGCCACCGGCCTGCGGCTCCCGGTCACCGCGGTCTTCGACCATCCGACACCGACGGTGCTCGCGGCGTTCCTGCGCGACCAGCTCCTCGGCACGGAGACCGAACCCGACACGCCCGAGGAGCCGGCGGACGAGGCGGAGACCAGACGCGTCCTCACCTCCATCCCGCTCGCCCGCCTCCGGGAAGCCGGACTGCTGGACGCCCTGCTGGAGCTGGCGGACGGCGCCGAGACCCCCGAGGAGACGGCGCCGGAGACGGCCGAGGAGCCGGCCGACGCGATCGATCTGATGGACGTCGAGGGGCTCATCCAGCTGGCGCTCGACACCCCCGACTCTTGATGACGCTCGAAGTGTGAAGGCAAGGACATGACTGCATCCACCGACAAGGTCGTTGAAGCGCTGCGAGCGTCCCTGAAGGAGACCGAGCGGCTGCGCCGGCAGAACCTGGAACTCGCCGCGGCCGCCCACGAACCCATCGCCATCGTGGGCATGGCCTGCCGCTACCCCGGCGGGGTCGCCTCGCCGGAGGACCTGTGGCGGCTGGTGACCTCCGGCGGCGACGGGATCTCCGGGCTGCCCACCGACCGCGGCTGGGACCTGGACAACCTGTACGACCCCGACCCCGCGACCTCGGGCACCACCTACGTCCGCGAGGGCGGCTTCCTCCACGACGCCGGCGACTTCGACCCCGGGCTCTTCGGCATATCCCCGCGCGAGGCCCTGGCCATGGACCCCCAGCAGCGCCTGCTGCTGGAGACCTCCTGGGAGGCGCTGGAGCGGGCCGGGATCGATCCGGCCGCCCTCAAGGGCAGCCGTACCGGCGTCTTCGCCGGAGCCAGCCACCAGTACTACGGCCCGAGGCTCCACGAACCCGCCGAGGGCGTCGAGGGCCACCTGCTCACCGGCAGCGCTACCAGCGTGCTGTCCGGCCGCGTCGCCTACGCCCTGGGCCTCGAAGGCCCCGCCGTCACCGTCGACACCGCCTGCTCGTCCTCCCTGGTCGCCATCCACCTCGCCGCGCAGGCGCTGCGCTCCGGCGAGTGCACGCTCGCCCTGGCCGGCGGCGTCGCCGTGATGGCCACCCCCGGCCCGCTGGTCGAGTTCTCCCGCCAGCGCGGCCTCGCCCAGGACGGCCGCTGCAAGGCGTTCTCGGCGGACGCGGACGGCATGGGCATGGCCGAGGGCGTCGGCATGCTGCTGCTGGAACGCCTGTCCGACGCGCGGCGCAACGGCCACCGCGTGCTGGCCGTGGTGCGGGGCAGCGCGGTCAACCAGGACGGCGCGTCGAACGGTCTGACGGCTCCCAACGGCCCCTCGCAGCAGCGGGTGATCCGCCAGGCGCTCGCCAACGCGCGGCTGACGGCGGCCGACGTGGACGCCGTCGAGGCACACGGCACGGGCACGCGGCTGGGTGACCCGATCGAGGCGCAGGCCCTGCTGGCCACGTACGGCCAGGACCGCGAGCAGCCCCTGTGGCTGGGCTCCGTGAAGTCGAATATCGGCCACTCCCAGGCAGCCGCCGGTGTCGCCGGTGTGATCAAGATGGTGATGGCGATGCGGCACGGTGTGCTGCCGCAGACCCTGCACGCCGCCGAGCGCACCACACAGGTCGACTGGTCCGCGGGCGCCGTCGAACTGCTGACCGAAGCACGGGAATGGGCGGAGGCCGGGCGGCCCCGCCGCGCCGGCGTCTCCTCCTTCGGCATCAGCGGCACCAACGCCCACACGATCATCGAGCAGGCCCCCGCTGCTTCGGCGGCCGCGCCGGAGCCCCCGGTCGTGGCGTCGCCGGTCGTGCCCTGGACCCTGTCCGGCCGCACCGAGGCCGCCCTGCGGGCCCAGGCCGAGCGCCTGGCCGAGCACCTCCGCTCCCGGCCCGAGGACGCACCGGCCGACATCGCCCTGTCCCTGGCCACGACCCGCGCGGCCCTGGAGCACCGGGCCGCCATCGTCTCCGGCGACCGCGACGAACTCCTCGCCGGGCTCGCGGCCCTGGCCGGGGACCGGCAGACGCCCGCGCTGCGCCGCGGAGTGGCCACGGGGGAGAGCCCGCTCGGGTTCCTGTTCACGGGGCAGGGCGCCCAGCGCGTCGGAATGGGCCGTGAGCTGTATGCGGCGTTCCCGGTGTTCGCGGAGGCGTTCGACGCGGTGTGCGCTCAGTTCCGGCTGGAGCGGCCGCTGAAGGACGTGGTCTTCGAGGACGCGTCCGCGCTGGACCAGACGGTCTACACGCAGGCGGCACTGTTCGCCCTCGAAGTGGCGCTGTTCCGGCTGCTGGAGTCGTGGGGTGTCACGCCTGACGTGCTGCTGGGCCACTCGATCGGTGAGCTGGCCGCCGCGCACGTCGCGGGTGTGTGGTCGCTGGAGGACGCGTGCACGCTGGTTGCCGCGCGCGGCCGGCTGATGCAGGCGCTGCCGTCCGGTGGTGCGATGGTGGCCGTGCAGGCGACGGAGGCCGAGGTCGCCGAGGCGCTGACCGGCGACGCGGTGTCGGTCGCTGCCATCAACGGGCCTCAGTCCGTGGTGGTTTCGGGTGACGAACCCGCAGTGCTGGAGATCGCCGCCCGTTTCACCGAGCAGGGCCGTAAAACCAAGCGACTGACGGTCTCCCACGCCTTCCACTCCCCGCGCATGGAGCCGATGCTGGCCGAGTTCCGCCGGGTCGCGGAGGGGCTGTCGTACAACGCGCCGCGCATCGCGGTCGTGTCGAACGTGACCGGTGAGATGGCCACCGCCGAGGAGCTGTGCACCCCGGACTACTGGGTGCGGCACGTCCGTGAGGCGGTCCGGTTCGCGGACGGCATGCGGACGCTGGTCGCGGACGGCGTGCGGACGCTGATCGAACTCGGCCCGGACGGCGTGCTGTCCGCCATGGGGCAGGAGTGTCTGCCCGAGGACGCCGACGTCGTCGGCGTGCCGCTGCTGCGCGGCGGGCGTGCCGAGGACGAGACGCTGGTCTCGGCCGTCGCGGCCGCCCAGGTGCGGGGCGCGGCGGTGGACTGGGCGGCGTTCTTCGCGGGCCGCGCGGCCACGCCGGTCGAGCTGCCGACCTACGCCTTCCAGCACGAGCGGTACTGGCTGCGGACCCAGGCGCTGACCGGGACGGGCGAACTGCCCGGCGGCGTGGCACTGCTGGACCACCCGCTGCTCGGCGCCGCCGTCACCCTGGCCAGCGAGGACCGGCTGCTGCTCATGGGCAGGCTGGCCGTCGACGTCGAGCCGTGGCTCGCCGACCACACGGTGCTCGGCCCGGTGCTGCTGCCCGGCACGGCGTTCGTCGAACTCGCCCTGCGCGCCGGTGACCAGGTCGGCTGCGACCGGCTGGACGAACTGACGCTCGAAGCGCCGCTGATCGTTCCGGAGCAGGGATCGGTGGAGCTCCAGCTCGAAGTGGGCGCCGCCGACGCGTCCGGCCGCAGGCCGGTCACCCTGCACTCCCGGCCCGCCGCCGCGGACGAGCAGCCGTGGACCCGGCACGCCGGTGGTGTGCTGTCCGCCGGCGCGCGGACCGCGGCGCCCGCCGAGACCGTCGGCCAGGTGTGGCCGCCGGCCGGCGCCGAGCCGGTCGACCTGACCGGCTTCTACGAGCGACTGGCCGCCCTGGGCCTCGACTACGGCCCGGTGTTCCAGGGGCTGCGCGCCGTCTGGCGGGGCGACGGCGAGGTGTTCGCCGAGGTCGCGCTGGCCGAGCAGGCCACCGGGGACGCCGCCCGCTTCGGGCTGCACCCGGCGCTGCTGGACGCCGCCCTGCACGCGCTCGGCCTCGGCGACCTGGTGGCGGAACCCAACCGGGTGCAGCTGCCGTTCGAGTGGCGGGGCGTCTCGCTGTACGCCGCCGGCGCACCCGCCCTGCGGGTCCGGCTGTCCCCGGCGGGAGCCGACGCCGTCGCCCTGGACATCGCCGACACCCTGGGCCGGCCCGTGCTGGCCGTGGACCGGCTGGTCCTGCGACCGGTCACCGAGGCGCAGCTGGCCCAGGCCCGTGCCGACCACCACGACGCCCTGTTCCGGGTGGAGTGGACCGCGCTGCCCGCCACCGACGAGCCGCAGTCCGGCGCCGCCACCACCGACTGGATCGAGCTGGGAGCCGACGAGAACAAGCCCGGGGCGGAGGAGCGGTACGCCGATCTCGACGCCCTCGCCGCGGCGGTCGACGCCGGACGGCCCGCCCCCGAGGGGGTCGTCCACCGGGTCGCCACCGACGCCGCGGACGCCGGCTCCCTCGCCGACGCCGGGTACGAGGCCGCCCGCGCCGTACTGGAGCTGGTGCGGGCCTGGCTGGCCGACAGCCGGTTCACCACGTCCCGGCTGGTGCTGGTCACCACCGGCGCCGTCGCCGCGACCGGCGACGAGGACGTCCGCGACCCCGCCTCGGCGGCGGTGTGGGGCCTGGTGCGCTCGGCACAGTCGGAGCACCCCGGCCGCCTGGTGCTCGTGGACACCGACCCGGCGACCCCCGCCGCCCCGCTGCCGGCCGCCGCCGTGCGGTCCACCGAGCCCCAACTCGCCGTCCGCGACGACCGTCTGCTGACCCCCCGGCTCGCCAGGGCACCGCGCGACGAGGCCGCCACGGACCTCGCGTTCGACCCCGCCGGAACGGTCCTGCTCACCGGCGCCACCGGCGCGCTCGGCGGCCTGCTCGCCCGCCACCTGGTCACCCGGCACGGCGTACGGCACCTGCTGCTGGCCGGCCGGCGCGGCGCGCAGGCCGACGGCGCGACCGAGCTGGCGGCGGAACTCACCGCGCTGGGCGCCACGGTGACCCTCGCCGCCTGCGACGTGGCCGACCGGGACGCCGTGGCCGCGCTGCTCGACGGCGTCCCCGGCGAGCACCCGCTGACCGCCGTCGTCCACGCCGCCGGCGTCCTCGACGACGGGCTGGTCGACACCCTCACCCCGCAGCGCCTCGGCCGGGTGTTCCGGCCCAAGGCACACGGCGCGGTCCACCTGCACGAACTGACCCGCGACCGGAACCTGTCCGCGTTCGTGCTGTTCTCCTCCGTCTCGGGCGTCGTCGGCAGCGCCGGCCAGGCCAACTACGCCGCCGCCAACGCCTTCCTCGACGCCCTCGCCCGGCACCGCCGCGCCCAGGGACTCCCCGCGACCTCCCTCGCCTGGGGCCTGTGGGACGGCGACACCGGCATGACCGGCACCCTCGACGAGGGCGACCTGGCCCGGATGCGCCGCGCCGGAATGATCGGGCTGACCCCCGAGGAAGGGCTCGCCCTGTTCGACGCGGCGTGCGCCGGGGCCGACGCCGCGCCTGTGCCGGTCCGCCTCGACCTGGCCGCCCTGCGCCGCACCGGAACACCGTCCCCGCTGCTGCGCGGCCTGGTCCGCGGCCCCGTCCGGCGCACGGTGGACACCGTCGGCCAGGACACTCCCGGCGGAGCCCTCGCCGACCGCCTGGCCCAGCTGCCCGCGGCCGAGCGGGACCGCCTCCTCCTCGACCTGGTCCGCACCGAGACCGCCGCCGCGCTCGCCTTCGCCGGACTCGACGAGGTGCCGCCCGCGAAGGCGTTCAAGGAACTCGGCTTCGACTCGCTGACCGCCGTCGAACTCCGCAACCGGCTCAACGCGGCCACCGGACTGCGCCTGCCCGCCACCCTCGTCTTCGACCACCCCAACCCCACCGCCCTCGCGGACCTCCTCGCCGCCGAACTCCTCGGCGACGAACCCGACCCGACCGCCCGGCCGGGAGGCACGGCAACCCTGGCGACCGTGGACGACGAGCCGATCGCGATCGTCGGCATGGCCTGCCGCTACCCCGGCGGCGTCACCTCGCCGGAAGACCTGTGGCGGCTCGTCGCCAACGGCGACGACGGCATCGGGGAGTTCCCCGCCGACCGAGGCTGGGACCTGGAGAACCTGTACGACCCCGACCCCGCCCGGGTCGGCACCTCGTACGCCCGCGAAGGCGGCTTCCTCCACCAGGCGGGCGACTTCGACCCCGGCCTGTTCGGCATCAGCCCGCGCGAGGCGCTCGCCATGGACCCGCAGCAGCGGCTCCTCCTCGAAACCTCGTGGGAGGTCTTCGAACGCGCGGGCATCGACGCCGACGCACTGAAGGGCAGCCGCACCGGCGTCTTCGCCGGAGTCATGTACCACGACTACGGCGCCCGGCTGACCACCCTCCCGGACGAGGTCGAGGGCTTCATCGGCACCGGCACGTCCAGCAGCGTGGTGTCCGGCCGGATCGCCTACACCTTCGGCCTCGAAGGCCCGGCCGTCACCGTCGACACCGCCTGCTCCTCCTCCCTCGTAGCCCTGCACATGGCCGTGCAGGCGCTGCGCTCGGGGGAGTGCACCCTCGCCCTCGCCGGCGGCGTCACGGTGATGTTCACCCCCGGCACCTTCGTGGAGTTCTCCCGGCAGCGCGGCCTCGCACGCGACGGCCGCTGCAAGTCCTTCGCGGACGCGGCGGACGGCACCGGCTGGTCCGAGGGCGTCGGCGTACTCCTCGTGGAGCGGCTGTCGGACGCCGTGCGCAACGGTCACCAGGTGCTGGCCGTGGTGCGGGGCAGCGCGGTCAACCAGGACGGCGCGTCGAACGGTCTGACGGCGCCGAACGGTCCGTCGCAGCAGCGGGTGATCCGCCAGGCGCTCGCCAACGCGCGGCTGACGACCGCCGACGTGGACGCCGTCGAGGCGCACGGCACGGGCACCCGGCTGGGTGACCCGATCGAGGCGCAGGCGCTGCTGGCGACCTACGGCCGGGACCGGTCGGAGGACCGGCCGCTGTGGCTGGGGTCCATCAAGTCGAACATCGGGCACACGCAGGCCGCAGCCGGTGTCGCCGGTGTGATCAAGATGGTGATGGCGATGCGGCACGGTGTGCTGCCGCGGACCCTGCACGTGGACGAACCGTCCCAGCAGGTCGACTGGACGACGGGTGCGGTCGAGCTGCTGACCGAGGGACGTGAGTGGCCGGAGACCGGACGCCCCCGGCGGGCCGCCGTGTCCTCCTTCGGCATCAGCGGCACCAACGTCCACACGATCATCGAGCAGGCACCGGACACCGTCCCGGCCGAACCGGTGCGCACGGTGACCACACCGACAGTGCCGTGGGTCCTCTCCGGCTCGACCGAACCCGCCCTGCGCGCCCAGGCGGCGCGCCTCCTCACCCACCTGGACCGCCACCCCGGCCTCGAACCCGGCGACGTGGCACTGTCGCTGGCCACTTCGCGCGTCGCGTTGGAACACCGGGCAGCGGTCGTCTCCGGGGAGCGGGACGAACTCCTCGCCGGGTTGGCCGCGTTGGCCGAGGGCGACAGCGTGCCCGGGCTGGTGCGCGGGTCGGTCGGTGACGGTGGCCGGGTCGGATTCCTGTTCACCGGGCAGGGCGCTCAGCGGGTCGGGATGGGGCGTGAGCTGTACGGCGCCTTCCCGGTGTTCGCGGAGGCGTTCGACGCGGTGTGCGCCTGGTTCGACGCGGAGTTGGACCGGCCGCTGCGGGAGGTGATCTTCGAGGACGCGGCAGCGCTGGACCAGACCGTCTACACGCAGGCCGGTCTCTTCGCCCTCGAGGTCGCTCTCTTCCGACTGTTCGAGTCGTGGGGTGTCACGCCTGACGTGCTGCTGGGTCACTCGATCGGTGAGCTGGCAGCCGTGCACGTGGCGGGTGTGTGGTCGCTGGAGGACGCGTGCACGCTGGTCGCCGCGCGTGGCCGGCTGATGCAGGCGCTGCCGTCCGGTGGTGCGATGGTGGCCGTGCAGGCGACCGAGGCCGAGGTGGCCGAGGCGCTGACCGGCGACGCGGTGTCGATCGCTGCCGTCAACGGACCGTCGTCCGTCGTCATCTCGGGTGACGAATCCGAAGTGCTGGAGATCGCCGCCCGCTTCTCCGAGCAGGGTCGCAAGACCAAGCGTCTGACGGTCTCCCACGCCTTCCACTCCCCGCGTATGGAGCCGATGCTGGCGGAGTTCCGCCGGGTCGCGGAGGGGCTGTCGTACAACGCCCCCCGTATCCCCGTCGTGTCGAACGTGACCGGTGGAACGGCCACCGCCGACGAGCTGTGCACCCCGGACTACTGGGTGCGGCACGTCCGCGAGGCCGTCCGCTTCGCCGACGGGGTCAAGACCCTCGCCGGGCAGGGCGTCCGCACGCTGATCGAACTCGGCCCGGACGGTGTCCTCTCCGCCATGGGTCAGGACAGCATCGACGCGGCGCTCTTCGTGCCGACCCTTCGCGCCGACCGCCCCGAGGCGCAGACGCTGACCTCGGCCCTCGCCCAGGCCCACGTCCGCGGTGCCCGCGTCGACTGGGCGGCGTTCTTCGGGGGCCGCGGTGCCCGGCGGGTGGAGCTGCCGACGTATGCCTTCCAGCACCAGCGGTACTGGCTGGCCGGCGGTCGTTTCACGGGTGGTGCGGAACTCGCCGGTCTCGGCGCGGCCGGGCACCCGCTGCTGAGCGCGGCGGTGGAAATGCCGGACACCGGGGGTGTGCTGTTCACCGGACGGCTGTCGGCGGCGGAGCAGCCGTGGCTGGCGGACCATGCCGTGCTGGGCTCGGTCGTACTGCCCGGTGCCGCCCTGGTGGATCTGGCGGTGTGGGCGGGTGACCAGGTCGGTTGCGGCCGGATCGCGGAGTTGACGTTCGAGACCGCGCTGGTCCTGCCGGAGCGGGGCACCGTACGGATCCAGGTGGCGGTCGGTGACGCGGACGAGACGGGGCGGCGTGCGCTGACCGTGTACTCGCGTCCTGCGGACGCCTCCGACGGCGGTTCCTGGACACGGCACGCGGAGGGCCTGCTGACCCCGGACACCTCGGCGACGGCGACGGCGATCACGGCCGAGGCGTCGGCCTGGCCGCCCGTGGACGCCGAGCCGGTGCCGGTGGAGGGGCTGTACGAGGCCCTGGCTGACCTGGGTCTGGCCTACGGGCCGGTCTTCCAGGGGCTGCGGGCCGCGTGGCGTCGGGGAGCGGAGGTGTTCGCCGAGGTCGCGCTTCCGGAGGGCATGGCGGACGAGGCGGGACGGTACGGGCTGCATCCGGCGCTGCTGGACGCGGCGCTGCACACCGTCGCCCTGGCGTCCCCGGCCGAGGAGGCCGGGCGGGCGCTGCTGCCGTTCTCCTGGACCGGGGTGAGCCTGCACGCGGCCGGCGCCACCGACGTACGGGTGCGGCTGGCTCCGGCCGGCGCCGACGCCTTCGCGCTGACGGTCACCGATCCCTCGGGCGAGCCCGTCGTCACGGCCGACGCGCTGACCGTACGGCCGGTGAGCGCCGAGCAGTTCGACACGGCACGCGGCACCGGGCACGACGGGTCGCTGTTGCGGACGGAGTGGACGGCGCTGACCGTGCCGCCGTCGCCCGAGATCCTGGAGTCCGGCGCCTGGGCGGTGCTGGACGTGCAGGACGAATCCGTCGGCACGGCACAGCTGCTGGGCGTCGAGGGCATCGAGGTGTCGTCGTACCGGGACCTCGCCGAACTCGCGGCGCGGGACGGGCGCGTGCCGGACGTGGTCGTCGCGGCCGTGCCCGACCGCTCGGGCGCCCTGTCCGAGGACGGCATGCCGGGCGCCGTCCACGAGACGGCACGCTGGACGCTGGACCTGGTGCGCGGCTGGCTGTCCGAGGAGCGGTTCGCGGGCTCGCGGCTGCTCCTGGCCACCCGTGGCGCCATGGCCGTCGAGGCGGGCGAGGAGGTGTCCGACCCGGCCGCTGCCGCCGCGTGGGGGCTGGTGCGTTCCGCGCAGTCGGAGCACCCGGAGCGGTTCGTGCTGGTCGACCTCGACCCCGCCCCGGACTCCGGTGCGACGGCTGGGCTGTCGGCGGTGCTCGCCTCCGGCGAGCCGCAGGCCGCGCTGCGGTCCGGTGCCGTACGCGTGCCCCGGCTGACCCGCGACGTCTCCCCGGCCCCGGCCGCCGCCCCCGTGTGGGACGCCGACGGCACGGTCCTCGTCACCGGGGGCACGGGCGCGCTCGGCGCGCTGGTCGCCCGGCACCTCGTCGCCGAACACGGCGTACGGCACCTGCTGCTGACCAGCCGCCGAGGGCTCGATGCGCCGGGCGCGGCCGGGCTGCGGGACGAGCTGACCGCGCTGGGCGCCCGGGTGACCGTGGCCGCCTGCGACGTCGCCGACCGGGACGCGCTCGCCAGGACCCTGGCGGAGGTTCCGGCGGAGCATCCGCTGCGCGCCGTGGTGCACACCGCGGGCGTCCTCGACGACGGCGTGCTGGAGGCGCAGACCCCGGAACGCCTCGCGCGCGTCCTGCGTCCGAAGGCGGACGGCGCGTGGCATCTGCACGAGCTGACCCGCGACCTGGACCTGTCGGCGTTCGTGCTGTTCTCGTCCGTCGCCGGTGTGCTCGGCGGCCCCGGCCAGGCGAACTACGCCGCCGCGAACGCCTTCCTGGACGCGCTGGCCGCGCACCGCCACGCCGCCGGGCTGCCCGCCCAGTCCCTGGCCTGGGGCCTGTGGGAGCAGCCGGACGGCATGGCCGGCGCGCTCGACGCCGAGGACCTGGAGCGGCTGCGGCGCGCCGGGATGTCCCCGCTGTCCGCCGCGCAGGGCATGGCCCTGTTCGACGCGGCGGGCACGGCCGGAGAGCCGGTTCTCGTGCCGCTGAGCCTCGACGCCTCCGCGCTGTCCGAGGCCGTCCCCGCGCCGCTGCGCGGCCTGGTCCGCAGGCCCGCCAGGAAGCGGGCGGGCACCGGAACGGCCACCTTGAAGGGACGCCTGGCGGCCCTCGGCGAGGCCGACCGCACCCGTGCGCTGCTGGACCTGGTCCGCACCGAGGTCGCGGCCGTGCTCGGCCACGCCTCGGGCGAGCAGATCGAGGCCGACCGGGCCTTCGGCGAGCTGGGCTTCGACTCCCTGACCGCCGTGGAACTCCGCAACCGTCTCACCGCGGCCACCGAACTCCGCCTGCCCGCGACCCTGATCTTCGACCACCCGACGCCGGCCGCGCTCGCCGACCGGCTCCGCGCCGAACTGCTGGGCGAGGACGACGACACGGACACCACGGCGACGACCGTGGCCGCGGCCGACGAGCCGATCGCGATCGTCGGCATGGCCTGCCGCTACCCCGGCGGCGTCATGTCACCGGAAGACCTGTGGCGGCTGGTGGCCGACGGCGGCGACGGCATCGGCGGCTTCCCCACCGACCGCGGCTGGGACCTGGAGAAGCTGTACGACCCGGACCCCGACCACCCCGGCACGTCGTACGTCCGCGAAGGCGGCTTCCTCTACGACGCGGCACGGTTCGACCCGGGCTTCTTCGGCGTCGTCCCCAGCGAGGCACTGGCCATGGACCCGCAGCACCGGCTGCTGCTGGAGACCTCCTGGGAGGCGTTCGAGCGCGCGGGCATCGACCCCGGCACCCTCAAGGGCAGCCGTACCGGCGTCTTCGCCGGAGTCATGTACCAGGACTACGCCTCCCAGGTCGGCGTCGTCCCCGAGGGCGTCGACGGCTACCTGGGCTCGGGCAACGCCGGCAGCATCGCCTCCGGGCGCGTCGCCTACACGTTCGGGCTGGAGGGCCCGGCCATGACCGTGGACACGGCGTGCTCGTCCTCGCTGGTCGCCCTGCACCTCGCCGCGCAGGCCCTGCGGCAGGGCGAGTGCACGCTGGCGCTGGCCGGCGGTGTCTCCGTGATGTCCACGCCGAGCACCTTCGTGGACTTCTCCCGCCAGCGCGGTCTCGCCGCCGACGGCCGGATCAAGTCCTTCGCGGACGCGGCGGACGGCACCGGCTGGGGCGAGGGCGCGGGCATGCTGCTGCTGGAGCGGCTGTCCGACGCGCGCCGCAACGGCCACCGCGTGCTGGCGGTCGTGCGCGGCAGTGCGGTCAACCAGGACGGCGCGTCGAACGGTCTGACGGCTCCCAACGGTCCGTCGCAGCAGCGGGTGATCCGCCAGGCGCTGACGAACGCCCGCCTGACGGCGGCGGACGTCGACGCGGTCGAGGCGCACGGCACGGGCACCCGGCTGGGCGACCCGATCGAGGCGCAGGCGCTCCTGGCGACCTACGGCCAGGACCGCTCGGAGGACCAGCCGTTGTGGCTGGGCTCGGTGAAGTCCAACATCGGGCACACGCAGGCCGCCGCCGGTGTCGCCGGTGTCATCAAGATGGTCATGGCGATGCGGCACGGTGTACTGCCGCGGACCCTCCACGTGGACGAGCCGTCCCGCCAGGTCGACTGGACCGCGGGCGCGGTCGAGCTGCTGACCGAGGCCCGTCAGTGGCCGGAGACCGGGCGCGCGCGTCGCGCCGGCGTCTCCTCCTTCGGCCTCAGCGGCACCAACGCGCACGTGGTCCTGGAGCAGGTACCGCAGGACGTACAGGCCGCCGTGCCCGGCACCGTGACGGTCGGCTCGCCGGTCGTGCCCTGGGTGCTCTCCGGGCGCACCGAGGCGGCCCTGCGGGCCCAGGCCCGGCGCCTGGCCGAGCACGTCCGCAGCCGGCCCGACGAGTCCTCGGCCGACGTCGGCCTCTCGCTCGCCACTTCCCGGGCTGCTCTGGAGCACCGGGCCGCAGTCATCGCCGACGACCGGGACGAACTCCTCGCCGGACTGGCCGCGTTGGCCGAGGGCGAGAGCGTGCCAGGGCTGGTGCGCGGGTCGGTCGGTGACGGCGGCCGGGTCGGGTTCCTGTTCACGGGGCAGGGCGCCCAGCGGGTCGGGATGGGCCGTGAGCTGTATGCGGCGTTCCCGGTGTTCGCGGAGGCGTTCGACGCGGTGTGCGCTCAGTTCCGGCTGGAGCGGCCGCTGAAGGACGTGGTCTTCGAGGACGCGTCCGCGCTGGACCAGACGGTCTACACGCAGGCGGCACTGTTCGCCCTCGAAGTGGCGCTGTTCCGGCTGCTGGAGTCCTGGGGCCTGACCCCGGACGTACTGCTCGGCCACTCCATCGGTGAGCTGGCCGCCGCACATGTGGCGGGTGTGTGGTCCCTGGAGGACGCGTGCGCGCTGGTCGCGGCACGCGGCCGTCTGATGCAGGCGCTGCCGTCCGGCGGGGCGATGGTGGCCGTACAGGCGACGGAGGCCGAGGTCGCCGAGACGCTGACCGGCGACGCCGTGTCGATCGCCGCCATCAACGGACCGTCGTCCGTCGTCATTTCGGGTGACGAGTCCGAAGTGCTGGAGATCGCCGCCCGCTTCGCCGAGCAGGGCCGCAAGACCAAGCGCCTGACCGTCTCCCACGCCTTCCACTCGCCCCGCATGGAGCCCATGCTGGCCGAGTTCCGCCAGGTCGCCGAGAAGCTGTCCTTCAACGCGCCGCGCATCCCCCTCGTCTCGAACGTGACCGGCGGGATGGCGGACGCCGACGAGCTGTGCACTCCGGACTACTGGGTGCGGCACGTCCGTGAGGCGGTCCGTTTCGCGGACGGGGTCAGGACGCTGGACGAGCACGGCGTCCGCACGCTCGTCGAGCTGGGCCCGGACGGCGTGCTGTCCGCCATGGGCCAGGAGTCCGCCGACGCCCTCTTCGTGCCCGCCCTCCGCGCGGACCGCCACGAGGCACAGTCGGTGACCACTGCTCTCGCCCAGGCGCACGTCCGTGGAGTCCCCGTCGACTGGGCGGCGTTCCACGCCGAGCGCGGCGCCAGGACGGTCGACCTCCCCACCTACGCCTTCCAGCGCGAGCACTTCTGGCTGGGCGGCGGCCGGACCGCCGGGGACGTCGAACTCGCAGGACTCGGGGCGGCGGACCATCCGCTGCTCGGTGCGGCGGTGGAACTGCCGGACACCGGTGGTCTGCTGTTCACCGGCCGGCTGTCGCTGGAGACGCACCCGTGGCTCGCCGACCACGCCGTGCTGGGCTCGGTGCTGCTGCCGGGTACGGCGTTCGTCGAGCTCGCCGTGCGGGCGGCGCACGCCTGCGGCTGCGACGAGGTCGCGGAACTGACCCTGGAGGCGCCGCTGGTCCTGCCGGAGCGGGGCGGCGTACGGTTCCAGCTGCTGGTGAGCGGGCCCGGTGCGGACGGGCGGCGCGAGTTCAGCGTGCACTCGCGGCCCGAGCGCGCCGCCGACGAGCAGGGGTGGACCCGGCACGCGACCGGCGCGCTGCTCTCCGCCGGCGACGGCACGGTGCCGCCCGCCGCGCTGACCGTGTGGCCGCCGGCGGGCGCGACACCGCTGACCGTCGACACGTTCTACGACCGTGCCGCGCACGCCGGGTTCGGATACGGGCCGGCGTTCCAGGGGCTGCGGGCCGCCTGGCGGCTCGGCGACCGGCTGTTCGCGGAGATCGAGCCGACCGCCGGTACGGGCACGGAGCCGTTCGCGCTGCATCCGGCGCTGCTGGACGCGGCCCTGCACACCCTGGGCCTGGCGGCGGACGGTGACGGGAGAGCGCGGCTGCCGTACGCCTGGTCCGGGGTCCGGCTGCACTCCGCCGGGGCCGGCGCCCTGCGGGTGCGGCTGATGGTCGCGGAGAACGACACGGTGACGCTGGACGTCGCCGACCGCGACGGGCTGCCGGTGGCCACGGTGGACTCTCTGACGCTGCGTCCGGTGACGGAGGAACAACTCAGGGCGGCTCGCGGCGGTCACCGGGACGCGCTGTTCCGGCTCGACTGGGCCGTGGTACCCACCGGCACGGTACGGTCGGCCGCGTGTGCCGTGGCGGGCCCGGACGGGCTGGGCCTCGCCGACGCGCTGCGGGCGAGCGGCCTCGCGGTGTCCACCCACCCGGAGGCCACGCCGGACGCCCTCGCCGACGGCGCCGGGATCGTGTTCTTCGACGGCGCGGGGGACCGGCAGGGTCCGGACACGCCCCGCGCGGTCGCCGCGGCCACCGGCGCCGCCCTGGCCGTCGTACAGCGATGGCTGGCCGACGAGCGGACGGCCGGCGCGCGACTGGCGCTGGTCACCCGGGGCGCGGTCGGCACCGGTGCGCCGGGCGAGCGGGCGCCGGACCCGGTGCAGGCGGCGGTCTGGGGCCTGGTCCGCTCCGCGCAGTCGGAGCACCCGGACCGGTTCGTCCTGCTGGACATCGACGAGGACGACGCCTCCCGGCGGCAGCTGGCGGCCTGTGCCGCCGGTGACGAGCCGCAGATCGCGCTGCGGGCCGGGACGGCGTACGCGCCGCGACTGGAGCGCATGGCCGGCGTCGAGCCGGGCGACCCCGCCTGGGACCCCACGGGCACCGTGCTGGTGACCGGCGGGACCGGGGCGCTGGGCAAGCTGGTCGCCCGGCATCTCGTGGCCGAACACGGCGTACGGAACCTGCTGCTGACCAGCCGTCGGGGCGAGGCCGCGCCCGGCGCGGCCGAGCTGGTGGCCGAACTGGCGTCGGCCGGCGCGTCGGTGCGGGTGGCCGCCGTGGACACCGCGGACCGGGACGCCCTCGCGGCGCTGCTCGCGGAGATCCCCGCCGAGCGTCCGCTGACCGCCGTGGTGCACACGGCGGGCGTCCTGGACGACGGCGTGGTGTCCGCGCTGACCCCGGAGCGGCTGGCCGGGGTGCTGCGGCCCAAGGCGGACGGCGCCTGGTGGCTGCACGAGCTGACCCGCGACCTCGACCTGTCGGCGTTCGTGCTGTTCTCCTCCTCCGCCGGTGTCTTCGGCGGCGCCGGGCAGGCCGCCTACGCCGCGGCGAACTCCTTCCTCGACGCCCTCGCCCACCACCGCCGCGGTCAGGGCCTGGCCGCGACCTCCCTGGCCTGGGGGCTGTGGGAACAGGGCGGCACCGGCATGGCAGGCGGCCTCGACGAGGCGGACCTCGCGCGGATCCGGCGCCTGGGCATGACCCCGCTGCCGGCCGCGGAGGGCCTGGCCCTGTTCGACCTCGCGCACGCCGCCGGTGAACCCGCGCCCGTACCGGCCCGCCTGGACCTGGCCGGGCTGCGGGCCCGGGCCGCCCGGGGCGGCGCCGTACCCGCGCTGCTGCGGGGCCTGCTGCCGTCGGCCCGGCCGGCCGCGCCGCAGGACGGTCCGGCGGCGTCGACCGGCCTCGTCCAGCAACTGGCCGCGCTGCCGGACGGCGAACGGGAACGCACCGTGCTCCAGTGGGTGCGCAAGGAGACCGAGGCGGTCCTCGGCCACCGAGCCCCCGCAGTCTTCGATCCCGAACGCGGCTTCATGGAGTCCGGGTTCGACTCGCTGACCGCCGTCGAACTGCGCACCCGGCTCGCCTCGCTCACCGGGCTCCAGCTGCCCGCCACGCTGCTCTTCGACTATCCGGCGCCGCTCGAACTGGCCCGCCACCTGCAGGCCCTGCTCGCGCCCGCCCCGGCCGACGGCCCGTCGGTCGACGCGGAACTCGACCGGATCGAAGCCGCCCTCGCCCAGCTCGCCGACGACCAGGACGAACGGGCCCGCGTCGCCCTGCGCCTGGAGAGCCTGCTCTCCAAGCTGGGCGGCGGCCGCGGCGGCCCGACCGGCGACCCCGGACCCGCCCCCGGCGCGGTCAGCGTGGTCGACCGGCTCGAATCGGCGACCGACGACGAACTCTTCGACTTCGTCGACAAAGACCTCGGCCTCTCATGAGTCGCCAGGTGAACGAAACCCCACACCGTCCGCATGCCATGAGGAGCCAACGTCAAGTGGACAATGAGCAGAAGCTTCGGGACTACCTCAAGCGAGCCATCGCCGACCTGCACGAGACGCGGCAGCGGCTGCGCGAGGCCGAGTCCCACGAGCCGGAGCTCATCGCGATCGTGGGAATGAGCTGCCGGTACCCCGGCGGCGTGAACTCCCCGGACGACCTGTGGCGGCTCGTCGCCTCCGGCACCGACGCCGTCTCCGGCTTCCCGGACGACCGCGGCTGGGACCTCGACGCCCTGTTCGACCCCGACCCGGACAACCCCGGCACCTCCTACGTCCGGGAGGGCGGCTTCCTGCACGACGCCGCCCGCTTCGACGCCGCCTTCTTCGGCATCTCGCCGCGCGAGGCCGTGGCCATGGACCCGCAGCAGCGGCTGCTGCTGGAAAGCTCGTGGGAGGCGTTCGAACACGCCGGCATCGATCCCCGGACCGTGCGCGGCAGCCGCACCGGGGTGTTCGCCGGCGTGATGTACCACGACTACCTGGCCCGGCTGCACGACGTCCCCGAGGAGTTCGAGGGCTACCTCAGCCAGGGCAGCGCGGGCAGCATCGCCTCCGGCCGGGTCGCCTACACGCTCGGCCTCGAGGGGCCGGCCGTCACCGTCGACACCGCCTGCTCCTCGTCCCTGGTGACCCTGCACCTGGCCGCCCAGGCGCTGCGCGAGGGCGAGTGCACCCTCGCGCTCGCCGGCGGCGTCACCGTGATGTCCTCGCCCAGCACCTTCCTGGAGTTCTCCCGGCAGCGCGGCCTGGCGGCCGACGGGCGCTGCAAGGCGTTCGCCGGCGCCGCCGACGGCACAGGCTGGGGCGAGGGCGTCGGCATGCTCCTGCTGGAGAAGCTCTCCGACGCCCGCCGCAACGGACACCCGGTGCTCGCCGTGGTCCGCGGCAGCGCGGTCAACCAGGACGGCGCCAGCAGCCGCCTCACCGCCCCGAACGGGCCCGCCCAGCAGCGGGTCATCCAGCAGGCGCTCGCCGGCGCCCGGCTGACCCCGGCCGACGTCGACGCCGTCGAGGCGCACGGCACCGGCACCACCCTGGGCGACCCGATCGAGGCGCAGGCCCTGCTCGCCACCTACGGCAGGCAGCGGCGGGACGGACAGCCGCTGTGGCTGGGCTCGGTCAAGTCCAACATCGGGCACACCCAGGCCGCCGCCGGAGTCGCCGGCGTCATCAAGATGGTGCAGGCCATACGGCACGGCGTGCTGCCCCGCACCCTGCACGTCGACGAGCCCACCCCGCAGGTGGACTGGACGGCGGGCGCCGTCGAACTCCTCACCGAGAACACGCCGTGGCCGAGCACCGGCAACCCGCGCCGCGCCGCCGTGTCCTCCTTCGGGGTCAGCGGCACCAACGCCCATGTCATCCTCGAACAGCCGGAACCCGCCGAGCGGCCCGACCCCGAGGGCGGCCCGCACGGCGCGCTGCCCTGGCTCCTGTCCGCCCGCACCCCGGCCGCCCTGACCGAGCAGGCCGCCCGGCTCGCGGCCCACCTGCGCGACCACGCCGATCTGCACCCCGTCGACGTCGGTCACTCCCTCGCCACCACCCGCGCCCTGTTCGAGCACCGCGCCGTCGCCGTCGGCACCGACCGCGACGGGCTGCTCGCCGCACTCGACGGCCTCGCCACGGGCGCCGAGCCGCCCGGCGTGGTGCGCGGCACGGCCGCCGGCGCCGACGACATCGTCTTCGTCTTCCCCGGCCAGGGCTCCCAGTGGGCCGGTATGGCCGTCGAACTCCTGCACACCTCCGAGGTGTTCGCCGCCCGCATGCGGGAGTGCGCGGCCGCCCTGGAACCCCACACCGACTGGTCGCTGCTCGACGTCGTCCGCGGTACGCCCGGCGCGCCCTCCCTGGACCGGGTCGACGTGGTCCAGCCGGTGCTGTTCGCCGTGATGGTGTCCCTGGCCGCCCTCTGGGAGGCCCACGGGGTCAGGCCCACCGCCGTGGTCGGGCACTCCCAGGGCGAGATCGCCGCCGCCGCGGTGTCCGGCGCGCTCAGCCTGGCCGACGCCGCCCGCGTGGTCGCCCTGCGCAGCCAGGCCCTGACCGAGCTGTCCGGCAGGGGCGGCATGGTGTCGGTGGCGCTGCCCGTCGCCGAAGTCGAACAGCGGCTCACCCGCTGGGCGGACCGGCTTTCCGTCGCCGCGATCAACGGGCCCGCCTCCGTCGTCGTCTCCGGCGACCCGCGGGCACTGGACGAACTCATCGCCTCCTGCGAGGCCGACGAGATCCGCGCCCGCCGTGTCTCCGTCGACTACGCCTCCCACTCCGCCCACGTCGAGGCCATCGAGGAACGGCTGCTCGCGGCCCTCGCGCCGATCGCGCCGCGCACCGCCGACGTGACGTTCTGCTCCACGGTGACCGGCGAGCCCGTCGACACCGCCGGCCTCGACGCCGCCTACTGGTACCGCAACCTGCGCCGCACGGTCCGCTTCGAGGACGCGGTCCGCACCCTGTCGCAGCGCGGCCGCGCGGTGTTCATCGAGGTCAGCCCGCACCCCGTGCTGACCATGGGCATGCAGGAAGTGCTGACCGGCGTCGACGGCGCGGCCTTCGCCCTGGGCACCCTGCGCCGCGGCGAGGGCGGCCTCGAACGCTTCCTCGTCTCCCTCGCCGAGGCCCACACCCAGGGCGTCGGCGTCGACTGGCGGCCCGTGTTCGAGAGCCACGCCGCCCGGCGCGTGGACCTGCCCACCTACGCCTTCCAGCGCGAGCACTACTGGCTGCAGGGCGCCGGCCGGCCCGGCGACACCGCCGGCCTCGGCCTCGGCCCGGCCGACCACCCGCTGCTCGGCGCGGCGGTCACCCTCGCCGACGGCAACGGCTTCCTGCTGACCGGACGGCTCTCCCTGTCCACCCACCCCTGGCTCGCCGACCACGCGGTCGCGGGCACCGTCGTCCTGCCCGGCACCGCGTTCGTGGAACTCGCGGTCAGCGCCGGCGACCAGGTCGGCTGCGGCCGCGTCACCGAACTCACGCTGCACGCGCCGCTCGTGCTCACCGAATCCACGCCGGTGGACCTCCAGCTGCTGGTCGGCGCGCCCGACCCGGACGGACACCGCCGGCTGAGCGTGCACGCCCGGCCCGCGGGCGCCGCCGCCGACGAGCCGTGGAGCCTGCACGCCGACGGCGTCCTCGCCGACACCGCCGCACCGGCCCCGCACGACCCGGCCGCCTGGCCCCCGCCGGGCGCGCGGCCGGTCCCGCTCGACGACCTCTACCCGCGCCTGGCCGACGCCGGACTGCGGTACGGCCCGCTGTTCCAGGGCCTGCGCGGAGTCTGGCGGGACGGCGACACCCTGGCCGCCGAGGTGGCCCTGCCCGAGGGCACCGAGGCCGACGCCGAGCGGTACGGGCTGCACCCCGCGCTCCTGGACGCCGCCCTGCACGCCATCGCCGCCGCGGACTTCCTCCCGGCGGACGCGGAATCCGCCGGAGTGCGGCTGCCGTTCACCTGGACCGGCGTCAGCCTGCACGCCGCGGGGGCGTCGGCGCTGCGGGTACGGTTGACCCGGCTCGGCACGGACACCGTGTCCCTCACCGTCACCGACGTCACCGGCGCACCCGCCGCCACCGTCGAGTCCCTCACCCTGCGCCCCGTGGCCCCGGAGACCCTGGGCACCGCCGCCGACCGGCTGCGCGGCTCCATGTTCCGCCTGGCCTGGACGCGGGCCACGCCGCCCGCGCCCACCGAGCCGGCGGCCACGTCGTACGCGGTACTGGGCGACCGCTTCGCCCTGCCGGAACGACTGGGCGTCCCGGTCCGCTCGTACGCCGACCCGGACGCTACGAGTCTCTTCGCCGCGCCGGTCGCGGACGGTACGACCGCCTCCGCCGAGCCCTTCCCGGACGTGCTGCTCGCGCCCGTGCCCGACTGCGGCACCGGCGCCGACGCCGTCCACCGTGCCGCGCGGTGGGCGCTCGCGCTGCTGCGGTCCTGGACCGGGGCGGAGCGGACGGCCGCCTCCCGGCTGGTCCTCGTCACCCGCGGCGCGGTGACCGCCGTACCGGGGGACGCAGTGCCGGACCCGGCGGCCGCCGCCGTATGGGGCCTGGTGCGTTCCGCGCAGGCCGAGCACCCGGACCGGTTCGTCCTGCTGGACCTCGACGAGCACGCCGCGTCGCCCGCCGCGGTCCCGGCCGCGATCGCCACCGGCGAACCGCAGCTCGCGGTACGCGCCGGCACCGCCCTCGCGGCCCGCCTCACCCGCGCCACCGCACCGGCCGAGCCCACCGGCCGCCCCGCCTTCACCGCCGACGGCACGGTTCTCGTCACCGGCGGTACCGGAGCGCTGGGCAAGCTGGTCGCCCGGCACCTCGTCACCGAACACGGTGTGCGCGGCCTGCTGCTGACGAGCCGCCGGGGCGAGGCCGCGCCGGGCGCCGCCGAACTGGTCGCCGAACTGACCGAGCTGGGCGCCTCCGTGCGGGTCGCCGCCGTGGACGTGGCCGACCGGGACGCGCTGGCCGAGGCGCTGGCCGCGATACCGGCCGAGCGCCCGCTGACCGGCGTCGTGCACACCGCGGGCGTCCTCGACGACGGCGTCCTCGCCTCCCTCACCCCCGAGCGGCTGACCGGTGTACTGCGTCCGAAGACGGACGGCGCGTGGCATCTGCACGAGCTGACCCGCGACCTGGACCTGACGGCGTTCGTGCTGTTCTCCTCCGCCGCGGGCCTGCTCGGCGCCGCCGGACAGGCGGGCTACGCCGCCGCGAACGCCGCCCTGGACGCCCTGGCGGAGCACCGCCGCGCGGCCGGGCTGCCCGCCCAGTCGCTGGCCTGGGGCCTGTGGGACGAGGGCGGCTCCGACATGGTCGGCGGCCTCGACGACGCCGACCTCGCCCGCATCCGGCGCCGCGGCATGGCCCCCATCACCGCCGCCGAGGGCATGGCGCTGCTCGACCTGGCCGGCACGTGGGGCGACCCCGTCCTCGCGCCGATGCACCTTGACCCCGCCCGCCTGCCCGCCACCGAGGAACCGCCGCACCTGCTGCGCGCACTGGTGCGCCGCCCCGCCCGCCGCACGGCGGCCCGCGCCGCACAGCCGGACGGCACCCTGCCGGAGGCGGTCCGGCGGCTGGCCGGGCTGTCCCCGGCGGAACGCGCCCGCGCCCTGGAGGACCTGGTCCACACCCATGTGGCGGCGGTCCTCGGCCATGTCTCCCCGGCGATCATCGAACCGGGCCAGGCGTTCAAGGACCTCGGGTTCGACTCGCTGACCGCGGTGGAACTCCGCAACCGGCTCAGCACCGCGACCGGCCTGCGCCTGCCCCCCACTCTCGCCTTCGACTACCCCAGCCCGCGCAGCCTGGCCCGGCACCTGGACGCCGAACTGCTCGGCGCGGACGGCGAGACCACCGCACCGGCGGCCGCCACGGCCGCCGACGAGCCCATCGCCGTCGTCGCCATGGCCTGCCGCTTTCCCGGCGGCGTCCGGTCCCCGGAGGACCTGTGGCGGCTCGTCGAGAGCGGCGCGGAGGGCATCGGCGCTTTCCCCGCCGACCGAGGCTGGGACCTGGAGCGGCTGCTGCGGGACGCCGACCCCGACAAGCCCGGCACCTCCGCCACCTCCGAGGGCGGATTCCTCTACGACGCCGGCGACTTCGACCCCGCGCTGTTCGGCATCTCGCCGCGCGAGGCGGGCATCATGGACCCGCAGCAGCGCCTGCTGCTGGAGACCTCCTGGGAGACCTTCGAACGCGCCGGCATCGACACGGCCACCCTGAAGGGCAGCCGGACCGGCGTCTTCGCCGGCGTCATGTACCAGGGCTACGACACCCAGATCGCCGCCGCCGTCGACGGCGACGAGGGCTACCTCGGCACCGGCAACTCGATCAGCGCCGCCTCCGGCCGCGTCGCCTACACCTTCGGACTCGAAGGCCCCGCCGTGACCGTCGACACGGCCTGCTCGTCCTCGCTGGTCGCCCTGCACCTCGCCGCGCAGGCGCTGCGGCAGGGCGAGTGCGAACTGGCGCTGGCCGGCGGCGTCACCGTGATGGCCACGCCCGTCACCTTCGTGGAGTTCTCCCGGCAGCGCGGCCTCGCCGCCGACGGACGCGTCAAGGCGTTCGCGGACGGCGCCGACGGCACCGGCCTCGCCGAGGGCGCGGGCCTGCTGCTCCTGGAGCGGCTGTCGGACGCCCGGCGCAACGGGCACCGCGTGCTGGCCGTCGTCAAGGGCAGCGCCGTCAACCAGGACGGCGCGTCCAACGGCCTCACCGCGCCCAACGGGCCCGCGCAGCAGCGGGTCATCCGGCAGGCGCTCGGCAGCGCCCGCCTCACGCCCGCCGACGTCGACGCGGTGGAGGCGCACGGCACGGGCACGACGCTGGGCGACCCGATCGAGGCGCAGGCACTGCTGGCGACCTACGGCCAGGACCGGGAACAGCCGCTTCTGCTGGGCTCGGTGAAGTCCAACATCGGGCACACCCAGGCCGCCGCGGGCGCCGCCGGCGTCATCAAGATGGTGATGGCGATGCGGCACGGCGTGCTGCCGCCCACCCTGCACGTCGACGCGCCGACCCGGCAGGTCGACTGGTCCGCCGGGGCCGTGGAACTGCTCACCGAGGCCCGGGACTGGCCGGCCCTCGACCGTCCGCGCCGGGCGGGCGTCTCCTCCTTCGGCATCAGCGGCACCAACGCGCACGTCGTCCTGGAGCAGGCCCCCGACGAGCCGGCCACCGTCCCCGACGAGCCGGCCACCGCCCCGGACGACGACACGCACGGCCCGGCGGAGACGCTGCCGTGGCTGCTGTCCGCCCGCACCGGGACGGCACTCGCGGCCCAGGCGCGAAAGCTCCACGCCCACCTGCGGGCCCACCCCGGCGCCCGCCCCGCCGACGTCGGCCTGTCCCTCGCCGTGACCCGCACTGCCCTGGAGCACCGGGCGGCGATCGTCGCCGAGGACCGCGAGGACCTGCTCGCCGGGCTGGCCGCGCTGGCCGCCGGACGGACCGCGCCCGGCGTCCGGCTCGGCGTGGCCGGCGGCCACGGCCGTGTCGGCTTCCTGTTCACCGGGCAGGGCGCCCAGCGCGTCGGCGCGGGCCGCGAACTGTACGCCGCCTTCCCCGCGTTCGCGCGGGCCCTCGACGCGGTGTGCGAGCGTTTCGAGAGCCGGCTGGACCGCCCGCTGAAGGAGGTCCTGTTCGACGACGCCACCGCCCTCGACCAGACCCGGTACACCCAGGCCGCCCTGTTCGCCCTGGAAGTCGCCCTGTACCGGCTGGTCGAGTCCTGGGGCGTCACCCCGGACTGGCTGGCGGGCCACTCCATCGGCGAACTGTCCGCCGCCCACGTGGCGGGCGTACTCTCCCTGGACGACGCGTGCGCGCTGGTCGCCGCCCGCGGCCGGCTGATGCAGGCGCTGCCCGCCGGCGGTGCGATGGTCGCCGTCCAGGCCGGCGAGGAGGAGGTCACCGCCGCGCTGGCCGGGCGCACCGACCGGGCGTCGGTCGCCGCCGTCAACGGACCGGCCGCCACCGTCGTCTCGGGCGACGAGGACGTCGTCGTGGGGATCGCCGCCGACTTCGCCCGCCAGGGCCGCAAGACCCGACGGCTGACGGTGTCGCACGCCTTCCACTCGCCGCGCATGGAACCGATGCTCGCCGAGTTCCGCGAGATCGCCGCCGGCCTGACGTTCCACCCGCCGCGGATCGGACTGATGTCCGACGTGACGGGGGAACCCGCCACGCCCGAGGACCTGTGCTCACCCGACTACTGGGTGCGCCAGGTGCGGCAGCCGGTCCGGTTCGCCGACGCGGTCCGCGCCCTCGCCGACCAGGGCGTCACCACCCTCATCGAACTGGGCCCGGACGGCGTGCTGTCCGCCATGGCCCAGGAGACGCTGAACGAGGACGCCCCCGCCGACCGGCCCGACACGGCCTGCCTGCCCCTCCTGCGGGACGGCCGCCCGGAGGCACACACCCTGGTCACCGCCCTGGCCGACGCGCACACCCGGGGCGTACCCGTGGACTGGGCGCGCTTCTTCGCGGACCGCGACACCCGGCCGGTGGAACTGCCCACCTACGCCTTCCAGCACGAGCGCTACTGGCCGCAGGCCCCGGCGACCCCCGCCGCCGAGCCCGCCGCCGACCCGGTGGACGCCGCGTTCTGGGACGCCGTCGAACGCACCGACCTGACGGCCCTCGCCGACACCCTGGAGGTCGGTGCGGAACAGCGGACCTCGCTGGGCGAGGTGCTGCCCGCCCTGTCCGCCTGGCGGCAGCGGCGCCGTACCGACGCCACCGCGGACGCCTGGCGCTACCGCGTCACCTGGCGGCCCACGGCCGAACCCGCCGCCCCCCTGATCGGCGGACGCTGGCTGGTGATCGTCCCCGAAGGCGCGCCCGCGCCCCGGTGGACCACCGCCGCCACCGACGCCCTGCGCGCCCACGGAGCCCACACCGACCTCGTCGAGGCCGGCCCGGACGGCCGTACCGCGCTGGCCGAGCGGCTGGCCGGACACGGCGAACCGGTCGACGGCGTGCTGTCCCTGCTCGCCGCCGACGCCGAGCACGGCGCCGCCCGCACCGTCGAACTCATCCAGGCCCTGGGCGACACCGGCGTCACCGCGCCCCTGTGGTGCCTGACGGCCGGCGCGGTATCCGTGGACCGCACCGACCGCCCCGCCCACCCCGAACAGGCCCGGATCTGGGGCCTGGGCCGGGTGGCCGCGCTGGAGCACCCGGACCGCTGGGGCGGCCTCGTCGACCTCCCCGGGGAACCGGACGAGCGGACCGCCACCCGTCTCGCCGGCCTCCTCGCGGGCGGCGGCGACGAGAGCGAACTGGCCGTGCGCGCCACGGGCGTGTTCGTACGACGCCTGGTCCGCGCCCACCGCCCGACCCGGCCCGCGACACCGCCCCACCCGTCCGGCACGGTCCTGGTGACCGGCGGCACCGGCGCCCTGGGCGCCGAGGTCGCCCGCTGGCTCGCCCGCAACGGCGCCGAGCACCTGCTGCTCACCAGCCGACGCGGCCCCGACGCCGAGGGCGCCACCGAACTCCGCGACGAACTGACCGGCCTCGGCACCGAGGTCACCCTCGCGGCCTGCGACGTCGCCGACCGCGACGCGCTCGCCGAGCTGCTGGCCGGCATCCCCGCCGACAAGCCGCTGACCGCCGTCGTGCACGCGGCGGGCGTCCTGGACGACGGGGTCCTCGACGGGCTCACACCCGACCGGTTCACCGCCGTACTGCGCGCCAAGGCCGACGGGGCGCGGAACCTGCACGAGCTGACCCGCGACCTGAACCTGTCGGCGTTCGTGCTGTTCTCCTCCCTCGCCGGAGTCGTCGGCAGCGCCGGACAGGCCAACTACGCCGCCGCCAACGCCCACCTGGACGCCCTCGCCGAACAGCGCGCGGCCGACGGCCTGCCCGCCGTCTCCCTCGCCTGGGGCGCCTGGGCGGACGCCGGGATGGCCGGGTCCGAGGACACCGCGCACCGCCTCGCCCGCGGCGGCGTGACCCCCATGGACCCCGAAGCCGCCCTGGTCGCCCTGGCCCGCGGCTGGCAGCACGACACCGCCTGCACCGTGGTCGCCGACATCGACTGGGACCGGTTCACCGCCCATCTCGCCCACCCCCGGCAGCGCACCCTCCTCGCCGACCTCCCCGAGGCCCGCCAGAACACCGCGACGCCGGCCGGCACCCCGGCGAGCGGCGCCGACGACCTCGTACGGCGCCTCATGGCGCTGCCCGCCGACGAGCGGCCGCGGCTGGTCCGGGAACTGGTCCTCGACCAGGTCGCGGCCGTCCTCGGACACCGCGCGCAGGGCGCCGCCCCGGCCCGCACCCCCTTCCGCGACCTCGGCTTCGACTCGCTGAGCGCCCTCGAACTGCGCAACGCGCTGACCGCGGCCACCGGCCTCACCCTGTCCGCGACCCTCGTCTTCGACCACCCCACCCCCCGCGAGCTGGCCGCCCACCTGACCGCCGAACTCCTCGGCGCCGCACAGGCGGACGAGACCGGTACGGGCACCGCCGTACCGCACGACGAGCCGCTGGCGATCGTGGCGATGAGCTGCCGCTTCCCCGGCGGCGCGAACTCGCCCGAACAGCTGTGGCGACTGCTGCGCGACGGCGTGGACACGATCGGCGAGTTCCCCGCCGACCGCGGCTGGGACCTGGAGAAGCTGTACGACCCCGACCCCGACAGCCCCGGCACCAGCTATGTCCGCGAAGGCGGATTCCTCACCGAGGCCGCCGACTTCGACGCCTCGTTCTTCGGCATCAGCCCGCGTGAGGCGCTGGCCATGGACCCGCAGCAGCGGCTGCTCCTGGAGACCTCCTGGGAGGCCTTCGAGCGGGCGGGCATCGACCCCGACGCCCTGCACGGCAGCCGGACCGGCGTCTACGTCGGCACCAACGGCCAGGACTACGCCTCCCTGCTGCTGAACTCCGCCGAGGACCTCGCGGGATACCTGGCCACCGGCAACTCGGCCAGCGTGGTGTCCGGCCGGCTCGCCTACACCTTCGGCCTGGAAGGCCCCACGGTCACCGTCGACACCGCCTGCTCGTCCTCGCTGGTCGCCCTGCACCTCGCCGCGCAGGCGCTGCGCTCGGGGGAGTGCTCCCTGGCCCTGGCTGGCGGTGTCACCGTGATGAGCACACCCGGCCCCTTCACCGAGTTCTCCCGCCAGCGCGGCCTGGCCCGCGACGGCCGCGTGAAGGCCTTCGCCGCCGCGGCCGATGGCACGGGCTGGGGTGAGGGTGTGGGCATGCTGCTGGTGGAGCGGCTGTCTGACGCCCGCCGCAACGGGCATCCCGTGTTGGCGGTGCTGCGGGGCAGCGCGGTCAACCAGGACGGTGCGTCGAACGGTCTGACGGCGCCGAACGGTCCGTCGCAGCAGCGGGTGATCCGTCAGGCGCTCGCCAACGCGCGGCTGACGACGGCGGATGTCGATGTCGTGGAGGCGCACGGTACGGGCACGACGCTGGGTGACCCGATCGAGGCGCAGGCGCTGCTGGCGACCTACGGCCAGGACCGGTCGGAGGACCGGCCGTTGTGGCTGGGTTCGGTGAAGTCGAACATCGGGCACACGCAGGCCGCGGCGGGTGTCGCGGGTGTCATCAAGATGGTGATGGCGATGCGCCACGGTGAACTGCCGCGCACGCTGCACGTGGACGAGCCGTCCCCGCACGTCGACTGGTCCGCCGGCGCCGTCGCGCTGCTGACGGAGAACATGGCGTGGCCGGAAGGCGACCGGCCACGCCGCGCGGGCGTCTCCTCCTTCGGCATGAGCGGCACCAACGCCCACGTGATCCTGGAGCAGGCCCCCACCGGCCAGGAGCCGGCGGAACCCGGCACCGACGTGCGGGCCGACGGCACGGTCCTGCCGTGGCCCCTGTCCGCGAAGACCCCCGACGCGCTGCGCGAGCAGGCCGCCCGGCTGCGCGCCCACCTGGACGCCCACCCGGACGCCGACCCGGCGGACATCGGACACGCCCTCGCCACCGCCCGCGCCGCGTTCGCGCACCGGGCCGTGCTGCTGGCCGCCGACCGGGACGGCTTCCGCCGCGCCCTGACCGCCCTGGCCCAGGGCGACGGCGACCCCGCCGTCGTCGAGGGAACCGTCTCCGCCGAGGGCCGGACCGTGTTCGTGTTCCCCGGCCAGGGCTCCCAGTGGGCCGGCATGGCGACGGAACTCCTCGACGCCTCCCCGGTGTTCGCCGAGCGGTTCGCCGCCTGCGCGAGCGCCATCGAGGCACACGTCGACTGGTCGCCGTACGACGTGCTGCGCGGCGCGCCCGGCGCGCCCCCGCTGGAACGGGTGGACGTCGTGCAGCCGCTGCTGTTCGCCGTCATGGTGTCGCTGGCCGAGCTGTGGCGGGCCCACGGCGTGCACCCCGCCGCGGTCGTCGGCCACTCCCAGGGCGAGATCGCCGCGGCCTGCGTCGCGGGCGCTCTGTCCCTGCCGGACGCCGCCCGGGTCGTCACCCTGCGCAGCAAGGCGCTCGGCGCGCTCGCCGGCCGCGGCGGCATGCTCTCCGTCGCACTGCCGCTGGAGGAAATGACAGCCCGTCTGGAGGCGTTCGGCGGGCGGCTTTCGGTCGCCGCCGTCAACGGTCCCGGCTCGATCGTCGTCTCCGGCGAACCGGACGCGCTGGACCGGCTGACGGCCGACTGCGCGGCCGAGGAGATCCGCGCCCGCCGCATCCCCGTGGACTACGCCAGCCACTCCGCCCAGGTCGAGGCCATCCGCGACGAACTCCTCGCCGAGCTGGCCCCGATCACCCCGCGCCCCGGCGAGGTGCCCTTCCTGTCGACCGTCACCGGCGACTGGCTGGACACCGAACGCCTCGACGCCGAGTACTGGTACACCAACCTGCGGCAGCCGGTACGCCTCGACGAGGCCACCCGGCGGCTCGTGGAGGCCGGCTTCGCGCTGTTCGTCGAGGCCAGCCCGCACCCCGTGCTGACCGTCGGACTCCAGGACAGCTTCGACGCGCTCGGCAGCGACGCCGTCGCCGTCGGCTCCCTGCGCCGCGACGAGGGCGGCCCCGACCGCTTCCTGCGGTCGCTGGCCGAGGCCCAGACGCGGGGCGCCACCCCTGACTGGGACGCCGTGTTCGCGGGCCGCCCGGGCCGGCGCGTCGACCTGCCGACCTACCCGTTCCGGCGCCGGCGCCACTGGCCGCAGGCCGCCCCCGCCCCGCTGGGCGACGTGGCCGGACTCGGCCTCGGCACCACCGGCCACCCGCTGCTGGGCGCCGCCCTCGAACTGCCCGGCTCCGACCAGCTCGTGCTCACCGGCCGCCTCTCCCTGGACAGCCACCCGTGGCTGGCCGACCACCTCGTACTGGGCTCCGCGCTGCTGCCCGGCACGGCGTTCGTCGAACTCGCCCTGGGCGCCGGCCGCCAGGCCGGGTGCGAACTCGTGGAGGAACTGACCCTGGAGGCACCGCTGGTGGTGCCCGAGCGGGGCGCGGTCGTGCTGCGGCTGACCGTCGCCGCCCCGGACGAGTCGGGACGCCGGACCCTGACCCTGCACTCCCGGCCCGACGGAGCCGACCCCGACACCCCGTGGACCCGGCACGCCGAAGGCACCCTGCTCACCGCCGCCGGGCCCCGGCCCGACACCACGGGCGGCGCCTGGCCGCCCGCCGGGTCCGAACCCGTGACCGTCGACGGCTTCCACGAACGGCTCGCCGACACCGGGGTGGTCTACGGACCCGCCTTCCAGGGCCTGCGCGCCGTCTGGCGAAGCACCCCCGCCGACCCGACCGCCCACCCGGAGATCCACGCCGAGGTCGAACTGCCCGACGGCAGCCACGCCGACGGCTTCACCCTGCACCCCGTCCTCCTCGACGGCGCCCTCCAGGCAGCCGCCGCCGACGCGCTGAGCGGCACGCCGGACGGCGAACCGCGGGCGACCCGCCCGTTCTCCTGGCGCGGCATCCGCGTCCACACCCCGGGCTCCACCGGCCCGCTGCGGGTCACCCTCGCCACGGCCGGCCCCGACACCCTGTCGGTGCGCGTGACGGACACCGCCGGAACCCCGGTGGCCGAGGTCGACGCGGTGATCTCCCGGCCGGTCTCCCTCGCCCAGCTGCCCGACGCGGCGACCGGCGACGCGCTGTTCCGGCTCGACTGGAAGGCACTCGCCCCGCACACCGAAACGGCCCGGGCTCCCCACGCCCTGGCCCTGCTCGGCGCGCCCGACCCGGCGCTGACCGACGCCCTCGGCACGGCCGGCACCACCCTCGCGACCCACCCGGACCTGGCCGCCCTCACCACGGCAGCCGACAGCGGCGCACCCGTGCCACCTGTCGTCGTCGCCCCGATCCCGGCCCGCCCGGCCGGCGTCACCGACCCGGCCGAAGCGGCCCGCACGACCACCCGCCGGGCCCTGGAACTGCTCCAGGCGTGGCTGGCCGACCCGCGCCTCGCCGACTCCAAGCTGGTCGTGCTCACCGGCTCGGCCGTCTCCACCGGCCCGGAGGACGACGTCCCCGGCCTGGCCGGCGCCCCCGTGTGGGGCCTGGCGCGCTCCGCGCAGTCGGAGAACCCCGACCGGTTCCTGCTCGTCGACACCGACGGCCGGCAGGACTCCCACCGGGCCCTGCCGCGCGCCCTCGCGGCCGCCCTCGCCCAGGACGAGACCCAACTCGCCCTGCGCGCCGGGAAGACGCTGGTGCCCCGCCTGACCCGGGCGGACACCGCCGAAACCGGAACCCCGGCCGGGACCGGCACGCCCGCCGCGCTCGACCCCGACGGCACCGTCCTCGTCACCGGCGCCACCGGCGGCCTCGGCAAGCTCCTGGCCCACCACCTGGTCACCGAACACAAGGTCCGCCACCTGGTCCTGGCCTCCCGGCGCGGCCCGGCCGGCGACGGCATGCCCGAACTCGCCGCGGAACTCGGCGAACTCGGCGCCCAGGTCAGCCTGGCCGCCTGCGACATCGCCGACCGCGACGCACTCGGCCGCCTCCTCACCGGCATCCCCACCGCCCACCCGCTCACCGCCGTGATCCACACGGCCGGCGTCACCGAGGACGGCGTGATCGACACGCTGACCCCGGACGGGCTGGACCGGGTGCTGCGGCCGAAGGTCGACGCGGTGCTCAACCTGCACGAGCTGACCCGCGACCTGGACCTGGCCGCGTTCGTCCTCTACTCCTCCTTCTCCGGCACCCTCGGCAGCCCCGGCATGGCCAACTACGCCGCCGCCAACGCCTTCCTGGACGCCTTCGCCCGACACCGCGCGGCCCACGGGCTGCCCGCGACGTCACTGGCCTGGGGCCTGTGGGCGCAGAGCGACGGCATGGGCGGCCGCCTCGACGACGTGGACCGCACCCGCATGGCACGCGGCGGCGTCACCCCCATGCCCGCCGAGTTCGGCCTCGCCCTGTTCGACGCCGCCCTGCAGCGGACCGAAGCGGTCCTCGTGCCGGCGCGCCTCGAATCCGGCACCCTGCGCCGGCAGGCCCAGGCCGCCGGAGCGCCGATCCCCGCCGTGCTGCGCGACCTGGTCCGCGGCCCCGCCCGGCCGCTGCCCGAGCAGAGCCCGACCGGTACCGGCACCCTGCGCGAACGCCTCGAGGCAGCGCCGGAGAAGGAACGGGAACGCCTCGTCCTGGACGTCGTACGGACCCACGTCGCCACCGTCCTCGGCCACAGCGGACCGGAGGCGGTCGGCCCCGGCCAGACCTTCAAGGAGTCCGGCTTCGACTCCCTGACCGCCGTCGAACTGCGCAACCGCCTGAACGCCGCCACCGGCCGACGGCTCCCCGCCACCCTGGTGTTCGACTTCCCGACCCCGGCGGCACTGGCCCGCCACCTGCTGGCGGAACTCGCACCCGCGCCCGCGGAACCGGCCGTCCCCCTCCTGGAGGACATCGGAAAACTGGAGTCCGCGCTGTCCGCCCTCACCCCCGACGCACTCGCCGGGACGGACCTGGACGACGCCGCCCTGGACGACATCACGGCACGACTCCAGTCCCTGCTCGCCACCTGGCGCGACACCCGGGCCGAGGCGCTGGGCGACACCGCCCCGCACGAACTCGACTCGGCCTCGGACGACGACATCTTCGACTACATCGACAAGAAATTCGGAAAAGGGTGACCACTGCCCGGTGACCACGCGACCGGACCACCCGTCCTCACCAGTGCCCGCCGTTTTCCCCGCAAGTCTGAATGGATGCAGCTCCCATGGCGAATGAAGACAAACTTCGCGCATACCTCCTCCGAGTGACCGCCGAACTCGACGAGGCGCACGACCGGCTGCGGGAGGTCACCGACAAGGAGCAGGAGCCGATCGCCATCGTGGCGATGAGCTGCCGCTACCCCGGCGGCGTCGGCTCCCCCGAGGAGCTGTGGCGGCTCGTCGCGTCCGGCACCGACGCCATCACCCCCCTGCCCGCGGACCGCGGCTGGGACCTGGAGAAGCTGTACGACCAGGACCCCGACGCCATGGGCAAGTCGTACGTCCGCGGCGGCGGATGGCTGCACGACGCCGCCGAGTTCGACGCCGGCTTCTTCGGCATATCCCCGCGCGAGGCCCTGGCCATGGACCCGCAGCAGCGCCTGCTGCTGGAGACCTCCTGGGAGGCCATCGAACGCGCCGGGATCGACCCCGCCACCCTCAAGGGCAGCAGGACCGCCGTCTTCGCGGGCATCAGCGGCCAGGACTACGCGGCCCTCTTCGGCACCACCCCCGGCGAGGCCGAGGGCTACGTCGGCACCGGCACCTCCGGCAGCGTCCTCTCCGGCCGCGTCGCCTACACCCTCGGCCTGGAAGGCCCGGCGGTCACCATCGACACCGCCTGCTCCTCCTCCCTGGTCGCCATCCACCTCGCCGCCCACGCCCTGCGCAAGGGCGACTGCACCCTCGCCCTCGCGGGCGGCGTCACCGTCATGGCGACCCCCGGCGCCCTCGTCGAGTTCTCCCGCCAGCGCGGCGTCGCCGCCGACGGCCGCTCCAAGGCGTTCTCGGCCGACGCGGACGGCATGGGCATGGCCGAGGGCGTCGGCATGCTGCTGCTGGAACGCCTGTCCGACGCGCGGCGCAACGGCCACCGCGTGCTGGCGGTCGTGCGCGGCAGTGCGGTCAACCAGGACGGCGCGTCGAACGGTCTGACGGCTCCCAACGGTCCGTCGCAGCAGCGGGTGATCCGCCAGGCGCTGACGAACGCACGCCTGACGGCCGCGGACGTCGACGCGGTCGAGGCGCACGGCACGGGCACCCGGCTGGGCGACCCGATCGAGGCGCAGGCCCTGCTGGCCACGTACGGCCAGGACCGCGAACAGCCCCTGTGGCTCGGCTCCATCAAGTCCAACATCGGACACACGCAGGCCGCCGCCGGTGTCGCCGGTGTCATCAAGATGGTCATGGCGATGCGGCACGGAGTGCTGCCGCAGACCCTGCACGCCGCCGACCGCACCGCACAGGTCGACTGGTCCGCGGGCGCCGTGGACCTCCTCACCGAGGCCCGGGACTGGCCGCGCCTCGACCGCCCGCGCCGCGCGGGCGTCTCCTCCTTCGGCATCAGCGGCACCAACGCCCACGTCGTCCTGGAGGAAGAGCCGCAGGACGAACAGGCCGCCGCACCGCGGCCCGCGACGGTCCACACGCCCGCCGTGCCGCTGCTCATCTCCGGCCGGACCCCCGACGCCCTGCGCGCCCAGGCCGCCCGCCTGCACGCCCACCTGCTCGACACCCCCGGCCTGCGCCTCGCCGACACGGCACTCTCCCTGGCCACGTCCAGATCCGCACTGGAGCACCGGGCCACCGTCGTCACCGAGGACCGCGACCACGCCCTGACCGCCTTGGAGGCCCTGGCCGAGGGCCGGCAGGCACCCGGTCTGTGGCAGAGCGCGGCATCGGAGGACGGCCGGGTCGGATTCCTGTTCACGGGGCAGGGCTCGCAGCGCGCTGGGATGGGCCGCGAGCTGTATGCGGCGTTCCCGGTGTTCGCGGAGGCGTTCGACGCGGTGTGCGACCAGTTCCGGCTGGAGCGGCCTCTGAAGGAGGTCGTGTTCGAGGACGAGGCTGCGCTGAATCAGACGGTCTACACGCAGGCTGGTCTGTTCGCGTTGGAGGTTGCTCTCTTCCGGTTGCTGGAGTCGTGGGGCGTGACCCCTGACGTGCTGCTGGGTCACTCGATCGGTGAGCTGGCCGCCGCGCATGTGGCGGGTGTGTGGTCGCTGGAGGACGCGTGCACGCTGGTCGCGGCGCGTGGTCGTCTGATGCAGGCGCTGCCGTCCGGCGGTGCGATGGTGGCCGTGCAGGCCACGGAGGCCGAGGTCACCGAGGCGCTGAATGGTGCCGCCGTGTCGATCGCTGCCGTCAACGGCCCGTCGTCCGTGGTGATTTCCGGTGACGAGGACGCGGTCCTGGAGATCGCTGCCCGCTTCTCCGAGCAGGGTCGCAAGACCAAGCGTCTGACGGTCTCCCACGCCTTCCACTCCCCGCGTATGGAGCCGATGCTGGCGGAGTTCCGCAGCGTCGCGGAGAGGCTGTCGTACAACGCGCCCCGCATCCCCGTCGTGTCGAACGTGACCGGTGAGATGGCCACCGCCGACGAGCTGTGCACCCCGGACTACTGGGTGCGGCACGTCCGCGAGGCCGTCCGTTTCGCGGACGGGGTCAAGGCGGTCGCCGGGCTGGGCATCCGCACCCTGGTCGAGCTGGGCCCGGACGGTGTCCTCTCCGCGATGGGTCAGGACAGCGCCGACGCGCTCTTCGTGCCGGCTCTCCGTTCCGATCGTCCGGAACCGCAGGCGCTGACCTCGGCCGTGGCGCGGGCTCACGTCGAGGGTGTCGCCGTCGACTGGGCGGCGTTCTTCGCCGGGCGTGGCGCCCGGTCGGCCGACCTTCCCACCTACGCCTTCCAGCGTGAGCGCTACTGGCCCGAGATCACCGACGACGCCGGCTCCACGGACCCGGTGGACGCCGCGTTCTGGGACGCCGTGGAGCGCGCGGACGTGGCGGCGTTCGCGGACACGCTGGAGGTCGGCGAGGAGGAGCGGTCCTCGCTGGGCGCGGTGCTGCCGATGCTGGCCTCGTGGCGCAAGCGGCACCGGATGCAGTCCGCGGTCGACTCCTGGCGTTACCGGATCGTCTGGAAGCCCGTGCCGCACGGCACCGACTCGCGGCCGCTCACGGGCCGTTGGCTCGTGCTGCTGCCGCAGGACCGGCCGGCGGAGGCCGACGCGGTGCTCGGCGCCCTCGAGGCGTCCGGTGCCGAGCCGGTCCCGGTCGAGGCCGACGCGGCGGGCGGCACGGTCGCCGCGCTGCTGCCGCGGCTGCGGGCGGCGGTCACCGACGCGGCACCGGTCGCCGGAGTGCTGTCCTTCCTGGCGCTGGACGAGACCCCGCACGGCGAGCACCCCGAGGTCACCTCCGGCCTCGCCGCCACCCTCGAAGTGGTCCGGGCCCTCGGCGAGGCGGAGATCACGGCCCCGCTGTGGTGTCTGACCCGGGGCGCGGTCTCGGTCGGCCGGTCCGACCGGCCTGCGAACCCGGCACAAGCGCAGACCTGGGGACTCGGCCGGGCGGTCGCCCTGGAGCACCCCGACCGCTGGGGCGGACTGCTCGACCTGCCGGACACCCTGGACGACCGCTCGCTCTCCCGGGTGCTGCGCGCGCTGGCCGGGGACGGCACCGAGGACCAGATCGCGGTGCGCGCCTCCGGCGCGTTCGTACGGCGACTCGCCCGCGCGCCCCGCTCCGAGTCACCGGTCGCCCCGTGGCGGCCGCGCGGCACCGTCCTGGTGACCGGCGGCACCGGCGCGCTGGGCGCCGAAGCCGCCCGCTGGCTCGCCCGCAACGGCGCCGAGCACCTGATCCTCACCAGCCGCCGTGGCCTGGCGGCGACCGGCGCGGAGGAGCTGCGCCGGGAACTGACCGAGCTGGGCACGAGGGTCACCGTCGCCGCCTGCGACGTGGCCGACCGGGACGCCCTGGCGCGGCTGCTCGCCGAGATCCCCGCCGAGACGCCGCTCAGCGCGGTGCTGCACGCCGCCGGCGCCGGCCAGTTCACGCCGGTCGCCGACACCGACCCGGCCGAACTCGCCGAGGTGCTGCGCGCCAAGGTCGCCGGCGCCCGCCACCTGGACGAACTGCTCGGCGACACCCCGCTGGACGCCTTCGTCCTCTACTCCTCCATCTCCGCCTTCTGGGGCAGCGGCGGCCAGGGCGCCTACGCGGCCGCCAACGCCTACCTCGACGCCCTCGCAGAACAGCGCCGCGACCGCGGACTGGCCGCCACCTCGGTGGGCTGGGGCCCGTGGAGCGGCGGCGGCATGGCCGACGGGGAGGCCGAGGGCCATCTGCGCCGCCGCGGCCTCGCCCCGCTCGCCCCCGAACTGGGCGTCGCGGCGCTCCGCCAGGCCGTCGAGCACGACGACGTGGCCGTCGCGGTCGCCGACGTCGACTGGGACCGCTTCACCGCCGGCTTCACCGCCGTACGCCCCAGCCCGCTCCTCGGCGACCTGCCCGAGGTCCGCAGCGCCCTCGTCACCGAGGTCGCCGCCGACGACGCCGGATCCGACCTGCCGCGCCGCCTCGCCGCGCTCTCCACGGCCGAGCAGCAGCGCCTCCTCCTCGACCTGGTGCGCACCGAGACCGCCACGGTCCTCGGTCACGCCTCCCGGGACGCGGTCGAAGCGGGCCGCGCCTTCCGCGACCTCGGCTTCGACTCGCTCACCGCCGTCGAACTCCGCAACCGGCTCAACACCCAGACCGGGCTGACCCTCCCGGCGACCCTCGTCTTCGACCACCCCACCCCCGACGCCCTCGCCGGACACCTCCGCGACGAGCTGGCCGGCGGCGCGGACCAGGCCCGGAGCGCGCTCCCCGCGACCGCGGCCACCGCGCACACCGACGAGCCGATCGCGATCGTCGGAATGGCCTGCCGCTACCCCGGCGGCGTGTCCTCCCCGGAGGACCTGTGGCGGCTGGTCGTCGCGGGCGGCGACGGCATCGGCGAGTTCCCCGCCGACCGCGGCTGGGACGTCGACGGCATCTACCACCCCGACCCCGAGCACCCCGGCACCTCGTACACCCGCGAAGGCGGATTCCTCTACGACGCCGGGTACTTCGACGCCGGAATGTTCGGCATCTCGCCGCGCGAGGCCATCACCATGGACCCGCAGCAGCGACTCCTCCTGGAGACCTCGTGGGAGGCCGTGGAGCGGGCGGGCATCGACCCGACCGCGCTCAAGGGCCACCCGTGCGGCGTCTTCGTCGGCGCCGGCTACCAGGGCTACGGCATCGGCGGCGGCCAGGGCGACGACGCGGGGGACTACTCCCTCACCGACATCTCCACCAGCGTCGCCTCCGGCCGGATCGCCTACGCCCTCGGCCTGGAGGGCCCGGCCGTCACCGTCGACACCGCCTGCTCCTCCTCCCTCGTCGCCCTGCACCTCGCCGCGCAGGCACTGCGTTCGGGGGAGTGCACGCTCGCGCTGGCCGGCGGTGTCGCCGTGATGCCGACCGCCGGCACGTTCGTCGAGTTCTCCCGGCAGCGCGGCCTCGCCGCCGACGGCCGCTGCAAGTCCTTCGCCGACGCCGCCGACGGCACCGGCTGGGGTGAAGGCGTCGGCATGCTCCTCGTGGAGCGGCTGTCGGACGCCCAGCGCAACGGCCACCGCGTACTGGCCGTGGTGCGGGGCAGCGCCGTCAACCAGGACGGCGCGTCCAACGGCCTCACCGCGCCGAACGGCCCCTCGCAGCAGCGGGTGATCCGCCAGGCCCTCGCCGGCGCCCGGCTGACGACGTCGGACGTCGACGCCGTCGAGGCCCACGGCACCGGCACCACCCTCGGCGACCCCATCGAGGCACAGGCCCTCCTCGCCACCTACGGCCAGGACCGGCCCGAGGGCCGCCCGCTGTGGCTCGGCTCCATCAAGTCGAACATCGGCCACACCCAGGCCGCCGCCGGTGTCGCAGGCATCATCAAGATGGTCATGGCCATACGGCACGGCGTACTGCCGCGGACCCTGCACGTGGACGAGCCGTCCCAGCAGGTCGACTGGACCGCGGGCGCGGTCGAGCTGCTGACCGAGGCACGCGAGTGGCCGGAGACCGGACGCCCCCGGCGGGCCGCCGTGTCCTCCTTCGGCATCAGCGGCACCAACGCGCACACCATCATCGAGCAGGCCCCCGACACCACCACGACCACACCGGAAACCCCGGTCGTGGCTTCGCCGGTCGTGCCCTGGGTGCTGTCCGGCCGCAGCGACGCCGCACTGCGCAACCAGGCACGGCGACTGAAGGACTGGCTGGAGGCCCGTCCCACCGACACCCTCGCCGACGTGGGCCACGCCCTCGCCACCTCCCGGGCGGCACTGGAACACCGCGCCGGCCTCGTCGCCGGTGACCGCGACGAACTCCTCGCCGGGCTCGCGGCACTGGCCGAGGGCGAGCGGCTGCCGGGCCTCGTACAGGGGTCCGTCACCGACGGCGGACGCGTCGGGTTCCTGTTCACTGGACAGGGCGCCCAGCGGGTCGGGATGGGGCGTGAGCTGTACGGCGCCTTCCCGGTGTTCGCGGAGGCGTTCGACGCGGTGTGCGCCCGGTTCGACGCGGAGTTGGACCGGCCGCTGCGGGAGGTGATCTTCGAGGACGCGGCAGCGCTGGACCAGACCGTCTACACGCAGGCTGGTCTGTTCGCGCTGGAGGTTGCTCTCTTCCGGCTGCTGGAGTCGTGGGGCCTGACCCCTGACGTGCTGCTGGGACACTCGATCGGTGAGCTGGCCGCCGCACACGTGGCGGGTGTCTGGTCCCTGGAGGACGCGTGCACGCTGGTCGCGGCACGCGGCCGGCTGATGCAGGCGCTCCCGTCCGGCGGTGCCATGGTGGCCGTGCAGGCGACCGAGGCCGAGGTCGCCGAGGCGCTGACCGGCGCCGTCTCCATCGCTGCCGTCAACGGGCCTGAGTCCGTGGTGATTTCGGGTGACGAGGATGCAGTCCTGGAGATCGCTGCCCGCTTCTCCGAGCAGGGTCGCAAGACCAAGCGTCTGACGGTCTCCCACGCCTTCCACTCCCCGCGTATGGAGCCGATGCTGGCGGAGTTCCGCAGTGTCGCTGAGGGGCTGTCGTACAACGCCCCCCGCATCCCCGTCGTGTCGAACGTGACCGGTGGAACGGCCACCGCCGACGATCTGTGCACCCCGGACTACTGGGTGCGGCACGTCCGCGAGGCCGTCCGTTTCGCGGACGGAGTCAGGACGCTGGACGAGCAGGGCATCCGTACCCTGATCGAACTCGGCCCGGACGGTGTCCTCTCCGCCATGGGCCAGGCGAGCTCCGACGGTCTGTTCGTCCCCGCCCTCCGCGCGGACCGCGCCGAGGCGCAGACGCTGATCGCGGCGGTCACCCAGGCCCACGTGCGCGGCGTGCCCGTCGACTGGGCGCGGTTCTACACGGGCTGGGGCACTCGGCCGGTCGAGCTGCCGACGTATGCCTTCCAGCGGGAGCTGTACTGGACGGCGTCGGAGCCGGCGGGGGCCGGTGACCGGGTCGATCCGGTGGACCAGGCGTTCTGGGACGCCGTGGAGCGGGCCGATGTGGCGAGGGTCGCCGAGACCTTGCAGGTCGGTACGGCCGAGCGGGACTCGCTGAGCGCGGTCCTGCCGGTCCTGTCGGCCTGGCGCAAGCGGCACCGCACCGAGTCGGTGGTCGACTCGTGGCGTTACCGGGTCACGTGGAAGCCGGTCGCGGAGGCCGCCACCGCGGCGCCGACCGGGACCTGGCTCGCGGTGGTGCCCGAGGACCGGCGGAGCGACGAGTGGGTCGAGGCCACCCTGTCCGCGATGGACGGGCACGGGGCTCGGACCGTCGTGCTCCCCGTAGGCGCGGCGGACGCCGACCGCGCGGCGCTGGCCCGACGCCTTTCCGAACTGCTCGCGGCGGAGGGTTCCGTCGCCGGGGTGCTGTCGTTCCTGGCGCTGGACGAGACCGCCCGCCCGGAGCACCCCGGGGTGACCGCGGGCCTGTGGTCCACCCTGGAACTCGTACGGGCGCTCGGGGACGCCGAAGTCACGGCACCGCTGTGGTGTCTGACCCGGGGCGCGGTGTCGGTGGGCCGGTCCGACCGGCTGACGCGTGCCGCCCAGGCGCAGGCCTGGGGCCTCGGCCGGGTGGTGGGACTGGAGCACCCCGACCGGTGGGGCGGCCTGGTCGACGTACCGGAGACGGCCGACGAGCAGGCGCTGCGGCGGCTGCTCGGGGTGCTGGCCGGCAGCGGCGACGAGGACCAGCTCGCCGTGCGCGCGTCGGGCGTGTTCGTACGACGGCTCACCCACGCCCCCCGTCGTACGGCGGAGGGAGCCACGTGGCGGCCGCGAGGCACCGCGCTGGTGACCGGCGGCACCGGTGCGCTCGGCGCCGAGGTCGCCCGCTGGCTCGCCCGCAACGGCGCCGAGCACCTGATCCTCACCAGCCGCCGTGGCCTCGACGCCCCCGGCGCCGGGGAACTGCGCCGTGAGCTGACCGGCCTCGGCGTCGAGGTGACGGTCGCCGCCTGCGATGTCGCGGACCGGCAGGCGCTGGCCGACCTGCTCGCCGCGCAGCCCGCGGACCGCCCGGTGCGGGCCGTGGTGCACGCCGCCGGCGTCGGCCAGTACACCCCCCTCGCCGACATGGACGCCGACGAGTTCGCGCGGGTCGTGACGGGCAAGGTCGCCGGTGCCCGCCACCTCGACGAACTGCTGCGCGACACCCCGCTGGACGCCTTCGTCCTGTTCTCGTCCGTCTCCGGCATCTGGGGCAGCGGCGGCCAGGGCGCCTACGCCGCCGCCAACGCCTACCTCGACGCCCTCGCCCAGGAGCGCCGCGACGCCGGACTGCCCGCCACCGCGCTCGCCTGGGGCCCCTGGGCCGAGGTCGGCCTGGCGGCGGCGGACGTCACCGGCGAGGCACAGCTGCGCCGAGGCGGTCTGCTGCCGCTGGCACCGGAGTCGGCCATCGCCGCGCTCCAGCAGGCCATGGACGCCGACGACACCGCGCTGACCATCGCCGAGGTGGTGTGGGAGCAGTTCCTGCCCGGCTTCGCCGTCGCCCGGCCCCGGCCGCTCATCGGCGACCTGCCGGCCGTACGCGAACTGCTGGACGCGGAACGCCCGCACGACGCGGACCTCGCGGACTCCGCGCTCGCCCACCGCCTGCGCGGCCTCTCCGAGGCAGAACGCGGACGGGCGCTGCTGGAACTGGTCCGCACCGAGGTGGCCGGGGTGCTGGGGCACGCCTCGCCCGACGACGTGGCGGCCGATCGCCCGTTCAAGGAGCTGGGCTTCGACTCGCTGACCGCCGTCGAGTTCCGCAACCAGCTGAACGCCGCGACCGGCCTCACCCTGCCGTCGACCCTCGTGTACGACTTCCCCACCGCGGCCGTCCTGGCCGAGCACCTGGGCCGTGAACTGCGCGGTGTCGGCGCGGACTCCGCGTCCGACGCGCCCGCCGTCGCGGTCGGGGCGACCGACGAGCCGATCGCGATCGTCGGCATGGCCTGCCGCTACCCCGGCGGCGTGTCCTCCCCGGAGGGACTGTGGCGGCTCGTCGCCGACGGCGTGGACGGCATCGGGGAGTTCCCCGCCGACCGCGGCTGGGACCTGGAGAAGCTGTACGACCCGGACCCCGACCGGCCCGGCACCTCGTACGTCCGCGAAGGCGGCTTCCTCTACCAGGCGGGTGACTTCGACCCCGGCCTGTTCGGCATCAGCCCGCGTGAGGCGCTGGCGATGGACCCGCAGCAGCGGCTGCTCCTGGAGGCCTCGTGGGAGGTCTTCGAGAACGCCGGGATCAACCCCGCCGGTCTGCGCGGCAGCCGCACCGGCGTGTTCGCCGGATGCGGCTACCAGGGCTACGGCGCCGGCTTCGACACGGCCGCGGAGAGCGTCGAGGGCTACGCCATGACCGGCGCCTCGGCCAGCGTGGTCTCCGGCCGCGTGGCGTACACCTTCGGCCTTGAGGGCCCGGCGGTCACCGTCGACACCGCCTGCTCATCCTCCCTCGTCGCCCTGCACCTGGCGGTGCAGGCGCTGCGCTCGGGGGAGTGCGCCCTCGCCCTCGCCGGCGGTGTCACGGTCATGCCGACCGCGGGCACCTTCGTCCAGTTCTCCCGGCAGCGCGGCCTCGCCGCCGACGGCCGCTGCAAGTCCTTCGCGGACACCGCCGACGGCACCGGCTGGGGTGAAGGCGTCGGCGTCCTGCTGGTCGAGCGGCTGTCGGACGCCGAGCGCAACGGTCACCGGGTACTGGCGGTCGTACGGGGCAGCGCGGTCAACCAGGACGGCGCGTCCAACGGCCTGACCGCGCCGAACGGCCCCTCGCAGCAGCGGGTGATCCGCCAGGCGCTCGCCAACGCGCGGCTCACCACCTCCGACGTCGACGCCGTCGAGGCGCACGGCACGGGTACGACGCTGGGCGACCCGATCGAGGCGCAGGCACTGCTGGCGACCTACGGCCAGGACCGGTCGGAGGACCGGCCGCTGTGGCTGGGCTCGGTGAAGTCCAACATCGGACACGCCCAGGCCGCCGCCGGCGTCGCCGGTGTCATCAAGATGGTGATGGCGATGCGGCACGGTGTGCTGCCGCGGACCCTGCACGTGGACGAGCCGACCCACCAGGTCGACTGGACCGCGGGCGCCGTGGAACTGCTCACGGAGGCCCGTGACTGGCCGGCCCTCGACCGTCCCCGCCGCGCGGGCGTCTCCTCCTTCGGCATCAGCGGCACCAACGCCCACGTCGTCCTGGAGCAGGCACCGCCGACGGAGCCCGCCGACGAGCCGGACACGGTCACCGTCGACACGCCGGCGATCCCCTGGATCCTCTCCGGCAAGACCGCCACGGCCCTGCGCGCCCAGGCCGCACGCCTGCACGCGTACTTGCTCGACCGGCCCGAACTGCGACCGCTCGACGTGGCGCTGACCCTGTCCACGTCCCGGATGGCCCTGGAACACCGGGCCGCCGTGATCGCCTCGGACCGGGACGAACTCCTCGCCTCGCTGAACTCGCTGGCGAAGGACGGGAGTTCGTCGGCACTGTTCGACGGCGTCGCCGGCGAGGACGGACGCGTCGGGTTCCTGTTCACGGGACAGGGCGCCCAGCGGGTCGGGATGGGGCGTGAGCTGTACGGCGCCTTCCCTGTGTTCGCGGAGGCGTTCGACGCGGTGTGCGCCTGGTTCGACGCGGAGTTGGACCGGCCGCTGCGGGAGGTGATCTTCGAGGACGCGGCAGCGCTGGACCAGACGGTCTACACGCAGGCTGGTCTGTTCGCGCTGGAGGTTGCTCTCTTCCGGCTGCTGGAGTCGTGGGGCCTGACCCCTGACGTGCTGCTGGGACACTCGATCGGTGAGCTGGCCGCCGCACATGTGGCGGGTGTCTGGTCCCTGGAGGACGCGTGCACGCTGGTCGCGGCACGCGGCCGGCTGATGCAGGCGCTCCCGTCCGGCGGTGCCATGGTGGCCGTGCAGGCGACCGAGGCCGAGGTCGCCGAGGCGCTGACCGGCGCCGTCTCCATCGCTGCCGTCAACGGGCCTGAGTCCGTGGTGATTTCCGGTGACGAGGACGCGGTCCTGGAGATCGCTGCCCGCTTCTCCGAGCAGGGTCGCAAGACCAAGCGTCTGACGGTCTCCCACGCCTTCCACTCCCCGCGCATGGAGCCGATGCTGGCGGAGTTCCGCCGGGTCGCGGAGGGGCTGTCGTACAACGCCCCCCGTATCCCCGTCGTGTCGAACGTGACCGGTGGAATGGCCACCGCCGACGAGCTGTGCACCCCGGACTACTGGGTGCGGCACGTCCGCGAGGCCGTCCGCTTCGCCGACGGGGTCAAGACCCTCGCCGGGCAGGGCGTCCGCACGCTGATCGAACTCGGCCCGGACGGTGTCCTCTCCGCCATGGGTCAGGACAGCATCGACACGGCGCTCTTCGTGCCGACGCTCCGCGCCGACCGCCCCGAGGCGCACACGTTGACCTCGGCCGTAGCGCGGGCTCATGTCGAGGGTGTCGCCGTCGACTGGGCGGCGTTCTTCGCGGGCCGCGGTGCCCGGCGGGTGGAGCTGCCGACGTATGCCTTCCAGCACCAGCGGTACTGGCTGGAGGTCGGTGTCTCGGCGAGCAACGTCGAGCTGGCGGGCATGAGTGCCGCGGATCATCCGCTGCTGGGTGCCGCCGTGGAGACGCCCGCCACCGGGGGGCTGCTGTTCACCGGCCGGCTGTCGCTGGACACGCATCCGTGGCTCGCGGACCACTCCGTCATGGGTTCGGTGCTGCTGCCCGGCACCGCCTTCGTGGAGCTGGCCATCCGGGCCGGTGACCAGGTCGACTGCGGGCATCTGGAGGAGCTGACCCTGGAGGCGCCGCTGCTGCTGCCCGAACGGGGCGCGGTGCAGGTGCAGTTGGCGGTCGGCGGACCGGACGGTTCCGGTGCCCGGGCACTGAGCATCCACTCCCGTACGGCGGGCCAGGCCTGGACCCGGCACGCCAGTGGACGGCTGGCGCCGGCCGGGCCGGTGCCGTCGGCCGAGTCTGGCGCGTGGCCGCCGGCGGACGCCGCTCCGGTGGCGATCGAGGGGCTGTACGACGCGTTCGCCGCCGCGGGGCTGGAGTACGGGCCCGTGTTCCAGGGCGTACGCGCGGTGTGGACGCGGCCCGGCGAGGTGTTCGCCGAGGTCGCCCTGGACGACGGGGTCGCGGACGCGGCCGGGGAGTTCGGGCTGCATCCGGCGCTGCTGGACGCGGCGCTGCACGCGGTCGGGCTGGGAGACCTGGTCGAGGGGACCGGCCAGGCCCGGCTGCCCTTCGCCTGGTCGGGTGTCGGCCTGCACGCCGCGGGCGCGCGGGCGGTCCGGGTACGGCTGTCGCGGGCCGGCGCGGACACGGTGGCCCTGACGGTCACCGACCGGGCCGGCGTCCCGGTGGCGAGCGTCGACACGCTGTCCCTGCGGCCGGTGCACGCCGGTCAGCTGGAGACGGCTCGGGGCGGTGGCCGGGAGTCCCTGTTCCGGGTCGACTGGGTGTCGCTGCCCGAGCGGCAGCAGGCCGACCGGGACGCCGCTCGCTCGTGGGCGGTCGTCGGTGACGACGTGTTCGGCCTCGCCGCCGCGTTCGACCCGGACGGGCCGGGTCTGGACGTCCGTCCGGACCTCGCCGCGCTGGACGGGCCGGTTCCCGAGCTGGTGTTCGCCTGCGTCTCGGGAGACTCCCGTGACCTGGGTGACACAACCCAGGGCGTGCACCGGGCGGCGCTCTCCGCGCTGACCCTGGTGCAGTCGTGGCTCGCCGACGAGCGGTTCACCACCTCGCGGCTGGTCCTGGTCACCCGGGGCGCCGCCGGTGACGGGATCTCCGACCTGGCGGGCGCGGCGGTGTGGGGTCTGGTGCGCTCGGCGCAGTCCGAGAACCCCGGCCGTCTCGTCCTCCTCGACCTGGACGAGGGCACCGTCCCCGCCGGGTCGCTGACGGGGGCTCTGGACACGGACGAGCCCCAGCTGGCCGTCCGCGAGAGCACGGTCGTCGTGCCGAGGCTGGCCCGGGTGACGGCCCCCGCCGGCACCGCCCCGGCCGCGCCCGAGACCGACGGCACCGTCCTGGTGACCGGCGGTACCGGCGCCCTCGGCGCGGTGCTCGCCCGGCACCTGGTGACCGAGCGCGGCGTACGGCGGCTGCTGCTGACGAGCCGCCGGGGCGAGGCCGCGCCGGGCGTGGCCGAACTGGTCGCCGAACTGACCGAGCTGGGCGCCTCCGTGCGGGTCGCCGCCGTGGACGTGGCGGACCGGGACGCGCTGGCCGAGGTGCTGGCCGCGATACCGGCCGAGCACCCGCTGACCGGCGTGGTGCACGCCGCCGGCATCACCGACGACGGGGTGGTCGGCGCGCTCACCCCGCAGCGGATGACGGACGTGCTGCGCCCCAAGGTGGACGGCGCCTGGAACCTGCACGAGCTGACCCGGGAAGCGGATCTCGCGTTCTTCGTGCTGTTCTCGTCGGTGGCGGGCGTCATGGGCGGCGCCGGCCAGGCCAACTACGCGGCGGCCAACGCCTTCCTGGACGGGCTCGCCCGGCTCCGTACCGCCTCCGGCCTGCCCGGCCGGTCCCTGGCCTGGGGTCCGTGGGACGAGGCCGGCGGCATGGCGGACGCGCTGACCGACACCGACCGGCAGCGGATGGCCCGCTCGGGCCTGTACCCGCTGTCCGCCCGGCAGGGCACCGCGCTGTTCGACCGCGCGGCCGGCGTCGACGAGCCCGTCCTGGTGCCCATGCACCTCGACCTCGGCACCACGGGCGCCGCTCCGGACGCCTCCGAGGTCCCGGCCCTGCTGCGGGGCCTGGTGCGCGGGCCCGCCCGGCGCCGGCTCGCCGCCGACGAGCCGGCCACCGGCTCCGCCCTCACCCGGCGGCTCGCCGGACTCGACCCGGCGGAGCAGGAGCGGCAACTGCTGGAGCTGGTCTGCACCCATGTGGCCGCGGTTCTGGGCCACGCCTCCGCGGACGCCGTGGAGCCCGACCAGGCGTTCCGGGACGCCGGGTTCGACTCGCTGACCGCCGTGGAGCTGCGCAACCGGCTCACCAAGGCCTCCGGGCTGCGGCTGCCCGCGACCCTGGTGTTCGACTACCCGACCCCGCTGGCGCTGGCCCGGCTGCTGCGCGACGAACTCGTCGGCACGGAACCGGAGATCACCCAGTCCACCGGCGGGCCGGCCGCGGCCGTCGACGAGCCCATCGCGATCATCGGCATGGCCTGCCGCTACCCGGGCGGCGTGACCTCCCCGGACGAGCTGTGGCAGCTGGTGGCCACCGGCACCGACGGCGTGAACGTCTTCCCCGCCGACCGCGGCTGGGACGTCGAGTCGCTGTACGACCCGGAGCTGTCCCGCCCCGGCACCTCGTACACCAACGAGGGCGGCTTCCTCTACGACGCCGCCAAGTTCGACCCGGCGTTCTTCGGCATCAGCCCGCGCGAGGCCCTGGTGATGGACCCGCACCAGCGGCTGCTGCTGGAGACCTCCTGGGAGGCCATCGAACACGCGGGCATCGACCCGACGACCCTCAAGGGCAGCCGTACCGGCGTGTTCGCCGGCGTGATGTACCACGACTACGGCGTGCTCGTCGCGCAGGCGTCCGACGAGGACACCGAGGGCGACGTCGGCGGCGCCGGCAGCTCCGGAAGTGTCGCCTCCGGCCGGGTGTCGTACACCCTCGGCCTCGAGGGCCCGGCGGTCACCATCGACACCGCCTGCTCGTCGTCGCTGGTCACCCTGCACCTGGCCGCCCAGGCGCTGCGCTCGGGCGAGTGCTCCATGGCCCTGGCCGGCGGAGTGACCGTCATGTCCACCCCGCGCACCTTCGTCGAGTTCTCCCGGCAGCGCGCGCTCTCCCCGGACGGGCGCAGCAAGTCCTTCTCGGACGACGCCGACGGCACCGGCTGGGGTGAGGGCGTCGGCATGCTGCTCGTCGAGCGGCTCTCCGACGCCCGCCGCAACGGCCACCCGGTGCTGGCCGTCGTACGCGGCAGCGCCGTCAACCAGGACGGCGCCTCCAACGGCCTGACCGCCCCCAACGGGCCGGCCCAGCAGCGGGTGATCCGCCAGGCGCTCGATCACGCCGGACTGTCCGTGACGGACGTCGACGCGGTCGAGGCGCACGGCACCGGCACCAAGCTGGGCGACCCGATCGAGGCGCAGGCGCTGCTCGCCACCTACGGGCGGCGCGAGGCGGACGCCGAACCGCTGTACCTCGGCTCCATCAAGTCCAACATCGGCCACGCGCAGGCCGCCGCCGGCGCCGCCGGGATCATCAAGATGGTGATGGCGCTGCGGCACGGAGTGCTGCCGCGCACCCTGCACGTCGGCCGGCCCACCTCGCAGGTCGACTGGGAGTCCGGGGCGGTGGAACTGCTCACCGAGGCCCGCGACTGGCCCGCCGTGGACCGGCCGCGCCGGGCGGCGGTGTCCTCCTTCGGCGTCAGCGGCACCAACGCGCACGTCATCCTGGAGGAGCCGGCCCCCGCCGACCGCCGCCCCGCCGACGCCCGGCCCGTTGACGGTCGTCCCGCCGACGGTCGTCCCGCCGACGGCGGACGGGACCAGGACCCGGCTCCGGTCGTGCCGTGGCCGCTGTCCGCGAAGACCGCGGCGGGCCTGCGCGACCAGGCCGTCCGGCTGCGCGCCCACCTGGAGCGGCACCCGGAGCTGCGACCGCTGGACGTGGGCCACTCGCTGCTCACCGGCCGTACCGTGTTCGACCACCGAGCGGTCGTCGTGGGCGCCGAACCGGCCGAGTTCCTGGAGCGGCTCGCCGCCCTCGCCGACGGCCGGGACGTGCCCGGCGTGGTCCGGGGCGGCCTGACGGCCGCGACCCGCAACGGCCCGGTGTTCGTCTTCCCCGGCCAGGGCACCCAGTGGCTCGGCATGGGCCTCGAACTGCTCGACTCCTCCCCGGTGTTCGCCGAGCGGATGACCGAGTGCGCCGCCGCGTTCGCCCCGTACCTCGACTGGTCCCTGATGGACGTCCTGCGCGGCGTGCCCGGGGCACCGGACCTCGACCGGGTCGACGTCGTGCAGCCGGTGCTGTTCGCGGTGATGGTGTCGCTGGCCGAGCTGTGGCGGGCGCACGGCGTGCGGCCGTCGGCGGTGGTCGGCTACTCGCAGGGCGAGATCGCCGCCGCCTGCTTCGTCGGCGCGCTGTCGCTGGACGACGCGGCCCGCGTGGTCGCGCTGCGCAGCCGCATGCTGGCCGAGCGCCTGGCCGGCCGGGGCGGCGTCGCCTCCGTGATGATCTCCGCGGACGAGGCGGTCCGCCGTGTCGCCCGCTGGGACCGTGCCCTGTCGGTCGCCGGCGTCAACGGACCCAAGGCGGTCACCATCGCCGGCGACGAGCAGGCGCTGGCCGAACTCGTCGCCGAATGCGAGGCGGACGGCATCCGGGTGCGAGTCATCCCCGCCTCCGTGCCCAGCCACTGCCCCCAGGTCGAGCCGCTGCGCGAACCCCTGCTGGAGCAGCTCGCCCCGGTCACCGCCCGGTCGACGGACATCCCGTTCTACTCGACGGTGACCGGCGAACCCGTCGACACCGCCGAACTGACCGCCGAATACTGGTACCGCAACATGCGCGGCACCGTGCTGTTCGAACCGGTCGTGCGCCGGCTCCTGGCGGACGGGTACCGCACGTTCCTGGAGAGCGCCCCGCACCCGATGCTGACGGTCGCGGTGCAGCAGACCGACGGCGACGTGACCGTGATCGGCACGATCCGCCGCCGCGAGGGCGGCCTCGACCGGTTCCTCGCCTCCCTCGGCGAGGCGCACGTCGCGGGTCTGCCCGTCGACTGGGCGCCGGCCTTCGAGGACCGGGGCGCCCGCCGGGTGGCCCTGCCCACCTACGCCTTCCAGCACCAGTCGTACTGGCCGCAGCTGCCGCCCGCGACCGCCGGTGACGTCACCGCCGCCGGACTCGCCGCCGCCGACCACCCGCTGCTCGGCGCCACGGTGGAACTGCCCGACTCCGGCGGCCTGCTGTTCACCGGCCGGCTGTCGCTCGACACCCACCCCTGGCTCGCCGACCACGCCGTCGCCGGAATGGTGCTGGTCCCCGGCACGGCCTTCGTCGAGCTGGCCGTCCGCGCCGGCGACCACGTCGGCTGCGACCGGCTGGACGAGCTGACCATCGAGGCGCCGCTGGTGCTGCCCGAGCGCGGCGCCGTCCAGGTGCGGCTGACCGTCGGGGAGGCCGACGCCGCGGGCCGCCGCCCGCTGACCGTCCACTCCCGCCCCGCGGGCGACCAGGAAACCGCGCCCGGCGGACCCTGGCTCCGCCACGCCACCGGCCTCCTCGCCGCCGGCGCCGCGCCCGCCCCCGCCGGGACGGGCGTCTGGCCGCCCGCCGGTGCCGTACCCGTCCCCGTGGACGGCCTGTACGAGCGGCTGGCCGTCGACGGCGTCGACTACGGCCCTGCCTTCCAGGGCTTGCGGGCCGTCTGGCAGGACGGCGACGACGTCCTCGCCGAGGTGGCGCTCGACCAGGGCACCGGCGCCGACGCCGGCCGCTTCGGGCTGCACCCGGCACTGCTCGACGCCGCCCTGCACGCGATCGGCCCCGGCGGACTCCTCGCCGACGAGGACAGCATCCGGCTGCCGTTCTCCTGGGCCGGGGTGTCCCTGTACGCGACCGGCGCCGGAGCCCTGCGCGTCCGGCTGTCGCCGGCCGGTCAGGACACCGTGTCCCTCACCGTCGCCGACGCCTCCGGCGCACCGGTCGCCTCCGTGGAGTCGCTGGTGCTGCGCCCGGTGACGGACGACACGTTCGCGGGCGCCCGTGCCGGGCACCACGACAAGCTGTTCCGGGTGAACTGGGCGGCCCTGCCCGAGCCGTCCGCCCGTCCGGCCGTGGCGCCGGGCTCCTGGGCGGTCCTCGGCTCCGACGAACTGCGCCTCTTTGAGAACCTGAAGGCGGTGGGCAACCCGCCGGGCTCCCACCCCGGCCTGGACGCGCTCGCCGAAGCCGTCGGCGCGGGCGCCCCCGTGCCGGAGGTGGTGCTGGTCGGCGCCGGTGCGTCGCGGTCGGCCGAAGAGGGGGACGGGCAGGCACCGGACGCCGTCCACGGCGCCGCGCACGCCGTGCTGGGCCTCGCCCAGTCCTGGCTGGCCGACCCGCGCCTCGCCACCGCCAGGCTGGTCGTGGTGACCCGGGGCGCCGTCGCCGCGCACCCCGAGGACACCGTGCCCGACCTCGCCGGCGCCGCCGTGTGGGGACTGATCCGGTCGGCCCAGACCGAGAACCCGGACCGGTTCGTGCTCGTCGACCTCGACGACCGGGAACCGTCCTGGCGGGCCCTGCCCGCGGCCGTCGCCACCGGCGAACCCGAACTCGCCCTGCGCGACGGCACCGCGCACGCCGCCCGCCTCACCCGGGTCACCGCCGCACAGCCCGACCCGGCCGGGTCCGGCACGGAGACCGGCAGCGGCGGCGCGACCGACGCCACCGGCACCGGCCTCGCCGCCCGCCCCGACGGCACCGTCCTGATCACCGGCGGCACCGGCGCCCTCGGCAGCCTGGTCGCCCGCCACCTGGTGACCGCCCGCGGCGTCCGCCACCTGCTGCTCACCAGCAGGCGCGGCCGCTCCGCCGACGGCGCCGCCGAACTCGAGGCGGAACTCACCGGGCTGGGCGCCCGCGTGACCATCGCCGCCTGCGACACCGCCGACCGGGACGCGCTGGCCGCACTGCTCGCCGACATACCCGCCGAGCACCCGCTCACCGCCGTGGTCCACGCGGCAGGCGTGCTCGACGACGGCGTGATCGGCTCCCTCACCCCCGAACGGGTGGACCGAGTGCTGCGCCCCAAGGTGGACGCCGCCTGGCACCTCCACACCCTCACCCGGGACCTGGAGCTGTCGGCGTTCGTCCTGTTCTCCTCGGCGGCCGGCGTCTTCGGCGGCCCCGGCCAGGGCAACTACGCGGCCGCCAACGCCTACCTGGACGCCCTCGCCCACCACCGCCGCGCCCACGGGCTGGCGGCCACCTCCCTCGCCTGGGGCCTGTGGGCCGACGAGGCCGGCGTCAACAGCGGAATGGCGGACACCATCGGCGACGTCGACGTCCGCCGCATGGCCCGCTCCGGCATGACCGGCCTGTCGGCACCCGAGGGTCTGGCCCTGCTGGACCTCGCGGACGCCCTGGACGAGGCCCTGCTGCTGCCGACCCGCCTCGACCTCGCGCCGGGCGCGGGCGGGGGCGCCGTACCGCCGCTGCTGCGCGACCTGGTCCGCGGCCCGGCCCGGCGCGCCGCGCAGGAGCGGACCGACGCGGACGGCGGCGCGCTGCGCGAGCGGCTGCTGGGCGTGCCCGCCGAGGACCGCGTCCGGGTGCTGCTCGACGTGGTCCGCGGCCAGGTCGCCGACGTCCTCGGACACACCTCCGCGGACGCCGTCGAACCCGACCAGGCCTTCAGCGAACTCGGCTTCGACTCGCTGACCGCCGTCGAACTGCGCAACCGGCTCAACCAGGTCACCGGACTGCGGCTCACCGCCACGGTGGTCTTCGACCACCCCAACCCCAACCGGCTCGCGGCCCACCTCCTCGCCGACCTGGACCTGGAGGAGCCCACGGCGACGGCACCGCTGCTCGCCGAGCTCGCCCGGATGGAGTCGGCCCTCTCCGCGATCACCCCGGACGCCCTCGCCGAGGTCGCCCCGGACGACACCGCCTACGAGGAGGTCACCGTGCGCCTCCAGACGCTGCTCGCCAAGTGGAGCCGCTTCCGCACCGAGCCGGAGCCCGCGGAGCCCGCGCGCAGCCTGGAGACCGCCACCGCCGACGAACTGTTCGACTTCATCGACGGCGAGCTCGGGGAGCTGTGACGAGATGCCCCACACCTTTGACGACGATCCGCGAGGAGCGACGAGTACGTGATGAATGAGGAAAAGCTCCTCAGCTATCTCCGCCGTGTGACCGCCGACCTCCAGGAGGCGAAGCTGCGCGTGCGCGAGCTGGAGGCCGGCAGCCAGGAGCCGATCGCCATCGTGGGCATGGCCTGCCGCTACCCCGGCGGCGTCATGTCCCCGGAGGACCTGTGGCGACTGGTCTCCGAGGGCACCGACACCGTGTCCGGCCTCCCCAGCGACCGCGGCTGGGACGTGGACGGCCTCTACGACCCCGACCCGGACCGCATCGGCACCGCCTACACCCGCGAAGGCGCCTTCCTGTACGACGCCGGGGACTTCGACCCGGCCCCGTTCGGCATCTCCCCGCGCGAGGCACTGGCCACCGACCCCCAGCACCGCCTGCTCCTGGAGACCTCCTGGGAGGCGTTCGAACGGGCGGGGATCGCCCCGTCCGCGCTGAAGGGCAGCCGCACCGGCGTGTTCGCCGGGGTGATGTACCACGACTACGCCGCCCGGCTGCGCGCCGTGCCCGACGACGTCGCCGGCTACATCGGCAACGGCAACTCCGGCAGCATCGCCTCCGGTCGGCTGGCGTACACCTACGGGCTCGAAGGCCCCGCGGTCACCCTCGACACGGCCTGCTCGTCCTCCCTGGTCGCCCTCCACCTCGCCGTCCAGGCGCTGCGCTCCGGGGAGTGCACCATGGCCCTGGCCGGCGGCGTCTCCGTGATGGCCTCCCCGGTCACCCTGCTGGAGTTCTCCCGGCAGCGGGGCCTCGCCCCCGACGGCCGGGTGAAGGCCTTCGCGGCCGCCGCCGACGGCACGGGCCTCGGTGAGGGCGTCGGCATGCTGCTGCTGGAGCGGCTTTCCGACGCCCGGCGCAACGGCCGTCCGGTCCTCGCCGTCGTACGCGGCACCGCCGTCAACCAGGACGGCGCCTCCAACGGCATGACCGCGCCCAACGGCCCCTCGCAGCAGCGCGTCATCCGCCAGGCCCTGGCCGACGCCCGGCTTGCCGCCGACGAGATCGACGCGGTGGAGGCGCACGGCACCGGCACCCGGCTCGGCGACCCCATCGAGGCCCAGGCCCTGCTGGCCACCTACGGCCAGGGCCGGCCCGAGGAGCGGCCGCTGTGGCTGGGCTCCATCAAGACGAACATCGGGCACACCCAGGCCGCCGCCGGTGTCGCCGGTGTCATCAAGATGGTGATGGCGATGCGGCACGGTGAACTGCCGCGCACCCTGCACGTGGACGAGCCCTCCCCCCAGGTGGACTGGTCCTCGGGCGCGGTGGAACTGCTGACCGAGCCACGCGACTGGCCCCGGACCGGCCGCCCGCGCCGGGCCGCCGTGTCCTCGTTCGGCATCAGCGGCACCAACGCGCACGCCATCGTGGAGCAGGCGCCCGCCGCCGAGCCCGCGGACCCGGCCGACACCCCGGCGCCCACCGTCCGCACCAGCACGGTGCCCTGGGTGCTCACCGCCAGGTCCGAGGACGCCCTGCGCGCCCAGGCCCGCCGGCTGCGCACCCACCTCGACAACCACCCGGATGGCGCGCCGCAGGACATCGGCCTGTCCCTGGTGACCTCCCGCACACTCATGGACCACCGCGCCGCCGTCGTCGCCGCGGACCGCGACGCCCTCGCCGCCGGCCTGACCGCCCTCGCCGAGGGCGGGGACGCGCCGGGCGTCGTACGAGGCACGGTCTCCCGCCGCGGCAAGTCCGCGTTCCTTTTCACGGGGCAGGGCGCGCAGCGCGTCGGGATGGGGCGTGAGCTGTATGCCGCGTTCCCGGTGTTCGCGGAGGCGTTCGACGCGGTGTGCGCCCGGTTCGACGCGGAGCTGGAGCGGCCGCTGAAGGACGTGGTCTTCGAGGACGCGTCCGCGCTGGACCAGACCGTCTACACGCAGGCGGCACTGTTCGCACTCGAAGTGGCGCTGTTCCGGCTCCTGGAGTCCTGGGGCGTCACACCGGACGTCCTGCTCGGCCACTCCATCGGCGAACTGGCCGCCGCGCATGTGGCGGGGGTCTGGTCCCTGGAGGACGCGTGCACGCTGGTCGCCGCGCGCGGTCGGCTGATGCAGGCACTGCCGTCCGGTGGTGCCATGGTGGCGGTGCAGGCGACGGAGGCCGAGGTCGCCGAGGCGCTGACCGGCGACGCCGTGTCGATCGCGGCCATCAACGGGCCTCAGTCCGTGGTGATTTCGGGTGATGAGTCCGAAGTGCTGGAGATCGCCGCCCGCTTCGCCGAGCAGGGCCGCAAGACCAAGCGCCTCACGGTCTCCCACGCCTTCCACTCGCCCCGCATGGAGCCCATGCTGGCCGAGTTCCGCGCGGTCGCCGACAAGCTCTCCTACGACGCGCCGCGCATCCCCCTCGTCTCGAACCTGACCGGTGCGACGGCGACCACCGAGGAGCTGTGCACCCCCGACTACTGGGTGCGGCACGTCCGCGAGGCCGTCCGTTTCGCGGACGGGGTCAGGACACTCGACGAGCTGGGTGTCCGCACCCTCGTCGAACTCGGCCCGGACGGCGTCCTCTCCGCGATGGGCCAGGCCGGCTCCGACGGCCTGTTCACACCCGTGCTCCGCGCGGACCGCGCCGAGGCGCAGACCCTGACCACGGCCGTCGCCCAGGCCCACGTCCGCGGCGTGCCGGTCGACTGGCCGGCGTTCTTCGCGGGCCGCGGGGCCAGGACCGTCGACGTGCCCACCTACGCCTTCCAGCGCGAGCGGTACTGGCTGGACGACGGAACCCCGGCCGGGGACGTCGAGTTCGCCGGACTGGGGACGACGGACCACCCGCTGCTCGGCGCGGCGGTGGAACTCCCGGACAGCGGCGGCGCGCTGTACACCGGACGCCTCTCGGCCGACGCCCACCCCTGGCTGGCCGACCACACCGTGGCCGGTGCGGTGCTGCTGCCCGGTACGGCCCTGGTGGACGTGGCGCTGCGGGCCGGGGAGGGGCTGGGCTGCGGTGAGCTGAGCGAGCTGACGCTGCGGGCTCCGCTGGTCCTGCCGGAGCAGGGCGCGGTCACCCTCCAGGCGGTCGTCGGCGCGCCGGACGAGCGCGGCTCCCGGCCCGTGCGGATGTACTCGCGGGCGGCGGGCGCCGACGGCGAGGGCGAGTGGACGCTCAACGCGGAGGGTGTGCTCGGCGCGACGTCCGACGCCGTCTTCCCGTGGACGCCGGGGGAGTGGCCACCGGCCGGCTCCGAGCCGCTGCCGGCGGACGGGCTGTACCAGCGGCTGGCCGACGGCGGGCTGGAGTACGGGCCCGCGTTCCAGGGACTGCGGGCGGCCTGGCAGCTCGGCGACCAGGTGTACGCGGAGGTGGCCGCGCCGCAGGCGGTACGGGACTCCGCCGAGGGCTTCGGGCTGCATCCGGCCCTGCTGGACGCGGCCATGCACGGGCTGAACCTGGGCGGCCTGCTCGCCGACGACGGCCGGGGGCGGCTGCCGTTCTCCTGGAACGGGGTGCGGCTGCACCGGGCGGGCGCGGCCACCCTGCGGGTACGGCTGGCCCCGGCCGGGCCGGACGCGGTGTCGTTCGCCGCCGTCGACCCCTCCGGGGATCCGGTGGCGTCCGTGGACTCGCTGGTGCTGCGGCCGGTCAGCGTCGAGCAGATGCGGGCAGGCGCCTACCAGCGCTCCCTGTTCCGGCTGGACTGGACACCGGTCACGGCGGGACGGACCCGCCCCGTGCGGTGCGCGCTGCTGGGCCCCGACACCCTCCTGAGCCGGGCGTTCGAGAACGCCGGCGGCACCGTGGACCGGCACCGGGACCTGCCGGCGCTGTCGGAGTCCCTGCGGGAGCCCGGTGCCGTCACCCCCGGCGTCGTGCTGGTCGGCGTACCCGGACCGGCGGGCGACGAGACGCCGGTGGAGCGTGCGCACCGGCTGGCCGGGGACGTCCTCGGGCTGCTCCAGGCCTGGCTGGCGGACGAGCGGTTCGCCACCGCCCGGCTGGTGGTCGTCACGCGGGGCGCGGCCGCACCACCCGTGACGGATCCGGCGGCGGCCACCGTGTGGGGGCTGGTGCGCTCCGCGCAGGCCGAGCACCCCGGCCGTATCGTCCTGCTGGACCTGGACACCGCGCAGGAGTCCGCCGCCGCGGTGCCCGCCGCCCTCGGCACCGACGAACCCCAGCTGATCATCCGTCAGGGCATGGTGTCGGCGGCCCGGCTGGCCCGCGCGGCGGTGACCGCCCCGGCCGGCGCCGGCCCCCGCGCGCACGGCACCGTCCTCGTCACCGGAGGCACCGGAGCGCTCGGCGCCCTCGTGGCCCGGCACCTCGTGACCGAACACGGCGTACCGCGGCTGCTGCTCACCAGCAGGCGGGGCGAGGACGCCCCCGGAGCCGCCGAACTGGCCGCGGAACTGCGCGGACTGGGAGCGTCCGTGACCGTCGCCGCCGTCGACGTCGCCGACCGCGACGCGCTGGCGAAGGTGCTCGCCGCCGTACCGGACGAGCACCCGCTGACCGGAGTGGTGCACACGGCGGGCGTGGTCGCGGACGGCGTGATCGGCTCGCAGACCCCGCAGCGGCTGGCCTCGGTGCTGCGGCCCAAGGTGGACGGCGCCTGGAACCTGCACGAGCTGACCGCCGACGCGGACCTCTCCTTGTTCGTGCTGTTCTCCTCGCTGGCGGGCACCCTGGGCGGCGCCGGACAGGGCAACTACGCCGCCGCCAACGCGTTCCTGGACGCGCTCGCCGAGCACCGGCGGGCGAGCGGCCGGCCCGCGGTCTCCCTGGCGTGGGGCATGTGGGCGCGGCTCAGCGGCATGACCGAAGGGCTCGGCGAGGCCGAGCTGCAGCGGCTGCGGCGGGCGGGCCTCGGCGCGCTGCCGGACCAGGAGGGCCTGGCGATCCTCGACGCGGCGGGCCATGGCGAGCACGCCACGCTCGTCCCCGTCCGGCTCGACCCCAGCGGTCTCGGCGGGCAGCCGTCGGGCGACCTGCTGCCCCCGCTGCTGCGGGACCTGGTGCGGGCCCCGGCGCGCCGGGCCCGGCCCACGGCCGCCGAGACCGGCGGTCTGCGGCAGACGCTCGCCGAACTGCCGGAGGCCGAGCGTGAGCAGTACCTCGGCACGGCGGTACGCGACCACGTCGCCGCCGTGCTCGGCCACTCCTCCGGCACGGTGATCGACGCCGACCAGCCGTTCACGGACATGGGCTTCGACTCCCTGGGCGCCATCGAACTGCGCAACCGGCTCACCGCCGCGGGCGGCGTCCAGCTGCCGGCCACGCTGATCTTCGACCATCCGACGCCCGCCGCGGTCGCCGCCCACCTGCGGGAACTGCTGGCGACAGCCGCCGCCGAAGACGCCGCACCGCAGGCCCGCCCGGCGGCCGGCCGGCCCGGCACCCCGTCCCCGGCGGGCTCCGTGGAGGCGCTGTTCCGGCAGGCGTGCGAGGCCGAGCAGTACAAGGACGGCGTGGAACTGCTGATGGCGGCCTCCCGGATCCGCCCCGCCTTCACCACGGCGGACGCCTCCCGGCACGCCCCGAAGCCGGTGCGGCTCAGCCACGGACCCCAGGGGCCCGCCCTGGTCTGCTTCGCCGCCCCGGTGGCGCTGTCCAGCGCCCACCAGTACGCGCGGTTCGCGACGGCCTTCCACGACGTCCGGGACGTGTCGGTGCTGGTGCCGACCGGCTTCGCCGACGGGGAGGCACTGCCGCGGTCGGTCGAGGCGGCCGTCGCGGCCCAGGCGGACGCGGCCCTGGAGCTGGCCGACGGGGGACCGGTGGTGCTGGTCGGGCACTCGTCCGGCGGCTGGCTCGCGCACGCGGTGGCCGCGCGGCTGGAGAGCACCGGCGTCCAGCCCGCCGGCGTGGTGCTGCTGGACACCTATCTGCCCGGCAACGACGTCGTCGACGGCTTCGCCTCGGTCTTCATGGACAGCATGTTCGACCGGGAAGGGCTGGTGGACGGGGTGGACTTCACCCGGCTGACCGCCATGGGCGGCTACTTCCGGCTCTTCGCGGACTGGGAACCGACCGAGATCACGGCACCCACCCTGTTCGTCCGCGCCGGGGAACGCATAGCCCCCGGCGACGGGAACGGAACCCCCGCCCCGCAGGCCTTCTGGCAACTGCCGCACACGGCCGTCGAGGTGCCGGGGAACCACTGGTCGATGATGGAGGCACAGGCCGCCGCCACGGCTCGCCCGGTCGTCGACTGGCTCGCCCGCACCCGGCCCTGACAGCGTGAAAAGGCCCCGCCCGGCGTCCGTGAGACGCCGGGCGGGGCCTTTTCGGTCCCGGCTCGGGGCTAGACCGGGTTCACGCTGTACAGCGGGAAGTAGGACCCGATCCGGCCCTCCGCGTAGTCGTCGGCCAGCTTCGGCACCTCGTCGAAGTCGTAGACCACCGTCGACCCCTCCGGCGCCATCCAGCCGCTGGACTCCTGGAAGTCCCGGATCTCCGGCGAGTCCGGCAGCCGCCACACGTGCGTGTTCACATGGATGTGCCGGCTGATGCACTCGGCGCCCCGCAGATGGGACAGCCGCATGCCCGCCTTCCAGCCGCACGTGGTGACCACGCCCTGCCGGGCGAGGGACTTCACGGTGACGTCGTACAGCGGTTCACCGATGTTGTCCACGAAGACGGCGACGCCCTTGCCGTCGCTCAACTCGTCGACCAGACCCAGGAAGGCGTCGACCGACTGCCGGCGGCGGGCCTGCCGGTCCCGGTCCGCCCGCGCCTGGCGGGGCGGCAGGGACAGGTCCGGGTAGAGCCGGCGGTCCACCGGGACGATGCCGTGCTCGCGCAGGAAGGCGATCCGCTCGTCCGAGCCCGCCGTCATCGCCACCCGGAACCCGGCGCGCTTGGCCAGCATCAGTTCGGCGAACGCCACCCCGCCGCCCCAGCCGAACACCAGGTGCCCGGACGGGTCGTCGTCGGCGATCTGCGTCCGCCAGCAGCCGTACGCCTTCTGCCAGTTGTCCCACGCCGTGAAGTACCGGCCGTAGGTGGCCCACTGGGGCAGCGAGTAGGCGGTGTCGGCCGGGATCGGCAGCAGCACCCGGGTGTCCATCTTGGACCGCTTGGTCAGCAGACCGATGGTGTTCGGGGCGTCGTAGGCGTAGGCGAGTTCGGCGTAGCCGTAGGGGTCGCACACGCCGAACGGCAGCAGCAGGCACAGGTCGCCCTCGCGGACCCGGACGTCCCGGCCGCCCGCGTTCACCTTGAGGACGCGGACCACCCCCAGGTTGCCGAGGACCACCGCGTCCTCGCCGCGGCTGCTGCACACATCGATCGGCGAACGGGCCAGCGCGTGATCGATGTTGGCCTCCCAGGAGCCGAGGATCGGCTCCACCAGGGCCTCACCCTCCTCCAGCGGGCCGAAGGTGAAAAGGTCCCGTTGCAGAGCGCCGCCCGGGCCGCCGTCGAGCGTGCCGACGAGCGAACCGGAGCGAAGCACCCAGGCTTCAGGCGAGTAGATGACAACCTCCCAAGATCGAGAATTCTCGTGCCCGTTACCGGGCCGCCGGTATCCGGTAGCTCACCGACACGCCGCCCCAGGCCTCGCCCGCGCCGTACGCGACGGCCCCCAGCCGGCCCTCGGCGGGCAGCGAGCCCGCACCCAGCTCGTCGGCGAACGCGAGCGGGATCGACGCCGACGAGGTGTTGCCGAAGTGGGCGATGCGGTTCACGAAGGGCACGCCGAGGTCGGCGGTGAACGTCCGGACCTGCTCCAGGATGCGGCCGTTGGCCTGGTGGCCGACCAGCACCGTCGGCGCCGGGTCCCGCTCGGCGAGGTACCGCGCCGACTCCGACATCCGGCGCACCGCACGGTCGTACACCTGCATGCCGTCGAGATGGATCCCGCCGGCGTCGGTCTCCCGCATCAGCCCCTCACCGGAACCGTCGCTGCCCGCGACGTGCTGGAACCGCGCGAACTCCGGCCGCCGCTCCAGCAGTACGGCGGCGGCCCCGTCGGCGAACAGGCAGGCGGTCTGCCGGTCGCTGCGGTCCACCAGCCGCGACATGGCCTCCACCGAGCACACCAGGACCGACGACGCCTGCCCGGCCTCACACAGGGACAGCCCCGTGACCATCCCGTACACGAACCCGCAGCACGCCGCGTTCATGTCGAAGGCCATGACCGACGACGGCAGCCCGGCCAGCTCCGCCACCTTCTGGGCGATGCCCGGGACCCGTTGCCGTACGGACGTGCTGACCACGACGAGCGCGCCGACGGACGCCGGGTCGGCCATCCGGCCCACGACCGGCGCGCAGGCCTCCGCCGCCACGTCCACCAGCGAGACGTCGTCGTCGAGCCAGCCGCGGGAGGCGATCCCGCTGCGGCGCCTGATCCACTCGTCGGTCAGGCCGATCGCGTCGAAGTGCGAGTTGTCGATCGTCCGGCCCGGCTTCGCGGTGGCGATGTCGACGATGCCCGCGCTCGTCACCGCTCGGCCAGCTTCACGAAGTAGGCGGTGAAGTCCTGGAGCAGACCGAAGCCCGCGGTCTCCCGCAGATCGGCCTTGACCTGCAGCTCCCGCTCCAGCAGCTGGGTCAGCTCGACGATGTCGAGGGAGTCCAGGTCCAGGTCGCCCACCGGCCGCTCGAGGTCGTCGTAACCCAGCGACGGGTCCCGCTGCCGCAGCTTGGTGAGCATGATGTCGGCGATCCGGCGTTCGATGTCGTTCATTTCTCTCTCCTCGGAGAACATGGGTGCTCGGAAATCACGGCGGCGGCTACTCGGCCGCCAGCTGGTACAGCACGTCGCCGGACTTGAGGATGGTGCCGACCGTCGCGGACCGGGCGGCGACGCGTCCGCCCCGCTCCGCCAGGACCTCGGTGCTCGCCTTGTCGGTCTCCATCACCGCGACCACGTCCCCCCGCTCGACGTGGTCCCCGACCTCGGCGACCCACTCGACGAGCAGCGCCTCGGCGAGGCCGTGCCCGAAGCTCGGGACGTGCATGTCGATGTGCTCAACGCTCACTTCATCATCACCAGAACCTCGTCCGTGATCTCTCGCACGCCGATCAGATAGTCGTTCTCGAAGTCCGCCGGGGGATACTCGCGGCGGTCGGGCGCCAGCCGCCGGACCGGGCAGCGCAGCGAGTCGAAGCCGTGCTCGGCCACCGCGGCGGCGACCTCCGCGCCGATCCCGGCGAACTTCGTCGCCTCGTGCACGATCAGCAGCCGCCCGGTGCGGGCCACGGACTCCAGGACGGTGTCCATGTCGATCGGCGCGACCCAGCGCAGGTCCACCACCTCCACGTCCACCGTGTCGCCGAGCGCGTGCGCCGCCTCCAGGACCTCGTTGGTGACGGCACCGAAGGTCACCACGGTCACGTCGGTGCCCGGCCGGACGATCCGGGCCGCCGTCGGCGACTTCGCCGGCACATCGCTGCGCACGGGCGCCGTCCTGCGCCAGTAGAGCCGGATCGGCTCGTGCATCACCACGGGGGAGCCCAGCCCCACCGCGTACCGCAGGATCTGGTCGGCGTCCTCACCCGTGGACGGATACGCCACCGAGATGCCGGGGGCACGCGCGAACAGGGCCTCGTTGGACTCGCTGTGGTGCTCGACGCCGCGGATGCCGCCACCGGACGGGATACGCACCACCAGACCCGGACTGACCTGCCCGTTCCAGCGGTTGCCGATCCGGGCCGCCTGGGTGACCAGCTGGTTCACGGCCGGGTACACGAACCCGTCGAACTGGATCTCGCACACCGGGACCAGCCCGCTGATCGCCATCCCGACCGCCTGGCCGACGATGGTGGACTCCGCCAGCAGCGAGTCACGCACCCGGTCCCTGCCGAACCGCTCCTGGAGGCCCCGGGTCACCCGGAACACCCCGCCCAGCCGTCCGATGTCCTCGCCGAGCAGCAGCACCCGCGGGTCCTGCTCCATCAGGTCGGCGAGGGTCGCGTTGATCGTCTCCGCCATGCTGGCGGGTCGTGGGGCCATCACGCATACCTCTTCATCAGCTGGTTCCGCAGCTCCCGGACCTCCGCGTCGACGGACTCCCGCCAGGCGGCGTCCACCACCCCCTCGCCGGTCAGCCGGTCGGCGTAGGCGGTCACCGGGTCCGACTCCCGGGTGCTCGCGATGTCGTCCCGGCTGCGGTACAGCTCCTGGGCGTCGGAGGTCGAATGGCCGTGGATCCGGCCCACCGAAATCTCCACCAGATACGGCGACTTGGACTCGCGTACGTGCCGGGCGGCCTCGTGGCAGGCGGCGAAGACGGCCTCCGGGTCCTGCCCGGACAGCCTGGCCGACTCGATGCCGAAGCCCCGGGCCCGCTCGGCGACGGAGGTGCGCATCTGCTCACCGGCCGGCTTGGAGATGGCCCAGCCGTTGTTCTGGCAGACGAACAGCACCGACGCGGACTCGACGGCGGCCAGGTTCATCGCCTCGGACATGTCGCCCTCGCTGGTGGCGCCGTCGCCGACGTAGACGACGACGAAGTCCTCCCGTCCCTGCAGCCGTTGACCGAGGGAGTAGCCGACACCGTGCAGCGTCTGCGCGGCCAGCACCAGCGTGTAGGGGAAGAAGCGCTGCCCCCAGGGATCCCAGCCGCAGAACGTCCGGCCGGCCCACTGGGCCAGCAGCTCGTCCGGGGCCACGCCCCGGAACAGGGCCACCGCGTGTTCACGGTAGCTGGGGAAGATCGCCGGTTCCGGCCCCACCGCCAGGGCGGACCCCACCTGCGCGGCCTCCTGGCCCTGACACGACAGCCAGAGATCGAGCGCTCCCTGTTTCTGGAGCTGCCGGGCCTCCTCGTCGACGCCCCGTGCCACCAGCATGTGGCGCAGCAGGGACCGGCGTGTGCCGTCGTCCAGTCCTTGCTCGGATAGCGGTTTTGTGGTCATCACATTCGAACCCCCGTGTCCCTTGTGTCCCTTGGGTGTGGATGCCGGTCAGTGGGTGGCGTCGGCCGCTGCCACGATCGGACCCGCGAAAAGGGGGATGGAGAACGCGTGCCGGATCACGGCACTGGTGTTCGGTCGCGGTGCGGACAGCTTCGAAGAAGCGTTACGGCTGTCTGGGCGGCCTCACGGACACACGGCCCGCCGACGGCGGTACGGCCGGGCCCGACACCATGCACTGAACGGTCACGCAGATTCCTCCCCCGTCGCACGGGCGACTCGCACCCGTGCTGTACCGCACACTACCGAAACCGTCTCAGGCGACACAGTCAGGGTCGCCCGATGATCGCAGGTCCCTCAGACCCGCTCGGCCTCGGTCAGCCGCGCCAGCCGGTCGGCGATGATGCCGGTCACCTCGGTCTGGCGGTCCATCAGATAGAAGTGCCCGCCCGGCATGGTGAACGTCTCGAAGGCGCCGGTGGTGTGTTCGGCCCACGCGTCGGCGTCGCCCGCCGGGACCTTCGGGTCGTCCTCGCCGTTCAGCGCGATCACGGGGCAGCTCAGCGGCGGACCCGGCCGGTACTGGTAGCTCTCCACGACCTCGTAGTCCGCGCGGATCACCGGCAACGCGAGCTGTACCAGTTCCTCGTTGTCGAAGACACGCGGGTCGGTGCCGCCGAGCCGGCGCATCTGCTCGATCAGCGTCCGGTCGTCCGGGCGCCCGGCGAACTCCCGCCGGTGGCGCGACGGGGCACCCCGCCCCGACACGAACAGCGCGACCGGAGGGCGGCCCATGGCCTCCAGCCGCCGCGCCACCTCGAACCCGAGCACCGCCCCCAGACTGTGCCCGAACACGGCGAGCCCGCGATCACTCCACGGCGCCAACTCAGCGACCAGGCCCGCCGCGAGGTCGTCGACACGCGTCAGCAACCGCTCGTGCCGACGGTCCATCCGGCCCGGGTACTGCACGGCGAGCGTGTCGATCCCCGGGCCCAGCTCCTTGGCCAGCCCGGCGTAGAAGGGCGCCGAACCTCCCGCGTGCGGCAGGCACACCAGCCGGACCGGCGCACCGGGTGCGGGCGAGTACCGCCGTATCCACGCGGAGCTGGGGGAACTGTCGGCCGCGGTCATGTGACTCCTTGGTTCTGTGGTGCGGATCAAGCGCGCGGAGCACGCGGAAGGCTCGGGGGTGAGGTGTTGGTCCACCGTACTGGTCCGGCGAACTAGTGATCCACATTTTTCGAATGCGTGTCCGCTCGTGTCGCGCCCAGGCGCCTGAGCGCCCGCATGGCCTCGCGCTCGACGCGGGACAGCTCGCTCAAGACGGCGCCCGCCTGTTCGAGGCACTGAGCGTCGCCCGACTCACCGGCCTTCGCGATCAGGGCCGCGACTTCCGTCCACAGGGTGGCGGCCTCGCTGTACAGCCGGTGTCCGGTGCGCAGATCGCCGCTGTCGAGGAGTTGGACGCATTCGGCGAGGAAGTCACGGTACAGATTCCGGAACAGGGCCCCTCCGGTGCCGGCCTTCTCCATCAGGAGGGCGGCCTGGCCCAGGTCCCGTCGAGGGTCGTCGGTGCGCCGGAGCCATGTGCGCACCAGCTTGCCGGCCTTGTCGATGCCCCGGTGGCCCAGGTTGGCGATGGGCGGCTCCAGGAAGGCGTCCGCGCAGGCGGTGATGGCGGGAACGATCGTCTCCCGCGGAGAGGGCGCGTGCGTCGGAACGGTGAGGGTGAAGGACCGGTGCTTGGCGGTCATCGGGCCGCGCGCGGCTCTGGCCTCGGCGAGGCCGGTCAGGCTGGTGGACACCGCTCCGCCCTGCTGGTCGGTGTCCACCAGGTAGGCGTTGTCGTCGTCGTAGCCGTACAGGGCGACGACATGACCGCCGAAGTGCACCTTCGTGCGGAAGTAGTCCAGGTGATAGCTGTCGAGCTGCAGTCCGACGGGACGGCCGGCGTCGACGGCGGCCGCCACGTTCTCCCATGCCTTGCGGGGGGAGGTGGTCTCCTGGACCAGGAGCTCCAACCCGAGCCTGGCGGCCAGGTTCCTGGTGAGTTCGAAAGGCTTGACGCGCCCCCCGAGGAACGGGAACGGCATGTTCCTGCCGTCCCAGTAGACGAACGACAGACCGGAGCCGAGGCCGAAGAGCATCGGCTCGGACAGATCGAGTCCTTGGTGCCGCAGCAGCACCCCGAGAGCGCTTGTCTCGCAGTGCTGCGCACCGCGGGTATCGATGTCCCTCACCTGTTTCATGTCACAACCCCTCAGGCACCACCCGTAGACAACCCTGACGCATCCTCACCCTCGCCCCGGTGCTCTCCCTGATTCCCGCCCTCCACGCTTGCGGCCCCGCTCGGCTCGCTGCCACGGTCGGTCTGCGCCACCCGAACCCATGGTGCCGCGGTCCATGGACACGGCAGGAAGGCACTCCATGCATCTGATCTCCAGAGCGTTCGCAGGTGTGCTGGCACTCGGCGTGCTCGCCGCCGTGCCCGCGCACGGTGCCGAGAAGGCGGATTCCGGCCCCCGTCACCGCAACCTGACGACACCACGGACCGTCGACTGGAAACCCTGCCCGCAGGACGCCTCCGCGGAATGCGGGACCCTGCGCCTGCCCGTGGACTGGGCACACCCGGCGGGCGAGAAGTTCGACCTCGCGGTGGCGCGCCGCAAGGCGGCCGATCCAGAGCGCCGGGTCGGTGTCCTGCTGGTCAACCCGGGTGGGCCGGGGGAGTCGGGCGTCAACTTCGCCGTGCGGCGCGCCCCCGAGCACTTCAGCGCGGACATCCTGGCACGGTTCGACATCGTCGGGTTCGATCCGCGGGGGATCGGAAGCAGCCAACCGGTCAAGTGCTCGACGGAGTTGGTGAACCAGCGGCCGTCCGCGTACCCTCGCGACCAGGCGGAGTTCGATCGACTCGGCGAGTACAACCGTGCGTTACGCGAGGACTGCCGCCGCCGCAGCGGCCCGATCTTCGACCACGCCGACACCGCGAGCGTGGTCCGGGACATGGACGCGATCCGCGCCGCCCTCGGCGAGAAGAAGATCAACTACTTCGGTCACTCCTACGGCACGCTGATCGGCCAGCAGTACGCGGAACTCTTCGGCGACCGGCTCCGGTCCATGGCCCTCACCGCGAACATCGACCACAGCCTCGGCACACGGGAGTTCATGGTCTCCTCGGCGGCCACCGCGGAGGACTCCTTCCACCAGTTCGTACGGTGGTGTGAGTCCACCCGCTCCTGCGCACTGCACGGCCGGGACGTGACGGCCCTGTGGGACGACCTGCTCGCCAGGGCGGACCGCGGGGAGCTACGCGACCCGGACAACTGGGACGACCGCCTCACCGCGAACGACATATCGTTGTTCGGCTTCAAGAGCTTCTACGGCCCGAACCGGGCCGAACTGGCCGCGTACTTGCTGCGTCTCGACGCCCAGGAACCGACCGTGCCGCAACCCGGCGAACAGGAGTCCTCCGCCGGGCCGACCTCCGCGCAACCGTTCCACGCCGTGTTCTGCCAGGACTGGCGCTTCCGGCCGAGGAACCACCGGGAGTACGCCGCCCTGACCGCGGCGGAACTCCGCGCCGCACCGCACATGCGCGGCTCGACCCGCGTGCACGAGGCGGTCGCCGGATGTGTCGGCTGGCCCGACGAGGTGAACAACCCACAGCACCGTCCGCGCATCACCGAGGCGCCCAAGATCCTCATGCTGCACTCGCGGCACGACCCGGCGAACCACTACGCCTGGGCGGCCAACGTGCACCGGCAGACCCGCGGCACGACCGTCCTGCTTCCCTACGAGGGCGCGGGCCACAGTGTCTACGGCCGCAGCGACTGCACGCGTGACGCGGTCGACGACTACCTCACGGACCTGAGGCTGCCTGATCCCGGCAGCCGCTGCGCCGGCATAGCGTGAACGCCGGCGGCCGGCGAGGTCATGTGACCCCGCAGGGCCGGATCGCGACGAACTCGGTGTAGTGGTCGCGGTAGGTCTCGGTGAACGTGGAAGGAGGGCACAGCCCCGCGCGGTGGTACATGTCGGCGGCGTCCTCACGCAGGATGAAGCCGGCCTTCCGGTAGTCGCGGAGCTTGTCGGCGAATGCCTCGAGGTATGCGCGGTGGTTGCCGTAGCCGAGTTGCCGGACCGTGCGTACGTTGTCGTAACCGCCGATGAAGCCGGTGACGAAGCGGGCTTCGCCGAGTTCTACGAACGGCAGCCGGGGCACGCGCCGGCCGGTGCGGTCCTCCGTGATCGCATTGCCGGCCGCGTCCCTGACGATGGTGTTGTCGCTCCTGGCGCGCAACCGCGTGCTCGTCGGTGGCGGTGTCCCCTCGCGCACCCAGCGGTGCCCTTGCAGGAAGTGCGCGTGCAGCTGGGGCACGAAGTTCGCCGGTGTCGAACCCCGCACCGGGAACGGCACGTCCAGCGGCGCGTCCAGCGGATCGGGAACGTGCGGACTTCCCGCGACGACGTGGAACCGGTACCGCTCGGTGGCGACGCCCCGGTCGGTCAGACCGGTCGGATCCTCGGCTTCCGAGTTCACGACGAGGACCTTGCCCTTGTAGCGGCCGGCGGCGATGTCGGCCTGGGCGTCGGAGCCCTCCGTGGTGATGGGCAGCACGAGGTCGAAGGCACCTGTGGCATCACCGGAGTGGACGAGACGCACGAGCGGGTACGAGCTGTCGGAGAAGCCCGTGCCGTACCGGTGGGTCACCTTGCCGACCAGTCGACGCGCGCCGGAGGAGCGGGCGGACAGCGCCCTGGCGAAATCCGTGATGATCTCGTCGTCGACCCTGGCTCCCTCCTCGTCGAATCCGCCCTCGATGAACGTGCCGGGCACCGACGGGTCCAGGATGCGGTTGCCGAAGGTGCTCCAGCCGATGCCGGCGTGCACGAAGCCCCGGCGGAACAGGAAGTCCCTGCGCAGGTACACATCGAGGGCGCCGAGTCCCACCCCGAAGTGCGGCGGCTCCACGACTGCGGTGCCGTTGGCGCGGTCCGGATCGGCGGGGGCGCTGATCCGGTACGGCACGCGGAACCGCCCGGTCGACGTCTCGCCCTCGAACACACCGTCGTACTGCACATAGCGAATCCCGCCGAACGAACCGAGGGGCGTGACCACCGGATCGCCGAGTCGGTCTTCCGTACCGCCCTGAGGGTTGCTCACCGGGTGGCGGGAAGCCGCCCCGAGTCGCCCGCCGTGGGCGGTTGCCTGGGCGGGCGCGGCTGCCAGGGCCGACGTCAGTCCCGCCAGCAGCAGCGCACCCGTCTGGAGAAAACGCGCTCGCCGACGACGCGCGGCGCGTTGCGTGTGTCCGGGGCTCAGCCAGGGCATCGGGTGCTCCTCCTTCCGCGTCCAGAGCACTCGCCCGGTGCACTGGCGCTGGAATCAGCCGATCACCCGATGCCCGCGTCGGCCTCCGTCATTGACCCGAAGGAGCGAGGTTTCTCCCTCACTCAGCCCATCGACGACCGGACCGTCCTAGGGGGTGTCTCGTCGATCAGGCCGGATCAGGGAGCGGCGCCTGGTGCCGTGCATCGCAAGGCGGAGGAGGGAGCCGATGCGATGGGGGTCCCCCCTGCTCGAGCGGAGCCGAGAGCTTGGGGGAATCGGTGACCGACGACAACGCGGCGAGGCGCGGTGCCAGGCGCCGCGAGCCCGGCATGATCGGCGAGACGTCCCCTAGTCGGCCTGATCGGCAGGGGCCTGAGGCTGAGGCTCCTCCACGGGCGCGTCGGGAGCCGAGTAGAAGACGGAGTTTCCTTGCTTGCTCCGCTGGGCCTGGCTCTTGGCCACCAGCCCTTCGAGGGCGGTGCGCACGACGGTGGTCTTGATGCTGCGCTCGGGGTGGGCCTGCTCGAGCGCGGCGGCGACCTCCGCGGCTGAGCGGGGTTCCTTCATCTCGGTGAGGTGACCGCGCACGAGGGCGACCAGCGTGGGCTCGTCCGCCGTCTTGCCGGAGGCCGCGCTCTTGCCGGCGGCCGCCCCCTTGCCGACGGCCGGGACCTTGCCGGTCGCTTTCCTGCCGGGCTTCGTACCGCGGGGCGCGGCGGCGGTCTTCTTCGCCCGCGTCTGCCTGGCCCTGCCGGAAGCGGGGGTCTTCTTGCGGGGAGCGGGAACCGCCGCCGTACCGGCCGCCGTCGCGGTCTCACCGGACGAGGGAGGAAGGCCGAGCGCCTGCTGCATGGTCACCAGGACGGTGTGGTCGTGCCGCAGCTTGGCCAGTTGGCTCTGCAGGACCTCGATCTCCGCGCTGACGCGGTCCTGCTCCTTGACGTTGCTCTGGAGGTCGTCGGCGATCCGGGCCGCGTACTGCGCCGCCAGGTCGCTCGGGGCCGTCGTGTCATCGGACATATTGGTGAACCCTTCCTCGCTCACAACCGAAGTGCGCCTGCCCGGCCCGGAAGAGCCGAGCGAACCCAACGATGCACTGTCGGCCAGTTGGCCGAACATGCTCCCACGCCGTGAGGTGCGGCGATAGTGCGGATCAGTACGGAACAGCACGGATCAACCGAGCCGCAACCCGAAAGTGTTCCGGCCCGCCGTCGAAGCGCTCAACTGTTCCCACCACCGGCGTCGCGAAATCGGGTCATGCGCATGAGCGCGGGTTCGTGCCTGAATCCGAGCGCCTCGTACAGCGGTGCGGAACCTTCGGCGGCGTGCAACTCGTAAAGCGTGACGCCTTCTTGCTCCAGGTGATCAAGGAGAGCGGCGACGGCGGTCCTGGCATATCCCCGGCGCCGGTAGGCGGGTTCGGTGGCGACCGAGTGGATGCGGGCGGCCAGCCCCGCGGGGTACTTGGGGGCGGGGAGCAGCGGCTGCAGAAAGGCCAGCGCACAGGACGCGAGTCCACCGCCGCCCGCCTCGACGACGCAGGCCCGGGCGTCACCGCCGGGCCGCAGCCGGACGGCGAGCTGGTCACGGCACACGGCGAGCCACGCCTCGTCCAGGGGCTCGGAAAGGATCAGCTCGGATCTGAGGCGGGCGATCTCGAAGGCGTCGTCGGGGCCTGCCAGTCGAGGATCCGTCACGGTAGGGCCTTTCTCGTCTGGGAACGCGGGACCCGTGGGCCCGGCGGTGGAGGGCGTGTCCAGGCGTGCCCATTTCCTCGGACGGCGAATCCGTTGCCGCGGATGGGAACCGATTCCGGCCAGGAGCAGACATCGCCCCGAGGTTTCCCGCCCCCGTTCTGACAGACTTCTTCACCGCCACGGACGTCCTCACCACCGAGGAGAATGCATGGGCAAGGTCTTCGCCACTCTCAGCATGTCCCTGGACGGCTTCGTCGCCGGCCCCGATTCCCGTCCCGGCAATCCGCTCGGCGACGGCGGAACCCGCCTCCACGAATGGCTCTACGGTGTCGAGACCTGGCGCGCCCGCCAGAGCATCGCCGGCGGACGGACCAACCAGGACGACGACGTCGTCCAGGAGAACTTCGCCCGCACCGGCGCCTACATCATGGGGCGGCGCATGTTCGCCGAAGGAGAGGTCGGCTGGCCCGACCCGCCGCCCTTCCGCGCGCCCGTCTTCGTCCTCACCCACACCCCGCGGGACCCCGTGGCCAAGCAGGGCGGCACCACCTTCACCTTCGTGACCGAGGGGATCGACAGCGCGCTGGCCCAGGCCCGCAAGGCCGCGGAGGAGGCAGGGGACAAGGACGTCCAGATCTCCGGCGGCGCCGACACCGTACGGCAGTTCCTCGACGCGCGACTCCTGGACGAACTCCACATCCACCTCGTACCCCTCGTGCTCGGCACGGGCGTCCGGCTCCTCGACGGTGTCTCGCCCGACATCGGCCTCGCACCCACGCGGGTGATCGACTCCCCGCAGGTCACCCACCTCACGTACCGGATCACGCCGTCCTGGACGGGTGCGCCCCGACCCCGCCGCAACAGCCCGACCGGGAATGCGGAACGATGACCACGTGAACGAACAACGGGGAAGCACCGAAACAGAATCCGTCGCGGATCTCGCCCGGCGACTCGTCGCGGCCGACACCGGCGGCTGGACGCCGGACGGGGTCAGCGCCCTGGTGGCCGGGCTCGGCTGGTCCTGGAGCGGGGCGCCACAGGATCCCGTCCTGACCGGCCGGCCCTCGGGCGACGCCCGCCTCCGCCCGGTCGCCGAGTTCGAAGAGCGTTACGTCGACGGCGAGTCGTACGTGGAACTCGCGGTCCCGCTGGCGACCGCCGCGCCGGACGCCGCGGCCCAGGCCGCCGCGTTCCACGCCGCCAAGGTGGAACTGACCGAGGCGCTGGGCAAGCCGTCCATCATGGGTTCGCATGGCGACATGGGCCCCTTCTACGACAGCGGGCAGATCTGGGGCGCGCCCTTCCTGCGCTGGCGCGGCAGGCCGGACACCCTGGAACTGCGCGCGGGGAAGGCGGGGCCGGAGCTGGTCCTGCAGCCCACCGACCCGGCGGAGAACTGGTTCTGGCGTCAGGGCATCGGCGAAGAGCACGCGATCAGCGGCTACTTCGGCAGCAACCGCGCCGCGGCCAACGCCGGCCTCGGCTTCCCCGGCGGCTGGACCGCCCGCAGCTGGGAGACCGTCACCCGGTCGCTGGGCGATTTCCTGGACGCCCTGCCCGCCGAGACCACCGCCCTCGGCATCAGCATCGGAATGCCGTTCTACGGACGCACCGAGGACGGCGCACCCATCCTGTTCGACGTGTCGTGCGGCGACCGGCTGGCCATCGGCTGCTTCGCCCCGGACGACATCGATCCGGTCGCACTCGGCTGGGGCACGGTTGCCGAGTACCCGAACACGGCGTCGATCTTCAGCGACGACGACCCCGTGTGGCGCGTGGACGGGGGCGGACCCGGCGAACCGAAGGGCCGCGCCCTCGCCGAGATGCTGGTGGCCACGGCCAAGGCGGTGGGGGTGAGGAATCCGACCGATCTGATCGTCGGCGGGGAGGCCGAGTACGTGGACGGCTACGACGTCACCTACTACGGGCTGGGTCTCCCGACCGGCTAACGATGGCGAACGCCGAGGTGCCGCAGCCGCCGGCGTGCGGCTCGGCGCAGCCACCGCAGGGGGTGGGGCCCGGCATTGTCGGGGAGGGACGACGATCGCCGAGCGCCGAGCGGCGCGTAGGGGATGGGCCTGCGGTGGCCACCCACCTCCCACAGGCAGGCCGGGACCACCCCGGCCTTCTCCGACTGGCCGACGTACACGGTGAACGGTTGCGGTGGATCACCGGGCAGCTCGGCGGCCAGCGCGGTGACGTCCTTGAGCCGTGGCCGCGCGGCCACCACTTTGCCGTCGACCAGGAGCTCGATCATGCTGGACGGCGGGCCCGTCTGGACCGTGACCGAATGCCCGTCCCGGTCGAGGTGGAAACGGTGGCTGCGGGCCATGGCGCACCTCCCGGACCGGGCACCCTACGCACTGCTTCCAGTGTAGGTACCCGCAGCGGACGCGGGCGGGCCTCGGGCGGGCGCCCGGGTGTGGTGCCGCCGGGTTCCATCGAGATCCGTTCCGTACGAGAATTGCAGCGAATGCCCTAGATGGGTATGCCGCGCCACCAGTGCAGGTAATCAGGGTCAGCATGGCGTCCACCGGCACCACCTCGGATGCGCACCCCTTCGGTACGACGAGCATCGAAGCGGCGGCGGAACGTGACGATGCGCTGGTGGACGCGGTCCTGAAGGCGGTGGAGGTCACCGGGGCCCATGCCGGGAGCGTGTTCCTCGCCTCGCCCGACGGCAGCACGCTGGTGCTGACCGCGGCGGCCGGGATGCCGCCGTCGCTGCTCGGCGGATGGCGCCGCATCCCGGTCGGCAGCGCCATCCCGGTGGCGGAGGCGTTCCGTACCGGGCGTACGGTCCACCTGCCGGACGCCGAGTCGACCGTGCGGAGATTCCCCCAGCTCGCCGTCGCCGTGCCCTACCCCTTCGGCTCGGCCTCCGTACCGGTCGCCGCCGGGCGGGAGAGGCTCGGCGCCATGGCCGTGGTCTGGGCCGCCAGGGCGGGCGGGCACGGGTTGTCGCAGGCCAGGCGGCGCCAGCTGCGGTCCACGGCCGGCCGTCTGGGAGCGGAACTGGTCCGTCTGCGGGCTGCCGGCCCCGAGCCAGGGCGTGCCGCGGACGAGGCCCCGCTGCAGGTGGCGGTCCCGGCCGCCGCGGCGGTACGGGTGGGCCTGTTCGACTGGGACCTCGCCACCGGGGCCCTCACCGCGGACGACACGGTCTGCGCCGCCTTCGGACTCACCCCCGACGAGTACGACGGACGGGCGGACACGCTGGCCGCACAGGTACACCCCGGCGACCGCCCCGCCTTCCACGCCATCGCACGCACCGCCGCGAGGGAGGGCCGGGTCCTGGCCCGGTGCCTGCGCGTCCCGGAGCCGGGCGGCGGGCACCGCACCGTCGAGCTGTGGGGCCGGGTGCCCGAGCCCGGAGCCGGCCACGAGGCGCGCAGCCATCTGGTGGGCGGCGTCATCGAGCTCGGCACCGGCATGGCCGCCGGCGCCTCCCTGGAACGACTCGCGGACGGATTCTTCGGCCTGGACCGGGACGGGCGGATCACCTACGCCAACCACCGCCTGGTGCGGCTGGTCCACATCAGCCGGGCCAACCTGATGGGCCGCCACCCCTGGGAGGTCCTGCCCGGGCTGTCCGATCCCGCCTGTGAGGACCGCTTCCGCGCCGCCCAGGTCTCCCAGCAGCCCCTCTCCTTCCTCGCCAGGGGCCCGGACGGCTGGCTGGAGTTCTCCCTGCGCCCGGACGGCCAAGGGATGACCGGATGGGTGGCCCGGGCGGCGGAACCCCGCCAGGCGGCCACCGCCCCCACGACCTCGCCCGCCCCCGCCGCCGCGAGCCACGCGCCGACGCGCCCCGGCGCCCTGTACCGCGTCCTGCAGATGAGCGGCGCGCTGGCCGAGGCCGTGACCACGCAGGAGGTGGGCGAGATGGTCGCCGACCAGCTGCTGCCTGCCGTCGGCGGGCATCGCGTGGTGATCTACTCGGTGCGTGAGCGGCGCCTTCACCTGCTGGTGCAGCGCGGCTATCGCGAGAGCTTCCTGGACCGGTTCGAGGCCGCGCCACTGCAGCACGTCGGCGGACCGGTGACGGGGGCACTGACCGGCGGCACACCCCTGTTCATCGAGTCCCCCGAAGAGTTCGCGCGGACCTGTCCCGAACTCGAGGCGGCCTCCCAGTCGGTGGTGTTCCTGCCGCTGATCGCCTCCAGCCGGCCGGTGGGAGTCTGCGTCCTCGGTTTCGACCACGCGCACCCCTTCACCGATGAGGAACGCAGCATGCTGACCGCGCTCAGCGGTCTGATCGCCCAGGCACTGGAGCGGGCCCAGCTGTACGACGCCAAGTCCGCCCTCGCCCTCGGCCTGCAGAACGCGCTGCTCCCACACCGGCTGCCCACCTGGCCCGGCGTCCAGGTCACCGGCCGCTACCTGCCCGGCACGGACTGGATGGACATCGGCGGCGACTGGTACGACGCCATCCCCACCGACCAGGGCCTCGCCCTGATCATCGGCGACGTCGAGGGACACAACGTCTCCGCCGCGGCCACCATGGGCCAACTGCGCAGCGCCGTAAGAGCGTTCGCCACCGCCGGGCAGCGGCCCTCGGAGGTGCTGGCCGGGACCAACAGGGTCCTCATCGACCTCGACCCCGGCCAACTCGCCAGCTGCTGCTACGTCCTGCTCGACACCGACGCGGCCACCGCCCACGCGGTCCGCGCCGGACATTGCCCGCCCCTGCTGCGACGGCCGGAAGGCGGCACCGAGATCCTGGAGGTGCCGGGCGGCCCGCTCCTCGGCATCGACCGCACCGCCGACTTCCCGGAGTCCCGGCTGAGACTGTCACCCGGCTGCATCCTCGCCCTCTACACCGACGGACTGGTCGAGGCCCGCGACTCGGACATCACCATCGGCATCGACCAAGTGCGCACCAGCCTCGCCCACGCGGGTGCCGGATCCCTGGACGACCTCGCCGACACCCTCCTGGACAACGCCCTGCACTCCGCCGACCGCGACGACGACATCGCGCTCCTCCTCACCCAGTACACCCGCCGGGACGGTGGTTGATCATTCGCGTCTCCGCCGCACGGGCCGGCCCACGGAGCGCCATCACGTCTCAGCCGGCCTTGCGCGCCACGCGGTTCAAGGCCGCTCCCACCCGGGGATCGGGCGGGCTGCCGGACGCGTCGACGCCGAGTTCCTCGACGAGCCGCCTCAGATACACGTCGACGGTGGATTCCACGAGCTCGGCGTGGACCGTCACCGCGCGTCGGCCCCGGCGCCAGGACACCAGCCCGGTCACCACGGCGGCCACGGCCGCGGGCCACCAGACACAGCCCAGCAGGGCGTAGCAGCCGGCCCACACCGAGCCGGCCACGGCCGAGTCGAAGCGCGCCCGCGAGGTGCGCAGTTCGGTTCTGACGTCCTCGGGCAGGATCACCCACAACCGTGTCCAGCAGGAGGCGAGGTCGATCCCGTACTGGTTGCGGAGCCGGGTCTCGATCCCCGCCATGCGGTCCCCGGTGAAGGTGGGCCTGCACGGCGGGGCGAGTGCGATGCGGTCGCGTCGGGCGGCGCGCTCGTCGAGGTCCCGCCGAACCAGGTCGCCGCGCCGGTGCGCCGGGTGCCGGCCGCGCAGCTCCGCGATCTCCGCCTCGATCCCCTCCCACTGCCTGAGCCGCCGATCGGTCAGCCGGTCGGCGAGCCGACGAGCCATGCCCGGCCAGTCCCCGGCCCAGACCCGCTCCACGCCGTCGGCGCAGACCCGTACCAAGGTGCCCACGGCCACGGAGGCGAGGACGATCGCCGCGAAGAAGGCGAGCTGACCCAGGGTGGACCACTGCCCGGCCTCCGTCGCCCACTTGTCGAACCGCTCGAAGAGAACGGACCGGTCGAGCGCGGACTCGTGACCGAGCACCGCGCCGGTCGCCGCCGCCACGACGAAGAGCAGGCCGGGAACCGCCATCGCGGAGAGCCACTTCTCGGCCAGCTTCTGGCCGAGGCTGTCGAGGACCGGAGCCACCGGCTCACGCCTCGACGACGCGCAGCGGCCGGTCACGCAGCCAGCAGCGCCCACCGGCCGGAAGCTCCCCACCCGGGGTTCGCACCACGTTGAGACCGCACCACCCGTCAGGGCACCGGTACATCTCCCCGGAGGCACGCGCTTCCGGCCCGAAGGCCATGTCCCCGGGTTCCTCCCCGCGCACCGGGCCCGCCTCCTCGAAGACGTGCGGCGGGATGTCCAGTCCCGCGATCGCCTGCCGTACGGGGGTCTCCGCCAGGACGGCGCGCATGGCGTCCTGGAGTCCGGCGAGAGTGCCCTGCGCCGCCATGTCCTCCACCAGCCAGGGCAGCGCCGAGCAGAACTCGGCGCGCATCCTGCGATCGTCGCTCATCGACCTCTCCTGCCTATGAACTGCCTTGTACACAAGGCACATGACAACACGTCAGTCGCTAAGGCCCGCTGTGGACGACCGATGCCCAGAAGAACGGCTCGTTGTAGCGCTCGTGTTCGCGCAGCTTGCCGATCGCCCTGTGCAGCGCGTGCGCGACGTCAGGGGTGCCCGGCGCGTCGATGAGCCGGTAGACCTCGTGGGCGAGGAGCGGGCCCATGGCGTCCTCCACGGTCCACAGACTGCCGATCACCTGCCGGTAACCGCACAGCTGGAAGGCGGACGCGACGGAGATGATCTCGTCGGCCAGTTCCTTGCCCGGGGCGGCACTGTGGCAGGCGGACAGGTAGGCGAACTCGGCTTCCCGCAGCCGCTCGGCCGCGAGCTCACGCAGCGTCAGGTCACCGCCGTGCAGGAGCAGCCTGCTCCGTGAGGGGGCGTCCGGGTCCCGTACGCCGTGGCAGGCCAGGTGGGCGTGGGTGTGCGTACGCAGTGCGGCCAGCACCGCCTCCGGCGTGGCGTCCGCGTCCCGCAGCTCGGACCGGGGGCCGGACATCTGCCTCGTCGCGGTCAGCTCGTCGTCGAGGGCGGCGAGCCGCGGGTACGTGTCTCCGGCGTCCACGGCGACCGCGGCGAGGGACGTCCGGCCGGCCTCGGGAGCGGGCGTCTCACGGGCGTGCAGCAGCGAGCCGAGCGTTGGGGCGTAGGAGGACACCACCCGGTCGTGGGCATACACGGAACCCGGCCGCCCCGTCCCTTCCAGTAACGCCGCGTGCAGCGGCAGCAGGGAGAGGGCGCCGGTCGGACACCACCAGAGCCTGGGCAGGGCCTCACCGGGCCCTACGGGACGGTCGAGGCCCAGCCGGCTGAGGACCGGCCCCACGATCTCCTCACCCAGCCACCGCAGCGTCCGCTTCAGCACCTGGTCCTGCGCGTACTTCTCGCCGCTCGTGGTGCCCGGCGTCACCAGCTTCGTCACGGCCGTCCGCAAGTCGTCGGCCCGGCGGTCGACGTCCTCGCTGGTGACACCGGACAACGGCACCACCTCCACGACCGTGCGACCGGAACGGCGATGCAGCAAGAGGGCGTCGCAGCTCAGCGAGGAGACGTTGATGACGACGACGGGCCCGTGAGCCGCCGCCTTCCTCAGCCGTGTCCAGTCCGGCTGCCGGTGGAAGTGGCCGAACCCGGGGAGAGCGCGGATCTCCGCCACGAGCCGGTCGAACTCCGCGGCCGACGCCTTGCGCTGCTCCGGCCCGCGCCGCGGCGCGACCAGCTCCTCGCAGACCCGTTCGTAACGGTCGGCGAGTTCCGGGGAGGCGGCCTTCAGGTCGTCGTGCCGGCCGCGCAACTGCAGTCCCTGCGCCAGCAGGACACCACGTCCCTGTTCCAGCCGGATCAGCGCCTCGCGGGGCCGGCCGGCCGCGATCTCCATCGCCGCCGCGACGTTGGCCAGCGAGGACGCCTCGCGCAGCCGCACTTCCTGTGACGCCCTGCCGAGCGACCGCCCGGTCAGCTTGGGGAGCAGATCGGAGAGTGCCACTCCGAAGGCGGTGCGGGCCTGCTCCAGGTCCCCGAGCGCCACACAGCTCACGGCCCACTGGGTCGCGCTCGCCAGCCGGGTGCGTATGTCGTGGGACGGTGCGAGCGCCGTGGTGCGGGACTGCGCGGCGGCCTCGGCCAGATCCCTCACGGCACGCCGGCTCGAGCCACGCGTCCGCAGCAGCCGCCCCAGCTCAAGGCGGGCCAGCTGCTGGTTGGGTCCGGTGTCCGAGGGCTTGCCCGCCACCTGCCTCAGGATCGACTCGGCGGCGTCGATGTCCGCGTCCCGCGCCGCGTGCGTGCCGCGTTTCCAGAGCGCGACGGCCAGCTTGATCAGCATCACGGGACGGTCGTGCTGGCCTGGGGGAGTGGCTGAGACGGCGTATTCCAGGTGGCTCACCGCCTCGTCCAGTTCAGCGATGTGCCCATAGACGTCGAACCGTGCGGTCAGGACGGCGGCCAGATTGGTGAGCCGCTGGGTGTGGACGGGCGACGCGGCGGTGCGCGCGATGGACGGATGACGGACGGCCTCGGTGGCGGCCTCCAGATGGGCGACGTCCCCCGAAGACGCGTAACGGACGAGGTGGGACAGCCCGAGGAAGGCGTGGACCGTTGCCCGGTTGTCGTCGTTGAGCGGTCCCGACAAGGCTTCGGTGAGCTCGGCGACCGAGCCGTCGAGGTCGGCGAGCTCTCCCTCCATCTCGAAGCGCATCCGCAGCGTCTGGCCCAGCTCGACACGCCGGCGAGTGCGCTCGGGCTCGCCGGTCTCGGGCGCGTCGACGGCCGTTCGCAGCCGTTCGATGACCTTGTCGAGCCGGTCCAGCTGCCCGTCCCGCATGTACTGGCTCCACTCGACCGCCGCACTGTCCTCGGGGATCGGGTCCGCTGGATACCTGGCCTGGGTCCGCATGAAGGTCACCAGCATTTCCCGACGCGTCGGATCGTCAGCCGGCAGCGAGGTGATCGCCTCACGCATGAAGCGCAGCCCGGTGGCCCTCAGGTGCTCCGGATCGACATCGGTGCCGCCCGGACCGGTCAGCTCGGACAGTTCCGTCATGGCCGTACCGGTATTGAAGGTGATGGGCGGTTCGGACGCGCTCCCCCGCGCCTCCTCCCGGGCCCACAGAAAGAGCACCGTCGCGAGGGTGACCCCCTTCAGGTCCTCGGCAGGCACGCTCGCCTTGAGCAGTGCGGTGCCCACGGCGTGCACGATCTCGTACGGCGCCACGACCTGAGGCGGGCTCTGCGCGAAGTGATCGCGCAGGGGTTGCGGAACGATCTCGGGACGCAGCGCGTGCACGATGCCGAACAGGAAGTTGCACGCGTGGCGGTTCCAGTCCTTCTCCTCCTCCGGCACGTGCAGATACCGCGCGAAGTGATAGCAGGCGACGAGGTAGATCACGTCGAACGCGTCGGTCCCGGCGGCCTGTTTGGGAGTCAGCTCGTCGCGGACGTCGTGGACGAAATCGGCCAGGTTGTGATGTGTGCGGCGCGCCAGCACGCTCTCCGGCCGGTCGAACAGAAAGGGCGCGGCCCCGTCCGGGTCGGCCATCGCCTTCCTGATGGCAGCGCGAAGCTCCGGGTGTAACTCCCTCATCAACCCCCCGATCCCCCCTGATCGCGTTGACGGTGGCGCCACGTTACGACATGGGCTGAGACCGACAGGGACAAATGAGGAAAACGTCGGCGGCCGAGCGTCTCCCGGCCGGCCGCCGACGGCGGTTCGGAGCGGTGGGCTCAGTTCGGGGGAGTGCCCCAGGCCAGGGCGGTGCCGGTGTACGCGGGGACGGCCGGTGCGTCGGTGTACGCGGTCGCCGTCGTCCGGCTGTGGTCGTTCGTCTCGTCGAAGTTCGACCAGTCCGTCTTGCTCATCCGCAGCTGGATGTCGCCGGTGTCCCCGCCCGCGGCGAGTGAGCCGCCCGTGAAGGTGACCTCCAGGTACGCGTCCGCGCCCGTGACGGGCGCGGTCAGCGGAACGACTCGCAGTCCGACCCGCGCGCAGTCCACGGCCGCGTAGTCGCACCAGGCCCTGACGGAGGCCGAGCCGTCCCGCGTGAAGTAGTAGCGCATCGACACGCCGGCGAGGTCGAGGGCGGAGCCGCCGGTGTTGACCAGCCGGAGCGAGGGCCGGATGGCGTTGTCGGTCGCGGACGCGTCGTCGTTCTTGTACCGCACCTTGAGCGCTCCGGACGGAGTGCCGGCCGACTCCGTGGTCACGTTCAGCGTCGCCGAGGGGGCGGAGACGTTCCCTGCCGCGTCACGGGCCCGGACGGTGTAGCCGTACGCCGTGGACGGCGAGAGTCCGGTGTCGGTGTACGCGGTGCCGGTCACCGGCGCGGCGTTCACCTTCTCCGTGCCCCGGTAGACGTCGTACCCGGTGACGCGGACGTCGTCGGTCGACGCCGTCCAGGAGAGGGAGACGCTGGTCGACGTCTTCGCGGTGCCGGTCAGGCCGGTCGGGGCCGTCGGCGCCTGCGTGTCCGCCGGGTCCGGCGGGCCGTCGTGGACGTCGCTCACGCTGATGCCCGTGGTGCTGGACGGGCCGCCCAGCGGCACCTCGTGGTCGAGGCTGACGAACTTGCCTTCGTGCTGCCACAGGGCGGGCTTGAGCAGGGCGTACTTCTCCTCGTCCCACGACTTCCAGTCGTTCAGCAGCAGCCCGCCGGTGTCGCCGGAGTTCGGGTTGAGGCACCAGAAGGTCTGGTGGATGCGGTGTTCGACGATCAGGTCGCGCAGGGCCGTCATCCACTTCTCGTTCGGGCCGCCGTCGAGGAAGCCGCCCCACTCGCCGATCAGCAGCGGCGCCTTGTTCTCCTTGTGGAGGTAGAGCCAGTTGGGGTCCCAGACGTCGCGTTCGAGGGTGGTGCTGTTCCAGTCGCCGGTGAACCAGGGCTGGAGGTGGACCAGCGGTCCGTAGTCGTGTGGTGAGTACACCAGCTGGTCGTTCTGCGCGCCGAGGTCGACGGGGTGCTCGCGGACGCCGCGCAGGTTTCCGCCCCACCAGGTCGAGTGGTAGTCGGTCGGGGCGGTGGACGTCCAGGCGACGCCCGCCTTGGGGTGGATCTTGATGCCCTCGCAGAGCACCAGCAGATTCGGATTGACGGCGAGCATGCGCTTGCCGGCGGTCTCGCATACGTGCTTGAAGTTGTCCTGGTCCGTGGAGCCGTCCCACTTGGCGCGTGGCGTGGTGCCGGCCGTGCCGTGCGGCTCGTTCTTGACGTCCATGGCGACGACGGTGTCGTCGTTCTTGTAGCGGGCGGTCACCCACTCCCAGGCGGTGTAGAAGTCCTCGGACGTGATGGAGCCCTTCCACCAGACCGGGTACACATGTCCGGAGTTGTCGGCCTCGGCGCTGTGCACGTCCAGCATGACCTTGATGCCGTACTGCTTGCACAGGGCGAGCCAGTGGTCGAAGACCTCCAGGGAGGTCTTGCCAGCGAGCTCGGGGTTCGCGTACGCGTTGACGCCGCTCGGGACGGTGGCCTGGCCGCTCTTCCACTCCAGGAGGAGCTGGGTGGAGACGGGGACGCGGACGATGTTGATGCCCCGGTCGGCCATGGACTCGGTGATCTCGGTGATGTTGCCGGACCACAGGCCGTGGAAGACCCGCTCGGTGGCGTTGAACCCGAACCAGTTGGTGCCGGTGAGCCAGACCTCGTCGCCGTTGGCGTCGACGATCTTGTTACCTTCGGTGTGCAGCCAGTCGTCGCCGGGGGCGGCGAGGGCCGCCGACGCGGCTGCCGCTCCGGCGCGTGCGTCAGCCGGCTGTTCCGCGGCTCCGGCCGCGGCGGTACCGGTCGCCGACAGGACGCCCGCGGTCAGGATCGCGGCGAGCAGAGTTCCGAGATGCCGGAGCGGACCGCGAGGCCGTCTCCGTGCTGATGGCTGTCCCACTGTGTGCCCTTCTGTGGTTGTGCCGGACCGAGAAGCACGTACAGGGTGGGAGCGCTCCCAAATCGCGCGTTGTTCATGAAGCCAGGCGCCTCGGAAGCTGTCAACCGTTCGGGCGGGTCGGTCTCGCCGGTTGAGTGGCCGGTCCGGTGCGAGGTCGGGTCCCTGGTAACCCGCAGCAGTCGCCTGTAAAGCGGGCACAGTGCTAGAAATGGGACATGATCGGTCCTTCACGCCGGTCCCGGAGGAGAGCGGCGCCGTTCGGCGAAGGGGGCTCCTTCGACTCGTCCCGTCGCCCGGGGGCGCGGCATTCCCCCGGACGCCACCTCTCGCCGTCCCTGAGCGTCCGTACGCTCGCGGCCCAGGTCTTCCTGCTGCAGATCGTCATCATGCTGGTACTCGTCGTGGTGGCGGTCACCGCCCTCGTGGTGCAGGGGCGGTACGGGGCCGAGCGGGGCGCCGCGAACCGTTCACTCGCCGCGGCGGTGGCGTTCGCCGACGCGCCCGGCACGGCCGCCGCGCTGCAGTCGCCGGATCCGACGGTACGGCTCCAGGCGGCGGCGGAGGCGACCAGGCGAGGGTCCGGCGTCGACTTCGTCACCGTCCTCGACAAGCAGGGCGTGCGGCTCACCGACCCCCGGCCCGAGCTGATCGGCACCAGGTCGGAGGGCGTGAGCCGGGCCGCCCGGGGAGAGGCCTTCACCGAGACGTTCCACGGCGAGCCCACCGACGCCGTGCGCGCGGTGGTACCCGTGCGGGACGGCAGCGGGCGCGTGGTCGGCATGGTCAGCGCCGGCATCCAGTTCGACACCCTGGGGCAGGTGCTGAACGAGCAGATCCCGACGATGCTCGCCGCGGCCGCGGGCGCGCTCACACTCGCCACCGTCGGCACGGCCCTGGTCAGCAGGCGGCTGCGCCGGCAGACACACGGTCTGGGCCCGGCCGAGATGACACGGATGTTCGAGCACCACGACGCCGTGCTGCACGCGGTGCGTGAGGGCGTCCTGATCGTCGGCGGCGACGGGCGCCCGATGCTCGCCAACGACGAGGCCCGCCGCCTGCTCGACCTCCCCGAGGACGCCGACCGGCGAGCCGTCGAGGACCTGGGGCTCAGCTCCCGCCTGACCCGGCTGCTGATGTCCGCCGAGCCCGTCTCCGACGAGGTGATCCCCGCCGGTGAGCGGCTGCTCGCGGTCAACATCCGGCTCACCGAGCCCTACGGCGGCGCGCCGGGCCTGGTTGCCACCTTCCGCGACACCACGGAGCTGCGGGCCCTGTCGGGCCAGGCCGAGGTGGCGCGCGGACGGCTGACCCTGCTCTACGAAGCGGGTGTACGCATCGGCACCACGCTCGACATACGGCGCACGGCGGAGGAACTCGCCGAGGTCGCGGTCCCGCGCATGGCCGACTACGTCACCGTGGAACTCCTCGACTCCGTCCTGCGCGGCGAGGAGCCCACCGGTGCCGTGCGCCGGATGCGGCGCACCGCGCTGAGCGAGGCCCAGAGCGGGCATCCGCTGCAGCCGGTGGGCGACCTGATCCAGTTCGTGGTGGCCGACACGCCGATGGTGGCGGCGCTGCACCGCGGCAAGGCCGTACGGGTGGCGGACCTGCACAGCGCCCAGGACTGGCGGGCCCAGGACCCGGAAGGTGCCCGCCAGGCGCTGGAGTACGGCATCCACTCGCTGATCACCGTGCCCCTGCGAGCCCGGGACGTGGTCCTCGGCATGGTCAACTTCTGGCGGGGCGCCGACTCCCCTCCCTTCGAGGAGGAGGACGTAGCGGTCGCCGAGGAGCTGGTGGCGCGGGCCGCCGTGGCGATCGACAACGCCCGCCGCTACGCCCGCGAGCACGCCATGGCCGTCACCCTGCAGCGCAGCCTGCTGCCCCAGGACGTCCCGGACCAGGACGCGCTGGAGATCGCCTGGCGCTACCTGCCCGCGCAGGCCGCCGTCGGCGGCGACTGGTTCGACGTGATCCCCCTGCCCGGCTTCCGGGTGGCACTGGTCGTCGGCGACATCGTCGGGCACGGACTGCACGCCGCGGTGACCATGGGCCGGCTGCGGACCGCGGTGCTGAACTTCTCCTCGCTGGACCTCTCCCCGGACGAACTGCTCGGCCACCTCGACGAGATGGTGACCCTCCTGGACACACAGACGTCGAGCGCCCGCAGCGACGCCGCCCCGGTCACCGGCGCCACCTGCCTGTACGCCGTCTACGACCCGGTCGGCGGACACTGCACCTTCTCCCGCGCCGGGCACGTCGCCCCGGCCGTGATCGACCCCGATGGTCAGGTCACCTTCCCCGACATCCCTCAGTCACCGCCTCTGGGAGTCGGCGGGCACCCCTTCGAGGCCGGCAGGCTGGATCTGCCCGAGGGCAGCCGGCTCGTGCTGTTCACCGACGGACTGATCGAGGACCGCAGGCGCGACATCGACGAAGGCCTGCGGATGCTCCGCTCGGCCCTCGCCGAGCCGGACCGGACGCCGGAGGAGACCTGCCACGCCGTCATGGAGAGGATGCTGCCCGGACACCCCACCGACGACGTGGCGCTGCTGGTAGCCCGGACCCGGCTGCTCGACGCGTCCCGCGTCGCGTCCTGGGACGTGCCGTTCGACGTGATGGCCGTCTCCCAGGTCCGCACGGAGGTGAGCCGCCGCCTCGACGACTGGGGCCTGGAGGAGTCGTCCTTCACCACGGAACTCATCCTCAGCGAACTCCTCACCAACGCGGTCCGCTACGGCGCGCCGCCCGTACACGTCAGGATGCTGCTGGGCCGCACCCTCGTACTGGAGGTCTCCGACGGCAGCAACACCTCACCCCGTCTGCGCCGCGCCGCCACCACCGACGAGGGAGGCCGCGGCCTGTTCCTCGTCTCCCAGTTCGCGGACCGCTGGGGCACTCGCTACGCGACTAGGGGAAAGGTGATCTGGGCCGAACAGACACTGGACCGCACCCCCGAACCGGACGCGATCTCGCTGATCGACGAACTGGCCTGGTGATCAGCCCCCTGCGGGTCACCACGGCACTTCCCCCGCGTCCTCGAAGAACCCGCCGGTCGGGCCGTCGTCGGGCAGGGTCGCGAGCCGGATCGCGATCGCCGCGCCCTGTTCCGGCGTGCGGACGCCGCGGAAACCGTTGAGGTCGGTCGCGCAGTAGCCCGGGCAGGCGGCGTTGATGAGGATGCTGGTGTCGCCCAGTTCCCGGAACTCCTTGGCGTACTGGACGGTGACGGCGTTGAGGAACGTCTTCGACGGCGCGTAGGCCGCGGAGATCGGTCCCGTCTCGGCGCCGGGAGTGGACTGCCGGGTGAGGGAGCCGACGCCGCTCGACATGTTCACGATCCGCGGTGCCGCCGAGCGGCGCAGCAACGGCAGCATCGCGTTGGTGACGCGGATGACGCCGATCACATTGGTCTCCACGGTCGCCCGCACCGTCTCGGGGTCGACCGTGGTGGGCGTCTGAGGCATGCCGCCGGTCACTCCGGCGTTGTTGACGAGCACGTCGAGGCGTCCGGAGCGGTCCTCGATCAGCCCGGCGGCGGCGGTCACGCTCGCGTCGTCGGTCACGTCGAGGGGCACGCCGAACGCGTCGAAGCCGGCCGCACGCAGCTTCGCCACGGCGGCCTCGAGGCGTTCCTCGTTCCGGGCCCCGACCCCGACCCTCCAGCCGAGTCCGCCCAACCCGGCCGCGATCTCGTATCCGATGCCCTTGTTCGCGCCGGTCACCAGCGCGATCGTCTGTTCGCTCATGCGGACCATCCTTCTCGGGCCCCGGCGGAGCGGTCCAACACCGATCGGGTGCGCGGCGATACCGCACGGGTATCGATCCCGTCGGGGCCGGTAGCATGGCGGCGTGGAGACGCGTGAGCTGCGGTACTTCGTCGCCGTCGCCGAGGAACTGCACTTCGGGAGGGCCGCGCGGCGGCTCGGGATCGCGCAGCCCCCGCTGTCGCGGGCGATCCGCCTGCTCGAACGGCGCCTGGACGCCACGCTGCTGGAACGCACCAGCCGCGCGGTCACCCTGACCGAGGCCGGGTCGGTGCTCCTGCGGGAGGCCCGGGCGGCACTGGACGCGGTCGAGGCCGCCGAGCGCCGCACCCGCCGCGCCGCCCTCGCCGCGACCGGCCACCCCGGCGTGGTCCTCGCCGCGAAGGCCGGCGCGTCCAACGAGTTGCTGGCGAAACTGCTCGACCGCTACGCCGCCGAACCCGACGCGGTCACCGTCGACGTGCTCCTGTGCGGGATCGGCGAGCAGGAACAGCTGCTGCGTGACGGCCGGGCCGACGTGGCACTGCTGCACCGGCCCTTCGACGCGACGGCCGGGTTCGATACCGAGGAACTCCGCACGGAGGGACAGATCGTGATCCTGCCGGCCGGTCACCCCCTCGCCGGCCGGCCCCACCTGCGGATGGCCGAGGTCGCCGGGCTGCCGGACCTGCCGATGCCACGCTGGCCCGGCCGGGACGGCAGGTACCCGGACGGCCCCGGCCCGCAGGTGCGGGACCACACCCAGCTGATCCAGCTGATCCAGCTCGGTCGCGCCTGCGCGATCGTGCCCGAGTCGGGCCGGGACCATCTGCGCGACGGCCTTGTCGCCGTGCCGGTGCCGGACGCGCCGACGGTGACGACGGTCATCGCATGGCCGGCCCACAGCCGCTCCCGAGCCGTCGCCGGCCTCGTCCGGACCGCGGCACGTCTCTAGGGGGCGTCTCGCCGATCATGCCGGGCTCGCGGCGCCTGGCACTGCGCCTCGCCGCGTTGTCGTCACTCGCCGATTCCCCCAAGCTCTCGGCTCCGCTCGAGCAGGGGGGACCCCCATCGCATCGGCTCCCTCCTCCGCCTTGCGATGCACGGCACCAGGCGCCGCTCCCTGATCCGGCATGATCGGCGAGACGCCCCCTAGCAGCCCGGAACGAGATCAGAAGCGGGCAGTTGTATTCAGGGGATCCGCCTGAGTTCGCGCCAGGCCTGTGGTGGCATGCCGTAAGCGGCTTTGAACGTGCGGCTGAAGTGGGCGGCTGACTTGAAGCACCAGCGGTGGGCCAAGGCCGCGATGGTCTCGGCACTCGGGGGCACTCGCGAAAGTTCCCGGCGACACGCCTCGAGCCGGTGCGTGCGCACCCATTCGCCGAAGGTGACGCCGCTGCGTGCCAGGACGGCGTACAGGTGGCGGACGGAGATGTGGTGGGCGCTCGCCACGGACGCCGGTGTGAGCGTCGGGTCGGACAGGTGGGCCCGCATGTAGTCCAGGACGCGTACGGCGAGTGTCTCGTGCATCGGGCCCGCGGCGAGGTCCCTTCGGTCGGCCTCGGCCGCGATGGCGGCCCGGATGAGCTCCATGCTCGGACCGGCGAGCAGCCGGGAAGCCGTGCCTTCGTGCAGGGCGGGGCTCGCCGCCAGTTGGGTGAGATAGCCCGCTGTGAGTCCCCCGACCGTGCCGCTCGCTCCGAGGGTCCGGGCCATCGCCTGGCGGATCACCGTGTCGGGCAGGCCGAGGTCGCCGACCGGTATGCGGAAGAAGTGCATGTCGACACCGTGGTCGAAGAGCAGGGTGTACGGACGCCGCGTGTCGTAGAAGGCGATGTCCCCGGGGCGCAGTGTGGCGTCCCTTCCGTCCTGGAGGACGGTGCTCTCCCCGGAGACCTGCAGGCTGATGAACAGGACGGGTTCGTCGTCTGCTCGGGCAAGTCGGGGTGTGCGGTGCACGGTGGCGGGATTGGCCTGCACCGACGTGACCTGGAGCGACCCCATCTCGGTGATGGCGACGTCGGCGAAGACGAGCTCCGGTCGGCGCGGCAGCACCAGCTCGACGGGAACGACCTGCTGCCGAATGGTCTGGCGAAGTGCCTCCGCCCGGTCTTCGAGCGGCAGAGCCGACGTGGCCCAAGTCACGGTAGCCATGGTGCCCTTCCGGGTCGAGACATCACCGGCCGGTTCGATGCTCGCAGGCAGGGCGGTGCCTGACCACGACGGGTGGCGAACGCGGCAGGCACAGGACGGGAGTCCGCACTCTCAGGACATCGGCGGCCGTGGGGCGGTGGGCGCTATCCTGCGCTCGGAGCGCAGGTCCGGCATGCGCTGTCGGTGTCGGTGTCGTACCTGGGCCCGCGCCTTCGGCAGGCCTGGGACGGTCGACCGCTCCGTTGTGAGGAGTGGCGCTTTGGGGGAAGTCTTGCCGTCATCGGACACCAGTGCGCTCGTGGGACGCCGGCGGGAAATGTCCTTACTGTGCGCCGCGTTGGACAGTGCGCTGGCCCAACCTGCGGAAGGATCGGCCGTTCTCCTGCAGGGCGAGGCCGGCATCGGCAAGACCGCACTTCTCGATCGGTTGGCGACGGTCGCGCGCGACTGCGGATTCTCGGTACTGCGTGCGACGGGCTCCGAGGCCGAGGCGGAGCTGTCCTTCGGGGCGGTGCGCCAGATCGTGGGACCCCTGACGCAGCACTCCACGTCCCTGCCCCTCCACCAGCGTCAGGCGCTTCGATCCGCGCTCGGACCGGACGAGGAACCCGCTCCCGGTGGTTTCCTCGTTGGCGCCGCGGTGCTGGCGTTGATCGCCGAGGCGATCCGTGGCCGGCCCCTGCTGATCCTCGTGGACGACCTTCATTGGGTGGACTCGTCGAGCCGCACGGTGTTCGCCTTCCTGCACCGCAGGATCACCGACCTGCCGATCGTGTTCGTGAGCGCCAGCCGATCCGGAACTACGGCCACGGACGGCTGGCCCGCCCCATCGGTGCAGGTGACGGCATTGGCACGCGACGAAGCGGCCCTGCTGTTGCGCCGGTACCACGCGGATGTGGCGGGGCCGGCCGTCGAGCGCGTTCTCGATGAGGCGGCGGGCAATCCGCTGGTTCTCGTCGAGTTGCCGCTGCAGTTGCGACCCGAGGAGATGAGGGGCGCGGTCCCTCTCCCGGAAGGGCTGAGACTGGGCGAGCGGCTGGAGCGGCTCTTCGCCCATCGCCTCGAAGCGCTGTCGGCGGAGGCGTCCCGGATCCTGTTGCTGGTCGCCCTCGGCGGTGCCACCGCGGCATGGAACGTGGGGACGTGGCTGGAAGGGGGCGCCGGTTCGCGGGGGGAGGAAGTCCTCGACGGGATCGAGACCAGTGAGTTGGCTCGGCTCGACTCCTCGGGCCGTCTAGTCTTCCGGCACCCACTGGTCCGCAGCGCCGTCATCTCGCGGGCTTCCGCACGACAGCGGCGGGAAGCGCACCGGGTGCTGGCCGACGCGCTGCCTGCACACGACCCGCGTCGTCCGGTGCACGAAGCCGCGGCGGCTCCGGGGCCGGACGAGGAGCTCGCCGCCCGGCTGCAGGAGGCCGGCCTGCGCATGTCCCGGCGGGGAGGTGACGCGGAAGCAGCCATGCTCCTCGACCGCGCGGCCGCCATCAGCACGGACCCGTCCTCCCGAGCCAGGAGGCTGACCTGGGCGGCCGTCATGGCTGCCCGCGGCGGACATCTGCCCTACGCGGCGACGATCATCTCGGAGCTCGCGCGACAGCCCGTGCCGCCGGACGTGGAACCGCTGTTCGCCTACGCCGTCGTGTACGTCGACCAGAGCCATCGCATTGACTTCGACTCGTCGTTCGCCTTGCTGCCGAAGGCGTTGGACGCCCTGGTGGAGCGACCCGTACCGGCCTTCGAGGGACTGGCCGAGCAGGCGTTCTTCAAACTGCTTCTCGCGTCGGCGTACACAGGCGACGCCCGGGGATGGGAGGCCCTGGCGAAGCACGCGCCCCGGATGTCGCCGGCCGCTCGGTTGTGCCGGCGTGCGTGGTCGGACCCGGCGCGGACGGCCCATGGCGTGGTCGATGAACTGCAGACACTCATCGAGGGGATGAGCGAGGAGCAGGAGGCCGGGGCGGCCTGGCTGCTGTTGTGGGTGGCGGCGGCCGTGGACATGGCCGACGAACCCATGCAGAGGCGTTTCGGGGAACAGCACGCGTACGCCACGCAGGGGACGGTCGCCAAAGCCAAGAGCTATCAGGACTTCCTGCGCGGTCGCTGGGACCAGGCGGAGACGTGTCTGCGTGAGGCGGAGGCCTCCGAGGAGCGGGGATACCACTGCAACGCCCTGCTCTTCAGGCTGTCCTACGCCTGTTTCCTGGCCGGTCGCGGCGACGAGCCAGGCCTGTTGGAGATCGAACAGCTGATCGGGCCCGTCGCGGCTCGCGCCGGCATGACGCTGGTGACGCGCCGCCTGACGCATCTGCGCGGTCTGGTTGCGCTCGCGCACGGCCGCGCCGAGGAGGCGTACACGCGGTTCGCCGAGGTCACCCCGCCCGGCACCCTCCCACCGGGGATGCCCTGGTTCCATGTGGCGTTGTTCGACTTCGTCACCGCTGCCGTTCTCACAGGCCGGCAGGAGGAGGCGCGGGCGCACGTCGAGGCGGCTCGGGCCGCGCGCATCGCGGACATCTCGCCCCATCACGCTTTTCTGCTGGCCGCGGCCTCCGCGGTCGCGGCGGATGAGGACGCGGACGCTCGGTACCGGGCGGCCTATGCCGTTCCCGGCGCCGAGCGGTGGGTTTTCGAGACGGCCCGGTTGCGGCTCGCTCACGGCAGGGCGCTGCGCCGGCACCAGTCGGCCCTGGCCCGTGACCGACTGAGCGAGGCATACCACGCCTTTCGCTCCCTGGGCGCCGAGCCCTGGGCGGAACAGGCCAGGCGGGAGTTGCGGGCGGCTGGGCAGCCCCTCGGCGGCGCCGCGGGCAGGCGGGGCCAGTTGACCGCACAGGAACTGCGCATCGCCCAGCTCGCCGCCGACGGCCTGACGAACAGAGAGATCGGCGACCGACTGGGCCTGTCACCCCGGACCGTAGCCGACCATCTGCACAAGATCTTCCCGAAGCTGGAGATCACGTCGCGCGCGGCGCTCGCCCGCGCATTGGCGGCTGACGGCCCATGAGACAGCGGAACCGGGGCGTCGGCACCCGCCGCGACACCCCGGCTCCTCACCACGCGAACTCGTCGCCTGTCAGGCTGACTTCGTCAATCGCCGAATCGCTTGACGAACGCGAGCGCCGTGTCGGCCACCTCCCGCCAACCGCTGTCGATGGTCAGCGCGTGGCCACGTCCCGCCATCTCGGTGATCTCGGTGACAGCGTGCCGGTTGCGGGCCTGCTTCCTGTACGAGGCGTTCGCGATGGCCCACGGCACGGTGCGGTCCTTCTCGCCGGAGATGATCAGGAGCGGACCGCGTTCGGGTGCGAGCGTGTCGACCTTCACCTCGGTCCACGGGTTGATGTTGGCGGCCGCCGCCTGGAACAGCGGCTCGCCGGGGGCGGGAACGGCGAACCTCTCGTACAGATCCTTGGCCTCCTCCTCACTGACGGCGTTGGCGAAGGCGTAGCGGAACTGCTCGTAGGTGAGGGGCACCGCACGGTGGTAGTTCGCCGGTTTGGCGATGACGACGCTCGCGGCGCGCAGAGACGAAAGAGGCAGGGGCAGAACTCCGCGGAAGGGCGCCGGGTCGATGGCGACCGAGGCCGATGCCAGACCACGTCCGGCGATCATCTGCGTGATCAGGCCGCCGAAAGAATGCCCGACGACGACGGGCTTGCGCTCCAGACGGCCGATGAGACCCGCGAAGTGGTCGGCGACCTGGCCGACACCCTTGCCGGCGAACACCTCGGGATGCGCGTTCGCCTCCGCCACGGTCTCGGGGTCATCGGGCCACCCGGGAGTCAGGGGCGCGTAACCGGCCTCTTGGAAGACCTCCGCCCAGCGCTCCCAGCTGCTGGGCAGCAGCCAGAGACCGTGCACGAAGACGACGGGGGTGCGACCGCTCGCGTTGACGTGCGCTATCTGCTCGAGATCGTGTTGCGTTGACATGGAATCCTCACTGACGGATAGGGCCACGATGGCTTCAGGCGGACGTGACGCTGCGCGCGGCGGCTCTGATGAGAGCAGCGACCTCGTGGGGTCGGCTGTAGAGCGGCAGATGCGAGCTGGTGGTCTCCACGGTGTGCGACCCTGCTCGCCGGGCCTGGAACCGCTGCAGCGCGGGTGGGATGCCGCGGTCGCGCGTGGCCACCAGGTTCCATGAGGGGATGTGGCGCCAGGCGGCGGCCGTGGCCGTGTCGGTGAAGGCGCTTGCGCTGAGCGGCCGCTGCACGGCTGCGAGCACACGCGTCGTGCTCTCGGGTACGTCCGCGGCGAAGACGTGACGGAAACGGTCCCGACTCAGGTACAGGTCGACTGCGGGCTGCCCCTCGGGGCCCGTGCCGGGCACCGTGGTGAGCGCGGGCTGGAGCTCGGAACCCGGGAACCTCGCAGAGAGCTCGCCCAGGACCTCACCGGCATCGGGCACGAAGGCGGCGACGTACACCAGTGCCCGCACGTTCGCGGTGCCGGCGGCGGCCTCGGTGATCACGGCGCCGCCGTAGGAGTGGCCGACGAGTACGACCGGTCCTTCGAGGGCGGCCAGCACACCGCGTACGTGGGCCGCGTCGACGGGGAGCCCGCGCAGGGGATTGGCTACGGCGACGACGGTGTGGCCGGATCGCTGCAGGCGTTCGATCACCGGCGTCCAGCTGGAGCCGTCCGCGAAGGCGCCGTGCACCAGCACGACGGTGGGTGCGGACGGGTCGCCGCGCCTGCCGGCGGCGACGGCGTGTTGCTGAGGTCCGGCGATCGCGGCGGTGACGGCGGCGGCGCCGGCCGCCATGATCGTCCGGCGCCTGGTGGTGCTTCTCTCGTTCATCGGCCATCGGCTCCTGGGAAAGGGGGTGTCGGTGGCAAGCTAGGGCCGGGCGGTCCGCGCCGGAGAGTGCTGCGTGCACCGTCCTGTGCCCATGGGTGCACGACCCTCGGCGCGACCTCTGGAGGACGTGTCAGGCGCGCCAGGCGTGCAGAGCCGTGTACAGGGTGTCCACGGTCTGGACGCGGGCGGCTCTGGCCGCCTCGGTGTCCCGCAAGGCGTCGAACAGCAGAAAGCCGTGAATGGTCCCGTGGTAGCGGACGGCCGCGACCGGTACCCCGGCGAGGCGAAGTCTGGCGGCGTAGGTCTCTCCCTCGTCACGGAGCACGTCGGCCTCCGCGGTGACCACCAGGGCCGGGGGCAGACCGGCGAGCTCGCCGTCCGACGCGTGCAGCGGAGACGCGGTGATCCTTCGCCGGTCCGCCGGATCGGGAACGTACTGCCGCCAGAAGTGGCGCATCGCCTCGCGGCCCAGGAAGAACCCCTCGGCGAAGTCGTCGTAGGACGACGTGTCCATCCTCGCGTCCGTGGCAGGGCAGAAGAGAACCTGGTGGACGAGTCTGACGCCGCCGCGCTCCTTGGCGAGCAAGGTGAGTGCCGCAGCCAGGTTGGCACCGGCCGAGGCTCCCACGACGGCCATGCGGTCCCCGTCCAGCCGGCAGTCCCTCCCCTGGTCCGCGATCCATTTCGCCACCGCGTACACCTGCTCCACGGCGACGGGATAGCGGGCCTCCGGAGCCCGGCGGTATTCCGGGACGACGACCGCGGCATCGACACCCAGCACCAGGTCGGACACGAGTCGCCCGTGCGAGCAGGCATCGGTCAGCATCCATCCCACGCCGTGCAGGAACAACACGACCGGCAGCGGCTCGTCCGCGTCCACCGGCCGAAGGATGCGTACGGTGATCCGGTGACCGCCGGCCCCCGGCAGCGCAAGCCAGTCCTCACGGACCTGTCCCCGGTCGATCTCCCGGCCCATCAGCTGTGCCACGCCGGCCCGCGCAGGACCCGGATCACTGCCCAAAGGCACGGTCGGACAGACGTAGGAGCGGGTGAACTCCCGGGCCGCCTTTTCCAGAACGAGCGGTGGCCGGCGGCGCTGAGACACGCGAACTCCTGCTGAGGTGAGGGGCGTTGCGCTCGGTGCGGGACGCGTCCAGGAGGTGGGGGCGGTCTCGCGGTTCGGCACCGACGCTAGAGGTGATCAACACGGGGCGGGCGCCGGCCGCTGAACCGGAGCGTGCCGATCCGTGCACCGACGGGACTGGATCCACGGGAGACACCGCGCTCGTTCTGGCAGACCCGTCAGATGACCTAACGGCCGTCGTCCGACCACCCCCAGCCTGGGTCCTGGGGGAGGTACGACACCTTCACGGATGGCGAGTATGGAGTGGATGTGGACCCTGCGCTGATGTCGGCGTCGATGGCCGGTGCGGACCGTGCCGATGTGTGGGAGCGGAGTGTGCGACGCCGGTTGGCGGGCGTACACGTGACACCTCGGCCGGGACCCGCGTTCACAGGGGACCTCTCAGTGCAAGACCTGGGTTATCTGCGCATCCTGTCGCTCGAGGCAGACGCGGTGCGGCTGAGCCGAACGTCACGACTGGTGGCGGCCGCGCCGCACGACCACATCGTCCTGGCCGTCCAGATCGCGGGTACGTCCGCCCTGCGCCAGGACGGGCGTGATGCCGTCCTCCGGCCGGGGGACCTCGCGGTGTGCGACCTCCGCCGCCCCTTCTCGTTCGAGCAGCGCCAGCGGTTCCACCTGCACTTGCTGCGTGTTCCGGAACGCGCGCTGGGCCGGTCCGGCAGCCGGGTGGACCGGTTGACGGGCCGCGCCGTACCGGCCCGGAGCGGCGTCGCCGCTCTGCTGCTGCCCTTCGTGTCCTCGCTGGTGGCCCAGGCCGGCCGGACCAGCGCGTCGACCGCGGACCAGCTGGCCGGCACTTTCGCCGATCTGCTGGCCACTCTGGTGGACGAGCACACGCACGGCAACCGGCCCGAGCCTGCCACGACACGGCAGGACCTGGTGCGGCGCGTTCGGGACTACATCGACGCCAACCTGCGCGATCCTGATCTCTCTCCCGCGCGGATCGCGGCCGCCCACCGCATCTCGGTCCGCTATCTGCACCTTCTCTTCGAGGACCAGGAGACCACGGTGCACAGACTGGTGCTGAGGCGTCGTGTGGAGCAGTGCGCCGGCGAGATCGCCCGGCGCGGCACGGCGACGATGTCCCTGTCGGCCGTCGTACGGGCCTGGGGGTTCCAGAACGTGGCCCAGTTCAGCCGCTCGTTCAAGGCCGTCCACGGATACTCGTTCCGCGACTGGCACGCCGGTGGTGCGGCCGGCCGGGCGGTGGTCGCCGCGCCGTCGTCCCAGTGACCGTCGCATCAGGTGCCGCCGACGGTGGCCCCGGTGCGGATGCGCTGCCATTCGACCGGCGAGACGCCGTAACGAGCGCGGAAGTTGCGACTGAAGTGACTGGCGTTGGTGAATCCCCAGCGCCGCGCGACGGTCGAGACGGGGACGGCGGGACCGGTCCCGCCGGCTCTTGCGAGTTCGCGGCGGCACTCGTGCAGCCGGCGCTCCCGTATCCACCGGCTCAAGGTCGTCCCCTGTGTCGTGAACACCTTGTGCACATACCGAACAGACACCCGGTGACGCTCGGCGACCAACTCCGGGCCCAACGCCGGGTCCTGGAGGTTCTCGCTGACGAACTGGCGGATCCGGTCGGCCATGCCGCCGTGCCCACTCGCTCGTTCCCCGTCCGAGGCACCGCGCCCGGTGGCCGTACCGGCGGCGACGATGCAGAGGAGGTCGACGATGCTGCCGGCGATGCCGTGCCCGATGTGCGGTGGGTGGGTCCCCGCGGACTCCGCGGCGGCGACGAGGAGCGGGGCGAGCAGGTCCACCACGCTGTGGTCGGCAGTCGTGTGCACACCCCACATCTGCCCGAGGTCGTTCTCGGTCAGCCGTCCGAACAGCACCCGGGGCAGCAGGAAGACATGCAGTCGAGCGTCCTCCGAGCAGCCGATCCGCCACGGCTCCGCCAGATCCACGACGAAGAGGGCGCCCCGCGGGCACACCGCGGACTTGCCGCCGTACGACAGGATCGCGCTGCCACGCGACAGAGTGCCGACACCGATGCGCGCGGAGTCGCCGCCTGGGTGCTTCAGGACGCCTGAGGCCTCACCGCCTTTCGTCATGACTCGCAGCGGTCCCAGATGCTGTGTGGCGGTGTTCTCGCCGACGATCGTGGCATTCCCATCCATGCTGCCTCCCGAGACTCGAAGTCCGGCCCGCGGTTCCCCCGGCCGTCGGCTCCAGAGTGCGGCTCATGCGACTGCCTCGGTTAGGTCATCCGACGGGCGGGCCGGGGACCGGCTGGGAGCACAGTGAGCCGTACTCGACCAGTGCGCGTGCCACGGCCGCGCGCGTGGTTACTCCGAGTTTGGGATAGATCCTGGCCAAGTGATTGGCGACGGTTTTCGGCGACAGCTGCAGGCGTGCCCCGATGTCCTTGTTGGAGAGCCCTTCGGCGACGAGCGTGGCGATCCGGGACTCCTGATGCGTCAGGCCGGGTCGTACCGCCGGGGCTTGCGTGCTTCTGACGGCCGCCTCGTTGCAGACGTTCAGTTCCTGACGCACGCGATCCGTCCAGGGCCCGGCCTTGAGGCCGGCGAAGGCACGCCGAGCCGACTCCAGTTGCTCCCGGGCTTCCGACCGCCGGCCCTGCCGCCGCAGCCAGGCGCCGTGGTGGAGGCGCACGCGGGCCAGCTCGAAGGGCCATCGAGCCGCGTGGGGACAGGCGTAGACCGCCGCACAGGCCGTGTCGGTGTCCCGGCTCGCCATGGCTTCCGCTGAGAGCAGTACGAACTCGTGGTGCGCGGAGATCCGCTCCATGCGGGCGGCCCGCCCGGCGGCGACATGACGGCGGGCCTCGGCATGCCGGCCGGTGTGCACGGCGGCCTCGACCAGGTCGAGGAACACGAGGTGGAACTGGGCGACGCCGACGGGGAGGGTGCCCGGCGGCGTGACCGCGCACGCGTGTGCGTACGCGGCCTCGTAGTCACCGAGGGCGAGCGCACACATGGCCTCCATGGACCTGAGCCGGTGGAGAATGAGTGTGATCCCACGCGCCGTGGCCCATGGGCGCAGCAGGGCCACCAGGTCGTCCACCGCCTGTTTCTGCCCGCGGGCGGCGGTGACGTAGCCCTCCTTGTACTGGTGAATCCGTTCCTGCAGTCGGAATCCGCGGACCCGCGCCGCCTTCGCGGCGTCCCGAGCCCGTCGGACACAACGGTCCCAGTGTCCGGACAGATAGTCGTCGTAGGCGGACACAGCCGCGACGAAGGACTGTGTCGCGTAGGACTGACGGTGCGCCAGACTCTCCCAGAGGGTGGCGTGATCGCCGATGACGTCGAGACCGACGGCGGACCACAACAGCAACCACGCCTCCGCCGGCTGGTCTCCCTGTGAGGAGGCGTCGAGAGCGGCCTCGTAGCGTTCGCTCCCGCCGTGGGCACGCCGGGCAGGATCGCTCCAGACATCGTGGCCGAGCCGGACGAGGTCCGACTCACCGGCCATCCGGCGGGCCACGGCTTCCCACACCTCCGGCTCCCCAGTATATGCGGCCGCCATGAACAGCAGGAAAAGGCAAGGGAAGCGCAACGCCTCGGCTTCCGTTCCCGCGATCCGGTCCAGCACGCCAGGCAGCAGCTCGATCGCCGGACCGAAGTCACCGTCGACATGCATCCGTACGTGGCACCGGGCGAAGTCCAGCAGGTCACGGCTTGCCGACGGCACGCCCTGGGCGATCGCCTGCTCGACGAACTGGGCCGCCAGGTCGAGGTGCCCGGCGCGCACAGCCGCCCCGGCCGCGGACGCCAGCCGGTGCCCGCGCGCCACGGCGGAGGTGCTCATCCCGGCCGCCCGGGCCAGCAGCCGGACGGCCTCCACATCGCCGCCACGGGACTGCGCCAGCTCCGCTGCCTGTTCCAACGCCGTGGCCACCGACTCGTCGGGCAGCGCTGTCGCTTCCGCCCGGTGCGTCACCTGGCGAAGGTCGCCGGAAGGCAGAACGGCCGCCCATGCCGCGTGCGCCCGGCGCCGCTCCCCACCGGTGGCGGCCGTCACCAGCGCGGACCGAACCAGCGGATGCCGGAAGCGAATCTGCGCGGAGGACCTGTCGACACTGACCAGGCCGGCTTCCTCGGCCGCGTCCAGCGCTCGCGCCACGTCGTCGACGCCCGCGGCCCGCGCGGCCGCCGAGACACGAGGCAGGGACTGCCCGGCACGGTCCGCCACGGCGCACAGAAGCAGGGTGAAGCGTGCCGTCGGAGGAAGGGCCGCCATCCGCCCGGCGAACATGGCCTCCAGCCGCTCACCCAGCGGCAGATGGTCGGGCAGCGGCAACCGGCCCGTGCGCTGGGCTTCGCCGAGCCGGGCCGGAAGCTCGATGAGGGCGAGCAGGTTGCCCGCCGCCTCGCGCACGATCCGCTGGCGCGCCGCGCCGGACAATTCGGGGTGCAGCGTGCGCAGCAGTCTTCCGGCGCCCTCATCGGTGAGCCCCGCGAGCGGCAGTATCTCGATTCCGGCGCCGTCGAGCGGTGCGAGCTCGTCCGTGCGCACCGTGGCGAAGACGAGGACGGGTACCGCCGTCACCCGGCGTTGCACGAGGGCCAGTACGTCGGCGCTGGAGCCATCGGCCCATTGCAGGTCGTCGATGAGCAGCGCGAGAGGCCGGGGCCGGGATGCGGCGGTCAAGAGGTCGAGGGCCGCCGCGGCGACCGTATAGGTGCCCGGCGTGCCTGTGGAGCCGATGTGCAGGGCGCGTTCGAGCGCTGCCCGCCCCTCCGACGGCAGCTCCCTCATCTCGTCCCTGAGCGCCCACACCAACTGGTGCAGCACGGCGAAGGGAAGGTTCTTCTCGCTCTCGGCGGCGCTCGCCCGCAGCACACGCAGGCCTCGCTCCGCCGCCATCTCCCCGGTCTGTTCCAGTAGGACCGTCTTGCCGATGCCGGGGCCGCCGCCGAGCCAGACGGCACGACCCGACCGTTCCACCGTCTGGACCGCTTCGCGCAGGACCCGCCATTCCCTTCGCCGTCCCAGGTCCTCCGCACCGAGCAAGGACCGCTGACCCGTCGTCACGCCGTACGGCATCGAAACATCGCTCCCCTCCCTACCGCTCAACAACTCGGCGGTGTACGGCCATCGTCGGAGGACTCGGCGGCGGTCAGGGCGGAGCAGGGGGTGACTGTGCACGTGAGGGCAACGAATGCTCCTCGCGGGGCAAGGACTCAGGCCGACGCTTGCCGCCACTCGCGCGGGGTCAAGCCGTACCGCTCGCGGAACCGGCGCGTGAAGTGGCTCGGAGTGCGGAAACCGCAGCGGGCCGCCACCGCGGCGACGGTGAGACCACTGTGCCGGGGGGAGGCGAGGATGCGCCGGGCTTCCGCCAGCCGTTCGTTGATGATCCACTGCTCGAGGCTGATGCCCGCACGGCTCAGCAGGGTGTAAAGGTGACGCTGCGAGATGGCGTGTTCGGCAGCGATGCGCTCGGGTGTCAGGTCCGCTTCGGTGAGATGGCGACGCACGTAGGCCATGACCCGAGTCAGCAGGGTGTCGTCCATGACCGTTCTGGACTGCGGGTCGTCGTCATGATGGGCGGCCGAGACCAGCAGTGCCCGCACGAGGTCGACCGTCGCACTGGCCAGCGCGGGTGCGCCCGGGTCGGCCTCCAGCCGTCCGGGGTCCCGCCACACCTCTCGCAGGTGGTGCAGCACCAGGTTGTACATGGGACTCGCCCGGAGCTGCAGCGAGCCCTTCAGCACGACGTCGACCGGCAGCGCGAGCCGATCGACGCCGACGACCATGGCCTGCGAGGCGCCGTCCCCGGACCAGCCGTACACCCGGGGCACCAGTTCGTGGAACACCGTGATGTCATCCGGCGCGAGCAACTGCCGCTGCCCGGCCACTTCGCTGCGCCCGACTCCGCTGGTCTGGAGCGACACGGACACGACCGGGTCGCTCCGGTGATGCCGTACGTGCCTGGTCGTCCGGTGGAGGGCGAAACCCGAGTTGTGCGTCTGGAACATGCCCAGCTCGCCGATCTGCCAGAGCTCCATCCGCGCGTGGATGCCGGACTCGGGTTCCTCGTGGACGATGTCGTTGGGCACGGACGAATCGGTCATCGCGTGGCGGAAGGCTTCCACGCGGTCCCGCGGCGTCACGGTGTCCAGATCCAGCAGCAGCATGGTCCCCCTCCAAGCACGGACGGACGACATTCTGCAACACCTCCACCGGCCCGGACCTGGTCCATGCCGCCCGTACGCCGGTCAGTGGTCGGCGGGAGCAGGGCCGACCGGAGTGTCCCCGCGCAGCGTGATGCGGTGCATGACGCGATGCCGGTCGCCGTAGTCGCGGTTGGCGTAGTGGGCCGTGCTGCGGTTGTCCCACAGGGCGACGTCACCCGGCTGCCAGCGGTGCCGTACCACGTGCTCGGGCTTGGTCAGGTGGGCGTAGAGGATGTCGAGGAGGCCCCGGCTCTCGTACTCCGAGACGCCCACGATGTGCGAGGTGAAGCCCGGGTTCACGAACAGGCCCTTGCGGCCGGTCTCGGGGTGGACCCGCACCACCGGGTGCTCCACCGGCGTCAGGTGGGTGAACACCTCGCCCTCCCACAGGTTGCCGCGGCCCTGCCGGCGCTGGGCCAGGTAGTAGCCGAACTCGCGGGTGCCGTCGTGGACGGCGGTGAGCGTGTCGACGTACTCCCGCAGGCCCGGCGACAGCGACTCGTAGGCGAGCTGGCTGTCGGCCCAGTTGGTGTCGCCGCCGTTGGGCGGCAGCACCACGGCCCGCAGGACGGAGATGGCCGGGGGCCGCCGTACGAACGTCACGTCCGTGTGCCACACGTCGGCGAACCCGTTGTCCTGGCTGTCCAGGGAGTACACCTCGGGGGCCACGTCACCGGAGTCGTGGACCGGGTGTCCGACGGTGACCTCGCCCAGGCGCCGACCGAACTCGATCTGTGCGTCGTCGTCGAGGCCGTGCTGGCCGCGGACGAAGAGCACCTTGTACGCCACGAGGGCTTCACGCAGGGCGAGGACCCCGTCGTCGTCGAGGCAGGCCAGGTCGACGCCGTGGATCTCGGCACCGAAGCGCGGGCCGAGTTCGATGATCGGCAGCTCCGCCACGGCGGGCCGCTCGCTGAGGATGCTCACTTGTGTGTCCTTTCGTGACTACGGGACTACGGGACTACGGGTCTGCGGTCTCTGGGTCTACGGGGATCAGGCCGCCGCGGCGGACTTGACCGCGTGGGAGACCTGCGCGCGCAGCTCGGTGAACTCGGGTGAGCCGCGCAGTTCCTCCGCGTCGACGTCGCCGCGCGGCAAGCCGATCGGCAGGTCCAGGGCCACGGTTCCCGGGCTCCTGGAGAGCACCACGATGCGGGAGCCGAGGAACACCGCCTCGTCCGCCGAGTGCGTCACGAAGACCGTCGTCCGCCCGGTCCGGTCGGTCACCCGACGGACGTCCTCCTGAAGCCGCTCCCTGGTCAGCGCGTCCAGCGCCGCGAACGGTTCGTCGAGCAGCAGGAGCGGTTTCTCGGCGGCGAGGGCCCGGGCGATGGCGACGCGTTGCTGCTGGCCTCCGGAGATCTCCCAGACCCGCCGCTTCTCGGTGCCTTCGAGACCGACCCGGGCCAGCAACTCCGCCCGCCGCTCGGGCCGTCGGGCGCGCTCGATGGCCGCGTACCGCAGTGCCAGATCGATGTTGCCCCCGACGGTTCGCCACGGGAAGAGCCGCGGTGTCTGGAACACCACGCCGGCCGCCTCGCCGGGCCGCGGCTCGGTGCCGGAGACCCGTACCGAGCCGTGCGTGGGCCGTTCGAAGCCGGCGATCAGCCGCAGCAGCGTGCTCTTGCCGCAGCCGGAGGCACCCACCAGGACCAGGAACTCGCCTGCCCGGACGGTCAGGTCGACGGGCCCGACGGCGGTGAAGACCTCACCTCCCCGGCCGTACCGGTGGGTGACGTCGTCGAGACGGACGGATCCGGCGCGCGAGACGTCCACCGCTTCCGTGGCCTCGCCGATCTCACTTGAGTACATCGGACAGCCCCTCGAGGTAGAACGCCTTGCGGACGGCGTCCTCGGACGGCACGGCGTCGATCTGCTTCTGGTCGGCGAGGAACCGGCCGGTGTCGGTGACGTGCGTGAGCAGCTTGCCCGGGCTGTCGCCGGTGCCCAGCCAGTCCGCGGAGACCACCTGCTCCGGGGTGAGGAACACCCCTTGCCGCAGCTGGGCCTCGGCGTCCGCGGCGCTGATGCCGAGTTCGGCGGCGACGGCCTCGACCGAGCCTTCGGGGTCGGACTTCAGCAGGCGCAGGGCCTCCGCCTCTGCCTTGCGCCAGGCGTCGATCGCCCGCGGGTCCCTGGCGATCAGGTCGTCCGATACGACGGCCAGGTCGAGGGTCGGTCTGCCCGCGGCGCCGATCTCCTTGCTGCTGGTGAGCTGGGTGCCGGTCTCGCGGAGTTCGTCCAGCGTGGGCAGCCAGACGTAGGCGGCGTCGATGTCGCCCCGCTGCCAGGCGGCGAGGATCGGCTGCGGCTGCAGGTCGATGAGCTCCACCTCGGACGGCTTCAGGCCGGCCGCCTCCAGCGCCGCCAGCAGGCTGTAGTGCGAGGTGGAGGCGAAGGGAGTGGCTATCTTCCTGCCCTTGAGCCCGGCGATGTCGGAGACACCGGTGGCCTTGCGCGCCACCAGGGCCTCGTTCTCTCCCGCGACGTCGAGGATCCATGCGACCTTGTACGGAATGGGCGAGCCGCCGGACACCCCGCGGGCGAACGGGCTGGAGCCGAGCGCGGCGATGTCGAGGGACTTGCCGATGAAGGCCTGGTTGACGGCGGCGCCGGAGTCGAACTTGATCCAGGAGATCTTGTGGTCCGGCAGCGCCTTCTCCAGGAGCTTCCTGTTCTTCACGATCAAGTCGCCGCTGGGGAAGGCGAAGTAGCCGATGCGCAGCCGCTTGGCGGCGCCGGACGCCGACGCCTCACTGTCCGAGGAGCAGCCGGTGACGGCCGCGGAGACGGCGGCCAGGGCACCGGCGAGCAGGAGGCGGCGGGACGGACCTTGGGGGAGACGAGACATGGCGGAGCCGTTTCTGTGCAAGGGGGAACAGGTGTTACGCGCGACCGCGCCACGGCACGACCGCGCGTTCCAGCCGGAGGAGCAGGCCGTCGATGACCAGGCCGGAGACGCCGATGGCGATGATGCCGACGAGCACCACGGGGGTGTTGTTGTAGTTGGCGGCGTCCTTCACCATGCCGCCGATTCCGGGCAGACCGTTGACCAGCTCGGCCGCGACGAGGGACGAGTAGGCCACGCCCACGGCGAGCCGGACCCCGGTGAGCGTCTCCGGCAGGGCGGACGGGACGACGACGTCCCTGACGACGTGCCACCGCGACGCGCCGAGCGCGCGGGCGGCCTCGATCAGGCTCTTCGGTACGGCCGCGACGGCCGTGGTGGTGGACACCGCCACGGGAGGGAACGCGGCGACCGCCAGCAGCGTGACCTTCGGCTCCTCGTCGATGCCCAGCCAGATGACGAGCAGCGAGAAGTACGCCAGCGGCGGCAGCGTCCGCAGGAAGGTGATCCAGGGCTCGAACAGCGAGCGCAGCCAGCCGACCGTGCCCATGAGCAGTCCGAACAGCACCCCGAGCGCGATGCCGACACCGGCTCCGATCGCGATGCGCCGCAGGCTGATGCCCAGATGCTCGACGAGGTGGGTGCCGTTGTAGCCCCGTACGCCGTCGTGCGTGGTGGACACGTCGAGGAACGCGTCCCACACCTTGGCCGGAGGCGGAACCAGTGTCTCACTCCACGTCCCGTTCGCCGCCACCAGCTGCCACAGGGCGACGAAGAGCAGGAGCGAGCCGACGGGCAGCGTGACATGACGTACACGTGCCCACGATCTCTTTGCGGGCGGGATGCCGGTGGATGGCGTGATCCGTTCGGTCTTGGACGGGGAAGACGATGCGGACAAGGGGTGTCCTCCATGGGGCGCCGGGACACGAGCGGCTGTCGTCGACAGACATGGGCGGCCGGCCGGCCCCGGGCGTGAGTGATGCTGAACCAGGTGTAGAGAGCCCCTGCGACAGGGTGCGGAAACCGCCCTCGCCGGATGAGAACGCTGGGCGGCGGGGCGTGCAGGAATGGGTTAGGTCAGCAACAACACGAGCCCGGGCGTCGGCACAGGTCGATGACCAGGCGTCGCACCAAGGGCTCGGGAATCATGGCTTATTCCTACCGCAGTCGGAGTTGATCACCAAGAGGAGTCCATCAATTGGAACGATCACCGTGAGGCTGCCCGGTGTGAGCCCGTCGAACGCGGTCAGGCTCAGCGTGCAGCAATTCGCGCACGAGTGTGGCGACCTGCTGCACCTCGATGAGGAAGCCGTCGTGGCCGTACGGTGACTCGATGACCCGCAGGTCGTCGGCCGCGGTGATGCCCGCCGCCAACTGGGCCTGCTGGTACAGGGGGTAGAGACGATCCGAGCCGACCCCGGCCACGAGGGTCCTTGCCGTCACCCGGCGCAGGGCGGCGCGCACGCCGCCGCGCCCGCGACCGACGTCGTGGCTGTTCATGGCCTCCGCCAGCACGACGTAGCTGCCCGCGTCGAAGCGGCGCACCAGCTTGGCCGCGTGATGGTCGAGGTAGGACTCCACCTGGTACCGGCCACCGCTCCAGGGGTCCTCCGTGCCCTGGGGGAAGCGGCCGAAGCGGACCTGGAGTTCCGGCTCGCTGCGATACGTGACGTGGGCGAGCCGCCGGGCCAGGCCGAGGCCCGTCCGGGGGCCCCGGCCGGTGTCGTGGTAGTGGCCGCCCTGCCAGTCCGGGTCGGAGCGGATGGCATGCGACTGGACGTTCGCCCAGGCGATCTGCTCGGCACTCGCCGCGGCCGCCGTGGCGAGCAGCAGGAGCGCGTCCGTCCGTTCGGGGTGCGAAACCGCCCATTCCAGCGCCCGCGTCCCGCCCATCGACCCGCCGACCACCAGCGCCCAGCGGTCGATGCCCAGCGCCTCGGCCAGCCCCGCTTCGGCCGCGACCTGGTCGCGCTGCGTGAGGAACGGGAAGTCGCCGCCCCAGGGCCGGCCGTACGGGCCCGGTGAGGACGGCCCGGTACTGCCCTGGCAGCCGCCGAGCACGTTCGGGGCCACGACGAACCAGTGGTCCGTGTCGAGCGCCCGCCCGGGGCCGACGAGCCCGTCCCACCAGCCCGGCGTGGGGTGACCGGGCTCGGCGGGCCCGGCCACGTGACTGTCGCCGGTGAGGGCGTGCAGCACCAGCACCGCGTTCGACCGGTCCGGCGCGAGACGCCCCCAGGTCTCGAACGCCAGCCGGACACCGGGGAGTTCACCACCGGACTCCAACGGAAGCGGACCCTCGCGCACGTACCACTGGCGACGCCCCGGCGGGTCCCCCTCCCGCCAGGCCCCGGAGGCCGGCGGGAGGGGACCCCGAGAGGGCCGCGGTACGGCGCTCAGGACGCGCTCTTCGCCGCGCGGAACCCGGCCTCCAGGTCCGCCTTGAGGTCGGCGAGGTTCTCGATGCCGACCGAGAGGCGCACCAGGCCGGGTGACGTGCCGGTGGCCGCCAACTGCTCCTCGTCGAGCTGGCTGTGGGTGGTGGACGCCGGGTGGATGATGAGGCTGCGTACGTCGCCGATGTTGGCGAGGTGGCTGAACAGCTCGACGGCGTCCACGAACCGCTTGCCCGCCTCGACGCCGTCCCGCAGCTCGAAGGAGACCACGGCACCCGCGCCGCGCGGAAGGTACTTCCGCCCCGCCTCGTACCAGCGGCTGGACCGCAGCCCCGGGTAGTGCACGGCGGCCACCTCGTCGCGCTGCTCCAGCCACTCCGCCAGTGCCTGGGCGTTCGCGGAGTGCCGTTCGATGCGCAGGCTGAGCGTCTCCACACCCTGCAGGAGCAGGAAGGCGGAGTGCGGCGAGAGGGCGGGTCCGAGGTCGCGCAGCAACTGCACCCGCAGCTTGACGGCGAAGGCGCCCGGACCGAGGGCCGGCCAGTACCGCAGACCGTGGTAGCTGGGGTCGGGCTCGGTGAAGTCGGGGAACCGCTCGGCGTGCGCGCCGAAGTCGAACGTGCCGCCGTCGACCACCACACCCGCGATCGCGGTCCCGTGCCCGCCCAGGAACTTGGTCGCCGAGTGCACGACGATGTCCGCGCCGTGCTCGATGGGCCGCAGCAGATAGGGAGTCGGGACCGTGTTGTCCACGATCAGCGGTACGCCCGCCTCGTGAGCCGCGTCGGCGACCGCCCGCACGTCCAGCACGTTCCCGCGCGGATTGCCCAGTGTCTCGGCGAACAGCGCCTTGGTGTTCGGCCGGACGGCCGCCCGCCAGGCCTCGATGTCGTCGGGGTCGTCCACGAAGGACACCTCGATGCCCAGCTTCGGCAGCGTGTGCCGGAACAGGTTGTACGTGCCGCCGTACAGCGACGCACTGGAGACGATGTGGTCGCCGGAGCCGGCCAGCGTGAGGATCGCCAGGGTCTCCGCCGCCTGCCCGGAGGACAGCGCCACGGCCGCCACCCCGCCCTCCAGGGCGGCGACGCGCCGCTCGAAGACGTCCTGGGTGGGGTTGTGGATGCGGGTGTAGATGTTGCCGGGCTCCGCCAGCGAGAACAGGTCGGCGGCGTGCCGGGTGTCGCGGAACACGAACGACGTCGTCTGGTAGACCGGCGTAGCCCGGGCGCCGGTCGTGGGATCCGGTACGGCACCGGCGTGGATCTGCTTGGTCTCGAAGGACCAAGCCGAGGTGTCGGGTCCGGCGGGCCCGTCCTCGGTGGTGTGGCCCGCGGTGACGGAGTCGAGGGGCTGGCTCATGGTGCTCCCTTGTCTGAGTGCGGCGAAGCCCGCAATGGGGATACGGGGGAACGGCAGGTGCGACCGGGAACGCGAACGCACCGCAGGCTGGGAGCACGCGCCCGGATGGGGCAGCGGTCAGCGCGGTGTGGTGGGAAAGTGCTGGTCGGACGCCGGAGGAGGAAGTCAGCTCACGGCGGAACAGCCCGTGGTGGTGACACGCACGTAGTCGACGTGGCGGCGGGTCACGAGCACGGTCATGAAGCCAGGTAACCACATGGAGGCAGGCGCGCACCAGCTCACCGGCCCACGGGATCCCCCTCGGCACCGTCGTTCAGGCCGCGCAGCATCAGGTGGCCGCCGTGGTGCAGCGGCGTGCTCAACCGCGGGCGGGCCGCCTCGTGCCCCGTCTCCGCGTCGACGATGTGCACTTCGCCGTGGCCGCCGCGGGTGACGGCGACCCAGTCGGAACCCGGTGAGGCGGCCACCGCGCGGCGTTGGACTCCCTCCCACGGGGTGCCGCCGCGGCGGGGAGCGCCGTCCATGGCGGGCAGGGGGACGCGCCGGACACTGTCGTGGGCGCCCAGCAGGATCAGCTCGTCGCCGTCGGGGTGGATGCGGGTGAAGGCGGTGTGGCGCCGGGCGAGTGCCAGCCGGAAGACCAGGCCGTGCCCGAGGTCCGTGTGGAGCGTACGGCCCGTCTCCAGGTCGTGGCGCCATGCCTGGTTGGTCCATTCCGGCCAGCGCAGCGGGTCCGGGGCACCACCGCGCAGCGTGCTCCACAGCGTCCGCCGGCGGGCGTCGAGGCGCAGGTACCAGCCCCGGGCGGGCGAGTCCCAGGGAATCACCGCCTCGGCCACGAGCCCGGCGCCCTTCCTTCGGGCCCGGTGCACTCCTTCGCCGGTGGCCGCGAACACCTGCCCTGAGCCGGGCGCTTGTGCGTCGCCGTGTCCGTCGTCAGGCAGCGGCAGGATCGCGTGCGGGGTGACCGTGGGGCAGCCGGGCGGAGCCCCGAGGAGGTCCGCGAACCGGTGGACGGCCAGCGCCCCGGGCTCCCGGTGCCGCAGCACGACCAGCGGTTCGCCGCCGCCCAGCACCGTCACGCCCGGTTCGCCGATGCGCGTGCGTACGCGCGCGGCCTCTCCGGTGGCCAGGTCCACGACCGTCAGCAGGTCCGACCACGGCTCGGTGTTCTTGCCCAGGCCGGTCGTGACGGCCAGCAGGCGTCCCGAGGGGTCGGCGGCGAGGTGTTCGGCCGGCACGGCGACCGGGACCGCGCATTCGACGAGCCGGTGGCCGAAGGGGTCGAGGACGAGGAGTTCTCCCCGGCGGTCGTCGACGCAGGCCACCCGCCCTCCAGGCAGCGCCAGGAATCCGGCGTGCTCGGAGAGGTGACGTCCCGTCAGGCGTCCCGTGGCGGTTCCGTCCGGCACGGTCAGCACGTGTACGGAGCCGTCCACGTGGTCGGAGACGAGCAGCGCGAGGGCGGCAGCGGGCATGGGGTCCTCCAGGGAAGCCGTAAGTGAAGGTGAAAACGATTATCATGTATCTTCGGTGCGTTCCCGGTCCCTGAGAGAAGCGAGGGCATCGATGCTGCGCTCACCGTCGAGATTCGTCCGCACCTGGATCACCGCAGCGGTGGTGGGTTCCCTCTTGGCCGCCTGCGGCTCGTCGGCCGACGAACCCGCCAGTGACGACCAGGCCAAGCCCGCCACCAAGACCGAGGTCACCGTCGAACCCATCAAGGCGGCGACGGAGCTGACCGACACGAACGGTGTCAAGGTCTCCCTCAACAAGGAGCCGAAGAGGATCGTCTGCCTGTTCGCGCTCTGCGACGACATCCTGACCGAACTCGGCATCGTCCCGACGGCCACCAACAGCGCGCTGCTCGCCCATCCCCGCTTCCTCGGGAAGGAGAAGGCCGGGCGGGTCGACGTCATACCCGGCGGATTCATCGCCCCGGAGGTGGAGGCGATCCTGTCCCACAAGCCGGATCTGGTGATCGGCCTGGGGGACACCCACGGCAAGCTCGCCCCCGCGCTGAAGGGCGCCACCACGTTCTGGGCAATGCAGCCCGAGACGTGGGAGGACAGCGTCGGGTACCTGCGCGACGTCGCCGCGCTCACCGGCCGCACCGCCGAGGGGGAGAGGGCGGAGAAGGCCTTCCGGGCCAAGCTCGCCGAGGCCGAGCAGACGCCGAGCGGGAAGACCGCCCTCGTCATCTACGGCAGTGACGAGAACTTCGGCGTCGCCACCCCGGAGGCCGACGTGACGGCCAGCCTGTTCCCCAGGTTCTCCGACTATCCGTGGAAGTCCCGTGGAGTGGAAGGCAGTTACAGCCTCGAAGAGATCCTCGCCCAGGGCGTCGACGTGCTGTTCGTCGAGACGATGAGCTTCGGCGACGCGGACGGCAAGCTCTCGGAGAAGCTGGCCGAGAACCCGCTCTGGGGCAAGATCCCGGCAGTGCGGAACGGCGACGTCCACGAGGTGGACTCGGAGGTTTGGGCCAAGGGACGCGGTACCCGTTCGCTGGGCATCGTCATCGACGAGGCCACGGCCGCGCTGCGGTGAGGGCGTCCTTCTCGCGGCTTGCCGCGGCGGATCGCCCGGCGGCCGGGGCCCGGCGGCCCTCTCCTCGCGGACGGGGGTGGCAACCACCGATCGTCGTCGTGCTGTTGACCGTCTCGTCGGTGTGCGCACTGAGCCTCGGCACGCCCTACGTCCCACCGCACCGGCTCGCCGGTGCCGTGCTGGACGGGGACACCACACTCGCCGGGATCGTCGTCACCGAACTCCGCGTGCCCCGGCTGGTGCTGGCGTTGACCGCAGGGGCCTGCCTGGGCGCGGCGGGGCTCGTGCTCCAGGAGGCGCTGCGCAATCCCCTGGCGGTGCCCGAGATGCTGGGTGTCTCGTCCGGGGCCGCGCTGGGCGTAGCCGCGCCACTGGTGCTGACCCTGTCGCTGCCCGCCGCCGTCCAGCCCCTGTCGGCCATCGGCGGGGCCGCGCTCGGGGGCGGGCTGACCCTGCTCGCCGCCGGGCTCGGACGCGGCCCGTCCGCGGTGCTGCTGACCGGCGCCGCCGTCGCCGCCGCGTTGCAGGCCGCGCTCCTCGTCCTCATGGTCATGGCCGACCAACTCGACCTCCAGCTCATCTACCGTTACCTGCTGGGCTCCCTCTCCGCCCGGACCTGGGACGAGGTCGCGGGCCTGTGGCCGTGGCTGCTCGTCGCGGCCCCCGCCCTCGTGCTGTGCGCGCCGGTGCTCTCGGTGATGCGGCTGGGCGACGAGGACGCCGAGGCGCTGGGGGTGCGCGCCCAGCGGGCACGGATGGCCGCGCTCGCCATCGCCGTGGTGCTGATCGCGCCTGTCACGGCTGTGTGCGGGCCCGTCGCGTGGGTGGGATTCCTCGCCCCGCACCTCGCCCGGTGGTTCAACCCCGCGACGGGAGCGGTGCGCTGGCTTCCCTGGTCCGCCGCCTGGGGGGCCGTCGTCGTGACGGTCGCCGATGTCCCGGCCCGGCTCGCGCTGGCACCCGTGGAGACGCCGGCCGGTGCCTGGACGGCGTTGCTGGGGGTGCCGGCCGGGGTCGCTCTGATGCGGTCGGGCGGCCCCGACGCGAAGGGTTCCACGCGGGAGAGCGCTCGTGGAGACGAGCCGGGGCTCCACGGTCCCAGGGGTGCCTCCCCGGTCCCCGCCGAGCCGACTGGAACGGAGGCCGCACGGTGAAGCGTCGTTTCGCCGCACTCGCGGCACTGGCCGTCGTGTGCGCCGGGGTGGAGCTGGTGGCGGGGCGCGGCATGTCCCCGGGCGTCGTCTGGGACGTCCTGGGCGGCGGTGGCGACATGACCGAACGCCACATCCTCCTCAGGCTCCGCCTGCCCAGAACGCTGGTGGCCCTCGGCGCGGGCGCGTGTCTCGCGGTGGCCGGGCTGGTTCTGCAGTCCGCGCTGCGCAACCCCCTCGCCGGACCCGAGGTGACGGGCGTGACGCCGGGGGCGGTCCTCGGGGCCGTCACCGCGACGGCCCTGGGGCTCGCCGGGTGGGACTCGCCCCTGGCCGTGGTCCTCGCCGCGTGCGCGGGCGGCTGCGCCGGAGCCGCGCTGCTGTGGCTGCTCGCCGGCCGTGGCCGTGGCGATCCCGCGCAGACCGCCGTGCACGGCGTACTCGTGTCGGCGGTGCTCGGCGGCCTCACCGCCATGGTGCTCCTCGTGGAGCCGGGCGAACTCGGCAGCGTGGTCCAGTGGCTGGTGGGCACCACGGAGGGCCGGGTGTGGCAGCACTGGCACCTGCTGTGGCCGTGGGCGCTCGTCTGGGGCGCCGCGGCGTGGCTGCTGGCCGGTCCGCTGACCCTGCTGCGCTGCGGGGACGACATCGCCCTCGCCACCGGGCTCTCCGCGCGGCGGGCCCGGACCCTGGCCCTGTCGTGCGCGGTGGCGCTGACGGCGGGCGCGGTGGCGGCCGTGGGGGCGCTGGGCTTCGTGGGGTTGCTCGTCCCGCACCTGGCCGTGGCCCTCTTCGGCGCGGACCTGCGGGTGAGCCTGCCCGGCGCGGCCCTGGTGGGCGCGGTCGTGGTGTGCGGGGCGGACGCCGTGGCCCAGCTGTCCTCGCGGCCGCTGGCTGCGGCACTGGACTCCGCACGGCTCACGCTGCCGGTCGGGGCGATCACCGCCTGCCTCGGTGCGGCGCTGCTGCTGGTCGTCGTGCGCCGCACGCCGAGCCGTTCGTTCTGAATTCGACGGAGGACAGATCATGAGCGAGTCCGTGGGGATCCACGTCGAGGGGGTCCACTTCGGCTACCCCGCACGACCCGTGCTGCGGGGCGTCGACATGACCGTCGGGCCGGGCGAACTGACCGCTCTCATAGGCCTGAACGGCTGCGGCAAGTCGACCCTGCTGCGGCTGGCCGCCGGGCTGCTGCGGCCCGATCGAGGGCGCGTGCTGCTCGGCGGGGACGATGTCGCCGCGCTCTCCCGGCGCGCCACGGCCCGAAGGGTGGCGCTGCTGCACCAGTCCGCGCCGGCGGTGCCGGGTATGACGGTGCGTCACCTGGTGCGGCAGGGGCGGTACGCGGCGCGTGGCCCGCTGGGCATGCTGCGCGAGGGCGACGACCCCGTCGTGCACCGGGCGTTGCGCGACGTAGGGGTGGAGCAGTGGGCCGACCGTGACGTCGACGCGCTGTCCGGTGGTGAACGGCAGCGGGTGCGGCTCGCGATGGCGCTCGCCCAGGACACCCGCGTCCTGCTGCTCGACGAGCCGACCACCTACCTGGACCTGCATCACCAGCTCGACGTGCTGCAGACGGTGGTCCGCCTGCGCGAGGAGCGCGGGCTGACCGTGGTGATGGTGCTGCACGACCTGGCCCACGCCGCCCGGTTCGCCGAGCGCGTCGTCGCCCTGCGCGACGGCCGGGTGGTGGCCGACGGAACGCCGAAGGACGTCGTCACGCCGGGGTTGCTGGCGGACGTGCTGAAGGTGGCCGGCCGGGTCGGCCGGGATCCCGAGGGGGGCTGGCCGGTGTGTTACCCAGATCACCCCCTCCCCTCTAGAATATGAAAATCATATTCATTAGTGTCTCCGGTGCGGCGATCGACCGAACGCCGCACCTCCCCGTAGAAAAAGGAGAGTTCATGGACAACGAGCAGGTCTTCGCGCCGATCGCCGACCCGGGCCAGCTGGCCCACGACTCGGCTTCCCACTCCAACGCCCTCGTCGAGAACCCGTTCGAGGACACCGAGGAGTAAGCGAGGGCAACAGCACCCTCGACCGTGGGCCCGCCCGTTGCCTTCCGGGCGGGCCCGCACCCGTCCCAGGCCCCGTTCGTCTCAGGCCCTGTTCGTCTCAGGAGGATCGTCGTGTTCCGCAGCCGGCTCGTACCCGGTGTCGAAGTCGTCACCGTGCCCGGGCGGGGCCTAGCCGTCCGAACCGCGGACGGGGAGTTCCTCAGCGTCAGGACACAAGACGCGGACCAGGGTTCCCTGCTCTCCCTGCTCTCCGGCGCGGCCGTGGTCCCGCTGGACGACGAAGTCGACCGTGTCGTAAAGGCCTTCGAGCAGGCCGGTTATCTGACGGACGAGCCGCAGCACGCGGAGTGGCCAGCCGCCCGCCGGGACGTCCGGCTCCTGGGCGACCCGGCACTTACCGAACCGCTGGCCGCGCACCTGGCCGCACTGGGCGCCGAGCCGCGAACGGCTCCGGCCGTGACCGCTTCCGACACGTCACCGGGGGAGATCGAGGACCTGCTCGACGGAGACCCCGCCGCCGTCGTGTGGTGCCTCGACGGACCCGTACCCGACGGCCTGTGGGAGGCCGCCGACCGGCTGCCCGAGCACGGGGTCGCCTGGCTGCGCTGCCACCGTGAGGGCTGGCAGGCGTACGTCGAACCCCTCGCCGCCGCCCCCGGAGACGTCACCGCCGCCCACATCCGGGCCCGCCGGCTCGCCGCCACCCCCGCCCACCGAGAGCTGGCCGCCTACTGGAGCGGGCCCCGGACCTCCGGCGCACCGGTCCGGCTCACCGTGCCCGCCGCCGCGCTGCTCGCGGCTCTGCTCGCCGACGACCTCGGCCGGTGGGCCACCGGCGCCCCGGACACGGCCGGCCTCCCGGCCCGGCGGCGGCTCCGACGCGTGGACCTGCGCACGCTGACCGTCACCGAACACCCCGTCCTCCCGGTGCCCGACGTCGCACCGATACCGAGGAAGGACCGATGACCTCCATCAGCGCGGCCGTCGAAGGCCTCGCCACGGACGTCCGCCTCCCCGACGGTGACGGCCCCTTTCCCGCCGTACTCCTGCGCACCCCCTACGACCGCGCCCGGCACCGGGCCGAGGCGCGCGGCTGGGCCCGCCGGGGTTTCGCCGCCGTCGTCCAGGACGTGCGGGGGCGGTCCGGCTCGCCGGGGGAGTGGCAGCCGTACCGGCACGAGACCGCCGACGGGACGGCGACGGCCCGCTGGATCAGACGGCAGCCCTGGAGCGACGGACGGCTCGTCGCCGTCGGCGCCTCCTACGCCGCCCACTGCGCCCTCGTCCTCGCCCTCGAAGCGCCCGGCGACGCCCGCCCGGACGCCGTCGTCGCCGCCGTACCCGCCCTGGGCGTCGCCGAGACGGCGCGTGAACCCTCCGGCGTGGAACGGCTGCTGGCCCGCGCGGGCTGGTGGGCCGCCCACGGCGACCGACGGGACTCCGACGAGAGCGCGCTGGACAAGGCCCTCGCCGCCGACCCGGGGCTGCTCAGCCATCTGCCGCTCACCGGCCTCCCCGAGCGGCTGGGCCGGGATCTGCCCTCCTGGGCGGGCCTGTGGCGGCATCGCGACCGCGGCCGGCTCGTGTCCCGGGCGGCGCACGCCGCGATGCCCCTGCTCGCGGTGGGCGGCCACCACGACCACTTCACCGAGGACACCGTCGCCCTGTGGCACGCCTGGGGCGGGCCCTCGGCACGACTGCTGCTGGGCCCCTGGGGGCACAGTCTCGTCGCCGCGCCCGGAACCGACGCCGGGCCCGCCCACCGGGTGAACCTCGGTGACCTCTACGTACGCTGGGCCCGCCGCGCCCTGACCGGCGAGCTCGCCCCGGGCCGCCACGGCGCGCTTGCGCTGGGCGGCGGCGACCTGTGGCTGCCCGCCGGCACCGACGGCGAGCCCCGCACGCAGCGGCTGCGGCTGCTGCACGGCGCCGACTTCACCGCCGACCCCGACCGGCCCGTCCGCTCCGACGACCTCACCGTCCCCACCGGCGGACGCCCCGACCGCTGCCTGCTGGCCGGCCCGCCGCTGCCACGCCCGCTCGACGTCGTCGGATCGGCGCGGGTACGGCTGCGGGCCACCGCCGACACCCCGTCCGCCGACTGGGCCGCACGGCTCGTCGCCCTCACACCCGAAGGCACCGCCGAACGACTCGCCGTCGGCGTCCTGCGGTGCGAGCAACCGGCAGGCCGGGAAAGCGAGTTCACCATCGAGCTCGGCCGACTCGCGCGCCGGCTGCCGGCCGGCACACGGCTGCGCCTGGAGATCGCCGGACACCACTTCCCGGCCCACGCCCGCAACCCCCACACCGGGGACGACCCGACGACCGCCGGCCGGCTGCTCGCCTCTCGGCGGCAAGTCGATCCGCAGAGCGTGGCGCTGAGGCTCCCCGTGCTCCCTTCCCGTCCCATGTCCACCGAGCCCGCCAAGGAGATCCTGCGATGACGGCGCTGCCGCTGGAAGCACTCGTCGACCCCGTCTGCGGCATCGTCCGCAAGGTGAAGCCCGTCGAACACCCCGCGGGCGCACCGCCCCGCTACACCGCGCTCACCGCCGAGGTATCCGACGCCCGCAGACTCGGTCTGTGGCCCGCCGACCGGGTCTCCCTGGGCACCACCTTCGGCGATCCCGAGCAGGCCCGTGTCGCCGCGATAGCCGAGGGGGTGGAACGGTACTGCGGCAACCGTGTGCCGCCGCCCGGCCACCCCGACGCCCCCTTGCGCGCCTCCGCGGCCGAACTGGCCGAGAAGGGCCTGCGTCTGTACGGCCCCGACGACCTGCCCGCCTACGCGCAGTGGCAGTACACCCGCGAGAAGTTCCCCTACCGCCGCCTCACCGCCGACACCCCGGCCCTCTGGACGCGCGGCACCGAGCGGCTGCCCGGCGGACGGACGGAGGAGGTCTGGGCGCCCGTCGCCCTCACCCACCTCAACTGGCGCCAGGGCGACCGGCGCGAGCTGCCTCGCACCCACCACCTCAACTACGCGGGCATCGCCACCGGTCAGGGCCTCGAAGACGCCGTCGAACGCGCCCTGCTGGAGATCGTCGAACGCGACGCCCTGGAACTGTGGTGGCACCTCGACGGACCGGCCCGCGGCATCGACCCGGCCAGCGTGCCCGGCCTCGAGGACGACCTGGCCGGATCCGCGCTCGACGTCCACCTCGTCGAAATGCCGTCGGAGTTCGCCCCCTGCATGGCCGCGCTCGTCCACGACCCGCGCCTCGGCCTGTACGCGGCCGGTTTCGCCTGCAAGTACGACCCGGCCGAGGCCGCCCGCAAGGCGGTTCTCGAAGCCGTCCACACCTGGGTCTTCACCCAGGGCCTCACCGACCCCGACGGCTGGGTCTTCCAGGCCGTCGAGGCAGGGCTGCTCGCCCGCGGACTGTACCTGGAGCACCGCGCCGACGGCCGCTATCTCGACGCGTGCGGCGCGCAGTTCGAGCATGTGCGGGACCTGGGCGCGCATGTGCAGGTGTGGCTGGACGAACGGATGGCGGCCGAGGCCCGCCGCTTCACCGACCCCGCCCACGGGACCGTGCCCGTCGACGCGGTCGAGCCCGGCAGCCGGGAGCGGCTGGAGAGCGCGCTGCACACGGGCGGCCACCGTGTCATGACGTTCGACCTCACCACCGAGGACGTCGCCGAGACAGCCCTGCGCGTCGCCCGGGTCCTCGTCTCCGGGCTCCTCCCCAACGCCCCCGCCGCCTTCGGCTACTTCGGCTGCCCGCGGCTCGCCGAGACCGCCGTCCGACGGGGCTGGCGTACGACCGCGCCCACCGCACCGGAGGACTTCACGCTGGCGCCTCCGCCGCACATGTGAGGACCGCCGTGGAACACGCCCGTCAGGACCACCCGGTGGACCTCACCGCCGCGCTCGCCCGCGCCCGCACCTCCGAGCCTCCCGGCCCCGACACACCCGCCGGACCCGCCGTCCCCGCCTGGCCGGGGCGACCGCGCCCGATACCGGCGGCCGGCCCGGCCGACCTCGATCTGCACGCTTTGCTGCGCCTCTCCCTGGCCGCCTCGGACGGCTCCGGACGGCTGCGGCCCGCGTCGTCCGCCGGCGCCCTGCACCCGGTGGACACCGAACTCGTCGTGGGCACCGGCTGCTCCCTGCCGCCGGGCCGCTACGGCTACGACCCACTGCGCCACCGCGTCCACCACCTCGGCCCGCGACCCGACGGCACGCCACCGGGCGTGACCGCCGAACTGTCCGTCACCGCACGCCGCACGGTCTCCCACTACGGCCACCGCGCCTGGCCCCTGCTCCTCCTGGACACCGGCCACGCCGCCGCGGCGCTCTGCCTCGCGGCCCGCGCACTCGCCGCGGGCGAGCCCGAGACACGGCTGGACGGACTCGCGGAGAACCCGCTCGCCGCCGCACACATCCCTCCGCGCGGCCCGGTGCGCGGGCCCGGCGGCGCACCACGCCCCCGGCCGTCGGCGAGCGCGCCCACCCCTGAGGAGCTGCTGGCCCGCCGCAGTGCCCCGCCGCCGCTGCCGGGCACCCCACCCCCGGACGTGCTGCGGGCGGTCCTCGCCACCGCCGCAGGGGCGGGCGCCGGCGACCTGCGCTGGTGCGCCGCCGTCGGCCCGCCACGGCCCGGTCTGACGGAACTGTCCACCGACGGCACGACACTGCGCCGGCGCGCCACCGGGGACGCCCGGCCGACGCTCGCGGCCTGGGCCGCGGGCCAGGCGTGGATCGCCGACGCGGGCGCCGTCCTCCTCGCCCACGGCTGTCCCGCGGACGCCGACGCGCCGCACATCCGCCGCACCCACCTGCGGGCCGGATTCGCCGTCCACCTGGCCCACGTCACCGCCCTGCGCCACGGGCTGGCCGCCCGGCCCGTCGGGTCCTGGCAGCGGGCAGACCTAGGTGCCGCGCTGGGCGCCGCGCCGGGCCGGGACTGGATCGTCCACGCACTGGCCCTCGGCACCCGCCACGCCGACGAGGAGAACACCACATGATCGTCCACCCCGAACTGCGCCGCGCCGCCCTGCGCGCACGGCGCCCCCTGCTCACCGCCACCGTCCTCCAGGGCGCCGTCACCCTCACCCACCTGTCGCAGGCCGCACTGCTGGCCGTCGCGCTCGCCGACCTGGCCCGCGGCGACACCGGCCGGCTCCCGTGGCTGCTCGGCGCGGTGCTCGCCGTCGTCGCCGCCCGCGCCGGCCTCGCGATGGCGCAGCGGCACACCGCCACCCGCGCCGGAGCCCAGGTCAGGGTGGCCCTGCGGGACGAACTCGTCGCTCAGCTCGGGAAGCTGGGACCGGCGCACCTGACCACCGCGCGCGCCGGGGCCGTACGCACCACCCTCGTCGACGGGGTGGAGGGCGTCGACGCGTACGTCTCCCGCTACCTGCCCCAGCTCCTGATCACCCTCACCGTGCCGCCCCTGGTGCTCGCCGCCGTCGCCGCGGTGGAACCCGCGGCCCTCCTCGGTCTCGTCCCCGCCCTGCTGCTCGCCCTGGCCGGGCCGCGCGCCTGGGACCGGCTCCTGGCCGCCCGGGGCAAGGAGCACTGGGACACCTACGAAGGACTCGGCGCCGACTACCTGGAGGCCCTGCAGGGCATGCCCGCTCTGCGCGCCGCCGGCGCGGTCGGCCGCACCCGCGAACGCCTGGAGCGGCGCTCGGCGGCGCTGCACCGGGCGACCGTCGCCAAACTGCGGGTGTCCCTGGTCGACACCGGCATCACCGACCTCGCCGTCCAGGGCGGCACCGCCGCCGCCGCGCTCCTCGCCTGCTGGTCGGCCGCCACCGGCTCCACCGCGGCGACCGGCACCTACCTGGTGCTGCTGCTGGCCTCCGAGTGCTTCCGCCCGGTCCGCGACCTCGCCCGCGAGTGGCACGCCGGCTACCTGGGCGTGTCGGCCGCGGACGGGATCGCGGCACTGCGCACCGCCGAGCCCGCCGTCCACGACACCGGACCGGCTCCCGCGCGCTGGGCGGTACCACCCGCCCTGGGTTTCCGGAACGTCACCTTCACGTACGACGGCGCACCGGAGCCCGCCCTCCACGGCGTCTCCTTCACCGCGCAGGCGGGACGCACCACCGCGATCGTCGGCCCGTCCGGCGCGGGCAAGTCGACGCTCCTCGCCCTGCTCCTGCGCCATCACGACCCGCAGGACGGCCGGATCACCCTCGACGGGCGCCCCACGACCGAGTACGCGCTCGAATCGCTGCGGCAGGGCATCGCCGTGGTCTCCCAGGAGACGTACCTCTTCCACGCCACCATCGCCGACAACCTGCGCATGGCCCGGCCGGACGCGACCGACGACGACCTGACGCGCGCGGCCCGCGTCGCCGGCATCCACGACGAGATCACCGCCCTCCCCGACGGCTACGCCACCCTCCTCGGCGAACGCGGCGCCACCCTGTCCGGCGGGCAGCGCCAGCGGCTCGCCCTCGCGCGGGCCCTGCTCGCGGACGCCCCGGTGCTCGTCCTCGACGAGGCCACGAGTTCGGTGGACGAACGCCGGGAGGCGGACATCGTCCGGGAACTGCTGAACGCCGCGAGCGGCCGGACCGTCCTGGTGGTCGCCCACCGGCTCGCCGCCGTCCGGCACGCCGACCGCATCATCGTCCTCGACGCGGGACGGGTGGACGCCGTCGGAGACCACGCCGACCTGGTCGCAGCCGGGGGCGTCTACGCGCGACTCGTCGAGGCCGGCCACGCCCACCGAGGAGAACTCGCCGCATGAGCAGCGCCACCGACACCGCCACCACCGCCGGCACCGACACGGGCGTGCCCGGCCGGGGCGCACTGCGCGCTCTGCTCCCCGCCCTCGCCGGGCACCGCGCCATGACGGCCCGCACCTGCGCCGCCGCCGTTCTCGAACACGGCTCCCTCGTCGCGCTGGTGACGCTGGCCGCGCACACCGTGGGCACGGCCGTCATCGAAGGACACATCCCCTCGGCCGGCACCGCCACCGCGCTCGTCGCCCTCGTCCTCGTACGCGCCCTGACGACCTGGCGCGAGATGGATCTGTCGCACGACTTGGCCTACCGGGTCCTGGCCGCGCTGCGCGTACGCGTCTTCGACGGACTCGCCCGCAGCGCACCCGCCCGTGTCGCCGGCCGGCGCAGCGGCGACCTGGCCGCCACCGCCATGGCCGACGTGGAGGCCCTGGAGTTCTTCTACGCCCACACCACGGCCCAACTCCTGGCCGCGGCGACGGTCTTCACCGGCGGTACCGCGGTCCTCGCCACGGTGGAGCCCTGGCTGGCGGTGGCCGTGCTGCCGGTCGCCGCGCTGCTCGCCGCGGCCCCCTTCGCCGACGCGCGCGGACGCGCGGCGCGCGGCGGCCGCATCCGGACGGCCGTCGCGAGGCTGTCGGCCGACACGGTGGAGACGGTCGACGGGCTGCGCGAACTGCTCGCCTTCGGCGCCCTGGCCGAACGTCGCCGCCGACTGGCGCGGAGGGGACGGGAGGTGGGCGACGCCCAGCGTGCCGAGGCCGTGCGGGAAGCGGTCGCCGCCGCGGTCCGCGACCTCCTCATCGTGGCCGCCGTCCTCGGCGTGGTGGCCGCTGCGGCCCAGTCCGTGACCGCCGGCCGGCTGCACGGCGCGTGGGCCCCGGCGGCCATGGCGCTCGCGCTGTCCGTCCTCGGCCCGGTCGCGGAGTCGGCCCGTGCCCTGAGCCAGGCCGTGACGCTGCGCGCCGCCGCCTCCCGCGTCGGCGCCGCCGTCAAGGCTCCCGCGCTCGCCCCGCCACCCGCCGCACCCCGCCCGCTGCCCCCCGGCCCGCTGGGGGTGCGGCTGCACCGGGTGAGGTTCGACTACGGGGGCGGCCCCGTACTGGACGGCATCGAGCTGACCGTCCGGGCGGGGCAGACGCTGGCCCTCGTCGGCGCCTCGGGCGCCGGGAAATCGACCTGCGCGCACCTGCTGGCCCGCTTCTGGGACCCGTCGGAGGGAGCGGTCCAGCTCATACCCGCAGACGGCGACCCCGTCGACGTACGCGAGGTCGACGACGCGGAACTGCGGCGTGCCGTCGCACTGGTGGGCCAGGAGACGCCCCTCTTCCACGGCACCCTCGCCGAGAACCTGCGGCTCGCCGCACCCGACGCGGACGACGACCTGCTCGCCGCAACGGCCCGCCTGTGCGGTGTCGACCGGATCGCCCCGATGGACACCCTCGTCGGCGAACGCGGAGCCACCCTGTCCGGCGGCCAGCGGGCCCGCATCGCCCTCGCCCGCGCGCTGCTCGCCCGGCCCAGGCTCCTCGTACTGGACGAATCCACCGCCCACTTGGACAACGCCAGTGACGCCCGACTCGCGGCCGCACTGCAGGAGGAGGGCCGCACCACGATCGTCATCGCCCACCGCCGCGCCACCATCCGCCGCGCCGACCGCATCGCCGTCCTCGAAGCCGGCCGCATCACGGAGGAGGGCACCTGGGAGGAACTCACCGGACGCCCCGGCAGCGCACTCAACCGCAGCCTCGCCCACATCCCCTCGTGAACAACTCGGCCTGCACGCCGGTCTGTTCCGAAGGTGACAAGCAGCGGTGGCACCCCGGCCAGGGTCGCGGCGAGGCTTAGCGGCGGGTGTAGTGGGAAACGACTATTCCCGAACGATTGTCGCAACGATGGTCGGTCGACGCCGGGAGGGGCCCTTACGTGGACGCGCCCTTGTATCTGAGGCCGAGGGTGGGTCCGCCGCTCGCCTCACTGCTGGAGGCCCAACCGTTCCTGCACTCGCTCGTCGACGCGCTGGGATCGCCGCTCAACGTGCTGCTCCCCGAGGCCGCCGCCGAGAACACCGCGCGCTTCCGCGCCGTCTACCGCCGTCACCGCCTCGCCGGACGCGTGTACTTCGCGCACAAGGCGAACCGGTCCAGCGCCCTGCTGCGCAGACTGGCGGCGGAGGACGTCGCCTCCGTCGGCGTCGACGTCGCCTCCCTGGAGGAACTGCGGCACGCGCTGAGCTGCGGCTTCACCGGGGACCGGATCATGGCCACCGGCCCCAAGGACGCCGGGTTCCTGTGGCTGGCGGCGCGTGTGGGCGCGACGGTGAACCTGGACTCGCCCGGCGAGCTGGAACGGCTCGCCGGCCTGGTGCGCACCCACGGTCTCGGCCGCGTCGACGTACTGGTCCGCCTGTCCGGATTCGAGTCGGCCGCCGGCCTCGGGGGAGCGGGCACCCGGATGCTCTCCCGGCGCAGCCGCTTCGGCACCCCCGTGCACGAGGCGCGGACGATGCTGTCGGCTCTCCAACAGCAGGCGGACGTCGTGGACCTGACCGGTGTCGCCTACCACCTCGACACCACCGGCGTGGAGGAGAAGACACGGGCGCTCGAACAGTGCGTGCTGTTCATGGACGAGTGCCGGGCGCGCGGCCTCGCGCCGCGTGCCGTCGACATCGGCGGCGGATTCGGCGTCGGGTACGTCGACGACGCGGGGGAGTGGGACCGCTGGACCACCGCGCTGAGCGAGGCGGTGCTCGGCCGGCGCCCGCCTCTGACGTGGCGCGGCCACGGCTACGGGCTGCGCAACGAGGGCGGCACGGTACGCGGAGCCGCCGCGCTGTACCCCGCCCACCGTCCCACCGCCGGCCCCGGCTACCTCGACGAACTGCTGTCGACGCCCGCACCGGTCCTGGGCCGGCCCACGGCGAACCTCCTCCTCGAACACCTCCACGACCTCCACATCGAACCCGGCCGCTCCCTGGTCGACCAGTGCGGGCTGTCGCTGGCGCGCGTGCTGGACGTACGGCCCGCGGGCACGGAACCCGGGCAGTACCTGGTGCGTCTCGGCATGAACGCGGGCGACATGAGCCTTGAGGAACACGGCGTCCTCGTGGACCCCGTGCTGCTGCCGCGCGGAGCGCCGGACACGCGCGACGAGGCACCGGCCGGCGTCTTCCTCGCCGGGAATCTCTGCCTGGAAGGCGACCTCATCACGCGACGCCTGGTCCACCTCCCACAGCTGCCGCGCGCGGGAGACCTGCTGGCTTTCGTCAACACCGCCGGATACGCCATGGACTTCCACGCCCACCACGCGCAGCGGCAGCCGGTCGCGCGAACGGTCGCGGTGGAACAGGAGGGCACGACCTGGCGCTGGTGTCTGGACGAGGACTACTGGCCGATCACACCCTTGGGGGGAACACCCGCATGAGGTACGACAGCATCACGGAGGCCATCGGCAACACACCTCTGGTGCGCATCGACCCCGCCGTGCACGGGCTGCGCAACATCGACCTCTACGCCAAGCTGGAGATGCTCAACCCGTTCGGGTCCGTGAAGGACCGGCCCGCCTGGCACATGGCCCGGCCCCACCTGGAGGCCGCCGCCGGCACCGACGGAACGGTCGTGGAACTGTCCAGCGGCAACACCGCCAAGGCCCTCGCCCTGCTGGCAGGCCTGCACGGACTGAAATTCAAGAGCGTCACCAACCGTATGCGTGTCCCCGAGATCAAGGAACTGCTCCTGCTGCTCGGTGCCGAGATCGAGGAACTTCCCGGGCGCAGCGAATGCCTCGACCCGACCGACACCGACGACCCGCTGACCCACTTCCACCAGGCGCTCTCCGACCCGGACAGCACCTATCTGCACACCGACCAGTACTTCAACCCGCGCAACGTCGAGGCGCACGCCATGGGCACCGGCCCCGAGATCGTCAAGGACCTCGACGGGCGGGTGCCCGACTGGTTCATCGCCTGCGTCGGCACCGCCGGTTCGTCGACCGGCGTCGCCCGGATCCTGCGCGAACACGACCCGGAGGTGCGGGTCGTCGGCATGGTCGCCCACAAGTCGGACTTCATCCCCGGTATCCGCACCATCGACGAGGTCCACCAGGTCGGCCTGTTCGACCCGGCGACGTACGACACCATCGAGTCGGTGACCTCCGACGAGGCCATCGACGGCATGATCACCCTCATCCGGCGCTGCGGACTGCTGTCGGGACCGACCGGAGGCGCCGCCTACCAGGGGGCCGTCCGGCATCTTCGCGGGCCCGACGCGGAGTTACAGGACACCGGGCAGCGCCGCACGGCGGTCTTCATCGTGTGCGACCGCGCCGAGAGCTACCTCAGTTACGTGCGTCAGCGCCGCCCGGAACTGCTGGGCCGGGCGAGGCGGGGCCATGCGCCCTCCCACCTCACCGACGCCGAGATCCGCGCCGCGGCCCGCGCCGTCGACGCCGTCGACGCCCGGCGCTGGATCGAGGCGGGCGAACCACCGCCGCTCGTCGTCGACCTGCGCAGCCCGCACGCCTACGCCGCCCTGCACATCCAGGGCTCGGTCAACATCGTCGACGAACTGTTCGAAGAACTGCTCCGCGGCGGACTGCCCTTCAGCAAGCACACGCCCGTGCTGCTCGCCTGCCCCGTCGGAGAGAAGTCGCTGCGGTACGCCGCGGCGCTGACCCGGATGGGCCATCCCGACGTCCGCAGCCTGGCCGGCGGGATCGTCGCCTGGCGGGACGCGGGCGCGCCGCTGGTGCGCGAGTGAGCGCCGCGCAGCCGCTTCCCGGGACGGACGGGGACAAGGACCTGCTCTGGCAGCGGGAGCTGAGGGAGCAGTTCCCGATCGTCGAAGCCCATCCCGAACTGGCGTATCTCGACAGCGCGGCGACGTCCCAGAAGCCGCGCGCCGTACTGGACGCCGTCCAGACCTATCTCACGACGTCGAACGCCAACGCGGGCCGGGGGACCTACCCCTGGGCCAACCGGACCACGGAGCTGGTGGAATCGACCCGGGAACGGGTCAAGGAGTTCCTTCGCGATCCCCGGCCGGACCGCTCCGGAGTCCACTTCACCAGCGGCACCACCGAGGGCCTGCGCACCGTCGCCCGCGACTGGCTCGTCCCGTACCTGGACGACGGGGACGAGATCCTCGTGCCGTACGCCGACCACCGGGCCAATCTGGACCCCTGGCTGGAGGTCCGGCGGCTGCTGGCCGAACGCGGCATCGGCGTCCGCGTGCGCGCGATGCCGTACCAGGCGGCCTCCGGCGACTACGACCACCGGGCCCTCGGTGAGGCCGTCGGTCCCCGGACCCGCTTCGTGGCCGCGACCCACGTCCACCATGTCTACGGCGGCGACATGAACGTGCACCGCATCCGCGCGGCGGTCGGCCCGGACGTGCCGATCTGCCTGGACGCGGCGCAGAGCGTCGGCCACCTGCCCGTCCGCCTCGACGATCCGTCGCTGGACGTCGACTTCGTGGTCTTCTCCGGGCACAAGGCGATGGCCCTGCCCGGCTCGGGGGCGGTCTGGGCACGTAACGCGCGGGGGCCCGAGTTCCGGCCCGGAGGCTGGCAGGGCACGCCCAACACGGTGGGCATCGTGTCCCTCCGGGCCGCGCTCGACTGGCTCGACGCGGCCGGACCGGAGCGGATCGCGCGCTGGACGGCCGCTCTCACCACCCGGCTGACCGACCGGCTGCGGCACCTCGGCCCGTACGAGATCCTCGGCTGTCCCGCCAGCCTGGCGGCCGATTCCGCGCTCCCGGAATCGCAGCGCAGGCAGGGCATCGTCACCTTCCGGCACCGCGACATCCCCTCCGACGACCTGGGCTTCATCCTCTTCAGCCACGGCTTCATGGTGCGGGCCGACAGCCTCTGCCAGGCCGGCGCCGACGAACGGGCCGGGTCGGTACGAGTGAGTTTGCATGTGTACAACACCGTGGATGAGATCGATCGCCTGCTGACAGTCCTCGCCTCCTTGACGTGAAGGGCAACTGATAACCGTTTCCACCTGTAGATTCGTCTGAGCCCCACGAACGCACGAGAGACGGATGAGGTGGCGCAGGCGATGGGCGTGAGCATGGCGACGGCCAGGGCGTGGGTGGAGCGCTGGGAACGCCAGCAGGAGCGGTACGCGGTGGACCGCGAGGAGCGGTTCACCGTGATCGCGGACGTCGTCGAGCACGCCACGGCCGGCCGCGCCCGGCCGCTCCTGCTCGACCTGGGGTGCGGCCCCGGCTCCCTGGCCGCCAGGCTCGCCACGCGTTTCCCGGACGCCGAGATCGTCGCCGCCGACCTGGACCCCCTGCTGCTCGAACTGGGGCGCACCCACTACGCCGACGCCGCACGTTTCGTCGACACCGTCATCGGGGAGGAGGGCTGGACCGACGCCCTCGGACTGGAGCGCCCCCTGGACGCCGCCGTCTCGACGACCGCCCTGCACTACCTGCCCGAGCCGGCCCTGCTCCGCACGTACCGCGGCCTCGCGTCCCTGCTCCGCCCCGGCGGCGTCCTCGTCAACGGCGACCACTTCCCGCCGGACGCGGCACCGTGCTCGGACCTCACCGCCCATGTGGGCCGTCGCCGGGCGCAGCGCACCGGCGGCCACCCCCGGGAGGACTGGCGGTCCTGGTGGGACGCCGCGTCCCGGGACCCGGAACTCGCCGGCCTCTTCGACGAGCGCGAACGGCGTCGGCCGGCCCATGGGGCGACCGGTGGCGACGAACGCGTGACGGTGCGCCGCCACGCCGAGCTGCTGCGCCGGGCGGGCTTCAGCCACGTCGCGCCGGTCTGGCAGTTCGGCGACAGCACCGTGCTGGTCGCGGTCATGGCCGTCGGCACGCCGTGAGCCGAGGCCTCGAAGAGCCGGACCGGGTCGGCCCGTGGCCGGGCGCGCGGCAACCGCTCCAGGCCCCCGATCCGGAAGCGGAGGAAACGGTTCCGTGACATCCGTCACACGGGGTCAAGGTAATGACCCTGCCGGATAGTAGATGCCGTCGTGGCGACATAAGAGACTTGTCCGATTTGATGCCGACGTAGTTCGCGTCAGATCCGACAGGCGTGGCGCGCACCCGGCATCTTCGCCCGTTGTTCGCTACTGCAAGGTTTCTGACGGGGTGCCGGAAAAGCGGCGTGCCCGCGAACGCCGCCCCAGCACACCGCCACGCGCCTGGCAAGGGTGGCCGGCGCTACGAGGCGAGGTAGTACGAGAGGCTCTTTGCCCTGCCGACGCGGGCCTCCTAAGAATGGCGGTCCGCAGGACGTCTCCGCAGCTCAGGAGCGGAGTCTGCGCAGAGCAAGCCGTACCAGGGGCGCTCCGCGAATACCGAGTGAGGTCTCGCATGGGCAAGCATCGTAAGAAGAGGATCAACCGGCGAATAGCCATCGCCGCCCTCGCCGTGAGCACTGTGGCCGTTCCGTCGGTGGCCATGGCCTGCGGCGACTGGGAGAACAGCGAAGGAGACCAGCTCCGCGACGCCGCGCAGACCGCGGCCGGCGACCGGTGGGACGACGCCGACGACGCGTGGTGGAAGGACGAGGACCGGCACGACCGCTGGAAGGGCCACCGCGACGACAGTGAGCCCAGTGCGGCACCGTCGCAGACCGCGACCCCCTCGGCGAGCACTCCGGCGCCCGCCGCGCCGAAGCCCGAGGCGACCACGCCCAGTGCCCCGAAGACCACCACCGCTCCCAGCACCCCGAAGCCCCCCGCCTCGGCGCCCCCCTCCTCGCCGAGCACCCCGCAGGCCACCCCCACGGCGTCCGGGGCCGTCGCCCAGGTCGTGGAACTCGTCAACGCCGAGCGTGCCAAGGCCGGTTGCTCGCCGCTGAAGGTGAACGCGACCCTGACCAAGGCCGCGCAGGCGCACAGTGCGGACATGGCGGCCCACCAGAACATGTCGCACACGGGTTCCGACGGTTCCTCCCCGGGCGACCGGATCACGCGCGCCGGTTACAACTGGAGCACCTACGGCGAGAACGTCGCCTACGGCTACTCCACCCCGGAGAAGGTCATGGCCGGCTGGATGTCCAGCCCGGGCCACAAGGCCAACATCCTGAAGTGCGAGTTCAAGGAGATCGGCGTCGGCCTCGCCCAGCCCGGCAACTACTGGACGCAGGACTTCGGCACCGCCCGCTGAGCCCACCGCGACACGCGAAAGGAGGCGGCCGGCACGGACCGGTGCGGGCCGCCCCCTTTCGCCCACGGAACAGGCGTGGCCTGCGACGGCCTGGTGACGAGCCGGCCGGCGACGGCGTCGTTCAGTGTTCGGGCATCTCGGTCGCCCGCCACCACCCGGCCAGTTCGTCGATGATCGGGAGCACGGAGTAGCCGCGCTGGGTCAGCCGGTAACGCACCCGGGGCGCGGAACCGCCGACGTTGTGGACCGTGCGGTCGACCATGCGCGTGTGGACCAGGCGGTGCAGGGTCCGGTCCAGGGGCTTGTTCTCCGCCATGCCCGTCGAGCGGGCCAGGTCGTTGTGGTAGCGCGGGCCCTCGGCGAGCTGGACGAGGACGGCGAACACCCATTTGCCCGACAGGACCCGCGCCGCCTCGTAGGCGTCCTGGAAGTGCCCGTGTCCCGAGCTTTCCCGCTTTGTGGAATCCATGACGTCGTCGGAATCTGAGAATCCCGCGGAATGCGCGGTGCCGCCGGAATCCGGGGCCCTGACGGGATTCCGTGATTCGGACACGCGGACCCGTTCCGCTCGATTCCGCCTGTCGTCCGCCGGTGCCGGGAGCGTGTGCGTCACGTCGGTCCTGCTCGGCCCAGACACAGAATTCCCCCTCGCGGTCGTCCTCTTCGGGCCGCCCGGGGTGCGGGCGCACCGTGGGCAGGGGCGCGTCCGCCGGTTCCCGGGGAGATCTGAATCGCCGTATCGCATCGAGAATTGCGGCTGTCGTTGTTAGAACGGTAGACAACAACGGGGCGCCGTTCCAGAGTGCCGACCGGGTTCGACCGATTTTCAACGGTGAACGTGCGGAACGCGCCCCGCCGCCCATTCCGGGAATTGCGACTCCGGGTGATTTTCCGCGCGGAGCCGGACGGCGGACATCGACCGGCGGGCCGTTCGGGCGCGTCGGCGGTCGCCGTGCGTTCAGCGCGCCCGGAACAGGGCGACCGACCCCACCACCGTGACCTCGTGGTCGGTGAAGACCTCCGCCAGGGCCGCGTCCAGGTCCTCCAGCCGGTCCCGCCGGTTGCTCATGATCCCGCGCCGGTTGGCCAGCGCCAGCTGCCACCGCGCCGACCGGTTGTGCCGGACGCCCGTCCCGGGGATCGTCGCCCCGAACAGCGTGCCGCCCGGGCGCAGCACCTGCCGGGCGTGCTCGAAGACCACGGCCTTGTCCCGGAGCGTCCCCGGCAGGCAGTGCAGGAGGTGGAACATGCCGATGGAGTCCACGAGGCCGCCCGGCACCCCCCACGGCCGCAGCACGTCGGCTCGGTGGCCCCGGGGGGCGTAGCGGCGCAGGCGGTGCGACGCGGCGGCGAGCGAGTGCGGGTTGAGGTCCATCAGCGTGAGGTCCGGCACCGGCACGGGGAACCGGCACTCGTCCAGCAGCACCCCGGTGGCGACGCCGATGTCGAGGTGCCGCCCCGAGACGTGCCGGTCGTACAGCGCGACGAGCCGGTCCTTCGGACAGCGCCAGGTGAGCGGCGAGTTGACGCGGTACACGAGGGTGTCGTACGCCCGCAGGAACGAGCGCGTGTACAGCGCCTGCCCGGCGCGGACGGAGGCGGCGGAGGGGACGGCGGGTTCCACCGGTTCCACCGGTTCCACCGGTTCCACCGGTTCTGTCGGGACGGGCACCTCAGTCGTGCTCCGCTCGCGGGGACAGCCGCACCAGGGGAATCTCCCGCGTGGTGCGACGCTGGTACTCGGCGTAGCCCTCGAAGCGCCGCACGACGTGCCGCCACGACGCGGCCCGCTCGTCCCCCTCCAGCACGCGCGCCCGCACGGCCCGCACCCGGTCGCCGACCCGCAGGACCGCGTCCGGATCGGCCAGCAGATTGCGATACCACCTGGGGTGCCCCGCCGACCCTCGGTAGGAGGCGACGACGATGACGTCGGGCCCGTCGGCGAAGGTGAACAGCGGCACGGAGTACGGCTGCCCGTCACGGGGCCGCAGGGTGGTCAGGATGCCGACCTGGTTGCCCAGCATGCGCGTGCCCAGCCGGCCCATCCGGGACAAGGGCTACCGCCACGTCGGCGTGGACGTGTCCACCAAGAGCGCGGAGGTGGCCCTGCGGCACAGCGTCGACGAGGTCCTGATCCAGGACATCCACGACATCCCGCTGCCCGACGGCTGTCCCGACGTCGTGGTGGCCGGGTACCGCCTGGAGCACGTCGCGCGCCCCTTCGACGTGGTCGCCGAGTGCTGCCGCCTGCTCAAGCCCGGCGGCACCCTCGTGATCGACACCACCTCGGACACCTTCCTGGCGCGGCTCGCGGTCATCACCCTGGGCGAGGGCCTGCCCCTGACCTGGGCCGCGCCCAAGGGCACCCACGACCACCGCTTCTTCATCGCCCCCCACCGGCTCGTCGAGGCGTGCGCGGCCCACGGTGTCCCCGTCGACGTGTTCGGCGTCGTGCCCCACGTCCGGGACCTGGTCTCCTGGTCCCTGGGACGCGGCTACGACGTACGCATGCGCAGCGGCACGTTCACCAAGATCCTCTACGGGGTGTCCGGGGTGAAGCCCCGGGAGAACGCCGGGCCGTAAAGCCCCGCCCGCCGCTCCGGCCCCGCCCCGACGTGCCAGGTCACGCGGTGCGGGGGCTTACGTGTCCGTGGTCTGGGAACTCAGAGCACACCACAGCGCCGCATCCGTGCAGTCCGGGTCCCCTCGGGGCAGGCGCTCCGGACCCTTTGGAGTGACCGTGACCGTTCGTATCGGGGTGGAGGAAGAGTTCCACGTCCTGGAGGTCGAGAGCGGAGTGCTCGTACCCCGCGCCGACGCGATCCTGCGACGGCTGCCCCAGCGGGCTTTCACAACCGAGCTGCACCAGTCCACGGTGGAATCGAACAGCGGAGTGCACGCGTCCCTGCACAGCCTGTACGCGGACCTCACCGGCGCCAGACGGCGGCTGGACGCGGCCGCCTCCTCGCTGGGGCTGGCCGTGGTGGCCGCCGGTACGGCCCCGCTGGCCCCCGGGGTCTCGGCCGACCCCACCGCCGACGCGCGCTATCGCCACATGACCGAGGAGTACCGCCGGGTCGCCGACGAGCAGCTCATCTGCGGTGCCCAGGTCCACGTGGACGTGCCCGACCGCGACACCGCGGTACGCGTCATGTGCGAGGTCTCGCCCTGGCTGCCGGTGCTCCTGGCGATCTCGGCCAGCTCACCGTTCTGGCAGGGCGCCGACACGGGGTACGCCAGCTGGCGCTCCCTGCTGTGGCAGCGCTGGCCCACCGCGGGGCCGGTCGGCTGCTTCTCCGGCGCGGACGAGTACGACGCGGCGGTGGACGACTTCGTGCGGGCCGGGATCATCAGCGACCCGGGGATGATCTACTACGACGTCCGTCCCTCCGACCACCTGCCCACGCTGGAACTGCGCATCTGCGATGCCTGCCCGCGCGTGGAGACCGTCGTGCTCGTCGCCGGACTCTTCCGCGCCCTCGTGACCGAGGCCGGGGAACGGCTTCGCGTGCGCGGTGCCCCGCGCTGCGGGGGCCGGCACGAGTGGCTGCGGGGCGCGTCGTGGCGTGCCGCCCGTTCAGGGCTCGAAGGCACACTCGTGGATCCCGAGACCCACCGGGAGGCGCCCGCGCGCCAGGTCGTACGGAAACTGCTCGTCCGGCTGCGGCGCGCGCTCGAGGCCCACGGGGACTGGGAGACCGTGCGGGCGCTGACGGAGATGGCGCTCGCCGACGGGAGCGCGGCCCGGCGGATGCGCCGGGCCGCCCAGCGGGAGGACCTGCTGGGCTGTGTCGACATGCTGATCGCCGAGACCCGCGGCGAACGCGCCCAGCGCAGGACGGCGGCGCCGGGCCGCGGACTCACCCCGGCCGTCGTCCCCGGGGGATCGCGCTCGTCCGCCGGCCGTGGGGCGCGGAAAGTCATGGGCCCCTGACATCTGGTGGATGTGATGCGGCCGGTCGCGGGTACCGCAACGCCGACGCGTCGCGTCGACGGGGGTTCGGCCGCCGGGCGGCACCGCGGTGACCACCGTCCGACATGTGTCCTGTCCCTGCGCAGAAAGGTTTTGTCAATGTCTCGCGGCACCACCCAGGACCTCATTCGAGGACGCGCGCCGGCACTCCCGTCCCGGCACGTCGAGCCCGGAGCGCGTGAGGGAGGTGAGGCGTCATGTGCGGTCTGAGCGGGGAGATCCGCTTCGACGGCCGGCGGCCCGACCTCGCCGCCGTCGAACGCATGGCCGATCAGCTTGCCGCCCGCGGGCCCGACGGGCAGGGCGCCTGGACGCGGGGCGCGGTCGCGCTGGGACACCGGCGACTGAAGATCATCGATCTGTCGGACCGGGGAGCCCAGCCGATGACGGACGCCCGCGGAGAGGTCACCGGCGTCTTCAACGGCTGCGTGTACAACTATCCGGAGCTGCGGGAAGAGCTGCGGGGCCTCGGACACCGCTTCCAGTCCACGTCGGACACCGAGGTGGTGCTCAACGCCTACCTGGAGTGGGGAACCGACTGCGTCGACCACTTCCGCGGCATGTTCGCCTTCGCGATCGCCGAGCACCGGACCGGTCGTGTCGTCCTCGCCCGGGACCGGCTCGGGATCAAGCCCCTGTACCTGGCGCGGACACCGGACCGGCTGCGGTTCGCATCCACCCTGCCGGCCCTCCTCGCCACCGGAGACGTGGACACCTCACTCGACCCGGTCGCCCTCCACCAGTACCTGAGCTGGCACGCCACGGTCGCCGCCCCGCGCACCGTCCTCAACGGGGTGCGCAAGCTGCCCCCGGCCACCGTGCGGGTCGTCGAACCGGACGGCACCCACCGGGACCACCGCTACTGGCAGCCGTCGTACACGCGCCGGCCCGAGTACGCCGACATCGGCGCGGACGAATGGCGCGACGCGGTGCTGGACGCGCTGCGCACGGCCGTGCGCCGCCGCATGGTGTCCGACGTACCGGTCGGTGTCCTGCTCTCCGGCGGCCTCGACTCCAGCCTCATCGTCGCGCTGCTCGCCGACGAGGGACAGCGGGACCTGATGACGTTCAGCGTCGGGTTCGAGGCGGAGGGCGGCGAGAAGGGCGACGAGTTCCAGTACTCCGACCTGGTCGCCCGCGAGTTCGACACCGATCACCGCCGGCTGATGATCCCCTCCACCCGGGTCTCCGGCGCGCTGGACGCGGCGGTCGCGGCGATGAGCGAGCCGATGATCAGCCACGACGTGGTCGCCTTCCACCTGCTGTCCGAGCAGGTGTCCAAGGAGGTGAAGGTCGTACAGAGCGGACAGGGCGCCGACGAGATCTTCGCCGGCTACCACTGGTACCCGCGGCTGGCGGACGTCTCCCGCGAGGGTGCGGCGGAACGCTACGCCGAGACGTACTTCGACCGTCCGCACGCCGACCTCGCCCGGATCCTGCAGCCGGACATGCTGCCCCCCGACGACGTCTCGGGACGCTTCGTCCGCGATCACATGGCGGTACCGGGAGCGGACACCGCGCTGGACGCGGCGCTTCGGCTGGACACGCACGTCATGCTCGTCGACGACCCCGTCAAGCGCGTCGACAACATGACCATGGCCTGGGGTCTGGAGGCCCGGGTGCCCTTCCTCGACCACGAACTCGTGGAGCTGGCGGCGGCCTGCCCGCCGGAACTCAAACTGGCCGACGGCGGCAAGGGCGTGCTGAAGGAGGCGGGCCGCAAGCTCCTGCCCCTGGAGGTCGTCGACCGGCCCAAGGGATACTTCCCGGTGCCGGCCGTCCGGCACATGGCGGGTCCCGTCCTGGCACGGGTGCGCGAGGCACTGGAGGCACCCGAGGCGAAGCGACGCGGACTGTTCCAGGAACCATACGTGGCCGAGCTCCTCGCCGCCCCCGACGAGCACCGGACCAGGCGAGGCGCGAACGCCCTGTGGCAGATGGCTTTGCTGGAGATATGGCTGCAGACCCACGGAGTCAAGTGACCGACGACCGGGGCACGCGCGCGACGGTGCAAGGCCCGTCGCCCGTCCTCACCCCGCCACGGACCGTAGGTACGGCCCCCGCGCAGCGCACGGACAGCCGCACGGGGGACGCGCTCGGTGCTGCCGGCGCCGCCGCGCCCGCGCCGGTGGCGCTGCCCGAGGCGGGTGGCCCGCGAGACGCCGTCACCCGGCTGCGCGCCCACGGCTGCTGGTACCCCTCCGCCGACGCCGACGGCGCCGAGGCCGCCTTCATCTGCGACCGCGGCGGAGTTCCCCAGCTGTGGGCCGGACCCGCCGGCGGCGACGAGGTACGGCTGCTCGACTCCTCACCCGATCCCGTCAAAGAGGTGTCCTGGTCGCCGGACGGCCGCTGGATCGCGTACACCACCGCGCCCGGCGGCGGGGAGCACTCACGGGTGCTGTGCGTACGCCCCGACGGCACCGGCCGCCGCATCCTGGCCGGGGCCGATCCGGCGAGTTCCGCCTATCTGGGGTGCTGGGCGCACGACAGCTCGTCCGTCGCCGTCACCGTCGCCGCACCGGCCACCGCGGGGCACGCGGGCAGCGTCGGGTACGGGGGCGGCGCCGGGTACGGAGGGAGCGCCGGGTACGGGGGCGGCGCCGGTTACGCTCCGGTGGCCCTCGGCCCCGCCGACGGCCGGCTCGCCGACACCCGTCTGCCCGCCGGCTGGGCGGAGCGCGACGGACACGCGACGCTCCTCGGCCCCGCCGCGTACGACGCGGCACCGGTGCCCGCGCCGGGCGGGCCACCCGCGACCGCGACGGCCCCGGCCGGACCGGCGGCCCGCCCCGACGGAGGCCTGTCGGTCTACCTCATCGACCCCGACGGCCTGGCGTCCCCCGTCCTGCTCACCACCGAGACACACGCCGCCTCCCTGCGTGCCTGCGACCTCAGCCACGACGGCGGTCTCGTGCTGCTGCGCAGGGGACCGCGCGGACGGCGGGAGGCGGTCGTCCGGCGCACCGCGGACTCGGCGACCACCTTCGCCATGCCGGTCGCCGACGGCGACCCGTGGATCGGCCGGTTCTCCCCCGACGGGCGGACACTGTGGCTGCGCAGCAACGCCGACCGCGAGTACGCGGCGCTCTTCGCGGTCGCCCTGGACGCCGACGGCATGCCCCACGGCGTGTCCGTCGTGGCGGAACGCGAGAACACCGACCTCGAACTGCTGGCGCTGGCCCAGGACGGCCGCACGGCCGCCCTGGCGTGGAACGTGCAGGGCGCGAGCGAGCTGGAACTCGTCGAAACCTTCCCGACCGGGCAGGCCCCCGACCGAACGGGCCCCGCACGGCCCCTCCCCCTGCCGCACGAAGTCGTCACACGCGTGACGGCCGCCGGCACCGGGCGCCTGCTGCTCGCGCTGTCCGGGTCACAGCGCCGGCCGGGAATCTGGTGGGCCCCCGAAGGCGTGTCCCTGCTCCGCACCCCCTGGTCCTCCCAGGACGAGGACGCCGTCCCGCCGGGCCGCCCGCCGGTGCGCCCCGTCCCGCTGCGCCTCACCGCCCGGGACGGCCTGCCACTGAGCGGCTGGTACTACAGGGCTCCGGGCCGCGCCCCCGACGAACCGGCACCCTGTGTCATCCACCTGCACGGCGGCCCCGAGGAACAGGAGCGCCCTGTGTTCCACCCGCTCTACCACGAGCTGGTCGGGCGGGGCCTGGACATCTTCGCCCCCGACGTCCGCGGCTCCCTGGGACACGGCCGCTCCTTCGTCGACGCCGACCTGGGCGCGGGCCGTTTCGCGGCGATCGAGGACGTGGCGGACTGCGCGGCCCACGCGGTCACGGCGGGCCCCGCCGATCCGACGCGGCTCGCGGTCATGGGGCGCTCGTACGGCGGCTATCTGACGTTCGCCTCCCTGGTGTGGCACCCGGATCTGTTCCGCACCGGGGTCGCCGTCTGCGGCATGTCGGACTTCCTGACCTTCTTCGCCGGTACGGAGCCCTGGATCGCGGAGTCGGCGGCGCACAAGTACGGCCACCCGGAGCACGACCGGGACCTGCTGCGAGCCCTGTCACCGATGAGCCGCATCGACGCCCTGCGTGTCCCGCTGCTCGCCGTGCACGGCGAACACGACACCAACGTGCCGCCGGGGGAGTCCGAGCAGTTCGTACGGGCCGCCCGCGAACGGGGCGTGCCCGCGGAACTTTTGACCCTGCGCGACGAGGGCCACGACTTCCTCCGCGCGGACAACCGGCGACTGTTCCGACGGGCCGCGGCGGACTGGATGGAACGGCAACTCCACCTCTGAACGGCCGACCCGTTACGGGACTGTTGGGCGCCGCCTGCCGGGGACCCGACGCGCACACTCAGCTGCCCCGGCGCTTCCCCTCGCCGGTGCGGCGGTCGCGCCAGGCCGGGGCGAGGGCGGTGAGCATCGCGGCGCCCGTCAGAGCGAAGGCCCAGGGGTAGCCGGTCCCCGCCGCGAGCCAGCCGAAGGCGACGGCGCCGACGCCCATGCCGACGTCGTGGGCGAAGTTCCACAAAGCGCTGACGGTGCCGTGGCCGGCGGCGGGAACCCGTGAATACATCAGCGTCAGCGTGGCGTTCTGGGTGACCCCGAATCCGAAGCCGAACACGGCGACCGCGATGACGACGACGACCGGGCTGCTCGTCAGCGCCATCAGCAGCGTGCCGGTGGCCGACAACAGCAGGCTGGGAAGGACGAGACGGGCGGGGGCCGTGCCGGTCGCCGTGCCGCCCCGCGAGCCAGCGGGTCGGCGTGGCGGCCGCGGGCTGCACGAACAGGGCCACGGTGACCAGACCCGTGGCCGAGGCCGGTACCGCGAGCGGCAGGAAGGTGACGACGATGCCCGCGGCCACGGCGGTGACCGCGAACACCACGGCCGGCCGCACCAGTCGGGACATGCGCAGGCCCTCGACGACGCCGACGGCACGCCCGGAGTCCCCGACGCGGTCGGGCAGACCGGGCACCGAGAGGACCGCCGCCAGCGCGGCCACGGCCGCCGCCGCGCACACCACCCCGCAGCCGGTGTGCGCGGCCAGCCACACCCCCAGCGGCAGAGCCACCAACGACGGCACCCCGCTCACCACGCCGACCAGCGCCAGCCCTTCGCCACGACGCTCGGCGGGGATGAGTGACGCGGTCAACGCGCCGCCCGCGACCACCGTCAGGGCCTCGCCCCGGACCGGGTGATCTCCATAGGCACGGTCAGCAAGTCACTCGCCCCCGCCCTGCGCATCGGCCGGCTGTTGTGCCCACCCGGTCTCGTCGAACCGGTCGCCCGGCACAAGCAGGTCAGCGACCGCGGTTCGCCCACGCTGGACCAGCTGGCCCTGGCGCGGCTCATCGAATCAGGACGCTTCGACCGGCACCTGCGCCGCAGCCGTGCCACCTACACGGCACGCCGCACCGCTCTGATCGACGCGCTGGCCACCCACGCCCCGGGGGTGACGGTCACCGGCCTAGCGGCCGGCTTCCACGCCGTCGCCCACCTGCCCGCCGGTACCGACGAGCACCACGTCATCACCGCCGCCCGTGAACGCTCCGTCGGCCTCTACGGCATGAGCGGCTGCCGCGCCTCACACATCGACGCACCCGCCCAACTCGTCCTCGGCTTCGGCAACGTGGGCGAGCGGACCATCACCGAAGGCATCGCAACGATCGGCGACTTGCTCACGTGCCGACCGCGGGGGTAGCGGCCGGACGATCCCGACGTGTCGGGGTGTCGGGGTGTCGGGGTGTCGGGGTGTCGCCAAGCCTCCGGGTCAGGACAGGGCGAGCACGCAGAACTCGTGGCCCTCCGGGTCGGCGAGGACCGTCCACGGGACGTCGCCCTGGCCGAGGTCGAGGTCGGTGGCGCCGAGAGCCCGCAGCCGGGCCACCTCCGCCTCCTTGTCGTCACCCGGGTAGGGCAGCAGGTCGAGATGGACGCGGTCCGGCACGGTCTTCAGGCCGGGCGTGCGGAGAAATTCGAGGTAGGGGCCGACACCCTTGGCGGAGCGCAACACCGCGTGATCGTCGGTCACCTCGTGCAGGGTCCAGTCGATCGCCTCGCCCCAGAACCGGCCCATGGCACGGGGATCCGCGCAGTCCACCACCACCCGTGCGATCGGCCCGGTGTCCCGGTAGATCTCCCGGGGTTCCAGCACGCAGAACTCGTTGCCCTCCGGATCGGCGAGGACCGTCCACGGCACGTCGCCCTGGCCCACATCGGCGGGCGTCGCGCCGAGAGCCCGCACGCGCGCGATCAACTCCGCCCGATGGGCCGCAGAGGTCGTGGCGAGATCGAGGCGCACACGGTTCTTGGTCGCCGTCTTGGCTTCCGGGACGGGAACGACGTCGACGCAGACGGCGACCGGGTCCGGCCATACGAGGCCGCCCGCGGGTCCGACATAGGTGGTCACGCCGGGGCTGTAAGCACTCCAGCCGAGTGCCCCCGCCCAGAACCGGCCGACCGCCGGGGCATCGAGAGCCTTTATGTTCACCTGAACAGGTCGCAGCGCCATGCCGACGACCTTCGCACCCGCTCCGCGCAGACATGCGCGTCTTGCCCAAACAGAGATCAACTCGCTCGCCAGCCGCGATGGTCAGCTCGCGTGTCGGTGTGGCCCGGCCTGGTGTGAGACTTCGGGTCATGACTTCCCCACAGCTCAGCGATCCGGACTACCTCCGGGAGATCGAACGCCTCGCCAACCGCGTCAAGACGCAGGCAGCGAGCGAAGGATGGCTCTCGTACGGTGAGGACCCGGAAGACGCGACACCCCTCCGACGCAGTGTGAACGCACTTGCCCGGGCCCTGCGCCACTACCACTTCGAAGGGGACGGCTGCCTGGAGGAGGACCGGCCTCTGGTCCGGCTGGTCGGAGCCTCGGTGCTGAAGCCCGGCGCCATGCCGGCCGGGGTGGAGGAGGAGTACGAGGAGGTATGCGCGCGCATCGGCGTCGAACCGAGGCCTGAGGGCTGGGCGCTGTGGAACACCTGGAGCGACGGAGGGCTGAAGGTGACCATGGTGGTGTCCGCTGTCGAGACCACCGAGGGACTGTTCCGGAACTGGTCGCGGGGGAGGGCCCTAGATCCTGTGACACCGTTGCCGTCCCAGATCGCCCTCGTCCGCCACGGCTGGATAGGCCCGATGACGTTCTCGCCCCGAGGCGTCAGCCGGATGGGCCTTGACGGCCGGCCACTGTCCTAGTTCCTGGCGACCCATGACGAGTGGACAGCGCATCCCCATGCCGATGGCAGCCCTCGGCGCCCGTCCGCTGCTGACACGTGCCCTCACCAGGGAGTCCGAGCGGGCCCGGCAGCTCCTGACCGTCGGCGAATGGCGGCCCGCCGCATCGGACGCCGAGGCGGCGGCGGCCGTCCTGGCCCGCCTCACCGCCCCGCTCCCGACCCGGCGGGCCGCGACGGCACGGACGTCGGCCACGGACCGGGACCGACGGCTCCAACGCATCCTGCGCACCACCCTGCATCACCTCGACGCGGGAGTCGTGAGCCCGCCCACCGCTGCTCTCCTGGCCGCCGTCGCTCGCGCCCTCCTGCCCTGGCACGCCCATCCGAACCCACCTGCCGCGGCGGCAGCCCCGCGATACGGGACCTGGCACCAGCCCCCCTCGGGCGGCATGGCGCTGCCGCCGACCGAAGCGGGCGAGGCCCTGCTCCCCGAGCTGATCGACCTGTTCACGGCCCTGGCGGATCCGTGCCCGCCCGGGACCGCCCCACGCACGCCCCAGGCCGTGCCCTGGCAGGCCTTGTACGCGGGCAGGTTCCGTCGCTACGGCGGACCCGCCCCCGGAGTGTGGACGGCCGAGACCTTCGGCTGCCCGGCGTGCGGCGGTACGACCGGTCCGTGGACGGTCGCCTGCGACTGGCGCCTGATCACGCTGGGCTGCCCGTGCGGGGAGGTTACCCACGAGCACGGCCTCGCGTTCTCCGAGGTCTGGCTCCTCTTGCCGGACACGGACTGAGCGTCGTAGTCGGCCGGTACGGCGCCCGAGACTGCCGGACAAGCCCTGGACGTGGGCCACGCCACGACGACCCCAGTCGCAGGCGCTCCTCGCTCCGATGTCACACCGGGGCGCCGACGCGTTCACGGCTGTCGGCCAGGAGCGCCGCGCGGCGGACCGAACCGGGTGCGGCGGCCAGCAACGGCAGCCGGACCGCCGGGCTCGGAACGCGTCCCTGAGCGTGCAGCACACCCTTGATCACGGTCGGGTTCGGCTCGGCGAAGAGTGCGGCGGACAGCCGGGCCAGTTCGGCGCCGAGCCTGCGGGCGGGTGCGGCGGAGCCGCGATGCCACAGGGAGATCAGTTCGGCGTAGTCGGCGGTGCGGACGTTGGCCGAGGCGACGATTCCACCGTGGGCGCCCGCCGCGACGAGCGGTGAGAGTACGACGTCGTCGCCGCCGAGCACGGCGAAGCCGGGCGCGGGGGAGTCGAGCAACTCCACGGTGGTCGCGTCGATCCCGCCGGTCGCGTGCTTGATGCCGACGATCCCTGGCAGGTGGCCGAGTGCGGTGATCGTGCCGGCGCTCAGGGTCTGCCCGGTGCGGTAGGGGATGTCGTACACGATCAGCGGCATGCCGCCGTGCTCGGCCAGCGCGGTGAAGTGCGCGAGTGTCCCGGCTTCCCCGGGCCGGACGTAGGGCGGCGCGGGAACCAGCGCCGCGGCGGCGACCCCGGTGGCCGCGAGTTCGCGCAGCGACTCGATGGCGGTGGCGGTGTCATTGGTGCCGACCCCGACGATCAGCGGGGCGCCGTGTGCTCGGCAGGCGGCCGAGCAGATGCGCACCACGGTCTGCTTCTCCTCCGCGGTCAACGAGGCGGATTCGGCGGTCGTGCCGAGAGCGACGAGCCCTGAGGCGCCGGCCGCCAGCGCCTCGTCGGCGAGCCGGGCCAGCGCGTCGGGGGCCAGGCTCAGGTCGTCGGTGAACGGAGTCACCAGGGGGACGTACAGGCCGTCGAAGATCGGGTTGGGCTTCATGCTCCAACCCTGACCCACACAGACCCGGTAGATCCATTTCTGATTTCTGCGTCCATGCGTAAGCTCAGCTTATGCTTGATGTCCGTCGTCTCTACCTGCTGCGCGAACTGGACCGGCGGGGCACGATCGCGGCCGTGGCCGAGGCGCTGACCTTCACCGCCTCCGCCGTCTCCCAGCAACTGGGTGTGCTGGAACGCGAGGCAGGCGTGGCCTTGCTGGAACGCAGCGGCCGGCGGGTGATGCTCACGCCGGCGGGCCGGTCCCTCGTCGCCCACGCCGACGCCGTGCTGCAACGCCTGGAGCTGGCGGTCGCCGAACTCGCCGGCACGCGCGAGGGCATCGGCGGGCCGCTGCGCATCGGGACCTTCCCCTCCGCCGGGCACACCATCGTGCCGACCGCGCTGGCCGAGCTGGCCCGACGGCACCCCGCACTGGAACCGATGGTGCAGGAGATCGACTCCGCCCGCGTATCCGACGGCCTGCGAGCCGGGGAACTCGACGTGGCCCTCGTCCACGACTACGACTTCGTACCCGCGTCACCGGACCCCTCGGTGGACGAAGTGCCCCTGCTGGACGAGCCGATGTACCTCGTCACCGACACCGAGACCAAGCCCTCCAGCCGCGGCGACACCCTCGCGGAACTGCTCGGACCCTGCGCCGAGGTCCCGTGGATCACCGCACGGGACGGCACGACCGGTCACGCGATGGCCGTACGCGCCTGCCAGGCTGCCGGTTTCCAGCCGAGAATCCGTCATCAGGTCAACGATTTCCGCACCGTGCTGGCCCTGGCCGCCACCGGGCAAGGGGCCGGACTCGTACCGGAGACGGCCACTGCGCAAAGCCCCGCGGGCGTGGTGCTGACCGAGCTGCCGTTGTTCCGCCGCTCGAAGGTCGCCTTCCGCGCGGGCGGCGGCAGTCATCCGGCGATCGCCGCATTCGTGGCGGCGGCAAGAGCGGCAGTGGGGCTGCGTGATTGACTCCACCAGGACGTCGTGACCGGACGACGCGTGCTGCGGAGCGGCGGTCCCGGGCGGGCGAACCCCCTCGGCTCCCCGCCCGACAGGGGCGGTACGTTGCCGCCATGTGCATCTCGACAGGTGAGGCCGCGTTCTCCGGCACGATCGTGTACTGCGGACGGCAAGACCACCCGGTGCACGGTCTCATCCACGTGCTGGGCTACCAGAACACCGCGGCCAACCTGGCGGACGGCCCGAACGCCATGCTCCTGCACCTGCCCACGAGGCAGCTCACCCCAAGGCACTTCCTCCCCACCGGACGCGCCGGCGACGTCCTGCAGCGCATGGTCGCCGCCGTCGAACCCGTCGCCGCCGGAGCCGAGGACATCGCGTGGATGAGTGCGGAACCGCAGCCCGTCCAGGTCTTCGACCACGACGTCTACACGGTGCTCCTCGCCGCCGACCCCACCGCGATTCCCGCCGCACTGTGGCAGGTGCCGCCCCACCGGCGCCCGAACGTCGACCCGGACCTCCTGCGCTTCTACGCCGACCACTTCCCCGACCACACCATCGCGCTGTGCTGCTTCGACAACGCCGACGCGAGACAAGCCAAGCCCCTGCTGCTGTGGTACCCGCCCCTCGACCCCGACCGCCTGACCGTGCCGGCCCTGGACGGCCACACCGGCGCGGCACCGGACCTCGACACGGCCGTGCCCGTGGACCACTGGGTCCTGCTCTCCACCGACCAGGCCCCTGCCGGCTGGGGCGCACCCGTCGACTACCCCGGCGGCATGCGCCACAGCCTGCGCGCGTTCCTCCCCGCCGAGGTCGTGGGCCGGTACTACGGCCGAGGGCAGACCCTGCCCAACGGAGACTTCACCATCAGCCACCGCGACCTGCTCGCCGGTGACCTGGACCGCGTGGAACGCTCGCAGCCGACGCGCCGCTGAGGCCGCGTGATCGCCGGACCGTCGGGCGAGTGCCGGCCCGCGGAAACCGGGGCTGAATCCTTTCGTGCCCGCCGTGCCTCTCATAGACGTGCGGACGACCACGTCCGCCCCACACCCCAAACGGGAGGACACCATGACCGCCGTCGTCATCGCCGTCGCGGCCGCCGCGCTGCTGCTGTGCGCGTGCACCGTCACGCTGCTGCGTCGCAGGAGGCGTCAGCGTGGCTGACCACTCCTGGCCCGGCGCGACCCTGGTCGCCGCGGCGCAACGAGGCGACGTCGAGGCGCTCACCGCGCTGGTGTACGACTCCTATCCGCATGTGCACCGGTTCGCGCACACGCTGTGCGCCACACCCCAGGACGCGGAGGACGCCGCGCAGGAAGCGCTGATCATCCTCTACCGCAAGATCGGTATGCTGCGCGCCTCCGGGGCGCTGGCGTCGTGGATGTTCCGGATCGTCCGCAACGAGTGCCTGCGCCGCACCCGCGCCCTGCTCCACCGCCGACCGGCCGAACAGCCCGGCCCGCTCGGCACGCCCGGCCCGGTCGAAGCGTTCGGCGGCACCGCGCCGTCCGCAGAGGAGGACGTCCTGCTGCGCCTGGAAGCCGAGCGCGTCGCGGCCGCCGTCGCCGCCCTGCCCGACGACCAGCGGCAGGTGCTGGTCATGCGGGACATCCAGGGCCTGCCCGGCCGCACCGTCGCCGACCGGCTCGGGCTGAGCACCGCCGCGATGAAGTCACGCCTGCACCGGGCGCGTTCGGCGGTACGCGAGGCGCTGCGCGAAGAACCGGCCGGAACGAGGGGAACCGACCATGACACCTGACCCGACCACGACGACACACCCCGTCACGCCCCGTTCCACACCCGGCACCGCCGGCGCACGCGACGCGCCGCCGCGTGGCGGTTTCGCCAGCGCCACCGTCCCGCGCCATCTGGCCCGCGGCGCCGTCGGGTTCGGCGCGCTCGCCGGGTCCCTGGCCCTGCTGCCGGTCACCGGGCCGGTGAGCCTGCTGCTCGCCCCGGTCGGCCTGATCGCGCTGCGCGGCTGCCCGATGTGCTGGGCGATCGGCCTGGTGGAGACCGTCTCGGCCGGGCGGCTGCGCCGGTCCTGCACGAACGGGAGGTGCGAACTGACCCATGTCGCCAGGCCATGGAGCCCGGCGTCGAATCGACCTCGTGCCGTGGATCACCGTGGGTGATACGTCGGCACGAGCCGCCTCGGATCAGCCGAGGATGCCCCGGTCGTAGCCCACGGGCACCGCGGCCGCCCGGTCCTTCACACCCAACTTGGCGTACAGGTGGGTGAGATGGGTCTTGACCGTCGCCTCGCTGATGAAGAGTTCGCGGGCTATCTCGCGGTTGGGGGTGCCCTTGGCGACCAGTTCCAGTACCTCGCGCTCGCGGGCCGACAACGTGTCGGCCGCGGGCGCGGCCGGGCGGCGGACACGAGGCGGGAGGCGACCGCGGGCGACAGCACGGCGCGCCCCTCGGCGGCGGCGCGGACCGCCGCGAACAGCTCCTCGCGGGGCGTTCCTTGAGCAGGTAACCGGTCGCGCCGGCTTCGATCGCGGGGATCGTGTCGGAGTCCGTGTCGTACGTCGTGAGGACGAGGACCTTGGCGCGGGCCCCGCGCCGGGTGAGCTCGGCGATGGCCTCCACCCCGCTCCCCGCCGGCATGCGCAGGTCCATGAGGACGACCACCCGCATCCTCGGCGCGCAGCTCCAGGAGAGCGACGTTGGTGCGCCATGACTGACCGCGCCATCACCCTGCTGATCGTCGACGACGCCCTTCCGGGACGACCAACTGGGCCTGCCCCATGGCCTCCTGCCACGCATCACGAACGTCCCGCGGTGTCACGCTCTCCACTGCGCGGTGTCGACTGCCCTCGTCGAGCCACGGGGCACCGAACAACTCGCCGCGGGCCACGTCGTCAAGGGTGCGCAGCCGCGCCGGGGCTCCCTCCGGCTCGGTACGGTGCCGGGCCAGTTCGTCGGAGGCGGGCTCCTGCCGGGCAAGGCGCATCGCCTCCCTCCACACGGTCGCGGCGACTGCCTCGACGTCACTCGCAGCGGCCGAGGCGAGCAGGAGCCGGACGACTCTGCCGCTGCCGCGCAGTGCCGTGGCCTGCTGGACCACGGCAGCGGACTCCGGTCCTCGGCTCAGTGCCGCGGCCGGCCGCTCCCGCAGTATGCGATGGCCGACCGCCGTGGCCGCGGAACCCACAGGCGCCTCGACGGACAGGGCTACGCCGTCGATGGTCCGGTGAGTCCAGGAGGCGCGCGGGTAGCGAGCCGCAGGGCGCGGTGCGGCGTGGGCGTTCGCCTTGGGGGGTGGGAGCGGGAGCCGCAGACCGGCGGCGTCGGGCCCGGTGGAGGTCAGGACGGCGTTGCTCCGCGTGAAGAAGGCGGCAGCGTGCGCGAGGACCATGCCGGCGGTCGCCGGACTGGTGCCAACTGTGCTCACCGCACTCCAGACCGGCGGCATGCGATCCGTAGCGAGCGTTCAGCGCGGCGACAGCCCGCGAGTCGACGCTCTCATTGCTCTGGTGGCGGAGGGCACATGCCACCTCCTCAATACGTTCGGTGGGAGGATCCGACAGAGCCCCACACAGGGCCGTCAAGCAGGCGGCGACGTCCTCGGCGGCACCGGAAACGGTGAAACGCGTCTCCTCGACGCCGACGGAAACGCCGAGCTGGGGCCCTTCCGGGAACCGCCGTCGCGTCCCGTCCGCAGCCAACGCGGCTCCAGTCCAGTCCAGTCCGGGCCGTGCGCGGGTCGGCGCGCACGGCTCACTCAGGCCGGCCTTTGCTGGGCTCGCTCGATGATCTGGAAGTGGAAGTCGCGGTCGCCCTTGTTGCCCTTGTCGTCGCCCGTCCAGAACTCGACCTCCTGCGGGGTGGCCTTGACGACGTGGACGTTGTCGAGCAGCCGCCAGGCGCGGCCGGCGATCGTCGCGGTGGCGGTGGGTGTCGTGGTGAAGGGCTGGCGGAGCTGGATGGTGTAGATGCCCGGGGTGAGCCGCTGGACGACGAAGTCGCTGTTGTCGCCCTCCACCGTGCCGTTGGCACGAACACTGCCGTGGACGATCCGCACCGCCGGCGCGTCGGTCTCCCGCCTCAGCTTCTCGCTCAGTTCCTGTTTCAGTTGCTCACTGAGTTGCCGGCCGAGCTCCTGTTTCAGTTGCTCACCGAGCTGTCGGCCCAATTCCTGCTTCAGCTGCGACGACAGCTCTGGAACCGGAGCCGGTGTCGCCTCTTGAGGGGCGGAGGCGCCCCGGCGACGCAGGTGCAGGACGGTGCCGCGCATCTCCTCTAACCAGGTCCGGTGTTCGGGGCCGGTGCCCTCGAGGGCAGGGCAGTCGTAGGCGCGGCCGTCCCGCCCAGGGTTGACGGTGACGAGGACGTGGTCCAGGCACCAGGCCGGCTCCTGACCGTCCTCTCCCATGCGCAGGTAGACGGGGTGGTGGTCGAGATCGGCCGTCTCCAGGACCGGGCTGAGACGGGGATCGTTGTGCTCGGGATTGAGTACGTTGGTGCCGTCACCGAAGACGAACTCCTTCTTCGCGCCGCGGGCGAAGTCCCCGTCTCCCGTGGCCAGGCGGAACTCCCTTCCGGCGATGCCGAGATAGACCCGGGACTGTGTGCCGGCGTACTCCACGTCGGCGGTGGTGACCTGGGCGACGATCTTGGTGATGGCTGTCATGGTTCGGTGCCCCCTGTCTGCGTTCAGTCAGTAGCGCGCCCGCCAGGGGCACTAGGGGAGCCTTCCGAGGCGGAACGATCCGCCATGCCGGGCGGTGGCCCGGGTCATCCCAGGGTGGGTTGGTACGCGGCACGCGTTCGAGGGGCGTTCCGGGCGACGGCGGGCGCCGGTGCGCGACCTGGAGCTGATGGGGCTCCAGGCTCCGCGCTGCGGAAAAGGCGTACGGCGGGGTTCACACGGAGAAGACCGTCGGGGCGGGCTCGTCGTCCGGTGCGGACGGTCCCGACGGTGCGGATGCTGCCGAGGGTGCGGGGCTGTCACCCCGAGCTGCCAGCGCCTGCTCCAGCCGCCGGATGTGGTAGTACTGCACCCGCGTCGTGCGCTGGAGCGCCATGACGGCGGAGAGGAACTGGTCCATCTCGGCAGCCCGGGTGAGGATGTCGTCGGGGACGTTCTCGTCCCGCAGACAGGCCTCCGCGTCCTGGGAGAGCACGGCGTGCGCCCAGCCCCGGGTGACCGGCTTGAACAGGTCCGGGTGATTGGCCACGATGCGGGCCCGGATGGCGAGGTCGTTCTCGGCGGCTTCCAGGTGCAGCCCGGTGTCCTTGTTGCGCGCCCCGAACAGCGGCTCATGGATGTGGTGCGCGTCGAAGCCGTGCTCGACGCAGCCGACCCAGAAGTCCCAGTCCTCCCCGGCCCGCATGGTCTCGTCGTATCCGCCGACGGTCTGCCACGCCTCACGGCGGTACAGCGAGCAGTAGAACATGATCAGTCGCTGGAGCAGCAGCTCTCTGCTGTAGGCGGGCAGGGGCATGGCCTGCGGGGGCAGGTCGTCGTCGGTGAAGGTGAAGACGTCGGTCGAGGCGATGGCGATGCCGGGGTTCTCGTCGAGCACCGCGACGGTCTTCTCCAGCATCGTCGGCGCGATCACGTCGTCGGCGTCCAGCGGCAGGATGTAACGGCCGGCCGCGGCCGCGATGCCGGTGTTGCGCGCTGCGGACACCCCGGCATTGGCCTGTCCCAGCAGCCTGATGACCCGGTCCGGGTGGCGGGCGATCAGATCCTCGGCCACTTTCACGGTGTCGTCGGTGCTGCCGTCGTCGACGATGACGAGTTCCCAGGCGCGAAACGTCTGGGCGACGACGCTGGACACCGCCTCGGGCAGGTAACGGGCGTAGTTGTGGCAGGGGATGACAACCGAGACCACAGGGTCGGATCCGTGGGACATGCGTCGTCTTTCGCGTCGGACGGAAGGGGAGCGGGAGTGAGAGGGGAGACCGGCAACGGGGGAGTGGGCGGGGTTCCACCGCGTTGGGCGCGACGCCCCCCCCGGGGCCCTGTACGAGGGCCACGTCGCGGCGAACCCGCCGGTCACGGGTCAGCTGAGGCGCACCTCACGCCCACGGGCGTAGTCCTCTTCGCGGCTGTGGCCCCAGCCGTCGTGACCGTGCTCCTGGTGGTGGCCGTAGTCACAGACGGTGATGTTGCCGACCGGGGTGCAGCAGTAGCCGTAGTCGGTGATCGTCACGTTGCCCACCGGGGTGCAGCAGTAGCCGTAGTCGGTGATGGTCACGTTGCCGACGGGGGTGCAGCAGCGGCCGTAGTCGGTGACGGTGACGTTTCCGATCGGCGTGCAGGGGTGCCCCTCGCCGGAGGAGAGGGTGGCGTCGTCGCCTATCGCCTGTCCCTGTCGTGCGTAGGACGCGGACGCCGATGCGTCCGTGCCGAGGGCGGCCGCGTAGGCAGCCTCGGCGGAGCTGAGCAGTCCGGCGGTCGCGAGTGCGGCGGGCAGGGCCAGGGATGACATGACACGGGCTTTCACGGTGGAGCCTTTCGTGTGCGAATGGGGGATGCCCTCCACCGCCGGTGGTCTCCGTCGCGGAGGCGGGCAGTAGCGCCACCGTAGGTTTCCGCTACGCCGGGTGCCGAGATGATTACTCCATGCGAGGGAGGTGTGCTCATGGCGGTCACGGCGACGGCGCCACGACCGCCGTCTTCGCCAGATCCGCCGCGTGGTGCGGATGCAGCACCTCCAGGTCGGGCAGACCCCAGCAGGCGGTACCCATGTCGCGTGCCATCGCGGCCAGGCCCTCGGTCTCGATGAGCTGCCGGTACGGGAAGGCGGGGAAGACCAGGCCGTCGCGATGCAGGTCGGCCCGCACCAACAGTGCCGTGCCCCCGACCGAGTCGACGCGGACGAGCCCCTTCCCCCGCAACTCGTCGAGATACGTCCGGCCGAACCCGCGCGGAGGCTGGAGGATGCCGTCGCGCAGCCACTGCGACCAGTTGAGTGTGCCGGCCCGGGGATGCAGCACGAAGGTGTTGAGGTCGTACGTCGGCCCGCCGGCCGTCGTGGCGCAGTGCGGGACGACGATGTCCTTGCGCGCCCCGAGAAGGCGTTGGACGAGATCCGGCGGGCAGCCGGTGACGTCGACGTCGAGCCACAGCACCCACTCCTCGTCGGCGAGGGCCCGGGCGAGCAGGTGGTTGCGCGCCCTGGCCAGCACCGACCGGCGCCGCCGCTGGATGCCGGGCTCCCACCGCGGCCCGTCCAACCGCAGGCCGAAGTCCCGGTGGACGAGCGTCACCCGCCGGTACTCCGCCTCCAGGGCGGGCAGCAGCTCGCGCAGCAGATCCTCGGTCGCGTCCGTGCTGTCGCCCTCCAGCAGACCCAGGGAGATCGCCTCGCGCGGGTAGTCCAGGCCGCGGAGGTTCTCCACATAGCCCGGCAGGAACGCCGCCGCGTCCTTCAGCGGGGTGAGCACCAGCACCGAGGGACGCTCGCTCGCCGGGCCCGGGGCGGGTTCGCGGACCGGCCGCGGACCGCGCTCGGCTGTCCGGGCGGCGGGGCCGGTCTCCGCGTGGGTGATGTCGTCCGGCGCGATCGGCAGCCGGGTCGCCATGGCCAGCAACCGCTCGGCGTAGGCGCCGGGTTCGGACCAGACCTCGGTCGCGACCTCGAAGTGCTCCGCGAAATGGGCTTCGTCGAAGGTGTTCCCGCCGTGACACACGTACGTGTACAGCTCGGGGGCGTCGATCGACACCACCCGACAGCTGCGGACCACCTCCTCCGCCACCGGCGTGTCCTCGCCCCGGCGGAGCGCCGGATACTGAGGAAGGCGGTCCTTGGCGCACACCATGGACCCCTCCCACGCCCGCGCGCAGGAGATCGCGAGTTTGTGCCGGGCGGGCCACCACAGCCGTTCCCGGGCGAGGAAGCAGGCGTCGGCGCCGAGCGCGAGGATCGCCGCCATCTGCGTCTCGATCCGCTCCGGGTCGTACAGGTCGTCGTCGTCCCACTGGCACACGTACGGTCCGCCCGCCCGGGCCACCGCCTCGTTGCGCAGTTCGCCCAGCGGCCGCCCCTCCGCGGGCAACCGGTGATGGCGGATCCGCGGGTCGTCCAGCTCGCGGATGTGCTGCTCCAGGGCGTCGTCCGCGCCGTCCTCCACGACGACCAGTTCCAGGTGGGAGTAGGTCTGCGCACGGAAGCACGCGATCGCGCGGCGCGCCGTCGACGAGCGGTCCTTCGTCACCATCAGGCACGACACCGTCGGCGCGGGCGCCCCCGCGGCCCAGCGGCGCCGCTGCGCGTCCAGGTCGAGCAGGCCGTCCGCGACCGGGTGCCGCTCCTGGCTCGCCCAGAACGGGACCCGTCTGCCGGCCGACGTCCGCGAACTCCCCGGCGTGCTCTGCACCCAGCTGCCCGACCAGTGGTGCACGGCGTACGCCTGCGCGTAGTCGGCTTCCTGAGGGCCGAACAGCTCCCGCGCGTACGGGCTCACCTCGGGGTACAGCACCTCCGGGCCGAGAACCGTGACCGAGGAGGGCTCCGGGGCGCGGTCGACCGCCCGGGTGAGGAAGAAGGGGCCGGTGACGTCCAGAGCGCCGGACATCCGGTGGGCGCCGACCAACTGCCGGTGAACATGGGCCCAGAAGGGATGGCCCGGCCGGGACGCGATGAACGCGTTGCCGACGATGCGGTCGAGGCCGCGCCGACGGGCCAGCAGCAGCCGGGTGTGTGATTCGGGCTCACAACCGAGGACGAGTTCTCGGCCGTCGAGGAGCGCGTCGACCGGTCTCAGGCACTCGAAGTCCAGATCCACGTAGAGCCCGCCGAAATGGTCGAGCAGGAAGTAGCGGATCGCGTCGGCCCGCATGATCGGTTCCGGGTAGCCGTCGTAGATCGGCAGGAACCACGGGTAGTGCTCCTGGAGGAAGGCGCGATTGTCCGAGTCGGTCCACAGCCGGTATCCCCAGCCGGGGTGATGCAGACGCCACGAGTCGACCCACTTCTGCCAGTGGTCTGGTACGTCAGCGTCTTTCCAGGTCTGGTGGATCAGGGCGGGAATCTTGTTCGGCGTCCGCATTCGGACAGTATGTCGATCGGCTCGGCCGGGAGGGCGTCCGAGCGAAACCGGCGGCGGTACATTCACCCGGGCGGACCCGGGCGGGCCTGGACCGGTCCCTACCGGCCCCCGAGAGCGATCGTCTCATCGCCACTGGCAGGATCGGGACATGGGTTTGAACATGGTGGTCGGTGTACTCGCCGATGGCGATGGCGATGCCGATACCGGTGGCTCCGAGGACGACTGCACCCAGCGGGTCCGCGCGGACTTCGCTGCGATCGGTGACCTGCTGGAGCGTGCCGGAGCGCGACAGTGGACCGAGCCCGCTCTGGTGCAGGCGCAGGACACGGAGTTCGAGATGTGGGGCTACTCGGGCCTGCACACCGTTCGTCGTCTCGCCGTCCACCTCGCGGCGCACGGACGCCTGCCCGAGCCGCTGGACGAGGACGAGCGCGCGACTGACGACCCGCTCCTGAGCGAGGTCTACAACACCCTCCCAGGGGATCCTCCTGGACCCTTCGACCACCTGATCCATCATTCGGACTCCGAGGGCTACTACGTCCCCGTCGACTTCGCCCGCGTCATCGTCGACGAAAAGGCACCGGGCGGCTACCTCGGCTCCTCGGTGTGGCTGCTGGCGGAGACCCGTCGGCTCGCCGAAGCCCTCGGTCTCCCCGAAGACCTCGATCCGCACTCCGAAGAGGTCTTCGAAGCCACCGACGCCGAGGAGCCGGCCACCGAGGGATGGCAGCGTTACGGCGTCGAGTCCTACGTCTGCCTGCAACTCCTCCGGGCGGCGAAACTGTCGATCGCGACGGGAGCGGCCATCGCGTTCACCTGAGGTGCGGTAATCGCCGTCCCCCATTGTCAGACCCTGCTGGCAGCATCACCGCTGTGAACGCCATCCGTACCACCCCGCCGAGGCCGGTCGACGTGACCGCGCTCTTCCCTCAACTGGCCCCGCCGGCACGCACGGCGACCCGGCTGCACCCGAGGCCCGGGGCCCCGACCGTGCACGACAGTTCCGTCGGCGGTCCGCTGCTGTGGCCTTCCGGCGAGCCGTGGCCGCACTGCGACGAGCCGCACGACAGACACGCGGCGCCGATGACGCACTCCCCGGACGACATCCGGCTCCTCCGCCGCAACCGCGCGGAAGCGGCCGAGCGGCTGCGCCTCGACCCCGAGGCGCCCGAGTGGACCCCCGAGGAACTGGAGACCTTGGAGCGGATCAAGGTGGGCCGCCCGTGGTTCGACGGCCCGATCCCCCTCTTGCCCGTGGCCCAGCTGTTCGCCCGCGACATACCCTTCCCCTGCCCGTCCGGCGCGGACCTCCTCCAGGTCCTGTGGTGCCCCTTCGACCACGCGGAACACGCCCACCCCCGGACCGCGCTCTTCTGGCGCTCCGCCGCCACCGTCACCGACGTCCTCGACGCACCGCCCGAGCCGCCGATCGTGCAGGACGGTTACTACCTCCCGGAGCCGTGCCTGTTCTCACCGGAGCAGGTCACCGAATTCCCCGATCCCGGGAGCTGGACGAGGAACTGCGCGATCAGCTGGACGACACGAGCCGCTGGGAGACGGTCGACCCCGCGCTGTACAGCTCGTACGCCGACGAACCGCAGGAGCTGTACCTGAACAACCTCTGCCACGCCCCCGGCTGGAAGACCGGAGGCTGGATCCACTGGGTGGTCACCGACCCCGTCGACCTCCCCTGCCCCGAGTGCGGCACCGAGGCGGTCCCGCTCCTCACCATCGCCTCTTCGGAATGGGACTCCGGCAGTGTGACTTGGATCCCCGAGGAGGAACGGAAGACCCCGTTCACGGATCCCTGGCGCCAACCGGACGGCCACTTCACCAGGATCGACATCGCCGGCGGCAACAACCTCCAGCTCCACGTCTGCCCGGCCGACCCGTCCCACCCCCACATCGAAAAGGTCCACTGAGCCCTCGCGGAAGCGCTACGCGCCGACCGCTTCGTTGACGTAGTGCCATTGATGGCGCCAGCGGTGCCATATTTAACTCACACTGGCGCCATGAATGTGCCATCATGGCGTCATTGGCGCACCGCTCGCCTCCCATGCCGGGACGAGTGCGTGTGTTTCTCGGGGTGAGCGATCAATAGGGGTGGGTCGAATGAGGGAGACAGTCCAGAGCCGGCAGCCGGCGGCGCCCGGCGCGTTCACCGCCTTCGCCCGCTTCGTGCTCTGCGGCGGCGGGGTGGGGCTCGCCTCCAGCTTCGCCGTGGTGGCTCTCGCCTCCTGGATGCCCTGGGGCCTGGCCAACGCCCTGATAACCGTGGTCTCCACACTCCTGGCCACCGAGCTGCACGCGCGCTTCACCTTCGGCGCGGGCGGGCGCGCGACCTGGCGCCAGCATTCGCAGTCGGCCGGATCCGCGGCGGCCGCATACGCGGGGACCTGCCTGGCGATGTTCGTCCTGCAGCAGCTGGTGGCGGCGCCCGGTGCGATGCTCGAGCAGATCGTCTACCTGTCCGCCTCCGCACTCGCCGGTGTCGCGCGGTTCGCGGTGCTGCGCCTGGTCGTCTTCACACGCAGCCGCTCGCAGGCCGCTGCGGTCGTCCGTACCGTCCGTCCCGTGCCCGCACCCGGGGTCCGCGCCGCCGCCACGGCAGACCCGGCCGTGCTCTGCCGGGCCGCCTGACCGTTCCGCCGGGACACCTGCTCACGGAGCGTCAACTGCCTTGCCCGCGTCGCCGATCTCCCTGCCGGCCGGTTCAGGTCGTCACGGCGGCCGGGACGGTGAGCCTTCCGTCGTGAACCTCGGCGATCTGATCGGCGGCGGTGAGGTGAGTGCGGTCGTGGGTGACCAGGACGGTGGCGGTGGCCTGCTGGTGGGTGAGGCGGGTGATCAGGTCGATGACGGCGGCACCGCGTTCGTGGTCGAGAGCGCTGGTGGGTTCGTCGACCAGCAGGACGGTGGGGTCGTTCATCAGGGCGCGGGCGATGTTGACGCGTTGGCGCTGGCCGCCGGAGAGCTGGTGGGGCCGGCGGTCGGCCTGGTCGGCCAGAGCGACCGCGTCGAGGAGTTCCAGGGCCCGGTCGCGGGCGGCGCGCGGCTTTCGGCCGTCGATCTGGACCATGACCTGGAGCTGTTCGACCGCGGTGAGCGAGGCGATGAGGTTGGGCTGCTGGAAGACGATGCCGATCTTGTGGCGACGCAGGTCGGTGAGCTCGGCGCGGCTCAGCCCGGTGGTGGGGGTGCCGTCGATGGTGACGGTGCCGGCGTCGGGGGTGATCAGGGTCGCGGCGACGGCGAGCAGGCTCGACTTGCCGGAGCCGGAGGGACCGACCACGGCGGTCAGGCTGCCCTTGGGAACCTCCAGACCGACCTGGTCGAGAGCGGTCAGGCGGGTGTCGCCGTCGGGGTAGGTGAGGGTGATGCCGGACAGGTGCAAGCTCATCGTGCGCTCCCCAGGGCGGTCAGCGGGTCGACGGAAGTGATGCGGCGGATGGACAGCGCGGCCCCCAGCGCACCGAGGAGGATCGTCACGGCGGCCGGGAGCAGGACGGTTGCCGGCGTGAGGAGGAACGGTACGGCGGAGCCGGCCACGACGGCTCCCAGGGCGGCGGCGACGCCGGTGCCGAGCAGGGTGCCGCCGACGAGGAGGACGACGGCCTGGCCCAGTGCGTCCTTGAGCAGGTTGGCGGTGGAGGCGCCGAGCGCCTTGAGGACGGCGACGTCATCGCTGCGCTGGATGGTCCAGACGGTGAAGAAGGCCCCGATGACGAGGGCGGAGATGGCGAACAGGAAGCCGCGCATCAGCTGCAGGGAGCCGTTCTCGGAGGAGTAGGAGCCGATGGCGGCCAGCGAGTCGCCGGTGGACACCGTCCTCGTGCCGGCCTGCTTGTCGATGGCCGCCGTATCGGCTTCGGAGTCGGTGTTCAGGGCGATGACGGTGGCGGTCGGGCCGTCACCGGAGCCGGTGGGCGGCGCCGTCCTCTGCCAGGTGTCCAGGCTGGTCCAGATCACCGGGGTGTGACTGAAGAAGGCATTGCCCCGCACGGCGGCCGCTTCCAGCCGCTGCCCGGCCAGGGTGAGCACGTCGCCGGCCTCGACGCCGAGGGCGTCGGCGGCCTCGGCGGACAGCACCACCGACTCGTCGTCGATCTTTCCGCTCGCCGGGGCGATGGACGAGCCGCGCTCGACACCGAACACGGAGACGGCGGCGCTCTTGTCCCCGGCGGTGGCCTTGGTCGTGGTGATCCCCAGCGGTTCCGCGCTCTCGACGCCGGGCGCCTCGGACCACTGCCGCCACTGCCGCTCGGTGACGGCGGAGTCGGAGTACGACACGTCCTGCCCGCCGACAGGAGCCTGGAAGGCGATCCTGTCGGCGGGCAGAGACGTGATCGCGGACGTGTTCTGCCGGCCCAGACCGGCCGTCAGCCCGGACAGCAGTCCGACCAGCAGGGTGATCAGTGCGATGACGGTCCCCATCAGGGCGAAGCGCCCCTTGGCGAACTTCAGGTCTCTCCAGGCGACGAACACGGCGTTGGCCTGTCCTTTCCAGCGGTCGAAGCGGTAGGACCCCACCGTCGCCGCCGCGCCCCGGCGCGCGCGTCTGGCACAGGACGGCACTTCACGGGCCGGAAGACGGCACCAGGGTTGTAACTTTCGATGGAGGCGCGCGGCTGCCTGCCTCCGTAGCCTGGAAGGCACTGTGAACACCGCCGCCCCCGTCCTGACCCCCACCACCCGGGCCCTGACCTGGTGCCTGCACCTGCTGATCCTCGGCCTGCTCGCCCTGGCCGCCGCCCGGGCCCTGACCGCCGGCCGACCTCATGCCGGGATGATCGTCGCCGTGGCCGCGGCGTGCGGACTGGTGTATGCCGCCGGACCGCTCCTGCCCCGCGTCCGCTCCTCCCGGCCCGCCGCCGCCTGGTGGCTGGCAGCCGTGGGCGCGGTCTGGCTGGTACTGCTCGCCCTGTCCCCCGACGCCGTATGGGTGGCCTTCCCGCTGTACTTCCTCCAGCTCCACCTGCTGCCCCGCCGTGCCGGACTGGCCGCGGTGGCCGCCACCGCGGCGGCGGCCATCACCGGATACGCCGCCCACCAGCACGCCTTCAGCCCCGCCATGGCCATCGGCCCGGCGCTCGGCGCCGCCGTGGCGGTCGCGGTGGTGTGGAGCTACCAGGCCCTGTACCGGGAAAGCGAACACCGCCGCAGGCTGATCGACGAACTCACCGCCACCCGCGCCGACCTGGCCACCGCCCAGCACACCGCCGGGGTGCTGGCCGAACGCGAACGCCTGGCCCGCGAGATCCACGACACCCTCGCCCAAGGCCTGTCCAGCATCCAGTTGCTGCTGCGCGCCGCCGAACGAGCTCTGCCCCACACACCGCAGAACGCGGCCCGCTACGTCGACCAGGCACGGCAAGCCGCCGTCGACAACCTCGCCGAGGCCCGCCGCTTCGTCGCCGCCCTCACCCCGCCCGCCCTCGAAGGCACCACCCTGGCCGGCGCCCTGGAACGCCTGTGCGCCACCACCTCCGCCCGGCACCGGCTCACCGCACGCTTCCACCTCACCGGCGACCCCGTACCGCTCGCCACCGCGCACGAGGTCGCGCTGCTGCGCATCGCCCAGTCCGCCCTGGCGAACACCACCCGCCACGCCGAGGCCACCACCGCCGAGGTAACGCTCAGCTACCTCGGTGACCACATCGCCCTCGACGTCGTCGACGACGGACGCGGCTTCGACCCCGCCCGCCTGCCCACCCCGGACCCCGAGGCCGGCGGGTTCGGGCTGGCCGCGATGCGCGCCCGCGCCCACGCCCTCGGAGGCACCCTCACCGTCGAATCCGCCCCCGGCAACGGCACCGCCCTGGCCGCCCGGATACCGCTCACCTCGCCCGCCGAGACCGAGCCCACCGCGCCCGCCGATTCCGAGCCCACCGAGCCCAAGGCCCGCCCGTGACCGACACCCCCATCCGCCTGCTCCTCGCCGACGACCACCCCGTCGTACGGGCCGGACTGCGCGCCGTACTGGAAACCGAGCCCGGCCTCTTCATCGTCGCCGAAGCCGCCACCGCCGAGGACGCCGTCAGCCGTGCCGCCGAAGGCGACATCGACGTCGTCCTGATGGACCTCCAGTTCGGCAAGGGCATGGGCGGCGCCGAAGCCACCGCCCGGATCACCGCCCGACCGGACGCCCCCCGCGTGCTGATCGTCACCACCTACGACACCGACGCCGACACCCTCCCCGCCATCGAGGCCGGCGCCACCGGCTACCTCCTCAAGGACGCCCCGCCCGAAGACCTGGCCGCCGCCGTACGCACCGCCGCGGCAGGCCGCACCACACTCGCACCGACCGTCGCGGACCGGCTGATGAACAGGCTGCGCGCCCCCGGCGCCGCCCTGACCCGGCGCGAGACGGAAGTTCTGGCCCTGGTCGCCGAGGGCCTGTCCAACCAGGCCGTCGGCGACCGTCTCCACCTGACCGAAGGAACAGTCAAGTCCCACCTGGCCCGCGTCTACGCCAAGCTCGACGTCGACTCCCGCACCGCCGCCGTCGCCACGGCCACCGAACTCGGCCTGATCCGCCGCTGACCGGCACTCACCCGAGCGCCCCGTCGCTCGGTCCCGACAGCTCTCCGGGGACGGCGACGGTCGGCTTCAGCGGCCGGCCTGTCACGCGCCGCCGTCCGGGACGGACACCCGGGCCGTACGGCGGAAGGCGGCCCGGTAGGCGCTCGGACGGTGGCCGGTGTGGCGGGCGAAGAGCGCGGCGAAGGTACCGGGATCCTGGTAGCCGACGGCCGCGGCGACGGCGGCGACGGTGCGGTCGGTGGTCTCCAGAAGATGGCGGGCGCGGCGGACCCGGGAGGCCTGCAGATGGGCCAGCGGGCTGCGTCCGGTCTCCTCGGCGAAGCGGCGCAGCAGCGTCCGGGTGCTGACCCGGAAGGCGTCCGCGAGCGCGGCGAGGTCGTACCGCTCGGCGAGGTTCTGGTCGAGCCGCCGCATGACCCGCTGGGAGAACTCCCGGCCCGGCTGCGGCAGGAGCCGCGGGTCGACGTACGGCGTCTGGGAGGTCCGCGCGTCGTCGACGAGCGTCAGCCGTGCGGTGGTGCGGGCCACCCGGGCACCGTCGTGCCGGCGGATCAGGTCCAGCGCGAAGTCGTACATGGCGCTGAACGCGGCCGTGGTCGTCACGCCTGTGTCGGTGACGACCAGGTGCTCGGGCCGTACGTCGGCGTCCGGGCAGCGCCTGGCCAGTTCCCCGGCGTGCAGCCAGGAGGTGGTGGCCCGGCGCCCGTCGAGGAGCCCTGCGTCGCCGAGCAGGAACGCGCCGACGCAGAGGGAGACGAGGGCGGTTCCGGCGGCAGCCTGAGCGCGGATCGCCGCGATCTCCGGGCCGAGCCGGGCGAGCCGCGCGTCGAGGTCCGTGTCCGGGCGCAGTTCGAAACCGGGGACCACGAGGACGTCGGCCTCGTGCAAGGGACGCACGTCCAGGCTCGCGCCGCCCGAGGCGGTGACCCGGCGACGGGGCGACACGACCGACACCCGGTAACCGGGCGCGTCAGGTCCGGCGACATGCCCGGCCATCGTCAGCAGGTCGGGGACGCCGAACACCTCGGACGCGAAGCAGCCCGAGTACGCCAGCACCCCGACCCGCAGTGCACCCGGCCCGCGGCCCGGCCCCGCACCTTCGTCGGCGGGCCCGCGGTCGTGATGATGCCGCATCGCCTCCGCCACCGCTCCCACACCCCCTGTGTCCCGGCCCGGCGTCGCCGACGGCGTACCGGTTCGCCCCCGCACGTGTGGCGAGATTACCCCTGACCTCGGCGATCCCGCCCCTCCCTCGGAGGCCGGCCCTGGGGCCAGGCTGGCCCCATGAGCGACAACGATCCGATCACCGACTTCACCCGCCGGAACGTGGCCGTGGACGGGGTGGAGAAGACGGTGTACGTGGCCGGGGCCGGGCCCGCGGTCGTGGTGATGCCCGAGATGCCGGGCATCAGTCCCGACGTCCTGCGGCTCGCGCGCTGGGTGCGGGACGCGGGCTTCACCGTCCATGTGCCCTCCCTGTTCGGGACGGACGGCGCCTTCCCCACGGTCGAAGGCGGCCGGGAGGTCGTCCGCCGCGCCTGTGTCAGCGCCGAGTTCCGCGCCTTCGGCGGGGGCGGCACCAGCCCGGTGACGGTCTGGCTGCGCGGCCTGGCGCGCCAGGCCCACGCCGCGTGCGGCGGGCCGGGGGTGGGCGCGATCGGCCTCTGCTTCACCGGAAACTTCGCCCTCACCATGGCCCTGGAACCGGCGGTGATCGCCCCGGTGGTCAACCACCCGTCGCTGCCGCTCGACGACCCAGGCGGACTCGAACTCGACACGGCGGACGCGCGCGCGGTGCGCGACCGGCTCGACCGCGACGGACTCACCGTCCTCGCCTACCGCTTCGAGGGCGACCGCTGGTGCACGGGACAGCGCTTCGCCGCCTACCGCGCGCTGCTCGGCGACGCCTTCGACGGGCGCGTCCTCCCCGACAACGCCGCCAACCCGGCCCCACCACCGTTCTTCGCCGACCTGGTCGGCACCCCGCACAGCGTCGTCACCGCCCACCTCGTCGACGAGACCGGCCACCCCACACTCCGGGCCCGCGACGAAATCCTCACCTTCCTCACCGACCGCCTCCACCCGCATGGGGACCGACCACTGCCCGCCACCTGACCGGGCCCACGGCAGTTTCTGAAGCTGCCGGAGCGGTCCCTGACACGCTTCGTCGTCGGCGGCGGCGAGGCGGGCGATCCGTGCATGCTCACATCACAGGACGGTTGGAGGAGGCGTACTCGTCGGCGATGGTGAAGACGCTGGCACAGCGAGGGCATTCCGCTTGGCCGAAGGGATAGGTGATCCCGTCGGCGAGAGCGTCCTGTCCGTCCCGGAGGGCAGTCTCGTGCATCCATCGACCAGTGCGGGAGAGGCCGTCGGCGGACGCTGGTCGTAGATCGCGCCGGTCCACGTCGCCCAGGTGCCAGTCCCTGATCGCTGAATAATGCCCGTGATCGCCGATGGCAATGGTCACCTCCACGGCGCAGTGAGGACAGGCGACCCGGTAGAAGTCGCCAGCAGCTCACGGAACTCCGCGATCGTGTCCGCGCATTCGGTCAGCAGGTCGTCGCAGCCGTGACCTCCTGCCGCGCGCCGCGTGATCGTCCCGGCGAGTCCACGTGCCCGCGCGCTCCGGGAGGCGAGGCTGACCAGGCGCGGCAGGGCGGCGAAACTGGCGGGGAACACCAAGTCATGTTCGAGGACCAGCCGGTACCCAAGCTCATCCCACGCTTCCGCGTCGTCCTCGCGCTCGACGCGCTCCAAGAGCTCGGGGACGCGATCGACGTCCCCGAAGCAGTCGTACATCTGAGCCCAGTTCACCACCTGAGCATTCAGCCTTCCCTGAGGCGGCCGGCCCCTGTGCCGGGCTGGGGGCGTGGCGTCCGCGCTGACCGTCGGGCGGCGGCCTAGGCCGCCGACTCCGGCTTCCAGTCCTCGGCGAGGAGCCCGAGGATCACCTCGTCCAGGAACTCGCCCAGCACCCAGGCCGAGGAACGCAGGACGCCCTCGCGGACGAAGCCGTTGCGCTCGGCGGAGCGCAGCATCGCGGCGTTGTCCGACAGCGTCTCGATCTGCAGCCGCTGCAGGCCGCGCACGACGAAACCGTAGTGGCACAGCACCGCGACCACGTCGGTGCCGTAGCCCTTGCCGCGGCAGGACGGCCGCAGCCCCAGCCCGATGTGCGCGGACCGGTTGTGGTTGTCGATGCCCCACAGCGTCGCGGTGCCGACCAGGGTGTCGCCCTCCAGCTCCACCACGGAGAACGTGACGCTTCCCTGCTGATTGTCGTCCACCACGAGCCGCGGATCGTTCGAGCCGGGCTTGATCGGCCGCCACGGCCCGCCTTCGGCGCGCGCGGCGTTGACCACGTCGTCGTAGAGCTCGGTCCGCAGGATCGGGATGTCGTCCTCGTGCCGGGCCCTGAGCCCGACCGCGCTGCCCTTTAGCATGTGAGCTTCCTATCCGACCGGGCTGGCAGGCGGCAAACCAATAAAAGATCGCGTCAGTTGCCATTGCCCCACGTCGTCGAACGACCGCACTTCCGCCACACCGGCTAGGTCAGATCCACGTCGGTGTGCAGCACATGGTGGTCCGAGTACTGGCTGGGCCGCACGCTGTGCCTGAGCGGGGTGATCCCTCGCAGGAAGACGTAGTCGAACTTGCTGTGCCAGTCGGTGGTCGGCTTGCAGGTGCCGGCGAGCGAGGGACGGCACTGCGGGTCGGTGTCCATGGCCAGCGCCGCTACCGGGGCCAGTTCCGGGGCGTCCGGCACGGCGTTGAAGTCGCCGAGAACGATCGCGCGGTCGTACCGGGCGATTTCCGCGGCGAGTACGTCGGTCTGCTCTGCCCGGACCGCTTCCTGACGTCGTTCGGCGAGGTGGGTGTTGAAGACCCGGACGGGTCGGCCGTCCACCATGGTGGTGACTGCCATGTACCCACGGTCTTCGGACCCTCCGTCGGGGTACTCCACGCTGACGCGGTCTCTCATCGGTGCCGCCAAGAGGATCGCCTGCCCATAGGCCCCCGGACTCCACGGCATTCCCCCGCAGCGGCCCCAATTCCTGAGAACGGAGCCGTACTCGACGTTGTAAACCAGCCCGTGCAGCACCTCCAGATAGTCCCGGATACTCTCGACGTCGCGTGCGCACGCTTCTTGCAGACCGATGACCTGCGGCGCGTACGTGGCGATCTCCGCCGCCCGGTCAGCGTTGCTCGTTTCGCAGGGGTTGCAGAGGTTCCAGGTCATGACCCGGTTCGGTACGACGTCCCTGACAGCGTCGGCGGGCAGTGACCGGGCGAAAGGGGCGCCGCTCGGCGCATTGGAGCCGACGCCGACGAGCACCATGCAGGCCACGATCGCGGCGCCCGCGACGAACCGCGTGACCCTTGCGATCACCATCGCCTCCTCATTGCGGTGACACATGTCATCTGGCGTCTCCATTCACGAGGTTATGGGACGCGGTTGTCAGGCGGGGGCGGGCCCGGATCGTCGTCCCGGTTCATGGTGGCACTCGTCGGCAAGCCCGAAGCCATGGCCGCCTTCGGACTCTGCTTGGATGTCGGAGATGGACGAGAGACCCCTGGCCCCCTGTGCAGACGACGCCGATTCCGGCCGCCTGGCCGCCTTGCTGAACCGTGCCGCCACGGGCCAGGACAGTCAGGCCTGGAGCGACCTCTGGACGGAGCTCTATCACAACGGAACCCTGGAAGCGTCCCATCCATCGGTGCTGCCTGCGCTGATGACCATGGCTGAGGGCGACGACGCCGACACGGCGGCTGCGGCCCTCCACCTGGCCGGTGCCCTGCTTGTCCAGGCCGATCAGCGATACGAGACCCGGAACCTACGGGACGAGCAGGCCCCCGCAGTCGCACGCCTGCTGGCCGCCGCGAATCGGTGGCGGCGGGCCACCGCTGACCGCGACGACTACTGCCACCTGCTCGAGACGATCCTGAACCTGGAAGGCGACATTCACTGGGCTCAGGACCTGACCTGGGGCATCGTCAGCGAGGAGTACGAGCTCGAGTGCCCCGATCCGGACTGCTGCGCGGCGCTATGGGTGATCATCGGTGAGCGGGGCTGCTTCAGTACGTCGGAGGACTACGCCCTCTCCGAGGATGTCGAAACCCTCCCCCTCCACCCGGCCGCCCCAGGCACGCTCGACGGCCTTGGCCGCCGCCTCTACGAGCTGGCCCTGGCGGACGGCCACGAGGATGTGGCGCACGCCCTGACCTACGCCTTCGGCGAGGCGACCTGCCGACAGTGCGAAGGGCGCTGCTCCGTCGTTGGACAGGTCGTTGCTCGTTCGAGCTGAGAAGCTTCAACCTCCTGCATGGTTCGGCCGGGGCCCGCTCGTCTCAGAATGCTGCCGCGAACCACGTCCGCCAGACGTGGCGTGTGTTCGGAACCTCGGGACGATCGAGGAGCCAGAGAACGCAGCCGGCATGGAGGCGTGCCCAGGGATTGTCCGAGAGAACCGCCGTGCCCAGCCTGCGGCGCAGTTCCTCGCCGTCGACCGCCCGCGCCACGCCAACGTACTCGCGGTCCTTACAGCGGTAGGCCCGCTGGACGACGATCTCGACGAGTTGGACGAGCTTCGCCCTGACCGTCTCGTCGTGGTCGGAGACAGCCATGCCGCGGGTGAGGACCTGCGACCAGGGCAGCCGCGGCGTCGGTCATATTTCTCTGTCGCGATCCGTCAGTGCAGTGACAGCAACCCAGCACCGCAGCGGCACGAAGTCCCTGGTCGTTCACCGACCCGTGGAAGTGAGGACGATGGCGCCGGAGGGTGGGTTCCTCAGTCGTGCGTGGAGTCGGCGTAGATGGTCTTGACCTTAAGATTCCTCTTCGGGGTCAGGACGCGCGGACGTCGCGGAGACCATCCGTGAGGACAGGTGGCGAATGGTGGCAAGGCATGGGTGACGCACAGGCCGGCGCGGACGATCGCGAGCGGTTCGCTGCCGAGGGGCCGCGTGTCTTGTGCGATGTGGACGCGCTCTCGGCCGCCGGTTCCGCCCCCGGCGGAGCACTGTGGCGGCTGGCCGAGCCCGGACGGCAGCTAGACGCCAACTTGGTCCGCATTCCGCCCGAGGGGGGTATCGCCACCCACGTCGAGCCAGAACTCGACGTCCTCGTGCTCGTGGTCGCCGGCGACGGCACGCTCGGAACCGAACCGCCGCAGCCGCTCACCGCGGGCAGCCTGGTCTGGCTCCCACACGGCTCCGCGCGAAGCCTCACCGCCGGCAAGAACGGCATGTCGTACGTGACCGTCCACCGACGCCGACCCGGCATGCAGATTCAGACCCGGCCCATGGCGTGACTCGCGCTCGGCTACGCGGCGGCAGCACCGTCCTGGCGGCGATCCGGTGCGTGACCGGCGGCAGGCGCGGGTCGAACACCTCTGGTTCGTCCATCCAGTCCACGACCTCCACCACGGACGCGTCGGCGAAGTCCGGGACCACGGCGTCGACGAGTTCGCCCGCAGTCACCTTCACGTCCAGGGTGGTGCCGATCCGGGCGGTGGCCCGGTCCGGCAGCGCCAGTCGCTCGGGTGACTCCGCCGCCTCCACGAGAGCCTGCTCCCGGTCGGTGACGTCGAGTGCCAGTCCTCCGACACCGGCGCGTGCCGACCGCCCGGGTGAGCGGGAACAGGCTCACCGACCTGACCTGGTCGCACCCCCTATGCCGGACACCGATCAGGTGGCCCACGACCGGGCGGCCCTTCTCGGCCACGCCGCGCAGCAGCCGCTGGAAGCCGGCGTCGTCACAGGCACCCATCACATCCGCCATACGGCGGCCGATGTGCTCTCCGACGGGGAGTCCGTCCATGTCGGCGAGCGCCTGGTTCAGGTGCACGTACCGAAGATCCTCGTCCAGCATGAGCAGGCCGATCGGGCAGGTCTCGAAGATGGCGTCGAGGAAGGCGAGGTTGGTCTTGACCCGGCGAGCGCGTCGTCGTAGCCGAACAGATCCCTCGCGCCCGGACCCCAGAAACAGATCCGGTGCGGTCGTCGATGCCGATGACGGCCACGGACACGCGCTCCAGCAGCGTCCCGGGCTCGAAGCGCAGCCGTTCCCGTATGTTCTGGCTTGCCGAGCGGTCTGCAGACATCCGAGACGCCCTTGACATCGATGGACCGTTTTGTCGCATTGTGCGCCGCCCGGGGGCCCGCGGCCCGCGCGCTTCGCCGTCGACCTGGCCGGCGACGGCTACGCGGCGAGAGCTGCGGGCTCGCCGAGGCGCGCGGCTGCCGCACGCCATGCCGTGGTCACCGCGGTGCGCGCCTGGGCGGTGCACGCGGCGAGGTCCCCGGTCAGGACCATCGGCGCTCCCACGTGCACGTGCAGGTTCGGCCGCCGCACAGGGGCTGTCGCCAGGCCTGCTAGCTGCTTCACGACGCCGCCGGAGGTGATGCGCCGGGCACCGGCCTGCCCCACCGGCACGACGGGGGCGCCGGCGTGCTCGACGAGCCGGGCCAGGCCGCTGCGGAAGCTGCCGGGGGCCGCCTCCGCGGCGTCCTTGCGGCGGGGCAGGCCGCCCTCGGCGTAGATGAGCAGGTGCCTGCCCTGCTCCAGAGCTTCCGCGGCCAGGTCGAGCGCGGCCGCGGCCCGTCGGTCGCCCCGGTGTACGGGGATGTGCCCTCCGCGGACGAGGGCACGGCCGAGAACGGGCACGCGCCACAGGCCCGCGGTGGCCATGATGACCGGTTCGACGCCGAGGCGGTGCAGGGCGGCGAGCACGACGGCAGGGTCGGCGAGCGAGGTGTGGTTCGCGGCGATGATGCTGCCCGGCGCGAGTTCGGCGCCGGGGTCGGTGGTCACCGACAGACGGCCGAAGGCGGGCAGCAGCAGGTCGGCGATGCGGCTGAGCACGGAGCGGTCTCCAGATCTCGACGGCGTTGATCTTCATCGTCGGTCGTGCAGCGCCGCCGTGGCCTGAGTCGTCGTACTCATCTTTCCTGGTGCAGGTGGCGGCGAAGAGCCGGTGCCGCCGTCGTCGGCACCGCCATCACCGCACTGACGCTGATCCCCGCCATCGGCCCTCGCCCCGCCCGCGACCGGCACCGCCGCTTCACCGCACCCGGTTCGGCGGAGCCCCGGAGTGCGCCCGGCGCCCGCGCCGCACAGGCTTGAACTCGGCCAGGGCACGCACATGCCCATCCCCCTGACCAGCACCGCCCGAATCGCAATCACCGCCCCGGAGAGCACCTCATGCGCGCAACCCTCATGTACGGCGCCGGCGACGTCCGCGTCGAGGATGTCCCCGACTCCGTCATCGAACAGCCCACCGACGCGCTGGTCCGCGTCACCGCGTCCTGCGTCTGCGGCAGCGACCTGTGGCCGTACGCCTCGATGAAGCCCGAGGACGGGCCGGCCCGGATGGGCCACGAGTTCATCGGCATCGTCGAGGACACCGGTTCGGAGGTGACCACCGTCAAGCGCGGCGACCTGGTCGTCGCCCCGTTCGCCATCTCCGACAACACCTGCGAGTTCTGCCGCGAGGGCCTGCACACGTCCTGCGCCCACCCGCAGGCGGGCTTCTGGGACGGCGAGCCGGAAGAGGGCGGCCAGGCCGAAGCGGTCCGTGTCCCGCTCGCCGACGGCACCCTCGTCAAACTCCCCGTCGCGGCGGACTCCGCCCTCGTCCCGTCCCTCCTGACCCTGTCGGACGTCCTCGGCACCGGCTACCACGCCGCCGTGGCGGGCGGTGTCGACGAGCGCACCCGCGTCACCGTGATCGGTGACGGCGCGGTCGGCCTGCTGGCGGTCCTGTCGGCCAAGCGCCTGGGCGCCGAACAGATCATCCTCATGGGCCGTCACGAGGCGCGCACCGACCTAGGCCGCGCGTTCGGTGCCACCGATGTCGTCTCCGCCCGCGGCGAGGAAGGCGTCGAGGCGGTCCGCGAGCTGACCGGTGGGCACGGCACGCACGTGGTCCTCGAAGCCGTCGGCCACATGTCCGCCTACGAGCAGGCCCTCGGCGTCGTCCGCCCCGGCGGCGTGATCAGCCGCGTCGGCGTGCCCCAGTACGAGGAGGCGCCGATCGGCTTCGGCAGCCTGTTCCGCCACAACATCCGCCTGGTCGGCGGACCCGCACCGGCCCGCGCCTACATCGAGGAACTGATGCCCGACATCCTCGACGGGGTCATCGAGCCGGGGAAGGTCTTCGACGCCACCACCGACCTCGACGGAGTCCCGGCCGGCTACCAGGCCATGGCAGACCGCAAGAGCCTGAAGGTCCTCATCAAGCCCTGACCCGGAGCGCGGGACGCGGGGTGCGGCCGACTCGTACCCCACCAACCCGTGCCTGGCAGGCACGGCGACAGCTAAGGGACGTCCCGGCGGTCCCGGCGCGGGGCGAGCAGCCGCCGTATCCGTTCCCGCACCTCGAGCGGAACATCGGCGAGGCCGCCCAGCACCCGGGCGCGCACGGCGTCCTCCTCGTCGGGCGGCAGGTCGCCCGCACCGAGCAGCAGCTCCAGCACGTCGTGCGCGAGGGAGGTGGCAGGCCCGCCCGGCGAGGTGGTGAACGTCGTCACGGCCGGTCCGAGCCATGCGAAGACCGGGTCCATGGCATGGCGTACGACACCGTCGTTCGTGCTCCCGGACACGTCTGCCTTGTGCCGCAGCTCGTCCCAGTAGGTGCGGGACCAGCCGGGGCCGTCGTTGCCCCGAGGGAATCGGAAGAGCCAGTTCATGTCCATCGGTTCCGGCGCGTCCAGTGCGCCGTCCCTCAGCGCGATCTCCAGCTCCCTGCCCCCTTCGTTCCATGTGCGCCTGAGGGACAGGGACAGGGCGAAGTCGGTCCACTGCTCCTCGTCGAAAGCGGAACGCCACAGCAGCACATGACGGTGCCACGCGCCGGCGTGATCGCCCCAGGACGGGAACAGCTCGCCGGCGGTGACACGGCCCTTCAGCAGGAGGATCACCAGGACGAGGTTGGCTCCGTAGATGCCGTGACGGGCCGAGGTCCGCAGCCCGGGGGAGGCGGGGCTCCGCATGGGCCGGTAGGCGCGGTGCGGCTCGTGACCGCGCTGCCCGTGCTGCTGCAGCACGGCGATGAGGAGGCTCGCCAGCCGATCGCGCTCGGCGGCGGGAATCCGGCGCACCAACGACGCCGCGAACCGCAGCATCTGACGGGAGGACAGCGGCGCGTACGAGAGGAGGGTGTACGCGAGATCGTCGTCGACGCTGCTCTCGGCCATGGACAGGGACGGACGGTGGGTGAGGAGGCTGGTGAGCACGTGCAGCGTGAGACGTACGACCAGGTACTCGCCGAAGGTGGCGTGCAGGAACTCGTACGTGGCCAGGACCCGGCCGTCCCGCACGGACTGTGCGCGCTGGACGAAGAAGAAGCGGCCGAGTGCCACTTCGGCGGCGCCCAGCGGAGTGCGGAACCCGGAGGCCTCGGCAGACGCCCGGCCCAGCAACGCGGTGAGATCTTCGTCGAGTTCGGCGGCCGACACCCACTGGCGGCGGCGGTTGTGCAACGCGAAGGCGACCAAGGAGAGCCGCTGCAGTTCCCGTTCGGCCCGGGCACGCGCCTCGTCGTCCGGTACGGCGGCGGGGGCCGGGCCGGTCTTGTCGATCTCGCGGCGGGCGAACGAGGTGAGGAGTTCCTCGTACAACTCGGCCTCGTCGAGAGGGCTTTCGCTGTCACGGCGCAAGGCGTTGTCGGAGGCGTCGTACATCGCCAGCATCGTCAGCAGCAGCGGTTGCGCGGCGAGCGACCGGTGGCGTGCCACGGCCTCCCAGTCCAGTGGCCGCACCCCGCGCGCGGCGAAGCCGTCGGCGTTCGCCTCGTTCCACAGGGCGAGCCAGTGGCGGATCTGGTCCGGACGGAACGGTTCGAGACGCAGGGCGACCAGGCCCTCGGGGTAGCGGGCCCGGTCTGCCACGGCGATACGGCTGGTGACGAGGGCCCGGATGGGACGCCCCTGGTCCGCCTCGCGTTGCTGGAAGCGCGCGACGCGGTCGAGGAAGTCGCTGTGGTGGATTCCGGTGGTCTGCAGCAGCTCGTCGAAGCCGTCCAGCAGCAGGACGGGTACGGCACCTCCGGCCGAGCGCACCAGTTCCGGCCAGGACGTCCGCTCCCCGGTCGCGGCGCGCACCGCCTGCTCGATCTGCGTCTGGACGTCGTCCTCCGCATGTACGTCCCGCAGCGGCACGCGGACGGGCAGGAACCCGGCGGAGGGCAGCCGCGCGGCGAGGACGCGCGTCAGGACGGATTTTCCCGCCCCCGGCTGGCCCAGTACGAGGAGGGGCGCCACGGCCGATTCGGCGGAGGTGAGGGCTCCGGCGAGATAACCGGTGATGTCCCGGCGCACCGGGATCTCCTCCCACCAGGACTCGTTCGCAGGCCCGCTGGGACCCGCCACCTCACGCACCCGGAAGTCCGGGTCCAGGTACATCTCCCGCAAGGTCGGGACACGGATGCCCTCCGGCCCGGAAGAGGCGTCCAGGACGGAGCGGGTGAGCACGGCCTCGGCCGAGCGGACCAGAGACGCGGCGACGTCCACGGGCGGGCGCACGGTACGCGCGACGCCCGCCAGCAGTTCGGTCACTCCGGCGAGGGACCTGCGCACCTCCGCCCGCGTCGCCTGATGCTCGATCTGCGTCGTCCACAGCCCGAACTCCGGTGCCTCCTGGGCGAGCTGGGCGTACAGGGACGCGTACTGCTCGACGGCCTCCCGGGGCAGCTCGGTGCGGATCAGCCGCCGCGCCTCGTTCCGGGCCGCGTCGCCCTGAGCGTTCCATGCCAGCAGTCCTTCAGCGAAGTCGAGGAACCTCGCGGACAGGCCCTCGTACCAGCGTTCCAACTCCGCCATGACCGCCTCGACAGGCCGGTGGGGCGCGGGACTCGGCGCGTCCGTGGCGGCGAGCGAGCGGGCGAACGCGTCCCCGCGCTCCGCCACCGACGACGCGCCCGCAAGGGCGAGCTGTTCACGGCGCGTCAGCTCCAAGGCGTCCAGCCCGACGGGCAGATGCCGCTCATCCAGCGCCTGGAACCAGGCGACCACGACGATCACCGTGTGTGCTGCGTGCAGCAACTCGGTGCGCTGCGCACGGCTTTCCGCGTGTGCCAGGCGCCGTCCGACACCCAGTACGGCGCCCCGGCCCAGCGTCAGCACGCTGCCGCGGGCGTCGGCGATCCGCAGCAGCCCGTCGGCCACACCGCCGGTCGCGACGCTGAGCGCCCCGCCCAGCGCCCGGTCCAGGGCGGCGACGGCGGGCGGGTCGCACCCCAGCAGCGCCAACGCGTCCGAGAACGACAACAGCCTCCGTACTCCCACAACGCCCCCCACGGTCCGCGCATCGGTCGCGACGACGATCCTCCACCGCACTGTGGCACAGCGTGGGCCGCCGTACGGGGGTGAAGAACGAGTCGCCTGCACAGCGCGGCGGGGTCACAGGCGGATGACGATGAGGGCGATGTCGTCGGGCGCGCCGCTGGCGACGTCGAGGCGGGCGAGCAGCGCGTCGGCCAGCCGGTCGGGGTCGAGTGCGTTGTCCTGGGCCAGTGCTGTGGTCAGGCGCGCCAGGCCCGCGTCGATGTCCTCTTCGCGGCGTTCGATGAGGCCGTCCGTGTAGAGCACGAGGGTGTCCCCGGTGCCGTAGGTGAGGCCGGCCTGGGGGCGGGGGACATGGTGCAGGCGGGCGCCGAGCGGCGGATCGGTCGCCTGGTCGAGCAGTTCCCACGTCCCGTCGGAGTGGGCCAGGACGGGCGGCGGGTGCCCGGCGTTGCTGTAGATGATCAGCTTGCTGCGGGTGTCGATGAGCACCTTGACCGCGGTCGCGGCCGTCGCGCCGTCCACTGAGCGGGCGTACAGCCCGAGGACTTCCAAGGCCTGGGCGGGGCTGGGAATCGCGCGGATGACCGCGCTCAGGGCACTGCGAAGCATGCCCATGACGGCCGCGGCGTGCAGTCCGTGGCCGACGACGTCTCCGACCGCCGCAGCGTAGCGGTCGGGGGGCAGGTCGACGACGTCGTACCAGTCGCCGCACACGTTCAGCGAAGTCGTCGCCGGCAGGTAGCGCACGGCGATGTTGTCGTTGTGCTGGTTCAGGTCGGGGACGGAGAGCATGGCCTCCTGGAGGGTGACCGCGACCTGGCGTTCACGGGCGTGCGCCTGGCGCAGTTCCTGGTTCAGCCGGTGCAGCTCGCGGGTCCTCGCGTACAGCTCGGCCGCCATGCCGCTCTCCCGTTCGGTGAAGTCCGCGGTGAGCTGACGGGCCCGGCCGGAAAGGATGAAGGCGGTGACGTCCTCGGCCCGTTGGACGATCCACTTCACCTTGCCGTCGGGGCCGGGGATCGGCGTGTGGATGTCGGACCACCACCGCTCCTCGAACCCGCCCGGCTCCTGGAGATCGGCGATGTCGTACCGCTGCAGCACCAGCGTGTCCGCTCTCCCGGTGTTCAGAACCCGGTGCAGTGACGCCTTCACGTGCTGCTGCACGTCGTCAGGGGCGCCGGGACGTTCCGGCAGCGCGTCGAAGAAGTACTCGCCGATCAGCTGGTTCCTGGTCCGGCCAGTGGTGTACAGGTATGCCGGGTTGACATAGCGGATCACCAGGTCCGCGTCCAGCACCAGGTACGGGCTTGGTGTGGCGTCGAAGAACGCCGTGAAATCGATGTCCGCTGTCATACGCGCTCTCCAGGGCCTGTGAGCGCGAGCGCCTGCGCTTCTTCCAATCTACGGGCGATCCGGCGCTCGGGCTTACCGGGGGACCGGGGAAAAGAAACTCACTCAAGGGATGCACGCGAAAAGTGCGTGATAAGTACGCTCAATGCGCTGTAAATGTACGCTCGGTGATAGGTTGGCCTTAGGGAGGTCCGCCCATGTCCGAGTTGTTCGACGCGGTCGACGCGCTGCTCGCGTCCCGAGCCTCGCTGCCGCCACCCACCGAGCGCAGGCGGTTGCGCAAGGCTCACGGCCTGACCGTCGAGGAGGTCGCCGCCGCGTTGCAGGTGCGCCGGGCCACGGTCAGCGGCTGGGAGTCCGGCAAGACCGAGCCCCGGCCGCCGGAGCGGGACGCGTACGCGCGCCTCCTCGAAGGGCTCGCGAAGCTCTACCCCGCCCCGGTCGACAGCGAAGCCCCGGATGAGGACACGGCGGTGGCGGAGACGGTCACCGCCGACCCTGTGCCCCCTGCGTCGGCTGCCGACGTTTCTGCCGACGCTCCGGACCCGGTCGTCGTCGCGCCGCGCCCGCCCAGCTCTTCGAGGGCGTCTACGTCACGACGCCCGGGCACGGAGAAGGGGAAGGCGGCCCCCACCCGCACCCCGTCGGCCGGCACCGACCCGCGTTTCGAGAACGGTCCGCTCGCGGTCGTCGACGTCGGCGAGGACGGGCAGGCGCTGGCGTACTGCACCGGCGGCCTGGTCCTGGACGTGCCCGCCAAGAGCATCCCGGCTCTGGTGGACTGGACACTCACCGAGGCCAGGCTCGGGCAGCCGAGGCTGTCGGGCCCGGGCAAGGACGCCGACCCGCTGCTCGTGCTCACCGAGGCCGCGCTGGAACGCTACGGCCTGCCGGTCGCGCTCACGGACGAGGAGCGGCTCGCCGGGCGGATCCCGGAGGGCCACAAGGTCGTCAAGCAGTTGGCCCGCGCCGGCTGGAAGCTCACGAAGCGCGGCTTCGGGCCGTGGGCGCGGATCTACCGCCCGGCGCAGGGATCGGAGCGGGCCTGCGTCCAGCTGTGCATCCCGTCCTGGCACGCGCTCGACTCCCGCCACTGGGGCGACGCCGCCCATCTCCCACCGTCGGAACTCGCCCGACTCCTCTGCGTGTACGCGTCGCGCGTGACGACCCCGCGCGGCTCCACCGCCGTCACCGGCCTGGAGCTGATGACCGCGCTGCACCCGCCGACCCGCGCCTCCGAGCCCGACGCGAACGGCAAGCGGCACTCGGAGCACAATCCCGGCAGCCTGGGCAAGGACCCGGTGGACTGCGCCCCGTGCGAGGCACCGGACGGCCATCCGCTCCTGAAGGATCTGCCGCGCTTCCACGTCCGCGGCCCCGGGGAGAAGCTGTTCGAGGAGGCGTACGACTGGGCACGGCCGATGACCGACGCCGAGTGCACCCGGCGGCACCTGATCGGCATCGACGTGAACATGGCCTTCGCCGCCGGAGCCAACGGCCTGACCGTGGGTCTCGGCGCGCCGACGCACGTCAGGAATCCGGTGTTCGACGCGAAGCTGCCCGGCTCGTGGCTGGTCGACCTCTCCCACGTCGACCTCTCCCGGGTGAAGGTCGCCAAGGACAGATGGGCGAACCTGGACGCCGGCCTGCTGCCCAGCCCGTTCACGCCGACGGGCGAGCGCCCCGAGGGCCCGGCCTGGTACGCCACGCCCACGGTGGCCTACGCAGTGGAGCTCGGCTACGAGGTGCGCCCCATCGAGGCGTACGTCCGCTACGACAACGGCCGCTACCTGGACGGCTGGTACAACCGGCTGCGTGACGCCTTCCTCGCCACTATGGCCGACCTGGGCGTGCACCCGGACATGGCGCCTGCCGACTTCCTGGCGGCGATGGACGGCTACAAGGAGCGCGACCCGCAGCTGGCGATCGTCGTCTCCGCCATCAAGGCGACGGTCAAGGGCGGCCTGGGCAAGCTGCGCGAGCGCCCACGTGGTGAGGGCTGGCGGCCAGGGGAGCCGTGGCGAGCCCTGTCCCGGCCCACCTGGAGGCCGGACATCCGCGCGGCGGTCATCTCCCGCACACGGATCAACCTGCACCGCAAGATCGTCAAGCATGCGGCGTTCACGGGCGACTACCCTGTCGCGATCCTGTCCGACTGCGTCGTGTACGCGGCCGACGGCACCAGCCCGCTGGACTACCTGCCCTACCGGGACGGCAAGCCGCTGCCCGGCGGCTTCAAGCTCGGCATCAACCCGGGCCTGGTCAAGCACGAGGGCACCCAGACCGTCCTGTGGGGCGAAGAGGTCCGTGAGCGGTTCGACGCCCCGGAGCTCAACCTCGCCCGGTACATCAAGGACGGCACCGTCACAGACGCCGACAACGGGGAGTAGGGGAGAGGGCGATGAGCCTGTTCGGGGACGGCCTGGACGCCGCCGTGCAGAAGTCCTTCACCCGTCCGGCGCCCAAGAGCGCGGGCGCGCAGATGCGGTACCTGGTCAAGCAGCTCAAGGGCACCAAGGCGGTCGCCCAGATGCTGCGGATCTCCCAGCGCACCGTCGAGCGGTACGTCAAGGACCAGATCAAGAGGCCGCGCCCGGAACTCGCCGCCCGGATGGAACGCGAGGTGAAGAAGCGGTGGCAGCCCCAGGTCCGGGCCAGGGCCCGGCAGAAGGCCGCCACGACCGGCGGCATCGTCATCGACACCCGGGCCCGCATCGGCTACACCGCCCCGGTCGGCTCGACCGACGACGCCCGTATCCGGCACCTGACCGTCGCGCTGCCGCCGCAGTACGCCGCCCGTCTCTTCGACGCCCAGCAGGCGGGCGCCGACGACCGGCAGCTGCAGCAGATCGCGGCCGAAGGGCTCAAGGAGGTGTACTTCCAGGACGGCGGCCGCCGCGCAGGCCAGCTGGAGGAGGTCCGCTTCACCGACGTCGAACAGGTCGAGTTCGAGCTGTAGAAACGAGAAGGTCCGCCTGGGCGGCGGCGCCGGTGCAAGAGCCAGGCTCAGCACCAGGGGCTCCGCCCCGAGCATGGAACAGAGGCCCGCCCCGAGTCGCGCCGCGCTGTCCGCGGCACCGTCCGAGTCCCGTCCGGACCCAAAGAATCTGTGCAAGAGCGCCACACAGGCTGCACACAGCCTTTCGAAAGCGTGGTTAGCGTTGCTGGCTGCTCGATCCCGCGGGCGAATGCGACCAGGTCGTGGCCCGAACGGGCCGACGGCACAAGCAACTCAGGAAGACCACAGATGGACTACTGCTCCGCGTGCCGCCGCCATCTCAACGGCGCCTTGGTGTGTCCGGGGTGTGGCGCCTACGCCCCTGACATCGCTCCCCCCACTGTCGACAACCACGCCGCGCCGCCCTGGGACACCGACCCGGCGATCGCCGCCGGCGTACCCGGCATCCCGCATGCCACGCAGCCCGCGGCCCCCGACGCCGGGCACGACACCCCGAGGCACAGCGAAACGGAGCTCGACCCCGGCACGAGCGCGGCCTCGTCGGCGGACGCGGAGGGCGTACCACCCGTGCAGCAGGGGCGGGCGGCACGGCGTCGGCAGCTCGCGCGCTGGAAGAAGAACAAGCGCCGGGCCGCAGTCGCGACCGCGGTCGCCATCGTCGGCGGCGGACTGTCCGTCGTCGCGATGGACCGGCACACCACCGACCGGGCCCAGGCGGCCACAGCGCCGGACAACCACAGCATGGGCAAGGCGCAAGAGCAGGTGCCCCAGCCGACCGCGACGCCCCCGACATCGCGTACCGACGACCGGCCGTCGCGTGCCCCCGCCGAGGCCCAGGCACCCTCCGCCGACGCCGCGCGGCAGCAGCCGCACGCGGCTCCGGTGTCCGCCACACCGCCGATCGCCGGGCACACCTTCACCCCGCCGCCGAACGCCCAGCCGGCCGCCGCCGCGCCACCCCTTGCCGTCACTGCACGGGATCCGCAGCAGCAGACAACCGACCAGCCCCCCACGGCCCACGACGGCGGCGGCACCGCAGCCCAGCAGCCAGCCGCGCCGGCATCCCCCGGCGACACGGACGCGGGCGTGCCCGAGACCGCCCCGGCACCCGCCTCGACAGAACCCGCGCAAGTGTGCCTGCTCGTGCTCTGCCTTGGCTGACAGCGGCCTCAACACCCGGCCGGCCCAGCCCACGGGATCCCCAGCACAGGCCGGGCCGCGTTCCTCGTGGCCCCGCCTGCCGGGCCGAAGGCAGTGATCGCGATGATGATCGGCATGACTCCGATCACTGGCATGGACCTGACCGGCTTCACCGAGCGCGAGCCGGGGGTGTGGACCGACGAGCGGAACGTCCTGCTGTCGGTGCACTTCTTCCCGCTCGTCCCGGACCTGCCCGCCCGGCTCGACGAGCCCGATCGGCTACGCGCCGCTCTGGCACAGGGCGTGGCCGGGGCCGGCGGAGGTTTGATCGAGGCGCGGCTCGGTGTAGTTGACGGCGTCCCGGCCGTCCGGCAGCTGATCAAGGTACCCCGGCCGAACGGGCGGGGACAGGTGTTCCTCGGGTCCTGGACGGTGCCGAGGGCCGGGTGCAGCACGGTGGTGAAGGTACAGGCCGCCGAGGGCGCGATGACGGGCATGCGCGAGGCGATGGTGCTGGCGCAGGTGGGGCCGGCCGACTACTTCCGGCCGCATCCGTATGCGCCAGGGCTGAGCGGCGGGCTGCCGTACCACCTCGGCGACCACGAGCAGTGGGACGCGCGCTTCCCGGACCACCCGCTGACGCTGGTCCGCGCGGCGCTGTCCCGGATCACACCCACGGTCACCCTCGACGAGCGGTTCAAGGTGCTGCCGCCGTTCGACGGGCCGACGGCAGCTGCGGCGCCTCCCACCCGCTGACGTCCGCCGGGAGAGCCCGAAAAAAGATCGGGCGGCGATGTCAACGACGTACCGATGGACCAGTGGAGCCCGGATGCAGTACATGAACGACTTCGCGGCCCGGCTGGAGAAGACCGGCGAGGTCGTCGACGGCCAGGCGCTCGCCCCCGAGGGAGGGCGCGGGAAGTGACCTGATGTCAGCTGTATGCAGATCAGTGCGCCCATTGTCAGCGGGTGCTGGCAGCATCGCCGTTATGAACGTCATCCGTACCACCCCGCCGCGCCCGGTCGACGTCACTGCGGTCTTCCCTCAACTGGCTCCGCTGGCACGCACGGCAACCCGGTTGCATCCCTACCCCGGGGCTCCGTCGCCGCAGGACAGTTCGGTCGGTGGGCCGCTCTTGTGGCCTGCCGACGAGCCGTGGCCCCACTGCGACGGCCCTCATGAAGCGGACGGGCTGAACCCGGCGATGTCTCCGGCGGATCTGCGGGTGGAGCGGCGGTTGCGTGCCGCCACGCGAGGCAGGAGCCTGACCCCGCAGGAGCGAGAGACCCTTGACCGGATCCGTCCCCCGCGGGAGCGTCCGCTGAAGCCGGCGGTCGCCCAGCCGTACGAGGGCATAGCGATGCTGCCGGTCGCGCAGCTGTACGTCCGCGATGTGCCCGATCTGCACGCACCGGCGGGGACGGACCTGCTTCAGGTTCTGTGGTGCCCCTTCGATCACCCGATCATGCCCAGGACCGCGCTGTTCTGGCGGTCGGCAGCCACGGTGACCGACATTCTCACCACGCCCCCGGAACCGCCCGCGGTGCAGTTCGACGGCTACCTGCCCGAGCCGTGCCTGCTCAACCCGGAGCGGATCACCGAGTACCCCAACCCCATGGAGTTGAGCGATGAGGTGCGAGAGCCGCTGGGGGATCGGAGCACGTGGCAGGCTGCCGACGTGAGCGTGGACAGCTACTACGCGCCCCACCCGGAGAGTTTCTACCGGGACAACCTGTCCGTCGCACCCGGCTGGAAGGTCGGCGGCCGGGCTTCCTGGGGCCCCACCGATCCCAACCCCCAGTTCTGCCTGGCCTGCGAGACGAAGATGGACCCGCTGCTGACCATCGCCACCTTCGAATGGGACGACGGCAACCGCAGTTGGGTCCCTGACGAAAGTCAAGCCCGCACCAGGGCGTCCTCCTCCACGCATACTCGCCCGGAGGACCAAGCCGTGATCGATTTCTTCCGAGCCAAAGGCATCGAGGTGCACACCCGTGGCCGTGTCCCCATCGAAGCCCGCGCCACTCAGCCCGTCACCGACCCTGTCCCGAGACAACCGACCGCGGTCCAAATCGGCAGCGGATACATACAGCAGCTCTACGTCTGCCCGACCTCGCCGGAGCATCCCCACGCCGAGCTGATGCAGTAGCCGGGCAGACGGCAACTGGGCTGAGTACTCGTCACAGAACGGTCAGGTCGGACAACAAGGCCTGGGTCACCCGCGCTGGCCCCGGGCCCGGTCCGTGTGCTGACCGGGCTCCTCGACTCGGCGCAGGCGCGGGCCGTGGCGGGCGCCGTGTTCGAGCTGGCAACGCACCGCCCCGTTCTGATCCTTGGTAGTACTGGGCCGTCTCCGTGACGACCCCGATGGGATAGTCGCGGCGGATGCCCAGCGGGCGCCGGATGTCTTCTCCGTGCACGATCGTCTCGCCCAGCATGGCGATCGCAGGCAAGGGAGGGTTAGTCGTGCTCGGGACGACGCGCCGGAAACGTTCAAGGGTCTCGCCCGGGGTCGCGCCTAGCTGCTCGGCCGGCCGCATGGCCACCGGCCTGTCGAAATCGAACCGGCAGCGGATCACACCCGCCAGCCACCTGACGGTGTCGAGGCCCGCGCCCGCGCTCAGGTGCGCCAGCACCTCACGCACCGTCAAACCCGGAGCACAGCGACGGCGTCGACCACCGCTCGTCCGTCAGACCTGCAAGATCGGCCGCAACACCGCTCGCTCGGTGCGGATCAAGGGCCAGATCCCGGTCTCGCGAATGCGGTCCGCCGTCAGTGCCGGATCAGCAGTCACGCCCCACGTAATCTCTTGCCATGCCAGCCTCCCGCCTGCACCGCGTCGCCGTCCTCGTGCTGGAGGGTGCGAAGCCGCTCGATGTCGGCATTCCCGCGCAGGTGTTCACGACCCGCGCGAGCATGCCGTACGAGGTGCGGGTCTGCGGGGCGACGCCCGGCCTCGTGACCGGCGGCGACGGTCTCGCGTACCACGTCGCTCACGGCCTCGACGCCCTTGAGTGGGCCGACATCGTCTTCGTCCCCGGCTACCGGTTCCCGGACCGCGAAGACCCGCCGCAGGCCGTCGTCGACGCACTGATCACCGCCCACGACCGGGGCGCGCGGCTCGCCGCCATCTCGACGGGCGCCTTCGCGCTCGCCGCCACAGGCCTGCTCGACGGCAGGCGCGCCACGACGCACTGGCACTACACGCGGGCGCTCATGGCCAAACATCCACGTGTCCAGGTCGACGAGAACGTGCTGTTCGTCGACGAAGGCAGCGTACTCACCTCGGCCGGCGCCGCCTCCGGCATCGACCTGTGCCTGCACATCCTGCGCGGCGACCTCGGAGTGGCCGCTTCCAACCACGCGGCCCGGCGCCTGGTCGCCGCGCCCTACCGCAGCGGCGGTCAGGCCCAGTACGTGCCGCGCAGCGTCCCCGAGCCGCTCGGCGAGCGGTTCACCGCCACCCGCGAGTGGGCGCTGCACCGGCTCGACGAGCCCCTCACCCTCGACATCCTGGCGCGGCAGGCCGGGGTCTCGCCGCGCACATTCTCCCGGCGCTTCGTCGAGGAGACCGGCTACACGCCGATGCAGTGGGTGATGCGCGCCCGCATCGATCTGGCCCGCGAACTGCTCGAGCGCTCGCAGCGCAGCGTCGAACAGATCGCCGCCGACGTCGGACTCGGCACCGGCGCGAACCTGCGCCTGCATTTCCAGCGCATCCTCGGCACCACACCGAGCGAGTACCGGCGCACCTTCACCCGGGGCGAGTAACCCGCCCGGCACCGCGTGGCGAGATCCTTTTGAACCGTGGCGATCCCGCCACTGTCAGCGGCACGAGCCGCGGGCGAGCCTGGTGGCGAAGGGAAGGGACATCACTCATGACTCGCATCGCCATCAACGGATTCGGCCGCATCGGACGCAATGTGCTGCGCGCACTGCTGGAGCGCGACAGCGCTCTGGAGATCGTCGCCGTCAACGACCTGACGGAGCCCGCCACTCTCGCCCGGCTGCTCGCCTACGACAGCACGGCCGGCCGGCTCGGGCGTCCGGTGACCGTCGACGGGGACGCCCTCGTGGTCGACGGCCGTCGGATCAGGGTGCTGGCAGAGCGGGAACCGGCGCAGCTGCCGTGGGCCGCGCTCGGCGTCGACATCGTCCTGGAAGCCACGGGCCGCTTCACCTCGGCCAAGGCCGCCCGCGCCCACCTCGACGCGGGCGCGAAGAAGGTCCTCGTCAGCGCGCCGTCGGACGGCGCCGACGTCACGCTCGCGTTCGGGGTCAACACCGATGCCTACGACCCGGACCTGCACACGATCGTCTCGAACGCCTCCTGCACCACCAACGCGCTCGCGCCGCTGGCCGCGGTCCTCGACGAACTCGCCGGCATCGAGCACGGGTTCATGACGACGGTGCACGCCTACACGCAGGAGCAGAACCTGCAGGACGGTCCGCACCGCGACGCCCGCCGCGCCCGGGCCGCCGGCGTCAACATCGTGCCGACCACGACCGGCGCCGCCAAGGCGATCGGCCTGGTGCTGCCGAACCTCGACGGCAAGCTGTCGGGCGACTCGATCCGCGTACCGATCCCGGTTGGCTCGATCGTCGAACTCAACACGACCGTCGGCCGCGACGTGACGCGCGACGACGTGCTGGCGGCGTACCGCACCGCGGCGGAAGGGCCGCTCTCCGGCATCCTCGAGTACTCGGAGGACCCGCTCGTGTCGTCCGACATCGTGGGCAATCCCGCCTCGTCGATCTTCGACTCGGCCCTCACCCGCGTCGACGGCCGCCACGTCAAGGTGGTCGCGTGGTACGACAACGAGTGGGGCTTCTCGAACCGCGTGATCGACACGCTCGAGTTCCTCGCCGCCCGCTGACCGGACGCCGGGGCGGTCCCCCCCCGCCTTCCGGCGGCCCTGCCGGCCGGCCCCTGCTGTGACCGAGCGCTCTGGTCGACCAGCCGGCCCAGCCAGAGCGCTCAGTCACAGCAACGACCCGCACACAGCGGCAGTCACACCGGCAGCTCCGGCACCCCCGCCCGGTCGAGCAGGGCCCGCATCTGTGCCACGGGCAGCGAAGGGTTGGCCGCAGCCGCCTGGCCCACCTCCGGGTCGTCGAGCAGGTCGATCAGTCTGGGAACCGGCAGCCTGGGATCGTGGGCCGCAGCCCCGCGCACGCTTGCGTCCGCGTCCCGGCTGAGCCGCTCGACCAGGGTCGGCGAAGCGTCCGGATCGCGCAGGGCGAGGGCGCGCTCCCTCGGATCCTCCGCGTCGGCGCAGCGCGCCGCCAGCCCGGCCGACGGGAACCCGGGCCGGGTGACGAGCATGCCGACGGCACGGTGTCTGCCGTGCAGGTACAGGTCGTACAGCAGCTCCGGTGGCGCCTTCGGATGCCACTCGGCCAGCAGCAGTCGTACGGCGAAGTCCTCGTCGTCGGTCAAGAGCCGCACGCAGTCCTCGGGCAGTTCCTCACAGAGCGCGGCGGAGCGCCGCAGCCAGGTGTGCGCCGAGTGCGCGCAGCGGCGCAGCACGGCCTCGTCGCCGCGCGAGCGCCACACCCACTTCAGGACGTCGAGCCGGTCCTCGGGCGTCACCGTCCAGTCGATCGCGGCGCGTTGCTCCTCCGTCAGCTCGGGTCGGGCGGAGACCGCGAGCCGCACCTGCGGATCCTCGTGGCCGGCCAGCCGGGCCGCGAGGTCCGCGGGGAACGTCGGGTTGAGCGCGAGGCGGGCCAGGTGCCTTCCGTCGGCCATCAGGCGTTCGGCCAGCTCCCGGGTGAGCAGGCCGGTTTCCAGCACGTCCCCGAGCTGCCACTGGTCCGTGAGCGTCTCGACGAGCCAGGCGGTGCGCTCGGCGTCCTCGTGCGCGACGTGCAGCGCCGTGGTCTGGCGGATCCGGCGGTCCGGGTCGTCGAGGAGCGCGGCGCGCACGTCGTCGGGGAGTTCGGACCACACGCGGCGGCACGCGGCCAGCCGGAACACCGGGTCCTCGTGCGTGGCCAGCGGCACCAGGACGTGGACCGGGACGTGGGCGGACATGACCGTCTCGTGCCGGACCAGCGGCCGCTCGTGGCTCAGCAGCCGCTCGTACGCATGATCCGGCAGGGGAGCGACCGTCGCACGGTAGGGGAGCGGACCGCAGGCGACCAGGATGGCGTCCGAGTCCGGGCCGTCCAGGAGCCTGGCCCGCAGCTCCGGGTCGGCGTGCCAGCTCTCGGCCAGCGCGGAGCGCACCCGGCGGTCGGGGTGGGTGACCAGCGCGTCACCGACCTCGGCCGGCAGTGACCTGCGCCAGACGAGGCGGGTGACGATGTCCCAGTCGTGCTCGGACGGCACGATACGGAGAAGAACGTCGGCGGGCGCGGACGGGTTGGCGGCCAGCCCCGGCACCGCGTCACGTGCGGTCATGCAATCCCCCTGAGATGAAGACGCCGGCCCGCGCCGGAAGCGGCGTGGGCCCAGCCAAATGATCCATGCCGCCCCGCGCCCGCCGCCGACCGGGCCGTGGCCGCGTCGTCCGCCTCGGGGAGGACGGCACCGCTCCGTCGCCGCCGCGGGTATGGCGGCGGACCGGCGAGGAATCAGACGGCGGTAGCCGTGTGGACCACCTCGCCGTCGACCACGACCGTCTCCGCCACTGTTCCCGGTATGTCCCGAGGATCGCACCGCAGGATGTCGCGGGAGAGTACGACGAAGTCGGCGAGCTTGCCCACGGTCAGCGAACCGAGGTCGTCCTGGAGGAAGTTGGCGTACGCGGAACCCATCGTGTAGCCGTGCACGGCGGTCTCGATGTCCACCGTCTCCTCCGGACGCCACGGCTCGCCGTCGCGTCCCCCGTCGAGCGGGCGACGGGTGACCGCCGTGTAGAGGCCCACCATGGGGTCCATCTCCGCGACGTTCCAGTCGCTGGAGAAGGCCAGGACCGCGCCGGCGTCGCGCAGGCTGCGCATCGGCCACGCCTTGTGCCAGCGGTCCGCGCCGACGTTCTCCGCCCAGTCCTGCCCGGGACCGGCGATCTCCGGCGCGCAGTGGCGCGGCTGCATGCAGGCCACCACCCCCAGCTCGGCGAAGCGCGGCACGTCCGCCGGGTCCAGGCACTCCACGTGCACCACCTGGTGGCGGGCGTCGCGCGGGCCGTTGACCGTGCGGGCGTGCGCGACCGCGTCGAGGACCGTACGGATGCCCCGGTCGCCGGTGGCGTGCACGAAGCACTGGAAGCCGCGCGCGTCGAGCCGGGCCAGGAGCTCGGCGAACTCCTCCGGCGGGTAGAACGTCTCGCCCCGGTGCGACCCGCAGCCCGCGTACGGTTCGAGGAGAGCGGCGGTACGCGGCTCGACCACGTCGTCGATGTACAGCTTCAGCGGTCCCACGCGCAGCCGGTCGTCGTCGAAGCGGCGCGCCGCCGCCGCGAACGCGTCCAGGTCGGCGTCGCTGGTGCCGCGCGGGTGGAAGAGGGCGGCGACGAGGCGGCTGCGCAGCCGTCCCTCGGCGCGGGCCCGCTCGAAGAGGGCGAGGTCGTCGAGGGAGTTCTGCGGTTCGACGACGGTGGTGATGCCGAACCGGATGGCGTCGTCGAGGCTCTTGGCCAGACGCCCGTACTGCCGCGCGGGCGAGGCCCACGGCACTCCCAGCTCGCGCAGCGCCCGGTGGCCGTCCCGCGACAGGCCCTTGACGGCGAAGTTCCTTACGAAACCGGTGGGTTCGCCCGTGACGGGGTCGGTCTCGGCGTCGCCGAAGGGCAGCTCCGTACGGTGGCGGTCGACGCCCAGCCTGCGCAGGGCCGCCGTGTTGAGCCACGCGGTGTGCACGTCGTAGCTGAGGACGAAGGCGGGGCGCTCGCCGGTGACCGGATCGAGGTCACGGGCGTGCGGCATGCGCCCGCCGGGGACGGCCGAGTAGTCGAACGCCTCCGCCTCGATCCACTCGGCGTCCGGGTGGGCCTCGGCCCAGGCACGGATGCGCGCGTGGATCCCGTCGAGCGTGGGGACGCCCGCGAGCTGGACGCAGGCGTCGTCGGAGCCGAGGCGTACGTGGTTGTGCGCGTCGACGAAGCCGGGCAGGACGAGGCGTCCGGCGGCGTCGATCACGCGGGTGCCGGGCCCGGTCCAGGCGGCGGCGTCCGCGTCGGCGCCGAGCCAGACGATCCGCCCGTCGCGTACGGCGAGCGCCTCGGCGTGCGGCAGGCGCGGGTCGACGGTGTGGACGCGGGCGCCGCGCAGGACCAGGTCGGCGGGGGTGGGTGACATGCGGTGGTGCTCCTGAGAGGTGTCAGTGGGCGGAGGTGGCAGGGCTGGGGGCGCAGGTGCGGCGGCTCAGCGCCCAGTACGCGAGGCCCGCGACGACCGAGCCGAGCACGGTGAGGTCGGCGCCGCCGAGCGGGGCGACGAGCGGGCCCGTCCAGAGCTCCGAGTCGCAGGTGAGCAGGGCGAAGACGAGCCCGGTGAGCAGCGCCGCCGTACCGGCCGGGCTGAAGCCCGCGCGGTACCAGTAGGCGCCGGCCCGCCCGGCGTGCAGGGCGTGGGCGTCGTAGCGGCAGCGGCGCAGCAGCATGTCGGCGAGGAACACGCCGCTCCACGGCGCGAACACGATGATCAGCAGCGACAGGAAGGACAGCAGGGAGGAGGTGAAGTCGGTGAGGAAGAGCGCGGCGAGCGAGCCGACGGCCGTGACGGTCGCGCTGATGACGATGGTCCTGGCGCGGCTCCAGGGAATGCCGAGCACCTGGAGGTTCAGGCTGGAGGAGTAGAGCGTGATGATCGAGTTGGTGACCGAACCGCCGAGCACCAGGGCGAGGAAGGCTGGCTGGAACCAGCCGGGCAGCAGGGATTGCGCACCGGCGACCGCGTCGGTCATGTCCGTCCGTGTCGCGGCGGCCACGCCGCCGACACCGAGCGCCACGGAGGAGATGAAACCGCCGAGCGCCCCGCTCCAGATGATGGCGCGCAGCGAGGTGTCCTTGGGGAGGTAGCGCGTGTAGTCGGCGGGCATCGGCAGGTACGAGAAGGGGCCGGAGAGCGCGACGACCAGCGCCCAGCTCCACGCGGACACACCGGCGACACCGGCGGCGCCCGCCGCGGTCGTGCCGCCGAAGTCGGCCTGGGGGACGGTGAAGACGAGGAACGCGCCGAAGCCGGCGGCCAGGCCGTAGGCGAGCCACTGCTCGGCCGCCTGCACCGTGGCGTGGCCCCACATCGCCACCACGAAGGTGAGGGCGAGGGTGACCAGGAGGGCGAGGGCACGTCCGGTGTCGCCGGGCGCGCGCCAGCCGGCGTCGGCGAAGAACGCCTCCAGGGCGAGGGTGCCCACCACGGTGTTGACGATCGTGTAGCCGATGCTGACGATCCAGTTGAGGACTCCGGTCGGGAGATTGCCCCGGTGACCGAAGGCGGCGCGCGAGATGACGAGCGTCGCGGTGCCGGTGCGGATGCCGCTCAGGCCCGCGGCGCTGACGACGAAGAAGGCCAGGCCGCCGATGACCACGACGGCCGTCGCCTGCCAGAAGGAGAGGCCGAACGCGACGGCGAGCGCGCCGTTGATGACGTACGTGAAGGTCAGGTTGGAGCCGAACCAGAGCCAGAAGAGGTCCTTGGGGCTGCCGTGCCGGTCCTCGTCGGGGATGGTGTCGATGCCATGGGTCTCGACGCGGAAGACCTCGTCGCTGGCCACACCGGTGCCGTGCCCCATGCGGACCCCTCTCGATAGTTTGAATGCCGTTCTAGAAGTTAGAACGGCATTCAAGATGTGACATGCGGCCGCGCCCGTCAAGACCCGGAACCGGATCCGCGGGATAGGGTCGCGGCAGGGCACGACAGGGACACGACGATTCGGCGGCCGACGATCGGGTGGCCGATGATTCGGCGGCCGACGATCGGGTGGCCGATGATTCGGCGGCCGACTGGAGGAATGGCGCGTGGCGGGAACGGCGCGGCGGCGGGACGGGCGCATCGCGCAGGAGCGGATGCTCGAAGAGGCCATGACGGTCATCGCCGAGAACGGCCTGGCCTCGCTCACCATGGCGTCCCTCGCCGAGCGCCTGGGCACCAGCGGCGGCCACATCCTGTACTACTTCGGCAGCAAGGACCGGCTCCTGCTGGAGGCGCTGCGGTGGAGCGAGAGTGAGCTCGGCGAGGAGCGGCGGGCCCTGCTCACCCGTCGTACGACCGCCGAGCGCAAACTGGACCTCTTCCTCGGGATGTACCTCCCACGCGGACCGCGCGACCCGCGCTGGACGCTGTGGATCGAGCTCTGGGCCCGTACGACGGGGGAGGGCCCGCTGCGGGACGCGCAGGAGGAGATGGACCGCGGTTGGCTAAGGGACCTGGAGTCGCTGCTCGCCAAGGGGGTCAGCCAGGGGCGCTTCGGGATCACACAGGAGCAGATCGCGGAGCGGGCCGACCTGTTGCTCGCGCTTCTCGACGGGCTCAGCACCCGCGTCGTGCTGAGCCAGCGCGGCACCGACCGCGCGGCGGCGCTGGCCGCGGCGCGCGCCGCGGCCGACCGCCTGATCGTCACGGGTGACGGCACGGGCGATGGCACGGGCGATGGCATGGGCGGCGCGGGGCAGTCGTCCTGACGTCGTTTCGCTCCGCGTCTCCTGCGGAGCCAACGACGAACCCCCGCGCGGCAGTTGAGTGAGCCGGCGCCATGGTGCCTGCAGATCCGCCCTGCCTCCTCCGCGGCCGACGCGTTTCGACGCGACGCATGTGAGACGGCAGGGCAACCATTGGGCGGTGTCAGGAGTCTTCTCGACGATCACACCGTGATCACAGTGACGAGGAGACCATCATCACCGCCATACGCAAGACCCTGACCGCCACCGCCGTAGTCGGCGCCGTCCTGGCGGGTTCCGCCGCCTGCGGCACCGTGGAGCAGCTCTCCGCCGGGAAGAAGCTCGACCAGGCCTTCGAGAAGCTCGGCCAGGAGAAGACGCTCTCCTTCGAGCTCGACCTGGACACCGACGCCCAGAGCCTGAGGGCGCTCGACGCCTCCTCGGACCCCGAGCCCGGCGAGGAGATGCCCGACGAGGCAGCCGACCTGCTCAGCGGCGCGAAGATCAGTGTCACCGTGCAGTCGAAGAAGCCGATCGACGAGTCCGGCGAGAAGGACTACGTCGGTATGACCATGAAGGTCAGCACCGAGGACGGCGACCTCATCGAGTACCGGGTGATCGGCGACTACACCTACATCCGCACCGACACGGACTCCGTCGGCAAGGCACTGGGTGCCCCCGTGCCGTCGGCACAGGACCTGCCCCCGGAGGCGGACGGGCTCAGGAAGGTGCTGGAGGGTGAGTGGGTGAAGATCGACACCGAGAAGATGGAGGAGACCACCGCCGAACTGGAGGCGGAGCCCGGCGCGGAGCCTTCGCCGGAACCCACCCTGGACGCCAAGACGCAGAAGCGGGTGCTTGAGGCGCTGCGCAAGACCATCGCCCGCGAGGTCGACTTCAAGACCGCCGACGACAAGGACGGCTCCGAGCACATCACCGCCACCGCTCCGTTCCGTACGCTGATCACGGAGTTCGTCGGCGAGATCCGCCCGCTTGTCAAGGACCTGCCGCCGGGCATGGAACTGCCCACGGACAAGGACCTCGCGGACGCCCCGAACACCAAGGTCACAGCCGACTTCACGCTCAAGAACGGCGAGCTGACCGAGGTGTACGTCGACCTCGCCAAGCTGGCCGAGAACGCCGAGGTGAAGAAGCTGGGCCTGGTGATGCGGATCAGCGAGGGCCGGACACCCACGGCCCCGGCCGACGCCACCGAGCTGGACATCGACGAGATCCTGGGCGGGTTCGGCGGCGCGATGATGGAAGAGGACTTCAGCGAGGACATGGCGTAGGCACGCTCGAAGGGGACGCTGAGGGGCGAGCCGCGTCGGAGCGAGCCGCGTCGGCCGAAGTCGCCCGAGTGGGGCCGGCCACGCACTCGCTCCTCAGCTGTCGTGCCCAGGCGCTGATGCGCTCCCCGATCCCGACGGGTCGCCTCCCGCCCCCGTTCCCGGGCGGTCCCGTCGGGAATCCGTGCGGATGATGCCCATGAGAGACCGCGACCGGACGGTCACTGCTCGGCCGACGCTGCCGGCCGCGACAAAGCGGGCGCCACGCTGAAGAGCGCGTGCACGGAGGCGCGGACCTGGTCCGCGACCACCTCGGGTCTGGAGCTGTCCAGCTTGCCGTCGAGGTGCAGGAATGCCAGGCCGTGGACGAGGGCCCACACGGTGGTCGCCAGCGCGCCCGCGTCGTCCGCGCCCGGGAAGGCGTCGCGGACGATGCCCTGCACGTACTCGGTGATCACGGCGGTCGCGGCGACGCGTTCCGCGCTGGTCGGGTCGCAGGGCTCCGCGAACATCGCCCGGAACAGGGCAGGGTGATCGATCGCGAACTGCACGTAGACGACCGCGACCGCGGCCAGATCATCCGCGGTCGAGGGCGCGGGGTGGGCCGCTGCCAGGTGCGTGGCGAGCTCGCGGTACCCCTCTGCGGCGACCGCCGAGACAAGTGATTCGCGGTCCGCGTAATGACGGTAGGGGGCGGTCGGCGACACACCGGCCCGGCGGGCGACCGCGCGCAGTGATAGCCCTGCGCTGCCGTCCTCCTCCAGCAGTTCCCGCGCGGCCCGCAAGCACGCGGCGCGCAGGTCGCCGTGATGATACGTACCGCTCTGCGACATGAGTCACATCCCCTTATGTTTACAGCGCTTACATCGCGGCCCTAATGTGAGTGGTGCATACATCGTAAGTGATCGACCAGGGAAGAAGGAACCGGGATGACCAGCGAGTTGTTCTCGCCACTGCGCCTGAGCTCCGGGCAGGTGCTCAGCAACCGGATCGCCAAGGCCGCCATGGAGGAGAACATGGCCGGCGACGGCCAGCTCCCCGACGAACAGCTCGTCACGCTGTACCGGCGCTGGGCCCGCGGCGGCACCGGACTGCTGATCACCGGCAACGTGATGGTGCATGCCGAGGCGCTGACCGGCCCTGCCGGAGTCGTGCTCGACGAGCACGCGCCCCTGAAGCCGTTCACCGAGTGGGCGAAGGCCGGCAAGTCCGGCGGCGGGTCGATCTGGATGCAGGTCAACCACCCCGGCCGTCAGGTGGCGTCCGACATGCCCGGCGTTGTGTGGGGCCCGACCGACATCGGCGTCGACCTCGGCAAACACAGCAGCCGCTTCGGCCGCCCGACGGCCATGACCGCGCGGCAGATCGAGGACACCGTGACCCGGTTCGCCGTCACGGCCCACCGCGCGGAGAAGGCCGGGTTCGACGGCGTCGAGATCCACGCGGCGCACGGCTACCTTCTGTCGCAGTTCCTCTCCCCGTTGGTCAACAAGCGCACCGACCAGTGGGGCGGTTCACTGGAGAACCGGGCCCGGATGCTCCTGGACGTCGTGCGGGCGGTCCGCGCCGCCGTCTCGCCGTCCTTCGCGGTCGCGGTGAAGCTGAACTCGGCCGACTTCCAGCGCGGCGGCTTCGACGCCGACGACGCGCGCCAGGTGATCGCGATGCTCGAACCGCTCGGCGTCGACCTGGTCGAACTGTCCGGCGGCAGCTACGAGAGCCCCGCGATGACCGGCCGCCCCGCCGACGAGCGCACCCGGGCCCGCGAGGCCTACTTCCTGGACCTCGCGAAGGACCTGGTGCGGACGAGCCCCCTTCCGCTGATGCTGACCGGGGGCATCACCCAGCGCGTCACCGCCGAGCGGGTTCTCGACAGCGGGGTGGCGGTCGTCGGCATGGGCACCGCCCTCGCGGTCACCCCCGACCTCCCCGACCGCTGGAGGAAAAACCGTGAGGCCGACCGCCAGATGGAGCCGGTGACCTGGTCGGACAAGGCCCTCGCCTCCGCTGCCGACATGGCGAAGGTCCGCCACCAGATGCGCCGCCTCGCCCGTGGCCGCAAGCCCAAGCCCGGCACTCACCCGGCGATCGCCCTGATCTCCGAGCAGCGGAAGCAGCGAAAGGCCCTGCGCAGCTACCGGGCCTGGCTGTCCAAGACGCAGAGCACCGCGGGTCGTTGACCCCGCCTTCGAGGCGATGTCCTCGGATGTGCCCGGTGTGCCCAGCTCGGTTGGGGACACCGGGCACATCCGTATGTGGCTCCGGGTCACCGCCGTACATGGCTTCGGGGCACCGCCGTACACGGCTTCGGGGCACCGTCGGGGGTGGCGAAGGGGGGGCTCGCGGTACGACTTGCCCTGCCGCCTGCCCACCGATGCCGTACGCGACCCCGCCGAACTCACGCCGAACTCCCGCCGCCGGACCCGCACCGGCCCAAGCGTGTGCCCGGCCACCGCATGGCGGCGTGCGAGACGAAGAGGGCGAGCTCGTCGTGTCGACGAGCCGCCCTCATGCGGTGGTGTGGCCCGATCGGGGCCACGGCCGATCGCGGTCGCTGTTCAGCGCATGCCGACTGCCTTCATGGCTTTCAGCGCGCCGGTCAGGAGCGCGGCCCAGGTCTCCGGGGAGACGCGGGCCGGCGGGGTGAACCCCTGGACGCGTTGGTGGGCGACGGTCTGGGGCTCGGTGTACTTGAGGATGCCGTCGGCGCCGTGACGGCGGCCGAGTCCGGAGTCGCCCATGCCGCCCATCGGCGCGTCGATGCTTCCCCACGCGGCGGCGTAGGCCTCGTTGACGTTGACGGTGCCGGCGTGCACACGGGCGGCGACGGCGCGGCCCCGGGCCCCGTTCCTGGTCCAGACGCTGGCGTTGAGGCCGTACGGCGTGGAATTGGCCCGCGTGACCGCTTCGTCGACGTCACGGTAGGAGTAGACGGCGACGACGGGGCCGAAGGTCTCGTGGTCGTGCAGCGTCATCTCGGGGGTGACGTCGGTGAGGATGGTCGGTTCGTAGAACAGGGGCCCCAGGTCTGGGCGTGCCTTGCCTCCGGCGAGGACGGTGGCGCCTTTGCCGACGGCGTCGCCGACGTGTTCGGTGACGGTCTTCAGCTGGGACGGGGTGGTGAGGCTGCCGACGTCGACGCTGTAGTCGTACGCGGCGCCTATCTTGAGCTTCTCGGTGCGTGCGACGAACGCGGCGACGAACTCGTCACGGACGGACTCGGCAACGTACAGGCGCTCGATGGAGACGCACAGCTGTCCGGCGGAGGGGAAGCAGGCGGCGACGGCGCCGTCGGCGGCCTTCTCGATGTCGGCGTCGTCGAGGACGATCATGGCGTTCTTGCCGCCGAGTTCGAGAGACGCGCCGATGAGGCGGCGGCCGGCGTCACTCGCGATCTGCCGTCCGGTGGCGGTGGATCCGGTGAACATCATGTAGTCGGCGTTGTCCATCAGCGCGCCGCCGATGGAACTGCCCCTGCCGATCACCATCTGCCACACACCGGCCGGCAGACCGGCCTCGTGCATCAGGTCGAGCGACCACAGCGCGGTCAGAGCGGTCTGGGTGTCGGGCTTCTGCACCACTGCGTTGCCGGCCATCAGCGCCGCTATGGCATCGCCGGCGGCCATGCTCAACGGGTAGTTCCACGGGGAGACGACGGCGACGACGCCCTTGGGGTGGCGCAGTTCCGTGGTGTGGGTGAGGACTGGGATGGCGCCGCGACGCCGCTTGGGGTTGAGGTACTTGGCGGCGTTGCGGGCGTAGTGGCGGGAGGTGATCGCGATGTCGACCACTTCGAGGTGCGCGTCGCGGCGGGTCTTGCCGTTCTCGGCCTGCATCAGATCGAGCGCCTCGTCCTGACGGGCCAGGACGAGGTCGTGGTAGCGCAGCAGGATCCGCTTGCGCTCGTCGAGCGGCGTGGCCGCCCAGGCCTTCTGCGCCGTACGGGCGCGGGCGAAGGCCTCCTCGACGTCCAGAGGCGTCGAGACCGGCAGGTCGGCGAGCGGGGCACCGGTGTATGGGGCGTTGGTGGTGACCCGCGCGGCGTTCGGCGCGGCCGAGACCCGAGCGGCCAGCCGCTCGAGCGCGGCGGGAGCGATGGACGCGGGCAGGCTCGGCCCGCGGGCAGCGGTGGGGCGGGTGGCGTGGTCGGTGGCCATGACTGGGGACCCTCGCTACTTGTTCCGGCTCTGGACCGAGGTGGGGACCGGCATGTGCAGGGCGAGCTGGCCTTCGGTCATGACGTCGAACTGAATGGTCCTGAACGGCCTGAGCGACCGCAGGTCGTCGGCCATGCGGCCTTCTCCGACCTGGAGGGTGATGTCACGCGGGACGCGCGTGGTACCGGCGCTCAGCACATGGGTCTGGCTCAGGGTCGAGTGCCACGCGCCGTTGATCGTCGTGTACGAGGTGAGCGAGCTGACGCGCTCGCCGCTCGGGTGGGCGGTCTGCTTCGGCGTGGTCGCCAGCAGCGACAAGTCGACTCCGCCGCTGTCGTTGGCCACGCGGGCGGTCGTCCGGCTGCGGTCGATGTCCACGTCGAGCTCGGTGACCCACTTGGGGAAGCCGTAGCCGTCGTGGCCGCGTACCTGGGCGATCTCCGTGCTCACCGGCAGGGACAGGACGTACGAGTCGAGATGCTCGTTCTTGAGGCCGGCGACGAGGTCGAAGAATCCGAGCCTCCCGTGCCGTGCGGGCCTGACGGCGATGCCGACGGCGGCCTCGGTGTAGAAGTCGATGTCGCACACGTCGTAGCGGAAGAACATCACCGAGATCAGCCCGAGGCCCGGCGCGATCTCCAGCGGCGCGAGCTCTGCGGGCAGCCTGGCGCGGATCGCTCGGGACGGCGCGAGCATCGTGAGCCGGGCGGTCGAGACGCTGTAGTAGAAGTTCGGGGTCAGCGTGGGGCCGATCGGAGAGTCGACCTTGATCTTGGGCAGCTGCCGGAAGAAGTCCACGCCGCTGACGCGGGGGTCACGGGCGATCTCGTCGAGGTCGGGGTTCATCCGGTACCGGTCGTACAGACCCCCCTTGGGGACCGTGACCGCACGGCCGCCCAGGTCTACCTCGAGGGTGTCCTTCTGTGCCGAAGACATGGCGTACGTTCCTCACTCTCATGTAAGCGGTGCGCACATGAATATAGGTAGCGATGTAAGCACCGTCAACAATGGAGTGGGCGGGATTCTGCGGGCGAGTGAGCGCCTGCGGGTACGTACGCCGAAGGTCCGGGCCGGCCCGCGCCGCGAGGGCGTCCGGGGGCCCGACCTGCGTCCGCGCCCCGCGCTTGGGAGCGGGAGGTGGATCGGGTGGTTCTGCCTCAGCTGCCGGGCAGTGCCGTCCTCAGCGCGTCGACGGCGAGTGTGCGCGCGACGACGGCGGCGCGGGTGTCACGGAGGCTGTCCAGGAGCAGGAAGTCATGGACCATTCCGCCGACGCGCACGGAGGTGACGTCGACGCCGGCCTCACGGAGCTTGTTCGCGAACTGCTCGCCCTCGTCGCGCAGCACGTCGGCCTCGTCGGTGATGACCAGGGTGGTGGGCAGCCCCCGGAGCTGGTCCAGGGAGGCCTGCAGCGGCGAGGCATGGGCCTCGGCGCGCTGGGCGGGGTCCGAGGTGTAGTGGTCCCAGAACCATTTCATGCCGTCGCGGGTCAGGTAGTACCCCTCGGCGAACTGCACGTAGGACGGGGTGTCGAAGTCGGCATTCGTCACCGGGTACAGCAGGACCTGCGCCTTGAGGTCGATCCCGCCGCGCTCCTTGTTCATCAGCGCGAACACCGCTGACATGCAGCCGCCGACAGAGTCGCCGGCCACCGCCACACGTGAGGTGTCCAGGCCGTGCTCCGCACCGTGTTCCATGACCCACCGGCCCACGGCGTAGTTCTGCTCCACCTGCGTGGGGTACTTCGCCTCCGGAGCGCGGTCGTACACGGGAAAGACACCGGCGGCGTCCGCACCCACGGCCAGTTCGCGGAAGAGGCGGTCGTGCGTCTTGTCGTCGCCGAACACCCAGCCGGCGCCGTGGATGAAGAACACCACAGGCAGCGGCCCGCTCGCCCCCTTGGGCCGGATGACGCGGGTGCGGACCGTGCCCCACTCGCCGGCGTCCACGTCGACCCACTCCTCGTCGACGTCCGGCCGGGGGACACTCTCATCGCTCTGCAGGCCGAGAAGGATGTCACGGCCCTTCTCCGGCGGGACCTCGTAGAGCCGCGGATGCGGAGCGGTGGCGTCGCACAGCTCCTGCGCGGCGGGCTCGAGGTAGGGCGTGATCGGCGGAGGAATCTGGGTCATGTTCACTCCATGTCGCAAGCACGGTGTGCCCGGTTCTTGCGGCCTCACGGGCCACGGCTGATGATCCACCCCCGGAAACCTCCCCGAGCCTCCCCGATCCATCGTCGTCCTCCGAGCCCGAACCGCAACCCGCCGCGAGGGCGGGCAGGGGGCGGGGGAGAGGGGGCACGGGCCAAGGAGACAGGGACGGGCTGCTCGGCTTCAACGGTCAGTGACCTTTGCGGTCGTCTGTGAGATGCGTGCGACGCCGAGCAGGAAGAGTCCGCACGCCGCTACGAGCAGCCAACCCGCGCGGGAGGCCCGCGCGAGCCCCGCAGGCGCGACGCCCGTGACGAGGGCCCCGGCGACGGCGATGCCGATCGCCGAGCCGACCTGCCGCGCCGTGGAGGTGATCGCCCCGGCCACCCCCGCCCGGGACGGTGGCAGTCCGCCGACGGCGGTGTTGGTGAGCGGCGCGTTCGCGAAGCCGAAACCGATGCCGATGAGCAGGTGGGCGAGCCCGAGCAGCGCTACGCCGGTGTCCTGGCTCAGGCCCACCAGGCTGAGGCCCCCGGCGGTGATGAACGCGCCGGCGAGGAGCAGCGGCCGGCGCGGTCCCAGCCGTCCCACCAGGGCACCGGACCAGGGCGCGCACAGCGTGGCTCCGAGGGCCATGGGGAGGGTCGCCGTGCCCGCGGCGAGCGGGGTGAGGCCCCGGCCGTGCTGGAGGTAGAGCGTGCTGAGCAGCAGGCTGACGTTGAGCGCGACGAACACCGCGACCGCGCCCAGCACCGCCGTGGCGAACGTCGGCCGCCGAAAGAGCCCGAGGTCCATCAGGGGCTCGGGCCTGCGTAGTTCGGCGCGGACGAAGGCGGCGGTGGCTGCGGCGATCAGGGCGTAGCCGGTGAGGGCCGCCGGTGACACCCAGCCGAGGCGGGGTCCTTCGATGAGGACGCCGACGGTGATGAACAGGGCCGTGGTGAGGAGCACTTGGCCGGGCAGGTCGAGCCGCCGGGCGCGCGCCCCGCGCGACTCCGGAACGAACACGGCGACCAGGACGAGCGCGGCGACCACGACCGGAACGTTGATCCAGAACAGCGACCGCCAGCCGAACGCGGCGATGAGCGCTCCGCCGGTGACCGGACCCGCCGCCATGCTGAGCCCGAAGACGGACGCCCAGATGCCGATCGCGCGGGCCCGCTCCCGTGGGTCGGGCATCGCGTTCACCACGATCGCCAGCGCCACGGGACTCAGCATCGAGGCCCCGATCCCCTGGACGGCCCGCGCCGCGACGAGCGCACCGAGTGACGGAGCCAGCGAGCAGGCCAGCGAGGCCAGACCGAACAGGATCAGTCCGCTCTGGAAGACCCGCCGTCGTCCGAAGCGGTCCGCGAGCGCCCCGGACACGATCAGCAGGCTCGCCAGGACCACGGTGTAGGCGTCGACGACCCATGCGAGGCCCCGGGTGCCGGTGCCCAGGCCGCGTCCGATCTCGGGCAGGCCCACGTTGACGATGGTGGTGTCCAAGCCCACCAGGAACATGCTCAGCGCACAGACGGCGAGTACCGTCCAGCGCCGGCGGGCATCGAGTGCGGGTGGCGGGACGGACAGGGTCGGCCTGGTCATGGGAAATCCCCCTCGGGTCGGACCGGGATCGTCTGCGAGCTCAGGTTCGGTGGGGGAGAGCGCGGCGACCCAGACTTTTTGCGAAGGCCGCAAAAAGCCACAGGGCGCGCCATGGCGGTCATGGACGCTGAACTGGCGGAGATCGTGGCAGCCGGCAGCACCCGGAGACCCACCTGTGCGACTTGAAACGGCGTCAACAACGACGCCACTGGCGGGGTACGGGAGCCGGCTCCGGTGCTGGTGGTGTCGGGCACCGGGTCACAGCGACGAGAAGCATGGCGAGGATCCTGCCGGCCACCACGAACAGCGTGGTGCTGATTCCCTCTGCCGTCGCGAGGCGCAGACGCTCGCCGGTGAGTCTTCGAGACCGGCGGTCGCTACGAGGACGAGGACGGCGAGGCCGACTGCGGCACCGACGCCGGAGCCGGTGGAGGCGATACCCGAGGCGATGCCTCGTTCCCGGTCCGCCACTCCGGTCACGGCGGCGATGAACATGGTGGTGAACACCACGCCGTCACCGACGCTGAGCGTGACGAGACCTGGGACCAGTTCGACGTACGAGCCGTCCGGCGAGACCACGACGCCGAGCAGCACGGTGCCCAGCGCGCCGATGGCGAGAGCAGCCACCAGCGTGCGCTTGAGCCCGAACCGAGTCACGAACTGGCCGGCCGTCGTCGAGCCCGCCACGACGACCGCGGCGGGGATCAGGAACCCAGCGCCGGTTTGCAGGGCGTCGTAGCCGAGGACCTCATGGAAGTAGACCGACAGGAAGTAGACCGTGGTCCCCAACAGGAGCTACAACACCCTCGCCGAACGAAACGACGTTCAAGTCGAGGATGCGCGACTGGGCATCGGGCGCTGGGCAGTGCGCGCCGCCCATGCCTCTCCGACCGCGGAGACATCAGTTCTCTCCCTTCCATGTCACAGGCAGCGGGGCAGCTCACTGGTGCAAATGGGCCAAGGTCTCATCGTTCACGAGGTAGGGACGCTCAAGGGGCAGTAGCTGCCGGGCGATGTCCAGCTCTCCACTCCGTACATGGGCATGGATGGTGTGGGCGAGCGGTGTCACGTCGGTGATGGAGACGACCCACTCGTCGGCGTAGAGACGTGCGGCTTCGCCGGCGAGGCCGAGCTGGAGCGAGCGGTGGGGGAGTGGCTGAAGGTGTAGATCCCGTTCGGGGTCCCATTGCACCCGGGCAGGAGCCTGCTTCAGCTGGCGCTTCCACGTGGCGTGGTCGGCGTGGAGCCCATGTTCATAGTGGGACAGGCAAGCGTGTTCCAGCGCCCACTCGAAGCCGTCCCGGGTGATCTCGACGGCCAGGACGGTCTCTTGGCGTTCCTTGGTGCCCCAACCGCAGCGGTACATCATCCATAGGAACGACGGTTTGATCCAGGTCATCCGGTTCCGTTGCCACGCCGCCGGGAAACGGCCCTCCCTGGCGGCCGGCAGACCGATTTCCGGCGCGTACGCCTGGTAGACGGTGACCGTGGAGTCCGTGTGCATTGCTCGAATCTGGTGTCTGGGTTCTGTCACATGGACCAGGGTGAACGCACCGCTTCCCACGCACCATCGAATTACCGCACTCGGGACGGCAGCGAATCGCTCGGTTTCCCGACCGATCGGGCGTCAGCTGCGCGGCTGCGTACGCAAGTGCCGCATCAGCTCGGCGAGCGCCAGCAAGCTGATCAAAGGCGAGACGGCGGCGAAGAGCATGCCCACCGTGTCGTCCTCCTTGTTGAGAGAGGCCCAAAGGCTCCAGGCGAGTGCGGCTGCCACGCCGGTCAATGCGAGAATCCAGGAAGACAATTCACGGCGACCGTCGATGATCGCCGCCGTGACGCCCAGTCCGCCGCACACCATGAGTCCCATGACCAGCGTGGCATGCACCCAATTGGGCACTCCGAGCGCTCCGTCGAAGGCCGGTTCGGCGTCCATTTGCCGGTAAGTGGCCCACAGGCTGCCGAGGTAGACCACGATGAGCGCTGCCAGGCTCACGATCCTGATCAGCTGCCCCAGCACACCGCGCTGTTCTCCTGCCACCGCACCCCCCGTTGTACCTGCCGGTCGCGAGGACCCCAAGGATGCCAGCGAGAGCCACCCCTTGAAAGAGGAAAGCGCCATCTGATGTGATTTCCTGACCCGGGTCATAAGTGGAGCGTGATGCGGGACTGAATGCCGAAAGGTTTCTCCATCGGGGAAACTCCCGAAGCGTCGATTCCTGGGCCTGAAGGTCAATCTCTCGACCGGGAGCGCAAGCGGCACTGCGCGGGCACCGACGCTCAATTCCCGGGAGGTTGGTGCAGGGGGACGGCGGTGATCTCGATGAGCCGGATATGACCGCCGGGAATGATGACGTAGTCCGCGTCGGAGGGTTGCGGTTGGGCCTCGCCGGGCCGGCGGATGGAGATGGGATGGTGCAGGGCGACGTCGCGGTAGTAGGTGTCCCGCTCGTCGGAGACCATGTGTCCGCTGCCGTAGACCAGTGTGTCGTCGTCCATCAGCACCTGTACCCGGGGATCGGCCTCGCCGCGCCGGGGCTTGAGCAACTCGGCCCACACCGTGCCGGGCGCCGTTGACCAGTTGCTCGCACCGCTGCGGCGACCGCGCAGCTCCCCGAGGGCCGCGCAGGCGAAGGTGCTGAGGGTGAGGACGAGGACGGCGGACCGTACGAGGTGCCAGGCATGCGAACGGGCGTACGGCGCGCCGGACACGGCGCCGTCCAGCGTGGCGAGGCCCGGCACGTACTCGGCGACAACGAGGACGCCTCCCGCGGCGGCCAGCGTCGCGAAGGTGCCGACCGTGAACAGCTCGGCGATCTCCCGGGCGGCCCCCGGGCGCTCGCGCAGGCCGTGGCGTTCGTACCGGACGAGGTAGAGGTAGCCGGGCACGGCCGCGTACAGCAGGGCCAGGAAACCCGCGAGGCTGGACGGCATGAAGGGTCACTCGGCGGGCGGGGTGGGAGGCGCCGACGGGGCGGGCGGGCGTTGCCGGTCCTTCGGGTCGTAGTTGCCCTTGATGATGCCCAGCGGCGGCCCGTCGTCCGGATCCGCGCCGTCGCCCATCAGGTCGGCCTGCGCCTTGGCCTCCTCTTCCTCGGAGAGTTCGCGTGATGCCCGCTGCGGCTCGTCCTCGTACGTCATCGTCGCTCCTTTGCGTCTGTCGCGGCTGTTCACCGTCGAAGTGTGGTCACCGGGCTCCGTAGGCCGTGATCCCGGCCCACTTGTCGGTCTGCTCGGGGGAGTCGCCCGAGTCCAGCATGGCCACCGCGGCCCGCCGGGCGGCTTCCAGCGGAGCGCGGCCCTGGCAGCGTTGGAAGATCCACCCCTTGGAGTGGCGTATCGCGGGTGCCGATCGGATCGGGACGGGGCTGGCGAGCACGAAGGCCGCTCCCGCCTCGTGGAAGGCGTGGACCAGGGCATTGGCGGCGTCACCGGCGAGTTCGAGGGGGCGCGGCGTCACGGGTGCCGCCCCCGCGAGCGCCCCGTGCCCGCCGCTGCGGTCGGCCGTGGCGCGCAGGCCGGTGCTGCACACGGTGAGCAGCACCTCCTCGAAGCACATCCGGCTCATGAGCACCTGCCCCGTCTCGAGTGTGCCGTCGGCCATCGTCACACCGGCGCCGAAGGGCTCCCCGGGAGCGGTCACGCCGTGGGTGATGATCTGAAGCACCTCCGTCCGGCCGGGCACCGGGGGGCCGGAGAGCAGCAGGTCGTGCAGCGCGGCGACCGTCGCCCGATCACCGGTGACCGGCCTCGCGCGCAGCCGCTCCGGCCCCAGCCAGTCGGCGAGGTGGCACACCGCCTTCCGCGCTCCGGGAAGCGGCTCGCCCCTGGACGGCCGGTCGACGCCCAGCAGTGTGGCCCGGACCGCCCCCGTGGGCCGGTGGTCCAGCAGCGGCGCGCTGGACAGGTTGGGGACGATTCCGATGGCAGTCCCACGGATCACATGGCCGCCACGGTGACGGACGAGTGTCCAGGGCAGGTTGTGCAGGTGCCCGTGCGGGGACAGCAGGCAGGTGCCGCTGTCCGCGACCTCCTCCGCGAATTCCGGAGGGATCAGGTCGGAGAGACCGAGACCGTGGTGGGCCCAGAAGTCCAGGCGTGCGGGCGTGCCCTGACACAGTTCGCGCTGGTAGGCCTCCAGTGCGCCGCGGGTGTCGTCACCCAGCCGCCGGAGGTCCGTGCGCAGCCTGCCGTCCGGTGTCGCCAGCAGGGCCAGGATGCCCTCGGGGCGTTCGTACAGGCTCAGGGCCACACAGCGGCCGGGGTTGCTCCCCGGGGCGGCGGAGCGGTACGCGGCCAGGAACCGGGTGAGCCGGTCCGGGTCGAAGGGAGGGTCGTCCCTGATGAGGCGCCAGCGAGGGTCGACGGCACGGATCCTGGTCAGCAGCGCGGCCCGCTCGACGCTGAGCCGGTCGGCTTCCTCCCAGCGCTGGTGATGCCCGGCGTCCGTGATCCGCTCGGTCAGTTCGGCGAACTTGGCGTGGTCCGGTCCGTGCCGTGCGTCCCGCTCGCCGGTGCCGGGGGACGCGTCCGGGGTGTTCCGTACGTCCGAGCGGGCCAGGGAGAGGCGGGCCGAGAAGGCGCGGGCCTTGAGCAGATCCGTGACGACGGCACACAGCGGTGCGTCGGCGGTCTGCTCGGCGAAGGCCAGCGCTTCCTCGAACAGCGGCCGGCGATGGCGCAGGTGCAGCGTGTCGAAGCGATGGCCGAGCGGCACGCGCAGCACTCGGTCGAGGGCGTGGGCCATCTCGCGGTAGGCACGCGCCGCATCGGCCCGGTCTGCCTGGCCGCAGTCTGTGTGCCCGCGGTCTGCATGACCACGGTGTGCCCGGGCACGCTCGGCGAGCAGGCCGGCCGCGAGGGCGTCATCGGGATGGCCGGCCAGACAGCGCGCCCCGCGGTCGCACCAGCGCAGGGCCCGCTCGCACCATCCGTCCGCCCCGGACAGCCGGGCCGCCACGGCGCGAAGGCGGCAGTACTCCGCGCCGCGCACCAGGCGCAGACGCGCCCGCATCGACGTCCGGTCTGCCGCGGAGGCGTCCTCGAACAGCGGGGCGGCCTGATCCAGCCGCCGGCTCGCCTCGCCCACCGCACCCCGGTCGAGCGCGCAGCGGGCCAGTTGCAGCAGCCCCGCCTCCGGCAGGCCGGCCGCCGCGTACATCGGCATGCGGCGCAGGTAGGCCTGTTCGGCCGCCTCCGGTGCGCCCGTGTCGCGGAGCGCGCCCGCTTTCACATCCAGCAGCCGGACGTAGACGGTGGATGCCTGGAGCAGCCGGGCGACCTTCTTCGGACCGTCACCGCCTTGCGCGAGGAGCGCGCTGAGCGGACGCATCGCTTCGGGATCGGTCTCGTCGATCGGCCCGTCCGGAAGGAGAGCGGCGAGTTCCGTCTCCAGCGGCGCCAGCACCTCCAGGGCGGTTTCGGCGTCGTACAGCTGGTACAGCGCCTCGGCCCGCAGTATTCGCAGGTCGCCGTAGCGGGCGGACGGCGTTCCGCGCGAGGGCCGGGACGCGTCGTCCTCCAGATCCGTGGCCTGCTCCACAAGGGCGAGAGCCTCGCCGGGCCGCCCCTCCTGCAGCTCGTACTGGGCTTTGCCGGCCAGGAAGGAGCGGAGCTGGCCGGGTGTCGCGTGGGGTGTGAACTCCTCGGCGTGCGCCCAGTGTTCTTCGGCCTGCCGGTGAGTACGGGCCCCGGCACGGTGGGTGGTGAGCTCCCGCCCGAAGGCGTCCAGCAGGATGCCGGCGACATGCGACGGCTCAACCGACGGTGTGGTCGGGCCGCCGGGCGCGTGCAAGACCGCCAGAATCCGTCGTCCGAGCAGGATCAGCTCTTGGAAGAGCCGTTCGGTCGGCTGCCCCGCGTCAGCCGCCTGCCAGTACCGCGCTCCCAACTCGAAGAAGCGCGTGGCCAGGTTGTGGACATCCATCCACGTGCCCCCGATTCCGCGATGCCGCCCACCCCTTCCGCGGCCCGAAGGTGTCCTGTCTTTCCGGCGACCCCCGGCCCACGGCGACTCGACCACCCACCGTACGACCGCCGGACCGTGAGGGAAACCGTCGCAGGGAGCCGCCGGAGCGCACCGCGCGGCGGTGCGCGCTGCGCACTCGCGTTGATGCGCCCCGCGCCGGTCAAAGGACGACGTAGATTCGCGTTGCCTGGTCGGCGCCCGTGTCGGAGCCCAGCGGAACGGGGAGTCCCCGCCTGCCGGGTCGCTGTGATCGCGGACCGTAGCCGATGCCAGGCCATGCCACGCGATGCGATGTGACAGCGGGGTGCCGTCCTCGTCCTCGGCCGGGGACCCACATGTCCGCGGCCCGGACGGCGGGCAGCAGCGCGGCTGCCGTACGCGCCGAGACGGCCCGTACGGCCGGCTTCTCCACCTGGGCCACCAGCCGTGGCAACCGGTCGGCCGATCGCCGTCCTGTTGGCCGGGACGCCGCCACGGCAAGGACCGCAGCACTTGCGGTCCGTGTGCAGGTTCCCCGTGCGGCAGACCGAGGCGCGCTGCCTGGCAGCGGGGAGGTCTCGGTGAGGCCGTCGTGGGCACTGGTGACCAGGCACTCGTCGCCGTCGGGCGATCAAGTGCCTCCGCCGGTCACACAGTCCGTGTCGCGTCGTGCCTGCGGGTGAGCAGGGCCCCCAGCGCGATCATCCCGAGGCCGAGAACGAGGTGGAGCCAGTTGTCGGCGGTGTTGAGCGGGACGAAGTTCGCGGCGCTGTCGAGGTCGATGATCACGCCGTACAGCCACAGGACCAGGTAGATGGCGCCGCCGGCGAGGAGGTAGAGCCGTGCCTGTGGCGCGGTGCGCGACAGGGCCAGTCCGGCGACGCCGAAGGCCAGATGCACAAGGTTGTGCAGGACGGACACCTGGAAGATGCCGAACAGCTTCGCCTCGGAGTGGTGAGCCGCGAACTCCATCGCGTCGTAGTTCGTGGTGATGCCCGGGATGAAGCCGAGAACACCGACCAGGAGGAAGACCGCTCCCACGACCAGAGCGGCCTGCTGGACCGGTGTGCGCGCGGTGCGGGCGGCATGTGCGTGTGTGGACATGGCAACTCTCCTGCTTGGGCTCGAAAACCGGCGCCCGGTGCGTCATGGCTCTCGCCGAGTTCCCTCATCCGTCGCAGAGATGTCACAGCAGCACATGTGCTCGCATGGAGCCGAGCTCCCGCTCGTCCCCGATCAGTCACGACCGCGCGGCCTGCTCAGCCAGGCGCGGATCGCCGCCGCCGTGCCGTCGGCGTGCCGGTGAAGCAGGGAGTAGTGGTCGCCGGTCAGGTCGGCGCCCTCGTGCGGGAGTGGCCAGCGTGGCTGCCAGTCCGCGTCCGGGGCGGTGCGCAGCATCTCCGCCGTGGGGCGGCCGCGGAGCAGCAGCGTGGGCACCGGCGAGGGTTCGGGGTTCCAGTCCTCCAGTACGCGCGCGTAGCCGCCCCCGGCGATGAGCAGCGAGTCGTCCGACGCTGCCACGGCGTCCTCCGGCAGGGCGGCGCCGGCTGCCATCAGGGCCAGCCCGCGAGGGTCGTCCCGGCGCAGCACACCGGCGTGGGTGTCGATCAGCACCGCACCGGCCGGTGGCCGTCCGCTCTCGGAGAGGTACCGGGCCACCGCGTGCGCGATCACGCCGCCGGCGCAGAAGCCGACGAGGACGGGCGGCGTCCGGACGGGCAGGGCACGGATGGTGTCGGCGTGCGCCCGGACCAGCGTGTCCATGCCGTCGGGCACGCCCCGGCGTTCCCCGAGCCCTGGATGTTCCAGCAGGAACACGTCGTGCGCGCCTTCGAGCCGCTCGGCCAGGGCGGAGGGGACGCGATGGCGGGGCGAGAGGTAGTCCGGGAGGTACACGACCGGCGTGCCGTCGCCCTGGGCGAGCCGGATCGGCCGGACCGAGTACCGGGTGTGCTCGGCGGGGGAGAAGACCGGCAGGGCGTAGGACGCGTGATGGCGCAGCGCCATGGCCTCGAACGGGCCCTTCTCGCGCAGCACCCGGTGGTAGAGGGGCCCGAAGCGGTAGGAGACGGGGGATCGGGGTTCCGCCTCCGGCCGTGTCTCCTGCTCGCCGCCCCTGTCGCCTGGCGTCGCTCCCGAGGCGAGCAGGGCCGCGTGGACGTGTGCCGCCAGCAGGGCCGGCGTGGGATGGTCGAAGACGACGCTCGGGGCGAGCCGTACCCCGGTGAGCGCGCTGAGGCGGTTGCGGGCCTGCACGGCGGTCAGGGAGTCGAAGCCGAGGTCGGTGAAGGCGCGGTCGGTGGGGAGCGCGACGGCGTCCGGGTAGCCAAGGACGGTGGCGATCTCCGTGCGGATCAGATCGGCCAGCCGTGCTTCGCGTTCCGGCTCCGGGACGGCGGTGAGCCGTTCGGGCCAGGCGCCGGGTGGCTGCGAGGCAGGGACGGTGCCCTGCGCCAGTGGGTGGCTGCTTTGTCCGGTCCGGGGTGCGGGGGCCGGCAGCAGGTCGGCGAGGAGCGGGGACGCGTCGGAGCGCGTCGCGGCGCGGTCCAGCGGGACCGGCATCAGGACGGGTTCCGGTGTCCGCAGCGCCGTGTCCAGGAGGGCGATGCCCTCGCGTTCGGTGACGGGCAGAAGCCCTCCCTCGGCGATCCGGCCGGGCGCGACCCGGCCGGCCATCCCGGCCTCTCCCGCCGTGGTCCACGCTCCCCAGGCCAGCGCCTGCGCGGGCAGTCCGCGGGCCGCGCGGTGCCGGGCGAGCGCGTCGAGGAACCCGTTCGCGGCGGCGTAGTTCGACTGACCGGGCCGGCCGAGCACCCCGGCCGCCGAGGAGTAGAGCACGAAGGCGGACAGGTCGAGGTCGCGTGTCGCCTCGTGGAGGTACCAGGCGCCGTCGGCCTTCGGCGCGAGCACCGCCGCGAGCCGCTCGGGTGTCATGGTGTCCACCACGCCGTCGTCGAGCGCACCGGCGAGGTGGAAGACCGCAGTGAGGGCCGGCCGGCAGGATGCGACCAGGGCGTGTACGGCGTCGCGGTCGCCCATGTCACAGGCGGACACGCGCACCTCGGCCGGTACGTCGGCGACCCAGTCGGGAGCACGGCCGCTGCGGTTGGTCAGCAGCAGGTGCCGTACTCCGTGGTCGGCGACCAGATGCCGGACCAGGCTCGCACCGAGCGCGCCGGTGCCGCCCGTGACGAGTACCGTGCCCTCCGCATCGAGTGCGGGCGGCGCTTCGGCGGGCGGGTCGGCGGGCGCCAGCCGCGGTACCAGTACCGTGCCCGAGTCCAGGGCGACCTGCGGTTCACCCGAGCGCAGGGCCGCCGCGAGATCCTTCTCCGAGGCAGGAGTGCCACACCGGTCGGCCAGCACGATCCGGCCGGGGTGCTCGGACTGGGCGCTGCGCACGAGCGCGGCGACCGCCGCCTCGGCCGGGTCCGGGTCGTCGCCGGTCGCGTTGTGGGTGAGCACCAGCAGACGGCCCGGCCGGGTGCCGGAGGTCCAGTCCTGCACCCGTTCCAGCACGGCCGACAGAAGACCGCGTACCCGGTCCGGCATGCCGGTCGCGCCGGTCGCGCCGGGCGGGACGGTGGCCAGGCGGGCCAAATCCAGCACCTCGTGGTCCAGGTCCAGCACCTCATGGCCGGAGTCGGAATCAGAGCCGGAGTCGGTATCGGAATCGGAGCCGGAGTCGATGGAGCCGGCGGCCGGTACTGCGGGTCGCCAGGTCAGGCGGTACGTCTCGGTGGAGGCCGGCATCGCCCGCGTGACGACGGACGTCACCTCCGCGAGCAGGCGCCCCGCCGGATCGCTGAGCGTGACCTGGAACTCGTCCGGGCCGAGCCGCCGTAGCACCGCCCGCGCGGCGGAGGCGCCGGTCGCGTGTACCGTCACGCCGGTGCAGGCGAGCGGGACGCGGGGCGTGGCCGGTGCCGGGCTCTGTGCCTCGGCCAGCGCTGCCGCGTGCAGGGCCGCGTCGAACAGCGCCGGGTGCAGGATGTACGCGGTGGCCGTGGCCGCCTCGCCCGGGGGCAGGGCGAGTTCGGCGTACACCTCGTCGTCCCGCTGCCACAGCGCGGTCACCGCGCGGAAGGCGGGGCCGTAGTGCAGGCCCTGGGAGGCCAGGCGCGGATAGTCGACGGGGACGGGCCGGGCACCCGCGGGGGGCCATGTCCCGCCCGGACCGGCGGGCGGCGGCGATTGCGCCGGAGAAGCGAGCGTGGCCGTGGCGTGCCGCGTCCACTCGGCAGTTCCGTCGGCGGGGCGGGCCCAGACCTCTACCGGCCGTTCGCCGGACGCGTCCGGGGCGTCGGTCACCACCTGTACCCGCATCGGCCGCGCCGGGGGCAGCACGAGCGGCTTGTGGAAGGCCAGCTCAATCAGCCGGACCGGTCCGTCGGTGCCCGTGGCGCTGGCGGCCAGCTCGGCGAGGAGGGTCGCCGGGGCCAGTAGGCGGTCGCCGACGCGGTGGTCGGCCAGCCACCGGTGGCGGGTGGTGGAGAGTACGGCGGTGTGCCGGATCCGGGGGCCGTCGGCGTCGGGCTGCGGGTGCCCGATCAGAGGGTGGCCGGCCGGGACCGGTTGCCGTACGGCGTCCAGCCAGTAGCGCTGCCGCTGGAAGGGGTAGGTCGGCAGCGGGCGGCGGCGGGCACCGCTGTCCGCGTACACCGCCCGCCAGTCCACGTCCACGCCGTGCACGTGCAGCGCGGCCAGCGTCTCCAGCGTCGTACGCGGGTCGGTGCACGAGGTGAACACCGCGCCGGCCTCGACCGGCACGCACTCCTCGGCCGCGGCCGCGAGGGAGGCCGACGGACCGACCGCCATGAACAGGCCGGCGCCGTCCTCGGACACGTGCGCCACCGCGTCGGCGAAACGGACGGTCTCGCGAACCTGCCGTACCCAGTGGTCGGCGGTGGCGAGTGCCTGCGTCTCGGACCGACCGGTCAGCGTCGACACCACCGGGACGGCGGGCGGCCGGTACGTCACCGACTCGGCGACCGCGCGGAACTCGGCCAGCATGGGATCCATCAGCGGCGAGTGGAAGGCGTGACTGACCCGCAGCCGGCGGGCGGGCCGGCCCAGCAGGCCGGCCAGCGCGCTCACCGCTTCCTCGTCGCCGGAGAGCACCACCGAGGAGGGGCCGTTGACCGCGGCGACGGCGATCCGGCCCGGTACGTCCCCGAGCCGGGCCGTCACCTCGGCCAGCGGCGCACGGACCGCGGCCATGGCTCCGCCGCCGGGCAGGGCGGCCATCAGCCGGCCTCGGGCGGCGACCAGCCGCACCGCGTCGGCGCGCGAGAACACCCCGGCGACATGGGCGGCGGCCAGTTCACCGACCGAGTGTCCGGCCAGGTGGTCCGGCCGTACCCCGAACTCGGTGAGCAGCGTGTGCAGGGCGACCTCGAAGGCGAAGAGGGCGGGCTGCGCGTAGTCGGTACGGTGCAGCAGGCCGTCGTCGGGAGCGTCGATCACCTCCAGCAGCGGCCGGTCGAGCCAGGGCGTGAACTCCTCGCACAGGGAGGTGTACGCCGCGTCGAAGGCCGGGAAGGCCGCGCGCAGTTCGCGGCCCATGCGGGACCGCTGGGCGCCCTGCCCCGCGAACAGCAGGGCCGTCTTCGGGCGGGTCCGAGCCGTGCCGCGCAGCACCGCCGGACCGTCGGCGCCGTCGGCGAGGTCGTGCAGTCCGGCGAGCAGGCCCTCGGTGTCGGAAGCGACGACGGCGGCCCGGTGGGACAGCGGCGCCCTGGTCGTCGCCAGCGAGTACGCGACGTCCAGTGTGCCCTCCTCACCGGCCAGCTCGTTCGCCAGGACGGCCGCGTGGGCGCGCAGGCCCGCCTCGTCACCACCGCCGACCAGCCAGGGCGTGACCGGGAACCGGCGACGCTCCGGCACCGGGCCGGGGGCCGGCTCGGAGGGCTCCTCGATGATCACGTGGGCGTTGGTGCCGCCGATCCCGAACGACGAGACCGCCGCACGGCGCGGCCGGTCGCGGCGCGGCCAGGGCCGGGCCCGGTCGAGCAGCCGTACCGCCCCCGAGGACCAGTCGACGTGCGGCGACGGCCGGTCGGCGTACAGCGAGGCGGGCAGCTCGCCGTGACGCATCGCCTCGATCATCTTGATCAGTCCGGCGATACCCGCAGCGGCCTGGGTGTGTCCGAGATTCGACTTCACCGAGCCGAGCCACAGCGGCAGTCGCGGGTCACGGCCTTGCCCGTAGGTCGCCAGCAGGGCGCCGGCCTCGATCGGGTCGCCGAGCGCGGTCCCGGTGCCGTGTCCCTCGACGGCGTCCACATCGGCCGCCTCCAGCCCCGCGTCGGCCAACGCCAGCCTGATGAGGTCGCGTTGGGCCTCGCCGCTGGGAGCGGTCAGGCCGTTCGAGGCGCCGTCGGAGTTGACGGCGGAGCCGCGCAGCACCGCCAGCACCGGATGGCCGTTGCGCCGGGCGTCGGACAGTTTCTCCAGCAGCACCAGGCCGACGCCCTCCGCCCAGGCGGTGCCGTCGGCGCCCGCGGCGAACGACCGGCAGCGGCCGTCCCGGGACAGGCCGCGCTGACGGCTGAACGCGATGAACGGCTGCGGACCGGACAGCACCGTCACCCCGCCCGCCAGTGCGAGGGTGCACTCCCCGGCGCGCAGCGACCTGGCGGCCAGGTCGAGGGCGACCAGCGAGGAGGAACAGGCCGTGTCCAAGGTCATGGTCGGGCCGCGCAGCCCGAGGACGTAGGAGATGCGGCCGGAGGCCACACTGCCGGTGGAGCCGGTGCCGAAGTACGACTCCAGCTCGTGGGGCGGGACGCCGGTGTCGTAGCCGAGGTGCATCAGGCCGACGAAGACGCCGGTGGCCGAGCCGCGCAGAGCCGGTGCGGGGATGCCCGCGCGTTCCAGCGTCTCCCAGGCGACCTCCAGCAGCAGCCGCTGCTGCGGGTCGGTGGCGAGGGCCTCGCGGGGGGACATGCCGAAGAACAGCGGGTCGAAACCGGCCACGTCGTCCAGGAACCCGCCACGGCGGGCGTAGGTGGTGCCGAGCCGGTCGGGATCGGGGTGGTACAGGCAGTCCAGGTCCCAGCCCCGGTCGGTGGGGAAGTCACCGGTGGCGTCCACGCCCCCGGCCGCCAGACGCCACAGGTCCTCGGGTGAGTTCACCCCGCCCGGATAGCGGCAGCCGACGGCGACGATCGCCACCGGCTCCGCCTGCGGGCCGCGCGGGCGGGGTGATGTTCCCTGCGCGGCGGGTACGGCTGTCCCGTACAGCCGGGTGTCCAGGTAGGCGGCGACGGCGGCCGGGTTCGGATGGTCCCAGACCAGCGTGGCGGGCAGGCGCAGGCCGGTACGCAGAGCGAGCCGGTGCCACAGCGTCATCGCGCCCATCGAGGTCAGCCCGAGGTCGGCGAACGCGGCGGCGGGCTCGGCCGGCGTCCCGAGGATCGCCGTGGTCTCCTCGCACACCAGGTCGGTCAGCGCGGCCCGCCGCTCGGCGGGCGTCCGGTCGGTCCCCGGCGAAAGGACCGGGCCGGCGTGATGCCCGGCGAGAGCCTCGCGCAGCAGTGCCCGGCGCGGCTTGCCGGCCCCGGTGCGCGGCACGGCCGGGGTGAACAGGATCTCCTCGGGCACCTTGTGGGCGGAGAGCACCTTCGCACAGGCCCGCAGCAGGCCTCCGGGATCGATGTCCCGGTGCTCCGGTACGACGAACGCCACCGGGACCTCGCCCAGCAGCGGGTGGGCCCGCGCGACCACGGCCGCGTCACGCACCCCGGGCAGGTCGCGCAGGACCCGCTCGACCTCGGCCGGGTCGACGTTCTCGCCGCCGCGCACGATGCGGTCGCCGGCCCGCCCGATGACGGTCAGGCAGCCGTCCTCGTCGAGCCGGCCCAGGTCGCCGGTGCGATACCAGCCGTCGCGCAGGACCTCCGCGGTCTCCTCGGGCCGGTTGTGGTAGCCGAGCATGAGGCCGGGGCCACGCACCCAGATCTCGCCTTCGCTCGCGTCGGTGAGGTCCGCTCCACGCCCGGGCGGGACATCGTCTTCGCCGGCGCCGGTGACGTCCGCCGCGGTCGCGGGCGGGGTGATCCTGACCTCCATACCGGGCAGCGGCACCCCGCTGCCACCGGGCACCCTGGGCCCGTCCGGCGACTCCATGGCGATCTTGCCGCAGGTCTCGGTGCTGCCGTAGCCGTCGAGCAGCGGGGCACCGAACCGCTCCTCGGCCCGCGCCCGCAGCTCGGGGTCGCTGGGCGCCCCGGCGGTGACACAGAACCGCAGTGAGGGGACCGTTCCCAGGCCGGTGTCGAGCAACTGCTGGTAGGTCAGCGGGACACCGGCCAGGACCGTCGGCGCGTACGCCTCCACCAGGCGGGCCAGCGCGGCCGGCTCGGCGTGCGCGGTGATCCGGGCGCTCGCCCCGGCCACCGTGGTGCCCAGCACGCACAGCGAGTGGGCGTAGGTGTGCGTGAGCGGCAGCGGCCACAGCACCCGGTCGGACTCCGACAGACCGAGCCGCGGCAGATAGCAGGCCACCGACGACCACAACGCGGACCGCTGGCTGGAGACCGCGGCCCGCGGCGTGCCGGAGGTCCCGGACGTGTAGAGCAGCCAGGCCGGTTCGTCCAGACCCAGGTCGTCCGGCGGCGCGGCCGAGCATACGGCGGTGAGGGCCTCGTAGCCCGTGGCGCCGGCCGGCAGGGGGCCCTCACCGGTCACCACCAGCCGGATCGCCCGGCCCGCAGTCATCCGGGTGACGCGCGGCAGGTTCCGCCGGTCGGTGACCAGCACGGCCGGATCGCAGTCGGCCAGGAGCGCGGCGAGTTCGGCGTCGGTGCCGCGCGCGCTGAGCGGCACACCGACCGCTGCGGCCCGCACCGTGGCCAGCAGTCCCTCGACCAGTTCCACGGCGTTGCCGAGGCAGAACGCCACCCGCTCGCCCCGGCCGACACCAAGCCCCACCGCCAACCCGCCGGTCCTGCGCTCCAGTTCGGCCCAGCTCACACCGCGCCGGTCGTCGGCGTACGCGACCTTGTCACCGTGCCGTGAGGAGTTCTCGCGCAGCAGCTCCGTCAACGGCCGCACCTCGTACGCTTCTTTCGCACCTGCCACGCTCTTCCCTCCCGCTCAGCCACACAGGTAGGTGGCTTGGGTTCGCCGGTTTCCTTGGCCAGGACAGTCAGACAGCCGGACAGTCCGGTCCCGAGACGCCCCCACTGGCCATACAACGGCATTCAAATCAATAGATGGTGAAGGGGGGCATTGCGTTCTCGGACGGCGGCCGCCGATTCGTTACGACAGTCAGGCCCTCCCGGATCGGCCCCTCCCGGACTCCAGTGGTCGGCCCTGCGTGCCCTGCCTCGCTCGGTGCGCTTCTTCCTCGTCGCGCTGGGTCCGGGCGGGGTGGCACTGCTCGCCGCAGCGCAGACCGATGACGGTTCCCGTTCAGGCCGCGAAGCGCACCGCGGGCACTATGGCGCGGCGTCCGACCCATACCGCACAGGGACCGAGATCACCGAGAGCGAGTACGACGGCGTCGGCAAGCAGAACCAGCGAATCATGGTCGCCGTGTACGGTCTCATCGCTGCGGGCGGCGGCACTTTCACTCTCGTCATCGCTGAGCTGGACGCCGCTTCACGGCTTCCGATGCCACCTGCCGGTGAGCCAACTTGACCGGGGGCGTCCGCCGGGTGATACCGGGGGGCTTCGTTGCCGTGGCCCCATACCAGGAGCGTTCGAGGAGTTCCTTGCCCGGCAGGCATCCCTCGATGCGCAGTCACGTGCCGGCTCGTGCTGCTTCGGTCCGCTCCGGGGGTTGGCCAGCACCGCTGGATTGTGTTGAGCGTCATGCCGAGCTGCCGTGCGACGGACCGCTTGCTGTTCTCTGGCACGCTGCCCACGCCCACCTCATCCACCGCGACGACGTGAACAACCGCACCCGGGCTGTGGAGAGACGGTACTGGCTCGCCACCTCCGCCACGTGCTGCCGTCCCGGAGGCCGGGGGCCGGGGCCGGGGCCGGGAAGGCGCCGAGGCCGTCCCGCCGGCAGGCCGCCGAGCACGGCCACACCGACGCCCTGCACCCCCTGGCGGTAATGGCAGAGGAGGCTGTTGTGGGTTCAGCTCAGGTCTGTGGCGTATGCCGCCTCGCGGACGTCCTGTTGCGGGTGGTGGCGCAGCGTGACGATGGCTGTGCGGCAGGTTTGCGGCCAGTTTTGGCGGGTGCCGAGGGCTGTGGCGAGGCTGACGGCGAGGAGGCCGGCGGTCAGGCCGCCATCGTTGCTGAGGGCAGTGATCGTGGCGAGGACGGCGGTGGGGTCGCTGAGCGGGGTCCCGTACCGGTGTGCCTCCTCCAGATCCTCGGCCACCCGGACCGCGAGGACGGGACGGCCTTCGATCGCGGCGATCAACTCGCGCATGGCGAGCGAGAGTTCGAGCTCGGTGGCCTGCAAGTCGATCGATCGTACGAGGAGGGCGGTGCGCAGGGCCGTGAGCGCTGGTTCCGTGGCCAGTCGCCGGGCCAGGGCCGCACATATCCGGCGGTCTTGGACCGGCGAGTTGAGGAGGGTCTCCAGGCGGCGGCGTGCGGGTAGGTCGCCACCGTGCGGGCCGCCTTGGGGTTCACCGGCCGCGATGAGTTCCAGAAGCCGGTCGACGACGTCGCGCAGCAGGCTGCCGGGTTCCACGCCACCTATGGGGTGGGGCAGGCCGGACTGGGCCAGCTCCGTCAGTCCGTGACGTGCCCGCCAGATACTCAGCGGCGAGGTGAGGTCGGTGTAGACCTTGGCCAGCGTCGTGCCGGCTGCGGGCGTGTACTGTGCCCAGTCGCGGAGGCTGAACAGGGCCTGATCGGCCGTCTGTTGGTCTGCGGTGAAGGGCAGTCGGGCGACGAGCTGTCCGTATCGTGAGCGGTGGGGGGCGGCCAGGTCTGCCGGGTTGAGGTCGAGGAGCGTGCGCCGGGCGGGGTCCGGCCCGTCGGTGGCCGCCGATTCCAGCAGGGCCCACATGTCCTCGCTCGGCAGCAGCGTGGTGGCCAGCGCGACGACGGCGGCTTGTACGTCCGGGTGGACGCCGGGGGTGCGGGCCACGGTGGACAGCAGTGCGGTGGCGGCGGCTGGGGGCAGGTGGCGGGCGGCGAGCCGGGCGGCCGCTTTCCTGACGGTGATCTTCACTGCGCTGTCGCGGGTCAAGACGTCATGGAGCAGGGCCGCCAGCCGCGTGGGGCGGGCGTGGGCGGCGGCGCGGGCGGCGGCGGACCAGGCGGCTGCCGCGCGGTCGTCGCCGGCGTGCTCGAGCAGGGTCCCCAGGGCCGCGGCCGGGTCGTCCGTGTGTGCGGCCGCGTCCAGGGCCGCCGCCGTCAGAGCCGACTCGGCAGGGCGTGGCGTGGACGTGACCGCGTCTTCGGGCCCGGTCGTGGCCGGCGAGGAGGCGGTGTACTGCCGCAGCAGGGACCTCCCGTGCTGCGGCACCGGGGCCACCGCACGCAGCAGCGCGGCCCGTTCGCCGATGCTGCGGCCGGGCTCGGCGATGGCGGTCGCGGCCAGCCGGACCGCGGCCTGCTGCTGCCGGGGCAGCCACCGGTCGGCGTGGCGGAAAGGGGGCAGTGGCCGGGCGGTGCCGGGCACGGGGAAGCGGCCGCCCGGCGGTGGCGTCTCGGTCAGGGCGTGGTCGAGCAGGTCGGTTCGCTGCGCGGCGAGTACGGCGAGCACCTGCGGCAGGAAGACCGCGGACGGCTCCCGTGCCAGCAGGTCCGCCACGCGGTCGCCGCGGGGCACGGGGGCGGCCAGCCAGGCCGCGGCGACCTCACCGAAGTGGCTGTCCGGGCAGGTGCGCAGGGCCTGTTGGAGCCGGTCCTGAAGCTCTGGGACCTGGTGCGCCCGGTGGCCGCAGGACTTGACCAGTGCCAGCAGCGGCCGGACGTCGCCGTGGGCGGCGGCCCGGTCCAGCCACGGGCCGAGGGCCTTGAGCACGGCGCGTATCCCGCTGACGCGCAGCTTGTCGTCCAGGCGGCCGAGTTCCACGGTGGCCGTGTGAGAGGTCAGGGCCTGTATGAGGCGTACGGCAGTGTCCATGGCAGCGCTGCCGAGGGGGCCGGCGTGTGCGTTGGTGGTCGTCGTGCCGGCGGCCGGGGCCTCGTCGGCAGCGGTGGCGAGCAGGGTCACGGCCAGGGTGCGGATGGTGTCCCGGGTGCCGCGCGAGCAGTCCCGGGCGCCCAGGGCGTCGAGGCACAGCCGTTCCAGGGATGCGGAGCCGGTGCGGCCTGAGGCCGACGCGTCGGCCTCGAGGGCTGCCGCGAGCAGGGACGCCGGCAGGTCGGCGAGGGCGGACAGGGCCTCCCCGCGTACGGGGTCGCGCTCGTTGGTCAGCCGGTCGGCGCCCAGCGCGAGAACCTCGGCGACCTGCTGCGGATCTCGGGTGTGTCCGGCGTTGGCGGCCAGCTGGTTCCAGATCGTTCCGCGCTCCTCGGCGTCACCGGAATGGAGGGCGGCCAGCAGTTCGGCGCGGGCCTCGGCGGGCGGCAGCAGGGCGAGCAGGCCCCACAGGTCCCAGCCGGAGTGGCGTCCGGCACGAAGTGTCTCGATCGCGGCGCGGGCACGGACGCGCCGCTCGGCGGCCGGCAGCAGAGCGAGCACCCCTTCGTGAGCGCGGACGTTGGGGCGTGCTTCGCCCGCGGTGACGACGGCGTCCAGGAAGCCGGGCCGGCGCGCTGGTGGCATCGAGCGCAGCAAGGAGTTGAAGGCCGTCCGGTGGAACCACCGGGCTCCGAGGCTGGGCAGAGACGGCGGATCTGCCGTCACCAGCTGGCGCATGACCGCCCTGCCGGGTGTCCGTTCCCACCGTGCTGCCGCCCGGCCGGGGTCGGCGAGCCAGCGAGTGACGCGCTCGGCGTCCACGGCGACGAGGTCGCCCAGCCGGTCGTGCACCGGGCCCGGCAGGTCGTCGGGGCCGTACCGCTCCAGCATGTCGAGCACGCGCCCCGGCGCGGCGGGCAGGGCGGCGGCGATTCCGGTGGCGTGCCGCTGCCACCAACGATTACGCAACCGCTTGGGGAGAGAGCCGAGTTCACGCTCCATGTGGTCGAGGACGGCGACGGGATGGCGCCTGGCCAGCGTGCTCCAGTCCTCGTACGCGAGCGCCCCGGCGAGTTCGGGCAGCAGCCGCGCGGTGAACTGTGCGGAGCAGCCCGGCAGCAGGCGGGCCGCGTCCACGTCTCCGTACTCGGCGCGTACACGCGGCACCAGCCGCTCGGCGAGTGCGGGCCGCCGCCCGTCGCGCAGCAGTCGTGCGAGGTCGGCACGGACCACGGCGGGCGCGTCGTCGTAGGCGGCCTCGACAGCGCAGTCCGGCACCGGCAGCCGCCGGGCACCGCGCAGCGCATACCGGCGAACCACCGGGTCCGGGTCGCCGAGACGGGCCTCCAGGTATCCCTGCTCCCCGGCGGCAAGGGCCGCCAGCGCGGCGAGGCGCCGCTCGTACGGGCCGAGCACATCCAAAGCGCTGAGCAGCGGCCGAAGTTCGCCTCGGGCGGCAAGCCGGTGAGCGGTGACGGCGGTGCAGCGGAGCCGGGCGGCGTGCGGCAGGGATTCGAGGGCGGCGAGCAGCTGCTCGGCAGTGGAGATCATCACGGGCATTGTGCCTGACGGCGTCACCCGCCCCCATCCATAACCGGACGCCCGCCGCCCGCAGTGCTCCTTCCCCCTGGAGCTTTTTGTTGTTCGGGCGGGTTTGGGCAGTTTCGTGCTCGTTCGTTGCCGTGGACTGTCGTTGCCGGGCCGGTGAACGCGTGTGAGGGCCTGGTGTGGTGGGTCAGTGTGTCGTGCTGGTGAGGAGTGTCTCGATCGTCGAGTGGGGGTTCCAGTCGGCTTCGAGGCCTGCCAGCCGTGCGGCGGCTTGGTGCCAGGCCGCCGGGCTGGTGCCGAGTCCGGTGTGTACGAGGTGGGTGAGGAGGGTGCGGGCTTCGGCGGTCTGTGGTGGGGCGTCGGTGCGGCGGGCGGCGGCACCTAGGTAGGTGAGGAGCCGTGCGGCCGGGGCCGCGAGGCGGATCAGGTCTGTGCCGTTCAGGAGGCCGGCTGTGAGGAGCCCGTCGAGCTGGGTGGTCGGCGCGTGGTGGAAATTGCCGGCGAGTCCGTGCCGGGCCCGTTCCCGGGTGAGCCGTGCGCTGCCGGACAGGCCGTCGGGGCCCGGCTCGGGCAGCAGGGCCGCGTGTCGCAGCCGTACCTCTTCGGGGACGCCGTCCAGGCGGATGATGTCCTGCCAGTAGGGGAGGGGTTCTTGGACGTGGGCGGCCTTGAGAGCGGTCCAATCCACGCCCTCGCCGGGCGGGAGGGATTCGATGAGGTCGCGGGCGTGCGGGGCGTGGCGGGCGCGCCGCAGCTTGCGGATGAGTTTTTCCGGCGCCAGTTCGCGGTCGAGCCGGGCGCGCAGGACGGCGGCGGGGTCGGCGGACGCCAGGGCCTTGGCGCAGACGGTGGTGGCCGAGCGTCCCAGTACACCCCGCCCGGCGAGCCGCGTGAGCCGGTCGGCACCGCCGTGCTCGAACAACGTCAGGCAGCCCAGCAGCTGGTGCCCGAGACCGAGCCGTGGGGCCTCTTTTGCCAGCAGCTCTTCCACGAGGTCGGGTTCGGCGGAGCACAGCCACATCAGGCCGCCGGCGGGCCGGGCGGAGCCCTGGGTACGCCAGTCGGCCAGTACCCGGGCGCCCAGGGACGGCTGCCCGGTGCCGGGCCGGGAGCGGGTCACGATCCGGTGGACGGCGGGCCGCGGGTTCCAGTGCCGCAGCAGGGCGAGGTCGACGTCCGGGTCTTCGAGGTCGACGAGGCGCTCGACCGCGCCGCTGTGGTGCATCCAGCGGGACTGGGCGGCCAGGACGCGCAGCGCGTTGGGGTCGCGGTCGGTGAGGAGCCGGTCGAGGACGGGGCGTGGTGTGCGGTCGTGGCGCAGCAGGTATGCGGCGAGCAGCCACGGGCCGTCGGGGCCGAGCCGGGGCACTACGGAGTCGACCACCTCGGTGCCGGCGAGGCAGAGCAGGGTGCCCTCCGGCCAGGCCCACAGGTGGTCGCCGCGTTCCAGCAGCTGGATCGCCTCGTCGGGGCTGCCGGGCCTGGGCCTGCCGATGGACGTACCAGCGGCTGCCGCCGGACCGGCACCGGCCTGTGCGCGCTCCAGCAGCTGCGCCCAGGCCAGCCCTTCCGAGACGGCTTCGGACGCTGTCACGATCGCGGCCAGGCGGAGCCAGGCGTCGGGGTCGGTGCCGAGTTCCGCGTGCAGCCGGCGGGCGAGGGCGGCCCGCCACGCGTCGGCGAACGCGAGCCGCCGCCAGTCGTAGGGCAGCAGGAGCAGGCGCCGGGCGGGCAGCAGGGTGAGCAGCTCCTCGGCGGGCAGCACACCCTGTACGTAGGCGCGCTCGAAGTGCTGCGCGCCGGATCCGTACGTCTCGGGGAGCTGCGCACGCACCTGCGAGAGGCTGGGCGCCTCATAGGCGAAGCCGTTCTTGGCGGCGGGGATCCCGTGGGCTGCGCAGGCGTCGGCGAACCAGCGGGGGGTGGCGAGGCCGGGCGCGGTCGCCTGCTCGTACTCGCTCAGCGCGCGCAGCACCTCGGGGTCTTCCGGCCGGGGCGCACCGTCGGGGGCGAGGGAGTACAGCAGGTCGAGCGCGGCCAGAGCGTGCGTCTGCTGGGGTCGGTGGGGTGTTGGCCGGGATGGGGGTGCTGAGGTGAGCGTTTCGGGCTCGGTGGTGTCCTCGGCAGGGAGCTTCGGCTGGGCGGCGTCCACGGCCGACGTCTCGGACTGGGCAGGTGGCTTGGGCTGGGTAGGCGGTTTCGGCTCGGCTGGCTGTTCGGGCACGGTGGCGGCTTCAGCCGTGGCCGGGCGGCCCGCATCGGCAGCCGGCCGCACGGCTGTTGTCCGCTGCCCGGGCAGCGGCGCGTCGTGCGCCGCCCCGCCCGGCGCCCGTTCACCCTGGCTCCTGCTCGTCAACGGCCGGGGCGGCAACACGGCGGCTCGCGGTTCGCCCTCGGCGGCAGCCTCGTCCGGGGCCTTCCCCGCCTCGGCGATCAGCTCCGCAACCGTCCCCCCGTGCCCGGGCAGCAGGGCATCGAGCGCGGCCCAGGCCCGCGCCCGCTCTCCCAAGTGCGCCTGTGTCAAGGCCTGCAGCTTCGCGGCTGCCGCCGCGCCCAGCAGATCCCGTTCGGCGAGGCGGGCGAGCGCGGCCAGAGCGTGAACGGCGGGGCGCGCGGTGCCGATCAGCTCGACCGGGTCGAGGAGTCCCGCAGCCGCCATCCCCTGCGCCCAGGCGGCGGCGCTGTCATCGAGTTCCTCCTGGGCGAGGCGCCGCGCGGGCGGGGTGATGTTCCCTGCGCGGCGGCCCCCGGCCCGCCACGGCTCGTTGAGGACACTCAGCCGGAACATGTGGCGCTGCGCATCGCTCGCCGCCTCGTGGCGGGCCAGCTCCTCGCAGGCCTTGGGCATGAACGGGGTCGCGGCGTGGGCCGCGGCGAGGGCGTCTAGATCATGGGCGTACGGCTCGGACAGCAGGTCGCGCAGGGTACTGGTGCCCCGTGCGCCGGCGAGCAGCGCGGGCAGCCGGGCGGGGTCCTCGTACGGCTCGCCCTGCGCGCGCAGCCGGCGAGGCCCGTCGCCGTCCGGGGCGGCCAGGGCCTCGGTCACCGTGTCCACGACGGCCCGGCTCAGCAAGGGCGCTGTGGCGGGGTCGTCGAGCAGGGCGCGTACGGCGTCCGGGCCGGTCCGTTCCCAGATTCTGAGCAGGGCGTACTGCTGGGCGACGTGGCGCACGCCCCACCGCAGTGCTGCGGCCACGAGCTGCGGGTCGCCCGAGCCGAGCAGCGGGGCGAGCCAGGTGCGCGGGGCCTGGCCGTGCGGCGCCGTCAGCTCGGCGCGCAGCGTGTCGTCGAGTGCCACGGTGTCCAGGCGCTGCGCGATGGTGCGCCGCAGGGACTGGGTGGTGCGCGGGTTGCGGTAGACGGCGGCGGCGACCATGGCATCGCCGACCGCGACCAGCCGGGCCAGGACGCGGGTGTCGAGCCGGGGATGGCGGGCGAGGGCTGCCCGGGTGCGGGTGTCGCCGTGTTCGACGACGGTGGCGACGAGGGCGGGCGCGGGCACGGTCCCGCCGGCCAGCAGTTCCGTGGTCACCCGCTCGGGCAGGGCGGCGAACGCGGCCGCGGCATGCCGCGGCTCCGTGTGCTCGAGGAGCAGGCCGAGTGTGTCGTGGACACTGCGGGGCGCGGGCGCACGAAGCGTGCCGCCGGACGCCGCGGGCCCGGCAGGCTCCGGCGGGGCGGCGAGCAGTTCGGGCAGACTGCCACGGTGTTCGGCCAGCGCGTCGTACAGCCAGCACCAGCGGGCCGCGTCCGCACCGAGGTGGCACCCCGTCAACTCCCTGAGGTACGTGGCGGCCTCATCGTCGGCTCCACCTGCAGCGGCGACCCTGGCCGCCACCGAGCGCGCGGGCCGCGCCCCCTGAACCGCCTGCAGAGCGCCACCACCGCGCGGCCCTGCGCCCTCCGTGTCCCGGCCGGCCCGGATCACCATCTCGCGCAGCAGCCGCTCCGCCGCCCCCACCAGCGTCTTCGTCATGGCCGCCATGCTAGACACCGACCTGACCGCCCCCGTCGTCGCACCAGCACCCACCTCGCCCGCCCCGCCGGGCGCGAGCAGTGACACTTGCGGCGGCTGCCCGCGTTGGGTGGGCCGGGGGCCGAAGGAGTGCGGGTACGGGCGCGGGTCCCCGCACGTCCCCTCGAACGCCCCCGGCACGCCGACGCAGGGCATCACTTGCCCGGCGCCGTGCCCCGGCACCAACTGCTTCCGCCTGACTCGCGTCTGACTGGTCTGCACCCTTGACTGGTACAGACCAAAGCGGTTGAGTGTGCCTCCACACCCCCCACCACGGCCGCCCCCACCCCATATCCGGCCCACCGGTACGTGCGGTGCGGGCCCCGCTTGCGCCCCGCCGAAGGGAACGGACGGCCGTGCCACGCAAAGGAGTTGATTCCAGTGTCGAGACGCCGCCTCTCCGCCGTCCTGGCCGCTCTCACCCTCGCCGGCACCGCCCCGGTGCTGCTCCCGGCCGCCGACGCCGCTGCCGCGGCGTGCTCCAGCTACCCCAACTGGGTGGCCGGCAAGTCGTACAACGCCGGCGACATCGTCCGCTACACCGACGGCAAGGCCTACATCGCCGAGCACGCCAACCCCGGCTATGACCCGGTCATCAGCACCTGGTACTGGGAGCCGTACGCCTGCGACAGCGGCCCGGGCACTCCCAACGGGCGCTTCATCGTGACGGAGGCGCAGTTCAACCAGATGTTCCCCAACCGGAACTCCTTCTACAGCTACAGCGGCCTCACCGCGGCCCTGAGCGCCTACCCCGGCTTCGCCAACACCGGCAGCGACACGGTGAAGAAGCAGGAGGCCGCGGCCTTCCTCGCCAACGTCAGCCACGAGACCGGCGGTCTGGTGCACGTGGTGGAGCAGAACACCGCCAACTACCCGCACTACTGCGACTGGAGCCAGCCCTACGGCTGTCCGGCCGGCCAGGCCGCCTACTACGGACGCGGCCCGATCCAGCTGAGCTGGAACTTCAACTACAAGGCCGCGGGCGACGCGCTCGGCATCGACCTGCTGAACAACCCCTGGTTGGTGCAGAACGACTCGGCCGTCGCCTGGAAGACGGCCCTGTGGTACTGGAACACCCAGACCGGCCCCGGCAGCATGACCCCGCACAACGCCATGGTGAACGGCGCCGGTTTCGGCCAGACGATCCGCAGCATCAACGGCTCCCTGGAGTGCGACGGCAAGAACCCGGCGCAGGTGCAGAGCCGCGTGAACAACTACCAGCGGTTCACGCAGATCCTCGCAACGCCTCCCGGCGGCAACCTCTACTGCTGACGGCGGGACTTTGCGGACACGACCTAGGGGGTGTCTCGTCGGCGCATCGGGGACCGACGACAACGCGGCGAGGCGCGGTGCCAGGCGCCGCGAGCCCGGCATGATCGGCGAGACGTCCCCTAGGGCAGAGACGCGCCGGAATGCCAAGCCCCTGCCCAGTCCGGCCACGGGCATCCGGCGCGTGCCGTGAAGGTGAGGGCTTGGTCGGGTGAACGATGCCTGGCCAAAGTCATCCATCTGTCCAGCCAGCCGCAACTGCTGCTCGCCGTAGTGGCTGGCCGTCGCCCCCCCGTTCCGGCACCCGGAGCAGGGGGGGACTACTCCGCCCCTGCGCGAACGGCCGCCGGCCGCACGGATGGACGTGCGGCGAGCCACCCCGCTCTCTGCTCCGCATGAAGGCGCCTGGCATCGGCTGCCCGTGTAGCGCGCGGCGACTTACCATGGTTGACACCGGTGTGTGCATGGATGTGAGGGGGGCACGCCGTGGCCGTCTATGAACTCAGCAACCGCCTGGTCGTCGGTATCGCCTCCAGCGCACTGTTCGACCTGGCGGAGGCGGATGCCGTCTTCCGTGATCAGGGAGAGGAGGCCTACCGCGCCTACCAGGAGGAGCACCTGGACGACACGCTGGACAAAGGCATCGCCTTCCCCTTCATCCGCAGACTGCTGTCCCTGAACGACCTCTCACCCGACGACCCTCTGGTCGAGGTCATCGTCCTGTCCCGCAACGATCCTGACACCGGGCTGCGGGTCATGCGATCCATCCAGGCCCACGGCCTGTCGATCAGCCGGGCCATCTTCATGCAGGGCCGCTCGCCCTACCGCTTCATGCCCGCTTTGAACATGTCCCTGTTCCTGTCCGCGAACGAGACGGATGTCCGCGAGGCCGTCGCCCTCGGGCTGCCCGCCGGCCGCGTCCTCGGCCCTGCCGCGGCCGACGAGGACGATGACCGGGACCTGCGGATCGCCTTCGACTTCGACGGGGTCCTCGCCGACGACGCCTCGGAGCGGATCTACCAGAGCGACGGCATCAAGGGCTTCCTCTCCCACGAGACGACGAACGCCGCCACCCCGCACGACCCAGGACCACTACGGGACTTCCTCGCCGGCATCAACCGGCTCCAGCAACGCGAAGAAGAACAGCGGGCCAGGGACCCGGACTACAAGATCCGCGTCCACGTCTCCCTCGTCACCGCCCGCAACGCCCCCGCTCACGAACGCCCGGTGCGCAGCCTGAAGAACTGGGGCGTGACCGTCAACGACGCCTTCTTCCTCGGTGGGATAGACAAGAGCACGATCATCGAGGTCCTCAGGCCCCACATCTTCTTCGACGACCAGGTCGGCCACCTGACCGGCACCGCCCGCAGTACACCCAGCGTGCACGTCCCCTTCGGAAAGTTGAACGAACAGGGCCGCCCGGCACCAGAGCAAGCGCAGCAATGAGCCCCGTGCCGGACAACGCTGGCGCCGACGACGAGGCCGGCACGGTGACCGGGACATGCCGACAGCCATCGTGTCCGTGGCCACGTCACCGAATGAGAGGACTTCTTCTCCCGGCGCGCTGCGAGAGGATGAGCTGCTGCCCAGGAAGCGGCTGCGACTCGCCCCGAGCGGGGGCGCCGCGCTTACGGCCGAAATGCCGTCGATCTGCTTGAGCAGCGACCGGGCTTCGACGGTGCGGCGGTGTTCCGGGCCGAAGGATGGCAGGCAGGCGTGGTTAGACGGTACGCACGCCGAGTGCGACCGGGTCGGCGACAGCCGGGCGGACTTCTCGCACAAGCACCGCCGACACGGCGTGAACGTGCAGGTCGTCGCCGATCCCGAGGGCAAGCTGCTGTGGATCTCGCCCGCACTGTTCTGACGTACTCACGACCTGACCGCAGCCCGCACCCACCGCATCATCCGGATCTGCGAACGCCAGGGCGTTCCCGTCCTGGCAGACCGCGCCTACATCGGCGCCAGCCCCTGGATGACCACGCCGATCAGACGACTCCCGCACCAGGAACTCAACCCGTCCCAGCGGACGGTCAACCGGGCCCTGCCAGCGGCACGAGCACCCGTTGAACGAAGCGTCGCAAGACTGAAGTTCTGGCGCATCTTCCGCGAGCCCGCTGCAGTCCCAACCGCATGACGGTCATCGCCAAAGCCGTCCTCACCCTGGAGAGCCAACGCTGAAAACGTGCGGTGAAGGAATCAGGCCAGCCTCCTACCTATGGCTTCACGTCGAGACGCACGAGCGCGCCGATCTCAACGAGTTGGTCCGGCAGTGCCAAGTCGGAAATGCCCATGACCGTGGTTCGGCCCTGCAGTTCGAAGTCGCCTGCGCCCAGGAAGTTGCCGTGACGGTGATGGGACAGCTGCCCTGACACGTAAACCGTGTCACCGACCTGGGTGGCCTGACTGTACCCGTACAACGACTCCCACGGCATACCAAAACCAAATGCCTTCGCCTGAGAACTCATGAGTCACTCCTTTGAAACAGTGCGCGGGACCGTCGGTTGCAGACACTCCGTGCACGCAGAAGTTACAGGTTCATACAAACGATGCTTGTCTGACAGCGAAGTGAAGTGTTCTCTGCGTGACAAAAATGGCTGCAGTGAGCTCTTTGACAGCGACCACTGATCGGGTGACAGACTGGCGTCCCGCAGAGCACGAGGCTCCTGTGACGTTCAGAGAGGTGTTCGACGTCTCAACTAATCGGCGCAGGACCTCGTTGGCTTACCCTGCCGCACTCGACCTGCCGCACGCCCTGGTCGAGTGGGTGTCCATGCACCGGCCGCACCCACGACCTGACAGCGGCCCGAACCCACCACATCATGCGGATCTGCGAAGGCCAGGGCGGCCCCGACCTCGCCGACCGCGCCTACATCGGCGCCTGCCCCCTGGGGGACCACATCGATCAGGCGGCTTCCCCATCAGAACCTCACCACGACCCAGCAGACGATCAACCGGGTCCTGTCAGCGGCACGAGCACCGGTGGAACGAAGCTTCGCGCGACTGAAGTCCTGGCGCATCTTCCGCAAAGCCCGCTGCAGTCCCAACCGCATGAACGTCATCGCCGCAGCAGTCCTCACCCTAAGGGCTGTCCCGTAAATGATCTTCTGGTCGTCTCGGGCATGGTTGGCCGCCGTGCGACCCGCTTGCCTACCCGGCGAGGGCGAGGTTGTGCATCCGGGCAATGCCGAGCATGGCGTGGTGGACGCCCTCGCCCTTGAGACGGCAGTCGCGGAGGATCTTCCACGTCTTCATGCGGGCGAATACGTGCTCGACGCGGGCCCGGACCTGCCGGTGGGACTTGTTGTGCTCCTCTTTCGAGGCCGGGAGTTCGGTCTGGCTGCGCTGGCGGCGGTGTGGGATGACGAGTCCGGTGCCCGGGTAGCCGCCGTCGGCGATCGTCAGGGTCTTGCCGACAGCGGCCTTGGCGCCGGACTCCTCCCATGCCTTGCAGTCGTTGCGGTTGCCGGCGAGCGGCCTGCCGACCACGACGACCAGGCGGGTGACAGCATCGATGACGACCTGGTGGTTGGTGGAGTACCGGTAGTTCTTCGACCGCTCGGCGATGGTGTGGTCCCGGGTGGGGACCAGGGTGCCGTCCACAATGAGCACGGTGCCCTTGGCGAACCGCCTGCGGGGCCGCAGAGCAAGCGCGGGACCGAGGTGGTCGATAATCCGGTCGGCCGCGGACTTCGAGATACCGAAAAGCGGCGCGAGTTGGCGCATCGTCAAATTCGTCCGCCAGTAGGCCGACACGAGCAGTACCCGGTCCTCCAGCGAAAGGGACCACGGTCGGCCCTTGCGGACCGGATCCGCACCTTCGCGGCGGAGAGCGGTCACCAGCTTCCTGAAGGAACGCGGGCTCAGCCCGCTGAACGGGGCTGTCCAATACGGCTCCGACGCCGTGATCACACCAGCCACCACAAGATCGTTCCACGATGCCCGGCACAACAGCGCGATCCTCTGTCTCCCCGCCCAGCGCCGGCCACGCCGCATCCTGTAGCAACGCCCACGTTCAGTCTCTACAGTCACCGCATGGCCACCGAAGACCAGCACCCATGGAACCCCAACATCGCCGCGATGCTCACCAACCAGACGAGCGCGTGCAAGCCAGCACGCGAGGCCATCGCCGCCGGCGCCGAGGTAAAGGTCTGGGACAGGGAGGTGCCCCAGTGGATGGTCGCCGGCATCGCCGCAACGAGGTTGAGACGGTCGTTGAAGCGCGGCCTGCAAGAGATCATCGGCCTCGACGAGACCGTTGAGATCCTCGCACGGCACCGCGGCGAGAACCTCCGTACCGGGACCATCGACTCAGCAGACCGGCTCTGGTTCTTCAATCTGTACTTCGACGCCACCGGGACCGAGCTCTTGGCATGCAGCGGTGTCAAACGCCCTCGGCGGCCCAGCACGAAGGACTCGTTCGAGCCCTGAGCTGATCCGCATCCGCCCTCTGCCCGACCGCGGCTGCCACTACCTGCAGAACCTCAGCTTCGAGAAGCAGGTCATGGAGGCAGGCATGCCGAAGAAATCTCAACTGCGTTCAGGCATTACGGGACAAGCCTTAGAGCGTCAACGCTGAAAGAGCTCAGTGTCTGAATTTCGGTCGAATCAGTGCGCGGCGTCATTGGGGAGCGCGATCGCAACGCGGCGAGCGTGCGGGCGCCAGAATTCGCACCTGACCGGGTTCAGACACTCAGGCCGCACGAGAGCGGCGTTTCTTCAGATGTGCGAACGCGTGCTCGCACACCACCTGCTCCGCAGTGAGCAGCTTGTTGACCTGTCTCTGCGCCGGGTGACCGGTCGGTTCATGGCCGCCTTTTAGCCGCGCGGTGGGCGAGGAGACTCAGGGCCACCGGGCTCAGCCGAGTGAGTGGCCTGACCCTGCTTGCGAGCTGTCACTGGTGGTCCCATACTCATAATTGCAATGTTTTCTCGCACCCCAGATAGGGAGAGCGCGCTATGCCTATGACGATCAAGCTGCAGGTTGTTGAGATCGTCGGCAATTTTACTTCCGCGGTTCCCGTAATGACCATCACAGGCAGCCTTGTCGGGGCGTCCGATTCTGCCAAGCGGGACATCTTGGAGTTCCCGAGCGGAGGCATCACTGTTCGCAAGGGGGTGCCTGTAAAAGTCTCCGAATTGGTTTCGGAATCCCAGATGACGGAAAGCTTCACGATCGGAACCTCGCTCGATCCTCCTTTTATTTCGAGAACCATGCGCTACGGTGGGACTCTGCAGTCCATCGATACTGACGACACTTTCGGTGAGGTGTTCAGAGAGCTGACAAATCTGACGGCACCCACGGTCGGCCTACCGGCGCGAGAGCGGGTCCTTACGTTCATCGGCGGCAATGAATCGATTGCCGTGCACTTCACAGAGGAAACTACCAACGCATTTTGAGCGCCAGACGTGCCTGGATGTTGACCCGGCGTGAACTTGCCGCCGTTGGCGATGTCCGCCAGACCGGCTCGCCTCGACAGTGTGCATACCTCGTCGAGATAGTGGGCCAGCCGTACGAACGCCTGGGGCGAGGCCGGCACCGCCTCCCGCTCTCGGGGCCCTTCGACATCACGTAGATCCGCTGGCTGGCCCAATCCACGCCGCCGCCGAGCTGCTCGGCGGCGAGGGCACCGCTGGAGACGTAGAACTCCAGCAGGGGCCCGTTCGGCCGACTGCTGTGGGCCTCGCCAGACCTTCCCGGAGCCGTCCACGACGTTCGCGCGGCCCGGGAACACGGCATCATCGACCGCTGGCCGCAGCCCGGCATCCCCTGCTGGGCCGACACGGCCTACCAAGGTGCCAAGGGCACGGTCCGCGTCGCCTACCGCCGCCGACACCAGACCATTTCAGCAGGCAAGAAGGCGGTCAACAGGCTCACTACGCTGACCAGGCAACGGCCGAACCGGTGAACCTGAAACCACGTCAACCCGCCCTGACCAGCTAGCTAGTTAGCCACTCCCAGACAGCGGGGGCAACCTCACGGCATGCACTGCCTGGATATGTGCGCTATGACTTATCAATACGCTGTGCGACACGGGGCTATGGGAGGATTGACATGGCAGATGCAGCTTTCGCCAAGCTGTTGCGGCTGGAGGCGAAAAGGATTCAGGACCCGGATGGTGCGGACGAGATCCTCGTCGGCAGAGGTGACGGCGGTACCTTTGAAAAGGTACGAATGCGAAAAGGGGACGTGTTTGAGTTCGACGAGCGGTTCGTGCCGTTCGTTAACCAAGCGCCGATTGACGTTGTTCTGCATGAAGTGAATGAGGTAACTAACCAGTCCAGGTTCATTGGGGGGGCGAAGATCATCCCCTCCGAGGTAGGCCTTGGAGAACGAACGCAGGCAATCGGCGCGCTGTCTTTGTCTCTGTACGAGCTGACATATAAAGTCCTTTGACGACGCGCTATCGGCCACTGAGCCTTTGCCATCCTCAGTTCGAGCAGGCCCAGATGCAGGGTGAGTACGGCCTGCCTGGCGAGCTTGGTGATCCGGGAAAGGGCCGGCCAGTGCCCTAATCGTGTTGACCGCCCCCGGCAGGCAGTGCTGGAGTCGGCACGTGGACAGCATCCCCGCCAACCGGCGGTTCTGGAACCAGATCAGCAGCGCCTACCAGCACGAGCACGACCCGCAAATCGGCGCCGCGCCCCGGCTGTGGGGCATGTACTCCATCCCCGACGCGCACCTGCACGCTCTGGGCGACGTCGCCGGCAAACGCGTCCTCGAACTCGGCTGCGGCGCCGGCCAGTGGTCCAGGGCGCTCGCCGCCGAGGGCGCCACCGTGGTCGGGCTCGACCTGTCCGAAGCCCAACTCGCCGCCGCGGCTCGCGCGATGGGAGCCGTCCGCTACCCGCTGGTGCAAGGCGCCGCCGAACAACTGCCCTTCGCCGCCGGCAGCTTCGACCTGGTGTTCTGCGACTTCGGGGGGCTTAGCTGGGCGCCCCCGCACGTGGCCGTCCCGCAGGCCGCACGCGTCTTGGGCCGAGGCGGGCGCCTGGTGTTCAACGTCGCCAGCCCGTGGTTCGAAACTTGCTACGACGAAGCCGCCGGCCGCGTGACCACGACGCTGCAGAAGGACTACTTCGGGCTGGACACCATCGCCGAAGACGACGGCGCGACCAGCTATCAGCTCACCTACGGCGACTGGGTCAAGGTCCTGCGCGGCGCGGGTCTCATCATCGACGACCTCATCGAGCCGCGGCCCGAACCCGGAACACCCAACGGTTACAACGAAACCGACCCACCCGACTGGGCACACCGCTGGCCGGCGGAACTGCTCTGGGTAACCCACAAACCGTAAGTTCCGCCGCGCCGGGACGTGAAGGCATCCCCCTCGGAGGGCAGGCCTTGGGCCTGTCCGGCTGATCACGGGGGAGCCAGAGCCAGAGCCAGAGCCGGGTCGAGGCGAGGCGAGGCGAGGCGAGGGTGACGGTCCCGTGGAAGACGTAGGCGCGTTTGTCGAAGCGTGTGGCTACGGCCCGGAAGTTCTTCAACACGTTGATCGTCCGCTCCACTTCGTTCCTGCGTTTGCAGATCGTCTTGTCGAAGTCGGCGATCCGTCCGCCCACGACGAAGACCTGCGCACCCTCGCGTATCAGCTGATGGACGCCGCAGGCCTTCAGCGTGGCCGTCTCACCGGTATCGCCTGCGCGGTGAAGACATCGTCGACGCCGGCCGGGTGGCCCAGCAGATCAGCCTTGTGCCTGTTCAGCCGTTCCGTTCGCCGAGCCACCAGGCCGGCGGCCACTTGGGGCCGGCAGGCGCGGCGGAAATCGGCGGCTGGTCCGATGGCGTAAGGGCCGAACTTGTCGCGGATGCGGACCATGGCAAGCTCGGCGAGCAGCCGGTCCTCCCGGGCGTCGCAAGTTCTGCCCGCCTTCCGTACTCCGCTGCGCCCTGTGGTCGCTCTTTCGAGGCAATGACCCCATCCAGGGATGACGGAGACCGTTGTCGATGAAGCGGAATCTCTCCCCCCGGTGTCGCGGTGCGCGGCGAGGGGGTGCCGCGGCAGCGGATTGCCGCAGGAAGGGAACTGACATGGCAGACATCGTGCAGATCCGGGCGAAGATCGAGACCGCCGATGTGGAAGATGCCGGATCGAGCAGCAACGTCCATCTCGACATCGCGGGCCGAGAGTTCAACCTGGACCCGGACGGCGACGACTTCGAGGCCGGCGCCAACCAGATCTTCGTGCTCGGCAAGCAGAGGAGTCCAGCGGCAGCGGCGACTTCACCGTGGCACCCGTGCTCAACCCGGACGAGAACGACCCCCGCAAGCCGCAGCTGGACACCGAGGACCTCGACGTCTACCCCGTCTACCTACGGGTGGTCGACGCTGGCACCGCCCCCAACTGGTGCCTGGAGCGCGCCCGCGTCACCGTCGTCGCCTCGGAGGGCAGCCGGTACCACTTCGACAACCTGCGCCTGGACAAGGTGGCGGACAACCGCAGGATCTGGCTCGGCGAGGAGTACGGCCAGCATCTGTACCAGCGCCGCGTCGCGCAGTCGTGAGGCTGCCACTGCAGTACTGCGCTTGCCACGGGCAAACCTGAGTTGCTGCTCCCAGCGTCGTCGGCTCGCCGCGGTCAGGGGCGCTGGCTGATGCCGTACTCGCAGGCGAACCGGCTGGCCTCGCCGGCCGATCCGGTCAGCGCGTGCAGCCACAGTCCGTAGGCCACCGACTCCATCTGTTCCCAGGACAGGTGGAGTCGGTGGCCACCGTGTGCCGATGTGGTCGCGCCCGGAAACGCTCGGCCAAGGCCCGGTCGCTGCCAGCCACACCGCACGGAACGCGGTTCCACCCGGGAGCGGACGTGAGTGCCCGGCTGCTCCCGAGGCGTGCTCGGGCCCTCTGCTCGCGCATCCGCGGGGACGGACATTCATGACGCGATGACCAGTTCAAGAACTGGCATGGTCATCGCCTCACGCTCCCGCGCCCCCCACGGGCTCCGCCCGGTCTCGCCGTTCTCGTCCTGGTGACGCCCGAACAGGACGCGGACCTCGGCCACCCCCGCAGCCCCGCTCACCGCCCCTTCGGCTTCTGTCGGTGTTACCGGCGACCGGAGCGAGAACCGCTCGCCCAGGCCTTCGGGCGGGCTTGTCCCTGTTTCCGCTCCAGTCGTTAGCTGCCGTAGAAGTCCGTTACGCCGTCAGCCGTGCGGTGCGGCGGTTGCGTGCCTTCCAGCACGACGTGTGCCAGTGCCACCGGGCGTCCGCACCGTTGCTCGCGGGCCATGTCACCACGTGCGGAATGTCAGAGGAGATCACCTGGTCGCAACCGGGACAGCGCAAAGCCTCGTTCTCGGCGCTCGTGCCGGCCACATGACGCACGATCCAATCCTCGCCGTTCCAGTTGACGTGCGACTCTCCGGCCCGCCTGCTGCGGAGCTGGCTCCGGGTGTACATGGACCTGTAGACGATGAACACGACGAACGCGCCGGTCACGGCCGCCACCAGGGCCTCCGGCCACCCCCACAGAGCCACCCAGTCCTCCAGTCGCTCCGTGAGATCACCACCGGCGGCAGGGAGCACGGGGAATGTGCCGGTGCGGACCCACGCCACGGTGAAGAGGGACAGCACCACTGCCAGAACAGCCCCGAGCGTCACCCGCAGCGCGACGACCGCGCGGGAGACGTGGGTGGCGACGGTCCCTGGTGCTGCCCCCATCACCTCGGCCGTTTCCGCCTGGGTCAGTCCCAGCACCTTGTTGCACCACACCGACGTGCGCTGCTTCGGCGGCAGGGAGCCCAGCGCGGCCTTGATCTCCAGCCGTAGGTCGGCCGTGCCGCACGGGTCGACGGTTCCGGCAGTCTCCAGCCGGATGTCCGCGTCCAGGGACGCGTACGCCTGACCGCCGTGGTAGCGCAGTGCCGCGTGCCGAACCTCGTTCCTGATGGCAGTGAAGACGTACGGGCGCAGATTCCCGATCGGCTCGGTGTGCGCCAGCACGGACGTGAGGGCGTTTTGCACGACGTCCTCGGGGGCCGCCGAAGACAGCGGGACTCCGTAGAGACGCAGCCGCTTCCGGGCGTAGCCCACCATCTGCGCATATCGTTCGACGACCAGTGCCCCCAGCGCCTCGGCGTGCCCTGGCTCTCCTGCCTTCTGCTCAGCCACACCCACCCCGCTTCCCCGTACCGCCTCCACGGCCCTCCCGGTCACCCGACGCGGCCTTGGCGCGCATCAGTGAGGCCTTCCCCGCCGCGCGGTTGCGGAACGCGATGCTCTTCAACACGCAGCTCAGCGCCGGCGCGAAGAGCAGCACCAGGAACAACCCCGCCTCGACGCCCGTCACATCCACCGGACCTCCTTCAGTCTGCGGCCTGTCAACGCCTCACGGTGAGGCAGCGGCCGTACATCCACCCGACAGTCTTGGCGGCACCGGATTCTTTACAGGAGGCGAGAAAACTTGTGGCGACCTCGCAGGCCTCTGCACGGCGCGGCCCGGTTGATCGGATGCGGTGTGGGGGAGTGCAGGCTCCCGCAGAGGGACCCGTGCGGCGCGGAGGCCGTGTCCGCGTTCTCGAAGGACTGGTCGCCGAAGCCGTCGTCGCGGTCCATGGCTCGCCGGCCGGCAGCCGGGCTTCGCTTCGACCCCAGCTCTGAGTTCGGCCCCCACCGATATCGGACCAGCGGCCGTCTTCCGTCACGCCTCCTGGCCGATCGTCATCGCCCCAGTCGCGAGGGCCATACGTCCTTGAGCGACAGCTGGGCAGGCCTCCGCGCCGCCCGGTGCCGCGGGGCGTTCGCGACAGCGGCCAGCACAGCAGATCGACTGACCCGCTCCACCCGTACGAGGCGGGGCGCAGGCCCGGCCGATGGAGGATCCGCGCGAGGCAGGGAGGGAAGACGCGGCGTAGGGCTGCCACGCTCAGTCGAAGCGGCAGTTTCCCGCCCAGCCCCAGGAGATCAGCCCTCCAGGAGTGGGGTGGAAGCGGTAGGGGATGTGCTGGCAGTTGCCGTCACACGCTGCCCGCTCCCGGCGTTCCGCGAAAGCCAGACGGATCCGATGCATCCGTTCCAGCAGTGGGCTCGAGCCGCGAGGGTGGAGGACGACGAGTTCGTCTGAGAGGACCCCAGAGCCGTAGGCATCGAGGAACGCGTTGAAGTCATCGGGCAGGGCCGCGCCTACGTACTGCTCGACTTCGGCCCAGTCGTCCGGGCCCGGCTGCCGGCCGGGAGGCGTTCCCAGCAGGCTCTTGAGTTGGTCCAACGAGGACACGGCGCGCTCCATGGCTGATCTGAAGAATGTGCCTGGGCACCGTAGACGTGCGCGCCCCATGGACCGCACCCCGCTTCCTGCACGACGCCGCGGAGTCCTGCCATTGGCTCGGCTCACCCGGTGGGGCATCGAACGGCCTGGTCCGCAGCTGGAGGCCTGCGAGTATTCCAGTTTCCGGCGGGGCTGAGCCCGGGGGCGTTGCCTGGAACGGTCAAGGACAACCGAGGGGCTGATGGCGGGTGATGGGACGGCTGTGCAGGTGAAGTTCTCTCGCCGCTACTCCAGCAGGCGTTCCGCGTCCTCCGGCACCCAGGGGAAGGGGACGTCGGGCCATCGCGTGGAGACCCACGCAGCGAGATCGACGGTGAGAACGGCATCGATGAAGACCTGGGGCGGTCGGTAGCCGTGGGCGGTGATGTAGTGAGTGATCAAGAAGGGGGCGGCATAGGCGATGCCGGGCTCGCCCGGGATCCGTATCTCCCCGTTCCCTTCCGGAGCATCGTCCTCAGGACACAGGTCACACGTGTGCACCCCGAGGCAGACGTTCATCCACTGGACCCGCTGAACAGCCTTCAGCTTCTCCACGAATGCCGTGGGAACCGTTCCTGTCGAGTACGGCTTGCCGGCTTCCAGCCAGCCGATGTTCAGGCGGTTGTACGCCGGGCGGTACCAGAGCCCGTAGAAGCCCGACTCCCTGTCCATGAACGAATCGTCGTCCTGGTAGTCGTACTGGGTGAGATCTTCGCAGAACACCCGCTCATCATCGCCGCACCGCCTCGTTGACGCCCCCGCGATTACACGACCTCTCGGACACGATCCAGCCCTGGATGTCTCAATGCGCCGCACCGTAGGGTGCCGCGCTCAGCCGTCCGGCTGCCAGGGACGGCAGGGCTGAAGCAAGGACCGGACCGAGCCAGGTGTCCATCGGCCTCCCCGCGCCCGGTCCACCGCGGGGGAGGGGCGGCCTGGTGCCGGGACGCGCCGGTGCCCGTGCTCTCCGGCGGGTGGTGTGTTCGGGCGGTGTGTGCGCGTTGTGCGCGCCGTGCGCTGACATGCGGGGTGGAGTGGGTGTGAACACGCGCGCGTGTTGTCCCTGCTGTCGGTCACGGGCGTCGCGTCCTGTGAGGACTGTCCGCTCTCGCCTGGTCATTCCCCGGCCAGGCGAGAGTTTCTACCTTCGGTCGCCAGGACCGGAGCAGCACGTGCTATCCAATCCGTGACGCGGAAGGGCGCCCAGGGGGAATCCTGGGCGCCCGGCCAGATCGAATCCCGGCCGTAGCCAGTGGGACAGGGCGGAGAAAATTCAGGCCTTTGTCCCCGGAGGCGGGGGTCGGGTCAGACGGGCACGGCCCCGACTGACCCGATGAAGGGTCAGCCCGCCCAGACCTCGGCGTCGTCGGCCGGAACAGTGGTGGCCAGGCCCAGTTCCTTGCGGGCGGCGACTGACTTGTTCGGGTCGATCCCGGTGAACGCCGGGTCGTAGGCGGTGTAGAACGCGTCGGCGTCGGCGGCGTTGGCGGCGTTCTTCCAGTTGCCGACCGCCTGCGTCAGCGTCGAGCGGAGCTTGCCGACCTCGGTGCCCTCCATGTCGGCCAGGCCCTTGACGTGTGCGTCGAGGGCGGCCGCGACGGCCTTGGCCTGCGCCTTGTAGCCGGCCAGGTCGTCCTCGACGGCGTCCTTCTCGGGCTGGTTCGCCCACAGGGCCTCGTAGACCGCGTTCGAACCCTTGAGGTAAGTGATTTGCTCGGGCTTGAAGGACTTCGCGGTGTTCAACGAGCCGCTGAACTTGCCCTTCTCCGCCGTGTAGGTGCAGCTGACCGCGCGGTCACCCGTCGCCCAGCTCTCCTTGGTCGGCGTGTAGTAGAAGAGGGCGGCGTCCTTGGGGAGCGCCCAGGTGTCCGGCGCGTACTTCTGCGCCTCGACGGGGCAGCGGGTGTCCGCGATCGTCGTGATCTCGTCGTCGCCGGGATACTCCTGGCCCTTGTCGATCGCGAACTCGCCGACGACCTGGCCTTCGTGTGCCTCGGTGCAGGGTACGACCTCGACGGTGAACGCCGTTCCCTCGGCCTTGCTGTTCGGGTTGTAGCAGTCACCGATGTCCAGCGAGAACACCGACTGCTGGCGCGCCGCCTTCTTCGCGGTGTCCTTGGCGTTGTCGACGGCGTCGGAGACCTCAGAGCATCCCACCGCGCCGATCGCGAGCAGGGCGGCAACGGCGGACATGCCGCGAAGGTTACGGTGTGGAACACGGACTGTCATGACGTGTACATCCTCTTACGTAATTTCTATGAGCTCATGCGGCTCGTACGGGGTCTCTGACTCGCGACGGGCCGCGAGGGTTGTATCCGGGCTGCTCACGGCTGGGAGTCCGGTCACCTCGGGATGCACGCGGAGCCAGGGGTGGGCAGTCGACCGCCCACCGCGACCGGTGCACTCGCCACGGGAACCGGGGTCGTCCAGATCGAGGGTCCACCTCTTCGTCGACCGCTCCGGCCTGCCTGGTGACGATCCGGGAGTGGTGGGCGAGCCGCTCCTCGACGCTTCGGGGCGGTGCGCCGGGGCGGGCGGTGTTGGGGGAGGGGTGTCGATGAACTGCTGCCATCCCTCCCCAGGGCGTCGGCGGCAGGGCTTCGCCCGGACCACTGCCGCAGCGAGCCGGACACACACCGCGCTGCAGCCCGCATCACCGCAACCGCCGTCGGTACCTGGCGTGCTGTCCTGGGCCGACGGGGCTGCGCTGGTCCCTCTCGCCCCGGGGACGGTGACGGGCCTGGTGTCACTGCCGACGCCGGCCGGTCGACGCTGGCCCTGAACATCGCTCTCCACCACGCCCAGGCCGGCACCGACACCCTGTTCACCTCAGGGGAGATCACCTTTCGCTCCTTGCAGCAGAAGGTTCTCGCCGCCCGGTACGGCGTAGATCTCAACCGACAGGAACCGCCCGGTGGCTGGGCCGCCTTCAAGGCCACGGTGCTCTCCGAGACGAAGGACCTGCCCCTGACTCTGCACGGCGCACGCGGGAGGAGCAGCGCACGCGACAGCCTCCGCCGCGCCCTGCTGGCAGCCGCGGGCACCAACCGCAAGCTCGGACTGTGGATTGTTGACTCCGTATGGCACTTCAGCGACCTCACCGACGACGGTCCGGACACCGCCGCGGCCATGGCGAAGCTCCACTTGCTGGCTTCGGAGTACGACCTGGCCGTTCTGGTCACGTCGAGGGTGGTCACCGAGCAGCCGGACGAGCCCGTCACCGCCACGCACCTGCCGGCCGGGATGGCCGAGCACAGCGACCAGGTCCTTGTCCTTGACCGGCCAGGCGTCTACTGGACCCACACCCCCTCGACGGCGGGCACCCTGCGCCAGCTCACCGGTCCCGCGCCGGGCCGCACGATCGACCTCGAACTCCAGCTTGATCGCCGCCGCTTCGTTCCGGCATGACAGACCACCCCGTACGCTGACCGCGGCGAAGCTCGGACCATACGTGGCCCGGGCCCTCGCTTGAGCACGCAGAAGGAACCGTCCCGTTTCCGGACCTGGGACGGGTCGGCCATGAGCCCGCACCACGGAACAGCGATGCAGATCGTGGCCCTGACGGGGGGAGCGCTGAATACTTCGCGTGCTCATCGCCGACCGCGGTCAGCGGGAGGCTCCCTGGGGCCACAGGACGCGTACCGCGATTCCCTGCCGCTGGGCGTGGGCGACGACATCGGCGGTGCCGCCGTAGGCCCAGGAGGACCGCTTCAGCGAACCAGGAGTCGGGGCCGTCTGCGATGCAGGAGACACTGACCCAGCTCGCTCGGGTCGTACTCCTTGCCGCCCTGTGTCTTCTGCCGAGCCGGCAGCCGGGACAGCCCTCCTGCGACACGACCCCGGCGGTTGGCGCTCCCACGTCGTTCGAGTCGGCGTCCGAGGAGACACCGAGAACTGGGTAGATCGGCCGGCCATCACGGCGGTATCCGACCAGCACAGCCGGTGAGGGAAGGGGGCGGCGTGTCATACCTGAACCGTCCAACGGTCTCCAGCGCGCCCGCGCTGCCCACAGCCGAGTCAACGCTCTCAGATGGGACCGTTTTCTCGTGGAGCCGTATAGCCCACCGTGATTCATGGAGATGAGGCTGTCGGCTCAGCGACAAGCCCGGCTTCAACCGCTGGCTGTTTCACGCGCATAGCCAGAGGAAGCAGTCCTGCGGCGCAGAAGACGGCACCGGTCGCGACGTAGAGGGCCAGTGGTGTCCAGCCCACGTCCAGCAGCCGGCCCGCCGCAGAGGGCGCGATGATGGCGCCCACGCGTCCGACACTGATCGCCGCTCCCACGCCTGTGGCCCGCAGCGATGTCGCGTAGACACTCGGTGTGAGCGCGTAGAGGCCGGCGATGCACCCGTTCACCGCGACGCCGATGACCGCACCGATACAGAAGCCCAGCACAAGGGTGTCGGTAGAGGCTGCGAACCAGCGCGGTGTTGTTGTAGCCGACGAGCGGCAGGTCCTCCGGGATCCGCAGCCCGAGTTCGTGGGCCGCCCGGCAGATGCCCAGCGCGGCGACATCCGCGCCGGTCATCACGGCGGTCGGCGGTCGGTCGGCCGTCAGCAGCGTCATCCCCGCCTTGAAGCCTCCGTCGTCGGAGTAGGCGGTGTGATGGACACGTGCGTACTCCGCGATCCCGTGCCGCTCCATCGCGGTCAGATAGCCCTCGCTCAGCACTGCTTCAGGGGTGCTCTACCGCCGAGCCGGCTTCCACCTGCTCCGGAAGATGATCCTGCTGCAGTAGCGCCTCGCCGTGGATATCGGGATACGACTCCCGGTACCTTTCCACAGGCTGTCCTCCCGGTGAAGGCAGGCAGCCACGTCCGGCTACACGACGTGTAGGCCAGGGAGAGGCGGCAGCGACGTCATGCTTTGGCGCCGGCCATGCCACTGGTGACGACGATCGCGGCCACGTCGCCACCCTTGGTGCGGCCCAACCACACGACGCCACCCGATTCGGCCCCGAACGTGACCAGATCGGCTTGTTGCGACTCGTCGCGTACCCGCTCGCAACCGTCGGCCAGCTGTTCGGTGTCACGCGGTGCCGGAATGCCGTCTACGAACGTGCGAAACGGCGCGGACAAGGTGGTCCACGCGCCTGCGTCGGCGAAGCAGCCAACATTCGCGTCGGAGAAGAAACGGGGCTCATCGCCCGGTTGAAGCTGATCAATGTCCTCGTCGACACCCAGGCCCATTTCCCACCCGACCACAGGGTCGTCGCTGATGCACAGGCGCGTCGCGGCACACTCAACGCCATCGAAGTGCTCGCCAAAGAACTCGTAGGGGCCCGCCGTCCACGCGATCTCCACTCGGTACACGCCCGGGGGAATGCTCACCACCAGCTCACGCGGGGGCCTCGTCGGCAGCCCTTTCTCGTATCTCCAGACGTCGTCGTCGTCCCACGGCGCATCGACGACGAGCCGGCCGCTGGGAACGCGGATGGTGGTCAGCTCCTCGACCCCTGTCACGACTACCGGCGTTGTCGGATCGTCGTACACCGTCCCCAGATGCGCACCGGGCGTGAAAGCCGCCTCCAGGTACCAGGTGGCCTCAGGCCCGGCTGCCAGCCGAGCGTCCCCGACCCATTCCATGTCTTACCCCTCCTCACCGCCCGGCCGGGCGGTCAAACCGAAAGCTACGTGGGGCCGCTGACATCGGCACTTCGTGCATCGTCACGATCCGTGATCGCAACCCAAGATCTGTGCCAGAACCGAGCTACGACGTCGTTTGTCAATGAGCTCGGAAGGCACCCCGGTGGCGGGCAGGTCGGTGTTCACGAGTTCGGGAGGCACGTGCCGGTGACCCGAGGGGTACGTGTACCGGTGCACAGTAACCTCACCTCAGGCCGCCGTGAAAGACCCCGGCCGAGCCCCCCGGCCTGCCCGCCCGGGGCCATCCACGAGTTTTCAGCGGCCTCGTTTCGGTGGTTCGCAAGCGCGTCGCGGGTAGTGGGCTTCCGCGGTTCCAGGACAACTGCCTTGTACACCGTCGACCAGGCGGCCAGCACTCTGCTGGCCGCCAACCAGAAGGCCAGCGGCCTTCGGTGCCCAAAGCCATGACGCCTCGCCGGACCAGCCGACGGGGCGTCATAGATCGAGGCTAACTGTCCAGCCAAGCGCCAACCGACATGATTCCCCCGCCGATGATGCCTCCGAACAGGGCTCCCAGGCCGGCGCCGGGGAGGGCACCGATTCCGCCGGCGCCTGCTCCGACTTCCGCGCCGATCAGACCACCGAAGCCTGCACCTTCAACTGCACCCTCACCGTCGGCGGACGCAACGCCCTTTGCCATTCTCTGTACCTGGGCGCCCCCCTTTCCTGACGTCTCATTTGCGTGCTCGGCGCTCGCGGAGATTACCCCGGCGATCATTTGTGCAACCGGGTTGACCTGCTCGTCACTGAATGCTGTGTCGTAGATTCGACGGGTCTTGCTGGCGACCTCCGCCGTGGATCCCGCGCTCCGAACGATCTCGAGCATTTTGGCGATTCCCTCCGCCTCCCCTTCGGTGATCACCTTCAGCCGCTGCAGCGTTTCCAGGTGCATCTGGGTTCTCTCGCGCCGGGGAAGCCCCTTGTCCACCATCTCCTGGACGAGTTTGTTGTGAAGCTGTCCAGCCGAGCGCGCCCAAGCTCTGAAGAACTCGGGAGGGATGGTGCCTCCTCCCTCAGGTACGTTCCCGCCGTCTGGAGTTGGCATTCCGGGCCACCAAATGATTCCAACAGTGACGTTGAACGGAGGCCGTGTGGCCCGGGTTGCACCAGCGCGCTCGAGGGCGCGCGCTGTGGCCTCAACCACATCTCCGAGATCGACTCGTCCAGAGCCTTCACTTGCCATGGGAAGTCCCTTCTGCATCCGGGCTCGCTACCCGCTGTTGTTCGTCCGAAGGCCCCCAGGTTGTAGTGACTACCTGAGGGCAGCGCAAACACGCATCCTTCCCCTCTTGATGCCACCACCGGCATTCTGATCTCACTTGGCACGGCGGAAGCTGGCTAACGACTGGAGGAAGAATCTGCGTCACGCGACGCGCCAGCGTGCAATTCGCACCATCAAAGTTCTGACACCTGTCGCCAGCGCACGGTGCTGCGAATCGAAACACTTCCGTGGGACGGAAGGATGCGGCCATGTCGATCAGCTGAGGATTCGGCGGCTGCAATTCAGTGAGGTAAAGCACTCGAGGCTCGTCAACGGTGCCAGCGACCACCCCCAGCACCTTACTTTCCTCCATATCGTGCTGAGCACTAGGGCAGAGCCGGGTCTTATCTGTCATACCAATCAATTCCCCGGAGGTTGGGTGCTGTGGTGGCTGGGACGGCACACGAACACAAGGCGGACAAAGTAACCCTCGCGGTCCGAACTAATGCCAGCAACCGGGAGGACCCCCATGGGTGAACGGTGAGTGCACCAAATGAGGCGGGGCGTAGCTGACCTCGATGTTTCACCGCGATGGCCAGTTGATCTCGTGCTCGTGTGGCCCTCCAGCCACCCTCCGGACCGTGCGTGACTCCCGAACTCATCGACATTGCTCAAGGCGCGGCGCTGCGTGGTGACGCCCGAAGCCGTCGACAAACGACTCCTGATCTCGCGTACAAAGCCACCACGCCCATCCCGCGTGGCCGGGGCCGGTGTCTGCGATCCGCTCCCCGGCTGGTTCGAACCCTGGGGCGGGCCGGGCGCATACCCGCCACCGCCCGCCTGTCCGTCCGCCGCGTCCACGACCGCACCGATGCACCGCCCACGTACTGGCAGGCCGCCGGCAGCCTGACCACCGACGAGGCTGCTGATCACACCTCCTCGACCGCTCCGTCCCACGCGACGCGCCCGGGCGGGGCCACCGGCCCGCCCGGGGGAGTGGGGTGTTGCGGGTGTTGCCGTGGACGAGCCGCCACTTCTACCACCCCCGCGCAGTTCCGCGACGGCGTGCCCCACTGGGTACAGTTTTTGGCCGAGCGGGTCCTCCCCGATCAGCCTCCGCCCCGCCTCGCGCCGCGTGTTCTCCCTCCCCGACCAGGCGAAGCCCAAGACCCTGTAACCACCTGCCGCGACGGCGCGCCCTGGTGTCCGATCTTCGGCCCGGACCAATCCGCTTTCAACGCCGACCACGCCCTGCAGACCGACCTAGACAAGCCGGTCATCATCGTCACGCTGGAGTTTGACCGTCCGGCCATCCTGCTCATCGACGGCGTCCACCGCATGTACCGCGCGATGATCGAAGGCCGGGAGACGCTGCCCGCGCACACCTTGACCGCTGCCGAGACCGCGACGATCCGCGAGAGCTGACCACCGCCGCCCGCGACCGTACGAGGCCCACCCTCCGGGTGGGCCTTTCGCGTTCGCGCCGCCCGCCGCCCGCCGCCCGCCGCCCGCCGCCGTCACCCACCCCGACCCTGTAGCCGGACGACTGAGCGGGTTGGGCTGGGTTGCTGTGCTAGCCAGCTCGGCGCCGACAGTCCAACCAACGGTGACCGCTCCCGCCGCCTCCGGCTGCCCCACACCCCTACCGCCGACCGGAGGCCCAGGCATGCCGAATCCCGAGCCCGTTGCACGCATCCGCAGCGCAATCCTCACCCATCCCGCCCACTACGATCCCGCCGCCTGGCACGGCGGAATCACCCTGCTCCGCCCCGATACCCCTCCCCGAAACGCCGCCCCGCTGCGCCGGACGACCCTGAGTGTCGCCGGGTACGCCGCCCACTTCACCGGCCACACGCTCGAAGTCGTCGACGACCCCGCCGACCAGGGCAGTTGCAACATGCGGACCCTCGCCTACAAGCCCGGCAGCGAGTCCGTGCCGGTCTGGATCGTCGCTCAGCGGGAGGAACGCCTGCTTGAGCAGGCCGGTGACGTCGTCGGCCTTGCTGTCGTCGAGTGGGCCGACCGGGGTGAAGGGGGCCTGGTAGAGGGCCCTGCCGTCCGCGTTGCGGACTTCGTACAGCTCACCGTCGCTGGTGTCGGCGGTGATGGCCGCCGCGTCGGGGAGGCCTCGTGGAGGAGGCGGGCGGCGTGGTGGACGGTATTGCGGTGGAGGATCCGGCGGGCGCGGGTAGCCGCGTGCGGTGCGTCGCTGGTGGCGTGGGAGAGGGCTGCGGTCGCGGGGTCGGTTGGGAGGGCGCGGGCCGAGTGGTCGGTAGCCGGGACCGGCGGGCGGGCAGGGAGGCCCGTGAGCAACTCGCTCGGCATCTGGGGCGGCTGGTGGCCGAGGACAGGATGTCGTTCCAGGCGCTCCAGACGGTCGTCCGCGCCGGCCCCAGCTCGGATCTGGCGCTCGCCTGCACCGCGCTCGCGGCGGGGAAGCCGGCGCCGTCGTTCAGGGCGTGGGCCGCGTGCGCCGAAAGCCACCCCGCGTACCGCCAGGCGTTCCCCTCACATGATCGCCGGAGACGGATTGAAAGGCCAGGTCAGCTCCAGGAGCAGCACGGCCCTCCGGGCCGGCATGACCAGACTCCTCACCGGACGGCCGGAGAGAACCGATGGACGCCTGACGAAGGAGAACCTCTGGTGAGAAGCCCAGGTCAGCCGAGCCATCATGAACAGGGCCCGGGACATTCTGGCTGAATGGGACGCCCACGTTGCACGGCACGGGATGACGATCCCGCGCGACGCTGACCTGCGCAGGAAACTGACCACGAAGACCCAGCAGTGCACTCTCCTGGAGAGACAGCTCCAAGCGGCGGCCGTTGCCATCGCAGCCCCCACCACGACAACGAAGCCCTCCGAGATGAACTCAGCGAGCGGGCCGCAACCGTCGTCTTCGGCATCGGCCCCCAGCGCAGGAGGCCGAGATGACCCACTGCCGTTTTGAGGGTCCGCACCGTGCGGGGCATGCGACGGGCCTGTGGCCTCAACCGGACGGCAGGTCGTCGGGCACGGGAGGCCGCGAGGCCGGGCCTCGCCCTTCGGCGGCTGTCAGTGAGCGTGTCCGTCGGTGTGGGCCGGCGGCGTGGCAGCCGACGTGGGCGGGGAGGTGACCGGCTCCGTGGTCGTGTCGGTGGAGGGGGCTGGGGCCGGTGCGTGGTCGTCGGCCGCAGGCTCCTCGACAGTGCCGTGACCGTGGCCGTGGCCGCCTGGGGTCGTCTCCATCGAGGCTGCGACCTCGCGCAGCCCGAAAAATGCGAGGGCCGCCACCGCGACGACGGTCAGACCCAGCACGCTGAAGACGCGCTGCCAGGGAGTGTCGGCGTCCTTGATCACGTAGGCGACGAAGGAGACGACGATGCCGACGGGGACGAGGACGGCGCCGCGGGCGGGGAAGTCGTCGAAGTGCTGAAGGCCGCCGCTGAGCATGCCGATGCCGAAGGAGAGCAGCAGCGAGGAGCCGATCACCACGAGCATGCGAGGCAGGCCGGGCCTCTCGCGGGTGAGGAGGAACTCGTTGAGGATGGTGGCGCCGAGGAAGACGAGCGCGCCATAGGCGGCGATGCGGGTGTAGCGGTCGGGGTCGAGCGGATGGTGGACGACGGCACCGCTGATGAGACCGGCGCCGACGAAGTAGCCGACATAGCCAAGGTAGCGGGCGGCCAGCGAGCGCTTCCGGGAAGACTTGGCCTTGCGCCGGGCGGCCCGCCCCATGGGCGTAGCGTCGAGCCTGCTGTCGGTCGCGTCGAGAAGCTGGACGGAGGTCATGTGTGCGAGTTCCTCGGGGTGCTGCGAGCGTGACTCATCGCCCGGCGGGTGCCGTGTACAGGCGACCGGGGTTGACGATGAGAATGGGGGCTAGATCGGGATAAACAACCCGGATCTACACCTGCTGCACCACTGAGCTGAGGGAATCAAGCAACGGTGGGAGGCCGGAGGACCATGTCACGGTCCACGGCTGGGGCTTGCTCTCCCCCGACGCGGGAGTCTGACGTGCAAGGGGATCGGGGTGCGGACCGGGCAGCTCACAGCCGTGGTACGGGTGGGGTGAGGCGCACTCCTCGGCAGGATGGGAGTCCCCGTGGCCGTCGCCGTCCCGATCGAGTGCCCCGCCCTTGTGGTGTTGGCCGTCGCCGGTGCTGATGGGCGCCGGCTGGGCTGCCACGGCGCCGCCGGTGACGTGCGCGGAGGCACTGTCTGCTCCGGCAGCGTGGGTGTAGAGGAAGGCGAACAGCAGAGCGGCCAGCCACAGCAAACGCAGCGGTCCGGCCGTTCGCCGGGACCGCGGCGCCCTGAAGGGAGTCCGAGCCGTCACCACGTCGTGACTCTATCCGGCGCCCGGGACGCACTGTCCAGCGGCCCCGTTGTCGATCACGCCAATCAGCGGTCTCGGCGAGCTCAGAGTCCCGAACGCAGGCCGTCGAATGGGCACGGCAGAAGGCCGACGGCGGAGCGCGGGTCGAGACGCGGCGGCGATGGCGGGATCCGAAGCCTGCTCGGCAGGGCGGCACCGGCTGAGGCGCGGCGACGTCATACTTCCGCTTCCACGCGCCGCCGCCCTCTGGGTGTCGCAGCCAGTCCGGGTGACCCGCTACGGGCGCTCTTGCCGGCGCGGGCAGAACCCAGTGTCCGCCTTGCCCGGCGCGGTGCGCATCGTGGTGCCTCCGGTCAGCCGAGGGCGCCGAGGAGTTCGTTGCACGCCTGTTCGCAGGAGCGGCAGGCTTCTGCGCACACGCGGCAGTGTTCGTGCATGTCCGCGTGGGAGGCGCATTCGTCGCCGCACGCCTGGCAGGCTGTGGCGCACGCGGTGAGGATCGCGCGGGTGATGTTGGCGTCGTAGCCGGTGTGGCGGGAGAGTACTGCGGCGGTGGCGTTGCAGATGTCGGCGCAGTCCATGTCGGTGCGGATGCACTTGGTCAGGTCGCCGACCATGCCCTCGGACAGGCAGGCGTCCGCGCACGCCGTACACGCCTGAGCGCAGGCGATGCACTGCTCGATGCAGCGGGTGAGCTTCTCGCGGTCCACTTCACCGAGGTCGGCGGGGTAGGTGGCGAGCATGTCCTTGACGGTGCTGGACATCGTTGCCTCCTTCGCCCTGGGGCCGGCCGACCGGGCAGTCCGCCTCACGAGTCCCGGGTCCTCCTTCCAGCTAACGCTCCCCGGCGCCATCGCGCCCGGCCGCGACGCCGCCGCGACCGGGAGGTCCTCCCTGCCGACTGCATGGACACGGTCGCCTGCACGCGCCGGGGTCAGTTGGTGCCGAGCATCTCCCGCATGTGCGTGATCTCCGCCTTCTGGGCGGTGATGATGTCGTCGGCGAGTTCCTTGGCGGGGCCGTAGGCGCCTTCCCTCTTCTCGGTCTCGGCCATGGTGATGGCGCCTTCGTGGTGCTTGATCATCTGGGTCAGGAACATGGTGTCGAAGGCTTTGCCGGAAGCGCCTCGCATGTCGTTCATCTGCTGGTCGTTCATCATGCCGGGCATGGACGAGGCGTCGCCGTGGTCCATCCCGTCCATGCCGTCCATGCCCCGGGGAATTTCTTCACCCCAGGCCGTCAGCCAGGCGGACATGGTCGCGATCTCCGGCTCCTGGGCCTTCTTGATCTCCTCGGCAAGGGCCTTGACGTCGCTGGAGGAGGCCCGGGTCTCGGCCATGTCGGCCATCATGACGGCCTGGCGGTGGTGCGGGATCATGCCCTGCGCGAAGTCGACGTCCGCCTGGTTGTGCTCGCCTGCCGGGACCGAGACGGACGTGGTAGGGCTGGGAGAGGTGGCGGCAGAGCCGTTGCCGTCGTCTCCACAGCCGGCCAGGAAGAACGCGGAGGCGGCGACGGCTGCGGCGGCCAGGGCGGTACGGCGGTGCAGGGCGCGGGTGGTCTTCATGGGGGCTGGCTCCTCTGGGTCGAAGGGGATCAGGAGATACCTGTACGCGCTGCGCAACTCCTGTCGGCGGGTGCCACGCCGCCGAGACGTCCGCTGGTCATGACGGCCGCCTGGTGCGGGCCGGGGTGATGGCGTGGCGGAACAGCGCGGCGGCGGCGAGAGTGAGTCCGGCCAGCCAGGCCAGGGCGATGAGCAGGGGGCCGGTTTCGTCGAAGCCCGGGGTGACGGCGGCGTCGATGAGGACGCGGGTGGAGCCGTAGCCGGGCAGGGCGTGCGCCCAGGTGGGCGGGTCGGGGTGGAGCATGGGGCTCTGTTCGATGCCCAGGTCGATGAAGGGCAGCAGGAAAGCGATCAGCACCCCGCCGACCCGGCCGAAGAGCGGGCCGAGAAGGACACCGATAAGGCCATAGGTGAGGGCGATGAGCACGTTCGCGGCGATGTAGAGGCCCCATTGGCGGGCGTCGAAGACGGTCGCGGTCACCGCGAGGGAGGCGGCGGTGGCCAGGAGCGCGCCGAGGACGACGACGGTCAGGCGGGAGGCGAGCAGCCTGCCGGGGCGGAACCCGGCGATGGCGAGCCGCTGGTCGCCTGTGCTGGCGTTGAGGATCGTGAAGAGTCCGGCGAGAGTGGCAAGGGAGGCGGTGGCGATCGGTGCCATGGTGCCGCCGTGGATGTCGGGCAGCCACGCCTGCTGGACGGTGGTGCGCCCGCCTTCGCGGACGGTCAGGGACGTGGACTGCTCGGGGGTGGTGGCCACCGCGAGGAGGACGAAGACCGTCGGCACCGCGATGAGCAGCACCCACAGCACCCGGTTGCGGCCGGCCTCCCGCAGCCCCGCGCGCACCCCCGCGGTCAGTTGGGCCCTCGCCGAGCCGGGCCTGGCACGGCGTCGGGCACGGGCCGTGCGGCTGGTGGCGGTGATCACCGTCCAGCTCACCGCGACGGCTGCCGCCGTCCAGGCCAGGGCCCAGCCGAGATCCCCGGGTCGGCCGCCGTGGCCGGAGGGCACGTCGAGCATCCACAGCGTCACGAAGTGCGTCGGGAGCACCCGGGTCGCCGCGCGGTCCGCAGCACCCAGGACGGGGCCGAAGAAGACGTCCAGGATCCACACGAACAGCACGAGCACGGTGCCGTTGACGGGGCTGGCCACCGTCGCGCCGATCAGCGCCCCGATGGCCAGGTAGATCACCGCGTACATGAGCGTTCCGGCCAGCACCCGCCATGGATCATCGCCGAGGCCGGTCCGCAGCTGGAGGGCCAGCAGAGCTGCCGCCGCGGCAGTCACCGCCAGGGCCAGGCCGGCGCCCATACGTGCGGCCACCAGCCGGCGGGGCGCCAGCCCCGAGATGATCAGCCGGCGATCAGCCGAGCGAGAGGCGCGCATCTGGAAGTACATGGCGATCGCGGCGATGAATCCCGCGGCCCAGCCGGCGGTGGCTGTCTGTACGGCGGGCCCGCCGGTGCCGCCGAGCAGCTCGGCCGCGTCCGCCAGCGGGCGTGCGGCCACCACCACGAACACCACCGGCACCAGCACGAGGACGAGGAGGTTCACCGGCGTCCGGGCGGACTCGAGGAGGAAACGGCGAGTGAACGGCAGGACGGTCATCGGTGCACCGCCCTGCCCTCCCGCAGTTCCACGATGCGGTCGAAGCGTTCTTGATCCGTGACGAAGTGGCTGATGATCAGCACCGAGCGGCCCGCCGTGCGGCGCTCGGCGACCAGGTCCCAGAACCTCAGGTAGGTGTCGAAGTCGAAGCCGGCGTATGGCTCGTCCAGCAGCAGCACCTCGGGATCGGCGAGGAGTGCCAGGCCCAGGTTCAGCTTGGCGAGGGTTCCGCCGGACAGCTGGTCCGCGCGGGTGCCGGCGTAGCGCTCGAAGCCGAGGGCGGCGTAGATCGCGCGGCGCGAACGTCGTTCCGCCTCGCCGGTCATGGCGTAGGCGTGGCCGAACAGCTCGAAGTGCTCGTCGCAGGTGAGGCGTTCGTAGACGACCGGATCCTGCGGGCAGTAGCCCATCCGGCCGGTGTGGGTGACCGTTCCGGCGTCGGCGGTGAGCGCCCCGACAAGGATCTTCATCAGCGTGCTCTTGCCGGAGCCGTTCTCCCCGACGATGCCGACCACCTCGCCCGGGGCCAGGGTGAGGTCCACGCCCCGCAGCACCGGCGTGGTGCGGCGCGCCGGCCACGGGCCACGTCGGTACGCCTTCTCGATGCCGGCCGCCTCCAGCAGCGGGCGGGCGGTTCGCGGTTCGTCCCCGGAGCGGGGCTGGGGTTCGTTCACGTTGTCACCTCCCCGGGCTCGGGTGGGCCGGTTGCGTCGGGTCACAGGCCGGGGGCGCCCCAGAGCGGGAACCAGCGGCTCAGGTCCTGCTCGATGCGCAGGTCGTCTTTGAGTACGGTCTTGACCCAAAGTTCCAGCGGGTTGTCGCGTGTGTTGGCGAGCAGCGGGGCGAACGGGTGGAAGGTGTCGCGCTTGGAGAGGTAGACGAGCGCGAGCGGGCGCAGTTCGGCGTCGTGGAAGGCGACCAGGGAACAGAGGAGGTGCGGGCCGAAGTCGCTGTCCTGCAGGGAGGTGTTGACCGCGTGGAGGTCGCTCACGAGGGCGGGCAGGTCGTCCGGTGGACGGCGGGAGAGCAGCCAGGAGTATCCGTAGGTGTCGCGGCTGAACTCCACCGGGGAGCCGCCTCGTTCGGAGTCGGCGGTGAGGAGGGCTCGGACCTCTTGCTGGACGTGAGCGAAGGCGCCGCCTTCGATCGCTGCGAAGTACGCCGATCCCATGCCGGTCGGGGTGAAGCCGATGGCCGCCTGGAGGTGATCGCAGCCGGGGGCAGGGCGAAGAGCTGGTCCAGGTCGGGCCGGATCGGCTTGCTCCGGCCGAACAGCACATCCCAGAAACCCATGGGCCAGCGTCTCCTTCGCTCAGTGCCTGCCTGGTTCGCCGCCCGTCGCCAAGCTCTGCGGAGAGCTCCGCGAGCGACTCCAGCCGGCTTTCCAGGGTGGGGTGGGTGGAGAACAGGTTCGCCACCGCGGTGCCGGGCCCGAGTGCGGGGGTGAAGAAGAACGCGTTGAACGCCTGGGCGGTGCGCAGGTCCTCGGTTGGGATGCGGGCGATGTTGCCGCTGACCTTGGTCAGTGCCGAGGCCAGGGCGGATGGCTTGGCGGTCAGCATGGCCGCGGCCCGGTCGACGGCCGGCTCGCGGTGGCGGGACAGGGCCCGGATGAGAAGGAAGCTGACGGCGTGGACGAGGGCCGAGACGGCCGTCACGGCCAGGAAGACGGCGGCGGTGTTCTGGTCCCGCTGGCTGCGCCCGCCGAACAGCTGGGAGCAGTAGGCGAAGCGGACGATCAGCCCGGCGATGACGCCCAGGAACGAGATGGTGATCACCGCCACGTCGCGGTGGGCGACGTGGGAGAGTTCGTGGGCGAGGACGCCTTCGAGTTCCTCGGTCTCCAGACGGCGCATGAGACCGGTGGTCACGCAGACCACGGCGTGGTCGGTGTCGACGCCGGTGGCAAAGGCGTTGGGCAGGTCCATGTCGGAGACCGCGACCCGCGGCTTGGGCATGTCCGCGCTCGCGCACAGCCGGTCCACGACCCCGTGCAGCCGCGGCTGCTCCTCGGGCGTGACGAGCCGGCCGCGCATGGCGTACAGGGCGATGCGGTCGGAGTACCAGTACTGGGCGCCCAGCAGGGCCGCGGCGATGACGACTACGAGGACGACGGACTTGAGCAGCACGATCAGCGCGGCGATGAACGCCACGTAGAGCAGTCCGAGCAGGAACATGGTGACCGCCGTGCGGGCGGTCAGCTGTCGGTCGGGCTCGAATCGGCTGCGCATCGCCATCACCCCGTCAGTCTGGGATCAGGCCCTCGTCGGACAGCAACTCGCGTACCTGCGGCAGGCTGGTCGTCTCGTCGGGCAGCACCAGATCCGATGGAGTGATCCGCTCCTCGGGCAGCGGTGTGCCGAGGCTGCGTACGGCGTCCAGCAGCGCCGACAGGGCGGTGGCGAAGGCCGTCTCGTCACCGGCGTCGGCGGCTTTCTGCAGGGCGGTGTCCAGGTGGTTGAGCCGGTCGAGGTGCTCGTCGGCGATGTCGTACTGGCCCTCGCCGAGAATCCGCATGATCATGACTTCTCCTCCTGTTCCGGCCGTCCTTCCCTTGCTTCCACCGCCTGCGGAGCGGACCCGCTCGGCAACTGTGCCTTCATCCTGGCCAGTTCGAGCTCCACGTCCTGGTCCGCGGTGACGCGCTCCAGTTCGGCCTGGATGTCGTCCCGGCCGGCCGGCAGGGTGGCGTCGTCCAGTGCACCGGAGGCGATCAGTTCGTCCAGGGCGCCGGCGCGTGCCTGCAGCTGCTCGGTCTTGTCCTGGGCGCGCTGCATGGCCAGGCCCACGTCGCCCATCTCCTCGCCGATGCCGGTCACGGCCTCGGTGATCCGGGTCTGGGCCTCGGCTGCGGTGTAGCTGGCCTTGATGGTCTCCTTGCGGGTCCGGAAGGCGTCCACCTTGCCTTCCAGGCGCTGTGCGGCGAGCGTGCTTGTCCTCCTGCTCCTTCAGCGACGTGTGCTCGGCTTGGAGGTCTGTGATCTGCGCGGCCACAGCGGTACGGCGGGTGAGCGCCTCGCGGGCCAGGTCCTCGCGCCCGGCGGCCAGCGCCTGCTCGGCCTGGCCCTGCAGTTTGTCGGTGGACTGCTGGAGTCGGCTGAGCTGGAGTTCGACCCGCTTGCGGCTGGTCGCCACGTCGGCCACCCCGCGCCGCACGCGTTGCAGCATCTGCAGCTGCTGCTCGTAGGAGTAGTCCAGGACCTCGCGCGGGTCCTCGGCCTTGTCCAGCGCCTTGTTCGCCTTGATCGGGAACAGGGTGGTGATGCGTTGGGTGATGCTGGTCATGGTGACCTCCTTGCTCGCCGGCTATCCGTCGGGTTCGCGGGTTCAGCCCCCGGCCGCGCGGCTGCGCCACCGGCTCGCCCGCTGCTCACCGGCAGCCGAGCACCACTTCCATTGTCCGGGCGTGGGTCCCGCGTGGCAGTTTGATCGTGTGCCGTGCGGCCTTGTGCTGGTCACGGTCTGCTCCCGGAATCAGGTGGAGAAAGAGAGAAGCACCCGGCGGTGCCGGGTGCCGTGAGGCAGGTGTGACGCAGCCGCAGGATCACTGGAGCACACCTTGCACCGCGCAGCCCGCTGCCGCGCGACCCTGAGCTCGCCTCCGAGCCGCATTACCGCCCATGCGGCGGCCACCGCCGAGCAGTGACACCGGCAGTCCGTGGCGGACACGGGCTGCCGGTGCACCGGTGCTCCGGCAGGCGTACAGGGTGTCCTGCTCCTCGAGCCGTCCTCGGTCAGCCGTCCGGCTGACCCCGCAGCTTCTTCGAAAGGCATGTCTCACGATGACCACGGCCGACCACGCCGAGCCCGCATCCGTTGTCACCCCGGTCGATCACCGCAGAGAGGTCGCGTCGGAGACCGCCCGGTTCGTCGCAGCGGTCAGGGACGCCGACCTGGCGACCGCGGTGCCCAGCTGCCCCGGCTGGACGCTCGCCGACCTCGTCAAGCACACGGGCAGTGTCCAGCGATGGTTCCGGCCCTGCTGCGGGCGCGCATCCAGGAACCCCCGCGCACACGTGAGGTGGACCTGCGGCTCCCCGAACAGCAGAACGGATACGCCGACTGGCTGGCCGAGAGCGCGACCGTGGCCGCGGACGCCTTCGCAGCCATCGACCCGGACTTTCCCATGTGGGCGTGGGGCGTCGACCAGCACGCCCGCTTCTGGGCACGCCGCATGCTCTTCGAGACCTTGCTGCACCGGGCCGACGCCGAGCTCGCACTCGGCCTCCGGCCCGTCATCGACCGTCCGGTCGCCGTCGACGGGATCGACGAGTTCCTGGTCAACCTGCCCTTCGCGACCTTCTTCGCCCCCAAGGTGGCCGACCTGCGCGGCCCCGACAGGACCATCCGCTTCCGCACGACCGACGGAGACGACGCCTGGCTGGTCCGCCTGCGGCCCGACGGCTTCGGCCTGGACACGTCCCGTCCGGCCTCGGACACCGCTGATGCGACCGTCCGGGGAACCGCGGCCGATCTGCTCCTGCTCGTTTACGGCCGCCTGCCCTACGAGGCAGAGGCCCTCGCTCACGACGGGGACGAGGACCTGCTGGCTCACTGGTTCGCCAACTCGGCCTTCTGAGGCACGACGGGCTCCGACAAGGGCCCGCCTCAGCCAAGCTTGAGGAGGCCGGCGTCGACGACCGCGCGGCCGAAGGGGCTCGCGAGTTCGGCGAGACGCTCACAGCCGGCGTCACCCAGAGGCGCGTAGGCGGGAAGGGCGACGATCTGCAGCAGAACCTCGACGGAGCGGCACGGATCGGAATCGGGGGCGTACTGCACACCAGCGCCGCCGACACCCGCCGCCAACCCGCCGAACGCTTCGGGATCGGCGCTTGACCGCGCACCCCGAGCGACGGCATGAACATGGTGTCGCATTCAAGTAAAGTGCCCTGGATGGAGACCACCGGGCCCGAGGAGATCGACAGCGAGCAGGCGCCGCCCATGGCACCCCTCTCGCAGCTTCGTGAGCCGCCTGCGACGAAGCGTGGAGCACGGACACGGGCCGCATTGGTGCAAGCCGCGCTGAAGGTGTTCGAACGGGACGGCTACCTCGACACCCGCCTGACCGACATCACCAAAGAGGCTCGATGCGCGGCAGGATCCTTCTACACCTACTTCGCCAACAAGGAAGAGGTGCTTGCCGCCGTCCTCCTGGAGGCGCAGGAGGACATGATGCACCCCGGCATGGGCCGGGTGCAGGATGCCGACGATCCCTGTGCGGTCCTCGAAGCGAGCAATCGCGCGTATCTGGAGGCATACAGAAGGAACGCGAAGCTGATGGGCCTGCTCGAGCAGGTCGCGCAAGTGGAGCCGGACTTCCGCGAGTTCCGGAGCCGGCGCGCCGACGCGTTCATCCGCCGCAATGCCCGCGGCATCGCCGAACTGCAGGCGCGAGGTGTCGCAGACCGTGGGGTCGATCCGATGATGGCCTCCCGAGCGCTGTCGGGCATGGTCAGCGTCATGGCCTACAACGCCTTCGTGCTCGGCGAACGGCAGGAAGGGGCCACGCCTGTGGACTTCGAGGAACTGGTGTCCACGGTCACCCGCCTCTGGGCGAACGCCCTCCGGTTCCCCGGCCACCGCTGACCCGGCGGCCGGACCGCCCTGGGGGGTGTCTCGTCGATCAGGCCGGATCAGGGAGCGGCGCCTGGTGCCGTGCGTCGCAAGGCGGAGGAGGGAGCCGATGCGATGGGGGTGCTCGAGCGGAGCCGAGAGCTTGGGGGAATCGGGGACCGACGACAACGCGACGAGGCGCGGCGCCAGACGCCGCGAGCCCGGCATGATCGGCGAGACGTCCCCCAGGCCTTCCGGTGTCGGAAGCGCGATGCCCGCCACGCCGTGCCACTCCGTGGGCGAGACCGCGGCGCCACCGGATTCAATAGGCTTGCATGGCAGCAGCAGGTCAGCGTGCTTCGGGGAACGCCTGAGCCGACCGGACGCCGCTGCGCCGGTCCCCGGGCGTCACGGGACCTGAGGCAGGACATCGGCGACCGAGGACAAGGTGGTGTCCAGCGGTGGAGAAGCGGATGACGGAGCTCAGCGAAAGCCACGACGATCCGTTCGCCCAGCACCTCGCCGCCCTGGCGGTTCTCGACGACCGGGGCGTCGTGGTCGGATGGAACCGGCGGGCCCAGGAACTGCTCGGTCATCCTGACACCGACGTGATCGGTCGTTCGGCACTCGGCGTCCTTGTGGATCCTGGCGATCTGCCGGCTGTCCGAGAGGCCGCGGCGGGCGCCAGGAGAGCCGGCGGCTGGTTCGGGGTGCTCAACGTGCGGCACCGCGACGGCCGGCTCGTGGAAGTGGGTCTCAGGGCCCACGCGCTCTGGCGCGACGGCCGGGTCCGCGAGTGGTTGCTCGCCGGGGCGCTCGCGGATGACGTCCTAGTGGCAAAGGGACCGCGCGGTTCTCGACGGCTTGTACCGCCGGTGCCCGATCGGCCTGGTCGTCCACGGCCCCGACCTGAGACTTCTCCGGGTCAACCGGGCCATCGAACGCTTCAGCGGCGTCCCGGCAGCGGACTTCCGGGGGCTGCCCACCGGCTGTTTCCTCCTCCCTGACGACGCGCGCAAGGCCGTGGACCGTGTGCGCCAGGTGATGGAGACCCGAAAGCCGTTGATCTACTCCGAGCAGTTCACTCGCCTGGAGCAGGATCCGGCACGCGAGCGGGTCGCGCTGGTCTCGTCCTTCCCGATGGAGGATCCCTCCGGCCGCATCCTGGGTGTCGCCGAGATGATCGAGGACATCACCGAACGTCATCGCGCCCAGCGCCGGCTCGCGCTCCTCGACGAGGCCGGCGGCCGTATCGGCACCACCCTCGACGTGGCCGAGACGGCCCGGGAACTCGCCGAGGTGATGGTGCCGCACCTCGCCGACCACGCGTCAGTGGACCTGCTCCAGCCGGTGACGCGCGGTGAGGAACTGGCGCGGCCCCTGGCAGGGCCGGTGGTACGCGTGGGAACCAGCGGCATCGGTGCCCAAGCCGTCCCGCCCCACCCCGAGCCGGTGGAGTTCGCGCCTGACACTCCCCAGGCCAGATGCCTGACCGAAGGACGGCCCGTCCTGGAAGCGGTGCTCCCGCCCGACTGGTTCTCCGCCGAAGGGCACCAGGGGGCCCGTGCTCCGGAGCTGGGCGCTCACTCGTTGATCGTGGTCCCTGTCGCCGCCCGTGGCCTGGTGCTCGGAGTGATGACCCTGTGGCGTTCGCGCCGTCCCGATCCCTTCGAGGCGGACGATCTCACCCTCGCCCAGGAACTCGCCGCGCGCGCCGCCGTCGCCATCGACAACGCCCGGCGCTTCACCCAGCAGCAGCAGACCGCGCTCACCCTGCAGAGCAGCCTTCTGCTGCGGGAAGTGCCGGACCAGTCGGCCGTCGAGGTGGCCCTGCGGTACCTGCCGGCCAGCGCGGCCTCCGGCCTGGGCGGCGACTGGTTCGACGTCATTCCCCTGTCCGGTGCCCGGGTCGCCCTCGTCGTGGGCGACGTGGTGGGACGCGGCATCCACGCAGCCGCCACCATGGGGCGGCTGCGTACCGCCGTACACACGCTCGCCAGCCTCGACCTGGAGCCGGACGAGGTCCTGTCCCGTCTCGACGACCTGGTCAACCTCCTGGCGGCCGAACAGGAGGCAGTCGGCGAACCGCCCGTGGGCGAGCAGGTCGTCGGCGCCACCTGCCTGTACGCCGTGTACGACCCGGTCTCCGGGCGGTGCTCCATGGCCCGCGCCGGCCACCCGCCGCCCGTGGTGACCGCGCCGGACGGACAGGTGTCTCTGCTGGACCTGCCCGCCGGCCCACCGCTCGGCCTGGGCGGCCTGCCGTTCGAGGCACGGGACGTCGAACTGGCCGAGGGAAGCTTGCTGTGCCTCTACACCAACGGACTGATCGGCGAACGTCACATCGATGCAGACGCCGGCCTGACCAAGTTGCGCGCAGCGCTCACCCGCCCCACCGACGCGCTGGAACGCACATGCCAGGCGGTGGTCGACTCGCTCGTGCCATCGCGCCCCAGCGACGACGTCGCCCTGCTGATCGCCCGTACGCGCATGCTGCAACCGGACGATGTCGCCTCCTGGTGTCTGCCGCTGGAGCCTGCCAGCGCCGCTCGGGCCCGGGACCTGACCTCCGCGAAGCTGACCGAATGGGGACTGGAGCACTTGGCGTTCAGCACCGCGTTGATCGCCAGCGAACTGGTCACCAACGTCTACCGCTACGCCGGCGGTCCCGCGACCCTGCGGCTGATCCGTGAACGGTGCCTGGTGTGCGAGGTCGGCGACGCCAGCCACACCTCACCCCACCTGCGCCGCGCCCGCACCACCGACGAGGGCGGGCGCGGCTTGTTCCTGGTGGCCCAGATGACCGAACGCTGGGGCACCCGGTACACCCGCGAGGGCAAGATCGTGTGGACCGAGCAACCACTGGCCGGCATGTTCGCCTGACGCACCTGACGCACCTGACGCACCTGACGCACCTGACGCACCTGACGCACCTGACGCACCGGCACCGTCACCGTCACCGGACAACGGGCGCCGACCGCCCGACCGAGACGGCTCACTCGGCTGCGGCGAGCAGCCGTGCCTCGCTCTCCTCATACAGCCGCCGGGTCTCGACGCTGTCGGCGGTGCGGCGCCGGTGGTCCAGACGGCTGCCCAGCCAGCCCGCCAGGTAGCCGAACGGGATGGAGACCAGTCCGGTGGACTGCATGGGGAACCAGTGGAAGTCGGCGTCCGGGAAGAGGGCGGACGGCGTGCCCGAGACGGCCTCGGAGAAGACCATCAGCACCAGCGCGCAGGCCGCGCCGCCGTAGAGGGTGGCGACCAGGCCGGTGCGCGTGAACCCCCGCCAGAACAGGGAGTAGGTGAGCGCCGGTGCCACCGCCGATGCCCCGATGCAGATGGCCAGAGTGGTCAGCACGCCGACGTCCCAGTTCTGGACCAGGGTGGCGAGCCCGATGGCGACGATTCCCACGGCCACGCTCGTCCACGCCGCCACCGTCATCTCCGTGCGCGGATCCGCCTGCCCCCGCCGTCTCACGTGGGCGAACAGGTCATGGGCGAGCGACGAGGCCGCGGCCAGGGTCATTCCCGCGACCGAGGACAGCAGGGTGATGAACACCATGCCCGCCACGGCCGAGTAGAGAATCGTCGTGCCCGTGGAGCCGGGTGCTCCGCCGAGCATCTGCGACAGCATGAGCATCGACGTCCTGCCTTCCGGGTCGGCCGCGATGATGGACTGCGACCCCACCAGCGCTGCCGCACCCGTCCCCATGACGATCACGAGCAGGCAGAACGTGGTGACCGTGGCGACCGCCCAGGACATGGAGCGACGTACGGCGGGCACGTCCTGCGCCGAGTACAGACGCATGGTGATGTGGGGCAGGCAGGACACCGAGGACCACGGTGATCTGGAACCCGATGAAGTCCAGCCGCTCACCGGCCGAGGTGCCCAGTTGAAGGCCTTGCTGGAGGAAGGCGGGGCCCGCGCCGCTGCCCTGCTGGGCGGCCCTGAGCACGGCGCTGGGGCTCCAGTCGAAACGGTTCAGGACCAGGGCGGCGACGGCGAGGCTGGTGGCGAGCAGAAACACGATCTTGACCATCTGGACGAGCGCGGTGCCTCTCATGCCGCCGAGCGCCGCGTAAATGATCATCAGGCTGCCGACGATGACGATGCTGCCCGTCCTGGCGCCCGCCAGGTGCGGGAGGTCCAGGATGAAGGTGAGCAGCGACCCGGCCCCGGAGAGCTGTACGACCAGGAAGGGCACTGTCGCCGAAAGCGTCACCACGCAGGCGGCGACACGCACGGCCCGCCCGGGCATGTTGCGGGCCAGGACGTCACCCATGGTGAACCGGCCGGCGTTGCGCAAGGGTTCGGCCAGCAGGAACATCAGCAGCAGGAACATCAGCAGCACCAGGGACAAGGCGGTGCTGACCGCGAGGACGTAGCCGTCGTATCCGGTGAGCGCGACGATGCCGGTGGTGCTCAGCACGGTGGCCGCGGAGATGTAGTCGCCCGCGATGGCCAGGCCGTTCTTGAACGGGGTGAGCGAGCGGTAGCCGGTGTAGAAGTTGGCCAGGTCGTCGCGGTCCGGGCCCGCCATCACGCACATCAGCAGCGTGAGGGTGACCAGCACGGTGAACAGGAGAAGGACGGTGGCCTGCGTCCCGGAGCTGAAGTCGTTCATCTCGCCGCACCGGTGTTCCCGCCGGCGGCGACCGCCTGCTCCCTCACGGCGCGGGCCAGCGGATCCACCGACCGTTGCGCGCTGCGTCCGTACCAGAAGACCGCCGCGAAGGTCACGACGAGTTGGAGGACGCCCAGGGCCATGCCCAGGCTCAGCTCCCCGGCGATCTCGGACCCCATCAGGCCCGGGGCGGCGCAGGCACGAGCACGATGTACACCACGAAGGAGCCGAGTGCCGCGAGCGTGGAGGTCCGGCGAAGGAGGCGGTAGGCCGAGCGGAGGGCGGCGAGGTCGGCGCTGTGCCGATGAGTCTCGTGCGCGTACGGCTCGTTCTGCGCGTACGGCTCGTGCCAGGGGGAGCGACCGTCCGGGGCGTACCCGGGAGGGACGTCGTATCCGTATGACGAACGATCGGTGTGCGTCAGGGACCAACCCGGTGACGCTGATGGCGGATACCGGTTCTCGTCGGGGTATGTCATCGACTGGCCTTCCACTACGGCTCGGATCCGTGGAGATGAACGGGGAGTGGCTCAGCGGCGCACCATACCGACTGGTCGGCATGGCTGTAAGTAGGCGGTGGATCACGTTTCGGGGTCGATGCGGATGCGGCGCTCCGGACCGGGAAGCCGAGTGGTCCTGGGTGCCCTGAGGGGATCACGCTCTGAGAGGATCAAGGCATGGCGTACGCACCTATGCAGATCAATGCCCTCATCGTCGATGCCGCTGACCCCGAACGGCTTGCCGCGTTCTGGTCCGAGCTGCTCGGCAGGCCGGTCGTCGGCCGCATGGGACCGTACGTATGGCTGCGGCGCGAGAACGGCCTGGGGCTGGGCTTTCAGCGGACCGGCGAGCCCAAGTCGGCCAAGAACCGTATGCACTTCGACATCACCTCACCCGACCCGGCCGCCGAACAGCAGCGTGTCGAGGCGCTGGGTGGGTGCCGGTTGGAGGAGTACGCCGCCGGCGGGTTCCTGGTGATGGCCGACCCCGAAGGCAACGAGTTCTGCGTCATCCCCGAGGGCCCTTTCGAACTCGATGACGAAGGGCGCGCTGACTACCTCGCCTGACGTGCCGCGCGCCCGCCGCGTCGGCCATGAGAACCCGCTGTCCGGTTGCCGGAACACGGTGACAGACATCCGGGGTGCCGAAGACTCCGGAGTTCCCCGACCTGCTGCGCATGATCGGCGAACGGTCGACCGCCTTCCGTGCAGCGGTCGCCGCCGCACCCGGCACGACGCCCCCCCACCGCTACCTCGACCTTGCTCCGCGTCCGGGAGCCGGAGGAGTAGAACATGAGCATCCACCTGCACTTTCGCGCCGTCGCGGAGTCCGAGGTCCGCGACGACCACACCTGGCTCGCGGCGTTCATGTCCGAGGCTTGGGACAACCACCCCGACGAGGTCGCAGCGGGTATCGCCGGCTCGATCGACAAGGTCTGGAACTCCGTCAACGACCTCTACGCCGTAGCCGATGACCTCGACGCACACGCGCACGCGCACGCACGCGCCGACGCCGACAAGGCATGGACACTGCCGATCTACGGCGGCCGCCCCGTGCCGCACAGCGCCGACGCCGACCCCTCCGACCCGCCCATGATGATTCTGGAGCCGCCTGGGGTGTCACGGGCCGCGGACTTCCTTGCGGCTGTCTCCTTCGACGACTTGTGGAAGCGCGCCGGTGCCAAGCTGGGCGGCTGGGACGAGGCGCAGGCCAGGCTGGAGTTCCTCAACCATCACAGGGGCCTGCGGGGGTTCTACGGGCGGGCGGCTTCGGCGGGGCACGCCGTGGTCAAAGTGGTGTGGGCTTGAGAAGCGGCCGGCGTGGTCGCGTGCCGGGCGCGGTCACGGCATACTGACGCCTCATCCATTCAACAAAATGTTTAAGGAGGATGAGTTGGCAGCCTGCTTCAGAACAGTCACCGTGGTGGACGAGGCGCACCAGGCCCAAGCGGAGGCCCTCAGGAGCGCCTTCCAGGAGGCGATCGCACCCGCCACAGTCAATTACGACTTCGCGCGCATACGCGATGCCGCCGCCGTGCTCCCCGACAGCGACACCGTCAAGGTGATCCGCGGTTGGAAGCTGCAGGAGGAGGCACCGCTCGTGGTCATGGTGCTCTCCCTCAAGGAGGCGGTCCGTCAGGCGCTCCCCGCGGAGGCGGCTCAGGCGTCGTTCTGGGACACCATCGAACGCGACCTCGTGGACGCGTTCACCGGTCTCGCCGCGCAGGAGGGCGAACCAGGGCTGGCCTACTACGAGGAGCAGCCGGACCGCACCAGCTACTACCGCGATCTGTTCTTCGCACTCCAGGACCGCACCAGCTACTACCGACATGGAAGCCGGCGCGTACCTGTACGGTGTCGCCTTCTGCGCCGACGTCACCGTGGGCCTCGGCAAGGACCGTGTGGGGACCCTGGGCGTCGCCGACACCGCACCCTTCGCCGTACAGCTCAACGCGATCGTCGTACGCCAGAAACTCGCGAACGCGGCCTGACAGTCGGACAACGCCCGTCGCTTCCGTTCGCAGCCGTGCCCGGCGCGTCGTGCGTCCGGCTCCCAGGATCAGTCACAGCCCGCCGTCCCGGGCCGTGAGATCGCACAGCCCCTCGCGGCGAGGTCAGGGCGACCGGATCGCTGGACCGGATCGCTACGGGAGCAGTTCCAGGGTGACGTGCGGGGACAGCGCGCGCAGAAAGTCCGGGCCGTCGAACATCTCGCCTGCGGCGGCGACGCCGACCGTGCGGGTGCGGCCGGTGAGAACGCGGTCGAGGGCCTCCACGACGAGAGGGGCCGTGACGGCGTAGATGTCCTGGCCGTGGGCTGTCGCGCGGCGTTCGGTGCCGCCCGAGCGCACGACCGCGTCGATGAGGAAGGTCTGGTCGGACCGCCCGTTCTCGTCGGCCGCGATCGGGGTCGGCGTGTCCGGGGACGCGATGTCACGTACGGCCCGGACCGTCATATAGGTGGTCACGTCCGGGATGGACAGGTGGCTGGACACGGTCACCGCGTCGGCCATCGTGAACTCCCCGATCACCGGCTGGGGACCCATCGGTTCGGGGAAGCGCCACTCGAGGGTCGGCGGGGCGTCGGTGCGGTACTCCCACTGGCCGTTCGCGAAGCGCAGGCGCCGCTCGCCGCGTCGTTCCCGCGAGACCGCACCCGAACGCCGTGTCCCGGCGGTGGGGTGCCAGCTGCTCAGGCCGTAGGCGATGTGTGCCTCGTCGGCCTTGGCCCAGTCACCCATGGCCGCGGTGGCCAGCAGGTCGCCCAGACCGCCGAAGAAGGCCATCGCCGGAACGATCACCGCGCCTGCCTCCCGTGCCCGGTCGGCGAAGTGCGCGAAGGTGTCGATGTTGGCCTCGAGTTCGGCCGCCACATCCAGGTACGGGATCCCGGCCCGCAGGGCGGCCTCGATCACGGGAGCCGTCGTAGAGGCGAACGGTCCGGCACAGTTGATCACGGCTGCGGTGCCGGCCAGCGCACGGTCGAGCGAGTCCGGGTCGTCGACCGACGCCGTACGGGCCTCCAGCCCGGCCCCGGAGGCCAGCGCCTCCAGTTTGCCCGCATCGCGGCCGGACAGCACCGGGACGAACCCGCGCTCGACCAGCTCCGCCACGACGAACCGCCCGGTGTGTCCGTACGCTCCGAACACCACCACTGTCTGGCCCGATCCCATACGCCCGCTCCCCGTACTCGCCCGTACTCGTCCGCACTCGTCTGTGCCTGGACGACCCGCCGCCGATCCCTGTCGACCCGCGGCGCTCTGTCACGGAGATCCTGACGCGGAGCAACACCCCCACACGAGTGTCTGCAACGACATGACCCATACACTTCCGGACATGCCCACCGTCGCGTTGGCCATCACCGATGGCATGCTGCACCTCGAACTTTCCCTGGCATGCGAAGTGTTCGGCGCCGACCTGACCCACATAGTGGACCCCTGGTACCGCTTTTCGCTCTGCGGACCGAGCCCCGTACGACTCGGCCGCTTTCACCTGGAACCCGACCACGGGCTCGACCACCTGGCCCTCGCCGACACCGTGATCGTCCCGGGCTGGGCCGACACCGACCAGGACCCGCCGGCCGAACTCGTCGACGCGGTACGCGCAGCCCACGAGGCGGGCGCGCGCGTGGCCTCCCTGTGCACGGGCGCCTTCGTCCTGGCCGCCGCCGGACTGCTGGACGGCAAGCGCGCCACCACGCACTGGGCCCACACCCGGGAACTGGCCAGGCGCCACCCGAAGGTCACGGTGGACCCGGACGTCCTCTACGTCGACAACGGCAGCGTGCTCACCTCCGCCGGCAAGGCCGCCGCCATGGACCTGTGCCTGCACCTGGTACGCCTCGACCACGGCTCGTCCATCGCCAACAAGATCGCCCGGCGCCTGGTCGTACCACCCCACCGGGACGGCGGCCAGGCCCAGTTCATCGCCACCCCCGTCCCCGAGCCGGGCAACCATCCGCTCGCGGACCTCTTCCCCTGGGTGATGGGGCGGCTGAACGAGCCCCTCACCGTCGAGGACCTGGCCCGCCAGGCGCAGATGAGCTCACGCCACCTGGGCCGCCACTTCAAGCAGGTGACCGGCACCACCCCGCTGCAGTGGCTCCACACCCAGCGCATCCGCTACGCGCAGGAGCTGCTGGAGACCACCGACGACACCGTCGATACCATCGCCACGGCCACGGGCATGGGCACCGCCACCACCCTGCGCCGCCACTTCGCCCGCACGGTGGGCGTCCCACCGGACACCTACCGCCGCACCTTTCGCTCCCAGACCCGCTTTCACCACTGACAACGCCCCTTTCGAGCTGCTCACGTGCCGCTCGTCGCGTTGTCGTCACTCTCCCCCACGCTCGAACGAGCTCCCGCGCGGGGCACGTCGCGTTGTCGTCACTCTCCCCCACACTCGAACGAGCTCCCGCGGGGGCATCCCCATCGCTCCGCATCGGCTCCCTCCTCCGCCTTGCGATGCACGGCACCAGACGCCGCTCCCTGATCCGGCCTGATCGACGAGACACCCCCTAGGCTCCGTGTCGTGGAGACGTTCTGGATCATCGCGGTGGCCGTTCTGTGGGGTGTCGGGACCGGCCTGCTCATACCGCGTGCCGCCTACCGGCTTTCGGTGACGCCGGAGGAGCCCTGGCGGAAGACCTGCCCGGAGGGACACC